>NZ_CP121668.1:1137500-5937500 GCF_029714425.1 Bradyrhizobium sp. CB2312 | reverse complement strand
TCGCGCCGTCGCCGAGTTCTTCAGCATCGAACCGGCCATCCCGTTGCTTGTCACGTTGAAACAGGGTGACACGGCTCTGTTCAGCGGGGAAGTGAGCGCCGATCCGAACAACGGAAATCGCATTTCGGCCGCGATTGCCGATGGCCGCAGCGGGGAAAAGATACGGCTAACGATCAAGACCACGGACGGAATAGAGTTGATCGCCGCCGAAACGGCGATCAAGTGATCTCTTTCGAAATGCCAGGCGAAGTCCCCGGCGTTCCCCCGGTCGCGGAACTCGCCTAGGCCGCCTGACCCTTCGCATCCTGGATCGCGCGCCACACCCGCTCCGGGGTCAGCGGCATGTCGATGTGCTTGATGCCGTGGTCGGAGAGCGCATCGAGCACCGCGTTCACCACCGTCGACAGGCTGCCGGCGCAGCCGGCTTCGCCGCAGCCCTTGCTGCCGAGCGGATTGGTCGTCGCCGGCACCGGATGGTCGCCGACCGTCATGTTCGGCACGTCCTCGGCGCGGGGCAGGGCGTAGTCCATCAGCGAGCCCGTGATCGGCTGGCCGCTCTCGTCGTAGCGGATGTGCTCCATCAGCGCCTGGCCGATGCCCTGGACCACGCCGCCATGGAGCTGGCCCGCGACCAGCATCGGGTTGATCACCGTGCCGAAATCGTTGACCGCGCTGTAGCGCACGATCTGCACCACGCCGGTGTCCGGATCGATCTCCACTTCAGCGACATGGCAGCCGTTCGGGAAGGCCGACGGCACCGGCTCGCTGGTGTGGTCGACGTCGAGTGAGTCAGGCACGCCCTCCGGCACCTTGCCGTCATGCAGCTTCCTCGCCAGCTCCATGATGTCGATGCTGCGGTCGGTGCCGGCGATGGTGAAACTGCCGCCTTCGAACTCGATGTCGGCTTCGGACGCCTCCAGCATGTGCGCGGCGGCGCGCTTGCCCTTCTCGATGACGAGCTTGGCGGCGCCCACGATCGCCATGCCGCTCGCGGTGATCGAGCGCGAACCGCCGGTGCCGTTGCCGGTGTGGACGATGTCGCTGTCGCCCTGCACCAGCTTGACGCTCTCGAAGGGGACGCCGAGCTGCTCGCACAGCACCTGCGCGAACGGCGTGGCATGGCCCTGGCCGTAATCGAGCGTGCCGGTGATCAGCTGCACCGTGCCATCAGGATCGAACACGATCTTGCCGAGCTCGACGCTCGGCGGCGCCGTGACCTCGAGATAGGAGCCGACCGCGATGCCGCGCAGCTTGCCGGCCTTCTTGCTTTCCTTCTTGCGCTTCGCGAAATTCTCGTGGTCGGAGATTTCGAGCGCCTTGTTGAAAACCGCCTGGAAGTCGCCGCTGTCATAAGTGACGCCGGAGGACGCGGCGAACGGCATCTGGTTCTGCTTGATGAAGTTGCGCTTGCGCATCGTCAACCGGTTGATGCCCATCTCGTCGGCGGCGCGGTCGATCAGCCGCTCCATGTAGTAGTTGGCCTCGGGCCGGCCGGCGCCGCGATAGGCGCCCATCAGCGTGGTGTTGGTCAGCACCGTCTTGATGTCGATGCCCATCAGCGGCGTGCGGTAGACGCTGGAGAAGTTCTTGCCGGTGTTGAGCGAGAGCGGCCCCGGTGCAACGCCGGTGATGTAGGCGCCGAGATTGCCGTAGCCGGACAGCTTTGCCGCGAGGAAGTGCCCCTCGGCATCGAGCGCCAGCTCGGCATGGATCTTCTGCGCGCGGCCGTGGCTGTCGGAGAGGAAGCTGGTGGAGCGCTCGTCCAGCCACTTCACCGGCTTGCCCAGTTCCTTCGCCGCGTACAGGATGCACATGTATTCGGGATAGTTGATGTTCTTCATACCGAAGGAGCCGCCGACATTGGCGGTGAGGATGCGCACCTTCTCGTTCGGCACTTTCAGGTTCTTGGCGAGATTGGCGCGGTTGCCGGCGACGCCCTGCGTCGGCACCTGAAGCGTGTAGCGCTCGGTTGTCTTGTCGTAGGAGGCGAGCCCCACGCGCGGCTCCATCGAGACCACGGCGACGCGGGTGTTCTCGATGTCGATCCTGGTGACATGGGCGGCGCTGGCGAAGGCCGCATTGACCTTGTCCATGTCGCCATAGTGGTAGTCGAGCGCGACGTTATCAGGAATGTGGTCGTAAAGCTGCGGCGCGCCGGGCTTTGCTGCTTCCTCGGGATCGGTCACCGCGGGCAGGGGCTCGATGTCGAGCTCCACGGCCTCGGCGGCGTCGCGCGCCTGGGCCAGCGTCTCCGCCACCACGAAGGCGACGGGATCGCCGACAAAGCGGACCTTGTCGGTCGCGAGCGGCTGACGGTTGGTCTGGAGCAGGGGTGAGCCGTCGCGGCTCTTCAGCGGCAGGCCGCAGGTGAAGGGGCCATAGCCGGCGGCATCGAGGTCGGTTCCGGTCCACACCCCCAGTACGCCCGGCATCGCCTTGGCGGCGTCGATGCCGATGCCGCGGATGACGCCATGGGCATGGGTGGAGCGGACGATCACGGCATAGGCCTGGCCGGGCAGGTTGAAATCGTCGGTGTAGCGGCCCTTGCCGCGGACCAGCGTGTCGTCTTCCTTGCGGCGGACCGGCTGCCCGACGCCGTATTTTTGCAGTGCAATAGCGTTTTCGAGCGTGGAGGATTTGGTGTGTTCTTGCATGGAAATGACCTGAAAAGCCGGCATTTGCGCGATTTCGCGGGGCGCTTGGAGGGGCCGGACCCCCTTTCAGATAGCCCACGGACCCGTTCACGACAACGCACGAATGGACATGGTCCCATGTGATGCGATGTTGCGCAGCCCCGCCGCGCTGCTAATGTTTCAGGCGAAAAAGCAATTCCGGATCGGCCCCTTGCGGTCGTGGAAAGACAGTTCGTAATGAATGACCACACGCGGCTCCGCGACGGCCATGTGCCGCACGGTGAGCTGGAGGGGTCGATGGCGGCGGTGGCGTTGGCCACCGAACCGGCCGTCCCCGCGCAGGCCGTCGGAACCGGCGTCTACGCGGCGCTGGACCTCGGCACCAACAATTGCAGGCTGCTGATCGCCTGTCCGACCCACGACGGCTTTCGCGTGGTCGATTCCTTCTCGCGCATCATCCGGCTCGGCGAGGGGGTTTCGGCGACCGGGTGCATCAGCGAGGCCGCCATCGAGCGCGCCATCGCCGCGCTCAGCATCTGCCGCGACAAGATCAATCTGCGCAAGGCGCGGCGCCTGCGGTTGATCGCGACCGAAGCCTGCCGCGCCGCCTCGAACGCCGAAGGTTTCCGCAGCCGCGTCGCGGCCGAGACCGGCATCGAGCTCGAGGTGATCGACCGCGAGACCGAGGCCGCGCTCGCCGTGCTCGGCTGCTCGCCGCTGGTCGATCCCCGGGGCAGGGGCGCGATCCTGTTCGACATCGGCGGCGGCTCGACCGAGCTGGTGCGGATCGAGCGGGACCCGGAGAATCCGGAGCCGCGCATCAAAGCCTGGATGTCGATCCCGTACGGCGTGGTCACGCTCGCCGAACAGTTCGGCGGCCGCGATGTGACGCCGGAGATCTACGCCGCCATGGAGCGGGAGGTGGCAAACCACGTCGCGCCGTTCTCGGAACAGCACGGCCGCGATCTCACGGATATGCACCTGCTCGGCACCTCGGGCACGGTGACGACGCTGGCCGGCATTCACCTCAACCTGCCGCGCTACGACCGCCGCCGCATCGACAGCATCTGGATGAACGACGCCGACATCACCGCGACCATCAGCAAGCTGCTCGGCATGAGCTACGAGGAGCGCGCGAACAACAGCTGCATCAGCGTCGAACGCGCCGATCTCGTGCTGGCCGGCTGCGCCATCCTCGATGCGATCAGGCGCGCCTTCCCACTGCCGCGCCTGCGCGTCGCCGACCGGGGCCTCCGCGAGGGCATGCTGGTCGAGATGATGCGCGAGGACGGCGCGCTCAGGAGCTGGTGAGATGGCGAAAGACACCACCGGCCGCTTGCACGTCCAGGTCAAGACCGGCGGCAAGCGCAAATTGTCGTCGAAGCTGTGGCTGGAGCGGCAGCTCAACGATCCCTATGTCGCGAAAGCAAAGGCGGCAGGCTATCGCTCGCGCGCCGCGTTCAAGCTGCTCGAGATCGACGACAAGTTCCGGCTGCTGAAATCAGGCATGGCCGTGGTCGACCTCGGCGCCGCGCCCGGCGGCTGGAGCCAGATCGCCGCCAAGCGTGTCGGCTCCGCGGAGGGCAAGGGCAAGGTCGTCGCGATCGACCTGCTGGAGATGCCGGAGATCGTCGGCGTCGACTTCGCCCAGCTCGACTTCATGGACAATGATGCGCCCGACAAGCTCACGGAAATGCTCGGCGGCAAGGCGGACGTCGTGATGTCCGACATGGCCGCCAACACCACCGGTCACCGCAAGACCGATCAGCTCCGCATCGTCGGTCTCGTCGAGACGGCGGCTGCCTTTGCCTGCGACGTGCTCAAGCCCGGCGGCACGTTCCTGGCCAAGACGTTCCAGAGCGGTGCCGACGCCGATCTGCTCGCCCAGCTCAAGCGCGACTTTGCGACGGTGCGCCATGTGAAGCCGGCGGCGAGCCGGCAAGACTCGTCGGAGCGCTACGTGCTGGCGACGGGATTTCGTGGGGCGGGCGGAGAATAGTATCCAGCCTTTCCCTAAGAGCCTCGCCGCTCGACCGAGATCATCTGTTGCCGTGCGCGGCCCTTGCCGAGCGCTTGGACGTCGATCCGACGTCTTGAGAGTTGTGGCGCGATATCATGTTAATAATATCATAATTCTGTAGCGATGCAAAGCGATGATCCGGCCGCCATGATCCGGTGGTCTCCTGTCGCGTACGCAATCTCAGGCAGATTTCGAGCCGGAACTGTTTGAGGAGACCGGGCGATGTCTGAGCCGACGAGCGTGTTGTCCATCATCGCTTTGAGAGAAACCATCACCCCTTCCTCAACCGGCGGTGTGATCCAAGCCGGCGACATCGTGACATTCACGTTGGCCATGAGCAGCGCCGTGACCGTCACGGGCGGCACGCCGACATTCACGCTCAACGACGGCGGCATTGCCGTTTACGACGCGGCGGCAACCGCAGCATTCGGCGATTCGACCAAGTTGGTGTTCAGCTACAAAGTCGCAGCGTCCGATTTGTCGGTGGATGGCCTCTCCTTCGTGCGTGGCGACCAGAACGGCTCCATCATCATCGATTCCACAGGCCGAGGCCCCGACTTCACCGGCGTGTTCACCACTCCCTTCTCCGGCATTCGGGTCGACACGCCGCCGACAACGGTGACATCTGTCGTGGCCTCGCCATCAAACGGCGTGGAGCACGTGGGCGACACCGTGACGTTCACGGTGACCATGAGCCGTGGTGTGACGGTCACTGGCGGCGCGCTGACGTTTACACTCAACAATGGCGGGATCGCGGTTTTTGACGCGTCCGCCACCGCTGCGCTCGGCGACCCCAGCAAGATGGTGTTGAGCTACACGGTTGGAGCGTCCGATCTTCCGTTGGACGGCCTGTCGTTCGTGCGCGGCGACCAGAACGGTTCTGTCATTGTCGACGGGATGGGTCTTGGCCCCGACTTCTCCGGCGTGTTCGCCGCCTCCTTCTCGGCCATCCACGTCGACACGCCGCCGACGACGGTGACCTCCGTCACCGCTTCGCCATCAAACGGCGTGGCGCATGCGGGCGACACCGTGGTCTTCACGGTGACCATGAGCCGCGCCGTGACGGTCACGGGCGACGGACTGACGTTCACGCTCAACGACGGCGGCGTCGCGGTCTATGACGCGGCCGCAACCGAAGCGCTCGGCGATCCGACCAAGATGGTGTTCAGCTACACGGTCGGTGCTACCGACTTGCCGATGAGCGGCTTGTCCTTCGTGCGTGGCGATCAGAATGGCTCCGTCATCGTCGACGGGATGGGCAGAGGCCCGGATTTTTCGGGTGTGTTCGCGGCGTCGTTCTCGGCACTTCAGGTCGCGACGACTGCGCCGGGCGTCCACGCCGCCGGGCCTCAGTTTCCGCTGGGCGACTTTTCCTTCAGCATATATCCAGCGCCAATGGCGGCATTGACGAACGGAAATTTTGTGGTCGTAGGAGGTAACGCCGGCTCTGCCAGAATCTTCAGTCCGGATGGCGCGCCGGTGTCCGCTCCGGCGACCCTGCCGTTTCAACCCGGTGTCAAGGTCACGGGACTGGCGAATGGCGGGTTCGCTGTCGCGGGCGTGCATCAAACCTACAACTCCTCTGTCTTCCCGACTCAGCACTACGACACCATCGAGGTTCAGCTATTCGACTCGACTGGCGCCCCGACCGGCGCGCCGCTTCAAGTCAGCCCCCGGACAACCCATCCACAAAGCGTGTATCTCGGCGATATCTCCAAGCTCACAAACGGCGGCTTCGTCGTCGAGTGGGGATATTCGAGTCCGACCGGTGAAATCAGCCTCCAGAACAGCCGCGCGATTCAGATTTTCGCGGCTGATGGGACCAAGGTCGGCAGCGAGATCACGGTCGATTCGGGGGCCTGGGGAGTGGCGGGTTTAGCCGACGGCAATTTCGTTGTGGTCCAGACCCATCAACTCGTACCGGAGATGACTGCACAGATCTTTGATGCCAGCGGCAATAAGGTCGGTTCTGAATTCAGACTCGCCTCACAACCGCCAAACGGCGGAGCCGGCGCCAGCATTGCCGCGCTGCCGACCGGCGGGTTTGTCATCGCGTGGGAGTCATATGAAGCCGGCTTTGCTCACCCGCTCTGGGTGCAACAATTTGCCGCCGACGGCACGAAAATTGGATTGCAGTTCCGGCTCGACCGGCCAGACTCCGGATTCTCTCCCTTCTACCCCAAAGTCGCCGCGTTGGCGGACGGCAATTTCGTCGTGACCTGGCGAGAGAATAACGCCGCAAAAGCGCAGGTGTTCGATGCGTACCAGCAACAGCCAGCCGGTCCCGCCTACGGTCTCGGTGTCTCGTTCGGGGATCGGGTCCAGGTCGCCGCGCTCCCTGACGGGGGCTTCGTCGTGAACGGGTACGATAGCCTCGGCCGCATCACCATTGCAAAGACCTACGCTCCGGACATCGCCGTAACCGCGATCGCAGCAGGCACGACACTCGATATCCCGGGCACCTCCACCGCCAAGCTCGCTTTCGCGCCGGGCGGCGCGACGCTTCAGCTCGACAATTCCGACGCGTTCGCCGGATCGATCACGGGATTCGGCGACGGCGACCGCATCGACCTGGCCGATATCGCGTTCAGCGGTGCGGGCACGACGCTCGGCTATACGGCGAATGCCAGCAACAGCGGCGGCCATCTCACCGTCTCCGATGGCACGCATATCGCGTCGTTGACGTTGCTCGGCCAGTACGCCGCCACGAGCTTCGTGCTGACCTCCGACGGCCACGGCGGCACGCTTGTCAGCGCGGCCCAGGATGCGGCCAATCAGTCTCAACTGGCCGCGCATACCTGACAGCCTGCGCGAACCCGGTGCGCGCTCGATCGTCGGGCGCGTCTGCTTGCGACAACGCACCAGCGGCCATCGCCGGTGCCGCTACGGCACCGTTTACCCGTGCACGCGCAGATAGATCGACGATGGAAAATGGCCCGTCGTATTGGGCACGTTCAAGCCGTTGACGTCGGCGATCGGTACATATTCCGGAAAGACCTCCTTCAGCACGTCCTGCGCGTCATAGTGCAGCATGCTGAGGCAGAACAGGATCTCCAGCCGGTCGTTGTTGGTCAGCAGCGCCTGGAGCACGGTCGTCTCGGCGCCCTGGAACAGCGCGTCCAGGAGATCGCGCTGAAACGAGTAGGGGAAATAGATGTCGTGAATGTGGATCACGCAGCCCGGCTTGATGCGCGGAATCACCTCGAGATAGAGGTGAGCGACGTCGCCGACCGGCCGGACCACATGCGATGTGTCGATGAACAGGAAATCGCCGTCTCCAAGCTGATCGAACGTCGCGGGGTCGAGCTCCTCCACCTTGCTGGCCACCAGCTCGATCTCGGGCGAGCTCTTCAGATAATCGCTCGGATACGGTTCGATGCAGGTATGTCTGCCGGGATGCCCCTCCGACGCGTTCATCGCCAGCGCCTTCGTCGCGCAATGTGTCGACACGCCTGACCCGACCTCGATTACGCGCTTGGGCTTGAGCCAGCGCAACACGCCGTGCAGGGCTTGCGCCTCGACATAGCCGAAGCCCGGCCCAAAGCCCTTGGCCGCGCCTTCCTGGTAGGTGCTGTTGCCGCGGTATTCGGGCTCGAACGGCTTGACGATCTCCCGCAGGCGCGAGGCTTGCCGCGCGATGTCGGCGTCGATCCCGGTCATCGGCGACCGCTTCGCCCATTTGTCCTTCGTCCGTTCCAGCTCGCGCACGTCGGCGATCGGCGTGTAGTAATGGTTCGGCAGCACGACGAGGCCGCCGCTCAGCGCCACCCGATGCACCCTCAGGAAGGTCGATTTGATGATGTCCCTGGACAGCCTGTTCACGCGCAACATCCCAATTCGTCCCGACGGACACCGTCTATCACGCGAAATACGACAGTTTGATGCGGCGCGCGTTCGATATGATATTTTGTGACGGCAATATCGTCATTTGGCGTGACGTTCGGGAATCCGTCTGCATTTTTGCTTTTGCTGGTCGGCGCGCGCTTCGCGAAATCGACTTGATATCATAACATAACAATCAGGCGTTACATTTTATCGCCTGCTCTCCCTGGCCTTGATGTCCAGGGAGGGGCGTCTTTGTGAATTTGCAATGCAAAGGCCGTTGAAAATGTCTGTTTCGCGACGCGATCTCTTGAAGGCAGGCGCGGTTACCATCCCGTCAGACTTGGCGGCGACAAAAATTGTTCTGCCCGCCCACAGCCCGCGGCGCACATCTCGCAATCTTCCCGCGCGCATCATTCGTTATGTGATATTATCATAATCCTGTAGCGATCGAGGGTGATGATGCTGTCTGCCGCAATCTAAGCGGGCAATCCTGCTTCTGGGGAATAGCATGCACATCCTGAACAATCCGGGCCGTCCAGCGGGCCGGCAGCATCGTCGTCTTGTTCTCGCGGCTCTCGCCGCGACAGCGCTGAGTCTGAGCCAGATTCAGATCGCGGCGGCGGACGCGACCATCTCGATCGACGCGGCTTCGACGCTTCCTCAAAACGGCGGCAACGTGCTGCCCACCCTGAAGAACATTTTCCAGAGCGGCAATGCGCCGGGGTCCGTGAGCGGTTACCCCGATACGCTCACCGATCAGATGCTGCCGCTGCTCGCGGGCATCGGCACGAAGCGGGCCCGCCTGCTGCTGACCGATGAATATTGCGACATCGACGCCCAGGGAAATTTCGGCGGCAACGACGCCGCCACCCCTCCCACCTTTAGCGCGGGCGATTGCTTCCCGCTGTCGTGGCAGCTCGACTGGCTGCTCAAGGCCAATCTTTCACCTCGCATGGCGGTCGCCTCGCACATGCCGATCAGCTTTATTCACTACGGCGAGCCGGAGACGTGGGGCGACCGGCGCATCGATCCGAACAACGCCAACAGCCCGAAAATCATCGATCACTACAAGGATTACGCCAAGGCACTGGTGCGCTACATCGCCACCAGGGCGTTCACGGGCAGCGCGCAAACGGCGGTCTTCGAGGTCAGCAACGAGATCGACATCGCGGCTGATTACCCGGTGTGCAACGGCTCGACGTGCACCCCTCCGGACCTCGGCCCCTGGAAGCGCTGGCTGTGGTGGATGAACCCGACGACGTACAGCTTCAGCTCAACTGCACAGGCCTACGCGATCACCGACGAGGACAAGCCGCAATTGGGATTTCCCAACAATGGCGACGTGCGGCGTCTCGGCCGCAATCTCCTGCCGGTGCAGAAGATCTTTGCCGACGCGATCACCGCGGTGAACGCCGAGCTTGGCCAGAACAGCGCCTATAACGGCAAGACCATCGAGGTCGCGGGCCCCGCGATGGCCGGCTGGAATCTGATTGTGAGACCGCAGGGAACGGGCCCCTCGCTGGAGGAGCAGTTCATCGAGCAGGTTTTCAATCCGTCCGCTCTGCCGTACGGCGCCAAGTTCAACATGCCGCTCAATCACTTCTCGTTCCATTACTACGGCTCGGTCGAAACCCTCCGCACCAACACGGTCGAGCATGCCTGCGATGACGTCACTCAGCCGTTCGCCCTGTTCGAGCAGATGACCAATGCCTACAGGGCCAAGCTGAACGCGTACAACATGCAGAACGTGCCGCTCTTCCTGTCGGAATGGGGACCGTCGAGCTGCTCGAACGGCGACGTCAACTGGTCGCACAAGGGAGCAGCATGGGTTGCCGCGTTCCTGCCGGAGGCGCTGGCCCAGGGCGTGACGATGGGATCCTTCCTCACGGTCGAGGATCGGCTCGTCTATGGCGGGCCGGCCGCTCCTTCGGCCCTCGGCACGGCCAGCCTGCTGCACACTTATGGCAGCGAAACTTCCTACACCTTCCTGCCGAAGCCGCACACCAACGTGTTCAAGATGTACAATCTGATGACGGGGCTGCGCAATCAGGTCACGGTGACGCCGACCTCGGGGTCGCACCTCAATGCGTTCGTCACCAGCGACCAGAGCTCGACCAATGTCATGGTCTACAATTTCGACCCGTATCTGGTGTTCAACAACGACGCCAACACCCGAACCGGCACGGCGGAGAACTTCTCCATTTCCGTCTCGAACATCTTCAAGACGGTTGGCCACAGCGGGCCGGTGAGGGTCAAGCGCTACCAGGTCGACGCGACCACGAGCAACCTCAAGAACTTCATCGACTACGCGAACGCTCATTCCGGCAACACCAGCGGCGCACCGGATCCGAGCCTGCAATTGATCGAGGACTACACGGCGACCGCGGTCAACGGCGAGGTTCAGCTCCAAAGCTCGACCGCAGGCTCGACGCCGAAGCCGTTGGGATTGGGCGTCACGCTCTATCGCATCACGCTGAACTGACGCGCTTCGAGCGGCCCGAGAGGGCGGCAGACGATGAAGAGCGGCGGCCCTCAGGCCGTCGTTTTTCGTTGCCGTTAGTCGTAATGCGCGAGCATCTGTTCCAGCGATGGAGCGGCGGTCGTCGTCGCCGAGGGCGGCAGCAGGGACACGGCAGTCAGGACGTGGAGCATGACGAAGCCTGCCGCGATGATCGCCAGCAGCGCATTCTCGCTCAGCGGCGGAGCTTGAATGAAGCTCTCGCGCTGCTCTTCTCCGATCGACATTGTCAGTGGTCCTCCAGGCTTGGCGAAATCATTGGCATCATCAGAAGCCGTACTTCACTGCCCCGCGCAGCCTCTGGCTTTCGATGCCGGTGAGGGAGCTCGTCAGCAGATATTCCAGATCGAGGCTCAGCGCGTTGCCGACATCGGCGCGCACGGAAAGACCGCCGGTCATGGTGTCGCGTGCGGTCGAGGTGCCGCTGAGCGCATAGCCGGAGGTCAGGCCGACCAGATCGACGTAGTTCAGGCCCTGCACATAACCGCCGTCGAACGCATGCCGCCATTCCGCGCGGACGGCCGGCGTCAGCACGCCCCAGCTTTGCAGGATCGGATAGGCGAGGCGGCCGCCGAGAACGCTGGCGACGCTGGTCGTATTCATGCTGTCGTAGCTCAGGGCCCATAGGCTCGAGCCGGTCTCGTTGTAGGCGCCCAGTGTCGCGTTCACGATATCGAAACGGCCGTAGCTTGAAAGCTTCCAGCCCTCCCATCGGGAGACATGGCTCACGCCGACCGTGCCGAAGAGCTGGCTGCCCGCGCGCTGACTGTCCAGCATGACGTTGCCGTCGCCGGACCAGCGTTTGCCGTCGAAACGGAGCCAGCCATAACCGCCGGCGACGTCCAGATAGGTATGGGGCAGGAAGTTCCAGCTTGCATAGATCGTCGCGTTGAAGCTGCGCGCGTCGATCCGCGATCCGTCCGTTCCGATCTTGTTGTGGTCGAAGCCGAGACCGAATGCAGCGCCCGCCCTGAGGCCGTCGGTGACGGTTCGATCGAAACCGAGCGTCAGTCCCGAGGACGTGAAACGGTTGTCGTAGCTGTTGTCGCTTTGCAGCCGGCCGAAGCCAACCGTTCCGAAGGCCCAGACATTGAAGGGCAGCAGATTGGCCTTGTTGATGCTCTCGACTGCGTGAGGAAGCGCGGCGGCGAGCTGATTGACGGCACGGCCGGCGTCGGACTGCGATGTCAGGCTCGTGCGGATCGGCAGCTCATCGGCATAGCCGAGTGCCTGTGCCGCTGCGGGCCGGTCGTTGAAGAGGCCGGCCGCACGGCGGTCGATTTCGGAATTGCTGGCCGATGCGCCGGACGGGCCTGCGGCCGCGATCGGGCCGGAACCGGATGCGCCATCATCCGCATCGTGCAGGCCTTCGAGACGCTGGAATATGTTGCCGATCTGCGCCTGGCCGAAGCGGACCGCCGTCGACACCTGCGAGGCTACGGTTCCACGCACCGCCGCGCTTGCGCCAGGATCGGATCGTCCGACCGTGAGCGAGATGGCGTTTGATGTTGCGGCGGCGTTGTTGCCGTCACCGGCATAGACCGCGACGATCGAATGCGCGCCCGACGCCAGGGGCGGGGTCGTGAAGGATGCAGTCGAACCGGAGATCGTCGCCGCGCCCAGCATGGTCGTGCCGTCCTTGAAGCTCACGCTGCCGGTCGGGGAAGCGCCTCCCGACAATGTCGCCGTCAGGGTGACGGACTGGCCGGCCGCAGGTGCGCTCGCCGAGCTCGATACGGCGATCGAGGGCGCGGCCTTGCCGATCGTCACCGCGATCGCGCTCGATGTTGCCGAGGCATTGCTGCCGTCGCCGCCATAGATCGCCGTCAGGGAATGGGAGCCGACGACAAGCGTCGATGTTGCGAACGTTGCGGTCGCGCCCGAGATGGTCGCCGTGCCGAGTGTGGTCGTGCCGTCCTTGAAGGTGACGGAGCCCGATGGCGAGGAGCCGCCGGAGAGCACCGCGGTGAGGACCACCGACTGGCCGGCGGGCGCCGAAGTCGTCGAGCTGGACAGCAGGATCGAGGGCGCTGCCTGGCCGACGGTCACAGCGATCGCACCTGATGTCGCGGCGGCATTGCTGCTGTCGCCGGCATAGACCGCGGTGATGGAATGGCCGCCGGCGGTCAGCGCGGAGGTCACGAGGATTGCAGTCGAGCCCGAGACCGTCGCAGTGCCCAGCGTGGAGGCGCCGTCCCGGAATGTCACGGTGCCGCTCGGCGAGGAGCCGCCGGACAATATTGCCGTGAATGTGACCGACTGGCTGGCGGCCGGCGACGTCAACGAGGCCGACACCGAGATCGAAGGTGAGACCTTGGCGACCGTGACGGTGACGGCGCCGGAGGTCGCCGCGGCATTGGAGCCGTCCCCGCCATAGGCAGCCGTGATGCCGTGCGCGCCGATCGCGAGCGCCGCCGTCGTGAAGGATGCCGTCGTGCCCGAGATCGCGGCGGAGCCGAGGACGGTGGCGCCGTCGTTGAAGGTCACGGTGCCGCTCGCCGATGATCCGCCCGAAACCGTGGCGGTGAAGGTGACCGACTGTCCGGCCGACGGCGAGGTCGACGAGGCCGCGAGCGCGAGCGAGGCCGACGCCTTGCCGACGGTCACCGTCACGGCGGTCGATGTCGCTCCGGCGTTGCCGCTGTCTCCGCCGTAGACCGCGTTAATCGTGTGTATCCCGACCGCAAGCGCTGCGGTGGCGAAGGTTGCGCTCGAACCCGCGATCGGGGCGGAGCCGAGGACGGTGGCTCCGTCCTGGAAGGTCACGGTGCCGCTCGGTGACGATCCGCCGGACAGCGTTGCCGTGAAGGTGACGGACTGGCCGACGGCCGGCGCGGTCGATGACCCCGAGAGCGAGACCGAAGGCGATGCCTGGCCAACGGTCACCGTGATCGCGCTGGAGGTGGTCGTCGCGTTGCTGCCGTCGCCGCCATAGACGGCGGTGATCGCATGTGTGCCGACCGTGAAGCTGGAAGTTGCGAAGGTCGCGCTTGAGCCTGAAATGGTGGCGGAGCCGAGCACTGTGGCGCCATCCTGGAAGGTCACGGTGCCGCTCGGCGAGGAGCCGCCGGAAAGTGTTGCCGTGAAGGTCACGGACTGACCGACGGTCGGCGAGCTTGACGAGCTGGAAACGGTCAGTGACGGCGAGGCCTTGCCGACCGTGACGGTGATCGTGCCTGAACTTGCCGAGCTATTGCTGCCGTCGCCGCCGTAAATTGCGGTGATCGGATGCGTGCCGACCGCAAGCGACGAGGTCGTGAAGGTTGCAGTTGAGCCCGAAATCGTGGCTGCTCCGAGTGTCGCGGAGCCATCCTTGAAGGTCACGGAGCCTGATGGCGAGGAGCCTCCGGAAAGTGTCGCCGTAAAGGTCACCGATTGGCCGAGCGTCGGCGACAGTAAGGAGCTCGAAAGCGAGACTGACAGCGACGCGCTGCCGACCGTCACCGTGATGGCGTTGGAGGTCGCGCCGGCATTATGGCTGTCGCCGCCATAGACGGCGGTGATCGTATGCGATCCAGTCGACAACGACGATACCGTCAGCATCGCGGCCGACCCGGAGACGATGCCGGAGCCGAGCGAGGTGGCTCCGTCATAGAAGGTGACGGATCCGCTCGGTGAGGTGCCGCCGCTGAGCGAAGCGACCAGCGTTACGGGGTCGCCAGCGCTGGTCGACGTCGAGGATGCGCCCAGGGTGACGGTCGGCGCATCCTGCGTGATCGTTACGGTGATCGAGCCCGACGTGACCGAGGCGTTGGTGGTGTCGCCGTTGTAGGTCGCGGTGATCGTGTGCGGGCCGACGGACAGCGACGACACCGCCAGGATGGCGGTCGTCCCGGAGATGGTGGCGCTGCCAAGCTGGGTCGCGCCTTCCAGGAAGGTGACGGTGCCGCTTGGCGAGGCCCCGCCTGTCAGGGTTGCGACAAGCGCGACGGACGAGCCATAGCTTGCCGAAGACGACGAGGCGGCGAGCGCGATCGAGGGGGTGATCTGGGCCACCGTGACCGCGGCGGAGCCGCTCGTAGCCGAATTGTTGTTGGAGTTGCCCGAATAGCTCGCGGTGATCGCGTCCGATCCGACCGGCAGCGAACTGACCGTCAGGCTTGCGGTCATCCCCGAGAGAGACGCAGTCCCGACCGACGATCCGTTGGCGTAGAAGGTGACTGTTCCGCTCGGCGAATAGCCGCCGCTCAGCGTCGCCGTCAGCGTCACCGGATTGCCGTAGATGATGGACGATGACGACGAGGAGACCGACAGCGTCGGCGACGCCTTGTCGATCGTGATCTGGTAGGGGATGCTGCCCCAGCCCGAGCCCAGCGGGGTCGCATCCGGGGGAAGATTTCCGGACCCGGTGAAGAACGATATGGACCCGAAATAGGTGCCCGCCGCCGTCGTGGTGCCGCTCATGGAGACGGAGCACGTGGGGCTGTTCGACGTATCCGAAACTGTGACCCCCGGCACGAAGACGCCTATGTTCGAAACCTGGCAGTCGGAGATGTCGGTATAGATCGTGACGCTCTGCGAGTACGCGGTTCCGATCGTTCCGTTCGGGAGTGTCCGGAAGGCATGGGCCGGGGCGCTCGCGCAGAAGAGCAGAACGGCAGCCAGCCAAAGGCCGACCACAGCGTTTCGAACGGTGCGAAACAGCACCGTTGTGATCGGCTTTGCGTTGACGAACGACGATGTCGCTCGCGTGGCGCGGCTGCTCTCAAGGTGCCCGCCATGCGCTAGCTCATCGAGATCATCGGAATGCATGCCCTGTCCCCGTCGTTCGAATCCCGCGCGATGGACGTCGCAGGGATTGGACAGGCGAGGAGAGGGGACGTCAGAGGAGGTGATCCGCCAACGCTTGATATCTCACACACCTGAGATCGTTCTGTCGGGTCTGGTAGGCGACGGACGGCAAATCCACCATCAACGCGGATTGATCCTGGGACCGGGCAGCCGCTAGTCGCAGTCCTGTGACAGCGCCAATTGTCTCGGGGCTGTTCGGTCCGCCGTGGCGCGATCGCAGATCGTCAGGGCGACGATGTGAACGATCAGGAAGGCGGCGGCCACGGCCAGGAGCCAGCCCGTTTCATTCTGAGCGCGAGGCCGTGCGGCCGATTCTGCTCGCGCTGATTTGCCTGCAACATTCATGTTGTCCTCCGGAAGCCGTGTTGAAGTCTTCGTGTGTCCGCGCCACCGATTCTGCGGCCCGGTGCCGTCTCAGAATCCGATCTTCACGTGCGCACGCCCGCGCTCGCTCCGTGCGTTGCTGGCGATCAGTTCGTCGAGCTGAAGGCCAAGGCTGACGGACCGGTTCACCTGCAGCTCGAAGCCAAGGCCGATCAGGGCCTGGTCGCGCTTCTCCGCCGAGCCGAACAGGCTGTAGATGGTCGTCGGATCGAAGCTGTAGGCGATCGCTTGCGTATAGGCGCCGCTGAAGCTGCGGCGATAGGCGAGCTCGAAGCTGGATTTGAGCGTGCCGGCAGACGTGTCCGTCACATGGCTGAACCTGGTCCCGAGCACGCCGGCGAGATCGACGGCCGAGGTCTGGTTGAAGGCGAGGTTGTAGATGCCGGCGCCGGTCTCGACATAGCCGTCGAGCCGGATCCATTGCAGGTCGAGCCGCGCATAGGGCGCGACCTTCCAGCGCTCGACCTTGATCTCATGGTTCAACGACAGCGAGCCGAATAGATCATTGGCGCCGCGATGTCCGGCGCCGAAGGCCTGCGCCGAGCTGTCGTAGCGAGAGTTGCCGAGCCGGCCCACGGCATAGCCGAGGACGCCATCGATGAACCACTGCGGGGCGACGCGGTAGCTGGCATAGGCCTGCGTCGACCAGACATTGGCGTTGATGTGCGAGCCGTCGCTGCCGATCGTGGCATGATCGATGCCGAAGCCGACGGCGACGCCGGCCTTCAGGTTTCGGGTCAGGCGCGAATCGACGCCGGCGGTCAGTCCGGTCGAGGACACGTTGTATTTGGCATCGGCATAGGTGGTGTCGCGGCCGAACAGCAGCGCACCTGCGGTCCAGTAGCGCAGCGATGAATCGGATTCCATCGGTACCGGCACAGCCTGTCCATCCTTCGACTTAGACCGGGCCTGCGCCATGCCAGACGCGGAGGCCGACTTGTCCCCGGCATCAACCGGCAGGCCATACTGCTTCTGCTGCGCGGGCATCTGCGCGAAGGAGGCCCTGTTGCTGACCAGGGGAACGTCGTCATTGTGCAGCTCGATCAGCCGATCCTGCACATTGTCGATCTGTTGCTGTCCCATCACCTGCACGGTGTAAACCTGGAAGTCGACCATGGCCTTCACGGTCGGATCCGCGGTCGGATCCGGCATCGCGGCGTAGCGATAGATGGCCGTCCCCGTGGCCGAGCCGAGCGGCGTGGTGACGGTGACATCGACCGCACCCGCCGCATGCGGCGGCGTCACCACCGAAATCTGCGTTGCGCTCAGCACCGTGAAGCCGAGCACGTTGACGCCGCCGAATTTGACCGAGGTCGCGCCAGTGAGGTTCTGGCCGATGACGATGGTGGTTTGCTGTCCGGCGATCGGGCCTGATGCCGGATTGGCGCTGGTCACCACCGGGCCGGGGCTGGGGGCGGCCGTGCAGGTGACCGTGACGTCGATCTGCGACGGCAGGCCTTCGCTGAGGGCGTTCCAGCCGAAATTCTGCGTGCCCGACGTCGCCACGGTGATCTGCAGCGTGCCCGACACGACGCCGGAGTTGTCGGTGTTGTGGCCGCCGACGCCCATCTGGATGCCGTAGACGAGGGTCGTGTCGACGACGAACGTGTAGTTCAGCTTGATGACGTCGCCGGCAGTCAGAGTCACCGGCGTGTTCGGCTGAGAGTCGGCCCCGCTCACGTTGAAGGCGCCGGCATTGATGCCGGCGCAGGTGGTCGCCGCGAGCGCTGAGCCTATGCCGGTTGCCTGAAGCAGAATGAGCAACGCGAGCGTGCGGAGCAGAGCCAAGGGTGCCGCCGAGGTCGCCTGCCTGAAGCCGGCGAGACGTGCGCACCTGTCGAGACAAAGGAAAGCCATACCCCAATTCCCACTCGTCAAGATCCCAGCCGCAGTTGGCTGCGACGTGGACCCGCGTGTGAGGCGACGTCGGACCTGTCTGGGATCGAACTAAAGGGCTGGTAGGCGAAAGGCGTGGAAACGACCATCAATGCGCGTTGATCTTCCCGCCGGCCGGAAACGAAAGAGCCGCCGACATTGGCTCTGGACGAGGGTGGATCAACTCTGCAATGGAAGACCTCAGGGTGAATGAGCGCGGGGATAGGCCGGGATGCCGGCGGTAGAATTGGACCTTCAGGGACGCATCGGGACCAGCGGCGAATTTCGTGACCCGAGCACGGAGGCGGCGTTCTCCGAGAGTGTCTGGCGGTCGGCGCGCGCGATGGCCCTGTTGTGCGTCCTGGCCGACACCGCCGCGAGCCTGTCATTCCTGCCGCTCGACGTCATGACACTGAGCGGCCCGCGGCTCGCGTTCTTCCTGGAAGTGCGTGTCCTGATCGCGGTTGCGGCGGTCGCCGCCGTGCTGGCCCTGCTGCGGACGCACGGATATGTACGCATCGTCGCGATCACCTACGCGCACCAGTTTGCGTTCTTCACGCTCAACGCGCTGGTCTTCAACCATCCGAGCCTGACCCGTCACGGCGGATTGCTGCTGCCGCTGATCGCCATCGCGCTCAATCTGTGCCTGCCCGGGCGGTTTCGCTGGGTGGCGTTGATGAGCGCCTATGCGCCGATCGTCAGCCTGTTGTTCTGGGCGGTGCTCAGGCCGGATCCGGAGAGCCCGCTCGATCTCACGATCATCGTGCTGGTCGTGGCGGTCGGCTACGTCGTCGGAGCCGTGGCACGCACGCAGTTCAACCGACTGCGGCGCGAGGAATATCTGCGCATCGCGCGCGAGCAGCAGGTCAACCTCGACCTGCGTGAAGCCAAGGACGCAGCGGAAGCGGCTGCGAACGTCAAGGCCGACTTCCTGGCAGTGATGAGCCACGAGATCCGCACGCCCATGAACGGAATCCTCGGCATGGCGCAGTTGGCGCTCGACGAGCCGCTGCCGCCGTCGCAGCGCAAGCGCCTGTCGATCATCAAATCCTCGGCGGAGGGGCTGCTCAACATCCTCGACGACATCCTGGACATCTCGAAGCTCGAACGGCAGGCCGAGGTCTACGAGCGTGCGCCGTTCGACCTCCGGCAAAGCCTGCGCGAGATCGTCAATCTGATGACGCCGCGCGCGCACGAGAAGGGACTAAGTCTCCAGCTGGAGCTCTCGCCCCTCGTGCCGCAATGGGTGCTCGGCGATCAGTCGCGCGTGAGGCAGATCCTGTTCAACCTGATCGGTAACGCCGTGAAGTTCACGAACCAGGGCAGTGTCACCGTCGAGGTTACGGCAGCCGGATCGCGGGATGGGGCGCTGATCACGTTCTGCGTGTCCGACACCGGCATCGGGATCACCCCCGAGCAACGGGCGCATCTGTTCCAGGCGTTCGGGCAGGCGGACGCGTCGATCCGGCGACGCTTCGGCGGCACGGGACTTGGACTTGCCATTTGCAAGCGGCTGGTCGACGGCATGCATGGCGAGATCGACGTCGAAAGCGCGCCGGGAGAGGGCAGCCGCTTTCGTTTTTGCCTGCCGCTGCCGGCAATCGATGAACCGGCTGACGGCGATGCCGTCGACGTAGCAGTGCCGCAAGTCCGTCCTCTCAATCTGCTGCTCGTCGAGGATCTCCCCATCAATGCGATGGTCGCCCGCGGGATCCTGGAAAAGGCGGGGCACAGCATCGCGCTCGTCAGGTCCGGCGAGCAGGCGCTCGAACTGGTGCGGAGCGCCAGGTTCGATGCGGTCCTCATGGACATGCAGATGCCCGACGTCGACGGGTTGGAAGCGACCCGTCGCATTCGCGCTCTGCCATTTCCGCACAGCCAGGTCCCGATCGTCGCCCTGACGGCCAACGTCATGTCGCAGGATGTCGCCGCGTGCCTTGCCGCGGGTATGGACGGGCATCTGGCCAAGCCGATCGACGTCGCAGCATTGTATACCGCGATCGAGGCGGCGGTGGATGCCCGGCACTGGCCGGCATCCGGCCCGAGCGCGTCGCTGAAGGCCGGCGGTGATGTTCTCGTGGTGGGTGATGCGTGCAAGGCGACGCATGGTCCGCTAGGGGATCTGGGATTTCGTGTCTTTCCGGCGCAGTCGTTCGAGGCTGCCGGTACGATGGTTGCGGCGCGGGAGTTCGCGGCGATGGTTGCTGTCGGCCCGCCGCCGGGCTTCGTGCGATCGCTGCGCCAGCGCGCGGCGGGAGAGGGCATGTTCATCGTCGGCGTTCCCGCCGAAGGAGACGCCGCGCGGCTGTTGGAGGAGGGCGCCGACCTCGTGCTGGCTGCAACGTTTGCACCCGACGACGTCGCCTGGAAGATCGGCGCCTTTCTCGCCTCGCAGCAGGCATCCGGATCGTTCACGCTCGAAGAGGTCTTTGAGCGCGACCGCATCGATGAATTGCAGGGCCTGTTCGGCACCAGCCTCAGGGAGCTGGACCGCGCGCTGGCGCGAGCCGATCTGGCGCCGAAGGATATTGCAAGCGTCGCGCACCGCATCAAGGGAAGCGCGGCAAATCTGCGAATGCCCGAGCTTGCCGCGCGCGCCGATGTTGCGCTGACGGCGGCGAGGGCCGCCGGAGCGGACCGCGGCGGTCTCGACGAGGCGATCCGAGCGCTGCGACGGCAGATCGCCCTCGTCCTGAGGGACCTGGACGCCGCCGGGCAGAGCAGGCTGATGCCTGCTTCCATCAACAGCGAGCTTGAAGGGGCCGATGTCGACGATCGTACTCGTGGTTGAAGACGCACCGGAGATCCGGCTGATGCTGACCTCGTTCCTTCGGGAGGAAGGCATGGTCGCGCATGGCATGGCGACCGGCGGCGAGCTGCGCGCGGGGCTCGCTGCGCTCAGGCCCGACATCGTCCTGCTCGACATCAACCTGCCCGACGCCGACGGCATTGCGCTCGCGCGCGAATTGCGGCTCGGCGAGCAATGCGGGCTGATCTTCGTCACCAGCCGGGATTCCGATGACGACGTCCTGTCGGGGCTGGAGGCGGGAGGCGACGACTATATCTCCAAGCCGATCAACCTGCGCACGCTGCTGGCCCGCATCCGCAGCGTCCTGCGCCGGACCAAGGAATCGGTGATCACCTTCGACGGCTGGATTCTCGACCCGGTCCGGCGCGAGCTGTTTCGTCCCGACGGCAGCATGGTCAAGCTGACCTCGGGCGAATTCAACATCCTCGCCGCCCTTGCCTCGCAGATGACGCGGCCGCTCAGCCGCGATTTCCTGCTCGACGTCATCTCCAATCGCGATCCCCGCGAGATCAGCGAGCACACGGTCGACAATCTGATCGTGCGGCTGCGGCGGAAGATGCAATATGACGGAACGGCGGCGCCGATCGCGACGGTGCGCGGCGTCGGCTATGCGCTGATGCCGGTGCAGCAGCCGGCCCGCGCGTGACGGACATTGAAGCGGAACGCCCCGGGGTCAGACCGGGATCGCCCGCACCGCCGCCCCGATGCAGATCGCAGCCATGATGGATGGCAGCGCCCAGCGCATCTGCCGCCTCAGTTCATCGATCACGGCGCCACTCACCGCCCGCGTGCGACGTGACATTGTATCCAGCGACATGTCGACGATCAGGACCACGATCAGGTACATGTAACCGAGGGAGATGATCTGGGCGACCGGGGTGTTGAGCGAAATGCAGCCCGGAAAACTCGATTCGAACGTGAAGCTGATGGCTGCGAGCGCGAGCAGCGACGAGAAGATCAGGCTGCCCTTGTCCTTCGAGATCAGATCCGGCGCCCACAGCACGAAAACCGATACCGCCAGCACGGCCATGATTGGCACAAAGATGCGCAGGAGGTAGTGCGTCGAGATCCGCGCCAGCGTCATGGTCACGTCGAGCTTGGAATAGCTGCGGGCGTTCCAGCCCATCGCGTCGCGGTTGGCGAAGCGCAGGCCGGCGGCACGCCAGTCGACCGACGCGGTTGTATCCTCGATGCCGGAGATGTCCCGATCGGCTTCGGTGGAGATCAGGATTGCGTCTTGCGCCGCGTGGCGCGGCAGAAAGAACGAAAGCGTGAGATCCTGGCGGTCGAAGGGGAAGGCGTTGAGGTTGAGGCCAAAGCGATAGCGCGCCTCGTAGCGCTCGATGAGCATCACTTCGCCGTTGGCATAGGTCGACGTCGCCACGGTGCGAGCCTCCGGCTCGCCGATGCGATTCTCGATTTCGAGGCCGGGCGTCCAGATCGATTTCAGATACGCGTCGGCATCCGCACCCGTGCGATCGAGGCGTCCGAAGCCTATGGCGACCGGGTCGAAGGCCTGCCGATGATCGGTCCAGCGCTGCGTGACCTCGACGAACAGGCGTCCCTCTCCAACGACCTCCTTGATGGAGAGCACCTTGAGGATTCGCACCGCGACCCGCACCCGCACCGGTAGCTGTGCTCCCGCGGGCAACTCGGTTGGAGCGGCCTCGGCCGGCGCTGCCACGAGACAGAACAGCGTCAGGAAAAGGCCGAGGATGCCGGCGATTGCTCTCATGGCCATGCCCTGCCGCGAGCGACCGTGGCGCGGAACAGAAGTGCGAATGCCATGAAGGCGCAGATGCCGCCGCAGATCGCAACGACACGCAATTCGGTGCGCGAGCGTCCGAGCTCGGTGCCGTAATCAGCCTTGAGCGCAATGGAGAAGCCGATCATGCGGCCGCTGAAATCGACGAGCGGCCGCGTGATCAGGTCATAGCGATGGCCCTCAAGCGTCGGCGCGGCGGCCACGCTGTCATGCGCCGGACGCAGCGGCATCGTCTTCAGCAGCGAAGAGAAGAGCCGGTCGTCGGTCGACATCGCCAGCACGAGATCGCCGAAGGCAGGCAGCTTGGGATCGAGTGCGATGCCCGCAAGCGAGGGGACGATAACGATCGCAATGTCGGCGTTGGACGTTGCCTTGACGCTCTCGATCAACGGCTTGAGATCGAGGCCGACTTCGACGGTGCCGACCATGACGCCCTGCTGCTCGACGATGGTCGCCCCGCGCAGGCCGATCCCGGCAACGCCGATCTCGAGTCCGACCTGCGGGCGCGTGGTGCGATTGGCGGCGACGATCATCGGGCGAAATCCGGAGATGTCGTCGTCGAATTGCTCGGGTTTGTGGACGCGCAGGAAATAACGGATGTTCTTGTCCTGGAAACCGAAGATCTGCACGCCGGCCTGCTGGTGGAGGTGGGCAAAGGTTTCCTCCGACTGGCGCATCAATTCGGCCCGGTCGCGCGCAGCGAGCGCCTGGCGGATCGTCGCACGCCGCGCCGTGACCTCGGCCAGCGCCAATGCGAAGCGGCCATCGCGGTCGAACGCGGTCGAGAGCTCGCCGTTGACGAGCCGCATCTCGTCGCCACGGACGCGGGTTCCGATCTCGATCTCGTAGCTGTCGGCATACCAGAGCATGACGCCGAAGGCGGCCGCGATCACGGCGACCACGCTTGCGGCGAGCATCCCCGACAGGCCGGGTGACTGGCGAGCGCGCTCGAAATCGAGCCGCTCCGTCGCCGTCTCCGCGGCTGGAATGGAATTTTGGGTCGCGAGCATATGGAATTCCGTGGCGGCGGACGTGAGATGGCGGCCTGATCGAGGGAAAGACGCAATTGCGGTGAGATGAGCTGCGAACTGGAGGCGGCTTCGCGTGGAAGCCATCCATTCATCGCCGGCTCACATGACGCAGCACTCTAGCCGCTGCGCGTGGCGGCAAATATCAATCGGCGTTGATGAAAGTCTGAAATCCGCCAGCATGAGCGGCCGATGGCGGCGCTAGCCCAGCCGCTGGTCCCGCACGTCCTGGGTATCCTCGGTCGCGGCCTTGACGGCAGCCTTGGCCGCGCCCTTGCCCGCACCCTTGCGGCTCGCGATCTCCGTGGCCTTGCGGCCGGAGATCTCGTGGCCGGCATCGGCCGGCATCTGCCAGAAAAACCAGCTCGACGCGGCCGAGGTCAGCGCCACCACGACGAAGGCGGGTGCGAACACGGTGGCATTGAGCTCGCTGACATGGCTGAGCCACATCGTCGTCTCCACGCAGGCGGCGCCGACGGCGACGCCGGCGGAGACCGCGAGCTGCTGGTTGACGCTGACGAGCGTGGTGGCGCGGCTCATCTGCGCGGTCTCGACGTCGGCATAGGCGACCGTGTTGATCGCGGTGAACTCCAGCGAGCGGAAGAAGCCGCCGACCACCAGGATCACCATGATGATCAAGAGCGGCGTCGTCACGGTGAACAGCGCGCAGACGCCGAGGAAGAACGCGCTGATGATCGCGTTCGCCGTCATCAGGTTGCGGAAGCCGAAGGCGCGGATGATGCGGCCTGCCAGCGTCTTCATGCCCATCGCCCCCAACGAGGAGGCGAAGGTGACGAGGCCGGAATGGAACGGCGACAGGCCAAAACCGATCTGCATCAAGAGCGGCAGCAGGAAGGGCAGCGCGCCGATGCCGAGCCGGAACATGAAGCCGCCCAAAATCGCCGCGCGCAGCGTCGGCAGCTTCAGCAGCGAGAAGTCGAGCACCGGCGATCCCGTCCGCCGGGCATGGATGACGTAGAGCGTCATCGAGATCGCACCGCCGACGACCAGCGCCGCGACCGTGCTCCAGGGCAGCAGGTTGAGTCCCGCCACGGAGAGGCCGAACGCGATGCCGGCAAGGCCGACGCCGGCAAGCACCATGCCGTAGAGATCGAACGGCTCCTGCGTCTCGCTCTTGATGGGATCGATGAACTTCAGCGCCATGAAGATGCCGAGCAGCCCGATCGGGATGTTGATCAGGAAGATCCAGTGCCACGAGGCATAAGTGGTGATGAAGCCGCCGAGCGGCGGGCCGATCACGGGACCGATGAGGGCAGGGACCGTCACCCAGGCCATGGCGTTGACCAGCGCGCTCTTGTCGACTGAGCGTAGCAACACGAGGCGCCCGACCGGCGTCATCATCGCGCCGCCCATGCCCTGCAGGATGCGGGCGAACACAAAATCGGTGACCGAGGTCGAGAGCGCGCAGCCGACCGAGCCCACCATGAACACCCCGACCGCGATCGTGAACACCATGCGCGCGCCGAACCGGTCGGCGGTCCAGCCGCTCGCTGGGATGAAGACCGCCAGCGACAAGAGGTACGAGGTGATGGCGAGCTTGAGCGTCAGCGGGCTCGTGCCGATATCGGCCGCGATCGCCGGCAGCGAGGTCGCGATGACGGTCGAGTCCATGTTCTCCATGAAGAGAGCAGTGGCCACGATCAGCGGAATGACGCGTTGCTTGTCGACCATGACAGATTGGTAATGAAAATCAGAAGAATGGGTGGACTTGCGGCTTAACACCGCCGCCCGGCGGCGACCATTGCGGATCAACGCATAGCACCTAAATGCTGTGCTCGCTCCTTCGTCATTCCAGGGCGCGCCACGCGGCGCGAGCTATGGTGCGCAATTGCGCACCTGAGAATCCACCGGGCCGCAGGGACCGCTGAGGGATGGATTCCGGGCTCGCGACTTGGTCGCGCCCCCGAATGGCGGGAGGGGGGGCCTTCGCCGGGCTATCCCCGCCGAATTTACGTAAAAAGCCTGTGCATGGCTGGCCGGCGGTCCGAATTGCTTTGATTCGTCACGCGGCCGTGCTATCGACCGGCGTCAACCCCACCGATGGGCTCCGATTCTCCGGCGATGCCGCAAGGTACGCCGAGGGCGGCGCTCATCCATAAGCATTTGCGGCACGGCCGCAGGAAGGAGTTGGCATATGGCCACGGTGCAACTTCAGGGCATCCGCGAAGCCTTTACGTTCGACGACGTGCTGTTGAAGCCGGGCCTGTCCGACGTGATGCCGGGCGAGGTCGACATCCGCTCCCGCGTCACCCGCGCCATTCCGCTCAACATCCCGATCATGGCCTCCGCCATGGACACCGTCACCGAAGCCCGCATGGCGATCGCCATGGCGCAGGCCGGCGGCCTCGGTGTCATCCACCGCAATTTCGATCCCGAAGGGCAGGCCGCCCAGGTGCGGCAGGTCAAGCGCTACGAGTCGGGCATGGTGGTGAACCCGCTCACCATCAGCCCCGAGGCCACGCTCGACGATGCGCTCAAGCTGATGAGCGACCACGGCATCTCCGGCATTCCGGTCGTCACCGGCGCCGGCAAGTCCACCCCGGGCAAGCTGGTCGGCATCCTCACCAACCGCGACGTGCGGTTTGCGACCGATCGCCGGCAAAAAGTCTCCGAGCTGATGACGCACGAGAACCTCGTCACGGTGCGCGAGAATGTCAGCCAGGACGAAGCGCGGCGGATGCTGCACAAGCACCGTATCGAGAAGCTGCTGGTGGTCGACGAGCAATATCGCTGCGTCGGCCTGATCACCGTCAAGGACATGGAGAAGGCGGTCGCCCATCCGCTCGCCTGCAAGGACGCCCAGGGGCGCCTGCGCGTCGCCGCCGCCACCACCGTCGGCGACACCGGCTTCGAGCGCACCGAGCGGCTGATCGACGCCGGCGTCGATCTCGTCGTGGTCGACACCGCGCACGGCCATTCCCGCCACGTGCTGCATGCGGTGAACCGCATCAAGCGCCTGTCCAACTCGGTGCAGGTCGTTGCCGGCAACGTCGCCACCACCGACGGCGCGCAGGCGCTGATCGATTCCGGCGCTGATTGCATCAAGGTCGGCATCGGCCCGGGCTCGATCTGCACCACGCGCATCGTCGCCGGCGTCGGCGTGCCGCAGCTCACCGCGATCATGGATGCGGTCGAAGCGGCGAAGAAGGCCGACATTCCCGTCATCGCCGACGGCGGCATCAAGTTCTCCGGCGATCTCGCCAAGGCGCTCGCCGCCGGTGCCGACATCGCCATGGTCGGCTCGCTGCTCGCCGGCACCGACGAGACCCCTGGCGAAGTGTTCTTGTGGCAGGGCCGTTCCTACAAGGCCTATCGCGGCATGGGCTCGGTCGGCGCGATGGCGCGCGGCTCGGCCGACCGCTACTTCCAGCAGGACATCAAGGATTCGCTCAAGCTCGTGCCTGAGGGCATCGAGGGCCAGGTGCCCTACAAGGGCCCGGTCGGCAACGTCATGCACCAGCTCGCCGGTGGCCTCCGCGCCGCCATGGGCTATGTCGGCGCAAAGGACATGAAGGAACTGCACGACAAGGCGCAGTTCGTCCGCATCACCGGCGCGGGCCTGCGCGAAAGTCACGTCCACGACGTCACCATCACGCGCGAGGCGCCGAACTATCCGGGCGGGGGTTAGTCGCACTCTGCTCGCGGCGGCACACTGGTTTCAGCGCGCGCCGACTCTCGGTGTCATCGCCCGCGAAGGCGGCGATCCAGTACGCCGCAGCGGCTCGACTCTAGCCGCACTGTCTCGGAGTACTGGATGCCCCGCCTTAGCGGGGCATGACAGCCAAGGTGGGATTTGCGTCATTCCCACGCACCTCCTAAATGACTGCAACAAGCAGTCAGGAGGAAGCCATGTCCCAAGCCAAGCGCATCGTTCTCGCCGCGCGTCCCGTCGGCGAACCGAAACCGTCTGATTTTCGCCTGGAGGAATTCGCGGTGCCGACGCCCGGCGCCGGCGAAGTCCTGCTGCGCACGATCTGGCTGTCGCTCGATCCCTATATGCGCGGGCGCATGAGCGAGGGCCCGTCTTACGCGGCGCCAGTGCCGGTCGGCGGCGTGATGGAAGGCGAGGCGGTGAGCGAGGTCGCGGCCTCCAACAATCCGGATTTTGCCAAAGGCGACATCGTCCGCATCCGCTCCGGCTGGCAGACGCATGCGATCTCCAGCGGCAAGGGCCTGATCAAGGTCGATCCGAAGCTCGGGCCGATCTCCACCTCCATTGGCGTGCTCGGCATGCCCGGCATGACCGCCTACACGGGGCTGCTCGACATCGGCAAGCCGCAGGAAGGCGAGACCGTCGTCGTCGCCGGCGCCTCCGGCGCGGTCGGCTCGGCCGTGGGACAGATCGCCAAGATCAAGGGCGCACGCACGGTCGGCATCGCCGGCGGCAAGGACAAGTGCGATTACGTCGTGAAGGAGCTCGGCTTCGATGCCTGCATCGACCATCGCGATCCCGATCTCGCCGCCAAGCTGAAAGAAGCCTGTCCGAAGGGCATCGACGTCTATTTCGAGAATGTCGGCGGCGCCGTGTTCGAGGCGGTGTTCCCGCTGCTCAACCCGTTCGCGCGCGTGCCGGTCTGCGGCCTGATCGCGCATTACAACGACACCGAGGCCAAGCCGCCGAAATGGGCGGCATCGATGATGCGCGCGACGCTGACCAAGCGGCTGACCTTCCGCGGCTTCATCGTCTCCGACTTCGCCGCCCGCCACGGCGACTTCCTGCGCGACATGTCGGGGTGGGTCCGCGACGGCAAGGTCAAGTACAAGGAGTTCGTCACCGAGGGCCTGGAGAGCGCGCCCGGCGCCTTCATCGGCTTGTTGAAGGGCGCCAATTTCGGCAAGCAGCTGGTGCGGGTCGGGCCGGACAAGCTGTAGTTGTTGCGCCAGCGTCACGCGCCTGACATCAATGGTTAACAAAGAGTCACCAATCGGCCACACCTGCCCGCAAAAGCCGCAGGTGTGACCGTCGGTTCATTGACGCCAAGGCGAAGGCATTGAATCATCGCGCATATTTTGGGTGTTGCGATGTTAGAGATCAGTGTTTTCTGCGTAATCCTATTGGCTGCCGGTTATTGGGTGGCCATGTTCGTCATGGGCCGCCACGACGACGTGATCCACGGCAAGTTCGTGCATAGCGAGGAGGGCGATTTCGGCCAGCCTGCGATGCCGACGCCACCGCCGCCATTTCCGAAACGTCCGGTCAAGTCTCCCAGGGTCGCGAGCGATCTGCCCGAATGACGCGGTGGCGAAGCCCGTGAACAGCGAGGCGCTGCAATCCCTGCTCGCCGCGATCCAGCAGGATCTGAAGAGCGTCGCCTAAAGCATGATCCGGAAAAGTGCGCAGCGGTTTTCCGAAAAGATCATGCGCAAACAACAAGCTAAAGCGCGATGACGATTCGTCCTGATCTCATCGCGCTTGAGAGGCGAGCCTTAATGCTCGCCGCCCATCTGGGCGAACAGCTCCTCAATGTCGATATCGACCTGACCCGCCGCGCGGACGTGGCGGACCTCAACACTGTCGGGCCGGAAGCGGTATTCCACCAGTCCGACTTCCTTGATCGCGATGCGGTCCTGGCGCGCATCGTTGATCTTGAAGCCGGCCGAGGGCGCCCAGACGTGGCGCGTATGGCGGTGGGTGAAGTCGCGCCGCTGATGCACGTGACCGCTGGCGATCAGGCGCAGGTCGACATGTGCAAACATCTCGATCAGCCGCGCCCGCGCCGGCTGCGGGACGTAGCGGATCGAGGTCTCCGGCGTCTCGGGGTCGTCGGGCAGGTGGAGAAACACCGGCTTGTGCACGAACAGCGCAACCGGCCTGCCGTTCACGCGCGCGATCTCGGAGGCGAGCCAGTCGAACTGCTCGGCCTCGAAGGCGAGCCCTGAATTCATCACCAGCGAGTTGAGGCCGATGAAGCGCCAGCCGGCCGCTTCGAACGACCAATGGTCTTCGCCGATGAGGTCGCAGAACTGCCGGCGGTGCGCTTCGGCGACCGGCGGTTTTGGCGCTGGACCGATCGCGGTCGGATTGTCGCCGATGTCGTGATTGCCCGGCAGATAGCGGCAGGCGACGGGCAGGTCGGCGTGCAGGCTCTTGGCGAACGCGACATCATCGCGGCTGCTCGGCCCGTCGAAGGAGACGTCGCCGGTGTTGACGACGAGATCGGGCCGCTCGGTGTCGATGTGCGCGCTGACGCGATGGAAGTTGGCGATCAGGCCAGGAAAGCGCCGGCCAAGATGCGTGTCGGAAATCTGCGTCAGGCGAAATTCGGACATGTGATGAGCATACAGATCGTCACGCGTCGAAACGATGACGACGCACGCATGCATCGCAACGAACAAAGTTTAAAACACGCGGTAACCGTCCTTCATTCGCCGTCAAAGCAAATCCGTCCGACGGATTTGCCGTCGCGATCCCTGAGGCCAAACGGACAGCGCAGGCGCTCCAGCGCCTTGCCGGCATCTTCATTGCCGAGCGCGGCAGCGCGCTTGTAAAAGGTGATCGCCGCCGTGACATCCTTCTCGCCCGCGCGGCCGGCTTCGGCATAGGCGCCTAACCGCTCCAGCGCGTCGGCGTGATCGAGCGCGGCTCCCTTTTCGAACAGCGCCTTGGCCGCGGCATCGTCCTTCGGACCGCCATCGCCGTCCTGCGTCATCAATCCCAGCTGATACATGGCCTCGCTGGAATTCGCCTCGACCGCCCTGGCATACCATTTGCGGGCCATCGCGAAATCGGTCTTCCCGCCGACACCGGCGCCGTAGAGCGAGCCGAGATTGATCATGCCTTCGACGTCGCCGGCATTCGCGGCCCTCTCGGTCAGCGTTCGTCCCTCGGCGATGTTCTTCTTGATGCCATTGCCGTTGATCAGGAGTGCGCCGAGCCCGGCCATTGCGGAAGCGCTGCCGGCGTCGGCCGCCTTGCGATAGGCGCTTGCCGCCTGAGCCGGCTGCCGGGCGAACTCATAGGCGCGGCCGAGCTCCATCCAGATGCGGCGCGGAACATCCGCCGACGTAGTGGCCGCGTTGCAGGCCTTCAGCGCGGCGGGGATGTCGGCATCGGCGATCTCGAGATTGCCTTTCACGTCGGCGGGCCTGTCCGGATCGGTGGGATGGGCGGCCAGCCGGTCGCAGGTGGCGATGTCGGCCGGCGCGGCGACGGCCGGCATACGCGGGCAAAGCAGTGTGGCGAGGGCAAGCGCAGCGAGGACGCAATATTTCGTTCGGAGCATGATCAGAGCACGCGGTAGCGGATCGTGTAGGCGTCCTGCGGAGCGAGGCTGCCGGCGACCGCGGAGGCGACGCTGTCGACGAGGTGCCAGGGGCCAAATTCTGCAGAGCGATGCGGCTCGGCGGGCAGGCGGAGGCGGAATTCGAAGATACCTTGGCCGGGCAGGTTCACGACGAGCACGCGGTCGGCCGTGCGGTGGTTGAGCGCGACCGCGCCGCGCAGCACCGCGCGTCCATCGGTGAGGTCGCGCACGCCGTCGACCAGCGCCAGCGTCTGGTTGCGGTCGGTGTGCAGCTCGATCTGGCTGTCGGATACCGCCGTCAGCGTCTCCCGGGGCATCCGGATCTCGAACTCGACCGCGGGCTTTGACGGGTTGAGGCCGAGATAGGCCAGCGCGGCGTGCCGCATGTCGTAGGCGGCAAAGGCGACGAGAGCGATGGCGGCGAGCGTCGCCAGGCCGTGCCTGACGACGTCGCGCCAGGTCCGGTAGGAGAGGCGGAAGTACACCGTCATCGCCAGCGCAACCGCAAGCGCCGTGGCGACACCGGCCAGCGCCGACATCAGGATGCCGAGCTGGCCGTCAGCGGATTCGCCCCAGGAGGCGATCGAGCCGGCCATCAAGCCGGCGATCTGGTTGAACGGGGTATTCATGGCGGTCTCTCGCCTTGCGCCCAAACGGGGCGAAATCGCTTTAACAATCGGTGGTTGGTCGCCTCATCGGGAACGCCGGTTCAACTCGTTGATTGTCAGCGCCAGAAGTCGCGGCTAATGACGGTCCGCGGCCCTCCGCTCTACGGGAAAGTTCCGATGTCCATTCAAATGGTCTTGCTGCCTGTCTTCGTGCAGGTTGGTCTCACCTTCGCGCTGCTGATCGGCATGGTACTGGCACGCCGGCGATCGCTGGTCTCGGGCGAGACCAAGATCCGCGACATTGCGCTGGGCGAGCCGAACTGGCCCGAGGGCGCCACACAAATCGCCAATTGCTACCGCAACCAGTTCGAGCTGCCGGTGCTGTTCTACGCGTTGATCGCGCTGGCGCTGCCGCTCCGGCATGCCGATCTCTTCATCGTGCTGATGTCCTGGGTGTTCGTGGTGGCGCGCTTTGCCCATGCTGGCGTTTTCGTCTCCTCGAATGATCTCGGCCGGCGCTCCTCCGTCTGGCTCGCCGGCGTGCTGGTGCTGCTCGCGATGTGGATCTATTTCGCGCTGAAGATGCTCCTGCTGATCTAGGCGCTTGCGCGCCAATCCTGATCTGAAAGATTCAAAATGACTCCCGCTGCCCGGCTGTCCGCAGCCATCGAACTGATCGACATTATCGAGAAGGACCGCGTGCCCGCGGCCAAGGCGCTGAAGGAGTGGGGCACCGCGCACCGCTTCGCCGGCTCCGGCGACCGCGCCGCGATCGCCGGCCTCGTCTGGGACGTGCTGCGCCGCTACGCCTCGAGCGCGTACCTCATGGACGCCGACACCGCGCGTGCCAGGCTGATCGGCATGCTCCGGCTCGAGCGCGACATGGACTCGGCCACCATGGCCGCGATGTTCGACGGCAGCCGCTTTGCGCCGGCGCCGCTGACCGATGCCGAGCAGGCGGCGCTGGCCTCGCGCTCCCTCAAGGATGCCCCGGCTGCGGTCGTCGGCGACTATCCCGAGTGGCTCGACCCGCACTTCGCAAAAGTGTTCGGCGAGGATCGCGCCGCGGAGGCGGCCGCTATGGCGAGCCGGGCGCCGCTCGATTTGCGCGTCAACACGCTAAAATCCAACCGCGACAAGGTGCTGAAGGCGCTTGCTCATCTTCACGCGAAGCCTGCGCCGTGGTCGGCAACGGGTTTGCGCATCGAGCTTTCGGCCGATGCGCGCAATCCCGGCATCCAGGCGGAGGAGGATTTCATCAAGGGCGGCGTTGAAGTGCAGGATGAGGGATCGCAGCTTGCCGCCCAGTTCACCGCGGCAAAACCGGGCGAGCAGGTGATCGATCTCTGCGCCGGCGCCGGCGGCAAGACGCTGGCGCTCGCCGCCCTGATGCAGGGCAAGGGCCGCCTCATTGCCACGGATCGCGACAAGCGCCAGCTGGCGCCGATCCACGAGCGGCTGTCGCGCGCCGGCGTCCACAATGCCGACGTGCGCACGCCCAAGGGCGAGGCCGATCCGCTTGCCGACATCCACGCCAGCGCCGACCTCGTCGTGATCGACGCGCCTTGCACGGGAACTGGAACCTGGCGCCGCAACCCCGACGCCAAATGGCGCATGCGGCCGGGCGCGCTGGAGATTCGCCTGCGCGACCAGGCCGAGGTGCTGGAGCGTGCGGTTCCCCTGGTGAAGCCGGGCGGCCGCATCGCCTACATCACCTGCTCGGTGCTCTCGGAGGAGAACGGCGAGCAGGTGAGGGCGTTCGTGGAGCGCCATCCGGAGTTCGCGGTCGTTCCGCCAGAGCAGACCGCCAGCGTGCTCTGGGACAAGGCCGAGGCGTTTGCCGAGGCGGCGCTGCAATCTCCTGAGGGCTGGCTGATGACGCCGCGGCGGACCGGGACGGACGGGTTCTTCGTCGCGGTGCTGAAAAAGGTCTCGTAGGGTGGGCAAAGGCGCGAAGCGCCGTGCCCACCATCTCTCTGCGGTTTTTGAAGTCGTGGGCACGCTTCGCTTTGCCCACCCTACGGAACCGCCGCAGCCGCGGGATTCCCCCAAAACAAAAGCCCCGCGGACCGGATCCCGGTCGCGGGGCTCTCGAGTTCTAGCGTTCTGCCGGTACGTCCGCGGTCAGAACGGTGCGCTGGCGATTAGCCGACGCGGAGATTGTCAGCCGACGACTTGCCGCTGCGGCGGTCGGCCACGATGTCGAACGAGACCTTCTGGCCCTCGTTGAGGGAGGAGAGGCCAGCGCGCTCGACAGCGCTGATGTGGACGAAAACGTCCTTCTGGCCGTCGTCCGGCTGGATGAAACCATAACCCTTTTGGGTGTTGAACCACTTCACGGTGCCCATAGCCATGGGAAATTTCCTTTAGTTAGTTAGAGACGGTACGCACGTGGGCCGGTACGCAACGCTGCGCCCATAGCCCTGATGAGTCGATGTTTTGGAGAAATCATCTGAAGCGTGCGCGCCTGTCTTAGACGAGGCGAAGCGGCCCAGTCGTTCGGCCAAGTATCGATGATCACAATATAGCGAGATAATTAGACTTCTTCAAGGCACCACCCGTGGCCCGGCACGTCCGGGGACTTTGCTATTTTGCGGTGCAAATTGGCCGTATTCGCGCGTTTCAATCGACGATGAAGAGCGTCGCTCCTGTTGCCGTCGAGGACCGGTGCGCGGCATCGCCGAAATCGGAGACCTGGTAGCTCATCCCCGCCGTGAGCTTGAACTTGCGCCCGTCGCGCAACTCCGAGTCGAGCTCGCCCTTGAGCACGTACAGTACGTGACCGCGGTCGCACCAATGGTCGGCGAGATAGCCCGGCGAATACTCGACCATCCGCACCCGGAGATCTCCGATGTTGAGGGTGCGCCAGAGCGCTTGCCCGGTCTCGCCGGGATGCGTGGTCGCCTCGACCTTGCTCCAGTCGGTGACGGTGAACGGGGAGGTGGGGAGCTTCATGGAAGGACGGTCCTTGGATCTCGCAATTCGTAGGGTGGGCAAAGCGAAGCGTGCCCACGGTGTCTTTCCGCAATCCTGAAAGATATGGTGGGCACGGCGCAAGCGCGCCTTTGCCCACCCTACGCGTGCTCATCGAGAGGCGGCACTCAATGCGCCAAATGGTTCGCCGAACCCTGCACGATCAGCCCGGCATCGTTCACCCGCAGATATTCGCAGATCCTCTTCCCCCGCTCGTTCTCGTAAAACACCACCATGCTATCAGGGCTGACGAACACATCGATCAGCGAGAAATGCAGCTCCGGCAGCAGGGCGAGCGCCTTGCCCCAATAGGCCCGCAGGCTTTCCTTGCCCCGCACGGTGCCGCTGGCGTCGATCCCCATCGCCGAAATGCGGTCCGAGGTCATCACGGCCGCCTCGTCATAGAGCGTGAGCACCCGCTCGAGGTCACGCGCGTTCCAGGCCTCGACCCAGGTCCGGCCGAGCGCGGCTAGCGTCGATGGCTGATGATGTTGTGACATGGCGATCTCCCTGATTGGCCCCTGTTCGATGGGTGAGCAATTAGGTCAATAATACTTACCTATATCCATTTGTCCATGCCCAAAGAAGCATGTGGGCGCGCGAGCCGGCGCGGTTGCGGGCAGAGGCGTGGTCGCGTATCTGCTTGCCATGACAGCAGCACAGAACGACCGCTCCGCGTCGACGCCCTCCGTGGCCTCGGCGCATGACAAGATTCTCATCGTCGACTTCGGCAGCCAGGTGACGCAGCTGATCGCGCGTCGCGTGCGCGAGGACGGCGTCTATTGCGAGATCGTCCCGTTCAACAAGGCTGACGCGGCCTTCAAGGAGATGAAGCCCAAGGCGGTGATTCTCTCCGGCGGCCCGGAGTCGGTGCACGAGGCCGGCTCGCCCCGCGCCCCGCAGGCGATCTTCGATTCCGGCGTGCCCGTGATGGGCATCTGCTACGGCCAGATGACCATGGCGGCCCAACTCGGCGGCGAGGTCGAGGGCGGCCATCACCGCGAATTCGGCCGCGCCGATGTCGAGGTGAAGGCTGAGAGCAAGCTGTTCGCGGACATCTGGTCGTCAGGCAGCAAGAACCAGGTCTGGATGAGCCATGGCGACCGCATCACCAAGATGCCGCCGGGCTTCTCCGTCGCCGGCACCTCGCCGAACGCGCCCTTCGCGATCATCCAGGACGAGAAGCGCAAGTACTACGGCCTGATGTTCCACCCCGAAGTGGTGCACACGCCCGACGGCGCCAAGCTGATCCGCAATTTCGTCCGCAAGATCGCCGGCCTCACCGGCGACTGGACCATGCGCGCCTTCCGTGAGGAGGAGATCGCAAAAATCCGCCAGCAGGTCGGCAAGGGCAAGGTGATCTGCGGCCTCTCCGGCGGCGTCGATTCCGCGGTCGCAGCCGTGCTGATCCACGAAGCCATCGGCGACCAGCTCACCTGCGTGTTCGTCGATCACGGCCTGCTCCGCCTCGACGAAGCCAAGACGGTCGTCGACCTGTTCCGCCACCACTACAACATCCCGCTCGTGCACGTGGATGCGTCAAAACAGTTCTTGGGCGAACTCGAAGGCGTCACCGATCCCGAAGTGAAGCGCAAGACCATCGGCCGCCTCTTCATCGAGGTGTTCGAGCAGGAAGCCAAGAAGATCGGCGGCGCCGACTTCCTGGCGCAAGGCACGCTCTACCCCGACGTGATCGAGAGCGTCTCCTTCACCGGCGGCCCTTCGGTGACGATCAAGTCGCACCACAATGTCGGCGGACTTCCTGAGCGCATGAACATGAAGCTCGTCGAGCCCTTGCGCGAGCTGTTCAAGGACGAGGTGCGCAAGCTCGGTCGCGAATTGGGCCTGCCCGAAATCTTCGTCGGCCGCCACCCGTTCCCGGGCCCGGGCCTCGCCATCCGCTGCCCCGGCGACATCACCAGGGATAAGCTCGACATCCTGCGCAAGGCCGATGCCGTCTACATCGACCAGATCCGCAAGCACGGCCTCTACGACGAGATCTGGCAGGCCTTTGCCGTGCTGCTCCCGGTGAAGACCGTCGGCGTCATGGGCGACGGCCGCACTTACGATTATGTGGTTGGCCTGCGCGCCGTCACCTCCACCGACGGCATGACCGCGGACTTCTACCAGTTCGACATGAAGTTCCTGGGCGAGACCGCCACGCGCATCATCAACGAGGTGAAGGGCGTGAACCGGGTGGTGTATGATGTGACCAGCAAACCGCCCGGGACGATTGAGTGGGAGTAGCAGCGGCGGCTACTATCGCGCGGTATAGAGTATTCTTTGTTGTGTTGTCCCTTTAGCGTTACCCGACTGAAGTCATGAGTTTGACTTAATCCCGGTAGGGATCAGGAATCCACCGCGTTTAGGCTGACAGAGTATTGCGGCGTGCTTGATCGTACAGAAGGGCTGGTGTGCAAAGCTATAGCTCCAAGCCCCGCTTGGTCTAGTGCAAAGCAGACAGACTGTTTGCAGATCACCGCTCCTCCAAAGCGGAATCGCCAGGACATTAACCGCCCTGCATTTTTTTGATAGTCGCATCAGGTTCGCGTTCGTAGCTACGGTGACGAGGTACAAATAGCCAGCCCATTCATGTGGACGACTCGAAAGATGGGGCAGGGCACTCAGCAATTCGCCGCGAACGGATCCAACGCTTTCGACAACGTCCGATTATCGAGACTGGGGTTGCTCTCGGCGCGAAGCAGGATCACGCGGTCGAGGCGGTCGGTCGGTACGATCGAGGGGAGGCACGCATACTCTTACCCCCAATACTCTGGGGAGAGACGGCCCCGGCTCGCAGGGGGCTTGGGGGTATGGGCCGGGGCCGCTCCGCCAGCCCCGGCGGCGGGCCAGCGAGACTCACAAGCTTGTGCAGTGGCCTTTGTTCCTGGCCCTGCTGGTTAAGGAATTGGGTCCTGTTCGGGAACGCGCCGGTTTCGCCAGCATTAGTGGCAAATGCCGAGATACTTCTTTCACGTGACTCACGAACGCCATGAACCGGACCACGAAGGCGAGGAGTTGCCCGACAAGCACGCCGCCTGAAAAGAGGTCACTAAGACGGCAGGGCAGATACTCCAAGGCCTCGATGGGAAGTTAACGCCGGACCGTGGATGGCGGATGGAGGTCACGGACGAGTTTCAGAATACGCTCTACGTCCTGCACATCCACGCCGAGAAGACGAGATAGCGCGCTGCTCCTCCGTAGCGGGTTGTGATCAGCTTCCGTGATCTAACCGCCAGTGACCCTTCTTCGGCCTTTGCCTTTCTAGCTGGGAAGGTCGACGCTAGGAGTGAGTATGACGGACCTCCAACCAGGGATCGCGGCACGAGACCGCGCGCAGGAAGCGGCTCTTCATCTGCCTGCTCTTTGGAACTGCGCGCCCCCGCACTTTGTCAGCGTAGCAGAAGGAGGGTCTCGCCATGAGAGTTCGGATGGGATTAGTGGCACTATTCTTCAGCAGCGCATTTAGCACCCTGGCTTATGCACAAAGCGGCGGTGGCGCCGGGGCGGGCGGCGGTGCTGGTTCGGCAGCAGGTGGCTGGCCCGAGCACTCCTGGATCGGTAAATGGGATCGGGGGGGTCGCCAGGACCAAACACGAGCAACGCCCTCAGTCACGGAACGACAGGAAGTCGGCTTGGCAATACACTCAACGAGCGGTCAATATCTGGCTCATCATCGGCGCCCAGCGGCTTTGTCAACGACAGTGCAATGGGGAATACGGAAACATGCATCATGCCGGACCACTTACTGAGCTTTATTGCAGCTGGAAGATTTGCTCGGCGTAACTCCACCTCATCATGCGAATAGTCGCGAGCTTACCATCTCTGAGCCTGGCACGATGTCCGCTTAGGTTCAGAGATTGGCAGAGGTTTGAGGGAGAGCCCGAACTCCTGCCTGGCGTGCACGCCATTGAGGTGCCCGGTCATAGCCCAGGAATGGTCGCGCATCTCGTCGTTTCCGGCAGCGAGCAGTTCCTGATCAGCGCCGACGTGGTCAATCTTGCGCCCCACATTGCAACAAATCCCGAGTGGCAGCTCTCAATCGATCAGGATCCACAAACGGCGGTGGAAACGCGGAGGAAGATCTTCGATCGGGCGGTTGCCGACAAGCTCACCATTTCCGGTACTCATTGGTTGATGCCGAACGTTGGCACGCTGGCCAAGGATGGCAATGGCTACGTATTCGCAGCGAAAGGGTAACATCCCCCGCGACACTAAGCCGTGACTATGCGACGACGACTGCAACTGGTAGCGGGCGAACCGCTCGGCATGGGAGTCCACCTCTGGCCCAAGGCGGAATCAGGCGCTCACGAGCCGGGGTTTCCTGTAATCTGCTGTAGCTCTACAGTGCGGACGAGGCCCAACGCGGGGCCACGGAGGACACCAATGAAGCACCGTAGAGTTCTCGGTTCGTGCATTGCTGCGGCCTTGGGGCTGTCTCTGCATATGACTAGTGCCTTTGGTCAGCAGCCATCGCTGAGGGAAGGGCTCGTTGGAACATGGATGGTTCTCTCCTGGGAACAGAAGAAAAACGACGGCACCACCTTGCGGCAGTTCGGAGCAAACCCAAGGGGCATGGCCATTTTTGACGCGGATGGGCACTACATCATTACGGTCATGCGCTCAGACCGGGCCAAGTACGCAAGCAATGCGCTCTGGCGAGGCACCGCGGAAGAAAACGAAGCAACAGCGAACGGGACCCAGACCTACTTCGGGACTTATTCGGTGAATGACGCAGACCGCAGTATCGCAATTCATGTTGAGGGTAGTTCATTTCCGAATTGGAATGATTCAGATCAGAAGCGCTTCGTTGAGATCACGGGAGATCAGCTTACGCTAACTATTCGTCCTCCGAGCGGGGAGAGCGTCGCTGTGATTTGGAAGCGAGCAAAATGACAACGTCGCGTCGGCTTCCGGCCGTTGCCAAAGTAAGCCGTCTTATTGGGATAAACCGGGCATGGCTCGGCGCGAGCGCGATCACCGCTTGTTGACCCAACTGCGACATTGGTTCCTGAAGCGCATCTTCGGACCTTCATTCGTCCAGCGATCTGCGGTTCCGAGAGCAGGCCCAATGAGACGGCGCGAGCTTATCGAAGTTGTTGCCGGGGGTAACGGAGCACGTGATCAGCGGCAGGAGTCCCGATTGAACGGGGTTCTGAGCAGCCGATCAGCCAAGACCTGGCCAAGCTCATTGCACATTCTAAGACGGCCTCGCATAGGCGGATTGATCGACAGTGCGCGAGGTTGCTACGGCCGATGATGTCCTCGAATAGCAGGCCCCACTCGTTGTGGCATGTTCGTCCGCCTCTGGCGCATCGCGCATAGCCGCTGCCGGTCTCAACAAGGCTGCGCCTCGATCAGATTAAAGCGGTCGGCGCGGTGAGCAGCCGTAGGACGGAAGCCAGTCTCGGTCAGGAGCCGATAATATTCTCTTTCGGTCCGCTCCCGTCCACCTGGACCGCGCAGCATGTTCAAATCGCTCATGGCGCACGACCTGCTCGCGTCATCGGTACCAGGCGATTCCGGCATCGCACGTTCGACTAATAGCAGTTTGCCTTTTCGGGGGAGCGCTTTGCGGCAGTTTCCCAAAATGATGCAGCTCCGCTCATCATCCCAGTCGTGAACAATGCTTTTCAAGATGATCGCATCGGCCACTGTAGGCACCGCGTGAAAGAAATTGCCTGCGACAAAGGTTAGGCGATCGGAGAGTCCCAGGCTGCCGAAGTGCTGGTTGGCGGCGTTAGCGCACCTCGGTAAATCGAAAACCGTTCCTTTGATATTCGAATATTCTCTCGCCACGGCGCCCATGAGTTCGCCAGAGCCGCCTCCGACATCCATCAAATGCGAGATCGTGCCAAAATCGTATGCCTGCAGTAGATGGTGCGTGACCAGCCGTGTCAGGTCTGTCATCGCTTCATTGAATATCCGCACATGCTCCGGTGTGCGCGCCATCAGATCGAAATTGTCGTCGACGTCCTGGAGTTGGGCAGCCGTCTTCCCCGACATGATCGAATCGAGAAGACCATCCCACCTCCTGACCAGCATGGAGCCTTCAAAGATGACCCAGTTCTTGAACGATCGTTCAGCAGCACCGTCGAGTCCCGCCCCCAATTCGGTCAGCAAGTAGCGGCCTTCGCCGACGCGAGAGCAAATGCCGACGGTCGAGAGAGCGACGAGCAAGCGGGCAAGTGCGTCCCGGTCCGCTCGGGTGAGGCTCGCGAGTTCTTCGGCCGTTCGCGGTCCGTCGCGCAGCAATTCGGCAAGGCCCAGCCTGGCGGCAACATAGATCACAGCCGTCACACGGTGCGATTGAACAAGGTCCAACAGCTGTTCGGGGGGATTGGTGGTCATGTGCCGCCCTAATCTTCGATCGGGAATCCTGACGCCCTCACGATCGGCCCCCAGCGATCTAAGTCGGCGCGCTGGATCCGTCGGAGCTCGTCCGACGTTGTTCCTGTCGGCTCGCAGCCCATGGCATGAATCTTTGCGCGCATTTCGGGATCGCTTCCGATTGCAATGATCTCCTTTCCCAGGCGCTCAACGAACTGACGGGAGCAGTGGGCAGGCGCATAGAATGCGAACCATCCGGACGCGTGGATATCGATCCCACTCTCCTTGAGGGTCGCGGTTTGGGGCAGGAAGGAAGATCGCGCGCCGGCTGCGGTGGCGATGATGCGTATGCCACCATCCCTGTGTTGCTCCAGGAGTTCGGAAACAAACGCCATATACATCGGGACCCGGCCAGCCAGCACATCCGGGAGGGCAGCAGGCGTACCTCTATAGGGCGTGTGGCGCAGGTTCAGACCTGTGATCCGGCCAAACTCGCCGCAGATGAAATGAGGTGCTGTACCTGCTCCCGGCGAGCCGTACATGGCCTGTTCGGGATTGACCATCATCCAGTCGATGAGTTCATGCACCGAATGGATGGGCAGCTTCGCGCTAACTGCCACAGCCAGATCGACCGTCATCACCTGCGAAAGGGGCACAAAGTCGCGCTCTGCATCGTATCCCAGGCTCCTGAAGAGATGCGGCTGAAGTGTGAATTGCGAGGCGGAAGCAAACAGCACCGTCTCCTCGCCTGGCGCGGCATTCTTGACCGCCTGAGCGCCGATGCGCCCGCCGGCGCCAACAAGGTTCTCCACGATCGCCACCTTTCCGAGCCTGGTATGAAGCTGCTCGGCAAACACCCGGGCGATCGAATCTCCCGAACCGCCGGGCGCGAATGGGAACACGATCTTCAGCGGCTGGTCGGCGGCAACAACGGGTAGCGGAAGAGCCATAGCTGAAAGTGCGCCCAAGATGGCGCGACGTGAGCAAAGCTGCATGGTGTTCTCCCGGTGCTTGAGAAGCAGCGTAATGATTCAGCCGGCCTTTATCTCGCTATCCTGCAGCGAGAGCGCTATAACCTGAAATCGTATTGAGCTATTGGGCTATAACGTGGGGTGAATGTAGATGGAGTGGCATGATCGCATCGGTCGCCGGCTGCGGCTCAAGGATCTCCACACGCTCCAGACGGTCGCAGAGGTCGGCAGCATGGCCAAGGCGTCTCTCCGTCTTGGATTGTCGCAGCCGGCGATCTCCAAGGCTATCACCGACATGGAGCACGCCGTCGGGGCAGCGCTGCTGGAGCGCACCTCGCGTGGAGTTGAACTCACCGAGTGCGGCCGCCTTCTCGTCGATCGCACGCGCGTCGTTTTCGACGAAATAAAGCTGGGTGTTACCGACATTGTGCAAAGATCAGATCCGGCGCAAGGGCTCGTTGCGATCGGCACAACCGAGCCGGTCACCGCGATCGTTACAGAAATCATCGGACATCTCGTTCGCAGATATCCGGGCATCAAATATCATATCACGATAGGTGATCGGGATGCGCTGGAGCACGCTCTACGTCAGAGAATGCTTGATCTGGCCATAACGCGCTGGGCTCCGTTGCCGGTCGCGGATGATTTGTCCGCGGAGGTGCTGTTCAGATCCTCCCTTGCGGTGATGGCGGAGCGACGGCATCCGCTCCTGCGATCGAGGAAGAAGTTGAAGCTCGCAGAACTTATGCAAGAACAATGGACGCTCTCGCCGCCCGATTCTTTTCTGGGTCGTACCGGCGTCGAGCTTTTTCGGCGACATAACCTGCCGCTTCCGCCAACGACCGTCACCACGATTTCAATCTACATGCGGTTGAATCTGTTGGCGAGCAGCCGGTTCATAACCCTGTTGCCCATGCAGATACTCAGAATGCGATCGAGTAGCGCATGGCTGCGCGCGCTGAACGTCGATCTTGGCGATACTTCGGCCCCGATAGCCTCGATAACCCTGAAGGGACGACGGGCCGGAGCTGCTGTCAGGTTATTCCAAGAGGCCAGCCGGGAGGTCTGTAAGGCGCTGGTTGGAGTGAGCTGATTGGCCCGAGCAGACAGTCCATGAGCGGACCTGACGAGTTTATGAGTACGCGCCGTAGTGCACGGTAGCTGTTTTCCATCTGCTCTACGATGCGGCGGGTGTGCTCGTCGCCACGCCCTGCCTTGTTCGGGCAAGGGCCCGTTCAGAAGTCTCCATTGAAAACACCGTGCTTTGTTCTGCCAGGAACCCCTGCGCAACACTTTCGTTGTGTTGGTCTTCCGGACAGCAGAGGATACAATTATGGATCGCGAACATGTGAAGGGTGCCGCCGACAAGGCAAAAGGCGCCATTAAAGAAGGTGCCGGCAAGCTCACTGGCGACAAGGACATGGAAACCGAAGGCAAGATCGATAAGGCCAAGGGATCCGCCCACAATGCCGCGGGGGACGTAAAAGATGCGGCGCGGGACGCCGCTGACGCCCTCAAGAAATAAGCAGAAGAGGCGAAGGTCAAAAACTAGCCGCCTCCGGGCGGCCTTTTTGCGCCAGTTGAGACGGCGAGCGGACTTTCAGCCGGAGATCAGAGGAACGAAGCGCACCTCCTCTATCCTTTCCTCGACGAAACTACCGTCCGGTCCGCGTGTCATCTTCGTCAGCCACTGCACACCGTCAGGATCGCCAAGCGGGATGAGAAGTCGTCCCGACGGAGCCAGTTGAAACTTGAGAGCCGCAGGCGCTTGCGCGCCGGCGGCCGACACCAGGATGACGTCGAACTCGCCGCCATCCGGCCATCCTGCGGTCCCGTCGCCCTGACGCAGGTCCACGTTGCGGCATCCGAGATGCCGAAGGGGCAATCGGGCGCGCTGCACCAATGCTTCATGGCGCTCGAGCGCGCAAACCTCCCGCCCGAGCTTGGCGGCGAGCGCCGCCAGATAACCCGAACCCGCGCCGATCTCCAGCACTCGGTCCGACTTGGCGATCGCGGCGGCCTCGAGCATCCTGGCGACGATGTAGGGCTGAGAGATGGTCTGCCCCTTCGGGATCGGCACGGCGCTGTCTTCATACGCGGCTTCCGCGAACCGCCAATCGAGGAAGATCTCGCGGGGGACCTGCCGCATCGCCAGCAGGACCCGCCTGCTCCGAATGCCGCGGCCGGCAATCTGCACGTCGACCATCGCGTCGCGGAGGAAGCGGGACCTCTTGGATCGTTTGCTCTCCTTGACCGCGCGCACGACCTCTCCATGGAAGAACGATTTCGCTCCAGCAGATAGGAAACTCGGAGGCCAGCGACTTGCTCCTTGATGCCAGGGTGGTGGCGGCTCTCGCCGACGAGGCCGGCTCCGTTGCCGATGAGCGAAATCGCGGAGCTGCAGTCAGGAACGTGCCCGCAGCGGAACGACCGCCTCCCGATCGAATTGATCTGGCGGAAACCGAGCCGGAGAACGCTCATGAAATGGATTTTCACGGCGGCATGCGTGGCCGCAATGGCGCTGGCATCGGCCTCCGGCGCGGACGCGAAGGGTTGCATCAAGGGCGCCATCGTCGGAGGCGTCGCGGGCCACATGGCGGGGCACGGCAAGCTCGGCGCTGCCGCCGGCTGCGTGATCGGCCATCATGAGGCGAACAAGAAAAACCCGAACAATTCGAATGCTCAGGCGCCGTCGGGCGAGAAGTAATCTTCCAGACCTGCGGGCGGTTCGACGTGGCGCCGCCTTGCGCGCGAAACCCGCCTGAGCCAGGCCATCCTGATGATCGAGAAACCGAGACGCCGCTCGTCCGGTCTTCATGACTCCCTGGGAGGAGATGGGATGAAATGGATGGTGTCGGCGCTCGTTCTCGGACTTGCCGCCTCGAGTTCCACGGTCTCGGCGCAACCGGTGAGATGGACGACGTATTCCATCCCGCAGACAGGCACCTCTGTCGATTTCCCGGCCTCGATCTTTACCGAAGAAGCCGGCCGTCCGGACGGATACGGACAGCGATTTCGGACGGCTGACGGCCGAGCCGACATCACGATACAGGCCGCCCCCAACGTCTCGAACGATTCACCCGCTGCATTTCTCGCAAAGAAGCATCCGCCCGCGCGCATTCAGTACAAGCGAACGACGCCTCGATTCTTTGCGGTGTCCAGCTACAAGAGCGACAAGGTCTGGTACAACCGGTGCAACTTCTCGAGCGGATTGATCCACTGCGTCCTGATCAACTACCCGGCGAGCGAAGAGCGCGAGTGGGACGACATCGTAACGCGGATCAGTCTATCGCTGAGGGGCAGATAAGGCGGGTGCGGGATGGAGATCGCGCCTGTCGGCGAGGGCGCGAAGGCGCATAGCTGCGAGAACACCGAGGTTCCGGAGAGGCCGCCGCCTTTGGCTATCCTCGCGAGCGCTAGTTCTGAATAGCGGGTCGTGAGACCTTTGGCTATCCGCGACAGGCGCCGTAGTTCAACGGCGGGCGACGGTCCCTGCAGTCCAATAGGGTGGCAAGGTTATCGTTCCTCCGATCTGCCCGCGGCTCGCCGATCTGTGGTTCACGCGCTAGCCGCCGCCCGTCCGGCGTCGGTGATGCGATACTCGATATCTCCGGATGGAAGTGGTTTCCACGAGACCGAGCTCCACGAGCCGCGCCACGATTTCATGGTCGAACGTCGGCGGGCTGACCCAGGATTCGCCGAGGAGCTTCCTCAAAAAATCGCGCTCCAGATCGGTCAGCTCCATGCTCTAACTCCGCTCGCCGACTTCGTCTGGCACGTTGCGGCGCGTCATCCGATCGGCCGCTTCTTCCTCAGGAAATCAACATTTCGCCGCGGATTGTGCCAGGAACGGAGGCATCGTCGCACCGTTGATTTCCCAAGACAACAACCAGGAGGTCAACATGGCCACGATGGAAGATCGCGAGACGTTCAGCCTGATCGGCAGCGACAAGGTCGAGGGCACGAACGTGTACGGGGCCGACAGGGAAAAGGTCGGCTACATCGAGCGCGTCATGATCGACAAGGTCAGCGGCAAGGTTTCGTACGCGGTCCTCAGCTTCGGCGGGCTGCTCGGCATCGGCGACGATCACTATCCGCTGCCCTGGCAGGCGTTGAAATACGACACCAACCTTGGCGGCTCGTCACCGGCATCACCCAGGACCAGCTCCGCGGCGCCCCGAAATACGCCGATGAGAGCACTTGGAATTGGAGCGACCCGGCGACCACGCGCTCCGTGAACGCCTACTACGGTGTGCCGGTGGCTTGAGAAGGCACGACACGCTGGCGTCTGGCTGCTCGACGCGAAGCTCGCCGCACCGCCGACGCCTGGCCGACGACCCGGGCTGATCGCCGAGGAGACTTGAAAGTGAATGATGCCGTTCGTGTTCTGGTCGTAGAGGACGAAGCTCTCATCGTCGGCTTCGTCGAGGACGCCTTGTCCGACGGCGGTTTCGAGGCCTGCTCGGTCCATTCGGGGGAGGAGGCCATGTCCACGTTTCGCTATGGCCGCGAGGGATGTCGGGTCCTGCTGACCGACGTCAACCTGGGTGACGGCATCAGCGGCTGGGAGCTGGCGCAGCAGATCAGGGAAATCACGCCTGGCTTTCCGGTGGTCTACATGACGAGCGCCAGCGCGCCTGACTGGCAATCGCAGGGCGTCGAAGGCAGCGTCCTGATCCAGAAGCCCTTTGCGCCGGCACAATTGACTGCCGCCGTCTCGCAGCTACTCGAGAGCGGGGCCTCACCGGCTTGAACCGGGATCGTCGTGAGTTTCCGTTGATCCGATCAGCGGCGGCCGATCGTCGCTTGCCCGCGCTCTCCTTTAGCCGCGCATTGCGGCCGTGGCGCGAGCCGCCGCGACGGCCATCCAGTCCCGCAGCAGGCCTCTGTCCTCTCTCGAAAAGGAGGCTCGCCGCTTGAGATCGTCCAAGGTCTCACCGGGATGGCATCGCTCGTAGTCCTCGCGGATCAGCGACTCTAGGTAGGTCCGGTCCCAAGCGCCGGCTGGTTCGAGTTGCTGGTGTGAGTAGGTCTTCATGGTTGTCGTTTCGGTGCACGCGGTCGAGGGCGATCCGGATGCCGGCACAACGGCAAGAGTGCTCGGTGGTTCGCCGGCAGATATCGAGGAGAGGCGCCGAGGCGGGAACCTGTGCAAGTCCAAGCCGTTCGCAAGCTTGGGGGCTCGCCTTGAAGGAGCCGTTACGATGATCGAAACCGAGACCCTCTTGGAAAAATGCCCCCGCTGCGGCGCCTGGCCCATGGCCGCGAACCTGCAGCGGACGTCATCCGCACAGCCGGATGTCCGGTTCAGGTGCGCAAGATGTCACGGTGACGAGGCGGGCCAGCTGCGGCGCCCGTTCGTGCCGCGCGACCCGCCTCGGACTCTTGATGCGGCCTGATGAAGATCCGCTCCCATTCCGAGAGCCACATCGTCGAGCTCGAGGACGGCTCGCGCTGGCAGATCTTTCCGGGGGATCTCGATCTGACGCTCAATTGGAAGCCGGAGACCGAACTGACGGTCGTCGAAGTCGAGGACGAGGTCGCCACCCATGAGCTGGTCGGTGGCGGCGGGAAGGTGCGCGTCAGGCCTATGGGCGAGAGCTGGCCCGTGAGGGACGTCAAGGACGCGCTGAAGGACGGCTGAAGGCGCCGGCGCAGCTTCACAGTCGCTCCGTTGATGCTTCAGGAACTGATGCGACGTGGTCCCCGTTACGCGTTTCGCTTCGATCAGCCGGCGGGAAAAAGTGGAAGTCTTCCTGCCGGACTGCGGAACGATTGCCATCATTGATGGGTTCATGCAGCGCCGCACCCTGCGGCGAGGAGAGACTTATGAAGAAGCTGCTGCTTATGTCCGTGGCCGCCGCGCTGATCTCGACCGGGGCGTTCGCTCAGTCGACGGTGGTCACCACCACCGGCGCCGGCCACGCTGCCGTGCAGATCGAGCCTGAATACCGCACCAAAATCCATACCTACGTGACTGAGCACAAGATCCGTCCCGTCGAAACGCGCGAGAAGATCGTCGTCGGCCAGCCGGTGCCGCGCGATGTCGAACTCGAAGCGGTGCCCGCGGAGTGGGGTCCCTCGCTCACCAAGTACCGTTACGTTTACTCGGGCGAGCGCGTCATGCTCGTCGATCCGTCCACGCGTACCGTGGTCCAAGAGGTGGACTAAGTCCGCCGGGGCGGGGCGCGCTGGAGGAGGCGCCCCGCCGCAAGCCGGCGCTCGACAGTCGCCGAGAATCGATTTCCTTGATTTGCGAGCGGCGGTTCTTCCATGCCGATTTTTCGGTACTTCGTATTTGTGGGCGGGATTCTGCTCGCGCTGCTCTTCGCAGCCGACCGGTACCTACCGGCCGCCGTCGTGCGTACCGACGAGACTGACCTCGACAGGACCACGATTAGGATCCGCTCGGCGAGGAGCCTTCCGGAGAAGATCGTGTTCGACACGCGTCCGCGCGCCGACATCCCGGCGGTCACGTCCGCAGAACCCCTCCCACAAGAGCGCCGGGGTTCAGCGCGGGAGGCGCTCGCCGCAATGCCTGCAACGCCGCCTTCCGAGATCAAGGTCGAACCGCATGCGGGCAAACGTGTGGAAGCTCGTCCGAAGAAGAAGCGGTGGGCGAAGTTGCCGGGAAGGCCGCCTGAACCACGGCTCGCTTTCGACCGGCAGAACTCCTTCGGGGCGGGCTGGTGGTGATCTGGAGCGTCGAGCCTCACGCAGCCTGGGTGGTCGGAGACCCTCCATCCGAAGCAGGCAGCGGCCGCGCCACGAACAGCAGGCGGCGTAAGGTCAGTGATAATGGCTGAGATAAGCAGCACGGGCGGACGGAGCCTCAACTCCTCTTGTCCGATAGGAGAGGTACGTCGAGGGGCGGTCCGAAGTACAGCTGCTCAGCCGGGACGCGCAAGCGCAGGAACGTCCGAGCCTCCGGAAAATTAAACGGAAAGCGTCTCCGGGGCGATAACCGGTGCTGCCATGTATGTGGCTGAACTTCTCGAGCGCAAGCGCGCCCTGCTCGACGACCGCCAGGAGGCGTCAGCTGAGCGCTTGATCGCACTCGATCGCGAACTTGAGGAGATCGATGACCGCCTGAGCCGGTTGGAATGGACGGAAGCGCCGCCTACGACGCTGCACTAAGTGGCTCGTTTGCTCTGGAGGAGCATTGCTCGATGCGGCGCGCAACGGGGCTGATCAATCGTTCTTCATCAGAGCACGCACGAATTGTTTTTCTTGTGCGAGATTTCACTCTCTGCGACCGCTCCTGTTCGCGCACCGCCGAAGAGCCGACTCGCAGCTGCTTTCTGAATTTCGACCGCCCGTACGCCGCGCTGGAAACTACGAGCAGGAATGTAGAGGGATCTCGGTGAGACGGGGCTCCTGGATCCGAATGCCCGACCCGGCTACGCGCGGATCTGCCAAGACAGCACTCAGTATTCCTGCGGCATATCGCTGTCCGAACAGCGGCTTGGGAGTGCGCATCTTGGCTCATCTCTGGGTCCGTTTCGGCGTGGGCATCCGCCAGCTCGCGGGTGGGTCGCTCATGTGGCGTCAGGACGTAACAAGAACAAACGAGTCGTCCATTCTTGCCGTTTAGTCGGCGACCAGTGACGCGCATTCAGGAACAGCTGCCTCCTAGAGACGTTAGGGAAGGTTCGGCGGGCCAACGGGGGCGTCTGCCCATGTCCTTTTTCGAACAGCGGGTTCGGACAGGGCCCTCCGTCTCTCGCCCCGAGAGCAGTTTCATGTCGAATGTCGAAGAATTTCCGCTCTCCCTTCGTCGGCAGCCGACGGAGCTCGAGGCGCTGGTCGCGGCCGGTGGCGCCGTTCTCGATGCCATTCCCGGTGCAGTGTACCTCTGTGACGCCGAGGGAGTCCTCGTCGCCTACAATGCCGAGGCCGTTCAATTGTGGGGACGAACACCTGATTTGGCCAAGAAGGAGCGCTTCTGCGGCTCCCGTCGACCTTATCTGCTCGATGGAACGCCGCTTGCACATGGCGACTGTCCGATGGCCACCGCTCTTCGCCTCGGTACTCCCACGCGCAATGCCGAAGTCATCATGGCGCGGCCGGACGGCTCTCGCTTTACAGCCCTGGTCAATATCCGCACCTTGCGCGACCACTCTGGCCGAATCCAAGGCGCCATCAATTGCTTCCAAGACATCACCGGACGCAAGCGGGTTGACGAGGAAGTCCGCCAGACAACGCAGGATCTGGAGGACTTTTTCGAGAACGGTGCCGTGGGGCTGCATATCGTCAGCAGCGAAGGCATCATCCTTCGCGCCAACAAAGCCGAACTGGACATGTTGGGGTATAGACCCGAAGAGTACATCGGCCGCCATGTTGCCGAGTTCCATGCCGACGCTCCGACAATCGGAGATATCCTTCAGCGCCTCTCATGCGGCGAGCGGCTCGATCGCTTTCCGGCCCGGCTTCGGGCGCGTGACGGCTCGGTCAAGCATGTGCTGATTACATCGAACAGCCGCTTCGTGGAGGGCAAGTTCGTCAACACACGTTGCTTCACGATTGACGTGACCAAATTGCATGCTTCTGAGGAAGCGCGACAAGCCAGTGAGACCCGGCTCGCCGCAACTTATGAGGCCGCCAGCGTCGGCATTTCCGAGATCGACGAGAACGGGCGCTTCTTGCGGGTGAATGACTCTCTTTGCCGTATCACCGGACGCTCACGCGACGAGCTGCTCGGCATGACTTTCTTCGACTACACCGATCCTGATGACCGGGCAGAGGATGCCGAGCTGTACGCGCGGCAGGTGCGCGGTGACATCGCGAACTACACCATTCGCAAGCGCGCACTCCGGCCTGACGGGTCGGTGCGGCATCTCGACATTTTCAGTTCATCGGTGCGCGACACGGATGGTCGCTTTCTGTACGGTGTGCGGGTTGCCCAGGACGTCACCGCCACCAAACAGCTGGAGGACCGCCTGCGCGAAGGCGAGCAGCGCATGCGCGATCTTCTCGAGGCGCTGCCGGCAGCCATCTACACGACCGACGCGAACGGCCGGATCAACTTCTACAACCGAGCCGCGGTGGACATGGCTGGGAGAACGCCGCTACCGGGCGACGAGTGGTGCGTGACCTGGAAACTCTATTGGCCTGACGGCTCGCCGCTGCCGCACAGTGAATGCCCGATGGCGGTAGCGCTGCGTGAAAACCGGCCGGTTCGCGGTGCCGAGGCGGTGGCCGAGCGCCCGGATGGCGGACGCGTGCCGTTCATTCCTTATCCGACGCCGCTGCGAGACACCGCGGGCAATCTGGTCGGAGCTATCAACATGCTGGTCGATATCAGCGAGCGTAAGCGCGCTGAGAACGCTCAGAAGGTCCTCATCGACGAGCTGAACCACCGTGTGAAAAACACGTTGGCAACGGTGCAGTCGCTCGCGAGTCAGACGGCTCGCCATGCTGCCGACTTGGAAGAGTTTCTACCAACGTTCACAGGACGCCTCCTTGCGTTTGCCCGAGCGCACGACCTGCTTACTCAGCGAAACTGGCAGGATGCCCCTTTCGAAAAGTTGGTCGACGATATCGTCGCTCCGGTGTCTGGCGGGCGGGTGGTGACAGAAGGGCCGCACGTCGATCTGGACGCGCGCACGGCGCTGAGTGTTACCATGGTCTTCAACGAGCTTCTGACCAACGCGGTGAAATACGGCGCGCTTTCCCTGCCGGATGGATCAGTGTCACTCACTTGGCGGGTGGGCAGGGACAACCAAAGCACGCTCGAGTGCGAATGGCGCGAACGTGGGGGACCCCCGGTGACGCCTCCTAAGCGGCGCGGATTTGGCACGCGGCTGATGGAGCGCTGCATAGAGCATGACCTGGCAGGCGAGTTCGATCTGGTCTTCGAGCCAGAGGGCGCACGCTGCCGCATGGTGTTTCCCATTATGCTTCCGGCATCCAATGGCTGAGATCTCCGGTACCAGAGTTCTCCTCGTTGAGGACGAAGGCTTGGTCGCCCTCATGATCGAAGACATGCTTGAGGAACTGGGATTGAAGGTGGTCGCCTCAGCGGCGCACGTATCAAAGGCTTGCGAGCTCGCGACAAAGACATCCTTCGATCTGGCGCTCCTTGACGTGAATCTCGCTGGAGAGCTGGTTTTTCCTGTAGCTCGCATCTTGCGCGATCGAAAAATTCCGTTCCTGTTCAGCACGGGCTATGGCGGACCACCGCTGGAGGAGGAGTTCCGGGATGCGCCCGCGCTCGGTAAGCCGTTCTCGATCGAGCAATTGAGCGAGAAATTGGGGACACTTCTGCGTCACCCTTAACCTCTGAAAGACGGGGGCGCAGCGCAAAGCTGGACACAGGCCTTGTTGGCGGCCCGATCGCCAGCGCTTTTAGTCAAGGGACTACGCCGGTCTGCAGCTTCCGGAAGGAGGAGAGTGGCCGCTCAACTCACTGACTCTTAAAACTGCGGTCGGCTCACCCTGCGGGCCTCAAAAATCAAACTGTGACGTAAGTCAGATTGTCGAACGCACGCTTCACTCGACGTCATTCCTTTATGACCAAACTGTACATCGCAAGCAGAGCACGTGAACATGAGCAAGGAGCGTAACATCCAGCGCGCTCCTTTTCTTGCGAGGCGTCCGAACTGCGTGATCAGAAACAGCCGACGTCGTTATTTTCGGCGCCAGGGGCCGTCATGTTACGCTGCATCGCCCGCCAGAAGATTATCGCTTCCACTTCTTGAAAGTCCCTGGCGCAAACAACGCGATGAGCTCTGCATCCCAAGGCCGACCTCCTTAGTGGGCGCGGGTCGGGCAGGCCCGGCGTTTCCGGTTTCCAAAGCTTCTTCCGCGGCCAGACGGGCCGCAAGTGCTGTAAGCACGCGCTGTGCCGCCACGGGCTCTTTGTTATCGCAGATCGCCTGCGCAATGACCTCTATTTGCTCATCAATGCGATTACGAATGGCGGCCACTCGATCTTTCTGATCCATGCGCGGTACCTCAACGCCTAGACGGTACAAACGATTAACATAGGTTAAGGTTCCAGAGCCGGTTCGGATTGACAACATCGGTAACGTCGGTCGCCAGTAGGGGGCCCCTGCTGAGGGTTGATGGCTGTTAGACCATGCGGGCTCCCGCCTGCTGAACGAGGGGAGCCAGGCTTGTTGCACAGCCGAATTGATCGCGCGCGGTTCTGGAAATTACTCTCGATAGGTCCCGAGTTGTAGCCATCTACGATCGTCCAGATGGCCGCTGGGCCCGAATCGGCGTTACGCCCTGCTGCATGAAGAGCAGCATGGAAACTGAAAATGCGGAGCCCTCTATCACCGCACCGAAGCAATGGTTCCAGCGCGGGAAGTAAGTAGCTTCGAATGCATCAATTGCGGAGACGCTGGAAAGCTGGAACAGCGCTTGGGTCCCAAACTACCGTCTGGTCGTCGGACCGATCATAAAGCCATCGCCTTCATAGAGCCCGGTTTGGATTTGTCGCAAGGCGATCTGAGGGGCGCACGCCCACATTCGAGCCGTGGCCAGGAGACGTTCGCGCTCATGACGAAGAGCTCTCGCCTCCGCGATGGCCGCTTCCGCTCTAGTTAAAAGATCGTCGGTCGTTCGCTGCATCGGCCAAGAATGTGGCATTCTTCGGCTCAGCGCCTTCACCTATGTGATTGTTCCAATGCAGCCGAACACAGGTCTCGCTCCATCTGAGCAGTTCGAGAGACTGGCGAATCACTTCGCGGGAACGTGCGAGTATTGCGTGATCATACGAATAGATTGACATCGCGTGCTCCTCTGCCTTGCAGGCGGGAGCACAATCGGTCTCTCAGCCACCGACGCCTATCGGACAGTGCCTCGGCCGGTGATGTTTGGTAGCGTGCGCTCTTATTCGCCGGATCGCTAGTCCTCTTTTGTACTAGGGCGCCGCACTTTTCAGCCAACTCAAAGTAGCCCTTCAACACATGCGGATGGTGCGTGTGATCTCGTGGACTTCGCCCTGTTTCAGATCGAGCCGTTCCATTTCGGCGGAAGTCAATTGTTCCTGCGCCGGCGAGGCGGACCAGCCCTCAGGAATGGCGTTTAGAACCAGGCGCACCGCGTCCTCGGAAGATGGTCCTGCGGCAACCCAAAGCCTGCTCGTCCGGTCGTCGGTCAGGACGCGGACGAGATAGATGCGTGTCTCGAAGGATCGTGCCATTCATCGCTCGGCTCGTGGCGAGATGCCTCGCGCAGGGGCTAAATGCGCCCAATGGGGATTGGTTTCAAACCCGATCGTCGACAGGGCCGGCCGGCAGCCGTTACCGGTCCAAAGGCACTTCGACCCAGACCGCTTTGGCAATAGGCCGACGGCCAGCCGTCCGCTCGGATCACGCCGGGTGAGAGGTCATTGAGCCGTCGACGGGCGGTAGCACCGCCGCTCGCCATCAGCTCTTCGCTACTTCTTCTTTGCAGGTCCGAAGTCCGGCTGCCAGGCGGCCTCTTTGCGGCTCGGGGCCGCGGCGATCACTTTGGCTTTTTCCTTCTTCGGTTTCTTGGCTTCGCGATTGCCGCGTTGCTGGCCCTTCGCCATGTCGTTCTCCTTTGGTGGTGGCTTGAGTTCGTCGAGTTCGTCCGACTGCAGCACGCGTCCACGCGGGGTACAGACCCTGACCGTCCATGTAGCCTTCACACAGCAGTTTACGTGCGAGGCGCAGCGCGACTGTCGCAGGCCGCGGCCGAGATTGGAGCTGCCGTATTCGTTGGTCCCGCTGACGAGATACGGTACGCGTGTTGCCCTAGCCATTGAGTAAGGTGGCTCCGCACACGTGAAGCAGAAGAAACAACGGAACGATCACCGGCGGCACTATCCATTCCGAAATGCGAAAGCGCGCCATCGAATGCTCCTGCGAAGCCTTTGGCGGGAGCACATGTGACCCTCAGTCACCGGTCGAAGCCGTTGAGAAGTGCGGTGATGGCAGCGATCCTACGCCTGCGCCGATCCGGTAGCGAGCGATATGTGCATTGCAGGCGACGGTCGCGCGCGACGCTAGTTCGCCCCCGGTGACGATAGTGCTGGCTATTGCCAGGCAACGGGAGCATGGTCGTGATAGCCAGCGTCGGTTGGGGCGTCGCTTGCGAAAGGCCATGCATGACCATCCGCTCGCGGCGAGAAGCCGTCGCTTTCCGCATCTGCGGGAGCGAGCGTGTCTTGCCGGCTGGGGGCTGGGAGATCCTCACGGACGAGGAGACGATCCATCGTCCGAGCTTCTTAGCTGTCGCCTCACAGCCAGGACGATCACCTTGCCCCTCGAGGGCCCGTGCGAAGCCACGGAGCTGCTGTCGGCCGGCTCGGTTAAACTTGCGCATGCGCGAACCGTAGACGCGAGCGTCAGTCAATGACGGATCAGCCGGTCGACCTTGACAAGCACCGCGGGATGGCCGCGCAGAAGGCGACGGACTTGCGCCGGGCGCTGGCCGAGGTCGAAACCAATCTGCGCGAATTGCGCGAGCGCGAGGCTGATCTGGAAAATCGCATGATGACGGTGCCGGCTGGCTCCTGGCCGGAGGCGGCGGTGAAGGCACGGCATCTGCTCAACCTCTATGCTGCAAGCCTCCCCGCCGAGGACACGCGCCACCGTGCCCTGGTGGCTGCGCTGTTCGATGATTTCGCCCGGTTGTCGGGGGAAGGCTGAGGCGGTGTCAGGCTCGTTGCGACCGCGAAGCGGTACGCAGTCGAGAATGATATGCTTTGAGGGGCGGATCCTTCCAACTAGCGATGATGTAACGGAGTAACCTATGACATTGACCAGCGGCCGTTTTATCGCCCACGAATACGACCGGATGATCGTGCGGTTCTCTATGCATAACGGCGCCAGAGAGATTTCTTGCGCGATCTCAACCTCTGCGATGGACTCCCTCGAGGGTGGGCCGCAAGTCAGACCCGAGCAGCGGGAAGCCCAATTCACGCGCCTGCGAGATCGCATCGAAGCCCGTGCGGCAAGCAAGTATCGCGCGACCGAGTTCGAAGGCACGCCGCCAGGCATTGTGCTGCGAGGCATCGATTTCAGGCAGTAAGGACCGCCACGGCGAATGCATGATCTGCATCGTCTTCGCTGCTTCACAGGTGACGCAGCCCTGATAGCACGAGGTCCGACAAGCAACGTCAGTTAACGTGCGGCATTCTCCGGAGCGAGGCCCACCTTCTACTCCGCTCGTGCTTTGACCTCCGGCAAGGGCGGCTTCCGCTCAAACGGCTTCTTTTTCGGGGGCGCGGGCAGCAATCCCTCCCTGATCGCCTGCTTCCGGGCCTGCTTCCGGGCTCGTCGGATAGCTTCGGATTTCTCGCGGGTCTTTCTCTCCGAGGGCTTTTCGTAGGAGCGACGCTGCTTCATTTCCCGGAAGACGCCCTCTCGTTGCATCTTCTTCTTGAGAACACGGAGCGCCTGCTCAACATTGTTGTCTCTGACAAGTACCTGCAATTGAGTTTCCTCGCTGGGCTGCAAACGCGATACGTCCTGCAGGCAGCCAAATGCGCAGGAGCTTCATTTCGGTCTTCAGGATAACGGGCGGCGATGTTCGCGAAGTGCTAGTCTGCCTGCAACAGCAATGCAGCTTGGTGCATCAACGTGACCATTCGCGTCGGCGACTGTCAATCGATAAACTCTTTCTCGCATCTCGACAGACTTGGCAGGACGAAACTAATTGGCTTCCCTCCTTGCAAAATCCGAAAACTGACGTATATTAGCGCTGTTCGATTAGCCGCTGTGCCTTGTTGAATGCGCCCGCGGGCTCCTTTTCCAAAGACATCGTCGAAGTTGAAGATAGCTGCGCGATCATCGCGCGGTATGCGCTTTTGCGCTTTGGAGAAGAAAATGACGACAGGTACTGTTAAGTGGTTCAACGGCCAAAAGGGCTTCGGTTTCATTCAGCCGAACGACGGCGGCAACGATGTGTTCGTTCATATCAGCGCCGTTGAACGAGCTGGTCTTTCCGGGCTCGGAGAGGGCCAAAAGGTCAACTTCGAGACCAAGACCGACAAGATGCGAGGCAAAGTCAGCGCTGAGAACCTCTCGCTGGCTTGATATCGTGGCGCCGTTTCACGGATGTACTGGAACGGGCCCTCTGCCCGCTCAATCGTTGGATTGAGCGGGTTTTGTCGTTGTGGAGCCAGGCGAGCGATGACCGCCAAGAAGCCGGCAGAGCCATCATCAGAAGCCATCGCGCGTTCCGATCGTAAGCGCTTGGCCGCTGAAGAAGGAGCGCGGGCATTGGCCGATGTCGAAAAGCAGGCCATCCATGTTCGTAAGAACATGGCGCGGCTTCGAGAAGTTCGTGAGGCCAAGGAAGCAGCTGACGCAGTCCTTCAGGCGGCGTTGCCAGCGCCTCCGCCGAAGAAGCGCCCGAGAAAGCCGCGGGTTTAGTGGCCTGTAAGGCAAACGCCGAAATCCAGGGAGCCGATCATGCGACAGGCCGGGCGTCTTGCGTAGAGCTAGATCGGAGCGCGGCGGGACGATCACCTTCTTTCTCGCGTTCGGCGCAAATCGGCAGATGTGCCGGCTTGCGACGACATTCGGTACTGAGAAACAGGCGTTCAGCTATCTACACAAGCACCGAACGGAGTTCGAACGTATTGCACGCGCACGCCTTGCTTCAGGCGAGCTCGAACATGGGGTTGTTGTGCTTTCGATGCTTTAGTGGTCGGACCGGACCAAGTTTGCACGAGCACTTTTTGAGCAGTCAAGGGGCCGTTGAAACTGGAGCGGTGCTCTCTCTTGCCCACATCGCCAAAGAGCTTGACGCTTCGCGAGCATCGATAGCTTGGCTTTCGAAGCTCGGGAAGCGGCCCATCTCAGGGCTTCTTCGTCTACAGCGAGCTAACCGCCATCCCAGAAATCAAAATGGTTCGAGCGACATTCGTCTGAGATAGGAGTTCGACCACTCTGACTTGGCCGCTTCGAGCCGGTACGACACCGCGCTGATCGACCTCATCAACCAGATGTGCGCCGGCAAACCGATCACGCCCAAGTCGAAGCCCGCGGCGACCAACGTCGTCGACCTGATGGAGGCGCTGGGCCGATCCGTCGGCAGAGGCCGCGTCGGCGAAGGCTGCCAACCCGGCCAAGAAGCCGCGCAAGGCGAAGCGGCGGCGAAAAAGCCAGCCAAGGCGCAGCCGAAGTCGGCGAAATCTTCGAGACACCAGGGGATTGGAACGAATGGGGTCGCGAAGAGTCGAGTCCATGCCCCCGGCCCCCAAAAGCCCCGCCGGGGGAAAACCTACCCCCTAGGTTGGCGGTCCGAATGCGCAACATAGCGCAAGGACCGTTTGCGCCCAGAGGAGGGAGCAATGAACAATCGCACATCAGACCGGAGGACGCCGACCGCGGCCGAGCGGGAAGCCCGAAAGGTGTTTCGCGACACGAGTGCGAAGGTGCCGGTCTCCGAGCATGAAAGCGTTCAGCAGGCATTCCATGCAAACCGGGAGCGTCTGAAGGCGGAGCGGATGGCTCGAGAGGCGGCAGCGAAACAGAAGCCAAAGACCTGATTGGCTGAAAGATCGGACGGTTAGCGCCAGCGGGCTTCCGTTCCATGAGGAATGATTGCGACCTCCGCTTTCCATCATCGGATGAAAAGCGGATGCCACCTCAATTCCGCCCCTGCGGGAGCGAGTGTTCGAGGAAGAAGCGCAGCATTTCTCTCGTTGCATCCGGCCCGTCCGGATCGGTGTAGGAGCCGGCAGGGCTGCCCCCCGACCATGCGTGTCCGGCTCCGTGGATTTCCCAGTGTTCGAGGATTTGGCGCCCGCCGGCGTCGGTGTGGACCGTGCGGGTGTAGGCATGCCCTCCAGGTATCCGCCCCCGATGCACCTTCCTCTTCGTGCGGGATCCGCTGATCAACTGTCGGACGACCCGATCGCCGTTCTTGGAATGCACGGTGGTGTCGCGATCGCCGTGAAAGACGATTGTCGGCACGGGCGGGCCGTCGCTCGGCGGTGCCTCCGGCCCGCCACCTTGCTTCATGGCCATCAGCGCGGAGGGAAGGTCGCTGGCTGCTCCGCAGGCCAGTCCGGAATGGACGCCGATCGCCGCGTACAGATCGCCGTACGTCGATCCCATGACGGCCGCGGACGCGGCCCCGGCGGACAGTCCGGCGACGTAGATGCGCCGTGGATCTACAGAATGGTCGCACATGATCTGGCGGCTGATGCCGGCGATGAGCGAGGGCTCGCCGCTGTCGCGCTGCTGGTCAACCGGGCGAAACCAGTTCCAGCATTTCGCCTGGTTTGCGTCGGCCCGCTGCGCGGGATAGGCCACGAAGCAGGTCTGTTCTTCGGCGATGAAGTTCATCCGCGTGCCCGCAGCGAAATCTTCCGGCGACTGCGTGCAGCCGTGGAGCATGATGACTAGCGGAATGGCCTGGCCATGATAGCCGCTCGGGATGAAGAGGCGGTACGTGCGGCTTCCCGCGGCGTTACCGTAGACGCCTTCGACGAACCTACCGCCTTGAGGCACAATCTCCGCCATGGACGGAACGCGTCTCACCGATCCTCTCAGTCCGAGCCCAGGCAGGTTCTTGGTGAGATCCGCCGGTGGACGGGCCGTCCGTCGCGGGCTCCGCGTCTCTGCGGCATTTGCCATAGCGTCGATGGTCGGCGGCTCTCCTGGTGTAGAGTGGGAGCGGTATGTGCTGGGGGCGGTGACGTCTGGCGCGTTCTCGCCCCGAAGCATGCGTTGAAGTAGTGCGGTGGCTTCGACGAGCTGGCCCGAGCGCGTGAGGCGTGTGGCTTCGCGAACGATGTCCTGATTCAGCATGGCCTTACCTCGTTCTGTCGGCGAGAGCGGATTTGACGGCGGGACTGGCGTGCAGGGCCCCCAACACGGAGACCGAGGCAATCGTCGCGCGAGCGAGTTCGGGCGTCACGTCTGGGGCGATGCTGGCAAGGCCCAGAACATTGATGTGCAGCATCTCGCCCGCCCGCCGCGCCGCCTCGAGATCCTCGCGGCTGTAGTGCCGAAGCCCGAGGTCCAAACTCTTTCGGACCGTGGACTGCCTGACCACGTCGGCATGACGTTCGAGCTGGTTGCGGATTGCCGTTCGGATGAGATCGGTGCGGTTTGAGTAGAATCCTTCCTGGACCATCAAGTCGACCTGACCGAGATCGACGAAGCCAAGATTGATCGTGATTTTCTCCGAGTCCGACGGCTTTGGTCGGATTTCGCGGACGTTACTAGCCATGGCTTCCATCCAATTTCCATCTATCTGGATGGTACCTAGATGGAGAAGCGGGGCGTTCAAGGGGGCGCCAATGATCCGACTTAGGCGTGGGGAGGGGTCCTGGCCAATCTTCTCGATCGGCGCGGGTCTAAATAGGTTTCAGGAGGCGCGCAGAACGCGGCGCGAACCCGAGGAGGGGACTGCCCCGGCCGATAACGTAAGCTGGGGTCCTGCCGTGACGTTCTTCAGCCATAGCCTGCGAATGCGCGCGAGCAACTATCGTGGGATTTCCATCCTCGGTGTGAGCCTCTGAGCACCCGCCTGGACGCAACATCGCGGCAGCTTCTGCAGAGTGGAATCGGAATAGATCCAGAATCATCTGGCGACGAAAGCGCCTCTATTGCCGCGAAGGCGCGACAGGCCTTTGTCAGGATACGACGTACGGCTGTCCTGATCCGCGGGATCGTGCTCGTTGTCCGGGGCACGAGTCCTTGCGACATACGGGCGAGCCCGTCCCATCAATCGCCCCGAACGGTCGACGGCAAGCATGACGAACTGAGCGCAAGGAGCATGAGATGACCTCCAGCAGCATCGTTCCTCGACTAGATGAAGAGCGAACCCAGTCAACAATGATGGCCTGGCGCGTGCACGAGTTTGGGTCGCCAGAGGTCATGAAGTTCGAGCGCGTGCCGCGACCCGAGCCAGGTCCTGGCGAGGTCCTGGTCAAAGTTGCGGCCGCTGGAGTTGGCCCATGGGATGGGTGGATCAGGTCCGGCAAGAGCGCATTGCCGCAACCGCTCCCCCTCACTCTGGGCTCGGATCTGTCCGGCGAAATCGTCGGGATGGGACCCGGAGTCACCGAACTACGTGTGGGAGATCAGGTTTATGGTGTTACGAATCCGCAGTTTGTCGGGGCCTACGCCGAGTACGCTGTAGCTTCCGCGGGCATGGTCTCGAACAAGCCAACCTCGCTAACCCACGTTGAAGCCGCGTCCGTTCCTGTTGTTGCCGTGACGGCATGGCAGGCGTTGTTTGATCATGCCCAACTCAAGGCAGGTCAAACTGTGGTCATTCACGGTGCGGCCGGCAACGTTGGATCCTATGCGGTTCAATTGGCCCATCACGCGGGTGTGCAAACCGTCGTAACCGCATCGACGGGCGATATTTCCATCGTGCGCAATCTGAGCGCAAATACGGTGATCGACTACCGGACGCAGCGCTTCGAGGAAGAAGTTCGGGATGCCGACGCCGTGATTGATCTGGTCGGCGGCGAAACCCAAAGCCGCTCGTTCCAGGTGCTTCGGCGCGGCGGCAAGCTGATTTCGGCAGTGTCCCGTCCCGATCAGGATCTTGCAAGGCGCCATGGTGTCGAAGCCGCCTTCTTTCTGGTCAACGTCACCAGCCAATATCTGACGGAGATCGCTCGCTTCATCGATGATGGAAAACTGCGAACCAACGTCGGGGCAGTCCTCCCCCTCGCGGATGCGCGCGAGGCTCATTTGATGCTGGAACGCGTGCGGCCTCAGCCGAAAGGAAAGATCGTGCTCGACGTCGGAGCGCGGTGATCAGCATCGTTTCATGGTTGCGCTCGCGTGCAACGCACAGCCAAGCCCCACAGTAATACTTGAAAGGACGCAACAATGGCAACCCGAAATCTCGCTCAGGCTCTTGTCATTCCCGATTCGTTGCTTGCGAAAGAGGCTACAGACATCCTGCGCCAGCATTCCACCGATCTACTCTTCAATCACTCGATCCGCGTCTACCTGTTCGCGGCTGAGCAGGGTCGTCAGAGGAATCTGCGCTTCGACCGTGAACTCCTTTACGTCGCTGCCGCATTTCACGACCTCGGCCTGATCAAGGAGTTCTCGAGCCCAGACGAACGCTTCGAAGTCGACGGCGCAAATGCCGCGCGACAGTTTCTTAGCACCCACAACATCTCTGAAGACCAGGTGCAGACTGTCTGGGCAGCAATTGCGCTGCATACCACCCCCGGCATCCCGAAGCATATGGGGCCCGAAGTGGCGCTCCTCAACTCCGGTGTGCTTCTCGATGTCATCGGGGTGGGGTTTGATCAGTTCCCAGCTGAGCTGCGCGAGGAAATTGTCGCCAAGTACCCGCGCACAAATTTCAAAGAAGGCTTCATTCAGGAGTATTTCGCCGGTTTTGCGCACAAGCCAGCGACGACGTATGGCACCGTCAACGCCGCCGTCTGCGAACGTTTCATCCCGGGGTTCAAGAGTCCCAACGCCTGTGACCTGATCGCTGCTTCGCCCTTCCCGGATTCCCAGCACCAGGCTCACCATCATGACTAGGACCTATCCTGTGCTCCAGCAGCACAATCCGCTCACGATGAGCTCGTTAGAGAAGAAGGTGCGATAATGTCGATCAGTGGATTTGCCTATCGGACTGGTGCTGTATCAAACCGTCGAGGTGTGTTGGCAAAAGCAGCGAGAAGAGCACTGCGAAAGGCCGCCGTCCCGCTGATAGCAGCAGCAATCGCCCTGGGAGCTTCGCCGGCGATCGCGCAGGACCGGGAGCAGGTGAAAGTCGCCTTCGCGCACGCACTGCCGAATGTCGAGGGAAAGAGGCTGGTTGCTGTGACGGTGAGTTATCCTCCCGGAGCCAAATCGCTCGCTCATCACCACGCGGCGTCAGCTTTTATCTACGCCTATGTGCTGTCCGGGACCATCCGCAGTCAAGTCGGCGACGAACCCGCGAAGATCTATCACGCAGGTGAAAGTTTTTACGAAATGCCCGGTTCACATCACAGGGTCAGTGAGAACGCGAGTGACAACGAGCCCGCCAGCCTACTGGCGGTCTTCGTTGTGGATTCCAAGGACGGGCCTTTGACCACGCCAGACAAGGCGTCGGGATCACAATAGTGGCGCGACAAATTCGCCGGTTGTCGCGACGATCTTTTTGGACATGCATGGGTCGCTTGGTCGGCCGCTGGGTGAGCAAAATCGACCAATAGAAGTCCATAGCCCCTGGTTGATCCCGGATGCACGGATGTTCGTTCTGTTGCCTCCCGGACCGCGCCAGGCCTTTTGCGAAGGCCGGACTACCTGCATAATTGAGGCCCCAGGATGGAGAGGCAGTAGCAGGTGCCGGTACAAGCTGTCGCGATTGTCGTCTGTGAGGGTTTTCAGGCCCTGGACGTGGCGGGGCCGATGGATGTGTTCAGCGAGGCGAATACGTTTCTCGGCAGCGCGGATCGCTACGAAACCGCTTTGGTTGCTGCTCACCGCAATCCGCTGCGCGCGTCGGACGGCCTACGCATGGTGGCCGACCTGACCTTCGAGGAGGCGGCGGGCGGCTTCGACATCGTTCTGGTGGCCGGCACCCCAACGCCGCCAGAAGCGGAGCCCGAACCCTGTCTGCTTCAGTGGGTCAAGGAGCTGCCGTGGCGCTCGAGCGTTTATGGGTCGATCTGCACTGGGGCATTTGTCCTTGGCTATGCCGGTCTCCTGGACGATCGGCGGGTTACAACCCATTGGCAGGATGCACAGGCGCTGGCGGCCAGATTCCCGAAGGCGAAAGTCGAACCGGACTTGATCTATGTGCGCGATGGACGGCTGATCACCGCGGCGGGTGTGACAGCGGGGATAGATTTGGGCCTGGCGCTCGTCGGGCAGCGGCACGGCGCGGAAACGGCGCTCAAGGTCGCCAAGCGGCTGGTCGTGGTTGCCCAGCGCCAGGGCGGACAGTCGCAGTTCAGTCCCTATCTCACGGCACCTGCCGATCCGGAATCGCCCATCGCACGCATCCAGGATCACGTCATGGCCAACATTGGGGATCGCCATACCCTGGAGTCGCTTGCCGCTGTCGTCGGAATGAGTCCCCGGAATCTGGCCCGGCATTTCGGGCAGGTGACCGGGACCACACCGCACGAATTCATCGAGCGCGCCCGCGTTGATAACGCGCGCATGATGCTGGAAGCGAGCGACCGACCGCCGAAGGCCATTGCCTTCGATTGCGGCTTCGGATCGGCGGACCGGATGAGGATTGTCTTCAGCACCCGTCTCGGCGTTACCCCTGTCCAGTACCGCGCCAGCTTCCGACGAGCGGAAACGGAATAGATCGCGAGTTAAAGAGGAAAGGGCTGTCTCCTGCTGGCGCGAAGGCGCCGAGGGTCCTTTTGTCAGGAAACGACGTACGGCTGTCCTGATCCGCAGCATCCCGTTCGTTGTCCGGAGCAGGGCTCTATTGCTTAATACCGAGAAGCGACCAGCCCATTATTCAACCTAGGAGATTGCACCGTGTCTGAGATCATCGCCGGCATCCGCTCGCCTGACAGTGCAATCGCGCGCGCCGCCACGCAGCTCGTGCGCGATACCGAAGACGACCTGCTCTATAACCACAGTCGCCGCGTCTTCCTTTGGGGCGCGCTCACTGGCGAGCGCCGCGGGCTGAAATACGACCCGGAACTGCTTTACCTCGGCGCCATGTTCCACGACATGGGTCTCACCGAGAAATATTCGAGCCCTGATCTGCGCTTCGAGGTCGACGGCGCCAATACCGCTCGCAAATTCATGAAAAGCTACGGCGTCCCCGAGCGTGACATCGAGGACGTCTGGACTGCCATCGCGCTCCACACCACGCCGGGGATCCCCGAGCATATGCGCCCGACCATCGCGCTGGTGACCGCCGGTGTGGAGATGGACGTGCTCGGCATCGCCTATCACGACTTCACGCATGAACAGCGCGACCATGTCTGCGTCCATCATCCGCGCGAGACAAATTTCAAGGAGAATATCATCGATCACTTCGCCAACGGCATCATCAAGAAGCCGCTGACGACGTTCGGAAACGTGAAGGCCGACGTCCTGGCGCTGAAGGACATGAACTATGTCCGTCAGAACTTCTGCTCGATCATCCTTGGCTCAGCCTGGCCGCACTGAGCCCTCCTTGCTCCGAGACGAGGAGGCCGAGATGGATACCAGCGGTACGAGGATGTCCGGTCCTGAACGAGCCGCCATCGGCGCGCGTGAGGGAGACGTCGTTGCGAAGAGCCCGATCAATCAGATCTTGGCCCGGCGGTTTGCGTGCCGCGAGTTTTGCAGCACTCCGGTCCCCCGACGGACGATCGAGCAGATCCTCCGTGTCGCGCGGTTCGCGCCCAGCGGTGCGAACATCCAGCCCTGGCACGTCTACGTGCTGGCTGGCGCGGCCAAGGACAGAGTCTCGACGGCGCTGCTGGATGCACACCAGAGCTCCCGCGACGAGCACGTCTCGGAATACAAGTACTACGCCAGCGACTTACCCGATCCATACCTCAAGCGGCGACAGGAATTCGGACGACTCTTCTATGGTTCGCTCGGAATTGCTCAAATCGATCTCGAGGCGAGGAGCAGACAAACCGCCAAGAACTACACATTCTTCGGCGCGCCGGTGGGATTGATCGTGACCATCGACCGTCGCCTGGAAGTCGGAAGCTGGCTCGACCTCGGAATGTTCGTGCAGAACGTGATGCTCGCGGCGGCGGGACGCGGGCTTCAATCGTGCCCGCAGGAAACGTTCGCAAAATACCATCGAATTTTGCGCCCGCTGCTGTCAATTCCGGCGGAGCAGATGGTGGTGTGCGGTATCTCGGTCGGGAAAGCCAAGGTTGAGCGGGCGGATAGATTGATGCCGCGGGCGGACATTGATGAGTTCGCCACGTTCGTAGGATTCGAACGTAATAGTCGAAGAGGAGAGATCACTATGGGAAGCCGGGAAGAACTGATTCAGCGCAGCATTCCGTTTCTCCGGGAAGTCAAGGACATGACACCTGGCGCCGAGATGGAACGTTGGCTTAACGAGACATACGGCGAAAACAGCGCGCTCTACCAGGATCTGGCTCGCCTGATCAAAATCGGGGTCGAGGAGGGATGGGCGGCAAACCAGGAGGTGGACGGCCCGAATTACCGGCGCAGCCGCATTCTGGAGCCGACTCCCGAAACGTTCCAGTTCAGCATCACCGCCGTGTACATGAACAGCGCCGATCCGCGCCGCTTTAAGGACGAAGACGATCACGACGTGTTGCGCGGACAGTATCATGGCCACCCCTATGGCGAGCTCAACCTCGTGGTACCTTTGAACAAGGGCGCGGAGTTGAAGGGATTGCAGGGCTGGCAGGGACCGGGCTGGACGGCGCCGGATCCGGGCAGCAGGCACTATCCCGAGGTCAGGGGCGGCGCGGTCATTGCGCTGTTCTATCTGCCGGCCGGACGCATTTCATACGATTTCAAGGCTCCGTCTGATCGGTAACGGAACTCCAAGGTGGCTCGATACGATGGCTCTTCCGCTTTGGAGCAAAGGACATGGCATCCGTAAGCGGTCAAGGCCGATGACCCGGCGCCGACTGAGCTGTCCGGCGGAAGGCGGTGCAACTCTCGTCACCGCAAGGACCTCGGGTCCGGTATTGTCGTCCACGGTCTGGACGTCGATCCGCAGGGCGACTGTTCTTCGGCCCCTTCGCCAGCAGAAGCCGGCCGGTCAGTTGAACTATGGCTCGAGAAGGGTGGTCAATTCAGCTCCCTCATCAGCGACAAAGACGGCTATCAGTTCGGCCGGTTCGGTGTTGCTCGCGTTGGCGGAGACGAGATGCGTCGCGCCGGGCGGTTCGAAGAACGATTGCCCTACCTCGAACGTCTCCAGCGGGCCACCGCCCAGCTGTGAGCGGACCTGACTTTTAGTGATGTAGGCGGTCACCGAGCCGCCTCAGGGAGGAGGCTGATGCCAAAGCGCGTAGTGTCGATGTCGAGAGCATCCGCCGACGTCAAATGCTTAGGCCGGACCACAGCAATGTGGGGGAGCGGCTCCGAGGACCGGGAATGTGTTCCGGACATCTGACGGTACTTGAAGATTGTGTTAGCGCCAGCACTGTCTGTGTTTGTTGCGCACGCGGCGGGCCATCCAATCGATAGACTTCGATAGCTAGCGGAATAGCTAGTGCTTGTGAGGAGCAAAATTATTCTGTGAATTCAAGACTGAAAGATTGCAGCGGGTATACCGTCGGCATTTGTCCGTCAGACATGGAAATTTGTATTTGCAAATCAACAAGGAAGCACCGTTCGAAATGATAGAGTGGGAGTAGCGCGGCCTGCGGCTATCGCGCAGTTTGGCGTAGTTTGATGCAAGTTGTTCTCACTTCCTTTCACATCGGGGACGCTGACCGAAATCATTAGCTTGGCTTAGCCCGATCGAGGTTCGGCTTTCCACCGCGTTTTCGCTATTGGAGTACTGCGGCGCAGTTAATCGTAAGGAGGGCGATTGACCTGTTCAGCCCTCAAGGTGAGGATGGCTCAGCTGCCGTTAACATCGAATGCCGCTACCATCCGCGTTTGATCTCGACGCCAAGATAGTTGGAGACGTGGCCGCCGGCGTTTTCGGATCGCATTGCCGATGGCAAAGTGCATTGCCTCGACCGCAAACGAGGTGGCGCTCGATCGTCCAGTCGACGCGCGCCTGACCGTAACTTCCGATGTATGAACCCGGCCGACCAGCGGAATTCGCTACAGGCACATCAGCTCGGTAATGGCGAAAACGTGCAATCGCCGGCGAGGTGAGACACTCGCCGGCGACGCATCGCCTTCCGCGGGAGTGCGCTTTACCGCGTCAGGCGAACCACGTCCTGTCTCAGCAGGTAGAGCGAGACGGCGAGCAGCACGAGATCCTTCAGAAGGAAGGCCGAATTAATCGTCATCGCTGGAAAGCCTCCGGCGCCAGCATCCCACGCGTCAGGAACGAACGGCAGGACCGTGAAGGTAGCGATGAAGGTGAAGGTCGAACCGAGGGCGCCGAGCATGCCGGCTTTCTTGTTCCAGAAACCCAGAAGCAGCAACGTGCCAAAGGTCCATTCTGAGGTGCCGAGAAAAATGGCGGTGCCGCGAATGCCCAAAACCGGAATCGTCCAGAAGATAAACGGGCCGTGGGTAATTATGGGCAGCAGTCCTCTGATCTCCGCTTCGAACCATTTGTCGTACCCGAACCACGCGAAGATGATCACCATTGCGGCGCGGAGCAGGTGGTAGTCGAGGTCCTCGGCAAGGAGGCCGGACCGGTGCAGGGCGCGGACGATCGGGTTTTGAGCGTTAATGGAGAGCGTACTCATGGTCGTAATCCTTTCTGCTGGAGATCTGACTGGACGCGGCATCGCTTCACGCGACGCGGGGAAAGTCGATCTCGGTGTCGTTGATGCGGTTGAAGACGTTGGTGAAGACGGTCGTCGCGAAAGCGAGGCTGATCTCGACGAGCTGCGCGTCGGTGTAGCCGGCGGCCCTGATCGCGGCGAAGTCGTCGTCGCTGACGGTGCCGCTGGACTGGGCGAGCTCGCGGACGAAGCGGATCAGCGCGTCGCGCTTCTCGTCGCCGGTCGCCCGGCGCTCACGGATGTTCTTCAACTCGTCGGGCTTGAGGCCCGCGAGCTTGCCGAGCAGGCTGTGAGCGGCCACGCAGTAGTCGCAACCTGCGACCTCGGAAATGACGAGCTTGATGGCTTCCTGGTCGCGCTTCGACAAGGAGCCCGCAGAGAGCACGGTGTCGGCGGCGAGGACGGCCTTGAGCGCGGCCGGGCCGTGGGCAGCGATTGCCGCGAAGGTATTCGGCACGCTGCCGATAGCCTTCTTGATCTGGGCATAGACCTGGCCCGAGGGGCCGGCGTCGGATTCGAGATTGGGGACTGAAAGACGGGACATGTTGGCACTCCTTCGTTGGGTTGGGTGGTGAACGATTGCGGAGTAACAATAAGAGCCCGACATGAGACTTTGAATGTCGAGAAATCTCGACTATATGCCCCATCGTCTCATGTTGGCTCGGTAGGAGAGAAGCGATGGACTGGCTCAGCAGGTTGTTCGAAATGATGCCGGTGCGCGGCCGATTGGATTTGCGCTGCTCCTACGGCGCGCCCTGGCGGATCGATCAGGGGCCGGGCGAAGCGAACGAGATTCCGTACCACGCGGTCGTCGGCGGCTCGGCCGTGCTGGAGGATCCGGCCGACGGCAAGCCGCTGCGGCTCGAGACCGGCGATATCCTGCTGCTGCCGGGCAACCCACGGCACGTCATGCATGACGGCGGCGGGGCGCGGCCGAAGCCGGCACGAAACCGCCAAGAGCTCAATCTCGTCATCAGCGAGAACACCGGCAAAGGCGAGCGGCTCGACCTGTTGTGCGGACACTTCACGATCGCGCCCCCGCACGACCGCCTGGTGCGCAACTATCTGCCGCCGCGCCTGGTCGTGCATGCCGGTGGCGACGGCGGAGGAGAAAATGCAACGCAGCTCGCCGGCCTGGTCACACTGATGCGCGGCGAGACGGCCGTTGACCGTCTCGGAGGACGCGCGATGCTGAACGCGCTGTCGACCGCGATGTTCGCGCTGGTGCTGCGGCTCGCAAGCGAAGCAGAAGATGCGCCGCGCGGCCTTCTGGCCTTGGCCGGTCATCCGCGTCTGGCGCCGGCCGTGGCCGCCATGTTCGCCGATCCCGCGCGTGCCTGGTCGCTGCCCGATCTCGCGAACCTGTGCAACATGTCGCGTGCTACCTTGGCCCGCCAGTTTCAGGAGAAGCTCGGGCGATCGGCTTCCGACCTTCTGACCGACATCCGGATGACGATGGCTGCGAATGAGTTGAGGAAGTCGTCGCTTTCGACGGGTGCCGTGGCCGAGGCGGTGGGATATCAATCCGAAGCCGCCTTTCAGCGCGCCTTCAAGAGCCACATGGGCGTCACGCCGGCGCAGTGGCGCAAACTGCAGGAGCCGAAGGGCCGGGACATCATCGCAAGGCCGACGGCGGATGCCGCCCGGGCCGACGAAAGCGGGCCAGCGAGGGGCCGGGACGCGCCCTCGCTGGCCCGGAGTTGACGTAGGCCCGCTCAGGCCGCCGCGGCGGATCGCGCAGCGGGGTAGTCCGTGTAGCCGCGCGCGTCGCCGCCGTAGAAGGTCGATCGGTCGTAGGGCGTGAGCGGCAACCCTTGTCGGATCCGCTCTGGCAGATCCGGGTTCGAGATGAAGTGGCGACCGAAAGCAACGAGGTCGGCATCGCCGAACGTGACGACGGCTTCCGCCGAAGCCGGGGTGAAGCCGCCGGCGGCGATCAAGGTCCGCGAGAACTTCGGCCGCAGGTGCTGTGCTGCAATCGGAGCTTTGCCGTGCGTGATCTCCTCGGTGCCCTTGATGCGCGGCTCGACGACGTGGAGGTAGGCGATGCCCAGGCGGTCAAGCTGCGTCGTAACGTAGCCGAAGGTCGCCGCAGGATCGCTGTCGGACATCGAACCATAGGTGCCGCTCGGGGCGATTCGCACGCCGACGCGATCGGCTCCCCAGACAGAGATGGCGGCCTGCGTGACCTCCAGCATGAAGCGGGCGCGGTTTTCGATCGGGCCGCCGTACTCGTCGGTTCTCTTGTTGGTTCCGTCCTGCAGGAATTGGTCGGGCAGATAGCCGTTCGCGCCATGGATCTCGACGCCATCGAAGCCCGCTCGCAGCGCACGCTCGGCGCCCGATCGAAACTCTTCGATGATGCCGGGGATCTCATGCAGTTCGAGTGCGCGAGGCATCGAGAACGGGACCTCGCCGCGCTTGGAATACGCGTAGCCCTCGGCTTGAATGGCGGAGGCCGCGACGGGCGCGTCTCCGTTCGGCTGAAGATCGACATGCGATTGCCGGCCGACGTGCCACAATTGCTGGAAGATGCGGCCGCCCTTGGCGTGGACCGCGTCGGTGACGCGCCGCCATCCCGCGATCTGGGTGTCGGAGTAGATGCCCGGAGCGCCGGCGTAACCGTTGCCGCGGATCGAGACCGGGGTGGCCTCCGAGATGATCAGCCCGCCTTTCGTCGTGCGCTGCTTGTAGTATTCGACCATCAGCTCGCTCGGGATGTCACCGGGATCGGAGCGCATCCGCGTCAACGGCGCCATGGCGACGCGATGGGACAGACGGTAGGGGCCGACCTGGGTCGGGGTGAAGAGCTTGGACATCGACGTATTCCCTTCGGGGGGCTGGGGTGGAAGGACAGCGGCCGGTGGTCGTTGCCCCACCGGCCGCCTCATGTGCCGTCACGCGTGGACGGCGGCCGCCCGCTGGAGCACCGGGATCATGTCTTCAGGCTCCGGCCGGCGGGTGTAGTCGGGATTCACTTCGGAATAGAGGATCACGCCGTCCTGCCCGATGACGTAGCGGGCCGGCATCGGCAGCGTCCAACTCGGGTCGTCGTTGAACGTCGGCAGATCGTTCTTGAGCTGCTTGTAGAGCTCGACGAGATAGTCGGGCAGGTGGAAGCGCAGTCCGAAGGCGGCGCCGACCTTGCCCTTCGCATCCGACAGGATCGGGAAGGAGAGCTTGTTCTGACGCACCGACTTGCGGCTGTTCGGGGCGGTCTGGGGCGAGATCGCGACCAGCGAGGCGCCGTACTTGTCGAACTCCGGCTTGACGGCTTCGAGCGCCTGCAGCTCCATGTTGCAGTACGGGCACCAGACGCCGCGGTAGAAGCTGAGCACCAGCGGGGCGCGTTTCAGCAGGTCCGCCGAGTTCACGACGTTGCCCTCCGGATCCTTCAGCGAAAACGACGGAGCGAGGTCTCCGGCCTTCCTGGCGCGCTTGGCCGCGCCGGATTCGATCAGCTCCGCGGTGGCGCGATGCATCGTATCGATGACCGAGCGCGGAACGTTGTAGGGCGGCTTTCCGGCCTCGAAATCGGCCTTGAAAGCGTCGAGCTTGGCTTGAAGCGACATCGCAAGTCTCCTTGGCGTCTGCGGGACGGCGGCGCCGCCCATTTCGTGGAAGTCACGTGCAGCAACCTAAAGGAGACCGCCACGGGAGGTAGCCGGCTCGTCGGACTAGACCTTATTCCGGGTTGGAATGATGAGGGCGCCGCGCGTCAGCACCCCTTGCAGATGACCAGCTTGCGGTCCAACTCCGCGTCGGCCTGACGTTGTTGGCTTTCCCACGCGGCGACGGATTCATGTCGGGGGACGTCGGCCAGACGGGGCTGGCGATGGCCGACCGGAGCAACCCACGGCAAGCGGGACGTCAGCACCGCCGGCGCGCGGTCGGCGCTGCGGGACACATCGGGATATACGGCGACGGCATACCGTTGATCGGCTGCGTGCGCCGGCGACAGCAGGGCGGCCGACAGCGCTATGCGTCCGGCTGCCTTGCTCAAGCGATACAGGATCGATGTTCGGGACATGGTGACACTCCGCTTGCGAGAGCTCTGGATGAGCTGCTCCGTTGCGTGCCACCGTACTCATGCGACTGAGATTTTGAATGCGAGCATGGCTCGAAAGAATGCCGATTCGTCTCACGTCCTGCTCCGAGGCCAAGGTCAGCCCCTCCTGCGGCTTCGAGCTCAGGCGCTGAAGGAGCGTTCGAAGAATCCGACGAAGGCTCGCGCCTTCGCCGTCGCCGCGCGCCCGGTCGGAAGCACGGCCCAGAGGTCGAGGGGCGGAAGACTCCATTCGGACAAGACAGTGCGGACGGCGCCGGATTGCAGCTCCGGGCTGAACATCCATTCCGACGCGATCGTCAGGCCCGCATGCGAGAGCACTGCGGCTCTCACGCCTTCCGCGGCGGTCACCCGCAATTTGCTTTGAACGCTGACCGACAATTCCGTGCTCTCGCGGCTGAAGGACCAGACGCTACCTTCCCGCAGATAGACCACGGCTTGGTGTTTGCTCAGCTCGCTCGGCGTCGAGGGTATGCCGGCCCGATCGAAGTACGTGGGCGTGCCCAGAACGAAGCGCTTGCATCGGCCAACGCGGCGAACGGTCAACGATGAATCCATCATCTTCCCCATCCGGAGGGCCACGTCGATGCCTTCCTGGACGAGATCGATCTGACGGTCGTCCAGGATAACCTCGAGATCCAGCTCGGGATGCTGCGCCATGAACCGGGGCAACATCGGAATGAGATGAATCCGGGCGAATGTCACGGCGGCGCAGATGCGCAATCGTCCTTTGAGACCTGCTCCCGCTCCGCGTGCGGCGAGCTCGGCCTCTGCCGCTTCCTCGAGCGCCCGCCTGGCGCGCTCGAGATATCCAACTCCGGCTTCCGTCGGAGTGAGCCCGCGCGTCGAGCGCGTCAGCAGCTTGACCCCAAGATATTCCTCCAACTGCGCGACGGACTTTGAGACGGCCGGTTGGCCCACTCGAAGCTGCCGGGCCGCTCCGGAGAAGGAGCCGGTTTCGACCACGCGCACGAACGTCTCCATCGAGGCCAGACGATCCATCCTATTCTCCGCAGGAATGAGCGATATCGCTCGTCCCTATCTGCCACGACGGGCCGGAATTGGCCATCTCTGCGGGCAAAGGAGAGATAGCGATGAGCTCCAATCAACACCCGATCGCGACACCTTTTCGGAAGGCTGGGACCGTCGCCAGGCGCATGACCTCGGCCAAAGCCGTCGTCTACGAAACCGTTCAGACTCTGAGCGGGACGGTAAGGGCTGCCTTGTTGGCCTATGCGATGACGGGGAGCGCGGTGGCCAGCCTGGCAATCATTGCCGCGCCGTATCTGGAGACCTTGGTGCGTTGCATGTTCCATTGTCGAGGATGAAAAAGCACGGCGGCCTGAGCGCCTCGATCGCGTTGCAGGCGCGGCAAGTCGGAAGCAGGAGGCCTCCAATGGAATACCCGAGCGAGCATCGGACGGCGGCCACGTCAGCGACCCCAATTTCGGATTCGGAAAGTATGCCGGGCCAAATCGTCTTGGTGCTGCAGGGCGGCGGAGCGCTCGGCGCCTACCAGTCCGGCGTGTACCAAGCGCTGCATGATGCTGCCATCGAGCCCGACTGGATCGTCGGCACTTCCATCGAGCCATCAACGCCAGCCTGATCGCGGGAAACGCGCGGCAGGACCGTCTGCCGAAGTTGAAGGAGTTCTGGAGCAGGGTGCAGCGCGAGCCCGACTGGCACTTCGGCGCGCTGCCGGGACTCGCCGACAACTGGTCGTACTGGAGGACCGTGACGCGCGGGATATCCGGCTTCTTCACGCCCAATCCCCTTGCCCACCTCGGCGACTTCTACCCGCTGGGCTCGGAGCACGCCGGCTACTACTCCACAGCGCCGCTCGAGGCCACGCTCTCTGAACTCGTCGACTTCGACCTGATCAACCGGGGGAGTCCACGCCTCACTGTGGGGGCCGCGCACGTGCGCACCAGCCGGATGACGTATTTCGACAGCCGCCGCTGCAAGCTCGATGTGAAGCACGTGATGGCGTCCGGAGCGCTGCCGCCCGCATTCCCCGCGGTGCGCGTTGACGGCGAGCTGTATTGGGATGGCGGCATCCTGTCGAACACGCCGACGGAAGTCGTGTTCGACGACGATCCGCGCCGGGATTCGCTGATTTTTGCCGTCCACCTCTGGAATCCCGTCGGTGCCGAGCCGACCACGATGGCGGAGGTTCTCAACCGCCAAAAGGACGTCCAATACTCCAGCCGGATCGCAAGCCAGATCACGCGGCATCAGCAGGCGCACCGGCTGCGACACGTCATCAATGAGCTCGCGGCGCGATTGCCGGAGTCCGAGCGTGACCGGCCGGAGGTGCGCGAACTCGTCGCCTACGGCTGCCAGACGCGGATGCACGTCGTGCAGCTCCTGGCTCCGCAACTGTCGCAGGAGGATCATACCAAGGACGTCGATTTCAGCTCCGCCGGTATCAAGCAGCGTTGGGAGGCGGGCTACGCCCATACCAACGCCGTGCTCGCGCGCAAGCCTTGGGTCGGCCAATTCGATCCGTTGTCGGGCGTGATTCTGCACGATGGCGAGGAGTTTGGGAAACTCGCGGCCGAGTAGGGGCGATCCTACCCAGGACCGGCGGCGCTGAGTTGATAGAGCCGGCCGGTCGCGTCGAGATCTTCGACGCGCCATTCGCCTCCGACCCCGTCGATCATCCACCTCAGCAGCGCCCACAAATCGCTATCGACCTTGGCGTCGTCCAACGGCTCCAGCGCGGAGGGCACAGCGTAGACCTCGATCCCGTCCGGAAACGGCTCGCCGCTCCGCCCGATGAACACCAGGGCGTAGGTCATCCCGGAAGGAGCCCGCACGTAGCCAGGCCGCGACAAACCTTCCGAATTCAGAGAAAAGGTTCGGACGAAGAAATCGCGGAACGCCGGGTAGTGCCCGACGCGGTCCTCGGTCAGCACCAGCGCCCTTCTCGTTCCGGCAAGCTCCGGACTATCGATGATTTCTATGTTCGTCACGACTGCCTCGCGTCGATACGGTTGAGGAAAAGATTGATCGTCGCGGCGATCTCGGCTCCCGAGTCCTCCTGCAGGAAGTGTCGCCCGGTCACGAGCAGGGGCCCTTCGGCATGAGGGATCAGCTCCTTGAAACGGGTCGCGAACGTCTTGTGATCGAAAACCTCGTCCTCCCTGCCCCACACAAGAAGCGTCGGAAACTTCGACTTCTTCAACTCGCGCTCGAGCCATTCGAAGCGCGCCAATCCGCGGGCGCTCTCGTCCAGAGGAATCCAGCGCGGCCAAGTCCAGGTCAGAAGACGCGAGCCGGGATCCGGCAATATGCCTTCGTAGACGGCCTGAGCCTCGGCTGCGAACTTCTTTCGATCGACCACCGACAGGTACATGCCGCGGCCGGCGAGGGCGTTGTGGCGCCCAAGAAGATAGGGGCCGACCAAGGGCGCGTGCATCATGCGCCAAGGGAATATTCGCTTGTGGAATTCGGCCGGCGGCAACGGCCAGGCCCACGTGCTCATGATCACCAGGGCGCGGACGCGGTCGGGATTGGACAATGCGAATCCAAGACCCGTGGGCCCACCCCAATCGTGGCAAACCATGGTCGCGTCGCGCACGTCCAATTGGCGCAGCAAGCCCGTGAGATTTGCGATATGGCCATCGAGGCTGTGCGCCTGTTCGCGAACCGGCTTCTCCGACAGGCCAAATCCGATCATGTCAGGAATGATGACGCGCCGGCCCGCCTCGGTCAGCGGCTTCACGAACTTGCGGTAGAGAAACCCCCACGCCGGGTTGCCATGCAGGAGAATGACCGGATCGCCGGCGCCCTCGTCGACGTAGTGCATGCGCCAGCCCGTTGACACGCTTGAACTTGGGCTCGAACGGCCACTGCTCCTGTGAGAACACTTGCGCTGCTCCTGCGGCTCTCATTCCGTTCTCCCTTGTCTCGATAGGACGTCCGCCCAACGCCCCTGATCGAGTACGTCGAGCATTGCGGAGGCCCGGTCACCGTCGAACGTGATTGATAAGGTCACGCGCGGTCCGCGTCTGATCTCGGTATTGCCGGGCCGAAACGGCTATGATGCCGGCTCCATTCTAACCAGCTTCGACGCAGGCATATCTATTATTCCGCTGGGGAATGCTGAGCGCTCCGGACGAACGGTTCGTCACCCTTACCCATCATTCGATTGCCTGCCCCATTCTTTGGAGGAATGATTGATATCGCCTCCGCCTCTCTGCCTAGGGGAGCTGGAATGAAGCAGGGTGCGGATGCCAACCCAAGCTTTGCCAACAGGAGAGCGCACATGATCAACGGCTTCTCGATCCACGACAACTCCACCGCACCAGCGGCCTCGGCCGAGATTCTCAACGGCGTCCAAAAGGCGTGGGGGTTCGTTCCCAATCTTCATCGCGTGCTGGCGGAAAGTCCCGCTGCTCTGGAGGCTTACAGCACCCTTTGGGAAATTGCGGAAAAGACCGGATTCACCCCGCAGGAGCGCAACATCGTCTATCTCGCGATCATCTACGAAAACGAGTGCACGTATTGCATGGCCGGCCACACCAATCTGTCGCGCATGGCAAAGGTCGACGACGACACGATCGCCGCCGTCCGCGAGGGCCGGCCGATCGCCGATCCCAAGCTGCGGGCGCTGCGCGAGTTCGCCGCCAAGATCACCCGCCAGCGCGGATTCGTGAGCGAGGCCGACGTCGCCGCGTTCAAGGCTGCGGGCTACGACAACCGCGCCGCACTCGATATTCTCGTCCTCGCGGCTACGAAGCTCATCTCGAACTACACCAACCATCTCGCGCAGACGCCGAACGACGCCTTCATGAAGGGCGCCGAGTGGAGCGCACCCGGAAAGTTGAGGCCGGCTGCCTGAGCTAGATGCGGGGCGCCATGCCTAGGCGCGGGCGCCCTGCATCTCTTGGCTGACGAATGAGCGAGGAGATCCAAATGATCGAGCTTTACTATTGGCCGACGCCGAACGGCCACAAGATCGCGATGTTCCTGGAGGAGGCAGGACTGAACTACACGATCCATCCCGTCGACATCAGCGCCGGCGATCAGTTCAAGCCCGACTTCCTCGCCATCTCGCCGAACAACCGCATGCCGGCCATTATCGACCTTGTGCCGTCCGACGACGGCGACCCGATCAGCGTGTTCGAGTCCGGCGCGATCCTGCTGTATTTGGCCGAAAAGACAGGCCGGTTCATGCCGAACGACGTCCGTGGCCGCAAGACGGTGATGGAATGGCTGTTCTGGCAGGTCGGCGGGCTGGGGCCGATGGCCGGACAGAACCATCACTTCGGGCTCTATGCGCCGAGCAAAATCCCCTATGCGATCGAGCGCTACGTCAAGGAGACGAACCGTCTCTACGGCGTGCTCGACCGCCATCTCGAAAACCGCACGTTCGTCGCGGGCGATGACTACAGCATTGCCGACATGGCGTGCTACCCCTGGATCGTGCCCTGGAAGCGCCAGCAGCAGAACCTCGACGACTTCCCGAACCTGCGGCGCTGGTTCAACAGCGTTCGCTCGCGCCCGGCGACGCAGCGCGCCTATGCGAAAGGCGAGCCATACTCGAATCGCCCGACCGTCACCGAAGAAGGAAAGAAAATCCTGTTCGGTCAGACTGCCGCAGGTGTGCGGGCAAAATGACGAACGCGGTCGCTCGTTCCCGACGATGTCGCGGAGATGGCGACTTTTTCAGTGACAGGCGAACGCACCTACGGCGATCGCGTACTGCGAGGCGCCGCGACACGAAGACGTTTTCAGCCAGATCGAAGCGGTCGGGCTCGGCAAGGAACATGTGAGGAGGATCATCCGATGACAAGGCGCGAGACAGTCGATGTAGGCGGCGTTCAGATCAGTTATCTCACCGCCGGCGACGGCGGTCCTCTGGTGCTGCTGCTTCATGGCACCTATTGGAGCCGGGTCTGGCAGCCCGTGCTCGATGGCATTGCCGCCGCGGGCCTGCGCCCCATGGCGGTGGACTTCCCCGGCTTTGGCCGCTCGGCTGGTGAACTCACGGTGGAGGAGGCTTCGGTCCCGCGGCTTTCCGCCTGGCTGCTGCGTTTCCTCGACGCGATCGGGCACAAGGGGCCCGTGATGGTCGCCGGCCACGACATCGGCGGAGGCGTGGCGCAGCACCTGATGCTCGCAGGTGCCGTGGAGGTGCCGCGCGTCGCCGTGGTGAACGGGATCATGTACGATTCCTGGCCGGTGCCCGGCGTCGCCCGCTTCCGAGACCCGACAGTGGCGGCCGCGACGACGAGGGACGACATTCTCGCCGCGCGTCGCGTGTCCGTCGTGAAGGCGCTAGGGCGTCCTGCGAGCGAAGCCGAGATCGCCGAATACCTCGAGCCCTGGACGGATCCGAGGGTCGCACGATCGTGGCTGGCGCTCGCCGGAGCGGCGGACCACCGCTACACGATGGAGATGCTGCCGGCGCTGCTTCAATCCAGGAAGCCCAAGCTTCTGGTTTGGGGCGTGGACGATCCGTTCCAGACCGTCAATTTTGCCGAACGCTACGCCCGTGAGATACCCGAGACCAAGCTCGTCCGGATCAGTTCGGCAGGACACATTCCGATGGAGAATGACCCCAAAGGCGTGGCGGGAGCTCTGGCCGAGTTCTTTGCGAAGCAGTGATGGAGAGTGGTCCGATGAAAGTTGCAATCCTCGACGACTACCAGAATGTGGCGCTGCAGCTCGCCGATTGGTCCGGCGTCCGTCGCCGCGCCGAGATCACGGTGTTCAACGACCACGTGGCCGATCCTTCGGCAGTCGTCGAACGGTTGCGACCGTTCGACGTGGTATGCGTCATGCGTGAGCGCACGCCGCTTCCACGGGAAATCCTGGATCGATTACCTAACCTGAAACTGATAGCTTCGACGGGGCCCCGAAACGCATCGATCGACAGCCAGGCCGCGACCGACCTCGGCATCGCGGTCACCGCGACCGGCTACGATTCCACTCCGACCATCGAGTTCACCTGGTCGCTGATTCTGGCCGGCATGCGGGGCATCGACCGTGAGGCTGCTTCGCTCAGGGCCGGCGGGTGGCAGACCGGTCTCGGCACGAACCTGCGCGGCAAAAGCCTCGCGATCGTCGGATTAGGCAACATCGGAAGGGAAGTCGCTCGCATCGGTCTCGCCTTCGGAATGAAGGTGATCGCCTGGAGCCAGAACCTAACCGAGGAGAAGGCCAGTGCCGCCGGTGCTACTCTCGTCGACAAGCAGACCCTGTTCCGCGAGGCGGATGTCGTGACGATACATCTAGTGCTGAGCGGCCGTACCAGAGGCCTGGTCGGAGCGCCCGAGTTCGCTCTGATGAAGCCCACCGCGAAACTGGTGAACACATCGCGTGGTCCGATCGTAGACGAGGCGGCCCTCATCGAGGCGCTGCGGGCGCGCAAGATCGCCGGCGCAGCGGTAGACGTGTTCGATCATGAGCCGCTGCCCTCCGATCATCCCTTTCGGAGGCTGGAAAACGTCCTGGCGACGCCTCACCTCGGCTACGTCACCGAAGATCTGTACCGTATCTTCTATGGCGATGCCGCGGCCAACATCGCGAAATGGCTCGAGGCCAACGCGACATCTGCATAGCTTCGGACAACGGGCTGGCAACCACTAGCAGCAAGACAAGACGTCTCACCGATCCCTACCCCCAGCGATCGTGACTCTGGGCATGGCCGCGGGACGCGAAAGGTATCGGCTCCTGTCATTCCTGGTCGGAATGAACAATATCACCTCGAGAAAACTGCCGGGCCGACCGCGGATGCGCAATTATCTCCGGCAAGGGAGACGGGAGACGATCAAGGGCTCGCGTTGACCGCCACGGAACGTGAGATCCGTGGCCAGCACCTACGACAACAAGAGGTCGGAAACATGAGCACGAACAATCAGGCAAACCCCGCACGGGATAAGGTCCTCGTCACGGGCGCGAGCGGTCTGCTCGGCGTGGCGGCCATCGAGAAGTTTCTCGATGCAGGCTGGGATGTGATCGGCGTATCACGCCGCAAGCCCGAGCTGCCGAGCGGCCGCGAGGTCCAGTTTCTTTCCGTCGATCTGCGAGACGAGGAAAAGTCCCGCGCCGCCTTCGAGCCGCTGACGGACGTCACGCACATCGCCTACACGGCCCTGCATGAGAAGCCGGAGCTGGTGGCCGGCTGGTCGAGCAAGGACCAGATCGACACCAACAACGCCATGTTGCGCAACGTGGTCGAACCGATCGTCCGCAACGCCTCCGACTTCCGGCACATCAGCATCCTGCAGGGGACGAAGGTCTACGGCGTGCATCTGCACCCGATTCCGATCCCGGCTCGCGAACGTGATGCCCGCAAGGATCACCCGAACTTCTTCTTCGACCAAGAGGCCTATGTCGGCGAGGCCGGCGCCAAACACGGGTTCAACTACACCGCTCTGCGTCCGCAGCTCGTCACGGGGCCCACTCCGGGCGCGCTGAACGTTCTGCCGGCCATCGGGGTCTACGCGGCGATCCGCCGCGAAAAGGGAGAGCCGTTCGGATTCCCTGGCGGCCCGTCGTTCGTCTGGGAGGCGGCCGATGCGGATCTCGTCGGCGACGTGATGGTGTGGGCCGCTCAGTCGCCGCAGGCGGCGAACGAGGCGTTCAACATTACCAACGGCGACGTGTTCGAGTGGCGCAACTTGTGGCCGGGATTGGCGGAGACCCTCGGGGCCGAAGCCGGAGCGGATAGTCCGACGAGCGTGACGGCCTACATCGCCGAGAATGCCGGCGTCTGGGATAAGATCGTCGCGAAGCATGGCCTTCGCTCGCACAACCTCCGTGAGCTTATCGGTCAAGGGGACCAGCATGCGGACTTCGCGTTCGCCTATGGCGCCCCGGCGGGGCCGCGAGCCTTCGTGAGCACCATCAAGCTGCGCCAGGCTGGATTCTCGAAGACGGTCGACACGGAGCTCTCGTTCCGCAAGGCGCTGCAGTCTCTGATCGATCGAAAGTTTTTGCCGCCGGTATCGAAATAGATCGGATGTGGATTGCGCGGCCGCTTCGAGAAGGCCGCTGACTCAGAGAGGGGAAAACCATGCTCAGATTGCAGCACAAGGTAGCGGTGGTGACCGGGGGCAGCAGCGGTCTCGGGCTCGCGACGGCCCAGCGGTTCGCGCGGGAAGGAGCGTTCGTCTACATCACCGGCCGCCGGCAGGAGGAACTCAACATGGCGGTCGCTCTAATCGGCGACCGGGCGACCGCCGTCCGAGGGGACGTGCAGAACCTCCAGGATCTCGATCGGCTCTATGAGAGGATCATGATGCGCTCGCTGCAGATATACCTTTCGAGCCCGCATCAAGGGCAACGAGGAAGTTTCGCACGCTCAAACGGCCCGTCGCTCAGCTTCTCCACTGGCGCCGTTGTGGAAGTCAAAGACAATGGAGATATCTCTGCCTCCGGCAGGGGCGCCGAGGCGGTTGCAGGAATGCTCGGGCTGCAGGCAAATCTGTTTGAGGCCGCGGGTGTGTACGCTTCATAGTAGTTCCGACCTCCAAAAAAAATCATCCCGAATGAACAAGGCTGTTCCGTTGTATGCTGCTCTGCACGCTGGGGAACGCCGCTTGTTAAAAATCATTGATTCTTTGTATCGTCAGTGAGTGGAGTTGATCATGCGTCTTCTGTTTGCAGGAATCGCGATCGCGTCCTTATCTGCTTGCTTTCAGTCTCCTTATGCTTCAGCACAAGACTTCGACGATAGATGGCCTATTATTCTGAAGGCACATGCTGAACCCGCTCCCGAGGAGAAGGAGCAAAAACAAGGTCCTCCTGAGCATATTCGGGCAGGCCCACTATGGACGCGAACGCCAGACAATCCCCGGCCTTTCAATCGTTCAATAAAGTCTTTCACCGGCAAAGCGTCTTTCTATTCTTACACCAAAGGTAAAACAGCTAGCGGGTCGCTCTACAATCGCGATGAAATGACCGCGGCCCATCGAAGTCTTCCCTTCGGAACTCGGGTTCGCGTGACCGACATTGCGAGTAGCAGGTCGGTCATAGTTCGTATTGCAGACCGCGGACCGTGGATTCGCGACCGCGTGCTGGCCCTCTCCCTTGGCGCTGCACGCGGCTTAGCAATTACTGATCGAGGTGTGGCACAAGTTCGAGTAGAGGTCCTTTAGGTAAGCGCCGCGCCCTATGGGGCAACAGTCGTGGGCGGCTGTCAGTGGGCGATTCGCCTCGGACGCGTGCAGAACCCTGCGCTGGGAGGATAGGCCGGCTGTGCCGACAGTCACTTTGTTCTGGGGCGGAAGCACTGTGGCCGCCTCGTGCTGAAACGGCTGCAGTTGTTAACCGCGTCGAACACGATCGCCTCAAATCCGATCGTCATTGAAGGACGCTTCAGGATGTCGGCGAACGCCCACAGCCTTTCTTCGTCAAATGTGTCTTTTGGGTCCAATGGCTGCCCTCGGTAGCCAGAATAATCTGGTCGGGTTACCTCTATGAAGCGGACAGCCCGCGCTCTGGGCTGAGGTCAGCAACGGGCCCCTGTGGACGGCTTATCCCTCCGATTTTCGTATGCCGCGGTATACAAGATCGAACGCTTCTCGCCGAGCTCGCGCCTGAGCTGCTGACTACGGCCGCGGATCTGGGTTCAATTTGGAGCGCTACGCCCCTGTTTTTCCAACTCTAAGAAGGAAGAGGTGACGGCTTCATTGCGTTGGCGGTGCTCACCGCGCCTTAAATCGCTCGTCAACGTCCTTGCAATTCGCAAAATTCGATCTGCTCCGCTACTTGTTTCCGGCCGGTGCGCAACATTTATCCGAGTCATTTGCAGGCCCTTAAGGCTCTCGTTGATGCGCTTTTCGTTATCCACGTCTAGATGGGCCGTGCCCTCATCCAGAAACAGAATGCTGGGCTGTCGATAAAGCGCGCGCGCAAGCATTAGTCGTTGTTTCTGTCCGCCTGATAATGAGCTACCCATGTCTCCGATTAGACTGTTGTAGGTCATGGCCATCGCCATGATCTCGTCGTGTATACCCGCCAGGTGCGCGCATTGAATCATCCGCTCTTCGTCGAAAGAGGCATCAAAAAAGCAAATATTATCGGCAATAGAGCCCGAGAGGAGTTGATCCTCCTGCATCACTGCAGCCACGTGCTCACGATAGGCTCTTCCACCAATCGTCGAGAGAGGAACATCGTCAATCAAGACTTCCCCGGTTGTCGGTTCTAGTAACCCGAGCATGACTTTGACGAGGGTCGTCTTGCCTCCACCTGAAGGACCCATAATCGTGATGAATTCCCCAGGTTCAATGATAAAGCTGACGTCTTCAAGTACAAAAGGATCCATTTCAGCATATTGGAAAGAGACTTTTCGCAATTCGATCCGGCCCTGAACACGCGGGGTATAGGCCAAGGGCCGATCGTGGCCCCGCTCAAGGGGGCTGAGGGCAATATCTGCCAAGCGCTCGAGATGTAATTCGACAATTCGAAAATCAAGAACCTTTTCGACTAGCTGAACAGCCTTCTCGATAAACTGCTGTTTATAGCTAATGAAGGCGAAGATCATGCCGACGGTCAGGTGATTGCCTAGAGCCAGTTGGACGGCGAGGTAAATGGTCAGAATGTTCTCAAGACCAAACAGCGCGTCGTTGATACCTGTGAAAGTTATTTTGATGTGACCCAGCCGAACGTTGGCGCTTACAACCTCCGCATAACGGTTAAGCCACTGGGTTTCGCGGTCAGTCTCACGATTGAAAATCTTCAAGCTTTGGATCGCGCGCAGGGTCTCGATGAACGTCGAGTTTTCATAGGCCTTAGCTTCTATCACGGCTAAGTTGCGCTCTCGCAGCAAACGATAGAGACCTAGACGCACCACGGCATACCCTGCAAATGTAACAAGCACTACCACTGCGAGTTGGGTGCTATAAACAAAAATCATTGCCAACGTTGCAATCGCCATTACCCCGTCAATCGCGGCAGTTATCACGCCTTCTGCGAGTGTCGTGCGAATTGGTTCAATGGACGTGAAACGCGAGAGCACGTCGCCGATATGCCGCTTCTCGAAATAGGCGATCGGTAATCGGATCAGGTGGTGAAACAGACGTGCGCCGATTTGGAAGTGCAACGCGTTCTGGACAACCAGAATAATCGAGGAGCGGATAATAGTGGAAACAACTTTGATGGTAGTTAGGAGAGCAAATCCAAGAGCCAGCACCGTCATCAGATCGGCATCGCCCCTGGCGCTTACCTCATCGACGCTGAGCTGGAGGTAGAAAGGGCTGGCAATCACAAATGCTTCAAGAACTATCGAAAGCACGAAAACCTGGGCCAGTGCATGTGCGTTACCGCGCAGCTGTCTCCAGAAAGTTGAGAATGGGAGGCACGCTCTCTCGTCTCTGGGAAGAAATGACTCGGTTGGAGATAGCTCAAGAGCAACGCCAGTCAGATGCTTGGAGGCTTCGACAGTCGGAAAGAACCTCTCTCCCAGCGCCGGGTCATGCACCACAATACCTCGCCTCGTGGTGGACTTCAGGACTACGAAATGGTTCATGTCCCAGTGCACGATCGCGGGCAGGTGCAGGTCCCTGATGTTAGCAAGCTCATAGCGCAGAGGACGACTAGCGAGTTGCATCTGGCTGGCCAGCTGAATTAGGGCTCTTAGCGTCACACCCTTTAGCGACACGGGATAGCGCCGGCGCAGCGTGTTCAGATCGATTTGGTGGCCATGATAGGAACTTATCATAGCAACGCACGCGAGACCGCATTCCGCTGCTTCTGTTTGTCGGATTACCGGTAGGTGATGCCTACGGTTTAGTACATCCACCATGATAGCATCCTGAGATTGACATTCTGACGCTGAGCAACGGATCGAGTAACCATCTGATCAGAGATCGCCTTTCAAGGATGATATCTGCTTTCAAAAGCATATCGGCCTGAAGCCGTATGCGCTTGCCATATGCGTCAATGTCCGGGCGATCGAGTCTCGCCGTGACTCGGTAAGCAGGCTCCTTAAGCTCAATGGGCGCGGAGGTCTCGGCGCGAGTCATCATCGTCTGTGAGACTTCACTTACGCGGCCGCGATATGTACCGAACTGCTGATAAGGGAACGACTCATATAGTATTCTGACGTCCTGCCCTGGCTGAACAAAGCCTATGGCCTTGGCCGGAACAAACAGGTTCGCTTGCAGCTCACTGTGGTCAGGGACGATCTGCATTTGCGGTCTTTGCGGATCTGCGAATTGACCAACAGTTGCTTGCAAAATTGAGATGCGTCCCGCCGCTGGCGCTCGCACCTCGTAAGCGCGGCGTCCATTAATTTCAGCTATGCGCTGTTCTGTCGTGGCAAGTGCGCTGCGCAGGTTCTGGATCTTTCCTGCCGTGATGGTCGGCAGTTGTTCGAGCGAGGAACGGGCTTCGGTCAGCTCATTCTGCCGAGCGGCTGCCTGCTGCCTCAAGGAGTCGAGCTTTTGCTTCTGTTCGAGCGCGGCGATTTCCCGCTTTTTATATTCCACGTCTGAGACTATGCCTCTAGCCGCCAGGCTCGTTACAGACGAAACGAGTTCGCTCGACAACCGAATTTGATCGCGCTGGTTCTCAATCTGGGCGTCGAACCGAGATACTTCAGTTTCGAGACTTGCGATTTTGGCCGATAGGCGTGCTTCCTCGGAGTTAATGCGGTCCTGTTCCGCGCAGATTTGATTTCTTAGTGAGACTTGCTCCGACCGCAGCGTGCCGAGCATAACATCGTTCACGTCCTGCCCATTTGCCGCAATCTGGGTGGTTTCGATGGTTAAGAGCCTCTGCCCTGTTTTTACCTCCTGACCCTCTTTGACATGAACCTCTTTGATTGTGCCCGCCTTTGAGGCGAAAATCTTCGCCGTGCCGGCGATCGGCGTCAGGTACCCCGCAACGGTCTCTTTTCGAGCATACTGTCCGACAAACAGGAAGGTGGCCGTAAGTGCAACTACGGCCGCAATCAACCAGCTTATGACCTTCGTCGATCTCGTCTGGAGCAACGCCACCTGGCCCCACTGCCGATGGTCGTGTTGGAACTCAACTGCCTCCTGGCGAAATAAGAGTAGCTGTGAAGACACGGCTGCAGAACCCAATGCCTATGTGCCTCGGGAGTCCATCAGAGGGTGTTAGTGAACTGAAACCCACTACCTACTGGGCTTGCCGATCGACATGCCGTCAATGACGGTCCTGTTATTCGTTATTACATCGAGCTGGCTTCCGCCGGTTTGAACAATGGTTTGATCTGACGATCTCACAACGATCGCGATGTGGATGCTCCGACCCGCAGAGACCATGTCGATGTCCCGATCGCTCAAGTCATAGGGCGCGCGCTTTAAAGTCATTGAGAGTCTCCTGTTGAAGAGCCCGCTCCTCCGCAAGTCGGATCGGGAGGAGCGGGCAATCAGTTATGCGTACTGAATTCCAGTATTGTTGTTGTTGGACTGGTAGATTGTGGTGTTCCAGCTCTTGTTCACCACAGCAACGTTTTTCTGGAAGGCATAAATGTCTCCCGTTCTGACGCCCCATCCTCCTCCACACACAGCATCCAGTTCCTTATCGGCCAACTCACGCATTCCATTGTTGCTAGTCATGGTCATTGCAGCCTCCTGTTTGAGTCGGTCTGACGCAATAGATTGCCAGTGTCGGCAGTCTTCTTGCGAAACAAACGCTACGTAGATTTCAATGTTGCGCAACGCTGCATGAGGTGTACGACATTTGACTGCCCCATGACCAATGTCGCCGCGTACGACCGTTGCTCTGAGAACGGCGATATACGACCTTTGACCTAAAACGAGTTTCCTTCTGTTACGATGCGCGATCGGGTGATGACCTCCGACAAATTGCTCGCTGAGCGTCGCGCTGCCGCATCGTGCGGTTCGATGGCTCCGATGCGCACCGACAGAACGCATTCGCCGCTTGACCTGACATGTGATCTGAGGATGCGTCTCGCTTAGCGGCCGCCGTCACCATTCTTTTGACGGGAGCCTTATATCCATGAGAGCTTCATGTCCCATCCCCCTCTGAGGTGATGGCCTCTACCTATTTTGAAGGAGATTGCGGTACACGGGCAAATTGAGCTATCTGAATTGCCAATCGCAATGCAAGTGTGTGGGGCGCAGACGCATGAGTCGCGGAATGTCCATCGCTCATGGGAAACCGTTAGTTGCGATTATTGATTCAAAAAGCCTGCGACGCGCGAGCTTGATAAGCTTCTTTCAGAATTGGGCAAACTCGGAAGATCTGAGGTTGACATCTTTCGATGTCGAGCAGGCCTGCGAAGCACTTCACGCACAAGCAGACATTCGGATGCTGATTGTCAACGTGGGCGGCGACTCCATCGCTGAGCCGGGAAACTTGCAAACGTTCATGATGCTCCGTGGGAAATCAGGCGACGTACCTTTAATCATTATCTCGGATAGAGATGATCCTCAGGAGATCGAGGCCGCAGTCGCCGCTGAGATAACAGGCTTTGTCCCAACCGGTATAGACGCCAATCTCGCATGCGAAGCATTGTCATTCATTCTGCATGGTGGTTCGTATTTTCCACAAGCTGCTATTCGTCAACTTCAGCGGCAATCAGCGCAAAACCAGTCACAGGAAGAGAGACCGCGATCACAGTACTGCAATGCTGGCTCGAAATCCGATCAGAGCGGGCGCAGGAGGAAAAACAAGCTCACGGGACGAGAAGGAGAGGTGCTTGAGCGTGTCCGCTTCGGAGACTCTAACAAGATGATCGCGCGGGAGCTCGGGATGACGGAAGCAACAGTGAAGGTGTACGTAGGCCATTTGATGAGGAAATTTGGTGCCGCAAACAGGACGCAATTGGCTCTCGTTGGAAATCAGGGTATTGCGCTTGATTGTACTGGGTTGACGGAAGTCCAGGTCGCAGAAGAGTGTGCAAACTCCGCCGACATCGAAGAACGGATTGTCGAACCGATGTTGCGTTTTGACAGCACCCTGACGAGGGTAGACGAAACGAGCTGATCGACGAACGAAAGGCTGTAGTCGATATCGCATTCGAGCGGCTTCCTTACTTTCTGGCCGCAACGTTCGAGCGACGCCAAGAAGAGCGGCCGACGTGGTCTAAGTGGACGCAACAAGGTATATTGCGCACGAAGCAGGGCCGCTATTCTGTGTTGGGCCAGGGGCGGTGCTGCAGGGCTAAGTTGACTGTGCCTTCATTGGGATCCTGACGTTCGACGCGGGCAAGCCGATCGTGCGCTTCGTTGAAGTGGACGCGAGCTCCTGTTGGGCATCTCAGGCCTTATAGCCGGTGTCGCGTTGCCGACAAACCTCTCCCCATTAGAGACCTTTGAGCCGATCGCTCGCGATCCGCGGATGATGTATGTGATCGTGTAGGTCATGCCCTGAGCCATCCCGAACCACTCAATCGCCAACGGAGCCATCCCGCCTCAACGGTCTGTCGTGCGCGACCCTAACCCAAAAGGATAGGTAAGGATCGGCCATCCGAGGAACGGAAAGAGGGAGTATTGGACGTCCTCCATGCGAGGAATGGCAGCGCAAAGCTGAGAAGAGTACCGTTACGCATCGCAGTAGGGGCGGTTCGCCATGCGGAAGTTGATTTGGTATGCTCCGGGAGAAGAGCAGAATGATCTTCTCAAAGACGCAAACGCCTGTGCAACGTCGCGTGGCCCCGCCGAGCCACCTATTGCTTTTGCACAGCCAGCGGCGCGCCAGCGTTTTCCTCATGGGCGGGCGGTTGTCCTCATTGCTGTAAGCGTCCTAGCGGCCACATCAGGGGCGGAAACGCGTGCGTTTTCGGAGGCCGCCCAGGAACAACGGCCCGTTTCCGCGGGTCCCCTCATCATCGCAGGTGCGCGATCGGCCAGTGTCGGCAACGCTTCGACCCGGCTTATGCAAGCGGCAGCAAACAATTCAATGTCGCGGCAGGCGCCGGAAGAACACCACGGGGCGGAGCTCGTGGCGTCCGAGTTCGGAACCGCGAAGGACTCTTATCTCTCCGGTCGGCACAGCAGTGAAAAAACAATGCACATCTCGCAAGCGGCCGTCAGCGATATAGGACAATCTGTGGAACACGGCTCGGCGGAGAGACGGTCCTGCGAACTCACCGTTGGAACGCGCGCTCTCGGATTGCTGCATCCTCTCGAGCCGAAGCATCATCAGGCTGATTTGCCGAACCAGGGGTTCACCGGAAATCGGCACGAAAAAGAAGCCCAAACAGCACTAGCAGCCAAGGGAGAGGAGGGTGCCGCGCCACCCCACGTCGCGGACAGAGGCGCGGCCGAGTTGCGAGCATCCCTGCAACAGGAACGCGAACGAGCGTCGCAGCTCGAACGGGATCTGGCGTCGGCCAAGCGCGATGTCGAGACGCAAGCGGCTTTGGCAACTAAGGCAAACGAGGAAACCAACCGACTGAAGCAGGCGGCAGAGAGTGATGCGATGCAGTTGAAGCGATCGCTTCAGCAGGAGCATGACAAAGCGGAGGCGCTGGTAAAGGAGCTTTCGACCGCGCGCACCCGGACATATGCCTACGAGGCGCAGGCACGTAAAACCGATGAGCAATTGGAAGACCTCAAAAAGAGGGCAGGGGACAATGGCGCGGCCGAGTTGCGAAAATTGCTTCAGCAGGAGCGCGAACGAGCGTCGCAGCTCGAAGAGGATCTGGCATCGGCTAAGCGCGACGTCGAGACGCAGACGGCGTTGGTAACCAAGGCACAGGACGAAACCAGCCGACTGAAGCAGGCAGTAGAGAGTAACGCGCAGTTGAAGCGATCGCTGCAGCAGGAGCGTGATAAGGCGGAGGCGCTGGCAAAGGAACTGTCAAGCGCGCGCACCCAGACATATGCCTACGAGGCGCAAGCACGTAAAACCGATGAGCAATTGGAAGACCTCAAAAGGAGGGCAGCGGACAATAGCGCGGCCGAGTTGCGAAAATTGCTGCAGCAGGAGCGCAAACGAGCCTCGCAGCTCGGACAGGATCTGGCATCGGCTAAGCGCGACGTCGAGACGCAAACGGCCTTGGTAACTAAGGCACAGGACGAAACCAGCCGACTGAAGCAGGCAGCCGAGAGTGACGCGACGCAGTTGAAGCGATCGCTACAGCAGGAGCGTGACAAGGCGGAGGCGCTGGCGAAAGAGTTCCAGGCGGCGCACGCCACGAGAGATGAGTACGAGCCTCGGGCTCGCAATGAGAGCGGGCAAATTGAGCAGCCAAAGAAAGTGCTCGAAACGGACTCTACGGACCGGCGCAAGTCGCTGCACCAAGAACAGGTAAGCGCGAAGCAAATCGTTCCGACGTCCGAGCGCACGAACAAGCCCGCCCTTACAGCCGCAGTGGTAGCAAACGCCGGTCCGATTCCAGGCGCTAGCAGTAAGCCTGAGGGTGACACGGCAAAGCCCCTCCAAGCAGACCAGATCAGGTCAGCAAGTGTCGGAGCCGCACGGCCCGACAGTGCCGACGAGGATGCGGCCGGAGGACGATTGGTCGCACGTGCGAGGATGTTGCTTGAGCAGGGCGATATAGGCGCAGCCCGGATTGTACTTGAGCGCGCGACCGAAAGAGGCAGCGCACAGGCAGTCTTCACACTAGCGGAGACCTACGACCCCTACGTTCTTCCCAAATGGTCAACAGTTGGCACGCTTGGGGACGCGACAAAGGCGCGAGAGCTTTACGCAAAGGCCGAGGCAATCGGCAACACTCAGGCGAAACAGCGATTGGAAGCGCTTCGGTAGAGGAACTGTAGCGCTGAGATAAGTGACTCATTCTCACACCAAAAGGAGTGCCGAATGCAAACGTTCTTTCGCTCGCAACTATTGCTCGCTGCACTCGCTCCTTTGTTGCTGCTGCAGCCCTCCGGCCTGGATGCGCGGACAAAAGGTGCCAGGATGAATACTGCTTCGTCAGCGAAAGCGCCCGCTCACCCCGAACCACGAGTGACGATGAATGCCTGGACTGTCGGCCTTGCCGGAGGCCTTCTTGAGGGCGCGCCTATCCGTCTTGCCGCAGAGATAGCTCGTGTTGCGGATGATGGCGACAATCTGCATGTGTTGCCTATCGTGACGCGAGGAGCCGCCGAAAACGTCAACTCATTGCTCTATTTGCGTGGCATCGATGCAGCCATCATCAATGCAGACGTGCTCGACGAGTACAAGAGGCAAGTGCCTGACGTCCAGCAGCGCCTCGCCTACGTACTGAATCTCTTCCCCTCCGAATTGCATATTTTTGTTCGGCCGGAGATTCACACTCTGACCGACTTGGTCGGGAAGAAGGTAAATTTCAACAATCAGGGCACGGCCGCAGCCTATTCTGGGCCGCTGATCTTCAGTCGTCTCGGACTTGACGTGCAGCAGACCTTCATTCCGCATCAGGTCGCGTTGGAACAAATGCGCACAGGCGATATGGCTGCGGTCGTGTTCATCACGTCCAAGCCGGTCGAGCCCTTCGTGCGTGGACGCTGGGACCCTGGATTCAAGTTCCTGCCTGTACCGTACGAAAGCCGGCTGGAGGATTACTATCTCCCTGCATCTCTCGAAGCGTCCGACTATCCCAGCCTTATTAAAGAAGGCGAACACGTCGACACGATCGCCGTGCCGACCGCGTTGGTCGCCTACAATTGGCAAAATAACACGTATCGTTATGAGCGTGTCGCTCGCTTTGTCGATCATCTGTTCTCTCGCATCAGCAGACTGCAGGAGCCCGGATTTGATCGGAAATGGAAATCGATCAATCTAGGCGCGACTGTGCCCGGGCTTACCCGCTTTCCAGCGGCGCAGGCGTGGCTGGATAACCATTCTCGCGATACGCAGGCATCGAAATGAATCGCGCGATCTTTACCGCAGCTTCCGCGCTCGCTGTCGTTACAGGAGTGGCGCTCGCGCAAGGCGCCGAGGATCCGCTGGCGCAACTTCGGACCTGTAATCTGATGCAGCGCGAGGACCGAGTGCAATGCTTGGACAAGCTCGCGCGAAGTGTCGAGCCGCCAGCCGGGCCCACAACGGCGGTAAGCGACTGGGTCATCAGTCTGACGACGTCGCCCGTGGATTACACGCCCATCGCCACCGCGACGACCGCGTCGGGCGAGGTCGCAGGCGGCTCACCGCTGCAGCTCACCATGCGCTGCCGGGGTGGACGGAGCGAACTCGCTGTCTCCGGCCCCGCGATCTCAGGGCGGGCTGAGGATTACGTCGTCTCCTACAGCACCAAGGGTGGTCAGCCGGTCCAAATCGCTGCAGCCACTCCTGCATTCGGGACCGGTATCGCGTTCAAGGTCGATCCGAGTGCCTTGTTTCAGTCTCTTCCAAGCGATGGCGAACTGGTCGTGTACATTGCTTCCCGCCTGGGAGCCGCTCAACATGGAACGTTCTCCCTGGTCGGACTTGAGGCGGTGCGTACCAAGATAGCCATGGCATGCAAATGGCCTGCCGCCATCGCTAAGCCGAACAGCTGATATTGCGCACAAGGCAAGCTAATTGTGTTTCGGCATGGAATAAGGACCCCGTATTCGGGGTAATCGGCATCCAATCGGGACCCCGGGACAAGGGTCCACAGTGGCTTCCATCGAGTCATGGAAGCCGAGGTTGGGATGCTGGTGGTGGAGACGATTGGTAAGATCCGTCGCGCCTACTTTGTTGATGGTCGTCCGATCAAGGCGATCTGCCGAGAACTTGGCGTATCGCGGAAGGTGGTTCGCAAGGTCATTCGTTCTCAAGCGACGGAGTTCCGGTATGAGCGCGAGACGCAGCCGCTCCCGAAGATGGGTGCCTGGAGTGCCGAGCTTGACCGGTTGCTGGCAGGGAATGAGAGCAAGTCGGCGCGGGAACGGCTGACGCTGATCCGTATATTCGAAGAGCTTCGCGGCCTCGGTTATGTCGGCGGCTATGATGCGGTTCGTCGATACGCACGACGGTGGAGCAAGGAACGCGGCACCTCGACAGCGTCGGCGTATGTGCCGCTGAGCTTTGCACCAGGCGAAGCCTACCAGTTCGACTGGAGCCACGAGGTCGTCCTGCTGAGCGGCACCACAGTGATGGTGAAGGCTGCTCATGTCCGGCTCTGTCACAGCCGCATGCTGTTCGTGCGGGCCTATCCGCGAGAGACGCAGGAGATGGTGTTCGACGCCCACGACCGGGCGTTCGCCCTGTTCAAAGGCACCTGCACCCGCGGCATCTACGACAACATGAAGACCGCCGTAGAGACGATCTTCGTCGGTAAAGGCCGTCTCTACAATCGCCGCTTCCTGCAGATGTGCAGCTACTATCTGGTCGATCCGGTCGCCTGCACGCCGGCGTCGGGCTGGGAGAAGGGGCAGGTCGAGAACCAGGTCGGGCTGGTCCGCGAACGCTTCTTCACCCCGCGGCTGCGCTTCAAGAACCTCGACGAGTTAAACGCCTGGCTGCTCGACAAATGCATCGCCTACGCCAAGGCTCATCGCCATCCGGAGCTGACCGATCAGACGATCTGGGACGTGTTCGAAGCCGAGCGCCCCAAACTCGTTCCCTATGCCGGCCGCTTCGACGGCTTCCATGCGGTGACGGCATCGGTCTCGAAGACCTGCCTGGTGCGCTTCGACAACAACAAGTACTCCGTCGCAGCCAGCGCAGTCGGACGACCGGTCGAGGTTCAAGCCTATGCCGATCGTATCGTGATCCGTCAGGATGGGCGCATCGTTGCCGAGCACCCGCGATCCTTTGGCCGCGGCGATACCGTCTACGACCCCTGGCATTATGTGCCGGTGCTCGCCCGCAAACCCGGCGCCTTGCGCAACGGTGCTCCCTTCAAAGACTGGGTGCTGCCGGCTGCGATCGAGCGGATCCGGCGCAAGCTTGCCAGCACCGACGATGGCAATCGGCAGATGGTCGACATCCTCAACGCGGTGCTGACTGACGGTCTGCCCGCGGTGGAAGCGGCCTGTGCCGAAGCGCTCGGTCATGGCGTCCATTCCGCCGATGTCGTTCTCAATATCCTGGCCCGTCAACGTGAACCCGCCCCACCGGCCAACATCATGACGCCGGCCGCACTGACACTCCGTCATGCACCGATCGCCGATTGTGCCCGCTACGACAACCTCCGGAGGACCATCTGATGGAACGAACCCAAATCTTCGACCTCATGGGCGAACTCAAGCTCTACGGCATGAAGGCTGCCTTCGACGAGATCATGGCAACTGCCGTCAAGCGCCAGCACGAACCCCAGCGCATTGTCGGCGACCTGCTCAACGCCGAGATCAACGAGAAGCAAGCCCGCTCGATCAAATACCAGCTCACCATTGCCAAGCTGCCGCTTGCCAAGGACATCGCGGACTTCCAGTTCGACGGCACGCCGATCAATCAAACTCTCGTCAATGATCTCGCTGGCGGCGGCTTTATCGCCCAGCAACGCAACGTCGTGCTGGTTGGCGGCACCGGCACAGGCAAGACCCATCTGGCCATCGCCATTGCCAGAAGTTGCATCCGCGATGGTGCTAGAGGACGCTTCTACAACGTCGTCGATCTCGTCAACCGGCTCGAGACCGAGACCCGCAACGGACGGCAGGGACGGCTCGCTGAGCATCTGACCCGCATGGACTTCATCGTTCTCGACGAGCTGGGCTATCTGCCGTTCGCGCAATCGGGCGGTCAGCTCCTGTTCCATCTCATCAGCCGGCTCTACGAGCGCACCTCCATCATTGTCACCACCAATCTTGCGTTCGGCGAATGGCCCAGCGTGTTCGGCGATGCCAAAATGACCACCGCGCTACTCGACCGATTGACCCATCACTGCGACATCGTTGAGACCGGCAACGACAGTTGGCGCTTCAAAAGCCGCGACGATGTTCAAACAACCCGCGCTCGCGCCGTCTCCGCAACCCCGACCAGCTCCGACGACCCGAGCGCTACCAGCAGAGCGCGCCGATCAAAGGGGTCCCTTTTGGATGCCGATAGGGGGTCCCAGTCGAACGCCGATTGACAAGCTAATGGGAGGTGGGTAAGCATGTTACGGCAAATTGCGCTAAAGGGAACGACGAGCTTGGCTGTGCTTCTGCTGGGGGTATCTTTGTCTGCGGGGCAAGAAGTTGCCCGACCGGCCGACCGGGCGCCGGAGTCCCTTCTGCTAAAACAAAAAAGGGCGGTTGCGACGAAGAAAAACGTGCGCCGCTTATCCAGCTCAGAGAGTCGATCCTCTGCTAAGAAGGAGCATCGCCTCATCTTGCAGGTGAATAGCAACGATGCGGCGGCGATGAATTTGACCCTGAACAACGCTACAAACGTGGTGCAACATTATAAAGACATGGGCGAGAAGGTTAAGATCGAAGTGATCACCTTCGGGTCCGGGTTGCACATGCTCCGCACCGATACCTCGCCCGTAAAAGGCCGAATTGAAACAATGTCGGCGAGCACGCCGGAGGTGACGTTTAAAGCGTGCGGCAACACGCGGGAGAACATGCGCAGGCAGGAGAATAAGGAGATACAGCTCATTCCAGAGGCTTCAGTCGTCAACTCGGGCGTCGTACGCATCATGGAGCGGGAGGAGCAGGGCTGGACTTACGTTAAGCCCTGAGCGTGTTACCGCCAAGGCTTCGCGAGCCCAGCTGCGTACATACGTACAATTGAAGGCCGCAGGACCGGATGTTGGTCAAACAATGTTCAAAATCGGCACGCGTGCTACCGAGGCCCGGCCAACCAGGTGGCAGGTCTGTTCGGAACTGCTTAGGGATGTTTCGCGGGGCTGAGTCATGTTCGCACTCGCTCGCAACTCCCTCGCGATGGCCTTACGCATACGTCAGGGGTAGCAGCCTCCGATATGTCGTTCGAATGATCCGGTAGCACTCGCAACTCGCATTCTCGAGTCCCGAACGATCCAGCACTCGGATCCTACCGTAGGACGTCTCGATGAGCCCATCGTTTTGAAGCTTCTTGAGAGCCAACGACACGGTCGGTCGCACCGTACCAAGCATTTCTCCCAAGAACTCGTGCGTGAGATGGACAACGTCAGTCTCACTTCGGTCAAGCCCCATAAGAATCCAGCGCGCGCATCGCGAGAGCACATCATGGGCTGCATTACACGCAACTTGCTGCAGAACGTGCGCGGCGAAGGCTTGTTGAAAGTGACCGACGAGCATACGGATTCCGTCGCTTTCGGAAACCGCCTTCTTCATCCGACTGAGTTTGACCACGGAACAACGTCCCGGAATCTGCACAATCGACCGCGTCAGAGCAATGCCATCGCCATCAATCGCAAAAGACCCAACAATCCCCTCACAACCGATGGTACCCGTTTCAATCGTCCCGCCCTCCTTCAGGTGGGTCAAAAGCGATACAAGCGCCGTATGAGGAAAGTAAATCCGGTCCACCCGACCATGCCAGTCAAACAGGACGTCACCGCGCGAGAACTCAGCTTCCTCCGGTCTGAGAAGCTCAACCTCGGCAGGCGACATGGCGGCAAGTAGTTTATTTTTAGCCAGCTGCCTTCTCATCGGAAGTCTATCCTGGAAAATGAATATCAGTATTGGCGTTCGCTGCCGATAAGATCAGGTGGCGAAATACCTCGCGACCGGGCCGGTCCGCTCGCACAAGTGTTGAGCAGCGACCGCATCCGTGCAAGTACATCCTTTGGGCTACTCCATAACGATCAGCGATCCTAAGGTCGTTCAAGAAGTCGACTGTGTCGCGTAAGACGGTCGTGCCGGAGTAATTGATCTTTGATCTGCACCCCACCCGATCCTCCTGTTTCCAACAGGTGGCTTGCTGCGGATGGTAAGCATCCGGTGAGGACCGCGTAGCGGTCACTCAGGCAGCCTGATTGGTATGCTTGTTCCGGTCGCGCCAATTCCAGGGCAGAAGTTCGTCGAGCCGTTGGACCGGATGTGCAGCGATGCGCGCCAGGACATCGGCGAGCCAGGCTTGTGGATCCACATCGTTCATTTTGGCTGTGACGATCAGGCTGTACATCATCGCGGCACGGTCGCCGCCGCGGTCGGAGCCACAGAACAGCCAAGACTTCCGCCCCAGGGCGATGCCGCGCAGGGCTCGTTCGGCGGCGTTGTTCGACAGGCAGATCCGGCCATCTTTGAGGAAGCGGGTGAACGCGCTCCAGCGCTTGAGCATGTAGTCCATTGCCTTGGCGACATCGTTGCGCCGTGAGAGCTTGGCGCGTTGCTCACGCATCCAGGTTTGCAAATCAGCGACCAGTGGGGCGCTGAGCTCCTGGCGTACGGCCCGGCGCCCCTGGGGCGTCTCGCCGTTGATGCCGCGCTCGATCTCGAACAGGGCATCGATCCGGCGCACTGCTTCCAGCGCCAGAGGCGAGATCACCGCCGGCTTTTTGCCCTGCACTTTGCGGCGCGCATTCTCTGCCAGATCAGCCATCACGAAGAACGGCCGTCGGGCATGGACCCAGCACGCGGCTTCCAGGATCGGACCTGCGTTGCGGCCCGCCTCGTAAAGCTTGCCGTAGCCACCATAGGCATCGGCCTGGAAGATGCCGCTATAGCCGGCCAGATGGGCCTGGGGATGCTCGCCGGCGCGATCGCGTGAGTAATAAAACACTGCTCCCGGCGGGGCCTGCCCACCAAAAGGCTTGTCGTCGCGCACATAGACCCAGATGCGGCCGGTGTCGGTCTTGCCTTTGGCCAGGACCGGCACCGTCGTGTCATCCCCGTGCAATCGCTCGGCCCTCAGCACATGGGCCTCGAGGCGCCGGAACAAGGGCGTCAGCGCAACTGTGCAGCCACCAACCTGGTCCGCGAGGGTCGACAGACTGATCGGCACGCCTTCCTTGGCATAGCGTTCGGCCTGCCGGTTCAGCGGCTGGTGCTGGCCGAACTTCTCGAACAGTACCATCGCCAGCAAGCTGGGGCCGGCCCAACCACGGGCGATGACGTGGAAGGGCGCGGGGGCCTGGCTGATCTTCTCGCAATCACGGCAGCTGAACTTTTCCCGGACGTGCTGGATCACCTTCCAGGATTTCGGGATCACCTCCAGCGTCTCGGTGATGTCCTCGCCAAGCTTGGACAGCCGCAAACCGCCGCAGCAGATGCACGACGTCGGTCCCGGCACAAGCACCCGCTCGCGAGAGAGATGGTCCGGGAACGGCTGGCGCGACGGCCGCTTGCGCGTGAACGAGGCCACCTTCGTCGTCTTGGCCGCGGCCATTTCGGCAGCGAGTTCGTCCTCAGTCGCAGAAGCCTCGAGCTCCTCCAACGTCAGTTCGAGCTGATCCAGCAGCCTTGCGGTACGCTCCGAGCGAGGGCCATGACGATCGCGGTTCAGCTTTTGGATCTGCAGCTTCAGGTGCACGATCAGCGCCTGGTCGTCGGACTGCTGGGCGCGAACGCTGGCAAGTTCGGCCCGCGTGGCCAGTAACGCCGCCTGCAGCGCCTTTATATCTTCCGGCAGATTTTCGGGACCATCACCCATGCACCGATGGAATCACAAAAGCCGCGATTTGGCGCGACCTTTTTGCAATCTCACGGGACTATTGCGCTGCTTATCCTGCGCTCTGCGGCCGCCAACTATGTTGGGGGTTGCGCCAGTCGATCGCCTCCAGCAAATAGCCCATCTGAGCTGCCGTCAGCGACACCACGCCGTCCACCGTCGCCGGCCAGATAAAGCGGCCAGGGTCCAGTCGCTTGGCGTAGAGCGATAGCCCGACCTCGTCGTGCCAAAGCGCCTTGATCAGTGTGCCGGCACGACCACGGAACACAAAGACGTCGCCGGCAAAAGGATCTCGCCCGAGGCCCTCCTGCACCAGCAATGCCAGACCCTGCATGCCCTTGCGCATGTCCGTGTGACCGGTTGCGATCCAGATCCTCGCCCCTGCTGCGATCGGGATCATCGCCGCTCCAGCAGATCCAACACGCGAGACAACGCGGTCATATCAACGCCGGCGTCCACGATCACGCGACAGGCCTTGCCGACGACAATCTCCATGCGTCCGCCCGCTGGCCCCGCCAAAGCTACTGACGGCGCCGACGGTGGGTCCGGCATCACCATCGCCGGCACAAAGGCTGGCTGAGTTTGTTCGCTCGTCCGCGTCCCGAAGGATCGTCGCCAAGTCAACAGGAGCGAGCGCGAGATGCCGTATCGACGTGCTGTCGACGAGACCGCGCGCGGAGCCTGCAAACTCTCCAAAACAATCTTGAGTTTCTCATCATCGGTCCAGCGACGGCGACGGCCAGTCTCGACAACCTCGAACCGTTCAACCTGAGCACTGAACTTATTGCTGTCCATAAGAGCTGTTACACAGCACCCGTCTTAACCCGGCAAGATGGCCCTCACCGGAGGGAGACTGCGGATGTCCGGTTCCAATTTTGGTTCAGCACCAAATAAAAGTGGTAGACTGTATTGAGCAATACAGACTCTCACGTGGTCTTTATGCGACTGCCTCTACAGTGGTGGCCGCGCATGCAGAGTGCGTGCTCGGCCTGCCATGCGGTCGCGCTACGCTACTGAGCGCAGTGCCGCGGGCCTAAGGTGCGGCGATTTCGCATTTTATCGACATCTTGCCCGTAATTGCGCTTCTCAACCGTAGGCAAAGGAGCCTCCGATTGGTGAGATGCCGGTTCAGCCGGGCCGCGTGGAATATCAGTATCGAATAAGTGCCACCGAGCGGCATCCTGTCGTTTGAGAGATTTGAATTGCCTGCGGGAGATCAATTATGAGCGGGAGATCTATCAGGAGGAAACGTTCCTTAACAACGATAGTGATTGGAGAAAATTGCTTACGAAAGGACGCTCTTGCTGAATTCCTACGCTCTGCGGATTTCGGCACAGTAAGTTCAGTGACATGTGCTGATCGATTGTGCGAAAGTAAATTCGAACAGGGGCAAAAGCTGTTTGTCCTTGTTCATACCGGACACGATTTCCAGATTGCTCGCGAGCAAATCGAGCCTCTCAGACGCGGTCACCCAGATGCGCGCGTAGTTGTGGTTGCCGATCGATACCGGCCAGATGAAGTGGCTGCAACATTTCAGGCCGGTGCTAATGGGTATTTCGTTGATGTCATGAGCCGTGACGTATTCACCAGATCGATCGAACTCGTGATCATGGGCGAAACGGTGTTTCCTCCGGCATTCCTGCCCTTGGCACTCGATCTCAAGGGTGGAGGCAATGATCGCGCAACTGCGCGCAAGGACATGACAATCGCGCCAGACGAACGGAGCGCACAACAGCTTTCTCCGCGGCAAAAGTCGATTTTGCGCTGCGTCGTCGAAGGCGATTCGAATAAATGCATTGCACGGAAGATCGACATCGCGGAGTCGACCGTTAAGGTCCATGTAAAGGCGATCTTTCACAGAATCGGGGTGCACAATCGGACGCAAGCCGCCATTTGGGGCATTAACAACGAGCTTAGCGAAAACGACAACTTACCGCGCGTCGCGCCAAACCGGGCGATCCCGCACGCCGTCGAAGCAAGAGCCGCCGTCAAAGAAAGCAACACATCTGTGATAGCAAACATTGTTGAGCATGAGGAGCGAAAGTTGGACGCTGGGGCTTCAGATGGGGCCACTCAGTTTCACGGCCATGAGCTTCTCAAGGTAAAGTTCTAAGCTTCGTTCGTACATCGAGTGTGTGTTCAATAGAGCCGTTCAGGTAGACCCAGACGGTTTGTCCAGTTCGGCGCAGTTCGGCCCCGTTCTCCACTGCCGCGTTGACCGCCTTCCGGCTTGTGCGCTCCGCTTCCGGCAAAGACATCACCGCGCCGTACATCTCGTTCGACATTACCAGCCTGCTGCCGGGCGGCTTTTCTCGCCACTGCCAGAATTGGTTGAATGGTAAGCATCCGGTGAGGACCGCGTAGCGGTCACTCAGGCTGCTTGGTTGACTTGCTTATTTCGGTCGCGCCAATTCCAGGGCAAAAGTTCGTCGAGCCGTTGTACGGGATGTGCAGCGATGCGTGCCAGGACGTCGGCGAGCCAAGCTTGTGGATCCACGTCGTTCATTTTGGCTGTGACGATCAGGCTGTACATCATCGCGGCACGGTCGCCGCCGCGGTCGGAGCCACAGAACAGCCAAGACTTCCGCCCCAGGGCGATGCCGCGCAGGGCTCGCTCGGCGGCGTTGTTCGACAGGCAGATGCGGCCATCGTCGAGGAAGCGGGTAAACGCATCCCAGCGCTTGAGCATGTAGTCCATCGCCTTGGCAACGTCGTTGCGCCGGGAGAGCTTGGCGCGTTGTTCACGCATCCAGACTTTCAGATCGGCCATCAGCGGCGCGCTCAGCTCCTGGCGGACGGCCCGGCGCCGTTCGGGCGTCTCGCCGTTGATGCCTCGCTCGATCTCGAACAAGGCGTCGATCCGACGGACTGCTTCCAGTGCCAGAGGCGAGATCACCGCTGGCTTTTTGCCTTGTACCTTGCGGCGCGCATTCTCCGCCAGATCAGCCATCACGAAGAACGGTCGTCGGGCATGGACCCAACACGCCGCTTCCAGGATCGGACCTACGTTGCGGCTCGGGTCGTAAAGCTTGCCATAGCCGCCATAGGCATCGGCCTGGAAGATGCCGTTGTAGCCGGCCAGATGGGCCTGGGGATGCTCGCCCGCGCGATCGCGCGAGTAATAAAACACTGCTCCCGGCGGGGCCTGCCCGCCAAAAGGCTTGTCGTCGCGTACATAGACCCAGATGCGGCCGGTGTCGGTCTTGCCTTTGGCCAGGACCGGCACCGTCGTGTCATCCCCGTGCAATCGCTCGGCACTCAGCACATGGGCCTCGAGGCGCCGGAACAAGGGCGTCAGCGCAACAGTGCAGCCACCAACCTGGTCGGCGAGGGTCGACAGGCTGATCGGCACGCCTTCCTTGCCATAGCGTTCGGCCTGACGGTTCAGCGGCTGGTGCTGGCCGAACTTCTCGAACAGCACCATCGCCAGTAAGCTGGGGCCGGCCCAACCACGGTCGATGACGTGGAACGGCGCCGGGGACTGGCTGATCTTCTCGCAATCACGGCAGCTGAACTTCTCCCGGACGTGCTGGATCACCTTCCAGGACTTCGGGATCACCTCCAGCGTCTCGGTGATGTCCTCCCCGAGCTTGGACAACCTCGCTCCGCCGCAGCAGGCGCACGCCACAGGTCCCGGCACGAGCACCCGCTCGCGAGGCAGATGGTCCGGGAACGGCTGGCGCGACGGCCGCCGAGAAATTGAAGGGTTGGGCTAGTACCTAGATGACTCACGATGGAGTCCTTGAAAAATCGGAAGTGAAACGCCAACTTTTCGGCCGTAGATCAAACGATGGGTTTGGCGTTACTCGCATCCGACGACGCGCGCCGGATCACCGGCGAGACCATTGTGGTCTCTGACGGCGTGTAGAGATTCGAGCTCGTCTATATTTTGCCGTTCGGGGGATCATTGGCGGTGGTCTACAACCGCGCTTAAATGGCCTGCGCCTCAAGACACCGGTAATGCGCAAAGCGGTTCAAGCAGAGGATCAAAATCGGCTTCGAATCAAAGGCAGTCCTGCCGCCAAGCGGTGCCACATCTCATTCTGCCGAGAACTGACGAAGATTGACGGTATGGGAGGGACAGGAGTGCGTAGCGGTGGCGGCTTTGCGCCTTAGCAACGCGTTCACTTCATCGATTGACTCCGATAGTTAGCGAGGGAGCCCTTTCTCGGCGCCACGCAAATTTATCTGTGAATTCAAGACCGAAAAGTTGGGGCGGACGTACCGTCGGGATTTGTCCGTCGGCTTTGAGACATTGTGCTGGTAAGTCAACGCGGTAGTGTGCACCTAAATGATTGAGTGGGAGTAGGGCGGCCGGTAGCCGCTGCGCGGATTGGCGCGGGTTTTCGTATGGCTCTTCTCACTCCGTCCTGTCCTGGTGTTTGACCGGCGTCGTTCGCGTCGACTTAACCCGACCTTAGTGGCCCATTCCAGTCCAGGGTTGTCGGTGGAGTATTGCGGCGTACTATAGCGTGCAAAGCGGCGCGAACTGGACCTGCCGAGGATCGGTCGCTCGCCTCTTGAATGAGCTAATGACCGCAAACCGCGGCGTCCAGGATTCGCGTGGCTCCCCGTTACGTTTCAATGACTTTTGTCACGCGTCAAACCCGTCCGTTGACCGGCAGTAGCGCGCCGGTGACGGCACTGGCGGCGTCGCTTGCCAGGAAAAGGATAACATCGGCGAGTTCCTCCGGCGCGACCCATTTGGCGGGATCGGCCTTCGGCATGCTGGCGCGGTTTGCCGCGGTATCGATGATCGAGGGCAGCACCGCGTTCACTGTGATCTTGCCTTTCAATTCGGCAGCGAGTGACTCTGTCAGCTTGTGCACGCCGGCCTTCGACGCCGCATAAGGACCCATGCCGGAGCCGGCCTGCAGTGCGCCCATCGCGCCGATATTGACGATGCGGGCTGCGTGCGAATTGAGAAGATGCGGGATCGCGGCGCGGGTAGCGTTCAGCGCCGTCTCGGCATTGAGAGCGTACATGCGCTGCCAGGCTTTGGGATCGCCGTCGGCAATGGTCTCGAAGGTAAACCCGCCGGCAATATTGATCAGCGCATCGATTGCGCCGAAATGCGCCGCCGCAGCATCGACCGCCTTTTTCGCCTGGACGGCGTCGGTCAAGTCAACGCCGCCGAGTTCGATCCGCTCGGCGGTTGCCGCGAACTGCGGCGCCGCATGATCGATGCCCGCGACGCGCGCGCCCCGCGAATGTGCTTCCTCGGCGACCACCTTGCCAAGCGCGCCCAGCGCGCCGGTGATAACAACGACTTTACCCTTCATGATGGTCTCCGCGCGAATGAGAATGAAGCCGGGCCGCAGCCAATTGGTTAGGAGGATCAAGCGCGCACATCACGTCTTCCACTTGATCATCGTCCGCAAGATGCTCATTGGGCGGCCGGAGTAGGGCGGCTGAAATAGCATTTGGATCGGCGAGAGAGGGCCTTGGTAGAAGACCGGGCGCAATTTTGAAAAGGCGTTGAACCCCTCGCGCGCGTGGTAATGGCCCATGCCGCTCGCCCCGACCCCACCGAATGGCAGGTCGTGCTGGCCGACGTGCAGCAGAGCTTCATTGACCGATACGCCACCCGACATGACCCGCGAGATGTAGAAGTCGCGCAGCTCGGCATTGTGAGTGAATGGATAGATTGCCAACGGGCGGTCGTGACTATTGATATAATCGGCGACCTCCTGCCGATCTGCATAGGTCTTGATCGGCAAGATCGGACCAAAGATCTCGCGCTGCATGACAATCATGTCTTCGGTCGGATTTAACACGAGATGCGGCGCAAATTTGCGACGCTTCGCGTCTGGCTCCTGCTGTTCCGCAAGATTTATCAGGACTGCGCCCTTTGTGTGGGCATCCTCCAGCGTCGCCTGCAGCCGCGCGAAAGACCGTTCATCGATGATCGACGTGTAGTCCTGGCCGTTGATATCAGGGAAGCGGTCGGCAAACAGTCGACGGCAATGGCGGACGAACTCGTCCTCACTTCCCTTGGGCAGAAACATGTAGTCGACATTCGTACAGATCTGACCGGCATTGAACATCTTCACCCAGAGAATGCGCTCCGCCGCTGTTTTGACCGGGAAGTCAGGCCCAACAATCGCAGGCGCCTTTCCGCCCAGTTCAAGCGTGACCGGGGTGAGGTTGCGGGCCGCATTGGCCATAACCGAGCGACCGGTAGCACCGGATCCCGTGAACAGCAGATGGTCGAAGGGCAATGACGAGAATCCCGGTCCTCGTCCGCCGCCATCCTCGAAAAAGGCAAGCTTCTCGATCGGAAAATACTTTGGCGAAACGCGCATCAGAACCTGGGCGAGCGCCTTTGAGTTTTCCGACATCTTGACCATCGCCCGATTGCGGCCGCCAGAATCGCTGCGAGCGGACAGAAGCTGAGATTGAGCGGAAAATTCCAGGGAACGATGACCCCGACGACGCCGAGCGGCTGCGGGATGACACGATTGCGCGCGAGCGGATAGGTCATGAAATCGACGTGTCTGCGCTGCGGCTTCATCCACTTCTTCAAATTTTTGGCGGCATCGGCGATCGTTTCGAGGACGACGAAGTATTCGGCGAACAGGGTCTCGAATTCAGACCGGTAGCCGTAGTCGGCGTTGATCGCCGCGACCAACTCGTCCTTGTTGTCCTTCAGGAGCTGAGCGAGCGCTTTCAAATCGGCCTTGCGCTGAGCGTAGGACGGCTCCGGCGCCGCCAGATAGGCCGCACGCTGTTTGTCAAAGCAGGACTGAAATTCAGTGGCAATGGCGATCGAACGGAAATTGACAGGCACGTTCATGATGTATCAACTCCAGGTTGGTGCACGCTTGCGTCCGCATGACGGAGCCGGGTCTTTCATCCATGATCCGCTTGATGGCGTGAGTGCAGCGGCCGCACTGGGCGCTGCATCCGAGGCAGGCATACTCCTCGCTCATACGAGGCCGTCGCTCCTCTTTTGCGACCACTGACCGCACCTGATGGTCGCTGAACACGTTGCAAGAACAGACGATCATCGCCTTCTCCTAAACGATACCGATGAGGTGCGGTCGTTCATGCGGCCTACTTTTTGGCTTCGATTTGCAGGTCGGCTTCGGTGAAGCCATAGCCGCCGGGGCGCAGCGCCGAATGCTCGCGCTTGGAGTGGACCAGCGGGTAGAACATCTGCGTCGTCCAGCGCTCCGGGCCAAACAGGATGTCGTCCTGCAGGCCGACCTTGGCCGGATATTTGCGCGTGATATGCGCGGTGCCGAACAACACGTCCCAGAAGAATAGCAGGTTGCCGAAATTGCCCTTGTAGTGGCCGATGCCATCTTCGTTGGTGAGCGCGTGATGCGCCTGGTGCGTGGCCGGCGTGGAGATGGTGCGCTCCAGCACCCACATCAGCGGATGCAGCACGCGGATGCGGTACAGCGGCGCGTCCCACGCCCAGGCGCAGTGCGCGCCCAGGATGACCGCCAGCTTGACCACCAAATACGCCGCATAGATCGGGCCGAAGCCAAGATAAACCGCCACGCCGCCGATCCACAGGCCCGGCATCATCAGGTAGTAGAAGAAGTTGTTGCGGTAGGTAATGCGCACGCTCATGTAGGCCGCGCTGTGGTGCGCGCGGTGCAGCGGCCAAAGCAGCGGCGTGTGCGAGGCGCGGTGCCAGAGGTACTGCGTGAGGTCATCGCCGATCAGCAGCAGGCCGGCCATGGCCCACCACGGCAGGTTGGCCCAGGCGTTGTGCTGCGCGGGCATGAGCCAGTTGCACAGCGCGTTGCTGCCCAACAGTGCGATCGGCTGGGTGATGGCGATCAGGCTGACGAACATCAGCACCTCCAGCCAGGTGTCGTTGGCTGTCGCATTGTCTCGCACGGTGGTCTGGTAGCGCCGGGTGATGACCTCCATGGCGGCAAAGCCCAGGATTAAGGCGCCGATCAGGAGGTATTGCAGTTGCGAGCTCATGTGGGGTCTCCTCTCGCTCACATGTTTTTTATCGTGGGAACGATTTTAGGAGTGCCAACCCGATGCGTCTAATGCATAGTTCTCATTCTCTTGATGCAAGGAGCGCATTACCATGGATCTGCGCCGCCTCAACCACGTCGTCGCCCTTGCCGACACCCTGCATTTCGCCCGCGCCGCCGAAGCTGTCCACCTGAGTCAGCCGGCCTTCAGCCGCAGCATCCAGGCCATCGAGAGCGACTTGGGTATCCGCCTGTTCGACCGCGACGTGGGTGATGTCCGCCCAACCCCGGCCGGCGAATTCGTCATCGAGCGGGCGCGCAAGCTGCTCTTCGAGGCACGCTGCCTGCAGCGTGACGTGGATCTTTACCGCGGCAGCCAGCTAGGCGACACGGCGTTCGGTGTAGGGCCGCTGTTGACGGCCACCCTTATGCCACGTGCGCTTGTGGCGCTTCGCCGCCAGCACCCGCAGGTGGCATTGCGCATGGAGGTCGGCAACTCGGTGCAGTTGCTGGAGAGTCTGCGTACCGAGAGCATCGAGTTCTTTGCCGCCGATGTGCGCGACATGCCCAGGGAGGCCGCGCTGGAAATCCAGCTGATCGGGGGGCAACCGGCCAACCTGTATGTGCGGGCAGGCCATCCGCTGGCTGGGCGCGAGCACACGCTGCAGGAAGTCTGGGCGTACGGTCTTGCGGTACCTAAGCTGCTGAGCCCCTCAACGGTTGAACTGGCCGCTTTGCTGGGCCTGCCTGAGGGCCAGGATGCCACCATTGCGCTCGAGTGCGACAACTATGGCATGCTCAAGACTGTCGCGCTCACCACCGATACCGTTCTGGGTGCGACGGACGCGGCGGTACAAGAGGAGCTGGAGTCCGGCGCGCTCGTTCGTCTTGTCGTGCAGGGCTGGCTGTCGCCGCCGTCGAGCACGGGCATCGTCCGTTTACGAGGGAGAACCTCGTCGCCGGCAGCCAAGGCAGCGATTGCAGCGATTGTGCGGGCCGCCGGCGAGATCAACGTGTAGGCGCCTTACATCACCCGACGCATGGTCCGTGCGGAATACCGACCTCTTGAAGCGGAAGCCGGCATCCAGTCGCTCTAGACCTGCGTCTGCTTCCTACCCCAAAAGCCGACACCTCCGCGCTCCGTGATTGCGAGACCCTGCTTCGAAGCCATGACCGTAGATTTCAACCGTAGCTATCAAGCAAAGCCGCAAAAGAGCGAACACAAACAAAGCGATTTGGAGGAGGGAGTATCCGCCAGTAGGGTGCAGACCCGATCTCGGCACCAGGAAATATGTCCAGCATTGCTGTTAACCTACCTCGTGATCTTCCCTGTTTTGTTCAACCTTTAGCCCGCGAGATGCGCGTTGTTGCCGCCGCACAGCCTCTTGGCGGAGGCGACACTCGACATACGCCTCAATGCTGCGCCACGTAATCTTGCGGGACGAACCTTCCAGGTAGCTTTCCAGGATCCCGGCATTCAAGAGCTAGTAGAGTTTTGCGCGCCCAATCCTTAAAGCCGTCATGGTTTCTTGGACAGTGGCGACCAATGCTGGTCGGGCCTGAGCCAGAAGCCCGGCAGTATTATCGGAAGTCGTTCTCATAAGTGGAGCCTTTTGATCGAGTTCGTCTGGCTTCTTCGGTCTTGCCAACATTCCCTGTTCCTTTAATCCGCTCCCGGATCGTTGGATTGGTCTCGTGACGCAGAGTTACTCCTCGGGTGAAAACTCGCACTTCGGCGGCGCGGGCGCACGGCGCTGAAGCACCATGCCCGTGGCCATCGCCACCGACATCGGGATGGTGATGCCGTGCTGGTTGGTCGGCGGCTGGTAGCCCTGCAGGATGTACTGCATGCGGCGCGCATGCTCCTCGCGCTCGGCCTTCTCGAAGCGCTCCGTCGCCCGCATGCCTCGCACGTTCGTAATCAGATCGGGAGTTCGTTGTGGGCCTTGGCCCTTGGTAGAATGTGCTCAGGATGGCGAGCGTCTTCGCTGGCCCGTCTGAATGGCCGGCTTCGAGGATCACCGCTCCTCCAAACAGCATTGACCAAGCAGTTGAACTCCTTGCAACTTCCGACGATTTACCCGAAGCTAGTCTGAAAAGCTACTGACGAGCTACGAATGGTTCCGCGCTATTCGGCACTGCATCGAGTTTGCGGAAAGGGACTTCGTCTCGACCGCGTTGGCTCGGCGCGATTGGGCGAGCCGCCGTGCGCGCCAAGTCACCAATCCAGGGAAGATTTGGGCGTGATCCGTGATCGAGCCATCATTTGCCTCCGATGATAATGAGACAGAATTTGGCTGAACAGCGAAGATCATTTCTGACAAGATCGCAGCGGCAGGAGCGTCCCATGAGCGTCTCCCAACTCACAAAGCGCGTTCGGCGCGAGCTGACTTATTTGGACTATCCGGCTCGGGAATGGACAGTCCCGCGATTTATTGACGGCGTGAAGGTTCTGGACGTTCTGATTGTCGGCGCTGGACAGAGCGGGCTGGGAATAGCCTCCGGTTTGAAGCTCGAGCGTATAGTAAACTTCAGGATCATCGATCGTCGCCAAAATGGCTTTGAAGGGCCTTGGCGAAGTTTCGCTCGGATGAAACAGTTGCGCACGCCGAAAGAGGTGACTGGCATTGATTTCGGCATCCCGAGTCTGACGGTGCGGGCGTGGTACGAAGAAAAATTTGGGCGTCGAGCATGGGATCGGATAGATACCCTCCCTCAGGAGATCTGGCGATCTTATCTGGATTGGTATCGGGACGTCTTGGATCTCCCGGTCGAAAACGACGTCGAATTAACATTGATTGAGCCTGCAGATGATCTCCTTCTTGCTCATATCCGGCGTGCCGACAGGATTGAGCGGGTACATGCAAGAAAGATCGTTCTCGCAACGGGCTTTGAGGGAAGCGGTAGCTGGCGCGTTCCTAAGTCTCTGGTTACGTGTTTGTCGGCAGATCTTTATGCGCATTCGGCAGATGATATCAATTTTCGCAAGCTTGCGGGAAAACGCATTGGCATCCTTGGTGCAGGGGCATCCGCCTTTGACAACGCAGCTCATGCACTTGAGATGGGCGCCGCGCGAGTTGACCTCTGCTTCCGCCGTTCGGAGATACCGCGGGTCAACCCACTCACCTGGATGAATTTTGCCGGCATGTTGGGCCACTTCGGGGAGCTGACGGACCTGGACCGCTGGCGATTCATGCGCCACATTCTTGAGGAGCTTCCGGTCCCGCCCACACAGGACGCCTATTGGCGATGCCTCAAGTTTGAGAATTTCGCCTGGCACCCCGACTGCGACTGGAGCTTCGTTGACGAAGCATGCGGTGTTGCGAGGGTCCGAAGCATCGATCGCAGCTTCGAATTCGACTTCCTGATCTTCGCGAGCGGAGCCGAGACGGATCTCTCGGCACGTCCGGAGCTCGCTCTATTCTCTGAGCAAATAGCCCTTTGGTGCGACCGCTTCACGCCTCCACGCGGCGAGGAGAGCGAGCTACTCGCGCGCTATCCCTATTTGGGCCAAGCCTTTGAATTCACGGAGCGGCACCGGGGGGCCGCTCCGTTCCTGCGAAGATTACACAACTTCACGTTCGGAGCGATCTTGAGCAATGGTATATCGGGAGCGGCCATCACGGGAATAAAGTATGGGGTGCGGCGGCTCGTAAACGGTATCGCGCGTGATCTGTTTTGCGAGGATTCGGCCACCTACTATCGCGATCTACTGTCATACCAGACGCCCGAGCTACGCACGCTGGACAATGCGTTTGTTTGGTTAAGCCAGATCGGCAGTGAGGCGACTAATTTTGAGAGCTTTGCCAAACAGCTGGATCAACACCAGTTTGCCATGCTTCGTGGCTTATTGCAGCGAAGGCCCGAGCATGACCCTCCGGCTGTTCGGATCGCCCGAACCGGTCGCACGAAGCGCACCTCACGACCGAAGTAGCAAAAAATAGAAGCGGAATTGAAAGCTATGTCGGTGCGTAGTGAGATGGGTGAGGTTACCGTTGGTTCTCGCGCGCCACGACACCACTGCGCAGCAGGAGGGCCGATCGAGTTGAAGAATGCCGTTTGACTACAGGCCCGTGATATTGGAGAATATTACATTCCACCGTTGCACATCGTGATCACCGCCTGACGACCTCTACCAACGGGAGCGTAAGCAATGGCTTTCATCGCATTTGCGAAGTTGATCAAATCTGCCGCATTGACCCCCGAGCAGCGAAAAGAACTCAAGAGTATTCTTTTAAATCGCGAGAAGCAGCTCAAGAAGGCAATCAAAGATGTCGAGAGCGCCCTTGCCAAGCTTGAACGAACGGGCCGTAAGGCTCGAGAGGGGTCGAAGGGGAGGCGGTGATTGGAAGCTGGTCAGTTTACGGGAGTAATGTTGAGAGGCGTGGCTAGCAGTTGCTGTGATCTGGCTCCTCTTTCAGTCCTGAAACTGCGCTTAGTTCGTTTACGATAGTCCTAGCGTCTTCCAGATCGGGTGTATCTCGACCTTCTGTGAACCAATTGTATATTGGCTTTACGAGGGACCTAGCTTCGAAATATCTGCCTTCGTTGCTCCAATGCCGCGCTAGACAGATCGAGGCACGCAACTCCCACCAGCGGGCTTGTTGTTGCCGCGCGATCGCCACGGCCTTCTGCAGCTCGGCCTCTGCTTGGTCATGCCTGCCGAGCTTTAGGTTGATGCTGCCGCGAAGACGATGCAACTCGGCCTCAAAGAACCTCTCACCTGTTGACTGCACCATCTGAACGCCTTCGTCGAGCAGACGAAGTCCAACTTCCGGCTCTCCGAGTTTGGCATGGGCGAAGGCGAGATGGCCCAAGTAGAGAGTGCGACGGCCTCGTTCAGAATTGCGGTAAGTTGCCGCCAAGGCGCTGCGCATCAGGTCGATTCCGGCTTGAAGTTCTCCTGCTTGGGCTAATAGTGCTCCACGGAAAAAACGTGCTCTTCGTTCGATCGCCGCGAATTCATGCTCAACGCTGAGTGATATCGCCTCGTCGGCGTGCGCCAAGGCGCGCTGTGCGTCGCCCCCGATTATTCCCAAAATGACTACGTTCCCCAGAGCAAGCGCGGTTGTGAAGCTTTGTTGCCTCGTTCGAGCAAGAGTTTCGGTCTGCTCGAGGATCCTTGCAGATTGGTCAGGATAACCAAGCACCAATAGGGTCGACGAGAGCCAAGCTAGGCTGTTCACCGCGTCATCGACTCCAAAGCGGCGATAGGTCGATATCGTGACTGGATTGGTTGAGCACAACGAGAGCGCACGCTCCAGGTGGTTGCGCGCGTCGGCGAACACGCCTGTGCAATGCAGCGTCTGTCCGATGAAGCGTGTGGCTAAGACAGAGACGCCAGGATGATCATACTCTGCGGCCAGCGCAAGGCATTGGCGGGCATCCTCGAGTGCTGTGCTATACTCCGCGCGCATGCTGTGAGCTAGGTAATTGCCCCATAGGATCGTCATTCGTTCTTCGAGGCTCGCACTTTCGCCAAGCAGCGCGCGAGCTCGCGAGAAGACCCGTAATGTTTCAGGCGCAGCGTCGCCCTCAGTCGCGGCGACTGCTGGCCCAAGAGCCAGATAGAAGTCCAGTTCCTTGCGGTCGCGTTGTGGTGAACTCCGCAGCTGTCGGATCAGCTCCAGGCCTCGCGCCAGATGCTTTACGGCCTCGGCATTGGAGGACCGGCCGAGCGCACGCTTTCCGGCCTTGAGCCAATAATCAGTAGCCTGTTCAAGTAGGCCGGCTTCGGTGAAATGATGCGCAAGAATTTCAGGGTCGTTCACGGCGGCTGTCTGGAATTCTTCCTCCAGGGCGCGCCCTATTTGAGCATGGAGTTGCCGCCGTCGTATTTTCAGTAGGCTTTGATAAGCCGCATCTCGCACTAATGCGTGCTTGAATGTGTACACCGCATCCGGCAAGTCACCTTGTCGGAAAATGAGTCCGGCCTGTTCGAGTTCAGAGAGGGATTGCTGCAAACGCGTCTCCTCTCGAGCGACCACAGCTCGTATCAAGAAATAGGAAAATTCACGACCGATGGCAGCGCCGATTTGGGCGATCTCCTTAACTGAGTGCAGGCGGTCGAGCCGCGCCATGAGGGAATCGTGAAGGGTTTCTGGGATCGCGAAAGGCGGCAACGGACTGCCGAGTTGATAGCGATCTTGATCTTCAACCAGAATTCCCGCTTCGAGGACAGCCTTCGTGAGTTCCTCGACGAAAAGCGGATTCCCATCGGTCTTGGTTATGATCTGTTTCATCACGTCGGTCGGAAGCGCACGGCCATTGGCCACTTGGGTGGCCACGCCTTTAACATCGTCGGGATTGAGCCGTCCTAACGTCAGGCTTCCAACATTTGCAAGTCCTGTCCAAGCAGGCTCAAACTCTGGTCGAAAGGTAACCAGCACAAGGATAGGCAGCAGACGGGCTCGTTCGACGATGAGGTCGAGCAGTTCGAGGGTGGTGTCGTCGGCCCAGTGAACATCTTCGAAGAGCAAGAGGATCGGCTGTTTGCGCGATCGGCTCTCGAAATGATCGAGCAGCGCGGCAAGCGTGCGTCGACGCTGCTGTGCGGGACTTAGCTGCAGTGCCGGATAGCGGCCTTCGAAGGGGATTGATAGCAATCCAGCGAAAAGTGGTGCCACGGCCTCAAGTTCCGGCGCTCTCAAGGCGAGCAGCGCCTCCAGCTTATCGAGTCGCTTCTCGGCCGTATCCTCCGCCTTGATCCCAGCGCTCCTCTCCAATTGCTCTACCACGGGATGAAGTGCACTGTTGGCGTGATAAGGCGAACACTGATAGCGAAATTGCACTTCTGATAGATGGCTGTCTGCACATTCCGTCAGAGCGGTTGCAAGCCGTGATTTGCCGATACCCGGCTCACCAGAGATGAGGATGATCTGGCCTTCGCCCGCCCGAGCCAAATGCCGGCGTTCCAACAGGAATTTCAACTCGGAATCGCGGCCGACGAGATAGCTGAGCTCTGCCGGTCGTACCGCCTCAAAGCGGCTCTTGGAGGCCGAGAGGCCCTTAACGACCCAAGCGCTTACGGGGGTGCTAATGCCTTTGAGATGGTGTGCGCCCAAATCGCGAAGATCAAAGATATCGGCGAGAAGACGGCGCGTAGACTCGGCGACGACCACGGTATTCGGCTCGACCAAGGCTTGGACTCGAGCCGCGACATTAGGAGCGCCTCCAACTACGGAATGCTCACGAAGTTTGCCTTCACCGCCGAGGTCGCCCACGACCACCATTCCCGTAGCGATGCCGATGCGTACTGCAAGAGGTTCACTTGCGCGCGTTTCAAGCCGTGCGACAGCAGCAATGATGTCTAGTGCTGCTCTAACTGTTCGTTCGGGATCGTCCTCATGTGCAATGGGATAGCCGAAATAGACAAGTATGCCGTCTCCACGAAAGTCCGCGAGAAAGCCGTCATAGGAGCGCGTTATACGAGCACAAGCGGCGTGATAGGCATCGATAACGGCACCCATATCTTCCGGGTCAAGCCGGGCCGCCAAGGCGGTCGAATCAACCAAATCACAAATCATCACCGTGAGATGACGCCGTTCCGCGAAGGGCGCAACTGCAGCGTTCGGGACAAGTGAGGGAGGGCGGGGGGAAGTGCATTTATCCCGCTCATGAGGCGCTTCCGATCGCCGAGCGGGATACCGATCTTTTCGAAGTCCAGTTCCGTCAATTGCGGTAGCACATCGCAATCTATGGCGTTCGCGATGAACAGGGACTCATGCCGTCCGAGGCCCAGCCCTCTCAGCCACGTCCTGATTTCCATGCCAGGATCCTTGTGAGTAGCAGGTGGTTCAGCATCTCAGAGCCTGATCTTAGTTCAGGCGGCCCAATCCTACTTCATTAAAAGATTGATTCAATGATCATACCGCGCCGTACGGTAGCATGCCGTCGTGGCTGGAGATGTGAACAGCCTCGCAATTCGTCGCGTCTGAATACTGTGAAACGGGGTGAGTGTCTTCTGCCCGGGAGAGCTAAGTCGGGTCGCGCGGTCGCTTCGGACGTGACTTCTTGCGAAGCCGCCGCCGCATGATCTCAGTCGTCGTGAAACCTGTTTCGGAGCCTTCCGGCAACAACGGCAGGTCGTCTGGCACGGCGTTGTTGCAGAGGGGGCAGGGAGCGCCGGCTCCTCCGCAACCGCAAGCCAAAGGGCCTTCCCATGCCGGTCGCGATGGCTTTCACACACACCCAGCGGGTATCGGCGCAACGTACGCAGGTCACTTTCTCTTGTTCGCCAGTGTTGCGTCGGCTGTTGTTCGACTTCCTGGCTGTGCAGATGATCAAGCACCTGATGGAGCTCGCGCCTGTCGAATATCTCACCGCAGATCGTGCAACGGACGTAGTGGGCGGCTTCGCGCTGCGGCGGTCGAGCGCCGACGGGCTTTCCTTTGTCAGGCATGGCTGGTGCTCCTTAGAGGCAGAGTCAGCTGCCCACCGACCGCGCGCCCGTGCTGGTCCTCGACGAAATCTTTCAGACCATCGGAGATGTCGCAACCTTCAGCCGCCACTCGCCCTCGATCTCTACAGCGATGTCTTCAGATGCATCCCGTGACCAGCTCTCAACCGCGTTAAAAGCGACCACACGCAGCACCTGGCCGTACTGACCGGAAAGCAGGTCTTCGATCAAGGTCCGGTGGTCGATGCCTTAGTCGGCTTCCCGGAACGCCGCGCCATCTCGAAACTCCTCGAGCACAAGATAAAAGTCTTTATCGAGCCGATCGTTCGGGACAATTGAAGGCGAGGCCATACGCGAAAACTCCAGTGACCAGAGTCCCAGTTAGGCACCTCAGCTGCAAAAGCGAGCCGTCGCCCTGCCGAGGTGACAACCTCTGGCCGTGGTCTTAGCGGCTCTCAGCGCTGAGCTTGGGGCCGGATTAACATGTGAAAGCGGGAACATCCAACCGGAAGAATGCTTTGACTCCGGGGCTGGCGAGCCATTTCATTTCGGAAATAATTGAAACCCGGCGGGGGCCGCTGTACCAGACCAGCGGCCCTTGTTTGTGGGAAGCCGCTCCCCGCGCGACATTTAAGCCGCGCGGCCCGCGATCCCGCGTGGCCTTGCGGTTCCGGGGGGAACCGCTGAACTTCGGATGTGTTACACAGCATTCACGGCCTTCCCTTCGACAATTCCGTCTGGGGAAGCTTTCTTATGGTTCGTCTCAGCATGGGAGGGAGACGATGCTGCAACAGAGGTTGACCGTCTATCGACCTGAGAATTTGGAGGCCGACATCGCTCACCTTTGGACCAGATACCGCGACATAGTGGAAAGATCGGTCGAGCTATTGAGCGAGCCGCCGCCCGATACTTTCTTGGGGCGGAAGCATTACGACCCCATTCCGCTGCCTTACCAGACGGAAGAATAGGCCGCCCTGGGCGATTGTAATTAGGTGCGATTCCGCTTTCGTGCGAAGATGGAACCATGGACCTTCCCATGGTGCGCCAGCACTTAGCGGAAGCCGAGCAGCACGTTGCACTCGGTGAGCGCCATATTGCCCGGCAGGTCGAAATCATTGACGAACTAGCGCTGGCCGGTCACGCACGGGCTTGGCGGTGGATTTGCTGGATAACTATTGCCAGCTACAGGCCTGCCACGTAGCGCATCGGGACCGCATCCTGAAAGAGTTGGAGGCAGTTGGGCGCGCCCGCCGTTGAGAGATGGGTGTTATTCATCAACTAATTCAAGACGCCGCGATTGAGCCGGAAATGGTCAGCCGCATCACGGCCGCTTACGGGCAAGCGCTCAATACTCTTTGCGTCAAGGATCGCGATGATCCCCTGGCCGAAATGATCGCGAAGAAGATCATCGAGATCGCCCAAAGCGGCGTCCATGAACCGGCCAAGATATCGGCTCTCGCGATCAAAGAACTCGAAGTGCGGTAATACGCAAGCGGGCCCAATTAGCGGTGTGCCTACCTAGCTGGCGATCCCGGTGTTTTGGTCCGGCGGTTCCGCGCGGCGTCCAAATTGGAACGAAGCCAACATGCGTTAATTGACTGGCCGTAAGCGTAGCTCTGCGGCCTTTTTGAACGGCGCTTGACGGCTATTTTGAGCGCGTGGTGCGTCGCCGAGGCTTCCATATTTCCGACAATGCATTGACGGTGGCCTCGAGCGCCTTGCGGTCGACGACGTTGGGATCGAACCGCTCCGGGCCCCAGAGGCGCATCTGTTCGTGCTCCGGATGGGCGGGGTCGCTGATGGCCTCGAGGTATTCGGCATAGCCGGACGCACCGCCGACGTCTTCCGGAGGACAACGACCGGCGGCCTCGAGCAAGAGGGGAAGTCCTTCCGTTGTCGTGTTGTCGAACCACTTTTCAAGCTTGATCACGTGATCCCAGCTGTCGCCGAAGTCGTAGAGATAATGGATCGTCTTGGCGCCGGTCTCTTGAACGATATTGGAGAGCCGCGTCTTGCGGGCATCGATGGGCTGAGGGTCAAAATCTCCATCGGGATCAGGGATACCCCAACGGCCGCCGCCGGCTAGGAACTCGAAGAGATGGCTATTCGTCCAGCCAAACGCCGCCTGAAGCGTCAGATGCAGCCGGTCAAGACGTAAAGTGATCGGTACGACAAGACACCGCATCACCTCCGGTTTCACGTCCTTGAGGGTTACCCTGATCCGGACGACGGTCGTGTTAAGGCTCATGCTGCCAGTCTCGGATCGAGCGCATGCATCGTATAGGTCGATGCCCAGGGAAGCAGTTCGTCCAGTCGCGCCGCAGGCCAGCCATTAACGAGCTTCGCGAGAACATCAGCGAGCCAGTGCTCGGCACTGACGCCATTGAGCTTACAGGTCTCGATTAACGAAGCCAGAACTGCCCAATTCTCGGCGCCCTCGTCGCAGCCGGCAAAAAGGGAGTTCTTGGCGTTGAGCTTGATCGGCCGCATCGCTCGCTCGACCGCATTGGTATCCATCTCGATGCGCCCGTCATCAAGGTATAGCGTCAGGCCGTTCCAATGCCGCAGCGCATAGCGCAAAGCCTTCGCCGTGTCGCTCTTCTGTGCAAGGTGATCAAGCTTGGCCTCAAACCACTGCTTCAAGGCTGCAGCCAGAGGCCTGGCATGCGCCTGCCTGCCGGCGTGGCGCTCGTCCGCAGATCGGCCGCGGAGAGCCTTCTCGATCGCATAAAGCTGGGCGATGCGCTCGAGAGCCTCGCGGGCAACCGGAGCTGGCGCCGGAGCAGCCTCGCGCTCGATCTTCACAAACTGGCGCCGCAGATGCGACCAGCAGAAGGCGAGCGTCCCGGACAGGGCGTCCGCACGCGTCTCTCGGGTCATGGTCTTGTAAGCCTGATAGCCGTCGCAGTGGATGATGCCGCGATAGCCCTCAAGCAACCGCAAGCCATGAACGGCCCCACGGCCCGGTGCATAGGCATAGACCACCCCAGGCGGGTCAGGTCCGGCCCAAGGCCTGTCATCGCGCGAGAGCGCCCAGAAGTAGCCGGTTTTTCGTCCTGCCGCGCCCCGGATCCAGTACCGGTGCCGGGGTCTCATCGACACAGAGCTTCGAGGACTCGAGCAAAAGCTCGCGCAGACGATGCCACAAGGGCTTCAATTCCTGGGCGGCATAGCCGACCCAGAAGGCGAGCGTGGAACGGTCGATGGCGATACCATGCGTCGCCAGCATCTGCGCCTGGCGATAAAGCGGCAAATGCCAATGATACTTGGCATCGATCACATGCGCGACCAGCCGCTCGGTGGGCAGTCCCCCCTTGATCAATCGTTCGGGCGCGGCGTGCTGGAGGACGACGCCATGACAGGCGCGGCAGGCCAGTTTGGGCCGGCGGGTCACAATCACTCGGTATTGCACCGGAACGACGTCGAGCCTTTGACTCTCATCGCGGCCAATCTCAACGAGATCGCCCTTGCAGGACGGGCAGCAGGTGTCAGCCGGCAGCAAGGTTTCGACGATGCGCGGCAAATGCTCCGGCAGCTTGCCACGGTTGGCCCTGCGCTTAGCAGTTCTCTTCTCGCAGGTTCTGGGATTAGCGCGATCCTCGGCTGCTTCTAGCGCCGCGACGGCCTCTTCGATGTCCTCCAGAACAAGCTGCAGCTGATCAGCGTCCAGCTTTTCCGAGGATCGACCGAACTGCGCATCTTTCGCAAGCTTGAGTAACCGCTCGAGCCTGGCGCAGCGATCCAGCAGAGCCGCGGCAAAGACACGCAACTCGGCTGGATCGCTCGGCAGCTCATCGGGCAAATCACTCATGGCCCGAGCTTGCCATGCTTCGCGCCGTGATGCAGCGAAGATTTGTATTTTTACGCAAGCGCTTTCGGCTGCGGGATTCGAGGCGCGTGCATGCGTGTCCAATCCATGCCGGCCAGAAGCGCCGACAACTGGGCGGCATTCATCCGCATCACGCCGGCCACGATGGGAGGCCATTTGAAGCCGCTGCCATCGAGCCGCTTCCAATACATCACAAGGCCGCTGCCATCCCAGACGACAATCTTCACCCGATCGGCGCGCTTCGCACGGAACACCACCGCTACGCCCTTCATCGGGTCATGGCCCAGCGTCTCCTTCGCCAACAGCGCCAAGCCCTCCGCACCTTTTCTGAAGTCCACAGGTTGCGTCGCCACGTAAATCATGAGGCTCGCGGGCATTGTCAGCATGGACGTGTCCGTCGGAGCGCTAGGAACACATCACTCAGCACAGCAAGGCCAGGCGTCCCGCGCACCTCTACGCGCGCCCCTTGGAACTCGACCGTCACAACGGCGGCTTCCGGCGACCCGGACGGTTCTGCGGTCGCCGGCAACGCCGATTCCGATACCACCGGCACGAACGACAGCGTGTCCGCCGACGCCGGAAGCACCAACTGGCCCAACCGCGCCCGGCGCCGCCAGTCATGCACCTGCTGGGGCCGGCAGCCATGACGACGGGCGACATCCGTGACAACCGCACCCGGCTCGAGGCTTTCGGCGGCAATCTGCGCCTTCAAATCGTCCGGCCAGCGCTTGCGACCTGCACCAGCATACACTTCGATACGTGGTGACAACGGTCGTCTTATGTCGTCAGATTGGTCGTCCATTATGAGCACCCTTGCAGAAGATGACTCTTCTAGCGGTGCTCTCAAGACTCCGCACAAACAATCCAAAGGGCCTCGGCGCTACGCTTACGACTGGCCCAAAGACTGGCGGGATCAAATGGCGCGCTACTACTTCGACCTGGTCGACCAAGAGGGCCTTGTCGTTGACGAGGAAAGGCTTGGAGTTCACGGACATGGAGGGTGTAGAGCGGGAAGCCACGCAAGCCATGGCCGACGCGGCCCGAGAAAGCTTGCACCGTCCTATCAAACCCGGCGAGGCCGCCATTGAGGTCCGCGACGATACCGGCCCGGTCATGCGGGTGCGCTTCACGATCAAGATAGAACGACTGAGGAGGCAGTGAGGCCTCACTTGGCAGCCTGTCCGTCTTGACCCGGGTGCTGTCCTAATAATTAGGACGCCCGCAGATTAAATTTAGCACATCGTATCATTTGAGACGCCGCGAGCGAATAGCGGGCGGGACACTATCAACCGGCGTCCGGCATTGAGCCGGTGCGTCGGGCGGTCTCGGTGCGTCTCCGTCCAGCCCGGGAGAGGCCCGGGGCCGTTCGCACCCGCAGGGGGGAATTAGGATACCTACCAACGGGGATTGGCGTCATGGGCATTGAACGCATCTACTCACCCAAGTACTTCCGCGACCGCGCGGAGGAGTTTCGGGCGAAGGCGGCCAATTGCGAGCACCAACAAACCAAAGAAACCCCGAGCAAGGTGGCAGCGAGCTACGACTACCTCGCCCGGCGAGCTGAGAAGGTCCGAACGGTCAAGGATGTGGCCGACTAGCTGTCCCGGACGGGAACAAGTGTTCACTTTGGTGCTTATATGAATCATCTCTCTGAGGGGGGGAGTGTGACCGACGGGAAGCAAGCCGAATTTGCTAAGCAGCCGGTGCAGGATCAGGGGCCGCGTTGCCCGACCTGCGCCGCGTTTCCTCGCCTGCGGCATTCGATGCTTGACCCGCAACGGGGCAAGACAGTTCGTCTCTACGAATGCCGGTGCGGCGAACGCGTCTGGGATGAGTAAGGCCGCAGTTTGCCGCCGATCGCTTCAAACGAAGACCTGCCCCGTCTTGAGTCGCACGTAAGTTCCGCTCTCGTGCATTTCGAGCCAACCCTTCTCGATGGCGAACTTGATGGCGGCGCCGAACTCGGGCCCGGTGGCTTTACCGTATAGAGAAACGGCGCATTGATCTTTTCAATGTGGATGCGGCCGTCCTGGACGGCCTCGATGCCCCTGGCGATCTCGATCAGCTTGCGGGCGGCGATTTCCGGGTTGGTGAAGGCACGTTCATCAATCGTTTTCAAGTCCAGCGCTCCTCTCCGCACTGATCGAGCAGCACAAGTTGGCCGGCAGAACCTATTCAGAGTCGTCTGCTGAGCCAATAAGGATTTCATACGCTCGCTCGGCCTGCTCCCGCGTCAAACTCGCTGCCCAGTCGCTGCCGATCAGTGCCGGCCCCCGGCGCTCTCGATCGTAAACCATCCAACCCACGCCCCCCATGCGAATGAGAAATCTGTTCGCTGGCCGCGCGCTTTCACTCACCATCGCCTCTCAATCACCTGCGGAGGTGGCGAGTACGCTGATCATGTCCCGACTGCATTTGTCTATGTGAATCAATTCGGGAAAAATAGGCAACAGACTGTGCGAAAGCGAACAGAGCAGGCTTTTAACCTGTGCGTAGGCTCGCCTTTGCTTGGTGCAACCGAGACCAAGCGCAGCGGCCCCGGCCTACACCCCCAAATGCCCCGCCGGCCGGGGCCGTCCGGCGGTTTTAATGCTGACAATGCTGCTCATCATGACGCCTGGCGGCAGCGCCGTGTTAGCTGCTTTTTCCATCCCCAATTTGCTCTCGTGTATCATTTGAGACGTTGCGATCCAAAGGGCTCTGCTACTGTCTCCCGATCAAAGGAGGGGCCATGGATCGGCTGAAGAATGCGCTGGGGCAGCTCGAAGCCCCGGACTGTCCGAGTTGCCGGATCATCATGAGATGGTTTCGCTCCGAGTTGGTGCGACACACTCCGGATCCGTTAATCGCCCACCTCTTTGTCTGCCCGAACTGCAAACGCGCTCAGCGGACCGATACAACGTTCACGCCAGTTCGCGTCCCGCCTGACAAGCTGGCGGCTCCTCGTTTCCGTGTGATTGCAGGGGGACGATAAGGTCGCCACTTCAGCCGTCTGGCGGCTACTTCGCAGGCCCACGATTGCAATCCGTCCGCCGCCCCGTTCGAAGTCGGGCCGCACCGCCCCCCGGTTGCCGCATCCGCGGCAGACGAACCGAGGCTCGAGATCGGCGCTCAGTGCAACATGGTGGCCGCAGTGGCAGTAGACCAGGATATCGCGCAGCCCCATCTCGCGCATCTCACCGAAAGTGATCTTAAGCGGCCGGCCGTCGGCGTGGCTAGGAGTGTGGCGTCGGATCGGGAGAGACATGCCGCTATCAAAGCGGCATCGTGAGTACCTCGCAAATTATCGATTCCTAGCGGCTCGGAAGACCCCCGAGCTACCGTCCATCGTGGGTGTGGAAAAGCAAAGCGTGTCGGTCACGTAGAGGGCGCGATCAAGGGCGCCGCCTATATCCAAAGGGATACAGACCCGATTGCCGAATCACCCTAGATCTCGGCATGCCTCGGCGGCTCCCCATTACTGTCGAGGCCTCCAACGGCGGCTCCGGCGGGTTGTGCTGGGGCCGTTTTTTTGACCTGCAAGCTACCGTCACTGGCTATTTCGCATTGGTGGCAAGCTGCGGGTTGCTGCTACTGAAGGACTTTGGGCAGCACGACGATTACCTCAATCACCTGTTTCAAGATCTCCGTAGCCAAATCCGCAATCACCAAGGCGAAGTCATCTTCGATCTCGGCGGCGATGCTTTCGTCCTTCGCATATACGTACAAAAGCGGTCCGTCGACTTCAGCAAATTTGACGCCGGCGAACACGCGGTAGAATACGGTCGCGCCTATTACACCGGCTAGTTTTGCCTGAATCGCGTAGTCCTGGGTGTCGCTGAGATCCATGGCGCGGAGATAAAGTCACTTCGCGCGAAAACAAGTCATAAAAAAATTTCAGCAACCTATTGCAAGCGAGTTAGCGGAGACTCTTGTTGTCTGCAGGCGCGGTTCTCATCCGCTTGCTGTTGGAGCGGACGCCATCGCGGTTGGCGGTCCGAATGCAGTTATAGCGTAAGGACCGTTTGCGCCTAGAGGAGGGAGCAATGTGCAACGCATATCGGATTGAGAGCGCCGAACGCGGCCGAGTGTGAGGCTCCAAAGGTGTTTCGAGATTCAGGCGCCAGCGTGCCGGCCTCGCAGTATGAGCGCGACCAACAGACATTCCATGCAAACCGGGAGCGCCTGAAGGCGGAGCGGCTGGCTTGCGAGGCGGCCGTCAAGCACAAGCCCAAGACCGGATCGTTGCGTCCTCAGCGAGGCTAGTAATTTTGTCTCCGCTGCAACGAATGTTCGAGAAAGAAACGCAGCATCTCCCTCGTCGCATCCGGTCCGTTTGGATCGGTGTAGGAGCCGGCGGGACTGCCTCCCGACCATGCGTGTCCGGCTCCGTGGATTTCCCAGTGTTCGAGGATTTCGCGCCCGTCGGCGTCGGTGTGGACTGTACGGGTGTAGGCATGCCCTCCAGGTACCCGCCCGCGATGCACCTTCGCCTTGGTGCGGGATCCGCCGATCAACTGTCGGACGATCCGAGTGCCATTTTTGGAATGCACCGTGCTGTCGCGATCGCCGTGGAAGACGATTGTCGGCAGCGGCGGGCCGTCGCTCGGCATTGCCTCAGCTCCGCCGCCTTGTTTCATGGCCATCAGCGCGGAGGGAAGGTCGCTGGCTGCTCCGCAGGCCAGTCCGGAATGAATGCCGATCGCTGCGTACAGATCGCCGTACGTCGATCCCATGACAGCCGCAGCCGCGGCTCCGGCGGACAATCCGGCGACGTAGACGCGTTCTGGATCGACCGAACGGTCGCGCATGATCTGGCGGGTGATGCCGGCGATGAGCGAGGGCTCGCCTCCGTCGCGCTGCTGGTCGGCCGGCCGAAACCAGTTCCAGCATTTCGCCTGGTTCGCTTCCGCCCGCTGCGCGGGATATGCCACGAAGCAGGTCTGTTCTTCGGCGATGAAGTTCATCCGCGTGCCGGCGGCGAAATCCTCCGGCGACTGCGTGCATCCGTGGAGCATGACCACCAGCGGAATGGCCTGTCCATGATAGCCGCTCGGGATGAAGAGCCGGTAGGCGCGGCTTCCCGCGGCATTTGCGTAGACTCCTTCGACGAACCTGGCGCCGTCCGGCACGATGTCCGCCATGGAAGGCGGCGCACGCCTCAGGGCTTCTCCCAGTCCGAGCCCGGGGAGATTTTTGGCGATGTCCACTGCCGGCTGGGCCGCCCGACGCGGACGCCTCGTCTCGGCGGCGTTCGCCTTGGCGTCGATGGTCGGCGGCTCTCTTGCTGCTGCAAGGGCGGCGTGGCCGGTCATCGGTGCGGTAGCGCCCCGTTCTTTCTCGCCCCGAAGCATGCGCTGAAGCAGCGTGGTGGCCTCGACGAGTTGGCCCGAGCGTGTGAGGCGTGTGGCTTCGCGAATGATGTCCTGGTTCAACATGACCTTACCTCGTCCTGTCAGCGAGAGCGGACTTGATCGCTGGACTGGCATGCAGGGCCCCCAGCACAGAGACCGATGCAATCGTCGCGCGGGCAAGCTCGGGCGTGACGTCCGGGGCGATGGTGGCGAGGCCCAGAACATTGATGTGCAGCATCTCGCCCGCGCGCCGCGCCGCCTCGAGATCCTCGCGGCTGTAGTTTCGCAAGCCCAGGTCCAGGCTCTTTCGCGCCGTGGACTGCTTGACCACGTCGGCATGGCGTTCGAGCTGGTTGCGGATGGCGGTCCGGATGAAATCCGTGCGGTTGGAGTAGAAGCCTTCCTGCACCATCAAATCGACCAGACCGAGATCGACAAAACCAAGATTAATCGTGATTTTTTCCGTGTCGGAAGGCTTTGGTCGAATTTCGCGAACGTTGCTCGGCATCATACACTCACCATCCCCCTAGCATCCATGTGGATGGTATATGGATAGGTGGGCTTGGGTGTCAAGGGGGCGTGCCCACACGCGATCGCGGAGAAGGTGGCGAGATATCTGGGATCCAGAGCGCTCTGGCGAGGCTCACGCGTCTGCGGGCGGCTGCCGCCGTCGGACCGGCGAAGCCGTCTAGTCGGACTCCGTGGGCACTACAGGTGTCGCCGATCGCTTCCAGGACATCGCGGACGTCGGCTACGGCTTCGGCTGGAGAGATGTCCGGCGGCGGATCCCGACGCGCGATGTCGAGGGCGCGCTCGCGCGCGTGCGGGTCGGCGCGGTCCTGCATCCAGCCGTGCTCCTCGCACTCGCGGATGGCGCCGGCTTCCTGCAGCAGGGAGATCGCCCAGCCGCGCAGCGTTTTGATCGCCGTTCGTCTATGCCTCGTCATCAGCATCGAGATCGCTCCTGCTGGGACGAATCCTTGCCCCCACACGCTCGTTCCGGGCGGTTAGCACGCGACTTCAGCGCGGCCTCGTGAAAGGCTTCGCTTTGGGTTGGATGTGCATGGATGGTCATGGCGAGATCCTCCAGGAGCGCGCCCCCTCCAGCGCAAGAGTGAAGGCTGCCGACAACTCGGCGATGCCGGCGCCAACGCCCTGGATACCCAACAGCAGATGATTGTCGGCTCGCGCCACGGTCCGGATGAAGCCGTCTTCCCGATCCAGCGTCAGTGCGCGGCCGTTGGCCTTGAACGGGAAGAGGTCCGTCTTGACGTCGAAACCCCTGCTGCTTGCCTCGTTGGGTGACAGGCCGGCCGTGACGATCTCGGGGTCAGTGAAGCAGATCGCCGGGATCGAAATCCGGTCCCAGGCGCGACGGCGACCGGCAACGATCTCGGCCACCATCTCGCCTTGCGCTATGGCGCGATGCGCCAGCATCGGCTCTCCCGTGACGTCTCCGATCGCGGAGACGCCGTGCATCGAGGTGCGGCACCGGTCGTCGATCCGGGTAAAAGGTCCATCCATGTCGAGATCGAGAATCTCGAGCCCAAAGCCGCTTGTCGCGGGTCTGCGGCCGACCGTAACAAGGATCTTGTCGGCTTTGAGTGATGTCTGCTCACCACCGGTGGTCTCGATTGCCAGCGCCGTGCCGTCGGCTGCGAGTGCTTTCGCATTCGCGCCTGTCAGAACGGTGACCCCGAGCGCGGCCAGGCGCCTTGCGACGGGCTCGCTCAGGTCGCTATCGTATTGCGGGAGAATGCGCGGCGCGGCCTCGACGACCGTGACGGCCGCGCCCATTTTCGCGAACGCAGTGCCGAGCTCGAGGCCAATGTAACCGCCGCCAACCACGACAAGCTTCTTCGGGATTTCGGTCAGCGCCAAAGCCTCGGTCGAGGAGATCACGCGGCCCCCGAAGGGAAGGAACGGCAACGTAACCGGCTCGGAGCCCGTCGCGATCACCACCGTTTCGGCATGGATCACCTGTCGGACGGATTGTGTTTCGACCTCGACGGTCTTGCCGTCGCGGAAACGGGAGTAGCCAACCACATGATGCCGAGCTGGCCGGCACGGATCGCGCAAGTGTAGCCGCCGGGGCCGGCGCCGATGACAAGGAGCTTGCAGGTGATTTCGGTCATTGTCCTATGCGTCAATGAAGATCATGGCCGGTGTCTCCAGCTGTGTCTTGATCCGTTGCACGAACTGGGCCGCATCGAACCCGTCGATCACCCGGTGATCGAAGCTGGACGACAGGTTCATCATCCGACGCGGCACGAAGACGGTGCTATCCCAATGCGGACGGATTGCGATGCGGTTGACAACCGACGATTGCGACCTCCGGATGATTGATGATGGGCGTCGTCGCAAGCCCGCGCAGCGCGCCGAGCGATGTGATCGTGATGGTCGAGCCGGTGAGTTCGTCGCGGGTGGCGCTGCCGTTCCGCGCCGCTTCCGCGAGCAGCGCGATCTCGGCGGCGCAATTGCAGAGGTCGCGCGCTTCCGCATGCTGGACGACAGGGACCACCAAGCCGGTCGGCGTTTGCGTGGCGATTCTGATATGAACGCCTGCGTGCTGGTGAACGATCCCGGCCTCGTCGTCGAGGGAATTTCTACCGTCGCCTTGTCGGTCATGACGGCGCCGAGCACGGCGTCCTCGCGCACGATATCGCCGACTTTCACGTGCCAGTCCACGAGCTCGGCTTCCGCGATGCCTTCGCCGACGTCGGGCAGCTTGACCACGCGCTCGGCCATTTCAAGCCTCCAGCGTTTCAATCAGCGCGCGACCGACTCGCGCCGGGCCCGGAAAGTAGTCCCATTCCTGCGCATGCGGGTAGGGTGTGTCCCAGCCGGCGACCCGCGCAATGGGGGCTTCCAGATGATAGAAGCATCGCGTCTGGACCAGTGCGCAGAGCTCGGCACCGAATCCGGAGGTCCGCGTCGCCTCATGCACGATCACGCAGCGTCCGGTCTTCTTGACCGAGGCTTCAATGGTGTCGAGATCGAGCGGCAGCAGCGACCGAAGATCGATGATCTCGGCATCAATACCGGCTTCGGTCGCGGCGGTCTCGGCAACATGAACCATGGTGCCGTAGGCGAGGATGGTGACGGCCTTGCCCTGCCTGCGGATCGCGGCGTTGCTGAGGGGAATTGCAAAGTGCCCGTCGTCGACCTCGCAGGCCGCAGCCTGGCGGCGCGGGGATCCGGTTGAAACCATCGGGATGCTGGGGAGCGGCTCACCTCGATCAAGGTCCTCGCGTTGACGTTCTACTGCCGGAGGCGGCGGCACATTTCGGCCGGCCGGTCGCCGTCGCGTAGCCAGTCGAGTTGACCGCGCCTTGGCGCGGCTCATGGCCGAGGACAGGGTCGCCGCGGTTAGGGGATTGCCGCCCGCGCAGGTGATGCCGCAGGCCTGGAGGAGGACGGCGATATCTGCGTAAGTGGCCCCGTATGGCACGACCAGCACTGGCACGCTACCATTGGCCAATACCTCAGAGGTCTGGCTAGCTTCCTGAGGCCGCGGCGGCCGTGAGAGGACATGACAATCAAATCACAGCCGCGAGATTTTGCCGTTTTCGATGATCGCGCTGGCCGGGTGCGAATCTGGAATATGCAAGAGCTCTACTGACACTCCGAATTGCGCTGCCAAGACGCGAGCTTCATCGAGCACATTTCCAGCGTATTCCTTGTTAGCGGCCACAAATCGATCCATCTCTTCCTGCGAGGAATGTATCCTCCGGCGTGTCCGCCACCATAGTCGATATACTTTTCCTCAGTGACCGTGATGATTGTTGCTTTGGCGCCGACGGCCTTTGCCAGCGCAATGCCGTGCTTCACGCCTTTACCCGCGACATCGGAGCCATCCGTGCTCAAGAGAATATTGGCGTACATTGCGTGCTCCCTAGCTGGTTGAGCTTGACCTTGCCCCCCGGGCTTAATCCAGTTTGAAGTTCGTTCTGGCCCACGACAAGGACCAGAGCATGAAGCGCAGCCGCTTTTCGGAAGAGCAGATCATCGGGATTTTGAAGGAGCATGAGGCCGGCGTGTCGGTCGCCGATCTGTGCCGCAAGCACGGCGTCAGCGACGCCAGCATCTACAAATGGAAGGCCAAGTTCGGTGGGCTGGAGGTGTCGGAGGCCAAGCGGCTGAAGACGCTGGAGGACGAGAATACGCGGCTGAAGCGGTTGCTGGCTGATGCGATGCTGGACAATGCGGCGTTGAAGGACCTCCTGGGAAAAATGTATGACCCGCCCCGCCCGTGCAAGGGTCGTTTCGATCAGGACGATGCAGTCTGCACAAATGTATCCGGCCTCTTGCAAGTGGGCCGCTGTTGCGGCCAGGCCATGATGAGATCCGCGCGTGCCGTTCCCAGATAAATGGTCCGGGCTCAAAACCCGCTTTTTTGCACAGGGCTTACGGCGCGCCGATCGACTGTCTCGTCATCACTTTCACGAGCCTCGCAGTCTGGAACAAACGGGATCAGCTAAAGGCCGGATCCCGCCGTTCGTAGCTTGCGCCGGGCTTGGTCATCACCACCCATGCGATCCGCGCAATCTTTGCCGCCAAGGCGACGGTGACCTTGTTGGTGTGCATGCGTGCCTGAAGTCCATCAAGCCAGGCGCCAAGGTGATATCGCGAGCGATCAAGATGTGTCACGCAGGAGCGGGCGCCGTGGATGATCATCCGGCGCAGATATCGGTTGCCGCGCTTGCTTATCCCCAGCAGCTTCGTTTTGCCTCCCGTAGAGTATTCTCTGGGAACAAGACCCAGCCAAGCTGCCATATCGCGGGCCTTTTTGAACTGTCGGGCAGATCCAGCTGCTGCCAAAAGCGCCGTCGCCGCGAGTGGACCAATGCCCGGGATAGTCATTAATCGACGTGCGGTATCGCTTTGAGAGGCAACCGCCTCAATCTCGCGGTTGACTTCAGCGATCCGCAGCTCCAGCTGCCGCAGCTCGTCGAATGTAGATGCCAGAATGCGACGCATGGCCGACGTTAGATCATTCGATTCATCTGCCAAAACTCTCGGCAGATCTGCCTTGAACTTGCCGGCGCCCTGGTGAATAGCGATCCCATATTCCAGGCAAAAAGCGCGCATCTGATTTATGAGGCACGTCCGTTGCGACATCATCCGATCGCGAACACGATGCAGCGCTTGCAGGTCAATGTGCTCAGGCGACCTTAGCTCGACGAAGCGCATTGTTGGTCTCGTCACGGCTTCGGCGATCGCCGCGGCATCGATGATGTCATTTTTGTTGGACTTCACATATGGCTTCACGAATTGAGCTGGGATGATGCGAACGGTGTGCCCCATGGCGGCGATCTTGCGGGCCAACCATTGCGAGCCGGAGCAGGCCTCCATCCCCACCAAAGCCGGTCCTGCACGTTCGAAGAACTGCAAGAGCGTATCGCGCCGAAAGGTCGCCTTCTGGATCGGCATTCCGGCGGCGTCGAGTCCAACGACGTGGAAAAGGTTCTTGCCAATGTCGATCCCAAACACCGTTGCCGGCCTGGGCTTGTTCCGTGTCCTCATTGCTTCCTCCTTTCAAAAGCCAACTCAGTCTGACTGAGAGGACGGGGCGGGTCATCCCATTAGTGGTGACGCCCGCCGCCGAGCGGAAAGCAGTCGCCCATCTGCGAACGGCATTCGGGATGAGCGAACGGCGGGCGTGTAAAGCCATCGGCTGCTGCCGTATGACAGTGAGATACCAGACGGCCCGAGCGGACGATGCCGGCCTTCGCCAGCGCATGAGGGCGATCGCCCAGGAGCGCCGTCGCTTCGGCTATCGGCGCCTGCACGTTCTGCTCAAGCGAGAGGGTTATGTGATCAACCACAAGAAGCTGTTCCGGCTCTACCGGGAAGAGAAGCTTGCGGTGCGCCGCCGCGGCGGTCGCAAACGGGCGATCGGGACCAGGGCGCCGATGACCGTGCCGATGGCGCCCAACGACCGCTGGTCGCTCGACTTCGTGTCGGATCAGCTCACCGATGGCCGCCGCTTCCGCGTCCTGACCGTGGTTGATGATTGCACCCGCGAGTGCCTGGCGCTGGTGGCCGATACTTCGCTCTCCGGTACCCGGGTGGCGCGGGAACTGGACCGGCTGATGATGGAGCGCGGCAAGCCGAAGATGGTGGTCAGCGACAATGGCAGCGAGTTGACCAGCAACGCCATCCTGACATGGGCCGATGAGAGCCGTGTCGCATGGCACTACATCGCGCCGGGCAAGCCCATGCAGAATGCCTTCATCGAGAGCTTCAACGGCCGTCTGCGGGATGAACTGTTGAACGAGACGCTGTTCACGTCGCTGGCCCAGGCCCGCGTCGCGCTCGGATGCTGGCGGGCCGATTACAACAACGCACGACCTCACTCGCAGCTTGGATGGAAGACGCCGTCCGAGTTCGCCTTTACCCGCCACCCGCGCCGGGATCTGGCGCTGCGCTATGCCGAGGGCTCCGCGCCAGCTCCCGTCGCTACCACCGCCCAACCGGGCAAACCCAACCGTCAGGGCGAACTGAGGACTGGATAAAACTTGGGGGCAAGGTCAAGCTAGCCCGTCGACCAACCTTAGGCGTCGTTTGGAGGCTGTCCACCCTCAGGGATGCCCGTTCGCCTCCTTCAGGCCGGCAAAAAGGCGGCCTCGGTTGAGCAGTCAGTAATCGCGTGCGACGATCGCAATTACGGCTGTGGCAGCAGCGAAGGCGAATTGAGAGCCAATACCGACGATCCTGCCGAGCCGTCGCTTTGTGTGAATGTTAACGTGAAAACTCTGAAGGGTTAGCAGTGGCTCGCGCGGGTATAGAGTGTAAAGGAATTGAAGTGGGTCAGGGAGCATTCCTCCCGCGGCACCGGCCACGATTGCCGCTGTGTTGTTTTCTGTTTTGAAAATCAAAAGCGTCAGAAAAAAGCCGACAAACCCGTCGAGTCCAACGACAGCCACATCGCGCAGCCGCGCCGCTGACATTGTTACCCGATTGCGGCCCTCAGTACCCAGCGCAATTGATCGGAGTGGATAGTCCCAATGAGGGATCGCATCGATCGCAAAATGGCTGGCAAATCCCGCCACGAAGGCGACTACGGGATGAGATGGCATTAGGCTAGCGATGGCGCCTCCAACAATCGCGTGTGTTGTTAGAATCACGATAAGCCTCTGTTTGCCGCGGAAACATTTTGGAGACAAACTAACTTGTTGTCGCCGGCGAGTTCCTGTTTGTCGCCGTCCAAGCCCACCGCGAAAGCGGCTTCAAGTAAGCGTTTCATAAGTCGTCCTCACCAACGCTTGCTTTCGAAAGGAGAAGTTATGGCTGGTCTAAGCGAAGAAGAAATCCGCGTTCGAGCATATCATCTCTGGACAGAGGTCGGGGAGCCGGCGGGACGGATGGATACATTTTGGTCCGAGGCTGAGAAGCAGCTTCTTGCCGCAGCTTCCACATTGGTATCCATCGGCGACGTGATGGCGCGGCATTCTCTGCCCAAAAAATCAGCGCGACACGCTCGTCCTTCTTAGCGACACTCAAGGTCGCGCCAAGCAGGCGAGCGAGGCCGGTATGGCAAAGGTTGTCCTAATAAGTCCAAGGCCCTGCCCATGCTGCGATACCGTGCTTGATGGGATCAAGCCGATCGATAGCATGCCTGACCTTGAGACAGTGTCGATAAACTTCACCGTCTGCGACTGCTGCGGCCATCTCATGATGGTGGAGCGCAATCTCACGCTCCGCGAATTGACGACAGAGGAGTTCCGCGCGGCGATCAATCACCCCACCGTCGTTGCCGAATGGCAGCGATGGGTGAACTGAGCGCGGGCCGCGGAATGTCCACCCCGGTTCGACGAGACCAGTTTAAGATTGCGCCCAAGGGTATTGTCAACTTGCCAACCGGGGCTGCGTATACTCCGCATCCGGGCGCGCCATACGTTGGAACCATAAATCCAAATCAACTTGGAAACGTGCTCCCGAGTGGCGAAGACTATCGGCCCCACGAAGTGAAGGCGATGATGGAGCAGTTGTGGGCAGAAGTCGCCGCGAATTCCCGTCTCTTCGAAGTGGACGATTAGAAGGGGCCGCGCCGCCGTCCACTTACTACAAACACATTGAGCGGCGCTCATCGGTGCGCCAGTTCGCAATTACAATGCCTCTTCGCGCGGAGTTGTCTTCAACAAGGTTCGAGGGCGCGCGCGACCCGGCGCCGCATCAGGGGGAAGCAGACCCCTCCAGGAACGCATGGCCGAGCAGGCCGCAAAAACTCAAAGCAATGGCTGAATAGTTTCGGCAGGCGCCGAGCGCGAAGCAATGCTTAGGCAAGCCAGGCTCGTGGAAACCGGCGCGCACATCAACGATTGGCTCAGCTCCCCCGGCTTGCGGTCGCCGAAGTCAGTTGACCTAGATCAAAACTTTATCCGGCCCCGCGGGGGCTCGACCCTGCGGTCGGGTCCGAAAACCGTTGGCCAGCTTTGATTTTCAGGCGCATAAACGGGGCATGTCCGAGCCTCATCACCGAACTTGCCAATGCGGAGCTGTCTACAGCCGCTCCGAGGCGATGGCCCCTTCGCGGGAAATCGCGAGCTTCGACTGCTCGGTTTGCGGCGCGACTATGGAATCGTGGAACACCGCTTGGGTACCTACATATCGGTTGATAGCTGGCCCTGTTCGACTGCCCACAAACAGCAACTAGCAACAACGCGTCCGCGTTAGCCAATGATGGCGGAGTCGTTCGGCAATTCGTTCACCATTGTTGAGGTGGCCTCAGACGATGCGCCACCGACGAAGCAGACATGGCTCGCCTTAGCCAAGCCTCGCCAGGCGCTGACGCTGGTACTCGCCGCCGTCCCCGAAGGCTGGACGGCGCAAGTTGTTCCAGTGGTCCTTACGGAAAGCCAGCAAAGGTCATTCGAGGAACTAGACCTCATTCCGGGCGACGTTTACAGGATCGATCCAGAGTAAGGCCGCCCCAGTGGGAGGCGCTCCCTCGGCCTGACCGTGGTTCGTGCCGCTTTCCGGTCCGATGTAGATGCCGGTACGCATGCACTTCTTTCATGCGCCGTCGCAAAGGCTCTTGTCGACTGCCTGACCATGCACAATTGCGAGCAGGATGCAGGGCTCGGGCGGGGCGTGGGGCGACAAAGCTAACTGATTCTGTTGTCCTCCGGTTCAAAGCACGGCACTGGTAGCCCCGAGTACGGGCGTGCACTCACTAAAATCCGAGCGTTACCAGATTAGCGGCACAAGGACATCGCTGGCTGTTCCGCAACTCGATTTGTAGCATCACCCGAGCAAGGCCAGCTGGTGGCGCCGATTGAGCGTGAGCAGCTGAGCTACGAGAAAGCAGACCCGTTGAGCATGCAGATCGCAAATTTCTGCGGGGTCATCCGCGGTACGGCGGACCCTGTGGTGAGTGGGAGCGAAGGGCTGAAAACCCTCAGCGTGATCGACGCGATCAAGCGCGCCGCGGAAACGGAGATCTCGTGTCGGTTTGATACCGGAAAGCACAGGCATCAACGTCAAGGTATCGAGGTCATGGCGTCCAGAACGACGACATTTGGCGGACTATCAAGGCGCTCCTAATAGTAAGTACACGAAGCACTATGATCGTGCGACGAATGCCCAGGTTGGACCTCGGTTGCTGGAGCTAGCTCAAGCTTGATTGGAGCGGAGTTCAAGTCTTTCAATTAGTTAGAAGGCGGCGTGTGCACGACGTGTGCACCGGGAGATCAAGACAAATTTCATCACATCACAGCCAATGTGAGCAGATCTCGTGAGGTCGGGTTGAGCCGCCTCGGGTCTGTGATAAGGGTCGATCGCTCGTATCCGAAAGGGTCGATCGCTCGTATCCGAGCTCTGGCCGGGGACACTCGCAGCTCTGAAGCTACAACGCGGATCGGACTCTTTGTTTTCCAAGAACCGATGCGATCGGGCGATCGTAATACTTGTCCAGACCGATCGCCACCAGAATGCAAATTGGTACTAGCGCGAAGAGGTAACAAGAAGCCGTCTGCTCAAGATGAATGGCCTTCAGCAAACCGACCGTCGACATGAGAATTGGAGCGTGAACGACGTAGAGTGGATACGAAAGGCGGCCTAACTCGCTCAGGAGACGCTGCTTTCGCCGGTGATGGCACGCGACGGACAGACACATAAGAAGTGGAAAGATAAGGACGATCGAAACAGCATCGAGCACAGAACTACGGATCGGAAAGCAAAAGACCGTCGCAAGCAGAAGGATCATCGGCAAAAGCGGGAATGTTGATAGGAATGGTCTGGGGCGATAATGCCAGACCAGGACGCCGACAAAGAAGCCGAATAGGGTGCGTACGGCACCTCCGAAAAACGTCGTCCATGTGGCCCCGAGATCGGCGGTGCCGTTTTTGAGGATCATTAGGGTAAGTAGTCCGCCAGTGACAGCAGTGATCACCCAAGCGCACTTTGTAGTTACCCTTGATATCAGCGCCGCCCAAAGCACGTTTACGGCGATTTCAAATGACAATGACCACATCGGAGTGTTGGTGGGAAATGTCGTGTCTGTAGGAGCCTGACTTACCCAGGGCTTAGGCAGCAAAGCCGCGTTGAAGGCTGTCCCGGCGAGAATGTCAGAAAGTGCGTACTGCGAATATTTCTGCATCGCCAATCGAACCAAGAAATACCCAGTTCCCAACAAGAGTCCTAACAGGCTGAGCGGCAATAACCTCTTCATGCGAAGTTGAAGGAAGCTGCTGACTGTTAGCCTGCGGGACTGAAGACGCACCGCATAGGAGTGCGAAAGCACAAACCCGCTAAGCATGAAGAAAAAATCCACCGCCAGATAACCATGAGGTGCCAACTGCGGTGTACCGACGATCGAAAGGTGAAAGAGCACGACGCCTATGGCGGCGAAGCCACGGAGCGCATCCAGCACTTCAAACCTCTCTTCCGTCAATCAAGACCTCAATATTCCGCCCGATTAAGCGCCCGTGACAAATGTCCGCATCGAGCAATTGAATGGACGCCGCGTGATAGCCAACGTCCGCCTCAAGTCTGCATCTTCAAATTGGAATAGAGTGCATTCGCTCTCTCGAAGACGCTAGGCGATATCGTAGGCGCTCAATGCACAAAATTGAGCCACTCCCTGGCAGCGGCCCAGGCTTCCGCCGCCACCCGCAACGAGCAGCTTCCTTCGATCGCCCCGACCGGACAGTCATTGCGCACTGATGGGGATTTCCGTCGGCATCTTGCGGAGCTCTCTACGCCTGTCGAAATTGATGTACTCGCAGCTTGTCAAATCCGCTGTTGTCACCGCTTAGGAAACGGTCGAATTGGCAGGCTCGCTGCCCGGCTGGGTCGTCTAAGCTTTCATGAACGGAGAGGTCCGGGCTGCCTTGAACATGCGCTGGCGACGAGACGAAGTTTGCTCGTCATCGAGGCTGGCCGTCAGTTCTATGCCGTATCCTTGGGAATTACATTATGCTGGCTGTTGTTCTCGAAGTGGGGTTTACTAGGTTGATTTGGGGATGTTTTTTTGAACATGTCACTCTGATGACTGATAGCTCCGACTCTGAGCGGTTTGATGCGGTCGTTCTGGGAGCTGGAATTAGCGGCCTGGTTGCTGCCTCAATTTTGCAGCGTCAGGGCGCACGGAGCGTGCTGGTCATCGATGAGTACTCTTGGCTCGGCGGCAATCACATCGACTGCAGCCTCGGAGAATATACCTTCGATGTGGGTAGCTTCATCTTCCAGGACGACTCGCCTCTGTTGACGCACTTTCCGGAACTGCTGTCGCTCTATATCCCGATTAGCCCATCGTGGGGCCGTCTGACACCACAGGGATTTGTGACTCGCTACCCGCTGTCCGTCGCAGATGACCTGTTGCGAGCTGGTCCGCTCGAATGGATTTTGATTTTTGGTTCCGTTATCGTGGCCCGTCTGTCTCGTCGTCGCATACGCAGCGCGGAAGACTTCGCGACCTTCTGGATCGGCTCGAGGATGTTGATGCGCTCGGGGCTGGGTTACTATCTGGATCGATTTTATGGTTTTCCAGCCGACAAAGTGGACGCCAAGTTTGCGGAGAAGAGGATGCTCTGGATCCGGGAGCACGCACGTCTCCGCAACCTCCTTCGGCGATGCGTTTCGCCAGCTCCCCCGTCGCCGCCCAATCAACAACTCGCTCGACCGCGGGAGGGGTTTTCATATCTCTATCACAAGGCAAGGGAGCGGCTTGAGGCTCAGGGCGCGCGCTTTCTCTTGGGCGTGAAGATGGGCCGTCTTGAGAGACATGATGGAAGGTTTTCGATAGCCGTGGGGGACCGCCGGATTGTCGGGGGGCGTCTGGTGTCGACCATCCCTCTATTTCAGATTCAGGCCCTATGCGGTCTAGAGGCGCAACGAGAGCTTAAAACGGTTACACTGATGAGCCTCTTTTACAGCTATTCGGGTCAACGCGGATTCAAGCAATCGATCTTGTATAACTTTTCGAGCAAGGGCGCGTGGAAACGCCTCACGATGCACTCCGATTTCTACGGCAAGTGCGGCGGACGCGAATTCTTCTCAGTAGAACTCAATGCTGAGCATGTTGCTCAGGACGCTGGCGCGGCGGACCGCGACTTCAGAGAGCATACAAAAGCCAATCGACTGTTTTCGGGTGACCTTCGCCTGGAGGGCTCTCACCTGCTTTCTAACGCCTATCCGATTTACACTGAGAACGCTGATGAGAACGCCAAGCACGCGATGGATGTCCTCGCTAAACTCGGAATTGAGTCCATCGGACGCCAAGGCAGCTTTGACTATCAACCGACGGCTCGGGATTCGACCTTGAAGGCGGAAGCCGCACTTCAGCGCCGATCGGCTGAGAGCTCCAGCTAGGGCTGGTTCAGAAGACCAGAAGAGTGGGGAGCCGCGGATTCATGAGCCATTTGTCTGATGCTTCCCATTAGACCGCGCAAACGGCCGCAGTTGCTGCAAAAGACTGGCGCGCTATCGAGCGCACCCTCGGCGCGTTGAAATGTGACGGCCAGAGTTTCGCATTGAGCGCAAACGGCTTCGAAGATCGCCGGATCTATAGAGGTTGGAGGATTTGCGCTCATCTGTTCTCCGATCCTCGTCCAGTCCCATCGAATACCGTTCGAAGCGCGGAGTCAGTAAGCTCCATCCTCGAACAGGGCCGGTATTGTTGCGAGCATGATCTTGGTGTCGAGTACTATGGACCAGTTTCTGGCGTAATAGGTGTCACACGCCACACGCCTACCATACGTGGTGGTACTGCGACCGCTCACTTGCCAGAGTCCGGTAATGCCTGGCCGGCATGAAAGATAGGCACCGACATTGTGCTCATAGCGAACCAGTTCTTCTTCGGTCACTGGCCGCGGTCCGACGATGCTCATATCGCCGCGTAAAACGTTAAACAATTGGGGTAATTCGTCGAGGCTGGATTTCCGCATCAATGCGCCGATGGCCGTTACCCGAGGATCGCAACGCAGTTTGCGAGCGGCGTTCCATTCAGCAGCGGCGGCAGCATCAGAGTCCAATAATCGCTGCAGTCGTTCGGCCGCATCCGGGACCATAGTGCGAAATTTTAAGCAAGCGAAAGTCTCGCCATTGAAACCGACCCGCCGGTGGCGGAAAAGTGCTGGACCTGGCGAAGAAAGTACTGTGGCTGTGTAGCAGATCAAGAATAGGGGGGATAACAGCAGCACACCGAAAATTGCTAGTATAACGTCCAGCACTCTCTTCGTTGCTGAACCTGTGGGGCACTTCACCGTTTCCGCCGGATGAGGCGTCTCGACGATAAAAGACAGCTTTCCGCGAGTATCGACCAAATCGGCCATTGCGGTACTCCATCAAGCAGAACTTATGAACTCTTGAAAATAGACAGCTTGAGATTTTCTTCCTCGTGTTGTGCAATGCGAAGCTTGCGGCTGCCGATCGGTTAACGCAAGGTTAAAGTTTTAGCAGCAGCCGCGCTTTTTTTAGCTTGAGGTTGTGACCAACGTTTCGGCGCTGTGGGCTATTTCGTGTAGTAGGCGTACCGCCGATCGGAATAGCCCTCAAAGCGACGCATAAAGGTCTCGTCAGTCTTGTTCAGGACCGCGCCAACCAGTCGCTCCGAAAGCAGAGGCGATGAACGAACGGCTTTGAGGACCTCATCGGTCGAGTTACCCCATTCCACCACCATGATAAACGCGTCGAACAGTCCCGCGACGGCCTTTACGTCAACGATCGGCAGGATCGGCGGCAGATCGCATAGGATATAATCGTAGTCTTGACGGGCCCTTTCCAGTTCTTTCCTGATCGAAGGCGCACTGAGAACGTCGGAGCTGTTCGAGGGCCTCGCGGTAGCAGGGGACGGTATTACGTCGAATTTGAAGTTGGGATCAGGGATGACGACGTCGGCCAATGCCAAGCCCTCTGCGGCCATCTTCTGCAACCCGCGTTCATCGATATAACCAAGCGTTTGCGACAGAGCAGGACTGCGCAAGTCGGAGTCAATGACGAGTGTGCGCGCCCCGGTCTTTGCCAGGAAAGCTGCAACCGCAGCCGCGACCGTCGTCTTGCCCTCGCCGGGGAGCGCTGAAGTGATGCCGATGACCTTGGCCTCGCCGGGATAAAGGTCAATCGCAACCTTGATATAGCGTAGCGCCTCAGCGGTAGCCGAGAAAGGAGGCGCCTCGTTGATTTGGCGAAACGCTGAGGACCTACCGCGCAATCTAGCTTTGAGTCTGGATAGCTGAGGAAAAGCGGCGAGGCAGCTCGTCCCCAACAGCGTTTCAAGCTGATCACGCGTATGCACCCGACGATGCATGAACTGCTCGCGGGCTATGGCACTCAGCGCGCCAAGCCCCAATCCGCACATCACGGCGAAAGCCAAAGTGATTCCTACCTTTGGCGAGCTCGGCTTACTCGGAGCCGAGGCCTCGGTAACTACGCGGGCCTCCGTCGACGGGAATGATTGCTGTTGAACCGACTGCGTAAACCGTGACAAGAAAGCTTCGTAAATTCCGCGATAGGTATTTGCTCCAGTCTCCAGTTCGCGGAGCCTGACCTGCGCCTGCCGTGTTGATCCAGACTGTTGGAAGATCTCGAGCATTCGCTTATCGATGGCCTCTTCCTGGGACTTCGCGATCTGCAGCTCGCTTTTATAGCTCTCCGCGATACGCGAAATTTCGTCCCAAATCGAACGTTGCAGCGCCGCCATTTCCGAACGCAGATTCTTCACTGCCTCGTGGTCGGGTCCGTACCGGACACTCCATTCGGCTTGCCTGTTTTGATTCTCAAGGAATTTCTGCCGAAGCTTGGTGATGACTTGGCTGTTAAGAGCGTCCGTAACAACCGGATCGGGAATGGCGAAGTTCTCTTTCTCCGGGCGCTGTTCAAGTATGAGCTGTATCCGATCCAGCTTGGCCCGCGCTTGGCTCGTATCGGCGCGGGCTTTTGCGAGCGCCACGCCCAGTTGGTCAAGCTCAACCTCGCTCGCGAGCTTCCCTTCTACTCCGATGATGATGCCATTCTCGGCCTTGAAATCTTGAACCGCCTTGTAGGCGTTGCTTGCCTGCTGGCGAAGCTCGCTGATCCGTTCTTCCAGCCAAGCGCTCGCGCGACGCGTGGCCTCATACTTGGCCTGCAGCCGATAATCTATGTAAGCCTCGGCGAATGCGTTTGCAATTCGCGCAGCCTTGTCTGGATCCAAGGAAGTATAGGCTATCTGTTCGACATAACTGCGGCCCAACCTCGTAACACGTAGATTGTCATTGAGGGTTGCAAGTGCTCGACGCTCCAGCTCGGCAGAGGAGAGGCGCTCATCAGACTTCTTAGCCAGTCCAAATAGTCCGGCAGCGCGGCCGAAGAGTCCGTGGCCAGATCTGACAAATTCAGGGTCCTCGGTGAGATGCAACCGGCGTATGACGGACTTGCCGACCTTTTCCGATTTTGTGGTCTCAATCTCGCTTTCGACGATCGAGTCGTCGACACCACGGGTCTCCTGTGAGGTTTCAGACTGGGGCGCCGTGATACCTTTGGTGTCTACGAACATGTCCGTCTGCGCAGTGAATTTGCGCGGGGCGAATCCGACATAAGTGGCTCCAAGCGCTGATGACAAAATCGTCACGAAAGCGATGAGACGCCACTCGCGACGGAGGAAGTCACGCAATTGGAGCAACGACTTCGTCTGGGCATCCAAGCCACTGTCTGCCAAGCTAACGAGGGGCCGAAGGTCGCCGGCAATGTTCATCGCGCTGCTGCCTTACTCAATCAAATCATATCTTCAAATGAGACCTGCTTCCAGAAATGGGGCCGAGTGCAAGCCCATTTAGGGGCAGCTCTGTACAAGCCAGTATTGCTGATCAACTCACGCGTTCGGAGCACAAAGAAAGTGCAGCGCTGCCTGCTGCTTGATCAGCGCGGCGCCGGTTGCCGCGAACCCGTGCCTCCGAATGCTTCGCCAGCAGACCGCGGTTGCCAGTCTAGGGCGGGTCCAACACAGACTGATGACGCCCCCCCAGGATGGTGCGGCTACAAAGACGGGCCAATTATCCCCTCAAGTGGCGGCCCACTGACGGCGAAACGAGGATTGGTCCCGCAGGTTCTGCCCAGCAAGATCGCGTTGCGCAAGAAGGGCATCAATGTGGGCTCGCATCTTCCGGACGAATTGCTCGCGGTTGAAGTGCGCGGCATGAGCAACGATGGCGTCGGAGTCGAATTCCATAGTGGAAAGTCGTTTAACGGCATCCGCGATCGCGCCGACGGTTTGCTCATGGAAGAAAACGCCGGTCAGGTCGTTTGCGACAGTCTCCGTCGCGCCCCCGCGTCCAAACGCAACAACGGGACGGCCGCTAGCCATGGCTTCGACGGGAACCATTCCGAAATCCTCCTCACCGGGAAAAATCAACGCGCGGCAGCGCGCGTAGTGATGCTTGAGGATTGCAAACGGCTGCGGTCCGAGCACTGACACTGTCGGACCGGCAAGGCGACAGACCTCAGGAAGCAATTCGCCGCCGCCTATTACGACCAAGTTCAGCTTCAATTCATTAAAGGCGCGTACCGCAAGATCGGGCCGCTTATAGGAGACGAGCTCGCCGGCCATCAGGTAATAGTCCGCCACTTCGGAGCATGGCACCGGTGAGAACGCCTTGGTATCGATGGGAGGGTGGATAATGGTGGAATCGTTGCCATAGTAGCGACGGATACGCGCTGCAACCGTTGCGGAATTTGCAACGAAGCTGTCGACGCGGGCGGCTGACGAGACGTCCCAAAGCCGCAAATAATTCGCAAGTGGCGGAATCGCCAAACGGGTGAGGAAACCTGCGCTCTGCTGATAGTCGTGGAACATGTTCCAGATGTAGCGCATGGGTGTGTGACAATAGCAGACGTGTAACGCGCCGGGCGGCGCTATGACGCCCTTCGCCGGCCCGGACTCGCTGCTGATGATCAGGTCATATGGCCGCAGATCGAGCTGCTCCAGCGCCATCGGCATCAGAGGCAGGTAGGCCTTGTACATTCGCTGCGCGCGAGGAAGCCTATTTATAAATGTCGTAGCAACGTGGTGCTTGCGAATTGTCTCCGAGACCATCTCCGGAACATAAACGTGTGTATAGATGTCTGCGCCCGGATACATTTCGCATAGCGCTTCAACGACTTTCTCGCCGCCGCGCATTCCAACGAGCCAATAGTGTACGATGGCAACTTTCATGACGTCATTTCATGCAAGTAAAATAAATCGGCTGCTCGCCGTCGCGAAGAACTCGTAGAACTCAGGGGGGCAGCATAGCGGGACCAGGAGGGCAGCCCTCCGGTGGGCCTGTGTCGCGTGCGAATACGTGAACATAGTCGATGAGCAGCGTGGAGGGATTGGGGGTCCGGTCGATCGGCCACCCACCACCGAGTGCAAGATTCACAAGGGGATAGAGCGGGCCGTCGAGTTCGGGAGGAGTTGGCTGCGTCCATACCGGCTTGCGATCCAAGAAGAACACAATAGCCTGCGGCGAGATATCGGCGCCGAAGGTGTGGAACTCGTTAAAGAGAGTATCGGCAAGTATATCGATCTTCTGAGCCTCGCCGCGCGTCTTCTGCGGATCCTTGTACCAGATGTGCGTCGCGGCTTGATAAGCAGACGGAAATTGCCCGTAGTATTCGATGACGTCGATTTCGACATTGCCCTCGGTCATCGCTGCCGGCTTCAAGGCTGCAAGCCAGAATGCCGGCCAAGTGCCGCGGCCTGCCGGCATCTTCATCCGTGCCTCGAAATAGCCGTAGCGTGTTCCGGTCCCTGCGCCAGACGCATCGGCGGCGGCCAAAAGTCCTGACGTCCAGCGGCCGTTTTTATCCTTCGAAGCGGTGATGGAAAGAATTCCATTCTCAACCTTGAACGGCCCCTTTGGTCCGGGGTTTGCGAATGCAGCGTCTCCAAAATCGCCAGCCCACGGCGTGTGCGCCGTCCACCGTGCGGGGCCGATGCGGTCGGCCGACACACGGAGCTCGTCGAACTCTTCGAGCAACACGGGGTGGAGTTCGCATGACCGTGACGGCTCGGCTGCGAATACACAACGGAGCGAAACACTCAAGGCGAGGAGGGCGCCTCCGCCTGCAAACATACGGCCATTCATAGGACAGGCTCCGATTGATGGTGGCCGCGGATATCACTAGCAGATGCGCTAATTCCGGTCATGAATCACACGGCCTTCAAACTCTTTGTGAGTCGGATTCCAAAGCCGTACAGCGAAGCCACATAGACTGCGCCGCCAAATAGCGAGACCGTCCCCAGCTCCAACAGAGCCGGGATCCGTGTCCAAATAAGCGTGTGTCTCAAGACGATAACCAAAACGGTCATGACTGCGCATGCAGCGGCCACTTGCCAGAGCTTGGCTAATTCCGAAGCCGCATTGGTGCCGACAAGTTGTCGGGCGGCGCGAAGCGAGAGGACAAACAAGATGAAGGAGACCAGGCCGCGCGCGGCGATGACCCCGATCAGCGAGTAAAAATACAGACCAAGAAACATTAGAACGACCTTTGAACACAGTTCAACCAAGGTCAGCCGAAACACCAAACTGGTCTGGTTGGTCGCGAGCGCCAGAGAATGCAGAGGCTGATAGAAGGCGCTAAGGACGGTCGAGAGAGCAAGCCACCGCAGATAGAGGCCGGCATCGTGCCATTGCGGACCCAACAGGACCTCGGCGATCAGATCAGATGTCAGAGACATGCCGATGCAGGCTGGCGCCGCAAGGAGCATGGTGAAGCGGGATGCCTTCGAATACGCCTTGCGCAGTCGGTCCGTGCTTGGATTGATCTGCGCCAATGCCGCCATGAGAGGCTGCATGGCCGGGCCAATCAGGCTTTGAGTGGGCATGACCGAGAGGTCGCTGGCGATCGTGTATTGACCGAGTGCGGCTTTGCTTAATGAGAACCCGAGGAGGATGCGATCAAATTGCCAGCTTAAGGCAATTAGGATCTGCGCGCCGCTGAGCCAGCCGAGAAAAGCCGAGAATTCCCGAAACTCGGAGAGCGTCAGGCGCGGCCTATAGGGTGCCAACACGTATGACATCGATGTGGCCCCTAAGGCCGCAGAGATGCCGCTGGCCACAATTGCCCAATAACCAGCTCCGAGTGACACCAGGGCGATCGCGGTTGCAGCAGCGATCAGCTTGCCGGCGATCTCAGCAAGGAACACTTGCCTGAAACTCATGCTGCGGACGTATTCAACCATGCCCGGGCTGTAGAGGCTGCGTGCTAGGGGTCCGATCCCGCTCGCCAGAATCAGCGCGACGAGCCGGGGATCCTTGTAAAGATGTGCAAACGGCCATGCGGCGAGCAACAGCACCGAGCCCAGTATAACGCCCCTGATCATGCTCAGGGTAAATGCTGTATCCAGATGTGACTTCTTCACATGGGGCAATCGCGTAAGGGCTTGGAGCGTTGGTACCTCGAGCACCATATCCGCGATCGTAATCAACGTAGCGGCGATCGCCGTAAGCCCAAAGTCGCCGGGCGTCAGAAGCCGAGCCAGAACAAGAAGAGTAAAGAAGTCGATGAGTCGGCCTGACAACCTGGACGAGACCGTCCACACAGCCCCGAAGATGGTCTTGCGAGTCAGCACGAGCGCCGCCTAGCCTTTCATGACCATGTTGTGTTGCGGACCCGCTAACGCAGCCGCATTACTGCGGAAGGTTGCGGACCGACCCGCATCACAAACCTGCAGTCCCATCACCATTGCCTTTCGCTGAGAGGGGTACTTGTGTGACTGACCTCATCTTGTCACCAGTGCCCATGATCGTTGTCGCACGTTCCGGCTCAATGCGTCCTCGCAGTACGTCAGAGAGGCCGCGAATGTTTCCTCGCAACCGACCTCGACGATCGATGAACGGTTCGGGCTTCAAAAAACGTGCGAGATTGCTGGCGACATTCCTAAAGATATGGCTCGCTGCCTGACGGGCAGTCATCGTGCCTTTGCGCAACAGGTAGATCGGATTGACCACCTGGGAATAACCTAGTTTGTCTCCCGCGACCCTCCCGCCCTTGACACCCATGTGAACACCACGCGCATGCGCAGATTTGATCAGGCGTCCCCCGTGCTTTGCGAGCGCCGCGCCAAAGTCCCTGTCTTCCTGCCAGCCGTAAAGTACAAGGCGCTCGTCGAACCTCGTTTCGCCGATCGCCGCGGCACGAAAAGCCATGTTGCAGCCATAGGGACTAAACGGTTCAATCCACATCGAGCCTTGCGGGCTGTTATTTGCTGCAAGGATGCTCCGCGCTTCGTCAAAGCTTAGTCCCGGCCCGTGAATGCCATCAGCAAGGAGATAGCCCGTAAGTCCGATGACATCCGGCTCGTCGCGGAAAATCATGGCGGCAGCCGCCAGCCAGTCCGGATCGGCGACAAAATCATCGTCAAAGAAGGCCACAACCTCAGCGGCATTGCCCAGGGCGGCGAGGGCGGTATTTCGCTGAGCCGGCAATCCAGGAGGACCGAGGACAACTCGAACGCCCGGTAGATTCGCCGCTTCGCCGGCGTCCTCCGGCAGGACGCCTGAGACGACAATGGACTTGGGCTGCAGGGTCTGATTACGAAGCAGGTGCGTAAGGGTGGCGGTGACGATTTCAGGGCGGCCTCGCGTTGCGACGACGACGGCTATGCTCGGTAGGGGCAGGGCTTTCACTGTAGGTGCGCTCAAGGCGCGTCTGGGTTCGTGCATAAGTTCGAGATAGCCGGCGGCGGTACTCTCCCATGAGAAATGTCGGAGCCGCTCGCGTCCTCTTCCGACAAGTTCAGTTCTTTGCTCCGTCGAACTTGCGAGCTGTCGAATCTGTCGAAGCCATTCGGCAGGATCGTCGGGCGCGGCAAGCAGGGCTGCATCGCCACACACTTCAGGCATGCTGGCGCGGTTGGACGAAATGACCGGACATCCACGGGCCATCGCTTCAATGATGGGAAGCCCAAACCCCTCGGTCCACGACGGAAAGAGCAAGCACAACGCTCGTTCCATCAGGTACGCGAGATCGTCATCCGTAACGTAGCCAAGCAGTTTTACCCCTTGCGCGCCGGTCAGGCTCTCGGGAGCGTAAATATCCGCGCCTCCTCCTGCGATGATTATGCCGAGATTCATGGCAGCAAGTTCCGGTGCGATTCTGAGAACGAGCTGCAGATTTTTGTGGGAAGCACGCGACCCCAGCGCCAATGCAAAACGTCCATCGGGCACGGCTGAGGGGGCGATGTGGGCGCGAGTTGGCTCCCAAGTCAGTGCGTGTTCGTGGCCATTTGGAAGGACCGCAATGTCGGCGGCGCGCACAGGAAGGTGACAAGCAATTTGGCGGGCCGAGGCGGCTGAGACAGTCGCAATCCTGGCAGCACGCTTGGCCAGCAACGGCTGCAGGGTTCGGTACGTCGTGCGGAACAGTGAGCGATAGCTCTGCGGCGCTACAAAGACGTTCGCGTCGTGAATACATACCACCTGATCGGACTTGATCGCTGGCGCGGTGTTGCAAAGATTGAGGAGTCGGTCCGGCCATCGCGCCGGAAGCACTATCTGCTCCCAGAGATGCCCAGCAAGCGGCCCGGCGGTTATGAGGGGGATAGACTGGAATCCCGGATCGACGGCATCAGCTGGGGCAATGATCGCGGCTTCTTTGCCCCGCGCGGCGAGTGATCTACTCATGGCGGCGCCGACATTATGGGCGTACCGCTGAACTCCAGTCAGCGGTTGAGTCAAGAACCGGCCATTTATGCCGAAGTTGGCGGACGAGCTCATGCGTTCGCTCCCGATGCGGGGGAGGGCGCGAGCAGGACGGGTGCAAGCTGGTCACGAGGGGAGGAGCACGCAAGCCCGGCAAGAGCGTAAAACAGCAGGCCTTGCTCCACCGTGGGAGCGGCTAAGGTGTCTCCTATCATGAGCGCCAGGCAGGCGGTCCGGGCTGCAATGCAGGCATCCGCCTCAAACGTATGGGGCGCATTTCGTTGCCCGAAAAGCGCCGTCGTCACGAAAAGCAAGTAGAATGTCGTTCCGGGGATTCCGACGTTCGAGAGGAGTGCGATCGGAAGACTCGACGTGCGTACGGTCCCCAACCCGACACCCAATCCAAGAGAATCAAAGAAGTTCTGCATCGCATAGCTGTTCCAGGAGCTGCGCTCGATGGCCGAAGTCGAAGACGACTTGTTGAGGATAAGCGTGTCCGCATAGCGCTGCACGATTTCCGAGGCTCTCTCATCGAGAAGTACAGCAAGGATCAGTGTGATCAGAAGGACAGGGGCGCATAGTGCCGCTGCTGAACTGAAAGGGCGAGCGGAGTCAAAGCCAGTACGCTGCAGCATTGAGATATATAGGAACAAGAGCACCAACGGAGCGCTCGCGAGCCCGGTAGAAGACGTGGATAGAATGACGAGAGCGAACGATGCGGCAGCCAAAAGGCCGGTCAAGGTGGCGTTCCTGCCGAAGAGAAAGAGCGTACCCGTGAATGCGAGGGCACCCAGTGTCGCGCGCGCAAAGGCGGATGCTTCCGGGTAAGAACCGACGATGCGCTTTGCGCCATTCAGCTCATCGTCGAAGTGCATGGTGTACCGAGCATTACGCATGAAACTGAGGAGAGCCTGCGTCCCGGTAGCGTATGTGCCGATGTCCAGCATCGCTAGCAGGACGTTGCCCGCAGAGTAGCTCACTAGCGCGGTGACAATGGTCCGAAAGCCGCCAAGGCTCGAACCGATCGCAACTGTCATTCCAAAACAGGTGAGATTGGCTATCATGTAAATGGATTGCGTAAAATTGCTTGACACCGGGCCAAGAGGGACCGTTGACCCGGTGTTGGCATATTCCGACGCTCCCAATGGAACAATCTGCGTTCCCCCAGCCAGCAGCCGCGGAAGCAGGACGGCTGAGCCAACTCCATAAACAACCAGGCATAACAGCCAAAAGCCGGGCTGGCCGAAGCTCACGGATCTGATTGCCGCCGCGGCCACGTGCCGCTGGGAAAGCACCGTTGCAAGCACAAAAACCAGAAACAGGTGAGCTGGTTGTATGTTCGCACTGCCGACGAGAATGGCGGCGGCAGCTCCGAATAGGGTTGTGCAGATGAGCACGCTAAATGTGGCTCGCTGGCCGAGAGGCAGGCAAAGCAAACCGAGCAGGACGGTTAGCACTCCGATCGGTTCCACACTCATTGCGCGCTAACCCTGATTGTACCGGAAGCTCCCATGACGTCCTTCGTCACCAGATCCTGTTTTGGCCAAATCGATGCTGCAGACTCGCGGGATCGTTCCTCAGTTGGTGGCAGCCCGTACTATTAGCGCGCTATCACGGCTCGCACTGAGTGCATGGAATCGAGCATAGGGAGGAGAGCATGCTTCAGTACGGGGAATTCCCGCGCTATCGCACCTTCGCGCCACAGTTCAGCTCGGAGCGATGCTAATCTGCTCAAGGTCGGCCTAGCCTGGTGTGGGCGAAACACGTTCAGGACATCCGGCCGGCCAAAATCAACCGAGCGGGCAGGAAGGTCGAGGCAATGCAAAACTTCCGCAGTGGGGCGCGTGATGGCCTTCTTAAGGCGAACCCAGGCTAACTCGGTGTCTATCGATGCTTTGACTGCGCCTTCAATCGAAAGCTCATCGACGTAACCTAGTGCTCCTGAGAGAAGGTCATTTCTGTGGCCTGGATCAATGAATCCGTAGCGGATGTCGCCGCAATTGGCCGCGACGTCGTCCTCCCCGTCTTCGACGAACGAGCGAACCGAAGGAATCGCCGGCTCAAACAAGCTCTCGATGAGATGCCAATACCGCAGGACGCATGAGTGTATGTCGAGAGGGCTATAGCAATTTCGCTCTACCAATAGGCCCGCGACTTTTGGGAAATGCTCCTCCCCATGTCCTTTGTAATTCGCCCGGGCGAATTGAATAGTTTCGATACTGAGTGCGGGGAAAGCGCTCGCCATCAGGCGTTGAGTGCTGCCGTAAAGGCCTGTGTCGCAAAGTAGGATCCGCGAGGTATCGTTCCGAAGCTTTGAAAAATGGCGCTCGAACCGCGCATTCTGCTGCCGAATGTCCGACAACACCGCTTCACCGGAACTGTGAAAAAGCATGTCGAGAAAGTCCCCCGCGGCAAACGGCTCATTCCACCGGTCTGGAAGGCTATACCGCCGTCCGCCGATTGCGCTCGCTACGTCTGAAAACGAGCGACCGCGGAATTCGCGGGAAAGTTCCTCAACCGCGGCAGAACTGCGCGTTAGAATCGCGGCCCGCGCGGCGACTAGTCGCGAAACCATGAAGTTGCCCCGCCGCATTCCCAGGGGAAGAGAAAGTCTTGCGAGGACCCGCTCGAATGCTTCCCTAATTCCGACGCCCCCTCTGGCGCAAAACAGCAACGCAGATCTGTCGTGTGTCTCAACTTCGGCGGCATAAAGCCAAATCCGCACGCAAAATTGCGTAACGATTGGTCCGAGGACGAAACGTCCAAACGCATGGGCATTTTCCAGAGGCGCCGGCGGCCGTTTAGCAAATTGCGTCCTGGACGAGAGAGCGCTCCTCATCAGGGCCAAAGCTCCGTTTGCCTTGCGAAGATGGCTCAGCCAAATCGGACGTGGCGTATGAACGGCAGTGATGCCGTGCACCGACGCATTCGCAAGATCGGCGCGGACGTCATCGCCGATATGCAGGATGCGACCCAGCGACACGCTTTCCGCCTCCGCAACATATGGAAACAAATCGCCGCGCCGCTTCGTACGTGCACAATCGCTACTAGTGTAGATCTGGCCGATGAGATCCGGGACGTAAAAGTGATGAATAAGTTCGCGCACATCTTCGGCCGATAGCATCGTGTCGCTGACGGCAACGATACGGCGACCAGCATGACGGTTCGCGAGCAGGACGTTGGCCAAGTAGCGGTTTGGGACAAGTGACTTTTTCTCGACGTCCAGCTCGATCGCCAATCTCGTCGCGATCTCTGAGGCTGGAAGGCCTAGCAGTTTGAGCTGCCGTCCGATGACGTCCGTCAATCGGACCTCGCCGGATCTGCCGGCTTCGAGGGCCCTGAATGCCAGTCGTTCCGCTTCAGCTCGAGCGGTGATCAGCAACGATGGCTCAATCTGCCACCCGCGCGAGGCAAGAGATCTGCTGAATAAATGTTCAGCTTGCCTAATGCGTGAGCGAGCAGATCTCGTTGTTCGCAACAGAAGCGTATCGAAGACATCAGTCGAAATCAGATCGATCGCACCGGAAGCGCTGATGCACTCAGCAAGTTCCTGTGGACTCATAATCGAAAACTCCAAACTGGTGACGACTACCTCGATTTAAAACACCGAACGCCTGCAGTTATGATCTGCACTACAAGGTTCCAAAATTAGCTGTTGCCCATATGAACTGATCCCTTGTAGCATTTTGCGTGCCAATTCGAGGTCGACCACGCTGGGTGGCGTTGATGAGAGTTGCGCTAATGTCCTTGGTTGATGTTGAAGACGAGTTGTTTGAGCGAATTGTTTTTAGAGCAAGACGATGACAGTTTTTGCGAAGCGCGGCCTTTCGGCACTTGCGTCGCTTGCTAGTCGGGCGGCGAAAAGTCCTTCGCTCCGTCGGATGATGTTTAATGCGATCCGCCTGCAACGTATTGAGGTCGAGCGCTTTAGCCGAATGGAGGAGATTCGGTTTTTGGCGTATTGCTTTGTGAATCGCCATCAATCCCGATCACAGATACTCCAGGATCTCTGGGTGGGGTACGAGCTTGGCGAGAGGCGCGGAGGCTTTTTTGTCGAGTTTGGAGCAACCAATGGAATTTTGAATAGCAACACCTGGCTGTTGGAGAAAAAGTTTGGCTGGAAGGGAATTGTAGCTGAGCCAAATCCGCTCTGGCATTTGGCGCTTATGCAAAATCGCAGCTCGAGCATCGACCGACGATGTGTCAGCTCGAGCTCGGGTACGAAGGTGAAATTTCTGATTACGGACTCGGTTGATCCGGAGCTGAGCGGCGTCGCCGAGTTCGCTGGTGGCGATCATTTTGCAGAAGTGCGATCAGCGGGTCAGGAAATACAAGTCGAGACTGTGACCCTCAATCAGCTTCTTATCGATCATGACGCGCCGGCGAAGATCGATTACATGTCTATCGACACCGAAGGCAGCGAATACGACATTCTACGTGCCTTCGACTTCTCGCGGTATGCGATAGATCTTATCTCGGTCGAGCAGAACAGGAAGACCGAGGCGGCAATTGATGCGATTTTGACAAGACACGGGTATACACGGGTTTTCAAAGAGTTTTCTCAATGGGATGGCTGGTACGTGCGCGTGGGGGCGGGGGGCGATGGAAATGGATCGCGAACGAGTCCGGCCGGCAACGCTTGATCGCGTGCTCGCCCTTCTGCCAATTCGCGGTAGCCGATGAGTAGGATCGTGTTGGGATGAATCGAGCGCTGCCGACGCATGTGGGGTGCATCCGCCATGCCGGTAGTTGAACCCATGGCCGAAGGAGAATCCATCAAAGTAGCAATGCTGCTTAGTTGCAGCTCGTTCGAAGGGTTCTTCGGTTGGGTCCTGCATCAGACGCGATCGAGCTATCTCGCGAGCTACCGAAACGACTGGGCGTGGTACTACGCGCGCGGTTTGAAGCAAAATGGCATCACTCCATTGCTCTACATTCCGTCACTCCGCGAGGCCGGGAGGTATGACACGGATCTCGGCATAGCCGTCCGGTTTTTGCCGCTTGACGATTGGTACAATCTGATCGAGCGCATATGGGTGAAGCGGCTGATCCGCCGGACGCGTTGGTCTCTTTATGCCGAGGAACGGCTGAACACGATCGCCTTTATGCAATCCCTTAACCAAGCCTTGAGAGAAGACGAGATCGATCTTCTGTACGTTCAAGAGTACTGGAGTGGAAGGTTCGATCATCTGGTAGGTCGAGTCGATGTGCCGGTCGTCGGTGCAGATCACGGCGGGTTGCCGGACCGTGTTGTAAAGCTCTTCAAGCGCGGGGCGTTTTCGAGTGCAGCGCTTTGCTACAGCCAGACCGAATGCGAATGCGACGTCGTTAGGCATTATGGTGGTCGATCCCGATTGCAGCCGAATGGGTGTGACGTCGCCCAATTCTTTCCTGACACCGCCGCAACGCGGGGGAAGACTATCCTGACAATTGCGCGGTTGACGAACAGGCAAAAGCGAACCAGCGATCTCATTCGGGCTTTAGCCGACCTGCCAGACGAATGGACCTTGGATATCGTGGGCACAGGGCCGGATAGAGACGTTTTGGATAGGCTTGTTGTAAGTCTCGGATTGTCCGACAGAGTTCGATTTCGCGGGTTTGTCGGTCGATCTGACGTGCGCGAGTTTCTTCGGAATTGCGGAGTTTATGCGATGCCCTCAGCTAACGAGGCGGTCGCTCTCGCAGTACTAGAAGCGATGGCTTGTGGCGCGGCGGTGGTTCTCAGCCGGATCAGGGCATTCGAGCAGCTTGTGACGCCTGGTGTCGATGGCCTTCTGTTCCCTGTCGGCGACGTGAAGGCATTGGCAGCGGCCATCCTTGATGCCTGGAAAAATCGTCAATTCCTTGGTCGGGCCGCCATCGAGACCGTACGAACGCACTATGACGCCAAGGTACTGTATACTCAGCTGGCGGACAGTTTGCGCAGCTCGGTCGATCGATACCGGCTTCGCGTTGATTGAGCTTTTGTCTTTTAAGATGCGGCCCTGCTTCATCTGCCGAATTTGATGCGCGACAGTTTAAGCAAGAAGGGATCTTCTCAATGAAAGAGCTATACGAAGGGGACAGCTATGGCAAAAACAACCCTACGTGGCATGAGGAAGATGCGCCTTGGAAGGCCAGTCAAATCGAGCACATAATGAAAAGAAACAATCTGCCGCACGAGCATATATGCGAAATCGGGTGCGGGACCGGTGAAATTCTGTTGAATCTAGAAAGAACGTTTCCTACAGCGCGCTTGTCAGGCTACGAAGTCTCACCTGATGCATTTCGGCGGGCAGCACCGAAAGCGACGCATCACACGCAGTTCTACCTAAAGGACTTGCTGGACGAACCCAACTTGCAATTCGACGTTGTGCTTATCATTGATGTCATAGAGCATGTGGAGGACTACATTTCGTTCATTAAGCGATTGCGACCTTTTGGCACGTTCAAGGTCTTTCACATCCCTTTGGATTTATCCGCGCAATCCATTCTGCGAGCGTGGCCGATTGCTGAACTCAGAAGAAACGTGGGCCACATTCATTATTTCTTCAAACAGTCTGCGCTAGCGACCCTTGAGGATTGCGGTTACACGATTGTAGACTATTGCTATACGGCCAGCCGCCTGGAATTGCCGAATCAAGCCTGGACCAGTCGTCTGATGCGCTTGCCGCGCCGGTTGCTCTTTGCGGCTGAACCTGATCTTGCAGTCCGGTTGCTTGGCGGCTACTCGCTGCTGGTCGTTGCGACGTGAGGATGTGCTCCGTCGCATCCATCATAATCATGGCTATCACGCCACGGACTGGCTCAACCGGCCGCCGTCATCGGGACTTAACTACTTTTCCGTTACTGGAAGCTTGTCAGTCGCAGGCAGCTTGTGGTGCGTCGCGCGAAAAATCCGGCGAGCTGCGAGTCCAACGACATAGCTGGCTTGCAAAATGATCTGGCCGGCTGCGATTAGCAGCACAGTTTCACCTCTACCGAGCCGCTGCTCGAACGCAACAAAGAGCGAGACAAACAACAAGAGCAAAAGGAAGGGCAGCAATACGCGGAATCGGAAGCGGAGTCCCAAGAGCGCTCCGAAAATAGCCAGCCCAATTGCGGCGTATTCCATGTTGTGCCTTCGAGGCGTGCGAAGCCTCTTCAGAAGAATTGAGGTTGGTTGTGCGTCACCGACCGCCAGCAATTTTGCCCGGCGGTGATCGATCGTCTAACGGAACCTGATCGACACGACAAGATCACACCTGCTGTACACAAAACAGCCTAAACTTGGGGCGAAAATGCAGATTCTGTGGACGTACTCCAACGGTCTCAGCATTGTGATACCGCTCAGCTGGAGGTATAAAGATACCTCGGAACTACTTTGCTCGCGGCAGAACTCGTATCTTTCTTCTCCCGCTTGAGCTTTTTGCTTGCAGCCAAACCGGCATCTCGCGGGCGGCTGCACATTTGCGCGCCGGGTGGCCATGCAAATGGACGTCGCACTCCCAGCCTATAAACAGTGCTTTGCCATTGCCAAGCCGAACATTAGGCTCATCTCAATCGGGACGTGGGTTCAAGCAGGTTTCGATGCGCATTTTGCAATTGCTCAACCATACGCGCCGCCTGAATGGCCATGTTCATGCCGCCGTGGACTTAGCGTGTGCCCAGGCCAAATTGGGCCATCAGGTTGCTGTTGCAAGCAGCGGAGGAGATTTTGATCCGCTGCTCGCCTCGAGCAACGTGGAAATAATGCAGGTGTGCATTGAGCGTCGACCGAAGAAGCTCGTCGACGGCGCATCACTGCTGTATCGGCTCGTGCGTGATTGGCGAGCGGACATCGTACACGCCCACATGATGACGAGTGCCGTCCTTGCCTGGCCAATTTGCAAACTGCTCAAGATTCCACTGGTCACAACCGTGCACAACGAATTTGAGAGAAGCGCAATTCTCATGGGGCTTGGCGCACGAGTAATCGCCGTAAGCGCTGCCGTCGGGACTTCAATGCGAAAACGCGGTGTCCCAGAATCGCGGATCCGCGTTGTGCTTAATGGAACAATCGGTGCGGCACGGCTCGAAAAGCAGGATCGTAGTCCCGCCTCACTTCAATCGCCCGCAGTGGTTTTTGTCGGCGGGCTTCATCCGAGAAAGGGTCTCGCTGACCTCTTTTCCGCGTTCGAGGCGGTGCACAGGGTCATCCCTACCGCGCATTTGTATATCGTTGGCGATGGTCCGCACCGGGCCGAGTATTTGACGCAAGTTAGCTCGATGGCGTGTGCGGAGGCAGTCACCTTCATGGGTGCTCAAGACAATCCTTTTCCATTTTTGCTCGGGGCAGATGTTTTCGTACTTCCGTCGCATGCTGATCCCGCCCCTCTGGTACTGTCGGAGGCGCGCGAAGCTGGTTGCGCTATTGTCGCGAGTAACGTGGATGGAATTCCTGAAATGCTCGATGGCGGCAGAGCGGGGATCCTCGTTCCGACGGGCGATCCGGCGGGGCTTGCCGTAGTGCTGCGCTCCTTGCTGGAGGACAAACAAGCCGTGCTGGAGTGGAAGAAAAACAGTCAAATCAATCTCGATTTTCTTACAATCGATCGGGTGGCCCGTGAAACGCTTCAGATTTATGAAGAAGCGTCCCGGCACGTTCATGGGCGCGCTTGAAACAAGTACATTTGGCAACCCATTCAGGAGCGATGCACTCACGCGAACGGGTGCTATTTCTGCTCCCAAGCTGGCTATTATCATTACCTGCTTCAATTATGAATCGTTCGTCGAACGCGCGATCAGAAGCGTTTTGGATCAGAAGTGCGATGCCTGCGAACTTGTCGTTATAGACGACGGCTCAACTGACCACTCGTGGGAGACAATTTCCCGCTCCGGTGTCAAAGCTTTCAAGATCGAGAATAGGGGGCAGCTGGGGGCTTGCCTCTACGGATTGGGAACCACGCAAGCACCCTTCATATTGTTCCTCGATGCCGATGACGAATTGAAGCCCGGCTCACTGACGAAGCTCCTCGACAAGTTGGACGAGCGCGTTGCGAAGGTACAATTCGGGCTTACACTGATCGATGCCGATGGCAATCCTTTGGGTCCATTTTGCTCACTCGATACGTTTCGAGAGCGTGACCGCGTGCTGGACGAAGTGCTCAGGCGCGGTGTGTATAAGACGCCGCCAACTTCCGGCAATGTATTTCGCCGTGACGTGTGCGAACTGCTGCGCGAAGTTAACTACGACAAAGCAGTTGACGGCGTGATTCTGTTTGCTGCCCCGCTGTTTGGCGATGTCGTAAGCCTTTCCGAAGAGCTGGGGCACTATCGCGTGCATGGCCGAAATGACTCCCGGCTCGGGCAGCTTCCGACGGCGCCCGTGCTCGAGCGTGATATGCGGCGATTCGCGCTTCGCACAGAGCACCTCCGTGACATTGTAAGGCGGCTCGCGCCCGGGCGTGAGCTGATCCAGCCTCAACAAGCCTTCTACTATCGTGAGCGCGAATATTGCCTTGAGATCGTGACGGGGAGAGCCCGAAGATCGACCAGCGTTGCGGCGCTACTCGTGGGGCTTCTAGTGGAACCCTATGCGCCCGCTCGAAAGCTTGCGATGGCCGCGTTCTTCGTGTTCGGGGCTTTTTTGCCGACCAGGGCAGCCAAAGCATTGCTCGCCATTCGGTCCCAAGGCGGACATCGATCGGCCAAAGCTTATGTTCGCGCGATCTCAGCTCCTTTCCGGAGCTAACGCGAGATAGCCGCGCGGCCTCCTCTCAATGGCAGGGCTGTGGCACGTGACCGAGGAGTGAAGAGAAGGCATCATTCCGCGCGTCCAATAGAAGTTCCCATCGGTAAGGAAAATGGCGAACCGATCCTTATATCGAGTGTTCGGCCGATCAGATGGTTCTATGTAACCAACTTGATTAACAAGCTTCTACTCGACAACAAGCTAACTCAGTGGAGTCCTGCGAGCAAGCTGCGCCCGGAGCGATTTGTACGGATCGCTATGACGCCGGGAGACTTGTATGTCTTCTGGGGTTGCCGGTCGATTCATACCAATGCGCCTTGCCATGCCGACAAGATTAGGGCCACGACGCTTTTCATTATGCGGACCCGCACCATGAGAGCAGCCCGAAGGAGTTCTTGCGAAGCTGATGAGTGCTGACGCTCAATTGGCCTGACCGTCACTGGCGCACTCCGGGCTCGGCAGCCTTGACCAAGCGTTGGAACACGGCCAGTTTTGTTGGTTCGTTCCGCGTCGCTGCCACAACATCACAGCAAGTCGTGGAAGATGAAGGTCTGTCCAACCGCGCTTCCGATCGCTCCGCCCCGAACCACCGCTTCGTTGTAGGTCGCCTGATCGACATAAAGGTTACGATCCGTTTGTGGCGTGCCGTCCCAGCGGTCGTTGAGGAAGTGAACCAGCACGGTGTGGTCGCCCGGAGCCCAATCGCCTTGCACCGTGATGAGTTCGTCCTGTCCCGCCGCATGGGAGGCGTGCGCGGTGAGCGTGCCGCCGATCTGCACGCCATCAACCGCGATAGAATACAGCGCATCACCGAGATAAGCGTCCTCGCTGATCTTCAACACCAACTGGTCCGGTCCGGTGCCGATCACGGTCGCGGAGCCCGTCGGCGGCGGAGGAGAGGGTGTGGTGGGCGGAGAGGGCGTGGTCGGCGGCGGCGTTGTCGTTCCGCCTGACGTGTCCGTGAACAGGAAGCTCTGTCCTACGGCGTTTCCGATCGCGCCGGCTGCATCGTTGACGCCGTTGTAAGTCGCGCCGTCGACATAGAGGTTGCGGTCGCTCTGTGGCGTACCGTCCCAGCGGTCGTTGAGGAAGCGAACCAGCACGGTGTGGTCGCCCTGAGCCCAATCGCCTTGCACCGTGATGAGTTCGTCCTGTCCCGCCGCATGGGAGGCGTGCGCGGTGAGCGTGCCGCCGATCTGCACGCCATCGACCGAGACAGTATACAGCGCATCACCGAGATAAGCGTCCTCGCTGATCTTCAACACCAACTGGTCCGGTCCGGTGCCGATCACGGTCGTGGAGCCCGTCGGCGGCGGCGGAGAGGGCGTGGTGGGCGGCGGCGTTGTCGTTCCGCCTGACTTGTCCGTGAACAGGAAGCTTTGTCCTACGGCGTTTCCGATCGCGCCGGCTGCATCGTTGACGCCGTTGTAAGTCGCGCCGTCGACATAGAGGTTGCGGTCGCTCTGTGGCGTACCGTCCCAGCGGTCGTTGAGGAAGCGAACCAGCACGGTGTGGTCGCCCTGAGCCCAATCGCCTTGCACCGTGATGAGTTCGTCCTGTCCAGCCGCATGGGAGGCGTGCGCGGTGAGCGTGCCGCCGATCTGCACGCCATCGACCGAGACAGTATATAGCGCATCACCGAGATAAGCGTCCTCGCTGATCTTCAACACCAACTGGTCCGGTCCGGTGCCGATCACGGTCGAGGAGCCCAACGGCGGCGGAAACGTCTGCGAAGCCTCCTGGGCGCCGTAGAGGCCGGGATCATATCCATCGGGCGAGGAGACGGTATCGTGCACAACGGCGAGCGCGTTTGGATCCGAAGAATAGACGCGGATGTAGTCGATATAGGCAGTGATCGGCACGCCGCCGCCGGAAGCGGGCGACTGCGTAGCGAGGTCCGCAATCAGATACATCGGGCCGTGCATGTCGCTCGGAGTCGCGCGCGTCCCGATCAACTGGCCATCAATGTAGAAGCTGATCTGGTTGGGCCCCCAATTCATGCCGTAGGTATGGTAGCCGGCCGGGTTCGGCATCAGGCTCGCCACCTGGAGCAGCGCTTGCCAGTTCTGGTTCGGCGCCGGGTCCGTGGTGTGGATGCCGCTAAAGATGGCCGCGTCATTGACGCCATAGTTCTCGACGATATCGAGCTCCTGCCAGTGTCCGGCTCCAGCTGGATCAGGGAGCGGGTGGTCGGGCAAAAGCCAAAACGCTTCCCATGCGCCGGGCAGGTTGGAGAAATCCGCACGGATCTCAAAGTAGCCGTACGTCTGGGAGAAATGTCCCTGTGTGGTGATCAAGCCGGATTCCCAGGCTCCGGGAACTCCATAAGGCGTTCGATCGGGAACGGCGGTGATCGAAAGCACGCCCTGAGAGACAGAGAAGGGGTCATAGCCCGAGCCGGGATCGACAAACGAGCTGGTGCCGAACCCAACGTCTGAAAAGGCGTCGCCGAGCCATTGCGCTCGCGTATCGCCCCAGGTTGTGCCAGCGCCCGTCAGCGAGATGCTCCGCGCGTTGAACTCGTCATCGAATGTGAGCTTGTAGCCTGTCAAGTCGATCATCGGGCTCCTCCCTTGGGAAAGCGTCGCTTGAAGCGGCCGAGCGAATTAAGCGTATCTGATCTCGGCTGCACAAGGGGTACACGGTGTAATTCGACCGGACGCCGATGTGACTAATTTCTAATCAGAGGGGCAAGGTTGGGTCGCTGATCCACGGCATTGCCCACCTACGACACAGCACGCACAGCCGAGGCTCTGCGGCGCGTTGCCGTAGCTCGTTAAGCTCGATTGCTACGAGGATCGCGCCGTGGCACGGCGCGATCGTGCGCGATGGTCAAATCACGGTTTGAGCGACGTGGAGCGTTTCTCGACCAAAAGAGAAGATAGCGACATGCAACGTGAAGTTTAGGAATGGCCTGGCGGGTGCGGCGCCAGTATCGGTCCTGTCGAGGTCTCGGTGGCAGTGGCGAGCAAAAATCTTCCGGCGCGATCTCGCGGCTTTCGCGCCAAGCGCGTGAACGCCTTCTGGTGATGGGCCCGTGATGATGCGGCCATCCGAGCCGCCGATAAAAGGCGCGCCGGTCGTTGCGGGTGAACTTAATGATGGAATGGGCGCCTCGGTGCTCCAATGGTGAAGATCGCTTCCGCGAGCTATGGCATCCGGCTGGTGGCACAAGGGCGTCTATACGTTCTTCGTTGCACCTAAGGCGCCTCGTGCAAACCTCAATGATGCCGAAATCAGGCGTATGACCGCTGAACCGAACTGTACGATCGTGGAGTTGACGTCAGCCGAAAGCATGTTCGAGCACCCGTTCACTCACAGAGAAGTCGTTGCGCCAAATGAGGCCGCCCGATTCTGGACCGAACTGGATGGCATCCTGGCTGCGCTGCTCGACATTGAAAGGAGTCTCGGTTTCGACGGAATCACTATCAAGGTCGACTGTCGGACGCCGACGGTAAACACCAAGTTCGAAGTGTGGTCGCCGGCGGCTGACACGCAGGCCGGGAAGCTAGTTGGCCTGATCTACGATGTCGCCTGGGAGGCTTTGTCTACTCCTTCGGCAATCAAGTGCCTCGAAAACCTCCGTCCGTATTTGCGCGAAGGTTAGCTTGGCGGCGCAAATTGCAGCGACCTCTGCTCGCTAATTCGGTACCTCCTCATGGACCGCGCGTCTTCTCCACTTTTCCTATAATGGCTTGGGGCCGCTGGCGTCGCGCCGAACGCCACGAGCACTCCGTCAATCTAAGAAGGTTGCCTGCCTATCGCTTCCGCCGCAATGTAGTCCAGAACGGCCGCGGAGGGTTTCGCTTGAGAATCCCTTGTCCAGACACGACGACCTTGACACGTTTGCTTCCGATGAGTAGGCGGTTTAGCTTTGAAGGAGTTCTTTCTTCTGCTCTCCTCGACGGGGCTTGCCTATCGCCGATGCCAGCTTGACCGAGTGAATGGCGAGGAATTGGAGGTCAGCTTCCTTCGCCAAAAGTCGAAGGCGACGAAATCTCCGGCTTGATCAGACAGACCGCTTGCCAAATTTTCCCGTGCCCTGGAACCTTGTCCTTCTGTGCACTTTGTAACATCCAGAAAAAGTGCGAGTGCGGGGGGGAGCCTTGACGGAAATGCCATTCATCCTGGTCATCGAGGATGACGATGCGATCCAGAGCTTTGTTGAGGATGTGCTGAACGAGGGGGGCTTCGAGACCGCTGTCGCAAGGACCGGCGAGGAGGCCGTGACTCTCCTTAAAGGGGGGCTCGTTACATACCGCGGCCTCGTGACTGACATCAATCTCCTGGGAAGGTTCAACGGCTGGGAGGTGGCGCGCGCAGCACGTGAGGTCGATCCCAGCTTCCCCGTGGTCTATATGTCCGGCGTGGCCGCTGACGAATGGCTGGTAAAGGGCGTGCCCAACAGCATAATGCTTCAGAAACCGTTCGCGCCCGCGCAGCTCGTGACGGCAGTTTCCAACCTCGTCAACGGCTGCTTGGGTCTCAAAGCACCAGATGACGCCGCCCGCTAGCCCTGGTGCTCAGTGGCGCGATTCTTCTTTGACCTTTGCGGTACAGAAAACGTCGATGATCCCGGCGGCCTCGTGTTTGAGCACGAAATAGATGCTTTTCGTGCAGCTCAAAGACTTGCCGAAGAATTGGCGAGTAGCCGACCCCATTTGAGAGAAAATACATGGGTGGTCGTGACGAGGGACGATAGCGCCAGCGCCTATCATGTGAGCCTTTAACATCATCCCGACTGCCATTCCGTTGCATGCCGTTATGAACCGGCGACGGCTGCCGAGTACAAAATGCACACACACACGAAAGCCACTCCAAGTCAGCACGGAAGAAAAAAGATGAACGGCCCTCGGGGGAGTATCCCGATGTTAGAACGTCGTGCCTCAAAACGGCTTTTAGTCAATCAACCCGCGCTGATCCGCTTTCGCGACATTCGTGGAGTTCATCCATGTGTTGTGAGAAACCTCAGCGACGAAGGAGCCTGCCTTAGCTCTCCGGTCCACATTTTCGCCGATGAGCTTGACCTATCGGTTGACGGGTTCAAGAGTACTCTGAGGTGCGAAGTTGTGTGGAGAGACGAGCATCTGTATGGCGTAAAATTCAAAGGCGGCAAACACTGTGGCCCATTGTGATGTGGCCTTGGCAGGCCCGGAGTACTATTTGGCAGAGCCAGTGTGCTGGCTGACTTGAAATGCGGCCTCCTGAGGGCCAACGCCCGCATTTCTATTGCGGGTCAAAACGCGAAGAACTCAGGTTGAGAAAATCTGGTCCGCTCTGGCTCAACGAGCGGACTTCCTACCGCGGAGGCGCGACTTCGCAGATGGGCGAGGAACAGACATGGCTACGCTTCTGCAGAGCTCGACGTTGACGTTTCCGTGGGCCGAAGCACTAACTGCGCGGCAGAAGAGAATACCCGTGAGCGCATGAGAACGGTGGCGACAAGGCCGGTAATACCTGACGCCGCCAGGATCATGGCAACGACGACGAATTGATAGATCGCCGCGTAAACGGGACTGGCGCCAGAGACCATCATGCCGGCCATGATTCCCGGGATCCAGACCAGCCCGAGAGACTTGAGCATATCGAGGCGAGGCAGAAGACTCGCATACACCGCGCTCTGAAGATAAGGCGCAACCGTAACCGCAGGCTCTGCGCCCAGTGAGAGCCCTGCCTCGATCTGGCCGACATGGGCCATGATCTCGGCCCGGAAGCGTTCTGCCGCCTGCGCGCATGCATTCATCGCATTGGCGATGATCATGCTGCCTACAGGCACGAGTATCGCGATGTCCGCCTGAAGGCTTCGGGTCGCGAGCATCGCAGCGATCACCGTCCCGGCGCCAGCGGTAATCGCCCAGAAGCAAAGCAGCAACGCGCCATCCATTCTGCGGAGGCGGCGGGCGGCCGTGAATGCCGCTGCAACTGTCATCGCCAACAGGATGAGCGGTCCGACCATCAGGCTGCCATGCAGCAGCACGGCCAGAATCATGCCGACAAACACCATCTGAATGAGGCCGCGCGCCATCGAGATGGCCGCCTCGCGCTCCACGCGGACCGCTTGCCACCGGCAGAGGGCTACGACCGCTGCACACAGCACGATGGCGGCGACGGCCTGGGCCAGCCCCATCAGCACATCGCGACCTATGCTGACATGCAACTCAGACATCATGCAGAACCTCCCTGGTGGCGCCGATCCTGACAATCCGGCCTGCTTCCAGGATCATCGTCCTGTCCGCGAGCCGGACGGCCTGTTCGCGATTGTGGGTGACGATCACGCAAGCCACTCGACGTTCCCGGACAACCCCCTGCACAAGCTCTTCGACCCCGTGCACGGATGCCTCATCGAGCGCGGAGGTCGGCTCGTCGAGCAGCAGAACCTCAGGGTCGTTCGCGAGCGTTCGAGCCACCGCCACGCGCTGGGCCTCACCCCCGGAAAGATGGCCTACGTCACGATCGGAGAATCCCGACAGACCGACCCGCTCGAGCAATGTTGCAATCTGCACGGGCGCCATGGCTTGCCCGCGTTGCCGCGGTCCGAAAGAGATGTTCGCGGCAACCGTGCCGGGAAAGAGAAAGGCCGTCTGCATGACCATGCCGACGCGCCGCCTCAACTCCCGCGGGGCGATCGAGCGGTAGTCCGAGGACCTGAGCAGAACTGTGCCGGCCGTGGGCTCATCCAGCCGGTTCAGCAGCCGGAGGAACGATGATTTCCCGGCTCCGCTGGGACCGACGACAGCGAGAATCTCGCCGGCCGAAACCTGGATATCGACGTCCTGGACGAGCAGCCGCCGTCCCACGCTTCGCGACAGGTGCCTGGTCTCCAACACCGTGAGCGCTCCCTGAGGGCCGCTGTCGCCAGCGCTAGATGTGTCCGTCGGTGCTGCTGCCTCGCCCAATTCATTCGATGTGGAACAGTCGGTCACGTCGCTTCTTTCTGTACACATTGGGGCGTCTTCGGGGAGGTCTCCGCGGCTGTTGATCAAAATGGCGGCGGCTTTGGCTGCGTCGGCTTCGGGCCGAAAGCCCGCGCGATATCGCGCTGCGGACGATCGGTCCTGGATACCGCGAACTGCCGCGCAAATTCCTCGTCAGCGGCCTTCTTGTATGGGGCGCTCGTCAGCGAAGCCAGAAACGCCACCAGGTCATCGATCTCCGGTTCAGTCATGGCCAATGGCTGGATATCCTCATCAAGCCAGGGGTCCGTGAGACCGTCGCCTTTGTTGTAGTGATCCACGACATCCCACAACGTCTGCATCGATCCGTCGTGGAAGTAAGGTCCCGTCACCAGCACGTTGCGCAAATCAGGCGTTTTGAACGCCGCAATGTCGGCCGGCCGCTTCGTGACAAGAAAGCGTCCCAGCACAGACATTTCGCTCGTGATCGCCGCAGTATCGAGAGCAGGCGGGTGTCCTTGCGCAAGCTCATGTTCCGCCTGCTGCGCCAGTGGACCGACCTGATGGCGGAGGATTCCGATGCCGATGTTGTGGAATTCGTTATCTGTAAACATGTTCACATCGCGCTTGTCGGCCGACAAGGCGTGGCAGAGGTTGCAGCGCGCCTTGGTGTTGAACAATTCCCAGCCACGCTTGGCCGCTCCGTTGATGGCCTCGCCGTCGCCGGCGATGAAATGGTCAAAGGGGGAATCGAAAGAGGTCAATGTCCGTTCGTAAGCCGCGATGGCGCGCAACATATCCTGTTCGTTCACGCCTCGGCCGAAAGCCAGCTTGAACTGTGCCTGATAGTCTCCGTCACCGGCGATCTTGGATACGGCGTCGGCGAGGCTGGTTGAACCCATCTCGAACGGGTTGGTGATGGGCATTGCCGCCTGCTGCTCCAGCGTAGTAGCCCGGCCATCCCAAAACTGCGTCTTGTTGTAGAGAGCATTGAGTACCGTGGGGGAATTGCGCTGGCCGACGCGTCCGAGTATCCCGATCGAGACGGACCTGCCGTCGGTGAAAGCGCGCGCCGGATCGTGACAGGTGGCGCAGGCGACGGTGCCGTCACCCGAGAGCCGGCCGTCGAAGAACAGCTTCTGGCCCAAGGCAATCGCGGCAGGCGTACGCGGAGTGGCCGGCGGCGTCACCGCTGCCGTCAGAGCCGCAGGAAAGCCCAACTGGTCTGGTGAACGGGGCGCAGCCGGTGGCCCTTGTCCGGGCAGTGGAGGCGCCTTCCCTGGCTCGAGCGCGGGCGGCGGGCTGATGCCGGTCTCTCCGTTCGCCGGTGACGCCGCAATCGCAAGGTGTGACAAGAACAGCAGGGCTACGAATGATTTGGCGCGCATCCGATCCCTCTTTGAATCGTGAGACAATCCACGCAACGCGAATCCGCGTTCGCAAAAAAACGAGGGCCGCCTCGCTTGTTCGCTCTTCGCGGCGGTATCAGCTCTCTGGAGTGTTAGCGAAAACCCAATGCGACACAAGATATTCCCAATCCGCACGCCAGGTTGCCCGAACGAACGTGCAGCTCGGGGGGCGATGATCTTGCTGATCACGCGAGCAACCGATAGCCCGGCGACGAGTGCGACATGTCCGCTTTGGGTCGATTCTGTTGAAAAAGTCGAAAGTAACGCCACGGCGAAAATCTCGCTGAAATCAACTCAGAGCGAGCGCCGGCAAGAAAAGCTATCGTAGTAAAGCTAGGAAGATCACCGAGCGGTCCTGACTATGTTGACGCTGGTCCCCCACGTCCTGCTACGTCAAACGCTTCAGATGTCCTCAGAAAATGGGCATGCTCACGACAAAGGCCCTTTTCAACAGAATCGGTCAAAAGGCGACGTGGCCATCGTTACCGATCTTGGAGCAAAGCAGACTTAGCGGCGGTACATCCCACATCATCAAGATCAGCGGATATCCGCTCCTCCACACCCGTCGGGTATTGCACTGACATTGTGTCATCCTACGACGCTGCGCGACGTGATCGTGCAGAAGGCCACGGTAGCCAGCTAGGCATGATAGCGGCAGCAGTGTCTGGTATCGCAGGTGCAGCGGCAGCCAGCTTAGGTCGTCGCCGCCGAAGGCCGCAGAGTCGAAGGCGTAGAGCTGGACTTCATCGTCCACCTACGAGTGCAGCGCGTTCGGAGACGCCGTGTACGACGGCTTCATCGTCAACCACGAACCGGCTCTGGCGATCTTGCGGACCGCGAGCCGTCGTATTTGGCTCGTGGATCCAATCGGAACCTCCTGCTTGGCGATCGGAGAGGTAAACTCAAAGTGCCGGCTCGATTGCGCGTCCTTGCTGACCATTCAGGTGCGTGGTGCGCCGACCATCGTCAAGTCCTAGGCGAATTTGTAAAGGCCGATCTCGAACTCGACCAAGGTCTGCAACGCTTGCGAGTCAGCAAACGGCAGAAGTTGCATCAAGATGACGCCAGCGCTGCGTCCAGCATGAGATCTGGTTCTGCGCCATCAACCTACGGTTTCGGTCGCGGCACCGTGTTGACGTCAAGGCTGCCTCGATTGAGAAGCATGCGCACGAGTTTCAAATAGAGGGCGGTTTGCGAGGCAATTGTCCTGCTAGCGTTCCTGTCCGGAACTGACGTGCGTATCTTCGCGTTGGTAGCTTGGACGGCGGTCAAGAAGGCCATCAAAGATGGTCGGCAACAGCTGCAAGAAGGTCGAGCGGCGGCTCGGGCGATATCGCAAGCACAGGTGATCCGATAAGCCGCTTAAGTTCACCCCACCGCTGGTCAAGGGCAGGGGAGGTAACGGTGCCATGGGCGACATCGAAGCAAGGACTATCCGCAAGGTGATGTGGCGGTTATTGCCCTTCCTCTTCTGCTGCTACTTCGTCGCCTACCTCGACCGGGTGAACGTCGGTTTCGCCAAACTACAGATGAACTCGGCGCTCGGCCTGTCGGAGGCGGCATACGGCTTGGGCGCGGGCCTATTCTTCATCTCCTACTTCATGTTCGAGGTGCCATCCAACCTTGCGTTGGATAGGTTCGGCGCTCGGCTCTGGATCGCCCGCATCATGTTCAGCTGGGGCGTCATCTCTGCTCTGTTCGCCTTCATCCCCTCGATCTCGACGGCCACCGGGATTTCGACCGAGTGGGTTTTCTACATCCTCCGTTTCCTGCTCGGTCTCGCCGAGGCGGGTTTCTTCCCCGGGATCATCTTCTATCTGACTCTGTGGTTCCCGTCGGTCTACCGCGCGCGGGTCGTCTCGCTGTTCATGCTGGCTATCCCGTTCTCGTCGATTGCGGGAGGCCCGATTTCCGGGGCTCTGCTAAACATCTCCGGCGGGGGACTCGATGGCTGGCAGTGGCTTTTCATCCTCGAAGCGTTGCCGTCGATCATAATGGCCTTGGCGGTCATCTTTTACCTGACGGACCGGCCGGCCATCGCAACGTGGCTCGCCAACGACGAGAGGGGCTGGCTCGAAGGACGACTGGAGGCCGAGAGGCAGCACAAGGTGGCGGTCGAGCACGTCGGCATCCTCAAGGCGCTCACCGATCTCCGCGTCCTGGCCTGCGCATTCGTCTACTTCTGTCTGAACGCGGCGAGCTATGGTGTGGCGTTCTTCCTACCGACGATCATCAAGAACTTCGGCGTGAGCAACTTTGAGACGGGTTTGCTCTCCGCCGTGCCCTTCTTGTTTGGCGCAGTCGGGATGGTCCTCCTGGGCCGTAACTCCGATCGCACCTTGAAGCGTCGGGAGCATGTTTGCTTCGCCATGCTCCTTGCGGCGGTCGGTCTCGCGGGCGCGGGCTTGGTCTCCGCCCCGGTGCTCGTGCTTGGCTTCCTCTGCCTGAGTCAGATCGGAGTTTCCGCGACGCCCCCTCTGCTGTGGCCGATACCGAGCGCATTCCTGACGGGCGCTTCGGCCGCGGCAGGGATCGCCGGCATCAATGCGCTCGGCAATCTGTCCGGGTTTGCTGGACCCTACGTGATGGGCTACCTCAAAGACGCCACCGGCAACTTCACGGCCGGGCTGCTAGCTTTGGGTTGCTGCGCCTTGGTTGGAAGCCTTGTAGCCCTGACGTTCAAGGTCAATCCGCAAATGGAGATCGCGGGCGCTGCGCCGGGTAGGCCGGCGCGGGCCCCGGCCCGTTGAGTGGATAGCCTGCGTTCTAGGCGCGCTGAACACGTCGAAATTCGTCCGCAGCGCGGCAGGAGATACGGGAGCCAAGGTCACGGCAGCCGTATACGGAAAACTGGTGTTCTTCCTGGCTCAAAACCCGCGGAGAACCAGCGCCGTGAGTTGGAGGCCGTCGCCGCACGGTCCAGGTGGGAAGTTGTCGGTGTCTACGAGGATGCCGGCATCAGTGGTGCCAAGGGCCGCGACAAGCGACCCGGGTTTGATCAGCTGCTGAAAGACGCCACAGCGCGCAAGGTCAACATGATCGCGACCTGGTCTGTTGATCGCCTCGGCCGCAGCCTGCAAGATCTTGTCGGCTTCCTGACTGAGCTGCATGCGCTGAAATGCGATCTCTACCTGCACCAGCAGGCGCTCGATACCAGCACTCCCTCGGGCCGCGCGATGTTTCAGATGCTCGGCGTATTCGCCGAATTCGAGCGCGGCATGATCCGTGAGCGAGTCAATGCCGGGCTTGCGCGGGCCAGGGCGAAAGGAACCAAGCTAGGCCGGCGTCCAGTCAAGGCATCGGTGGAGGCCCGCATTCGCGAGCTCAGGGCGGAAGGTATGGGCATCCTCAAGATTGGCCGCACGGTCGGCGTCGGCACCAGCGTGGTGCAGCGCGTGATCGAGCAATGAAGGGGACGGCTCGCCTGCCGATCTAGAGGATAGCCGCACTTAGACGTGGAATCATAAAATCTGTCGGATGGGGATTTCTCAAACGTCCGCTTCTACCCCAATAGCGACCAACGAGCGGACACTCCGAAATCGACGCTATGGGCCACTTCCGGACTCATGCATTGCAGCGGATTGCGCCTCATTCGATTGCCTAAGTCGGCGCGGCCGAGCTGCGGCTGCAGCACGGTGAAACCGAACTTGTGGCGGTTTTAGAAATGATCATCTCAGGGTTCGTAGCTTACTGCTGTGTAACGATGGGTCCACTGAGGCTTGTCACTGCTTCGCTTCGTTGTATTCGGCTGAGAACTCAATTGACCATCGCGCAAAGTACGAATGCAATCCCGAGTGGGCTTTTCGACGCCAAAACGTTTGGCGACATGCCCCTCACGCAGCCACCTCACCGCCGATGCGTAGGCCCGCGACTGCTCGACCTTTCAACCGTTGCGATGCCGGCGATCTCTGTCGATAGCGAAAACCGTTTCGACGACGACAGGCACGCCGATCAACTCCCGTCGCAGTGCCTCCTCCACTTCGTTCGGCACTCGCGATCTGACAACACGGATTTAGATTACTGACCTTGACGCAGGCACTTGAGAACCATTGAGACTGTGCTATGCTTTTTTCGGTTGACGCATCGCCACCTTGGAATTTCGTGTTCACGATCCAGGGGAGCACCATGGTCGCGAAAGAAATCCGGCTCAGCGCCAATGCGATCGGGAAGATTGCCCCTGGTGCTCATAGTACCGGGGAGGGAATACCCGGCTCATCGCGCTCTGATTTCGGCATGCGCCGCCGCCAATTCCTCGTAAGTACCGCCATGACTTTGGTGTTCTCGGCGACCTCCGCCCAGGCGTTAGTCGTCAAGGACGGTTTGCCGTGGCCACCAAGTGCCGGCACTCCGCCAACAACGATACACCCTGGACCATGGGTGTATTTCACTCCGGAGGAAGGAGCTGTCGTCGAAGCGCTCGTCGATCGGCTGATTCCGCCGGACCCTCAGACGCCGGGGGGCAAGGATGCCGGCTGTGCGGTCTTTATCGACCGACAACTTGCGGGATCTTATGGCAGCGCCGAGGGGCTCTACATGCACGGGCCCTTCGCCGACGGAACGCCCGAGCAGGGAGATCAGTCGCCGTTGACCCCGGCAGCTCGCTATCGCCAGGCTTTGGCCGCATTGGACAAATATTGCCGCGCCGCCTACGCGGGAAAGCCCTTCGCCCAGATTTCGGACGATGAGAAGGACAAGGTTCTCTCCGGGTTGGAGAAAGACGAGGTGCAACTGGAAGGAACGAGCGGTCGCGCGTTCTTCGAGTATCTACTGCAGAACACGCGGGAGGGGTTCTTCGCTGACCCAGTTTACGGCGGCAACCGCGACATGGTCGGCTGGAAGATGGTCGGATTTCCCGGCGCGCGCTATGATTACCGCGACTGGGTTGAGCGGCACAACGAGCGCTATCCGCTGCCACCCGTCGGCATTGCTGGCCGACGCGAATAGGGGCCAAAGGCGCAATAAGTCTCGTCCGGAGTGTCGGGAAGATGACGCGCAAATTGCCAGCAACTGATGTGGTGATCGTGGGGCTGGGCTGGACTGGCTCCATATTGGCGCATGAGCTGACTGGTGCCGGATTAAACGTGGTGGCGATCGAACGCGGACCGTGGCGCGATACGGCGACCGATTTCCCGCCGGCCTATGCGCAAGATGAGCTGCGTTACCGCATCCGCCATGATCTATTCCTCCGGCCGGAACAGCTGACGATGACTTTCCGTAACAACGCTAGTCAGACGGCGCTGCCGATCCGCAGCTGGGGATCCTTCATGCCGCCCAATGGCGTTGGCGGCGGCGGCGTGCATTGGAATGCCGAGACGTGGCGCTTCCTGCCCAGCGACTTCGAGCTGAGAACGCATCTTGTGGGGCGCTATGGCGAAAAATTCCTGCCCGAGGACATGACGATCCAGGACTGGGGGATTACATATGATGACCTCGAGCCCCACTACGACAAGTTTGAGTATCTGTGTGGCACCTCGGGTAAAGCCGGAAACATAAGGGGACTGATACAGGCAGGTGGAAATCCTTTCGAGGGAGCCCGCTCCCGCGAATATCCGACGCCGCCGCAGAAGCAGCCATACGGCCCGACGCTGTTCGCACAGGCCGCTCAGGGAATGGGCTACAAGCCCTTCCCGCAACCTTCGGGGAATCTCTCACAGCCATATACGAACCCGCTTGGCGTCACGATAGGCCCTTGTACCTATTGCGGCTTCTGCGAATGGTTCGGCTGCGGCAACTACTCGAAGGCCAGTCCGCAAACCACGATCCTGCCGGCACTTATCCGCCGCCCTAACTTCGAGGCGCGCACGCAGTGCGAAGTGTCGAAGATCAACCTGGATAAATCAGGAAAACGCGCCAGCGGCGTCACCTATGTCGACAGCAGTGGCAACGAATGGGAGCAGCCGGCCGACCTCGTGCTGCTTTGCGCCTTCCAGTTGTTCAACGTGCAACTACTGCTGACATCGGGAATCGGCAAGCCCTATGATCCGCGCGCGGGCGAGGGCGTGATCGGGCGAAACTATTCCTACCAAGTCACATCCAGCGTCGGCGCGTTTTTCGACGACAAGATCTTCAATCCCTTCATCGCATCGGGGTCGATCGGAATGTGCATCGACGAGTTCAACGGCGACAATTTCGATCACGGCCCGCATGGCTTCGTCGGCGGCGGCTACATGGGGGCGGTGCAGACCAATGGCCGACCGATCCAGACTGCGAGGACGCCACGGGCAACGCCGAGATGGGGCGCCGAGTGGAAGAAGGCTGTGGCGAAAAGTTACTTGAGCAGCTATGAGTCGGTCACGCATGGAAGTTGCTATAGTTATCGCGACGTGCATCTCGACCTCGATCCGACCTACACGGATCGCTTCGGGCGCAAGTTGATGCGCCTAACGTTCGATTTCCACGACAACGAGCTCAAGATGTCGACATACCTGACGGACCGGCTGGCTGAGGTCGTGCAGAAGATGGGACCGCGGCAACTTGAGAAACACCCGCGTCGCGGTCCTTACGACGTCACCGTATATCAGACAACGCACACTTGCGGCGGTGCCATTATGGGCGTCGAGCCCAAGACCAGCGCCCTCAATCGCTATTTGCAGAGCTGGGACGTGCCTAACCTGTTCGTCATGGGTGCCACGGCCTTCCCGCAGAACCCCGGGTATAATCCGACGGATACTGTGGGCGCGCTAGCCTATTGGACGGCAGACGCAATCGTAAACCGCTACCTGAAGAGTCCCGGCCCGCTCGTGCAGATTTGACAGCCAGGACCCCGAGGTATTGGCATGAGAATGCGCAATCTGATGACTCTTGCGCTCGCGGGCTGCGCGATCGGTTTGGCTGCCGCGCGCGCGGCGGAAGACAACCAGGCGTTCGAGAAGATCGAGCGCGGCCGGTACCTGGTCGTGCTCGGCGATTGCGTCGGCTGTCACACTGCGCCGGGTGGTAAGCTCTTTGCCGGCGGCGCTGCGCTGGAGACACCGTTCGGAAAGTTGCTCGGTCCAAATATTACGCCCGATGTTGCGACGGGGATCGGTGCCTGGACCGAATCGGATTTGTGGCGGGCGATGCATGAGGGGATTGGCAGGGATGGGGTACGCCTCTATCCGGCAATGCCGTATCCTTCCTACACGAAGGTCACTCGCGAGGACGTCTCGGCCATCTGGGCCTATCTGCGCACATTGGAGCCGGTACGCAACGAGGTTCAGCCGAATCAGCTTAGGTTTCCGTTCAATGTCCGCCGACCGGCAACATCCACCTGGGATTTGATCAATTTCAAGCCCGGCGTGTTTCAATCCGATCCGGCAAAGTCGGATGTGTGGAACCGTGGGGCCTATCTGGTCGAAGGCCTCGGCCATTGCGGAACCTGTCATACACCGAAGAACATCACGGGCGGCGATCGGGGCGGAGAAGCCCTGCAGGGAGCATTGTTGCAGGATTGGTATGCGCCCGATCTGACCGCGGATCCCCGTACGGGCATCGGTAGTTGGTCTGCGGAAGACATCGTCCGCTATCTCAAGACCGGTGCCAACTCTTTTGATATCGCGTCCGGGCCGATGGCCGAGGCGGTTGAGAACTCCACCTCGCGTATGACGGATGCTGATCTTCTCGCGATCGCCACCTATCTGACGGATCGTACTCCTCGAATCGAGGACACGGCCATCGCGCTGGCGCACGATGACACACGCATGGTGGCCGGCAAGGCAATCTATGAGGTCCGTTGTGCGGCATGCCACATTTCGAGCGGCGCTGGCGTTCCAAACCTGTTCCCGCGCCTGGCACTAGCGCCTTTGGTCCAGTCCACTGATCCGACATCCTTGATTCGCGTCGTTCTGATCGGCAGTCGCGCTGCCGCCACTTCAGCTGCCCCGACAGCACCCGCCATGCCGGCGTTCGGCTGGAATCTCAGTGACACAGAAATCGCGGACGTCCTGACCTATGTTCGCAATGCTTGGGGAAATGCCGCGTCAGCAGTCCCGCCTACGGATGTCACTACGCTGCGCGGCCGTGTATCTCGATAAGATCGTCCGCGCTGCGTCTCAACTTTGGCCCGACCTCGCCGTGTCGCATGCGCGCTTCAATGAGGTGGCGATGCCGTGTCAGGGTCCAGTACGCCGATCGTTGCTGCTTACGGCTCTGGCCGCCGGGACATGTCTGGCAGTCAGACCTGCCGCTACGGAGGAACATCTGCCGCGCTTTCCGTCGAGCGTTGCGACGGAAAAATTCCATTCTGCTAGCCACAACGGGCGGTCGAGGCGGGCCCGGCCTAAGTGCGGTCTACCTCAATAAGCAGACGACTTTATAGCCACGCCGGACTTCGCTTCAGGGCCACATCCGGATTCATACGCCGCAGCAAAGCAAGGCCTATTCCGACTAGGAGCAGTTTATCTGCAACAGTGGCGCGAGCGCTTTTGTAGCCTTGAGGTTGATGACTGGTTCGCGTCCTGTTGGACTCACGGGCAGCGGGTAGGCGGCTTTCTCACCTTTGAGGACTCCGGCCAACATGGACGACGATGCAAACACTCAGACGCTTCAAGATCATTGCACGGAAGAATGGCGACTATGATCCCCCAAGGACGGCGGACTGTTCATTGTCCTCCTCCGCTGAGTTGACCACTGCACTAACATATCGCCCTTGAGGCGTCACACCGATCACAAACAACGCCGGCGCGATCCGGTTGTCGTGTAATCTGCTACCTCAACTGTCCGTACGTTTGCCCGGGTGACAGCGGTCCGTATGCTATTCGTACCCAGTCCCACGTATCGTGAACCCGTCTTGGGCCAGGACGTGGCGATGGAAAAGATGACGCAACATCATCAATTTGCGATTCTCGTTCCGTTGGTGGTTGGCGTAGGCGCAGTCGTATGCACGATTTTAGTCCATGCGCTCGCTATGGTCGCGACGGTAAACCTCTTTCGCTATGAGAGGAAACGAGGGCACGCAGGCGCCCACGCCTTGATCGATCTTGCGATCCTCACGCTGGTGATATCGTTCGCGTTCGTAGCCCACCTGATCGAGATCGCTTTATGGGCAACGTTACTCGTCCTCGGTGGAGAATTTCAAGAGTTCGGGATCGCCTTCTACTGCTCGGCGGTCAACTACACGACACTAGGCTACGGGGATGTTCTTCTGACTCCGTCTTGGCGCTTGCTGGGACCGTTGGAGGCGACGAATGGAGCGCTGATGTTCGGTGTTTCGGCCGCGATGGTCTTTGCTGTTATACAACGGTTGGTTCTGGCCAGGTTTGAGGATCTCAGGCAGTAAATGTTCGTCGGAGCGTTCGCCAATTGCGCGCGATACGTCCCCGCGGGTAGCGAGCGCCCCAGGAGGTGCATCCCCGCTAGCGCCTGCACGGGTTTGGCTCCGCACGCTTCCATGTCCAGAAATGAGTTTGTCTCCTCTCCGCCGGATCTTATCGGAGGGGCGCGCACTTATGTCCGGTGGGGTCAATTGCTGCCGAATCCGGCGTTTCGAGGCATGTCGATTTACCCCCGTTCGCGACCGAACTGCGGGCATCCCGGATCGGCGGCTTCGTGCCAATATGCGGCATCGTTCCGTCACCTCGTCGGCACGCGCGCGATCCCGCACGCACACCTTATTCGTGACCGATCTGAGCGCCTTTCTCAGCCACCGAACGTTTCATCAGCAGCACCAGGGGCACCAGCGCCAGCGTCACCACGGCCAACACCATAAAGACATCGAAATAGGCAAGTGACGATGCCTGCTGCTGCCGCAAATTCTCAAGCGTCTGCCAGGCCAGCTGCTGTGCAGCAGACGGGTCGCCCGTCTGCTGCAGGAACACCCCGCGCGCCTGATCGAGGAAGGAGGCAACGGTCGCGTTGAAGGAATCGAGGGATTCACCAAGGCGCAGAACGTGAAATTGGTCGCGGCGCTCCTGGATCGTCTGCGCCATCGACGTCCCGACACTGCCTCCCTCGTTGCGCAGCAGACTGAGCAAGCCAACAGCCGCTCCACGTAGCAATGGTGGCGTATAGAGATAGGCCGCCACATTCGCAGGCGCAAAGCACATCGAGAGTCCGACGACCAGCATGACCCGAGGCCAGACAATCTGGCCGGGGCTGATCTCCAGGTTCATCTGCGACATCCAATAATTGCCGATCGCCATGATCAACAGGCCTGCGGCAAGCAACCACCGGGCATCAGTCCCCCGGCCAAGTGCACGGCCGACAAACGGCATGACCAGGACCGCGAAGAATCCGGCCGGCGACATCACCAATCCGGCGCTGAGCGCATCATAGCCGAACAGGGATTGCAGCAGGGCCGGCAATGATGTGCTGGCGGCATACAGGACGGCGAAAGCGAAGAAGATGATGAGGCAGCACAAGGCGAAGTTTCGCTCCCGCAAAGGCCGGAAATTGACCACGGGACTCGGGTGGCGCAACTCCCAGACGATCAGCGCGATCAGGCCCACAACGAAAAGGATCGCCAGCGTCTGCACCCGCCAGAACGGATCGCTCAGCCAGTCCCACTCCTGTCCCTTGCTGAGCATCACCTCCCAGGAGACCATGACGATCACCAGGAGTGACAGGCCGAGGGTGTCAAAACGCAACGGCTGCCGCTTCAACTCCATTCGCTGCCTGGTGAGATAGTCCGGATCCCGGAGCAAGGCATAACAGGTAACAAGCGCCAGGAGACCGACCGGGACGTTGATATAGAACACCCATCGCCACGAATAACTGTCTGTGATCCAACCGCCAAGAGTGGGGCCGACGACCGGCGCTAGGAGAGCGGCCAAGCCAAACAGCGTCATCGCTGTGCCTTGCTTCTCCACCGGGAAGGCGTCCAGCAGCACGCCCTGACTGGATGGCTGTAAACCGCCCCCCGCCAAGCCTTGCAGGACGCGGAACACGATCAGCTGACTGAGACTGGTCGCCATTCCACACAGTCCAGAGGCGAGGGTAAAGACAGCTATCGACAGCAGGAAGTAGTTGCGGCGACCGAGATGCGCCGAAAGCCAGCCGGTGATCGGCAGGATGATGGCGTTGGCGGCGAGATAGCTTGTGATGACCCATTCGCCATCGTCGACCGTGGCCGACAGACCTCCGGCGATGTATCGCAGCGCCACCACCGTGATGGTGGTGTCGAGCACCTCCATGAAGGTCGGCACCACGACGATCGCGGCCACCACCCAGGGATTTACCCCCGTTTGGGATCTGGTGGGTGAAAGGACCGCGTCGGTCATTTGCCGGCGCCTTGCGCGCTCGTGGACGGAGCGGTGGCCGACGAAGGCTGTAAGTTGCTTTGAAGGAACTTCCCGGCATCGGGTCCAGTGGGCGGCTTGTTGATATAGACGTAGGGAACGACCGACGTGCCGATGAACAGAGGGTTCTTGTCCGGTTCGTATCCTTCAAGCTCGATCCGAACCGGGAGCCGCTGCACGATCTTGACGAAGTTGCCCGTGGCATTCTGTGGCGGCAGCAACGCGAGCGTCGATCCCGTCCCCATGGTGAAGCCCGCGATCCGGCCTTTGAACACCTGTTTGTCGCCGTACATGTCGACATAGAGATCAGCAGCCTGACCGATGCGCAAGTCGCGCAGCTGCGTCTCCTTGAAGTTGGCATCGACCCAGATCTCGCTGAGCGAGCGGAGCGCCATCAAGTTCTGCCCAGCCTGGACATCATTGCCGGGATTGACGTTGCGGCGCGTGACAACGCCGTCGATCTCCGCGGCAACATCGCAATAGCGAAGGTCGAGTTCAGCCAGAGCGAGGTTGCGTTTGGCGGCAGCGAGCTTGGCCTCGGCCTGCTTGACGGCCGGCGCCTCCGAGGCCAGCCGATCGAACGTCCGGTTGACGTCGCCTTTGGGATCGAGCTTATAGAACTCCTCGAGCATCAGCTTCGGAGTCTGGTTATACGAATGCAGAACGCCGAGCTCAGCCGCAGTCTGAATCAGCTCCGCCTGCGCCTGCAGGACCGAAGAAAACGTCTGATCGAGATCGGGCGGCACCCGATCGAGATCCGCGCTGTCTTCGGGCAGCGTCTGCAGGCCCAAAGAGACACGGACCTGATTCACATCCGCCAGCGCCTGGACGATACCCGCTTGGGCAATCGACAACGACGCCTGACGTTGATCATAGAGCTCGCGGCTCGCCGTCTCAGATACGACCAGGCGCGCTGTACGATCGAACTCCTGCTGCGCGAGTGTAAGTGTCGCCTTCGCCTTCTTGAGCGCGGCTACCCGAGCATGCAGCAGTGCTATTTGGTTTTCAACATTCTCAATGGCTTGTTGCAATTGCCAGCGCCGGCTCATGGCTTGTGCTTCGACGCCCCGTACCGTGGCCCGGGTCGCGTCGAGATCCGCCTGGGCGGTGTCGACGGCCGCTTTCTTTACGGCGACCGCGTCCCGAAATGGCTCCTTGTCGAGTTCAACGAGAAGATCTCCCTTGTGCACACGGTTGTTGTCATCGACCAGAACCCGAGCAACTTGACCGCGGACACGGGGAGCGACGAACGTCACGTGTCCGTTCACGAAGGCATCGTCGGTCGAAACCGTGCCGAGCACGAACCGGATCCAGGGGATGGCATAGACCGCGGCCGCAATGATCACAGCGCCGAGCACACCGATCAGCAACTTTCGCATCGGTGTGAACCGTTGATTCGCCAGTGGCAGGGCGTTCGAAGCAGGATCTGTCGGCCGCAATTTGCCGTCACAATCGACAGCGTCCGTTTTGTCTGTCGCAGGCACGTCGACCGAACTTGACTCGTTGCTGTGCATCTCGGTGGGCATTGGCCGCCCCCTAAGGATTGTCTCTCAATGCAATCGGGCGGCGCTGACCGCCGCCACCCGCTTCTAGCGGTTGTGGTCGAATCGAGTGCTGCCCGGCCTCTGGAAACGCGACGGGGCTTCGCATGTCACGACATTAGCTCAAACCTAGGGAAACTTCAGCTCAACTATGGGGGAATTTCTCGTTGTTTTGCTGTTAGACGCTGTTAGCTCTTTCAAGCCACCTGGCTCGTCCGTCGCATTACGGTGCGTCAAAGAACATTTCGCCAACGCCTATGGGTCTTCAGCGTCGGTTGCGCCGCCTTACCGGCATTTCCGTTCTACCCTCTGAAAGCCGACAATCGGATGATCGCCGGATTTCGTCGGTGTGGGCCAACGGGAGACATCAAGGACGATTCACTGCGTACAGTCCGTATTCACGAGGGAGGCTTGTCTAGCGGTGCACCTGCGGAATGTCCCTCGTTCTTCCGGCGCCAGGCCCTATCAAGTTGGAACACGCGACGATCGCAATACCGATAATTCGCGACTGCTGACCGCCGCCGACACTATTCCTGCTCCAATCATCCTTCAAAAGCAGGAGCTCACCTTTCCTTGAAGAAGCCTCAACTGCGTTGCGTCTGATTGAAAAGGGCGCGAGGCTTCCAAGTCGAGTTCACCAACGGCGTTTCATTACGCAAAAGCAATAGCGGCCTTAACTGAGGGGTTTTACTCATGGCCAGCACCCGGTCGCTTTCATCCGATACCGCACTGCGTGATCTGGATCGTATGCTTCCTGATCTGGAAGCCCTCTACAAGGACATTCACTCGCATCCAGAGCTGTCCATGCAGGAGACCCGTACGGCGGGCTTGGCGGCCGACCGGCTTGGTGCCGCCGGCTACGAAGTGACGACCGGTATAGGGAAGACCGGCGTCGTTGGACTTCTCCGAAACGGAGCGGGACCCACGGTTATGCTGCGCGCCGATATGGACGCGCTGCCGATCCAGGAGGCGACCGGCCTTGCGTATGCGAGTAAGGCCACGGCGACGGACAAGGAGGGCAATACGGTGCCGGTGTCGCACATGTGTGGCCACGACATGCACGTCACCTGGCTTGCGGGAGCCACCAAGCTAATGGCGGAAGCCAAGACCTCTTGGCGGGGCACACTCATGGCGGTCTTTCAGCCCGCGGAGGAAACGGGTGAAGGTGCGCAAGCCATGATTGACGACGGTCTATTCAAGCGCTTTCCGAAACCGGACGTGATCTTGGGCCAGCACGTCATGGTTGGCCCTTCCGGCACGGTTGCGGGCCGCGCCGGCGCGATCACGTCGGCGGCGGACAGCTTGCAGATACGTCTGCTCGGACGAGGTGCCCACGGCTCGATGCCGCAGGCCAGTATCGATCCCGTCGTGATGGCGGCATCGACGGTGCTGCGGCTGCAAACCATCGTATCACGCGAATTGGCAGCCGCGGACGCTGCGGTGCTGACGGTGGGCGTCCTGCAAGCAGGTACCAAGGAAAATGTGATTCCGGACGAGGCCATTATCAAGCTCAACGTACGGACCTTTGATGCCGGCGTGCGCTCACGGGTGCTGGCTGCGATCGAGCGGATAGCCAATGCCGAAGCAGCAGCTTCTGGTGCGCCGCGGCCGCCGGAGATCACGACCATCGATCGGTACCCCTTGAACGTAAACAACCAGGATGCCACCAACCGGTTGGTGGACGCATTCCGAGAACATTTCGGCGCCGAGCGTGTTCGGGCGACGGGACCGGCCCCGGCCAGCGAGGACTTCGGATCGTTCGGGTCTGAATGGCACGGGCCTTCGGTCTTCTGGTTCGTCGGCGGCACCGATCCGGAAATCTACGCGAAGGCTAGGGAGGCGAACAAGATCAACGAACTTCCGGTGAACCACAGTCCCAAATTCGCCCCCGTTCTTCACCCGACGCTGCGGACCGGCGTCGAAGCGCTGGTCGTTGCTGCCAGCGCCTGGCTTCCGGCGCAGTGAATGCTAAGTGCCCGGCCGGTCTCCCACGCTCACGGGTTAAGGAAAGGAAGTCGAGTGATGGACAAGCTGCCTATCGTGCTCGACCTGACCGGGACTTTCGTATTCGCACTTAGCGGGGCATTGGGGGGGACCAAGCGGGGTCTGGACCTGTTCGGGGTCATGGTCTTGTCGTTCGCGGCGGGAAACTCGGGGGGTATTACCCGAGACCTCCTGATAGGCGCGGTGCCTCCCGGAGCAGTCGGTGACTGGCGCTATCTGGGCGTGTCGCTCGTTGCGGGGGGCGTCACCTTCTACTTCTCGCCCCTCATCGTGCGGATGTCGAACGCGGTGCTGTATTTTGACGCGGCGGGACTGGCCCTGTTTGCCGTCGCGGGCTCTTCGAAAGCGCTGTCGTTCGGGCTCAATCCGGCGATGGCTACCGTACTTGGAATGATTACGGGGATCGGGGGCGGCATGGTGCGCGACGTGCTGCTCGCCGAGATACCGACCGTGCTGAGGGCCGACCTTTACGCGGTCGCAGCGCTGGTGGCGGCTGGCATCGTGGTGATCGGCCATGTGCTGTTGTTGCCAGTCGTACCGGTGACGGCGGTGGCGTTGATTTCATGCTTCCTACTTCGCGTCATGGCGATCAGACGCGGTTGGCGGCTTCCAGTCGCGAAAATCGGGGAGCGAGACGACCGGAATATTGCGGAGAAAAATTTGAAAGACAGCGACCGATCTTAGACCGGTTCGTTGCGAACTCAGGACGCTTTGGGTCAAAACGCGAAGAACTCACGTTGAGCAAATCTGGTCCAGTTCGCCGCAAAGAGCGGACCTCCGTCAGACCCGGCGCAACTTCGCAGATGGGCCGATTCCGTTGAAAAAGTCGAAAATAGTGTCACTGCAAAATTTTCGCAGAAGCTTGCTCTCTTTTGATTTCTAATGAGAACACGTTCCTTAAGCGAAGAAGAACGTCGCTGAGAGATTTTGTTTAGGTTGATGTGGTCCGCCGTGTCTGACGGCGCGAAACGCACCAGCGGGTCTTAAAAAAAGTGGGGGCGACGGCGGCCAGGACTTTCAATAGAATCGGTTAATCGCGGCCTTTGGGCCGCCGGTCGACTACTTCAGGTCTACCCCGAACAGCAGAGAGTCGTGGCGTCCAAAGGCATGTCGCGGATGGGCCACAAGCTGAATTGCTGTTGGGCTTGGAACCAACGCTCCATGCAGCCTCAGGAAGATGTCCTATATTGCTTTGAGAGATATGAACGAATCCGGGTCGCGAGATTGAGCCGCATGGCTAACCGTTGACCAAAGGTCGGATGCCACGTTAACGCGCTGCGGCAGATCTCACTGGCGGTCTAGTCCAAGTACGATCAGCCCTCTTGAGAAATCTTACCTCACAAAGCGATCGGAACCGTTGGGTCGCTACGTTAGTGCTGGACGAATTGGTGAGTTACCAGTGGCAGATGAGCAGCGATCGCTTCCTGCCTTTCGTGCCTGGAGCACCGTGGATACATTGCCGCAAGCGAAGCTCCGCTCAACAACGTTCCGCGCCGGGTCAGTCCCCCATGCTGATTGATCCAACGCTGAATTTCGATTGGGTATAGCGAATACAGACGGTCGGTAGCTTCGCGGTTGGTTTGCCTGCGGCCATGCGGGGCCGGGTTGTAGGCGGCATGGAACAGAAGTTCGGCGCGAGAAGTGACGCATATCTTGTCACGAGGAACAATGCCGAGAACGATGGTGCAGGCTGATGCACAATATCCGTCGATTACGATCGCATCGCCTGTGGTCCGCAGACGTTCGTACCGGGCAACATAGTTTCCGATCCTGCCGCCGGGATCATTCACGATCCGAACCTCGGCATTGCATCCGTCAGCTTTCATGAGCAGAAAAGCGGCGAGAAGCTGGGTCATGGCGCATTTTGCGATCTTTCGAAGCCAATCACATCGGGCACATCGGGGCTGTGGACCTGGAGAGGGGCGTATACGACGTCTTCGAGCTGGATTGGCTGGATTCAGTGCGACGCTGAAGGGCTTCCGCAGATCACGGTCACCGCTTTATGAGCGATCTCCCTCAAGTCCGCGCGTCGAGCTCCGGCTCGCGCCCGTATTGCGATGGTGTGCATGGTGGCTGACGCAAGCAGCGCCAGTGCCTCCGGATCAGCATCTTGCTTCAACTCGCCTCTCTCGAGCGCCGTCCGAAACCGGACTTCGAAATCGCTGTCGAGCATGCGGAGCCCGGCTGCAACACTCTTTCTGATTTCCGCATCTTCGACCGCCTCGGCCACCGCTGTCCCGATCACAAAGCAGCCGCGCGCGGAGCCTTTGCGCGAAAAATAGAAGGACAATGCTGCCTCATAAGCAAGCATCAGCGCTTCGGCCAAGGGACGCTCCCCCGCGAGGGCCTCGCACGTCGCAGCCAGGGTCATCTCCCAATATCGGGCGAGAGCCTCGAGATAGAGTGCGTGCTTGTTGCCGAACGCCGCATAGAGGCTCGGCGGGCTCATTCCTGTCGCAGCCGCGATCTTGTCCAGCGGGGTGCCCGAATATCCGGTCCTCCAGAAGGTCTCCGTCGCCTGCTTGAGGGCTAACTCCGCATCGTAGGCGCGCGGCCGCCCACGAGGTGCCGCTGCCGTTTCGCTCTTTCTTCGGGGCATGTTCAAATCTCGATCGTTGGGTGCTGAGGCATATTTATAACGCCCATTATAAAAAGCAACTCGGAGCCCTTGATTGTCGTGCAGGCGTGAATTAATTGTAACGATCGTTAGTAAATAGAATTAACGTGAGGGTTCCCATGCGGTTAGATCCTTCGACAGACGCCGGCTCGAAGAGAGAACGCGAAGAGTTTCGCGAGAGCTCTGCCGAAGCGCGAGTTGATCGAACTGTCGACGACTCGCCGCTTGACCGCGCGGTCGCGCTACCCCGAAGGAGCGTGATGGAGCGGCTGCGCCGACCGCTCATGCTCGCTCTGCCTCTCATGGTGGCGGTACTCGGAGCCGCCGTGTATCTCGTGCAAGAACCTTACGTCTCGACCGACAATGCGTTCGTTCGGGCCGCGAAAATGACCGTCAACGCCCGAGTTTCCGGCCAAGCGATTGAGATCGCCGTGCACGATAACGAGAATGTCCGGCAGGGCCAGGTCCTGTTCCGGATCGATCCGGAGCCCTACCAGATCGCAGTCGATCACGCGGAGGCGCGGCTCGGTAGCGCGCGCCTCCAGATCGAGGGGCTCAAGGCGACCTATCGCCAACAACAGGCAGAGCTGCAGTCAGCGAGGGATTCAGCTGACTTGGACGCGCGCGAGTACGACCGCAAGAAGATGCTGGTGGCCTCCGATTTTACCCCGCGTGCGATCTTCGAACGAGCCGAGACAAATCTCAAGGTCTCGCGCCAGCGGATTTCGTCGATTGAGCAGCAGATCGCCAGCACAATCGTGGCTCTGGACGGCGATCCGGACATTGACGTCAATCGCCATCCGACGGTTCGTGCGGCCAAGGCCCAGCTCGACCGTGCCCGGCTCGATCTTTCCTATGCGACGGTGACGGCGCCCGACGACGGTGTCGTCACTAGGGTCGAAGATCTACAGATCGGCGGCTTCGTCAATGCCGGCGCGCCGGTGTTTTCGCTGCTGTCGAGCCGTCACGTCTGGATCGAAGCGAATTTTCGCGAGACAGGGCTGACCTATATGCGTCCGGGGCAAGAGGCGACGATCGACGTTGATGCATATCCCGATCGCAAATTCAGGGCCCACATCGTCAGTATGAGCCCCGGGACCGGGTCGGATTTCTCTGTGCTACCACCGGAGAATGCGACCGGAAATTGGGTCAAGGTTGTCCAGCGCCTGCCGGTGCGTCTTGAGCTCGATGAGGTCGATCCGGCAAGACCGTTGTTCTCAGGCATCAGCGTCACTGCGCGTGTCGATACCGGTTACCGTAGCAGCTTGCGACACCTGCTGCAGCCGACCTATGCGGAGGGGGTCAGATGAGCGCCGTCGTCCCGTCGACCGTTGCAGCAGATGGTAATCGCGCCATATCGCTCGCGGCTCTCATGGCCACCTACATGCAGGCCCTCAACATTTCGCTGCCCAATGCGGCGTTGCCGCACATCCAGGGGACCCTCTCGATGGCCAATGACGAGGTCGGGTGGGTGTTTTCCTCATATATCGCGGCAAGCGCCGTAGCCATGTCGGTCACGAGCTGGCTTGCGGGACGCTATGGGCGGAAGTCGCTCTACCAATTCTCGCTGGTTCTCTTCGCGCTTGGCCTTGTGCTGGATACCTTAGCGACGACCTCCGTCCAGTTCGCGTTTGCGCGGATCGTTCAGGGAGCCGCGAGCGGCCCACTTTCGCCGCTTTCGCTGGCGATCCTGCTCGAGGTGCAGCCCCCCGAACGGCATGCCCGCCTCAGCCTGGCTTGGACGGTGTGCTCTCTTCTCGGCATCAGCAGCGGCGCGAGTATCGGCGGCTGGTTTGGTGAATATCTCGGCTGGCGTTCGATCTTCTATGTCAGCCTGCCGATGACGGCATTCATATTTCTCGCGATGGCGTTCTGGCTGCGCGAGAAGAGGGCGGAGCGGAGGCAACCCTTCGACTTTTTTGGTTTGGCGACCTTTTCGCTCGGCATGATCGGCCTGCAAGTGCTGCTCGACCGCGGCGAGCGCCTGGAATGGTTCGATTCCATGGAAATCTGGATCGAGGCGGTCGTCTCCATTCTGGGCTTCTATCTGTTCGTCGTGCACGTCATGACGTCGAAGGAGCATTTTGTCCGCACGGCGCTGTTCAGGGATCGCAATCTCGTCCTCTCGACGATGATCTCCTTTGCCGTCGGGCTCGTCCTGCTGCCGACACTGGCGTTGACCTCGCCGATGCTCGAGGAGCTGCTCAACTACCCTGTCGACACCACGGGCTATATGACGATCCCGCGCGGCGTTGCGCTCGTGGGAGGGGTGCTGTTGACCAGCCTAGTCCCGGCGCAAGTTGACTACCGCGCGTTCCTGATCGGCGGAATGGCACTGGTGGTCTACGCAAATTGGCTGATGCTCGGATATTCACCGGCGATGGATTGGCGCGCGGTGGCCGAGGCCGGCTTTCTCCAAGGTGCGGGGCTCGGTATGGTGATTCCGGCGCTCGCCAAAGCCGCCTTCAGTACGCTCGATCCGAAGCTCCGCGCGGAAGGTAGTGCGCTCATCAACCTGTCGCGGCTCTATGGCAGCACGATCGGCATCGCCGTGGTGCAGATCTTCTTCTACGGCAACACCCAGGCTATGCATGTCGCGCTCGCTAAGGACCTCATGCCCTACCGGACCGCCGCGCATGTCGCCGGATCAATGGCCAAACCCGGCCTTGCAGCGCTCAATGGCATGGTCACCCACCAGGCGGCTGTCGTGGCGGTCATCGGTCAATTCAATATTCTGATGTTCGCGATGCTCGTCGTGAGCCCGCTCGTGCTTTTTCTTCGTAAACCGCGCTCGGCAGGTTGAAGACCTTGGAATGGTGAGATGACACCGCATCGAACAGTCTCAGTCTATCGCACTCGACCGACGCCACATCTGCGGCGGCCGAGCCCCAACAAGAAAGCAGGAACATGACAACATCCAATGCGCTCCGCGACACGAGGATTTCCACCCACGAATCCGGGACCATTCCCGCTGTCGGATTTGGCACACTCATTCCGGATCAGAACGCAACGAAACAAGCCACCAGAGCTGCACTGGAAACGGGATTTCGACATCTGGATTGCGCGGAACGCTACCGCAATGAGGCCGCGGTAGGCGAAGCTATCCAGGACGCCTTCAAGGCAGGAACGCTTCGGCGCGAGGATCTGTTCGTAACCACGAAGCTCTGGAACACCAATCATCGTCAAGATCGCGTCAAACCTGCCTTCGAGGCGAGTCGCCGGCGGCTCCAACTCGATACCATCGATTGCTATATCGTCCATACGCCCTTTGCCTTTCAGCCTGGCGACGAGCAGGACCCGCGGGACGATCGCGGCCAGGTAATCTATGACCCAGGCGTGACGTTGCTGGAGACATGGCGTGCATTGGAACGCCTCGTCGAGGATGGTCATTGCAAGTCGATCGGTCTATCGGACATCACTTTGGAGAAGCTGCGCGAGATCGTCGCGGTCGCGCGGATCAGGCCCGCGATGGTGCAGGTCGAATCGCATCCTTATCTGCCCGAATGGGATCTGCTCGATTTCTGCCAAGAGCACGGAATCGTACTGCAGGCGTTTGCAGCCTTGGGACACGCCATGGAGCCAAGCGTATTGGAAGATCCCGTGATTACTGCGATCGCGCAGCGTGTGCACAAGACGCCGGCTCAGGTGGCCTTGGCCTGGGCTGTGCAGCGCGGCACCGCTTTCCTGACCACCTCGACCAAACCACAACGCATCCAGGAGAGCTTTGATATTTCTGCCCTGCCTGACGACGCCATGCGGGACATCCGGGAACGTATCACCATGACCGTCAGGTTCAACGCCGTGGTCGAGACCGGCATACCGGGATTTATTCCTCGGACGCGAGATTGATCGCCTCTTGCGCGAGGCGGTATTCGAATGTCAAGGATTGTCCTGGGGATCGTTGACCGGCATGTTTGACGCTCCGCTGCGGGGTTGACCGAGAGCGCAACTTGCGTTCACACCACCGATAGACGCTAAGGGCCGCTCGATGGTAGTGGGACAGTGCGCTTTTATCTGCCGAAGAGCCAGGGGTTTGTTCGATTGCTGGCAGGCGTCATCATGACTCTGGGCCCAAGCAACCGTACGCGGTGACGAATCTGGATCACTCGGCATCGCTCGAAGTCTTCTTCGAACGATCGACGCGGACCGCTTTGAATTCCGCTGGCCCGTCAAGCAGGCGCTGCTTTCTGGCCGATTGGTCCTTAGAAGTCGCAGAGCGGTCTGCCCTGCCATCCAAAACCGTGCCCGCCAGATGAAGAGCGCGCTTTCGTTGGCGGCCCACTCGGCGATCTTTAGCATCGTTCGTCATCTTACAAGGTCTCTTAATTGGCGCGCATGTTCGGAAGCAAGGCTCAGCAACCGCGGCAAATATTCTTTAGCTTCGCGGCGGTTCGGGCTTCTTCCGCGAGAAATGGATCCTTGTAGCCTGACGATTAGTCGATGCCGGCTTCCGTGGGCTTCCTGGCTTTTGGAGGAAATGCCGCATCGTAACAGGAGAGGCGCGCACTGGTGCTTTCGATCGCACGGCAGTTCGGCTCCGCGGCAGAAGCTGCTGGCCTGGATGTGCCCAGTACCGATGCCAGCAAAAGCGCCGCGATCCATGTGCCTGTTCGAACCGTCCTCATGCTGAACACTCCATAGCTATTTGGTCGCCCCGGTGGGACTCTCGCCGGTCCAGGCCGGAAGAGCATCCCATTCGGACCAACGCATCCGGCGCTCCTCACCTCCGACCCTCACAAAAACAAAGGGCGCATCGTCCCGGCCAGTCTTCGAGCCAACGAAGATTGCCGGAACCCCGTAGGCATCCCTAATGATCGCCGTGTTTGCCATTTTGAGCTCCCGTTTGGCTTGAACTGGCTCAGCGTCCCGGTTTGCAGTGCTGACGCATGGTGATTGAACGGACTTACCGCTATAAGATGGCCGTCACCGCGATCAGCAGTACGAGGAAGACCGGGACCAACAAAGGTGGTACGAGCCACTCACGAATGTTGAACTTGTCGGAATCTGACATCTGACCGCCTTCTCTTGGGTTGAGGCGGGAGCGCGAAGCTCTCAGTCACCGATAACAGCCACGTAGCGCGCGGTGATGCCAACGGTGTAGCAGTCTTCTAACCAATTAGCGAGATCAATCTCAGCCGCCTGGTACCCTACGGCCAAAGCGAGCGCTTTGCATAAGTTCGCCAGCTGCTCATCCGACGGTTTGAGCTGCCTGCGCAGACCTCGAAAGACGCCGCTGAGGCGGCCTTATTTCGGGGGCGGTACAAGGGCATGCGCCGAGACCCGTGCCTGCTCAAGGTTGCAGATTTCGATTGCAATACGATCGGCTGTAAGCGTGTCGAACGGAAACGCCTCTGCAATTCGGCGATAGTGCGTGATCTTCTCGTTCAACTCGACGCACTTTTCGCACATGCTCGCAACCCAATCTTTTGGGGGCGGGAGCACCAGTCTCTCAGTCGCCGTTTGGCGATGAACAACAACGCGGCTCGATGCCGAAAGTTCAGGGTGTACAAAATTGGAGACCTCGAACGCCACGCCACCAGTAGAATCCGGCACGAGCGGCTCCCTATAAAGAGGTGGCGAAATCGCAGGTTGCATTGATGCGGCTGGTAGCCCTCTTCGCGAGTGAAGCTATGCGCAGGCACCGTGGACTGGTACTTATTGTCAGTTATTCTTTACCCCAACATGCATACGCGCGGTCGTTATTCATTAGGCGTTCGACAGGAGACGGAGTAGCCTCTCTGTAGCGGTCGAGCGAATTGCGTGCCTGATAGCTGCCGAAAGGAGCGAGGCACCGAAGTATCTGCATCCACCAAGTGGGCAGGCCATGCCGTCGCTCGGCACACTCTTTCCACGATTGCTGACGTGAAGTGCACCCAAACGCGCAGCAAGCGCTCATCCGAATGATGATCGCTGGAACGGTCGAAGAACTTGGCCATCGCGTCGTGGCAGAAGCGGGGAGGCATCGAAGACGCTCGTCCCATAGCCGAGTCGTCTCGGTTCGATCTTGCCATTCTCGATGTCAGCATCAAAGGGCGGCTCATTCTACCCATCGTCCATGTCCTTGAGAGACGGCAGCAGCCGTTCCTGTTTACGACCGGCTACGTATCTCCCGCACTGCCCGAGCCTTTCCGCTGCTGCCCCGTGCTACGAAAGCCGTTCTTGATCGAGCAGCTCGGCAAAGCGATCGAGACAATTTTTGTTCACCGGTAAGGTGAAAACGGATCGACGTTCCTGCGTTCTGCCGTTGGAGAACAGCATTGAAAAGAAAGATAAGCGATCCTATCGCGGACGCACGCTATGTGATCAGAGCGGCCGAAGGTCGCTTTGTGCTATGGGACAACACGCGTCTCGGGCCGCTATCTAATCACCGCTCACTGGCCGCAGCCGAACGTACGAAGGACATCCATGCCCGGATCGACCGCCTTGTCAGGGCAGGACGAAAACGGCGCGAGCCAGGATGATGGTGGCCGAATGTGGGTGTGCAAGGCAGGCGATCAGTCAGGCCCATTGCACCAAAGAAACAGTGACCGAGGAGATATTCCCATGAAGGCGATCGTTGTAACGGAACGGGCCGCGGGAACGGCGGGCATGAAGCTGGTCGACCGGCCCGAGCCGCAGGCATCGATAAACGACGTCGTTGTTCAGGTTCATGCGTCGGGATTTGTCCCGACCGAGCTGACGTGGCCCTCGACGTGGACCGATCGCCTCGAGCACGACCGAACACCGTCGATCCCTGGGCACGAGCTGGCCGGAGTGGTCACCGCTCTGGGATATGGCACGACGGGGTTGTCAGTGGGACAGCGGGTGTTCGGCCTCCGAGTATATAGCGATCGAGGCACGCAACCTCGCGCCGCTGCCGGATGACGTCGACTTCACGGTAGGCGCGAGCCTGCCCGTCTCGGGCCTGACCGCATGGCAAGGGCTGTTCCAGCACGGCCGTCTTCGGGCGGGGCAAAGCGTCCTCGCACACGGCGCGGCCGGCGCTGTCGGTTCGATGGTGACGCAACTCGCACGAGAGGCCGGCGCCCACGTCATCGGCTCCGGACGCCCCGCCGACCGTCAGACGGCGCTCGACTTCGGCGCGAAGGAGTTCGTCGACCTCGACAACGATCCCCTGGAAGACGTTGGCAAAGTCGATGTGGTGTTCGATGTCATCGGCGGTGACATCCAGAAGAGGTCCGCAGGACTGATACGAGCCGGAGGAATACTGGTCACCATCGTCGGGCCGGCCGAGGCGCGGCCCTCCGACGGACTGGCACTCGACTTTGTCGTCGAGCCCGATCGTTCCCAACTGAGTGAGATCGTCCAGCGGGTGCGCGACGGACGACTGCGGACGAACATCGGCAAGGTCTCGACCTTCGACGAAGCGGTCGCCGCCCTGAACCCGACCGGACGGCGCAAGGGGAATACGATCATCCGGGTTCGTCCGTGAGCGATGCATGCTGCACAAGGCCGGCCGGCGCTATTCAGCTCGGCGGGCGTTGAGAGAATGTCCGAAAGGGGTCAGCCTGCGAAGAACTCAGGTTGAGTAAATCTGGTCCGCTCTGCCGCCATGAGCGGGCCTCCGTCAGGCGGCGCAACTTCGCCGATGGGCCAGCAGCAGAAGTTGCGATCTGGGTCGGGCGAGGGATTGGCCCAGCCAACTCTCGACGTATGCGGTCCGGTGCTGGATATGTTGAACCTGGCTCGCATAGGGTTATCGCTGGCCGCGGCCAGCAGATCGACTTGCCTTTCGGCGGTCAACGCGAACGCGGCTAAACTCTTCAGGCTCGTCAAGCAGGCGCCGCTTGCGCACAGCTTTGTTGTCGGCAGTCATGGTGGAATCGATCATGTGGTTAATCGTCTCGCCGGCCATCCTGCGGGCGCACCGCCCTTGCCTGTGCGCTGATCGGCCCGCTTCCTTTACCTTAAGACCGCTTTCGACCAGCTGACACACCGCTTGCGACAAGGTGAGCCGCTCGCCTTGGCGCTCCGCCCACTTGACGATCGCCGCTCGCAGCAGAGGCGTCGGCCGAAAACCGATCGGCGCATCGCGATTGTTACGGCTCTTCGATTTCGGGTTCATCTGCACTGCAGGTTTGGGGATGGTCGGCGTCGCTTTCTGTACCAGGGACAACAGGCAAAGCACGCGTTTCTACGACTTGAAATCGATGCCCCGAAGCACGATGCCGGGTGGCGTTCCTTCGAACTCCGTCGCGCGATATTTGCTTGCGGCACATGCTTCGATGCGATCCCGCAGGCGGGTGAACTGGGCCTCCCGCTGCTCGGGTCTGACTTGCGGCCCGCCCTCGAGATGGTCCATCGCAGAGGTTGAGATCGCGCAAGGAATCTCCTTGGCTCCATCGTGCATCGAGAACCGAACAATCATCCGGTCATATTCGTGGGCGATGAAGCGGCCGCTGGTTAGCGTCATGGCTTACTCCTTTAGGCTGATTCCGTGCGGCATTATCGCGAGCTCAAACCACCGCCCGCGACGGCGGCGCTTCCCAGTCGGGCGCATGGCACGGGCCGCGATGCAGGCAACACTCGTTCGGCTCAGTCCTCCCCCGACAACCGGACGAAATCGTCGAACAGTGCTGCCACAAGCGCGCGATGGCGCGTGTCCTCGGGGGGCAGGCTTGCAGCATAGAGGTTGAGAAGATACTGCGCTTTGGCCGCAACCTCCGGCCATGACGCGGCCGCCACCGTCAGCAGGCGGTTCTCCAGGTCGGCCTCGCGCTCACGCAGCTCGCGCATATTGTTCTCGACCTCCGCCAGCGCTCGGCGCAAATCGGTCGCTTTCTGCGCGGCCATGCCGCGATGCTTGTCGAGATCGACAGTGTGATCAGTCACTGGTGACACCCGCATCCCTGTTCGGCCCTGCGGGCACAAGCCGTTGGATGCCGCGGGAGCGGAAGGAATGCCCGAACGTGATGGTTTCGCCGCGAGCGGAAGTTCATGCACGCTTGCCCTTCGCAAGTGAAGCCCGACCGCTGCCGACCGGGTCGACCATGCTCCCATGGCCCGACAATAGCCAGCACTATCCTCATCCGGCGGTAAACGACTTCGTCGTGGCTCGACCGTCGCCTACCACGCATTTAGCGCTCGCTAAAGGCTCAGCGGGGGCGTAGGGTCGCTGCCATCACCGCACTTCTCAACGGCTTCGACCGGTGACTGAGGGTCACGTGTGCTCCCGCCGAAGGCTTCGCAGGAGCGTTCGATGCAGCGTTTTCGCCTTTCGGAATGGATCGTGCCGCCGGTGATCGTTCCCTTATTTCTTCTACTTCTCGTCTGCGGAGCCGCCGTCCTCAATGGTTAGGGCAACACGCGTGCCGTATCTGGTCAGCGGGACCAACGAATACGGCAGCTCCAATCTCGGCCGCGGCACTGCGACAGTCGCACTGCGCCTCGCACGCAAACTGCTGCGCGAAGGCTACATGGACGTCAGGGTCTGCACCCCGCGTGGACGGGTGCTGCAGTCGGATGAATTCGACGAACTTAAGCCACTAAAGGAGGTCGACATGGCAAAGGGCCAGCAACGTGGTAATCGCGAAGCCAAGAAGCCGAAGAAGGAAAAAACCAAAGTAATCGCCGCTGCGCCAAGCCGCAAGGAAGCCGCCTGGCAGCCGGATTTCGGGCCTGCGAAGAAGAAGTAGCGACGAGCCGACGCCGCAGACAGTTGCAAGGTTACGTGCGGTTGAATCGGCCTCTCACTTTGGCGCTCGGCGATTGGACCGGCTGGCCGTCAGCCATGCACCAAGCGGTCTGGACGAAGCTGACTTAACCCTCAGCGGGTGACGGGCCCGCCTTAGGAGCTTTCGGGTTTGAAACAAGTCGCTTCGGACGCATTTCAGATCCGGCCAAACTGCGCTCGTGCTGCCGGGCCAGGCTGCAACCAGTTTCGCACAAGGCAGGCGGGGCTTTCGGGAGTGAGACCCGCTTCGAACTGATCGATGATACCGATTTAGCCGGAAGGATTCCCTACCTCGCCAAAGCCTGACTTCCTAGGGGTCACCGCGGACCCGGTTGAAATAGTAGAGCAGGCCGGGGTCTGAACTAGACGGGCACAGCAGACATGCTGTGAACACCATTCTTAGGCGGCCATAGTCGGACTTAGGCGGCTCAGAAGATCCTCAAGCACTCGCGTCCGACCATGATACGGATGGGGCCGGCCCCAATTAGGATGCGCTGCCCGGATCGAAAGGCACAGTGAAGTGAAAAATGGCGCCGGGGCCCTTATCGGGGGTTACCGATATTTCTCCTTCATGCGCCCCGATGATCGATCGGCAGATCGCCAGCCCCATGCCCATGCCGTCCTCCTTGGTCGTGAACATCGGGTTGAATATTCGATCGTCGGTGCCCGGCTCGAGTCCTTTCCCCGTGTCTTGCACCGACACCATCACATATCTGGACTGATGGACTTCGGACCTTATGGAGAGCAAGCGCTCCCCATCCTCGGTGGCCATGGAGTCGATTGCATTCCCAATCAAATTCACCAGCACTTGCTGGAGCTGAATCTGTTCGCCTCTTATCCTCGGCAGTCGTTCGTTAAGGTCGGCTCGAACGGCGATCCGATTTGTTCGCAGCTTGTCGCCAACGACCGTCAGGGCTCCCCGGATGACATCGTTGATATCAAGGGAAGTGCGGGGCCGTACGCCCATCCTGAAATGCGTCCGGATATTTTCGACCAAGGCGTCCGCACGGTCTCCTGCAGTCACAACGCGCCGCAAAGCATCCCTGGCACGATCGAGCTCAGGCTCGCCGCGATCAAGCCAATTCAATCCTGCGTTTGCACTGGCTTTGATCGTTGTGAGTGGCTGTTTGATTTCGTGGGCAATTGATGCCGAAACGGCATCGCCGGTCATCAGCCGCGCCTCACGTTCGCGACGCTGCGCCAGGACCGCGCGGTGCAGCTGCGCGTAAAGCGTCGTTATCTCATGCAACAGCACAATGAGCACAAGAATGCTGGATACGAACCCGAAGACGCGGCCGGCATACCAGCCGGCGCTGAACCGGGCCAGACCGGGATACGAGACGAGATAGATCTCAATTGCATAGGCACAAACAACCGCCATCAGCCACAGATCGAGCACCGAGCGCTGGCGTATCCAGAGCAAAGTGAGCGCAATTGCGTTCCACAGGATTAGACAACCGGCAAGATAAAGCGCGAAGGTAGAAAAATGGACCGGGTCGAGCATGATGCGGGGTAAGTATGCATCACCCACTATGGCAAGGACGGTCACCGAACACACAACGGCTGACGTCATCGCAACACTCGAAAGAATCGTCGCGCCCACTGAGCCCTCCCATAATCGCTTAGGCGAATTGACACCCTTCAAGAGGGTATACGCGATGACGAACGTAGGAAAACCGGCGTACCTCAGAGCGTTGAGCCAATCCGTGCTCTGTAGCCCCGTGCCAAGCAGGCCAGCTGGCGCGAACGCCCCCGGAAAGACCAGCATCCAGGGGACCAGCATGAGCGCTGTGAAGAGATATCCGGTTGAGATTGCGAGGATGGCACACGAGCGCAGGATGGCGAACTGGTTGAACAGCAGGACGGCGGTGATCATGTCATTCACGAACATCGCCATGCCGTAGGCCGGGACGAAGGAGTCGATCCGCCTCAGCTGGATATTTGAGAGGCCCCCTGCGAGGATAAAAAGGGCGCCAAGGAAGACGAGCATGACCGCAAGGGCAAGCCGTTTCTGCGCGCGCCCGGGCGGTAAGGTCGAAAGGGTGAAAGGCTGATCCTCTGGCATGATGTCCGGCTTCATCATCGCAGCGGCTCCGCGCAGCGGCTAGAACACGCAGCACGAAACCCAAGCAGCTTCGCCATTCCCCTCACGCGCTGCAGTTCACCGTATTTCTGCACATTGGGACGGCGGACGACGATTGAGGAAATGTCGCCGCCTCCGAAAAGCTGGGCCGGCGAGGTTTCCTGTGGTGGTGCGCCAATGACGAACATACTCGGTCGTCCCGGTTCACGATTAGACCCCAAGCATCAGCCTATCTCGTTTGACCGCGTAGATCGACGTCAGGTTTGGGTCCAAAAGCGGCCCAAGGCCGCCGGCCTAGCGACTTCCGCTTTAACCCTGAAGCTGACGTCTACCGTGACTCACTTGAGCGACGGGCGCAGCGCCGCATTTCGAGACCAAATCGTAGATTGCAACCGTAGCAATCGCGCTGGGCGCCGAAAAACGTCAAGCATTCAACGGAATGTAGAGGAGGGAGTATCCGCCAGTAGGGTGCAGACCCGATCTCGGCACCAGGAAATATGTCCAGCATTGCTGTTAACCTACCTCCTGATCTTCCCTGTTCTGTTCAACCTTTAGCCCGCGAGATGCGCGTTGTTGCCGCCGCACAGCTGCGGATTCCGCTCGATGTCGGCCACCATTCCGAGATGATCTCGCCCACCATTCCGATTTGAAGTCGCCCGCCCGTTCCGAGATGATGTCGCCCACCATTCCGGGATGATGTCGCCCGGGTGACGAGACCTCTTCTGGCTCCCATAGGGTCAACCCTTTCGGCTTTGCGAAGGGGACCTGGATGCCGACGGAGAGGCTTGCGATGCGCCGTGTGCGCGATGTGATCAGAATGAAGGCGGCCGGGCTGCCGAGCCGCGAGATTGCGCGACGGGTGGGCGCGGCACCCTCGACGGTGCGGCTGGCGCTCCGGCGGTTCGAGGCCGCGGGCTTGAGCTGGCCGTTGCCAGACGACGTCACCGACACGGTTCTGGAACTTCGCCTGTTCGCTAAGACCGGCAATGGCAACCGTCAGGGTCACCGCCGCATCGCCGAGCCCGACTGGGCGACCGTGCACCGCGAGCTCAAACGCAAGCACGTGACGCTGTCGATCCTGTGGGAGGAATATATCGCCACCGAGCCCGGCGGATACCGGTACTCGCGCTTCTGTGAGCTCTACCGCGCCTGGGAGGGTCGTCTGTCGGTGACGATGCGCCAGGCCCATGTGGCTGGCGACAAGCTGTTCGTCGACTACGCCGGCGATGGCGTGCCGGTGGTGGTCGACCGCCTGACCGGTGAGCGCAGAACGGCGCAGATCTTCGTCGCCGTGCTCGGCGCATCGAGCTTCACCTACGCGCAGGCGACGTGGACGCAGGGGCTCGCCGACTGGATCAGCGCCCATGTTGGCGCCTTCGCGGCGATCGGCGGCATACCGGCGCTGCTGGTGCCCGACAACACCAAGGTCGCGGTCATCAAGGCGAGCCTGTACGACCCGCAGATCAATCGTACCTATGCGGAGATGGCGGCGCATTACGGCACCGCCATCTTGCCGGCGCGGCCGCGCAAGCCGCGCGACAAGGCCAAGGTCGAGCAGGCCGTCCTCATCGTCGAGCGCTGGCTGCTCGGTCGCCTGCGTCATCGCACCTTCTACAGCCTGGCCGAGGTCAATGCGGCGATCGGCGAACTGCTCACGAGGCTGAACGAGGAACGGCCGATCCGACGGCTCGGCGTGACACGCCGCCGGTTGCTCGAGGAGGTCGACCGGCCGGCGCTCAAGCCATTGCCGGTGTCCCCTACGTCCTCGCCGAGTGGCGAATCCGCCGCGTCAGTCTCGATTACCACGTCGAGGTGGAGAAGCATTACTACAGCGTTCCGCATCGCTTCGCCCGCGCCGAGGTCGAGGTGCGGTTCACGGCCCGCACCGTCGAGATCTTCCACAAGGGCGAGCGGATCGCCGCGCATCAGCGCATGAGCGGCAATCACAAACACACCACCGTGCCGGAGCACATGGCCTCCAGCCATCGGCGCTACGCCGGCTGGACCATCGCGCGTATCCGCCAGGACGCCGCCGCGATCGGGCCGGCGACCAGCGCGTTGTGCGACCTCATTCTCGACGAGCGCTCGCACCCCGAGCAAGGCTTCCGCGCCTGCCTCGGCATCCTCAGGCTCGCCGCCTCCTATGGGCGCGAACGGCTGGACGCCGCGGCTGCGCGGGCGATCGACATCGGCGCGCGCACCTATGGCTCGGTCAAGTCGATCCTCGCCAATAATCTCGATCGGCGTCCTGCTCACCAGCGCTCCGCGGACGATGCGCCGATCCTGCATGCCAACATCCGCGGACCGCGCTACTACAATTAGGAGATCATCCCTTGCTCACCCATCCGACCCTCGACCGCCTCAACGCCCTCGGCCTCCACGGCATGGCCAAGGCCTTCGCCGACATCGAAGCCACCGGTGAGGCCGCAAGCCTCGGTCACGCCGAATGGCTTGCTCTGCTGCTCGAACGTGAAGCCTCGCTGCGGCACGACAAACGGCTCGCCACCCGCCTGCGCTACGCCAAGCTGCGCCAGCAGGCGTGCGTCGAGGACATCGACTACCGCACCCCGCGCGGTCTCGACCGTCCGCTGTTCGCCAAGCTTGTCGAGGGCCGCTGGATCGACGACCACGTCAATCTCCTGATCTGCGGCCCGGCCGGCGTCGGCAAGAGTTGGCTCGCCTCGGCGCTCGGCCACAAGGCCTGTCGCGACAATCGCTCCGTGCTCTATCAGCGCGTCCCGCGCCTGTTCGACGATCTGGCGCTCGCCCGCGGCGACGGTCGCCATCCACGCCTGTTGCGCGGCCTTGGCCGGGTCGATCTGCTGATCCTCGATGATTGGGGGCTCGAGCCGCTCGATGCCGGCGCCCGTCACGACCTCCTGGAAATCCTCGAAGATCGCTACGGTCATCGCTCCACCATCGTCACCAGCCAGCTCCCCGTGGACCAGTGGCATCTGCTCATTGGAGATCCCACCTATGCCGACGCCGTGCTCGATCGCCTCGTCCACAATGCCCATCGGCTCGACCTCACCGGTGAGAGCCTGCGCCGAAGCCGGCAACCCGCCCGAAAGACCTGAGCCCGTCGCCCTGTGGACATGCCGCTGCGCTTGGACAACGCCAAGGCGTTGCCCACATGCCCACAGCAACCGCAACAGAAACAGAAGAGTTCAAGCCGCGATTCCGGGTTGACCGCCCGGCTCGCCCAATGCCAGAAAATCTATCGGCCAGAATGCCTCGCTCCCGGGCGAGATCAAATCGGAAAGGTGGGCGACATCGTCTCGGAATCCCCGGGCGACTTCATATCGGTACACCCGGGCGACTTCGTCGGAATCCGCACACAGCCTCTTGGCGGAGGCGACACTCGACATACGCCTCAATGCTGCGCCACGTAATCTAGCGGGACGAACCTTCCAGGTAGCTTTCCAGGATCCCGGCATTCAAGAGCTAGTAGAGTTTTGCGCGCCCAATCCTTAAAGCCGTCATGGTTTCTTGGACAGTGGCGACCAATGCTGGTCGGGCCTGAGCCAGAAGCCCGGCAGTACTATCGGAAGTCGTTCTCATAAGTGGAGCCTTTTGATCGAGTTCGTCTGGCTTCTTCGGTCTTGCCAACATTCCCTGTTCCTTTAATCCGCTCCCGGATCGTTGGATTGGTCTCGTGACGCAGAGTTACTCCTCGGGTGAAAACTCGCACTTCGGCGGCGCGGCGCACGGCGCTGAAGCACCATGCCCGTGGCCATCGCCACCGACATCGGGATGGTGATGCCGTGCTGGTTGGTCGGCGGCTGGTAGCCCTGCAGGATGTACTGCATGCGGCGCGCATGCTCCTCGCGCTCGGCCTTCTCGAAGCGCTCCGTCGCCCGCATGCCTCGCACGTTCGTAATCAGATCGGGAGATCGTTGTGGGCCTTGGCCCTTGGTAGAATGTGCTCAGGATGGCGAGCGTCTTCGCTGGCCCGTCTGAATGGCCGGCTTCGAGGATCACCGCTCCTCCAAGCGCTAAAGTTAAACTATTGCGTACTCTGCAATTTTCGGCACGCGACCCGATGTTTGCGCGAATAGCTACGGTGATAAGCTACAGATTGGCTCGCGCGGCGAGCAGGCGTGAAGGGCAGGGTACTTCGCCATCCGTCCACAAGAGCTGATCGCTTTCTATAGCATCGAATCTATCGTGACCTTGTCGGCTCTCGGCGTGGAGCGGACCTTCGAAAGGCGACGGACTTCTCGAACGGGCCAGCAGCGGAAGTCACCGTGGGCTGAAAATGAAGGAAGCCGCCAACTAAGGCGGCCTTACTCTGTATCGATCCTATAAACGTCGCCCGGATCAAGGTTTAGTTCCTCGAAATACCTTTGCTCCTTTTCCGTAAGGATTGCTGGAACAACTTCGGCCGTCCAGCCTTCGGGAACAGCGGCGAGGACCAATGTCGACGCCTGGCTAGGCTTGGCTAAGGCAAGCCACAACTGCTTTGTGGATGGCACCTCGTCCGAGGTCACCTCAACGATAGTGAACGAATTGCCGAACGACTCCGCCTGCTCGCTAATGCCTCAACCTGTCGCTAGTTGCTGGTGTGAGGCAGACGAATGGGGCCAGCTATCAAGCGATATGTGGGCACCCAAGCGGTGTTCCACGATTCCATGGTTGCGCCACAAACCGAGCAGTCGAAGCTGGCGATTTCCCGCGAAGGGGCCATCGCCTCGGTGCGCCTGTAAACAGCGCCGCATTGACAGGTTCGACGATGAGATTCTGGCATGCATCTTTATGCGTCAGAAAAACAAAACAGGCCACCGAGCAATTCAAACTAGGCCACTGGGGTCGGAAATAGGCCAGCGCCGTCCGGGGAATGGGAACAAACGGCGACCCCAGCACGGAATGAGAATGGTCAAAAGTCCGCTCACTTCCTCAGGTTGAGCAAGTCTGGTCCGCTCTGGGCTTGATGAGAGGACCTCCTTTGGGCACGGCGCAAGTTAGCAGATGGGCCAGATGCGGAAGTCAGCGTGGGCTAAGCGCCAACTGAGGCGGGCTTACTTTGCCAGTTCGCCTAGCAGGCGCTTAACATCCAGCTCATGCAGTTCTTGCGTGCGCCTCAACGTAGCGAGCACGCTCATGGCGGCCGTGGTGTCGAGGCCATCCTGGTCCAATTCTGCGATCAGCTGTTCCTGCCGCAAGGTGATGCTCACTCATCGCGGCATGTCGTCGGGCTTGGTTTAGGTGCTCTACAAGGATGGCACGGTCCATGCCGCACTGTACACCCTAATCATCACAGATGCGCTCGCCGCACTGGCATTGGTAGAGCCGGACGGTCTTGCCCTGCCGGGTGTCGAGGAGGGATTGAGTCAAACGGGGGAATGCGGCGCAGGTTAGGCAGCGTGGGCCATCCGCTCTGCCGCCATGAGCGGACCTCCCTCAGGCACGGCGCAACTTCGCCGATGGACCACTTCCGATGTCCGCAATGCAACAAGAAAGCCTATGCGGTCCTCACCGGTGCGGTGGGCGCCAGCGCCACCACGGCATCCGCTATTCCCGCCGCATCTGCATAGGTAACCATGTGACCGGCATCCTCGACCAGATGAAGCAGGGAGCGGGGCAACAGCGCGTGGAGGCGGCGCGACTGGTCGGCCTCGATGAGCCGGTCAGCCTTTCCATGCACGATCCTAACTGGACACCGGATACTCCGATATTGAAGCCGCAGCTGTGCAGCAGCTGGAATAAGGAACGCACTCTCCTCGGCGGCCGCCCTCAACTGCTTGGGTCGGAGAGCCAACGAGATCGGAAATTCGTTCTTGAATTCCGGCGGGATGGCGCGCGGCGCGAACAAGGTGCGCATCAGCTTCGGCATAATGGCGCACGATATGATCGGCGAGATAGTGTAGCGCATCAGATCGCCGAGCACCGGCAGTGCCGGAGCTGACATGAGCCAAAAGTCCGTCCGAGCGGTTGGAAAATAGTAGCCCGACACAAGCACCAGCCCACTCACGGCATAGCCGCTTCGTAGCGCCAGCGCGATCGCCACCAGCGTTCCCCAGGAGTGGCCAAGCACCACGGGGTTGCGGACCCCAAGCTGGTCGAGAGCCTTCGCGAACAAGGCAGCTTGCCTTGTGGCCGTCCAGATGCGTGTGCGCGGACGGTGGCTGTAGCCGAACCCTGGACGGTCGAAGCAAACGACGCGATAGTTGTGGGCCAGGCGGTCGACCAAACCGCTTAGGACGAGATCCTGAACCATGGTGCCATTTCCGTGAAACAGGACCACGCAAGGCGCTGCGGCATCGCCGCGTTCGATGTAGTGAAGGCGCACTCCGTCGCAATCGGTAAAGACGCCGATCGGCGGATTGTTTCGCTCCGCTGCCACCTGAAACGCGATGTTGGCGAGGATCAGAACGACAAGTCCGGCCAAAACGATCAGCAGCACGGTTTCAGTTGTGGACATGGTGTCAACCTATTCGCCGATGGCAGGCACTGATTCTACTCCCTCGTTGTGAGCCGCGCTCCCCAGCCGACAGCAACCAACGGTGATCGGCGCGCGCGTGATCCGAGTTTGCGTCCATCCTTTGCCGCCAGTTATCATCCCGGCAGAGCCGTGAGCTCTCGGGGCGGATTGATGCGCCAGAACGGATATGCCGCCAGTTCTTTCGAATGCTGCCCGAACATATCGAACCGCCTGTTTGTAAACTCCGTAATGACGCCGAAAAATTCAATTGGGGACCTGATCGACGCAAGTCTGAAGCCGAATTCAAAAGCTAATTGCGCGTTGGCCCCGGCAATCTCAAGAAGCTTCGCTTGATACGCCTGCATGTTTGCGGTCGCTAAAGCAAAGCCTTTCATTGGATCGCTACCCGTCATTCTCTGACTGAGGTCATCGGGTAAGGCATCCACCCGAGGCTCTTTAGGATCATCATGAAGCCCAAGAGGCGGCTCAATCGGAACTGCCGCAACAGAGCGAAGTAAATCCTCTTTCTGGCTTCGAACAATGGCCTGCTTGTTCCGTTGGGCCCGCGCGGCCAATTTAGGATTGCGGGCGCGCTTCAGCGCTGAAGCCGGTTTGCGTTTGCTCATCTGAACTCCAAGAAAATGGGGGGCGACTTCATTTCTGAAGGCCAACAGCCATTGTGATGAGGCGTTCCAAACCCGTGGATTGTTGGAGCTCCGCATAAACCGAGATTAATCGCACGTTCTGCGATGTCGAGATGATTTTAGGTAGCAACTCCAGCCAACAAACGTCTAGCTAGCGATCTTCCAGATCTATGCTCAACGGCATCAGTTTGAGAACAATCAGCCCTCCGCGCGTTGAGTCTCCAACGCCGTTCTATCGCCGACGTTCTCATCACGGACGTCAAGCTGCCGGAGGCATCGACGAATGGCTGATCGCCGAACGTTGCGGAGACCTGAACCGCGTCGGTTTTAAGCAGTGGCGTGCTGCCTGTGAATGGCGACTCAGGGTCAAAGGCTACCTTCGAAGCGGGTCCGACAGTAGGTCAGCTTCCGTCGGCAAGCAGACGTCGCTACGCCTGGGCTTGGTCAGCCTCCGGCCAACAACCGACATGCCAGAGCGGCCGCTGCGCTCGATGTCCCGACGGCCTCATTCAGCTCTTTTGCTCTTCACGGGCGCTGGCTCGCCCGCGAGCGCGGTGCTGGTGTCTATCGAGAGCACTTCGACCACCCGCCGTCGGCCTGCTTGGGTTTCCACTCGGACACCGATGGTCATCCCTGCAGGGACGGTTACATAGCCAGCGGCCTTCAACACCGAAACATGGAGAAAGGCATCGCCGATGCCCCCTCCAGCTCAACGAAACCAAATTTCTTGTCCAGCTTGAACCAAGAGACTCGACCCGACGCGATCATCTGAAATTTCCAATCCGGGAAAGCTTGGAATGACAGGAGGAGGGCTTACTAGGGGGCGGCACTGGTAGCATCTGACAAGCCTCAATTTGGTTTGTGGACGACCAGGCCCCGTATTACCCTAGCGAGGAACTCTTCTGCTGAGGTAGGCGGCAAGATGAATCTAGAAGATTTGTATCGGCTGTTACGTAGCGAGCATGTCCAGGCGCAGGGGATCGTCGACACCCTGGAGGAGCCTCTCCTCGTTCTGGACCAGTCGGGTTCTGTCCTTACCGCTAATCGCGGGTTTTACGAGACTTTCAGGGTGAGCCGCGATGACACGGTTGGGGTAGCCTGTTCGACCTTGGCGACGGTCAATGGGACATCCCCGAACTCAGGCGCCTGGTGGGCGAGATCATTCCCAAGTCGGCCGCGGTTGTCGGATACGAGGTAGAGGCCGAGTTCCCAACCATCGGCCGGCGCACGATGCTCGTGAGCGCGCGTCGCCTGGTTCACCCCGACAATAACAGCACGAGCATTCTGATCCTGTTTGAGGACGTGACGGACAGGCGCCGCAGCGAGGTTCAAAAGGACATTCTCCTCGCCGAAACGCGCCATCGGATGAAGAACCTTCTCGGAATCGTGCGCTCCCTGGCCTCTCAGACGGATGTCGAAGGCCGGTCAGCCAAAGAGTACCGGGATGCCTTTTTGGGGCGCTTCCAGGCAGTGGCTGAAGCCGAGAACCTCGCGCTGGCCGGCAGCGATCAAGCCGATTTGAGCACTCTCGTCGAGCAAGCGTTGAAGCCAGCGGGAGCCGAGCGATACCGCATCGTTCCCGGGCCGCCGGTCGGTCTCAAGCAGCCGCAGGTTCTCCCGATCAGCCTTATCCTGCATGAACTGGTCACCAATGCTTGGAAGTATGGAGCGTTCTCCAGGGCCGGCGGGCTCGTGCATCTAACCTGGGGCGTTGTAGAGAAGGACGGCAAGCCCGTGCTTCATGGATTGGCGAGAAGAAAACGGGCCGCCCGTAAAGCCGCCTACTCGCACCGGCTTCGGCTCCAAGCTCATTGACCTCAGCGCCGTGCAGGGCTTACGCGGCACGGCGGAACTGAAGTATGAGCCGAAGGGTTTACGAGTGTCGCGCGGCGATCAGGATGGAAGGCAGCGTCAATCAAGGTGAGAGAGTTTCGCTGGGCTCGTGACGTAGGGAGGGCGTAGCCCGACCGGAGTTACGAGCCCAGCGTCGGCGCGATCCCGAGGAGGACCGCGCCGACTGGTGATCGCGGCCGGCGGGGTTATGCAAGTGGTTCTTCCGCCAAGAGGAATCACTCGCGTGCCCGGCCGACACATCACAGATCACCAGATGAGGCTCTACATGAAGTACCGTCAGACCGATAGCCCGCCAGTGGCGGCGGCCAAGGCATCATTCAGTGCGTCGACCGCCTATCGGATCGAGAGAGACCCCCGATTTCCATCGCAAAGGAAGGCGCCCCGCGGCCGGCGACGGCCGGACCCGCTGAGCGACGTGTTCGAGACCGAGATCGTCCCGATCTTGAAGGCGGCACCTGGCTTACGGCCGGTGGCGGTGTTCGAGGAGATGCTACGGCGTCATCCGGATCTCGGCAGCGGTATCCGTCGTACCCTGGAACGTCGGATCCGTGCATGGCGGGCGATCCACGGCGAGGAGCAGGAGGTGATCTTCCGCCAAACCCACGAGCCTGGCCAACTCGGCCTCTCCGACTTCACAGACATGGACGAGTTGGGTGTTACGATTGCGGGTGCACCGCTCGATCATCGTCTCTATCACTTCCGTTTGGCCTATTGCGGGTTCGAGCACGCCCATGTCGTGCTTGGCGGCGAGAGCTTTGTTGCCTTGGCCGAAGGCCTGCAGAATGCCCTCTGGTCGCTCGGTGGGGCGCCGCGGGAGCATCGGACCGACAGTCTGTCGGCCGCATTCTGCAATCTCGATCGTGATGCACGGGACGATCTGACGCAGCGATACGAGGCCCTTTGTGCCCATTACGGCATGCGGCCTTCCCGCAACAATCGAGGTGTTGCTCACGAGAATGGTTCGATCGAAGGGCCCCACGGTCATCTCAAGCGAGCAATCGCGGATGCCTTGCTGCTGCGCGGAACTGTCGACTTCGATGATCTTGCCACCTATCGCGGCTTCATCGACGAGATCGTCAGCCGCCGTAATGCCCGCAACGCCAAGCGGATCGATAGCGAGCGCGTGGTGTTGCAGGAGCTGCCCGATCGGCGCACCTCCGACTACGAAGAGGTGATCGTCCGCGTGACATCGTCCGGCGGCTTCACCCTGCGCAAGGTGTTCTACACGGTGCCATCGCGCCTGATCGGTCACCGGCTGCGGGTGCGCCTTTACGATGATCGTCTCGACGTGTTCGTCGGCGGCACCCATCTCGTCACCCTGCCGCGTGGGCGGCCGCATCCCAATGGCAAGTACGACCAGGTCGTCGATTATCGGCACGTGATCCATTCCCTGCGGCGCAAGCCGATGGCGCTTCTCAATCTGGTCTACCGAGATCGGCTGTTCCCGCGCGATGCCTATCGGAAGACCTTCGATCGCTTGCGCGAACGCTTGCCGGACAAAAAGCCTGCCGGATCATGGTCGATCTCCTCGCGCTCGCTCATGAACGCGGCTGCGAGACCGAACTCGCCGATCAGCTCACCGCCGACCTCGAGGCCGGCCGACTGCCCGACCTCAACCGGCTACGTGCTCACTTCGCCCCCGATCCCGCCAACCTGCCGAACGTCGTGGTGCAGCTCGTGCCGCTTGCGACCTACGAATGCCTCATCGGTACCGCCGAGACCGGAGGTGCCGCATGAGCGTAACGAACACGGTGGATGCCGCGCGCCTCAATCTGTTGCTCAATGAGCTCCGGCTGCCTGCCATCAAGGTGCTGTGGGCGCAATTTGCCGAACAGTCCGACAAGGAAGGCTGGCCGGCCGGCCGCTTCCTCGCGACCATCGCCGAGCACGAGATCGCCGAACGCGGCCGCCGTCGGATCGAACGACACCTTGTCGAAGCACGTTTGCCCGCCGGAAAGACCTTCGACAGCTTCGACTTCGAAGCCGTGCCGATGATCTCGAAGGCGCAGGTGATGGCGCTCGCCGCCGGTGACAGCTGGCTGGGCAAGGGCGCCAATTTGCTGTTGTTCGGCCCGCCCGGCGGCGGAAAGAGCCACTTGGCGGCAGCGATTGGCCTGGCCCTCATCGAGAACGGATGGCGCGTCCTCTTCACCCGGACCACCGATCTCGTGCAGAAGCTCCAGCTAGCGCGACGCGAGCTTAACCTCGAGGCGGCCATCAATCGTCTCGATCGCTTCGATCTCCTGATTCTTGATGATCTCGCTTACGTCACCAAGGATCAGGCCGAGACCAGCGTGCTGTTCGAGCTCATCAGTGCACGCTACGAGCGCCGCTCGATGCTGATCACCGCCAATCAGCCATTCGGCGAATGGAACAGGGTCTTCCCGGATCCCGCCATGACCCTCGCCGCTATCGATCGCCTCGTTCACCACGCCACCATCGTCGAGATGAACGTCGAGAGCTATCGCAGACGGACCGCCCTCGAACGAAAACGCGGTCCAGGACGGCCGCCATCGCACGCGACACCTAAAACCGTGGCTGATTGACGCTGCGCGACAATCAGAGTTCAACAAAACTCTTGCGCGCGACAATCATCGCGGCAATCATCATCAGGCCGCGACACTGCCTCGCCATCCTGATCGCCGCGCACTTCCTACCCAGATTGCCGCGCTACATACGAGTCCATATCACCGCGCCTGTGGACTAGCGCAACGGGGAGACCCTGTGCACGAGGCTCCCCGAATACTGGTAGTCGAAGATGAGTACCTCATCGCAATGGAGCTTGAGGTCACGCTTCGAACTGCCGGCTATCGGTTGATCGGCCAGGTCCCGGACGTAAGTGCAGCTCTGAAGCTGCTCAAGGCAGAGCGGCCTGACGCCGCCATCCTCGATGTCAACCTTGATGGACAAAGGGTCACTCCGGTCGCGGAGGTCCTTCAGGCCGTCTTTGTGCCGTTCATTCTGGCCAGCGGATACGTGGCCGCCGACCTGCACAGGCCGAGCCAACCCTGCGGGATGCTGTTAATGTGGGTAAGACCTGGCGGTCCGAATTTCTCCTCGAGACGCGACGCGCTAAATGGTGCGTGAGCTTGTCCCGTCTGGTAACGGCTTCGCAGTCATTGTTGGGCCACACACTCGATGACGAGTCCCAGTCATTGAGGTTTGTGCGCTCGCCGAGCCAGATTGCCAGCCCTTGAACTTCCGGAACGGGTTAAAGTGTGAGCTTGCCCCCCGGGCTTAATCCAGTTTGAAGTTCGTTCTGGCCCACGACAAGGACCAGAGCATGAAGCGCAGCCGCTTTTCGGAAGAGCAGATCATCGGGATTTTGAAGGAGCATGAGGCCGGCGTGTCGGTCGCCGATCTGTGCCGCAAGCACGGCGTCAGCGACGCCAGCATCTACAAATGGAAGGCCAAGTTCGGTGGGCTGGAGGTGTCGGAGGCCAAGCGGCTGAAGACGCTGGAGGACGAGAATACGCGGCTGAAGCGGTTGCTGGCTGATGCGATGCTGGACAATGCGGCGTTGAAGGACCTCCTGGGAAAAATGTATGACCCGCCCCGCCCGTGCAAGGGTCGTTTCGATCAGGACGATGCAGTCTGCACAAATGTATCCGGCCTCTTGCAAGTGGGCCGCTGTTGCGGCCAGGCCATGATGAGATCCGCGCGTGCCGTTCCCAGATAAATGGTCCGGGCTCAAAACCCGCTTTTTTGCACAGGGCTTACGGCGCGCCGATCGACTGTCTCGTCATCACTTTCACGAGCCTCGCAGTCTGGAACAAACGGGATCAGCTAAAGGCCGGATCCCGCCGTTCGTAGCTTGCGCCGGGCTTGGTCATCACCACCCATGCGATCCGCGCAATCTTTGCCGCCAAGGCGACGGTGACCTTGTTGGTGTGCATGCGTGCCTGAAGTCCATCAAGCCAGGCGCCAAGGTGATATCGCGAGCGATCAAGATGTGTCACGCAGGAGCGGGCGCCGTGGATGATCATCCGGCGCAGATATCGGTTGCCGCGCTTGCTTATCCCCAGCAGCTTCGTTTTGCCTCCCGTAGAGTATTCTCTGGGAACAAGACCCAGCCAAGCTGCCATATCGCGGGCCTTTTTGAACTGTCGGGCAGATCCAGCTGCTGCCAAAAGCGCCGTCGCCGCGAGTGGACCAATGCCCGGGATAGTCATTAATCGACGTGCGGTATCGCTTTGAGAGGCAACCGCCTCAATCTCGCGGTTGACTTCAGCGATCCGCAGCTCCAGCTGCCGCAGCTCGTCGAATGTAGATGCCAGAATGCGACGCATGGCCGACGTTAGATCATTCGATTCATCTGCCAAAACTCTCGGCAGATCTGCCTTGAACTTGCCGGCGCCCTGGTGAATAGCGATCCCATATTCCAGGCAAAAAGCGCGCATCTGATTTATGAGGCACGTCCGTTGCGACATCATCCGATCGCGAACACGATGCAGCGCTTGCAGGTCAATGTGCTCAGGCGACCTTAGCTCGACGAAGCGCATTGTTGGTCTCGTCACGGCTTCGGCGATCGCCGCGGCATCGATGATGTCATTTTTGTTGGACTTCACATATGGCTTCACGAATTGAGCTGGGATGATGCGAACGGTGTGCCCCATGGCGGCGATCTTGCGGGCCAACCATTGCGAGCCGGAGCAGGCCTCCATCCCCACCAAAGCCGGTCCTGCACGTTCGAAGAACTGCAAGAGCGTATCGCGCCGAAAGGTCGCCTTCTGGATCGGCATTCCGGCGGCGTCGAGTCCAACGACGTGGAAAAGGTTCTTGCCAATGTCGATCCCAAACACCGTTGCCGGCCTGGGCTTGTTCCGTGTCCTCATTGCTTCCTCCTTTCAAAAGCCAACTCAGTCTGACTGAGAGGACGGGGCGGGTCATCCCATTAGTGGTGACGCCCGCCGCCGAGCGGAAAGCAGTCGCCCATCTGCGAACGGCATTCGGGATGAGCGAACGGCGGGCGTGTAAAGCCATCGGCTGCTGCCGTATGACAGTGAGATACCAGACGGCCCGAGCGGACGATGCCGGCCTTCGCCAGCGCATGAGGGCGATCGCCCAGGAGCGCCGTCGCTTCGGCTATCGGCGCCTGCACGTTCTGCTCAAGCGAGAGGGTTATGTGATCAACCACAAGAAGCTGTTCCGGCTCTACCGGGAAGAGAAGCTTGCGGTGCGCCGCCGCGGCGGTCGCAAACGGGCGATCGGGACCAGGGCGCCGATGACCGTGCCGATGGCGCCCAACGACCGCTGGTCGCTCGACTTCGTGTCGGATCAGCTCACCGATGGCCGCCGCTTCCGCGTCCTGACCGTGGTTGATGATTGCACCCGCGAGTGCCTGGCGCTGGTGGCCGATACTTCGCTCTCCGGTACCCGGGTGGCGCGGGAACTGGACCGGCTGATGATGGAGCGCGGCAAGCCGAAGATGGTGGTCAGCGACAATGGCAGCGAGTTGACCAGCAACGCCATCCTGACATGGGCCGATGAGAGCCGTGTCGCATGGCACTACATCGCGCCGGGCAAGCCCATGCAGAATGCCTTCATCGAGAGCTTCAACGGCCGTCTGCGGGATGAACTGTTGAACGAGACGCTGTTCACGTCGCTGGCCCAGGCCCGCGTCGCGCTCGGATGCTGGCGGGCCGATTACAACAACGCACGACCTCACTCGCAGCTTGGATGGAAGACGCCGTCCGAGTTCGCCTTTACCCGCCACCAGCTGCGCTATGCCGAGGGCTCCGCGCCAGCTCCCGTCGCTACCACCGCCCAACCGGGCAAACCCAACCGTCAGGGCGAACTGAGGACTGGATAAAACTTGGGGGCAAGGTCAAGTGAGAAGAACTCACGTTGAGCAATGCCGTCCGCTGTGCACCTGTGAGCGGATCTCAGAGCCGTTACTTCGCTTTCGGGCTCGGAGGCGACCCGTCACTCAACAACTTGATCAACCCGAGCAAGAAAAGACGGAGATACCTCTAAGCCCATGGCCTTGGCGACCTTAAGGTTTATTACCAAATCGAATTCAGTTGGTTGCTCGATTGGGAGTTCCTGGAGTTTGGCGCCCCGAAGGATTTTATCAACGTACGTGCCGGTGGAGGAGCCGTCCACAGCATCAGAAGCGGACGAACGAATGACTTCGGCAGCAGTGCGCCGCTCGACGAGCCGCCAAACGCCGCCGTTGCTTCGGCAAACATTCGATTTCACGAGAAAGGGGAGTATTGCAGATGCGAAACATTCGGCGAGCCGTTTGCCAGCTCCTCGTCATACATCCGTTTGATCCTCTGGCGCACCGTAACACTCACAAGCGACGTTTTCGAGCCGCGGTCGATGGACCTCCAACACGCCGCGCCGCTCCGATATGATGCAGCCGACTGCCCGGAGTTTACGCATCGTTAGAGTCACGGTCGTTCGCCGCACCCCAAGAAGTTGTGCGAGCGCCTCCTGCGTCAATCTAATCTCGCCGTTGGCAACACGGTCATGAATCTCGAGCAGCCATCGTGCCGTACGGCATTCCACCGGGTGCACCGCGTTGCACGCGGCAACAGTCTGAAGCTGCAGCAGTTGAGTGCGGAGATGGAGGCGCAGAACACGCTTTATGGCGCCACTTCGCTCAAAGGCTTGTTGCAATCGTGAAACAGGTATCTTAAGCGCAGCTCCAGCCACATAAGCAGTCGCTGTGATTGGCGAATGCGAGGAACTTAGAACAGAGAGAGCCCCAACCGCTCCTTCCGAGCCCATGAGAGTGGAAGCGACGATGTGTCCGTCCGACATCTCGACCAGGAACGCTAAGACCCCGCTAAGGGGAAAGTAGACTTCTTTGAGCTCATCTCCGGTTCGCACCAGTACAGCGTCAGACGCGAACGATACCTTCTGAAGGTAAGGCTCAAGCACGTTGAGATCCGATGGCGGCAAAGCCGCCAGAAGCCCATTCCCGAGACCAGTCTGGAGCGCCATTGCGGATGTTCCTTAGCCACGCACAAGCACCCAAAGCCTCAAACCAGTGTTCGAAGGGCATGTTCCAAATTTTCCCGACAACCCACGGCGCGACGTGGTCGGCCACGCCTTCACGCTGCGCTGCTCCTCTGCGGGAACACTCCGCTGCCAAGCTGCAAGACCTTTCAGCCCTCGCCCGGTGGGACAATGATCTCGTGCAATCGGGCAAAACGTGGCCCTCTTACGTTTAACATTATCGGGAAAATCAAGACCCTGAGTGCCACAGCAGGCTTTGTCCCGTTCCTGGTATGACGGAGTCTGCTAAGGGTCTTGGCCGTGTAAAAACGATCTCAAAGGGCGTCGGTCCCGGAAGCGGGGAGCCGCGTGTGTCTCAGGCCCCGATCGCAGCGATCAGCGGCTTGATCCCGACGATGTTCATGACCCGTGTCAGATTATAGGCCAGCACCGAGAGTGCCATTTCGGCGGCTACTTTTGGAAGCGTTTTGGTGAGGAAGTGTGTCGCTCCCATGCGGGCCTTCATCGTGCCGAACGGATGCTCGACTGTCTCTCGACGCTGGCGCATGGCTTGTGGGTTTGCATCGAGACGCTGCTGCACAGCCTCGAGCAGATGCTCATGCTCCCATCGTGGAATCCGCCGCTCTGGCCCTGTCGTGCACTGCGATTTAAGCGAACAATTTTGACAGGCCGTGGTCCAGTAGCGCCGTAGCCGCTTCCCGTCTTCCTCGCTCGTGAAGCGATAAGGCAGTTGCTCTCCAGCTGGGCAGCGATAGGCGTCCTCTTCAGGCAAATAGACAAAATCCTGCTTGCCGAAGCGCCCATCTGACTTGGCACCCGACGTCTGTGGCTTGGGCAGAGTTACCGTGATGCCGGCCTCGTGGCACGCGAGGATCTCCACGCTGCTGAAGTAGCCGCGATCGGCAACGGCCTCGAGCGCATCGGTCTGGAGCACTTCTTTCGCCTGCTTTGCCATATTGGCCAGTTGAGCCCGATCTGAGCCGCTGTTCGTTACCTCATGGGTCACAATCAGATGGTGCTCGGTATCCACGGCGACCTGCACATTGTAGCCGACGACGCCGGAGCCGCGGCCGCTCGTCGCCATCGAGCGGCTATCGGGATCAGTCAAGGAGATTTGCTGGTCAGGCGATGCAAGCATCTGCTTCTCGTAAGCGGCAAGCTTGCCCATTTCCTCCTTCGGCTTCGTCAGCTTTTCGGTAAGACTCGTCACCTTCGTGGCCAGGGCCTCCGTCGGCTCCTGCCGGTCGGCCGTGTCAAGTTGGCCTAGATACCGCGCGACGCTCTCTCCAGCTGGGAGCGTCGCCGCTCCACCTTCGCCCGGGTGAAGTTCCTGTCCCGGTTGTTCACCGCTTTGAACTTGCTGCCGTTGATGGCAACGCTCGCCGTCGTCAGGAGACCCATCCCACGGCAGAGTTCAACGAAGCGCGTACACACCCTGCGCAGCGCCAGGCCATTGTCCTTGCGGAAGTCGGCAATCGTCTTGTGATCGGGAGTGAGCCGACCCAGCAGCCACATCAGTTCGACATTGCGTCCGGCTTCTCGTTCGAGCCGCCGGCTCGACTGCACCCGGTTCAGATAGCCATAGATGTAGAGCTTCAAGAGAACCGAGGGATGGTACGATGGCCGACCGGTCGCCGCCGGCTCAACCTCGAAGCTCATCTCGGCTAAATCGAGCGCATCGACAAACGCATCGATCACACGGACAGGATTACTCTCGTCAATGAAATCATCGAGGCATTCCGGCAACAGCGTGCATTGCCCACGATCCGCCTCCTCAACGAAGCGCCTCATCGATTCCCCCAAAAAGAATCACCGGAGAATCATAGCAGCGGCACAGCGTTTTCACACAGCCAGGGTCAAAAGGCGACGTGGCCATCGTTACCGGTCTTGGAGCAAAGCAGACTTAGCGGCGGTACATCCCACGTCATCAAGATGCAGCGGATATCCACTCCTCCGCACCTTGAGATGCAAGTTGCTGTAAAGGCGTCATTTCTTGGCGGCTCAAGGAGACATTGCGAAAAAAGCTACGGCGCATAGCTACAAACGGGGAAATTGCGCTACCTCTGTGTTTCATTGGTGGGTCCTAGCACACGCCCTAGCTCTTCGTGCTGTCGAAACTGTCGAGGACGCGGTCGAACGCAGGGTGGTTGCGGTTCTTCACCTTGATCCAGTGGTCGGAGCGACCCGCGCGATAGGCGCGTTCGCCGTGCTTGGACACCAAGCCTTCCAGGCCATGCAGGCAGGCGTGCCGGAACAGGTCGGGGCCGATCTCGCCCTGCTCGAACGGTGCAGCGAAGATACGCTCGGGGCGGCGCGCCAGGAGCCGGGGAGGTGCGGCTTGCGCAGCTTCAGCGGCAGGCGGCGGTAGTCGTCGCCGTCCTCCGCGAGAATATCGAAGGCGTAGAGCTGGACCTCGTCGTCGTGCTGGTGCGAGTGCAGCGCGTCCCAGTCGGGGATGCCGGTCATGGTCAGCACCACGGCTTCGCCGTCGATCACAAACTGCTTCTGCCGGTTCTTCAGCGCGGCCTCGACGATCAGCGGGTAGCGCTTGGTCCAGTCGTGGCCGTTCCTGGTGAACAGGCGCACGCGGTCGTTCTCCCGCACCACCATCAGGCGGTATCCGCGCAGCGCGTTGCCTGGATCGAATCCGAAATCGACGACTGGATCGCCGCGCGTATTGCCGCGCACCGCCAGCCCATCGCGGCGTAACGTTGACAATCAGCATTCACGCTAATTCGCAACATGCAGGTACACAGATGTCTGATTTAGAACAAGCGATCCGCGAGCGCGCCTATCAGCTCTGGCAGGAAGGCGGTCACCAGGAGGCAACGCCGAGACACTGGCTCGAGGCTCAGCGCGAAATCCTTGCTGCTTCGCTCGCCTCGGTCGCTCACGTTTCAAAGGTCATGCGTGATAAGATGAAGACGCGAAAGAAGCGCCGCGCAGCCTGATCTACCGGCCCCGCGAGAATAGCGACAAGCCCCCGCCGTTGGCCGGCGAGGGCTGCGCGGAGGGAGGAGGTGAGGCTCGCGGACGAGGTGTCACCGCCAGGACGCGCATTAGTGAAAACGCGGGTTATCGGATTGCGATGCGCCGAAACAATGAGCAGTTGACACAAATTGGTTGCTGGCTAGCTTAGCCCGCCTCGCGACCTCAGCTCTGGACGGTAATGGTCGGAGGTCGCTTACGCTTCGGAACGGAGGAGAATGCAACCGTCACCGCTAGACGGTAGAGAGCGCTCGTTTTTTGGCCGACTTAGGTTCAAGGTGGAGATGACCGCCCCGTTGCAGCATCACAGGAACCTGTGCGCTTCGCCAAGCTTGCTTTCGAAAGGAGGAAGTCATGGCTGGTCTAAGCGAAGAAGATATCCGCGTTCGGGCGTACCATCTTTGGGCACAGGCCGGCGAGCCGGCGGGACAGATGGATACATTTTGGTACGAGGCTGAGAAGCAGCTTCTTGCCGAACGCAGGGAATTGGGCGAGGTGCCCCCCGGAATGACCGATAATCTGCCGGTCTGAGCTCACAAGGCGTGGGTACAGACCACATAGGTGCCGCTTTCGTGCAGCTTGAGCCAGCGGCGCTCGGCGCAATCTTGAGGCCGGCGCCGAATCGCTGCCGCGGCCATGCGGCTGCGGCATTGAGCGCCGTGATCGCCTGCTCCAGTGCGCGCTTGGCCTCGATGTACAGATTCAAGAGGTCGCCGGGGGGGGAGCGTGCTCGGCCTCGACGGCGCGAAGCAGGGCGGCAAGGCTGGGATATTCCATGCCATTGCGGGCGTAGCGGTTAACGCGCTCGACATAGTGCGCCGATCCGTCGGGCTTGCCGCGCCAGCTGAACAGCAGCACGGCGCTGTTGTGCTGGCGCAGAACGTGGCCGGCGCCATGACCGAAATACTTGCTCACGGCGTGGCGCTTCATGGCCGGCCTCCAGCTTCGCCAGTTCCGACTCGTCCTTCCCGGATGAGCGTCCGGACGGGGGACGTTCCTATTGTAGGCGAGGAGAGATTCGGCGGGGGTGAACAGCTTCACACTTATTGGTTTTCAGGCGGGTTGGAATAGCCTGACAGCTGCAAGGTCAGGAGCCTTCCATGGGAACAGAGTCTCACTGTCCAGCATGCCAGGCTGCCCGGCGTCGGGAGCGCGAGCTCCGGGCTGCGCAGTACGTCCAGATGTCGACGGCTTGGCAGCAATTTCGATCGCAAACCAGATGGCTGTCATCGCGCCTACGTAGTCACACTTATATCGACGAGGGCATCAGCGAATTGAGAATCAAGAAGCGACGAGGGGCTTATCGGTTTGATCAACGACGTCCAATTGGGAGCCGCCGATTTCGGGAATGTCCTGGTGCGGGACGTCAGTCGCTGGGGCAGATTTCAGGACACAGACGAGAGCGCATATTACGAATTCATCTGCAAGCTGGCTGGTGTGAAGGTGCTCTATTGCGCCGAGGTCTTCGACAACGACGGAAGCCCGATGTCCGGCCTCTGGAAAAACATGAAGCGCCTGATGGCAGCGGAGGACAGTCGGAATCAGTCGGCAAAAGTTTTTGCGGGCAGAGCGGGGTCGCCGGGCTTGGCTATTGGGTGGGCGGTCGGCCCGGCTTCGCGCTACGCCAGAGAGCTGATCGACGCAACTGGCAAGTCAAGGGGATCTCTCGAACATGGCCAGCAAAAGGCCTTGCAGACTGACAGGGTCTTGGTGCGGGCCGGGCCACCCGATGAAATCGCGATCGTGCGATGGATATTCGAAAGCTTCGTCGCCGCGAAAGAAAACCGCCATCGCCCGCAAGCTGAACGGGAGAGGCGTTGTCAACCATCGCGGCGTTCCGTGGAATTTTCAGATGATTGGTCGCATCCTTCGCAACGAGAATTACAGCGGCAACCGGACATCGAACTACTTGCGAGGGCGTCGTGTCATCAACGCGAAGGCCAAGTGGATAAGGGGGGTGACGCACTTTGAGCAGATTGTGCCGCGGAACGTCTTTGACGCCGCTCAACGAATTATTGAGCGACGAAACGTCAAGCCCCGTGTTGCGCCGCGCAGCGGCGGCCACGAAGGACAAGGCGACATACGGTCACTTCTAACATCTGCCTCATCCTTGCAATGGCGAGTCGGCCGCGCATAGCCGGTCGACGTGTTCGCTCGCAGCTCGTTGAGCTGCCGCTCGAGGGCCGTTCGCTCAGCCGCAAGTGGGAGTGCACCAAGCATCGGGCGGACGTTGCAGGAAGAGTCCATCGACACACGCGACCGTTTCCTGGCGTCGACCCGAGTACTGTCGAGGGCCCAGCTCACGGGTGGGGGTTGGTTTTCTGAATGGGTCGCCACATGACGGGCGATCGTGGAAGGTCTCCGAACTCGGACGAGGCGTAGTCCCGGCCTTCCGGGGTGATGATATGAACGTCGTAGCAGCCTATCTTAGCAAGCTCCTTGGCTTTCGTGAGGGCCGCTTCGGCGCTCTTCCTCCGGTGCGCCAGCTCGCCGTGCTTGCACATGCCTTTGACGGTGAAGCTCATTTCTTCTTCTTCTTTTTGTTCTTTTTCATCGTATCTGCCTGGGCTCGGAATGCCTCGGCCAAAGTCTTCATCTGATTTGCCACAAAGGCATCAGCAGCGCGTGCGGCTGCCTTTTCGGCCACCTCAGCTGCTTGCGGATGTCCTTTACAGCTCCCATGGGAGCTTAATTTGGAGGCCACAGTGTTGTTCCCCTTTATAGTCTCAATTCGTGGCCGCAAGCTTTGTTTACGGTCCCGCATTCTTCGCGGGACTCATCCGCGAAGAGAAGGGACGGCGAACGTAACCGTGCTTGATGATCTTCGTGCGATACGTCGGCGCCTTTTGCTGTAGTCGCGGCTGGATCAAGCTCAATCATTCGATCTGCTCTATCAGCGGTAGTGCGGCCCGAGGGAGGCGATTTCCGGGCGCGCGAGTCGATGTCCGCGGCCTCGGTGTTCCGTAGAAACGTCGAGGCCGCTCCGCTTGCGTCTTCCTAGGCCGTGGCTCCTCGCCCGAAAGCAGCAGCGGCGCCTAGAACCCGGCGTAATAGTCGTTCACCACTCTCGCCCGTCCCGGGTCGTCCCAATTCCACTCGTTATCATTGCCGTAGTGGGGCGCGCCCTGCAGCCTATCGGCACTTAGGTTGGTCCGGTACCCGCCCAGGTTCGTGTCGTACTTCAGGGACTGCCATGGTAGCGGATAGTGGTCGTCGCCGATGCCTAAGAAGCCACCGAAGCCGAGGACTGCGTACGAGACCTGGCCGCTCACCTTGTCGATCATCACGCGCTCGATTGAGCCAATCTTCTGGTCGCCGGCGCCGTACACCGCGGTGCCCTCGACCTTGTCGCTGCCAATCAGCGTTCCTGTTTCACGCCTTTCCGCTTCCATCGTCATCCTCCTCTTCGGTTAAGATCGATACGAAATAACGATGCGCGGCCGAGGCTCGTTCCTGAGGTAACTTCCGCACTTGCGAAGACGGGGAATGGGCGGGCTGTACCCGCGCGGCTGGCGACGCATGCCCCCGGCTGATGCGGTAAAGGTAGGGCCCGCCGGTTCATAGCTGGCGGGCATCGTAGTCGGGTTGATCACATGGAGCAAAAATGAATACACCGAATGTTCTATTCGTAGGGCCAGTCACAACTCGCGCGCGCGTGCGGCATAATCGCACTTAGGTTGCTTTTCTTTGCGAAACCTCTGAACGGGGTATCTAATAATGGTTGAACTCTGAAGGTTTAGAATTTGGGGTTTACAGTCCATGCGCCACGCTTCCAGGCGACGACACCCCGAGAACCCCAAGCACTTCACGTGGGTCGTCGTCTACGGAAACATGTCCGTTGAGTGTAGTGACGAGGCCGGCGCGAAGAAATTGGCGGCCAAGCTCCGCCGGAAAGGTTACCGGCTGGCGGCTCGAACAGCGGATGGCGTATCGCCCTCCTGGCAAATCGATCCCGAGGATTTGGACGAGTGGCTGAGCCGGGAAACCAAAGCCAGTTGATGGAGGCGGGCCCTTCGACGTTAGGGCGCTTCCGGCAGTGACGGGTCACGGGGCGGTCACTAGGGGCGGTGGCTGTGCAGTACCAATTGTTTGGGGCTGTGAAGCCGTAACCGGCGAACTCTGTTCACGCTGTTCCGTCGCGGCCCCGGCGGCCGGCCGTGACGCAAACATATAACCGATGATTGCGCCGGCCAGAGGCGTCATGGCCGTCACGGCCCTTTCGAATATCTCTTTTCCAGGTCCGTTCGGTTCGACGAAATATGGAATTGCAGTAAAGACGAAGAGCATGAGGATTCCGGTGAAAGTAACCGCCGCAAAGCGAATTTTGCGCGTTTCGAGGTCACCTTGATCCCTCGTAAGCAGCGATACGAATGCCGAAATCGCAAACACGAGCAGGAATGTCGCCAGTGCTGCGAAAACAAGCACATCATACTTCATCTGGATCTGGATTGGCATGATGCCCTCCATTCCGTTGAGCAGCATTCCGATCAAGGAACTTTAGATACCAGAAGGGAAATACAACCGCGGTGATGCGGCGCAGGCGCCCCCAGCCCTTGGTCATTTCGTGTTCCGATACCCCATCACAGCCATCTGAGGATTTCCCCGCTCAAAGTCCGGCCGAACGTCGGCGCCGCGATGGCCGCAGCCTTTGCAGACGAAGCGCGGCTCGAGGTCGGAGAGCCGCATTTCATCCGGCCAACGGCCCGCATCTAGTTCAACGTGGTGCCCGCAATGTCAATAGACCAGGACGCCGCGCAGCCCCATCTCGCGCATCTCACCGAAAGTGATCTTGAGCTGCCGGCCGTCGGCGTGCGTAGGAGTGTGGCGTCGGATCGGGCGAGGCATGCCGCTATCAAAGCGGCATCGAGAGTAGCTCGCAAATTATCGATTCCTAGCGGCTCGGAAGGCCCCCGAGCTACCGTCCATCGTGGATGTGGAAAAGCAAAGTGTGTCGGTCACGCAGAGGGCGCGATCAAGGGCGCGCCTATATCCAACGGGATACAGACCCGATCGCCGAATCACCCTAGATCTCGGGATGCCTCGGCGGCTCCCCATTACTGTCGGGGCCTCCAACAGCGGCTCCGGCGGGTTGTGCTGGGGCCGTTTTTTTGACCTGCAACAATAAGCGCGCAAGCTGATGAGCAGCTATCGCGGATGAAGAACGATTGGCGCAATAATCTCGTACGTCAGCAGAGAAAACATAGTGCAGGCGGTCTTGGACTTTAATGATGCCGGGAAAATTGTGAAGGACGCAGCGCGGGACGCCACTGACGCCCTCAAGAAATAAGTAGAAGAAGGAAAGCTGGAACTGGCCGCCTCGGAGCGGCCTTTTCTTTTCGTCATGAAAGCGGACAGTCCCGAACTGCGAGTACACGCCCTTCTTAGAACTGATCCTGCATCCGACGGAATTGCGTCTTCACGAGACATAGCTCGCCATCCGCAGTGGGAGCGCCAACTCGATGCCGATCGCGCGGCCGAGCTGGCTCTCGACGAAGTCCCTCAAGCCGTCGGAGATCTCGCGGCCTTCGACAGCAATGCGGCGCTCGAGGTCGCGCGCGACATCTTCGGAGCATACCGGTTGACCACGTCACCACCGGCGATGAGCTTGAGCAGTGTTCTTCCACCTCTGCAGCTTCGCAAAAAAAGGGCCCCAGCTCGCAAGGGGGGGCGATGGAGCTGGGGCCGACTTGGGGTCACCCTTCGAAAAGGGTGTCGGGAAAACCTGGCAACCGCCAAAACGTTCCTGTCCTAATTTCAGATCGCGGGTATAGGGACCGACGCGAACCCAGAGCTTTTTCGAGCAGCGCCTGCGGCTTTGTTTTGGGCACTTTTGGGTCGCGTCCGCATTTTTCAGCGCATGGAAGACGACGCGGCCACCGCCAAGGGCTTGCCTCGAAGAGGCAAAGAAGGCCACTCGGCCGACAAGAAGGCTTGGCTAAAGCCGGCCGAAGAGTGGATGGCGATGGCGGAGAAAGCACAAAGGCCGACCTCACACGAGCATTAAGCGGTGCTGTTCGTGTTCCCTTGGCGTCGTAAGTTCACTTTTGGACCGTCCTAGCTCGTTATTCCGAGGTAACCTGTTCCCGAAGGGGAACGGCAGGAAGGACATGCTCGAACATCTCGCCCTCTTGCGCGAGCAGATTCTAAGGTGCGAGCAATTGAGAGATGCGGCCAAGTCGCAGATCAAGCGCGCGGCCTTTGATCGGGCGTTCTCGCACTACACGGTCCTCGCCTCGGTGCTGGAAGGCGCGATTGCGCACGAAAAGACCGAGAGCAAGCCAAGTCGCCCTTGATCATGAGGTTAGGACAGGCTCCTTGCCAAATATTGCCGGGTGATTCACATAAATTAATGCGTCTGACTAAAAGGATGCGGCGTACTCGCCGTACGCGCAGCGAATGGCCGAGGCACCATGGCGAGTGAGAGAGGGGCTAGAGCGAGCAGGTTTATTGTTCGGATGGGAGCCACTGGTTGGATGGTTTACGATCGAGAGCGCAAGGGACCTGCGCTGATCGGAACTGAATGGGCGGCCAATCTGACGAAGGAGCAGGCAGAACGGGCGTACCATGCGCTCTCCCGCTTGGACGGCCGCCCAGCCGCTGGCAGCTCCGGCGGGCCCTCATAGCGAAGGCTCCGGCCATCGCGGATTTTCCCTCTCGAAGCTTTGGCACAAACAGCATAGGCAGCCTAAGCTAACCGTTGCATGCGCTGGCGTGGGGCACAGCCGCAGCGGGCTTAATTGCCATTATTTCGATGAGCCTTTAGGGCGGCCCGATTCGCAGCTGTCGAACCCAATCATTGCAGGCGCATTCTGCAAGCCGTTACCAGAAAGAACTGGATGAACGTCCACGAGGATATTCTTTCCCGACACACCTAGTTTAATGAGGAATGACGCGAAGCGGCTTAACTTTGGTTAGCCTCTCGAGCCACAAACGGGGGTCAGCATGCTTCGTACTAATTCGCCGCCCCTCCAGGCGCGGCAAGAGCAATTCGACACCTGTCCACACTGTAGGGCCGGTTGAACCGGGTGGAAAGCTTTCTCAATGCCCGCACCGACAAGCCGGTGCGCATTTACAAGTGTGCCGATTGTCAGAAGTTCACTTGGGATGATTAAGGCGGCCTCAGTCGTCCTTTCTTCGAGCCTGCTCAGGCCGCCTCAGTTACTGGCCATTTGCTGCTTCAAATCGTCGTCGCCGTTCAGCAGCCGCACGTAAGTTCCGCTCTCATGCAACTCCAGCCAGCCTTGCTCCACAGCGTATCGGATGCCGGCCCCAAATTCTGCGCCAGTCCCTTTCAGGATATAAAGAAAGGGCGCGTTGATCTTCTCGATGTGGATGCGGCCATCCTGGACAGGCTCGATGCTTGAGGCGAGTTCGACCGGCTTGCGCGCCGCAGTTTCCGGGTCGGCAAAGGCACGTTCATCGGCCAATTTCGACGTCAGCGCTCCCCAGGCCACCAGACAGAGGGAATTCGTGGCCGTAATCATCGTGGTCCGCAAGGCCACCAAATGGCTGCGTTTGAATGGCCGCCCTTGACGCTCGGAGCACTCGCCGGCGACGCATGTAGCGCTCCAGCTCGTGGATAGGGGTGGTCTTCGCGCGCCTGACAAGGTCCAGCGCGACAGTCCGGTGGGTGGCGCAGCCCAGGCACTTCACCTCCAGATAGTGGTAGCCGGCATTGAGAGCGTCACCAAGCATCGCGGAGGGCTGGGCAGGGCCGCGAAAACCGAGCATGAGGCATTCCATGCCTGGCAAGCGAGCGTCCCTGCGGGCGTCGCGGGCGCGGACCGTTGTGCCGAACAGGTCTTCGCGCGACTTCGTCATAGCAGATTGCTTCCCCCGGCAAGCCCTCACCGCTGTTTCGGCACCTCCGCGTGGATGCGCAGGACAAGGAGCGTATTCTGAAATTCGTCCGCCACCTCCAAACGCCATTCACGACCGGGAACGAGATTGCCATCGATGCTCTGCAAGGTCTGACCGGCCATCACCGTGGCCTCCTTCCAAGCAGCCCGCACGTCAGGCGACTCTTCACCGACCTCATCGATAATGGTGCGATGGTAAGTAACGTGGAAGAAGTAGCGGGGCGTGCGTGCTAGCTTGGGCGAAGCGAGGCGGTCAGCTTGCTGGTCATTTCGATCTGTCGCGCCTTCCGTAACAACGTCTCCCGTTTCCAGCTTTCCGACTGAGGCTGAGCTTCCTCCCTCAGCTTTTGCGCAGCCGACAGAAGCCTCTCCTCCAACGTTTGGCTTTGCTTGATGTTAGCGCCGATGCAAAAGTGATCCACTGCGCCGAAGTAAAACTGACCCACCTGGGAAATAATGACGGTTTTGCGCGAGCCGTCGATGTTGAGCCAGGAGCAAGCAGTGGATACGAGTTTTGGCCCGTCGGGGGTCTGGAGTGCGAGAGATAGCGCGACAGTTAGGCTGTTCGCGGAATACAGTGAGGCGATACCTGCGGGATCAGAAGGCAGGTCGATACGGGCCACGCGCCCCGCGGTCGACCAAACTGGACGGGTACAAGGACTATCTACTTGAGCGCGTCGGCCAGGCGCGGCCGCGATGGATACCAGCGACAGTGTTGCTGCGCGAAATCGGCGAGCTCGGATACGCCGGCGGAATAAGCCAACTGAAGACATGGCTGGCGCCACTCAAGAAGGGCGAGCCGGAAGTGATCGTGCGCTTCGAGACGCCGCCGGGCAAGCAAATGCAGGCGGACTTTACGTGGGTACGGCGCGGCCGGGATCCCTTGGTGGCGCTGGTGGCAACGCTCGGCTACAGCCGAGCCACATTCGTCAAGTTCGGTCAGAAAGAGGATGTGACGGCTCTCTGCGAGGGGCTGCGCGAAGCACTGGACTACTTCGGCGGTGTACCTGAGCAGATCCTGTTCGACAATGCCAAAACCGTCGTCATCGAGCGCGATGCCCATGAAGTCGGGTTACATCGCTGGAACGATCGGCTGCTCGAATTGGGCGAGGATTGTGGCTTCACGCCCCGCCTGTGCCGTCCATACCGCGCTAAGACGAAGGGGAAGGTCGAGCGGTTCAACGGCTATCTCAAGGGCAGCTTCCTGGTGCCGCTGGCGGCGCGCTTGCACGCGACCGGTTTGAACCTGACGGCGGAGGTAGCCAACGCTCATGTGCGACGCTGGCTCGACGAGGTTGCCAACGCTCGCGTGCATGCCACGACTAAGGCGATTCCGGCACGTCGTCTGGCGGAAGAGCGTGCGGTGATGCTACCGGCACCGGCGCTGAAGGCGACTGCGGGGATGCCGCTGCAGGTACCAGTTCCAGTCGAAAGCTTACAGCATCCGCTGTCGGTATATGACGCGCTTTTGGAGGTGCAGTCATGATCCAGCAGCAGGAGCGGATCGCCAGCTTGTGCGAACAACTGAAAATGGCCTGCCTGGCGACCGAATGGCCAGGCCTGGCTCAACAGGCGGCGCAGGACGAGGTCAGCTTCGCCGACTTCCTTGAGAAATTGCTGAACCGAGAGCTGGCAGCGCGCGAACAGCGGAAGCGCGCGACCTTGCTGAAGCTGGCCACGATGTCGGCGGTCAAGACGCTGGAGCAATTTGATTGGAATGCCGGCAGCGGTGCACCCAAGGCGCAGATCCTCGAACTGGCGCATCTGGCGTTCGTGGAGCGTGCCGAGAACGTCGTTCTGCTAGGTCCGAGCGGCGTTGGAAAAACGCACATCGCTCTCGCATTGGCATACCGGGCGGTTATGGCCGGTCACAAGGTCCGCTTCATCACCGCCGCCGATCTCATGCTGCAGTTGGCCGCGGCGCGAGCCCAAGGCCGCCTGAAAGAATACTTCAATCGAGCGGTGATGGCGCCAAAGCTGATCGTCATCGACGAGATCGGGTACCTGCCGTTCGGACGTGAGGAAGCCAATCTGTTCTTCAACGTGGTGGCAAAACGTTACGAGCGTGGCTCGATCGTGCTCACCAGCAACCTCCCGTTCACGCAGTGGGCTGGCGCCTTCGCTGACGATCAGACGCTGACGGCCGCCATGCTCGACCGCCTGCTGCATCATGCCCACATCGTCCAGGTCAGCGGTGAAAGCTATCGCCTGCGCGACAAACGCAAAGCCGGTCAGCCCGCCAGGAGGGTTACCGGAGAAAAATAGGACATTGTGCTGGCCAGCCGCTACGGGCTCCGCCCTCCGCAGCTGGCCAGCACAATATAGCGCCGGGGTGGGTCAGAATTACTTCGGCGACTTCCGCGAAGGTGGGTCAGATTTATGTCGGCGTTGACAGCTTGATGCGACGCCGCATCCCATCCTCCCGCTTATCGGCCCCGAAGGGCCGAGTGCGGGCAAAACGAACTATGTCAAAGAAGGTTTCCGTCCTTTGGAACAGGTGCTAGGACGCGTTTAGAAGTTCCGCGATGCAAAGTTCGAGGTTCTCGATGGGGAAGGGCTTTCTGAGAAGTGGACGTTCTCGAAAGGCTTCTGGGACACCGTCGGCGCCAAAGCCGCTTGCGAATGCGAACGGGATGTTTCGGTTTGCAAGAACCACCGCCACAGGCTCGACGCTGTCGCGACCAAGGGAAACGTCCAGCAGGGCCATATCAAAATCGGAGTCGCGGGCGTGCTGTAATGCAGACGGCAAGTCGTTCGCTTCTGCCGCGACGGTGTGGCCAAGCTCAGTCACCATGTCAGCTACCATCATCCTGATGAGGGCTTCATCCTCGACCAACAGCACCGACGCCATGTCCCCCTCCGATGGTTCTCATTGACGGGCGATCTTGGTCGCCCTTGCAAAGGCGCGGAGCGCGACAGCCCGAAGCTCAGTGGGGGTGGTGTGACCAGTCTCGGCGGCTTGAAGAAGCTGCTCCGCTATAACTTTTCGGCTCTCATGGTCGCCGCCATGCGGAAGCTCTCGGCATGCTTCCTCAAGCACCACATCCAAAGTCGACATCACGCGGTCGCATAGCTTCATCCGATGTCCTCCAACGTCCAACTGAGTTCCCGCGCCGGTCTAGAGGTCGGCGCCGTCGCTGCCGCATCCCTCCCAGACCTCGACACGGCATTCAAAGCGCCGATAGATAGGCACTAATCGATCACTTGACGTCGAGAATCGAGACTGTACAGCGACGCTTCTTGCATTTGGGGCAAGCGGGTCTCGCTGCGCAGGCCGCACAGCCTGTTGACCTTCCTTTGGCTCGTCCAAAACTCACCCCTATGAAAGGCAAGTTTCAACGTGCCAAACTGCACACTGATGTTCTACAACATACATCAATCACTCTCGGAGGAGTTCGCCCAATCGTCCAGACGGCAGGCCACATCCGCTTGCCGTGCTCTTTTGACCAGTGCTTCTTTCTCAGGGCAGCTTGCCCTAATACCTCGTTCGACCAAGCCGCAAGCCGATCCTAAAGGCTAAGAGTTTGCTTGAAGAGGCGCCGCTGCTGAGCCATTACATGCTCCGTCTTTGGAATGGGCGGAGCGCAAAGTGCTGGCGTTCTCATCACCACTGCCGTTGGTCCCCTGCATGGTGACGCTAGGATTGTGCACACCAAATAGTGGATTAACAGTCCTTTATTTCGACCCACCGGTCGGAACTATTTCGGAAATACTCAAGTTCCGCATTTTGCGCCAGCGGTGGTGCGATAAGGCTCAAGCGCGCAATCTCGTAACCCGCTTCTGGCCCTTCTGCGACATCTGATGATCTGTAATGCCGGTCCGACCATGTGCGCGGGTCCTCTAAGCTGATGGTTCGTCGGATCGGCCCCTGATTTCCCGCTCCGCCTCAAGCCAGAAGTCCAAGTCGCGACCCACAGGGCGGCCGGCGTGCTCCCAGAGCTCCTGCGCTCGCATCTTGATCTCTCGATCTCGCGTCGACGGAAATAGCCTCTGCCTGAGTTCGTCAGCAAACCGTCTCAAGCGGCTGGCGGTGCTCTCGTCTCGAATGTAGCCTGCCGCCTTTGTGGCCAACTCGATCTGGTGCTCCAGCTTCGCCCGTTCGTCCATCTGAGCCGCTCCGGTACTCCTTTGATGAAGACGACTCCAGCGGCGCATGGTTGTTTCGCCGCCCGGCTCACTTCTACAATGGCCCAACTCAGAGCTCACTTTTGCACACTCTTAATCTCTTGGGCGAATGCGCCCGACTCCTGATTGCCGAAGGAATGAAAGTGCTGGGGGCTCGCGCCCGCCGGCCGGAACATGCCGACGCCGAAATCGTTTTTCGTGTATGGGTACTTACGTCGTGGTTCTGATCAGCGCGTTTTCATTGTGGTGGTAGCGAGCTTCGCCTCGCTGAACTGGCCGACCTCCTGATCGCGGTCGAGACCACTCGACCGAAGCTTCCCTTGATCACCCCCTGGCGGCTGATGCAATCGCAAGATCAGCGAAGAAGGTCCTCGCTGGAAAGCGGCTATTGAAATGCGAACCACGCCAGCATCGCGATCACCGGGATAACGGCCACTCCAAACAGAACGAGAGGTGACGGCTCATTGCCTGTGCGATCACTCATGAGACCTCCTTCAAGTGAGACCGCTCTGTAAGCAGATGCGTGCTCCGCTCCGAGACCGAATGTCCCGAATCGCGACGCCGTTCCAAAGAAAAAGCCCCTCGTTGGGGACGGGGCCTTTCCAAGCTGGCCGGCCGCGCCGCGCAACCGCCAGCACCACCATGAATACTGCTGCTTCTCTAATCCGAGCCGCGCGAAAATAGTTCCTTGAAGCAAAGACGCGCGCGCCTCGGCTTGATCGGCAGACCGATCAACAATAGATCCGCCCCGCGGCCGTTTTTGAAGGAAGGCAGCAGGGCGCAAGCCTCGGTCACAGGCGGAAAACTACGGTTGAGATGTTGCTGGGACGACCGTTGCAAACACCGTAGCTATTCTTCCGAGGCGCAAGAAAAGTCTAGTTGAATCAAGGAGGTTGACAAGACACCCCTTCCGCCGAAAAGGGGCCCTCCTATCGAGAGCTAAGATATTTCAGCTTGTCGAGAATTCTGGCACTCAGCGAATATCTATAGGTACGTTGCAATTCAGGGTACGCGGTCCCTAGCCGAAAACTTGAAGATAGCCCACATCAATTGGTCGCATTCTCGATCGCGCTATGGCAGTGACGGCAGGTGCGGACCATCGAACGACCGGAGCCGCGCCCTTGATCTCTGACGGTATTTGAACATGCGCCCAACCAAAGTCGTAACGGCAGTCTTGACCACGCCGGCAGCGCTGATCCGTCGATTGACTCCGATAGGTGGCGAAATCGCCGAAAGCGCGAACGGCTCAAAGTTTTCTGTGAATTCAAGACCACAAAATTGCGGCGGGTATACCGTCGGCATTTGTCCGTCAGACTTGAAGAATTTTCTTTGCAAATCAACGACGATACGCTGTCCGAAATAATAGAGTGGGAGTAGGGGGCTCGGCGCTATTCGTCGATTGCCCCCATTGATGCCATCGCTCCGCTAGTCGCCGGCGAGAACCGCTTTGGGTGGCGGATTCTAGGAGGGGATCTCCTGTGCGATCTCCCACATATGGCCGGATGGGTCGGAAAAGGCGGCGGTGCGACGACCCCAGGGACGATCGATGGGCCCGTTTACCAGCTCTACGCCGCTTTGCCGGAGCCTTGCGCAGGCTTCATCGACATCGACGACGCGAATGGTCATGAGCATGCGAGGTCCGGCGCTTGAAGCAGCCGGCACCACCGGCTCCACGAGCTGCGGCGCCTGTGTCTCCTCCAGCAAATTGACCATGACGCCACCGAGCCCGATCACGCTGCATACGGCATCGGAATAGATCGGCTTGGCGTCGAACACAGCCTCGTAGAATGCCCTCGCGCGCGCGAGGTCATCAACGAAGAGGGTTACGCACTCTAGATTGTTCAAGCTTTTCATTGGAGGGGACCTCGGTCGACTGGTCAGTCAAGTTTCTTTCGACAAAAGATAACAACGTAGTTGGCAATAATGAAGCGGATTGCCTTTTCGACTCTTGCGCCGCTCGCGCATGCGCAGCACGTGACAGCGGCGCGCGGGCGTCCGCCCTCAAACAGTCCGACTGGAACTGAAATCTGACCGAGCGGGATACGCACGGTGGGTTAGTTAGCCGAAGGCAAACCTGCAACGCGACCACGCCTCTGCGTATGGCGCCATCCCATGTGCTCTTCACAATCGCCAGCTCTGACTTGAGCCCGCTCTCGCAAGATGCGGACTGAGCTCGGCCGCGCTTTCATCTCGCCCTCGCGCACCGGTGCTCAATTGTCGCACCCCTTGCTGTGAAATCACTCACACACACGCTCACATCAATTATGCAACAAAATACTTGCTGTAATTGTGCATGGCAAATTGCCATCACACCGGCTTGAAATGAGCTGCACACGCCAGAACGACATGTTGAAATAGTCTCTCAACTGGCCGGAAGGCCGATGGGAGCTATGGAGACACTATGGCTGACACACACGGACAGAGCATGGTTGGGACGTGGACCAAGACCACGGCGGCTGCGTGCGCAGACAAATATCCCGCCACCCTCACATTCCTGGCCGGCACCTACCGCGGCACGCGCGGCGAGGGGCAGGGCATGGTGTGGTGGGACGCGGGTATCTACCGTCTCGAAGACTCCAAGACACTCGTCGTCGGGACGGCGAACGATGAGCTTGTGACCTATCACATTTCACTCGAGGCCGACCGATTTGAGTTCACGGATTCAGAGGGCTGTCTTGTGACGTACCGGCGCGCCTAGGATTGCACGCCGGATTTTTCGCGCCCGAATTTTACGCCCTGGCCAACAAGAAACTCGGTTCAACCGCCAACGAGCCCGCTGCTCATGTCGATCGCCTCCACGTTTTCAACGAGGAGATTACGACATGTGCAATTGCTCAGAGCATGAAGCGGGCGGAAGCCTTTCCAAGATGACCGCGGCCTCAGTCGAGCCGGCGCTGAAGCCGCAGGTGCCGCTGTCGCGCCAGATCAGCTTTGACGATGACGATGCCGGCGACCACGCGGCCTCGACCGATCTGCATCCAATTCCGCCGTTCAGGCTGTGCCGGCTCGACTTCCGCGAGGGCTGCTACCAGATCAACATCAGGCCGACGGCCGCATTCGTGTCCTTCGAGGGCACGCTGCGCGTCGATCGCTCGGCGCCCGACGGCGGCGCGGACCACCTGATCGTCAGCGGCGATCTCTACTCGCGCCTGCCGATCATCAAACCGCCGATTCCGCCGCTGCCGCCGATCCCGGTCCCGATCCCGCCAGTGCCGCCTGTGGGCAACAGGGACGAAGACGAAGCAGCAGCGGACGCAGGCCTGACGAGCATCGCCGCCTCGCTCAGCGCGGTCGATGAGCCCTTGATCCCGCTTCCGATCCGCAGGCCAAGAATCCCCATCTTTGCCCGCGCGCGCTATCACTCCTATCTCAGGGTAACCAGCGTGTCCGCGCCGATCGCGGTCCCGGTGCCGAAGAAATGCGAGCTGACGATCGTCGCCGAGCAGTTCAACTACACGCAGCCGCCGGCCGGCCAGTTCAAGGGCACGTTCCCGTCGACGCCGTCGCGCACCGTGACGATGAAGCTTGCAAAGGTGCCGGCGCCGTTCCCGTTCTCCTTGACCGGCGGGCCGTTCTACGAGGGGCGGCTGTTCGAGGGCGGCGTGGACAAGGGCAGCGTTACGCTGGCCTGGGTGTCGAAGTTCTTTCGGCGCTGCACGTTGGAGATCGACACGCTGGTCGGTGCTGTCAGGCCCGCACCGGTGCCGGATGGCGCCGGCGGCACGGAGTTCTTCGACACCGTCTTTGCCAAGACCGGCTGGCAGCTGACAGTCGTGCAAGACCAGCAAAACGTCCCGGTGCCAGCAGGCGTGGTGCCGACCAATTGCTGGAGCTCGGCGGATCTGCACGCGCTGATGACGACCGTGCGCAATCCCGCCACCAACCTCGACACCGAATGGCGCGTGCACATGATTGTGGTGCCTGCAAAACTCGGCTGCTCGCGCGGCATCATGTACGATACGATCGGCGTTCCCCGCGAAGGCTGCGCCAGCTTCTCCGACGACGGCTATCCCGTCGCCGACTCCTCGAACTTCGGTCTCGCCGCCAACAAGAAGCAGCGCGACGTGCCGCGTGCGTTCCTGCGCAGCGCGACTCACGAGCTGACGCATACGCTGAACCAGATCCACCAGGAGCAGGAGACGGCGGCCGACAACTCGATCATGACCACGACGCCGAGCGTCGCGGACGTGCTCGGCGGTCCCGCGACCGGCGAGCCCGGCGTGTTCCCGGATCAGATCAAGCTCGCGCACAACACCAATGTGCGTCACCACCTCAACCACATGCCCGATCCCGTCATCCGTCCGGGCGGATGGCCGTTCGCAAGCTGGTTCCCGACCGGCGCGCCACAAGCGGCCGACCGTCACGACTTCGAACCTTCCGAGCTGGCGTTGACGGTGACGGCCACAACCGATCGCGTCGCGCTCGGCCAGCCGCTGGATCTGACCTGGACGATGACGAACGACAGCGCCGTGTCGCTGCGCGCGCCGAACGACGTCAGCACCGAGGCCCTGTTCACGTCGATCACCGTCACGGACGGCGAGGGGCACGAGCGCCCCGTGCGGCCCTTCGTGATCCTGTGCGAGCATGCCAAGCTCGCTGAGCTCGAGCCCGGCAAGAGCGTCACGGCTTCGGCGAAGGTGTTCTGGAGCACCGCGGGCTTCGCCTTCGAGAAGCCGGGCCGCTACCGTGTCGACGTCGCCGTGTCGTGGTCGGCGCAGGGCGTGATGGTGGGCGTGCAGTCGGGCATCGATGTGTTCGTCGACTATCCGACCAGCTCGACCGACAACCATTCGGCCAATCTCGTGCTGCATCCCGAGGTCGGCAAATGGGTGGCGCTCGGCGGCGATGCCTATCATCTCGGCGAAGCGTGCCGGCGGCTGCAGGCGCTCAGCCAGATCGAGGCGCCCGCAGCGATGGCCGCCGCCGGCGACGGTGCGCCCGCGCCAAGCGTGCTCGCGGGCTTTGCGGACCTGCTGCCCGACCGTGCCAAGCTCGCGAGGTTGCGCCCCGAGCTCACCGCCGGCAGCGGCGGCCGCGCGGCACGCGGACCGGCGCGAACGGCGGCCCCGGGACGCAAGCGCGCGACGAAGGCCAAGAAGCGCGCGCGGCGGAAAGGGTAGGCCGTTTCGCCGGACCCGATAAGGACAGTCCGTGTCCCGGGTGACGGCCGCACTTGCGGCGATGTGGTCGCAGTGCGCCGTCACCTGCCTTCCTCAATCCCCGTTCTGAATGATCCTGACAAGCGTTCCGTCGGGATCGATGACGGCACCCACACTTCCTCCCCACGCCTCTCGCCGGGGGCGGTGGGCGCGGGGCCAGCCGGTCGTCGTTTCGGGCACGCCGGCGGCGAGAACGGCCTCGAAGAATGCGTTGACGTCATCCAACCGGAGACAACAGCTGAACCAGCTCGTCGCGGGGTCGAGATCGGCGTGCGGGAAGAACTCCAGCGTCAGACCGCCCCGCTTCAGGATCATCCACTCATCGTCGCGCCAGGTCTGTTCGAAGCCAAGGGCTCCGTAAAACCTCGCCGTTGTTTCGAAATCTCTCGAAGGAAGGTTCGCCGTCGCGCTATCGGTCATCGGGTCGCTCCGTCAGGTCTTACTGCCAGTCGCTGCATCCGCCCGCAAGACGCCTCGCATGTTGCCTCTGATCCTCGTGCAGGTCCCCTTGCACAAACGCAGGATCTTCGTCGTGCTCTCCTATGCTACGACATCGACATTCCCTCTGGAGCCCGTGTTCATGTCCGCTGCGACTCAAGCGCCCGCCACCGCGACCGAGACCGATCCTGAAACGCTCGGCTGGATGAAGGGTTTTCCGCCGGCGCCCGACCGCACAATCACCTTCCAGAACGGCTCGTTCCGCAGCTTCCCCGAGCTGCGCTGGGCCTGGAGCAACGTCCGCCAGCTCGTGCCGACGGTGAACGTCTGGCGCGGGGCAGGGCCTGCATCTCTGCTGCCGCGCGTAGACCATGACATCGGCGGGGTCGCCTCGACCGCCATGGACGGGCGGCCCATGACGTTCGCAAAAATGCTGGAGGAGACCTACACCGACGGCGTCGCGGTGCTGCATCGGGGCAGGCTGATCTACGAGCGCTATTTCGGCGCACTGAAGCCGCACAAGCCACATATCGCGATGTCGGTGACGAAGTCGTTCACCGGCGTGCTCGCGGGCATGCTGGTCGCCGAGGGCAGGATCGATCCGCAGGCGCCGGTTGCGGACTACGTGCCGGAGCTGAAGGCGAGCGGGTTTGGCGACGCGCGCGTGCACGAGGTCATGGATATGACCACGGGGCTCGAATACACCGAAGTCTACACCGATAAGAACTCGCATGTCTGGGGCCTGCGGCGCGCCAATGGCATGGCGCCGATCCCGCCTGATTATGACGGCCCGACCACCATTTTCGATTTCCTGGTCGCGCAGAAGAAGCAGGGCGAGCACGGCAAGGCCTTTGCGTACAAAACCGTCAACACCGACGTGCTCGCCTGGATCATCCGGCGCGCCAGCGGCATGACGCTGTCGGATCTGCTCTCCGAACGCATCTGGACTCAAATCGGCGCGGAGGAGGATGCGCACTACCATGTCGACCGCATCGGCACCGAGAGCGGCGGCGGTGGTCTGTCCACAACGCTGCGCGATCTCGCCCGTTTCGGCGAGACCATGCGCAATTTTGGCCGCTTCAACGGCCGCCAGATCGTGCCGTCGTCCGTGGTCGAGGACATCGCGCGTGGCGGCGACCCCGAAAAATTCAAGCCGGCCGGCTACACCACGCTGCCGGGCGCGTCCTATCGCAATCAATGGTGGGTCACGCACAACGCCCACGGCGCCTACATGGCGCGCGGCGTCCACGGCCAGGGCATCTATGTCGATCCCAGGTGCGAGATGGTGATCGCGCGCTACGCCTCGCACCCCGTGGCGGGCAACGCCGCCAACGATCCCGTGACGCTACCGGCCTACATGGCGCTCGCGAAGGAGCTGATGGCGGGCGGGTGACGGCTTGTAGGATGGGTAGAGCGAAGCGAAACCCATCATCGCTCCTCCGAAGAAAGTTGATGGGTTTCGCTGCGCTCTACCCATCCTACGAGCTGCCAAACCGCAAGATCGGTCGAGCACGCCAAGGCCGTCACCGGCTAACTGCACCCGCCACGGAGGAGGGACGATGACGGCGGCGCTGCAAAACTATCAGGCCCGGATGCGCAGGGTGCTGGAGCATATCGACCGGCACCTCGACACGGATCTGGACCTGGACAGCCTGAGCTGCGTTGCGGCCTTCTCGAAATTCCATTTCCACCGGCAGTTTTCGGCAACCTTCGGGCTGTCGGTGCATCGCTATGTCCAGCTCGCCCGTATGAAGCGCGCTTCCTACCGGCTGGCTTACAGCGACGCGCAAAGCGTCACTGATATCGCGATGGACGCCGGCTACGATGCACCGGATGCCTTTGCCCGTGCCTTTCGGCAACGGTTCGGGCAGTCGCCGTCGTCGTTCCGGAAATCGCCCGTGTGGGAACCGTGGCTTGCGGCCTTCGGGCCTCTCGACAACGCGAGGAGCAAGCTCATGCAGACAACCTTTACCCCTGACGACGTGACGATCCGCGACGTGCCCACCATCAAGGTGGCGATCATGGAACACCGCGGTGACCCGGCGACGCTCGGCGCCACCATCCAGCGCTTCATCGCCTGGCGCAGGTCCGCGGGTCTGCATCCCAGCACGAGCCCGACCTTCAATGTCTGGCGCTCCGAAAGGCGACCGGCGCAGCCGGCCGATTACAGCGCGGACCTCTGTGTCGGGACCGATCAACCGATCGTGGCGAATGGCGAAGACATCAAGGCCGGCGAGATCCCCGGCGGACGCTGCGCGGTGCTGCGCGTCGTCGGCTACACCGACAATCTGGAGCCCGCCGCGCTCTATCTCTATCGCGACTGGCTTCCGGCCAGCGGCGAGGAGGCGCGCGACTTCCCGCTCTATTGCCAGCGGTTGAGCTTCTTCCCGGATGTGCCGGAGCACGAGACGGTCGCTGAGCTGTTCCTGCCGCTGAAATAGCGATCTCTGACGGCGGCCTGTCCTTCCGATTGCAGGAAAATCGGCAGGCCGCCATCGACGTCAAGGTTCGCGCCTCACTCGCGCGCCTCCTGCCAGTGCGGATAAGTGACGTAGGCGGTGACGGCGCCTTGCTCATGGGAGTGGATGGTGACCGTCTCGCCCTTCGGCATGTAAACGATCTCGCCGGGACCCGCGGTGACGGTGCTTCCACCGCTCGTCACCGAGAGCTTGCCTTCCAGCACGAGCATGACGTCATCAACGGTGAGCTTTTCATCGAGGTGCTGGTTTGGCGCGTAGCGGCCGAAGCCGATGGTGACCGGTCCACCATCGCGTTGGTCGACGACGTTGCCGGCGAAGATCTCACCGTTCTGGCCAGGCGAGCGCTCGAACGAAGCGTCGGTGATGGCGAATTTGCGAACTTTCATGAATGTTTCCGTCTTGCGCCAGGACTTGGTGGAGGGCCTTGGGGTGGGTCTTGGCGGAGTGGGGATGGGTAGACGCACGAGCAAAGGTTTTGTTCGATTTGGCCCCGCGAGGCGGTTTGACGTAGCGCGAAGTCATTATAAAAGCATTGACTTATATTAGTGTCGGTCGATATTCCTGTCCGCGCTCAACGACAGGGAGATTTGCAATGGAGATCGAAGCCGCCAGGGTGTTGGGGCTCGTCACGCGTTCAGTTCGCAATTTCGAGAAAGATGGCAAGGCGGCGAGTGCCGTGACGCTGACGCGCCTTTACGACACCAGCGTCGACGATCTCTGGGACGCCGTGACCAGCCAGGAGCGCATTCCGCGCTGGTTCTTGCAGGTCGAGGGAGATTTCCAGATCGGCGGACGGTACCAGCTCAAGGGCAATGCCGGCGGCACCATCACCGCGTGCACGCCGCCGACCCATTTTGCCGCGACCTGGGAATTCGGCGGCGGGGTGAGCTGGATCGACGTCACGCTCGCCGCCGAACGAGGCCAGGCGCGTTTGACGCTTGAGCACACCGCGATCATCGAGGATCATTGGAATCAGTTCGGTCCGGGCGCGGTCGGCATCGGCTGGGACCTCGCGCTTGCGGGGCTCGAGCGATATGTTGCGACCGGCGCATCGGTCGACCACGAGACGGCCGAGGCATGGATGGGCTCTGCCGCGGGCAAGGACTTCATGACGACGAGCGGGGAGTATTGGCGCGCGGCGCATGTCGCAAGCGGTGTCGATCCGGCTGAAGCGAAGCAGCGCTCGGACCGCACCATCGCGTTCTATCGCGGCGAGATGCCGCCCGACATCGCGCATCCGGGCACAGGAAGCTGATGCACGCCTTCGAGGTCCTCGCCGATCCCGTGCGCCGCCGCATCCTCGAGCTGCTGGTATCGGGCGAAATGGCATCCGGTGAGGTCGTCGAGGTGATCGGGGCCGAGTTCGGCATCACGCAGGCGGCCGTGTCGCAGCACCTCAAGGTGCTGCGCGAGAGCGGCTTTGCCATCGTCCGGGCGGATGCGCAACGCCGGCTCTATTCGGTCGACATTGCCGGGCTTCGGACGGTGGATGCGTGGATCGGCCAGTTCAGGAGTTTCTGGGAGCCGAAGCTGGATGCGCTGGCGACCGAGATCGCGCCCGGCAAACGGGAGCGTCGCAACGCACCTATCACCAAGCGGGGTGGGAAGAGGGCGTGAGTTCGTAGGATGGGTAGAGCGCAGCGAAACCCATCATGTCTCGTCCCCAGGAAAAGCGATGGGTTTCGCGTCGCTCTACCGATCTTGCGCCTTCATCTCCCCAGCGCCATCGCGCCCTGTAGACCGAGACCCAGTGCGGGCCGCGATCGAAATTCATGAACATCGCCGAATTGCAGCAGGTCGCGACAACCTGTTGGTGGGCGAGGTGTCCTTGAGCTTGTGAGGCTTCAGAAGCTCGGCGCCTCCAGAACATTCGAACCGATCCTTGCGATAGAGCATATAGGCCGTCCCACTGTCGCGATCGCGCACGGCCGCCGGGGCGCGGTGCCGGATCGGGTCTCACCAATCGGCGGCAGCCTCGAGCAGCCGTTGCCGCATGAAGGCGACGCGTGGCTGCTGCAATCCGAGGCGGCTCCAGGCAAGGAATATCTCGTTGGCCGGGGTCTCCGTCGGCTCGTGCAGCCGGACGAGGGTGCCTTCCCTGAGTTGCCTTCCGCAGAGATAGCTCGGCAGCACGGTCAATCCCAAGCCTGCCAGGCAGGACGCCGCGAGGGCTCTGAGGTCGGGAACGATCTGCACGACCATCTTCGGCAGCCTGGCCCGGAAGACCTGGCGAAAATAACGGCACGCGGGGGACGCCGGCGCGTCACCCCCGCGACATCTTCTCGAACTTCTTCACCAGCCGCTCACGCTTGAGCCGCGACAGCCGCTGGATCCAGAACATGCCGTCGAGCTGGTCGATCTCGTGCTGGTGGCAGACCGCGCGCAAGCCGTCGGATTCTTCGCTTTGCATGTTGTCGTCGAGATCGGAATAGCTGATCCGCACCCGGGCGTGACGCTGCACCTCGTCGTTGACGCCGGGCATCGAGACGCTGCCCTCGCGGTGCATGATCATCTCGGGCGAGGCCCATTCGACTGCCGGATTGACGTAAGTCTGCGGCCCCGCCTTGGCGTCGAGCTCGAGCACGACGACGCGCAACGGCACGCCGATATGCGGCGCGGTGATGCCGATGCCGGGCGCGGCGCGCATCGTCTCGAGCAAATCGCCAGCGAGCTCGCGCAAGGCCTCGTCGAACGTAGTGACGGGGCGGGCAGGGACTGTGAGGCGGCGGTCGGGATATCGGACGATCGGGCGAATGGTCATGCAGGCTCCTAGAGCATGATCCGGAAAAGTGCGCAGCGGTTTTCCGAAAAGATCATGCTCAAACAACAACCTAAAGCGCGATGACGATTCATCCCAATCTCATCGCGCTTTAGCACTCACGGATGGTTGAAGCACCCCGTTCTTGACGCCCTACCAACTGGAAGGTAGCTAACGGCCATGACCAACGTTTCCTCGACTGCCGACGACATCCTGGCCTGCGCGCGCAGGCTGATCATCGCGGGCGGCTATAACGGCTTCAGCTATGCCGACATCGCCGATGTGGTCGGCATCCGCAAGCCGAGCATCCACCACCATTTCGCCAGCAAGGTCGATCTGGTCCGCACTCTCGTGTCGCGTTACCGCGAAGAAGCGGAGGCGGGACTGGCTGCCCTGGAGCGCAACATCCCGGATCCGCGCGACCAGCTCAAGAGCTATGTCGGGTACTGGGAAGCGTGCATCACGGACGCGACTGCACCCTTCTGCGTCTGCGCGCTGCTGGCCAGCGAGTTGCCGATCCTGCCGGAGGAGGTGGCGCTCGAAGTCCGTGCGCATTTCCGCGCGCTCGCGTCCTGGCTGACGTCGGCGATGGAGCGCGGCAGGCGGAAGGGACGGCTTCACCTCTCCAACTCGGCCAAGGTCGAGGCTGAAGGATTCATGGCAACCATTCACGGCGCGATGCTGTCGGCGCGCGCCTATGGCGATCCAAAGATGTTCGGCGTGATCGCCGCCCCGCTGCTGGAGCGGCTGTCCACCAGGCACTGAAGACATCGGCGAGAGGATCACAGCACCCCCGCAGGCGAGCCGGGGTGAGGGCGTCTTGCTGCGCAGAGACTACCAACTAGTAGGTATAGGAGAGGCTGCAATGGTGCAACATCAACTGGATCTGGTTCGTGCCGATCGCGAACGATGGCTGAAGCAATACTATTTCCTGCGAGCGGCGTTCTCGATCGCCTGGGTCGTTGCCGCCTTTGCGGTGGGTCCGTCGTCTGCCGCGATCGCCGGCATCCTGCTCGTGCTCTATCCGGCATGGGACGCCGCGGCCAACTTTGTGGATGGCCTGCGCAGTGGCGGGCTCGATCAAAACCGCACGCAGATGCTGAACGTCGTGGTCAGCCTTGCGACCGCGATCGCGGTCCTTCTCGCACTGCAGACGAGCATGAACTGGGTCCTCGGTGTGTTCGGGGCATGGGCGATCCTGTCCGGATTGCTCCAGCTGGGCACGGCCGTGCGGCGCTGGAAAAGTTTCGGCGCGCAGTGGGCCATGGTGCTCAGCGGCGGCCAGTCGGCGCTCGCCGGCGCGTTCTTCATCTTCCAGGCCACGACGCCGATGTCGCCATCGATCGCGACCGTCACGGGTTATGCCGCCGTCGGCGCGGTCTACTTCCTGGTCTCGGCCGTCTGGCTCACCGTCAGCGCATGGCGCCTGCGCGCCCGGTGAGCGCGCGTCGGGCCTCGCTCAGCGCGATGCCGCGCGGATTTCCGCGATGGTCTGTTCGGGGGCCTGGAGGTGAGGGTAGTGGCCGATGCCCGCAAGCACGTTCAGCTCCGCGCCGACGCGCTCGGCGAGCTCGGCGCCCATGTCCTTCGTGATGTAGAGGTCGTCGCTGCCCCACACCACTTTCACCGGCGTCTTCAGCCGCGCGAGGTTGGCCTCGAAATGGTCCTGGTCGCGGGTGAACGAGGCGTAGTAGTGATAGAACGCGTCCACGACGGTCATCCCGTCGCGGCTCCATGCGCTCGCCATGTCGTCGCGAAACGCCTGCGGGACGTCGTAGTGCGCCTCCTTCGGCAGGCCACGAAAGAAGGTGTTTTGCAGGATCTCGTCACGGCCGGCGTTCATCGCGGCGCGGACATGGTCCGATGACGGCTTCGACTTCAGGGCCTGCAGGTTCTGCCACATCAGCGCAGGCCGGTTGAAGGGCGCGAAATCGCCGACGATCAGGCATCTTGCGATATCGGGCTCATCGAGCGCCAGGAGCAGGGCCGGCAATGCGCCGATGTCGGTCGCGTAGATCGTGAGCTTCGTGCGGTCGATGCCCGCGGTCTCGATATAGCCCTTCAGCACGCGGGCATAGTCTGCGGGTGCATAGGCGAACCGATCGATCGGCGGACGCGACGAGAAGCCGAAGCCGGGCCAGTCGAAGCTGTGAACGTCGTGGTCGTCAGCCAACGCGAGCGAAATGCCTGTCCACGCGTGGATGGTTTCGGGAAAGCCATGCAGCAGAAGCGCGGTTCGCCTCAGTGCGCTACCGCGGACCAGCATCCTGCGCAGCGTGATGCCGCCGTCGATCGCGATCTGCCCGATGTCCGGTCCGTCAGCTTGCTCCGACATGACGCTTTCCCGATCCGCCGGCGAACGATCGATGCATGGCGCCCGGCATCCTAGCGGAGATGCGCAAGGTCTCAAAATGAATCGAAAGCCTCTACGAGGGGCATCACCATCCGGGCGTCGCAAAGCTGGTCAACGACTGGATCGGGAAGCAGAGGCTGGAGAACCAGGGCGTTGCCCACTAATCGGCTTCAACGTAGCGGATGATGCTCTGATTTTGAACGTTTGCGACCAGTTCATCCGCGCGGGACAAAAGCCGGTGGAGCAGAGGGGAGGAATTTGCCTGGTTGTAGCCGAGAGTGAGATCGACCGTCGGAGGGATCCCATCGAGCGCTCTGGCAACAACGTTTGGCGCCAGCATATTTTGCGCATAGAGCGGAACGAGAGTCACTCCGCCCGTGGATGCGACCAGCGACATGGCCGACGATATGTTCTCGCCTTCGTACTTTGGCTTGAGCGTAATCCCGACCTTCAACGCGTAGCTCTGAATCACGGCTTGCAATACCGGAGACGTTCTCGCCGAGCTGACGTAGATCTCGCGGGCAAGATCCTGCGGCCGAATCCTCTTGCGCGAGGCCAAGCGATGGTCCGCCGGCAGCACCGCGATCAGGGGCTCCTTCGCCAACAATTTGAAGGTCAGGCCCGTGCTCTGTCGCTCCGGGCGGAGGAAGGCTATGTCCAGCTTCCCGCGCGTTAATGCGAGGGCGAGTTCTGGCGAGGACTGACTACACAGGGTGACTTCGATCTCCGGCTCTTCCTCGCGGAGGATACGCAATAAGTGGGGGAGCCACATCACCTCCAGCCCGACCATGAACCCCATGGAAAGTACGGGCTTTTGCGGCTGTGCGGTCCGCCGCGCACCATCTGTCGCCGCTTCGACTTGCGACAGCGCCAGCCGCGCGTGATCGAGAAAAACTCTTCCGGCCTCGGTCAGCACTACGCCACGCGCCTGGCGCTCCAGCAACTGCACGCCAACTTCGGATTCCAAATCCCGAATCTGCCGGCTCAGCGACGGCTGCGAAGTGTTCAGGCGCCGTTGGGCAGCGGTCAAAAAGCTACCTTCCTCTGCGACTGCAATGAAATAGCGCAAATGCCGAAGTTCCATCGGTCCTCAATATGCTTCCAAGGCATACATCGCAGCCTACTAGGTCTTTGTCTTTAGCGGGAGCAAGACTTACCTTCGCAGCGGTTCAATCAAAAGGAGCCAACAATAATGCCCTCAACTTCCAAGCCGGCAATCGTTTTTTGCCATGGACTTGATTGAGAGTGGTTTCCCTTATTCAGCAGGAAACGCGCACAAATGCGCAGGAACGACGAATACTGCCGGGCCAATTCGGCCGATAACGCGTCGGCGATCGGGTGTTGCCAAGGCAAGGGCTCGCTGGGGCCTTTAATTCTAAAACTCCGGCCGCGAAATGAGTAACGCGTGGCTCAATGGATCAGTTAATCGCTATCTTCTCAATAAAATGTCTAACAGCGCAGATGGAGCGACTCGATGCCCACGATCACTACTACAGACGGCGTAAACATCTTCTACAAGGACTGGGGCTCAGGCCAGCCGATCGTTTTCAGCCACGGCTGGCCGCTGACAGCGGACGACTGGGACGCCCAGATGACCTTCTTCCTTCGCAACGGCTACCGGGTGATCGCCCACGACCGGCGCGGCCACGGCCGGTCCGACCAGCCCGGCACCGGCAACGACATGGACCACTGGGTTGCCGACCTCGCGGCCCTGACCGAGCACCTCAACCTGCGCGGCGCGATCCACATCGGCCACTCCACAGGTGGCGGTGAGGTGGCTCGCTATGTCGCTCGCCACCAGGAGCGCGTCGCGAAGGCGGCGCTGGTCGCTTCACTTACGCCGAACATGTATCGGAGCGAGGACAACCCGTCCGGTCAACCGCCGGAGTGGTTTGAAACGATCCGGGCAGGCGTGCTGGGCAACCGGTCGGAGTTCTACCGTTTCGTCCCTGAGAATCCGTTCTACGGCTACAACCTAGATGGGGCCAAGCCTTCGGAGGCAGTCATTGCGAACTGGTGGCGCCAAGGCATGGCCGGCGGTGCCCTCGCTCATTACGCAACCGTCGACTCTTGGCTCGAAGATTATACCGAAGACCTCAAGAAGATCACCGTGCCGGTGCTGGTGATGCATGGCGAGGCTGATCAAGTCGTCCCGTTCGCAAGTTCCGTGCCGCGTGCGGTCAACCTTCTCAAGAACGGGTCGCTGAAGACCTATCCGGGGTACCCCCATGGCATGCTGACCACACATGCGGATGTCCTCAACCCCGACCTGCTCTCGTTCATCAGGTCTTGACGACATCTCTCCTCCGTCATCGCCTATAACGCCGCAGCGACTGTTGGTTCGAAAGGCTGATCAATAGCGATGCGGAGGGGAAGCCGGTAACTGATCGGCTTCCCCCTGGTATTCTCACGCGGTGCACGATGGCCGCAGTTGCCGGTGGTCACTTCGGTCGGCCGAAGACGTCATCCGGACGCCTAGCTTGCGCACTCGTGCAGCAGGGTCGTGATCTTCGCATCGAGAGCTCGGGCGACAGCAAGGGCTTCCGGGCTGCCATAATTCATCAAATAGCCCTCCATCTTGTCATAAGAGACATGCACGCCGTCGGCACGCTCATCAACAAGCACTGTGACTGGAGCGTAGGACCCGGCATCGGGGACGTGCTTGACCATTTCTTTCATGATGAGTGGATTGCCGACCACAAACCGCATGATCCTGGGCGTCCCGGATCCGGCCTCGCGACGCAGAATGTCGCCCAGGTCGAACTGTGCGAAGAGCATAAGGTCCGTTCGACCGAGGCTGCGTTTTACAATGCGTTCCAAATCCGTGAAGGAATTTGTCGCTCTCGTCTCCTTGAAAAATTCGACAGTGTCAGGCTGGCCGACAGCGGACTTGAAGGCCGCCACGACAGCGTCGAACGGTTTTGAGCTCGTGAGGGTGAATCGCTCCACCTCGACTTTCGCGATTGTCAGTTTGTCCTCTGTAGCAATTCTTGCTGATGGAGTGCGTCTGATGGCGTCGAAGTGCGCCGCAGTCGCGGGCTGCGCGTCCAGGAAAGTCCGGACGTGGCTGACGAACATCTCGTGGTGCTGAAACAGGGCGCCGTGACCTGAATCGGGATAGAGGACCAGCTTGGCGTTGCTGAGCTCCCTAGACATCGCGTAGGCGTTGCTCGCGGGGAGCATGGTGTCGTCGCTGCCGCTGACCACAAGAGTGGGTTGGCGGATGGCACGCAGAGTGGCGTGCTCAGGATCAGGTGTGGCACACCAGGTGATCAGCGCCTTGGCCTGCGGATCGGTGACAGCGCTGCCGTTGTCGGTGTCCCGATCGTCCTGACGCACCTTCGCCCTTTTCAGGAAGGCCAGGCCGGAGGCCTGGCTGGCAGGTGAACTCGTGAAGAACAGCGGCAGGCGTGGGTCCGGCGCATCGGTTTTGGAGAATGCGTCCTGCAGAACCGCCAACAGGTGTTCCTCGCCGCCTTTCGGCGCAGTGCCGACGAGAATGAGCTTGCGGACTAGCTGTCCGTGCTCGGCGGCGATCTGCTGAGCGACGCAGCCGCCGAGGGAAAAGCCGAGCAGGTCCACTTCGGAAAGGCCGAGCAAGTGGATGAAATCGATGGCGTCTCGCGCCATCGCCTCGACGTTGTCGGGCGTTCGACCGGTCGAGCGGCCGACCCCGGCGTTGTCAAAAGCGATCACGGGGCGATCAGTGGCCAGCGCGTTGACGACGGCGGGATCCCATGCGTCGATGTTGCCCGAGAAGTGCTGCAGAAGAATCAGCGGAGTTCCGATCGTGGGGCCGAGACGGCGATAGGCAAAGCGGATTCCGCTGCCGTCGATATAGAGGGTAGGCGCCGTTTCGAGTGTGGCGGCGTCCTTTTTCGCGATGTCGCGTTGAGTCATGTCATCCTCCGGATGCTGGGCATGAGATAATCGGGTGGGGGACCGGCGTGGCGCAGCGACCGAGGCCTTCTTTAGGGCGGCGCTCGCGCTTCTGCGGCTTCGCCGGCTTTTCGCTATCGCGGTCTGCGCGTTCCGCATTTGCCCGAAGCGAACGTGTGCGCTCCCGGCGTGAAGGCGCCGGGAGCGGCACCATCACTTCACGAGCGTTGCCTTTTCGATGACCTCGGCGACTTCCTTGGCATGGACGACGAGCGAGGCATGGCTTCCGGCGACGTCCGTCACCTGAGCCTTCATCCTGGCTGCGAACGACTTCTGGGCCTCGGGCGCGATGACCTTGTCCTTCGTGGTGATGACATCGAAGGTCGGCTTGTCATGCCAGGCCGCAATGGTGACGGGGGCCTCGAACGCAGCGACACTCAATGGAAGCTGCGACTTGGCCAGGTGCTCGGCGATCTCCGGCGGAAGGTCAGCCGCGACCGCCGACGGAAACACCTTCGGGTCAATGTACAAATTGCCCTTCGCGTCGGGACGGATCGCGTTGCCACCTTCGGTCGGCGGGCCGGCTTTTGACAGCGATGCCAGGGATTCGCCAACGTCCGGCGCGAAGGCGGAGACATAGACCAGCGCCGAAACCTTGGGATCGTCGCCGGCTTGCGTGATCACCACTCCGCCCCAGGAGTGGCCGACCAGAACGGTCTTGCCGTCCTGCTTCGCGAGCGCCTGCTTGGTGGCATCGACGTCAGCCGTGAGCGAGGTGAGCGGATTTTCGACGAGCGTGACGTTGTAGCCCTTCTTCGTGAGGATATCGGCGACGGGCTGCCAACTCGTCTGGTCCACGAAAGCGCCGTGCACGAGCACGACGTTGTGGGCTGCTCCCTTGGGCAGTTCGGCGGAATAAGCGGCGCCGACCAATGTCGATCCGGCCAGGAGTGCGGTGGCGGCTGAGAGAAGCATATTTAGCATTGAATGTTCCTGTTGGAATGTCGGACGAACAAGTCCGGGGGGATGGACAGGCGTTTCCAGCAACCTCGCGGTTTTGCCATCCGCCGTCGGCGAAATGGTCGCCGCACGTGATGCCGGCCCGCTGCGACATGACGTAATTCGCGAACCTTCCGGACCACAGGGACCAATCGTCCGCGTGTTGTGTCCGATCGTCCACGGGGATAGTCTCGACGGCATGGACATCCTCGCCCAGATGCTCGATCGCGTTCGTCTCGCCGGGACGTTGCTGTTTCACTTCGAGCTCGGCCATCCCTGGCATCTCGAGCTGCCGGCGCGCCCCTACGCGCTGTTTCACTATCTCAGCCGAGGATCGGCGACCCTCGCGCTCGAGCACGGACAAGAGATCCAGATGACCGAGGGCGATTTTGTCGCGATTACGCGCGGCGAGCCCCACGTGTTTTATTCGGACCGCCGGGCCAAGCCTTTGCGGATCATAGATATCGATCGAGCGTCGACGCGGTTCGGCGTCATTCGTCACGGCAGCCGTGCAAAGCCGCACTCGACCATGATCTGCGGCAATTTCACGGTCTCGCGGCCACTGTGTGGCGGCGTGCTGGAGCTACTACCGCCCGTGCTGCTGCTGAAGCCGACGACGGACGGTGGTTGGCTTGAAGCGATCCTGCGTCGCATGGTCAGCGAGTCCGCGCTTGAGCGTCCCGGCCAACGCGTCGCGCTTTCACGACTGACGGAAGTGCTCTTTGTCGAGGTGCTCCGAAGCTGGATCTCGTCTCTCAGTCCCGGACAAGGCGGCTGGCTCGGGGCCGTTTCTGACCCGCATATCGGACCGGCGCTCAAGCTCATTCACGAAAGCCCGGAGCGTCCCTGGACTCTGAGCGACCTTGGCCGTCGCGTCGGGCTCGGCCGTTCGGCGTTTTCAGCGCGCTTTACCAAGCTCGTCGGCCGGTCCATGCATCGCTATGTGATCGAACGCCGGATGGCGGAAGCGGCGTTCCTGCTGGAAACCAGTGATGAGCCCATCGCACGGATTGCCAGCCGGGTCGGTTATGAGACATCGGCGGCGTTCTCGAAGCTGTTCCTTCGACATCACGGCCTGTCGCCTGGCCGATACCGAGCAGCTCGGCGCTCTAACGGCGGTGAAAGGCACGGCGACGTTCAGGAAGCAGAAGTTGCCGATTGACCTCGGGTGCTCTCGATAAATCCAAGAATAGCCTCTGAGTTGGACAAGCGGAGAGAGGAGACGCACAAAACGTCTCCTGCGTCAGTTGCTCGCCCTTAGCGGTCTCCTTGGGAGCCTGCGATTGCCGCCCATGACCTATCGCAGCCGAGCCGACGGTCGCGGGGGCAAACCAGACCCATATTTCATACGCTCACCGATCAGCGGGAAGCAGGAAAATTGCTGCAAGCACGCCCAGGACTGCTGTTGACGCCGCGGTAGCAAAAATGGCCTCGAAGGCTTGTCCGCCACCAACTACGGCCAGCGCAGCGATCCCAAGCGCGAAGCCGCCCTGTCGCGCCACGATCGTCATGGCGGAGGCCATGCCGGAACGGTCCGGCGGGGCGAGCGCGAGCAGGGCACCCGAAAGTTGCGGGTGGGCGAGCGCCGCGCCGCTGCCGATCGCTGCCATGCCCGCGAGCATAAGACCGAGGATCTCGGCCCTATCTGTCCGCCAGAGCGATGCAAGTAAAAGGAGATTACCGACCGCGAGTATCGCGAGAGAATGCGCGAAGTGCCAGCGCCAACCGATGCGCATCACGAGGTGGCCGCCAATTGGCGGCACGATTAGCATCGGCGCCGTTGCAGCGAGCAGCGCGAGGCCAGTACGATTGGCGTGCCACCCGAATGCGCTCTGCATCGCTGGCGGCAGATAAACAAGGATGGCCCAGTAGCTGACGGAGACCGCAATCAGCAGCAGGCCGACACCGATCATCGCGGGTGTCCCGAACACGGTCGGGTCGAGGAGCGGCACAGCGCGCCGACGCTGTTGAAGGGCGAAGCCTGCCAACAGCAGAAGCGCCGCGCCGCCGAGGCTCGCGGCACCGATCATGTCGGCACGTACGCGCAACGTCGCGTCAATCAGTAGCGCGAGTGCCGTCGTCAACAGGGCAACGCCGACAATATCGAGCGGGCGCTTCTCCGCGGCCTGGCTCTCGGCGACGAACCGCGGCACCGCAATGGCCAGAGCCACGCAGAACGGCACGTTGATGAAGAAGATCCAGCGCCACCCGGTCCAAGCCGTGATCACGCCACCGAGCGTCGGCCCCGCGGCCATCCCAACACCGGAGACGACGCCCATCAAGGCGAACACACGCGCTCTGACGGCGGCATCCGGGAACGCGCTGGCGACGAGCGCCAGGGCGCCTGTGACGACGAACGCCGCGCCAACGCCTTGCAGACCACGGGCGAGCCACAACGACGGACCGTCCCAGGCAAGGCCGCAGGCAAGGGACGCGACAAGGAAGATCACATTGCCTGTCAGCAAAGCGCGGCGGCGACCGAAGCGATCGGCGATTGCCCCAGCCGCGAGCAGCATGCCCGTGAAAGCGAGCGAATACGCATCGATCACCCACGCCGTCGCGGCCATGCCGAAGCTGAGGGTACGCGCCATCGCAGGCAGCGCGACGACGACGGCGGTGACGTCGAGATTCGTGAAGAAAGCTCCGAGGCCGAGTGTCAGGGCAACGGAAAGATCACGGGCGGATAGGGAGGGTGCCGACTTCACAAATCCTCTGCCGAACCGGGAAAGTGCCGCGCAGAAGCGCTGCGATGCCCGCTTGGTATCATCGGTTTGCGCTCGTGGCGTATGTCGAGTGTTCAACTCAGCATGAATCTCCTTCATAATGCCGGCATGACCGCCCAACCTCCATTCGATGCCCTGATCGCCTTCGAAGCCGTGCACCGTCTCGGCAGCGTCACCGCCGCAGCAAGCGATCTCGGCGTGACGCAAAGCGCAGTGAGCCACCGGTTGCGCCGGCTGGAAGACTTTATGGGTTTGCCGCTGCTGACGCGGAGTTCGGGCGGCATGCGGCCGACGCCCGCGGGTGAAGCGCTTGCATCCGGCCTTGCGGAACTCCTCACCGGCCTCGGGGAGCTACGCGCGCGATGCCGCGCTGCGGCCAGCAATGGCCCACTGCGCGTCGGCGTCAGCGCAGCGCTTGCGGACTATTGGCTCGTCGCACGCCTGCCGATGTTCAAGGCCCCATCGACGCCGATCGAACTGATCATCGTCGAGAGCACGGCGCAAGCGATCCACCTCGATCTCGACATCACGATCCATTGGCTCCTCGAGGGCGAGGCACGCGAGACCTCGACGCAGCGCGTGTTGTTCCGCGAGCAGGTCTTCCCGGTTTGCCACGCGCGACTATTGCCGTCCGCGCCGCTCGACGACCCGACGCGCATCGCCGCGCTGCCGCTGATCCATAAGGGGGCTGGCGTAGACGCGAACGCGGGAACCGAGTGGTCCTGGTCGACGTGGTTCGCGCGACTTGGCCTCAACGCGCCGCCGCCGGTTGGACTACGTTACGCCAACATGGCGACAGCGATCGGTGCCGCACTTCAAGGCAGCGGCGTCGTGCTGACGCGCTCACTCCTCGCGCGCGACGCGCTCATCGACGGCCGCCTTGTGCGCGTGTTGCCTGAGACCTGGGACATGCCGTCGACGAAGGTACACCTCGTGCGCTGGCCCGCGGTCTTGGCAAGTGATACACGGGTGAAGGCATTCGTTGCATGGCTTTTGGACCAGGCCGACGAATGCGTCCCGACAATCTCCGCTGAAACCCTCGAAAATGACCCTGGCTGTGTGAAAACGCTGTGCCGCTGCTATGATTCTCCGGTGATTCTTTTTGGGGGAATCGATGAGGCGCTTCGTTGAGGAGGCGGATCGTGGGCAATGCACGCTGTTGCCGGAATGCCTCGATGATTTCATTGACGAGAGTAATCCTGTCCGTGTGATCGATGCGTTTGTCGATGCGCTCGATTTGGCCGAGATGAGCTTCGAGGTTGAGCCGGCGGCGACCGGTCGGCCATCGTACCATCCCTCGGTTCTCTTGAAGCTCTACATCTATGGCTATCTGAACCGGGTGCAGTCGAGCCGGCGGCTCGAACGAGAAGCCGGACGCAATGTCGAACTGATGTGGCTGCTGGGTCGGCTCACTCCCGATCACAAGACGATTGCCGACTTCCGCAAGGACAATGGCCTGGCGCTGCGCAGGGTGTGTGCGCGCTTCGTTGAACTCTGCCGTGGGATGGGTCTCCTGACGACGGCGAGCGTTGCCATCGACGGCAGCAAGTTCAAAGCGGTGAACAACCGGGACAGGAACTTCACCCGGGCGAAGGTGGAGCGGCGACGCTCCCAGCTGGAGGAGAGCGTCGCGCGGTATCTAGGCCAACTTGACACGGCCGACCGGCAGGAGCCGACGGAGGCCCTGGCCACGAAGGTGACGAGGCTTACCGAAAAGCTGACGAAGCTGAAGGAGGAAATGGGCAAGCTTGCCGCTTACGAGAAGCAGATGCTTGCATCGCCTGACCAGCAAATCTCCTTGACTGATCCCGATAGCCGCTCGATGGCGACGAGCGGCCGCGGCTCCGGCGTCGTCGGCTACAATGTGCAGGTCGCCGTGGATACCGAGCACCATCTGATTGTGACGCATGAGGTAACGAACAGCGGCTCAGATCGGGCTCAACTGGCCAATATGGCAAAGCAGGCGAAAGAAGTGCTCCAGACCGATGCGCTCGAGGCCGTTGCCGATCGCGGCTACTTCAGCAGCGTGGAGATCCTCGCGTGCCACGAGGCCGGCATCACGGTAACTCTGCCCAAGCCACAGACGTCGGGTGCCAAGTCAGATGGGCGCTTCGGCAAGCAGGATTTTGTCTATTTGCCTGAAGAGGACGCCTATCGCTGCCCAGCTGGAGAGCAACTGCCTTATCGCTTCACGAGCGAGGAAGACGGGAAGCGGCTACGGCGCTACTGGACCACGGCCTGTCAAAATTGTTCGCTTAAATCGCAGTGCACGACAGGGCCAGAGCGGCGGATTCCACGATGGGAGCATGAGCATCTGCTCGAGGCTGTGCAGCAGCGTCTCGATGCAAACCCACAAGCCATGCGCCAGCGTCGAGAGACAGTCGAGCATCCGTTCGGCACGATGAAGGCCCGCATGGGAGCGACACACTTCCTCACCAAAACGCTTCCAAAAGTAGCCGCCGAAATGGCACTCTCGGTGCTGGCCTATAATCTGACACGGGTCATGAACATCGTCGGGATCAAGCCGCTGATCGCTGCGATCGGGGCCTGAGACACACGCGGCTCCCCGCTTCCGGGACCGACGCCCTTTGAGATCGTTTTTACACGGCCAAGACCCGAAGCGGACTTAGCTTGGCCGAGCGTTCGACGCGCCCGACTCAAAGCGAACCCGGTGCGAATGATGGTGGTTCGTGCGCGGCAGAACCAGCTGCTGCCGGGCTGGATCAATCCGAACGATATGTCTTCAGTTTGCGGCGAACATCAATACGGCGAGGGCCAGGCCGAGCAGTAGCAGGGAGATGCCTGCCGCGGCCCATTCGCGAAGAAGACCATCGGCTTGTTCGACCAGGTTGCCGAATCCAAAGCAGATGCGCCGTAGCGGCTCGAGGACCTTCCCCAGCGCCTTCCAGCCGGACGAGGCAGCCAGCGGATGCCGCCAGGGATTTAGCAGGATGGCGAGCGTCGCACCTCCCAGCACGGACAGGAGCAATTTTGCGAACCCATCGCTACTGAACAATTTCGGCAGCACATCATGTGAGATCGGCAGGTATGGTTCCCAGGGTACTAAGCCAAGCAGCAGCGAACAGATCGCCAGGGCGAGCGCGGGTAGGTCGCGGCTTGGCAGCGCCGTCTGGATGGGCGCGATCGGTTGATCGGAAGGCGCGAGCGCATAGGCCAGAACCAACAGGACATAGGCGGTCGTGAACATTCCACCGGCATGCAGCACCGCGGCCCACCACCACTGTCCTGTCCTCGTTGCCTCCTGCAGCAGAAGCTCTTTCGCAAAGGCTGCGCCGCTGGGTTGAACGCCCATCAGCGCGAGGCCACCCACTGCGAAGGTCAGTACGCTGAGAGGTAGGACACGTGCGACACCGCCCAGCCCGGTAATGCGGTCATGGCCCAGCCCGGTGTAGATCGATCCGACGGCCAGGAACATCGCCGCCTTTGCGGAGGCGTGAGAGATCGCCTGCAGCAATCCCGCCGCAAAGGCTTGCCCGGTCTCGAGTTGACCCAAGGCATTGGCAGCGAGCGGAAAGATCAAGAAGAGATACCCGATCTGAGCCAACGTCGAATATGCTACGAGCAGCTTGAGGCGCTCCTGCCGCAAGGCGACCACGCTTCCGATCACGATCGCGCCGGTCCCCAGTGCCGCCAGGAATTGCGTGGCGGCAAGGCTGGGCAGGCCAGGTATCACGTCGAACCAAAGCCGCAGAAGGATGAAGAACGATCCCTTCACGACCAAGCCGGATAGAATTGCGCTCGCCGCGGCCGGCGCGCCGGCGTGAGCGGACGGCAACCACAGGTGCAACGGGAAGAGCGCGGTCTTTGCGAGGAGGCCGACCGTCATCAATGCGACGGCAATGAGCACGCCCGGCTGCGCTGAGACGACACGCGACATGAGCACCATGTCGAGCGTCCCATAAAAGCCGTAGAGCAGGGCCGCGCCCAGCAGGTAGAGAACCGAGCCGAGCAATGCAAAGACAAGATAGCGTAACGCGGCCTGAAGCGTCTCCGCGCGGCCATCGAGGCAGACCAGCGGGACTGCGGCGAATGTCAGCAACTCCAGCGCGACATACAGGGTGAAGAGATCGCCGCCAACGAAGATCATGTTCAGCGCTGCCCAAACGGCAAGCAACAGGATCCAGAATGCGAAGGAGGTGCGTGCGTCCGATGCTGGACGAAAGTCAGTCGTGGCGAAGACGGCGACCGCGCAGATCACAATCGCCGTGGTCGCGAGCATCACCGCCGACAGTCCGTCCGCGCGCAAGGCCACTCCTAGCGGGGGCGACCATGCACCAAGTAGATAGACTATGAGGCCGCCGCCCTGCGGCACGGCCAGGAGAATGGCCCCCGCAATCGCCAACCCCAACGGTACAACCGCTAGGGCTACCTGCCGGACGTAACGGTCGCCGAGAGTGAATGCCAGCAGGATGCCCGCAACCGGTACGGCGACCGACAGGACTAGCACGAAGCCGAACGTCGTCGTCGCCAGCGCTGAGGCAGGAGCCAACATCAGTCACCGGATGGGTCGGACCGCGGGCCCGGCGGCGCGCGACTGCCGAGCGTCAGGGAGCCGCCGGTCTGGAACAATCGGAGCAGCAAGGCGATCGCCAGGGCCGTTGCGGAAAACGCTACCACTATTCCCGTGATCACCAGGGCTTGTGGGACCGGATCATTGCCAACGCCCGCCGCGGTGCCCCTTCGTCCGACGATGCCAAACAGAAGAAAGACGCCGCTGCCGACCAGATTGAATGCGATGATCTTGCGAAGCGGTCGCGGATTGGTAATCAGGCCGTAGAGCCCAAGTCCAATCGCCGCAGCTGCGAATGATCCAAACACCGTGACGCCGCTCATGGCTCGACACTCCTTTCCGGCGCGCCGGCGAGCAGGAGGGCGAGTGTCGCTGCAATCGTCAGGGTCATCGCGACCTCGATGCCAATGATCAGAGGTTTAGCGATTGCAACCGGGTAGGCGAGGAACGCCGCTCCGAAGCAAAGTCCACCGAAGCCGACGGCCAGAAACAGGCCAGGCCCGGCCACTAGGACCAGCCGCAGCCGTGGACTGCTCACGGGTGGCGTATCCGCCAAACCAGCCATGATGACCAAGAGCCACATCGACGCGAGAACCGCGCCGCCCTGAAATGCTCCGCCGGGGTGATCGGCCCCCGTCCACAGCATGTAAATGCCGACGACGATGCCCGCGGGAGGAAGGAGGCGCGCGAGAAAGGCGAGAACGCCCTTGGGGTCGGCCTCGTGGCGCGGTCCCTGACGACCGCCCCAATTGCGGTCCGCCGCGAGCGACCACACACCGACGATGGCAAGCAGGAGCACGACCTTCTCGAGCATGGTGTCCATCCCGCGGAAGGCCATGAGCACGTTGGTGACGGGATTGGCCATTCCGGTTGCTCCCGCATTCGAGACGGCCGCCGGTGCCAGCGTTGGTGGCGGATTCGGCAGGAGCAGGATTGCGAAGGCCAGCACCGCCGCTGTCGATGCAGACAATATGGCGGCGCTGAGACGCACGGTGAGGCTGCAACGTTCGGCCGTTGTCACCTCGCTACCGCGCAGTCTGGCGGCCGCCCCTAACAGCATCACGCCGCCGAGACCTCCGCCAATGGCGGCCTCCGTTAGTGCGACATCGACCGCGTCGAGACGCACCCATATCAGCGCAACCAGGAGGCCGTAGGCGACGAACCCGACGGTGGACGAATAGGTATCGGGGACGGCGATGGTCCAGATGGCGAGGCCCAGCACCACGGCGGCGAGTGCGATCTCGAAGACTGTTGCGGTACTCATTTGGCCGCTCCGCTCTGGCGCGCCGTGCGCGCGATCAACTGGGAAACGGTGGCGCCGGCAAGCAGTGCGAACATCCAGATGCAGATCAGCTTCAACCCGTCGCGCAGGCTTCCTGCCTGTGGGAGCAAGCCAAGCACGACGAAGCCCAGGCCGAGATTGTCTGCCTTGGTCAGCGCGTGTAGGCGGGTCAGGGTGTCGGGAAAGCGAAGAAGGCCGACGGTGCCGGCGAGGAAGAAGAACGCTCCCGCCGACACGCAGGCAATCGTCACGACGTCGCGTGCGAGGTTCATCTGTCCCCCGTTGAATCAAGCCCGTCGGTTTCGAGGCGGGAAAGCCCCTTCTTGACGAACGCGATGGACGCGAAGGTGGCGAGCAACGCCAGGATCAATGCCACGTCGATGGCCGCCGGGACGCCCGTCACGGTGCCGAGAAGGAGCAACACGGCAATGCCTGCGGTGCCGATCAATTGCGCCGCCATCATACGGTCCGCATCGCCCGGACCACGCAATATCGACACCAGCCCGAGTGCCAGCAGGGCCAGGATCAAGCCGACTGCGGCGGTCAGGAACTCAGTCATTGTATAGGGCTTGAACCAGCGCCAGTTCCTCGGCGGCAAGATCGGTCACGACCGGCTGTCGGATGTCGAGGCAATGATAGACGATCTCTCCGTTCTCCTCGCCCGCCGGCACCGTCCCGGGCAGCAGGCTGGTGAGCGTCGTGAACACGTTCTGCCGCAGCCCGGGCGAAAGCCGACTCGGATAGGTCACAAATCCCGGGTGCAGCGGCAATCGGGGATTAAGTGCGCGCCCTGCAACGTCTGCTCCGGCGACCACCGAGTGATACAGGAAAAGAAGGATCAGGCGGGCGATGGCGCGAACCGATCGCCGCGCGCGGCTCGGCTCGAGCAGGTGCAGGCTCGTCCAAGTTGCGGCGGCGATCGCGGCCGCGGCGGCGGGAAGATCGGCGACATCGACACCGGCAAGCACCAGCCACAGGCAAAAGAACAATGATGCTCGGTACGTCGCGACCGGCCACAATGGACCAGCTGCGGCGGCGCATGCATCTGGATCAGCCGAGGGACCTTTCATGGCCGCTTCCTGGCTCGTTTCTAACGTCGGCGCCTGCGTTGCGGCGAAGATACGGACTTGCGGGAGATAAACGTAAACTTCGCGGAAGATGTCTCTCTCGGCAAGTCATTCAATGCTCAAGCCGCGAGCTGGCGTAGCGATACATCATCATCCAAAATGGTTCCGATGGCGCCCACGAGTGGATCGTCCGGCGCCATCGTCTTGGATAGGATCTCGCGACCCTCAAGGTTCGACGGCGCCGATCAAGTGAAGCGCGAGTAGCGCGCGACGGCTCCGCCGCGCGCCATACTCCATCTCGTGATCCCATCATGTATTGGCAGCAGAACTGGCGATATCGGGTGAAGGCCTGATCACCCCTAGGAAAACTCCCTACGAACACACCTCGGCAAACCACGATTAAATCCAGCCGCACCGAGTAGATTTACCGATTTTTATACCAAAGCCGTTCGGCAAAATACCCACGGCGATAGTCTTGGAACGCAAGAGGTGATGTCCATGAGCGGCAGCCGTTGCACGTTCCGATACATGGTAACGTCGACGTTCGTGGCGGCATTCTCGCTGACCCTGGGAGCCTGCGGCAGAGAACAGGCAACGAATGACACGCCCGTTCCGCGAATCGTGCGCACGTCGACTGTGGAAAAGCGCAAGGTCACAACACCCCTGACATTTACAGGGCGGATCGAAGCCGAAGATGAAGTGAATGTTGCGTTCCGGATATCCGGGCGACTTCTGAGCAACGACACCAAGATTGGCGACAGGGTCAAAGCCGGCCAAATGCTGGCGCGATTGGAGTCACAGAACGAACTGAATGGACTGCGTCAGGCGCAGGCATCTCTGGCTGCGGCGCAGGGACAGTTGACGCAGGCACGCAATCACTTCGACCGTCAGGAGACGCTCTTGGCGCAGGGCTGGACAACGCGCGCCAATTTCGATGCTGCCACCCAGGCCCAGCAAACTGCGCAGTCGCAGGTCGACGCGGCTGAGGCGCAACTGAGCGCCGCACATGACCTCGTCGGTTTCACCGAACTGACGGCCGATGCACCCGGCGTGATAACCGCCACCGGCCCGGGAGCCGGCGAAGTGGTCCAGGTCGGGCAGATGATTGCGAGGATCGCGCGACAAGACGGCCGCGACGCCGTCTTCGACATTCCCTCTCAATTGGTCAGATCGGCTTCTTCGGATCCGGAGGTCGAAGTCAGCCTAGCCGATGATCCGACAATAAAGGCGAAGGGGCGCGTTCGCGAGGTCGCCGCGCAGGCCAGCGCCGTGACGCGGACCTTCGAGGTCAGAGTCGGTCTGACCGATCCCCCGCCGGCGATGCGGCTGGGCGCGACGGTCGTCGGAAGGGTGAGCACGAGTGCCGGGCCGATGATCGATATTCCTTCTTCCGCCCTGACCAGGATGAACCAACGCCCCGCCGTTTGGGTCGTCGATCCCGCCAACAACACGGTCTCAGTTCGCAATGTGGATGTGCTACGGTTCGATGAAGCCCAAGCGGTGATCTCGCAAGGACTCGACACCGGTGAAGTCATTGTCACCGCCGGCGTCCAGGCGCTTCACTCGGGTCAGACAGTCCGCGTTCTCGGATCAGGGCCATGAGCGGAATCAATCTTTCCGATTGGGCGCTGAAGCACCGCTCGCTGGTCGTCTACATGATGATCGTTGCGGTCATTGCCGGCGTACTGTCCTATTTCCGGTTGGGGCGCAACGAAGATCCAGCCTTCATCATCAAGACCATGGTTGTTCAGGCCGCCTGGCCTGGCGCATCCGTGGAGGAAACGGTGAAACAGGTGACGGAGCGCCTCGAACGTCGACTTCAGGAAACGCCGCATCTCGACTTCCTGCGAAGTTTCACGAGGGCCGGCGTCTCGATCGTCTTCGTGAATCTGAAGGGCAGCGCAAACGCAAGAGAGGTTGCCGACACCTGGTACCACGTGCGCAAGTCGATCGGCGACATGCGCCATACGCTGCCCGACGGCGTCATTGGGCCGGCGTTCAATGACGAATTCGGCGATACGTTCGGGATCATCTACGGCTTCACCAGCGACGGCTTCAGCCAGCGTGAGTTGCGCGATCGGGTCGAGGAGACCCGCTCGAGGCTGCTTCTCGTGCCCGACGTGTCGAAGATCGAGCTGTTGGGCGAGCAGGATGAAGTGATCTTCGTCGAATTTTCCACCAAGGAGCTCGCGGCCCTCGGCGTTGATCGGTCCGCCCTGATTGCAGCGCTCCAGTCGCAAAACATCGTGCGTCCGGCCGGAACGATACAGACAAGCTCGGAAAGCATTTCGATTCGGGTGTCGGGAGGCTTCCAGTCGGAGCAGGACATCGCCAACATCAACTTCTCGGCGGGCGGCCGCATGCTGCGCTTGAGAGATATGGCCCGCGTACGGCGCGGTTACACGGACCCGCCCCAGCCGATGTTTCGTGTCAATGGTCAGCCGGCAATAGGACTTGCCATCGCCATGCGGGATGGCGGCGACATCCTTGCGCTCGGCGCCAACCTCAGAAAGGCAATGGCCCGGATCACGGCGGAACTTCCGATCGGAATTGAGCCGAGCTTGGTCGCGGACCAGCCCGTTGTCGTCGACCACGCGATCCGGGAGTTCATGGTCTCGCTGATGCAGGCGATCGCCATCATCATGGTGGTGAGCTTCATCAGCCTCGGCGTACGCCCCGGCCTGATCATTGCGCTTGCCATACCTTTCACGCTGGCGATCGTGTTTCCGATCATGGCGCTTCTTGGCATCGACATGCAGCGTATATCGCTTGGCGCACTGATCATTGCGCTCGCGTTGCTGGTCGACGACGCGATGACGACGACCGACGCGACGCTCAACAAATTGGCGGAGGGCGCCAGCAAGGTCGAGGCGGCAACTTTCGCATACCGGACCCATGCGATGGCGATGCTCGCGGGCACGTTGGTGACGATCGCGGGCTTTATCCCGGTGGGCTTTGCGGCGAGCTCGGCCGGCGAATACACGTTCTCGCTGTTTGCCGTGGTCACGATCGCGCTGCTGGTATCGTGGTTCGTGGCGGTCATTTTCACGCCACTGCTCGGCGCTGCGATCTTGGTCCCGCCCCGGCAACGCGACTCCGCGGATCCGGGCAGGATTTTCCGGATGTACCGGAGCTTCCTGACATTCGCGATGCGCGGGAAATGGCTGACGATCGCGATCTCGGTGGCGCTCCTGGTAGCCGCGGTCCTTGCGATGCCGTTGATCCCGCGGCAGTTCTTTCCGTCGTCGGATCGTCCGGAATTGCTGGTAGATATCAGTTTGCCGCAGAACGCGTCAATCTATGCGAGCGAGGCGGCGGCGAAGCGTCTGGATGCGGCTCTTGGGGCGGATTCCGATGTCGCAAGATGGAGCACCTATGTTGGACGCGGCGCCATCCGCTTCTACTTGCCCCTCAATGTGCAACTACCGAACGACTTCTTTACCCAGAGCGTTGTGGTCGCCAAGGACGTTGCGGCCCGCGACCGGCTGCATGCCAAGCTCGAAAAGCTCCTGGCTCAGGAATTCCCCAAGGCAATTTCGTTCGTTTCTCCGCTCGAGCTTGGACCTCCGGTTGGATGGCCAGTACAGTACCGCGTCAGCGGGCCTGACGTAGAGCGGGTACGAGAGATTGCGCTCGATGTTGGACGGATCGTTGGTTCCAGTCTGGAGACCAGGCAGGTCAATTTCGACTGGATGGAGCCCGATCGACAGGTGCGCATCCGCGTCGATCAGAATGAAGCCCGCCTTCTCGGCCTCAGCTCGCAGGCGATCGCAACCACGTTGAACGCGATGATGACCGGCACGCCGATAACCCAGGTTCGCGACGATATCTACCTGGTCAACGTGGTCGCGCGTGCGACCGACGCGCAGAGGGTTTCGCTGGACAGCCTGCGCAATCTGCAGGTGGCCTTGCCGAGCGGGCAAACCGTTCCTCTCGGCCAGTTTGCATCCTTCGAATATGACCAAGAATTTCCGCTCATCTGGAGACGCGATCGCGTTCCGACCTTGACCGTCCAGGCGGCTATCGTCGGCAACACGTTGCCGGCAAGCGTGGTCACGTCGCTGTCGCCGGCGATCGAGAGCTTCAGAAAGACGCTCCCGCCGTCGTACGACGTGGTCGTGGGTGGCACGGTGGAAGAGAGCCAGAAGTCGCAGGCATCCGTGCTGGCTGTGGTTCCGGTGATGCTGTTCGTCATGTTCACTATCCTTATGGCGCAACTCCAGAGCTTTCCGAGACTTTTCATGGTCCTCAGCGTGGCGCCGCTTGGTCTGATCGGTGTCGTTGCCGCCTTGATGCTGTCAGGAAGGCCGCTAGGCTTCGTCGCCATTCTCGGTGTGCTGGCGCTTCTCGGCATGATCAGCAAGAACGTGGTCATTCTGATTGGTCAGATTGACGCCGAACGTGCTCTAGGGAAGACGCCCTGGGAAGCCGCGGTCGACGGTAGCAGTTCCCGATTTCGCCCGATCATGTTGACCGCTGTGTCGACTGTCCTCGGAATGATTCCGATCGCACCTACAGTCTTCTGGGGTCCAATGGCCTTCGCGATCATGGGTGGCTTGCTGGTTGGCACGGTTCTTACGCTCGTCTTCCTGCCGACGCTCTATGTCACCTGGTTCGGCGCCACGGAGTCGGCCGAAGGTCCCGCGCTGCGTAAGCCGCCAATGCGCAGAGGGCAAAGCTCGAAAGGGGAATCCTCGCCTACGACAATGTAGTCAACCTATGTCCTTCGTCTTGAGCGGGTTCATCGCGTTGATCGAAGCCGCGCTCATACCCCTTGGACAAAGCTTTACAGTTTCGGCACCCGCAGTGGGGGCGCGCTTTCGTATGTAATGTCTGTCGGGGAAAACTGCGACCTGGCGGGTAGGGCAGCTTCTGGACCCGAAGCGGACATCAGCCCTCCGGCACCCCGGCCATGCGCAGGCCCTCATACACACGCTCGCGCCCGGCGAGGTAAGCCGGATGGTCGCTCGCCGCGCGGGCTCGGAAGCGGCGGAGAGTGAAGGTCGGATTGAGCACAAGGCCCGCCCGCGCGGCGGCCCGCGCCTCGTCCGGTGAGCCGAGCAGAGCCAGAGCGGCGGCGAGAAAGCAATGCGGGATGGGATGGTTTCGGTTGGCCTCGATGCTCCGGCGCAGCCAGGCAACCGCTTCCACGTCGGCGCCGAGCGCCAACTTGGCGAGACCGACAAACATTGACCACCGGTAGGCGTAGTTATCGCGAGGAGAGAGGCGAAGCGCCTCGCGGACATGGGCCTCGGTCTCATCGCTGCGACCGAGAAAAGTCTTAGCGAGACCGATGAAGGCATGAGCGTCGGCCAAATTGTGATCCAGTGCCAACGCTCGTTCGCATTCAGCGATGCCTTGGACCGCGCGATGGGTAAATGACTGGACGAAACCCAGGACGCTATGGGCCCGAGCATGGTTTGGCGCAAGGGACAGAGCCCGCACTATGACTGCTTCGGCCGCAACAAAGTGTGCGGTCCAGTCGTCGCGCATAAGGTTGGCACCAAACGCCGCTCTAACCCGCGCCGAACCGACCAGCGCCTCAATGTTTCCGGGATCAAGCGCCAGGGCACGGTCGAAAAAGACCTGCGCTTGCGTCATGTAGTCCGCGGTCGTCCCATTGTTCTCGTAAGCCCAGCCTTGGAAATACAGGTCCATCGCATCGGGATGGGTTGAACGTCCCGCTCGCCGCGCCTCAACCTGAATGAGCTGGGCATTCAGCGTGTTTGCTAGCCGCGATACGATTTCATCCTGCGTGTCGAACAGGTCGGCGACGGGTTTCTCGAACCGCTCGGCCCAGAGGTGAGTGCCGGTTTCGGCATCGATCAGCTGAACATTCACGCGAATCCGGTTGCCGCCTCGCTGCACTGAACCTTCGAGAACATAGCGGATGTTCAACTCGCGTCCGATCTGCCTTACATCGACAATTTTGCCCTTGAAGGTGAAAGCGGTGTTGCGAGCGATCACGAATGAGCCGCTGATGCGCGAAAGGTCGGTGGTCAGGCTCTCGGTCACGCCGTCGACGAAATAGTCCTGCTCGGGATCACCTCCGATGTTTGCGAATGGCAGCACGACGATGGAAAGACGCGGCGCAGGAATGGACATCGTAACGGTCGCGGCATCGGGCCGATCCGGGTCAGCTATAACCTGAAAGATCTGTTCACCAGAACAGGCTGGGGGCAACACGTCTGCAGGCCGGCGCACTTCCTGCACCGCCCCAACAAAACGAAAGCCCTTGCGTTGCAGAGTTTTGATAAAATGTTGTTTCTCGCCGGAATCTCCGATCACGCTCCGAGCGACATTCAGGCGCGTCGTCACTGCAGCATCGGACACGACACGGCCGTTCCAAACGTTATTGATGAGGTCGTCCTTACTCACGACCCGTTCCCTGTTGCGGATCAGGTAAGCGAGCAGATCGAACACCTGCGGAGCAACGGAAACCAATTGCGCCCCGCGGTAAAGTTCGCGACGGTCGGTGTCGAACGCGTACTGCTCGAAGAGATACCGCAAGCTGGCAATTCCTTGGGTAACTTTCTCCCGACGGTGTCCCGTGCCGGTTGCAACGCAAGAATATGCGGTCGGTGAGGAGAATGTAAGCAGAATGTCAAGAGCGTTCACCCACGACCTGATACGGTCTTTAGGCTGGCAGCGATTTGCGCAGAGACAATCCAGGAGTGCAGCCAACGGCTTACCTTGCTGCCCGGCCGTACCCGAGCGGCGGTAAGAGAGTTAACGTGGGCCTCCGCTTGAAGGATCGGCGGCAACGCCCCTCGTAAATGCCAAGGAAGTTGTCATGGCCTTGAAGACCATGCGACGCGCCTCTATCGCGACCAGCGCAGCCGCTATCGCTTTGTCGTATCATGATTGCGGGTGGACGCAGACCCGGCCATCCAAATCTTCAACAGCTGCGCGCCCCTCTTTTTCGCGCAGCGCCGAGGAAGCACACGAGAAACAAAACAGCCCATTGATCAGCGTGGAGGGAACAAATGTCACGAAAGTTTTCTCGACGACAGTTTGTAACCGCGTCGGCCATGTCTTCCGCCGCGCTCGTCACCGCGCCTTATGTGCGCGGCGCCTACGCCGCCGGTAAGCTATCGATAGGTTTTTGGGACCACTTTGTGCCGGGCGCCAACACGACCTCCGCGGATCTCGTCAAAGAATGGGCCGAAAAGGCAAAGGTCGACGTTCAGATCGATTACATTGGCAGCCAAGGCAACAAACTCCTTCTAACCGGCGCCGCCGAAGCGCAAGCGAAGGCCGGACACGACATTCTTGCGATGACCACGTGGCGTGTTCACAATTATGCCGAACGGCTCGAGCCGGTGAACGATGTCATGGAGCCGATCCTCAAGCAGAACGGCGAGGTGAATGGCACGGTGAAGTATCTTGGCCAAGTAAACGACACTTGGATGGCCATTCCCGCTACGATCGGCAGCCAAATCCAGGCTCCTTGCTCTCGCATTGATCTGATGAAGAAATACGCCGGCATCGATGTGCAGGCGATCTACCCGGCTGGCAGCCCGCCGCAGGCCGACAGCTGGACGATGGACGCCTTCCTGAAGGCCGCTGAAGCCTGCCACAAAGGCGGCTTCCCCTTCGGCATCGGGTTGGGAGAGACCGTCGACAGCGTGGTTGCCGCCGGGGCATTCTTCCAGTCATTCGGCGCGCAGCTGGTCGATGCCAACGGTAATCTTACGGTCAAGACCGACGAGGTGCGCCAAGCGCTGGAATTTTACAAGAGGCTGATCGCGTTCCTGCCCCCCGACGTGCCGGCGTGGGATGATGCTTCCAACAACAAATGGTTGATCTCTGGCAGGGGCGCGCTGATCATGAATCCGCCGAGTCCTTGGGCGGTGGCCAAGCGCGATGCACCACACGTTGCCGAGCAATGCTGGACCCACGGCCTCCCGGCGGGCCCGAAGGGCCGCTTTGCGCCGTATTTCCCTTTCTTCTGGGGCATCTGGAATTTCTCCAAGAACAAGGAGGCGGCGAAGAGCCTGCTCGCGCATCTCTCGCAGGCGTCGTCGATTGAGAAGCTGGTGGTCGCCAGCGGCGGTTATGATCTCCCGGCCTACGTGAAGTTCACGAACTTGAGGGTCTGGGCGGAAGCGGAGCCGCCGAAAGGCACGCTCTACCACTATCCCAATCCCTACAATCATCAGAGACTATCAATCGCGGCTTGGCCCGCGCCGCCGAAGATCGCACAGCAGATCTTCGCGCAGGCGACGATGACCAAAATGTGCCTCCGCTACTCGCGGGGTGAAGCACTGGAGAGCAGCCTCGCGTGGGCGGAGGGCGAGTGCGAGGGCTTCATGCGAGGCTGACGACGGGAGGTATGGCGGCTCGCTCCACGTAGCGGATCGGCCAAACGCGGCCAGCGCTAAGACTAATGTTCGCAACACGTGGGTACCCAACGACTGCACGGGCCGTTCTCGACGACCGGCCGCACAACCATCCCGCAGACTCGTTATTTGCTTAACTCGACCCGTTTTTGCTCTCAGGGCACACCGAGCCATCATCACCGGGCCCCGAGCGCTCGCCCGCGCTTGGATCGATTCGAGTCGATCAAGACACACTTGGAAATGGGAGGTGGCGATGGCATCAACTCTCGTCGGCAAGCAGGCTGTCGTGATCGGCGCGGGAATGGGTGGGCTCGCGGCCGCAGGGGCGCTTGCCGACCACTTCGAGCAGCTCGTTGTTCTGGAGCGCGACACTCTACCCGTGGAGCCCACGCGTCGCGCCGGGACGCCGCAGGCGCGGCATGTGCATGCGTTGCTGCTCAGCGGCCAGCGCGCTCTCAGCGAGCTGTTCCCGGGATTCGAGCAGGATCTCGCACGGGCGGGAGGCGTGCGGCTCAAGGCCGGTCTCGATACCCGCCTCGAGCCCCCGGGCTACAATCCCTTCCCGCAACGCGATCTCGGCTGGTGCGGTTATGCGGCGTCACGGCCCACCATCGAGCACGTCGTGCGGCGCCGGGTCGAAGGCCTCGCCAACATCGTGTTGCGCCAGCGCTGCCGGGTCACGGAAGTGCTGGCGTCGCCAAATGGAGAGGCGGTCATCGGCGTGCGCTGCGAGAATGGCAGGGGCACGAGCGAGACGATCGCTGCGGATCTTGTCGTCGACGCCACCGGACGCGGCACGCTCACTCTCGCCCTGCTGCAATCGGGCGGCCGACCGCTGCCCGAGGAGACCACAATCGGCATCGATCTCTCCTATTCCACATGTGTCTTTGCAGTTTCCGACGATGCGCCGACCGAGTGGAAAGGCGTCATCACCTTCGCTCAGGCGCCCCACAATCGCCGGGGTGGCATCTTGCTTCCGCTCGAGGGCGACCGGTGGATGGTAACCCTTAGCGGCCGCCTCGGTGAGGTCCCGCCCGGTGATGCGGAGGGGTTCCTGACGTATGCTCGATCGCTTCGGACGCCGACGATCTACAATGCGATCAAGCACGCCAGGCGCCTCGACGGGGTCGCGCGCTACGGTTTCCCGGAAAGCGTGCGGCGTCATTTCGAGCGGCTCGATGGTTTTCCCCGCGGGCTGTTGCCGATCGGCGACGCAATTTGTCGGTTCAATCCCGTCTACGGGCAAGGCATGAGCGTGGCCGCCCTGGAGGCGCGCCTGCTCCAAGGGCTTCTCGAGAGACTAGCGGTAAACAGCGATTCAATCGCCGGGCTGGCACCTGCTTTCTTCGCCGAAGTGCCGACGTTGATCGAGACGCCGTGGTCGGTGGCCATACTCGACTTCGCGTTTCCCAGTACGCGCGGGCAACGTCCGGCGGATTTTGAGATGACGCGCAACTTCGGTATCGCCCTGACCCGGCTTGCCGCCGAAGATCCGGCCGTCCATAAGCTAACCGTCGAGGTCCAACATCTATTGAAGCCACGCAGCGTCTATCGCGATCCTGCGCTCGTCGAGCGAGTGCTTGCGAAAATGACCGAGGTGTGACTCTTGCGGGGAGCGATTTACGCCGTTTTCGAGCGTGCCGCCGTGATGGATCAGCCAACTCGTAATTGCAGCGGTGCATGAGTCTCTTCATGGACCATCGCGACATACCGCGCTGCCGCACGAACTTGGTCGCTATAGGCGCGAAGCGAGCGTAGTCGCCAGTCACGTTTGCAGGTACACGGCTTAGTCCGGATAGCGCGTACCGTCCTTGTGCACGAAGCGGCCGTCGGAGTTCGCACTCATCATGTCGATGTCGGAGCAGGTCGTGAGGTCCTCGGGCGCGCGCGAGCCGACCTCGAGATAGACCGCCACTGCATCCGAGCGGTTGATCATGTGATGGCCGTTGCCACTGCCTTTCGGGAAGGCGGCGCAGTCGCCCGCGCGCAGCACGGTTTCGCCCTGGTCCTCGATCAGCACCAGTTCGCCTTCGAGCACATAGACGAACTCGTCCTCATGCGAATGCCAGTGCCGCTGGCTCGACCAGTTGCCCGGCGGCAGGCGCATCAGATTGACGCCGAAATCCGCAAGTCCCCCGGCGTTGCCGAGCCGCTTGCGGATGCGCTCGGCGCACGGCGCGTCGAAGGGGGCCGGATAGCCCGAGCCCTTGCGGGTCGGGACTGCGGCGATGTCGATCTTTGGCATGTCAAGGGTCCATTCGAAAACCAGCGCATCGCGCACGGATCGGCGACCGCGCGCCATGATCGGCGGGCGTCCAAACGTGATGCGACTATGCTGGCGGGATGATGACATCATGCCGGTGTTTTGCCCGACGTGTCAAATCGCTTGCTGGCATCGCGATTCCTAGCAATTCTTGGGCATCGCAAGCGATGCGCCTCGTAAGTCATTGATCCCGCTGCTGCCGGCTACTGTGCATGGCGTTGTTTTCGAGATTTTTGATGTGCGGGCCCGAAATTCGCGAGGCCAGGGAGCCCACCGCAAAAAATCACGCTACTCTGTCGGCCCGCACGGTTCCCATTCGTCTTCCACCCAGACAGATCTGACGGGAGACCAAAATGAATGCTTCCTCCTATCGCTGGGTGATCGTCGCCGCCGGCGGCCTGCTTGGCTGCGTCGCGATCGGCGGCATGTTCTCGCTGCCGGTGTTCCTGCAGCCGATCACAAAGGACACCGGCTGGTCGGTGACCGGCATCTCCAGCGCGATGACGATCGGCTTCCTGGCGATGGCCTGCACCAGCATGGCCTGGGGCACGGCGACGGACAGGTTCGGGCCGCGTCCGGTGGTGCTGACGGGATCGACCGTGCTGGCGCTCAGCCTGTTCGCGGCGAGCCATGCGACCTCGCTTCTGCTGTTCCAGTTCGTGTTCGGCCTGCTGGTCGGCGCCTCCTGCGCCGCGATCTTCGCGCCGATGATGGCGACCGTCACCGGCTGGTTCGATACGCACCGCAGCCTTGCCGTGTCGCTCGTGTCGGCCGGCATGGGCATGGCGCCGATGACGATGTCGCCGCTCGCGGCCTGGCTCGTCTCCGGCCACGACTGGCGCACCTCGATGCAGATCGTGGCGCTCGTGGTCGGCGCCATCATGATCCCGGTCTCGCTGCTGGTGCGCCGCCCGCCCGCGCTCGCGCAGGCCGCGGCCGCGCCGTCAGGCGCGGGCACGGGGCAGGGGGAAATGTCGATGGCCGAGGCGCTGCGCTCGCCGCAATTCCTGATCCTGCTCGCGACCAATTTCTTCTGCTGCGCCACCCATTCCGGCCCGATCATCCACACCGTGTCCTATGCCGTGAGCTGCGGCATCCCGCTGATCGCGGCGGTGACGATCTACAGTGTCGAGGGCCTTGCCGGCATGGGCGGCCGCATCGCCTTCGGCCTGATGGGCGACCGCTTCGGCGCCAAGCGCGTGCTGGTCTCGGGGCTGCTGCTCCAGGCGTTCGGCGCGCTCGCTTATGTCTTCGCGCATCAGCTCGCGACGTTCTACGCGGTCGGCGCCGTGTTCGGCTTCATCTATGCTGGCACCATGCCGCTCTATGCCGTGCTCGCCCGCGAAAACTTTCCGCTGCGGATGATGGGCACCGTGATCGGCGGCACCGCGATGGCCGGCAGCCTCGGCATGGCGACCGGCCCGCTCGCCGGCGGTCTGATCTATGACGCGTTCTCCAGCTACGCCTGGCTCTACATCGCCTCCTGGGCGATGGGCTTGGGCGCGTTCCTGATGGCGATGACATTCCGCCCCTTTGCCAAGCCGCAAGGCGAGGCGGCGCCGGCGGCGGCATGATGGCGACCGTCGAGGCGCGGCGTCAGAGCTGCGCCTCGATCGCCGTCTTGTCGATCACCGACCACACCTGCCGAATCTGTCCGTCGCGAAATTCGTAGAACACGTTCTCGCAGAACGACACGCGCTTCCCATTGACGGCGAGCCCAAGGAACGTCCCGACCGGCGTGCAATCGAATTTCAGCCGGGCAGCGATGCGGGGCGGCTCGGAGATCAGCATCTCGATGTTGAATCGCAGATCCGGGATGTCGCGAAAATCCTGCTCGAGCATCGCGCGGTAGCCCGACAGCCCAAGCGGCCGCGCGTTGCGGACGACGTCATCATGCACGAACTGCCCGAGCGCCGGCCAATCCTGTTGGTTCAGGCAGGCGATGTAGGCGCGGTAGATGCCGGCGAGGTCGTCACCAGTCATGGCAAATTCCCTTCGGCTCACGCGCGCCGCCGCAGGTGGTCGATCAGCGCGCGTAGTTTCGGCGCAAGGTTGCGGCGGCTCGGATAATAGAGATAGAAGCCGGCGAAGAAGGGACAATAGTCCTCCAGGATCGGCACCAGCTCGCCGCGCGCGATCGCGGGGCGAAAGCTCGCCTCCATGCCGAAGGTGATGCCCGCGCCCGCCACCGCCAGCTTGATCATCAGCGCCATGTCGTTGGTGGTGATCTCGGGCGCCACCGCGACGCTGAACTCCTTGCCGCCCTCCGCAAACTCCCAGCGATAAGGCGTAACGTTCGGTGCCGGACGCCAGCCGATGCAGCGAAAGGACGGAAGCTCGGACGGGTGGGAGGGCACGCCGAAGCGGTCGCGAAACGACGGGGCGCAGACCGCGAGCTGGCGTTCGTCGCCGGCGATCGGCACCGCGATCATGTCCTGCTCGATGACCTCGCCGAGCCGAACGCCGGCGTCATAGCCGGCGGCGACGATGTCGAACTCCGCATCAGTCACGGTGACGTCGAGCTGCACCTCCGGATTTGCTTCAGTGAAAGACGCGAGAAACGGTCCCGACAGAAAATGCTCGGCAATCGAGGACACGGCGAGGCGCAGAAGTCCGCGCGGCCGTCCCTGCAATGCTTCGGTGTTGCCGAGCGCGGCGCGCATGTCGGCGAGGGCGGGGGCGATTTCCGCATGCAGCCGCTCGCCGGCCTCGGTCAGGCTGACGCTGCGCGTCGTGCGCTGGACCAGCGCGATGCCGACCGTTTCCTCGAGCCGCTGGATGGTCTGGCTCACGGCCGAGCGCGTTACCCCGAGACGGTCGGCAGCGGCGCGAAAACTCCGCTCTTCGGCGACCAGCGCAAAGACGGCGAGGGCGTTGAGATCGTGTTCCATTGGTTAGATCAGCTTGCCGAACTGGTTAAGGATCGTCGTCTTATCACGACGGCGGCTCCGGTCCATCTTTCGCGCGGCTACTGCCGACGCGATCGAAAAAGGACCCCTCATGGCAATGGATAAAATCGTTCTCATCACTGGCGCCTCCAGTGGCATCGGCGCAGGCATCGCCCGCGAACTCGCCGCGGCAGGTGCAAAGGTCTTGCTGGGCGCGCGGCGCGTTGATCGTCTGAAGGATCTCGCAGCCGAGCTGAACGCTGCAGGCGGAACGGCGCTCGCGCATCCGCTCGACGTCACCGACCGCGCCAGCGTCGCCGCCTTTGCCAGTGCCGCGCGCGGCGTCTGGGGGCGGGTGGACGTCACCATCAACAATGCCGGCGTGATGCCGCTGTCGCTGATGGCCTCGCTGAAGGTCGAGGAGTGGGACCGGATGGTCGACGTCAACATCAAGGGCGTGCTGTACGGCATCGCGGCCGTGCTGCCGGAGATGGTGGCGCGCGGTTCGGGTCATGTGATCAACATCGCCTCGATTGGCGCGCTGAGCGTATCGCCGACCGCGGCGGTCTATTGCGCCACCAAATACGCGGTGCGGGCGATCTCGGACGGCCTGCGCCAGGAGCACGGCAACATCCGCGTCACCTGTATCCATCCCGGCGTGGTCGAAAGCGAGCTCGCCAGCACCATCACCGATCCCGCCGCGGCCGAAGCGATGAAGACCTACCGGGCCATTGCGCTCCAGCCGAACGCGATCGCCCGCGCGGTGCGCTTTGCGATCGAGCAGCCCGATGATGTCGACGTCAACGAGATCGTGGTGCGGCCGACGCGGACGACTTAGAGCCGCTTCTCGAAGAACAGGTTCGGATAGGGATCGTCGTTGAAACGCGGGATCTCGCGCCAGCCGGTGGTGCGGTAGAGCTGGCCGGCCTCGGGCAGCGCGCTGTTGGTGTCGAGCCGCAGTAGCGCGATGCCGAGCTCGCGCGCTGTGGCCTCGGTTGCGTCCATCAGGCGCCGGCCGAGCCGCAAGCCGCGCGCGGCAGGAGCGACCCAGAGCCGCTTGATCTCGGCGTAGCCGTGGTCGGTTCCCTTCAGTCCGACGCAGCCGAGCGGCAGCGCGTCCGACATCACGACGATGAAGCTGCCGCGCGGGCGGCACATGTCCTTGGCGTCGGGATCGCGCGACAACGAGACGTCAAAGCCCTGTTTGAAGCGGCGGCCGAGCTCGGCATAGTACTCGCCGAGGCAGTAGCGCGCCTCCTGGCTCTGCGGATCCATCTCATCCAGCGTGACGCGCTCGCGCGTCAGGGCTGCGGCGATCAAGTCCATCGCCGCGAGCAGCGCCTCGCGCTGCGAATGCCGGGCAAGGAAGCCCTCGGCCTGCGTGTTCGACAGCGCCTCATACGCTGCGAACTCGCGCCGGCCCGCGCGCGTCAGCGTGGCGACGCGGCGGCGCGCGTCGTCCGCATGCGCATCGGTCGCGACCAGTCCCTCGTCCTCGAGGCTGCGCAGCAGCCGGCTCATCAGCCCGGAATCGAGGCCGAGATAGTCGCGGATCTCGGCGACGTCCGAGCGTCCGTGCCCGATCGCGTTGAGCACGCGTGCGGCCCCGAGCGGTCGCCCGCGTCCGAGAAACGAATTGTCGAGCGCGCCGACGGCGGAGGTGACGGCACGGTTGAAGCGCCGAACGCGGGAGACCGGGTCGAGCATGATATCTGACTTTAGTCAGATATCGTTTTCGGGTCAATCGGGAGATTACCTCGTCAGCGTCAGCAGCGGCTTGTCCTTCTCGACGATATAGGTCGCAAGCTCGCTCGCAGGCACCGCGCCGACGTTCTTCGCGGCATGCACCGTGCCGGCCGGGATGAAGAGCACGTCGCCGGTCTTCAAGGTCAGCGGCGGCTTGCCTTCGACGTCGTATTCGATGGCGCCCGCCAGCACGTAGATGATCTCTTCGCCCGGATGGGTGTGCCGGCCGAACGCCACGCCGGGAGCGAGGTCGACGCGCACCTGCACGGCCTCGCGTCCGGGCGCGCTGAGATCGTGGCGTTGCAAATCCATGCGCGTGATGCCGGACGGCTGCGCCGCCGCGGGCAGCGTGAGAAGATTGGTGGCGAGCACGGCCGCGCTGGCGAGGATACGTACGGCTGACGAAAGACGGTGGCTCATGATGGGTTCCTGATGGTCGCTGGATGGATTGAACCGCGCGGGCCCGGCCGCTGCAGGCCGGGCCGCGTCGCGCGTCAGACCAGAGTCGTCGTCACCTCGATGTTGCCGTGCACCGCTTTGGAGTAGGGGCAGATGCCATGCGCGGCCTCGATCAGCTCCTGCGCAACCGTGCGGTCGACGCCGGGCACGCTGACGTCGAGCCGGGCGCGCAGGAAGAAGCTGCCGCTCGCGTTGTTGAGGCCGATCGTGGTGTCGACCGAGGGCTCGGTCGGCAACTTGACCTTGCGCTGCGCGGCGGCGAGCCCGAGCGCGCCGAGATAGCAGGCCGACCAGGCGGCGGCGAACAGGTTTTCGGCGGCCGGATGCGGCTCAGCCAGCTTGATATCGAGCGATCCGTCGCCGGAGCGCGCGGCACCGTTGGCGCCGGAGGTGACGTGGGTCTTGCCGGTGAAGAGGAGCTTGGCAGCGGTGGACATGGGGGATTCCCTTCGGGTTAAAAATAAATCGTGTCCGATATAATCGGATGCGTGCTGAAATAAACCCGATGTCCGGACCGGTCAAGCTCTTCCGATTTAATCGGATGCGATTTATATTGGTTGCGAGATCACGAATTGCGGAGGTTCCCGTGGCCCGTACCCCCAAAGCCGCCGAAAAACGGCGAAAACTGTCGAACTTCCTGTGCTTTGCGGTCTATTCGGCCAATCTCGCCTTCGGCCGCGCCTACAAGCCGCTGCTGGACAAGGTCGGGCTGACCTACACCCAGTACATCGCGATGGTGGCGCTGTCGGACGAGGACGAGCTGACCGTCAGCGCGCTCGGCGAGAAGCTGTTTCTGGAATCCAACACGCTGACGCCGATCCTGAAGAAGCTCGAGCAGATGGGGCTGATCAGGCGGCACCGCGATCCCGCTGACGAGCGGCAGGTGCGCCTGAGCCTGACGCCGGCAGGGCGCAAGCTGATCGAGCAGGATCTCGGCGGGTCCCTGATCGAGGCGACCGGGCTCGGCGACGAGTTTCCGGTGGTGCAGAAGACGGTGAGCCGGCTGCGCGACAATCTCTTGCGTCACGGCAAGTCGAACGAGGAAACGGCCTGACGCGCGGTCTGCGCGCGCTCACTCCAGCCCCAGCGCCTTGCGCGACTTCCGCGTCAGCCTTGCGACGACCAGGGCATGGGCCTGTGCGAGATAGGCCGTGAGCTCGGCGTCGGGCAGGGCGTTGTTGCCGATGAGTTGCACCCATTTCGCGCGCGCAAGGTATGGCGCCGGCCGTGCGACACCATGTTCGATCAACATCGTGTAGGCCATGTCCGAGACCTTGAACATGTAGCCACCGGTACCAGCGGCAAAGCCGCCACCGAGCGCGAACATCTTGCCGCCGACCTTGAATACGGAGGTGCCTTCCCACTGCACCACCTTGGTGGTCGCGGGCAGACGCAGGCAGCGCGTTTCGAAGCTCTTCGGAGTCATGGCACGAGCGATAGCACGCTGCCCGCGGCTTGCAACGCGGGCTACCCCCGGACCGCCTCGAAGGCTGCAATGGTGCGATCCACTGCCGCGTCATCGATGTGGCGATGGGTAACGAGCCGCAGCTGCGAGGGGCCGCTTGCCTGCACCAGGACGCCGTGCTGCTTCACGCCGTCGGCCCAGGCGGCGGCGTCGCGCGTAGTTGCGGAGACATTGACGCGGAGGATGTTGGTCTGCACATGGTCGGGGTCGGCCAGGGCGGGGTCGAGCCAGCTCAATGACGTCGCGAGCCGTTTCGCGGCCGCGTGATCCTCGGAGAGACGCGCGATCATCGTCTCCAGCGCAACGAGGCCGGCGGCCGCAACGATGCCGGACTGCCGCATGGTGCCGCCGACGAGTTTTCGCAAACCCCGCGCCCGCGTGACGAAAGCTGCGCTTCCGCAGAGCAGGCTGCCGACCGGCGCACTCAGGCCCTTGGACAGGCAGACCATGACGCTGTCGGCGCGCGCGGCGATCTGCGCCGCCGGCACGCCAAGGGCGATCGCGGCGTTGAAAAGGCGGGCGCCATCGAGATGCACGGGAATCCCGCGGGCTTGCCCGAGCGCATGAATTCGCATCATGTGGGAAAGGGGCAGCACGGCGCCGCCGGCGCCGTTATGCGTGGTCTCCATCGCGATCAGGCCGGGGCTACCAGAGGCGCGGATCGCATCTTCGAGTGCCGTCTCGTCCATTGCGCCGCGACGGCTTTGGATGGGCTTCGGGGCGAGCCCCGCGATCGTGACGACGCTGCCGAGCTCCGAATTGAGCAGATGCGCGCCGCGATCGGCGAACACATCCTTGTCGCGCTCGGCATGAGCGAGCATCGCCAGCAGATTGCCCATCGTGCCGCTTGGCACGAACAGAGCTGCTTCCTTGCCGATAAGCGCGGCGCCGCGCGCTTCAACCGCGCGAACCGTCGGATCGCCCTCGCGGCCGTCATCGCCGAGCCGGGCATGTTGCATGCGCTCCAGCATCGCCGTCGTCGGCAGCGTGACGGTGTCGCTGCGCAGGTCGACGATGCCGTCATGGCTGCTGTCTTGCGCGCTCATCAGGCATCCTGCACTTTCAGACCCACCGCCACCGGCTGCGCCTCGTCGGCGACGACGTCGCCCGCGAACCGCTCGACCAGTTTCACAGCTACGGTGTTGCCGAACACGTTGATCGCCGTACGGCCCATGTCGAGGAAGGCGTCGACACCGGCGATGATCGCCAGCGCCTCGACCGGCAGCCCGATCGCCGACAGCACCATGGCGATCGCAACGAGCCCGCCGGAGGGAACGTTGGCGCTGCCCTTGCTCGCGATGGTCGTGACCATCACGATGGTGAACAGCGTCGACCAGGTCAGCGTCACGCCATAGGCCTCCGCAAGGAAAGTGACGGCGAGCGCGAAATACATGATGGCGCCATCACGGTTGAAGGCATAGCCGAGCGGCAGCACCACCGAGACGATGCGCTCGGAGGCGCCCATCGCCTTCAGCTTCTCCATGTGCAGCGGCAAGGTTACTTCGGAGGAGCGCGTGGAGAAGGCGAGGATCATCGGCTCCATCACTGCCCTGGTGACGGCGAGGGGTCTCTCGCCGATCGCAAGCAGCATCAGCCAGAAGATCGCGACCATGATGGCGAGGCCGAGATACATCACGCCGACCAGCTTTGCGAGCGCGACAACGGTGGCGAGCCCTTGCGTTGCGAACAGCCACGCCATCACCGCGAAGATCGCGATCGGAGCGAGCGAGGTGATCCACTTCGTGATCTTGAACATCGCCGCCATCACCGCTTCCAGCACGGCGATCATGGGCTCGCCCACCTTGCCGATCGAGGCCAGAGCCAGGCCGAACAGGATGGCGAAGACCAGCGTCGGCAGGATCTTCTGCTCGGCCATCGCCGCGACGATGTTGGAGGGGATCATGTCCATGAAGAACTTGATCCAGTCGACCGACACCGCGAGGTTCTGCGGCACCTTGCCGGTCGCGGCGAGCGGCGCGCCGGCGCCGGGATGGAAGGCGGCGTTGAGAAGGAGGCCGATCAGGATCGAGATCACCGTGGCGAGGTAGAAATATCCGAGGCTGATCGCGGCGACGCGGCCGAGGACCTTCAGCTCGCGGCCCATCCGGTAGAGGCCGAGGGTCACGGCCGCGAACACCACGGGAATGACGATCATCTTCACTGCCTCGACGAAGGCGGTGCCGATCGGCCGCAGGCTCGTCCCGACATCCGGCCAGAGCAGGCCGACGCAAAGGCCCAGCACCAATCCGAGCAGCATCTGGAACACGAGCGGCAATCTGAGCAGCGGCCGGATCATGCGTGACGGTCTCCTTGTCCAGGGTATTGGGTGCGGATCGCGCCCAGCGCGGTGAGGCGCGCCTCGAAGGCGGACGACAGGTGCCGCCACATGCGCTGCTGCGCGGCGTCGGGGTCTTGCGCTTCGACAGCCGCGTAGATGTCGAGATGCTCGCTGACGGCCTGGCGGGTGCGCGCAGTGCTGTATTGCCGCATCTTCTGCAGGGCGAGGCCGCTCTGCGCGCGCAAATTGTCGTAGGACTGCGCCAGCCGGCCATTTCCGGTCGCGCGAAACAGTTCGTCGTGGAAGGCCCAGCCGGCCTGCTGAGCCTCTTCGACATCGAGTGTTGTGCGCGCCTCGATGCTGCGCAGCTCTTCCGCACAGTTACGCAGCAGCTCGGTCGGCCCGCGCGTCGCGGCGAGATAGGCCGCCATGCCCTCGAGCGCGAGCCGTAATTCGTGGATCTCGCGCAGATCGTCGAACGACATCTGGCGTACGAAGGTGCCGCGCATCGGATGGATGGTGAGCAGGCCGTCCTTGGCGAGTGCCTTGAGCGCCTCGCGGACCGGGGTGCGTCCGAGCGCCAGCCGGGTCGACAGGCTGCGTTCGGACAGCGGCTCATCGGGAGCGAACTCGCCGGAGGTGACGAGATCGCGGAGCAGCGAATAGGCGCGATCGCGCTCGAGAGAGTTGGTGACCATGACTGACATACCAGCGGCATGTCAGCGGGATGTCAAGTCGATCTCCTGATTTCACTGGCGAAACGCGCCTGGAGTGAAATCACGGACTTGTGGGTTGCGGCCAGACTATCGTAAATTATATCGTAAGATACGTTTTACAAAGGGACGTACGATATGCGCCACGGACGAGACCACAGAGACTTCCACTTTGGGCACTTCGCCCATTTCGCCATGGGCCGGCATGGCGGCGGTCGGCGCTTCGGCCGCGGCGGGCACGGCTTTTTCGGCCGCGGCGGTGATGATTTCCCCGGCGCGCGGCGGCTGTCCTCGCAGGACCTCCAGCTCGTCATCCTGGCGCTGCTCGCCGAAAATCCGGCGCATGGCTACGAGCTGATCAAGATCATCGAGGAGCGCTCCGATGGCTTCTACACGCCGAGCCCGGGCGTGATCTATCCGGCGCTGACCTATCTCGAGGAGGTCGGGCACGCGCGCGTCGAGCAGGATGGCGGCCGAAAACTCTACAGCATCACGCCGCAGGGCGAGGCGCATCTTGCCGAGAACCGCGCGACCGCTGACGCGATCCTTCAGGCGCTGTCGCGGATCGGACGCCGCATGGACGAGGTGCGCGAGGCCTTTGCCGGCATCGGCGATCTCGATGCGGATGCCTCGGACGAGCTGCACCGTGCCCGCCACAATCTCAAGCGCGCGCTGCGCACCAAGCACGGCAGCGACTCCGCCGAAGCACGCCGGATCGCTGCGATCCTGGATCGTGCCGCGGCGGAAATTCTCGGCAAGTGAGGTCGCAGATGAACGATCGGCCTCACAGCCCAATCCAGGACCCGCGCGTCAACGCCGTCATCGCGCGCCTGCAAGGCGCGCGGCAGCGGCCGGCCGGCGGCGGGCCGCGCGGCGCCTTCAACAGCCACGATCCCCACGCCTATGCCGAGCAGGGCTTTTCGATCCATCCCGAGCAGGGCGAACTGATCTATCTGCTCTGCCGCGGCTTGCGCGCCACACGTGTGGCCGAGTTCGCGACCTCGGTCGGCATGTCCACGCTCTATTTTGCGGCCGCCATCCGCGACAATGGCGGCGGCACCGTGATCGGCTCGGAGATCGTGCCGGCCAAGGTCGAGACTGCGAGGCGCAATCTCGCCAAAGCAGGCCTTGCCGACTATGCCGAGATCCGACAGGGCGATGCGCGGCAGACTCTCCGCGACCTCGGCGGCCCCGTCGACTTCGTCCTGATCGACGGCTGGCCGGGCGAGGAAGGTCCCTCGCTCGCGCGCGAGGTGATCGAGATCGTGGCGCCGCAGCTTCTGGTCGGCGGCTATGTCATGAACGACAACGCCGAATCTGATTATCTCGACTTCATCCGCGATCCCGACAACGGCTTCGTCTCGATGACGCTGCCGCTCAAGGGCGGCACCGAGCTCAGTCTGAAGGTGAACTGACGGCGTCGCTGGCGCGATAGGCCTCGGGAACCACGAACACCTCGTCGGCGCGGCCGTAGCCGCCGTCGGGCACCTCCTCGATCAGCACCATCGTATGCAGCCGTGCAGCTTCGCCAAAATAGTGGACGAACAGCGCGGTGAGGTTATGCACGATCTCCGCCTTCTGCGCCCGTGACAGCGCGGCCTGGGGGATCTTGATATTGGCGAAAGGCATGATGGGTCTCTCCGTGTGATGTGTCAGACCACGCCGCCATTGGCGCGGATGATTTGGCCGTTGACCCAGCCGCTGTCGCGGCCGGCGAGGAAGGCGACGATGCCGGCGATGTCGTCGGGCTGGCCGAGGCGGCCGAACGGGTTCATGGCGGCGATGGCGCGCACCTGCTGCTCGCTCTTGCCCTCCAGGAACAGCCGGGTTTCGACCGGGCCGGGCGCGACCGCGTTGACGGTGATCTGCCGGCCGCCGAGCTCCTTGGCGAGGATGTGCGTCATGGCTTCGATCGCGGCCTTGGTTGCGGCGTAGACGCCGTAGCCGGGCTGATAAAGGCCGATGACGCTGGAGGAGAAGCTGACGATGCGGCCGCCGTCGCGGAGCCGCCGCGCTGCTTCGCGCAAGGAGCGGAACACGCTGTCGAGGTTGATCGACGTTTGCCGCGCGAACGCTTCGTCGGTCACCTCGGCGAGCGGGCCGAGCTCCATGATGCCGGCGTTGTTGACGAGGATGTCGATGCCGCCGAAGGCCCGCTCGGCCGCATCGAACAGCCGCGCCGGCGTTGCCGGATCGGCGAGGTCGGCCTGCACGGCGATGGCGCGTCCGCCGGCGGCCGCGATCTCGGCCACGAGCGCATCGGCGGCCCCTTTGCCGCTGGCATAGTTGATCGCGACCGCGATCCCGTCCTGCGCCAGCCGGCGGGCGATCGCCGCGCCGATGCCGCGGGAGCCGCCGGTGACGATGGCGGCACGCTGAACTTGCTTGGTCATGGCGGCTCTCCTCGATGTTGATGAGGGCGAGAATAGCTGGTCGCTATGGCCGGATAATCGTCCGACACTTGCCATTACTTGTCGGTTATGGTGAACAATTGGCCATGGATCGCTTTGACGCCATGCGCCTGTTCGTCCGTCTCGTCGAGCGGCGGAGCTTTACGGCTGCGGCTGCCGATCTCGGCATTCCCCGCTCGACGGCGAGCGAGGTCTTGCGCGGGCTCGAAGCGCGCCTCGGCGCGCGCCTGCTGGAGCGGACGACCCGCCACGTCACGCCGACGCTCGACGGCGAGGACTTTTATCGCCGCTGCGTCGCCATCCTCGCGGAAGTCGAGGAGGCGGAAGCCGCGATGCGCGACGCGCAACCTCGCGGCCTGCTCCGCATCGACGCGCATCCCTTGCTGACCCGGACCTTCATCCTGCCGCATCTGCCCGAGTTTCTTTCGCGCCATCCGCAGCTCGAATTGCAGATCGGGCAGGGCGACCGGCTGGTCGATCTCGTGCGCGAGGGTGTCGACTGCGTGATCCGGTCGGGCGAGCCCGGTGACAGCGGCATGATCCAGCGTCGCCTCGGCACGATCGCGGAGATCACGGTGGCAAGCCCGGCCTATCTTGCGCGTCACGGCATGCCGGTGATGCCTGATAAGCTCGAGGAACACCAGATGGTGGCCTTCGTCTCCTCGCGCACCGGCGACGTGCTGCCGCTGGAATTTTCTGTTGCCGGCGCACTGCGCCAGATCGTGCTGCCGAGCCGGGTGCGCGTGAACAATTCCGACACCATGGCCGACCTCGCACGGCTCGGCTTCGGCCTTGCGCAGGCGCCGCGTTATCGCTTCGCCGATGATCTCGCCAGCGGCGCGCTGGTCGAGGTGCTCGCCGACTATCCGCCGTCGCCGACGCCGCTCTCGGCGCTCTATCCGCAGAACCGCCAGCTCGCGCTGCGCCTGCGCGTCTTTCTCGACTGGATCGCAGGGATTTTTGCTGCGGCGAAGCTTTGATGGAGGCCGCACTTCGTAGCGCGGCGTTGCGCCGAGCTCCGTCATTGCGGCTGTGTGCCTCAAACTCCGCCGTCATCGCCCGACTCAAGCCGGGGCATGACAGCGGAGTGTGTCGGACGCACTGCGCATCACAAACCACGCCGCATTGTGAGTTGTGCCCGCGCCGCAGACCGCTACCATGCGCCCGCTCCTGTGGAACACGGGAGCCAGCACAACGAGCGGGAGGCGACATGAGTGGGCAGGAGCGCAAGGTGAAGGGCTCGGACCTGTTTGTCGCGGCGCTGGAGAATGAAGGCGTCGACCGCATTTTTGGCGTGCCCGGCGAGGAAAACCTCGACCTCGTCGAATCGCTGCGCACCTCCAAGATCGAACTGGTGCTGACCCGCCACGAGCAGGCCGCGGCTTTCATGGCGGCGACGCACGGGCGGCTGACCGGCAAGCCCGGCGTGTGTCTCTCCACTCTCGGTCCCGGCGCGCTCAACCTGTCCACCGGTGCGGCTTACGCCCATCTCGGCGCGATGCCGATGATCCTGATCACCGGCCAGAAGCCGATCATGAGCAGCCGGCAGGCGCGCTTCCAGATCGTGGATGTGGTGGCGACGATGAAGCCGCTGACAAAGCTGTCACGGCAGATCGTCAGCGCCTCCTCGATCCCGACCGTGGTGCGCGACGCGTTTCGCGTGGCGATGGAGGAGCGGCCCGGACCGGTGCATCTCGAGCTGCCCGAGGACATCGCCGGCGATGAAGTGCCTGCGGCCGCCGCAATCCCGGTTCATCCGATCGAGATCCCGGTCGCCCATCGCGCCGCGCTCGATCGTGCCGCCGAGATGATCTTGGCCGCGAAGCGTCCGCTGGTGATGATGGGGGCGGCGACCAGCCGGCCGCGGTCGACCCACGGCATCGCCAGCTTCGTGCGGCGGACTGGCATTCCGTTCTTCACCACGCAGATGGGGAAGGGCACCGTGCCCGGCGGCACCAATCTCTATATGGGCACCGCGGCGCTGTCCGAACGCGACTACGTCCATGACGCCATCGACGCCGCCGACCTCATCGTCGCGATCGGCCACGATCCCGTCGAGAAGCCGCCCTTCATCATGGGGCCGTCGGGGCCGAAGGTCATTCACGTCAGCTACACGCCGGCGAGCGTCGAGCTGGTCTATTTTCCTGATGCCGAGGTCGTCGGCGATGTCGGCCCGAGCCTGGAGCAGCTCGCCGATCGGCTCGAAGGCAAGCTACCGCAGGCCGCGACGCTGTTGCCGCTCCGCGAAGAGATCCTCAATCACATCGCCGATCGCGCCACCGAGGCGCGTTGGCCGCCGACGCCGCAGCGCATCGTGCACGACATCCGCCAGGTCATCCCCGAGAACGGCATCGTCGCGCTCGACAACGGCATGTACAAGATCTGGTTCGCGCGCAACTATCGCACCCGCGTCGCCAACACGCTGCTGCTCGACAACGCGCTGGCGACCATGGGCGCTGGCCTGCCGTCGGCGATGATGGCGGCGATGCTCTATCCCGATCGCCGCGTGCTCGCGGTCGCCGGCGACGGCGGCTTCATGATGAACAGCCAGGAGATGGAGACGGCCGTCCGCCTCAAGCTCAATCTGGTCGTGCTGGTGCTGGAGGACAACGCCTACGGCATGATCCGCTGGAAGCAGGCCGTCGATCATTTCGCCGATTACGGCATGACCTTCGGCAATCCCGACTTTACGCTGTACGCCAAGGCCTATGGCGCGAAGGGACATCGGATCGAGAGCATCGACAGCTTTGGCCCGACGCTGGAGGCCGCCTTTAAGGCGGGCGGGGTGCATCTGGTCGTGATCCCGATCGACTATTCGGAGAACGTCCGGGTGCTGGTCGATGAGCTGCGCGCGCACGAAAAGGCGAAGGCTTGAAAACTACAGTCTCGTGCCCCGGACGCGGCGCAGCGCTCCTTCAGCGGTGCGCTGCAGAGCCGGGGCCCATGCATCAGCGCATTTTGTGGCCTCCTGGGTCCCGGCTCTGCGCAGCAACGCCAAGGGCGTTGCAGCGCGTCCGGGACACGAGGGATGGGCTCGCACTTGTATTGCGACCACCGATCGCCGACATTCGTAACAATCACTTCACCAGCCACAGGACTATGAAATGACACGTGTTCGCTGCGTTACCGAGATGGGCATGGGCGTCGACGTCCACGGCAGGGACGCCACCAAGGCGGCGAAGCGGGCGGTGTCCGATGCCATCCGGCATTCGAGCCTGGGTTTCTTCAGGATGATCGGCAAGACCGCAAACGACATGTTCGTGGATGTCACGATCGGCGTACCCAACCCCGAGGCGGTCGACAAGGAAGCCGTTGCAAAGGAGCTTCCTTACGGCACCGTGACCGTCACCGCGGTCAAGGGCGGGCTGGAAATTCCCTCGGCCACGGAAGTGGCCAACGATCCCATCCTGATCGCCAATGCCGCCGTCATCGTCAGCTTCGACAAGGACTGACCCAGTGACCGACAGCGATGAGGCGCTTTTGGACCGTCCGATCTGGGGCGCGCTGACAACGAGCCATAAACATCTGGCCGAAGGCGGCCCGCGCGCGCTGTGCTATCCCCAGGACATGACGCCGTTCGCCGACATGGTCGACATGTCCGCAGGGAGTTTCGCCGCGCTCGGCGATCTCATGGCGCCCACGCAGGTTGTCGCGCTGTTCACGCCGGAGCCGGTCGATGTTCCCGTCGGCTTCAAGGTGGTGCTGTCTGAGAGCTGTGACCAGATGATCGGCTCACCGGCGGACAGCCCGCGGCGTGATGCCGAGATCGTCACGCTCGGGAAGGCCGACGTTCCCGCGATGACGGCATTGACGACGCTGACCAAGCCCGGACCCTTCGCCGCGCGGACGCACGAGCTCGGCACCTTCCTCGGCATTCGTGCCGGCGGCGAGTTGGTCGCGATGACGGGCGAGCGGATGAAGCCGGGCAAGTTCGTCGAGATGACCGCGGTCTGCGTCGATCCTGATCATCGCGGGCGCGGCTACGCGCAGGCGCTGCTCGCAGCTGTCGCGCGCCGGATCGAGGCGCGCGGCGAAATTCCGTTCCTGCATGTGTTTTCGAACAACACATCCGCAATCGCGCTGTACCGGCGACAGGGCATGCGCCTCCGTCGCCGCCTGCATGTGACGGCGTTCATGAAGCAGGAGTAGGCGTCCTTAGGGAGGCCCTTCATTTCCGGCGAAAGCGCGCTATATCATCCCAACCATAATGGGGGAGACGCATGGACGCCAGGACGCCAGATTTTTCCGCTGCGCGGACGGCGATGCAGCGGTACGTCGATCAGGAGATCATTCCCGGCGTATCCTGGGCGGTGCTGCGCGGGCGCGAGGTCGTGGACCAGCAATGCGTCGGCTTCGCCGATCGCGAGGCGAATACCGCGCTGCGTCCCGACCACATCTTCCGCGCGTTCTCCAACACCAAGATCTTCGTCACCTGCGCGATCATGCTGCTGGTCGAGGAAGGCCGCATCGGGCTCGATGACGCGATCGAGAAATTCATGCCACAGCTTGGCAATCGCAAGGTGCTCAGGCAGGGCGCGACGAGCCTTGCCGACGTCGAGCCGGCGAACGGCCCGATCACGATCCGCCAGCTCCTGACCCACACGTCCGGACTGAGCTACGGTATCTTCGATCCCGGCACGGTGTTGTTCAAAGGCTACAACGAAGCGCGCGTGCTCAATCCGCTGACGCCGCTGACCGACATGATCGACAAGCTCTCCGATCTGCCGCTGTCCTATCATCCAGGCACTGGCTGGGAATACTCGGTCGCGACCGACGTGCTCGGCCGCCTCGTGGAGGTCGTTTCGGGCAAGCCCCTCGATGCCTTCCTCAAGGCGCGCATCTTCGATGCCCTCGGCATGACCGATACCGGCTTCTACGTGCCGGAGGCGCGGCAGGGCAGGCTGGTTGCGCTTTACAATGGTGCCGATGTACTTGATCCCATGAAGCCGGGCCTGACGCGCGCCGACAATCTGCCTTACCCGCAGGCTTATCGGCGGTCGTTCCCACGGCTGTCGGGCGGCGGCGGTCTGGTCTCGACCTTGCCCGATGTGCTGGCGCTGGTCCGCGCGCTGCTGCCGGGGGCGGATACACTGCTCAAGCCCGACACGCTGCGGCAGATGATGACGAACCAGCTGCCCGCGGGCCAGTCCATCCGCTTTGCCAATCTCGGGCCGATCCCCGGCAAGGGCTTTGGCCTCGGCGGCGCCGTCACTTTCGCGCCGACGCCGTTCGATCCGCCGAACTCTACCGGCGAATTCCAATGGGGCGGCCTCGCGGGAACGCACTGGTGGATTTGCCCGGAGGCCAACACTGCCGGCGTGCTGATGGCCCAGCGCTACATGGGGTTCTGGAATCCGTTCTTCTTCGAGTTCAAGCGCCTGGCCTATCAGGCGGTCGGAGGCTGACCGCGAGAAAATTGCCGACCGCCGCGAATCCTTTCCGGTCTTCGCCTCCTCTTGATGGTCGAGGCATCTTGCCTCGGCTCATCTCGGAGGACGTGATGGCATTTTACAGGAAGAACATCGGCGGACTGCATCAGGCGGTGCGGATCGCCGCAGGAATCGCGGTGGCGCTCGCGGCATTGGTCTATCTCACAGGCGCTGCGGCGTGGCTGGTGGCGCTCGGCGGTGCCGGCTTCGCGTTGACCGGCCTCGTTGGCTATTGCCCGATGTGCGCGATGGCCGGGATCGGGAGAGGAGGCGTGTCGTGAGTGCGGCTGCGATCTCGCCAAACCTGTTCGAGGCGGCGCGGCTCGGCGATCCCCAGGCGATCGCTTCGCTGCTCGAGACGGCGCAGCCGGACATCCGCCGTTACGCCCGCGCGACCTGCCGCAGCTCGGCGGATGCCGAGGACGCCGCGCAGGAAGCGCTGTGGATCCTGTTCCGCCATGTCGGGACGATCCGCTCGCTGCTGGCGTTTTCGGGCTGGTTGTTCAGCGTGGTCCGCCGCGAATGCCTGCGGCTCGCGCGCAAAGCCGGCTTCGCGCCGGCGATCGACCTAGGCGAAGCAGAAGCGCTGATCCTTTCGCGTCCCGAAGCGGATCTGCGGCTCGACCTGGCCGCGGCGTTCGAGGCGCTGCCGCCACATTACCGCGACGTCGCGCTGATGCGCGACGTCAAGGAAATGACCATCGATGACATCGCCGACGCACTTGGTGCGTCCAGGCAAACCGTCAAGGCCCGCCTGCATCGCGCCCGCGCCCTGATGCGCGAATATCTGACGAGATGAGCCATGACCGATTATCAAACCCCTGACGATCTGAAATCGATTCCGGCCTTCGTGGCGCTCGCGCCGGTCGAGGCCAACGCGTTCCTGGCGTTCAACCACGCGGTCGAACGCAAGGATGGCTTGATCCCGCCGAAATATCGCGAGCTGATCTCGCTCGCGGTCGCGCTCACCACGCAGTGCGCCTATTGCCTCGACGTGCACACGGCGCAGGCGGCGAAAGCCGGCGCAACGCGCGAGGAGGTGGCGGAAGCCGCGCTGATCGCGGCCGCGGTCCGTGCCGGTGGCACGCTCGGCCATGCGCTGCTGGCGCAGCGCCCGTTCGAGCGGCATCGCGGCGAGGGGGAGAGCTAGATGGTGCAGACGGGAGGCAAGCTTCCCGTCCGCTGTTTGCGTTAGTCCTTCCAAGGATCGAATTCGCCTTCGCCAGCCATGGCGACGGCGAAGGGCCGCAGCGTGTGCAGCACCCGCACGGTACCGGCGTGCTGGGCGAGCACGTCGGGCAGGCGGCGATAGGCCATCGGGCTCTCGTCGAGGTCGGCACCGATCAAGGTGACGCCGCGCTCGTTGAGCCAGCGGTCCATCTCCTCGCGCGAGAAGCGCCGCTTCGCTTCCTTGCGCCCGAACATGCGGCCTGCGCCGTGCACGGTGGAGTAGAGCGAAGCCTTGGCTTCCGGGCTGTCGACGCCTTCGAGGATGACGGCGTCGTCGCCCATCGAGCCGCCGACGAATCCCTTCTGGCCGGGGAACGCCGGCGTCGCGCCCTTGCGCACCACCCACAGATCCTTGCCGTCGTGGGTCTCACGCCAGGCATAGTTGTGGTGATTGTGCACGCTCTCGGTCACGCTGCCGCCGATGATCTGGCGGACGCGTTCGACGACCCACTCGCGGCCCGCATAGGCGTAACGCCCGGCGAGCTGCATCGCCGCGATGTAGCGGCGGCCGAGCTCGGAGTCCTCGTCGACTACGGCTGGCGGGACGTTCATTCCGTCCTTGCCGCCAGCGGCTTTGAGGTAGCGCGTCGCGGAGGTGTGTCCAAGGCCGCGGCTTCCGAAGTGGACGCCAATCCAGACAAAGCCATCCTCGTCGCGCATGAGGTCGACATAGTGGTTGCCCGATCCGACCGTGCCGAGCTGGCTCACCGCCTTCTGACGGTAGGCCTCCATGTCGCTCTCACGCCAGGCGTCGCCGTCGTCGAACAGCTCGTGCTCGGCCCGCTCGGCGTTGGCACGACCGACACCGAACGAGATCACCTTGGCGACGTCACGGATGATCGTGGGGGCGATCGGCGCGATGTCGTCGAAGCGCGTGTCGAGCCTTGCAGCCATGTTGCCGCAACCGATGTCGAAGCCGACGCCGGAGATGCTGATCTGCTTCTCATAGGCGATGACACCGCCAACCGGCTGGGCGTAACCGAGATGGCCGTCGGCGCAGATCACGCCGGACACGACGTTGCCGACTGCCATGCAGTTGCGCATCTGCGCGATGGTCGCCTCCTCATGCGGGCCGAAAATCTTCAGCGGCGCATTCTGGAAGCGGGCGTCCTGCGGACGCAGCTGGGCGATCGCGCTCGCGGTCGCATCGGCTTCGCGGGCCAGGTGCTCCTTGCGCGCGGCGTCCTTGTACAGGCACCAGGCCGGCTGGCCGCGTCCTTCGCCGACGCGCGAGTCGGGAGCGACACCGGCGGCAAGGCACAGCTCGCGGGCGCGTTCCATGTAGGGATCGGATCGTCGCATGGTCGTTTGTCCTGTTTGACGTATTGCCTTGGGCAACAAAAAACCCTCCGGAGCGGTCGGCTCGGGAGGGTCCGTGAGACGTGGACTTTTGGTCTCGCTATCAGGCAAGACCTCTCCCATGAGCCGAGCGTGCGCAATCGATTGACCGTAGGTCATTCGACAGGCGGACCAGGATTTCGTAGTGGTACGGCATCGCGCGGGTTCATGGTGTGCTTCGCGAGCGGAAGTGCTCGCGAGGGCGCACGACGTACGCCCGCAACTTGCAGATGTCAAGCGAGGCGCGTGCGAAAACTGAAAATGACGGACGCGTGACGTGCCCAACTATCTCGGCCTTGATGGATTTCGCTTCGGCTGGGTCGCGGCCTGGATTGACGAGCGCGGCGATCACGGCTTCGATTACTCGCCGGGGCTGACACGGCTGCTCGCAATGCCGCACGCGCGCGCGATGATCGACATGCCGATCGGATTGAAGCCGAGCGGCTACCGGGCCTGCGATTTGCACGCACGCGAGCTGGTCGGGCCTGCCGTGTTTCTCGGGGCGCGCCGTGACCTCTGGACGTTTCCCGATATGGCGGCAGCCAATCGGCACTATTGGGAACACGAAGGCAAGGGCAGGGGCGTCTCTGCGCAGCTCTGGAATATCAGGGACAAGATCAGGGACGTCGACGCGATCATGACGCCGGCGCGGCAGGCGACGATCGGGGAGGCGCATCCGGAATTGATTTTCTGGAATCTCGCCGGCCGCAAGCGGCTTGCCAGGAAGACGTCTGCGGAAGGCCGCGAGCAACGCATCGCGCTTCTGGCGCAAAGCGGCTTCACCCGCCTGCCGAAATGGCTGACGCAGCGTCACGGCACCGGTATCGGCCGCGACGATCTCATCGATGCCTGCGCCTGTGCAACCGCTGCACGCGACAGCACGCAGCGTGTCGGCGGGGAGGAGGTCGATCCACGCGGGTTGCGGATGGAGATCAATTATTGAGGCGGTTCGCGGCGCCATCATAAATCGGGAAAAAGCGGCAATTTATTTGACGTATATAGGAACTGCCGGTGGTCGGACCGCGTTCCCCGTGCGAACCGATCACGGAGAATTCCTCGCGATGAATGATGCCAGTCAATTCGCGACCGCGATGCTCGCGCTCGTCTTCACCGGGGCGCTCCTCGTCACCGGGCAGCTCTTCATCGAGCGGCGCGCACAGCACGACGTGGTGTACGCCACCAGCCATTTGCTGCGGCCATTGTGATCCGGCCAACTGCCCGGCCTTGCGCCGTTCGCCGGCTCGCCTAGATTAGGCGGCGTCTCACGAACGCACCGGGGTCCCGATGTCCGATCTGTCCGCCTTTCCCATCACCAAGCGTTGGCCTGCGAAGCACCCCGAGTTGCTTCAGCTCTATTCGCTGCCGACGCCGAACGGCGTCAAGGTCTCGATCATGCTCGAGGAGATCGGGCTGCCTTACGAAGTCCATCTCGTCGATTTCGGCAAGGACGATCAGACGACGGCAGAGTTTCGATCGCTCAATCCGAACGGCAAGATCCCTGCGATCCTCGATCCCAATGGTCCCGGTGGCAGGCCGCTGCCGCTGTTCGAGTCCGGTGTCATCCTGCAATATCTCGCGGAGAAGACCGGCAAACTGCTGCCGGAGGACGCCGCGCGCCGCTACCAGACCATCCAGTGGGTGCATTTTCAGATGGGCGGCATCGGCCCGATGTTCGGCCAGGTCGGCTTCTTCCACAAATTCGCCGGCAAGGATTTTGAGGACAAGCGGCCGCGCGATCGTTACGTCGGCGAAGCCAAGCGTCTGCTTGGCGTGATGGAGACGCATCTCTCCGGCCGGCAATGGTTCATGGACGACGACTACACCATCGCCGACATCTCGATGCTCGGCTGGGTACGCAATCTCATCGGCTTCTACGGCGCCGGCGATCTCGTCGAGTTCAATCAATTCAAGTCGGTCGGTGCCTGGCTCGAACGCGGGCTGGCGCGCCCGGCGGTGGAGCGCGGGCTGAACATTCCGAAGCGGCCGTAAGATCAGCCCAGCGCCTTGTACGTCATGTAGAACGCCATCAGCGAGACGAGGGCGATCATGGCCCGGCGCAGCGCCGATTTGCGGACGCCGTTGGCCATGCGCGCGCCGAGGTCGGTGCCGATCCACAGGCCGGCGACGATGCCGATGATGGCCGGCCAGCCGACCATCGCCCCTTTGCTCCAGTAGATCCAGGCCGCCGGAATGTTGGTCGGGATCACCGAGAAAATCAGGCTGACAAGTTGCGCCTGATGTTGCGGCACGCGCAGGCCCGCGGCGAGGCCGACGGTAATCGCGAGCCCGCCGCCGATGCCCATGAAGCCGGAGGAAAATCCGGCGAGCATGCCGATGAGGAGCAGTGGGAGCCGGGGCAGTTCGTCGTGGTCACGGGCCTTGATGCTGTCGTTCTTGCGCTCGCGGCGCAGGATCAGAAGCGCGATCAATGCAACGAGATAGACCACGTAAGTCCATTGCAGAACGGAGTCCGAAACCGACGCCGCGGCATAGCCGCCGCCGACGCCACCGACGAGAAATCCAATGCCGATCCAGATGATCCATTGCAGCGGACTGCGATTGCCGCTCTGCCAGTAGCGGCGCGCGCCGGCGAGGCCGGTTGGGGGGATTTGCGTGATCAGCGATGTGCCTTGGGCAACGTGTTGCTCGGCCCCGAGCAGCAGCACGGAGAAGATCACGAGGCCGCCACCCGGGCTAGTGCCTGTGAAACCCGATGCCAGCCCTGCGACCAGACCGACGCCAGCGCCGGCGAGGAGCTCATGAATCCAGGGCATCGTTCATGTCCTGGTTCGTCGCTTGACGTCCGGCTTCGTCGTGCGGAAGCCATCGATCACGCCACCGACGGCCGCCATGCAGGCCTCGACGTCAAAATCCTCGCCCCAGCACTTCTGCAGCACAAAACCCTGGAAGATCGCGATCAGCACACGCGCGATCGCATCGGCGCCGAGGTCGCGCTTGATCAGCCCGTCGTGCTGGCCGCGTTCGACCAGTGCCACGATCAGGGCACGCGGCATGTCGATGCCTTCGACGACGCTGGTGCGGACGCGGCGGTTGCGCAGCGCTTCGGCCCAGCCATGGATGCCGACGCGTCGCCGCGCTTCACCGGCAGGGTCGGTGAGCCATTGCGCGTAGACGCGGACCAGCGCCTGCAGGCCTTCGATCGGATCGCCCGATCCTTGCGCGACCGAGTTGAGCACGGCCTCGCGGCGATGCCGGTCGTCGGCGAGCGCCTCGATCAGATCGTCCTTGCTCTGGAAGTAGAGGTAGACCGCGCCGTGGCTCAGCCCCGACCGCTTCACGATGTCGGCCATGCCGGTCTGGTGGAAACCGTCCTCGGCGAAGCAGGCGAGCGCGGCTTCCAGAATCTGCTGCCGCCGGCCTTCGCGCTGCTTGTCGCTGATCTTGGGCATATTGCGTCCGTAAATAACTGACTGATTGATCGTCTTCGCTGTCGGCGAGAGGCACTCCGAAATGGCCGATCAGAATAAAAAACGATCAGTCAGTCATTTTTAATGTGAAAACGCATTTTGGTCAAGTCCGGCCCGCCAGAGCCGGGAAAGGAGGAGGATTATTCGGTTGCGAACGCGCCCGGAGAGGTGACGGCCTGGCCCGACTGCGCCGCTAGAACAGCCGCCCGCCGTTCGGCACCGGCTTGCTCGGCTGCACCAGCACCACCTTGCCGTCGGCATCAGGGAAGCCGAGCGTCAGCACTTCGGAGACGACCGGCCCGATCTGGCGCGGCGGGAAATTGACGACGGCTGCGACCTGTTGTCCGACCAGCGTCTCGAGCGGGTGGTTTTCGGTGATCTGTGCCGAACTCTTGCGCACGCCAATCACAGGTCCGAAATCGATCCACAGCCGAAAGGCCGGCTTGCGCGCCTCCGGGAACGGCTTTGCGTCGACGATGGTGCCGACACGGATGTCGACCGCGAGGAAGGCGTTGAAGTCGATGGTCGGCGAGGCCGCGGCTGCGGGATCGTGGGTGACGTGCATAATCTGTCCGTTCGGAGAGTTGGCATCGTTCGCAATATTGTGGCGCGACGCGGAGTTTCGTACAACGCCGTGGTCACGATATGACGCGTGCGCGGGGGACGTCTTGCCCAACATCATCTACGGCATCAAGAACTGCGACACCATGAAGAAGGCGCGCGCCTGGCTCGACACCCATGGCGTCGCGTATGAATTCCACGACTACAAGGCGGCGGGCGTCGAGAAGGACAAGCTCAAGCAGTGGAGCGACAAGGTCGGCTGGGAGACGCTGCTCAATCGCGCCGGCACGACTTTCAAGAAGTTGCTCGATGCCGACAAGGAAGGTCTCACCGAGAAGAAGGCGCTGGCGTTGATGCTGGCGCAACCATCGATGATCAAGCGACCGGTGCTGGAGATCGGCGGCAAGCTGCTGGTCGGCTTCAAGCCGGATATCTATGCCAAGGACGTCAAGACCAAATAGGTCGATGCCCGATCTCGCTGGACGTCAGTTCAGCTCGATGATCTCGGTGGTGGTGACGCCGGGCTGATCGACGAGCTCGACCACGTCGGCCGCCGCAATGCGGCCGGGGGCACGATGAAACAGGTCGCAGTCGATCACCGCGCGCAGCTTCGGGCGTGGCAGCGCGTCATTTCCGCGCATCAGATTCTTGATCTCGAAGCCGCCGTCCTCGCAGAAGGTCTTGAGCGAGGCGATGACGTGGCAGATCTTGCCGTCGGTCTGGAACGGCAGCAGCAGGCGCTCATAGGCTACGACGCGGCCGTAGATGTCGTCGACCTCAGCAACGCTGTAGACCGGAAGTCCGCGCGCGACGCATTCGTAATAGATCGGCATCACGAACGGCACGAGTCGTGGCCCGATATAGTCGTCGAGCAGAACGCCCTTGCCGGTATGTCCGTACGCGCGCGAGATGCGAGTGCCTTCGCTCTGGATGGTCAGCCGCGGCGTCGGAGCTGAGGTGTCCACCGTGTAATAAATGAGATCCGACAGCTCATCCTCGAGTCTTGCCGGCTGATACTCCCAGATCGCCGGCACCATCTGCTCGCGCGCATAAAGTCGCAGCCACGTGTTCAGGAGATCACGCTGCCGGATCGACTTGACGACGGAGGGAGCGGCGCTTGCGAAATCCAAAACAATATTCCTGGCATGTAAAACCCGCACATGATCCATGTTGCGGGAAAATTTTCTATGAAGGCTGGTGCGGGGAACGAAAGACCGTTAACGACGGCTTGATGACCGGAGCTTTCGCGAACCGGGAGGCCAGGCAGGCGACATCAAAACGTCTCCGACTAAGGGAGCATTTGTATCCCAGCCGGAGGCCTGATCTGCTCAGCTTTCCGCCTTGCCTAACCCCCGTCACCTCCGGCATATTCCGCGCCCGGAGGCGGCGTTCCGGGACAGGCTCCAAGGCCTCCGGAAAGCCGAAGTAAACAAGGACAGCCACGCGCGGCCAGCGCGTCGTGCGGGTAGGGGGAAATCTGTTTGGCCGATGAGTTCATTCTCGAAACGGAAGGCTTGACCAAGGAGTTCGCGGGTTTCTTCGCCGTCCGCGACGTTGCGCTCAAAGTCCGCCGTGGGAGCATTCACGCGCTGATCGGCCCGAACGGTGCCGGCAAGACGACGTGCTTCAATCTTTTGACCAAGTTCCTGAAACCGTCTGCCGGGAAAATCCTGTACAAGGGCCAGGACATCACCGCGATGGCGCCGGCCGACGTGGCCCGCATGGGTCTCGTTCGTTCGTTCCAGATCTCGGCGGTGTTTCCGCATCTCACCGCGCTGGAAAACGTCCGTGTCGCGCTCCAGCGCCAGCACGGCTCCTCGTTCGACTTCTGGCGCTCGAAGTCCGTGCTCAACCGCTTCAACGATCGCGCACGCGAGCTGTTGAACGATGTCGGCCTCAGCGAGTTTGCCAACACGCCCGCGGTCGAGATGCCCTACGGGCGCAAGCGCGCACTTGAGATCGCAACCACGCTCGCGCTCGACCCTGAGATGATGCTGCTGGACGAGCCGATGGCCGGCATGGGCCACGAGGACATCGACAAAATCGCGGCGCTGATCAAGCGCATCTCCGCGAAATACACCATCCTGATGGTCGAGCATAATTTGAGCGTCGTCGCCAATCTCTCCGACATCATCACCGTGCTGACGCGCGGGCAGGTGCTGGCGCAGGGGCATTACGCAGAGCTCACCAAAGACGAGCGCGTCAAGGAAGCCTATCTGGGAGCCGGTCATGCCTGAGACTGCGATGGCCGAAGCTCCCGCGAAGGCCGCCACCGGCGGCAACATCCTTCAGGTCCGCAACCTCGAGGCCTGGTACGGCGAGTCCCACATCCTGCACGGGATCAACTTCGACGTGAATGCAGGCGAGGTCGTCACCCTGCTCGGGCGCAATGGCGCCGGCAAGACCACCACGCTGAAGTCGATCATGGGCATCATCGGCAAGCGGACCGGCTCGGTGAAGTTCAACAACCAGGACATCATCCGCGCGACCTCCGACAAGATCGCCCGCATGGGCATCGCGTTCTGTCCGGAAGAGCGGGGGATCTTCTCCAGCCTCGACGTGCGCGAGAATTTGCTGCTGCCGCCGGTGGTCCGCGCGGGCGGACTGCCGCTCGATCAGATCTTCGATCTGTTCCCGAACCTGAAGGAACGGCTGAACAGCCAGGGCACCAAGCTGTCCGGCGGCGAGCAGCAGATGCTGGCGATCGCGCGCATCCTGCGCACCGGCGCGAGCTTCCTGATGCTGGACGAGCCGACCGAAGGTCTTGCGCCCGTCATCATCCAGCAGATCGGTCACACCATTGCGCGGCTCAAGAAGGAGGGCTTCACGATCCTCCTCGTCGAGCAGAACTTCCGCTTCGCTTCCACCGTCGCCGACCGCTACTACGTGGTCGAACACGGCAAGATCATTGACGGATTTTCCAATTCGGAGCTTGCCGCCAACATGGACAAGCTCCACACCTATCTCGGTGTCTAGAGCATGATCAGGACCGGCAGGGCCGCGTTGGCACAAAGTGTGTAGCGGTTTTCCGAAGCGATCGTGCTCAAACTAAGAACGGCCAAAGAGAAAATTCAAAAGGAACGTTGCATGAAGACCAGGTCGATTGCGTCATTGCTGCTGACCACCGCGCTCACCTTCGCCGCAACAGGCGTCGCGTTCGCGCAGGACAAGACCGTCAAGATCGGCGCGCTGTCCGATCAGTCGGGCCTCTACGCCGATCTCGGCGGTCCCGGCTCGACGCTCGCCGCGCAGATGGCCGTTGAAGATTCTGGTCTTGCGGCGAAGGGCTGGAAGATCGACATCATCTCCGGCGATCACCAGAACAAGCCCGACATCGGCACCGCGATCGCGCGGCAGTGGTTCGACGTCGACAAGGTCGACGTCATCGTCGACGTGCCGAATTCCGGCGTGGCGCTCGCGGTCAATAACGTCATCAAGGAAAAGAACGGCGTCTACATCAACTCTGGCGCAGCGACCTCGGACCTCACCAACGCACAGTGCTCGCCCAACACCGTGCACTGGACCTACGATACCTACATGCTGGCCCACACCACGGGCCAGGCGCTGGTGAAGGCCGGGGGCGACAGCTGGTTCTTCCTGACCGCGGACTACGCCTTCGGCGCGGCGCTCGAGCGCGACACCACCGCGGTGGTCACCGCCAACGGCGGCAAGGTCGTCGGCGGCGTCAAGCATCCGCTGAACACGCCGGACTTCTCGTCCTTCCTGCTGCAGGCGCAGGCCTCCAAGGCCAAGATCATCGGCCTTGCCAATGCCGGCGGCGACACCACCAACTCGATCAAGCAGGCGGCCGAATTCGGCATCGTCAAGGGCGGCCAGAAGCTCGCGGCGCTGCTGTTGTTCCTCACCGACGTCAAGGCGATCGGCCTCGAGACCGCGCAAGGCCTCAACTTCACCGAGACCTTCTACTGGGACATGGACGACAAGACCCGCGCCTTCTCCAAGAGGTTCTCGGAGAAGATGAAGAACAACGCTCCGCCGACCATGGTGCAGGCGGGCGTCTATGCGGGCGTGCGCCACTACCTCAAGGCCCTCGAAGCCCTCGGCGGCAATCCGCATGACGGAGTCAAGGTCGTCGAGAAGATGAAGTCGATGCCGACCGAGGACGATCTGTTCGGCAAGGGCGAGATCCAGCCCAACGGCCGCACCATCCACAACGCCTATCTGTTCGAGGTGAAGAAGCCCTCGGAGTCCAAGGGACCGTGGGACTTCTACAAGCTGGTTGGCACGGTGCCGGGCGACCAGGCCTTCACGCCGCTCTCCGAGAGCAAGTGCGCGCTGCTCAAGAAGTAAGACCAACAGCCCGCCGGCTTCGAGCCGGCGGGCAACTCTAGGGAACGCCGAAGGGACCGGGTGCGGGATCGATGCAGGCTCTTTACGCTCAGCTACTGGTGGGACTGATCAACGGCTCGTTCTACGCGCTGCTCAGTCTCGGGCTTGCCGTGATCTTCGGCATGCTCAACATCATCAATTTCGCCCATGGCGCGCTCTACATGATGGGCGCCTTCGTCGCCTATTTCCTGCTCAACCTCGGCGGCATCAATTACTGGTGGGCGTTGCTGCTGGCCCCCATCATCGTCGGCATCTTCGGCATGATCCTGGAACGGACCATGCTGCAATGGCTGACCGGGCTCGATCACCTCTACGGCCTGCTCCTCACCTTCGGCATCGCGCTGATCGTGCAGGGCGTGTTCCAGAACTATTTCGGCTCCTCCGGCCTGCCTTACGCCATTCCGGACCAGCTCAAGGGCGGCATGAATCTCGGCTTCATGTTCTTGCCCGTCTATCGCGGCTGGGTGGTCATTTTCTCGCTGGTGGTGTGTCTGGCGACCTGGTTCCTGATCGAGAAGACGCGGCTCGGCGCCTACCTGCGCGCCGCCACCGAGAATCCGACGCTGGTACGCGCTTTCGGCATCAACGTTCCGCGCATGATCACGCTGACCTATGGTCTCGGCGTCGGCCTTGCCGCGCTCGCCGGCGTGCTTTCGGCGCCGATCAACCAGGTGCGGCCGCTGATGGGCGCCGACCTCATCATCGTCGTGTTCGCGGTGGTCGTGATCGGCGGCATGGGATCGATCATGGGCTCCATCATCACCGGCTTTGCGCTCGGTGTGATCGAGGGGCTGACCAAATATTTCTACCCCGAGGCGTCCAACACCGTCGTGTTCGTGCTGATGGTGCTGGTGCTCTTGGTGAAGCCAACGGGATTGACGGGAAGGGCGGCCTGATATGACAGCCTTGACGGACGACACGCTGCCGGTAACCCCGCGTGCGATGCGCGACGAGATGATCGTATTCGTGCTGATGGCGCTGCTGCTGGCGTCGGTGCCCTTCACGGGGGTCTATCCGTTCTTCGTGATGCAGGCGCTGTGCTTCGCGCTGCTGGCCTGCGCCTTCAACCTGCTGATCGGTTACGGCGGACTGCTGTCGTTCGGTCACGCGATGTTTATGGGCACCGCCGGTTATTGCAGCGCTCACGCGCTGAAAGTATGGGCGCTGCCGCCGGAGCTCGGCATTCTCGTCGGTGTCGCCGCGGCTTTCGCGCTCTCGATCATCACCGGCTACATCTCGATCCGCCGCCAGGGCATCTATTTCTCGATGATCACCCTGGCGCTCTCGCAGCTCTTGTACTTCATCTATCTCCAGGCGCCGTTCACCCATGGTGAGGACGGCATCCAGGGCATTCCGCAGGGACGCATGTTCGGCGTGCTCGATCTGTCGAAGCCGACCGTGCTCTATTACGTCGTGCTGGTCGGCTTCCTCGCCGGCTTCCTGCTGATCTACCGCATCATCAACTCGCCGTTCGGCGAGGTGTTGAAGTCGATCCGCGAGAACGAGCCGCGCGCGATCTCGCTCGGCTATCGCACCGACCAGTACAAGTTCCTGGCGTTCGTGCTGTCGGGGACGCTGGCGGGCTTTGCCGGTGCGCTGAAGGTGTTCGTGGCGCAGAACGCCTCACTCACCGACGTGCACTGGACGATGTCGGGCGAGGTCGTGCTGATGACGCTGGTTGGCGGTCTCGGCACCATCTTCGGCCCGGTGGTTGGTGCCTTCGCCATCATCGCCATGCAGCAATACCTGGCGGGCTTCGGCCAGTGGGTGACGGTGATTCAGGGCTCGATTTTCGTGGTCTGCGTGCTCACCTTCCGCCGCGGCGTCATTGGCGAAATCGCCCATTACTTCCGGCGCTCGCTCTAAATCATTGATATCGCATCAATTTCATTGGTGCGCTAAAGCGGTGGATGATCCGGCTCCGCGGGCGTGAGAAGACACGCGCGCGGCGTCGAAATGGTCTATGACAGTTTTGTGACGGCTCGTTCGGGCCGGGCCATTTCGAGCCGGTAGCGACCCCATGATGCGTTGGTTTCGCGCTCTGCTTCCCAGGGAAGAGCGCTTTTTCGAACTGTTCGACCGCCATGCCCAGACCGTGATTCAGGGCGCCGTTGCACTCCAGGGCGTGCTCAATGGCGGCGAGGAGACGCCGGTCTATTGCCAGCGCGTCAACCAGTTCGAGAACGAGGCCGACAACATCACCCGCGAGGTGCTGACGGCGGTGCGACGCACTTTCATCACGCCGTTCGATCGCGGCGACATCAAGAACCTCATCACCTCGATGGACGACGCCATCGACCAGATGCAGCAGACCGCCAAGGCCGTGATGCTGTTCGAGGTCCGCACGTTCGAGCCGCCGATGCGCGAGATCGGCGGGCTCCTGATCGAGTGCGCCAATCTGGTCGGACGCGCATTGCCGCTGTTGCAATCGATCGGACCGAACGTCGCGATGCTGACCGCCATCACGGAGGAACTGACCAAGCTCGAGGGGCGCGTCGACGACCTCCATGACATCGGGCTGAAGGAATTGTTCCTCAAGCATCGCGATGGCAACGCGATGGATTTCATCGTCGGCGTCGAGATCTACGACCATCTGGAGAAAGTGGCCGACCGCTTTGACGACGTCGCGAACGAGATCAACAGCATCGTCATCGAGCAGGTCTAGCGCATGATCCGGAAAAGTGTGCAGCGGTTTTCCTTCGCGACAAACGCGGAACGCGTTTGCGCGGAGATCATGCGCGAAGAGTAAGGCAGGGCCGCCGTGGATGCCGTGTTGGGTCTTCCCGTCCTGGTCGGACTGATCGCCGTCGCGCTGCTGTTCGACTTCCTGAACGGCCTGCACGACGCCGCCAATTCGATCGCGACCATCGTGTCGACCCGCGTGCTGCGGCCGCAATTCGCGGTGTTCTGGGCCGCGTTCTTCAATTTCGTCGCCTTCATGGTGTTCGGCCTGCACGTCGCCCAGACCATCGGAACCGGCATCATCGATCCCTCGATCGTCGATGCCCAGGTGATCTTCGCCGCTCTCATCGGCGCCATCATCTGGAACCTCGTGACCTGGGCGCTGGGCATCCCGTCCTCCTCGTCGCATGCGCTGATCGGCGGCCTCGTCGGCGGCGGCATGGCCAAGGCCGGGATTTCGGCGGCGGTGTGGAGCGGTCTGTCGAAGACGGTGCTGGCGATCGTGCTGTCGCCGCTGGTCGGCTTCCTGCTGGCGATGCTGCTGGTGGCGATCGTGTCCTGGCTCTCGGTGCGCTCGACGCCGTTCGCGGTCGATCGCGCGTTCCGCATCCTGCAATTCGCCTCCGCCTCGCTCTATTCGCTCGGCCATGGCGGCAATGATGCGCAGAAGACCATGGGCATCATCGCCGTGCTGCTCTATTCGCAAGGCCATCTCGGCAGCGAATTCTCGGTGCCCTTCTGGGTGGTGCTGTCGTGCCAGGCGGCGATGGCGCTGGGGACGCTGATGGGGGGCTGGCGCATCGTCCGCACCATGGGCCTGCGCATCACCAAACTGACGCCGATGCAGGGCTTTTGCGCCGAGACCGGCGGTGCCGCGACCCTGTTCATGGCGACGTTCCTCGGCGTTCCCGTCTCGACCACCCACACCATCACTGGCGCCATCGTCGGCGTCGGCGCAGCCCGCCGGGTTTCGGCGGTGCGCTGGAACGTCGCAAGCTCGATCGTCTATGCCTGGGTGATCACGATCCCGGCCTCGGCGATCGTGGCTGCGCTGACCTGGTGGGCAGTCCAGCTCTTCAGGTGACGAGCTTCAGGCCGACGATGCCGGCAACGATCAGCCCGATGCTGGCGAGGCGGAAGGCGGTGGCGGGCTCGCCAAACAGGAAGATGCCGAGCGTGGCGGTGCCGACCGCGCCGATCCCGGTCCAGACCGCATAGGCGGTCCCGACGGGCAGGGATTTGAGGGCAAATCCCAGCAGAATGACGCTGCCGGCCATGGCCGCGAGCGTGACGACGGACGGAACAAGCCTGCTGAAACCCTCGGTGTATTTCAGCCCGATCGCCCAGGTGATCTCGAGAAGACCGGCGACGAACAGGATGCTCCAGGCCATGACGACCCTCCATTCAAGGCAGGGTCGTCCCCGCTGGCGATTGGCTGCGAAAGGGAGGGCCGTCCCTCCCGTCGGCGGATATGGGGCTGGCCGGAGGGCTCCGCAATCACCAAATGAGGCTTGATCAGGCCCATTTTCCCTGCCAAACGCTCCCGCCATGTCCGACATCGCCACCACCACAGCCGAATCGCCGGCCCGTTCCCCGCTTGCCTCTGAGGTGGCGCGACGACGGACCTTTGCGATCATCTCCCACCCCGACGCCGGCAAGACCACGCTGACCGAAAAGCTCCTGCTGTTCGGCGGCGCCATCAACCTCGCCGGCCAGGTCAAGGCCAAGGGCGAGCGGCGCAACACGCGTTCGGACTGGATGAAGATCGAGCGCGAGCGCGGCATCTCGGTCGTGACCTCGGTGATGACCTTCGAGTTCGAGGGCCTCGTGTTCAACCTCCTGGACACGCCGGGCCACGAGGACTTTTCGGAAGACACCTATCGCACGCTGACGGCCGTCGACTCCGCCGTCATGGTGATCGACGCCGCCAAGGGCATCGAGGCGCGCACCCGCAAGCTGTTCGAGGTGTGCCGGTTGCGCGACATCCCGATCATCACCTTCATCAACAAGATGGACCGTGAGAGCCGGGACGTGTTCGAGCTGCTCGACGAGATCGAAAAGACCCTGGCGCTCGACACCACGCCAATGACCTGGCCGGTTGGCCGCGGCCGCGACTTCCTTGGCACCTACGACGTCATTAACGGCGGTGTCCGCCTGCTCGAAGGCGGCGGTGCCAAGACCGGCGCCGTGCAGCAGATCGAGATCGCCGAGCTCGCCAAGCTCAACGCCAATCTCGACGCCTCTGCTGTGAAGGACGAACTCGAGCTCGTCACCGAAGCTTCAAAACCATTCGAGCTCGACGCGTTTCGCGAAGGGCATCTAACGCCGGTCTATTTCGGCAGCGCGCTGCGCAATTTCGGCGTCGGCGACCTCCTGGAAGGTCTCGGCAGGTTCGCGCCCGAGCCGCGCGCGCAGGACAGCGACCAGCGCAAGGTCGAGGCCACCGATCCGCGCATGAGCGCCTTCGTGTTCAAGATCCAGGCCAACATGGATCCGAACCACCGCGACCGCATTGCCTTCGCGCGCCTGTGCTCCGGCAAGCTCAGCCGTGGCATGAAGGCGAAGCTGGTGCGCACCGGCAAGAGCATGCCGCTGTCGAGCCCGCAATTCTTCTTCGCGCAGGACCGCTCGGTGGCGGACGAGGCCTTTGCCGGCGATGTCGTCGGCATCCCCAATCACGGCACGCTCCGCATCGGCGACACGCTGACCGAAGGCGAGGATTTCAACTTTGTCGGCGTGCCGAGCTTTGCGCCGGAAATCGTTCGCCGCGTCCGGCTCACCGACGCCATGAAGGCGAAGAAGCTGAAGGAAGCGCTTCAGCAGATGTCGGAAGAGGGCGTGGTCCAGGTGTTCCGGCCGCGCGACGGCGCGCCCGCACTGGTCGGCGTGGTCGGCGCACTTCAGCTCGACGTGCTGAAGGCGCGCCTCGAAGCCGAATATTCGCTGCCGGTCGAATTCGAGGTCAGCGAGTTCCAGCTCGCGCGCTGGGTTTCCTCCGAGGACCGCAAGAAGCTCGACACCTTCATCGCCGCCAACACCTCCAGCATTGCCGACGATGTCGACGGCGATCCCGTGTACCTGGCGCGGAACGAGTTCTATCTCGGCTACACCAGGGAGCGCGCCGAGGGCATCGAGTTCACCAACGTCAAGGACGTCAAGAAGAAAGGGTAGGGCGCTCTCGCCCGCCACTGGCCACACGCCCCACTATCATTCCCCGCGAAGGCGGGGAATCCAGTACGCCGCAGCCCATCGATCCAATCATTGCCGTCACGGCGTACTGGGTCGCCCGGTCAAGCCGGGCGACGACAGCGTGCTTGAACGCAAGCATGTGAACGTCCGCAGGCTTGACGTTGTCAGAGGCAATGCCACCTTCGACTCGTGTGACATCGCGAGCTCGCATCATGTGGCGCGTCATCCTTCCTTTTCTCCTGCTGGCGATCTCGACGATGGCGGCCGACGCGCGGCCGCGCCAGATCAATCCGATTCCGTTTTCGCACGAGCCGTGCAGCGTCCTCGACGGCCGGCCCTGTACGCCGTATTATTGCAGCCCGCTCGAGCCCGGCCCCTGCATTCCCGAGATCGACTATCCCTACGGCCAGAAACTCCAGCTCACGATCGAGAGCGTTCCGTCCGACGCCGATCGCGCCAAGTATCAAAGGCCGGATCACGACCTCGACACGATCGGCGACCTCTTCGCCGAGCTGCGCAGCTGCTGGTCGCCACCCTCTGACAATACACGGGCGGGCATGCAGATGTCGGTGCGTTTCAGCTTCAACAAGGCGGGCGGCCTGATCGGCCCGCCACGCCTGACATACGCGACCGCGGGCGTCCCCGCCGACATCCGAACCACCTATCTCAACGCGATCAATTCATCGCTGAAAGCCTGTCTGCCGCTGAAATTCACCGGCGGCCTCGGCGGCGCGCTGGCCGGACGGCCGATTGCGATCCGCTACGTCGACAATCGGGAGCCCGGCAAGTAGCGCGTCAGTTGCGACCGGCGGCCAATCGATGATACGCCATGGGCGGGGCGCTGGACGAGGGGAGGATGTCGTGGGTCTGCTGGTCATGATCCTGGGGCTGGTGCTGTTTTTCGCGGCCCATGTTTTCACCACGAAACGTGAGGCACGCGGGCAGGCCATCGCGCGGCTGGGCGAGGGGACCTACAAGCTCCTCTACTCCGTCGTTTCGCTTGCGGGGCTGGCGCTGATCATCTGGGGCTTTGCCCATTATCGCAGTTCCGGCTGGATCGATGTCTGGTATCCGCCGAAGGCGCTCAAGCACATTACCCTGGCGCTGATGCTTCCCGCGGTCATCCTGGTGGTCGCCTCCTACCTGCGCGGCCGCATCTATGCGACGTTGAAGCATCCGATGCTGGCCGGCATCAAGCTCTGGGCGGCGGCGCATCTGCTCGCCAACGGCGATCTCGGCTCCATCATCCTGTTCGGCTCGTTCCTGGGCTGGGCGGTGTATGACCGCATCTCGCTCAAGCATCGCAAGGACGCCGGCGGGCCGCCGATCCCGGTGGGCGGCGTCACCAACGATCTGATCGCGGTCGCCGTCGGCATCGTTGCGTATCTGGCGCTGGCCTTTGCGTTCCATCCTGTCGTGATCGGCGTTCCCGTCATGGGCATCTAGCCGACCGGCACAAGACAGCACCGCTCGATCGTGCGCGGAAGATAACAAGAGCAATAAGCCGAGGCGTTCCGATGGACTGGTCGCAATCTCAGATTTCGCCGATGCGTCTCGAGGCGCGCTTTGGCGATCGGGTGGTGCCGGCGTTCTGCGACCGTCCCGCGAACCTGTGGGCGATGATCGCAGACGCCTGCGCCCGCAATGCCGATGGCGAAGCGCTCATCGCAGGCGACGTCCGCCTGAGCTGGCGGCAGGCGGTGGAGCGGTCGGCACGGATCGCGGCGGGCTTTCGCAAGCTCGGCCTGCAACGCGGCGATCGTGTTGCGATCCTGCTCGGCAACCGCATCGAGTTTCCGCTTCTGCTGTTCGCCGCCGTGCATGAGGGCCTCGTCACGGTGCTGCTCAGCACGCGCCAGCAGAAGCCGGAGATCGCCTATGTGCTCGCCGATTGCGGCGCGAAGGTCCTGATCCATGAGGCGGGGCTCGCCGACCGGCTGCCCGATGCATCGGATGTGCCCGCTGTGATCCACCGCGTCGTCGTCGACAGCGATCCGGTCCTGTCGCGTTTCGCCACGCTCGCTGACCACGCGCCGGCCTCGGCGCCGGTCGAGGTGGGTGAAGAGGACACCGCAATGATCCTCTACACATCGGGCACGACGGGCAAGCCGAAGGGCGCGATGCTCGCCCATTGCAACATCGTGCATTCCTCGATGGTGTTCGTGTCCTGCCTGCAATTGACGGCAGCGGACCGTTCGATCGCGGCCGTGCCGCTCGGCCACGTCACCGGCGTCGTCGCCAACATCACGACGATGATCCGCTGCGGCGGCGCACTGATCATCATGCCGGAGTTCAAGGCCGCGGATTATCTCAAGCTCGCCGCGCGCGAGCGCGTCACTTACACGGTGATGGTGCCGGCGATGTACAATCTCTGCCTGCTCCAGCCCGATTTCGACAACTATGATCTCTCGAGCTGGCGCATCGGCGGCTTCGGCGGCGCGCCGATGCCGGTCGCGACCATCGAGAAGCTCAAGGCGACGATCCCCGGCCTGAAGCTTGCGAACTGCTACGGCGCGACCGAAACGACGTCACCGTCGACGATCATGCCGGGCGAGCTGACCGCGAGCCACATCGATAGCGTGGGCCTGCCGTGCCCCGGTGCACGCATCATCGCGATGGGGCCTGATGGCCGTGAGCTGCCGCCCGGCGAGATCGGCGAACTCTGGATTCGGAGCGCCTCCGTCATCAAGGGCTACTGGAACAATCCGAAGGCGACCGCCGAGAGCTTCACCGCTGGATTCTGGCACTCCGGCGATCTCGGCTCGGTCGACGCCGAAGGCTTTGTCCGCGTGTTCGACCGGCAGAAGGACATGATCAACCGCGGCGGCCTGAAGATCTATTCCGCCGAGGTCGAATCCGTCCTAGCCGGCCATCCCGCGGTGGTCGAGAGTGCGATCATCGCCAGGGCGTGCCCGGTGCTTGGCGAGCGCGTCCATGCCGTCGTGGTGACACGCGCGCCGGTGGCCGCCGATGCCTTGCGGGCCTGGTGCGCGGAACGGCTGTCCGACTACAAGGTCCCCGAGACCATGGCGATCACTGCCGAGCCGCTGCCGCGCAATGCCAATGGCAAGGTGCTGAAGCGGCAGCTGCGGGAGCTCTTGGGGACCTGAGCCGGCCAGAGGGTGGTTTCGGGCTTCTGCCGGGTGGTTAACGCCTTGATTGGGCTGGCTTTGCCTTGCCACCGCCATATCGTTAGGGTACCTCGCCGCCACGCGGGTACGGGATTCTTGACGCGGACGCATTGGCGCGCGCACCCGGACGGGCATGGGATTAGCATAAGTGTCTGAATTATTTGACGAAGTCGACGAGGAAGTACGTCGCGAACAGCTCAAGAAGCTGTGGGATAAGTATTCGATCTACTTCATCGCCCTGATGGTGCTGGTCGTGGCCGCTGTCGGCGGCTGGCGCGGCTATCAATACCTGGAGGCCAAGAAGGCCGCCGAGGCCGGCGCCGCCTTCGAGAAGGCCGTCGAGCTGTCCGACCAGAACAAGCACGCCGAGGCCGAGGCCGCCTTCACCGAGCTCGCCGCCAGGGCGCCGTCGGGCTATCGCACCCTGGCGCGGCTGCGCGCCGCGGCGGAGGCCGCCCCCCGCGATCCCAAGGCGGCCGCGAAGCTGTATGATGATATCGCCGCCGATCGCAGTGTGGGTGGTGAGTGGCAGGATATGGCAAAGATCCGCGCCGCCGGCTTGCTGCTCGACAGCGCGTCCTATGCCGACATTCAGCAGCGGCTCGAGGCTTCGGCCGCGCCCAAATCGACCTTCCGCCACAGCGCGCGCGAGATGCTGGCGCTGTCGGCCTGGCGCAACAATGACGCGACCGCCGCGCGCAAATGGCTCGATACGATTGCCGAAGACGGCGAAACGCCGCCAGGGCTGCGCTCGCGCGCCGAGGCGCTTCAGGCTCTGCTGCCGCCCGTCGCCAAAAGCTGACAAGAGCTGACCTTCGGGCCCTCTGACGTAACGAGACACCAAGATGCGCCGCACGCCACGCTTGATCGCAGCCGCCGTCCTGATCGCCTTCACAGGCGTCCTGGGCGGCTGCTCCAGCTTCGATCCAAGCGACATGCTCGACTTCCTCGACACCAAGAAGAAGCTGCCAGGCGACCGCAAGCCGGTGTTCCCGGAAGGTGTCCCGGGCCTCGAGCAAGGCGTCCCGAAGGAGCTGTACAAGGGCGCCCAGCAACAGCCCGATCCGAACGCGGGGGCCGTTGCGGCTTTGCCGACAGAGCCGCCGCCGCCTGAGCCGGCCAAGGGCGCCAAGGCGAAGAAGAGCAAGCAGCCGGCCGCCGCGGCCGCACCCGCGCAGGCGCCCGCCGGCGAGGTCGATGGCGAGGCCCAGCCGGAAGCTGCGCCGCCGTCGGCCGCTCCGCCGCCCAAGCAGAAGATCGTCCGCAAGCGCACCACCGCGCCGCCGCCGGACCAGCCCGTCCAACAGCAGCCGGCACAATCGGCCCAGACCACGCAGCAGCAGTCGCAGGGCGCTTTCCCGGCGCCGCTGCCGAGCGGCAGCTTCTCGCGCTAATCATCCTCACTGCATTGACAGGCGCAGCCTCGGCAGCGCACGAATGACCGATGTCCTTCACGATCGCCATCATCGGCCGGCCCAATGTCGGCAAGTCGACGCTGTTCAACCGCCTGGTCGGACAGAAGCTCGCGCTCGTCGATGATCTGCCGGGCGTCACCCGCGACCGCCGCGAGGGTGAGGCCAGGCTCGGCGATCTCCAATTCACCATCATCGATACCGCCGGCCTCGACGAGGGCGCCAAGGGTTCGCTGACTGCGCGGATGCAGGAGCAGACCGAGACCGCGATCGCGCAGGCGGACGCGCTGTTCTTCGTGATCGACGCCCGCATCGGCCTCACGCCCACTGATCGCGCCTTCGCCGATTTTGCCCGCAAGGCCAACAAGCCGGTGCTGCTCGTCGCCAACAAGAGCGAAGGCAAGCATGGCGATGCCGGCGCGATGGAATCCTTTGCTCTCGGTCTCGGCGATCCCATCCAGATCTCGGCCGAGCATGGCGAGGGCATGGGCGAGCTCTACGATGAGCTGGCTAAGCTGATGCCGGAGCCCGTCGAAGAAGACGAGGATGAGGACGACGCGCCGCTCTCGGAAGAAGAGGCCGCGACGCGCCCGATCCGGGTCGCCATCGTCGGCCGGCCCAATGCCGGCAAGTCGACGCTGATCAATCATCTGCTCGGCGAAGAACGTTTGTTGACCAGCCCGGAGGCCGGCACCACGCGCGATTCCATCGCGGTCGAGATCAACTGGAAGGGCCGCGATTTCCGCGTGTTCGATACCGCAGGCCTGCGCCGGCGCTCGCGCATCGAGGAGAAGCTGGAAAAGCTCTCGGTCGCCGACGCGCTGCGCGCGGTTCGCTTTGCCGAAGTCGTCGTGCTGATGATGGACTCGCAGAACCGCTTCGAGGAGCAGGACCTGCGCATCGCCGATCTGATCGAGCGCGAGGGCCGCGCCGTCGTGCTCGCCGTCAACAAATGGGACCTGATGGAGACCAAGGGCGGCGGTGCGATCTCCGGCCTGCGCCGCGACGCCGATCATTGGCTGCCGCAGGTCAAGGGCGTGCCGATCGTTGCCGTGTCAGGCTTGATGGGCGAGGGCATCGACCGCCTGATGCAGGCGATCCAGGACGCCTATGCGGTCTGGAACAGGCGCGTGCCGACCTCCGCACTCAATCGCTGGTTCGAGCAGGCGATCCAGGCCAATCCGCCGCCCGCGGTGTCCGGCCGCCGGCTGAAGCTGAACTACATCACGCAGAACAAGGCGCGCCCGCCGAGCTTCGTGCTGTTCTGCTCGCGCGCCGACGCCGTGCCGCAGTCCTATTTGCGCTATTTGACCAATTCCATGCGCGAGACCTTCGAGCTTCCGGGAACGCCGGTGCGCATCACCCTGCGCGAGAAGGCCAATCCCTTCGCGCACAAGCGCAAGCGGCCGTCATGAGTGACGGCGCCGGCGAGGCGGTGGCGCAAGGCACAGCGCCGGTCCGGCGCGGCGCGGTCGCCTTCATCTTCGTCACCATCCTGCTCGACATGCTCGCGCTCGGCGTGATCATGCCGATCCTGCCAAAGCTGGTCGAGAGCTTCGTGGGCAACGACACGGCTCATGCGGCGCGCATTTTCGGACTGTTCGGCTCCGCCTGGGCGCTGATGCAGTTCGTGTTCTCGCCGATGCTTGGCGCGCTGTCGGATCGCTTCGGACGGCGGCCGGTGGTGCTGCTGTCGAATTTTGGGCTCGCCGCCGACTACGTCCTGATGGCGCTGGCGCCGTCGCTGACGTGGCTGTTCATCGGCGCTTGATCTCCGGAATCACCTCGGCGAGCATCTCGACCGCCTTTGCCTACATCTCGGACATCACGCCGCCGGAACAGCGGGCGGCGGTGTTCGGCAGGATTGGCGCGGCGTTCGGTGCAGGATTCATCCTGGGGCCGGCGCTCGGCGGTCTGCTCGGCGACATCGATCCGCGGCTGCCGTTCTGGGCCGCGGCGGCCTTGAGCTTTGCCAATGCGCTCTATGGATTACTGGTCCTGCCGGAATCGCTGGCGCCCGAAAAACGCGCGCCGTTCCACTGGACCAGCGCCAATCCGGTCGGAGCGCTACGTCTGCTGCGTTCCAACGCGGCACTGGCTGGGCTGTCGATCGTCAATTTCATCGCGCAAGTCGCGCATGTGGTGCTGCCGTCGACCTTCGTGCTCTATGCGACCTATCGCTACGGTTGGGATTCCAAGACCGTGGGCCTGACGCTGGCCATGGTCGGCATCTGCACCATGGTGGTGCAGGGGCTCGCGATCGGCCCGATCGTGCGCCTGCTCGGCGAGCGGAACGCGCTGCTGATGGGCTTGTGCTGTGGCGCGATCGGCTTCGTGATCCTGGGCGCTGCGCCGACCGGACCGCTGTCCTGGATCGGTATTCCCGTGCTGTCGCTGTGGGGCATCTCTGGCGCCGCCTCGCAATCGCTGATGACGCGGCTGGTCGCGCCCGATCAGCAGGGCCAGTTGCAGGGCGCGACCGCGAGCGTGCAGAGCGTCTCGCAGCTCGTCGGCCCGTTCCTGTTCACCCTGACGTTCTCCTATTTCATCGGCGCCAGCGCGCCGCTGCATCTGCCCGGCGCACCATTCCTGCTCGCGGCCGTGCTGATGGTGGCGTGCGTTGCGATCGCGCTGCGGGCGCTGGCGACCACGAAGACAGTCTCGTAGACCCGTAGGGTGGGCAAAGCGAAGCGTGCCCACCACGTCTTGAGTATGTGGCGAGAAGGTGGGTACGGCGCTTACGCGCCTTTGCCCACCCTACGGCAGTGTAGAATGCCGCGCGAGATCCTCAGGTGCGCAATTGCGCACCATAGTTCGATGCTATGCATCGCCCCGGGATGACCGCTACGCGGTCACTTCTTCACCAGCGGGCACTCGCTGTCCTTGAGCGGCTTGGCCGCGTCTTCGGCCGAGATGGTCGCGACCAGCTTGTAATAGTCCCACGGACCCTTCGACTCCTCCGGCTTCTTCACCTCGAACAGGTAAGCCGGGATGATGCGGCGGCCGTCCTCGCGCAGCGGGCCCTTGCCGAACAGTGGATCGTCGGTCGGGATTTCCTTCATCTTGGCGACGACCTTGGCGCCGTCATGCGGGTTGCCGCCGAGCGCCTCGAGCGCCTTGAGGTAATGCAGCACGCCGGCATAGTTGCCGGCCTGCGTCATCGACGGCATCGCCTTGTTGGCGGTCTTATCCTGGAAACGCTTCGAGAAGGCGCGCGTGCCCTCGTTGAGGTCCCAGTAGAAGGATTCGGTGAAGGTCAGGCCGTGCGCGGTCTTGAGGCCGAGCGAGTGGACGTCGTTGATGAACAGCAGGAGCGCGGCGAGCTTCTGGCCGCCTTCGACGATGCCGAACTCGGCCGCCTGCTTGATCGAGTTGGTGGTGTCGCCGCCGGCATTGGCAAGCCCGACGATCTTCGCCTTGGAGTTCTGCGCCTGCAGCAGGAAGGAGGAGAAGTCGGACGTATTGAGCGGATGCTTGACACCGCCGAGCACCTTGCCGCCGTTCGCGGTGACCACCGCGCTGGTGTCACGCTCGAGCGCGGCGCCGAATGCATAGTCGGCGGTCAGGAAGAACCAGGTGTCGCCGCCGGCCTTGGTCAGCGCCTTGCCGGTGCCGTTGGCGAGCATGTAGGTGTCGTAGGTGTAGGAGATGGTGTTGGCGTTGCAGGCCTTGCCGGTGAGGTCGGCGCTGGCGCCGCCATTGTTGAGCAAAACGACGTTCTTTTCCTTGGCGACGTTGCTGACCGCAAGCGCCACGCCGGAGTTCGGCGTGTCGGTGATCATGTCGACCTTCTGGGTGTCGATCCACTGCCGCGCGATGTTGACGCCGATGTCCGGCTTGTTCTGGTGGTCGCCGCTGACGACTTCGATCTTCCAGCCCTTGGCAGCCAGGCCGGAATCCTCCACCGCCATCTTGACTGCCACCACGGAGTTGGGGCCGCCGATGTCGGCGTAGAGACTGGACATGTCATTGAGCACGCCGATCGTGACAGTCTTGTCCTGGGCGTAGGCGGATGTGGCAAAACCGAAAGCGGCGCAGGCCAGAAGGGCCGCGGAGCGGCGCGCGAACGTCGTCGTCATAAAAGGTTTCCTCCATTGTCAAATATGCGGACGGCCCTCTTGCGGAGCCTTGTTCCGGCTGATGGCTCTACCGTGTCCCGCAGGTCCCGGCAATGCGCCTAAAGCCGGATGACGCTGCGTCGTAGCGTCATCCGTCGGTTAACTTTTGGACAAAATGCGTTGAGACGCTATTTCAGCGCGTCCGAGGTCAGCTTGAATTTCTGGATGCGTTTTCCGGTATCGACCTCGGCGGTATAGACATTACCCTTGGCGTCGATCGCCATCGCATGCACCCAGTGGAATTGCCCAGCATTGCGGCCGTTATGCCCGAAGCTGCCGACGACGCCGCCGTCGTCGCGCTTGATCACCCTGATCTCGTTGTTCTCGCCGTCGGCGCTGAGCAGATAAGTCTGCTTCGGATCGGGCCAGATCGCGATGTCCCAGACGGCGCCATTGCCGAGCGTGTTCTTCTCGAAGAAGAACTCTTTCACGAAGGTGCCGTCCTTTTTGAACACCTGGATGCGGTTGTTGATGCGGTCGCAGACGTAGACGAGGCCGTCATTGGTGAGCTTCACGCAGTGCACGGGATTTCCGAATTGCTGCGACACCGGCGCCTTGGGATCATACGGACCTTGCTTGTCATCATTCGGCTTGTTGCCGTAGGCGCCCCAGTGCCGCTTGTAGGCGAGCGTCGTTGCATCGAACACGATGACGCGGTGGTTGCCGTAGCCGTCGGCGACGTAGATTTCGTTCGCCTCCTTGTCGATCGCGGTTTCGGCGGGCTTGCCGAGCTGCGTCGTGTCGTTGCTGCCGAGGCTCGGCGCGATCTTGCCGATCTGCGCCACGAACTTGCCGTCCAGTGTGAACTTCAGGATCGCGTTGTCGTTGTCGGCATTGCCGCCGACCCAGACGAAGCCGCGCTCGTCGACCTCGATGCCGTGCTCGCGGCCGACCCACTCATAGCCTTCGCCCGGTCCGCCCCAGGACCGCAGCAGGTTGCCATCGCTGTCGAACTCGAGGACGGGCGGCGCCGAGACGCAGCATTTGGAGCGCGGCGGGTTGAGGCTCGCGCCTTTCTCATCGTCGGTGAGCGAGCGCGGGCGATGGATCACCCAGATGTGGCCCTGCCAGTCGACGGTGATGCCGCCGACCTGGCCGAGGATCCAGTTGTTCGGCAGCTGCTTCGGCCAGGAAGGATCGACCGCGAAGGTCGGGACGTCGGCAGCAATCGCAACGCCCGGAAGGACGAGCGCAATGGCTGCGATCAGGATGGAGAAGGCGTGAGAGACATTTGCGAGCGCACGCGAAAGCCCTGCGCGATGCCATGGTGTCATGGCGACCTCCCTTTTTTGGCCTGCAGCTTGCTGCCGCTTGAGCGCCGGCAGTCAATCGCGGGGAGGGACCCGAGTCAATCAGGCCGGCGGGCGGAAGCTCATCAGGCTGCGGGTCTTATAGTCGTAGAACTTGCCAGTCTCGGTCCAGTCGGGCGCGCAGAGCGGCACGATGAATTCGGCGACCTGCTCGGGCGTGTCGAGCGTCGCGGGGTCTTCGCCGGGCATCAGGGTCGCGCGCATACGGGTGCGGATCGGCCCGGGATTGAACAGGTTGACGCGTAGAGACGTGTTCGCGGTCTCCTGCGCCCAGGCGCGCGCCAGCGTCTCCAGCGCGGCCTTGGAGGCGGCGTAGGGGCTGACATAGGCGGTCGCCTTGTTGGCGGCGCCGGAGGTGATGAACACGGCGCGGCCGGCATCGGATTGCCTCAGCAGCGGCTCCATGCAGCGGATCAGCTGGAAGTTGGCAGAGACGTTGACGGCCATGACGTCGTTGAACGTCTTCAGCTCGATATGGCCGATGGGCGAAGAGGGGCCGAGCACGCCGGCATTGCCGACGAGGATGTCGAGCTTGCCATAGCGCTCGTGCAGGCCGGCGCCTAACCGCGCGATGCCATCAAAATCGGTGAGGTCCAGTGGCACCAGCGTGGCGCTGCCGCCGATTTTCCGGATCTCGTCGTCGAGCTCTTCCAGCCCGCCCTGTGTGCGCGCGGTGGCAACGATATGCGCGCCGGCCTTTGCCAAAGCGAGGGCCGTGGCGAATCCAATGCCGCGCGAGGCGCCGGTGACGAGAGCGATGCGATTGGCGAGCGGTTTTGTCATGCAGGCGGTATCGCAGAGGCAGGCGGTCCGCACAAGCCTGCGGCATTGTCATTCCGGGGCGATGCGAAGCATCGAACCCGGAATCTAGAGGCTGCAAGACAACGTCGAGATCCCGGGTTCGGTCCTGCGGACCGCCCCGGGATGACGGCTACGCCGTCAGCTCGCCTCCGCCAGCAGCGACAGCTGCCGCGGCTGCGGCTCGGTCTGGGTCTGGTCGGTGAGGTGGGTCGGATAGGCCCCGGTGAAGCAATGATCCGAGAATTTCGGATTGGCGGGATCGCGGCCGGGCTCGCCCATGGCGCGGTACATGCCGTCGATCGACAGGAAGGCGAGCGAGTCGGCGCCGATGATCTCACGCATCTCCTCCAGCGAATGCGTCGCGGCCAAGAGGCCACCACGATCGGGCAGGTCGATGCCGTAATAATCAGGATAGAGGATCGGCGGCGAAGCGAGGCGGAAATGCACTTCCTTCGCGCCGGCATCGCGCATCATGCGCACGATCTTCTTCGAGGTGGTACCGCGCACCAGCGAGTCGTCGATCAGGATGATGCGCTTGCCTTCGATCGCGGCGCGGTTGGCCGAATGCTTCATGCGCACGCCGGATTCGCGGATCGCCTGCGTCGGCTGGATGAAGGTGCGGCCGACATAGTGGTTGCGGATGATGCCGAGCTCGAACGGCACGCCGGAATGCTGGCTGTAGCCGACCGCAGCGGGTACGCCGGAATCCGGCACCGGCACGACGACGTCGATCGGCACGTGGCTCTCGCGCGCGAGCTGCGCGCCGAAGGCCTTGCGCACTTCATAGACCGAGCGGCCGTGAACGATGGAATCCGGCCGGGAGAAATAGATGTATTCGAAGATGCAGGGGCGCGGCGCCATCGGCGGGAACGGCTTGTGGATGTCCTGGCCGTTCTCGTCGAACACGATGACTTCGCCCGGCTCGATGTCGCGGATGAAGCGGGCGCCGATGATGTCGAGCGCGCAGGTCTCCGAGGTCAGGATCGGGCAGCCGTCGAGCTCACCGAGCACGAGCGGACGGATGCCGCGCGGGTCGCGCGCGCCGACGAGTTTCTTGTTGGTCAGCGAGACCAGCGCATAGGCGCCCTCGATCTCGCGCAGCGCGTCGATGTAGCGCTCGATGAAGCGGGCGCGCTTGGAGCGCGCGACCAGATGCAGGATCACTTCGGTGTCGGTGGTCGACTGCATCATCGCGCCGTGCTTCACGAGCTCGCGGCGCAGCGTCAGGCCGTTGGTGAGGTTGCCGTTGTGGGCGACCGCGAGGCCGCCGGCATTGAGCTCGGCGAACAGCGGCTGCACGTTGCGCAGGATGGTGGCGCCGGTGGTGGAATAGCGGACATGGCCGACTGCCATGTTGCCGGGCAGGCGATCGATCACCTCGCGGCGGGAGAAGGTGTCGCCGACGAGACCGAGGCGGCGTTCGCTGTGAAAGCGGCTGCCGTCGTAGGAGACGATGCCGGCGGCTTCCTGGCCGCGGTGCTGGAGGGCGTGGAGACCGAGCGCCGTGATGGCGGCGGCGTCGGGGTGGCCGTAGATGCCGAACACGCCGCATTCCTCGCGCAGCGTATCCCCTTCCAGATCGTCCTGAAGCTCCAGCGCGGATGGGCCCAAACCGGCCTTGGCGTCGAGATCAAGTTGAGCGTCCTGGTCAGGGTGTCGCATCTCGTTCGCGCCTCTCTCTGGGCTCAAGTCAACGTGCCGCGGGTTTCTCGATCAGTTTTTTCAAACTGTCACGAGCCGGTTTACTGTATCCGTCGCCACTGCCCGAAGGCTGCTGCTCGGAATCAGCTTGATCATCATCTGGTTTGTTTTTCTTGAATCTCTTCAAGATGGTGTTCTCGGGGTCATCAGGCAAGAGGGACATCAGCCAATCGCCGGTTCCCTGGAGCACGACGCGGGACTTGGCCCCCGTGACCCAGTCGGGGCGCTGCTTGTCCGGCACCAGCCAGGTGAAGAACAGGAACGCGACCACGACGATCAAAAGCCCGCGAGCGAGGCCAAACAGGAACCCCAGGGTGCGGTCCAGCGCGCCGATGCGCGAATCCAGGATCATGTCGGAGATCCGGACCGTGATCACGGAAACGATGACCAGGGTGCCGACGAACACGCCTGCGACGACGACCACGCTCGCGACCGTGTCGTTGTTGAAATAGGTCTTGGCCGTCGGCAGCAGCTTCGAGAAGGAGTAGAGCGTCACGATCGCCGCCGTGCCCCAGGCTGCGATCGACAGGATTTCGCGCATGAAGCCGCGGACCATGGCGAGCAGGCCCGAGATCAGCATCACACCGAGCAGGATCAGGTCGAGGAGTGTTACTGGCATCGGCTGGTCTGGTCCGCTCGTACTTCAAAGGTGCTCAGCGAATCGGTGCTTGGCCGCTGCCTTAAAAGAGGGGCAGACGGCGTTCCCGGCAAGGCCGCAACCACGCAATCCCATGCTGCTTTTGTGACGGCTGTATAGCGGCGGGGGCGGGGAACGTCACCTCCAGCTAACCCTCTCCACGGCGGAATCTTGCCGGTGTGGCATTTTTCTCCGCCGGAGCGCTCTGATCGCCGCGGCGGGAGCCCCTGGCGGCGATTTCGGCCACCAGCGTCGTGAGGCTGTTGACCGCGTTCAGTGACAATCCGGCGTCACCGCCGGCATCGCCGCCCCGGGCCGATTCGGGCAGTACGGCGCGTTTGAAGCCGAGCTTGGCCGCTTCCTTGAGCCGGGCCGGCGTCTGTGCCACCGGACGGATCACGCCGGAGAGCGAAATTTCGCCGAAATAGACGGCATCGGTGGGTAACTGCGCATTAACCAGGGACGATACCAGTGCGGCTGCGGCGGCCATGTCGGCAGCCGGCTCGTGGATGCGCAGGCCGCCCGCGACGTTCAGATAGACGTCGTGGCCGGACAGCTTGACCCCGCAATGGGCCTCCAGCACCGCCAGCACCATCGAGAGCCGGCTCTGGTCCCAGCCGACCACGGCCCGCCGCGGGGTGCCGAGCGAGGTCGGGGCCACAAGCGCCTGCAATTCGACCAGGACGGGCCTCGTACCCTCGATGCCCGCAAAGACTGCGGTGCCGGGCGTGCCGAGATCGCGCTCGGACAGGAACAGCTCGGAAGGGTTGGTGACCTCGCGCAGGCCAAGGCCGGTCATCTCGAACACGCCGATCTCGTCGGTCGGGCCGAAACGGTTCTTCACGGCGCGCAGGATGCGGAATTGCTGCGAGCCTTCGCCCTCGAACGACATCACCGCGTCGACCATGTGCTCGACGACGCGAGGGCCCGCGATCTGGCCGTCCTTGGTGACGTGGCCGACCAGGATGATGGCAGCGCCGGTTTTCTTGGCGAAACGAATGAGGGCCTGTGCCGAGGCGCGCACCTGCGTCACCGTGCCGGGCGCCGATTCCACCGTGTCCGTCCACATGGTCTGGATCGAGTCGATCACGATCAGCCGCGGGACCGCGCCGTCCGACAGCGTCGAGACGATGTCTTCCACCGATGTCTCTGCGGCGAGCTGCACCGGCGCGTCGGACAGGCCGAGCCGCTCGGCGCGCAGCCGCACCTGGGCGATGGCTTCTTCGCCGGAGATGTAGACGATGCGGTGGCCGGCGCGCGCCATCATGCTGGTCGCCTGCGTCAACAGCGTCGACTTGCCGATGCCGGGATCGCCTCCGACCAAGAGCACCGAGCCGCGGACGAAGCCGCCACCGGTGACGCGGTCGAGCTCGGTCATCCCCGACGACAGGCGCGGCGCGTCCGGGCTCTTGCCGGCAAGGCTCTCCAGGGCGAACGTCCGGCCCTTGCGCTTGGAGCGGATCGACACCGGGACGCTGCCGCTGGTGTCTTCTTCCGCGAGCGTATTCCACTCGCCGCAGGACTCGCATTTGCCCTGCCAGCGGTTATAGGCCGCGCCGCAGTTCTGGCAGACGAAGGAAAGCGTGTTCTTGGCCATGGGGACAGCGAGTCGGAGGGGTTTCGGGCCTGCTGATAGCACGGAACGGAGGGCGGACAGAGCGACCCGCGCCGCCAAATATGGCAATTCAGCGCGTCCGATACACCCTTTGTTAGCTCTGCGCCGCGGCACTAGGCCGGACTTTGCCAAATGTTAGCGGACGCAGGCCCAGTTTCGGAACCGAGACGGGATGGCGAAACAAATGACTGTAGTCTTGCGCATATTGCTCGCGATGAGCATGGCCTGCGGCGTTCTGATGCCGCCTGGCGGCGCTGTTGCGGCGGACGCCAAGCGTCTCAACATCGTTTTCGTCAACCCCGGCAAGACCGGCGAGGTCTATTGGGACATGGTCGCGCAGACCATGCAGGCCGCCGGCCGCAAGCTCGACGCGCATATCGAGGTGCTGACCAGCGAGCGGAATTACCGCACCATGCAGGAGCTGGGCTTCGGCGTGGTCGCGCGCGCTGACAAGCCCGATTTCCTCATCCTCTCGAACGAGGAATCCGCCGCCGTTCCGATCCTTGAGGCGGCCGAGGCCGCCGGCGTCAAGACGCTGCTGCTCTCGAACACGCTGATCGGCGATGACGCGGCCCGCCTTGGCCCGCCCCGCCAGAAGCTCAAGACCTGGCTCGGCGATATCACGACCGATCTTCAGACCGCGGGGGCGCGGATGGCGAACGCCCTGATCGCCACCGCGCGCGCCGAGAAATGGCAGAGCGCCGACGGCAAGATCCACATTCTCGGCATCGGCGGTGACGAGATCACCCCGTCCTCGATCGCCCGCAATGCCGGCCTCAAGCTCGCCGTCGAGGCTGCGCCCGATGTGGTGGTGGACCGCATGCTGTTCGCCAACTGGACGCAGTCCGAGGCCGAGCGGGTCACCGCGAACTATCTGGGCTGGGCCTCGCGCAAGGAGATCAGGCCGGCCGGCATCTGGGCCGGAAACGATCCGATGGCGCTCGGCGCGCTGCGCGCGGCGACCGCTGCCGGCCTCACGCCCGGCCGGAACATCCAGGTGGCCGGCCTCAACTGGTCCGACGACGCGCTGCGCGAGATCAAGGCGGGCCATCTGCTCCTGAGCGACGGTGGGCATTTCCTGCTCGGCGGCTGGTCGATCGTTCTCCTGCGCGACTATGCCGACGGCTGCGATTTCGCGGCCGCATCGCCGCGCGTCGAGGTCAAGACATCCGCGATCACGCGCGACAATCTGGTTTCGGTCGGCGACCTCATCCGGGTGCGCGCCTTCGACCGCATCGACTTCACGCGGTTCAGGGCAAAGCCGGGACGCTGTGGGGCGTACGATTTCTCGATCGACGCGCTGATCTCGTCGCTGGCGCCAGTGGAAGGCACCGCCGATTGATGCAAAACGAGGACGACATGACCGATCGGGACCGCAGCGCGCAGGCCGTGCCGCCGCGTCTGCGCTCGGTCGTCCGCGCGATGATCTGGGCCACCGTGCCGGTTCTGCTGCTGGTGCAATTGCTTGCCTCCGCGGGCGTCGAGGCTTCGAGCTTCTGGTCGCAGATCCGGCAGCTCGATGCCCGCATGGCCCGCGTCGCCGAGAGCCGGGCCGAGCTGATCGCCGAGCCGCTCTGGAAGATGCGTTACGACCAGGTCACGGGCGTGCTGAACGAGATCATGCACGACGAGACCATCGCCGCGGCGGCCGTCTACGACGACACCGGCGTTGCGATTGCCCGCGTGGTAGCGCGTCCTTCGGAGCAGGGGGTTGCGGAGGTCTCGCGTCCGATCCACTACAGCAACGGCAACATGTCGGTGCAGGCCGGCCGCATCGCGATCGCCTATTCCCGTGCGGCGCTGTATGCGGATGCGGGCAGCCGGCTGGTGCTGCTGCTGGTCGTCGGCCTGCTCGCAACGCTCGCCACCCTGATCGCGATGCGGATCTCCGCCAACATCTTCATCGGCAGGCCGCTGGCGGCGATGATGTCGGCGATCCAGCGCAGCAAGCAGGATGGCCGTGCCTATCCGGCGGACGTCAAGTCCTCCAATGAATTCGGCCAGCTCGCCCGCGCCTTCAACGCCATGCAGCACACGACGTCGGGAGCGCTCGACCGGCTCGGGCACATGGCCGCGCACGATCCGCTGACGGGCCTGCCCAATCGCCGCTCGCTGTCCGAGCAGCTGCTGACGCTGAGCAACGATGCCGGCTCGCCGGACTCGCTGATCGCGTTCTGCTTCATCGATCTCGACGACTTCAAGGGCATCAACGACACCTTCGGTCACGATGCCGGCGACAAGTTCCTGGTCCACATCTCCGAGCGTCTGCTTGCGGCAGTCGAGCCGCAAGACTGGGTGGCGCGGCTCGGCGGCGACGAGTTCGTGGTGATCCGCCCCGAGGTCAGCAACGCGGCGACCGCGCAGGCGTTCGCGCGCCAGCTGCTGGACGCGATCTCAGAGCCGATCCGGCTGCACGACAAGCAGGTGGTGCCGCGCGCCAGCATCGGCCTTGCCGTGCGCCGCGCCGGCGACCCTGAATTGTCGCATTTGCCGGCGCTTGCCGACATCGCGCTCTACCACGCCAAGAGCAAGGCGCCCGGCACGGTCGCCGTGCTGGACGAAGCACTTCAGCGCGAGTATCGCCGCCGCAGGGACCTCGAGCTCGCCGTTCCCGCAGGCTTCGCCGAGGGGCAGTTCGAGGTCTGGTATCAAAGCCAGGTCGACCTCGAGAGCCAGGCCGTCGTCGGGCTCGAGGCGCTCATTCGCTGGCGCCACCCTGAACATGGCGTGATCGGCCCCGGCGAATTCCTGCCGCTGATCGAGCGCAGCGGCAACAATGCGCGGCTGACGCGCTATGTGCTGACCGATGCCTGCCGGGCGCTGCAGCTTCTGGCCGCCGCCGGCAGGCCGCAGATCCGGATCGCGATCAACCTGCCGCCGTCCGAGCTCGCCGACCATTCGCTCGCCGCCGAGCTGCGCGCGACCTGCGCGCGCTTCGATGTCGCGCCATCGTCGCTGGAGCTCGAGATCACCGAGGGCTCGCTGATCAACAACATTGCCAGTGCCTCCGAGACGCTGCACCGGTTGCGGCGCCTCGGCGCGACCATCGCGCTGGACGATTTCGGCACCGGATACAGCTCGCTCGCGCATCTCAGGCGCTTTCCGCTGGACAAGGTCAAGATCGACAAGGCGTTCATCAGCGAGATCCCCGATAGCGCCGAAGACAAGGCGATCGTCGGCGTCATCGCATCGCTCGCCGGCACGCTGGGGCTGACGCTCGTCGCCGAAGGCATCGAGCGGGCCGAGCAGGCGCGGGCGATGCGCGAGATGGGCGTGACGCTGGGGCAGGGCTATCTCTATCACCGGCCGCAGCCGCTCGAGGCCGTGCTGCAATGGCTCGAGAGACAAGCGGTGCCCGAGAGGCGTGTCATTGCGGAGAGCCCCTCGATCGCGCCGGAATTTGCCGCCTGAGGGCTGCTTACGACTGCGCCGCGTTCCAGAGCATTGAGAGCCCGGCCGCGATCATGATCGCGTCCATCAGAAGGCGGAACATCTCGGGCTTCAGGTGCAGCACGAAGCGTTTGGCGATGAAGGCGCCTGACATCAACGAGGCGCCGGCGATCAGGCCCTTGATGAAGACGTCACTGGTGAGCGCGCCGAACCGTTCGAAGGTCACGGACTTCGCGAAGTAAAGGCCGAGCGAGGAGGCAGCTTCGGTGGCGAGGAAGGCGCCCTTGGACAGGCCGTAGAACAGGAACAGCGGCACGCTGAGCGGGCCGGTCGAGACCACGATGCCGGTGAGATAGCCGATGACCGCGCCCCCGATCGCGAGGTGCCAGAGATTGGCCTTGAGGTCATGCCGTGCCAGGGCGTGCCGCACCGGCACCATCGCAATCAGGAAACTTCCGATGGCAAGGTCCACGGCGTGCGAGGGCAGCGCCAGCAGGGTGCGCGCGCCGAGTGCTGCGGCCGGAATGCCCGTCACCGAATAAGCCAAGCAGGCCCTCCAGTCGACCTCGCGCCACCACGCCAGGATCCGCGAAAAGTTCGCCATCACGGAGGCGACCGCCATGATGGGCACCGCTTCCTTCGGCCCGTAGGCATAGACCAGCACCGGCATCAGCATGATCGACGACCCCGTGCCGACGATGCCTGAGATGGTGCCGGCGATCAGGCCGACGGTGAGGACGAAAAGAAAGGCCAAGGGCAGGGGCTCCGGGAATCGGAGCACTGTAGCCGCGGACGACGCTAAGCGAGAGACGGAATCTTCGCCCGCACCGGCATGCCGGCCTGTGCCCCCGGCGTGAGACACTTCTGGGCCGCCGCTTCGCACCCGACCTGGAGCGCGCTTTGCAGCGGAACCTTCTCGTGGACCATCGCCGCAAACGCACCGACAAAGGTGTCGCCGGCCCCTGTCGTGTCTACTGGCGTGATGCGCGGGGCGGGCGCGTGCAAACGGGTTCCGTCCGCTGCGACAGCCAAGGCGCCCTGCGCGCCGGCGGTGACGATGCAGGTGAGGTCACCCGTCCTGGCCAGGCCCGCGGCTGCAGCTTCGTAACCGGACGGCGCGAGGCCGATGGCGACTGCGGCGTCCATTGCCTCGTGCTCGTTGAGGAGAAGATAGTCAGTGACGCCGAGAAGCTCGGACACCATCTCGCGCGTCATCTTGTCCGGGACAGGCGCGAGGTTCCAGATGACGGTGCCCGAGGCCGATGTCGTTCGCCGTGCGGCTTGCAGCGCCTGTGCAAACGGCACCTCCATCTGAAGCACGAGCACCATGTCAGTGCCAAGGAGCGCGGCGGGCAGGTCTGCGGCATTCGCGGCCATGTTGGCGCCGCTCGCTACAGTGATCGCATTCTCGCCGGCCTGATCGACCGTGATGAAGGCGCAGCCGGTCGGCTCGTCGGCCCTGACGACGAGACCGGTATCGACACCGTTTGACTTGAGGTTCTCGATCGCGCTGTCGCCGAATCCGTCCTGGCCGACGCGGCCCGCCATGCGGACCTGTCCCGGCCGCGCAATCCGTGCGGCGGCGACGGCCTGGTTGGCGCCCTTGCCGCCGAAATGCGTCTGGTAGGACAGCGCGAGCACCGTCCGGCCGGCGCCGGGAATGACCGGGACCTGCGCGACCAGATCGATGTTGAGCGACCCGAACACCAGGATCATGAGGGGACGTCAGCCTTGCTCGTCCATGACGCGCAGCTTCTCGACGCGGCGGCGGAAATCCTCGTCGGTGGAGAATTCGGCCGAGAGATAGGACGAGACGAGGTCTACGGCGAGCCAGGCGCCCACGATCTGTGCGCCGATGCACATGACGTTGACGTCGTCATGCTCGACGCTCTGATGGGCTGAGTGGACGTCGTGGCAGACCGCGGCGCGGATGCCCTTCATCTTGTTGGCGGCGATCGAGGCGCCGACGCCGGTGCCGCACACCATGATGCCGCGTGCGGCTTCGCCCGAGGTCACCTTCTGCGCCACGGCCCGCGCGATGTCGGGGAAGTCCACCGGTTTGTCGTCATAGGAGCCGACGTCGACGATGACGTGGCCGAGCTTGCGGATGTGGTCGATGACGGTCTGCTTGAGCGGCCAGCCGGCGTGGTCGGATCCGATGACGAGACGCATGTGATGTCCTTCTTGATATTTGTATTGGCCGTGACAGCCGAACAGCGGCTGTCACGGATTCTCTATGGTTCAGCTGCGCATGTCCGGCGGCAGCTCGACGCCGTGGAATTTCTTGTAGATTGCGTTGAGCTTGCCGTTCTTGACGTTCTCGGTGATCCAGGCGTTGAGCTTGTCCATCAGCCGTTGCTCGCCCTTCTTCAGGCCGATCGCGAGGTCGAAGGTCGCCAGCGGAATCCGAGACTCGAACACGCGCGAGGGGTTCTTCACGCCGATCTGGTTGATGATCGTCGCCGACGACGCGACGCAGTCGACCTGGCCGGACACGGCCGCGGTCACCATGGTGGCGTCGTCGTCGTAGCGGGCGATCTTGAGGTCCTTGTCCTTCATGTTGGACAGAGTGGTGTCCTGCGTGGTGCCGCGCGAGACGCCGATGGACTTGTCCTTCAGGTCCGGCCAGTCCTTCACGGTCGACGACTTCAGGCAGCCGACGTCGGATTGCAGCGTTGCATAGCGCTTGGTGAAGTCGATGACTTTGGCGCGCTCGGCCGTCACGGACAGGGTCGAGATGATGATGTCGGCCTTGCCGGTGAGGACGTTGGGGATGCGTGTTGCGCCGGTGGTCTGGATGAATTCGAGCTCGAGCCCCCAGTCCTTGGCGAGCAGCTGGGCGACTTCGACGTCCGAGCCGGTCGGCTTCATGCTCGAATCCATCATGCCCGAGGGCGGGATGGCGAGATCGGTCGAGATGCGGATCTTCTTCGCCTGCGTGATGTCGTCGAGCAGGTCGGCCGATGCCGGCGTGGCCGCCATCATGATGAGGCCGCACAAAGCCGCGGCGGTGCCCAGCAACGTCTTGTTTGTCATTCTTGGTTCTCCTCTCCCTGTTATGATTTTAGGTTTCCCGTGCCCACGAATTGCGTGAGCTCGGGGGTCGTCGGCGATGTCAGGATCGAGGCGGGTCCGGTCTCGTGGACCCTGCCGCGATGCATGAAGACGATGCGGTCGGCGATACCCTTGGCAAAGCCCATCTCGTGGGTGACCATCACCATGGTCATGCCGTCGGCTGCCAATTGTTCGATCACCTTCAGCACTTCAGCGGTGAGCTCGGGATCCAGCGCAGAGGTGACCTCGTCGAACAGCATGACCTTCGGCTGCATCGCCAGCGAGCGAGCAATCGCCGCGCGCTGCTGCTGACCGCCGGAGAGCTGTTCGGGATAGGCGTGCAGCTTCTCTTCGAGCCCGACCTGCGCCAGCACTTTTCGGGCGAGGTCCTTGGCCTGCGAGGAGGCCATGCCCTTCACGGCGCAGGGTGCAAGCGTGATGTTCTGCTCGATCGTGAGGTGTGGAAACAGATTGTAGCTCTGGAACACGATGCCGACGTCCTGACGCAGTGCGCGCAGATCGACGTCGGGACGGTCGACCCGATGTCCGCACACGACGATCTCGCCACCATCGACCTTCTCGAAGCGGTCGATGCAGCGCAGCGCCGTGCTCTTGCCGGAGCCGGAGCGGCCGATCAGGGCCAGCACTTCGCCGCGCTCGACGGCAAAGGAGACGCCATCGAGCACCCGGAGCGGCCCAAAGCTCTTCTGCACGTCGCGGAGCGACACGATCGGTCGGAGGAGAGATTCTGCTGCATATCAGGCCGGTGCAAGGTTGGACCTGCCACGTCCCATCCGCCGTTCCAGCCTCTGGCTGAACAGGGAGAGGGGATAGCACATGGCGAAATAGGTGACGGCGATGATGGCGTAGATGGCGAACGGCTCGAACAGAGAGTTGTTGACGATCTGGCCCGAGCGCATCAGCTCGACGAAACCGACGACGGAGGCGAGCGATGTGTTCTTGATGATCTGCACCATGAAGCCGACCGTGGGCGGCGTCGCGATGCGGATCGCCTGCGGCAGGATCACTTTCATCATGCGCTGGGTCCGGCTCAGCGCGAGGCCCTCGGCAGCCTCCCATTGTGGTTTCGGCACCGACTGAATGCAGCCGCGCCAGATCTCGCCGAGATAGGCGGCGACATAGAGCGTCAGCGAGGCGCCGGCGGCCGTCAGCGGCGAGACCTTGAGGCCGATCGCCGCGAGGCCGAAATAGCCGAGGAAAAGGATGACGAGCAGCGGCGTGCCCTGGACGAGCTGGACATAGACGGCGCTGGCGATCCGCACCGGTTTGAGCGGTGAGATCCGCGCCAGCGCGATCACGAAACCGACGATGCCGCCGCCGATCAGTGCGATCACCGAAAGGCCGATGGTCCACAGCGCGCCCTGGCCGAGGAATATCAGATGATTGATGTTGAGGTGTCCGCCCATGATCATCTCACAGCGGCGTGCCGAGCCGGCGACGACGCGGAAACAGCGCGAGGCCGAGGCCCCAGAAGCCGGCGCGCATCACCAGCGACAGGATGACGTAGAGCACGGCGACGATGATGTAGGTCTCGAACGCGCGATAGGTGTCCGACTGGATGTAGTTGGCGACGGCGGTGAGCTCTTCCGCCGAGATCTGCGAGCACACCGACGAGGCCAGCATCAGCAGCACGAATTGGCTGGTCAGCGCCGGATAGACCTTCTCGACCGCCGGCAACAGGATGATGTGCCAGTAGATTTGCAGCCGCGACAGCGCCAGTCCCTCGGCCGCCTCGATCTGTCCACGCGGGATCGCCTCGAAGCCGGCGCGCATGATCTCGGCGGTGTAGGCGCCGACGTTGATCGTCAGCGCCGCCACGGCCACGGTGAAGGCGGAGAATTTCAGGAGGCCGAAATAGACCAGGAAGATCTGGACCAGTAGCGGCGTGTTGCGGATCGCCTCGACGTAGACTTTGCACGCTCCGGCGATCAGCGAACTCCGCGAGCCGCGGCCGACAGCTGCGAGCGTGCCGATCAGAGCGCCCAGCACGGTCGCGAAGAAAGCCAACTCGAGCGTCAGCGCAGCGCCAGCCAAGAAACTTGGCCAACGCTCCATCACTGCGGGAAAGTCGAGTTGGAGGCTCATCGTATCAGCTTCGGCCGGTCGTCTGGTTGGTCATGCGGTCGTAGACGCGGAACAGCGCCTGGTTGCCGTTGCTGCCTTCGCCATGGGCGCGGGCGTCGACATATTGGCTGGTGACGAGTGCGGTGCCGGGCAGGGGCACGTTGAGAGCCTGCGCGTGCTCCTGCACGAGGCGAAGGTCCTTGAGCTGCAGATCGATGCGGAAGCCCGCGGAGACGTCGCCCGCAATCATTGCGGGGCCGAGCTTGTCGAGCATCCAGGAGGCAGCGGAGCCACCGAGCAGCACCCGGCGCAGCAGATCGAGGTCGAGGCCCGAAGCGCGGCCGAGCGCTAGTGCCTCGCAGATCGCCTGGATGTTGATGCCGCAGATCAGCTGATTGCAGAGCTTGACCGTTTGCCCGGCGCCCGATGCGCCGACATGCGTGATGGTCGTGCCCATCGCCCGGAAGAACGGCTCGGCCTTGGCGAACGCGTCAGCATCGCCGCCAGCCATGATCGAGAGCGCGGCGTTCTTGGCGCCTACCGGCCCGCCTGAGACCGGCGCGTCGATGAAGCTGACACCGGCTTTTTGCAAGTCGGCATGGATGCGGCGGACCGCGACCGGCGAGATCGTGCTCATGTCGACGATGAGCTTGCCGGGTGGGGGAGACCTCAAAAGGCCTTGCTCGCCGTAAATGGTCGCCTCGACATGGGGTGTGTCGGGCAGCATGGTGATGACGATGTCGGCACCTTGAGCGGCATCGGCGGGGCCCGCGGCGCGCGTCGCGCCTTCCATGACGCTGTCGGCCAGGGCAGCATCATTGAGATCGAAGGCGCGCACGGCATGGCCGGCCATCAGCAGGTTGCGCACCATCTCGCGGCCCATCGTGCCGATGCCGATGAAGCCCACATTGCCCTTGTCGTTCCGTCCCATGTCCTCAGTCCGTTTCTTGGTTGGTCTGCGATCAGCGTGAGGCGCCGGTCTTGTCGATGTCGCCGACGACGGCGCGCCTGCGGTATTCGTCACCGATGGCGAAATGCTTGCGCAGCGTGGCGTCGGCGCGTTCTGGATCGCGCGCGATGACGGCTTCGAAGATGCGGCGGTGGTCGTCGATCAGATAGGTTTTCATCGACGGGAAGGCCTGCACCAGTTCGCGGCGGCTGCGATGCGAATGCGTAAGGAGGCCCGCCATCGAGCTGTGCAAAACGGAAAGCGTTTCCGAATGTGACGCCACGACGATGGCGCGGTGGAATTCGAAGTCGGCCATGCCGCCGGCATCGGCCTCGTCGATCGTCTCGCCGATCTTCGCGAGCGCGCGCTGCAGGCGCTCGAAATCGGCAATGTTGGCGCGCTCGCAGGCGAGGCGGATCGCCTGGCATTCGATCGCGACGCGCGCCTGCATGACGTCGTCAAGCATGTCCGCTTGCTGGGCCAGCGCGAAGGTGAAGAAGTCGTTCAGCACCGAGACGTCCGGCCGGGTCACGACGGTGCCGATGCGGTCGCGGATCTCGACGATGCCGAGCACGGTCAGGGCGCGCAGCGCCTCGCGGACGATCGGCCGGCTGACGCCAAGCAGGGTTGCGAGCTCGCGCTCGGAGATCAGGCGGTCGCCGGGCTTGAGCGAGCCCGCGAGCAGGCGCTCGCGCAAGAAGGCGAACACCTTTTCGAACCCTTTTTCGCCTTCGGTGGCGCGCTTGAGCTCCATCCCCATCCCGCTTTGGTCTGATCTTGGTCAGACCAGTAGGCTAACCAGAGTGATGGCGTCAAGGGCCTTGGTTAATGGTCGATGTCTCAGCACTGCCCAATCCGACCGGTTCCCCGGCCTGATCCTTAGAATTTGAAGTGTATTGATCGGAGCGCTCGCTCAAAGAATTTGAGGTCCGCGATGCCCGATCACCACTCCTTCTCCGCGCTCGACCGCCATGCGGTGCTCGGCGGATCCGACAACGGCTTTCCCTGGTGCGCTGGCGCGATGCTCGCGTTTGAGGCGAGCGAAGTGGTGCGGCTGCGCTGCGAGAAGCTCAGCCATGGCGACGAGGCGGCCGGGCAGGAGGCCGTGCTGATGGTGAGCGAGAAGATCGCCGCGGCCTTCGAGGCGGCAGCCAATCTGCTCGCAGGGGCAACGCCGGCGGCCATCATCCAGCGTTACCGCGAGCACGTGGCCGCGAACGCCAGGCGGCTCTCCGCCAACTGAACCTTTCCGGGCAGGGTTTGCTGCTGACAGCATGTTGGCAGCAGGGGCCGGCTACGACCATCTCCTGACAAAATGGGGAGCGGGTCATGCCGATCGAGGCAAGCTGTCATTGCGGTGAGACGGTATTCGAGGTGACGGAGGCGCCCGTCAGCGTCACCCGCTGCACCTGTTCGCTTTGCGCCAAGCGCGGCGCGCTGTGGGCCTATTACACGCCGGCGCAGTTTCGCCTGCTGTCACCGGCTGACAACGTCGCGACCTATCTCTGGGGCAGCCGCACCGTCAAACATCATTTCTGCGCCAATTGCGGCTGCGGCACCTATTCGGAGTCGCCGGACTGGTCGAGCGGCAAGCCCGATTTCGACAATCCCAAGGTCGCGGTGAATGCGCGCCTGTTCGACGATTTCGATCTCGACGCCGTGCCGGTCAACATGATCGACGGTAAGAATTTGTGGTGAGCATGCGGGGCGACGCATGTGTGCCGCGCGCCCCCGTCCTCTTGAGGGCGTCTTGAAAAGCTGATCTGGTTCCACCCCGAGAAAAGGGAGGAAGCCATGATGCGTCTTTTTGCGCGAGTGATGCTCGCAATGTGTCTGGTCGTTGTGGCCGGCCTCAATGCGCAGGCACAGACCAAGCCGAAGGTCACCTCGCTCGGACCAGACTTCCCCAAGGCCGCGCTGTTCGTCGGCAACAGCTTCTTCTACTACAACAACGGCATGCCCGGGCATCTCACCTTCATGGAGCGGGCAGCCGATGCCGAGAACAAGGCGGCCTATCGCAACACCATGGCGACGATCGGTGGCTCCGGCCTCGACTGGCACGACATGGACAATCTGCTGCGACCCGGCGGTCTCGGTGCGTATTCCTTCGACGACCAGAACAACGTGGTCTTCAACAAGCCGGGCAAGCAGTACGACGCTGTGGTGATGATGGACTGCAGCCAGTGCCCGATCCATCCGCAGCTGAAAGATGCGTTCACGACCTTCGCGAAGAAAGACAGCGACATCGTCCGTGCCCATGGCATGCGGCCGGTGTTTTTCATGTCCTGGGCCTACGCCGACAAGCCGGAGATGACGGACGGGTTGGCCGAGGCCTATACGATCGCCGGCAACGCAAACGATGCGCTGGTCATTCCCGCAGGTCTTGCCTTCGCGCGTGTCCGCAAGCTCCAGCCCGAGCTCAATCTCTATGCGCCCGACAAGCGGCATCCGAGTCCCGCCGGCACGTATCTGGCAACCTGCGTGACGCTGGCCGCGCTGACGGGACGCTCGCCGGTCGGCAATTCCTACACGATGGGGCTCGATGCGGAGACGACCCAGCTGCTGCAAAAGGCGGCGTGGGATACGGTGCAGGAATATTACGGGCGGTAATCCACGGCACTCATTCGTAGGGTGGGCAAAGCGAAGCGTGCCCACCAACAGTTTTATCGATACGAGATGGTGGGCACGGCGCAAGAGCGCCTTTGCCCACCCTACGAGATCTACGGCTCCTCGTTTATTTCAGCACCACCCATGCCGGCGCATGATCACTCGCGCCTTCCTCGCCACGCACCTTCTTGTCGACACCGGCCTTCGCCAGGCGTGAGACGAGGGCAGGGCTGAGCAGGAGATGATCGAGCCGCAGGCCCGCATCGCGCGGCCAGCGGTTTCGCTTGTAATCCCAGAACGTGTAGATGCGTTTCTCAGGGTGCAGCTCGCGGATCGCATCGCACCAGCCTTGCGCGACGAGCGAGGCGTAGGCCGCGCGGCTCTTCGGCTGGATCAGCGCATCCTTGTCCCATGAGCGGGTCGGATAGATATCGATCTCCGTCGGCGCGACGTTGTAATCGCCGGCGAGCACCACGGGCAGTTCCTGCTTGATGAAGGTTTTGGCGTGGCGCTTGAGCCGTGCGAACCAGTCGAGCTTGTAGTCGAATTTCGGTCCTGGCTGCGGATTGCCGTTGGGCAAGTAAATGCTCGTGACGATGATTCCGCGCACGGCGGCCTCGATATAGCGGGCTTCGTGATCCCCCGCCTTTCCCGGTAGCCGGTCTCGCGTCAGCACAGGCTCGGCGTTGCGGGCGAGGATGGCGACGCCGTTCCAGGTCTTCTGTCCACACCACACTGCGCCGTAGCCGGCCTTTTCGATCGCGGCCGCCGGAAATTCGCCATCACTCGCCTTCAATTCCTGAAGCGCGACGACATCGGGCTTCGCTGCGCGCATCCAAGCCAACAGATTGGGCAGGCGGCGGTTGACGTTGTTGATGTTGAATGTCGCAATCTTCATGTAGAGCTATCGGCTCCTGCCTTCCGTCACCGGAGATACAATGTCCAAGTTGAGCTTTGCCGCCATCGTCGTCGCCGTCGCGTTCTCCGGTGTCGCTTCGGCACAATCGTCCGATCCGCGCGGTGCGTGCAAGGCGGACTATGACAAATTCTGCGCCGGCATCGCGCCGGGCGGCGGCAAGGTCATCGCCTGCCTCGAGGCCAAGCGCGGTCAGCTCAGCGCCACCTGCAAGGCAGCGCTCGACAGCCGGAAGAAGTAGGCAGCGAGAGTTCAGCTCGGCAGCGGCGGCGAGGGCGGCTGCTCGATCGGCGGCGGCGAGGGCGGCTGCTCGGCCGCCTGCGTGGGCTCCGGCTTTGCCAGCGGCTCCACCACGTTGCCGCCCTTGTAGACGCGGGCGTAGCGGTGGCCGAGGCTGGTCAGCACCTCATAGCCGATCGTGCCGAAATGATGCGCGAGCTCGTCGACGGTGATGCCTTCGCCGAGCAGCGTCACCATGTGGCCGCGCCGCGCCGCGTTCGGCGGCAGATCGGTGATGTCGACCGCGATCAGGTCCATGGAGATGCGGCCCGCGACCGGGCAGCGCTTGCCCGCCACGATCACCTCGGCGCCGCGGGTGCCGTCATTGGAGCTGGCGGCGCGGAAATAGCCGTCGGCGTAGCCGACCGCGACGATCGCCAGCTTCGTCGGCCGCCGCGCGGTCCAGGTGCCGCCATAGCCGACGCTCTCGCCGCGCTCGACATTGCGGACCTGCACGATGCGGGCCTTGAGATCCACGACCGGCTGCATCGGATTGTCGGCCTCCGGCGTCGGGTTGACGCCGTAGAGCGCTGCGCCCGGCCGCACCATGTCGAACTGGAAGGGCGCCCCTAAGAAGATGCCGGACGAATTGGCGAGCGCCGCCGGCACGCCCGCGAACTCGCTGGCGATGCCGCGGAAGGCCGCGAGCTGTCTTGCATTGACCGGGCTGTTGAGCTGCTCGGCAGAAACCAGATGGCTCATCACCAGCGTGATGCCGTGATCGCCGGCATTGATGCGGGGGATGATGGCCTGCGCTTCCGACAGCGTCAGTCCCAGCCTGTTCATCCCGGTGTCGATGTGGATTGCAACGCCGCCGTTCCAGCCGGTGCGGCGGCAGAACACGTCCCATTCGGCGAGCTCGTTGAGATCGCCGATGACAGGGCGGCAGTTGATCTTCGCGTAGTGCTCGCCGGTGTTCTGGAAGTAGCCGCCGAGCACGTAGAGCGCGGCCTCCGGCACGGCTTCCCGCACCTTGCGCGCTTCCTCGATGGTGGCGACGAAGAAGGTCTTGCAGCCGGCCTTGCTCAGGGCGCGCGCAACCTGCTCGGCGCCGCAACCATAGGCGTCGGCCTTGATCACCGCCGAGCATTCGGCCGGCACCGCCGTCTTCTCGAGCTTGCGCCAGTTGGCGATGATCGCGTCGAGATCGACGGTGAGCACGCCGCCATAGGCTGCGAGCGCGGCAGCCTGGTTGGCCTCCGCGGAGAGAAGGCCGGTTTGCGGGATCATTTTGGGGTCGGACGCCATTGTCATGGCGCCGTTTTACGCAAGAGGCAGGTCTGGTTCAAGGAACTCAGTAGTCGTTGCCGCTGCGAGCGGGCAACTGACTGTCAGGAGCAAGGTCGCCGAACCGCGTGACCGAGGCTTCGAAGGCCAGGTCGACGGTGCCTGTCGGGCCGTGGCGCTGCTTGCCGATGATGACTTCGGCCTTGCCGTGCGCAAGACTCATGTCAAGCTGCCACTTCTCGTGTTCAGGCGTGCCCGGGCGGGGCTCCTTCATCGCGAGGTAATATTCCTCGCGGTAAACGAACAGCACGACGTCGGCGTCCTGCTCGATTGATCCGGATTCACGCAAGTCGGAGAGTTGCGGCCGCTTGTCGTCGCGCGATTCAACCTGTCGTGAAAGCTGCGACAGCGCGATCACGGGAACGTTGAGCTCCTTGGCCAGCGCCTTCAGGCTGGTCGTGATCTCCGTGATTTCCTGTACGCGGCTATCGCTGGCGCGCTTGCCTGAGCCGGACAAGAGCTGGATGTAGTCGATCACGAGCAGATCGAGGCCCTTCTGCCGCTTGAGCCGGCGCGCGCGCGCCATCAGTTGCGCGATCGACAGACCGCCGGTCGCGTCGACATAGAACGGCAGCGATTGCAGCTCGATCGAGACCTGGCGGATCTTCTCGAAATCGGCCTCCGAGATGCCGCCGCGGCGGATGTGGGAGGAGGGGATGCCGGTGCGCTCGGCCACGATACGCGTGGCGAGCTGGTCGGCCGACATTTCGCAGGAGAAGAAGCCGATCACGCCGCCATTGGCCGCCCTCATGGTGCCGTCGGCCTGGAGCTCGCCGACATAGGCCTGCGCGACGTTGTAGGCGATGTTGGTCGCCAGCGACGTCTTGCCCATGCCGGGGCGTCCCGCGACGATGATGAGGTCGGAGTGCTGCAGGCCGCCCATCTTGGTATCGAGGTCCCGCATGCCCGTCGAGATGCCGGACAGCTTTCCGTCGCGCTGGAACGCCTTCGCCGCGAGATCGACCGCGACCGTCAGCGCCTGCGAGAATTTCTGGAAACCGCCGTCATAGCGGCCGGATTCGGCGAGCTCGTAGAGGCGGCGCTCGGCGTCCTCGATCTGTGCCCGCGGCGCGAAGTCGACCGGCGCGTCATAGGCGACATTGACCATGTCCTCGCCGATGCCGATCAGGTCGCGGCGCAGTGCGAGGTCATAGATGGTGCGGCCATAGTCCTGGGCGTTGATGATGGTGGTGGCTTCCGCCGCGAGCCGCGCCAGATATTGGCCGATGGTCATGCCGCCGACGTCGGTATCGGCGGGCAGAAACGTCTTCAGCGTGACGGGTGTGGCAATCTTGCCCATCCGGATCAGGCTGCCGGCGGTTTCGAAGATGGTTTGGTGCAGCGGCTCGAAATAATGCTTCGGCTCCAGGAAGTCGGAGACACGATAGAAGGCGTCGTTGTTGACCAGAATCGCGCCCAGAAGGCTCTGTTCAGCCTCGATATTATGCGGCGCGCTCCGATAGGCGGGAGTTCCAGGCTCGGGCGCAAGTTTCAGGACGTTCGAATCAGTCAGGGCCATGGTCGAGCGATAGCAATTTTCTTGGGCGGATGCGGGGCCGGGATAAAGCGCCGCCGCAGCCCAAAGCGGAAGCAAAAGCTCGTCGCTATCAACCGATCTTAATAGCGGTGGATGATTAGCGGCCGCAGCATGCGCCGTGCTTGACGGATTTGCGGAACCCCGCCGGCTGCGTTCGCAGCCGCGCTACGGAAAAATCCGGATGACATGAACCTTATGGGGGAGGGCGCAGACCTATTCAGACGCGTACCGAACGAGGCCCGCCCGGGAGCCTTCGGAGCCTTCGGCTCGGGTTCAGACCAGCAGGAGGTACACCAGCGCAACCAGGGCCGCTCCGACGCCGGTGGCAATCAGGGCGTAATCGGTACGGAGGCCGTCCTGCACGTCGAATGGGGATTGGGTCTCTTTGCTCATAGCGACGGTCTAGGCCGGACCCGACCAGACTTATGTGAAGCAGATCACATCTCCCCGGATTCTTTCGGGGTAGAGCCGGAACAGGCAGGCGGGCAGGGGGTTATCTTCGACCCGCCATCAGGGAGAGGCAAGCGATGCGGCCAGAACGGCAGCACCATCAGTGGCGAAGCGAGACTGGTAGCCGGCTCTGGCTGTCAGGCCTGATCGCCGCCATGCAGCACGCCGAACGCCCCGACATCCGCCGCCAGCCGGTCGCACCCGAGATCATCGCGGAACTGCGGGCGCAGCTGGCGTCAACGGCCTCTCTCCGGTCCTCGCCGATCTCGACCCTGCGTCACTAGAGCGTTTTCAAGCGAAGTGGATACCGGTTCGCGTCAAGAAAACGCGTCAAAACAGGAATCGAGAGTCCCGTTCCGATGCCATCGGAAACGGGGCTCGAGAACTCATTCACCGGCCAGCTTCAGCCTGGGCTTGGCGCCGCCTTCGATCGCCCGCAGGCGGGCTTCCTCCCGCGCGATGTAGTCCCGGGTGATCGGCACCACACCTTGACGCTTGGTGAGCTGGATCTGGAAGTTCATCATCGCCTGCTTGCGGAAGGTCATCTCGCAGGCTGCCAGGTAAAACTCCCACATCAGCGCGAAGCGCTCGTCGTAGAACTGCACGGCTTCCTCGCGCCGCGCCATGAAGCGCTCCCGCCAGGCCTTCAGCGTTTCGGCATAGTGCAGGCGCAGAATCTCGATGTCGCAGACCAGCAGGCCAGCGTGCTCGATCGCCGGTAGCACCTCCGACACGGCGGGGATGTAGCCGCCTGGGAAGATGTATTTGGCGATCCAGGGATTGGTCGAATCCGGCCCCTGTGACCGGCCGATCGAGTGCAGCAGCATGATGCCGTCCTCGCTCAGGAGCTCGGCGCAGCGCTCGAAATAGGTGTCGTAGAACCTCGCCCCGACATGCTCGAACATGCCGACCGAGACGATGCGATCGAACGGCCCGTCGATGTCGCGATAGTCCTCGAGCAGGAAGCGCGCCGATCCGCTCAGGCCCTTCTCGGCCGCACGCGAATTGGCAATCTGCAGCTGCTCGGTCGACAGCGTGACGCCGGTGACGTCGGCGCCGCCGATCTCGGCGAGGTAGAGCCCGAGACCGCCCCAGCCCGAGCCGATGTCGAGGAGGCGCTGGCCGCTTCCAATGAGCAGCTTCGCGGCAATGTGCCGCTTCTTGGCGAGCTGCGCATCGTCGAGCGTGGTCTCCGGCGTCTCGAAATAGGCGCAGCTATATTGCTTGTCGGCATCGAGGAAGAGCGAATAGAGCCTCGCGTCGAGATCGTAATGATGTGCGACGTTGCTGCGGGCGCGCGAGCGCGGATTGAACTGCTTCAGGTGCCGCGTCAGATAGCGCAGGTGCCACCAGGGTTTTGCCCACTGTGGCAATAGGTCGGGTTGATCGAGCAGGATCGCGAGCGCATCAGCTAGGGAGCCGTGCTCGACGACGAAGTCGCCGTCCATGTAGGCCTCGCCAAGCCCGAGCTCGGGGTTGATGAGGATCCTCCGCTCGGCGTCCGCGGTGAGGAAACGCACCGCGACCGGCTCGCCCGAGCCGTCGCCAAAAGTGAACTTCGATCCGCTTGCGCTGGTCACCGTCAGCGACCCGCGGCGGATGAAATGAGACAGGAATCTACGCAACAATCGGTCCATCGACACCTTCCTCTCGAGCGAACCCGAAGAGATGCGACTAACCCGGTCTTCACATCTGACGCTCAGGTCCCGCTCTGGTTCCTATGCGTTTGCATGTAAAATGTGGGGAGGATGTTCCGGACGCACTATTGCGCCGGGTTCAAAGCCGATATTCCAAAACCGCTTAACCACACCCTTGCGGGTGCGGCCTGCTTCCATTCGCGGCTCAATCCGCTAAAAGGTCACCCGCCGCCGCGCCCGCCGCCGGCTGCACCTCTCGGAATTCAATGGAGATGATGGGAATGTCGAGCCGAGCGCTCAGCCTCGCGACGGTATTGCTTCTGATCGGCTTCGGCGCGACCGATACCGTTCTTGCGCAGGCGACGAACCTCGAGGCCGGCAAAAGCCCGTCCCAGATCTTCGCGCAGACCTGCAATGCGTGCCACAAGAGCCCGCGTGGCCTGCTGAAGTCCGTCGCGCCCGGCTCGCTGCCGGGCTTCCTGCGCCAGCACTACACCACGAGCTCGGACATGGCGGGCATCCTCGCCTCCTACCTCGTCTCCAACGGCGCTACCGACACCCGCTATCAGGCCAAGGATGGCAAGAAGGACGGCGCCAAGGAGAAGGACGCGAACACCGCGCCGGGCCAGTCGCCAGAGCATCAGGGCCGCCGCCAGCGCTCCCAGGAAGCGGCCAAGCCGGAGGGCGAGGGCGTGGCTCCGCCTGCCGAGGGTCGGCAGAAGCGCGCGGCGCGGCCGAGCGAGGAGGGTGCGAACCCTGAAGGCCAGGCCTTGCCCGAGGGCCGCAAAGGCAAGCGTCGCAGCAAGCCCGGGACCGAGGAAGCACCGAAGGTCGACGCAGCTGCGCCCACCACTGAAGAGAAGAAGAGCGAGCCGAGGCCCGAGTCCAAGCCGGAGAGCAGCAAGGTCGAGCCTGACACCAAGCCCGACAGCAGCAGGGCGTCGGAGAAACCCGCCGAGCCAAAGCCTGATAGCGCCAAGGTCGAGCCGCGCAGCAGCGACGCTCCGGCGCTGCGGTCCGATCCGGTGCCGCAGGTGACGCCGGCCCCGCCACCGTTCGCGGCGAAGCCCACTGAACCGGCTGCGCCCAAGCCGGTGGAAGAGGCGGCTCCCAAGTCCGCAGCGCCCGCCGCCAGCCCCGAACCGGCAACCAGGTCGCAGGAGCCGGCGCCGCCCGCGCCCGCTGCGGCGCCGCCGCCGACGGAGTCCTCCGGCTCGCCAGCGCCGCCGATCTCGCGCTAAGTCACCTGAAATTCCCAATCGATCTGCGGAGGTCGCGTCATCGCGGCCTCCGCATCGTCTTGACCATGATTAGAGTACGACTCTAGAGTAATACTCTAGGAGGGTTGATGAGCGCGAGTGTGTCGGGGCGCGACCGCAGCGATCTCCGCGGCGAGGCCGATGCGCTGATCGCCTGCGCGATCCGTGCGCTGGTGTCGCCTGACCGCATCAACCAGGACTAAGGAGAGGCCTCATGCGAGCCGAAGCAGATCCCGAATTTGAGCCGATCGCCGCGCGCATCCACGCCAGTGTCGGCCGGCAGGGCTTTATGAATCTGGTCGGCGCCGAGCTGTCCGAATTGTCGCGCGGCACCTGCACGATCGCCGTGGACCGCCGGCCGGAGCTGCTCCAGCAGCACGGCTTCTTTCACGGCGGCGTCACCGCCTTCCTGGTCGACAACGCCACGACCATCGCCGCGGCGACCACGCGCGGCCAGCCGGCGCTGACGGCGGAATACAAGCTCAATTTGTTGTCGCCTGCGGTCGGCGACAAGCTGATCTGCCGGGCGAGGGTGATCAAGCCGGGCCGCCAGGTCTCCGTGGTCGCCGCCGACGTGTTCTGCCTCAGCGACGGTGTCGAGAAGCAATACGGCAACGGCACTGGCCTCGATCGCGATGCTGAGCGAGGATATCGGGGCCAAAACGAAAAGCCCGGCCGCTTGAGGCGGCCGGGCTTCTTTGATCGTGTTCGTCATTCCGGGTTCGGTCCTGCGGAGCGCCCCGGAATGACGGGCAAACCCGCTTACTTCTCTTCCGCAGCCGGGGCCGGCTCGACCTCGTCGTGCTGGGCTTCCGGATCGAAGAACTCGCCGGCGGCGGCAATCGCCTCGGCGGCCGCATCGCGGTCCTCGTTGCGGGTCGAGATGTCCTCGCCGCGGTTGATGCGCTCGGCCTCGTCCTGGCTGCGTGCGACCGTGACGGTGACCTCGACCTCGACCTCGGGGTGGACGGCGACGGTGATCGGGTGCTTGCCGATCGTCTTGATCGGCGCATCGAGCTGCACCTGCGGGCGGGACAGCGAAACGCCGTCGGCTTCGAACGCCATGACGACGTCACGCACCGTGACCGAGCCGAACAGCTGACCGGCTTCCGACGCCTGACGGATCACGATGATGTTCTTGCCCTCGATCTTCTCGGCGACCTTGGACGCCTCGGCCTTCGAGGCAAGGTTGCGGGCCTCGAGATCGGCCTTCATGCCGTCGTACTTGGCACGGTTGTCGGCGGTGGCGCGCAACGCCTTGCCGCGCTTGAGCAGGAAATTGCGGGCATAGCCGTCGCGAACCTTCACGACTTCGCCCATCTGGCCGAGCTTGTTGACGCGTTCCAGCAGAATGACTTCCATATTCGTTCTCCTTTTGAAGTGGTCTTTGAGTTCTGAGTTGCAGGGTTGGACTTAAGGGGTCGGCAAAGGCGGCGGCTGGCGACTGCGCAGGTAGCGCTCGCGGAAGCCGAACACCGCGTCCGCGAGGCCGAGGGCGGTCAGCAGGACGAGGCTCACGCTGAACATGAAGATGATGGCGTATGCAGCAGCGAGCCAGAACCCGCGATTGGCGAGGTCGCGCGTGATGGTGTGCAGAACGGCAAGGCCGATCAGCGCATAGGCCACCATCAAGACGGTCGTGACGATGACGGCCAGAATGCCGATCATTCCGCCGGAGAAGCTGAAGGCAAGCGCGACACAGAGCGCGACGAGCGTCATCGGTGGCAAGCTCGTGCTGCTGAGGTCCGGCCAGGGCCGATGCAGCTTGCCTGAAACAGCCGAGACTTTTGCGGCAAGCCAGAGATTGAGGGTGAGCGTCGTCATCTGCGAGGCCGCAACCAGAACCGGCGTCACGGCGACCATCAGGCTGACGCGGGGATCGCTCTCGGTGACGGTCGTGTCGCTCACCAGCGAGAAGATCCTGGCGAAGCCGCGGCGCATCGCGTCGCCGATTGCCGACGCGTCAGTCCCCAGCGACAGCAGAGATCCTGCGGTCAGAAGCGTCGCCAGCGCCGCAATCCACAGCAGGATACGTCCAAGCGGATACCATTCGACATGGAGGGCAGTCGCATCCGTGACCGCCGCACCGCCGGTCGCGGATCGTCCAAGCATGGCAAGATGCCCGAGCCACCAGGCCGGCAACGCGATCGCAAGACCGTAACCCAAGGCCAGAGGCATGCTGAGCGCACCGCCGATGACGAGCATGGCGGCGAGACCGCCAATCGCGCCGCAGAGCGGGCCCCAGGCGATCGCAGCCAGCATGAGCGGCAGGGGAGCAAGGCAAACCAGGACGAGCGAGATCAGCGCGCCCGACACGATCGAGGCGAACATCAGGGCCGACGCAGCGCCGGCGATCAGGGCTATCAGTCCAAAAGCCATCATCAGCTGTCCCGCTCCCTTCGAGCGGTTAGAGGCGTCTCGCCCCAACCATCGGCGACCGGACGACCCGGAAGCCTTATGAGATCAAAGAGTGCGACCGGCGGCGGTGGCGCCGCCGGTCGAATTCGTCTTAGCGAATGACGTAGGGCAAGAGGCCCAGGAACCGCGCGCGCTTGATGGCGCGGGCGAGTTCACGCTGCTTCTTCGCGGACACCGCGGTGATGCGGCTCGGCACGATCTTGCCGCGCTCGGAGACGTAACGCATCAACAGCTTGGAGTCCTTGTAGTCGATCTTCGGAGCATTGGCGCCCGTGAACGGGCAGCTCTTGCGACGACGGAAAAACGGACGGCGTGCACCAGCTTCAGCCATTGATCTTACTCCCCATCCGTCGTGGTTTCAGCTTCCTCGCGCGGACGGCGCGGGCCGCGATCACCGCGGAAGCCACCACCGTCACGATCGCCGCCACGGAAACCACCCTCGCGGTCGCCACGGAAGCCGCCTTCGCGCTCGCCGCGGAAGCCGCCACCACGATCGTCACGCTCGCGATCGCGGTCGGCCTTGCGCATCATCGCGGACGGGCCTTCCTCGAGCTCTTCGACGCGAACGCTGAGATAGCGGATCACGTCCTCGCTGATGCGCTCCTGGCGCTCGATCTCGGCGATCGCCGCGGACGGCGCGTCGATGTTGAGCAGCACGAAGTGCGCCTTGCGGTTCTTGTTCATGCGGTAGGTGAGGGAGCGAACGCCCCAATTCTCGGTCTTGGTGATCTTGCCGCCGAGACCTTCGACGATGCCGGTCATCTGCGCAGTCAGCTCTTCGACCTGCTGCGTGCTCGCGTCCTGGCGCGCGAGAAAGACATGCTCATAAAGAGGCATGGAAGTCCTTTCCTCATGTTGGCGCATCGCCCGGCGTCAAGCCCTTAAGAGACCTTCGGAAAGGACTCTGGGATGAAGCTCAGAAGGCGGAAACACGGGACGACGGGCCGACTGGCCCTGCCACACCAAAATCACGAATGATTTGCTGAGACCGTCCGTTCAGCTCCCGGCCGGGGTCTGCGGATGGCGCGCTTATACGGATTTTGGCCGGCTTTGCAAGGTTGCCGGCCGCCTTTTCGGCCCGGATGGTTCCGGTGCAGTCCGGTCTAACCCATCCCCCATTACCACATTCCGGCTTGAATTATTTGTTTGTATGTCATACAAATAAATCGAGCGAGAGGTCCTCATGGTCAAAAAGTCTGTCCCTGAACTAAAAGAGGCGGCTGGCGATCCCAAGCATGCGGTGCGTGCGACGCGCTCGGCCGGTCGCAAGATGCGGTCGCTGCTGCTGGACGCGGCAAGCCCGCTGTTCCGGGAGCGGGGGCTGTCAGGAGCCTCGATCACCGACATCGCGGCGGCCGCGGACGCGTTTCCGAGCCAGATCACCTATTACTTCCGCACCAAGGAGGCGCTGTTCGTCGAATGCGCCTGCCGCGACCTCCTGTATCTGGCGCGCGCGACCGAGCAGGCCGCTCAGAAGGCCCGCACGCCGGCGGAATACACCTACGCGCTCGCCGAGACCGTGACGGCAAGCGATTCGATCGCCTTCTTCGCCGAAGCCCTGACACTGACGCGGCGGCGCCAGGATCTCGCGCCTTTGGTCGAGCGCACCATCGAGCGCCTGCACAGCGAAGGCACGCGCGCCTATGCGGGCCAGGTGGCCCGCCACGGCTGGCGCTCCCTGCGCGCGCCCGACGAAAGCTCGCGGCGATTCTGGGCCGTCGCCATCGGCATCATTCTCGAAGGCTACGCCATGGGCCGCTCGCCCGAGGCGCTCTGCACCGAGATGCTGCGTGTGCTGGGCGAGCAGGCAAAATCGACAAACGATACCGCGCGCCTGCGTCTCGTCGACGAGCGCGATGCATCCGGCAACTCCAACGAGGAGGGCTAGTCCATGACCGCACTTCGCATGCGTGCCCGCGATTTCCTGACCGACGATCAACTCGCCGACGTCCGCCAGCGCGTGACGTGGAAGGGCGTGGCGCTGATCGCTCACGCCTGGGCGCTGATCATTGGTGCGATTGCGCTCGTCGCGTGGTGGCCCAATCCGCTCACTTACATCTTCGCGGTCGCCATCATCGGCTCGCGCCAGCTGGGCCTTGCGATCCTGATGCATGACGGCGCGCATGGCTGCCTGTCCGCCGACGAGAGGACCAATCTGGCGCTGAGCCAGTGGTTCTGCGCCTATCCGCTCTTTGCCGAGACGCGCAGCTATCGCCGCTATCATCTCCAGCATCATGCGCGCACCCAGCAGGAGGACGATCCTGATCTCGTGCTGTCGGCGCCGTTTCCGATCACGAAGCTCAGCTATCGCCGCAAGTTCATTCGCGACATCACCGGGCAGACCGGCTATCAGCAGCGAAAGGCGCAGCTCCTGAACGCGCTGGGGCCGAAGGATTGGCCGTGGCGCCAGCGTGTGGCGCATTTCTGGGAGAAGCTCGGCCCACAATGCCTCGTCAACGCCGCGATGTTCGCAGCGTGCGTGGCCGCCGGCGTGTGGTGGGCCTATCCGCTGCTATGGCTGGTGCCGCTGCTGACCTGGATGATGGTCATCACCCGCATCCGCAACATCGCCGAGCACGCCGTCGTACCCGACAGCAGCGATCCCCTGCGCAACACCCGCACCACGCATGCGAACTTTCTCGAGCGGCTGTTCATCGCGCCGTACTACGTCAACTATCACCTCGAACATCATCTGTTGTTCTATGTGCCCTGCTACAATCTGCCGAAGGTGCATCGCCTGCTCAGCGCGAGCCGGCATGCCGGCCGCATGGAGGTGCAGCCCGGCTACGCCGCGGTGCTGCGGCTTGCGACCGCGGAACCCGACCGGGACGACCGTCCGGGCCAGCTGGTCAACAGCGCGCGGCGCGCGCGGGCGGGAGCGGCGGTCGATGCCAACCAGACCAACGGTGGATTCTAGGGGCTCGCATCCCCAGGTGAATGCCGGCCGAACTTCCTATCTTGGCTTGACATTCCAGCCCCGGACAGTGTCTACGGCCCCCTTTGGAGCGTGATCCGGAACCATGGCCCAAGGCCGCGCGTAATCGGCTGCCGGTTCTCGCAAGTGATCACGCCCGACAAGCAGGGAGCGCCGATGACGGCAGCATTCACATTTCCGGGGCAGGGGTCCCAGGCGGTTGGCATGGGCAAGGCCCTGGCCGACGCCTTTCCGGTGGCGCGCGCCGTGTTCGACGAGGTCGATGCCGCGCTGGGAGAGAAGCTGACCGCGACCATCTGGGATGGCCCGGCCGAGACCCTCCAGCTCACCGAGAACGCCCAGCCGGCGCTGATGGCGGTGTCGATCGCCACCCTGCGGGTGCTCGAGGCCGAGGCCGGGTTTTCCGTCGGGCGGGATGCGGCCTTCGTCGCCGGCCACTCGCTCGGTGAATATTCGGCGTTGGCTGCGGCCGGCAGCCTGACGGTCTCCGACACCGCGCGGCTGCTTCGCACCCGCGGTCTCGCAATGCAAAAAGCCGTTCCTGTCGGCGTTGGCGCAATGGCCGCTCTGCTTGGCCTCGACTACGAAGCCGCCATGGAGGTCGCGGGCGAGGCCGCGCAGGGGCAGGTCTGCCAGGCCGCCAATGACAATGGCGGCGGCCAGGTGGTGGTCTCCGGCGACAAGGCTGCGGTCGACCGCGCCGTCGAGATCGCCAAGACCAAGGGCGCCAAGCGCGCCATGCTGCTGCCGGTGTCTGCGCCGTTCCACTGCAAGCTGATGCAGCCTGCCGCCGATGCCATGGCCGAGGCGCTGGCCAAGGTCGCGATCAAGGCGCCGGCGGCGCCGCTGGTGTCGAACGTGCTGGCGAGCGCCATCACCGATCCGGACGAGATCCGCCGCCGCCTGGTCGAGCAGGTCACCGGCACCGTGCGCTGGCGCGAGTCGGTTGCCTATATGGCAGGGCAGGGCGTCACGCGCTTCTTCGAGATCGGCGCGGGCAAAGTTCTGACCGGGCTCGTCAAGCGCATTGCGGACGGTGCCGTTGGCGTTGCGGTCGGCGGTCCCAACGACATTGCCGCCGCCAAGGATGCATTGGCCGCTGCGAAGCAGGCTTGAGTTTACGCACGATCGTTCCGGAAAGCCGCTACACACTTTTCCGGATCGTGCTTTGAAGGAGTTTTCGATGTTCGATCTGACTGGCAAGAAGGCGCTCGTCACCGGCGCGACCGGCGGCATCGGCGGCGCGATCGCGCAGGCGCTGCATGCGCAGGGCGCCACCGTTGCGATTTCGGGGACGCGGAAGGAAGTGCTGGATGAGCTTGCCGGCAAGCTCGGCGAGCGCAGCCACGTATTGCCCTGCAACCTCTCCAAGGCCGACGAGGTCGAGGCGCTGGTGCCCGCCGCAGAAGCTGCGATGGGTCAGGTCGACATCCTGATCGCCAATGCCGGCATCACCCGCGACAATCTCTTCGTCCAGCTCCGCGATGAGGACTGGGAGGAGGTCATCAACGTCAATCTGACCGCGACCTTCCGCCTGGCGCGCGCCGCCACCAAATTGATGATGCGCAAGCGCTTCGGCCGCATCATCGCCATCACCTCGGTGGTCGGCGTCACCGGCAATCCCGGACAGGGCAACTACACCGCGTCCAAGGCCGGTCTGATCGGCATGATCAAGACGCTGGGTGCCGAATACGCCAAGCGCGGCGTGACCGCCAACTGCATCGCGCCCGGCTTCATCAAGACGCCGATGACGGACGCGCTCAACGACAAGCAGCGCGAGACGATTCTGACCAAGGTTCCGGCCGCTCGCCTCGGGACGCCCGAGGACATTGCGGCCGCCGCCGTCTACCTGAGTTCGAACGAAGCGGCCTACGTCACCGGGCAGACCATCCACGTCAACGGCGGCATGGCCATGATCTGACGCCTCGTCCCGCGCCGCCCATATCCGCAGTGCGGGATGCGGCAAACGGCCGTTTCCGGAGCGAAATGAGGCTTATAGTCAAGGCAATTGAAGTATGATAACCGGACCTTCAACGGATGGGCAAAGAACGCCATTGCAGGTTTTTGAAACCCTGTATATTGGCGATGCCGAGCCTTGGCCGTCGTTCGCCGGGCCGTATCGTTAGGATGGGGCCAAATCAAAGTTCGTAAGCGAAGGCAGTCAAACGACCACGACGGCTCGTATCGTCCCGGGGGGTCGGGTCTACAGGGAACAACACGAGGTTAAGCAATGAGTGACATTGGCGAGCGGGTTAAGAAGATCGTGGTCGAACACCTTGGTGTTGAGCCCGAGAAGGTTGTCGACAACGCGAGCTTCATCGACGACCTCGGCGCCGACAGTCTGGACACCGTCGAGCTGGTGATGGCGTTCGAAGAAGAATTTGGTTGCGAGATTCCGGACGACGCGGCGGAGACGATTCTCACCGTCGGCGACGCCACGAAGTTTCTCGAGAAGAACGCGAAGAGCTAAGGCTCTTCATTTTTCGCGGGGACAACATTGAAACCGGACGGGCCGCTTGCCAGCGGTCAGCCGGTTTCTTGTTATTGGCCGTGAATCTTTCGATGCGGAGTTTTCGGATATGAGGCGGGTTGTCGTCACTGGTCTCGGCATGGTGTCGCCACTCGGCTGCGGCGTCGAGCCGACCTGGAAACGCATCCTCAACGGTGAGAGCGGTGCGCGGCCGATCGAGAGCTTCGACGTCTCCGATCTGCAGACCAAATACGCCTGCACCGTCGTGCGCGGCGATGGCACCAACGACACCTTCAATCCCGACAAGTGGATGGAGCCGAAGGACCAGCGCAAGGTCGACGACTTCATCATCTTCGGCATGGCCGCGGCCGGCCAGGCGCTCGACGATGCCAATTGGCATCCGGAGACCGAAGAGGACAAGTGCGCGACCGGCACCATGATCGGGTCCGGCATCGGCGGCCTCAACGGCATCGCCGACACCGCGATCCTCTTGAAGGAGCGCGGACCGCGCCGGGTGTCGCCGTTCTTCATTCCGGGCCGCCTGATCAATCTCGCCTCCGGCTACGTCTCGATCGCGCACGGGCTGAAGGGACCGAACCATTCGGTGGTCACGGCCTGCTCGACCGGCGCGCATGCGGTCGGCGACGCCGCCCGCCTCATCGCGCTCGGCGATGCCGACGTCATGGTCGCAGGCGGCGCCGAATCGCCGATCAGCCGCATCGGCATTGCCGGCTTCAATGCCGCGCGTGCGCTGTCGACCGGCTTCAACGACACGCCCGAGAAGGCCTCGCGTCCCTACGACAAGGACCGCGATGGCTTCGTGATGGGCGAGGGCGCCGGCGTCCTCGTGCTCGAGGAGCTCGAGCACGCCCAGCGCCGCGGCGCCAGGATCTACGCCGAGGTGATCGGCTACGGCCTTTCGGGTGACGCCTATCACATTACGTCGCCGTCGCCCGATGGCGATGGCGGTTTCCGCAGCATGTCGGCCGCGCTCAAGCGTGCCGGCCTGTCGCCGTCGGATCTCGACTACATCAACGCGCACGGCACCTCGACACCGCTCGGCGATGAGATCGAGCTCGGTGCGGTCGAGCGCCTGCTCGGCAACGCCGCCTCCAAGGTCGCGATGTCCTCGACCAAATCGTCGACCGGCCACCTCCTCGGTGCAGCCGGCGCGATCGAGGCGATCTTCGCCATTCTCGCGATTCGCGATAATGTCGTGCCGCCGACGATCAATCTCGACAATCCGTCGGTCGAGACCGCGATCGACCTCGTGCCCCACAAGGCGAAGAAACGTGAGGTCAATGTCGCGTTGTCGAATTCTTTTGGTTTTGGCGGTACCAACGCGTCGGTGATTGTCCGGCGCCTGGTCCATTAGTTTGTGGTTGCGACGAATCCACCGTTTTGCCGTATTCGGCGATAGTCATGGAAGCGGGCGCGTGCATTTGGCAGGGCAAGCGATTGCCAGGCCGCGATTGAACCGGCAGGATTCAGGTTGCTTCGATGAGTGAAAGGCCGCCCATTTCGCCCCGGAGCCCGCGGGCAGCGCTTGAGCCCGAGCAGGTCCCGCCGCCGCCGAAGCGATCGGACCGCGCGCGCAATCCCTTCGTGGTCGTCGGCAATGCCATCATCACCCTGCTGCTGATCGCCATGCTCGGCGCCGGCGGGGTCTATTATTACGGCCGGCAGGTGCTCGAGGCGGCGGGGCCGCTGAAGGAAGACAAGATCGTCAACATCCCGCAGCGTGCGGGCAAGCGCGACATCGCCGAGACGCTGAACCGGGAAGGCGTCACCGACGTCAACCCATGGGTGTTCATTGCGAGCGTTGCCGCGCTGAAGGCGAGCTCCGACCTCAAGCCGGGCGAGTATTCGTTCCAGAAGAATGCGTCCTTGCGCGACGTCATCGCCACCATCGTCGAGGGCAAGGTGGTGCAGCACGCCGTGACGATACCGGAGGGCCTGACCTCCGAGCAGATCGTGGCGCGGCTGTCCGACAACGACATCTTCACCGGCAGCGTCCGCGAGCTGCCGCGCGAGGGCACGCTTCTGCCCGAGACCTACAAGTTCCCGCGTGGCACCACGCGCGAGCAGGTGATCCAGCGCATGCAGCAGGCGCACAAGCGCGTGCTGGCCGAGATCTGGGAGCGCCGTAGCCAGGACATTCCGGTCAAGTCGCCCGAGCAGTTGGTGACGCTGGCCTCGATCGTGGAGAAGGAGACCGGCAAGCCGGACGAGCGCAGCCGCGTCGCCGCCGTGTTCGTCAACCGCCTGAAGCAGCGGATCAAGCTGCAGTCCGATCCGACCATCATCTACGGTCTCGTCGGCGGCAAGGGCACGCTCGGCCGCCCGATCAAGCGCAGCGAGATCACGCAGCCTTCGCCCTACAACACCTATGTGATCGAGGGCCTGCCGCCGGGCCCGATCTCCAACCCAGGCCGCGCCTCGCTGGAAGCCGCCGCCAACCCGGCCCGCACCCGCGACCTCTATTTCGTCGCCGACGGCACCGGCGGGCACGCCTTCACCGAGACCTACGACGCGCACCAGAAGAACGTCGCCAAGCTGCGCGCGATGGAGAAGCAGATCCAGAACGACACGGTCGAGCCGGCCGAGGATGCGCCGCCGCCGGCCGCTGGCGCGCCCGCCACGGCCGATACGCCGACCGCGACCACGCCGGCGCGGCCCAACCAGCAGAAGAAGCCGCCGCCCCGCCCGGCGGCTCCCGCACCGGCCCGGCAGGGCGCGGTGCAGCCCTCGCCGCCGGTGGTCCAGCGCTAGGCTGGCTGCAGGTCCGCTACGGGACTTTGCGGATTCCACTTTCCTGCAAAATAGTCTTAAGATTCGCGTGGCTTGATGCCTCGCGAATCCTGCGTTTCCGGAGAAATTGACCTGATGGCGCTGTCGTCCATGACCGGCTTTGCCCGAAGCCACGGCGCAAGCGGGCCGTATACGTTCGAATGGGAATTGAAGTCGGTCAACGCCAAGGGCTTTGACCTCAGGGTACGGCTGCCGCAGGGGTTCGAGGAGCTCGAGGCCCACGCCAAAAAGCGCGCCGGCGAACTGCTCTCGCGCGGCACCGTCTACGCCAATCTCAACGTCAAGCGCGCCAACGCCGCCGCTTCGGTCCGCGTCAACGAGGACGTGCTCAACGCCGTGCTCAAGGCCGCCGCGCTGATCTCCGGCAAGGTCGACGCCGTGGCACCGAGCATCGACGGCCTGCTCGCCATCAAGGGCGTCGTCGAGGTCGCCGAGCCCGAGGGCGACGAGGAGGAGGACAAGGCCGCGCGCGCTGCCGCGGCCGAGGCCTTCGACAAGGCGCTCGCCGAGCTCGTCGCGATGCGCAAGCGCGAGGGTACCTCGCTCGGGCAGATCCTGACCCAGCGCGTCGACGAGATCGAGCAGCTGTCGAAGCAGGCAGAAGCCGCGCCGGGCCGCAAGCCCGAGGCGATCAAGGCGAGGCTCGCCGAGCAGATCGCAGCGCTGCTCGACACCTCCGACCGTTTCGATTCCGACCGCCTGATGCAGGAAGCGATCCTGATCGCCACCAGGGCCGACATCCGCGAGGAGCTCGACCGCATCGCCTCGCACATCGCGCAGGCGCGCGAGCTGATCGGCAAGGGCGGCCCGATCGGGCGCAAGCTCGACTTCCTGGCCCAGGAGTTTCACCGCGAGGTCAACACCTGCTGCTCGAAGTCGAACGACATCGAGCTGACCAATACGGGGCTCGCCATGAAGAACGTGGTCGAGCAGTTCCGCGAACAGGTCCAGAATCTGGAGTGATCGATGACGACAGGCGGTCACAGAACTGACGGGGTCGAGCGGCGCGGCTTGATGTTCGTGCTGTCCTCGCCGTCGGGCGCGGGCAAGACGACGCTGTCGCGCATGCTGCTGGAGCGCGAGCCCGGCTTGAAAATGTCAGTGTCGGCGACCACGCGTCAGATGCGGCCGGGAGAGGTCGAAGGGCGCGACTACTTCTTCGTCAGCAAGTCCAAGTTCGAGACGATGGTGGAGCAGGGCGAGCTGCTCGAATGGGCCACCGTGTTTGACAATCTCTACGGGACGCCGCGTGCTCCAGTGGAGGCGGCCCTGTCGGCCGGGCAGGACGTACTGTTCGACATCGACTGGCAGGGCACGCAGCAACTGCACCAGAAGGCGAGCGTCGACGTGGTTCGTGTCTTCATTCTGCCGCCGTCGGCGGCAGATCTCGAGAAGCGGCTGCATTCGCGCGCGCAGGATTCCGACGAGGTGATCCGCAAGCGCATGAGCCGCGCCAGCCACGAGATGAGCCACTGGGCCGAATACGACTACATCGTCATCAACCACGACGTCGACGAGGCCTTCGCCGAGGTGCAGTCGATCCTGAAGGCCGAGCGCCTCAAGCGCGAGCGGCGGATTGGCCTCGTGGGATTTGTGCGAAGTCTGCAAGGTCAGCTTCAAGGCTAGGCTGCCTCAGCCGCGGCCCTTCCTGCGCCAGCCGTTCCAGCATCGCCGTGATCACGTCGATGTCGACCGCATCCTCTTTGTCCTCATCCGCCTCGCGATCGGCCGGCGCTTCGTCGGAAGCGTCGTTGGCCGCGAGCTGCGGCGCTGACGCCTCGATCTTGAATTCGCCGTTGAATATGTCGGCCTCGTCGAGATCTGCGATCACTTTGCGAGCGGGCGCGGCGTGCGCTGCGATCCTGCCGATTGCACTGCTGAATTCGGCGAGCTGTGCGGCTTTTGGCTGCGCAGCTTTCGGCTGCACGGCTTTCGGCTGCACGGCTTGGGGCTGTATGACCAGAGGACGCACGGCATCGAAATCCACCGGGCCGGCCTTCTGCACGCGCGAGGCGTCATCGAGCCAGGGAGCGCGGCTCGGATTCTCGTCCTGCGGCTCCCAATCGTCCCAATGCGCGCGGCGGTCGGCCTGGCGGGCGCGCCTGCCCGCGAAGCGGTAGATGATGCTGGCGAGGACGCCGGCCAGCGCCAGCGCGCCGCCGATCACGAGCAGCAGCATCTGGATCGAGCCGGCCGGCTTGTCGGTGCTGCTGTCTGCGGCCGCGAGCGCCACGGGCGCAGCCGATTTTGTAGCCTTTGTGCTTGGCGTTGCGACAGGCGCGGGCGCCGGCTGCGGCGCGGGTGAAGTGGCCGTGGAGGCATCAGGCCAGGGCGATGCGACGGCGGGCTGCTGCGCGCTGCTGTCAGCGGCGGGGTCCGCAGCCTGTTGCATCGGCGCCGGCGCCGTCGGAGCTAGCTGTGCGGGCGCGGCCGGGGTCCGCGGCTTCAGATATTCGGCGCGTGCGTCCTGCACCGGGTGCTGCGTCGGCGCGGCTGAATCCGCTGCGGGTGTTTCGGCCGCGGTCTGCACCGGCTTTGCGCCATCCTTGGCATTGTCCTTGCCGCCTTCGGCGCGCAGATACCAGCATTGCCGCTTGGTCGAGCGCTCGAGGCGGTAGTACCAGTGCTGGCCTTGCGGAGCGATGCCCTTCGGCGAGGCAAGGCAGTCGGCGGCGTCGCTGGCCGGGCTCGATGCAGCCGGTGCGTTCTGCGATACGGCCGCTATGGGCGCGCCGGCAATGATGCTGCCAATCAGCGCGGATATGAACTTTGCGGTGCGGTTGCCCATCCTGGTCTCCCGATTACGCATGACGCAACTCTTAACCACCGCTTTGTCATCAAAGACTTGGGTGGCATTGAGCCGCAAATCCGGAGAGGATGTGGCTTGAATTGGGCCCGCGCGGTGGTGGTTCCACCGCGAATTAAGGCATTTTCCTTAACGTTATTGAACGTTATTGCTCCGTCGAGCTCCCGGTTCCGCCGCAGCCGTCGCAGCGCCGCCAGGCGCCGGAACCGCTGCGTCCCGCGACGCGGCCGGCGCCGGTGAACGTCACAGGACAATCAATCGCACGCGAGCATTCCGAGAGGTCGTCATGCCCGGGTTCGTCCCGGGCATCCACGTACCTCGCACCGCGCGAAGCGCAGGGCCGTCCGCGCCGAAGCAATTTCGGTCAGTAGCGATAGCCGTACTGACCCGGGCAAACCCAATTGCCGTAGGTATCGTAAGTGCAGCCGCTGGTATTGTTATAGTAGCCGTAAGCTCCTGCTGCGGCGGCTCCTACCGCAGCTGCTCCCAGACCATAGGCTGCGCCTCTGTAGGCGCCGCGATAGGCCGCATTGCGGTAAACACCCCTGGCAACCGGCCGTCCAGGTATCGGGCGATATCCATAGCCGCGACCCGCCACGCGGTATCCGCCGACACGTCCGGCATGAACAGCTCCACCTCGGACGTGAGCGCCGCGCATGGCTCCGCCGCCATGATATCCGCCGCCGCCACGGCGGGCATATGCCTCATCTGGCATCAGGCTCGCGGTGATCAGGACGAGAGCTGCCAGCGCAGCGAGAATATATCGAAGCATGGCGTTCCTCCGTGAGTTGGGGGGCCGTGCAACACCGACGCGATACTGCGCCGTGAGGATCGGCGCCTTGCGAGAACCTCAGCTTCTCACCGGTGTCTGATTTGACTTAAATCAAGCTTCCTCGCGGTGGGTTCATCGAACGGGAACATGACGCTGATGATCCATCGGGCCGAGCACCGGGATACCCAGACGATTGCGCTCAGGTCAGATAGTCCGGCCTGAAATCGGCGAGCGCTTGCAGCTCGTCGGGCTGGAGCAGTTCGATCTCGCTGCCTTCCCATGCGATCAGGCCTCGATGCCGCAGCTCCTGGATGGTGCGGTTGACGTGGACGATCGACAGCCCGCAAGCGTCAGCAACGTGCCGCTGTGTCATCGGCATCTGGAAGCATCCATCGGTGACGAGGCCGACGATCTCCAGCCTTGCGGCGAGCTCGCAGATGAGATGCGCCACCTTGGGCAGGGCGGCCTGGGCGCCAAGGCGCGCGATCCATTGCCGCGAGATCGCCGCATCGATCAGCGTCTCGCGCCAGAAGGCGCGGATCAGATGCAAGGAGCCGTCGAGCAGCTGCTTGAGCTGGGCGTGCGCGACGTAGCCGACGATGGTCGGCCCGAGGCCGACGAGGTCGGCGTCCATCGGCGAGACCAGCAGCGTGTGCAGGCACGGCATGTCGCCGGGAACGTGGAACGCCAGGATCTGGCTGCGGTCGCCGACGATGCGGGCCTGGTAGAGGAAGCCGCTGACGACGAAGACGCAGCGCGAGGCGGCCTCGCCCTGGCGCAGCACGATCTCGCCGTCCGCGACCTGGCGCAGCGTCGACGGCAGGCCGGCGATCTGGTGGCGTTCGTGTTCGGAGAGACCTTCGATCGCCTGGAGACGCGCGATGAACTTCGGATGTGGCATGAGAGCAGGTGCGCTTCAGCGCTCGCGCGGCGCGGACGCTTCGCGCAGGCGCCGCGACAGCTTGGCCACGGCCCAGTCGGATACGGGCTGGCTGCGGAACTCGCGGATGGCACGCGCGAGTTCCTGATCCGACATCGGGAGCACCGGCTCAGCCAGTGTGCCGTTCAGGAAGGCGTCGCTGATGCTGTCGAGGTGCGCGTCCGGATCCGCTGCAAACAGGCGGCGGACGCGCTCCAGGATGGTCGTAGGGCTCATGAGGGGCGGCTCGATCCGCAATCGGGTGACGGGAGGGGGCGATGCGGCGTCGTCGCGACCCCGTTAGCAACCTGTGCTTCCGGTTCGCGTTCTAGTCCGCTGAACGCAGGCCGGACGTATCATTTGATAGAACCGGCGTGATTTTGGCGGCCGCCATGGAAAAAGCCCACGATGTGCTGATCCGGAACCTCGGCAAGCACACGGAGCTCGCCGGGGAGGATGTCGCCGAGATCCGCGCGCTCAGCTTCACCCAGCGCGATTTCGCGCCGAACGAGGATTTCATCCGGCAGGGCGACGAGCCCGAACATTCGGCGCTGGTCGTCTCCGGCACGGTGGCGCGCTACCACCTGCTCGGCAGCGGGCGGCGACAATATCTCGCGTTCCATCTTTCCGGAGACCTGCCGGACTCGCAGGGCTTGTTCATCGACCAGATGGACCATGCGCTCTGTGCGCTCGGGCCCGCCACGGTCGCCTTCATCCCGCATCGCGAATTGTTCTTCGCCTTCCGGCGGCGGCCGACGTTTGGAATGGCGGTGTGGCGCGAGACGCTGCGCGATGCCGCGATCTTCCGCGAGGCCATCACCAACAACAGCGCCCGGCCGATGCAGGCGCGCATGGCGCATTTGTTCTGCGAGCTGTTCTACCGCGCCCGCGTCGCGCAGCTCGTCCGCGGCAACCGCTGCCGCATGCCGATCAGCCTCGTCCAGCTCGGCGAGGCGCTGGGCATGGCGATTGCGACCGTGAACCGGACGCTCGCCGAACTCAGGCGGAGTGGCGCCATGGATCTGCGCGAGGGCGAGCTGATCGTGCTGAAATGGCGCGAATTGCAGCGGCTCGGGGATTTCAATCCGGCCTATCTGCATCTCAAGCAGCAGTTGGTGCGGTGAACGCGGAGCGACCAAATGACTATCCCTCCGCGGCGGCCATCCCGCCCAGCACTTCGTCAAAATGCCGCTTCACCGAGTCGTTGCAGGAGCAGGCCCTGGCTTCGAGTGCCAATGCATCGAGGATCAGGATGGCGCCGCGCCGGGTCGCGAGGATGCGCCTGGCCTTGAACATCTGGATCACGCGGCTGGCATAGCTGCGGGACACGCCGAGCATGCCGGCGAGCTGCTCGTGGGTGAGGGGGATTTCGGGGCCGCCGATATGCTCCCGCGCCGAGAGGATCCACTTGGCGGCGCGCTGCTCGATCGAATGCGCGGCGTTGCAGGCCGCGGTCTGGAGCAACTGCGCGAACTGGCAGTCCGCATGGCGCGAGAACAGCTCCTGGAGCGTCGCCGACCTCTGCTGCGCCTGCTCGAGCGCGCGCAGCGGCAGCCGCACGAGCGTGCCGCCGAGCTTCACGACGATGCGTGAATAGGCCAGCGAAGGGTTGCGGCCGGCAGGGATGCCGATCGCGCCCTCGCGGCCGACCAGCAGGCTTTCGACCTCGCGGTCGTCCTCGACCGGCACGGCGAACGACACCAGAGTCGGGCCGCAGGGGAAGTGAACCACCGCGACGTCGTCGCCGGCGTGATGCAGGATGTGGCTGGCCTCGAGTTCGACCGGCTGGAGGTGCGACGCGAGCAGTTCGAAATCCTGAAGGCTGAGCTGCTGGAGGAGATCGTTCGAGGGCCGACCGGTCACGTGTTTTTCTCTGGCCGGGAATCGGCACCGGCCAGAACCCTACGTTTCCGCGGAGGAACCGACGGTTCCAAAGTGCACACAAGGCCTTTGCGAACGTTGAAAAGTCGGGAGGCGAGCTTACGGAAATTCGTAAAGCGTCAGCCGCATGGCGCCACGCTGCTGTAGCTTCGCCGGGCTCTGTGCAGGAGTGAACATAGCGGCGGTGCGGAGCGGTGTAGTGTTGGCACCGCCGGGCGTCGGACCGCGTGCGCTCTGCCCAACGGACCGCCGGCCCGTACCTGCTCGAACGCCGCAGGGGGCCGGCGGCCCGAGGGGCGATGACCGTCAGCCGAAGCGCGCTTCGCAGTCGTGAAGGAAGCGGCTGTGCGCTGCATGCGCGCGGTACGCATCGATCGCCCGGTTGGCGAGCATCAGCTGTCGGCGTTCGCCTAGCCTGAGCTGCGCTTCGATGGCGTCGAGAATGATGTTCGCAGACTCGTCCGGCGGGCCGAGCTCGCCGCTCTTCTCGAGGGCGCTCCAGGCGATGAAGAATGCGCTTTCGACGGTGCAGCGAATGGACATGCGCTGCCAACGCGGAGCAGCCCGAGCCGTTCCGCGCGGTGTCGTGCCCTTGAGCAAAAGTCGAGCGTTACTTCAGCGAGCTGCTGATCGAGCCGAACTTCGTCTTCAGCGACGTGCCGAGATTGTTGATGACCGTGATGATCGCCAGCGCGATACCGGCGGCGATCAGGCCGTATTCGATCGCGGTGGCGCCGGACTCCTCGGCCAGAAAGCGTCGGATGATCTGCATGGTCTCACCAGAATTCCCGAAGGGTGCTGGTAAGGACAATGATCCGCACGCGCGAGGTTCCCCAATCCGGAACCCCGCCTTCGTCAATTCCGAGTTGATTGCGGAAGAGAGAGGCGGCGAGACCCGCGCCTCGCCGCGAATTGCGCCGTCAGTTCTTCAGAACGATGCGGCCGACGACCTTGCCGGCGCGCAATTCGTCGATCCATTTCTGCACGTCGCCCATCGGCTCCTCGCGCATCGGCGTCGGCCTTATCTTGCCGGCGCGGGCGAGCGCCATCAGCTCGTGGGCCTCGGCAAGCGTGCCGACCATGAAGCCCTCGACGGTCAGGCGCTTGTAGACCCATTGCACCATCGGCAGCGTGAACTGGCCGCCCATGAGGCCGGAGACGACGACCTTGCCGCCGCGCGCGGCCACTGCCACTGCGAACGCCATCGACTTCTCGTTGCCGGCGAAGTCGACGATCTCGTCGAAGCCCCCCTCGGTCTCTTTCAGGATACGCTTGATCACGTCGGGCTCGGACGGATCGTAGGCAACCGCTGCGCCGTTCTTCAGCGCGGTCTCGCGCGCGGCTGGGGAGAGATCGGCGACCGTGATCGGCTGCTTGAACATGGCCTGCGCGAACGACAGGCCCATCATGCCGACGCCGCCAAGACCGATCAGCAACAGGTTACGCTGGCGCGGACGGTCGACCAGGCGCTTGAGCGCGCCATAGGCGGTGACGCCGGAGCACATCAGCGTCGCAGCCTGGTTGACGGGCAGCGGATCGTAGTCGAGCAGATATTTCGCGTCGGGTACCAGCACGTGGGTGGCGAAGCCGCCGTCGATGGAGACGCCGAGGAAGCGCTGCTTCACGCAGAGATTCTCGTCGCCATTCTTGCAGTCGCGGCACTGGCCGCAGCCGATCCAGGGGAAGACCGCCTTCTTGGCACCGACGAGTCCGGCCGGAACGTCAGGGCCGACCTCATCGACGACGCCCGCGATCTCGTGGCCGAGCGTGAAGGGCAGCGTCATGCCGCGCGTGGTGTCGAGCTTCTTGCCGCCGCCGAGATCGGCATAGCCGTCCTGGATATGCAGATCGGAGTGGCAGAGGCCGCAGCGCTCGATGTGCACCAGCACCTCGCGTCCTTGCGGCTTGGGCGTGTCGACGATGGTCTCGCACAAGGGCGCATCGAACTTGACCAGCGACTGCCGACGCATCAACGCCATATTCTCTCCTCCGGAATTCCTGTTATTCAGCTTCGTTTCGTATATTGGCCAATTCACGGGCCATGGCAACAAAGCCCGATATCGGAATGGTCTCCGCGCGCCGCGTCGCATCGACGCCGGCCGCCTGTGCGAGCCGCGCCGGATCGACGCCGAGCGACTTCAGGCTTTGCCGCAGCATCTTGCGGCGCTGGCCGAAAGCTGCGGCCGCGACCTGTTCGAGCAGCTTGCGATCGCAGGGCAGCGGCTCGGCGCGCGGTATCAGGCGCACGACGGACGAGGTGACCTTCGGCGGCGGCACGAAGGCCGACGGCGAAATGTCGAACAGGATCTTGGTCTCGCAGCGCCAGTTGGCGAGCACGCCGAGCCGGCCATAGGCCTCCTCGTCCTCGCGCGCAACGATGCGCTCGCCGACCTCGCGCTGAAACATCAGCACCATCATGTCGTACCAGGGCGGCCACGGCTCGATGGTGAGCCAGTTGATCAGCAGCTGCGTCGCGATGTTGTAGGGCAAATTGGCGACGATTTTCGCGCGTTCACCTCCAAGCAGCGGTCGCGGGTCGAAGGTCATGGCATCGCCATGCACGATCTCGAGCCGGCCGGGATAGCGCGCGGAAATATCTTCCAGCGCCGGGATCGCGCGCTCGTCATGCTCGATGGCGATGACGCGCCGGGCGCCGAGCGCGAGCAGCGCGCGGGTCAGCCCGCCGGGCCCGGGGCCGATCTCGACGATGGTGGAGTCTTCGAGCGGCGCGGCCGCACGCGCGATGCGCGCGGTGAGGTTGAGGTCGAGCAGGAAATTCTGACCGAGCGATTTGCGGGCCGACAGCGCGTGCCGGCGAATGACCTCGCGCAACGGCGGGAGGTCGTCGATCGCGCTCATCAGGGTTTTGCAGCCGCCATGCGGCCTGCGAGCTGAAGCGCCGCGATCAGGCTGGCCGGATTGGCCTTGCCGGTGCCGGCGATGTCGAAGGCGGTGCCGTGATCGGGCGAGGTGCGGATGAAGGGCAGGCCGAGCGTGACATTGACGGCGTCGTCGAACGCGACCGTCTTGATCGGGATCAGCGCCTGGTCGTGATACATGCAGACCGCGCAGTCATAGGTGTTGCGCGCGGCGTCGTGGAACATGGTGTCGGCGGGCAGCGGGCCCCTGGCCTCGATGCCGTCGTTGCGCAGAACCTTGAGCGCCGGCGCAATCACGGTCTGCTCCTCATGGCCGAGCGAGCCGTCCTCGCCGGCATGCGGATTGAGGCCGGAGATCGCGATCCGCGGCCGTTCGATGCCGAAATGCGATTTCAGCTCGCTCGCGACGATGCGCACGGTGGAGACGATCAGCTCGCTCGTCAGCTGGGTGAGCGCCTCGCGCAAGGAGACGTGGATGGTCACGGGCACCACGGCGAGCCGTGGCGACCACAGCATCATCACCGGCTGCGGCACGCGGCCGTTCTCCGCGGCAAGCTCGGCGAGGAATTCGGTGTGGCCGGGATGACGGAAGCCGGCGCGGTACAGCACGCTCTTGGCGATCGGGTTGGTGACGACGGCACCGGCGCGGCCCGCGCGGACATCCGCGACCGCCTGGCGGATCGAGGCGAGCGCGGCCGGCGCGCTCGATGCGTCGGGCGTGCCGGGCTCGGCGCTCGCGCGCTCGCCGGTCGCGACGACGGGCAGGGCGTCGGTGAAGGCGGCCGCGGCCTCAGCCGGGCTTACCGCAGCGATCCTGAGATCGACGCCGAGCGCCTTGGCGCGGCGGGCGAGGAAGGCCTCGTCGCCGAGCAGATAGAACGGGGGCAGGTTCAGCTCGGCTCGCCGGAGCCAGGCGGCAATGGTGATGTCGGGGCCGATGCCGGCGGGCTCTCCCAGGGTCAGGGTGAGGGGCTTTATCGGAGCGCGGGCCATCAGCGGTTGCGATATTCGATCATCGCCGCCTTGCGGAGCTCATCGAGATAGGCCTTCTGGGTCTTCTCGTACTTCTCCTGATACATCTTCTCGCGGATTTCGCGCTTCTTCGGCGTGTCGATCGTGGTCGGCTTGCGCGAGCACAGCACCACCATCTCGATGCCGGCCCTCGTCACTTCCGGCGCGGTCAGATGGCCGATCGGCGTGTCGTCGAGCACCTTGCGCAGCGCCTCCGGCAGGTCCGCCGTGGTCTTGGTGACGCTCTCGCGGATGGTGGCGTTCGGCGTCGAGCGGAACAGCGAATTGGCTTCCTCGCAGCTTCCGACGCGCGAGCGATATTGCTCGGCTTCCTTCATCCGCGTCTCCTGGAACGCAGGGGAGGAGCCGCGCGGCACGATCAGCACGATCGGCTGCATCTTGTATTCGGTGCCCTCGATCTGGAGCTTCTCGTTGCCGCCCTCGCGCACCTTGTCGGCGACGTCCTTCTCGCCGACCATCAGCTTCTCCTTGAAGCGGCCGCGCACGAGGCTGGTCCAGACCATCTCGGCCTTCATGCGGCCCTTCAGCGTCTCGGGGCGGACCCCCTTGGACTCGAGCGACTTGGTGAGCGCCTCCGGCGAGATGCGCATGCGCTGCGCCATGCCGTCATAGGACTGGTTGAGGTCGGAGACACCAGGGTCGACGCCGTACTTCTTGCCTTCCTTGATCTTCACCTTGTCGTCGATCAGCTCGTTGATGACCTCCTGCCGGCTCGGGGTCTTCTGCGTCGTCAGCTGGTCGAGCTTGGAGCGCTGCTCGATGTCGAAATCGGTGATCGGATCACCGTTGACCATGACGACGATGTTCTGCGCGCGCGACGGCGAGGGGAGGCCGGCCAGGACCAGCCCGGCACTGATGGCGAGGAGGAAGCGGAAGACAGGCAATGGGGTCGTCATGAGTGTCGCTCGCATGCCCGCCGTCGTAAGCCTGCGAAGAGGCAAACGCGGCCGGGACTTCAAACCGTTCACTGGAGGCCCGCGGAACTGCTGCTGCCTGTCGACGTCGCCAGCGTGCGCAGGCCGATCTGGAACATGAACGCGTGGCTCAGCACGGGCGGCGCGGTGCCCGCGGAGTAGCTATACGAAGTTACATAGTTCGCCGCCAGCACGAAGCAATCGTCGACATAGCCGGCGCCGAGCACATATTGGTTGATCTTGTTGGCCTCGAGGTCCCAGCGCGCCGAGCCCGTCACCACCCAGTTGGCCGCGACCTTGATCGAGCCCGAGGTCAGGATGCCCTCGCGGCGGTTCAGATAGCCGAGCTCCGGCTGTGCCGCGTAATTGCCGTACATCACGCTCATCGACCAGCGATTGAAGTTGGCGCGGCCTTCGGCCTCGAAGCGCTCCACGTTCCAGGTCTGCTCGTCCATGCGCGAGCGGACGCTGAATGTATAGGTGCTGTTGGGCGAGTAGGCGGCGCTCGCCACGTAGTCGGACCGCGGCTTGTCGAGGCCGGAATCAAGACCGGTATTGATGGAGTCCTGGACCGCGTAGGAGTTCAGGCCGAACAGCTGGTAGGACTGCCCGAACAGCACCTTGACGGCACCGCCCCTGTCGAACTGGGTGGTGGCCTGCACGCCGACATTGGCGCGGCCGCCGCCCTCGACGCGGTCGTAGCCGGAGAACTTGTCGACGCTGAACAGGTTCGAGGCGTCGAACACCATGCTCTGGGCATCCTCGTTGGGGAACCTGCCGGCATAGGTCTCGTTCGGGCGGATGATGATCTGCGCGATCGGCTCGATGGTGGTCGAACCCCAGGGCTGAACGTTGATGAAGGGGTAGCGGTATTCGAGACCCACGGTCGGCATCAGGCGGAATGCCTGGGTGTCGCCGACCGGCAGGAAGTTCGACACGCCGGGCTGGTTGGAGACCGAGGAGTTGACCGCGTCGGCGCGCAGAATCGCGAACGGCGTCCAGATCTCGCCGAACGGATCGGTGTAGGACTTGCGCCACTGCGCTTCGGCCGTGAGGCGCGTGTAGGTGCCGGGGAAGCCGCGCAGCAGGCACTGCGACGGCGTGCGGGCGAGCGGATCGGCCGACGCCGTCGTGCACAGGCTGTTGGTGTTGGCCAACGTCGTGATCGGATCGAACACGGCCGAGTCACGCGACAGGTTCGTGAAATTGGTCCTGTAGCTGAACTCGCCGCCGAACACCGGATAGTTCAGCACGTTCGAATAGTCGATCACGGGATAGACGATCGGCACCTGGCTCTGGTTGCCCGAGTAGCTCAGCCAGTACATCGTGCGCGCGTCGAAGAAGCTGCGATTGCCAACGCCGGTCAGATAGAGCTGCGACAGCGCGTCGGTCGGCAGATAGAGGAACGAGCCCAGCGGGTCGCGGTACTGCGACAACCGGTAGTCCGAGAAGAAATAGTAGTCGGACATCAGGACGCCGTCCCAACCCCAGACCCACTTGTCGTTCAGCGCGAACTGGCCCTTGGTGTCGACGGCGCCGCGGAACTGGCGGTCGCCGGGCTGACCGGCAAGCGCGCCCGGGTCGAGCTGGTCGATGCCGTAGACGCGGACCTGATAGGCGCCGTCCATCAGGCGCTGGCGGTATTCGGCCTGGAACAGCACGCCCTGCTTGGTCGTGAAGCGCGGGTTGAAGGTCAGGTCCATGTCGGGCGCGATCGCCCAGTAGAACGGGATTTCGACGCCGTAGCCGAACGGCGTGTTCGACGTGAAGCCCGGCATCAGGAAGCCGGTCTTGCGCTTCACGGTCGGGTCGGGCGTCGAGAAATAGGGCATGTAGGCGAGCGGCACGCCGAAGAATTCGAGCTGCGCCGTCTCGAAATACAGCATCTTCTCCTGCTGGTCGTGGATGATGCGGGCACCCTTGACCTGCCAGAGCGGCGGCTTCTTCGGATCGTCCTTACACGGCGCGCAGGCCGTGTAGACGCCGTTCTCGAACACCGTGTAATTGCCGCTGGAGCGGTCGGCGCGGCTCGCGGCCATGCGGGTCTGGTCGGCGGTGTCCACGCGCAGCGAATCGACGAAACCATCGCGGTAGTCGTCGGAGAGATCCATGATCTCGGCATAGGTGATCTTGCCGTCGGCATCCGTCATGCGGATGTTGCCTTCGGCATGCAGCCGCTTGGTCTTCTGGTCGTAGATGACCCTGTCGGCCTCGACGCTGGTGCCGTTGTAGAACAGCTGGACGTTGCCGACCGCGGAGACGCGCGAATTGTTGTAGTCGTAATCGACCTCGGTCGCCTGAACCAGCATCTGGTTGTCGTTGGCGACCTTCGGCGGCTTCGGACGCGGCGGCAGCGGATTGTAGGTGAAGCTCTGGGCCGCGGCCGGCGTCACCGCGGCGACATCGATCAGTCCGCCAAACGAGGCAGCCGTGACGACGGCGAGCAGGAGCCTGCGAATGGACAAGCCGCATCCGTTCGCGCGCACCACGGTGCGCCGCGTCAAACGAGACACGGGTCCTCGACGGACGGCAGTCACTAACCGTCCTCCTGGTACAACAAGGCCAAAAAGCCGGTGAGGCCGCCCACCACCACGGGCAACCACGCCGCAGCGATCGGATGCATCAACTCAGCCTTGCTCAAGTCTTCAGTCACTTTCGATAGAACGTAGAGCAGAAAGCCTGCGCCCACGCCACTCAAAACCATCTTCTGCACGCCGCCCATCCGGAAGAAACGCAACGACACGGAGGCCGCGAGCATCACCATGGCAGCCAGCAAAAACGGCTGCGCCAGAAGCTTTTGATACTGGAGTCGGTATCCGGCTGTCGCGAAGCCCGAGCTTTCCGATGAGCGGATGTAGCTCGGTAGTTGCCAAAAGGACACAGTCTCGGGTGTGGAAAAGCTGTTGCGGACCTGCGCCTCGGTCAGCGTCGTCGGAATCTCCAACGTGGCCTGGTCGACCGGCGGTGAGTCCAGCGTGAAGCGGCGGACGCCCCTGAACAGCCAATGGCCGGATTCGAGCGTGGCTTCACGCGCCTCGATCCGCTCCTTGAAGTGCTGATCTGTGTCGAATCGGAACAGCGTGAGCCCGGTGAGCCGCACGCCCTGCTGCTCGCTGCGCGCGGCATTGATGATGGTCTGGCCGTCGCTGGTCACCTGGTTGAGCCAGAAACCGGTGGCGTCCTGGATGCCGCCGCCCGGCGCCGAGCCGAACAGCTCGGCCTCCATGCGCTTGGAGAGCTCGCGCAGATTCGCCGACATCGGATTGTAGGCGACGGTGGCGATCACCCCGATCAGCAGCGCGCTGCCGAGCGCGGGCGAGATGAACTGCCAGGCCGAGATGCCGGCGGCCCGCGCAACCACGAGCTCGAGCCGGCGGGAGAGGGCGAGATAGCAGGTCATGGCGCCGATCAGCATGCAGAACGGCGTCAGCTTCTCCAGGAGCTGCGGCACCCGGAACAGCGAGGTCTCGGCGACCATGAGCGCGGAGGCGGAGGCAAGGCCGGAGGTCTTGCGCACCATCTCGATGTAGTCGACCAGCACCAGCAGCAGGAAGATGCTCGCAAACACGCCAAGCGCCGCGACGACGAAGCGTCCGGCGAAATAGCGCCCGAGCGTATTGGTGAGCATGCTCATGCGGTGGCCGGTCGTCCAAACAGCCGCGCGATGCGGGCGTTCGATCTGTTGATCGCTTCCATGAGGCCGGGCGGCGGTTCGACGACGATGCCGCCGATGATCATCCACAGCCCGACGCCGATGGCGCCGAAAATCATCGCGTATTGGACCAGCACCGGGCCCGGCGATTTCACCGCCATCACCGAACAGGCAAAGCCCGCCATGCGCAGGCCGAACACCGCGAGGATCGAGGAGCCGATCGAGAAATTGCGGCTCTGGCGGGTGGTGCGAGGTGCGCCGAGGAAGGCGAAGGTCAGCACGGCAAAGGCGAAGGGATAGATCGGCGCCAAGAGGCTGTCATGCAGGGCCGAGCGGAACTGCCCGGGAATCTGCTTGTAGACGGGGTCATCCTCGGACGGCGAGAACAGCTCCCAGAGATAGCGCTCGCGGATGCCGAGGGTGACGTCACGGCCCTGGTTGCCGAATTTCGACATGTCGAAGCCGTAGCGGCCGAACGCCACCAGCGCGGGATCGCGCTTGCCGGCCTCGAAGCGCTGGAGATTGCCGTCCTTGAGCACCAGGAACGAGCCGTTCTCGTTCTTCACGACCTCCCCATGCTCGGCGACGATCGAGACGCGCTCGTTCGGATCGCGGCGGTCGTCGATGAAGATGCCGGCGAGGATGCCGCCGGGCTGGCGCTCGCGGATCCGGATCGTCAGGTTCTTGTCGAGCTGGGCGAAGCGGCCGGGCTGCAGGATGTTGGTGAGCACGTCGGCGGTGATCTCGGCGTCCCACTGCTTGATCCGCCGCATGCCGTCGGGGGCGAGATAGGCCGCGATGAAGGCGACGAGCGCAGCCACCACGCAGGTGGCGTAGAAGAACGGAAAGAACAGCCGGAACGGCGAGAAGCCGGCGGCATTCATCACGATGATCTCGGAATCGGTCGCGAGCTTGTTCAGCGTGTGCGAGATCGCGATCATCAGCGCGATCGGCGAGATGATCAGGACGAGCGCCGGCACGACGAGGCTGGTGATGCCGAGGAAGGTCAGGATGGTCTGACCCTGGCTCGTCATCAGGTCGATGCCGCGCAACGCCTGCGTAATCCAGATCACGCCGGTGAGGCTGACCAGGACCAGCGCAAACGACGCCAGCGTCGTGCGGAAAATATACCTATCAATTGACCCCATGCGCTACCGCACGAATCCCACCAAGCCCCCGACGCAGCCTCGGAATGCCACCCGTCCAACCAATCCCGCAAGGGGATCCCCAAGGTCGGACCAGCAGTTCTTCCGTCGGCTTACTTTCTCACTACCATCCCTTTGATCCGTCAACAAAATGGCTGCCCCGTGGCACCCTCAACATATGGTTAATATTTCGCTCGTTGTGGCCTGGCGGCCACGGCGGTGCTTGGCATCTGCCGGGCCGCTGGCCCATAGTGCGCAAAGTCCAGTGAATCGCCGTTCAGCTCCGGCCCCTTGCCGGAACCGAGGAAGGGCGAAAAGCCTGATGTTTTGAAGGAGTTACTCATGTCCGATGCCATCAAGGTCGGCTTTGTCCCGTTGTCTGCCGCCCCCCGTGGCATCCTGGTGGTGTTCTGCGACGACGGCCTGAAGCTCGGCCCGGCCACCGCGAAGGTGCTCGGCGGCGCGACCGATCTGGTCAAGCGGGCGGCGTCCACCGCCGGCTTCAAGGGCAAAAGCGGCGCGGCGCTCGACATCCTGGCGCCGGAGGGGGTGAAGGCCACCCGGCTGGTCGTGATCGGCGGCGGCAAGGCGGCAAGCCTGAAGGCGAACGATTTCCTCAAATTCGGCGGCGTCGCCGCCAGCAAGCTCTCCGCCGAGGCCTCGGCCATGACGATCATGGCGGAATTGCCAGGGGGCGCCATGACAAGCGAGCAGGCGGTCGCGATTGTCTCGGGCCTGCGGCTGCGGGCCTACAAGTTCGACCGCTACAAGACCAAGAAGAAGGAGGGCGAGGAGGGCGGCTTGCGCGCCGAAATCGCGCTCGCGGTCGACGATGCAGGTGCGGCCAAGAAGGCGTTCGCCTCGGCCGGCCACGTCGTCGACGGCGTCGTCATCGCGCGCGACCTCGTCAACGAGCCGCCGAACGTGCTCTACCCCGAGGAATTCGCGCGCCGCGCGGCCCAGCTCCGCAAGCTCGGCGTCAAGGTCGAGGTGCTCGACGTCAAGGCGATGCAGAAGCTCGGCATGGGCGCGCTGCTCGGCGTCGGCCAGGGCTCGGCGCGGCCGAGCCGCACCGTGATCATGCGCTGGGACGGAGGCAAGAAGGGCGATGCGCCGGTCGCCTTCGTCGGCAAGGGCGTCTGCTTCGACACCGGCGGCATCTCGATCAAGCCCGCCGGCAGCATGGAGGACATGAAGGGCGACATGGGGGGAGCTGCCTGCGTCGTCGGCCTGATGCATGCGCTGGCGGCGCGTAAAGCGAAGGCCAACGTGGTCGGCGCCATTGGCCTCGTCGAGAACATGCCCGACGGCAATGCGCAGCGGCCGGGCGACATCGTGACCTCGATGTCGGGCCAGACCATCGAGATCATCAACACCGACGCCGAAGGCCGCCTCGTGCTGGCCGACGTGCTCTGGTACGTCGCGAAAAAGGTGAAGCCGAAATTCATGGTGGATCTCGCCACACTCACTGGCGCGATCATGGTCGCGCTCGGGACCGAGCATGCCGGCATGTTCTCCAACAATGACGAGCTGGCCGAGCGCCTGCTCGCGGCCGGCATCGAGAGCGGCGAGAAGGTCTGGCGCATGCCGCTCGGTCCGGAATACGACAAGCTGATCGATTCCCAGTTCGCCGACATGAAGAACACCGGCGGCCGTCACGGCGGCTCGATCACCGCGGCGCAGTTCCTCCAGCGCTTCGTCGATGGCACCCCGTGGGCGCATCTCGACATCGCCGGCACCGCGATGGGCGCGCCGAAGACCGACATCAACCAGAGCTGGGGAAGCGGCTATGGCGTCCGCCTGCTGGATCGGCTGGTGGCAGATCACTACGAGCGCAAATGATCCACGATGACTGAAGTGCTGTTCTACCATCTGCAAAACATGACGGTGGAGAACGTGTTGCCGCCGCTTCTCGAGAAATCGCTCGAGCGCGGCTGGCGCGTGGTCGTGCAGTCGACCTCGGAGGAGCGCGCCGATGCACTCGACGCGCATTTATGGACCTATCGCGACGATTCCTTCCTGCCGCACGCGACATGGCGCGTGAACGATGCCGCCGATCAGCCGATCCTGCTGGCGATCGCGGAGGACAATCCGAACGGCGCCAATGTCCGCTTCCTGGTCGACAACGCCGCATTGCCCGAGGACGCGCAGGGCTATGAGCGCATGGTGCTGCTGTTCAACGGTGACGATCCGGATGCGCTCGCTTTGGCACGCAGTACTTGGACGGATTGCAAGGCGCGGGGATTTGATGTCACCTATTGGCAGGCCGACGAGCGGGGCCGGTGGCAGCGCCGGAATTAGCGGTCGATCGCAATTAATGATAATTTGCACTTTTCGGGCGATGCTGGCTTTGGTCAATTTCGTGCCGCAAAGTGATGTTGGGACAAACGCTTAGGGCTCGTCCTTCACGCGGGGAATTTAGTTTATCGTGCGACATCAAAAGCTTCCCAGCTCGTTCATAATTGCGCTCGCAGTCCTCGCACCGCTGGTCGCTGGCTGTTCGGGCGGGACCGACCTGCTGTCGAAGGACGCCGAGTGGTTCCAACGGCCCGGCCGCCTCTTCATCAAGAGCATCTCGATCGAATCGCCGCCGCTGACGCCCGACAAGCCGGTGACGGCAGAGGATCTGGTCAGCGCCGACGGCGCCTGTGCCGGCATGACGCCACCTCCGGGACCTGCCGATGCCAATGCGTCGACGACGGCACCCGCGCCCGTGGGCGGCACGGTCGCGCTCGGCCACACCGAATGCGACGTCGTGCGCGGCATCGGCGCGCCCTCCAGCGTCAATCTCTCCAACGATGCCGCCGGCCGCCGCGTTGCGGTGGTGACCTGGACCACCGGTCCGCGGGCCGGCATCTACACGTTCACCTCCGGCCGCCTGTCCTCGATCGAGGGCACGCCGGAAGCGCCGGTCGTGCCGAAGGCGGCCAAGCCGAAGCCGAAGAAAAAGTCGGCGACGTAAGCGATCGGCCGCGCATGCTCGTCTCGACCGTCAACCGGCCTTGCGTCCCTTGATCGCAGTTGCGCTGGAGTGAACCGTGATCTCCCCGGTCGCGCTCGCCGGCAGTCGCGCTTGCAATCGGTGCTTCAACTCCGCGCTCTCCGAGACCACAGGTGCAATTTCGTTCGGGCGGCGCGCTCGCGCGCGAGACGCCAGCCTCGTCGAACGCGCTCGTGAAAATCACGCGGTCGTTACGCGTGATCGCGCGACTCTCACGTGAGAGTCATTGCATCCGCCGTGGAAACGTAGCCCGAAGCAAAACTGAAGGAAATCTCCAGAATAATCACGCGCGTCTCAAGCGACGCTTCAAGATTGTCACGTGCGCGGCTGCTACGGGTTGAGATGAGGGGCTAGATCGATCGAAGGATCATTTGGATGTCTATTACCTCTGTTTTTTCCCCGGTTACGGGCCAGCTCAGCATCTTCGGAGACGCTACGAATAACGGCGTCGTGATCGGCCGCGACAAGTCCGGTCGCATCCTGGTCAACAACGGCTCTGTGAAAACTGTCGGCGGCGATCCCACCGTCACCAACACCAACGAGATTGACGTCTTCGGTCAAGGCGGCGACGACACGATCACCGTCAACGAATCCAACGGCCCGATGCCCGCGGTGCACGTCTTCGGCGGCGACGGCAACGACAAGATCACGGGCGGCTCGGGTGCCGACCTGCTGTTCGGCCAGGCCGGTAACGATACGATCAAGGGCGGCGGCGGCAACGATCTGCTGTTCGGCGGCGCGGGCAACGACACGCTCGACGGCGGCAGCGGTGACAACCAGTTGTTCGGCGAAGCTGGCAACGACCTCATGATCTGGAATCCCGGCGGCGGCACCAATCTGTTCGAGGGTGGTGACGGCAGCGACACGGCGCAGGTCAACGGCAGCAATGATTCCGAGACGTTCACGATCGTGGCGAACGGCACGCGCGTGCGATTCGACGGCACGGGTGCTGCACCGTTTTCGCTCGACATCGGCACGACGGAGAATCTGGTGCTGCACGCCGGCGGCGGCGACGACGTCATCACCGCGGGCAACGGGCTCGCTCCCCTGATCTCGCTGACGCTCGACGGCGGCGCAGGCAACGACAGGATCACCGGCGGCGACGGCAACGACCTGCTGATCGGCGGCTCCGGCGACGACATCGTCAATGGCGGACGCGGTAACGATGTCGCCCAGCTCGGATCGGGCGACGACACCTTCATCTGGAATCCCGGCGACGGCAGCGACACGGTCGAAGGCGGATCGGGCAACGACAAGCTGCTGTTCAACGGCGCCAACATCAACGAGAAGATCGACATTTCGGCGAATGGCGGAAGGGTGCGTTTCACCCGCGACGTCGCCAACATCACGATGGACCTCAACAGCGTCGAGCAGATCGAATTCGATGCGCGCGGCGGTGCCGACAACATCACCGTCGGCGATCTCACCGGCACCGGCGTCAAGCAGGTGCTGGTCGATCTCGGAGCCACGCCCGGGGGCACGCAAGGCGACGGCGCGGCCGATACAGTGACCGTCAACGGCACCAACGGCAACCAGCACATCACGGTCACGGCCGTGGGCACCACGGCCACGGTGACAGGCCTGCCGGAAGTCGTGACGATCGCGAATGCGGAAGCGGCCAACGACCGTCTGGTGATCCAGGCGCTCGGCGGCAACGACGTCATCGACGCGTCCGCGCTTCCCGCGGTGATCGGACTGACCCTCGACGGCGGTGCGGGCAACGACACCATCACCGGCAGTCAGGGCGCCGATCTCCTGATCGGCGGTGACGGCAACGACAAGGTCACCGGCGGCCGCGGCAACGACGTCGCCGATCTCGGTGCGGGTGACGATCTCTTCACGTGGAATCCTGGCGATGGCAGCGACACCGTCGAGGGCGGCGCGGATACGGATACGCTGGTTTTCAACGGCTCCAATGTGGCCGAGAACATGTCGATCTCGGCGAACGGAACCCGTGCGCTGCTCACCCGCGACGTCGGTGCCATCGTCATGGATCTCGATGGCGTCGAGCACGTGCAGATCGCGGCTGCCGGCGGGGCCGACAATATCACCGTCAACGACCTGACCGGGACCGGGGTGACGCAGGTCGCCATCGACCTCAGCGCCGGCCCCGGCAGCACGAGCGGCGATGGAGCTGCGGACCGCGTCACGGTGAACGGCAGTGCCGGAGACGACAACATCTCGGTGACGACCTCCGGCAGCTCGATCGTGGTCAACGGCCTTGCGGCGCAGGTGACGATCGCTCACTCCGATGCCGGTGACGTGCTCAGCGTCAACGGCGGTGGCGGCAACGACGTCATCAACGCGTCCACGATCAAGGCAGGGCAGCCGTTCAGCCTCGACATCAACGGTGGCGACGGCAACGACACCATCACCGGCAGCGCCGGCAATGACATCGTGAACGGCGGCCGCGGCAACGATGTCGCCAATCTCGGAGCCGGCGACGACACCTTCGTCTGGAATCCCGGCGACGGCAGCGACGTCGTCGAAGGCGGCAAGGGCACCGACACCCTGCAGTTCAACGGTGCCAATATCAGCGAGAACATCAACATCTCGGCCAATGGCGGCCGGGTGCTGTTCACCCGCGACGTCGCCGCCATAGCGATGGATCTCAACGGCGTCGAGCACATCAACTTCAACGCCCTGGGTGGCGCCGACAACATCACGGTCGGCGATCTCTCCGGGACCGGCGTGAACCAGATCAATCTCGACCTCGGGGCCAATGACGGTGCCGCCGACACGGTGAACATCAACGGCACCAGCGGCAGTGATGTCATCACGGTAACCGAGCACGACGGCATCATCACGGTGTCGGGGCTTGGCCAGGACATCAACATCACCGATGCCGGCGCGAGCGACAGGATCGTCATCAACGGTCTCGATGGCGACGATGTCATCACGGCCTCGGGCCTGCACGGCGGCATCCAGCTCGTCGCCAATGGCGGCAACGGCGACGACGTCCTGATCGGCGGTTCCGGCAACGACACGCTGAGCGGCGGGGCAGGCGATGACGTCCTGATCGGCGGCGGAGGTGCTGACGTCCTCGACGGCGGCAGCGGTAGCAACGTCGTGATCCAGGGCGGAGCGTTCGCCGCAGCGATGCTGCTCAACCAGGCCATGGCGGCAAGCTTCGCTCCCGCAGGCGACGGCCACGGCGAGATGCCGCTGGCCGATCCGCACACGGCGCAGACCCAGACGCTCGCCCCGCCGCAGCACGCCTGAGCTTGATGAAAGCTGCCGTTGCAACGACGTAGGTGCGCTCCCTCTCCCGCTTGCGGGGGAGGGCCGGGGTGGGGGTGTCTCCGCATCGAGAACCCCAAGAGGAGCAAGAGGAGAAAGCGCTCACCCGCCGCTGCACCAAAGTCGAGGCTTCGCCTCGGTGTCCTTCGAGAAAAAGGGCCGCCCCACGGCGGCCGCTACCTCTCCCGCAAGCGGGAGAGATCGACATCCCGCTCTAGCTGCTCCGCTCCGGAGAACACCCATGACGACGAACGTGGTCTTGCCTGACACGGGTCTCGACGCGCTGCTTACCCTGCTGCATCTGCAGGGTGTCGCGGCCGACCGCGACCAGCTCAGGCACCGGCTGGGCACGACCCGTTTCGGCGCAGCGGACATCGTCCGCTGCGCCAGGTCGCTCGGACTGAAGGCACGAACCTATCGAACGGAATGGAAGCGTCTGTCGGATACCCCGCTGCCGGCGATCGCGATGCTGCGTGACGGCAGCTTCATGGTCATCGCCAAAGCCACGACCGACAAGGTGCTGGTGCAGTCGCCGCAGGCGCAGCGGCCGGTGTTCATGGAGCGCGACGAGCTTGTCGCGCTCTGGGACGGCAGCTTGATCCTGATGGCCCGGCGCGCCGGGCTCTCCGACCTTGGACGCCGCTTCGACATCACCTGGTTCATCGGTGCGATCGGCAAGTATCGGCGGCTGCTGGGCGAGGTGGTGGCCGCCTCGTTCTTCCTTCAGCTGTTCGCGCTGGTCTCGCCACTGTTCTTCCAGGTCGTGATCGACAAGGTGCTGGTGCACCGCTCGTTGTCCACGCTCGACGTGCTGGTGATCGGCCTCGTCGTCGTCTCGCTGTTCGACACGGTGCTCGGGATCCTGCGCAACTATCTGTTCGCGCACACCACCAACCGCATCGACGTCGAGCTCGGCGCGCGGCTGTTCCACCATCTGTTGGCGCTGCCGATGGCCTGGTTCCAGGCAAGGCGCGTCGGCGATTCCGTGGCACGGGTGCGCGAGCTCGAGAATATCCGCAATTTCATCACCTCATCGTCGCTGACGTTGCTCATCGACCTGGTCTTCACCTCGGTGTTTCTGGCGGTGATGTTCGCCTATTCGCCTGTCATGACCTGCATCGTGCTGGGCTCGTTCCCGTTCTACATCGCGATCTCGGCGGTGGCGACGCCGTTGTTCCGCCGCAGGCTGGAGGAGAAATTCCGCCGCGGCGCCGAGAACCAGGCATTCCTGGTCGAAAGCGTCAGCGGCATCGAGACGTTGAAGGCGATGGCGGTCGAGCCGCAGATGCAGCGGCGCTGGGAAGAGCAGCTCGCTGCTTACGTCTCCGCGAGCTTTGGCGTCAGCAGCCTCGGCAACACCGCGAGCCAGCTCGTGCAGTTCGTCAGCAAGGTCGTCACCGCCGCCATCCTCTATGTCGGCGCGCGGCTCGTGATCGGTGACGCCTTGACCGTCGGCGAGCTCGTCGCCTTCAACATCTTTGCAGGCAGAGTCTCGGCGCCGGTGCTGCGACTGGCGCAGGTCTGGCAGGATTTCCACCAGGCGCGGCTCTCGATCGCGCGGCTCGGCGACATCCTCAACAGCGCGGCGGAGCCGGCTTACTCCGCCGGCCGCGCCGGGCTGCCGCCGCTTCAGGGCAACATCCGCTTCGAGCGCGTCGCGTTCCGCTACCGGCTCGATGGACCGGAAATCCTGCACGACGTCTCGTTCGAGATTCCGGCGGGCCAGACCGTCGGCATCGTCGGTTCGTCGGGCTCGGGCAAGAGCACCTTCGCAAAGCTGGTGCAGCGGCTCTACCTGCCGCAGGGCGGCCGCGTGCTGATCGACGGCATGGACCTCGTCATGACCGATCCGGCCTGGCTGCGGCGGCAGATCGGCGTCGTGCTGCAGGAGAACATGCTGTTCAACCGTTCGGTGCGCGACAACATCGCGCTGGCCGATCCAGCCCTGCCGATGGAGCGCATCATGGCGGCGGCAAGGCTTGCGGGCGCGCACGATTTCATTCTGGAGCTCCCCGAAGGCTACGACACCGTGGTGGGTGAGCGCGGCTCGACGCTGTCGGGCGGGCAGCGCCAGCGCATTGCGATCGCCCGCGCACTGGTGAGCAATCCCCGCATCCTGATCTTCGATGAGGCCACCAGCGCGCTCGACTATGAGAGCGAGCGGATCATCCACGACAACATGAAGGAGATCGCGAAGGGCCGCACGGTTCTGATCATCGCGCATCGTCTGTCCACCGTGCGCGGCGCCGACCGCATCTTCACGCTGGAGCGGGGACGTCTGGTCGAGGACGGCACGCATGACGCCTTGATCAAGACCGGCGGCCGCTATGCGGCCCTGCACCGCCTTCAGGGAGGCCTCTATGAGGTCGGCTAGCACCGTGCCGGCCCGAAAGCCGGAACAGACCGTCGTTCCCTTCAGGAACGCAAATACCCGGCGCGCCGAGGAAATCGCGTTCCTGCCGGCGGCGCTGGAGATCACCGAGACACCGCCGTCGCCGATCGGCCGCGCCATCGCGATCGTCCTGATGCTTCTGGTCTGCGCGGCGCTGGCGTGGTCCGCCTGGGGCACGATCGACATCGTGGCGTCCGCGACCGGGAAGGTCGTGTCGAGCGGGCGCAGCAAGGTGGTCCAGCCGTTCGAGACCGGCGTGGTACGTGCGATCCGCGTGCAGGACGGGCAGGCGGTCAAATCCGGCGACGTGCTGATCGAGCTCGATCCAACTGTGAATGCCGCCGAGCGCGATCGCCTGCATGACGATCTCATGGCCGAGCGTCTCAATATCGTGCGTCTCCGCGCCGCGCTGATGGCTGGCGAAGATGCTTCGGTTGATCTCGTTGCACCCGCGGATGCCGACCCCGTGCTGGTGACGACGCAGCGGCAGTTGCTCGCGAGCCAGGTCGGCGAGCATCGTGCCAAGCTCGCGGCGCTTGCGCGCCAGGAGGCGCAGAAGGACGCCGAGCATCAGACCATTGCGGCGACGATCCACAAGCTCGATGCGTTGCTCCCGGTCACGCAGCAGCGCGTCGATATCCGCAAGACGCTGATGGAGAAGGAGATCGGCTCGAAGTTGACCTATTACGAGACGCTTCAGCTTCAGATCGAGCAGCAGGAGGAGCTTCGCGTCCAGAACAGCCGCTTGAAGGAAGCAGAGTCCGCCGTCGCCGCGATCCGCGAGACCCGCACGCAAGCTGTGGCCGAGTACAGGAAGAGCATCTCCGACGAGCTCGCCAAGAGCGAGCAGAAGGCCAATAGCGTTGCGCGCGACCTGATCAAGGCGGAGCAGCGGACCAGCTTGCAGCAACTGACGTCACCGGTTGACGGTGTCGTGCAGCAGCTAGCTGTCCACACCGTCGGCGGTGTGGTCACGCCAGCGCAATCGCTGCTGGTGATCGTGCCGTCGGATACGCGCCTAGAGGTCGAGGCAATGATCTCCAATCGCGACATCGGCTTCGTCGAGGCCGGGCAGGGCGCCGCGATCAAGATCGACACCTTCAATTTCACCCGCTACGGCCTGCTGGAAGGCCGCGTGCTGAGTGTCTCGCAGGACGCCATCATCCGCGACCGCCCGCCGGAGCGCGGCGACCGCGCGCTCGGGCAGCAGCATGACAGCAGCGAGCCCACCGGGCAGGAGCTCAGCTACAGCGCCCGCATCTCGCTCGATCGCACCCAGATGCAGGTGGACGACCGCCTCGTCAGCCTGTCGCCGGGAATGGCCGTGACGGTGGAAATCCGGACCGGCTCACGCACCATACTCAGTTACCTTTTGTCGCCATTGCAGCGCTACCGGCACGAGATCATGCGGGAACGCTAGGCCTTTCCGGTTAGCTGAGCCTATTCAATGGCTTCGCTACTGTGCATGGGGTTGTTTTGCGGATCTTGAAGTCAGCTGGCGGCTTCGTCGAACTGCGCGCTTGCCTCGAGCCATTGCTCCTCCGCGCGCGCGAGCGCGTCGGCGGCGTTGGCGCGGGCCTTTGAGAGTTGCGCGGCCTGCTTGGGATCGCGCGTAAAGATGTCGGGCAGGGCGAGCGCGGTATCGATCTTGGCGATGATGTCGGTGACGCGCGCGATCTCGGATTCGGCGTCGGCAATGCGCTTCTTCAGCGAGCCGCGATTGTCCGATCTGGGCCGCTGCGGCTTCTCGCTCGGCGCGCTGCGCTCGCGTGGGGCCGGCTCGGCATTGCGCGTGGACAGCACCAGGCGGCGGTACTCGTCGAGATCGCCGTCGTAATTGGTGACGGTGCGGTCGGCGACGATCCAGAGCCGCTCGGCGCAGGCCTCGATCAGATAGCGGTCATGCGAGACCATGATCACCGCGCCGGGGAATTCGTTGATGGCTTCGGCGAGCGCCGCGCGGCTGTCGATGTCGAGATGGTTGGTCGGCTCGTCCAGGATGATCATGTTCGGGCCGAAGAAGGTGGCAAGCCCCAGCAGCAGGCGCGCCTTCTCGCCGCCCGACAATTTGCCGGCCTTGGTGTCGGCGGCCTTGCCGGAGAAGCCGATCGCGCCGGCGCGCGCCCGCACCTTTGCCTCGGGAGCATCGCCCATCAGCTTGCGGACGTGGTCGTAGGCGGAGGCGTCCTCGTTCAATTCGTCGAGCTGGTGCTGTGCGAAATAGGCGATCGACAGCTTGTCCGCGCGCGTCACCTTGCCGGAGAAGGGCGCAAGGCGCCCGGCGAGCAGTTTTACAAGTGTCGACTTGCCGTTGCCGTTGGCGCCGAGGAGGGCGATGCGGTCGTCGTTGTCGATGCGCAAGGTGACTCGGCCGAGCACGGGCGCTGCCGGGTCGTAACCGACGGAGGCGTTGTCCACCGCGATGATCGGCGGCGACAGGATCTTCTCCGGCGCGGGGAAAGTGATCTCGCGCACGTCCTCGGTGACCAGCGCCGTGATCGGCTTCAGCCGCTCCAGCATCTTGACGCGAGACTGTGCCTGCCGGGCTTTCGAGGCCTTGGCCTTGAAGCGGTCGACGAAGGCTTGCAAGCGCGCACGTTCGGCTTCCTGGCGCTTGACGGCCTTGGCATCGAGCAGCTCGCGCGCGGCGCGTTGCTCCTCGAAGGAGGAATAGGTGCCCTTGTAGAGCGTGAGCTTGCCGCGCTCCAGATGCAGGATCTGGTCGACCGAGCTATCGAGCAGGTCGCGGTCATGGCTGATCACGATCACCGTGCGCGGATAATGCGCGAGGTGATCCTCCAGCCACAACGTGCCTTCGAGGTCGAGATAGTTGGTGGGCTCGTCGAGCAGCAGCAAGTCAGGGGCGGCGAACAGCGTTGCGGCAAGTGCGACGCGCATGCGCCAGCCGCCGGAGAATTCGGCGCAGGGGCGCAGCTGGTCGGCGGCGGAGAAGCCGAGACCGGAGAGGATCGCGGCGGCGCGCGCGGGCGCCGAATGCGCGTCGATGTCGACGAGCCGTGTCTGGATCTCCGCGATGCGGTGCGGGTCGGTCGCGCTTTCGGCTTCGTGAAGCAGCGCGTCGCGTTCGAGATCGGCCTTGAGCACGACGGAGATCAGGCTCTCCGGGCCGTTCGGCGCTTCCTGCGCGAGGCTGCCGACGCGCCAGCGCGGCGGTAGCGTCACGGTGCCGTGCTCGGCCGCGAGCTCGCCGCGGATCACCTTGAACAGGGTCGACTTGCCGGTGCCGTTGCGTCCAACCATGCCGACGCGCGAGCCCGGCGTGATCTGCACGGAACTCTGGTCAATCAGGAGGCGTCCAGCGAGGCGGATGGAAAGGTCGGTGATGGAAAGCATGGGGCCTTGTCACCGCAAGGCGCCGCGAACGCAACCCGTTTTTCCGTGACCTTAAGCGGTCCGAATCAAATCAATGCGGATCGCGGTCGCGCCGCCGCAGCTCGTCGAGGAGCTGCTCGAGATGGGTCGGCAGTCGCGGTTCGGGGCGGATGCTCTGCTGGAGCCGTTCGCCCACGGCATCACAAATCGAGCGGCTGGTGCGCCGGTCGATCTGTTCGCTGTCATTGGCAGAAGGGCCAGCCATCGCGCAGGTTCCGTGTTCTCAGAGTAACGACACGGTACCAAGTCCTTGGCCCCCCAAATTGTTTCGCCGGCCGCGGGGCATGCCCGACATTCTAGTAAAAATTGTATGAATTCGCGATATCCGCGCAAATACGAAGCCCCGGCGCAGGGGGGAACGCCGGGGCTTCGCATGGAAGGTACCTGGGGGAAGGTACCTGGGGCTCAAGGTGCTGTCGGGCTCAGTAGCAGCGGTTGATCAGCCGCCAGCGGGGTCCCCAGGGGGTCGGGACCAGCCGGCGCACGTAGCAGCCGCCATAACCGTAAGAGACGGGGGCATAGAAGCGCGGGCCGCCCCAGCCGTAGCCGTGGTGCCAGCCGCCACCACCGCCGTGCCAGCCCCACCCGCCATGCCAGTGAGCGGAGGCGGAGGTCGGTGCCAGCGCGGCACCCAGCGCGACCGCGGCGACGGCGGCAAGCGAAAGTTTCCTCAACATGGTGATCTCCTCAAAGACTGCCGGCGCGGGGCTATCGCGTCGATGAAAGGGCCGCCGAAACGGTCTGCCTTTGGATTGGCTTCGGTTTCGATAGGCCTGACCTTACCCCGGTGAAGCTGAACCCAATCCTGACGGGGGTTTCAGATTGGGTTCATCTGGGTGAAATTGTTGTAATCCATGCTTAATCCCGGGGGCCGGGCCCTGCGGCGAAGCGCCTGTGCGGCCGTTTGGGCGGTCGCTTGCCGTAACGCAAAGGCGCCGATATAAGCCCCGCAACTCGAAAACCACCGCTTTCTTCTCAAGGACAAGATTATGGCCATCGAACGCACTTTCTCGATCATCAAGCCCGATGCGACCGCGCGTAACCTGACCGGTGCGGTCAACGCCGTGATCGAAAAAGCGGGCCTGCGCATCGTCGCGCAGAAGCGCATCCGCATGACCAAGGAACAGGCCGAGACCTTCTATGCCGTCCACAAGGCCCGCCCGTTCTTCGGCGAGCTCGTTGAGTTCATGACCTCGGGCCCGGTGGTCGTGCAGGTGCTGGAAGGCGAGAACGCGATCGCCAAGTACCGCGACGCGATGGGTGCGACGGATCCGTCCAAGGCCGCCGACGGCACCATCCGCAAGCTCTACGCAAAGTCGATCGGCGAGAACTCGGCCCACGGCTCGGACGCCGCGGAGACCGCCGCGATCGAGATCGCGCAGTTCTTCTCGGGCAACGAGATCGTCGGCTGATCTCTCGGCTGGCGCGTTAACAAGGCGACGGGGCGAAAGGACTCATTGTGAACTGGCTCTGGCAGATCTTCGATCCCGCTACGATCGGGGCATTCTTCACCCAGTTCCGCAATGAGATGGCCGAGCCGACCTTCTGGATTGCGGTCGGCAAGATCATCTGGATCAACATCCTGCTCTCCGGCGACAACGCGCTGGTGATCGCGCTTGCCTGCCGCGGCCTGAAGCCGCGGCACCGGCTGTGGGGCATGATCCTCGGCGCCGGCGCGGCCGTGCTGCTGCGGATCATCTTCACGGGCATCGTCGCCAGCCTGATGGAGCTGCCCTATCTCAAGCTGGTCGGCGGTCTCGCGCTGATCGTGATCGCGGCCAAGTTGCTGGTGCCTGAAAACGAGGACGAGGAGGGCGTCGAGTCCGCCTCGCATCTGTGGCAGGCCGTGCAGATCGTGGTCGTCGCCGACATCGTCATGAGCCTCGACAACGTCATCGCGGTCGCGGCTGCCGCCAATGGCAGCGTGCCGCTGCTGATCCTCGGCCTTGCCATCAGCGTTCCCTTGATCGTCGCCGGTGCGGCGCTGATCATGGCGCTGCTTGCCAAGCTGCCGGTGCTGGTGTGGGCTGGTGCTGCGCTGCTCGGCTGGATCGCGGGCGAGGTGATCGCGACCGATCCCGGCATCGCGCCCAGGCTGCACACGCTGTTCGACGGGCCGCTCGGCGCCTCTCTGGACAAGATGCTCACTAGCATGCGCATCCCGCTGCAATTCGGCCATGGCGGGTCGGGCGGTGAATATCTCTGCGCGGCGCTCGGCGTCGTCGTCGTGCTGGTCGTCGGCACCATCTGGCGCCGGCGCAGCCTCGGCCAGGCCGCGCTCGAATCCTCCGAGCGCCACGCCAAGGCGTCGGCTGAATAATTCCCCAAGCGTAGTCAGCCAGCCTGATCAGTCTCGCCGGCCCACGCGCCGGCGAGCGTTGCAGCTGACTGCAAACTCTCCCGTCAAGCGGTCGCGCGTGACGCGCTTCGACATGTCGCAGCGTGACGCACAACGTTCGCAACCTCCGGGCGATCTAGAGTTTATCTCATTATAAACTGCTGAAATCAAAGGCCACTTTCGTTGACTCGATAACACTGCCCGCGGCACGTCGCTCCGTCGTTCATGTTCATGAAATCGGAAGCTGGTGCGATGCCGTCGCGAGTCATTTGCCGTCCTGTTGCTGTTCTTGCGTCCACCGTCACGACGCTTCCGAGGCTCTCCAGAGCCACAGCCTTCGCGGGCTCAGTCGCCGCCATCGCTTTGTTCAGCGCCGGCCTGCCGCAGCCCGTCAACGCTCAGGGCACTGCGCCCGCGGCGGAGCGCGAGACCGCGCTACCGGCGGTGACCGTTGTCGGCGATGCGCAGAAGCAGCGCGCGCGTCCCCGCTCCAATCGCGGCCGAACGGCGGCTCGCGCCAGTTCACGCGCGACTGAGCGGCCAGCGGTTCAGGCGGAAGGAAATCCCGCCGCGCCGAAACCGGGCGCACTCCCGCAGTCCTACGCAGGCGGGCAGATCGCGCGCGGGGGCCAGGTCGGCCTGCTCGGCAACAAGGACTTCATGGATACACCGTTCAACATCACGAGTTACACGGCCAAGAAGATCGAAGATCAACAGGCCACGACGGTCGCCGACGTCGTAAGCAACGACCCCTCGGTTCGCTTCACGGGGCAGACCGGCGGCATTCTAGATTCCTTCTTCATCCGCGGATTTCCGATCGGCGAGGGCAATGTCGGAGAAATAGCCTTCAACGGCGTCTATGGTGTCGCGCCGAACTACCGCGTGTTCACCGACTACGTCGAACGGATCGAGATCATCAAGGGGCCGACCGCGCTGCTTTATGGCATGGCTCCAAACAGCAGCGTCGGCGGCACCATCAACATCGTTCCGAAGCGTGCCGGGGATGTCGATCTCACGCGCGTGACCACCGACTACGCGACGAGCTCCCAGTTCGGTACGCATCTCGACGTCAGCCGCCGGTTCGGCGAGAATCGCGAATTCGGAATTCGCGTTAACGGCAGCTATCACAATGGCGATACGCCGCTGGACAACCAGAGCCGGGAGGCACATGTCGGCTCCGCCGCGTTCGACTATCGCGGTGAGAGATTCAGGGCGTCGCTCGACTTCATCGACCAGGAAGAAAAGTTCGACGCGCCCACCAGGCCGTTTCTGGTCGCAACAGGCGTCGCCGTCCCGACCGCGCCAGTTGGCAGGCGCAATGTCACGCAGGCCTGGGAATGGGCCAAGGTTCACGACAACTCGCTGCTGGCGCGCGCCGAATACGATGTGACGGATTCCGTGACGGTGTTCGCCGACGGCGGTGGTGGCCGGACCCAGGTCGATCGCTTGTTCGGCACGCCGACGATCCTGAACGCGGCAGGCAACACCACGTCGACACCGGGGCGCTTCAAATTCGACATCGACAGGGACGTGGCCGACGCCGGCGTGCGTGCCCGGTTCGACACCGCCGCGATCAGTCACGCCGTGACTTTCCAGGGGAGCTATTACACAGACCAGATCGGACGGGGCTCTGTGTCCGGGACGCCGGTGCTGTCCAATATCTATGCGCCGATCGCCCGTCTCGAGCAGCTCGTTCCGGCGCCCGCAACCGTTCTGCGGCTGTCGGACACCGAATTGACCGGCCTTGCGCTGGTCGACACGTTGTCAGTTTTCCAGGAGCGTCTTCAGCTGACCGTTGGCGTTCGGCAGCAGGGCGTCAAGTCGAACAATTACAACACCACGACGGGCGCCGTGACCGCCTCCTACGACCAGACGGCGTTGACGCCGATGGTCGGCGTGGTCGTCAAGCCCTGGAGCAACGTTTCGCTCTACGCCAACTACATCGAAGGGCTGAGCAAAGGCGACATCGCACCGACGACGGCGAGCAATTCCGGAGAGGTCCTGGCGCCTTATTTCAGCAAGCAGAAGGAAGCAGGCGTCAAGATCGATTTCGGCATGCTCGCCACCACGATCAGCCTGTTCGAGATCACCAAGCCATCGGGACAGCTGGGCGTCGACAAGGTCTTCCGCGCCGACGCCGAGCAGCGCAATCGCGGCCTGGAATTGACCGTGTTTGGAGAGCTGCAGCCGGGCATTCGCGTTCTTGGCGGTGTGACGCTGATCGACCCCGAACTGACGAAGACGAGCGCGCCAGTCAATCTTGGCAAGACGCCGATCGGTGTGCCTCAGGTGCAAGCGAACCTGTCTGCTGAATGGGATACCCCGTTCGCGCCTGGTCTGACGCTGGTCGCAAACACCGTCTATACCGGATACCAGTATCTCGATGCGGCGAATACGCAGGTCGTTCCGGCCTGGACGAGGCTCGATCTGGGGGCTCGCCACAGCACGCGTATCAACGACCGGCCGGTGACGTTCCGGGCCCTGGTCCAGAACGTGTTCGACACCAACTACTGGGCCGGCGTTGCGAGCTTCTCCGCAGTGTCGCAGGGCAATCCGCGAACCCTGCTGTTGTCGATGTCGACCGATTTCTGAGCCGGCTCGGCTTGACGCGTACAATGACGATGTCGCGGGGCCGGAACCTCGCCGGACGCGCGCGGCGGGGGCTTCTGTGGACTCATCGGTGGCTCGGACTGGCCGGCGGCATCGTCGTCGTGCTGATCGGCCTCACGGGAAGCTTCATCGTCTTCTATCGCGAAATCGACGCCGCTCTGAACCCGGCGCTTTACACGCCCGCGACCCCCGAACAAAGCGTTGTGTTGAGCGAGGTGATCCGCGCTGCCGCGGCGGCGGATGCCGCGCCGATTTCCACGATCCTCGTTCCGGATCGGACCTGGCCGGTATGGATCGTCATACATGCGCACGAAACCCAGAGAGGTCATTATCCAAATCGTTGGACGACCATGGTCGATCCATCAAACGGGAAGGTGCTGGGGCGGCGTGACTATATCAACGCGTTCGCGCTCAAGGTCTATCGTCTCCACTATACGCTGCTGCTCTACGAGTGGTGGGGCAGGGAATTGGTCGGCGTGGCCGGATTCATGCTGCTGGGCTTGACGGCGTCGGGCTTATTCCTGTGGTGGCCGAAGCCGGGTCGGTTCTGCCGATCGATATCGATCCGCAGGGACGTGTCGCTGCTGCGATTTGTCTTCGACGTTCATGGCGCTGCCGGCTTTTGGGCGCTGTTCGTGCTCCTGGGACTCTCGGTCACCGGCATCGGCCTCGTTTTTCCGGACGTGGTGCGTCCCATCGTCAGCGTTCTGTCGCAACCGACGCCTGATCCCTCGCCACGGATCGCAGCGCCCCCTCCCGCCGGGATACCGCTGCTCTCTCCCGATGCGATCATGCGACGCGCACAGGAGGCCAAGCCGGGCAGGGCGGTCGCCATGCTGTCCCCGCCAGGCGAAGCGCGAAACACGTGGCGCGTGCAGTTCCGCCCGGAGGGAGCTGATCCCGCCGTGCGGACGCGAGGGGCGATCTGGCTCGATCCATGGAGTGGCGCGGTGGTGCACGATCGCACGTTCGATGCCATGTCGCTGGGCGACCGCTACGTGGCCGAACAGCTCTGGCTCCACAATGGCGCGACGTTTGGATTCGCGGGGCGCCTGCTGGTTTTCGCAGCTGGATTCGCGCCACTCGCGCTGTTCGTCAGCGGCTTGATCATGTGGCTCAAACGACGTTCCGGGAGATGAGGACCGGCTAAATTGGATGTGAGCTTTTGAGGCCCCACATCGCGCTTTAGTCTGTCACCGCCGCACAATCGAGCCGTTGCGGCCGATCAGGCGGGCGAGCTGGCGGAAGCGGCTGCCGACGCGGTCGGCGACGAGGTCGACGAGCCGGTGCTCGAACACCAGCATCAGGTTGCGGCCCTGGCTGCGGAAATGCGTGGCCGGCAGCACGCCGGGCCGTGCCGCGGAGATCAGATGAGCGACGCGGAACGCCGCGCCGAGCAGGCGGGCGCGTTCGAGTTGGGCCGGCGTGAGCAGCTCCTGCATCGTGGCCGGAGGCTGGTTCTCTTCGCTGAGGCCCGCATAGCGATAGAACACGGACAGGCCGACGAAGGCGCGCTCGGTGTGGGTGACGGCGCCGAAATTGGCGTTGACGACGAGGCTGAGCGTCTGCTCGCCGCGATGGTCCGGATGCACGCGCCAGCCGATGTCGGAGAGCAGGCACGCGGTGTGGCGCAGGCGGCGGTCTTCCGGAGTCTCGCGCAGCTTCACCACCCGCACCAGGATATCGGTCCAGGCGATCAGCTCGCGGGCATGCTTCGCCGAACGTGACAGCAGCTGGTTCAGCTCCTCGGCCGCGCAGATCAGCCCGTCCTTGTTGCGCTCGGTTTCCGTCAGCTTCTCGTGCAACAGGCCCTCGCGCACGCCGAAAGTCGAGAACACGATGGTCTTGGGCTTTGCAACGCGGATGATGTGCTCGAGCACCAGCGCTGCATAGGTGAGGAGCGGGCGGCGAGCGTCGGCGACGACCTCGATGTCGGCGAGCATGCCGGTGGCGGCAAGGCGGCGCAGACGGCGCGAGAAGTCGAGCGCTTCAGCCGCGGGAATTGAATAGCCGTGCATCACCTGAAGCGGATAGCCGCTCTGGATGATGTGGATGCGCGCGAGCGCGCGCCAGGTGCCACCGACGGCGTAGAAGGTGCGGCCGCGGCCGGCGGTGAGCTGCGGCACATCGTCGATCTCCTCGCGCACGATGCGGTCGGCGCGCTTGAGCGATTTGTGCGCGAGGTCCTGCAGCGCGAGACCGCCGAGCGGCAGCGTCACGCCGCTGCGCACGCTGTTCCGGCGCACGTCGATCAGTTCGAGCGAGCCGCCGCCGAGATCGCCGACGATGCCGTCGGGATGATGGATGCCCGAGATCACGCCGAGCGCCGACAGCCGCGCCTCGCGCGGGCCGGACAGGATCTCGATCTTCACCGCGCAGATGCGTTCGGCTTTCGCGATGAAGTCGGGGCCGTTGGAGGCGTCGCGGCAGGCCGCGGTCGCGATCGCGAACACGCGGCCGACCTGCATCACCCGGCAGAGCGCGCGGAACCGCTTCAGCGAGGTCAGCGCCTTGTCGACGGCGTCGGGCGCGAGCAGGCCGGTGCTCTGCACCTCGCGCCCGAGGCCGCACAGCGTCTTCTCGTTGAAGATCGGGAGGAGGCTCCGCGTCAGCCCCTCGTAGACGACGAGACGGACCGAGTTGGAGCCGATGTCGATGACCGCGACGCTCGAGCCGCGCTTGCGCGGCCGCTTCACGTCGACGGTCCCGGATCAGGACTGATGACGTTCATTACGGCGCGTGAGGCGGCGCGGCGAGGATTCCTTGAGCGACTTTCCACGGCCAGACAGACTCGGATTTGTCATGAAGTAGTTGTGCACGTTGAAAGGCTCCTCGCCCTTCGCGGCCTTCATACGCGTTGAGGACCCGTCCGGCAACAACTGCCAGCTTTGCTCATTGTCCTTCAGGTTGGCGACCATGATCTGTTCGAGAACCTGCTGATGCACCGTGGGATTTTGCAGCGGACACAGCACCTCGACGCGGCGGTCGAGGTTGCGCGGCATCATGTCGGCGGACGAGATATACACAGCAGCTTTGGCGCTCGGCAGGCCCTGGCCCATGCCGAAGCAGTAGATTCGGCCGTGTTCCAGGAAGCGTCCGATGATCGACTTCACGCGGATGTTCTCCGACAGGCCGGGGATGCCGGGCCTGAGGCAGCAGATGCCGCGCACCACGAGCTCGACCTGCACGCCGGCCTGTGACGCCTCATAGAGCGCGTCGATGATGTCGGGGTCGACCAGCGCATTCATCTTCATCCAGACCGCGCCGGGACGGCCGTGCTGGGCATGCGCGGTCTCGCCCTGGATGTGCTCGATGATGCGCTTGCGCAAGGTCAGCGGCGATACCGCCATCTTCTCCAGATCGCTCGGTGCGGCATAGCCGGTAATGAAGTTGAACACGCGCGCGGCGTCACGGCCGATGGTCGGATCGGAGGTGAAGTAGGAGAGGTCGGTGTAAATACGCGCGGTGACCGGATGGTAGTTGCCGGTGCCGGTGTGGACGTAGGTGGTGAGGCTGCCGCCCTCGCGGCGGACCACCATCGAGAGTTTTGCGTGCGTCTTCAGTTCGAGGAAGCCGTAGACGACCTGCACGCCAGCGCGCTCGAGGTCGCGCGCCCAGCGGATGTTGGCTTCCTCGTCGAACCGCGCCTTCAATTCGATCAGCGCGGTGACGGACTTGCCGGCTTCGGCGGCCTCGGCAAGCGCGCGCACGATCGGCGAATTGTTGGAGGTGCGGTACAGCGTCTGCTTGATCGCGACGACGTCAGGATCGCGCGCGGCCTGCTGCAGGAACTGCACGACGACATCGAAAGATTCGTAAGGGTGGTGGACGATGAGGTCTTTCTGGCGGATCGCCGCGAAGATGTCGCCGCCATGCTCGCGTACGCGCTCGGGATGGCGCGGCACGTAAGGGGTGAATTCGAGGTCGGGCCGGTCGAGGCGGGTGAGCTGCGAGAGCTCGTTCATGGCGAGCACGCCGTCGACGAGGAACACCTCGTCATCGGCAGCCGACAGCGCGTGCTGCACGAAGCTGCGCAGCTCCTCGGGCATCTTGGCGTCGATCTCGAGCCGGATCACCGATCCGCGGCGGCGGCGCTTCAGCGCGGTCTCGAACAGGCGGACGAGGTCTTCGGCCTCTTCCTCGATTTCGAGCTCGGAGTCGCGGATGATGCGGAAGGCGCCCTGGCCGTGCAGATTGTAGCCGGGGAACAGGCGGTTGATGAACAGGCCGGTCGCCTGCTCCAGCGAGATCAGCCGCATCTTGCCCTCGGCCGGCAGTCGGATGAAGCGGTCGATCTTGCCGGGCATGCGGATCAGCGCGTTCATCTGCTTGCCGTCGGCCTCGCGCGTGAGCTGGAGCGCGATGGTGAAGCCGAGGCTCGGAATGAACGGGAAGGGGTGGGCCGGGTCGATCGCGAGCGGCGTCAACAGCGGGAACACGTTGTTGAGGAAGTAGTCCTCGATCCAGGTCCGTTCCGCCTTGGTGACGTCCTTGCCGTCGACCAGCACGATTCCGACATCGGCCAGCGTGCCGCGCAGGTCGCGCCAGATCGCCTGCTGGTCGGAGGCGAGCCGGGAGACGGTGCGGTTGATCAGCGCGAGCTGCTCGGACGGCGTCAGGCCGTCGGGCGCGCGTTCGGCAATGCCCTCGCGCACCTGGGCCTTGATGCCGGCGACGCGGACCATGAAGAACTCGTCGAGGTTATTCGCCGATATCGACAGGAATCGCACCCGCTCCAGCACGGGGTGGCTGGGATTGACCGATTCCTCCAGGACGCGGCGGTTGAAATGCAGCCAGGACAGCTCGCGATTGATGAACCGCTCGGGGCTGGTGGCGATCGCCGGCAGGCCGTCGACCTCGGATGCTTTTTCTTTAATTTCAACGGCTTGCGCTGATTCCATGAGAAGTCGGTCCATCCAGTTCGCCCTACCTTGCGACTTATGCGCAAAAACCGGCGGGAGCATGTGTTAGTGCGATGACGTTTCGATGACATTGATGTTCCGCCGCCGCGCCGCGTCAAGCGGCCAAGGGTGGCACGGGCCAAGGGTGGCAGGGGCGGCCAAGGGCGGGCAAGGGCGGCCGGCGGTCCTCAGGCGTCCCGCAGCAGCTCGGCGGCCAGCGCCCTTGTGACGGGACGGCCGAGCCGCAGGGCCTCGCTGTCGAGCAGCTCTACGGCTTGCCGCGCGGCGGCCGAGGACCGCTCCAGACGGGTGGCGAGATAGCCGACCACGCTCTCGTCCACGGTGAGCTGGCGGTCGGCGCAGAATTTGACGAGCAGGCCGCGGAAGAGCTGGTCGTCGGGAGGGAACAGCGAGATGACGGGAACGGCGCGCAGGCGCGAGCGCAGGTCGCGCAGCTCGATCTCGAGCGATGCCGGCACCTCGCGTCCGGTGAATAGGACGTAGGCGCCGTCCTCGCGGGCGAGGTTCATCAGATGGAAGAGGGCGCGCTCGTCAAACTCCCCGGCCTTGAGATCCTCGACCACCAGCGCGCCGGTGGCGAGCGCGCCCGGGACGCCTGCGGCGGTCAGCGCATTGGCCGTGGTCGAGCGGGCGCCCGATACCTCGGCCCAGATCGCGGCGAGGTGGCTCTTGCCGCTGCCTTCGGGACCTGCCAGCCACATGATCCGGTTCGACCATTCCGGCCAGCTGTCGATCAAGGCGAGACCGGCGGCATTCGCAGGGCCTTCGAGGAAATTGTCCCGGCTAAGGCTCTCCGCATGCGGAAGCGAAAACGCCAATTGTCGGGGATGAACGCGGCCTGCCACGCTTGCTTTGCTCCATGCCGGCGCGCCGGCTGTGTTTGACGAGATTCGACTTCATCGGGTGGGAGTTGGCCTTTTGCGGGGCCGTCTCCCAACTCACTTGGCCTCGATCGTGCTCATGTGCCTCAGCCACTCGACGAGGTAGAGCGACACCGAGGAGAGCGTGAAGACCGTGACGAGGCCCATCAGGACGATGTCATAGGGCGCCGGCTTGAAGCCGAAGGCAAGGGCGGCCAGCACCAGGGCTGCGTAGGAGACCTGGGCCGCTGTGTTTAGCTTGGATACTTTCGACGGCTTCATCTCGACGGGCTTGTCGAACAGCCAGGATACGATCACGGCCGCGACGATCATGATGTCGCGCGACACCACCAGAATCACGATCCAGCGCGGGATGTCGCCCCAGATGCCGAGCGCGAGGTAGATCGACACCAGCAGCGCCTTGTCGGCGAGCGGGTCGAGCAGGGCACCGAGCTCGCTCGTCATGTTGAAGCGCTTGGCCAGGAAGCCGTCGACGGCGTCGCTGATGCCGGCAATCAGGAAGACGGCGAATGCCACCTCCATTTGGCTCGACACGATGGCCCAGACGATGATCGGGACCAGCATGATGCGGCCCAGGGTAATGATGTTCGGAATACTCACGCGGCGCTTCCCGGCACCCGGTCTGACCTCGAATCCGGCCCCCAGGGAGGCTGAACCGGTTGATATCTCTACATAGTATAGGGCGGGGCGCTACGCTTGCCATTGCGCGTCCCCGGAATTCGACGTAACCAGCCGCAAACCCACTGGAAATCGGGCATGACCGACCGCAAAAACGGCCTCACTTACGCCGATTCAGGCGTCGATATCGACGCGGGCAACCGCTTGGTCGACCTGATCAAGCCGATGGTGCGCGCCACCGCGCGGCCCGGCGCCGACGCCGAGATCGGCGGCTTCGGCGGCCTGTTCGACCTCAAGGCGGCCGGTTTCAAGGACCCGGTCCTGGTCGCCGCCACCGACGGCGTCGGAACCAAGGTCAAGATCGCGATCGAGACCGGCCTGCATGGCGGCATCGGCATCGACCTCGTCGCCATGAGCGTCAACGACCTCGTGGTGCAGGGCGCGGAGCCCCTGTTCTTCCTCGACTATTTCGCCTGCGGCAAGCTCGATCCGGAGGCCACGGCCTCGATCGTCGCCGGTGTCGCCGAAGGCTGCCGGGAGTCCGGCTGCGCCCTGATCGGCGGTGAGACCGCCGAGATGCCCGGCCTCTACAAGGACGGCGATTACGACCTCGGCGGCTTTGCCGTCGGCGCCGCCGAGCGCGGCACGCTGCTGCCGCGCAAGGACATTACGGCGGGGGACGCGGTGATTGGCCTTGCCTCGTCGGGCGTGCACTCCAACGGCTTTTCGCTGGTGCGCAAGATCGTGGAACAATCCGGCCTCGGCTTCGAGACGCCGGCGCCGTTCGCGCCCGTGATGACGCTCGGCGGCGCGCTGCTGACGCCAACGAAGCTCTACGTCAAATCCTGTCTGCGCGCGATCCGCGAGACCGGCGCGGTGAAGGGGCTTGCCCACATCACCGGCGGCGGTTTCACCGACAACATTCCGCGCGTGCTGCCGAAGGATCTTGGCGTCGGCATCGACCTCGCGCGCCTGCCGGTACTACCGGTGTTCAAATGGCTGGCCGCACAGGCCGGCATCGCCGAGTTAGAGATGCTGCGCACCTTCAATTGCGGCATCGGCATGATCGCGATCGTCGAGCCTGACAAGGTCGACGAGGTCGTGCGGGTCTTCACCGATGCCGGCGAGACCGTGGCGCAGCTCGGCACCGTGATCCCGGCCGAGGGCGAGCATCGCGTCGTCTATAACGGCCATCTCGACCTGGCACTGTGATGAAGCGCCGTGTCGCCATCCTGATCTCCGGCCGCGGCTCCAACATGGCCGCGCTGATCAGGGCCGCCAGCGCGCCGGATTTCCCCGCGGAGATCGCGCTCGTGATCTCGAACAAGGCCGACGCCCTCGGGCTCGAACGGGCCAAGGCGGCCGGCGTGAACACGCTGGTGATCGAGAGCAAGCCGTTCGGCAAGGACCGCGCCGGCTTCGAGAAGGTGCTGCAGGCCGCGCTCGACCAGCACGGCATCGAGCTGATCTGTCTCGGCGGCTTCATGCGCCTGTTCACGGCCGAGTTCACCAAGGCCTGGTACGGGCGGATGCTCAACATCCATCCTTCGCTGCTGCCGTCCTTCCCCGGCCTCGATCCGCACGGTCAGGCCCTGCGCGCCGGCGTAAAACTGTCTGGCGCGACGGTGCATTTCGTGATCCCCGAGACCGATGCCGGCCCGATCGTGATGCAGGGCGCGGTACCCGTCAGCGACCACGACACTGCGGACACGCTGTCGGAGCGCATCCTCGAGGTCGAGCACCGCATCTATCCCGAAGCGCTGCGGCTGCTCGCAACCGGCAAGGTCCGGATCGAGGGCGATGTCTGCAAGACCGCGGGAAGCTCTGCGTCGGAGAACTTTTTGGTTGCGCCGGTGGTGGGCTGAAGCGCGAGTCGCGTTTTGTCGCCCCAAATAAAATCCCCCGGCAGAGCCGGGGGCAACGTCATGATCTCTCACGCTAGGCTTTGAGAGACATCAGGAGACCTTGAGGTTCTCCGCGGATGACTTGCCGCGGTTCTCCACGAGGTCGTATTCAACCACCTGGTTTTCGTTGAGGGTCGAGAGTCCGGCGCGCTCGACGGCGGAGATGTGGACGAACACGTCCTTATCGCCGCCGTTCGGCTTGATGAACCCATAGCCCTTGGTCGGGTTGAACCATTTGACGGTGCCCTTTTGCGGCATCCTCAGTCTCCTCCACTAGATACAAAAAAGACGCGGCCGCTGTTTCGCGTGCCACGCCACAAACGGGCTTCCGGAAGTCTGTTCGAGTCTTGAGTCTCAATGTCGCGAAACGCACAGCCGAGCGGCCAATTCCGATTGTGTCCAATATTGCAACATGAAAATCGCCCGTTAGCAAGCCGCGTGCGATTTTCAAGAGCGGTCCGGCTATCTGAAGCCGCTATTTCGAACCTGTGGCAGCGGAACCACAATCGAGAGCAATGCCTCGCGACGACGTTGCCTTTCGGTTGACCCTCCGCGGCAGTTCGGCGCAAATCGTGCGATGCGCCGCACATCGTGTTGCATATTTGCGCGCTGCCATTTTGCTTTTGGGATGAACCGTCATGCGCTGCATCTCGCAGCCCTCCGGGACACGGCAGACACTCAGCGTGAACCGTGTCCGCCGGGTCGCTGCGGCGGTCTCCAAGACCCTTGCCAAGACCCTTGCCAAGACCCTTGCCAAGACCCTTGCGGCCATGGCTGTTGCGCTGGTCATGATGATGTCGGCGGCGCCCGTCTTCGCGCAAAGTCCGACACCCACTCCGACCCCGACGCCTACGCCTACGCCGTCGCCGACCCCTGTCCCGATGCCCACCTCGATCAACTACGATCAGTCGGCCGGCAACAGCATGCTCAATCTTGGTTCGGGATTTCTGGAGCGACTGGGCAACCAGGCCTCCAATGGCTTTGACCGCGCGTTCCGCACCAATCCCGGTGGTGGCGGCGCATCCGTGAGCACGGAAGATCCGCGCTACCGCACCTGGGTCGAGGGCTACGGCATTTCCGTCCGCACCGATGCGCAAGGCGACTTCGTCGGCGACAAGCGCAAGACCCTCGGAGGCGTTGCCGGCTTCGGCGCGCGGGTTGCGCCGGGCGTCAATCTCGGCTTCTCCGTCGACCAGAGCCACACCGATATCGACGTGCCGCTCGCGCTCCAGTCCGCAACGCTGGACCTGACGCAACTCGGCTTCAACGGCTCGGTCGACAAGGGACCATGGACCTGGGCCTTCGCGTTGGTGCACGGCTTCGGCAAGGTCCACTCCAGCCGTGATACCGGCTTCGGCTTTGCGACCGCGGGCTATCGCGCAGCCGTCGATGGCGCGCTGACCGAGATCAGCTATTACTGGATCAAGGACCAGATGCGCATCGTGCCCAAGGGCGCGGTCGAATATGTACGCGCGACCAGTGCGTCGTTCCAGGAGGCTGGCGGGCTCGATCCGCTCAGTGTCGGTTCCACCACGCTCTCACGCGCGCGCGTGTTGGTCGGCGCCGAGATCGGCCGCTACTTCATCTTCGACCAGAAGATCCTGGACCTGTCCGCCTACGGCAAGTTCGTCGACAATTTCCACCAGGACCTTGGATCGATCCAGGTCAGCCTGGGCACACAGAGCATCATCGTCCCCGGTATCGGCGAGAGCCGTTACGGCATGGACGCCGGCGCCTCGGCCTCACTCAGCCTGACCAACACGGCGCGGCTCTATGTCAATTACGACGGCAAGTTCCGCAACGAGCTGACGTCGCACCAGGGCACGGCCGGCTTCGAATATCGCTGGTAAGCTCGATCGCGCTGGCGTTACGTCGGCGTCGCCGCGACGTAACCGCTCAACCCAAACCCCTCGCGCACGGCGGTCATCATCGGCACCAGCGCGTTCGGGTGGATGAACTCGTCGCGGAAGCAGGGATAGGTCCTCGGATCGAAGATCCTCTTCAGCCAGTCGACCACGATCTTGTGGCGCTCGGAGCTGCGGAATTCCCGGTGATAGGTGAGCCAGAGATCGGCGTGGTGGCTGACGCCGAGATCGACGGCAACGAGCGGTGCGCCGAGCGCGATCGAGACGGTCGGCAGGAAGCCGATGCCGGCGCCGCGTTCGACCGCATAGAGCGCGCCGACGGATGAATTGGTCTTGATGCCGACGATGCCTTCGAGCGAGGTCAGTCCGAGAATGCGGGCATAGGCGCTGTCGTCGATTTGCGGAGCGGTCTGCTTGACGATGCGATGGTTCTTCAAGTCGGCGAGCGTTGCCGGCACGCCGTAGAGGTTCTCGTATTCCCTGGAGACGAAGGGATAGATGTGCAGACGGCCGAGCTTGGTGACGATCAGATCGGGATTGGTCGGCGGCTCGAGCTGGATCGCGATATCGGATTCAAGCCGCGCCACGTCGGCCTGCTCCATCGCACAGCGCAAGTCGACCGTGATCTTGTGATAGGTCTTCTGGAAATCGATCAGCCGCGGCAGGATCCAGAAATTGCCGGGGCCTTCCGTCACCGCGACGCGCACGGTGCCCGCGGTGTCGTTCGACGAGCGCGAGGCGCGGCGGAAGACGTTGAAGGCGTGGCGCTCCATGTGCGCGACGTCGGCGATCATCGCGGTGCCTTCGTCGCTGAGCGTCAGTCCGCTCTGGTCGCGCAGGAACAGCTTGCAGCCGATGCTCTCCTCGAGCCGGTCGATCCTGCGCATCAAGGTGGTGGACGTGAGGCCGAGCTCCTCGGCCGCGTTGCGAAAACTTTTATATTTTGCGCACGCTAAAAACAGCTTCAAATCGTCCCAGGATGCATCCAGGGCTTCTTCACGGTGCTGCATCATCGCAGCACCCCGGTGCAATAACTGCTGCATACTCCTGATCCCCAACCGCTAAGCTCAACGTCGTAGCGGGGCGCTGAAGGCTTCGAACGATAGTGGGACGACATGAGTATGGAAAGGGGCTCGTTTGCCGCAAGGCATGATTTCGATGCGCTGCCGCAAAGCCCGGACGTGGATGTCCGGTGCGCGCAATTTTCCGAAATTGCGACGCTTTCGGAGATGGCGCATCGGCTGGTGCCGGGTGTAGAGATCGGCGCGGCGGAGCTTGCGAGATATCTCACCTTCGATCCCCAGAGCATCATGACGTTCAGCCGCAAGGGCAAATTGCTCGGCGGCATGGCCTTCCTGTTTCTCAATGAGCGCGGGCACGATGCTCTGCTGCTCGACGAGATTTGCCTGACCGCGCCCGAGACCCACTATCTCGCCTCACCAAGGCAAGACGTTGCTGCCATCTACATCTGGGCGATCGCGGCGAGGGGCCGCGGCATCGCCGGTCTCGGCAAGACTGCGGCTCATTTGCGACAGCTAAGGTTTCGCAACGCCGATTGCTATGCGCAGCCGTCAACCGTGGCCGGCCGCGACATCATGAGGGCGACGGGATTCGAGCCCGTCCCGAGCTTCCAACCCGACCTCTGGTGCTACCAGCGCCCCTGGAACAGGCAGCCGATGCGCATGCCGGGCGCGATCGTTCACGCAAGGAGTTTTGCACATGCACGGTACTAGGATTCCTCTCGCCAAGCCCGACTCCCGCGCCATCACCATCCGTCTCGCGCGTGACCCGAACGATCTCATGCTGGTCACCGCCATCCGCTCCGCGGTTTATCTCGCCGAGCAGGATTGTCCGTTCGAGGAGGAGTTCGACGGCAACGACATGGTTGCCGCGCATTTCATCGGCTATGTCGGCAACGAGCCTGCGGGCTGCCTGCGGGTTCGCTTCTTCGGCGATTTCGCCAAGGTGGAGCGGCTCGCGGTGCGGCACCAATATCGGCGCTCGCGCGTCTCGTTCAAGCTGGTGCAGGCGAGCGTGGACTATGTGAAGCGCAAGGGGTTCCGCAAGATTTACGGCCAGGCGCAGGACCGGCTGGTCGATTTCTGGGCCCATTTCGGCGCCAAGCCGCTCGGCCATAACCGCAAGATCACGTTCTCCGATTTCTCCTACACGGAGATGCTGCTGGAGATCGAGCCGGGCCCGGATGCCATCACGCTGGACAGCGATCCCTATGTGATCATCCGCCCCGAGGGCGATTGGGACCGGCCGGGCGTGCTCGATGCATCCGCGGGGCGGGCAGTGACCTCGCCGCTGCGGGACCTCGCACTCGCTGATCGCTGAAACTGGTGCAGTTGTGCGCAACAATATGCTGGTCTCTGTTGACGATGATCCGCCGATCCTGATCTGCGCGGATCTCCAGGTCGAATATCTGACCCCCGGGCGACGCCATCTCATCCGTGACGGCGATGCCGCCACTGCGCGCTGCCTGGAACTGCTCACATTGTGGCGCAACAATCTCAAGCCGGTGATGCATCTGAAGCGGATCGCGCAGGCGGCCTGGTTCAATCCGGCATCGAGGCTGACCGATTGGATCGAGGAAGCGAAGCCGCGGCCGGGCGAGATGACGTTCGAGCATCCGCTGCCCTCGGCCTACAGCTCCTCGCGGTTCGTGGACTACATGTCCAATATCCGCAATGTGCGCTGCATCCTGATCGGCTTTTCGTTCGACGAAACTATCCTGGCCACCGCCATCGACGGGTTTCACCGCAGCCATCGCTATCAGGTGATCGGCGATGCCGTGGCCTGCCGACAGGCGGGCACGGGCGATGCCGCCGCCTACAAGCATGCGGTGGTGAATGTCGTCGGAAATTTTGCTACAGTTCATTCCAGCGCCGACCTGATCAGAGCCAGCGGCGCCGTCGCGGTGTAGGCGGCCGCGATCGGCGGATGGGGTGAGACATTGTCACGGGGAGACGAGCTCAAGGAGCTGGCGAGCGACCTGTCGCGTGCCGCCGAGCGGGCGCGCCGGCTTGGCCTGCCGACGACTGTCTATCTGCTCTCGATGGCAGTCGTCGAGGTGAGGGAGGCCGCTGTCGCCGATGACGGGGATGACGACAACGCGGCTTGAGGTTTACCTCCTCACGCGCCGCCGATTGCGCGTTGCAGGATGTAAGACGCGTCGGTGCCGTCGCCGTCGCCCGCATAGGCGACGAACTGGTCGGGGCGGACCAGGATTTGCCGCGCCGCGTATTTCTCCCGTCCGCCAGAGGCAGTGTCCTTGATCACCTTCAGCGGAATATGAAGTCGTCCTGCGGCTTGCTCGAATGCTGTCGCAGCTGTGCCGTCCGCGAGGTCAATCAGGGTGAACCCGTTGCCCAGTTCCTCGAACACGTTCTTGCCTGACGACAGGGGCTGCGGGGTGAGATGGTGACCTGCGCGCGCGGGATAGGCATGCGAGCCGATCGCGCTGCAGATGGCTCCAGCCGGGCCGAAGACGATCGATGACCCCTCGTAGTTCGGCTCGAAGGCGTTGACCTCGGCGCGCGCGCCGGAGTGGCGCCCGTGCCAGGCGACCTCGAAATCGCTGCGATCTCGCGCCGGATCATGCCGGCGAAGAAAATCACGGTCGCGGAAGATCGGCGTCTCGATGAAGTCACGCGCGGTGGACGCAAACACCGGCCGCCGCTCCGCATCATAGCTGTCGAGCAGACCGGCGGGCGCCCAGCCTTGCAACATGGCGGCGAGCTTCCACGCCAGATTCACGGCGTCTTCGAAGCCGGTATTGATCCCGTAGCCGCCATAGGGCGGATGGCTGTGCGCTGCGTCTCCCGCGACGAAGACGCGGCCCGCACGATAGCTGTCGGCGAGCGTGAAGCGTAGATCCCAGAATCCGATGTGCTCGAATTCGACGTCGAATTCAGCTCCGGCGGCCTCGTGCAGGAGGCGGCGGAAATCGAAATTGTCGGCCGTGGTCTCTGCGGGAACGGGGGCGTGAAAGAACCAGGTGCTCCCGAGATCGACCCGGCCGAAGAACTTCCAATAGCCCTCGAGCTCCGGATGCAGCACGCTGTAAAACGACTTGCCGGGAAAGGCCGCGAGCAGCCGATGCAATTCGACGGAGCGAAACACCAGCAGCACCATCAGCCGATCGTGGTCGGAGCGGGTCTGCGTAATGCCTGCGCGTTCGCGCACGATCGATCGGCTGCCATCACAGCCGACGACGTAGTCGGCGCGCAGGCTCTGTTTCGCGCCGTCGCGATGCTCGATGTCGAGACTTACGCCGCCGGCGTCGGGCCGGACGTCCCGGCAGGTCCAGCCGTATCGCAGGTCGATGGAGGAGAGCTGTGCCGCGCGTTGCCGCAGCACGGCTTCGGTCGCGTATTGCGGCAGGCGTTCGTTGTCGGTGAAATAGAACGGGCGCACGAGTTCGCGCTGCAGCCAATCGTAATTGTAGCCGCTGAGCAACGTGCCATAGCTGGTCATTCCGCCGATGCCGTAATCGGGAGGAATGGTGCGAGCTTCGCGCAGGGCGCTTTCGGCGCCCCAGAAATGGAAATGCTCCATCGTTCGCTGGGTGAGGTTTTGACCCTTTGGGATCGGTTTGGGCCGTTCGTGGCGCTCGACCACGATGGTCTTGATGCCGCGCAGGCCGAGGCCGATCGCCAGACCCATCCCGACTGGTCCGCCGCCGACGATTACGACGGGCGCATCACTGTCCGCTGAAGCCTGCCTCACATCGTTTCCCCAGGTTGTCATCGCGCGAGGCGCGATCGTCCGTCCTCATGGGACGCCCCAGGAAACACGTCAAGTATAATCTCGTATAATGAGATTATTATGGGTCACTGTCGGTCATCAAGGATATCTGCCGGGCGGCTTCCCGGACCTCGGCGCTGATGCGATCGATCAACTCGCCTTTGGTATCCTGGCCCGCGATCGTGATGCACAGGCTGGCGACCGGGTAACTTGCATCGAGGATCGGGGCCGCTATCCCAATCGCGCCCGGCGTCACTTCGCCGAAGGCGACAGCGACGCCGGCGCGGCGCACACGCTTCAGGGTTGCCAGAATTTCGTCAGGCGTGCCGCCGGCACCGACGCTGCGCAGATCGGCCGCGTAGCGCGTCACGAGCGGCATCACGCGTTGCCTGGGCAGGAAGGCCATGATCGAGCGTGCAATCGCGCCGCGTCCCATCGCCATCGGCCGGCCGCGCGAATAGCTGCTCACGGGATTCACCGCGGACGCGATCGAGGCTACGCACAGCATCTTTTCGCCATACCACCGCACGACCAGGGCGGTGCAGGGATGCATGGCCGACAGGCGTTCCAGATGCGGCGTGGCGGCCGCGATCAGCGGATCGGAACGGCGGCTGAGATAATCCATCTCGACCACGCGCGGGCCGAGTGCGAACCGCCCGCCGCGCATCGGCATGACGAACCCGCTCTCCTTCAGGCTCTTCAGATAGCGGTACAATGTCGGCCTGGAGTAGCCGAGCTCCTTCATGAGCTCGTCCGGCGACCATTGCGGCCGTGCCTCCGTGAAGAGATCGAGCACGGCAAGGACTCGATCCTGACTGTTTGCTTTGACCAAGTGGGGCTAGATCCAGCTTCGCGTGTTCGCCGTGTTAGCGCATTCGCGCGGGCCCCAAAACGGCGGCAGCTGCACGACTTGCCTTCATAGTAATCTCATTATAAGAGATTTTGAGAAGAAAAATAGTGCAGGGGCTGCCGGGGAGGGGTTTGGCATGGCTGTGACAGCTGCAGATGAGGTCGTGCCAGGCACGATCGACGCGATCGACGTTCCGGCCTTTGTCGATGCTCAGCCGGTTGGAGCCTTTCAGATCCGGGCTCTGCTGGTCTGCGCCGCCGTGCTGTTCATCGACGGCTTCGACACCCAGGCCATCGGCTACGTCGCCCCTGCGGTCGCGCAGGAATGGAAGCTGGCACGCGGGAGCCTTGGACCGGTGTTCAGCGCGGGGCTTTTGGGCCTCATGATCGGTGCCCTCGTCTTCGGGCCAATGGCCGACAGGATCGGCCGCCGACGCATCATCCTTGCGAGTACGCTGGTGTTCGGCATCGGGACGTTGCTCACGGTGTTTGCGACGGACACGACCTGGCTGATCGCGTTGCGCGTCCTGACCGGCCTTGGGCTTGGCGGTGCGATGCCCAACGCCGTTGCCCTGACCTCCGAATTCAGCCCGCATCGCCGCCGCGCCACGCTCGTGATGATCATGTTCGCAGGCTTTTCGATTGGTGCGGCGCTGGGCGGGTTGCTGGCGGCCGCACTGATTCCGGCCTTCGGTTGGCGTTCGGTGTTTCTCGTCGGGGGCCTCGGGCCGCTGCTGCTGCTTCCTTTCCTGTTCAAGGCGTTGCCGGAGTCGATCCGCTTCCTGGCGATGATCGGCGGCCGCGACCGGGAGGTGGCCGACCTGCTCCAGAAGGTGGTTCCGGGCGCCTCGTTCCCGGCGAGTGCCAGCTTCGTCGTGCAGGAGCCCAGGCTCACGGGACTGCCTGTTGCGCATCTGTTTGCAGAGGGGCGTGGATCGGTGACGCTTCTGCTCTGGATCGTCTTCTTCATGAGCCTGCTCGACCTTTACCTCCTGTCGAACTGGCTCCCCACGGTGCTGAACGACCTCGGAGTCTCGGTTTCGGCGGCGGCCGCGATCGGCTCGATGCTGCAGGTCGGTGGCGTCGTCGGCAGTTTCACGCTCGGCCATTTCATCGATCGCTTTTCGTTTCGCGCGTTGGCGCTGACCTATTTGGTCGCCGCGGTCGCGGTCGCGGCCGTCGGCATGGCAAGTCATTCGATCGTTCTGGTCACGATCGCCATCTTCGCGTCTGGCTTCTGCATCGTGGGGGGACAGATCGCCTCGAACGCGCTCACGGCGACCTTCTATCCGACGGCGATCAGATCGACCGGCGTCGGATGGGCGCTCGGCATCGGCCGCATTGGTTCAATCCTGGGGCCTCTGATCGGCGGCCTGATGCTGGCCCGCGACATGGGACCGCAGCCGCTGTTCGGCGCCGCAGCCGTTCCGGCGCTGATCGCGGCAGCTGCGGCTTTCGTCCTGGCGCGGCGGGGCTAGGCGAGGGGGCGTGCAGGCTGCCGATGCGCCAGCTTTCCTGCAACGCTCATGTGCGCTTGTTGCCAACGAAATGACGTTGCAAGTTGCGGCCTGCCGCAATAGCCAAGATGTCGACGCTTTCTTTGGACAAGCTCGCTTGGACTGGTCTGCGTCATGACGCCAGTGACGCACCGTTGAGGAAGCACGCAAATGTCCATGCTGCCGAATTCGCAAGAGGCCCGGGATGTGGCCTACCAGCTCCATCCCTACACCAATGCGCGTACCCATCAGCAGGCCGGTCCCCTGGTGATCGAACGCGGCGAGGGGCCTTACGTGTTCGATGCGGCGGGCAAGCGCTATTTCGAGGCGATGGCCGGCCTGTGGAGCGTCGGGCTCGGCTTCAACGAGAAGCGGCTGGTCGAGGCCGCGCACAAGCAGATGCAGGCGCTGCCGTTCTACCACACCTTCTCCGCCAAATCGCACGGACCCTCGATCGACCTCGCCGAGAAGCTGGTCGCACTCGCGCCTGTCCCAATGAGCAAGGTGTTCTTCACCAATTCCGGCTCGGAGGCCAACGACACCGTCCTGAAGCTGATCGCCTATCGCTCCAATGCGCTCGGCCAGCCGCAGCGCAAGAAGGTGATCAGCCGGATGCGCGCCTATCACGGCGTCACCATTGCGTCGGCCAGTCTCACGGGCCTGCCGAACAACCACCGCTCGTTCGACCTGCCGCTGCCGAACATCCTGCACACCGGCTCGCCGCATTTCTACAAGGACGGTGCGCCCGGCGAGAGCGAGGAAGCGTTCGCCACGCGCCGGGCCGAGGAGCTCGACGCGCTGATCCAGAAGGAAGGGCCGGACACGATCGCGGCCTTCTTCGGCGAGCCGGTGATGGGCGCGGGCGGCGTCATCGTTCCGCCGGCGACCTATTGGGACAAGATCCAGGCCGTTCTGAAGAAGTACGACATCCTTCTGGTCGCGGACGAAGTGATCTGCGGCTTCGGCCGCACCGGCAAGATGTTCGGCTGCGAGACCTACGGCATCAAGCCGGATGCGATCGTGGTCTCCAAGCAGATCACCTCGAGCTACTTTCCGTTGTCGGCGATCATCCTCAACGACCGCATGTTCGAGCCGATCGCGGACGAGAGCAACAAGATCGGCGTGCTCGGCCACGGCTTCACCGCAGGCGGTCATCCGGTCGGCTCGGCGATCGCGCTTGAAAACCTCAAGATCATCGAGGAGCGCGGCCTGGTCGCACATGCCGCCGAGCTCGGCGGCTATATGCAGGGCCGCTTACGCGAGCTCGCGAGCCACCCGCTGGTCGGCGAGGTCCGTGGCGTCGGCATGATCGCAGCACTCGAGCTCGTGCTGGACAAGGGCCGCAAGACGGCAGCGGCGACGCCCGGCGCGGTCGGCGGCATTGCCAGCCGCATGCTCCAGGAACGCGGCGTGATCTCCCGCAACATGCTGGACGCCATCGCCATCTGCCCGCCGCTGATCACCACGAAGGGCCAGATCGACGAGCTGGTCGCTGCGATATCAGGCGTGCTTGACGATACGAAAGGCGAAGTGGCGAAGCTGACGCCGGCGTAGGGCTCGCTGCTGCGTCAAATTCCGTCATTGCGAGCGCGGCGAAGCAATCCAGAATCCCTCCTCGGAAACGGTCTGGATTGCTTCGTCGCAAGAGCTCCTCGCAATGACGATGGAGAGAGCGGAGCGAGCGTCTACGCCCGCTGAACCCCGACCACGCGGCCTTTCTCGATCGCCAGCGCCAGCTCGCCGCGCTTGAGCTTCAGGGCGGCCTCGCCGAACAGCTCGCGGCGCCAGCCGCGCAAGGCGGGGACGTCGGCCTCGTCGCTGGCTGCGATCTCCTCGAGATCGTCGACGGTGGCGATCACCTTGCTGGCGACCGCATGGCGCTCCGCGGTCATGCGCAGCAGCACCTTCAACAGCTCGACGATCGCCGCGCCGTTGTTGTTGTTGCGCGGTTTCTCCAGCTTCGGCAGCGCCGAGAAATCCCGCGCCAGGCCACGCTCGACCGCGGCGACGATGTCCGCGCCCCATTTGGATTTCTCAAAACCCTTCGGCACCGAGCGCAGATGGGCGAGCTTCTCCAGCGAGTTCGGCGCGTGGGTGGCAATGTCGCTGATGGCTTCATCCCGCAGCACGCGGCCGCGCGGCACGTCGCGGCTCTGCGCCTCCTGCTCGCGCCAGGCCGCGACCTCCATCAGGACGGCGAGGTCCTTCGGCTTGCGCACGCGCGTCTTCAGCCGCTCCCAGGCGCGCTCGGGGTGGAAGTCGTAGGTGCGGGGCGAGGTCAAGACTTCCATCTCGATCGAGACCCATTCGCTGCGGCGGCGCTTCTTCAGGTCGGCGTCGAGCGCGGCGAAGACGTCGCGCAAATGCGTGACGTCGGACACCGCGTAGTGCATCTGCTCCTTGCTGAGCGGCCGGCGCGACCAGTCGGTGAAGCGGTGGGTCTTGTCCGGGCGGTGGCCGGTGACCTTCTCGACCAGCTGGTCGTAGGCGATGCTGTCGCCGTAGCCGAGCACCATGGCGGCGACCTGGGTGTCGAACACCGGATGCGGGATGATATTGGCCTGATGCCAGATGATCTCGATGTCCTGGCGAGCGGCGTGGAATACCTTCAGCACGCTCTCATTGGCCATCAGCTCGAAGAACGGCTTGAGGTCGATGCCCTCGGCCAGGGTGTCGATGACCACGGCCTCCTCGGCGCTGGCCATCTGCACCACGCACAGCAGCGGGTAATAGGTGGTCTCGCGCAGGAACTCGGTATCGACGGTTATAACGGGGTGCTTGGCGAGGCGGCTGCAGGCAGCCGCGAGGTCAGCGGTGGTGGTAATTAAATCCATGAACGACCCATGACACGTGCCATCAGCCGTTCTGCCGAAAGTGCTGTGATGTCAAGGGGCTCTAAGCGAATTCGAGCCTTGCATCGGGCCGAAATCGGCCCTTTCGCGGAAAATTCCTATTCGTAGCGGATCCGGTGCGAGGATTTGCGGGCGCAGGGCAGTGCCACCACGACCACGCACATGGCGACCAGCGCCAGCCCCAGGAACTCGAAAACCAACAGATCCACGGCGAAATCTCCAGAAACATTGATAGATTTGTCGGGGGTGCGTTGACGGTCTGTTAATTCTCGTGGTTACCGGCGGCGGGCCGGGCCGGATGGTGGACGAGAGGTTAACGGGGGCCTTCAGCTCGCTTCACGCCATGAGTTTCGGCAAGGCCGCGGCGAGCGCGTCCACGGCGACGCGGACTTTTGGGGACAGGCGGGGCGAACGGGGCCACACGGCGTGGCAGTCGTAAAGAAACTCGCCCTGGCCGGCGAACAGGGTGACCAGCGCGCCAGTGTTGAGGCGTTCACGGACCAGCCAATAGGGCAGCCAGGCGAGCCCCATGCCCTGCGCGGCGGCATCGGCAATCGCTTCCATGTCATCGAGCCTCAGCCGGCCTGACGGCATGATCTCGCGTGGCGGCTGGCCCTGTTGCGGGAACAACCACGGCCGGACGCGTCCGGAGCGGCGGTAGATGATCGCCTGGTGCGCGGCGAGATCGTCGATCGATTTCGGCTTGCCGTTGTTGCGCAAATACGAGCGCGCGCCGCACACCACCATGCGCTGGCCCCCGATGCGACGCGTGATCAGCCCGGACTGGTCGTCGAGATCGCCGGTCCGGATCGCAAGATCATAGCCGGCCTCGATGATATCTGCGATCGGATCGCCAAAGGAGAGGTCGAGTTCGAGACGCGGATATTTCCGCGCGAGCTTCATCAAGAGCGGCGCGATGCAGTGCCGTCCCAGCAGGGCCGGCATGGTCACGCGCAGCCTGCCGCGCGGCTCGGACAAGTCATCGGCAACGGCGGCATCGGCTGCCTCCGCCTCGCTGAGCACGGCACGGCAGCGCTCGTAATAGGCCTGGCCCGCGTCGGTCAGGCTCTGGCGCCGCGTGGTGCGGTTGAGCAGGCGCGTGCCGAGGCGCTCCTCGAGGAATCGCACATGCTTGCCGACCATCGGCCCCGATATCTCCAGGGCGTCGGCCGCGGCGGCGAACGAGCCGAGATCGACGGCCCGAACGAACACGGCCATGCTGGTCAGGCGGTCCATGATTGAAAACTCCTGGTTTCGACTGTTCGCTTGTTCAGGCGATTTATCTGCTTCCGCGGGGTCGGCATAGCTCCATTCAGTTCAACTGTTTTGGAGTGTGCCCATGGCTCGCGTCGTTCGCTTTCATCATCATGGCGGCCCTGAGGTGCTGCGCATCGAGACTGTCGACGTTCCGCCGCCGGCAAGGGGTGAAGTTCAGATCCGGGTCAGGGCGCTTGGCCTCAACCGTGCGGAAGCGCTGTTGCGGAGAGGGACCTATATCGAGACCGCGGTATTTCCATCGGGGCTGGGACTGGAGGCGGCCGGCATCGTCGAGGCGATCGGGGACGACGTCACCGGCTTCGTGCCGGGCGACATCGTCAGCATCGTGCCGCCGCTGTCGATGGTGCGATGGCCGGCCTATGCCGAGCTCGCGACGTTCCCGGCCGAGCTCGTCGTGAAGCATCCGCCCGAGCTCGGCTTCGAGACGGCCGCCGCGATGTGGATGCAGTATCTGACGGCCTACGGTGCGCTGGTCGATATCGCCGGGCTCGGGCGAGGGGACGTCGTCGCCATCACGGCGGCGTCGAGCAGTGTCGCCCTCGCGGCCATCCAGATCGCGAACCGGATCGGCGCTGTCCCGGTCGCGCTGACGCGGACCTCGGCCAAGCGGGTTGCTTTGCGCGAGGCCGGCGCCGCGCACGTGATCGCCTCGGACGAGGAGGACATCGAAGCACAGCTGGCGGCGATCGCCGGTCCAAACGGCGTCCGCGCGGTCTTTGACGCTGTCGGCGGGCCCGCGTTCGAGCCGCTGACCGCGGCGATGTCGCCGGGCGGCGTGCTGATCGAGTACGGCGGGCTGAGCCCCGAGCCGACGCCGTTTCCGCTCTTCCACGTGTTGACCAAGAGCCTGGTGTTACGCGGCTATCTCGTCCACGAGATCATCCGAGACCCGGTGCGCCTTGCGCGGGCAAAGGCGTTCATTCTCGACGGGCTGTCGGATGGCTCGCTGAACCCGATCATCGCCAGAACGTTCCGCTTCGAGGAGATCGTCGAGGCGCATCGCTTCCTGGAGTCGAACGAGCAATTCGGCAAGATCGTAGTGACGATCTGAGATCGTGGTGACGATCTGAGTTCGCGCGGCGATCAGCCTCCCTCGAAGATCCTCTTTCGCGCGTTCTCGATATGCGTGCGCATGGCACGACGCGCGCCTTCTTCGTCTTCAGCCTCGATGGCCTCGAACACGCGGCGGTGCTCCTGCTGGCCTCTGAGGATGCGGCCGCGCGGCTGAATGAGCGAGAGGTTGCGGTTCAGGTTGACGCCGATCGCGATCTGCTCCCGTAGCGAGGTCAGCGTCTCGACAAAGAACCGGTTGCCGCTCGCCTCGGCGATGGTGCGGTGGAACAGCAGGTCCTCCTCGACGCCGAGGCCGCCCTCGCGCCCCTGCGCGACCATCGTGTCGAGCTTGGTCAGGACCTGCTGGATCCGGCGCAGACCTTGCCTGTCGCGGTTGCGCGCGGCGAGGGCGGCGGCATCGCCCTCGACGGCCATGCGGAAGACGAAGCAGCGCTGGATGTCCGGGATGCTGCTGACGGGCGCGAATTCGAAGGCATTGGCGGCTGGGCGCCGGGTCACGAACCAGCCCGCGCCCTGGCGTGATGCGATCAGCCCGTCATCGCGCAGTCGCGTCAGCGCCTCGCGAACGACGGGACGCGAGACGCCGAGAAGTTCAGCAAGGCCGTTTTCCGGCGGCAGCCGGCAGTTCACGGGAAGGATGCCGATCGCGATCTGGCCCAGTACGTGGTCGTAGATCCGGTCGCTCAATCGTCCGGTCGAGGAGGAGAGCGGCAACTCCGCGGATTTCATCGCAGGCTTTTTCAACTCCGGCTCCGCCAGACAAGTTTTTGACATCTCAGTTCGCGCATCGAGGCGCTTGGCCGCAGTTCGAAGCCGCTGCAGAACAGGCGACTTGACAACCAGCAATAATTTCGTCGATGCTCGCCTTACAAATAAATAACAAGTCAAACAAGAAATAAAGCGCGTGGGAGGCGAGAATGAGGATGAGGTCCGCGACCTTGGTGGCCGCCGCCTTGATGGGATCGGCTTTTTGCAGCGGAGCCCTTGCCGCTCCGATCAGTCTTTCGATCATCGATACCGGCGGCGATCTCGCCTCGGTCCAGACCATCATCGAGAACTACAAGAAGGCCAATCCGGACAAGGTCAGCGAGATCAAGATCCAGCGCGCGCCGGCGCCGGAGCTTCCGGCCAAGATCAAGGCGCAGCAGGATGCCGGACGCCTCGACATCAACCTGGTGCTGACCGGGCAGGACGGCGGCTCGCTGCTCGCCCAGAACGGACAGCTCATCGCCATCCCCGACTATCAGAAGAGCTTTCCGCGCGATGGTCTCACCGATGCGGGCAAGGCGCTTTACGACGAGGGCAAGGGCTTTCTCATTCCGTCCGTCGGCAATGCCGGCGGTCCCGTGCTGATCTACAATCCCGCCAAGGTGCCGAGCCCGCCGAAGACCGCACAGGACTTGCTGTCGTGGGTGAAGGCGAACCCGGGTAAGTTCATGTATGCACGCCCGGCGAACAGTGGGCCGGGCCGCGCGATGCTGCAGGGCTTTGCCTTCATTCTCGGGGATTCCAAGCCGCTCGATCCCGAGAAGGGCTGGGACAAGAGCTGGGATTTCCTGAAGGAGCTCGGCAAGTCCGTCGAATATTATCCGACCGGCACCGCGATCACCCTGAAGGAATTTGCGCAGGGACAGCGCTGGATGATCGCCGGGATCATGGAATGGGACATGAAGCCCCGCGCGCAGAGCGTGATCCCGCCGGATTCGAAGATCGCGATCCTGGAGAACACCACGTTCGTGGTCGACGGTCACTATTGGTGCATCCCGAAGGGTGTTCCGCAGGAGCAGGTCGACATCATCGTCGACCTCATGAAGTTCATGTGGAAGCCGGAGCAGCAGGCGCTCACCTGGAAGGCTTTCATCGGGCCGGTCGTGAAGGCCGCGACCCTGGCATCGGCGCCCAAGGACATCCAGGACGAGGTGAAGGAGTTTTGGCGTTCCGAGTACGATGAGATCGGGACCAAGTGGAAAGTGTCGCCTCCGCTCGGCGTGACCGAGCTGAGCTACGCGATGGAACGGTGGGACCGCGAGGTCGGTGCCGACCAGGTCAAGAAATAACAAGAACCGGGACCAGGACGCGAGGGGCACGCGAAGCGCGGCCCTCGCGCGCGTATGCGGGGCAGGGAATGGCCGATTCCATTGATAAGCTCGTGATGTCGATCACCAAGCGCTATGGCGGCAAGGTCGTGCTCGACCGCTTTCCGCTGGCGATCGGTGGCGGCGAATTCGTCACCTTTCTCGGGCCAAGCGGGTGCGGAAAGTCCACGGCGCTCGGCATCATCGCGGGGCTCGTGCCGCCAAGCGACGGCGAGATCCACCTTAACGGACGCCGGATCGATGACGTGCCGCCTGAAAAGCGCGGCTTCGGCATGGTGTTCCAGAATTACGCGCTGTTTCCGCATCTGACGGTGTTCGGCAACGTCGCGTTCGGCCTCTCGTTGCAGAAGCGCCCCTCTGCGGAAATAGACCGGCGCGTGCGTGAAATGCTGGGTCTGGTGCGTCTTGCCGGCTATGAAGACCGCTATCCCGGCCAGCTCTCCGGTGGGCAGCAGCAGCGCGTCGCCATCGCGCGCGCGCTGGTGCTGCATCCGCGCCTGATGCTGTTCGACGAGCCGCTGTCCAACCTCGATGCAAAGCTCCGCGTCGAGATGCGTGCCGAGATCAAGCAGCTGCACGCACGGCTTGGCCTGACCTCGATCTACGTCACCCATGATCAGGCTGAAGCGCTGTCGCTCTCCGACCGGATCGTCGTGCTGCGCGAAGGCGTGCTCATGCAGGTGGGCACGCCGCAAGAGATCCATGACCATCCCAGCAATGTGTTCGTGGCCGACTTCATGGGGTTTCGAAACTTCTTCGATGTGACGCTCGGTTCGGAAGCCGGCGGCATGATCGATGCGGGTTTCAGGGGCCAGACCTTGCAGGCCCGGGCCAGGGACGGCTTTCGCCCGGGTGGGGACGCCGTGCTGGCGATCCGGCCGGAGGACGTGCGTCTCGGCAAGGTTGCCGACGGCATCAATGCCGTGCGCGGCAAGGTCGAGCTGGTCGAATATCTCGGCCGCGAGCAGGAGGCCGAGATCGCGCTCGATGGCGGCGCGCGGCTCTGGATTCGCTCGCTGGAGAAGCTCACCCTGGGCGAGACGCTGGATCTGACTTTGCCGGCGGACAAGTTCGTGCTGCTGCGGCGCGAGTGAGGGGGAGAGATCGTGGCACGCATCCGCTTCGATTCCCGCAGCGAACTCGACCTCGTCGCGATCCTCTGCCTCGTGCCGTCGCTGCTCTATGTGCTCGCGATGTTCGTCTACCCGTTCCTGTACGGGATCTACATCAGCCTGCAGCCGAAGAAGCGCGATGCCGGCATGTTCTCGAATTATGTCGCGTTCTTCAACGACGCCTACCAGTACAATACGATCAAGACGACCTTCATGCTGGCGTTGCCGACGACAATCGCTGTCGTCCTGGTCGCGCTGTTCCTCGCCTACGGGATGCGGCGTGGCATCTGGTTCGAGCGCACCATCACGACCATCCTCGTTCTGCCGATCTCGCTCGGTGTCGTCTTCCTGTCGGAAGGCATCCTCGGCTTTTACGGTCACAATGGCTGGCTCAACCAGTTGCTGCTTGCCGTCGGGTTGATCCAGAATCCGCTCGAGCTGACGCATAATTCCATCGGCGTCACCTTCTCGCTGTTCATGCAGAACTTCCCGTTCTGCTTCCTGATGCTGCTCGGCTACATCTCCGGCATCGACCCCAGCCTGGAAAGCTCCGCCCGCATGCTGGGCGCAGGGCCCTGGACCATCTTCCGCCGCGTCATGTTCCCGCTGATCGCGCCGGGCCTGATCATCGCGTTCGCGCTTGTCTTCGTGATGAGCTTTGCCGTGTTTCCGTCCGCGGTGATGGTCGGCCAGCCGGCCGGCTCGACGCGGACGATCTCGATCGCGGCCTATCAGCAGGCCTTCGAGCAATATGACATGTCCTACGCGTCCGCGATCGCGGTCATCATGGGGCTCTGCCAGCTCGCGGCGCTGGTGGTCATCGTGCTGGTGCGCCGTCGCATGACCATCGCGACGACCATGGGCGTCGGCAAACGCTGAGGGGGCGCCAATGCGTGGACGGATGTGGAAACTGGCGATTTACCTGTTCCTGCTCGGGTTCATCCTCAACCTGCTGGGAATCGTGACGCATGTCGTCGTGAGCTCGTTCGCCAAGCGCTGGTTCGGCAAGCCGCTGCCGCCGGCCTTCACGACCGACTGGTTCACCTACGCCTGGCGGGAGTTCGAGCTCTCGCACGTTCTCTTCATCACGCTGTTCATCGCGCTGGCCGTCGTGTTCATCGCGCTGGCGATCGGCTTTCCGGCGGCTTACGTCCTGGCCCGACGGAATTTCAACGCCAAGCCGGTCCTGCTGCTGCTCTATTTCCTGCCGCTGCTGATCCCGCAGATGACCTACGGCATTCCGCTCGCCACGACGCTCTATGGGTTCGGCGTGGGCGGCACCGTGTTGGGCGTCATTCTCGCCGTGCTCGTCCCCATGGTTCCGCTGGCCGTGTTCATCCTGCTGCCGTTCTTCGAGCAGATCAGCCTGAACCTGGAATGGTCGGCGCAGATGCTCGGAGCGAGCCGGATGCAGATTTTCCGCCGCATCCTGCTGCCGTTGATGCTGCCGGGCATTCTGACGGCGGGCCTGCTCGTTCTCGTCAACACCATCTCGAACTTCGAGCTGGCATTCCTGCTCGCCGGAGGCGGCTCGCAGACCCTGGTCGTCGCGCTGTACTACAACGTCTTCGCAGGCGGCGTCCGGCCGGTCTATTCCATCGACGCGATGGCCGTCATCTACATGTGCACGGTGATGGCCGTGCTCCTGGTCGCATTGCGGTTCGTGCGTCCGACGCAGATGGTGTTCAGGCTCGACGGCAAGCGTAACTGACGCGATCGAGGCCTCGAAATGATGTCGGCGCCCCGCGGGGCGGAGCGCCGACATTCGTTTGCGAACGGCGGCCTTACGGCAGCTTCAGCGAGGTCTCCGCATTGTACGGCTTGAGCGTCTCATCCGCGGCCTTCTGGGCGGCGGCGAGGGCTTCCTTCGGCTGCTTCTTGCCGTTGAGGACCAGCATGACCTCGTCCTCGAGGTTCTTGCGGACGGGGACGGTCTTGTAGGTCGCAAACCAGGGCTTTGCGACGTCGAGCTGCTCGACGGCGGTCTTGGCGTCCGGGTTCTTGTTGAGGAAGTCGACCATCTCGGGCGTCTTGTAGGCGGCCATGTTGGGCGCGAAGTAGCCGGTGGCGCGGCTCCACCAGGCGCTCTTCTCGGGCGAGGTCATCCACTTGATCAGCGTCCAGGCGGCCTTCTGCTTGTCGGCCTCGAGGCCGGCCGGGACGATCAGGGAGGCGCCGCCGATCGGAACGGCATTGCGGACGTTGCGCGGGATGAACGCGACCTTGTAGGCGAACTTGGCGTTGTCGCGCACGTAGGTGAGCGAGCCCGTCGAGAGCATCATCATCGCGGCGTTGCCGGAGATGAAGGAGGTGCTGACGGCAGGACCGGGCGTGGCGCCGGGCGCGTGGACCTTGTGCTTGTAGACGAGGTCGTTCCACCAGGTCAGTGCGCCCAGCATCGAGGGCGTGTCGTAATAGACTTCGCCGCCGAACTCCTCGTTGTAGTAGCGCCCGCCATTGGTCATGGTGAGCGTTTCCATCATCCAGCCGCAATAGTCGTAGGCGCAGGGGATCGCGATGCCCCACTGGGTCACCTTGTCGCCCTCGCGCTTGGTAAGCTTCTTCGCCCAGTCGGTGAGCTCGGCCCAGGTCTGCGGCGGGTTGTTCGGATCGAGGCCCGCTTCCTTGGCCTTGTCGGCGTTGATGTAGAGCAGCGGCGTCGAATTGTGGAAGGGAACGCCGTAGACCGAGCGGTTGATCACCGCGTTGCCCTGCAGCGCCGGGAAGAACTGGCCAAGGAACTGGTCCTTGGTGGTGCCGTCGGCGGCGATCAGGGGATCGAGGTTGGTGAGCTCGTTCTCGATCTGCATGTCGAGCAGGAAGTTCGCCGACATGATCACGGCGGCCGGCGGCTTGCCGGCCTTGATCGACGCGCGCGTCTTGATCAGCGTGTCGTCATAGGAGCCGGTGTAGACGGCGGTCGCCTTGACCGCGGGATGGGTCTCGTTGAACTCCTTGATCAAGGTGCCCATGTCGCGGGCGAGCTTGCCGTCGACGGGCACAGGGAAGAACAGGTCGATCTCGGTCGGACCTTCGGCCATCGCCGGGACGGCGAGGGCGCCAGCCATAGAACCTGCCATGGCAAGGCCCAGCATGAGCCTGCGGGTAAACAGCATCGAGAAATCTCCTATTTGATGCCTGAGGTGACGAAAGAGCTGATGAAGCGCTTCTGGAAGATCAGGAAGGTGATGAGCAGGGGCGCGATCACCATCAGCGTGCCGGCGGCGATGGTGCCCCAGGCCTGCGTGCCCTCCGCCGTGGCGGTGAAGACGGACAGGCCAACCGTGAGCGGCCGCTTGTCCGGCGAATTGATCACCATCAGCGGCCACAGGAAGTCGTTCCAGTGGCTGGTCACGGAGATGATCGCAAAGGCCGAGAAGCTCGGCAGCGACAGCGGCACGTAGATGTGGCGGATGCGCTGGAACAGGCTCGCGCCATCGATCAGAGCGGCGTCTTCCAGCTCGGTCGGTATCGCCTCGAAGGCCTGCCGCATCAGGAAGGTGCCGAAGGCGGAGGCGAAGAACGGCATCATCACGCCGGCGAGCGTGTCGTAGAGACCGAACTGCGCGACGATGCGCAAATTCGGCACGATCAGCAGCACCGGCACCAGCATCAGCTGCATCAGGAACAAATAGAAGATCAGCGTCTTGCCGGCGAAGTCGAGCCGGGCGAAGGCGAAGCCTGCCAGCGTGATCGTGACGAACTGCACCAGGAGGATGCCGGTGCAGATGATCGTGGTGTTGAGGAAGTAGCGCGGGAAATCACCGATCTCCCAGGCATCCCTGATGTTGTCGAGCGTGGGCTTCAGGCTCGGCATCAGCTCGGCCATCAGGTTGATGCCGTCGGAGGCCGGGCGCAGCGTCGCCACGCCCATCCACAGGAACGGGATCAGCCAGACCAGCGCGAGCAGCGCGGTCAGCAGGAAGCCGAGCTTGGGCGTGATCTCGCGGCGGGTCGCGAGCGGGGCGTCCTTCCACAGCGCGTCGATCAGCTTCATGGCCCGCCCTCGCGGTTCGCCATGGTGCGGAACGAGAGCGCGGTGAGGCCCATCAGGGCGGCGAGCGTCAGCAGCGTCGCTGCCGAGGCCTTGCCGACGTCGTAATGCTCGACCGCCTGCTGGTAGACGTAGAACAGCACGAGGTTGGTGGCGTTCGACGGCCCGCCCTTGGTCATGACGAAGACGTGGTCGACCTGCGTCACCGCGTTGAGCGTGGCGATCACGATCACGAACAGGAAGGTGGGCTTGAGCTCCGGCAGAGTAATGTGCCGGAAGCGCTGCCAAGGCCCCGCGCCATCGAGATGCGCGGCCTCCATGACATCCTCGGACACGGACTGCAGGCCAGCGAGGAAGAACAGCATGTAATAGCCGGCGTTCTTCCAGATCGTGATGACCATGATCGCGTACAGCGCGATATCGGGATCGCCGAGCCAGTTCGGCAGCACCGGCAGCAGCCGGCCGATATAGTAGTCGAGCAGGCCGACATTGGGCAGGAAGATGAACAGGAACAGCGCGGAGGCCGCGACCATCGGGATCAGCACGGGGAGGAACAGCGCGGCGCGCAGCGCGCTGGTCACGGCATTGGTGCGCGCCAGCGCCAGCGCGAACAGGAGCGCAAGCGCGATGCTCGGGACCGCCGTGCCGATGGCGTAGATCAGATTGTTGACGACCGCGCCGGTGAAGGCGGGGTCGGCCAGCACCGCGTGGATGTTCTCGAGCCCGACGAAGCGTACCGGCGCCTTGGGCGTCGCGCGCTGATACAGCGCGTCGATGATGACGCGGCCCATCGCGCCATAGGTGAACAGCGCGAGGAAGACGAGCGAGGGCAGCAGCAGCAGATAGGCCGGCAGCGAGGCTTTGAAGCGGTGAGAGAACCGCTTCAGGACGTTGAGGCGCGGCGGCGCCGATGCCGCGACCGGGAGAGCCGCGGGTTCAGCGAGGCTCATCTCACCGCGCCGGAAAGTTGAGCGCATAGTCGCGGCCGTCCACGCCCGCGGGCGGCTCGAAGGGGAAGCGCAGACTCTGGTCGAGGAAGTCGTGGCTGTGCACGACCAGGTTCTCCTGGTCGATCAGCACGACGCCGTAAGCCGGCGGCTCGTGGCTTGCGAGATGGTCGGTGGCGGCAGCATCAAGCTCGAACCAGACCTGGTGGTTGGTGCCGCGCAGCGTCGAGAACGGGATCTTGCCGTAGCTGCCGAAGATCGGCCGGTGCACATGGCCGAAGAACAGGTGGCGGATGCGCGAACGATACGGCGCGATCACCTCGGCGAATTCGGCGCTCTGCTTCAGCGCGATCTCGTCCATCGCGTGGACGCCGACCGGGAACGGCGGATGGTGCATGAACACGACGAATGGCATGTCGTCCGGCGCCGCAGCCAGCGTGCCGGCGAGCCAGTTGAGGCGCTTTTCGCACATCTCGCCGGCGTGGCTGGTCTCGTCCAGGGTGTCGAGGAAAACGAACAGGCCGTGCTCGGTCGTCCGCGTGCCCTGCACGAAGCCGTTGGGATCGCGCGGCGCGGACCGAAGGCCGTCGAGGCAGGCGACGCGCTTGTCGTGATTACCGACCATGGCGATGTACGGCATTTTCAGCGCAGACATCGCCTCGGCGAAATTGGCGTAGGAGTCAGGCTCGCCCCAATGGGTGAGGTCGCCGGTCACGACCGCAAACGCAGCGTCGGATTGATGCTTGTTGATGTCGGCGACGGCGGCATCGAGCCGGGCGCGCGGATCGAGCCCATAGAGCTTCAGCCCGGGGTTCGCCAGATGCGTGTCGGTGATGTGGATGAATTTGAATGGCATGGCGCGCTTTGTCGGGACTGTCTTGAGGATGGGCGCCTCCGGTAGGACGACCTTGGCAGCCCGTTAGAGCGCATGTGTTTCAGTTTGATGACAGCGGTTCCCGTGTCCACAGTTGGCATGGCGTAGGGTGGATTAGCCGAAGGCGTAATCCACCGCTGTAAGCCAACTTCAAGTTGTGCTATTCATGGTTCATGTCCGACTACCGCCGCGCGTTCGTTCCCGGAGGATGCTGGTTCTTCACTGTGAACCTGCTCGATCGTCGGAAGGCTCTTTTGATCGATCAGATCGAAATCCTGCGCGACGCGGTCGCTGCAACACGCCGGAGCTATCCCTTCGAGATCGATGCTTTTGTGGTTCTACCGGATCATCTCCATGCAATCTGGAGGCTGCCGCCGGGGGACGCCAATTTCTCGGTTCGTTGGCGGTTGATCAAAACGCGGTTTGCCAAAGCGTTGCCAGCGGACGAGCGGCTGAGCGCGGTCCGCGCCGCGCGCAACGAACGCGGCATCTGGCAACGCCGGTTCTGGGAGCATCTGATCCGAGACGAAGCCGACTACGCCCGGCACGTTGGGTATTGCTACTACAATCCCGTCAAGCACGGGCACGTCTCGAAGGTGTGCAACTGGCCGTATTCGTCGTTTCATCGCGATGTCCGCGCCGGATTGTTTCCGGAGGATTGGGGTGGCGACGTCAAGATGGCTGGCGAGTTCGGCGAGCGGACGCGTTGATCGCTACAGCTGGTAGGGTGGATTAGCAAAGCGTAATCCACCTCTTTACTTTCCGCTTGGTGAGACAAGTGGTGGATTACGCCTTCGGCTAATCCACCCTACGCACCGAGTTTGCCTCACGTGCCGCAGAACGTCTGCAACACCCGTTGATCCGGCAGCGGCGGATCGGCGTAGGCGATGTACTCCGGCTGGTCCTCGAACGGCTTCGCCAGCACCTTCACCAGCTCCTCGAACGGCGCGTAGTTGTCGTCATTCACCGCCGCCTGGATCACGGCCTCGACGCGGTGGTTGCGCGGGATGAAGACCGGGTTGACGGCGTGCATGGCCGCTTGCCGCTCGGCCGCGCTCTGCGGCTCCAGCGCGGTGCGCTCGCGCCAGCGTTTGGCCCACTCGTCGAACGCCGTGGGATCCATGAACTGCGCGCGGGCGTCGGCGGCGTCATCGCCTGCGGCCTCGCCGAGCTTGCGGAAGGTGAGGGTGAAGTCGGCCTGGTTCCTGGCCATGGCCTCGAGCAGGTCCTGGATCAGGGCTTCGTCGCCGTCGCGGTCCGTGAACAGGCCGACCTTCTTGCGCAGGCCGGTCTGATAGGCCGCGCTGAACGTCTCGGCAAAGGCGCCGAGAATGTCCTGGGCCTCCGCGACCGCCTTCTCCTGCTCGTCCGAGAACAACGGCAGCAGGCATTCGGCGAGGCGCGTCAGATTCCACAACGCGATGCGCGGCTGGTTGGCATAGGCATAGCGGCCCATCTCGTCGATCGACGAGAACACCTGTGCGGGATTGTAGGCGTCCATGAAGGCGCAGGGGCCGTAGTCGATGGTCTCGCCGGAGATGGAGGTGTTGTCGGTGTTCATGACGCCATGGATGAAGCCGACCAGCAGCCAGCGCGCGACAAGCTCGGCCTGGCGCGCGACGACGGCCGCGAGCAGGGCGTGATAGGGCCGCTCAGCATGAAGCAGGTCCGGATAGTGCCGCGTGATGACATGATCGGCGAGCCGGCGGATCGCATCGGTGTCGCGGCGGACCGCGAAGAACTGGAAGGTGCCGACGCGAATGTGGCTCGCGGCAATACGCGTCAGCACCGCGCCGGGCAGTGCGGTCTCGCGGATGACATGCTCGCCGGTGACGACGGCGGCGAGCGAGCGGGTGGTCGGGATGCCCAGGGCGAACATCGCTTCGCTGACGATGTATTCGCGCAAGACCGGCCCGAGCGCGGCGCGGCCGTCGCCGCGGCGGGAGAATGGGGTGGGGCCAGATCCCTTGAGCTGGATGTCGCGGCGGACGCCATCCTTGTCGATGACCTCGCCAAGCAGGATCGCCCTTCCGTCGCCGAGCTGGGGCACGAATTGCCCGAACTGGTGGCCGGCATAGGCCATGGCAATCGGATCGGCTCCGGGCGGAACCGTCTTTCCGGCCAGGATCTCGGCACCTTCCGGGGTTTCCAGCATATCGGGATCGAGCCCGAGCTGGACCGCCAGCGGCCGGTTCAGCTTGATCAGCCGGGGCGCGGCCACCGGGGTCGGCGCGACGCGGGCAAAGAAGCTGTCCGGCAGCGCCGAATAGGAGTTCTGGAAGGGGAAATGGACGGTCATGGCCATAAAGATAGGCGGGGAACGCCTGATGGCAAAGGCTTGAGCCCCGATAGGTCAAAAATGGCCGTTTCGGCGCCAAATCAGGTCGTTCCCTTGGTTGCCGGCTCGGGTTGCTGCTTTGGGCCTCGTCGGGTAAACCCTGCCGCAACTTCGGACCGGTCGTTTCAGGCCGTCCGATTCGCTTCCTCCGACATTGATTTTGGGACGACCATGCATCGCTACCGGTCACATACATGCGGCGCGCTCCGCGAGAGCAACATCGGCGAGACCATCCGCCTCTCGGGCTGGGTCCATCGCGTTCGCGACCATGGCGGCGTGCTGTTCATCGACCTGCGCGACCATTACGGCCTGACCCAGTGCGTGGTCGATCCGGACTCGCCGGCGTTCTCGCTGGCCGAAAAGCTGCGCTCGGAATTCGTGGTCAAGATGGACGGCAAGGTCCGCCGTCGCCCCGAGGGCACCGACAATGACGACCTGCCGACCGGCAAGGTCGAGGTCTATGTCAGCGAGATCGAGGTGCTGGGCCCGGCCGGCGACCTGCCGCTGCCGGTGTTCGGCGACCAGGAATATCCTGAAGACATCCGCCTGAAGTACCGCTTCCTCGATCTGCGCCGCGAAAAGCTGCACCAGAACATCATGACGCGCGTCGAGATCATCAAGTCGATGCGCCGGCGCATGGAGGGGCAGGGCTTCTTCGAGTTCAACACCCCGATCCTGACCGCGTCCTCGCCGGAAGGCGCGCGCGACTTCCTGGTGCCCTCGCGCATCCATCCGGGAAAATTCTACGCGCTGCCGCAGGCGCCGCAGCAGTACAAGCAGCTGCTGATGATGTCGGGCTTCGACCGTTACTTCCAGATCGCGCCCTGCTTCCGCGACGAGGACCCGCGCGCCGACCGTCTGCCGGGCGAGTTCTACCAGCTCGACGTCGAAATGAGCTTTGTCACGCAGGAAGACGTGTTCGCGGCGATGGAGCCTGTGATCACCGGCGTATTCGAGGAGTTCGCCAAGGGCAAGCCGGTCAGCAAGAACTGGCGCCGCATCCCGTTCGCCGAAGCGCTGCGCAAATACGGCAGCGACAAGCCGGACCTGCGCAATCCCATCGAGATGCAGGACGTCTCCGAGCACTTCCGCGGAAGCGGCTTCAAAGTCTTCGCGCGCATGCTCGAAGACCCCAAGAACCAGGTCTGGGCGATCCCGGCCGCGGGCGGCGGCAGCCGCGCGTTCTGCGACCGCATGAACTCGTGGGCGCAGGGCGAGGGCCAGCCCGGCCTCGGCTACATCATGTGGCGCGAGGGCGGCGAGGGCGCAGGTCCCCTTGCCAACAACATCGGGCCTGAGCGCACCGCTGCGATCCGCGCCCAGCTCGGCACCAAGGAAGGCGATGCCGCCTTCTTCGTCGCCGGTGACCCCGACAAGTTCTGGAAGTTCTCAGGCCTTGCCCGCAACAAGGTCGGCGAGGAGCTCAATCTCACCGACAAGGAGCGGTTCGAGCTCGCTTGGATCGTCGACTTCCCGATGTACGAGTACAACGAGGATGACAAGAAGGTCGACTTCTCGCACAACCCGTTCTCGATGCCGCAGGGTGGTCTCGACGCGCTGAAGGGCCAGGATCCGCTGACCATCAAGGCGTTCCAGTACGACATCACCTGCAACGGCTACGAGATCGCCTCGGGCGGCATCCGCAACCACGTGCCGGAAGCCATGGTGAAGGCGTTCGAGATCGCAGGTTACGGCGAGCAGGAAGTGGTCGACCGCTTCGGCGGCATGTACCGCGCCTTCCAGTACGGCGCGCCGCCGCATGGCGGCATGGCCGCCGGCGTCGACCGCATCGTGATGCTGCTCTGCGGCACCACCAATCTGCGCGAGATCTCGCTGTTCCCGATGAACCAGCAGGCCATGGATCTCTTGATGGGCGCGCCCTCGGAAGCCACGACCAAGCAGCTCCGCGAGCTGCATGTGCGGGTGAACTTGCCGCAGAAGTGAGTCTCCTTCGCCTCTCCCCGCACGCGGGGAGAGGGCCACGAATTCGTCATGCCCGGGCTTGTCCCGGGCATCCACGTTTTTGGGCTGCCGCTGGAAAGAACGTGGATGGCCGGGACAAGCCCGGCCATGACGGTGGTGGGATCGTGCGTTCCCGCCGCGCCCTACAATCCCGTCGACGCCTCGATCCTGAACTGTGCCAGCGCGAGGACCGGCTCGTGGTTCAGCGCGTCCATGAGTTGCACCAGCGGCACCTTGCCGAGCGGGGTCAGCTTGATGGTGAGCGTCTGCCCCGAGGTCGCGACGAAATCCGCGAGCGCGTCTGCCGCCGCCTTGGCATCGAGATTGGACGCCGCGAACTTCTCGCCCTGCGCCTTGATCATCTCGACGATGGCGCTGCGCGCGGCGTCGCGGCTGACATTCTGAATCCGCGAGAACTGCGCCACGATCAGGTCGACGACACCGCTGTCGCGCAAGGTGAGCTCGATCGCGCCGGCCTCGATCTGGCGGGCCCCGCTCATGGCCTGCACCGGATCGGCCGTGAACACCGCGCGAGGCACGTTGGAGAGCGCGAAGCGCGCCTGTGCCCGGGCGAGATTGCCGAGATCGATCGTGGCCGGTGCCAGCGCAAACGCGCCGGAGGACTCCGTCCAGGCCGCGCCGAGATCGAGGTCGATCGCGAGCTTGTCGATGCCGGCAATGACCAGGGCACGCTGCGACGGACTGGTGGGATCGGTGGGCGTCACCATCTTCACGACCAGGTTGGCCTTGCTTGGGATCGATCCGATCAGCTGGCCCCAGTCCAGGCTGATCGTATCGATGGTGACGAACTGCCGCGTGTTCTTGAACGGTGAGACCACGCCCTTGATCTCGGCGCCTGCGAACACCCGGAACAGGCCCAGCATCTGGTCGGGAGAGGGTGCCTCGCCGGGATTGCTGAGGCCCGCCCCCCAGCGCATCAGGTGTGCAGCGCTGAACGACTTCAGCGCGAAGCGCTCCATCTTGAACTGCCCTTGCGGGGCCGGCGTATCGACGCCCTCGATCGCGAATTCGCTCTCGCGGTATCTGATCGTGTTGACCTTGCCGGTCCCCTGCGGCGTGCCGATCGAGATCTTGCTGACCTCGGCCTTGCCGATGCGAACACCCTCATAGATTCCGGCGATCTTCTCCAGCATTTCGCGCGACTGTGCCGGCGTCGGAACAGCCGATTGATCCTGCGGCAGCGCGTCAAATCGCTCGGCCAGCCGGAATTTCGACGGTTGCACGTCGATGTCCTCCATCACGAAGCCGTCGATATCGATACGCATCCCCTGCGACGATTTGAGCGCGTAGGGACCGGCCAAGATTTGCCGGTAGACGCGATGATAGGTCTCGTCACTGCTGGTCTTTGGATCGAGCGCGGCGATGATCGCGGTCGCATCGAAATCGTTGACGATGATGTTGGACAGCTCGCCTGTCAGCTTGTCCGCCCTGCCTGGCTGCTTCACGTCAATCGAGATCGCGGCGCGGTCCGCCTTCATCGCATCGACCTTGCCATGCTTCAGGTTCTGCATCGTCAGCCCGGAATAGGTGAGCTCGCCGCTGCCGCCCGCGGCGCTGCCGGAATCGAAGTCCATCGTCAAGGTCGGGGCGGTGAGCGAGGTTGCCGTGATGCTCGCATATTGACCGAGCACGTAGCGGTACACGTCCGCCAGGGAGCCGCTCACCGGCGTCTCGCCGGAGCGAATGGGACCGGCGTAGTCGCGCATGGTCAGTTGCGGGACCTTGTAGGAAGCCTTCAGCTTGGCCGGGCCGATCCGATCCAGCGCGACTTCGAGACCCGTGATGTCGATACCGTCGGCCGAGAACCGGGTCTCGTCGATCTGTCGGACGCCGGTGCCCTTGATTCCGGCGATCTTGATCTGCGCCTGCGGCTCGTTGCCCGGAACGACCGCGATGTCCTCGATCGTCAGCGTTCGGCTCATCAGATCGAACCCGATCTTGCCGTGGCTCGCCTTGCCGCCGCTTGCGCGGATCTGCTCGAACGCCGCCTCGATCTCGGCTGTCGCCTGGTGCTTGGCATAGAGGTTGAAGCCGAACCATCCGCCCGCCGCGAGCACGGCTGCCACGAACAGGCCGATCAGGATTCGCTTCATTCCCAGCTCCAGTTGCTCGTGTTGCAGCGCGCAACCTGCCATATTCGCGAAACGTCGCCCGGTCCAGGGAAAGCTATGGTTTTCAAATATTTGACAGCGGGGCCTGTTGATGGGGGCGCATTCCGATGTTGCCACCGGGCCACCCGGCGTGCTTCATCCCGTTTCCACGGCCCGGAAATATCGTCCGCTTGGGCGGCAGCTCCAGATCGTGCATTCTGAGGCCGGTAACGCGAGGCGAGACACCGCATGTCGTCCTATTCTGATGATCTCCACCAGGCGGCGCTCGCCTACCATCGTCTGCCGCGCCCCGGAAAGCTCGAGATCCAGGCAAGTAAGCCGCTTGCCAACCAGCGCGATCTCGCGCTCGCCTACTCTCCGGGCGTCGCTGCCGCCTGCACCGAGATCGCCAAGAACCCGGCCGAAGCCGCCTCGCTCACCACCCGCGCCAACCTGGTCGCCGTGGTCTCGAACGGCACCGCGGTGCTCGGCCTCGGCAATATCGGCCCGCTGGCCTCCAAGCCGGTGATGGAAGGCAAGGCGGTCCTGTTCAAGAAATTCGCCGGCATCGACGTGTTCGACATCGAGATCGCCGCCGACACCATCGACCGCGTGGTCGAGACCGTGGCCGCGCTCGAGCCGACCTTCGGCGGCATCAATCTGGAAGACATCCGCGGACCGGAATGCTTCGAGATCGAGAGCCGGCTGAAGGAGCGCATGAAGATCCCGGTCTTCCATGACGACCAGCACGGCACCGCCATCATCGTCGCCGCCGCCATCACCAACGGTCTCCGCCTGAACGGCAAGAAGCTGTCCGACGTCAAGATCGTGGCATCGGGGGCAGGGGCGGCCGCGCTCGCGACGCTCAACCTGCTGGTGTCGATGGGCGCGCAGCGCAAGAACATCTGGGTCTGCGACATCGACGGCCTGGTCTATGACGGCCGCAACACGCAGATGGACCGCTGGAAGGCGGTCTATGCCCAGAAGACCGACAAGCGCACGCTGGGTGACGTCATCGGTGGCGCGGACATCTTCATCGGCCTCTCGGCGCCCGGCGTGCTCAAGCCGGAGATGGCGCAGGCGATGGGCGACAAGCCGCTGATCATGGCGCTCGCCAACCCGACGCCGGAGATCATGCCGGAGGAGGCGCGCAAGGTACGCCCGGACGCGATGATCTGCACCGGCCGCTCGGACTATCCGAATCAGGTCAACAACGTCCTGTGCTTTCCCTTCATCTTCCGCGGCGCGCTCGACGTCGGCGCCAGCGCGATCAACGAGGAGATGAAGCACGCCGCGGTCGAAGCCATCGCGCAGCTGGCGCGCGAGGCGCCGTCGGACGCGGTCGCGCAGGGCTTTGACACCGGCGAGACGCAAGGGTTCGGCCCGGGCTCGCTGATCCCGAGCCCCTTCGATCCCAGGTTGATTCTGCGCATCGCGCCGGCGGTGGCGAAGGCGGCGATGGAGTCGGGCGTCGCGACGCGCCCCATCACCAATTTCGACGAATACACCGCGCTGCTCGAGCGCTTCGCTTTCCGCTCCGGCCTCGTCATGAAGCCGATGTTCGCCAAGGCCAAGACCCAGCCCGTGCGCGTGATCTACGCAGAAGGCGAGGACGAGCGCGTGCTGCGCGCCACGCAAGTGGTGCTGGAGGAGAAGCTGGCGCGGCCGATCCTGGTCGGACGTCCCTCGGTGGTGGAGGCGCGCATCAAGCGCTTCGGCCTGTCGATCAAGGCCGGCAAGGATTTCGACCTCGTCAATCCCGAGGACGATCCGCGCTACCGCTCCTACGTGCAATCCTATGTCGAGGTCGCCGGCCGCCGCGGCGTGACGCCGGATGCGGCGCGCACGGTGGTGCGCACCAACAACACGGTCATCGCCGCGCTCGCGGTGACGCGCGGCGAGGCCGATGCCATGCTCTGCGGCGTCGAAGGCCGCTACATGCACCATCTGCGTCACGTCCGTGAGATCGTCGGCTTCTCGGCTGGGGTCAGCGACTATGCGGCGCTGGCGCTGCTGATCACCACCAAGGGCGCGTTCTTCATCGCCGACACCCAGGTGCGGCCCAATCCGGGCGCGGAGGAGCTGGCCGAGATCGCCTCGCTCGCGGCGGTCCACGTCCAGCGCTTCAACATCAAGCCGAAGATCGCCTTTGTCTCGCACTCGGATTTCGGCAGCTACGACACCGACTCCTCGCGCAAGATGCGCCGGGCGACCCAGCTTTTGAAGGAGAAGCATCCGGAGATCGAGGCCGACGGCGAGATGCAGGGCGACACGGCACTCTCGGCTGCGGCGCGAAAAATGGTGCTGCCGCACTCCAAGCTCGAGGGTGAGGCCAACATCATGATCATGCCGAGCCTGGATACCGCCAACGTCGCCTATCAGATGATCAAGTCGCTGGCGGATGCGCTGCCCGTCGGCCCGATCCTGATCGGCCCGGCGCGCCCCGCGCATATCCTCACCCCCTCGGTGACGGCGCGCGGCATCCTGAACATGACCGCGGTCGCCGTGGTGGAAGCGCAGGAGCGCGCCTCGCGCCAGCAGCCGACGTTGTTTACGTAAGGGCGCGATGTAACTGCGCGGGAGGTGCAATCCCTTCCCCCCTTGTGGGAGAAGGTGGCGCAAAGCGCCGGATGAGGGGTATCTCTCCGCGCGTCGAGATCGCGAGAGTTGTCCGTGCCGATGGATACCCCTCACCCGTCTCGCCGCTTCGCGGCAAGCCACCCTCTCCCACAAGGGGAGAGGGGAAGTCGCCCGCGCCGCCAACTTTGAATTACTTGCAGTTTTCCATTTCCCCGTTTGTAAACCGGCGCACGACTCTTCATAATCGCCGGGCGCTTTCGTCCAAATTCCGATTTCAATAAGCCTGAGCCAAGAGGCCGATCATGCCAGCGTTCGTGACTTTCGGACGGATCCTGTTCGCCGTGCTGTTCATCTACACGGGCGCGACCAAGCTCTTTGCTATCCAGGCAACGGCGGATTTCATCGCCGGCAAGATCGTGGTGCCTGAAGCGATCGAGCCCTACGCCAAGCAGATCGAGACGGCGACCGCGATGACCACGCCACAACTGCTGGCGATCGCGGTGGGCGGGCTCGAGATCATCGCAGGCCTGATGATCGCGCTGAATTTCGGCGCGCGCTTCTTCGCGATGCTGATGATCATCTACATCGCGGTCTCGACCTTCCTGTTCGCCGATTTCTGGAATCTGGCAGCGCCCGACAACGCCAAGATGGTGGTCGACGCGTTGAAGAATCTCGCGATCATCGGCGCGCTCTGCATGATCATCGGCTACGGCCGCACCACGCGCCCGGCCGAGTCCGCCTACGGGGACGTGTAGGCTCATATGTCGCACGGGATGAGCCCAGCTTCGCGCAAGGTCGCTGCCGCAGAATGGCGGGGAGCGAGGTGTGAGGCAGATTCGAGGAGTCCTCAGCATTCGAATGCGTGAAGGGGCATCCGCCTCGCACCTCTCGTAGTCGCATCGATGAGGGGGCCCATCGCAATGTATGCTGAAGCGTCGTCGGGTTCCGCATCATTCGAGGCCGCTCTGGCGCACCATCGCGCAGGCCGCCTGCCGCAAGCGGAGGCGATTTATCGGCAGATACTGACATCCCAGCCGGATCATGCCGACTGTCTGCACCTCCTGGGAGTTGCCTTGCTCCAGGCAGACCAGCCCGACAGGGCGCTCGATATCATCACCCGCGTCGTAAAGCTTCAGCCCTCCAACAGCGTCCATCATGGCAACATGGCCGCTGCTCTGCGCGCTCTCGGACGAAGGGACGAGGCCATCGCGAGCTACCGGCAAGCGCTGCTGCACAAACCCGACAATCTGGATGTGCATAATCAGCTCGGCACCCTGCTGGGTGAGTGCGGGGACCTCACGGGCGCGGAGGCCCATTATCGGCTCGTGCTGCGACGTCCCGCCGGACTCGACCTCAACGTCGCCCGCGCTCAAGTCGATGCCCGTTTCAATCTCGCCAATCTGCTGGCCAGGCGGAAGCAGTTCGACGATGCGATCGGCGAGTTTCGCCATGTGCTGCGGCAGCGGCCGGATTTTGCGGCGGCCCATTGCAACCTTGGGGTAGTGCTGTTCAATCTGTCCGCTTTCGAGGAATGCGAGCGTTGCTATCGCGAGGCCCTGCGCCTCGACCCGGCATTTGCGGACGTCCATAACAATCTTGGTGGTCTTCTCATCAAGTTGGGCCGTTTCGACGAGGCGGAGGTGAAGCTTCGCGAAGCCTGCAAGCTCAAGCCAGCTTTCGCCGGGGCCTTGAACAATCTCGGTGACTTGCTGCGACTCCAGGGGAGGCTGGAAGAGGCGGAAGCCTACACCAGGGAAGCTTTGCGTCTGGAGCCGGACTATTTTCCCGCGCAACTGACCCTCGGCAATGCCCTTCGCGAGGCCGGTCGTTTCCACGACGCAGAGCCGTGCTATCGGGTCGCTCTCGCTCACGATCCGGCCTTGCCGGAGGCGCTCAACAATCTCGGCGCCGTGCTGTTCGATCTTGGGCGGCCTGATGAATCCATTCAGACCCTGCGAACGGCGGTGTCGCAAAGGCCGGATTATGCCGACGCGCATTTCAACCTGGCGGCCTCACTGTTGCTGGCCGGCCAGTTCGACGAAGGCTGGCGGGAATATGAGTGGCGGTGGAAGCAGGCGAAGAAAAAGCCGCATCTGCGTGGCTTCAGCCAGCCGCTCTGGGGTGGAGAAGATATCGGTGATCGCGTCCTGCTGCTGCATGCCGAGCAGGGCCTGGGCGACACGCTCCAGTTCGTTCGCTTCGTGCCGGCGATCGCGGCGGGGCGGCGGGTCGTCCTCGAGGTTCAGCGGGCGTTGCTGCCGCTCCTTGCGCCGCTCTTGGCGGAGGTGCCGGGACTTCAGAGCATCGTCGCGCTGGGCGATCCGCTGCCGCCGTTCGATCTGCATTGTCCGCTGTTGAGCTTGCCGCGCGCCCTTGGCACCACGCTCGAAACCATCCCGCGAGAGGTGCCCTATCTGCGGGCCGATCCGCAACGCGTGGCGGCCTGGCGGCAACGGGTCGGGCAGCTCGATGGCCTCAGGGTCGGCCTCGTCTGGGCAGGCAACCAGACGATGAGCGGCGACCGGCGCCGATCGATTTCGCTCGACCGCTTTTCGGAGCTGGCAGATCTGCCGGGGATAAGTTTCGTCTCGCTGCAGAAGGGGCCGGCGGCCAGCCAGTCGCCGCCGACCGGTCTGTTCCTGTATGATTGGACGGATGATCTCCACGACTTCGGCGAAACCGCCGCGCTGATCGAGGCACTCGACCTCATCATCGGCGTCGACACCGCCGTGGTGCATCTTGCAGGCGCGCTTGGCCGCCCTGTCTGGCTGCTCAATCGGTTCGACCGGTGCTGGCGCTGGCTGCTGAACCGCGATGACAGCCCCTGGTATCCGACGCTGCGGCAATTCCGGCAGCCTCAGCCGGGCGATTGGAGCAGCGTTCTCAAGGACGTGCGCGCTGAACTCCAGAAATCCAATTTGACCCGATCAAGCGTCGAGTAGCGCCACGAGCGGAGCCCTATTTGCGTGGCAACAAGGTGCAATAGATGCCGGTATTAAGATACCGGTACTTTGCATGGGGTTGTTTTTTGAGTTTTAGTTGGCGCCTCCGGCCCGCCGCCACGGAGTCACGGTCACCTCATGGGCCGCGTCGAGTAAATACGGCGCGTCGGGTTTCATCCCGTGCGAGGCGAGCACCTCATGCGGCGTCCGCGCCGGCACGCCGACAAAACAGCCTTCGCCGCCGGGCAGCCGCACATGCGGAGCCTCCGACAGCCAGAAGGTGTCGTAGCGGTCCATGAACTTGTCGAACACGACGGGGCCGCCGATGATCGCGACGGTACCGGAAGGGACGTCGGCGAAGGCGCAGGCCTCCTCGAAGCTGGCATGCTCCGGATTCCACAGCGTCGCGTGCGGCATCTCCGGATCGACGGTGAGTGCCTTGATCTTGCGGGTCAGGATCAGGCGCTTTCGCTTCGGCGAGTTCGGCTGCTGCTCGTGCGAGTGGCGGCCGTGCACGATCAGCGCGGCGCGATCGAGTGCCTGCTCGAAGAACAGCTTGTCGCCTTCGAACTTCAGACTGTCCGGCATCACATGCGCAGCGTCGGCGAGCATGCCGTCCGCTGAGACAATGACGTAGCCTTCGAACCGGAAAGACAATTTCTATTCGGAAACTGTCGTCACCACGGAATTCACCGGACGCTGGCTCACCGTCGGCAGCTTAACGTCCTTGAGCAACTCCTGGTCGTATTCCGGCAGCGTCGAGGCCGGGAATTTGGCGCGCATCGCCACCACCTTGTAACCGCCGGCCTTCAGGCGCTTGAGCAGCTCGGGCAGGGCTTCCGCGGTGTGCTTCTGGAAGTCGTGCATCAGGATGATGCCCTTGCCCTTGTTCTCGAGCTTTTTCATCACGGTCTCGATCACCTTCTCGGGCTTGGATGCCTTGAAGTCGAAGGAGTCGATGTCGCAGGAGAAGATCCCGATGTTGCGGTTGCCGAGATAGGTGACCATCTCCGGCGGATGCTGCAGCGCCGGGAAGCGGAAGAAGGGCGAGGGCGAGATGCCGCCGAGCGCCCACTTGACCGCGGACAGGCCCTTCTCGATCTCTTCCTTGCGCTGCGCTTCGTTGAGCTTCTTGTTGTTGAGGTTGGCGTGCGACCAGGTGTGGCTGCCCACGGTGTGGCCGGCTGCATAGACCTGCTTGAGAATCTCCGGCTCGTAGGTCGCGTGCTTGCCGATCGAGAAGAAGATGCCGGTGGTGCATTCATCGGCGAGCGCCTTCAGCACCGCGGGCGTGTTCTTCGGCCAGGGGCCGTCGTCGAAGGTCAGGACCACCTCGTGGTCGCGCAGGAAGTCGAGCTCCTTGAAGTGCTCGAAGCCGAACCCGGGACCGCCGGTGGTGTCAATCTCGACGGTGCGGGCAACGCCCAGCGCGCCCGGCGTGTTGCAGGCGGCGCGCGCCGGCTGCGGCGCCTGTTGCGGCGGGGGCGGATTGACGAAGCCCGCGGGCGCAGCGGCTGCCGCGGGAGGAGCTGCAGCAGCGGGCGCCGCCGCCGGTGCGGCTTGCGTCGCGGCTGCGGGCTTCGCGGCCGGGGTCTGCGACCATGCCGCGCCCGTCATTGCAAGAGACATCGCACTTGCCAAAATCAGTCCTGCCGCCACACGCATGGTGTTGTCCTCGAGATTGATCCCGTTGTTCCGCCGCGGCTTTTCGCCTGCGGCAAAACCCATCCTGCCCCAAACGATCCTAGCCTAGATGGTGGGCCCTCGCCATTGCAACGGCTGTTTGGCGCCCCGCCACAATTGTGCCCAGCCGGATTGCGGTTGAGCGCCTCAACTGTCGGCCAGCGCCTTGGCGATGGCCGTCTTGACCCGGGTGTCGGCCGGCTCGACCGCGGATGAAAATACCTCGGCGATATAGCCGTCGCGGCCGATCAGGTATTTGTGGAAGTTCCAGCGCGGAACTTCCCGGGGGCGCGCCTCGGCCGCCCATTTGTAGAACGGGTGCGCTTTCGCCCCGACCACGACCGACTTGGCGGTGATCGGGAAGGTCACGCCATATTGGTGGTGCGCGGTCTCCGTGATCTCGCTGGTGCCGCCAGGCTCCTGACCGCCGAAGTCGTTGGAGGGCACACCGATCACGGTCAGTCCGCGCTCGCGAAACTCGCTCCAGAGCTCCTGCAGGCCGGCATATTGCGGGGTGTAGCCGCACAGCGAGGCGGTGTTGACCACCAGCAGCGGTTTGCCGGTGAAGGCGGCAAGGCGGATGTCGTCGCCTGAGTCGCCTGACAAGGCGGGGAAGGAAAAGGCGTAGGCCGAGATCCGGCTCATGCCGCCGTCGGCGAGCGCGCGGCCCGCCGGCGCGAGCGTGCCTGCAAGCGCCGCGATCAGCATGGTCCTGCGGTTCATCATGACGGCGTCCCCGAAATGATCCGGGGTGGATGTTACTCCGCCGGCGCGATCGGGCCGCTCAACACCGCGTTATCGGACGTGGCGACGCGCGGGCTAATACAGGCGAACGATGAAGTCGGTGCCTTCGCCGGTCTCGCCCTGGTTGATGCCCTGGTCGGAGACGATGATCGAGCCGCCCGATGTCAGCATCTCGTTGATCTTCGCCATGGTGTCGGCGGGGATCGTGATGCGGTCGAGCGCTTCCGCCGGGCTGTCCGGTGTGACCACGGGCTTGGCGGCGACCGGGATCACGACGGCGCCACCCTTGCGGCGCGACACGCGTCCGTCGTCCTCGCGCGCGGCGGCGCGGACCGAGACCGGCAGCGACACCACCGACCAATGCAGTGCATTGGCATCGGTCTTGTCGACCTCGGCGGTGAAGACATGGGTGCCGAGCGGCCGGTCGCTCGCGGCGATCGTGATCGGCACCTCGAACAGCGGCGCAAAGTTCTGCCGCACGTAGAGCTTGGAATCCTTGCGGCTGATGAAGACCGCGATCTGGCCGGCGCGCTTGGGCGCTTCCGGCTTTGCCGCCGGCGCAGGGTCTGCGATCCGGGTCTCGTCCTTCTTGGCATCCGGCGCGGGCGCCGTCGCGGTCACGGCCGCGTCGGGCTTCTTGGCGCTGTCGGCGGATTCGGCCTTGGTCGCTTCGGACTTCGCCGGTTCGGATTTCGGTGCGCTCGCCGGCTCGGTCTTTGCAGCCTCGACCTTATCGGCGGGCTTTTCGTTGGCGGAGGCCGCTGGCTTGGCCGCATCAGAGGCCTCGGCCATCTTCGTCTCGGATGGGGCGGGCCCTTCGATCTTGTCGGCCGGCGCGGTGGCCTCGTCGCGTGCCGGCGCATTGCCGGTCGTCACGTCCGACATCACGTTGTGACCGACCGAGGAGCGGAGCTCAAGCACGCCATCGGCGCTCGCAGTCTTCGTTTCGACCGGCTTTGCTTCAGCCGCCTTGACATCGGCCGCGCCCTTGTCGGCCTTGTCGCCGACATTGGTCTGCGGCTCGAGGCTGGCGGCGGGCTGCGGCGGCACGCGCACGGAGGCGAGCAGCGGATGCGAGAAGCTTTGCGGCGACATCTGGCCGGGGGCGACGATGACGCGCGCGCCCATCTTGGTCCAGTTCCACATCTTCACCGCAAATGCCATCGGCATGCGGATGCAGCCATGCGAGGCCGGATAACCCGGCAGCACGCCGGCATGCATGGCGACACCGGACCAGGTGATCCGCTGCATGTACGGCATCGGCGCGCCGCTATAGATGTTGGAGTGGTGGAATTTGTGTTTCTGGATGACGCTGAACACACCCATCGGCGTCGAGTGGCCCTTCATGCCGGTCGACACGGGCGATTCTGCGAACACGCCGTTGCCGTCGTAGATCGTCACCTTCTGCCGTTCGATCGAGACGACGATGACGAGCGGCCCTTGCGGCTTCGTGCCGGCTTCCTTCTCGGCGACGACTTCTTTTTTCTTGCCGGAGAGGCCATGCTTTGGCGGCTTCTGGCGCGGGATTTCGGGATGCCGCTCCTGCCGGGCGTAATAGGATCCGTCGGAATAATCCGTCCAATAATAAAACGCTGCGTCGGCCCGGCTGGTCGTGCCGATCGCACCCGCCGCCGTCAAAATGGCGACCTGCCACAGCCGCGCCGGCTTGGTAGAGAAACCGGACCCGTTCACGCTGTTCATCCTCGAATCCACAATCCAAATCAGACATTAGTCTCGCAGAGGGGTCATGCGTTCACCAGCACGGCGGTTCCATGGTCCGCTACTTTTGTCCAGGACGTAGCAAAAAAGCCTCACGGAGCGGTAAATGGCAGCCGGGCTTGGCGGCCCGTCGTCTTCCTCTCCGGCTAGCACCTCCCTACATTGCGGGGACTTGTTACCGGAGAACTTCATGTCATCTCGTTTCCCCGGTCTTTCCAGCATCCGCTTGAAAGGCCTCGCTTTATTCCTCTTGGCTCTGGCTGTGCCGACAGCTTCCGCATCCGCCGCCGACGAGCCCGATCTGATCTTCCGCCGCTCCACCGTGTTCAAATGGATGAGCCCGAACGACAAGCTCGCGACCTATGGCCTGGACGACCCCGAAGTCGAGGGCGTGGCCTGTCACTTTACCGTGCCGGAGAAGGGCGGCTTCAAGGGTTGGCTGGGCCTCGCCGAGGAGGTCTCGGACATCTCGCTGGCCTGCCGCCAGGTCGGCCCGATCAAGTTCAAGAACAAGATGGAGCAGGGCGACGACATGTTTCGCCATCGCCGCTCGCTGTTCTTCAAGAAGATGCAAATCGTGCGCGGCTGCGACGCCAAGCGCAACGTGCTGGTCTACATGGTTTATTCGGACAAGCTGATCGAGGGCTCGCCGAAGAACTCGACCTCGACCGTGCCGATCATGCCGTGGGGACCGGCAGACGCCAGCATCCAGAAGTGCGGCGAATTCTTCACTCAGTGACGCACTTGTGTTCACCCAGCCACGATGCGACTGCGTGGCTTTGCCAGATGCGAGCCGGTCAGCCGCACGAAGGCTTGTGGCGAAGCTTCATAGCCGCGGCTCGACTGTAGCGACATCGCGCCGGCAGAGGCGACGCGGCTGCGAACAGGTTGTTGCTCGGCGCGGCCCGTCTCCGCGTCGCGCGCCGCTGCGCGATCTTGCGCCATCATGATGGCCATCCCTCACGTGATTGCGCCCGGTGTGCCGGGCGTCCTGGTTTCGATGGCTTGGGTCGCGGCCGAAGCGTCTCGCGTTCGATCGGGCCCAGCCTTCGTTCGGGCTCTTCTTCAGCAGAAAAACGTAAAATGCATGTGAAGTGTGGAAGGCACGGGCGTGACGGAGTGCCGTGCGCGGCATCCCTTCCGGCTTGGACGCACTTGCGAAGAGGCTTTGAGCTGCCGGGCGAGCCATCTGAAAAGATTGAGATTTTCCGCCGAATGTTTCGTCGCTCCGGCTGCGACGAAACAATTCTCACAAAGACGAAACCATTTTCGGCTTTTGGCGCATCACGCGCGAAACGACGCATGGTTATCAGCGTCACGACGACGACGGCGGATCGCCGGCCACGGAATGGGACACACGATCATGCGCGCACTCAGCTTCATCCTTGCTTTCGGTTTCGTGCTCGCGGGTTCCTCGTTTGCGGGCACGCCGGACGGCAATATCCCCGGCGTCGGCACCTTCCAGTACAGCGGCTCACCCGTTACTCCAGCGCAGCAGCCGATCGTGGTCGCTGCGCGCTTCTGATCGCCTTCAAGAACATCAGCCGATGAAGGCCGTCATGATCGTTCGCTTCTGTGTCGCCGCATTCGTAGCTGTTCTGATGATCAGCGCCGCCCAGGCACAGGTCCGCGCTCCCTCGCGGCTACCGGATCCTCGCAGCGAATTCGTGCGCCAGTGCGCGCCGCGCATGCTCGGACGCTGGGAGCATCCGGAGGAGGTGTGCGGCTGCCTGCATGATCACGCCGCCGCCGCCGTCGAGGACCGCGATTTGCGTGAGGCGCTGCTGCGCGGCATCAGCGAAACCGGCGTGCCGACCATCGAAACCGACTGGGTGCCGGCGTCCAAGCAGAGCGAGATCGGCCCGACCTTCACCAAGATCGCCAAGCCGACCCTTCAGTGCATGTTCGATCCCGCGAAATCCTGATCCGCTATTTCGATTTCGGACCGTAGCGCGGCACGCAGGTGGCGGTCCGCGCCACGCCCTTGTCGGTCATCTTCGAGCCCCGCACCTCCTTGACCTGTCCGGCGGGGCAGGTTCCGTCGTCCACCTGCACGCGCTGACCGAGCTTGAGATCGGGGATGTCCTGCTCGCGTCCGACGGTGACGGCATGCGCCGTCGTCACGAGCGCGGCGGAGATCAGGAGCGAGAGGCAGGCTGCACGGCGCAGAAGCATGATGAGAGGTCCCGGCATTGAAGCCGCAATGTAGGGACGGGCCGGCGATTCTGATAGTGAACCTTCGTCACGCCCGCTGGGCCGATTTGGTTCTGGTGCGCAGGGCTGCGCGCGATTCCCGCGCGAGCCGCCGGGCGGAGGCCACGAGCTCAGGAACCGCATGCCCCGAAAATCCCAGCACGAAGCCGGGCAGGGGACGCGCGCGAGAATAGGTGTCGGCGAGGAGCCAGCCTTCCGCACTTGCGGTCTGCTTGGCCTCTGCAGCGACCGACAGGTCGACCGCCGGATCGAACCGGGCGACAAGGTGCAGCCCTTGCGAGGGCACCGGCACCGACAGCGCGCCCTCGGATGCGGCTTCCAGCGTCTCGGCCAGCGCGTCGCGCGCTTCGCGATAGAGTTTCCGGACCCGCTTCAGGTTCGCGGCGAAGGCGCCGGAATTGAGCATGTCTGCGACGGCGCCTTCCATCAGCGTGCCGGGAAAGCGGTCGAGTGCCGCGCGTGCGGCTGAAGGTGATCGATGCCGGCGAGCGACATCAGCGGCGCGCCGTCATACCGGAACTCGCTGTCGTAATCGTCCTCCAGCACGAAGGAGCCGGCCTGCTTCGCCCAATCCAGCAGCTCAAGCCGCCGCGGCATCGACATCTGCACGCCCAGCGGAAACTGGTGCGACGGCGTCACATAGGCCGCGCGCGCAGACGGCGCCGCGGTGCGGCCCTTGGCGACACGCATCCCATGCTCGTCGACGGGGACGGGCACGGCGCGATAGCCGCAATGCGCGATGGTCTTTCGCGCCGCCGGGTAGCCGGGGTCCTCGCACCACACCTGATCGCCCGCCTTCAGGATCGCGCTCAGCACGATGCGGAGCGCATGCAGCGTGCCTGACGTGAGCATGATCTGATCAGGGTCGCAGCGCAGCCCGCGCGCCGACAGCAGATGATCGGCGATCGCCGCGCGCAGCTCGCGGCTGCCGCGGGGATCGCCATAGTGCAGATGCTCGGATCCGAAGGCGCGCATGCGCCGGCCGACGAAGGCGCGAAAACGCTGCACCGCGCGCTCGTCGATATGGGTGCAGCCGAGCGCGAACGCGCCTTGCCGGGGCGCCTCGACCACGATCTTCGGCTTGTTCGGTTCAGTCGCGCGCGCGGGAATGCGCGCCGCAACGAAGGTGCCGGAGCCGACGGTCGCGTCGGCAAAGCCGTCGGCGATCAGGCGCTCATAGGCAGTGACGACGGCGTTGCGGCGAAAGCCCGTCTGCTTGGCCAGCGTGCGCGACGGCGGCAACGGCTCGCCGGGCTTGACCAGACCGGAGACGATCATCTCGCAAAGCGCCTGATACAGCCGGTGCGCGGCGGAGGCACCTGGCGTGATGTGTGGCCCGGTGAGGTCGAGCGGTAGCTCCGCCTTGGCGGGCGGCAGAGAATTGGTCGGAATCTTTCGCATGGAATTGGCACTATCGCAGACCAAATTGGCCGCTACAACTCTCCTGGAATTGTTCCAATCCCGACAGGAGCGGCTGTGAGCCAGACCGAAAGCCAAAATTCCTACCCGACGTCGGCGCGCAACCAGGTCAAGCGCCGTCACGACCGCGGCTTCTACGATCACGAGACGGTTCACCGCATCCTGGATTCCTCGATGCTGTGCCACGTCTCCTACGTCATCGACGGCCAGCCCTATTGCACGCCGACCTTCTTCTGGCGCGAGGGCACGAAGCTCTATTGGCACGGCTCGAGCGCCAGCCGCATGCTGCGCAACCAGACCAAAGGCGAGCGCGTCTGCCTCACGGTCGCCCATCTCGACAGCCTCGTGCTGGCGCGCTGCGGCTTCAACCATTCCGCCGACTATCGCGCGGTGATGGCGTTCGGCACCGCTTATCTCGTCACCGACCCTGATGAGAAGGAGCAGGCGGTGGTCGCCATGGTCGATCGCTTCTTCCCCGATCGCACCGCGAGCCTCAGGGCGAGCAACACCCAGGAGATCAAGGCGACGTCTTTCATCGCGATGGAGATCGAGGAAGCCTCGGCCAAGATCCGCGCCAAGGGTGTGGCCGACGACGATGAGGACTACGAATTGCCGATCTATGCCGAGCGCATTCCGGTCCGCACCGTGCTCGGCGCGCCGGAACCTTGCCCGCGCCTCCTCGATGGCGTGAGCCGGCCTGCGACGCTCAACGGCTATTCGGAAGGCCGCTTGCTCGGAGATGCATTGCGGGATGCTTATTTTGTGGAGTACCCGAACGGCTGAAATCGGCTAGCTTGCGCGCAGCATGGACCATTGGATGCCCGGAGTTGCCTGATGAATGCCGAAACGCAGCAGAGGATTCTCGATGCCGTCGACGCCGGCTTCGAAGCCCAGCTTGCGACCACCCGCGATTTCGTCGCGATCCCTTCGACCCGCGGGGCGGAGGGGCCGTGCCAGGACATGATCGGCGACCTCCTGCGCGCGCGCGGCTATGAGGTCGATGATTGGCACATCAATGTCGACGATCTCAAGGATCTGCGCGGCTTCGGCCCGATCGAGCATGATTTTTCCAAGGCGCGGAGCGTGGTCGGCACCTATCGTCCCACGACCGAGGCCGGCAAATCGCTGATCCTCCAGGGCCATTGCGACGTGGTGCCGGCTGGCCCCCTAGAACTGTGGGACACCCCGCCATTCTCGCCGGTCATCAAGGACGGCAAGATGTTCGGCCGCGGCGCTTGCGACATGAAGTCCGGCACGATTGGCGCGCTCTATGCGCTGGATGCGATCAAGGCTGCAGGCTTCAAGCCGACGGCGCGAATCCATTTCCAGTCGGTGATCGAGGAGGAGAGCACCGGCGTCGGCGCGCTCTCGACATTGCAGCGTGGCTATCGCGCCGATGCCTGCTTCATCCCGGAGCCGACCAGCGGCAAGATGGTGCGCTCCCAGGTCGGCGTGATCTGGTTTCGCCTGCGCGTGAAGGGGCATCCGACCCATGTCGCCTTTGCCGGCTCGGGCTCGAACGCGATCATGGCGGCCTATCACCTGGTCCAGGCGCTGCAAAAGCTCGAGATCGAATGGAACGAGCGCGCCAAGGCCGATCGGCACTTCAAGACGCTCAACCATCCCATCAACTTCAACCCCGGCATCATCAAGGGCGGCGATTGGGCCTCCAGCGTGCCGGCCTGGTGCGATGTCGACTGCCGCATCGCCATCCTGCCGGGCTGGTCGGTCGCCGATCACCAGAAGGAGATCATGGCCTGCGTCGCCGCCGCGGCGCGCAATCACCGCTTCCTTGCCAACAATCCGCCGGAGGTCCAATGGTCGGGCTTCCTGTCGGAAGGCTATGAGCTGACCGACGCCGCCGCGCCGGAGGCCGCGTTCGGCAAGGCCTTCAACAAGGTCTATGGCGGCGCCGTCGAAGACCTCGTCTTCACCGCGCTCACCGACACGCGCTTCTACGGCCTCAACTACGGCATTCCCAGCCTGTGCTTTGGCGCCAGCGGCGGCGAAATGCACGGCTTCAACGAATTCGTCGATCTGGACTCGCTGAAGAAGACCACCAAGGCGATGGCGTTATTCATCGCGGAATGGTGCGGGGTGGAGAAGGCGTAGCCGTTGCCTCAGGCACAGCTCTCGTAGGATGGGCAAAGGCGCACTTGCGCCGTGCCCACGAGTTGTATCCGACACGATCAGGACGTGGGCACGCTTCGCTTTGCCCACCCTACGACATCTTGGCTGGAGCGCCCACTTGCCCGAAACAATGGCGCACCAAATCCTTTAAGCTTAAAAGAAAGACTAGGATGCCGCACTGACCAGTGGCAGACTGCGGCCCTGTTCGCTGAACGAGTCCTCGGGAGACACGATGCGCGATTGGGATGACGCTTACGCCAATTCGGCCCATATCCCGGGCTCGCACAAAATGCCGGCGCAATGGGCGGAGCGGGCGGCGGCCTACCGCGCCGGGCTCAAGCATTTTCGCCCTGACATCGCTTACGGCTCCGGCGAGCGCCAGCACCTCGACCTGATCCTGCCCGACGGCGACAGCAAGGGCCTCGTCGTGTTCGTCCATGGCGGCTACTGGATGCGCTTCGACAAATCGACCTGGACGGATCTGGCCGAAGGCGCACGGCACCACGGTTGGACGGTCTGCTTGCCGAGCTACACGCTGACGCCGGCGGCACGCATCTCCGACATCACCGCGGAAATCACCGCTGCGATTGCGAAAGCGGCTTCGCTTGTCGCCGGCCCGATCCGGCTCGCCGGCCATTCCGCCGGCGGCCATCTCGTCACCCGCATGCTGTGCGACGACAGCCGGCTCGAAGGCGCAATCTACAACCGCATCGCCGGCACGCTCTCGATCAGCGGCCTGCACGATCTGCGTCCGTTGCTGAAGACCAAGATGAACGAGACGCTGCGCATGACCATGGAGGAGGCGAGCCTCGAAAGCGCCGCGCTGCATCTGCCGCGCGGACATTCGCCCGTGACTGCCTGGGTTGGCGGCGGCGAGCGGCCGGAGTTCATCCGCCAGTCCGATCTGATGGCCAATGTCTGGACCGGGTTCGACGTGCCGACCCGCCTCGTCGTCGATCCCGGGCTGAACCATTTCACCGTGATCGACGGATTGAAGGATCCGTCGTCGCCGATCACCGCGCGCCTGATTGGGCTCGACTGAGCAAGGGCAGGGATGATCGATCGGGAGGGACTGCCATGACGTCCAGCGATTACGATCCCACAAACGAAGGCGCCGAGACCGATTTCGCCCGGCGCATGTCTTACGGCGACTATCTGGCGCTGGATGCGATCCTCGGTGCGCAGCATCCGCTCTCGGAAGCGCATGACGAGATGCTGTTCATCATCCAGCATCAGACCACCGAGCTGTGGATGCGCCTTGCCATCCACGAGCTCAGCGCCGCGCGCCGCGCCATCGCCAAAGACGAGGTGCAGCCCGCGATGAAGATGCTGGCGCGGATGTCGCGCATCTTCGAGCAGCTCAACAACGCCTGGGACGTGCTGCGCACGATGACACCGAGCGAGTACACGCGCTTCCGCTCCCAGCTCGGCCAGTCCTCGGGCTTTCAGTCGCGCCAGTACCGGCTGATCGAATATCTGCTCGGCAACCGCAATCACGCCATGCTGAAGCCGCACGCGCACGATGCCGAGACGACGAAACTCCTGGAGGCGGAGCTCGCCACGCCCAGCCTCTATGACGAGGTGCTGCGGCTCGCCGACCGCCACGGGCTGAAAATGCCGGTGGCCGTGCTGGCCCGCGACGTCCGCGAGACCCACAGCTTCAACGAAGGCGTGCTGCAGGCCTGGCGTATCGTCTATCAGGCGCCAGAGACGCACTGGATGCTCTACGAGCTCGCCGAAAAGCTAGTCGACTTCGAGGATTACTTTCGCCGCTGGCGCTTCAACCATGTCACGACGGTCGAGCGCGTCATCGGCTTCAAGCGCGGCACCGGCGGTACCGGCGGCGTCAGCTACCTCAAGCGCATGCTGGAGGTCGAGCTGTTTCCCGAACTCTGGCGTGTCCGTACCATTCTGTAGAAATCCCCATGACCAGATATCGCGTCTATGACGATACCAAAGCCCTGTTTCATCTGCCCGACGGCGTGATCTATCTCGACGGCAACTCGCTCGGCGCGCTGCCGCTGGGCGTCGCCGAGCGCGTCAATCGTGTCATCACGGACGAGTGGGGCCATGAGCTGATCCGCGCCTGGAACACGGCGGGCTGGTATGCCCAGCCGCGCCATGTTGGCGATCGCATCGCGCGGCTGATCGGCGCGGAGGCCGGCTCGGTGATGGTCGGCGACACGCTGTCGCTGAAGGTCTATCAGGCGCTCGCGGCCGCGCTCGATCTGAACGCGTCGCGCAAAATCGTCCTGTCAGACACCGGCAATTTTCCGACCGATCTCTACATGGCCGAGGGCCTGATCGCGACGCTCGGACGCGGCCATCAATTGCGCCTGGTGACGCCGGAGCAGATCGAGGCCGCGCTGTCGGAGGACATCGCGGTGCTCTACATCACCGAGGTCGATTATCGCACCGGCCGCCGCCATGACATGGCCGGGCTGACCGCGAAGGCGCATGCGCTCGGCATCGTCACGGTGTGGGACCTCGCGCACTCGGCCGGCGCGCTGGCGGTTGATCTCGCTGGCTGCGGCGCCGACTTCGCCGCAGGCTGTACCTACAAGTACATCAACGCCGGGCCCGGCGCGCCGGCCTTCCTTTATGTCGCGCCGCGCCATGCCGACGACGCACGCGCTGCGCTGTCGGGCTGGATGGGGCACGCAAAACCCTTTGCATTCGAGCTTGGCTATGCGGCCGCCGGCGGCGTCGAGCGTATGCGCGTCGGCACGCCGCCGGTGCTGGCGATGGCGGCGCTGGAGGCTTCGCTCGATATCTGGGATCGGGTTGATATTGACCAGGTCCGCGCGCGTTCGCTGGCGCTCGGTGATTTGCTGATTGCCGAAGTCGAGCGCCGCTGCCCATCTCTGAAGCTGGTGACGCCGCGCGCGCATGCGGACCGCGGCTCACAGGTGTCGTTTGCCTTCGACGGCGGCTACGCCGCGATGCAGGCCCTGATTGCCCGTGGTGTGATCGGAGACTTCCGCGCGCCCGACATCATGCGGTTCGGGATTACGCCGCTCTATATCGGCGAAAGCGAGATCATCCGCGCAGCCGAGATCATCGAGGAGGTGATCGCAGGCGAGGTGTGGCGGCGGCCGGAGTACCAGGTCGTCAACGCGGTGACGTGAAGACGGGCGTCTATCCCGCCGTCATTGCGAGGAGCTCTTGCGACGAAGCAATCCAGAATTTTTCCGCAGGGGCAGTCTGGATTGCTTCGCTTCGCTCGCAATGACGGTGGAGAGATCAAGGGCACTTACGCCACAACGCCGCCACGATCGCATCCAGCCCATCCGTCAGAGCCGCCGGACCCGGCTGCAGGATGATCGGCGACTTGATCTCGACGATGCGGTCGTCTCGTACCGCTGGAATTTCGCTCCAGCCATCGCGCTGCCTGATGCGGGCAGGGACAACCTTCTTGCCGCACCAAGAAGCAAGGATTACGTCGGGCGCGGCCTCGCGCACTGCCTCGGCCGTCACGATCCGATCCTTCGCGGCCTGCCGATGCCGCAGCTCTGGAAACACGTCCACGCCGCCGGCGACCTCGATCAACTCGGAGACCCAGCCGATGCCCGAGATCAGCGGATCGTCCCACTCCTCGAAATAGACTTTTGGTCGCGGCGAAGGGCGGGGCGTTGCGGCGATCGCGGCGAGGCGGCGCTCGAAACCTTGCGCGAGGTCCTCTGCGCGCGCGGCCGCGCCGACCAGCGCGCCGAGCGTGCGGATCATCGCGAGAATTCCGGCGATGTCGCGCTGATTGAAGACGTGGACATTGATGCCGGCGCGCACGAGGTCGGCGACGATGCCGGCCTGGAGGTCGGAGAATGCCAGCACGAGGTCCGGTTCCAGTGCGAGGACCTTTGGGATGTCCGCGGAGATGAAGGCCGACACCCGCGGCTTCTCCCGCCGCACCTGGGGCGGGCGGACGGCGTAGCCGGAGACGCCGACGATGCGGTCCTGCTCGCCGAGCAGGTACAGCGTTTCGACCGTCTCTTCGGTCAGGCAGACGATGCGGCGGGGCGGGAAGTCGCGCATGGGAGGAGCATATGCGCAAATGCGGGCTCCGATGTCACGGCGGCCATTACCTCGGACGTCATTGCTTTGCCGCGCGAAGCCATTCACGTTGAGACAACAATGAATTGGGAGGGGATCCGATGACGCCGCTCGAGAAACTTAAAGCGATGAAGATGCCGTTCGCCGAGCTCAAGGGCGTCGAGTTCGTCGAGGCCGAGAAGGATCGCGTGGTGGCGCGGATGACGGTCCGGCCCGATCTCTGCACGCTTCACCACACCATCCACGGCGGGGCGGTTATGGCGCTGGCCGATTCCGTCGGCGCGGCCGCGACCGTGATCAACCTGCCCGAGGACGCCAAGGGCACGACCACGCTGGAGAGCAAGACCAACTTCATCGGTGGCGCCAAGGAGGGAACCACGGTTATCGCCACGGCGACCCCCGTGCACCGGGGCCGGCGAACCCAGGTTTGGACCACCCGGCTGGAGACCGAGGACGGCAAACTGGTCGCGATCGTGACCCAGACCCAGCTGGTCCTGTAAGATTACGGGGCCTTGATTTTGTTAACGAATTAGTCGTTTCCGATGCCTTTAAGTTGGGCAGGTTCCCGTCTTGAAAAATTTGTTGCGACGCACAATATTGGAGGCCTAGGGATTCGAACGCCTCCTCGAGGGACACCAAGAGGAGTTTTGACGTGGTACTTGAAGACACCGCCCGCACGACGTCCGTTCCGGGCTATGTGCGGACCCTGAGCCAGCAGGAAGAATTGCCGCTTCTGCGCGATCACCTGCTCAGGCTCGATGCCGCAAGTCGGCACGACCGCTTCAACGGTTTTCTCGACGACAGCTTCATCGAGCGTTACGCCGCCCGCTGCGCCGAGGACGGCACTGTGATCGTCGCCTATATCGTCGATGGCGTGGTGCGCGGCGCGGCCGAACTGCATCCGCCGGAAGGTGATTCGCTGCCCGAAGTGGCGTTCAGCGTGGAAGCATCGGTGCGCCGCCAGAACGTCGGCACCATCCTGTTCAGCCGCCTGATCGCCGAAGCGCGCTGGAAGGGCTTTAAGCGCCTGCGCATCACGACCGGCGCCGAGAATCACGCGATGCGAGCTCTCGCCCGGAAGTTCGGCGCGCATCTGCAATTCCGCCATGGTGAATCGACCGGGACGATCGATCTCACCAAGACGACCGAAGACGAACTCGCCGATCTCGCCGCCGCGCCATTCAAGGCCGGGCGCGCGCTTCTCAGCTTCAACTCGACCTGCTGGAAGATCATCTCCAGCATGTACGGCAATCGCGCCGCCTAGCTCGAACAGCGGACACGAATCAAAAGCGGACCGGCAAAACCGGTCCGCTTTTGTATTTGGGGATGTGAAATAAGCGCCTAGGTGCCGGTGCGCTTGTCGTTGCCGAAGCGGCGAACGACGCGGCGCTCGACCACGACGGAGCGCTGCGCACCCTGTTCGCCGGCGATCACGCGCGTGGCGGTGATGCGGCTGTTGGTGCGGGCCTGCTTCTTCACTTCGGCCTGGACGATTTCGAGCGGCATGCCCATCAGCGCTGCGGCGATCTCGGCCTGCTGCTCCTGGTCGTCGGTAATGCCGACGGCGGCGAAGATCGCCTCGTCCAGGGTAGGCGGATCGTGGCGCACGCGCCGCGTGCCATATTTGGTATTCCAGTCTGCGCTCATAACGGCCTCATCTTGATGCCGGGATACCTAGTGCCACCGATGTTGCATTGCAATATGGAATCCGTGTGGCATCACAGCTATGCGCCGGTCGGGTGTCAGGGCGGTGACGCGGCACCGGCGTCGGCCCCAACACGCTGCTGCGGCCAGCGTTTCAGCGCTGCGTGCCCGGCCTCGGTCAGCCCGTAGATTCCCCGGTCGGCACGTTCGAACCAGCCATACACATTGTTAAGCAATATCTTGCCGGCGTCGGGACAGCGCTCGCGCAATTCGCGCACGCGCCGCGGACCATCGGCGAGCGCCGTGGCGCAGGCGAGCGCCTGCTGGCGATAGGCTGTCATGATCGGCGCGCGCGTGCTGCCGCCGAGCACGGGATCGCCCTGGCGGCGCTGATGCTCGGCGACGAGACGTGAGCGTACCTTCGGTTCGCGGCGCGGCGCCGCCGTCGGCGGCTTCACCAGCACCTCGACCTGGCCGCGATCGGTCACCCCGAGCATGCCGAAGCCGAGCCGGCGGCAGAGATTGCGATAGCGCGCATCGCTCTCGCGTCCCTTGCCACGGATCGACATCTTGGCGGCGATCCAGACCTCATCGGCCGCCGATGCACGATCGACCGCTTGCAGGATCAGCTCGAGATTGAACGCGAGCTTGAGCTCGCCGATCACGACGACGGGCGGATCGCCGGCGCTGAGGCCCACGAGATCGCAGCCGCCGATCTCGCCCTTCACGGTGAAGCCGAGCTCCTCGAGGAAGCGTTTGACGGGGAGATAGAGCGCGGTTTCCACAGGACGTCCGATCGGAGAATCAGTTGCGGGCAGTCTAGCCCGGATCAGACTCGCCCTCCGCGTCATTTGATCGGGAACAGAAGGTGCGATTATGCTGCGGACAGGGACAGGTGGGCGGCTTGCGACATGACGATCAGGAACGGGCTCTATCACATCCGGATCAAATTCCTCGATAGCGTCGAGGGCGGCAATCAGGGCGTCATGGTGCTGCGCGACGGCACCATGCGCGGCGGCGATTCATTCTTCTTCGCCTTTGGCAGCTACACCTCGGCCAACGGCAAGTGGAAGGGCGAGCTGACCAACGAGGAGCATTCACCCTCGTTCGACGAGCGCCCGGTGTGGGGCCGCAAGGTCGTCACCATCGGCTTCAGCGGCACCTATACCGACGAGACCGCTTATGGCGAGGGCATCGCGCTCGCCGGCAAGCAAAGCATCCGCTTCAAGGGCGATCTGCGGCTGCTGGTGCCGGATTGATCAGACCCGACCGCCGACCGGGATCAGCGCACCCGTAACGCCGCTCGCCGCGTCGCTGGCGAGGAACAGGATTACCTCGGCGAGTTCCTGCGGCGTCACCCATTTCGAAAAGTCCGCTTTGGGCATGTCGGCGCGGTTTGCTTTGGTGTCGATGATCGAGGGCAGCACCGCGTTCACGGTGACCTTGCCCTTCCATTCGTTCGCCAGCGCCTCGGTCAGGCGATGCACGCCGGCCTTCGACGCGGCGTAGGGGCCCATGCCGGAGCCGGCCTGGAGCGCGCCCATCGCGCCGATGTTGACGATGCGGCCGGCCTTCGAGGCGGCAAGATGCGGCAGCGCCGCGTGCGAGGCGTTCAGCGCCGTCAGCACGTTGAGCGCGTGCATGCGCTGCCAGGTCTTGATGTCGCCGTTGCCGACCGTCTCGAAGGCGAAGCCGCCGGCGATGTTGATCAGCGCGTCCAGCCGGCCGAAATGTTCCGCTGCGGCCTCGATCGCCGTCTTCGCCTGGGCCGCGTCGGACAGGTCGACGCCGCCGATCTCGATGCGCTCAGGCGTTGCCGGGACTTGCGAGGGCGCATAGTCGATGCCGGCAATGCGCGCGCCGCGCGACTGCGCGGTCTCGGCGACCACCTTGCCGAGCGCGCCGAGCGCGCCGGTCACGACAATGACTTTTCCCTGCACGAGACTCTCCGTCGTTTCGCGTCATGCCGACTATTGCTCCGCTCGAATTGGACTTGCAATGGCGGCCGCTTCAAGGCTGACTTATAGATACAACTCTAGATCGTTGAGGAGGTTGTCTCATGACCGACAATTTGCCGACCATCGAGTTTCCCGCTGCTATCGTTGACCTGAAATACCCATTGATGCGGCTCCGACAGGCGTTGGACGGAAAGGGACCGGTGCGCATCGTGGCCATGGGGTCGTCGTCAACGGCGGGGCGAGGCGATGTCGTGCCGTATCCCTATCGTTTGGAGATGTATCTGCGGCAATACTTCAAGGACGTTGTCCACCGGCCGGACGTCCGCATTGACGTGCTGAATCGGGGCAGGGGCGGAGAAGAGGCGAACGAAGAGCTCGCGCGCTTCGAGGCAGATATTTTTCACGACGATCCGGCGCTGGTCATCTGGCAGGTTGGAACGAACGCAGTCTTTCACAACGACAAGTACGACGTGGACGTTGTTGCCGGAAACGTCAGGAAGGGGTTGGCGCAGTTGCGCGCTCGCGGCTTCGAGGTTCTGGTGATTGATCCCCAGTATGTGACCAAGATGCTCTGGGACGATCGTGCCGAGCTCTCGGACAAGATGGTCCGGCTGATCCGCGATGCTGCCAATGAAGCCGAAGTGAATCTGTTTCAGCGCTGGGCGCTGATGCGGCATTGGCACGTGCAAAACAACGTGCCGCTCGAGCAATTGATAGATACGAGTGATCCTGACAAGCTGCACCAGAACGATTGGAGCACCCAACAGATCTCCTTGGCTCTCAAGAACACCATCATAAAGGCGATCGGGCTGACCGCTTGACGCGCCTAGTGTGGATCACGCTTGCAGATAGCGCTCCTTCAGCGCATCACGCTCGGCCGTGCCGAGCTTGAGCCCCTCGTGCAAATAGGTTTCGAGGTCGCCATATTCCTTGCCGACGGCTTCGAAAGCCGCAGCAAGATACGACGCCTCGACGCTGCCGATCGCGTTGCGCACGTCCTCGGGCAGGTCGATGGCAGCCAGCGCATCGCGCTTGTAGTGCTGGTTGGTCAGCAAGTAGTCCTCGGCAATGACGTCATCGGACACGCCCAGCGCATGCAGGATCAGCGCGCTGGCAAAGCCGGTGCGATCCTTGCCGGCGGTGCAGTGGATGACGAGCGGCGCCCGGTCTTCCAGGAGATGGCCGAACAGCGTGCGGAAGCTGTGCGTGTTGTGGCGGACATAGTTGCGGTAGGAGTCGCGCATGATCTCGCTGGCGACCGGCGCGGTCAGTCTGCCTGCGACGAGTTCGGCGCGGAGCGCGGCGACCACCGTCGGCTCGATCGGCAGCGAATGCACGGCGATCTCCTCCACCACACAGATGCCGGCCGCGCGCTCCTCGACGCCGCGAAAGTCGAACGCGCTGCGCACGCCCAGCGCGCGGACGATCTCGACGTCGGCGGCCGTGAGCTGGCCGAGATGGTTCGAGCGGAAGATGTGGCGCCAGCGCGTGGTGCGGCCGTCGGTGGTCGGATAGCCGCCGAGATCGCGGAAATTGCTCGCTCCTTGCAAGGCGAGGTGACGGGCAGGGGAGTCCGTTATGGAGGAGTCTTGCATAAGATCAGCTTGGGTTATGGTTCCACTGGACGCACGGCTGGCGTCCTTCAAGTCTATTACGGGGGCGATCATGGACCGGCACAAGGCCATTGTTTTGGCGATCACCATGCTGGCGGGCGGAATTTCCGGCGCGCGGCAGGCCGACGCGCAGACGTTCCGGACCTACCGTTGCGCCGATGGTACGCAATTCATCGTGGGGTTTTATGACCACGACAAGCGCGCCTTCCTCCAGATCGGCGGCGAACCAGTCACGCTGGCGAAGCGGCTGACGCTGTCTGGCGCGCGCTATTCGGGGGCGGGGATCACGCTGAGGATTGGCAAGACCGGAGCGACCACGGTCAAGCATTTGAAGCGGCCAGTCACGGCCTGCGTGGTCGTCGAAAAGCCCGCGCTCTAGTCGAGAGGCCAGCCGGAATCAAAAAGGGCCGAAACACCGTTGTTTCGACCCTTTTTCAAACTGCCGCCGGCCGCTTGAGAGAGCGCGGCGGTATCAACCCTGCCACAGGCATTAGCGGTCCCATTTTGGCTTGGCTTCGTCGACCGCGTCCTGGTGATACCAGCTGTCGCTGCAGATCGAGACGTTCGCGGGAAGCGAAGCCTGATCGGCGGGAAGGCGGGTCTCGCCATAGCGGCGTCCGGCGAGAGCTGCGCGGCCCCCGACGGGAAACTGGTAGATCTTTGCAGATCCCTGACTCAGACCATTGTTCATCATTGCGATTTCTCCTTGGTCAAAGCGCCTTGGCCTCCATCGTGCGCCCGACTCGTTCGATTGTGGTTACTGGAATCCCCATATCGGCCGCGCTCCCCGAAATGAAAAGTGCTCAAGAGGAAATCAGTTGCAGCCTAATTTATGGGCAGGAGACCCTCTGCATCTCCTAAGGCACCGTCGGGATGACCAACGCCTGTGCCATTCCAAAGGTTGCTAGGCAGGGGCCGGTGGCTTTACGAAAATTGCCGGACGTTGATGCGCGTTTGATCGGCAACCTCCGGCAACAGCCGGCATGCTTCAGAAACGGGCGTTTTCCGCGGGATTTTTGCAGTGCAGCTTCACGCGAAGGTGCGCGCCTATGACGCACGTCGCTGTGGACAGTCCGGCGCCGGCGGGTGGAGCCCGACGGTGGTGGATAACCTCCCGGGCTACGGCCATTTGGCACGCAACGTGCTTATAAGGCGGCGGCCGATGATGGCCGGGTACAAACGTGCGGGGGCTCTCAACCCCACCTTTCGCATCATCTACAGAGAGGCTCAATGACCAAGTATAAGCTCGAGTACATCTGGCTCGACGGATATACGCCGACTCCGAACTTGCGCGGCAAAACCCAGATCAAGGAATTTGCGTCGTTCCCGACGCTCGAGCAGCTTCCGCTCTGGGGCTTCGATGGCTCCTCCACCCAGCAGGCCGAAGGCCACAGCTCCGATTGCGTGCTGAAGCCGGTCGCCGTCTTCCCGGATGCCGCGCGCACCAACGGCGTGCTCGTGATGTGCGAAGTCATGATGCCCGATGGCAAGACCCCGCATGCGTCCAACAAGCGCGCCACGATCCTCGATGACGCCGGCGCCTGGTTCGGCTTCGAGCAGGAGTACTTCTTCTACAAGGACGGCCGTCCGCTCGGCTTCCCGACCGCCGGCTATCCGGCGCCGCAGGGCCCGTACTACACCGGCGTCGGCTTTTCGAACGTCGGCGACGTCGCCCGCAAGATCGTCGAGGAGCATCTCGACCTCTGCCTGGCCGCCGGCATCAACCATGAGGGCATCAACGCGGAAGTCGCCAAGGGCCAGTGGGAATTCCAGATCTTCGGCAAGGGCTCCAAGACGGCTGCCGACCAGATGTGGATGGCCCGCTACCTGATGCTGCGCCTCACCGAGAAGTACGGCATCGACATCGAGTTCCACTGCAAGCCGCTCGGTGACACCGACTGGAACGGCTCGGGCATGCACGCCAACTTCTCGACCGCCTATATGCGCGAAGTCGGCGGCAAGGAGTATTTCGAGGCGCTGATGGGCGCGTTCGAGAAGAACCTGATGGACCACATCGCCGTCTACGGCCCGGACAACGACAAGCGTCTGACCGGCAAGCACGAGACCGCGCCCTGGAACAAGTTCAGCTACGGCGTGGCCGACCGCGGCGCCTCGATCCGCGTTCCGCACTCCTTCGTCAACAACGGCTACAAGGGCTATCTGGAAGACCGCCGTCCGAACTCGCAAGGCGACCCCTACCAGATCGCTTCGCAGATCCTGAAGACGATCTCGTCCGTGCCGACCGACAAGAAGGCCGCGGCCTAACATCCTCCCGGCCCGGGCTAGGGGCTGGCCCGGATTGGTCCTCAATCCGCCGGAGCAGGTACGCTCCGGCGGATTTTTCGTTTTGATGACGTCCATCATTTGCGGTCTGCCGGCCATGCCGGCTCGAAATCTGTCTACCTCCGCCGAAACCGGGATAGAGTACCGGCGGGATGCGCGCGAGAGCCGGGGACACGGCTGGTGTTTGAAGGCTTCTACAAGGTTCGGTTTCAGCTCGGCGACTCGGTCGGCCGGAGCGTGATGCATGCCGGCAACGGCAAGATGCTCGGCGGCAATTCGGCCTTCGCCCATATCGGCACCTACGAGAAGACCGAAGGCGGCGTCGACGTCGTGATCAAGACCGTCCGTCACAACCCCGATCCCAATTACCGCGCCATGGCCGGCACCGACGATGCGACCTTGCTCGCGAAGGGCTGGGCCGATGGCGATCTCTACCGCTTCAAGGGCGAGCTCAAGGAGCTGCCCGGCGTGCCGTTCCAGTCGGTGATGACGCCAATCACCGAGGACGAGGTGCCGATCGCCGGCGGCGTCGGGGAGGGCGGCATCATCGACGGGCTCTATTCGGTGCATCTGCGCATGCTCGACGGCGTCGACGGCGGCCTCACCGGCGTGATGCTGCTCAAGGGGGGCCGCATCCTCGGCGGCGATGCCGCGTTCTATTATCTCGGCAGCTACACCGCCGCGAATGGCCGCTGGAAGGGCCAGATCCTCAATCAGGAGCATACGCCGGCGAAGGACGATCCGATCTTCGGCGGCCACGAGGTCGGCATCGGCTTCTCCGGCCGCTATGATGGCCAAGAGGCGGTGCTGGAGGCGACCGCCCTTGCCGGCAAGCGCAGCCTGCGCCTCACCGCCGCGCTCAAGCTGATGCACCGCGCCTGATCGCTCCCCCAGGAAGTACCCATGGAAACAATTCGCATGCTCTCGACGCTCGGCCTGATGGGCGCGATGCGCAGCCTGTCCTCCGCCTTCGAGGCAGCTCACGCCATCCATGTCGATGCCGACTTCGCGCCAACGCTGGCGCTGCTCAAGCGACTGCGTGACGGCGAGGCCGCCGATCTCGTGATCCTCACGCGCGAAGGGCTCGACGAGATGATCAGCGAGGGCCGTGTGGTCGCCGAGACCGCAGCCGATCTGGCGCGCTCTTTCGTCGGCATCGCGGTGCGGGCAGGGCAGGCGCATCCCGACATCGCGACCGAAGCCGCGCTGCGCACGACGCTGCTCGCGGCGCGGTCCGTCGCCTATTCGCGGCTGGGTGCGAGCGGCGTGTACTTCGCCCAGCTCATCGTGCGGATGGGGATCGCGGCCGAAATCAATGGCAAGGCCACCATCGTCGAGCAGGGCTTTACGGCGGAGCGGCTCGTCAGCGGCGAGGCGGATCTCGCCGTGCAGCAGATCAGCGAGCTCAAGCAAGTTGACGGCATCGAGGTGGTCGGCCCGATCCCGCACGAGCTGCAAACGCCGGCCGTGTTTTCCGCCGGCCGCATCGCCAGCGCGAAGCATGCCGAGGCCGCGGATCGACTGCTCCGCTACCTGTCATCGCCGGAGGTCGTTCCTGCGCTACGCCAATCGGGACTTGAGCCTTGAATTTGCCCGGGCGACAACGCAACGTGGCATTCATGCGAACCTATCTCCTTGCCATCCTCTTCACGCTCGCCGCGCCGCTGGCGGCGCATGCGCAATCGGCCGATCTCGTCCTGTGCGACAGGGTCGCCGCCGATCCCAGCGATCCCGACAAGCCGGCTGACGTGAAGGGCGTGAGTGACATCGCGGCCGCCGACGTCGCGACAGCGATCAAGTTCTGCAAGCAGGCGGCGTCATCCTCGCGGCGCGCGATGTTCGCGCTCGGCCGCGCCTATGCGGCCAACCGGCAGACGAACGAGGCGATCGCCGCCTGGCGCAAGGCGGCCGAGAAGGGATCGAGCGCAGCGATGGTCGAGCTTGGCGTCGCCTATGGCACCGGCTCGGGCGTCGCCAAGGACGAGGCGCAGGCACGAAGGCTGTTCGAGAAGGCGGCGCAATCAGGCAATCCCCGCGGCGTCTCTAACCTTGCCGCGCTCGGCGGCGCAGGTGGCGCGGCGCCGGCCGACCCCGCCCAGGCCCGCGCGCTGCTCGGCAAGGCCGCCGAGACCAACGCGGAGGCGCAGTACCAGCTCGGCCTGATGCTCGCCAACGGCAATGGCGGTGAGAAGGACGACGTTGCGGCACGCGCGCTGTTCGAGAAGGCGGCCGCGCAAAACCATCCCGGCGCGCTGGAGCGGATGGGCGCCTTCGCGCAGGAAGGCCGCGGCGGGCCGAAGGACAAGGACGCCGCAAAGGCCTATTACGAGCGCGCCGCAGCCCTCGGCGACGAGGACGCCAAGAAGGCGCTGGAGCGGCTGCGCTGTCCCTATGCGATCAAGGACAAGCAGGGCAAGCTCGTCACCACCCTGTGCTTCTGACTCACTTCATGTAGTAGGCGAGATTGTTGCGGGCGTCGCGATAGGTGGTCTCGAGGAAATCGGGATACTCCGCTGCGGCCTGCGCCACCGCGCGCACGACGCAGTCCCAGAAATCGCCGTCCCATTTAAAATGCGCTTCGGTCGCGCCCTCGAACTTGACGGCGGTGATGATGGCTTGCCGGATCGCGTCGTCAGCGGCGCGCGGATGGGCACGCTTGAGATAGCCGAACATCGGCCCTTCATGGGCGTGGTCGCGGTCGTAGCGGTATTTCTCGGCCATCTGCTGCGGCGTGAGGGTACGATTGATGCGGACCTCTTCGGCGGTCGGGCGCCCCTCGATCGAGTTCAACCGGTAGCGCCAGCGCCAGAGTTCGAAGGCGGCATCGAGCAGCGGTTGCTTCGCCGCGCTGTCGATGAATTCCGCGATCTGCTGTTCGGCCGATGGTTCTGCCTGGTTCATGCCTCTTCGTCGCACGCTTGCGCCAACCGGTTCGAACGAGCCTCGAACGGGAGGAACCAGCACCGGTGCGGGCCGTTGACGTCGCAACGAGCGGGAGGTGCAGCCATGATCCGCAAACTCGCATCCGGCGAATATCGCCTCTATTCACGCAAGGTGAATCCCAAGACCGGCAAGCGCCGCAACCTCGGCACGTTCAAGAGCCGCGCGGCGGCCGAGAAGCACGAGCGTGAGGTGCAATATTTCAAGCGTCATTGAGGCGCGACCAGCCGCGCAAACAAAAAGTCGAAAAACAACCCCATGCACAGTAGCCAAGTGGTTGAAATCGCGTGATGCTGATTTACCGAAGTAGAGCTTGACCCGTCGGGCAAAACAGGGGCATGATGGCACCATGCACGGATGGGTTGCGCGAGCGGCCCTGCGCGGAAAAGCCGGATGGCCTTGGTCCGGCGACGATGCTAGGTAGCCTGCGATTCTTTTCTGATTTTGCGGGTCGACGACGTTGCTGGACGGGCTCTACAAGGTTGAATACGGCGTTGGCGGCGCCTTCGGCCGCAGCATCATGTGCATGCACAAGGGCAAGCTGCTCGGCGGCAATTCCGCCTTCGCCCATCTCGGCTCCTACGAGGTCAGGGACGGCGTGATCGAAGGCGAGGTCATCACCGAGCGCCACAACGATGATCCCAATTACAAGCCGCTGATGGGCACCGACTTTGCCGCGATCAAGGTGCGCGGCCGGACGGAAGGATCGACGATCCTGTTCGAGGGCGAGGCGGAACCGATGCCGGGCAACGTGTTCTGGGCCAATCTCGCGCCGCTCGATGACGAGGCGCTGCCGCCGCGCGGCACGGTCGGTCCCGACGGCATCGTCAACGGGCTTTACGCCATCCACATCCGCGCGCTCGACGGCGTCGATGCCGGGCTCTCCGGCGTGATGCTGCTGATGGACGGCCGCATCCTCGGCGGCGATGCGTTCTTCTACTATCTCGGCTCTTACTCGTCGGCGGACGGCCGCTGGAAAGGCGAGATGCTAAACCAGGAGCACACACCGGCGAAAGACGACAACCCGGTGTTTGGCGGTCTTGAGGTCGGGATCGGCTTCTCCGGGACCTGCACCGCCGACAGCGGCGAGCTCGAAGGCATCGCGCTCGCCGGCAAGCGCAGCCTGCGCCTTGCCGCCTCGCTCAAGCTGATGCGAAGGGCGTAGGCTACGGGTGGTTTCGTCGCGTCCGCTGTGCTGTCACAAGGCGACGTTGAAGTCGTGCATCCGGATGTCGGTCTTTGGGCCAATAGGCGACGTTGGCTCTCGCCGCGCTAGCACTCGATGCACGACGGCGGGCCGCTCCTGAAGGCCGACCCGCCGTATGCCGCTTGATACAGCCCGTCATCCAATGGCTTCACGGGACGTAGCGATATTATCCACCGCTCCCCTTGATATTCGGCAGGTGCTTCATATCCAGCATCGGGACCGGGTTTTCCGGGCGCTGTAGATCCGGTCTCCAATCGTTCGAGGCTCCGCCCGGCTTACGCTTGATGCTTGGATAATCCACGATCGATTTGTTGAACTCCATCACGACGGGGAAGATCAGCGCCAAGACCCAGCCGTTGTCCTGTCCGGTGTACTTGCCCGGCGACTGTAATGGCATACGTGCCGACATCGCGCCGTTGAAAACCATGTCGTATTTCTCGAATGGATCCATCGTCAGATTGTAGACCGAGCCAATCGAGCCGAGATTTTGTTCCGGACCGAGCCAAGTGTCCTTGGCCGTCCAGAGATACTTCCACGCGATGCTGAGATCGGCGTTAGTTGAATCACCGCCGACATCCGCCCGCGCTCCCATGAAGTTTTCGCCGTCGATGTAGATCCACGACCTTCGTGCCGAGTGCTTCGTACGGCCGAGGATGTACTCGCTGTTGTCGATGCTGTCGAAGTAGATTGGCCTGCCATTATCGTCGGTCCATGCGCCGTGCGGCGGCGGGGTCAGGCCGACCATCTTGGCGAGCGTTGCCCAGCAGTCGATATGGGACATCATTTCATGGTAGTTTGCACCGGCGGGAATGTGTTCGGGCCACCACATTAACCCGGGTACGCGCCAGCCTCCTTCAAATGCTGAACCCTTTTCGCCGCGGAAAGGCGTGGTGCCCGCATCAGGATAAGCATCCTGCCACGCACCGTTGTCTGCCGTTACGATCACAATCGTATTCGGCGCTTCGGCACGGATCGCGTCCATGATCCGGCCGATGTCGTCATCGAGTTCCATCACCGAATCCGAGTAATCTCCCAACCGGGACTTCCCGGCGAATTTTGATGATGCGTTGGTCGGGTTGTGCATCTTCATGAAATTGACGTCCATGAAGAACGGCTTAGCGTCCTTGGCGTGCTTCTTGATGTAGTCGATTGCGTAATCAGCCTGCCGGACGTCAAAGTTGGCGAGGTAATCGTACGTAATGTACTCGCCTCTCTTCGCCGGTTGTCCGGCAACTCCCTCCCACTCGTACATGTTTACGACTTCAAAATAGGCCTTCGCGATCTCTGGGTTGTACGAGGGAAACCATGGATGAAACCACTTGGACGTGTCGGCATAGGTGTAGACGCCCGGATAGTATGCGGCGAACGCCTTCATCTCGTCGAACCCGTGCTCAATCGGATAGGACTCCGGCTTATCACCGAGATGCCACTTGCCGGAAAAGTAGGTGGAGTAGCCGTTCTTTTGAAAAAATTCGGCTATGGTCGGCGTCTCCTTTTTGAGCGCATTCTCATCGCCCGGAGCGACCACGATGGAGAGCGCCGAACGGATCGGAATGCGTCCGGTAATAAACGAGGCGCGGCCTGCCGTGCAGCTTGCTTGCCCATACCAGTTCGTGAACGTCGCGCCTTCCTTAGCGATCCGGTCGATGTTTGGCGTTGGATGGCCGAGCGCGGCGCCACCCCCGCTATAGGCGCCGAAATCATTCCATCCAGTGTCATCCGTCATTAGCACGACGACATTCGGCCCCTTCTGCTGCTGCGCGGTCGCTTGAGGGGCCGCAACCACCATCGCGCCGAGCAGCGCGAACATGCCGTGCGCAACACTCTTTCGGATACTCATGACTGCTTCCTCCGATTTCAAAGGTCGGTCACGTGTGCCAAACGATGGTTACGTCGCAGTCGTGTTTTAGCTCTACGCCAGAGCGTCTTCAACGCGCAGTTGTTTGATTTGGATCAAGACACCGATTGTGACGGGCCTATGCCGCTTGCTAGGCGTCCCTCCACGACGTCCGTTGCGGGTCTTGGTTGTGTGCAAACGGATAGGTCGGACGCGGCGTGGTCGCCAATCATTGCAGGCGGCCGGTGCTGGCGCATCGGATCGTCCAATGACCGGCCAAAGTGGGTATCGCGACGGGGTATTGCGGTTTTGGACGCGCTTTCCGGCCTTCAGGCGGCGCGGATGGCTGCAATCAGGCGCGGTTTGCCGACGATGTTCATCACCCGTGTGAGGTTATAGGCGAGAACATGCAGCGCCATCTCAGCGGCGACATTCCGTAGGCGCTTCATCAGGAAGTGGGTCGCACCCATACGGGCTTTGATCGTGCCGAAGGGATGCTCGACTGTCTCACGTCGCGTCCGCATGGCGTCAGGATTGGAATCGAGCCGTCGCTGGACCTCCTCGACCACATGCTCATGCTCCCAGCGCGTGATCCGGCGCTCCTTGGACGGCGTACATTGGCTCTTGATCGCGCAGCCTTGGCATGCCGCCGTCGACCAGTAACGGCGCAGCGTCATTCCATGCTCGATGTTGGTGAAGTGATAGGGCAGCAGCTGGCCCGATGGGCAGCGGTAGACATCCTCATCAGGCAGGTAGGCGAAGTCCTGTTTGCCGAACCGGCCCTCCGCCTTGGCGTTCGACGTCATGGGCTTGGGCAAGGTGACTGCAACGCCAGCCTCTTCGCAGGCCAATATCTCCTCTCCGTCGAAGTAGCCACGATCGGCGACCGCATCGAGTTTGTCCACTGCGAGCACTTCTTTGGCCTGCTTCGACATCCGAGCAAGCTGCCCACGGTCGTTGCCGACGTTTATGACCTCGTGCGTCACAATCAGATGGTGTTCGGTGTCCACCGCGACCTGGACGTTGTAGCCGACGACACCCGATCCGCGTCCGCTGGTGGCCATCGAACGGGCATCCGGATCGGTCAGCGATATCTGTTGATCCGGCGTGTTGCGCATCTGCGCATCAAGCACTTCCAGGCGGCTCATCTCCTGCTTCAGCCGAGCGATCTTTTCCTTGATCCTCGTCGTCTTGATGCTGATCGCTTCCGATGGCTCCTGCCGATCGGCGCTATCGAGTTGACGCAGATATCGACCGACGCTTTCCTCGATCTGCGCCATCCGCCTTGCCATCTTGGCATGCGTGAAGTTGCGGTCGCGGTTGTTCACCGCCTTGAACTTGCTGCCGTCGATTGCGACGCTTGCGGTCTGCAACAGGCCCATTTGCCGGCATAGTGCAACGAACTTCGCGCAAACCTTCCGGATCGCCGCGCCGTTATCCTTCCGGAAATCGGCGATCGTCTTGTGATCGGGAGCCAGGCGCCCAATCAGCCACATTACCTCGACATTGCGGCACGTCTCACGTTCCAGGCGGCGACTGGATTGCAGCCGATTGAGATAACCGTAGATGTAAAGCTTCAGAAGGACTGCCGGATGATAGGAGGGCCGGCCCGTCTCCTTGGCGATCACACGCTCAAACCCCATTCCATGCAGGTCGAGCGCCTCGACGAACACATCGATCACGTGGACCGCGTTGTCCTCGCCTACCCAATCCTCCAGACATTCCGGCAAGAGCGTCAGCTGGGATCTGTCCGCGCCTTCAACGAAGCGTCCCATCCGTATCCCCCATCAGGAAACGGAAGAATCCTAGCCGACTCGTGACTTTTCACACAGCCAGGATCAAAAGCTACCGTCGGGCACACTGCCTCGATTGGTCCGCTAAGGGCCCACAAGCCGACGCTTGACGGTCCGCAGCCGCAAGTCCGCTACGGCCGCATTGGCGAACGTTACGCCTCGTTACGCGTTTTCGAGGCAACAGCCGATAGCGAGCTGGCATCCGGCCAGCGTGGCTGGCGGGCGAATCGGTGCTTCGTCGGGCTTCCCCTCGCTCAAGCTGATGCGACGGGCGTAGGGGGTGTACGGATGGACTCGTCGCGTCCGCCTTGTTTTTGGAGGACGATTTCGAAACCCATTCGTCTGCACATCGCCGCACGAAAGGGCTCAAATCTCGGCTAAGAGCCGGATTTGGCATTTCGGCTCGCCACTGGCTCCGAGGCTTGCACAGCATGGTCTTCCCAGTCCTCCCACTCCACGTTGTTGATCTCGAGATAGCGGGAGACGGCGACGCCGATGGTTGGGAAGAAGTAATGCTCTCCCAATTGTGCGAACAAGCCAAATCTCTTCAGTTTGTCCTTCACGGGATCCTTCAGCTCGGCGAAGCAGAGCTCGATACCATCCGCGTTTAACGTCTGGTCCAACTCGGCCACCACGTCGCAGGCGGTTACATCGACGCTGGTCACCGGCTCTGCGGCGACGACCAGCCAGCGCACCGGCGTCGGTGAGGTCGCCACGGCATGCAGGATGCGTTCCCTGAAGAACTCGGCGTTGGCGAAAAACAACGGCGCATCCCAGCGGAACAGCACGAGCCCCGGGATCCGCCGTGCATCCGGATATCGCGTGATGTCGTGATAACCCTTCACGCCCTGGGCGCGCCCCAATATTGCGGAATGAGGGCGCCAACCATCCCACAGGAATTCGATAATCGCGAGGACGATCGCAAGACCAATTCCCTGGATCACTCCGAACACGGCGACACCGACAAAGCAGACGACCGCCAGCCAGAATTCCCAGCGTTGGATGCGATAGATCCGCCTGAGGTCGGCAATCTCAAAAAGGCTAAGCGCCGCCGCAATGACGACGGCGGCCAATGCGGCGGTCGGCAAATGCTGGAGGAGATTTGGCGCGAGCAAAAGCAGCAAGGCGATGGCAAGTGCGCCTACGACGCTGGTGAGTTGCGTACGGGCGCCGGCGGCTTCGGCGACAGGGGTCCGCGAACTGCTGCTGCTGATCGGAAACCCCTGGAAAAATCCGGCCGCCAGATTGGCGGCACCAAGCCCGACCATTTCCTGGTTGGAATCGACCCGGTCTCCCAATCGCGCGGCGTAAGCACGTGAAAGCACGCTGGTATCGGCAAACGAGACCATCGCTATTGCGCAGCCGCCGAGCACCACTGAAACGATGTCGCTTGTGGTGATCCACGGGATGACGAAGGCCGGCAGCCCCTGAGGAAGAGGGCCCAGCACCTTGACGGCATGCAGCGTTCCGAGATCCAGCGTCCCAACGATGATCGTGGCCCCGACGACCGCAATCAGGATGCCCGGCAGCTTGCTGTTCTTGAGAAGCAGGATCACGATCAACGTGGCGAACCCGATTGCGAACGCGACCCAGTTTATCTCTCCGGCAAGGATCGCGCTGGCGATCGCCCACAGGCTCCGCAGCGGTCCTTCGCTGTCGATGGAAAAGCCGAGTAGCTTCGGCAGTTGGCTGATCAATACCGTCAACGCAATTCCGTTCATGTACCCGTAGCGGATCGGCTTGGAGAGAAGCTCGGTGACGAAGCCGAGACGCGCGATGCCTGCCAGGATGCAAACCGTGCCCGAGACGATCGCCATCATGCCGGCGAGCGTCACGGCGCGCATAGGATCGCCCTGAGCCAGCGGAGCAATGACGCCCAGGAGGATTGCTGCCAGTGCCGAGTCCGGTCCGAGGACAAGAATGCGGCTTGGGCCGAACAACGCGTAGGCCAGCAGCGGCACGATGGTTGCGTAAAGGCCATAGATGCCGGGCAGGCCCGATGCGGTTGCATAGGCAATGCCGACCGGGACCAGCATTGTTGCAAGGACGAGACCTGCGAAGACGTCGTGTGGAAGCCAGGCTGCCTGATACCGGCGAAGTGTCTCGAGTCCGGGCAGCCAGTGCTTCATCAATGCTCCCTCCCGGCAGGCCACGTTGCATCCGCTGTGACGTTCGCTGCAAACCTGCTGCGCCGCAACAGGACTTCATGGGTTGGAAAGTCATCGAGTTCAGCGATCGCCTGGCAGGCCATTGATCAAGATCAATACTGCGCACGGCCTTCTTGAAGTCGGGCCGGCCTCTTCAGCGTGATTGATCGCGCGCTCGCCGACAAGCGCAGCCTGCGCCTTGCGGCCTCTGTCTCGCTGATGCGAGGGGGCGTAAGGACCCTGAGCGGTTCGTGAATGCACCTTGTGCATTGGATAGGTGGTTCGACCTTGGCGGAACTGGTTTGAACCGGCCGGATATTGCGAAGGGTCAAGAGGGTCGTCGGCGACACCCACCAGGTCGGTCACAGGTTCAGCCAAACGATAAGAATTGAATCAACAACAAGGTCGGCTTCAAGGAGCCAGTCCGCCGATGACATCCATGCGCCGGACATGACGGGGCATTGATCCAGCTCAAACATCGGTGAGTCCATCGGGCTACCTCTCGCCCAAGCGTCTGGTCAGCCGCTTATGGGAGGCTCCATGTTCGAGATGTTGCAACTCGTCGCCCGGACCGACCCGTTGCAGCTCTTCCTGGCGGTGCTGATATTCGACATTCCCCGTTTCACGCTGTCGCTGTTGTCGCTGGCATTCTTCGGCATGCGTCGATCGAGCGCCGAGCTGCCTGCCGAGGGCGCCACGGTCAGCGTCATCATTCCGACCTTCAACGGCGGGGCCGGTCTCGAACCAACAATTGCATCACTTCACCGGCAGACATTGCGGCCGGTCGAAATTATCGTCGTGGACGATGGCTCGACCGATCAGACTCGTGCCGTAGCGGAGCGGGCACGCGCGCTCGGCCTGGTGGATATGCTCATCTGTCATGGCACGCGTTGCGGCCGCAGCCCGGCGATCAATGCCGGCGCCCGATTTGCCAGCGGCGATCTCATTCTGACCGTCGATGCGGATACGGTTTTCGAGCCTACCGCGGTAGCGCGGCTTGCGGCCGTGTTCCGTGATCCACGCGTTGCAGGCGCGAGCGGCAATATCGCGCTCAGCAACGAACGCGACTCGCTCTGGACCGGACTGCAAAGCGTCGAGTACCTGATGTCGATCAGCGCCGGCCGTTCCATATTGGACGTCGCCGGCGCGATCGCGTGCCTGTCTGGCGCCTGCTCAATGTATCGTCGCGATGCGTTCCTGCGGCACGGCGGACTCGATGTCGGGCCCGGCGAGGACTTGGAGTACAGTTTGCGGCTGCGCCGCCTCGGTTATCTCATTCGCTTCGTTCCCGACGCCTGGGCGGAAACGGACGGCCCGGCAAGCGGCATAGGCTTGTTGCGCCAGCGCGCGCGCTGGGATCGCGATGCGTTGAGAATCCGATTCATGATGTACGGTGAATTGAGCTTCTTTCATCCGTTCGAACGCTTGCCGGACACGCTACAGAGGCTGGACTTCATCGTCTTTGACCTCGTCCCGACGCTAGCATTGCCGTTCTACCTGGCTTACGTCGTTCTGCTGTTCGGCTCGAGCGCGGCCTCATTTCTCGGTGCGATCTACGTGTTGCTGCTCTGGATCTCTTTTTTCAACATGGCGCTTGCGTTCGTCATGTTCAATCGAACTATTGGCTTCTTTGCTCTTGGTGCGTCGCTAATCTTCCCCTTCTATCAGGGTGTGTATCTGAAATGCGCCCGGTTCTTCTCCTACTCGTCGGAGATCATCTTCGCCACGTCGCGCCACGACGACTTCGTGCCACCGCGTGTTCGTCGAGCCCTGCTGGAAACCCCGGTTTGAGGGCACCGCGCAATGGACATCAAAATCAACCGCCTCGATCCCAGCGTACCCGATCCTGTCGAAAGCCGCCGGCGCGCGGCGGGACGAGTGGTACGGTTCGTCTATGCTGCGATCGTGTTCGGCGTCCTCGCATTCTTCGTCATCTATTTTGGCGCGCCCGTTGTCTATCTCGGTGGGCCCGGCACCGTCACCTCGCCGCGCCAACTCGTGTCACTGCCTTATACCGTGCAGGTCACCAAAATCGACATGGAGCCTGGCGCGGTCGTGAAGGCAGGCGAGGAGATTGCGGAGGTGGTTTCGCCGGAACAAGACAGCATTGTCGCAACCTATATGCGCGCGCTGGCGGACATCAACGGCCGCACGGCGGAGTTGCGGATCAAGGCTCGCATTGCGCAAGAATCGCTCACCGCAGCGCGCGCATATTTGCAAGTGACCGAAGAGGCAGCGAAGCAAGTGAACGCCATGACCTCCGCAACGGTAACGTTCCGTATGGAAGTTCTGCGAGAACGCGCTTCTGCCGGCAAAGCCGTGGTCTCCCATGAGGCCGAAGTGGCGGAATCGGCCGTGCAACTCGCTTCGCTGGATGATTTCATTCAGCAGCTGCGCGGCCGCCTGGACGAGGTACAGCGCCACTTCGGCCAAGGGAAAGTCTTCGCCCCCACCGCCGGCGTCGTTTCGACCGGAATCGCGCAAGTCGGTCAGTCCTTGACGGCAGGCGTTTCGATCGCCGAAATCCTCGATCCGGCCGACACCTTCGTTGACTGGTACATCCCGAACGAGCGCCTGATCGAGCCGAAGGTCGGCAAAGATGTCTTTGTCGTGTTCGGGAACCGGCGCATCCCCGGGAAGATCGCGCAGATACTCCCGGTCTCGGCCGTGTACGCCGGAACGCAAATGCAACTAAGAGACCGGCCTGCGACGCAGATTGCGCGCATCCGGTTTGATCCAGGCACTTCGGCGCCGCCGCTCAACTCCACCGTCTATGTACACATGCATTACAGCAGGCTCGCTGCTTGGGTGGCCAGCGCGCTGGTCCGTGTCTTTGGACTTTACTGAACGGAAAACCCCGCCCAGCAACCAAAGCGGCAAAGCATGCAGATCGAAAGCAGCCAAACGGTGTGTCCGGCGTGTGGTGCCGAAGGTTTGCAGACTTTTCCAGTGATGCATCACATGATCTGCGCCTATGTCGGACCGGAGTACGACTTCGGGCTGCAGCCCAATGGATATTCTTGCCCCAAATGCCGCCGGAACATCGCCTCAAGTGATGCCACTTGCGAGATTGTGGGGGTGAGCGCGCGCTGCCCGCAGTGTCGGAGGGAGATGGTGGTGTCGTCAGCCGCTCGACAGGTATCTGCGGGAAGGAACGATTGACGAGAGCTTCGGCCGGTCGCGGAGGCCGCCTTCGAGCCCGGGCGGACCAGTAGAGGAGGTAGTCTCGTCGTGTCAGCTGTGCTGTCACGAGGCGACGTTGAAGTCGTGCATCCGTCGGTCTTGGGCCCAAAAGCTGACGTTTAATCGTTAGGTCAGGCATGTCAGGAGCCCATTCCTGTCTGATCGCCAGCTCCTTCGAAAATAGCGATCGGGACCACGAACGTTGGGAAAAGTGGCGCGTTTAGCGGGATGGGGCACCGCACTGGAGAAGAAGCATGCGAACCGTAACTCTCGCGATGATTGTAGTTGCCGCAAGCGCGGTTGCCTTCCAAGCAACGGCGCAACAGCAAAAGGCCGCGCCTAGCGAGCAGACCAAAGACGAGATGCGCACTGACGTAGATAAAGGGCTCAAGACGAGCGAGCCCAATGAGGAGATGCAGCGCGAGGCAGATAAAGGGGCCAAGACACGCAATTCAGGCGCGTCCGGATACGTTGCCGACCAAGACAAGCCGGGCGCCTCTGCGCATCCCCCGGGCCAACCGGGGAGTGAGCAGACGACTGGTTCTGGCAGCCAGACTGGCCCTTCGAAACAAGGCCGACAGTAATCGCTTTGGTCTCGCGCTCACCTTGCGCGACTCGTCATATAAAGGAGTGCCAAGGGCCGCTTCGGGTCTTGGTTGTGTGCAAACGGATAGGTCGGACGCGGCGTGGTCGCCAATCATTGCAGGCGGCCGGTGCTGACGCATCGGATCGTCCAATGACCGGCCAAAGTGGGTATCGCGACGGGGTATTGCGGTTTTGGACGCGCTTTCCGGCCTTCAGGCGGCGCGGATGGCTGCAATCAGGCGCGGTTTGCCGACGATGTTCATCACCCGTGTGAGGTTATAGGCGAGAACATGCAGCGCCATCTCAGCGGCGACATTCCGTAGGCGCTTCATCAGGAAGTGGGTCGCACCCATACGGGCTTTGATCGTGCCGAAGGGATGCTCGACTGTCTCACGTCGCGTCCGCATGGCGTCAGGATTGGAATCGAGCCGTCGCTGGACCTCCTCGACCACATGCTCATGCTCCCAGCGCGTGATCCGGCGCTCCTTGGACGGCGTACATTGGCTCTTGATCGCGCAGCCTTGGCATGCCGCCGTCGACCAGTAACGGCGCAGCGTCATTCCATGCTCGATGTTGGTGAAGTGATAGGGCAGCAGCTGGCCCGATGGGCAGCGGTAGACATCCTCATCAGGCAGGTAGGCGAAGTCCTGTTTGCCGAACCGGCCCTCCGCCTTGGCGTTCGACGTCATGGGCTTGGGCAAGGTGACTGCAACGCCAGCCTCTTCGCAGGCCAATATCTCCTCTCCGTCGAAGTAGCCACGATCGGCGACCGCATCGAGTTTGTCCACTGCGAGCACTTCTTTGGCCTGCTTCGACATCCGAGCAAGCTGCCCACGGTCGTTGCCGACGTTTATGACCTCGTGCGTCACAATCAGATGGTGTTCGGTGTCCACCGCGACCTGGACGTTGTAGCCGACGACACCCGATCCGCGTCCGCTGGTGGCCATCGAACGGGCATCCGGATCGGTCAGCGATATCTGTTGATCCGGCGTGTTGCGCATCTGCGCATCAAGCACTTCCAGGCGGCTCATCTCCTGCTTCAGCCGAGCGATCTTTTCCTTGATCCTCGTCGTCTTGATGCTGATCGCTTCCGATGGCTCCTGCCGATCGGCGCTATCGAGTTGACGCAGATATCGACCGACGCTTTCCTCGATCTGCGCCATCCGCCTTGCCATCTTGGCATGCGTGAAGTTGCGGTCGCGGTTGTTCACCGCCTTGAACTTGCTGCCGTCGATTGCGACGCTTGCGGTCTGCAACAGGCCCATTTGCCGGCATAGTGCAACGAACTTCGCGCAAACCTTCCGGATCGCCGCGCCGTTATCCTTCCGGAAATCGGCGATCGTCTTGTGATCGGGAGCCAGGCGCCCAATCAGCCACATTACCTCGACATTGCGGCACGTCTCACGTTCCAGGCGGCGACTGGATTGCAGCCGATTGAGATAACCGTAGATGTAAAGCTTCAGAAGGACTGCCGGATGATAGGAGGGCCGGCCCGTCTCCTTGGCGATCACACGCTCAAACCCCATTCCATGCAGGTCGAGCGCCTCGACGAACACATCGATCACGTGGACCGCGTTGTCCTCGCCTACCCAATCCTCCAGACATTCCGGCAAGAGCGTCAGCTGGGATCTGTCCGCGCCTTCAACGAAGCGTCCCATCCGTATCCCCCATCAGGAAACGGAAGAATCCTAGCCGACTCGTGACTTTTCACACAGCCAGGGTCAAAAGCCGACGCTTGACGGTCCGCAGTGGCATGTCCGTTATGGCCGCATTGGTGGACCGCATTGGGATCGGCGCGGTTAAGCTAACACGTGACCCCAAGGCAACCGTTGAGCCGTCCACGTCGGCGCCGATCCTGTCGCGCGCTTCGGGTCATCCCTCCGGCACGCCGGCGAGGCGCAAGCCTTCGAAGTAGCGTTGGCGCCGGGCGAGATAGACCGGATTGTCACCCTTGGCGTTGATGCGGTAGCGGCGGATCGTGAAGCCGGGATCGAGGGCAAGTCCCGCTTCGGCGATCGATCGCGCCTCGTTCAATTCGCCCACCAGCGCCAGGGCGGTCGCAAAGTGGAAGTGCGAGAGCGCGTGATTGCGGTTGAGTTCGAGGCTGCGGCGAAACCAGCCGATGGCTTCATGGTCTTGCTTGATACCCAGCTTGGCCAGCCCGACAAACATGTACCACAGAAAGGCACGCGTATCGCGCGGGGACAGCCGAAGCGCCTCCTGAATGTGACCCTCGACTTCCTCGCAACGGGCGGACTGATATTTGCCGAGGCCGATGAACCCGTGGGCATCGGCCAGATTCCGGTCGAGCGCCAGAGATCTGCGGCATTGGGCGATGCCGTTCTCGATACGGTTCGTCTGAATCTGCACGGCGCCGAGCAGCATGTGGGCTCTGGGGTGATCGGGGGCATGGAGCAACACGCCGTTCAAGGCCGTCTCCGCAGCTTGAAAATGAGTGTTGACGTCGTCGGCCATGAACGCCGATCCCACGGACACCTCGACCTGGGCCGCAGCGACCGCTGCTTCGATGTTGCCGGAATCGAGCGCCAGGGATCGCGCGAAGAAATCCCTCGCCTGCGTCAGGAGCGTGCGAGTGACGCCTCTGTTCTGGAGCGCTCGGCCCTGGAAATACAGATCCATCGCGTCCGGACGGGGCGATCGTTCCGCGCGTCGCGCTTCGGCGGCAATGAGCTCGGCATTCAAGGTGTTGGCGAGGCGCGAGACGATCTCGTCCTGCATGTCCAGCAGTTCGGCCGCGGGCTTGTCGAAGCGGTCGGCCCAGACATGGCTTCCGGTCTCGGTGTCGGTCAGCTGCGCATTCAGCCGAAAGCGGTTGCCGCCGCGTTGCACCGAGCCTTCCAGCACGTAGCGCACGTTGAGATCGCGGCCGATTTGCCTGGCGTCGACGGCCTTTCCCTTGAAGGTGAACGCGGTGTTGCGGCCGATCACGAACGAGCCGGCGATGCGCGACAAGTCCGTCGTCAGGCTTTCGGTCACACCATCGACGAAATAGTCCTGCGCGGGATCGCCGCCGATGTTGGCGAAAGGCAGAACGACGATCGACAAATGCGGCATCGAAGCCGCCGGCGGCTCTGCGGTATCGGATGGCCGCGGTGTGTCGCCGGAAACGACGGTGGCATCGATTGGCTTTTCATCGACGACCAGCATGTAGCCGCGGCGAGGCATCGTCTTCAGAGCCGAGCGGCCGGCGTCTCCCAAAGCGCGCCGGACGTCGCCGATCGCCTGGACGAGAGAATCCTCCGTGACCTCGCAGTCCGACCAGACCTCGTCCATGATTTCGTCCTTGCTGATCAGTTGCCCAGGCCGTGTCGCAAGCAGCCGCAGCACCGCCCAGGCGCGTGGCCGCAAGGGGACGATGTCGCCGCGTCCGTCGCGCAAGGTTTCACGGGCCAGATCCACCATCCGGTCGCCGACGAGGATCGGGGGCTGCGACGATCTCAACAAGAACGCCTCGTGGAACTTGCTTTCGGAAAATTTCGGCGGAGTTTCGGGACGCTCGGACGATTGTACAGCATTATGTTGCAGCTCGGGGTGGCAAAACGCCGCCCTCACGGCCGTCAGTACGAGGTACCCATGATCCGGCCTCTGATCCTTGCTGCGTTAAGCTTCTCGATCGTCGGCCTTTCCCCCGTCACGGCGGCCGACAAGAAATACGGCCCCGGCGTCAGCGACACCGAGATCAGGATCGGGCAGACCGCTCCCTACAGCGGCCCGCTCTCGTCGCTGAGCCGATTCGGCCGGATCGAAGCCGCCTATCTCAACATGATCAACGCGGCTGGCGGGATCAACGGCCGCAACGTAACGCTCGTTTCGCTCGACGACGCCTTTTCGCCGACCAAGACGGTGCAGCAGACGCGAAAGCTCGTCGAGGACGACAATGTGCTCGCGATCGTTGGATCGATCGGCACGCCGACCAATCTCGCCGTGACGAAATATCTCAACAGCAAGCAGGTTCCGCAGATATTGGTGCTCGCCAGCACTCCGAAGCTCGACGATCCCGAGAACCTGCCGTGGACGACCACGTTCATGATGCCACAGCCGGTCGAGACCAGGATCTATGCCGACTATTTGCTGAAGACCAAGCCTGACGCGAAGGTCGCCGTGATCTATCAGAACGACGATCTCGGGAAAGGCAATTTGGCTGGCTTCAAGGCTGCCCTGGGATCGAGAGCCTCGACCATGGTGGTGGCAGAGGCGGCCTACGACATCATGGAGCCCACGGTCGATTCACAAGTGGTGGTCCTCAAGGCGTCCGGCGCCGATACCTTGTTCCATGCCTCCAATGCACGCTTCGCCGCGCAAGCGATCCGCAAGGCGCATGAGCTCAACTGGAAGGTCCAGCATGTGCTGCTGTCTGGCGTCAGCAGCATTTCGGCCGTCCTGCGTCCGGCCGGACTTACAGCATCGACGGGGGCGGTCAGCGCGTTCTGGCTGAAGACGTCAGAGGATCCCATGTGGGATGACGATGCCGGCATGCGGGAGTTTCGGGCCTTCATGAAGCAGTGGGCACCGAACGACGACATCGAGGAATCGATCTTCCCGTATGCGACCGCTCAAATGATCGTCGAGATCCTGAAAAGGTGCGGCGACGACCTGTCGCGGGAAAATCTCATCAGGCAGGCCACCAGCATCCAAGGGCTCCAACTACCGACATTTCTGCCCGGCCTGACCATCAACGTCACGCCGTCGAGCCGGATCGGCTGGACAAAGGCCAGGATGGCGCGTTTCAACGGCACCCGATGGGTGCTGCTGGATGATTTCGTCGGCAACTGACCACAGATCGAATCCTGAAATGACACTGTTCGACGGGATCCGGCCATGACCGGCCGGCTGAATGTCGCGATTGTCGGCGCGGGGATCGGCGGATTGTGTGCGGCGCTCACGCTGAGCGCGCGGGGCCTGAACGTCACCGTCTTCGAGGGAGCGGAGTCGCCGCGTGAGGCCGGGGCAGGGCTCTCCATCCCTCCGAACGCGCTGGCCTTGCTCAAGCGTACCTCGCTTTGCGAGGCGATCGAGCAGATCACCACGAGGAGCCAGGGGCTGACGCTGCGAACGTCGCAGGGACAGCCCGTGTCGAGGCCGGGTGCGCCCATGGCGCTGAGCTATCAGATTCACCGCGTCGAGCTGCTCGAAATGCTGCTCGGTGCGGTCAAAGGACCGGTCCGGTTCGGACATCGTTGCATGGCCGTCGCTGACACCGAGCGCGGAGCGCGATTGACGTTTGCCAATGGCGTGGTCTGCGATGCGGACGTGGTCATCGGTGCTGACGGCATTCATTCGGTGGTCCAGCGGCAGGTCGGCCTCGTGGCGCGCCCGACCAGCGAAGGCGTCGTGGCGTATCGCGGCCTGGTGCCAGCGGAAAAACTCGCGTCGGGCCTGGAGCTGCGAGGCCTCAACATGTGGATGGGGGATGGTCGCAGCTTCATCTGCTTTCCAGTGTCGCAAGGGCGATTGATCAACATCGTCGCGTTCGTCCCGAGCATGCGTGACATGGAGGAGACCTGGTTTGCGCCGGGCGATGTCAGGGCGCTCGCGGGTGAGTACGAGGGCTGGGATGCGCCGGTCCAGGACCTGATCACGGCGCTCGATCACACCTTTCGCTGGGGCATCTACGATCGGCCGCAATTGCCGTATTGGTCGCGCGGGCATGTCACGCTGCTCGGTGACGCCGCCCATCCGATGGTGCCGCATTTCGGCCAAGGCGCGGGACAAGCCATCGAGGACGGCTTCGCACTTGCCGTCCTGCTGGAGCACGCCGGACGCGGCGAGATCCCGGCGCGACTGAAGGCTTACCAGGATCTGAGGCTGGAGCGGACCAGCCGCGCGCAGGCAGCCTCACGCCTTGCCGGCCGATTCTACCGATCCGCCGGCGGCGATCCCGCGGAGCAGGCGCAGAGGATGCGCAGCTGGATGTCGGCCGCGGAGTGGATCTTTCCCTACGACGCGGAGAAGGCTGCTTTGGCCGTCATTCGGGGAACCGCAAGCGCAGCCTGCGCCTCGTGGCCTCGCTCAAGCTGATGCTGCGGGCTTGATCGAGCATTTCTCCAATTTCAGGACAAGAACCGGAGTTTGATGCACGGAGGCGAGGCCTAGACATTGCGGCGATCGCCAGTCGATCCATGAGTCCTGCAAATCATGAGTCCTGCAAATGAAGGGTGTTTTTCGATGAGCAAGCTAGATGATAACAAGGCCGTCGTTGGCCGTTGGTTCACCGAGTTCTGGGGCGAGTCCGTCAATCTCGGCGTCATCGACGAGATCGCGGCTCCCGACATGCTGCTCAAATATTCGCTGCATGAGCCGAGGCGTGGCCGCGCCGACATCAAGGCGTTCATGACCGACTTCCGCGCCGCGTTCCCCGATCTCAACTTCTGGGGCACCGCGGAGCTGATCGCCGAGGGCGACTATGTCGTCGGTCAATGGGAGGGCGGTGGTACCCACACCGGCCCGGCCTTCAACGATTTCCTCGTCGGCGGCCTTCCGGCTGCGACCGGCCGCAAGATGCGCTTCACGGGTACCACGGTGCTCAAGGTCATCGACGGCAAGATCGTCGAGGAGATCGGTCTCGATGACGGCGTCACCGCACTGACCCAGCTCGGGTTGCTCAAGGCGGCGGCCTGATCGGAGCGCTTCCGCACCATCGGCAGACCCGATGTCGTTGAACGAGGCTCGCACGTTGTGCGGGCCTCGTCTGCTCTTACGCGCCGGGCGCATATGATGTCTTTCACATCGTCGGAAATCGGGTGGCGACGTCTCCGGTATCGTGGAAACTAAAGCCGATGACCGCAGCGCCCGTTCAGTTCCGAAAGCAGTCGCCCGTACTGGTCGCGGATGATCCGCGATGGGCCCGCGTCCTTGCGCGAGACAAGGCCGCAGATGGTCATTTCTGGTATTCGGTTTCGACGACGGCGGTCTATTGCCGGCCGTCCTGCCCCTCGCGCGCGGCGAACCCTGAGAATGTCCAGCTTCACGACAGCCTGGCGGATGCCAAGGCGACCGGATTTCGGCCGTGCAGGCGTTGCAATCCGGACGGGCCTTCGGTCGAAGCCGGGAATGCCGCGCTGGTCGCCAGGGTTTGCCGCATCATCGAGACGAGCGAGGAGGAGCCGTCGCTGGAGGATCTCGCGGCGGCAGCCGGCTTGAGCTCTGGTTATTTTCATCGAATCTTCAAGGCCGCCACCGGACTGACCCCGAAGACCTACGCCGCTGAATTCCGCGCCCGGAAGTTTCGTGACGGTCTGGTGTCGTGCAATTCCGTCACCGAGGCGATGTACGACGCCGGCTTCAATTCGAGCGGGAGGTTCTACGAAAAGTCGACGGGGATACTCGGCATGACGCCGTCGCAATATCGCGCCGGAGGGGCGAACGAGGAGATCAGGTTCGCGGTCGGCCAGAGTTCTCTCGGGCCTATCCTGGTCGCGTCGAGCAGGAAGGGCGTCGTTGCGATTCTTCTTGGTCATGACGCGGAGGAGCTGGTCCGCGATCTCCAAGATCGCTTCCCCAAGGCGCGCCTGATCGGCGCCGACCGGGACTATGAGGCGATGGTCGCGCGCGTGGTCGGCCTCGTGGAAGCGCCGGAGATCGGTCTCGATCTGCCGCTCGACATCCGGGGCACCGCGTTCCAGCAGCGAGTTTGGCAGGCGCTTCGGGAGATTCCTGCAGGTGGCACGCTCTGTTATGCGGAGCTCGCACGGCGGATCGGGGCGTCCAACGCTGTGCGGGCCGTTGCCGGCGCCTGTGCAGCCAACAAGATCGCGGTTGCCATTCCGTGCCACCGCGTGATCCGCAACGACGGGTCGACCTCCGGATATGCCTGGGGCGTGGAGCGCAAGCAGGCCCTGCTCGACAGGGAAGCCTCGCGCGCCAGCTGAACCTGCCGCGCGGCCAGAGCTTTTCTCAATTTGAAAGCAAGCATCGGAGTTTGAGCAGGAGCGCGTGCGCGTAGCGTCGATCATGAGGACAGATAAGGAGCGACACCATGAACCTCATGACATCCAGCAAAGGAGTCGAGGACCGATGTCGCTGAGAGATTTCAATGCGATTGCGGCCGCGCGGGGCGATGGCCTGGATCCGAAGCTGCGCGAGCTGCTCGAGCGATCTGCCGTGTCACCACATTCCGAGTTGGTCGTGCGGCCTGATGGGATGCTCCAGTCGGGCCCCAATCCGGGATGCGGGGAGTTGGAGAGAATGTCGGCGGTTGTGGCCACGCTCCAGCAGCACCTCGCTACCCGCGCGAGGTGAGGGCGAGTTCGGGGTGCAGATCAGGTCATCCGGGACCGTGCACTTGCGGAAACCCGCGCCCACGGCCTGCCGTGGAAATAAATTGCCGACATCCCCCCTCGAATCTGGCGCAATCGTGATGGCCGGACGATTTGCACGGTTGCTGTTGCTGTGAGAAAAGGGGCTATGCATCCGAGGAAGGTCTTCAACTGGCTGATCGCATTCGCCGTGGCGGCAGGGCTCCTTGTGGCGCCCCTGTCGGTGCCGGCGATGGCCGCATCGCAGATGGCGGCCGTCGCCGACGAGATGCAGGCGATGGCGGACGATATGCCGTGCTGCGCCGACCAGCAGGACCAGAAGGCGAAGGACTGCGGGTCCTGTCCCTTCGTCGCCCTTTGCATGCTGACGATCACCATGCCGCCTCGCGAAGGCGGCGCACAGGTCGATCGCATGGTCTCGCGAGGCACTTTCGCTCTGCCCGACGATCTGCTGATCGATGGGCTCGGCGAACATCCTCCGGATCACCCACCTCGAACCAACGTCTGACCGGCGCCCCTGCGCCGGAGTCTTGACGCGCGGCCGTTGAGGACGCGCGTCGAAGCTCGCCGCTTCGGCGGTCCATCAGACGTTTCGAGGACATGACATCATGAAGACTACCACTGCTGCGCGTGCGTTTGCCGCCGCGCTGCTCGGCCTCACCATCATGGGAGCGCCGCAGCTCGCCTTTGCCAACATCAAGGACTACGAATTCCAGCTCGTTGAGCCGTCCGTCCAGGCCGGCGCCGACAGGATCGTCACGGTCAGGCTGGTGAACAAGACGACGGGGAAGGCGGTGCCGGACGCCGTCATCTTCGCCTCCCGCCTCGACATGGCGCCGGACGGCATGCAGGAGATGGCCACCAAGGTGACCGCCATGCCGGGCACGGAGCCGGGGATGTACCGCTTCAAGGCCACCTTTGGCATGGCGGGTCGCTGGCAGCTCTCGCTTGGCGCCAAGGTGCAGGGCGAGACCGGCACGGTCGAAAGCAAACTCGTCGTCACGGCGCAGAAATGAACCGTGCCATCGCGACGGGCGCGGCCGCTGCGATTTGCGCAGCGGCCGGCGCCGCCTTTCTCGTCGGCGGAATGCCGCGAGGGGGCTCGTTCGCCGCCCAGCCAGTCGTATCAGCCGCGGCAGCCGCCGAGCGCGGCGAGCCGATCTATTACCAGGATCCGGACGGGAAACCATTCTACTCGCTCACGCCGAAGACGACGGCCGACGGCCGCGCCTGGCGCGCTGTGCCGGCGGGAGCGGACGTCAGCTTCGACGATCCCGAGGACGCGCCGGCGGAAACCGGGGCTGCCGACGCGAAGGCCGACCGGAAGATCAAATACTACCGCAACCCGATGGGGCTGCCAGACACCTCGCCTGTGTCGAAGAAAGACTCCATGGGGATGGACTACATCCCAGTCTACGAGGGTGAGGACAGCGACGACGGCAGCATCAAACTGTCGCCGGGCAAGATCCAGCGTACCGGTGTCAGGTCCGAGCCGGCCGAACGCCGCGCCATTAGCGTGACCGTGAAGGCGCCGGGCACGATCCAGCTCGACGAGCGCCGCGTCTCGGTGATCGCGATGCGCGCCGAAAGCTTCGTGCAGAAGGTCGCCGACGTCACCACCGGCACGCGCGTGAAGGCCGGTCAGCCGCTGATGGAGATCTACAGCTCCGCGATCGCATCCGCGGCGGCGGACTATCTCGCGACCATCAGCTCGAAGACGATCGGCAGCAACGAGGTCTACGGCCGCGGTTCGCGCCAGCGGCTCGTCAACCTCGCCGTTCCGGAAGGCGTGCTCGCGGCGATGGAGAGCTCGCGCATCGCGCCCGTTACGGTGCAGTGGTCGGCGCCGCGCGACGGCTTCGTGCTCGAGCGCAATGCCATCGAAGGCATGCGCGCCAATCCCGGCGACGTCTTGTTCCGCATCGCTGACATATCGCTGGTCTGGGCGCTGGTCGATGTCGCCGAGCGCGACCTCGGCAATATCGCGCTGGGCCAGAGCGTCACCATCCGTGCCCGCGGTTTTCCGGGCCGCAGCTTCACGGGCGTCATTGCCGTGATCTATCCGCAGGTGAACCGCGAGACGCGCACCGCGCGCGTCCGCGTCGAACTTGCCAATCCCGATCTGGCGCTACTGCCGGACATGTATGTCGATGCCGAAATCGACACGGGCGGTTCCGCCGCCGTGCTCGCCGTTCCCGACAGCTCCGTGCTCGACACCGGCAGCCGGCAGGCGGTCCTGATCGATAGGGGCGACGGCCGCTACGAGCCGCGGCAAGTGAAGCTCGGCCGCCGTGGTGCCGGCTACGTCGAGATCAGGGACGGCCTTGCGGAAGGCGACGCGGTCGTGACCTCCGCCAACTTCCTGATCGATGCCGAAAGCAACTTGAAAGCGGCTTTGAAGGGTTTTGCCGAGGCTCAGGGGGCGCAATCGACCGAGCCGGCGGCCGGCGGCATGGGAGCGCGCCCATGATCGCCCGCATCATCGCCTGGTCGGCGCGCAACCTGCTGCTGGTGCTGTTCGGCACGGGCTTCGCGGCTGCGGCCGGACTCTACGCGCTGGTCCACCTGCCGCTCGATGCCATTCCGGACCTCTCCGACACACAGGTGATCGTCTACACCGAATATCCGGGGCAGGCGCCGCAGGTGATCGAAGATCAGGTCACATATCCGCTCGCGACCGCGATGCTGACGGTCCCGAAATCCAAGGTCGTCCGCGGCTTCTCCTTCTTCGGGGTCTCGTTCGTCTACGTGATCTTCGAGGACGGCACCGACATCTACTGGGCGCGCTCGCGGGTGCTCGAGTTCCTGAACGGCGCGGCGTCGCGGCTGCCGGCAGGCGTGACCCCCGGCATCGGTCCGGATGCGACCGGCGTGGGATGGGTCTACCAATACGCGGTGATCTCCAAGGAGCTCAATCTCGCCGACACGCGGACCATTCAGGACTGGAATCTCAAATTCGCGCTCGCCAAGGCGGAGGGCGTCGCGGAGGTGGCGAGCGTCGGCGGTTTCGTGAAGCAGTACAACGTCGTTCTCGATGCGCAGCGGATGCGCGACCTTGGCATCACCATGCAGAAGGTGCGGGATGCGATCCGCGCCAGCAATGCCGACGTCGGCGGGCGGACCGTCGAGCTGTCCGAGTTCGAATACGTGATCAGGGGGCGCGGCTATCTCAAAAGCATCGACGATCTCGGCAACATCGTCCTGAAGACGGACAAGGGCACGCCAGTGCTGTTGCGGGACGTCTCGCGGGTCGAGCTGGGCCCCGACGAGCGGCGCGGCATCACCGAGCTGAACGGCGAGGGAGAGGTCGCCAGCGGCATCGTGCTCCAACGCTTCGGCATGAATGCGCTCGACGTCATCGAGAACGTCAAGAAGCGGTTCAAGGAGATCGCGACCAGCCTGCCGAAGTCGGTCGAGATCGTTCCGGTCTACGACCGGTCGAACCTGATCTACGCGGCCATCGACACGCTCAAGCACACGTTGGTCGAGGAAAGTCTCGTCGTCGCGCTGGTGTGCGTCGTGTTCCTGCTGCATGTCCGCAGCGCGCTCGTCGCCATCCTGATGCTGCCGGTCGGCGTGCTGATGGCGTTCGGGGCGATGAAGCTGCTCGGGATCGGCTCCAACATCATGAGCCTCGGCGGCATCGCCATCGCGATCGGTGCCATGGTGGACGCGGCGATCGTGATGATCGAGAACGCCCACAAGCACCTCGAACGCGCGGGGCCGGGCAAGTCTCGCATCGCCATCCTGATCGAGGCGGCTTCGGAAGTCGGGCCGGCACTGTTCTTCAGCCTGCTGATCATCACTGTTTCGTTCATGCCGATCTTCACGCTGGAATCGCAGGAAGGGCGGCTGTTCAGCCCGCTTGCCTTCACCAAGACCTTCGCCATGGCGGCCGCCGCGCTGCTCTCGGTGACCCTGGTGCCGGCGCTGATGGTGATCTTCGTGCGGGGGCGGATCGTTCCGGAGCACCGAAACCCGATCAACCGCGTCCTGATTTGGATCTATCGCCCCGTCATCAAGGGCGTGCTGCGGGCGAAAACACTCGTCGTGCTGCTCGCCATTGCGGCGCTCGCGGTGACGATCTGGCCCGCGCGCCAGCTCGGCACCGAATTCATGCCTAATCTCAACGAGGGCACGTTGCTCTACATGCCGACGACGCTGCCGGGCATCTCGGTCACCAAGGCGGCCGAGCTGATACAGACGCAGAACCGGATCATCAAGTCGTTTCCGGAAGTGGCGTCGGTCTATGGCAAGGCCGGCCGCGCCGCGACGTCGACCGATCCGGCGCCGACCGAGATGTTCGAGACCGTGGTCAATCTCAAACCGAAGGAGCAGTGGCGGGCAGGGATCACCATCGACGGACTGATCGCCGAGATGGACAGGGCGCTGCAGTTTCCCGGCGTGTCGAACGCCTGGACGATGCCGATCAAGGCGCGCATCGACATGCTGTCGACCGGCATCCGGACGCCGGTGGGCGTCAAGGTCATCGGCACCGACCTTGTCGAGATCGACAGGCTCGCCAAACAGGTCGAGCAGGTGCTGCGGGCGGTGCCCGGGACCTCGTCCGCCTACGCGGAACGTGGCATCGGCGGCTATTACCTGGAGATCACGCCCGACCGATCGGCGCTCGCGCGCTACGGGATCATGGTCCAGGACGTTCAGGACACCATCGCCGCCGCGCTCGGCGGTCAGACCGTCACCACGACCGTCGAGGGTCGGCAGCGCTTCACCGTCAACATGCGCTACCCGCGCGATCTCAGGGACAACCCGAACAAGATCGCCGGCGACATCCTCGTTCCCATGCCGGCAGGCGGTGCCGTACCGCTCGCGGAGGTCGCCACCGTGCAGATCGCCCGCGGCCCGACGTCGATCCGGACCGAGAACGCCCAGCTCGCCACCTACGTCTACGTCGACATCCGCGATCGCGACCTCGGCGGCTACGTTGCCGACGCGCAGCACGCCGTCCAGGCCAGCATCCAATTTCCGCCGGGCTACTATCTGGTCTGGAGCGGTCAGTACGAATATCTGGAGCGGGCCGTCGCCCGTCTGAAGATCGTCGTGCCGGTGACGCTGCTGATCATCTTCCTGCTGCTGTACCTGAATTTCAGGTCGGTCACCGAGACGCTGATCGTCATGTTGTCGCTGCCATTCGCGCTGGTGGGCGGGCTCTGGCTGATGTGGTGGCTGGGGTTCAATCTCTCGGTCGCGGTTGCCGTCGGATTCATCGCGCTCGCCGGCGTCGCCGCCGAGACCGGCGTCGTGATGCTGATCTACCTCAATCACGCGCTCGCGGAGATCGAACAGCGCCGCGCCGCCGAGGCGCGGAGCGTGAGCCGGGCCGACCTGCGGGAGGCGATCATGGTCGGTGCGGTCGAACGGGTCCGGCCGAAGATGATGACGGTCGTCGCCATCATGGCGGGATTGCTGCCGATCATGTGGAGCACCGGCACCGGCTCCGAGATCATGCAGCGCATCGCCGTTCCCATGATCGGCGGGATGATCTCGTCGACCTTGCTCACTCTGATCGTGATCCCGGCGATCTTCGGGCTGGTGAAGGGCTTCCGATTGCCGCGTGAGGAGCAGGACCGGAAGTATTATCCGCCCGAAGCCCATCAGGGAGCGAGCGATCGGCTGGAGCGGTTATCCGCGAGATGATTGCTCCCCGCGCTCCGCCATGAACGGGAAAAAGTGGCATCAGCCGGAACGTTCGCGAAGATGATTGAGTTGAAAATCATGCACGTTGCGGCACGGCTGATGGCCTGACGGAAACCACTCTGCGGCGGATTCGCAGCGCAGCCGCTCGGGGATCATGATGTACAGGACTGCGATATACGATGAACTGCAGCAGGTGGAGCGCGAAGTCGTCGAAGGCGAACGGCGGCTCGCAGAGCAAGAGGCGCTCATTGTCGAGATGAAGCAGCAGAATGAGGAGACGGCCAAAGCAGAAGCCGAACTCGAACGCATGCGGACAGAGCAACGATGCCGCGATCAGGACCGGCAACGTCTCCTCTCGCTGCTGCAACCCTGAAACGATGCCCGTGATGAATTCCCGCCGCCGTCGTGGCGGCCATATCGCGCGATGATCGAGCGATCTTGATTGCAGCGCTCGACGCTGATGTTTGCTGGTGGCGACAGGGACGACGGCACGCTTCAGGGCTGAAGCGGACGCCGGGCTGGCAGTCAGCCCGGCGAGAGCGGCGCCTAGCCGCGTCGGGACCGTTTGCCGGAGGTTGGTGTCTGGCAAGCGCGAAAATCCGTACCCCGCCGGGCTTCCCCTGGGGCCCAGCATGGACTATCACGCTGCAACGCAAAAATCCCTCCAAAAGACCCCATGATCCGCCTCGACAACGTCAGCAAGCAAGCCGGCCACCAGATCCTGTTCATCGAAGCCTCCGCCGCCCTCAACAAGGGCGAGAAGATCGGCCTCGTCGGCCCCAACGGCGCCGGCAAGACCACCCTGTTCCGCATGATTGCGGGCGAGGAACTGCCCGACGAAGGGCAGGTCTCGACCGATCGCGGCATCACCATCGGCTATTTCAACCAGGACGTCGGCGAGATGAGCGGCCATAGCGCCGTGGCCGAGGTCATGAATGGCGCGGGTCCCGTCAGTGAGGTCGCAGCCGAGCTGCGCGAGCTCGAGGCCGACATGGCCGATCCTGACAAGGCCGATCAGATGGAGGAGATCATCGCGCGCTACGGCGAGGTGCAGCACCGCTTCGAGGAGCTCGACGGCTATGCGCTGGACGGCCGTGCGCGCGAAGCGCTGTCCGGTCTCGGCTTCAGTCAGGAGATGATGGACGGCGACGTCGGAAAACTCTCCGGCGGCTGGAAGATGCGCGTGGCGCTGGCGCGTATTCTCCTGATGCGTCCCGACGTCATGCTGCTCGACGAGCCGAGCAACCATCTCGACCTCGAAAGCCTGATCTGGCTGGAGAAGTTCCTGCACGATTACGAAGGCACGCTGCTGATGACCTCGCATGACCGGGAGTTCATCAATCGCGTGATCTCCAAGGTGATCGAGATCGACTCCGGCTCGCTCACCACCTACACCGGCGATTACGAGTTCTACGAGCAGCAGCGCGCGCAGAACGAGAAGCAGCAGCAGGCCCAGTTCGAGCGCCAGCAGGCGATGCTTGCCAAGGAGATCAAGTTCATCGAGCGCTTCAAGGCGCGCGCATCGCATGCCGCGCAGGTGCAGAGCCGGGTGAAGAAGCTCGACAAGATCGAGCGGGTCGAGCCGCCGCGCCGCCGCCAGAGCGTCGCCTTCGACTTCCCGCCGGCGCCGCGCTCGGGCGAGGACGTCGTCGCCTTGAAGAACGTCCACAAGGGCTATGGCGCCAGGCGCATCTATGACGGACTCGATTTCATGATCCGCCGCCGGGAGCGCTGGTGCGTGATGGGCGTCAACGGTGCCGGCAAGTCGACGCTGCTCAAGCTCGTCGCCGGTGCCAGCGAGCCGGACCAGGGCACGGTGGCGCTCGGCGGCAGCGTCAAGATGGGCTATTTCGCCCAGCATGCGATGGACCTGCTCGACGGCGAGCGCACCGTGTTCCAGTCGCTGGAAGACCAGTTTCCGACAGCGGGGCAGGGGAGCTTGCGCGCGCTCGCCGGCTGCTTCGGCTTCTCCGGCGACGACGTCGAGAAGCGTTGCCGCGTGCTGTCAGGCGGCGAGAAGGCGCGGCTCGTGATGGCCAAGATGCTGTTCGATCCGCCCAACTTCCTGGTGCTGGACGAGCCGACCAACCATCTCGACCTCGCCACCAAGGAAATGCTGATCACGGCGCTGTCGGATTTCGAGGGCACCATGCTGTTCGTCTCGCACGACCGGCATTTTCTGGCGACGCTGTCGAACCGCGTGCTGGAGCTGACGCCGGAGGGCATCCACCAGTACGGCGGCGGCTACACGGAATATGTCGCGCGGACCGGGCAGGAAGCGCCGGGGTTGCGATCGTAGTTGCTGGTCCGGAACTCGATCGGTCCGTCATCCAGCTACCCCACCGCGCAGAGCGCGGAGGGGTAGGCCGTGCGGTCCGCCGAGATCAGATGCCAAGCGCGCTGGAGATTTCGCCGAGGGTTGCTTTCTCCGCGTCGCTGACCTGAACGCCTCCACCGAACAAGCCTCCGCCTTCCGAAGCGGCCTCAGCCGTCTTCTGACTGATTTGCTGCAGCCAGCCCTTGAAGGCCGCGGCATCATCCGGCGCTTTTGCAGCCAGCAGCGTGGCAACTTCGCGCAACGAGTTGATCGTCTTGCTCTTGATCTCGGCCGGTGCGCTCTGGCCGAGTTCTGCTTTCAACCCGTCATGAGCGGCGGCCCGGCCGTCGCTCGTCTGGAAGTCGGCGACTACAGCCTTTACCAAAGGGTTGGCATTGGGATCGGTGGCCGCTTGGGCGAGCGCGGTGCCGCCAGCAAACGATTCCTTCAGAAGGCCAAACAATCCGCTCGGTGCGGCAGCCGTGATCGCCATGCCCGCATTCATCGGGCTTCTCAAGAGCAGCGCCCATTCATCCTTGGTGAAATTGGTCTTGTCGGCCATGAGTCTTCTCCTTTCCACCTGCCGGACGGGAGGCTGCGAAACACCTCCCGTCGCTTGAGGTGTGGCGAGTTTTGCGGCGTGTGGCGTCTCAGACTTTCGCCAGCTCGTCGAGCTTGGCACGAAGATTGTCGATCACAGGCTTTGCGATCGTGCCGGCGGGCGTCGCCGAGACCTTGTCGCACATCTCGTTGATGGCCGGTGCCGCCGCGACGATCAGCTTGGCAAGCGTGCGTCGTGCCTCTGGAGAAAGTTTGGCCGCCCGCGCCGTGATGCCATCCAGTTGTGAGATGGCGTCGTTGATCTTCGGCATGGCCGCCTGCGCGCTGGCTTCATCGGTGATGGTTGGCAGTTGGGCCTTCAGCGTACCAAGGGACGAATTGACCTGGTTCGCGAGGTTCACCCCGTCAACGGTCAAATCCGCGGGCGCCATGCCCACAGTTGCGGTTGAGGGCCGCGTGGCAGTTGTACTCTGAGCGACCGTCTGCTCGGTCGGACGTTGAAGCGCATAGAAGAGAAAACCGCCAAGGATAACCAGCGCGACAAGCCAATACGGCCATTGCGTCCGGCCGGCGGCGATGGCGGCCTGGCTCGCGGCAGTGGCGCCGGAAGCGCCGGCGATCCGGCTCCCTGTGGCGGCAGCCGTCGCCATTCCGCTGCGCGTTTGGTCGATCAGGCCCGAGGCGCTGAGTTGATCACCGAGTCCCCTAGGGATCGCCGCCATGAATTGATCTTTCTGCGAGCGCAGAAGTGATGCCAGTCCGTTTGCATCTACTCCGGCCTCATGCTGCTGCCGGCCGAGCATGCCAAGGACCAACGGGCCCACCACGGCGAGCAACGACTTGCCGCCGGCATCGCCCATTCCCGCGAAGTTGCCGATCGCTTGGCCCATGGTATCCATGGTTCGGCCTCCAAGCAGTCCGGACAACATGCTCGAACCCATCTGAGCAAGGCCCGGAGCGCCGGAGCTGTGCAGCAGATCGATGGGATTGCTGCCTTGCTGTTGGGACAGCAGTTTTGACAGTTGATTGGCGCCAGCCGGGGTTCCGACCAGATCGGACAGGCCGGCGAGTATCGCCGGGATGGTCGCTAGCGCGGCCTTCTGCGCCGCGCTTTGGTCCATGCCGAGAAAGGAGGCGATCTTCGCGATGACTTCAGGGGTCAAGAGCTGTTGTGCAGCTGAAATGAGATTGACGGCCATGGCGGTCTCTCCACTACGTTGCAGGTGTGTTGATGCCCCCATAATTTGATGTGACAGACTTCGATGGTTCCGAACCTCGCCTATCACGCAAGCTGAGATTGCACTGATCGTCCGACACTTTGATCCAGATCAATGGTCTTGCGGTGCGGGTCAAATGTGACGAGTTCCCCATCCGGCGCATCTAATTGAGAGGCATCGCTAATTCGCTGATGAGCCAAAACCGGCCATCGTGATGCTCTCACGTGATTTTGCGAGCAATGCAGGAGGATGGAAGCGCCGCAAAGCGTCTCCTTTGGACACACGAGCGGCGGTCGAACCGGATAAGTTGGATGACCCATTCGAGGAGGTGGCGATGCGGATGCTCCATTGGCTAATCCTGAGCAGTGCGACGATCCTGGTGATCACCTCAGCTACTGCTCAAACTTACGATCCCAGGAACCCTGTCTGCCTTCAGAAGTGGGAGTGGGGTGGCAGCACCTATTTCGAATGCGCCTATACAACATGGGATCAGTGCCGGGCGGCGGCAATCGGACTTGCAGCGATGTGCCTGGAGAACCCTTACTGGCGGCGACCGCAGCCGAGGTTGTCAGGGGGCCGGCTGCGTTCTTCCGCTCCATACTGATGCGGCTTACTCACCTCGACGTGCTCGGCTACACGGAATATGTCGCGAGGGCGGGGCAGGAGGCGCGCCGGGGTTGCGGTCGTAGTCGTAGGGGTAGCCCGGATGGAGCGAAGCGCAATCCGGGTTCGTGCCATACGGACGGTCGTGCCGTGTGTCCGGCAGTCTAATACGTATAGAACATCCGCTGGATTTCCTTGGTGTCGGTCGTCTTGGTCAGCGCCAGCATCAGCAGGATCCGCGCCTTCTGCGGATTGAGCGTATCCGAGACGACGAAGTCGTGTTCGTCGTCCTTGGCTTCCCCGTTGCGCGCGACAATGCCGTTGCCGACGCGGCTGCTCCGCACGATGACGACATTCTTCTTACGGGCCTCGTCGAGCGCCGGCTCGACCGCGGGCCGGGCGAGACTGCCGTCACCGACGCCGGCATGCACGATCCCCTTGGCCCCGGCGGCGACGAAAGCGTCGATCGCAACCCGGTTCATGTTGGCGTAGCCGTAGACGATATCGACTTGCGGCAGAGCATCGAGGCTGGAAACGTCGAATTCGGAGTCCGCCGTGTGCCGGCGCGTCGATTGACGATAGAAGTACGGCTTGTTGCCCTGCATGTAGCCGAGGAAGCCGAGTTCCGGGGTGCGGAAGGTGTCTGCCGTCGATGTGTTGTTCTTGGTGACGTCGCGCGCCGCGTTGATCTGATCGTTGAGAGCCACGAGCACGCCCTTGCCGACGGCCTCGTCACTGCCTGCGAGGATCACCGCATTGAAGAGGTTGATCGGCCCGTCGGCGCTGATCGCCGTCGATGGCCGCATCGCGCCGACGATGACGACGGGTTTTTTGCTCTTGACGACCAGGTTCAGGAAATAGCTGGTCTCCTCGATCGTATCGGTCCCGTGCGTGATCACGATCCCGTCCACGTCGTCCTGCGCGAGGAGCGCGTTGACGCGCTTCGCAAGCTTGAGCCAGTAGTCATTGTTCATGTTCTCGCTGGCGATCTGGAAGACCTGCTCGCCCTTGACGTTAGCCACCGTTTTCAGTTCGGGGACGGCGTTCAGGAGGGTCTCTATGCCCACCGTGGCTGCGGTGTAGCCGACAACGGTGGTGCTGCTCGCGCCGCTGCCGGCGATCGTGCCGCCGGTGGCCAGAACCATGACGTTGGGCAGGCCGGGGCCCCTCGCGTTCGCAGCCTCGAGACTGATGAGCAGCGCGAACAGCACGCTCACTGTCGCCATGATCTGATGACGCACTCGCAGTTGCCACATCTTGACGTCCCCTTCCTGGAAAGCCTCGTCGATGCGCCCCGTTTCGCTCAGCACTGCATGATCCGTCAGCCGGAGCTTTCTGTCTAGGGTTGTGATAGCGTCGGATGAGTTGGTTCGGGTGCGCGGCGCCTGCGGGGAGGCGGCGAAGGCTCTCCCGCTCTATCTCTATTCGGATACAAGAACGCGAATGCCCGGGCCTTCGCCTCGCCGAAGAGGCTTCAGCCTCGCAGGCGGGACAAGCCCGGGCATCGTGAGTTCGGGGGAGCGGGCGATTGCTCGCTAAGGCAGCAGCAAATTCAAGGAAGCCGCGGCTGCGCAGGCGTTACGCGCTGACTTCGCATTTCTTCATGAAGCTGCTCTTGGCGGCGCCGGCGAGCGGCTTGCCATCGGCGCTGAGGGCCTTGGGCGCGCAGGCGTCCGCCTTGCACTTCTTCAGGAACGAGGTCTTGGCGGCGCCGGCCAGCGGCTTGCCGTCCTTGCCGACGGCCTTGCTCTCGCAGGTGTCATCCGCGAAGGCCGAGCCGGCCGCAAAGGTGGCAACGATCGCTGCGAGGAAAATCCGCTTCATCATGGGTGTCTCCCTAAACCAGACATGGCGAGCGGATTGGAGCCGCGAATCGTGGCGCAATCAAGCAGGATCGCGCGCAACATGCTCAATCGCAGCTGTTTCCATTCATCTGTGGTTCAGATTCCGCGCGCCAGCAACGCCTTGAAATCGGCCCGCGCGCGCTGCGCCTCGGCGCGCGCCACCTCGGAGGCATCACCGAGGCCGAAATAGCCGTGGATCAGGCCGGCGCCCTCATGATGCCTGACGGGCACGCCGGCAGCTTCCAGCGCCCGCGCATAGGCGGTGCCTTCGTCACGCAACGGATCGAACCAGGCGGTGGTCACGACCGCCGGCGCGAGGCCTTTGAGCGAGGCAGCGCGGAGCGGGGAGACGCGCCAGTCGGCGGCGTGAGCGGGATCGGCGAGGTAGTGGCCGCAAAACCATTGCATGGTGGCACGCGTGAGGAAGTAGCCTTCGGCATTCTCCGCGCGCGAGGGAAAGCGCGCGTTCTCGGTGGCGTTGCCGTAGAGGCCGACGGCGTCGGTCACGGGATAGACCAGCAGTTGCGCGGCAAGCCTGATGCCGGCATCGCGGCAGGCGATCGCGGTGCTGGCCGCGAGATTGCCGCCGGCGCTGTCGCCGGCAACGCCGAAGCGCTTGGCATCGCCGCCGAATTCCGCGAGGCGGCCAAACACGTCGCTGATGGCCGCGAAGGCGTCCTCGAAGGCGCCGGGAAAGCGGGTTTCCGGCGGACGGCGATAATCGACGGAGACGACGACCGCGCCGGTGTCGATCGCGAGATTGCGCGCCTGGCGGTCATGCGTTTCGAGATCGCCCGCGACCCAGCCGCCGCCATGGAAGAACACCACCGTCGGCGCAGGATTGGTGCCGGCCCGGTAGACACGCGCATCGAGCGGCCCGGCGCCGCCCTTCACCTTGATATCCTGCACGCTGTCGACAGGCGGCGGCGGCACCGCCGCGCGCGAGGCAGCCAGTTCGCGCAAGGAATCGCGAGCGCTCTGTGGCGTCATCGTGGTGGGATCGCGCAGCGGCAGCAGCGGAATGATCTGGGCGATGACGGGATCGAGCGGTGCAGGCATGATGATCCTCACAAGGGTTCTTGGTCTTGGTTCTTGGTCTTGCTTGCGGCCTAGCATAGATTTGGTGCGCCGCATCGGCAACCGGAGAGGCGTTACGATTGCAATGCGCGCGAATATACGGGCAGGGAGGTCCTAGGTGGAATTCGAGACGCTGATCCAGTCGCGCCGCAGCGTGCGCGGTTTCAAGCAGCAGCAGGTAGATCGCGCCGTGATCGAGGCGATCATCGAAAGCGCCAAGCGCGCGCCGTCGTCGATGAATACCCAGCCCTGGCATGTCCACGTGCTGACAGGCGCGCCGCTGGAGGAGGTGCGTCGGCGCAATATGGAGGAGATGGTCGGCGGCGCCAAGGTCAAGCGCGACATCGTCAGCCATGGCGAGTACCAGGGCGTGCACCGCAGCCGGCAGGTCGACATCGCCAAGAAGCTGTTCGGGGCGATGGGAATAGCGCGCGACGACAAGCCGATGCGCCAGGACTGGGTGCTGCGCGGCTTCCGCCAGTTCGACGCGCCGGTCTCGCTGGTCCTCACCTATGACCGCGTGCTCGACCCCGGCGCGGTCTGCCATTTCGATCTCGGCGCGCTCTGCTACGGCATCGTGCTCGCGGCCTGGGACCGCGGTCTCGGCTCCGTCATCAACGGGCAGGGCATCATGCGTTCCGACATCGTGCGCGAAGTCGCCAGAATTCCAGAGGACGAGGTCATCATCACCTGTGTGGCGATGGGCTATCCCGACGACAACTTTGCCGCGAACGCGGTGCGCTCGGATCGCGAGCACAATGCGGAGTTCGTGCGCTACGTCGGTTTTGCCGATTAGCACGACGATTCATGAGGAGGAGAATATTCTCTCGCGGAAATTTTTGGTGCGGAGTTGTTACGACCTCTTGCAATCTCGATCGTGCAGGAGGAACAATATGCGGGCTAAAAGGTTTGTTGCTGGCGCGAGGGAATTGATATGCGGCGGCTGGCTAGCCTGGTTCGGTGGTTCTTCGGTCCGCGATTGCGGCGCCCGATCGATGAGGATCCAAGTCTTCCCTTCACACCTGAAGAGTTCGGCAGGCTCATACGCAGCGGAAGACGCGAGGACATGAGGCTGCTTGCGGAAGGCTTGGCCCGCCGATCGATGCCGCAGCGGGCCAAATTCCGGGCCACGCACTAGAGCGCGATGAAGCGCCATCGCGAAGACGAGGTCGACGTGCTCACCGCGTGAGCGCGACCTGCTTGAATGATCTCACCAGCACCTTCTCCAGCTTTCCATTCATTCCGCAGAGAATGTTATAGGCCTCCGTGCGTGGCATGGTCGGCTTGTAGTGACGGTGCTCGATCAACGCCGCAAAGATGTCGGAGATGGTGAGGATGCGAACGATGTCGCTGATGTTCTCGGCGCAGAGCGCGTCCGGATAGCCGCTGCCGTCGAGATATTCGTGATGATGCCTGACCGCATCGAGGATCTCCGGCGTAATCTTGTCGTGGTTTTTCAGAAAATCGTAGCCAGCGGCCGGATGGGTCTCGATCATTGCGCGCTCCTGCGGATCGAGCCGGCCGGGCTTGTCGAGGATGGCAAGGGGGATCTGGGCCTTGCCGATGTCGTGGAACATCGCCGCCGTGTACAGGCGCTCCAGGTCTGCGGGGCGGACGCCGAGGCTCAAGCCGAAGTCGATGGCGACGCCGGTGACCAGCAGGCAATGCTGGTAGGTTCCCTCGTGGTGGCGCCGTACCGTCGAGAGCCATTCGGACAGGCCGTGCTGGGTGATGCGATCGGCGATCTGGCGACCGGCTTGCTTGGTGCCGTCCACGTCGAGCGGCTCGCCAAGCGTGACGGCGGTGAACATCGAGGCGATGGCGGTCGCCGCGGTCTCGACCGCATTGTCGGGCTCGGCCGGATCATTCGACGAGGCCGACGCCGGGTCGGCAGGATCGGACAGCGCCGCCAGCAGTCTGGTCCGGGTGAGCATCGCCGGAAGCACGAGAGTCGCGCCGAGCGCGTAGGCTTGTGAAATGCCGACGTGAGAGGTGTGCTCGAGCAGGAAGATGCGCTTCTTCGCCTTGGCGAGCTTGCCGGCGCGCTTCTTGATGGCGGCGATATTGTCGACGTCGCGTAGCTCCGCGCGGATGATGACGGCGGACGGTACCTGCGCCAGCTTGGCATCGGCATCGAGCCGTTCGCCGGCAACGGTAAATCTCTCTTCGAGGATCGAGTGAATGCGCGACAGTTTGTCGGACGTGTCGGCCAGCACTTGCACGAGAGGGCGCGCGGCCTCCGTCTCCCGGATACCGCCGTCTCGATTGACGGGGTCTTGTATGGTTCCCGCGTTCTGCACGGTCTGACCTGGATGTTACCGCACTTGCGTTCAATTCGCTGGATGCATGATCGGGTTACTTGCTCTGGGCCGCGCTCTCGGCCTTGGCCTTCGGCTTCTTCTTGCCATCTGCGGTGATGAAGTGAACGCCGGCCGTAGTGCCGTCGATCCAGACCAGCTCGCAGCGCCGGTAAGCCAATCCGGTCGACGACAGCAGCATGAAGAACTCCTTGGCCTGGAGCACGTCGAGCGTGCCTTCGACCTCGAGCTTCGCGCCGGTTTGCGAGACGTCGAGCAGGACGCAGCTGCGCCGCCACGTGCCGTCCGAGCCCATCAGGTTGACGGGTTGCTTGTGATCCATCCTTACGCGAGCCGCCTTTCGACCGTCGAACCTCATTTTCTATCCCCCATTGTCGCGCCGCGATGTCACCGATCGTTCGTTTTGGCGCTTGCCGCAATTTCCCCCCAGCGCACCGTCCATTGGCTGGTCGACAGAAGCAGGGTCTCGTAGATGTGGTGTGCGCGCTCGCGCTCGGCGAAGGAGAGCCGCTTGCCGCGGCGGTTGCTCAGGATCGCGAGCGTGGTCGTCCAGTTCAGCCGCGACGCCCGGCAGGCCATCACCAGGCCCTCGCAATCGCCGTCGGCCATGATCTGCTCGACGACCTCGATCGGAGCGCCTGACAGCACCGACAGCGCCGTGAACAGGCTGGCGGTCTCGCCGCGGATCGCGAAGCGGTTCACCGTGGAATCGTTGAGCTTGCCGACGCGATTGAGCGCGACGATCTCCGGCCGTGCGCCGGCATAGTCGGCCGGGCAGGGGCGCGCTGGCGCGGCTGTTTGGGCGGGCGGCACGGCGGAGGCGTTGGGCTTGGCCGACGCCTTCTGGCCGGGTGGGGCGGAGAGCAGCTTCCGCACGACGAGGTCGGGCGTGCCGGGCCGCAGCACCAGCGCCTTTGCAATTTCGCCGTCCTCGTCAGCCTTCGCGATCAGCGCGGCGTAGGCCGCGTCGGAGAATTTGGTTCCGGGGTTCTTGATCAGCGCGAGGCAGATCGGGCTGCCGCACTGCACAAGCGCCTCGGTCACGACCGGCTCGATGTCGTCCCGGGCGGCGATCGCGCGTTGCTGCCGCTCGCCGCTGGAAGCCGCGACGGCCGCAAGGTCGGCCGCGCCGAGTATCTGTGATTTGAGCAGGACGGGACATGCGACGTCCGGATCATCGTGCGCTGCGAGACGCCGCAACGTCTGCGGCGGAGCCACCTTCAGCTCGGCGAGCGTGGTGCTGAGCTGAGCCAGTGCGCGGGCCTCGACCCGCTCCGTCAATCGGAGCAGAACGCCGTCGACCACGCTGGCGAGCAGTTCCTGTGACCGGTCGCGGCTGCCAGTGAGCAACTGCACAATGCCGGCGAGGATGCGGTCGCAGCGGTCAAGCGGACACGTTGCGACCGCCTGTTCCAATTCAACCAGAATATCTGCAGGCGAATTTGCCATCATGGCAGTGGCCTGTGCTCAAAATATATTTCGACTATTCAACGCCCCTGATTGCGCCGCACCGCGGTTAATTTGAAATTTAGGTATTGAACGCTGGGGTATTAATGCACCGCCGATACAACCGGAATCGCTATCGAAATTCGGCGAGGCGAGTTGCGACGACTTGTCCTTTGAGATGGGACACTCGCCAATTGATGCGTTACGGGTAGGATGATTCTTTCGCTCTAACGGGGGCACCGAAAGGGGGAACAGATCGGCGTTTATTGCCGGACTTGCGTCGTTCAGGACGCGATTTTTCATTTGTCATGAGCAGCATTGATGGTGCGCCATTGCTGGCGCCAAAGAGATTTCGGTTTTTCGACGTCGACGAGTTTCGCAGTTCGATACGCGGGCTGAACATCGAGTTCACGCCGTTCGTGCGTAGGATTGCGACCGAGCAGATCATCCTGCATCTGCCCGGCTGCGACGTGAACGTCACGCGCGCATTCCCGCGCGTCGTGGATGGGCAGCTTGTTGACGATTGCACCGCGATCGGTTTCGCGATGGACGATCTCGAGGTGCCCGTTCGTTTCAACGGCGCGCAGCGGGATCGCTCGGTCATCGTCGTCGGCAGCAGCGGTGCGGCCTACAACGCGATCGAGGAGGTTCAGCGTCAGGTCGGCTCCGTCGTGTTCAGGCCGGAGGTAAAGGATCGTGGCTGGCCGGAAGCGAAGTCGAACTTCAAGCTGTTCGAGACCAGCGACCACGCCCTGCATCGGTTGCGGCGAACCGTCACGGAGGTGGTCGCCGCCGCATCGGAGCCCGTCGAGGCCGCCGAGGTGCCGATGAAGGCGGCCGCGATGCGGGAGTCCCTGCTCGCTGTCGTCGATGCGGCCATCGCCGACATCGTTCCGGCACGATGGACGGTGTGGCCGAATGACGCGCGCAACTTCAAGATCTTCCAGGACATCCGCGCGCTGCTCTCCGGCGATTTGTCTCAGCCCATCTACAGCGAGGACCTCGCACGCAAGCTCGGCGTGCCGGTCCGCACCATGCATGACGTCGTCCGCCGCTATCGCGGCATGAGCCTGCACCGTTATTTGCGCCTGCGCCGGCTTTGGCTGGTGCGCCAGCGGCTGCTGGGCGGAGGAGCCGACAGCGTCAAGGCCGTCGCGCTCGCCTTCGGCTTCTGGCATCTCAGCGACTTCTCCAGAAGCTATCGCGACCAGTTCGGCGAGACGCCGTCACAGACGCTGGAGCTCAGACGAAAACGTTAGTGCGGGCAGCCCGCCGTTTCGTGCTAACGTGCCGGCCATGAGCAATCGCATCCTCGTCCTCTACGGTTCCTACCGTTCCGACCGCATGGGCATCCGCCTTGCGAATTTCGTCATCGAGCGGCTGCGCGGGCGCGGCGAGGAGGTTGAGTTCATCGACGCCAAGGCGATCGGCCTGCCGATGCTCGACCGCATGTACAAGGAATATCCCAAGGGCTCGGCGCCCGAGGCGCTGGAGAAGCTGGCCGGGCAGATACGCGGCGCCGACGGCTTCGTCTTCGTCACCGGGGAATATAATTGGGGCATCCAGCCCGGGCTGAAGAACCTCACCGACCATTTCCTCGAGGAGTGGTTCTGGCGGCCGGCCGCGATCGTGAGCTATTCCGCCGGCCGATTGTCCGGCGCGCGCGCATCGACCGCCTGGCACGGCACGCTGTCGGAGATGGGCATGGTGGTGATCTCGAGCACCATCGGCGTCGGCCCGATCGCGCAGACATTGTCGGCCGAGAGCGAGCCGATCGGCGAGGGCGGCAAGGCGCTGGAACGGTCGTTCCCGCGCTTTGCCGATGATCTCGCCTGGTGGATCGAGGCGGCGAAAGCGCAGCGGGCGCGCAAGCCGCCGCCTTACTAAGCCGCCCTGACTTCGCTGAGGAAACGGTCGAACTGGCCGGCGAGGTCGCGCGACTGGGTCGAGAGCTGCTCGGCTGCGCCCAGCACTTCGCTGGCGGCCGCGCCCGTGTCGTCGGCGGCGCGCTGCACGCCTGAAATGTTGGTGTTGACCTCCTGGGTGCCGCGGGCGGCCTCCTGGACGCTGCGGGCGATCTCCTTGGTCGCAGAGCCCTGTTCCTCGATCGCCGCCGCAATCGCGGTGCCGATCTGGTCGATCTCGGCGATGACGTCGGCGACGTTGCGGATCGCGGCCACGGTCTCGTCGCTCGCGGTCTGGATCGCCGTGATCTGCTCGGAGATCTCGGTCGTCGCCTTGGCGGTCTGGCCGGCCAGCGATTTCACCTCGGACGCCACCACGGCAAAGCCGCGGCCCGCATCGCCGGCGCGGGCGGCCTCGATCGTGGCGTTGAGAGCGAGAAGATTGGTCTGCTCGGCAATGCTCTGGATCAGAGTGACGACGTCGCCGATCTTCTGCGCCCCCTCGGCGAGTGCACGCGCGGTGTCGCCGGTGCGGCGGGCATTGTCGACGGCGCGAGCCGCGATCTCGGTGCTCTGCGCGACCTGGCGGCCGATCTCGGTGATCGAGGAGGTCAGCTCTTCGGTGGCGCTGGCGACCGTCTGCACGTTGGTCGAGGTCTGCTGCGACGCGGCGGCGACGACGGCGGCCTGGCTGTTGGTCTGGGCTGCGGTCGAGGTCATCGACTGCGCCGTGCTTTCCATGGTGGAGGAGGCCCGGGACAGGCCGCCGACGAGCTCGGTGACCTTGGCCTCGAAGGCGCGGGTGAGCTCGTCGAGCGCCTGCGCGCGGCGCATCTTGCCGTCGTTCTCGGCCTGTTTCTCGGCGGCGAGGCGGTCGGCGCGGATCATGTTGTCCTTGAAGACCTGGACGGCCGCGGCCATCGCCCCGACCTCGTCGGAACGCGCGGCGCCCGGGACTCTTCGGCAACCTCGCCATCGGCGAGCCGCGACATCCGATTCGTCAGGCTCACGATCGGCGCGCAGACGCGGCGGTGAACGATCACAATGAGGCCGGCGCTGGCGATCAGTACGGCGAGGAGGCCGACGAGTGCGATCGTGAAGCTGGTGCGCGCCGCGGAGGAGGCGCAGGCGAGGATCTGCTCGGCATTGTCGTAGAAGGCATCGCGGACCTCGATGATGGTGCTGAGGCCGCGCTGCGTGGCGGTGTAATAGGTGTCCACGTCGTGTTCGTACTTGCCGGTGACCGCACCGTCCTTGGCCAGCTTGAGCTCGCGGCCGAACTCCTCGACATAGATCGCGTTGAACTTCTCCAGCGCAGCGGCGACGTTCGCGGGCGTTGCCGGATTGCCGCGCAGTTCCAGCAGCGACATCACGATCTGGTCGTTGCGCCCTTGCGAGCGGCTGATGTCTGCTTTCTCGGCATCGGTCGCCGGCTTCTTGCCGCCGACGAGATTCTTGTGCAGGCTGGAGTTGAAGCCGCCGACGTCGCGCAGCGTCATGGCGATGTTGGCGTAGCTGGCCTGCCGGTAGGCGTCGCCGTTGAGGATCGCCATGCGGCGCACCTGTTCGTTGAGCAGCGCGGTCACGCCGCCGTTGAGCACGGCGTTGTCGGCGACGATCTTCTTGGCAGCGTCCTTGCGCGCCTCGGCCGGCCCGGCCAGCGCCTTGTTGATGGCCTCGCGCAGCGCCGTGAACTTTGCATCGATGCCGTCGATATTGCTGCCGATGGTGGTGCCGTCGTCGAACGGGCCGGGCAGCTCCTTGCGCAGCGCGCTCATTTTGTCGCGGGCGCCATCGGTCTGCTTGCGCAGCTTGTCCTGCTCGGCAAGCAGCGCGGGGTCGATGGTCGCGGGCCCGTAGAGGATGTTGGTGGAATAGCCCCGTTCGGGGTTGAGATAGCGCGGGATGTCGCTGACGGCCCGGACGATCGCAAGCCGGCCTTGCGCCTCGGTGATCCGCTCCATCGTCTGGTATTTGGTCACCGCAACGTAGACGGCGAGGCCGCCGCCGACAGTCGAGAGCGAGACGATCGCAGTGGTCAGCAGAGTACCGATTTTCATGTGCAGCCCGGCAATTGGCGCGGGAGAGGAGAAAGATATTCTCGTAAAAATAGGCGGACCGTCTTAATCGCCGGTTTACGCTGGCGGCCGCCATGCCTGGCCCGCATGCGTCCATTCGTCCAAGACGCCGTTCCGATGAAACTAGGCGTAGGTCGCGCTCACGGTCCCGAACGGACCGAAGTCGGCAATGTACGTCTCGCCCGCCTTCGGCCGCAGCATGCCGGTGAGCGTGCCGGTGCTGATGGTCTGTCCGCCCTTGAGACCAATTCCGGTTCGCGACAGCTCGTTGGCGAGCCAGGTCAGCGGCACCAGCGGATGATCGATCGCCTCCGCCGCGCTGCCGCGGCGCCTTTCCACACCATTGCAATTCAGCACGACCTCCTGATTCGCGATGTCGCGGCTGCGCCAGTCGGCGATCGCCTCGCCAAGGACGATCGTCCCCGATCCTGCGCCGTCGGCCAGGATCGCCGGCAACGGTGGAAACGCCGCGTCGTGGACGAATCGGCATTCGGCAAGCTCGATGCCGGGATGTAGCGAGGCGACGGCAGCGCCGATCTCTTCGACGGTATACGGCTTGGCGCGTGGCGGCAGGTCCGCGCCGAGGCGTGCCTGATACTCGACCTCCGGGATCGGGCTGCATTGCCTCGCATGCTCGACGCTCGCGGGCGAGGTCTTGATCAGCGGCGCGAACACCCGCCCGTAGATCGGCGAGGAGGTGCGAAGCTGGCGCTGCAGCCCGGGCTTCATGCCGGCAATCTTCCAGCCGACGACGGCCCAGCCCAATTCCTCTTCCACCATCTGCGCGACGCGGTACGCCGTGTCGGGGTCCGGCGGCACAAGATGCGCATCGAGGCCGCTTTGCTGGCGGCTCTCGCGCCGCAGACTGGCGAGATGGCGGGCGAGCTCGCGTTGTCGGGACAGGTCCATCGGAGCGTCTCCCATTCTATCGGGCCGTGCGGGCGAGGGCGGTGGACAGCACCGCCTCCAGTTCGTCCTGAACCTGATCGAGCGCATCAGCGCTGCGATTGGCGCGGCACATCGCGACCGTGCCTTCGATCGAGGCCACGACGAGCGTGGCAAGCCGCTCCGCGCGCTCCGCAGCCAGCCCTTCGCGCAGCAAGGCAGCGCGCATGATCTGCCGCCAATCGGCGAACACTCCGTCGGCGAGATCGAGCAGATGCTGCTGCGCCGTCTCGTCGTCCTTGTCGGAGCCTTCACCGACATAGCGGTCGACGGCGACGGCCAGCACCGGACAGCCGGCCTCGAAGCCAGTCGCTTCCAGCCTGCGACGCCACGAAGCGACGAAAGCCTCGAGGCCGCTGATCACGCCGTGCTGGTTTATGGATTTCTCCAGGGGAACGGCCACCTGCTTGCCGGCGAAGGTCACGGCCTCGGCGATCAATTGCCGTTTGCCGTCCGGGAAGTGGTGGCTGATCGAGCCGCGCGGCGTGGCGGTATGGCGGACGACGTCACGCATGCTGGTGGCATTGACGCCGCGGCGGCTCATCAGGTCGGCGGCGCCGGCGATCATCTTGTCGCGTGTGGTGGTGGTGGTCATCGGGAGTTCCACAATTGGCTGCCCTCCATCTAGACTATGACGCTTGACATAGGCAAGCCATGCTGAAATATGACGCGTGTCATAGTATGCGGAGGTGCCAGCTTGACCATCATCACCGTGACCGCGCCGGCCGGGCGGCTTGGCCTGCCGCAGCGCCGGCTTCTTGCGGAAAGCCTGACCGACGCCGTGCTTGAGCCCGAAGTCGGTCAGCACGCGCCGGCGGCGCGAATGGGTTTTCAGGTGCATTTCCACGACCTGCCGCCCGACAGCATGGCGATCGGCGGACGGCTGCTGTCCGACCAGGACGCACCGCGCGACATCATGACCGTCAATATCGCGGTGATGAACGCGGCCTGGCCTGCGGCGGTGCGCGCGGAGGTGATCCGCAACGTGCTGGCGCGGCTTGCGGAAGCCTGCGGGATGCCGGCGCCGTCGCCGACATGGTGGGTCAATTTCGAGATCATCGACGAGGGCAGCTGGGGATCGCGGGGCGGGGTGCTCTCGATCCTCCAGCTCCTCGACTCCGGCGTGTTCACGCCGGCGCGGATCGAGGCGATCCGCGCCGCGATTCAGCCGCCGGCCTGATCTGCTGCCAACACCAACAATCTGGAGAGAAGCACATGAGCGAAGGTCAGATCCGCACCGAGGTGCACGGCCACGTCTTCAAGATCATCATCGACAACGCCGCGAAGAAGAACGCGTTCACCCCGGTGATGATGGAACAATTGTCCGATGCACTCACCGAGCTGCACGACAACGAGGCCTACCGCGTCGGCGTGATCTGCGCCGACGGCAGGGATTTTACTGCGGGACTGGATATGCCGAAGTTCTTCGGTCCCACCGCGGAGAAGCGCAACATCAAGGACGGCAACGTCGATCCGTTCGGGCTTAACAAGCGCTGCCGCAAGCCGATCGTCACAGCCGTGCAGGGCATCGTCTTCACCATCGGCATCGAGCTGATGCTCGCCGGCGACATCGTGGTTGCGGCCGACGATGCGCGCTTCTGCCAGATGGAGGCGAAGCGCGGCATCGCGCCGCTCGGCGGCGCGCATTTCCGCTTTCTCTCGCGCGCCGGCTGGGGTGATGCGATGTATCACCTGTTCCTGTGCGACGAGTTTTCGGCCGAGCGCGCCCACGCGATCGGCCTCGTCCAGGAGATCGTGGCGCCGGGAGAGCAGGTCGAGCGGGCGATGGCGCTCGCCGCCATCATCGCGCGCAACGCGCCGCTCGGCATTCAGGTGACCAAGGAAGCGGCGGCGAAATATATCGAAGGCGGCGAGGCGGCTGCGATCGCCTACATCCCGAAAATCCGCGATCGCGTGCTCGGCAGCGCCGATGCGAAGGAAGGCATCCAGTCTTTCATCGAGCGCCGCGCGGCGCTCTTCCAGGGCCGCTGATCGCAGGCGGCTACGCCGGCCGGTCGAGCTTCGACAGGATCTCCAGCGTCGCGCCGTCGCGTTCGCCTGCGAAATACCGCCTGAGCGCCTCGCCGAAGACGGGCTGGTCGGACACCGCGCCGAACAGCGTCATCGAGGAGCGGAATTTGGCGTCGTCCGGCGCGCCGAGGATGGCGTTGATGGTACGCCCCTCGACGGCGAGCACGAGGCGCGTGCAGTCGATCAGGCGCGGGCCGAGCGTGGGGTGGGCGAGATAGGCCTCAGCCTCCGCCCGCGAGCCGATGGCGTAGCGCTGCGACATGGCGCTGAAGCCGAGGCCGGTGATTTGCGGGAAGACGAACCACATCCAGTGGCTCTGCTTCCGTCCCCGGGCCAGCTCCTCCCGGACGGCGTGAAAAACCGGGTCCTGGGCCCGGATGAAGCGATCTAGATCGAAAGGATCGGACATAGGATACCTTGGGACGCCTAGACGGGCCGTTGCCGGCCGCGATTATGCCTAACTTTTGGCTCCCAATGTGGTAGCTGGTATAGAGAATCTCCGGGTGGGGGTGGGTCCCCCGGGGGTCGATTTGGGGATCTGATGGTTTCCGACCGCGTACGCGCCGAGAGGCTGTTGTCGTCGCGCCGCCGTATTGGGCGGACCGAAACGATACTGCTGTCTCTGGCCGCCGTCGCGCTGGCGCTGGGTGCCGCCGCCTGGGTTGCGGATATCGGCGACTCGGCCCCGTTGGTCACCGCGTCCTTGCCGCCCGCCAATACCCCTTCATTTGACGACCGCTTCGCATCGCTGTCGGGCAACCCGCCTGCTCGTGATCTGGGCCTGCGGACGATCGAGCGCTCCGCCCTGAACGCGGTCCAGCTCAAGCTCCGCGACGCCAAGGCGATGCTCGCCCAGAAGCTTCAGGGCGACGAGTGGCGCTCGACGCTGACCGATGACGACCGGCATGCCGTCGAGGAGCAGAGACCCGCGCAGCGCGCCGACGCCGTCCCGATGCCGCGCTCGCGTCCGGTGCAGGCCGATTTCGCCTCCCAGGTCGCCTCCAGCCAGTCCTATGCCGAGACCAGTCCCAAGGTCGATAACCGGAGCTTCTTCGAAAAATTCACCGACAAGATCAAGCTCGCCTCGCTGACCCCCGGCGATGGTCTGTTCGCCAAGGGGCCTGATCTCGCCGCCCTCGGCTACGATTCGCGCACCGCGGTCTACGACATCAAGGCCAAGGCGCTTTACCTGCCGAGCGGCGTCGCGCTGGAAGCGCATTCGGGCATGGGCGCGCTGATGGACGACCCCGACCATGTCGACCAGCGCATGGTGGGCGCGACCCCGCCCGCGATCTACGATCTCAAGCCGCGTGAAAAGCTGTTCCACGGCATCCGCGCGCTGCGCCTGACGCCGACCGAGGGCACAAGCGCGCTCGGCCGCGTCGGCCTGCTCACCCACAGCTACATGCTGGGGCCGCGCGGCGATTCCAACGGCTGCGTCTCGATCAGGGACTATGACCGCTTCCTCAAGGCCTGGGACAATGGCGAGTTCAACCGCCTCGTCGTGGTGCCGAGCCTGGGCGGATCGGCGACGGCGTCGCAACGCGCCAGCACCGCTTCCTGATATTCGCCGGACGGCGGGGCTGCCGTTTTCCCTTCGTTAAGCCGTCATCGTCCAGAAGCAGCCCATGAGTGATCCATCAAAGTCCGAAACCCCGCTGCGTACGACGTTCAAGATCCGCCTGAACGGTGACACGCTGGCGATCGCGACCGTCGGCCAAGCCTATCAGTTCCTCACCAACTTCAAATCTGTCGAGTGGATGGAATTCCGCGCGCTGCACGAAGACGCGGTCGCGGCCCTCGAAGGCGCCGCCGAGAACGCCATGCTCGCGGTGCAGGCAACCAACGCCGTGCGGGCGCTGTTCGTGAGCGCGAAGCTGCTCTGAGCGGTATGCTCATTCCACAAATTGCCGTGCTCGTTTCGCTTGTCAATGCGTGGACAGCGCCTCAGTGCCTTTCGTCGCCGCGCCCGTCGTCGTCATCGTGGAAGTCGTGGTCGCCGCCGTGCCTGAAGCCGGGGTCGATGCAGGCAAAGTTGCCGGCGTCGTTGGTCATGCCGCTGCCCTTGTAGGACGCGATCTTCGGGTAGACGCAGAGCGGCCGGGCCCCGCGCGTTCAGGGAACTGCAGCGGGCGCTATCGGTCTTCCTCCAGGAGACCTGATCCAACGACGCCTGAGGCATTCTCGGCAAGCCCTTGGTTCGGTGCGCTCTTTTGGCGCCGATGGCCGCGCCCCCATGTGTTCTCGCAGCTTGAACTCTGCGCCAGGAACGGGCAAACGGTCCGCCAAGATCGTGGCCGAAGCCGGTTCACGAGGCCACCCGTTTCGAAGCTGACATCAAGGGAGAGCCCCCATTATGAAACGCCGTACATTTCTCAAGGGCGGCGCGGTCGCCGGCGCGACGACGCTGGTGGCTGCACCCGCGATCGCGCAGAGCGCGCCCGAGATCAAATGGCGCCTGACCTCGAGCTTCCCGAAGTCACTCGACACCATCTACGGCACGGCGCAGACCTTTGCGAAATACGTGGCCGACGCCACCGACAACAAATTCCAGATCCAGACCTTTGCGGCCGGCGAGCTCGTGCCCGGCCTGCAGGCGCTTGACGCCGTCAGCGTCGCCTCGGTCGAGATGGCGCAGACGCCGCTCTATTTCTACATCGGCAAGGAGCCGGCGCTGGCTTACGCCACGGGCGCACCGTTCGGCATGAACCATCGCCATCAGGAGTCCTGGTGGTTTTTCGGCGGCGGCGCCGATCTCGCCAACGAGGCGCTCAAGCCCTTCAAGGCGCACGCCATCCTCTGCGGCAATTCCGGCACCCAGATGGGCGGCTGGTTCCGCAAGGAGATCAAGACCGTCGACGATCTCAAGGGCCTCAAATTCCGCATCGCCGGCATGGGCGGCCATGTGCTGGCCAGGCTCGGCATCGTGCCGCAGCAGCTTGCCGGCGGCGACGTATACGCGGCGCTGGAGAAGGGCTCGATCGATGCGGCCGAATTCGTCGGTCCCTATGACGACGAGAAGCTCGGCTTCCAGAAGGTCGCGAAGTACTATTATTTCCCCGGCTGGTGGGAAGGCGGCGCCATGCTGCACATGATCGTCAACGACGAGAAATGGGCGAGCCTGCCGAAGCACTATCAGGCGATCGTCAACCAGGCCGCGTCGGCGGCCGGCGCCTGGATGCTCGAGAAGTACGACAGCGTGAATCCGGCGGCCTTGAAGCGGCTGATCGCCAACGGCGCGGAGCTGAAGGCATTCCCGCAGCCGGTGCTGGAGGCCTGCTACAACGCCACCCAGGAGCATCTGAACGAGCTCGCCGCCAAGAGCGACCTGTTCAAGCGCACCAAGGAGAGTCACGACGCGTATCAGAAGGAACTGCTGTTCTACACGCAGATCGCTGAGAATTTTTACGACAACTATTTGCTCAGCAAGATGCGCAACAAGACGTGAGCATGAGGAGGGTGCGGTTTTCACGCCGCGCCCGACTCTCCTAGGGTGGGCAAAGGCGCATCTGCGCCGTGCCCACCATCTGTCTCCGTCCGCAAAGATGCGTGGGCACGCTTCGCTTTGCCCACCCTACGGGACTGATCGTGGCGTCTTAGCCCGCCCCTAATCCCAGCTTCGCGTAAATCCGCCGCGCATAGGCGCCGAACGCGTCCGTCGTCTTCAGCGGCAGGTCGCGGGGGAAGGGCAGGTCGATCGGGAAATAATCAGCCATCTTCGCCGGGCCCGCCGTCAGCACCGCGCAGTGCGAGGACAAAAACACCGCTTCCTGGATCGAGTGCGTGACGAAGATGATGGTCTTGCCGCTCTCGCGCCAGATCCGCAGCATCTCCAGGTTCATCTGCTCGCGCGTCAGCGCATCCAGCGCGCCGAACGGCTCGTCCATCAGGATCAGTTTTGGATCGTGGATGAACGCGCGTGCAATCGCAGTGCGCTGCTGCATGCCGCCGGACAGCTGTTGCGGATATTTCTGCTCATAGCCGGCAAGGCCCACGAGGTCGAGCAGGTCGCGCGCCCGCTCGCGCGCGGCCTTCATGGGCAGGCCGACGATCTCGGCCGGCAAGAGCACGTTGTCCAGGATGGTGCGCCACTTCAGGAGCAACGCCTGCTGGAACACCATGCCGATGTCGCGGGTCGGATCGAACGGGCTTTTGGCATTGCCGATCTTCACCTTGCCGCCGTCGGCGCTGTGCAGGCCCGCAAGAATCTTCATCACCGTGGTCTTGCCGCAGCCGGAGGGGCCGACCAGCGAGACCAGCTCACCTTCCTGCACGTCCATGGTGACGTCGGACACCGCCAAAAACTCGGCGCCGCCGGTCCGATAGACTTTTCGGACCCCTTGCAGGCTGATGAAGGCCTCGGAGCTCATGCCAGCCATTTGCTGAGGTTTGCCGCAACGAAAGCGTCGTCGCTGAGGTCGGCATGCTCGCGCGTGACCCGGTCGATCTCGTCCTTCTGGCCGGGGCTGAGGCCCTCGTTCGGATCAAGGCACCACAGGCCCGGCATCAGGCCCTGACGGCGCAGGATCTCGTGGCAGCCGGCGATGCAGCCGTGAAAATTGTTGGCGACGTCGAAGAAGGCGCTGTTGCAGTCGGTGACGCGGGCATCGAGCGCGAGCAGGTCGGCTGGCACGCTGTCCTTGTGCCGCGCCGCCTTGCAGCGCTCGAACTGCTTGATCGCGCTCGCAGTCCAGACCGACCAATGGCCGAGCAGGCCGCCTTTGAAGTAGGTACGCGTGGTGACGCCCTTGTTGCGGAGATCGAACGGCAGCATCAAATCGAGCAGGATGTGATCGTCATTGCCGGTGTAGAGCGCGACGCGGTCGAGCGCGCCGGCCGCTGCGACGCCGCGCAGCACGTCGAGCGTGCGATAGCGGTTGAACGGCGCGATCTTGATGGCGATGACATTGTCGATCGTGGCAAAGCGCCGCCAGAACCGGCTCGACAGGACAACACCGCCGACGGCGGGCTGGAGGTAGAAGCCGACCAGCGGGATTTCCGCCGCGACGGCGGTGCAGTGCGCGATGATCTCGTCCTCGGAGGCGCTCTTCATCGCGGCGAGGCTGAGCAGGCCGGCGTGATAGCCGATGTCGCGGGCGGTGCGGGCCTCCGTGACGGCCTGCGTGGTGGGGCCAGCAAGGCCCGCGACCATCGCCAGCGGACGCTTGGTCCAGTTGGCGGCAGTCTCGGCGGCGAGCTCGAGCACGGGGCGGTAGAGGCCGACATCGCGGATCGCGAACTGCGTGGTGTGCACGCCGACGGCAAGGCCGCCGGAGCCGGCGTCGATGTAATAGCGCGTCAGCGCGCGCTGATGCTGCTTGTCGAGCTGGCGCTCGGCGGTGAGGGCGAGCGGATGCGCCGGCAGCACGGTGCCCTCGGCGATCAGCTTGCGGACGTCTGCGTTGATCTGGCTGTGGTGCATGATGTCCTATCCGAATTCGGGGCCGGCGACGGCGAATGGCATTTCGTCGCCCGCTGATGTGGCAGGGCCGAACCGCATGCGCTGGAACGGCCGCTCGATGGTCCAGCCAGAGGCGGTCAATCCTTCCAGGAACGCAGCTTGCGAGGCGACGGCGTCGATCAGGAGGGGGCGGGGTTCGGAGCTGGCGATCGCATGGACAAGGGCCAGCGCGTCCGCGGCATTGTCGGCGAATAATGGGCCGATGTGGCGCGCGGTTCGGCCGTCGCGGACCAGCGCGATGCATCCATTCGCTGCGACGATGCGAGAGCCGGAGCGTTGGGCAAAGGCGGTGAGGAGCGCGGTCCGGTCGAACCCGGTGACCCGCCGGTCGCGCACGCAAAGCGCCTCGGGCGTGGAGGCTGACAGCGACGGCGCGGAGGCCTGCGTCGGCTTCACCAGCTTCAGCCGGCGCAATTGCAGCGTCGGCGTGAAGCCGAGCGGGCCATAGACGGCGGCGCCGTCGGGGGTGGCGTCGAGCCAGCTGGTCAGGCCGTTCTTGCGCGCGGTCTGGAGGCAAGCATCGACGAGGCACGTGGCGAGGCCGCGGCGGCGATGTGTGGCCGACACCAGCACCATGCTGATCCAGGCGTTGTTGCCGGAATAGGGCAGCAGGGCTGCGGTGGCGACCAGCCGCATGCCGTCGCGAATGCCGAACACGATGCCGTCGCGCAGGAAGATGCGCCAGTCCTCTTCAGTCTGGTTCCAGTGCGCCTCCGTCGACAGCGCGAGCCCGGCGATCGCGTCGGCGACGCCGAGCTTGAGGATCGGCGGAGCGTCAGTAGCGTCCATCACGCACCTCGTATTTGGTCGGCTTGCCGAGGCTCGGCATGGCGCGGGACACCCAGTCCGCGGTCCATGCGATCAGCTGCTCGGTATCGACAACCGGCAGGCCGAACAGCTCGACCGCCTTGGACGTGTCGGTGAGCCAGGCCGTCGGCTCTTCCTTGCCCGTCAGCACCGGCGCGCGGCCGAAGCGCGCGCCGAACTTTTGCGCGAGATCGCGCACGGCCAGAATTTCGTGGCCGCTGACATTGATCGGCGAGGTCGGCGCCGTGCAATGCGCAAGGCACCGCAGCGCCTGCGCGGACGCATCGCCCTGCCAGATGAAATTGACGTGGCCGAGGCTGACGTCGATCGGGGTGCCGCTCAGGACTTTCGTGGCGATGTCGTGCAGCACGCCGTAGCGCATGTCGATCGCGTAGTTGAGGCGGAACAGCCGGCCGGGCGTCGAAAATTTGCGGGAAAAATACTCGAACATGCGCTCGCGGCCGACGCAGGATTGGGCGTATTCGCCGGGCGGGTTCGGCGCCATCTCCTCGGTCGAGCCTTGGCCGTCGACGGGGACGAAGGGATAGATGCAGCCGGTCGAGAACGCCACGATACGCGACGAGGGAAACGCCTGCGCGACCAGCGCCGGCACATGCGCGTTCATCGCCCAGGTCAGCGACAGATCGCCCTCGGCGCCGAATTTGCGGCCGGCCATGAAGATGATGTTCGGCGCCTTCGGCAGCGAATGAATCGCCTTCTCGTTCATCAGATCGCAATTGATGGTCTCGACGCCGCGCGCGTGCAGCCAGTCCTTCACACCGGCTTCGCTGAAGCGGGCGACGCCGATGACGCGGCGATCCGGGGCAGCGGCCTTCGCGAGCCCCGCCAGTGTCGGGCCCATCTTGCCGCCGACGCCAAGGATCATGATGTCGCCCTCGACCTTATCGAGGTCGTCGATCAGCGCCTGGGTCGGGCGGCACAGGAGATCGTCCAGTGCCGCGATATCGGGGATGGTCTTCGGCAGGTTCTTGCGGGTGAGCAGCATGGGGCGGTCCTTCAGTTAGGCTTGCCTGGCGTCGCCGACCACGAACGCGCGTTCGAGGGCGAGGACCAGGCCGTAGAGGGCGACGCCGAGCAGGGTCAGCAGCACGACCGCCATCACCATCGCGGGCGTGTCGAGTGAGGACTGCACCTGGATCATGAGGTAGCCGAGCCCGCGCTCGGAGGCGATGAACTCGCCGACGATGGCGCCGGCGACCGCGAGGATGGCGCCGACCTTCATGCCGGAGAACACGTAAGGCAGCGATCCCGGCAGCTGGATCTTGCGGAACAGCGTCCAGCGCGAGCCGCGCAGCGATTTGACGAGATCGAGCAGATCAGGCTCGACCTCGCGCAGCCCACGCGCGGTGGTGAGCAGGATCGGGAAGAAGCAGATGCTGAAGGCGATCAGGATGTTCGGCACGATGCCGTAGGAGAACCAGACGATAAAGAGCGGGCCGAGCGCGACCTTCGGGATCATGTTCAGCGTCACGAACAGCGGCAGCAGCACGAGGCTGACCAGCGGCGCCCAGCTGAAGATCACCGCGAGCGCGACGCCGACGAAAGCGCCGAGCGCGAAGCCGCCGAGGATCTCGACCGCCGTCACCAGCGTGTTGGCGCCCCAGGCATAGCTTGCGGTTCCCAGCGTCTGAACCGTCGCCAGCGGGGACGGCAGGATGAATTTCGGCACGTGGAAAGCGTCGACCGCAACCTGCCACAGCACGAGCACGGCGAGGTGCACGATCAGGATGACCGCAAAGCTGCGCGAGGTGCGGGCTGCGTCTCCTGCCACCGTTTGCTCCCTGTTGCTAGCAGCGACGATGCCGCTGGTGGTCAGCTTAAACGTCCCTGGGGTAAGTTTCAACCAGTTGGTTGATTACGGCCGGAGCGAATGCAGCACGAGGTCGGCGACGTGGCGGCGGCGGGCGCGCCGCGCAGCCCGGCTCGACAGGTCCTTGCCGAAGATCGCCGACAGCGTCGGCGTGTTGGAGAGATAGAAATAGCTGAGGCCGGCGATGGAGATGTAGAGCTGGATCGGGTCGATCCCTTTGCGGAACACCCCGGCGCGGACGCCCTCGTGCAGGATGTGGGACACGCTCCGGACCAGCGGCGAGTGCATCGCCTCGAGCCGCGTCGAGCCGCGGACGTGGCGGGCGCCGCCGCGGTTCTCGTCGTTCAGCAGCACGATGAAATCAGGGTTGGTGGCGAGGTAATCGAACGAGGCCTCGATCAGCTTCCGGATCGCCTTTTCCGGCGGCAAGCCTTCGAGATTGAGCTGGCGCTCCTGCTCGCGGATATCAGCGTAGACCCATTCGAGCACGGCGAGATAGAGTGCGTCCTTGTCGCCGAAATAATGGTAGACCAGCTGCTTGTTGACGCCGGCGCGCTCGGCGATCTCGTCGACGCGGGCGCCGGCAAAGCCGTGCTTGGCGAACTCCAGGCGCGCCGCCGTGAGCAGCTTGTTGCGGGTGGCGACGGGGTCGCGCCGCTGCGGCGCGGTGTCGCCTGAACGTTTTGCGGGCATTTCCAACCAAACAGTTGACAAGTTAGGGGCGGCCTTGTTGCATTGGTATCCTCACATGGGGAGAGCGACAAGCCGGGTCGCGGGCACAGGGAGAGATGCGATGAAGCGTTTGCAGGCGGCTGTTGTGGCGCTGGTGCTCGGTCTGCCGGCGGTGCCGGCCAGCGCGGGCGAGGCGGTCAATCTGATCCTGAACTGGACGCCGACGGCCGACCATTCGCCGTTCTATTACGCCAAGGCGCGGGGCTGGTACGAGAAGGCCGGCATCGACCTCACCATCGAGGTCGGCAAGGGCTCCGGCGTCTCCGCCGCCAAGGTCGGCTCCGGCGGCTCGCCCTTCGGCATCGCCGATCTCGCCACCATGCTGGTCGCCAAGAGCAAGGGCGCCGACGACGTCGCGCTGATGAGCATCTACGCCAACACCGGGCAGACCTTCTACTGGCTGAAGAGCTACGGCGTAAACGGCGTGAAGGACTTTCCGAACCACAAGATCGGCAATCCGCCCGGCGATGCCTCGCGCGTGATGTGGCCGGCCTTCGCCAAGGCCGCGGGCATCGCCCCTGACTCCGTCAGCTTCGTCAATATCGGGCCGACCGCGAAGATCGCTGGGCTCAAGAGCCACACCGTCGACATCATCAGCGATTTCTACAACGAGCACGATCTGAAGGTGATCGAGTTCGGACAGGACCTCGGCTACGTCAACTGGAAGGACATCGGGCTCAACCCGTACGGCAATTCGCTGATCGTCAACGGCGCTTACCTCCAGAAGAATCCAAAGCTGGTCGAGGACTTCGTGCGCATCTCGCAGAAGGCCTTCGCGGCCTGCGTCGCCGACGTCTCGCCGTGCCTGAAGGCGCTGCTCGATCAGGTCTCCGGCCTCGACAAGGAGAACCAGGAGCGCCAGTGGGAGCGCATCAAATTCCTGATGACCGACGAGTTCACCACGACCAAGGGGCTCGGCTGGATCGACGGCGAACGGATGAAGAAGGACTACGAGCTGGTCCAGACTTATCTCGGCATGGAGAAGCCGTTCGACGTGACGACGGCGTTTTCGACCAAGATGCTGGATCCGAGCATCAAGATGGATGCGAGCAAGGTGAAGAAGTAGGGCACGCGGCCTGATGGCGGCCGCGCGTCGTCAGCTTTTTTTCATGTCGTACACGTGTTCGGGCCCGGGAAAGGCGCGCGAGCGCACGTCGGCGGCATACGCTTCGATCGCGGCTTCGATGGCCGGACCGAGATTGCCGTAGCGCCGGACGAATTTCGGCGTTCGCGGCGATAGCCCCAGCATGTCCTCGAGCACGAGCACCTGGCCGTCGCACGCCGCGCTCGCGCCGATGCCGATCGTCGGGATTGCAATCGCCTCGGTGATCTTGCGCGCCAGCGGTTCGGCCACGGCCTCGACGACGACCGAGAATGCACCGGCATCGGTGACCGCCTTGGCATCGTCCTCGATCGGGCCCCAGTCCACCTCGTTGCGCCCCTGGGCGCGAAACGAGCCGAGGGTGTTGATGGATTGCGGAGTGAGGCCGATATGACCCATCACCGGGATGCCGCGCCCGGACAGGAATGCGATCGTCTCGGCCATGCGGCCGCCGCCTTCGAGCTTCACCGCGCCGCATTGGGTTTCCTTCATGATCCGGACCGCGGAGTTGAACGCCTGCTCTTTGGAGGCCTCATACGATCCGAACGGCATATCGACCACGACCAGCGCCTGCCTGGATCCGCGCATCACCGCCGCGCCCTGGAGGATCATCATGTCGAGCGTAACAGGCACCGTCGTCTCGAAGCCGTGCATGACGTTGCCAAGGGAATCGCCGACCAGAATGACGTCGCAATGCCGGTCCACCAGCGCTGCCGTATGCGCATGGTAGGACGTCAGCATGACGATCGGCTCGCCACGCTTGCGGGCCCGAATGTCCGGCGCGGTCTTCCGCCTGATGGACGACTGGATTGACATGCTCGGGCTCCATATCCGGGGGGAGGCGGATCGAAGCCAGATGCCATTGGCATGTCAATGCGGGATGATTGACGTTGCGATCAAAATGGACGCGAGCAAAGGTGAAGGAAGAGGGGGCAGCGCCCGCCCCACACACCGGTGTCATGCCCCGGCTTGACCGAGGCATCCAATACGCCGCGGCTTCTCAACTGACCCACAACCGTCTCGGAGTACTGGATCGCCCGGTCGAGCCGGGCGATGACAGTGGCGTGCTGGGCGAGGGCGTCCGTCCAACGCTCGCCCGGGGCCCTGCCGGTCATCGCAGCGCAGCTCGCCCCCACGTAACCCCACAGCGGAATTAACCAGCCATTAACCAAATCGGCCGCATCGTTAACTATTCAATAACGGGGAACGAGTCGGCCGTCATGGAGGCTGCAGCAAAAGTCCAACGCCAAATGGTGCGCCTGCGCGGGCGCTCCTATGTGGCCTTCGTGTTCGTGCCGACGGTTCCGATTCAGGACTGGCTGCAGGAGATCGATACCACGATCGCCCGCTCGCCGGGCTTCTTCGTCGGCCGGCCGGTGGTGGTGGACCTGTCCTCGGTCGACCTTAGCCAGTCCGGCATCGGCCATCTACTCACCAGCCTTCAGGACCGCAACATCCGCGTGCTCGGCATCGAGGGCGTGGACGAATCGCGGCTGACGCCGGCGATGCCGCCGCTGCTCTCGGGCGGGCGCAGCTGCGTGGTCGAGCCGAGCGCGCCGAAGAAGCCTGAGGCGAAGGCCGATGCCAAGCCGACCTCGCTGCTGCTCGAGGCGCCCGTGCGCTCCGGCCAGACCGTGATCTTTCCCGAAGGCGACGTCACCATTCTCGGCTCGGTCGGTTCCGGTGCCGAGGTCGTCGCCGGCGGCTCCATTCACATCTATGGCGCGCTGCGCGGCCGCGCCATGGCGGGCGTCAATGGGCACAAGAGCGCGCGGATTTATTGTCAGAAGATCGAGGCCGAACTGCTTGCAATTGATGGGTTTTACCAGACTGCGGACGACATCGATGCCGCCTTGCGCGGCAAGCCGGCGCAGGCCTGGCTGCAGGGGAATACCATGCGAATTACAGCACTGAACTGACCAGCAAAGGAGACATTTCAGATGAGTAAGGTACTGGTCGTGACGTCAGGCAAGGGCGGGGTCGGCAAGACTACGACGACCGCCGCGCTAGGGGCTGCGCTCGCGCAACGTGGCGACAAGGTCGTCGTCGTCGATTTCGACGTCGGCCTGCGCAACCTCGACCTTGTGATGGGCGCCGAACGCCGCGTGGTGTTCGACCTCATCAACGTGGTGCAGGGCGTCGCGAAACTCCCGCAGGCGCTGATCAAGGACAAGCGGCTCGATAACCTCTGGCTGCTGCCGGCCTCGCAGACGCGCGACAAGGACGCGCTGACCGAAGAGGGGGTGGGCAAGGTCATCGCCGAGCTGCGCAGCCGCTTCGACTGGGTGATCTGCGACAGCCCGGCCGGCATCGAGCGCGGCGCCTCCATGGCGATGCGCTTCGCGGACGAGGCCGTGATCGTGACCAATCCGGAGGTCTCCTCGGTGCGCGATTCCGACCGCATCATCGGCATGCTCGATTCCAAGACCGTGCGGGCCGAGAAGGGCGAGCGCGTCGAGAAGCACATTCTCATCACGCGCTACGATGCCTCCCGCGCCGCGCGCGGCGAGATGCTGACGATCGACGACATCCTGGAAATCCTCGCAACGCCCTTGCTCGGCATCATCCCCGAGAGCCAGGACGTGTTGAAGGCCTCCAACGTCGGCACGCCGGTGACGCTCTCGAACGCGGATGGTGCGCCGGCGCGGGCCTATATGGACGCGGCCAAGCGCCTCTGCGGTGAGAGCGTGACGATGCATGTTCCCGCCGAGCGCAGGCGTCTGATGGATCGCCTGCTGCGACGGAGGGCTGCATGAGCATGGGTCTGCTTCGACTTCTTCGCGGCAAGAAAGCCTCCGCACCGGTCGCCCGCGAACGGTTGCAGATCCTGCTTGCGCATGAACGCGGACTGCGCGGCCAGCCCGATCTGCTCGGTGTGCTGCGTGAGGAAATCCTCGCCGTCGTTTCCAGGCATGTCACGCTGGATCCGACCAAGGTCATCGTCCGGCTCGAGCGCGGCGACGAGGTCTCGACCCTGGAGGTCGATATCGAGGTGCCCAACGATATCGAGCGCAAGAGGGTCGCCGTCGGGTAGGGGACCTGACGAAGGCTGCCAACCTTGGCGTACTTGGGGTGGGTGAACAGGCGGTCCGCCGGGCATGGCGGGCCGCCTTTGTTGTTGTGTGGATGTGGACCGGCGCGGAACGAGGGCGGCGGCTCGATCGTTGTCAGAGACCGCGGAGCGCCGAGCCAGGCGCCGCGGTTTCCTGAAATAGGAGAGCGCCCATGATGTCCGAGGTCCAGGTCCACACCATCGCGCGCCAGATGCTGGAAAAGCACGGCTTCGCTGCGATTGCGAAGGCCGCCGAGCAGGCCCAGGCCTGCGAGGGCCGCGGCGAGGCCGATGAGGCCAACGAATGGCGCCACATCGAGGCCGCCATGAAGATCATGCGCGGCCCTACCCAGGGCTGACCGCGGAAACGGCCGGTCAGCGCTCCTCGTGATCCGGTCCTTGTGCCGGGGCGCGGTGTTGCGTCTGCGGCTGGGCGCGCTCGCCGGTTTCCTTGCAGGGCAGCTGCTCCCACGATCCGTCCGCTGCCTGCTGATAGGCGCTGCACGATGACGACGGGGCCGATTTGTCCTCGCCTTTCTGGGCTTCGGTATTCTTCGCCGGTGCCGGGGCAGTCAGCACGGAGCCGGCCATGAGAGCTCCGGCGAAAACGAGGTTGGCAATTCGCATGCGGTGCTCCTGTTCGAAGCAGGCCGCATGCTGGTGACGATTGTGACGAATATTTGCCAACGCGGCGGTTCCACGCCGCGATGCTTAACGGCGCCTCATCGTCCGGCGAGCTCGATGGCAATGGCGTTGCGCCTGGCGCAGGCGCGCAGCCAGCCGATCACGCCCGGGTGCACCGAGAACTCGTAATTGTCCTCGATCGTCTTGGCCTTGATCGCCAGGACCGAACCCGTCTCGATCGCTTCGGCCAACGCGGCCCCATGCTGCGGGAATAGACCGATCTCGTCGGGGCCCTCGACCTGCGCGGAGAACGCCTCGAACGGCGCATTGCCGATTCTCAGCGTCGCCTCGATGGCCTGGCCTTCCGGCCGGTTGAGCTTGGAATCCTTCAGCATCATGGTCAGCCCCTTCGCGCGGCTGACGATCAGGAATATCCCGAGACGGCGTTGCGGCGCGGGCGCGTCCGTGCCGATGAGATAGCGCCGGCGGATGAAGCAGGCGACGATCGCCCCGTCGCCGTTGCGCAGCTCGGATGCATCCCAGCCTTCGATCTTCTGCTTGTCCTCGATCCCGGGCGGGCCGGCCGGCGTCTGCTGCATCACCGCGACCTTCGGCGAGCGCGGCAGCGCCGCCGGCAGCTCCGGCGCATCGGGATCGGTCGGCTTGTCGATCGCGATGTCAAAGGTCTTGCCGCATTGCTTCAGCCAGCTCAGCGCATCCGCCGGCAGATTGAGTGCGATCGGTCCGGAATCGACGCCGGCCCCGTCCGAGCGCAGCGTGACGTCCCGCGCCTTGCCGAGTGCCGCCAGCATGCCCTCGGCATCGCCCGGATGCAGCGCGAAGGCGTTGCCGACCGGGAAGCCGATCGCGGGGAAGCTGCGGCCGTCGATGACGATCTCGGCCTGGTCGTCCAGCACGCGTTCGCTCGGCATGCCGTCATCCATCAACATGAGGGAGAGGCCCGAGCCGCGGCTGATGTTGAGGGCGAAGGCGGTGTCGACCTTGCCGCCCGCCTTGCTGCGTTGCCTCGGCGCAATCAGCACGCATTGCCTCACCTTGCCGTCAGGGCCGATCTGGGGCAGGGCGCTCCATACCCCTTGCGGAAAGCGCACTTGCTTGCCGGCGACCGGATTGTCCGCGGTCGCGGCAAAAGCGGGGAGGGCCAAATTGGCGGCGACGAGTGCCGCAAGCGCCGCCATCCGGCGCGTCCAAAGCATATCGGCAGACATGGCCCCTCTCGCATTGTCCTCAGCTCGAAGCATTGGACTCGGAGGGGCGCGCCAAGGTTCACCGGCAAAGCCGGGCCGCCGAGGGCGGCTAGCCGCCCTTGCTGCGGATCAGGCCGGCGAGATTGGTCTTCTGTGCCTCGCACCAGCCGGGCATGCCGAGGCGGCGCTGATCCATGTCGGTTGCCTGCGTCGCCACCGCGACCTCGGCCATTAGATCGTCGTCCTGCTTCTCGCCCATCTTGCCGCCAGTGTGCATCCAGGCGATCGCCTTGCGCACCTTCTCGGTGGTGCCGTCGGGCAGCTGCATCTGCTGTGCCTTCTGCACGAGGTCCTGATAAACGAGATCCGTGCCTGGGCATTCGACCTTGGCGGCGAAGGCCTGCAGGACCATCGTCACATAGGTCGAGCGGACTGGCGCATCGCCCGCTTGGGCCGGCGCGGCGATCAACAACAGGCCTGCGATCAGAAAACCGGTGCGCATTCTTGGGTATCCTCCTCGATTTTTTTGGGAGGCTAGCGTCAGGCGGGCCGCTCCGCAATGGTGCCGGGACGTAATTGTGGCGCCTCGATGCGGTGCGCTATCGTAGCGGATATCCCGGCCACGGAGAGCGACATGAGCCTGTTCAGCACCCCGTTCGATCCCGCCCACGATATCGCGCTCGTCACCGGCGCCGGTAACGGCATCGGCCGCGCGATCGCGCTGGCCCTGGTCGGCGAGGGCGTCCGGACCATGTTCGCCGATGTGAGCGCGGAGCGGGTGAGTGCCGCGATCGGCGCGAGCAGCTCGCCTGAGCTGGCGGTGCCCTGGGTCGGCGATCTCGCGAAGCTCGAGGCTTGCGACGAGCTGCTGGCCTCAGCGCATGCCGCGCTGGGCGATGTCACGCATTTCGTGCACAGCGCCTCGCCGCCGCGGCGCGAGGCCGATCATGCGCTCGCGGTCGACCGCAGGACGTGGCAGGAGATGCACGCCGTCAATCTCGACGCCGGCTTTCATCTGGCGCGCGAACTTGCAAAACGGTTGATCGCGGCGAAGCGGCCCGGCTCGTTCCTGTTCCTCACCTCGCTGCATGCAGGCACGCCGCGCAACCTGCCGCATTATTCGACGACGAAGGCGGGGATGGCGATGCTGGTGAAGGAGCTCGCGAAGACCTTTGGTCGTCACAACATCCGCGTCAACGCGCTGGTGCCCGGCGCGATCGCGGCAGGCGGATTCGTTGCCGATGCCTCGCTGGCGAAACACATTCCACTTGGGCGTCTCGGCGAAGCAAATGACCTCGCGCCGATGGCGCTCACAGTGCTCTCGAACAAGCTGTCAGCCTATGTCACTGGCGCAGCGTTCGTCGTCGACGGCGGATTGTCGCTGACGAACTGGTTCGAAGCGCCGGTGCTGGAAGATTAGCGCTGCCAGGCCGGCACAGGATCGAGCGGCGTGCGATAGACCTCGTTGTGGTCGCGATCGGTGACGCGCACCGCGCAGCCCCTCTGCTGCAGCTCCGGCTTCACCTGCGACAGCTCGCATGCGAGCTGAACGGCGCGATCCGAAGCGACCTCGATGTCTTCGAGGATGATTCCGCCCTGGTTCTTGAACTCTTCACCAACCACGAGATCGAAGGAGTAGTATGGCATCCGAATTCTCCGGTGTGACGACCCAAATTCCCAAAAGGAAGCCTTCGACGGAAGTCTTCACAACATGCTGGATCGTACCACTGAGTCGATATTTATCGGATGAACAAGCCGCACAATCTCTGTGCCTAAGGCGCAGAAATGATGAGCAATGAACGGCATCGTTAAGATTTTATTAAATATGTCCGCGTGATCATGAAGCATGGAATTGCAGCAGAACCGGGCTCCGGGAACCGGCAGCTGCAAGAGAAGGCCGGCGGCATAGATCCCGACGGCCTTTTCTCTTGAAGGAAGCTTTCGTCGTGAACTTGCTTCACGAAAGCGTCCTTGGCGAAGACGAGTCAGCATCGCTTCCCGTAATCACCCGGACTCAACGCATCGCATCGACTCGGACAGCGTGCAGAGACGCTGACTGGTGTTCGTCTAGTGCACCGGCATCGGCGGACGCACGACTGGTCCGTCGTCATCGGCAACAGCCTGCGTCGTCGTCACGGGCGCGACCGGCGGCGGTGCCGCGGCTGCCTGTGATGGCGGCGGCGGTGGCGCGAGCGGTGCGGGCGAGTAGGGCGGCATGTAGGTGCGCGACACGACCGGCTTCGGTTTGCGAACCGGCGGCGGTGCGGGCCGCGGCGGAATCGCAGACACGCGTGCGCGCGGATCGACTGGCTTGACCTCGGCCACGGGCTTCGGCACTGGCGGCTTGGTCATCTCGCGGGCCAGCTGCTCCTGGCCGGCCTTCAACTCGGCGATGGTCGTCTTGAGCTGCTCGATCTGCTGCGCCATCGCGGCCATGTCGCGCGTCATCGACTCCATCGATTGCGTCGCATCGGGCTGCGTTGCTGCGGTGGCGGCCGTAGGTTGAGCCGGAGGCGGCGAGGCAGATTGATCGGCGGTTTGATCGATCGCCGTAGGCGGGGCCTCAACTGCCGCGGGCGGGGCGGCCTGTGCAGCGGCGACCGGCGCCGTCTGCGGTGTCGAAGGCAGCAGCTGCGATGTCGAAGGCAGCAGCGAGGCCAATGCCGGTGTCCATTGCGCGAGCATCTGCCTTGCGGTGTCGCCGTGCTGCTCCCAGGCGATCGCGGCCGCCGCGCTGCCGCCCGCAAACAGAAATGCGACAGATGCGCCGCGCAACCATGTGCCGACTGCGGATCGCTTCCGCCGGCCGTGACCATCGCCGGCCTCGACGCGCACCGCGGTGTCGACCGACGGGGCCGCAGCTTGGGGCCCGTAGACGATGCTGATCTTTTGCTCCGGCGCGAACTTCGGCTCCGGGCGAGTCGCGATGTCAGGCGCCAGCGTCGGAGAAACGCTGATGGGGCGTGAAGCCAGCACCATATCCGGCGAAATCTGAACCGCATCGTGCGGATCGTTGTCCTTGATCGTGTCCTTCACGATCTCATCGACGATTTGCTTGCTGTTCAGCGTCGCGAGCATCGCAGCTCCTTTGAAGCGCTCTTCGTCCGCATTGGCGCGAGCCGATTCGTTGAGGTGAGCCCATTCCCAAGTCCCATGACGCACGAGTCCAGCCGGGTTTGACCAAAGCAAGGCGAGGGGGTGGAGATGATGCGGCGCTCTTCCGCCGTTTGTGGTGATGGAACCCGGTCGATTGAACACGCGCAATTGTTCCCGGTCTGCCTTGTTTTCAGCACGATTTGGGCAGCATCTGGAGCGGCTGGGGGCGCTGCTGCTATCTGCTATCGGGGGGCCGGTGGTGCCAAAATCTCTGATCACTTTGCTCGTCGTTGCCTTGCTGCCGCTTGGCGGCTGCGTGCAGACGACGCTCTCGCCATCGACGGATGCGAGCATGACGTTGCGCGACCGGCAGTTGCTCGCGCACACGCCTTACGCGCAGGCCAGTGTGCCTGAGCAATATCTGCGTCACATCGTCGACTATCCACGCAAGGAGCAGCCGGGCACGATCCTGGTCGATACCGACGCGCGCTATCTCTATTACGTGCTGCCCGACGGCAAGGCGATCCGCTACGGCGTCGCGGTCGGCGAGGAGGCGATGGCCTTCTCCGGCGTCGCGCGCGTCGGGCGTCTCGCGGAATGGCCGGACTGGGTGCCGACCGCAGAAATCCAGGCGCGGCTCGGGCCGTATCCGGCGCGCGTTCGCGGCGGGCCCGCCAATCCGCTGGGCGCGCGCGGCATCTATCTCTATGTCGGCAACAAGGACACGCTCTACCGAATCCACGGCACCAACCAGCCCGAATATATCGGGCAGGCGATCTCGTCCGGCTGCATCCGGATGCGCAATGAGGACGTGATCGATCTCTACGACCGGGTGAAGCTCAATTCGACCGTCGTGGTGTTGCCGCCGGGCCAGAACGCGAGGGTCGAGGCGGGGCCCAGCTGGCACGGGTAAGGCGCGGGATTCTGCGCGTAGCGGTCGCGGCGCTCACTCAAGCGTGAAGGCGCGCGCGATCGGCGCTTCGTCCAGAGTGAAATACCTCACAGTCTTTTTGCTGCGGTTGCGTTATGCCCCGATGGCTCGTTGCCATCGGAGGCATCATGCAGAAATTCTTTCATCCATTGAATGAGACTGACCGCCGTGTTGTCCGGAAGTGGCGGCTCGCGACACTCGGCTTTTATGGATCGCTCCTGGCCGGCATGGCGCTCTTTGTGGCCATGCATTGGAATGCGGAGGTGAATTACGCCTCGGTCGATTCCAGCGTGCACGCGAAAACGGTCAGCACGCCGGGGCGCTGATCCGTCTGCCGCCGCTCCTTACTCGTCAGGCCGCGCGATGCGCCATTGCAGCGTCGTGGCGTTGCCGTTGGCATCGCCCGGCGCCTTGTCGGCGGGTGACGTATAGAGCGGGCGATAGCGGTACGCCCACATCTTGCTGCCGTCGTTGCGGCTGATCACGGTGAAGTCGCCGACGGCCTTGGCGTCGGCCGTTGCCTGCAGCGGCACCCAGCTCTCGGTGCACTTGCCGTTGCAGTTCGAGGTCTTCCCGGTGGTGTCGCGCTCGTACGTGTAGAGCGTCATGCCCTTGAGATCGACGAGCTTGGGACCCTGCTTGGTCAGGACCACCTTCGCTGGTGCGCTGGTTGCCTCGGGCTTCGGCGGAGAAGGGGCATCGCCGCCGCCATGGCCGTTCGCGAGCGCAGGGACGGTCGAGAGCGCAACCGCCGCGGCAAAAATGACCAATCTGCGCATTCCAAGCTCCCAACCGGCAAAGTTAATCGCGCGTAAAGCGCCGAATGTTGCCGACGGTAGCAGCCGAAGGTTAGTTCCAGGTTTCGCACGCCTGCGGCAATTACGGACAAACGACGGGACCAAAAACCCCGGATTATGCGTGGGTCTCGCGCAGCGGGGCGCGGCTGAGCTCGTTGCCGGCCGCGATGGCCTTGCGCAGCAGTCGCACCAGCTCGTCGCCTTCTTTCGCGGTGAGGCCCCGCAGCATGATGCGCTGGGCCTCCTCCACCGCCGGCGTGATCCTGCGCAGCGTGCGCCGGCCCTCGTCCGTGATCTCGAGCTCGCGGGCGCGGCGATCGCGCGGACTGGCGCGGCGCTCGGCAAGACCCTTCTGCACCAAGCGGTCGATCACGCCGGTGATGGTGGTGCGGTCGTAGGCGATGAGGCCGGCGAGCGTCACCTGGTCGAGCCCCGGATTGGCCTTGATGGTCGCGAGTGCGGCGTATTGCACCGGCGTGAGGTCGAAGCCGGCATCGCCGACCTCCGCCAGGAACACCGCCACCGCGATCTGCTGGAACCGGCGCGCCAGATGCCCGGGCATGTCGTCGTGGTCTTTCACCGTATTCTCCGTTCGGGGCAGGAAAGGCAGGACGTTGACAAGTATACTGATAGTCAGCATACTGATCAATATCCAAACAGAACGTTTGCCGGGAGAGGTGCTCATGCAATTCCATCTCAATGGATTTCAGCCGGGCGATCCTGAGATCGCCGATCCCGCCGAGCGCATTCAGGCTTCGGGCGCGCCGGGCGCCGTGCCTGACGAGGTCGATGTGCTCATCGTCGGCTGCGGCCCTGCGGGCCTGACGCTCGCCGCGCAGCTTGCGCAATTCCCTGACATCAAGACCTGCATCGTCGAGCAGAAGCCGGGACGCCTGCTGGTCGGGCAGGCCGACGGCGTCGCCTGCCGCACCATGGAGATGTTCCATGCCTACGGCTTCAGCGAGCGCGTGCTGAAGGAGGCCTATTGGGTCAACGAGACCACGTTCTGGAAGCCCGACGAGCGGGCGCCGGAAAAGATCGTCCGCAGCGGAAGGGTGCAGGACGTCGAGGACGGCCTGTCCGAATTCCCGCACGTCATCCTCAACCAGGCGCGCATCCATGACGGCTTTCTCGACGTCATGCGCAGATCGCCGGCCAAGCTCGAGCCGCATTACAGCCGCCGCCTGCTCGATCTCGCGGTCGATCCGGCCGCGGGCCCGGCCGATCATGCCGTAACCGTGCGCCTCGAACGCGTCGATGCCGCGAACGAAGGGACGATCGAGACCATCAAGGCGCGCTACGTCGTCGGCTGCGACGGCGCGCGCAGCACGGTGCGCAAGTCGATCGGCCGCGAGCTGCATGGCGATTCCGCCAATCACGCCTGGGGCGTGATGGACGTGCTGGCGGTGACCGACTTTCCCGACATCCGCTTCAAGGCGCTGATCCAGTCGGCGAAGGACGGCAGCCTGCTGATCATTCCGCGCGAGGGCGGTTACATGGTGCGCCTCTATGTCGAGCTTGCCAAGCTCGACATCGGCGAACGTGTCGCCAACCGCAACATCACCGCCGATGACGTGATCGCGAAAGCGCAGCGGATCCTGAAGCCGCATACGCTCGAGGTGAAGGAGATCGCGTGGTGGTCGGTCTACGAGATCGGCCAGCGCCTCACCGACAAGTTCGACGACGTGCCGGAGGCAGAGATCGAGAGCCGCCTGCCGCGCATCTTCATCGCCGGCGATGCCTGCCATACCCACAGCCCGAAGGCCGGGCAGGGCATGAACGTCTCGATGCAGGACGCCTTCAATCTCGGCTGGAAGCTCGCCGCCGTGCTGCGGAAGCAATGTGCGCCACACCTGCTACATTCCTATTCGGCGGAACGGCAAGCGGTTGCGAAGGAGCTGATCGACTTCGACCGCGAATGGGCGGGGATCCTGGCGTCCGCCGCGAAAGCCGGCGGCGCCGATGCAGCCAAGACGCAGGACTATTTTGTCCGGCACGGCCGCTACACCGCGGGCACGGCGACGCATTACAGGCCATCGATCCTCACCGGCGCGGCGTCGCATCAGCGACTCGCCGAAGGCATCGTCATCGGCAAGCGTTTTCACTCTGCGCCGGTGATCCGGCTGGGAGACGCCAAGCCGGTGCATCTCGGCCATGCCGCGCAGGCGGATGGTCGCTTCCGAATCTACGCGTTTTCTCCCGCGGAAGATCCGGCGGCCGCGGGCTCAGCCATTCGCGCGCTGTGCAATTTCCTCACCAGCGCGAAAGAGTCGCCAGTGCGGCGCTATACGCCTGCTGGCGCCGACATCGACAGCGTGATCGATCTGCGCGCGGTGTTTCAGCAAGATCATCGCGCGCTCGCGATCGAAGCGATGCCGCCGCTGCTGCTCCCGCGCAAAGGCCGCTATGGTCTCATCGACTACGAGAAGATGTTCTGTCCGGACCTCAAGAGTGGCCAGGACGTGTTCGCCATGCGTGGCATCGACCGGAAGGCCGGCTGTATGGTGGTGGTGCGGCCGGACCAGTATGTCTCGACCGTGCTGCCGCTCGATGATTTTGCTGCGCTTGCGTCGTACTTCGACGGCTTCATGCTGCAGGCGAGCTGATGCCAAGCAGCGCTTGCCAGCGCTGTGCCGATGAACGACGAATGAATATTGAACCGCGTGCGGCCCGCATCTCAATCTTTTAGATGATGCAGCGACCGCGCGCGGAACGCTCGTTTCAATGGCGCGTTCGGCCTTGAGAGGAGGAATACGCCATGAGACTGAAAAGCGTTTTGGTTGCAGCATTGCTGCTCGCCCCGACGGCCGCGCTGGCCGCGCCGGGCATCGTCACCGTCTCGACCGGCCTGCGCGCCGGTCCGGGTTCGGGCTTTCCCCTGGTCGATCGCATCCCCGAGGGTGCCCGCGTCAACATCCATGGCTGCCTGCGCGGCAATGCCTGGTGCGACGTGAGCTTCTCGGACGATCGCGGCTGGGTGTCGTCGCAATATCTCGAATATCTCTACCGCAATCATTACGTCTATCTCCCCGATTATGTCGACGAGATCGACGTGCCCGTCGTCCCCTTCGTGCTGACCTCGTACTGGTCGAGCTATTATGAGGGGCGGCCGTGGTATCGCCGCCACGCCTACTGGAATAATTACTGGACCTCGCACCAGCGCCTCGCGACACGGATGACGATCGATCCGCGTGCGGCCCGCATCGGCCGCACGGCGACGCGCGATGCCGCGGTCGCGCTGGGACGTGAGGGTGTGCACGCCAGGGCTAGTGTCAGGAGCGATGCCGCGGTCTCCGGGCGCGACGCCGCAATCACACGCCATGATGCCGCCATCGGCAGACGCGACGCGGCGGTGACGACGGACCGGGCTCGCGCCGGGCGAAGTGAGCGCTTTGCGCATGAGCGGGCCAATATGCCGAGCCGCAATCCGCGCGATGCGCAAGCGCGCATGATGCATGAGCAGGCGGCGGGCCGCGCCGCGGTGCATGCGCAGCCGATGGCACGCGCGCACGAAGCGCCGCGCGTGTCGGCGGCGCCGTCGGCCCGGCCGGCGATGCCGCACGTGGCTCAGCCGAACGTAAGTCATGGCGCGCCGATGAATGCCCATGCGCAGATGCCGGCGCCGCGCGCGGCAGCGCCTGCGATGCCGCATGCCGGCGGCGGCGGTGCCCCGCACATCAATGCTGCTCCTGCTCCGCATGGCGGTGGCGCGCCGGCCGGCGGCCCCGGTGGCGGTCATCAAAAGCATTAGCATTGCGACGAAAGCCCGGCCCTCGCGCCGGGCTTTCCGTTTGGATTGGGGCGAGTTCCCTGCGCGTACAATTTAAGAAAGTTCTTCGCGGGCAGATTTCATCGATCGTAAGATGTGTACCCAAAGATGTCGGCATCCACTCGGGGCAGCGGGGCACGGGAGGATGACGATGAGACAGAGCCAGGCGGAAACGCGCCGCCAAAATGTCGCGAAGCGTTCGATGACCAAGAAGGCCAAGCAGCTGGCCGGCCTGATCGCCGGACTGCGCAAATCCCTTGACGGGATTCACAAGGAGCGGGCGAGCTCCAAGCTCACTGGCGCCGAGATCGGCATGCTCGACGAGCGTCGCAACAATCTGCTGCTCACCATCGCAGCCCTGGATGATCGCCTCTCGGCGGTGCAGGGGCTGATCGATCTCGGCCGCCCTCACGTGATCCGCGTGCACTGAGCGGATTGCAGGCGCTTAGCGGTTCCGTCGCGGCGGCGATGGGCCCGGGCCCGGCTGGCGATCTTGCATAGCATAGGGATTGGCGTAGCACTGGGCGGACTGCCCGGATGCGGTCGCCGCGCATTGTGCCATCGACATGAAACTGCAAGCGATGGAACTGCCGTCGAGGGTATAGACCTCGATGCAGACCGGATAACGCGGATCGTAGGTCTGCGCCTCGGCCGGCAATCCCGCGCCAAGCAGGCTCACGACAAGCAAGCTCGCGACAAGCAGAATCGCGTTTTTGACGCCTGACATGATCAACCTTCTTCGTTCAGGCAGGACCCAGGCACAATGCTGCCGTGGTTGGCACCAAATTGCCACGCTCCCGGCGAATTGCCGCCAAAGCCCGCTGCCACGAGGGGAACGGGTGGCAGGGCAACGCAAGGGGATGCGCATTGGCCTATAAGATGGTCGCAGAACGCGACAACGAGAAGTGCAGTTTTGCCCGCGAGAGCCGGTTGTTGATCGTGGCGAAGGCGAAGGTGTGGGCGAGCGAGGGATGGCAGGTTGTCATCACCGACCAGGACGGCAAGTCATATACTCCGCCCGAATTCGATCAGTTGTTGGCGGCGTGACCGCGCGACGGGGCTAGGGGACCAGACTTGATTTCGCTATTCCGACCGGGGCGCGAGATAATCGCGCCCTTGATGACTCTCACAGTCGCCGCCGCACTGACAGCGACGGTCGCGTCCGCACAGAATCTTGACGCCGGCAAATCGCCCGCAAAACTCTTTGCGGACGGCTGCGCGACGTGCCATCGCAGCCCGCGGGGATTGGCGAAGGGTCGCTTCAGTGTGACTCTCGCCTGGTTCCTGAAGGACCATTACGCAACCAGCCCGGACTCCGCCAGGGCGCTCGCGGCCTATCTGGAATCCGTCGATGGGCCGCCGTCAAGCGCCGCGGGCAAGCATCGCGCAAAGCCTTCCAAGCTGGTGTCGCGTCCGCCAAAGCCGGTTCAGAGCCCGTAGCCCGGCTGGAGTGCGCTAGGTGCGCCGATAGGTCTGCGCGATCAGGCGATCGTGCACGGCGCGAAGGTCGGCGTTGATCCGCGTTTGTCCCGTCGTGACATAGGACAGCCAGGCGCCGTCGGCGGCGAGGCGGACGACATGGAGCTCGGGGGTTGCGTCAGTCGCGCGATGGCGCTTCAGGCGCGCCTTCATCCAGTCGTTCCAGAGCCGGCGCAATGACGGATCGGTGACGACGACCATGCTCAGCGCGGCCCAGGGCGTTGCGAAGCCGAACGCCTTGCCGGTGAACACCGCATTGACATAGGCGCGCGTGAAGCTGCCGCGCGGCTTGGGATCGGCCTCGATGGCGGCGTCGATCTCGGCATCCACGCGGGAGAGGAGGTCGGCGAACAGCCCCTCGATCAGCGCCTGCTTGCTGCCGAAATGATGAAATAGTCCGCCTTTGGTGACGCCGGCCGCCGCCGCCACCGCCTGCACAGTGACGCCCGGCACGCCATGGTCCATGGCGATCGCCGCGGCGCAGTCGAGCAGGGCGCGCCGCACCTGCTCGGGCTGCTTGGCGCGGGTGTAGGCGCTTTCCGCCATCAATGCACCGTGGTCTCCGAGAACAGGTTGATCACCACGACCCCCGATACGATGAGCGCGATGCCGACAAAGGCCGCGGCGTCCAGCATCTGGCGGAACAGCACGAACGAGACAGTGGCGGTCAGGATGATGCCGACGCCGCCCCAGATCGCATAGGCGATGCTGAGGGGAATGACCCGGATTGCCACCGACAGCGCGTAGAACGAGGCCACGTAGAACAGCACCATGGCCAGCGTCGGCCAGGGTCGCGTGAACTGCGCGGACTGCTGGAGGAAGGCGGACGCCGTGACCTCGAACACGATGGCGAGGGCAAGCGCTGCGTAGGCATTGAAGGCGGAGGTCATGGGCAATCGGGTGGTTTCCGGGTCGAAAGATACCGCGCGGTAGGTATGTTTAGCACGCAGGACGTAGCTTTTGGCTGCACGACTTATCACGTGTGAGTGACGCGCCTGCGACAGGCGTGGATCACGGCACGAAGCCGCCGCACGGCGTGCGGCGGCTTCGGATGGTCGTAGCGGCTCCGGCTCGCGCTAGTTGATCCGCACGGAGAGTTCGACGTCGTCGGCAAAGGCTGTGGACATGTAGCCGCTGCCGGACCTGCGCACGCGTGCGAGGTAGTCGGGGCTGAAGTCGGCATTGTCGGCGACGACGATCGCGCCCGGCCTGAGATGGCCTTCGACCAGATCCAGGATCTCCGGGTAGAGCGCCTTGGCGCCGTCGAGCAGCACGAGATCGATCGTCTCGGGCAGATCCGTGCGAAGCGTCTTCAGCGCATCGCCCTCGCGGATTTCGACGAGATCGATCAGCCCGCCGGCCGACAGGTTCTCCCGTGCCCGCGCAGCCTTGGAGGGCTCGAACTCGCTGGTGATGAGGCGGCCGCCGCCATTGTCGCGCAAGCCCGCGGCAAGGTGCAGGGTCGAGAGTCCGAACGAGGTGCCGAACTCGACGATCGCCTTGGCGCGGGAGCCGCGCGTCAGCATGTAGAGCAGCATGCCGGTCTCGCGCGACACCGCGAGCGGTGCGTCCTTCAGCCGGCCATAGAGCTCGGCGTAATCGGTCTTGCTCCGCATCATCCGCGCCCGGTCGGCATCAGACAGGTCGGCGAAAGCGGCTTGCGTCGTGCCGCTTGCGGCGTCGGCCTCGAGGAACAGGCGGTCCAGCAGCGGCGCAAGCGATGTGATGATCGGGGTGGTCATTCGAGGTCTCCGGGATCGGTGGGAAAGCGCATGCTTGCGCGGAGCCTGAAATACGACTAATTCGTCGCATTTCCTATTCGCATTGCCCGGGCATGCCATGGCCGATCGTCGAAGCCGTTCAGTTTCCTCACGAAAACAGCCGCAACAGGCCCGTTCCAACGAGCTCGTGGCGGCCATTCTGGATGCCGCTGTTCAGGTCCTGGCGAAGGAAGGGGCGCAGCGTTTCACCACGGCGCGGGTAGCGGAGCGGGCCGGGGTGAGCGTCGGGTCGCTCTACCAATACTTTCCGAACAAGGCGGCGATCCTGTTCCGCCTCCAGAGCGACGAGTGGCGGCGCACGAGCGAAATGCTGCGCGGCATTCTCGAAGACCGGGCGAGGCCGCCTCTGGCGCGGCTGCGTGCGCTGGTCCATGCCTTCATCCGCTCCGAGTGCGAGGAGGCTGCGATCCGCACGGCGCTTAGCGATGCCGCGCCGCTCTATCGCGACGCGCCCGAGGCGCAGGACGCGCGGGCCGCGGGCGAGGGCATCGTCGCGGCCTTCATGCGGGAGGCGCTGCCCAAGGCCTCGGATGCGACACGTATCCTCGCTGGCGAGCTGGTCAAGACGACATTGAGCGAGGTCGGCAAGCGGTTTTCGGAGACACTGCGCAGCGAGGCCGAGATCGCGCATCATGCCGACGGGTTGGCCGACATGTTCTGCGCCTATCTCGCGGAGCTCGCACGCGGCCGGGATCATTCCTGACATCCGCATTTGCGGACCAATATCGTTTCGGAGTCCGGGGCATGATGGGTTAGCCTCGCATCGTCCTTCGTCCAGTCCGAGCGCCGCCATGCATGTCCTCCGTCCCCAATTCCGCATCGAGGAGCAGCGCGCGCTGGAATTTGCCGGGGAGCGCGGCTTCGGTATGATCGTGGCGGCGGATGAGCGCGGACCACGCGCCTCGCACGTGCCGTTCGTGCTGCATCGGCGCGAGGGGCGCGCGATCGTGCAGATTCACTTTACGGCGAAGAATCCGCTGGTCGCGCTGGCGGATGGCTCGCGGCGCTTCCTGCTGATCGTTGCCGGCGACGACGCCTACATCTCGAACGACTGGTATGCTTCGCGCGACAACGTCTCGACCTGGCTCTACGAGGCCGTGCACCTGTCGGGCGTGGCGCAGTTGCGCGGGCTCGATGAGAACCGCGGACATGGCGATGCGCTGCTGGCGGTCTCCGAGGCGCGGCTTCCGAAACAGCCCTGGGACCTCGCTCAGATGGAAGGTGGCAAGCGCGAGAGCATGCTGGCTGCGATCCGCGTCGTCGATCTCGTGGTGGACCAGATCGAGGGACAGGCCAAGCTCAATCAGCACAAACCCGATGCGGACCATGTCGCGGTGGCAAACCAGCTGGCGCGGTCGGAGGAGAGCGGACACCGGCGGCTGGCACGGAAGATGCGGGCGCTGCGGCCGGAGCTCGGGTATGAGGTCCCATAGCTTGCCACATCCAGCTTTTGACCGTACGGACCTCCGCATGCTCGTGATCTCCATTCAAAGCCAGGTGGTCCACGGCCATGTCGGCAACAGCGCGGCCGCCTATGCCATGCAGGCGGAGGGCGTGAACGTCGCGGCGGTGCCGACGACGCTGCTGTCGAACCATCCGCGCTATCCGACCCTGCGCGGACGTGTGCTGGAGACCGAGCTCGTCGCCGATCTCCTGATGGGCGTCGAGGAGCGCGGTCTCGTCGATGAGGCGGCCGTGCTCGTCACCGGCTATCTCGGCTCGGTCGGCAATGCCGCTATGATCGCCGATTTTGTCGAGCGGGCGCTCACGCGCAATTCGAAGCTGGTCTATCTCTGCGATCCCGTGATCGGCGACGATGGCCGCGTCTATGTCGCCGACGGCATTCTGGATGTGGTGCAACACCGGCTGCTGCCGGCCGCGAAGATCGCCACGCCGAACCAGTTCGAGCTCGAACTGCTGTCGGGCATCACGATTGCGGATGCGAAAGGCCTGCGCGCGGCATGTGCGGCGCTCGCAGGGACCGGCCGCATCGACGTCGTCGCCACCGGCTGCGCGCTCGCCGACACGCCGGCGGGGCAGGTAGAGACGATCTTGTGCGCGGATGGGCAATTGTCGCGCTTTGCGACGCCGCGTCTGCCGATCCGTCCCTACGGCACCGGCGATCTCCTCACCGGCCTGATCGCGGCGCATCTGGCCAAGGGCCAAGCGATGGAGGCAGCGGTGCGGCTCGCCGTCGACACCATCTTTGCGGTGCTGGTGCGCACGCAGGAATCCGGCACTGCCGAGATGCGTCTCGTGCCGCTGCCGATTCCGGAGCCCAAATCGTAACGGATCAGGTCGTGCGCTTGCCGGCGGATTGCGCCGACTTCTGCGGCTTGGCCGGGCTCTTCTGCTCGCGCGCAGCATGCGCCTTCGACTTCGACGGCTTGGTGCTGGCCACAGCCCGCGCCTTCTTGGACCTGGTGTTCGCGGCTTCCTTGCGGTCGCTCGCGCCGCCACGCTTCGAGATGTACTCCTTGCCGTCGATCGGGCCGACATGCGGCGGATCGCGGTCGAGATAGGGCCGGCCGATGCCGAGCGCCTTGCCGTTGGCGTCGACCCACTTCCACAGGATTTCAGTGGAGACCCAGCGCTGCGCGCGATTGTTACCCTGGGTGCTGACGATGTCGGCCGCCATGCCGTGGCCGTAGCCGCCGCGCGTGCTGCCGCCGTGGTAGGAGCGGTCGGAGGCGGCCTTCAGGCCGCTCGCGATCGACTGGCGATAGTCGTCGCGGAACGCACTGGTGATGCCGGGGGAGAGGCCGGCGGCTTCGGCGGCGAGCAGCGCGCGGAACAGTTTTCGCTTGAAGCTCTTGTCCATGCCGCCGATGACATAGTCCATCATCGACATGCCGGCGTGCTCGGCTGCCTTCGGGTCCTTCCAGCCGAAATCCTCGTCGACCAGCTTGGTGAAGCTGCGCATCACTGTGACCGTTTTGCCCCTGCGCTTGATGGTGACGGCGCGGCGCTCCTGCACCTTGATGGAGTCTTCCTTGGGCGTGCGCTGGTAGAGGGTCCAGAGATAGCGGTCGATGCAGACATCGATGACGAAGCATTCGTCGAGCACGGCGACGGTGTCGGCCGGCGGCGATGCCTTGCTTGGCGCCGGGGCGGGACCGCCCGCAATTTCCGCGGGCGACGGTTCGTCGGTGGTCACGATCTCAGTGGGATCGGCGGATGCAATCTTGACGGGCTCCGGCGCCGGTGCAGGCGGAGCCTCGCTAACCACGGGCTCCGGTTCAGGCGAAATCTGCGGGGTGGGCGGCGGTTCCGCCGGCAGGATCAGCGCCGGATCAGCCGAAGCGAGCTTGACGGCGGGGGCGGGCTCCGCGGGCGCCGCTGCTTCCGCGATTTGTGGGGCCACCGCGGCGGCCGCTGCGATGTCGGCCGTCAGCGCGATGCCATCCTCAATGGTGGCTGCGCGCGGAACATCGGCGAGTTCGAGACGAGTAAGATCTTTCGTACGGGACACCGAGGCCGCGTCGGCGCCGCTGTTCTCGATGAGCGCCGGAGCGTAGGCGGAGAGGGAGAGCGCCAGCCAGCCGACCATCACGGCCGAAGGGCACGCGACAGCCACAAGAAGAGACCGCCGATCGTTCATGATCCCTGCCTCCAAACGGTTCTGTTCAAAACCCGTCTTGTCCGAACAGTCTTGATGCAAACAGTCTTGCACGGAAAGGCATGTAGCAGCGTCGATTGTTCGGGGGACGATGTGGCGGCGCAATGGCGCAAATGGCCTAGTTTGGGCTTTTCGCGTGGGTGTTGCACAACAGCAACGCGGGTTCCATCGCGGTTCCAGGGCTGGGACACCGGAAAAGGTCCGCAAATTCAAGGTTCTTTGTCAACAAATTGAGGGGGCTGGATTTACTCAATCTTGGATTGATCAGGTGCATCTCTCCCGCGCCGGCAACGTCCGGTAGAGTTGGGAAGGATGCAATAGTGAAATTGAGATCCACGCTGGCCGCTTTCGCCGCCGATGAATCCGGCGCCACCGCAATCGAATACGGCCTGATTGCAGCGGGCATCGCGCTCGCCATCATCGAAGTGATTTATGCACTCGGGACCAATCTCGTCGCAAAGCTGCAAGCGCTGGCAACGGCCTTGAAATAGGGCGTTACGCGGGCTCCCTTCGTCATTGCGCTCGCAAATGACGACGCGGAGGATGCGCGGCGTTTTGCCCGGGCGCCTTGCGGCAACCTTGTTGTCGCAGGCGCGTTGATCGGTCATGACGCATTCCTCGCTTCGTCCCATGGACGCCTTCGATCCCACCGAGCCCGCCATCCTGCACGATCGCGTTTCCGGCGCGATCATCACCTGGACCGCCGATCAGGCCGACGATTATCGCCGGGCCAGCCGGTTGCGCGGCGATGGAACGGTGGTCTGGAAGGCCTATGTTTTCGACGGCTGGGGCAACGTGATGGGCGGTTAAGCCTTCGCCGGAACGCGTCCAGGAGTTGGGCGCGTTAGGCATATCGCCATGCATGGTGCGCGATATTGCGTTGCAGCAATGCATATCGCAATGCAGCAAATCAGGCTTACATGTGCTCCGCACTTCTTCCAGGAGCATCACCATGAACAAGAAGACTTTGTCGATCGCAGTTGCGGCCCTCGCCATCGCGGGCTCGACTGCCACCTTCGCCGGCGAACTGCCGGCCTATGAGGCCAATGGCATTCCGGCGTCGCCCGTGCAGGTGAGCGTGCTCGGCGCCAAGAATGTCGAGCAGCAGGTCGCGGCGCCCGCCACCAGCGTGACGGCGCTCCAGGTCAGCGTCCTGACCCCGCGCAAGGTGAAGACCGCGACCGTGACCACGGGGTCGGCCCGTTAAGTCGACATCGCACCGAGCCCGAGAGCTTGGTTCCAAAACTTTCCGCGACATCATGGCCGGGCTCGTCCCGGCCTTTTTTTGCGCGCGATGATCCATCGCACGTTGCGTGTCGATGCGCTCACTGAGAATTCGTCGGCGAAAAAGTTCTTCGCAACATGCGTGTTGTGTACCGCCGTTCAAAACGAGTGTGATCTCTTTAATAGTTGCTTTGCAGGTCGCGGTGCTTGATGCGGGCGCTGCTCATTGGCGGCCAAGAATCGTTTTCATAATGGAGTTCGTCATGCCTGTTGCGCAGAAAGCCGTTATTGCCACCGCTTCGCCGCGTTCGTTCATTCTCAAGCATCTCGCCTTGTTCGCAGCCGCCGCTCTGTTCGTGTTCGTGCTGAGCCTGACCTACGGGCTCGATCTCAGCCCCGGGTTTTTCTAAAGCCGGCTGCGCATTGTTCGATGAACGCAGGCTCGATGGCGATCTCCCGTAGAGCTCGGCGAAGTCGGCGTTGAAGCGGCGTCGCGCCGACATGGCGCTTGAACAACCGCGCCAGATGGCGCGAGGAGATTCCGAGCCGTATTGCGAGCGTCACCACAGAGTCTTCATCGAGCGCGCCGCGGCGCGTGACAGCCTAGAAGCGCGCTGATCCGGGCTGCGAAGCTTCGCATCATGGCTGCGTGCCAGCCTTGCAGTCACGTGGGTTGAGCAGCACGGCCCCCTGACATAAGGCTTGCCCCATGGATCAGCGGACGAGCGGCGCTGACGCTCTCGCTCACAACAATGATGCGACACCGGCGCTGCTGGGCGTCGTCTGCGGCCTGTCGGCAGCGCTGTTCTGGGCGCTGGGCTTTGCCGGCACGCGGCACGGGTTGAAGGTCGGCTTCACGCCGGTCGATCTGCTCGTGCATCGCTACGTCTGGTCGGGCATTGCCTTCCTGCCGCTGGTCTTGCGCGCCGGAATCTCCGATCTCTGCGGCATCGGCTGGGGCAGGGGCCTTGCGCTGATGGTGCTCGGCGGCCCCGTGATGGCGCTGATCTCCTATGCCGGTTTCATGTTCGTGCCGCTCGGCCATGGCAGCGTGATCCAGCCCTCTTGCGCCACGCTCGGCGGCCTGCTGCTGGCGGCATTGTTCCTCAAAGAGAGGATCTCCGCCTCGCGGCTGGTCGGTGCCCTCGTCATCGTCGGCGGGCTCGGTGTGATCGGCGCCGAATCGATCGGCCATATCGGGGCCGACGGGGTGCAGGGCGATCTGATCTTCGTGCTGACCGGGCTGATGTTCGCCGGCTTCGGCGCGCTGCTACGGCACTGGCGCGTCTCGGCGGTCTCGGCCGCGCTGGTCATCAACGTGCTGTCGCTGCTCCTGCTGCCGATCTACCTCGCCACCGGGGGCCTCGCCAGGCTGGCAGCAATTGGCATCAGCGAGAACGCGATCCAGGCGCTGGCGCAGGGCGTGCTCGCCGGGCCCGCCGCGCTCTATCTCTACGCGGTCTCGGTCCAGCGTCTCGGCGTTGCCCGCGCTGCCGTGTTCCCGGCGATCGTGCCGGCCCTGACGCTGCTGGTCGGCTGGCTGCTGCTCGGCGAGGCCCCGACCACGTTGCAACTGGCGGGACTTGGCACGGTGCTGTGCGGATTTTACCTGGCGCAACGGCAGCGCTGATTCCCGTCGAGGGATCAACCTCCCGTCATCGTGAGGCGGCAATTGGCTGCTAGTGCTTGTGCCCCGCCACCGCCGGCATAGCTATGGGGAACGCGGATTTCCGCGCCGCCCCCTTTCACGTAAAATCATTGCATGAGCGAGATCGAAACGCTGTTCGGTGTGCTGCGCCAGTCGGTCGACGAGAAAGTTGCCGACCTCATCGAGCGCATGGTGCGGGAGGCGCCCGACCATGCGCTCTCCAAGATCAACCCGCTGCATCTGGCCGGCGAGGCCAGCCTCGACGAGGAGGAGGTGATCGGCGGCCTGCTGCGCGCGGTCGGGCTCGGCATCCTCGAGATGACCTGGAGTGTGATGTGCCCAAGCTGCGCCGGCGTGCTCTCCGCCAACAAGAGTCTGAAGACCGTCAACAGCGCGCAGTATCACTGCGCGTTCTGCGCGGCGGGCTATGAGACGACGCTGGACAATCTGGTCGAGGTGACCTTCACGGTCAGCCCGCGCGTGCGCAAGATCGCCGCCCACAATGCCGACGAGCTGTCGCTCGCCGAATATTATCGCCAGGTGTTCTGGAGCTCGGCGATCGACCTGCCCACGGATGTCGATGCGCTCATGCGTGAGCTCACGCTCGAAGCCGTCGACCTGCCGTCGGGCGAGCGGGCGATCCTGTCGCTCCACATTCGAGCGGGCATGCTGATCCTGTTCGATCCGGTGACGCACACGGCGCAATTCATCGAGGTCAAGGGCGAGGAGACCAGCGAGCGCCAGAACCTCGCGCTGATCTTCAGCAAGGCCGACGTGCCCGTCGACGCGGTCACGCTTCGGCCCGGCGCGCTCAGGCTCACCTTGGAGAACCGCACCGATACGCGCGTGCTGCCGGCGGTGTGGGTCGCGGACGGGCGACTCGATGCCGTCCTGACGCGGCGGAGGCCCAGCCTCACCGCAAAGCGGCTGCTCACCAACCAGACCTTCCGCGATCTGTATCGCACCGAGACGCTCGCCATCGGCCAGCGCCTGAAGATTTTGAGCCTGACCTTCCTGTTCTCCGACCTCAAGGATTCCACCGGCCTCTATGAGCATGTCGGCGACCTCGTTGCCTTCGATCTGGTCAACGAGCATTTCCGCCTGCTGCAGGAGATCATCGCCGCCGAGCGCGGCGCCGTGGTCAAGACCATCGGCGATGCCGTGATGGCGACGTTCGAGACTCCCGACCGGGCGATCGCTGCCGCGATCCGCATGCGCGAGGCCATGAGCGAGCTCGGGGCGCAGCGCCAGCAGCAGGGCCTGCTCCTGAAGATGGGCATCCACGAGGGATCGTGCCTTGCGGTCACGCTCAACGGCCAGCAGGATTATTTCGGCCAGACCGTCAACATCGCCTCGCGCGTCCAGGGCCTCGCCGCCTCGCGCTCGATCGTGGTGACGGAGCAGGTGGTGGAGAATGCCGAGGCGCGCAGCCTGCTTGAGGCCGGCGGCCTCGTCCCGACCCGCCGCAGCGTCGCGCTGAGCGGCATCGCGGAGCGGGTGTCGGTGTACGAGATTCCATAAAGGCCGACGTAGCCCGGATGGAGCGCAAGCGTAATCCCGGGACAGGTGCGGCACCATCCCGGATTGCGCGTTGCGCTATCCGGGCTACGCTGCCCCGATGACCATGCTCCTCAACATCGACGTTCCCGACGTCGCCGCCGCCACGACCTTCTACACCTCAGCCTTCGGCCTGACGGTTGGCCGCCGCTTCGGCACCGACTTCGTCGAGCTCAACGGCTGGCCGGCGCCGGTGTATCTGCTCAGCAAAGCGGCCGGCACGATCGGCGCTGGCGGTGACCGCCGCCGCTACGAGCGGCACTGGACGCCGCTGCATGTCGACGTCGTCGTCGACGATGTCGATGCCGCGGTCGCGCGTGCGCTCGCAGCCGGCGCGGTGCTGGAGGTGCCTGCGCGCGATGCGCCCTATGGGCGGATCGCGATGCTGGCCGATCCGTTCGGGCACGGGTTTTGTCTCTTGGCGTTCAGCGCCAAGGGATATGACGCGCTGCTCGATGCGGGATCGTAGCGTCGTCGCGAGGCCAGGCCGGCAAAAGTTCGAAAACAACCCCATGCACAGTAGAAAACAACTGGGATTTCAACACCGGGCAAGGCGTGGATGGCCGGGACGAGTGTTTAGCCCGGACAGATCACTGACGGGTGTTCGGAGACATAGCTGACACATCAACATTGGCTGGATTGGTCCGATTCGGGAGGCCGTCCATGCCTTGGAGTGAGGTGTCAGCAATGGATCAGCGCCACGAGTTCGTGCGGCTGGCTTTGCAGGAAGGCGTCAACCGGCGCGAGCTCTGCCGTCGGTTCAACATCAGTCCTGATGTCGGTTACAAGTGGTTGCGGCGCTGGCAGGCTGGCGATCGGGAGCTGGCCGACCGTTCCCGGTGCCCGCATGCGATGCCCAAGCGCAGCAAGGCTGCGGTCGAGGCACAGGTTCTGGCTGTGCGGGACAAGCATCCCGCCTGGGGCGCACGCAAGATCGCCCATTGCCTGAAGCGGGATGGCCAGACGGTGCCGGTGCCGTCAACGGTGCACCGGATCCTGTGCCGGAACGGCCGGGTCACACCGAGTGAGACTGCGCCACCCAATCCGGGGCACCGCTTCGAGAAGGAAGCTCCCAATCTGCTGTGGCAGATGGACTTCAAGGGCCACCTGCCGCTCGCCAACGGGACACGGTGCCATCCGCTGACCGTCGTCGACGATCACTCGCGCTATGTCTTGTGCCTGAAGGCCTGCGCCGACGAGCAGCGTCTCACCGTGCAGGATCACCTGACGGCGACGTTCCGCTGCTATGGCCTGCCGGAGGCCTTCTACACCGATAACGGCTCACCTTGGGGCGATACGTCCGGCGTTCGTTGGACCGGACTGAAGGTGTGGCTGCTCAAGCTCGGCGTCAGGGTGGTGCACGCCAGGCCATGTCACCCGCAGGCCCGCGGCAAGAACGAACGCTTCCATCGCACCCTGAAGGCCGAGGTTTTTGCCATGCGTCGCTTCCGTACCCTCGCGGAAGTCCAGCGCGCCTTCGACGCCTGGCGACCGGTCTACAATCTGGAGCGCCCCCACCAAGGCATCGATATGCACGTCCCCGCCGATCGCTTCCGGCCGAGCGCCCGTGCCATGCCGGCGCGCATTCCGAAGGTCGAATACGACAGCACAGAGATCGTGCGCAGGGTCTCATCGACCAGACCCTATATCTCTTTCAAGGGACGATTTTGGAAGGTTCCCCAGGCCTTCGCACGCGAACATCTCGCGATCCGCCCGCTGGACCGCGACGGCCATTACGGAATCTTCTTCGCCAGCTGGCAGGTCGCATCGATCGACTTGACCAACGACCAACCTGTCAGTGATGTGTCCGAACAGGTGTCAGCCATGTCTCCGGACTAAACAACGAGCCCGGCCATGACGCTGTGGGGGCCTGGCAGCCCAAAGCTCCGATGTTAATCGCGATTGCCCTGGGTCGAGCGACTTCGGCGATACCGAAATAGTGTTTGACCCGTCGGGCAAAACAGGGGCATGATGCCAAGGTGGTGGCGGTGCGACGGGAGCTTGTTGCTGCGCCAGGGCCGCGGAGCGACATGCCAGACAAGCCGAAGACAAAACCGCAGAGAAAACTGAGGACGTACCAGACCTCGCTCGGCTTTTACGACCAGGCGGTCGCCGCACCCTCGATGAAGGCGGCGCTGGAGGCGTGGGGCGCGAGCTCCAATCTCTTCCATCAGGGCGTTGCGAAGGAGACCGACGACCCCGATGTCGTCGCGGCGACGATGGCAAGTCCCGGCGTCGTGCTGAGACGCCCGGTCGGCTCGGACGATCCGTTCACCGAGAACGCGCAGCTGCCGACCGATCTCGCCGACGACGAGGCCAAGCCCAAACGCAGGCCCAAACGCAAGCCCAAGGCGGAGTCGAAGAAGCGTCCCGTCAGGACCGCACACAAGATATCGCGCAAGGCCGACGACGAGGCCGCGCGCAAGGCCGCCGCGGCGTTTGAGAAAGAGGAGCGGCGGCGCGAAGCCGAGCGCCGCAAGGAGGAGGCGGCCCACGCCAAGGCGCGTGCGCGCCGGGACAAGGCCGTCGCCGCGGCCGAAGCGGCACTGGAGGAGGCGAGGCGGGTGCACGCAGCGCGCATCGAGGCGATCGAGGCCGAGCGCGCCGCAATCGACGAGCGCGCTGAGGCCGAGCAGACCCGCTGGGACAAGCAAAGGCGGAAGCTGGAGGACGCGCTGCGCCGCGCGCGCGAGTAGGCGGGCACGGATGGTGGGGGCGTATGTGGCCCAACGATTTGGGCACCGAAGGTTCCACAGCGTCATGGCCGGGCTTGTCCCGGCCATCCACGCCTTGCCGGCACAAAGCCGGCACAAAGAACGTGGATGCCCGGGACAAGCCCGGGCATGACGGACAGATTGTATCTCTGTGCACCGAACTCTCCCCGCCGTCATTCCGGGGCGGCGCGCAGCGCCGAGCCCGGAATCCATAACCACAGGACGTCGAGACGGGCGCGCCGATAGTGACGGGTCATCCCTTCCGCTCGTGGCTATGGATTCCGGGCTCGCGACTTCGTCGCGCCCCGGAATGACGGCGGAGAGAGACGCGGTCGCTTCCACATCGTCATGGCCGGGCTTGTCCCGGGCATGTCGGTCTTCTCGTGAATGTTCTTGTGCGACCCGCCCCGCTGCAGATGGGAGCAAATCCTTTACCATCGCGGCCGGTCGCGGGCGCGGCGGTGGAACATTAGGAGTTTTGCGAAAAACTCTGCGCTAGGTTCCGGTCCGGAATTTGCGGCCGCGTCAGATGCCTCGTCCGGCGCTGCCGCGAGCTTACGGGAGCTGTCATGAGCGATCATCGCGCCGCCGTCAGGCATCACACGCTGCGGACCGGCATTGTCGAGTTCGACAACGGCGCCGGCAGCGTCATCAGCGTGCCCTGCACGATCCGCGACGTCTCCGGTACCGGCGCGCGCCTGCAGCTCAACAGCTCGGCGTGGGTGCCGGAGCAGTTTTCGGTGATCTTCTCGAGCGGACTGCGCAAGGCCTGCCGGCTCGCCTGGCGCAAGGAGCGGCTGATCGGCACCGCGTTCGCGGACGGTTATGCGAGCCCGGAGGAGCAGGCCGCCATGATGACCGCGGACGAGCAGTCCCGGCACCGGCTCGGCATCGGCGCGCGTGTGAAAGCCGCACGCGAGAGCCGCGGCTACACCGAAACCCAGCTCGCCGAGCGCATCGGCGTGTCGCCCGCGTTCGTGTTGCAGGCCGAGACGGGCGAGGCGGACATTCCGCTCTACCAGCTGATGCACATCGCCGATTTGCTGATGGTCAGTCTCGACGGGCTCGTGACAGGGCCTGCGCCCGAGGACGCCGACGCGGCGTGAGGGAGCCGTAGCCCGCATGAGCCACCGGGTCGGCGCAACGCGTCGCTTGATAACAGGCTCCGCGATATCCGGGACCTTTGCCGTGGAACATTTCCCCGGACATCGCTGCGCTCATCCGGGGGACGCGTGCTCGTCCGGTCGCCGATTCCGGGCAAGCTTCGCATAAGCACGCACTGGGATAGTGGTGTCTACTCTGGGTGAAGGGGAGATTCTGCTATGCCTATCGCGGGGCAAAAACTGGCCTTTGTCATGGCCTCGTCCAACCACGGCACGATGATCGTCAATCGCTTCGACTATCGCATGCTCGCGCCTGACCGCGGCTACGGCGTGGGGTATCAGATCCTGGAGGGGGCCGCCTTCGATCCGCTCGAAGTCAAGGTCGCGCTCGAACTGCTGGCCCTGCGACGAAAGTACCACGGTGACGGAGTGATCGCGATCGACTGCGGCGCGAATATCGGCGTGCACACGATCGAATGGGCCTCGTCGATGACGGGATGGGGCACGGTGCTTGCGGTCGAGGCCCAGGAGCGGATCTTCTACGCGCTGGCCGGCAACATCGCCATCAACAACTGCTTCAATGCGCATGCGGTGCATGCGGCCGTGTCGTCCGAATCCGGCACGATGCAAATTCCGAATCCCAACTATTTCACGCCGTCCAGCTTCGGCAGCCTGGAGCTGCGGCCACGCCCGAGCACCGAATTCATCGGTCAGGCGATCGACTACGCCGAGAACACCGTCATGGTCCGGAAAATGACTCTGGACGAACTCGATTTGCCGCGGGTCGATTTCATCAAGATCGACATCGAGGGCATGGAGATGGAAGCCCTCAGCGGTGCCCAGGCGACGATCAGGAAGTATCGTCCGATCCTGCTGATCGAAAAGATCAAGACGGACACCCGGCAACTCGAGCAATGGCTGAAGGACAACGGCTATCACGCGGTGGCGCTCGGCATCAACATTCTCGCCGTCCATCAGAGCGATGCGAGCTGGAAGGATATCGACCTGCCCCAAAGCACCGGCCAGGCAGCCTGAAGCGCGGCTTGGCAAGTGCGACTGCATAGGATGGGTTTCGCTACGCTCTACCCATCCTATGGGCCTGAGCCCGAGGACGCCGACGCGGCGTAGGGCTTCGCCCGCCGCACGACTTGGTGAATTAGCCGTGCGCCTCCAGGCAGGCGCGGACCTTGTCCGCCTGCGGGCGCGGGACGGCATGGGCGCGCCACTGCTCGCGCGTGGCCCCGGCAGCGGCGAGGCACCGATTGATGTTGCGATCATAGGTCTCGCGGGACATGCGATCGCGCTTGGCCTGGCAGGCGGGGTTGCCGCCGCACTCGTAAAGGGGAGCAGCCCCGGCCGCCGAGATGCCCACCGACAAGACCGTCACGACGAAAGCCGTCATCAACTTGTTCATCTATCCCCCAAAGATACGAATCGTTTTGACCAATGACCAAACGTCTAGCGTGTCTAATTGGCCCCTGCAATCCAAGGGGGTGCGCCGGTTGAACCTAGCGCTGGCGCGCTGCCGATGCCCGCGAGGTTGCGGCCGGGATGGGTGCGTGGAGCGGGCGGCGAGCCAGAGCCGACAGCGTTCATTCAAGCAAGTTGACAGCGAATTGGCTTGCCTTGCTTTGCAACCTTGAGCACTCTTCCCGCGAAGGAGATCAACGCATGAAGAAAATGACCCTCGCGTGTGCGCTCGGAACGGCCGTGGCGCTGTGCAGCCTGGCAACGACAGGTGTTGAAGCCAGGACGCGAAAGGCTGTCGTCGTCCGCGCACCACAGGAGAGGCTCATCGTGACGGCGCCCGTGCTGCGGCCGACGCCGTGGGACTACTATATCGTTCCGCGCTATCGTTATCGGCCTGAAGACGACCGCGTCGATCCCTATGGCCCGCCGTTCGTGTCGTCATATGTTCGTTATGAGGGATGGCGCTGGCCGTATTGGTGGTAGCGCCCGGCTCTCGTAGGGTGGGCAAAGCGACTTGTCCGCCGTAGCTCGAAGAGCGAAGGCGGAAGCGTGCCCACCATTCCCGTCCGTAGAACTTGCTCGTGGGCACGGCGCAAGTGCGCCTTTGCCCACCCTACGGCACTGCAGCCTGCCTTCGAGCTCACCAATCCGGATCGCCGTAATAGGGATCCATATAGGGCGGAGGCATCCAGCGGCCACGCGGCGGCGGCCTGGGCCGCCGGGGCGCGGCGTCTGGTACGTGCGGCCGGGCACGCGCAGCCATATCGCTGTTCACACTGCGCACGACGGGCTTTGCGGCTGTGGACGCCGATGACGCCGTCGGCGGCGTTTGCAACGTCTGGACCTGCGCGGCGAGGCGCGCAGTCTCCGCCGCATCCTTCTCCTGCGCCGCCTTGAGCTGTTGAATGGTGTCGGCCTGCTCGCGCAGGGTCTGCTCGTTGCGGCTTTTCAGTTGCTCGAGCTTGCCGTTGATGCTCGCAAGCTCGCTCGTGATGGCCTTGAGCGATTGCGCGAGATCGGCCGATGACGCCTCAGGCGCCGTGGCGCCGGGCTTGGGGACGCTTTCCGTGTCCTTGGCTTGCGTGTCCTTGGTTGGCGTGTCCTTGGCGACCGGCGGCGCGGGCATCGGGCTCGTCTCATCGGCCGCAGCCAGCAGCATGGCGGGCGGCTGCGCCGGACTTGCCACAGCGGAGGCTTGCGAGGGTGTGCTCGTGGCCGGCGGACCCAATCGTGCCATGATCGACTTGCCGATCGACTCGCTGATCGATTTGGCCTCATCGCGATATTGCGAAGCGAAGGCCGCGCCGAGAAGGCCGATTGCCAGCACGAGGCCGACCAAGGCACGCATCATGGTCCGGTCTCCCTTCAAGCCTTGATGCTTGTCATCCGGAGCCTTGTCATCGGGAGCCTTGGCATCCGGCGTCGGCGCCTTGTTTGCGGAGGTTGCGGCTGCCGTCGCAGCGGCGCTTGCGTGCGAGACCCCAGGGCTTTCGCTGTCGCGTTCCATTCCGGAAACCAGCCGGTCCAGCCGAGCAAGGTCTTCCTCGGCGCTCTTGATCCGGTCATAGGCCCGCGCCAGCCCGCCGTCGACGCGCGCCTCGTCCGGCTTGGCGGCGTCAGGTTTGGCGTTATCCGGCTTGGCGTTATCCGGCCTGTCGGTCTCAGGTTTGGGGTCGTTCGTCTCAGGCACCGATGCGCTCTCCATCCGGTCGGGCGTCAATGGGAGGCAGTCCGATCGCTGCAAGGATAGGTCTCGCCGTTGTCCGACACAACGCGTGTGCAAAGGTAAAATTATGGCGAGCGCGGGAGCGGGGCGGAGTGAGCGTAAAGCGCGATGAGATTTGGATGAATCGTCATCGCGCTTTAGGTTGTTGTTTACGCATGATCTTTCCGGAAAACCGCTTCGCACTTTTCCGGATCATGCTTTAGGGTGGGTTGGCTCCGCGACTGCGCAAGCGCTGTTCGTAGGATGGGCCGAGCGGAGCGAAGCCCATCAACGTCGATGGTCGTATGATGGGTTTCGCAAGGGTTCTACCCCTGAGGGCTTCCGGCCACGCGGCTCGAAATGCGCAGCCGCCGCTAAAGCGCGATGAGATTGATCGCTGCAACGGGAGGTGCGCTCCCTCTCCCGCTTGCGGGAGAGGGTTGGGGTGAGGGTGCATCCGCAATGGGACACTCTCCTAGAGGAGAAAGCCCTCACCCGGCGCTTCGCGCCGACCCCTCCCGCAAGCGGGCGAGGTGAACCGAGCCTGCGGCACTCGATTCAACCCAACGCCATTCAGCTTTAGTGATGTGTTGCGCGGATTTCGAGCGTCGTCTGGGTGAGCCTGGCCACGAACCCCTCAAAATGCATGACCCTTTGTCTGGTCATTTGTTCATGCAGCTCGGCGATCTCTTGGGATTTGGCGACGAAGGATTCGCACGCCTGTTTCGCGTACGCCATCTGAAGCTCAACGGCCTCGACGGGTGAGCGCGCCGTCGCGAGCCGTCCCAGGAAGGCCCAGGCTTGCTCAAGCGACGTCCTGATGTAGTCGCCATAGGCATCGGCAATCGCCTGCGGGCTGACCTGGGAGGGTTCCCTTGGTGCGACGGGCGCGCTTGCAGCGATCTCTATCCCGGACGGCAAGGTTACAGCCGAGGGAACCTGCGCACCGATCAGTCGGCTCGTCTCTGCCTCTTGCTTGGTCTCTTGCTTGGTCTCTTGCTTGTTCTCTTGCTCGGTCTCTTGCCTGTTTTCTTGCCTGTTCTCTTGCTCGTTCTCTTGCTTATTCTCTTGGCTGATCTCCGCCGAGGCATCCGGCGATGGATGCGCTGCAGTTGCGTGGTGCTCGCCGGCTTTGGTCCGTTGCCCGGCCTTCTTCTTGCCGCCGCGCCGGCCGGATTTTCCCGTTGGCTTATTTTCTACCGAACTCAACATTGCAAATGGCTCCTGAATATCGCTGAAGCCGCCAACCTCCGTCGCGTTTGCGCTGAAATCGCGATTGTGGGTTGTCACTTGCGTGGCGGCCATGTGATGAGATTTGGCCGGATGCCGGCAGTGGGTGGGGTGGGTTACGCCAAGCGGTCTGCGCTACGCGCAGTCCGCAGGGCTGACCCACCCGACAGGTTCCCTCGGTAGTCGAGCGGCCGATGGGGTTCTTGCTAGAAATTATCCGCGTCTGTACCCTACGTTGCAGAAGTGCTTTGGAAGTGGGCCGTTTGAAATGACCGTAATCGAGGGCGTGGCGCCGGAGCAGGGCGCGGAGGCGAAAATGCCGCCGGGCCTGCTGTTCGAAGGCCCGGTGGTCGACGCGAAATTTCGGGATTCCTACATCTCGTTCGCCCTGATGATCGGAGGCACGATCGGGGCGCTGATCTGGGCCTTCACCTATGGCATCGGCTGGGTGGAGATCGCGGTCTTCGCCGGCATGTTCGTGCTGACCACGATGGGCATCGGCTTCATGCATCGCTACTTCGTCCACCGCAGCTACCGCTGCGGTCCGGTGATGCGGACGATCCTCGCCGCGATCGCCACGATGGCGGTGCAGGGCTCGATCCTGAAATGGGTGAGCAACCATCGCCGGCACCATCTTCACTCCGACCGGCCCGGCGACGTCCACAGCCCTTACTATGACGGCTCCGGCAACCGCATCGAGAGTTTTGCAAAGGGGATGGGCCACACGCAGGGCGGCTGGGTGTGGGACAAGGAGACCACCGACGCCGAATACTACGCCAAGGACATCCTGGCCGACCCGATCGCGATGTTCTTCACAAGGACGCGCTGGTACTGGTACGCGCTCTCGGCGCTGATCATCCCCGCCGCCCTCGGCTACGCCTTTGGCGGCGTGCGCACGATGATCGGCTGCATCCTGTTCTCCGGCCTGTTCCGCAGCTACGTCATGACCATGGCCACCTCGCTGGTCAACTCGGTCTGCCACAGCGACGGCCGCTGGGGCTACCGCCGCTTCGACACCAATGACAGCACCACGAATGAGCTCGTGACCACAATCCTCACCTTCGGCGAAGGCCTGCACAACAACCACCACCGCTTCCCGCGCGACGCGTACCTGTCGCACGCGTGGTACGAGGTGGACATCAACGGGTTGATCATTTTGGGGCTGGGGAAGCTTGGGCTGGTGCAGGATATTTTTTCAGCGGGAAGGAAGACGCGAGGTTCGGACGGCGGAAAGAGTTCGATGCCGGATACGGAAGCGACAGTCTGAGGTGCGTAGGATGGGTAGAGCGAAGCGAAACCCATCGACAGCCATCCGTGGACTGATGGGTTTCGCTTCGCTCTACCCATCCTACGGCACTAACCGCCGTCATCCGCCGCAAGCCGCAAAAACTGCCGCTTCATCGCGCTGACCCTGGCGACATAGCTTGCGGCGAGGTGATCGCCGCACCGCTCGCCGGGCAGAATCTGAAACTTGCGGCGCGCATAGGCCGTGGCGGGTCCTGCGCCGCAGAGATGAATGAAGGCGGCCAGATCCTGCTTCTGCCGGGCGCTTGCCTTCACATCGCCCGCGAGGGCGAGAACCAGCGCGACATTGCGGTCCAGATACGCCGACGCCAGCTCGATGGCGTGGCTCGGGATCGTGCGAATGTAGAGGGACGCGGACCCGCAACCGGTCTCCGTGACCGCGTTGCCGCGGACACAGAACCGTGCGGCTTCGCCGAGGGCCGGATCGGTCATCTGGAAGAGGCCGACTGCGCTGGAGGCGGGCCGGTAGATCGCCAGCGGATTGAAACTCCACCGCCAGCGCCAGTAGGTGCGCGCCACCGGATTGCCGGAGCTCTCGATTTGCGCCAGCGCGGCCAGCAATTCGGGCGTGATCGTTGCCGTGGAGTAGGTGCGGAAGAGGGGGCCGTACTGACGCCAGGTCTCGGATGGATCCTTGTCGAGGGAATTGCCGACGAAGACGAAGAGTTCGGTGGGCTTGCGGATGACGTGGTAGGCGATGTTTAGGAGGGCGAGAGACGCGAGCAGGATAGCCAGGCCGGCTGCGATCCGAACCATCCGTGGTGCGCGCGAGAACGTCTTTCGTGCCCACCGGGCGCGCCGCCTAACCCTGCGCAGGCGAGGGAGGAATGGACGATTGGAAGCGGACATTCTGGCTGACTGTGCGGGTTCTGGGCTGGCGCAGCGGCAGGGCTAACCGGACTGCGCCCAAAAAATGTCATATCGCAGATGTGAATTACGCCACAGACGGCGGCCGTTCAGTCTGTTTATCTGCCGCCAACCGGCCTCTCGTGCGCGCGTTTGGCATTGCGCATCTGGCACCTTCGCATTTCGAATTTTCTGGGTGATCGCTATGGGCGTTTTTCATCGCACCGCCATGCTTTGCAGCTGGTTCATCGAGTCCACCATGAGCGGGTGTACTGAGAGATTTCGCGTGCGCTGAACTGGGCGTACAGAGATTTTCCCGAGGCCCCGCCGGTGACGGACGGGGCTTTTTCATGTTCGCAAGCTACCCATTCCGCCCGGCGGCGCCTTCGCGAGAAGGAGGCAGGGTCGTGTGGGAGTATTTTGGACCCGATTTCGCTTTCGACGTGGTCAAGGGGGTGGTCGCTGGAATCGCCTCGTTGGCATTTCAGGTCGTCGCACCGCGGACCTTTCGTGCCGCAAAGCAGTTTCGCGCGCGCTGGGTTGCGAGGAAAGCGGCGAGGCGAGCTGCGAGACGGGCGCGTCGACACGCGGTGGCGAATGATGAGGGGTGAGAAGCGAGTGGCCCGGATGGAGTGTGAGCGACATCCGGGCTACGCTTGCTGGGACCTCAGGGAGATCGAGCCGATAAAAACGGGAGTCCATGCTGACAACGATCCGTCATCGACCTCGTCGTCGACCAGATCGAGGGCTAGTCAAAGCTCAACCAGAGCGCAGCAAAATTCGTCAACAGTCGTGGTGTCATGATGGGTTTCCGCCTTCTCGTCGAGCTACGGCGGACAGGCCGCTTCACCCATTCTGCGAGTTGCATGTTGGCCATCGGGCCAAGCCTAGAAGCTGGCGCCTGACGCAATCAGTATTGCGCCGCTGGCCATCAGAAGAATCCCCGGCCAGTTCGATCCGATTCCAAGGAATCCCAAGCCCCGGCGCGGCGGTTCCAGCGTGTCGCGAACCTTCCGAGGCGAATCCCGACCGCTCAGTGGTCCCCGCCAAATCGTGGCGCGTGCCATGTACAGAAGTCCGCCAAAGATGAGCAGTGCGCCAAGTCCCGTCAGGAACATTTTCGCCTCTCAACTCGTCAATGCCGCCCACTACCTGAGTCAGCGTATCTCAAAACAATGGTGGGCGATTGGTTCCGCCGCCAGCTCTTCCGGCTGCATCTGGTTGGCAGACCTGAAGCTAACACCGAAAATATTGTGGGCGGAGGATTTAACCCTCCGCCCATCGAAATGTCAGTTGTTTGTGTGGTGATCCTAGTTTGTCACGCTCACGAACACCCCGTCGTGGACCCGCAAGTATCGCACTTCATGCAGGTGCCATTCCGCACCAGCGTGAAGTTGCCGCATTCCGAGCACATCTCGCCCTCGTAGCCCTTGGCCTTGGCTTCCGCGCGGCGCTCGGCCTTGCTGGGAGCCGCGATCGTCGCGGCGCTGCCGGCCTTGCTCCACTGCAGTGCCTCGAGCTTCTCGGTTGGCGAGAGGTCGTGGCTGGCTTCCTGCTTCAGGGCGACGGCGCCTTCGATGGCGTCGCCGGCGCGGGCGCTTGCGCCGTGCGCGGCGAGGGCGGTGACCTTGCTGCCGCCGGATGGCGCGCTGTCGTTGCCTTGGGCGACCGCGGCGCTGCCGCCGCGCATCACGACCAAATTGTCCGTCCGCGAGCGGGTGAGGCCGCGCGAGACCAGCTTGGTCGCGTGCTGGGTCTCGTCTGGCTCCTTGCCTTCCTCGACGCCCTTGCCGAGCGCGTCGAAGTTCGACTCGGTCGGATCGACATGGGCGAGATCGAAGCGCGACATGTAGCTCACCGCCAGCTCGCGGAAGACGTAGTCGAGGATCGAGGTCGCGTACTTGATGCTGTCGTTGCCCTGCACGGGGCCCGCCGGCTCGAAGCGGGTGAAGGTGAAGGCGTCGACATACTCGTCGAGCGGCACGCCGTATTGCAGACCGAGGGAGACCGCGATCGCAAAATTGTTGATGAAGGAGCGGAGCGCTGCGCCTTCCTTGTGCATGTCGATGAAGATCTCGCCGAGACGGCCGTCGTCATACTCGCCGGTGCGCAGGTAGACCTTGTGGCCGCCGACGACCGCCTTCTGGGTGTAACCCTTGCGTCGGTCAGGCATCTTCTCGCGCTCGCGCATCACGATGATGCGCTCGACCAGCTTCTCGACGATCTTCTCCGAGACCTGGGTCGCGCGTGCGGCCATCGGCTTCTCGTAGAGCGTCTCGACCGCATCGTCCTCGTCCTCATCGTCGCTGATGAGCTGCGAGTTGAGCGGCTGGGACAGCTTCGAGCCGTCGCGATAGAGCGCGTTGGCTTTCAAAGCGAGTTTCCACGACAGCATGTAGGCGGACTTGCAGTCCTCCACCGTGGCGTCGTTCGGCATGTTGATGGTCTTGGAGATCGCACCCGAGATGAAGGGCTGCGCCGCCGCCATCATGCGGATGTGGCTCTCGACCGACAGGTAGCGCTTGCCGATCTTGCCGCAGGGGTTGGCGCAGTCGAACACCGGATAGTGCTCGGCCTTGAGGTGCGGGGCACCTTCGACCGTCATCGCGCCGCAGATGTGCACGTTGGCCGCCTCGATCTCGCGCTTGGTGAAGCCCACGGCCTGGAGCAGGTCGAAACCGGGGGCCGCGATCGCCTCGGCGCCGATGCCGAGCTGGTCGCGGATGAAGTCCTCGCCAAAGGTCCACTTGTTGAAGGCGAACTTGATGTCGAAGGCGGTCGGCAGGGCCTTCTCGACCTTGGCGATGGCTTCATCGGTGAAGCCCTTGGCCTTGAGGGTCGAGGCGTTGATGCCGGGCGCGTTGGAGAGCGAGCCGTGGCCGACGGCGTAGGCTTCGATCTCCGCGATCTCGCTCTCGCGATAGCCGAGCGCGCGCAGCGCTGATGGTACCGCACGGTTGATGATCTTGAAGTAGCCGCCGCCGGCCAGCTTCTTGAACTTCACCAGCGCGAAGTCGGGCTCGATGCCGGTGGTGTCGCAATCCATCACGAGGCCGATCGTGCCGGTCGGCGCGATCACCGTGGTCTGGGCGTTGCGATAGCCGTGCTTCTCGCCGAGTTCGAGCGCCGCATCCCAGGCCGCCATCGCACGTGTGACGATGTCGGCTTGCGGGCACGAGGCGTGGTCGAGCGGCACCGGGTTGACGCTGAGCGCCTCGTAGCCGGAGGCTTCGCCATGGGCGGCGCGGCGGTGGTTGCGGATGACGCGCAGCATGTGCGCGGCGTTCTTCTTGTAGCCCGGGAAGGTGCCGAGCTCGGCCGCGATCTCGGCCGAGGTCTTGTAGGTGATGCCGGTCATCACAGCGGTCAGCGCGCCGCAGAGCGCACGGCCTTCCTTGGAGTCATAAGACAGACCCATGGTCATCAGGAGGCCGCCGATATTGGCGTAGCCGAGGCCAAGCGTGCGGAACTCGTAGGAGAGCTCGGCGATCGCGCGCGAGGGGAACTGCGCCATCATGACGGAGATTTCGAGCACGATGGTCCAGAGCTGGCAGAGGTGCTCGTAGCCGGCGACGTCGAACTGCTTGGTCGTGGTGTTGTAGAAGGTGAGCAGGTTCGCCGAGGCGAGGTTGCACGCCGTGTCGTCCAGGAACATGTATTCCGAGCACGGATTGGACGCGCGGATGTCGCCGGACGCCTTGCAGGTGTGCCAGTCGTTCATCGTGGTGTTGAAGTGCAGGCCCGGGTCGGCCGACGCCCAGGCGGCGTAGCCAATTTTTTCCCAGAGGTCGCGCGCCTTCAGCGTCTTCGTCACCTTCTTGGAGGTGCGGGCATTGAGATTCCAGTCGCCATCCGTTTCCACGGCGCGGAGGAAGTCGTCCTTCAGCGAGACCGAATTGTTGGAGTTCTGGCCGGAGACCGTGAGGTAGGCTTCGCTATCCCAGTCGGTGTCGTAGGTGTCGAACTGGATGTCCTTGTAGCCTTGCTTGGCGAATTGGATGACGCGCTTGATGTAATTGTCAGGCACGAGGCTGCGGCGTGCGAGCTTGATCTCGCGGCGCAGCGCCGGGTTCTTCTCGGGGTCGAAGCAGTCGTCGCCCGAGCCTTCGCAATTCACGCAGGCCTTCAGCACCGCCTTGAGGTGCTTCTGGTTGATCTTGGAGCCGGTGACCAGCGCAGCAACCTTCTGCTCCTCCTTCACCTTCCAGTCGATATAGGTCTCGATGTCGGGGTGATCGACGTCGACGACGACCATCTTGGCGGCGCGGCGCGTGGTGCCGCCCGACTTGATCGCGCCCGCCGCGCGGTCGCCGATCTTGAGGAAGCTCATCAGGCCGGACGAGCGGCCGCCACCCGAGAGCTTTTCGCCCTCGCCGCGCAGACGCGAGAAGTTGGAGCCGGTGCCGGAGCCGTATTTGAACAGGCGGGCTTCGCGGACCCAGAGGTCCATGATGCCGCCCTCGTTGACGAGGTCGTCACCTACGCCCTGGATGAAGCAGGCATGCGGCTGCGGGTGCTCATAGGCCGACTTGGACTTGGTCAGCTTGCCGGTGAAGGGGTCGACGTAATAGTGGCCCTGGCCGGGGCCGTCGATGCCATAGGCCCAATGCAGGCCGGTGTTGAACCATTGCGGCGAGTTCGGCGCGACCATCTGCATGGCGAGCATGTAGCGGAGCTCGTCGTAGAAGGCCTGAGCGTCCTCGTCCGAGGTGAAGTAGCCGCCCTTCCAGCCCCAATAGGTCCAGCAGCCGGCGAGGCGGTCGAACACCTGCTTGGCGCTGAGCTCGCTGACGAAGCGCTCTTTCTCGGGCAGCTGGCTAAGGGCCTCAGTGTCGGGTACGGAGCGCCACAGGAAGGAGGGGACGGACTCCTCCTCGACCTTCTTCAGGCGCGCGGCGACGCCCGCTTTCCGGAAATATTTCTGGGCCAGCACGTCGGAGGCGACCTGCGACCATTCGGTCGGGATCTCGACGTTATCCAGCTTGAACACGACCGAGCCGTCGGGATTGCGAATCTCCGACGTGGTCAGCCGGAACTCGATCCCGGCGTAAGGTGACTGTCCCGAAGTGGTGTGGCGCCGCTCAATCCGCATTGTCTTGCCCCGTCCTTATCTTTGACCGGATCCGCCCCTCGTTGGAAGCGTGCCGGGTCGTCATTTCTCTCTCGCGCTTCCTCACAGGGCCACCGGCCCAAAGGCTTCGCAGTTCAGCCGGTGGAGTCCGGCCCAGTTTCTCCCGGCGCGATGGCTCGATGCGTGCATCGATCATCCCGCCGGCATGTCCAGGCCCATCCGCCCCAACGGGATGAGCCCGACATGCGTTCAACGCCCCACAACGTCACTTCTTCAACCGATGCCATTCGAGCCTTTTGCCGGCCCGTTCTGGCGCCCGAAAAGTCCGCTTCTTGAGGGCAGACAAGCCCTCATTCCGCAGCCTTTGGCCGGCTGGCGGAGCTAAGATTTGCGAGACCCTTTGGGGGAGTGCCGGCGGGACGCAAACTCACTCGCGCCGAACGGACCGAAAGCTAGGACTCTCCGTTGCGCCCGTCAAGAACTAGTGCGAGTTCCTGAATCAAATACTAAATATGGTGGATTGCGGGGGATAACAGGGGGCAAGCCCGCGCCTGTTGTTGAGCCAAGTATCAGTGAGTCCTCAGGGATTCCCAACCGAAAAAATTTGTCTTCCGTGACGATACGGACCCTTCATCCCGCTGTTCACAGGGCAGGTATATTTTTCGGGACCGGGATTGCGTCAGCGGGACTCACGTATCCTTACGGAAGGTGAGGGCAGGCATGCCCGCCGAGGTGGTGGTGGAGGGGGCGAATCCGGGCCAAGCTGACCTCGATTTTGCCGGATTGCCTACATGCTTGATTCGACTCGCCGGGATACGCGGCCGCGTATCGCCCCGGCCGGCCTGATGTTCCTCGCGATCACCTCGATCGGCTGGGGCTTCAATTGGCCGGTGACGAAATTCCTCCTCGCCGAGCTGCCGCCGCTGACCCTGCGCGGGGTGACCGGCGTGCTGGGCGCGCTGCTGCTCGCGGCGCTGGCGTTGATCCGCCGGCAGAGCCTGAAGGTCGAGCCCGCGATCTGGCCGCGACTGCTCACCGCCGCCGTGCTCAACGTCACCGGCTGGATGGTGCTGATGGGCCTCGCGCTGCTCTGGCTGCCGGCGAGCGAGGCGGCGCTGATCGCCTACACCATGCCGGTGTGGGCCTCGATCATCGCCTGGCCGGTGCTGGGCGAGCGGCCGACGGTGCTGCGGACGCTGGGGCTGGTGATGGCCTTTGCCGGCCTTGCCTCGATCATGGGCGGCAACGGCATCGCCGCGAGCGCGGAGAAGCTGCCCGGCATCGTCATGGCGCTCGCCGGCGCGTTCGGCTTTGCCGTCGGCACGGTATTCTCGAAGAAGTATCCGATCCATCTGCCGCCGATCACGGCTGCGGCCTGGCAGATCGGGATCGGCTGCTTGCCGATCTCGGTCATCGGCCTCCTGGTCGAGACCTCGCATCTGGACAAGGTGACGCCGGTCGGATGGTGGCTGCTGCTCTATTCGACCGTGGTGCAGTTCTGCATCGCCTATGTCAGCTGGTTCGCCGCGCTCGCACGATTGCCGGCGTCGGTCGCCGCGATCGGGACGATGGCGGTGCCGGTCATCGGCGTGGTCGCCTCTGCGATCGCGCTGCACGAGCCGCTCGGGGCAGGGCAGATCGCCGGGTTGATCTTCACGCTGGCCGCGGTGCTGCTGGCGACGCGCTAGGGCGCCGTGGCATGTAGGATGGGTAGAGCGAAGCGAAACCCATCATCGTCGCCGTTACATTCATTGATGGGTTTCGCTTCGCTCTACCCATCCTACAAATCAACTCGCCGTCATCCCGCCGCCCAGCGCCTTCCGGATCATCTCCGCGAGCGTGTTTCGCCGATAGGGTTTTGTCAGCAGCAGCACGCCGTCGTCGAGCTTGCCGTGGTGGACGATGGCGTTGTCGGTGTAGCCGGAGGTGTAGAGCACTTTCACGCCAGGGCGCAGCGTTGCCACCTTCTCGGCGAGCTCGCGCCCGCTGATGCCGCCGGGGATGACGACGTCGGTGAAAAGGAGGTCGAAGGCCTGGCCGGCCTCGATCAATTCCAGTGCGGTCTTGCTGTCCGCAGCGGCGACGGTCTTGTAGCCGAGGCTCTGCAATTGCGCGGTGACGAAGTTGCGCACCAGCGGATCGTCCTCGACCACGAAAATGGTCTCGGCGCCGCCTTCGGCTTGCGGCACCGCGGCGGCGGCCGCATCGCTCGTGCCGTCACCCGGCGGCAGATAGAGCTTGATCGTGGTGCCGTGGCCCGGCTCGCTGTAGATCTTGATGTGGCCGCCGGACTGCTTGACGAAGCCATAGACCATGGAGAGGCCGAGGCCAGAGCCTTTGCCGACCTCCTTGGTGGTGAAGAACGGCTCGAATGCCTTCTGCTGTATGTCGGATGACATGCCGGTGCCGGTGTCGCTCACCGCGAGCATCACGTAAGGGCCGGGCACGACCTCGGCATTGGCCTGCGCATAGGCCTCGTCCAGCACGACGCGATGGGTCTCCAGCAGCAATTTGCCGCCGTTCGGCATGGCGTCGCGGGCGTTGATCGCCATGTTGAGCACGGCGTTGGTGAGCCGGGACGGATCGATATGCGCCGTCATCTGTCCCTGTTCCAGCACGGTCTCGATCTGGATCTGCTCGCCGAGGGTGGGGCGCAAGAGCTTGGCGATGTCGGTGATCGCCGCGTTGATCTCGACGTTGCGCGGCTGGAGCGGCTGCTTGCGCGCGAAGGCGAGCAGGTGCTGGATCAGCTCGGCGCAGCGCTCGGCGGCATCGTCGATCAGGCGCGCCACGCGCTGGAGCTCCGGCTGTTGCTTCAGGCTCGCCACCAACGTTTCGGTGTTGCCGGAGATCACGGTCAGCATGTTGTTGAAGTCGTGCGCGACGCCGCCGGTCAGCTTGCCGATGGCGTCCAGCTTCTGCGACTGGTGCAGCTGCCGTTCGGTGTCGCGCGTGGTGGTCGCGTCGTGATAGACCAGCACCGCGCCGGAAATGTCGCCTTGCCCGTCCAGCATCGGCCGGCCGCTGATCATGAGGTGGCGCGGTGGGCTGCCGTTGTGCGGGCGGACGATCATCTCGATGGCCTCGAAATGCTCGCCGCGCAGCACGCGCCTCGACGGCAGCTCGTCGGCCTGCAGCGGGGTGATGCCGTCGCCGTGAAACACATCCGACAGCGCGCGCAGATTGCGCAGGTTCATGCCGGCCCGGTGCAGCAGCATGTGCTCGGCCGCCGGATTGGACAACAGGACATTGCCCTCGGTATCGATGACCAGCACCGCCTCCGCCATGCTGCGAAAGGTGCTCTGGAGCACGTTGACCGACAGGCGCAGCTCGTCATGCGCGGTGACCAGATGCTCGGTGCGCTCGGCGACCGCCGCCTCGAGCTGCTCGTTGGCGGCGGTGGCTTCCTCGAGCGTGCTCTTGAGCGCGCTCTGGGCGCGGTGGCTCTCGCGCATCACCATCAGCACGAGCAGCAGGATCACCAGCGCACCGGCGACGTCGATGCCGAGCAGCACGATGCCGGTGCGGCGCGAATCCTGGGAGCGCGCGGTCAGCAGCCCTTCTTCTTCCGTGCTCAGCTGGTCGAGATTGCCCATCACCGTGTCCATGAGGCCGCGGCCCTCACCCTTGCCCTGGAGCGCGGCAATGCCGGCGTCGTCGTTCGCGGCGCGCAGGCGCATCGCCGCGGCGGCGACCTCCATCCGGCGCAGCGCCAGCGGCTCGGTGCCCTCCAGCAGCGCGACCTGGTCGGGATTGTCGCGCACGTCGCGCTTGAGGCTCGCGAGCGCCGGCGCGATCTGGGCGTGGGCGGCCTCGAATTCATCGCTGAAGGCCTGGTTGCGGTAGATTTCGTAGCCGCGCGCGGCGCTCTCGGCGCGGCGCAGCAGCACGCGCAGATCCGAGATCTTCTTCAGGACCTGGACAGTGTGATTGACCCAGATGGTATCGGACCGCGACTTGACGTCGAGGGCGATCGAGGCGGCGGTGATGATCAGGAGGATGGCGAGTCCAGCACCGAGAATGACGCGTTGCGTTGGGATCAAGGTGCTTCTTTCTGATCCTTCGGCAAGGCCGCCGCGCCGAGGCATTCCCGGATCGTGGTCAGCAGCGCGTCGGGCGTGAACGGCTTGCGCAGGCAGCGCGTCGCACCGAGCTCCAGCGCCATGCGGAGGAAATCGGGCGAGGGCGAGGCGGACGATGCGAAGGCGTAGCCGGACATCGCGATCAGCGGCACGGACGGCGCGCGCTCGTGAAAGATGCGGATGGACTCGAAGCCGCGCATATGCGGCATGAAGATGTCGACCAGCATCACGTCATAGGCCTGCGCTTCCAGCGCGGCCAGTCCCGTTTCGCCGCCGTCGGCCAGCGTGACGTCGAAGCCCTGACGTTGGAGGAGGACCTCGATGGTCGCGCCGACCATCGGATCGTCATCTACCACGAGGATACGCGGCATGACACTTCCCAGCAAATCGAAGTCCCCATCGGTATTTGTGATATCCGCGAATCGTGGGTCGGGTCAATTTTGGATTGGAGCGATGTAGATATGCACGGCGTGGTGCATAGGCAGTCCAGCGGGTTCCATCGGGTCGACACCGGGCATCGGCGTTTCACTGACGTCCGTCGACCGGAGGCAATTCGGGACGCGAATTGTGACAAGGTTCGACGAAAGCTTGAGGCAAGGTGTCGGGACCTGTCATGCCGCGTACAAACGGCAGCTTCCATTCAAGTCCGCCTCGAGGCGCACTCCGAGGCCTTCCTTCGCGACCTCCGCGTTCAATGTTGGCGAATGATCCGCCCGCCATAAGGATTTGCAGCGGAGGCGCAAGCAACCTTGGTTGAGCTTGTACCCATGGAGCAGCTCTTCGCCTGATTAGTAGGCAGCGACTTCGATGTCCGCCTCAAAACGGAGATTTGACCGGCGTCGAGCGTCTCTCACCTCATTGGGTGAGGCATCCTGCCGCGAGTCGCCATATCATCATATTGCTTCCCTAGATTGCACGAACAAGTTGTTGGCACCCGGCGGCCCTCGGGCGGGGGGTACTTTGAATTTCTCCAGTGGCAAGATCGAGAAGATCCTCGACCTCATTTACGACGCTGCGGCGGAAAACGCGCTCTGGCCGCATGTGCTCACGGCGATCGCCGATCTGACGCGCAGCGAGGGCGGCATCCTGTTCGGTCAGTCCCTCACCGCAGAGCGGGTCTATTTCGATTTCAACGGCCGCCTCAACGAGGAATGCAACCGCACCTATCAGGAGCGGCATATGCAGAATCCGTGGTCGCAATACATGGAGAACCAGCCTGTTGGCCGGCTGGTGCTGTCCGACGAAGCCATCTCACTGGGAGAGCTGCAGTCGTCCGCGTTCTATGACGAGGTGCTGCGGCCGCAGGAGATCGGCCACAACGGAATGATGGCGCTTGCGGCGCGCGATGATTTTCGTGCCGCCTTCAATATGTGTCGCAGCGCGCGGCTGGGGCCGTTCGATCCCGACGAGCAGCGGCTGCTGGAATGGCTGGCTCCGCATCTGTGCCGGTCGGTGACGCTCGGGTTCCGGATCGACGGCTACCTCGCCATGCAGCAGGCTGCATTCAATGTCCTCGACCGGCTTGCCGACGGCGTCGCCGTGCTCGACCGCAGGGCGCGGGTGCTGTTTGCCAACGGTGCCGCCCGCCGCATGGCGGAGGAGGGCGTGCTGCGTCTGCATCAATCAGTCGGGACGCATTCGCCCGCACATTCGCAGCGGCTGAGCGAGCTGATCCGCGCCGCGCTCCAGGGCGGGGCCGGCGGCACCATGAGCCTGCCGCGCCCTCTCGACGGCCGCCTGCTGACCATTCTGGTCTCCGCGATCCGGAGCAAGGATCTCGGTCGGCTATCGGATGCCGGTGTGAAGGATGCCGCCGTACTGCTGTTCGTCGTCGATCCCGCCAACCGGCGATCGATTCCGCTCGGGCAGATCATGGACGCCTATGGCCTGACGCATGCCGAGGCGCGGGTGGCCCTTGCGGCCTCGTCAGGGAATACGGTCCTGGAGACCGCGCAATCGCTGAAGCTGTCGCCCAACACCATCAAGACGCATCTGCGTCGCGTCTTCGCCAAGACGGGCACCGGCCGCCAGGCTGAGCTTGCCGGCTTGATCGCGGCAATCGGCAGCGTGCGGATCGGGGAAACGGACCACGGACAGTGACGGCTTCGGCGCCGGATGAGCTCGCGGAGTCCGACCGGCTCGGAAAGCGTGGGCGGCGCCGGTCGTTCACCGGCACCGCCCACTCATCGCGTTGTTCAGGTCGCCTTACGGGCAGGGATGACGCTGGCCATCATAGCCAAGATACGTGCCCGAGGCCGGGTCGTAAGACTTGTAGCGCTGCGCGCAATAAGCGGAGGAGTCGCCGCCGGTGTCGGGCACCACCGCGACTGACGGCTCATCATAGTAGGAGTCGCCGTAGTAATAGGGGTCATCGTAATAGCCGCCGCCGTAATAGGCGTAGGAGCCTAGGCCGCCGATCGCGGCGCCGGCCGCGAACCCCGGCCAGAAGCCGCCGCCACGATGATGCCAGCGGTTACCGCTCCAATTGCCGCCGCCGCCGTGCCAATTGCCGCCCGCAGCTGCGACCGGACGGCCGCCGCCAAACGTGGCTCCTGCGCCTGGACGCATGGCGACGCCGGCGCTCGGGCGCATGGCTGCGCCAGCCGCGAAACCGGCGCCACCGCCGGCGACCCGTGGACCAGCGGCGAAGCCGCCGCCCATGCGGGGGCCACCACCACCACCGAAGTGAGCACCGCCACCACCGCCGAAATGGGCTCCTCCGCCACCACCCGCGGCCGGGCGGCCCTGGGCGAAGCTCGGGCTCGCCAACGGAAGCATCAACGCCACTGCCGCAGCGGCACTCAAAACCTTCAGACTGTTCATGATCAAACTCCTTTCCCGGAAAAGCCAACCCGATGAAACAGCGCTGGTTCCAGGGATCACGCTGGTGTGCGTGTGTGCAGCGAGCCTCTCACCTCGGCGCTGTACCCGGCATGAACGGATCACGACCGATTTGCGGCGGGGCCGGCGGGCCGGAGCACCCCGCATTTGTCGAGGGGACGGCCCCCGCCGGCCGAACTGGACATTTCGGCGTCCGGATGGCATCAGGGCCCCACGAAGCAGGGCCCTTGCCGCATGAAACAATTCCTTCTGAAGTTCTTCACCTGGTGGAATGGCCAGACCTTTGGCACCCAGCTCTGGACCAGCCGGTACGGCGAGCTGGTCGGTGAGGACGAGCAGGGCAACCGCTACTATCGCACCCGCGGCGGGGCGATCGATCCGACACTGGGCTTCGAGCGGCGCTGGGTGATCTATAACGGCTATGCCGAGGCGAGCCGCATCCCGCCGTCCTGGCACGGCTGGATCCATCACGTCGTCGACACCCCGCCGACCGCGACCAACTACCAGCCGCGCGAGTGGGAGAAGCCGCACCAGCCGAATCTCACCGGCACGGCCAAGGCCTACCGGCCCTCGGGTTCGACGCTTGCCAGCGGTCGCCGGCCGAAGGCGACCGGCGACTATCAGCCCTGGACCCCCGGCTAGTCGTCCGCCCCGACGCGAATCTTCATCATCAAGGGTGGATGCATAAGCATCCGCCTCACGCCGCTGTGGACAACGGGAACAGCGGGGATGGCGGTTGCGCCGTCGTTGCGCCGGCGCGAGCGATGCGGCTCAATGGTCCCATCTTACGGAGATGGGAAACCATCGCGTTCGGTTCGGGCAACAGTTCGCGACTGTCCCGAGATGCAGCGGCCGCCGAGCAAGGACTCGATCGGGAGATAGGCCCCCGGTCTGGAAGTTCCGAAATCGCCCGATGTGAATGTGCGCCGCCGTAAGAAAGGAAAGGCCGCCTGGGAAACCGGGCGGCCTTTTTCTTTGATGGCAATTCTTCAGCCGGTTTGTGCGCCTCAGTCGTAACGCACCTTCGGGAAGAAGTCGCCGCGGCCTTCAGGCGTCATGTCGAGCAGGCCCCAGAGCGGATCGACCAGATCACCGGCGCGATGATGCTGCTTTGGCGCGGACGGCGCGAAGCTCATCTCCGAGCCCCAGAAGTGCCTGATCTTGCCATTCGCTTTCCTGAAGACATTGAAGATCGTCTCATCCCAATTCTGCCCCTCGGGAACGTTGTGCTGCGCGCGCATGCCCTTGGGGAATTTCGAGGTGTCGCCGAAGTAGTCCGCATCAAAGCTGTTGCCGGCAGTGGACAGCAGCGACAGATGTTCCCAACCGCGTTCGTGGGCCCAGGCGGCGAGGCGCGCGATCGGTGATTTCGCAACGATGTGAAGCGCGGCGCGCTCCCCGACATGCCGTGCGGCGCCGTCGAGCCCGTCAAGCAAATGGGTGCAGCCGGGGCAGGGCAGCTCGCGCTCCGGCCCATACATGAAGCTGTACAGGATCAGCGTGTCATGCGGGCCGAACAACTCCGACATCCTGACCTGTTCCGGCATGCTCGTTTTGCCGATGCGTTCGAAGACGTAATCTTGGGGTACCTCGCCGCCGAGCGGCAGCGCGCGACGCTTGGCCGAAACGGCCTCAATCTGAGCCCGGAGGGCAATCTCCTCATCCAGCAACGCGTTTCGCGCGGCACGATACTCGGTGCTTTCGTTGGGGTAGCGGAGATGCTCCATGATTGCGCTCCGGATGCTGTAAGTTTCGTGAGGATATAACTCGCCCCCCAAAACCTCAGTTCCACCACCGAAGGTGGAACGCCTGCGCCCGATGTGGATGTGTCGCCGCCGTGAAACAGGAAAGGCCGCTCGGGAAATCGAGCGGCCTTTTTCTTTGATCTGATTTCCTGTTCGTTGCTCGCTTCTCAGAAATGGAGATGCAGGGGTGGTGAGTTGCCGACGGGCATCATCTCGTAAGGCGGCTTCCAGCCTGGCAGTTCGGCGATGCGTCGGCGCCAGGCATCAATGGCCGGGAAGGCCGCGGCGAGATCGAAACCTGTCTCCTCCCTCGGATAGTACAAATAGCCGAGCAGCGAGAAATCGACGATCGTGGGCCGGTCGCCCAGCATGAAGCGGCGGTCTGAGAGATGTCTGTCGACAATCGAGAACGCGCTCTCGGTCCGCGCGCGCAGAAAAGCGAGCACGGCCGGGTGGGCCGGCTCCGGCATGAAGCAGCGCTGATACCGGTGCGGCGCAAAATTCCCCGTGAATTTGTGGTTGTCGAACAGCAGCCAGCGCGCCGTCTCGAACCTCTCTTCGTGCGTCGGAGCGAACACGCCGTGAGTTTCGGCGAGCCACAGCAGGATCGCACCCGACTGGCTCATCTGCCGGCCGTCGATCTCCAGCACCGGGACTTCGCCCATGACGTTGGTTGCGGCCCGCCAGTCGGGGCTGCGGGTCTCACCGCCGGCGAAGTCGACGCCGACCGGCTCCCAGTCGAGCCCGGCGCAGTTGAGGAATAGCGCGACCTTGAACGAATTGCCCGAAGCTCCCACACAGTGCAGCCGGTATCGCGCCATGGTCAGGTCCTCCTGTGCGCACCGACCGGAAACTGCCAAAGGGCGTGGCGGCCGCAGCCGGAGTGTCGCGACAGGCTCCTGACAGCGTCGTGTCAGCAGCGTCAGTTCGGGCGATGCTTCGCATCGCTCGAACGTGCTGCACAATGTCCGGGACGCAAGACCAAGGGCTACATCACCCTTTCGGCTGCGCGCTTCGCGGCTTCGAGCCGCCGCGCCTGCCATGGTGCGACCCGCTCCTTCATGAGCGCGAGCACCTCGGCCGGAGCCGTATCCGGCGAGCCGGCGTTGAAGGGGGGCGCGGGATTGTATTCGAGGCGGAGCTGCACGGCTTCCGCGGTGGTGCGATCGACCAGCAGCGATACCAGCTTCAAGGCGAAATCAATTCCTGCGGTGACGCCGCCGCCGGTGACGCGGTTGCGATCGACGCAGACGCGCGTCTTGGTGGGCGTCGCGCCGAACAGCGCCAGCATCTCCATCGCACTCCAATGGGTCGCGGCGTTGTAGCCCTTCAGGAGCCCGGCCGCGCCCAGCACCAGCGATCCCGTGCAGACCGAGGTGACGAATTTGGCGCTGGTGGCCTGCTTGCGCACGAAGTCGAGAGTCTCCTCGTCGTTGAGGAGCGCGTCGGTGCCGAAGCCGCCGGGAATGCAGATCACATCCAGTTGCGGGCAGTCGGCGAAGGTGATGGTCGGGGTCAGCATCAGCACGGAATCGCTCGGCACCGGGGCCAGCGTCTTCCAGATCAGGTGCACGGTCGCGCCGGGGACGGACGAAAACACCTGCAGCGGACCGGTGAAGTCGAGCTGGGTGACGTGCGGAAACACCAGCAGACCGATCTGGAGCGGAGACGACATGGGCAGGTCCTCCAAAGATAAGCTTGACGGACGCAGCCTCTCATGATGCCCTTCCGTCCAAAATGGCGTATTTCCCTCGCTTTCGGACATGAACCATGATCGGCATCCTGATCTTCCCCGACTTCCAACTGCTCGATGCGGCCGGCCCGATCTCGGTGTTCGAGATCGCGGCACGTGCCAGCGGCAAGCCGCTCGCGCTGCGGGTGCTGGCGCTGAATGCGGGACCCGTGCGCAGCTCGTCCGGCGTCGAGATGATGGCGCGCGACTTCAAATCGGCGAATGCGATCACGACGCTGGTCGTGGCGGGCGGCGCGGGCGTGTCGGCTCCGGCGGGCTGTCCTGCGACGCTCGCTTTCGTGCGGCGGCTCGCCAAGCGCGGCGTTCGGGTCGCCAGCGTCTGCTCCGGCGCCTATGTGCTTGCGGAGGCCGGCCTGCTCGACGGCCGCCGCGCCACCACGCATTGGGGCCGCACCCGCGAATTCGTCGCGCGCTATCCCAAGGTCAAGTTCGAGCCGGACCAGATCTTCACCCGCGACGGCAATGTCTGGACCTCGGCGGGCATCAGCGCCGGCATTGACCTCGCGCTCGCGATGGTCACCGAGGACCATGGCGAGGAGATCGCGCAAGCGACCGCGCGGCAGCTCGTGCTCTATCATCGTCGCAGCGGCGGCCAGTCGCAATTCTCCTCGCTGCTGGAGCTGAAGACGCCGAACGGCCGCTTCGGCGCGCTGTTGTCGTGGGCCCGCGAAAACCTCGACGCGCCATTGACGGTGGAAGACCTCGCCGATCGCGCCGGCATGAGCGCGCGGCATTTTGCCCGCGCCTTTGCCGCGGAGACCGGCACGACGCCGTCGAAAGCGATCGAGCGGTTGCGGCTCGAGGTCGCGCGCGAGCGCGTGCAGTCCTCGCGCGAGGCGATCGAGCTCGTCGCGGAGGTGACCGGCTTCCGCGATCCCGAGCGGATGCGGCGCGCCTTCATCCGGGCTTTCGGCCAGCCGCCGCAGGCGCTGCGCCGCGCGGCGCGGGCGGGGTAGGGAAACTCACCTGGCACTCGAGCGTGGAGGCGACGATGAGCGGGATGGAGTACAGCAACGAGAACGCGAGGCGACTGCAAAGAATCTATCTCAAGCCTGATGTGACCGCCCAGCGTGCGGAGACAATCCGGCAGCTCGATCTGTCTGCCGGCGAGCGCGTTCTCGATATCGGATGCGGTCCCGGCTATCTCTGCGAAAGCATGGCGCAGATCGTCGGGCCCGGTGGCGCCGTCGTCGGTATCGATGTGTCCCCCGACCTGATCGCGGCCTGCAACCGGCAGAAAGCCTCCGCCTGGATTTCATATGCCATCGGCAACGCGACGGCATTGGATCAAGCCGATGCGTCATTCGACGCCGTCGCGTGCACACAGGTTGCGGAGTACGTGCCCGATGTCGACCGCGTTCTCGCCGAGACGTTTCGCGTCCTCAAGCCGGGTGGCCGCACGATTTTTGTCGCAACCGATTGGGACGCAGTGGTGTGGCATTCCGAATGCCCGGAACGAATGGCCGCGGTCATGACGTCATGGGAAGCGCACTGCGCCCACCCGCGTCTGCCGAGATCGATGGTCCGCAGACTGGTTGAGGCCGGATTTCACTTCGACGGCGCGTCGATCTTTCCCATCCTGAATTTGCGGTACGATGACGACAGCTACAGCAAGGGGCTGGCCCAAGGCATTCGGGATTTCGTCGCCGGCAGGAGCGACGTACCGGCCGATGATCTCTCAGCATGGCACAGCGAGTTCGAGCGTCTCGGCGCTGCGGGACACTACTTCTTCAGCACCAATCGCTATCTGTTCAGGGCCTCGAAGCCGGCTGCGGCGGCGACATGAGCGCGTGCTAGCTCGTGCTGCCGGCCGCCGTCGCCCCGGACGTGTCTCCGCGCGCCGTCAATCGCCGCGCGATCGGCGTCAGCATGCACGGCGCTAGATGAATCGGAAACTGCGTCATCGCGAAATAGAGCCAGGTGGCGGGCGGCAGGGCGCCTGCGGTCGCCGCCAGCATCAGGCCGAGGTTGCGCTGTGACACCATCAGCCCGAGCGCCAGCGCGCGCTCATAGCCGACGCGGCGGAACAGCAGCGTGGTGACGGCGAGCAGCGCGAAATAGATCGCGAAGGACAGAGCTGCAAGGCTGATCGTGAACACGGGCTGCGCCAGGAGGTCGCTGACGACATCGCTCATGACCGCTGTTGCGAAGATCCAGAGGATGATGATGTTGAAGCCGTCGATCGGCTTCTTGTGACGCTGGATCGCCTCCGCGCCGAAGCCCCATCGGATGACGGTGGCGGCCAGCAGCGATGCCGTGAGGATGCCGAGCAGCTTCAGGCCCAGCGTGAGCGGCGAGATGGTGAGCATGTCGCCGAGGAAGAGGCCGGCGAACAGTGACGCCGTGAAGGGCACGAGCGCGGTGGAGGTCACCAGCGTGATCAGCACGAGCGTGGCATCGAGACCCATCAGCGCGGCGAGGGCAGGCGAAGCCATCATCGGCGAGGCCATGCTCTGGAGCATCAAGGCGAGCGAAAGGCCGGGCGCGCGCGCGGTCAGCCCGGTTGCATGGGCGATCAGCCCGACGATCAATGGCACGCCGATCGTGGTCCAGGCGGTGGCGGTCGCGACCAGCGCTGGCCGCCGCAGATGGCCGTACAGCGCGGCAAGGTCGACCCGCATGAAGGAGATGCAGAGCAGAACGAAGATCGCCTCGGTGACGTAGGGCCGCAGCAGCGCTCCGAGCGGCGGCACCGCGGCCGCGATGAAGACGACGGCGGCCACCCCACGCGTGCCCTGGCTGCCAAGCCAGGTGAGGGCGTGCAGGGGGACGGCGAGGAGAGATTTGAGGAGCGAGGACATCGGCGTCGTTGGTGCGTCGTGCTACGGGCCTACGGCATTCGCTCTACCCCAAAGCCTTCAGCCACGCGCCGATCTCGCTCACGGCGACATTGGCCTGCGGCAGCAGTTTGCCCATGGTGAAGAAGCCGTGGAACTGGCCGGCATAGTGCCTGGTGGTGACGGGCACGCCGGCTTGTTTCAGCCGCGCAGCATATTCATCGCCCTCGTCACGCAAGGGATCGGCGCCGGCGGTCAGCACAAAAGCGGGCGGCAGGCCGGCAAGGCTTTGCGCGCGTGCGGGCGAAGCGCGCCAATCGTGGATGTCGACGGCGCCATTCAGATAATGATCGCGGAACCAGCGGATCACCGAATGGGTCAGCAGAACGCTGGTCTCGGGCTCGCTGTGCGAGCCGTGCGTCATGGCGAAATCGGTCGCGGGGTAGATCAGGATCTGGCCTGCGATCGCCAGGCCGCCGGCGTCGCGCGCGGCGAGTGCGACGACCGCGGCGAGATTGCCGCCGGCGCTGTCGCCGCCGATCGAGAGGCGCGAGGCGTCGACGCCGAGCTCGCGCGCATTCGCGGCAATCCATTGGGTCGCGGCGATCGCGTCATCGGCCGCGGCGGGAAACTTGTGCTTGGGCGCAAGGCGATAGTCGACCGAGATCACGATGAGGGCGCCGGCCTCAGCAAGCTGGCGGCAGACGACGTCGTGGGAGTCGAGATCGCCGATCACCCAGCCGCCGCCATGGAAGAACACAAGGGCCGGCGACAGCCCGTCGTGTCGGCGCGGCTCCTTCGGCACATACAGGCGGGCCGGGATCGCGCCGTGCGGCGCCGGGATCGCGAGCTGCGTGATGCGGGCAAGCTCGGGCGGCTCGGGATTGGTGGCAAAGCGCGCCTGCGCATAATAGGCGCGGGCCTCCGGCGCGGTCAGGGTCTCGTAGGCGGGGCGCCCGGCCTCCCGAAAAGCCCTGTAGACGGCGGCGGCATCGGGATCGAGCACGACGGGCATGGGAAGCGACCTCAGAGGTTTCTGGTTATGGTTGGAGGTGGGGTATCGGGGGGGCCGCCTCGGCCCCGGGGAGAGGCGACCGAACTATCCCATCCGGTGGCGGGTCTGGCCAGCGGGCGGCGGGCAGGGCAGGGTTGCCGCCCTTTCCCCGCCGTATTCGGCGTGTTAACCCGGTAGCCTGCGAGCGGCGGTATCACCTGTAGAATGTCCAACAAGCCCGATTCGCTGTTGAAGCCGCGCGAGATGTTCAAAACCTTTACCCTGACAGGCCTTGCGGCGCTGCTGGCCGCTACCGCACTGACGGCTGCGACGCCCGCGCAGGCGCAGATCGGCACGATCTTCTCTGATCCGCCGCCGCGGCCGCCGGGGGCGATTCCGCGTGGCCAGCCGCAGCCTCCGATGCCCGAGGACGACGACGAAGAGGTCCCCGCGCTGCCGCCGCAGGGCCGCGTTCTGCCGTCGCGTCCGATGCCGCCGCCGCCGGGCCGGCAGGGGAACGTGATGCCGGGGCCGGTCGAGAGCCAGCCGCTGGCGCCGCCACCGGGCTCCACCGTTGCCCCGCCGAACCAGCCGCCGTCCGTGGCGGTCGCGCCGCCCAATGCGCCGGGAGCCGCCCCGGGTGCGCCCGGTCAGCGCCAACCGCAGCAGAAGGGCGCGCCAGGCGGTGCGGTGCCGCAGACGCCGGCGAGCCTCCAGCCGGGCGACGAGGTCGTGACCGAGCCGCCAGCCCAGAAGATCGTGAACAAGAAGGCGACCTTCTCCGGCCTCGACAAGATCACCGGCCGCATCATCAATTTCGACGAGGATATCGGCGAGACCGTCCAGTTCGGTGCGCTCAGGGTCAAGACCAACGCCTGCTACACGCGGCCGGCAACGGAAGCCGCCAACACCGACGCCTTCGTCGAGGTCGACGAGATCACCTTGCAAGGCGAGGTGAAGCGTATCTTCTCGGGTTGGATGTACGCGGCAAGCCCCGGCCTGCACGGCGTCGAGCACCCGATCTACGACATCTGGCTGACCGACTGCAAAGAGCCGCAACAGACCATCGCAACGGCGGCGCCCGATCCCGCGAGCAAGCCGGCCCCCCCACCGCCGCCGCCCGCGCAGAAGAAGGCCGCGCCCAAGCAGGTGCAGCAGCGTCCGCCGCAGCCTCTGCCGCCGGTGCAGCAACCGGCACCGCCGCCTCCGCCGCCGGAGCAGCGGCCAGGCCTGTTCGGTTTGCCGGGCTTCGGCCGGTAGAACTTGATGTAATTGGGTTCGGCGAGCTGCCTGTGGTTCACCTCTCCCCGACGGGGAGAGGTCGGATTGCTATGGTGCGCAATTGCGCGCCATAGCAATCCGGGTGAGGGGCTGCGGCACTCAGCGAGACCTGGACCCCTCACCCGGATCGCATCTTCGATGCGCTCCGACCTCTCCCTTCGGGAGAGGTCAACCGAGTCCAGCGCACGCATCGATTCAACCAAAACTCATCGCGCTTTAGGCCAGCTATCGATTATTGCCGTGAGGCGATGATCTCGAGCGCACGTGCGCCCGGGATAGCCTCACCCGGGGACAGCCTCAAGAAGTCGCCGGGCTCGCCGGCGAGCGCCTTGTCGAGCAGGCCGGTGTAGCGCCGCCGCGAGATCTCGACCGCGCCAAAGCTCTTCAGATGGTCGGTGACATATTGCGTGTCGAGCAGCTCGAAGCCGCCATGGATCAGCCGCGCGACAAGATGCACCAGCGCCACCTTCGAGGCATCGCGCGCGGTGTGGAACATGCTCTCGCCGAAGAAGGCGCGCCCGAGGCTCACGCCGTAGAGACCGCCGACGAGGTCGTCGCCCTGCCAGGCCTCGACGCTGTGGCAATGGCCGAGCTCGTAGAGGCCGCCATAAAGGTCGCGGATGCGCTTGTTGATCCAGGTGTCTTCGCGGCCCGCCTGCGGCGCGGCGCAGCCGGCGATCGTCGCCTTGAACGCCGTGTTGACGGTAACGCGTAACCCGTCCGAGCGCACGGTGCGGGCAAGGCGCGAGGCGACGCGAAAACCATCGAGCGGGATGACGCCGCGCAATTCCGGCTCGACCCAGAACAGGGTCGGATCGTCGGCGCTTTCCGCCATCGGGAAGATGCCGCAGGCATAGGCGCGCAGCAGCACGGCCGGCGTGATTTCAGACGAGGCGGAGTCGCGCGAAGTCATGAGGCAACAATAGCAGGATCGCAATTCGGTTGCGATGGGTGGCGGGCAGGTCAGCTCGCGGCGGCGCTGCTGGTCTTGCCGGGCGCGTCAGGCACGCGGCGGAACCGCAGCACGATGCGGGTTCCGGAATGCGCAGGGTCGCGCTCGACGGAGGCATCCAGCTTGGAGGCCATCGCCGCGACGATGCGCTGGCCCATGCCGGTCGAGCGCGGATCGGCCTCGGCCTTGTCGCCGACGCCGTCATCGCTGATCGAGAGCAGCACGTCGTCGCCCTGCGAGGTCAGCTCGACATGGATCGGGCCGGCGCCATCGGGGTAGGCGTATTTCACCGCGTTCATCACCAGCTCGTTGACGATGATGCCGACGGCGACCGCACGGTCCGGGTCGATCTCGATCGGCTCGGCCTTCAGCGTCAGGCGCGACATCCGGTTGCCTTCGGCCGAGCGGCGGAGGTCCTCGAGCAGCGAGTCCAGATACTGGTTCAGCACCACGCTCTTGAGATCCTGCGAGGTGTAGAGGCGGCGGTGCACCTGCGCGACCGCGGCGACGCGGCCCATCGCATTGGTCAGCGCCGCCTTGACCTCTTCCTGCGCGGCGGAGCTCGCCTGGAGGTGCAAGAGCGAAGCGATGATCTGGAGCGAATTGCCGACGCGATGGTTGACCTCGCGGAGCAGCAGCTCGCGCTCGGCGGCGAGCGCGGCGTAGCGGTCGCGCGAGGCGTGGATCTCGGCTTCGGCTTCCTCGCGCGCCCGCTGCATCTCGGCCTGGCGCAGCGCGCCCTCGGCCGCGACGTGGAGCAGGGGGATGAAGTCGCCCTTGACGTCCTTGACGAGGTAATCGGCCGCGCCCGCCTTCAGCGCGGTCACCGCGATGGTGGAATCCTGCGACGCCGTGACGAACACCACCGGCGGCGCGCCCGCTATCGCCATGATCTGCTCGAGCGTCTCCAGGCCATCGAGGCCCGGCATGTACTGGTCGAGCGCCACGACGTCGATGCCGCCCTCGGTCTCCGCGCGGCGGATGCGCTCGAGGCCTTCCTCGCCGCTTGCGGCATGAACGACCTTGTAGCCGCGCCGCGTCAGGCCGCGATCGACCAGGCGCGCCAGCGCGTCGTCGTCGTCGATATAGAGCAGTGTTGGCGTGCGCTGGTTCATGAGGCGGCGGGCGGGACCTGGATGACCGAGAAGAACAGGCCGAGCTGCCGGATGGCATTGGCGAAATTCTCGTAGTTGACGGGCTTGGTGATGTAGACGTTGCAGCCGAGCTCGTAGCAGCGCTTGATTTCCTGGCTGTCGTCGGTGGTGGTCAGCACCACCACGGGGGAGGCCTTCAGATATTTGTTCTCCTTGATCTGCCTCAGGATGTCGATACCGGTCATGTCGGGCAGGTTGAGATCGAGCAGGATCAGAAGCGCGTTGCCCTTCTGCACGAGACCGCTTCCGTCCGCGCCGAACAGGTGCTTCATCGCGTCGGTGCCATTCGGGAACGAGACGATCTCGTTGTTGACCCCTGAGCGGCGGATATTGCGCTCGATCAGCCGGGCGTGTCCCTCGTCGTCCTCGATCATGATGATGGTGACAGGCTGGGTCATCGATCTGCGTTCCGGTTGGTGACGTTCCAGGTGATGGGCAGCGTGATCGTGAAGGTGCTGCCCGCATTCAGTTCCGATGATACCGACATCGTGCCCCCGAGGCGGCGCACAAGTGCACGCACATGTGCAAGACCTATGCCCTGGCCGGGCTTGTCCTGGGTTCCCGCACGGCGGAACAGGTCGAAGATCCGCTGGTGATCCCTGGGGTCGATGCCGCGGCCGTTATCGCTGATTTCGAAGATAGCGTAGCCGAGCTTGGTGCGCCCGCGGATTCTGATCTCGCCGGGAACGCCAGTTTTGAGATATTTGATCGCGTTGTCGATCAGATTGGAGAAGATCTGCTCCAGCGCAAGGCGGTCGCTGACGAGATTCGGCAGGGGCTCGACATGGATCTCGGCATGCGCCTCGGCGGCCTGGTGCGCCAGCGTCGACACGATGGCCTCGATCAGCTCGCGCGTGTCGATCTTCTCCGGCTGGAATTCGCGGCGACCCTCGCGGGTCAGGTTGAGGATGGCCGAGATCAGCCGGTCCATCTTGGCAATCGACGATTTGATGAATCCGAGCGCCTCGGAAAAATCCGCCGATAATTGCTTGTCGGGGCCTTCGAGCGCGATCTCGCCGGCCGGCAGCGGCGGCCCGTCGGCGGGGATATGGGCGAGGCCGCTGATACGGCGGAAAATGTCGCCGCCGAGCTCTTCGAGCTCGCTGGTGAAGCCCATGATGTTGACGAGGGGCGAGCGCAGATCGTGGCTCACGATATAGGCAAAGCGCTGGATCTCGTCATTGGCTTCGCGCAGGTCGGCCGTGCGTTCGTCGACCACGGCCTCCAGGTTGACGTTCGCATCGCGCAGCCGCGTTTCGGCCTCGTCACGGGCACGGGCCGAGCGCCGCACCAGCCAGATCGAGATCAGGGTCAGCAGCACGACGAGGCCGGAGCCGATGCCGGTCATCGACGCGGCCAGCGTCTGGCTCCGGTCGGAGTTGGCGCTGCGGATCCGGAACAGCCGTTCCTCCTCGCGGATCATCGCGTTGGCGAGGTTGCTGATCGTGGTCGTGGTATTGCCGGCAGCGGCCTCGCGGACGAGCGCGGTGGCATCGTCGGGTCGGCCTTGCTTCACGAAATTCATCTCGCGCGAGAACTGGTCGAGCCGGGTCTCGATCGCCGCGCTCAGCTTCTCGAGGCTCTCGCGTTGCGCCGGATTGTCGCCGATCTGGCGCGTGAGCTTGTCGAGCGCGGGAATGATCGCCGCGACGGCCTTCTGGTGATCCGACAGGAAATCCGGTCCCTGCGTCAGGAGGAAACCGCGGGCGCCGCTTTCGGCGCGCCGGACTTCGAGCAGGAGGGCGTTGATCTGGTTCTCCGCCTCGATGGTGTGAAGCACCCATTTGGCGTCGTCGCGCGCCTTGTTGACGAGGTAGACCGAGCCGGCGCTGATCACGGTCAGCACCAAAAGGCCCGCCGCGAACAGCAGGATCTGCCAGAATGCGCGCCGTCGTTGGCCCTCGGCCGTCACGACGGTTTCACTCGCTCAGGTTCAACGGAATTCAAAATGCCCCTCGGGAACTGGCCCCACCGTCGAGAACTCGATTGGGGCCAATGGGTTCCAAGAGGAGAAGGGATTATTTCGCGCCGGGTTCCGCCTTGCCGGCGAGGTACTGTTCCAGCCAGTGGATGTGATAGTCGCCGTCGATGATATCGTCCTGGCGCACCAGGTCGCGGAACAGCGGCAGCGTCGTCTCGATGCCCTCCACGACCATCTCGTCCAGCGCCCGGCGTAAGCGCATCAGGCACTCGGTCCGGGTCTTGCCGTGGACGATCAGCTTGCCGACCAGGGAGTCGTAATAAGGCGGGATCTGGTAGCCCTGATAGACCGCGGAATCGATCCGCACGCCGAGCCCACCGGGCGGGTGATATTGCGTGATCCGGCCCGGTGAGGGCCGGAAGGTCTGCGGATTCTCGGCGTTGATGCGGCACTCGATGGCGTGGCCGATGATCTGCACCTCTTCCTGCTTCGCGGGCAGATCGCCGCCGGCGGCGATGCGGATCTGCTCCAGCACGAGGTCGATGTCGGTGATGCTCTCGGTGACGGGATGCTCGACCTGAATGCGGGTGTTCATCTCGATGAAGTAGAACTCGCCGTCCTCGAACAGGAACTCGATGGTGCCGACGCCGAGATATTTCATCTCGCGCATCGCCTTGGCGCAGGTCTCGCCGATCTTGGCGCGCGCAGCGGCGGCCAGCACCGGCGAGGGGCCTTCTTCCCAGACCTTCTGGTGGCGGCGCTGCAGAGAGCAGTCGCGCTCGCCGAGATGGATCGCGCCGCCGCGGCCGTCGCCGAGGATCTGGATCTCGATGTGGCGCGGCTTCTGGAGGTATTTTTCGAGATAGACGGAGGCATCGCCGAAGGCGGATTTGGCCTCATTGGCTGCCGTGGAGAGTGCGACCTGGAGGTCGGCCTCGCTCTGCGCGACCTTCATGCCGCGCCCGCCGCCGCCGGCCGCGGCCTTGACCAGCACCGGGAAGCCGATCTTCCTCGCGATCGCCATCGCGTCGTCATCAGGGCCGACCGCGCCGTCGGAGCCGGGCACCACGGGAATGCCGAGCCGCTTGGCGGTTTTCTTGGCCTCGATCTTGTCGCCCATCAGGCGGATGTGCTCGGCCTTGGGGCCGATGAATTGCAGATTGTGCTCGGCGAGGATTTCCGCAAACCGCGCGTTCTCCGACAGGAAGCCGTAGCCGGGATGCACGGCATCGGCGCCGGTGATCTCGCAGGCCGCGAGCAGGGCGGGCACGTTGAGATAGCTGTCCTTGGACGGCGGCGGTCCGATGCAGACGCTCTCGTCCGACAGTCGCACATGCATCGCATCGGCGTCGGCGGTGGAGTGCACGGCGACGGTCGCGATCCCGAGCTCCTTGCAGGCCCTGAGGATGCGAAGTGCGATCTCGCCGCGATTGGCTATGAGGATCTTGTCGAACATGGTGCCTCAGCGGGCGAATAGGGAGTAGCGAATAGCGAGGGGCAAGACGGGCACCATTCGCTATTCGCCATTCGCCATTCGCTTATTCAATAATGACCAGCGGCTCGCCGTACTCGACCGGCTGGCCGTCTTCGACGAGGATCTGCGTCACCGTGCCTGATCGCGGCGAGGGGATCTGGTTCATGGTCTTCATGGCTTCGATGATCAGCAGGGTCTGGCCGACCGAGACCTTGTTGCCGACCTCGATGAACGGCTTTGCGCCTGGCTCCGGCGCCCAATAGGCGGTGCCGACCATCGGCGAGGTCACCGCACCCGGATGCTTCGACAGGTCGGCTGCGGCCGCAGCGGGCGCAGCGGCGACGCTTGCCGCCATCGGCAGCGCGGCGGAAGCGGCCGCGATCGGCATCGGCATGGTCGCGGCGACGCTGATGTTGCGGGCGACGCGCAGGCGCAGGCCCGCGCGTTCGATCTCGATCTCGGTGAGGCTGGTCTCATCGAGCAGAAGAGCGAGCTCGCGGACGAGCGCGGAATCCTCGCTGGAAAACTTTGCGGCTGCTTTGTCGTCTGGCTGGCGCGCCATGTTGTTTGATCCGAATGTTCTGTGTGATGAGGGAGCGTCAGGCGTTGGGCTTGATGCCGAGCTTGGCGGCAAGGCCCTGGATGGCGAGGCGGTAGCCCTCGATGCCGAAACCGCACAGCGAGGCGAAGGCCGCGCGCGCGGTGTAGGAATGGTGACGGAAGCTCTCGCGGGCGTGGATGTTGGTCACATGCACCTCGACCGTCGGGATCTGCACCGCGAGCAGCGCGTCGTGCAGGGCGATCGAGGTGTGCGAATAGCCGCCGGCATTGATGATGATGCCCTTCATCTTGCGCGCATGCGCCTCGTGGATGAAGTCGATCAGCTCGCCTTCGCGGTTGGACTGCCGGCAGTCGGCCTTGAGGCCGAAGTGTGCTGCCGTCTCCCGGCACAGCGCCTCGACGTCGGCCAGCGTCGCATGGCCATACTTTTCGGGCTCGCGCGTCCCCAGCATGTTGAGGTTCGGCCCGTTCAGGACGAGGATCGTGTCGGTTGCAGGTTCAGCCATTCAAATCCCGGAAAAGAGGTGCTTCGGCGTGGCGGGGGTTATAGGTAACAAAGCGCGTGAGGGGAAGCCTTGAAGGACCTCCGAGGCGGGTTCAGGCACCTCATCCGTTGCGCAAAAACCTGTGCGGAAACTACGGAAATTGCTTGTTAACCAGTCCAAAGCATGGCTGCCGGCCGAATGCAAAGGGGGCGGGCATCGCTGCCCGCCCCCTGAGCTTGCCGCTGTCCGGCCTTAGCCTTCGATGATGTACACGATCTCGCGCGTCTGCGGACGGACGATCACGTACTGGCCGTGCACGAAGATCACTTCATAACCGCGCCACTCCGGGTAGATCTCGACGATCCGGGGCGGCAGCGGATGGAAGCGGACGGACGCTGGGACCGCGGCGCCGACCGAGATGTTGAAGTTGACGTTCGTGGTCTCCTCGATCTTGGTCGACTTGATCGCCGTCGAGATCTCGGTCCGCTTCTCGGGCGGCGGCGCGGCGGTCGCGGTCGCCGAAGCGGCGCCGGTCGTGGTCTGGGACTTGTCGGTCGCAGCCGGACGGCTCTCGGCATTGTTGCTCTTGGCGGCGCCGCCGGCCTTGTTGTCCTCGGCCTTCATGTCCTTGGTGCCCGACTTGGTGGAGTCGGACTTGGTGGTCGAGGACTCGGAGCTCATGCTCTTCGACTTGTCCTGCGCGGCCTTATCCTGCGCACCTTGGGCGTGCTCACCCTTCGCTCCAGCCTTCTCGTCGGCCGCGTTCTTGTTCATCGCGCCGGACTTGTCCATTCCGCCTGACTTTTCGGCGGTGCCGGACTTCTCCATTGCACCCGACTTCTCTTCGGCTCCGCCCTGCTTCATAGCGCCGCCGGCCTGGCCGACGGTGCCCTTCTCATGGGTGGACTCCTTGCCCATCGAGCCGCGCTCTGCGGCGCCGCCAGACGGCTGTGAATGCTGCATCTGCTGTTGCGAGCCAGCGCCGCCAGCGTCGCGGCCCTTGTCCTGTGCGTTCGCCAGACCGGTGCCCGCGACCAGCGCGAGTGTGGCAACCGAGATCATAAAGCGGTTCAACATCGAATTCTCCTCACGTGTTCATTTGCGTCATTGCCCGCGCCGACAACGAAAGGAGATTTGAGTTGTTCCGGAACTTCGCCTGTTCCGGGGCATTTGTTTCCTAAACGCGAGATGAATGCGCGCGCCGGATTCGCGCCGCTATCGGCCAACGAAAAAGGCCGGCTTTTCAGCCGGCCTCGACGCATGCGAGAGTTGTGAGACGCGCGATCGCTTTGTCAGCAAGTCGCCTTGCCGCAGCGGGCGACGCCGATCTTCTCCTTGAGGCCTTCGAGGCCGACGGCGCCGATCACGATCTGCTTGCCGATCACGTAGCTCGGCGTGCCGTTCATGCCCATCGCCTCCGCAAGCTTGAAGTTCTCCTCGATGGTGGCGCGCACTTCGGGGCTGGCGATGTCTTTCTCGATTTTTGCGGTGTCGAGCCCGGCTTCCTTGGCCGCCTGCATCGCGCGCGCCTTGTCGGCCGCGCCGCGGCCGCCGAGCAGCTTCTGGTGGAAGTCGAGATATTTCTTGCCAGTGGGATCCTGCATGCGCACGGCGACCGCGACCTGCGCCGCTTCGACCGAGCCCTGGCTCAGCACCGGAAATTCCTTCAGCACGACCTTCAGCTTCGGATCGCTCTTCATGAGGTCGAGCATGTCGCCCATGGCGCGCTTGCAGTAGCCGCAATTGTAATCGAAGAACTCGACGAAGGTGACGTCGCCGTCCTTGTTGCCGAGCACGACCTGGCGCGGCGAGTTGAAGATCGCATCCGAATTCTGCGCGATGCTGGCCTCGTGCTTCTTGGTTTCGGCATCGGCCTGCCGCTTGCTGAGCTCGGTCATGGCCTCCTCGAGCACCTCGGGATGGGTGACGAGGTAGTTCTTGATGATCGCCTCGATGTCGGTGCGCTGGGCATCGGAGAAGCTGTCGGCCGACGCGGGCGCGGCTGCGCCGAACATGGCGAGCGCAAACAACGCGGGAGCAAGCAGGCGCAGCGAAGGCATAGGCAAATCCTCTTATCCAAAGCAGGTTTCGGAAAACGTCCCGGCGGACTGATTCTGGTGTCGTGACGTCGTGGTAGCAGGCGTCGTCTTACTTAGTTTGACCTAGTTGCGTTCGACCTAGTTGCGCGGCGGCTTTGACGCCACGATGTCGTCGGCCTTGACCCATCCGGGCGTGCCGACGGCGAAACGGGTTTTCGCGCGCGTGGCAAGCTCGCGGGCGGTCTTGTTGTCGCCGCGCAGGTAAGCGGCCTGCGCCGAGGCGAGATCGGCCTCGGCATAGTCGCCCTTCCGGCCATAGGCCATCGCGAGCTGGGTGTAACCGAGCGGGGCCTCGGGCTCCCGTGCCACCGCGGCACGGAGAATCCGAACGGCATCGTCCGTGTAGGCCTTATTATCGGTTCCAACCAGAGCCTGCCCAAGTAACATCTCGATGAGGGGGGCGTTGTTGGAGAGTGCGACAGCCTTGCGCAGGGGAGCGATGGCGTCCGCCGGCTTGCCGCTCTCGAGCAGGGCCTGGCCGCGCACCTCGTAGAAGTACGGGTTGTTGGGCTGGACCTGGATCAGCGCGTCGATCTGGGCGAGCGCGCTGCGCAGATCGCCGTGCAGATAGGTGCTGATGGCGCGGGCATAGCGCGCCGGGAGGCTGTCGTTGGTCTGCGGATAGCGGCGATACACCGTCTCCGGGCGCTCCATGAAGGCGGAGATCTTGGCGCGCACCATGTCGTGGCGGAGCTGGAGCGCCGGATCGTCCTTCTTGTCCCAATAGGGGCTGGAGCTGGCGAACTCCTGGAGCGCGGCGACGCGCTCGGCGGGCATCGGGTGCGACTGCAGATAGGGGTCGGCGCCGCGCGCGGCGAACAGACTCTCGCTGGTGAAGCGCTTGAAGGTCTCGTACATGCCCTTGGGCGACTGCTGGGTCGCGGTCAGGAATTTCACGCCGGCGCGGTCGGCGTTCTCCTCCTGCTGGCGCTGGTAGGACAAGAGCGAGCGGCGGATCATCTCCTGCGGGCCGGCGATTGCCGCCGCGCCGGCATTGGCGAGACCGTTGTTGCCGGCGCTGCTGCTGCCGCGGGTGCTGCCCGCGGCGATTGCGCCGGCGCCGAGCAGCATCGCGATGATCATCTGGGTCTGCGCGGTGGCGAGCTGCTCGCGCAGCTTGGACAGATGGCCGCCGGCCAGATGCCCGGTCTCGTGCGCGAGCACGCCGATGATCTGGTTCGGCGTCTCCGACTGGAGGATCGCGCCGTAATTGACGAAGATGCGGCGGCCGTCCGCGACGAACGCGTTGAACGAGGCTTCGTTGAGGATCACCATCTGGATGTTCTGCTTCTCCAGACCAGCGACGCGCAGGATCGGGCGGGTATATTCGCGCAGGAGCTGCTCGGTCTCGGTGTCGCGCAGGACCTGCGGCCCCTTGGCCTGCGCATGCGCGGCCGGGACCGGCAACAGCGCGATCGCTGCGGCCGTGACGATGGCGGTGAGGGCGGAGGCCTTCCTGCGCAATGCGATCTGGAGCAACATCAGGCGGTCTGGGTCAAACGGTCTTGCAAAGCAGTTTGGTGATTGGTTTTTGGCGATTGGCGGCGGACCGGATACGCGATATGCCCTTGTGAGCCGTACCCCCTTATGAGCCGTACAATGCGGCCAGTCTGGGGCGCAAGCGCCCCGTTTCCCGGACCGGACGGACCGGTCCGCCAGCGAAATAGCAGAAATCGATGCACGATGCGACATTGAGGAACCGGTTGGGGCAGTGGCTCGAGCCCTCCCGCCGCAGCGATGTTCCCCCGTTCATGGTGATGGACGTGATGGCCGCGGCGGCCCGAATCGAGGCCGCCGGCGGCCATGTCATCCACATGGAGGTCGGCCAGCCCGCGGCCGGCGCGCCAAAGACGGCGATCGCGGCCGCCCATGCGGCGCTGGAAGCGGGGCGGATCGACTATACTTCGGCGCTCGGCATCCCGTCGTTGCGCGCCCGCATCGCGCGGCATTATCGCGACGCCTATGGCTGTGACGTCAGCCCTGACAGGATCGTGGTGACGACCGGCTCGTCCGGCGGGTTCATCCTGGCGTTCCTGTCGATGTTCGAGCCGGGCGACCGCGTCGCCGTGACGGTGCCGGGCTATCCGCCGTACCGCCATATCCTCACCGCGCTCGGCTGCGAGCCGGTGCTGATCGAGACCACGGACGAGACGCGCCATGCGCTGACCGGGGAGGCATTGCTCGCCGCCCATCGCAAGGCGCCGCTGAAGGGCGTGCTGGTCGGCAGTCCCGCCAATCCGACGGGCACGATGATGTCCCGCGAGGCGCTCGCCAGCCTGATCGCGGCGGCGGAAGGCGCCGGCATCCGCTTCATCTCCGACGAGATCTATCACGGGCTCGACTATGCGTTTCCCGCGGTGACCGCGGCGGCGCTGTCGGAGCACGCACTCGTGATCAACTCGTTCTCGAAGTATTTTTGCATGACCGGCTGGCGCGTCGGCTGGATGGTGGTGCCGGAGATCCTGGCGCGCCCGATCGAGCGTCTCCAGCAGAACCTGTCGATCTCGGTGCCTGCGCTGTCGCAGATCGCGGCAGAGGCGGCGTTCGACGGCGCAGCGGAGATGGAGGAGATCAAGCACGGCTATCAGGAGAACCGGCGCATCCTGATCGAGGGATTGCCCAAGGCGGGCCTAAGCAAGTTCCTGCCGGCCGACGGCGCCTTCTACCTCTATGCCGACGTCTCGGACTTCACCTCCGACAGTTTCGAGTTCGCCAAGCAGATGCTGGAGCAGGCGAACGTTGCCGCGACGCCAGGGCTCGATTTCGATCCCATCCACGGCCGCTCATTCATTCGTTTTTCCTATGCGCGCTCGCCGGACGAGATGCGGGAGGCAGTTGACCGGATTGCTGAGTGGCTTAAATGATCGCGCCAGTTTTCGACAGCCTTTTGCGGAGTTCAACTTGTCTGACCGTTCGATCCCGACCACCGCCACGCATTCTCCTCTCGCCGCCTTGATGTGGCCGACCCGGCCGGGCGAAAGCGTCGGCGCATTGCGCGCCGTCGTGCTGATCGCGCTCGGCACCGCCTTGATGGCGCTGTCAGCCAAGGTGAACCTGCCGCTGCCCTACGTGCCCATGACCCTGCAGACGCTGGTCGTGCTGATGATCGGCGCCGCCTATGGCTGGCGTCTTGGCAGCGCAACCATGATTGCCTACCTCGCCGAAGGCGCGATGGGGCTGCCGGTGTTCGCCGGCCCGGTCGGTGGAATTGCACCGCTGGTCGGCCCGACCGCCGGCTATCTGTTCGGCTTCATCGGCGCGGCCTTCGTCACCGGCTGGCTAGCCGAGCGCGGCTGGGATCGCAGCGTCGTGCTGCTGTTTGCGGCCATGGCCGTCGGTCATATCGTCATACTGGCGGCCGGGTTCGGTTGGCTCGCCTTTGGCCTCGGTCTCGGCGCCGCGAAGGCCTGGCAGGTCGGCATCGTGCCGTTCATCGCGGCCTCGCTGGTCAAGAACGCGCTGGGCGCGACGCTGATGCCGGCGGCACGCCGGCTCGTCGATCGCCGCGGGTAAAGCGCGCCAAAACGAGCAGTTCCAATTGACAGAGCCGGCCAAGTTGATCTTGGCTGGCTCTGATTTTTGAGGGGGAGTGAAACAATGACGACAACAACGATGGCGGGGGCGCCGGTCGCGCCGACCGCATCCAAGCCGTGGTACAAGGTTCTCTACGTCCAGGTGCTGATCGCCATCGTGCTCGGCGCCATCGTCGGCTGGCTCTGGCCGTCGCTCGCCACCAATGAGTGGATCAAAGCGATGGGCGACGGCTTCATCAAGCTGATCAAGATGGTGATCGCGCCGATCATCTTCTGCACCGTCGTATCCGGCATTGCGCACATCCAGGACGCCAAGAAGGTCGGACGCATCGGCGTCAAGGCGCTGGTCTATTTCGAGGTGGTCTCGACCTTCGCGCTGGTGATCGGCCTCATCGTCGGCAATGTCGTCAGGCCGGGCGCGGGCTTCGGCAATGCCGCCGCCAACGCGCAGGCGGTTGCCAACTACGCCAAGCAGGCCGAGGCGCAGAGGTCGGTCGACTTCGTCCTGCACATCATTCCCGACACCGTGGTCGGCGCCTTCGCGCAGGGCGAGATCCTTCAGGTGCTGCTGTTCTCGGTGTTGTTCGGCTTCGCCATCATGAGCCTTGGTGAGCGCGGCCACACCATCCGCAGCTTCATCGACGACGCCGCGCATGCCGTGTTCGGCGTCATCTCCATCGTGATGCGCGCAGCTCCCATCGGCGCCTTCGGCGCGATGGCCTACACCATCGGCAAGTTCGGCACGGGCGCAATCCTCAACCTGGTCGGCCTGATCGCGACGTTCTACCTGACCGCGGCGCTGTTCGTGTTCGTGGTGCTCGGCATCATCGCGCGGATTGCGGGCTTCTCGATCTTCAGGTTCCTGGCCTACATCAAGGACGAGCTCTTGATCGTGCTCGGCACCTCGTCGTCCGAAAGCGCGCTGCCGTCCTTGATGGAGAAGCTGGAACGGCTCGGCTGCTCGAAGTCGGTGGTCGGCCTCGTGGTGCCTACGGGCTATTCGTTCAACCTCGACGGCACCAACATCTACATGACGCTGGCGACGCTCTTCATCGCCCAGGCGCTCGGCTTCGATCTCACCTTCGGCCAGCAGCTCACCATCCTGGTGGTGGCGATGCTGACCTCGAAGGGCGCCTCCGGCATCACCGGCGCGGGCTTCATCACGCTGGCCGCGACGCTGGCGGTGGTCGATCCGCGCCTGGTGCCGGGCATGGCGATCGTGCTCGGCATCGACAAGTTCATGAGCGAGTGCCGCGCGCTGACCAATCTGTGCGGCAACGGCGTCGCCTGCGTGATCGTCGCCTGGTGGGAAGGCGAGCTCGACCGCGACAAGCTCAACGCCAACCTCGCCCGGCAGATCGATCCAACCGACATGGAAACGGCCGTCACGACGGACTGATCTGCCGGTTGAGCGCGATGGCGCTACGCGCCGTCAGACCTTGAAGTAACAGGGCTGGTCGAGATCCTCGATCAGCCCTTTCTCTTTCGGCTCCCAGCCGAGCGCGGCGCGGGTCTTCGCGCTGGAGGTCGGAACGTCGATGCCGGCGAACCGCGCGAACCAGCCGAAATGGGCCGCCGCTTCATCCGGCGTCTTCGAGACCACGGGCACGCCGAGCCTCTTGCCGATCACCTCCGCGATCACCTTGAACGGCACGCCTTCCTCGGCGATGGCGTGATAGCGGCCGCTAGATGCGCCTTGCTCCAGCGCGAGCCGGTAGACGCGCGCGGCATCGAAGCGGTGCGCGGCCGGCCAGCGGTTGCTGCCATCGCCGAGATAGGCGGCAGTGCCTTTCTCGCGCGCGATCGCGATCAGGCGTGGCACAAAACCGTGGTCGCCCTCGCCATGGGTCGTGGGCGGCAGCCGCACGATGCCGGCGCGCACGCCGCGTTCGGCGAGCTCTTCGGCCGTGGCCTCCGAGACGCGCGGGAAGTGGCGAGCCGCCGCATCGTCCTCGGTCGCAAGGCGTCCGGGCGCGAGCAACGCCACGCCCGAGGTGACGATGAGCGGACGTTCGGAGCCCTTCAGCTCCTCGCCAAGCGCGAGGATGGCGCGGCGATCGAGCTCGCAATTCTCGGCGAACCTCGAGAAGTCGTGGTTGAAGGCGAGGTGAAGCACGCCGTCGGAAGCAGCCGCGCCGCTGCGCAAGGAGGCATGGTCCTCCAGCGAGCCGCGATGGACCTCGGCGCCCATCGCAGCGACGGCGGCTGCACCTTCATGGTTCCGGGCAAGGCCGGTGACGCGGTGGCCGGCGGCGATCAGGTCGGCAACGACGGCGGAGCCGACGAAACCGGTGGCGCCGGTGACGAAAACATGCATGAGCAATCTCCAGAGAGCGGTCGAGGGTTGGTGTGGAGACGACCATCCGCGCTAGGATTATCCGGGTAAAGTAGTGACTTTATCAAGGTATAATGGCTAACAGGATGAGCGAGACCGCCACCGCTGAAAACCTGCTCGGCGCCTACCTGAAGGACCGCCGCACCCGGCTCGATGCCACAGCGTTCGGCTTTTCCGGCAGCCGCAGGCGCACGCCCGGGCTACGCCGCGAGGAGGTGGCGCAGCGCGCCAATATCAGCCCGACCTGGTACACATGGCTCGAGCAGGGCCGGGGCGGGGCGCCCTCGGCCGACGTGCTCGACCGCATCGCCCGCGCCTTGCTGCTGACCGATGTCGAGCGCGAGCATCTGTTCCTGATCGGGCTCGGCCGGCCGCCCGAGGTGCGTTACCAGGCCACTGAAGGCGTCTCGCCGCGGCTTCAGCGCGTGCTCGACGCGCTCGAATTCAGCCCGGCCTTAGTGCGGACCGCGACCTGGGACGTTGTTGCCTGGAATCGCGCCGCAAGCGTCGTGCTGACGGACTATGGTGCGATCCCGCCGGGCCAGCGCAACATCCTGCGCTTCATCTTCTGCGATCCGCGTGTGCGCGCTGCGCAGTACGATTGGGACAGCGTGGCCCGTTTCGTGGTGGCGGCGTTCAGGGCCGACGCCGCACGCGCAGGCGCGGTCTCGCATGTCGCCGATTTCGTCGACGAACTCTGCCGCACCAGCCCGGAATTCGCGGCGCTGTGGCGCGACAATGACGTCCGCCACCACGGTGACGGCATCAAGCGGCTGCGGCATCCCCTTCACGGCGTGATGTCGTTCGAATATTCGAGCTTCAACGTCGAGGGCCGCTCCGATCTCAGCATGATCGTCTACAACCCGGCGACGGCGGAAGACGCCGAACGGATCAAAAAGCTGCTCACCGCGCGCGCTGACTGACGGCCCCGCGAATGGCACGAACCGCTGATGCGGATTTCGGCCGTGCTCGCGGTGTTTGCTGCGAATGCGGAGGGTTAGAACCGCTCCGGCCGGTAAGGCGCGGGATCAATCGCCGGCGGCTCGCCGCTCATGATCTCCGCGAGCAGGCGTCCGGTCGCGGGTCCGAGCGTAAAGCCCTGGTGGCCGTGGCCAAAGTTCATCCAGAGGCCGGGATGGCGCGGAGCCTGCCCGAGCACCGGCAGCATGTCGGGTGTGCAGGGCCGCGTGCCGAACCACGGATCCGGCTCGACGCGTTGGCCGAGATCGATCAGCTCGCGCGCGGAGGCCTCGGCGCTGGCGAGCTGCACCGGCGTTGCGAGCGCATCCATGCCGGTCAATTCCGCGCCGGTGGTGATGCGGATACCCTTGGCCATCGGTCCCATGGCATAGCCGCGGCCCTTGTCGACGAGCGGCAAATCGAGCGACGCGCCGCCGGCATAGTGCATGTGGTAGCCGCGCTTGCGCACCAGCGGAATGCGGTAGCCGAACTTGTGCAGCAGATCGGGCGACCATGGTCCGAGCGTCACGACGGCGTGGGGGGCGTCGATGCGTCCCTTGTCGGTATTGACCGACCAGCCGGTCGCGGTCTGCTGCAGGCTCTGGGCGTCTCCGAGCACAATGTTGCCGCCGAGGCGCTCGAACAGCTCGGCATAGGCGGTGACCAGCGCGCCGGGATCGGACACGGTCCAGGTGTCGAGCCAGTGGATTGCGCCGGGAAGGTCGTCGCGCAGGATCGGCTCGGCCTTGGCGAGCTCGGCTCCCGAGAGCGCGCGAAACCTCACGCCGAATTCGCGCGCGTCGTCTTCCGCGGCCTTGACGGCCTGATCGAACGAAGCTGCGTCACGATGCAGATGCCGGTATCCGGCGCGACGAATGAGATTGTCGGCGTGCGCCTCGCGAATGAGGATGTCGTGCTCGCTCGTCGCGTAGGCGATCAGCCGCGCCCAGGCGTCGATGGCCTCGCGGTGCCGCTTCGGCGCGGAATGCCACCAATAGCGGAGCAGGGGCTCGATATGGAGATGCAGCGACGACAGGCTGTAGCGCACGTCGTTGGTGCGGCCGGTCGCGATCTTGAGCAGCGAGGCGAGGTCGCGCGGCATCGGATAGGGGCGCACCGCTTCGGCCTGGATCATCCCGGCATTGCCGTAGCTGGTCTCGCGGCCCGGCTCCCTACGGTCGACGAGCGTGACAGCCCAGCCGCGCTGCCGCAGGTGCAGCGCCGCGCTGACTCCAATCATGCCGCCGCCGAGAACGATCGCACTTTGCATCGACACTGACCTCGCCAAATCAAAACCGCCCGGTTTGGCCGGGCGGTTTCATCTGGATGTTCCTGTTACTCGCCGCCGCCGAAGCGCCGTGACCACCAGCCGGCGCGGCGCGGCGCGGCCGGAGTCTCGATCGTCGTTTCCGGCGCGGGCTCAGGGGCCGGCGCGGGCGGAGCGACCGGTTCGCTCGCCTGCGCAACCGGCGTTGTGGGCTCGCTCTGGCTGCTCGTCAGGAAGCTCACCTTCTCCCGGACCGTGGAGCGACGTCGCGCGGCCTTGTCGTCGGCGGACTCTTCGGCCGCTGTACTGGGAGCGGGTTCCTGCTGGGCCGGCACCTCGGGCTGCACCTCGGCAAGCGGTTCAGGCTGAGCAGCTTGCGGCTCGGCGACGTGCTCGGCCTGTGCGATCGAGGGCGCAGCTTCGTTGCCGAAGCTGTCGAAATCGGCGACTGCGTCGCTCGCTTCCGGCGGCACATTGGCCGCGAGCTCGTCGCCGATGGAGCCGGCGAGACCTTCCTCGCCACCGCCACGCCGACGGCGTCCGCCGCGGCGACCACGCCGGCGCCGGCGCTCGCCGCCGCCCTGCTGCTCGCCACGGGCCGCCTGCTCCTCGCCTTCCTCGCCGTCCTGCTCGGATTCGGAATCGTCCTCGCCTTCGCCGGCAGCCACGGCCGCCTCGGGAAGGGTGGGCGGGCTGTCCTCGCGCAGCTCGCCGTCGCGCTGGCCACCGCGGCCGCGCCGGCGACGGCGGCGCTTGCGGCGCTGGCCGTCCTGCTCGGAGCCGGCCTCGCCGGCAGCCTGTTCTTCAGTGAGACCTTCGCTCTCCTCGGTTTCGACCTCGGATTCCAGCTCCGGATCGAACTCCTCGTCGTCATAGGCGTCTTCAGCCAGCGGCGGCGGGCTCGCGGCCGCCTGCGCCGCGAGCAGCGCCTTCGCGGCTTCGAGCGTATGCACCTGCTCGCCGCGGTCGATCAGATAGGCCTGCGGGCCGCTGACGCTGGGATCGGCGATGATCGACAGCGTGACCTTGAAGCTGTTTTCGAGGTCGCGCAGATGGCCGCGCTTGTGGTTCAGCACATAGAGCGCGACGTCGGTGCGGGTGCGGACCACGAGATTATGGGTCGCGCCCTTCATCAGGATCTCTTCGAGGCCGCGCAGCAGCTGGAGCGCCACCGAGGACACCGAGCGGACATGGCCGGTGCCGCCGCAATGCGGGCACGGATCGGTCGAGGATTCCAGCACGCTGGCGCGGATGCGCTGGCGCGACATTTCCAGCAGGCCGAAATGCGAGATGCGACCGACCTGGATGCGGGCGCGATCCTGCCTCAGGCAATCGGACAGCTTGCGCTCGACCGCACGGTTGTTGCGCTTCTCGTCCATGTCGATGAAGTCGATGACGATCAGGCCGGCGAGATCGCGCAGGCGGAGCTGGCGGGCGACCTCTTCGGCCGCCTCCAGATTGGTCTTGAGCGCGGTGTCCTCGATATGGTGCTCGCGGGTGGAGCGGCCGGAGTTGACGTCGATCGAGACCAGCGCCTCGGTCTGGTTGATCACGACATAGCCGCCGGAGCGAAGCTGCACGGTCGGCGAGAACATCGCATCCAGTTGGCTTTCGACGCCCATCCGTGAGAACAGCGGCTGGCCGTCGCGATACTGCTTCACCGCGCTGACATTGGCGGGCATCAGCATCTTCATGAAGTCGCGCGCTTCGCGGTAGCCGGATTCGCCGGCGACCTGAATCTCGTCGATCTCCTTGTTGTAGAGGTCGCGCAGCGAGCGCTTGATCAGCGAGCCTTCCTCGTAGACGAGGGTCGGGGCCTGCGACTTCAGCGTCAGGTCACGCACCGTCTCCCACATCCGGATCAGGTACTCGAAGTCGCGCTTGATCTCGGGCTTGGTGCGGGAGGCGCCCGCGGTGCGCAGGATGATGCCCATGCCCTCGGGCACGTCGAGGTCCTGCACCACTTCCTTCAGGCGCGAGCGGTCCTGGGCGCTGGTGATCTTGCGGCTGATGCCACCGCCCCGGGCGGTGTTCGGCATCAGCACGGCATAGCGGCCGGCGAGCGAGAGGTAGGTGGTCAGCGCAGCGCCCTTGTTGCCGCGCTCTTCCTTGACCACCTGCACCAGCATGACCTGGCGGCGCTTGATGACTTCCTGGATCTTGTACTGACGGCGCGGGCGGAAGGTGCGTTCGGGCACTTCCTCCAGCACGTCGTCGCCGCCGACGGATTCGACGACTTCCTCTTCGGCTTCCTCGCCGTCCTCGTCCTCGTCGTCTTCACCGTCCGCGGCCTCGGCGTGCGGTGCCTCGGCGACATCGCCGGCGGCGTAGACGGCATCGGCCGGTTCCGTGGCGGCCGTCACGGCTTCGGCCAGAGCCTCGGCATGTGCTTCGGAGGTGTGAGCTTCGAAGGTCTGGGCTTCCTGCGGCTCGGGAGCGGTCTCGGTTGCGACCTCGGGCTCGGCGCCGAGCGCTGCGACGGGCGTGGGCGTCTCGGCGGCATAATCATGGTCGTGATGATCGTGCTCGTCGTCATGATGATGGTCGTCATGATCGTGCGCGTGATCGTCATCATGGGCATGATGGTGGTCGTCGTGCCCATGGGCTTCATGGTCATGATCGTGGTGATCATGATCGCCATGGTCGTGATGCTCGTGGCCCTCGTGCTCGCCGTGATGCTCCGCGTCGGCGTGCAGGTGCTCGCCCTCGTGCGATGCGCCCTCGGTGTGCAGGGCTTCGCCCTCGACCGGCTGTGCCGCGGGATCGGCACCGGCCTCGAGGCCTTCGACGATGTCGCTGCGGACGCGCTCGCCGTGGCCGCGGCGGCGGGCGTTGCGATGGCGCGAGCGGCGGCGGCCGTGGGAGCGGTTCTCGCTCTCTTCCTCGGCCTCGCGATGGGCCTGTTCCTCGGCCTCGATCAGCGCCTGCCGGTCGGCGACCGGGATCTGGTAGTAGTCAGGATGGATTTCGCTGAAGGCGAGGAAGCCGTGGCGATTGCCGCCATACTCGACGAAAGCGGCCTGGAGCGAGGGTTCGACCCTTGTGACCTTGGCGAGGTAGATATTCCCGCGCAGTTGCTTGCGTTGCGCGGTCTCGAAATCAAACTCTTCGACGCGATTGCCGCGGACCACGACGACCCGGGTCTCTTCCGGGTGGGTGGCATCGATCAACATCTTGTTGGGCATGTCTTAACTCTTGGCGGCGGCGGGCGCGATCGACCGTGGGCGCGAATTGCGCTGCCGGGTGACGCGACGGTCCACCTGATTCGGGGGTGAGGGGAAGGCCGAAACGCCGTCTCTCGCGCCTTGCCGAACCGGAAGCTTCGGGACCGAGGCGGCGCGCGGGATTGTCACTCCGCAGCGTCGCGAACGGTCCTTCAGAATTCGTCGGCACAGTCTGGCGCATCAAGCGTCGGCCCGTATGAAGCATTGGGCGGCGGGGCCGCCCCTCAATCAGTTGCTGCTGGCCAGGCATGGCGCGAGCGCGCTCGCCTTGGGATTACGAACCGCTCCCTTGGGATTAAGGGATCGGGTAAATGGTCACGCCGCTGTCAGAACCGTCCCGGACACGCTGAGGTAACCAGGGACCGTCCGCCACCGGGGCTTTAGCCCATTCCACCTCGCTGCCGCGCACCGCGCTGGTCTTAGAGGGGAACGGAAAACGCAGGAATTCCCAAACCTTGGGAGCTCCGGCGCTGCACCGGGAGGCTGAATGCGACACAACCGGAAATATCGGCCGTCAGCATTCCGTACATACGTGGAATGGGCCAACCGTGCAAGGGAGCGTCGCACGGCGGTCACAGTCGGCGAGTTTCGCATTTTTGTCATTAAGGATCGATTAACCCTGTGGTTCTATTGCGTTAAAAGGGCCGCTCGGAGGCACGGAATCGGTGGCGAGCCGCACAAATCAAAGGGTTTTGCTGGGTGGCGCGCTGCTGTGCACTGCACTATTGGCGGGCGCTGATTCCTGGCGTCTGAGGGCGGCGGAAAGCCAGCCGCAACCCGCTATGGCAGCGGCGAATTTTCCGATTGCCTCGGCCGCGCGCCTCGCCGGTGATGCCAAGCAGACCCGCTTCGTCCTCGACCTCGATCAGACCGTCACCTTCCGCACCGTGACCCTGGCCGACCCGTATCGGGTCGTGGTCGACGTGCCCCAGCTCAATTTTCAGCTGCCCGCCGGCACCGGGACTGGGGGGCGGGGGCTGGTCAAGGCCTTCCGTTACGGCCTCGTCATGCCCGGCGGCTCGCGAATCGTGTTCGACCTGACGGGACCCGCCAAGATCGCCAATTCCTACGTGCTGGAGGCGGCCAACGGTCAGCCGGCGCGGCTCGTGCTCGAGCTGGAGGAGGTCGACCGCGCCGCTTTCGTGCCGACGATTCCTGCGGAAAAGCGTCCGGACCTGCGGCCCGCGATCGCCGATGCGCCGCCGGCGACGGTTCCGGCCGCCCCGGCTCCGGAAACGGCGCAGCAGAAGGCCGATGGCCGTCCGGTGGTCGTGATCGATCCCGGTCATGGTGGCATCGACAACGGCACCCAGTCGAGCGGCGAGAGCGAGAAGAATCTGGTGCTGGCCTTCGGTCTGGCGCTCCGCGACAGGCTCGAAAAGGCCGGTAAGTATCGTGTGGTGATGACGCGGGACGACGACACGTTCATCCCGCTCAATGACCGAACCAAAATCGCCCGTAACCTGAAAGCGGCCTTGTTCGTCTCGATCCACGCTGACGCGCTGCCCAAGGCCGAGGGTGACGCGCAGGGCGCCACCATCTACACGCTGTCCGACAAGGCCTCCGACGCCGAGGCGCAGCGGTTGGCGGACGCGGAAAACCGGGCGGATGCCATCGCGGGGTTCAATCTGGCGGAAGAGCCGACCGATGTCGCCGACATCCTGATCGACCTCACCCAGCGGGAAACCCGCACGTTTTCAAACCGTTTCGCCCGCCTATTGATGAGCGAAATGAAGTCGAGCGTACGGATGCACAAGCATCCCCTGAAGTCGGCCGGATTCCGGGTCCTGAAAGCACCCGACGTCCCGTCCGTCCTGGTCGAGATCGGCTACGTCTCCAACAAGGGCGATCTCGGGCACCTGGTGTCCGAGGGCTGGCGCTCCAAGGCCGTAGGCGCGATGGCACAGGCGATCGACGGGTTCCTGGCCAAGCGACTGGCCACGGCAGGTCCCTCGAATTGAAAGGGTTTTTCCGTCCCGCCGCAAAAGCCCTAGTTTGGCCACAGCGGGCGCTTTATAAAAATGCCGCAGGGGGTTCCGGAATCGGAGAGAATCCCGCTCGGCAAGCGTCTTTAGGCTCGGCCTTCATGTGATTGCGTAGGCCGGTGAATTCGCGACGTGAGGTTGGCACCAGTTTTAGGTGCCAGTTTTTAGGTCCTATGGGGCTGATACTGGACTGATCCAGGGTTTGAACGGATAAACACATAATGCGCTTGCTGGTGCGGTTCATGGGCTTCCTGTTCGCCGCGGGAACGGTGGTGTTCCTTGTCGGTGTCGGAGCCGTGGCAGGCCTGATCTGGCATTTCTCCAAGGACTTGCCCGACTACTCTCAGCTTCAGGATTACGAGCCGCCGGTGATGACCCGCGTGCACGCGGTCGACGGTTCTCTGCTCGGCGAATACGCCAAGGAGCGGCGGCTCTATCTGCCGATCCAGGCGGTGCCGAAGCTCGTGATCAACGCCTTCCTCGCGGCCGAGGACAAGAATTTCTACGAGCATGGCGGCATCGATTACACCGGCATGGCGCGTGCCGGTGTGCTCTATCTCCAGAACTTCGGCTCCAACCGCCGTCCGCAGGGCGCTTCCACGATCACCCAGCAGGTCGCCAAGAACTTCCTGCTGACCAATGAGGTCTCCTTCTCGCGCAAGATCAAGGAAGCCTTGCTGGCGATGCGCATCGAGAAGACCTATTCGAAGGACAAGATCCTCGAACTGTACCTGAACGAGATCTATCTCGGCCTCGGCGCCTACGGCATCGCGGCCGCCTCGCTGGTCTATTTCGACAAGTCGGTGAACGAGCTGACCGTGGCGGAAGCCTCCTATCTGGCGGCCCTGCCGAAGATGCCGGCGACGCTGCACCCGGTCCGCAACCGTGATCGCGCCGTCGAGCGCCGCAACTACGTCATCGACCGTCTGCTGGAGAACGGCTGGATCAAGCAGGCCGACGCTGACAAGGCGCGCAAGGAGCCGCTGGCCGTCACCAACCGTTCGGGCGGCGCCCACACCTTCGCCGGTGAATACTTTGCCGAGGAAGTCCGCCGCGACATCTTCGAGCGTTATGGCGAGAAGAAACTCTACGAGGGCGGTCTCTCGGTCCGCACCACGCTCGATCCGAAGATCCAGGTCATGGCGCGCAAGACCATGGTCTCGGGTCTCGTGAACTATGACGAGCAGCAGGGCTATCGCGGCGCCATGAGCAAGCTCGATATCTCCGGCGATTGGGGCGTGAAGCTCGCCGAGATCAAGTCGCTGTCCGACATCGCGCCGTGGCGCATGGCGGTGGTGCTGGAGACCAGCGATCAGTCGGCGCGCATCGGCTTCCAGCCGAGCCGTGAGCTCGGCGGCGCCGTGAGCAAGCAACGCGAGACCGGCCTTGTCACCCTCGACGGCGTGCGCTGGGCGAGGGCGGCCCAGGGCAATGCGAAGGGCAAGACGCCGACGTCCGTGGCGCAGGTGCTGGCGCCTGGCGATGTGATCTATGCCGATCCGCTCTACAGCAAGGAAGGACAGCCGGTCGAAGGCCAGTACCGTTTGCGCCAGATCCCCGAAGTGTCCGGCGCGATGGTGGTGATGGATCCCTGGACCGGCCGCGTGCTCGCGATGGTCGGCGGCTTCTCGTTCGACCAGAGCCAGTTCAACCGTGCCACGCAGGCCTACCGGCAGCCGGGCTCGTCGTTCAAGCCGATCGTCTATTCGGCCGCGCTCGACAACGGCTACACGCCCTCGACCGTGGTGCTCGACGCGCCCATCGAAATCGACCAGGGCCAGGGCGCCGGCGTGTGGCGGCCCGAAAACTTCTCCTCGGGCAAGTTCCAGGGGCCGGTGACGCTGCGCAACGCGCTCCGGCAGTCGCTCAACACCGTGACGGTGCGCCTTGCGCAGGACATCGGCATGCCCCTGATCGGCGAATATGCCCGCCGCTTCGGCGTCTATGACGAGCTGCCGAACTATCTGTCCTACGCGCTCGGCGCCGGCGAGACGACTGCGATGCGAATGGTGACCGCCTATTCGATGCTCGCCAATGGCGGCCGCCGCGTGAAGCCGACCCTGATCGACCGTATCCAGGACCGTTACGGCCACACCATCTTCAAGCACGACCAGCGCGAATGCCGCGGCTGCGACGCACCCGGCGGCTGGAAGAACCAGCCCGAGCCGCAGCTGATCGACCGCCGCGAGCAGGTGCTGGATTCCATGACCGCCTATCAGATCACCGAGCTGATGGAAGGCGTGGTGCAGGCCGGTACCGCGACCGTGGTCAAGGAGGTCGGCAAGCCGATCGCCGGCAAGACCGGCACGACCAACGAGGCCAAGGACGCCTGGTTCGTCGGCTTCTCGCCCGACGTCGCCGTCGCCATCTATATGGGCTACGACAAGCCGCGCGCGCTCGGTAAGGGCAACGCCGCGACCGGCGGCCATCTGGCCGCGCCCATCGCGCGCGATTTCCTCAAGCTCGCGCTCGCCGACAAGCCCGCCGTTCCGTTCAAGGTGCCGGCCGGCATCAAGCTGGTGCGCGTCGTCGCCAAGACCGGCATGCGCGCCGGCCCCGGCGAGACCGGCGGAACCATCCTCGAAGCCTTCAAGCCGGGCACGGCGCCGCCGGATAATTATGCGGTCATCGGTGTGGCCGACGCCGACGCGCGCGGCGGCATGCCGGCCTCGCAGCAGCAGCAGCCGGATTCCGGCTTCCTCATGCGGCCGGGCACCGGCGGGCTGTGGTAGCCGCGGATAAGGCTGACGATCGCGGTTCCGGCGGTTGCGCTTTGCAGCCGCCGCCGCTACATCCCCATCTCGAAATGCACGCGGGATTCCGCGAGACCAGAGAGCCACATGCGCGCCGAAATCGAACGGTTGGTAGAAGAGATCAAGCAGTCAGTCGGGCTGCTGAGGAGGCATCTTTGACGTCGAGAAATCGACGGCGCGCCTCGCTGAGCTGAACAAGCTCGCAGAAGATCCCAACCTCTGGAACGATCCCCAGAAAGCCCAGAAGCTGATGCAGGAGCGCACCTCGCTTGAGGATTCGCTCTCGGGCATCGGCAAGGTCGAGCAGGAGCTCGAAGACGACATCGGCATGATCGAGCTCGGCGAGGCCGAGGGCGATGACGGCGTCGTGGCCGAGGCCGAAGCGGCGCTGAAGAACCTCAAGAAGGAAGTCGCACGGCGCGAGCTCGAGGCGCTGCTCTCGGGCGAGGCCGACCGCTTCGATTCCTATCTCGAGGTCCATGCCGGCGCCGGCGGCACCGAGAGCCAGGACTGGGCGCAGATGCTGCTGCGCATGTACACGCGCTGGGCCGACACCCACGGCTTCAAGGTCGAGGTGTTGGAGGAGTCCGAGGGCGAAGAGGCCGGCATCAAGTCCGCGACCATCCAGGTCTCCGGCCACAACGCCTATGGCTGGCTGAAGACGGAAGCCGGCGTGCACCGCCTCGTGCGCATCTCGCCGTTCGATTCCAACGCGCGGCGGCACACCTCGTTTTCGAGCGTGCAGGTGTTTCCCGTCATCGACGACAGCATCAAGATCGACATCAAGGAATCCGACGTCCGCGTCGACACCATGCGCTCGGGCGGCGCCGGCGGCCAGCACGTCAACAAGACCGAATCCGCGGTGCGCCTGACGCACATTCCGACCGGCGTCGCCGTGGTCTGCCAGGCCGGCCGCTCCCAGCACAAGAACCGTGCGCAGGCCTGGGACATGCTGCGCGCCCGCCTTTATGAAATCGAGCTGAAGAAGCGCGAGGAGAAGGCCGCCGCCGACCAAGCCGCCAAGACCGACATCGGCTGGGGTCACCAGATCCGCTCCTACGTGCTCCAGCCCTACCAGATGGTGAAGGACCTGCGCACGGGCGTGCAGACCTCCGACACATCGGGCGTGCTCGGCGGCGATCTCGACGAGTTCATGGCCGCGACGCTGGCGCAGCGCGCCTTCGGCACCACGAGCGGCGAAATCGAGGACGTGGATTAGCGATGACCCGCGTCGCCTTCATCGGGCTTGGGCGGATGGGCCATGGCATGGCCGGCCGCTATCTCGATGCCGGCTTCACGGTGACGCTGTGGAACCGCAGCAAGGCCAAGGCGGAGGACCTGATCGCGCGCGGCGCGCTCTGGGCGACCTCGCCCGAGGATGCTGCGATCGATGCCGACGCGGTCGTGACCATGGTTGCCGATGACGAAGCCTCGCGCGCGGTCTGGCTCGGGCCTGAAGGCGCGGCGAAGACGGCGAAGGCCGGCACCATCGCGATCGAATGCTCCACCGTCTCCTATGACCACGCCCGCGAGATGGGCCGCGAGCTGAATGCGCGCGGGCTGATCTACATCGATTGCCCCGTGACGGGATTGCCGGACGCGGCGGCCGTCGGGAAGCTGACGTTGCTTGTCGGTGCGGATGCGGCTGATCTCGAACGCGCGCGGCCGTTCCTCGAACCGATCGGCTCGACCATCCGTCATTTCGGCGCGGTCGGCTCCGGCACGGTCTACAAGCTGATCAACAATCTCATGGGCGCGATCCAGATCGCCGGGCTCGCAGAAGGGCTGGCGATCGCCGAGCAGGCCGGGCTCGACATGAACCTCGTGCTGGACTCGATCCAGGCGGGCGTCGCCGCGAGCCCGCAGGTGCAGCGCCACTCCAGGCGCATGGTCGCCCGCGATTTCAGCGGCGCGACGTTTACGGCGGCGCTTCGGCACAAGGATGCAGCCTACGCGGTGAGGCTCGCGGAAAGCCTGCTTGCCGACAAGCCGCTCGTGTCACGCGCCGCGGTCGAGTCCTACGCGCAGGCGAAGGCCGCGATGCCTGATGACGACGAGGGCAGGATGATCGAGCTGGTGTCGCGTCCGAAGAAGCCGTCCTAGCCGGAGGTATCAGCATGGGGCAGCCTCGATCAGAACGCGGTCTCGGCATTGCCCTCGTCATCGCTGCTGCGGTTGCCTGGAGCACGGCACCATTCTTCACCCGCCTGCTGCCGTTCGATCCCTGGACCATCCTGTTCTGGCGCGGCGTGTTCGCGGGCAGCCTGATCAGCGTGTTTCTCGTCGTCATGCAGGGCCGCGCGGCTCTGTGGCAATTGGTGGTGCCGGGGAGGGGTGGTTTGCTCGTCGCCTCCTTGTCCACCATCGGCATGGTCTCGTTCATCCCCGCACTTCAGATGACCAAGGTGATGAATGTCGCGGTGCTGATCGCAACCCAGCCCTTTGTCGCCGCCGCGCTGGCGTGGCTGTGGCTCGGCGAAGCCGCGACGTGGCGCACGCTCATTGCGAGCCTGATCGCCTTTGCCGGCGTCGTCATCACGGTCGGCGGCGTGCAAGCCGGCGCTGATATTGGCGGCCTGGCCCTGAGCTGCCTGATGGTGATCGCCATCTCCGCCATGACGGTGGTGGTCCGGCGCCACCGCGAGACGTCGATGGTGGCGGCGGCTGCGCTTTCGAACTTCCTGGGAAGCCTCGTCAGCCTGCCGTTCGCCCACGACATCGCCCATGTCGGCAGCAACGGCCTTGCGATCCTCGCGATGTTCGGGTGCCTCCAGGTCGCGCTCGGCCTGACCTTCTACATGCTCGGCTCGCGCCTCTTGCCGTCAGGGCAAGCCTCGCTGATCGCGACTCTGGAAACGCCGCTGATGCCGTTCTGGATCTGGGCTGCGTTTCGCGAAGTGCCGGCCGTGCACGCGCTCATTGGCGGAGCTTTGGTGATCGGCGCGGTGGTCGCCGACATCGCCGGCGATGCCCGGACGCGACGGACCTCATAACGTTCTCGGAAATCGGGTGGGAAAGTTGGCTGTGCCGTCCTAAAGCACGATGAGATCAGGATGAATCGTCATCGCGCTTTAGTTTGTTGTTTGCGCATGATCTTTTCGGAAAACCGCTGCGCACTTTTCCGGATCATGCTCTAGGCGACAGGCTCGGCCACTGAGGCGAGACGTATGCCCCCGAACGACAACCGGATCGACGCGCGAGACTGGTCGCTGCTCGCAGTGCTCTCGATCCTCTGGGGCGGCTCGTTCTTCTTCAACGGCGCGGCGCTGCGGGAGTTGCCGCCGCTGACGCTGGTGTTTTTGCGCGTCGCGCTTGGGGCAGCCATTCTGCTGCCACTCCTTCGCATGCAGGGCATCAGTTTTCCCAAGGACACCGCCGGCTGGAAGCCGTTCATCGCGATCGGGCTGCTCAACAATGTCATTCCGTTCTCGCTGATCGTGATTGGCCAGACCTTCATTCCGAGCGGACTCGCCTCGATCCTGAATGCCACGACGCCGCTATTCACGGTGATCGTGATGGCAGCGGCCGGCGAGGAGGCCTTGCAGATGCGACGGGTGGCCGGCGTGGCGCTGGGCGTCGTCGGAGTGGTCATCCTGCGCGGATGGGGCATCGAGACGAGACCGGGGCAGGGGCTCGGCATCCTGCTTTGCCTCGCAGGTGCCCTCAGTTACGGCTTCGCGGCGCTGGCGGCGCGGCGGCTGCTCAAGGACTCGCCGCCGCTTGGAACGGCGACGTTTCAGCTGATGGCGTCCACGGTGATGATGGCGGTCGTTGCCGGCGCGGTGGAGCAGCCATGGCATCTGGCAATGCCGGGCGTCGCGACCTGGCTGGCGATTCTTGGTCTCGCCGCGCTTTCAACGGCGCTCGCTTACATTGTCTTCTTTCAAATCATTCAGCGCTCGGGGGCAACCAATGTGATGCTGGTGACGCTGCTCATTCCCGTCACCGCCATCCTGCTGGGATGGCTGGTGCTGGGCGAGCCGATCTCTGCGCGGGAGATCGCGGGCGCGATCATCATCGGCAGCGCGTTGCTGGTGATTGACGGACGCGCGCTCGGCCTGCTGCGTCATATCGCTTAAGTTCCCGATCCAGCGTTTCATGCCGCGGAAAATCGTATCGCTTGCCAGCCCTCGACCTGCTTGCGACACTCCCAGCAAAACAAGACTACAAAACAGGGGAGAGACCAATGCCGGGTCGTCGCGAAAACCTTGCTGCCCTCGCCATTCTCGTTGCCGGCGTGATCGCCGCGACACCGGCCTCGGCGCAGAAGAAATACGATCCCGGCGCCAGCGACACCGAAATCAAGATCGGCAACATCATGCCCTATAGCGGGCCGGCGTCGTCCTATGGGGTGATCGGCAAGACCGAAGCCGCATTCTTCAAGATGATCAACGAGCAGGGCGGCATCAACGGCCGCAAGGTCAACTTCATCAGCTATGACGACGCCTATTCGCCGCCGAAGGCGATCGAGCAGGCGCGCAAGCTGGTCGAGAGCGATGAGGTGCTGTTGATCTTCCAGCCGCTCGGCACGCCCTCCAATTCCGCGATCATGAAATACATGAATGCGAAGAAGGTGCCGCAGCTGTTCGTCGCCTCGGGCGGCACCAAATTCGGCGATCCCAAGAACTTCCCCTGGACCATGGGCTTCCAGCCCAACTACCAGAGCGAGGGGAGGATCTACGCAAAATACATCCGCGACCATTTTCCGAAGAGCAAGATCGCGGTGTTCTGGCAGAACGACGATGCCGGCAAGGACCAGTTCAAGGGCCTGAAGGACGGGCTCGGTGACAAGGCCGGCATGATCATCGCCGACAAATCCTACGAGGTGAGCGATCCCTCGATCGACTCGCAGATCGTGGCCCTGCACGATTCCGGCGCCGACATCTTCTTCTCATGGGCCGCGCCGAAAGGTTCGGCACAGGCGATCCGGAAAGTGGGCGAGCTCGGCTGGAAGCCGAAATTCTTCCTGGCCAACACTGCGACCTCGGTCGCATCGGTGCTGAAGCCGGCCGGGCTGGAGTATTCCAAGGACATCATCTCGACGGTCTATCTGAAGGATCCGACCGATCCGACCTGGGACAAGGATCCCGCCGTGGTGAACTGGCGCGCGTTCATGGACAAGTATTACGCCGATGGCGACAAGGCCAATGCCAACAACGTCTATGGCTATGTGCAGGCCGAGGCGATGGCGCAGGTGCTGAAGCAGTGCGGCGACAATCTCACGCGCGAGAACGTCATGAAGCAGGCCGCGAACCTGAAGGATTTTCACACCGACCTGATGCTGCCGGGCATCATGGTCAACACCTCGCCGGACGATTATTTCCCGATCGAGCAGATGCAGCTGATGCGCTTCAACGGGCAGGCCTGGGAGCTGTTCGGCGAGGTCATCACCGGCGAGGTCGGCCACGAGCGCAGCCAGTAGTCACGGCCGGCTGATCTCGTTGTTCGGTCTTTGCCTGCAGCACCATGCTGGGCATGATCTCCGCGCAAACGCGTTCCGCGTTTGTCGCGAGGGAAGACCGCTGCGCACTTTGCGCTCGGGCGGCCCTTCGGGGCCGGATCGTGCTTTAGCCCGCGCTGAGGCGCACGCCGGCGCGCAGGAATTTCTGCGGGTCGACCGCTTCGCCGTCGATGCGGGTTTCGTAATGCAGATGCGGACCGGTGGAACGGCCGGTCGAGCCGACGAGACCGACGACCTGGCCGATCTTGACGATCTCGCCGACCTTGACGCTGATCTCGGAGAGATGGCCGTAGCGGGTCGAAAGCCCATTGCCGTGATCGACCTCGATCATGCGGCCATAACCGCCGGACCAGCCGGCGGAGACCACCTTGCCATAGGCGGTGGCGCGGACGGGATCGCCCGTCGCGGCGCGGAAGTCGAGCCCGGTATGCATCGCGGGTCGGCCGAGGAAGGGATCGCTGCGCACGCCGAAGCCGGAGGTGAATTCGACCTCGCCGATGACGGGCTTGCGATAGGGCACCAGCGCCAGCGTGCGATTGAGCCGGTCCATCTCGGCGCGGGTGGTGTTGATGCGAGAGAGCTGCTTCTCGAACGGCCCGGCATTGCCGGTCAGTTTGACGGGTACGAAGGGCCCGCCCATCGCGGAGCGCGGCACGGCGGCTTCGAGATTGGCGAGGTTCAAACCGAGATCGCTGACCACGCCGCGCATCCGGCGCATCCGCGAATCCATGCCGTCCTCGACCGCGCTGAGCGCCGCCATCTGGCGACGCTCGACCTGGTCGAGAGAGCTCGTGAGCCGGACCAGGACGTTGTCAAAGCCCTGGTTCTTGGCGAACTGGCTGGTCGGCGCGGTCGCCACGGTCGGCGCGCGCGACTCGAGCCGCGCCTCGCGATCAGGCGGCGCCACGAAGATCACGGTGTCGCTGATCGGCGAGGGTTTGGATGTGCCCTGCGTCGAGCTCTGACCGGCATCGCCGCGCTGCGGCGCCGAGCGCGGGATCGATCCGGTCACGTCGGGCATGGCGCCGAGCGCCGTTGCACGGGACTCCAGCGCCGTCTGGCGCTTCATGATCTGGTCGAGCTTTTGGTCGAACTGTTCCTGGTCGAGCAATTGCCGACTGGTGGTGCGGTCGACCTTGGCGCGCAGCTCGGCGATGCGGTCCTCATAGGCGTATTGCATCTCGGCCTGGCGGGCGATCAGACGGGTCAGGACGTCGTCGCGAAACGCAAAATAGGTGGCGGTTGCCGCCGACCACAGGCCGAGCAGCACAACGGTACCGACGACAATCCAGAACACCACGGGCCCGAGCCGGACCTGCTTGCCGTGATGCACGATGGTGTAGGCGTCGTCGGTCGCGGGAAGCGGAATCGCCGCCGCCACTGCGGCGGCGGGACGGCGCTGGAAGGCCCGTCCGTGGTCGTGAGGATGATGCTGGGGGTACTGCGAGTATTGGGCAGAACTTTTCGACATCGGCACTCCCGCGCCGGTCGGATGGGTTCCTTGCGGCTCAATTGCCGCAGCAATCTGGGCCGGTCATGGTTAATTTTCCGGAAACGGAACCGTTAGAACTTAACGGGCTGGTTAAAGACTTCTTGCCGCTTCGAGCACCTGATCGGCATGGCCGTCGACCCGGACATTGCGCCAGATCCTGACGATCTTGCCGTCGCTCCCGACCAAAATCGTGGTCCGAAGAATTCCGAGGAAGCTCTTGCCATACATGGATTTTTCGCCCCAGGCGCCATAGGCCTCGAGCATCTCGTGCCTCTCATCCGAGATGAGAGGAACGCCGAGCTTGTGCTTGTCGCGGAACTTCTCCTGGGCCTTTAACGGATCGGCGGAGATGCCGAGCACGGCCGTGCCCGCCTTGGCGAAGTCGTCGGCAAGCCGGGTGAAGTCGATCGCCTCCCTGGTGCAGCCGGGCGTGTCGGCGCGGGGGTAGAAGAACAGGACGAGCTTGCTGCCGGCATAGTCGGACAGCGTGACCACATCGCCGCCGTCGCGGGGCAGGCGGAAGGCGGGGGCTTTCGCGCCCTCTGCCAGGGCCACCTTCGCCGCCGCGGCCGATCTGGAGGAATTTAACTGTTTCGATGCGGCCCCATGCGATGCTGTCTTTGCTATGCTCGCGGTTGATTTGCTGGCCGGTGCCCGCCGGGTTTTGGCGAGCTTTGTTTGACTAGATGCCCGCGTTTTCAGGGTCTTCTTTTTGGCCGTCGGACTGCCGGAGGGCGTTTTGGACGATTTCTTTCGGGATTTCTTGGACATACGCCTTCCTTTCGACGCTTTCGGCGGGTCAACCAAAGCGGTATTGCAGCTCTCGTCCGGCACGCCGGATTCGTGCCCTTGGCTGGGCAAGTCTGACGGCGCCGGAATATGGTTACAAGGATTTCCACGCACCACCCCACTGCTCGTTGAACGCGCTCCCGGGGCGAAATGACGAACAGCAGGAATATTCGAGGTATGGCGGCAACGCCGGGTCGGGGTGCTTCGATCCCCGTCGACGGCTGCGGTCCGGGCGGCGCTCAATCCTATGATGGGCGCCTGTATCGAGAGGCAATGGCAAGGAATACGTCGCCCCAGGATCACAATCGGGACTTCGATCGGCGCGGCGGCTATCAAGAGCCGCCGGAATGGGACGAGGCCGATTGGGATCAGGATCAGGAGGAGGAGGAGGCGGGCCATCGCGCGCGCCGCCTGCTGTCGCGCTCCAGTTCGCGCTTTCGGTTCGGTGACAGCTTCTCGTCGGTTCGACGGGCGCTGCCGAGTGGACGCTGGCTTCGCCGGATCGCCGTCGTCGTAGGCACCCTCTTCGTCGTCTTCGTCGGCTGTTTCGGCGCGCTGTGGTGGCGGCTTGGCGCCGGTCCGATCAATCTCGACATCGCAACGCCCTGGCTGGCTGCGGCGATCGAGGACAATATCGGTCACGGCAATACGGTCGAGGTCGGCGGCACCCAGATCGAGCGGGCCGGCCGGGTCCGCATCGCCGTCCGCATCCGCGACATCGTCGTCCGCGACCACGATCATGCCATCGTTGCCACCGCGCCGAAGGCCGAGGTGAAGCTGTCGGGCGCCGGTCTCCTGATGGGCCATTTGCGCGCCGAGAGCCTCAACCTCGTCGACGCCGAACTCGCGATCCGCATTGCGCCGGACGGCACCGTCACCGTATCCGCCGGCGACACCGCCAAACCGCTCGCAACCGGTGTTGCGTCCAAGAAGGATGCGGGCCTGCCGCCGACGTTCCCGCGCAATGGCGTCCCGCCGCCGCCCTTTGCGACCGCGCCTGCGGGCCAAGACCCATCCCAAGCCGCATCGCAAGCGGCCCCTCAGGCGACAGCGCAGAGTGGCATCCTTCAGGGCCTCGACTGGCTCGACAGCCTGAGCATGACCGGCCTCGACGGTCAGAACCTCAACGAGATCGGCCTGAAGAACGGCAACCTGATCGTCGACGATCAGCAGCGCGGCAGCAAATGGACCTTTGAGAACATCACGCTGAGCCTGCGCCGGCCGAGCCGTGGCGGCGTCACGCTCAGCCTCGGCGAGGAGGGCGCGCGTCCGTGGATGCTGCGGGCCACGATCGGCCCCGCCGAGAACGGCGTGCGCTCAATCGACATCAAGGCCGACAAGGTCTCGACCTCCAACATCCTGCTGGCGCTGCGGGTCAAGGACCTCACCTACACCGCCGATCTGCCGCTGACCGGCGAGCTCAAGGGCGAGCTCGGCCGCGACGGCGTGCCGACCTTCTTCCGCGGCAAGATCGCGGTCGGCGCCGGCAACATCATCGACACCGATACGCCCGACTACCCGATGGCGATCGACCAGGCCGAGATCAACATCGAGTGGGACGCCAATCGGCGGGTGCTGGTTGCGCCCTTCAAGATCCTCTCGGGCGCGAACCGTCTGACCCTGCTGGCCCATCTCGAGCCGCCGAACGGCACCGTCAACGACTGGCAGCTTGGCTTCAGCGGCGGGTCGATCCTGCTCGGCGGCATCGACAACGAGCCGCCGCTGGTCTTCAACCGCATTGCGATAGGCTTTCGCTTCGACACTGACCACAAGCGCATGCTGCTGACGCAAGCCGACATCAGCAATGGCGAGATCGGCGTCGCCGGCACCGGCGCCATCGACTATTCCGGCGAGCCGCGGCTGACGCTGGGCTTTGCCGGCACGCCGATGTCGGCCTCCGCGCTCAAGCGGATGTGGCCGACGCTCGTGGTGCCCGAGCTGCGCGAATGGGTGATCGAGCGGATCGAGCACGGCACGCTTCAGCGCATCGAGATCGGCATCAATTCGCCGACCAGGAACCTGCCGCGCAAGGGCCCGCCGATTCCGGACGACGGCCTCTCGGTCAACATCGTGGCGAGCGGCGTCGCGGTCCGCCCCGTGGACGGCATGCCTGTCGTGCACGACGCCGATCTGAAGGCGCGCGTCACCGGGCGCACCGCGACCGTGAATATCGGGCAGGGCATTGCCGATACGCCTGCGGGCCGCAAGGTCACGATCTCCGATTTCGTCTTCGAGGTGCCCGACATGGCGCCCAAGCCTTCGCCGTCGCGCACCAGGTTCCGCGTCGACGGTCCGGTGCCGGCGGCGGCCGAAATGCTCGCCAATGATCGCCTCAGCGACCTGTCCGCGACGGTCGTCGATCCCAACACCAGCAAGGGGACGTTCACGGCGAACATTCAGCTCGGCTTGCCGGTCAAGGGCGAGCTGACCAAGGCCGACACCGTCTATGCCGTCACCGCCGATCTCAACGGCTTCTCCGCCGACAAGCTGGTGATGAACCAGAAGCTGGAGGCCAACAACCTCAAGATCACCGCCAACAACCAGGGCTATCAGGTCAAGGGCGACGTCAAGATCAACGGGCAGGCGGCCTCGCTCGACTACCGCAAGCCGGCCGAGGGCGACGCGGACGTCCGCTTGCAGGCGACGCTGGATGATGCGAGCCGGGCGCGCCTCGGCTTCGATCTGAGCCCGGCCGTCAGCGGCTCGCTGCCGATCAAGGTGTCGGGCAAGATTGCCGGCGGTCCCGACCAGACCACCAAGCTCGGCGTCGAGGCCGACCTGACGTCGGTCAAGCTCGACAACATCCTGCCCGGTTGGGTCAAGCTGCCGGGCAAGTCGGGCAAGGCCAGCTTCAAAGTGGTGCCGACGGCGCAGTCGACCCGTTTCGAGGACATCGTCATTGATGGCGGCGGCGCTTCGATCAAGGGCTCGCTCGAGCTCGATCCCAACGGCGACCTCATGAATGCGAATTTCCCGACCTACTCGCCGTCCGACGGCGACAAGGCATCGCTGAAAGTCGAGCGGAGCCAGGACGGCGTGGTCAAGGGCACGATGCGCGGCGACATCTTCGACGGCCGCGGCTTCCTGAAATCGGCGATCTCAGGCAATTCCAAGGACGATTCCAAGAACAAGCTGAAGAACGTCGATTTCGACATTGACCTGAAACTCGGCGCCGTCATGGGTTTCAACGGCGAGGCGATGCGCAGCGTCGATGCCAAGATGTCGAAGCGCAGCGGGGCCATCAAGGCGGTCACGCTGAGCGGCAAGATCGGCAACGACTCGCCGGTCGCGGCCGACCTGCGCGGTGGCCGCGCCCAGGGCAACCGCGAGGTGATCTACCTCCAGACCAACAATGCCGGCGCGCTGCTGCGCTTCACCGACACCTACACCAAGGCGGTCGGCGGCCAGATGGTGGTGGCGATGGAGCCGCCGACGTCGGAGCCGAACACCTCGCGCGAGGGCCTCATCAACGTGCGCGACTTCACGGTGAAGGGCGAGGCGCAGCTCGAGCGCGTCGCCGCCGGTGCGCCCAACGGCACCGGGAATGGCGTCTCGTTCAGTGCGCTCCGCGCCGAATTCACCCGGCAGAACGGTGCGCTTACGATCCGCGACGGCGTGGTCAAGGGCCCGATGATCGGCGCCACGATCGAAGGCTCGATCGACTACCCCGGCAACCAGGTGTGCATGAGCGGCACCTTCGTGCCGATGTACGGGTTGAACAACATGTTCGGACAGATTCCGGTGCTGGGGTTGATCCTGGGGGCCGGCGACAAGGAGGGACTGATCGGCGTGACCTACGAGGTCGTCGGTACGCCGGCCGCCCCCGTCATGCGCGTCAATCCGATCTCCGCGATCTTTCCCGGCGTGACGCGGAAGATCATGGAGTTCAACACCGGCAAGCAGAACTCGCCGTTCGAGGAATTCCCGTCGCAATCGAACGACGGCTCGACCGGATCGACGCGGCAGCTCTCGAACGGTTGCAGCCTCACGCGGCGGTAAGCCACCTACTTTCCCAAGTGCTCGTCATGCTCGGGCTTCCACGTTCTTCGTGCAGCTCGGCCAAAACGTGGATGGCCGGGACAAGCCCGGCCATGACGAATGTGGCGACGCTTTCGTGCCAAATGTCTCGTGTTCTGAGTGGCGCGCTACGCCGCGCGCACGCCGGCGAGGAACGTTCCGACTTCCCCGGAGAGCTGCTCGGCCTGCTTGGAGAGGTTGCTGGCCGCCGCGAGCACCATGCCGGCGGCGTTGCCGGTCTCGTTGGCTGCCGTAGAGACGCCGCCGATATTGGTGGTGACCTCCTTGGTCGCCTCCGCGGTCTGGGAGACACTGCGGGCGATCTCGGCGGTGGCGGCGCCTTGCTCCTCGATGGCAGCTCCAATCGAGGTGGCGATGCGGCTGACCTCTTCGATGGTGGCGGTGATGCCGCCGATGGCGTCGACGGCCTCCCTGGTGGCGCCCTGGATCTGCGCGATCTTGTCGCCGATCTCGCGGGTGGCCTCCGCGGTCTGGCTCGCCAGCGACTTCACCTCGGAGGCGACGACGGCAAAGCCGCGGCCGGCGTCACCGGCGCGCGCCGCCTCGATGGTGGCATTGAGCGCGAGCAGATTGGTCTGTGCCGCGATGCTCGAGATCAGCTCGGCGACGTGCTCGATCTGCTGGGCACCGTCCGAGAGCGCGCGCACGATGGTGTCGGTGCGGCGCGCGCTGTCGACGGCGCGGCCGGTCACTTCGGCGGATTGCGCGACCTGACGGCTGATCTCGGTGATGGAGGAGGAGAGCTCCTCGGCGGCGGCCGCGACGGTCTGGACGCGCTGGCTCGCTTCAGTCGCGGCCGAGCCGACCACGGCGGCGCGGCGGTTGGTGCCCTCGGCGGTGGACGACATCGATTTGGCGGTGGTCTCGAGCTCGCCGGAGCCCGAGGCCATCAGGCCGACGAGCTGGCCGACGGAGGCATCGAAGCGGTCGGCGAGCGCGATCAGGGCCTCGCGCTTCTCCTGCTCGCTGCGGCTCTTGGCGGCGACCTGCTCGGCCTCCAGGTTCCGTGCCGTCAGCGCGGTCTGTCTCAGCACTTCGAGCGTCTCGGCCATGCGGCCGATCTCGTCGCCGCGGGCGGTCTCCTCGACCGGCTTGTCGATGGCGCCGTCGGCGATCTCCTGCATGCGGTTCTTCTGGCGGTCGAGCGCGCCGAGCACGTCGCGTGCGATCAGCCAGGACAAGGTCGCCATCAGCAGCATCAGGCCGATGCCGATCGCGGCAAGCTCCAGCGTCAAGGCACGGACGTCGGCGTCGATGTCGTCGACATAAAGGCCGTAGGCAATCGCGACGTTCCAGGGCGCAAAGTGGCGAGCGAATACCAGCTTGCGAACCGGAACGGTTTCGCCCGGACGCGGGAAGAGATAGGACAGGATGGCGCCTTCAGGTGCTTGCTTGGCCACGTTCACCGTGGCATCGCCGATCACGATGCCATTGGCATCCTTGATGCCGTTGTTCTTGCCTTCGAGCTGAGGCGCACCGCCGTTCATCATGACGGTTGAGTCGGCGGTGTAGACGACGGGATAACCCTGGCCGCCGCCAAACTTCATCCGCCGGCCGCGCAGCTTGAACTCGGCTTGCGCGTCGGCGAGCGTCATCTTGCCGGCGGTGACCTCGTCCTGGAGCGACTGCGCGAAGCCGTGCAGCAGGTCGACCGCGGTCTGCATCTGGCGCGCGCGATCGTCGAGCATGCGAGTCTTGCTGAGATAGCTCGAGGCGACAATGAGGGCGGTCACGGTGAGCGCTGCGAGTGCAACCATGCTGGTGAGCTTGGTGCGGATCTTCAGGTGACTGAGCAGCGTCATGACGGCCTCGAGAACGGTTGTAGAATGTTTGTTCTCGCGCAGCGGTATCAGGAAATTCTTACCATTCGTGAACGCATGAGATGACGCGTTCAGGCGCGATGCAATTCGCGCAGCCGTGGACACACATATGCAGGCACAAGGTCAACGCCTGCGGCGACGTGTCCAAGAAAAGCTGGATCGCGTGCGTGCTCAGGTGGTGCGATCGACGCATCGATTCGCCGAGGCGTCGTCGCGCTCGGACCAGTACAGAAGTCGCGCAGCTTACGCCGCGCGCACGCCTGCGAGGAACGTTCCGACTTCACCCGAGAGCTGCTCGGCCTGCTTGGAGAGGTTGCTGGCTGCCGCGAGCACCATGCCGGCGGCGTTGCCGGTCTCGTTGGCTGCCGTAGAGACGCCGCCGATATTGGTGGTGACCTCCTTGGTCGCCTCCGCGGTCTGGGAGACACTGCGGGCGATCTCGGCGGTGGCGGCGCCTTGCTCCTCGATGGCAGCTCCAATCGAGGTGGCGATGCGGCTGACCTCTTCGATGGTGGCGGTGATGCCGCCGATGGCGTCGACGGCCTCCCTGGTGGCGCCCTGGATCTGCGCGATCTTGTCGCCGATCTCGCGGGTGGCCTCCGCGGTCTGGCTCGCCAGCGACTTCACCTCGGAGGCGACGACGGCAAAGCCGCGGCCGGCGTCACCGGCGCGCGCCGCCTCGATGGTGGCATTGAGCGCGAGCAGATTGGTCTGTGCCGCGATGCTCGAGATCAGCTCGGCGACGTGCTCGATCTGCTGGGCACCGTCCGAGAGCGCGCGCACGATGGTGTCGGTGCGGCGCGCGCTGTCGACGGCGCGGCCGGTCACTTCGGCGGATTGCGCGACCTGACGGCTGATCTCGGTGATGGAGGAGGAGAGCTCCTCGGCGGCGGCCGCGACGGTCTGGACGCGCTGGCTCGCTTCAGTCGCGGCCGAGCCGACCACGGCGGCGCGGCGGTTGGTGCCCTCGGCGGTCGACGACATCGACTTGGCGGTGGTCTCGAGCTCGCCGGATCCGGAGGCCATCAATCCGACGAGCTGGCCGACGGAGGCATCGAAGCGGTCGGCGAGCGCGATCAGGGCCTCGCGCTTCTCCTGCTCGCTGCGGCTCTTGGCGGCGACCTGTTCGGCCTCCAGATTCCGTGCCGTCAGCGCGGTCTGTCTCAGCACTTCGAGCGTCTCGGCCATGCGGCCGATCTCATCGCCGCGATCGGTCTCCTCGACCGGCTTGTCGATGGCGCCGTCGGCGATCTCCTGCATGCGGTTCTTCTGGCGGTCGAGCGCGCCGAGCACGTCGCGAGCGATCAGCCAGGACAAGGTCGCCATCAGCAGCATCAGGCCGATGCCGATCGCGGCAAGCTCCAGCGTCAAGGCACGGACGTCGGCGTCGATGTCGTCGACATAAAGGCCGTAGCTGATGGTGACGTTCCAGGGCGCGAATTTGCGCGTGAACACGGTCTTGCGGACCGGCTCGGTCTGGCCGGGACGAGGATACAGGTAGGAGGCCACGCCGCCCTGGGCATTCTGATTGGCGGTGTTCATGATCGCGTCGGCGATCAGGACGCCATTGGAATCGATGGCACCTGTGATCTTGCCTTCGAGCTGCTGGTTGGCGCCGTTTACGAACAGCGAGGTGTCGGGATTGTAGACGACAGGATAGCCTTGGCCGCCGTTGAAGCTCATGCGGCGGCCGCGCTGGTGGAACTGGGCTTTCGCCTCGGCCTGCGTCAGCTTGCCGGCAGTGACCTCGTCCTGGAGCGATTGTGCGTAGTTGTAGAGGAGTTCCACCGCAGTCCGCATCTGCTGGACACGGTCCTCCATCATGCGGCTCTTGCTGAGCACCGCCGAGACCCCGATGATGGCCGTGACCGTGAGTGCCGCGAGGCAGACCATGCTGGTCAGCTTGGTGCGGATCTTCAGGTGACTGAGCAGCTTCATCGCGGCCTCTACGGAACGGTTGTTATTGCTCGCATCGGTAGCATGAAGTTCTTACCAATCATGAACGTAGGCATGCGACGGCCCATCGCGCGGACGGCATTTGCCGCCTTATGCGCAAGTGTGCAGGTAAATCGCCATGCATCGCCGCGCTCCCGCTTTTTTGCGGGAGGACGTCGTTCTCAGACTTTGGTCCTGATTGGGCTTAGCCGGAGTGGCAATGAACCGATTCGCTCACCGCCTCATCATGTCCGTGCTGCTGGTCGCGGCCCTCGTTCTGATCTGGAACGTGCTGGGCTCGCGGTAGGCGGCACCGGCGAAGCTGCCGGTGCCGTCGTTTATTTGCGCCTCGACTGCACGTCCGTCAGCGCCGCGCGAACGTGTCGCCGATCGGGCCGTTATTTCTTGCCCATCGCCGCATCGGCGCTGACCGAGCCGCCGCCGGCCGACGAGAGATAGAGGCAGGCGAAGCAGAACAGGATCGCCGCGGTGCCGCCATTGAGCAGCGGCAGGAACACCGGCGTCTCGCCCTTGAACATGTGGCCCATGAAGTAAGCGAAGGCCATCTCACCCGCGAGGATGAAAGCGCTGAGGCGCGTGAACAGGCCGATCATGAGCAGCGCGCCGAGCACGAGCTCAAGCGTACCGGCCACATAGATCAGCGGCGGGATGTTCGCGAAGTAGGGAAGCACCGGAAACTTGAACAGCTTGGCGACGCCGTACTGGAACAGCAGCAAGCCGGTGATGAAGCGAAACAGGCTCAAGAGAACCGGTTGAAAGCGAACGAGATAGGGAAAGTCCATTGGTTTGTGCCCTCCATCCAATGCGCGACTTGGACCGCATTCGGTTCCAGCCTGCAAGCGCCCAAGCCCAATTTGCGCTGACATTTTTGTCATGTCGGACAAAACACCACAGGATGTGCTTTCAGCCAGGTGCGGCCCGCATTTTTTGCGCGTGTTCGTATCGCATCCGTCCGTAATTTTCCGGTGACGCGAATGCGCTTAGGTTACTCCTGCGAAACCTAGCGCCGCAAGGCGGGCACGATCAGGAACGGGATCATCCCGAGCACCACGCTCGCAAGTGCGAAGGCGAGCAACGCGTTGTAGCCGTGCGTCGCATCGTGGATCAGGCCGCCGCTCCAGGAGCCGAACGCCGAGCCGAGCCCGCTGCCGATCGAGATGGTGCCGTAGATGGTGCCGACGCGCTTGCCCTGGAAGATCCGCATCGCGGTTGCGCTGATCAGCGGGCCGCGCGAGCCCATCATGCTGCCGAAGCAGACGACGAAGCCGGTCAGCAGCAGGATGTTCGGAGTGTACTGCAACAGCCAGAGCAGGACGATGCCGAGGATCGAGATCGCGTAGCTCAGCAGCACCGAGGGCCGGCGCCCGATCAGCCCGTCGAGCGCGGACACGCCGAGCATTCCAAACACCAGCACGACGCCGGAAAAACCCCAGGCTGTCGCGGCCTGGAGCGGCGGGAAACCGGCATCGATCAGATAGGCCACGATCTGGGCGGCAATCGCATACATGCCGACGGCGGTGAAGAAGAAGGTCGAGAACAGCGCCCAGAAGGCGTGATGGCGCATGGCGCCGAGCAGCGTCCAGCCATTGTCGACAAAGTTCGGATCGGTCTTCTTCACCACATGCGGCGAGCCCGCGGCGAACAGCCGCCACGGCAGCAGCAACAGCGGCACCAGCAGGCCCAAGGCGGTGAATCCGAACAGCTGATAGGTGTCGCGCCAGCCGATGTGATCGATCAGGAGCTGCGAGGCCGGCAGCAGCGCCAGCACGCCGCCGCCCATCGCCGAATACACCACCGACATCGCGGTCGGCAGACGCGGCCCGAACCAGCGGCCGAGCAGGATCGAGTTCGGCACGATGCCGATGAAAGCGACGCCGATGCCGACGCACAGGCCGATCGAGAGCTGGAACTGCCAGAGATGCTGGGCGTGCGCCGCGATCAGGAACGCCGCACCGAGCAGCAGCAGGCCGGGCGCATAGACGATGCGCGGTCCGGAATGGTCGAACAGGCGGCCGACGAAGGGGGCGGTGAGGCCGCTTGCGAGCCAGGTGAGGGAATAGACCGAAACGATCTGCGCGCGGTCCCAGCCGAAGCTTTCCGAGATTGGCTTCAGGAACACCGTGAAGCTGTCGCCAAGCCCGCGGCCGAGAACCGCGAGCGTGAAGCAGAGCGCGAGCACGGTGAGCGCGATGCGCACGGCGCCTTGCGGCGTTGTCGCAACGCTATCCTTGCTGGTTTCCGCCGTCGCTTGCTTGGGCGTGTTCTGATCCATTGCCCGTCAGGGAGCGCGCTTCGGCGCGTCCTGACAAGCATCAAAAGCTCATACGCCTATGCAGGCCTGATCAAGACGTGCTTCTTCTTGCCGAAGGACAGCTTGATCACGCCTTCCGGCGTCAGATTGCCGGCCGACAGCGCCATCTTCTCGTCGGTCACGGGCTCGTCGTTGACGCGCAGGCCGCCGCCCTTGATCTGGCGCCGCGCCTCGCCGTTGGAGGCAACCAGGCCCGCCTTGACGAAGGCATTGAGCACACCGAGGCCGGCGTCCAATTCGCCGCGCGGAATTTCCACCGTCGGCAGACTTTCGGCCAGCGCGCCTTCCTCGAAAGTGCGGCGTGCGGTCTCGGCCGCCTCGTTCGCGGCGTCGCGGCCGTGCAGCAGCGCGGTCGCTTCGGTCGCGAGCACCTTCTTGGCCTCGTTGATCTCGGAGCCGCCGAGCGCCTCGAGCTTTTTGATCTCGCTCATCGGCAGCGTCGTGAACAGCTTCAGGAACTTGCCGACGTCGGCATCCTCGGTGTTGCGCCAATACTGCCAGAAATCATACGGCGAGAACTGGTCGGCGTTGAGCCACACCGCGCCTTGCGCGGTCTTGCCCATCTTGGCGCCGGAGGCGGTGGTCAAGAGCGGCGTCGTCAGCGCGAACAGCTGGTGGGTGCCCATACGGCGGCCGAGATCGACGCCCATGATGATGTTGCCCCACTGGTCCGAGCCGCCCATCTGGAGACGGCAGCCGGTGCGCTTGGCGAGCTCGACGAAGTCGTAGGCCTGGCAGACCATGTAGTTGAACTCGATGAAGCTCATCTCCTGCTCGCGCTCGAGGCGCAGGCGCACGGAGTCCATGGTCAGCATGCGGTTGACCGAGAAGTGCCGGCCGACGTCGCGCAGCATCTCGATCCAGTTCAGCTTGGTCAGCCACTCCGCATTGTCGAGCATGATGGCGTCGCTCTTGCCCTCGCCATAGCGCAGTACCTTTGCGAACACGCCGCGGATCGATTCCTTGTTGGCCTCGATCTCGGCGACGGTGCGCATCGCGCGCGTCTCGTCCTTGCCGGAGGGATCGCCCACCATGGTGGTGCCGCCGCCCATCAGCGTGATCGGCTTGTTGCCGGACTGCTGGAGCCAGTACAGCATCATCATGGTCAGGTAGTTGCCGATATGCAGCGAACGGGCGGTGCAATCGTAGCCGACATAGGTGGTTGCCTCGCCCTTGGCGGCGAGCGCGTCCAGCCCCTCGAAATCGGAGCATTGGTGGATGAATCCACGCTCTTGCAGGGTGTTGAGGAAATCCGATTTAAATGCAGTCATCTGTCGGCGTGCCTGATCATTCTTATTTTACGATCATTGCGGCAAGTTGCGGAACCAGCGTCAGCCGGGCTGCCGCAAAAATGCGCGCTGTGGCATTATAAGATGTACTTGTTTGATACAAGTCAGGCGTCGGGGCAGGGGACGTCGAGGCCCGCTTGAGATGATGTTGACGGCACTCGGCTTGATGAGCGGCACCTCGCTGGACGGGGTGGATGTCGCGCTGATCGAGACCGACGGAAAACAGGTGAAGGCATTCGGACCGTCCAGCTACCGGCCCTATAGCCCGGCGGAGCGCAATCTGCTGCGCCAGGCGCTGTCCGAGGCCGTGCACCTGCCGCGGCGCGATGCCCGCCCCGGCGTCCTCGCCGAGGCGGAGCGCGCGGTGACGCAGGCCCATGCCGAGGCGGTCGCCGCCTTCGTCGCCCAGAATCGGATGCGACCGGAGGACATCGACATCGTCGGCTTCCACGGCCAGACCGTGCTGCACCGGCCCGAGAAGCGGATGACGGTTCAGATCGGCGACGGGCCGGCGCTCGCCAGGGCGATCCATATCCCCGTGATGCATGATTTCCGCGCTGCCGACGTCGAGGCGGGCGGGCAGGGCGCGCCGTTCGTGCCGGTCTACCACCGCGCGCTCGCCAATTCGCTGGAGCGCGAAGGGCCGATCGTCGTGGTCAATATCGGCGGGGTCTCCAATGTCACCTATATCGACGGCAACGACACGCTGATCGCCTGCGACACCGGGCCCGGCAATGCGCTGCTCGACGATTTCATGTACCGCACCATGAACCAGGCGTTCGACGCGGAGGGCAAGTTCGCCGCGCTCGGCAAGGTCGACGACGCCTGGATCGCGCGGGCGCTGGAGCTGCCGTTCTTCGCAAGCCCGCCGCCGAAATCGCTCGATCGAAACGATTTCGCAGCGCTCAAGCTCGGCGAGGTCGCGCCGGCCGACGGCGCGGCGACGCTCACGGCCTTCACCGCTGCCGCGATCGCCCGTGTCATGCCGCTGCTGCCGCGGCGGCCGCGGAGCTGGATCGTCTGTGGCGGCGGCGCCCGCAACCTGACCATGCTGCGGATGCTGCGGGAGAGGGTGGGCTCGGCCACGGTCGAGGCCGCCGAGACCCTCGGCTGGGCCTCCGACGCCATCGAGGCGCAGGCCTTCGGCTTCCTCGCCGTCCGCGGCCTCAAGGGCCTGCCGCTGTCCTATCCGGCCACCACGGGCGTTCCGATGCCCATGACGGGCGGGGTGATCGCGCGGCCCTGAGGGGGCAGCCCACGGCCACAGCCGGTTAAATGCAGATGCATTGATCTTGACAGAAGAATGCAAATGCATCTATCTTGGATGCAGTTGCATCTAACTGCCGGGATCGTTGCCATGACCGCATCACTGAAACTGATCAGCCACAAGCTTTGCCCCTATGTGCAGCGCGCCGTGATCGCGCTGAAGGAGAAGGGCGTTCCGTTCGAGCGGATCGACATCGATCTCGCCAACAAGCCCGACTGGTTCTTGAAGATCTCGCCGCTCGGCAAGGTGCCGGTGCTGGTGGTGACGACGGACAAGGGCGAGGTGGCCTTGTTCGAGAGCAACGTGATCTGCGAATACATCGAGGAGACGCAAGCCGGCGCCAAGCTGCATCCGGCCGATGCCTTGAAGCGTGCCGAGCATCGCGCCTGGATGGAGTTCGGCTCGGCGATCCTCGGTGATCTCTGGGGCCTCGAGACCGCGACGGATCCGGCGACCTTCGAAAGCAAGCGTCAGGCCCTTGTCGCGAAGTTCGCGCGCGTGGAAGCCGCGCTCGGCGCTGGGCCTTATTTCGCCGGCGAGGCGTTTAGCCTGGTCGATGCGGTGTTCGCGCCGGTCTTTCGCTATTTCGATCTCTTCGACGAACTGACCGAGCATGGCATCTTCAAGGATGTGCCGAAGGTCCGCGCCTGGCGCGCCGAGCTCGCGAAGCGCCCGAGCGTCCGTACCGCGGTCGGGGCGGACTATCCGCAACTGCTACGCGCCTTCCTCGTCCGGCACGATGCGCATCTCCTCAAGCTCGCGGCCTGAGCCGATGTCGTCATCCCTCGCCTGGCTGATGCTGGTGATCGCCGGCGCACTCGACGTGGGCTGGGGGGGATAGCTGCGCTCAAGCTGGCTTGAGTTGGGCGCCGTAGCCCGGATGGAGCGAAGCGCAATCCGGGGCCTTGTATCAGCGGAAAGAGTGTCCCGGATTTCGCTTCGCTCCATCCGGGCTACAAGGTTACGGCCTCACCGGACGTTGGCGAGACGCATGTCCAGATACGCCGTAATGGTCTCCATCAGCGGCTCGAGCTTGGCGTCGAAGAAGTGGTTGGCGCCGGGGATGATCTGCTGGTCGATCACGATGCCCTTCTGCGTCTTCAGCTTCTCGACCAGGGTGTTGACGTCCTTCGGCGGCACCACGGCGTCCTTCTCGCCATGCACGATCAGGCCGGACGAGGGACAGGGCGCGAGGAACGAGAAGTCGTAGAGATTGGCCGGCGGCGCGATCGAGATGAAACCCTCGACCTCGGGGCGGCGCATCAGAAGCTGCATGCCGATCCAGGCGCCGAACGAGAAGCCGGCGACCCAGCAGGCACGCGCCTCGGGATTGATGGTCTGCGCCCAGTCGAGCGCGGCGGCGGCATCGGACAGTTCGCCGGTGCCGTGGTCGAACGAGCCCTGGCTGCGGCCGACGCCGCGGAAATTGAAGCGCAGCACCGAGAAGCCGCGATGCGCGAAGGCGTAGTAGCACTGGTACACGATCTGATGGTTCATCGTGCCGTGAAACTGCGGATGCGGATGCAGGATCATCGCGATCGGCGCGTTCTTCTGCTTGGCCGGGTGATAGCGGCCTTCGAGACGGCCAGCGGGGCCGGCGAAAATGACTTCAGGCATCGATGATCTCTTGATTGATGTGCTGGAGCGAGGTTCCTCGGCAATCAACCGATTGTGGCTTCGTCGACTTTGATGCCGACGAAAGCGCGAATGAAGGATGAGAAGGCGTGCGCCTCGCGGTGATGCGCGAATGGCGCGCGGTGACTTGACGGCCGCGTTCTAACATAGGCTGCGGGGCAAAAAGCAAGCATCTTGAACATCACTCAATGGGCGCAAGGTGTTAGCGTGTCATGGCGGCGTCATCGCCGGCTGCGGTTTCGGAATCACGGTTGCCAAGTGCGCGGCGGCGGCCCATGTCGGGCAGCGAGGCGGGCCGACCAGGTCCCGCTATGCAAGGTAACATAATACTCAATGCCGCGCCGTGTTTATCTCGACTGGAACGCGACCACACCGCTCCGCACTGAAGCGCGGAACGCGATGCTCGCTGCCTGGGACCTGGTCGGCAATCCGTCCTCGGTTCATGCCGAGGGGCGCGAGGCGCGACGGCTGGTCGAGGAGGCCCGCGCCGCGCTTGCGGCGGCCACCGGTGCGCTGCCGCGGAACGTTGTCTTCACATCCGCTGGAACCGAAGCCAATGCGCTGGCGCTCTCGCCCGGTCTGCGCGGTCCCTCTGGCGGCCCTGTCGAACGGCTGCTGGTCTCTTCTATCGAGCATGCCTCGGTGCTGGCAGGCGGCCGGTTCCCGGCCGACAGGATCGGTCAGATCCGGGTCACGCGCTCGGGCGTAATCGATCTCGATCACCTGAAGGCACTGCTTGGCGACGGTCCGCCGGCGCTGGTCTCGATCATGGCGGCCAATAACGAGACCGGCGCGGTCCAGCCGGTCACCGAAGCCGCGCGGATCGTCCGCGAGGTCGGCGGCCTCCTGCATGTCGACGCGATCCAGGCGCTCGGCAAAATTGCTTTCAATATTAACGCGGTAGGCGCGGACCTTGCGACCTTTTCTGCGCACAAGATCGGCGGTCCCAAGGGCGTCGGCGCACTGGTTGTCGCTGAGGGAATCGCCGGGCTGGAGCCGGTGCTGCGGGGCGGCGGCCAGGAGCTGAACCGCCGCGCGGGAACCGAGAATGTCGCAGGCATTGCCGGGTTCGGTGCAGCGGTGAGGGCGGCGCTTCAGACTCTCCCGGAAGATGTGGAGCGGATGATAACCCTCAGGAATCGCTTGGAAAATGGACTTCGCGGCGTCGCCGGAGGCACCATCTTCGCGGACGACGTGGAGCGATTGCCGAACACGGTTCTTTTTACCGCACCCGGCCTGAAGGCCGAGACTGCCGTGATCGGCTTCGACCTCGAAGGGGTCGCCGTGTCCTCCGGCTCGGCCTGCTCCTCGGGCAAGGTCCAGCCGTCGCACGTGCTGTCGGCGATGGGGTATGATGCCACCGTCGCCCAGGGAGCGGTGCGTCTCAGTCTGGGCTGGTCCACAGAACCAGATGACATCAATAGGGCGTTAGAGGCTTGGCGAAAGCTGGGTAATACCCTACTTAGAGCGTAAGCGACGAAACACGGCTTGAACGGTTCTAAGCGCGTGCTTTCGGCCAGAAAACATCGTAATACTCGTCCGAGTTTGATCCACCGCGGTCCTTGAAACCGCGAGCGGAGGATGGAATGCCAGCCGTACAAGAGACGGTCGAGCGCGTGAAGCGCATCGACGTCGACCAGTATCGTTATGGGTTTGAGACCCTGATCGACTCCGAGAAGGCTCCCAAGGGGCTGTCGGAAGAGATCGTAAAATTCATCTCGCAGAAAAAGAACGAGCCCGCCTGGATGCTCCAGTGGCGGCTGGAGGCCTATCGGCGCTGGCTGACCATGACCGAGCCGACCTGGGCGCGCGTCGAGTATCCCAGGATCGACTTCCAGGACATCTACTATTACGCGGCGCCGAAGCCGAAGAAGACGGTGACCTCGCTCGACGAGATCGATCCGGAGATCCTGAAGACCTACGAGAAGCTCGGCATCCCCTTGCGGGAAGTCGCCATGCTCGAAGGCGTCGAGCCCAAGGTGGGCGAGGAAGATCCCGCCCGCCGCAAGATCGCGGTCGACGCGGTCTTCGATTCGGTCTCGGTTGCGACCACGTTCAAGGCGGAGCTGAAGAAGGCCGGCGTGATCTTCATGCCGATCTCGGAGGCGATCCGCGAGCATCCCGAGCTGGTGCAGAAATATCTCGGCTCCGTGGTTCCGACCTCGGACAATTTCTACGCAACGCTGAACTCGGCGGTGTTCTCCGACGGCTCGTTCGTCTACGTGCCGCCGGGCGTGCGCTGCCCGATGGAGCTGTCGACCTATTTCCGCATCAACGAGCGCAACACCGGCCAGTTCGAGCGCACGCTGATCATCGCCGACAAGGGCTCCTACGTCTCCTATCTCGAAGGCTGCACCGCGCCGCAGCGCGACGAGAATCAGCTGCACGCCGCCGTGGTCGAACTCGTCGCGCTTGATGACGCCGAGATCAAATATTCGACGGTGCAGAACTGGTATCCGGGCAATTCGGAAGGCAAGGGCGGCATCTACAACTTCGTCACCAAGCGTGGCGACTGCCGCGGTGATCGTTCCAAGATCTCCTGGACCCAGGTCGAAACCGGCTCGGCGATCACCTGGAAGTACCCGAGCTGTATCCTGCGTGGCAACAATTCGAGCGGCGAGTTCTACTCGATCGCGATCTCGAACGGCTTCCAGCAGGTCGATTCGGGCACCAAGATGATCCATCTCGGCAAGAACACGTCGAGCCGCATCATCTCCAAGGGCATCGCGGCGGGCAAGTCGCAGAACACCTATCGCGGTCTCGTCACCGCGCACCGGAAAGCGACTGGCGCGCGCAACTTCACCGCCTGCGATTCGCTGCTGATCGGCGACAAATGCGGCGCGCACACCGTGCCGTACATCGAGGCCAAGAACTCGTCGGCAACGTTCGAGCACGAAGCAACGACCTCGAAGATCTCCGAGGACGTGCTGTTCTACTGCATCCAGCGCGGCCTTTCGCAGGAAGAGGCCGTCGGCCTCGTCGTCAACGGCTTCGTCAAGGACGTGCTGCAGCAACTGCCGATGGAATTCGCGGTGGAAGCGCAGAAGCTGATCTCGATCTCGCTTGAAGGGTCGGTCGGCTGATCGCCGATCCTCGCGGCGCGCTGCGGCGCTCCAAAATCAATTGAATAGACTGGATACCAAGATGGCTTTGCTTGAAGTGAAAGACCTCAAGGTTCGTGTCGAGGAGCGTGAGATCCTCCACGGGCTGACGCTGACCGTGAACGAGGGCGAGGTGCACGCGATCATGGGGCCGAACGGCTCCGGCAAGTCGACGCTCTCGCACGTCATCGCCGGCAAGCCCGGCTACGAGGTCACCGACGGCCAGATCCTGTTCAAGGGCGAGGATCTCCTGGAGATGGCTCCCGAGGAACGCGCCGCCAAGGGCGTTTTCCTGGCGTTCCAGTATCCGGTCGAAATCCCCGGTGTCGCCACCATGACCTTCCTGCGCACCGCGCTGAATGCTCAGCGCAAGGCGCGCGGCGAGAGCGAATATTCCACCCCGGACTTCCTGAAGAAGGTGCGCGAGGTCTCGAAGTCGCTGAACATCCCGCAGGACATGCTCAAGCGCGGCGTCAATGTCGGCTTCTCCGGCGGCGAGAAGAAGCGCAACGAGGTGCTTCAGATGGCGCTGTTCGAGCCGAGCCTGTGCATCCTCGACGAGATGGATTCCGGCCTCGACATCGACGCGCTGCGCATCGCCGCCGACGGCGTCAACGCGCTGCGCTCGCCGGGGCGCGCGATGGTCGTCATCACCCACTATCAGCGGCTTCTGAACTACATCGTGCCTGATTTCGTGCACGTGATGTCGCGCGGTCGGGTCGTGAAGAGCGGTGCCAAGGATCTGGCGCTGGAGCTGGAGGCGTCCGGCTACGCCCAGTTCGAGGACGCGTAAGGATTTTTGTGATGAACGTTGCTGTGGCAAAGACCGGGAACGGCCGTGCGGTGAGCGATCTCTTCGCCAGCGCCGAAGGCCGCTTGCCGGGTTCGCCGGCGGTCGTTGCGGTGCGCCGCGAGGCGTTCGAGACCTATGAGCGTCTCGGCCTGCCGCATCGCCGGATCGAGGAGTGGAAATACACCGATCTGCGCGCGCTGGTCGGCGAGGTGCTGCCGCTGGCGGCCAGCCCCGATGCGGCTGCGCTGAAAGGTGCCGCCGAGGCTGTGAAGGCGCACGCGATCGCGGGCGCCCGCAAGTTGGTGCTGGTCGATGGCGTGTTTATTGCCGATCTCTCCGACGTCAAGGCGCTCGCGTCCGAAGTGAGCCTCAAGACGTTGCGCGAGGTCCTGGCGAACGAGGCCAATCCTGCGGCCGGTGACCTCCTCCAGACTGCCGCGACCGATGCCGTGATCTCGCTCAATGCGGCCATGGCGACGGATGGCGTCGTGGTCTCGGTGGCCGACGGTACGCAGCTGTCTGCGCCTATCCAGGTCATCCACATCGCGACTGCGGCCGGTGCGTCCGCGTTCACCCGCTCGCATCTGCGGATCGGCAAAGGCGTGCGCGCCACAGTCGTCGAGAGCTTCGTCGCAGCCGGGAAGGCGAGCAGCTATCAGGTCAACGATGCGGTGATCCTCTGGATCGGCGATGACGCCGACGTCGCGCATATCCGCCTGATGGACGATGCGCCTGATGCGGTGAACGTGACCTCGCAGTTCGTCACGGTCGGTGCGAATGTGAAGCTGAATTTCTTCAACATGACCACAGGCGCGGCCGTCAGCCGCCTGCAGGGCTTCATCACGCTGGCAGGCGAGGGCAGCGAGCTCTCCGCCAATGGCGTGAACCTGTTGCAGAAGACCGAACATGGCGACACCACGCTGGTGGTTGATCATGCCGTGCCGAACTGCGTCAGCCGCGAGGTCTTCCGTGCCGTGATCGACGATCGCGCCCATTCGGTGTTCCAGGGCCGCATCATCGTTCGTCCCGACGCGCAGAAGACCGACGGCAAGATGATGACTCGCGCACTGCTGCTCTCGGACGAAGCCGAGGCCGACAACAAGCCCGAGCTCGAGATCTTTGCCGACGATGTCTCCTGCGGCCACGGCGCGACCGCCGGCGCGCTGGACGACAGCCTGCTGTTCTATCTGAAGGCCCGCGGCCTGCCGGAGAAGCAGGCCCAGGCGCTGCTGATCCAGGCCTTCGTCGGTGAGGCGATCGAGCAGATCGCCGATGACGGATTGCGTGAGCACGTGATCGGCATCGCCGAGCGCTGGCTGGAGCGGCGGTCATGAGCACCCATCCCGCAGTCAAGAACGGCGCCTATGACGTTGCGCGCGTGCGCGAGGACTTTCCGGCGCTGGCCATGCAGGTCTACGGCAAGAAGCTGGTCTATCTCGACAACGCGGCCTCGGCGCAGAAGCCGAAGTCCGTGCTCGACCGCATGACGCAGGCCTATACGAGCGAATACGCCAACGTGCATCGTGGCCTGCACTACCTGGCCAACGCTGCGACCGAAGCCTATGAGGGCGGCCGCGCCAAGGTGGCGCAGTTCATCAACGCGTCCCGGACTGAGGAAGTGATCTTCACCCGCAACGCGACCGAGGCGATCAATCTGGTGGCGTCGTCGTGGGGTGGCCCGAACATCAAGGACGGCGACGAGATCGTCCTTTCGATCATGGAGCACCACTCCAACATCGTTCCCTGGCATTTCCTCAGGGAGCGGCAAGGTGCCGTGATCAAGTGGGCGCCGGTCGACGACGAGGGCAATTTCCTCATCGACGAGTTCGAGAAGCTGCTGACGTCGAAGACCAAGCTGGTCGCGATCACGCAGATGTCGAATGCGCTCGGCACCATCGTGCCGATCAAGGACGTCGTCAAAATCGCCCACGCGCGCGGCATTCCCGTGCTGGTCGACGGCAGCCAGGGTGCGGTGCATCTGCCCGTCGACGTCCAGGATCTCGGCTGCGACTTCTACGTCTTCACGGGCCACAAGGTTTACGGGCCGACCGGCATCGGCGTGCTCTGGGCCAAGTACGACCACCTCGTCGCGATGCGCCCTTACAATGGTGGTGGCGAGATGATCCGCGAGGTCTCGCGTGATGTCGTCACCTATGGCGATCCCCCGCACAAGTTCGAGGCGGGTACGCCCGCGATCGTCGAGGCCGTCGGGCTTGGCGCCGCCATCGATTACGTCAATTCGATCGGCAAGGAGCGCATCGCCGCGCACGAAGCCGACCTGACTGCCTACGCCCAGGAGAAGCTGCGCGAGATCAATTCGCTGCGGCTGATCGGAACGGCCCGCGGCAAGGGCCCGGTGATCTCGTTCGAGCTCAAGGGCGCACACGCCCATGACGTCGCGACCGTGATCGACCGCCAGGGCATCGCGGTGCGGGCCGGCACCCATTGCGTGATGCCGCTTTTAGAGCGGTTCAATGTGACTGCCACCTGCCGGGCCTCGTTCGGCATGTATAATACGCGGGAAGAAGTCGATCATCTGGCACAGGCGCTGCTCAAGGCGCGGGATTTGTTCGCATGAGTGACACGGCCGAAATCAAAGCCAATCCGATGGAGACCCTCTCGGCGCTGCCGCCGGAGGAGACCGAGCGCCTGACCACCGAGATCATCGCCGGCCTCAAGACCGTGTTCGATCCGGAAATCCCGGCCGACATCTACGAGCTCGGCCTGATCTACAAGGTCGAGATCAAGGACGACCGCTCGGTCGACGTGCTGATGACGCTGACGACGCCGAACTGCCCGGCCGCCGGCGAGCTGCCGACCATGGTTGAGAACGCGGTTGCCAGCGTCCCTGGCGTCGGCGTGGTCGACGTCAAGGTGGTCTGGGAGCCGGCCTGGTCGCCCGAACGCATGAGCGACGAGGCGCGCCTCGTGCTCAACATGTGGTGACGGTCTCGGCTCGCATTGAATTCGCTCCGCAACGGACCACATAAATAACATGACCCAGGCGACACCAGCTTCGACACCCAAGCCCCGGCGGCCCCGCCCGCAGGTGATGCGACTGACCGATGCCGCTGCCCAGCGCATCACCGAGCTGACCCAGCGCGCCGATTCCGAGATCGTGGGCTTGCGCGTCGGCGTGAAGAACGGCGGCTGCGCCGGCCAGTCCTACACGGTCGAATACGCCCATGAGATCCGCCCGACCGACGAGGTGGTCGAGGACAAGGGCGTCAAGATCCTGGTCGACCCCAAGGCTGTGCTGTTCCTGCTCGGCACCGAGATGGACTACAAGGCCGACAAGATGCAGGCCCAGTTCGTCTTCAACAACCCCAACCAGATCTCTGCCTGCGGCTGCGGCGAGTCGGTCGAGCTGCGCCCGGCGAAGATCGACGGGTAAGCCCGGCTTTCGCGTTTTACTCAGGCGTCGTCCTGGCGAAAGCCAGGACCCATACGGCGTGATGCCTCAATCGTGGGAGGTGTCCGTACCGCGTGGCGTAACTTCCAGTCTTCGCTAAACTCCTGCCTCGGAGTATGGGTCCCCGCTCCCCGTGCGCAATTGCGCACTAGGCGGGGACGACCTCGGGGAGAGAGCTGGGCCATGGACCGCGAATTCCTGATCGACCTGTTCGCCGATTTCGGCCCCGTCACCATCCGAAAGATGTTTTCCGGCTACGGCATTTCCGCCGACGGCACCAATTTCGCGCTGTCCTTGCGCGCCGGCCTGTTCTTCCGCGCCGACGAGGTGACCATTCCGGAGTTTGAGGCCGAGGGATCAAAGCCGTTCCAGTACTCGACCCGCGCCAAGACCGTGACGGTCAACTCCTATTGGGAGCTGCCGGCGCGCCTGTTCGACGATTCCGCCGAGCTTGCACAATGGGCAAGGGCGGCGCTCGCCGCGGCCCAGCGCGCCAAGGTGAAGAAGCGGCCGAAGGGGAAGAAGGCGGTGGTGAAGAAGACTGTTGCGAAGAAACGGCCGGCCAGGAAGGCAGCCAAGAAGGCGGTGCGGTAGGGTGGGCAAAGCGAAGCGTGCCCACGGGTGGGATCGTCGCGAGGAAGGATCGTGGGCACGGCGCTTGCGCGCCTTTGCCCACCCTACGAGAGCAGAGGCTCAGTCAACGGCTTTCGTCAAACCAACCCGCATATCCTTCGCCACGAAGACGCAGACGCCGTCGGCGAGCACACGGCCATCGGCAATGCCCAGCACCAGCTTGCCGCGCCGGACCATGCGCATGGCGACCTCGTAGCGCACGGAGCGCGTCTGCGGCGTGACGGCGCCCGTGACCTCGACTTCGCCGACCCCGATGGCGCGGCCCTTTCCCGGTGAGCCCGACCAGCCGAGCCAATAGCCGATCATCTGCCACATCGCGTCCAGGCCGAGACTTCCCGGCATCATCGCATCACCGCAATAGTGGCAGTCGAAGAACCAGTGGCCCGGGACGATGTCGAGCTCGCCGACGATGTGGCCCTTGCCGTATGTGCCGCCGTCCAGGCTGATCTCGGTGATGCGGTCCATCATGAGCATCGGCGGAGCCGGCAGTTGCGCGTTGCCCGGACCGAAATAGCCGCCTTCGCTCGATCTCAGCAGCTCGTCCTTGGTGTAGGACGGCTGCGGCGTGTGAAAGTCATGCGGATTGTTGGGCACGACGACAAATCCTCGATGCTCAGGCAGCGAGGAAGATGTCGTTCGGCAGATTGGAAAGTCAAGCGCGCGACGAGCCGCCTCAGGCCACGCGGCTGTGGCTCTCGACCGCGAACTCCGGATCGGCTTCGCAGATCACGCGATTGCGGCCGTTGCGCTTGGCTGCGTAGAGGCAGGCATCCGCGCGCTCGATCAGCGCGTCGGTGTCGTCGCCTTCCTTGAGCATGGAGACGCCGACGGAGATCGTGACGCGGCCGAGGATCTCGCCGGTGGACTTCTTCTTCAATTCCTTCGCCATCACCGCGCGGCGGATGTGATCGGCCACGGTGAGGGCCTGGCGCAGCGCCGTGTTGGGCAGCACGACCGCGAATTCCTCGCCGCCATAGCGCGCGGTGATGTCCTGGCCCTTGATGGTCTGCTTCAAGGACAGCCCGACCAGCCGCAGCACCTGGTCACCGGTGAGATGGCCGTAGGAATCGTTGAACGACTTGAAATGGTCGATGTCGAACAGCAGCAGCGACAGCGGCTCGCCGCTCGCCAGCGCGCTCTGCACGGCCATGCCGATCATGCGGTCGAAATATTTGCGGTTGCCGAGACCCGTGAGCGGATCGGTCAGGCTCTCGGCGCGGATCGCTTCCAGGCTCTGCTGGAGGTTGCTGATCTCGTTCTTCGACAGCGTCAGCCGGTCTTCCAGCGCCTTGTTGGTCTCGCGCATCTCGCTGGTCGAGCGCAGCAGCGTCTCGACGATCGCCTTGATCTGGTCGCGGTTCTTGGCCGAAGCCAGCTTCGCGGTCGCGCCCGACAGGCTGGCGTCGTAGGAGCCGGTCATCCCGAGCGCTTCGCCCAGGACCTTCATCACGTCGTCGATCTCGCCGATGACGCGCGCGCCGACCTTGTCGATGCGGTCAGTGGTCTTGATGTGGGAGAGATAGGTCTCGTAGATCTGCTCGAGATCGGCTTCGGTCAGCTTGCCGTTGCGCGCCAGCGTCTCGTTGATGATCTTGTTGAGCGGCGCGTTGTAGCCGGTGGCATAGACGTACCAGATCTCGTAATTGCGTGGGATTGCCGTCTGCCGAAGCGATCGGATCTGACCGAGCGCTACCTCGGCGAACGCCATCGTGCGTTCGTGTTCGTCGAGCACCTTGACCACGGAACATTCCCCACGGCGATCGGTACGCCGCCGATCGCTGCAATGCTTAAATTATGTTCGTAGGCTAACGGACGATCGTGAACGACCCGTAAATCTACGTTCACGAATGCATCTGAAAAAGTGTGTAGACGTCTGTCTCAACCAACCTGAAGCATCGCGCCTCAAGCGCCGGCGGGCGAGCGAACCGGCCGCAACAGGAATGCCGGAAGATGCGAGTGATCGCCCGGCTCGGTGTCGACCTCGCGCTGGCGGCGCGGCTCGGGCCGGCCGATCGACGGCACATGCGAGGTCGGGGCCTGTTGGCGCGAACCGCGGCGCGGCTCGGGCGCATGCCTCGGCTCGGATCCGTTTCGCGGTTCGGGGGAATGCCGTGCTTCGGAGGCGTGCCGTGCCTCGCCACGCGCCTCGCGCGGCTCGTGGCTGCGCTCACGATCGCGGCCACCGCGTTGCGGCTTGCCGCGGCCGCCGCGTGAACGTTCGCGTTCCCGTCCGCGCGGACGCTCGCTCTGCTCGCCCGAGTCCGCATGCACTTCGTAGTCGCCTTCGGCGCGCGGAATGCTCTGGCCGATCAGCTTCTCGATCGCGGCCATCGACTTCTGGTCGAGCGGCGTCACGATCGAGATCGCGGTGCCGGTGCGGCCGGCGCGGCCGGTGCGGCCGATGCGGTGAACATAATCGTCGGCGTGGTGGGGGACGTCGAAATTGAAGACGTGGCTGACCTCGGGAATGTCGAGGCCGCGCGCCGCGACGTCGGAGGCGACGAGCAGCGGCAGCTCGCCCTTGCGGAACTGGTCGAGTGCGGCCATGCGGGCCGGCTGGTCCATGTCGCCGTGCAGCGCGCCGACACTGAAGCCGTGCTTCTGGAGCGATTTGTGAACGATCGCAACCTCGCGCTTGCGATTGCAGAAGATGATCGCGTTCTTGAGGTCCTTGGCCTCACGCAGCAGGCGGCGGAGCAGCTCGCGCTTCTCATGCGCCTCGCGCCCAGCGGGCACCTGGGCCTGCGTCACTGTCACGGCGGTGGTGGCGGGGCGGGAGACTTCGACCTTCTGCGGATTGTGCAGGAAGGCCTCGGTGATGCGCCGGATTTCCGGCGGCATGGTCGCGGTGAAGAACAGGGTCTGCCGCGTGAAGGGGACGAGCTTGCAGATGCGCTCGATGTCGGGAATGAAGCCCATGTCCAGCATGCGGTCGGCTTCGTCGATGACGAGCAGCTCGACGCCGGTGAGCAGCAGGCCGCCGCGCTCGGTGTGGTCGAGCAGGCGGCCGGGGGTGGCGATCAGCACGTCGACGCCGCGCATCAGCTTGGCATCCTGGTCGCCGAACGAGACGCCGCCGATCAGCAGCGCAACGTTGAGTTTCTGGCCGGCGCCGTAGCGGTCGAAGTTTTCCTTCACCTGCGCCGCGAGTTCGCGGGTCGGCTCCAGGATCAGCGTGCGCGGCATGCGCGCCCGGGCACGGCCCTTTTCGAGGATGGTGAGCATCGGCAGCACGAAGGCCGCGGTCTTGCCGGTGCCGGTCTGGGCGATGCCGAGCACGTCCTTGCGTGCGAGGACGTGGGGGATCGCCTGTTCCTGAATGGGGGTGGGGTTGGTGTAACCGGTGGCCGCCACTGCGGCGAGGACTTTTTCGGACAGTCCGAGATTTGAAAAGGACATTGAGCCTCTGGTCGAAACCGCCGTTCGGAATCGAGGGTAATAAGGCTGTCGCGCTCCACCCCGAAACGGCGCGCTCTCAAAGAAGCTGGGGGTGCTGACTCACGCGAACAAAGCGCCAGGATCAGGAATCGGTCTTCGACCTGAGCCGCGTCGCCCCGGAACATAGGCAGGAATCAGCCAAAGTCAATGGAGCGGGCGCGGGAAGACCCTAAAAAACCTGAGGTTTTTAGCCAAATACCGGGTGCGTCTGGGGTTTTCCGCCCAGGCCGGAACCGCCAGGACCCGCGCTTAGCGCCCCTCCGCCCCCTGGGCCCGGAAGTCGCCCGGAGCCATGCCGTAGGCGGCGTTGAAGACCCGGTAATAGGTCGCAAGGCTCTCGAAGCCGCAGGAGGTCGCGATGTCGGCGATCAGCCGTTCCGGCGCCTCGCGCATCAGGCGGCGGCTCTGCTTCAGACGCTCGTCGGTCACGGTCTGCGAGAAGCTCTTCTCGGCGGCCTCGAACAGCATATGCAGGTGGCGTACAGACACGCCGAGCTGGTCGGACACCATGGCCGGCGTCAGATCGGGGTTTTGCAGATGGCGCGCGATCAGGTGCCGCGCCTGCGAGAGGCGGGCGGTTCGCAGCGCGGCCTGTCCGCGGCGGCTGCCGGACCGCACGATGCCACGCTCGATCAGTGCCAGATGCGCGAGGGCCTGGACGAGGGAGGTCGCGTCGGTCGCGCTCTCGTCCGTGGCGGCCTCGCCGAGATCGGTGAAGCAGGCCGCGAGCAAGGGCGCCAAAGCGTGGTCGTTGAAGGTCTTCGGCGCGAGCTCGCGCATGCGCCTGTCCTGGGCCGGGATGCTGCTCATCGGGATCTTCACGATTCGCAGGTGGAAGCCTCCGGTGCCGAGCGGCGTGGTGCGGTAGGGCAGGTCGGTATGGCTGGTGGCGAAGCTGCCATTGGCAATCGCGAACTCGCTGGCGCGCATGCCGCCGAACCAGCCGCCGCTGCCGAGTTGCTGGTAGACGCAGATGGAATCGCCAGGGGCGTAGGCGATGTCGGATGCGCTGCGCTCGACCGTGTAGGGCGAGGCCTTCAGCTCGACGAGGCCGGCGCCGCCGAGCTGGCGCAGCGAGAATTCGCCGAAGAAGTCCGCACGCCGTTCGCGCTCGAGCTCGGCGGTGACGCCGAACAATCCCTTGGCCCGCACCTCGCGCCAATAGTCGAAGCGGTCATGCGGTTCGACTTCGTCAGTACACCAGCGATACACGGCAGCCCCCGCTTGCAGCGCGACGCCCTAGAAAAAGCAGATTCCGGCCGAATCTGCCATAGGCCAGATGACGGAACCGGGGCGCTCGAAGCCGGGCGCCCTTGAACCGCCGGTATGGCTCGGCCGACTATCACATCAGCGGCGGAGGCTTCAATGAACGACCGTTCGAGGGAGCTGGGGACCGGCCGTTCTGCAACGGGATTTACTCGATGACGCGTCGGCTTTTCAGAATTCTGGCAGCCTTTGGTCTGGTGATGAGCCTTGGCGGCGTCGCGCTGCCCGCACATGCCGAGAAGCGCGTCGCGCTCGTCGTCGGCAACAACGACTACCGCAACGTCCCGAAGCTGCTCAAGGCCGTCAACGACGCCCGCACCATGGGCGACACCTTGAAGCAGCTCGGCTTCCAGGTGATGGTCGCCGAGAACCAGAACCGTCAGCAATTCTCCGAGACGCTGCTCGCCTTCGACCGGGCGATCGAGCCTGGCGACACCGCGTTCTTCTTCTACGCTGGCCACGGCTTCGAGATCGCGGGCCAGAACTATCTGCTGCCGACCGACGTGCCGGCGGCGACCGAAGGTCAGGAAGAGCTGGTGCGCGACGCTTCCGTCCTCGCCGACCGCATCGTCGAGCGGCTCCAGAACAAGAAAGCGCGCACCTCGATCCTGGTGTTCGACGCTTGCCGCAACAATCCGTTCGAACGCGCCGGCACACGCGCTGTCGCCGGCGGCGGCGGGCTGGCGCCGATGACGCAGCTGCCCGAAGGCGTGTTCTCGGTGTTCTCGGCAGGTCCCCGCCAGACCGCGCTCGACCGTCTGTCCAACGACGACGCCAACCCCAACTCGGTGTTCACGCGCACCTTCGCCAAGGAGCTGCTCCAGCCCGGCGAGAACCTCGTGCAGGTGGCTCAGCGCACCCGCCGCCTGGTCAGCGAGATGGCCGACACCGTCAGGCACAAGCAGGTGCCGGTTTATTTCGACCAGATGGTCGACGACGTTTTCCTCAGCGGCTTGGCCAAGGACGCCGCCGCGCGCCCCGCCGAGCAGCCGCCGCAGAAGGTCGCCGCGCTGCCGCCGGTGTCGGTGCCGCGCCTGCCGAAGGAGGAAACCACCAACGCGCCGATCGCGAGCTTCTCGCGCCACAATGGCGGCTGGAGCGTGGTGTTCTCCTTCGCCGATCCGACGCTCGGCATTTCCTGGCGGATGGCCGGCAAGGGCGATTTCCGCGAGACCGGCTTCATCGACACGCTCGATCCGCGCACGCGCAAGCGGATGCCGAACCCCTCGATCGAGCTGCCGCCGGATGCGCAGGCTGGCACCATCGAGGTCCGCTATGTCGACCAATCCGGCGACATGCAGGGCCCGTTCCCGATCAAGTTCGATCCCGAGGCCGCGCTGATCCGCGACCAGCGCAAGATCCTCGACATGACCTCGACGAGCTGGCTGTCGTTCCGCGAGTTCAACGGGCTGCTGGTCTACTACACGCATCTGGTCTCGTATCGCTGCGCCATCCGCGAGGTGCGCATCGGCATCGACACCGCCGTGCCCAATCAGGTGCTGAAGATGCCGAATTGCGACATGCGTGACCCCAGCGCGATCAGCGCCGGCATGCCGCTCTACATGAAGCTCGCCCCCGCCACGCAGTTCGTTTCGGTGGAGCTGACCTATCGCGACGGCAGCGTCTCGGAGATCAAGAGTTTTCGCACCGCGAACCGCAGCAACAATTAGCGCCGCCCGACCATCGGCCGCGTCGTGACGCGCGGGACCTTAGAATGGTGGCGGGGCTGGGAAGAACCTGCAAGGTTATGTTTTTTGCAAGTTCCGGCAGCGGAATGCGCGCCAGATATTTCAGGGCATCTCGCTTTTGCCAGGCTACCGCCCCCGCGCTTTCCACGTTGCTGTCGGCTGGACGCAACATTCCTGCGCCATACTCCGTCGCCGGAGGTGAGACATGTCGGATACAGCTAATCAGGCCAGCTTGGGCGCGGACATCGACGCCGAGAAATTCGCTGGCAGCAAGACGCCGATGCGCGAGCGTGCCTTTGCTGGCGCCTATCTAACCGCAGTCGGCGCCGCGATGATCTGCTGGCTCTACGTCATCACCCGCGCTGCGCTTGCCGCGATCAGCTGGATGGTGTTCGGCTAACCTACCGCCAGGAACTGACTGATCTTGATCGCCGCGCAGACGATCATGCCCCACAATGCGAAATTGATCTGCAACGCCTCGGCCATTGGCATTTCCCCACCTGGTTCGTTCGAATGCCGCGTTCATTGAGCGACGCGATCTTTTATGGCGATACAACTTATGATCTCGCCAATGATTTAAGTCGAATCTTAGGCAAGTCCGGATAGCGGGAAAATCCGTATGGCTACGGCTCCAAGAGGTTCCTTGTGGATCGAGCCCGCGCTAGGGCTGGTGGAACCCGACCTTCGGCGGCCCATCGACCGAGGCCGCAAGCCTCAGGTGACCTCGAATTGCGACTGCGGTCGAGCTGAACTGAGCTAAGCTTAGCTCATCTCCGAGCGACAGCGCACGTTGTGGCAACAATGACATCGGATCAAGCACCGAACCGAACGACAAAAGTCCAATGCTGCATCGTCGGCGGCGGGCCGGCCGGCATGATGCTGGGCTATCTGCTCGGACGCGCCGGCATCGACGTCGCGGTGCTGGAGAAGCATGCCGATTTCTTCCGCGACTTTCGCGGCGACACGGTGCATCCCTCGACGCTCCAGGTGATGGACGAACTCGGTCTGATCGACGACTTCCTGAAGCTGCCGCATCAACGCTTGCAGAAGATGGACGGCCTGTTCGGCGGCACAAAGGTGCGCATCGCCGATCTCCGCCGGCTCGACACGAAATATCCCTTCATCGCCTTCATGCCGCAATGGGACTTCCTCAATTTCCTGCGCGAGGCCGGCAAGCGGTTCGCATCGCTCAAGGTGATGATGAATACGGAAGCCGTCGACCTGATCCGCCGCGGCGACACCATTGCGGGCGTGCGCGCGAACACGCCGGATGGGCCGATCGACATCGAGGCCGATCTCACCATCGCCTGCGATGGCCGGCATTCGACGGTGCGCGAGCGCGCGGGTCTCGAGGTCGAGGAGATCGGCGCGCCAATGGACGTGCTGTGGTTCCGTGTCGGCCGCAGGGCGAGCGAGACCGAGAACCTGTTCGCGCGCATCGAGCCCGGCAAGATGATGGTCACCTTCGACCGCGGCGACTATTGGCAATGCGCCTATGTCATCGCCAAGGGGCAATATGAGGTGGTGAAGGCGAGGGGATTGCAGGCGCTGCTCGACGACGTCGTGCGTATGGCGCCGATCCTCAGGTCCGGCATCGCCGACGTGAAGAGTTTTGACGACCTCAAGCTTCTCACCGTCGCAATCAATCGCCTGAGCCGCTGGACGCGGCCCGGATTGCTCTGCATCGGCGATGCCGCACATGCGATGTCGCCTGTCGGCGGCGTCGGCGTCAATCTCGCCGTGCAGGACGCGGTCGCGACCGCAAACCTGCTCGCCGACAAGCTTCAGCGCGGCCGCCCCTCCGAGGATGAACTCGATGCGGTGCGGCGCCGGCGCGCGTTTCCGGTGCGGATGACGCAGGCGATGCAGGTCATCGTGCAGAACAACATCATCAGCGGCGCGTTGCAGAGCGGCGATCGGCCGCTGAAGGTGCCGCTGGTCCTGCGCGTCCTCACCGCGGTGCCGTGGCTGCAAGGCATCCCCGCGCGCTTCCTGGCGATCGGCGTGCGGCCCGAGCATGTGCAGCCGAAGGCCGCGCCGGCACCGTAATGCAAGCAGGCGGTAGGGATAATGCCGCGTTAAATCGCGCGCGGCGCGTTGCGTGCGTGCAACAGCGCAAACGGATTCACGATGCGCTGTATGCCAATCCGGCGTCTTAACTTTCTTGATTCAAATTTGAGTAAGACCTGCGTGTGAGCGTGCACCCATCAAAGGACACGGGGACACGGGGTGTACCATGCGTAACAAATTGATTGCCGCCTTCGCCTGCACGACCGCTCTGGTTTCGACCGGCGCCGCCTCCGCCGCCGATCTCGGTGCGCGCTACACGAAGGCGCCCGCCTATGTCGAGCCGCTGTTCAACTGGACCGGCTTCTATGTCGGCGGCCACATCGGTGGCGCCTGGACCAACGAGCAGTTCATCAACAACGGGACCGGCGCGCCGTTCGGCGATCTCCTTCCGGGACAGGGTTATCGTCAGCGCGGTTCGGGCATCATGGGCGGCGCCCAGATCGGCTACAACTGGCAGGCCAACAACTACGTGTTCGGCATGGAAGGCACGATCTCCGGCCTCGATAACAAGGGCACGGTCGTGAACACCGCCTTCGGTGCTGGCGACGACATCTTCACTTGGCGCGCCAACGCGCTCGCGACGGTCGTGGGCCGCGCCGGCTTCGCCGTGCAGAACAACCTGTTCTACATCAAGGGCGGCTATGCCGGCGTGAACAACCGTCTCAACGTCAGCGACACCGTTCCCCCGGCGACGGGCTCGGGCGGTCAGACCCACTGGGCCAACGGCTGGACCGTCGGCGCCGGCTGGGAATATGGCATCACCCGCAACTGGATCGTCGGCCTCGAATACAATTACGCGGCCTTCGGCGGCCAGACCTATCAGCTCGGCGGCACCTCGGGGAACTACACCTTCGATGCCAAGCCGCGCGACATCCAGTGGGCCGTCGTGCGCGCGAGCTACAAGTTCGACGCCCCGGTCATCGCGCGCTACTGAGCGCGTCAACGAACGACCAAGCAAGCGACAAAAAACGATCACGACCCAAATTCAAAAGCCCCGGCATTGCCGGGGCTTCTTTTTTGCGTGCAGTTATCCTGCGTGTGGGACAGGCTTACGCCATCACCGAGAACCCGCCGTCGACGGGGATCGCGGTGCCCGTGACGAAGTTCGAGGCGGGGGAGGCGAGGAACACAGCGATTCCGGCGAAGTCGTCGATGTCGCCCCAGCGCCCCGCGGGCGTACGTGCCAGCACCCGTTCGTGCAGCCCCGAGACCTGCTGCCGCGCGCCGCGGGTGAGGTCGGTATCGATCCAGCCTGGCAGGATGGCGTTGACCTGGATGTTGTCGGGCGCCCAGGCATTGGCGCAGGCGCGGGTGTACTGCACGATGCCGCCCTTGCTCGCCGCATAGGCGGTCGCGAAGCTCGCGCCGAAGATCGACATCATTGAACCGATGTTGATCACCTTGCCGTTGCCGGATGCCTTCAGCGCGGGATAGGCGAGCTTCGAGCACACGAAGGCGCTGGTGAGGTTGGTGTCGATTACCTTGTTCCACTCGTCGAGCTCGAGCTCGTGCGGCGGCTTGCGGATGCTCATGCCGGCATTGTTGATGAGGATGTCGATCCGGCCGAATTCCTTGACGACGCGGTCGATCATGGCAGCGACCGCCGCCTTGTCGGTCACGTCGGTGGCGACGGCGATTGCCTTCACGCCGCGCGCCCTGAGATCGGCGACGGCTGCGGCTGACTTGGTCTCGTTGCGTCCGACGACGGCTATGTCGGCGCCGGCGTCGGCCAAGCCGTGGGCGAGGCCGAGGCCGATGCCACCATTGCCTCCCGTCACGATCGCGACCTTGCCGCGAAGATCGAACCGGTTGGATGTCATGCTTGTATTCCCTGGTTTCTTCTATTGGTTGCTCTGCCAGATCAGCACCAGCCCGAAGCCGGCCATGGCGGCGCCATAGCCGGCCCATTGCAACTGGTTGACCATGAAGCTCGATCGCGGCCAGGGAACGGTGCCCGTGCCCTGGCCGATCCAGAGCAGCCCGACGGCGAGGGCAAACAGGCCTGCGACAAGCAGAAATCTGCGCATGCATTCCTCCCCATCGGTCTGCTTCTGTCGCGGCGCACGGCATGAACGATTGCCGCGGGCCGCGAAAACTTCCCGCCAGACTAGCCGTAGCTTCGGTTCGGATACAATGGCCGCGGACGCAACGCGGCCGGGAGGGAGGATGCATGTCGCGGCGGAAGATGGTCCTCGGTGGGGCGATCGCCCTCGTGTTGGTCGAGGCCTATGCCGCGGTTCCGCGCCGGGCGGATCTGCGCGCTTTCGATCCGGCCGAGATGGCGCGGCTGGAGACCGCGATGTGGCGCGACTATTACGACAAGCGCTATGGCGCGCTGTTCTACCATCTCTACGAATCGACGCGGACGCAGTTCGGCTTCTCGCCGCTGCGCAGCCTGCACGTCGCCTTCAGCGCGGCCGAGGCAGCCAAAATGTTCCAGCCGACGCACTCGCGCCGGGAGGCCGATGCGGTCCTGCCGGCCCTCGTGGCGTATTACCGTGATCTTGCGCCAGCCGCGCCCGTGGCATTCGACGTGGCCGAGGCCGCGCGGCTCGAGCTCGACTGGTGGCAGGCGCGGCGCGAGGCGGTAGCGCCGCGCGACTATGGCCTCACCATCGCCCGCGTCACCGCGCTGACCTACGGCAAGAGCGAGGACGATTCCGGCATCCAGCAGTTCGGCATCGCGCGGGCGGAGGCGATGGCGTTTCGCGATTCGCGCGGCGAGGGGATCGCGGTGGCGGATTGGGCCACGATCGAAGGGCGGCTTGGAGAGGCGTACCGATCGCTCAAGGCGAGCGTCAGCCGGTGATGCACACGCAACGAAAAAGCCCCGGGCGATGCCGGGGCTTTGACGTCTGAACTTGCGTTCGGATCAGTACTTGGTCGCTCAGTACTTGGCGACGACCGGACCGGTCCAGTTGAAGCGATAGACCAGCGAGGTCGAGATCGTCTGGTTCCAGCTGTTGGCGCGGATGCTCTGACCACCGACCGGAAGATTGCTGACGTCCGACAGGATGTCCTGGGTCTTGGCATTGTAGAAGGCCGAACGGTACTCGGTCTTCATGAACCAGCCGGGCGAGGAGATGCCGAAGAAGTTCAGGCTGTTCTCGACGCCACCGCCGACGAACCAGCCGTTGCGGTTGTAACCATTGAGATGAACACCCGCGGGGACACCAGCCAGCGTCAGGAAGTTCGTGCTGCCGAAGTGAGCGCCGGAGTAGCCGCCGTTGACATAGGTGAGAACGTTCGGAGCAACCAGCCAGCCGAGGCGCACGCCAGCGGCCCAGGAGTCTTCCAGCTTCTGGCTGCCGGTGATGCCACCGAACAGGAGCGGATCCTGCACCGTGCCGCGGATGCTGCCGAACTGACCATCGGCGAACACGCCGGCAACCCAGGTGCTGTTGAACTGCCAGTCGTAGCCGAGGCCGACGGTGCCGAACCAGCCCGAACCGCCCTGGCGCTGATCAATCGTCAGCGGAACGGCGCCGACCGTGGTCTGGACGCGCTGGTCGGAGTTCGAGAGGCCGCCGCCGCCGCCGCCGAAGATGTAGAAGCCGGTCCAGTTGGCGACGGGCGCCGCAACCGGGGCCTTCACGTAGGGGCGGGCAGCCAGGTCGGCCGCCGAGGCCGAACCGGTCATTGCCGCAACAGCGGTCAGAGCGAGCAAAATCTTCTTCATGTTAAAATCCCCAACCTTTGTCTGTCGCAGCAGGCGCGAGCGCACTGAAGTCCGTGTCATCTGATGCCCGGACTATAGACGGTTCTCCCGGAAATGCTGTTGCTGCACAGGCACAGTCGCCGGAAAACACCCTTCGATCGGGTTTTGAAACGCGATTGGCAGAAACTTGAAAAACGAAGCAATCATAAAGCTTTATGTCATGTTTTGGACTTCGTGCCTGGAGTAAGTTTTCGTTAGCACATCGCCCTTGTCCGAAATGGAGGCAGCCCTGCCTCAGCCCTCGGCGACCCCTGAGTCGTTGACCGAGTCGCGCTCTCGCGGGAACTCTGAGGCCTGGCTGCAACAAAAAAGCCCCGGCCGATGGCCGGGGCTTTTGCAGCGCATCGGAGCCTGCCTCAGACGTCCAGCAGCTCTTCGCTGGCGAATTCGGCCTTGTCGGAGATGAAGGCGAAGCGCGCCTCGGCCTTGGTGCCCATCAGGCGCTCCACCGAATCCGCCGTGGTATCGCGGTCGTCGGCGAGCAGCACCACTTTCAGCAGCGTCCGCTTGCTCGGATCCATGGTGGTTTCCTTGAGCTGCGCCGGCATCATCTCGCCGAGGCCTTTGAAGCGGTTCACCTCGACCTTGGCGTTGGCGTTGAACTCGCTTTTGAGCAGCGCTTCCTTGTGCGCGTCGTCGCGGGCGTAGACCGACTTCGAGCCGTGCGTCAGCTTGTAGAGCGGCGGCACCGCGAGGAAGAGATGGCCTTCGTCGATCAGCCGGGGCATCTGCCGGTAGAAGAAAGTGATCAGCAGCGAAGCGATGTGGGCTCCGTCGACGTCGGCGTCGGTCATGATGATGATGCGCTGATAGCGCAGATCCTCTTCGCGATAATGCAAGAGCTGGCCGCAGCCGATCGCCTGCACGAGATCGGAGAGCTGCGCATTCGCCGTCAGCTTATCCTTGCCGGCGGAGGCGACGTTGAGGATCTTGCCGCGCAGCGGCAGCACGGCCTGGGTCTTGCGGTCGCGCGCCTGCTTGGCGCTGCCGCCTGCCGAGTCGCCCTCGACGATGAAGAGCTCGGATCCCTCGGTGCCGGCATCGGTGCAATCGGCGAGCTTGCCGGGCAGGCGCAGCTTCTTGCCGGCGGTTTTCCGCGCGGTCTCTTTCTCCTGTCGCCGGCGCAGCCGCTCCTCGGCGCGGTCGATCACGAAGTCGAGCAGCCGGTTGGCCATGTTCGGATTGCCCGACAGCCAATGGTCGAACGGATCCTTCATCGCCTGCTCGACGATGCGCTGCGCCTCGGCGGTGGCAAGACGATCCTTGGTCTGGCCCTGGAATTCCGGCTCGCGCACGAACACCGAGAGCATCACGGCCGCGCCCACCATCACGTCTTCCGACGTGATGGACGAGGCGCGCTTGCCCTGGCCGACGCGCTCGGCGTGATCCTTCAGGCCGCGCAGCAGCGCGCTGCGCAGGCCGGATTCGTGCGTGCCGCCGTCCGGTGTCGGCACCGTGTTGGTGTAGGACGACAGGAAGCCGTCGGCATCGGCGGTCCAGGCCACGGCCCATTCGCAGGCGCCATGCGCGCCGTTGCGGCCCGACTTGCCGGAGAAGATGTCGGGATGCACCAGCGTGTCGGCGTGGATCGCGGCGGCGAGATAGTCCTTGAGGCCGCCGGGGAAGTGGAATGTGGCTTCCGCCGGAACGTCCTCGATACCCTTGAGCAGTTCGGGTGCGCAGTTCCAGCGAATCTCGACGCCGCCGAACAGATAGGCCTTGGAGCGTGTCATCTTGAACAGGCGCTGCGGCTTGAACGCGGCCTTGGCGCCGAAGATGTCGGTATCAGGCTTGAAGCGCACGCGCGTGCCGCGGCGGTTGTTGATCTTGCCGAGATCCTCGAGCTTGCCCTTGGGATGGCCGCGCTCGAAACTCATGCGGTAGAGTTTCTGGCTGCGCGCGACCTCGACCTCGAGACGCGAGGAGAGGGCGTTCACCACGGAGATGCCGACGCCGTGCAAACCGCCCGAAGTCTCGTAGACCTTGCTGTCGAACTTGCCGCCCGAATGCAGCGTGCACATGATGACTTCGAGCGCCGACTTCTTCGGGAACTTCGGATGCGGATCGATCGGGATGCCGCGGCCGTTGTCGGTGACGGTCAGGAACCCGTCGGCACTGAGCTCGACGCCGATGAAGGTCGCATGTCCCGCCAGCGCCTCGTCCATCGAGTTGTCGATGACTTCGGCGAAGAGGTGATGCAGTGCCTTCTCGTCGGTGCCGCCGATATACATGCCGGGCCGGCGCCGCACCGGCTCCAGGCCTTCGAGCACCTCGATGTCGGCGGCGGTGTAATCGGCCTCGCCACCGCTCGCGCGCGGTGCCGCCTTCGCGGCGCTCGCACGCGCTTTCGGCTCATTGCCGTCAAACAAATCGTCTTTGCCTTTTGTTTTCAACTGCTTGGACATATATCTTGATGCGTTTTGAGGGCCGCGCAGGCGGCGAATCGGTTCGGGCGACTATGCCACGGCTCACCTATAGAGGTCACCGCATGCCGGCCAAGGGGGTGTGGGTGGGAGCCAATCCCGGCGATTTTACGCCGCAGCCCCAGTAATTCCCGGCAATTTGACGTTCCGGTACGGTTGGGCGCCGGTTTTGTGACTTGATGTCACACAAGCCCTTGGCTTACCAGTCATTTTCATCGAGCAGCACCTTGAGGCAGGGCGGGAAGGCTATTTTTGAATGGAGCAGTTTGCGCACGCCCTGGCCGACTTCGTGCGCGCTCACCAGGTCTGGGCTGCCCCGATCGTGTTCCTGCTCGCCTTCGGCGAGTCGCTCGCCTTCATCTCGCTGCTGATCCCGGCCTGGGGCGCTCTGGTGGCGATCGGCGCGCTGATCGGGGCGAGCGGGATCAGCTTCTATCCGGTCTGGATCGCCGGCGGCCTTGGGGCGGCGCTCGGCGACTGGGTCTCTTACTGGTTCGGTTATCGCTACAAGGAGCAGGTCGCGCAGATGTGGCCGCTCTCGCGCTATCCGGAGCTCTTGCCGAAGGGCGAGGCCTTCGTGCGCAGCTGGGGCGTGCCGAGCATCTTCATCGGCCGCTTCTTCGGGCCCTTGCGCGCCTCGGTGCCGCTCGCAGCCGGCATCTTCGAGATGCCTTATTGGAGCTTTCAGGCCGCCAATTTCATCTCCGCGCTGGTCTGGGCGGCGGCGCTGCTGCTGTTCGGCGATGTGATGGCCAAGCTGATGGAATGGATCTGGAGCCTGATCTGACCGGACGGCGAAGGCCGCCCGGTCAGCGTGTCGGCGAGCCTAGAGCGAGGCGTTCCAGATCGACGGTATCCAGCGATAGCCTGCGCCGTCCTTGTCCTTCTCGACCCGGACGAGACCGGGGAAGGCGGCGTGAAAGGCCTGGATCGGCATCTTCTCGGCGATCGCCATGTCGTAGAGCTTGCGCCGCGTCTCCTGCGCCAGCGGCTTGTCGACGTCGGAGGCGATGTTCCATTCGGGATGCCTCACGAACAGGAACGCCGCGCCTGCGGTGATGTCGACCTGCACCAGCACCTTCTCCGCGCCGGAGGCGACGATGAAGGAGTTGTGGCCCGGCGTGTGGCCGGGGCTCGCCACCGAGGTGATGCCGGGCGCAACCTCCTTGTCGGGCTCGTATTGCGTCACCTTGCGGCCGAGCGCGTCGAACACGCGGCGGATGTTCTTGAAGTTGCTCTCGAGGATCGGATTGCCCGTCCCCTTGCTCATCTCGCCGTCGTCCATCCAGAATTTCCATTCCGCCGCCGGCACCATGATCTCGGCATTGGGGAAGGCGGGCTTGTTCTCGGCCGCGAGCAAGCCGTTGATGTGGTCGCCGTGGAAGTGGGAGATGATGACGGTGTCGACCGCCGCACGGTCGATGCTGGCGGCGGCGAGGTTGTTGTGGAACTGGCCGAGCTTGCCCTTGGTCTGCGTGAACTGGTCGGGCCCGAGACCGGTGTCGATGACCACGAGCTTCGGTCCGGTGTTGACGACAACGGGGTTGAAGGTGTGGGTGACCTTGTCGGCCGGCAGGTGATGTTCGGCGAACACCTTGTTGATGTCGTCCTTGCTGGCGCCGGCTGCGTAATTGTCAGTCAGGTTGACGGTGGCGACGCCGTCGCAGACCACGGTGATCTGGTGGGTGCCGACATTGTAGCGGTAAAAGCTCGCGTTCTGGGTCGCGGCCGGGGGCGCGGCGGCGCTCGCGGGCGAGGTCTTCACGAAGGGCAGGAGCGCCGAGGCGGCGGCACCGGCCAGCGTTGCGCGACGGGTAATCTCGGTCATGGCGATGTCCTGGGCTGGGTTTTCGAAAGACTAAGGACCGGCAGGCTGTGGCGTGTCGGTCTGTCTCCGGAACCCCCACGCTTAAAGGAAATTCCGCGGCATCCCGTCCTGATGCGCCACGCATTTGGACTTGACCATGGAACCCGGTGGCCTTATAGCCGCGCGCCATGATCAACGCCGCGACCATCCTGTTCGCCCGTCGCCGCCGCCGCGCTTTAGCGGTTTGGGCGGTCGATCGCGTTTGAGATCATCGTCTTTGCCGCTGGACCCGATCCGCGGCACTCTCTCTCCTGTCAGCGCGATCTGATCCGGCGGCTCCCCCAAGGAGACCCAGCAGGAGACCACGATGTACACGCCACCCTTTTTTAGACAGGACCGCGCCGCGAGCCTGAAATTCGCCGAGGAGCGCGGCTTCGGCACGATGTGCGCCTTCGACGGCCACAAGCCGGTGGCCTCGCCGCTGCCGTTCTATCTGACCTACGCCGCCGACGGCACGCCGAAGGCCGCCTTTCATGTCGCCCGTCACAATCCGCTGCTAAAGCTTGCGGGCGGCGGTGCGTCCTGGCTGCTCGCGGTCAACGGCCCCGATGCCTATGTATCGCCGGACTGGTACGTCTCGCCGGACCAGGTGCCGACTTGGCTGTACCAGTCGGTGCATCTGAGCGGGCCGGTGCGTCCGTTGTCGGAGGACGAGCTGTCGGTGCAGATCGATACGCTCAGCGACAAGTTCGAGAACTGGCTGCTGCCGAAGAAGCCCTGGACATCGGCCAAGATGACGGCGGGCCGGCTTGAGGCGCTGAAGAAGGGGATCGTGGGTCTGGTCATGACGGTTGAAGAGGTTGAAGGCAGCTTCAAGCTCAACCAGCACAAGTCGGACGCCGACTATACGGCGATCGCCAATGCGCTCGGGGCACAGCCCACCGCCGACGCCAGAGAGATCGCACAATTGATGCAGGACGTGAGGCCGGAGGCCTTCGTGAACGAAACCAACATGCTCGAAAGGAGCGCGCCATGAGCCTCACGGAAACCACCAAAGCCCCGACCGCCGGCGCCACGAAGAAGCCGGCCACCGTCTTCGTCGACGGCGGCTCCGGCACCACCGGCCTCGGCATCAACGAGCGGCTGAAGCTCCAGAGCGATGTCGCGGTGAAGAGCATTGCCGACGACAAGCGCAAGGACCCCGCGGCCAAGAAGGCGCTGATGGAGGAGGTGGACCTCGTCATCCTCTGCCTGCCCGACGATGCCGCCAAGGAAACGGTCGCGCTGGTCGACAGCATGGGCGCCTCGGCGCCGAAGGTGCTGGACGCTTCGACCGCATACCGGGTCGCGCCCGACTGGGCCTATGGCTTCCCCGAGCTGACGCCGGACCAGGCCGGCAAGATCAAGGCCGCGAGCAAGGTCTCCAATCCCGGCTGCTATCCGACCGGGGGCATCGCGCTGCTGCGGCCGATCGTCGACGCAGGTCTGCTGCCGTCCGATTATCCCGTCACCGTCAACGCGGTGAGCGGCTATTCCGGCGGCGGCAAGTCGATGATCGCAAGCTTCGAGGATGGCAGCGCTCCGTCCTTCGAGCTCTACGGCCTCGGCTTCGAGCACAAGCATCTGCCCGAGCTCCAGCTCTATTCGAACCTGACGCGGCGGCCGATCTTCATTCCCTCGGTCGGCAACTACCGGCAGGGCATGCTGGTCTCGATCCCGCTCCAGCTCGACACGCTGCCGGGCAAGCCTGGTGGTGCCGACCTCCAGGCCGCGATGGCCAAGCGCTATGCCGGATCGAAATACGTCAAGGTGATGCCGCTCCAGAACGAGGCGACCAAGGGCGGCCGGCTCGAGCCGGAGGCGCTCAACGAGACCAACATGCTCGAGCTCTACGTCTTCGCCAGCGACAAGTACCACCAGGCGGTGCTGGTCGCGCGGCTCGACAATCTCGGCAAGGGTGCCTCGGGTGCCGCCGTGCAGAACATGCGGCTGATGCTGGGATTGCCGGAAGAGTAGGGCGCTCTCGTGCCGCGCGTCATGGCCGGGCTTGTCCCGGCCATCCACGCGTTGCCGCGATCAAGGAAGAACGTGGATGCCCGGGCCTTCGCCTCGCCGAAGCGGCTTCGGCCGCGCAGGCGGGACAAGCCCGGGCATGACGACTACGAGGTTGGTGCGCTTAGTACTTCGCGATGATCGGGCCGCCCAACCGGTAGTTGATGCGGGCGGTGATCAGGTCGACGTCCTGGCCGATAATCTCCGTGCGCGAGAACGTGCCGACAGGGGCCAGCGCGCCGTTGGCGGTGAGGGCTCGGCAACACGGCGGCGCTGGCCGACGTTCGAAGACCCGGCTTGCATTGGCCGCGAGCCTTCCCCGGCCTCTATGCGACCGTCCATTCGAGCAGCGCATTCTGCGCGTGCAGGAGATAGGCCTTTGCGGGCGGGCTCTGGCAAGCCGGATGCGACATCGCATCGGCGCTGACCTCTTGACCTCTGGTCACGGGCGGGCAGGGCAGGAAAATCACGTCGGAGCGGCACCGATCCAGGATCGCGGCCGATATCCGGTAGCTCGCCAGTTGATCGTCGCGCCCACGGTCGGGCCAGCAGTCGGTGACGATGACGTCCGCGTCGAACAAGGCGTCGAGGTCGGTTGTGGCAGCGAAGTTCGGGCTGGCGAGGTCCTTGACGTGCCAATCCGCTGGATAGGCCTGGGTCACCTTGATCGGCAGCGCGATCGAGGCTTCAACCCAGGACCGCAGGATGTTGGCATCGGGCGCCACGCCGACGACCTTGAGATCGTCGAGACGCGCTCTCTTGCTCCTGACATAGGCGAGATCGCCGAGCGTCTCGCAAGGATGGTTCGACCGCGTTCTGGCATTGATGACCGGAGCATCGGCGCTGGCTGCGAGCTCTCGCAGAGCCGACAGCTCCCGGGTGCGCACGACCAGGACATCGAACCAATCGTCGAGATATTTCGCGAGGTCCGCAGTGGCCTCGGCGGCATTGAACCTGACCGGCGAACGGACGCAGGTGCCGCCCATCGCCTGGATGCCGAGGTCGAAGGCGGTGGTATTACGCCATCCGCCGTCGTCGACGATGAGCCCGACGCGCTTGCCGGCGAGGGTCTGCGGCATCGCGCGGTCGTGCCAGGCCGCCGCCAAAACCTGTGCGCGGTCGACGATCGACTTGATCGTGTCCGCGCCGAGGTCCTGGAACTGGAGAAAGTCGCGGTTTGCTTCGTGATGCATCGCTACGCGTTGCCGCGCGTCCGCCGGTCAGAAGACCTTGAAGATCGCCAGCGCCAGCACGGCCTGCGCCAGGAAGCCGACGGTGAAGAAGAGGGTGCGGAACACCGGGATGCCGAGCGCATAGACGATCAGATGCGCGACGCGCGACCAGAAATAGACCGCGCAGGCGAGCACGGTCCATTTCGTGGAATAGTCGATCGCGTTCAGGATCAGCACCAGCGGTGCGAACAGCACGAGGTTCTCGACCGCGTTGTCATGGGCGAACATCAGGCGGTTCGCCCATTCGGCTTGCGGCTTGTCGCCGCGCGAGGGGTTGGCCATGGCGCCGCTCAGCCCCCGAACCTGGCAGCGGTTGATGGTGTAGGGAATCCAGAGGATCCCGGTCAGGATCACCGTACAGGTAAGCCAGAACAATTCGCGCGTCATAACCCGGTCCCCTCTGTCGTCGCTGTGCTTGAGGCGAGCTTATACAAACGAGAAAGATTGCGCCATGCGCCTCGTATTTGTTTGCGCATGATCTCTCCGGAAAACCGCTTCGCACTTTTCCGGATCCTGCGCTACGCGCGAACCCTGACATAGCTGCCGGGCGCGTCCTCGATCGGCGGCAGGGCATCGCTGCCGACGCTGCGCGCGGGCACTTCCTCAGGATCGAGGCTGCCCAGCCATTCGCGCCAGTCCGGCCACCACGAGCCCTTGTGCTCGACCGCGCCCTTCATCCAGTCCGCGACCGTGATGTCCTTGATGTTGTCGTTGGTCCAGTACTGGTACTTGTTCGAGGCGGGCGGGTTGACGACGCCGGCGATGTGTCCCGAGCCCGACAGTACATACTTCACCGGTCCGCCGAAGAACTGCGAGCCGTACAGCACCGATTCCGCCGGTGCGATGTGGTCCTCGCGGGTGGCGAGGTTGTAGACGGGCACCTTGACCTTGGAGAGATCGAGCAGGGTGTTGTCGAGCACCATGGTGCCGGTCGACAGCCGGTTCTCCAGATAGCAATTGCGCAGGTAGTAGGAATGGTTCGCCTGCGTCATCCGTGTCGCGTCGGAATTCCAGTGCAACAGGTCGAACGCGCTCGGCTGCTGGCCCTTCAGATAGTTGCTGACGACGTAGGACCAGATCAGGTCGTTGGAGCGCAGCATGTTGAAGGCCATCGCCATCTTCGAGCCTTCGAGCACGCCTGATACCTTCATGTCGTGCTCGAGGGCTGCGATCTGCTCCTCGTCGACGAAGACGAGGAGGTCGCCGGCGTGGGTGAAGTCGACTTGCGCGGCAAAGAACGTCGCCGACGAGACCCGCTGGCGGCGCTTCTCGGCGAGCCAGGCGAGGGTGGTTGCGAGCATGGTACCGCCGACGCAATAGCCGGCGGTGTGCACCTTCATCTCGCCGGTGACCTTCTCGATCACGTCCATCGCCGTGAGCGGGCCTTCCTTCATGTAGTCTTCCCAGCTCTTTTTGCCGAGCCGCTTGTCGGGATTGACCCATGAGATCACGAACACGGTGATGCCCTGGTCGACGCACCACTTGATGTAGGATTTCTCCGGCTTGAGATCGAGGATGTAGAACTTGTTGATCCAGGGCGGCACGATCAGGAGCGGGGTGCGCAGCACCTTCTCCGTGGTCGGCGAATACTGGATCAGCTGCATCATCTCGTTCTGGTAGATCACCTTGCCCGGCGTCGTCGCCATGTTGACGCCGACGACGAGGTTATCCGGGTTGGACTGGCGGATTTTCAGCATGCCCTTGCCGGCCGCGATGTCCTCGGCCAGCATCTTCAGGCCGCGCGCGAGATTTTCGCCGCTGCTCGCCACCGTCTCGCGCAGCACTTCCGGATTGGTCAGCACGAAATTCGACGGCGAGATCGCGTTGGTGACCTGCTGGACGTAGAACTCCGCCTTGCGGCGGGTCTGCGGATCGAGCCCTTCCGCATCGCGCACCAGCTCCTGTGCCCATTTGCTCGTGAGCAAATAGAGCTGCATCATGAAATCGAAGAACTGGTTCGACTTCCATTCCGGATCGGCGAAGCGCTTGTCGCGCGGCGAGGGCGCGATTGCGGGCACCGTGTCCTGGCCGGCCATGCGGCGCGCCGCCGAGCCCCAGAGATCGAGATAGTCCTTGGCTAGCTTGGTCTGGAGATCAGAGGACCGCGACGTATCCGACAGCCAGTATTCCGCGACCGAGGTGAAGGTCTTGACCACTTCCGTCAGCTCGGCCGGCGGGCGATCCTGCACCTCACCGCTCTCGCGCGGCTTGAGGTAGGCCGCGAGCGCCTTGCCGCCGCTCTCCATCGCCCGCGCGACATTCATCGCGAAGGCCTCCGCATCGAACTTGGTCTCGGGTTTGGGCGTGTCGGTCGTGGCGGTACTCATGGCCAGAACAGTAACGATTCATTCCGTATTCGTCACCGCGAAGCTCGCATGTTTGGCGTTAAACCCTCTCGAAGATGTGTTGCGGTGCGACAAATTTTCTTGGTTCCGTCACAATCGAGCCGCACCGCTCGTCTTGGTAGTTCCGGGCTGTTTTCTCGCTCGCACCATTTCGGGCAGCAATGGTTTGAGCTTGGGCGCGGTGTCGGGTAGGTTTGCCCGGGGCCGTGCTTTGGGACGAGTAGGGGATTTCCCAAGTGTTGGCGTTGAGGGACCTGCAAAAATCGCTGCTGATCGGCGGCGCGCTTCTGGGCGCGGTGTTTGTGCTTGGCGGCTGCTCGAGCCAGCTTGCCGATCTCACGCCTGCGGATGCGCAGGCGCATCCCAAGGAGCCCGGCACCTATCTGCCGGTGCACGACCTGCCGCCGGATCGCGACCAGGCGGTCATCCCGCCGGAGCAGCGCGCCAAGATCGAGGCCGAGCTCGCCGCCGCCCGCGAACGCCAGGCCATTGCCGCCAAAGATGCGAAATAACGCAGCGCAAGGTAATCGCTGGCGCCCCCGTCGTGCCGTGCTAAAAGACCTCAGTTCAGCCGAGAGTCAGGGCGAACGACTTCAGCCACCGTCGTCGAAAATTGCTCTAAGTATTTGATTTTGAGCGATTTGCGCGAGAGGGGCGGGGCGCCTTTCGAAGGCGGCCGTCATGGCCCGTCGATTCTGTCCTGACCGGTTGCCTGGAGCCCAGAGAGCCATGGAAGAATTTTACCGCATCCGCCGCCTTCCGCCTTACGTGTTCGAGCAGGTCAACCGGGCCAAGGCGGCCGCGCGGAATGCCGGCGCCGACATCATCGACCTCGGCATGGGCAATCCGGACCTGCCGGCACCGCCCCATGTGCTGGAGAAGCTCAAGGAGACCCTCGGCAAGCCGCGCACCGACCGCTACTCGGCCTCGCGCGGCATCCCCGGCCTGCGCCGGGCCCAGGCCGCCTATTACGCCCGCCGCTTCGGCGTGAAGCTCAACCCCGACACGCAGATCGTGGCGACGCTCGGCTCGAAGGAGGGCTTTGCCAACGTGGCCCAGGCGATCACCGCGCCGGGCGACGTCATCCTCTGTCCGAACCCGAGCTATCCGATTCACGCCTTCGGCTTTTTGATGGCGGGCGGCGTGATCCGCTCGGTGCCCTCGGAGCCGACGCCGCAATTCTTCGAGGCGGTGGAGCGGGCGATCGTGCATTCGATCCCGAAGCCGCTGGCGCTCGTCGTCTGCTATCCGTCGAACCCGACCGCCTATGTCGCGAGCCTCGACTTCTACAAGGACCTCGTCGCCTTCGCGAAGAAGCACGAGATCCTGATCCTGTCCGACCTCGCTTATGCCGAGGTCTATTTCGACGAGAGCAACCCGCCGCCCTCGGTGCTCCAGGTGCCCGGCGCGATCGACGTCACCGTCGAGTTCACCTCGATGTCGAAGACCTATTCCATGGCCGGCTGGCGCATGGGCTTTGCGGTCGGCAACGACCGCGTGATTGCGGCGCTCGCCCGCGTCAAATCCTACCTCGACTACGGCGCCTTCACGCCGGTGCAGGTCGCCGCGACCGCCGCGCTGAACGGCCCTGACGATTGCATCAAGGAGATGCGCGACACCTACCGCAAGCGCCGCGATGCGCTGGTGGAATCGTTCGGCCGCGCCGGCTGGGAGATCCCGCCGCCGGAGGCCTCGATGTTCGCCTGGGTGCCGCTGCCGGAGGCCTTCCGCAGCGTCGGCAGCATGCAGTTCGCGACCCTGATGGTGGAGAAAAGTGGCGTCGCGGTCTCGCCCGGCGTCGGCTTCGGCGAGCATGGCGAAGGATATGTCCGCATCGCCATGGTGGAAAACGAGCAACGGATCAGGCAGGCCGCGCGCGGCGTGCGCCGCTTCCTTGAAAGCGGCATCGAAACGTTGCACAACGTGGTTCCGCTCGCCAATCGGCGCTAAGCTTCTCTTCCGCAGGTTTTCTAAGATATCATGGTTGCACCCCTGAAAGTGGGCATAGCGGGGCTCGGCACCGTGGGCGCCGAAGTTGTCCGTTTGATTGAAACGCAAGCGCGCGTGCTCACGGGCCGCAGCGGCCGCGGCATTCGCGTCGTCGCCGTCACCGCGCGCTCGAAGGCGAAGAAGCGCGGCGTCGATCTGCGCGGCGTCGAATGGGCCAAGGATCCGATGGCGCTCGCCACCCATCCCGAGGTCGACTGCTTCGTCGAGCTGATGGGCGGCGCCGGCGATCCCGCGCTGTCCGCGGTCGAGGCCGCGCTGAGTGCCGGCAAGTCGGTCGTCACCGCCAACAAGGCGCTGCTCGCCAAGCACGGCATCAAGCTGGCGAAAGCCGCTGAAACGCACGGCGGTGCGCTGAATTTCGAGGCAGCGGTCGGCGCTGCGATCCCTGTCATCAAGACGCTGCGCGAAGGTCTTGCCGGAACCGGCATCAACCGCGTCTACGGCATCCTCAACGGCACCTGCAATTACATCCTGACCCGGATGGAGCAGGAAGGCCTGTCCTTCGCCGAGTGCCTGAAGGACGCGCAGCGGCTCGGCTATGCCGAGGCCGATCCGTCCTTCGACGTCGACGGCCATGATACCGCGCAGAAGCTCGCCATTCTCGCCAGCCTCGCTTTCGGCACGAAAGTTGCTCAAAGCGCGGTGTATGTCGAAGGCATCTCCTCCATCGCGCCGGAAGATCTTCGCGCCGCCGCTGATCTCGGCTACCGCGTCAAGCTGCTCGGCGTTGCGGTTCGCACTGCCAAGGGCATCGAGCAGCGCGTGCATCCGACCATGGTTCCAAAGTCCTCCTCGATCGCGCAGGTGATGGGTGTCACCAATGCGGTCACGATCGATGGCGAGGGCATTCCCCCGATCACGCTGGTCGGCCCGGGTGCTGGCGGCGCGGCCACCGCATCCGCCGTGGTCGCCGACATCGCCGATGTCGCGCGCGGCATCCGCGCCAATCCGTTCGGCCGGCCGATCGCGCAGCTCCACGACACCAAGAAGGCGCCGATGGAGCGCCACGAGGGCGGCTATTACATCCGCCTTCTCGCGCGCGATTTCCCGGGGACTGCGGCTGCGATCGCGACCCGGCTCGCAGAGCAGAAGATTTCGATCGAGTCGATCGTGCAGCGCCATCCCAATGGCGGCGCTGCGCCGAGCGACGGCAAGGCGGTCCCCGTGCCCGTCATCCTGATCACCTATGCCACGCATGAGGACGCGGTGCGCCGCGCGCTCGCCGCCGTGCAGAAGGACAAGGTGATCAGCGGACGGCCGCAGGTCATCAGGATTGAGAAGAACTGACACCGTTCGAACGAACTGTGGGTGTTACGAGTTGATGCGGACAGAGATCTCTGTCCAAAACTGTTTCGAAGGAGTTAGCCGATGTCGACCCATATTGAAGTCCCTCCGCACGCATTGCTCGAGCGCATTCTTACGCTGGAGATCGTGCGCGTGACGGAGCGGGCGGCGGTGTCGTCGGCCCGGTTGCGTGGCCACGGCAACGAAAAGGCGGCCGACCAGGCCGCGGTGGACGCGATGCGGCGCGAGCTCAACAAGCTGCCGATCCAGGGCACCATCGTGATCGGCGAGGGTGAGCGCGACGAGGCGCCGATGCTCTACATCGGCGAGCAGGTCGGCCTCAAGGCCGGCCCCGAAGTCGATATCGCGGTCGATCCGCTCGAAGGCACCACGCTGTGCGCCAAGAACATGCCGGGCTCGATCGCCACCATGGCAATGGCCGACGGTGGCACACTGCTGCACGCCCCCGACGTCTACATGCAGAAGCTCGCGATCGGTCCGGGCTACGACAAGGGCGTCGTCGATCTCGATGCGAGCCCTGCCGACAATGTGCTCCGTCTCGCCAAGGCCAAGGGCGTCAAGCCGGAAGGCATCACCGTTCTCGTGCTCGACCGTCCGCGCCATGCCGACATCATCTCGAGCGTGCGTTCGACCGGCGCTGCCGTGCGCCTGATCACCGACGGCGACGTCGCCGGCGTGATCCACTGCGCCGACCCCGATAACACCGGCGTCGACATGTATCTCGGCACCGGCGGTGCGCCGGAAGGCGTGCTCGCGGCCGTGGCGCTGCGCTGCATCGGCGGCCAGATGCAGTGCCGCCTGATCCTTGATTCCGACGAGAAGCGCGAGCGCGCCGCCAAGATGGGCGTCAACGATCCCAAGATGATCTACGGCATCGAGGACATGGCGCGCGGCGACTGCCTGTTCGCCGCCACCGGCGTCACCACGGGCTCGCTGCTCTCGGGCGTCAAGTTCCGCAAGGACGGCGTGATTGAGACCGAGACGGTGGTGATGCGCTCCGTCACCGGCACCGTGCGCTACATCAAGGCCGAGCACCGCGAGCTCGCGAAGTTCCATTTGGACTAAGCAATGCAGTAACAACTGCCGTCATTCCGGAGCTCGCGAAGCGAGAGCCCGGAATCCATAACCACAAGTCGGGGTTATGGATTCCGGGCCTGGCCCTGCGGGCCATCCCGGAATGACGAATGTGGAGGAAGCGCACATGTCCGATCTCACCGCCGTCAAAGCCCTGGTCTTCGACGTGTTCGGCACGGTCGTGGACTGGCGCACCAGCCTCATCACCGATTTCATGTGGTGGGCGAAGGGCCGCGGCATCAGCGCCGACTGGACCGCTCTGGTCGACGGCTGGCGCGGCATGTACATGGCGTCGATGGACGACGTGCGCAAACATCCCGAGCGCGGCTATGTCATGCTCGATGATCTGCATCGCCGTTCGCTGGAAAAGCTGGTCGAGCAGTTCTCGATCAAGGGTCTCACCGACGCCGATCTCGACTATCTCACCAAGGGCTGGCACCGCCTCAATCCCTGGCCCGACAGCGTCGCCGGCCTGACCCGTCTCAAGACCAAGTTCGTGATCTCGCCGTTGTCGAACGGCAACGTCGCGCTGCTCACCAACATGGCGAAGTACGCCGGTCTGCCGTGGGACCTCATCATGTCGGCCGAGCTGTTCGAGCACTACAAGCCAGATCCCGAGACCTATCTCGGCGCTGCAAAGCTGCTCTGCCTCAAGCCGGAGGAGGTGATGATGGTCGCCGCTCACAACGGCGATCTCGCGGCTGCGCAGAAGCGCGGCTTGAAGACCGCCTTCGTGGCGCGGCCGACCGAGTATGGCCCGCTTCAAAAGGTCGATTTCGAAGCCACCGGCAAGTGGGACATCGTCGCGAAGGATTTTGGCGGGATCGCCGATAGGCTGGGGTGCTAGAGGCGGCCTGAGCGTGTTGAGGGCGACCAAATGAGCCGAGTTACGGCCATCGACGCTGCCGATGCGATCAGCACGTATATCGTGGCGAAGGACGGCAACCGTCCTGAATTGATGACGCGCGCTTTCGTGGACGACTGCGAGCTCGAAATGGCAGTCAAGACCGACGCCATCTCATTTCCGAGTTCGGCCAAGGGGCTCGCGCAAATCACCCAGGTACTGGTCACCGGCTTCAGTGACCAGTACGAGAATGTGCGCACATTCTGCCTCTCCCGTCCCGATGCGGGTTTTCTGCCGCAGTTCCGTTGCGACTGGCTGGTCGGGATGTCGGCGAAGGAGGGCGGCGCCGTCCGCGTCGGATGCGGACATTATGACTGGCAATTTGCCTCCGACGACGGGCGCGTGAAGAGGCTCGCGATCGACATCGAGGTGATGTGCGTGCTTCCGTCCGAGGACTCCGAGCCCATCATGCGGTGGCTGGCGGCTTTGCCCTATCCATGGTGCCCGGCCCTCCAGGCTTGCGAGACCGTTCCAGCCATTGACGCCCTGCGGCCGATCGCGCGCTTCCTTGGCGATCGGCAATGAACAGCGCGATCATCCTCGCCGAGCGACGAGCACTCACGTGCGGCCGCTGGTCGTGACAACGCTGTCCGGCGATCTCGCCTGAGGCACTCCGGCGCCCGCTCTCAAATCCTCCCGAACGCGACCGTGGCCTTGTCGTAAGCGCCATCGCCCATCGTGCCGTCCTTGAAGATGCCGTGCTTCGCAATCCAGTCGAACGACTGCTCGTAGATCTCGCGCGAATAGGGTTCGAACACGATCCGCTCGCCCGGCCCCCAGCGTCTGGTATCCATGGCTGCGTGAAAGCGCTCCGGAAATTCGTTCTTGTAGTAGCGGGTGTAGAGTTCCGGACGAAGGTCGATGTCGCGCTGGGCCTTCTTCAGGGCGCGGAAATAGCGCTTGATGTCGTCGGGCGCCGGATCGCCGTTGATCATGGAAGCGATCATGAACGTCGTGTCGATGATCTTGCGATAGCCGAGCTGCTCGGCGAAATAATAGGGGCCGTTGAACAGCGCGGCCGCCTCGCTCTTGCCCTCGAACAACAGCTCCATGCGGCGGAATAGCATGCCATCCTCGAAGGTCAGATTGATCTCGCCGGGCGCGAGATACGGTTCGAGCGCCTGGATCGTCGAATAATGGCTGCCTGACTGGAAGCCGACCGAGATCGGCACGCCGGCGAGATCCGATGGTGTGCGGATCCTTGAATCGGCCGGAACGAAGATTCCCGAAGGCGCGACCGAGTAGACGTCGGCGTAGAGCTTGGCGTGGCCGTTCGAGGCCGCGACATTGACGGTCCAGTGGCAGGCGCAGCTGACGTCGGCCTTGCGCCCCTTCTCGATGCTCTGGAAGGCGCCTTCATTGACCTTGTTGTGGTGCTGGCCCTCGGTCGAGCGGATCAGCTCGCGAAATTCGTAGTCGAGCCCTTCGTCGCGAAAATAGCCTTTCTCCTCGGCGACCCATTCCTGCAGGCGAAAATGTGACTCGATCACGAATTTGGTCATGGCGTCCTCCATGTTCGCGCGGCCGTCCGATTGACTGCAGGATAGCAAACGGCGAAGCTCGATCCATGGCCACGAGGGAATGTTTCATATGTCAAAAATGGAATCTTCCGGGATCGACTTCCGCGACTTGCGCGTGCTCGATGCATTGATCCGCGAGGGCAGCATCACGCGCGCGGCCGTGAGCCTCGAGACCACGCAGCCGGCGATCAGCAAGCTCCTGGCGAGATTACGGCTGCGCTTCGACGATCCGCTGTTCGTGCGACGTGGCAGCGGCGTGCAGCCGACGACACGCGCCGTCGAGATGGCCGCCCAGGTCCGCGCCCTGCTCGAGATGGCCGACCGGTTATGGCAGGAGCGGCTGCCGTTCGATCCCGGGAAATCCGAGAAGACTTTCAGCCTGCTTTTGACCGACGTCGGCATGGTACGGTTCCTGCCGCCTTTGGTCGCGCGCCTCTCCGAACTCGCACCGCGGGTTCAGCTCCGCGCAATGCCGCTCGATTCCCGGCACTTCGCGCTCAAGCTGGAGGCGGGGGAGGCTGACCTTGCACTCGGCGCCTTGCCGCGCGCGGCGGGGCATCTTCGCTCGCAGCGGCTCTATTCGGACGGCTACGCAAGCGTCGTGAGGCGAGGCCATCCAAGGCCGGCAGAGGCGCGCACGCGGCGGGGATTTCTCGACGAGAAGCATATCGTGATCACGGCGTCCGAGACCGGGCATGCCGCCCATCTCGAGACGCAGCGCGTGCTGACGCGCGCGATCGCGCACACGAATATCCTGTTGCAGGTGCCGAGCTTCATCGCGGGCGCGATCGTGGCCTCGCAGACCGATGGGGTCGCGACCTTGCCGGCCAACCTCGCCGCCATCGTCGCCGAGCCGCTCGGAATGACCGTGTTCAGGACGCCGATTGCGCTACCGCGGATCGAGATCGCGCAATATTGGCACGAGCGCTACCATCGCGATCCCGCCCACCGCTGGCTACGGTCGATCACGCTCGACCTGTTCGGTGGTCGCGCCTGACGGGAGAGAAGAGAGGCCGATGCAGTCGCGGTTCAGGATCGCGCCGGTGTCACGCTGCCAAACCGCGGACGGCGCATGCCCCGTCTGGAGTCGATAGCGAGCCAGATGCGCCGATATCAGCTTTTGACATCAGCTTTTGGAGACCGCGCTCACGGCCTTGCGGATCACGTCCAGGACGACATCCGGCTTCGACAGCATGGGGACGTGGGACGAGGTGACTTCGGTGACGGTGGCGTTCATGCGCTTCGAGACGGAGCGCTGCAGCTCCGGGTGAACCGTCTGGTCCTGGGTCGCGAGCACATACCAGCTTGGCTTGGATTTCCACGCCGTGCCGTCGACCTTCTGGTTGAAGAGGTCTGCCACCGGCGCGCCCTGCGTCGCGTACACCAGCTTCTGCTCGGCCTCGGGCAGGTCTCCGGCAAAATGCTTGACGCCGCTTGGCTTGAGCCAGATGCGCCCCTGCGGCGCATCGAGATGGCTAAACACTTCAGTCGTCGGAAATTTTGCAAGCTGGCTCTGCGAGGTTTCGTCGGCATCGGGTGCGAGCGCCGCGATGTAGACCAGCGCAGCCACCCGCGGATCGGTTCCGGCGTGCGTGATCAGCGTGCCGCCATAGGAGTGGCCGACGAGGACGACTGGTTCGGCAACGCGGCCAAGACATGCCGTCACCGCGGCGACGTCGGTCGCGAGTGAATCGAGGCCGTGCTGGCTCGCCATGACCTCATGACCTTCGGCCTGCAATGTCGGGATCAGCTTGCCGAAGCACGATCCGTCAGCCCAGAGGCCGTGTGCGAAGACGATGCCGGGTTTGGTCATGATGATCTCCGTTGGCTGCTTGAGGGCGAGCGCATGTGCGCGTGACGCGTGGAGCAGGGGAGCTTCACGCTAACGCGCCATCAATTCAGCTGACAGAGGGGGCTAAGGATAATCGGGCGAATGCGAAATTGCGGGCCGAGCAGGCGTGCCGGCCCTCGGCCGCGCTCTACTTCGCGATCGGCATCACCAGTTCCGTGTCGGCCGTATCCACCACGAACACCGCGAGCAGCTTCGCGGGCTCGCTATCACTGGCATTGGCGCTGACGGCATGACGGTCGCCGGGCCGTTCGGAAAAATTCTCGCCCTGGCGATAGACCTTGGCGGGGCCGTCATTGGCCTGGCTGCGGATCGCGCCTTCCAGTACCGTGGCATAGATGAACGCGGAGCGCGGGTGCATGTGGGCCGGCGAGGAGCCGCCGGGACCATATTCGACCAGCACGCCCTTCATGCTCTTGCCCGGGACGTTGGGCAGCGTCTGGTCGAAAACGACCGTGATCTTCGCCGGCGACGCTGCCGTCTCGGCTGCATGGGCCGCCATGAAAGTCGCGGCATAAACCGCGGCTGCGATCAGCCATCTGCGCATGGGATGTCCTTCATTGTGATTGCCGTGACGCCGGGATCGCGGATGCTCAAGCCGTCGCGAGCCAGGTTGCGAGCGGTATCTTCCCAAGCCGCGCCTCGCCGAGCGGCACCAGCGAGGTGTCCTCGATCGGCGAGCCGTAATACGGCGCCTTGGCATCTCCCACCACCGGACGGCTGTCGCCGGCCGCTTTCAGACGGCGCGCAACGAACTCGTTGAAGGGCGCCTTCTCGGGCCCCGCGATATCGATCGTGCCGTTCAGCGGCCGGCCCGTTGCGACCTCGGCGAGGGCAGCGGCCACGTCGTCGGATGCGATCGGCTGAAACGACGCCGATGGCACGACGATCCGGCCGTCAGCCGCGCCGGTCTCTGCGATGGCGCCGAGGAATTCGAAGAACTGGGTGGCGCGGACGATCGAGTAGGGCACCGGGGATGCCTTGACGATCTTCTCCTGCGCGAGCTTGGCGCGGAAATAGGCGATGTCGGGCGATCGATCGGTGCCGACGATCGACAGCGCGACGTGATGTTTGACGCCCGCCGCGGCCTCTGTCGTTCCGAGGTTCTTGCTCGATCGCTCGAAGAATTCGAGCACGGCGGCAGGCTCCCAGGACGGCGCATTGGCGACATCAACGACGACGTCCGCGCCCGCCAGCACTGCGGCGAGACCTTCTCCGGTGACGGCGTTCACGCCCGATTTCGGCGAGGCCGCGACGGCCTCATGGCCCTTCTGCTTGAGCTTCGCCACGAGCTTGGATCCGATCAATCCGGTCCCACCGATCACGACGATCTTCATGGCATGTCTCCTCGGCATTCGTGCGTGCGAGAGGATTAGGTCAGTTGGCCTGACGCTCTCAAGCAAATGATGCGATGGTTACCTTACGCCTGATGCGGCCGGAGCTCTTGCCTGGAACGGGCCAGACTTGCACAAAAATGCTCCAGACCGTTTTTCAGCCGGACCGGCCGATCGTCTGATCATCCGCATTTCCGAACGCGATCTCGAACTGAATTCCGGGAGCGGCGATGTCCACGATCCGTCTTCATCGAACCACCTCGGGACCATCGGCAGAAGCGTTCTCGAACAAGCATTCGAGTCCAGAGATCGAAAGCCGGAACGTCATTTCCCTTTCGCTTCGGAAGAGTCGCCGTTTAGTCAAAGCCCCCGACTGAATTGCACCGAGTACAATGTTCTTATTGTACTGAGATATGTATCCGCTAATAGTCAGAGCAATCAGTGCATTGCACCGGGTTCGCCCGGGACTACGGAGCTCACGAAAATGACCGTTAGTTATCTCGACCTGTTTCTCGGATTCCTCGGATTGGTGTTTGGCTTGCCCTCGGCGCTGCCCGGCCTGTTTTTCCGGAGTGAGGACGCCTCGCGCCGGCGGGCTTCATAGAGAAATCGGAGGTGGGGTAAGCCAGATCGGGTCGGAGATGCCGATATGGAATTGACGTTCACCACCATCCTGATCGCCTTCGCGGGCGTGTTCCTGATCTGCTTCATGAAGGGTGCGTTCGGCGGCGGCTTCTCCATCGTCGGCATTCCCTTGTTGTCCTTCGTAATGGACCCGGTGACCGCCGGCGGCCTGCTCGCGCCTTTGTTCATCGCGATGGATCTGTTCGCGCTGCGCTACTGGAAGCCCTCGACCTGGTCGAAGCCGGATCTCGCGCTGCTGCTGCCGGGGCTGCTGGTCGGAATCGGGCTCGGCTATGGCCTGTTCCGCGTGCTCGACCATCGCGCCGTCGCGATCGTGATGGCGCTCGTCACCCTGGTCTTCGTCGGGCTGTGGTTCTTCAGCGATCCAAAGGTGATCATCCGCCCGCGCTCGAAGCCGAAGGCGGTCGCCGCCGGCCTTGCCTCTGGAGTCACCACCATGGTGGCGCATTCAGGCGGACCGCCGCTGGCGATGTATCTGCTGCCGCTCGGCCTCAGCAAGGAGGTCTATGCGGGGACAACGAGCCTGTTCTTCACCGTCGGCAACGCCACCAAGGCAGTGCCGTGGCTGCTGCTGGTGCGCCCCAGTGGCAACGTCTGGATCGTGATGGCGATCAGCCTGTTCGCCATTCCCGCCGGTGTCTGGCTCGGCTGGCGCCTGCACGGAAAGCTCAATCAGCAGCAGATTTTTCGCGCTTGCTACGGTCTGCTCGTGGTCACTGCGCTCAAGCTGTTGTGGGACGGCGTCTCCGGCTATCTCGCCTGAGGAGGAGGCGGCTCACGCGATCTTCAGCGCGGGCTCGCTTGTGTCGGTTTCGGCAAAGCCCGCCTCCAACACCTCCTCGCGCTTGTGGCGCAGATGCGCACGCAGGATGTGGGAGAGCCCGGCGCCGTCGCGCCGCTGCAACGCGTTCAGGATCGCTTCGTGCTCCTTCACCGCGAGCGCCCAGCGCTGCGGCGTCATCGGCGTGACGTAGCGTGCGCGGCGGATGCGCGCGGTCACGGAGGCATAGACCGCCGCAAGCGCGGGATTTTCCGCCGCGTTGACGATGGCCTCGTGAATGGCCCGGTTGCCGCGATAGTACTGGATCAGATCGCCCTCGCGATAATGCCGCACCATCTCCTCATGCGCGGCGGCGATCTCCTCGATCCCGGCCTCGCTGATGCGCTCGCAGGCAAGCTCGCCGGCGAGCGCCTCCAGGCCCTGGCAGACCTCGAACAGGTCGCGCATGTCCTTGTCGGTCAGCTTTGCCGCGCGCGAGCCGCGATGCGGCAGCAGCTGCACCAGCCCCTCGGCAGCGAGCACCTTGAGCGCTTCGCGCAGCGGCGTGCGCGAGATCTGGAGCCGCTCGCACAGCTCGCGCTCGGGAATCCGCGCGCCCGGCGGGATCTCGCCATCGAGCAGGATGGCGCGGATGCTGCCGACGACCTCCTCATGCAGCATGGGACCTGCTCTCCGGTTTGAATGCAAAAATGCAATTATGCGTCGAAATCTGGAAGTTCCAGCTTGATAATCGTAAATTTTGCATTCAAAAATGTAAAAAACAAGGGGACATGGGGAAATGGACCAGGCAGTTGAGGCAAACGACCTCGTTTTTGAATGCAAGGACGGCATCGGGCGGATCACCTTCAACCGTCCGCGGGCCCGCAATGCCTTCACCTTCGCCATGTACGAGCGCCTTGCGGCGATCTGCGAGGAGGCCAACGACGATCGTGCCATCAAGGTGCTGGTGCTGCGCGGCGCCGGCGACAAGGCTTTTGCGTCAGGCACCGACATCAACCAGTTCCGCGAATTCAGGACGCCGCAGGACGCGATCGACTACGAGAACCGGATTGACCGGGTGCTCACCACGCTCGAGCAGTGCCGCGTGCCGACCATCGCCGCGATCAACGGGTTCTGCACCGGCGGTGGCGCGGGCATTGCCGCCGCCTGCGACCTGCGCATTGGGACGAGAAGCACCAGAATCGGATTTCCGATCGCCCGAACGCTCGGCAATTGCCTGTCGATGTCCAATGTCGGCCGTCTCACCGCGCTGATTGGCGCCGCCCGCGTCAAGGATCTGATCTTCACCGCGCGTCTCGTCGATGCCGCGGAGGCTGCGAGCGTCGGCTTGCTCGGCGAGGTCGTCGATGACATCGCAGCGCTCGACAGGCGCGCCGACGAGCTGGCCCGGCTGCTCGCCAGCCACGCGCCGCTGACGCTCACTGCGACCAAGCAGGCGGTCGCCCGCCTGCAGAAGCGGCTGACGCGGGACGAGGGCGAAGACCTCATCCTGATGTGCTACACGAGCCAGGACTTTCGCGAAGGGCTCGATGCTTTCCTCAACAAGCGCGCGCCGCAATGGCGCGGCCAATAGGACGCCCGATGCAAAGCTCGCAATCCACCGCCCGCCGTTCCGGGCCGCTCGCCGGCCTCAAGGTCATCGATCTCACCCACGTCATGGCGGGGCCGACCTGCACCCTGATGCTCGCCGACATGGGCGCCGACGTCATCAAGATCGAGAAATCGCCGAACGGCGACGACACCCGTCATTCGGTGCCGCCGAAGATCGGCGACGAGGCAGCCTCCTTCCTAATGATGAACCGCAACAAGCGCGGCATCGTGCTGGACCTCAAGACCGACGGCGGCAAAGCGGTGCTGCGGCGGCTGATCGCAACTGCCGACGTGCTGGTCGAGAATTTTGCGCCCGGCGCGATGGAGCGCCTCGGCTTCGGCTACGAGGATCTGCACAGGCAGCATCCCTCGCTGATCTATTGCTCTCTATCGGGTTTTGGCCGCACCGGTCCCTACAAGCATCGGCGCGGCTTTGACCTCGTCGCGCAGGCGATGAGCGGCATCATGAGCTTTACCGGCGAACGCCCGGATGGACCGCCCGTCAAATGCGGCCCGCCGCTCTCCGACATCACCGCCGGCCTGCTCGCGAGCATGGGTATCCTCGCCGCGTATACGCATCGCCTGAAGACGGGCGAAGGGCAGTGGGTTGAGACCTCGCTCTACGAGGCGGCACTGGTGCAGACCTATTGGCAGTCGACCATCGCGCTCGCCGCCGGCACCGCGCCGCGCGCGATGGGCTCGGCCCATCCGCTCAACGCGCCGTATCAGGCCTTCGAAGCCTCCGACGGCTGGCTCGTGGTCGGTGGCGCCAACAAGAAGCACTGGCTGCTGATGCTGGAAGCGCTCGGCGCGAGCGAGCTCGCCGCCGATCCGCGCTTCGTCAACGGTTCCGATCGTATGGCGAATTTGAAGGAGCTCGAGGCGGTCCTCAGCGAGCACTTCCGCACAAAATCGCGGGCGCATTGGCTGGCGGCGCTGGACGAGAAGGGCGTGCCGTGCGGCCCCGTGCACGACATGCTGGAGGCGCTGAGCGATCCGCAGACGCTGGCGCGCGAGATGGTGGTCGAGGTCGAGCACTCCACGCTGGGCCCCGTCAAGACGATCGGTCTTCCCGTGAAGTTTTCGGAGACCCCAGGCAAAGTGCTGTCAGGCGCGCCAGTCTATGGTGAGCATACGCGCGACGTGCTGGCTGAATACGGATTCGACCCAAAGCAGATCGAAGCGCTCGAGAAAGAAGGCGCGATCGTTTTGGCATCAGGGAGGCGCGAGGAACGCGTCGCCTGACCGGACGTCGATACGACGGATCAAACAAAACAAAAGAATCTGGAGGAAACCATGGGTCGGACGTCAACACTTCTGCTGTCTACGGCCGCCGCCGTCCTTGCCGGCACTATGCCGGCGCTTAGCGCCTGGCAGCCGCAGAAGCCGATCGAGTTCGTCGCCACCGCCGGCCCCGGCGGCGGCACCGACAATCTCGCCCGCGCGGTGCAGAACATCATCACCAAGTACAAGCTGACGGAGCAGCCCATCGTCGTCGTCAACAAGGGCGGCGGCAGCGGGGCCGAAGGCTATGTCTACGGCAAGGCCTCCGCCGGCGATCCCTACAAGGTGATCTTCGGCACTTCGAACGCCTGGCAGCAGCCGCTCGTCTCCAAGGTCGCCTTCAACTACACCGATCTCACCCCGATCGCGGCGATGGCGCAGGACGAGTTCCTGCTCTGGGTCAAGCAGGACGCACCCTACAAGAATGCGGGCGACTACCTCAAGGCGGCCGCGTCAGGCGAATTCAAGATGGGTGGTGCCCAGTCCAAAGACACCGACGAGGTGCTGACGCGCATGATCGAGAAGGCCGGCAAGGTCAAGCTGACCTACATCCCCTTCAAGAGCGGCGCCGAGACCGCCGTGCAGCTCGCCGGCGGACACCTCGACTCCCACGTCAACAACCCCAGCGAAAGCGTCGGACAATGGCGCGGCGGCACGCAGCGCCCGCTGTGCGTGTTCAGCCCGAAGCGCCTGCCGCAGGGGCCGAAGGTCACCGCGAGCGAAGGCTGGAGCGACGTTCCGACCTGCGTCGAGCAGGGCCTCGACATCAAGCAGTATGAGCAGCCGCGCACCGTGTGGCTGCCTGGCAAGATCACGCCGGACCAGGCCGCGTACTATGTCGACCTCATGAAGAAGGTGCAGGCGACGCCGGAATGGAAGGATTACATCGAGAAGACCTCGCAGGTCGATACGTTCCTGACCGGCGCCGATTTCGACAAGTTCATCAAGGAGGACCTTGAGCACGTCAAACAGGTCGCCGGCGAGCAGGGCTGGCTGGTGAAGTAAAGCGGAAGGTCCCGCCCATGATCTCGCGCCGCGCGCTTGAGCTTGCGACCGCCGCTCTCACCGGCAGCTTCGGTGTCGCCGTCGTCGTCTCCAGCCTCGACAACGGCATCGGCTGGTCGAGCTCAGGCGTGGACGCCGGCACGTTCCCGTTCCTGACCGGCATCATCATCCTCGCTGGAAGCCTCTACAATCTGGTGCGGGGCGTGCTGCCGGCTGCGTCGCTGGCAAACGTGCCGATCGCGATCACGCCGATCGAGCTGCGCCGGCTCGCTGGCCTGTTCGTGCCGGCCGCGATCTTCGTCGCCGCGATCCCGCTGCTCGGCATGTACCTCGCCTCGGCGGGTTACGTCTTCGCCGTGCTGGCGATCCCAAAACACCAGTCCGTGCCGCGCGCGCTCGCCATGGCGGCGGCCACGGCGCTCGCCCTTTACGTCGTATTCGAGCGCATGTTCCAGGTCAGCCTGCCGCACGGCGCGCTTGCCGCCGCGTTCGGCTTCTGACGGAGAGGCGGATGGACAATCTCCAGGAGCTCCTCCACGGCTTCACCATCGCAGTCACAGTGCCGCATCTGGCCTTGATGGCGGTCGGCGTGCTGCTCGGGATTCTCGTCGGCGTTCTTCCGGGGCTGGGTGCTCCGAACGGCGTGTCGTTGCTCTTGCCGCTCACCTTCGGCATGCAGCCTGTCTCGGCGATCATCCTGCTCTCCAGCATGTATTGGGGCGCGCTGTTCGGGGGCTCCGTGACCTCGATCCTGTTCAACATCCCGGGCGAGCCGTCCTCCGTCGCCACCACCTTCGACGGTTACCCGATGGCGCGCGACGGCCGGCCGACGACGGCACTCGCGACCGCCTTCGGTTCGGCCGCGTTCGGCGCGCTGATCGGCGTCATCCTGATCACCTTCCTCGCGTCCTGGGTAGCGCAGGTCGCGCTCGCCTTCGGGCCGCCGGAATATTTCGCAGTCTACTTCCTGGCCTTCGCCAGCTTCGTCGGCATGGGTGGCGCGGCGCCAATCAAGACCGTCGTGGCGCTGGCCATCGGCTTTGCCATCGCGGCCATCGGCATCGACACCGTCTCCGGCAGCGTCCGCCTCACCATGGGCGTGGACGAACTCGTGAAGGGCGTGAACTTCGTCGTTGCTGTCATGGGCCTGTTCGGCATCGGCGAGCTCTTGGTCGCGGTCGAGGAGGAGTTTCACGCCCGCGCGGTCTCCTCGAAGATCGACTGGCGCGAGGTGTTTCGTGCGGTCGGCCGCCTGCCGCGGCACAGCGTTGCGCTGCTGCGCAGCGCCGCGATCGGCTGCTGGATGGGGATCACGCCGGGCGGTCCGACCGCGGCCTCCTTCATGAGCTACGGCATCGCCCGTCGCTTCTCGCGCCGCGGCCGCTATTTCGGCACGGGCGAGGTCGAAGGCATCATCTCGCCGGAGACGGCCGATCACGCCGCCGGCACCAGCGCGCTGCTGCCGATGCTCTCGCTCGGCATTCCCGGCTCCGCCACGGCCGCCGTCATGATGGGCGGGCTAATGATCTGGGGCCTCAATCCCGGGCCGATGCTGTTCGTGGACCAGAAAGACTTCGTCTGGGGCCTGATCGCCTCGATGTATGTCGGCAACATCGTCGCCGTTGCGCTGGTGCTGCTGACCGTGCCGGTGTTCGCCGCCTTGATGCGAATTCCGTTCGTGGTGATCGCACCGCTGATCGTCATCATCTGCGTCGTCGGCGCCTATTCGGTGTCGAACTCCTATCTCGACGTGGTCATGATGCTCGGCTTCGGCATCGTCGGCTATCTCTTCAAGAAGCTGTTCTATCCCTTGGCGCCGCTGGTGCTTGCGATCGTCATCGGCGACAAGGCCGAGGATGCGTTCCGGCAGTCGATGCTGATGTCGAAGGGCTCGCTCGGCGTCTTCTTCGCGAACAAGCTGGTGACGTGCTTGATCGTCGGCGGCATCGCGCTGCTGCTGCTTCCGCTCGCCTTGCAGCTCGTGCGCCTCTTTCGCAAGCCTGCGCCGTCGACCCAAGAGAGAGCCCCAGAGAAGGTAATCATATGACCGCAAAGCCGCTCATTGCACTGGCAATGGGAGATCCCGCCGGCATCAGCCCGGAGCTGACCGCAAAGCTCGTGGCGCAGGACGACATCCGCGCCCGCTGCCGCCTCGTCGTGATCGGCGACCGCCGCATCTTCGACGAGGGCGCGCGCGTCGCTGGCGTCATGCCGGAGCTGACCATGGCAGAGCAGGGCGCTGATTTTCGCGCGACGCAGGGCGATGCGCTGTTCGTCGATCTCCGCCACCTCGATCCCCGGGAGGTGGAGCCGAAGACCGCGACCCTTGCCGGCGGCAAGTTCGCGCTGGCCAATTATCGCCACGCGCTCGAGCTTGGCCGCGACGGCCGCGTCGACGCTGTCTGCTTCACGCCGTTCAACAAGCAGGCGATGCGGCTTGCCCGCGCCGAGTATGACGACGAGATCGCGTTTTCCGCCGAGGTGGTCGGGCTCAAGACGCCCGCAAGCGAATTCAACGTGCTCGACCGGCTCTGGAACGCGCGCGTCACTTCCCACATTCCGCTGAAGGACGTCGCTGCAAAGCTGTCCGGCGAGCGCATCCACCGCGCGCTCAAGCTGACCGATGCCTGCATGCGCAATGCCGGTTTTGCGCGGCCGCGCATTGCAGTCGCCGGTCTCAATCCGCATGCCGGCGACGGCGGTAATTTCGGCCGCGAGGAGATCGACGTGATCGCGCCCGTGGTCGCGGCGGGGCAGACCGAGGGCATTGCCGCGGAGGGGCCGTTTCCGGCCGATACCGTGTTCCTGCGCGCCAAGGCCGGCGTGTTCGACGCGGTGCTGACGATGTATCACGACCAGGGCCAGATCGCGATGAAGCTGATGGGGTTCGATCGCGGCGTGACCTTGCTCGGCGGCTTCCCGTTCCCGATCTGCACGCCCGCGCACGGCACCGCCTACGACATCGCAGGCCAGGGCATCGCCTCGATCGGCGCCAGCCGCGCCGCATTGCTGCTCGCGGCCGAGATGGCGACCTCATCCTGAGTGGCACCCGATCAAGGTGCTGCGCCAGTCGTCTTCCGGGAAGAACTGGAAACTTCTGCCCTCGCGCCGAGTTGCCAATTCGGTGAATGTCTCCATCCCGGAGCTGGCACATGGGCGACGACGGCGTGCGACGGAGGACGGTGAATAGCGCGTGGTCGATGGGGCGCGCCCGCGAAATCTGCCTTGTTCTGGCTCTTGCGCTGAGCGCAGCGCCCGCATTCGCGGCCGAGATCAACCCCGCTGCCATCGATTCTGCCGAGCCCTCGAAGAAGACTCTCTCGAACAAGAAGCCGACGCCGGCCGGCGTGCGTCTGCAGGTCCTGCTCGACAGGGCCCATTTCTCGCCAGGCGAGATCGACGGCAGGTTCGGCGAGAACGCGAAGAAGGCGCTGCGGGCCTATACCGAGGCCCGGCAACTGCCGAGTACGGACACCCCGACCGAGGATGTCTGGAAGGCACTGCGGGCGGACGACCGGCCGGTGACGCTGACCTACACCATCACCGGGCAGGACGTGGCGGGACCGTTCCTGAACAAGCTGCCGTCGAAGATGGAGGACATGAAGGACATTCCGAAGCTTGGCTACACCAGTCCGCGCGAAGCCCTGGCCGAGAAGTTCCACATGAGCGAGCGGCTCCTGGCCGCGCTCAATCCCGGGCGCCAGTTCGATCGTGCCGGCGACACCATCGTCGTCGTCGACACAGCGAGCGCAGGCGAGGAGGCACCTGCCAAAGCCGACAGGGTCGAGATCGACAAGGTCAGGCAGACCGTCAAGCTGTTCGACAAGTCGAATGCGCTGATCGGGTTCTATCCGGCAACCGTCGGGAGCGAGGAGAAGCCGTCGCCTTCAGGTACGCTCAAGGTGACGGAAGTCAGCAAGAATCCGTTCTATCGCTACAATCCGGCCTACCGCTTCAAGGGCGTCCATTCCCGCAAGCCCTTCACCATCAAGCCCGGTCCGAACAACCCGGTCGGCACGGTCTGGATCAACCTCTCGGCCGAGGGTTACGGCATTCACGGCACGCCGTCGCCGGACAAGATCTCCAAGGCCGAATCCCACGGCTGCGTGCGTCTCACCAATTGGGACGCCGAGCGCGTCGCGGGCCGTGTCGCGAAAGGAACGCCGGTCGTGTTCGTGGACGATCGCTATCCGACGGCTGCCAGGTAGAGCTGCGTATCGAAATAATCGGTCGCGCGCAGGGCATTGGTGACGCCGGCGTCCGTCATGAAGAAGTCGCTGACCTGCTGCAACCATTTTGCGACGGTGCCGTTCGCGTAGAGCCGCCGCCATTCACGCGCGGAATAGAGTTTTTGCGCCTTGAAGGCCTCGACGATGTCGGCGGGACGCGACCGCCCGTAGTGCGCCTGGAGCCCTTCGGCCGCCGCGGCCGGGTTGCGCACCATGTGGTCGTTCGCATCGATCCAGCCACGGATGATCCGGCTCAGAACTCCCTTGTTTTCGGCGTAATAATCCGTCCGCGCCGCCCAGCCGCCGAGCACGGCCGATTGCGGATAGAAGGCAGAGGCATCCACCAGCTTGACCGCGTCTGGCAGCGCCTCGCGCACGGCGACGTTGAACGGCACCCAGAGCGCGACGGCCGGCACCTCGCCGGCGATGAACGCCCCGACCGCATCCGGCATGCTCGAATTGACGATCTCCACCTCTGACGGATTGATGCTGTTGGCGCGCAGCGCCCGGTCGAGGAAGATGTGCGCCGTGGTCTTCTTGGTCGTCGCGATCCGCTTGCCCCTGAGATCGGCGAGCCTGGTCACCCCGAGCGTTGGCCGAACCCAGAGCTGCGCGGTCGCAACCTCGATGTCGTTGATGAGAAAACCCCGGCCGCGGCCGAGCGCCAGATAATTGGAGATGACACCGCCGGCCGAGACGACGTCGAGCTCTCCGCGCGTCATCGCCTCGAAGACCTCGGGGCCGGTGTTGAACTCGTGCAGCTCGAAATCGATGCCTTCGCGGTCGAACGCGCCGCGATCGAGCCCGGTCCAGATGTGACCGTCCACCGCGACCACGTGGAGATAGCCGAGCCGGAGTTTGGTGCGGGCCTGCGCAATGGCCGGTGCCGCGAGCACGACCGACGCGGCCGCCAGCGCCGCGCCCCGGCGCAGCAATTGCCGGCGACTGGGGGCGCGAATGCTCATGCCGCCGCCCCCTGGGCCGAGGACCGCAATCGCTGGGCATGAAGCAGTGCGACGGAATCCTTGGGATGGTCGTGCAAGAATCCGGAGAGCCGGACCCGGGCCGTCTCGGCGGAACCATCCTGGGCGATCAACGCAAAGATCTCGTCCCAGCGCCGGCACATCGCGATCTCGGCCTCGCCGGCCTGCGCCAGCTCGCCGCGCAGCTCGCTGACCTCGATCGGCTCGGCAAACCCCTTCGGGGTGATGTTGTCGACGCTGCGGAACAGGAACGCGTGCCCGGCTCGGGCGCGCACCGCTGCGCTAACGAGCACGCGTGTGCCGTAGCTCTTGTTGAGGCCTTCCAGCCTCGACGCCAGGTTCACGGTGGCGCCGAGCGCGGTGTAGTTCATCCGGTCGCTCGAGCCGACATTGCCGACCACGGCGTCGCCGACATGCAGGCCGAAGCGCGTGTCATAGGGCGGCCAGCCGTCGCGCCGGAAGTCTTTGTTGAGGGCCTCGTTCGCGGCGAGACATGCGAGAACCGCGCGGCAGGCGTTGGCGGTATGATCGGGGTCATCCGCGGGCGCATTCCAGAACGCCATCACGGCATCGCCGATATATTTGTCGACCGTGCCCTGGTGCCGCATGATCTCGTCCGACAGCGCCGCGAAATAGCGCGAGGTGTAGATCATCACCTGCGACGGGTCGGCGCGTTCGGTCTTGGCGGTGAAGTCGGCGACATCGGTGAACAGCACCGTGACCTCGCGCCGGGAGCCGCCGAGGCGGAGTGACGAGCCGGTCTCGATCAGCTGCCGCACGATCGGGCGCGGGATGAAGCTCGCAAAGCTGCGGACCACGCTGCGCATGGTGAAGACCGAGCGGCCGAGCTCCTCGATCTCGCCGATGGCGGAATGGATGCGCGGCCGTTCCGCGATGTCGAAACGCTGGATCGCGTCGGTCTCCTCGACCAGCTTGCGCAGCGGCTGCGCCATCAGCGACCCCAGCCAGAACGCGAACGGAAGCGTGGCGCCGACGAAGGCCAGCGCCAGCGCGAACAGCGTGCGCCGCTCATCGATGATCCGGGCGTAGAATTCATCGAGCGGCGCGAACATCGCGAGCCGGACATTGGCGGAGCCGGTCGTATCGAGCCGGTGAACCGCAGCGATATATATCCGGCCCGCGCCATCCGTGAAGAACTGCTGGGCCGGCCCGCCGTTGCGCCACGACCGGATGATCGGCACCAGCGCCGGCATCTTGAGCCCGCCGATCTGCGGCAGGTCGTCCTGCCGCTCCGGGATTTCCGCCATCAGGCGGCTCATCTCGGGATGGCCGACGATGCGCTCGGCATCGTTGAAGAGGAAGGCGAGCCCGGATTGGCCGAGCTTCTGCTCCGCCAGCATGTCCTCGAACCGGTTCAGCAGCACGTCGCCGGCGACGACGCCGCGGCGGCCTTCCTTCAGCGGCGTCCGCAGCGTGTAGCCGGGCTCGCCGGTGGCGTAGAAGACGTAAGGCCCCGTCAGCAGTGTCTTGTCGGTCCTGAACGCCTCGACATACCAGGGCCGCTGCCGCGGGTCGTAGCCGGTGGGGCCGGGGACCTCCGCGACCTCGATGAGATTTTCGGACAGATATTGCGTGACCGGCGCGCTGCCGGCCGTGCGCGAGATGACGACCAGCCGGAACTTCGCATCCTCATCGACCTTCAGGCCCGACCTGAACGCCGGCTTGGCGCGGTCGATCACGTCCATCTCGATGAACGAGCCGTCTTCATAGCCGACATAGAGATTGAAGAGCTGCGGGTTGTTGCGCAGCATCGCCGCCATCAGGCTGTACAGCCGCGAATTGTCCGCGATGTCGGCCTCCTGGATCGCCGGCAGGCCGGACAGGATGTCGAGATTGTCGCGGACATTCTGGAACTGCTCGTCGACGTGGTCGGCGCCGAGCTGCGCCACCTTCTCGATGAAGCCGGAGGCAGCGGTCCGCGTGATCGATGTCACGCGCGCGAAGCTGAGATAGACCAGGGTCAGGCCGACGATCAGCACGACGGCGACGAACACCGTGATGATCGATGTCTGGAAGCCGATGCGAAAGACGCGGTTGCTGGTCTTCTCTCCTGTCATCGGAGCTGCGTGACGCCTCCGTCAGTATTTTCGAACGATCGGCTTCGTCGCGGCCGCTGCGCGCGCTCCCGGCGAGACCGAGAAGGTGACCCAGGTCGACCAGCTGTTCGGCCGGTTCTCGGTCTCGAGGTCCTTGTAGCCGCGGATGTTGAGATAGCCCTGATAGTCGTCGGACATCGGGATCATGAAGCCGATCTGCGGGCCGATGCCGACCGACATGCCTCTGAAGCCGCCGAGCTTGGCGCCGGGGCCGCTGTCATCGGTGATCTGCTGGAAGTAATAGCCGGCGAGACCGACATGGACGTTCTTGCTGACGAACTGCGAGGCGGCCCAGTCGAGATGGAAGTCGATGCCGTTCTGGTACTGTAGCGCGCCGTTCATGAAACTGTAGGTGAGGCCGCCGACGACGGAGAATTCGTGTCCGGTCTTCGGATCGAGATAGGTGTAGCCGGCGCCCGCATCGATCGCGGGGAAGCCGAAGCTCAGATTCGCGAGCCGGCTGGAATCGTAGGTGCCGCTCGGGATGTTGCCGGTGATGTAGATCAGCTCGTTGTGGACGCCCTGGTTCCATTTCAGCGTGCCCTGGTAGAACACGTCGGTCAGCGTGGTGCGATTGTCCGTGGCGCTGCCCGAGATGGTGTTGCCGCGCGGGCCGGTCAGCGTCGCGTCGATGCCGGCCGCGATATTGCCGGGCGCGGTGAGCACGCTGAATCCGGCCTGGCCGCCTAGCACCGGCGTCGGCGAGGTGTAGGTGATACCCATCGCGAGCACGTCGGCATGTGCATTGAGGCCGGCGGTCACCGATCCCGGGATGCCGCCGCTGGTGACGAAGTTCTGCCCGGTCCCGGCCTTGTCGCTGAGATGAATGTAGATCGTCGAATAGGCCCATCCCGGCGTCACCGGCACGGCTGCAAAGCTGCCGAAGATGCCTGGAAGCCAGAAGCTGACGCCGCCGGCAGCGGCGAGGGCGGGTTGAGGGGGGAAGGCCGTCACCATCAACGCAGATGCCAGCGCGGCGCTTCGCATGTGTCCCGTCATGTCGTTTTCTCGTTCTTGTCGTTGCACCCACCAGGCCGGGCTTCCCAAACGCGGCCCCCGCTACTTCGTCGCGCCGCCGACCGTCGTGGCGAGAGGCTCGACATCAGGCAGCTTCCAGCTCTTTGCGAACAGCTCCTGCTTCGGCCCATAGAGGCGGAACATCATTTCGAATTTGCGGGCGGGATCGGTCGGGATCCAGTTCGCCTCCTGGCCTGTGGGCGGCTTGGGTCCAAGGTAGACATCGACCGAGCCGTCGGCATTCTTCTTCACGTCGGCGTTGTTCGAAGCCCGACTGGCACGGTCGACATTCTTGATCAGCGCGTGCGTATCGCGGTCATAGGCCGTCAGTGACCAATACTGGTCCACTGGTACGTTCGGCGGAACGTGGAGGCGATACGTCGTTCCGCCGTCGTAGCTCTGGCCATCCCTATCCTTGATGTTGATCAGGTAGAACTGGCCGGCGCCGAGTCGCTTGATGCCGACATAGGCATAGGTGTAGGCGAGACCCCGCCAGTCGACCGGATAGGCATTCGGCTCCTCGAAATTGGCCGCGGCCGCGTTCAGCACCTCCGGATGCGCAGGGAGCGTCCAGTGCGTGCCGTCGAAAAATGCGGGCAGACCGGCGTCGTATCTCGCTCCCATCAGTGCGTGGGCTTCGCGAATGCCGTCCTTCAGCGCCTGCCTCAGCTTCGCATCCGGTGCGAACGCCTTGCCCTTCTCGATGCCGATCGTGCGTAGCTGATCGATCATCGCCCGGTCGCGCATCAGCCATGGCTCGCTTTGCACGGCGCGATCGAGATTGACGAAGAAGCTGTCGTCGTAGCGGATCGTCGAGTCGAACAGGACGTCCTTGACGTCGGTAAAGACCGTCGCCTGGGGATTCGATGCCTGCGAAATTGGATAAACCTTGATCTGCTTGCCGTAAGCGATGGAATTGGCGACATCGGCATCGCCGTGGCTCTTCATGTTGGAGCGGAACAGCACGTAGCTGCCGAACGTGTTGGGCTGGAGCGGCTCGAATCCGGCCGGCGTCTGGCCCGTGTAGCCGGGCGGCAGCATCACGAGCTTGACGCCGGCGCCCTTGTCCACGCCGAGCAGGCCTGCGTCTTCCAGCGGCTGCTGCCAGGCGTTGACGATGTTGGCGTTGAGGGAGCCAGCGGGCCCCGCCGGCGGAATTTCGATGGCAATGGGACCGACGTCCTTCGTATTCAGAAATGCCATGAAGTAGAGCGTGTCGGGATTGGGCGTCAGCGTCTGGTTCTTCCAGTCCAGCGGCTTGCCCCAGTAGATCACCTCGTTCACCTTGCCTGGTGTCTTGGTCAGCATCTCCTGCAGCATGAGATCGTAATTGACGATCGGCATGCCCCAGACAACCGCCTCGACGGCGCGGCGCTGGACCTGGCGCGCGGCGAGCTCGTCCAGCGAGGCGGTCTGCGCGGATGTCCCCGTAGCCGTCAGCATCATGGCAACAACTCCGGAAAGCAGCGTCTTCATCGCAGGCTCCCTGTGTGCGTGCTCAGCCCACCGGCTGCGCCTCGGGGAATTTCCACTTGCCGTTCAGGATTTCAGGGCGCGGCCGATAGAGCCGGACCGTGTAATTCCAGCCTTTCATGGTCGGCAGGCAGTTCGGGATCTTGCCGTCGCAGCCGCCGAACTGGACGGTCGTTGAGCCGTCAGCCGATTTCGCCGCGGTCAGATTGTTGAGCGAGTAGGCGTCGTACGGGTTCTTCTCGAAATAGCCCTCGGCGTTGTAGAGGCTGATGGACCAGAAGCCGTCGACCGGCACGTTGCCGGGAACTGTCAATCTGTAGACCGTGCTGCCGTCGTTCTTCTCGGGGGTGAAGCTGAGATAGGTTGCGTCCTTGTCGGGATTTCCGCCCCATCCTGCTGCGGTTGCGATCAGATGCCTGACCGGATCGACCTGTCCCTTGGCGCCAAACGCATTCTTGAAGCCGCCTGCGGTCGAGGCAAGCACGAGGAGGGCGTCGCGCACCTTCTTCTGGCTTGCCGGATCCCAGTTCGGTATCTCGAACGTGCCAGGCGCTTTCTGGCTGATCGTGACGGCGTCCTGGACGGCGCGGACCTTCTCGACATCCTTGGGATCACTGGGATCGACGAGGGTCCTCAGTCCGATCAGCCCATAGCGGGTGCCGACCCTGTTCCGGTCATAGCTGTATTTGCCGGCGCGATACTCGATGTCGCCGACGATGTAGTGGTCCTCGTTGATCACCATCAACGACCGGAACCGCTTGCCAGCGTCGGGCAAGGTAATCGTCACCGGTCCGGCATCGAGATCGACCACGGCCAGCGAATACAGCGTATCGCGGTTCGAGCGGATAACGCCCTGCTTGTCCATCGCCACGGGCTCGCGGTGGTGAAACAGCTTGCCGATCCCGCCGGCCTCCTTGACCCCGTTACCGAAATAGAGGTCGGACTCCGCACGCCCGAAATTATCGACGGTCACCGGGACCGGCGACTGCGCTTGCGCGCTCGACATGAAGAGAAGGAACGGGACCGTCAGCACTGTTCTTTTCATGTGTCCTCTCAGCTAGAACGGATTGACGTAGTTCAGGATCGCGACCTGCCGCAGGCGCAGGCGGTGGACGATGTGGGTCGGCCTGACGTGGTCGGTGTAGATCGCCGCCGTTCCGGCGCTGCCGGTCGGCAGTCGCCTGACGAACTCCGCGTTGTCGAGCCTGACGCGAACGGCGAACGGCACGGCCTCGATCGCCTTCGGCATGACGGCCGTGCGCGACGTCTGCGTCTGCCCTGGCGCCACCGTCAGTTACTCTGCACCGCGTCAAAACTCTGCTGCATCTTCTCGACCATCTGGTCGATGCTGAAGCTCGATGGCCGCTGGCTCGGCGGGTACGCTTTGAATGTCAGCAGGAACTGCGACAGGATCGTTGGCCCTGCGATCATGACGCCCGCCGCGTCCGACATGAGCCAGTCGTAGTAGACATTGGACGTGACGTCGGCGCGCTCATAGGGATCCGAGCGCAGGTTGAAGAATTTCGGGACGCGAAGCTTCGTGAATGGCTCGGCCCAGATGCGCAGCGTTCCGTTTGCGCGCTGCTCCTCGAACACGATCTTCCAGTTCTCGATACGCGCAGCGACGACGTCGCCGTCGTCGTTGAAATAGACGAATTCCTTGCGCGCACCGTTGGGCTGCTGTCCCGTGAGATAGGCAAGCTGGTCGTAGCCATCGAGATGGACCTTGAAAGTCCTGCCGCCGACCTGATAACCATTCAGGAGCTTCTGCTTGACGTCGGCATCGCCTGCGGCGGCGAGCAGCGTCGGCATCCAGTCGAGACCGCTGACGAGCTCGTTCGAGACAGAGCCGGCTGCGACGCGGCCAGGCCATCGGATCATGCAGGGAACGCGGAATGCGCCTTCCCAATTGGTGTTCTTCTCGCTGCGGAACGGGGTCGTGCCCGCATCGGGCCAGGAATTCTGGTGCGGTCCGTTGTCGGTCGTGTAGATCAGGATGGTGTCATTGGCGATGCCGAGATCGTCGAGCGCCTTCAGGATCGTTCCGATCGTCGCATCGTGCTCGATCATACCGTCCGCATATTCGGTCCGGGACGTCAGCCCAGGCTTGTCGCGATGCTCGGGCCGGACATGCGTGCGGAAATGCATGCGGGTGGAGTTGAACCAGCAGAAGAACGGCGTGTTGGCCTGCGCCTGCCGCTTGATGAAATCGATCGCCGCAGCCGAGGTCTCGTCGTCGATCGTCTCCATCCGCTTCTTGTTTAGAGAGCCGGTATCCTCGATGGTCTGCTTGCCGACCCGTCCGAAGCGCGGGTGCTCGGTCGGATCGTCGCGTTCGCTGGCCTTGCAGCGCAGGACGCCGCGTGGTCCGAATTTCTCCAGGAAGCCGGGGTCGCGCGGATAGAACCGGTTCTCCGGATCCTCCTCGGCGTTGAGGTGATACAGATTGCCAAAGAACTCGTCGAAACCGTGCACGGTCGGCAGGTATTCGTTGCGATCGCCGAGATGGTTCTTGCCGAACTGGCCGGTCGCATAACCAAGCGGTTTGAGCAATTCGGCGATCGTCACGTCGCGTGACTGGAGGCCGACGGCGGCACCGGGAATGCCGACCTTCGACAATCCCGTCCGCAGCGTGCACTGGCCGGTGATGAACGACGATCGCCCGGCGGTGCAGCTCTGCTCGGCATAGTAGTCGGTGAACATCATGCCTTCTTTGGCGAGGCGATCGATGTTCGGGGTGCGATATCCCATCACGCCGAAGGAATAGGCGGAGATATTGGTCTGGCCGATGTCGTCGCCGAAGATCACGAGGATGTTCGGCTTGCGGCCGGACGACGTCGGCGACGGGGCGGGGGCAGGGGCAGGGGCTGCTTTCTGGGCCTGCGCCATGGCCTCGGACGTCAGGGCCGCGGCGGCGACGATGGAGGATGTTCCAAGCAGCAGATGTCTGCGATCGATCGGTTGACGGGACTGGTTGTTCTTGTTCTTCGACTCGCTGCTCATGCGATACTCCCTACGTTGCGGCACGTCCTTCCTGCTCGTGACGAACGCCAACCGGTAGCCGCACCACGCACCTGAATCCGACATGGCTGGTCGAGGTATCGACCGGCTCGGCATGGCGCGCCGCGGGGCGGTACCGGCGGCAATAGTTCGGCGCGCACAGATGCGAGCCGCCCTTCAAGACTTTGCGCGGGATGCGGATGTCGGGTTGACATGGATCAAAGCTCGCATCCTCGGGGCCGCCGCGCGGATTCTTCGGGATGCAGCAGGGTTTTGCAGCCTCGGCCATGTGCCGGGCCGACCACCAGTCGGATGTCCACTCCCAGACATTGCCGATCATGTCGTGGAGACCGTAGCCGTTCGGCGGAAAGGCCATGACCGGCGAGGTACGCTTGAACCCATCCTCGCCGAGATTCTGGACGGGGAAGTTCCCCTGCCAGATATTGGCCATGTGCTTGCCGCCAGGCATCAGAGCATCGCCCCAGGCGAACTCCTCGCCTTCGAGGCCACCCCGCGCGGCAAACTCCCATTCGGCTTCCGTCGGCAGCTCCTTGCCGGCCCAATGGGCATAGGCTGCCGCATCACTGTAGGAGACGTGCACGACCGGATGATCGTCGAGGCCCTTGATGTTGCTGCCGGGACCGTAAGGATGGCGCCAGTTGGCGCCGCGCATGAAAGACCACCACTGGCTCCAGTCGGCGAGATCGGTGATGCGCGGCAGCGGCGAGAACACCAATGATCCCGCGTAGAGCATCTCTTTCAGGGCGCCGGGATAGTCCTTGGGGTCTGGAACGATCTGCGCTTCCGTGACATGGCCGGTCGCGTTGACGAACTGCTTGAACTGCCGGTTGGTGACGGGTGTGCGATCGATCCAGAAGCCGTCGACCGAAACGCGATGGCTCGGCGCCTCCTCGGGATAATGATGGTCGGATCCCATGCGAAAGGTTCCGCCGGGAATGAAGACCATCTCGCCGGTCTTCGCATCGTCCGGCAACCACTCGCAATGATCGAGGTCTGCCCGCAGCATGGTGGACCTGACGCTACGGCGTAGGTGGCAGATGCCGACGACGGCGCGTTGTCCTGTACGCTGGACGCATTGTCTGGCCCCCTCATTCTCGGCGCTCTTGGAGAGAAAGACGCGGTATTGCGTCAACCGCTCTTTCCTTTACGCACGGCTTCCACCACGCGGCAAAAACCCTGCCGCGTGCGCTCCGCCATCGACAGAGCGCTTCCGATTGATATCGCTGAGGTTGCAAACGGTATCCGAAGAATGGGAGGCTGTGATGTGCAGTTTGTGCCAGTACGCTGAAGCAGTGGGTGAGACTTAACGCCCCATGTTACAAATCGCAGCAACTAGCGTCGGGTGCAGCAATTTCGCTCGCCGGATTTCGATAGCGTTTGTATCAAAACGCGCAGGCGGGTTGTCGCATCCATCTCGCGTTGTGGTGGTATCGCACCGCTGCATGCCGCAGAATTGTCGCGCTTGAGTGACAGGGTGCGGCCATGGGGCAGTTCCTTCTGGTTGATTCGCGCAAGCTCGACGGTTTCGAAGGACTTCACCAGGCCGTTCACGGCTCGCATGTCGACGTGATGCAGCTCGGACGCGGACGACTGCGCGGGACGTTGTCGCATGTTGGTATCGGCGACTTCTCGCTCAGCATCGGCGCCTTCAACGTCGGCATGCGCACGCAGCGCGTCTCCAGCGACGACAAGCTGATCATCGGCATGCTGCTCGCGGCTGAGGAGCGCGTTGCGCACTGGTCGTTCGACATGCAGCTCAACGACGTGCTCGTGATCCCGCCGCTGCTCGAGCATGACGGCGTCTTCCACGGCGCGTCCGCTTACGCCGCGATGCGCTTCGACCTCGATGGGGTTGCCTCGCTGTTCGGCGGCGAGGCGCGACTGAGCGATCCCGACACCTGGCGCAGCCGCGGCCATTTTCGGGCGGATCCCGAGACCGGTACGATTGCCTCGCGTCGCCTGGTCCGGATCATGTCGCATCTGCGGACGAACCAGGACGGCTTGACGCCCTCGACCTTCGAGTTCTGGAAACGAGCGATCGTCGAATGCATGGCGGCCAACGTCATGTCGTCGCTGCCGCCTGACCACAGCGGCTGGCTGCCTTCGGCGCGACGGATGATCCGCAGGGTTGAGGATTATCTCGACGAAGCCGGCACACGCCCGGTGCACGTGTCGGAAATTTGCGCGGCGCTGGGCGTGTCGCGGCGCACCTTGCACCGCGCCTTTCAGGAGGTGTTCGGCCTCGGCCCGGTCAGTTTCCTCCGGCACAAGCGGCTCTGCGCCGTTCATTCCATCCTGCGCGAGAGCGCGCCCGGCTCAACCACCGTGGCGGCCGTCGCGATGGAGCAGGGCTTTTACGAACTCGGCCGGTTCGCGCAATATTACTTTGCAGTGTTTGGGGAGCGCCCGTCGCAGACACTCGGAGTTGCCGCGTTGCCGGCACAACGAGCCGGCATCGCCCGAGCCTAGCGCTCTGACGTGTCGATGGCGCGTAGAACACCAACGAAAGCAACGCGCTCGCTACTGTGCATGGGGTTGTTTTTGCGGTTTTTGTTTGGGCCGGCCATTTCGCCGGCGTTCGCTCACGCCCCGCAGACGATCACGCCGTACCAGCCGAGCCCACGATAGGTCTCATAGCCCGGCGTCGCGTGGAAGGCGATCATCGTGCCGGTGCGGTCGTGGTAAAAGCCGGAGCGCTGGCCGTTGAGAGACAGCGCAATGCGTTCGCTTAAAATGCCCTGGCCGTCGGAGGCGGCGATCACGCGGAGGTTCGAATCGACCAGCAGCACGCGGGCCTTGTCGCTGTCGCCGACGCGGACTCCTTGCACGATCGCACGCGCCTGCGGCTCCCAGTCGAAATGGATGGCGAGCACGCCGATCGGCTCACCGTGGGCCTCTCCGCCGGCACGCACGCTGGCGCAGTAGGTCGCGACCTGCGCGTTGCCGAGCAGCGGCTGGTTCTCGACGTCGCCGGCGACATAGTCGTCACCAGAGCGAAGGGTTCGCGCCTCGCGAAACCATTTGGTATGGGCGACGTTCTGGCCGACGACACGAAAGCGGTCGGCGCGGCCGTTGGCGACGACGTTGCCGTCGAGGTCGCAGAGCCAGAGGTCGAGATAGACGGTGTAAGCGCCGAGGATGACGCCGAGCCGCTGCGAGGCGTGGGTGACCGCCGCCGGAGCAGGCGTGGCCGCGCAATCGACCACGGCGGAGTCGGTTGCCCACCAGCGCACGTCGCAGGTGCGCTCATAGAGGTTGCGGTCGATCAGTTCGACCGCGTTGAGCGACAGGTCGACCATGCGCTCGCCGCGCGAGCGCTGGCTCATGCGGTCGATCGAGGCGACGAGATCGCCGGTGCGTTTCGTCAGCTGGGTCTCGAGCTCGCGTGCGATGGTCTCGACCTGCTGGCCGACGCCGCGCACCTCCTGCGCCACCACGGCAAAGCCGGCACCTTGCGCGCCGGCGCGCGAGCTCTCGATCAGCGCGTTCAGCGCCAGCATCTTCATCTGGTTGGTGATCTGCTGGATCGCCTTGGTCTTGTCGACCGCGATCTGGTTGACCTCCGCAGTGAGGCGGTTGATCAGCGCGGAGATGTCGGAATCGTCGTCGGCGGGTTCGGTGGCGATCGGCTTGGCTTTGAGACCCAGCGCAGCAGACATCGGGGACTTCCCTTGGCAATGAGGCCTGATCTGCAATGAACCCGGAACAACAACTCACAGATCTAATACAATTCTTTTTCGAGGATTCCGCCTAACGCCTGCTTAATTTGCTGTTCCGCGGATTGCCCAAATGATAGTCAGTCGGCGCAGCAAAGCGGCAATTCACCGCTTTGTGCGGCGGGGACATTGCAAACACCAGGGAATTCCCGGTCAATCGTCATTGTCAGCCGATCACCGTATCGCCCTGTGTCCGGCTCCGGGTTCCTCAAGCCAATTTCGATCCATGACACCGCCCGCCACCGCCTTGCCCGTCGAGACGCCCCACGCGTTCCTGGGTGTCGCGCGCTCGCTCACCGACAAGCTCTGGCGCGACCGGCTGGACGCGCGCGGGGCGGCCAAGGCGCTCGCCATCGTGCAGCGGCATCAATTGCCGGAACTGCTGGCGCGGGTGCTGGCGGGCCGCGGGGTGGATATCGACGCGGTCGCCGACTTCCTCGATCCGACCATCCGGAAGCTCATGCCGGATCCGTTCACGGTCACGGAGATGGAGGCGGCCGCGAAGCGGATCGCGGACGCGGCGGCGAGGGGCGAGAAGGTCGCGATCTTCGGCGACTACGACGTCGACGGCGCGACCTCGGCGGCGCTGCTGGCCTGGCACCTGCGCCATTGCGGACTAGATCCGCTGATCCACATCCCTGACCGCATTTTTGAGGGCTACGGCCCCAACGTCGAAGCGGTTCGCGGACTGGCGGCCAAGGGTGCCACGCTGCTCGTCACCGTCGATTGCGGCACCACCAGCATCGAGCCGCTCGCCGAAGCAAAGCGCCTCGGCATGTCCGTGGTCGTGATCGACCATCACCAAGCCGGTGACGAACTGCCGGAGGTCGATGCGTTGGTCAATCCGAACCGGCTCGACGATCTCTCGGGTCTTGGCCATCTCGCCGCCGTCGGCCTCGTGCTGGTGACGCTGGTCGCGGTCAATCGCGAGCTGCGCCAGCGCGGCTTCTGGAATGCCGAGATGCCCGAGCCCGATCTATTGGGCATGCTGCATCACGTCGCGCTCGGCACGGTCGCTGATGTCGCGCCGCTCATTGGTCTGAACCGCGCTTTCGTCGCCAAGGGACTGATCGCGATGCGGCGGCGCGACCATGTCGGCCATACCGCGCTGATGGACGTCGCGCGGCTCAACGGCCCGCCGGAGGCTTGGCATCTCGGCTTCATGCTGGGCCCGCGCGTCAATGCCGGCGGCCGCATCGGCCGCGCCGATCTCGGCGTGCGGCTTTTGCTGGAAGGGGACAGCGTCGAGGCGGCGCGGATCGCGGCCGAGCTCGACCGCCTCAACAGCGAGCGCCGCATCATCGAGCAGGCCGCGGAAGCGCAGGCCGAAGCGGAGGCGCTGGCTTCGATCGGGCTGGAGGACAAGCTCGGCGTCATCGTCACGGCGTCCGAAGGCTGGCATCCGGGCGTGGTCGGGCTCGTCGCCTCGCGCCTGAAGGAGAAATTCTCGCGCCCCGCCTTTGCCATTGCGCTCGAGCCCGGCGGCATTGGCACTGGTTCGGGCCGCTCGATCGCGGGCGTTGATCTCGGCAAGGCGGTGCGGCAGGCCGTGACCGACGGCATCTTGCTGAAGGGCGGCGGCCACGCGATGGCCGCGGGCGTGACACTGCGCAAGGAGAAGCTCGCCGAATTCCGTGCCTATCTCGAAGGTGCGCTGGGGCCGGATGTCGCCGAAGCACGCCACGTCAACGAGCTCGATATCGACGGCGCGGTCTCCGCGCGCGCGGTGACGACGGAGCTGGCGACGACGCTCAACCGCGCGGGGCCGTTCGGCAGCGGCAACCCGGAGCCGGTGCTGGCGCTGCCGGGGCATCAGCTCGTCTTTGCCGACGAGGTCGGGCAGGCGCATTTGAGGCTGCGCTTCAAGTCGGGCGACGGTTCGATCGTCAACGGCATCGCATTCCGTGCGGTCGGCCAGAAGCTCGGCAATGCGCTGCTCGCCAATCGCGGCCAGCAACTGCATGTCGCAGGCTCACTGTCGGTCGACCGCTACCAGGGCGCCGAGCGCGTGCAATTCCGCGTCCTCGACGTCGCGCTACCGGACCAGGGCCCATCCGTGATCAGATAACGCAAGATCCGGCGGGGCCCATGCGTCAAAAATAGATCGCTCAAACAACAAAAAAGAAAGGGAGTGAACATGGCAGGGCAGGTTGAGGGCAAGGTCGCGCTGGTGACGGGCGGCGCGTCAGGTATTGGCGAGGCCATTGTCGAGCTGTTCGCGCGCGAGGGCGCCACAGTCGTCATCACCGACATCGACGAACTCAGAGGCCCCGAGCTCGAAAAGCGCATCACCAAGGCCGGCGGCAAGGCGATCTTCCTGGAGCAGGACGTGACCAGCGAGGAGCGCTGGATCGAGATCGTCGCCGAGATCGCGAGGCGCTACGGCCGGCTCGACATCATGGTCTCCAATGCCGGCATCGGCATTGCCGTGCCCTCGATCGTCGACATGACGCTCGGCGATTGGCGCAAGCAGAACGCGATCAACCTTGACGGCGTGTTTCTCTCGGTCAAGCACTGCCTGCCCCTGATGCGCAAGACGGGCGGCGGCTCGATCGTGATGATGTCATCGCTCGCGGGCCTGCGCGGTGCGCCCGGGCTGTCAGCCTATTCGCTGACCAAGGGCGGCGTGCGGCTGTTCGCCAAGTCGATCGCGATGGAGTGCGCCGCAGTAGGTGACGGCATCCGCGTCAACTCCGTGCACCCCGGCATCATCGACACGCCGATCTGGGGCAAGATCCCGACCGGTGCGACCGGCAACCAGGGCAACGCGCCGATCGATCCGGAGGAACGGGCCAGGGTCGCAACCCCGCTCGGCCGCGCCGGCCAGGCTGCGGAGATCGCCTCGGGCGTGCTGTATCTGGCTTCCGATGCCTCGCGCTACGTCACCGGCAGCGAGCTCGTCATCGACGGCGGTATGAATGCCGGCGGAGTGCCGCGTCGAGCGTGAGACGCGCAGGGCAGGGTGGCGGTCGCAGGGGCTGACGTGCAGGCGCGGCCCCTGTAGAACGCTGGGAGCTTCCGACCGACAGAGGTGTCCCTTCGCCATGGCGCACAGCCTTCATTCGTCTTCTTCCGCGCCTGAGCCCGTCCGCTCGAACCGGCCGGACCTTGCCACCGACGCGATCCGCACTGCGCGCGAGGACCTCGCCGCCTGCTTCCGCATGGCCGCACGCAACGGCTTTGAGGAAGGCATCTGCAACCATTTCTCGGCCGTCGTGCCGGGCCATGACGATCTCTTCCTCGTCAACCCCTATGGTTACGCCTTCCGCGAGCTGACCGCGTCAAAGCTCTTGATCTGCGACTTTCACGGCAACGTACTCGACGGCGAAGGCGTTCCGGAGGCAACCGCCTTCTACATCCATGCCGAGATGCACAAGCGCCTGCCGCGCGCCAAGGTCGCGTTCCACACCCACATGCCCTACGCCACCGCGCTGTCGATGACCGAAGGCGATCCGCTGATCTGGGCCGGCCAGACCGCGCTGAAATTCTACGGCCGCACCGCGGTCGACCGCGACTATAACGGCCTTGCCCTCGACAACCGCGAGGGCGCGCGCATCGCCTCCGCCGTTGGGGAAGCCGACATCGTCTTCATGAAGCATCACGGCGTGATGGTGCTGGCGCCGACCATCGCGGAAGCCTGGGACGATCTCTATTATCTCGAGCGCGCTGCCGAGGTGCAGGTGCTGGCGATGTCGACGGGGCGCAAGGTTCTGCCGGTCGACCCCACGATTGCGGCCGAGACCTACAGCCAGATGCGCGAGGGCGATTCCGAATCCGCGCGATTGCATCTCGCCGCGATCCGGCGGCAGCTCGATGCGGAAGAGCCGCAATACCGGCACTGAACTCTCGGCGTCATTCCGGGCGCGCGAAGCGCGAGCCCGGAATCCATCGTGCAGCAAGCCAAGTAGAAGAATGGATTCCGGCTCGCGCCAAGCGGCGCGCCCCGGAATGACGGGGTGCCTACGACCCCTGCCGCAGCTTCGCGAGCACCTTCAGCCCGCCATATCCATCGGCCGGCATGATCCCGGCGCGCTGCTGGAAATCCTTGATCGCCTTCATGGTGTCGTTGCCGACGCGGCCGTCGGTGCCGCCGGTATCGAACCCGGCCTTGGTCAGGCGCGTCTGCATCTCCTGCACCTCGGCGAGCGTCAGCGCGCGCTCGGAGCCGGGGAAGGGCTGGATGAAGGGCGGCGCGCCGAGACAGCGGTCACCGAGATGGCAGATCGCCAGCGCATAGTTCATCGAGGGATTGTAGCTCTTCACCGAATAGAAATTCGGTCCGAGCAGGAACGTCGGTCCGCCGGCAACCGGTGTCCACATCTGCGCCGACGCATTGGGCTGCGGGAACGGCTGGCCATCGGCACGGGAGACACCGGCCGCCTGCCAGGCCGCATAGGTGCGGCTGCCGCTTGCCTCGCCGGACGCGCGGACCTCGTAGCCCCAATGCTCGCCGCGATGCCACTTGCCGCGATTGACGAGATACTTTGCGGTCGAGCCCAGCGCATCATCGGGTTTGCCGAACGGCGAGACCTTGCCGTCGCCGTCATAGTCGATGCCGACATTGAGCCAGACCTCCGGCATCCATTGCGAATGCCCCATCGCGCCGGCCCACGAGCCCTTCATCTCCTCGGGCGTGCTCCAGCCCTTGTCGACGATGCGCAGCGCGTTGATCAGCTCGGTCTCCCAATAGGCCTTCCGCCGCGGCTCGTTCCAGGCGAGCGCGGCGAGCGAGGGAAACACCGGCGTCATGTGGTTCTGCTGCACCAGGGGATCGCCATAGGCGGACTCGACGCCCCACAGCGCCAGCAGCGTGCCGCGCTCGACGCCGAAGTCGCGCTCGATGCGCGCGAGCAGCGCCTCGTTGTTCTTCAGCGCGATCTTGCCGTTGATGATGCGCCAGTCCGAGACGCGGCGATTGATGTATTGCCAGACCTGCTCGTGGAATTCGGGCTGGTTGCGCATCTGCTTGAACACGCTCATGTCGGGCTCGACCCGTCCCATCGCGCGCTGCCATGTCGCGGCCGAAATGCCTTTGGCCATCGCGCGGGCGCGAAAGCTCTCGCGCCACTCGTCGAAGCCCGGAGGTGCCGCGAGCACATGCGCAGGCGAGGCGAGCAGGGCGGCTGCGCCGAGCGCGGATTTCAGCAGGGTGCGGCGGCTGCGAGGGGACGAGGAATCAGCTTGTTTCATGATGCCATTCTAGCCGGAAAATCGCGCATGTGACTCGGTTCCCGGAACGCCGGGAACAGCCCGTTCGCCCGGAACAAACTGTCGCACTATCGCATTCCCTACACTCCAATGAGGAGGAGAAGATGAGGAAATATCTGTTTGCCGCCGCCATGGTCACTGCGATCGCGGCTCCCGCATTTGCGGACGAAGTCGGCGTTCACGTCGGTCCGGTTGGCGCCGGCGTGACGGTGGGCCAGTCCCATGAATACCGCGACCGTGATCGCGACCGCACGACCGTCATCAAGGAGCGAGCGCCCGCCGACCGCACTACTGTCATCAAGAAGGAAGATGAATTCGGCAATCGCAGCAAGACCGTGATTCATCACGACAACGACTGACGGCGCATGGCCCCGGCGGATCGCCGGGGCCACAATCTGTTCATCGAGCATTCGGGGTGAAATGAAGATACGCGCGCATGCGGAAAGCCATGTCGTCGAATTGGATGACGGATCGCAGTGGCAGATTTTCCCTGGCGATCTCGCGACGACGCTGAGCTGGAAGCCCGAGACGGATTTGCACCTGGAGCGGTGCCGCGACCGGGTGAGTTCGCATGTGCTGGTGAATGCCGCCGACCAAAGCCGCGTCCGGGTGATCGCCGCGGGCGAGACCTGGCCCGACGGCGAGGTTAAGAAATCGTTGAAGGGCGGATAGGTCATCCATCCGCATCGCTGCATATCTCCCAAATTTTGGCCGGCGCTTTACGGTCGGTTCGTTTCCCTCTGCGCAGAATGCGCGCATGCGGGAGCTGTTCGACATCATCCGTGCCAATCCCTGGCCCTTCGGGGCCGGCTTGTTCGTCGTGATTCTGATGATCATCGCCGAGAATTTTGGCCGCGGCATCCATGGTGACGGCACCTACGGCGGCGACTTCCCAGATCTCGGCGGGTGTGACAGCGGCGGTGGCGACGGAGGAGGCGGGGGCGACTAGGCCTCGTCCTGATCTTCCTGCAAATCGGCTGCGATGCCGGCGAGCCAGCGCCGGACCATGGTTTCAGCGTCGCCATCCAGATTTCGAGCGAGGCGCTTCTCCAACGCGATCACGCGCTCCCTGCATGCCGTCAGCAACTTCATGCCACGCGGCGTCAGCGTCCATTGCTGGATGCGGCCGTGGACGGGATGCGGCGTCATCTCAATGGCGCCGTCGCGTTCGAGATTGCGGATGATCACGCCGACCGTCTGCGGGGTCAGGAAGGTGAGGCGGGCGACATCGGCTCCAGACAGACCTGGATAGGCCTTGAGCATTGTCAGCACCGCAAATTGCGGCGACGTCACGCCCAGATCGGCGAGCGTCCGCTCCATCGTCAGCCGGACCGCGGCATGGGCTTGGCGCAGGAGATAGCCGAGATAGCCTTCTTCGCCGCGCTTGCCCTCGCCGGGAGCAGGCACGCGCACGGCGCCCGCCGGACTCTTGCGCGCGGTTTTCGATCTTGTGATGTCGGCGGTCTTGCGTGACATGTAAGAGCTCTTATAAGATATAAGTGCCCTTATAATAACACGAGGTGAACGGCAATGTCACACGCCCGCAGTGAATACGAGGATTTCAAGCAGATCGCGCCCGATGCGTACGAGCTGGTGCTCGCCCTGGGCCAGCTGGCGGCCAAGGCTGGCCTCGACAAGCAGCTGCTCGAGCTGGTCAAGCTGCGCGCCTCGCAGATCAATGGCTGTGCCTTCTGCGTGCAGCATCATGTCCTGTTGTCCGAGCGGATTGGCGTGCCCGCCGACAAGCTCCATCTGGTCGCGGTCTGGCGCGAGGCGCCGATCTTTTCCGCGCGTGAGCGGGCGGCGCTCGCCTGGGCGGAAGCGCTGACCCTGCTGCCGGACGGCGTCGGCGAAGACGTCTACGCGGAGGCGAGCCGCGAGTTCTCCGAGACGGAGTTGACGTATCTGACCTCGGCGGTCGCCTCGATCAACGTCTGGAATCGTTTTGGCGCGGCATTTCGCTGGACGCCGGCGAAGCGGCCGGTCGCGGCGCATGCCGCGGCGTCCTGATCACAACGAGAGGAGATTGCCGTGACAGCAATGGATTTGGCCACCACGCTGCGCCCGGTGCCATCGCGCGCGACGGCGCTGGCCGTCGTCGGCGGACTTGCCTGCGCGCTTGCGATCGGCAGAGCGCTGCCGGTGACGATGGACACCGTTTCCGGCGCGCTGGCGCCGCTCTGCGCCACCGCGGCGGAGAGCTCTCCGCTCGACAAGGTCGAGCCGATCGGCTCTTACGCGCTGCCCAACGTGCCGGGCAAGCGCGTCACCATCGTGCGCGTGTTCTACGGCCCCGGCGGCTTCTCCCGGCCGCACCGGCATGCCGGTTCGGTGACGGCCTACATCACCAAGGGCGAGATCCGCTCCCAGCTCGGCGGCGGCCCGGTCGAGACGTTCGGCGTCGGCCAGTCCTTCTTCGAGCCGCCAGGCACGACGCATCTGGTCTCGGCCAATGCCAGCGCCACGGAGCCGGCGGAATTGATCGCGGTGTTCGTTGCGGACGAGGGCGCGCAGCTGACGACGTATCTGGAGTGATTTGTAAGGATCCGGCCGCTCAATTCTCCTCGCCGCTCGAGCCCTCGCGCAGGTCCGGCTTGACCACGTCCTCCGGCAGCGCATGGGCCACCGGCTGCGGCGCGCCCGCGATCTCCGGGCCGACCTCGCGGCCGCGGGCGTGGATCAGGCGTTCATACGCTGAGACCAGCGTGACGTAGGGGCTGACCCAGATCCAGCCGTCGCGGGTGAACAGCTGCACATCGAAATGCAAATGCATCGAGGTGCCGGCGGGATGGTCGAGATAGTTCGAGACCACGCCAATCTTCTCGCCTTCGATGACGATGCGCCCATTGAGTACGCCGTCCGCGGTCAGCACCTGCGGGTTCATGTGCATGTAGCGGAAGCGGATATGCTCGGTTCGGCTGTTGACCTCGAGCGTTACGGCCTGATCCTTGGCGCCGCGGATCACGATGGCGTCGCGTACCGCGACGACGCCGCGCTGCTTGGGATCGCAGGGCGCGCGACCTTCGCCGGGCGACGGGCAGTCCGCCGCGCGGATGTCCTCGCCTTGATGGCCGTAACCGCCGGCGCATTGCCAGACCTCGAAACTGCGGGACTCGCAGAAATTGTCGCGCCAGGGATAGGCCGTCGCACCTTCGTTCCTGTCGCGCTTGGCGTAGGATTGCGAGCGCACGATGGCGGGCGCCTTCTCCAGCGGAAACCGGATCTGCGCATAGGCCATCACGTCGGGATGGCCACCCCTGTTGCGATAGCCTGTGTTCGGGATGATGTCGCCGCTTGGCCGATAGCTGAAGTCCGCCGAACGCTCCACGGGACGATCGATGATGCCGGAGGCCATGTCCATCAGCGGCCGCAGGCGCTGGCCGCCGGCGATCCGCAGTGCCTTCAGGAAACGCTCGGCGACCGGATAGGCTTCCTTGCAGGCCAGCCGCCGCGGCTTGGCGACGCTGTCCAGGCACTGGATCGACACCACATAGGCGACGCCGAAGCGCGTGAAGGCGTAACGCACGTAGCCTTCCCGGATGAACCTGCGCAGGTCCGGATAGGTTGCTGCGAGCGGCTTGACCGGCTCGCCCTTGCCGCCCGAGGGATCGGAGATGTCGTAGATCAGGGCCGAGCCCGTGATCTGCACCTCGACCGGCCTTGCGAACACGCGGCTCGGCATGCCGTCGCCGGCGCCGGGCTCGAGCGAGAACGTCGCGCTGTAGCCGGCGGGGCCGGCATCGAACACATCGACGGGGTTGAAATCGGCCTGGAAGCGCGCCGGCGACAGGCTCGCGAGCGCCCCGCTGCGCTGGGCCTCGAGGTAGGCCGCCGCATCGAACGGCAACAGCACGGGCACGGAGCTGCGGGCGATGCCAGTGAAGAATTGCGAGGAGACCGCGTTGAGCTGCACCAGCGCCGGCATCGTGCGCGGGTCGTAGCGCGGCACCGAGCGGCGAGGTGCGAAGATGAAGTCGCCCGCGATCTGGGGGCGACTGTTGATCTCGGTGCGGAGCTGGTCGAGCGCTGCGCGCCAGTCGACGCGCAGGGCCGTGAGCGAGGGGCTGCGGAATTCGTCCGCCGCGAGCGGAGAAGCGATGGGGAGCGAAAGCAGCGCCAGAAGAAGCGAGACGAAGCGGAAGCTCTTCCTACCCACTGCCTCGCCCCCCGGCGGTATCCGATCCGATCCCCAGCCCGTCGCTTAGTCCTTGGCGCGCTCGGAGTAGGAGCCGTCTTCGGTCATCACCACGATACGGGTGCCGACCGAGATGTGCGGCGGCACGGTGGTGCGCACGCCGTTGGACAGCACCGCGGGCTTGTAGGACGACGAGGCGGTCTGGCCCTTGGTCACGGGCTCGGTCTCGACCACTTCCAGCGTCACGCGCTGCGGCAGCGCGAGCGAGACCACGTTGACATCGTGGGTTGACAGCTTGACGGTCATGTCCGGTTGAAGATACGCGGCGGCATCGCCGACGACGTCCTTGGACACCTGGACCTGGTCGTAGGTTTCCGGGTTCATGAAGTGGAAGCCGTCGCCATCTTCATACAGGAAGGTGTAGTTGCGCTCTTCGATGGTGGCCTTCTCGACCTGGTCGGTGGTCTTGTACCGTTCGGAGATCTTTACCCCGTCCGAGATTCGGCGCATTTCGATCTGGCTGACCGGGGTGCCCTTGCCGGGATGGATGTTCTCGGCGCTCACGACGACATAAAGCTTGCCGTCTTGCTCGATCACGTTGCCCTTGCGAATAGAACTGGCGATGACTCTCAAAGCTGTATTTCCTGCTTGCTTGGCCCGGCATCGGCCAGGACGTGGTCAAATCGATGGGGGACTTGGGGCCTCAAATCGGACCTCGGCGCCCGTTTCGGGCCGCAACATACTGATTTTGCCGTTCGATGCCAGCCTTTTGCTGACGGCCAAGGCGGCCAGCTGATGGCTGGGGACAAGCCGATTTCGCCATTTTGGTCGCCCGGGCGGCACCTCGACCGGCGGCCGTTCCTCCAGGCGCGGGGAGCCATTACCGGAGCAATACGGGGCTTTTTCGCCGAGCAGGGCTTCGTCGAGGTCGAAACCTCGGTCCTCCAGGTCTCTCCGGGCAATGAGACCCATCTGCATGCCCCCCGGACCGAGATCATGCGCCCTGACGGCAGCCGGGCCAGCCGATATTTGCGGACCTCGCCGGAATTTGCCTGCAAGAAGCTCCTGGCGGCCGGGGAGCCCCGAATCTTCGAGCTCGCCCGGGTCTTCCGCGACCGGGAGCGCGGCGACCTCCATTTGCCCGAATTCACCATGCTGGAATGGTACCGGGCCGGCGCCCCCTATGACGCCATCATCGCCGACACCGTGGTCGTCATCGCCCGCGCGGCCCAGGCCACCGGGATCGGGACCTTCTCGTTCCGCGGCAGGACCGCCGACCCCTTCGGCGAGCCTGAGCTTCTGACGGTTGCGGCCGCTTTCGAGCGCTTTGCCGGCATCGACCTGCTGTCGACAATCTCGGGCGCCGGGGGTAACCGTGCCGCGCTCGCCCAGGCGGCGGCCGGCAAGGTCCGCGTCGCCGAGGACGACACCTGGTCGGACATCTTCAGCAAGGTCCTGGTCGAGCACGTCGAGCCGCATCTTGGGCAGGGCCGTTTGACCATCCTGTTCGAATACCCATCTCCAGAGGCGGCACTGGCGCGGGTGAAAGCGGAAGATCCGCGGGTCGCGGAACGGTTCGAGGTCTATGCCTGCGGCGTCGAGCTCGCCAACGGTTTTGGCGAGCTGACCGACGCCGAGGAGCAGCGCAAGCGCTTCACGGAGTCGATGGCGGAGAAGCAGCGCCGCTACGGCGAGGCCTATCCGCTGGATGAGGATTTTCTGGCAGCGGTTGCCGCAATGCCGGAGGCGAGCGGCGTCGCGCTCGGCTTCGACCGGCTGGTGATGCTGGCGAGCGGCGCAACACGGATTGATCAGGTGGTGTGGACGCCGCCCGCAGAAGAAGCGTTAAACGAGAGATGACGAAGACCAGTCTTGCACGAACCTTGCGCGAGCCGGCCGAGCTCGTGGCCGAGGGCCTTGCGCCCGCAGCCGCGCTGCCCGCGCTCGAGCGCGTCGCCGCGCGCTATGCGGTCGCGATCACACCGGCGTTGGTCGAGCTGATCGACCCAGCCGATCCCGACGATCCCATTGCGAGGCAGTTCGTTCCGACGGCCGCAGAGCTCGAGATGCAGCCGGGCGAGAACGCCGATCCGATCGGCGATCACCCGCATTCGCCCGTCTCGGGCATCGTGCATCGTTATCCCGACCGCGTGCTGTTCAAGCTCGTCCATGTCTGCGCGGTCTATTGCCGCTTCTGCTTCCGCCGCGAGATGGTCGGGCCCGGCAAGGAGAACGCGCTGTCGGACAGCGCCTATCGCGCGGCAATCGACTACATCCGTTCGCATAGCGAGATCTGGGAAGTGATCCTGACCGGCGGCGACCCCTTGATGCTGTCGCCGCGCCGGATGAGCGAGATCATGGCCGATCTTGCCGCCATCGATCACGTCAAGATCATCCGCCTTCACACCCGCGTGCCCGTGGCCGATCCCGCACGCATCAGCGAGGAGATGGTCGCAGCGCTGAAGGTTCCGGGGGCGACCACCTGGGTTGCGCTCCATGCCAATCATGCGCGCGAGCTCACGGAAGAAGCCCGTGCCGCCTGCGCGCGGCTCGTCGACGCCGGAATTCCCATGGTCAGCCAGTCCGTGCTTTTGCGCGGCGTCAACGACAACGTGGCCGCCTTGTCGGATTTGATGCGAGCTTTTGTCGAATGCCGGATCAAGCCTTACTACCTGCATCACGGCGATCTCGCGCCGGGCACCGTGCATTTGCGAACGACGCTGGCCGAGGGGCAGGCTTTGATGCGGCAGTTGCGCGGACGTGTGTCGGGACTGTGTCAGCCCGACTATGTCATCGATATTCCGGGCGGCGCGGGCAAGTCTCCGGTCGGACCGAATTACGTGTTGGCGGCACAAAATACCGCACCCGATGCGCGTGATGCGGAGGCCGAAACGCGCTATCGTATCGTGGACTATTGTGGCGACGTTCATCTCTATCCGCCCGAAACCTGAGCAGGTGAGATGCGAGCCGCGCGGGACTTTAGGATTGGAGGCGGAAATGAGAAAGATCGTCGTGGCAATGTCGCTCCTGGTGGCGTTCGGCAGCGCAGGCTTTGCGCAGACCGGGAGCAAGGGTACCGGGACGTCGGGACAATCGGCAGGCTCCGGCGTACTGCCTGCGCCGGTCGGTCACAGGCAGCCGCGCGCCAGCGAAGTTCCGAATGAGAAGAATCTGAGCGATCCGAACAATCCCGTGAACAAGGAAGACGCGGCGCTCGACAAGAAGATCAAGAGCATCTGCCGCGGCTGCTGATTGCTTTCACCTCTCCCCGTCGGGGAGAGGTGAGGAGCGAACCAACCTAGCCTCGATTTCTTACGCCGTCCGTTCGTGCAGGCCCGCGCGCTGGGAGTTGCGGCGGATCTCGACGGCGTCGGCGAGCTGCTCGAGCACGGTTGCCGTGGTCGCCCAGTCGATGCAGCCATCGGTGATGCTCTGGCCGTAGGTGAGCGGCTTGCCCGGCACCACATCCTGGCGGCCGGCGACGAGATTGCTCTCGATCATCACGCCCATGATGCGGTTTTCGCCGCCGGAAATCTGGCCGACGATGTCGGCCATCACCAACGGCTGGTTCTCCGGCTTCTTGCTCGAATTGGCGTGGCTCGCATCCACCATCACCAGCGGCGCGACACCTGACTTCGCCAGCTCGTTGCAGGCGTCCGCGACGCTTGCGGCGTCATAGTTCGGCTTAGCTCCGCCGCGCAGGATGATGTGGCAGTCCTCGTTGCCCGCGGTCGAGGCGATCGCCGAGCGGCCGAGCTTCGTCACCGCCATGAAATGATGCGGATGCGAGGCCGACTTCACCGCGTCCGCCGCGATCCGCACATTGCCGTCGGTGCCGTTCTTGAAGCCGACTGGGCAGGACAGCCCCGAGGCCAGCTCGCGATGGATCTGGCTCTCGGTCGTGCGCGCGCCGATGGCGGCCCAGGACACGAGGTCGGCAATGTATTGCGGCGTCGTCATGTCGAGGAATTCGGCGCCGGCCGGCAGGCCGAGATTGTTGACGGCCGACAGCACGTTGCGGGCGAGGCGCAGGCCCTTGTTGATGTCGAAGCTGCCGTCGAGATCGGGATCGTTGATCAGGCCCTTCCAGCCGACGGTGGTGCGCGGCTTCTCGAAATAGACCCGCATCACGATTTCGAGCTGGTCGGCAAGGTCCTCACGCAGCTTGGCCAGGCGCTCGGCGTAGTCGAGCGCGGCCCTGGGATCATGGACCGAGCAGGGGCCGACCACGACCAGCAGGCGGTCGTCCTGGCCGGTGAGGATGGCATGGATGGCGTTGCGCGCCGCCATCACCACACGCGTCGCGGTGAGCGTGCGCGGGACTTCCCGCATCACCTCTTCCGGCGTGCTCAGCTCTTTCAGTTCACGGATACGAAGATCGTCGGTCGTGCTCAGCACGGCGGGCTCCTGTCTGTTTTAGAACCTGCCGGCCAATAAAAAAGCCGCCAGGTCTGGCGGCTTGTTCGGACGTTTGCTTCAATATTCAGATTGAGCGCGATCCTCCTGCCGCCAGCGAGCTGTCGTAGCTAAAGTACCAAAAATAGCTGGTGGCGACGGTGATCATGGCAGGCCATATAGCGCGCCATTGGCGGGTTGTCACCCCCCAAAACGGCGCGCTGCCTGACGAGGCGCCTCAGGTGCTGCTGTTGCGCGCCGCCAGCGCCATGCCGATCAGGGTGGCGCCGCCGAACAGCAAATTGATACCGACGAGGATGCCGATCGCCCATTCCGCCGAGCTCGGCAGTCCCGTGATCACCATGAACGAGATCGCGATGTCGACGAGGCCGGAGATCAGCAGCCATGACCAGCGGCCGCCGGGCTCGCGGCGGTGCTCCAGCGCGTACATGATGGTGGCGACGCCTTCGGCGAGGAAATAGGCGCCGAGCACGATGGTCAGCGTCAGCACGGCCTGCATCGGGCGGGCCAGCAGTAGCATGCCGGCGAGGCAGGCGAGGGCGGCGGAGATCAGCGACCACCAGAAGCCCGGCGTGGCGCGCGCCCAATAGGTCACGATCAGCCCGCCGATGCCGCTGACCAGGAACATCCAGCCGAGGACAATCGCGATCGCAAGGCTCGCGAGCGGCGGCACGATCAGCGCGGCGATACCGAGGACGGCGAGCAGGATGCCTTCGAACAGGAAGGCCTTCCAATGGGCCTTTACCGTCCGGCTCATGGCGGATTGCAGCCGGGAAAGGTCTTCGGGCGATGTCATCGGCAGGCTCCAGATCGAAAGCTGTGCGCTCAATTTAGGATGCGCATACCATGCTTGCCATCCCGCGGCTTACCCGCCGCCGTGCGCTGACGAAAAGCCCTCGCCACTGGTGCGGATGCGGTTGCGGCCGAGAATGTAGATCGCCGTTGTGACAACCAGAAGCGCAAGGCCGAGCAGGATCGAGACGAAGCCGATCGGGATCAGCGCCAGCGTCAGATTGCGCTCGGGGTTGATCAGCCAGTGGTGGATCGAGGTCAGCACAAAGGCGAGGCCAAGGAAGCCCACGCCGCCGCCGGCGAGCAGCAGCGCCCACATCCGCCGCAACTGGCTGAGCCGCTCCCGCGCAATGTCGGTTCGGGGCGCATGATGGCGTGCAACCCGGCGGACGAGGCGGATGGCAAAGGCGATCGAGCTGAAGCCGATCAAAAGGCTCGCGCCGCCCAGCCACATCCGCAAGGTGGGATCAAGATCGGGCATGCGCTGGAGCGTGAGCAGCGGGAAGTCGAAGGCCGAATGCAGCGCCAGGGGTCCGGCGAAGATCAAGAGGCGGCTGGAGAGGCGGGCCCAGTCGCGATGATGGCGGTTCGCGCCCAGCGCCGTGCCGGCCCGGGCAATGGTGAGATAGGCGCCGGCGATGATGCCGAGCGCGCCGTGGAACGGCACCGTCAGCACGCTGCGCAAGGCGGCGAGCGAGCGCCACATCTCGGCATGCTGCACGAGGTAGGCGAGGTTCTCGTAGGCGGCGAAGCCGAGGCCGACCGCGGCACCATAGACCACCGTGTCCATCGGATTGGCAAAGGTCCGCCGCTTCGTCGAGGACACCAGCACGATGGCAATGACCTTGACGGCCTCCTCGGGCAGCGCCACGCCGAAGACCGAATGCATGGCCAGCGCCGCCCAGGGATTGTCGGGGGCAGCGACCATCTTAGCGAAGGGCGCGCGGGCAAGGCCGAGCAGCGAGATGCTGGCCGCGCCAAGCAGGAACGCAGTCCAGACCTGAGCCGGCGGTCCCGGGCGCTCCTCGGCGGCAATGACGAGCCATAGCATCAGCAGCGCCGGGGCGATGGCGGCCGTTCCGATGACGGTGGGTAACGCTTCAATCAGGTACATCGGCGCCGAAAATAGGTTCCCTTGATCCGCTTAGCTACGTCCACCGATGCGACCATGTGTCATGCGCTTGCTGTCGCCTCGCTTAACGACAGCTGCAGCTTACGTTCATACGTGCCGCGGCGAAGGTTTAGAATGCAAGCGTAATCAATTGCATGACAGAGCCTGTTCGTCATCTACGGCAAGAGGTTTGTCCGCCTTCGGAGGACAGGCGGCCGGCAGGCCGGCCTAGTCGCGCTTGCGGGAGGGGGACGCAATCCGGCGCGCGCGCACCTGCTCCAGCTCCCAGAAGGCGCGTACGAGGCACGTGCCGAGGCAGGAGACAATGAGCAGCAACAGGAAGGCCTGGTCGACGGCGGGGATGTGGATCATGACCATGATAAAGCAACGCCCATGCCAGGCGTTCCCGCTCCGGTCCGCATGCGCTTGCGGACGCGCGAATCCGCAGCAGGCGTTCTCCGCACTCAATGCGTGGTGAACGGCGGCGCGTCGGGCGCGATGTCGAAGGCGCCGAGATGGAATTCGTGGCCGACGGCATCGGCAGGCTCGGACGGTTGCGCGAGCAGCGTGAACGCGGCCTGCGGATATTGCTGCCAGATCTCGAGATCGTCGGCGGTGATGGTGAGCCAGCCGAAGGTGTACATGTAGCGGCCCGGCTCGGTGACCCGGCCGACCCTGTCCCAGGTGATCTTGTTGACTGCCATCCGGTCCCCCGATCGCAAGTCCGCAAATGTCGTCCGGCCCAAGGCGCAGACCGACAAAAGCTGAGCCGGCATTGGGGCCGCTCTAGGGCAGCCGTAGCCGTAATCTGGCGCTCAAGCCGATTGCTGCAAGGGCGAACGCACGATCAGCCGGACGAGGTCGTCCCGCTGCTGCTTCTCAGCGAACTTGACCGCAAAGCCGTGACCGAATTTGCGGATCACGCGCCCGACGCAGGCGCCGACCGCCAGCGCGGTTCCGACCGGCGGGTCGTACTCGCAGGAGATCGCAACGCCGGCGGTGGAGACGTCGATGATGAAGCAGGGATGGATGCTCCCGTCGGCGAGCGTCAGAAAGGTGTGCGAGACCTGCGGGACGAAGCGCGCATCATTCCGCAGCTCCTGAATGCTGGCGTCCTTCTGTTTCTTCTCCAGCCAGGTCAGCTTTTCCGACATCCAGGCGCGCCGCGCCCGCGTCATGTCGAGCTCCATCAGGAAGCCCGATTTCAGCGTCGCGCTGATGGTGCATTGGAATTCGCCAAAGTCCTGGAAATAGGAGGTCACGCGCTCGCCGACTTTGCCGACGACCGGCACGTCCACGATCATGCGGAATGGCGAGACGCGCTTGGTGCGGCAGGCGAAGGTGCGCAGCTTGCCCTCGCAATCGTACCAGCGCGGCAGCGAGTAGCTACCGCTCACGGCGACTTCCACTGCGCGTTGCCTGAGGAACTCTGCGACGGACATGAGCGATGATCGTGATTGGGGAGGGCTTCCGTAGATTCACGGTAGCCATCAAATTCTAAGCAAATGATACCGGCACTCGCGAGCAGGGGTAAATTTCCGGTAAACGCACGGGGTCGCCGAGGTGGTGAGTGAATTCACAACCGCGTCATCGCTCAGAGCGATCCGAGCAGCACCAGCAGCGCGAGGACGGCGATGACGATCACGAACTTGATCGTCGCGGAGGTCAGGCTATCCGGCCGGCTTCCCCATCCGAACCATTGCGAGGCGCGCCGCATCGCGAGCGCTCCGCTGGCTTCGATCGTCGCGAGCAGAAGGGCGACGCCGGCGAAGAACGACCATGACTCGGATGGGGGCATCCACGGCAGGAGCCAGGCGGGAGCCGAGCCCTTCAGGACGGCAAGCAATGCGAACCAACCGAACCAGGACGCCGAGCCCTTGATGATATCAGGGCCGATTGTATTCGGCTCGAGCCGGATGCCGAGCGTTGCGAGCAGGCCCTCGATGCGCTCACCGTCGGTGAGGAAGAGAAAGGCGCCGACATAGAGGGGAACGCGCGACATGAAGATCAGCGCGAGCAAGCCGGACAGGACGATGTGGCCGAGGAGATCGTGGAGGAGGTCCTGACCGCTCTTGCCGGGCAGCTCCGGCGCAGCGGCGGCCTGGCGCTGCGGAAGCGATCTGACGCGGGCCATGTGCTCCAGCATCCTGGCGCGCCGCTCCGGCGCATATGGCCTCGCGCGGTGCATCCAGGGCGGCGGCGCCGGGTTTGCCGGGGCGGTGCCGGACTGATCTTCCGGCGTGGATTGGGGGGACTCCATGACCTGCATCGTCTCGCGGTTCCAGCATTGGTCGCTCGTGACCAGCGGGCAGGTTCATGCCGTGCACCAGCGGTAACACAGGCACCAGACCAGGAAATGCACGGCAGCGATCGGATGTCCCGGGCGTGGCCCGGTGGCGCTCCCTAGCGGAATCGAACCGCTCTCTCCACCGTGAAAGGGTGGCGTCCTAACCGATAGACGAAGGGAGCAAAGTGCCCCGCCGCTTTTCGCGGCACGGCCGCTGGCCGCCCGAGTCAGGCCCGGCGGCGTGCAGCGGGCGAACGTATAGTGGCCTTTGCGCCTCCGGGCAAGCCGTTCGGGAATGGGACGGCGGGGGCGGTGGATAGTGCTGCCCCGGGATCATTCGGGGCCGATTTCAACGGTTTCTTAGGGTTCCCTGAGATAGCGCTGGAATGGGAGATCTTAAAGCCGATGCCTCAGCCGAAGAAGCGCGCCGCCCGCAAGCTGCTGTCGCAGCACGCTTGGATCACGCTCGACGGCGGATTCGCCGCGCGGCACTGCCTGGTCCAGGACATCTCGGAGTCCGGCGCGAAGATCACGCTGGACGACGATGCAAGCCAGCTGCCGGGCGTGATCCGGATGGCGTTCGCACGCGATGCGCGCACCGGGCGGAGCTGCCAGGTGGTCTGGCAGCGGGGCAAGTCGGCCGGCGTCAGGTTCCTCTGACCCCGCAAGGCGCACGTGGATGGCGCGCCGCGCCGGTCCGGGCTAGAACTTGGCCATGCGCACGCCGCTCCTCGTCCTGATCTCGTTCGTGATCTCATTTCTGGTCTCGTCCGCAGCCGCGGCGGAGGGCTTGCGCCTGCCGCCCGCCGAGCCGCCGCAGGCCGGCAAGACCTTGCCTCTGAAGGGCACCAGCGGGACCGCGAAGGCGGGCTCATGCGCCTCCTATGGCCGCGGCTTCCATATGGTCGAGGCGACCGGGACCTGCGTGAAGATCGGCGGCGCGATCAGCGTCGAGACCACGGTCCGGCGGTAAGCGGCATGGTGCCGGATCTGCTGCGGCCCGAAATCATCTTCCCGTTCGTGATGTATTGCGCGCTCTTGTGGTGGGTCGGCCGCGGCGTCAGCTGGCCGGCGAAGCTTGCCATAGCAGTGGTGACGTTGGCGCTGATCATCTGCGTGGTGCTGGTCGAGCGCGGCTGGCGCTAGACGCCAAACAAAACTACGAAAACAACCCCATGCACAGTAGCCGTCAAGCCTCGGCGCGACGCCGTTCCGCGTGCGCGGGAATGCGGATTCAGCGCGGCCCCAGCAGGCTTTGAGCCGCGCCGCCGGCTCACGACATCGGCGGTGCGACGAATTGTGCAAATCCGCTGCGCTTGCCGAGCTCGGCGAGCCAGCGCGTCAGGTGCGGCTGGGCCGGTCGGGTGATGCCCTCGACGCCGAGCCAGCGCCGCGCATAGCAGCCGATCGCGATGTCGGCGATCGTGAACTGGTCGCCCTCCACGAAGCGGCGCGTGGCGAGGTGGCGGTCGGCGATGACCCAGACCTCGGCGGCGGCATCGGCATCCCGCTGCACCTGGATCATGTCGCGCTCGGCGGGCGGGGTGCGCACAATGCCCCAGAACACCGGGCGGTCGACCGGCTGCACGGTCGACAGCGTCCAGTCGAGCCAGCGGTCGACGCTGGCGCGGCTCTTCGGCGCCTCGGGATAGAGAGGCGTGCCGCGCCCATGCGCGAGGCAGAGATAGCGCAGGATCGAATTGGACTCCCACAGCACGAAATCGCCTTCGACCAGCGTCGGGATCCGCGCATTGGGATTCATCGCGAGATAGTCCGCCTCGCGGGTCTTGCCGAACGCCATGCCGGCGTCGATGCGCTCGAAGGGCAGGCCGAGCTCGGCGAGGCCCCACAGCACCTTCTGCACGTTGACCGAATTGGCACGGCCCCAGATCGTCAGCTGTTGGTCCGGCATCAAGTTTCCTCCCGCGGCGTGGTCGATTTGGTGCGGGTGATAGCGGAATTCCGGATGGCGGAGGATGGCGATTGCGGCGCGCCCCTCATGCAAAAAGCTCCGCCATGGGCGGAGCTTTCGTTGGTAATATCTCATCGCGCTTTAAAGCATGATCCGGAAAAGTGCGCAGCGGTTTTCCGAAAAGATCACGCTCAACCAACAAGCTAAAGCGCGATGACGATCTTATCTGATCTCATCGCGCTTTAGTGACCGAAGAACAGCCACAACAGAATGATCACCGGGATCGGCACGCCCAGCAGCCACAGCAGGATTCCTCGTCCCATCGCGTTCTCCTCCGATTGCTTTGTCGGAGGGACAATCCCGGATGGGAGGGCTTGTTCCTAAGCGAGGTGCCTTACCAATGGCCGGTGTTGGGCATCGAGGCCCAGGGTTCCTGCGGCGGCTTCGGCTCGCCCTTCTGCAACAGCTCGATCGAGTGCAGGTCCGGCGAGCGGACGAAGGCCATGTTGCCGTCGCGCGGCGGACGGTTGATGGTGACGCCGGCCTTTTGCAGCTTCTCGCAGGTCGCGTAGATGTCGTCGACCTCATAGGCGAGATGGCCGAAGAAGCGATCCTCGCCGTATGTCTCCTCGTCCCAATTGTAGGTGAGCTCGACCAGCGGCGCGCCGCGCGTCTTGGGCTGGTTGTTCAGCGCGTCGAGATCGTCCGCCGAGCACAGGAACACCAGCGTGAAGCGCCCCTTGTCGTTCTCGATCCGCCGCACCTCCTTCAGCCCCAGCGCATCCTGGTAGAATTTCAGCGCGACATCGAGATTGCGCACGCGCAGCATGGTGTGGAGGTATCGCATGGTTGTTGCTCCCTGGCATTCGCTGGGTTTTGCTTTGGGCCGGACCGGCGGGAGCATCAATTAGCAGCAAAATGCGACAAAGGGCAGGGGGCCGCTCTCAGGGCTTCGGCTTCCGCTCGGGCGCTACCGACGTCTCCCACGGCCGCCGCCCGTCGCCGTTGCGGTCCCAGGCGCGCTTGGTCTGATCGGCTTCCTCGTCGGCCTTGTCCTTTGCGCGCGCGGCCTTGATCTGGTCGCGAACGGACAAATCGCTTTGCGGGGCTTGAGAAGCGGGGGTCTGCGCCGTGACGGCCGCCGACCAGACGATGAGTAGCATCGTGAGGGATATCTTCATCCCTGCCGTTAACACGTTCAGCCCCACGCTGTCCGATTTAGTTTGGCGCGGCTCGTGGAAAGGCTAGCGCCGTCGCTGCGGCTGTCCGTTCCAATAGGGTTGAGCCGAGGCGGCCGGCGGCACGCCTTGCCCGATCGGATTGCTGAACGGATTGTTGCTGGGCTGCGTCGCCACGGCGCAGCAGTACGCGCCGTTCGCAGGGCGGGGGCGTCGTTGCTGCTGCGTCTGGGCGAAGGCAGACGTTGCGCACAGGAGGAGAAAGATCGCGAGGAGTGATCGAAACATGGGAGTGCCTTTCCGATTAGGGGAAACGGGGCACGGGCGCGGGTGTTCCCGAGCTGGTGGTCGATAGGGAGACTTCTTCAGTTTGCGATCGCGGGTGCACTCAATTGGCGCTTTCCGCGAAGCCCAAATGGCGACGACTCTCGATGAGTTTCGTGCACTGTCACCGTAATTCTGCACTGTCACCGTAATTCCTGGTTCGGCGAGTGATCAGAGCACGTCGAAGCGAAGGCTTGGTGCCTGACATCAAAAGTAGCTTGGTTCTATTTATGGTGGTAAAATGGCGGGAGATGCTCCTCGGAGGAGTGAGGCATGGAACAGTCGAAGGCCCCGGAAAACATTCTGATCGCAGACAGGCTGGAGTCGATAGAGCGCCATAGGCAGATAGTTGCCTATCTCTTCGCGGCACATGGCGCCGGACTGGCCGCGTGTCTCTCGACCTTGAAAGACATGACGCCCCCATTGCAGCTGAAGGGCATTGGCTTTTTCATTGACTGTTTTGCCATCGGCTTTCTTCTGGCCGTGATCGCTTATGTTGCACGGGTCTTTCAGTTCGAGCACGCGCGAGCCGCTCGTTTTGACGGAAAACCAGACATAGACGAGACCACACGAGCTCTGACCCGGGTTTATCTTTATTGTGCCGCACTGTCTGCTGCCGTGTTGGTCGTTGTGCTGATCGCTGTAATCGTTCGCTTCCACGGTCTTTGAGGCGCATTACGGACTGAGGTGTCGTAATGACGTAGTTCGGACCAAGACGGCGATGCACGCAGCCGAGATGAATTGCCAATTCAATTGCCGTAGCGAATTACGCTGACAAGTCACTCGAATTACCGTGACAGTGCTGGACTGCATCCTGAAGTGAGCCACGGTAATTGCCGCCACAAAATCAACAGCTCTTCCTCTACTTCTCCTCCGCCGCCGTAGCCGTCGCCGGGCCTTCGCCCATGATCAGCAGCACGGCGTCCTCGTCCTTGGCGCCGTCCCAGTGCACCTGCTTGCCGGTGTGGGTGACGAAGCTGCCCGGCGGCATCGGTACGGTGCCGTGGTCGGGGTCGAATTTCGGACCTGAGCCGACCCACCAGGTGCCTTGCAGCACCACGATGTAGCGGTCGTTGGGGTGGAAGTGCGGGCGGCTGAAGTGATTGCCCTTGGTCCACTTGTTGTAGACCATGTAGAAGCCCGCCTTGCTGGGATCGCCGACCACCACCGCCGTTTGCGCGCCGCGCGCGTCGACCGGGCCCCAGGGGATCTTGTCCGGCAGTTTATAGGTGACGGCGGCGGGGTTGAGTTCGGCGGCGGAGCAGATGCTCAGGGTGCCGGCGAGGGCGAGCGGCAGCAGCAGAAGGCGCAAGGCGCAGCGTGTCGTCATGGGGACCCCCCTTGATCGGCGCCGGTTGGGTTGACGCCTTGTGGTTGCAGGGGATGCTAGCCCGTCCGGCCGTGAAGGCAAGCGCACAGCGCGCATGCGTGACCGTCTGCAACCGCTTCCAGAGGTCTTGCTGATGTCTCGCCGGCGATGGCCGGCCGGTTGAACCCCGCCGGAGGTGGTGGCGACCAAACGCCATGGGCCGCGCTCGTTGCAGAACTCCTGTTTGATCTCGCCAGAAGCCTCATTGGTGACTGGCTGAGGCAGGCCGTACTGGCTGTTGGTGCCTGGCTCGAGACGAAGATTCAGGGCCGCACGGCACGCTTCGTCGTGGGAATACTTCTCGGGATCGCCGCTTATTTCCTCATTCCTGTTGTCACGGGGCTATTGGGATTGTGATGCCCTCGGCGAAGACGAATCTCATCATCGCATTGGCCGTCGGGGCGCTGATCTCGGCGACGCTCCTTGCTCTCGAACAGTCCACCGACTACGCGTTTCTATCGCTGGAGTGGCCGGGCGTCTCCGCGGCCTATTTGTTCTGGGGAGCGGTCGGAGGCTCCGCCGCCGCAGGCATCGCCATTTCCTGGCTCGTGAATGCGCTCTGCTATGGTCTCGGTGCTTTCGCCGTTCTGAGTGTTCTCAAGCTGCTGATCCCGGCAAAGGCGTAGCGGAGATCCAGGCCATGACGAGGGCGGCATGAAGCGCTGGCTTGAAAGGCTCGGCAGGATTGCGACGGTCGCGGGGATTTGCGGGACCGTCGCGTGGCTCGTGCTTTTGGCGAGCTCTCCTCAGCAGCCCGATGCCGCCCATCCCGAACGTTACGCGCACCGGCACTCGGTCCGGTATGTGAGCGCGGGGACAGACCTGGCGCTCCAAATCCTGCTCGGCTCGAACTTCATGCTGGCCCTGGTGGCGCTCGGATGCCACTTGGCGACCAGCGACAGGCGCGGTGGGATGTAGCGGCGCTCGGAATGATTCAAAGCCTGATCAGCGCGATTCTGGAAATGCTCCTGTCTGCCGCAGCGAGCGCCGTCATTAAATTCTTCGGTCTGGAAAACGCCGTCGAAATCGCAACCGTCATCATCTGCCTCGGCTTCATCGCGATCGGCTTCACCGCCTGTTTGCTGGGTCACTGAGGAGGGAGCGCCGTGACGTCGATCATCCTATACGCGATTGCGGCCATGCTGCTGGAGGAGCGCTTCGGGCCGGCGTCCGGCGTCGGCGGCGTGACGACCGTCATGGCGATCCTGGTCCTAATCGCGTGGGCCGTGGCGGCCCACGAGGCGAGGTCGGGCCCGCGCGGTGTGGTGAACTGGATCGCCGGCGTCATCGCCTCGGTCATCGGCGGCCTGGCTGCGCTGATCTTCATCTCGTTCGCCATCGACATGATGCTTCCCTACCTTCCGATCGAAGGCTCGCTCGACTCGTCGGAGCATCCGGTGAAGTATGTCCTGGTCGCAGCCACTGCGATCCTTGTCGTGCTGGGATCATGGATCCCGCTGCGAGCGACGGGAAGGTTTGACAAGGAAAAGGCCGCCCCCGACATTGCGGGAGCGGCCTTCGAAAAACAGTCTAAAGCGCGATGAGATTTGGATGAAGCGTCATCGCGCTTTGGGTTGTTGTTTACGCATGATCTTTCCGGAAAACCGCTTCGCACTTTTCCGGATCATGCTTTAGTGACCGGTGCCGGGCTTCGTCGTCTTCGGCGGCTTTCCGTCCTCGACGCGGCCTTCATTTCTGAGGTCACGCCCCTCCTGCGCCTTCTTCTGGCTCTCGGGGGACTTGCCGTGCTCGTGCAGCTCTTCCTTGACGTAACCGGCCGCTTCCTTCGCTTTACCTTCAACGCTCATCGCGATCTCCTCATCTTATGGGGAGTCAATTCGCGCGAACACGGACTGTTCCCGCGAACAGATCATTGCAGCGATGCGCTTGCGAGGAACCGAAGTCGTGACGGAACTACCGTGACAGTGCACACCATCGACGCCGTCCCTCAACGTGGCCGACATCGCCCAACATGAACCGGCATCGAATGCGAGTCGACCAAAGCGCATCTTCAGAAAGTCCCACGAGCTTCCATGCGGCGGCTTCTTGTTTTCGTCTTGATGTTCCCGTCGATCGCGATGCTGCTCCTGGACGCATTCGACGACGACACGCTGGTTGCCGGCATGTTGCCCGGCATGATCTTGAGAGGATATCTGGTCGGCATCACGCCGGCGCTAGCGACAGCTCTCGTGGACTGGCTGCTCAGGCGGAAGAGTCATTTGTCCCGCGTGCTTCTGACGGCTCTGTCCGGCTACGTGCTTGCGAGCGGCGCGGGCCTCTTGATGCGTGACGTGAGTGTCGTCGGGGCCTTGCAGCTCGGGCTTGCAGGTGCAATTCCGGCAGCCAGCGCACGATCCTAGCGCGCATCTCTTCCGGACATCGCACCGAAGCCCCGTGAATGGGTAGGGCGATCGCATATGGATTTCACGAGGATTGTCTGCGGGCTTGCTCCGCCTCTCCCGCTTGCGGGAGAGGCCGACGCGCCCCGGGCGATGCGAAGCATCGTCCCGAGCGCGGCGGGTGAGGGCTCTTTCCTCTTGGGGATTATCCCGTTGCGGAGACACCCTCTCCCCAACCCTCTCCCGCAAGCGGGAGAGGGAGCCCAGTGCCGATGCCGCCGCATCGTGCAAGCCATATGCGATTGCCCTGCGTGAATGTCGGAGGCGACTTGCGAAGGTGCGATGGTGCCGCGTTGCAACCGGCCGACGAGCGAAACCGTCTTTTACACGCCCGCCCGCTGATGTAGCGTGCAAGCGAGCCGCCAACGCGGTGTGCCGAAACCGCGTCAGTACCTGGCGGCGTTTGTGCCCACGGCGGGCAATAACTCCATCATTTTCAGACCCCACCGTCGTGACGATCTAGCTCGTCACGATGCGCGTTTTCATGATTTCAGAAGGACGACAGCCATGCATTTCTGTCTTACGGGGCAATACACGCAACGCGCTCTCAATGCCATTCTTGAAAACCCGACGACCAATCGTCAGGAGGCGGCAGCCAAGCTGATCGAGGCGGCCGGCGGCAAGCTGGTCTCGATGTACAGCGTCGCCGCCGACGGACCCGGCGTTCTCGTGATTTTCGACGTGCCTGATCCGACTGCGGCACCGGCCATCTCCGGCCTGACCGTCACGGCGGGCACGTTGCAGAACGTGAAGCTGATGCGGCTGTTCACCCAGGACGAGATCAAGCAGGTGCGGCAGAACGCGGCCAAGCTGCGCTCGTCCTACAAGCCGCCGGGCGGCTGATCTTTCGAGCTTACCGCGAACAAATGCGAGGCCGCCGCTCGTCACCTCGAGCGGCGGCTTTGCGAAAGTTAGGCCGCAATCCGCTGCTCGTCCGGAGCCGTCAGGTGCTTGAGCACTTCGGCATGCTCGAGGTCGGGGACCGCGATGGCGGTGTGGCTGTACATCGCGCTCGTCCGCGATGTTGCGATCCTGTCGAGGATCTCCTTGCCCTTGATGACGTGCAGGCCCATGCCCTCCCGGGTGGGGAAAATCGCCAGCACCACGTCATAGGCGGCGATGACGGCTCTGAGGGCTTCGGCCTTGTCTTCGGCGACGTCGACGAAAATACGAACGTCAGCCGCGAGTTCACGCAGCTCGTGAAAATCCAGCACTTTGGGGGTACTCCAACGCAACGATACTGACGCGGAGCTTGGAGCCGTTAGGTTACTGAAGTCTGAACAATTTTATTCGAGTCACAGGTTTCACGATGAGGTGAGCCCTCGCGGGGACGGCGTGCGAATTGAATATCTCGCCCATCGAACTTGGGATATCCTTTCAACTGGCAAATAGCGGAGAGCGGCCGTGCGAAAAGCTGTCGTGATTGCGTTCCTGGCGCTCGGTCTGACGCCGGCGTTGGCGCAGGACGCTGCGAAAGCGCCTGATGAGAAAAAGCCTGATCCGAAATCGGACAATTGCTTCTACACCGTCGGGACCCAGGCCATCCAGGTCCCGATCGGCGCGAGTGTGTGTCGGCGTCAGCCCGCGCCCTATAACGACAAATATTCGCTGCTTCGATGCACCCCGCCGCTCGACGAGCTCGCGAGCGACGTCAAGCGGGGCGATGCACGCTGCGACCGCTACGATGAACGAGAGTAGTCGGGTCTGACAGCTCGCCCATCGCAAGATGCGGCCCGGCGGCGGGATCGACTCGACGCGCCGCATTTATCGACTCGACGCGCGCATTTGATGTGCACCCGCATTCGACGGGCTCCGACGGCCCAGATTTTGCCGCAAAGCGAGGCCTCATCCCGGAGAGCCCCGGCTTGCGTTTTGGGCCCCGATGCGGTCTAAGCCGCGTCACTTCATGACCACCGGCATGAATCAGAAGCGCGCGACCCGCGGGTTCGACCGCGTCCTTGAGCAGGGTTTGCTCGCGCGCACAGAAGGAATTCAAATATGGCGAAGATGACCAAGACCCAATTGATCGATGCAATTGCGGAAGGCACGCAGATCTCGAAGAACGACGTGAAGTCGGTGATCGAGTACATGGCGACGGTCGGCTACAAGGAGCTCAACGAGTCCGGCGAGTTCGTCATTCCCGGCTTCGTGAAGATGTCGGTCGTGAACAAGCCCGCCACCGAAGCGCGGATGGGCGTCAATCCCTTCACCAAGGAGCCGATGCAGTTTGCCGCCAAGCCGGCCAGCAAGTCGGTGAAGGCCTCGCCGCTCAAGGTCGCCAAGGACGCGGTCTGATCCGGCCATCCCTTGGATTCTTGTTTGAGCATGATCTTTTCGGAAAGCCGCTGCGCACTTTGCGCTGACGCGGCCCTCCGGTTCCGGATCATGCCATAGAGCGTTTTCGAGCGAAGTGGATGTGTTTTGACGCGTTTTCTTCACGCGAACCGGCAAGAATCTAGAGCTTCGGTTCTGATTCAATCAGAACCGAAAATGCTCTAGGCGCTCCACAAGAAAAACCCCGCGCTTTCGCACGGGGCCTTCTCGCCGACGGCGATGGGATTTCAGCGCCTGGCCGTCGGCCGTACCTTTAACTTAAGGTTGAAAATCCAAAAAGCAACAGCGCCGCGTCGACGGAGTATCTTCGTCAGGCGGCGCTGCCGTATTGACTGGGCGCTGAAATCCCCAGCATTCATGGGTCCGCGCGACCGCCAAAAGGTTCAATGCGGCGTCCACTGAAATCGCGCGCCGGGGACTGGACTTTTTGTTCTCATTTTGTTCTAGTCGAGTCATCAGCTTTGGAGGTGACTCATGACCGTCGAAAAACAGCGCGAAGTGATCAGGCTCTGGAACGAGCTGCGGAAGGTCGAGGGCCCCGCGGCAGAAGAGCTCCGCATCCAGATCCTGGAATGCTTTTCCGAGAAGGGCAAAGGCAAGCGGGCGGCTTGATTCGGCGTCGGCGAAAGCCGCGACATCCGTCAGGCGCGATCTCGTTTCGGTTACGCGCCTGACGGGCCCATCGATGAGGCGCGAGCTGCGATCGCGATGACGCGGTCGTCGTGGAATTCCTGTCGACAGAGAATTGCCGTCGATTGCGGTGTGATGATGCGTGCTTCACCGATCGTTAGGAGTCGCTCCGCACTGATTTTCTCGATTCCGATTCGTTCTTTGCGAACGAAATGGAGTCGGATGCAGAACATCTCGTGCCTGCCGGCGCGCGTGTCTCAGAACGAAGCAGCGTGATGCTTCGCACGGTCGCGTCCTCAAGGCCTCGCGTAGAAACATGCGCGAGGGAGAGCGACATGGATGCGTGCTGGTTTGTCGAGATGTTCGTCGAGATCGCCAAGCTGTTCTGGTACGACCGGCATCCGCGGTTGCGCAAAGGTAGGCCGTCGGTGCCGCAGATGCCGCCGCCATCACGAAGGTTCGAAGAGGCGAGGTGATCGGCGGCAGAGAGGGCATGCTCGTTTGCGTGCAAACGAATCGTTAAGACCTGCTCCACGCCGATTTCTGCGATTCCGATTCGTTCTTCGAGAACGAAATGTAAGCGAAGCTGGAACAAAACCGGTCGCTGCACTCTCCGAGCCGCCGTCCTTTCGCCTCGACGCTGGTCATGTCCGGAGCTATCGTCCGGATGCGCGGGCGCCGGCCATGAAGAACGGACTTTATTCCATCCACATCCACATGCTCGACGGCGTGAAGGGCCGCGACAGCGGCATCCTGATCCTGCGTGACGGCGCGCTGCTTGGCGGCGGGCCTTACTTCTGGTCGCGTGGGTCGTACAGAGTGGGCGAGGGCGGTTCGAACAGCGGGACCTGGAAGGGCGAGCTTGCCACCAACCAGCATACGCCGTTCGAGGATGCCTTCGTGCGGCCGCTGTTCGGCGGGCAGGAGGCCACGAGCGGCTTTTCCGGGACGTATCGCGACGACGAGGCCGAGGTGTTCGGCACCGTGCTGGTCGGCGGCAATCGCAGCCTGAGCTTTCGCGCGACGCTGAAGCGGCTCGCCGACATCTGAACCGCGCGCGCAAGCTCCTAACGAAAGCTTGCGCCAAAGGGGATAACCCTATTTGGTTAGGTTAAAAGCCCAATCGCGTTGCGCGCGCCGCTGCCTAGAGTAGGTGTTCTTGCAAGGACAAGAACGACTTTGCCAAGAAGCGGATTTCGACATGAGGCCATTTTCAGAACCGTCATTTCATCAAGGCGACCGGCACACCTACCGCCGCGTCGCAATCGTCGGCTCGCTGTTCTGCCTCGCTTTCGTGGTGATCAGCTTCTCGCTGCGGCCGCAAGCCGAGGACACGCGCGTCGCGGTCAAGGCCGACCGCCTGGTGCGCACCGCCGGCCAGGCGCCGCACGCGAACTAACGCTCGCCGCCAATGATGTGATCCTCGGCGGATTCGTCGGAGCACCCGACGCCCGCCGTCGCGAGCGCCACGAAGCCGGCATAGCCGGTCAGGTTGAGCAGAATTTCAAGCCATGCGGGCATGACTGGCCTCTTCTTCTCTTGAAGCTAGCCCAACGTGCGCCGCTGACGCGGGTTCCCGGGATAGTTGCGTCAGAGCGGGGAGGAGGGGTCGAGCCGCCGGCCGAGGGTCGCAACGGATTCGCTCGAGGGCTGCTCCTTCAGGAACTCGGCGATGGCGCGCGCGAGCTCGCCGTCGCTCATCGGCGTCGGCGGCGGGCGCAGCGTGCCGACCCCGAAGCTGCGGACGATCTCGTCGTAGTGCTGATCGCCGGATCTGGGGACCAGCCTGCGAATGCGCGCCAGCAAAGCGGATATCGGCACTCTCTCCTCCTTGATCGTCCGCCCCGCTGGCAGAAGCTTGCGTCTGCTGCCATGGGTTCCCGTGAAACTGAAAACCCCGCCAGCACCGCGGAGGATGCTGACGGGGTTCTTCGTGCTGTCGCCTCAACCCGGATGGCGGAGGCTCCCGCACTTGTGAAGTCAATCCGCGTCAGGCGCTTTCGTTCCCGTTGTCTCGATTTTTTTTGACCGCCGCCGGTTCCGCACTGCACGCAACCATCGCAGGCGCTGGTCGTTATCGTCGGGAGTACGCGAAGGAGGAGAGCATGAAGAAGACACTGGCAGTTCTGGCCACCGTCGCGGCCGTCGGCGTAACTGCGATCGCGGCGCCTGCGCCCGCCGAGGCGCGCGGCCGCGGCATCGGACCGGGCCTCGCATTCGGCCTCGCCGCCGGCGCGATCACCGCGGGCGCCGTCGCCGCGTCCCACCCCTACGGCTATTATGGACCGGGCTACGGCTATTACGACTACGGCCCTGGCCCGTACGCCTATTACGGTGGACCGTATTACCGGCACCACTACTACCGTCACTGGTAGCGTCTTAACAAACCAAAAGCCCGGAGCCATGCTCCGGGCTTTTTTTCATGCGCGGTATCAGGCGTGATTACGGCCAGAGCGAGGGCCGTTCCGCCTTGCGGGCATTGTCGAGCGTCGACACGAAATACTCTTCACGCTCGCGCTTGAATTTTTCCTGCGTGGCACGGAAGGCGGCGACACGGGCGGCGATCTCTTCACGTTCGCGGATTTTGCGTTGCTCGTCCTCGGTCATTGTCAAATCCCCTCTACACCTGAGTATGAGTGCACTGCTGGACTCAAGCACTGCCGCCGCATCATCTTGAGTCGCGTAAACACATGCATTGGCGCTTCTGATTGGGGCGTCAATGGGGAGGAGGCATTGCAGGATTGTGATATGCGAAGGTCGGAAGAAATTGCCGAGCGCATCGCGTACGCGCTTGATAAGAGCGTCAGCGATCTTGTCGCTTGCGCCTGCTGCAGCTAGGCAAAAAAGGATTCGGGAGGCCGCTCATGATTGCATCGGATCTTCGCAGCGGCGTCGAGCGGCTCGGCGACATGATCGCCGAAGCCAAAACCATCGTGCCGTTCACCGGCGCCGGCATCTCGACCGAATCCGGCATCCCCGACTTCCGCTCGCCGGGCGGGCTCTGGAGCCGCTACCGTCCGATCGAGTTCGGTGAGTTCGTCGCAAGCCAGGAGGCGCGCGACGAATCCTGGCGCCGCCGCTTTGCGATGGAGGAGGTGTTCGCGGCGGCGAGGCCAGGCCGCGGCCATCGCGCGCTCGCCTCGCTCTACCGCGCCGGCAAGATTCCCGCCGTGATCACCCAGAACATCGACAATCTGCACCAGGCCTCGGGCTTCGCGCCAGAGCATGTGATTGAACTTCACGGAAATACCACTTATGCGCGTTGCATCGGATGCGGGCAGGCCTATCCGCTCGACTGGGTGAAACGCCGCTTCGACGACGACGGCGCCGCACCCAATTGCACCGCGTGCGACGAGCCGGTGAAAACCGCCACGATTTCATTCGGCCAGATGATGCCCGAGGACGAAATGCAGCGGGCAACCGAGCTGTCGCGGGCCTGCGACCTCTTCATCGCGATCGGTTCCTCGCTCGTGGTGTGGCCTGCGGCGGGCTTTCCGATGATGGCGAAGAACGCCGGCGCGCGTCTCGTGATCATCAATCGCGAGCCGACCGAGCAGGATGACATCGCCGACCTCGTGATCCACCACGACATCGGCGAAACACTCGGGCCCTTTGTCGGTAATTGAGGCAAAGATTTGATTCGCGCCTGTGCAAGCTGTTCATAGGTTCCGGCGAATCTCTTTTTTATCTATGCCTCGCAACCGGGAGTGTTATCTTTTGAGTCGGAAGATTCGCGTCGCGTCGAATTGAGAACATTCTCTTAAGACGCGTGATTCGACGCCGCCAATGTGGCGGGTTGCATGGCATGTGTGGGGTCCGGGGTTATGGGGTCGTCGGACGGATTTGAGTCCAAGAAGGTCGGAGTTCCCGCGGTCGGCGAGCACGGCGGCGCCGGTCGCGACAGCGCGCTCAATCCCTTCACCGGACTTGGTGAGGGCAGCGCCAACCTCGTCGAGGTTCACGGCGTCATCAAATGGTTCGATGCCTCAAAGGGCTACGGCTTCATCGTTCCGGACAATGGCTGGCCCGACGTGCTCCTGCACGTTACCGTGCTCAGGCGCGACGGCTTCCAGACCGCCTATGAGGGCGCCCGCATCGTCGTCGAGTGCATCCAGCGCGCGAAGGGCTACCAGGCCTTCCGCGTGGTCTCGATGGACGAATCGACCGCGATCCATCCGGCGCAGATGCTGCCGCCGCGCACCCACGTCACGGTCACCCCGACAAGCGGGCTGGAGCGGGCCCAGGTCAAATGGTTCAACCGGCTGCGCGGCTTCGGCTTCCTCACCTGCGGCGAGGGCACGCCCGACATCTTCGTGCACATGGAGACGCTGCGCCGCTTCGGCATGACTGAGCTGCGGCCCGGCCAATATGTGCTGGTCCGCTTCGGGCCCGGCTCCAAGGGCATGATGGCGGCCGAGATCCATCCCGAAACCGGCTCGCCGGGATTGCAGTCGCACTAAAGCGCGATGAGGGATGAATCGTCATCGCGCTTTAGGTTGTTGTTTGAGCATGATCTTTCCGGAAAACCGCTTCGCACTTTTCCGGATCATGCTTTAGCTCTTCCATTCCCGGAATCGTGACAAGAGGCGCGTCGGCAGGCCGGCGCGCCTCTGGCTTTTGTCATGATCGCCGCGTAAGGACTGTCCCAGTCCCACCCGCTCCGAGTGCCATTTCATGACTTTTGCCATGACTTTTCCCATGCGTCTCGCCATGGGTTTTGCCAAAAGCCTTGCCGCCATTCTCGTCATCGCCAGCCTCGCCGCCGCCAATGCCGCCAGCTTCCAGCCGCTCGAGATCGTCACCAAGAACGGCGTGCAGGTGTTCTCGGTCGAGATGGCGACGACCGATGAGGAGAAGCAGACCGGCCTGATGTACCGCAAGGAACTGGCCGACGGCAAAGGCATGCTGTTCGACTTCAATCCCGAGCAGGAAGTGTCGATGTGGATGAAGAACACTTATGTCCCGCTCGACATGATCTTCATCCGCGCCGACGGCCGCATCCTGCGCATAGCCGAGAACACCGAGCCGCTGTCGACCAAGATCATCTCGTCGGGAGGGCCCGCCCGGGCCGTGCTGGAGGTGGTGGCGGGAACGGCGCAGAAATACGGCATCCGCCCCGGTGACCGCGTCGGTCACCCGCTGTTCGGCAGCAAATAGCACCGCCCGGCGGGGGGCCGTTGCCAGCCTTGCTGGCGCCGGTTTGTAAGCTTGCTGGCGCCTTTGGAAGCGTGTATCGACGGGGCTCACCGGACATTCGGGGTATAGCGCAGCCTGGTAGCGCGGCAGTTTTGGGTACTGCAGGTCGTTGGTTCGAATCCAGCTGCCCCGACCAGTCCCGAGGAACCTCCTTCATTTCCCTCGAGATCCCAACCAACCGGCCCCGTTTGGGTATTGCCGGCGGAACGCGGCCTGCGCCGCCCCGCGCGGGAGATGCGGGCATCACGCAACCTCCGCGACAGCTCGGCCTGCTAGGACCGCTGCATGGGCAATGAGGAATGTCGGGACATGTTGAAAGCTTTCGCCGGCGCGGCGCTCGCCGCTCTTTCGGCCACCGCCGCATCTGCGGCCGATCTTGCGCTGCAAGCACCTCCCACGGCGTCCGTCGTCTTCAACTGGACCGGGTGCTATGTCGGCGGTCATGTCGGCGGCGTCGCGAGCGGCGATCGCACGATCAACAGCGCCGGGGGGACGGTCGACTTTGGCGCCGCCGGTCTTGTCGGTGGCGGGCAGGCCGGCTGCGACCATCAATTCGCATCCAACTGGGTCGTCGGCGCTGAAGGCCGCGCCGCATTGTCGAGCCTTTCGAGCCATCATGCGAGCAGTGTCAGATTTCCCACGTTCGGCAACCTCGCCGTGCCATCGCGGTTCGGCCTCAAGAACGATTTTCTCGCCTCGGCCACAGCACGGCTCGGCTATGCCTATGGCTTGGGCTGGCTGATCTATGCGCGGGGTGGCGTCGCCTGGACGCACGACAAGATCGATGATGCGTATACCAGTCCGGCCACCGGCTTCGCGATCGATCCCAGCGCGTCGGTCATGCGGACCGGCTGGACCTTGGGCGCCGGTGTGGAATGGGCGTTCGCGTCAAGTTGGTCGGCCAATGTCGAATATAATTACTACGACTTCGGCACGAAGAGCCCGATACAGCTGATCAGCCCGTCCGAAAGCATCACCGTGGCCCACCTCAAGGACACGATCCATGCCGCGACGGTCGGTTTGAACTATCACTACTGACGTGATCGGGAGCGACCGGCTGCTCGGGCATCAGAACAGCTGCCGATCGACGAGGCGCCAGATGATCCAGGCAATGCGGCCCATCGTATCCTGAAACAGCTGCGCGATCGCTGCCCGAAGCGCTCTCACGCCGGGGCGCGTGTTTGTCGCGCGTGGCGACTTCTGCACGATATGTCAGGGGATTGCCATGAGGCGCGCGGCGGCGAATTACCAAAGCTTCATCGAACCTTTGCTCGTCGCCATAGACATATGGGTGTTGGGGATTTCAGCGCCCAATGCCTAAACGGACGCCGCCAAGCGATAATACTCCGCTTGCGCGGCGTTGCGCTTTTCAAAGCATGGTCCGCGATCAGTTCGAGGCGTACCAGCCGAGCGGAAACGGCAGCAATGGCCAGACCAGATGGTTGTCGTTGGCGGCCTTCGGCGGCACCTGGATGGATATCTTGATCAGCGGAGCAGGCGGCGTCGAGCGCACCGCCAAGCGCAGACATGCACATTGCAAATTCATTGTGGTCGTCCCGCCCGATCAATACTTTTCAGAATTCCAGCACGCTCAAAAGTCAACGTCGTTTAGAAATCACCACGCGTCCAAAATGGCGCGCTCATTCTCAAATGGTGCACGCATTCTAGAAAAATCGGCATCCGCTTTCAACCAGTCCGGACGGCTGTAGTAAGGTTGACCAGTTAGGTTAAGACAGAGCGGTTGTTGCGGAAGTCCCGGCGATCACTATCAAATTGGTCCCTGGCTCGCGACGGGGGTACCTCCAATGGGTGCTCACACAAGATCACAGTTCGTCGCGGCGCTCGTATCGCGTGAGTTCTGCGTCATGTCTTTCGATCGCAACGTCCAAACCGTCGGTTCGCAGTCGAACTGGACCGAGATCTGGCACCTCTGGACCGTGATCGTGCCGCGCCGCTCGATCAACGGGCAGCTCGTGTACGGCAAGGTGTGGCGCCGCCACGACGGCCGCGACTGGATCTACAAGAAGTTCACCGAGTTCGACGGCGAAGAGGCGGCCTGAGGCGGCATCGCCGCCATCAGGCGCAGTATCGCTGCCGCGAGCTCAGGCAGCCTTTGCCGGCGAAGCGGCCGCAGGCTTGGCCGGCGGCGGCGGCTTCAGCGGCTTGTCCTGCTTCTTCGACCAGGAAATATAATAGGCCACCGTCGTCATGATCGCGATGCCGGCGATGCTGACGAAGAGCTGTGCGAAAAGCGAGCCCGAGCTCATAGACAGCTCGAAATGGCCGACGAAGGACAGGAACACGCCGACGCAGAACACGGCGAGCGACTGCTGGCCGCAGACGATGACCGGATCGAAGATCTTCCATTCGAGGCCCGGCCAGTCCTTCGGCACGAAGCGGATCACCAGGATCACGATCACGACGAAGTGGATGAAGCGATAGGGCGCGAGGTTGGTCTTGTCGTTCGGGTTGAAGGCCGAGAACAGCCACTCCGGAAACATGCCGCCGAGGCTCGGGAAGCGGCCGGCCATGGTCATGACCAGCGCAAAGGCGAGATAGGCGAGGCAGAGCCACAGCGTGATCTGTGAGTTGATCAGCGCGCCCGAGCGCCGGGCGCCGCCCATGGCGCACCAGGCGCCGAACACGAACAGCACCTGCCAGCAATAGGGGTTGAAGTACCACTGGCCGGCCGGATAGGCGGTCAGATTCCAGCCGAAGTGACGCGCGGCCAGCCACAGCGCGATGGAGAGTCCCATCGTCAGGTCGGGCTTGCGCAGCATGAACCACAGCACCGGCGGAAACAGCCCCATCAGCACGATGTAGAGCGGCAGCACATCGAGATTGAGCGGCTTGAAGCGCAGGAACAGGCCCTGGCGCAGCGTCTCGGTGGCGTTGTCGACGAGGCCGGCGACGTTGAACTCGTTGATCATATCGGAATCGCCGAAGCGCAGCGCGAGATAGCTGATCGAGGCGATGTAGATCACGAACAGGATGATGTGGGCGACGTAGAGCTGCCAGACCCGCTTGGTCAGGCGCGTGGCGCCGACGATGAAGCCGCGTTCCAGCATCATCCGTGCATAGACGAAGGAGGCGGTGTAGCCGGAGATGAAGACGAACAGGTCCGCGGCGTCGGAAAAGCCGTAGTTGCGCGTCGTGATCCAGTTCACGACGTTGTCGGGGATGTGATCGAGGAAGATCGCCCAATTCGCGACGCCGCGAAACAGGTCGAGCCTGAGGTCACGGCCTTTCTCGGGGAGCGTTGCGCTGACGTTCAGGAAGGCCATGCGACGGGAGCTTTCGTAGGGGGCGGATACGCTGAGGTCGGCGAGGCGGGGGCACCGGGCGGGGTCCCGGGGCGGACGGCGGGTACACAATTGTCACGGTGCAGCATAATGACTATACCCGTCGGTGACGGGCACCCAAGGGACTGGAATCACCGAATAGTTCCCGATCGGTGTCTCTATACTATCCCTGAAGTTTCCACCAACTGCCACCCTGACGCATCGAAATCGAACGAAAAGACCAAGAGGCCGGACCACCCATGACCGCACGCATTTTCAAGCCCGCCAAGAACGCGATGCAATCCGGCCGGTCCAAGACCAAGGAATGGCAGCTCGACTACGAGCCCGAGCAGCCGCGCTCGGTCGAGCCGCTGATGGGCTGGACCTCGTCCGGCGACATGAAGCAGCAGATCACGCTGCGCTTCCACACCAAGGAAGAGGCGGTCGCCTATTGCGAGCGCAAGGGCATCGCCTACCAGGTGATCGAGCCCCAGGATTCGATCCGCCGCCCGGTCGCCTATGCCGATAATTTCTCGTTCCGCCGCGGCGAGCCCTGGACGCATTGAGGGGCGGTCGGCGCGGCCACGATATCGTCATGCCCGGGCTTGTCCCGGGCATCCACGTTTTGGGGCTGTGTAAGACAGCGTGGATGGCCGGGACAAGCCCGGCCATGACGGCGGAAAGACTTTCCCGCTATTGGGCGAGAGCGTCGCGCCCGGCGGTGGGCTCTTGGCACTAAATTCCCCGCGTGCTTCGCTGCCTCGCACGACACGACATGACGAGGTGGGGGATGGCCGGGCGTGACCAGCTCGACGGCGTCGATCTGAAAATTCTTTCCGAGCTGCAGCAGGACGGGCGGGTGCGCAACAACGAGCTGGCGCTGCGCGTCGGCGTGTCCGCACCGAACTGCCTGCGGCGGCTGAAATCGCTGTTCAGCCGCGGCGTGATCCGGGCGGTGCGCGCGGTCATCGACGAGCGGCTGCTCGGCTATGAGGTGGTGTCGTTTGTCTCGATCCAGCTCGGCAGCCAAGCTCAGCCAGTGCTGGAGGCGTTCGAGAACTCGATCGCCGCGATCCCGCGCATCCAGCAGTGCTGGCGGATCTCGGGCGACACCGACTACCTCCTGAAATGCGTCGCGCCGAGCGTCGAGAGCATGCGGCAGCAGCTCCTTCACTTTGCCGCGATGCCCGACGTGAAGAACGTCCGGAGCTTCCCGGTGCTGGGCGTCGCCAAGGACGTGCCGCTGCCGGTGCAGGAGTTGGCGGTCGCCTCGGCGGGCTAGGGGACATCTCACTTTCCGGCGAGGATTTCATAAGAGCCGAAGCTGCGATCCTGTCATACTATTTAGTAACTCACCTAACTATGACATGTGATTTACGAAGCCCTGCAATGCGCCGGCGCACGATTGCCGGCTCGCGGGTGCGGCCTAGATGCAAGGTGTGAACCCCGGCCTGCGTCGCATGCCGGGGGCGCTTTTGTGGGACCCTTTAAGCAGGAAAAGACAGCATGACTCCGACCTCGAAGACGTTCGTCGCGTCCGCCGCGACGCTGTTTGCATCTGCGTTCTTGATGATGACCGCGCCGGCTGCGAAGGCCGACGACTACTGCATCACCAACGGCGCCCAGGCCGCGCATGGCTGCGGCTATCCGACGATGGAAGCCTGCCGTCAGGCAGCCGGCGGCATCGGCGGCTCGTGCTCGCAGGCCGGCGGCTCGAAGGCCAGCAACGACGCGCTCGCCTTCCAGCCGAAGCAGACGAAGCAGCCCAAGGCTCGCCAGGGCGCGCAGAATTAACGCCTGGCATCGAGACCTGATCCAGGACATTGCGGCCTCCGGGAGCGATCTCGGAGGCCGTCAATTCATGACAGGCAGATGATGGTCCGCCTCATCGATACCTTCCGCGAAACTCGCGCGGCGAGGCGCCGGTCCAGGTGCGGAAGGCGCGGGAAAAGCTCTTCTCGTTGCGGAAGCCCGCGATCTCCGCGATCCGCTTGATCGGCGTGCGGCCGCGCATCAGCTCCTGCTTTGCCAGCTCGAACTTGGCTTCCTCCTTGAGATCGCGCAGCGAGGTTGCTTCCTCGCGCAGGCGGCGGTGCATGGTGCGGGTGGAGAGCGCGAGTTCGCTTGCGACATCCTCGGCGCCGAGACTGCGGCCGCGCGCATGGCGGAGCACGCGGCGGACGCGCTCGACCAGCAGGCGGTCGCGCCGATAGGGCAGCACGGTCAGCCGCAGCGCGCCCTTGAGCATGCTGTCGAGATCGGCGGCGCTGCGCGTCAGCGGCAGCGACAGATAGTGCTTGTCGAAGACGATGCGCGCGCCATCGGCATCGAAGCTCAAGGTCCGGCAGAAAATGGTCGGATAGACCGAGACGTGGCCGGGTTCTGAGTAGGGGAATTCCGCCGCGCGCAGCGCGATCGCGGAATCGATCGCCCAGCAGGAGAAGCCGAGCACATAGCGCAGCAGGGTGACGAGGCAGAATTCGCGCAAAGGTCCGAGGTCGCGCTGCTCGCGGATGGCGATGGTCGCGGTCTCGTCACCGACCGAGAGCTCGAACAGCACGTCCTCGGTGAGCAGGCGATGATGCCGGCACCAGCGTTTGAGCGCGACCTCGAGATTGGGCGCCGTGATCGAGGCGCGGCAGAGCATGCCATAGGTGCCCCAAGGCAGCCGGCGCGAGAACCAGCCGAGCGCCTCGTCGTCGAGCTCGCGCATGGCGTGGCCCGCCAGCGCCTCGAACTGGGCGGCCGTCACCCGTCCGTCGCCGGACCGAACCAGGTCTTCAGTGACCTGTCCCTTGGCCAGCGCGCCGGCAGGATCCCGCCCGTAGCGACCATAGGCGGCGACCACGCCGCGGACAAAGGCGGCGGGGGTCATGGCGCGGCGGGGCATTGCTGTCGCGGCTTGAAAGGGCATGAAAAATCCTCGCCAAACTTGGCGGAAAATGCAACCTTTTCGACCGAAGCGGCGCCCGGGCGGGGGTAGGTTCGGGCTCGACAAGAAGACGGAGGAATCGCCTTGAACATCCCGAGCATCGACTTCGATCTGGGCGAAGACATCGGCATGCTGCGCGACACCGTTCGCGCCTTCGTGGAAGCGGAGGTCGCCCCGCGCGCTGCCGAGGTCGAGAAAGCCAATCTGTTCCCGGCCGACCTCTGGAAGCGCTTCGGCGACCTCGGTCTGCTCGGGATGACCGCGCCGGAGCAATATGGCGGCTCGAACATGGGCTATCTCGCCCACATCGTCGCCATGGAGGAGATTTCGCGAGGCTCGGCCGCCGTGGGCCTGTCCTACGGCGCGCACTCCAATCTCTGCGTCAACCAGATCCGCCGCAACGGCACCGATGCGCAGCGACAGCGCTATCTGCCGAAGCTGATCTCAGGTGAATATGTCGGCGCCCTGGCGATGTCCGAGCCCGGCGCCGGCTCCGACGTCGTCTCGATGAAGCTGCGCGCCGACAAGCGCGGCGACCGCTACGTGCTCAACGGCTCGAAAATGTGGATCACCAATGGCGGCGATGCCGACGTGCTGGTGGTCTACGCCAAGACCGATCCGGAGGCCGGCCCGCGCGGCATGACCGCCTTCCTGATCGAGAAAGGTTTTAAAGGCTTCACCCACGGCCAGCATCTCGACAAGCTCGGCATGCGCGGCTCCAACACCTATCCCTTGTTCTTCGACGAGTGCGAGGTGCCCGAGGAGAACGTGCTGGGCAGCGTGGGCGAGGGCGTCAAGGTGCTGATGTCGGGTCTCGACTACGAGCGCGCCGTGCTCTCGGGCGGCCCGCTCGGCATCATGGCGGCATGCATGGACGCGGTGGTGCCTTACATGCACGAGCGCAAGCAATTCGGCCAGCCGATCGGCGATTTCCAGCTGATGCAGGGCAAGCTCGCCGACATGTATTCGACCTGGCAGGCGACGCGCGCCTATGTCTATGCGGTGGGAAAGGCCTGCGACCGCGGTGGCCACGCCCGCACGCTGCGCAAGGATGCGGCGGCGGCGATCCTCTATTCCGCGGAAAAGGCGACGTGGATGGCAGGCGAGGCGATCCAGGCGCTCGGCGGCGTCGGCTATACGTCCGAGTTTCCGGTCGGACGGCTCTGGCGCGATGCCAAGCTGTACGAGATCGGCGCGGGGACATCCGAAGTGCGCCGCATGCTGATCGGCCGCGAATTGATGTCCGAGACGGCCTAAACCCTCCACCATGAAATGGCCGCGACGCCTTGCCCGCGGCCTCTCACCACGTCACACCAGACCGCGGGATCACATGCCGCTCCATTCCAGCATCGATACGTCTTCATCGGACTTTGCGCGCAATTCGGATGCCATGCGCGCGCTCGTCGCCGACTTGCGTGAAAAGCTGAGCCAGGTTGCCGGCGGCGGCGGCGAGGCCTCCCGCAACCGCCACACGTCGCGCGGCAAGATGCTGGCGCGCGAACGCGTCGACCTGCTGGTCGATCCCGGGACGTCGTTCCTGGAGCTGTCGCCGCTCGCGGCCTACGGCCTCTATGGCGGCGACGTGCACTCGGCGAGCGTCGTCACGGGGGTGGGGCGCATCGCTGGTCGCGAATGCGTTGTTGTCGCCAACGACGCCACCATCAAGGGCGGCACCTATTACCCGATGACCGTGAAGAAGCACCTGCGCGCGCAGGACATCGCGCGGCAGAACAATCTGCCTTGCGTCTACATGGTCGATTCCGGCGGCGCCTTCCTGCCGCTGCAGGACGAGATCTTTCCGGACGAGCGGCACTTTGGCCGCATCTTCTACAACCAGGCCCAGATGTCCTCACAGGGCATTCCGCAGATCGCGATCGTGATGGGCTCCTGCACCGCCGGCGGCGCCTATGTGCCGGCGATGTCGGACGAGAGCATCATCGTGCGAAATCAAGGCACCATCTTCCTCGGCGGCCCGCCGCTGGTGAAGGCCGCGACCGGCGAGGTCGTCAGCGCGGAAGAGCTCGGCGGCGCGGACGTGCATTCGCGGCAGTCGGGCGTGACAGACCACTATGCGCAGAACGACGCGCACGCGATCGGCATCGCCCGCCGCATCGTCGGCACGCTGAAGCCGTCGGGGCGGCCCAACCTCAACATGCATTCGGCGCGCGATCCGCTGTTTGCGGCGGAGGAGATTTACGGCGTGGTGCCGGTCGACGGCAGAAAGCCGTTCGACGTGCGCGACATCATCGCCCGCATCGTCGACGGCTCCGAGTTCGACGAGTTCAAGAAGCTCTACGGCACGACGCTGGTGTGCGGCTTCGCCCATATCTGGGGTTTTCCAGTCGGCATCATCGCCAACAACGGCATTCTGTTCAGCGAAAGCTCGCTGAAAGGCGCGCACTTCATCGAGCTGTGCTGCCAGCGCGGCATTCCGCTGGTGTTCCTGCAGAACATCACCGGCTTCATGGTCGGCAAGAAATACGAGGCCGGCGGCATTGCGCGCGACGGCGCCAAGCTCGTGACGGCGGTTGCGACCGCCTCGGTGCCGAAATTCGCCGTGGTGATCGGCGGCTCCTACGGCGCCGGCAATTACGGCATGTGCGGCCGCGCCTATTCTCCACGCTTCCTCTGGATGTGGCCGAACGCGCGCATCTCGGTGATGGGCGGCGAGCAGGCTTCGATGGTGCTGAGCCAGGTCCGGCGTGACAATATCGAGGCCAAGGGCGACAGCTGGTCGAAGGAGGCGGAAGATAAGTTCCGCGAGCCCATCCGCGCGCAATATGAGCACCAGGGGCATCCCTATTACGCGACCGCGCGGCTGTGGGACGACGGCGTGATCGACCCGGCCGACACGCGCCTCGTGCTCGGCCTTGGCCTCTCGGCGGCGTCGAATGCGCCGATCGAGCCGACGAAGTTCGGCCTGTTCAGGATGTGATGCGATGGACCGCTCAAAGCTCTACCGCCGTTTTCGCACGCTCCTGATCGCCAACCGCGGCGAGATCGCCTGCCGCGTCATCCGCACCGCGCGCGCCATGGGTCTGCGCACGGTCGCGGTCTATTCCGAGGCCGACCGCGACGCCATGCATGTCGCGCTCGCGGATGAGGCCGTGCTGCTCGGGCCCGCGCGCGCCCGCGACAGCTATCTCAATGTCGAGCGGCTGATCGAGGCCGCGAAGAAGACCGGCGCCGAGGCCGTGCACCCCGGCTACGGCTTCCTGTCCGAAAATGCCGAGTTCGCGCAGGCCTGCTACGACGCGGGCCTCGTCTTCATCGGCCCGACCGCCGAGATGATGACGGCGATGGGCTCGAAGTCCGGCTCGAAGGCGCTGATGGAGAAGGCCGGCGTGCCGCTGGTGCCTGGCTATCACGGCGAGGCCCAGGATGATGCGACCCTGGCGAAGGCGGTCGAGAAGGTCGGTTTCCCTGTTCTCGTGAAGGCCTCCGCCGGCGGCGGCGGGCGCGGCATGCGCATCGTGCGCTCGGCGGCCGAGCTTGGCCCCGCGATCGTCAGCGCCAAGCGCGAGGCGCTGGCCGCGTTCGGCGACGACCGCATGCTGATCGAGAAATATGTCGACAATCCCCGGCATATCGAGGTGCAGATCATCGGCGACAGCCACGGCAATCTGCTCTCGCTGTTCGAACGCGAATGCACGCTGCAGCGCCGGCACCAGAAGGTGATCGAGGAGGCGCCGTCGCCGACGCTCAATGCCGCCCAGCGCGAGACCGTCTGCGCCGCGGCGCGAAAAGCGGCGGGCGCGGTGAACTATGTCGGCGCCGGCACCATCGAGTTCGTCTCCGACGGCAAGGACGTGTTCTTCATCGAGATGAACACGCGCCTGCAGGTCGAGCATCCCGTGACCGAGCTGATATCAGGCGTCGACCTCGTCGAATGGCAGCTGCGTGTTGCCTTCGGCGAGGCGCTGCCGCTCAAGCAGGACGAGATCAAGCTCAACGGCCACGCGATCGAAGCGCGCGTCTACGCCGAGAATCCGACCAAGAATTTCATGCCGTCGGTCGGAAAGATCTCGACCTGGCGCCTGCCTGACGAGACGGGTGGCCTGCGCATCGATGCCGGCTATCGCGAGGGCGATGCGGTCTCGCCGTATTATGACGCCATGCTCGCCAAAATGATCGCATGGGCGCCGACGCGCGATGTCGCGATCGACCGGCTGAACCGTGGGCTGGAAGAATCCGACGTCCGCGGCATCGTCACGAACATCCCGTTCCTGTCCGCCCTGATCACGCACCCGAAGGTGCGGACCAATGCGATCGACACCGGCTTCATCGAGCGCGAGCTGGCGGTGCTGACGTCGGCGGCGCCGGCACCCGGGGAGCTCGAGCTGTGCGCTGCCGTCGCCGCGATCGTCAACGAGGAGCGGCAGGTCGCGCAAGGCGAGGCGAATTCTCCGTGGCAGACCTTTGGCTGGCAGCCGGTCGGCCGCCGCCAGCGCAGCTTTGCCTTTCGCGTCGGACATGGTCCGGAGCAGGAGATCACGCTGAACTATGGCAGCGGCCCGTCCACGCTGGTGATCGGCGACCGCGAGCTGGCGTTTGCGATCGCGCCGAAGGATGGCGGCTTCGACCTGACGCTCGACGGCGTCAAATCCTCCGTCGCCGCCGTGATCGACGGCCACGAGCTGTATTTGCGCACGCGCAATGGCCGGTTCGACCTGCACTGGGTCGATCCGTTCGGCGGCGAGAGCGAGGAGCATGTCGGCGAGGACAAGATCGCCGCGCCCTTGCCCGGCACGGTCGTCGCCGTGCTGGCCGAGGAGGGCGCCAAGCTCGACAAGGGCGCGCCGATCCTGACCCTCGAAGTGATGAAGATGGAGCAGACGCTGCGGGCGCCCTATGCCGGCGTGCTGAAGTCGATCAAATGCAAGGTCGGCGACATCGTGCAGGAAGGCGTCGAGCTCGCCGTGGTCGAACCTTCGGGGGAATGACATGAGCGATCCCGTCCGCATCATCGAGATGGGGCCGCGCGACGGCCTCCAGAACGAGAAGACGCCGGTCAGCGTCGAGGCCCGCATCGCCTTCATCGAGGCGCTGGTTGCGGCCGGCCTCCATACGGTCGAGGTCGGCGCCTTCGTCTCGCCCAAGGCGATCCCGCAGATGGCGAGCTCCGATGCCGTGCTGCGCGGCGTCGCCCACGTCAAGGGCGCCGAATTCCACGTGCTGGTGCCGAACGAGAAGGGGTATGACGCCGCCCGCGCCGCCGGCGCCAAGGTCGTTTCGGTGTTCGCTGCGGCCTCCGAAGGCTTTTCGCGGGCCAACATCAACTGCACCGTCGCGGAGTCCATCGAGCGCTTCAAGCCGGTGCTGGCGCGGGCCAAAGCCGACGGCGTGCCGGTTCGCGGCTATATTTCCTGTGTTCTCGGCTGTCCGTTCGACGGCGTGATCAAGCCGAAGGCGGTGGCCGATCTCGCCAAGACGCTGTGGGACCTCGGCTGCTCCGAGATCTCCCTCGGCGACACCATCGGCGTCGGCACCCCGGCCAAGGCGAAGGAGATGCTGCGTGCGGTGGCCGCCAACATTCCGCCCGCAAAACTCGGGATGCATTTCCACGACACCTATGGCCAGGCGCTCGCCAATCTCTATGCCGGCCTGGAGGAGGGCGTCCGCGTCATCGACGCCGCCGCCGGCGGCCTCGGCGGCTGTCCCTACGCGCCGGGCGCCACGGGTAACGTTGCGACAGAGGATGTGGTCTACATGCTCGAAGGCATGGGCGTCAGGACTGGTGTCGATATGGAGAAGCTGCTCGCGGCGACGAATGCGATGAGCGGCGTGCTCGGCAAGCCGCCGGTGAGCCGGGTGGCATCCGCGCTGAATGCGAAGAAGAAGCGGGCGGCGACGTAAGGCCGCTTGCGGCGCGCACAGGTGCCGTAGGGTGGGCAAAGGCGCGTAGCGCCGTGCCCGCCATCTTTCTCAATCACTGGCAGAAGGTGGGCACGCTTTCGCTTTGCCCACCCTACGAAACCCGCCTAAGCCGCCTTCAGCCCGACATCCGGCAGGCGCGGCCGGTTCTTGAGCGCCTTGACCATCATGGCTTCGACCTCGGCCTTCTCCTGCGGCAGCAGTGCGAGGCGCGGCGGGCGGGTCAGGGCGGTGCCGCGACCCATGATGTGCTCGCACAGCTTGATGCACTGGACGAGGTCCGGGCGGGCATCGAGGTGCAAGAGCGGCATGAACCATTCGTAGAGCGGCATGGCCTCGGCCAGGCGGCCGGCCCTGGCGAGGCGGAACAGCGTCTCGCCCTCGCGCGGGAAGGCGTTCGACATGCCGGAGACCCAGCCCACCGCGCCCATGGCGACGCTCTCGACGATGACGTCGTCGAGGCCTGCGAACAGCACGAAGCGGTCGCCGACCATGTTCCTGGTATCGATGAAACGGCGCGTGTCACCCGAGGAATCCTTGAAGCAGACCACGGTCTCGACGTCGGCGAGCGAGGCGAGGATGTCGGGGGTGACGTCGTTCTTGTAGATCGGCGGATTGTTGTAGAGCATCACCGGCAGGTCGGTCGCGCTGGCGACGGCGCGGAAATGCGCGGCGGTCTCATGCGGCTTGGACGAGTAGACCAGCGCCGGCATCACCATCACGCCGTCGATGCCGACGCGCGCGGCTTCCTTTGCGGTCTCGACCGCGAACGCCGTGGTGAATTCGGCGATGCCGCACAGCACGGGCACGCGGCCGGCCGCGACCGACTTCGCCGTCTCCATGATTGCGACCTTCTCCTTGCGCTCGAGCGAGGTGTTCTCGCCGACCGAGCCGCAGACGATCAGGCCGGAGACGCCGTCGCGGATCAATCCGTCCATCACCTTGGCGGTCGCATCGATGTCGAGCGAGAGATCGTCGTGGAATTGCGTGGTGACGGCCGGGAAGACGCCTTCCCAGGAAACGCGGCGGCTCATGATTGACTCCAGGTAAGTAGGCCGGCGGGGGGGCTGGGGCCGCCGGCTGTGGTGAAGATGATGGCGGGCGGGATCAGAGCGTGGCGCCGACCTTGCGCAGCTCGGCGAGGACGGGCGCCTTGGGCAGCCAGATCTTGTCGAACTCGGCGATCACGGCCTCGGTGTCGCCGGCGGGGACCTGACGGATCGGGATCGGCGCGTTCTTGAAGTTCTCGATCAGCGCCGGCTCGTTGCCGGCGAGCTCGTCGATCTGCGCGTCCAGCGTCGTCTTGATGGTCTTGGCGATCAGCTCGCGGTCGGCTGCGGGGAGTGACTGCCAGACCCGGCCGGAGACGACCGCCGCCATCGGCATGAAGACGGCGTTCATCTGCAGGATCACCTTCGACACCTTGTCGAAGCGCTGGTTCCAGGAGAATTCGAGGTCGGCCTCGAGGCCGTCGACCTGGCCGTTGGCCATGGCGTCGAACACCTGCGGCGTCGGGATCGGCGTCGGGGCTGCGCCGAGCGAGGAATAGAAATCGCGATAGACCGGAGTCGGGTTGATGCGCAGCTTCATGCCCTTGATGTCGGCCAGCGAATTCAGGTCCTTGGAGGAGAACACCGCGCGCATGCCGGTGATGCCCCAGCCGAGGCCGATCGTGCCGGTCTCCTGCGGCAGCACCTCGAACAGTTTGATGGCCGCCGGATGCCGCACGAATTTCGCCACCGCCGGCGTCGAGCGGACGATGTAGGGCGCATTGATCGCGGCGATGTGCGGCACGCGCGAGCCGAGCTCGGCGGCCTGGATGAAGCCCATGTCGAGCGCGCCGGACTGCAATTGCTGCATCATCGCGGGCTCGTTGCCGAGCTGGCCGGAGTGGAAGACGGTCAGGGTCAGGCGGCCGTTGGTGGCGGCCTTCAGCTCATCGCCGAACTTGAGCGCGGCCTTGTTCCAGGAATGGCCGTTCGGCGTGATCAGGCCGAGGCGGAATTCCTTGGCCTGGGCGAGCGCCAGCGAGGGCGCAAACACCGATGCGGCGGCACTGGCGGCGAGAAAGCGGCGGCGTGAAAGCGGCATGGTCGAGCTTCCTTTTGAACGGGCCTATTTGACGAGGATCAGCGAGAGCGAGGGGTAGAGCGAGAGCAGCACGAGGAGGACGCAGGAGATGACGAAGAACGGCAGCGTCACCATGAACATCTTGCCGGGCTTGGCGCCGGTGACGGCAGCCGCGACGAAGAAGCAGAGCCCGACCGGCGGCGACAAAAGGCCGAGCACGAGGTTGATCACCACCACCACGCCGAAATGCCGGGGATCGATGTGGTAGACGTCGGTTGCGACCGGCAGCAGGATCGGCACCGTCATGATCAGGCCGGGAATGCCGTCGATGACAGTGCCGATGATCAGCAGGATGACGTTGCAGATCAGCATGAAGCTGATCGGGTCCTTCGCGGCGGACTGGATCCAGCCGGCGGTTTCCTGCGGCACCTTGCCGAAGATCAGGACCCAGGAGAACACGGCCGCGGCGGCGACCAGGAACAGCACGATCGCCGAGTAGATGCCGCTGCGCAGCATCATCTGCGGCAACTGCGAGAACTCGAATTCCTTGGTCCAGTACTTGCCGACCAGCGCCGCGGCGACGGCGCCGACGGCCGCGGATTCCGTCGCATTGGCGAGGCCGCTCAGAATCGTGCCGACGATGACGATCGGGATCAGCACACGGCGCATCGTCGACATGGCGATGGCGTTCGTCGGCTCGCTCAAGGGCGGGCTCGCCTACGTCAACATCCTCGCCAACATGTTCATCTCCTCCATCCTGGGATCGGCGACCGCGCAGGTGGCGCCGATGAAGGTCAGCCAGACCACGCAATAAACCGCGGATTCATCGATCCAGTAGATCGGGAAACGCGCATAGCGGGTGACGACGTTGACCAGGATCAGGCCGGTCAGCAGGTACATCAGCCCCATCAGCGCCAGACGCTCGAAGGCGAGCAGGGCGCTCGACATCCGGACGATCGTACGTCGGACGCTGAGCGCGCGCGTGGCCGGCATCGTCTGCTCGATCATGAAGAGGCCCCAACCCCCGAAGATTTGTCGTGCGATTGCCAAATGTATAATTTATACAATTTGGGTGTCAAACGGAGATTGCGGTCATTTCGGCGGCAGGGCGCGCTTTTGCTGGGCACCGGCTTTTGCTGAGTGCCCCAACATGCAAGAGAGGGACCGCTGCGCGCCGATGAGTCGGGAAAGACAGAAGGTCAGATGAAACAGCCTCTGAAGCATCGCACCCTGTCGGCCGCGATCGTCGACCAGCTCAGGCAGGCGATCCTCGACGGCACCTATCCGGCCGGCTCGCAGCTCCGCCAGGACGCGCTCGGCGAGGCCTATGGCGTCAGCCGCATTCCCGTGCGCGAGGCACTGTTCCAGCTCGAGGCCGAAGGCCTGGTGCGGATCGTGCCGCAGAAGGGCGCGATCGTCTCGGAGCTGTCACTGGACGAGATCAACGACGTCTTCGACCTGCGGCGCATCCTTGAGCCGCGGTTGCTGGCGCAGTCGGCGCCACGTTTCAGCGCGGAGGATTTCGAGGGCCTCGACGACATCCACAAGCAGTTCGAGAAGGCGATCAAGGCGCGCAATGTCAGTGAATGGGGCCAGCTCAACGCCGACTTCCACATGGCGCTCTACGTCCACGCGCCGCAGCCGCGCACCCGCGCGATCGTGCTGTCGCTGCTCCAGACCAGCGACCGCTACACACGGTTGCAGCTCTCCAACACCAAGGCGATGGGTATTGCGGAGAAGGAGCACGCTCATCTGATCGCGCTGTGCCGCGCGCACAAGGTCGAGGAAGCCTGCCGCTTCCTGGAGCGGCACATCGAGGCCGTGCGCAAGGATCTCTTGCAGGTGGTGGCGATCGCGCCGCGATCGCGGCGGAAGGAAAAATCGTAGGGTGGGTTAGCCTTGCGGCTGCGCGGAGCGCAGAACTCGTAGGGTGGGCAAAGGCGCGTAGCGCCGTGCCCACCATCTCTCCGTGATCGCCGACAGGTGGTGGGCACGCTCCGCTTTGCCCACCCTACGGCAGCTTCTATGCCGCTACCTGCTCCCGTCCGGCCCCATCACGAGATCCGGCAACCAGGTCGAGATCTCCGGCACGAAGCAGAGCAGCAGCACCGCGAGCATCATCAAGAGCACGAAGGGCAGGGTGCCCCAGATCACCTCGCTCAAGGGGATGTCGGGCGCGACGTTGCGGATGACGAAGATGTTCAATCCGACGGGCGGGTGGATCAGCCCCATCTCCATCACGATGGTCATGACGACACCGAACCAGATGATGTCGAAATTGGCGGCGCGTAAGGGAGGCAGGATGATCGGTGCCGTCATCAGGATGATCGAGACCGGCGGCAGGAAGAAGCCGAGCACGACGACCATGACGAGGATCGCGAACAGCAGCTCCCAGCGCGGCAGGTGCATGGCCACGATGGATTCGGCGACCGATTGCGAGATGTGCAGGTAGCTCATCACGTAGGAATAGAGCAGCGACATGCCGATGATCATCATCAGCATGGTCGATTCCCGGATCGTCGATCTCATGATCGGGGCGAGATCGCCCGGCCGCCACACGCTGTAGATCGCGGCGATCAGCGCCAGCGCCAGCAGGCCGCCGAGACCGGCGGTCTCCGACGGCGTGGCAAAGCCGCCATAGAGCGCGATCATGACGCCGGTCAGCAGCAGCACGAACGGGATCACGCGCGGCAGCACACTGAAGCGTTCGGCGAGCGTGTACTCGTCGCGCTGCAGGATCGGAGCCTCCGGCCCGCCTTTCTCGTAGATCGCCGCGGCGGCGGCATATTCCTGGCGGAAGCGGATCACGGCATAGGCGCCGAACAGCGAGACCAGCAGCAGACCCGGACCGATGCCGGCGAGGAACAGCCGCCCGAGCGACTTCTCGGCTGCGACCGCGAACAGGATCATGGTGATCGAGGGCGGCAGCAGGATGCCGAGCGTGCCGCCGGCCGCGATGATGCCGGCGGCAAAACCGCCGGAATAGCCGCGCTTGCGCATCTCGGGGATACCGGCCGAACCGATCGCCGAGCAGGTGGCGGGCGAGGAGCCCGCCATCGCCGCGAACAGCGCGCAGGCGAACACGTTGGCGACACCGAGGCCGCCGGGCACGCGGTGCAGCCAGGCATGCAGCGCCGAATAGAGGTCCTGGCCGGCCCGCGACTTGCCGATCGCCGCGCCCTTCAGGATGAAGAGCGGGATCGACAATAGCGTGATCGAGGCCATCTCCTCGTAGACGTTCTGCGTCACCGTATCGAGCGAGGCGGCGGGCATGTAGATGCCCATGAACACGACCGCGACCGCGCCGAGCGCGAACGCGATGGGCATCCCTGAAAACATCACGAGCAGCGTTGCTATCCCGTAGGCAACGCCGATACCGAAAACGCTCATGAACGCCTCGCTCCAGCGAAAGGCAGCGCAAGCTGCACGAGGATCTGGACGCAGAGCAGGCTCATGCCGAGCGCCATCAATGAATAGGGAATGGCGAGCGGCGGCGACCACATCGAGTTCGAGACCTGGCCGTCGACATAGGCCTCATGGGCGAGCGTCCAGGACTTCCAGGTGAAGAAAGCGCAGAACAAAAACGTCGCGACATCGACCAGCCAGAGTCGAACTCTGTTCGCCAGCGGCGACAGCAGGCCGACAAAGGCCTCGATGCCGATATGGCCGCGGTGCTGTTGCACATAGGCCGCCGTCATGAAGGTCGCGCCGACCAGGAGGAACACCGCAGCCTCGTCCTGCCAGTAATTGGCGGCCTTGAACAGCGCGCGGCTGAGCACGCTGTAGCTCAGGATGGCGCAGGCGGCGACCAGCGCGATCGCTGCGAACACGACGATGATGCGGTTGAGGACGGCGAGACCGCGATCGACCGCCGCCGCAAGGCCAGTCCTTGCGGCAGCGCTCGCCTGGTCGTCACGATCCGGAAGCGGACCGTGGCTCATGCCGAGACATCGGTGGCGAGCTTGAGCAGTTTCGCCGAGGTTGCGGTCTTGGCGCCATAGTCCTTCCAGGCGGTGTCGCGGGCGATGTCGCGCCACTTGCCGACGGTCGCGGCATCGAGCGCCGAGACCTTGGCGCCGGCCTTCTCGTAGACCTTGGCGACCTCGACGTCGTCGTCCTGCGCGCCCTTGCGGCCGAAGGCTTCGAGCTCGGCGCCGACCGCGAGCAGGACGTCCTGCTGATTCTTCGGCAGCTTGTCGAAGATCGTCTTCGACATCATCAGCGGCTCGAGCATGAACCAATAGGAGGCACCGGCGCCCGAGGTCAGCGACTTCGCGACCTCTTCGAGCCGGAACGAGATCAGGCTGGTGGAGGAGGTGAGAGCGGCGTCGCACGCGCCGGTCTGCATCGCCGCGTAGATTTCGTTCGAGGGCACCGACAGCACCGAGGCGCCGGCGGTCTGGAGCACCATGTCCATCTCGCGGGAGCCGCCGCGCACCTTCATGCCCTTGGCGTCTTCGGGGGCGACGATCGGCTTGGAGCGGCTGGCGAGGCCGCCCGCCTGCCAGACCCAGGTGAGCAGGATGATGCCCTTGTCGGCGAGGAAGTCGGTCAGCGCCTTGCCGACCGGCTCCTTCTTCCAGCGCATGCCCTGGTCATAGGTGGTCACGAGGCCGGGCATCAGGCCGATATTGGTCTCCGGCAGCTCGCCGCCGGCATAGGGCATCGGATAGAGGCTGATGTCGAGCGCGCCCTTGCGCATCGCGGAGAACTGCGCGTTGGTCTTGATCAGCGAGGAGTTCGGATAGATCTCGGCAGCGATGTCGCCATTGCTGCGCTTGCTGACTTCGGCGGCGAACATGCGGCAGAGCCGGTCGCGGAAATCGCCTTTATCGACGGTGCCGCCCGGGAATTGGTGCGAGATCTTCAGCGTGGTCGCGGCATGCGCGGTACCGGTGCCGAAGCGGAGAATGGCGGGTGCTGCGACGGCAGTCGCGAGCAGGTGACGACGCGTGAACATAAATGTGTATCCCCTTGGACAGTTCTTGACGTGATCGGGTCTTGAGGCCGGCTTGAGCCCATCCTAGCCGGTCTTCCACCCGATATTCTCTAGTCTGATAGTTCGAGACCGAATGCGGCGGCAAGTCGCGGGCATTGCTGCGCCGCACACTCACCCTTCGGCGGTCGGCGGCACTAGCGGGGGTCACGCAGGCGAAATTGTGTCGAACCGGTGGTCCCGCGGTCAGGTTTGGCATCGGCGAAAAAAAATGGCGCCGCACGTAACAGGCGCGGGCCCCGATCCGTCGAGCTTGAGGTAGCGGCATCCGTCGCTGGCCAACATCAGCTCGAAGGAAGATGACCCATGACCATTCGTACCCGCATCGCGCTCGGCATCTCGGCTGCCGCTCTCTCGCTCGGCCTTGCGCTGTCGCCGGCCGCCTTCGCCCAGGACAAGATGGGCAAGGACGACGGAATGATGAAGAAGGACACGATGTCCAAGGACGGCATGAAGAAGGATACCATGTCCAAGGACGACGGCATGAAGAAGGACCACATGTCCAAGGACGGGATGAAGAAAGACGACGGGATGATGAAGAAGAACTGATCTTCCGCCGTCGTCGCGTCTGCGAAGGCAAACGCGTCCTCTTGAATGTCCGGAGGCGGTCGTTTGGACCGCCCCGGACTGGTCTCGGCTCAAGCGAACGTGAGTTGTAAACGTTACTTGCGCTTGGCCTTGCGGGCGGCGTAGCGGGCGTCGCGCTTGGCCTTTTGCTCGGCCTCGAGTTCAGCCTGCCTCGCGATCGCTTCTTCAGCCTCGCGTGCGATCCGCGCGGCTTCAGCGGCCTTGGCCTCTTCCTCGAGGCGCTTCTGCTCGGCCTTTTCGGCCTCCCGCGTAGCTTTTGCCTCGGCGCGCTTGGCTGCGAGTGCCTCGCGCTCGGCGCGTCGTGCCGCGACCGCCGGATCGTCGTGGCCCGGCTGCGACTTGAATTTGTTCAAAAGATTTTTGCGTGCGTCCTGCGCCGCCTTTTGCCGGTCTGCGAAGCCGGGTTCCCTGAATCCACTCATGAACGAGCCTTGTCTTCCTCGCTTTCAATCCTACATCAATACCTGTTGGTACGTCGGCTGGGCATAGCAGGCGCCACGCGACGCAGAAGCGTGTACATCGGCGCGCGTCGCGAAGCCACCCATAATCGCAGCCGATCAGGTAGACGAAAAATCGCCAGCCGACGATCTCTCGTAGCCCGGAAAAACTGCCGAATTGTGATGTCCCTCATAGTGGGCGCACGACGCCACGCCTAGCGTCCGCCCCGGTACGAGATGGAGCACGGGCATGACCATCTTCCGGCTGACCCTCAAGGCGCTTGCGCTCACCTTCGTGGTGGCGGCGCTGGCGGGGGGCGCATTGCTGTTTGCCCGTCCGCAGCCGATCGAGAACGCCGTCCTGGGCGCCGGCTGGGAGTGCAGCCAGACGGCCTTCGTGCTCACGACCTGTGCGCCCCGCGCGCACCAGGCGATCCCGGCTGTCGAGACCTCACGCAAGGATGCGATCCGCCAGACCCGCGGTTGAGCAGCAAGGGCTTGTCGGCATGTGACGCCACGCCGCAGAGGTGATAAAGCCGGCTCGCCCGTGCAATCAGGTCACCATGTCCGACTCCAAGCCCGAACCGGGCGAGAAACCCAGAACCCCGCCACGCTCCCCATCCGGTGACAATCGCCGCGGCGCCATCGCCGGCCTGATCATCGCGCTTCTGATCCTCGGCATCGGCTGGTGGCTCGCCCGCGATCTGACCTCGGCCAGCAAGATGCAGGATTGCCTGATGTCCGGGCGGACCAATTGCAATGTGATCGAGCCGACTCGCTAGAAGCGATCCAAGCACGACCGCAAGGCCAAAAATTGCCGTGATCTTAAACATTTGTAACGGGACTTAGCCGATCAAAGCAGATCAGTTATGTCAGCCGGCATCAGCCCGGCGCGAGCCGAATCGTCTATCGCGCCAGGGACCACGGCAATCGACAGAGTAGGGGGTCAAGCACGCATGAGTGCGTCCAGCCGCATGAAGATCATCATTCCCGTGGTTTCGGCCATGTCCCTTGTCGCGCTTTCGGCGCAGGCTCAGGACTCATTGCCGCCGAGACCGCAAGCCCAGCCGCAGGCGGCGCCCGGCGCAGGTGCGCCACCCCAGAACATGCGCAAGGGGCCGCCGCCGCAGGCCGCCCGGCCCCCCGGACAGCCTGGCGGCCCGCCTCACGCCGGCGGCCCGGGGCCCGGCCGCAATTACGCCCGGGGGCCCGCTCCGGCGCGCGACTGGGGCGGACACGCCTATCGCGGCAATCTCGCCTGGGACGGCGGGCGTTGGCGCCACGAGGTCCACAACGGCCGCTCCGGCTGGTGGTGGGACGTCGGCGGCATCTGGTATTATTATCCGCAGCGGATGGCCGGTCCGCCCGCCTACATCTCGGAAGAGTATTACGACGACGTGCCGGTGGCCTATGCTCCGCCGCCGGTCGCCTATGAGCCGCCACCTCCGCCTCCGCCGCCGGCTGATCCCGGCGCAAGCGCGCTCGGCGGCGCCATCGTCGGCGGCGTGCTCGGCGGCCTGATCTCGGGCAATGCCTCCGGTGCGGCCGCAGGCGCCGTGATCGGCGGCGCCACCGGCGCGATCGCCGGCGCCACGGCGGCCTCGCGCCCGGGCTACTATCTGGCCGAGGGCAATTGCTACTACCGCTATCCGAACGGCCAGTACGTACAGGCCGATCCCCGCGCCTGTTACTGACGGTCAAACGGCCTTTGAATCGAAGAGGCGGGCTTAAGGCCCGCCTCTTTTGTTTTGGGGATCATCTCGCCGGGGCCTGCCGCCGCCGGTTCGGCGGCGCACACCAATGACCCCGAATTATCACTGGCGCGCCTCGCCGCTTCGCGCATTCTCGAAAGAAAAAAGTCGGGACGTGATTCGCGGGGGAATGTGGACATGCTGGATGCAATCCAGATCAGTCTGGCGCTCTGGGCCATGATCGTGTGCGGCGGGATCAAGCTGGCGCAGTTCGCGCACTGGCTGTTCTAAAGCATGATCCGGAAAAGTGCGCAGCGGTTTTCCGAAAAGATCATGCGCAAACAACAAGCTAAAGCGCGATGACGATTCATCCTGATCTCATCGCGCTTTAGGAGCGCGTCATCGCGCGCTGGATCAAGACACCAGCCAGCTGAAGAACGCCATGGCGGCCCAGACCAGGCCGCAGATCCAGGCCAGCATCACGATGCCGATGGTCCCGAGATAAGCGATGCCCAGCAGGTCGGAGCGTTGTCGCGGCGCCGGGACGTCAGCTTCGGATGCTGTCTCTTGTGTCATGACGGGAAACACACCCATGCCCTCGTTACGCTTCTGGAAGCGTCGAAGGGCTGTTTAGCGGAGATGGCGGATCCACGCTGTGACGCAATTCACAGATCGGTCCGAATGATCCCGGGCTTCACGGCTTCGTCATCCGACCGAGAGTCGGAGCAAGTCCGAGCGACCAGAGCGTCAACCCGCAATGATACGGACGAAATTGCCATCCGCTTGTCCAGATCGGTCGGCTAGGGTGGGGCGCATGTGTACCAAGTACGATCCACAGCACGAAGCCGAGGCCGCGATGAAGCAGGCCGCCGCCTCCGAAGGCGACGACCGGCAACGTCTGATCCAGCTCGCCTTGGCCTGGCACCAGCTCGCCCGCGAGCGGCGCGACGAAGAGACGGACTGATTGCATTTGGGCGGATGACCGCGGCCGGGGCGCCGCGCGAGGGCCCGTCATGAGAAAAACCCCGTGCTCGGGGGACAAGCACGGGGTCCTTCAAAGCCGACCGGGGCAGGCAGGTCGGCACCACTCGATTTCGTTGCAGGCAACGCCGTGGTCGCGATCTCGTTCCGCGATCCCTTGCCAATAACCGCAGTGCCGATCGTTGCGTACGCTGCTGCGCAAGCGGCGCGCTCGACTGGCGCAGGAACATTCGTTCCGCGCCGACGTTGAGCGGCCATGACCGACCTTCAATTGCGTGCACAGTGCTTCGAGATCGCCTGGAGATATCTCGACCAGTCCGGCCTGCTCACGGGCGAGCACAAGGAGTCAGCCCGCTTCATCCTGAACAAGATCGACCGCATGATGCTGCGCGGAGAACGGCGCAGACTGCTGCTGTCGAACGCCGCGATCGATGCCTACCGGTTGCGACCCGTGCTGGTGAGCGGCTCCGCATGAGGATCGCGGCAATCCGATGTTAAGACCTGCGAAGAGCTGATTTCGCGATCGCGATTCGTGCTGCGCGAACGAAGCGGAGTCGGACCGTGAACAGACAGGAGGCCCGAGGCTTGCCGTCATGCGGCTTCCGTCTTCGGGACCGCATCGGCATTGACCGACAGCTTCACGATGTCGCCCTCGACGGCGCCGACATATTTCATGTCGATGTAGTGATGATGGTCCTTGTGACCCTCCGGGCTGTCTTTCTTCGTCAGCTTGATCCGGTTGCTCTCGACGCGATCGACAGTGCCGACATCTGCACCGTCCTTGCCGATGATTTTCATGTGTTCTCTGATCTGGCTCATGATGTCCTCCTTGCACGATCCCAACGACGCGGATGCGTCTTCGTTGCAAGAGCGGCGCGTTGGACCTCAGGTCCGCGCCGGACGTTGAACATGATCGAAGTTTGCCAAGTGTCGTATCGAGTGTCGCATCAGGGATCGTATCAAGCGTCGCATGGAGACCATCGAGGCCTATCTGGGGCGGAAGCACGAGGAGATCAGGCTCCTGAACGGCTGCCTGAGAGGCCCACGAAACGTGCCCTGTCCGCGCTCGGTGGACGAGGTCATCGCGGCGAAATTCCAGCTGGCCGCCGCACTGCGTGCCGAGCACGAACTGGCGGACTGGAAGGCGACCGAGACATCCTGGTCGGCGAGCGCCCGTCCGACCAGCGGCCCGTTCGCATTCAGCTACGACTACCAGCGCGCGGATCTGAAGGTGAGCGGCCCCTCGTTCTATGAAGCCGAGCGCGGTGGCACCAGCGAGGCCATCTACACCGCGTCCGGCATGGCCGCGATCGCGGCGCTGCTGCTCGCCTCGGCAAGGCTCGTCACCACGGGCAACATCGTGGTGCTGCCGGGCTCCTACGGCGAGACGCTGGAGCTGATCGAGCGCTTTGTCCGGCATTTGCGGCTCGTCACGTTGAGCTTGCCGCCGGGCGATGCCCTGGCAGGCGCGGGCGCGCCGCGAATTCTCCTGCTCGATTCCTGCGTTTCCGCCGGCGTGTTCGAAGCGGCGCTGCGCTGCGACGGTTCGGGGCTCGATCTCCTGATCTTCGACACGACCTGCTTTGCCGGCCGGTCGGGCCGCATCCGGCGCGTCCTGCGCTGGGCGCGGCGATATCAAATCCCGGTCGTGATGGTGCGAAGCCATACCAAGCTGGATTCGCTCGGCGCGGAATACGGGCGCCTCGGCTCCGCGGTGTTCGTCGCCGAAAGCGAGACAGGTGCGCAGGCAAGACACCTGAACTCCGAACGCCTCGCGGCGGAGATGCGCGAAGCCGTCCGGCTTCTCGGCGGCGCGGCGCTGCCGGCGCATTTCCCCCCGTTTGTGGGCACCTCGGCCTATTGGAGCCTGACGAAGCGGCGCGTCGCAGCCATCCTGCGCAACGGCCGTCATGCGGCGCGGCATTTCGCACGCGAGCTCGCCCCGCTCTCGGCCGAGCTCCACTTCACCCACGGGCTCTATGTCACGCTCCGTCCCAGGCATCCCTTCGATGAGGCGGGCGCGCGGCAAGCCGCCGAGGCCATGAGCCGCGATCTCAGCCGGGCCGGTTTTCCGATCCGTCACGCCGGCAGCTTCGGGTTCGATTTCGCCGCGACCGAGTGGTTTCACAATGCGACCACGGATGAGTACAGCGTCCGGGTGGCGGTGCCTGATCTGCCGACGGAGCTGTGGAATGAGCTGGCCGCAGCGATCGCCCGGTGGTGGCGGGCGCATCAGGTTGATCTTGGCGAGGCGTGACCGGTCCTCGCTTGTTGCTTCAGCTTAGGGACGACGTTCCGGGAATTCGGGTCTTTCAGGGAAGATTGGCTCCGGTTGCGAGCTCAAGGCTTCGTTAACCATAAATCCGTACGATCCGTGCCACCTTGGGGGAAGACCCACCATGAATCAGATTTTTTTCGCTGCCTTGATCGTTGCTGCCTTCGTGAGTTTTGAAGGGCTGTTTGCCTTTGCGATGGTGAAACTAAAGATCGACCTCTAACAGTAAGGTCGCCTTACAATTGGCGGCCTCCCAGGCTCTATCGAGATCGTTGGGCCAATGATGGCCAGCCGGCTATCAATCCGCTCGAAGTCCGGCCGCACGTCGGCGCCGCGTGATCCGCAGCCCTGACACACAAGCCGCTGCTCGAGGTCGGACAGCCGCATTTCGTCCGGCCAGCGGCCCGCATCCAGTTCAACGTGGTGGCCGCAATGGCAGTAGACCAGGACCCCGCGCAAGCCCATCTCGCGCATCTCGCCGAACGTGATCTTGAGCGGCCGGCCGTCGGCGTGCGTCGGTGTGTGTCGTCTGATCGGGCGGGGCATGCCGTGATCAAAGCGACATTGCCAGCAACCCGCAAATTATCGATTCCTAGCGGCGCCAAACGATGGCGAGCTACTTCCTGTCGTAGGTGTGGAAAAACCAAGGCGCGTTTCGGTCACTCAGACAGCGGGACAATTGTGCCGCTTATCTCCAAAGGTATACAGACCCTATGAGCGAATCATCCTAGACCTGCGTGCGCCTTGGCGGCCCCCATTACCGTCGAGGCCTCCAGCGGCTCCGGCAATTCGTGCTGGGGCCGTTTTTTTTGCGACCTGCAACAACGAGCGCGCATCGTGGTGTGTGGATTGTGGAAAGACTGGCGATCCCGGCAGGACTCGAACCTGCAACCCGCGGAGTAGAAATCCGCTACTCTATCCAGTTGAGCTACGGGACCGTCTCGAGCCGCCCCGGTTCGGGGCCGGCTGTTCATCTAACATGCCAATATGAAAAATCTGGTGTTTCGCCAAGTCTGAACCGAACCGATTTCCCCCGAGCCGCGACAAAGCGGAACGGCGGGGTGTCAGGGTGCCGGGTTGAGCGGCAGCGCAACGGACGATGGTTCACATCGCCGGGAAGCGCTGAGGAGCTTCCGGGACACGGCTGCCGGTCGACTGGCTAGGTGTTGCTGCGCCATCAGGACGGCGTGCGCGGCGATATCGCGGCCGGTCTCCTCTGGGCCTGCCTTGTCATGGCGAATGCGACGATTTGCACCTTCGGTTCCATCGCCTTGAGTCCGTCACCTTTCCGCGCATTTCATTTGCCGCGGCGTTCGTCCGCGCTTTCCGGGAGTCCATCATGATCGGTCTTGTTCGCGCCGTCACTCTTTGCGCCACGCTGGCGCTCGGCCTTTCGGCCGCGCAGGCCGCCGACAAGGCGTTCAAACGCGACGATCTCGCCGATTCCGCCATCAAGCTGGAGGCCCAGATCAAGAGCGAGGCAGGGCCGGTCGCCAAGACCAATGCGACGCTCAAGACGGACGCCGACGCCGCCTTCCGCCGCAATGACTACCGCACCGGTCTGTCGGTCCTCGGCCAGATCGCCGCAACCTCGCCGGAAGATGCCGGCAACTGGCTGCGGCTCGCCAAGGTGATCCCCCAGATCTGGCCCAAGAACTCGAGCGAGCAGACGTTCCTTTTGGAGCGCGCCTCGACCGCCGCCTACATCGCCTACCAGCGCGCCGGCAATCCGGGCGAGGAGGCCGATGCGCTCGCCGTGCTCGGCAAGTCGCTCGCCGAACGCAAGCTGTGGCGGCCGGCGCTGGATGCGCTGCGGCTGTCGCTCGAGGCGCGCGAGGTCGCCGATGTCCGCGGCCAGTATGAGAAGCTGCGCGACGAGCACGGATTCCGGCTGCTCGACTACACCGTGGACTCGGATTCGGCGAGCCCGCGCGCCTGCTTCCAGTTCTCGGAGGAATTGGCAAAACGCACTGATTTCGCGCCGTTCCTGGCGCTGGCGGGGCAGGACAAGCCGGCGCTGTCGGCCGAGGGCAAGCAGCTCTGCGTCGACGGCCTCAAGCACGGCGAGCGTTACAACGTCAATCTGCGCGCCGGCCTGCCGTCCACCGTCAAGGAAGGCCTGCCGAAATCGGCCGAGTTCAACATCTATGTGCGCGACCGCAAGCCGTTCGTGCGCTTCACCAGCCGCGCTTATGTACTGCCCAGGACCGGCCAGCGCGGCATTCCCGTGGTCAGCGTCAACACGCCCGCGGTCAACATCAACGTGTTCCGGATCGGCGACCGCAACCTGATCAACACGGTGGTGGACAGCGATTTCCAGAAGACGCTGACCAAATCTCAGCTCGGCGATCTCGGCGACGAACGCGGCGTCAAGGTTTGGTCCGGCGAGCTTGCGACCGCGATGACGTTGAACCAGGACGTCACTACCGCATTCCCGGTCGACCAGGCGCTCGGCGAGCTCCAGCCGGGTGTCTATGTGATGACGGCTGCGGCCAAGGGCCCGGGCTCGGATGACGAGTACCAGCTCGCCACGCAATGGTTCATCGTCTCCGACCTCGGCGTGTCCGCTTACTCCGGCAATGACGGCATCCACGTCTTCGTGAACTCGCTGGCCTCGACCGATCCGGTCGGCAGGGCCGAGGTGCGGCTGGTCGCGCGCAACAACGAGATCCTGGCGACCCGCAAGACCGACGATTCCGGCCATGTGCTGTTCGAGGCGGGCCTCGCGCGCGGCGAGGGCGGTCTGTCGCCTGCGCTGCTCACCGTCACCGGCGAGAAGGCGGACTATGCCTTCCTGAGCCTGAAGACCTCGGCCTTCGACCTGTCCGATCGCGGCGTTGCGGGCCGCGCGGTGCCCGTTGGCGCCGACGCCTTCGTCTATGCCGAGCGCGGCGTCTACCGCTCCAGCGAGACCGTGTTCCTGACAGCGCTGCTGCGCGACGGGCAGGGCAATGCCGTCAGCGGCGGGCCGCTGACCCTGGTGATCGAGCGCCCCGACGGCGTCGAATACCGCCGCGCCGTGCTGGCCGACCAGGGCGCCGGTGGCCGCACGCTGTCCGTGCCGCTCAACTCGGCCGTGCCGACCGGGACCTGGCGCGTGCGCGCTTTCACCGACCCGAAGGGCTCGTCGGTCGGCGAGACCACCTTCATGGTCGAGGATTACGTCCCTGAGCGGATCGAATTCGACTTGTCCGCCAAGGACAAGCTGATCAAAGCTAACGCTCCTGTGGAGCTTAAGGCGAACGGTCATTTCCTCTATGGCGCGCCGGCCTCTGGTCTTGCGCTCGAGGGCGACATGCTGATCGCGCCCGCGAGCGAGCGTCCGGGCTTCGCGGGCTACCAGTTCGGCGTCGCCGACGAGGAGACCACCTCGAACGAGCGCACGCCGCTGGAGAACCTGCCCGAGGCCGACGCCAACGGCGTCGCCACCTTCCCGGTGACGCTGGACAAGCAACCGGCCTCGACGCGTCCGCAGGAGGCGCAGATCTTCGTCCGCATGGTTGAGACGGGGGGCCGCACCGTCGAGCGCAAGCTGGTACTGCCGGTCGCGCCCACCGCCGCGCAGATCGGCATCAAGCCGCTATTCGCAGACAAGAACGTCGCCGAGGGCGACAAGGCCGAGTTCGACGCCGTGTTCGTCTCGCCCGAGGGCGAGAAGCTGCGCCGCGACGGCCTGCGCTACGAGCTGTTGAAGATGGAGTCGCGCTACCAATGGTATCGCCAGAACAATTATTGGGAGTACGAGCCGGTCAAGTCGACTTCGCGCGTCGCCGACGGTGACGTGACCATCGCGGCTGACAAGCCGGCGCGGATCTCGCTCAGCCCGCAGCCCGGCCGCTATCGGCTGGATGTGAAGTCGAACGACGCCGACGGTCCGGTGACCTCGGTGCAGTTCGACGTCGGCTGGTATTCCGACGGCAGCGCCGACACGCCGGACCTTTTGGAGACCTCGATCGACAAGCCGCAATACGCTTCCGGCGACACCATGACGGTCTCGGTCAATGTCCGCTCCGCTGGCAAGCTCACCGTCAACGTGCTCGGCGACCGCCTGCTGACAACGCAGACCATCGACGTTCGGGAAGGCACCGCGCAGGTGAAGCTGTCGGTCGGCAAGGACTGGGGCACCGGCGCCTATGTGGTGGCAACGCTACGCCGTCCGCTTGATGCGGCGGCCCAGCGCATGCCGGGCCGCGCGATCGGCCTGAAATGGTTCGGCATCGACAAGCAGACCCGCACGCTGCAGGTGAAGCTGGCGCCGCCGGCGCTGATCCGCCCCAATGCGACGCTGAAGATCCCGGTCAGGCTCGACGGACTCAATCCCGGCGAGGATGCCAAGGTGGTGATATCAGCGGTCGATGTCGGCATCCTCAACCTCACCAATTACAAGCCGCCGGCGCCGGACGATTACTATCTCGGCCAGCGCCGCCTGACCGCGGAGATCCGCGATCTCTATGGGCAGCTGATCGACGGCATGTCGGGCACGCGCGGCCAGATCAAGTCCGGCGGCGATGCCGGAGCTGCCGAGCTCCAGGGCTCGCCGCCCGCGCAGAAGCCGCTGGCGCTCTATTCGGGCATCGTAACGGTCGGCGCCGACGGCACCGCCGAGGTGAGCTTCGACATTCCGGAGTTCGCCGGTACCGCGCGCGTCATGGCGGTGGCGTGGACCGCGACGAAACTCGGCCGCGCCAACACCGACGTCGTGATCCGCGATCCCGTGGTCCTGACCACGACCTTGCCGCGCTTCCTGCTCAATGGCGACCACGGCACGGTCAACCTCGAGATCGACAATGTCGAGGGCCAGGCCGGCGATTACGTCATCAATGTCAAGACCGGCGGCCCGGTGAAGATGACCGGCAATCCCGCGACTACGGTGAAACTCGCCGCCAAGCAGCGCAACTCGTTCTCGCTCGCGCTCGATGCGACCGCGGCGGGGCAGGCGACGCTCGACGTCGACATCAAGGGACCGAACGGCCTTGCGCTGGCGCGCCACTATGCGTTCGATGTCAAGGCAGCGACGCAGGTGCTGGCACGGCGCTCGATCCGCACGCTGGCGAAGGGCGAGAGCCTGACGCTGACCTCGGACATGTTCTCCGACCTCGTGCCGGGTACCGGCAGCGTCTCGGTCTCGGCCAGCCTGTCGACCGCACTCGATGCGGCAACGATCCTCAAAGCGCTCGATCGCTATCCCTATGGCTGCTCGGAGCAGATCACGAGCCGTGCCATGCCGCTGCTTTACGTCAACGAGCTCGCGGCCGGCGCGCATCTCGCCATGGACACCGAGGTCGACCAGCGCATCCGCGACGCCATCGAGCGGCTGCTGGCCCGCCAGGGCTCCAACGGCTCGTTCGGCCTGTGGTCGGCGGGCGGCGACGATGCCTGGTTAGATGCCTACGTGACGGACTTCCTCACCCGTGCCCGCGAGAAGGGGTTTGTGGTGCCGGATGTGCTGTTCAAGAACGCGCTCGACCGTATCCGCAACTCGGTCGTCAACGGCAACGAGCCGGAGAAGGACGGCGGCCGCGATCTCGCCTATGGCCTCTATGTGCTCGCCCGCAATGGCGCAGCGCCGATCGGGGATCTCCGCTATCTCGCCGACACCAAGCTCTCCAACCTCGCAACGCCGATCGCGAAGTCGCAGCTCGCGGCGGCGCTGGCGCTGGTCGGCGACCGCAACCGCGCGGAGCGGGTATATAGCGCGGCTCTGGACTCGTTGGCGCCGAAGCCGGTGCTCGAATTCGGCCGCACCGACTACGGCTCGCAGCTCCGCGATGCCGCGGCTCTTGTCTCGCTCGCGAGCGAAGGCAACGCGCCGAAGGCGACGCTGACGCAGGCGGTGTCGCGGGTCGAGACCGCGCGCGGGCTGACGCCGTACACCTCCACGCAGGAGAATGCGTGGCTGGTGCTGGCGGCGAGGGCGCTCGCCAAGGAGAACCTGTCGATCGAGGTCGACGGCCAGCCGGTCAAGACCGCGCTGTATCGCAGCTACAAGGCGGACACGCTGAGCGGCAAGCCGCTGAAGATCACCAACACCGGCGACGCACCGGTGCAGGCGGTGGTCTCGGTGTCGGGCTCGCCGGTCACGCCGGAGCCGGCCGCCTCGGCCGGGTTCAAGATCGAGCGCAACTACTTCACGCTCGACGGCAAGCCCGCCGATATCAGCAAGGTGAAGCAGAATGATCGCTTCGCCGTGGTGTTGAAGATCACGGAAGCGAAGCCAGAGTACGGCCACATCATGGTGTCCGACTATCTGCCGGCGGGTCTCGAGATCGACAATCCGAAGCTCGTGTCGTCGGGCGACAGCGGCACGCTGGACTGGATCGAGGACGGCGAGGAGCCCGAGGATACCGAGTTCCGCGACGACCGCTTCACCGCGGCGGTGGACCGCGCCTCGGATTCCAAGGCGGTGTTCACGGTCGCCTATGTCGTGCGCGCGGTCTCGCCCGGCAAATACGTGCTGCCGCAGGCCTATGTCGAGGACATGTACAACCCCTCGCGCTACGGCCGGACGGGCACGGGAACGGTTGAGGTGCGAGCGGCGAAGTGAGTGGTGGGATGACTGACGCTCCGAACCGGCCTCAAACTCCGTCGTCCTGCCCGGGCAAGAGCGCGAAGCGCGTCTTCGCGCAGACGTCCCGGGCATCCACGGACTTTGGTGCCGAGGCCAAGAACGTGGATGGCCGGGACAAGCCCGGCCATGACGGAGCGAGGGGTTGGGGCCATCGCCTCCTCTGTGCCGCCGCGCTCACCTCCATCGTCGCCGTCATCGGCTTTGTCGGCTGGGTCTATTCCCTTGGCCCACTGCCGCTCGACGAAGCGCGGCAGGTCTCCACCACGGTCGTTGATCGCAATGGAAAATTGCTGCGCGCTTACGCCATGACCGACGGCCGTTGGCGGCTGCCGGTCGATGCCAAAACGACCGTCGATCCGACCTACCTGAAACTGCTGTTCGCATATGAGGACCAGCGCTTCTACGCCCATAACGGTCTCGACCCGCTCGCTCTCGGCCGCGCCGCGTTGCAACTGGGAACGCGCGGCCAAATCGTGTCCGGCGGCTCGACCATCTCGATGCAACTCGCCCGCCTGATGGAGCCGCGGCGGCAGCGCTCGCTCTACGCCAAGCTGCGCCAGATCGTGCGCGCGATCGAGATCGAGCGCAGCATGAGCAAGGCTGAGATCCTCGACCTCTATCTCGCGCTGGCGCCTTACGGCGGCAATCTCGAAGGCATCCGCGCCGCCTCGATCGCCTATCTCGGCAAGGAGCCAAAGCGGCTCTCGCTCGCCGAAGCTGTGCTGCTGGTCGCGCTGCCGCAATCGCCGGAGACGCGCCGGCTCGACCGCTATCCCGAGGCCGCGCGCAAGGCGCGCGATCGGGTGCTCGATCGCATGGTCGCGGAGCATGTCGTCAGCTCCGAGGACGCGGCGCAAGCCAAGGCCGCGCCCGTGCCAAAACTGCGCAAGCCGATGCCGATCCTGGCGCCGCACGCCTCCGACTCCGCGCTCGCGACCGTCAAGGACACGCCGATCATCAAGCTGACGCTGGATGCGAGCTTGCAGAAGGTGCTGGAGCCGCTGGCGCGCGACCGCGCCATTGCGCTGGGACCGAACATCTCGGTCGGCATCATCGTGGTCGACAATGAGAGCGGCGACGTGCTCGCGCGAGTTGGATCAGCCGATTATTTCGACGACAGCCGGGCAGGGCAGGTCGACATAACCCGCGCCGTCCGCTCGCCGGGCTCGACGCTGAAACCGTTCATCTATGGCCTCGCCTTCGAAGACGGCTTTGTTCATCCCGACAGCCTGATCGACGACCGTCCGGTTCGCTTCGGCTCCTACGCGCCGGAAAATTTCGACACGACGTTCCAGGGCACGGTGCCGGTGAAGAAGGCGCTGCAATTGTCGCTGAACGTTCCGGCGATCGTGCTGCTCGATCGCGTCGGCGCGAGCCGGCTGGCCTCGCGGCTGCGCCAGGCCGGCGGCAATCTCGTCCTGCCCAAGGACGAGGCGCCGGGGCTGGCGATGGGCCTCGGCGGCGTCGGCGTGACACTCCAGGACCTTGTCCAGCTCTACACCGGTTTCGCCCGGCTCGGCACCACCAAGCCGCTGCGCGAGGTCATCGCGGCCAAGGACGACCGCGAGCCGATGCGGCTGTTGGACCAGGCCGCGGCCTGGCAGGTCGGCAACGTGCTGTTCGGCACGCCGCCGCCTGAGAATGCCGCCCACAACCGCATCGCGTTCAAGACCGGCACATCTTACGGCTATCGCGATGCCTGGTCGGTCGGCTTCGACGGGCGCATGACCATCGGCGTCTGGGTCGGCCGGCCCGACGGCGCTCCGGTTCCCGGGCTGATCGGGCGCGTCGCCGCCGCGCCGATCCTGTTCGACGCTTTCGCCCGCACCGGCAAGACGCTGACCCCGCTGCCGAAGCCGCCCAAGGGAACCCTGGTGGCCAGCAACGCCAAGTTGCCGCTGCCGCTGCGGCGGTTCCGCCCGATCGGGGAACTCGTTCGCACCGGCGGCGAGCAGGCGCTGCACATCCAGTTTCCGCTGAACGGCTCGCGCATCGATGTCGATCGTTCCGGCGGTTCGGAGGCCGCCGCCATGCCCGTAAAGGTCGCCGGCGGTGTCCTGCCCATGACGGTGATGGTGAACGGAACCTGGCGCGGCGAGATCGACGGCCGCCGCCAGCGCCTGATCGATCCGCCCGGCCCGGGCTTTGCAAGGCTCACTGTGATCGATGCCACGGGCGCCGCGGACACAGTTGTCATTCGAATTCAATGACCCTGGCTTAAGCGGTTGTGGCGATGGCGGTTTCAGCGTAAGCGGAACCAATGGCCGAGACCTATCCAACTCCCCGTTTTGGAGCGCCCCGCGAGCCGAAAACGCCCGTCAATCCGGGCAGCCGGCTGGTGTCGATGCTCGACGTCGTCACGTCCAGCCATGCCCGCGCGGCCGGCTTCCTGGTGCTGTGCGCGCTGCTGCTGTTCCTGCCGGGCTTCTTCACCATCCCGCCGGTCGATCGCGACGAAGCGCGCTTTGCCCAAGCGACCAAGCAGATGGTCGAGAGCGGCGACTATGTCGACATCCGCTTCCAGGAGGACGTCCGCTACAAGAAGCCGGTCGGCATCTACTGGTTGCAATCGGCCGCGGTTGAAATTGCCACGGCACTCAAATTGCCGAAGGCCGAGTTGCGGATCTGGGTCTACCGCATTCCTTCGCTGTTGGGCGCGATCGGCGCGGTGCTCATGACCTATTGGGCGGCGCTCGGCTTCGTCACGCGGCGCGCCGCGGTGCTCGCTGCGCTGTTGTTGTGCGCCTCCGTGCTGCTCGGCGTCGAGGCGCGGCTGGCGAAGACCGACGCGATGCTGCTGTTGTGCGTGACCGCCGCGATGGGCGCGATGTCGCGCGCCTATCTGTCCTGGCAGCGCGCCGAGGACCAGACGCATCCGCCGTGGAGCTGGCCCGCGATCTTCTGGACTGCGCTTGCGGTCGGCATCCTGATCAAGGGCCCGCTGATCCTGATGTTCGCCGGCCTGACCATCGTCGCGCTCGCGATCCTGGACCGCGATTCCTCCTGGCTGTGGCGCTTGCGCCCCGTCTGGGGGCTGATGTGGATGCTGGTGCTGGTGCTGCCCTGGTTCATCGCGATCTTCTGGCGCGCGGGCGAGGCCTTCTTTGCGGACTCCGTCGGCGGCGACATGTTGAGCAAGATCGGCGCCCAGGAATCCCATGGCGCGCCGCCCGGGCTTTACCTCGCGCTGTTCTGGATCACGTTCTGGCCTGGCGCGCCACTCGCGGCGATGGCGGCGCCTGCGGTGTGGCGGGCGCGGCGCGAGCCCGGCGCGCAGTTCCTGCTGGCCTGGTTGATCCCGTCATGGATCGTGTTCGAGGCGGTGCTGACCAAGCTGCCGCATTACGTGCTGCCGCTGTATCCCGCGATCGCGATCCTCACCGTCGGCGCGCTGGAACGGAACGTGCTGTCGCGCTCCTGGCTCGCGCGCGGCTCGGCCTGGTGGTTCGCGATCCCCGTGGCCGGCTCGATCATCGCGGTGGTCGGTGCGGTCATGCTGACGCGGCAGCCGGCCTTTGTCGCCTGGCCGTTCATCGCGGCCTCGCTGATCTTCGGCCTGTTTGCCTGGTGGCTGTTCGACGCCAACCGCGCCGAGCGCTCGGTGCTCAATGCGCTGGTCGCGGCGCTGATGCTTGCGGTCGTGGTCTGGGGCATCGTGCTGCCGTCGCTGACCCCGCTGTTTCCGAGCATCGAGGTGGCGCGCGCGCTGCGCAACGTCAGCTGTGTCGGGCCGAAGGCGGCGGCTGCCGGCTATCACGAGCCGAGCCTCGTGTTCCTCACGGGCACGCAGACGCTGCTCACCGACGGCTCGGGGGCGGCGGATTTCCTGCGGCAGGGGAGCTGCCGCTTCGCGCTGATCGAGCAGCGCTCGGAGCGCAGCTTTGTGCAGCGCGCCGAGGCGATTGGGCTGCGCTACAAGGTCGGCGCGCGCATCGACGGTTATAATTTCTCGCAAGGGCGGCCGATTTCGATCTCGATCTTCCGCTCGGAAGGCACTGAGTAGGATGCCTGGGACGACCGACATCGCGCCGCGTGCGGGCTATCCCGCGCAATTGCTCGCCGTCTCCGGGCGCGCGCTGGCGCAGCTCGTGCGAACCCCCTCGCATTCGCGCCGCGCCGCTGCCGCACGCAAACTGGCGCGGCATTCGCTGTGGCTGAGCGCGGTGGGCGCGGCCTTGATCGTCGTGCTGATGGTCGCGTTCGACCGGACCGAAATCCTGCTGATGCCGGCGCGCGGCACGCCAAGCCTTTGGTCGATCCGCATCCTCACCGATTTCGGCAAGGACGAGTATGTGCTCTCGGTGCTCGGCGCTGCGCTGGTGGGCGTGGCGCTCGTTGCGGCCGGGCTTCACGGAACACGCCGCGCGCTGCTGCTCGGCTTTGGCACGCGGCTCCAGTTCCTGTTTCTGTCTGTTGCCCTGTCCGTGTTCGTCGGCGAGGTTCTGAAATACATCATCGGCCGGGGGCGCCCATTCGTCGGTGGCACGGCCGATCCGTTCAATTTCGTCCCGTTCGAGGGAACGGGGGCTCATGCCAGTCTACCGTCCGGGCACGCGATCACGGCATTTGCGCTGGCGTTTGCGGTCTCGGCACTGTGGCCACGGCTGCGCGTGTTCATGTTCACCTACGCAATCGTGATCCTGCTGACGCGTCTCGTGCTGCTCGCGCACCACCCGAGCGACGTCACGGCCGGCGCCTTGCTAGGCATGGTCGGGGCCATGGCGGTCCGCTACTGGTTCGCGGCCCGCAGGCTCGCCTTCGCCATTCGGGCCGACGGCACCATTGTGCCTCTTCCCGGGGCAGATTCGGGCCGTCTCAAAAGGGTTGCCCGCGGGGCATCCGCCCCATAAAAGCGGCTGCTTCCTGGGACCGCAGGTTCCTTGAGGGCAGGCCCCATTCCAACCACGAGCCTACTTTGTCGACGTCCCAGCCTTCGGTTTCCATCGTCGTTCCCGTGCGCAACGAAGCCGACAACATCGCGCCGCTGATCGCCGAGATCGGCATGGCGCTCGATGGCCGCTGGGCCTATGAGATCATCTACGTCAACGACGGCTCGACGGACGCCACCGGCGAGCGCCTGATGGCGATGATGAAGCAGCGGGACAATCTACGGCAGCTCCGCCACGCCAGGTCGGGCGGCCAGTCGGCGGCGGTGCGCAGCGGCGTCCGCGCGGCGCGCGGGTCGATCGTGGCGACGCTCGACGGCGACGGCCAGAACAACCCGGCGTTCCTGCCGGATCTGATCGCCGCGGTCGAAAAGGACAGCAAGGTCGGGCTCGCCGCGGGACAACGCGTCGGCCGCAAGGACACCGGCTTCAAGAAACTCCAATCGCGCGTCGCCAATGGCGTCCGCAACGCGATCCTCAAGGACGGCACGCGTGATACCGGCTGCGGCTTGAAGGCGTTCCGGCGCGAGATCTTCCTGATGATGCCTTATTTCGACGGGCTGCATCGCTTCCTGCCGGCGCTGGTCCGCCGCGAAGGCTTTGATATTGCCTATGTCGACGTGATCGACCGGCCGCGCCACTCCGGCGTGTCGAACTATGGTTTCTTCGACCGGCTGTGGATCGGCATCATGGATCTCGCCGGCGTGTGGTGGCTGATCCGCCGCAAGAAGCCGACACCAGATGTGACTGAGGTGAACGCATGATCATTCAATACGGTCAGGCGCTGAGCAATTATCTCTACGACGTCTTCGTCGCCAAGTTCGACTTCTGGCTGGCGTTCGGCCTCGTCGCGCAGCTGTTCTTCACCGCGCGATTCCTGGTGCAGTGGATCGCGAGCGAGCGCGCCGGCAACAGCGTGGTGCCGATGGCGTTCTGGTTCTGCTCGATGGGCGGCGGCTTGATGACGCTGGTCTACGGCGTCGTGAAGCGCGAACCCGTGATCATCCTCGGCCAGGCGCTCGCGACCATCATCTATGTCCGCAACATCATGCTGATCATCAAGAACCGCGGCCGCGCGTCAAAGACGCTGGATCGCTGATCCGAGCATCTCCGAGGTCCTAGCGCGGCAATGCCGAAGCCGCGCCTGAGGCGGGCAGGGCGGCGGCTTCCGCGTCGGTCCGGCGATAGGGCTCGCCGGCCGCCTCCAGCACGGGATAGGCGACCGAGCAGATATGCGAATGGATCCGGCGCAGATCGCGCAACACGTCCAGATGCAGCGAGGTGGTCTCGATGGTCTCGGGGCGGCCTTCGCGCAGGCGGTCGAGATGGCGTTCGACGGCGGCGAGCTCGGTGTTCCTAAGCGTGGTCTTCTCCACCAGCAGCTTGCGCGCCTCGTTGGCGTCGCCCGACATGAACACGCCGAAGGCGATGCGCAGCGAGTCCATCGTGCGCTTGTGGAAGGCGGCGAGCTCCTCGGCGCCCTCGACCGAGAATTGCAGGCGCCGCTTGATCTTCTTGGTGGCAAGCTCGCTCAAATTCTTGTCGATGATGTCGCCGATATGCTCGAGGTTGATGGCGAAGGAGATGATCTCCATTGCGCGCCGCCCCTCGCTCTCGTCGAGGCTGCCGCGCGTCAGTTTCGTCAAGTAGAGCTTGATCGCCTCGTCGAGGCCGTCGACGGCATTGTCGGTCTTCGTCACCTGGTCGACCAGCGCCCGGTCGCCCGTCATCATCGCGGCCATCACCTTGCGCAGCATGACCTCGACGAGGTCGCCCATGCGCAGGGTTTCGCGGGCGGCGTCGGCGAGCGCCAGTGACGGCGTCTCCAGCGCGCTCTCGTCCAGATAGCGCGGCCGGGCCGGGTCGGCCTCCTGGATGCGATCAGGCAAGAGCCGGGTCAGGACGCGCGACATGGCGTCGAGCAGCCCGATGAAGATGACGGCCGTACCGGCGTTGAAGGCAACATGGAAGGCCGCCGTCATTTTGGCGAGATCGGGCTGCCAGGCATGCATGTGCCCGGCGATCACGTTCAGGAATGGCAGGGCGAGCGCGATTCCGGCGATGCGATTGATAAGATTGCCGACCGGCAGGCGGTAGCTCGCGGGATCGTCGCGCCTCGCGCCTTCGAACACCGGATTGATGGCACTACCGAGATTGGCCCCGAGCACCAGTGCGAGCGCCGCGTCAGGCGTGATGAACTGCGAATAGGCCAGCGACATGATCAAGAGCACGCTGGCAACGCTCGAATGCACTGCCCAGGTGACGAGCGCTGCAATCACGATGCACAGGACGGGATCGCCCGTGATGGCCGACATCATGACGCGCATGCCGGGCGCGTTCTCCGCCGGCGCCAACGTGTCGAGCAGGATATGCAGCGACAGCAGCATCAAGCCGAGGCCGATGCAGACACGGCCGATGTCCTTGATCCGCGAGCGCGGGCCCGAGCGGAAGGCGACGAGCCCCAGCACGAACAGCACCGGCGCGACGGCCGCGATATTGAACGAAAGCACCTGTACGATCAGCGTCGTGCCGACATTGGCTCCGAGCATGATGGCGAGCGCGGCGGCGAGGCTGACGAGCCCTTCGGCCGCGAACGAAGAGGTGATCAGCGCCGTCGCGGTGCTGCTCTGGAGGGCCGCGGTGAGGCCGAGGCCGGCGGCAAACGCCTTGAAGCGGTTGCCGAGCGCCTTGCCGAGCAGCCGCCGCAGGTCCGGGCCGAACGCGCGCAGGATCCCGCTGTGGACCATGTGCAGGCCCCACAACAGCAGCGCAACGCCGCCCATCAGATCGAGCAGAACCAACGTTCCCATTCTCCGCGTCCGGATCGAGAGTCGATTGGTGAGGCTAGCGCCAAACGCTTGAGGTTCAAACCATTTGTTGGCGCATCGGCGTTAACGCCTGCGTGCGTTGCTCGTTCCCGTCACGGCGCGCCTTGGCGCGTCCGCGACGCGATGCCCTGTGACGAGGCTCACATTGCCGCTTTGAGGGCAGCGAAACCGCGATCGAGATCGGCTTTGAGATCGTCAGTGCTCTCGAGCCCGATGTGGAGACGGAGAGTCGGGCCGCCCGGCGCCCACTTGGTGGCGGTGCGATAGGCGTCGCAGTCGAAGGGAATCGCAAGGCTCTCGAAGCCGCCCCAGGAAAATCCCATGCCGAACAGCTTGAGCGTGTTGAGCATGGCGTCGACGGCGCTCTGCGGCGCGGGCTTCAGCACGACGCTGAACAGGCCCGAGGCGCCGGTGAAGTCGCGCCTCCAGATCGCGTGGCCGGGATCGGTCTCCAGGGCCGGATGCAGCACGCGCGCGACCTCGGGCCGATCAGCGAGCCAGCGCGCCATCTCGAGCCCGGAGCGATGGTGCTGCGCCAGCCGCACCGACAGCGTGCGCAGGCCGCGCAGCGCGAGGAACACGTCATCGGGACCGGCGCAAACGCCGAGCAGGCGGATTCCTTCCGCGATTTGCGGCCAGGCCTTGGCATTGGCCGAGATGGTGCCGAACATGATGTCGGAATGGCCGCCGATATATTTGGTGGCCGCCTGCATGCTGATGTCGACGCCCTGCTCGAGCGAGCAGTGATAGAGCGGCGTCGCCCAGGTGTTGTCGTCGATCACGAGCGCGCCCTTCGCATGCGCGACCTCGGCGATGGCGCGAATGTCCGGCATCTCGAACGATTGCGAGCCCGGCGCCTCGACCAACACCGCGCGCGTGTTCGGCTTGAACAGCTTTTCGATGCCGGCGCCGATCAGCGGATCGAAATAGGTGGTCTCGACGCCGTAGCGGGTCAGCATGCCGTTGCAGAAATTGCGCGAGGGCCGATAGACGTTGTCGCAGACCAGGATGTGGTCGCCGGTCTTCAGCACCGAGAGCAGGGTGGTGGAGATCGCCGACAGTCCCGACGGAACGATGCCGACGCCGGCACATTGCGGTCCCTCCAGCGCCATCAGCGTCTCCTGGAACGCCTTGGTGGTGGGCGAGCCGTGGCGGCCATAGGTGAATTCGCCGCGATGGGCGTGCAGATCCTCGGCGGTCGGATAGAGCACGGTCGAGCCGTGGAACACCGGCGGATTGACGAAGCCCTTCTGCGCCTTGGTGTCGCGGCCGGAGGTCACCAGCCGGGTCTCGGCCTGCTGCTGAAGGGGATGCGAGGAATCCATGCGTCTGCTTTCAAAAAAGCGTTTCCGCTGGCGCGCGTCGCGCCTGCGGGCTGGCCGAAAGGCCGCTGTCGTTAATAACAGAACACAGAAGAGTCCCGTCAACCCCTTGACCCGGCCCGCCAGCCGCTCTCCTATGCGCAGGTGCTATTCAGTCGCCGCATGTTGAGGGGCAGCCGCGACCTTCGATCCATCGTCTGACCGGACCTTGCGCCACAGCCACAAAGGCGGGCGCCTGCGGCGGGGATTAGGTTATGGCCTCTCGGGATGGGTGGGTGTTCGGCAAGCTTTTCCAGCATGACTCTTGCAGGGCTAGTCCTGCGACGCCTAGTCCTGGCAGAGACGATTCCTGAGACAATGTTCCTTGAGACGACCTTGAAAGGCCTTCAGCCCATGAAACGCGTAACCCTGGCTCTCACTCTCGCTCTCGCCGCCGGCCTGACTGCCCAGACCGCCGGTGCGCAAACGCTCAAGACCGTCAAGGACCGTGGCACGCTGTCCTGTGGTGTCAGCCAGGGCCTGCCGGGCTTCTCCTCGCCCGACGACAAGGGCAACTGGACGGGGATCGACGTCGACCTCTGCCGCGCCGTCGCCGCCGCCATCTTCAACGATCCGACCAAGATCAAGTTCGTGCCGCTGTCCGCCAAGGATCGCTTCACGGCACTGCAATCCGGCGAGATCGACGTGCTCTCGCGCAACACCACCTGGACCATCTCGCGCGACACCTCGCTCGGCGCCAACTTCACCGGCGTGACCTATTATGACGGGCAGGGCTTCATGGTGAAGAAGTCGCTCAAAGTGAATTCCGCTCTGGAACTGAACAGCGCCTCGGTCTGCGTGCAGACCGGCACCACCACCGAGCAGAATCTCGCCGACTACTTCAAGGCCAACAACATGAAGTACGAGGTGATCGCGTTCGGCACCAACGACGAGACGGTCAAGGCCTATGAGGCCGGTCGCTGCGACGTCTTCACCACCGACCAGTCGGGCCTCTACGCCAACCGCCTCAAGCTCGCCAATCCCAACGACCACATGGTGCTGCCCGAGATCATCTCGAAGGAGCCGCTCGGACCGATGGTGCGCCACGGCGACGACCAGTGGTTCGACATCGTGAAGTGGACGCTGTTCGCGATGGTCACCGCCGAAGAGCTCGGCATCACCTCGAAGAACGTCGACGAGAAGGCCAAGATGGAAAATCCGGAGCTGAAGCGCGTGCTCGGCACCGACGGCAATTTTGGCGAACAGCTCGGCCTCACCAAGGACTGGGTGGTCCGGATCGTGAAGGCGGTCGGCAATTACGGCGAGGTGTTCGACCGCAATGTCGGCTCGGGCTCGCCGCTCGCCATCAATCGCGGTCTCAACAATCTTTGGAACAAGGGGGGTCTCCAGTACGCGCCGCCGATCCGCTGATCCCGCCTGATCCGCGGCGATGAGCACCGAGGCTCGAAAACCGCCGGCCCAGATCGCGCTGAAGATCAGGCGCATTCTGGGCGGCAAGGCAGGCTGGAACGGCGTCGTCGTCCAGTTTGCCTTCGCGGCGATCCTGGGCTGGATCGGCTACGAGATCGTCTCCAACACCCGCGCCAACCTCGAGAACCAGCACATCGCCGCCGGCTTCGGCTTCCTCCGCAACAATGCCGGCTTCGACGTCAACCAGACCCTGATCTCCTACACCGGCTCGGACACGTTCCTGCGCGTGTTCGTGGTCGGGCTCCTGAACACGCTCGTGGTCTCGGTGGTTGGCATCTTCTTCGCCACCGTGATCGGCTTCATCGTCGCGCTGTGCCGGCTGTCGCCGAACTGGCTCTTGTCGCGCGTCGGCGAGATCTACGTCGAGATCATCCGGAACCTGCCGCTGCTGTTCCAGATCCTGTTCTGGTACCTGGCGGTGCTCGCGGCGCTGCCCAATCCCAGGCAAAGCATTTCGCTGCTGGGCATCGCCTTCATCAGCAATCGTGGCCTCGTCATTCCATCACCGATCGGCGGAAGCGGCCTGGTCCCGTTCCTTGCGGTGCTGGCCCTCGGCATCGTCGCGTCGCTGGCCTTGCGCATCCAGGCGCGGCGCGCCCTGTTCCAACGCGGGCAGCTGATCCGCATCTGGCCCTATGTGCTGGGCCTGCTGTTCGGCCTGCCGCTTGCCACCATACTGGTGTTCGGTTTGCCTTTCACCGTCGAGCTGCCGCAGCTCAAGGGGTTCAATTTCGCCGGCGGCTCGCGCATCATTCCGGAGTTCGTGGCGCTGACGCTGGCGCTGTCGACCTATACCGCCGCCTTCATCGCCGAGATCGTCCGCGCCGGCATCCTGTCCGTCCACAAGGGCCAGATGGAGGCGGGGTCCTCGCTCGGCCTCAGCCGCGGCGCCACGCTGCGGCTGATCGTCGTGCCGCAGGCGATGCGCGTGATCGTGCCACCCCTGACCAACCAGTATCTCAATCTCACCAAAAATTCCTCGCTTGCCGTCGCGATCGGCTATCCTGACCTCGTCTCGGTATGGGCCGGCACGTCGCTGAGCCAGACCGGGCAGGCGATCGAGATCATCGCCATGACGATGGGTGTCTATCTTCTGATCTCGCTGCTCACCAGCGCGATCATGAGCGTCTACGGTTGGCGCGTCAGCCGGAGCCTCGGCGCATGACCGATATCACCTCATCCGCCTATGTCCGACAGGATCTGCTCACCGAGCGTCCTGCGCCGATGAAGACGACAGGCTTCATTGGCCTCGTGCGCACGCGCCTGCTCAACTCGCCGACCAACATCCTGATTACCATCGTCAGTGCCCTGTTGCTCTGGTTCACCATCGTTCCGTCAGTGAGATTTCTGTTCGTCGACGCAGTCTGGACCGGCAGTGACCGCGCCGCGTGCCTGACCGAGAACGCAGGGTTTGCAGTCGGCGCCTGCTGGCCGTACATCCAGGCAAAACTGCCGCAATTGATCTATGGCTTCTATCCCGAGGCCGAGCGCTGGCGCGTCAACCTCACCTTCGCCCTGGCGGCGGTCCTTTTGGTGCCGATGCTCGTTCCGCGCCTGCCGGCGAAGGGGGTGAACGCCAGCCTGTTCTTCTTCGCCTTTCCGATCGTGGCATTCTTCCTGCTGCATGGCGGCGGCATCTCGGGCTTCGGCGTGAGCTGGACCGCGGGCCTGCTGCAATTGTTCGACGACAGCATCATCGGCGCCGGGCAGGTCCTGCTCAATCTCAGCAAGACCTCGGCCATCGCCCCGCTGTTGTGGGCGGTCGGCAACCTCATCCTGCTGGTCGGCAAGGCAATCTACTGGCTGATCTTTCCGCTGACCTCGCTGCGCGACCAGCTCGAGGGTTCGGGCCAATCGGTCTGGACCGATTTTGCAATCACCACGGCCGTGGTCTCGCTGATCGCCTTTGTCCTCGGCGGCGGCGTGCGCACGGGATGGCGCCCCCTAGCGTGGAGCATCGTGACGTTCATCGCCGTCGCCATCGTGATCAAGCTGATGGGGCTCGATCATGGCGGACTGGCGGTCGTGCAGACGAGGCTCTGGGGCGGTCTGCTGGTGACGCTCGTGGTCTCCGTCGCCGGCATCGTCACGTCATTGCCGATCGGCATTGCGCTGGCGCTCGGCCGCCGGTCCAGCATTCCGCTGATCCGGATCTTCTCGATCGCCTTCATCGAGTTCTGGCGCGGCGTGCCGCTGATCACCGTGCTGTTCTTCGCCACCTACATGCTGCCGCTGTTCCTGCCGGGCAATTTCACCGTCGACGGCCTCGTCCGTGCGCTGATCGGGATCGCGCTGTTCACGGGCGCCTACCAGGCCGAGAACGTCCGCGGGGGCCTCGCCGCGATCCCGCGCGGGCAGGGCGAGGCGGCGGCGGCGCTCGGGCTGTCCTGGTGGAAGACGACGTCGCTGATCGTGCTGCCGCAGGCTCTGCGCCACGTCATCCCGAACCTCGTCAACAGCTTCATCTCGCTGTTCAAGGATACCTCGCTGGTCTCCATCGTCGCGCTGTTCGATTTGCTGGGTTCGCTGCGCGCCTCGTTCGCGGATCCGAAGTGGTCGACGCCGTCGACCCTGTTCACGGGCTTTGCCTTCGCCGGTATCATCTATTTCCTGTTCTGCTTTGGAATGTCGCGCTACTCGCTCTTCGTCGAGCACCGTCTCAACGCCCACCGTCGCAACTGATCGAGGTCACCATGTCCGAGCCCATCGTCAAGATTTCCGGCCTGAACAAATGGTACGGCGACTTCCACGTGCTGCGTGACATCGACCTCGAGGTCCAAAAGGGCGAGCGCATCGTGATCTGCGGGCCCTCGGGCTCGGGCAAGTCGACGCTGATCCGCTGCATCAACGCGCTGGAGGAGTTCCAGGAGGGCGAGATCGTCGTCGACGGCATCGAGCTCGGACCGAACCTCAAGCACATCGACGCGGTGCGCCGCGAGGTCGGCATGGTGTTCCAGAGCTTCAATCTGTTCCCGCATCTGACAGTGCTCGACAATTGCACGCTGGCGCCGATCTGGGTGCGCAACATTCCCAAGAGGGACGCCGAGGCGACCGCGATGAAATTCCTGGAGCGGGTCAAGATCCCGCACCAGGCCAACAAGTTTCCGGGCCAGATGTCCGGCGGCCAGCAGCAGCGCGTCGCCATCGCCCGCGCGCTGACCATGAATCCGAAAGTGATGCTGTTCGACGAGCCGACTTCGGCGCTCGATCCTGAAATGGTGAAGGAGGTGCTCGACACCATGGTCGACCTCGCCGAGGAGGGCATGACCATGCTGGTCGTCACCCACGAGATGGGCTTTGCCCGCGAGGTCGCCAACCGCGTCGTGTTCATGGACGCCGGCCAGATCATCGAGGCCAACACGCCGAACGAGTTTTTTGCGGCCCCGCAGCATGCCAGGACGAAGCTGTTTTTGAGCCAGATCTTGCGGTGAAGTGCGCTGCCGTAGCTGCCATACGGTGGGCAAAGGCGCCCTCGCGCCGTGCCCGCCATCTCTCGCGGCCGCAACAAAGGGTGGGCACGCTTGCGCTTTGCCCACCCTACGGCACCGCGGCTCGGCTCAACTTGTCCCGGGTCCCATAACCTCCCCGCAACCATATCCAAGGTTGCGCCTCGGCCGCTTCACCCGTTCGAAAGCTCTTTCTGCGCCTATGGCGCAAAAAGGGGGCGCCTGTGCTCGACCTGGTATTTGGCTTCAATACCCGCCTGGGACGGTTGAAGTTCTTCCTCGCCACGCTCGCGCTCGCGGTCGTGATGACCGCGATCTGCTTTGCGGTCGCGATGTCGGTGCTGCGCAACGTCAACCCGGCCAATGTTCGCCCCGACGATCTCCTGAAGAGCTCGGGAATGATCGCGGCGATGGTGTTCTTCGCGCTGGCAACCATCACGCTGTACTCGATGCGCTTCCGCGACATCGGCTGGGATCCCGTCTGCGTGGTGCCAGCCTGGATCGCGCTGATGATCGTTGACTACGTCGTCGCGATGAAGTTTCCGCACCTTGCAATGGGCCAGGAGCATACCGGCACGGTCGTCGGCGGCATCGTCAATCTCGCGCTGACACTGGTGCTGCTGTTCTGGCCTGGCGACCGCCACGCTTAGAGCATGATCCGGAAAAGCGTGAAGCGGTTTTCCGAAGAGATCATGCTCAAAACAACAACGCCGGCGGCCGCAACCAGCGGCCCCTAGACGAACGGCGGCTTGATGTTGCTGCGCTTCTCGAGCCACTCCGGCACGGGCAGGTTCTTGGCGCGCATGAAGTCCGCGTTGAACAACTTGGACTGATAGCGGCTGCCGGAATCGCACAGCACGGTCACGATCGTCTTGCCGGGTCCGAGCTGTTTTGCGAGCCGCATCGCGCCGGCGATGTTGATTCCGGTCGAGCCGCCGAGGCAGAGCCCCTCGTGCTGGAGCAGCTCATAGATGACGGTGACGGCCTCAGTGTCGGGAATGAGATAGGCGTCATCGACCTTCGCGGTCTCGACGATCGCGGTCGCGCGGTTGAGGCCGATGCCCTCGGTGATCGAGCCGCCGGACGTCGCCTTGGCATCGCCGGTCCTGAAGTATTCGTACATGCCGGCGCCGTGCGGATCGGCGCAGGCGATGCGGACGTCCTTGTTCTTCTCTTTCAGATAGCGGCTGACGCCGGCGAGCGTGCCGCCGCTGCCGACCGAGCAGACGAAGCCGTCGACCTTGCCGCCGGTCTGCTCCCAGATCTCCGGTCCGGTGGACTCGTAATGCGCCTTGGCATTGTCGAGATTGTTCCACTGGTCGGCGAACAGCACGCCATTGGGCTCGGTCTTGCGCAGCTCGTCGGCCAGCCTGCGGCCGACATGCTGGTAGTTGTTGGGATTGGCGTAGGGCAGGGCCGGCACCTCGATCAGCTCGGCGCCGCAGAGCTTCAGAAAGTCCTTCTTCTCCTGGCTCTGCGTCTCCGGGATCACGATCAGCGTGCGGTAGCCGCGCGCGCTCGCCACGACCGCAAGGCCGATGCCGGTGTTGCCGGCGGTCGCTTCCACCACGAGACCGCCCGGCTTGAGCTCGCCGCGCTTCTCGGCCTCCAGAATCATCCATTTGCCCGCGCGGTCCTTCACCGACTGCCCGGGATTCATGAACTCGGCCTTGCCGAGGATGGTGCAGCCGGTCAACTCCGAAGCGCGCTTGAGCTTGATCAGCGGGGTGTTGCCGATGGCTTCGACAACGTCGTTTCGAGTGGTCATATCGGGGGAAATCACTGGCAAGGGGTTGATCTGGTTGGCCAGAACCTAGTGCTTGGGAGGCCAAAGGGGAAGGCTTTTGCGCTGCGGCGCGCGGAGGACGGAGGACCTACATGTGCGGCAGCGACGCGTTCAGTTGCGATCATCGATGGCCTTGCGAGAACCGCCCATGCGCGCTTGAGACGGAGCCAAAGCAGCATGTTGCAGGTTGTTGCTGGTGCAGCCGGATCAAACGGCTTCCGCGCAGGTGTGGCGCCAATATCACATGAAATCTTAGTAAGCTTGAGCACGCTTTGCTGCGGCTCGAAAATACAAAAAGTCTGTGCAAGACAGGCATATCTTGCATTTTTTCAGCTCCAATATCGATGGGCTCGGCCAACCATCTCGCACCTGCGGGACTGTCCCGGTGTTCCGCACCCGGCTAGTATGAATCCCGCGGTTCCGAGGAAGCATCACCTGTGAGCGAGTTATCCAACGCCCCCCGACTGTTCCGCCGCGAATCGGTTAATCCGGCTCGGCGGTGGCGGTTCGATCTGCCCGGCGGGGGGTGGATGTGACACAGGATGTTTCTGCGATCGCCGTGCGGCGGTCCCCAGAGTCTGCACCCCGGATGCGGCACGCCGCGCGCTGGCTTGCGGTGCTGTGCCTCGCCGCCAGTTCCGGGGCTTGCGTGCTGACCCAGGATCTCCCGGATCCCGCGCTCGACGTTCCCACGCAGTACAAATATGCGGGCAAGGGCGATGCGCCGCCGTCACTGGATTGGTGGCGCGGCTTCCGCTCCACCGAGCTCACGCAACTGATGGAGGAGGCGCAGACCGTCAACCTCGACATCGCCGCCGCCGTCGCGCGTATCGTCCAGGCGGATGCCCAGGCGCGGCAGGCGGGTGCGGCGCTGCTGCCGAGCCTGTCCGGCACCGGGCAGGAGACCTATTCGCGCACCTCGGGCTCGAGCGCCTCGGGCCTGTCCATCGGCGGGCGCGAAGTCGTCAACTATTCGGCCTCCCTCAGCGCCAGCTATCAGCTCGATTTCTGGGGCCAGAATCGCGATGCGCTGCAGACGGCGGAAGAGACGGCGAACGCCAACCGCTTCGATCGTGACGTCGTCGCGCTGACGACGCTTGCAGCCGTCGCCAACGCCTATTTCCAGGTGCTGGCCTCGCAGGACCGCCTGCGGACCGCGCAGAACAACATTGCGAGCGCACAGCGCATCCTCGATGCCATCAAGGAGCGCCGCAAGGCCGGCACCAGCACCGATCTGGACGTCGCGCAGCAGGAGAGCGTGCTGGGCAACCAGAAGGCGTCGGTGCCGCCGCTGCGCCAGACGCTCGACCAGAATGTGAATGCGCTCGCCGTGCTGGTGTCGCGGCCGCCGGAGAGCGTGCGCGTGCGCGGCGGCTCGCTGAACAACATCGGCATCCCCAAGGTCACGCCGGGCCTGCCGTCGGAGATTTTGACGCAGCGGCCGGACATCCGCCGGCAGGAGGCGCAGCTTGCATCGGCCACCGCGAACATCGGCAATGCCCGCGCGCAGTTCTTTCCGACCATCCAGCTCACCGGCAATGGCGGCTATCAGAGCTCGGCGCTGGTGTCGCTGTTCCAGCCGCATGCGGCGTTCTTCCAGCTCGTCGGCAGCGCGACGCAGCCGATCTTCGACGGTGGCAAGATCCTCGGCAATTTCGAATTCGCGAAGGCGCGGCAGGATGAATTGCTCCAGACCTACCGCAAGACCATCGTCCAGTCTTTTGCCGACGTGGACAATGCGCTGTACTCGATCAAGCAGACCACGATCAAGCTGCAATTGCAGCGCGATGTCGTCACCTCGTCCCGGCGCGCCTTCGATCTCGCCGAGCAGCAATTGCGCGCCGGCACCGCTGACATCGTGACCGTGCTGAACGTCCAGCAGACACTATTTCAGGCGGAAGACGCGCTGTGGCAGGCCCAACTCGCACGGCTTCTTGCCATCGTCAGCCTATATCAGGCGCTCGGCGGCGGCTGGGAGCCGCGCATGGAGAAACCGGTCAATGCTCTTTAAGCCGGATAAGAAGGAAAGCGCGAAAGAGGGGACGGCGAAAAAGTCGCGCGGCCGCGGCTTCGTCATGACCCTGATCACGCTCGCGATCCTTGGCGGCCTTGGCTATATCGGCTGGAGCGCGATGCACCAGCAGCAGGCGAACAACCGCAACCAGCGGCCCGATCTGCCCGTGCCGGTATTGGCTGCGACCCCACGTATCCAGGACGTCCCGGTCTTTCTCGACGGCGTCGGCGCGATCCGCGCACTCAACACCGTGACCGTACGTTCGCAGGTCGACGGCAAGCTGATCGCGGTCAATTTCACCGAAGGCCAGGACGTCAAGAAGGGCGACGTGCTCGGCGAGATCGATCCCGCGCTCTATCAGGCGACCTACGACCAGGCGGTTGCCAAGAAGGCGCAGGACCAGGCCCAGCTCGCCAACCAACGCATCGACCTGACGCGCTACGAGCAGCTCGCTGCCTCCAATGCCGGCTCCAAGCAGCAGGCAGACACCCAGCGCGCGCTGGTCGCGCAGACCGAGGCGCTGGTCAAGGCGGACCAGGCCGCGATCGACAACGCTGCGGCGACGCTGAGCTACACCAAGATCGTGGCGCCACTCTCGGGCCGCGCCGGCCTGCGCCAGGTCGACCAGGGCAACATCATCCACGCCGCCGACACCACGGGCCTCGTGGTGATCACGCAGTTGCAGCCGATCGCGGTGTGGTTCAGCCTTCCGCAGCAGCAGATCATGCGCGTCAACGCGGCCGCCGCAAAGGGCACGCTCGCTGTCGACGTGTTCGGCAATGACGGCGTCACCGTGATCGACACCGGCAAACTCACCGGCATCGACAACCAGGTCGACCAGACCACCGGCACGCTGAGGCTCAAGGCCGAGTTCCCCAACGCCAACTACCAGCTCTGGCCAGGCCAGTTCGTCAATGTCCGCCTCAAGGTCGAGACCTTGATGCAAGCGCTCGTGGTGCCGACCTCGGCGGTGCAGCGCGGCCCGATCGGCACCTTCAGCTACGTCATCGGCGAGGACAATGTGGTCTCGGCCAAGCCCGTGACGGTGACGCAGCAGAACGAGCATGACGCCGTGATCGCGAGCGGCCTGTCGCCGACCGATAAGGTCGTCACGACAGGCTTTGCCAATCTGTCCGACGGCTCCAAGGTCGTCATCGGCCGCGACGACCAGACCCCGTCCGCCGATCTCGCCCCGCGCAAGCGCTCGCGCGGGCCGCAGGGCGATGCGCAGAAGAAAGACGGTGCCAAGAACAGCCAGACCGACGGTCAGAAGGACTCGCAAAAGGACGGACAAGCCAAGGACGGCGAGTTCCACGCCAAGCGCAAGAGCAGCGAAGGCGACCAGAAGGGCCAGACAGGACCTGCACCGGGGCCGGGGGCCTCATCGGGAGCTGGAGCCAAGCAGCCATGATCCCGACAACAGCCGCGTGAAGCGGCAGGCGTAACCCATGGGTGTCTCCGAACCCTTCATCCGACGTCCGATCGCGACCTCGCTGCTCGGCATCGCGCTCCTGATCGGCGGCGCCCTCGGCTATTTCGCGCTGCCGGTCTCCGCGCTGCCGCAGGTCGATTTCCCGACCGTGCAGGTGACGACGCAGCTGCCGGGCGCGAGCCCCGACGTGATCGCCTCGCTGATCACGGCGCCCCTGGAGCGGCAGCTCGGCCAGATCCCGTCGTTGTCGGCGATGAACTCGACGAGCTCGTTCGGCGTCAGCCAGATATCGCTCCAGTTCGATCTCAACCGCGACATCGACGGCGCCACCCAAGACGTGCAGGCTGCGATCAACGCGGCCGCTGGCGTGCTGCCGAAGACGCTGCCTTATCCGCCGACCTACGCCAAGGTGAACCCGGCGGATGCGCCGGTGATGACCCTGGCGCTGCGCTCGGACACCATCTCGCTGCGGGCGATGAGCGACATCGCCGATACGCTCCTGGCCCAGCGATTGAGCCAGATCTCCGGTGTCGGGCGCGTCTCCGTGCTCGGCGGGCTGAAACCGGCCGTGCGCATCCAGGCCGATCTGGCGCGGCTTGCCGCCTATGGCATCGCCATGGAGGATTTGCGCACCGCGATCGCCAATGCCAACGTCTCCGGGCCGAAGGGCTCGCTCGACGGCGCGCAGCAATCCTACATCATCGCCGCCAACGACCAGATCGCCGCTGCCGACGCCTACAAGCCTGTTATCATCGCCTATCGCAACGGCTCGCCGGTCACGATCGCCGACGTTGCGCAGATCGTCGACGGGCTCGAAAACGACCGCACCGGCGGCTGGTACCAGGGCTCGCCGGCCGTCATCATCGACATCCAGCGCCAGCCCGGCGCCAACGTCATCGACGTGGTCAGCCAGATCCGCGCCGAGATCCCCAAGGTGCAGCGCGCGATCCCGGCCGGCGTGAACCTCACCATTGTGTCCGACCGTACCGTCACCATCCGCGCCTCTGTGCGCGACGTGCAGTTCACGCTGATCCTCAGCGTCGTGCTGGTGACGCTCGTTGTGCTGCTGTTCCTGCGCTCGCTGCGGGCCACGCTGATCGCCGGCGTCGCGCTGCCGCTGTCGCTGATCACGAGCTTCGGCATCATGTATTTCGCCGGGTTCAGCCTCGACAATCTGTCGCTGATGGCGCTGACGATCGGCACCGGATTCGTCGTCGACGACGCCATTGTCATGATCGAGAACATCGTCCGCCACATGGAGAACGGCGAGAGCGCGATGGAGGCCTCGCTGAAGGGTGCCAGCGAGATCGGCTTCACGGTGATCTCGCTGACGGTGTCGCTGATCGCGGTGTTCATCCCGCTGCTGTTCATGTCGGGCCTGGTGGGCCGCATGTTCCGCGAGTTCGCGCTGACGCTGACCATCGCGGTCGTGACCTCGGCCGTGGTCTCGCTGACGCTGACGCCGATGATGTGCTCGCGGCTGCTGCGGCATGCGCATGAGGAGCTCGCGGTGCCGGGACTCGCCGCGATCAGCCGCTTCATCGACCGCACAGTCGAGTTCTATCACCGCACGCTGCTCTGGGTGCTGGAGCGCCAGCGCGCCACGCTGGTCGTGACCTTCGCGACGCTGGCCGCAACCCTCGTTCTCTACGTCGTCGCGCCAAAGGGCTTTTTGCCGCTCCAGGACACCGCCTCGATCACGGCGGTGACGGAGGCGGGGCCGGACGTGTCGTTCGCGGAGATGCAGAAGCGGCAGGCTGAAGCCGCCGACGCCATCAAGGCCGATCCTGACGTGGTCGGCGTCGTCTCGGTGATCGGCGCGGGCTCGGTCAACCCGACCACCAATGTCGGACGGCTCGTCATGACCTTGAAGCCGCGCGGCGAGCGGCGCGACGATGTCAGCGTGGTCGTGAACCGGCTGAAGGAGCGGGTCTCCGCCATCCCTGGCATGACGGTCTATTTCCAGCCGGTGCAGGACGTGCAGATCTCGACCCAGTCGAGCCGCTCGCAATACCAGTACACGCTGACCGGCACCGATGCGGCGCTGGTGTCTGAATGGGCGCGTAAGCTGGTTACGGAGATGCGGCGCGATCCCTTGTTCCGCGACGTCTCCTCCGAGGCCCAGGAGGGCGGTCTGCGCGCGCAGCTCGATGTCGACCGCACCCGCGCCGGCCAGCTCGGAGTGAGCCTGCAAGGCATCACCGACACGCTGAACGACGCCTTTGCCCAAAGGCAGATCTCGACCATCTACGGCCAGGCCAACCAGTACCGCGTGGTGCTGGAGGCGCTGCCGATGTACCAGCGCGATCCCTCGATCCTGTCGAAGCTGTATCTGCCGGGCGCGGCGGGCGCGATCGCCGGCGCGCCCAACGCCCAGGTGCCGCTGTCGGCGGTGGCGACACTGAAGCGCACCACGGCACCGCTCGCGATCTCGCACCAGGCGCAATTCCCGTCGATCTCGCTCAGCTTCAACCTCGCGCCGGGCGCCGCGCTCGGCGATGCCGTCGAGGCGGTGAAGATCATCGAGACCCGGATCGGCATGCCCAACAGCATCGTCGGCGTCTATGCCGGCGATGCTGCCGAATTCTCCAAGGCACTCGCCGGCCAACCCTGGCTGCTGCTTGCGGCGGTGATCACGATCTACATCGTGCTCGGCGTGCTCTATGAGAGCTACATCCATCCGATCACCATCCTGTCGACGCTGCCCTCGGCCGGCGTCGGCGCCATCCTGGCGCTGATCTTGTGCGGGCAGGATCTCTCGGTGATCGGCCTGATCGGCATCATCCTCCTGATGGGCATCGTCAAGAAGAATGCGATCATGATGATCGACTTCGCGCTTGAAGCCGAGCGCGGGCAGGGGATGTCGCCCAACGAGGCCATCGTGCAGGCCTGCCTGCTGCGCTTTAGGCCGATCATGATGACGACGCTGGCTGCGCTGTTCGGCGCGCTGCCGCTGGCCATCGAGAGCGGCACCGGCGCCGAACTGCGCTTCCCGCTCGGCATCTCCATTATCGGCGGCCTGCTGCTGAGCCAGCTGCTGACGCTCTACACCACGCCGGTGATCTACCTCGCGCTCGACCGCATCAACCGCCGCCTCGAGCAGGCGCTGCCGCCGGCCGAATCCGGCGGGCCGCCGGTCGCAGGCGCCACCGAGGGGATGCAGTGATGGCATCGATCTCGGAGCCCTTCATCCGCCGCCCGGTCGCGACCACGCTGCTGTCGATCGGGTTGTTCCTGCTGGGTGTCGTCGCCTACGAGTTCCTTCCCGTCGCCTCGGTCCCGAACGTCGATTTTCCCGCCATCTTCGTCTCGGCCAGTCGGCCGGGCGCCGATCCGTCGGTGATGGCGGCGACGGTGGCCTCGCCGCTAGAGCGGCGGCTGGGCGAGATCGCCGGCATCAACCAGATCACCTCGACGTCGTCGCTCGGCGTCACCAACATCCAGCTCCAGTTCGACATCGGCCGCAACATCGACAAGGCCGCCCGCGACGTGCAGGCGGCGATCAACGCCGCGCTGGTCGACCTGCCGAGCGACCTGCCGACGCTGCCGCGCTTCCGCAAAGCCAACACGGCCGGCGCGCCCGTGTTCGTTCTGGCGCTGACCTCGAAGACGCTGTCGGCCAGCGCCATCTACGACGTCGCCGACACGGTGCTGGCGCAGCGCATCTCGCAGGTGCCCGGCGTCGGCGACGTGACCGTGTCGGGCGCCGACCAGCCGGCGGTCCGGGTGCAGCTCAACCCCGTGGCGCTGTCGAATGCCGGCATCGCCACTGACGACGTGCGGACCGCGATCATCAACGCCAATCCGCTCGGCCCGGTCGGCATCTTCAACGGCGAGCGTCAGAGCGAGACGCTGTCGCTGAACAAGCAGATGCGCACGGCGAAGGAATTCCGCGACATCGTCATCAAGAGCTCGAACGGCAATTTCGTCCGGCTCTCCGACGTCGCCGACATCGAGGATTCCGTCCGCAACGCCCGCTCCATCGCCTGGTTCAACAAGCAGCCGGCCGTGCTGATCCAGATCACCAAGCAGGGCGATGCCAATGTCATCGACACCGTCGACCGGGTAAAGGCGCTGATCCCCGAGCTGAAGCAATGGATCCCGGCCGGCGTCGACATCTCCACGCTGGTCGACCGCACCAGCACGATCCGGGCCAGCGTGCTGGACATGCAGTGGACGTTGCTCGCGACCGCCATCCTCGTGATGGTCGTGGTGTTCGTGTTCCTGCGCCGGCTGACGCCGACGATCGCCGCCGGCATCTCGGTGCCGCTGGCGCTGGCCGGCACCTGCGCCGGCATGTGGGTCGCGGGCTTCTCGATCGACAATCTGTCGCTGATGGCGCTCGCGATCTCGGTCGGCTTCGTCGTCGACGACGCCATTGTCATGATCGAGAACATGTTCCGCAACCTCGAGCACGGCATGCGGCCGATGCAGGCGGCGCTGGAGGGCGCGAAGCAGATCGGATTCACGGTCGTCTCGATCAGCCTGTCGCTGATCGCGGCGTTCACCCCGCTGATCTTCATGGACGGCATCGTCGGCCGTCTCCTGCGCGAATTCTCGCTGACGCTGACCTTCGCCATCCTGGTCTCGACGCTCGTGTCGCTGACGGTGACGCCGATGATCTGCGCGCATTACATCCGGCAGACCACCTCCGGCACTGCGACGCTGTTCGACCGGCTGATCGAGGGCTCGCTGTCGCGCATCGTCGCCTTCTATGCCCGCACCTTGCGCACGGTGCTGGAATTCCCGCTGCTGACGTTGCTGGTGTTCTTCGCCACCATCGCGCTGACGGTGACGCTCTACATCAAGGTCCCCAAGGGCTATTTCCCGACCGACGATTCCGGCTTCGTCATCGGCGCGACGCGCGCCTCGGCCGACATCTCGTTCCAGTCGATGCTCAGCCTGCAGCAGCGGCTCGCCGACATCGTGATGCAGGATCCTGCCGTCGCCGGCATCGGCTCGACCGTCGGCAGCGGCGGGGGCCCGGGTGCTGCGACCTCGAACCGCGGCACCATGTTCATCAGCCTGAAGCCGCCGGAGGAACGCAACCACGTCTCGACCGAGGTCGTGATCGATCGCCTCAGGCGCGCTCTGTTTCCCGTGCCCGGCATCCGCCTCTTCATGTTCGCCGCCCAGGACGTACGCGCCGGCGGGCGGCAGAGCGATTCCGACTACCAGTACACGCTGAGCAGCACCGATCTCGGCCTGTTGCAGAAATGGGCGCCGATCGTGGCCAAGCGCATGGAGAGCGTCGAGGGCATCACCGACATATCCAGCGACCGCGATCCCGGCGGGCTTCAGCTCACCTTGTCGATCGACCGGCAAAAGGCCTCGGCACTCGGCGTCCGCGTCCAGGACATCGACAATGCCCTGAACAACGCCTTCTCCCAGCGGCAGATCTCGATCATCTACACCCAGCGCAACCAGTATATGGTCGTGCTGGAGATCGATCCGAAATTCCAGGTCGACCCGTCCAACCTCGACCGCATCTACGTCGCCGGCGCGGGTGACGCGCAGGTGCCGCTCTCGGCGGTGGTGCATGCGACGCGCGGGCTCGCTGCGCTCGCGGTCTATCATTCGCAGTCGTTCCCCTCGACCACAGTGTCGTTCAACCTCTTGCCCAACGTGCCGCTCCAGGGCGCGACGCAGAACATCCAGCGCGCCGTCGAGGAGCTGCATATGCCGGAGGGCATCCGGGGCAGCTTCGACGGCAATGCCGGCGACTTCGCCAGGACCAGCGGCCGGCAGCCGCTGCTGATCCTCGGCGCGCTGGTCGCGATGTATATCGTGCTGGGCGTGCTCTACGAGAGTCTCGCCCATCCGCTGACGATCATTTCGACGCTGCCGTCGGCCGGCCTCGGCGCGCTGTTGGCCTTGCAGATCACCAACACGCCGCTGACGGTGATTGCCTTCGTCGGCATCATCCTCCTGATCGGCATCGTCAAGAAGAACGGCATCATGATGGTCGACTTCGCGCTCGATGCCGAGCGTCAGCGCGGCCTGTCCTCGGCAGAAGCAATCTTCGAGGCCTGCCAGGCGCGCTTCCGCCCGATCCTGATGACGACGATGGCGGCGCTGTTCGCCGGCATTCCGCTTGTGGTCGCGACCGGCCCGGGCACGGAGCTGCGCCGTCCGCTCGGCATCACCATCATCGGCGGCCTGTTCGTCTCGCAGATCCTGACGCTCTACACCACGCCGGTGATCTATCTCCTGATCGACCGCCTGCGCCGCCGCTCCGAGCCGCGCCCGTTGCCTGCGCCGGCGGAATAGGTTGGCGAAGCGCCGCGCGGAGCGTATAGCGGCGGTCATGTCGAACCCTACAGCCGCAGCCCCGGCCGAGCCGATCCCCGAATGCCCGCATTGCCAGAAGCCGATGCCGCTGTGCATCTGCGACAGCGTCACGCCGATTGAGAACCGGCTCTCACTCCTGATCCTCCAGCATCCGCAGGAGCAGGACAGGGCGCTCGGCACCGCGCGCCTGCTGGCGAAGCATTTTGCCGATGCCACCGTGCGCGTCGGCCTGTCCTGGCCGAGCCTGTCCAAGGCGCTGGGCCGGCCGGTCGAAAACGCCGCGCGCTGGGCCGTGCTCTATCTCGGCTCGGCACGCGCCGCCGATCTCGACGCCGAGGGCGAGATCGTGGTGCTCAATCGCAAGGGCGAGGTCGCCGAAAATCAGCGCGCGATCCTTGGCAAGCTCGAAGGCGTGGTGCTGCTCGACGGCACCTGGAGCCAGGCCAAGGCGCTGTGGTGGCGCAATCCCTGGATGCTCAAATGCCAGCGCGTGATCCTCAACCCGGCACATCCCTCGCGCTACGGGCGTCTGCGCCGCGAGCCGCGCAGCGATGGGCTGTCGACCATCGAGGCCGCGGCGACGATCCTGGCCGGCATCGAGCGGCGTCCCGATATCGCCGAGACCCTGCACGCGAGTTTTGAGCGGCTGTTAACGCGCTACCGCGAGGTCCAGGCCGAGATGCCGGAACTGGCGCCCAAGCCTGCACCAAAGGGCCGCCGGCGCGACTTCAGGCGTCGCAAACGAGCCTGACTCCAGCTCACATCCACCGTACGATTGATTGCACCGTGCCAGGCGGGGAGCGGAGATCGCCGAGTTCACCGAGCTCGGCGACCGGCTCGACCTGCCGCTGCGCACCTATTCCAGTGGCATGATGCTGCGCCTGATCTTCGCGGTCGCAACCGCGGTTGGTGCTGGCCTCGCATGATGTCGATCTCATCAAGGCGACCTGCAATTGCGCGAATCTGCTGGAGGAGGGGCGGATCGCGGCTTCCGGCGCGGCCGAGGAGATTCTTGGCTGCTATCTCGGCGGGGCCAGGACGTAGGCACCCGGTCGGGGTTGCCTAAGCCATTGATCCCCTATATTGGTCCGCCCTTACGGGGCCACGTGGCGGAGTGGTTACGCAACGGTCTGCAAAACCGTGTACACCAGTTCAATTCTGGTCGTGGCCTCCATCACAAGCTTCTGATCTTCCAGCATAAATTGCATTTCGGCGCGGGTTCCGCCTGCCGCGCGTGTAGGCCCCGCCGGGCGGGCAGGGCTGCGCCACCGGATTCGCCCGGGGCTTGGCGAACACCAGCGATTCAGGCCCGATGGCATAGACTTCGCATCTGCGAAGTGATGCATTCCCATCACCCGAGCGCTGGAGCAGCCGTGGGCGACATCGTCCGATTTGTCCCGAAATCCGAGCTGGAGCGGGCCCGTCTCATTCGCGAGGCCCGCGCGATCTATGACAGCATCTTCCCGCCGGCTGTCTGTGCCCGACAGGGTGCCGCAGGACGGCGAGGAGCGCGTCAAGACCTGATCGCGGCCGCGCCGGGCTCGGCGCATGGCCAAAAGCAAAACGCCCGCTAATCGCGGGCGCATTGGCTCATGATGAAAGTGGCCTCAGCCGGCCGCGTACCAGCCGTCCGGAAACGGCAGCAGGGGCCAGGCGCCCTCATTGTCATTCGCGGCCTTGGGCATCGCGTTGAAGCTCCACGAGCGGGGCACGAATTCCTCCTCCGGCGCGGGCGCAAAATCCTGATGGACCATGGCGTCCCGGACGGCATCCAGCAGCAAGTTGAATTCGGCTTCGCTCATCGCACCCTCCGGCAATTCGAAGGGCGAATGTCGCAAAGCCGGTTTGTTTCCAAATTGAGCCGATCGTTCGAATTTTAACGATCCGACGATCACGGCCCGATTGGTTAGCGATTCCTGAAAAATCCCCGCGCAAATCTAGGCAGCCGGGGCTCGTCGCCAGTGTGAAAGAGATCACATTCTCGGCGGTTTATTTCTCCTACCCCTTCACACACCGGCCAACGCAGGCCGGTCGGGCAGGGCAGAGCGGGAGACCAGTCATGAAGGCGAGGTTCTTGCGGTTTGCGGGTGTGAAGAGCCGGGCGCGTCGCGCCTCGACCGTCGGACTCTTCCTGACACTCTTTGCCTCCGCCGCCCAGGCGCAGGGGACGCCCGAGCAGCGCCGGGCCTGCACGCCCGACGTCTACCGGCTCTGCGCCGGCGAAATCCCCAACGTCCGCGCCATCACGGCCTGCCTGCGCCGTAACCGGTCAAGCTTGAGCGAGGCTTGCCGCAGCGTGTTCGATCAGGCCGGCGGCTGACATAGCTGACCTGTGGTTTTGTGCGCAGCAAGTGGCCCGCGCGGGCTCGCGAATCCAGCATAATCAGCCTGTGGATATGCTGCGGACAGCCTGTGGAGTGCTGTGGATACAGACACAGATGTGTCGGCCGCACGCCGCATTCCTGTCGTCCGCGTCATATCTCTGTCAAATAACTTCATCATCTGATTCTCGGGTCGCGCCAACTGATGCGCCATTCAGGATAATGTGGTTCGCCCGAATTCGGAATTGCGTGCTGTAGCGTGCATCGCGCACGAACAGTTTTTGTGCAGCCGCTTGCCCAAATCGCGGGCCCCGTTCATCCAATTTTTTGTACGCCCGCGGACAAGCTTTTCCCCGTCCACTCCACCTAGGCTTCCTTCCGGGATCTGGAACATGGCCAGTGCCATGACAATTCGAAGGAGCAGGAGATGGAGAGACGGCTATTGCCCCATGCGCGGGGGATCGCGCGCGCATCGCAGCCGTGGCGCAAGGCCGCGCTTGGTGCCGTGCTCGCTTTCGGCGTGGTCGTCGCAACGCCGCTGAGCGCGCAAGCTGCTGCACCGGCCGCCTGCGCCGCGCTCCAGGAGAAATATCCGGACTGGAAAGGCAAGACACTCGTCAACGCCATCAACCCGCACACACCGGGCTACGAGACCATCGATCCAAAGGACCCCAGCAAATATATCGGCTTCGACATCGATCTCGGCGAAGCCATCGGGGAATGTCTCGGCTTCAAGCTGACCTACAAGCCCGTGGTGTTCGCAGCGCTGCTGACGACGCTCGCCGCCGGCCAGGCCGACATCGTCATCTCCGACATCTATGCCACCAAGGAACGCGCGAAGGCTGCCGACTTCATCACCTATTCGAAAGTGTTCGACGGCGTGCTGGTCGCCAAGGGCAATCCAAAGGGCATCAACGGCATCAACATGTCGATGTGCGGCGCCGCTGCAGCCGAAAACACCGGCTATGTCGAGGTGCCCCTGATCCAGGCCTTGATCCCGGAATGTAAGAAGGCCGGCAAGCCCGAGCCGACGATCCAGCTCTACGACAACAACGCCAACTGCATCCAGGCGATCCTCGCCGGCCGCGCCGACACCTATGTCAACGACGTCAACACCGTCGACAGCGCCGTGAAGGCCTATCCGGACAAGCTGGAGAAGGCGATCGCGGTGACGATCCCGTATTCGGTCGGCATCGCCGTGCCCAAGGACAAGCCGAAATTCCGCGACGCCGTGCTCGCCGCGTTGATCGAAGTGCAGAAGGCCGGCACGCATATGGAGCTTCTGAAGAAGCACGGGTTGGACGTGAACAACTTCAAGGAGCCGGACATTCTGACGGCTGACTGATGTCGCTGTTCCTCCATTACCTGAGCATGCCGTATCTGCTCGAGGGCATCGAGCTCACCCTCGAGGTGACCGCCCTCGGGCTCGGCGGCGGATTGATCCTTGGATTTATCCTCGTCGGCATGCAGCTCTCGCGCTTCTGGCCCCTGGCGGCGATCGCCCGAGGCTACACCGTGATCTTCCGCGGCACGCCGCTGATCCTGCAGATGGTGTTCGCCTACGACGCGCTGCCGCATATCGGCATCAAGCTGCCGGCGGTGCTGGCCGCCGGCCTGGCGCTCGCCTGCAACGAGGCGCCGTTCATCGCGGAAATGCTGCGTGCCGGCGTGCTCGGCGTCGATCGTGGACAGCTGACGGCCGGCCAGGCGCTCGGCATGACGCCGTCCATCCTGATGCGCCGGGTGATCGCGCCGCAGGCGATCCGCACCATGATCCCGGCCTTCGGCAACGAGGCCGTCAGCGCGCTGAAAAACTCCTCGCTCGCTTCCGTCGTCGCGGTGCAGGAGCTGACCTTGCGCTCGACCCAGCTGGCGTCTTCGACCTTCGACTTCTTCTCGATCTTCTTTGCCTCGGGACTGCTGTATCTCGTGCTGACAGCCACCATCAGCGGCATCCAGCTCTTCGCCGAGTGGCTGCTCGACCTCGACCGCACCACGCGCCGCGAGCGCAAGCTCGCCGACTATCTCCCCTGGCGCCGCGTTGAACTCGCTACCAAGCTCGACCTTGCCGATGCGGCTGGCGCCGATCCCGAGGCCGCGCCGGCAGAGCTGGCCGACACCCCGCCGCTGGCCCTGACCCGCGAGGAACGCGCCCGCCGGGCCGCGACGATCGCGCGCAACAATATCGCGGTCGAAGCCAAGGACCTCACCAAGAGCTACGGCCCGCACAGGGTGCTCGATGGCCTCGACCTCACGGTGCGCGTCGGCGAGGTCGTCGCGCTGCTCGGGCCCAGCGGCTCCGGCAAGAGCACGCTGCTCCGCTGTATCAACCATCTCGAGAATTGGGACGCTGGCACCGTCCGCGTCGGCGGCCGCCGCCTCGGCTTTGGCGAGGATGGCAAGCCGCTGTCGCCGCGCGCCATTGCCAATGAGCGCGCCAGCGTCGGCGTCGGCATGGTGTTCCAGCAGTTCAATCTGTTCGCCCATCTCTCGGCCAAGGAGAACATCGCCGGTCCCTTGCGCTGGGTCCACGGCATGACCCGCATCGATGCCGAACGCCGCGCCACCGAGTTGCTCGACCGTGTTGGGCTCTCGCATCGCGCCGATGCGTTGCCGCGACATCTGTCCGGCGGCCAGCAGCAGCGCGTCGCCATCGCGCGGGCGCTGGCACCGAACCCGAGTGTGCTGCTCTTGGACGAGCCGACCTCGGCGCTCGATCCCGAACTCGTCAACGAGGTGCTGGAGGTGATCCGCCGCCTGGCCATCGATGACGGCCTCACCATGATCATCTCGACGCACCAGATCCGCTTTGCCGACGAGGTCGCCGACCGTGTCGCGTTCTTGAGCGGCGGCGCGATCATCGAGGAGGGACCTGCGCACGAGGTGCTCTCCAATCCCCGCAATCCGCTGACGGCGCGTTTCCTCAGCGTGATGGAAGCCGACAAGACTCCGGAGGCAGCGCGATGAGCGCTCTCTCCACCATGTTCAAGCCCCCCGAAGAGGCCACCTCATGAAGCATGTGACGCTGCCGGTTTCGCCCAAGACCGTCCACTGGGGCTATTTCTCCAAGAAGGTCGCGCCGGCTCTGACGCTACGCTCGGGAGATCGCGCCACCATCGAGACGCTGACCCATCACGCCAACGACGATTACGAGCGCATGATCCAGGGCGATCCCGGCGCCGAAAGCGTGTTCCAGTGGACGCGCGAGCATAAAGCGGTGGCGCGCCGCGGCTCGGGTCCGGTCGAGGGACCGTTCATCCGCGGCGCGGGCGAGGGCATCGGCGTGCATCTCCTCACCGGCCCGGTCGCAATCGAGGGCGCCGAACCCGGCGACGTTCTGGAGGTGCGCATCCTCGACGTCCGGCCGCGGCCGAGTTGCAGCGCCTGCCACGCCGGCCGCTGCTTCGGCTCCAATGTCGCGGCGAACTGGGGCTTTCACTATCACGACCTGATCGAAGAGCCGAAGCCGCGCGAGGTCGTGACCATCTTCGAGCTCGACACCTCGGGCGAGCCCTACGCAAAGGCCGTCTACAATTACGTCTGGACGCCGCAGACGGACCCCGACGGCATCGTGCACCCGACCATCGACTATCCCGGTGTGCGCGTCGACCACGCGACGATCAAAAAGCGCGAGAACATCCTCTCCAGCGTGAAGGTGCCCGCGCGGCTGCATTTCGGCACCATGGGCCTCGCGCCGTCGGAAGCCGATTTCGTCAGCTCGATCCCGCCGAGCTACACCGGCGGCAACATCGACGACTGGCGGATCGGCAAGGGCGCGCGGATGTTCTATCCGGTCGCGGTGCCAGGCGCCTATTTCTCGGTCGGCGATCCCCATGCGGCCCAAGGTGACAGCGAGCTCGGCGGCACCGCAATCGAGACCTCGCTCACCGGCGATTTCGAGTTCATCCTGCACAAGAAAGCTGATCTGGCCGGCACCCATCTCGAAGGTCTCGACCATCCCATGCTCGAGACCGATCACGCCTGGTCGTTCTACGGCTTCACCTATCCGAACTATCTCGCCGCGCTCGGTGCCGATGCGCAAACCGAGATCGCCAATCATTCGAGCCTCGACCGCGCGATGCGCGATGCGTTCCGCAAGCTCCGGAGATTCCTGATGACGGTGCATCGCCTCAGCGAGGACGAGGCGATCTCGCTGATGTCGGTCGGCGCCGATTTCGGCGTCACCCAGGTCGTCGACGCCAATTGGGGCGTCCACGGCACGATCCGCAAGAACATTTTTCGGTGCGACTAATGCATTGACACACATTCGGATTTTGGAATGAACGCGTGAAGGACAAGCCCCGTCTGTGGCCCGTCACGGCGACGGATGATCGCGTGCGGCTGGCACGGAGGTTGCTTCGATCGACCGCAATCTGGGTCGATCCGATGAGCTTCCGCCCGTTCACGAGCGAGTCCTACGCGCAAGACGACCGCCCCGAAGCCTGGCGGGACGTGCTGGCGGCGGTCGGGCTGCAACCGGCGGGCAGCCATTCCTTTTATGACGGACACGCGACCGCCTCGCATCGTCACGCCGCCGGCGTCGCGCTGACGCGCATGGCCGCGGGCGCGCAGAGCGTCGCGCTGCTCGCGCAAGCGAATGAAGACCTTCCGATCGCGCTGATGCCGGTCGAGGACGGCATGGTGCTGAAGAGCGCTGGCGGCCATCGCATCGTTCCCGTCGGCCATCTCGTGCTGCTGCCGCGCAGCGGCGACTGGAGCATCGTGTTCCAGCGTGACATGCGCGCGGTCGTGCTGTCGGTGACCTCAGAAGCACTGCACGGACGGCTCTCGGGCAAGCCGCGGCTCGGCGAGCCCCGCGTCGTCCCGCCCAGCGGCTTTGCCGATGTGTTCTCACGCCTGTTGGACGCCACCGCCCGCACGCTCGACGCGTTAAGCGATGCCGAATGGAATTCGGTCGCGCAGTCCCTCGTCGATCTCCTGCTGACACTCGCGCATCAACTCGCGGCCTCGGCCTCCGACGCCGGATCGAGCGCGACCCAGGCTGCGCTGCTGCACCGGATCTGCCAGACCATCGAGCGCCGGCTCGACGATCCCGATCTGGTGCCGGCACGCGTGGCGCAGGCCGAGGGGATTTCCGAGCGGTACTTGCAAAAACTGTTCGAGACGGTCGGCGACAATTTTACCCACTATGTCCGCGAGCGCAGGCTCCAGCGGGCCTGGGCGGACCTGTCCAACCCGACCGAGGCCCATCGCTCGATCTCGGAGATCGCCTACGCTTACGGCTTTGGCGATTCCGCGCATTTCAGCCGCGCCTTTCGCCATCGTTTCGGCCTTCCGCCGCGCGAATTCCGCCAGCAGGAGGCGGAGCGGGCGACCTCACAGCATGGCGCGGCGGGACAGCGCGGCTGGCCGCAGGAGGCGCTGGCACAATTGCGCGCGCATCAGAGCGTGGAGGCCCGAAGCAGCGTTGCGCGTCCCGGCACCGAAGAACGGACGACCACTGAGCGCAAGCACCACCATCTCCCGGTCGAGGCCAGCCGTGTTCATTGGGGTTATTTCAGCCGCTCGCTGCCGCCGCAGATCGAGATTGCTTCCGGCGAGACCATCACCATCGAGACGCTGACGCAGCATGCCTCCGACGCTCCCGACATGATGATCGCAGGCGATGCCGGCGCCGAAAGCGTGTTCGGCTGGACCCGCGACAGGAAGAACGTCGATCGCCGCGGCGCCGGGCCAATGGATGCCAGCGTGTTCGGCCGCGGTGCCGGCGAGGGGTTTGGCGTGCACATCTGCACTGGGCCCGTTGCGGTGAAGGACGCCCAGCCCGGCGATGTGCTGGAGGTGCGTATCCTGGACATCGTACCGCGCGCGAGCCGCAATCCCGGCCACGCCGGTCGAGTGTTCGGCTCCTCCGTCGCGGCATGGTGGGGCTATCACTACAACGAGTTTCTCGGCGGCCCCAAGCCGCGCGAAGCCGTCACGATCTACGAGATATTCGACGACGGGAAAGCGCCGCACGCTCGCGCGCTCTATTCTTACCGCTGGGAACCGCAGACCGATCCGTTCGGCGTCGTCCACACCACCTACGACTATCCCGGCGTTCCCGTCATCTCGGGCACGATCAAGCGCCGACATGCCGTGCTCGACGGCATCCGCATTCCGCTGCGGCCGCATTTCGGCGTCATCGCGGTGGCGCCGCGCGAGGTCGATTTCGTCGATTCGGTGCCGCCGTCCTATTTCGGCGGCAATCTCGACAATTGGCGGCTGGGGAAGGGGGCGACCGTCTATCTTCCGGTCTCCGTGCCCGGCGCGCTGCTGTCGGTCGGCGATCCCCACGCAGCTCAAGGCGACGGCGAACTCAGCGGTACCGCGATCGAATGCTCAATGACTGGCACCTTCGAGGTGATCCTGCACAAGAAGGCCGATCTCGCCGGTCAGCCCTATGCCGATCTCTCCTATCCCCTGATCGAGACCGCGACCGACTGGGTGCTGACCGGCTTCAGCCACCCCAACTACCTCGCCGAGTTCGGCGCGCAGGGCCAGAGCGAGGTTTACGCAAAATCCTCTCTCGACCTCGCCATGAAGGATGCCTTTCGCAAGATGCGGCGCTTCCTGATGAACGTCAAAGGGCTCAGCGAGGACGAGGCGATCGCGCTGATGTCGGCGGCCGTCGATTTCGGCGTCACGCAAGTCGTCGACGGCAATTGGGGCGTGCACGCTATCCTCAGCAAGCGTCTGTTTCAGGACGCGACTTAACAAGGACATCGCAGGTGAAATTCCACATGATCAGCGGCGGACCGAAGCCGGTCGCGCCCTTCAGCCACGCGGTGGAGACCGATGGCTTTGTCTTCGTCACCGGCCAGATGCCGGACACGCCACAGACGCCGGGCGTGTTGCCCGACGGCATCGTCGCGCAGACCCGTGCGGTGATGGAGAATTTGAAGGTGGTTCTCGCCGGCCTCGATCTTGGCCTCGAGCACGTCGTGATGACGCGCATCTATCTGACGCGCTTCAAGGAAGACTACGCCGCGATGAACGAGACCTACCGCACGTTCTTCCCGTCAGATCGGCTGCCGGCCCGCACCTGCGTCGGCGTTACCGGCCTGGCCTATGACGCGCTGATCGAGATCGACCTGGTGTGCCGGCGGCCGTCGTAGCCGGATTCCGCTTCGCTCCATCGGCAAGTCCTCTGTTGCCCGACAAGCAAACACCCGTTGCTGCGCGTCCAGGAGACGAGACGGGAACGACGGCACAAAGCGTTGCCGAACGCTCCCTGCATTTCGCCTCAAATTGCAACCCGCGCGTGCAAGAAGTCTTGATCGGCAGTGATCTAGGAGTGATCCCGCGCCCTTGAACGCCCCGATGGCGGCCAGCGACTAATCGACAGAGCGCATAAGGATCAGTGGAACGTGATTGCACCTCCTCTTCCTAAAGCACCAAAATGGTGCTTTAGTGCTTTCCATGAGCCCGTCGTCCCGAAACGCGCCGTCTGCGCTGCGTTACAGGCTTGCCCCTGACCCGGCCGCCAAGGCCGCCATTGAGGCGACATTCCAGGCCTATGACCGCATGATGGAGATCCTGGACGAAGTCGCCCGGACCCATAATGTCGGCTCCAACGTCGTGCTGCTGCACGCCCACGCCTATGAGCCGATCCGCAAAGAGACCGCGCTGCCCTCGCGGCTAGTGACGCTCGGCCTGCGCGACCGCGCCGATTATCGCGCCGCTCAGGGCCGGCGGCTGCCGCTCGACGACAAGCTCGCCAAGATCAAGGGGCCCGCCACCATTTCGATTTCGACCGTGCAAGGGCGCTTCAGCGTGCCCTTTGACTACGCCGGCTATGCCGAGGGCTGGGGCCAGAGCGTGCCCGCGCACCTGATCCGCACCGACGACGGTTTCGAAGTTCACTACGGCGTCACGCCGAACAGTCTGCCAGAGGAGGAGAACGCTATGGATACCATCGCTGCCGCCCCCGACAACTTCCTGTCCCGGGTCGGGCGCCTGATCGCCGGGATCGCTTACGACGCGATCGAGCAGGCGGAAGGTAAGAACAAGATCAAGGTGGTTGGACAGGCCATCCGCGAGATCGAGCGCGCCGAGAGCGAGGCGCGCGATGCGCTCGCCTCCGCACGCGCCGAGGAATACCGCCTCAACGCCCGCCGCACCGAGATCGAGCACGAGATGACCGATCTCGCCGCCAAGATCGAGGGGGCGATCGCCGACAGCCGCGACGATCTCGCCCGTGCCGGCATCGCGCGGCAGATGGATCTGGAGGCGCAGTTCGAGGTGCTCTCCCGCGCCATCGACGAGAACAACGAGAAGATCGAGCAATGCGTGACCTCGCTGCGCGCGGTGCTGTCGGCGCTCCAGGATGCCGAGCAGCGCCGCGCCGACCTCGAAAAAAGCGAGGCGCACGCCAGCCACCAGGCTTCGGCGTCGCCGCGCAAATCCGGCGGCAGTTCCGCGGCGGCGAAGGCGCTGCGCGCGGGCAGGGCGGTGGCGCGGGCCACCGGCGTGCCCGCCAGCATCCCCTATTCGAGCGACATCGACGAGCTCAGTGCGCTCCATCGCGACAAGGAGATTGCATCGAGGCTGGCGCGGCTGAAGTCGCGCTCTTGAGTGCCGTGTCATGAGCGCACTGCTCGAACACGTCATGGCGCCGGAGGTCAGGCCGTTCGCGGTTGCGGCGGCCATGATTCTCATCGTCGGCTCGATCGAAGTGGTCACGATGCTGGTCGGAGCCTCGCTGAGCGAGATGCTCGGCACCAGCATCGATTTCAGTCACCCCAGCGACAATGGCGTGATCAACGCGATCTCGTGGGTCAATGTCGGTGGCGTGCCGCTGCTGATCTTCCTGCTGCTGGCCCTCGGCGCCTTCTCCATCACCGGCTTCCTGATCCAGGACATCGCGCGGATGGTCGCCGGTCCCTTGCCGGCGACGGTCGCGTCAGTCGGCGCCGTGGTGGTGTCGGTGCCGCTGGTCCGCGCCGCCAGCGGTGCCATCGCGCGCCTCATTCCCAAGGATGAAAGCTATGCCGTCGGTCTCGGCGATCTCGTCGGCCGCGTTGGCGAGGTCGTCATCGGTCCGCTCGACCAGGGACCGCCCGGCCGCGTCAGCGTCGCCGACGTTCACGGCAACAGGCACTTCGTCTGGGCGGTCGCGGCGCCCGCATCGGGACCATTGCCGCAGGGGACCATGGTCCTGCTGGTCGATCGCGACGGCACCCGCTTCGTGGCGGTGAAGGCCGACGATGAACTCAAGCCGTCCAAATCCACTCTAAGCAGCTAGTCACGTGAATCTAAAGTTCGCCACATAAAGTCTGCTGGGCTTTGTGGCAGAAGCGTTTGACGGAAGCCAAAATCTGGTCTGCGGACTTGGTCCATTTGAAGGGCTTGGGATTTTTGTTGTGCAGGTCGATGAAGGTACGGATGTCGGCCTCGAGCTGCCTGACGGAGGTGTGAACACCTCGCTGGATCTGCTTTCGGGTGAGCTCAGCGAACCAGCGTTCGACCTGATTGATCCATGACGCGGAAGTCGGCGTGAAGTGGACATGATAATGCGGCCGACGGGCGAGCCACGCTTTGATCTTGGGTGTTTTGTGAGTGGCGTAGTTGTCCATGACGATATGGACATCGATCCCTTCAGGGACTTGAGCGTCGATCTCTTTGAGGAACTTCAAGAACTCGACTGCCCGGTGGCGCTTGTAGCATTTGCCGATGACGAATCCAGAGGCGACATCGAGCGCGGCAAACAGCGAGGTCGTACCATGCCGCACATAGCTGTGCGTGCGCCGTTCCGGTACGCCCGGCATCATCGGCAGGACCGGCTGCTCGCGATCCAGGGCCTGGATCTGGCTTTTCTCATCGACACTGAGGACAAGGGCTCGGTTCGGTGGGGAAAGGTAAAGGCCGACGATATCGCGGACCTTGTCGACGAACAGCGGGTCGCTCGACAGCTTGAATGTCTGGCTGCGGTGCGGCTGCAGGCCGAACGCCGTCCACATTCGGCGGATCGTGGTGTGGGAAAAGCCAGTTTCCGCAGCCATTGAGCGGATCGACCAGTGCGTCGCGTCGGGTGGCGTTGTACGCAATGTCCGCTCAATTACCTCAGCAACCTGATCGTCGTTGATGGTTCGAGGGCGGCCCGGGCGGGCCTCGTCAAGCAGGCCATCACAGCGATCCTTCAAAAATCGGCGGCGCCACTTGCCGACGGTGTGTTCGTGGAGGCCGAGTTCGACAGCCACAGACTTGCTTGGCAAGCCATCCGCACACCGCAGGATCGCGCGGCAGCGCTCAGATAGCGATCGGGCAACGCGATGACGACGAACTTGTCTCTCCAAGTACGCCCGCTCCGGCGGACTAAGCACCAACGGCGCGATCGGCCGGCCTCGCTCACCTGCATTCGCCACAAGCTCTCTCCTCTGTAGAGATTCGAGCTATCAACTAATGTGACGAACTTGCGTTCCAGATGACTAGCAAGCAAGCTCATTAGCGGAGAAAGTCATGTTCGACATCGCAGTCCCGGCCATGATCGGCGTCGCGCTGATCGTCGTCCTCGGGATCGTCTTCACCATCCTCTACAAGCGGGCCACCCGCGACGAGGCGTTCGTGCGCACCGGCCTAGGTGGCAAGAAAGTCGTGCTCGACGGCGGCGCCATGATCCTGCCGATCTTCCACTCTTATGCCAGCGTCAATCTGAAGACGCTGCGGCTCACCGTCGAACGCAAGGAGCGGGAATCGCTGATCACCAAGGACCGCCTGCGCGTCGACATCGTCGCCGAATTCTACGTCCGCGTCCGTCCCGACGACGAGAGCATTGCGCTCGCCAGCCAGACCCTGGGTGCACTGACCAACGATGCCGAGGCGCTGCGCAACCAGGTCGAGGCAAAATTCGTCGACGGTCTGAGGTCGGTGGCAGCGACCATGACCATCCTGGAGCTCCAGGAAAAGCGCTCGGATTTCGTCAAGCACGTGCAGGCGACCGTGGAGTCCGACGTGAAATCGAACGGCCTCGAGCTGGAGTCGGTCTCACTGACCAAACTGGACCAGACCGACGTCAAGTTCTTCAACCCGGAAAACTTCTTCGACGCCGAAGGCCTGACCCAGCTCAAGACCATCACCGAGACCCGCCGCCGGGACCGCAACGCCATCGTGCGCGACAACGAGGTCGCGATCGCACAGAAGGACCTCGAGGCGCGGCAGCAGACGCTCGGGATCGAGCGGACCAAGAAGGAGGCCGAGCTGTCGCAGGAGCGCGACATCGCCAACAAGACCGCGAGCACCCGCGCCGAGGTCGCGACCGCGACGCAGACCGCGCGCCTGACCGAGGAGAATGCCCGCATCGACACCGACAGGGCGGTTGCCGAGAAGGAGGCGGGCGCCAAGCAGGTCAAGGAGACCGCGGTGATCGAGTCGGATCTGGCGATCAACAAGCGCAGGACCGATGCGCAGCGCGAGATCCAGATCGCCACGCAGGAGAACGAAATCCAGATCGCGGCCAAGAGCAAGCAGACCTCGGAGGCCGTGGCCGAGGCCAAGACGGCCGAAGCGGTGGCCGTCTCGGCGGAGGAAAAGGTGGTCACTGCGCGCGCGGTCGAGGTCGCCGATCGCGCCCGTCTCACCCAGGTGCTGGCCGCACGCACCGAGGCGGAACGCAAGTCGACCGAGGTGATCGTCGCGGCCGAAGCCGAGAAGAAGGCCGCGCTTGATCGCGCCGAGGCCACCAAGACGCTGGCGACGGCCGAAGCCGAGTCCAACAAGATCAAGGCGGTCGGTGTTCGCAACATCGGCGAAGCCGAGGCCGCCGTCATCACCATGAAGAACGAGGCGCAGAACAAGCTCGGCAACAATGTCATCGATTTCGAGATCGCCAAGAAGCGGATCGAGACCATGCCGTCGGCGCTGGCCGAGATGGTGAAGCCGATCGCCAACCTCAAGGACGTCCGCATCCTGCATACCGGCGGCGCCTTTGGCGGCAATGGTAGCGGCGTGGGCGGCGGCAGCGTCGGCTTCGGCGAAGGGCTTGCCGGCGAGTTGCTCAAGGTGCACGCGCTGCGGCCGATGATCGACGAGATCCTGCGCCAGAGCGGCTTTGCGCCGGGCGACGATCCCGTGAAAGCGCTGGTCGGCGCGGTCACCGGAAAGAGCAACGGCGCCGCGGTGCCGGCGCCCGCACCGGAGAAAACAAACAACGCCGATCTATGAATGCTCATTCATTGCTGCGGAGAATTCGAAAAGATATGAACCCCTTGCGCGTCTCGCGTCGCGCAACGTGCCGAAGTGCGGATCGATCGCGTGTTGAGCCTTTCGATCGCACTCCGGACGAATTTCCTGAGGCAACGCCATTGGTTGCCGCGGCGCCTGCGCCGATCGACGTAGGCACTGGAGCCTTTTTCGATCGGGGGATTTCATATGAAGCATTTTCTGTCTGGACTGATCGCCGCTGGTCTTATGCTTGCCGCCACGACGGCCTTCGCGGCCGACGCCCGCAACGTCACCGTCGTCAACGAGACCGGCTATGCCATCAAATTCCTGGGCTTCAATGCGCCGGACGATGGCCTGGACGAATGGGACAACGAACTCGACAAGGTTTTGCAGAACCAGGCGAGCACCTATGTCGAGTTCGACGACGATGACGAGGGATGTGTCTGGAACATCCGCGTCGACTGGCAGAACTATGACGAGTCGGTGCTGTGGAAGAACGTCAATCTCTGCAAGTTCACCGCGTTGCGGCTGCGCTACGACCCCGGCACCAAGACGACCTCGTTCGTCGCCGAGTGACCTGACCTCGCATGCCGCGGAGGAGGGGCCCCCCCGCGGCCCTTCCTCGGGCGCGTTGCGGATGACGACGAATTCGTCCTTTGCAAGCGCAAGCGGCTTTGTTATACGCACCCCGCGCGAACGACTGGTTCGCCCTTTTCCTCGGTAGCTCAGCGGTAGAGCATCCGACTGTTAATCGGATGGTCGCTGGTTCGAATCCAGCCCGGGGAGCCAAATTTCATCGCATTTGCAATAAGTTACATCCGCAGCCTGATGCGGTGAGCGACATTGCTTCAGCGCAGTCTCAACACCGATCGCCTCGATCCGGCGCAGAATCGCTCAAGCTTTTGTGTGGACGCTCGCCGTCGCGCCACGGGGGCGGCGCCAAATCGACTCAATTCAAATCGAGTTTCCCTGGGCCGGACTCATACGGAGCTGATTCCCATGCCCGACATCCAGATCGACCGTGCCCACATGGCCCCCTCGATTCTGCCGGCCGACCTTCCCGAGCTCAGCGACGATGAATGCCTTGCCCGTCTGGCGCATGCGGTCGAGACGCCCGATTCGGCCCGGCTCGACGAGGTCGCCGCGCTGATCGGCCGGCTCGCGGTCACGATCGAATAGTCCAGCGTCCGCTCATGCCGTGACTTGCGCAGCCCGCGGCTTGCCCGGGCGCACGGACGTGTTGCGTTTTCGCGGAGCCTGTTCCAAAGATGCCGCCAACTTCCGTCCGCGGCATCGTCCGCATTGCAGGGTCCGCAAATGTCCGGTTTCTCGACCGCGCGCCTCAAAATGGTCGATGGCCAGGTGCGCACCAATGACGTCACCGATCGCCGCGTCCTCGACGCCATGCTCACGGTTCCGCGCGAAGCGTTCGTGCCGGCGGCGCGGCAGGCGTTGGCTTATCTCGACCTCGATCTCGACGTGAGCGTGGGTGACGCCAAGCGCTTCCTGATCAAGCCCGCGCTGACCGGCAAGCTGCTCCAGGCCGCCGAGATCGGCGAGGGCGACAACGTTCTGGTCGTCGGCTGCGCCACCGGATACCTCGCCGCGCTGGCCGCGAAGCTCGCGGGCCAGGTCACCGCGACGGAATGCGATTCGGCTCTGGCCGCGAAGGCCAAGGACGCCCTTTCTGGCTTCGCCAATGTCACCTGCAAGGCTGCGGCCTGCACCGAGGGTGATGCGTCTGCCGCTCCCTATGACGTCATCATCCTCAACGGCGCCACCGAAGTGACGCCGGAAGGGCTGCTCGAGCAGCTGAGGGAGGGGGGCCGTCTGCTCGGCGTTTCGGCCCAGTCCAAGCCGCCGCGGGCCATGATCGTGACCCGTACCCACGGTGAATTCGGCCATCGGGCGCTGTTCGATGCCGCAGCCCCGGTGCTTCCCGGGCTGGAGCGGACCGCCAGTTTCGTCTTCTGACGGCCCAAAGCGCGTTAAAATACCGTTCTGAATCAGAAGTGTGGCCGGGATGCTGCACGTGAAGAGTTTCCATCGGGAACTGCCTTGAGGTAGTTCCGTTGCGCCAATCCGCGTCCTATGTTGCGGCGGGGCAACGACTCCACTCGGTAGACGGTAACCCAGCTCGCGGGCACGAGTCGGGCGTTAAGATGAACGGAATTTTTGGGATGCATGGGGTGAAGCTCTTCACCGGAGCTGCGGTTTCGGTCCTGCTGCTGGCGCTCGCAGGGCCGGCGCCTGCCTTGGCGGACACGATCGAGGCCGCCTTGGTGCGCGCCTATCAGAACAATCCGCAGCTCAACGCACAACGCGCCCAGGTGCGCTCGACCGACGAAAACGTGCCGCAGGCCTTGTCGGGTTATCGCCCGAGGGTCGGGCTCAACCTCAGCACCGGTTATCAATATCAGGATACCCAGGCAGCGCAGAGGGGAGAGCCTTTCCATGGCGTCCTGCAGCCGAACAGCGCCAGCCTGACCGTCAACCAGACTCTCTACAACGGCAACCAGACCGCCAACAGGACGCGCGCGGCGGAGAGCCAGGTCTCGGGCTCGCGCGAGGCGTTGCGCGTGCTCGAGCAGTCGGTCCTGCTGCAGGCCGCCACGACTTACATGGACTACCTGCGTGACGCGGCAACGCTCGAGGTTCAGCGCAGCAACGTGCGTGTGCTCGAACAGACGCTCAAGCAAACGCGCGATCGCTTCAATGTCGGCGAGGTCACGCGCACGGACGTCGCGCAATCCGAAGCGCAGCTGGCTGCCGGCAGGACCCAGGCCCTGACTGCCGAATCGAATCTCACGACGACGCGCGCGAACTTCCGCCGCATCATCGGCAACGAACCGACGAATCTTGCCCCGGGCTCCCCGGTCGATCGTTTCCTGCCCTCGACAATCGCCTCGGCGGTCAATCTCAGCCTGGTGGAGAACCCCAACGTCACGGCCGCGATGTACGGCATCGACGTCAACTTTCTCCAGGTCAAGATCAACGAAGGCGCGCTGCTGCCCACGGTCACGCTTCAGGCTGCGGTCAGCACAGCCTACCAGCAGACCCTCCAGGTTTTCCGCACGAATACGGCTTCCGCCATCGCGACAGCGTCCGTGCCGATCTATCAGGGCGGCACGGAATATTCGTTGATCCGCCAGTCGAAAGAGAACCTGGCGCAGCAGCGCCTGAATCTTGAAACCACCCGCGATCAGACCCGCGCCAACGTCGTGCAGGCCTGGGGCCAGCTGGAAGCCGGCAAGGCGCAGGTGAAGTCCGCGCAGGCGCAGGTCACGGCGTCCGAGATCGCGCTGAACGGCGTGCGCGAAGAGGCAAAGGCCGGACAGCGCACCACGCTCGACGTGCTGAACGCGCAGCAAGCGCTGGTGAACGCGCGCGTTGCGCTCGTCACTGCCCAGCATGACCGCGTCGTGGCGTCCTATTCGGTGCTCAACGCCGTCGGCCGTCTGGCGCCGCAGGTCCTCGGCCTTTCTACCACGGTCTACGATCCGAGCGTTCACTACCAGCAGGTCCGCGACAGCTGGTCCGGCGTGCGCACGCCTGACGGACGCTGATTTCCCGTAAGCATCCGGTCGGCCTCGCAAACAATTGAGGCCGACCGGCGCTTTGCTTGCAATCATCAAAATCCCTGACATAGCCTTGCCAAGAAGATGCGGGTCGATTCGCCCCGCACCGATGTCGCGTGCGTAAGCTTGAGTGCCGAGGGCAGGGGCGCACCGTCGCACGTTGAGCCGTGAACTGGGGACAAGTCGGGCTCTCGCGACGAAAATGTCGGGGCGTTCGTCCGGAACCGGCCAATCCTGTCGTGCTTGGTGTAAAACAACGCATGCGAGGGCGTTGATGATGTGGAGTCGGAGATGACGCAGCCTGCAAAGGTCACAGAACCCTCGATGGAGGAGATTCTGGCCTCGATCCGGCGCATCATTGCCGACGATGAGGCGAAGCCGCCGCCGGCAGACGCTGCAAAGCCCGAGAAGGCCGCGGCACCCGCCACGCCGCCGAAGCCGCAAGCGATCAACGACATTCCGCCATCCAAGGTCGCGCCTGCAAAGCCCGCCGCTGAGAAGCCCGCGCCGCCGCCGGTTGCGAAGCCGGCTCCGGCGCCGCCGCCACCCCCGCCCGCAGCGGATGCCGGACCGAACAGCCAGGACGATATCGACGCGCTGCTGGCGGGGCTCGATGCGGCGACGCCTGCGCCCGAGGTTCGTGCTCCGGAGCCGGAGCCCGAGCCTGAGCCCGACGTGCTCGAATTGACCGACGAGATGGCAGTTGAGCCGACACCGCCCCCACCACCGCCGAGCTTCCGCAAGGTCGAGCCGCGCGACGATCTCGAATTCGCCGAATCGCCGCCGCCGCGCCCGGCGCCTTCGCCGTCCTACGCGCCGGTGGACTTCGACGCGCCGCCGCTGCCGCCGCAGCAGCCGATCCTCGCGCAATCGACGGTCTCGGCGGTCGAGTCCGCCTTCAACTCCCTGGCCCACACGGTGCTGAGCAGCAATGCGCGGACACTGGAGGATCTGGTCAAGGAGATGCTGCGTCCGATGCTGAAATCCTGGCTCGATGACAATTTGCCGGGCCTCGTGGAACGCATCGTGAAGGCCGAAATCGAGCGGGTCTCGCGCGGCGGCCGGTAGCAGCCGGCCCGTAGCCCTTATAAAGCCCCGCTTGTGCGCCATGTTCGGCCTGCCGACCGCCCTGGAAGCCCCGTTGCCGCCCGGCCTTCCCTGGACTTGTTTTCGTTGACTTGGCCCCCGCGCGCGGCTTTCTAGCAGCCCCATGATCGAGAAAAATTACCAGCCCGCCGATATCGAAGCCCGCATGTCCGTGGTGTGGGAGGACAGCCGAGCCTTCAAGGCCGGTCGCCCCGACCGCCGCGATGCAGTGCCCTTCACCATCGTGATCCCGCCGCCGAACGTGACGGGCTCGCTGCATATGGGCCATGCCCTCAACAACACGCTCCAGGACATCCTGTGCCGGTTCGAGCGCATGCGCGGCCGCGACGTGCTGTGGCAGCCCGGCACCGACCATGCCGGCATCGCCACCCAGATGGTGGTCGAGCGGCAGCTGATGGAGCGCCAGCAGCCCGGCCGCCGCGAGATGGGCCGCGAGAAGTTCCTTGAGCGGGTCTGGCAGTGGAAGGCCGAGAGCGGCGACACCATCATCAACCAGCTCAAGCGGCTCGGCGCTTCCTGCGACTGGTCGCGCGAGCGTTTCACCATGGACGAGGGCCTGTCGAAGGCCGTCGTCAAGGTGTTCGTCGAATTGCACCGCGACGGCCTGATCTACAAGGACAAGCGGCTGGTGAACTGGGACACCAAGCTGCTGACCGCGATCTCCGATCTCGAAGTGCAGCAGACCGAGGTGAAGGGCCACCTCTGGTATCTGCGCTATCCGATCGAGGGCAAGACGTTCAGCCCCGAGGATCCCTCGACCTTCATCGTCGTCGCCACGACACGCCCGGAGACCATGCTCGGCGACACCGGCGTGGCCGTGCATCCCGAGGATGAGCGCTATCAGAAGCTGATCGGCAAGAACGTCGTCCTGCCGCTGGTCGGGCGCAAGATCAAGATCGTCGCCGATGAGTATTCCGATCCGGAAAAGGGCTCGGGCGCGGTCAAGGTGACGCCGGCGCACGACTTCAACGATTTCGAGGTCGGCAATCGCCACGGCCTGCGCCGTATCAGCGTGCTCGACAAGGAAGGCTGCCTCGACCTCCTCGACAACGAGGATTATCTGAAGGGCCTGCCGGAAGGTGCCTCGCAGTTCGCCGAGGAGTTCAACAAGGTCGACCGCTTCGTCGCGCGCAAGCGCATCGTCGAGCGGCTGGAATCGTTCGGCTTCGTCGAGCGGATCGAGCCGCACACCCACATGGTCCCGCACGGCGATCGGTCCAACAGCGTGATCGAGCCGTATCTGACTGACCAGTGGTACGTCGACGCCAAGACGCTGGCAAAACCCGCGATCGCGGCGGTGCGTACGGGCGAGACCTCGTTCGTGCCGAAGAACTGGGAAAAGACCTATTACGAGTGGATGGAGAACATCCAGCCCTGGTGCATCTCGCGCCAGCTCTGGTGGGGCCATCAGATCCCGGCCTGGTACGGGCCTGACGGCAAGGTGTTCGTCGCCGAGACCGAGGAGGAGGCCGTCAGCCACGCGCTCGGCTATTACGTCGAGCAGGAGGTCATCACGGCCGAGCAGGGCCGCGAGATGGCGCTCGACCGCAACAAGCGCGAAGGCTTCATCACGCGTGACGAGGATGTGCTCGACACCTGGTTCTCCTCGGCGCTGTGGCCGTTCTCGACGCTCGGCTGGCCCGAGGATGCACCGGAGGTGCAGCGCTACTATCCGACCAACGCGTTGGTGACCGGCTTCGACATCATCTTCTTCTGGGTCGCCCGCATGATGATGATGGGCCTGCACTTCATGAAGGAGGTGCCGTTCTCGACCATCTACATCCACGCCCTCGTCCGCGACGAGAAGGGCGCCAAGATGTCGAAGTCGAAGGGCAACGTCATCGATCCGCTCAACCTGATCGACGAATACGGCGCCGATGCCCTGCGCTTCACGCTGGCCGCGATGGCGGCGCAGGGGCGCGACATCAAGCTCGCCACCAGCCGCGTCGAAGGCTATCGCAATTTTGCGACCAAGCTCTGGAACGCGTCGCGCTTTGCCGAGATGAACCATTGCGCCGTGCCCGAGGCCTTCGAGCCGGCCAAGGCGAAGGAAACGTTGAACCGCTGGATCGCGCATGAGAGCGCGCACACCACACGCGAGGTGACCGAGGCGATCGAGGCCTATCGCTTCAACGATGCCGCAGGCAGCATCTATCGCTTCGTCTGGAACGTCTATTGCGACTGGTATGTCGAGCTCGCAAAACCAGTGTTGCTTGGTCCGGATAGCCCCGCCAAGGACGAGACCCGCGCCATGGTGGCCTGGGCGCGCGACGAGATCCTGAAGCTGCTGCACCCCTTCATGCCCTTCATTACCGAAGAGCTTTGGGAGGTGACGGCCAAGCGCGACGGCTTGCTCGCATTGGCGCCGTGGCCGCTGAAGCCGGCCGCGCCGACACCGGAGCAGCTCGCGATGCTCGCCGCGGCGGCCGGGCCGACCGATCCGCTGATCTCGCCGGCCCTGGTCATGCCGATCTTCGATCATGCCGACTTCACCGACCCCAAGGCGGAAGCCGAGATCGGCTGGGTGATCGACCTCGTCACGCAGATCCGCTCGGTGCGCGCCGAGATGAACATCCCGCCGGCAACGCTGACTGCGCTGGTGCTCGCGGGCGCCTCGGCCGAGACCAGGGAACGCGCGCCGCGCTGGACCGACGTCATCAAGCGGATGGCGCGCCTGTCGGACATCTCCTTCGCCGACCGCGCGCCCGACGGCGCGGTTCAGCTCCTCGTCCGCGGCGAAGTGGCCGCGCTGCCGCTCAAGGGCGTCATCGACGTCGCCGCCGAGCGCACGCGCCTCGACAAGGAGATCGGCAAGGCCGACGCCGACATCAAGCGCGCCGAGTCGAAGCTCGCGAACGAGAAGTTCGTCGCCAACGCGGCCGAGGAGGTCGTCGAGGAGGAACGCGAGAAGCGCGAGGCGGCGCTGGCCCGCAAGGCCAAGCTGCTGGAGGCGCTGGAGCGGCTCAAGCAGGCGACGTAGCCTCGCTGTCATTCCGGGATGGTCCGAAGGACCAGACCTCAGGTGCGCAATTGCGAATCTCGAGATTCTCAGGTGCGCAAGCGCGCACCGTAGTTCGATGCTACGCATCGCCCCGGAACGACAACTACTTCGGGAACGGCTTGCTCAAAAACTTCGAGCCCCTGACGCCATAGCGCCACGGCAGCTCGACCGCCTTGGTGATGCCGATCCGGATGCCGGTTGCGACCTCCACATCCTCCGTCCGCGCATGCAGCGCGATCGGCGGGCGGTCCAGCGGCAGGGTGTTGTGCGCGACGGTGATGCCGAGCGCCTCGGTCAGCTTGCCCGGGCCCGAGCACAGTGCGTGGACGTCCTGGAGATGGCGACGGCGGCGCATCGCGGCGAGACCGTGGGTCGGCTCAAGCGCGCGGATCAGCACGGCGCTGGCCGAGCCTTCCTCCTCGCAGACGAAGTTGACGCACCAATGGATGCCGTAGGAGCGGTACACATAGGCGAAGCCGGGCGGGCCGAACATCACCTGGTTCCGCGGCGTCGGGCCGTTGTAGGAGTGCGCTGCCGGCTCGGTATGATGATAGGCCTCGACCTCGACGATAATCCCGCCGACGCCGTCGACCAGCATGGTCGCGCCGATCAGGTCGGGCGCGACCTGGCGGACGTCGCGGTCGAAAAAGGCCCGCTTCAGCGGTTTGCCGAGCCGTGGGATGGAGGTCTTCGAGACTGGAGCCATTCGAGGTGAGAATCGCCAGAGAACAGAGCAGGATATTGCCCATATCTGCCATGTTCCCTGAAGCAGGGCGAGCCGGGTTGCGGCAGGCAGCCAGACCGACTAGGTAGGACCTGAACAGACCGGACAGCCCATGGTCGTTATTGTCGATACCATCTCGAACCCGTTGCGCCCACGTCACCCCGAAAAGGTGAATCGCCCTGATTCCGCTTCGCCGCCGAAGCCGGACTGGATCCGCGTGCGCGCGCCCAACACCCGCGGCTATGCCGACACCCGCAACATCGTGCGGGCGAACGGCCTGCACACGGTGTGCGAGGAGGCGGGCTGCCCGAACATCGGCGAGTGCTGGGACAAGAAGCACGCGACCTTCATGATCATGGGTGACACCTGCACCCGGGCCTGCGCCTTCTGCAACGTCAAGACCGGCTTGCCCAATGCGCTGGATGCGGCCGAGCCGCAGAACGTCGCCGAGGCCGTGGCCAAGCTCGGTCTCGCCCACGTCGTCATCACCTCGGTCGACCGCGACGATCTCACGGACGGCGGCGCCCAGCATTTCGCCGAGACCATTCGCGCGATTCGCGCCGCGTGCCCCTCGACCACGATCGAGATCCTGACGCCGGACTTCCTGCGCAAGGAGGGGGCGCTCGAGGTCGTCGTCGCGGCGAAGCCCGACGTCTTCAACCACAATCTCGAGACCGTGCCGTCGCGCTATCTCACGGTGCGGCCGGGCGCGCGCTATTTCCACTCGATCCGGTTGCTGCAACGGGTCAAGGAGCTCGATCCCACCATCTTCACCAAATCAGGCATCATGGTCGGCCTCGGCGAGGAGCGCCACGAGGTGCAGCAGGTGATGGACGATCTGCGCTCGGCCGACGTCGACTTCCTGACCATCGGGCAATATCTCCAGCCGACCCGCAAGCACCATGCCGTGATGCGCTACGTGCCGCCGGACGAGTTCGCGTCCTACGAGAAGGTCGCCTACACCAAGGGCTTCCTGATGGTGTCGGCGAGCCCGCTCACCCGCTCGTCCCATCATGCCGGCGAGGACTTTGCCAAACTAAAGGCCGCACGGGCAGCTAGCGCCCGCTGAACCGCCATGCCTAAATTTTCGAGCAAGCGCCGTGTCAATCACAGCGCGTCCGAGATGTTCGATCTGGTCGCCGACGTCGAGCGCTATCCGGAATTCGTGCCGCTGTGCAGCGCGCTGAAGGTGCGCCAGCGCATGGCCAAGCCCGATGGCACCGAGTTGCTGATTGCGGACATGACGGTGTCGTTCAAGCTGGTCAAGGAGTCCTTCACCAGCCGCGTTACGCTCGACCGCGCGAACTTGAAGATCCTGGTCGAATATCTGCAAGGCCCGTTCAGTAATCTGGAAAACCGCTGGACGTTCGAGCCCAAAGGCCAACAGGACGGCAAAGACGTCTGCGACGTCGGCTTCTTCCTTTCCTACGAATTCAAGAGCCGCATGCTGGCGATGCTGATGGGCTCGATGTTCGACGCGGCGTTTGCGCGGTTTTCGATGGCGTTCGAAAAGCGCGCCGACGCGATCTACGGCCGGCCGAAGCTGGCGTCGTCCTGATCAATCCACCGCCTTCACCACATCCGGCGGCTGCGAGGCGTAGTACGCCGCAGCCTGCTCGATCTCCTGCGGCGTCATGGCGCGGGCGATGTTGCGCATCTGCTGGCTGATATCGTTGCGGCGCTCGCCGGAGGCGAAGGCCTGGAGCTGGGCCTTCATGTAGGCCTCGGACTGTCCCTCGAGCCACGGGCTTCCGGTCTTGTTGTCGAGGCTGCCGTGGCAGGAGCCACAGGGCGCGATGCCGCGCATCGGCGCGCCGTAGATGACGATGTTCGGCTTCGGCAATTGCGGCGTCGGGTGATAGGCCGGCAGCCGCGGCAGGTACGCATAATAGTTCGAGAGATCGGCGATCTCCTGGTCCGTCAGATTGACGGCGAACGGCGACATCACGGCATTCGTGCGCGCGCCCGAGCGGAAATCGTGCAGCTCCTTGTAGATCACGGCCGCATACTGGCCGGCAAGGTTGGGCGAATCCGCGCGGCTGATGCCGGTCGGACCGTGACAAATGGCGCAGCGCTGCGCCAGCGTGGCGCCACGGCCGATCGCCTCCTGGCTCGGGCGCGCCAGCGTGTGCGAGGTCAGCACGACCTCCGACAGGCGCTTTGCCTGCTCGGGCGCTGCGACACTAGCCGAGCGCTGTGGGACGCCGGCAGCGCTGCAGATCGCATCCCAGACGTTGGCGAACTGCACCCATGGCTGCGCGAAGGGCAGCACGATGAAGCCCACAATCGCCGTCACGACCAGAATCACGGCGGTGATGCCGACGCTTCTTGTGAAATGCCAGTTGCTGAAGGTGAAGAGGTCGCGCGCGCTCATCACTGCGCTCCCACATAGACGGCCGGCACTGACGTGCCCTCGGTCAGCGCTAGCGTCACGATCGGATAGCCGTAATTGGTGAGCGTGAGACCGATCATCAGTGCCACCCAGAGTGCGTAGGTGTTGAGCGCGACCGGCACGGTGGTCGGCTGATGCACTGCCAGCGCAAAGCGATAGGGCCCCGCATCGGCCTGCGGCGCCCGCATGCCGCGCGCCAGGACCACCAGGAACAGGATGCCTGACGTAAGCAGGATGAAGCCGCCGATCGCGGAGAAGGTCACGGACAGCGCCTGCGGCGCGATCGCGGGGTCGCCGAAGTCGAAATAGGCCATGCGGCGCGGCATGCCGAGGATGCCGACCCAGTGCCACGGGAAGGTCGTCACGATCATGCCGATGAACCACAGCCAGAGTTGGGTGCGGATCAGGCGGACATCGATCAGCTCGCGGCCCGTAAGGTGCGGCCACAGATCATAGGCGATCGCGAAATACATGATCACGATGGCGCCGCCGAAGATCAGGTGGAAATGGCCCGTGATCCACTGCGTGTTGTGGATGGAGGCGTCGAGCTGATAGCTCATGTTGATGAGGCCGCCGGCGCCGCCAAAGCCGAGCATGACGAAGGAGAATGCCAGCGCCAGCAGCATTGGATTGTCCCAGGGCAGGGCCCTGATCCAGCCGAACAGGCCGCGGCCGCCACGCAGGCGCGCCGCGATCTCGATCGAGGCGCAGATCGTGAACACGGTCAACAGCGTCGGCAGCGCGACCAGCGCCGTGAAGGCCGAGTGGATGAACTTGAAGCCGGCGCCGACCTGCGGATCGGCGAAGGTGTGGTGCATGCCGATCGGCATCGCCACCACCAGGAACAGGATGAAGGAGATCCGCGCCATGGTGTCGGAATAGATCCGGCCGCCGATCGCGCGCGGCACGAGGGTGTAATAGGCGATGTAGGTCGGCACCAGCCAGAAATAGACGATAGCGTGCAGCGTCCAGGAGAAGAAGACGCGGGCGAGGCCGGCATCGATCGTGTTCTTCAGCCCCGCCGCGACCGGAATGATCTGGAGCAGCAGCTCGAGCGCAGCGCCGACCGCGGTCCAGGCCCACAAATAGGAGCCTGCGACATTGGCGAACATCGCCAGCGGCACCGGCGCGCCGGGATGGGCCTTGCGCCAGACGCGCAGGTTGATCGACATCAGCGCGACCCAGATCCAGGAGCCGACCACGACCAGCACGACGCCGAGATAGTAGAAGACGTTGCCGATCAGCGGCGGATAGAACGTGTAGAGCACCGAGGCGCGGCCAAGCGCGATCGGGATCACCGCCATGATGCTGCCGATGACGATCAGCCAGAAGCCGGTCCAGGCCCAGCGCACGCCAACGAGGCGCTGCTCCAGCGCGGATTCGCTGATGGCATAGCCAAACCCCATCGCGACCAGGGTCGGGAACACATAGCCCATCACCGTGCCGTGCGCGGTCAGCGAGCGGTAATAGAGCTCGGGGTTGGACAGCCAGGTGCCGATCGGGCTGCGGATGAACATCTGCCAGGCGCCGAGCGTGAGCGCGACGCCGAACACGCCGAAGGCCAGCCAGAAATGAGCGAGAATGAGCTTCCTATTGGCCAACACAGCTCAGCCTCCCGCCGCCCTTCGCACGATCAGCGAATTCGGTCTTGTCGATCACCCTGACCTTGCCCCACATGCCCTCGTGGCCGAAGGAGCAAAACTCCTGGCAGGGCATTAGATAGTCACCGGTCCTCGTAAAGCGCATCAGCTGCTCGGAGACGTAGCCCGGCACCAGCATGGTGTTGATGTTGGTGCCCTGGACCAGGATGCCGTGGACGACGTCGGCGCTGGTGGCGCGCAGCGTGATCGGCGTATCGACGGGGACCACGATGCAGGCCGGCGTGAAGGAATATTGCTGGCCGATCGCGCGCACGGTGACATTGCCATTGGCCTCCAGCACGCTGCCGAGATTGCTCTCGACGAATTCGCCGGACAGATGGATCCGCGAGGGATCGGTGGTCTCGACGCGCGGCTGTGGCATGGTCGCACGATGGATGCCGGCGAAGGCCGCCAGCAGCGCCATTGCCACGATGATGATCACCGCGATGGTGGCCCAGCGCCGCTCGACGCGGGCCGCGACCTCAGCGCTGGCGCTGCCGTTTTCATGGGTTTCTTCTACACTCATTGCAGCGGCCCGCGCGGCAGGAACACGAACAGGTAGAAGGCGAGCCACATCGCGACGACGCAAGCGGTCGCGATGCCGGCAAGCACGATCGCGCCGGAGGGGCCTTGCGCCACGACCTCCTCGACGGCCTGGTCGGCGGCGGCTGGGCTGGTCGGCGGATCGGAATTGATCATGATGGATCTCAGTTCAGCGGCGCGGAGCGCAGCTCGTTGGCGTCGCGCGCCGAGACCGGCGTGCCGCGATTGCCCCATGCGGTGCGGATGTAGGAGACGACGGCGGCCACCTCGTTGTCGGAGAGGAGCCCCGCGAAGGGCGGCATGCCGTACGGCATCGGGTTGCCCTTGGTGCCCGGCGGATAGCCGCCATTGAGCACCATGCGGATCGGGTTGACCGCCGACTGCATCTCGATCGACTGGTTGTTGGCGAGCGGCGGCCAGTGCGGCGGCTTGCCTTCACCTTGCGTGCCGTGACAGCTCGCGCAGTTCTTGTCGTAGACGGTCTTGCCGAGGCTGATCAGCAGGCTGCTCTCGGTCGTCGGCAGCGCCGAGCTTGCCGGCGGCGACGAGGAGCCTTCCGCGATGCCCTTGAGGTAGACCGCCATCGCCCTGGTATCCTCGTCGCTCAGATATTGCAGGCTGTTGTGCACGACCTCGGCCATCGGCCCGTAGACCACGCCGCGCGCGGAGACGCCGGTCTGGAGCAGGTCGGTGATGTCCTTGATGCTCCAGTCGCCGAGCCCCGCTTCGCGGTTGGACGTGAGCGAGGGCGCGTACCAGTTCTGCATCGGGATCAGGCCGCCCTTGAAGGCGTCCGATTGCGAGGTGCCGCCGAGCGCGTTGATCGGCGAATGGCACATGCTGCAATGGCCGAGGCCCTCGACGAGATAAGCGCCGCGATTCCATTCCGCCGATTTGGTCGGATCGGGCTTGAACTCGCCTTCGCGGAAAAACAGCGTACGCCAGCCGAGGATGAGCTGGCGGTTGTCGTAGGGGAAGCGCAGCTCGTGCTGCCGGTTCCTCTGGTTCACCGGCGGGATCGAGCGAAGGTAAGCGAAGATCGCATCGCTGTCGGCGCGCGTGACCTTGGTGTAGGACGCGAACGGCATCGCCGGATAGATCAGCCCGCCGTCCGGGAAGCGGCCGCTGTGCATGGTCTTGTAGAAATCGTCGGCGCTCCATTTGCCGATCCCGGTATCGGGGTCCGGCGTGATGTTGGAGGTGTAGAGCGTGCCGAACGGCGTCGGCATGGCGCGGCCGCCGGCGAACAGCTGTCCCTCAGGCGCGGTGTGGCAGGCGGTGCAATCGCCGGCACGGGCGAGGTATTCGCCGCGCGCAATGATGTCGGTGCTCTTGTCCTGCGCCTGCGCGACTGTCGTGAGCGCGGCGAGGGCGAGGAATGCGATCGACAGTTTCGAGCCCATCATCCGCCTCGTCAGTTGGGCTGGCTGCCGCAGCCGAACGGCAGCGCGTAGGTGCCTTTCGGCACGGGAGCCGGGTTGGCGGGTGCCGGCCGCGTCGCGAGCCAGGCTGCGACGGCGGTAACATCTGCTTCCGTCAGGTGTCCGGCGACGATCTGCATGCAGTCGGGGGACTTCGCCGTGCGCGTGCCGTAGCGCCAGGCGCCGAGCTGCGCGCTGACATAGGCGGCGCGCAGGCCGAGCAGGCCGGGGATGCCAGGCTGCATGCCGGTGAGGCCCGGGCCGTGACAGCTCACGCACGCCGGTATGTTGCGACCGGCATCTCCGCTGGTGGCCAGCAGCTCGCCCTGCGCCAGCACGTCCTTGCTGACCTCGCTCGGCACGGGCTGCGGCAGCGGCGGATGCTCGCCGGCAAAATATTCAGCCATCGCTTCGAGATAAGGATCGGGCAGAAACTCCAGCAGATAGTTCATCGGCGGGTATTTGCGCCGGCCGCTACGGAAAGCGAGCAGCTGATTGTAGAGATAGCCGGCGGGCTTGCCGGCAAGGCGCGGGAAATAGACGTCGCTGGTGCCTTCGCCCTTGTTGCCGTGGCAGGGTGTGCACGCCTCCACCCGCGCCGCCATGGTATCCGGCGGCTGGTTGGTCGATTGTGCGGCCGCACCATCAATGGCGACCAAGGTGATGATCACGGCGGCCGAGGCCGCGGCGCGAGCGAACACTTTCGTCGCCCTCCATAATGCTGGTCCGGTTGATTCCGGAACACAACGTAGAACGGCATTATTGCGCCAATATTTTCCGGCGCAAGATCGGACGCGAGTGGTGACGTTTGGTCGCGTCGTTCCCACGCGCGATCCCGATCGAATTCAACAAAGTTTGCGTGCTTTTTGAAAACCGGACATAACGCCGTGACGATCGCGATACACCTCTCCGACAGGGATGCGGCAGGTGGAAGACGCGACAATTCCGAAGTTCGGTAAAGCGGAATATTTTCCCGCGGCAATTGACCCGGCGCTGGTCTGTCTTGCCGGCCGGGCAACACAAGTGCTTGTGCCGCCCGAGGCGCTTCGGTCCGGCACGCAACCCATGACTCAAACTCCGCCCCCGAGGGGCGACAAGTGCAGTTTGTGCCAAAACGCTTCGAGCTGACGGAACACCCCTTGCTGTCCGCGGCACACCTGATTCAGCAGCACTCCTCAATAGACTCAACCAGAATGCGAGATAGGCGCGGGGGCTTTTGTAGTTGGACCGAGGGACATGGCACGCTGGAAGCAATCGTGGAGTGAGCAGGATCTTAGCAGGCTGAAGACACTCGCAGGCACCAAGCCGATCACCGTGATCGCCAAGGAGCTCGGCCGGACCACAGGGACGGTGCTGGCGAAAGCGATCGAGCAGAAACTCCCCGTCATTCATCGGACTGAGCGCCGGTCGCGGGCAGCCTCGTAGCCCGGATGGAGCCAACGGGCCGGCGCAGCGCGCCGCCCGATGACAGGCTCCGCGCAATCCTGGCGGATCGGATTCTGCAGGAACTGCGCAACGACTCGCGCATCGACGATCAGGCCGCGCCTGCCGTCTCCGTCACCAAGGTCCTCGATGTGGCCAATCCCGCGGCGCCGATCCTGGAATTGACGGTCAGCGCGAGGGCGAAACCGTCGGAGGCCGACGCGGTCAAGCAGTGCGTGCTCGATCATGCGAGCGCGCCGCTTGCGGCGTGAGGTGCTTCAGCCTCTCGGTGACCGTGGCGACCTGCGCTTCACGGCATGGCGTCGCGGCGAGCGGGTCACACGCGGCCGCAGGCGGCTTGCGGCGGCGCGTTGCGGCTTGGCCTGGACCTGCGGGCCGCGAGCGAGATCCATCAGCATGCGTAGCGCCTCGACCACCGAGCGCTGCCGCACAGCGCTACGGCCGATCGCGCCGAAACGATGCTCGCGGTGGATGATGCGGCCGTCACGAGCGGCGGCGGCAAAGTGCACGAGGCCGACCGGCTTGCCGGGCGTGGCGCCGCCCGGGCCGGCAATGCCGGTGATGGCGACCGCGAGATCGACGTCGGCGCGCTCCAGTGCACCGACCGCCATCGCGGTCGCGGTCTCCTTGCTGACGGCACCGAAATTCGTCAGCGTGCCGGCTTCCACACCCAGCATCGCGCGCTTGGCGTCGTTGGAATAGGTGACGAAGCCGCGGTCGATCACATCCGAGGAGCCGGGAATGTCGGTCAGCGCGCCGGCGACGAGGCCGCCGGTGCAGGATTCGGCGGTCGCGATCGTCAGCTTGCGCATCCGGCAGAGGTCGAGCAGCGAGCGGGAGAGGGCGCGTGCGTCGCTGCCGGCCATGGCCTAGATGCTCCAGGGCAGGCGGATGGTGGCGCTCGCGGTGGCCGCGATGCCTTCCTCACGGCCGGTGAAGCCGAGCCGCTCGCTGGTGGTCGCCTTCACCGCGACGCGTGAGATGTCGACGCCCGAGATCTCCGCGATGCGCGCGCGCATGGTGTCGCGAAGCGGACCGATCTTCGGTCGCTCGCAGATCATGGTGACCTCAAGATTGGCGACGCGGCCGCCGCGCGCCGTAACGCGCTCGATGGCGTATTTCAGGAACTGGTCGGAGGAGGCGCCCTTCCACTTCGCATCGCTCGGCGGAAAGTGCGAGCCGATGTCGCCGTCGGCGAGCGCGCCGAGGATGGCATCCACCAGCGCATGCAGGCCGACATCGCCGTCGGAATGCGCCAGGAAGCCCTTGCTGTGCGGCACGCGCACGCCGCAGAGCATGACGTGGTCGCCTTCGCCGAAGGCATGCACGTCGTAGCCCGTGCCGGTCCTGATGTCGCCGAGCAGGCTGGCCAGGCGCGCTTCCTCGCGCACGAAATCCTCGGGAGTGGTGAGCTTCATATTGGCAACATCGCCTTCAAAGGTTGCAACCGTCAATCCCGCCCATTCGGCAATCGCGGCATCGTCGGTGAAATCGCTGCGTCCGTCCTTTGCCGCGCGACGATGCGCTTCGAGGATGACATCGAAACGAAAGGATTGCGGCGTCTGCGCGATTCGCAAGGCTGAGCGGTCCGGCGTGTCCTCGACATCGCCGCTCGCGCCGGTGAGCTTGATGGTGTCGGTGACGGGAACGACGGGGATCGCAGCGCCGGTGCGGCTCGCCGCTTCGATCGCGCGCGAGATCACGCCTGCCGAGACGAAGGGCCGCGCGGCGTCGTGGATCAGGACGATGTCAGGCTCGTGCTTCGCCAGCGCTTCGAGACCTGCGAGCACCGAGGCCTGCCGCGTCGCGCCGCCATTGGTCGGCGCCTCATGCTTGAGACCTGCGACCGCTGCCGTGAACATGGCGCTGTCATCGGGGTTCACGACGGGCTGCACCACGAACACATCGGGGTGGCGGCTGAAGGCTTCCATGGCGCGATGAATCACCGGCACGCCGCCGATCGTCCGATACTGCTTCGGCCCGCCGGCGCCTGCGCGCAGGCCGCGTCCGGCCGCGACGAGGACGACTGCGGTGCGCTGTGATTTCGCCATAGGACTCAAATACTCAGTTGCTAATGAATGGAGTCGGGAAGGGTGATTGTTGGAATGCCTCTAGCACGGCAGGCCCGCAATAAAAGGGGGTTTCCCCGGATTGTGGGAAACAGCATTTTGCTGCACTGCACTTGAAAGATTTGCAGAACTGTCTAAACTGTAGGCATGACGCTTGACTGCACAAGAATTGTGCGCAAGATAGGTCGTGGCAGGTGCGATGAGGCCCTGTCAAGTCAACGAGACCCCAGTGACCGGCTCGGCAGTATCAGGCTCTAAGCCGTTGAAAATAGGCGAAATCGATGTCGCCACCCCGGTCTTCCTGGCACCGATGTCGGGGGTAACCGACTCGCCCGTCCGCAAGCTGGCCGCCGAGCTGGGGGCAGGGCTCGTCGTCTCAGAAATGACGGCCAGCGATGAGCTCGCGAACGGCCACCGGATGTCCCGTTTGCGCTGCGAAGCGACCGGAATCGGCCCGCATGTGGTCCAGCTCGCCGGCTGCGAGGCGCATTGGATGGCGGAAGGCGCGCGCATTGCCGAAGCCGAAGGCGCCGACATCATCGACATCAACATGGGCTGCCCGGCCCGTCACGTCACCGGCGGCCAGTCCGGCTCGGCCCTGATGCGCGACCTCGACCATGCCGTCAGCCTGATCGAGGCGACCATCGCCGCGGTGAAGGTGCCGGTGACGCTGAAGATGCGGCTCGGCTGGGACGACCGCACCCGCAACGCGCCTGAGCTGGCGCGCCGCGCGGAGGCCGCCGGCGTCAAGCTCGTCACCGTGCATGGCCGCACCCGCTGCCAGTTCTACAAGGGCGAGGCGGATTGGGATGCGGTCCGCGCCGTGCGCGAGGCCATCTCCATTCCGCTCGTCGTCAATGGCGACATCACGACCTACGAGACAGCGCTGGCCGCGCTCGATGCCTCCGGCGCCGATGCCGTGATGATCGGCCGTGGCGCGCAAGGACAGCCCTGGTTGCCGGGCCAGATCGGCCGCCGCCTGAAGGGCGGCCCGGCCGAAGCCACGCCGTCGCTCGCAACACAGCTGCATTACGTCCGCAGCCTCTATGAAGGCGTCTGCGCGCTATACGGTCTGCGCATCGGCCTCAGGCACGCGCGCAAACATCTTGGCTGGGCGCTCGATGTCGCAGCGCAAGCGAGCCGCGCGCCGGCGGAGAAACTGAAGGCCTGGCGCCAGACAATCCTCACCTCCGAGGATCCGCGCCTTGTCCACCAGTCGCTGCAGGACGCCTTCGACGACTTCGCATGGAGCGCTGCTGCATGAGCTCAGCCGCTGAACATCGCCGGCCGCCGTCCGACAGCGACGCGATCCTCGATGCCTTGCCCAACCCCGTGCTGCTGATCGGGCCGGACGGCAAGATCGTCGGCGCTAATATCGCGACCGAGGCCTTCTTCGAGATCTCGACGCAGTTCCTGAGGCGGCAGTCGCTGAAAGAGCTGGTGCCGTTCGGCAGCCCCTTGCTGGCGCTGATCGACCAGGTGCGCTCCTCGAACTCGCCGGTCAACGAATACAAGGTCGATCTCGGCACGCCACGCATGGGCGGCGGCGACCGCCAGGTCGATCTGCATGTCGCCCCGCTGACGGAGCGGCCCGGCCATATCGTGGTGATGCTCCAGGAGCGCACCATCGCCGACAAGATGGATCGCCAGCTCACCCACCGCAGCGCCGCGCGCTCGGTGATAGCGCTAGCAGCCATGCTCGCGCACGAGATCAAGAATCCGCTCTCGGGCATCCGCGGCGCGGCGCAGCTGCTGGAGCAGCAGGCCTCGTCCGAGGACCGCATGTTGACGCGGCTGATCTGCGACGAAGCCGACCGCATCGTGACGCTGGTCGACCGCATGGAGGTGTTCGGCGACGAGCGCCCTGTGGTGCGCGGGCCCGTCAACATCCATTCCGTGCTCGACCACGTGAAGCGGCTGGCTCAGTCGGGCTTTGCCCGCAACATCCGCTTCATCGAGGATTACGATCCCTCGCTGCCGCCGGTGCTGGCGAACCAGGACCAGCTGATCCAGGTGTTCCTCAACCTGGTGAAGAACGCCGCCGAAGCCCTGATCGACGTGCCCGACGCCGAGATCCAGCTCACCACCGCATTCCGCCCCGGCGTGCGCCTGTCAGTCCCCGGTCAAAAATCCCGGGTATCCCTGCCGCTCGAATTCTGCGTGAGGGACAATGGACCAGGCGTGCCGGACGATCTTCTGCCCAACCTGTTCGACCCCTTCGTGACCACCAAGCAGACCGGCTCGGGCCTGGGTCTTGCACTGGTTGCCAAGATCGTCGGCGATCACGGGGGCATCATCGAATGCGAATCTCAGCCGCGCAAAACCACCTTCCGCGTGCTGATGCCGATGTATTCCACATCGGTGAAACATGCCGATCACAGCAGTCGCGACGGCTCTGCCGGGAAGTCGTCGTCTGCGTCACAGGGGGCAAAATGAGGATTAACAATGCCCGCAGGTAGCATTCTCGTTGCTGATGACGACACCGCCATCCGCACGGTTCTCAATCAGGCACTTTCCCGCGCCGGCTATGAAGTCAGGCTCACTGGCAACGCCGCCACGCTATGGCGCTGGGTCAGTCAGGGGGAGGGCGATCTCGTCATCACCGACGTGGTGATGCCGGACGAAAACGCCTTCGACCTGTTGCCGCGGATCAAGAAGATGCGGCCGAACCTGCCCGTCATCGTCATGAGCGCGCAAAACACCTTCATGACCGCGATCCGCGCCTCCGAGCGCGGCGCCTACGAATATCTGCCAAAGCCTTTCGACCTGAAGGAGCTGATCGCCATCGTCGGCCGTGCGCTGGCCGAGCCGAAGGAACGGGTCTCGACGCCGGACGAGGACGCCGAGATGGAGGCGATCCCGCTAGTCGGCCGCTCGCCGGCGATGCAGGAAATCTACCGCGTGCTGGCGCGGCTGATGCAGACCGACCTCACCGTGATGATCACGGGCGAGTCCGGCACCGGCAAGGAGCTGGTGGCGCGCGCGCTGCACGACTACGGCAAGCGCCGCAACGGCCCGTTCGTCGCCGTCAACATGGCCGCAATCCCGCGCGACCTCATCGAATCCGAGCTGTTCGGCCATGAGCGTGGCGCCTTCACCGGTGCCAATACCCGCGCCTCCGGCCGGTTCGAGCAGGCCGAGGGCGGCACGCTGTTCCTGGACGAGATCGGCGACATGCCGATGGAGGCGCAGACGCGATTGCTGCGCGTGCTCCAGCAGGGTGAATACACCACCGTAGGCGGCCGCACCCCGATCAAGACCGACGTGCGCATCGTCGCGGCCTCGAACAAGGATCTACGCGTCCTGATCCAGCAGGGCCTGTTCCGCGAAGATCTGTTCTTCCGCCTCAACGTCGTGCCGCTGCGTCTGCCGCCCTTGCGCGAGCGCATCGAGGACCTGCCGGATCTGGTGCGGCACTTCTTCACGCTGGCCGAAAAGGACGGCCTGCCGCCGAAGAAGCTGGATGCCCTGGCGCTGGAACGGATGAAGCAGCACCGCTGGCCCGGCAACGTGCGTGAGCTCGAAAACCTCGCCCGGCGCCTCGCCGCGCTCTATCCGCAGGACGTGATCACCGCCTCCGTCATCGACGGCGAGCTGGCCCCGCCGTCGGTCAGTCCGGGGGCTGCGGTCCAGCAGGGCGTCGACAATCTCGGCGGCGCGGTAGAGGCGTATCTCTCCTCGCACTTCCAGGGCTTTCCGAACGGCATGCCGCCGCCCGGCCTGTATCACCGCATCCTCAAGGAGATCGAGGTCCCGCTGCTCACGGCCGCGCTCGCGGCGACCCGCGGCAACCAGATCCGCGCCGCGGACCTGCTCGGCCTCAACCGCAACACGCTGCGCAAGAAGATCCGGGACCTCGATATCCAGGTCTACCGCAGCGGGGGCTAGTCTCGCTTGGTCGTTCATTTCAGGGGTCGATTCGAAAGGATCGGCCCTGGAATGACGACATTCCGGGCGTTCGGCATGTGCTCGCGAGCGCGATGACAGCGGCCACCGTCACAGCGAGGCGTTGACAGGATTCAATTTTAAGTTAAGTCTATTGAAGTTATCCCGCGGTCGATTTTTTTACTGACCAATTTGAATCCATTTTGTCGTTGGATCGGGACTGCAATCGATCTGACGTGCCTCCGGTACGGGAAATGCCCAACGGAGATTGAGTTGTGCCCGACTTTGATTCAAGCTTGTTAAAGCTGATCTTCTTCGCCGTCTTAGTCACTGGCGGAATTTTTCTGGCTGTGCTTCTGGGAGGGCTCTTGTCGGCGCTTATGACGCTCGGAGCTCTGGAACTTGGCTATCGCGCCAAAATTCAGAAGGACGCTCTTGCCGAGCACTTTAACATTCTCAGGAGCGCCAGCCGCGACGTGATCGCGGAGGTCCTCAGAATACGACACGGTCGCGAGGCGGAGCATGTAGCTGACTATATTCAGAGTCTAGCTTCGTCTGGCGTCGCGCTTGCGCCGGTTCTAGCCCAAATGACGGGCGATAGCTTGTACTGGCTGCACTACCGACAGATCTGTGGGCAGTTCATGGCAGTTGTCCAAAATGAAGCGATGTCGAGAGAGGCGCTATCGGAAGAGGACGGGCGGAGTTTCTTTACTCCGCTCACAGATGTGCTCCAGCTCCTTCCAATCGCTCGAAGACCGGATGTGTTCTTTGAGCGGCAAAGCTTCGAACGCCCAACGGACCGTCGCACAGGGCTAGATTTGGCATTGCGCGAAATCGATGGCATCCAAGCGAAGCTCGGGAGAAGCATCAGTGATGCAACATTTCCAGTTGTACTGTTTGCATGGTCGGCGGTGTACGTGCCTACGCTGGTCGTATCTGCGTTCAATTTGCCATTTTTCATATATGCGGGAGGATTTTTCGCCATAGCTTGGACGTTACTCCAGCACGTCTTCGTGATTTTGCTGGCAGCATTTGTGGGAGGCGTGTTCGCGCTAGGATCTGCGGTGTTCGGCTCCGTGGCGTTCACTTGGCTGGATCGCGTTTTCGCGTCGAAGTAAGCCTCATGGCTAGGAAGCGGTGCGACATAACATTGAGCACGGGGCGAATAGTCGCAGAGGCGGCACAGGTCACCTTAGAGAATTTTCTGGTTTCGCGGTTTCGCACCGTCATTCTTGTTCACGGCTACAATGTGAGTGAAAAAGAAGCGTTGAAGTCGCTCGGTGAGTTAAAGGTCGCCCTAAGCAGCTACGCACCGTCGCTCGCCTCAGGGATATTCACTTGCAGATGGGCAGGCAACTGGATCACGCCGATAGTGCGGCTGCTGGCTTATCCGCAGATAATCGGAAATGCTGAGGAGTCATCAAAACCATTCTTGCGGATAATCAAGAATATATACTGCCTCGATACGGCGACCGAAGAGTTGATCATCATTGCCCATTCGCTCGGGTGCCGATTGACCTTGGAAATGCTTCAACACATGGCGGCAGAAGGGCGGCCACAAGGTCTGAAGAAGCTCACTGTTATTCTGATGGCAGCTGCCGTCCCTTGCGAATATGTGGGCGCCGACGGGAAGTTGGAGGCTGGGGCGGATGAACCGGACGTCTTAGCGGCACTCCACAGTAAGGATGACAGAGTTCTGTCATTTGCATTTGGGGCCGGCCAGACTCTCGGATTTGACGGATTATTCCCCGAAGCGATTGGGCTTCGCGGAAACCCTCAATCGCGCCCTTGGACACATTCAATCCGAATGGATGCATTCGACCACGGAGATTACTGGTCGGAGGAGACGGCCCAGCGCATTTGTCGAATACTCGGAATAGTCATAAGTCCATTCGCAAATACATCCGTTCCACTCGCATCGCGAAAACAACTCGGATCGCATCGCGATCTCGCGGTTCCGCCGTTACCCATGTTCTGGATAGGAAACAATGGCTAAGGCATGAGGCGGGAGCTTGGCCCGCGAGACTGATCGTGATTGGTCGATCCATCCGAGACCGACGGTGGCTCAGCTCCCCCTACCACAGCGGAGCTGAGCCTGTCCGGATCGCGCTGGCCGTTGTGGCTGGCGCGGTGAGCAGAAGTCCGGATCGGGCCGGAATGTTCCGCAGGAACGTTCGAATAGTTATGCGGCCGCTGAGCGCAGTTGTCGCCGCTATCTGATCAGGCGCGCGACGACCGGCTGCATATTGGCCATCTCCGCCGTGTGGTCCTGCCTGGCCGGGCCATTGACCAGCAAATCGGCGGCCACGATCAGCAGCAGAACGGCCGACACCATGATTGCGAGAAAGAACCTATCCATGCCGGTCAAGCCGGAAGGCGGCAATCCGTTCCGGCCAGCTCGAGCATGATCCGGAAAAGTGCGTAGCGGTTTTCCGAAAAGATCATGCTCAAACAATAGCCTAAAGCGCGATGGTAATTCACCTTCATGCCATCGCGCTTTAGCACAGGCCTGTGGATGCGCCGGCCCGCCACGGCTGAGACGCCGCGGAATTGTCGCAATTCGGCAACAATGTGGTACGAATACATCAGTATCCGCCCCGCCGCGGACCCCGTTTTCAGCACCATTGCCGGAATGATCAGCGCAGAGACCTCGGCCGCACACTTCGACACGGCCCCACCGGAAGAGCCGCGGCGTTGGTCGGTGCGGCGCTGGCTGGCCCCGCTGGCCGTGGCCATGGCGCTGCTGTCGGCCCTGCTGACCTTCCTGGTCCTGACCGGCCTCACTCAGATCGAGCCGACGCCGGAGGTGGTTCGCTCATTCTACCTGATCAATGCCGCCACCATCCTGTTCCTGGTCGGCATCATCGTCCGGGAACTCTGGCAGTTGATCCTGGCGCGACGGCGCGGACGGGCGGCGGCACGCCTCCATGTCCAGATCGTCAGCCTGTTCTCGATCGTGGCGGTGCTGCCGGCGGTGCTGGTCGCCGTCGTCGCCAATGTCACCATCGAGCGCGGCCTCGACCGGCTCTTCTCCGGCCCGACCAAGGAGGTGATCCAGAATTCGCTGACGATCGCGCGGGCCTACATGCAGGACCACGCGCAACTGATCCGCGGCGACATTATCGGCATGGCCAACGACATCGCCCATGCGCGGCCGCTCTATGACCAGGATCGCCGCTCGTTCCGCGAGCTGCTGACCGCGAGTGCCGGCTCCCGCAATCTGCCGGGCGCGATGATCATCGACAAGAACACCAACATCCTGGAATCCGCCGACACCGGCATGCGGCTGGCTTATTCGCCGCCGGCCCCGGACTTCCTCAGCAATGTCAACGAATCCGAGCCCGAGATTGCGGTGCTGCCGGATGCGAGCTTCGTCGCGGCGGTGATCCGCCTGCGCGCCTTCAACGACACCTTCCTCTACGTCGCGCGGCCGCTTGATCCCAATGTGGTGGCCCAGCTCAAGCAGACCGAGGTCAGCGTCGCCGAATACGCCCAGATCGAGTCGCGGCGGCTCGGCATCCAGGTCGCCTTTGCGCTGATGTTCGCGGTGATCGCGCTGACGATTCTGATGGCCTCGGTGCTGATCGGCCTCAACTTCGCCAACTCGCTGGTCTCGCCGATCCGGCGGCTGATGAACGCGGCCCACACGGTCTCGACCGGCGACCTGCATGTCCAGGTGCCGGTGCACCAGTCGGAGGGCGACCTCGCGCAGCTCGGGGAGACCTTCAACAAGATGACGCAGGAGTTGCGCAGCCAGCGCGACGAGCTCGTCAACGCCAGCGACCTCATCGACAGCCGCCGCCGCTTCATCGAGGCCGTGCTGTCCTCGGCGAGCGCCGGCATCATTGGCGTCGATACCTCCGGCAGCGTCGGCATCCTCAACCGCTCCGCTGAGAAGCTGATCGGGCACTCCGAAGCGGAGACGCTCGGCCATCCGCTCTCCGACGTGCTGCCCGAGCTCGACGAGATGATGAAGACGGCGCGGGAAGGGACCCAGCGCCTGGTGCAGGGCCAGATCACGATCACCCGCGACGGCACCGAGCGCAATCTCTCGGTCCGCGTCAGCGCCGAGAAGAACCAGCCGCACGACAGCTACATCATCACGCTCGACGACATCACCGAGCTGGTCTCGGCGCAGCGCACCTCGGCCTGGGGCGACGTGGCGCGCCGCATCGCCCACGAGATCAAGAACCCGCTGACGCCGATTCAGCTGTCGGCCGAGCGCATCCGCCGCAAGTTCGGCAAGACCATCACCGAAGACAAGGACAAGCAGATCTTCGACCAGTGCACCGACACCATCGTGCGCCAGGTCGATGACATCAGGCGCATGGTCGACGAGTTCTCGCGCTTCGCGCGGATGCCGAAACCGGTGATGGAAGGCGAGGACGTCGCCGACACCGTGCGGCAGGCGGTGTTCCTGATGAAGGTCGCCCATCCCGAGCTCGATATCGAGGCCGAGTTCAAGGAAGACCCGCTGCGCGCCCAGTTCGACCGGCGGCTGATCTCGCAGGCGGTCACCAACATCGTCAAGAACGCCACCGAGGCGATCGAGCAGGTCCCGCCGGAGGAGCTCGGCAAGGACGGCGGAAAGGGTCGTATCGACGTCGTGGTCTCGCGCGAGGGCGCGGACGTGCTGATCGACGTCATCGACAACGGCATCGGCCTGCCCAAGGTCGCGCGCTCGCGACTGCTTGAACCCTACGTGACCACGCGCGCCAAAGGCACCGGCCTTGGCCTTGCCATCGTCGGACGCGTGCTGGAGGACCATGGCGGGCGCATCGAATTGAAGGACGCGTCCGACTTCCGCGAGGGCCAGCGTGGCGCGTGGATGCGCCTGCGCTTTGCGATCTCCGGCCAGCCCGCGAAGTCCGAAGCAGCCGAAGCGGCACCGGCGGGCAAGGACGTTGCCAGTGAGCCGGCCAGCGCCGCTGTCAAGGACCAGGCGCAAGAAACAAAACGACCGTCGGCCCAAACCAAAGAGCCGGCAGAAAAGACCAATGATTCAACGAAAATCGAAGCCTCAACAGGCAGCTGAGAAGACAGGCGCGACCCATGGCTAGTGAAATTCTGATTGTCGATGATGAGGCCGATATTCGGGATCTCGTTGCGGGCATTCTCGAAGACGAGGGGTTCGTCACAAGGACCGCGCGCGACAGCGATACGGCGCTCGCCGAGATCGCCAACCGCAGGCCGCACCTGGTGTTCCTCGACATCTGGCTCCAGGGCTCCAAGCTCGACGGCTTGCAGCTGCTGGAGCAGGTCAAGAAGGACAACGCCGATCTGCCGGTCGTGATGATCTCCGGCCACGGCAACATCGAGACCGCGGTTGCCGCGATCAAGCGCGGCGCGTACGATTTCATCGAGAAGCCTTTCAAGGCCGACCGGCTGATCCTGGTCGCAACCCGTGCGCTGGAGAATTCGCGGCTCAAGCGCGAGGTCAAGGAGCTGAAGCAGCTGGCGCCGAGCGCAAGCCAGCTCGTCGGCCGCTCGCCGAGCATGAACCAGCTGCGCCAGACCATCGAGCGCGCGGCCAAGGCCAACAGCCGCATCCTGATCGTCGGACCCGCCGGCGCCGGCAAGGAACTGACCGCGCGCACGCTGCACACCGCCTCGGGCCGCGCCGATGGTCCCTTCGTCGTCATCAACGCCGCCGCGATCACGCCCGAGCGCATGGAGCACGAATTGTTCGGCGTCGAGCAGTCCAATGGCGAGCAGCCGCGCAAGCCCGGCGCACTCGAAGAGGCCCATGGCGGCACGCTGTTCATCGACGAGATCGCGGACATGCCGCGCGAGACCCAGAACAAGATCCTTCGCGTCCTGGTCGAGCAGTCGTTCCAGCGCGTCGGCGGCACCGCCAAGGTGCAGGTCGACGTGCGCATCATCTCCTCGACCGCACGCAATCTCGAGGAGGAGATCGCGGCCGGCCATTTCCGCGAGGACCTCTATCATCGCCTCTCGGTGGTGCCGATCCGCGTGCCCGCGCTGTCGGAGCGGCGCGAGGACATCCCGGAGTTGATCGACTATTTCATGGAGCAGATCTCGGCCGGCAGCGGCCTGCCCAAGCGGCAGATCGGACAGGACGCGATGGCGGTGCTGCAATCGCATGTCTGGCCCGGCAATGTGCGCCAGCTCCGCAACAACGTTGAGAGGGTCATGATTCTGGCCGCGGGCGGCCCTGAGGTGATCATCACCGCCGACATGCTGCCGCAGGACGTCGGCTCCATGGTACCGGCGATGCCGACCAGCAACAATGGCGAGCACATCATGGGCCTGCCGCTGCGCGAGGCGCGCGAAGTGTTCGAGCGCGACTATTTGATTGCACAGATCAGCCGTTTTTCAGGAAATATTTCTCGTACGGCCGAGTTCGTTGGCATGGAACGGTCGGCCTTGCACCGGAAGTTGAAGGCGCTCGGCGTCGGCTGACGATGCGGGATACTGGTCAGCATACAGAGGGCGCGTCAAAAGCAGGAATCCAGAGCCTCCCTTCAGTTTCCGTCGGTAATGGCTCTGGTGGCGCGACGTTGCGGCCACACCTTAGAGATTAGCGAGGAAAATCATCTATTTCCGTAGTTTTTCGGAGAAAACGGACGGGGTCTGCCGCGTGAAGCGGCTTGCCTAATAACCCGTCCTGCCCTCTAATCGAACCGCTGTTCCTCCGAGGGGGATCTCATGAGGAGCGGCAACCGGATGAGACCCCATATTTTGAAAAGCGGGGCGCAACCGGCGCAATAAAAAGAAACTCAAAGCGAGAAAAAAACAATGGCGGCAGACCGCGCACAAAACCTACAGGACACCTTCCTTAATCACGTTCGCAAAACGAAGACGCCACTGACGATCTTTCTGGTCAACGGAGTGAAGCTCCAGGGCATCGTGACCTGGTTCGACAATTTCTGTTTGCTGCTTCGGCGCGACGGTCATTCGCAGCTCGTCTACAAGCATGCGATCTCGACCATCATGCCGGGCGCTCCGATTCAGTTGTTCGAAGGCGGCGAGGATCAGCCGGCTTGAGAGTGATCTGATTGGAACCCCGGAATTTCGACGGGGATGCCGACCGTCCGCGGTCGGCAGGGGCTAAGCAGACGGGGCGGGTGCTTGTCATCGGCCCCTACTTGCGAGCGCGCGCGGGAAGTGCCGACGCGCAATCGGAAGGTCATGTCCTTCCTAATCATGTTCAGCGTGACGCCGAGGCCCGGCTCGACGAAGCCGCGGGCCTCGCGCGCGCGATCGACCTCGTCATTGCCGACGCCATCATCGCGCCGATCAGCCAGATCCGGCCCGCGACCTATATCGGCAAGGGCAAGGTCGAGGAGATCGCCGCGCTGGCCAAGAGCCTCGACGTCGAGCTCGTGGTGATGGATTGCGCATTGGCGCCGATCCAGCAGCGCAATCTCGAGAAGGAATTGCACGCCAAGGTGCTCGACCGCACCGGGCTCATCCTCGAAATCTTCGGCCGCCGTGCCAAGACCAAGGAGGGCGCGCTCCAGGTCGAGCTGGCGCATCTCAACTACCAGCGCTCGCGCCTGGTGCGGTCCTGGACCCATCTGGAGCGGCAGCGCGGCGGCTTCGGATTCATGGGCGGCCCCGGCGAGACCCAGATCGAGGCCGACCGCCGCCTGATCCAGGAGCGCATCACCAAGCTCGAAAGCGAGCTGAAGAAGGTACAGGCCACGCGGCGACTGCACCGCGCCGGCCGCCAGCGCGTGCCGTACCGCGTGGTCGCCCTGGTCGGCTACACCAATGCTGGCAAGTCGACGCTGTTCAACCGCCTGACCCGCGCCGACGTGCAAGCCGCGGACATGCTGTTCGCCACGCTCGATCCAACCTTGCGCGCGCTCAACCTGCCGCATGGCGGCAAGGCGATGCTGTCCGACACCGTCGGCTTCATCTCCAATTTGCCGACCCAGCTCGTCGCCGCCTTCCGCGCCACGCTGGAGGAGGTGCTGGAGGCCGACGTCATCCTGCATGTGCGCGACATCTCGCACGAGGATGCCGAGGCGCAGCAGAGCGACGTCGACGCCGTGCTGCGCCAGCTCGGCATCAACCCTGATGACTCCGGCCGCATCATCGAGGTCTGGAACAAGATCGACCGTTACGATCCCGAGCAGCGCGAGGAGCTTCTGAACATCGCCGCGCGCAGGCCGGAGGATCATCCGGCGATGCTGGTCTCCGCGGTGTCGGGCGAGGGCATCGACGCATTGCTCGCCGCAATCGAAGAGCGCCTTGCCGCCAAGCGCACCACGCTAGATCTCTCCATCGACGCCGCCGACGGCGCGGGCATCTCGTGGCTGCACCGCAATTCCGAGGTGCTGGCGAAGGAGCTGCATGACGGCCGCTTCGACATGACCGTACGGGTGGACGAGACCAAGCGCGATATCGTGGTGAACCGGTTCGACGCCGTGCCGCGTCTGTCGGCGTAATCCGCAGTCGTCCCAGACAAACGCAGCCCTCGTAGGGTGGGCAAAGGCGCGTGGGCGCCGTGCCCACCATCTTTCCTCCGCGTGGATTCGATATCGTGGGCACGCTTCGCTTTGCCCACCCTACGAATTGGCCTTCGCAGGGACGACAGCGGAATCAACGGCGGACTTCCTTGCGCCCCTCTAACGCCGGTTTCTCCTCGTCCTTCGCCGCATTCCACAGCGCATCCATCTCGGCCAGCGACGCCTGTTCGAGCGTGCGTCCCTGCGCTTCCAGCGCTCGCTCAATGAAGGCAAAGCGACGCTCGAACTTCGCATTCGTCGCGCGCAGCGCGGCCTCGGGATCGGCATCGACATGGCGGGCGAGGTTGACGAGGGCGAACATGAGGTCGCCGGTTTCCTCCGCCATCTCCTGCTTCTCGTTGCGGTCGAGCGCGGCTTCGATCTCGTCGGCTTCCTCGCGGATCTTTTGCAAGACCGCGCGCGGGTCGTTCCAGTCGAAGCCGACGGTGGAGGCTTTGCGCTGAAGCTCCATCGCGCGGGTCAGCGCCGGCTGGCCGGCCTTCACGCCCGACAGCAGCGATTTGTGCGGCGGCACGTCTTCCGGCGGCCGGCGCGCGGCGCGCTCGGCTTTCTCCTCGCCCTTGATGCGGTCCCAGACTTCCTTGACGTGGTGTGGGGCGAGATTGCCGTCCTTGTCGGCGAAGACATGCGGATGGCGGCGGATCATTTTTCGCGTGATGGCTTCGACGACGTCGCCGAACGAAAAGGCGTTCTGCTCTGAAGCCATCTGGGCGTGGAACACGACCTGGAGCAGGAGATCACCGAGCTCCTCTCTGAGATCGTCGAGGTCGCCGCGGGTGATGGCGTCGACCACCTCATAGGCTTCCTCGATCGTGTAGGGCGCGATCGTCGAAAAATCCTGTTCGAGGTCCCAGGGGCAGCCGGTTCCTGGGGCTCGAAGAGCGGCCATGATCTCGATGAGGCGGGCGATATCGCGGGAGGGTTTCACGGGGGGTCCTCTAGTTCACCGCAGTCACGCAGAGCACGAACTGCATTGCGTCGAGATCATGCGGCTGCGGCTGTTACTCAGCGAGCGGGGTAAGCCTGATACGCAACCGGCTCTATCAGCGGAATGACGGCATGTAGAAGGGCGATGAGCCTTTCCTTCTGCGGAGACCACTTCGTTCCGGTTACGCGATACTCAAGCTCCTTCGCTTTGTAGTAGAAATTCAGTAGCTCGATATCCGGCAGGTACTCGTCGACGATCGACGATATGGCGTTGTGTTTCGCCTCGACTACTTTCTTGGCCGACTTGGCGATGTCGTGGCCGTACAGATTCTTCAACTGATCCAGTTCCTCGCCACCGGCAAGGAGGAACGCCTTCAGGATAATCTCGGTCGCGTGCCCTAGCAGGTAGTAGGTTGGCCGCTCCACCTCCCACACTCCTGACCCGTTCAGGATCTCAGCCGCCATCAGCATTTCCTTTGCATCAGTGACCAGACCAATAGCGGTAGTGCGCGGCTCTTCCGGGGCCGTGGTATCCATCAAAGGTCCCCGAAAAATGTATATTGGTTGTCCCAAGGCCACCCGGTCACCGGCGTGCGCAGCGCTGCCATGATCTCGATCAGGCGGGAAATGTCGCGGGAAGGGGTCATTGCGGGACAGTCTCCTGGGTCCAAAGCCTTATGCCAAAAGCGGGCCGCCGTTCCCAGCGCGGCGCGGCGGAACGGGCCGATTTCCACCGATTGGCGGGCCGCGCGCGCAATGCTAAAGCGCGGGCCATGAGTGACGCATTTTCATCACAAACCGCGCTCGTGCTGTTCTCCGGCGGCCAGGATTCCACCACGTGCCTTGCCTGGGCGCTGAGCCGATTCGCGCGCGTCGAGACGCTCGGCTTCGAGTACGGCCAGCGCCACGCCATTGAGCTTGCCTGCCGCGACCGTCTGCTCGACGGCATCAAGGGCCTGCGCGCGGACTGGGCCGCTAGGCTCGGCGAGAGCCATACGCTATCGATCCCGACCCTGGCGGCGGTGTCCGAGACCGCGCTGACGCGCGACGTCGCGATCGCGATGGGCGCCGACGGCCTGCCCAACACCTTCGTGCCCGGCCGCAATCTGGTGTTCCTGACGTTTGCCGCGGCGCTGGCCTACCGGCGCGGCATCACTGACATCGTCGGCGGCATGTGCGAGACCGACTATTCCGGCTATCCCGATTGCCGCGACGACACCATCCGCGCCATGCAGGCCGCGCTCTCACTCGGCATGGCCCGCAAGTTCGAGCTGCACACGCCGCTGATGTGGATCGACAAGGCCGCGACCTGGAAGCTGGCGCACGATCTCGGCGGCGAGGGGCTGGTCGACCTCATCCGCGAGCAGTCCCACACCTGCTATCTCGGCGAACGCGGCGCGCAGCATGATTGGGGTTTTGGGTGCGGCGAGTGCCCGGCGTGCAGCCTGCGGGCCAAGGGGTGGCGGGAGTTTGCGGCGGGGCGGTAGTTCCGCCGTCATTGCGAGGAGCGAAGCGACGAAGCAATCCAGACTGCCGCCGCGGAGGGATTCTGGATTGCTTCGCTGCGCTCGCAATGACGGGTGAGGCAACTACCCCGCAAAATCCTCCGGCCGCAGCTCGATCGGCTTGCCGTGTGGCGTGCGGTCCGCCGCGTGGTCCCAGGCGTCGCGATAGCGATGGAGCGTCTCCATCGACGCCACGCCCTTGCGCGCGACGAGGCCTTCCAGTGTGGCGAGCCAGTGCAGATAGTAGGTCTCGCCCGTGTCAGGGTCGCCAGCGGCCTGCGCGCGCTTGATCTCGTCGGCGAGCGCTGCGGCCCATTCGGGCCAGGTGAACACGCCGCGCTCGTGGAGGGTCAATGCCATCGCGAAGGCATGCGCCTCCCAGGGTGCGCGGAACACCGGACCGTCGTCATCGCGCGGGATGCTCGGGATTGCCGCCGTCGCGGCGACAGCAGCGGTGCTGCTCATCACGCCGGATCCAGATAGGGCTCGAACGCGTCGATCGAGACCTTCAGCGTCGGATCGCCGTCTGCGCCCCAGAGATCGTTGCCGTCGAACACCACGGTGTAGAGCCATTGCGGATTCTCGCCGAGCTCCATCGCCGCCGAGTCCGGAAACACGTGGCAGCCGTGGTTGAGCTCGACGACACCGACATGGCCGCGGACATAGCGCGGCAGCCGTGTGTGCGTGGTCGGATGGATGTTCTTCGCGCGGACGCGATCGCCGATCTTGAATTTCGCCGGCGCCGGAGCAGGGCGGGCGAACTTGCCGCGCACCATCACGCGCTCGACATTGGCGAGATCGAACTTGCCGTGCTTGAGCGCCTTTCCGGGCTGCATGGCGTGACCGGCAGCGACCTCCTCACGGCTGAGGTAGCCCTTCTCGATCAGCATCTCCTCGAGGCCCAAAAACCATTTCTTGTAGTAGGAGCTCGACAGATACACATGCGGCGGCAGCGTCTCGCGGTAGAAGCGCGAGGTGTCGATGTTGAAGGCACCGGCTGCGCCCATCGCGCGCACCATGGCCAACACGCGCGACTCCCATTCCTCATGAAACATCGGCTCGTTCGGCTCGGGCTCGACCTTGCCGAAGCCGTCCATGCCGCCCATGTCGTGGACGCCGTTCACGACGGCGCTCCGGGCTTGCTCGGAAAGCCGGTGCCGATCATGGAATCGCGGGTCACGAGCTCAGCGAGCTGTTCCTCGCTCCAGCCCTCGGTACCCTCGGGCCGCATCGGCAGCACCAGGAAGCGCGTCTCGGCCGTGGAGTCCCAGACACGGATCTCCATGTCCTTTGGCAGGCCGACGCCGAAATCGGCGAGCACGCCGCGCGGGTCCTTCACGGCACGCGAGCGGTAGGGCGCGGCCTTGTACCAGACCGGCGGCAGCCCCAGCATTTCCCAGGGATAGCAGGAGCACAGCGTGCACACGACCATGTTGTGGCGCGCGGGCGTGTTCTCGACCACGACGAGATGATCGCCGACGCGGCTGACATGGCCGAGCGTGCCGATCGCCTTGCTGCCGTCCTCCAGCAGCGCCTGCTTGAACGCCGGATCGGTCCAGGCCTTGGCGACGACGCGCGCGCCATTATGCGGGCCGATCTTGGTCTCATAGGCCTGGATGATGGCATCGAGCGCAGCGGGCTCGACATAGCCCTTTTCGGTCAGGATCGTCTCGAGCGCGCGCACGCGCAGCTCGGTCTCGGACAGCTCCGAATGATCGTGATCGTGGTGATGATGGTGGTCGTGATTTTGGCTCATGAGCCGAAGATAGGCGCAATGGTCCCCGGCTGTCGAGCCGTCGTTGCGGCGCAATCCGCCCACGTGTTCGTGACGCCGCTTTGCGCGACGGCGAGCAGAGCCGGAAACGGCCATTGTCGCCCCACGGCGTCTGCCGTATACGGCCTTGAGGGGACAATGACGGCCCGGCCAACGGTCCGCATCATGCAACGATGATCGAGGGGAGGGCCCATGGCCGCTGGCTCGCAGGCGCCTGAAGCAAAAGGGTTTCGCTGGAGGCTGGTCGCGCCGCTCGTGGTGTGGCTGGCGATCTATCTGTGGCCGGTGCCGTCAGGGCTCAACGCCAATCAGTGGCACTATTTCGCCGTGTTCGCCGCCGTCATCACCGGGCTCATCCTGGAATCGATGCCGGTCGGCGCAGTCGGCTTTATCGGCCTCACGGTGGCGGGCGTTGCCGGCTATATCGATCCCGATCCGGGCAAGTCGCTGCGCTGGATGCTGGCGGGCTTCGCCGAGAGCACGGTGTGGCTGATCGTCGGCGCCTTCGTGTTCTCGATCGGCTATCGCAAGAGCCAGCTCGGCCGCCGCATCGCGCTGGTGCTGGTGCAGCGGCTCGGCCGCAACACGCTCGGCCTCGGCTATGCGGTCGCGATGTCGGACTTCCTGCTCGCGCCGGCGACGCCCTCCAACACCGCGCGCAGCGGCGGCATCGTCTATCCCATCATCAGCAACATCCCGCGCATCTATGGCTCCGAGCCCGGGCCGACCGCCGGAAAGATCGGCACCTATGTGATGTGGACCGCGTTCGCGGCAACCGCGATCACCAGCTCGCTGTTCTTCACCGCACTCGCGCCCAATGCCGCCGCGCTCGCCATCGCCAAGAAAACCGCCGGCGTCGAGGTGAGCTGGGCGCAGTGGTTCATCGGCTTTGCGCCGCTCGGCCTCCTGCTGATGATCGTGGTGCCGCTGCTGAGCTACGTGGTGTGTCGCCCCGAAGTGAAGCGCAGCCCGGAGATCTCCGAATGGGCGGCGAAGGAGCTCGCCGAGATGGGACCGATGTCGCGCAACGAATGGATCATGCTGGCGCTGATCCTGCTCGCGATGTTCCTGTGGATCGCGGGCTCGAGCCCCGACATCCACGTTCCCGGGATCGGCTCGAACTTCGTCAACGCCACCACCGTCGTGTTCATCGTGATCTCCCTGATGCTGGTGACGGGCGTGATCGAGTTTGCCGACATCGTCAGCGAGAAGAGCGCCTGGGAGGTGTTCTTCTATTTCACCTCGCTCCTGACGCTGGCCTCGGGCCTCAACGAGATCGGCTTCATCAAATGGTTCGCGACCGAATACGCAAAACCGCTCGCCGGGCTGTCGCCGTCAACCGCGATGATCCTCCTGGTCGCGCTGTTCTTCTGGATCCACTATTTCTTCTCGAGCATCACCTCGCATGCCGCCGCCGTGCTGCCGGTGGTGCTCGCGGTCGGCTCCGGCATTCCCGGCCTGCCGGTCGTGACGCTCGCCATGCTCTGCATGTATTCGCTCGGCCTGATGGGCGTGATCTCGCCTTACGCGACGGGGCCGGCCCCGATGTATTTCGGCAGCGGCTATATCGGGAAGGGCCAGTTCTGGGGCTTTGGCCTGATCTTCGGGCTGCTCTATTTCGCGGGCCTCCTATTGATCGTGTTGCCGTGGCTGCAGGTCTGATGAGCCGGCCTGGCGGCCGCGGCAGATGAATTTTCTCCGCCGGGCAGGATTCTGGAAAACTTCCTCTAACTCCCCGCAAATATCTGACATTGCAAGCAGGAGCCGAACGGGCGATGGTGCGTGCTGCGGTGCAGCGCGTTCCATCCCAGCGCTGGCTCGCGGTTCCATTTCTCGTCGCTCGCTGCGACCCGGCTTGCCGCACGTCTGAACGGCCTGCGGGCAAGCGAATTATTGTGCATGAAGGCCGCTTCCATGAATGCCCACCAATCGCTTGCGGTCGGACGACCGATCGCGCCGCCCGAAGCGATTTCATCCGCCGCCGCGCCGGACGCAATGGTCCGCTTCGAAGGCATCTCGAAGACCTATCCGGCCTATCGCGGTAAGCCCGGCGTCAACGCGCTGCGCGACATCGACTTCGCGATCCCGCGCGGCTCCATTACCGGCGTGATCGGCCGCTCTGGTGCGGGCAAATCGAGCCTGGTGCGGCTCATCAACGGGCTGGAGAAGCCGACCACGGGCCGCGTCATCGTCGACAACAGGGACATCTCGGCGCTGGCGGGGCGCGAGCTGCGGCTGGCGCAGCGCTCGATCGGCATGATCTTCCAGCACTTCAACCTGCTGTCGTCGCGCACCGCAGCCGACAACATTGCGCTGCCGCTCGAGATCGCCGGCTGGGCCAAGGCCGACATCAGGGCCCGCGTCACCGAGCTGCTCGCTCTCGTCGGCATCGCCGACAAGCACGATCGCTATCCGTCGGAGCTTTCCGGCGGCCAGAAGCAGCGCGTCGGCATTGCCCGCGCGCTGGCAACGCGCCCGAGCGTGCTCTTGTCGGACGAGGCGACCTCGGCGCTCGATCCACAGACCACACGCGCCATTCTCGACCTGCTTGCGAACATCAACCGCGAGCTCGGGGTGACCATCGTGCTGATCACCCATGAAATGTCGGTGGTGCGCCAGCTCGCCAAGGAGGTCGTGGTGCTCGATGCCGGCCACGTCGTCGAGAGCGGCCACGTCGCCGACATCTTCACCCGTCCAAAACATCCGATCACGCAGTCCTTCCTCGCCGAGGTGATCGGCGACAGTCTGCCGGTCTCGCTGGCGAGCCGGATCGTGGCGGAGCCGTCTGCCGGCGGGTGGGCCGTGATCCGCGTCCAGGTGCGCGGGGCAGGGGCCGGCGATACGCTGGTGGCGCGGCTTGCGCGCGAGCTCGGTCTCGACCTCGCGCTGCTGTCGGCCCGCATCGACGAGATCGGCGGCCAGCATGTGGGCGCGCTGGCATTAGGTATTCCCGGCGGCGAGGACGCGGTCGCGCGGACGCTCGCCTGGCTGGCTCAACATCAATTCGCAGCGGAGCGTCTCGGCTATGTCGCCTGAACTCCTCAACCTGATCCTCCAGGCCACCTTCGAGAGCCTGTACATGGTCGGCATCGCGGCGCTGCTCGGCACCGTCTTCGGCCTGCCGCTCGGCGTGTTTCTCGCGACCAGCCGGAAAGGCGAGCTGTTCGCCGCGCCCCTGATCAACCGCGTGCTCGGCATCATCGTCAACGCGACGCGATCGACCCCCTTCATCATCCTGGTCGTCGCCATCATCCCGTTCACGCGCCTCATCGCCGGCACTTCGATCGGCTCGACCGCGGCCATCGTGCCGCTGACCATCGCATCCGCACCTTTCATCGCGCGCCTCGTGGAAGGCGCGATCCGCGAGGTCGATGGCGGCCTCATCGAGACCGCATCCTCATTCGGCGCTTCGCCGATCCAGATCGTGCTCAAGGTGCTGATCCCCGAAGCGCTGCCGGGCCTGCTGCTGGCGCTGACCCTCGCCGTCGTCAGCCTGCTCGGCTACTCCGCCATGGTCGGCGCGGTCGGCGGCGGCGGACTTGGCGATCTCGGCATCCGCTACGGCTACCAGCGCTTCATGCCGGAGATGATGCTCGCCGTCGTCGTCGTGCTGATCGCGCTGGTGCAGTTGGTGCAGAGCGCAGGCGATTATCTCGCGCGCCGGGTCAACCGCCGGCTGCGGCATCGCTGACGCGTTCCGATATCGGGGCGTGCCGTCACAAGGGCAGGGCGCGCCGGAAGCGGCGTTTCCGCTCCTGCGGATGAACCTTCGCACCCGGCACCGGCACAAAGACTGGAGATTGCGCCAGTCGTCCGGAATTGCCATGAGATCGCTTGCCTTGCTTTGCCTGCTCACCCTGGCTGCGTCCGCCTACGCGGCCGCGCCCGAGCAGCACTATCTCGACCTGCGCGACCGCTACATCGCGAAATTCTCCAAAGCCAAGGAGAACGACGAGACCTCCAAGCAGCATGATGCGGCGCTCAAGGAATTGGCAGGCGTGCTGCGCGGCCTGGTCGGGCCGGTCACGATCAAGGGGCTGCCGGCGGAGGGGACGTCGAACGTCGATACGCTCTTCAAGAACGACATCGGCTTCGGCCATCTCGACGGCCTCGGCTTCGCTACCGAAGGCGACAAGCTGCAGGCCGTCGTGACCACGACCGGGCTGCTCAAGCACTGGCTCGCCGAGCACCGCGCGGACGGCATGCCGCAGGAGGCGGGCGCGGCCTTCAAGTCGGACAACTTCTACTATCAAGCGATCCAGGACGCAGCTTTCGCCAAATATGCCGAGCTGCCGGTGACCAAGCCCGCCGGCGCGAGCGCTGCGGTCGCCGTGCTCGGCATCCGCGGCAATGGCGACCTCAAGGGAGCGCCGCATGAAATCGATGTCGTCGCGATCCAGGGCGACAAGGTCTACTTCCTCGCCGCAAGCGAAGCCGTGAAGACGGCGGAGATCCCGACTTGCGAAAAAGTCTGGAAGCAGATCATGGCCAGGAAGGCTCCGCAGGACACCATCGCCAAGGAAAACCAGGCGATGGACGCCTACACCAAGTGCTTTGCGAAGGAAGCGCCCAGCCAGGGCTGGTTCGCGGACGCCGTGAAGAAGGCGCAGAGCCAACTGGAGATGCTGCTGGCGCGGTAGATCAGCTCACTTTGGTCGACGCGCCGGCGGCTGGCTCATGAACCTCGCCCGCTTGCGGGAGAGGTCGGCGCGAAGCGCCGGGTGAGGGCGGTCTTCCCTCAGGGAATCTCTCTAGCGGACGATCAAGGCGGCTCTGCTGGGCTTCGGACGGCGAACATTTAACCGATTATTGACGAAATCAGCCCGAATCCTTGCATTTCCGCAGATTGCAGAACGCAGCGACTCTTGGAATCCTCACTCTCGAATTTTATCAGAGGTAGGGGCGGATCACATGAGCACCATTTCCACTGCAAATTCTAACGCGAACGACGCGTTGCTATCGCTTTTGCGTCAGAGCTCACAGAGTGACGTGGGGAGGAGTGGAACCGTCTCTTCAAGCCAGTCATCTTCTGCTTCTCGGACTCCCGTCGATACCGTGGATCTCTCGGATCGAGCGCAAGCTATTCTGGCTCGGGCAAAAGTTGAACAAGCCGCGGCGGATAAACTCGCGGCACAACGTTCGTCTGCCGACGGAAACAGGAAAGGCAATTCCAGCGCCTCACCAAATGGCTTTGCCGCCCTCTCGGATCATCTTCAGAAGCTAATAAACGACCATAGGCGCCCTGATGGGACGGTGAGCAACTTTACCGAGACCGTTAATGACGTCTTCAACGCGCCGCCGTCTACGCCACAAGAGATCAACGACTGGTATAAGAATGAAGAAGCGCGAGCGGCGCAGGCAGCGGCGGACGAGCCTGACTCCACGCTCAAAACCCAGGCAGAGGCTTACTTGCAGGCTGTTCGAGATCGGCAAGTTACGGTTGTAAGCGCCCAAGATATTCCCGACTTGAACTTCCACAACACGACCATACTGCAAGGCGGTGAAACCGGTGCATCCATGAATGGCTCGTTCACTTACAATCACAACGCCTCAATATTCAAAGATCCGAGCAAGACGTACTATGTCGGAAGCGACGGGACTCTCGTGATGTGGAATCATGCAGCAGCTCAATCGTAAGCACTAGCAGTGAAGAACCCCCTCGCGACGGAGGGGCTTGATGATTCACTTCATCATTTCGCTGGGGATGATCATGCGTGGCAGGTTTGACGACCAGGGCGGGCCAGTTTTCGTATATTGCGCCGGATAAGCGTATTCCAACGAGCCATCGCTGCGGGAGGTCCGGGAGCTTGCCCGGGATGTCTTGGGTGAGTTGAATCTTTGCCTTGGGAATCTTTACTCCAGCGAGGGACGTCCCTCGATCCCCCGGAGCAATTGCTGAGTGCCTAATTAGAGCCCGCTCGCGCCCAAATTCCACCCGCGGCCCCCCTCGCCAAATATCTCGTACCCACTCGCCGTCACCGCGACGGTGTCCTCGAGCTTGATGAAGCCGCGCTTCGGATGCTTCATCGTGGTCTCGATCGAGACCACCATGCCGGGCTCGAGCGGCAGGCGGGCATCCGTGTCGTCGTAGGGAACCGGGCCCTTGGCGGTCAGGCGAGGGGCCTCATGGCTGACGAGACCCATGCCGTGGGCCAGGAAGTCCGTGCAGTCGCGCTGGGTGATCTTTGCGAGCTCGCGCTCGGCCGCGACGTAGATGTCGCCGCCCATGGCGCCGGGCCGGACCGCGGCAAAGGCAGCGCGCTGCACCGCTTCGATCTCGGCGAGGCAATCCTTCAGCTCGCCATCGGGTTCACCGAGCACGGCCATGCGCGCGAGGTCGCCGATATAGCCGTGATAATTGCCGCCGGAATCGAGCGACAGCACGTCGCCTTGCTCCCAGCGCTGCGATGACGGTGCCCGGTTGTGGCTGCTGCCGCAGGCGAGCAGGCAGTATTCGAAGGTCAGGCCGCGATTGGCTTCGGCAACGCGCAAGGCGTCCGACAATTGCTGCTTGGTCGTGCCGGAGCCGTGCTTGCCGATCACCTCCAGCATGGAGGCGGTGACGAGCTCGGACGCCGTCTTGAGTTTTGCCAGCTCCTCTGACGACTTCACCGCGCGCAGCCGCTCCAGCACCAGCAGCGCGTCCTTGAGCTCTGCGCCGGGCAGGGCGTCGGCCAACGCCTTGCCGGCGTCCATCGGCAGGAATGCCATCTCGACCCCAACCCGCTTCAAAGGCACGCCGGCGTCCTTGATCAGGCCGACGGCCCGCGTCACCGCATCGACCGAGCCGTTGGACTCGGTCCGCAGCTGCGGCACCCATGGCGGCGCCACGGCACGCTGATGGGTCTCGAGGCGGTGGCCGATATAGACGGACTTCTCCGGCGCGCCCTTGGGATAGACCAGGACCGGCAGATAGCGGCTGACGCCCATGGCATCCATGTAGTCGAAGAAGATCGCGCGCTCGGCGCCCAGCAGGTACTGCACATTGTGCTTGGAGGTTGCGACCAGCACGTCGAGGCCGGCGGCTTCCATCAGGCGGTCGAGCTTGGCTGCATCGAAGGGAATGGCGCGCGAGCGGCCTGCCTGGGCGACGTTCTCCTGCATGACGAACTCCCTGAGCGGCGGTTCAGGCCGCCTTGTTGATCTCTGTTAGGAATGCGGTGCCCAGTCTAGCACAACCTCCACGCCCGCGCGCTCGTCTGGTCGCATTCATGAAAAATGGAACCAGGCCAAGAGCGTGTTCAGCTAGCGTCCACGCCTGAGGTCTTCGGTCGCGCGCCTCAAGGTCTCGTGAAGCCAGTCATGCGATGGCTCGCCCGCGATACGTTCGTGCCACAACAGCCGGACCTCGACAGAAGTTGTGGCGTAAGGCAGCTCGTATGTCGTGATCGCATGCGCGCGCTGGAAGGCCCGCGCCAATGGACGCGGAACAATGGCTGCAAACTCGGAGTCCGCGAGCAGGGCGGGCAAAGCGAGGAAATGCGGCAGCGAGACCGCTATGCGCGGCGGCCGGTCGCTTTCGGACAGTGCGCGTTCCAGTGCCGCGCGGTCATACATTTCCGATCGCCGGGCGAGGCCACGCTCGGAGATGAAGCCTCCGATTGCTCCCTCCTGCTCGCCGCCGAAGGAGACGACGACCAGCGGCATGCGTGCCAGGGCCGCGTTGTCGATCCGGCCGAGCTTGCGCTTTCCGCCGACGATCAGCACGTCGTCATATTCGAACAACAGCGAGGTGCGGAAGCGGCTCGGTGGATCCGAGAAGACGCCGATCGCAACGTCGATGCGGCCAAGGTCGATCTGCTCGGCGAGGTCGATCCGCGTCACGGGCTTGATGATGAGGTCGATCGCCGGCGCCTCAGCCTTCAGTATCTTCAGGAGCGGTGAGGCCAGCACCATCGTGGTGAAGTCGTTGGCGGCGAGGGTGAACTGCCGGGTGGAGGCCGCCGGAATGAAGTTCGGCTGTTCGACCGCCGCCTCGAGCGATCGCAGGGCTTCGCGAACCTGTGGAGCCATTGTCAATGCGCGCGCCGTCGGCTGCATGCCGGTCGCCGTGCGCACGAACAGATCGTCTTCCAGCATCTCGCGCAGCCGGGCGAGCGAATGGCTCACGGCGGATTGACTGAGGGCAACCCTCTGGCTTGCCCGCAGCACGCTGCGCTCCTCCATGACGGCGTCGAAGACCTTGAGCAGGTTCAGGTCCAGGGTCTTGAAGGAAACAGCCACGAGCAGCACACCGTCTCAAGGCGGATCGCGCGCCCGTTACGCACCTGCGATCGCGTCCAGTTAAGGCCATACATGCAGCCGACGCAACCGAGCGCCTCACCAATCTGAAGGTCGTTCAGGATCACTCTGCAAGAGTTTCACTTCCGCAATTGCTCGATCCCGTCATGATCCCCGCGCCGGATTTGGAGGAGACGGGCAATGCAATCCTGCGGAATGTCGATCGGAGCTTTCAGAATAGCACTGGCGCTGTTTGCGGCGCCAGCCGTTGCGCAGGATGGTCCGGTCAAGCTCGGCGTCCTCACCGACATGTCCTCGCTCTACGCCGACAATGGCGGCCAGGGCTCGGTCGTCGCCGCGCAAATGGCCGTCGACGATTTCGGTGGTCAGGTGCTGGGGCGCAGCATCCAGATCGTCGCGGGCGACCATCAGAACAAGGCCGATGTTGGCGCGACCATCGCCCGGCGCTGGCTCGAAAACGAAAACGTCGAGGTCATTCTCGACGTGCCGAACTCCGCGGTCGCGCTGGCGGTGCAGGGCATCACGCGCGACAAGAAGAAGCTGTTCCTCGCCACCGGCGCTGCCACATCCCGCCTCACCGGCGACGAATGCTCGCCGACCGGCATTCACTGGACCTACGACACCTATGCGCTGTCACAGGGAACGACGCGGGCGATGTCGCGTCTCGGCGCAAAGTCCTGGTACTTCATTTCGGTCGACTATTCCCTCGGCGCACAGCTCGAGGCCGACAGCCGCAAGGTCATCCACGCCATGGGCGGCAAGGTGCTCGGCGCCGCGAAACATCCGATCAACACGCCGGACTTCTCCTCCTTTCTGCTCCAGGCGCAGTCCTCGAAGGCCGACGTGATCGCGCTGGCCGATTCCGGCGGCGACTTCATCAACGCCGTCAAGCAGGCCGGCGAATTTGGCATCACGCAGCGTCAGGAGCTTGTCGGGCTGCTGGTGTTCATTGCCGACATTCACAGTCTTGGACTCCCGAGCGCCCAGGGCCTGATGCTGAGCTCGGCGTTCTATTGGGATCTGAACGAGGACACGCGGGCGTGGTCGAAGCGCTTCATCGCAAAGACCCAGAAAGTCCCGACCATGATCCACGCCGGCACATACGGCGCGGTGATGCACTACCTCAGGGCAGTTCAGGCGGCCGGCACGCTGGATGGGCCGGCCGTCGCCGCCAAGATGCGCGAGCTGCCCGTGAACGATTTCATGACGAAGAATGGCCGGATCCGCGAGGACGGCCGGCTGGTCCGCGACATGTATCTGTTTCGCGTCAAGTCGCCCGAGCAGTCCAAATACAAGTTCGACTATTACGAGCTGCTGGCGACGATCCCGGGTGACGAAGCATTCCGGCCGATGGAGCAGGGTGGATGTCCGCTCCTGAAGCAGCCATGACCGGCGCGGGCGCGGCTGCGCCGAACCGTATCGACGAGATCATCGCAGGCCGCTTCGCTTGCCGCGACTTCTCGGGCGAGCCGGTCGGGCGAGGGACCATCGAGCAGATTCTCCGCGTGGCGCGGTTTGCGCCAAGCGGCGCCAATATCCAGCCCTGGCACGTCCATGTGCTGGCGGGCGCCGCCAAGGACAACGTGTCGGCCGCACTTCGCAAGGCGCACGAAACCGCGCGCGACGCGCACGTGTCCGAGTACAGCTATTACGCCAGCGACCTGCCCGAACCCTACCGGCAGCGACGACAGCAGTTCGGCCGATTGTTCTACGGCTCGCTCGGCATCGCCCAGACCGATATCGAGGCGAGGGCCGCCCAAACCGCAAAGAACTATGCGTTCTTCGGCGCGCCCGTCGGGCTGATCGTCACCATCGACCGGCGCCTGGAGGTCGGGAGCTGGCTCGACCTCGGCATGTTCGTCCAGAACGTATTGCTGGCAGCGGCAGGCCAGGGGCTTCAGTCCTGTCCGCAGGAGACGTTCTCGAAATATCACCGGATCCTGCGTCCGCTGCTGTCGATCCCGGCAGAGCAGATGGTGGTGTGCGGCATCTCGATCGGCCGCGCCAGGAACGAGCCCCTGGGCAGGCTGATGCCGCGCGCGGACCTTGCGGAGTTCGCTTCTTTCGCGGGCTTCGAAGAACAAAGTGCAACCCAAATGGAAAGGACAAGGCCATGGGAAGCCGAGACGAACTGATTGCGTGCAGCATTCCGTTTCTGCGCGAGGTCAAGGACATGACGCCCGGCGCGGAGATGGAGCAGTGGCTCAATGACAAATACGGTGAGGGCAGCCAGCTCTATCAGGACCTGGCCCGCCTCATTAAGCTCGGGGTCGCCGAAGGCTGGGCGGCGAACCAGGAGGTCGATGGTCCGAACTACCGGCGCAGCCGCATTCTGGAGCCGGTGCCAGAGACGTTCCAGTTCAGCATCACGGCCGTCTACATGAACAGCACCGATCCGCGCCGCTTCAAGGACGAGGACGAGCACGACGTGCTGCGCGGGCAGTATCATGGTCACCCCTATGGCGAGCTGAACCTGGTCGTGCCGCTGAACAAGGGCGCCCAGCTGAAGGGGCTGCAGGGCTGGCAGGGGCCCGGCTGGACGGCGCCCGACCCCGGCAGCCGGCACTATCCCGAGGTCCGCGGCGGCGCCGTCATCGCGCTGTTCTATCTACCCGCCGGACGCATCTCGTATGACTTCGCAGCGCCGTCCTGACGGACGGCCGGACGATCCCGGGTGACGCCGCCCGCAAGCGTCACCCGATGTGAAGAAGGCCCAGCCGAGTCCACGCGGCGGCGATCCGTCGCGATGGCCACAAGCTGCAAGACCGCCAGACATGACCATCGAGGAGGGATTTCGGGCGACCAACGGCCGAGCGGCACAAGTCCGAACAGCCATATCCACAATTCGCATAAGGTATATTATGGAATATATTTATACGCAATTAGATCAAATATTTAGGCGGAATTCCTGCCATGACGTCTTCGCTCTGACGCGTTTTCGGACTTCCGGCTCGACCATCGCCTCAGCGCTTGACGGCTACTGTGCATGGGGTTGTTTTTCAGATTTTGAATCTGGCGCCTGTGCCGAAAGCCGATATTGCCGTGATGGTGCCCGGCTGCAATAAGCGAGACCTCGCGAGATCGCAGATGACCTTCTGACCTGACGTCCGTATAGGTTTGCATCTCAGAACAACAACAAACCTTCCGAGGAAGCAGACCCATGGTCTTTTCGACGCGCTTTTCCCGACGCACGCTTCTCAAGGCCTCCGCCGCGACCGCGGTCCTGGGCGGCCTCAGTGCGCCCCATGTGGCCCGCGCCCAGAGCGCCGAGTTCACCTACAAATACGCCAACAACCTGCCGGACACCCATCCGCTGAACGTCCGCGCCCGTGAGATGGCAGCGGCGATCAAGAGCGAGACCAACGGCAAGTTCGACCTCCAGATCTTCCCGAACAACCAGCTCGGGTCCGATACCGACATGCTGAGCCAGATCCGCTCCGGCGGCGTCGAGTTCTTCACGCTGTCGGGCCTGATCCTGTCGACCCTGGTGCCAGCCGCTTCGATCAACGGCATCGGCTTCGCGTTCCCGGACTACGACACGGTCTGGAAGGCCATGGACGGCGATCTCGGCGCCCATGTCCGCGGCGAGATCAAGAAGGCCGGCCTCGAGGTCATGGACAAGATCTGGGACAACGGCTTCCGCCAGACCACGTCCTCGAGCAAGCCGATCAACGGTCCTGACGACCTCAAGGGCTTCAAGATCCGCGTCCCGGTGTCGCCGCTGTGGACCTCGATGTTCAAGGCGTTCGACGCCGCGCCCGCCTCGATCAATTTCAGCGAGGTCTATTCCGCGCTCCAGACCAAGATCGTCGAGGGCCAGGAGAACCCGCTGGCGATCATCTCGACCGCCAAGCTGTACGAGGTGCAGAAGTACTGCTCGCTGACCAACCACATGTGGGACGGCTTCTGGTTCCTGGCCAACCGCAGAGCCTGGAGCGCGCTGCCGGAAGACGTGCGCACCATCGTCGCTAAGCACATCAATGCCGCCGCGGTGAAGGAGCGCGAGGACACTGCCAAGCTCAATGCCAATCTCCAGCAGGAGCTCGCGGGCAAGGGCCTGACCTTCAACCAGCCCGCCGTGGCGCCGTTCCGCGACAAGCTGCGCTCCGCCGGCTTCTATGCCGAGTGGAAGGGCAAGTATGGCGACCAGGCCTGGGACCTCCTGGAAAAGGCCGTCGGCAAGCTGTCGTAACACGTTGGGAGCCGTCATGGCTCATGTCGGGGTCGAAGCGAACGGAGTGGCGGGCGAGGCGGCTGTTCAGTCCCCTCGCCGACCTTCGCTGCTGGCATCGCTCGAGCGCTTGCTCGGCCTCCTCGTCGAAATCCCGGCGGCGATCCTGGTCGTCGCCGAGATCGCGATCCTGTTCGCGGGCGTGGTCGCACGCTACGGCCTGCACCGGCCGCTGATCTGGTCGGACGAGCTCGCCTCGATCCTGTTCCTGTGGCTCGCGATGCTGGGCGCGGCGGTGGCGTTCCGCCGTTCCGAGCACATGCGGATGACTGCCGTCGTCGCCAGCGCGGGCCCGGCGATGCGGGCCTGGCTCGATCTGGTCGCGGTCTGCGCCGCGCTGGCGTTCCTTGTGCTGATCGTCTGGCCGTCCTGGGAATATGCCTACGAAGAAAGCTTCATCACCACGCCGGCGCTCCAGATCTCGAACATCTGGCGCGCCGCGGCACTGCCGGCCGGCATCGGCCTGATGGCGGCATTCGCGCTGCTGCGGCTCGCGCGCGCGGCCGATTACCGGATGGTGCTGATGGCCGCGCTGTCCGTCGCTGTCGTCGTCGGCCTGTTCTGGCTGGCACAGCCATACTTGCGGCCGCTCGGCAATCTCAACCTCGTCATCTTCTTCGTCGGCGTTGCCGGCTTCTGCGTGTTCGCCGGCGTTCCCATTGCGTTCGGGTTTGGTCTTGCGATCTTCGGCTATCTGGCGCTGACCACGCGCACGCCCGTGATGGTGCTGGTTGGACGGATGGATGAGGGCATGAGCCACCTCATCCTGCTCTCGGTGCCGCTGTTCGTGTTCCTGGGGTTGCTGATCGAGATGACCGGCATGGCGCGGGCCATGGTGGCGTTCCTGGCGAGCCTGCTCGGCCATGTCCGCGGCGGCCTGCATTACGTGCTGGTCGGCGCCATGTACCTGGTCTCCGGCATATCAGGCGCCAAGGCCGCCGACATGGCGGCCGTCGCGCCGGTCCTGTTCCCGGAGATGAAGCAGCGTGGTGCCAAGCCCGGCGATCTGGTCGCGCTGCTGGCGGCGACCGGCGCGCAGACCGAGACCATCCCGCCGAGCCTCGTGCTGATCACCATCGGCTCGGTCACCGGCGTCTCGATCGCCGCCCTCTTCACCGGCGGCCTCTTGCCCGGCGTCGTGCTCGCGGTCACGCTCTGCATGCTGGTGTGGTGGCGCTACCGCCACGAGGACATGAGCCATGTCCGCCGCGCCACGCGCGGCGAGATCGGCAGGAGCTTCATCGTCGCCCTGCCCGCGCTCGCGCTGCCCTTCGTGATCCGCTACGCCGTGGTCGAGGGCATCGCGACTGCGACCGAGGTCTCCACCATCGGCATCGTCTATGGCGCCCTGGTCGGCCTGCTCGTCTACCGCCGCTTCGACTGGCGGCGGCTGTTTCCGATGCTGATCGAGACCGCAGCGCTGTCAGGCGCGATCCTGCTGATCATCGGCACGGCCACCGGCATGGCCTGGGGCCTGACCCAATCCGGCTTCTCGCGCTCGCTGGCATCCGCCATGACCGGCTTGCCAGGGGGAGCTGCGACCTTCATCGCCGTCTCGATCCTCGCCTTCACCATTCTCGGCAGCGTGCTGGAGGGCATTCCGGCGATCGTGCTGTTCGGGCCGCTCTTGTTTCCGATCGCCCGCGCCGTCGGTGTGCACGAGGTGCACTATGCCATGGTGATCATCCTCGCCATGGGCATCGGGCTATTCGCCCCGCCCTTCGGCGTCGGCTATTATGCCGCCTGCGCCATCGGACGCGTCGATCCGGCCGAAGGCATCAGGCCGATCTGGGGCTATCTGCTGGCGCTGCTGGTGGGATTGATCATCGTCGCGATCTTCCCCTGGATCTCGATCGGATTCCTTTGAGGCGGTTTGAGGAGGGTGTCGATGAGTGGACGGCAGAACCAGTACGATATCGGACTCGACAAGACACCCGCCAATTACGTGCCGCTGAGCCCGCTCAGCTTCCTTGCGCGCAGCGCCGCCGTCTATCCTGCCCACGTCAGCACGGTCTATGAAGGCCGCAGCTTCACCTGGGCGCAGACCTTTGAGCGCTGCAAGCGATTTGCCTCATATCTCGCCGGCAAGGGCATCGGCGTCGGCGACACCGTCGCGGCGATGCTGCCGAACATCCCGGCGATGAACGAGGCGCATTTCGCAGTGCCGATGACTGGCGCCGTGCTCAACGCGCTCAACATCCGCCTCGATGCGCCCTCGATCGCATTTCAACTCGATCATGGCGGCGCCAGGATCATCCTGGTCGATCCCGAATTTTCCGGCGTGATCACCGATGCGCTGGCGCAAATGAGCGGACCGAAGCCGTTCGTGATCGACGTCGACGATGCCGCCTTCAAGGGCGGCAAGCGCATCGGCGAGATCGAATACGAGGCTGCCGTCGCGCAAGGCGATCCGAACTTCACGATGATCTCTCCGGGCGACGAATGGAATGCGATCGCGCTGAGCTACACCTCGGGCACGACGGGCAATCCCAAGGGTGTCGTCACCCATCATCGCGGCGCGTACCTCAACGCCGTCAGCAATATCCTGGCCGGCAATCTCGGCCAGCATCCGGTCTATCTCTGGACACTGCCGATGTTCCACTGCAACGGCTGGTGCTTCCCCTGGACCATCGCGGCGGCCGCCGGCATCAATGTCTGCCTGCGCAAGGTCGAGCCGACAAAAATCTTCGAGCTGATCAAGCAGCACGGCGTCACCCACATGTGCGGCGCGCCGATCGTCTACAACACGCTGATCAACGCGCCCGACGCGCCCAAAGGCAATGCCGCGCGCCGCGTCGTCGGCCTGATCGCCGGTGCTGCGCCGCCGGTCGCTGTGCTCGAAGGCGCGGAAAACATCGGGATCAAGCTGACGCACGTCTACGGCCTGACCGAGGTCTACGGCCCCGCCTCCGTCTGCGCCGAGCAGCCCGGCTGGGACGACCTTCCTGCCGCCGAGCGGGCCCGCATGAAGCGGCGCCAGGGCGTGCCCTACCCGCTCGAGGAAGCCGTCACCGTCATCAATCCGCAGACGATGCAAGAGGTCCCGCGCGACGGCGAGACCATCGGCGAGGTCATGTTCCGCGGCAACATCGTGATGAAGGGCTACCTGAAGAACGAGAAGGCGACGAAGGAAGCGTTCGAGGGCGGCTGGTTTCACACCGGCGATCTCGGCGTGCTCGACGAGCACGGCTACGTCACGATCAAAGATCGTTCCAAGGACATCATCATCTCCGGCGGCGAGAATGTTTCCTCCGTCGAGGTCGAGGACGTCCTCTACAAGCATCCGGCCGTGCTGTTCGCCGCCGTGGTCGCCAAGCCCGATCCGAAATGGGGCGAAGTGCCGTGCGCCTTCATCGAGCTGAAGGACGGCGCGAGCGCAACCGAGGCCGACATCATCGCGTTCTGCCGCACGCATATGAGCGGCTTCAAGACGCCGAAGACCGTCGTGTTCGGACCGATCCCGAAAACCTCCACAGGCAAGATCCAGAAATTCCTGCTGCGCAACGAGGTGGGATCGGCGAAGGCGATCTCGACCTGAGCTGACTCCATGGACCTGTCTACGTATTGAGGTGTTCTTGCGCGGTATGGCGTCCCGGTGATCCGTGGAGGCGTTGCTACGGGTTGCCAACCCCCTTTCCGGTCGTGACTGGTTGTAGGTCTGCAACCGCTCCATCCAATATAGTTGCCACCTCCAGCAGCGAGATCACCAAGCGCGGCGTCCGCCTGAGCCTTTCGTCGACCGCGACGGCGAACAGATCGTTCCGCCTCCGGCTACCCAGCAATCGCCATCGTCCAAAGCTGATCTTGTGGACGTTACCGGAGACAAATCCGACGGATCCCCATAACTGCCTGGATTCCAGCAAGAGCTCGCCGGCCATCCGATCCATGACGGTGACGATATCGATCAGATCCTCGGTCACGCCCGCCAGACCGTGTGCACCGCCGCCCGGATTGTTGTCACGTGAACTCCACTCGCTCGGAATCTTCGATAACGGACTGGCTTGCAATTTAGTAAGTTTGTCCGCAAGCGCGGCGAACCGAGAGCGGGCAGCGCGGACGAGATCTTCCAGGAAAGACAGATTGGTCTGCGCCGACGCCGACATGACGTGCGGTTTGATCGTTGTGAAATACATCAATGCTCCAAAGGCGGCCGGCGTGAAAGGGACGTGCTGCCGAACTCTAGGAGCACCCGACCGGTGGCGCTTGAACGTCCTGAGCCACGATTGATCAAAACCAGCCTGCAAGGAGACGCAGCAACAGGGTCGAATGCAGATTGGACCAGTCGTCTCCGGCCTCGCATTGGGAGCAGGCCATGACGACAGCTTGAGAGAGCCTCGATTAAATTGATCGATCGATGATGAATTATCTTTCTCGTGTGGCTCTTTCGGGTAGCTCTGCTCATTTGCAATCATGCAAACTTGCAACTATAGATAGATCGTTATCAAATGCATTTAACTGCTCCGGTGGCAACCCGATGCGAACCTAACTTTAAGGACGGCCGCCCCTTGGCGCTTGAACGTCTTGAGCCACGATTGATCAAAACCAGCCTGCGAGGAGACGCGGCAACAGGACTGAATGCAGATTGGACCAATCGCCTCCGACCGTGCATTGGGAGCAGATGATGACCGATGACGGTCTCTACGGCGATCGGCTTGCGAAGCTATTTCCAATGATCCGCAAGCCGAACTCGGGCCTCGTCAAGTCGCTACAGAAGGGAACGTTCGCCGCGGTGCGGATGGCATATTCCGGACCGGTCGGCGATCCGACCCTGCCGTCCCCTCCCGACGAGGCCTTTGCGCTTTGCCTTCGACTGCAACATCAAAGAGCCGAGACGTGGGTGGATGGTCGCTACGCGCCCAAGGGCGCATTGAAGGACGAGACGAGCATCTACGATTTGCGATGTGAAACGATCGTTCACTTCCAGGATCCCTTTGACTTCCTTTACCTGTATCTGCCGCACAACGCGCTGAATGAGCTGGCGAACGAGCTTGACGTTGGCCGCGTCGAATATGACGTTGTCGCGGGTGCGAGCTTCCTCGATCCAATACTGGCTCATCTAGGCGGTTGCCTTCTGCCGATGCTGGAAAGACCGCATGAGGCCAACGAGCTGTTCGTGGGCCACGTCGCGATGGCGCTCAATATTCATTTCCTCAAGAGATATGCCGTCAGCCACCCTCGCAATCGCTCCTGCCGCAGCGGATTGGCGCCATGGCAACTTCGGACGGCGAAGGCACTCATCCGCGCGAATCTCGATGGCGAGATCGCGTTGGCGCGAATCGCCAGCGAGTGCGGCGTGTCAGCCGCCCACTTTGCCCGCGCGTTCAGGGTCAGCACGGGAACACCACCGCACCGATGGTTGATGAATCAGCGTATCGAGCAAAGCAAGGTTCTGCTGGCGGGCTCGACGTTGTCACTCACCGAGATTGCGATCAAATGTGGCTTCGCGGATCAGAGCCACTTTACCAGAGCATTCTCAGCGGCAATGGGCGCCACGCCAGGACGCTGGCGATTGGTTCGCAAAGGCTGATCCTTACAGGGCCGACTATCGCGAGATGACACGGGCCGGTTCAGCCCACATCCAAACGTGAATTGACGCCGTGTCTCCTCACTTCGACGCGATTCGAAAGAACCTGATGCGCGCTATACGGCAAGGCCGTGCTGCGCTACGCTTGGTGACCACGCCCCATCAATGCGTCTCCAGCCGCATGCCGTCATAGGCCGGCACCACGCCCGCGGGCAGCGATTGCCTGATGACCTCATAATCGACATCGGCGGTCATGTTGGTGATGACGGCGCGCTTCGGCTTGAAGCGTTCGATCCAGGACAGCGCATCATTGATGCTGAAATGACTGGAATGGGGGGTGTAGCGCAAGCCGTCGACGATCCAGAGATCGAGGTTCTCCAGCGCCCCCCAGCTCTCGCGCGGGATGTCGTTGAGGTCAGGTGTATAGGCCGCGTTGCCGATGCGATAACCGAGCGCCGGGATCTGGCCATGCTGCACCAGGAAGGCCGTCATCTTCACCGCACCGCCCTTCCCCAAGATGGTCTGGCTCTCGCCGGCCTCGATGGAATGCCGCGTCAGGATCGGCGGATAGTCGCTGCCCTCCGGCGAGATGAAGCAATAGGAGAACCGCGCCATGATGTCTTTCGCGGTCGACTGATTGAAATAGGTCGGAATGCGCTTGCGCATATGCAACACGACCGAGCGCAGATCGTCCATGCCGTGGGTCTGGTCGGCATGCTCGTGGGTCAGGAAGACCGCATCGATGTGATCGACATTGGCGTCGATGAGCTGTTCGCGCAGGTCAGGCGAGGTGTCGATGACGATCCGCGTGGTGCCGTGCTCGCCGGCATGCTCAACCAGCAGCGAGCAACGGCGGCGGCGGTTCTTGGGGTTGTTGCGATCGCAGGCGCCCCAGCCGAGCGCCGGGCGCGGCACGCCGGCGGAGGAGCCGCAACCCAGGATCGTCAGCGTCAGCGTCATGCGGCTCCCAATCTTACGCTTTCACCTTGGAGAACAGGCGGAAGAAATTGTCGGTGGTCTGGCGCGAGATCTCTTCGAGCGACACGCCGCGCGTCTCGGCGAGTACCTTGGCGACCTCGACCACATAAGCCGGTTCGTTGCGTTTGCCCCGGAACTTGCCGGGCGCAAGATAGGGCGAGTCTGTTTCAACCAGAATACGGTCGGACGGCAGTTCGGCCGCGAGCGCGCGCAGGGCCTCCGACTTCTTGAAGGTCAGGATGCCCGTGAAGCCGATATACAGCCCGAGCGACACCGCCTTCAGCGCCAGATCACGCCCGCCGGTGTAACAATGCAGCACGGCCCGAAACGATCCCTTGGCCGCCTCCTCCTCCAGGATGCGCGCGCAATCCTCATCCGCTTCGCGGGTATGGATGACCAGCGGCAGGCCGGTCGCGCGCGCGGCGGCGATGTGGGCACGAAAGCCCCTCGCCTGTGCCTCCGGCGAGCCATTGTCGTAGAAATAGTCGAGCCCGGCTTCACCGAGCGCGACGACCCGTGGATGCTGCGTCAGCGCGACCAGCTCGTCGGGCGTGATGCCGTCCTCCTCATCCGCGTTGTGCGGATGGGTGCCGACCGAGCAGTAGACGTCGTCGAACCGCTCGGCGATGGCGAGAAGCTGGTCGAGCTTCTTCACCCGCGTCGAGATCGTGACCATGCGGCCAATACCGGCCGCACGGGCACGCGACACGATCCCGTCGAGATCTTCCGCAAAGTCCGGAAAATCCAGATGGCAATGACTGTCGACCAGCATCGTCCGAACGCCTTACGCCGCCGGCTCGATGTAGCGCGGGAACGCCGGCGTCGGCGCGGGCAGCGTCGAGCCGGGCGCGATGCGCTTGTCGCCGCCGAGCATCGCAAAATCGCGCTCACCAGCGGGGATGCCGAGGCTGTCGAGCAACAAGCTGGACGCGGTCGGCATCGCCGGCTGGGCCAGGACCGCGATCTGGCGCACGACTTCGGCGGTGACGTACAGCACCGTTTTCTGCCGCGCAGGATCGGTCTTGGCGAGCGCCCACGGCGCCTCGCCCGCGAAATAGCGGTTGGCTTCCGCGACGACCGCCCACACGGCATTGAGCCATTGATGGATCTGTTGCGTAGCCATTGCTTCGCGGCTGGCGGCGACCATGCCGTCGGCCATAGCCAATATCGCCTTGTCGTTGTCGCTGAACTCGCCGGGCTCGGGCAGCACGCCGCCGAGCTGTTTTGCAATCATCGACAGCGAGCGCTGCGCGAGATTGCCGAGATCGTTAGCGAGATCGGCATTGATGCGCGCGACGATGGCCTCATGGTTGTAGTTGCCGTCCTGTCCGAACGGCACCTCGCGCAGGAAGAAATAGCGCATCTGGTCGACGCCATATTGGTCGGCGAGGTTGAAGGGGTCGACCACATTGCCGACCGACTTCGACATCTTCTCGCCCCTGTTGAACAGGAAGCCGTGGGCATAGACCCGCTTCTGCACGGGAATGCCGGCCGACATCAGGAACGCAGGCCAGTAGACCGCATGGAAGCGGATGATGTCCTTGCCGATGATGTGGACGTCCGCCGGCCAGTAGCGCCAGTTCTTGTCGCTCTCATCGGGGAAGCCGACGCCGGTGATGTAGTTGGTCAGCGCATCGACCCAGACATACATCACGTGCTCTTCGTCGCCGGGCACCTTGACGCCCCAGTCGAACGTCGTGCGCGAGATCGAGAGGTCGCGCAGGCCGCTCCTGACGAAGCTCATCACCTCGTTGCGGCGCGCATCCGGGCCGATGAAATCGGGATTGTCCGTGTAGAGCTTCAGCAGCTTGTCCTGATAGGCGGACAGGCGGAAGAAATAGCTCTTCTCCTCGACCCATTCGACCGGGCTGCCCTGCGGCCCGAGCCGCACGCCGTCGTCGTTCAGGCGCGTCTCGTCCTCGGCGTAATAGGCCTCGTCACGCACGGAGTACCAGCCGGCATAGGTGTCGGCGTAGATGTCGCCGTTCGCTTCCATGCGCCGCCAGATCTCCTGGGTCGAGCGATGGTGCTGTTCTTCGGTGGTGCGGATGAAGCGGTCGAACGACACGTTCAGCCGCTCGTCCATCTCCCTGAAGCGGCCGGCGTTGCGGGTCGCGAGCGCTGCTGGTGTCAGGCCTTCGTTCTGCGCGGTCTGGACCATCTTCAGACCGTGCTCGTCGGTGCCGGTCAGGAAGAATACGTCCTTGCCGTCGAGCCGCGCAAAGCGCGCCAGCACGTCAGTGGCGATCGCTTCATAGGCGTGGCCGATATGCGGTTGGCCATTGGGATAGGCGATCGCGGTCGTGATGTAGAAGACGTTGTCGCGCGCGGGGGCGACTGCGGACGCGGCGGCTTGCGGAGCTGCAATGGGCTTTGGCGCGGGCGGTGCCTTCGGCTTCGATACCTTGGGCTTCGACGCCTTGGGCTTCACAGCCTTCGGCGGCGTGGCGACGGGAGCCGGTGCGGCCATCGCGACAGGCGCAGTCACCGCCGCCTTCTTGGCCACCTTCTTCGCCGGAGCCTTGTTCGTCACCGGAGACCTGGCTGTTTTTTTGGCTGTTTTTTTGGCTGGCTTTTTAGCCGCCTTCGTCACTGCCTTCTTGGCGACGACCTGCTGCTTCGCAGCTTTCTTTCCGGCCTTCTTCGCCGTCTTCTTCACACCCTTTTTGGCGGCAGCCTTCTTGGTCTTCTTGACCTTCTTGGCACCTTTGCGCGCAAGCGCTTTCGCAGCCTTTTTCGTGGCTTTCTTCGCAGCCTTCTTGCTGCTTTTGCCCTTGGCAGTTTTCTTAGCTCGCGTTGCCACGACGAATTCCTTTACCGGCTTCTCAAAATCTGGAAACGAACCTGCGTTCGATTATTGTCTTGAGCATGATCCTTTCGGAAAACCGCTGCACACTTTGCCGCATCATGCTCTAGCGCGTTGCGTCCGCCAGCCAGCCGAACACCGAGAAAACCAAGGGCTTGCGCTCCAGATTGTAGGTTTCGGTGTCGCGCGCGGCGCGGACGATCTTTTCCCATACCTCAGCTAGGCGCGCAAGGCGCGGCAGGTTCTGGTTCGCATTGGCCTCATCCGCATGCAGGCGTTCCGCGATCCAGCGATCGATGCCGTCGACGAAGGCCGCGAGCGCGACGCGGTCGCTGGTGCCGAGGGAATCGCCGAGCGTGTGCAATTCGCGCGGATCGACCTGCGGCAGACGCGCAAGCAGCGCCGCCGTGCGCTGCTGGAGCTTGAGCGCGTCGCCACCGAGCAGCGTTAGCGCGCGCGCAACACTGCCCTCCGAAGCCTCCGCCGCCTCGCGCAGCGCTGGATCGTTCGCATCGAGGTCAGCCGCGACGGCCGCCGCGCCGATCACGTCATCCGTTGCCAGCGGCCGCAGACGCAGCTTGCGGCATCGCGACTGGATGGTGGCAAGCACGCGTGCCGGCGCGTGGCTCACCAGCAGGAACAGCGATTGCTGCGGCGGCTCCTCCAGGATTTTCAGAAGCGCGTTGGCCGCGTTCGGATTGAGCTCGTCGACGGTGTCGACGATGCAGACGCGCCAGCCTTCGGCCGCCGCGGTGGAGCCGAAGAAGCCGATGGTCTCGCGCGTCTCGTCGACGGTGATGACGGTGCGCATCACGCCGCGATCGTTGGCGGTGCGCTCCAGTGTCAGCAGGCCGCCATGGGAGCTCGCGGCGACCTGACGCGCCACGGGATCGTCGGGATCGATCGCGAGATCCTCGGCGTGCTGCACGGATGGCGCCAGCGGCTGGCCGTGCGCGAGCACGAAGCGCGCCATGCGATAGGCCAGCGTCGCCTTGCCGATGCCTTGCGACCCGCCGATCAGCCAGGCATGCGGGATGCGACCGCTGCGATAGGCCGTCAGCAGCGCGGTCTCGGCCTCGCGATGGCCGAACAGCCTAAATGTCTCGCGCGGATGTGGAATAGCCGTCTCCCGCTCGGCCTGGCGCGGGCTCATGCTGAGATCACCGAGGCTGGCGTGGGAAGGAGGCGCTCGCGGACCGCGGTCCAGACTCTTCCAGCGACCGTGTCGGGGTCGGAATTGGCGTCGATCAGCACGCAGCGTCCGGGCTCGTCCGCGGCGATCTTGCGATAGGCCTCGCGCAGGCCTTGATGGAAAGCGAGCTTCTCGCCCTCGAACCTGTCGGGCGTGCCGCTGCCGCGGCGCGCGGCTGCGCGCTCGAGGCCGATCTCGACCGGCAAATCGAGGATGATGGTGAGGTCCGGCTTGAGGTCGCCGATCGTGACCCGCTCCATCGCGTTGATCAGCGCGGTCGGCACGCGGCCGAGGCTGCCCTGATAGGCGCGCGTCGAGTCGGCGAAGCGATCGCACAGCACCCAGGCCCCCTGGTTGAGCGCGGGCTCGATCACGGTGCGGACATGGTCGTCACGCGCCGCCGCAAACAGCAGCGTCTCGGCCTCGGGGCCGAGCAGCTTGCCCATCCCCGACAGCACCAGATGGCGCATGATCTCGGCGCCCGGCGAGCCGCCCGGCTCGCGCGTGACGAGGATCCGCATCCTCGCCGCCTTGAGGCGGTCGGCGAGCTTCTTGATCTGGGTCGACTTGCCTGTCCCCTCGCCGCCTTCAAAGGTGATGAAGCGTCCCCGTCCAGACGGCCGCTTGACCGCGCTCTCACTCATGATCAGAGCTTCTCGGCGCCTGCGCGGAACATGCCGATCACCAGCTCGCTGGCACCGTCGATCGCGCGGCGCATGGTCGAGCCGGTGCCGATCGCTTCCGCCGCATAGACCGGCGTCTCCACCGCGATGTTGCCGCTGCGCCAGACCCTGACCACGCCGACCTGCTGGCCTTCCTGCACGGGCGCGCGCACCGGGCCGCTATAGACGATGCGCGCGATCAGCTTGTCGCTGCCGTTCTTGTGCACCATCACCTTGACGGGCGTCTTGGCGACCAGCTTCACCGAGCGGCTCTCGCCGCCGAACACCTTTGCGTAGCCGACCGGCTGGTCGGCCGCGATCAGGGTCCGCGTTTCGAAATTGCGAAAGCCCCATTCCAGCATCTTCTTGGCTTCGGTGGCACGATCCTCGGGGTCTTCCAGCCCGTTGACGACGACGATCAGCCGCGTGCCGTTCTGCACGGCAGAGCCGACCATGCCGTAGCCGCCTTCCTTGGTGTAGCCGGTCTTGAGGCCGTCAGCGCCTTCCATTGAATTGAGCAGCGGATTGCGGTTGGGCTGGCGGATCTTGTTCCAGGTGAACTCCTTCTCGCCGAACAGTTTGTAGAATTCGGGGAAGTCCAGAATGATGTGCCGGGCGAGGATGCCGAGCTCGCGCACGGTCATCTTGTTGCCGGGGTCGGGCAGACCGTTGGAGTTGCCGAAGGTCGATCTGGTCATGCCGAGCTCGCGGGCGCGCTTGGTCATGAAGTCGGCGGCAAAGATCTTCTCGTTGGCGGCGATGCCTTCGGCGAGCGCGATGCAGGCGTCGTTGCCGCTCTGGATGATCGCGCCATGCAGAAGATCGTCGACCGAGACCTTGCTGTTGATCGCAGCGAACATGGTCGAGCCGCCGGAGGGCGCCCCGCCCCTGCGCCAGGCATTCTCGCTGATCCGGTATTCGTCGGTCAGCTTCACGTCGCCCTTCTTGATCGCGTTGAAGACGACTTCCGCCGTCATCAGCTTCATCATGCTGGAGGGCGCGCGCAGCTCGTCGGCGTTCTTCTCGAACAGCACACTGCCGCTGGAGGCTTCGATCAGGATCGCGGTCGGCGCATCGCCGTCGAAGCCGGCCTCTTCCGTCTTCTTGGCGCCCTGAACACTCTGGTTGGCGGCGTGGAGTATCCCGCCCCAGCCCACGCTCGCCGCCAATACTGTCGCGATCAGCCCACGCGCCAGCGCTCCGGCGGTGCACCGGCTGCGACGGAGCGTAATGAGACGAAATGCCATGGCCAAGCCCTGAGAGCGGCGTTCTAACAGTTGGAACCGGCGCGAACAACACGCGGCTGGGTGCCGGCACCCGAGTTTGCACGATTCGCGCCACGCCCCTATCGTGGCACCTCATGTTCGGCGACCAAACCCCTGAAACAAGGCGGAAAAGCGATGTCCTCCACCCGCGTGATCAAGGCCAACGGGATCGACCTCTTCATCCGCGAAGCCGGCCAGGGTCCGCTGGTGGTGCTGTGCCATGGCTGGCCGGAGCTCTCCTATTCCTGGCGCCACCAGATCCCGGCGCTGGCAGCCGCCGGGTTTCACGTCGTCGCTCCCGATATGCGCGGCTACGGCCAGAGCGCCGCGCCGGCCGATATCGGCGCCTATTCGATCTTCGACACCGTCGGTGACATCGTCGGCCTCGTGCAGGCGCTGGGCGAGACCAGGGCGATGGTGGTTGGCCACGACTGGGGGGCGCCGGTCGCCTGGCATGCGGCGCTGTTCCGGCCCGACATCTTCACGGCGGTGGCGGGCCTGAGCGTGCCGCCGCCGTTCCGCGGCCGCGACAGGCCGCTCGATCTCTTGCGCCAGGCCGGCGTCACCAATTTCTACTGGCAGTATTTCCAGCCCCCCGGCGTCGCCGAGGCCGAGCTCGAGCGCGACGTCGCCCGCACCATGCGCATCGTGCTCGGCGGCCGTGGCCTTGCCGATCCCAGCGCCGCCATGTTCGTGCAGGAGGGCAAGGGCTTTCTCGGCCACGCCACCGACGAGGAGCCGCTGCCGGACTGGCTCAGCGAGGCCGATCTCGCCACCTTCACCGAGAGCTTCCGCAAGTCGGGCTTCCGCGGCGGGCTGAACTGGTATCGCAACCTCGACCGCAATTGGGAGCTGACGGCGCCCTGGCAGGATGCGCAGATCCGCCAACCCTCGCTCTTCATTGCCGGCTCGAAGGACGCCGTCATCACCGGCCTGATCGGCGCCAAACGCGTCAATGAACTCGAGCGCGTGCTGCCAAATCTGACGCGCAAGCTGATCATCGACGGCGCCGGTCACTGGGTGCAGCAGGAGCGCCCCGACGAGGTCAACGCCGCGCTGGTGAAGTTCTTGAGGGAGAGCGCGGCTCAGTAGAGGCCGCGGCCGCTCAGGATGCTGCGGGCCTCGGCGGCGCCGTCCGAGGTATCGGCAGCGCTCTCGGTCGCGTAGCGGCCGTTCGCGTCATAGGACACCGCGCGCGCGTTCTGGAGCGCCCGGCCCCGGCTGCGACTCGAGGCCGACATCTCCGAGGTCGCGTTGAGCGAGGCCATGTCGGCGGAGGTGTTGCCGAGATTGTAGGGCCGCCCCTCCGGCATCGGAACCTCGCCGCGAATCGCGCCGCGGCTCGATGACGGCAATTCCGGCACGAACGGCCTTGCCGACGCGACCCGCACCATCGAGGGCGACGGCGCCGGGATGCCGGTGCGCAAGGTCGCCATCAGCTGGCGGTCGTCGGAGCCTTCGAGCGGCGCCCGGCCGACATATTCGACACGCACCTTGGCGACGCCATTGCCTTTGAATTCAAGCAGTTCGGCAGCCTTGTTCGAGACGTCGATGAGCCGGTTGCCGTGATAGGGGCCGCGGTCATTGACGCGGACGATCAGCGATTTGCCGTTCGAGACGTTGGTCACACGCGCATAGGACGGCATCGGCAGGGTCGGATGCGCCGCCGTCAGCGAGCCCATGTCGAACACTTCGCCGTTGGCGGTCAGGCGGCCATGGAAGTCATCGCCGTACCAGGACGCCATGCCCTCGGCACGGTAGTTGACGTCCTCCTCCGGCACGTAGGTCCTGCCCGCCACGACATAGGGCTTGCCGACGCGGTAGGTGCCGCCGCCCTTCGGGACCGGGTCGTCCCAGGCCACGACGCGCGGGCTCGAGGACACGCCATATTTCGGATCGACGCGGCTGGCGAACTTGTTGGACGAGGCGCAATTGGCGAGCGCGAGGCAGGTTGCGACTGCCGCAACACCGCGCGCGGCCCGCAAAACCGAATCTGACCGTCGGATCCCCATGTGCCCCAAATACCACTTCGCCGGAGGCGTACCCCAACCCGCTTTGGCTACGGGGGAGCGCTGTCCGGTCGTTCAAATCCGAAGCGGCCCACCACCGCTCGGAAGCAGTAAGGATAACGCAACCCGAACACGGCGGAAATGGGGAGCCCACGGCGATCACAGCGGAATGGTAAACGGGACGTTCGCTTCTCCCCGTTGATCTACGGACTGCAGGCACCCTGCGCTGTGCCACGGCCGGACACTCTGTTGCGCCAAAACCTCACTCCACCCCCATTGTCGCCCGCCGCCCTGGAATTCTTTTGACTGTGCAAGGCCGCACGCGTCTTCTCGGCTGGCAGGGGCGAATTGGAATTTAACGATGATCGAGACGGTTTCGGCACTGATGGGTCTGGTAAGCGCGGGGATCTTCCTGGCCCATGCGTTTGAAGGTTACCGCACGAGGGCCTGAGGCACTCGTACGGTTGGCAAGCATCACCTCTTTCAAGGCAGCACGTTCGGACATTTTTAATCAATCCGACCGAGCATCAAAAACGAGAGTGGCAGGTGTCCCATGCGCAACCATGACTTCGTATCGGATAGCTTCCTGGCGCTGACTGCCGGTGGCTTGGTCCTTCTCTGCTCGAGCCTCGTGGCCCTCGCCTTCGGCTGAGCACGATCGGCAGTTTCGCTTTTTCCGACCAGGGCTACACTGCGACGCAGCATGCGTTCCTGCCCGCCATTGGCCTGTTCCCGTTTAGTTGATTGAATTTTCGCGTTCGGCGCCTCGACGTAATTTCAAGAGGCCATCACCAACGAGGGTGACGCAAATGCTCGCAGAGAAATTCTTTCTTGTTCTGGAATCCCTGATCCGCGGCGACCGCACTTACCCCGACGGCAGCCCCCGGACCGTCAGCTCCTCCCCGCACGTGCCGGTGAAGCTGCCGAACCAGAAATAACCGGCGTCAGCCGAACCTCCGAATCACCGGCCGCTCAGCGCAGGCCGAGCAGCGAGCGGCGATAGAAGCTATCGCGGGCCTCGCTCCGGCAGACGAAGCTGCCATCGAAACCCTGGCCGTAACGCTTCTGGCCCTTGCCGTAGTAGACGCCCTTCCGGAAATCGAGCCAGACCACCTGGTCGTGCGGGCAATGGCGCTGCGCCTGCGCCTCGTAGCGAAACGGCGTCAGCGGCGTCGCCGCAGCGTCCGTGCTGCCGGCGCCAACGAAGATCGCGACAGCGAGCGCAACCCCGCCCACCGCTTTGCCCAACCCACTCCAGGACACACCCGCCTCCCCATCCAGGCCGCCGTGCCGCGGCCGCCAGCAGAGTAACACGAGACGGCACCACCCGCGAAAGGCCGAGCGCGGCCCGCGTCTTCCACCCGCCATCTTGCCGGGGTACAGAATGCAAGATCATTTCGCTCGCGAGGATGCCGCCTGAATGTCGGTTGAGCCTGAGCCCAACACTGGCCCACATTCCCTGCCCCGCCTGCCCGCGCCGCGTCTCGGCATCCTGCCGATGATCATCTTCGGCTCGCGCTGGCTGCAACTGCCGCTCTATCTCGGACTGATCGTGGCGCAGTGCGTCTATATCGCGCTGTTCCTGAAGGAGCTCTGGCATCTGTCCTGGCACGCGCTCGACCTCACCGAACAGCAGATCATGATGAGCGTGCTCGCGCTCATCGACGTCGTCATGATCTCGAACCTGCTGGTGATGGTGATCGTCGGCGGCTACGAGACCTTCGTCTCGCGGCTCGACCTCCAGGGCCATCCCGACGAGCCGGAATGGCTCGGCCACGTCAATGCGAGCGTCCTGAAGATCAAGCTCGCCATGGCCATCATCGGCATCTCCTCGATCGCACTGCTGCGCACCTTCATCGAGGCCGGCAATCTCGGCTCGAGCCGCGCCGGCTTCACCGAGACCGGCGTGATGTGGCAGGTGCTGATCCACATCACCTTCATCGTCTCGGCGCTCGGCATTGCCTATGTCGACAAGCTCAGCGATTCCGGCATGCGCAGGCATGCCGAGTGAGGCGCCAAGACCAGGTGCCAAGACCGAGGCACCAAGGCCGGCCCTATTGCTTGTCCGCTTCGAGCTGCGCGAGCGCCTGGTGCAGGCACTCCTGCAGCTTGGCCGCGACCTGCTCGCGCGTCACGCCTCTGGCGGCGAGATCGCCCGAGACCTTGGTCACGACCTCGTCGATCGTCTGGCTCGCCAGACTGTCCGTCACCAGCGCCGTCGCATAATTCGAAGCCGCATCGCCGCTGAGCCCGAGCTGGCCCGCGGCCCACAGCCCGAGCAGCTTGTTTGACCGCGCCGCGGCCTTGAACATGAGCTCCTCGTCGTGAGCGAATTTGGCTTCGAAGCCCTGCTCGCGCTTGTCGAACGTGGTCATGGTCAGCTCCATCTCGTTTTCGCTTCAAGAGGATCGAAACTGGCTGGGAGCAATCGTCTCCGTGGGGTCACGTCAGTTTGGGATCATCTGAAGCTTCCGGCGGAAGCCAAACGCCGTCAAGCCTCTCCCTGTGTGGCGGGGAGAGCGCTGACGCTTGAACAGCGACCTTGCGAGAGTTTCGACGGCTTGAACGGGTAGCCCCTAGCAGGCGGTCCTCTCCACCGTGGACCTCGCGCAGCGGGCTGCTCGAAGTCGCCAACGATTGCCGCATCGCGGCCGAACCATCGAGGCGCGCTTCGCCTCACTGCTCTTTGCAGGGACGGTGCAGGCGCTCGAGCTTGCCTTGAGCGTGGCGCGGGTCTCTGGCCGGCGCCAGCGCCGGCAGCGGTCGCAATATCTCTTCGAGAGCTGTTCGGCGCGACGCCGGAGGCACTCAAGCCTTCGCGGCTGCGGCCTCCCGCGCGAGGCGCTCGGCCTTGAGCCGTTCCTTGTTGGCGTAAAACGCCTTCTGCGCCTCTTCGTGATCGCGCATGGCCTTTTCGGCCTCGATCCGGCGCGCCGCATCGCGCGCCTGGCGCTGTTCAGGGGTCAGGGGTTTGCGTCGATAGGACAGGTCTTCAGTCATGCCGAGATAACGTGGAGGTGAGGAAAGAGTTCCGCACCCTCACCCCCTCCGGGGCCCTAGCTCAACCGAAACGTCCGCCTATTCAGGACCTTAGCGGGAGCAAACCGACTTGGACTCGAAGCCATCAGCCTTGTCGGCAGGACGCTCAACAAATATCGAAAACAACCCCATGCACAGTAGCCAAGTCGTGCTGGTACAAGCCCTTTTTTGATGCGCCGCGGAAAGCCGTTTGACACGTCGGGCAAAACAGTGGCATTCTGCCAACTTCGGAAAATCCGTCACGGCATTGCCGGCACTGCCTCACGTTGCGCACTTGCCTTCCCGTCTCTCGCCTGACCGCTGCCTCGCGACCGCCGGCGAGCAGGTCTCTTCAGAGCCGGAGTGCTCTTGCGAAGCAAGGCGCGACCGCTAGCTCATATTGGTCATCCGGGAAGACATGCGCGTGCGCCCGCTTTCTCGGCACCGGTTGAACCGAGAACCGGAGACATTCTCCAACGGGGAGTGAGCTGCGACACTGTAGACATTATCCGAAGGCGCCACTCAAATTCGATTGGCGAGAACGAAATCAGGAGGTGAACATGAGCATGAATCGCCTGCTTCTCGCGATTGTATCAGCTGGCTTAATTCTGGTGTCGGCGGGTTCGATCTCGCCTACGACCGCACGGCAATATCGCCAAGGCTACATTTCCCAGAGCGGCCCAGGTGATCTCTACTGCTTGCAGGGGCGGATATGGGGCTACCCGGGCAATTGCCAATTCGCAACCTACGAGCAGTGCATGGCAACCGCATCAGGTACGAACGCCTATTGCGGTATAAACCCGCGCCACGCCTTCGCCGGCTATCGCGGTCAATGGTATCCCTACTAGGCCAGCAAGACTAACGGCTCAAAGAGAACTCCCGACAGCCAATGAGCCCCCTCGCAAGACAAGCTGAGCAAATCGTGCCCGCCGGTTCACGCTGGCGGGCCTCCACCTGAGGAATTTACGGGTGGTCAGTATGATAAGGACCGTTACTTTTGAAGCAGGAAATTCGAGATTTCGCGGCCGCAATTCTCATCGACACGGCAGGCTGTTTGTTGCTTCAGCTTAGGGACGAGGTTCCGGGAATCGTGCATCCCGGCAAGATCGCCCTGTTCGGCGGACGTCGGGAGCCGGCCGAAAGTCCTCTCGAATGCATTGTAAGGGAAGTAGCCGAGGAGATTGGCTACAAGGGATCTGCTGCCGACTTCCAGTTCTTCGTCAGTTTGAACGGCGCCGATCCCGAGAAAATCGCAAAGCGTCTCTGTGGTGAAGTCTTTGTGGCCCGCAATATTCCGAGCTCAGATCTGGTCGTGAGCGAAGGCAAGCTAGTCGCCATCCATCCAACAGAACTAGACAAATTTCGCGCGGAGATGACGCCACTAACCTTGGTTGCCCTGGAGGCATTCCTGGGAGGCTCGGCTCCGCTGGCGTGAACCACGGACCAGGAGAGGAACATGTCTTCGAACACAATCCTCTTGAACGCGCGCGAGCTACTGCCGGTCGTGGGTGGGGAAGACACTCAGTCTTTCGGCATTTGCACCCACAGCTCGACGATGAACCAATCGATGGGTGTCCCGACCTGTAGCAGCACTGCAAGCATCAGCAGCTCTCGGCGGCGTGGCAAAACTCGCGGCCGATGAAAATCGCTCGCTTTAGTCCCTGCCCTTCTCCCGCGGCGCTTTCAATCCGATCTCGATCAGTTGCCGGATTGCATCCGAAAACGACCGGCAAGCTCCTGTTAAGTCGCCTCGCTCATTCCCTCAGATCAACGGTTCTTTGTTCACCGGATAGCGTGACGAAAGTACCGGTTTTGAGGCAAGCTAGGCGGGCAGGCTCACATCGTGAAGCCATGTTTGGATTGAGGCTGTTCTTCCTGCGGCAAGAATCGGCACGAGAAGAGCAGCTAATAGCAGGCCGCTGAGCATTGAGCCGCTCTTGCCGTTTACTGCAATCACCCATGAAGCAGCCTTTGCCGCCGTTGATCTTCTTGTCGTACCCGGCGCTACGGTCGCCAACGTACTTATAGTTGAATGCGGCTGCGCAATTGCTGGTGAAGATCAGCACCAAAACGATGAGCGCTGAAGTGGATAAATGCCATTTCATAATCGCCTACTCCAAGCCCTTGCAACTTAAACAGGTGGAGCGCGGCGCCGCAAGCGGCTCAGTTTCGTCATATTCATCCACTCCCTCAGGGAGCGCTGTCAGCTCATTGGCTGTGGATCCTTGCGACCGCGCGGAAGGCCGCAAGGCTTGACGCCAGGCCCCATCGAGGGTTGCGGTCGCGCTGGTGAATTGAAGGACAGCATCGCGCCCGAAGCCGACATGCCGCTGTTCGTAACGAACCAGTTCGGCTGTTGCGATGGAGTCAGAGAACTGTAGCCTTGGCCTGGCGGCAAGACCCAACAGCCGAGCGTTGACGCGCAGACAGATGCGGTGAGGTGAAGCGCGCGGTTATTTGACCTCCGCTACCGAACTAGGTGATTCTGCCTGCTTCGCAACGCATCGCCGGGGGATTTCATGTGTCGATAGTCAATGCCGCGAGAAGCGGCCGGTCGGACACAACGGGGTTGCAGCCCGGCGACATTCTTATCGTCCGGTCGAAATCGGACCATGTGAGTGGTGTCGTGGGAAGTCTTGCTTCAAACCGAACCATTAGCGTTGGCCCGAACCAATCGATATCGATTGGGCCATATCGGAGCGTGCGTGCATTCTCGATCGAAGCTAAATCCCAACGCCGTGGATGGCGGTTCGCTACTATACAGCGTCGACAATCACAATGCTGGCGATGCGCAGCAAATGGATTTCGGCGACGGATTGCCGCTTCCCGACATATTCACGTAATCGAAAGATGGCGCGCGGACGAAAAGGTCCGCTTCATGGTGCCGACCAAAAAGGTCCGAGAGGCGCACCCGGCCGAATTCGCAGAACTCCGTGCAGCGTGGCGACAGCAGATCAATCGAAAGTCTAGGACGACGGACGTGCCCTCCTCCCGGAGCATTGTCATCGCTCATGGACTTCGCGCACTCAACAAACTGTCTAACCATCGCGGTTTATATGGCTGTGGAAATCGTGACGCGACATCCGTCCGATGACCATTCATGACCGCTCGTGACGCTTTGTAGCGCCTTCTGATCTCGATCGGCTATTTTTGACGGTCCGGCTCGAACCGTCGATGTTGTGCAGCCGCATAGGAGAGCCGCCAAATGAGCATACTGTCACAACTGATGACCCAGCGAGTCGCCGCCGGTGCAGCATACGCCAGCGCAGTCGATGCGCTGAAGACCGCCTACGTGAACCTAGCTACTCTCGACCTTTCGGTTATCAAGCGGAAGCTGCCAGTTCGGTCGATCATCGGCGGCTTATGACCCTGGCTGTGTGAAAAGTCACGAGTCGGCTAGGATTCTTCCGTTTCCTGATGGGGGATACGGATGGGACGCTTCGTTGAAGGCGCGGACAGATCCCAGCTGACGCTCTTGCCGGAATGTCTGGAGGATTGGGTAGGCGAGGACAACGCGGTCCACGTGATCGATGTGTTCGTCGAGGCGCTCGACCTGCATGGAATGGGGTTTGAGCGTGTGATCGCCAAGGAGACGGGCCGGCCCTCCTATCATCCGGCAGTCCTTCTGAAGCTTTACATCTACGGTTATCTCAATCGGCTGCAATCCAGTCGCCGCCTGGAACGTGAGACGTGCCGCAATGTCGAGGTAATGTGGCTGATTGGGCGCCTGGCTCCCGATCACAAGACGATCGCCGATTTCCGGAAGGATAACGGCGCGGCGATCCGGAAGGTTTGCGCGAAGTTCGTTGCACTATGCCGGCAAATGGGCCTGTTGCAGACCGCAAGCGTCGCAATCGACGGCAGCAAGTTCAAGGCGGTGAACAACCGCGACCGCAACTTCACGCATGCCAAGATGGCAAGGCGGATGGCGCAGATCGAGGAAAGCGTCGGTCGATATCTGCGTCAACTCGATAGCGCCGATCGGCAGGAGCCATCGGAAGCGATCAGCATCAAGACGACGAGGATCAAGGAAAAGATCGCTCGGCTGAAGCAGGAGATGAGCCGCCTGGAAGTGCTTGATGCGCAGATGCGCAACACGCCGGATCAACAGATATCGCTGACCGATCCGGATGCCCGTTCGATGGCCACCAGCGGACGCGGATCGGGTGTCGTCGGCTACAACGTCCAGGTCGCGGTGGACACCGAACACCATCTGATTGTGACGCACGAGGTCATAAACGTCGGCAACGACCGTGGGCAGCTTGCTCGGATGTCGAAGCAGGCCAAAGAAGTGCTCGCAGTGGACAAACTCGATGCGGTCGCCGATCGTGGCTACTTCGACGGAGAGGAGATATTGGCCTGCGAAGAGGCTGGCGTTGCAGTCACCTTGCCCAAGCCCATGACGTCGAACGCCAAGGCGGAGGGCCGGTTCGGCAAACAGGACTTCGCCTACCTGCCTGATGAGGATGTCTACCGCTGCCCATCGGGCCAGCTGCTGCCCTATCACTTCACCAACATCGAGCATGGAATGACGCTGCGCCGTTACTGGTCGACGGCGGCATGCCAAGGCTGCGCGATCAAGAGCCAATGTACGCCGTCCAAGGAGCGCCGGATCACGCGCTGGGAGCATGAGCATGTGGTCGAGGAGGTCCAGCGACGGCTCGATTCCAATCCTGACGCCATGCGGACGCGACGTGAGACAGTCGAGCATCCCTTCGGCACGATCAAAGCCCGTATGGGTGCGACCCACTTCCTGATGAAGCGCCTACGGAATGTCGCCGCTGAGATGGCGCTGCATGTTCTCGCCTATAACCTCACACGGGTGATGAACATCGTCGGCAAACCGCGCCTGATTGCAGCCATCCGCGCCGCCTGAAGGCCGGAAAGCGCGTCCAAAACCGCAATACCCCGTCGCGATACCCACTTTGGCCGGTCATTGGACGATCCGATGCGCCAGCACCGGCCGCCTGCAATGATTGGCGACCACGCCGCGTCCGACCTATCCGTTTGCACACAACCAAGACCCAGAGCGGTCATCCGCCGCCGTGTTTGGAAACGAGCTTGATGTAGATCAACACTTGATGAAGCGCGTCGTCGCTAGAAATAAATTGCATTTCAATCAGTTGACAACCATGGAGATGCGCAAATGAGCAAATATGTTTCGGTAGGATTGATCGCCGCAACCATGCTCGCTACTCCGGCCATGGCAGATTGGGTAGACAAAAACGGCGTAGTCATCCACGAATCCCGCGTCGTTCACTGCATCCGGGCTCCAGACGTTGGCCAGTATGCCGGAGGTCCGTACAATCAACCTCCCTGCGAACCGGCAACCCTGGGTGCAGGTTTAAACCGAGGTTGGCGCGACAGTAACGGCGCAGTCATCGATCCCTCCCGCGTCGTTCACTGCGTCCGGGCTCCAGACGAGGGCCAGTATGCCGGAGGTCCGTACAAACAACCTCCCTGCGAACCGGCAACGTGGCGGGAGCCAAGGTAACTCTAAAAAGCCGCGCGTTATTGTCGGCGAAAAGCCCCGGCCTGTCCGGCGCCGCTTTCTTCGAACTTTACACCGACCGCTCGAAGAAAGCGGCAATATGCTGCCAGCCTATCCTGCGAAGGGAATGCGTAGATGGGGAGAGCAACGGGCTGCCCGCGATTGGCCCGTTCTCGCCTTAAATTCGCGCCCACTGGGCGGGGAGAACAGTCACAACTTTTCATCGACTGGTTAGTCGCGTTTGGTGAGTTAAAACCGACAAATATTGAAAATATTGGGTTTTTAGCCTTGACTGGCGGAAGGGGTGGGATTCGAACCCACGGTACCCTTGCGGGCACGCCGGTTTTCAAGACCGGTGCCTTAAACCACTCGGCCACCCTTCCAAGACTTGAAATTGCTGAGTTTTTCGTCAGTTCGCAGAGAACATTTCGTGTCCTCTGCTACCGCTTTGCTACCCAACGTCGTCGGTGCGCTTGTTTATTGCGAGACCGGCATTCAGGTCAACGCCTCAACCTGTGTGAATGCAACTCCGTTGATCCTGTCGTCTTATACAGTCATGACTGACGCGCTGCTTGCCCGAGCCAAACTCGCAATGGAAGAAAGCTGCAAAGCCCGTGAAGAGCGACTGGAGCTCCGGGCCAAGCACGGCGGCGTCGTAAACGAACTGCACCGCAACCTGCTGGAAAGCGCTTCCCTGCGCGTTGAGATCGCAGCCCGCCGACAGGATCGGTAAGGCAGCCGGTGCTGGCAGCTTCGCGATTAATCGTCATTAGAACGATTAGCCAGAGCAGCACGTAAAGACTGATCAACTGCCGCGGCGGCCTCCCCCTGCATATTCGGCATCAGGTGGCTGTAGATGTCCATCGTGATCGCGATTGAGGAATGGCCCAGCCGTTCCTGCACAATCTTGGGATGGATGTTCGAAGCCAGCATGTGGCTGGCGTGGCTGTGGCGCAGACCGTGCAGCGTCACGCGCCATTCCTTCAGGAACTCGGAAACTGCGTGTGTCAGGCTGCGAGGCTGAAGCGGCGAACCGTCCGTCTGGGTCACAACATGCCGGTCATCGTCGCCGCGTACACCAAGACGAAGCAGTTCCTCAGCCTGGGCGACGCGCCAACGACGCAGCTCCTCAATCGCCATGGCAGGCATTGCGATAGTGCGCGCACGGCCGCTCTTGGCTTCCTTCTCGCGAACCGTCCCGGCGTCCGTCTGTTCCGTGCTGGCTACGACGGCCAACTGACCGTTATCCAGGTCCACCGATCGCCAGCGCAGCGCTGTGATCTCGCCACGACGGAGACCGCAGAGCGTCGCCAAGATCAAAGGAATGAAAAGCCGACGTTCGCGTGCGGCATCGAAGGCCGCAGCAGTCGCGTGGGCGTCGATGGTGCGGACTGGCTTACGCTCAATCTTGGGCCGGTCGCGCTTTTCGAGCAGCGCGGCAGGGTTACGGCCGATTAGGCGCCAGCGCTCGGCCTGCCCGAGGGCAGAGAACAATACGCGGTGCATGTGGTGCACGGTCCGCGGTGACAAGCCGCCCTTCCCGTCCCGCCGGCCATTCTCCAGAGCCTTGCCATAGGCCTCGCTGATCTCGATCGGCTGAAGCTTGGAAAGGATCTTGGCACCAAGCAGCGGTGCAATATTCTTGGTCGCAATCTGCTCATAGCGTTCGTGAGTACGGGGAGAAACGTTCGGCTTGATGTGCTTCAGCCAACGATCAAGGAACTGCGTAAGCGTGAGCTTGGACGGCTCGACATAGCCGCCATCAGCCATTTCGTTGATGAGCCTGGCACACTCGAGCTGCGCCGCCCGCTTGGTGCCCTTGAAGCTGTGCCATTTGCGCTTGCGCTTGCCGGTTGCGGGATCGCGCTGGTCCAGGATGATGGCCCAATGGCCGGGTGAACGTTCGCGGATACAGCCCTTCATTGCTCGTCCCCCATGATGCCCTGCACGATATCGAGGAAGGGCCTTTCGGAATTCCCTTGAGCCCGCTCTTTTGCGCGCTGCTCATCGACGTACGCAAATGTCTTCGCCACGGTTGCCTCCACTGCCCACCGGACAGCATCCTTCATGAAAAAGGACTGCCCCAGTCGCCACTCAATCTCCTCACTGATTGACCGGCCGCTTTCCGCCGCCGCTTTTGAGATGTGATCATGCAGTTCGTCGGTGCCGCGGAAAGTGAAGTTGCGGCGCTTTTTCTCCGCAGGAGCCAGAGCCGGCCTTCCCCTTGGCTTAGATTTTTTGGCTGTCATCCTGAGCCGTCCTTTCCCGTACCTTTATGCACTGGATATCACGTGCATTTAAGGTTGACAAGGGGGCACCCTGGCCTATTTTGATTTACGGCACTGATTTGCAAGTGCATTAAATCTAGCAGAGGCCACCCCGATGAACAAGGAACTACAGGAGCTGCTTTCCTCGCCGACGGCCGACGTGCCGGACGTTGGTAGGATCTGTTACGGACTGAGCAGAAACGGCAGCTATGACGCGGCCAAGCGCGGCGACATTCCCACCATCAAGGTGGGTCGGCTTCTGAAGGTACCAACCGCTGCTTTGCGAAAGCAGCTCGGACTGGAGGTCGCCGCCTAATGACGCAGAAAACGAAGAAGGCCGGCCCTGTGGCGGGGACCGACCTTCGGAATACTGTTCTGGCGAACACTTCCGAACATATACGCCTTGAAGCCGTCCGGGTTCAATACCTCGCGGAGATCTTCTCCCTCCCCGCGAGCACTGCTGTCACGGTTGCCGAGCTCGCTTTTGGGGAGGCGCGGTAATGCACGTCAAAGCCCTAAAGCAGCAAATCGATTGCATCCGAGATCATGCCGTCACGCACTATGCCCGTGGAGAGCAGGAAGAGCTTGCCCAGCAATTCCGCGAAGCCGCGCGCACCATTGAGTCCTGTAAGACCGCCGGGTTCGTGGCGTCTCTGGTGCCCTCTAATCCCAAGGGGGTGGCATGAGCCGCGAGCAGCTTCCTAACCGCCGGCAAAATGAAACGCAGGAATTCGAGCGGGACGGCATCCGCGTTACTTTGACAGTTGGCTATAGGCCCACAGGCGAAGTCGGCGAGATATTCCTGAATGCCGATCGGTCGAATTCAATGCTCGACGTGTTGATGTCCGATGCGGCGATCATCGCGAGCCTGGCTTTGCAGTACGGGGTGTCGCTTCGGCAACTCGCTCACAGCGTCAAGAGAGACCGGTTTGGGATCGCTTCGTCCCCGATCGGCGCCGCGCTTGATCGCATCAGTCCGCCGGAGGTGCTCTGATGAAGGGCGGCCGGAAATCTCGGGATAAAGGCAATCGTGCTGAGCGCGCGATCGTCAAATTCCTACAGGACCGCGGCTTTGCCGCTGAACGCGTGCCGCTCAGTGGCTCCGCCGGCGGCTCCTATCTCGGCGACGTCACCGTTCCTGTTATCGGCATCGATCGCGTGGCGGAAGTGAAATGCCGAGCCGATGGCTTCCGCGAGCTCTATAAGTGGCTCGAGGCCCGCGATCTTCTGATCGTGAGGGCGGACCGTAAGGAGCCGTTGGTAGTGATCCCCCTCAAATTGGCAGCAGAGATCGCGGCCAAGGCGGGTGGCCATGGATAGGCACATCCTCATGGTCTCGGATCCGAACATCCGCAAGCAACTTCAGCTCGCCGGCCTGCGCTTCATGTGCACGCGCGCCCGATGGTTGGAGAGCGAGGCAAAAATACTCGGTGTCAGCTTGCAGAAAGGCACCCTCTCCTCTCGCGAGGTCGACGCGCGCCTCGAGGAAATGGGGGCGCTCGACCTCGTCTATCCCGAGCTGATGAGGTGCGAATGAGAACCCCCGACATTGCGCAGGTACGCCCGAAGGGGTTCGGGTTTGAGTTGTTTGGCAACATCCGCTGCCCAACAGAGGCCGCCAAGTCGCACATCATCAAGGGCATATTCGCCTATGATGAGACGTCGGCCTGGGTTGGTCCGCCTGGAAGCCTGAAGTCTGCCCTACTTGCGGATGCCGCTGTCGCCATCGCCAGCGGCTCCGATTGGTTCGGCCACCGTAACAAGCATCAAACCGGGGTGATTTACTTCGCCCTGGAGCGAGCGGACCTTGTCCGGCGGCGCTTGCTTGCGATCGCAAAAACCAAGGGCCTCGAGAGGCTGCCGATCGCTGTCGTTCCCGCGGTTCTTGATCTGGTCCGGCCGGACTCGGTCCGGAAGGTTCTAGACACCATCGCGGACGTTGAGGCGGAGTTTTATGGGCCCGACTACGATAACGCCTCAGACGCCGGCGTGATCATCTTCGATACATGGGCCAAGCTCATTGCGGCCGGCGGCGGAGACGAAAACCAGGCGAAGGACCAGGGCGCAATCTTCGCAAACCTCCAGCGCATCAAGAACGTCACGGGCGGGCCTCACGTTGCTCTGATCGGCCATACCGGCAAAGAAGCGGACCGAGGTCCCAGAGGCAGCAGCGCCATTGTGGGCGACGTCGACATGCTGGTGACGATCAATGGCGATGAAATCAAGACCGCAAGCATCACCAAGGCCAACGACGCTCCGGAAGGCCCGCTGTTTTCCTTCAAGTCGAAAGTGCATGAGTTCGGCTTGGACGAGGACGGCGACGCCATCACAGTCAACATCATCGAGCCCACGGACGAGGTCCAGGCCAGCCAAGGCCGTCAGCCCAAGCTCACCCCCAACCAGCGCACCATGCTCCTCCTGCTCCAGGAAGCAGGCGAGGCAGGACTGATGACAGAGGATTGGAACGCCAAGGCCAGAGAAGCAGGCATCGGAGAGCGCCGCCGCGCTGACCTCACAGACGCCAGAGCAGGGCTGAAAGCCAAGGGTCTCGCCAGGGAATACATGGATCGATGGAACGCATGTTCGTAATGTTCGGGTTTCGGGGTTCTATAGAACCCCCGAACCGAACGAACATCCGAACACGAACACGAACCGAACACGTCCGAACAATCCGAACATTCAGACTAGGCATGGCAAAGACCGTAAATAGGACCCCATCAGGCGCCGGCGGAAGCGGCGCGATTGTGCCGGTTGTGTCCTTGCACGGTGCGGGTCAAATCCAGAGACGTGTCTGGCGCGCATTTCTGGCTTTGCCAGATGCCGAGCTGACGACGGCGCAATTGGCAGCCTGGTGCTATCCTCGATTGGAAGGAAAGCCGCTCAAGCGGCATCGAACAGCGATCGTGCGAGCCGCCGCTCGAATGGCTCAGCGCGTCCGCCGAGATCGGCCTGGAGGCGTCGTTTTCAGGGCCTTTGGTAGCAATGCGGTAGCAACGACAAGCACTGACGGCAGAGATTTTGAGTCAGCTCAATAGCTTAGCGAGCGACAAGCACCGGTTTGGCAATTCGGTTCAGCAGCGAGGAGGAGCAGAAATGGCTCTCAGGTACGTTTTCACTGACGGCAACAGAACGGCAGTCACCTATCGCCTCGACGCCGGCAATCTCCCGAATCTGGGCCGCGGTGTCGGTGTCGAGTGGCAGGCGGTCCGGCGGATGGACGACGCGGCAGATCCCTACCCGGCTGGTTTCAGTGCGGCTGTGATCGCAAGCGCCGGCTTCCAGGTGTTGCCATGAGGGCCGCGGTAGCGAGTTGCCTGCTGCTCGCTGCTGGCGCTGTGCAGGCTCAAGAGCAGCCCAAGGGCGACGTTTTTCCCCCGGTGGTCAAAGGCATCGAGTATCGGCTGAAGTACGGCAAACAGCCTGATCAGGGGTGGCAGGACGGCATGCGGTTCGATTTTTCCCGGGAGGAGTGTCTGAAGCGGCTCGGAGACCCACCGATGGCCATGACGGTATGCATGATCCGGCCCGAGACGAGCGAGATGTGATCCCATGCAGGATGACGGTTGGGGCTGGCGTCAGAACCTAAGCTGGCGGTGGGGTTACAGCCGCGGCCGATCCGGTAAGCCCTATTCGTATCCGTGGTGGGCTGACGAGCAGGTCTATGGGCTTGCCTTTTTGCAAGGTCAGGGCGTCGAGATCCCTCGACATCCGCTCGGAAGGGAAAACCATGCCGGTGTTGATGCCGGCGGAGAGACTTAGCAGATCGTCCACATTTATTTTGCTCGCACATGCCGCCTTGTGCCGTCTTGTATTGTTTGGTGCGGTTAAGTCCTTGGGCTGGCTAGATATTTTCCTTCGTTCGGATTCTCATAAGGCGTAAGCTGGTCGCATCAAATCACTCACGGGTGCGCCCCAAAATGTCCGAACAAACGTCCGACCACTTCACCGAGCGAGCGGTCTTCAAGTGCTCGCCTGAGCTGCTTGAGGTCATCGACCGCTCGGCTGCCGCGAGCTTCACCACGCGTTCGAACTACCTCCGTGACACCGTCGTGGAGCGGCTGCGTAGGGAAGGCGTGATCCCCTCCCCGCGCGCCTCGACTGCGGGGGCTGCATGATGAGGGGCCGCCTGATCAGCGCGCTCGGCGCTCTCCTAATCGCTTCGACGGGTGCGTTTGCCGCCGGCACCATCCCCGGCATCAGCATGACGCAGCAATTGGATGAGCTTGCGAAGCCGCTCAGCGGCGGAAAGCTCTATCTGATCCAGGCCGGCACCACGTCGACCCCGCAGAATTGCTACCAGGACACGGGGCTTTCACTTGCTTGGCCCAATCCGGTCACGCTCGATGCTGCTGGCCGGGTGCCGCAGTTGTTCTGTGCGGATGGCAACATCAAGATTCGGCTCACCGACAAGAACGGCGTCCAGAAGCTCGTCCAGGACAATCTGCTGATCGTCGGTCCCTCGGGCGGTGGCGGTGGTGGCGGCACGGTCGATCCTACCACGATCTTCCAGACCGGCGCCTTCATGCAGTTCTACGGCACCGGCAACCGTACTGGCTGGGTCCGCTGCAACGCCCGCACGATTGGGTCTGCATCATCCGGTGCAACGGAGCGGGCGAATGCTGATGTTCAAGCGCTGTTCGAATACCTCTGGAGCGCTGACGCCAATCTAACTGTCTCAGGCGGCCGTGGGGCCTCTGCAAACGCTGATTGGCTAGCAAATAAAACACTTCAGTTACCTGATTGCCGAGGCCGCATGTTGGCGGGTCTTGCCGACATGGGCAATTCGACCTCCTCGATATTGAGTGGCGTAACGTTCAACACACCTGGTACATCGACGACCCTTGGCTCCACTGCTGGCGCTGCGATGCGGACGCTTACAACAAATCAGATGCCGCAGCATCGTCACAGCGTCTTTCTGATCGATCCTGGGCATACGCACACCAGCAACGCCATTTCTGGCTCTACTACAACCGGTGGCGGCGGCTTCTCTGCCGGCGCAAATACCGCGGCGACCATCAACTCGGCCACAACTGGTATCTCGATCACCAGCGGAGATGGCGTTCCGAATGCCACACTCCAAGCGGGCGGCGGCGCTGCATTTGAGGCAATCTCGCCGACCATCCTCGCCACAACCTACATCAAACTATAGGGGGCATCTCAATGGCCAGCCGAGAACTTCTTAAACGCACCGCCTTCGCGAAGCGCCATCCTGAATGGGAGGACAATCTGCGGGGCGCCAACATCGCGATTGCGCACGCGGCGGGCATGGTCCAGGCAGGCAAGCTGACGCACAAGGAATACAGGGAATACGAGGCGCATCTCTGGCATCAAATGCTTGAGGAAATGCCGATGGAAGTGTTTTCCGAGATGCAGGCCGATGGCTCACTTAAGGATCTGGAGGCCTTGGCGCGCGGCTATGATGATGACCGCGACGCCGGCGACGTGCTCGATGGCCGGAACGCTGTTGAGCGAAAAGTCAAGGCCGATGCCTTGGAGTTGGCGTGGCTGACCAACACGATCGACAGCAAGAAGTATGCGCAGCTCTCTCGCGAGCACGTGGGGCGTAGCGAGCGGTTGGATGAACTGATCGCAGACGAAGATCACGAAGGAGCGGCCGTTGAAGCGTTCGGCGATAAGTATGAGGGCGGCGCTGATCATGACAACGATTTGGCGCGGTTTCTCAATGAGAAATACGGCGGCGGAACGAAACCGGACGGCAGCAAGGTTGAGCCGTTTTCGTTAAAGCGAGACGACCGCTCGAATTGGGAAAAGGCGACCGACCGGGACGGCGTCACTGATCTCGACATGGTCGCGGATCTCGATCGCGGCGAAGTTCCTGCACATCATCCTAACGGATATGTCGAGCACGACACGGTGCTAGAGGGTGGCTCGTATATGACCAATAACTCGAACCACGGCGGTAGTTCTGATGGCTGAGCAGGACGAAAAGACCGGAAAGTTTTTGCCCGGCAACAAGGGTAATGGCGGTCGGCGCAAGGGTGCGCGCAATCGACTTCACGCGGATTTTGTGGTCGCGCTCCAGGAACACTTTACCGAGATGGGCAAAGCAGCGATCGACATCGTCTTCAAGGAAAGTCCGAAAGACTATCTGAAGATCATCGCGGCTGTGCTGCCGAAGGAGTTCATTATTGAAGACGGCCGCCTGGAGAGCATGAGTGACGAAGAAATCGCCGAACACCTCGCCGACATCCGCCGTCTCAAAAGCGACGCTGGAGAAGATCGAAGCGACGCTAGCGGCGGAGCAAAAGCGACGCTTCAGTGAAAACCGGCTGAAGTATTACCGGCCCTACCCCAAGCAGCGCTCATTTCATGAGGCTGGGCTAGTATATCGCGAGCGGCTGTTTCGCGCGGCCAACCAGGTTGGCAAGACGATCGCCGGCGGCTTTGAGGCCGCCATGCATGCGACCGGCCGCTATCCCGACGATTGGAAGGGCAAGGTCTTCAACGAGCCCACCTATGCTTGGGTCGGCAGCCCGACCGGTGAGACGCTGCGAGACAATCCGCAGCGCATTTTGCTTGGTCGCGTCGGGCAGCATGGGACGGGGTCGATCCCGAAAGATGCAATCGTTGAGACGGTCCCGGGCGCCGGCGTCCCCGACCTGATCGGTACCATCATCGTTCGCTGGGGTGGGGGTGGTGACGTCCAGGCCGGCCAAAGCTCCATTGGCTTGAAGTCGTATGTCCAAGGCCGCGAGAAGTGGCAGGGCGAAACACTGCACTGGTCGTGGTTCGATGAGGAACCGCCGGAGGACATCTATTCGGAGGGCCTGACCCGAACCAACGTCACAGGCGGCCCGGTGTGGCTCACCTTCACACCGCTGCTTGGCATGTCGGAAGTGGTGCGGCGCTTCCTGCTCGAGAAGTCGCCCGATCGCCACGACACGAACATGACGATTGAAGAGGCTGAGCACTTCACGCCTGAGCAACGGCAAAAGATCGTTGCGAGCTACATGGCCCACGAGCGCGACGCACGCACCAAGGGCATCCCGATCCTCGGGTCCGGCCGGATCTTCCCGGTGGCTGAGGAATCGATCACCGTAGCGCCGTTCGAGATCCCCACGCATTGGCACCGCATCGGCGGAATGGACTTCGGCTGGGACCACCCGTTTGCCGCGGTGGAGCTTGCCTGGGACGCTGACCAGGACGTGGTCTATGTGATCAAGGCCCACCGACTGCGGGAGGCCACGCCTGTGGTCCATGCAGGCGCTATCCGGTCTTGGGGACCCCTGCCCTGGGCATGGCCTCGTGACGGCCGCCGGGAGACGCTGGAGGGTGCCGGCGTGGCGCTGGCGCAGCAGTACCGCGACCAGCAGCTGAATATGCTGCACGCCCACGCGCAATTTGACGACGGCTCTGTCAGCGTCGAGGCCGGCCTGATGGACATGCTGACCCGGATGGAAACGGGCAAGCTGAAGGTGTTCAGCACCCTCCTCGATTGGTTCGAGGAATTCCGGCTCTATCACCGGAAGGATGGGAAGGTCGTGAAGCTGGGCGACGACCTGCTCTCAGCCACGCGGTACGCGATCATGATGCTGCGCTTTGCTGAGCAAATCTATCGGCGTGACAAGCCGCGGCGTCGGCGCGGGTTCTTCTGGGGTGGCGGTCACGAGTCCGGCGCCTGGATGAGCGGCTAGGTATAGGCAAAACGATGTGCGATGATGCCCTCGTCAGCACGATTCTGGCGTGCTATGGGGGCCGCTTAGCTGGAGTCTAGCATGGCAAAATCGACCAAAAAGCCCGCTGTCCCGTCACAAGTAAAAATTGATTTTATAAAATCAAACTTCTATAGGGTTGTACGGGGAGATGGTGTTTTTGGAGGGCTTAACCCGAATGGAACAATCCATCTTGGCGTGTACAGCGAAAGAGTACCGTACCCCCAGCAGATCCTTCACGATGTTGAAAACGGGCAGCTCCAGCCCGAAGACGTGAGCCGTCGGGTTGGCCGCGGCGCGAACGTCCTAAGAGAGATGGAAGTCGGAATTTCCATGGATGTTGCTCAGGCGATAGTTTTGAGAAATTGGCTTGATGAAAAGCTATTGCTTTATCAGCAGCTTGTTGGTCCACTGCCCGAGATCCCCGAGGCGCCCACCGTAAATGCGGGTCCTGTTAACTCTACTAAAAATCGGAAGCGAAACCTCCAATGAGCACAAGTGGTACTCTGCCCAGCCACTTCAATCCTCGCGTTGCTGGATTGGTCTCGCAAGGCGTTGCGCCTACTCGACCTCGCTTGATTTTGCGCGACGCGCAAGATGCAGCTTTTCGTTCTACAAAGGGGCAGCTGGTTGCATCTGAATTCAAGAAGCACAAGAAGAAATGGCTATCGGAAACGATGTACTACTCGTCACCGGTAGATCGGTATTTACATGAGAGCTACGCTCGCATCATCGGCTTGGGCTGGCCCGCCGTCCCGCATATCCTTCGCAGCCTAGCCGAAACTCCCAACGACTGGTTTTATGCTTTGCGTGCAATTACAGGCGAAAATCCTGTCTCGGATTCCATGGCCGGCGACGTTGTGCAGATGGCTCAGGCCTGGGTCGCTTGGGGAAAGGCTCGCGGCCTGATCTGACCAGTGCGGAGGCCTAAGCACATTAAAAAGCATCCGCAGTTGCCTTCTCTTTGGAAGGGCAACAATGATGTGACCAGTGATATCGACCCCCGGTACAACTGCATCGCCTATGCGGCAGGTGAAACTCACCGTCGATGGTGGCCGATCTTTCATCCCGATTATTACTGGCCTCCGGGCGCGCCGAAGATCAACTCGATCGCGTCTTTTGTCGCAGCATTCCAGACCCTAGGTTACGTTGAATGCGTAGACGGGACCTTCGAAAAGGGCTTTGAGAAAGTTGCTTTCTACGCTCTGAACGGCGTCCCAACGCACGCTGCGCGCCAGATCGGCTCTGGAAAGTGGGTGAGCAAACTCGGAGACGGCTTTGATATACAACACCTGCCGGACGCCGTTTCCAGTGGAATTTACGGACAAATCGAAAAGTATATGAAGCGCCCTATCCCTGCTCCTTCGAAAGGGAACAAATAGGCTTCGAGGCCCGGCGAGCAATATCTAGCGAGCACGAATTCGATTCGACGGCCCTCTCCATCGGCTCGCCTACTAAGGCAAAACAGCGGGCCGATTCGCCAATATCAGGCCCCGACTCAGGAGCGCCCTTCCGCAGCGCAATTCTGCGCTTTGTGGAGGCGAGCATGTCTGTCCCGGCATCGACCAACTGCGCGGTCTGTCCTCATCAAGCCGACTGTCAAAAGCTCGGCACCTGTCTCGATGAAATCAACACCGCTCAACTGGCGACAAGGAGGAGTTGTCCTTATCCCACGTTGATGACGCCGGCGCAGGTGCTGGAATGCATGAAGGCGCTGCAGGATGGTCTCACGCTTCGGCGCATCACCGGCGGCGGCAAGGCGGGCAAGATGATCGTATCGCTTACGAAGTTTAAGGCGCATTGCGTTGCCTACCCGGAGTGGGGAGCCGATGCAATGCGGCTTGTGAAGGCCAATGCGAAAGCCGCGGACGCACTGAAATCGCCCAAGTTGTACAAGCTTCGTTGCAAGCACGGTCACTCGCTAGCTCTCAGGTACACTTACCGCAGGTACGGTTATGTGTGCCGAGGCTGCCGCGGGTGCGATAGGCATCGAAATGCCAACGCGGGTGTGCTCAAGCCGGGGCAGATCGAACGAGCTACAGCTGCTCTGCGCAACGGAGCTACCATCAATCAGATCATCCACGGACGACCGACAGGCGGCAAGTATTACGATCGGAAATTGATACTGATTCACCCTTCAGTTTTCTACCGGTATCGGCGAGCCAACCCCGAATACAATCGGCTTGTGCTCGACGTGCTCGAAGCCAGGATTTGCCTGCGCAATCCGACATCGATCGTCGCAGCAGGGACGTTCCAATACGTTTGGGATCCAGCAGATGCTCATGCGATCCCTGCGATGATACCGGACGGCTTTCCCGGGAAGAACGACGTTGTCCAATCGATATTCGTCGGACTGATCGAGGGGCGCTTAGATCGTGCCCAGTTGAAGCAGCACATCAGGTGGTTCTTGAAGGACTACAACCGGCAGCACCCTGGGAAGTTCGCGAAATTTGGCAGCGGCCGATTGGTATCGCTGGATGAGGCTCGCTTTGAGGACGGCTCCGGCACCATAGGCGACAATGTCACCCGGGGCCTTTGGGATTAGGCGCGCCGAGGCGCCCCAAGAGGGGGTGGATTTTTAACCAAATCAGTGGTGCACTGAGAGCGGAGCCTAGAAACTCCCGCCGAAAGCCCTCGCCGGGGCTGGGTAGGCACCAGGGCGATGGCAGGGCGATCCTTGCCGGGATCAACTGTCGCCATCGAGACGTGAACGCGCTGGTTTGCCGCCAGCGTGAACGGCACCACTATGCCGGGAAGGCGGCGGCTATACAAGACCCGAAAGGGGAAAGCCGTCGCGCGTCGTCTCTGGCGGCGTTTCTAGCTTCCCGGCGCCAGTGCTGCCCACTGGCACCCGGCCCTAGAAAGCCGGTCTTGATCCAGAGAACCACCATGCAAACCAAACGTGCCCTAGACGCCCCAGCGGAATCCGCTGGTGAGTTCGCCGCGCTCGCGGCCGCCGTACACCCCGCCTGGCACCAGGCCATCATACGACTCGCTAATTCAACAGAGCGGGTGGCCTTTCGCCTTGAGGCGTTCATGGGTATGCCCCTTGACCGCGGAATGGCTGGCTGCGCCCGGGAGCTGATTAAGGATCTGATCGATTTGTTAGACCAGCTCGACGCCGATCCGGACCTGGAGCCCTCGTGCGGCGTGGCCTATGGTCAGCCGCCTGGCGCAGATGAATGCGAGCCGCCCGAGGACGACGAGTATAGCGGCGACGAGCACGAGCCATCCCTTGGTGCAGTTCACTCCCTGGATCAATCCCATGCCTGGAAAGGCAGGACTGACGACATCGAGCGGGATGACGCCGACAGCGAGGACGACGACCCTGATGAGGCGAAGCAGCAGACACCGGAAATGTGCCCGTGCGCCTGATCAGGCTTTTGCTCGCGAGGCTCTGCTTCAAGCTGAGCATTCGCCTCGCCATAGCCGGCGCGGCGATCAGCGGGCTTAAGGCGGCGCCAGCACCGACCTTCCCCGCGTATCATTGCTGAAGAGGAAGGCCGCAGCGAACGCAACGCTGCGGCCTCTGTCATTCCAAGAAAGACCCGGGTGAAACGATCTACGTGAACTATGCGCCAGCCCCGGTGTGCCGACTTTTCCCGGCGCTCTTCGTTCCCGCTTTAACAAACGTGAATCCTATGGCAACCGGCATATGGGTTTGCCGGTTCGCGCTGGCCCTCCGGCTTTCCTTCGCTCGCCATCACGGTTCATCCGGGGGAAGTTTCGCGAGCAGGTGGGGCCAATTGCGTGCAACGATCGCGCGGATCTCCGGGTCGATGACCTCAATGGTGTCGAAGCTTTCGATCTGCAACCGAAGTGCTTCAAGTTGATCGGGATCGAGCGGCTGTCCCTGATAGAACTCCATAGGCATGATAGCCTCCGATCAGAGCTCGTACGCCATACGCATGCACCCGCAAATAAGATCGCCGGGGCGTTTTTGCGAGTCGATCAGGGCAGCCGTTCCTAGCGGGTGTTTCGTAGGCCCATGATTGCAAGCCTCGGGTTCCCGCGCTCAAAGTCCGGCCGAACGTCGGCGCCGCGATACCCGCAGCCTTGGCAGACAGACCGCGGCTCGAGATCAGACAACCGAACGTCATCCGGCCACTGATCAGCGCTCAGCGCAACGTGGTGGCCGCAATGGCAGTAGACCAGCACGCCCCGCAAGCCCATCTCGCGCATCTCGCCGAACGTGATCTTGAGCGGCCGGCCATCAGGGTGCGTAGGCGTATGGCGTCGTACAGGGCGAGGCATGCCGCCATCGAAGCGCGGCGCAGGCGAGAGTCAAATTATCGATTCCTAGCGGCGCAGAGCAATCGCGAGCCACTGCCTGTCGTGGGTGTGGAGAACTCAGTCCTTCGGCTTACGCCAGCGCGGCCATAGCTCGCGAATGATGATGCCGAGCACCATTCCTAGGATCAGGCCGATAAGCGCTTCCATCGTTCGCCCCTGCTCGCGTTGGGCCAAACGCCGGTTGCTACCGGGATTGCTACCCAACTGGTTGGGACGACGTAGAATGAGCAAGGACGAAAGCAGCGCTGACCTGGCATTTTGCCAGACAAATCAGCATCTAACGGGACAATGCCGGACTAGCCGGCATGGCCGTTTCAGAATTTCAAGACCGGTGCCTTAAACCACTCGGCCACCCTTCCAAACCCGGAATGGCTGTCGCTTAACGCAGTCGGTGGCGCAAGGCAACGCGAAGTTGGCGCCCTCGCCTCGAGCCCCTCCACCCAGTCCTCTGTCAGGCGAGCGTCAGGCTGTTCCTTTAGCTTCAGGCAACGCGTCGGCCACCGACACAGGTCGGCCGCTCAGCAATCCCGAACGCTGGCGACATCTCCCAGGGCGTCGCTGGTTGCGAGGCCCGGTTTGGATTCGCCTCCGTTTCCGGGCCTCGTTCGCTGCGCCCAAAAGCAATGCGGCGCCCCGGGGGAGCGCCGCATCAAATTCTTCGTTGCTGCCTTGGCTCAGTAGCCGCAGGACGCGCAGCCCATCTGCACCGGGGCGTAATAGGAATAGCCGGGCGAGACCATCTCGACCCGCTGGCGCGTCGCATATTGCGGCGGGATGCGCTCGTACTGGACACCCGGCGGCGCGACCATCACGGTCTGCAGCACCATCACGGTACGGTACTGCGCCGGCGTGCGATGCGCGACCACGGCGCCCGGCGACACCATCACGGTCTCGTCGAATGTGCGGTATTGCGGCGCGACGTATTGCTGCTGGTAGCAGGTCTGGCACGGCGGCGGCGCGTAGCAATTGTAGCAGCCGGCCGAGGCTGCGCCCGTCATCGAAATCGCGGCGACGGCCGTGGAGAAAACAACAGCGAGAGTACGAGACATTGTGGTGGCGCCCCAGTTGCCCGAAATGGATTTGCGAAGGTCGCGCGCAATATACGCCGCAAAATCCTGGGCTGCCGAAGTTCGTCGGGGCATCCTTAATGCGAACGGCCGGCTTGCGCCGGCCGTTCAGAACTTATTGACTATGCGCACGCCGTGCGAACCGCGCAATGCTCAATTCGAGCGGCGCTTCACCTCGCGCACCGCGCCGCGCGCGGCGCTGGTGGTGAGTGCGGCGTAAGCCTGCAGCGCGGTGGAGACGTTGCGCTTGCGGCCCGTCGCCTGCCAGGCGACATCGCCCTTGGCCTCTTCCGCAGCGCGGCGGCTGGCGAGCTCCTCGTCGGAGACCTCCAGCGTGATGCTGCGGTTCGGGATGTCGATGGCGATGACGTCGCCGGTGCGCACCAGACCGATGTTGCCGCCTTCGGCGGCTTCCGGCGACAGATGGCCGATCGACAGGCCGGACGAGCCGCCCGAGAAGCGGCCGTCGGTGACGAGCGCGCAAGCCTTTCCGAGGCCCATCGATTTCAAATAGCTGGTCGGATACAGCATCTCCTGCATGCCGGGGCCGCCGCGCGGGCCTTCGTAGATGATGACCACGACCTCGCCGGCCACGACCTTGCCGCCCAGGATGCCTTCGACGGCCGCGTCCTGGCTTTCGAACACGCGCGCCGGGCCGGAGAATTTCAGGATCGAAGCGTCGACGCCGGCGGTCTTCACGATGCAGCCGTCCTGCGCGAGGTTGCCGTAAAGCACGGCGAGACCGCCGTCCTTGCTGAAGGCGTGTTCGAGATCGCGCACCACGCCCTTCTCGCGGTCGGCATCGAGCTCGTCGTAGCGGCGCTCCTGGCTGAAGGCGACTTGCGTCGGGATGCCACCGGGCGAGGCACGATAGAAGGTGCGCACCGCCTCGCTCTTGGAGCGCTTGATGTCCCAGCGCTCCAGCGCATCGTTCATGGTCGGCGCGTGCACGGTCGAGACCGAGGTGTCGATCAGGCCGGCACGGTCGAGCTCGCCGAGAATGCCCATGATACCGCCGGCGCGATGCACGTCCTCGACATGCACGTCGGCGACCGACGGCGCGACCTTGCAGAGCACGGGCACGCGGCGCGACAGGCGGTCGATGTCCTGCATGGTGAAGGCCACCTGCCCTTCATGGGCGGCGGCGAGCAGATGCAGCACGGTGTTGGTCGAGCCGCCCATCGCGATGTCGAGCGTCATCGCGTTCTCGAACGCCCTAGAGTTCGCGATGTTGCGCGGCAGCACCGAGGCGTCGTCCTGCTCGTAATAGCGGCGGACGAGATCGACGATGGTGTGGCCGGCCTCGACGAAAAGGCGCTTGCGGTCGGCGTGGGTTGCGACCACGGAGCCGTTGCCGGGCAGCGCGAGGCCAAGCGCCTCGGTCAGGCAGTTCATGGAATTGGCGGTGAACATGCCCGAGCAGGAGCCGCAGGTCGGGCACGCCGAGCGCTCGATCACCTTGACGTCCTCGTCGCTGACCTTGGAGTCGGCCGCGGCAACCATGGCGTCGATGAGGTCAACGGCCTTGGTCTTGCCCTGCAGCTTGACCTTGCCGGCCTCCATCGGGCCACCCGAGACGAACACGGCAGGGATGTTGAGCCGCAGCGCCGCCATCAGCATGCCGGGCGTGATCTTGTCGCAGTTGGAGATGCAGACGAGGCCGTCGGCACAGTGCGCGTTGGCCATGTACTCGACGCTGTCGGCGATCAGCTCGCGCGACGGCAGGCTGTAGAGCATGCCGTCATGGCCCATGGCGATTCCGTCGTCGACCGCGATGGTGTTGAACTCTTTCGCCACGCCGCCGGCCTGCTCGATCTCGCGCGCAACGAGCTGGCCGAGGTCTTTGAGGTGGACGTGGCCGGGCACGAACTGGGTGAAGGAGTTGACGACCGCGATGATCGGCTTGCCGAAATCCGCGTCCTTCATGCCGGTCGCGCGCCAGAGGCCTCGGGCACCCGCCATGTTGCGGCCGTGGGTGGTGGTGCGGGAGCGATAGGCTGGCATGGCGGTTTCCGTCCTCGGGTTTGGGTGCCTGAGCGGGAAAATGTGGAGCCGCCTCAGGCCTTTCCGGCCGGATAGCGCACAGGGTGGTCAGGTGCAACGGGAACTTGGGCCGGACAGGGCCGGATCGGCCTTTCGCAGGCCTCCCCTGCTCCCGGCGCGGGCTATTGCAAGGTCGCGTCAGCGCCGGACAGACGCTGTCGCTAGGTCTTCGGCTTGGGCAGCACAATTCTCCCCTGGGAGGCAACGCCGCCCCACTTGGCGGACCAGCCGATTTCCGAGCCCGAGGATGGCTCAACGCTTGTCTGACCTCGGGCGCCCTGCAATGCAAACAGGGCACCCTGGGGATCGACACATCGTGCGATCCAGCAGCCATCGGGCAATTCGATCGGACCCTGGAGGATCCGGCCTCCGCCAGCATTCACATGTTTCGTGGCAGCACCGATGTCGTCGACATTGAAGTAATGCAGCCAGCTCGGCTGCGCTACGCTCGGAAGTTTGGTGAGCATGCCGCCGACCGTCTGCCCACCCGCCGAAAACAATTGATACCAGGCCGCTGGTTCGCTTTGAGCGTCGGCCTTCTGCCAGCCGAATAGTTCTCTGTAGAAGTCGAAGATCACGGCCCGGTCGGCGGCCAGTAACTCATGCCAGCCTACGCGCCCCGGCTCGTCCAGCCGGCCCGGTTTCCGTCGGCCATATGTTGGCTCTTGGATCAGCCCGAAGGTCGCCTTCTGCGGATCGGCAACGACCGCTATGCGGCCAATATTGGTGTCGGTCGGCGGCACAAGGATCGTGCCTGCAAGACGCCTGATCTGCGCGGCGGTTGCGTCCAGGTCGTCGACGGAGACGTATCCCATCCATCTCGGCGTCGCCCCCAATCTCCGCCCCTCTTCCGGGATATCCATAAGTCCGCCCAGCGGAGCGCCGCCGCTACGAAACAGCATGTAAGGCAGTTCCGGGGTCGACTCATCCTTCACGCCCCAGCCGAGAGCCTTGCGATAAAATGCGCCTGCCGCCGCGACATCCGTGGTCAGGAGTTCATACCAAGCGAAACGCCCTGATTGATCTGCCACGCGGATCTCTCCGTTTAGGATTCGATGCGCTTGCGGCACTGCACCAAGCTGCACGCGCACCAAGAGCGCCGATCGTTGATGCCTTGCGTCAACTGGCCGTGCCGATGCCGTTCATGAAGATGAATACATTCTGAACGCGCAACGGCGCGCTTTTGTGCGCGTAATTCTTGCTCGTGTTATTTCCTGAGCGTAGACTTACCGCGGCTGGGATGCTTCTTGCAATGCTCGGAGGTTTGACCATGCGGCAGGCGAAGAGGACGTCTAAAGGGAAGAAGCGAGTCACCAAAGTCGCCGTGCCGGCGTTCGGAGCCGCAGGGTTGACGTTCTCGCTGGCGGGAGGCGCATCGGCGTCCGCCGTGCCGACACCCGACGTACAACAATTGCCGCACCTTGGAACAGGTCAGGCAATCACGCTCGATGAAGAGGAAATGGCTGACGTCAGCCTCGCCACCTTCCATCTCTTCGACAAGGAAAACGCCGGCAGCCGCGTGCAGCTGGCATGGCGCGGATGCGGCGGTTGCCGCGGCTGCGGAGGCTGTCGGGGTTGCCGTGCTTGCCGATGTGGCGTCGGTTGCCGATGTGCAGGTTGTGCAGTCGGCTGTGGCGTTGGTGTGATCGGATGCGCCGTATCATGCGCAGGTTGCTGCGCATCGTGGGGCCGCTGCCGCTGGTGCTAAATCGCGGCGCGCTCCGAATGTCAAATTCACGGGTTGATGGATCATTGGCCGGCCTCGAGAAAAGGGGCCGGCCAATTGCTTGATTTCGCTACGACGGTTGCATCGGCGGCTTGCGGGTGACAGCTGAATTCGTTTCAATTCTCTGGGAAAACGCCGGCGCGCGGTCGCGACGATCGGTCTTGCGCCGAGGATCCCGCGTGACGGCAACAGGATCAGCGTGCTGACTCAATGACTGCAACTCGCAAGACCCGCGTTGCGCGGCAGACCCGCAAAGACATTCTCCGATTTGCACCGAACTTCACCGCTTACGTCCTGCCTCCCGATGCGGTTTGCCTCTATTCCGAGGATCGCAAGTTCTTCCTGCACGGCGAGCTCTACTGTGCCTTGGCCTCCGCGATCGGAAAACATGGCAAGGCTTGGCCGGAGATCATTCGCCAGCTCTCGAAGCACTTTCCGGCCGAGAAGATCGAGGAAGCGATCAAGCGGCTCCTCGATCGCCGATATATCGTTGCGCGGACCTCGAAAGCATTTGACGATGCCGTCGGCGGTTTCTTGGCAAGCCTCGGCATGCCCCTGGAGATCGCGGAACAGAATCTTCGCGATTGCCCCGTGCAGGTCGAGGCGATTGACGTCAAAGGCGCCAAGGAGCTGACCGCGGCGTTGAGCAAGCTCGGTGTTCAAATCGCCAAGCGAGCGCCGAAGCTCACGATCACGCTGGCGAACGACTATCTCGATCGGCGACTCGCCGAACTGAATCAGGAACGTGTGGCCGGCAAGACGCCCTGGTTGCTGGTACAGCCATCCGGCCCGTTTCCGCTGGTCGGGCCTGTGTTCAAACCGGGCGAGAGCGCCTGCTGGACCTGCCTGTTCGATCGCATGATCCGCAACCGGGAGATCAAGGGGTTTCTCGACCGGGGACCGGCGCGTGCGGTTGCCACATCGCCGCTCGTCAGAGAAAGCGTCGGCCAGACTGGAATCCATTTTGCGGCCGTCGAGATCGCCAAGGCAATTGCCTCGGGCTTTCGCACCGATCTGCGCGATCACATCGCCAGCTTCGACCTGACCGGCGCCGCCATCGCCAAGCACTACGTGACGCGACGTCCGCAATGTCCGACCTGCGGCAGCAGGAAGCTGAACAATCCGCGCCGATCTCCGGCCCTGGTCGAGATTGCCGAGGGCAAGAGGCTCGTCATGACCAGCGGTGGATACCGGACCGTGACATCGCGCTCGACCGTGTCGCGCTTCCGCAAGCATGTGAGCCCATTGACGGGCGTGGTGTCCAGGCTCGAGCGAATCGACGTCGACCTGCCGATGAACACCAACTATTTCGCCCAGCATAATTTCTCCGCACCGGCCCACAGCATCGACCAGCTCAGGTCCGGATTGAGCGGCGGCAGCTTTGGCAAGGGCTCGACCGCCGAGCAGGGCGAAGCCAGCGCGCTGATGGAATCGATCGAGCGCTATTCGGGCATTTTCCAGGGCGATGAGATCAGGACGACGCGTCGATTTGCCGATTTCGCGCCTGGCGAGGCGCTTCTTCCCAACGATGTCCAGCTCTTCAGCGAAACGCAGTTCAAGAACAGGTTTCTGCAGCGACCGGACGATCCCCATCCGGTGCCCGAACCGTTCGATCCCTCGACGAGGACCGAGTGGTCGCCGGTCTCATCGCTGCGCGACAAACGCTTCAAATATCTGCCGACGGGCCTCCTGTATTTCTTTTATGGCGGCTTTCATACGGATTCCAACGGCTGCGCGGCCGGCAACACCCGCGACGAAGCGATTGTCCAGGGCTTCCTCGAACTGATCGAGCGCGATGCCTACGCGATCTGGTGGTACAACCGGGTGCAGCGCGCCGAGGTCGATCTCGAGCAGTTCGACGATTTCTATGTCCGGGATCTCCAAACTCAATTTGCAGAAGCCGGTCGCAAGCTTTGGGTGCTCGACATCACCACCGATCTCGGCATTCCGACTTACGTGGCGATCATGCACTGGATGCAGAATGGACACGAGAATATCGAGTTCGGTTCCGGCGCGCATTTCGATCGCCGTATAGCGCTGCTGCGCTCCCTCACCGAGCTGACCCAATTCATGTCCGTCGGCATGATGGGTGGTGCGAGCGGCGAGAAGCCGACCCTCGACGGTGTCACACCGCTGCGCCTCGAAGACTACCCGTTCCTGACACCGAGCGATCGCCCTATCGTCCCCCCGGCGCCGAGCCTCAAGCTTCACGACAATACACGAGACCAGGTCATCGCCTGCGTCGAGATCGCCGCCCGTGCGGGCTACGATTTCCTGGTCCTCGACCAGACACGTCCCGACGTCGAGGTTCCGGTCGTCAGAGTGCTCGTTCCCGGCCTGCGTCATTTCTATCGTCGCTTCGCACCGGGGCGCCTTTACGATGTGCCGGTGAAGCTCGGATTGTTGGACCGGCCGCGACCGGAAAGCGATCTGACCTCATTCCTTCCACACACCTGAAGGGTTGCTCTTCGTGCGCGCTCCCCGGAAAAAGCCGACCAGGAAGATCGCGCCAGACATCGCCGCCCGATTGAGCCATCGCTTCTCCCTCCAGATGCAGCCGGACGGAAACATCGCCGCCTTTCTGGACGACTATTCCGTCAACCTCGGACAATTCAGCGCCGCCGCGATGGACCGCGCGCGAGATCTGAACACCGGGCTTCCGCTCGCTTCGTTTGCGGGCAAGAGCACCGTCGCCAGGGAAATCGACGCCCTGGTGCATCGCCTGGCGCGGCAGGGACTTCTGGAATACCGCCTCTCCTCTTCGCGTAACACGCAGGACTTCGTGGTCATCGAGCCTCAAGTCCCCGACTACTGGCCGCGGCGCGCGAAGCTGGGCAGTCGGGACACCGTTGTGTTGTCGCGCTTTGCCTATCTGCGCCGGCGCGGCAATGAGATGGTGCTGGAATCGCCGCGCGCCGGCGCGCTGTTCCGGATTGGCGATCCCGCCATCGCCGCCACCCTTGCTGCGCTGTCGCAGCCGCGGAAGATCGGCGAGCTCAACAAGAAGATGGTTTCCTCCACTCTCCATCTGCTCGAACTGTTGCTCGACAGCCAGATCCTGCTCAAGCTCGGTGCGAAAGACGGAGAAGGCCTGCGGGTGAACGAAGGCGACGGCAACCTCGTACTCTGGGATTTCCACGATCTGGTGTTTCACACGCGGAGCACGGAGGGTCGGCAAGCCAACCCGGTCGGCGCCGCCTTCACCTATGCCGGCGTCGTTCCGCCGTCGCCGGCGGTGCGTCCGCCCTGGACCGGCAACAAGATTGACCTGCGCGAATTCTCCTCCCCGGAACCGCACTCACGCTTCCCGAAGCTGTTGCGCGAACGCCATTCAACACGGGATTTCGACGACAAGAATCCGGTCACGCTCGGCGAACTCGCGCAGTTTCTCGACACCACCGCGCGCGTCGTGTCCGAATGGAAGAGCGGGCCGTATTTCGAGGGCGGTCCCGAGGTCACCTACAGCACAAGGCCTTATCCGTCGGCGGGCAGCGCGTACGAGCTGGAATTGTACCTTACCGTCGCCAACTGCGACGGGCTTGCGCGCGGACTCTACCACTATGATGCAGGGAGCCACGCGCTGGTCGCGATCAGTGCTTCCCCCCAACAGCTCCAGGCGCATTTGGCGGCTGCCCAGTTCGCCATGGACGCGCCGGGTCAGCCACAAATCCTCATCACGATCGCGGCGCGTTTTGCGCGGGTCTCCTGGAAATACAGCTCAATCGCATATTCGTTGATCCTGAAGGATGTCGGCAGCCTGATTCAGACGCTTTACCTGGCGGCGACCGATATGGGCCTCGGCGGCTGCGCCATTGGCAGCACGAACATCGATCTGTTCGCGAAAATGACGGAGTTGGAATTCCATATCGAGGGCCCGGTCGGTCAATTTGCGCTCGGGCGCGGCAGGACGCCGGAGGTCCAAGGCTAGAAGCGGCGGCAAAACGGCGAACAGCTCAAGCCAGTCGCGCTATTGCAGCGTCGGATCGAGCCGGTCGCGCAGCCAATCGCCGATCACGGAGACCGCCAGCGTGGTGACCACGATCGTCGTGGCCGGCGCCAGCATGATCCAAGGGGCGCGGGTCAGGTATTCGCGCCCGTAGCCGACCATGTTGCCGAGGCTGGTCATCGGCGGCTGCACGCCGAGGCCGAGGAAGGACAGGCCCGATTCCATCAGGATCACCTCGGGGAACACCAGCGTGGTCGAGACGATCAGAGTGGAGGCGATGTTGGGCAGGATGTGCCGCAAATAGATCCGCGACGGCGTCGCCCCTAGCTGGCGGACGGCTGCGGCGTAACCTTGCGCATTGGCGGAGATGGCAAGGCCGCGCGCGATGCGGGCGTAGCGCTCCCAGCCGAACAGGCCCATCAGGCCGATCAGCAGCGGCAGCGAATTGCCGAAGAAGGCGAGCACGGCCAGCGCCATGATCAGGAACGGCATGCTGGCCTGGAAGTCGGTCAGCATCAGCACGAGCTGCTCGACTACCCCGCGGAAATGCGCGGCGAGGAAGCCGAGCGTGGTGCCGACCACGGCCGAGATCGCGGTCGCGCCGAAGGCGATCAGCAGCGAGATGCGGATCGAGACCAGGAGGCGCGACAGCACGTCGCGGCCGAGTTCGTCGGTGCCGAGCCAATGCGCGACGTTGCCGGGCGCGGAGAGCCGGTTGCGCAGGTCGAGCTGGGTGAAGCCGTAAGGCGCGATCTTCTCGGCGAAGGCCGCGATCACCAGCATCGCCACGATCCAGGTGATCGCGAGCGCGACCGAGACCGGGATCGCCGGCAGGCTAATGCGGCGGCGGGTCGTGGTGTCCTTTAACGCCGCGTCGGTCATGCGTGCGCTCCCTTGCCACGCAGGCGCGGATCGAGGAAGCCGTAGAGGAAGTCGACGATCAGGTTGGACGTCACCATGGTCAGTGCGACCAGCAGCAGGATGCATTGCACGACGGCGAGGTCGCGGTTGGCAACGGCGACGACGAGCAGGCGCCCTACTCCCGGCCAGGCGAACACGCTCTCGACCACGACCGCGCCCGCGATCAGCGTGCCCACCATGAAGCCGAGAATGGTGACGGTCGGGATCGCCGCGTTCGGCAGCGCGTGCGACGTCACCACCTTGCGCCACGGCACGCCCTTGGCCGACGCCGTGCGGATATAGGGCTGGCCCAGCACCTCCAGCATGGCGCTGCGGGTGAAGCGCGCCAGCACGGCGGCGCCGCCGAGGCTGAGTGTCGTGATCGGCAGGATGGCGTGGCGCCAGCTATCCTGTCCGCCCGAGGGCAGCCAGCCCAGCTGCACGGCGAAGACGAGCACGAGCAGTAGCGCCAGGACGAAGCTCGGCACGGTGAAGCCGGCGACCGCCGTGATCATCACGGCGCGGTCGACGGCGGAGCCCCGATGCAGCGCGGCATAGATGCCGGCGGGAATGCCGAGCGCGACCTTGAACACGAAGGCCGGCAGCGTCAGCGCAAGCGTGGCCGGGATGCGCTCCAGCACCAGCTCGATCGCGGGCCGTCCGTCGCGCATGGAGCGACCGAGCTCGCCCTTGGCAATGGCGCCGAAGTAATCGAGATACTGGAACCAGATGGGATCATCGAGGCCCCAGGCCTTGCGGAAGGCCGCGAGGACTTCCGGCGGCGCCTCCGGACCCAAAATCATCAGCGCGGGATCGCCGGATAGCCGCAGTACGACGAAGGCGAAGGTGACGACGAGAACGATCGTCAGGGCCGCGCGTCCAATGCGAATGGCGAAATAGCGTCCCATCAGGCCGCGTCCCGCGTTTCGGCCTGCGGCCCCGTGACGAGATGGCAGGCGACCTGCCTGTCACTGCCGACCGCTGAGAGCGCCGGCACCTCGCTCTTGCATCGCGCAATGGCGCGCGGGCAGCGCGGGTGGAAGGCGCAACCGAGAGCCCGCGCCGCCGGGTTCGGCGGATCGCCTGAAAGCACGATGCGGCCCGCGCTGCGGCGGCCGGGTGCGGGTGATGCCGAGACCAGTGCCTGTGTGTAGGGATGTTCGGGGCGCGCAAAGAGATCGTCGGCGCTGCCGATCTCGACGATGCGGCCGAGATACATCACGGCGACGACATTGCTGATCTGGCGGACGACGCGCAGATCGTGGCTGATGAACAGCAGTGTGAGCCCAAGTTGCGCCTGGAGATCGCACAAAAGGTTCACCACCTGCGCCTGGATCGAGACATCGAGCGCGCTGACAGGCTCGTCGCAGACCAGGAAATCCGGCTTGGTCGCCAGCGCCCGCGCCAGCACGATGCGCTGGCGCTGCCCGCCGGAGAGCGCGCCCGGATAGCGCGCGCCATGCGCGGGTGTCAGCTCGACCGCGCGCAATAGTTCGCGCACGCGATCCTCGCGCTCAGCGAGTGTGCCGAGGCCGTGAATGTCCAAGGGCTCGCGGATCTGGGTGGCGACCGGAAGGCGGCGGTCCAGTGCGCCCAACGGATCCTGGAAGATCATCTGCATGCGCGCCCGCTGCGCGCGCCACGCAGCCGTTCCCGGCGCGGCCATCGGCTTGCCGCCGAACCGCACTTCGCCGCGATCAGGCGGCTCGAGGCCGAGCACGATGCGGCCGGTGGTCGATTTGCCCGAGCCGGACTCGCCGACGAGGCCGAGCGTCTCGCCCCTGGGAATGGTCAGCGACACGCCGTCCACGGCATGCACGGCGGTAGCTCGGCCGAACATTCCGGAGCGCATGGAATAGCTGCGCGAGATCGAGGACACCTCGACGAGCGGCGCGCTCATTCGGCGGCGATCCCGAGCAGCGCGCGGCGCGAGGCTTCGGCCCGGATGCAGGCGACCGCGCGATCCTCCGCGATCGGCGCGAGCGTCGGCACGCCAAGGCCGCACGCCTCGGCTGACAGCGCACAGCGCGGCGCGAAGGCGCAGCCATCAGGCATGTGCGCTGGATCGGGCACGGTGCCGGGAATGGCGGTGAGACGGCGGCGCGGCCCGTCGAGCGGCGGCAGCGCGCCGATCAGGCCCTGGGCATAGGGATGCACGGGATCGGCAAAGAGCTGGTTGCTGGGCGCCTGCTCGACGATGCGGCCGGCATACATCACCGCGACGCGGTCGCAGTTTTCGGCAACGACGCCGAGGTCGTGGCTGATCAGCACCATCGCCATGCCCATCTCGCGGCGGATGCTGGAAAGCAGCTCCAGAATCTGCGCCTGGATGGTGGCATCCAGCGCCGTCGTCGGTTCATCCGCGATCAAGAGATCGGGATTTCCTGCGAGCGCCATCGCGATCATGATGCGCTGGACCTGGCCGCCGGAGAATTCGTGCGGATAGGCGGACAGCCGCCGCGCCGCATCGGGAATGCCGACCAGATTGAGCAGCCGCAGTGCTTCCGCTTTGACCGCTTCGCCCTGGAGATCGCGATGCAGCGCCAGGGCCTCGCAGAGCTGCTTGCGGATGGTGAGCACCGGATTGAGCGCGCTCGCCGGATCCTGGAAGATCATGGCGACCCGCCCGCCCCTGACCTGATCGAGCTCGGAGGCCGGCGCGCCGAGGATCTCGTGCCCGTCGAGCCGCACCGAGCCCGAGACCTTCGCGTGCCTCGGCAACAAGCCGAGCGCGGCTAACCATGTCACCGACTTGCCGGAGCCGGATTCGCCGACGAGGCCGAGGGCCTCGCCCTTGCCAAGAGTGAGGTCGACACCGCGCAACACCGCCACGCCGTTGAAGGCGACGCCGAGGTCCCGGATGCTGACCAGCGGCGACACCGCTTAGGCCTCGAAATTGCCGGCGCGGAAGTCCATCGCGAACGCCGGCGCCGCCTTCCACTTGATCGATTTCGGCTTGGCCGTGAAGGTCGCGTTCTGATGCAGCACCGTGTAGGCGGGATCCTCGCGCTCGGCGATCTCCAGCATGCGGTGGAATGCCTTCTTGCGCGCCGCGCGATCGGTCGAGGTCTCCAGGAATTCGGACAGCTTGTTCAGCTCGACGTTGGTCCATTCGCCGATCTGCTGCTGCTGGCCGTTCGGTCCGTGCTGGGCGACCAGTGAGGAGACGGGATCGTTGAAGGCGGCCGAGTTCGACCAGTCGCGCACGGCACGGGTCGGCGCACGCTCCATGATCTGCGACCAGTTCTCCTTGGTCTCGATTTGCACGTTGAGGCCGACCGACTTCCACATCTCGACCAGGATCTGCGCGGTCGCGACCTGGTTGGTGTAGTAATTGTTGAGCAGGCGGTATGGAATCGGATCGCCCTTGTAATTGGCCTGCTTCAAGAGATCCTGCGCGAGCTTGGGATCGTAGGCCGGCACGCTCCAGTCGGCGTTGAACATGTCGCCGTAGAACTCCCACTGCAGGCCCTTCGGCACGCGGGTGCGGCCGGCCCAGAGGCTGTCGACAATCGCCTGGCGGTCGATGGCGTGGGTGAAGGCGCGCCGCACCAGCGGATTGGCGAGCACGGCGTGGTTCTTGTCGAACACGGTCAGGCGGTGATTGAGGATGGTGCCGCCCTGCACTTCGAACGCTGCGTTCTTCTCGATGCCGGCGATCTGGTCCGGCGGGATGTCGCAGGCGAACTGGTATTCGCCCGAGAGCAGGCCGTTGATGCGGCTCGCGACTTCAGGGACTTCGAGGAAGCGGATGCGCTTGAGCGGCGGGCGGCCGCCCCAGTATTCGTCGTGGGCTTCCAGCGTCAGCGACACGTCGGGCCTGAGCTCGACCACCTTGTACGGGCCGGTCGTAACAGGCTTGCGCGCCCAGTCGAGATAGCTTGCGGATTCTTCCCAGGCGCGGCGGTTCATGATGTCCGAACCGTAGCGCTGGAGCCGGCCTTCGATCGTGACGTCGGGCGTCGCGTTGTAGAAGCGCACGGTGTATTTATCGACGGCATCGACGCGCACGAGGTCCGGCCAGATGCGGCGGGCGACGGCGGGCACGTCCGGCGGCAATTCCTTGCCCGGGCGCGGCGTCGGAATCTTCTCGAAGGCCTGGATGGTGGTGCGGCTCTTGGCCTCGGTCTCGCCGAACATGCGCTCGCGGCTGAAGGTGAAGACGACGTCCTCGGCCGTCAGCTCGTCGCCATTGTGGAACTTGACGCCCTGGCGCAGCTTCAGCTCGACGGTCTGGTCGTCGATGCGGCGCCATTCGGTCGCAAGCCCCGGCACGGCCTCGAGGTTGCCGCGCCAGTTCTTCGAGATCAGGCCTTCCCAGATCGAGGAGAAGAACACGCGCTCGCCGACATTGGACTGCTCGCGCAGCACGTCGAGCACGTTGGCGTTGGTCACTTTCTGCACGGCGATCGTGACCGAGGGACGATTGTCGCCCTGCGCGATCGCAAAGCGCGGCAGCAGCAGTGTGCCAGCGGCCGCGCCGCCGGATTTCAGGATGGTGCGACGGGTGAACTTGCTCATGACGATAACCCCTGCCCTTTGTGGGATCGGCTATTCCGCGAGACCGAGCGCGGCGAGATGCGCGGCGCCGGCGCGAACGTGGTCGTGGTTGCGCAGCTCGAGGATCAGCCGCGGATTGGACGTCAGCCGGCCAAGTGCGCGGAACACGGCGACCCACGGGATGTTGCCTTCGCCCGGCGCCCAGTGGCGGTCGGCAAAGCCGTCGGTGTCCTGGAGATGGACATGCGTCAACATGTCACCGGCGGTTTCGACGTAGTAGTCGACCGGCGGCGCGCCGGTGGAGATGTGGGCGTAGTTGGCGTGGCCGGTGTCGAGCGAGACGCGGACCTTGCTGCTTTCGAGCGCCTTGGCGAGCCGCACGCGGTCGCGCGGATCCTTGTCCTCGATGTTCTCGATCACGATCTCGCAGCCGGTCGTCTCGGCGCGTGCGATCACCTCGGCGAGCGTCGCCTTGACGCGCTCGACGAGATTGCTGCGGTTGTCGGGAGAGAGATCGAGATTGTTGTAATCCCAGGTCGTGAACGGCGAATGGATCACCATCTGTGTCGCGCCGAGGAACTCGGCGGCATCGAGGCCCTGAAGCAGGCGCTTCGTCACGGCCTGGCGGATCATCGGATCGTGGCTGTCGATCTTGAAACCCCAGAACGGGCCATGAATGCCGAGACGGCCGGTGTGGCCCGACAGCATCTGCTTGATCTCGGTCGCGGTGCTGCGCCAGTCGCTGTCGAGCAGGTCGGCGCGGAAGAAATCCTGGATTTCGAGATCGCGCTGCCGTTCCAGAAGCCAGTCGCGGTGGGCGGGGATCGATTTGATGGACAACGCTGCGCCCAGCACCGGCTTCGACATGGCTTGCTCCCTTGACCGTCGGCGATGACGGGAGCAGCGCTAGACCAGTTCAATGACAGGCCCGTGAAACCGAGATTCCGCAGCGTCGAGCAGATGTGGACATCCCGCGCATCGCCAGCATCGATGTTGTGCAGCGGCGCTGGGGCCGATGCAGGCAGGTGCAACTTGCCACAGAAGCAAGTTGAATCGTGTCCGTAGTGATCCGGAATGGAATCCTATTTCGATGTCGCGTACATCGCGGGACATCGATCGGCGGCCACTTCCAGGGGCATCACCCTCTGATCGCGCAACATGGGGTTGGGGGACCACATGGGGCGGGGGATTGAAGGCTGGGGCAAGGTGACGAGGTCCGGACTCCTAGGCACTCCGGACCTCGGAACTTTCAGCATCGAATGCAGTTTCGCGCCGCCGGCTTGATCAGCCGCGCGGCGCGAAATCTTTTCAGGCTGCCCTATCCGATCAGTATTTGCCCGATCAGATCATTTCGGCACGTTCCGCTCGAGATCCTCGAGCCAGGCCGCTGCGCTCGAATCCGACGGCGCGCGCCAGTCGCCGCGCGGCGACAATGAGCCGCCGGCCGAGACCTTCGGCCCGTTCGGCATCGCCGAGCGCTTGAACTGGCTGAAGGCGAAGAAGCGGCGCAGAAACACCTCGAGCCAGCGCCTGATCTCCGGGAGATCGTAGGCCTTGCGCTTGTCGGCCGGGAATGCAGGCGGCCATTCGCCGCTGGCGACATCCTTCCAGGCGTGCTGCGCCATGAAGGCGATCTTGGACGGCCGCAGGCCGAAGCGCAGCGTGTAGAACAGGTTGAAGTCCTGCAGCTCGTAGGGGCCGACGGACGCTTCCGTGCTCTGCGGCGTCTCGCCGGGCTTGACCGGAACCAGCTCCGGCGAGATTTCGGCCGACAGGATCGACGCCAGCGTCTTGTTGACGTCGCCGGAGAACTGTTCTGAGGCGATCACCCAGCGGATCAGATGCTGGATCAGCGTCTTCGGCACCCCCGCATTGACATTATAATGCGCCATCTGGTCACCGACGCCGTAAGTGCACCAGCCGAGCGCGAGCTCGGAGAGATCGCCGGTGCCGATGACGATGCCGCCGTGATGGTTGGCGAGCCGGAACAGATAGTCGGTGCGCAGACCCGCCTGCACGTTCTCGAAGGTGATGTCGTAGACCTTCTCGCCCTTGCCGAAGGGATGACCGATGTCCTTCAGCATCTGCGTCGCCGTGGTGCGGATGTCGAGTTCCTGCCAGGTCGTTTTGAGCGCCTTCATCAGCGCCAGCGCGTTGATCTTGCTCTCGCTGCCGGTGGCAAAGCCCGGCATGGTGTAGGCCAGGATGTTTTCGCGCGGCAGGCCGAGCAGATCGACCGCCTTGGCGGCGACGATCAGCGCGTGGGTGGAATCGAGGCCGCCGGAGACGCCGATCACGACGCGCTTGGTGCCGGTGGCGCGCATGCGCTGCACGAGACCTGCGACCTGGATGTTGTAGGCCTCGTAGCAATCCTGCTCGAGCAGGCTCTCGTCGCTCGGCACGAATGGAAAGCGCTCGATCCTGCGCTGGAAGCCGATGTCGGCCGCCGGCGGCTTCAGGGCAAAGGTGATCCTGCGATAGAAGCCTTCGCGCTGGCGGCGGTTGTCGTCGAACGTGCCCATGAGGGCGCGTTCCTGCCTCAGCAGGTCGAGATCGACGTCGGCCGTGGTGATCTGGCCGCCCTGGCGGAACCGCTCGCCCTCGGCCAGCAGCACACCGTTCTCGTAGATCGAGGTCTGGCCGTCCCAGGCCAGATCCGTGGTGGATTCGCCGGCCCCCGCGGCGGAATAGACGTAGGCCGCAAGGCAGCGCGCCGAGGTCGACTGGCACAGCAGCGCGCGCGAGCGCGCCCGGCCGATCGTGATCGGGCTGCCCGACAGATTGATCAGCACGCTCGCGCCGGCAAGCGCCAGCTCCGAGGCCGGCGTCACCGGGATCCACATGTCCTCGCAGATCTCGACGCCGATGGTCAGGCCCGGCACGTCCTCGGCCGCAAACAACAGGTCGGCGCCGAACGGTGCGTGCAGCCCGCCGAAGGTGATCGTCTCTCCGGCGAGACCGGCGCCGGAGGCGAAATGCCGTCCCTCGTAGAATTCGCGGTAGGTCGGCAAATAGCTCTTCGGCACGACGCCGAGGACATTGCCGCGATGGATGACGACGGCGCAATTATAGATGCGGTTGCCGAACCGCAGCGGTGCGCCGACGATCAGGACGGTCATCAGCGCCGAGGAGGCCTCGACGATCGCGGCGAGCCCGCGCTCGACCGCATCGAGCAGCGGATCCTGCTTCACGAGATCCTCGATCGCGTAGCCGGACAGGCACAGCTCGGGAAACACGGCGACCGCCACCGACTGCTCGTGGCAAGCATTCGCCGCCTCCAGCACGGCCTTGGCGTTGGCCGAGGGATCAGCGACATGGGAGGTGGTGACGCAGGCCGCCACGCGCGCAAATCCGTGGGCGTAGATCGAATGGAAAGTCATCGCGTACCCTTAAATCTCGTCACGGCCGGTGCCGACGGCTCTGGACTCTATGTAACCCATCGACCCCGCTCCGTGCAGGCCATCCGCCATCATGCATAACGGATTTGCGCGCCGGCCCGGCCGGCGCCTGGCGCAGTCAGGCGCTGCGGGCCAGCACGCCCGAGAGGTCGTCGAGCAGCCATTCGGCGATCCGCGGCCAGGCATGGGCGTGGGTCCGCGCCCCCATGAACAGGCCGAGATGATCGCTGGGCTCGGAGGCCGCCGCGATGAAGGCTGGCGGCGTGCCGACGAGGTTGGCGGTGGCGAGCGCCTGTGATGCCGGCACCACATCGTCGTCGAGCCCGGCCAGCAGGAAGAGCGGCGCCCTGACGTTCTTCAGATCGACCGCACGGCCGAGAGCGGTGAAGCTGCCGGCGGCAATCCGGTTTTCGCGGAATATCCAGTTGACGATCTCGAGATAATACCTGCCGGGCAGGTTGAGCGTCTCACTATTCCAATGAGCGAAGCGTGCGAGCAGCGCCCCGCCCTCCTCGTCGGTGAGGTCCTTCTGCAAGGCGGCTGCGATGTCCTCGCGGCTCGGCGCCTTGGACCAGAACAGCAGCATCTCCTCGCCGCTGACATTGCCGCCGCCGCGCGCGACGAGGTGCTCGTAGACCAGCTCGGGCGCATTGCGGGCGAGGCGCGACAGCTCCGAGTCGATCGCAAGATCGACCGGTGCGCCTGCCAGCACCAGCCGCCGCACCTTGGTGGGAAAGCGCGCCGCATACAGCAGCGACAGCCAGCCGCCCTGGCACAGGCCGATCAGATCGACTGGCGCGCCGATCTCGTCGATGGCGAGGTTGAGATCGGACAGATAGCTGTCGATCGAGAGATAGCGCATGTCGGGCGTAGCCGAACGCCAGTCGGTGAGATAGACGCGGTCGATGCCGCCGCTTTGCAGGGACTGCACCACGCTGTGGCCGGGCGCGAAGTCGGCGATCAGGGCGCGATGCAGCGCATAGGGCGCGCAGACCAGAGCCGGCTGGCCGGAGCGCGTTCGCGAACAATCGCGCAGGCGCATGGTCGCAAGCTCCAGCGCGACGGAGTTGGGTGTCGTCCATGGCAGGCTGCTGTCGTTCTGCTCCGGCGAGGCCCGCTCCAGCCACCAGAAACAGGCGTCCATGGCGAGCCGTGCCGCCGTGAACGGCCACTGCAGCGCCTCGTCCGAGACCGGTCCGCCCTTCTGTTTACCTGTCGTCTCCACCATGGCTATCTCACGGGCCTTACAGGAACGCCTCGAGGCTGACGACCGAAATGCCGAGCTCCCTGAAACTGTGATGGGTCGCGGCCACGGAGCCGCCGAGATCGATGCCGCGGCAGGCGTCCTCGATGACGGCGACCTCGAACCCGGCCTTGCGGGCATCCTCCGCCGAGAAGCGGACACAGAAGTCGAGCGCGAGACCTGCGACGAACACGGTCTTCAGCTCGCGTTCGCGCAAATAGCCGAGCAGGCCGGTCGGCGTGCGATGGTCGTTCTCGAACAGCGCCGAATAGGAATCGATGCCGCGGCGAAAGCCCTTGCGCACGACGAGACTCGCGCAGGCGACGTCGAGGTCGCGATGAAATTCGGCGCCCGCCGTGCCCTGCACGCAATGCGTCGGCCACAGCACCTGGGTGCCGTAGCCGAGCGCGACGGTCTGGAACGGCTGCTTGCCCGCATGGTTCGGCGCAAAAGAGACATGGTCGCGCGGATGCCAGTCCTGGGTCAGCACCACATTGGCGAACTTTTGGGCAATCCGGTTGATCGCCGGGACGACCTTCTCGCCGCCGGGAACGGCGAGCGCTCCGCCGGTGCAGAAGTCGTTCTGCACGTCGATCACCAGCAGCACGTCGCGGTCTGTAATCTTCATGCAGGGTCTCATTCCATCTGCCCGGCACTGGGGGTGCGGCACGCCCAATGTCGATCTTCCCGCGCTGCTTCGCAACCAACCAAGCGTAGCGCGTTCGGTTCAAATTGGCGGCCGATCGGGCCCGAAATGAAACGCTTTGCCCGCGTCCGTGTTGACTAGCCGCACCCAAGGGCGGATTCTCTGATATCCGCAGCATGCGGACTTGCGTCGATGGAGCGGAGGAAGAGGTTTCCCGCAGCTGCCAAGGCTGCGGAGGCCGGATGGTCATGACGATCGGCAGGACAGGACAGATTCTTCTCGCCGATATCGGCGGCACCAATGCGCGCTTCGCGCTGAGCCAGGACAGCGGAAGCCAGGGCGCTGGACCGATCGACTATGTGAAGGTGGCTGATTTTCCGACCGTCCGGGAAGCCATTGTCGATGTCCTCGCGCGCAGGACCGGCGGCGTGCCGCCGCAACGCGCCGTGCTGGCCGTGGCGGGGCCCGTCACCAACAACCGCTGCGTCATGACCAACAGCCCCTGGGTCATCGACGGCAACGAGCTCCAGCCCGCCCTCGGCATGGGCAGCGTGCACGTGCTCAATGATTTCGAGGTAGTGGCCTGGTCCCTGCCCGCCCTGGAGCCTGCCGACCTGATCCCGCTCGGCGGACAGGACGGCCTGCCCGGAGAGCCGTTGCTGGTAGTCGGGCCTGGAACCGGCTTCGGCGTTTCCTGCCTGGTCGAGCGCCACGGCGCACGGCTGGCCGTCGTGACCGAGGCGGGACACGCCACCCTGCCGGCGGAGAACGAGCGCGAGGAGCGCGTGATCGCCTGCCTGCGCCGACGCCTCGGTCATGTCTCCATCGAGCGCGGCGCGCTGTCCGGCTCCGGCCTGCAAAGCCTCTACGGGGCGCTGGCCGAGGTCGACGGCGCCCAGGTGCCGCACCGCGATGCGGCCGCCATCACCAAGGCGGCGCTCGAGGGCAGCTGTCCCGTCAGCCGCGCGACGCTGGAGATGTTCTGCGCCATCCTCGGCTCGGTCGCGGGCAATCTCGCGGTCACCTTCGGCGCCCGCGGCGGCGTCTTCATCGCCGGCGGAATCGTGCCGCGCTTTCCGGAGTTCCTCGCAGCCTCCGCCTTCCGGGCGCGCTTCGAGGCCAAGGGCCGCTTCCAGGACTACTTGCGCAACATCCCGACGCGGCTGGTCACCAAGCCCGATGCGAGCTTCCTCGGCCTGAAGATGTTCGCCGACCACAATCCGGATTGAGAGACGAGCGACCTCTTCCGGTTCCAGTAATTCACAGCTGATTGCAGCGCGCACGCGGTTCCACGCAGGATCGTGCTTGCCCCTTCGTTTCCGATGAGAAACAATTCGCGGAGTGTGTAGCGTAGTTGCGGGGGCGTGACATGCGCAAGCAGGACCTAGGCTTCGACTATCACCGCTATCACCGCCTGCTGACCGAGGCGGACGACGAGGACAAGCGGCTCGCCCTGATCGAGCTCCTGATCGAGGAAAAGGCCCGCGACCGGCTTGCGGCGCAGCGTGCCTCGGACCGGGCCGCCATGACGGCTCACACCATCGCCACCGTGCTGAAGAACGGCCGCAGCTGAGGCTCGGCGATCCCGTAGCGGCGGTCGAATGCGCGATCGGATTGCGATTCCGTTAACGATCCCTCGAAAGCTCGCGTCAAACTTTTTGCTCTAAGAGTTCCCCTCACCTGATGCAATTCAGGATCAACACAAAGGGGGGAATGAACATGAGCATGATTTCGCTCACCGCGATGCCGGCTGCCACCGAAACGCGTATTGCCGATTCTGCCTTCAAAGCTATCCTGCTGTTCTGCTGCATGGGCCTCGTCGCCTCGTTCAGCCTGATGGCGCGCGGCATCGACCTCAGCGCCGGCCTGATGTGACGTTGAATTAGACTATTGGAATTAGATTATTGGAATGAGATTATTGCGCGGAATGGCCGCCCTCTCCCGGGCGGCCATTTTCGTTGGCGGCGCGTTCGCCGTCGCCAGCGCGGCGCGTTCGCCGTCGCTCAATGCGGTGCCTTCACTGTTGCTTCCGGAAACATCGAATCGATCATCGCCTTGAGCTGATCGATCGAGATCGGCTTGCGCAGGATCGGCCTGCGCCGGAGCAAGGACGGCAGCAGCTCCGGCCCGTAGCCGGTGGCGAACAGGAACGGCTTTCCGCGGCGCTCGATCAGATCGGCGACGGGATCGACGTAAACGCCCATCAGGTTGATGTCGAGGATGGCCATATCGTACTGCGCGGTCATGGCAAAGGCGCTGGCGTCGCGGACATTGTCCGCTTCCGCGACGACGTGGTGGCCGAGCTCCTCCACCATGTCGGCGATCATCATCCGGATCAACGCCTCGTCTTCGACCAGGAAAACGGAGAGTCCGTCCGCCATATCAACCCCGCAGTCAGCTTGCGAAGCTAATCATAACCGAATTGCGGAGAGGATTCACGAATTCGTGGCGGGCGCCGTTAATTCAGGCGCGCCCGATCCGATTCAACTTGATCAATCCAGTCCGCGCTCGTGGCTGAGGCGCACCATCTCCTGGATGAAGACCTGCTTCTGCTTGTCATCGAGGCTCGAATAGAGCGGCTCGGCGGCGTCGGCGACGTTGCGCTGGTCAGCGGCGCGGTCGATCAGGAATTGGGCCTCGTTGCGCATCTGCTCGATGATGTCGTCAGGCGGATCCCGCTTGGCCCGCGCAACCCGCAGGTTGAGCCGCTCCGCACCATTATGCCCGAGGTAGTGCATGGCGCTGGAGAAGCCGTACCAGTGCTTCTCCTGGTCGGGCGTGAGGTTCAGCTCGGTCTTGATCCGCTCGATATAGGAATCGCTGTTGGAGACGATCTGATCGGCGGTCAGCTGCGGCGCCCCAGTCTGCGTGAGAACCGTGACATCCTTGTCCTTGGCGTCCTGCGGCGCATTCCTGGCTTCCTTGGTCGCCTTGGCGCCCTTGCCCGCCTTGGCGCTCTTGGCGTCCTTGGCCGCGCCCTGCTGCTTGGCGTCCTTGCTGGCATCCTTGTTGGCATCCTTGGCGGCCGGCGCCTGATTGCCGTTGTTGCCGACGCCGAGCACGCCGGTGAAGACGCCGACCACGCCGCCGATCGCGCCGCCGAGCACGCCACCGACCGGACCCGCGGCCTTGTTCCCGGCCGCCGCGCCGTCCTGAACGCCCTTGACCAAACCTTGAGCATTCGCCACCGCGGCGGCGCCGAGCAGCAGCGCGAGCACGGACCCCAGCGCGAACCATCGCCGCAAGTGAAGCCGCGCGGGCAGCGCCGGGTTGATCATTCTCGTCTCCATCGTCGATCTCTCGGGGTGGGAGCCACCCGCCGGTTGCAACTCTATCGTTTCCACCGCTTCGAGGTCCAGACGCAGCCGATCGCTGTCCACGCCCGAAAAGTCTTTCGCGCGAAGCGGTTACGCAGGCTTATCGGAAACTGCGGCGTAATTGCGCACGGAACGTTCCAGACGGGCTCGTGCGATGTGTGCGTCGCAATAGGAGCGACCGCGGTTCAAGTCCGGCGCACCAGGGCGCTAAGCATTGCGGCGCGTTCGGACGCAACGTTAGTTCTAGGCGCGAGCCGTTCGGTTTTCTCGACAGACGCGATCAATCATGATCTGATCGCGCTACCAATTTGCCGTCGAGGCTGACGGCATCAATAAGAAACGTCGAACGACAAACTCCCAAAAGAATTCAAGAAGAGCTCGGAAGAGTTCAGAGGAAACACCAGAACAATAAAACACCCAAGCGAGGAAACGAGATGTCACGCAAGAAACTGACGCGACGTCAATTTGTGGCTGCCACTGCAATGTCCTCCGCGGCGCTGATCACGGCGCCCTATGTCCGGGGCGCCTACGCCGCCGGCAAACTCTCGATCGGCTTCTGGGACCATTGGGTACCGGGTGCCAACAAGACCTCCACCGACCTCGTCAACGAGTGGGCGGCCAAGGAGAAGGTCGAGGTCTCCATCGACTACATCACCAGCAACAACAAGAAGCTGGAATTGACCGTCGCCGCCGAAGCCCAGGCCAAGTCCGGTCACGACGTCCTGCAGATGCCGACCTGGTGGCCTCACGCCTATGCGGAGAATCTCGAGCCGGTCAACGACGTCATGGAGCCGATCCTCAAGCAGAACGGCGAAGTCAACGGCACCGTCAAATATCTCGGTCAGGCCGGCGGCAAATGGCTTGCGGTGCCCTCGACGATCGGCAGCCAGATTAAGGGCCCCTGCTCCCGCATCGATCTGATGAAGAAGCATGCCGGCATCGACGTGCAGGAGATGTATCCGGCCGGCAGCCCGCCGAAGGCCGACAACTGGACCATGGAGACGTTCCTGAAGGCGGCCGAGGCCTGCCAGAAGGCTGGCTTTGCGTTCGGCATCGGCCTCGGCGAGACCACCGACAGCGTCGACACCGCCGGCGCGATCTTCCAGTCGTTCGGTGCCGAGCTCGTCAACGCCAAGGGCGACATCACGGTGAAGACTGATCAGGTTCGCCAGGCCATGGAGTTCTACAAGAAGCTGATCGCGGTGCTGCCACCGGACGCGCCGTCCTGGGACGACGCCTCGAACAACAAATGGCTGATCTCCGGCCGCGGCGCGATGATCCTCAATCCGCCGAGCGCCTGGGCGGTTGCCAAGCGCGATGCGCCCCAGGTTGCCGAGCAATGCTGGACGCACGGCTTCCCCGCAGGGCCCAAGGGCCGGTTCGCACCGTACCTGCCTTACTTCTGGGGTATCTGGAGCTTCGGCAAGAACAAGGAGGCCGGCAAGAGCCTGCTCGCCTATTTGTCCCAGCCGTCCTCGATCGAAAAGTTCGTCGCAGCGAGCGGTGGCTACGACCTGCCCGCCTACGCGAACATGACGACGCTGAAGACCTGGGCCGAGGAAGGCCCGCCCAAGGGAACGCTCTATCACTATCCCAATCCGCACAACCACCAGACGCTGTCGATCGCAGCGTCGCCGGCGCCGCCCAAGATCGCGCAGCAGATCTACTTCCAGGCGACGCTGACCAAGATGGCGCTGCGTTATGCGCGAGGCGAGACGATGGATCAGGCGCTCGCCTGGGCCGAAGGTGAATGCGAAGGCTTCATGCGGAGTTAGACCTGGGACTGCGCCGAGGCGATTCACGCCACACGCGTGTATCGCCTCGGCATCCCCATCCGCACGACCGTGGAGCCGACCAGTATGGCCGGCTTCGCGGCTGGACAGTTTACGAAAAGCTGACCCAAGGACTCTGACATGGCCGATGTCGTCGTTGAGCAAGGTCGCGTCGCACGTGCGGGCGCGCGCAAGGGATCGGGCCTGCGCAACGCGCTGGGCCGAAAATCGACGGTCGCGTTCTTCCTGACGCTGCCGCTGATCCTCCTGATCGTGCTGCTCGTGCTCTATCCCGCCTTCTATTCGCTCTATCTGGCGACGCTGAACAAGGCGATGACGAAATTCGTCGGCCTTGGCAACTTCACCTTCCTGTTCAAGCGCGAGACGTTCTGGATGGTGGTGAAGCAGTCCTGCATCTTTGCGATCACCGCCGTGATCTTCAAGGCGCTGATCGGCTTCATCGTCGCGCATTTCGTCCATAACATTCCCGGCAAGAAGCAGCGCAAATGGCGCGGCATGCTGCTGGTGCCTTGGGTGATCCCGCCGGCGATGAGCACGCTCGCTTGGCTGTGGCTGTTCGACCCCTCCTACAGCGCCTTCAACTACACGCTCTCCTTCTTCGGTGTCGGGCCGATCCCCTGGCTCGGCGACACCTTCTGGGCGCGCTTCTCGGTCATCCTCGTCAACGTCTGGTACGGCGCGCCGTTCTTCCTGATCATGTATCTGGCGGCGCTGAAATCCGTGCCCGACCAGCTCTATGAAGCGGCGGCGATCGACGGCGCCAATTGGTGGCAGCGGATCTGGTACGTCACGCTGCCGATGATGCGCAACATCATCGCCATCACCACCCTGTTCTCGCTGATCGTCACCTTCGCCAATTTCGACATCGTGCGCATCCTGACCTCCGGCGGACCGCTCGATACGACGCATCTGTTCGCCACCTGGGCGTTCCAGGTCGGCATCCAGAGCAGCGACATTCCGCTCGGCGCCTGTGTCTCGCTGTTCATGGTGCCCATCCTCGCCGTCGCAGCGATCTTCATCCTGCGTGATGTCTCCAAACGGGGGAACGAAGCCTGATGAGCGCCCTCGCAATCGACAAGGCCGGACCTTCCCGCAAGGTCAAGTATGGCAGCATGAGCCGGGACCGCGCCTGGGCGCTGCGCTGGTCCTACTTCTTCCTCGTGCTGTTTGCGATCTTCTTCCTGACGCCGCCGGTCTACATGCTGATCACCTCGCTCAAGAGCAGCGCGGAGATCTCGGCGGCCACCAACCCGTGGTGGGTGTTTCACCCGACACTGTCCAACTATGCCGAGCTCCTGACCTCGAACCAGTTTTTGCGGTTCTTCTGGAATTCGTCGATCATCTCGATCACGGTCGTGATCGTCACGATGCTGCTCAGCATCCCCGCGGCGTTTGCGCTGGCGCGGATGAAGTTCTGGGGCTCGGCGACGCTCGCGACTGGCGTGTTCCTGACCTATCTCATCCCGGACAGCCTGTTGTTCATCCCGCTGTTCAAGATGCTCGCCGTGGTCCAGGACCTGACCGGCATCACCCTCCTCAACAGATGGTACGTGCTGGTATTCATCTATCCGACGCTGACGGTGCCGTTCTGCACCTGGATCATGATCGGCTATTTCGCCTCGATCCCGAAGGAGCTTGACGAGGCCGCGCTCATCGACGGCGCCTCCTGGCTGCAGACCCTGACGCGGATCTTCATCCCGGTCGCGCTGCCTGGGCTGATCGCGGCGACCATCTTCGCCTTCACGGTGTCCTGGGCGCAGTTCCTCTATCCGCTGGTGTTCACGACGTCAGTGGACCAGCTCGTGCTGCCGGTCGGCATCACCACGACGCTGATCAAGGGCGACGTGTTCAACTGGGGGCAGATCATGACCGGCGCGCTGCTTGGCGCGGCGCCGCCGCTGATCATCTACGCCTTCCTGATGGACTATTACATTGCCGGCCTGACCGCCGGCGCGACCAAGGGTTGAGAGCGAGAGGTTGAAGCGCAATGGCCGAGGTTTCCCTGCGTAAGGTGATCAAGCGTTACGACGACGTCGAAGCGGTGCGCGGCATCGACCTCGATATCGCCGACCACGAGTTCATCGTGCTGGTCGGCCCCTCCGGCTGCGGCAAGTCGACGACGCTGCGCATGATCGCGGGCCTCGAGGACATCAGCGACGGCGACATCATGATCGGCGGCGACGTCGTCAACGACGTGCCGCCCAAGGACCGCGACATCGCCATGGTGTTCCAGAACTACGCGCTCTACCCGCACATGACGGTCGCGGAGAACATGTCGTTCGGGCTGCGCCTGAAGCACTATCCCAAGGCCGAGATCAAGGCGCGGGTGACGGAGGCCGCGCGCCTGCTCGACATCACCGATCTGATCGACCGCAAGCCGAAACAGCTCTCCGGCGGCCAGCGCCAGCGCGTCGCGATGGGCCGCGCCATCGTGCGCAATCCGAAGGTGTTCCTGTTCGACGAGCCGCTGTCCAATCTCGATGCGAAACTCCGCGTGCAGATGCGGATCGAGATCAAGAAGGTGCACCAGAAGGTGCGCACCACGACGGTCTACGTCACCCACGACCAGGTCGAGGCGATGACGCTGGCGGACCGCGTCGTGGTCATGAACAAGGGCCGCATCGAGCAGATCGGCACGCCGAACGAGCTCTACCACAAGCCCGCCACGCGCTTCGTCGCGGGCTTCATCGGCTCGCCCGCGATGAACTTCATTCCGTGCCGGCTCGAGGATTCCGGCGGCACGCTCCAGATCCGCCTGACCGACCGCGTCGCCTTCGCGCTGCCGCCGGCCCGCGCCGCGCGCTACAACGCGCTGCCCCGCACCGACAAGCTGCTGCTCGGCCTCCGGCCCGAGCATCTCACCGAGGCGCATGCGCATCTCGGGCCGGGCATCGAGACCTTCGACACGGTGCTCGACGTCACCGAGCCGATGGGCATGGAGACTCTGGTCTATTTCGGGCTCGACGGCACGCCCGTCTGCGGCCGTGTCGATCCCAATGCCGGCGCTACGGACGGGGCTCCCATGCGTTTGGCGATGGACCTCAACAACATGCACCTGCTAAACGAGGAGACCGGCGTCGTGCTGTGACGCCGGCTCAAGAAACGCGAGCAGGCGGGGAGCAATGGCGACCAACAAGAAGAAGATTTTCGTTACACAAACTTTGTCGCAAGGGGCACGCGCCCTCCTCACCCAGCGGGACGATATCGAGCTCGTCGAGTTTGCCAACCTGATCTCGGCCAAGGATTTCGAGGCCCTGCTGAAGAGCCATGCGCCAGTCCATGGCGTGGCGCTCGGCGCCACCGCCTTCGGTGAGACCGAGCTCGAGGCGTCCAGGGACATGAAGGTGGTGACCCGCATCGGCGTCGGCTACGACGCCGTCGACGTGCCCGCCCTCTCCCGCCGCAAGGTGCCGCTGATGATCGCAGGCAGCGCGAACTCGCCCTCGGTCGCGGAAGCGGCGCTGTTCATGATGCTGACGCTGGCCAAGCGCGCCAATGAGATGCACGCCTGCGTCAAGGACGGCAAATGGGCCGACCGGCTCGGCATGCTGCCATTCGACCTCTACGGCAAGACCGTGCTGATCATCGGCTTCGGCCGCATCGGCAGCCGCACCGCCAAACGCTGCCTGGCGATGGAAATGAACGTGGAGGTCTACGATCCCTACAAGCCTGCCGCCGACATCAAGGCGGCCGGCTGCGAGCCGGTCACTGACCTCGACGCCGCGCTGCCGAGCGCCGATTTCGTCAGCATCCACTGCCCGAAGACGCCGGAGACCGTCGGCCTGTTCGATGCGGCGCGGATTGGCCGAATGAAGCCGAAATCCTACCTCATCAACACCGCCCGTGGCGGCATCGTGAAGGAAGCGGCGCTGTATGATGCGCTCGTCTCCGGCAAGATCGCCGGGGCCGGCATCGACGTGTTCGAGGTGGAGCCGCCGCCGGTCAGCAACGCGCTGTTCGCGCTGCCCAACGTCATCATGGCCCCGCATGTCGCCGGCGTCACGGTCGAGGCCGTGCAGCGCATGAGCGAGCAGACCGCGCGCAATATCCTGAGTGTGCTGGACGGCGACCCGATCCGGCAGAACGTCATCAATCAGGACGTGCTCGGCTGAAAAACCGAAAGGCGGGCGGGTGATCCGCCCGCCTTCGGAAGGCCAGAATGCGTCCCATTTTGGTGCAGATCGGGCCCCAACTCAGCCTTAATCGAACCCGCGTAATATATCCGGCCGCGGCGGCAGTGGGACAGACATGCCGGCCGCGTCGAGCTGGAGGATGGACCCTTGTCAGAGATCGACCCGACCGACCACGCGCTGGCGACCATCGCAAGCATCTTGGAGCACCCGGAGCCGGGCCTCGTCGTCCGCGAAATCGAGATCATCAGCGAGACCGAGGTCGTCGTCGGTGAGCAGCCGACCGCCGAAGAAGAACATGCTGAAGAACATCATGCGGTCGACGAGCATCCGGTGGTCGACGAGCAGCCGTTGGTGCCTGATCACACCGATGCCGACGGCTACAGCAAGGTCGGTCCCGGGCCGATGGTGGCGATCCGCCTGAAATGGACGGTGCATCGCGGCGACGACGGACAGTACTATGTCCACGAGACCATCGGCGAGCAGTCCGCGCCTGTGGTCAGCGGCCCGATGACCAGCGAAGCCGCCGTGCGCTTCGTCGACGAGCACGAGGACGAGGCACACCGCCGCTTCGAGCTGCTGCGCAGCGAGATCGCCGGCCGCAGCGCGCTCGCCGAGTTCGAGCGCAAGGGCGAATCCTAGAGCTCCGGCCGGAGGTCTCCATGCACCTCTCCCGAAGGGAGAGGTCGGAGCGCATCGAAGATGCGATCCGGGTGAGGGGTTAAGGTCTCACTGCGCGCTGTGGCCGCTCACCCGGATTGCACTGGACGATGCTCCGCATCGCCAGGCGCAATCCGACCTCTCCCCGCTGGGGAGAGGTAAGCACCAGGCTCCTACTTCCTTCCCAAAAAATCCTTCTTCACGAGCTCGACGCCGGCGTGCCGCAGCAGGTCGTAGGCGGTCGTGACGTGGAAGAAGAACTGCGGAATGCAGTTGACGAGCAGCAGCGTCCGCCCGGTAAAGGGCAGCTCGGTCCCGTTCTTCAGCCTCCAGACGACCTCTAGTTCCGCAGCCGCTTCGATCTCGGCATGCGGCAGGCTCTCGATGAATTCAAGCGACGTTGCGATCCGCGCCTGTAGGCCGGCCATGTCGTGCTCCAGCGCCGGCAGCGCGACCGGTTCGCGACCTGCCAGCAAGGCTGAGGTGACCGTGGCGTGGCGGCAGGCCTCGCCGACCTGCTGGGCCAGGTCGTACATGTTCGGCGCCATGCGCATGCTGAGCAGGACCGCCGGATTGAACTTGCGCGTCTCGGCATAGGCGACGCCCTTGTCGAGCAGGACGGACAGGTTGCGCAAATACGGCACGAAGAGGCCGACAGAGGCCTCGTACATCGAGATCGTCACGACAAGATTCCCTTCAATTCCGGCTCGCCAGCAACTGGCATCTGGTCTAAATCCACACGTCGAGGGCTGCACAATGACAGCTCGGGCATGGGTGGAAAAGAGATGATCGTTCGTATAGTGGCGGCTCTGGCCGTGGTCGTGCTGGCAAATCTTTCGGCGCACGCGCAGCAGGCGACGCCCTCGCGCCTCGACGAGATCGTCAAGCGCGGCACGTTGCGCGTCGGCATGACCGGCGACTACAAGCCGTTCACCTATCTCGACAAGGCCACGCAGCAGTTCTCCGGCTTCGACGTCGACATGGCCGAGGCGCTCGGCAAGGCACTCGGCGTCAAGGTCGAGTATGTCGCCACGGCCTGGCCGAAGCTGATGAAGGACTTCGAGGCCGACCAGTTCGACATCGCCATGGGCGGCGTCTCGGTCACGCTCGACCGCCAGAGGAAGGGCTTCTTCTCGACGCCGATCATGCGCGAGGGCAAGACGCCGATCACCCGCTGTGCCGACGTCGGCAAGTATCAAAGCATCGCCGACATCGACAAGAAGGGCACCCGCGTCATCGTCAATCCCGGCGGCACCAACGAGCGCTTCGCGCGTGCCAACATCAAGGACGCAGAGATCACGGTCTTCTCCGACAACACCGTGATCTTCGACGAGATCGCCAAGGGCAATGCCGATCTGATGATGACGGACGCCTCCGAGACGCGCTACCAGCAGAAGCAGCATTCGGGCGTGCTCTGCGCGGTGCATCCGGACAAGCCGTTCGACTTCTCCGAGAAGGCCTACTGGCTCCAGCGCGACATGGCGCTCAAAGCCTTTGTCGACCAGTGGCTGCACATCTCCATGGAAGACGGCAGCTACAAGAAGATCTACGCCGCCTGGTTCGACTAGAGCGTTTTCGAGCGTTTCGATCTTGGGTCCCGTTCCGATTCCGTCGGAACGGCGCTCCAGGCCGCGTCCTCCTGTCGCCGGCCTCTGCCAAACTTTGGACCGGCCCCAGGCCTATTGAACCCAGAACAGCGGGACGACGACTCATACCGAGACAGTGATGTAGATCACGTTTTGGAATGAAGCCCCGCGTAAGGGTCGGTGCGGGGACCACCTGTTCAGGAGATGGAAATGAGGAAGCTGTTGGCCACGGCCGCGTTCCTTTTGGCGAGCACCGCTGCCCAGGCGCAGTACACTTTCGAATATGGCGGGCGCACCATTCGCATCGATCCCGACCGCGGCACGGTGCAGATCCCCGGCGTGTACGACAACACCGGCCAGGGCAAGGCCAAGAAGGCGAAGAAGAACGAGACGCCCGCGGACAAACAGCCGCCGCAGCAGGCCAAGGTCGATCCGCAACCGCCAGCCGCGCCTGCCCCAGCCCCCGCTCCAGTCACAGCGCCGCCCGCAGAGCAAGCGCCGGCATCTGCGCCGGCCGCCGCAGCACCGCCGCCGGCGCCGCCCCCACCTGCTCCGCCTCCGGCAGCGACCGCCAGCACCGCTCCGGCCGAGACGGCCGTGCTGCCGCCGCCCGCACCGCCTCCGGCCCCCGCGCCGGTCGAGCAGCAGGCCGCTCCGGCCGCGGCTCCGACCGTGGCCGCTGCACCTCCGGCGCCGCCTCCGTCCCCCGCGCCTGCGCCCGCCCCCACTCAGTCCGCCGCCGTTGCCCCGCCGGCTCCCGCAGCAGCGCACGCGCGCGATCTCAATTCGCCGCTCGGCGTCTGGCTCACCGAGGAGAAGGAAGGCAAGGTCCGCATCGAGCAATGCGGCAACAATCTCTGCGGCTATTCGGTCGATTCAAAATCGAACCAGAACGGCGAGCAGGTCCTGATCAACATGAAGCCCGGCAAGGACCAGAAATGGTCCGGGCGCATCCTCGACCCGAACTCCGGCTCGACCTACGATTCAACGATCGCGATGAAGGGCACCGACCGGCTACGCGTGCAGGGCTGCGCCTTCGGTGGCATGTTCTGCGGCGGCCAGACCTGGACGCGGGTGAACTGAACTCGAGCGACGCGCTCTGACGAAGACAAGGGGCCCGCAAGGGCCCCTTTGCTTTTGGCCTGCATCATTGCGACGTGCGCCACCTCACGCAGCGTCTTGCGCGCGTGACAGCCCTCACATCACGGGTTCAGCACCGGTGACACGATCCCCGCATGGTCAACCCCAAGGGGCGTGTCATGAACGGATTTCGCAGAGGTCTCTTCGTCAACATCATCGCCATCGCCTTCCCGCTCGCGCAGGCTGATGCTGCGGGCTCCACCTTCGACGGCACGTGGAATGTCCGCATCTCGTCCTCGAGCGAGACCTGCGGCAATGGCGCGACGGTCGCGATCGGCATCAGCAACGGCCAGATCGCCTCGAGCAGCGCAGCCGTGACGGCTTCGGGCCGCGTGGCCGAAGCCGGCAACATCAACGTCACCTTGAGCACCGGCATCAAGCGCGCGGTCGGCTTCGGCCGCCTCAGCGGCACCTCCGGCTCCGGCACCTGGCGCGGCGCCATGTGCACGGGCACGTGGACGGCGGAGCGGATGTAGATCGTGTGTCCCGGACGCGGTGCGGCGCATAACGCTGCACCGCTGAACCGGGACACAGAAATCTTGAAAGAGGGCTAGCCCAGCGGTGCGCCGTATTCCGCGTCCGTCACCGGCTCCAGCCAGGTCGAGTAGACGCCGTCGAGCGCTTCCTGCATGGCGATGTGGCACATGCTGTTGTTTGGCGAGGCGCCGTGCCAGTGCACTTCACCCGGCGGAATCCAGACGGTGTCACCCGGACGGATCTCTTGGACCGGGCCGCCCTTGGTCTGGACGCGGCCGACGCCCGAAATCACATACAGCGTCTGCCCGAGCGGATGGTGGTGCCAGTTGGTGCGGGCGCCCGGCTCGAACGAGACGCGCGAGACGTTCAGCCGCGCCGGTGCGGGCGCCATGTTGATGGGGTCCTGCAGCACGGTGCCGGTGAAGTGTTCCTTGGGCGCGCGGCGGGTCGGCCGCGTGCCTGCGAGCGTGATGTCCATGGGATACCTCGTTTCCTGTTACTTCTTGCTGGCGGCGTAGCGCGCCTTGGTTTCGGCGTTCATGGGATAGAGGCCCGGCAGCACCGCGCCGTTGTTCACCTCGTTGACGATCCAGGCTTCCATCCGCTCCTGCTCGACGCCCTCGGCGAGCACGTGGTCGAGCATCGCCTGCGGGATCAGCACGCAGCCGTCCTGATCGGCGACCACGATGTCGTTCGGGAACACGGCGACGCCGCCGCAGCCGATCGGCTCGCCCCAGCCGACGAAGGTCAGGCCCGCGACCGACGGCGGCGCGGCATAGCCGTCGCACCAGACCGGCAAATTGGTACCGAGCACGCCCTCGACGTCACGCACCACGCCGTCGGTGACCAGCGCGGTCACGCCGCGCTTCATCATGCGGGCGCAGAGGATGTCGCCGAAAATGCCGGCATCGGTGATGCCCATGGCGTCGACCACGGCGATGCAGCCCTCGGGCATCGCCTCGATCGCGGTGCGGGTCGAGATCGGCGAGGACCAGGATTCCGGCGTCGCCAGATCCTCGCGCGCCGGCACGAAGCGCAGCGTGAAAGCCGGGCCCACCAGGCGCGGCAGGCCCGGACGCAGCGGACGCGCGCCGCGCATCCACACATTGCGCAGGCCCTTCTTCAGCAGGACCGTGGTGATGGTGGCAGTGGTGATGCCGGCGAGGGTCTTGCGGGCTTCGGGGGACAGCGACATGGACGAGAACGAGCTCCGAGTGCGGGAAAGAACGCGCGCATCTTGCGAGGTGCGCGCTTTCCGTCAAGGGCCAAAAGACCCACAAGAATGCAGGGCGGCAGGGCCGTTATGCGATGCGATAACAAGACGTTATCGCCTCCCCTTGTATTAATTTATTGGACTTGCGGGCGCATTTACGCGAAGCAAGGAGACGCGGAACTCAAGGGCGAGCCCGCGTTCTCTCAGAAGCCCGATTTCGACAGCTCTTCGACAGCTCATGGCCGCGACGCTTCCCCCGCCCCGCCTTCTGCCCAGTGGCGACAGCGCCGTCACGGTCGAGTTCAGCCGCACCATCGACGACGACGCCAACCAGCGCGTGCTGGCGCTCGACAAGGCGCTCGCCGCAAGCCCCATCGACGGCATCACCGAGACCGTGCCGACCTATCGCTCGCTGCTGGTGCACTACGATCCCGGCAAGATCGGCTTCGAGGCGCTCGGCGAAAAGATCCTGCCGATCGCCACCCGGCCGCTGCCGCCCGTCACCAAGGCCCGGCGCTGGCGCATTCCGGTCGCCTATGGCGGCGAGCATGGCATCGACCTCGAGGATGTCGCGAAAGCGCTGAACACGACGCCCGACGACATCGTCGCCCGGCATGCCGGCGGCGACTACAAGGTTGCGATGATCGGCTTCACGCCGGGCTGGTCCTATCTCAGCGGCCTCGACAAATCCCTGCACATGTCGCGGCGGCAGTCGCCGCGGGTGCTGACTCCGGCCGGCACCATCTCGATCGGCGGCATCCAGGCCGGCATCCAGTGCCTGGCCGCGCCCAGCGGCTGGCACCTGCTCGGCCGCACGCCTGTGCGAACCTATCAGCTCCACCGCAATCCGACCTTCCTCACCGAACCCGGTGATCGCGTGACGTTTTTCGCCATCGACCACAAGACGTTCGAGGAGCTGGACCGCGCCGCCGAGGCCGGCGAGATCGTCGCCGAGCGGGTCGACGCATGAGCCGGCTCATCGTCGCCAGCATCGGTCCCGCAAGCTCCGTCCAGGACGGCGGCCGCCACGGCGCTCAGCGCTACGGCCTGACGGTCAGCGGCGCCATGGACCGCCTGTCGCTGGCCGCGGCGAACACGCTGGTCGGCAATGATCCGTTTGCAGCCGCCGTCGAGATCGGCCCGTTCGGTGCCACGTTCACCGCCAGGGACGGCGCGGTGCGCCTCGCCATATCAGGCGCGCCGCGCAACGCAGATATCGCCGGGAAGCCGGTGGCGATGGACACCTCGGTGACGCTCAAGGACGGCGAGACGCTGACGCTCGGCTTTGCCCGCGGCGGCGCGTTCACATATCTCGCGATCGAAGGCGCGATCAAAGGCGAGCAGGTGTTCGGCAGTCTCGCCGTGAATGCGCGCGCCGGGCTCGGCAGCCCCTACCCGCGCCCGCTCCAGGACGGCGACGAGTTCACGGTCGATGCCGCGAGCGGCGCGCCCGAATTGCGCATCGAACTGCCGAAGCCCGTGAGCGGCCCGATCCGCGTTCTGCTCGGCCCGCAGGACGACGAGTTCGACGATGCCAACAAGGCGCTGTTCCTGGGGAGCGAGTGGAAGATCTCGGCGACCTCCGACCGCATGGGCTACCGGCTCGAAGGCCCCGCCATAAAACATCTGCACGGCCACAACATCGTCTCCGACGGCACCGTCAACGGCAGCATCCAGGTGCCCGGCAACGGCGCGCCGATCGCGCTGATGATGGACCGCGGCACCTCCGGCGGCTATCCGAAGATCGCAACCGTGATCACGGCCGATGTCGGCCGCCTCGCGCAGACCTCCGCTGGAACCGCGTTCCGCTTCCTTGAGGTCACCATGGCGGAGGCGCAGGACGAAGCGCGCAAGTTCGCGCTGCTGATCAAAAACCTTCCGGATCGGCTGCGCTCCTCCGACACCGTCGCGCTCAACATCGAGGCGCTCAGCGATGCTAATGTCGCGGGCTATGCGGTGAGCGCCATGGATGCCGGGACCTGGCAGGTCACGGCCGAGCCATAAACGACAAGAAGACCAGAGGAGCACCCCATGAAGACGATCGATCTCAATTGCGACCTCGGCGAAGGTTTTGGCGCGTGGGAGATGGGCAACGACGCCGCGATGATCGAGCTCGCAAGCTCGGTCAACGTCGCCTGCGGCTTCCATGCCGGCGACCCCGACATCATGCGGCGAACGGTTGAATTGGCGAAGGCCCGCGGCGTCTCGGTGGGCGCGCATCCCGGCTATCGCGATCTTCACGGCTTCGGCCGACATCCGATCGCCGGCCTGAAGGCCTCCGAGATCGAGAACCTCGTCGCCTATCAGATCGGCGCATTGCAGGCGATCGCGACCGCGGCCGGCCACAAGGTGACGCATGTGAAGGCGCACGGCGCGCTCTCCAACGTCGCCTGTGAGGACGACATGACGGCCAAGGCGATCGCCGCCGGCATCAGGGCGGTCGATCCGAACCTCATCTTCGTCGTGCTCGCCAATTCGAAGCTGGTGAACGCCGGCGAGGACGCCAATTTGCCGCTGGTGCACGAGGTGTTCGCCGACCGCGCCTATGAGGACGACGGCAACCTCGTCTCGCGCAAGAAGCCCGGCGCGGTGCTGCACGATGCGAAAGTGATCGCCGACCGCGTGGTGCGCATGGTGCAGGACGGCGCGGTGGTGTCGGTGACGGGCAAGGTCATCAAGATGCGGACGGACACGGTCTGCATCCACGGCGATACGCCCGGTGCCGTCGACATCGCACGGGGCTTGCGTCAGGCGTTGAAGGAAGCAGGGATCGAGGTCGCGCCGTTCAAGCGCGGGACGTGAGGCACATCAGGTGCCGTAGGGTGGGCAAAGCGGAGCGTGCCCACGATATCGATTTTGTATGAGAGATGGTGGGCACGGCGCTGCGCGCCTTTGCCCACCCTACGAGATCGTCAGAACGGATGCACCGACAGCGTGCCGAACACGATGGCCGCGATGACGGCAAACGCACTGTAGAGCGCGACATGGTGCATGCTCGCCCCGCTCCGACGCGAGAGCGAGCGCGCGTAGAGGTGCAGCCTGGCTTCAGCCGATAGTTCGCGCATGGTCGATCTCCAACGCCCCATTTGCGGGAGTATGAAGGATCAACCCTGGCGGGTGGCAAGACGGCGGCGGAAATAGCGATGCGCCTTCTCTGAAAGCCCCGCACCGCAGGCGCAAATTCTCTTCACCTGCCGGTTCCGAGAATCTTATTCGTTAAGATCCAAGCTAGATGGAACCGGCCGGATGACGCTGGGATGACAGCTCTCGTAGGGTGGGCAAAGCAAAGCGTGCCCACCACTTAGGGATGGTGGGCACGGCGCGCGAAGGGCGCGCCTTTGCCTACCCTACAGCACCGAGCAAAATCGAAACGAGTTTCCTCGTCTTGATCGAGCTGAAGCTTAGTACACGTCGGCCTGGAAGCGGCCGGTCTTCTTGAGCTCGGCGACGAAGCTGACGGCCTCGTCGGTCGAGCGTGCGCCGAACTGGGCGACGATATCGACCAGGGCGCGCTCGACGTCCTTGGCCATGCGCTTGGCATCGCCGCAGATGTAGAGATGGGCGCCCTCGGCGAGCCAGGTCCATAATTCGCGGCCGACCTCGCGCATGCGGTCCTGCACGTAAAACTTCTTCTCGCCGTCGCGCGACCAGGCCAACGACATGCGCGTCAGAAGCCCCGAGGTCTTCATCGCGTTGAGTTCTTCCTGGTAGAAGAAATCGCAATCGCTGCGCTGGTGGCCGAAGAACAGCCAGTTCTTGCCGGGCGCGCCGGTCGCCTTGCGGTCGAGCAGGAAGGCGCGGAACGGCGCGATGCCGGTACCCGGGCCGATCATGATCACAGGCGTCTTCGGGTCCTGCGGCAGGCCGAAGCCATGCGCCTTCTGCACATAGACCTTGAGCTTCTCGCCCTCAGTGATGCGCTCACCGAGGAAGGTCGAGGCCACGCCGACGCGCTTGCGCTTGCCGATGACGTAGCGCACGGAATCGACCGTCAGCGACAGTTTTCCCGGCGTCGCATTGTGCGAGGACGAGATCGAATAGAGCCGCGGCTGCAGCGGCTCCAGCGCCTCGACGAAGGCTTCGGGATGCGGCCGCGTGCCCGAAAACTTCTGCAGCGCCGCCATGACGTCCAGCGTCGCCGCATCGCCATCGGGGTCCTCGCCCTGCGCCAGCGCCCGCGCCTTCTCGCGCTGCGCGCCGCCGGTGATGAAGGAGATCAGCTCGAACAGCGAGTCCGGCGCCGGCGACAGCGAGACGTCGTCGATCAGCACTTCACGCAGCGTCTTGCCGTTGACCTTGGTGGTGTGGGACGCGCCGAGCAGCGCAATGATCTGGTCGACGAGGCCGACATCGTTGCGCGCGAACACGCCAAAACTGTCGCCGACCACGTAGTCGAGCTTGCTCGCGGAGAGATCGAACTCGATGTGATAGGTCTCCTTCTCCGACTTGCCCTTGTTGAGAAGGCGGCGCGACAGGAAGGTCGCCTCGGTCGGATTGTCGCGCGAGCGGCCGGGCTCGGCGATGGTCACGGTGACGGCGGGCGCGGCCACCGCGTCCGTCTTCTCGGGTGCTTTCGCCGCGGGGGCCTTGTCCAGCTCCTCGTACAGCGATTTCAGCATCCGCGCGGTTTCCTTGCCGCCGGGGACGCAGAGATTGAGCCGCGCCTCGCTGCGGCTCGCGATCGCCTCGGAATAGTCGTGGCAATTGTAGCCGCACTGGCCGCAATCCTGCTGCGCCATCGCCGCCATCATCTTGCGGCGCACGGGACGGCCTTCGGCGAGCTTCATGCGATCGGCGATCGGCACGGTCTGGTCGTGCCAGGGCGCTTCGCCGTCGTCGCCGTCCCCACTTTGCATGACGGCGGCGCCCTGCTCCGCCGACAGCGGCGTTGCGACGTCAGGCGACAGAAGTCCGGCAAAGAAGCCGTTCAGCCAGGAGCGCTGCGCGTCGGAAAACGGCGCGCTGGCGGGAATGATGTCGAGCTTCGGCGGAGGCGTGATCTGGTTCATGCGGACACCTGTGCATCGGCAAGCTTGCGCAGCGTTTCGCCGTCATGGCGGCGCGCAAAGGAGAGGAAGGTCTCGTCGGGCGAGGCGCGATGGGCGAGATAGGCCTTAAGCAGCGCCTCGACGGTCTTCGGCGCGTCCTCGGCCTTGAGGTCGTGATAGACCTCCTGCCCGACATCGGCGTCAGGGCCGAACCCGCCGCCGGTGAAGAGGTGGTAGCCCTCGACGGTGTCCTCCTCGTTCACGGGCACACGCGCGCCGATCAGGCCGATGTCGCTGATATAGTGCTGCGCGCAGGAATGGTGGCAGCCGGTGACGTGGATGTTGACCGGCTTGTCCATCGCGACGCGCGGCTCGCACCAGTCGCCGATCTCGGCGGCATTGCGCTTGGTGTTGGACGCCGCGAAGCGGCAGCCGGCATTGCCAGTGCAGGCGATCAGGCCGGCGCGGATGTGAGAGGCTTCGACCGCGAGCCCGATCTGCTTGATCGCGGCGATGGCGAGATCGACATTCTCGTCGCGCACGCCCGAGATCAAGAGGTTCTGCCAGACGGTCAGGCGGATCTCGCCGTCGCCGAGGTCGCGCGAAACCTTGGCGAGACCGCGCATCTGGTCGCAGCTGAGCTTGCCGAGCGTCAGCGACACGCCGATCCAGTTGAGGCCATCCTGCTTCTGCTTGTGCACGCCGACATGCGCCATTCGGTCCGCGGCAGGTCGCGGCGCAAATGCCTCCTCTGGCACCCGCGCGAAAGGCGTCTTCAGCCGCTCCTCGACCAGCTTGAGGAAGCCGTCATGGCCCATGGCATCGAGCACGTATTTCAGCCGCGCCTTGTTGCGGTTGGTGCGATCGCCATGGTCGATGAAGACGCGCACGATAGCGTCCGCGACAGCGGTCGCCTGCTCCGGCTTGACGATGATGCCGGAGTATTTTGCAAAATCCTTGTGGCCGGTGATGCCGCCGAGGCCGAGCCGGAACCAGACGCCGGGCTCGACGCCAAAACCGTCCTTCACCTCATGCGCCGTGAAGGCGATGTCGTTGGTCTCTTCCAGCACCGCGATCCTGCCGGCGCCGTCGAAGGCGACGTTGAACTTGCGCGGCAATCCGTAGAGCGAGCGGTCGTTGAGAATGTGGTAGTGCCACTCGCGCGCATAGGGCCGCGTGTCGATGATTTCCTGCGGATCGATGCCGGCGGTCGGCGTTCCGGTCACGTTGCGGATGTTGTCGGCGCCGGAGCCGCGCGAGCACAGGCCGAGATCCTGGATGCCCTCGATCAGCTTGATCGCGTGCTTCGGCGGGATCTCGCGCAGCTGGAGATTGGCGCGGGTCGTGACGTGGCTGTAGGGCCCGCAGAGCTCATCGGCGAGATCGGCAAGGCCCGACAGCTGCCAGTGCTTCATGATGCCGTTCGGGATGCGCAGGCGGCTCATATAGGAATCCTGCGTCGGCGCGACGTAGAAGATGCCGTAATAGCGCCAGCGGAAATTGTCCGCCGGGCTTGGCGGGGCGTTGTCGAGCGCCTGCTGGCGCAGCCGCGGATAGGCGTCGAAGGGATGCTCGTCGCGCTTGAACTTCTCCTGGTCGGCAAGCTTCTTGCCCGACGCGATCACCTTGTCCTGCGCCTTGATGTGCACGGCGTCGGGGCCAACAGGCTCCGCGTTCGCCTTGCCGGCGCCGCCGCCGAGACCGCGACCGACGCGGCTGATCTGGAGGCCGGTCGTAAAACCTTCGAGATAGCGCTTCTGCTCGTCGGTAAAGTCGACTGAGACGGTATCGAGTTTCATGATCGGTAACGAAGCTCCTGCGGCCACCTGGTGGCATCGACGGACATTGGCGCGACCCGCGAGGCAGGCGGCTGGCCCTGGAGCCGGCTTTGCTGCCCAACGGTCCGATCAGCTTCGTTGCTGTGGGACTTGGCTCAGCAGGCACCTGTGACAAGCTGGCCGCAGTGCAACATACAAGTTGCGTGCCAGCTTCAACGAAATGAAAACTGAAGTGATTTCAGAGGATTGCGGAAGCACCCGCAGAAGTGCCGCCCTCGGCGCCCTCACGAAATTCGAGCAGTCGGCCTAAAATTTGGTCGATTAGGTTAACCGCCTAAAATATAGGCAAAGCCGAATCAGGCCTTCCAGCGACCCACGGCGAAGGCCTTCAGGTGCCCCAAGATGTCGCCGGGGTCGAATGCCGGGCCGGCGAAGGCACCGAGCCCTGCGGGAGCTTCATCGGGTGGCCGGCGGCCGATGGCGGCATCGTACAGGTCGGGCCTGAACACGGCCATCGCCGTCTTGACGCCATCCGGCGTCAGCGCCGTCCGCCCCCAGCGCACCATCTGCGCATAGAGCCAGGCGGCCTGAACCGGATCCGGACGCCCTGCCCCTTCACGTCCGACCAGCAGGTAGCGGCCGCTTTCGCGGAAGGTGCCGTCAGGCGAAATCTTCAGGCGCCCGACCAGGGTTCGCTGGATCACCTCGACATCGACGCCGATCCGTTCGGGCTGTGCCAGGATCCGCGCCGCTTCGGCGAGGTTCGCCGGCTCCTCGATGAACTCGGCCGCCTTCACCGCCGCGCGCACCAGGGCTGCAACCACGTCCGGATTCTTGTCGGCCCAGACCTGGCGAAGCGCCAGCACCTTCTCCGCGGCGCGGGCCAGGATGTCGGAGGAGAAATGCAGGATGTGGCCGATGCCGAGATCGACCGCGATCGAATTCCAGGGCGCGCCGACGCAGAACGCATCGACATGGCCGTTCCTGAGGCTGTCGACCATGAAGGGCGGCGGCAGCACGACGAGGCGCACGTCCTCGTCGGGATCGACGCCGGCCGCCGCCATCCAGAACCGCAGCTGGTAATTGTGGGTCGAGAACGGGAAGGTCATGCCGAAGGTCAGCGGCTCGGCCCCTGCCTTGCGCCTGATGGTGACGACCTTCGCCAGCGCTTTCGCCGTGGCCATCGGATCAAAACGGTCGCCGTCGATCTCCTCCATCAGCGCGGCATGCAACGCCGGCGAGACCGTGATCGCATTACCGTTGACGCCGAGATTGAAGGGAGCGGCGATCGGCACCTTGACGTGGCCGAGCCCGAGCGAGGATGCGATCGCGACCGGTGCGAGCAGATGCGCGGCGTCGAACAGGCCGATATTGAGCTTGTCGCGGACATTGGACCAGGACACCTCGCGCACCAGCTCGACCTCAAGACCCTCGGCGGCGGCAAAGCCCTTGTCGACGGCGACGATCAGGGCTGCGGCATCGACCAACGGTATGAACCCGATGCGGAGGGGAGCGGTCATTTCAGCATCTCCGACGCGGTGATGATCGACTGGGCGATCTCGCCGATTTTCTTCTTCTCGCGCATCGCGGTGGAGCGCAGCAGCACATAGGCCTCATCCTCGGTGAGGCCCTTCACCTTCATCAGGATGCCCTTGGCCCTCTCGATGATCTTGCGGTCCTCGAGCTGCGACTTGGTGCGCTCCAGCTCCTCCTGGAGTTTTGCGAAGGCGTTGAAGCGGGACACGCAGAGGTCGAGGATCGGCTTGATGCGCTCCTTCTTGAGCCCGTCGACGATGTACGCGGAGACCCCCGCCTCCACGGAGGCTTGGATCGAGGCGGAATCGCTCTGGTCCACGAACATCGCGATCGGCCGCTTCACGGCGCGACTGACCTGGAACATCGCCTCCAGCACGTCGCGGCTGGGGTTTTCCAGATCGATCAGGATGATTTCGGGGTCTACCGCATAAATACGGGCCAGCAGGCTCTGCATCTCGCGGATATGGACCACTTGCGTGAATCCAGCCTCCCGCAACCCTTCCTCGAGGATCGCAGCCCGGATCGGGCTTTCGTCGACAATCACGATTTTCGGCGACTGTTCGGCGCTCATGGCTCACTCACGGCAGGCGATTCATCCATAGCATGCCGGACGCCCATGCAAAGGGTTGTAATTATGGCAATTGGGACTAGCCGAGGCCCGTCAATCAGGCAGATCAGATATGGATCAGACGGCTGCGCCCAAGGTCAGCTTCGTGACGCTCGAGCGTCCCTGAGACAACGAAGGTAAGCTTTTTGAGCGGGCGCTACGAAAAGGAAAAATGCCGCCCGAAGACGGCTGTCGACATCTCTCGGTCGTGGCGATCAATCTCAGTCAAGGTCTCTACGCAGCCGGTCGCTCGCATTCGTCGGAAATCACGACGAGGCATTGGCCTACGCACGTCGTGTCTTGGCGCTCAATCAGGAAGGCTGGCGATTCGATGTCCGTGATCAGTAGCGCCTGACGCGGGCGGTGTGATTTCGGTGATGCGGCCGTACCAACCTTTGCAGTCCCGTCGCGTCGCCGAGCGGTGCCTGCGAGGCCATCCCGTACGCAGAATATCCGCGGTTATCGTTCGAATAGATGGAGAAGGTCGGGTCCGCGGCTGCGGCCGCGGCGGGCTCCGAGGCCGCCTGCCATGCCGAGGCGGGCGTTGCAAGGAGCGCGGAAAGAACGAGGGTCGCGCCCAAAACTTTGAAGCTGGTCATGCTTTCCTCTTGTTGTTGGTGCGCAACCCATGCGCGCGCGGTCCATCGACATGACCGACAGTTAGGCGTTGGCATTCCCCTCGCGCAGGGGTGGCGCAATCACGCTTCGGCGATCAGCGCGCCAACGAAGTGATCGAATGGAGATTCGGCGAACTCGATCGGACCGAGCTTCTACCAATCGGGAACCTTCAGTCCGTCCACCAATTGCCGCATTTGGGCTTATCCCCTCACGGAATCTTGGCGCCGACGATCATCTTGTCGAGAAGTGGCACGGCGGCCAGCACCGCCGCCTCGTTGAGGCCGGAGACCGCTAGCTGCACGACGTAGGAATTGCCGTCCTTGTCGAGATCGGCGTAATGCGCGATCACTTCAATCGGCTGGTCCTTCAGGGACGGATTGTCATAGCGGTTGATAATGACCTTGGGGTTCACCGAGGGAAGCGTGGTGATCTTGGCATTCTCGCCGGATGTCGTCGCCCAATCCCTATCGCTCGTTGCGATCCATTGAACCAATTCGGTCCGATCCTTGTTGTAGCGGCCTTCGGCATAGATGATTGCCTCGGCTTTACCGAATTTCTTCCCATTGGGCACGAACATCGAGGCGCCGTACTTGAGACTCGCGGCCTCGTCCCTCGTCCACCCATCGGGTGCCTTCACGCGTGGCCTGAATTCCGGACACACTCGTTCTTGCCGATCGCAGACATGGATGATCTTGTCGACTTCAGCCCGTACCGGAAACATCGCGCCGCAGGCGGCGGTAACGAAAGCCATGCCGAAGATGAAACGGCGCATCGCAGTTTAGCTCCGTGGAATTATGCGAGAAAGAAAATAACAACTAAAACGTGTGCGTTGGAGCAATTCAGCTCGGCTCCTCCACTCACACAATCGGAACCGGCCTCCCACATCAGGAGCCCTCAGTCAGTCCATACCTCCCGGCCGATCAGGGTCATATACGCGCGAGTACTGCTTTAGCATCGCACCGCATAGGTTAGTTGTTGAATTTCGCCATCGGTTCAATTAGTTGGATCGCTAAATCCGGACAATTCAGATCTAGGCTCCTAGGCGATATGGACAGAGCGCCCCGCATTTCATTCACGTCACTCGGGTGTCCCAAGGCATTGGTGGATTCCGAGCGCATCATCACGCGCCTCCGCGCGGAGGGCTACGAGCTCGCCCGCAAGCATGACGGGGCCGACATCGTCATCGTCAACACCTGTGGCTTCCTCGACAGCGCCAAGCAGGAATCGCTCTCGGCGATCGGCGAGGCCATGGCCGAGAACGGCAAGGTGATCGTGACGGGCTGCATGGGCGCCGAGCCGGAAGCGATCGAGCAGGCCTATCCCGGCGTGCTCTCCATCACCGGCCCGCAGCAATATGAGAGCGTGCTCGATGCCGTGCATCGCGCGCTGCCGCCCGCCCACAATCCGCATCTCGACCTGGTTCCGCCGCAGGGCATCAAGCTGACGCCGCGGCACTATGCGTATTTGAAGATCTCCGAAGGCTGCAACAACCGCTGCACCTTCTGCATCATCCCGAAGCTGCGCGGCGATCTTGTCTCGCGCCCGGCCAATGACGTGCTGCGCGAGGCCGAGCGCCTGGTCGGCGCCGGCGTGAAAGAGCTGCTGGTGATCTCGCAGGACACCTCGGCCTACGGCGTCGATCTCAAATATGCCGAGAGCCCGTGGAAGGACCGCCAGGTCCGCGCCAAGTTTCTGGACCTCGCGCGCGAGCTCGGCGAGCTCGGCGCCTGGGTCCGGCTGCAATACGTCTACCCCTACCCGCATGTCGACGAGGTCATCGCGCTGATGACGCAAGGCACGGTGCTGCCCTATCTCGACATCCCGTTCCAGCATGCAAGCCCCGAGGTCCTCAAAGCGATGAAGCGCCCGGCGGCGCAGGACAAGACGCTGGCGCGCATCAAGCACTGGCGCGAGGAATGTCCGGATCTTGCCTTGCGCTCGACCTTCATCGTCGGCTTCCCCGGCGAGACCGATGCTGACTTCGCCTATCTGCTCGACTGGCTCGATGAAGCCGAGATCGATCGCGTCGGCTGCTTCAAATACGAGCCAGTCGCGGGCGCGACGGCGAACGCGATCGAGAACCCGGTGCCGGAAGAGGTCAAGCAGGAGCGCTACAACGCGCTGATGGCCCGTCAGCAGAAGATCTCGGCGCGCAGGCTGAAACGCAAGGTCGGCACGCGCCAGCAGATCATCATCGACGAGGTCGGCCCGACGGTTGCGAAGGGCCGCTCGAAAGCCGATGCGCCGGAGATCGACGGTGCGGTGTACCTGTCGAGCCGCCGCCCCTTGCGCGTCGGCGAGATCGTCACCGCGAAGATCGAGCGCGCCGACCAATACGACCTGCACGGCAGCGTCGCGGGGTTCTGACGGCGCGCAGATGTTTCCACAGCGTCATGGCCGGGCTTGTCCCGGCCATCCACGCCTTGACGCACAGTGCGAAGTACGTGGATGCCCGGGCCTTCGCCTCGCCGAAGCAGCTTCGGCCGCGCAGGCGGGACAAGCCCGGGCATGACGACCTCGTGTGAATGTTCGCATGCGATGGCGTGTCGCTAAGCTACAGCTCCGTCACACAAGTTCATCACGTCGCTTCTCCCGACGCCTGGCGTCCGTCATGCGCGGAAAACACCTCCTTGGCTGCAAACAGCCCGTTCACCGCCGCCGGAAAGCCCGCATAGACGGCCATCTGCATGATGATCTCCACGATCTCGTCGCGAGACAGCCCGACGTTCAGACCCGCCTCGATATGCACTTTGAGCTGAGGCGCGGCATTTCCGAGCGCCGTCAGCGCGGCGATCGTTGCGATCTCTCGATCGCGGAGGCCAAGGTCCGGGCGGCTGTAAATGTCGCCGAAGGGAAACTCGATCACGTATCGTGCGAAATCCGGAGCGATGTCGGCGAGCGAGGCGACGACCTTTTCGCCGGCTCTGCCGTCAATGCGCGACAGGGCCCGCTGGCCGCGATCGAAGCGGCTTTCGGCGTGTATTTGGGCGTGCGTCATTTTCCTTCGTCCTCTGTTCGTCGCCGACATAGCCGGCGATCTTGGTATCAAGGACGAGCAAGCATTCCTGGAGTTCAGCTATCTGCGTGCGAACCTGTTCCCGGTGGATTTCCAGCAGCTGCCGCCGGGCTGGCCCGGTGGCTTCGCCTTCATCACGAAGCGCCGCATAACGCAACATGTCCCGGATCGGCATTCCCGTGGTTTTGAGCCGGCCGAGGAATTCGATCCATGTCAGGATCGATGCGTCAAAGTCACGCTGGCCGGAACGATCCCGGTCTGCGTATGGCAGCAGCCCGATGCGCTCATAATAACGCAACGTGTGGGTCGACAAGCCGGTTCGTTTTGCGAGGTCGCCGATCTTCATGTGTGCCCGTTCTCGTACTGACGCACGTACAGATACCCCTTCGAGCGCACTCTAAGTCAAGGGGGATCGAAGGTGCCGTTTCCGCGAGGTCAAGATGGCACGACAGCAGAGCATTTCGGCGCGACGGCTGGGCGGCAGCGTCGCGGGATTCCGAGCTTCAGGATGCCGCCAGCCATTTCGGCACCCAGCGCTCCGGGCGCGGGGCGCGGGTGAGGTCGGCCTTCGCCTCGGATAGCAGCGCTGGCTCGCCATCTATCGTCGGCCGCACGTCGTATTCGAAATTCGGCATGACGCGGCCGTCGGCATAGAGGCCGAACTTCATCGCGTACCACAGCCCAAGCTCGGGCTGGGCGCGGCGCATCTCCTCGCGCAAATCGCGCAGCAGGGATTCGATCGAGGCGGCCTCCTCGAACGGCTGCGGCCCGCGCGACAGCACGCGCGCCTCATACTGCTTGCCGACGATCGCGACCTCGAAATGGGTCTTGTCCCAGGGCTTCTTGCCCTTCGGCAGATGCGCAGCGAGCCGCCAGCCGAGTTCGGCCATCAGGCGGTGATTGGCCCAAAAGTCCTCGCGGTCGCGGCTCCATTTTTCGACGAAGCCGCGGAAGTCGGGCAATTCGGCAGGCCCATCCTCGGTCGCCACAGGCTCGCCAACCGGCCGCTCGGCGAGCCAGCGCGCAAGCTCGACCGTCTGGGACTCGACCTCGTCGCGCGGCAGAAGATCGCTCCAGGCCTTGTCGAACTGCTGCGACGTCAGCTTTGCCAGCAGGGCATCGAGGCTCGGCGCCAGCAGCTCGTAATCGCCCTCCGATCCCAGCCCCACGATCGGCGGGTTGTCCCGGTCGAGGCCCGCGCCATACCAGCCGCCGACGGCCGAGCCGTCCGGCAGCCGCATGAACAGCGAGAACCTGTCGCGCAAGGGACTGCCGTCGATGATGGGCGCATGATCGGAGAACTGGCCTTGCAAGGAGAAGCAGCCGACGCTGCCCCAGGGACGCCCCTGCAGCCAGCCGGCGAACTCGACCAGCAGCGGTAACGCGTCGATGCCCGGCGGAAACGCGCCGCGAATGCTGTCGAGGTCGATCGGGTAAAGCGTGTCGGACAAGGCTGAAAACTGTCTGGTTGGTCCCGCCCCTCTTGGTCGGTTCCGGCGCACGTCCGGTTCGAACCAATTCGCGTCCCTCGATCACAAACGCGCTAGAGGCTCCTTTGTTTCTGCCCGGCAATCAAATGACATGCAACCCCAAGACCGCTACCTCGACCGCGCTGTGCGCGATCAGCACCGCATTGATCCTGCTTGCGCTTCCGGTCGCCGCACAATCCCCATCGCCCGCGCAGGCCCGGCAATGGTGCTTCGGCACCGACCAGGTCAGCGACGACGAGCGCCTCGCCGGCTGCACGGCTGTGCTGAAAACCAACCCTTCCCATGCACGGGCGCTGGCCAACCGCGGCGAGACGTTCCGCCGCAAGGGCGAGGCCGAGCGGGCCGTGGCCGACCTCAATCGCGCCATCGATCTCGATCCGAAGGACGCCATCGCCTGGTACAATCGCGGCATCGCCTATGACGATCTCGGCGATCGCGACCACGCCATCGCCGACTATACCAGCGCGATCCGGCTCGCCCCCAATGACGCCCTCTATTACAACAACCGCGGCAATTCCTATAGCGGCAAGGACGACTACGAGCATGCACTCGCCGACTACAATCAGGCGATCAAGCTCGATCCGAAATTCGCACTCGCCTATTACAACCGCGGTACCGCCTTGCGTGAGCACGACGAGGCCGATCGCGCGCTGGCCGATTTAGACAGATCGATCCAGCTCGATCCGAATTATGGCCCGGCCTATGGCAACCGCGCGCGCGTCTATCGTGACCGCGGCGACCGCGCCCGCGCGCTGGCCGATTTCGACAGGTCGCTGCAACTCTCTCCGAATAACGACCTCGATTACTATGCGCGCGCGAACATGTATTTCGAAGGGCACGACTATGCGCGGGCGCTGGAGGACTACGACCGCGCCATCAAGGCGAACGCGAGCTATTCCGCCGTGTTCAACGACCGCTGCATGACCCGCGCGATCCTCGGCCGGTTGCAGGAGGCGCTGGCGGATTGCGAGCAGTCGCTGCGGATGCGGCCGAACGACCCTGATACGCTCGACAGCCGCGCCCTCACCTATCTCAAGCTCGGCAATCTCGACGCGGCGATCGCGGACTACGACGCGGCGCTGAGCACCAAGCCTGCCTACGACAGCTCGCTCTACGGCCGCGGACTCGCGAAGCGCATGAAGGGCGACAACGAGGGTGCGGAGCGCGACATCGCGGCAGCCAAGGCGATCAATGCCGACATCGCCGATGCGTTCGTCCGTTACGGCGTCAAGTAACCCTCTACCGCAAGCATGCCGGGCGGCACTCGCGTGCGATGTGACACTATAATGCATTCACGCAGAGGTCACCGACTCGTCCTAACTCTGCCCGCGCTTTCAACGCGAGCGAGGATCTTTGATGAGCCGCCTCTCACACATGCTGCGCACGCAGCGCTTCGACGATTACCGATTCTACCACCAGAGCACCGTTAACCAGACACTGCACCTCGTCAGCGCGACCATCTTCCTCGGATGCTACGCGCTGCTTTTCAAGGACCCCGCGCTCGCGGGACTGGTCGGCTGGCTCGCGATGCTGACGCGGCAGACCGGGCATTTCTTCTTCGAGCCGAACTGCTACGACGCCGTCAACGATGTCAGCAACGAATACAAGGAAGCGGTCAAGGTCGGCTACAACCAGAGCCGCAAGATCATCCTGCTGCTGGTCTGGGGCAGCGCGCCGATCGCGCTTTATGCCTATCCGACGCTGTTCGGGCTGTTCGATCCTCCCGCCGGCCGCATCGACTTCATCCGCCATGTCGGCGCGCTCTGGCTTGCGATCGGCGTCAGTGGCGGACTTGCCCGCATGCTCCAGCTGTTCGCAACGCGCGACGGCGCGACCGGCCTGGTCTGGGTGTTCAAGGTGCTGACCGATCCCTTCCACAACATCGCGCTGTACTGGTCATCGCCGCTCAAGCTGATGCGCGGCGAGCTGATCGACACCTCGATTGCGGATGCGGACTGGGGCGACGAGGACGGCGAGGAAGCGGCGCATTCGGCCTGATCGGTGCACGCTCGGCGTGCATCGCGCAAACGAGCCGCTTGACAAGCCCTGCCATTCGGCAGTACGGACGCGCCCCATGATCAACGCTCGGACCCGTCAGCGCACCGAAATGCTCCGTCGTCGCTTCCGCGACGATGAGAGGGTGCGCCTTGTCCGACGACGCCGCTGAACCACTAAAATTCAGCCGAGTTTTCGAAGGCCGCACCCGCAAGGTGCGGCCTTTCTGCTTTTTGCGCCTCTTTTTCACCGCCTCCAGAGGAGTTCGATATGACGACGCATCCCTACGACGCGCTGATGGACATCACCGCACGGCCAAAAGCCGTGTTCGTCCGCGGCGCGGGCTCCTACCTCTGGGACGACAGCCGCAAGCGCTATCTGGATTTCGTGCAGGGCTGGGCCGTGAACTGCCTCGGCCACTCCCCGCCCGCGATCGCCGACGCACTCGCGTCGCAGGCCAAGCGGCTACTCACGCCGAGCCCGGCATTCTACAACGAGCCGAGCCTGAAGCTCGCCGCCGCGCTGGTCGAAAACAGCGCGTTCGATCAGGTGTTCTTTGCCAATTCGGGCGCGGAGGCCAATGAGGGCGCAATCAAGCTCGCGCGCAAATATGGCAGCCTGCACAGGAACGGCGCGTTCGAGATCATCAGCTTCGAGGGCGGCTTCCACGGCCGCACGCTGGCGACGATGTCGGCCTCGGGCAAAAAAGCGTTCGAGCCGCTGTTCGAGCCGAAGGTCGCCGGCTTCAAGAAAGCGAAGCTGAACGACATCGGCTCGGTCGAGAAGCTGATCAGCGACAACACTGTCGCGGTGATGCTCGAGCCGATCCAAGGTGAATCCGGCGTGTGGCCGGCGAGCGATCAGTTCCTGCAAGAGCTGCGCGCGCTCACTGAAGAGCACGGCCTGCTGCTCATTTTTGACGAGATCCAGACCGGCATGGGCCGGACCGGAAAGCTCTTCCACTATGAGCACACAGCGATTGCGCCCGACATCATGACGCTCGGCAAGGGCATCGGCGGCGGCGTGCCGCTTGCCGCGCTGCTCGCGACCGAACGCGCCTCCTGCTTCGAGCACGGCGACCAGGGCGGCACGTTCAACGGCAACCCGATCATGTGCGCGGCCGGGCTCGCCGTGCTCGAGGAGGTCTCCAAGGCGGACTTCCTCAAGACGGTCACCGAGACCGGCCTGCTGCTCGAAAGCGAGTTGCAGAAGGTCTCGGCCCGGCACGGGCTCGGCGGCGTGCGGGGACGCGGGCTGCTGCTTGCGCTCGACCTCAAGCTGCCGATCGCGCCCGGCATCGTCGCGCAGGCATTCGAGGCCGGCGTGCTCCTGAATGCGCCGCAGGTCGACAGCTTGCGCTTCATGCCGGCGCTGAACGTCACGCGCGCCGAGATCGCCGAGATGATCGACTGTCTCGACGGGATTTTGACCAGGGCCGGCGCGGCACGGCGCGTCGCCTAGGCTTCGCGATCGGCATGGTGGAACTTCCCTCCGCCATGCCGCCACGGTTCACGCAGCGCCAAAACGTTTCGCGAGATGCGCGGCCCTGTCGGGGTCAATCTTTGTGACGATCGGGGCAAGCTTCGCGACCGGACTGCCGGCATGGCTATCGAGCAATTCGAGACACGGCTTCGTTGGCCAATCCGGGACGACGCCATCAACGCCGAAGGCATCCAAGACCTTCCCCGACAGTTCAGGGATGATGCTCCATGCAAGCACCGCCGACAGACGCACGAGGTTCAGGCCGGTGCGTGTTGCAACCGCGGCCCTGACACGGTCGGATTTGATTGCAGTCCAGGGCGCTGCCTGCTGAAGATAGGCGTTCGCCGCACTCCAGATCGCCCGCGTTTCTGCAGCGGCAGCACGAAATTCCAGGTCTTCGTGATCGCGACGCAGCGAGACGATGCGCTTGTGGAGCTCGGCTCCCAGCTCAAGCTCCAGATCCGAAGGCTCGCCGCCCTCGGGAATACGGCCGTCGAAAACGGCATGCGCAAAGCTGATGATCCGGTTGGCGAGATTGCCGAAGACGTCGGCGAGGTCCTTGTTCACGTCGGCAACGAAGCGCAGCACGGAAAAATCGGTGTCTGCGCTCTCCGGCGCGTTGGCGATCAGCCACCATCGCCAAAGGTCGGCCGGCAGTTCTTCCAAAGCTGCGTCGGTAAAAACGCCACGCTGGGCGCTGGTCGAGAACTTGCCGCCTTCGTAAGTGAGCCAGTGGAAGCCCTTGATGACGTCCACAGTCTTCCAGGATTCGCCCGATCCAAGCAGCGTCGCCGGAAAGCTGACGGCATGGAACGGCACGTTATCCTTGCCGAGGAACTGGATGTATCTGACGTCGTCGGCCTGCCACCACCAGCGTTGCCAATCACGGCCGGGCGCGGCCGCCGCCCATTCCTGCGTGGCGGCGATGTAGCCGATCGGCGCATCGAACCAGACGTAAAACACCTTGGTCTCGAAGCCCGCGCGCGGAACCGGAATGCCCCAGGTCAAATCGCGGGTAATGCAGCGATCCCTGAGCTCTGCCGTCAGCCAGCTTTTCGCCGTCGATACCACGAAGGGTGGCCAGCCGGAGCGTTGGTCGATCCAGCTCCGCAGCGTTTCGACCAGACGAGACTGACGCAGGAACAGATGTCGCGTCGGACGGATCTCGAGCGCCGTATCGCCAGACAGCGCCGAGCGCGGCGCAACCAATTCGTCGGGATCGAGTAGCGCGCCGCAGCCGTCGCATTGATCGCCCCTCGCCTCACGGTGCCCGCAATGCGGGCAGGTCCCCAGCACATAGCGGTCGGCAAGAAATCGCTGATCGACCGGCGACCAGACCTGTCGCAATTCGCGTTCATCAATCAACCCGCCGGCATCGAGCCGGCGATAGAAGTGTTGGGTCAGCGCCGCATTTTCCGGCGATGAGGTCCGGCCGAAATGATCGAACGAAAGGCCGAAGCGGCGATAGATGTCGGCCTGAATCGCGTGCTGCCGGGCGCAGAGTTCGCCGACCTCCTCACCTGCTTTGAGCGCGGCGAGCTCAGCCGGCGTCCCGTGCTCGTCGGTCGCACAGATGAAGAGAACCTCGTCGCCGATTTGTCGCCTGAACCGCGCATGCACGTCGGCAGGAAGCAGTGAGCCGATGAGATTGCCGAGATGTTTGATGCCGTTGACGTAAGGCAACGCACTGGTGATGAGAATCTTGGTCATGGGAAGCGCTCTTTCGCGTTGAAGTGGCGCTGAATCCGATGAAACGAAAAAGCCCTCCCGCATGGACCGGAAGGGCTGGATTCAGCTCACATTCGACGCGCCAAGCGCGCTATCCCCTCCGGCAAACCTCCTTGCGGTCGGGCCGGGGCATTCGATTCAAAACCCGTGCGTTGGCAGACTTCACTGCGGACACCTCTGCCGATGAAAGTAGCATCGTTTCAGCACGACAAGCAAGCGGCGCTCGCAGGTAGCGTGCTACGGCTTCAAGATCGACGCGCCGGTGGTCTTCCGGCTTTCGAGATCGATATGCGCCTTCGCAGCGTCCTTGAGTGCGTAGGCGTGGTTGATCGGCACGTGCAGCTTGCCGTTGATGACGGCGGCGAACAGCGTGTCGGCGCCTTCCAGCAATTCCTTGCGCGTGCCGACGTAGTCGTTGAGCTTCGGCCTGGTCGCAAACAGCGAGCCGTGATTGTTGAGCTCGGCGATAGAGAATGGCGGCACCGGGCCCGATGCATTGCCGAAGGAGACGAACATGCCGCGCGGTTTCAGGCAGGACAGCGAGCCCGGAAAGGTCGCCTTGCCGACGCCGTCATAGACGACGTCGCAGCCCTCGTTGCGGCTGATCTGCTTCACGCGCGCGACGAAGTCTTCCTCGTTGTAGAGGATGACGTGATCGCAGCCATTGGCCTCCGCAAGCTCGGCCTTCTCGCGCGAGCCGACGGTGCCGATGACATGGGCCCCTAACGCCCTCGCCCATTGGCAGGCCAAGAGGCCGATGCCGCCGGCGGCGGCATGGATCAGCACGCGATGATGCGGCTCGACTCGAAAAGTCTTGTGCAGGAGGTACCAGACCGTGAGCCCCTTCAGCATCAGCACGGCGCCCTGCTCGTAGGTGATGTGGTCGGGCAGCTTGACCAGCTTCTCCCAGGGGATGTTGCGCTCGCCGGTGTAGGCGCCGAGATTGTGGTAATAGGCGACGCGGTCGCCGGGATGGAAATGCGTCACGCCCGGCCCGACCGCGACGACCTCGCCCGAGGCCTCGTTGCCGGCGATGAAGGGCAGCCCCGGCGCCTTGTAGAGGCCGGTGCGGTAATAGACGTCGATGAAGTTGAGCCCGACCGCATGCTGGCGGATGCGCACCTCGCCGGGTCCGGGCGCCGGCACGTCGATGCTCTCATAGACCAGAGCTTCGGGGCCTCCGACCTTGTGCACACGGACGGCTTTGGTCATCACCTGACCTCCTCTTCTCCAAGGCCAGCGAAAGACATCGCGCCCGCCTTGTCAACTCGACGCTAGCCAAAGCGGCTAGGCGGACGGCTTGCCGGCCTTCCTGCGGTTGCTCTTCGCCAGCACGTTGAAGAATTCCACTGCCGCCGAGAACGCTATTGCGAAATAGATGTAGCCGCGCGGAATGTGGAAATGGAATCCGTCCGCGACCAGCGCGACGCCGATCAGCACCAGGAAGGCCAGCGCCAGCATCTTGGTGGTCGGATGCTCCGCGACGAATCGCGACACCGGCCCCGACGAAATGTACATGATCAGGCAGGCGATCACGACGGCGGCGATCATGATCTCGATGTCCTGCGCCATGCCGATCGCGGTGATGATCGAGTCCAGCGAGAACACGATGTCGATGACGATGATCTGGATGATCACCCAGAAGAAAGCGCTGCCTACCGACTTTTGATCGCCCTCGCCGTCATCGGCTTCGACCTCGGCGTGGATCTCGTGCGTCGCTTTCGCAATCAGGAACAGGCCGCCGCCGATCAGGATGAGGTCGCGCCAGGAGAATTCGTAACCTGCGAGCGAGAACACCGGCGCGGTCAGGCCGATCAGCCAGACCAGTACGCTGAGCAGGATGATGCGGAAGACCAGCGCCAGCGCGAGGCCGATCTGGCGGGCGCGGAGCGCCTGCGGCTCGGGGATGCGCGAGACGATCACCGACAGGAAGATGACGTTGTCGATGCCGAGCACGATCTCGAGCGCAGTCAAGGTCAGCAGCGCGGCCCAGGCTTCGGGGCTGGTGATGAGGTGCATCATGCGAAGGATCGGACCAGGCGGATCATGGCGTCGCTGAAGCTGATCCAGAGCGCAATGGCGCACATCGCGACCGTCACGCCGGTGCCGACGCGAAAGTCCATGTCCAGCACGTAGAGGCCAAGCACGGCCCAGATCGCAATCAGCGACATCGTCAGCCAGCGCAGCCGCACGACGCGGACCGGATGCAGCACGTGGAACGGCACAAAGGTCAGCACCACCAGGGCCGCGACCAGCAGCGTCGACCACAGCGGCGACCAGTGCAGCAGGAACAGATAGAACGCCGCCGCATTCCACAGCGCCGGAAAGCCGCGGAAATGATTGTCGTCGGCCTTCATGCGCAGATCGGCGAAATATAATGCGCTGGTGACGATGATGGCGACGCCGAGCAAGGGTGCCGCGACCGGCAGCAGCAGCCCGCTGGCGACGATCGCATAGGCCGGCACGAAGACGTAGGTGACGAAATCGACCACGAGATCGAGCACGTCGCCCGACCAGTTCGGCTGCACGTTCTTGACGTCGAGCCGGCGCGCGATCGGACCGTCGATCGCGTCGATGACGAGGGCGACGCCCAGCCACTGAAACATCGCCGCCCAGTGCTCGCGCACGGCCTCGAGCATCGCCAGCAGCGCGATGGCCGCGCCGAAGGCGGTGAAGATGTGCACCGAGAAGGCCGCGGCGCGCATCGCCGGTCTCGGCTTCAGGGAATCCTGCTGGGTATCCATGGCTTCTGCTATCAGAATGGGACCGATTTGCACATAAGCCATTGCGGCGTTCGGCCGCGCAATTCGTCATAAAATCAGGGAAAAATAGGTGGGCTTGAATTTACCGCGGGGCGTGTCAATTGTCAGTCCATGACAGACGCATCGACACTGTTTGACGCAGCCGTGATCGGCGGCGGACCGGCCGGGCTCGCGGCGGCAATCGCATTGGCGCAGGCGGGCGCGCGGACCGCGCTGGTGGCGCGGCACGTGCCCTATGCCGACAACCGCACCACCGCCCTGTTAGGTGCCTCCATTGAGCTTCTGGAGACGCTCGATGTCTGGCCGCGCTGCAAGGACAAGGCGGCCGGACTCGAAGTGATGCGTCTCGTCGACGACACCGGCCGGCTGTTCCGCGCACCGGAGGTCCGGTTCTCCTGCCATGAGATCGGGCTGGACGCCTTCGGCTACAACATCGACAACCGCTCGCTGATGCTGGCGCTGGAAGCGCGCGCGGGCGAATTGCCCAATCTCGTCCGGTTTGACGACGAGGCGGAGAGCATCGTCATCGAAGCCGATGCTGTCGCGATCCGTACCGCCTCCGCGCAATTCCTTTCGGCCCGCCTCGTCGTCGGCGCGGATGGCCGGCATTCGCTGTGCCGCGGAGCAGCCGGCATCGAGGTGACCCGGCGCGAGCTGAACCAGACCGCGCTGACCTTCAACGTCGGCCATGCCCGCCCACACCGCAACGTCTCGACCGAGTTCCACACGCCGCACGGGCCTTGCGTGTTCGTGCCGCTGCCCGGCAGCCGCTCCAGCATCGTCTGGGTCTCGGCGCCGGCGGACGCCGAGCGGCTGCGTGGCCTCAGCGACGAAGAATTGTCCGCCGCGATCGAGAAGCAGTCGCATTCCATTCTGGGCCGCATGACGGTCGAGCCCGGCCGCAACCTGTTCCCGCTGGCAATCGAGCGTCCAAGATCCTTTGGCCGCGACCGCATCGCGCTGGTCGGCGAAGCCGCCCACGTGGTTCCCCCGATCGGCGCCCAGGGCCTCAACCTTGGCCTGCGCGACGCCGCCGACATTGCAAGGCTCGCCGGCGAGGCGATCGCATCGGGCGAGGACCCCGGCGCGGACGAGGTGCTCAAGCGCTACGACAGGGCCCGGCGCCCGGACATCTTGAGCCGGACATTTGCGATCGACATCGCCAACCGCTCCTTGCTCAACGACTTCCTGCCGCTGCAGCCGGTGCGCGCCGTCGGCATGCACCTGTTAAGTGCCATCGGCCCGCTCCGCCGCTTTGCGATGCGCGAGGGCCTGACGCCGACGTGGCGCAGGTAGATTGGCGGCGGTAGCCGCGGCTTAAGGAAACGCCAGCCGTCCGGTCTGGAGCAACCACATCACGCTGGTCAGCGTGACCACAGAGGCGAAGGTGCCGAGCAGCACTGCGACGGAGGCGGATTCGATCCAGGCATCGTTCTGGCGGGCAATGACGAACACGTTCAGCGCCGGCGGCAGCGAGGCCATGAGCACGGCGGTCGCAGCCCAGGGCTGTGCGAACGGGCCGAACGCGAGCATCAGGCCGAACGCCGCGAGCGGATGGATCAGGAGCTTGACCGCGATCACGCCGGGCACCTCCCAGGGCACGCGGTCGAATGGGCGCAGCGCCACCGTCACGCCGAGCACGAACAGCGCGGTCGGCGCGGCTGCGTTCTGGAGGAAGGTGATGGTGCGGTCGAGCGCGACCGGCAGCTCGATATGGAGAGCCGCAACGGCCGCGCCAAAACAGGCCGACATGATCAGCGGGTTGAGCACGATCTGCTTCAGCACGACGCCGAAGGCATGCACGATCGAGGGATGGTCGCGGTCAGAGAGCTCGATCAACAGCGGCACGATCGTGAACAGGAAGATGCTGTCGCAGCAGAAGATCAGCGCGGTCGGCGCCGCCGCCTTGGTCCCGAGCACCGCCAGCGCAAGCCCCGGGCCCATGTAGCCGATATTGCCGTAGCCGCCCGAGAGCCCCGCGAGCGTCGCCTCGCGCAGCGTGAGCCGACCCAAGACCTTGCCGACGACAAGTGCCAGCGTGAACGCCGCAACCGTCGACAGCGTCGTCGCGACCAGGAACGGCGGGTTGTTCAGCTCCGCGAATGGCGTCTTCGACATGATCGCGAACAGCAGCGCCGGCAACGACACGTAGAGCAGGAAGAAGTTCATCCAGGCGAGGCCTGATTCCGGCAGGGATTTGACCTTGCCGCAAGCAAATCCAACGAAGATCAAGCCAAAATAAGGTAGCGCCAGATTGAGGATATCGACCATTGATGAAGTGTTTTCTGAGGACTTGGGGTCTATCCGCCCCTGAACCGAAGGTTAATTCCGGATCAGGGCACTAGCATCGGCCACAATCCTGGTCTATCGACGGGGGATGATTAAAGCGAGGACCGCCAAATTCCAGATCGGACAGGTCGTGCGCCACCGGATCTTCTCGTTCCGGGGCGTGATCTTCGACATCGATCCGGAATTCAACAACACCGAGGAGTGGTGGCTGTCGATCCCCGAGGAGGTGCGGCCCCACAAGGATCAGCCGTTCTATCACCTGCTCGCGGAGAACGCGGAGTCCGAGTACGTCGCCTACGTCTCGGAGCAGAACCTGTTGCCGGATGATTCCGGTGAGCCGATCCGGCATTCCCAGGTCGCCGAGATCTTCATCAAGAGCAAGGATGGCGGCTACCGCCCGCGCAATCCGTCCCTGAACTGAGTTTCGCCGCCGCAACCGGCCAATAAAAAAGGCGCTCGTGTGAGCGCCTTTTTCATATCAGGGATTTGCTCCCGATTATTTCTGGCCGGCCGCCGCGGCGCCGGGGACGCCACCGCCCTGCTCGAGCTTCTTGCGCTGCTCGTCGGCCTTCTTCTGAAGCTCTTCCTGGAGCTTCTTCTGGTTTTCCTCGAACACCTTGGGATCGGTCGGCGGACCGTCATAGGCCTTCTGGAATTCGCCGGCGAGCGGCAGCGGCAGCGTCAGCGGCGCGCCGTTGGCATTGATCGCCTGGACAACGAGATTCTGGCCCTTCTTCATGCTGTTGATGAGCTCGGGCGTCGCCTCGTAATCGGACATGCAGCCGTTCTGGAAGCAGATCACATACGGGCTCTGCAGCGGCGCGTTGCTGTCGACGATGATGCGGGTGCCGTGCACGAGCTGCATGCCGAGCGGCAGCGTCACGCGCAGGATCTTCTTGGGCTCGCCTTCCGGCTCGATGATCACGGCCGCGATAACCGGCTGGCCCGACTCGATCCGGCCGTCCTTGCCGGTGAAGCAGACCTGCTTGGCGTTGGCGTCCTGGCCCTTCAGGCAGAACTTGGTCCAGGGGGCGTAGATCAGCTGGATCTGCTGGTCCGCCGGCTGGGCCGCGCCCTGCTGCGCCGGAGCGCCCTGGGCGGGAGCCTGCTGCGCGGGTGCCTGGGCCGCCGGTGCCGGCGCCTTGGGAGCAGCCTTCGGAGCGGCCTTCGGAGCCGCCTTGGGCGCGGCGGGTGCACCGGGGGCCGGCGCCGGGGTCTGGGCCTCGGCGGCAAACGGAACGACCAACGCCGTCGCCGTCAACAGGGCGAGAAGCCGCCCGCGCGGCCGGATGCACGCGGCCAAGTAACGGAAATTCATTGCGGAAAACCCTTTCTGAACGGGAAGCGCCCGAACCGCTCCGAAGCGCCGAACCTAGCCGCCTTGGGCGCGGCTCTCTCCCCGTCAATTGAGGCGGATAAGTGACGGGCTCGACGCTCTTGCGCGATTGCGTGCCTTCTTAACGTGGCCGACGAAAAGATCAATGCCGACAAGCGTCTTTGACTGCACTGAGAACCCCGCCTTTGGCCTGCGCCGGGGGAAAATCCCTGTGATAGGATTCAAGGCTACCGGTCCTCGAATCAACGTGCCCGAATGTTCATGTTCCACCGCCTGTTCGAGGGCCCCGGCGTCCGCCTTTGCAGCCTCGCCCTCGCGCTCATCGTCAGCCTGTCGGCAACCGGCGGGCGCGCCGAGGAAGCCCATGCGATCGCCATGCACGGCAAGCCGGCAATGCCGGCCGATTTCACCCACACGCCCTACGTCAATCCCGATGCGCCCAAGGGCGGCCGGCTGACCTGGGGCATTCTCGGCACCTTCGACAGCCTCAATCCATTCATCGTAAAGGGATTGGCCGTGCAGCCGATCCGCGCCTACGTGGTCGAGAGCCTAATGGCGCGTGGCCAGGACGAGCCGTTCACACTGTACGGCCTGCTCGCCAAGACCGTCGAGACCGACGACGAGCGCAGCTACGTCACGTTCCGCCTCGATCCCCGCGCCCGTTTCTCTGACGGCAAGCAGGTAGCTGCCGAGGACGTGCTGTTCTCCTGGCAGCTCCTGCGCGACCATGGCCGTCCCAACCTTCGGCAGTATTACGCCAAGGTCGCCAAGGCCGAGGCATCCGATCCCCTCACCGTTCGCTTCGACCTCACCGGTGCCAATGACCGCGAGCTGCCGTTGATCCTCGGCCTGATGCCGATCCTGCCGAAGCATGCCGTCGACGTCGCGACCTTCGAGAAGACGACGCTATCGGGACCGATCGCCTCAGGCCCATACCGCATCACGGCGGTGAAGCCGGGCGCCAGCGTCACGCTGACGCGCAATCCCGATTATTGGGGCCGCGATCTTCCGATCAATCGCGGGCTCTTCAATTTCGACGAGATCCGGCTCGACTATTTTCGCGAGGCCAATGGCCAGTTCGAAGCCTTCAAGCGCGGCCTCTATGATTTCCGCATCGAGCACGAGCCGCTGCGCTGGCACGACGGCTACGATTTTCCCGCCGCCAGAAGCGGCGAGGTGATCCGCGACACCATTAAGCCGGGCGTGCCGCAGCCCTCGGAATTCCTGGTGTTCAATACGAGGAGGTCGATCTTCGCCGACATCCGGGTGCGTCAGGCGCTGACACTTTTGTTCGATTTCGAGCTGGTCAATCGCAACTATTTCTTCAACCTCTATTCGCGCGTCGCCGGCTACTTCGCCGGCTCCGACCTCTCCGCCTATGGCCGGCCTGCGGATGCGCGCGAGCGCGAGTTGCTCAAACCCTTCGCCGCGCGGATCCCGCCCGACGTCATGGACGGCAGCTACCGCCTGCCAGTAACCGACGGTTCCGGGCGCGACCGCACGACATTGCGCGCTGCGCTGAAGCTGTTGTCGGAGGCCGGCTGGGATCTCGACGGCACCGTGCTGCGCAACCGCGCGACGAAAGCGCCCTTCACCTTCGAGATGCTGGTGACGACCCGCGACCAGGAGCGCATCGCACTCGCGTTCCAGCGCGACCTCAAGCGCGCCGGCATCGCGGCAAGCGTGCGCACGGTCGATCCCGTGCAGTTCGACCAGCGTCGGCTCGGCTACGAGTTCGACATGATCCAGAACCGCTGGGACCAGTCGCTCTCGCCCGGCAACGAGCAGTATTTCTATTGGGGCAGCGCCGCGGCCGACAATCCGGGGACGCGCAACTACATGGGCGCGAGGGATCCCGCCGTCGACGCCATGATCGCCGCGCTGCTGGAGGCCCGTGATCATACGGCCTTCGTCTCGTCGGTGCGGGCGCTAGACCGCGCCCTGATCGCGGGCTTCTACACAATCCCGCTGTTTAACGTATCCGAGCAATGGATCGCGCGCTGGAATCGGATAGAACGGCCCGAGGCCACCGCGCTGTCCGGCTATCTGCCGGAGACCTGGTGGTCGAAGGGGCCGCCTTAGAGCCAGTCAAGCAAAGTGACGCCGTGAACCAGCCAGCCGTATCGCCGACGCTCGACACGCTGTTTCAGCGCACGCTGATGCGGCAGCCGCACACGCTCGCTCTGCTCGATCCCCTCAACAAGGCCCGCGTCACCGGCCACCAGCCGCGGCGGATGACCTATACCGAGGCCGATACCGCCATCGAGGCACTGTCGGCGCATTTCGTCGAATCGGGCCTGCCGGCCAATTCCGTCATCGCGATCCAGCTCCCGAACACGGTTGAGTTCGTGCTCACCGTGCTCGCCGCCCATCGCGCCGGGCTCGTCGTGGCCGTGCTGCCGCTGCTGTGGCGGCATGCGGAACTGACCGCCGCGCTCAACCGCACCGCGGCGCGCGCCATCGTCACCATGAGCAAGGTCGACGGCGTCAGCTATGCCGACTTCGCGATGCATGCCGCGGCTGAAGCTTTCTCGATCCGTCACGTCTGCGGCTTCGGCACCGACCTGCCCGAAGGCATGGCCTCGCTCGACGACGTGCTGGCCCGCCCACCCGGCATGACGCGCGCGGTGATCCAGGACGGCCGCAAGGCGGCGATGATCTCGTTCGACGTCACCGCGGAAGGTTTCCGCCCGGTGCCGCGGCCGCATTTCAGCCTGATCGCCGGTGGCCTTGCGATGTCGCTGGAGGCGGACGTCAAGCAGGGTGCGACCGTGATGGCGGCGTTCGCGCCGATGTCGTTTGCGGGCCTCGCCTCCTCGCTCGCGGTGTGGCTGCTCTCAGGCGGCACGCTGGCGCTGCATCATCCGTTCGAGAACGACGTGCTGGAGCAGCAGATCAACGAGCATGAATGCGAGGTGCTGATCGCGCCGGCGCAGCTCGCGCTGCGGCTCGGCGATTCCGATCTCGCGGCGCGGATGCCCACTTTACGCAACGTCATCGGCCTGTGGCGCGCACCCGAGCAGGTGGCGACGAGCGACGCCTGGATCGCTCCGCACGCGCCGCTGACCGACGTCTATCTGTTCGGCGAGGCCGGGCTGTTCGGCGCCCGGCGCGGCGAGGATGGCATGCCGGTGCCGGTCATGCCCGGACCGCACGGCGCCCCGCGCGAGCAGTCCGGCTCCTCCATCGCCGGCGAGATCCTGCTGACGCCGAAGGGCACGCTCGGCCTGCGCGGGGCGATGGTGCCGATCGCGGCCTATGCCCCGCCGCAGCCGGTCGGCGAGACGCTGACGGCGCAGCCGCCGCGCGATTATGTCGACACCGGCTATGCCGCACGGCTCGACCGTCCCAGCGGCGCGATCTGCATCACGGCCCCGCCCTCCGGCATCATGGCCGTCGGCGGCTACCGCTTCCTCTCCAATGACCTCCAGGAATGGGCGCGCCGGCTCGGCCAGGGCGCCCTGCTCACCGCGCTGCCCGACCGCCTTTCCGGCCACCGGCTGGCAGGACGGGCCCAGGACAATGCGAGGGCCCGCGAGGCGCTCAGCCAGCTCGGGCTTAACCCCTTGATGGTCGAGGCTTTTCGCGACCGCTCCGGACCGACTTGAGCACAGTTTCGACCGAACCATTGACGCTGCATTAAGGCGGCCGGACTAGATTGCGCAGCATCTGTTGCGTGATCCGAGTTTCCGAATGTCCCAGGCGGGCCCGATCCTGTTTGTGTCCAATGCCGAGCGGCCGCCGTACATTGCGGCGCTGGACGAGGCCCGGCTGTTTCCCGTGATCGATACCGACTGGGCGAGCGCGGCGCGCGCGGTCGAGCAGGTGCAGCCGGCCGCGGTCCTCGCTGCGATGCATGCCGGACACGAGCCGTATCTGGCACCGCTCGCCAGGAAGATCGCCGAGCAATTGCCCTACCTGCCTTTCGTGGCCCTTGATCCCGCGGGCATGCTGCCGCACAACGCCCTGCCCTTCTTCGCGCGCGGCGGCAATTCCGATCGCCTGGTCGCGCGGCTGCGCGCCGCGCTGCGCGTGCGCACACTTCATGCCACCGTGCTGCGCCGGCTGCCGGAAGCCAAGGTGTCGCTGCCGGACGGCGATCCGGCACGCGATGCCACGGTGCTGCTGATCGGCCGCGGCGCGGCTTACCCGGCGCTCTCCGTTGCGCTCGGCGAACGCGTCGGCGTCGTCGGCGCGCTCTCGATCGAGGCTGCGGCCAAGCACCTCAACACCCGCGACCTCGACGGCGTCGTGCTGGCCGAAGGTTTTACGGCGCGCGTTACCGACGCCTTCCTGACGGTGCTCGCCGAGGACACCCGCTTCCGCAGCCTGCCTGTCGTCGTCACCGCGCACCAGCTGACGCAGAGCTACGACCTGCCCAATCTCGAATTGATCCCGGGCGAGCCGGCCAAGATCGCCTCCAACGCGCTGCCCCTGATCCGCCAGCACGCGATGGAAGCGCAAGCGAGCCGCACGCTCCGCTCGATCGATGCCGGAGGCTGGCTCGATCCGCGCAGCGGCCTGCTGACGGTCGAAGCTTTCGCGCGCGATTTTGCCAAGGCGGTCGAGCAGGCGCTGGCCCGCGGCGGCGGCCTCTCCGTCGCCCGCTTCGCCTTCGACCCCGGCAATTCCCGCGCGCAGCTCGACGCCGCGCGCATCCTCAGCCGCCTGATGCGCCAGATGGATTTCGGCGTGGCACAGAAGGATGGATCGGTGATCGTGGTGTTCGCGGAGACTGACTTCCGCACCGCGCATATGATCGCGCGCCGCCTGTCGGCGGTGATGCGGCATACGTCCAACGGCAAGCACGAGATGCGCAGCGATCCCGTGGTCAGCGTGGACTCGCTGTCGTCGTCGGATACCGCAAGGTCGCTGCTGGCCCGGCTGTCGGCCGACGCGTCAAGGGCGGCGTCGTAGCTCCGATTGCGATGCCGTAGGGTGGGCAAAGGCGCGCAGCGCCGTGCCCACCATTTTTCAAGGTGGATAGAGGTGGTGGGCACGCTTCGCTTTGCCCACGCTACGGCACTACGGCACTACGGCGCCTGTTGCTACGCCGCCTTCTTAGCCTCCGCCAGCTGCGCCAATTGCCGCATGATCTCCGTGGTGCCGACGAGGCGCTCTTCCGGCGTCTCCCAGTCCTGCAGGAACACCACCTTCATGTCGGGCCGCACCTTGGCGGCCTGGCCGTAGCTGCGGATGAAGGTCACGAGGCGGTCGGGATGGGCGAAGGAATTGTCGCGGAAGACGATGACGGCACCCTTGGGACCTGCGTCGATCTTCTCGACATTGGCCCGGCGGCAGAACGCCTTGATCGCGGCGACCTTGAACAGGTAGCGCACCTCGTCCGGCAGCACGCCGAAGCGGTCGCGCAACTCGGCGCCGAAATTCTCGATCTCCTCCTCGGTGTCGAGATCGGCAAGGCGCCGGTACAGCGACAGCCGTACCGAGAGATCGCCGACGTAGTCCTCCGGGATGAGCACGGGCATGCCGATGGTGATCTGCGGCGACCAGCGGTCGGCGGCGGGCTCGGCGACGCCGGCCTTGAGATTGACGATCGCCTCCTCCAGCATCGACTGATAGAGCTCGAAGCCGACCTCCTTGATGTGGCCGGACTGCTCCTCGCCGAGCAGATTGCCGGCGCCGCGGATGTCGAGGTCGTGCGAGGCAAGCTGGAAGCCTGCACCCAGCGTCTCCAGCGATTGCAGCACGGTGAGCCGGCGCTCGGCCTGCGCCGTGATCTTCTGCTGCGCCGGCAGCGTGAACAGCGCGTAAGCGCGCAGCTTGGAGCGGCCGACACGGCCGCGGAGCTGGTAGAGCTGGGCAAGACCGAACATGTCGGCGCGGTGCACGATCAGCGTGTTGGCATTGGGGATGTCGAGGCCGGACTCGACGATCGTGGTCGACAAGAGGATGTCGAACTTGCCGTCGTAGAACGCGGTCATGATGTCCTCGATCACGGCGGGCGGCATCTGGCCGTGCGCGACCGCGACCTTCATCTCCGGCACGTTCTTGTCCAGGAAGTCCTTGACCTCGGCGAGGTCGTCGATGCGCGGCACGACGTAGAACGCCTGGCCGCCGCGATAGCGCTCGCGCAGCAAGGCTTCGCGGATCATCAGGGGATCGTGCGGGGCGACGAAGGTGCGGACCGCGAGGCGGTCGACCGGGGGCGAGGCGATGATCGAGAGCTCGCGGACGCCTGTGAGCGCCAGTTGCAGCGTGCGCGGGATCGGCGTCGCCGACAGCGTCAACACATGCACCTCAGCGCGCAGCGCCTTCAGCCGCTCCTTGTGGCTGACACCAAAATGCTGCTCCTCGTCGACGATGAGCAGGCCGAGGTCACGGAATTTGATGGCCTTGCCGAGCAACGCGTGGGTGCCGACGACGATATCGACCGAGCCGTCGGCAATGCCCTTCTTGACCTCGTTGAGCTGTTTGGTCGCGACCAGGCGCGAAGCCTGTGCGACGTTGACCGGGAAGCCCTTGAAGCGCTCGCTGAACGTCCGGTGGTGCTGGCGCGCCAGGAGCGTGGTCGGCACCACGACCGCGACCTGCTTGCCATCGAGCGCGACCGCAAAGGCGGCACGCAGCGCCACCTCGGTCTTGCCGAAGCCGACGTCGCCGCAGATCAGCCGGTCCATCGGCCGGCCCTTTTCGAGATCCTTCAGCGTGGACTCGATCGCGCCCAGCTGGTCCTCGGTCTCGTCATAGGGGAAGCGCGCGCAGAACTCGTCGTAGACGCCCTGCTGCACCGGCAGTTTCGGCGCCTCGTGCAGCATGCGTTCGGCCGCGATCTTGATCAGCTCGCCCGCGATCTCACGGATGCGGTTCTTCAGCTTGGCCTTGCGGCTCTGCCAGCCGGAGCCGCCGAGACGATCCAGCTCGACAGTGGTCTGGTCCGAGCCGTAGCGCGACAACAGCTCGATGTTCTCGACCGGCAGGAACAGTTTCGTCTCGGCGGCATAGTGCAGCTCGAGACAATCATGCGGCGCGCCGGCGACGTCGAGGGTCTGCAGGCCGATGAAGCGGCCGATGCCGTGGTCGACGTGGACGACGATGTCGCCGGCGGTGAGGCTCGTCACCTCAGAAATGAAACTGTCGAGCTTGCGGCTCGGCTTGCGCGGCCGCACCAGGCGGTCGCCCAAAATGTCCTGCTCGCTGATGAGCGCGATCTCGTCGGTCTCGAAACCGCTTTCCAGGCCGAGCACGGCGAGCATGGTCTCGTTGCGCGGGGTCGCCTGCACGGTGCGCCAGCTATTGACGCTGGTGGCGTGGGCGAGCTTGTGGTCGCGCAGCATCGACGTCATGCGATCACGCGAGCCTTCGGTCCACAGCGCGATCACGACCTTCTTGCGTTGCGCCTGCAGCGCCATGACGTGACTGACCACGGATTCGAACACGTTGACCGTGGTGTCGTTGCGCTCCGGCGCGAAATCGCGGCCCTTGCGCGCGCCGGCGTCGACGACCGAAGTGCCGTCGGTCGGCACGGAGAACGGCGTCAGCCGCGCCAGCGGGATATCGCCGAGGCGTTTGCCCCACTCCTCCTCGGTCAGATAGAGCCGGTCGGGCGGCAGCGGCTTGTAGATCGCGCCGCCGCCGGGATGCTCCATCGCCTCGCGGCGGGCCTCGTAATAGTCGAGGATCTGCTTGAAGCGCTCGCGCACCGCGTCCTCGGCCTGCGGCTCGATCGCGACGGCGGCCCCTTGCAGGTAGTCGAACAGCGTGTCCATCCGGTCCTGGAACAGCGGCAGCCAGTGCTCCATGCCGGGATGGCGGCGGCCTTCGCTGACCGCCTCGTACAGCGCATCGTCGCGCTCGGGCGCGCCGAACTCGGCGACATAGCCCATGCGAAAGCGGCGGATGGTGTCGGTGACGAGCTGGAATTCCGAGACAGGCACGAGATCGAGCGAGCGCATGTCGAGCAGCGTGCGCTGGGTCTCGGCATCGAACGAGCGGATCGATTCCAGGCTGTCGCCGAAGAAGTCGAACCGCACCGGCTGTTCGAGGCCGGCTGGAAACAGATCGAGGATGCCGCCGCGCACCGCATATTCGCCGGGCTCGCGCACGGTCGAGGAGCGGTTGTAGCCATTATGCTCGAGCCAGGCGACGATGGTGTCCATAGGCACGACGTTGCCGGGCGCGACCGACAGCGCCTGCGCCGCGACGAGCTCGCGCGCGGGCACGCGCTGGACCACCGCGTTCACCGTGGTCAGCACGATCAGCGGCTTGTCGCTGCCGGTGAGCGAAGCGAGCCGCGCCAGCGTGGTCAGGCGTTGCGCCAGGATGCCGCCATGCGGCGAGACGCGATCATAGGGCTGGCAGTCCCAGGCCGGAAAGGTCAGCACCGGCAGATCAGGCGCGAAGAATCTCAGCGCGCGTTCGAGCTGCTGCATGCGTCCGCCGTCGCGGCAGACCACGGTAAGGCTGACGGCCGGCTTCTTCGGCCGCGCCGCGATGGCCCGCGCCAGGTCGGAGACGACCAGGCCTTCGGCACCCTCGGCGACATTGGCAAGCGTCACCGCGCGGCCGGGCGTGAGCAGCTCGGCCGGAGATTTCATCCCCTGTTTCATACGTTGCCGTCCGCGATCGGGAACGCCTTGATGCGCGCGAAGATCGCGCCGGTGACATCGGCTGGCAGCACCTTGTCACCGGTGATGGCGGCATAGAGATCGGGATCGTTGACCTCGAGCAGGGTTTCGAGCTCGGTCAGCTCGGCGTCCGACAGGTTGCCGATCTCGGCGTCCGCGAAGCGGCCGAGGATCAGGTCCATCTCGCGCGTGCCGCGGTGCCAGCAGCGGAACAGAAGCCGCTTGCGGCGGTCGTCCAGCCCGTTGCTCGATCGTGTCGTTCCCGTCATGTCTCAAATCCAGTCAAACGCCAAAAGCCCGGACGTGCCGGGCCGGGGTGATATAGCCATTGGGACCGCCTGTGTCAGCCCTTTGTTATTGCAATTGTTTGGGGACCGTCATTGTCGGGCTTGACCCGGCAATCCATCGTCCTTGAAAAGATGGATGCGCGGGTCAGGCCCGCGCATGACGAATGTTGCGAGAATGCGCCCCAGCCTGCTCAATCCGCTGTTTGCTCCCGTGACCAGCCTCTCCGGCGTCGGTCCGAAGCAGGACAAGCTGTTGCAATATCTGCTCAGCCGGAGCGAGACGCCGCGGCTGGTCGATCTGCTGCTGCATCTGCCGAGCCAGGTCATCGACCGCCGGGCGCGGCCGAAGATCCGCGACGCGGCCCAGGGAACCATGGTGACGCTGGAGGTCACCGTCGATCGCCACCGCCCGCCCCCGCCGCGCAACTCGCGCGCACCGTATCTGGTCTATGCCAGCGACGACACCGGCGACGTCGTGCTGACCTTTTTCCGCGCCAAGCCCGGCTATGTCGAAAAACTGCTGCCTGTCGGCGAGAAGCGCTACGTCTCCGGCACGCTGCAGATGTATGACGGCATCCCGCAGATCGTGCATCCCGACCGCGTGCTCGACGAGGAGGCGATCTCGAAGCTCTCAGGGATAGATCCGGTCTATCCGCTGACGGAGGGCCTCGCGCTCGGCTCGCTGCGCCGCGCGATCGCGCAGGCGCTGCAGAAGCTGCCGGCCCTGCCCGAATGGATCAGCCCGGAGGTGATGCGCCGCTGTAATTTTCCGTCGGTTACGGAAGCGCTCAATCGCGTGCACCAGCCGGTCGAGCTGACGGACATCTTGCCGGATCAGCGCTTCTGGTCCCGCCTCGCCTTCGACGAGCTGCTCGCCGGCCAGCTCGCGCTTGCGCTGATCCGCGCGCAACTGCGACGGCCCGCCGGCGTGCGCAATGCCGGCGACGGCCATCTGCGCAACAAGATCATCGACGCCCTTCCTTACGCGCTCACGCCGTCCCAGCGCAGCGCAGTGGCCGCCATCGCCGAGGACCTGAAGCAGCCGGTGCGGATGCTGCGCCTGCTCCAGGGCGACGTCGGCTCGGGCAAGACCGTGGTGGCGTTGCTGGCAGCCGCGGCCGTGGCCGAGGTCGGCAAGCAAGCCGCCTTGATGGCCCCGACCGAAATCCTGGCGCGCCAGCACATCAAGACCATCGCGCCGCTCGCCGAGCGCGCGGGGATGCGGGTCGCCATCCTCACCGGCCGGGAAAAGGGCAAGGAGCGACGTGAGATCATCGCCCAGCTCGCCGCCGGCGAGATCGACCTGCTCGTCGGCACCCATGCGCTGATCCAGGACGACGTGATCTTCCGCGATCTAGCCCTCGCCATCGTCGACGAGCAGCATCGCTTTGGCGTGCGCGAGCGGCTGGCGCTGACGTCCAAGGGCGAAGCCGTCGACGTGCTGGTGCTGAGCGCCACCCCGATCCCGCGCACGCTGGTGCTGACCTATTTCGGCGACATGGACATCTCCGAGCTGCGCGAAAAGCCCGCCGGCCGCCAGCCGATCGACACCCGCGCGGTGCCGATGAGCCGGATCAGCGAGGTCATGGAGGGGGTCGGCCGCGCGCTCGAATCCGGCAAGCTGGTCTACTGGATCTGTCCCCTGGTCGAGGAATCCGAGGCCGAGGGCACCGAGCACCTGACGAATGCGACCAAGCGCTTCGAGAGCCTGCAAAAACGTTTCGGCGACCGCGTCGGCCTCGTCCACGGCCAGATGAAAGGGACCGAGAAGGACCGCGTCATGGGCCAGTTCGCCGCCCACGAGATCGGCCTTCTGGTCGCGACCACCGTGGTCGAGGTCGGCGTCGACGTCCCCGCCGCAACCATCATGGTGATCGAGAATGCCGAGCGCTTTGGCCTCGCCCAGCTCCACCAGTTGCGCGGGCGCATCGGACGCGGCTCGGAAGCCTCGACTTGTATCCTGCTCTACGGCGAACCGCTCGGCGAGATGTCGAAGGCCCGGCTCAAGGTCATCCGCGAGACCACGGACGGCTTTCGCATCGCCGAGGAGGATCTGAAGCTGCGCGGCGAAGGCGATGTCCTCGGCGTGCGCCAGAGCGGCCTGCCCGGCTATCGCATCGCGCGCTCGGAGGTGCACGGCCAGCTCATCACCCAGGCGAGAGACGAGGCGCTCCGCATCCTCAAAGAGGATCCGAAGCTGAAGGGCGAGCGCGGCGAGGCGCTGCGCTGCCTGCTGTATCTCTACGAGCGGGACGAGGCGATCCCGCTGATCGGGGCTGGTTAACCCCCTGCGCCGTCGCCCGATCTCGTAGGCCGCCACATGCGCTCTGGCGAGGTCGAGCAGCGGGGTGTCGATGCCGAGCGCACGGGCGCGATTGGCCATATCGCCGAGGATGTGCTCCGCCTCGGTGATCGAGCCGCGCTCGATATCGCGGAGCATCGAGGCCTTGAGCGGTGAGTCCAGGGTGGTGAACAGCTTCCGGTCGAACTCGATGAACGGCGCGCGCGGCTCAAAGCCGGAGGCGTTCGCGACGGCACAGCATTCCGCGAACAGGCGGAAAATGGACTGCTCGCCGTTGGGCACGGCCAGGATGTCTCCGATACTCGCGCGCATCAGGCAGGTGATGCCGGCGAGCGTGCTGAGCTGGACGAATTTCTCCCACATGTCCTGCATGATCGCTTCGCTGGCGCGCACGTCGATACCGGGAACCTGAAGCAGTGCCTCCAGCGCGGACGCACGCTCGCTCAGCGTCCCCTCGATCTCACCGAAGACAATCGTCTGATTGGCCATGAACTGGACGACACGACCATCCGCATCGAGTCCGGCACTGACGTTCGCGAGCCCGCCGAGAACGCAAGCACCGCCGAACCTGGCGCTCAGGGCATCGATATGTTTCAACCCGTTGAGGATCGGCAAAATCATCGTGTTGGGGCCGGCGGCGGGCGCAAACTGGCTCATCGCATCGTCGAGCGAGTAGGCTTTCACGCCGACGAGGACGACGTCGAACGGGTCCTTGAGATCGCCAGCCACAAGAAGCTTCGGCTGCACGGCGAAGTCGCCGTGTGGGCTCACGACCTGCAATCCATTCCGCTGCAATTGCTCGGCCCGCTTCTCGCGCACCAGAAAGGTCACGTCGCTACCCGCTCGGACCAGGCAAGCTCCGTAATAGCCGCCAAGCGCGCCCGCGCCGATGACAAGCACCTTCATTCGAACTCCCATTGCCGAGGGATTGCGTAGAAACAATAACAGATGGCCCCTGCGACGTCTCCTCATCGTCATTGAGGACGGTGTGAGTACAGCCGGTTCAGCAGGCGCCCCTTTCGCCGCGGCTGACTTTATGGAACCTTGCAGCGATGCGCCGGATCATCGTGGTTGGCTCCCAGGGAAGCGGAAAGACGCGGCTCGCCCGCAATCTCGGGCGAAAGCTTGAGCTGCCGGTGGTGCATCTCGACGTGCTGTACTGGCAGCCGGGCTGGAAACCCTCCGACAAGGCCAGCTTTCGCATGCGAGTCGCGGATGCTATCGCGGGCGAAGCGTGGGTGATCGACGGAAGCTTCTCGGGGCTGGCATTCGATCTCACGATCGCTCGCGCAGATGTTCTTGTCGTCATCGACCGCCCGCGCTGGGTCTGCCAGTGGCGCATTCTCTGGCGCTCCGCTTTCCATCGCGACACAACACGGCCCGACTTGCCGGAAGGGTGCCCGGAACAGTTCGACTGGAAACTGATGAAGGAAGCGTGGCGCTACGACGTCGAGCGCGTGCCGGTCATCGAGGCCGAACGTCTCCAGTACGGCCCTGAGGTCCCGGTCGTGCGGCTGAGGCGCGACAGGGACATCCAGGGCTTTCTGGAGTCCGTCTCAGTGCACGGCGAGTGAAGCCGGCCGGTCAGGACTTCTTCTGGGCAACACGCGCGGCGAACGCCTTCAGCAATTCCGCATCGACCGCCTCCCCATTCGCGTCTGCGGCAAGATGCTCAAACCAGCGCGCAAAGCCCTCGTAGATCTGGCTCGCGGGATGATCGGCTCCGAGAAAGCCGGAAATCTCCCGCATCTCCGCGACCCAGCGATAGGCTTTCGGGATCATGTCCGGAAGCGCCACTTCGAGCCGGGCCAGGATCGCGGGCTGGCTCAGCGCGAGCTCGTCGCGCAGCGCATCCGCAGCGCCCGCCTTCGTTGCTGCAACCACCATGGCCGAGCCGATGCCGGCGAGGCCCTTGACGATGCCGGCATAGGACATTTTCAGCGCCGAGGCCGCGCCGACCGGCCCCTCGACGATCCGCACGTCGAGGCCGAGGTCCTTCAGCACCGCGACGTCCTTGGCATGCTCGCCGGACATGTAGAAGGCCGGGCTCTTGCCGCCCGGCTGCGGCGGAAAGCCGATGATGCCGCCGTCCACGAACGGCGCCTGCGCCGAGCCGATGATCTCCTCGATCCGTTGCACGGTATCGACATTGACGGCGTTGCAGTCGACCACGACCGGCTTCTTCGCGCGCCGGACGATCAGCGCGGCCAGGCGCTCGGCGAGTGCAACCGCCTCGCCCGGCGGCACGATCGAGAGGATGATGTCGGCGTCCGAAATCGCATCGTCCTCGGCGCCGATCATGCCAGCCTCGGCCGCCCGTTTCAGCGTCGCTTCGCTGCGCCCCTTCAACGACGTCAGCACGCGTGCGCCGTTCTCGCTGAGACGGCGGGCCACGGCGCTGCCCATGGCACCAGGCGCGAGGATCGCAATGGTCTTTGACATCGTGCACTCCAGATCGAATTCCGAGCGAGGCGCTCAGTTCGATCGGAGCATAACAGAGGATGCGAATGCCTGCGTGAACGCGGCCATCCCGCGCGGGAATGGCCCTACTCCGCCTTCGCAGGCTCTGGCTGGAGCGAAGCGTTGGCGATGCGCGCCGCATTCGCCATGCCCGCGAGCGCGGCGGCCTTCTTCGGATCGGGCGCCGAGCCCGGCTGCACCACGCCGGCCGACATGATCAGCGTCGCGGCGTCCTCGGCACTGAGATCGACCTCGATGATCTTGCTCTTCGGCACATAGAAGAAGAACCCGGTGGTCGGGTTCGGCGAGCACGGCAGAAACACCGAGACATGCTCCTCCTGTCCCGGCAGGCTGCGCGAAATGTCCTCGTTCGGCGACTGCGAGATCAGCACGATCGACCACATGCCCGGCGAGGGAAACTCGACCAGGCCCACTTTGCGGAAGCTCGATCCCTTGCCCGAGAACAGCGTCTCGAACACCTGCTTCAGGCCGCGATAGATGGCGCGCACCGCCGGGATGCGGCCGAGGAAGGTCTCGCCGACATCGACCAGCGTCCGGCCGATCAGGTTGGCCGCGAGGAAGCCGACCAGCGTCAGCGTGAAGAATGCGACAATCAGTCCCCAGCCGGGCACGCCATACGGCAGATAGGTTTCAGGCCGATAGGCCAGCGGGACAAACGGCCGCACCACGCCGTCGACCCAGGTGACGAACCACCAGACCAGGTAGAGCGTGATGGCGATCGGCCCCGTCACCACGAGGCCGGTCAGGAAATAGTTGCGGAAGCGGCCCATCAGGCCGGTATGCGGTTCCGGCAGGGGATCAAGTGGCGCAGGCGCGTCGTCGCGGGTGGTCATTCGGGTTCCAGGTCGGTCGCAGCACACAAGCTAGGGGCTTCTAGCAGGTTTTGGAAGAGTGCGGCCTGATCCCTTCTGCCTATTCCACCGTCACCGATTTCGCGAGGTTGCGCGGCTGGTCGACATCGGTCCCCATCACCACCGCCGTATGGTAGGCGAGCAGTTGCACGGGAACGGAATAGACCATCGGCGTGAACGCCGCGGCCATATCCGGCATGATGATGGTGACGAGTGAATCCACCGTCGCCTCTTCCGCGCCCTTGGCGTCCGTCATCAGGATGATGTTGCCGCCCCGGGCGGCGACCTCCTGCATGTTGGAGACGGTCTTCTCGAACACGCGGTCATAGGGCGCGATGACGACGACCGGCATGGTCTCGTCGATCAGCGCGATCGGCCCGTGCTTGAGCTCGCCGGCGGCATAGCCCTCGGCGTGGATGTAGGAGATCTCCTTCAGCTTCAGCGCGCCTTCGAGCGCGAGCGGGAAGCTGGTGCCGCGGCCGAGATAGAGCACGTCGCGCGACTTGGCGATCCTGTGCGCGAGCTTCTCGATCTGCAGCTCGTTGGTGAGCGCGTCCGCCATCAGGCGCGGGATCTCGACCAAACCATGGACGAGCTTGATCTCGTCCTCCTCGGACAGCTCACCGCGAGCCTTGCCGGCCGCGATCGCAAGGTTTGCCAGCACCATGAGCTGGCAGGTAAAGGCTTTGGTCGAGGCGACGCCGATCTCGGGCCCGGCCAGCGTCTGCAGCACGGTCTCGCTCTCGCGCGCGATCGTCGAGGTCGGCACGTTGACGACGGCCACGGTGTGCACGCCCTCGGCCTTGGCATAGCGCAGCGCCGCCAGCGTGTCGGCGGTCTCGCCGGATTGCGAGATGAAGATGGCGAGATCGCCCTTGCGCAGCGGCGCCTCGCGGTAGCGGAATTCGGAGGCGACATCGACCTCGACCGGCACGCGCGCAAAACGCTCGAACCAGTATTTCGCGACGAAGCCGGCATAGCTCGCCGTGCCGCACGCCGTGATGTTGATGCGCTGGATGGTCTTGAAGTCGAACGGCAGCTTGACCGGCAGCGCGACGCGCTCGGTCGCCATGTCGACATAGCGCGCCAGGGTGTGGCCGACCACTTCCGGCTGCTCGTGGATCTCCTTCGCCATGAAGTGGCGGTAATTGGCCTTGTCGACCAGCGAGGTCGAGGCGGCGTGCTTGATCTTCTCGCGCTGGACGGCGTTTCCGTCCTTGTCGAAGATCGTCGCGCTCTTGCGGGTCAGCACGACCCAGTCGCCGTCCTCGAGATAACTGATCGTGTCGGTGAACGGGCCGAGCGCGATGGCGTCGGAGCCGAGATACATCTCGCCGTCGCCAAAGCCGATCGCAAGCGGCGGGCCGTTGCGCGCGCCGATCATGAGATCGTCGTCGCCGGCGAAGATGAAGCCGAGCGCGAACGCGCCGCGCAGACGCGCCAGCGTCAGTTTCACCGCCTCCACAGGCTTGTTGCCGCGGGTCAGCAAATCGTCGACGAGATGCAGCACGATCTCGGTGTCGGTCTCGGTGTGGAACACCGTGCCCTTGGCCTCGAGCTCCTCGCGCAGCTCGCGGAAATTCTCGATGATGCCGTTGTGGACCAGGGCGACGCGATCGGTCGCGTGCGGATGGGCATTGTTGACGGTGGGCTTGCCGTGGGTGGCCCAGCGGGTGTGGCCGATGCCGGTCGTGCCCTTCAGCGGCTCGGCTTCGAGCCGCTTCTCCAGGTTCTTCAGCTTACCCTCGGCGCGGCGGCGCTCGAGATGCTTGCCTTCGAGCGTGGCGACGCCCGCGGAGTCATAACCGCGATATTCGAGACGTTTGAGCGAATCCACCAATTGCTCTGCAACCGGCGTGCGCCCGAGAATGCCGACAATCCCGCACATGCGGATCACTATCCCCCAAATCGTCGAAAAATCGCCTAAACGACGCGCCCGTTTTCTAGCGAAGTTCCTAAGGAACCAGATACTCAATAATTATGACGGATTGCGACAGCAGCCGATGACGGCGCGCCCTCCGCCTGCGTCGATGTGGCCGGCCTTTAACCGCGCGCATTAACTCCTTGTCAATAAGTTTGACCAACGATTCCGGCCAGGAGAACAAGGCCATGAAAGGCTCATCCGACCGCAAGGGTCTGTCATCGTTGTATCTGCGTGCCAGCGAGACCTCGGGCACGCACCTTGCGCATTGGCCGCCCCCCATGCGCGGCAAGGAAAGCAAGCCCGTCTTCGTCAAGCATGTGCAGGGCGAGCCGGCCAAGCGCGCCAAGCCGCGCGGCTGGCGCCTGACCCGCGCGATCTTCTCCGAATTCGCCGACGACGAATAGCGGCGCGCCTCGCCATCCCAGCACCAGGGTACAAACGAGGACAACGACGAGCGCCCAGAACGCCATTCCGGTGAATAGCGATGCGATCTCGTGCTCACGCGGGCGGCGAACGCCGAACTGTTCCAGCATCCATCGTCCCGGCGGCGTGATGACGTTCTCGGCGAGGAACGTGACCATATCGCTGATGAACTTGTCGTCCATGCGCGAGCAATCCCAACAACACCGATCGGGGATCGGCACTTGGCCGCTCACTTCTCCGGTTTCTTGCCGCCGGTCTTCATCTCGCGATAGCGCGTCGCGCCGCCTTCCCGGATGGTCTGCTGGCTGCGCTCGAGCGCCATGGCGTCGTCAGGCACGTCGCGCGTGATCACCGAGCCCGAGCCGATATAGGCGCCGTTGCCGATCTTGACCGGCGCAACCAGCGAGGAATTGGTGCCGACGAAGGCGCCCTGCCCGATGATTGTCTTGTGCTTCTTGAAGCCATCGTAGTTGCAGGTGATGGTGCCGGCGCCGATGTTGGAATTGGCGCCGACGGTGGCATCGCCAATGTAGGAGAGGTGATTGACCTTGACGCCGGCCTCCAGCGTCGCGGCCTTGGCCTCCACGAAATTACCGATGCGCGCGCCGTCGCCGAGCGAGGTGCCGGGCCGAAGCCGCGCATAGGGGCCGATCGACACCTTCTTGCCGAGCGTGGTCTCGACGATGTGCGAGAACGAGTGGATCACCGTGCCGTCGGCGATCGACACGCCCGGGCCGATCACCACGAACGGCTCGATGGTCACGTCCTTGCCGAACACGGTATCGGCCGACAAATAAACCGTCTCCGGCGCGATCAGCGTGACGCCCGCCTCCATCGCGGCCTTGCGCAGCCGCGCCTGCATCACGGCTTCGGCCTCGGCGAGCTGTGCCTTGGTGTTGATGCCGCGCACTTCGTCTTCGCTGGTCTCGATCACGACGGACTCCCATCCCTGCTTGCGGACGATGTCGACCGCGTCGGTGAGATAATATTCGCCCTTCGAATTGGCATTGCCGATCTGCCCGAGGATGTCGAGCGCGCGGCGTCCGTCGATCGCCATCAGCCCGGCATTGCACAGGTCGATCTTGCGTTCTTCCTCGCTGGCATCGGCCTGCTCGCGGATCGCGACCAGGCGGTCGCCCTCGACGATGAAGCGGCCATAGCCGGTGGGATCGGCGGCGCGGAAGCCGAGGCCGGCAATCGCAGCGCCCTTGGCCAGCGGCGCGCGCAGCCGCGCAAACGTCTCGGCCGAGATCAGCGGCGTGTCGCCGAACGCGATCAGGAGATCGTCGACGCCCCGCGCGATCGCCTCGCGTGCCGCCAGCACCGCATGCGCGGTGCCGAGGCGCTCGGCCTGCACGAAGGTGAGCGCATCGGGCCTGATGCGCCTCGCCTCGTCCGCGACCGCCTGATGGTCGGGGCCGATCACGACGGCGAGCGAGGTGCCGGTTCCCTTGGGCGCGGCGGCGAGCACGTGGGCGAGCAGCGTCTGATGTGCGACCGGATGCAGCACTTTCGGCAGGCTCGATCGCATGCGCGTGCCCTCGCCGGCGGCGAGCACGATCGTGAGGCTTGAGCGGGCGGTCATCGAAATCCTGTCAGATATGGCCGAATCAATTGCGCGACGGGTGGCGAGCCGCCCTCATGGGCGCCTTGCTACCTCCGCAAACGCCCGGAATTCAAGTGCGACGGGGTTTTCCTGTTAATGTTCCCCATTGATTCGGGGATGCCCGATGGGGCTGGGCACTTAACGTTCATGGCAAAGGATTCCGACCCACTGGCGGATGCCTTCGGCACCAAGGAGACCGGCGGGCTGTTCTCCGGACTTCTGGCCGAGGAAAGCACAGTCGATCGCAGCATGATGTGGCGGCTGGGCACGTGGGGCGTGGCGGCCGTCGGCGCCGTCGTGGTGGCGGTGATGGCCAATCAGGCCCAGCTCGGCTGGCGGCGCGATCAGGTCGCCTCCGCCGATCTCGCCCGCCAGGCCGACCGGCTCCAGCTGCTGACCAAGGAGAGCCAGAACGAGGCGCGCCGGCTCGCCGCCGCCATCGAGACGCTGAACACCGATCGCGACCGGCTCTATTCACGCGTCACCGTGCTCGAGCAAGGGCTCGATTCCGTCACCGGCGCCATCGCCAGGCAGACCGCCGCGACGCCGCAGGCGGCAAAGCCCCAGGACGCCGCACCCGCGGCCCCGAGCGTCGCGCCGGTCGCCTCGACGCCGGCCCCCGGCAGTGACAAGCCGCGCACCGAGGCGTCCAGGGACACCTCGAAGGACACTCAGAAGGAAGCTGCCAAGGAACCGGCAAGCCCGCCGCCGCAGACCGCGGCCGCCGCCTCGCTGGTCCAGCAGGCGCCGGCGAATTCGGCGTTGCCGGCGATTCCGCTGGTGCCGTCCAAGTCGATCATGGCGCCGCCCGATCCGGCTGCATCGAAATTGATGCAGCCCGAGGCGACCGAGAAGGCCGCCGAGAAGAAGACCGAGCCAGCGCCCGTCCCGACCGAGGTCGCGGCCGCGTCAGCCAAGCCGCCGGAAGCTACCGAGAGCGAGGCGCCGGCGATCGCGGTCCAGCAGACGCGCTTTGCGATTGACCTCGGCGGCGCCAATTCGATCGACGGCCTGCGCGCGCTCTGGCGCGGCGTGACCAAGACCAACCCGGAAGTGGCGGGCCTGCGACCGATCATCATGATCAAGGAAGGCAGCAGCGGCCTCGGCATGCAGCTTCGCCTCGGGGCCGGCCCGCTGATCAACGCCGCCGCCGCCGCAAAGCTCTGCGCGGGCCTCACCGAAAACGACCGTCATTGCGAGACCACCGTGTTCGACGGCCAGCGGCTGTCGATGCGCGGCGGTTCGGACAAAGGGCAAGAGAAGGGACAAGAGAAGGGACAAGAGAAGGGACAAGAAAAGGGACAGGAGAAATCTCAGGACCGGGTCCAGGAGAAAAACTCCGAGAAGAACCAGGAGGGCGTCCCCCAAGCCGAGACCGCCCCTGCTCCCGCACCGGCCGCCAAGCCGGAGAAGCACCGCCGCAGCTACTCCTCAAAACGCTCGTCGAAGCGCGAGGAGCCCGCGCCTGCCCCTGCGGCGCCCCAGCCAACGGCTCAGGCAAAGCCGGAGACCGCGTCGGCAGGATCGACATTGTCGTCGTTCTTCAGGCGGTAGGCATCTCGCCAATTGATTTGGCCGGAGATCCTTGCGTCAATTCGCAGGAAACCCGGCTCTCCCCTGTTGCCCCCTCCCTTCATCCCGACCATATTGCGCCCATGACAAAAAAGCCTTTTCGCCTCACGCCCTACCAGGTCCAGTTCCTGATCGTGGTCGGCTTCGCATCGGTCGGCTACGCGCTCTATCTGCGCTATCTCGGGATCGAGCTCTCGACCGTCGGGCTTGCCTGCGACGCCGGCCTGCAGACGCTGATCTGCAAGGCGCGTTCGGTCGCGACCGTGCTGTTCAAGAATTCGGTGTTCGGGATCGTCGCGCTGGTGGCGGCGACGCTGAACCTGATGCGACCGTCGATCGTGCTGCTCACCGTCGGCATCATCGCCGCCGGGCTCGGCATCGTGCTCTACAATGTCGTGCTGTCGGGCCTTGCGATCGGCCTGCTCATTCTTGGATTTGCTCGGCCCGCGCCCGCCACAGCGTGAGCGCGAACAAGAGATAGATCGCGCAGGTCCACAGCGACTGCCAGTTCTCGCGGCCCTCGTTGAACAGCACATAGACCGCCGAGAGCGCGAGCACGCCTGCGAACACCGCTTCCGCGATCGGACGCTGGCCGATCTGCGGCCGGTTCAGCATCAACAGCGCGAACGGCACCACCGCCATCGTCAGCGAGGCGTAAGGGAAGTCGTGGTAGCGCGGGTCGAATACGAAGGCGAGCGCGGTCTGCGCCGCGATCACCGCCGTCAGCGCCAGCGTGAGACCCAGCACCGCCGTCAGCTTCGACCATTTCCGCCCCTCGCGCGGGCCGAGCAGATCGAGGAAGGTCGGCAGGCTCCGCCCGATCACCATCGCCTGCGCGCAGAAGATCGGCGACAGGATGCCGGCGAGCAGCAGCGCACCCCAATGCAGCCAGCCGCCGATGCCGTAACTCTCGTAATACATCTTGTCGGCGCCGATCCCGAGCAGGATGCCCGCAGATGTGGCCGAGATGGCGACGCCGAGCCAGGCCGAGAAGCGCGGCGTCCACGGCCGCCGCCGCAGCGTGATCAACGCCACCGCGAACACCAGCACGGACAGGCCCATGCCCGCGCCCATGTACCATTTCCAGTACGGGAAATTGCTGATCGGCTGGCCCGGCGGATATTTCAGGTTCCTCCGCACCGAGTCATAGAGGCCCCAATAGCCGCCGACGGTGCCTTCCAGCTTGCGCTTCCAGGGCTGGTCGTAGGACTCGATCAGATTGACGCGGAATTTCTGCGCCTTTGCGAGGCTGAGGATTTCCGAGACGACGCGCGCCTGGTTGGTGCGCGAGGGCAGCGCGCCGTCGCGCATGCGGCCTTCGCTCGGCCAGCCGGTCTCGCCGATCAGGATTTCCTTGCCCGGAAACGCCACCGCCATGCGCTCGCGGATCGTCTCGACATGGGCGGCTGCGAATTTCGCCTTGACCGGGAAATCCTCCCAATAGGGCAGGATGTGGATCGTGACGAAATCCACGGCGTCATAGACCTCGCGGTTCTTCAGCCAGAACTCCCAGACGTCGGCATAAGTGACGGGCACGCTGACCTGCGCCTTCACCGCACGGATGATGGAGACGAGGTCCGCCGTCGTCATCTCGCCGCGCAGCAGCACCTCGTTGCCGACGATGACCGCGGTGATGACCTCAGGGAATTGCTTGGTGAGACGGACGGCGAGCGATGCCTGCTCGAAATTCTTGGTGCGGTTGCTGGACAGCCAGATGCCCTGCAGCACCTTGATGCCGCCGACCTTGGCGGCGATCGCCGGCACCTGGTCGAGCCCGTTCTCCATCGAATAGGTGCGGACGCAGTCGGTGATCTCCTTGAGCTGGCGCAGGTCCTGCTCGATCTGATCGGCCTCGATATGGGTCCAGGCGTTCAGTGGCGACTGCTCGCCGCGGAACGGCGCGTAGGAGACGCATTGAACCTTCTCGGCGGGATCGATCGGGGCGCGCGCGAGCGTGATCGGCGTGGCCAGCCACCACCACACGGCAGCAATCACACCCAGTGAAACGAGCAGAAGCGCCAGTGGCGTACGAAGAGAAATTTGTTCCGTCCTCCGCGAAGGGCCGTCGATTACCTGCTCGCACGCCATCTGCCAAGGGGGCACTCCGGGTGGATCCCCCGCGCCCCCAAGGAATTTACCTGCAGCCGTTCGACCGGGGCCTAGGATCGTGACTTTGCTGGACAAAATTCGAAATACAGGTCATGGGACTCGGCGGGACTTTTCCGCCGCATTGGAGACCCATTTGGACGCCATCACCGGCGCGTCCGCGGGATCCTGACGCGGGCGGTCAGCGGAGAAATTGGGGAATTCATGCGGCAACGGGTGCGTCAGTTACGAAATGCGGTCCTGCGGCAGTTCGCCGCCACCTTGGCCGCTTCCTCCCTGGTCGTCATGGTCGGTTTCGGTGGCGCCTTCGCCCAGAGCGGCGCGCCGGCTCCGGACCAGGGCAAAGCCGCCGCCCAGCCCGCCGACGCAGCCGCCAAGGACGCCGCCCAGAACCAGCGCCGCACCGACGAGTTCGCCGAAGCCGCCCAGGTCATCAACGGCCCGGCCGGCAATCCCGAATGCGTCTGGCTCGGCCGGCGCGTGGTGCGGCTGATGTGGCGGGATGACCTCGATACCGCGTTCCGCCATCTCGACCTCTACGACCGCTTCGGCTGCCCCGGCGGCCACATCCAGGCCGCCTTCCGCTGCCTGACCCGGTTCGGGGGACAGATCGATCCCAAGGTCGCCGAGACCCTGGACAGCCGCGTGCATGCCTGCTGGATCAACCCGGCGTCCCAGCCGCAGCAGGCGGCGGCCGCGGCCTCCCAGCCGGCGGCGGCGACGTCAGGCAATTCGCAGGCTCCGCAGCCAGCCGCGAGCCCCTCGCCTGCGGCAAGCCCGGCACCGGCGCCGCAGAAATAGTCGGAAGGCACCTTCAGCCGCCGTTCAGGAACGATCGTCCAGAGAAACGGTTGGCACTGCCGCGCATTTCCTGAAAAGGCCATGCCCTCATAAGGACATGAGGCCATGACAGTTGTGAAACCGCGCGGCAGAGGTATGCTCCATTTGCCGCGGACTCGGTCGGATCTCGGGGTCGGATCCGCTTCCCTGCCACCTCAGCCCCTTTTGGTTTAGCCGCGATGCGCGTTGTCGCCGCCGTTCTGTTGCTTGTGTCCGTGCTTCACGCGGGGCTGTGGGGAGTCTTGCGCGACAGGGAGCCCGCACCCGACTTCAAAGGCCTCCTGCCGAGCGTGTCTTATGCGCCGTTCGAGGGCTCGGCTCACCCCGATATCGACAACATCCCGACCATCGAGAAAATCCGCGCCGACCTGAAGACGCTGTCGACCATGACGCGCGCGATCCGCCTCTATTCGTCCACCGGCGGCGTGGAACTGGTACCGCCGATCGCGGCCGAGTTCGGCCTCAAGGTCACGGTCGGCGCCTGGATCGACAAGGACAAGGACCGCAACGAGCGCGAGATCAAGGCCGCGATCGAGCTCGCCCGCAAGAACAGCAACGTCGTCGGCGTCGTGGTCGGCAACGAGGTGATCTACCGCGGCGAGCAGAAGGTCGAAGACCTCATCGACATGATCAAGAAGGTGAAGGGCGCCGTCCGCGTGCCCGTCACGACAGGCGAGATCTGGAACATCTGGCGCGACAATCCCGACCTTGCCTCCAACGTCGACTTCATCGCCGCCCACGTGCTGCCCTATTGGGAAAACTTCCGCTCCGACCAGGCGGTCGACCAGGCCGTCGATCGCTACAATCTCTTGCGCAACCTGTTCCCCGGCAAGCGCATCGTGATCGCCGAGTTCGGCTGGCCGAGCCAGGGCTACAATTTGCGCAACGCCGATCCGGGTCCGTTCCAGCAGGCGCTGACCTTGCGCAACTTCGTCAGCCGCGCCGAAGCCATCGGCATGGAATACAACATCGTCGAAGCCATCGATCAGCCCTGGAAATACTTCGAAGGCGGCGTTGGTCCGTACTGGGGCATCCTCGACGCCAGCCGCGAGCCGAAATTCGCCTGGACCGGCCCGGTCGAGAATCCCGACTACTGGAAGCTGATGGGAATCGCGCTGCTGGTCGGCATCCTGCTGTCGCTGCCGATCCTGCGGCTTGAAAAGCCGACCGCGAAGCAGGCCTTCCTGCTGTCGGCGACCGCCAACGGCGTCGGTGCCTGGACCGCGACCGTGTTCGCGTTCTGGAACAGCCACTATTTCATCTTCGGCTCGGCCTTCGCGCTGACGCTCGGCATGATCCTCCTCGTTCCGCTCGTCCTCATCGCGATGGCGCGCATCGACGAGATCGCGGCCGTCGCTTTCGGCCGGCCGCCGCAACGGCTGCTCACCAAGGGCAAGCCGACCGAGAACGTGCCTGAGAATTACTACCCGAAGGTCTCGATCCACATTCCGGCCTATTTCGAGCCGGTGGAGATGATGAAGCAGACGCTCGATGCGCTGTCGCGGCTGAACTATCCGAACTACGAATGCGTCGTCATCATCAACAACACGCCGGATCCCGCGTTCTGGCAGCCGATCCAGGACCATTGCCGCGCGCTCGGTGAACGCTTCAAGTTCATCAACGCCGAGAAGGTGCAGGGCTTCAAGGCCGGTGCGCTGCGCATCGCGATGGACCGCACCGCCGTCGATGCCGAGATCATCGGCATCATCGATGCCGACTATGTCGTCGATCCCGACTGGCTGAAGGACCTCGTGCCCGCTTTCGCCGACCCGCGCGTCGGCCTCGTGCAGGCGCCGCAGGAGCATCGCGACGGCGACCTGTCGATCATGCACTACATCATGAACGGCGAATATGCCGGCTTCTTCGACATCGGCATGGTCCAGCGCAACGAGGTCAACGCCGTCATCGTGCACGGCACGATGTGCCTGATCCGCCGCGCCGCGATGGACATGGCCGGCGGCTGGTCGTCCGACACGATCTGCGAGGACTCCGATCTCGGCCTTGCGATCCAGGAGCTCGGCTGGGTCTCACACTACACCAACCACCGCTATGGTCGCGGCCTGCTCCCCGACACCTACGAGGCCTTCAAGAAGCAGCGTCACCGCTGGGCCTATGGCGGCCTCCAGATCGTCAAGAAGCACTGGCGCCACTTCCTGCCGGGCAAGAGCCGGCTGACGCCCGATCAGAAGCGCGAATATGGCCTCGGCTGGCTGAACTGGCTGGGCGCCGAAAGCCTCGGCGTGGTCGTGGCGCTGCTCAACCTCGTCTGGGTGCCGATCGTCGCCTTTGCCGACATCGCCATCCCCGACAAGATCCTGACGCTGCCGATCATCGGCGCCTTCATCGTCTCGCTGGCGCACTTCCTGTCGATGTACCGCGCCCGCGTCGCGATCAAACCCGGCCAGATGCTGGGCGCCATGATCGCGGCGATGAGCGTGCAATGGACGGTGTCGCGCGCGGTGGCGCAAGGCCTGATCACCGAGCACATCGCCTTCGCGCGCACCTCCAAGGGCGGCCTGTCGCGGATGTCGATCGAGTTCCAGGCGTTCTGGGAAGCCGTGATCGGCATCCTTCTGCTGGTCGGCGCCGGCGTGCTGGTCGCCTCCAACAGCTTCCGCCAGATCACCGAGATCTACATCTTCGCCGGCGTGCTGGTGCTGCAGAGCCTGCCGTTCCTCGCGGCGGTGGCGATCGCCATCCTCGAGCTCAGCCGCATCAACTCGTTCCAGTTCTGGCGCGACAGCGCGATCCGCACCGCCGAGCTGATTGGCCTGCGCCCCGTCGCCCTGCCGACCCCGGCCGGAACGCCGCAGCCCGTGCCGAGCGAGGTCCGGCGGGAGGCGAACTGACGGAGCAGCCCGGTCACCCAAGAGCCCGTGATTAAAAGTCACGTGCTCTTCGGCGTGGATGACGGCCCGCCAATCGGGTTGAAAAATCCGCCTTAAGTCACGGACACCGCGGGCAAATCCCCGCCTCTGCCGCCAGTTTCGGCAGCCACCCGCACTATTGACCTCCGCAGCCACTGCCCCTACACAGCGCGGGCCGAAAGCATGATCCGGAAACAGCCGGTTTTCCCCGCAGCGCCAAGTCAGACGTCGCGGCAAGACATGCTTCTCAAATGTCCGAAGGCGATGGTGATTTCTTCGAAGCCATCCGCGGCCATGGGAGCGCGTAGCTCAGCCGGTAGAGCACGTGACTTTTAATCACGGGGTCCTGGGTTCGAGCCCCAGCGCGCTCACCAAACAAGATTAAAGACTTAAGCCGAAACTCCAGCCGATAGAAAAGGCTCGGTGTCTGCATCGTGTCCGCAGATCGATTAAGGCGATCGAGGATGGCCGCGCGATAGTTGCCGGTCATGATCGCAAGGCCCGCCCGCTCCTCTGGCGAAGTCGCCTCGCCCGCCAGATCCAGGCAGATGCGCTCCATGCGCGCGAGCTCGTCGATGTCCTGCTGATCCCGCCCCATGCGGCCGATCAGACTCCGGTCAGGGGGATGTCGTCGAACTCGCAATCAACAGCGCTCGAACTTGAATTGCTGTGTTCCCCGCTCGGCTGGATCTGGGCCGCGCTCAGCAACGCGATAGCTCTTGTGCGCCTCAATGAACGCCTGTTCGGAAATCCAAGTCCGATCGTATTTTACGAGCTTCTCCGACGAAGCGCGCAATGTGCCTGGACCGTTGTCGCTCAGGTATGAAGTCTGCATCTCACGCCTGCTCTCATCGCTGAGTGGCACGCGGTGCCAAGCAAGCGCCGCCGGCCGCACCAGACAGAGGCTTCTGATGGTTTCGATCGGGTCGCGGACATACTGTATGGCTCCGTTCGAATGGACGAGATCGACGATCCCAAGCCAATTCGCGGCCTGCTCGATGCGCTCGAAAAACATCAACCGGTCAGTGGCGAGCTCCCGAGCGCGATGCACCATGGCCGGCGTCTCGACCACAGCCCAACGGATGTCCGGGCGCGGCTGGCGGGCAAGCTTGTAATGCAAGCCAGCGCCGCCGCCGAAATCGAGAACGGTGTTCACGCCCATGACGAGCGGCCAGTTCCCACTCGGCTCGTAGTTGATTGTCTTAAGGAAGATCGTCTCAACCAACTCTGGGTTTTCGTACCCCTCAATGACCTCCCGCGGCCGAAACAGCTTACGCTTTACTCTCTGAACGAAGTCCATACCGGTTGCTCCGGAATTACGGTGACTGCCCTCACCCTCGTCGGTTCCAACAGCCTGCCCCCAAAAAAGCCGGGAGACAACGCGCCGGAAGGGTGTAGGATTCAAGAAAAGCAGGAGGGAGCGGCATGTTTGAAATCAGCGGTTTCGACACGGCAGGCGTCGTCAGCCTCAAGCGGCTGTCACTCGCGGCGGCCCTCAAGAAGGCCAGAGAGCTTGTCGCGGACGGCTGCTGGGACGTTCAGATCGTTGATCCAACCGGCCGGATCTACACCTCGTTTGAAGAGCAAGCCGCCTAAAGCGCGATCCGGACCCGAAGGGCCGCGCGAGCGCAAAGTGCGAAGCGGTTTTCCGGAAAGATCATGCGTAAACAACAACCTAAAGCGCGATGACGATCCAAATCTCATCGCGTTTCAGCCGCTCCGGCTTCGCCATCCAGAGCTCAGCCGCCCCCGTCGGATCGCCGGCGCGGGCTGACAGCGCAATTGATCGCTATCCCCCTCGGCCCACATTGGACGAGGCACTGTCCAGCCACCGCCGCGTTGCTTCATCGCTCCAGCCGGGAACTGCGAAGCGCGCCCGAGGATTCACGTCCGGGCCGGAACGATCGACCGCGGGATCGCGCGGGTGATGTGCACGGGAGCGATGCGCCGGCGCAGCGTTCGCAGCGGTGCACAGGACAATCAACAGACCCGTCAACAGCCCCTCGGCGAGGACGGAGCGCATCGTATCAGCTCCTATCGGGCTACCGCCCGGGCTGATCTGATGTGCCGACGATCCCACCGCAACATGAGGCGGCATCACGGCTTGGCGATGGACGTTGCGCTCATGCGGCTCAACCGCCGATCGAACCGCGGGCATAGGAACGTTTCCTTGAGTGGGGAATCTTACAGGCGCAAATCGATCCTGTGTTGCGCGTAGATCGAACGATGGAAAAAGCCCTAGCCTATGCCATCTCAGCGCTCCTGGTGGGCTTCGGTGCCTGGATACTGGTCGTTGGCCTTTCCTCCAGCTCGCCTGCCCTGTGGACCATCGTGGCGCTGGTCCCAATCACGATCGGACTCGTGAGCGCCTTTGGCCCCACGTGACTTGGGTCCGGTGTGACTTGATGGGGACAATCGGGGATGGGTCAGCGCGTCTGCATTTTCCGAATCGAGGTTCTGTGGTCGCTCCACTGATGGGTCGCGTTCAGAGGTGTAGGCGTGAGCCAGTTTCTATCGATGCTGCTGCTAGTTGCCGCCGTGGTTCTGACCGTCTGCTTCGGTGTGGCAGCCTGGCGCCTCTCTGACGAGAAGGAGCTCGAGGTCACTGGCCAGATCGCGCGCCAGTCCTACGACTGGAAGGCGCCTCCGACCCGCTAACCCCTCGCGCTCGACCTCCGCCGCAATGATCCGGCGACCGTCCTCGTAGACGGGTTGTAAGCCGTCAGCACCTGAGGCGGCCTTACTGTCCAGCGCCTTTGCGCCGCTCCAGCATCGCCATCTCGACTTGTTGCGCGAGCACGGTCAGGTGATTGGCCAGCCGATCAAACAGCTCGCGCTTGGCTTTGTCGGTCGCAAGATCACGGATCAGTGCGCACTCGGCCGCATCCGTGCGCAACTTCTCCAGCTGAGCCTCGTAATCTTTCATGGCTCGCCCTAGTTGCCATATTTTCCCGAATAATTTGACAGGGAAACTGCAGAGTCAATCGGGTTCGCGGGGCAAGACCTGGGAAGGCCTCACCGTTAACGAATCAGAGCCGCAAGACGGCCCCGGCCATGGGGGCTTTTGGGGGTGTAAGGCCGGGGCCGCTGGAGGTGCTAGGCCTTAGGGGAAGGCCCAAGCAGCTGGGAGCTTACCCTGAGATCGAAGCCGCGCTCTGTTCGTTTCAGCACATTCGAGATGTGTTCCGGGCAGGAACTCGGTGCGGCGGATTGCCAGTTTTTCCCGACTCGATTCACATGCACAAATGCATTCGAGAAAATGATGCGGCTTACTTGGTGCGGCAGGTAAGTGGGAGGCTAACAGTGAGTGACAGAGCGCTGGCGCAGGGCAGATTTTTGGTTCGGACGGGAGGCATCGGCTGGATGGTCTACGATCGAGCGCGCAAGGGGCCGGCGCTGATCGGAACGGACTGGGCAGCCAGTTTGACCAGGGAGCAAGCAGACGAAGCGTACCGGGTGCTCTCTGAATTCAGCGGAGGACAATTGAAAGATTTGATCTCAGAAGCGGCGCGCCAACACGAACCGGCGATCCCTGGTCGACAGGGGCGACGGCCAGGTTGATGCGGACATGGTGCCGCGATCTGCCCTCAGCTCTCCGGAGCCGAAGACGCAGCCGGCGTGCTCAGCGGAGCTCCTCCGACGGAAACAGGCCCGAGTGGCCCGACAGGCCCGACTGGCTTCGACTGCCGCACCAGCCGCTTGCGCATCGCGGCGGACAGCCCATAGCGGGCATTCGCGTGTCGAATGGACGACGTGACGTCCGACATCATCGTGTTTTGCAGCGTATCGACCTTCGCGATCAGCGTGGAGAGCTGCGACGATATCTTCCTCACATCGACCCGCTCGTCCGTGATGCTCTGGCGCAGGGACAGCAGCACCATCGGTCCTGCTGGAGCTGAGCCGCATTTTGCTGCACCAGATCGTTGTTCGCCTGCAGCGAAGCCGTGTGTTGCTGCTGGGCGGACAGAATGTCCTTCAAGGCCGCGACAACCGGATCCGGTTTCGGTGCGGAAGCTTTCGGGCGCGGAAGCAGTTCGGCCAGACGGCCGACATCCAGCGACGGCAGATCGGACGGCAGCGTATAGATCGCCGCCGCGCCATTGATGGCCAGGGCACACACGGCCAGGGCCAGCACCGACTTCCGGCCGGAAGGCCTGATCGGGACTTCGACTTCCAGGCTTGCGGGTTCGGGCGCCGCGGCGAGCGCGAGCGCTTCGGGATCGAGTTGTTCGACAAGGCCTTGCGCTTCGGGTGTCGTGGTCACTGGCATTGACCTCAAATGAGCGAGCAAAAGGAAGCCGACGCTGGAACGTCCTCGCGACGAGTCCTTTACGCAGCACCCACTTACACAACTGCCTAAAATTGTGAGCTTTTTTGATTAATTCCACGTTAGCGGCGTAGCCGTCTGACGGGCGCCACCCCGGCCGATTACGAGGTCCATGGGATGGAATGAAGCCGCGCCGAAAATGCGCACCTGCGGCCCCGCAGAGCTACAACGGATTTTCCGAATATTGCCAGAATGCCACTGTTTTGCCCGACGTGCCAAACCGATCTTTTAGCCGGATTGCACAAGTCATTGTGCCGGCTGTAGTTTGCTACTGTGCATGGGGTTGTTTTCGCGTTTTGAGGCGCCCTACCCCTCGTCCAGCACCTCGAACAACTCCTCGACCCGCTCGAACGGCGCGTCCTGCATCTTGGCGTGATACACTACGCGATCGCCGTCGCGTTGCAGTGACTTTCCGCGCGACTTGCGCAGCCGCCCCGGCAGGAACGTCGCGGCGACCGCTTCGGGGCCGACGTCGAGGCGAATGATGCCTCTGCGCTTGCACTCGATCCTGAGCCCGGCCGCGGCGAAGAAATCGCGCGCGGCCTTCGGCAGCGGCCCGAAGCGGCGGGAGGTTTCCTCCTCGAGGTCGTCGATCTCGTCCTCGCTGCCGCATCGTGCGGCGCGCGCATAGAGCTCGAGCCGCACTGGCTCGGACTGCACATAGGTCTCGGGCAGCATGTCTCCGACCGGCAGGTTCAGGTCCGGCACCCAGACCGCGGCACGCTCTTCGTCGACCTTCTCCGAGGCCATTTTCAGGAGGTGGCTGTAGAGCACGGGCCCGAACACCTGGACATGGCCGGACTGCTGCTCCGAGAACAGGTCGCCGGCGCCGCGCAGATCGAGGTCGCGCTCGCTGATGGCAAAGCCGGCACCCGGCCGGCTGAACTCCTCGAGCACGGCGAGCCGCTTCTCGGACTGCCCGGACGCCGTCTCGGTCAAGAGATGGGCGAAGGCGCGGATACCGCTGCGGCCGACCCGGCCGCGGAGCTGGTGCAACTGGGCGAGACCGAACTTTTCCGGCCAGCACACCACGATGGTGTTGGCGCGAGGAATGTCGAGGCCGCTCTCGACGATGTTGGTGGCGAGCAGGACGTCGGCTTCGCCCTCGACGAAGCTCATCATGCGGTCGTCGATCTCCTCGGCCGGCAGTCTGCCGTGCAGACAGACGATGCGCAGGTCCGGCGCCACCGCCTGCACCCGCGCCAGCATCGGCTCGAGATCCTGGATGCGCGGGCAGATCAGGAAGCTCTGCCCATGGCGCCGCTGCTCGCGCAGCAGCGCAGACGCAATGGCCGCATCCGACAGCGGCGCGATCCTGGTTGCGACCGGCAGCCGGTGCACCGGGGGCGAAGCGATCACGCTGAGGTCGCGGAAGCCGGCAAGGCCGGCCGCGAGCGTGCGCGGGATCGGCGTCGCGCTCATCATCAGCACATGGACGTTCTTGGCGAGCCCGGCGAGCTTCGCCTTCTCGGCCGCGCCGAAATGCTGCTCCTCGTCGATGATGACGAGGCCGAGATCGTCGAACCTCACGTCCTTGCCGGTCAGCGCCTGCGTGCCGATCACGACCTTGATGCGGCCGCTGCGCAGGCCCTCCCTGGTCTCGCGCAGCTCCGCGCCTGACGTGGCCCGCGACAGGTTGCCGACCTCGATGTCGAATGGAGCGAAGCGCTTCTGGAACGTTGCGGTGTGCTGCCGTGCCAGCACTGTCGTCGGCACCGCGATCGCCACCTGCCTGCCGGAGAGCACGACGGCGGCGGCCGCGCGCAGCGCCACCTCGGTCTTGCCGAACCCGACATCGCCGCAGACCACCCGATCCATCGGGTGACCCGAGGCGAGATCATCCAGCACGTCGCGGATCGCGTTGGCCTGATCGACGGTCGTGAAGTAAGGGAAGCGCGCGACGAACTTCTCGTAGGCCGATCCCGGCGGAACCAGCTTTTCTCCGCGCCGCCGGCGGCGCTGGCTGATGTGCTTGGCAAGCGCCTTGCCGGCGATCTGGATTTCGCGCTCGGCTTCGGTGCGGCGGGCCCACCAGCTGCTGCCGTCCGCCTTGTCGAGCGCCAGCTTGCCGAGCTCGGCTGAATAGGGCCACATCAGCGCCAGATCCGGCGGCGGGACCAGAACCGCATTGTCGCCGGCAAAGGACAGCCTGACCATCTCCCGCAGCGCGCCGCCGCCGGTGTTCACCGTCTGCAAGCCGTCAAGCACGGCGAGACCGCGCTGGAGATGCACGACCACGGTGCCCTGCTCCGGCACGTCGGCATGGTCGAACGCCGCGCTCCAGGCGCGCGCCATCGGCTGTGCGTGATGCGCCCGGCTGCCGAGCACGTCGGACGCGGTCACGACGACGAGAGGCTTTTTCCCGGGCACGATGTAGCCCGCATCGAGATCGGCCAGGAGCGAGGCTTCGCCGCCCCGCCCGCTCGCGGCCTCGTCCCAGTCGTCGCAGCGCTCCGTCTTGACGCCGCTCATACGCTCCATCACGCGCAAATCGTCCTCTTGCGCTGCGACGAAGATCAGCCGCGAGCCGGCCCGCTGCACGTCCTCGACGAAGGCGCGCAGCACCTTCCGCGCGGACGTGACCTTCGAGAAGTCCGGCACGGTCTGGAGGGCGGCCGTCCGCGGCAGCACCTTCATGCCCTTCGAAAGCTGCTTCCAGTCGCGCTGTCCGAGATATTCGCGCTCCCGCTCCGCGCGCGGCGCGGCCTCCTCGATCGTGCTCAGCCAGCCGTCGGCATGCGTCGGGACGCCTGCATCAGCGATCCATTTGGCCCGTCCGCAATAGTCGAACAGGCTCGCGCGCCTGCCACGCTTGGCGGCAAAGGCGAGCCGCTCCGACATGGGATCGACGAGCAGCTCTTTCGTCTCGAAGATGATCTCGTGCTCCTTCGGGTCGAACGCCACGATGCGGTCGATGGTGCGAGCCGAATGCTCGATCCGAAACGGGCCGAGCGCGCCGGCAGGGAAGATCTCGAAGGTCTGGCCGTGAAACAGCGCCCCACCCGGATAGTCCGGTTCGTCGTCGAGATCATATCCGAGCGACTGAAGCCGCGCCTCGAGCTCGGGCTCGGAAAACGCGCCGCCCACCTTCAGGCTCACGCTCAGGCGCGACAGGCTCGCAGGCGGCGGCAGGCGCTCCATCACGGCTTCCGCCGTCGCGACGAGAAATACCGGCTTCCTGGATTTGGTGAGGCGTCGCAGCACGGAGGCTCTGCGCCCCGCCAGCTCGTGGGACGGCTCGAGCTGATCGAACGGCAAGGTGTTCAGGCGCGGAAACACCAGGACCTCGCAGGACGGATCGAGCGCGTGAATGATGCTGCCGAGCCGCTCCGCCCTGGTCTCGCTCTCGGCGAGAAAGACGATGCCGCTCTGCCCGGACTGTTTCCATTGTGCAAGCAGATGCAGCGCCAGCAAACCGAGAGGCGACGAAGACGAGATCGTGGCGCGCTGCGATCCTTTGCTCTTCTTGGGCGATGTCTTGGTCACCCGCGCTTTTTTGGCAAGCCTCACTTGAACCCGTCTCTGGTCGTCAACTGAACGCGCGCGGCCCGCATGTCGATTCGGCGGCGCGCCGCCCTGCATATGGGATTTGTCCGGCGAACGCACGCCTCCTGGCAACGTTCGGGCCGCCGTCGCGCTGCTAAATATTTAGCTGTTGACCAAGCCCAGCCGGGAACTCGCCCCCCTGCTCAGAGTGCGATCGAAGGCGCGCATGGCACGCACAAAAAACCCCAGCGCTTGGAGCCACGCTGGGGCGTTTCGTTCAAAATGAATTGGTCAAGCAACGACACTCTCATAGCAGCGATTTCGACCAGCGCTTGTGAACTGGTTCACATCTGGCGCGGCAAAGCAAACGACCCCAGTGCGGGGGGGCTACTGAGGTCGCCAACCTTGTGGGAAGGTTTTCTCGCGGCCCGGGGGCTTGGGGGCTTGGGGATGGGCCGAGAGCCCGGAGTCTACGCTTTCGGCGTGCAGTCGTTCCAAAGCCGGAGTGCCGGAAGTTCGCTGGGCTTGGGTCAGCCATTATGGCGGAACGGGGTACCGCAGCCCCCCGTTTGGGCGTTCGCGCGAGGCGCGCTAGCATTGCGCTTTTTCATGGAGGCTCATTTGAAACAGATCATTATCATTGCGGCCATTGCACTGTCTTTTGCGGCTCCTGCGCGGACACAGCCGCTGGTCGATCCCAACAAGGTTGCCCCCGAATACCGCGAAGCCGCCGAGAAGCGTCGCGCCGAGCAGTTGCGACAGCGCGAATGCGCCATCAAGGCGGATCTCGAGAAGGTGCTGCCGAGGGATCGCACCGCCTATCTCAATCATTGCCTGGACATGATGGCGGCCAAGCAATAGCGGCCGATGATGTCGTGCGTTCGCGGCGCGAGCGCATGCCGCGCCGCGAAGGCGACGCGCGCGATGCATTCCGGAGCGCGTTCAAACTTTCTTCAGACATTTGGGATCAGCTAGCGATCCATTTCCATCAGCCATTGTTGTCCGCGCATGAGTTCGGTCCAGATTCAGTGCACGCGGTGCAAGAGCGTATTCCGCGATCGTGCTGGGCGGTTGCAGGATGGCTATTCCAGGCAATGTCCGAGCTGCGAGGTGGTGCTGTTCTTCGCCGAGGACTCCCAGCACCCGTTCATCAAGCGTGCGATGCGTAGCGCGCGCCAGGTTCGCAAGGAGCTGCGCGAGGCCGAAGCGGCCAGGCTCCTCGCGCCGGAGACGCAAGCAGCGTCACCACGGTCGTTCGAAGGCCGCAAGCGGTCGGCGGGCAGATCGGATTAGAATCCGCCCTGGCGCAGGCGATTTGTCGCAGCCGCGCCGCTACCGGCGCGACCGCTTCCTCGGAAACAGGCGATCGCGGATGTAGCGGGAGGTCGCGGTCAGGCGGATGCCACGCGGCTTCTGCCAGGCGGCGCGATCGATCTCGTTCTTGTCGCCGATCGCAAGCCTGCCCTTGGCGTTCTTGGCGATGAAGATCGCATCGCTCATCTTGCGGCCCGAGCGCTTGTTCCTGGCCGTCACTTCCTTCCAGAGGCTGATCCTGCCGAGCTTGAGCTTGGGCAGCTCCTCCTTGATCTCCCGCCGCAGACAGTCCTTGTCGGACTCGCGCGCACGCTTGCGGCCGCCCGGGAACATCCACAGGCCGTCCGATCGCCGTCTGACCAACAAAACCTTGCCGCGCTTGGCGGCGACGAGCTTGGAAGACTTCGCCATTACTTTCGTAGACTATTGCAGGCTCGAAACAGAATCTCGCATATCGTAACTTGTCTAGCTGATTAGACAAGTTCGGCGGGACCGTTGATCACAGCCTTGCGGGACGCTCAGCCCTCGTCCGCCTCCGCGCGGTCCTCGGTCCTGATCCAGGCCATCATCATCTCCCAGGCGACCGACAGGATGATCGGCCCGATGAACAGGCCGACGATGCCGTGGGCGAGCGTGCCGCCGATCACGCCGACGAAGATCACGATGGTCGGCGTGGTCAGGCCGCGCCCCATGACGAGCGGCTTCAGCATGGTGTCGATGAAGCCGACCAGGACGAGAAACACGGTGAGCAGCAGCGCCGTGGTGACGTCCTTGGCGGTCCAGATCCAGATGATGACCGGCAGCAGCACGAGGAAGGCGCCGATCTGCACGATCGAGAGCAGCAGCACGATGAAGGCAAGCAGGCCCGCGCTCGGCACCGCCGCGAGCTTGAAGCCGATGCCGGCGAGCAGCGCCTGCACGATCGCGACACCGATCACGCCCTGTGCCACGGCGCGGATGGTCGCGCCCGCCAGCCCCAGGAAATGCTCGCTCTGCTCGGGCACGATGCGAAACAGGAAGCCGCGGCCGGCCGCGACCAGCCGCGGCCCATGCGGAAACAGGAAGCCGGCCACGAACACCGAGACCAGGAACTGGAGGGTGCCGACACCGGCATCGCCGGCGAGCGACAGCAGCGGTCCCGCCAGCGGCTGGAGATACGGCGCCACCTCGCGCAGCACCGCGCGGATGTTGTTGTAGGCCTGGTCCCAGAGCTCATAGAGCCACGGGCCGACCAGCGGCCAGGATTTGAGCTGCTCCGGCGCCGACTGGAGCGCGAGATCGCCGGTGCCGAGCTGGCGTGCCAGCTCGCGCACGCCATCCACGGCGCTGATGCCGAGCCAGGTCGCCGGTCCAATGACGATGCCGAGCGTGATCAAGGTGAGGATCGCAGCCGCGGTCTTGGGCCGGCCGCCCAGGACTTTGGCGACCCAGCTGAACGCCGGATAGAACGCGACCGCGAGTACGCCGCTCCAGGCCAGGATCGGCACGAACGGGCGAATGATCAGGAAGGTCCAGATGATCAGCAGGCCGAGCAGGACGACCCGGATCAGGAGCTGGATGATGTCCTCTCCCGTCAGGAGCTGACGGAGGCTTTTCACTGGCACGACCTTTCTTGCGGTATCAACGCGGGGTTCCCAGACTTGCGCAACCTTGGCGTTATTGCCAGCCCGGCCACCGGCGTCAAGACAACTGGCCTGTCCCGCGCCTCGGTGATTAGGAACGCATCGGGCCCATCTGCATTCCGCGGTGATGGCGTCCGCTCCCAGACAGCCCGATGAACATGCGGGAATCCACCGCGGCATCCACTATTCGCTGAGACGGAACGGCGCGCCCGGCTATTGGCGCTACGCCTACGCCATTGGCGAGAAGATCCATTCCGGCCGGGTGCAAGGCAGGCTGGCGCTGCTCGCCATCAGGCGCGTGCAGATGCGCATCGACCGGGACATGCGGAATGGTCAGACCAACGAATGACCTTGCGGCGGCAGCACGGCGTCCGGGCTTGGCTAACGCCCGTTAACCGGATTTCCCACGCCCGGTTTACGCCGCCGCAAAGGCCCGTGGCTACCGTGGATCGAGGTCCCAAAAACATTCCGTGCAAATGGCCAACAGCATCTGGACGATCGAAGAATTCACCTGTGCGGGTTGCAGCATGAACTACACTGCGACACGCGAGGAGCACGCCGAAACGCACTCCGGCAGCTTCAAATGCAGCATCTGCAGCGGCGTGGTGCACAGCTGGTCCGGCAAGCATCACTTCTTCGGGTGGCAAGCTGTGAAGACCAAGCCCCCCGTGTTCGGACGGCGCTGGGCCGGCGTGCAGTGGTAGGCTGAGACGACGCTCTCGGTCGCGTAGCGCGGATGGAGCGCAGCGAAATCCAGGCTACCGATTGAGGCGACGACACCTCCATGCCGTCATTACGGCCTGCGCGAACTGCGGCTTCTGCTACTCTGCGGCACGGGTTAGATTCCCCTCCCCGCAATTGAAGCCGATATGCAATGACCGCTCCCTTCGTTCCCCAGATCGCCCTCTACCGCAACTGGCTCGCCGAGCAGCGCAGCCTCACCTTCGCAAGCTATGAGGAGATGCGGCAGTGGTCGGTGCGCGATCTCGATGCGTTCTGGCGCAGCATCTGGGACTATTACGATCTGCAATCGCCGACGCCGTTTGAGGCCGTGATCGCCGAGCGCAAGATGCCAGGCTCGGTCTGGTTTCCCGGCGCGCAGGTCAACTACGCGCGGCAGGTGTTCCGGCATGTCGATGCGGCGCAAGCCGCCGGCCTGCCCGCGATCGTCAGCAGCGGCGAGGACGGCAAGCTCACAGAGACGAGCTGGCCGGAGCTGCGACGCAAGGCGGCCGCGCTCGCGCTGCATCTGAGGGAAAAAGGCGTCAAGCCGGGTGATCGCGTTGCGGCGTACCTTCCCAACATTCCCGAGACCATCATCGCGTTTCTCGCCAGCGCGAGCATCGGCGCGGTCTGGAGCGTCTGCGCGCCCGACATGGCCGCGCCCGCCGTGATCGACCGCTTCAAGCAGATCGAGCCGAAGGTGCTGATCGCCTGCGATGCCGTCACCTATGCCGGGCGGCGGCACGACCGGCGCGATGTGGTGGCCGAGCTGCGGCAATCGCTACCGACGGTCGAGCACGTGATCCTGCACACCGAAACCGGCGGTGGCGCCGCGCCTGACGCCCTGCTGTCCGATCTCCTCGCCAGGACGGGCGCGGCGGTCGACGCGTTCGAGCCGATGTGGCTGCCGTTCGATCATCCGCTCTGGATCGTCTACTCCAGCGGCACCACAGGCCTGCCGAAACCGATCGTGCACGGCCATGGCGGCATCGTCATCGTGGTGCTGGCGCTGCTCGGCCTGCACAATGACCTCGGCTGCTCCTACCACGAGAATTCTTTCGGCGAGCGCTATCACTGGTACTCATCGACCGGCTGGATCATGTGGAACAGTCAGGTCGGCGGCCTGCTCAGCGGCACCACCTGCTGCATTTTCGACGGCAGCCCCGGCGGCACCAAGGACAAGCCGGACTGGGGCACGCTGTGGCGCTTCGTGGCGCAGTCGAAAGCGACCTTCTTCGGTGCCGGCGCGGCGTTCTTCGCCAATTGCGTCAAGGCCGAGGTCGATCTTGCCGCCGCCGGCGATCTGTCGCGGTTGCGCTGCCTCGGCTCGACCGGCTCGCCGCTCAGCGCCGATACGCAAGCCTGGTTCAACGATTGCTTCGCGGCGCTGTCGAAGACCAACGGCAGCAAGGCGCAGGCCGATATCTGGTGGGCCAACATCTCCGGCGGCACCGATTTCGCCGGCGCCTTCATCGGCGGCAATCGCGAGCTGCCGCAGACGCCGGGCGCGATGCAGTGCCGCCTGCTCGGTGCTGCCGTCGAAGCCTTCAGCGAACAGGGCCGCGCCGTGATCGACGAGGTCGGCGAGCTCGTCTGCACCGAGCCGATGCCGTCGATGCCGCTCTATTTCTGGAACGACAAGGACGGTACGCGCTATCGCTCCAGCTATTTCGAGACCTATCCGGACAACTTTGACGGCAGTGGCCGCGGGCCGGTGTGGCGGCACGGCGACTGGCTCAAGATCAATCCGGACGGCTCCTGCATCATCTACGGCCGCAGCGATGCGACCATCAACCGGCACGGCCTGCGCATGGGCACCAGCGAGCTCTATTCCGCGATCGAGGTGCTGCCCGAAGTGCTCGATAGCCTCGTCGTCGACCTCGAATATCTCGGCCGCGACAGCTACATGCCGCTGTTCGTCGTGCTGCGCGAAGGTGTCACCTTCGACGGCGCGATGCAGGCCAAGATCAACAAGGCCATCGAAGCCAGTCTTTCGCGGCGCTTCCTTCCGAACGAGATCTTTGCCGTATCCGAGATCCCGCGCACGCTCTCCGGCAAGAAGCAGGAGCTGCCGATCAAGAAGCTGCTGCTCGGCCAGCCCGTCGAGAAGGTCATCAACAAGGAGGCGATGGCCAATCCCGCCTGCCTCGACTGGTATCTGGAATTCGCGCGCAAATATCTCGCGCGGACCGCGGCATGAGCCGCCTGAAGCGCGATGCGATCGGGATCGTCATCGCGCTTGAGCTTGTTGTTGGCGCATGATCTTTTCGGATAACCGCTGCGCACTTTTCCGGATCATGCTTCAGCCGCCGCCGAAGTTGGACGGATCCAAATTCCTGTTCTCCGATGGCGGGATCGGTGGATAGCCGGGAAACTTGTACCAGCCTGGCGGCACGGGTGCGTCCTCGGCCGGACGAACCACGATATGCTGGCGCGGATGGGCGTGACGGGCCGAAGCAGCGACAGCCGGCGCCGCCGTTGCGGTCACCAGAACCAGGATCAGGACAGAGCGCATCGATCGGTGCTCCAGACGTCCACCCGCAACGTCATGTAGTTGCTGACCATGCCGCGCCCCACGGGCTCCGCGGCTCACAATCGGTCACATCGACGGCATCGACCGTGCCGCCGGCTCGAAAGATCGGCCCAATTGCGCCGACCGCGTTTGGAGTCCGTTCACCGATCGCCGCTAGATCAGGATGGATCTCCGCAACGAATATTTTGCCATGGCCGACCTCAACGCCGTCCTCACCAGGCTCAACGACCGCCTGCTCCGCCTCGAGGGGGAGCTGTTTGTGCTGCGCTCGCTGGCGCGCGCGACGCTGACGGCAGGCGACGACCACGCGGCGCGGATGCGCAAGCTGGTCGAGGCCGCCAAGGTCGCGCTCGACGACGAGGCCAAGCGTGAGCTCGACAAGCCGACGCGCAAATATGTCGATGCGGCCACCGCGCTGGTGGAGGAATTGCTGGTCGAGCCGACCCCGGCACGGCCGCTGTTCACCGTCATCGACGGCGGCCGGCGCGACTAAAGCGCAATGAGATCAGGATGAATCGTCATCGCGCTTTAGCCTGTCTTTTTTGCGCATGATCTTTCGGAAAACCGCTGCGCACTTTTCCGGATCATGCTTTGCTCCGTCAGATTGGCTGGCGGCCGCCCGATGTGGCGGAATCGCCGGCCTTCAGCCGGCTGAGACCCGCCTCGATGACGGCGATCTCCTCGTCGATCTTTTCGATCGGCTCGCTGAAATCGTAGCCCGACCTACTCTTCAGATCGACCGCAAGCCGCTGCCTGTGCATCATGAGCTGGTCGAGCCCACGGCGGTTCTTCAGCCGCACATAGGCGTCCACGATCTGCTCAATTGCGCTCGGCATGAAATCGATCCCGGCAAAAATGCCCGCGCGGCGCACCCACGCCGGCGGGACATTCTTGGTGTCGCGGTACGCAATACAAATCCGCGACGGATTCGTCGATACGACAGCCAGGTTGAGAACGTGTTACCGTCGTGTGATTTCGTGGTGCGCGGCATGAAAAAGCCGCTGGCGATCACGCCAGCGGCTTAAGCCGGGTTCGAAAAGGGATCCGGATTGAAATGTCGCCAGCCCCGGTGGACGCTAGTCTAGCGGCGCGCCGGGTGGCCTTCTGTCTGAAAAGAAACACAGGAACCGGCGCATCCGCATTTGCCGTCCGATCGTGGCCGCACGGCAACGCTCAATCGACCACGCAAAAATACTTGCGCGGCCATTTGCGATAGGCGCTGTAGCGGTAATACGGCCGGTAGGCGTAGCCGCGATAGATCGCCGGTGGCTCCTCGCCGTAATAGGCGCCGTGGTAGAAATTATAGGGCAGCCCTTCGGCGCAACGGTAAACGTCCCAGGTCGGGCCGATGAACGGCGCGACGCCGATTTCGGGCGGTATCGCCGGGTACGGCCCGCCGGCCTGCGCCGGAGCCGCCACGATCAGTGCGGCGAGACCAACAAACCACGCGCTTCGCATTCGCTCGCTCCTGGCCCTCAAGGTGCGCCCATGGAAACGCGCCAATGGAAACACCGGTGCGGACGGCCGCGCAATCGCCGAGTTCGGTGCAGTCCCCGCCCGAAGCATTGTTGATAACCGGCCGTAATGCCTCGTGGGTGGTGACAGGATGCTCCAGCGTGTTATCGGGAGTATGACGCAGTTGCGAGAGAGATCGGACACCCATGCGCATTACCCTTGTCGGCTCCCGCCATTTCGGCGTGACCACCCTGAACATGCTCCGGGAGCACGGCTTTCCGGTTGTGCGGGTCGTGGTGGCCGACGCCGAGGATCGCCTCGCTGCGGCCGCCAAGGCGGCCGGGATCGAGGTGGCGGTGCAGACCAATCCCAAGCTGGTGGTCGCCTCCGAAATCGCCCCCGACACCGATCTGATCATCACCGCACACAGCCACGCCCGGATCGGCAAGGACGCCCTCGCCGCCGCGAAGCTCGGCGGGATCGGCTATCATCCCTCGCTGCTGCCGCGACATCGTGGCAAGGCTGCGGTGGAATGGACCATCAAGGAGGGCGATCCGATCGCCGGCGGCACGATCTATCATCTCGCCGACCGCATGGACGCCGGCGCCATCGCCGCCCAGGACTGGTGCTTCGTGAAGAAGGGCGAGACCGCTCGCGAGCTGTGGGAGCGCGCCCTCGCCCCGCTGGGCCTCAAGCTGCTGGCCGATGTGATCGACTATGCCAAGGTCCACAAGGCGCTGCCGGCCAAGGTCCAGGACGAGCAGTTCGCGACTTCGGCGCCAAGCCTTTCCTAAGCAAGCCTTTCCTAAGCAGGCCTCTCCTAAGTCCCACCCCTGAGTCTCTCGCCTCACGTTTACAATTAACGTGAGGCCGCATTGATTCTGCTTCGAAAATTGGAGCCGAAAACGCAAATAAACTATTGTTTCCACTGGAACAATTTTCGCTTTGGCATTGCAACAAATTTCCGTCACATTTCGTCCGAATAAGCGTCAGCATCTCAGACACATTCAAGGACGGAATTCATGCGTTTTGGTCGCATCGCGGCGTTCTGTGCCGCTTCAGTTGTCGCCGGCACCCTTGCCGCTCCCGCTTTCGCCCAGAGCCCCTATGACGGCAACTGGCACGTCACCATCGTGACCAAGACCGGCTCCTGCGAGCCCACCGCAAGCTCCATGCTCACCGTCGCCGACGGCAAGATCACCGCGCCCGGCGCTAACGTTTCCGGCACCATCGGCAGCGGGGGACTTGTGAAAGTTTCGATCAATGGTGCATATGCCAACGGTCAACTCAACGGCAACGCCGGATCGGGGAAGTGGAATGGAGCATCTGCAGGCATACCGTGCAGTGGGCGGTGGGAAGCATCGCGCCAATAAACCTATCGAGGCTCGCGCCCGAAACCGGCGGCTGCTGATCGCGGCCGCCGTTTTGTTTGCGGCAGGGCTCGCCCACTCTGAAGGCAAGGCCCAGTCCGGCCCGTTTGCTCCACTGGCGGGTACGTGGAACGGTAGCGGCACCGTGACGCTGGACGACGGCTCGACCGAGCGGATCCGCTGCCGGGCCAAATACGCCCCGATCGGCCCCACCATGGAGATGTCGCTGACCTGCGCCAGCGACGCCTACAAGTTCAACCTCGGCGCCAACGTCAGGGCTGAAGGCGGCGCCATCGCCGGCAGCTGGTCCGAGGCCAGCCGCAACATCTCGGGATCGCTGCAGGGCCGTGGCGCCGGCGGCAATTACGAGCTGGTCGCCTCCACCGCCGGCTTCAACGCCAACATCTCGCTGAAGACGAGTGGCAACAAGCAGAGCGTCGCGATGCGCGCCGACAGCCAGTTCCGCGGCGCCAACATCTCGCTGTCGAAGTAGGACAGTCAGTGACACGACAATCGACCCGGCGTCCGCGCCGGGTCGATTTTTTTATGCGTTCGGGATGAACGCGGTGACCTCGATCTCGACCTTGGCGCGCTCATCGACGAGACCGCCGATATAGAGGAGTGTCGAGGGCGGGAAGTTGCGCCCGAGCATTTCCTTCCAGGCTGCGCCGATGCCGGCGCCCGCAGCTTCATATTCGCTGCGGCTGGTCAGGTACCAGGTCAGGCGGACGATGTGCTCGGGACCGGCACCGGCCTCGCCCAGGAGCTTAACGATCCGCTTCAGCGCGGTCGCAACCTGCGCTGCCATGTCGGGCGCGTAATTGCCGGCCTCGTCGCCGCCGGTCTGACCGGCCAGCACCACCCAGCGGCCCGGCCCCTCCACCTCCACGCCATGAGAAAAGCCGCGTGGTTTCTTCCATTCGGCCGGCTGCAAGATGCGCATGAGCGAAATTCTCCCGTTTTTTGTCGTTGTTCACCCAAGCCTTAGCACGCCGTCCTGCATCGCTGCATCCGCAGTTTTGGCCGTTGCAAACCGCGCCGATGTCGCCGATACCGGCCGTCCCCTCACGTTCGATCTCCCGCGCCGCCAATGCCCCCGACACCGTCCAAATCGATGGCTGCACTCTGGATGGCCGGCTGGCTGGCGCTGATGCTGGTCCTGGCGGTGGCCGGGCGCGAGGCCACGCGCGAGCTCAACGTCTTCCAAATCATAGAAGTGCGCTCGGTGATCGGGTTCGCGCTGCTGCTGCCGATGATCTACCGGAGCGGTGGCTTCAAGGCGGTCGCGACCAAACGCCTGCCCCAGCACCTCGCCCGCAACGGCGTCCACTATTTCGCACAGCTCGGCTGGTTCTATGCCCTGACGCTGATCGGGATCGGCCAGGTGGTGGCGATCGAATTCACCATGCCGATCTGGACCGCGCTGATGGCCGCAACCTTCCTGTCCGAGCGCATGACCGTCTGGAAGATCGCCGCGGTCGTGCTGGGTGTCGTCGGCGTCGTCATGATCGTGCGTCCCGCCACCAGCGAGATCAATCCGGGCCAGCTGATCGCGCTCGGAGCCGCAATCGGCTTCAGCATCTCCATGATCCTGGCGAAATCGCTGACCAGGACCGAGAGCGCATTGTCGATCCTGTTCTGGATGACCGTGGTGCAGTTTGTCGTAGGCCTGCTGCCGACGCTCTATGTCTGGACCTGGCCGTCAGCCACCCTTTGGGGCTGGCTCTTCGTCATCGGGGTCTGCGGCACATTCTCGCACTACTGCCTCCCCAGCGCGCTCCGCTACGCCGACGCGACGATCGTGGTTCCCATGGACTTCCTGCGGGTTCCGCTGACCGCCACCGCTGGCTGGCTGCTCTATTCCGAACGGCTCGATGCCTGGACCGTCCTCGGCGCAGCGCTGATCCTCTGCGGCAATCTCCTGAATTTAAAGCCGGCTTCGCCGGTTCCCGCCCGCGCGCAGTGAACCCCGCGCCGCCTCGCGCGACCAAACAAAGTGGTCGAGCGTGATTTGGATCACTTTGGAGGGGCACTCTATCGTGCACATTCGGCCACACAGCAATGGGTTGAGTGGACCGTACCGCCGTTCTGGTGGCGCGAAGTCGGGCACTTCGTGTAGGTTCGTTGTCGATTTGTTGCTGCCTGCAATTCGATTCTGGGGATTTCAGATGCGCTATCTCACCCTCCTCGCGTCGCTGATGTGCATGGCCTTGTCGGTCAGCGCCGCGAAAGCGGACCGCCGCGTCGCCTTTGTCGTCGGCAACGGCTCCTACAAGAACGTCGCGCAATTGCCGAACCCGCCAATCGACGCCAAGGCGATGGCGGCGACGCTGCGCAACGTCGGCTTCGACGTGATCGAAGGATCCAACCTCAGCCGCGACCAGATGACGGAGAAGCTGCTCGATTTCGGCCGCAAGGCGCAGGGCTCCGACATCGCGCTGTTCTACTATGCCGGCCACGGCATCGCCGTCGGCGGCACCAACTATCTCCTGCCGGTCGACGCCGACATCAAGTCGGAGATGGACGTCAAGCTTGGCGCCGCCATCAACATCGACCTGACGCTCGAGCAGACCATGGGCGATGCCAAGGTCAAGCTCGTGTTCCTCGATGCCTGCCGCGACAATCCGTTCGCTGCCAAGATCAAGTCGAACTCGGCGACCCGCAGCGTCAACGTGCAGAGCGGCCTTGCCGAGATGAAGTCCGGTGAAGGCACGCTGATCGCGTTCGCCACCGGCCCGGGCCAGACCGCGCTCGACGGCCAGGAAGGCAATAACAGCCCGTTCACCCGCGCGCTGATCGACAACATCACCAGGCCCGGCGTCGAGATCCAGCAGGCGATGACGTCGGTGCGCGCCCAGGTCAACGAGGAGACCCACAAGGGCCAGCTGCCCTGGGGCCACACCAATCTGATCGGCGCGGTCTATCTCAACCAGGCTCCGACCACCCAGGTTGCCAACGCGGCCCCCACCGCTTCCGGCGTCGTACCGGCGGCAAGCGGTAGCAATGACGGTGTCGAGCTAGAATACTGGCGCTCGGTGAAGGAGAGCAACAAGCCGGAAGAGCTCAACGCCTACCTGGCGGCCTATCCGAACGGCCAGTTCAAAGCGCTCGCGCTGGCGCGGCTCGCCGCGATCAAGAGCGGCCCGTCGACGGCGACCCGCACCCTCAATGCTGGCGTCGATCCCGCAGCCTTCACCGATGAGGCCTCTCAGCTCACCGAGGACCAGATGGGCCTCGACAAGAACCAGCGCCGCGACGTGCAGCGTCGCCTCACCGGGCTTGGCTTCGACACCAAGCAGACCGGCGTGTTCAACGAGGAGACCCGGTCCGTCATCAAGCGCTGGCAGGCCGCGCGCGGCTATCCTTCGTCGGGCTACCTCAACAAGCCCCAGCATAAGGCCCTGCTCGCCGAGGTCGTGGCAGCGCCGCCGACCGCAAGCGATAACAGCCAGAAGGCGGCCCGCCGTGCCAGCGCCCCCGCGGGCAGCAGCGCGCCGGCACCGGCCCCCCAACGCAGCAGCCCCGGCGATGCGGCCGGCGCAGCCTTCGTCGGCGGTGTCGTCGGCGGCATGATGGGCGGCATGTTCCGCCGCTGAGGCAGGCCAGTTCGCGAAACACAAAAGCCCGGCTCGCGCCGGGCTTTTTCTTTTGGTCGCACTCAGCAACCTCCGTCATTGCGAGCGCAGCGAAGCAATCCAGATTCTCTCGGCGCCAACAGTCTGGATTGCTTCGTCGCAAGGGCTCCTCGCAATGACGAGGACAGAGATGCGCCGCTCGCGGACGCCTCAGCCCGCGGGCGGGCGGGCAACCGAGCGAGCCTTACTTCCCCGCCGCCTTGCGCAGCGCCTCGTTGATGCGGTCCTGCCAGCCCGGCCCGCCCGCCTGGAAGAACTCCAGCACGTCTTGGTCGATACGCAGTGTGACCTGCTCCCTGACCCCCGGCGCCACGTTCTGCTTCGGTGGCGCCGCGGCGACCTTGGCCGTCACCTTCTTGAATGCCGCTTCGGCCTCGGTTCGCGCGTCACCCAATGTGCGCGGCCGCCTCGGTTGATCCGCCATGTCCTAGATTCCCTCAAACAGAGCCGTCGAAAGATAACGTTCGGAGAACGACGGCACGATGGCCAGGATCGTTTTTCCCGCAGCTTCCGGCCGCTTGCCGATCTGAAGCGCCGCCGCAATCGCCGCGCCCGAGGAGATGCCGCCCGGAATGCCCTCGTGCCGCGCCAGCGCGCGCGAGGTCTCGATTGCGCTGGTCGAATTGATCTTCACGATTTCGTCGATCACCGAGCGGTCGAGAATGTCAGGGACGAAGCCCGCGCCGATGCCCTGGATCTTGTGCGGCGTGTGCTGGCCGCCCGAGAGCACAGGACTTTCCTCCGGCTCGACCGCAACGACACGCAGCGAGGGCTTGCGGGGCTTCAACACCTGACCGACGCCGGTGATTGTGCCGCCGGTGCCGACGCCGGCGACGAAGAAATCGATATCGCCTGCGGTGTCGTTCCAGATCTCTTCCGCGGTGGTGCGGCGATGCACCTCGGGATTGGCGAGGTTCTTGAACTGCTGCGGCATCACCGAGTTCGGCGTCGTCTTCAAGAGCTCCTCGGCGGTCGCGATCGCGCCCTTCATGCCCTGCGCGGCCGGCGTCAGCACCAGCTCGGCGCCGAGGAAGGCCAGCATCTTGCGCCGCTCGATCGACATCGATTCCGGCATCACCAGCTTCAGCCGATAGCCGCGCGAGGCGGCGACGAAGGCGAGCGCGATCCCGGTGTTGCCGGAGGTCGGCTCGATCAGGACGGTGTCGGGCTTGACGATCCCCGCCTTCTCCATCGCGATGATCATGGCCGCACCGATGCGATCCTTCACGCTCGCGGCAGGGTTGAAATATTCAAGTTTTGCCAAAATGGTCGCGTTCACGCCATGCATGCCCGGCAGGCGGCGCAAACGCACGATCGGCGTGTCGCCAAAGGCCTCGACGATCGAAGAATAGATCCGGCCGCGGCCGGGTTGGTGCGCTGCACCCGTCTGGGACGATGCGTCCATGATGAACTCCCTGTGGCGACAATTCGCGCTTCTTTCACGGCTCTTGCGCAATTACGGACAGCTTGCGACGGCACGCAAGCGGCAATGCGGCACATGTTAAATACGCTGCATCGCAAAATCGCGTGAGCTGTAATTAGCAGAAAACCAACGCATTTGTGTTGCGACCTCGTCAACTGATTCTGCTTATGTTAGACTTAGGTCTCAAAGCAGGGAGGTCACCACGATGTCAGCAGTCGCTGAAGTGTTGTCGACCGTCGCGCATCATCGCGATCCGCGTTGTAGCGAATTGCCCACCTGTCCCGTCTGCGCTGACTCCATGGTCGCCGCCGAAGCATCTGCCTACGTCTCGGACCAAATGATCTCCTATCTCTGGACCTGCGACAATTGCGGCTACGGCTTCGTGACCAAGCACGCCGTCAAGCAGCGGATTGTCTGCAACTGACGTTGCGCCATTGATCAGCGCGGGGCGATGTCGCCCCTCGCCCAGTCCTCGCGCGTACGCTGATAGAACTCCTCGAACGTTCCATGTGCGATCGCGTCCCTGATGCCCTGCATCAGGAACTGGTAGTAGGCGATGTTGATTTCGGACAGCAGCATCGCCCCCAGCGTCTCGCCGGCCTTGACGAGATGATGCAGATAGGCGCGTGCGTAGTTGCGCGCCGACGGCCACGTGCTCTCCTCATCGAGCGGGCGCGGATCGTCGGCGTGGCGCGCGTTGCGCAGATTGACCTGGCCGAAACGCGTGAAGGCGACGCCGTGGCGGCCATTGCGCGTCGGCATCACGCAATCGAACATGTCGACGCCGCGCTTCACCGCCTCGAGAATGTCGTCGGGCGTGCCGACACCCATCAGATAGCGCGGCCGCTCGGTCGGCAGCGCCGGCGCGGTCTCGTCGATCATCGCCAGCATCACCGCCTGAGGCTCGCCGACGGCGAGGCCGCCGATCGCATAGCCGTGAAACCCCATCTCGACGAGGCCCTGCGCGCTGGCGTGACGAAGCTGCGGGATGTCGCCGCCCTGGACGATGCCGAACAGCATGTAGCCGTCGGGTGCGCTTTCGAAGGCGCGCTTTGAGCGCTCGGCCCAGCGCAGCGACAGCCGCATCGCGCGGTCGATGTCGTCACGCTCGGCCGGCAGCCGCACGCATTCGTCCATCTGCATGGCGATGTCGGAGCCGAGGAAGCGCTGCACCTCGATCGAGCGCTCCGGCGACAATTCGACCTTGGCGCCGTCGATATGCGAGCGGAAGGTCACGGCGTGCTCGCTGACCTTGCGTAAGTCGGCCAGCGACATCACCTGGAAGCCGCCGGAATCCGTCAGCATCGGCCCGTTCCATCCGGTGAATTTCTGCAAGCCGCCGAGCGCCGCGATCCGCTCGGCGCCGGGACGCAGCATCAGGTGATAGGTGTTGCCGAGCACGATGTCGGCGCCGGCATCGCGCACCTCGCGCCAGTGCATGCCCTTCATGGCGCCGGCGGTTCCGACCGGCATGAAGGCGGGCGTGCGCACCACACCATGCGGCGTGGTCAGGCGCCCGGTGCGGGCGGAGCCATCGGTGGCGAGCAGTTCGAAATGATTGGGTAGAGTCATGGCCGTGCTTATTGCGTGTCGGACGAGGCCGATCAACCGCTCAGGCCGCGCTATGCGCCAGACTGGGACACAATCGACGCGGATATTACCGTCCGCCGCGCTTGTTAAATAAAACGATACAGTGTAGTTTTACCGTGGGGTTGGACGAGATGCCGCGGCAAAGTTGCCGGCGGCCGTAGACGTGTGATCGCCAGCCACCGACAATGTCCCCCGCTTCATGTTCGACCGAGATGTTCTGCCCCGCGCGCGGCTGGATCAGGCAGCAAGGTGCCCGCCTGACTGGAATCCTGGCCCTGGCGTGCAGCCTGGCGCTCGGCGCCTGCACCTCCCTGCCCCGCACGCCCTATACGGCAGCCGAGGCCAGTGCATCCCGTGTGCTCGATATCGACGGCCTCAGGCGCTACGCCGACGAGCCGGTCACGAAATTCAGCTTCGAGAAAGACACCAGCACCGCGGCGAAAACCTATCTGGCGCTCTCCGGCGGCGGCGCCGACGGCGCCTATGGCGTCGGCGTGCTCAACGGCTGGACCGCGGCCCGAACCCGTCCGACCTTCTCGGTCGTCTCGGGCGTGAGCACCGGCGGCCTGATCGCGCCGTTTGCGTTTCTGGGGTCGCAATACGACGACACGCTGAAAGAGGTCTACACCAGCGGCATCGCGGAGAGCCTCCTGAACGATCCCAGCATCATACGCGTGCTGTTCGGATCCGGCCTGTTCGGCAACACGCGGCTACGCGAGCTCGTCGCCCGCTATGTCGGGCCGGAGATCCTGGCGCAGGTCGCGCGCGAGAATGCCAAGGGCCGAAGGCTGCTGGTGGTCACTACCGATCTCGACACCCAGCGGACCGCCATTTGGGACATGGGCAAGATCGCCGCGGTCGGCACGCCCGAGGCGCTCAAGCTGTTTCGCGACGTGATGGCGGCCTCCGCCAGCATTCCGCTGGTGTTTCCGCCGATCATGATCGACGCCGAAGGCCAGGGCCGCAAATTTCAGGAGATGCATGTCGACGGCGGCGTGACCGCCCCGGTGCTGACGCTGCCGGAGGCCCTGCTGTTCCAGGGCAGCCGCCTGCCGGGCACCGCGAAGATGGACATCTACATCCTCGTCAACAAGAAGATCGAACGCAATTTCGAGCTGGTGTCCAACAGCACCATCGACGTCGCCTCGCGCAGCCTGTCGGCGATCACGCAATCGCAGACGCGTTCGATCATCTTCTCCACCTATGATTTCGCCAAGCGCAACCGCCTCGGCTTCCATCTCTCCTACATCGCGCGCGATTATCCCGCGCCTCCTTCCGAAGGGTTCGACACCGCCTATATGCGGGCACTGTACCAGTACGGATATGAGAAGGCGGCGGCGGGCGAGGCCTGGACCTCGACGCTCCCATGAGCACGCCGTGACGGAACGAGGTCGTATCGAGACCGTTGACGATACGGCCAATTCGGCCAGATTCGCGATGACGCCCTCGCTCCCGCGCGATATAGAGCGAATGACAGGCAACGCGCAGGGATCATTGGGCATGGGATTGACTGCGACCAGGACAAGATCGGCAGCGCAACGGCGCGAGGTGCCGAAATCGCGCGGTGGCCGGCCGACCAAAACCGCCGCGATCGAGCGCGACCAGCGGCTGATCGAGGTCGCCACCCGCCTGTTCCTGGACCGCGGTTTTGATGCGACCTCGCTCGATGCGGTCGCAGAAGCGGCGCGGGTGAGCAAGCCCACCGTCTATTCCCGCTATGGCGACAAGCGCGGCCTGTTTGCCGCCGTGCTCCGGCGCGAGATCGAGCGCTGGCTTGCGCCGCTGTCGGCAGCGGCGGAGACGCAGCTCTCCAGCGCCTCGGATATCTCTGTCGAGCAGCGCCTGGTCGAGATCGGGCGCGAGATGCTGACCTTCACCTGCGGATCCGATGCCGTCGCCTTCAGCCGCATGATGACGTCACAGGCCATCAACTTCCCCGACGTCGCCAAGCTCGGCAAGGAGGAAGGCTGGCTCAAGGCGGTCGCCACCACGGCGCGCTTCTTCGACCATCTGGTGGCGCAGGGCGCGCTGGACGTCGAGGACACGACGATCGCAGCGGAAGTGTTCCTCGACGTCGTTGCCGGTCACACCCACCGCATGGCGACGTTTGGAATGTCGCTGGAACTGAAGGCCGCCGAGAAGCGCATGCGCGCCGCGATCAAGCTGTTCCTGGCCGGTGCGCTCGGACCTGCGGATCGCGTCCACGACGTGGCCAAAGATGGCGCCAAGGATGGTGCCAAGGACACTGCGAAGAGCCCGCAACGGCGCCGCCCCTCCCGCTGACAATTCCGTGAGCTCGCGATCTATCCCCAACGGGGCCACGCCCTCGCCATTGACCAAAACAAAACGATACGGTATGGTTTAATTATAAGGCGATGCGGACCACTTTTTCACCAGCCCCAAAGGGGTCCGCCGCGCTTTGATCGCCGCGACGGGTACAGCCCGCCACGACGTTCAGCGGCCGACCGATGCCCAAGGTCGGCCGCGTTTTCTCTGAGTGACCGAGCCCGCTCGCCGACCAAAGGTTTCGAGCATGACGACAGCCACACGATGGACCTTGCCGCTACTGGCGATCAGCCTGTCCGCGCTCCTTCTTGCCGCGCCCGCGCGCGCGATCGTGACCACGGGGACGCCGACCGCCCTTCCCAGCGACACAGATGGTGATGCCGAGGCCGACCGCCAAGCGGTCAGCCGCGAGATCGAACGCTTCCGCAGCTCGTCGATCTCGATCAGCCAGGCCATGGCGATCGCGGAGGCCCGTCACGCCGGCGCCACGACCGCCGATGTGAGCTTCGACGGCGGCTCCGGTGTGCCAGTGTATCGGGTGAAGACCCTGCACAACGACCGGATCTGGCGCCATACCATCAACGCCAGGACCGGCGAGCTCGTCGGCGGCGAGGCTGCCCTCCCCCTTGCCGAGCTGGACCTCGAGGACCGCGACAACCTCGCAGCGCTCGGCGCGATCAGGCACCGCCTCGCCGACGCCGTACGCGTCGCCGAGCGCGCGGCCTCAGGCAAGGCGATCAGCGGCGGCCTCGTGCGCGAACGCGGCCGGCTGAATTTCTCGATCGTCGTCGTCAGCGGCGACGACCTCAAGGAGGTCACCCTCGAGCCGCCCGGCGCCCGGGCCAAATAACTCCGCCACAATCCCGCCGAAAACCCATTGACGGGCGGAAGACTCTCCCGCATAAGTCGCCGCCATGTTCACGACTACCAAACGCACGACCAAAACCACCACGGCCTTCGGGGCCCGGGGAGGCGCGCGCGCATAGTCGTCGACTAAAACGCATCAGCTCTACCGAAGCCCCGCCCTCGATGGTCCGGGGCTTTTTTGTTGTCTCAATCGATCTCAATGGAGGACACAGTGAGTAACGATCCCGTCGTCGCGATTGTCGGCGTCACCGGTGCGGTGGGCGCCGAATTCATCGCCACCATGGACAAGCGCGGTTTTCGTGTCGGCAAGCTCAAGGCGCTGGCGAGCGCCCGCTCCGCCGGCAAGACGGTGTCGTTCCGCGGCCAGACCGTCGTCATCGAGGAGCTGACCGAGCGCGCCTTCGAGGGCGTCGACATCGCGCTGTTCTCCGCCGGCAGCGGCATCTCGAAGAAGTTCGCGCCGATTGCGGTCAAGTCAGGCGCCGTCGTGGTCGACAACTCCTCCGCCTTCCGCATGGATCCGAACGTGCCGCTGGTGATCCCCGAAGTGAACGGCAACCGCATCCGTGACCACAAGGGCATCATCGCCAACCCGAACTGCGCCGCGATCACCGCGCTAGTGCCGCTCTGGCCGATCCACCAGAAGAACCGCATCAAGCGCGTCATCATCTCGACGTACCAGGCGGCTTCCGGCGCCGGCGCCGCGGCGATGGAGGAGCTTGTCGAGTCCACCCGCGCCAATCTCAACGGGCAGGTCTATACCCCCAAGGTGATGCCGCACCCTTACGCCTTCAATCTCTTCAACCACAACACGGCCGTTGATCCTGACACCGGCTACAACGACGAAGAGACCAAGGTCATCAAGGAGACCCGCAAGATCTTCGAGGACGAGAAGATCGCCATCGGCGTCACCTGCGTCCGCGTGCCGGTGCTGCGCGCGCATTGCGAGGCCATCACCTTCGAATGCGAGAAGGAGATCACCGAGGACCAGGTCCGCGCCATCATGGCGCAGGCGCCCGGCGTGAAGATCGTCGACGACCGCACCAGGAACTACTTCCCGATGCCGATCGACGCCTCGGGCCAGGACGACGTCCTGGTCGGCCGCATCCGCAAGGACCTCAGCGACCCTAGCGGCCATTCGATCTCGATGTTCGTGGCGGCCGACCAGTTGCTCAAGGGCGCCGCGCTGAATGCTGTGCAGATCGCCGAGCTGCTGCCGCAGCGGGTGATGGCGTAATCAGCATCGCAGCGACCGGTATCGTAGGGTGGGCAAAGCGAAGCGTGCCCACCTTTACGTCCCGTGCACTCTTGATGGTGGGCACGGCGCTGTGCGCCTTTGCCCACCCTACGGCACCGCCCGAAAAAGCAAGCACGCATCTCCATACGAGTAGAACCGGTACCCGCTCGCGATCGCGTGCGCGTAGGCCTGCTTCATCGTGTCCAGGCCGGCGAATGCCGACACCAGCATGAACAGGGTCGACTTCGGCAGGTGGAAGTTCGTCATCAGCACGTCGACGGCGCGGAAGCGGTATCCGGGCGTGATGAAGATCGAGGTTTCCGCCGCGAACGGCTGAATTGTGCCGTCCTCGCTGGCCGCGCTCTCCAGCAGCCTTAGCGACGTTGTGCCGACCGCAATGATGCGGCCGCCGTTCCTCCGCGCGCTGTTGAGCCGCTCCGCCGTCTCGGCCGAGATGGTGCCCCACTCGGCATGCATCTTGTGGCCTTCGGTGTCGTCCACCTTCACGGGGAGGAACGTCCCTGCCCCGACATGCAGCGTGATCCGGTTGATGCCGACGCCGCGCTCGCGCAGCGCCTGTTCCAGCGCCGCCGTGAAATGCAGGCCCGCTGTGGGCGCTGCGACCGCGCCTTCGTTGACCGCGAACATGGTCTGGTAGTCGGCGAGGTCCTGATCGTCGGGCGTACGCTTCGAGGCGATGTAGGGCGGCAGCGGCGGGCTGCCGAGATCGGCGATCGCCTGATCCAGCGCGGGGCCGTGGAACGAGAAGGACAGCGTCACCTCGCCCTCGGTGCCCTTGGCTTCGACCTCGGCGTCGAGATGGCCGAGCAGGCAGACCTTGCCTTCATTGCCGAAGCGGATGCGGTCGCCGGCAGTGAGCTTCTTCGCGGGTTTCACCAGCGCCTGCCAGCGCGAGCCGTCGAGCCGCTTGATCAGCGTTGCCTCGATCTTCGGCTCGGTCTCGCGGCCGATGCGGCGGCCCTTCAACTGCGCCGCGACCACCTTGGTGTCGTTGACGACGAGCTGGTCGCCCGGCCTCAGCCATTTTGCTAGGTCGGCGATGGTCTGGTCGCGCAACGCGCCGTTCTCCACGACCAGCATCCTCGCGGAGTCGCGCGGGCTCGCCGGGCGCAAGGCGATGCGCTCGGGCGGCAGGTCGAAATCGAAGAGATCGGTGCGCATGCCCTCGAACTTGTCATCGCCCGCGCAGGCGGGCGATCCAGTACTCACGATCTCAGTCGTAACCACCGCCGGTGATTACTGGATGCCCCGCCTGCGCGGGGCATGACACCGGCAAAACCGCTCACTCCTTATCCGCCGCCATGCGCGCCTTGACGATCTTGTCGGGGTTCTGCACCGGCTCGCCGCGCTTGATCTTGTCGACGTTCTCCATGCCCTCGGTGACCTTGCCCCACACCGTGTACTGGTTGTCGAGGAAGCGAGCATCGTCGAAGCAGATGAAGAACTGGCTGTCGCCGGAATCGGGGTTGGCGGCGCGGGCCATCGAGGCGGTGCCGCGCACATGCGGCTCCTTGTTGAACTCGGCCTTCAGCTTCTTGCCGGAGCCGCCGGTGCCGGTGCCGTGCGGGCAGCCGGTCTGCGCCATGAAGCCCTCGATGACGCGGTGGAACACGATGCCGTCGTAGAATCCCTCGCGGACCAGCTCCTTGATGCGCGCGACATGGCCGGGCGCGAGGTCAGGCCGCATCTCGATGGTGACGGGGCCCTGCGTGGTCTCGAGGATCAATGTGTTTTCGGTGACGCTCATGCTCGTCTCTCTTGCGTTGGGGGTGAAGTCTTCCGTCTGCGGATCGGGATTGCGAAGGGACGCCCCGCGGCGGCGCCAGCCATTGCATCGGTAAATGGCAACGGCGTGCAGCGTTGCAATGTCTCCATCACCGCAATGCGGTACTGCAGCCGGTCCTCATCGGAGGCTTCCGCGGACTCATAGGAAATTCGCGGATGGCCCAAAATGTTTCCGGCCCGGTTAAAGCTCACGATGACGGTGATGTCGATAGGGCGGGCCTTGGCCGGCGGCGGCGGTTTCCAGCAGGTTTGCAGATACCTGGAGATATCAGCTATGGTATTGACCTTCGCGTCCTCGGCAGCCGCGCTGGAGACGCCGAGGAACAGCGCTGCGGCAATCAGCACAAGCCTGTTGCCGCAGCGCGCCATGGCGTTCTCCCGTGTCCTATTTGATGTCGGAGGCGACCTGCACCTTCACCATCTTGTCGGGATCGGTGACCGTGCCGCCGGGGGAGCCGGGCGGAGCCTTCTTCAGCTTGTCGACGACGTCCATGCCCTGCACGACCTCGCCGATCACGGTGTACTGGTTATCGAGGCTGCCGCCGTCGGCGAACATGATGAAGAACTGCGAGTTGGCGCTGTCGACGCTGTCGCCGCGCCGGGCCATGCCGACGATGCCGCGCGCGAAGTGCACCTTGGAGAATTCCTGCTTCAGGTTCGGATATTTCGAGCCGCCGGTGCCGTTGCCGTTCTGGCCGTCGCCGGTCTGGGCCATGAAGCCGTCCATGACGCGGTGGAACGGCACGTTGTTGTAGAAGCCCTCACGCGCGAGCTGCTTGAGGCGCTCGGCGTGCTGGGGCGCGATGTCGGTGCGCAGCTTGATGACGATGCGGCCCTTGGTGGTGTCGATGACCAGCGCATTGGCCTTGTCGAGGTTCGCCGGCAGCTGCTGCGCCATCGCCGGCGCTGCGCTGAAGAGCGCGACGAACATCGTGGCAAGAATTGCGAGACGACGGATCATGGAAACTCCGGATCAGGTGAGATGAAACAGCGCGCCGTTATCCGGCGAATTTGGCCTTGAGCAGGTTTGCGACGAGCGGCGGTACGAAGGCCGAGACATCTCCGCCCATGCCGGCGATCTGACGCACCAATGTGCCGGTAATCGGGCGGACCAGCGGAGAGGCCGGCAGGAAGACGGTTTGCACCTCGGGCGCCATGGTGCCGTTCATGCCGGCGAGCTGCATCTCGTAGTCGAGATCGGTGCCGTCGCGCAGACCCCGGATCATGATGGTCGCACCGTATTTGCGCGCCGCGGTGACCGCGAGATCGTCGTAGGTCACAGCCTCGAGCGTGCAGCCGCCTTGGGCTGCCACCGGCCCGCAGACGTCATGGAGCATCTTGAGCCGCTCCTCGGTCGAAAACAGCGGCTTCTTGCCGGGGTGGATCCCGACCGCGACCACCAGCCGGTCGCACAGCGGGGCACTGCTCCGGACCACGTCCAGATGGCCGTTGGTGATGGGGTCGAAGGAACCTGGGTAGAAGGCAATGCGCGGCATGGCCACGTCCTACCGCGCCCGGCCCGGCCCGGCAAGCCGGACAGGTTCCCTGCCCGTTCAGCGCGGATTCTGCGGCCTATCCTGTCGGCTGCGGCCCGTTTGTTTCGTCCTCGGGGCGGCCACGAAACAAAACGGAGCGCGAACGAAACCATTTCCGACATCCGCGAAGACGTCCGGAAACTGGCCATGGTTACTAATCCGCCCAACAAACGACGGGCCGCACACTGGGCGTCGCGGCCGCATCACAGGGGACTGTCAATGATCAAGGCTCTCTCGGCCATCGCCATCTCTGCGTGTGTTGCTGCCGCCCTCACCCTCCTGCCCGGCTTTGCCCCGAAGGTCGAGGCCAGCGTGCCGCAGCCGCTCGCCAAGAGCGACCGTCTCGACATCCGCACCATCGGCAAGGACTGTTCGCAGCAGGCCTGGCCGAATTTCGAAGCCTCCTGCCTGCGCCGCGCCGGCACCAAGGCCGACGTCCGCGAGGCGCGCCTCGTGACCGCCGATCGCACGCCGTAGTTGCGGTTGTCAGCTTCGCGTCAGAAAAGCTTACTGATATAAATTTCATGGAAATTTGCGACGTCTCGTCGCAGACTGTCTGATGTTCGCGCTCGTCGGAATGGCCCGCCGGGCGCGATCCCATCGGGGGGTCGCCATTGTCCAGTACGCCCGCAGTCGCCTCCGGCCACCATCATCCTGATCCGCTGCCGCTTGCCATGACCATGGGCGCCCTCGGGGTGGTCTATGGCGATATCGGCACCAGCCCCCTTTACGCCCTGAAGGAAGCCGCCAAGGCGGCGGCTCATGGCGGCACCCTAAGTCACGACGCTGTCCTGGGGGTTGCCTCGCTGATCCTCTGGGCGCTGCTGCTGATCATCTCGCTCAAATACGCGCTGCTGATCCTGCGCGCCGACAATCGCGGCGAAGGCGGCATCGTCGCGCTGCTGGCGCTGCTCCATGCCCGCAACGCCCAGGCCGGCACCTGGCGCGCGCATCTGCTCGTCGTCGGTCTCGTCGGCGCCGCCCTGCTCTACGGCGACGGCGCGATCACGCCGGCGATCTCGGTGCTCTCAGCCATCGAGGGCCTCAAGGTCGACGCGCCCTCGCTCGCGCCTGTCGTGGTGCCCATCACCGTGGCCATCCTGATCGGGCTGTTCATGATGCAGAAGCAGGGCACCGGCTTCATCGGCCGCATTTTCGGACCGGTGATGCTGGCCTGGTTCGTCGCGTTGGCCGCGCTCGGCATCCACGGCATCGTCAAGGCGCCGGCGGTGCTGGCCGCGCTCAGCCCGTTCTATGCCTTCGACTTCCTGATCCACCAGGATTTTCACATCTCCTTCGCCATCCTCGGCGCGGCGTTCCTGGCCGTGACCGGCGGCGAAGCCATGTATGCCGACATGGGGCATTTCGGCCGCTTCCCGATCCGGCTTGCCTGGTTCGCGATCTGCCTGCCGGCGCTGGTGCTGAACTATTTCGGCCAGGCCGCGCTGCTGATCACCGACCCCAGCATGATCGAGAACCCGTTCTTCCAGCTCTGCCCTGATGCCCTGCACTATCCACTGGTCGCGTTCTCGGCGGTCGCGACCGTGATCGCCTCGCAGGCGATCATCTCCGGCGTGTTCTCGCTGACCCAGCAGTCGATCCAGCTCGGCTTCCTGCCGCGCATGCAGATCCGCCACACCACCAGCGATGCGATCGGCCAGATCTACGTGCCGCTGGTGAACTGGCTGCTCGCCGCCGCAACGTTAGGCGCGGTGCTGAGCTTCGGCACCTCCGACGCGCTCGCCGGCGCCTATGGCATCGCGGTCTCGCTGCTGATGGCGATCACGACGCTGCTCGCGGCCCTGGTCGCGATCCAGTGGGGCTATTCGCCCTGGCTCGTGGTCGCCGTGAACGGCTTCTTCTTCATCATCGACGTGATCTTCTTCTCCGCGAATTCGATCAAGCTGTTCGAGGGCGGCTGGTTTCCGCTGCTGCTCGCGGCCCTCGTCGCCTTCCTGATGCTGACCTGGCGCGCCGGCGTGAAGCTGGTCGAGGCGGCCCGCGCCCGGCTGCGCCAGCCCGAGGAGGACCTGATTGAGACCGCCGTCAACAAATGCAGCGCAAGGCTCCCCGGCACCGCCGTGTTCCTGGCGTCGGCGGCGCGCGGCGTGCCGCTCGCGCTGACCCAGTTCGTCAAGCACAATCGCGTGCTGCATGAACGCGTGCTGCTGGTCACCGTGCTGATCGAGGAATCCCCGCACATTCCCGATGAGGAACGCGCCGAGGTGATCGAGATCATCCCCGGTATCACCCGCGTGGTCCTGCATTACGGCTTCATGCAGAACCCGACCATCTACGAAGGGCTGACCCTCACGTGCCGGCAGGGCAAGCTGCCCGGCATCGACCTCGCCGACATCACCTATTACGTCGGCCGCGAGACCATCATCCCGCGCGAGGATGTCCCGGGCATGTGGGTCTGGCGCGAAGGCCTGTTCGCCTTCCTGCAGCGCAACGCCGAACGCTCGGCCGCGTTCTTCGGCGTGCCGACCAAGCAGGTGGTGGAGTTCGGGACGGAGCTGGAGATCTAGGGCGTCGGTTCGTTCAGGGCCCTACGAACCGGCAGGGTCGCGCCGAACGATGGATTGCGAGAGACGATGAGAGCGCTGCTCTTTCTTGTTTCGACCATCATGCTCTACGCGACGCCTGGCCTTGCCATCAGCAATGACGATGTGCGCGCGGCGCTCGAGCTGCGTTTCAAGGGCGACCGCACCGGCGCCTGCATCGCAGCCGGGGTGATCGACGCCGGCACGATCGCGACAGCCTATTACTGCGCCGACCCGAGTTCACAGCGTCCCTACGACGACCACACTGCCTTCGAGATCGGCTCGATCAGCAAGACGATGACGGCGGCGCTGCTCGCTGAGCTCATCGCGCGCGGTGAAGTCGCCCTCAGCGATCCCATCGCCAGGCTGCTGCCGCCGGGGACGCAGGTACCCGCGCTAAATGGCCGCGACATCACCATCGGACAAATCGTGACGCATATGTCTGGCCTGCCGGGCATTCCAGCGCACTATCGCCCGCCCGACATCAACAATCCCTATGCCGCCGTAACCGAGCGCGACTTGCTCGACGCCTTGGCCGAAACCAAGCTGACACGCGAGCCCGGGGCGAAGTGGGAATATTCGAATTTTGCCATGATGGTGTTGTCCTACGCGCTCGCCAAGCGCGCAGGCAAGGACTACGAGACGCTCCTTCACGAACGTCTGCTCGTTCCGCTCGGCATGACCGAGACCTATGTGGCCCACCGCCCTGCGCAGGTTCGCGCCGCTCAGGGGCACCTCCCGAACACAACGCCCACCAGTCCCTGGGATTTTCCGCCTGACATGGCCGGGGTCGGGGGCGTTCGCGCGACGTTGCCGGACATGCTCCGGTACCTCGAGGGCCAGCTGGGCACGCGTGAGAGCACGATTACGCCTGCCTTGGCCCAAACCCAGGCGCAGATCGCAGACGTCGACGGACACAGGATGGGCATGAACTGGAGCCTGTTCACCCGAAACGGGCGGACCATCATCGTGCACGAAGGCGGCACCGGCGGCTTCTCGTCCTACGCAGGAGTCGATCGCACGACCAAACGGGCCGTTGTCCTGCTCTGCGATACCGCATTGACGTCCACCGGCGGCCTGGGACAGCTCGGGACGCATCTGCTCGATCCGTCGGCGTCGGCCGGCGCACCGCGCGTGGTCGCCACAGCGGACGCCAAATTGATCGACGCACTCGTTGGCAAATATCGCCTCAAGGGCGGACTCGGCATGAAATTGCGCCACAAGGGCAGCAGCTTGACGATCCAGGCGGATGGACAGCCGGAATTCGAGATGGGCTACGACAGCGCCGGCGACTTCTATCCGCGAGAATTCGATGCCCTGCTGCGGCCCAAGCGCAAGGCGGACGGCACCTATACCTTCACCTGGTTTCAACTTGGGGGCGTCGCCGACGCCGAGCAAATCGGCACCCGTCCGGCTGCGGCCAAATGGTCGCCCTCGGAAGACCAGCTCAAGGACTATATCGGCAACTATCCACTGACACCCGGTTTCGCGCTCCGGATTTTCTCCACCGACACAAAGCTATTCGTGCAAGGCACCAATCAGCGGCCGCTCGAACTCGCATCCGTCGAACGGGATGTCTTTGTGGCCGAATCCGTTGCCGCCGAAATCGATTTCGAGCGTGACGCCAACGACAAGGTCGTCGCGCTGACGTTGAAACAGCGAGGACAGGTCCTCAAAGGCGAACGTCGCTAGGTTTGCGTCGATCGTCCAGTGGCAGACGACCGGCCCGGGCGGCTCGGAGAGAATACCCATGACTGGCGACGCGCCTCTGCGTCTGAAACCCCAGCTGACGATCTCGGTCGATCAGGCGCAATCGATCATCCGCCGGATGTCTCCGCGCGCCTCGGTGCGCGGCGTCACCGAGCTGCACGGCGGCGAGATCAGCACCGTCCTCGAGCTAACGCTCGCGGATGCGCCCGCCTGCATCCTCAAGGTCTATCCGGAATCGCTGCAGTGGAAGATGGCGAAGGAGGTCTACGTGCTGGGTCTCCTGCGGGGGGTCGGCGCGGCCATTCCAAAAATCCTGCTCGCCGACGACACGCGAACGGCGATCGACCTGAACTATCTGCTCATGACCCGGCTCGACGGCACGGTACTCGGCCGACGCGAGGCGACACTGTCGGAGACCCAGCTGTTTGCGGTCTATGCCGAGATGGGCGCGGCGCTGCGCCGGATCAACGACGTCACCCTCGATAGCTTTGGCTATATCGGCCCCAACGGCGTCTGGACGGCGCATCCGAGCAACCATGCCTACATGTCCGCGCAATTCGAGAGGAAGCTGACGGAATTCTGCACACGCGGCGGTGATCCCGCACTAGCGGCGCGCTTGCGCGATAGCGTCACGGCACGGCAGCATTTGTTCGAGGCAGCGTCTCACCCTCGCCTGTGCCACTACGATTTCCATGCCGGCAACGTGCTGGTGACGCCGGAATACGAGCCGCATCTGACGGGCATCGTCGACTTTGAGAATGCAACATCGGGCGATCCGCTGATGGATATCGCGAAAGCGCTGTACTATTTCACGCCGAAGGATGCGCCGAAGCGCGACGGCTTGCTCGCCGGCTATGGCACGATCGCGCGCCCCGACTGGCAGCAGACGCTCGACCTTTACCGCATGTATTGCACGCTGGAGCTCTGGTGCTGGATGGCACAGATCGGCAAGCACGAGGCCCTTGCCGATCTCACGAGAGAGCTTGCGAACACCGCCTAGAACGGGGCCTTACGCCCCGTTGCCGTTCTCGCCATTCCCGCTCTCGGCCTCTTCCGTGATGTGCTCGACCGACACCACGTGCTCGTCCTCGGCGGTATCGAACACGATGACGCCCTGGGTCGAGCGGCCGGCGATGCGGATGCCTTCGACCGGGCAGCGGATCAGCTGGCCCTTGTCGGTGACCAGCATGATCTGGTCGGCATCCTCCACGGGGAAGGACGCGACGAGGTTGCCATTGCGGTTGTTGACGCTCATGGCGACGATGCCTTTGCCGCCGCGGCCCGTGGTACGGTACTCGTAGGACGAGGTCCGCTTGCCGTAGCCGTTGACGGAGACGGTGAGCACGACCTGCTCGGCCGCCGACATCTCGACATAGCGCTCTTGCGGGAGCTGGAAGCTACCCGAAGTCTCCTCTCCCTCGGCATCGGCCGGCGCCTCGTCAGCCGCGGCTTCGCCGGCGACCGCGCGGCGCATCTTCAGGTAAGCCGAGCGCTCGTCGGAGGTGGTCTCGACATGGCGCAGGATCGCCAGCGAGATCACCTTGTCGCCCTCGCCAAGTGCAATGCCGCGCACGCCCATCGAGGTGCGCCCGGTGAACACGCGCACATCGGGAACCGGGAAGCGGATGCACTGGCCGCCGGCAGCGGTCAGCAGCACGTCGTCGCGCTCGGTGCAGATCTGGACGTCGACGATCGCTTCGCCGTCATCGAGCTTCATGGCGATGATGCCGGAGCGGCGGACGTCGACGAAGTCGGACAGCTTGTTGCGCCGGACATTGCCGCCGGTCGTGGCGAACATCACGTCCAGCTGGGCCCAGGTGGATTCATCCTCCGGCAGCGGCATGATGGTGGTGATGCGCTCGCCCTGCTCCAGCGGCAGGATGTTGATCAGCGCCTTGCCGCGCGCGTTTGGCGCGGCCATCGGCAGCCGCCAGACCTTCTCCTTGTAGACCTGGCCGCGAGACGAGAAGAACAGCACCGGCGTATGCGTGGAGGCCACGAACAGGCGGCTGACGAAGTCCTCGTCGCGGGTCTGCATGCCGGCGCGGCCCTTGCCGCCGCGGCGCTGCGCCCGATAGGCCGACAGCGGCACGCGCTTGACATAGCCGGCGTGCGAGACGGTCACGACCATGTCCTCGCGCTGGATCAGGTCCTCGTCCTCGACCTCGCCTTCCTGCTCCATGATCACGGTGCGGCGCGGGGTGGCGAACTCGGCCTTCACCTCGGCGAGCTCGGTCTTGATGATGTCGAGGATGCGGGCGCGCGAGCGCAGAATCGCGAGATAGTCCTCGATCTCGCCGGCGAGCTTGGCCAGCTCTTCGCCGATCTCGTCGCGGCCGAGTGCGGTGAGGCGCGCCAGCCGCAGCTCGAGGATCGCCCTCGCCTGCTCCAGCGACAGGCGGATGGTGCCGTCCTCGTTGATGCGATGGCGGGGATCGTCGATCAGCGTGATGATGTCCTCGACGTCGCGCGCGGGCCAGTCGCGCGTCATCAGGGTCTCGCGCGCGGCAGCCGGCGTTGGCGAATGCCGGATCACGCGGATGATCTCGTCGATATTGGCGACCGCAATCGCAAGGCCGACCTGCTCATGCGCGCGCTCGCGCGCCTTGCGCAGCTTGTACTTGGTGCGGCGGGTGACGACCTGCTCGCGGAAGCCGACGAAGATCGTCAGCATATCCTTCAGGTTCATCGTCTGCGGACGGCCGCTATCGAGCGCAACAGCGTTGACGCCGAAGCTCGTCTGCAGCGGCGTGAACTTGTAGAGCTGGTTCAGCACCACGTCGGGCACGGCGTCGCGCTTGAGCTCGACGACGACGCGATAGCCGTCGCGGTCGGATTCGTCGCGCAGATCGGAGATGCCCTCGATCTTCTTTTCCTTGTAGAGCTCGGCGATGCGCTCGACCATCGTCGCCTTGTTCACCTGATACGGGATCTCGGTGATGACGATCGCCTCGCGTTCCTTGCGGATGGTCTCGAAGGTGACCTTGCCGCGCATCACGATCGAGCCGCGGCCGAGATGATAGGCGCTGCGGATGCCCTGGCGTCCGAGGATGATGCCGCCGGTCGGGAAATCCGGGCCCGGGATGATGTTGTTGAGCTCGTCGATGGTCAGCGACGGATTGTCGATCAGCGCGACGCAGGCGTCGATCACCTCGCCGAGATTGTGCGGCGGGATGTTGGTGGCCATGCCGACCGCGATGCCGCCGGCGCCGTTGACGAGCAGGTTCGGGAACCGCGCCGGCAGGACCACCGGCTCCCTCTCGGAGCCGTCATAGTTGTCCTGGAAATCGACCGTATCGTCGTCGATGTCCTCGAGCAGCTTCAGAGCGATCTTGGTCAGGCGGGATTCGGTGTAGCGCATCGCCGCTGGCGGATCGCCGTCGACCGAGCCGAAATTGCCCTGTCCGTCGATCAGGGGCGCGCGCATCGAGAAGTCCTGCGCCATGCGCACCAACGCGTCGTAGATCGCCTGGTCGCCATGGGGGTGGTACTTACCCATGACCTCACCGACGGCACCGGCGGACTTCTTGTGCTTCTTGTCCGGGGTGTCGCCGCGATTGTTCATCGCGAAGAGGATGCGGCGATGGACCGGCTTCAACCCGTCGCGCGCATCGGGGAGCGCACGCGACACGATCACGCTCATGGCGTAATCGAGGTAGGACTTCTTCATCTCCTCGTAGATCGAGACGGGGCGAATGTCCGAGGGTTGCGCCGGCTGGTCGCCGGGCTTGTTGTCGTCGTCAGCCAAGGGGAAATCCGGTGAGGTTTTATCTGGGAATCATATAGCGCATCGACGCCCCGATAACCACCCTTGCAAGGGTTAGGAAAGCGCTTTTTCCGACTGTTTTTCCAGAGACTTACGCCCTTCCCGGCATGGCCTAGGACGGCGCCGGAATGAGCGGGGTGGAACCGCCCCTTAAGCCCCGAAAATCACCCGGTGCATGATGCGCCCGGGCACCAGGGTGAACAGGCCCGCGATCACCAGCGCGCCGGCGAAAATGAAGATCATCATTCGCCGGTGATCGGCGACGCGATGGGTGTGCGCCCGCCAAACCGCGAGCGGCAGCACGACGAGCGTGAAGATCGACAAGAGATGGATCGGGCTGAACGGCCCGACCAGACGGATCTGGTGGATCCAGAACGACGACGCCGCCACTACGGTCATCAGCACCACCCAGATCCAGCCGAACGTCCGGTGCGGCAACGTTCCCTTGGGCGCGGCGAACTGGACGAGGCCGAGCACGAAGGCGGCCATCGCGGCGAAAGCATGCAGCGGGATCGCTGGAGCGGCCTCAAGCAGCGGCGCAAGGCTCATGCGGAGCATCCTCCGGCGGAACAGCTATGTAAACAGGATTAACATCAAGTTAATACCATTCACATCGCCACCGGTCAAAGGCTTGAGGCAGCACCTGAGGCGAGCCCGGAAAAACCGAGCTTTGCCCGTCAATTGGTAAGGAATCCTGTCGCTTTACGCGAGCGGCCGGCGTTCGCGGCGAGACGCCCGTGAGCCTCAGAACGGGATATCGTCGTCCATGTCGCTGTTGCGGCCACCGCCGCCGGCGGCCACGGGACGGCGCGGTGCGCTGCTGACGGGACCCGAGGAGCCGAAATCGCCGCCCGGCTCGTCGCCGAAGCTGCCGCCTCCTCCGCCGCCGCCGCGGCCGTCGAGCATCGTCAGCGTCGAGTTGAAGCCCTGCAGCACGACCTCGGTGGAGTACTTCTCGGCGCCGCTCTGGTCGGTCCATTTGCGGGTCTGGAGCGCGCCCTCGATGTAAACCTTGGCGCCCTTCTTCAGATACTGCTCGGCGACCTTGCAGAGACCTTCATTGAAGATCACGACGCGGTGCCACTCGGTCTTTTCCTTGCGCTCGCCGCTGTTCTTGTCGCGCCAGGTCTCCGAGGTGGCGATGCTCAAATTCGCGATCGGCCGCCCGTCCTGGGTGCGGCGGATTTCAGGATCCTTGCCGAGATTTCCAACCAGAATGACCTTGTTGACGCTTCCCGCCATCGCCGCTCTCCACTCCAAATGCCACTGAATTTCAAAAGGCCGAACCCGCGCGCCGCGAAGCTCCGCCGCCCCGTTGAGCCGACCCTATACGCTCGCGCGAGGCGATCAGTCCGTCCCCCCCGGGGTTATCCCCACATATAGCATCCGCCCTCAACTTGTTCCAGATTTGTTCTTATGCAGGCCACAGTGAACGCGTGGCAGGAGCGCGCTGAGATGACGTCAAAAATCGCGAACGTCGAATGGAACTTTTTCGAGTTCCCGGTAACGGGCAAAAGCGGTTAGCATTCATCAAGTTAGAAGCGCTTCACAAGGTCTCTGGCTGTTGCATTTCGGAGACGGACTCTGCCTCCCCGTTAAGCTACGCTCGCCTTGGAATTGAGTTCATATGGGCGTCGCGCCTGATCAACCGCTTCGGGGACTTCAAAGAAGCGGACGAAACTGGGGAGACTGCAATGAATAAGATTTTGATTGGTGCAATCGGTGCCATGGCGTTGAGCCTGTCGGCTCCCGCAAGCGCGGCGGATCTCGCAGCGCGTCCCTACACGAAGGCCCCGCCGCCGGTCGTGGCGACCGTTTACGACTGGAGCGGCTTCTACATCGGCATCAACGGCGGCGGCGGTTCGGCCCGCAAGTGCTGGGACTTCGTCGGCGTTGGCGGCGCTCTCTTCGGCGAGGGCTGCCATAGTGCGACCGGCGGTACGGCCGGTGGCCAAGTCGGCTATCGCTGGCAGTCGGCCAACTGGGTGTTCGGACTGGAAGGCCAGGGCAACTGGGCGGATTTCTCCGGCGACAACATCAGTGCGGTCAGCGGCCTGCGCGATCGCTCCAAGATCGACGCCTTCGGCCTGATCACCGGCCAGATGGGCTATGCCTGGAATAACGTGCTGTTCTACGTGAAGGGCGGCGGCGCGGTCGTCAGCGATCGCTATCGCAGCTACGATGTCCCGACCGGTCTCGAATTCGACCGGGCCAGCGAGACCCGCTGGGGCGGCGCCGTGGGGGCCGGCGTCGAGTTCGGATTCGCGCCGAACTGGACCGTCGGCTTCGAGTACGATCACCTCTTCCTCGGCACCCGTACCATCGGCTTCAGCGGCTCCGGCAACTTCTTCCTCGGCCCGCTTGGCGTCGCTACACGCTCTGATCGCATCAGCCAGGACGTCGATATCGGCCTCATCCGCGTGAACTACCGCTGGGGTGGCCCGGTCATCGGGCGATACTGATATCCGTCTGATATCATTTAGAGATCAAAGGCCGGCCTCGCGCCGGCCTTTTTGCTGAGTGCACGCGGCGCGACAATGTGTCAGCAATCGTTACGTTTTGTGACTGTTGTGGCTTTTGAGAGACACAACTTGCGGATTTGGTGGTGTAAGCACGCCGCCAGTTGGACCACGGCGTCCGATACCCTTCTGCGCGCGGAAGGCAACAACAGAGACTGGGACTGGGATTTTGGTTGAAATGAAGAAAGTTTTGTTGGCTTCGGCCTGTTTGTTCGCTCTCGCTGCCCCCGCGTCGGCGGCTGATCTGGCGGCCCGCCCGTACACCAAGGCTCCGGTGGCTGTGGCCTCGGTCTACAACTGGACCGGCTTCTACCTCGGTATCGTCGGCGGCGGCGCCTGGGAAAACGGCTCGGGCGACCCGAAGATGAAGGGTGGCTTCGTCGGCGGCACCGCCGGCTACAACTGGCAGACCGGCAACGTTGTGTTCGGCATCGAGGCCGATGGCGCTTGGGCTGACGTCAGCGCCTCGGCCGCTGGTACGGTTTTCGTCGCCGGCGTCGGTGGCATCCCCGCCTCGCTGAGCTCCAAGACCGACGCGATGGGCACCGTGCGCGGCCGCATCGGCTGGGCCGTCAACAACGTCCTGTTCTATGGCACCGGTGGTTACGCCTGGATCGACAACAAGCTCACCGCCAGCCTGGGCGCCCTCTCGGTCTCCGATAGCAAGTTCCACTCCGGCTGGACCGTCGGTGCGGGTGTCGAGGCGTTCTTCGCTCCGCAGTGGTCGGTCAAGGGCGAGTACCTCTATCGCAGCCTCGGCGGCGAGACCTACTTCTCGGGCATCGTGCCCACGGGCACGCTCAACCTTCATACCGTCCAGGTCGGCGTGAACTATCACTTCGGCGGCCCGGTCGTCGCGAAGTACTGAGCTTCGTCTCACGACCGACGTCACATCGTCACGGAAGGCCGGCCTCGCGCCGGCCTTTTTGTTTTCGCGCGACCTCGCGCCCAACCGTCATGGAATCGAGAGTGCGGTGTGCATAGCGCGCCGCTGATTGGCTCTGGTCCGTTGGGGAATTGACATGAAGACGTTGGTGCTGGCCTCGGTCAGCTTGCTCGCGCTCGGCGTGCTCGCACCGGCCGGTGCTGCCGATCTGCCGCTGTACAAGGCGCCGGCGGCGCCCGTGCTCGCCTTTGACTGGACCGGCGCCTATGTCGGCATCAATGGCGGCGGCGGCCTCGCCCATTCCTGCTGGGGCATCTCCAATGCGGGCCGCGTCGCGGTCGACCCGCCGATCGGCGAAGGCTGTCACAACGCGAGCGGCGGCACCGTCGGCGGCCAGATCGGCTATCGCTGGCAGAAGGGCCACTGGGTTCTCGGTGTGGAAGGCCAGGGCAACTGGGCCGACTTCAAGGGCAGCAATGTCAGCGTGGTGCTGGCGCCGCTGACCAACCAGACCAAGATCAACAGCTTCGGCCTGTTCACCGGTCAGCTCGGCTACGCCGTGAACAGCCTGCTGTTCTACGGCAAGGCCGGCGCGGCGGTGGCCCACGACCAGTACGATACTTTCGTTCCGGGCGCGGGCGCGCCAGCATTCAACAGTGTCAACCAGACCCGCTGGGGCTACTCCGCCGGCTTCGGCATCGAGTACGGATTTGCCGAAAACTGGACGGTCGGCGGCGAATACAACCACATCTTCCTCGGCCACCATGGCGCCGCTTTCGCCACGCTGGTCGGCGGCCTGGCGGCGCACACCGATCTGATCGGCCAGGACATCGATATTGGCCTGATCCGCGTCAACTACCGCTGGGGCGGTCCGCTCATCGCCAAATACTGACCCAGGTTCGCCCGCAGGAACTACTCCAGCGGACTCTCCAAGTCCGGCACTCCAAGTTCAACCCTCCAAGTCTTGCTCCAGCGCGGATTCCCCAACTCCGCGCTCAACCGCGAACAAAGGGCCGGCCTCGCGCCGGCCCTTCGCCTGTTCCGGAGGTCCTCGCTCCTGCCAGATGCCGCCAGCGCGCCAACAATCCGTTGACGATTCGCAAAGTCCACTGGAAATCCGCTCTCGTTCTTCCTACGTTCGCTGCCATACCCATCGGCGCCGATCCCGGTTCCGGGCGAAGCGCGCCTCCAGCGTTGGCGCGCTCGCGCACCCATGGGATTCCTTGAGGGCAACTCGGATGGATGAAGTGATCAAGGCGAAGCGCCAACAACAGAACGCGGGCTCGAGCCTGCGCGCAATTACGATCCGTGGCGCGCGCGAGCACAACCTCAAGAACATCGACGTCGAGATTCCCCGCGACAAGCTTGTGGTGTTCACGGGCCTCTCCGGCTCCGGCAAATCCTCGCTCGCCTTCGACACGATCTATGCCGAGGGCCAGCGGCGCTACGTCGAGTCGCTCTCGGCCTATGCCCGCCAGTTCCTGGAGATGATGCAGAAGCCTGACGTCGACCAGATCGACGGCCTGTCGCCGGCGATCTCGATCGAGCAGAAGACGACCTCGAAGAATCCGCGCTCGACCGTCGGCACCGTCACCGAGATCTACGACTACATGCGCCTGCTCTGGGCGCGCGTCGGCGTGCCCTATTCGCCGGCCACGGGCCTGCCGATCGAGAGCCAGACCGTCTCGCAGATGGTCGACCGCGTGCTGGCGCTGCCGGAAGGCACCCGCCTCTATCTGCTCGCCCCGGTCGTGCGCGGCCGCAAGGGAGAGTACCGCAAGGAGCTCGCCGAATGGCTCAAGAAGGGCTTCCAGCGCGTCAAGATCGACGGCACCTTCTACGAGCTGGCCGAAGCCCCTAGCCTCGACAAGAAATTCCCGCACGACATCGACGTCGTGGTCGACCGCATCGTGGTCCGCGCCGACATCGGCCAGCGCCTCGCTGAAAGCTTCGAGACCGCGCTGAAGCTCGCCGAGGGCCTCGCCGTCGTCGAGTTCGCCGACGCGCCCGCGGCCGCGCCCGCGGAGGAGAAAAAGAAGACCGCAAAGATCCACGACAAGAGCGGCCCCGAGCGCATCCTGTTCTCGGAAAAGTTCGCCTGCCCCGTCTCCGGCTTCACCATCCCCGAGATCGAGCCGCGCCTGTTCTCCTTCAACAATCCCTATGGCGCCTGCCCGGCCTGCGGCGGCCTCGGCGTCGAGCAGCATGTCGACGAGGACCTCGTCATCCCCGACAAGGAGCTCGCCATTGGCAAGGGTGCAATCGCGCCCTGGGCCAAGTCGTCGTCACCCTACTACACGCAGACGCTGACGGCGCTCGGCAAGCACTACAAGTTCACGCTGACCACCAAATGGAAGGATCTGCCGAAGAAGACGCAGAACGCGATCCTCCACGGCTCCGGCGAGGACGAGATCAAGTTCTCCTACGAGGATGGCGTCCGTTCCTACGACACCAAGAAGCCGTTCGAGGGCGTGATCACCAACATCAATCGCCGCTATCGGGAAACCGAGAGCGAGTGGGCGCGCGAGGAGCTCGCAAAGTATTTCCACGACGTGCCCTGCGGCGCCTGCAACGGTTTCCGGCTCAAACCCGAGGCGCTCTGCGTCAAGGTCGGGGCTAAGCATATCGGCGAGATCTCGGAGCTGTCGGTCAAGAAGGCCGGAGATTGGTTCGAGACCGTGCCGGACGCGCTGAACGCGCAGCAGAAGGAGATCGCCGGCCGCATCCTCAAGGAGATCCGCGAGCGCCTCACCTTCCTGCTCGACGTCGGCCTCAACTACCTCACTCTGTCCCGCTCCTCCGGCACGCTGTCCGGCGGCGAGAGCCAGCGCATCCGCCTGGCCTCGCAGATCGGCTCGGGCCTGACGGGCGTGCTCTACGTGCTGGACGAACCCTCGATCGGCCTGCACCAGCGCGACAATGCGCGCCTGCTCGACACCCTCAAGAGGCTTCGCGACCTCGGCAACACCGTGGTCGTGGTCGAGCATGACGAGGACGCCATTCGCCTCGCCGACTACGTGCTCGACATCGGCCCCGGCGCCGGCATGCATGGCGGCCACATCGTCGCCGAAGGCACGCCCGCCGAGATCATGCGCAACCCGAAATCACTGACCGGCAAGTACCTCACCGGCGAGCTCGAGGTCGAGGTGCCGGAGCGGCGTCCGCCCAACCACCGCCGGACCATCAAGGTGGTGAACGCGCGCGGCAATAACCTCAAGAACGTCACCGCCGAGATTCCGCTCGGCCTGTTCACCTGCGTCACCGGCGTCTCCGGCGGCGGCAAATCGACGCTGCTGATCGACACGCTCTACCGCGCCATCGCCCGCAAGCTGAACAATGCCAGCGAGGGCGCGGCGCCGCACGACCGCATCGAGGGCCTCGAGCACATCGACAAGATCATCGACATCGACCAGTCGCCGATCGGCCGCACCCCGCGCTCGAACCCGGCGACCTATACCGGCGCCTTCACGCCGATCCGCGAATGGTTCGCCGGCCTCCCCGAAGCGAAAGCGCGCGGCTATGAACCCGGCCGCTTCTCCTTCAACGTCAAGGGCGGCCGCTGCGAGGCGTGCCAGGGCGACGGCGTCATCAAGATCGAGATGCACTTCCTGCCCGACGTCTACGTCACCTGCGACGTCTGCAAGGGCAAGCGCTACAACCGCGAGACGCTGGAGGTCCTGTTCAAGGGCAAGTCCATCGCCGACGTGCTCGACATGACCGTCGAGGAAGCCGCCGAGTTCTTCAAGGCGGTGCCGCGCGTGCGCGAGACGTTCCAGACCCTGCACCGCGTCGGCCTCGACTACATCCATGTCGGCCAGCAGGCCACGACGCTCTCCGGCGGCGAAGCCCAGCGCGTCAAGCTGGCAAAGGAGCTGTCAAAGCGCGCCACCGGCCGCACCCTCTACATCCTGGACGAGCCGACCACCGGCCTGCACTTCCACGACGTCAAGAAGCTGCTGGAGGTGCTGCACGAGCTGGTCGCGCAGGGCAACACGGTCGTGGTGATCGAGCACAATCTCGAGGTCATCAAGACCGCAGACTGGGTCATCGACCTCGGCCCCGAAGGCGGCGATGGCGGCGGCGAGATCGTGGCCTGGGGTCCGCCGGAGGACATCGCGAAAGCGCCGCGGAGCTACACCGGCAAGTTTTTGGAGCCAGTGCTGAAGAAGGCGCGGAAGCCGAAGCGGCGGAGCACGAGCGAGGCGGCGGAGTAAGCGAACCGAGCGAAATCCGCCGACGATTGGTCCAAGGGAGATCAAGCTTGTCCGCTGGCTTTGTGCAAACCTACCGCGCCTTCGCCCACAACAATGCCTGGGCGAACCACCGGCTGCTGACTGCCTGCACCGCTTTGAGCCAGGGCGATTTTGAAGCCGAGCGAACCGGCTTTTTCCCGAGCCTGCAGCGCACGCTGAACCATATCTATGTCATCGACCTCTTCTATGTCGATGCGCTGGAGGGTGGATGGCTCGGACCTGCGGCCTGGAAGAACGAAGTCCCGTACCCAACGCTGGCCGCGTTGAAGCCCGCCCAAGCCGCGATCGACAGGCGGTTGATCGCAGTCTGCGATGCGCTGACGGCCGACCTTCTCGACGGGGTCGTCAGGATCAACCGCGATTCGCGGATTCAGACCGAACGCCGCGATCGGCTGCTCATGCATCTCTTTCAGCATCAGATCCATCATCGTGGGCAGGCGCACGCCATGCTGTCCGCAACGGCCGTCGCACCGCCTCAACTCGATGAATTCTTCGCGGAGGGAGAAGCACCGCTCCGGGCCGCCGAGTTTGCCGACCTCGGCTGGACCGAGAGCACCGTTTGGATATCATAGGAGATGAACCGGACAGCGTTCGCCTGCCCTTGATACCCGTCGTCAGCTCCCCCGATGTCTCCCTACACCCTCGCCATCTTCGACCTCGACGGCACGCTCGTCGACAGCTTCCCCTGGTTCCTGCGCACCATCAACGACGTCGCCGATCGCTTCGGCTTTCGGCGCGTCAGGGATGAGGATATCGAGGGGCTGCGGCATGCTTCGAGCCGCGAGATCCTCTCCCGGCTCGAGGTGCCCTTGTGGAAGCTGCCGGCGATCGCGCGGCATGCGCGGCGGCTGAAAGCGGAGGCAGCGGCGGAGATTCCGCTGTTTCCAGGCGTCGAGGCGATGCTGCGGACGCTGATCGAGAACGGCGTGCAGCTCGCGCTGGTGACCTCCGACAGCGAAGCCAATGCGCGCGAAAAGCTCGGCGATGCCGCCGCGCTGTTTGCGCATTACGACTGCGCGGCGTCGCTGTTCGGCAAGCCCGCGAAATTCCGCCGGGTCATCCGCCGCGCCGGCGTGGAGCCGGGCCGTGTCATCGCGATCGGCGACGAGGTCCGCGACATCGAGGCGGCGCGCGCGGTGGGAATTACCTGCGGTGCGGTGAACTGGGGCTACGCGGCACCGGCGGCGCTGCGGGCCCACGGGCCGGATTATACGTTTGAGCGGATGGATGAGATTGCGTCGGCGCTATGCCGGACTCGTAGGGTGGGTTAGCACGCGGCTCCGCTTCGCGCAGCCCCAAGTCTAACCCCACCCTACGAACCGCCGCGCGGCGGCTCGTGCTTCTCCAGCGACAGCGCGATCCGTTCCAGAAAGCCGTTCATCCGCCGGGTCTCGGCGACCTGCTGCTCGTAGAGCTCGATCATGGTCACGCCCGACTTGCCGCGTGCCTGCATTCCGGCTCGCCGCGAGAACCAGAACCACAGCCCGATCAGCAGCAGGAACGGCAGCCACGACACCGCGAGCTCAACCCATTTGTCCATCGCAAAATCTCCACGTCCGCCCGCCCGGCGCTCATCGATCCTGGAGAGCATCTGTCGGCTCAGCGCAACATCCGGTTCGATGCAATGCCGTAGACGCCCTACTCCGTCTTCCGCAAAAACGCCCCGAACGCCCGCGGCCCGTCGCCGGTCTTGACCTCGCCGATCACCTTCAGCTCAGCCGCGTCAATGATGCTTAGCGTGTTGCTCTCCCAGCAGGCGACGATGACGCGCTTGCCGTCGGCGGTCGCGTTGATGCCTTCGGGATAGTCGCCGACATTGATGCGCTTGACCGGCTTCAAACTCGCGAGATCGAACACGCTGACGGTGCCGCCATATTGGTCGGTGACGAAGCCGCGCCCAAGCGTCAGCGCGACCGCATAGGGGCGCATCCCGACCGGCACGCGGGCGATCTCACGCCCCTCAGCGATGTCGATCACGGAGACGTCGTCGGAGCCGACATTGGCGGTGTAGGCGCGCTTGCCCTCGGCATCGATGGTCACGCCGAACGGGCGGGTGCCGACCTTGATGCTCGCCTTGCGCTCGCCCGTCGCGGTAGCCACGACCGAGACGCTGTCGTCGTCACGGTCTGCCGAGAGCAGCAGCTTGCCGTCGGGCGTCACCGCGAGCCCCGACGGCGAAGCGCCGACCGAGATGCTGGCGGTGAGGCGCCGCGAGGCCGCATCGATCACCCGCACCGCCGCCGCATACCAGTCGGCGACATAGACGGTGCGGCCGTCGGGCGCCACCGCAATGCCGAGCGGGCCGCCGCCGACCTCGATGCGGTCAGCGACCTGCCGCGTTGCGGCGTCGACCACCGTCACCGCCTTGGCGTCCGGGCTCGTGACGTAGGCAAAGCGCCCGTCCGGGCTGACGGCGATGCCGGCCGGCTTGCCGCCGATCGGGATGGTCGCAACGCTGCGTGATGTCGCGAGGTCCACGACCATCAGATCGTCGCTGAGCTGGTTGGTGACGAACGCCTCTTCGGCGGACGCGCAGCCGAGACCCACGATGCAGATACTGGCGGCGAGTGCCGCCAGAACCAGGGTGCGCACGCTCAGCTTCCGCTCTCGATCTTCTTCTTCAGCGCCTCGAGGCCGGTCTTGTAGAGGCCGCTCACCGCGGTCTTGGCGGCTTCGTCGCTCAGCTCTGGCGGCGGATCGTTGTTGGGATAGCCGCGGTAGAACGCACCAGCCCATTCCAGCGTCGAACCCTTGCCGTCGGCGCTGGGCGTGACCGTCAACGTCGAGGAATAATTGGTCACCGGCAGCACCTTCACGTCAACGGTGGTGATCCGGTAGGAATAGGTCATCGCGGCCGCGTCGAACTTGTAGAGCTCCTCGTCAACCGTGGCGCCGCCGGTCAGCGTCAGCTTCCGCGTCGCGCCGATCTCGTTGCCCTTGTCGCCCTCGGTTTTGGTCACGGGCGGAAGCCAGCTCATGTCCTGGAAATTGCCGATCACCGCCCACACCTTGGCCGGGGCCGCGTTGATCTCGATGGATTCCCGCACCTTCTGCCGGGTCGGCCCGTGGGCCCAGACCGGCTCTAACACAGCCGTCAGAGCCATCCCCGCCACCGCCAGCGCCGCCACCCCGGCGATCGCCGTTCCGCTTCTCGTCCTCATACCGTTTCCTCACTCTTCATCTGCGCGACTTGAGGCGCGCTGAGGCCATGGTAGCGCATTTTTGGACCGTGGCGAGACCGGTTCGCGGCACGGCTGTGGCGGGGGCGCTCGCCCATCCACACCATCCGTTGCGTTGCCCGACAGGCAACACACGCAAGAGCAGGGTCAATGTATCGGCGCGAAAACAATTCGCTTTATACGAATTCGGAAGTACCGCATATTTCGGCCATCCCAGCCCGGGCCGAGGGGCGTATCGCGATCGTCACGACATGCGGGGTGGGACGTGGTGGGCGCAGGCGGCGTCGGCGCGAAAGCGGTTTGCAGGGCGGTCACACCGTGAGCAACGGCTAGCGCGCACACGACCGGTGCAGCCTGCGTACGGCAAAATCGTGTGGTCCTGGCGCCCGGGGTCTGTGCGCCAAATCTTGCGGTGATGCGTGGTGCCCGACCGGGTCCGCGCGTCAGCCATCCGCAAGGCGACGGGGGCAATAGTGCATCGCTCCCCGGGGAGAGCGCGACATAAGCCGTCAAACCACTGCGCAGGGAAGGCCGGATGTTTGGCTTCACCTGTATGCCGCTGTGCATCATCGTCCAGCGCATTTCGCGCACAGCGGACCGTGGGTGCCCGGCCGGCACCCGGCCTTCCCTGCGCCCTCGGCGTTTTTCGAGGGCGGTGATTGCCGCAAAGCTCGGGCACGGTGTGCCGCGAGAATGCGAAAGTGTGTCCGCAAGTTCAAATGCCCAATGAAGACGAAGCATGTCACCTCAGTCCGTCTACGGGGAGCACTCGACAAGAACATAACGGGAACACAATCCTCGCGAAAGCTGCATCTGAGAAACATTTAGAAATAAACAGAAATCGACCCGGCGAGCGTTACTGGGCACGAACTAACACTTGAGATTGCAGGCCAGAAACGCCCCGAGACGACGTAAGACAGTTTGCTGGCATGAGGCCAGCTCCCACCTCGCGACCCCGGCAATGATTGACGGACGTCCGGGACACTAAAGCCGCGAGGAATGCGCGATGGTCACAACCTATTTCAGCTACAGCTACATCACGCGCAATCTTAAGCAGTCGCTGACGCGGATCGAACAGCAAACGGACGTCGCGCGGGAGGCCGCCTATTACAAGGCCAACATCGGCAAGGTGAAGACCGTCGACGATTTCATGAAGGACTATCGCCTCTATCATTATGCGATGAAGGCATATGGCCTGGAGGACATGGCCTACGCCAAGGCTTTCATGAAAAAGGTGCTGGAGAGCGACCTCAACGACTCCAAGAGCTTCGTCAACAAGCTGGTCGACAAGCGCTACCGGGAGTTTGCCGCGGCATTTTCCTTCAACGGCGCGGCAACGCCGGTCGCGCAATCGGACGACCAGACCGACGAGATGATCGGTCTGTACACGGCGACCAAGAAGAGCCAGGTCGACGCGCTTGCCGACGACACGAAATATTACAACGCCAAAATCGGCAACATCACCAGTGCAGACCAGCTCCTGAACGACGATCGTCTTCGCAACTACGTCTATTCGGCGTTCGGGATCGATGAAAGCAAGTGGCCGCGTGACACGATAAGCCAAGTCCTGCGCAGCGATGCGTCCGATCCCAACAGCTACGTCAACACCACCTTCGCATCTCAACTGACTGGCCTCAACGCCCAGCTCGCTCAGGCCAAATCGGACGTGAGCGCCACCAATACGAAGATTGCCGACTACACGGCCCAACTCTCGCAGCCGGGCGCTGACGTGACCCAGTTGAAGATCCAGATCCTGGTCGAGAAGCAACACCTGGAATCGTACACGAAGAGCGTATCCGACCTCGGCGACCAGATCGCGACGATTGGCAACTTTGTAGACCTGGCCGGCGCGTTCGAGTTTTCGCCTGACGGATCGCTTCCGTCAGGTGTGTCCGCCCAGACTGCTGCAAACGTCACGCTCACGACAAAGGCGTTCGACGACAGCAAGTCCGCGGTCTATGCGGCGGCAAGCCCGCTGAACGAAGCTTTCGCCATCAGGCAATTCAGAACGGCCGTCCTCACCATCAATTCGCTCCAGACGTTCGTATCGACTCCAGCGGTGTATGACTTCGCGCTGGGCGCCGTCGGCCTCGATCCCGCAAAGGTCTCGCAGGACACCGTCAAGAAGGTGCTCGAAAGCGACCTCAGCGATCCCAAGAGCTACGTCTATACGCTCAAGGACAATCGCTACGTCGAGCTTGCGCGCGCCTTCAACTTCGACGCAAAAGGCAACCTGACGACGCCCCTGGTGGCTCAGGACCCGGCCGAAGTCCTCGATATTGCGAGGGACTACGTCATTCAAGCAGTGAAGCAGGCAAGGCCCGATCAGCAGAAGGCAGTTCGGGCACAAGCCCAGAAAGACGCGACGTCCTATCAGGAGGCCATCGCTGGCATCGACAGCGTTTCCGAGCTGCTTGATAACCGGAAGATGGTCGATTTCATTCTCGCCGCAAAAGGCCTGGATCCCAAGAAGGTCAGCACCGAATTTCTCAAGAAGATCTTCGCCTCCGACCTGAACAATCCCAAGAGCTTCGCGAACACGCAGAGCGATCCTCGCTTCGCTGAAATCGTGGCATCGTTCAACTTCGACAGCAAAGGCAACGTCGCGCGCCTGCCGATGATGGGTCCCCAGAAGCGTGATCAATTCCGGGAAACACAGGCGAACTATCTTCAGCAAAGCCTGGAGCAGCAGCAGGGTGAGACGAATCCCGGCGTGCGCCTCGCGCTCTATTTCCAGCGCAAGGCGGGCGAAATCACCTCCGCATACGACATCCTCGCCGACAAGGCTCTCTCGGAGGTGTTCAGGACCACCTTCGATCTGCCGGACTCGATGGCAGCGATGCCGATCGATCAGCAGGCCAAGTTCGTGGACAGATTCATGAAGATCACGGATCTGTCAGATCCCACCAAGGTTGCAAAGCTGTTGAACCGTTTCTCCGCGATGTACGACATCAGAAACAGCCAGAGCACCGGTCAGGCTCAATCTCCTCTGCTCAACCTCTTTCAGGGATCGAACTCGGGGTTGAGCGACTCGACGTACCTGGCCATTGCCAAGCTACGTTCGCACTGATGATCGCCCGGCGATCCTAAAGCGCGATGAGATCAGTCATCGCGCTTTAGCTTGTTGTTTGCGCATGATCTCCGCGCAAACGCGTTCCGCGTTTGTCGCGAGGGAAAACCGCTGCGCACTTTTCCGGATCATGCTTTAGCCCAGAACCTCGAGCACCAGCTCCATGGTCATCAGCACGGGATTGTCGCCACGGATCAAGCGGCCCTCCGCGATGCCGCCGGTGTAGTCGATCAGGGCAATGTCGAGCGCCGCTTCGAGTGCGCCCGACGCGCCCGGCGCAATCGTACCCGCCGTCACCGCCAGCTCCGTCGCGAACGGTTCGGTCACGCCGCCAAGGGTGAAGCGCGCGCCGATGGTGGAGCCGACGCCGCCATGAATCTTCGCGCGGGCGATGCCGTGCGCGCGGCAGAAGCCTTCGAGGCAGCCGGCAAAATCCTGGTTGGGCCGCAGCCGCAAGGCGAAGGCGCGGCTCGTGCCCGCGCCGGTGCTCGCGGAGGCCAAAGGTCCGAACAGCCTAAAGTTGGTCTCCGGATCGACCTCGGCCGTGAACGCTGCGCCATCGAGGCCGAACGCCTCGACCTCGAACGGCTCGGCGACAATGGTCTCGTCCGGCATCATGTGGCCGCCGCTTGCCTTGCCGTCCGCCTCGGTCCACAGCCCGTGGCAATGGAAGAACGGCGCGCCGTCGCGCGAGCCGAGCGTCATGCTGCCGAGCCTGGTGCGCGTCACGCCGCCGGGCCGAAACGTATCGCTGTAGAACGCTGCGTTCTCGCCGGTCTTCGACAGCGCCGGCATGACATAGGCGAACGGGCCGAGCGCGCCGCGGCCGAAATTCAGCACGCCACCGGCAAATCCCTCCGCGGCAAAGCCGCGGCGCGCGGCTTCCAGCAACGGCAGGCCGGCTTGAAGCGTAAACGAAAAGGCGCGCCCCCTCGCCTCCACCCACTGGATACGTTCGGGAAGTGGCGCACCCGGCTGCTTGATATTCCGCATCCCCAACGCTCAGCCCGCCTTCGTCTTGTCGAGATCGAGCAGCCCGCGCGCCTCGAGTTCGTCGCGCACCATGCGCTTCGGCACCTTCCCATAGCCGGACTTCGGCAACGCCTCCCAGAAGAAGAAGCGCTTCGGCATCTTGTAGCGCGGCACCTTCGGCGACAGGAACGCCGCCATCTCGGCTTCGCTCACCGGCTTCGCGCCTTCGCGCGCAACGCAGACGGCGACGCCGACCTCGCCCCAGGTCGCATCGGGCACGCCGAGCACGGCGACCTCGCCAACGGCGGGGTGCGTCAAGATCTTCTCCTCGATCTCGCGCGGATAGATGTTGGATCCGCCGGAGATGTACATGTCGGAGGCGCGGCCGGTGATGTAGATAAAGCCTTCCTCGTCCATGTGGCCGAGATCGCCGGTGCGGAACCAGCCGTTGCGGAACGCCTTCGCATTGGCCTCGGGGTTGTCGTAGTAGCCGGCGAGCACCGCAGGCCCGATCACGCAGATCTCGCCGCTCTGGTTGGCTGCGAGCTCGCGGCCCTCGTCGTCCTGGATCGAGACCTGCATGGCCGTGCGTTCAAATCCGCAAGTGCCGATCCTGGCCTGCGGACTGTCCTCGGCGTCGTGCAGTGCCGCCGGCAGAACCGTGATGTTGCCGGTGACCTCGCCCAATCCAAAATACTGCACGATGACCTTGCCGAGCTTCCTCAGCGCCGTCTTCTGATCCTCGCGATACATCGGCGCGCCGGCATAGATCACGTGGCGCAGCGAGGAATGATCGTATTTGTCGACGGCGGGGTGCTCGACCATCATCTTCAAAATGGTCGGCACGGTGAAGAGATTGGCGACCCGATGCTTCTCGATCAGGCGGAAGGCCTCGTCGATGTCGAACCTCTCGGTCGGCAGCAGCACGGTGCACACGCCACGCGCGGTCTGCACCAGCTGATGCACGCCGGCGCCATGCGACAGCGGCGCCACCACCAGCGAGGCATCTGCTTCGGTGACACCAGGGGTGAGATCGGCGAGATGATTGGTGACGACAAAACCCATCTGGCCGTGGGTCAGCACCGCCGCCTTGGAACGGCCGGTGGTGCCGGAGGTGAAGAAGAACCAGCAGGGATCGTCGTGCTCGACCGCGACGTTCTCGACGACCGCTCCGGCTCGCGACGCGATGGCCTCCGCAACCGACGTCTCGCCGAACGACGCCTTCCCGTCGACGCTCCAGGTGAATTCGAGCGCGCCCCCCTTCACCGCAGCGGCATGCTCGGGAAAATCGGCATGGCACAAAAATGCCTTCGCGCCGGAGGCCTCGGCGAGATAGCTGACCTCGTCCGGCATCAGGCGAAAATTGGTGGGGACCCAGACGGCACCGAGCCGGAACGCGGCGAACATCGAGAAGAACATCTCGCCGCCGTTCTTGGAATGGACGAGGATGCGGTCGCCCTTGGCAATGCCGCGCGCAGCGAGCGCTGCGGCCAGCGCGGAGACCTCCACATCGATCTCGCGCCAGGTCCAGGATCTGTCCCCCCAGACGAAACCGGGACGCGATCCATGCCGCCGGGCATTCTGGGTCAGCATGTAAGCGAGATTCATGACGCGGCGGGACATGCGCAGGGGCTGCATCGGGCTTCCTCTTCGAGTGCGGTCGGCGCGCAAGCCGCCCGCTCATTAGAGCCCATTTATCGCCATCGTCGGCGCCGCCGCAAGACCATCGGCCGCGCGCCTGCCCTACGGCTGCTTGAATGCGAACGGCATCGCCGTGATCGCCCTCTCCTTGACGCAGGCCTGCGCGCCAAAACCGCCGCAATAGCTGCCGTGCAGATCGAACCGGATGGTGCGCGCGGCGCCGCGCTTCATCGGCGGCGCCAGGATCTTGTAGCTGCGGACATAGCCGTCGAACACCTGGCGCACGCTGCCATCCGGCAGCGTCACCAGGATGGTCATGACGCAGCCGCCGGTTCCACAATAGGTGGTCTCGCGGTCGCCGCATTTGGTGTCGCGGAAATCGACGATGTAGTCCTCGCGGCCATCGCCCGTCAGATCGACCTTACGTACCGTATCCGGGGCGAAGGTCACGGCGCCGCCATCCTGGCCGCTGCATTCCTCGTTAGCATAATGCAGCGCCTTCTGCACGGCGGGCGGATAGTCCGAGGGATTGAACGGCTTCGCATCGTCAGCTCGCGCAATGGAGGCGACGAGAACGAGCAGGAGGATGAGATAGCGCATGCGCGTTTGTCGGTGGTGCGGGCACGATCGTTCAGGGAATTTTAAACATGATCAGCGCAACCTCCCTCAGTTCTCGCGTACAGAGTGCCGCATCATGGTCAAAGCGCCCGCCCTCCTCCTGTTGTCGCTGGCGCTCGCCGGATGTGCCGTCGCCCCGCAAGCCCATCTCGCCCCCGATCCCGCCTTCAGGCCTGCACGCTACGCCTGGGACGGCGCCGGCGAGAATCCCAACCAGCCGCGTTCTGCGTCATTGCGTGCAACGCGCGCCGCCAGCTCCGAGCGCACCAGATCGCAAGCCGGGCTTCAGCCCTATTCCAGGGAATGGTGGCAGGCGCAGGACGGCATCGAGGCCGAGCAGGACGCCAGGGTCAACCGATCCCTCGTCATCTGCCAGGGCTGCCTCCGCCAACAGCCGCAGCCGGAAGACTCCAGGCTCGCCAAGGCGAGTGATTGAACCGAACAGCCGCTCCATCGGTCTACAGAGATACGCGCCGGCCACTCCGGCCTGTTGTCGCGCGCCATCATCTCAGGGACATTTCATGCTCACCCGTCGGACCTTCGTCGCCGCCTCTCTGCTTGCAGGATTCGCCCCGGCCTTCGCCGAAACCCCGGCTCCCAGCGATCCCGTCGCCATCCTGACCGCGATCTATACCCGCGCCGCCAAGGGCAAGGGCGACGGTGGCGCCGCCTTCGTCATCGAGAACAAGGCGGCGAAGTCAAAATACCTCTCCAAATCGCTGGTCGCGCTGTGGGCCAAGGCGGATGCGCACACGCCGAAGGGCGACGTCGGCCCGGTCGATTTCGATCCGGTTACCAATTCGCAGGAACCGGACGTGAAGTCGTTCAAGGTTGACGCTGAGAAGATGGAGGCCGACAAGGCGACGGTCGCGGTGACCATCACCGGCCACCGCAACGACCGGAAACCGGCCGACCAGATCGTGCGTTACGACTTCGTGCGTGAGGCCAGTAGCTGGAAGATCGACGACATCAAGGGCTCCTCCGACGGCGAAGCCTGGTCGATCCGCAAGATGCTGACGGACTCGCTGAAGAGCTGACCGGAGACGACATGAGCGACGTCATCAACAACAAGGCCCATCACCGCTATGAGCTCGAGGTGGAGGGCCATCTCGCGACGGAGCATTACAAGCTCGATGACGATGTCATCACCTTCGAGCATACGGACGTGCCGAAGGAGCTCGGCGGCAAGGGCGTCGGCTCAAAGTTGGTGCAAGGCGCGCTCGACCAGGTCCGCGCGGCCGGATTGAAGCTGATCCCGCAATGCCCGTTCGTGAAGGCGTGGATCGAGAAGCACCCGGAGTATCAGGACCTGGTGAAGCGATGAGCGCACGGGCCCGCTCGTAGCCGCGCGGGCCCGCCGACATCTGCGGCCTATTGCCCGTGCTTGAGCAGGTCCTGATCAGTCAGATCCCAGTCCTGCCACAGCAGCAGCACGCCGAGCAGCACCGCAACCGCGCCGAGGCTGGTGTGGTAGATGCGCAGGAACCCTTCAGCGGAATAGCCGAGGAAATAGGGCGAGGCGATGAGCCACAATCCGAGCAGGATCGTTGCCACCTCCTGCCAGCGTTGCAGCGCGACATATTCGAGCTGACTGATGCCAAACACGATCAGGCCGACTGCGACCGCGTTCAGGATGACCATTGAGTCTCCGGCGAGCCCGGGCTGATCCTGGATGGGAAACCACGGCGAGACGACGATCAGTGCGCCCAGCACCATCCCGCACCAGTCTTCCCATGTTCGATGAGTATTCAAGAAACCAAAGTCCGACATCGTACCCTCCCACAACAGAGGCATACGTCTGCGGCTGGCGATCATGACACACCGAATATCTCGCGACCCTGCCTGCCGCATTCGGGCGTATGTCCTGCAAAAGACGTGGGAGCCGCCGGCGACCGCGCAAGAGCGGCTGCGAGGATTATTTCGATGGCCGCCGCGATCTTCGCAGGTCGCCAACTCATATCGCACTGCGGCTACAGCGCCCCGAGCCTCTGCAGCGCCTCGCGCGCGACCGGCAGGCCGGGCTTCAATTCCAACGCCTTCCTGAAGTCGGCGATCGCGCCCTGCTTGTCGCCGAGCCGAAGCCTGGCCTGGCCGCGATTGTTCCAGGAGAACACGTCGGAGGGATCGTATTGCAGCGCCTTGTCGTAGTCGGCAAGACCGCCCTTGTTGTCGCCCTGGTAGAGCCGGATCATGCCGCGATTGCGCCAGCCGCGCGCATCGGTCGGCGCGATGCGGATCGCCTCGCCATAATCGGCAGCGGCGTGGTCGAGCTGTTCGCTGTCGCGATAGACGTTGCCGCGGTCGATATAGGCGAGCAGGCTGGGCGCAAGCTTGATCCGCATGGTGTAGTCGGTGAGCGCATGCGCCATGTCGTGCCTGCGATAGTACACCAGGGCGCGATTGGTGTAGGCCGTGGCATAGTTCGGATCGCGCTTGATCGCGGCGTCGAAGTCGGCAAAGGCGCCATCGAGATCACCCTTGTTGTAGCGGGATTCGCCGCGGTTGCTGTAGGCCAGCGCCAGCGAGGGATCGAGCCTGATGGCCTGGTCGTAATCGGCGATGGCGCGATCATAGTCGCGCTTGAAGCTGTAGACACGGCCGCGATTGTTGAAGGCGCAGGCATAGTCGGGAGCGAGCCGGACCGCCTCGTCGAGATCCGACAGCGCCGCGTCGAGCTCGCGCTCCTCGGTGAGACCATGGCCGCGATTGCAATAGGCGCCCGCCAGCCGGTGGCCGCTCTCGCTCCTGGTCTCGATTACGGTCGAGCAGGCCTTGACCCGCTCCTCCGGCGTGCTGGTGGGCCCGACGCATGCGTCCCAGACCGGACCGCCTTCGGCCGCAGCCGGCAGCGGCGCCGTCGAAAGCAAGACAGCGAGCAGCGCGGGAAAGCTGAGTGCGACACGCATTTCGAGATATCTCCCCTGCGGCAACCTCCCTTGGTCGCACCTTGGCAAGGGCCGGTTCAGGCGCCTAGATCAGGAAACAGGCAGCGCTTCGGAAGGATCTGGCATGGCGGCATCGGTACGCGACAACAAGGACAGGAGCCGCTTCGAGCTCGACGTCGGCAGCGAGGTCGCCTTCGCCAATTACCGGCTGACACCGTCGGCCGTGATGATCACCCATACCGAGACGCCGCGCGCGCTGCGCGGCCGCGGCATCGCGTCCGAACTGGTGAAGGGCGCGCTAGAGCTGATCCGTCGCGACGGCCGGAAGGTGATCGCCGGCTGCGGCTTCGTCGTCGACTATCTCGACAAGCATCCGGAGGATGCGGATCTCGTCGCTTGAAAGCAAAAGGGCCCGCGAGATCGCGGGCCCTTCTCAATCCCTTGGCTCAATCCCTTGGCAATGACCGATCGAGCGGTCAGTGCTTGATTTCCGGCGGCAGCTTGCCGCCATTGGCAGCGAGCTTGGACATCACCTGCTTGTGCAGCCAGACGTTCATGCTGGCGGAGTCGTTCATGTCGCCGCTATAGCCGAGCTCCTTGGCGAGGTCCTTGCGGGCGGCGAGGCTGGAATCGATGTCGAGCGCCTTCATGAGGTCGACGATGGAGGTGCGCCACTCCAGCTTCTCGCCCTTGTGCGCGGCCGCAGCCTTGTCGACGATCGCAGCGACGTCGACCGTTGCCGCCGGCGCGGCAGCAGGCGCCGATCCAGCCGGCGCGGCGCTGGCGGGCGCGCCGGACGACGGCGCGCTGGACGACGGTGCGCTGCCTGCGGGTGCGGCGGCAGCCGGATGGCTGCCGAAGATCGCGCCCATGATTTTCCCGAAAATGCTCATGTCTGCTCCCCGAAAAGGATCCGTTAGAAGGGCCTTGAGTGGCACACTTATAGACGAAGTTACCGCGTTGCGCCCGCGTTCCTGCGAACGAACAAGCAGCATCAGCTTATCTGCGGCGAAATGACGACCGAATGACACATTCGAGGTTGCATTGCGGCATCGAATTTCACCCGAGCGTGAGGGACAGGTCTCGGAAATGGGCGTACGCTTCCTGTTCAGCTCGCGATGCCTTCCGGAATTCGCGTCTGGTAGGGATCGCGCAACTCAGAGAATGGCGGCCGCTTGCGCCGTTGCCGGCGCCGGATGCGGCTGCCCGGCAAGGGAGCTAGCGATCATGGCCACATTCTACCGGGGCAATGTCCCAACGATGGCCCAGCCCACTGACGCGGCTGGACCTGTGATCCGAACCATCCAACTCTCCGACCTGCACGATGCGCTCAAGCGCGGCTGGGAAGATTTCAAGGCGGTTCCGAGCCACGCCATCATCCTCTGCGTGATCTATCCGGTGCTGGGCCTCGTGCTCGCCCGCGTGGTGATGGGCTATTCGGTGCTGCCGCTGCTGTTTCCTCTGGCCGCCGGCTTCGCACTGATCGGGCCGTTCGCGGCGCTCGGTCTCTATGAACTCTCCAGCCGGCGCCAACGCGGCGAAGAGGCGAGTGCCTGGGATGCCATGGAGGTCCTGCGCTCGCCCTCGTTCGGCGCCATGCTCGGCCTCGGCACGTTGCTGCTCGCTCTGTTCGTGACCTGGGTTGCGACCGCGCAGGCCATTTATGTGTCGGCGTTCGGCTATGAAGGCGTGACCGGAATCTCCGATTTCATGACGCGCGTGCTGACGACCCCGCAAGGCTGGTGGCTGATCGTGGTCGGCTGCGGCGCCGGCTTCCTGTTCGCTCTCGCCGCGCTCTGCATCAGCGCCGTGTCGTTCCCCCTCATGCTCGACCGCCATGCCGGCGCGTTCGAGGCGATGGTCACCTCGCTGCGCGTCGTCGCCAAGAACCCGGTGCCGATGGCGGCCTGGGGCCTGATCGTGGCCGGGCTGCTGGCGCTCGGCACGATCCCGGCCTTCCTCGGCCTTGCCGTGGTGATCCCCCTGCTCGGCCACGCCACCTGGCACCTCTATCGCAAGGTGATCGCCTCGGAGCCCGGCTCGCGTCCGGTGCCGCCCCCGCCGCATCGCCCGCGCAAGCCTGCCGCCGATTTCCCCGCCAACCTCTTCCCCTGGCGTAACAGGTCGGACGCCTGACGACATCGTGACGTGCGATCCTGCCCGAGCCCGGCTCGGGCAGGATCGCGAACTGTCATACGCCTTGCTTTGGCCGCGGTTACAATCGAGATTGCGCCTGCCGGTCAGATCACTTCACGGAATCCATTTCATCTGATGACCCCGACGGTTTCTCGTCTCGCTCTTGCAGCCCTCGCCCTCTCCGCATCCATCCTGTCCGCCCAGCCAACGCTCGCTGCGGTCGCCTGCGGCTCCGGCAATTTCGACGCTTGGCTTGCCGACTTCAAAGCAGACGCCGCGGCCAAGGGCATCTCGCAGCAGGCCATCGCCGCCGGGCTTGCCGGTGTGACCCTCGACCAGAGCGTGCTCAACCGCGACAAGTCGCAAAAGGTCTTCACCCAGACGTTTGAAGAGTTTTCCGGCCGCATGGTGCCGCCGCGAATGACGCGCGGCTCCAACATGATGAAGCAATACGGCTCGGTGCTGTCGCGCATTGAGCAAACCTATGGCGTGCCCGGCGAGGTGCTGGTCGCGATCTGGGGGCTCGAGACCGATTTCGGCGTCAACACCGGCAAGTTCGCCACCATCCGCTCGCTGGCGACGCTGGCGTATGACTGCCGGCGTTCGGAGCAGTTTCGCGCCGAGTTGATGGATGCACTGCGCATCGTCCAGCGCGGCGACCTGGCCCCAGGCGACATGAAAGGCGCCTGGGCCGGTGAGCTCGGCCAGACCCAGTTCATGCCGTCGTCCTGGATGAAATACGCCGTCGACTTCGACGGCAATGGCAAGCGCGATCTCCTGCACAATGCGCCCGACGTGCTCGCCTCAACTGCCAATTATCTCGCCGGCTATGGCTGGCAGAAGGGTAAGGATTGGCAGCCCGGCAGCCCGAACTTCGCGGTGCTCCAGCAGTGGAACAAGAGCGAGGTCTATTCCAAGACGGTGGCCTATTTCGCCGCCCGGCTGGCCCACGCCCCTTAAAATAACACTCTGCAAAACGCATAGGGCCGATCGGTAAGGCGACCGGCCCTCTCTTGGGTGCGTTTGCCTACCCGTTTACTTGCCCATGGTGGCGTGCATCGCCTTGTTGAGGTGCATGCCGCATGCACCCATTTTGCCGTTGAGGAGCGCGTCCTGCGCCGCCGCGATCTCCTTCTGCGCGACGAACTTGCTGTCGCCGTCGGCCATGGCTTCGATCGCGGTTTCGGTCTTCTCCAGATTGGCCGAGCTGCAGCCGCCCGTGGCGTGCTTGGCGGCCTGGGCAGGCGCGACGGCGAACGCGACGGCGGCAATTGCGATAACCCCGAGTAACTTCGTCATGATGTTACTTTCCTTCTCTTGTTCTTGAGACAGCCCCAGCGACATTGCCGGAATCTGCGACATGACTTTCCTCCGGGCGCGGCAACTTGCCGCAATAAATTCCCCGCGAGAATTGCGTGATGTTGCGCGCCGCGCAGAGGCGCATGCGAAATTTCTGATTTCCATTACAACTTGGTAATGAAGCTACACCTTTGACGTGTGTGCACCGCACCAGGAGACGGGTGAGATGCGAACCACGCCGGATCAGCTCCCCTCTGTCCTGCCGGCTGCTCGGCCTCGTCGGCCCCCGAGGGCTAGCGAATCGGCGATTGTCGCCGATCCAGCGGTGGTTCGCTTCCGAGCCGCCCTGCTCACTTAAGTGAATTTATATTCATTACTTATAGCCTGCGACACATGCGATTCGCGCATGCGAGACTTGGGCGCAGTAGCTGGACGGTCGCCTTGCGTGGAAGGGGAACACGACTTATTTCGGCACCGAGGGGAACCGCCATTGTAATCATAAATCCGTGTATTCACGGACATTTATGACAATCTGACGGCTCTCTCGCCTACGCATTAAGCGAGATTGCCTTCGAGTTAATCGTCCGTTACCGCCGCCATGCATCATACGCTTAGCTGCATCGCAACATCGGAACTTTCGCACTGCACCACTCTCACCTATATTCATTTCAACGATGACGCCTCGGCAAAGGCTGAATCGAACTACAGGAGACTACCAATGCTGCTCTCGCTCATCCGCATGATCCAGGCTTTCCGGGACTATCAGCGCAATGTTGCCGAGCTGTCCCAGCTCAGCGATCGCGAACTGGCCGACATCGGCCTCGATCGCTCGGACATCCCGCGCGTTGCCGCCGGTCAGTATCAGGGCTGATATCGTTTAGCCCTACCGGACGAACCGATAGCGCCCGCCTCGTGCGGGCGTTGTCGTTTCCAATGGCAGAAAACTCGATCTCGGCGATTCCACTCTTCGCCGAAAAGCGCTACCTGTCCGCCTCATGACAGGACCCCAATCCAACATCGTGCACGTGATCGGTGCCGGCCTTGCCGGTTCCGAGGCCGCCTGGCAGGTGGCCAAATCAGGCGTGCCCGTCGTGCTGCACGAGATGCGGCCGACCCGCATGACCGAGGCCCACCGCACCGACGGGCTTGCCGAGCTCGTCTGCTCCAATTCGTTCCGATCGGACGACGCCGCCAACAACGCCGTCGGCCTGCTGCATGCGGAGATGCGCCGGCTCGACTCGCTGATCATGCGCGCGGCCGATGCCAACCAGGTGCCCGCCGGCGGCGCGCTCGCGGTCGACCGCGACGGCTTCTCGGCCGCCGTCACCAAGGCGCTGAACGACCATCCCCTCATCGAGATCACCCGCGGCGAGATCGCGGGCCTGCCGCCGGCCGACTGGAGCAACGTCATCGTTGCGACCGGTCCCCTCACCTCTGCCCCGCTCGCCGATGCCATCCGCGAGCTGACCGACGAGAACGCGCTCGCCTTCTTCGACGCGATCGCGCCGATCGTGCATCGCGAGTCCATCGACATGTCGGTGGCCTGGTTCCAGTCGCGCTACGACAAGGTCGGTCCCGGCGGCAACGGCGCCGACTACATCAACTGCCCCATGACCAAGGAGCAGTATGACGGCTTCGTCGCCGCGCTGATCGCCGGCGAGAAGACCGAGTTCAAGGAGTGGGAGACCAACACGCCCTATTTCGACGGCTGCCTGCCGATCGAGGTGATGGCGGAGCGCGGCCCCGAGACCTTGCGCCACGGCCCGATGAAGCCGGTCGGCCTCACCAACCCGCACGATCCCGCCACCAAGGCCTACGCAATCGTGCAGCTGCGCCAGGACAACAAGCTCGGCACGCTCTACAACATCGTCGGCTTCCAGACGAAGCTGAAGTATGGCGAGCAGCAGCGCATCTTCCGCACGATTCCCGGTCTGGAGAAGGCCGAGTTCGCCCGTCTCGGCGGCCTGCATCGCAACACCTTCCTCAACTCGCCAAAGCTGCTCGACGGCCAACTGCGCCTGCGCGCGCAGCCGCGGCTGCGCTTCGCCGGCCAGATGACGGGCTGCGAGGGTTATGTGGAGTCCGCCAGTGTCGGCCTGATCGCCGGCCTCTATGCGGCAGCCGACGCCCGCGGGGAGAGGCTGGCGAGCCCACCGGCGACGACGGCGCTCGGCTCGCTGCTCGGCCACATCACCGGCGGTCATATCGAGACCATCGAGCCGGGCACGCGCTCGTTCCAGCCGATGAACATCAATTTCGGCCTGTTCCCGCCGCTCGCGAGCGTGCCGACGAAAAAGCCCGACGGCACGCGACTGCGCGGCAACGAGAAGACCGTAGCCAAGAAGCAGGCGATGAGCGCGCTGGCGCTCGCCGATCTCGATCGCTGGATCGCCGATCACCTGCGCATCGCTGCCGCCGCGTGAGTTTGCGATGAGCCTCCCTAAAGACGACGCCGCGTCACTGTCGGCGCGCTGGACCGAGGGCGTGCTGCTCAAGCGCGACGTGTTCTCGACCGTCGAGCGCGGCCGCTTCCGCGGCGATGCCGGCGAGGTCGATGCGGTGCTGCGCCGGCTCGACGAAGTGCCGTGGTGGTCGTTCCTGCTGGCGCGCCATCTGTTCGCGCGCGAGAAGCATGCGCTGGCGCTCGCCAAGGGCCTGAACGTCGGCCCCGAGCTGCTGTGGGCCGGACGCCGCGCGCTGGTGCGCGGCTTCGTCGACGGCGTCGCGCTGCATCTGGCCAAGCCCCATGGCGACCTCGCCTATTTCCGTTCGGCCAAGGCGGTGCTGCGCCGGCTGCGCCGCGCCGGCATCTGCCACAACGATCTTGCCAAGGAACAGAACTGGCTGGTCGGCCGCGACGGCCGCGCCTATGTGACCGACTTCCAGCTCGCAGCATGCTTCAACCGGCGCGGCCGGCTCTATCGCATCCTCGCCTATGAAGACCTCCGGCACCTGCTCAAGCACAAGCGCTCCTACGCACCCGAGGCGCTGACGCCGCGCGAGCGCAAGGTTCTGGCGAAGAAGTCGTTCGCCGCGAGCCTGTGGCTTGCCACCGGCAAGAAGGTCTATCGCGCCATCACCCGCGGCCTGTTCAACTTCACCGACCGCGAGGGCGGCGGCCGACGGCTCGTCAACGACGCACCGGTGCTGGCCGAGCTGATCCGCAAGAACCCGGCCGTGCGTGACACCGCCATCGTCGCCTTTGCCGACCGCCGCTCGGGCGTCGGGCTCTATGCCTTCGTCGAAGCCGATCAGGCCACGCTCGAGGGCCAGATCCGCACCGAGCTGACTGCTGCGAAGGGCCCGAAGCCGCCGGAACACATCCAGGTGGTGCACGCCCTGCCGCGCGATCCCAGCGGCAAGCCGCGCACCGAGATCCTGCAGCTGGTCGCCATGAACCAGCTCGACCTGATCGAGCCGATGATGAGGAACGACCAGGACCGCGCCTTCCTCAAGGACATCCTGGAGCAGCGCAAGAACCTGCGCGACCGCTTCAATTTCGAGGCGGACCTGCCAACCACCTAGCGCGGGGCCCTGTGCCTTGAAGCGTCCACATTGGCGATGGAGAAGCGGTCAAACGAAGGCAGGCTTTGGCGGAATCATGGGGACGCGGGGGACGACGATGCACGGTGTGGTTGGCGGCCTGATCGCCGGCCTTCTGCTGCTGGCGGCCGCCCCGGCCATGGCCGAGTCTCCGGCCGAGCAGATCTCGAGCTTCCGCCTCAAGCACGGTGAAGTCCGCGTCGTCCGCGACGCAACGCTGGACCGCATCGCCATGGACCAGGCGCGCGCGATGGCGGCGAAGGACGACCTCAGCCATGACGCTCTCGGTCCATTCAACAAGCGCGTCGCCCCGGCCGGCGCGGGCCGCGCCGCCGAGAACATCGCCTACGGCTACGACAATTTCGAGAAGACGCTCGGACAGTGGATCGACTCCTCCGGGCATCGCAAGAACCTGTTGCTGCACAACGCTTCCCGCGTCGGCATCGCCAGTGCCAAGAACGCCAGCGGCAAACGCACCTATTGGGCGATGGTGATCGCCGGCGATTACGAGCCCAAGGGCAAGAAGAACAAAGATAAGGAGCCGCTGGTCGCCGTGAAGCGCGAGACTGCGCCCGCGAGCAAGCCGAAATCCAGCGGTTGCCACATCAAGCTGCTCGGCCTCTGCATCTGAGGCCAAACCGGGCCGTCTTGCTCGCAGTCCTCCCCGCGTCTAATGCATGAAGATCGCGAAAGGCGGAGACGCACTTGATCGACCTCGACCGAATACGCGCCGACACGCCCGCCGCCGCGCGAGTAGCCTACCTCCATAACGCCGGCGCAGCTCTCATGCCGACTTCCGTTGTCACGGCGATGAAGCAGCATATCGACCTAGAAGCCGAGATCGGAGGCTATGCCGCCGCCGACCGCGAGACCGATCGGCTCGATGCGGTTTACGGCTCGGTCGCACGGTTGCTGAACGCCGCGCCTGACGAGATCGCTCTCGTGGAGAACGCGACGGTTGCCTGGCAGATGACGTTCTATTCGCTGCCGTTTCGCAAGGGCGATCGCATCCTGACCGCCGAGGCGGAATATGCCGCCAACTATGTCGCGTTTCTTCAGGTCGCCAGGCGCACCGGCGCGACCATCGATATCGTGCCGAGCGATGCCAGCGGAGAGCTCGATGTCGCCGCGCTCGAACGCATGATCGACGCGCGCGTGAAGCTGATCGCAATCACCTGGGTCCCGACCAATGGCGGGCTGGTCAATCCCGCGGCGGCGATCGGCAAGATCGCGCGGGAGCATGGCATTCCCTATCTGCTCGATGCCTGCCAGGCGGTCGGCCAGATGGCGGTCGACGTGGAAGCCATTGGCTGTGACATGCTGTCGGCGACGGGACGCAAATTCCTGCGCGGCCCACGCGGCACCGGGTTTCTCTACGTCCGCCGGGCGCTGCTGCAACGCCTCGAGCCGCCCATGATCGACCACTTCGCGGCACCCTGGGTCGCGCGAGATGAATACCGGTTGCGCGACGATGCACGCCGTTTCGAGACCTGGGAGAACAATTACGCGGCCCGGCTCGGGCTTGGGGCCGCGGTCGATTATGCCCTCGATATCGGAATGGGCCCGATCGAGCAGCGCTGCCGCGAGCTTGCGGATCGTCTTCGCGGCGGCCTTGCATCCATTCGTGGCGTCACGATTCGCGACCTCGGACGCACGCCGGGCGCCATCGTCAGCTTCACGATGGAGGGGCATGAGGCGGATGCCGTCGTCCGCAGCGCCGCTGCGGCCGGCATCACCATCGGCGCTTCGGATCCTGCGAGCACCCGCATCGACGCCGAAATCCGCGCGCTGCCGCCGCTCGTGCGGGCATCCCCGCATTACTACAACACGGAGGCCGAGATCGATCGGCTGATCGATCATCTGGCGGGTTTGGCGGCACGGTAGCGGCGCGCACCGCTCAGGTGCAGCGCGCGCTCAGTCCGGATGCGCTGAGCCTCGCCATGACCTCGTCGAGATGCGCGGCGTCGCGGGTCTCGATGACGAGTTGCAGCAGCGTCGCCTTGGCCGGCAGGTCGGAGAAGGTCCGCTGATGCGAGACCTCGATGATGTTGGCGCCGGCCTCGGCCAGCAGCGCCGCGACCGCAGCAAGCTGTCCGGGCCGATCCGGGATGTCGAGTGACAACTGGGTCAGCCGCCCCTCACGCGCGAGCTCGCGGGTGAGGACGGACGCAATCAACCGCGTGTCGATATTGCCGCCGCTCAGCACCAGGCCGACTTTGTCGCCGGCAAAGCGGGAGGGATCGGACATCAGCGCGGCGAGGCCGGCGGCGCCGGCGCCCTCGACGACCGTCTTCTCGATCGAGATCAGGGTTGCGACCGCGCGCTCGAGCTCGGCTTCGTTCACGAGCGCGATGTCATCGACCAGACGGCGGACGATCTCGGTGGTGATCTTGCCGGGCGACTTCACCGCGATGCCTTCGGCAAGCGTGTCGCCGCGCGCCGGCAGATTGCCGTCGTGGATCGCGTTGTACATCGAGGGATAGAGCCAGGCTTCGACGCCCAGGATCCGCAGCGATGGCTTGATCGACTTGGCGGCGATGGCGATGCCGCTGATCAGTCCGCCGCCGCCGATCGGGACGACCAGCGTATCGAGGTCCGGCACGGCGTTGAGCATCTCAAGGCCAACGGTGCCCTGCCCCGCGATGACCAGCGGATCGTCGTAAGGATGGACGAAGATCATGCCGCGGGCCTCGCCGTGGCTGCGCGCGAATGCGGCCGCCTCTTCCAGCGTTGCGCCCGTGACCACCACCTCGGCGCCATGGTGCCTGGTGTTCTCGACCTTCACCATCGGCGTGCCCACAGGCATCACGATGGTGGCGGGAATGCCGAGGCGCTTGGCGTGATAGGCGACGCCCTGCGCGTGGTTGCCCGCCGACATCGCGATGACGCCGCGCGCACGCTCCTCCGGCGTCAACGCAGTGAGCCGATTGAGCGCGCCGCGCTCCTTGAACGAGGAGGTGAACTGGAGGTTCTCGAATTTCAGCCAGATGTCGCAGCCGCAGATGTTGCTCAGCGTGCGGCTGTAGCTGCAGGGCGTCTCGACGACGGCGCCGCGGATGGTCTCGGCGGCGACATGAATGTCCTTAGGTGCGATCGGAAAGCCGCTGAGATCGACAGACGTATTTTGGGACAACTCGGCCATGGGACAGCATAGAGCATTTGACAGGCCCAGGCGATAAGCCGACCGCTATTTGGTAAATTCCCGGGAGCGCGAGGCGCGCCAGAGCGTCCACAGCGTGCGCAGCCGCGAGCCCGGCTGCGGCGTAAACGGATTGCGCGCTGGCTGCGACAGGCGCTTGAGGTCGGCCCGCACCAGTCCGAGCGGCAGAAACGCCGACCGAACCGCGGCCGGCACATCCGCCAGCAGCGAGAGCGCCGTCGCCAGATGCTGCTGCGCTTCGCCCGTAACCTGGTCCAGCACGGCACGCAGGTTCGGCGTGTCCTTGCCGGCGAACACGTCCTCCATGCTGCAATTGTGACGCGCCAGGACCTGCTGTGGCAGGAACAATTGTCGGTGCGCCGCATCGCGTGGCAAGTTCGCGATGACCTGCGCCATGCCCTGCGCCAGTCCGGCATGGCGGGCGAGATGCTCGGCCGCATCCAAGGGCGGCGCCATGATGCGGGCCGCGAGGGCAAACAGCGCCGATGAGGTCGCGGCCAGATAGCCTTCCAGCGCCGCCGTGGTCGGCATCGGATCGTTGTAGAGATCGAACTGGTGCTCGTCGACGAGCAGCGACAGCGGTTCGACCGGCAGGTCGAAATCGCGGATCGCGCGGAGCAGCTCCGCTGCCACCGGATTGCCCTCGGCGCTGCCATGGGCGTGGCCCGCGAGCAGATCGGTCCACCATTGGAAGCGGATCTCGCCGGGCAAGGGCTGGCTCACCTGGTCGCGGACGCGGACGATCTCGACATTGAAGGCATAGAGCGCCAGCAGCGCACGACGCTCGGCGGCCGGCACGAACAGCGTTGCGGCATAGCGCGGAAAGTCATGGCTGCGCAGCAGATCGGCGCAGTAAGTCACAGTGTCCGGCGGCGGGGCACTGCTCATGGCACGGCGATCAGCGCGGCTGCGACACGCCGCCGTTCGCCGATCATGATGTTGTAGGTGCGCACGGCGGGGCCGGTCTGCATCGTGTCCAGCACCACCCTCACCGCCTTGAGCGCCTGGCGCAGCTCTGGCGGCGGCAGCCAGAGCCCGGTTCCGGTGCCGATCAGCAGCGTGTCGATGCCGTTCGCGGCCGCGAACACCCGGTCCAGCGAATAGCGGTCGATCTTGGCCGGATCGGTCACGTCCCAGGCCCAGATCGCGTCGGGCAAGCAGAGCAGCGAGCCGCGATGCGACATGCCGGCAAAGGCGAAACCGCCCTTGCCATAGGCCTCGATCGGCGCCGAGCGCGGGAAATGCGGAGCGTTGGGATCGCCGGCCATGAGCTTCGTCCGAATGGGCTGACTACCCTCGCAAACTCGTGCGAGGGCATAGGGTTCGGATCACGCCTTGCCTTTCTTCGCCGGTGCAGCCGTATCGGGCGCATCCTCGCGATGCTCGCCGACGCCGAGATAGATCAGGATCGGAGCCGCGATGAAGATCGAGGTGTAGGTGCCGACAAGCACCACGCCGAACATCATCACCGCGGTGAAGCTGTGGATGGCATGACCACCGAACAGCAGCAGCGCCAGCAGTGCCAGCGTCACCGTGACGTGGGTGATGATCGAGCGCGACAGGGTCGAGTTGATGGACTCGTTGAGCAGCTGCGGCATCGGCATCTTCTTGTAGCGCCGCAGCATCTCGCGGATACGGTCGTAGATCACGACGGTGTCGTTGAGCGAATAGCCCAGAATCGTCAGCAGCGCCGCGATGCTGGTCAGGTCGAAATCGACCTGGCTGATCGACATGAAGCCGATCGTCAGCACGATGTCGTGCACGTTGGCGATCATGGCGCCCAGCGCGAACTGCCATTCGAACCGGAACCAGAGATAGATCAGGATCGCGACGATCGCGAGCATCAGGCCGAGCATGCCGTAGGCCAAGAGCTCACCGGCGACGCGCGGACCGAGCACTTCGGTGCGCTGAATGTCGACGCTGTCGCCGAGCGCGCCACGAAGCTTCTGCAGGGCCGCCTGCTGGGCGGCGTCGCCCCCCGGCTGTTCCGCAACACGGATCAGGACGTTCTCGGGCCCGCCGAACTGCTGCAACTGGATTTCGCCGAGACCCAGAGCGTCGAGCGTGGTGCGCATCGCCGCGATGTCGGCGGTGCCGGACTTCGCCTTCACCTCGAGCAGCGTGCCGCCCTTGAAGTCGATACCGAGGTTCAAGCCGTGGGTGAAGAACAGCGTGATCGCGACGATCGACAGCGCCGCCGAGATCGGGAAGCTGATGCGGCGGAAGCGCGTGAAGTCGAAATGCGTGTTGTCCGGAACGATGCGCAGCGACGGAAACAGGCCAAGCGCCGCGACCACGGTGAGAATGGCAATGAGGACGCCGAGCCCGATGAGAACGGTGTGAGTCACGATCAGGCTCCTAGATCGGCACGCTCTGCGGCCGCTTCCACCGCACCCACCAGGCGACGATCAGCCGGGTCAGGGTGAAGGCGGTGAACACCGTGGTGATGATGCCGATGCCGAGCGTCACGGCGAAGCCGCGCACCGGGCCGGTGCCGATGTAGAACAGCACCGCGGCAGCAATGAAGGTGGTGATGTTGGAATCGAGGATGGTCGCGAGCGCGCGCTTGAAGCCGGCGTCGATCGCCGAGATCGCGTTGCGGCCGCCGCGCAATTCCTCGCGGATACGCTCGTAGATCAGCACGTTGCTATCGACCGCAATGCCGACGGTGAGCACGATGCCGGCGATGCCGGGCAGCGTCAGCGTGGCGTTGAGCAGCGACAACAGGCCGAAGATCATGGCGACGTTGATCGCCACCGCGATGTTGGCGAACACGCCGAACAGCCGGTAGGTCAGCAGCATGAACACAATAACGAGGATCGAGCCGACGTAAGCCGCAAGCTCGCCCTTCTCGATCGAGTCCTGGCCGAGGCCCGGGCCGACGGTGCGCTCCTCGACCACGGTCAGCGGCGCCGGCAGCGCGCCGGCGCGCAGCAGGATGGCGAGATCGTTGGCCGATTGCACGGTGAAATTGCCGGAGATCTGGCCCTGGCCGCCGGTGATGGGCTCGCGGATCACGGGCGCCGAGATCACCTTGTTGTCGAGCACGATCGCGAACGGCAGCCCGACGTTTTCCTGCGTCGCCTGCGCGAATTTGCGCGCGCCCGACGTGTTGAACTTGAAGCTGACGACCGGCTCGCCGGTGCGCTGGTCGAAGCTCGCCTGGGCATCGGTGAGGTCGCCGCCGGCGACCAGCACCTGCTTCTTGACCACGTAAGGCGTCGGCGGCGGCGAGGCGCTCATCAAGAGCTCGGATTCCGGCGGCAACCTGCCCTGCTGCGCCTGATCCGGCGGCACGGAGGTGTCGACCATGCGGAATTCCATCTTCGCGGTCTTGCCCAGCAATTCCTTCAGGCGGGTCGGATCCTGAAGGCCGGGAACCTGCACCAGGATGCGGTCGTTGCCCTGGCGCTGGATCACGGGCTCGACGGTGCCGAGCTCGTTGACGCGACGCTCGACGATCTGGATCGACTGCTCGATGGTCTTGCGCATGCGGTCGAGCATCGCGGCCTGCGGGATGGTCAGGCGGATCACGCCGCCGCCGGCGTCGGTCACCTCGAGATCGCGCTGACCGCTCGATCCCATCAGACCGCCCAAGGGCTGGGACAGCTCGCGCAGCTTGGCGAGCGCCGGCTGCACGTCGGTCTCCTTGGTGATACGCACCTCGGCCGCGTCGTTGCGCACGGTGACGCCGCCGGTGAAGCCGATCTTGGCATCGCGCAGAGTCCGGCGCACGTCGTCACGGATCTGATCGAGCCGCTCCTTCTTCACATAGGCAGAATCGACCTCGAGCAGCAGATAGGAGCCGCCCTGGAGGTCGAGGCCGAGCACGAGCCGGCGCTGCGCCCAGGCGGGCCAGGTCTTGACCTGCGCTTCGGGAAAGAAGTTCGGGACCGCGCAGAGGCACACGATCAGCGCCGTCAGGATAATCCCGAGCGCCTTCCACCGCGTGAAATACAACATCGACTGGACCTGTCAGATCAGGAGACTTGAGATGCTCGCAGCAAAGCGCTCACTTGGCCGCGGTGTCGTCCTTCGCGCTTTCCTTCGAGCTTTCCTTGGCCGGCTCGCCCTTGGCGCGGACGCCGGAGATCATCTGGCGCATCTGCCGCACGCGCACGCCATCGGAGATCTCGAATTCGATCTGGTCGTCATCGACGACCTTGGTGACCTTGCCGACGAGGCCGCCCGAGGTCACGACGGTGTCGCCGCGGCGGATGTTCTTCACGAGGTCGGCATGGTCGCGGACCTTCTTCTGCTGCGGACGCAGAATCAGGAAGTACATGATCACGAAGATCAGGGCGAACGGCAGCAGCGACATCAACATGCTGTTGGTGTCACCGGCGCCCGCAGCCTGGGCATACGCAGGGGTAATCAACATTTCGGACGATCCTCGTGAGAACGGGGGACAGCCGGTCAGGCCCTCAAAGGCGACCGGTTCGGTCAAATTCGCGCGGACTATAGCGGCCACCGCCCCAATTGCAACGCTGCCAGACCGGCGATTTGGCCACCTTGCGGCGCGCCGTCAGGCCCGATAAGGCTGCGTTCTCAGGAACTTCGGACATGCCCAAAAAACCAAGCAAAAGCCCGGCCGGCAAAGGCCCCCGTACCCCTGCCAAGAAGCCTGCCCGCCTCGCGGCAAATCGCCCCAAGGGGGCGGTTAACGCAGCCGCCACAGCAGCCCCGGACCTCGCCCAGGAGCGCATCGTCCTCGCGCTGGAGACGATCGCCGCGCACCTTGCCGCCCAGGGCAAGCCGATCGCCGAACCCGCCTCGTTCGACCGGGCAGACGCCTATGTCTGGCACCCCGACGGCCGCCTTTCGGCGGTGCCGCGGGTCAGCCGCGTCGAGCTGTTCCTGCTCAAGGGCGTCGACCGGATGCGCGACATCCTGATGGAGAACACCGAGCGCTTTGCGGGCGGCCTACCCGCCAACAACGCCCTGCTCTGGGGCGCGCGCGGCATGGGCAAGTCGTCCCTGGTGAAAGCGGCACATGCCAGCATCAATGCGGACCGCAAGCCCGCCGACAGGCTGAAGCTGATCGAGATCCACCGCGAGGACATCGAAACGCTGCCGATGCTGATGGAGAAGCTCCGCGACGCCAGCTTCCGCTTCATCGTGTTCATCGACGACCTCTCCTTCGACGGCAACGACGCGTCCTACAAATCGCTCAAGGCCGTGCTCGAAGGCGGCATCGAGGGCCGGCCCGAGAACGTCATCCTCTACGCCACGTCCAACCGCCGCCATCTGCTGGCGCGTGACATGATCGAGAACGAGCGCTCGACCGCGATCAATCCCGGCGAAGCGGTCGAGGAGAAGGTCTCGCTGTCGGATCGCTTCGGCCTGTGGCTCGGCTTCCACCGCTGCAGCCAGGACGAATATCTCGCGATGGTTCGCGGCTATTGCAGCCATTTCGGCATCAAGATCGACGACGAGGCCCTGGAGCGCGAAGCGCTGGAATGGTCGACCACGCGCGGCTCTCGCTCGGGCCGCGTCGCCTGGCAGTTCGTGCAGGAGCTGGCGGGCCGGCTGGGTGTGAAGCTGGCGGCGACGTAGCGGTCGGATCGCAACCCGGTTACGGGTGTCTTTCCCCGAAGACGGGGAATCAAGGGCGCGCGCGCATCAAACCCGGCTCTGGCGGCGTGTAGGGATCTGGGGCGCCGAGTTTGTACATTGCGCTTCAGCCCCCGGGACCCAGAACGAGATGCCGCTTCTCACTTAGTAAAAATGTGCCTCGAGGGTGTCGGCGGCGTTGCCGCCGGGGGCGAAAGATTGAACGTCAGCCAGACGTTCCAGCCCGCTGGCCGATTTTCATTGGCGAATTCGCCGTAGGCCTTCAGGTTCAGATATCCCTGCATGTCTCCGACCGGGAAAATGTAGCCGACCTGCGGTCCGGCGCCGAGCACTCGCGACCGGAAACAGTCGACGCGATCGCCGGAGCCGCTGTCGCAGCCGAGCTGCTGATAGGCGTAACCCACGAGGCCGACCTGCCACTGCTTGGTCAGGAATTGCGACGCGCCCCAGTCGAAGTGCATGTCGACGCCGCTTTGATATTGAGTGGAGGGGTTGACGAAGTTGTATGTAAATCCCAGCACCCCTGACAACTCGTGCCCGGTCTTTGGATTGAAATAAGTATAGCCACCTCCAACGTCGATTACCCAATGCCCGAGCCCTAAATTTGCAAGACGATCCGACTGATAGGCCCCAACCGGGATGTCCCCGGTGATGTACGTCATGTAGTTGTGAACACCGGCGTTCCATTTCAGCTGGAACATCGGAAGCAGATCGCCAAATGCAATGATCGAGCTGTCGATGCTGTCGAAGCGCGAGAATGGCAATACTCCGCCGCCTGGTCCCGTCACGGTCCCCACCAGTGATCCCGCCAACGACGTCGAGTTGGAGCCGTAGATACCCAGCAGGGAGGCCTGCGCCTGCGCGCCCAGCACCGGTGTCTCAAAGGTGTAGGTCCCGACTAGAAGGCCAAGATCCACATTCGCTTTGACGTTCGCATTCACGTTGACGTTCAGATTCGCGGGAATGCGACCGATCGTGATCTCCCGTGCCCGCGCCACGTCGCCGCCGGCGGAAACCGAGGTATGATAGTAAATCGAGGTCACCGACCAACCGGGCGCCTGCGCGGGGGCGGCGGCGAGGCTGCCAAAGAAGCCGGGTATCCAGAAGCTGACACCGCCTTCATCGGCTCGCGCCGCATCATTGGGGAGCGCGAGTAAGGTGGCAATTGCCGCCGCGCCCAGCCGACAAACGAAACCAGTCCTTGGTATCAATTTCCTGCTCTTCATCGCGGATCTCCCATCCTTTCACGGTCTGCAACGGAGCGGCGTTGCGTGACCAGAAATTTCCGAATCTCGAAGCAGACACCTCTCACCTCTCGGGGAAGAGCAGTGACAATTCGGCCCGCAACTGCCAACTCGGCGTGCCGGTTGGACGAACGACGTTGTAATAGCCGGCTATATTTGCGCTCACTGGCTGGTCGCCGATCTTGAAGATTCGGCCGAAACCGCCACCGATCGGTACGGTCCACTGCTGACCCGGCGCCGCCAGCCAGTTCGCGGTGATTACAGGTGAGCTTGTCAGGTACCATCCGTGCGCCATGTTGTAGTTGACGAACGGCTGCGCGAGAAATGCGTTTACGGGCGGCCGCAATGGATTGCCGCCAACTGACCACTGATTGTTGACCAGCACGCCGATCACCCAATGTCCGGGCGTCACGAGGGCAACGGCAGTCGGACCGAACAACACCTTACCTGTTCCGAGAATCGGATCGCTCGCGGACGGAACCGTGAAGACGGGACCGACGCCCCAGATCAGAGTGCCTGGATGGGTGGGGGTGAAAAAGAACTGCTGGGTAATGTCGCCAATTCCATTCGTGTTGTTGTTAAAGAACGGACTAGGTTGACTGATCACGGGCATGATGGTGCGCGAGATCACATTCCAGTCCGCGTTGATTCGCAGCGGTATGACTGGCTGAATGTTGAGGACTTCCTGGGTGCGATTGAACGGCCCGGCGTTGAAATTCGTATTGCTTTGGAACGGAACGCTGACGAGATCGGCGATAGGATTCTGCGATTTTTTGGCGAGGTCTTCGTCTTCGGAATGTTCAGCAGAATGTCCGGTTCTTGTCGGCGCGATCGTGTCGGGAAGCCCGCTCTCGAATTTGTAGTTCGCACCAAGCTTGACCATCTGAAGGTCGCGATTCAGCGGGATCGAGGGGACAGTGGGCGAAGTCCAGCTTCCGAGCCCAACGTAATCGTATTCGAGCTTGAGCGTCCAATTCGCCTTGAAGCCGTATTCGATACCGACGCCAGCCAGCCAGCCAGAGCTGGTGTTGGACCCCTGCCAAGTGACGCCGGGGAAGTTCAGCGAGGCATTGCTGCGCACCCAGCCACCGCCAAGCTTGGTGTAAAAAAGCCAGCGGTCTTCCACGAGCCCGACGCGGCCTGCCACCGTTCCGATCCAGTTCTGGCTCACCGAGCCGAGCGTAGGAGTCGGAAGCACGGGATGACCAAATGTCGCCCCATCGAAATCACCTTCCACGCCCAACAAAAGATGGCCGGCTTGGAAATTGTAGCCGGCCTGAACGCCACCGATGAATTCCGTGAGCCCGCCATATAAATTGCCTGGAATGTTCAGGCTGCCGCTCGTCCAGGCCCCACCGACATTTGCGCCAAGATAAAACCCTGACCAATTGTATGGCGGCGGAAGAGCGGCCGGAGCCTTCACCGGCATATCCGCAGCACGCGCAGTGACGCTCACCAAGATAGCAAGCAGAGCCGCAAGGAACGACTTCATGGCACGCTCCCATATGGGGTAACGATATTGCCAGATTTTCCCGTCGCTCCCTCATTCAACTACAATTAGTTATTTTTAACTGTCTCTTACGGGACACACTCGGCGAGAATATCGATCAGCTGGGTGCTTTGCGCATACGAGGCCGCTGTTGGCCCGTTTGAGACAGACCAACTGGCACAGAATTGTCCGCTTATGGGGATAGACCGGAAGCGACGGATGCGGAGGCCATGTTCCAGGCCCGATGTCCGTTGTGAATTGGCCACAACCTGAAACTTAGTCGGCGTGCTCTGCTCAATAGCGCGCATTTAGCTTGATGGTTGATTCGCGCCGCATTCGCGCGGCAAGCAGCCCTACGATCTCGCCTCTAATCAAACGAAAAGATCCTCTTCCAGTCCTTCTTCATGTCCACAACGGTCCACCTGTTCAGCGCTGCAGCATCGAGAGCGACATCAAGCTTGCCGAAATGTGATTGGCGATCGTAGGCATATTCGCGTTCCGCGTCGGTATGGTGGACGATCAGGCCGAACCGTGCGCCGCTGGCACCCAGCGTCGCCCATTGCAGCATTTCGAGGTCGCCATCGGAGTTCCCGAAGGCGGCGATCGGACGGCGGCCAATATGGCTATTGATCCCGATCGGCTTGCCGGCCTTGTCGTCGATGAAATCGACCTCGGGCAAGCGAAATAGAACCGGCGTGCTGTCGCGCATTTCATAGCGAGTCTTGATTGACGATCCGACGACCTGCTCGGGAGGCACTCCATAAGTCGTCTCGGTCCATGGCCGCATGAATTCGATGCCGCCACCTGACACGATGAAGGTCTTGAAGCCGTTGGTGCGGAGGTAAGCGAGCAATTCGAGCATAGGGTGATAAACGAGTTCGGTGTAGGGGCGTTTGAAGCGACCATCACGCGCGGTCGCAAGCCACTCTGTGACGATCTTCTCGAACTCCGCTGTCGTCATGCCAGCGTGAGTCACCGCCACCAGCTCGGCCACGCCCTTTTCTCCGAAAGCTGCGAGCGCCTTCAGGTCGCCGTTCAGCACTGCCGCGAAGGGCTGCTTTTCCTTCCATTCCGGATGCATGGGCGCAAGAACCTTCACGCGATCCAGCGCAAAAGCGAGCTGCACATACATCGGCTGCTCGATCCAAAGCGTCCCATCGTTGTCGAAGGTCGCGATGCGTTGATCGGGCGGTACGAAATAGGGCCCGCCACTCTCCGTGATCCGTGCGACGAAGTCGACGATCGAAGCTTTCGTCGGGCCCTCATTCCAAGATGGCAGAGGACCGGTTTGCGTCTGGGCCATGGCCGACGTGGAACGTAGGGCGGCAGATAGAAACGGAAGCATCGCCAGAGACGAGAGCAGTACGCGACGGTCAAGGCGTGGAAATCGCATGATCTGTTTCATTGTCGACCCGCTTCGATTGTGCGGTCACTACCGGTCAACATTGAAGGTGCGTGCGAGGCTGGTGCATCGCTGCAGTTCGTCGCACGCTTGCCGATATATGCTGCTTCGCGAGCAGTTGGATTCTGACCGCAGTGGATCGGCGAGCGCCCCATGTCGGGCGCCCGCATCACCCGCAAGCATCCGAGCTACTGGCTCGGGTGCCCCTGACCCTTCTTGAGCTGTTCCATGACCTGATCCAAGTTGTAGCTCGCGGGATCCTGCAGCGGGGGGAACTCCTTGTAGGATTCCAGCTCCTTCAGCCACAGCACCTGCCCGATCGGCAGCAGGTTCCAGTCGTATATGTAAGCCGTGACCGGCCCGGCGAGCGCGCCGCTGAACCAGAAAGCCGCCTTTTTCTCATCGCCCCATCCCGTCTCGAATGGATCGCGCTTGAGGTTTACCATGCCGGCTGCGAACTGGGTCTGGACTCCCGGGGAGAGGAAGCCCGTCGCGGTTTCGGGCGCGATCGCGAAATACATCTTCCAATTCTTGTAGCGCACCGCCGACGGGTGGCTGCTGGAATAGTAGAAGAAGGTATCGCGCGCCGACTTCTCCGAACGTCCCGAGAGGTACTCGGTCTGATCGACGCCATCGAGCTTGGTCTTGACGATGCCCGGATAGGCGCCGGCCATGATCCGCTTGTTCAGCGCATCGCCCTTGGCTCCGCCAGCAATGTTGACAAGCGTGGGCAGCCAGTCGAGCGACGCGAAGATGTCGTTCTTGACGGTCCCGGGCTTGATGACGCCCGGCCAGCGAATGACGCACGGAGCGCGCATGCCGCCTTCCCAGGTGTTCATCTTCGAGCCCTTGAACGGTGTGATGCCGCCGTCCGGGAAGGTGAACGTCTCGGCGCCGTTGTCGGTGGTGAACACGACGATCGTGTTGTCGAGCTGGCCCATGTCCTGGAGCTTCTTCAGCACATAGCCAATGTTGTCGTCCATCTGCTTCATGCCGGCTTCGTTGACGCCCCAGTCCTTGCCGCCCGGCTCGCCGACCATGGCCATGTACTTGTCGTTCAGCACGGTCGTGACGTGCATGCGCGCAGGGTTGTACCAGACGAAGAAAGGCTTGCCCGTCGTCTTCGGGTCGTTGCGATCGATGAAGTCGATGACCTTGGCCGAGATTTCCTCGTCGACGCCCTTCGATCGCTCAAGTGTCAGCGGGCCCTGATCGACGCACTGCTGAGTCCTGGATGTACCGTCCGACTTGCACGCCAGCACGTTGCGCGGAGGCGTCAGGCAAACCGTCGTCTGCGGATCGACCGCGCCCGGTACCTCCGGGATACCGGGGATCGGCGTATTCTTGCATGGCGGAACGACCGTCTGCTGGGTCGGGGTCTTGTTGATGTCCGGGAAGCTCACGCCCTGCATCGCATCTAGATGATACAGATAACCCCAGAACTCCTGGAAGCCGTGCGCGGTCGGCAGCGCGTCGGTATGGTCGCCGAGATGGTTCTTGCCGAACTCGCCGGTGTTGTAGCCGAGATCGAGCAGGAACTTGGCGAGCGATGGAGTGCCGGGCCGCAGATAGGACGGACTGCCGGGCAGTTGCGGAGGAATCATCCCGGTGCGCAGCGGATTCATGCCGGTGAAAAAGGCATTGCGGCCGGCCGTGCAGCTCTGCTCAGCGTAGTAGTGCATCAAGATCGCACCTTCGTTGCCGATGCGATCGATGTTGGGCGTTTCCCCGACCATCAGGCCGCGGTGGTAGATGCTCGGCTGCATCCAGCCGATGTCGTCGCCCATGATGAAGAGGATATTGGGCTTCTGGGCCGGCTGTGCATTCGCCGGCGTGCTGGCCGGCCCGGACAGCGACATCAACATCGTCGCGGCAAGCAGCGAGGCACAGGACCTCTTGTGGCAGCTGGATGTCTTGCAGGGGGGAATTGCGGCAAACGGCAGCTTGTCACTGAATATGCAATTCAACATGGCATTGCTCTCCCGTTATGATGCGTTAGAGACACCTCGCCTGATGCACCGAAATCCAAGATGACTTGTGGATGTGTCGACCGGCTCCGCATGTCGCGCAGCCGGCCGGTAGCGCCTGCAGTAGTTCGGCGCGCACAAATGCGAGCCGCCTTTGATGACCTTGCGTGGAATCTTGACGTTGGTCGTTCTGGGGTCGTAGCTATCGGCCTCGCGGCCGCCGCGCGGGTTCTCTGGAATGCAGCAGGCTTTTGCGGCGTCGGCCTCATGCCGAGGCGCGTACCAGTCGGACGTCCACTCCCAGACGTTGCCGATCATATCGTACAGCCCGTATCCGTTCGGCGGAAATGCGGTGACCGGCGATGTCCGTTCGTACCCGTCGTCGCCGGTATTTTGGCGTGGAAATTCGCCCTGCCAGGTGTTGGCCATGTGACGGCCCTCGGGCGCAAATTCATCTCCCCAAGCGAACTCGGCGCCGTCCAGCCCGCCGCGCGCCGCGAATTCCCATTCCGCCTCGGTCGGCAAATCCTTGCCGGCCCATCTCGCGTAGGCGATCACGTCGCTGAACGCCACATGCACGACGGGATGATCATCCAGCCCGCGGATATTGCTCCCGGGTCCGTAAGGATGCCGCCAGTCCGCGCCTTTGGCGAAGGTCCACCACTGGCTGAAGTCTCGGAGATTGACCGGATACGCGGGCGGAGAGAACATCAGAGAACCCGCGTAGATCATATGCGGGAGAATTCCGGGATAATCCTTTGGATCGGGCGTGATCTCGGCAACGGTGACGTGGCCGGTAGCTCTGGCGAATGCCTTGAATTGCCGGTTCGTCACTGGATGGCGATCCATCCAGAAAGCATCCACGGTGACGCGGTGGACCGGCGCTTCCTCCGGATAGTGCCGATCCGAGCCCATGCGAAACGTGCCGCCCGGCACGTACAGCATCCCCTCATCTGCTGGATGCTGGAACGATTGTCCGGGATCAGGCGACGATTTCGTGTCAGCCAGCTTCATGCCGATCTCCGGACCCGTGCATCATTGGCCTGCGCCACCACGGAAACGGAACGCCACTCTTCCAGGTTGATCTAGATCAAGGGTTCAGGGTTAGGTCTTTCACGCCGGCGCTGGGTCGCGGGCAAGCCCAGTCATGTCCGTTGCGCCGTCGAAACCGAAGCGGATTCAAAACACTAGACGATCGCACCGAGAGCCATCGGCTACTTTGCATGGGGTTGTTTTTCGAAATTTGATTTTCCGGTCGCAAAAGACTCAGTACGCCATGGTTCGAGGCACGTTCTCGGCTTGGCGACCGCTGCCTCTGGAATACTGGATCGCCCGCTCGAGTGCGCAATGCGCACAAGACGGGCGATGACAGCATATTTGTGGTGATTGCGCGCCTGACTCTGTGGGCCCGCGCCTCACGCTCCGTTCAGGAATTGAAGCGGGTCAACCGGGCTCGATCCCTTGCGGATCTCGAAGTGGAGCTGCGGCGACGCCACCTCACCGGATTGACCCGACTTGGCAATGACCTGACCGCGCTTGATGGTGTCACCGCGCTTCACCAACAGCTCACTCGCATGGGCATATGCGGTGACGTAGCCGTTGGAGTGCCGAACCAGGACCAGATTGCCGTAACCTTTCAGCTCGTTGCCGGAATAGGCGACGACGCCGTCTTCAGCCGCCTTGACCGGGGTGCCCTCGGGCACCGCGAGATTGATGCCGTCATTGGACTTGCCGTTGGTCTTGGCGCCATAGGTCGTGACCACCTTGCCACGCACCGGCCAGCGGAAGGTCGGCAGCGCGCCGGTGGCTTCCGCAGCCTTCGCCGGGGTCTCGACGGGCTTCTCTTCGACGTTGGTAGCCTGGGCCAGACGCGCGCTCTGCACTGGCGCGGCAGCCGCCATTTTGGTCGCCGGAACGGGAGCGGCCGCGACGGGCTGGAGCGTGCCCGCAACCGGCGCAGCCGCGACGGGGGCCGGAGCAACCGGCGCGGCCGCTGCAGCGGTCCGGGCGCCGGGCACGGTCAGCTTGGTGCCGAGCTTGAGCTTGGCCGACGGCTCGATGCCGTTGGCGCGGGCGAGCTCGGCCGCCGAGATGTGGTTCTTGCGGGCAATGCTGGCGAGCGTGTCGCCGCGGTTGACGAAGTGGGTGCGCGGCGGTGCAGCAACGGCCGCAACGGGCTTTGCGGCAGGCACCATCGCAGGAGCTGCTGCGATGGCAGCCGGCGCCGGCGCGGCCGCCGGATGCGGAATGATCAGCTGCTGGCCGGGCGAAAGCGCGCGCGGCCCCTTATAGCCGTTGGCGGCGAGGATCGCCTGCGGGGTGACGTGATAGCGCTTGGCGAGCACGTCGAGCGTGTCGCTGGTGCCGACGATGATCTTCGTCCCCCCGGACGGCTGGGCCGCGGCGACCGAGCGCGGCGGCACGGTGGCGGTGGTCTCGAGGTGCGGCTGCGCCGGGGGCGCATAGGAGCTGACGCCGCGCCCGCCTCCGGACACGCCGCCGCCCGAGGTGACGGGATAGGATTGCGGCGCGGATACTGCCGGCGGCGGCAAAGGCTGCGACTGGTAGTAACCGGGCTGGGTCTGCGGCCGCGCATATTGCGGCAGCTCACGCTGCGGCGGCGGGGCCTGCTGCACCGATCCGGTCTGCTCAGACGAGAAGGGATTGGAGAAGTTCGATTGGGACAGCCGCGACGACATGTCGGCGCTGCACCCTGCGAAGCTGAAGGAAATCAGCGCCAGCGCCGCGACCTGCGGCACGCGGCGCGAGTAAAGCAACTCGGCGACGACAGACATGGTTACTCACTCGTACGCAACAGAACTGGTCTTTTAAGTAAACACGCGCCGAGTAAATAACCGCTTAACCCTCCCAATAAGACGTTGGCAGCACTGCCGATCCGGAATTCTACAGCTCCCGCGCCACGCCGGGTAGCGCCGGCACGAAGCGGACCTCGACGAGTTCCTTGCGCTCGATCCCCGCTTCGGTCCGGGTCAGGCGGATCAAGGTCTGTACGCCCTGATGCGGGCCGACCGGGGCGATCAGGATGCCACCGACCTCGAGCCGCTCGACCAGGTTCTCCGGCAACTGCTCCACCGCGGCGGTGACGATGATGCGATCGAACGGGCCGATATTGGGTGGCAGGTTGAGACCGTCGCCGAGCATCACCTCGACATTGTGACAGCCGAGCTTTTCGAGCCTGGCGCGCGCCGTATCCGCGAGCTTGCGATAACGCTCGACCGTCAGCACCTGCCCTGCAAGCCGCGACAGCACCGCGGCCTGATAGCCCGAGCCGGCGCCGATCTCGAGGACGCGGTGCTGCTTCTGGAGCTGGAGCTGCTCGGTCATGTAGGCGACGACGAAGGGCTGGCTGATGGTCTGCCCGCAGGCGATCGGCAGCGCACTGTCGCGATAGGCGCCGTCGCGATTGGCCGCGTCGACGAATTCGTCGCGCGGCACCTCCTCCATGGTCCGCAGCACCGCCTGATCGCTGATGCCCCGACGCCTCAGCGTGAGCTGAAACATCATCTTTTCCGGTGGGTGCTGATTGGAGGTCATCGCTGCTTGTGTCGTTTCGTCAGATCCGGATCGTCGCGCCCATGCTAAGACCCGCGCCAAGAATCTTGTTCCTGCTCAGGAACCCATGATAGCTTTTTTGCCGAGGTATTTGACCACAAATTGGCTTGCAGCGGCCTGAGCGCAAAGGCCATTTTCAGGCGTCCGTTCGCCGAAACGCGCATTGCGTCGATTCGCGTTATCTGCGAACGTTTTCCGCAAATGGGCAAGGACTCAACGACAATGGCTGCGACAGGGCTTTCGGGCCGCTCTGTATTCCTCGTCGAGGACGAGGTGATGATCAGGATGATGGTCGCGGACATGCTCGAAGAGCTCGGTTACAAGGTCGCCGCCGAGGCCGGCGATATCACCGAAGCCATGCGGCTCGCCCAGGCGACCGAGTTCGACATCGCCATTCTCGACGTGAACGTCAACGGCAAGGTCATCTCGCCGGTCGCCGACCTCATCAAGGCGAAAGGCTGCCCGTTCATCTTCGCCACCGGCTACGGCTCCTCCGGCCTGCCCGAGCAGTACCGCGACCGGCCGGCGCTGCAGAAGCCGTTCCAGCTCGACGCGCTCGGCAAGACCATCGAAGCCGCGCTTCGCGGCGGCTAGCTGCTATTTCAGCGTCGCGCTCAGCGCTTCGGAAAACGCCTCATTGGTGCGGTCGAGCCGGAGCGGCGTGACCGAGACGTAGCGCTCGCGTAGCGCCGCCAGATCCGTGCCGTCCGCCGGCGTATCCATCATCGCCGCGCGCTCGAAGCCGATCCAGAAATAGGGATTGCCGCGGCCGTCCCTGCGCTCGTCGATCTTGAGGAAGCCGAGATTGCGCTTGCCCTGGCGGGTGACGCGGATGCCCAGCACGTCCTCCGGCGCGCAGGCCGGGAAATTGACGTTGATGACGGTATCCTTGGGGATGCCGGCAGCGATCACTTTGCGCAGGATGTCGGGGCCGAACTTCCGAGCGGTGTCCCACGGCGGCCGTTCGCGGGTCTCGACGCTGAACTCCTGCGACAGCGCGAATGACGGCAGCCCCAGGATGGTGCCTTCGAGCGCGCCGGCGATGGTGCCGGAATAGACCACGTCCTCGGCGACGTTGCGGCCCTTGTTAACGCCGGACAGCACGAGGTCCGGCAGCTTGGTGCCGAGGATATGCCGCGCGCCCATGATGACGCAGTCGGTCGGCGTGCCGCGCACGGCGAAGTGCCGCGGCCCGACTTCGCGCAGGCGCAAGGGATCGTTGAGCGACAGCGAATGTGACACCCCGGACTGGTCGAGTTCGGGCGCGACAACCCAGACGTCGTCGGACAGCGCCTGCGCGATCTCCTCCACGACCTTGAGGCCGGGGGCATGGATACCGTCGTCATTGGTGCAGAGAATGCGCATGCGAAAGGTTGTTTCCTGAAGCTTGGTCCGAGCCGTCTTATCCGGCTATGGCCGATCAGGCAAACCGGACCGCTTGAAGCACGGCCGGGTTCCCGGAGCGCCAACTACCGGCGGATGCGCCATTGCGGCAGGAAGCGCGCGAGCCGCCCCTCAGCCCGCAGCTTCATCGCCGGCACGACCGCGCTCACGACGGGAGCCTCGATCACGCCGAGCGCCTCCAGGTGCGCGACGATCGGGTCCGCGCTCGGCGACTGCGGAAAACGTTCGCGTGCCACCGCCAGCGCCTTGTCGAAGTCACCGGCATTGACCCCGGGCTTGGCCCGCCGGCTCTGCACGAGATCGTCGTCCCAGAGCCGCACGATCTCGATGTCGAGCACACCGCGCAGCCGCTGATCGACGGCTTGGATGCCGGCACCCGTCACCGCCCATTGTCTGCCGACCCAGAAAATATCGCGGTGCAAGGCCATGAACAGTCGGGTTCGCATTGTCAAGTGGCCGGCAGGATAACCGGCCGCCCGATCTTCGCAACCAAACGTTTCTCTGGTTTCAGGCGAGCAACGCGCAATTCTTGCTTGACGCGTTTTCTTTGCGCGAACTGGTATCCACTTCGCTAGAAAAACGAGCTTTAGTCGCGCCCGACCACTTTCAAGCCGCCCATATAGGGCTGCAGCACATCAGGCACGGCGATCGAGCCGTCCTCCTGCTGATACGTCTCCATCACGGCGATCAGCGCGCGGCCGACCGCAGTGCCGGAGCCGTTCAACGTATGCACGAAGCGCGGCTTGCCGTCCGGCCCGCGCGAGCGCGCATCCATGCGCCGCGCCTGGAAATCGCCGCAGACCGAGCAGCTCGAAATCTCGCGGAACATGCCGCCCTCGCCCTGCCCGGGCATCCAGACCTCGATGTCGTAGGTTTTTTGCGACGAGAAGCCCATATCCCCTGCGCACAGCGTCATCACGCGGTAGTGCAGGCCGAGCTTCTGCAACACCTGCTCGGCGCAGGACAGCATCCGCTCCAGCTCGTCCTTGCTGGTCTCGGGCGTCGTGATCGAGACCAGCTCGACCTTGGTGAACTGGTGCTGTCGGATCATGCCGCGGGTGTCGCGCCCGGCCGCACCCGCCTCGGCGCGGAAGCACGGCGTCAACGCGGTGAGGCGCATCGGCAGCTGCTTCTCGTCGAGAATGGATTCGCGCACGAGATTGGTGAGCGAGACCTCCGCGGTCGGGATGAGGCCGAGGCGCTCGGTCTTCAGCCGCTCGTGATCGGGCGATGCGAGCAGCTCGCCCTTGATCGCCCAGAACTGATCGTCCTCGAATTTCGGCAATTGCCCGGTACCGAACATCACCTCGTTGCGCACCAGCAGCGGCGGATTGATCTCGGTGTAGCCGTGCTCATTGGTGTGCAGGTCGAGCATGAACTGGCCGATCGCGCGTTCGAGCCGCGCCAGCCCTTTCTTCAGCACGACGAAGCGCGCGCCGGAGAGCTTTGCCGCCGCCTCGAAATCCATGTAGCCGAGCGCGGTGCCGAGATCGTCGTGCAGCTTCGGTGTGAAGCCATAGCTGCGCTTGTTGCCGAACACGTGGTGCTGCACGTTGCCATGCTCGTCGACGCCATCGGGCACTTCGTCGAACGGAATGTTCGGGATCGCGGACAGCTCTTTCGTCAGCTCCTCGTCGGCCGCCTTCGCGGCGGCTTCGAGCTGCGGCATCGTGGTCTTGAGCTCGGCAACCTCGGCCATCAGCGTGGCCGCGCGCGCCTCGTCCTTGGCTTTCTTGGCGTCGCCGATTTCCTTGGAGGCCGCATTGCGCCGCGCCTGCGCTTGCTCCGAAGCCAGGATCGCGGCACGCCGCCGCTCATCGATCGCGAGCAGCGAGGCCGACAACGGCTTCAGGCCACGCCGGGCAAGGCCGGCGTCGAAGGCTTGCGGATTGTCGCGGATCGATTTGATGTCGTGCATGGGCCGTGGTCCTGAATCAGCGCGTAAACGTACAACTTCGAATGTTGACAGTTTACATTGGCGCGCCTCCCCTAGCACAGCTGTCATCATCCGCGAAGGCGGATGATCCAGTATTCCAGAGACGAGAGTGATTCCTCGAAAGGCCGCGGCGTACTGGATTCCCCGCCTTCGCGGGGAATGACAGCGGAGCTAGCCGTCCTACTCGGCCGGATTGGCCGGTGTCGACACGTCGGTGCCGGTGGCTTGCGACGAGGCCGCCGCCTTCTTCTCCACCATCGCCACCGCGATGATCGAGCCCTCGTAGAGCGCCAGCAGGGGAATCGCGAGCGAGCACTGGCTGAGCACGTCGGGCGGGGTCAGCACGGCCGCAATGACGAAGGCGATGACGATGAAATAGCGGCGCTTCTCGCGCAGCATCTTCGAGGTGATGATGCCGATGCGGCCGAGCAGCGTCAGGATCACCGGAAGCTGGAAGGCGATGCCGAAGGCGAAGATCAGCGACATCATCAGCGACAGATATTCGCCGACCTTGGGCAAGAGCTGGATCTGCGCGGTCTCGTCGCTGCCGGCCTGCTGCATGCCGAGCGAGAAGCGGACCAGCATCGGCAGCACCACGAAATAGACGAGCGCCGCGCCCAGCACGAAGAAGAACGGGGTCGCGACCAGATACGGCAGGAAGGCCTGCTTCTCGTGCTTGTAAAGCCCTGGCGCCACGAACTTGTAGATCTGCGTCGCCACGATCGGGAACGAGATGAAGCCCGCGCCGAACAGCGCAAGCTTCAGCTGCGTGATGAAATATTCCAGCAGCGCCGTGTAGATGAACTTGGAATTCTCGGGCCCTGCGACCCACACGAACGGCCAGACCAGCACGTTGTAGATCTGCTTGGCGAAGAAGAAGCAGAAGATGAAGGCCACGCCAAAGCCGAGCAGCGCCTTGATCAGCCGCGAGCGCAACTCGATCAGATGGTCCATCAGCGGGGCTTTGCTGGCCTCGATATCGGCGTCGGTCATGACGCTTTGGCGTCCTTGATCGCCTCGGATGGCGCGGTGTCCTGAGTGACCGGGGTCTGTGCCTGCTCGACCTCACGGGTGATGGCGAGCGGTTCGTTCACGGCCGCATGCGCCTCGGCTTCCAAGAAAGTTTCCGGCGTCGGGACTTCCGGTGTGGTTGGCGTCGCCGGCGCTTCACTTGAAGTCGCCGGCGGCTCGACAGCGGTCGTCGTCGGTGTCTCGGCAGGCTTGTCGAGTGCATCGACGCGGAGCGCGTCGCTGACATCCTTCTGGAGCGAGGTCAGCGGATTGAACCCGGTGGCGGCTTCCTTGACCTCGTCAAAGCTCTTCTTGAGGTCGGCCATCTCGGCCTCGCGCATCGCTTCCTGGAACTGGCCCTGGAATTCGGCGGCCATCTTGCGCGCCTTGCCCATCCACTGCCCGACCATGCGCAGCACGCCCGGCAGCTCTTTCGGGCCGATGGCGATCAGGGCCACGACCCCGATCAGGACCAGTTCACTCCACCCGATGTCGAACATGAGGTCTTCCGTTCACGCGAGGCCGCAGCAGGCCCAATCCCTTGCGCGCAGGATCGGGCCGCTACCCGCGTCTCGCGTGCTCTCTGGCTCAGACGGCCTTGCTGCCGACGTCGGAGCGCGCCGCGGTCGGCGCGGCATTGTGCTCGATGGACTTGGCCGGCTCGGCGGGCTTGTCGGCGGGCTTGTCGTCGTCCTGCATGCCCTTCTTGAACGCCTTGATGCCCTGCGCCACGTCGCCCATCAGATCCGAAATCTTGCCGCGGCCGAACAGCAGCAGGACCACTGCGATCACCAAGATCCAGTGCCAAATGCTGAGTGAACCCATCCTGCAACCCTCCAAACGCGCATGGCCGGGGACCCGGCCGATCTTTACCGAAACCTAGGCTTGGCGGGTGTCAAAAACAAGGACCAAGGCAGCGCCAATTCTCTGTTGGCGCTACGTAATCTTGCTAGTGTTAACTGGTCGCAGGTAGCCCGTGACGGGCCGGGACGTCACTCTTCAGCGCCGCCTTCGCCACCACCCTCATTGCCGCCTTCCGGCGCTTCGGGCTCGACCGCGGGCGCCAATGCGAGATCAAGGTCCTCGCCCGGTTCCAGTGGATCCTCGTCCTCACGCAGTGCCGGGTCGTCCGACGGCGTCGGCACGCTGAATCCGGTCGGCAGACGCGAATCCAGCAGGCCGGTGCCCTTCAGCTCCTCGAGGCCCGGCAGATCGCCGAGCTGTTCCAGGGTGAACTGCGACAGGAAGTCCTCGGTGGTTCCGAAGGTCAGCGGGCGGCCGGGCGTCTTGCGACGGCCGCGCGGCTTGATCCAGCCGGTCTCCAGGAGCACGTCGAGCGTCCCCTTTGAGGTGACGACGCCGCGGATCTCTTCGATCTCGGCGCGCGTCACCGGCTGGTGATAGGCGATGATCGCCAGCACCTCGATCGCGGCGCGGGACAGGCGGCGGGTTTCGTGGCTCTCGCGCGTCATCAGCCAGGCGAGATCGCCGGCGGTACGGAAGGTCCATTTGTTGGCGACGCGGACGAGGTTCACGCCGCGCAGGGCGTAGTCGGCCTGGAGCTGCTCAAGCGCGGCCTTGACGTCGACGCCCTCCGGCATGCGCTTGGCCAGCGTCGCGGTGTCCAGCGGTTCACTCGAGGCGAACAGCAGCGCTTCCAGCAGCCGCAATTCTTCGGGACGTGCCTGGGATTCGTTCTCCATCGGCTCGGCCTCTTCTACCCGCACTTCAGCCAGGCTTGCCATGGCAAATTCTCCTTCTTGCACTTAAGCGACCGGCGCGTCGGGCGCAGGAGCTGCGTCCGGAACCGGTTTAGGACGCCCCTTCCGGAAATAGATGGGCGCAAACGCCTCTTTCTGGTTCAGCTCAAGCTGACCTTCGCGCACCAGCTCGAGCGCTGCGGCGAAGCTCGAGGCGAACACGGTGGCGCGCTGCGTCGGATCGGCGACGTGCCGGATCAGGAAGTCGTCGAGAACGCCCCAATCGTCCTGTTCGGTGATGCTGCCGACCAGCCGCTCCAGCGTGGCGCGCGCTTCCGCGAGCGACCACACGGTGCGCTTGGCCAGATGCACGCTCGCCAGCACGCGCGACTGGCGCTGTGCGGCATAGGCGGTGAGCAGGTCGTAGAGCGTTGCGGTGTATTTCGGATGCTTGATCTCGGCGATCTGCTCGGGCTCGCCGCGCGGGAAGATGTCGCGCTGCAATTGCGGCCTGTTCATCAGCCGGTTGGCGGCTTCACGAATGGCTTCCAGACGGCGCAGACGGTTGGCGAGCGCAGTCGCCATCTGCTCCGCGCTCGGGCCTTCCGCACTCGGCGGCTCCGGCAGCAGCAGGCGCGACTTCAGGAAGGCGAGCCAGGCCGCCATCACGAGGTAGTCGGCGGCAAGCTCCAGCCGGATCTTTCGCGCCGCTTCAATGAAATGGAGGTACTGATCCGCCAGCGCCAGGATCGAGATCTTGGCGAGATCGACCTTCTGCTGCCGCGCCAGCGCGAGCAGCAGGTCGAGCGGGCCCTCATAGCCCTCGACGTCCACCACGAGCGCCGGCTCACCCTCGGCGAGCTCTGCGGGCCGCCCGGTTTCAAACGATAGGATTTCTGCGGTCATGCGGATGCCGTGTTTGCCCGTGCGATCAATGCGTCCAGCTCAGTGCGCGCGGCCGCACGATCGAACGGCTGCGGCGGCTTGCGCGCCGCAAGCGCGGCTTTCGCCCGCTCCAGCGCCCTGCCCGACAATTCGGGCGTCTGAGCGGCAACCTCGCGCATCTCCTCGATGTTGCCGTTGCAATGCAGGGCCATGTCGCATCCAGCCGCGAAGATGGCGCGGGTCCGCTCGGCGATCGTGCCCGCCAGCGCGTTCATCGACACGTCATCACTCATTAACAAACCCTGGAACCCGATTGCGCCGCGAATCACCTGAGCAATCATTGTCGCAGAAGTCGTCGCCGGATGGGCAGGGTCGATGGCGCTAAACACAACATGTGCAGTCATGGCCATCGGCAGGTCCGCGAGCGGCCCGAACGCCGCGAAGTCGGTCCGTTCGAGTTCGTCCCGGGACGTGTCGACGGTCGGCAGCTTGAAATGGGTGTCGGCGGTGGCCCGCCCATGGCCGGGGATGTGCTTGAGCACAGGCAGCACGCCGCCCTGCTCCAGGCCGTCGGTGACCGCGCGCGCGATCGCCGCGACCTTGTCGGGCGAGGTGCCGTAGGCCCGGTTTCCGATCACGGCATCGGCCCCGGACACCGGCACGTCGGCTAGCGGCAGGCAGTCGACGGTGATGCCGAGATCGGCCAGATCGGCCGCGATCAGGCGGGCGCTGAGCCGTGCAGCGGTGAGCCCGAGCGCCGAATCAGTGTCGTACAGGGTGGAGAATACGGCGCCTGGCGGATAGACCGGCCAGTGCGGCGGCCCCAGCCGCTGCACCCGTCCGCCCTCCTGGTCGATCAGGACGGGAGCATCAGCGGTGCTTGCAACGGCCCGTAATTCCGCAACCAGCGCAGTGACTTGCGCGGGTGTCGCGACATTGCGCTTGAAGAGGATGAAACCCCATGGGCGTTCGCTGCGGATAAACTCCCGCTCGGCGGCGGTCAGTTCCGTTCCGGAAACGCCGGTAATGAAGGCCCGCGTGCTCATAAGGGCCGATTAACCCTGCCCCGCGAGGGGGTCAAGGAAACGGCCGTTAATTCCTCTGGACGAAGCAGGCGGACAGGCCTGCGGACTTCAGGCTGTTGCAGGCCTGCGTCGCTTCCTCGGCCGATCCATAGGGACCAGCGAAGGCGCGGTAGACGATGCCCTTGCCCTTGTCGGTGAGGTCGACCCGCTTGACCACCGGGGCGCGGGAGCCCAGCACGCTGCCATACTTGCTCTGAAGCACCCGGTAGGAGGCGTGAGCGCTCTCCTCAGTCTGCTGCGAGGAGACCTGCACGACGTAGCCGCCACCGCTGCTGCTGGCGGGCGCGATTTGTGTCGGGGTGGTCGCAGCCATCCTCTGCGGCGGCTCGGCAGGCGCTGCCTGCGGGGCCAGTGACATCGGCTGATTGGCGCTGGCATTGGCCGAGGTCGGCGGATTGCGCGGCACGGCAGGTGCCGCGGGCGCTGCGACGGGCTTCGGCGCCGTTGCCGCAGACTTGGCGGCCGCGGCTTGCGGCGCCGCGCTATCGGTCTGATCGCCCCGCACGGCCACGGTCCTGATCGCGCGCGGCGAATTGTTCGGCATCGTACCGTTGCTCGGCACTGGACCGGCGCTCGGCGGCACCGCGGAGGGCGAGACGCTCGCTACCGACGGCGGGTTGGCGTTCTGGTTCAGCGGCGGGAACACCACGCGGGGACCGCTGGCCTTGGCGTTGACGTCGACCGGCGCCTCTTCGCGCGGCACGATCTTCTCGGAGCCGTCGCCGCTCGCCATCCGATCCGGCACCTTGGCCGAGGAGTCCGCCGGCGCAGGCACGATCTTGGTCGGCGTGTTATCGGCCCGGATGACCGGCGGCTCGCCGCTGCGGGGCGAACCGACATAGGTCTTGTAGGCGAAGGCCGCGCCCGTGCCGACGACAGCGAGCGCGAGGATCGCCGCGACCGTCATCATGCCGCCGCGCTGCTTCTTCGGTGCATCCTCGTCGAGGTCGGCTTCGGGATAGTCGCTCTGGAATGCGTAGGGATCATCAGGATAGGCGGGATCGCGCTGATAGTCCTGCTCGCCCGCCTCCAGCCGTCCGTAGAGCGCATCGTCGTAACGCGACGGATCGGGCTGCTGATACGGCTCCTGATAGGCTTGCTCGTGGTGGGCCTGACCCGGCTGCTGGTAGGCCTGATCCTGGTAGGCTTGAGCCTGATGAGCGTGATCCTGGTAGCCGTGATCGGGATAGGCCTGCGGCGGATGGTAATCAGGCGCAGGCGCGGCCGGCTGGGCTGAATAGCGATGCAGCGGATGAACCGGGCTCACAGAGACGGGATAATCGGGCTCGGGAGCCTGCTGCGGCTGCACGTTGGCGCGCCGAATCCATGATGGCGGCCCGGACGGAAGCGGCGGAGCCTGCTCGGCATAGTCCTGCTGATAGCCGTCCTGCGAATAATTGTCGTCCTGATAGCTCTTGGTGGACGCCGGCGCTGCCGGCGCGCGGACACTGGGCGGCGACTGCGCAGCGAACGGATCGGTCTGACCGATCAGGCGGGCGAGCTCGGCCAAGGGATCGCTTTCCGTCTTCCCATGATGGTCGCCGCCGCGACCATAGTCATCGGAAGGAAACGGTCTGTCGTGATATCGTTCGGCCATCGTGATGATGCGTCCCTTCGGGAAAACCGCGCGCCCCTCGACCTAGGCACGGCTTTCGACCCACAAGGCTGTCAACCAAGTCTAGCGGTCCGGCTTCTGCCGGTTACCCCCGAATTCCCCTTAAGTAGTTCGCCCCAAACTACCGCATCTCGTCCGGAGCATGGACGCCGAGGATGGCAAGGCCCGATGCCAGGACAGAGACGACGCCCTGGACCATTGCCAGTCGCGCCTTTGTAAGATCTGCATCATTATTGATAATGAAGCGTAAATAGGGCAAATCGCGCCCCTTCGTCCAAAGTGCGTGAAATTCGCTGGCTAAATCATAGAGATAAAAGGCAATTCGGTGCGGCTCATGGGCCGCGGCGGCGGCTTCCAGCATGCGCGGATAAATTGCGAGGCGCTTGAGAAGATCGAGCTCGACGGGGTCGGACAGCCGTTCGACCGCCGACTCACTGAGCCAGGCGATGCGCTTTTCAGTGTCCTCCGGCAGTTCCGGGAACACCTCGGCCCGCGCGTTGCGGAAGATCGAATGGCCGCGGGCGTGGCCGTACTGGACGTAGAACACCGGGTTGTCGCGCGACTGTTCCATGACCTTGGCGAGGTCGAAGTCGAGCACCGCGTCGTTCTTGCGATAGAGCATCATGAAGCGGACGGCGTCCTGGCCGACTTCATCCACCACCTCACGCAGAGTGACGAAGTCCCCACTCCGCTTGGACATTTTCACGGGCTCGCCGTTGCGCAGCAACTTCACGAGCTGGACGATCTTGACGTCGAGCTCGCCCTTGCCTGACGTCGTCGCCTTCACCGCCGCCTGCATGCGTTTGATGTAGCCGCCGTGGTCGGCGCCCCAGACGTCGATCATCTCGGCAAAGCCGCGGTCGAACTTGTTCTTGTGGTAGGCGATGTCGGAAGCGAAGTAGGTGTAGGAATTGTCCGACTTGATCAGCGGACGATCGACGTCGTCGCCGTAGGCGGTCGCCTTGAACAGCAACTGCTCGCGGTCTTCCCAATCCTCGACCGGCGCGCCCTTCGGCGGCGGCAGGCGGCCCTCGTAGATGTCGCCCTTGGCCTTCAGGAAATCGATGGTCTCGGCAACCTTGTTGTTGCCGGTCTCGATCAGCGAGCGCTCGGAGAAGAACACATCGTGGCGGATGTTGAGCGCGGCGAGATCGTCCTTGATCTCGTCCATCATCATCGCGATCGCCTTGGCGCGCACCGTCGGCAGCCACCCTGCCTCGCTCATCGCGAGCAGCTTGTCGCCGTGCTCCTTCGCCAGCGCCTGCCCGACCGGCTTCAGATAGTCGCCGGGATACAGCCCTTCCGGGATCGCGCCGATGTCCTCACCGAGCGCTTCGCGATACCGGAGAAACGCAGAGCGCGCGAGCACGTCGACCTGCGCGCCGGCATCGTTGATGTAGTACTCGCGCGTGACGTCATGGCCGCCGAACTGGAGCAGGCTCGCCAGCGCATCGCCGAACACGGCGCCGCGGCAATGGCCGACATGCATCGGCCCGGTCGGATTGGCCGAGACGTACTCGACATTGACCTTGGAGCCGCCGCGGACGCGGCCGTAGTCGCTCCCCTCCCGCAGAACGGTGCGCAGCGCCTCGGCCCAGGCCACCGGCTTGAGCGTCAGATTGATGAAGCCGGGGCCGGCGACGTCGACCTTGGCGATCAGTTCATCGGCGCGGAGCCGCTCGGCGATCTGCTCGGCGAGATCGCGCGGCTTTGCCTTTGCCTCTTTCGCAAGCACCATGGCGGCGTTGGTCGCCATGTCGCCATGGGAGGCATCGCGGGGCGGCTCGACCACGACGCGCGAGAAATCAATGCCCTCGGGCCAGTTGGCGTCCGCCGCGAGCGCGCGGCAGGCGGTGTGCACGCGTGCGAGCACGTCGGCGAACAAATGCAGGGATGAGGATGTCTGGGGCATGGCCGCCGCCTAACGCAAATCCGGGGTCGAGTCAAAAAGCCGCTGGTGCTCGGTCAGGGCGAAACGGTCGGTCATTCCGGCAATGAAATTGCCGATCCGCCGGGCCCGGTCGCCCTCATTGTCCGCCTCCGCCCCCGTGAGCCATTCCGGCGGCAGCTCGGCCGGCGATGTCAGGTATTTGGCGAACAGGTCAAACAGGATCTGCTCCGCCTCCCCCATCACCCGCATCACCCGCTTGTGGCGGTACATGTGCTGATAGAGAAAGCGCTTGATGGCGGCTTCCTCCTCGGCGACCGCGGCCGGGAACGCGATCAGCGCCCTGCTCTGCTGGCGCACGTCCTGGGCCGATTGCGGCTTGACGGTATTGAGGTTCTTCTGCGCCTCCGCAAACACCGCGCCGATCAGGTGCGAGATCAGCTCGCGTACCAGCTCAGCGCCGCGCCTGACGTCTTCGAGATCGGGATAATGGGCCGAGGTCTCAGTGATGATCTCCGCGGTGAGCGGCATCACCTTGAGGTCGTCGAGATGGAACAGGCCGGCGCGCAGGCCATCGTCGATGTCGTGGGCGTCATAGGCGATGTCATCGGCGATCGCGGCAACCTGCGCCTCCAACGAGGCGAAGCTCCACAATTCGAGATCGTAGGTCTTGATGTAGTCGGCGATGCCGACGGGGACGCCGTGCTCGCGATAGCGCCCGACCGGCGCGCCGCTGCGGTCGGTCAGTGGGCCGTTGTGCTTGACGATGCCCTCCAGCGCCTCCCAGGTCAGGTTCAGGCCGTCGAATTCGGGATAGCGGTGCTCCAGCGCGGCGACGACGCGAAGCGTCTGGGCATTGTGGTCGAAGCCGCCGAACGCCTTCAGGCAGGCATCCAGGGCCCGCTCGCCGGCATGGCCGAACGGCGGATGGCCGAGATCATGGGCGAGGGCCAGGGTTTCCGTGAGGTCTTCGTCCAGCCCGAGCTGTCGCGCCAGCGCCCGGGCGATTTGCGCCACCTCCAGCGAATGGGTCAGGCGGGTGCGGTAATGGTCGCCCTCGTGGAACACGAACACCTGGGTCTTGTACTTCAGGCGGCGGAACGCGGTGGAATGGATCACCCGGTCGCAATCCCGCCGGAACGGGCTGCGGGTCCGGCTCGGTGGCTCCGCGACCAACCGGCCGCGGCTGCGATCAGGGTCGCAGGCATAGGGCGCGCGGGGGGCTGCCATTCCGACGGACACGGCGAATTTAGTCCCTATCCATTTGATTCTGCGTATGGTGGCACTTAACTATGTCGGGCGCGGGATACCAACTGAATTGGGCAAATGAACCTGGTATGACGCGGGACTATCGGAGACCAGCAATGACCACTGCCGTGACCATCAGCGACCGCGCCGCACGCCGGATTGGGGAGATCCTCAAGGGCGAAGGCACAGGTGCGATGCTGCGCATCTCCGTCGAGGGTGGCGGCTGCTCCGGCTTCCAGTACAAGTTCGACATCGACCGCGACCGCACCGACGACGATCTCGTGATCGAGCAGGACAATGCGGTGGTGCTGGTCGATTCCGCCTCGCAGCCGTTCCTGGCGGGCTCGCAGGTCGATTTCGTCGATGACCTGATCGGCGCCTCGTTCCGCGTCAACAATCCGAACGCGACGGCATCCTGCGGCTGCGGGACCAGCTTCTCGATCTGACGGGCTTCAAGCGCCCGTCATCTGCCTTTCCTCGTCCGTCCATTCCACCTCAACCGGCATCAGCTCCGGCTGAAGCGGTGCGTCCTCCGACATCGTGTGACCGTCCAGCGCACGCAGCAAGGCCGCGACCAGGGTGGGCTTGCGCAAGGGCTTTGCCAGGAAATCTGACATGCCCGCCTCGCGGCAGATCTTGACGTCCTCGGGGAAGGCATTGGCCGTCAGCGCGATGATCGGCAAGGCGTCGAAGCGCCCGCCCTGCGCGCGGATCGCACGCGTCGCGGCAAGGCCGTCCATGTCCGGCATGCGCACGTCCATCAACACAACGTCGTAATCCCCCTCTGAGGCCGCCGCGACGGCCTGGACGCCGTCGGTCACGACCTTCATCTCCACATCGAAGGCCCCGAGCATCTTGCTCACGACCATGCGGTTGACCGCATCGTCCTCGGCGACCAGCACCTTGAGCGGCCGGTCGAGCCCGATGATGCGCGCCTTGAGTGCTTCGGCCTCGTCGGCGCCCGCCGCCTGGTCGGATGCCTGCGCTTGGCTCCAGGGCAGCACCAGCGTGAAGTGGAAGGTCGAACCTTCGCCCGGCGTCGAGGTGACGCCGATGGTGCCGCCCATCTGCTCGATGATGCGTCGCGAGATCGCAAGCCCCAGCCCGGTGCCGCCGAAGCGGCGGCTGATCGAGGCGTCGGCCTGGGCGAAGTCGCTGAACAGCTGGCCGACCTTCTCGGGCGCGATGCCGATGCCACTGTCGGTCACGGTCCATTCGACCGTGGCGAGCAGGTCGCGGCGCGCCTGGCAAGTCGCAGCGATCGTCACCTCGCCCTCATCGGTGAACTTCACCGCGTTGGAGGCAAGGTTGAGCAGCACCTGGCGGATGCGCGCGACGTCGCCGCGCAATGTCGGTGGCAGGTTCGGATCGAGCTCGACCTTGACCGCGATCTCTTTGCCCTTGGCGCTCGCGCGCGCGACCGTCGCAACGGTTTCGACCAACGCCTGCGGCACGAAGTCGATCGCCTCGAACTGGAAGCGGCCCGCCTCGAGCTTGGAGAGGTCGAGGATGTCGTTGAGGATGCGCTGGAGATTGTCGCCGGACTCGCGGATCGTGGTGACCGCCTCGCGCTGCTCCGGATCGAGCTTGGTTTCGAGCAGCATGCTGGCGAGGCCGAGCACACCGTTCATCGGCGTGCGGATCTCGTGGCTCATGACTGCGAGGAAATCCGACTTGGCGCGGCTCTCGGCCTCGGCCTTTTCGGCGCGCCAGCGCTCGGTGACGTCGCGGCCGAAACCGCGATAGCCCAAAAATTGCCCGTCGCGGTCATAGGCCGGCTTCGCGGTCAGCGACCACAGTCGCGCCTCGCCGCCGGCGACGACCTTGAGGTTCATCTCGTGCAGGGGCTCGGCATGCTCCATCAGGCCGACGACGTCGTAGGCGGCCGCCTTGTCTTCTGGGCACAGCATGTCGAGCACGTCGGCGAACAGCGATCCTTTCAGCAGCGGAAGCGGTAGCTGCGCGACGTCGGCGAAGCGCTCAGGCACGTCGACCAGATGGCCTTCGGCGTCGGTCTGCCACAGCCAGTCGCTGGCGGTCTCCTGAAAGTCTTTCAGCAGCAGCGAAATGATCTCGGTCTGTCGCTCGAGCTCGAGCCGGGCCTTGAGGTTGTCGAGGAACAGATTGCCATGCGAGACGATGTTGCGCGCCATGAAGAACGCCAACAGCAGCAAGAACACGGCGGTCACCAGATACGGCCCAGTGCCGCAGAGCAGCAGCGCGCCGGCGCAGGCGACCGTCATGGTGGCGAGATAGACGAGGCCGGCGCGCGGGAAGGTCGATAATGTGAAGGCGCCGCCCGACATCATGCCCACCATCAGGCAGGCCAGGAGGAGCTGGCTGGTCGGCTCGATGCGGCTGAACAGCGCCAGCGGCAGCGTGCCCCAGATCGCGGCGAGGAAGAACGCCTGCCGCAGCATCTGACGCGCGGCGCGCGGCGAGGCCTCCTGCGGCGGGTTCTGGTGCGAGCGGCGCCAGGCGCGCACGGCCAGCGAGGCGGTGACGGCAAGGGTCGTGCCCCAGATCGCGAGGAAATCGTTCCAGCCCCTGCCCCAGAACAGGATCAGCACGATGGCGACTTTGAGCATGGTGACGGCCATCGTCACCGGGATGGCCCGCGCCACCGCGTCGATCTGCTTGGCGCGGATCCGGCGCAGCTCGCGCTCGCTGAGCCCGGCGGTCAGGCCGTCCTCGATCTCGAAGCCCCCGAGCCAATGCAGGAACGCGCCGACCAGGCCGTCGCGCGGCTCAGTCTGTCCCAACGATTTATCCGGCCATCCCATCCGCGGAACCTTTTCCGTATCAATGGCCTGCGCCCTGCTTAAGCCGGGTTAATTTTGTGGGAGATTTTGCGGCGTCCTTGACGGGCGTGTTTGCAGTTTGTTCTAACCATGGCCCTTGGTCTGGAGCCTCGCCGACATGCCCATCAGAGTTGCCACCTGGAACGTGAACTCGGTCCGGCAGCGGATCGACCTGCTGCTGACCTGGCTGAAGGAATGCCAGCCGGACATCGTCTGCCTCCAGGAGATCAAGTGCGTTGATGAGGCCTTCCCGCGGCTGGAGATCGAGGCGCTCGGGTACAACGTGGTCACGCACGGTCAGAAGACGTTCAACGGCGTCGCCCTGCTCTCAAAACTCCGGTTCGACGAGACCAAGTCTGGGCTCGCCGGCGACGACGAGGACGTCCATGCCCGCTTCCTCGAAGGCGTGGTGACGCTCAAGCGTGGCGTCTTGCGCATCGCCTGCCTCTATCTGCCCAATGGCAATCCGGTCGGGACCGAGAAATATCCTTACAAGCTCAAATGGATGTCGCGGCTTCTTGAGTATTCGAAGGAGCGCCTCAAGACCGAGGAGCCGCTGATCCTCGCCGGCGACTTCAACGTGATTCCGCATGCCCGCGACGTCCACAATCCCGCGGCCTGGACCGAGGACGCGCTGTTCAAGGCCGAGACGCGCGAGAGCTTCCAGTCCCTGCTCGGCCTCGGCCTCACCGATGCCCTGCGGGCCGTGACCGACGAGGGCGGGCTCTACACCTTCTGGGACTACCAGGCCGGGGCCTGGCAGAAGAACCAGGGCCTGCGCATCGACCATCTGCTACTGTCACCGCAGGCCAGCGACAAGCTCGCCAATGTCGGCATCGATAGCTATGTGCGCGGCTGGGAGAAGCCGTCGGATCACGTGCCGGTGTGGGCGGATCTGGATCTGGAGGCGGCGTAAGCGGCGAGATGGTGGGCACGGCGCCAAGGCGCCTTTGCCCACCCTACGGGACCGTACTTACTCCCTACGGCCCTGCACCCACTGTTCCAGCATTTGCAGGCACATGGCGCGATCGTCGTCGGAGGCCTTGGCGAAGGCGCGGTTGTAGCTTTCCTTGATCCAGGTCTCATCGGCGCCGGCGCTGTCACGCGCCAGGGTCAGCCACATGAGGCCGCGCGCGGCCTGCCGCGGCAGGCGGTCGCCGTTGAACAACATCTGGCCGAGCAGCGCCTGGGCCTCGTGCTGGCCCTTCTGGGCGGCAAGGCCGAGCCAGCGTGCGCCGTAGCGGAAATCCTCGCGCGAGGCGTCCGGCGTCTTCAGATACAGCCGGGCGAGATCGTACTGGGCATCCGCATTGCCGAAATAGGAGGCCGCGTAGGAGAACATCTCCCGCGCCCGGTCCTGGTCGGGCTTGACCTTGGAGTTCGGGATACCGCTCAGATAGTAGCGGCCGAGCGCGACGAAGGCATTGGCCACGACCTGCGCCTGCGGTGCCGACGGGCTGTCCTCGGCATGCGCATTGGCGATCCGGCTGAAATATTCGAAGGCGCGGACATCGTCCTGGGCCACGCCGTCGCCATTGGCGTACATGCGGCCGAGCTTCCACTGCGCGATGGGGTGACCGCCTTCGGCGGCATATTGCAGTGCGCTGAGGCTGGTCTCCTGAGGCGCAGTCACCGGCGCCGGCACCTTGCTGCGCACAGCGGGCGCGGCACCCGGCAAGGTGGTCACGACAGGGATGGTGGCGTCCTTGTTGACCGGCGCGCCGTCGAAGGCGAGCGCCGGCGCGGCCAGCGCACCGGCCCCTAACACAAACGCAACAATGGCACGCCTAGATGTCCGCATAGCACTGTTTCTCGTGCGCGCCGCCCGGATGGGTTACTGCCCCTCCGACCGCTGGTCCAACCTGCTGAGCATACTTCCAGAGCGCACCCGACGTGTGATTAGTCGCGCGAGCGCTCCATTTGGTCTTGCGCTGAGCGAGCTCAGCGTCACTCAATTTTACGTTAAGGGTACCGGCGTCCGCATCGATCTCGATGATGTCGCCGTCCTCGAGCAGCCCGATCGGGCCGCCGACCGCCGCCTCCGGCCCGACATGACCGATGCAGAAGCCGCGGGTGGCGCCGGAGAAGCGGCCGTCGGTGATGAGCGCGATCTTGCCGCCCATGCCCTGGCCGGTCAGCGCCGCGGTGGTCTGGAGCATTTCCCGCATGCCGGGACCGCCCTTCGGCCCCTCGTAGCGGATCACGATGACTTCGCCTTCGCGATAGGTGCGCTTCTGGACCGCCTCGAAAGCATCCTCCTCACGGTCGAAGCACCTGGCCGGACCGGTAAACTTGAGGTTGGACATTCCCGCGACTTTCACGATCGCACCTTCTGGCGCCAAATTGCCCTTCAGACCGACCACACCGCCTGTCACGGTGATGGGCTTGTCTGCCGGGTGCACCACGTCCTGGTGCGGATTCCATTTCACGCTTTTGAGGTTTTCGGCGATCGTTCGACCGGTGACCGTAATGCAGTCGCCGTGGAGAAATCCGTTGTCGAGCAGCGTCTTCATCAGAAGCGGTATGCCACCTACTTCAAACATGTCTTTGGCGACATAACGGCCACCCGGCTTCAAATCCGCGACATAAGGTGTCTTTTTGAAGATTTCGGCGACGTCGAATAAGTCAAACTTAATGCCGGCCTCGTGCGCGATCGCCGGCAGGTGCAACGCAGCATTGGTCGAGCCGCCGGAGGCGGCGACCACGGCGGCGGCATTCTCCAGCGCCTTGCGGGTGACGATGTCGCGCGGCCGGATGTTCTCGGCGATCAGGTCCATCACCTTCTCGCCCGCCGTCATGCAGAAGGCGTCGCGGATCTCATAGGGGGCCGGAGCACCGGCGGAGTAAGGCAGCGCGAGGCCAATGGCTTCCGAGACGGTTGCCATGGTGTTGGCGGTGAACTGCGCGCCGCAGGCGCCCGCCGACGGGCACGCCACGCGCTCGATCTCGTCGAGGTCCTCGTCCGACATGGCGCCGACCGAGTGCTTGCCGACCGCCTCGAACATGTCCTGCACTGTAACCTGCTGCCCGCGGAAATTGCCGGGCAGGATCGAGCCGCCGTAGATGAAGATCGAGGGCACGTTGAGACGGACCATCGCCATCATCATGCCCGGCAGCGACTTGTCGCAGCCGGCAAGCCCGACGAGCGCATCATAGGCGTGGCCGCGCACGGTCAGTTCGACGGAGTCGGCGATGCATTCGCGCGACGGCAGCGAGGAGCGCATGCCGTCATGGCCCATGGCGATGCCGTCGGTCACGGTGATGGTGCAGAACTCACGGGGCGTGCCGCCTCCCGATGCGACGCCCTTCTTCACCGCCTGCGCCTGGCGCATCAGGGCGATGTTGCAGGGAGCGGCCTCGTTCCAGCAGGAGGCAACGCCGACGAAGGGCTGGTGGATCTGCTCGGTGGTCAGACCCATGGCGTAGAAGTAGGACCGGTGCGGCGCGCGCGCAGGGCCTTCCGTCACGTGACGGCTCGGCAGCCTCTGCTTGATGTCGGTCTTCGCGTCCATCGCAAACCAGTTTCCCCGGCCAACCCTTTCAGACCCGAAAAATCAGAGCCAAGATTTGAATCGACCAAGATTCGAATCGATCCTTGGATTTCCCGTCGCCTTGTTCGGACCGCCGCTGTCTCTCAAACTTTAGAGCGATTTTATTCATGTTCAGGTGTGGCCAAAAAGCGGCGCCGATGCGAACGGCCGGTGGTGAGAGTTAAATCCGCCGTGAGTGTTGCGCGGACAGCACAATCGTTACCGGGAAGACACGGATTGGCTTACCGCGATACCCTCACAAAGATGACAATCCACAACTTGAGATTTTATGACACGAAGAGCACGCCCGGCTTCGGCGCAATGATCGCGTATTCGCATTGAGTCGATTCCTCACCGTTAGTGCCGTAGGCCGGGCAAGGCGCAAAGCGCCGTGCCCACCATCTCTCCACCCTACGATGCTGGATTGCTTCGCTGCGCTCGCAATGACGGAGTACAGCATCTGAGGTAGAGCGCAGGGAAACCCGTCGACTCTCGTGAACGCCCAAGCATGATGGGTTTCGCTCTACCCATCCTACGGCACTGTCATTCCCCGCCACCGGGTCTCGCCTTCGGCGAGCCCGATGACAGGCTCCGGCGGGGAATCCAGTAAGCCGCGGCCTATCGCTTCAATCACGACCGCCTCGGAATACTGGATAGCCCGGTCTGCGCCGGGCGATGACAGCGAGTGTGTGGTTGCAGACATGCGTATTCGCCCTCGCAGCGCAATTCGCCCGAGCTTGCTTGATCTCTCACGGCTCTGAGCTGGCCGGCTTGCAGCATCGTCTTACTTCTTGAGAATGCCGACGTCGGTGTTGCCCAACTTCTCTATGGCGCGATTGGCGGCGGGCGTATCCACCGCGTTGTCGTGCGACGTTGGAGCCTGAGTAACCGAAGAAGCATCCACGTCGCCGCCGGTCGTCGTGTGGCCAAGCGCGTTGCCGACGTTCGGAGTGGAGGAGCCCGCAGTGCCGCTTAGGGTATGCCCGGTCGAAAGCGTGCCGTCCTCATAACCCGTGGACCCAGTCGCCGAAGTTCCGCGCGCCGCCGAGCCGCTACTGCTCGATCCCCCCGCAGTCTGGGCCGAAGCGAGCGAAGAGCCGCCAACGAGTAAGATCAAGACAACGGCCATGTGGTTCATCGGGCGGTTCTCGAAATGAATAACCGCTCAATGAGTTGCACGTCCGATTGTTCCGCACCGGCTACCGCTCCCCCGGGCCATCACGTTGACGGCGGATTGCTGGCCGAAATCTTCGTCATCCGCGACGCGACGACGTGGCTCGCCACGCTCTGACTGGTGTCGCAACCGAGACATCGGAAGGTCGAGGGCGATGCCATGCTCGATGCGCGATTGACAGCGTCGCGCGATGTTTTTCCCGACGGGCAGCACGTCCTGATACGACGAGATGCCCGTCCTGAACGAACCAGGATTATTTCCTGTGCATGTGTCCGGACTGCGCTTCGAATCTGGCGACCGGCCGATCGAGTTGCCAGAGCTCCACATCGTGGCTGTCGACGAGTTTCGCGGCACGAGAGATCGCCGATTCATCGTCGGTGCAATCCATTTGAACCACGCCGATCGGTATGCTGTGGCGTCCCACCACAAATGCGCGATATGCCGGCATCCTGACCTCCGAAAAGAGTTGCAGCTCCACGTCAGAACATGCCGTCGGGCAAATCTGAATTCGATAGGAGTGGGACCGCCAGTTTGTAGGGGCGGCATAGTGGCCCCAGCGGTCCTATGCGGAGCCTATACGATCGGGACCGCGCTCATCTCGAAATCATATCGCGACCCGCAACATATCGAGCCGGTCACGCCAGTCCGCGTGACGCATCGCGGGGAATGCGAACCGCGCGACGGCGTGGCGTGCCGCCACGAACCATCCCGCAAGATTCGGCCTGCCCTGCCAGGCAACAACAACCGAACCGGTGTACTCATGTCTACCTCAGAGGTCAGCGACAGGATCATTGAACCCATGATCGCGCTCGCAGGCTGCTCGCCCCGGCAGCGCATTGTCGTGGTCGGCGCGAAGAGCATGGAACTGATGATGGATCTGCAAAGGCGCGGATATTTTCTGGCTGCCTCGGCCGGCAATTGCGGCCTCCCGGCCGCCCAGTACGACGCAGCCCTCGTGGACTGGCGACGACGCCCGCTCAGCGCGCTCGATGCGGCGATGGATTGGCTCGACGGCTTCCTTGGCCCCCGTGCCGTGCTGGTGATCTGGCTCGACGCGCAGAAATCGCAAGCGAAGGACAATCTTCGCGCCGCGGTGGCGAAGCGTGGCTTCGTCGTCCTGCAGGGCGCCGAACATCCATGCGGCAGTGCCCTGCTCGCGCGACGGTCGCAAGCCTATCCGATGCAAGAGGCGGCATAGGCACGCTGTCGATCATGGAGAGGGCGGGCAGCCCCGCGGCTTGATCCTGCCGTTCCCTGATCCGCTCTCCCTCATCGATCTCTTGGAGACCTCTCCCATGTTGAAGTCGAGGATACGGCGCGCCGTCATACGCGAGTGGATGGCACGTGCGCCCGAGCAGCGGCGATCGCTTCAGCAGGCCCTCGCCTTCGCAAGAGATGCGAGCGCGAGGCACAGGCTGCCACGCAGCCGCCAGTCGCCATGCGGCAGGATCATGCAATGGTTGAAGCCGCGCACGGGACGCGGTTAGCCGAAGCCGCCGGCGGGTTGATGGACGCCCTCACCATCTTCGGATTGCTGTCGGCCAGCGCGATGCTGCACACTTGAGCCGCGAAGTCGCCAAATGCGGGTCGGCTTACCGCTCAGCTCCGCCCCCGCGGACGCTGGGCCTGGGCCCAGGCGACGGCGACGTCGGGTGGCGGAACCTCGATGCGCTTGATCGGGGTCAGTTCGCCGGACGCGGAGACGATGGCGGTCTCCTCGCGGCGGCAGCGCGGGCACACGAAACGGACCTCGTGCGGGGACGCCGTCCAGCTCGAACGTTTCAGATTGGCCGCCATCGGCCAGGCGTCGCAATGCGAGCATGACACCAGGAACCGACCAGGATCGAGCATACCCATTCCATAGGACTCCGCATCCTGCCCGCCCCTTCAATGATTAACCCATGTGAATCGTTCCGGTGGCGGGACACCGTCAGCAGCTGCCGGCCGAACCGATCGGCGGCTCAGTGTGCGCCCTTGAGAGTGCAGGAGGTAGTGCAGGTCACGGTGTTGCCGTGGTCGCACGCCTTGCAGGCGGCAACGCACTGGTTCATCTCGCGGGGATTGAAAGAGCTGTAGGTCCGCATCGGGCACTCCGGCGTCGAGCCGGTGATATCCTGCTCCTGATTGCAGGCCGCCATCATCAGCGCGAAGATGATCACCGCAAGAAGGCGCATGCGATTGCCCCAGGAGCGATCGGCAAAGGACGTCATCAAGGCTCGCTGCATCGCAACGGGCCCCCGCGTTGCCGCTGCGAGCAATCGCGAACCGCGACGCTCACATCCAGCAAGGATGCGCGCCAAACATTAAGAACGGATTGCCGCCCGCGTCAGGCCACAGCCCTGGTCGCGATCGCCTGCCGTGTGTCCAGCGCCAGCTGGCGATACTGTTCCGAGAGTTTCAGATAGAACTCGCGCTTGGCGCTGTCCGTGGCGAGCTTGGTGATCAACTCGCATTCGGCGGTGAGCGTCTCGAACCGTTCCAGCCTGTCCTGAAGTTCTGTCATCGGCGTGTCCCCATCAAACGCCTTAGGGACAGCAAACCTAAGCCCGGGAAATAGGTCACGGCGAACATCGTTATGAAGTAGAATCAATTATTCCGGCGCCGCCGCTATTTCTGCTCCAGCCGCCATGCGCCGTCCCATCCCTCATCCGGCGGATCGGTCTCGAACTGCGCGATGCGGCCGAGCAGCGTGCGTGACGGGCCGTCCCCAGGGACGGCTTCGAGCGCCGCATTGAACGCGGCACGCGCCTCGTCGAAACGGCGCGCACGGTAGGCGGCGAGACCTTCGGCGTAGTGCGCGCGCAGGCTCGCTTGCGCGCCGGTGAGCGCGCCGGCCCGTGCCATCACCTCGAAGATCGCTTGCGGGAGGGTCTGGCCCACGACCGCGAGACGGTCGATCTCGCGCAGCTCGAGCTGCTCGCTGATCGCCTCCGCGGTCGCCTGCGCGATCAGGATGCGGGTCCCGTAGGTCTTGTTGACGGCCTCGAGCCGGGAGGCGAGGTTCACCGCGTCACCCATCACCGTGAAGCTCATCATCAGCTCGGAGCCGATGCTGCCGGTCAGAACCTCGCCGGTGGCGATGCCGATCCGCAGGTCGCACGGCGCCGGCATGGCGCGGATGCCGAGCAGGTCAGGCAATTGCCGCTGGAGCGCAGGCACCTGCTCGGCCATGTCGATGGCGGCAAGGCCGGCGAGCAGCGCGGGCTCGTCCTCCTCGATGAAGGGCGGGCCCCAATAGGCCATGATGGCGTCGCCGATATATTTGTCGATGACGCCGCGATTGCTCCTGATCGGGCCGGACATGACGGTGAAATAGTGGTTCATCACCTTGACGAGGCCGCGCGGGGTCATGCCCTCGCTCATCGAGGTGAAACCGCTCATGTCGCAGAACATGATGGTCATGACCCGGCGCTGGCCGTCGATGGAGACCTCCGGGCGGTCGATCAGCCCCTGCACCACCTTCGGGTCGATGTAGCGGCCGAAGGTCTCGCGGACGCGCTCGTTGTGGCGGAGCTGCTCGACCATGCGGTTGAAGGCGGCGGCGAGCTCGCCGATCTCGTCCTTTGTCGAGACCGTGATGGGCTTGTCGAAGCGGCCCGCCTCGACCTCGCGGGTGCCGGCAAGCAGGAGCCGCACCGGCCGCGTGATGCCGCTGGAGACCAAAAGCGCGAAGACGAAGCCGACGACCGCTGCGAGCAAGGTCACGATGCCCGAGATGATGATCGCCTGATGCTGCCGGCCGACTACCGTCGACGTCGAGGCAAAGACCTGCTTGAGCATGTCGCCACGAATGCCGTCGATCCTCTGATTGAACTGGTCGCGCAGGGCGTCGAGATGCTCCAGCGTGCCGCGCGCCTCCGGCATCTGCTTGGCATCGATCTGCTTGAGGAGCCTTGCGTGGTCCTCGTTCATGCCGTGACGCAACTCGGAGACAGCGGTTTCGATGCGGGTGTCGATCCGCGCCAGCGCGGCATTGTCCGAGGGCGTCCTGCTATCGTCGATGATCGCGTTGATGTGGCTGCGCGCGTCCGAGGTCTCCTGCTCGATCCTGCGGTCGGCTTCCTCGAACTCCTTCAGCCGCGCCGCATAGGCCTCCTCGTCCGGAGCCTCCTGCATCTTCATCATGACCATGCGGCGCAGCGCCACCGACCGCTCCAGCGAGCGGATGTTGGCGCGCGCCAGATCGCCATAGGCCGGGATGTAGCGGTTGGTCAGCTCGTCCAGGAGGACGCCGACCTGGCTCGACATCACCATCGACAGGATCGAGGTGACCAGCATCAGGACGATCAATCCGAGGGCGATGCCGACGATCTTGCGCCGGATCGTCTGGTTGAAAAGCGGCATGAGGGACAAAGTGCTGAAGGGACGGATGGAACTCAATATACCGGATTTGGCGGCGGGAATACGAGCAATCCGGCCCTTCATGGCGCCGCCAGCAACCGCAACCGTCGCGCGAGCCCCATTCGTTAACAAAGGTTAAAGACGGTGACTTTTCCGCCATTTCGGAAGTTCCCGCCTGCATCCGTATTTTGCCGCATTGTTGCGTGAGCGTGAGGAATGCGAAACGATGTCGTGGCATCGTGTCGTCCTTGATTCTCAAGCCGCATGTCGTCGCGGACCTTGGTTTGTAGTGGTTTCGCAGGGGGACCATCCAATGAACCAGTGCCTACGCTCGCTCGCGTGTGTCGTTGCCGTGGCCGCGATGGCCTTCTTTCCCGCCGAATTGGCGGCGAAGAGCAGTCACAAATCATCCGCGCCGAAGAAGACGCATGAGGCGAAGGCCGGCAAGCAGCGCCACGCCGCGGCCAAGTCGCGGCACGGCAAGCATGCCGAGGCCAAGCGCAAATCGAAGAAGCAGGACGACGAGCCCGCGGACAAGCCGGCTCCGCCGCCGCTGACCGGCGATCTCGCGGCGCTCAAGGACGCGATCGACCTCGCCCGCAAGGGCAAGGCGGATGATGCGAACGCCGCGCGCGACCGCATCGCTGATCCCGCCGGACAAAAGCTCGCCGACTGGTTCATGCTGCGTCATTCCGAGAGCACCGCGCCTTTCAAGCGCTACGCCGGCTTCCTCGCCGCCAATCCGGACTGGCCGAGCAGCGCGCTGCTGCGCCGCCGCGCCGAAGCGCGGCTGTGGCAGGAGAAGAGCGACGCGGCCACCGTGCACAAATTCACGCTGGACCGGCCGACCAGCGCCAAGGGCAAGTTTGCGCTGGCCCGCGTGCTGCTGAGCGAAGGCGACACCGACCGGGCCGCACGGCTGGTGCGTGAGGCCTGGCGCGGTGATGAATTGTCCGAACGCAGCGAGGAGGATTCCTACGAGGCATTCCGCGATCTCCTCACCGCTGAGGATCATCGCGCGCGCATGGACAAGCGCCTCGGCGCCAAGGACTATGGCGCTGCGCGGCGCGCGGCAAAACGGCTCGGCGAGGATGCGCTCGCGATCGTCAAGGCCTGCGCCGCCGTCACCGGCAAGGCCAACAAGGCCAAGGACTATCTCGACGACGTGCCGGCGGAGGCGCGCGGCGATCTCGGCTATGTGCTGTGCCGCGCGCAGTGGCATCTCCAGAAGGACCGGATCGACGACGCGGCCGAGGTGATCCTCGCCGCCGCGCCCGGCATGATGACCGCGCAGGACACCGACGCCTGGTGGCGCGAACGGCGCCTGCTGGCGCGCAAGCTGCTCGACCAGGGCAAGTCAAAGACCGCCTACGACGTGGTGCGCACGGCTGCGGTGCCGGCGATGGAGGTCTACCGCATCGACTATCACTTCATGTGCGGCTGGATCGCGCTGCGCTATCTCGACGATCCCAGGACCGCGATGGCGCACTTCGCCGCCATCGACGAGGGCTCGGTCAATCCGATCGCGCTGTCGCGCGCGCACTACTGGCGCGGCCGTGCCGCCGAGGCCATGGGCGCAACCGCGGACGCGCGGATGAGCTATCAGGCCGCGGCACTCTATCCGACCGCCTATTATGGCCAGCTCGCGCGCACCAAGCTCGGCATCGACCGCATCGAGCTGCGGGCGCCCTCGCCCGTGCTGGCCGCTGCCGATACGCCCCCCGCCGACGAGCGCGTGCGTGCCGCCGACATGCTCTACGGCATCGGCGAGCGCGACACGGTGTTCTACTATGCCGAGGATTTCGCCAAGGAGAGCAACGATGTCGCGTCGCTCGAAGCGCTCGGCGAACTCGCCGGCCGCCGCAACGATGCGCGCGTGATGCTGGAGGTCGGCAAGTCGGCGCTGGCGCGCGGGCTCGCGCTCGACCATTACGCCTTCCCGACCATCGGCATCCCCGAGCACAAGCAGGTCGCGCCCGCGATCGAGACCAGCGTGATCTATTCGGTCGCGCGCACCGAGAGCTCGTTCGACCAGCGCGACAAGTCGCCCGCCAACGCGGTCGGCCTGATGCAGGTGACGCCGGAAGCCGGCCGCGACACCGCAAAGCGCTTCGGCCTGACCTATGACTGGGACAGGATGGTGTCCGATCCCGTCTACAACACGCAGATGGGCGCCGCCGAGCTCAGCGCGCTGTTGTCGGAATATCGCGGCAACCAGATCATGACCTTCGCCGGCTACAATGCCGGCCGCGGCCGGGTGCGCGAATGGGTGCAGGCGCGCGGCGATCCCAGAGATCCCAATGTCGACCCGGTCGACTGGGTCGAGCGCATTCCGCTGTCGGAGACGCGCAACTACGTCCAGCGCGTGATGGAGAACGTGCTGGTGTATCGCGCAAGGTTCGAGGGTGGCGGCGTGGTCGCCGACAAGAGCGATCAGCGCGTGGTGACGCACCAGGCCGGCGCAACCGCACCCGTGGCGGCCGCAGCAACCGCTCCCTAGTCGACGCCGCCGGGGCTGGACGCGGCGCTCGCAAGGCTCCGTTGCTGCGGCTTCCACGCGAGTGCGGTCGCGCGGCTAGGTATCACCTCCTTCCGTCGTGATCAGGTCGCGGCCGTCCAGATATGCGCCGGTCAAGGCTCTTGCGAAGGTCCAGGTCTGTATCGTGTAGCTCCAGCACGAGACGGCACTCAAGACCGCCAACATTTCGATCATGCTCCGAGCGGCGGCCTCGATGGTCCCGGCGCCCAGCTCTGTGCGCCCGGGCATCGGCCATTGCATCAACAGCGTCGGAAATTCGCCTCGCCGGTAGCAATCGTAGTCACAGTAGCGCTGCTGCGTCCGCACATGCCGGACATAGCCGGACCGGATCGACCGCGAACATGTGCTGCACGTGGCCGCGCGCCGCGGGGGCTCGTGATTGACCAGCACGAATTTCATGAAGCCGCCCTCACGCGATCATTCGCCAGGGCCTCGCAGAACAATGCGTAACACTGATAGTCGCAATAATGCAGACGGGTCGCGATCTCGCGGAGATAGCTACCGCTGATCGGCTCGCAGCACTGCATGCACCCGATCTGCCGGAACGGCGTCCGGTCGTTCACCAGCACGAAGGCGAATCTCATGTGGCACCTCCCAAAGCGAAGCAGTAGACGCTGTCCAGCGGAGACAATGCGGGCGGTGGAGCGCAAAGATGGTTTCGGCCGTCCGGATTGTCCCTGTTTCGCTCCACTTTTTGCGGTGGGACGAGAATGTACCTCCCGTCCTCCCTGCGTCGAGCAAAGATTTTGCCGTCGACGTACTTGATCTCGGTCGGATAGCAGTCGGCGCTGTTGCAGCAGCTGAGGCTCGGATTGTCCGGCATGTGCCAGGTCGAATAGAATTTCTCGTGCAGCTCCTGGTCCTGGGGTGGGTGCTGGCGATGAACGGCACCGTGTCCCGTCTCCTGCGCCTGGGCCGTCGCGATGGAGCAGAGGAGAACCATCGACCACAAGAGCTTGCATGAGCGGTTCAACATACAGGCTCCCGAATCAGCCCTTCGGCGCGATGTCAGCTCTCCGATCCAGCCTCACGCGAACTGAGCCCGAAACAACCACTGGCGATCGCGCTCGCGGCGGGTGCGGAAACGATCGACACACGTCTTCGAGCAGAGCGCGGTGCGCCACGAGTAGTAGCGGATCAGACCAAACTTGCCGCTACACACCGCACAGCCATTGACCGAAGGGCAACGTTCGGACTGGGATAGGCCACGCTCAGGAAGTACGGATGCATCGCACATTGCTGTCTCCCTCTGTTGCTTGCGGCTGCCTGTCGAGAAGTGCGGCCTCAGCCGCAAGCTTCAGACCTGTTCTCGTGCGCTCGCCGCGATCGGCTGGTCGACACTCCCTATTGATCGTGAGGGTAGTCTTCCGGGCACGAAGCGCTCAATTGTACGGAGGTAAATGCCCGACATGACTAGGATTGGAGGAGCTATACCTAGGTTTGTCCGTATTCGCCCGGGGCTCCCGCGCTCGTTCATCTTCAACGAGACAGCGCATGACGCTCCGGCTGCACGGCCACGGTGAAAACTCTGCCGGCATGGCGTACTTGACGCGCCGCGATGGCCGGTGCGGCGAGCGGTCAATTCAAGGACGAACGCCATAACCTCAATCCGACTTTGGCCGGAATTGCTCCTCTCGCGGCAACGTGCTCTACTTGTCTTCACGCAGATAGAAGGCCGGGAGCGTCTGCGATGAAGCCTCGCCGGGCAGTGACGTTGGGGAAGTCAGCCGCGCAATTCCTCGCCGGCTGCGTCAGACAAACTGTAGCCGCCAAGCCGCACACCGATCCCGATGGCGGCTTGCTTGAGGCGGTCAAGCAGTGGCAGCAAGTCTTCGAGCATAATCCTGTCATGTATTTCATGGTCGATCCGGCCGGAACCGTGATCAACGTGAATACGTTTGGCGCCGCGCAACTGGGCTATACGGCCGCGGAGTTGATCGGCCGGTCGGTGCTGGACGTCTTCTTCGAGGAAGACCGCGACTTGGTCCGCGCATGCGTCGCGCTGTGCCTCGAGACCGTCGACCAGTCCCATACCTGGGAAATCCGGAAGGTGCGCAAGGACGGGTCGGTGCTCTGGGTGCGCGAGAACGCCAAGACCATGCTGCGGGCCGATGGTGAGCCGATGGTGCTGGTGGCCTGCGAGAACATCACCGAGCGCAAGGAAGCGGAGAATGCGCTGCGACAGAGCGAGGCCTATCTCGCCCAGGCGCAGGAGTTGAGCCACACGGGCAGTTTCGGCTGGAGGGCCGCGACCAGCGAGATCACCTGGTCCAGGGAGACCTATCGCATCTTCGAATGCGATGAGGGGAGCAGGCCACGGATCCCGGTCATGCTCGAGCGTATCCATCCGGAGGACCGGCTCGCGGTGCAACGGACCACGGGCCGGGCCGCGCGCGAGGGAAAGGACTACGACCACGAATATCGGCTCGTAATGCACGACGGCTCCATCAAGTACGTCCGAGCGGTGGCCCGGGCCACGCGAGATTCCGGCGGTCAGGTGGAGTTCGTCGGATCGGTGAGCGACATCACGGCGACCAAGGAGGCAGAGCGCAGGCTTCGTGAAAGCGAGCAGCGCTTTCGCGACTATGCCGAAACCGCGTCCGATTGGTTCTGGGAGACAGGACCAGACCATCGCGTCACCTTGGTATCGGAGCACTCCTATACCGTCACCGCGCCCGCGGGCCTGATCGGCCTCACGCGCTGGGACATCGCTCCGGACGCAGATCTCGAACCGGAAAAATGGCGACAACATCGGGCCGCGCTCGACGCCCACGTTCCGTTCCGCGACCTCGTGTATCGCAGCAGGGACCGCAACGGGCAGCCGATCTACGTGCGGACCAGCGGCAAGCCGTTCTTCGACGCCGACGGGACTTTTCTGGGCTACCGTGGCGTCTGCACCGACGTCACCGCGGCGATCCGGGCCGATCAAGCCGAAGAGGCGCTGCGCAAGGCCCAGGCCGAGCTGGCCCATGTGACGCGCGTCACGACACTGGGTGAACTGACGGCTTCCATTGCCCATGAAATCAATCAGCCGCTCGCCGCAGTGATCGCAAACGCCGACGCCTGCCTCACCTGGCTGCAGCGCAGCCCGCCCGATTTCAACGCGGCCCGGCGCTCCGTGGAATGGATCATCGAGGACGCTACGCGTGCCAGCGACGTGATCCGCCACGTGCGGGCGCTCGCCAAGCGGTCCGACATCGAGATGGCTCCGCTCGACGCAAACGCGGTCGTGCGCGAGGCCGTCGCGCTCGTTCAGCGCGAGATGGCCAGCCACGCCGTGTCGGTGCGCATGGAGCTGTCGTCCGCACTGCCCAAGATCTTTGGCGATCGAATCCAATTGCAACAGGTCCTCATCAACCTGATCATGAACGGCATCGAGGCCATGGAAGGCGTCGAGGATCGCCCGCGCGAGCTTAGCATCCGCTCGGCAGCGGGTGACGACGAGGCGGTGCTGGTGAGCGTCGCCGACGGCGGCGTCGGCATCTGTGAACAGGTGATGGATCGCCTGTTCATGCCGTTCTTCACGACGAAGTCGTCCGGCATGGGCATGGGGCTGTCGATCTGTCGCTCCATCATCGAGGCCCATGGCGGACGACTTTCCGCCGCATCGAACCAGGACCGCGGCGCGACTTTTCAGATCGCCCTGCCCCGCCATCGAGAGGAGACATCGTGACCGAGCGCGCTGAGCCTTCGCCGGTGCAGGAGGACGGCGACCAGCCAGTCGTCTTCATCGTCGACGACGACGTGTCCATGCGCCGTGCGCTCACCAATCTGTTCGAGTCGGTCGGCCTCAAGGTCGAAGCATTCGGCTCGGCACCGCAATTGCTCCAGGCCAAGCCGCCGGAAGTCCCCAGTTGCCTGGTGCTCGACATCCGCCTGCCCGGAGCCAGCGGCCTGGACCTGCAGTCCGATCTTGCCAAGGCAAACATCCAAACGCCCGTCATCTTCATCACTGGCCATGGTGACATTCCCATGACAGTTCGGGCCATGAAGAGCGGCGCCATCGACTTCCTGACCAAGCCGGTTCGCGACCAAGACATCCTGGACGCAGTCCAGTCCGCGATCGAGCGAGACCGCAAGCGCCGCGACCTCAACAAGACGGTTTCGACCGTCAAATCACGCTTCGAGTCGCTGTCCTCGCGGGAGCGAGACGTATTGTCGCTGGTGACGGCTGGCCTGATGAACAAGCAAGTGGCCGCCCAGCTCGGATTGGCGGAAATCACCGTCAAGATCTATCGCGGCCAGATCATGCGGAAAATGGGCGCGAAGTCGCTGGCCGATCTGGTGAGAATGAGCGAGGCACTCGGAATTCGACCCAGTAAGCCCGACATACAAACCTAAGTATGAGTTTCCAATGGTGACTGACAGGTCCACCCTGCGCGCTCATCTGTAGCCGTGGCGACGGCAAGCGCGTAATTCCGGGCGAGGAGCGGACGTCTTGTCGGTGTCTTCGGTCATTTCGGTGCTTGACGATGACCCCTACGTGCGGGCAGCGATCAACAATCTGCTGGAATCGCGCGGATACACCGTCCACACATTCGGCTCCGCCGAGGAGTTCTTGCGGTCGGCGGATTCGACTGACACCTCGTGCGTGATCGCCGACGTGCAGATGCCATTGATGACCGGAATAGATCTGCTGACGCAGATGCGAGCGCAGGGTTCGGCGACGCCGTTCATCTTCATCACCGCCTTCCCGGATGAGAGCGTGCGTGTGCGCGCGCTCAAGGCCGGGGCAGTCTGTTTTCTCGGGAAGCCGTTCGTCCCCACCGATATGATGCAATGCCTGGACCGGGCGCTGGCGGCAGGCGGCGAAACCAAGGGGATGATTGCCGGCCGCGAGGAAACGCGTCGGTGACAGCTCCTCTTCAATCCACCTTGATGTTGGCGGCCTTGATGATCGGCCACCATTTGGCGATCTCGGCCTTTTGCCGCGCACCGAGGGCTTCAGGGGTGAGCTGATCCTGCGGTGTCATCTCCAGGCCCTGGCTTTCGAGCTGCTTCTTCACCGCGGGATCGTTCAGCGCTTCGACGGCGGCCGCATTAAGCTTGGTGACGATCTCCTTCGGCGTGCCCTTTGGCACCCACATTCCCGACCACAGCGTCATGTTGAAGCCTTTGAGGCCCGCTTCCTCCGCAGTCGGAATATCGGGCGCCGAAGCCAAACGCTTGTCGTCGGTGATGGCGTAGGCGCGGATGGTGCCGGCGCGGACCTGGTTGATGGAGTTTGAGGTCTGGTCGACGATGACGTCGATCTGGCCGGCGATGAGATCGTTCAACGCGGGCGCCGTGCCGCGATACGGCACGTATTGCAGCTTGATGCCGGACACGCTCTCGAAATAGACGCCGGCGATGTGGCTGCCGGAGCCTGCGCCGGCCGTGCCTGCGGTCGGCGGCGACGGCCGCGACTTCAGCCACTCCAGCAGCTCCTTCAGCGAGGTCGCGGGCACCGCGGTCTTGCTGACCACGATCATCGGGTTGCTCGGCAGCAGCACCACCGGCTCGAGATCGGCGACGAGATCGTATTTGAGCTTGTAGACGGCGCCGTTGGCGACATGGGTGCCGAGATGGCCGAAGGAGATGGTGTAACCATCAGGCGGCGATTGCACGGCGCGCCCCACCCCGAGCGAGCCGCCGGCGCCGGTGACGTTCTCGATCACCAGCGGCTGGCCGAGCGATACGCGCATGCGCTCGGCAAGCACGCGCGCCATCGCATCCGACGGTCCGCCGGCCGCAAAGGGCACGATAATGGTGATGGGATGCGAGGGATAGTCGTCGGCGCCTGCGGCGCCAGTGAGAGCGAGAATACCGATCAGCCCGGCCCAGATGGCCTTCTTCATTGTGTTCTCCCCAACCGTTCTTGTTTTTCTTGACCTCGCCCCGCTTGCGGGGAGAGGTCGAATTGCGAAGCAATTCGGGTGAGGGGGTACAGGTCTCACGCATATCTCATTCGCGGAGAGAGGCCCCTCACCCCAACCCTCTCCCCGTAAGAACGGAGAGAGGGAGAGATTTCTAGAACTGCGAGTAGTCGATCGGCTTGTGGCGATCGAGCGTGCGGGTGACCGGCGGCAGCGGGTATTTCAGACCGCTGGCGCAGTTGAACAGCATCACGCGGTCACCCTTCGAGACGCGGCCGTCGGCAAGGCTCTCCTTGTAGGCGGCGTAGGTCGCGGCGCCCTCGGGACACAGCAACAGCCCCTCCTCGCGCGCGACCTCGTTGAGCGCCGCCGAGATCTTGTCGTCGTCGACCGCAATGGCAAAGCCCTTGCTCTCGCGCACGGCGCGCAAGATCAGAAAATCGCCGATGGCCTGCGGCACGCGGATACCCGAGGCGATGGTGTGGGCGTCCTCCCAGCGCGTCGCATGCTCGGTGCCGGCCTCATAGGCGCGCACCATGGGCGCGCAGCCGGAGGCCTGCACCGCGACCATGCGCGGGCGCTTTGAACCGATGAAGCCGATCTTCTCGAGCTCGTCGAACGCCTTCCACATGCCGATCAGGCCGGTGCCGCCGCCGGTTGGATAGAAGATCACATCGGGCACGTCCCAGCCGAGCTGCTCGGCAAGTTCCAGGCCCATCGTCTTCTTGCCTTCGATGCGGTACGGCTCCTTCAGCGTCGAGGTATCGAACCAGCCGACTTTCGCTTTCCCCTCGCCGACGATCTTGCCGCAATCGTCGATATAGCCGTTGACGCGGTAGACGGTCGCGCCCTGCAGCTCGATCTCGCTGACGTTCACCTCGGGCGTATCGGCGGGGCAGAAGATCGTGGTCTTGATGCCGCAGGAGGTGGCGTAGGCTGCGAGCGCTGCGCCGGCATTGCCGTTGGTCGGCATCGCCATGTGCTTGATGCCGAGCGCCTTGCCCATCGACACCGCCATGACGAGACCGCGCGCCTTGAACGAGCCGGTCGGCAGGCGTCCCTCATCCTTGACGATGATCTCGCCGCCGCCGAGCTTCTTGCCGAGGCTCGGCAGCCGGATCAAGGGCGTCGTGACCTCGCCGAGCGAGACGATGTCCTTGCATTTGCGGACCGGCAGCAGCTCGCGGTAGCGCCACATGTCGGCGGGACGGTTGCTGAGCGCGTCCTTGGTCAGCGCCTTCTTCACGCCGGCCAGGTCGTAGCGCACCAAGAGCGGCTTGCCGGCCTTGGAGAGGTTGTGGACCTGGTCGGCGGCGTAATGATCGCCTTCCATCGCGCATTCGAGATGGGTGACGAAGGTCGGCCGTTCGATCGTGAGGTTGTCGTTGTCGTGCATGGGTTCATTCCCTTTTGTTGTTGTGCTTTTCCAATTGAAACCGCTCGTCCGCAGTTGTCATTGCGAGGAGCGAAGCAACGAAGCAATCCAGTCCGCGGATGAATTCTGGATTGCTTCGCTTCGCTCGCAATGACGGCGGCCGTCAGATGTTCAAGACGCGCCCATACGCATCCAGCACGGCTTCCTTCATCATCTCCGACAGCGTCGGATGCGGGAATACCGTGTGCATCAGCTCTTCTTCCGTCGTCTCCAAGTTCATGGCGACGACATAGCCCTGGATCAGCTCGGTCACTTCGGCGCCGACCATGTGGGCGCCGAGCAGTTGGCCCGTCTTCTTGTCGAAGATCACCTTGACGAGGCCCTGGTCCTCGCCGAGCGCAATCGCCTTGCCGTTGCCGACGAAGGGGAAGCGGCCGACGCGGATCTCGCGGCCGTTCTCCTTGGCCTTGGCTTCGGTGAGACCGACGGACGCGACCTGCGGTTGGCAGTAGGTGCAGCCCGGGATCATGTTCTTGTCCATGGGATGCGGATGCAGGCCCTTGATCGCCTCGACGCAGATCACGCCTTCATGCTCGGCCTTGTGCGCGAGCATCGGGGGACCCGCGACGTCGCCGATGGCGTAGATGCCGGGCACGTTGGTCTTGCCGTAGCCGTCGATGACGATGCAGCCGCGATCGGTCTTCACCCCGAGCTTTTCCAGGCCGAGATTCTCGATATTGCCGACGACGCCGACCGCCGAGATCACGCGCTCGAACTCGGTGGTCACGGGCTTGCCCTTGCCGTCATCAATGGTGGCGACGACGCTGTCGGCCTTCTTCTCGAGCTTCGTCACCTTGGTCGAGGACATGATCTTGATGCCCTGCTTCTCCAACCGCTTGCGGGCAAGGCCAGCGATCTCGGCGTCCTCGACCGGCAGGATCTGCGGCAGCACCTCGACGACGGTGACGTCGGAGCCCATGGAGTGGAAGAAGGAGGCGAACTCGATGCCGATCGCGCCGGAGCCGACCACCAGCAGCGATTTCGGCATCTTCTCCGGAACCATCGCTTCAAAATAGGTCCAGATCAGCTTCTTGTCGGGCTCGAGCCCGGGCAGCACGCGCGGCCGCGCCCCGGTCGCGACGATGATGTGCTTGGCCTGATAAGTCCCCTCGCCCAGCGAGCCCTTGGGACCTTCAACGTCGGACTTCTTCACGGTGACCTTGCCGGGCGCATCGATCGAAGCGGCGCCCCAGATCACGCTGACCTTGTTCTTCTTCATCAGGAAGCCGACGCCGTCGTTGAGCCGCTTCGAGACGCCGCGCGAGCGCTGCACCACCGCCTTCGGATCGAACGAGACGTTGTCCGCCGACAGGCCGTAATCCTTGGCATGCTGCATGTAGTGGTAGATCTCGGCCGAGCGCAAAAGCGCCTTGGTCGGGATGCAGCCCCAATTCAGGCAGATGCCGCCGAGATAGGACTTTTCGACGATCGCGGTCTTGAAGCCGAGCTGGGCGGCGCGGATCGCGGTGACATAGCCGCCCGGACCGGAGCCGATGATGATGATGTCGAAAGACGTGTCGGCCATGGCGGCTCCCATTCAACTCAGGCGGTCGTTGCGCCGCGGGCGCGGCGTTTGAAGACGTAGGTTCTGATCAGCCATTCCACGAGAATGACCGCCGCCATGATGGCGAAGATGGTGAGCGCGATCGGCCCCCAGATGTTGCGCGATAGCGCTTCACCGGCAAAGAAGGCGGCCTCAATGATCTCGCGGCCGAACGGGCTGAGCGTGAGGATCAGCGAAACCAGCATCGAGATCCAGGGCCAGCGCGTCGTCATGCGCCATCTCAGACCATCATCATGACGGGATTTTCAATCAGCTGCTTGAACGCGCCGATCAGCTCGGCGCCGAGAGCGCCGTCGATGGCGCGGTGATCGCAGGACAGGGTCACGCTCATCATGTGCGCGATCTCGATCTTGCCGCCGCGCACGACGGGCCGCTCCTCGCTGGTGCCGACCGCGAGGATCGTGGCATGCGGCGGGTTGATCACGGCGGTGAAGTGGCTGATGCCGTACATGCCGAGGTTGGAGACCGCCGTGGTGCCGCCCTGGTACTCCTCGGGCTTGAGCTTGCGCGAGCGAGCGCGCGCGGCGAAATCCTTCATCTCGTTGGAGATGGTGGAGAGCGTCTTGGTCTCGGCCTTGCGGATGATCGGCGTGATCAGTCCACCGGGCATCGCCACCGCGACGCCGACGTCGGAATGATGGTGCTTGACCATGCCGCTTTCGGTCCAGCTCACATTGCAGTTCGGAATCTTCTGGAGCGCGACCGCCATCGCCTTGATGACGAAGTCGTTGACCGAGATCTTGTAGAGCGGCTTCTTCTCCTTGTCCTTCGGCGCAGCGGCATTGATCTCCTCGCGTGCGGCGAGCAGCTTGCCGATGTCGCAGTCGATGGTCAGGTAGAAGTGCGGGACGTTCTGGATCGATGCGGTCAGGCGCTGCGCAATGGTGCGGCGCATGCCGTCGTGCGGGACGATGTCGTAGGAGCCCGGCTCGAACAGCGACAGGATCTGCTTGTCCGACATGGTGGGCGCGATCGAGGGCGCGCCTGACGGTGCCGCGGCGGGCGCCTTGAGGCCCTTGCCGGACTTGGCCTGCTCGACGTCGCGCGCGACGACGCGGCCGTGCGGGCCGGTGCCGGTCACCATCGACACGTCGATGCCGGCTTCCTTGGCGAGACGGCGCGCCAGCGGCGAGGAGAACACGCGGCCGCCATGGCCGTTGGCTTGCGCGGCAGGCGCAGCAGCTTGGGGCGCAGGTGCGGCAGCGGGCGGCGGTGCAGCCTTGGGCGCGGCGGGCGCTGGCGCGGGAGCCGCAGCAGCCTCAGCGGCTTTCGGCGGCGCGGCCGAAGCGCTCGGCTTGGCGGCGCTGGCCGCCTTCACGTCCTCGCCCTCGCCGGCGAGCACCGCGATCACGTCATTGACGGGGACGTCCTGCGTGCCCTCGGGCACCAGGATCTTGGCGATCGTGCCCTCGTCGATGGCCTCGACCTCCATGGTCGCCTTGTCGGTCTCGATCTCGGCGATGACGTCGCCGGATTTGACCTTGTCGCCTTCCTTCTTCAGCCACTTGGCGAGGTTGCCCTTCTCCATCGTCGGCGAGAGAGCGGGCATCAGGATGTTGATGGGCATGCTGACCTCACGAAGAACTTCTCAAAACGTCGTCCCCGAAAGCGAGGACGAACAGGACCAGGTTTAGTTGCCGATGTCGCCCTGCCACAGGCGCTCATTGGCGGGATTGGAACGCCACGTCTTCATCATGGTGATGGAGCGGTCGTCGGCAAGATCGATCCAGGGGATGCCGAACTTGTCGAGAATGTCCTTGGAGCCCTCGAAGGTGACGGATTCCCCGATCACTACGAGCTTGACCTTGAACAAAGCGAGCGCGCCGGCGCACATCGAGCACGGCGACAGCGTGGTGTACATGACGGTGTCATGGAACGAGATCGCGCCGGCCGCACGCAGGCAGCTCATCTCGCCGTGCAGGATGACGTTGTTCTCCTGCACGCGGTTGTTGTGGCCGCGGGCGATGATTTTGTTGTCTCGCGTCAGCACCGCGCCGATCGGCAGGCCGCCCTGCGCGATCGAGTCCTGCGCTTCGCGGATCGCCTCGAGCATGAAATCGTAGTGATAGGATTCGATCGCCACGGTCAGTGCCCCTTCCCGCGCGGCGTCGTGGTGCCGGTGTCGGTGGGACGCTCGATCTCCGCCTGGAACATATCGAGGATCCGGTTCAGCGCGTCTTCCTCGGTGTACTCGCTCTCGCGCGCATAGGCGCGCGCAGCGTGGCGGGCGAGATCGACCAGCAGCAGGCCCCACATGTCGGGCTCCTCGAAGGCCCGCTGGAACGCCATCGACAGCCCGCCATCCAGCACGAACACGCGCAGGATCTCGACCGCGTCCTCGCGGGTCATGACGTCGGGCGGCAGTGGCTGCTCCTTGGGGCCCGCCATGGTCTACCTGTAGCAGACGGCTTTGGCGGCCTCGACGACTTCCGCCGCCGAGGGCAGCGCGAGCTTCTCCAGGTTGGCGGCATAGGGCATCGGCACATCCTTGCCGGAGACGCGCGTAACAGGCGCGTCGAGATAGTCGAAGGCGTTCTCCATGATGCGCGCGGCGATCTCGGCGCCGACGCCGCTCTGGGCCCAGCCCTCTTCCACGGTGACGGCGCGCCCCGTCTTCTTGACGGAGTTGACGATGGTCTCGGTGTCCATCGGGCGCAGCGTGCGCAGGTCGATCACCTCGGCCTCGATGCCCTCCTTGGCGAGTTCGTCGGCGGCCTTCAGCGCATAGGTCATACCGTTCGACCAGGAGATGATGGTGACGTGGGAGCCCGAGCGCACGATGCACGCCTTGCCGATCGGGATCACGAAATCGTCGAGCTTCGGCACCTCACCGGTGTGGCCGTAGAGCACCTCGTTTTCGAGGAAGATCACCGGATTGGGGTCGCGGATCGCGGCCTTGAGCAGGCCCTTGTAATCGGCGGCCGAGAACGGCGCGACGACCTTGAGGCCCGGAATGTTCGAGTACCAGGACGAATAATCCTGGCTGTGCTGGGCGGCGACGCGGGCTGCCGCACCATTGGGCCCACGGAACACGATCGAGCAGCCCATCTGGCCGCCTGACATGTAGAGCGTCTTGGCCGCGGAGTTGATGATCTGGTCGATCGCCTGCATGGCGAAGTTGAACGTCATGAACTCGACGATCGGCTTCAGACCGGTCATGGCGGCACCGACGCCAACGCCGGCAAAGCCGTGCTCGGTGATCGGCGTGTCGATGACGCGCTTGGCGCCGAATTCCTGGAGCAATCCTTGCGTGACTTTGTAGGCGCCCTGATATTCGGCAACCTCTTCGCCCATGACGAAGACGTCGGCGTCGCGGCGCATCTCTTCGGCCATGGCATCGCGCAGCGCTTCGCGGATGGTTTGCGTCACCATCTCAGTGCCGGCGGGCACTTCCGGATCGGGCTCGGCGACGGCCTGCGGCGCCGGTGCAGCCTTCGGCGCGGGCGCTTCGGCCTTGGCAGCGGCGGGCGGCGCGGACTCCGCAGCCTTCGCCGCTGGTGCAGGCGCTTTGGCGAGATCGGCGGCGCTCTCGCCGTCCGCCAAAATGGTCGCGATCGGCGTGTTCACCGCGACGTCGGCGGTCCCTTCCGGGATCAGGATCTTGCCGAGCGTGCCCTCGTCGGTCGCCTCGACCTCCATCGTCGCCTTGTCGGTCTCGATCTCGGCGATCACGTCGCCAGACTTGATCTGCTCGCCCTCTTTCTTCAGCCACTTGGCAAGGTTGCCCTTTTCCATCGTGGGCGACAACGCGGGCATCAGCACTTGAATTGGCATATCGACTCCAAAAGAAAGCTTGCGCGCGTTTTAGCGGTAAACGTCGGTCCAGAGCTCGGCGGCATCCGGCTCGGGATCATGCTGGGCAAAGTCGGCGGACGCGTTGACGATGTCGCGCACCTCGGCGTCGATCGCCTTGAGATCGGCTTCGCTGACCTTGGCGGCAAGCAGGCGGTTGCGCACCTGCTCGATCGGGTCCTGGTCGTGGCGAACCTTCTCGACCTCCTCGCGCGTGCGATATTTTGCAGGGTCGGACATCGAGTGGCCGCGGTAGCGGTAGGTCTGCATCTCCAGGATGAAGGGGCCCTTGCCGGCGCGGCACCAGGCCGCCGCCTCGTCGCCCGCAGCCTTCACGGCGCGAACGTCCATGCCGTCGACCTGCTTGCCGGGAATGTTGAAGGACGCGCCGCGCTTGGAGAAGTCCTGCTGGGCAGAGGCGCGCGAGACCGCGGTGCCCATGGCGTAGCGGTTGTTCTCGATGACGTAGATCACCGGCAGCTTCCAGAGCTCCGCCATGTTGAAGCTCTCATAGACCTGGCCCTGGTTGGCCGCACCGTCGCCGAAATAGGTGACGCTGACGCTGTCGTTGCCGCGATAGTGATTGGCGAAGGCGAGGCCCGTGCCGAGCGAGACCTGGGCGCCGACGATGCCGTGACCGCCGTAGAAGTGCTTCTCCTTGCTGAACATGTGCATGGAGCCGCCCTTGCCCTTGGAATAGCCGCCGCGGCGCCCCGTGAGCTCGGCCATGACGCCATTGGCGTCCATGCCGGTGGCAAGCATATGGCCGTGGTCGCGATAGCCGGTGATGACCTGATCGCCCTCTTTCAGGGCCATCTGCATCCCGACCACCACGGCCTCCTGGCCGATATAGAGATGGCAGAAGCCGCCGATCGCGCCCATGCCGTAGAGCTGGCCGGCCTTTTCCTCGAACCGCCGGATCAGGAGCATGTCGCGGAGCGCCTTGAGCTCCTGTTCCCTGGTGAATTCCGGGGGCGAACCGCCGTCGGTCTTGTCCTGTGCAGCGCCTGCGGCGGCTTTCTTGGGTGCGGCCATGGGAATTCCGGGTCAGAGAAAACTTCAGCCCTCTCTAACCCAAGTCAAACGCGGTTGGAAAGCACCGCAACGGAATAGCACGATTTTCATTATGCCGCACTGCAACGTGGCCGAAACTTTGCAAAACCTTTGGCGTGGATTGGGCAACATTAGCTCCCCGCCGACGCGCAGCAGCAGGCAGCCCAAGGCAACCAAACCGGACACGCTCGTCCCAAGGCCGAAGGCTCGTCGCGTGTCCGATTCGTACGGCAGCCCTACCAGCCGAGCTCGCGCAGATAGGCTGCGCGAGCGGCAACGCCAGTGTGCGTGAAATCGGTGAAAACTCCGTCCACACCGAGACGAAAAAATTTGAGATATTCGAGACCGGGATCACCGCGATAATCGGCGGCGAGATATTTCTTCTCGTTCCGGAATGTGAAGACGTGCACGAACAGGCCGAGTTTGTGCGCGTCGGCAACGAGGCTGGTCGGCTCCTGCGTCGATGCCTCCGGGGTCGATCCCTTGTAGGGTGTGCCGTCGGCGTTGCTGTCCTTCCACGGCGCGATCATGAGCGGAACGATATAGGCCTTCCACGGACCGATGCCGTCGGCATAGGTCTTGATCTCGGCAAGGCCCTCCGGGGTCAGCATCGCATCGTAGAGGCGCGCATCACCCGCAATCGTCCAGTCGAACGGACGCGAGCTCGTGATGTTGTTGAGCAGCACCTTGCCGGTCTTGAAGTCGATGCCGTTGCCGTCGATGAGCTGGACCTGCCGCGTCTCGAGGCCATGGCTGCGCATGTATTTCAGGCTACCCGGCTCGAAGCTCTGGACCAGGATGGGCGCGTCCTTGGTGTTCAGTCCATTGTCCTTGATGATCTTGATCAGGGCATCTTCGAGCGGACGGCTGCCGGGCGCGCCGCAGCCGTTTGCTATCGCCTGGGCATTGTTCCAGGTCGGGTTCTTGGTCTCGGGATAGACCAGGATGGGACGCCCCGTCGCATTGCTTTTGGCCTTGGCGATGTCGATGACGTCCTGGAAGCTGATGACCGGGAATTTTCCGTTGAAGATCTTTGGCCGTTCGTTGGCGGCATCATAGGTGGTTCCGGCGATCCATTCCTTCAGCTCGGCCATGGTGAAGTCGGTGATCGACCAGTCGTTGGTGTGGTCCTCGCCATCCACGATCAGCGACTTCAGCACCGATTTGAGATCCGCGGGATCGGTGAGATCGGTCAGATAGTCAGCAGGCGCGGTCGGGGAAGCAGGCGCCTTCACGCGCACGCCGGGCACCGTGCGCTTGCGGGCCGCAACAGTCGCGTTGGTCTTGGCGACCTCGGCCACATTGGTGTTGTCGCTGAGCCAGGGGTTATGGCGCACCACGAGGACGCAGTCCTTGGTCAGGTGCAGATCCTCTTCGAGCGCATCAGTGCCGAGCGCTGCCGCAAGCTCGTACGATGCCTCGGTCTCTTCGGCCACCAGCCCCGGCAGTCCGCGATGCCCGAGGATCAGCGGCGGCTTGCCATCGAGGGTCGGAATCTGCTTGGCGCCAGCCGGAGCCGGGCCGGTCTGTGCGAAGGCTGTCGACAGCGAGAGCAACGCCGCGCCGAACAGCAGCGCTCCAACATACATTGTCCGTCGTGAACGACCGTTTCGCATCGCCAAGCCTCCGTCTTTGCCTGGCATTGCCTCGAACGCCAGCAGCGCCGAACCCGGATAGGCGCGGCGCTGCCCGTCTTGTCCCAAGACTCTGACAGATGGATGACGATGGAGCGGGCGCTCTCTTCCGCCCGATCACATCTTCGATCAGAAGAAGCCGAGCTTCTTCGGGCTATAGCTGACCAGGAGGTTCTTGGTCTGCTGATAGTGATCGAGCATCATCTTGTGGGTCTCGCGGCCGACGCCCGACTGCTTGTAGCCGCCGAAGGCCGCATGCGCGGGATAGGCATGGTAGCAGTTGGTCCAGACCCGGCCGGCCTGGATCGCCCTTCCGAAGCGGTAGCAGCGGTTGGCATCGCGGCTCCAGACGCCGGCCCCGAGGCCATAGAGCGTGTCGTTGGCGATCGCCAGCGCCTCGTCGTCGGTCTTGAAGGTCGTGACCGAGACCACGGGGCCGAAGATCTCCTCCTGGAAGATGCGCATCTTGTTGTTGCCTTCGAACACCGTCGGCTGGACGTAGAAGCCGCCCGAGAGATCACCGGCGAGCTCGGCGCGTCCGCCGCCCGCGAGCACCTTGGCACCCTCCTGCTTGCCGATGTCGATATAGGAGAGGATTTTTGCGAGCTGCTCGCTGGAGGCCTGCGCGCCGATCATGGTGTCGGCCGCGCGCGGGTCGCCCTGCTTGATGGCGGCGACGCGCTTGAGAGCCCGCTCCATGAAGCGGTCATAGATGTCGGCATGGACCAGCGCGCGGCTCGGACAGGTGCAGACCTCGCCCTGGTTCAGGGCGAACATGACGAAGCCTTCGATCGCCTTGTCGAAGAAGTCGTCGTCCTCGGCGGTGACGTCCTTGAAAAAGATGTTCGGCGACTTGCCGCCGAGCTCCAGCGTCACGGGGATCAGGTTCTGGCTGGCATATTGCATGATCAGCCGGCCGGTCGTGGTCTCGCCGGTAAAGGCGATCTTGGCGATGCGCGGGCTGGAGGCGAGCGGCTTGCCGGCCTCGAGGCCAAAACCGTTGACGATGTTGAGCACGCCTGGCGGCAGCAGGTCGCCGATGATCTCGGCCCAGACCATGATCGAGGCCGGCGTCTGCTCGGCGGGCTTGAGCACCACGCAATTGCCGGCGGCGAGCGCCGGTGCGAGCTTCCAGCACGCCATCAGCAGCGGGAAGTTCCAGGGGATGATCTGGCCGACCACGCCGAGCGGCTCGTGGAAATGATAGGCGATGGTGTCGTGGTCGATCTCGCCAATCGAGCCTTCCTGCGCGCGGACGACGCCGGCGAAGTAGCGGAAGTGGTCGATCGCCAGCGGCAGATCGGCGGCGCGGGTCTCGCGGATTGGCTTGCCGTTGTCCCAGGTCTCGGCGACCGCAAGGCGCTCGAGATTCTCCTCCATGCGGTCGGCGATCTTGTTCAGGATCGCGGCGCGCTCGGCGACGCTGGTGCGTCCCCACGCGGCCTTGGCGGCATGGGCCGCATCGAGCGCGGCCTCGACGTCCTGCGCATCGGAGCGCGCGATCTTGCAGACAACCTTGCCGGTCACCGGCGAAGAATTGTCGAAATATTTGCCCGAGATCGGCGCCACGAACTTGCCGCCGATGAAATTGTCGTAGCGTTCGGCGAAGGGGCTTTGGGTGACGCCGAGGAATTCCACCTTGTTCATTGCTCACTCCCGATGTTGATGTTTGCGCGATCCGCCGTGTGTTCACGACTTGCGCCAACGATCTCGCGGGTGGTGATTTCTGTCAGCCCGGGCGGCAGCGATGGCCAGGCGGGAGTGTCGCAGTTCTGCGACAGTCGCGGGGGAGATGGGACGTTTGCGGCCTCCACATCGTCGTTGCGAGCCACCGGGGCCGCGCTTCGCGCGGACCCGGTGGCTCGCAATGACGGCTGAAGCTCAGTGCTTGATCTCGAACCGCTTGAGCTTGCGGTGCAGCGTGGCGCGGCTGACGCCGAGGGCTTTTGCGGCGGCCGAGACATTGCCGCCGGCGCGCAGCAGCGCCCGCTGCAACACCGCGCGCTGGCCGCCGGCGAGGTGATCATGCGCGGCATCGCCGCCGAGCAGATCGGCCGCGGGCACCGGCTGCATCGCCCTGCCCGGCGCGATCCCGAGTCCCGCGCGGGCGACGCGGGTCGCACCGATCACGAGATCGTCTGCATCAACCGCGACGAGGCCGATCGACTGGCCGTCCGGACCTTGCGTCAGCACGATGCGGGCATGAGGGAAAGCCCGGCGGAACAAGTCGGCCTCGATGCGCTTTGCCGCCTCGCCGGCCGCCAGCGCGATCAGGCTGGAGTACGCATCGGTGCGGTCGGTGCGGCAGGAGGAGACGTCGAGCACGCCCGCGAAAGCTGCTTCATGGTCGTAGATCGGAACTGCGGTGCAGCTCAGAAGCGTGTTGCGGGTGAAGAAATGCTGGTCGCGGTCGATCGTCAGCGGCCGCTGCTCGACGACGCAGGTGCCGATGCCGTTGGTGCCCTCATGCTCCTCGCTCCAGAGCGCGCCGGTCCACAAGCCCCAGGACTGAAACGTAACGTCGTCCGCCGGCGTGCCGCGGCGGTCGACCGGCACGCCCTCGCCGTCGGCGAGCAGCACGCAGCAGCCGGCAGCGCCGACGGCCTGATAGAGCCGGTCCATGGCGCCTTGCGCGGCGGCAAGCAGCGGCGCGATGCGCTCACGCGCCTGCCGCAGTTCTGCGTCGCTGAGCCGCACCGGCGAATTGCGGCCGGCGGGATCGAGATGATGCAAGCGGGACGAACGGCACCATGAGGCCACCAGCGCAGAGCGCGCGGCCTGGCCTGACGCAATGGCGGCCTCGACACGGGCCGCGTGATGCCGGGACATTAGCCCATTCATCACTGTTTCCTCCGGGTGGCAGTCTAGGCTGTGGCGGCTCGACCCGGTTGATCTGCGTCAACTCAGGCCGACAGCGTGGGAAGCCATGAGCCCGCACCGGCACGGCCGTCAAGCGGCAGTCCGGTTCCACGCTTGCGACTTTCGGTAGAATTGATCGACGCGTGCCGGATTTCGGCTTCGGCGTTCGATACCGGTTTCGAATGGCGCGGAAAGCGCTACTTCGCCGGGATCATCCGAACGAGATCATGCGGGTTGACATAGTCGAGCTGGAAGCGCGCCCGCTCGTCGAGCATGTCGGGATCGATCTTGTCGGTGCGCAGCAGCGAGACGCGCTGCTCGCTCCTGGCGCGCTCGCGCTTGAGCTGCGCGAGCTCGCTCGTCAGCGCGATGATCTCCTGGTCGAGTTCCTGGCGGGCGTTGAGGCCGTACTTGCCAGTGTAGGCGTTGACGCCGAAATAGCCGACGATCGCGGCCGCCATCGCATAGAGGGCAAGGCCGGTCAGGATCGATTTCAGGCGCGCGCGGGAGACCATGCTGGGAAGATGGGGCAGCTTGGTTAAGGGAGTGTTAGTGCGCTCTGCCCGTATCTCTCGTGCCCGGGGCTTGTCCCGCCTGCGCGGCCGAAGCCGCTTCGGCGCGGCGAAGGCCCGGGCATCCACGTTCTTCGTCGTTGGAGGCCAAGACGTGGATGGCCGGGTCAAGCCCGGCCATGACGGAAAGTGGAGCAAGCTTCGGCGCGAAAGCCTCAGCCGTGGTGCTTGGCCACGTGTGCGGCAAAGGCGTCGATATAGGCCTGGAGCACGCCCTTCAGCGAGTCCTTGGTCAGGTTGCCCTCGGCATCGAAGGCGTCGCCGACCGCGTTCAGATAGATCTCAGGCTGCTGCATGATCGGGCCGGCAATGCCCGGCAGGATGTTCTGGAGCGTCTTGGCCGCGCTGACGCCACCGAGCGGGCCCGGCGAGTTCGAGACGATGCCGACCGGCTTGCCGTTGAATGAGCTCTTGCCATACGGGCGCGAGGCAACGTCGATGGCGTTCTTGAGGACGCCCGGGATGGCGCGGTTGTATTCGGGGGTCACGAAGATGACGCCGTCCGACTTCTGGAGCTTGTCGCGGAAGGCCAGCCAGTCGGCCGGCGGCGCGCCCTCGAGGTCCTGGTTGAAGAACGAGATGCCCCCGAGGGTGACGACCTCGAGCTTGAGCGAGGCAGGCGCGAGTTTTGCCAACGCGTTGGCGATCTTCAGCGAGAAACTGTCCTTGCGCAGGCTGCCGGCGATGACGACGATGTTGTAGGCCATGGGTTGTCCTTGAGGGCTTGAGCGGGAGTGCCGGGGCGGCACTTAAGCGTTCCGGGTCGGTGGATGCAAGTGCATGAACCGGTCCGGTTTGGAAACGCTGCGTTTCGCGAAAGCAGATGGTCGCCCAAAACAATCGGGCCGCCAAGCGGCGGCCCGATCTTTCGTGCGAATATGCAAATCCAGCTCAGATCGTCGGATTCCACGCCGACGGGATCAGGCGATACTTGGCGCCGTCCTTCTCGACATGGCCGACAGAGGGGAAGGTGAAGTGGAAGCCGATGACAGTGGCCTTCTCCGCCGCCGCCATGTCGTAGAATTTGTGGCGGGTTTCCTGCGCCATCGCGGGATCGTTGTCGAACGCTACGTGCCAATCCGGATTGCGCAGGAAGAATTCGGGAATGTTGGTGACGTCAGACTGGATGAGGACCTTCTTGTCGCCCGAGGCGACCGCGAATGAGGTGTGACCCGGCGTGTGGCCCGGCGTTGCGATCGAGGTGATGCCCGGCGCGACTTCCTTGCCCCACTCGTATTTCGTGACCTTGGACTCGAGGCCGTCAAAGGTCTTCTTCACGTTGGCGAAATAGTTCTTCATCATCGGATTGGACTCGGCCTTGGCGGCGTTGTCGGCACTGGTCCAGAACTCCCAATCCTTGCCCGGCACCATGATCTCCGCGTTCGGGAAGGCGAGCGCGCCGTCGGCAAGGCGGATGCCGTTGGTGTGGTCGGGATGCAGATGCGAGAGCAGCACCACGTCGATGCTCTTGGGATCGACGCCGGCGGACTGGAGGTTTTGCAGCGTGCGGCCGACCGCGCCCTTGCTGGGTTCGAGATTGGCGACGCCGTTGCCGGCGTCGATCAGCACCAGCTTGGAGCCGGTGTTGATGAGCTGCGGGTTGAACGGCACCGTGACCATGCCCTTGGGCATGTAGGCAGCCTCGCCCGCAGCGAGCGCCTCTTCCTTCGACAGGTTGGTGACGAACTTGTCGGGCATCGGGAAAGTGCGCGCGCCGTCATTGATCGAGGTGCACTCGATGCTGCCGACCTTGTAGCGATAGAAGCCCGGCGCCTGCGTACCGACTTGCGGCACTGCGGCATTGACGGCGGTTGGCCGGAGGCCGGTGACGGCGGCCGCACCGATGGCGGCCGCGCCTGCGAGCAGGTGACGGCGATTGAGATCAGTCATGGAGAGGTCCCCTTCTGAGCGCCCTGCGGTTTTTCCGCTTTCAAATGGCGGCGGAATAATCTCCGGCTTCGCTCAGAAGGCAAGACCTTCTTTCGGTGACGTGCCGCGGCACGTCACGATTATTTATTTGGGTTGATGAGGAATTTTTCGCCGGTGGCGCGTTTGGCGTACACCGCGATGTTGGCGGGATCGAGCGTCTCCTGCAGTGACACCACCTTGGTGTAGTGGCTGGCAAAGGTCGTCTTCAACTCACTCACAACACGCTGACGCAGCCGGCCGATGTCGGCAGGTCCGATCTTCTGCAGGAACGGAGTGAGCAACCAGCCGCCGACGCCCCAGGCCATGCCGAAGCCACGCGGCAGTTCGATCGGACGGATATCGAGCGCGCCATAGACATAGACCTGCTTGTGCACGCTGGAGCCGTAACGGCTGTACTCCTTTGCGGTCTTGTTGATCGCGATTTCCATGCAGTTGAGGATGTCGCCGGCGAGCTTGCCGCCGCCGATGGCATCGAAGGCGATGGTCGCGCCGGTTTCGACCAGCGCATTGGTGAGATCGTCAAGGAAGCTCGGCGCGCTGGAATCGACAACGTATTTGGCGCCGATCTTGTGCAGGATTTCCGCCTGCTCCTTGCTGCGCACGATGTTGACCAGCGGGATGCCGTCCTTGATGCAGATCTTGTTCAGCATCTGGCCGAGATTGGAGGCGGCCGCAGTGTGCACCAGCGCCTTGTGGCCCTCGCGCCGCATCGTCTCGGTCATGCCGAGCGCGGTGAGCGGGTTCACGAACCACGAGGCGCCCTCTGCCGCCGTCGTGCCCTCGGGCAGCGGCTGGCAGTCCCTGACCTTCATCGTCCGGTACTGCGAATACATGGCGCCGCCGATCATCGCGACGGTCTTGCCCATCAGCGCCTTCGCGGCATCCGACGAGCCGGACTTGATGACGACGCCGGCGCCCTCGTTGCCGACCGGCAAGGACTGGTCGAGCCGCGCGCCCATCGCGCGCATCGCTCCGTCAGGCACTTTCGCGGTGATGATCGGCGCCTCTTTCGTACCGGACGCCTTGGCCGTGCTCATGTCGGCCGCGCCGACGAGCAGCCCGAGATCGGACGGGTTGATCGGCGCCGCCTCGATGCGGACGACGACCTCGTCGTCCGCAGGCTCGGGGGTCGGCACGTCCACGAGCGAGATCTCGAGCTCGCCGCTTTTCTTGATCAGCGAACGCAGTTGCAGTCCGGTCTTGCCGTCGCTCATGTCCAATCCTCCCCTGTGTTGTCGAAGCGCTGGCTTATGCCAGCGCCTTCAGCGCCGCCTTGCCGCCGTACAGCGCCTGCTTGCCGAGCTGCTGCTCGATGCGAAGAAGCTGGTTGTATTTGGCGGTGCGATCGGAACGCGCAAGGGAGCCGGTCTTGATCTGACCGCAATTGGTAGCGACCGCGAGGTCGGCGATGGTGGAATCCTCGGTCTCGCCCGAGCGGTGCGACATGACGGAGGTGTAGCCGTTCTTGTGCGCCATCTCGACGGCGGCGAGCGTCTCGGTCAGCGTGCCGATCTGGTTGACCTTGATCAGGATCGAGTTGGCGCGGCCGGCCTTGATGCCTTCGGCGAGGCGCTTGACGTTCGTGACGAACAGGTCGTCGCCGACCAGCTGGCACTTCTTGCCGATGAGGTCGGTGAGCTCCTTCCAGCCGTCCATGTCGTCTTCCGACATGCCGTCCTCGATGGTCACGATCGGATAGCGCGAGACGAGGTCGGCAAGGTACTTGGCCTGCTCGGAGATCGAGCGGGTCTTGCCTTCGCCTTCATAGACGTACTTGCCGTCCTTGAAGAATTCGGTCGAGGCGCAGTCGAGGCCGAGCACGATGTCGGTCCCTGCCTTGTAGCCGGCCTTGCCGATCGCGTTCATGACGAACTCCAGCGCCGCGTCGGCCGACGGCAGGTTCGGAGCGAAGCCGCCCTCGTCGCCGACATTGGTGTTGTGGCCGGCCTTCTTCAATTCGGACTTCAGCGTGTGGAAGACTTCCGCGCCGTAGCGCAGACCTTCGGCGAAGGACGACGCACCGACGGGCAGGATCATGAACTCCTGGAAGTCGATCGGGTTGTCGGCGTGCACGCCGCCATTGATGATGTTCATCATCGGCACCGGCAAGAGGCGCGCCGCGGTGCCGCCGACGTAACGATAGAGCGGCATGTCGAGCGAGTTCGCGGCCGCCTTGGCGCAGGCGAGCGAGACGCCGAGGATCGCGTTGGCGCCAAGCCGGCTCTTGTTCGGCGTGCCGTCGAGGTCGATCATGATCTGGTCGATCTGGGCCTGCTGCTCGACATCGAGGCCGCTCAAGGCCTCGAAGATTTCGCCATTGACGGCGCCGACCGCCTTGGTGACGCCCTTGCCGAGATAGCGGGCCTTGTCGCCGTCGCGCAGTTCCACCGCCTCATGGGCGCCGGTCGAGGCGCCGGACGGCACCGCAGCGCGGCCGAGCGCGCCATCTTCCAGCACGACGTCGACCTCGACGGTGGGATTGCCACGGCTATCGAGAATTTCGCGGCCAATGATGTCGATGATGGCGGTCATGATGTGCACTTCCGTTCGTTGGGGCTGATCGGTGCCGCGGGTCTTACACGGGCCGCAAGCAAATGTGAACGCTTGGAGGACGGGCTTCGACTGACGCGTGAAGTGGCTCGGACTAAGCTTGACCCTGCCTGATCTGCGCGTCCAACCTCAAACTGAGACAGTCGGGGTAACGCCATGAATCGCCGCCAGTTTCTTGCCTCGAGCGCTGCCCTCCTCGCGACCCGCCCGTCTTTTGCGCAGGAGGGCCCGTTCCGGACGAAATATTTCCCCATTAGCGCCGGCATCGGCCTGCATGACCTTGCCCCCGCTCCCGACGGCTCGGTCTGGTTCACGGCCCAGGGCAAGGGCCTGCTCGGCAGGCTCAATCCCCAGGATGGCAGCTTCAAGACCGTCAGCCTCGGCCAGGGCGCCGCTCCGCACGGCGTGACCATCGGCCCCGACGGCGCGCCCTGGATCACCGAGGGTGGCCAGAACGCGATCGCGCGGGTCGCCCCTGATGACCTCAAGGTCACGCTGTTCCGCCTGCCGGAAAAGTTCGCCTCCGCCAATCTCAACACTGGCGTGTTCGACAAGACCGGCACCTACTGGTTCACCGGCCAGTCCGGCTATTACGGTCGGCTCAGGCCGACATCGGGCGAGATGGACGTGTTCAAGGCGCCCAAGGGCGTCGGGCCCTACGGCATCGCGGTGACGCCCAAGGGCGACGTCTGGTACGCCTCGCTCGCCGGCAGCTACATCGCCAGGATCGATCTTGCGACCGGCAACGCCGCCGTGGTCGAGCCGCCGACGCCGGGCCAGGGCTCGCGGCGGGTCTGGTCGGACTCGAAGAACCGGATCTGGGTCAGCGAGTGGAACAGCGGGCACGTGTCGATGCACGATCCCGCCGACGGCTCATGGAAAACGTGGAAGCTACCGGGCGAACGTCCCCGCACCTACGCGGTCTATGTCGACGACAAGGACGAGGTCTGGCTCACCGATTTCTCCGCCAACGCGATCGTCCGCTTCGACCCCGTCACCGAGACGTTCAACGTGGTCGCGAGCGACAAGGCCAATGCCAATGTCCGCCAGCTCGACGGCCGTCCCGGCGAACTCTGGGGCTGCGAGTCCGGTAACGACCGGATCGTCATGATCCAGACGAACGCGGCCGGTTGACGGCAGCGCCATTTGCGTCCATCCCGACACGCTCTGGAGCGCGATCTTATCGCGCTCCGGTTTTTAGTTGAGCATGATCTTTCGGAAAACCGGCGCCCACTTTGCGCCAACGCGGCCCTCCGGGTCCGGCTCGTGCTCGAACAGGATGTGACGACGATGGCGAAAAAATCTCTCCAGCTCGGCCGCGCGGTGGAATGGCCGCACACGCCGGAAGAAGCCCAGCTCGACCGCGTGCCCAATCCGCAGAAAGGCACGGACTATCTGGTGCGCTTCACCGTGCCGGAATTCACCTCGCTCTGCCCGGTCACGGGACAGCCGGATTTCGCGCATCTGATGATCGACTACGCGCCGGGCCAGTGGCTGCTGGAGTCGAAATCGCTCAAGCTCTATATCGCGAGCTTCCGCAATCACGGCGCCTTCCACGAGGACTGCACCGTGATGATCGGCAAGCGCATCGCGAGCGAGATCAAGCCGAAATGGCTGCGCATCGGCGGCTACTGGTATCCGCGCGGCGGCATCCCGATCGACGTGTTCTGGCAGACCGGCCGCGTGCCGAAGGGCCTCTGGGTGCCCGAGCAAGGCGTCGCGCCGTATCGCGGGCGCGGATAGCGAGCTCGACCACAGAGCGGCGCCTCCATCTAACGATGCGTCGCCTGCCGTGGCAAGCAGAGCCAGTGTTCTTCGTGATCGACCGTTCTTTCCCGGAGAAATGCGGGAAGCCGACAGCTCGATACTCCGTCAGGCCCGCGCGTCCGAGGGCGCCCGCGGCTTGAGCAGCCGGGCGCAGAGGAGGCCCAGCAGCACCATGATCGCAGCGCTCACGCTCAGGGTCGGCACCTTGCCGGCATGCGCAAGGCCAAAGCCGTAGGCGATCGGGCCGACCGTCTGCCCCATGAAGAAGAAGAACGAATGCAGCGACATCGCCGTCGCCCGCGCGCCGATCGACAGTTCGCTGGCGAACACCTGCAAGCAACCATGGATCATGTAGAAGCCCCACCCCATCACCAGCATGCTGGCGAATTGCAGCTTCCATCCGGGACCGAAGGCAAGCGCGCCGAGTTGCAGGGCGACGAGGCTCGCGCCCGCGATCATCATGCCCTTGACACCAAGCCAGGGCAGGAAGCGCGAGACCGTGAAGGTGTAGAACAGCCCGCCGATGGCAAAGCCCGCGATCACGATGCCCGCGATCGACAGCGATTTCTCGCCGAGATCGAACAGCAGCGCGGCGATGAACGGAAACAGGCCGAACACGCAGCAGCCCTCGACGAACACCGCCGAGTAGCAATAGCGCGTGTTTGGATTGGCGAAGATGGTGCGGTAGCCCTGGCGCAAGGTCTTCAGGTCGGTTTTCGGCGGCGCCGCCAGCGCGGCACCGCGGAAGCCCGCGGCCACCGCGACGGCCGCGATCAGGCCGAGTGCGCCGAGGATCACGAGCACGCCGCGCCAGCCGATGAGATCGCCGATGATGCCGGAGGCACTCGCGCCGAGCAGATTGCCGGTCATCGACCCCGCCAGCGTGCGCCCGATTGCGACCTGCCGCTTGGCCGGCGCAACGAGGTCGGCGGTAAGACCAAGCGCAACCGGAAACACCCCGCCGGAGGCGATGCCGGCCAGGATGCGGCTCGCGAACAGGCCCGAGAAAGTCGTCGCGATCGCGCCGAGAATGCAGGAGACCCCGAGCAGAGCCAGACACAGCGTCATCAAGCGCGCCTTGCCGAACAGATCGGCAGCCGCGCCGATCACCGGCTGGACCAGCGCGTAGATCAAGGCATAGCCCGCCGCGATACTGGCGGCCGTCGTGATGCTGACCGAGAAATCCTCGGCGACATGCGGCAGGACTGGATCGAGCGCGCGCGTCGACAACGCCGCCGAGAAGCTGGCGAGCGCGATGATGTTGATCGCTGGCGGAAACCTCTGATCGGAGGACGGCCCGGTCACAGGCTGGTGCATCAGCGCGTGATGCCCTTCGTATTCTTGGCCAGCGCGTCGAACGCCATCAGCTGAGCGATCAGCCCCTCGAACTCGCGCAGCGGCACCATGTTGGGGCCGTCGGAGGGCGCCCGGTCGGGATCGGGATGGGTCTCGATGAAGACACCGGCAACGCCGACCGCCACCGCCGCGCGTGCGAGCACCGGCACGAATTCGCGCTCGCCGCCCGAGGAGGTCCCCTTCCCGCCCGGCTGCTGCACCGAATGGGTGGCGTCGAAGATCACCGGCGCTCCGGTCGTGCGCGCCAGGATCGGCAGCGCGCGCATGTCGGAGACCAGCATGTTGTAGCCGAAGGCCGCGCCGCGCTCTGTCACCAGCACATTCGGATTGTTGGCGCCCGTGATCTTGGTCACGACATTGGCCATGTCCCAGGGCGCGAGGAACTGGCCCTTCTTGACGTTGACGACTTTGCCTGTCGCGGCCGCCGCCAGCAGCAGATCGGTCTGCCGGCACAGGAACGCCGGGATCTGCAGGATGTCCACGGCCTGCGCCACCTCGGCGCATTGCGTGGCCTCGTGCACGTCGGTCAGCACCGGCAGGCCGAGCGAGGACCGGATCTCCGCGAAGATCGGCAGCGACTGCGCAAGGCCAAGGCCGCGCGCGGCGGACGCGCTGGTGCGGTTCGCCTTGTCGAAGGAGGTCTTGTAGACGAGGCCGATGTTCAGCCGCGCGGCGATCTCCTTCAGCGCGGAGGCCACCTCCAGCGCATGCTGGCGGCTTTCGAGCTGGCACGGCCCGGCAATGATCGAAATCGGCAGATCATTGCCGAATTTGACCGTGCCAACGGTGACGACGCCTGCCGCTGAATTCGAAGAGCTCAAAGCCAAATCCCTCGTTTCGGCGCGACCATAGCCGCCATGAGGGTCGGATCAACCCCATTCGGCCCTGGGCGGTCAGATTATCAGGCGCCGGGACTGCCGGCGCCGCCCTTGTATCGGCAGGTTCCTACTTCACCGCCGAGAAGGCCGTCGGCGTCAGGAGCTGGCTGACGATATTGCCGACGATCTGGCCATCCGCTTCGCTCTCGGCGCGTGCTTTCATCCATTCCGGGTCGGCCATGAACGCACCCCACTTCTTCTCGCGTTCGGCGAGCGAGTCCCAGGCCAGGAAATAGGTCAGCTCTTGGTTGGATTCGCCGATCAGCGTGGTGAAGAACCCGGCCTGCTTGATGCCGTGCTTCTCCCAGATCTTCAGCGTCGCCGTCTCGAACCGCTTCAACAGCGCCGGCAGGCGGCCGGGCACGCAGCGATACTGGCGCATTTCGTAGATCATTCTTGCTCCCTCCCTGAACAGGTTCGGCGGTTATAACGTCTGACCATAGCGCTGTCTTGAGCCCCGCCCGGCCGCCCCTATGGCGTTTCACGCATGGCTAGACGGGTCCGGCAGCGGCACCATGTCCGCTTCCCGCAATGCTGCCGCAATGATCAGGCCGCTAAGAATGGCTCAATTGTGGTTCAGGTGCAGGTTGCATGCGGATTTTGCTCGTCGAGGATGAGGCGGAAATGGCCGGCGCGCTGGCCTCCGCGCTGAAGCGCTACGACATGGTGGTGGACCATGCCCCGACGCTCGCCGAGGCGGAGGAAGCCATTTCCGCCGACGTCCATGCCGCGGTCCTACTCGACCGCCAGCTTCCCGACGGCGACGGCCTCGCTTTGATCCCCAAGCTTCGCGCGCGCGCCGACGGCGTGCCGATCATCGTCCTCACCGCGCGCGGCGAACTCGCCGACCGTATCGCCGGGCTCGACAGCGGCGCCGACGACTATCTTGCAAAACCGTTCGCGGTCGAAGAGCTGCTCGCCCGTTTGCGCGCGGTGCTGCGGCGGCCCGCGGGCCTGTCCCCCGAAATCATCCGCGCCGGCCGTCTTGCCTTCGACCTCGGCCATCGCGAAGCCAACATCGACGGTGCGCCGCTCGAGCTGCCGCGCCGGGAGCTCCTGGTGCTCGAAGCCCTGATCCGCCGCATGGGGCGAACCGTGCTGCGCTCGACGCTGGAAGAAGCGGTCTACAATTTCGACGACGAGATCCAGTCGAACGCGCTCGACACGCACGTCTCGCGGCTGCGGCGAAAGCTCGCGGACGCCGACGCGGGCGTCGAGATCCACGGCATTCGCGGCGTCGGCTATCTCCTCAAGAAGCTGCCATGAGCAAACACCACGATCCCTATTGCCTGCGCTCGCGGCTGAGCTGGCGCCTGTTGTCGCTCCAGGCCGCGCTGCTCGTTGCACTGGTTGCCGTCGTGGTCGGAGCGTTGTGCGCATCGGGCTTCGTGCTCGCCGGGCGCGACGAGGACCGCGTCATCGATGTCGTCCAGCGCGCGCTCACGCGCGATGCGCAAGGCGCGCTGGCCTTGCGGCCGACCGCCGAGCTGAAGCAGTTGCGCAACGAGACGCCCGACCTCTGGTTCCTGGTGCGCGACCGGCAGGGTCACCTCCTCGGCGAAGGCACTGTGCCGGCCGAATTCGCCGCGATCGGCGCCGGCCTTGACCAGATCAGCCAGGCGCGGCTCGGATGGCAGATGTTCGACGATCCGCGCAAGCCGGCGGCGCGGCTGAAGCGGGTCGACACCGACGCCGGCAATGTGCAAATCATCACGGCGACGCAGGGACGGCTGACCGGCGCCAAGGCGCTGCTCACGACCTCGCTTGCGTTCCTCGGCATCGCCCTGCCCGGCCTGCTGCTGATGGGGACGGCGACGTTCATCGCGACGCCGATGATCGTGCAGCGCGCGTTCAGGGGCCTCGACACCACGGCGGACGAGGCGCGGCGCATCGACATCCATCAGCGCGGCGCGCGGCTCTCGGTGGAGCGGATTCCGCTGGAGGTTGTGCCGCTGGTGACTGCGGTCAATGATGCGCTGGCGCGGCTCGACCAGGGCTATGCGCGCCACAAGCGCTTCGTCGCCGACGCAGCCCACGAGCTGCGCACGCCGATCGCGATCCTGAACACACGGCTGGAGTCGCTTGCCCCGGGGCCGGACAAGACCCGCCTGCTCGAGGATGCCGCGCGGCTTGCGACGCTTGCCGAGCAATTGCTCGATATCCAGCGCCTCGACCGCTGCGCCCATCCCTTCACGCGCGTCAGTCTCGCCGCCGTCGCGCGAAGCGTCGCCGCCGACCTTGCACCGCTGGCGATCGCGGCCGGCTACGAACTGGCACTCGATGCCCCGGCGGCACCGATCGACACGATCGGCGATGCGGCGGCCCTGGAGCGCGCGCTGACCAATCTCGTGCAGAACGCGATACAGCACGGCCCTCGCCGCGGCATCATCGGAATTCGCGTCAGCAGCCCCGCGAGCATCGAGGTCTCCGATGAAGGCGCCGGCATTCCCGCCGATCAGCGCGAACAGGTCTTCGAACAAATTCTACCGGCTGGCGCCGCTCGATCGCGGTGCCGGCCTCGGCCTCAACATGGTGCGCGAGATCGTGCAGCTGCATGGCGGCCACGTCTCGGTGACAGACGGGCCGGACGGTGGGGCCTGCTTCCGGATCACGCTGCCACCGGCGCGACAGAGCTGATTCAGTCCGCGCTCGCCGCTTCGAGCGCAATGCTGTCGCAATGCGCTTTCGCGACACTGCATCCGTCTCACCTCTGATTTGTCGAGGTGCAAACCAAGATGCCGGAGTGCGCATGCCCAACGATTTTCTTTCGTTCTTCCTGTCATGGATGTCATCGCCGCGTCGGGTCGGCGCCATCGCACCATCGGGTGCGGCGCTTGCCGATCTCATCACGCGCGAGATCTCGGCAACGACAGGTCCGATCCTCGAGCTCGGTCCCGGCACCGGCGCGTTCACCTACAAGCTGCTCAAGCGCGGCGTCCGGCCGCAGGATCTGACGCTGATCGAATACGGCTCCGACTTCATGAAGCTGCTGCAAATGCGCTTTCCCGGCGCGCGTGTGCTGTGGATGGACGCGGCACGGCTTGCGACCGAGCGCCTCTATGACGGCGCCCCCGTCGGCGCGGTCGTGAGCGGCCTGCCGATGCTCAACATGTCGAGGCGCAAGGTGATCTCGATCCTCAGCGGCGCGTTCAGCTATGTCCGCCCTGGCGGCGCCTTCTACCAGTTCACCTACGGCATGAGCTGCCCGGTGCCGCGGCCCGTGCTCGACCGGCTGGGCCTGCGCGCAAAACTCGTCGACCGCGCCTTGCTGAACGTGCCGCCCGCCGCGGTCTACAGACTGACGCGACGGCCGCAGATGAAGCTGATCACGGGAACGTTGGCGCCCGAACCATCAACGCGGGTCGCGTTGGAGCCGATGCATCAAGCGCGCGACTACTCCGCCGCGCGCTGAGCCGTCAGACCAGACGGCTCTGCACCATCGCCGCCTGAATGAACGAGGCGAAGAGAGGATGGGGCTCGAACGGCCGCGACTTCAGCTCGGGGTGGAACTGGACGCCGATGAACCAGGGATGATCCTCGTACTCGACGATTTCAGGCAGCACGCCGTCGGGCGAGAGGCCCGAGAATTTCAGGCCATGCTGCTCGAGGCGGTCCTTGTAGGCGGTGTTGACCTCGTAGCGGTGGCGATGACGCTCGGAAATCTCGGTCGCGCCGCCATAGACCTGCGAGACGCGGCTGCCGCGGTTGAGCGCGGCAGGGTATGCGCCAAGCCGCATCGTGCCGCCGAGATCGCCGGCCTGCGAGCGCTTCTCGAGCTCGTTGCCGCGCAGCCATTCCGTCATCAGGCCGACGAGCGGCTCCTTGGTCGGGCCGAACTCGGTGGAGTTGGCGTCCTCGATGCCGACGAGGTTTCGCGCGGCCTCGATCACCGCCATCTGCATGCCGAAGCAGATGCCGAAATACGGCACGTCGCGCTCGCGCGCGAACTGCGCCGCGCGAATCTTCCCCTCCGCGCCGCGCTGGCCGAATCCGCCGGGCACCAGGATGCCGTTGACGTGCTCGAGGAACGGCGCGGGATCTTCCTTCTCGAAGATCTCGCTCTCGATCCAGTCGAGATTGACCTTCACCTTGTTGGCGATGCCGCCATGCGAGAGCGCCTCGATCAGCGACTTATACGCGTCCTTCATGCCGGTGTATTTGCCGACGATGGCGATGGTGACATTGCCTTCGGGATTGCGCACGCGCTCGTTGATCTGCTGCCAGCTGCGCAGCTCCGGCGGTATCCGCGAGGCGATGCCGAAGGCGGCGAGCACTTCGTCGTCGAGGCCGGCGTTGTGATAGGCCTCGGGGACGGCATAGATGTTGTCGACGTCGCGCGCCTCGATCACGGCGCTTTCGCGCACGTTGCAGAACAGCCCGAGCTTGCGCCGCTCCTCCTTCGGGATCTCGCGATCGGTGCGGCAGAGCAGGATGTCCGGCTGGATGCCGATCGAGCGCAGCTCCTTCACGGAGTGCTGCGTCGGCTTGGTCTTCAGCTCGCCGGCGCTCGGGATGTAGGGCAACAGCGTGAGATGGATGTAGACGGCGTGATCGCGCGGCAGCTCGTTCTTGAGCTGGCGGATCGCCTCGAAGAACGGCAGGCCCTCGATGTCGCCGACGGTGCCGCCGATCTCGACCAGCACGAAATCGTACTCGTCATTGCCGTCGAGGACGAACTCCTTGATGGCGTTGGTGACGTGCGGCACCACCTGGATGGTGGCGCCGAGATAATCGCCGCGACGCTCCTTGGAGATGATGTCCTGGTAGATGCGCCCGGTCGTGATGTTGTCGGCCTTGGTCGCCGGCCGCCCGGTGAAGCGCTCGTAGTGACCGAGATCGAGATCGGTCTCCGCGCCGTCATCGGTCACGAACACCTCGCCGTGCTGATACGGCGACATCGTTCCGGGATCGAGGTTGAGATAGGGGTCGAGCTTACGGAGGCGGACCTTGTAGCCCCGGGCCTGCAGCAGCGCACCGAGTGCCGCTGAAGCCAGACCCTTGCCGAGCGAAGAAACCACGCCGCCGGTGATGAATATGTACCGCGCCATGGGACTTAACCTCTAATCCCTCGAATTCGATTCGCCAAAGCGATTCGTCTTCCGCCCCAAAGATTTTGCGGGCCTGTGGGTGATCCAGAACTAAGAGTGGTGACAGTGCCTTGATGGGGATTGTTGATGCAGGACGGTAGCCACCGCCCTGCATGGCCCCCCTGCTTTATTGCGAGCGCGGCACCTGCGGGCCCGACGGCGCCTGGTTCTGCTGCTGCTCGTCGGCCTTCTTCAGCGTGTCGAGGATGCCGCCCGAGGTCGGTGCCGAGATCGGCGCGCCGCCGGCCGGCTGGCTCTGCGAGGCCGGCTGGCCGATGATCGACGAGGGCGCGCGGCTATATCCAGCATGCCAGGACAGGAACAGGCTGGTGATGAAGAACCCGGCGGCGAGGATCGCGGTGGTCCGCGTCAACAGGTTCGCGGTGCCCCGGCTCGACATGAAGCCGGCGCCGCCCCCCATACCGAGGCCGCCGCCTTCCGACTTCTGGAGCAGGACGGCGCCGATCATGACGGCGACGATCATGAGGTGGATGACGATGACAATGGTCTGCATAATGTCCTTCCGTCACAAGCGGGCAGCGCCTGACGGCGGCCGGTCGCGCTTCGCGGGTTTTCCTGAAGTTGCGCGGTGTTACACGATCGGGAGGGGCATTGCCACCCCCGATCGGGCTCATACCAATGGTTTGGAATAGCTAGGGGCAGCCCTTGGCAATCGCAAGGAAATCGGCCGCCTTCAGGCTGGCACCGCCGACCAAGGCGCCGTTGACGTTCTTGACCGCCATCAGCTCGGCCGCATTGGACGGCTTGACCGAGCCGCCATAGAGGATGCGCATCTTGGTTCCTTCGGCCTTGAACCGGGAGGTCAGGAGTTCCCGGATAAAGCCATGAATCTGCTCGACATCCTGGGCCGTGGGGGTGAGACCGGTGCCGATGGCCCAGACCGGCTCATACGCCACCACCAAGTTGGCGGCGGTAGAGGCGTCCGGCAGCGAGCCATCCAGCTGGCCGCGCAGGATATCCAGGGTCTGGCCGGCATCGCGCTGGCCTTGCGTCTCGCCGATGCAGACGATCGCGACCAACCCGGCCCGCCAGGCGGCTTCCGCCTTCTGCCTGACAAGGGCGTCGCCCTCGCCGTGGTCGGCGCGGCGCTCTGAATGGCCGACGATGATGGCGCTCGCCCCTGCATCGGCCAGCATTTCGGCGGCGATATCGCCGGTATGGGCGCCGGAGGCCTTGGGATGACAATCCTGGGCCCCGACCGCGACCTTCTTGCCGCGTGCCTTGTCGGCAAAGGCCGCTATCAGCGTCGCCGGCGGGCAGACCAGCAGGTCAGCTTTAGCGGCGACGTCTGCCGCGCCGTTGAGCATGGCGTCGAATTCGGCAGCCGAACCTTTCAGGCCGTTCATTTTCCAGTTGCCGGCGATCAGGGGGCGGATGGCGTCGGTCATGTCAATTTCCAGCAAAATGAGGTTTGCGCATGCGCTAGCAGAGCTGTCGCGGCAGTTCCAGAGACCAGAGGCCTTTAACCGCAGCTCTCGGAGACCGCCTGACCTGAGGTTGCGGGGGCAAAGCCGCCACTTTATGATGATTGATCAATTTGGTGAGGCGCTTTTGCGGAATCTGCATTAAGACGCGCTCCCGTTCCCCTCCTGACCAAAACAAGTTGGACCAAATGCTTCGAGGAATGCGCAAGGCCTCATCAAACTGGGTCGGCAAGACCATTATGGCGATCGTGATGGGCGTGCTGATCATCAGTTTCGGCATTTGGGGCATCGCCGACATCTTCCGCGGCTTCGGTCAGTCCACGGTGGCAAAGGTCGGCCACACCGAGATTTCGCTGAACGAGTTCCGCCAGATCTACACCGACCGCCTGCAGCAGATCGGCCGCCAGTTCGGTCGTCCGCTGACGCCCGACCAGGCGCGCGCCTTCGGCCTCGACCGGCAGGTGTTGCAGCAGACCATCGCGGAAGCCGCGCTCGACGAAGAGGCGCGCCGCCTCGGGCTCGGCCAGTCCGACGAGCAGATCCGCCAGGTCATCATGAACGAGCCCAACTTCAAGGGCGTCGACGGCAAGTTCGACGCGAACCGCTTCCAGGCCGTCATCCGCAATTTCGGCTACACCGAGCAGCGCTACGTCTCCGAACAGCGCAAGGTGTCGCTGCGCCGGCAGATCACCGGCACGATCGGCGCCGGCCTCGAGCCGCCGAAGGCGATGATCGACGTACTGACGCGATTCCAGAACGAGCAGCGCGCCATCGAGTTCGTCAGGCTCGACGCAGCGCAGGCGGGTCAGATCGACGCGCCCTCGCCCGAGGCGCTCGCCGCCTATTTCGAGGATCACAAGGTCCAGTTCCGCGCCCCCGAATATCGCAAGATCGCCTTCGTCATGGTCTCGCCGGAGGAGATCGGCAAGTGGACCGAAGTGTCGGACGAGGACGCCAGGAAGGTGTTCGACCAGCGCAAGGACCGGTTCGGCACGCCCGAGAAGCGCCAGATCCAGCAACTCGTATTCCCGAACGCCGCCGAGGCGCAGGCCGCTCGCGAGCGCCTCGTCGGCGGCGCGTCGTTCGAGGACCTCGGCAAGGAGCGCGGGCTGAGCGCCTCGGACGTCGACCTTGGGCTCGTGACCAAATCCTCACTCGACTCCGCGGTCGGCAATGCCGCCTTCGCGCTGCCCGCCGGTGAGATCAGCCAGCCGATCCAGGGCGCTCTCGGCGTCTCCCTCGTCAGGGTCGACAAGATCGAGCCCGGCGTCGAGCCGGACTTTGCAAAGGTCGCAGCCGACATCAAGCGCGAGATCGCGACCGAGCGCGCGCGCGTCAAGGTCGCCGATCTCCGCGACAAGATGGAAGACGAGCGCGGCGGCGGCTCCAGCGTGATCGAGGCGGCGCAGAAGCTCGGCCTCACCGCCGTGACCATCGACGCCGTCGACCGTTCCGGCCGCGCGCCCAACGGCCAGCCGGTCGCCAACATCCCGCAAGGCCTCGACGTGGTGTCGCAGGCCTTCAACACCGATGTCGGCGTCGACAACGACTCGATCTCGTTCAAGGGCGGCTATGTCTGGTACGACGTGCTCGCCATCACGCCCTCGCGCGACCGCAATCTCGACGAGGTCCGTGACCAGGTCGAGGCGCGCTGGCACCAGGACCAGATCGCGGCCAAGCTGAAGGCCAAGGCGACCGAGATGGTGCAGAAGCTCGAAGCGGGCGGCAAGCTCGCAGATGAAGCCGCCGCGATCGGCGTCAAGGTCGAGACCGCCTCGGGCTTCAAGCGCGACGACTCGCCCGCCGGCGTGCCTGCGGCCGTCGTGGCGGCCGCCTTCCGCACGGCCAAGGACGGCGTCGGGCAAACGCCCGTGAGCGGCGGCAGCGAGGTGATCGTCTTCCGCGTCACCGACGTCATCGATCCTGCGGTCGATGCCGCCTCGGATGCAGTCAAGAAGCTGAAGGACAGCCTCGACCGCGCGCTCACCGAGGAGCAGGTCGCCGCCTACGTCAACAAGCTTGAAACCGACATCGGGACCACCATTAATCAGGCCGCCTTCGCGCAGGTGACCGGCGCGAACCAGTGAGTTGAAAGCACGCGATGGACGACCTGAAATCGATCATTGGAAAAGTGGCGACCGGCGCCAGCCTGTCGCGTGAGGAAGCAGCTTCCGCCTTCGACGCCATGATGTCCGGCGAGGCCACGCCCTCGCAGATGGGCGGCCTCTTGATGGCGCTCAGGGTCCGTGGCGAGACCGTGGACGAGATCACCGGCGCGGTGTCGGCGATGCGCTCCAAGATGCTCACTGTCGATGCGCCGGCAGATGCCGTCGACATCGTCGGCACCGGCGGCGACGGCTCCGGCTCGGTCAACGTCTCGACCTGCGCCTCCTTCATCGTCTCGGGCACCGGCCTGCCCGTGGCCAAGCATGGCAACCGCGCGCTGTCGTCGCGCTCGGGCGCCGCCGACGTGCTGGCTTCGCTCGGGGTGAAGATCGACCTCAGGCCGGAGCAGGTCGGCCGCTGCGTGCGCGAATGCGGCATCGGCTTCATGTTCGCACCTGCCCATCATCCCGCCATGAAGAACGTCGGCCCGACCCGGGTCGAGCTGGCGACGCGCACGATCTTCAACCTGCTTGGGCCCCTGTCCAACCCGGCCGGGGTGAAGCGGCAGATGGTCGGCGTATTCTCCAGGCAATGGGTGCAGCCGCTGGCGCAGGTGCTGAAAAACCTCGGCTCGGAATCCGCCTGGGTCGTGCATGGCTCCGACGGTCTCGACGAGATCACTCTCACCGGCCCGACCTTCGTCTCCGCGCTCCACAAGGGCGAGATCCGGAATTTCGAGGTGACGCCGGAAGAGGCCGGCCTGTCGCGCTGCGAGCCCGGCGCACTCAAGGGCGGTGACGCCGACGCCAATGCGGTCGCGCTGCAAAACGTGCTCGACGGCAAGCCGAGCCCGTACCGCGACGTTGCCCTGATGAATGCCGCCGCTGCGCTGGTGGTGGCCGGCCGCGCCAAGGATCTGAAGGAAGGCGTCGCGATCGGCGCAAAATCGCTCGACAGCGGCGCGGCAAGCGCGCGGCTGAAGCACCTGATCGCGGTCTCGAACGGCTGAGTTTCCCATGTCGGATATCCTGACCAAGATCGAAGCCTACAAGCGCGGGGAGATCGCCGCGGCCAAGCGCGCGCAGTCGCTCTCGGACGTCGAGGCCAGGGCCAAGGCGCAAGCCGCTCCCCGCGGCTTCGTGCGCGCCCTCAAGGCCAAGCACGCCAATGGCGACTTCGCACTGATCGCGGAGGTGAAGAAGGCCTCGCCCTCCAAGGGGCTGATCCGCGCCGACTTCGATCCGCCCGTGCTCGCCAAGGCCTATGAGGCCGGCGGCGCGGCCTGCCTGTCGGTGCTGACCGACACGCCCTCGTTCCAGGGCCATCTCGATTTCATGGCGGCGGCGCGCGCGGCGACGTCGCTGCCGGTGCTGCGCAAGGATTTCATGTTCGACACCTATCAGGTGGCGGAGGCCCGCGCGCACGGCGCCGACTGCATCCTGATCATCATGGCGGCGCTCGACGATGCCACGGCAAAAGATCTCGAAGACGCGGCAATCGCCTACGGCATGGACGTGCTGATCGAGATCCACGACCGCGCCGAACTCGACCGCGCGCTGAAACTCCGCTCGCCGATGATCGGCGTCAACAATCGCAATCTTCGTACCTTCGAGACCACGCTCGCGACCAGCGAGACGCTGGCGCCGCTGATCCCCGGCGAGCGGCTGATGGTCGGCGAGAGCGGCATCTTCACGCCCGCAGACCTCGCGCGGCTCGAGCGCGTCGGCATGTCGACCTTCCTGGTCGGCGAGAGCCTGATGCGGCAGTCCGACGTGACGGCCGCCACGCGCGCGCTGCTCACGCGTGAGACCGCGGCACGCGCCACGGGCGCGCGCTGACATGGCGCGCAAGCCGTCTGCATCCAAGCCGTCTAGAGCGAAGGCCCGCCCTGCCCTGACCCACATCGGCGCCTCCGGCGAGGCGCGGATGGTCGACGTCTCGGAGAAGCCCGCGACCGAGCGGCTCGCCGTCGCCGAAGGCCGCGTCGTCATGACCAGGGCGACGCTCGACCTGATCGTCTCGGGCAATGCCAAGAAGGGCGACGTGCTCGGCACCGCGCGCATCGCCGGCATCATGGCCGCGAAACGCACCTCGGAACTGATCCCGCTCTGTCATCCGCTCGCGCTGTCGAAGGTCACGGTCGACATCGAGCCTGACACGAAGCTGCCCGGCTGCCTCGTCCGCGCCAGCGTGAAAGTGACGGGACCGACCGGCGTCGAGATGGAGGCGCTCACGGCCGTTTCGGTCGCGTGCCTGACCATCTACGACATGATCAAGGCGGTGGAGCGCGGCGTGCGCATCGACGGCATCCATCTCGTCGAGAAGCTCGGCGGCAAGTCGGGCCATTACCGCGCCTGATATCTATTTCGCCTCGCGCTGCCGTTCGCGATAGGCACGCGTCTTCACGCGGTTTCCGCACAGCGTCGACATGCACCAGCGCCGCGTCGATGGTTTCGAGCGGTCGAAGAACACCCGGCGGCACTCCTCGGACGCGCACATCTTCAATCGGTCGAGCGTTCCCAGCAGCGTGGCATCGTGAAGCTCGATCGCAATCATGGAGAGGCCGCCAAGCGCATCCTCACGCACCGCCGACAATATTGCGCCGCGCCCGGCACGCGCCTCCACCCGCAATGGAAACGGCGCGAGAGCGTGGCCAAGCGCGTCGAGAACGTCCTTGTTGCGGCGCCGCTCAGCCGGCTCGCACTGCAGATAATCGCGCAAGGCGCCGCGCAGCTGTAGCGCAGTCTCGAGCATTGCGGGCGTGACACGTCCGACCTCCCCCCCAAGACCGCGTTCCCGCATCCAGTCCGCCAGTTGCTTCGGTCCGCCGAGTTCGTCGCCTTGCGGGTGCGCCACGCCGAAATGCGTGAAATGGCGGACATCGAGCGTGTTGGCGAAGTCGTAGACGTTCGCCAACACATCGGGAACCTTGAATTTGCGGGACTCTTTCGACATCGGACCACCAGGGATTGGAACACCAGTAAAACAGATTTACCGGTTGACAGCAACCAACACCGGTATAATCTTTTTACACGTGTCGATGATGGAGAACGCGAACCGTGACCGAAGCCCTTCACTATCTCGAACTCACCGAGCTCGCGGCGCGCATCAAGGCGCGCGACATCTCCGCGCTGGAAGTGACTCGCGCGCAACTCGGCCGTATCGACGCTGTGGACCGTGAGCTCTGCAGCTATGTCCACGTGATGGCGGAAACGGCAATCGCCGCGGCGAAAGCCGCGGACGCCGAAATCGCACATGGCCGATATCGGGGCCCGCTGCACGGCGTGCCGATAGCGCTGAAGGATCTGTTCTGGACCAAGGGTATTCCGACAGCGGCTGGCACCACACTTCATCGCGACTTTCGTCCCCTTGAAGATGCGACCGTGGTGCGGCGGCTCAGGGACGCCGGCGCGGTGGTGCTCGGCAAGGTGCAGCTCACGGAAGGCGCCTATTCCGATCACCATCCGCTGGTGACGCCGCCGAAGAATCCGTGGAATGCGGCTTACTGGCCGGGCATTTCATCCAGCGGCCCGGCAGTCGCGACGGCCGCCGGGCTCTGCTTCGCCTCGCTCGGCTCCGACACCGGCGGGTCGATCCGCTGGCCGGCGGCCGCCAACGGCCTGACCGGACTGAAGCCCAGCTGGGGGCGGGTCAGCCGCCACGGTGCGTTCGAGCTGGCCGCGACGCTCGACCATGTCGGCCCGATCGCTCGCAGCGCGACCGATGCCGGCGCGCTGCTCGGCGTGATCGCGGGACACGACCCGAACGATCCCACGTCGCTGTGCGATCCGGTGCCCGACTTTCTGGCCGCGGCTGCACAGGACCTGCGCGGCTTGCGGATCGGTGTCGACGCGGCTTGGAACAATGACGACGTGGAGGTCACGACGCAGCGTGTGCTGGCGGACGCTATCGACGCCTTCCGCTCGCTCGGCGCTGACACCGTCGATGTCAAATTTCCCGACGTGACGCAGGCCATCGCCGATTGGGCGCCGAATTGCGCGATCGAGGCTGCGGTCGCGCACGAGGCGACTTATCCCGTCCGCAAGGACGAGTATGGCCCGATCCTCGCCGCGGTGATCGAGGCCGGTCGCGCGCTGTCCGCGCGCGATTACCAGAAGATCCTTTTGCGACGACTCGCGCTGCGCGGACGCGTGGTTGCACTGTTCGAGACCATCGACCTGCTGCTGATCCCGGTGCACCCGTTGCCGCCTGTGACGCTCGCCATGATCAGCACGCTCGGAGAGCGGCCGGACCTGATCGCAAAGCTGCAGCGCTACACCTGCCCGTTCGACATGACCGGACATCCCACGATCACGCTGCCGGGCGGCGCATCGGCGGACGGAATGCCGATCGCGTTCCAACTCGTCGCCGCCCATCTCGACGAAGCCGTGCTGGTCCGTTCCGGCGCCGCATTCCAGCGCGCGACGTCCTGGCATCGTCACCATCCTTCCCTCATCTCGCGGAGGCAACATTGACCAATCATTCCACGCGGGCTCATCAGAGCATTTTCCATGGCTGGTTCGTCGTCGCAGCGGCATTCGCCGTCATGTTCGTCGGCTTCGGCTCCGCCTACACGTTCAGCACCTTCCTCGAGCCGCTCCAGCGCGACTTCGGCGCCTCGCGCGGCTCGATCTCGCTGGTGTTTTCGATCGCGGGCTTTCTCTACTTCGCACTCGGCGTCGTCAGTGGTCCCCTTGCCGATCGGCTCGGCTCGCGGCCGCTTGCGGTCGTCGGCATGATCCTGGTCGCGGTCGGGCTTGCGGCCGCAAGTCTCGCGCGCTCGCTCGTCGAAGTCTATCTCGCCTATGGGCTGGGCGTCGGCATTGGGGTCGGCTGCGCCTATGTTCCCGCGATCGGCGCGGTCCAGCGCTGGTTCGTGAGGCGGCGCGGCTTTGCCTCCGGGCTCGCGGTCAGCGGCATCGGGCTCGGCACGCTGGCGATGCCGCCGCTCGCCTCGCTGCTGATCGCATCGGTCGGCTGGCGCGGCGCTTATCTGGCGCTGGGCGCGATCGCACTGCTCGGCGGTGGACTCGCGCTGTTGATCGAGAACGATCCGAAGGACCGGGGCCTCAACCCGGACGGTGATCCGCCTCGCGAAGCCGCCGGTGCCACCACCAATGCAGGCGGCACCTCGGTGCGTGAGGCCGTCCGATCGACGCGTTTTGTCGGTCTCTATGTGTCGTGCCTCGTGTGTTCTTTCGGCGCCTTCGTTCCGTTCGTCCACCTCGTACCCTACGCGCGCGACCACGGGGTCGCGGCATCCTCGGCCGTGCTGTTGCTCGGGATGATCGGGGCCGGCAGCACCGCAGGCCGGTTCTTCCTCGGCGCGCTTGCCGACCGGATGGGCCGCGACCGCTCGCTGATCATGGTGCTGATCGGAATGGCGTTCGCGATGGTGATCTGGGCCGTTGCGGCAAATGTCTGGGCACTCGCCGCCTTCGCCTTCGTCTATGGCGTGTTCTACGGCGGCTGGGTTGCGGTCCTGCCGTCGGTCGTGATGGACTATTTTGGCGGACGCAATGTCAGCGGCATCATTGGCGTTCTCTACACCAGCGTCGCCTTCGGTACACTGGTCGGCCCGAGCGCCGCCGGCTTTGCCTATGACTCAAGCCACAGCTACGCACTGCCGATCCTGCTCAGCGCCGCGGCGAACGTCATCGCGGCGCTCGTCGTGATGGCGATATCGGCGCGCGGCGAAACCCGCACGGTCACTTCAGCGACGAGCTGATCGATCCGAATTTTGCACTGAGCTTGCTGCCCATCCCGTTGATGACGGTGATGATCGCAAGCGCGATGCCGGCGGCGATCAGGCCGTATTCGATGGCGGTCGCACCGGATTCGTCGGCAATGAAGTTCTTCAAAAGGTTTTTCACGATCGATCCTCTCTGTCTCGTTCGCTGGCTTTTCGCAAATCACGTGCCAATGTCGCCGTGAGGATCGCCAGCAACTTAGATGGTTAAGCCTTGGTTGATCGCGGCGTGTGCGGCAGAAATTGACCGGCATGGCCGGGGCATCCGGCAATTCCTGCATCGCTTGTCTCGCGCATATCGATTGCTTTTGCGCGCGTTCCTTCATGTCGCATTAACCAGCCTTCCTAACTTCGCCTCCACACCGTTCCCGTAAACCAACGGATGTTTTCGGGCTCAAGAATTGACCCTGACGTGTGCACGGCAATGATCCAGCATGATGACGAGATTTGGCAGCCGCCTTTTTGACCAGGCCTTCGTGCGCAGCGGACCGATCCGCTGGCTGGTGGTGGGCGGCATGCTTTTGATCGCGGCGATCGCCGTTGGCGCGACGCTGATGGCGCAGAACTTCCGCGAGCGCGCTTTGCGCAACGCCGGCCGCGAGCTGGAAAACACCGCGCTGCTGCTCGCCCACCATTTCGATCAGCAGCTGCAGGATTTCGCGGTCATCCAGAAGGATTTCGTCGATCACGTCCGCGCGACCGGAATCAACACCGTGGAGGACTATCGCAAGCGCCTCTCCGGACAGGACGTCCACCGCATGCTGCGCTCGAAGATCGAGGCGCTGCCCTACATCGGCGGCGTCAACGTCATCGATGCCGACGGCAACTTGATCAATTCGTCGACGGCGTGGCCTGGCCCGAAAGTGAACGTCGCCGACCGCGCCTACTTCCGCACCTTCAAATACGACCCGCATTCGCCTGATGTCCTGATCGAGCCGCTGCACAGCCGCGTCTCCGGCGCCTGGACCATCCTGATCGTCCGCAGGATCGTGGGACCGAACGGCGAGTTCATGGGGGTAGTCGGGCGCGGCATCGAGCCTGCCAATTTCGAGAAGTTCTTCGCCTCCGTCGTGCTCGGCGACGGCGCGACGATATCGATGCTGCACCGGGACGGCACGCTGCTTGCCCGCTATCCCCATTCCAGCGAGCTGATGGGACGGAATTTCAAGACCGGCGCGTTCGAACAGCAGAGGATTTTCGGCCTCGATCATTTCGCCGGCCGCTTCATGAGCCCGGTCGACGGCGAAGACCGGCTGGTGTCGGCGCGGGCCCTGCCACACTTCCCGATCCTGATCATGGCCACCACGACGCGCGCCGCGGCCCTGACCGACTGGCGCGAGCAGATCGGCATCCTGATCTCGGTCGCCGGCGCCTCCGCGCTCGCCATCGCCGGCGTTCTGATCGCCATCGTGCGCAAGCTGCTGGAACAGCACCGCGCCTCCCGCGAACTGCTGACGCTGGAGAAGCAGCGTCTCGACCGAGCCATCAACAACATGAGTCAGGGCTTGCTGCTGTTCGACGCCGAGCGGCGGCTCGTGGTCTGCAACCAGCGCTACATCGAGATGTACGGACTGTCGCCGGACGTGGTGAAGCCCGGCTCCAGCTTCCACGACATCATCGCCCATCGCAAGGCGACCGGCTCCTTCACCGGCAACGTCCACGACTATGTCGCGCGCGTGCTGCGCGACATCCATGTCCGCAACTCCATGGTGGTCGACACCGCCGACGGCCGCTCGATCCACGTTCTCAACGAACCGCTCGCCGACGGCGGCTGGGTGGTGACGCACGAGGACATCACCGAGCGCCGGCGCATCGAGGAACGCATCACCCATCTCGCCCATTACGACGCGCTCACCGACCTGCCCAACCGCGCCATGTTCCACGAGCATCTGCGCGCGGAGCTGGCTGGCGTCACGGGCGGCCAACAACTCGCGGTGCACTACATCGACATCGACGAGTTCAAGGGCGTCAACGACGCGCTCGGCCACCTCGTCGGCGACGAGCTCCTGAAGTCGGTGGCTGCCACTCTGAGCCGGTGCATCGGCCCGTCGGATTTCGTGGCGCGGCTCGGCGGCGACGAATTCGCCATCGTGCAGAGCGCGGTGACGTCGCCGGACCAGGTCAACGAGCTCGTCGCGAGCGTCTTTCAAGCCATCCGCGCTCCGTTCGACTGCATGGGCCATCATCTCACCACCGACGCCAGCATCGGCATTGCGCTCGCGCCGGAGCACGGCACCGCGCTCGACCAGATCCTGAAGAACGCTGATATGGCGATGTATGCCGCCAAATCCGCCGGACGCCGCACCTATCGCTTCTTCGAGCCGGAGATGGACGCCAAGGTGCACGAGCGGCGGCAGCTCGAGATCGACCTGCGCCGCGCCATCGCCCAAGGGGGGCGCGAAGGCGGCCTCGAGGTCTATTACCAGCCCTGCCTCGGCCTGAAGGACGACCGCATCACCGGCTGCGAGGCGCTGGTGCGCTGGCGCCATCCCGAGCGCGGCATGGTCTCTCCGGCCGAGTTCATCCCGATCGCCGAGGATACCGGCCTGATCAACGAGATCGGCGAATGGGTGCTGGCAACCGCCTGCCGGGACGCCGCAAACTGGCCCGACGACATCCGCCTCGCCGTCAACGTCTCGCCGGTGCAGTTCAAGAGCGGCACGCTGGCGCTGAAGATCATGGCGGCGCTCGCCGCTTCCAATCTGCCGGCGAGTCGGCTCGAGCTCGAGATCACCGAGGCCGTGCTGATCCGCGACGACGATGCGGCGCTTGCGATCCTGCACCAGCTCCGCGCCATCGGCGTGCGTATCGCGCTCGACGATTTCGGCACCGGCTATTCCTCGCTGAGCTATCTCCACCGATTCCCGTTCGACAAGATCAAGATCGACCGCTGCTTCGTCGACGATATCGCCGGCCCCGATGGCTCCGCCAGTATTGTCCAGGCCGTCGTCAACCTGGCGGCCGCCCGTCGCATGACCACCACGGCCGAGGGTGTCGAGACCGAGGAGCAGCAGCGCCTGCTCCGCACCCTCGGCTGCTCCGAGATGCAAGGTTATTTGTTCAGCGCCGCCAAGCCTGCCGACAAGATTCTGGAGCTGTTCGCGCTGCATCGCAGCCGGCTCGCCCGGCGCGAAGGTAGCGAGGGCCGCCGGCGCGAGGCGAGCTAGCCTTTCGGCCTGCCCGCCGCGCTTGACGGTGACATCAGGCCAAAGTATTTCAGCACTTGCAGCTGCCGAAACGCCGCTGCCGTAGGCGTTACCGTCATCCAACGCGTCCTTTGTCGAGAGGATCCCGGCTGGGAGATCTCGATTCACGAGACGCCACGGTGATGCCATCACTCTCCTGCGTGCAGACGATCACCCGCTCAAGACGTCGATTTCGGCGCGGCTCTCCCCGCGCCGATGTTTGCCGTTTTCTCGGGCTGCTCGCTGCCGAGGTTTCCTGGGTTGCCGTGGCTTTCCCTCCATCGAAAGGCAGCAACCATGAAGATGACTGGCAACACGATCCTCATCACCGGCGGCACCAGCGGCATCGGCCGCACACTGGCCGAAGCTTTCCACGACCGCGGCAATCGCGTCATCGTCACCGGCAGGCGGCAGGCCCTGCTCGATCAGATCATGGCTGAACGCCCTGACCTGATCGGCCTGCCGCTCGACCTCGACGATGCCTCGGCATTGCCGGACTTGGCGGCCGAGGTCCGGACACGCTTTCCTGAACTCAACGTGCTGATCGCCAACGCCGGCATCTCGCGGCCGGAGGACATGACGGCGGACGGCTGGGATGCCTCTGACGCGGAAGCGATCGTCGCAACCAACATTCTCGGCGTGCTGCGCGTCACGGCCGCGCTCCTCCCACTCCTGAAGACGCAACGGAATGCGACGATCATCGCGACCAGCTCGAACCTCGCCTTCGTGCCCCGCGCCGACTTCCCGACCTACTGCGCCAGCAAGGCGTTCCTGCACTCCTGGCTGCAATCATTGCGGCACCAGCTCCGCAAGATCCCGGTCGAGGTGCTGGAGCTCGCGCCGCCCTATGTGCAGACCGAGCTCACCGGCACGCAACAGGCCAGCGATGCGCGCGCGATGCCGCTTGCCGTCTACATCGCGGAAGTGATGCAACTGCTGGAGCTGCGGGTGCATCCCCGCGATGAGGTGCTGGTTGAACGCGACCGCGCCCGCCGCTGGGCCGAGCGCGACGGCCGCTATGAGGTGACCTTCGCGGCCATAAATCCGAGCTGAGACGGCGCCCAAAATAAAATCGCCCGGGAGCGGTATCCACTCCCGGGCGATCGATGTCTTGACGTTGTAGGGCTTAGTTCGGCACCGCAGCCTTCGGCGCGGGCTTGGCGGCGACGGCGTTTGCGGTAACACCGTGGAGGAAATCATAGGCCGCGTGCAGCGCCTTGTCGTCCTCCTCCTTCGGAGGAACGTAGGACTGCGATCCGGTCTGCTCGCTGCCGTCGGCAGCCGACAGATGACCGCGCATCTGCGACTCCGCCATGGTGTCCATCCGGCCCTTCAGCTCCGCCGGCACGTCCTGGAGAATCTCGATGTCGGGCGCGATGCCCTGGGCCTGGATCGAGCGGCCCGACGGCGTGTAGTAGCGCGCCGTGGTCAGCGCCAGCGCGCCATTGCCGGCGCCGAGCGGGATGATGGTCTGCACCGAGCCCTTGCCGAACGAGCGCGTGCCGATGATCGTCGCGCGCTTGTGATCATGCAGCGCACCGGCCACGATCTCCGAGGCCGAAGCCGAACCGCCATTGACCAGGATCACGAGCGGCTTGCCCTTGGTGAGGTCGCCGCCATGCGCGGTGAAGCGCTGGGTCTCTTCCGGATTGCGGCCGCGGGTCGAGACGACCTCGCCACGCTGCAGGAACGCGCTCGACACCGACACCGCCTGGTCGAGCAGGCCGCCCGGATTGTTACGCAGGTCCATCACATAGCCCACCAGCTTCTCCTGCGGGACCTGCTTGGAGATCGCGGCGATCGCCTTCTTCAGCCCGTCGGTGGTCTGCTCGTTGAACGAGGTGACGCGGATATAGCCGATGTCGCCGTTCTCGACATGGAAGCGCACCGGGCGCACATGGATGATCTCGCGCGTGATCGCGACGTCGAGCGGCGCATCCGCGCCCTTGCGTACGATCGTGAGCTTGGTCTTGGTGTCGACCGGCCCCTTCATCTTGTTGACGGCCTGCTCGAGCGTCATGCCCTGCACGGCCTCGCCGTCGATCTTGCTGATGAGGTCGCCGGACATGATGCCGGCCTTCGACGCCGGGGTGTCGTCGATCGGCGAGACCACCTTGACGAGGCCCTCCTCCATCGTGACCTCGATGCCGAGGCCGCCGAACTCGCCGGAGGTGGTCTCCTGCATTTCGGTCCAGGCCTTGTCGTTCATGTAGCGTGAATGCGGATCGAGCGATGTCACCATGCCGGTGATCGCGCCTTCGATCAGCTTGGAATTGTCGGGCTTCTCGACATAGCTCGCCTTCACGCGCTCGAAGACCTCGCCGAACAGATTGAGCTGCGAATAGGCATCATCCGCGCCCGCTGCGGCCCGCGCCGCCCATACGCCAGCCTGGGGGCTGGCTACCAGAAGGGTCAGACACGCTCCGGTGAGCGCGCCCAGGGGGAACAGCAGGGATTTCCGCATGGAAGGCCTTCTTAGCTGGCGGTTCTCTTGGAGGCTGGAAGCCGCCATGCAAATGGCGATCCAGCCAGCTTCTCACAATACCATTCAGGTTTCTTGATGGCCGGGCCGCCACGCCAGCGGGTACAGGGTAAAAATCCCTTCGCCCTGAGCTAAACTTTTGGCAACGTTCCGAAATGGCTTCACGCAAAGCGGAATCGGTTGGCCGGGCCATGCCTCGCAGCTATGCGATCTTAGGATGGTTTTGCAGGTCCGGACGGGCTAAGGCGATGAGACAAGGCTTCAAATTCTCGGGAGGATAACAATGAATGAAGCACCCCGCATCCGGCCGGAACGGAACGTCGAGCTCGGCGCCAGCAACGAGCCGTTCCAGAATCTGCACGAATTCGTCCGGAAGGCGCGTGCCAACCTCAACCAGAATGCCTGGGACTACATCGTCGGCGCCGCCGAGACGGAGACCACGATGCGCCGCAACCGCATGGCGCTGGACGAGATCGCCTTCCGCCCGCGTGTGCTGCGTGACGTCCGCAAGGTGGACGGCTCGGTCGAGCAGTTCGGTCGCAGGATGCGCCTGCCGGTGGTTCTGGCCCCCGTCGGCGCGCTCGAAATCTTCGACCCCGACGGTGCGGCAAGCGTTGCACGCGCGGCCGGCACCTTCGGTGCGGCGCACATGCTGAGCTCGGTGTCGGACCCTGGCCTGGAGAAGACCGCCGAGGCCGCCCCCGATGCGCTGCGCCTCTACCAGCTCTATGTCCGCGGCGACGACGCCTTTGTCGCCGATGTTGTCGGCAGGAGCGAGAAGAACGGCTACGCCGCGTTCTGCCTGACCGTCGACACCGCCCATTACAGCCGTCGCGAACGTGACATCGCCAAGCGCTATGTTCGCGAGAGCCGCCTGCGCGCCACCGGCGGCGATTTCCAGAAGGGGCTGGAGTGGCGGACCGTGAAGATGATCAAGGACAGGTTCAAGATACCGCTGATCCTGAAGGGCATCGCCACCGCCGAGGATGCGCTGATCGCGCTCGACCATGGCGTCGAGTGGATCTACGTCTCCAACCATGGCGGGCGCCAGCTCGATCATGGCCGTGGCGCCATGCATGTGCTCCCTGAGATCGTCGATGCCGTGAAGGGCCGCGCCAAGATCATGGTCGACGGCGGCTTCTGCCGGGGCACCGACATCGTCAAGGCGATCGCGGCGGGCGCGGACATGGTCGGCATCGGCCGGCTGCAATGCTGGGCGCTGGCGGCAGCCGGCGAGGCCGGCGTCACGCGCATGCTGGAACTGCTGGAGGACGAGGTGCTGCGCTGCCTCGGCCTGCTGGGCGCCACCTCCTTCGCCGAGGTCAACAAATCCTGCCTGCATCCGGCGACCGCGACCAATGCGCCAAGCGTGTTCAGCGCATTCCCGCTGTTCGACCACGACCCGTACCGATACTGAGGATAAGGATGCAGGTGACCTCGCTCTCTCCCGGCAGCGCCGATGCGCTTTTGTTCGATCTCGGGCGCGTGGTGCTCGACATCGATTTCTCCAAGGCGATCGATTGCTGGGCGGGGCACGCCGGCTGCAAGCCCGAAGCCATCGTCGCGCGCTATGTGCGCGACGAGGCCTACCGGCTGCACGAGGTCGGCAAGATCACCGACGAGGACTATTTCGCCTCGCTGCGCAACTCACTCGGGATCGGCATTTCCGACGCCCAGTTCCTGGAAGGCTGGAACGCGATCTTCGCCGGCGAGATGCCTGACATAGCCGAGTTGCTGCCGCGCGCGGCGAGGCAAATGCCGCTCTACGCCTTCTCCAACACCAACCGGCCGCATGTGGACTATTTCTCGAAGGAATACGCCGATCTGCTCGGCCATTTCCGCGAGGTCTACCTGTCCTCCAGCATCGGCCTGCGCAAACCCGATGCGGAAGCTTTCGACCATGTCGTCGCCGCTATCGGCGTGCCAGCCAACCGGATCGTATTTTTCGACGATCTTGCCGAGAACATCGAGGGAGCCCGCGCCCGCGGCCTGACCGCGGTGCATGTGACCTCGCCAACCGCCGTCGGGAACGCCTTGAAGGCGCTCGGGGTTTAACGTCCGGTGCCCAGGGGGCCTGGAACTAATCTGACGCAAAATGAGGAACCAAATCATTTTGTGCAATTTTGTAAAGAGTTCCCGGAACGAATACGGGCTTCCGGACTCATGAGTCCGTTGGGAATTCTACATCGGGCTTATCGTCGTGTTGGGCAAAACCTACCTCACCAAGCAGGCCTCGCTGCTGATGAAATACGCCAGAACCACCTCGGATTCTGAGCTCTCCGCCAAGCTGATCAGCAAGGCCGCCGACCTGAAATCGCAGGCCGATCCGCTGCCCGACAAGGATCAGAGTCCCAAAGCGCCGGACGTCAGTCCGGACGAGCCGCCGGGGAGTTGACCGATGCTGGCCGTGGCTCTCGTCCTTCTCATCCTCGCCATGGCCATCCTCGTACCCGTCTGTCTGGCCTTCTGGATCATGCCGCGGCGGATTTGACGTCTGTCCTTCACTGCAGAGCGGATGAATCCTCCTGCGTGAGCGCCTTTTTGCCTCAGCGCCTGCACTCGGCTAGAACTCTCGCCGCCGATTTGCCCGAACGGGCGCAGCTGGAGTTCTCACACGTGGCCCTGATGCCGGTTTCTGACGCGCTTGCCGCGGTGCTTGCCGGCGCAGAGCCGCTGCCTGAAGAAACGGTCGCGCTCGACCAAGCCTTCCACCGCGTGCTCGCCCGCGACGTCGCGGCGCGGCGCACGCAGCCGCCGCAGGCGATGTCGGCGATGGATGGCTATGCGGTGCGTGCGGCCGATGCCGCGACAATCGATTCCCAGCTCACCGTGATCGGCGAGGTCGCGGCGGGCCGGCCGTTTGCGGGATCGGTCGGCGCCGGCGAAGCCGTGCGGATCTTCACCGGCGGCGTCGTTCCCGACGGGGCCGACGCAGTCGTGATCCAGGAGGACACGGTTGCGGATGGGAGGCGCATCACGATCAAGGAAACGGCCGTGACGGGGCGACACATCCGCCCGGCCGGCGTCGATTTCCGCGCGGGCGACGTGCTGCTGCGCAAGGGTATCCGGCTGACCGAGCGCGACCTCGCGCTCGCCGCCGGCATGAATCACCCGCTTCTGCCCGTCCGCCGCCGCCCGAAAGTCGCGATTCTCGCCACCGGCGACGAGCTGGTGATGCCGGGCACCACGCCTGGCCCCGGCCAGATCGTCTATTCCAACGGTTACGCCCTGCACGCGCTCGCCCGCAGTGAGGGCGCCGATACCGTCGATCTCGGTGTTGCCGCTGATACCCTGGACGCCACCACCGCGGGCATCCGCCGCGCCCGCGAGAGCGGCGCCGACATCCTGATCACCACCGGCGGCGCCTCGGTCGGCGACCACGATCTGGTCCAGCAAGCGCTGAAGGCCGAGGGCATCGCGATGACGTTCTGGAAGATCGCGATGCGGCCCGGCAAGCCGATGATGCATGGACACCTGGCGGCGATGCGCGTGATCGGCCTGCCCGGCAACCCCGTGTCATCCTATGTGTGTGCCTTCCTGTTCATGGTGCCTCTGATTCGCGCGCTGTCGGGCCGTTCCGTGATTCACCATCGCCGCGAGCGCGCGGTGCTCGGCCGCGATGTCGGCGCCAACGACCAGCGCGAGGATTATCTGCGCGCCCGCCTGGAGACGCGCGACGACGGCACGTTGATCGCCCTTCCCGTCAATCACCAGGATTCCTCGCTGCTTGCGAATCTCGCTGCGGCACAGGCACTTCTCGTGCGCGCGCCGTTCGCGCCGAAGGCCGAAGCCGGCACACCTTGCGAGGTGCTGCGCCTGCCGGTCTGAACGCGCAGGCCACACGCGTGGCGCGAACTTTGTCGCGTTCACGGTAAATTAAGCAGTTGCGGAACATGTATCGAACATATAGTGTCCGTTCATGATTTGTTTCGAGCATGCAGCGACTTATCGCTGAATTCATCGTCTCGGAATCGAACGACATCAACCGGGGGATTTTGGTCGAGATGTTAACGCGCAAACAGTACGAGCTCCTGCGGTTCATCAGCGAGCGACTGAAGGAAAGCGGCGTGCCGCCATCCTTCGACGAGATGAAGGACGCGCTCGACCTGCGCTCGAAATCAGGCATCCATCGCCTGATCACCGCGCTCGAGGAGCGCGGCTTCATCCGCCGCCTGCCCAACCGCGCCCGCGCCATCGAGGTGATCAAGCTGCCTGAGCTGCAGGCCGCCGCCGGCAATCGTCGCGGCTTCACGCCGAGCGTCATCGAGGGCAACCTCGGCAAGGTCCGCACGACCTCCAGCCCGCCCGCGGACGAGGGCGAGCGTCCCGTCGCGGTGCCCGTGATGGGCCGTATCGCGGCCGGCACGCCGATCGAGGCGTTGCAGACCCGCAGCCACACCATTAGCGTCCCGCCCGACATGCTCGGCTCTGGCGAGCACTACGCGCTCGAAGTGCGCGGCGATTCCATGGTGGAAGCCGGCATACTCGACGGCGACATGGCGCTGATCCAGCGCAACGAGAGCGCCGACACCGGCGACATCGTGGTGGCGCTGATCGACGACGAGGAAGCGACCTTGAAGCGCTTCCGCCGCCGCGGCGCCTCGATCGCGCTCGAGCCCGCCAATGCGGCCTATGAGGTACGCATCCTGCCGCCGAACCGGGTCAAGATTCAGGGCAAGCTGATCGGGCTTTATCGGAAGTACTGATACCGGAAGTACTGAGCGCGCTGTCCGCGCGCTTCGATCGGCATCGCCGACCAGAGATCGGAGCGGATGATTGTCCGCTCGCGCTGGATAGTCTTTCTGGTTTCGCGCAGATTATCCGGCCCCTCCCCCGGCGCTACATCCTCGCCACGCCGCACGAAGCAGCACGGCTTCGGCTGCGAAGGTTCGAGGAGACCTCATGCGCAAGATCATCCTGAGCACAGTAGCCGCGGTGCTGGTCGCAGCATCAGCGTCGCAAGCCGTTGCCGCACCATCGCACCGCCATGTCCGCAAGGACGTGGCCAAGGAGACTGCAATGAGCGAGCAAGTCCGAAACGCGCGCAATGCGCTGACGCAACCGTCACAAGCGGTCTGGCCATATTCCGGCTGGTCGGCGCCGGCTGGCCGCTGACACCCCCACCGAATGCACGAAAGCAGACTTTGTTCCCAGCGGATTCGGGAAAGATAATGTGATCGCACGCTGCGGCAGCGAGCCGCAGATTTGCCTACAACCGCGCAGACGCTATTATGCTTCCACTCTGATAGAGGCCTGCGCCTCGTAAGACAGAGGCACGGGTTGCTATCTCCGCATGAGGAGCACCCACGATGTGTGACTACAGCCTGCATGCCGTCGCATCGCGCCCTGCCGAGGTCGGCGAGACGATCGTGACGACAACGTTCCGCGGCACCTCGACGCGCGGCTTTGCCTCCGCGGCCGATCCGACCGTCGCGGTCTGCCTGCTGCCGGGAACGGAGCTCGCCTTCGCCGACAACGTCCGCTACGACAATCGCTGGATCTGGACGCGCACCGTCAACTCGCGCGTCGGCAAGTTCGGCAAGATCGATCCGCACATTCCCGATCGCCATCATGACGCGATCGAATTCCCCGACGGCAAATACGTGCTGGTGACACAGCTCGTCGAAGGCCAGCAGGCAACCGTGCTGCAACTGCCCGTGACCCAGCCGCTGGGCGAGCGCGAGCACAAGCCGCAGGTCGGTGTCGACAGCCGGCCGACAACGCCGCGTCTGCCGATCGGTTGAAATAGATCCTAGTCCTCCGCCGCAAGGTCGGCCTCCGACGGTGTTGCGTCCCGGACGCGCGGAGCTCCAGACGGTGGCATGAGGGTCAGTTCGGAAACGCCCTCGCCGGCAGCAGCCGGCGACCAGGGGCGATTTGCGCCCCTCGCTTTCACCGCCAGCACCGCAAATCCCTCACCAGCTTGTGTCAGCGCCAGCGCGCCCTGCCTCGTCAGACGCTGCCGGTCGACCACCATCGCCGCGCAATCCGGCGGCGCGGGCCTTACCGTCACCACCAATGCAGCGCGACTGCAATCATCCGCCAGCGCGTCAATCCGCAGGGACAGCGCCACCAGCCGCCCGTCGGCGAGCGGCGTGACGCAGCCGGCCTCGTCGCATGACACGCCGTCAGCCAGCGCGGCACTGCCGGCGTCACGCACATCGGCGTCGGCAGCCAACCACTCCTTGAGCAGAAAACCGTCCTTGCTGGCCCTGATCAGGTGCAGGTGCCCGTCCCGCCCCCGCACCGCGACGCTCTGGCCGTCCCCGGCAATTAAAATGTCCGGTTGGCGCGCCGACAGGCCCCAGAGGATCGCCGCCAGCAGCACCACGGCGCCGGACCAGCGCAGCGGCGTGCGCAACAGACCCATCACGATGACCCCGAGGCTCGCCGCAATCAGCGGGCCTATGCCGAAGGCGGGGATGCGGCCGACAGCGCCCGGCAGTCCCGCTACCCAGCGCGAGACCGCAATCATCCAGTCGATGCCGATCCCCATCAGCCACCAGAACACGCCGTCGAGCCCGAACGGTGCCGCAAGCAGACCCAACAGCCCGGCCGGCATGACCAGCGCCGAGACCACCGGCATCGCGCCAAGATTGGCGAGCACGCCGAACGGCGTGACGCGGTGGAAGTGGAAGGCGGCGTAGGGCGTGGTCGCAAGCCCCGCGATTAGCGAGGCCAGGAACAGCATCGCGATCTCGCGCCCGCCCCACAGCGCGATGCGCGCGGTCGTGGAATGATCGGGCGAGGCAAACAGGTTCGGCATGCCGATCTGCACCAGCGCCACCAGCCCGAGCGTCGCCGCGAACGACATCTGGAAACTCGGGTGCACCAGCGCCTCCGGCGCGACCGCAAGCACGATCAGCGCCGCCACGGCCAGCGTGCGGAAGGTGATGGCGCGGCGGTCGACCATCACCGCGATCAGCACCTCCGCCGTCATGAAGAACGACCTTTGCGTCGCGACTTCCGCGCCCGACAGCAGCAGATAGAACGCTGCCGCAACCAATGCCGCGGCCGCCGACCACTTCTTGATGGCGAAACCGGCCGCAAGCGCCGGAATCAAGGCCAGCAGCGCGCGCACCGCGAAGAACACGACGCCGGCGACGACCGCCATGTGGTAGCCGGAGATCGACAGCACATGACCGAGCCCCGAGATGAACATGGCATCGTTGACGGGCGTCGTGATCGCATCGCGCCGACCAGTGAGCAGCGCCGTCGCGATGGCGCGATTGTCGCCCTCGAGCGTCGCACGGATGCGCGCGTCGATCGCATCGCGGAGGCCTTGCATGAACGCGGCATAGCGCAGCCGCAGGCCGCCGGCATCCGGCGGCACGGACGCGGTGATCGCGCCCATCACGAAACCGGAGGCGCCAATGCCCTGGAAGAACATGTCACGCGAGAAATCGTAGCTGCCGGGACGAACCGGCGAAATCGGCGGCAATAGCCGCGCCTTCAGCTGCACGAAGCTACCGACCTCGGGCGCGGTCCCCTTGCGCACCGACAGGCGCACGCGCTCGAGCTTGACGTCGCTGCGCTGCGCCTCCATCGCGGTGACGCGAAGGACAAAACGGTCGGTGCGCTCGCGGATGTCGCGGGCCTCGACAAAGCCCGACAACGATACCGAATAGAGCGGTTTTGCCAGCACCGTGTGCGCGATACGCGCCGTCTTCCAGGTCGCCATGGCAAGGCCGGCCGCGACCGCCGCGATCAGAAGCGCAGGCGCAAACCACCGGCTCCGCCGCAACAGGACCGCACCACACATGAGCGCGACCGCGGTGGCTGCAACGACCCACAGCACCGGCTCATGATCGGCCGCGAAGTACAGCGCGATGCCGCCGCCGAACGCGACAGGCACCCACGGCAACAGCCGCCCGGCGCCGGTTTCAGCGCGCGCCCATACGCGCAGCGTCTCGACGGTCGCGGGCCAGAGGCCGGAGCCCACCGGCGCAAAGCCGCCGGCCGAGGCGGTTCGGCCCGTCGGCCAAGTTCCCGCGATCCCTTGCGAGACACGCCGCGGTCGGCCCGGCTCCGCCATTCCCTAGCACCCTGCGATACGCGACGGGTGCCAAGGCTACCGGAACGTGCAGGCGGACGAATAGCGGTACGGATCAGGAACGGACGGACGCCCGCCCTACTTTTCCTCTTCCATCGTCACGGCGACATCCGCTTTCGCCGACAGGCGGACCTTGTTGCCCTCGACGTCGGCAACGAGACCCTTGTCGATGAAGTGATGGTGCCCCTTGTGGCTGCCCTCGCCGCTGTCCTTCTTGGTCAGCTTGATGCGATTGCCCTCGACCCGGTCGACGGTGCCGATGTGGACGCCGTCGGCGCCGATGACTTCCATATGCTCTGCGATGTTCTGCATGGCGGATCCTTGGTTGGGATCCGTGTAAACGCGGCGAGCCTACGTTCGTTCAATCGTCATTCCGGGGCGCGACGAAGTCGCGAGCCCGGAATGACGAGACTGATGGAGCGTCCGCTAGATCAGCGGCACCTGCGACGAGGCGTGGTGATTGACGATCTTCCAGTCGCCATCCTCGCGCATGATGACCCAGCTCATCTTGACGATGAGATCGTCCCGCTCGCCCGCGAGGTCGAACGTGATGGTTGCCGCCACGTTGATCAGGTCAGGGCCGGCCTGCGCTGCGTTCACCTCGGAAAAGGCCGCAGATGGCTTACGCCAGCGCGGCAGGCCGGCGAAGTAATCGGCAACGCCGTCCCTGCCCCGATAGAGTCTTGGATTCGAGCCGAAGAAGAACGCGTTCCTCGCATAGAGCGACGACAGCGCGACGGCATCGAGCTTTGCGAAGCCGGCGCACCATTTCGCGATGATGGCGGAAACGATGGCGTCGGCTTCGCTGCTCATCTCGGATCCTCAGCCCTTGGCGACTTCCTTCGCGAACGTATCGCGCAGCCCGATGGTGCGGGAGAACACCGGCTTGCCCGGCGTCGAATCCTTGTCGCGCACGAAATAGCCCTGGCGCTCGAACTGCATCGGCTCCATCGAATTGCTTTCGGCAACCGATGCCTCGACCCGCGCATCGGAGAGGATCTCCAGCGAGTTCGGATTGAGATCGGCCGCGAAGTTCGAGGCGTCCGGGCTCGGGTTGGCGAACAGCTGGTTGTAGATGCGGATCTCCGCCGGCTTCGACGCCGCTGCCGGCAGCCAGTGCATGGTCGCCTTGACCTTGCGGCCATCGGGCGCGTTGCCGCCCTTGGTCGCCGGGTCGTAGGTGCAGCGCAGCTCCACGACCTCGCCGGCGTCGTTCTTGATCACGCCGGTGCACTTGACGAAATAGGCATAGCGCAGCCGCACCTCGTTGCCCGGCGACAGGCGGAAGAACTTCTTTGGCGGGTTCTCCATGAAGTCGTCCTGCTCGATATAGAGCTCGCGGCCGAAGGTGATCTTGCGCGTGCCGGCCGAGGGATCGTCAGGATGATTGATCGCCTCGAGTTCCTCGGTCTGCCCTTCCGGATAGTTCTCGATCACGACCTTGAGCGGCCTCAAGACCGCCATGCGGCGCTGCGCGGTGCGGTTCAGCTCCTCGCGGATGCAGAACTCGAGCATGCCGACATCAACCACGCTGTTGGCCTTGGCCACGCCGATGCGCTTGACGAATTCGCGCAGCGCGGCTGGCGGCACGCCACGGCGGCGCATGCCCGCCACGGTCGGCATGCGCGGATCGTCCCAGCCTGCGACATGACCGTCGCGGACGAGCTGGGTCAGCACGCGCTTGGACAGCAGCGTGTAGGTCAGGTTCAGCCGCGCCATTTCGTACTGGTGCGGCTCGGACGGCACCGGCAGCTTCTCGATGAACCAGTCATAGAGCGGCCGATGGTCCTCGAACTCCAGCGTGCAGATCGAATGCGTGATGCCTTCAATCGCGTCCGACTGGCCGTGGGCATAGTCGTAGCTCGGATAAATGCTCCACTTGGTTCCGGTGCGCGGATGGTGTGCATGCAGGATGCGGTAGAGCACGGGATCGCGCAGGTTGATATTGCCCGAGGACATGTCGATCTTGGCCCGCAAAACGCGCGCACCGTTCGGGAATTCGCCCGCCTTCATGCGACGGAACAGGTCGAGATTCTCCTCGACCGAGCGGTCGCGGAACGGCGAGTTCTTGCCGGGCTCGGTCAGCGTGCCGCGCGACAGGCGGATCTCCTCCTGGGTCTGGTCGTCGACATAGGCGAGCCCGTCGCGGATCAGCTGTTCCGCCCATTCATAGAGGCGCTCGAAATAATCCGAGGCGAAGAACAGGTTCTTGCCCCAGTCGAAGCCGAGCCAGCGCACGTCGGCCTGGATGGAATCGATATATTCCTGCTCTTCCTTGACCGGATTGGTGTCGTCGAAGCGCAGATGGCAGCGGCCCGGAAACTCCTGGGCGATGCCGAAATTGAGCGCGATCGACTTGGCGTGGCCGATATGCAGGTAGCCGTTCGGCTCCGGCGGGAACCGGGTCACGATCTCCTTGTACTTGCCCTGATCGAGGTCGGCCTGGATGATGTCACGAATGAAATCGCGCCCAACCTCAGCTGCCACCGGTTCTGTCATTACGAAAATCCTGTAGGGAAATCAGCGGTCCTTCTGCCAAATTCGCGCTTCCAGGCCAAGCCCCATGCCCGCCCCCCGATCAAACTTCGGCGATCCTGGCACGGACGCGCTCGACGAAGGCAGTCCTGGATGCCGGCGTTGAGCGATCCATGTCGTAATGAGCCAAATAGAACGAGCGAACGTGAGGCCCGCACATCGGTTTCAGCGCCCGAAACAGCACCTTGCGGCCGGGGTCCTGCATGACGATCCGGGTCAGCCACCACGGCGAGCCGTAGCTCGTCACGACGCCAAACAGGCGGATATTGGTCAGCAGCGGCCTGATGCGCCCGCCTTCCAGATCGTGGGCAAATGCCGTTCCGGGTGCCCAGACCCTGTCGAAATAGCCCTTCAGCATGGCGGGCATCGAGAACCACCAATGTGGGAAGCAGAAGATGATGCCGTCGGCACGCTGCAAATGCCCTACGAGGCCTGCCACGGCCTCGGCGGCGTAGGGGCTCTGGTAGTAGCTGCGCCGCTCCGCTCCGGTCATCGCCGGGGAAAAGTCCTCGCGGTAGAGGTCGGTCGCGATGACCTCATGCCGGCGCCTGAGCGTCTCCACAATTGTCTGGAACAACGCATGATTGTAGCTGTCCACAAGCGGGTGGCTATGAACGACCTGGATTAGCATTGGCAAAATCTCCCATCCCTATGATACACGGTCGCCCCACAGCTTTACCCTCCTTGCTCGCTATCGAATGACCACATCCCCAATCGTCACGCGCTTCGCTCCCTCACCGACTGGTTTCCTCCACATCGGTGGTGCCCGCACGGCGCTGTTCAACTGGCTCTATGCGAAGAAGCATGGCGGCAAGATGCTGCTCCGGATCGAGGACACCGACCGGGAGCGCTCCACGGAAGCTGCGATCGGCGCGATCCTCGACGGCTTGAGGTGGCTCGAGCTCGGCTGGGATGGCGAGGTCATCTACCAGTTCAGCCGCGCCGCCCGCCACCGCGAGGTCGCCGAGCAGCTGCTCGCCGACGGCAAGGCCTACCGCTGCTACGCCACCGCCGAGGAGCTCACCGCCATGCGCGAGAAGGCGCGCGCGGAAGGCCGCACCCGCCTCTACGACGGCATGTGGCGCGACCGCGATCCGGCCACGGCTCCGTCCGACGTCAAGCCGACGATCCGCCTGCGCGCCCCGCAGACCGGCGAGACCGTAATCGAGGATCAGGTCCAGGGCCGCGTGGTCTGGCAGAATGAGAACCTCGACGACCTCGTCCTGCTGCGCGGCGATGGCAACCCGACCTACATGCTCGCGGTGGTGGTGGACGACCACGACATGGGCGTCACCCATGTGATCCGCGGCGACGACCATCTGATCAACGCCGCCCGCCAGAAGCAGATCTACGACGCGATGGGCTGGGCGCTGCCGAGCATGTCCCATATCCCGCTGATCCACGGACCGGACGGCTCGAAGCTGTCCAAGCGCCACGGCGCGCTCGGCGTCGATGCCTACCGCGCGATGGGGTACCTCCCGGCCGCGCTCCGCAACTACCTCGTCCGCCTCGGCTGGAGCCATGGTGACCAGGAGATCTTCTCGACCGAGGAGATGATCGCCGCGTTCGACCTCGCCAACGTCGGCCGCGCCGCCGCCCGCTTCGATTTCGCCAAGCTGGAAAACCTCAACGGCCATTACATCCGGAACGCCGACGATCAATCGCTCGTGAAGATGTTCGAGGACGTGCTCGACCACGTCGTGCCGGCCCGCGACGATATCAAGGCCAAGTTGAACGACACCACGCGCTCGCAGCTGCTCAAGGCCATGCCGGCGCTGAAGGAGCGCGCCAAGACGCTGATCGAGCTGATCGACGGCGCCTATTTCATCTTCGCCGACCGGCCGCTACAGCTCGATCCCAAGGCGGCAGCCCTGCTGACGGACGAGAACCGCAAGCTGATCGGCCAGCTTCATTCCGCGCTGGAGAAAGTCGACGCTTGGAGCGGCGCCACCACCGAAGCCGCGCTGCGCGCTTTTGCCGAGGAAAAAAGTCTCAAGCTCGGCGCGGTCGCCCAACCGCTGCGTGCGGCGCTGACCGGCCGCACCACGTCGCCTGGTATATTTGAGGTTTTGGACGTGCTGGGACGCCAGGAGAGCCTTGGCCGGCTTAAGGATCAGTCCAAGGACTAGCCTAAGACGTAAGTAGGCCATGGCTGCCATGATCTTGCAGCGCACACAGCAATAATATACCCATCTCCCCCGTACCTTCTGGAATATCCGGCCTGCCCCACCATGTCATCGGGGCCTTCCGGGTCCGGCCCGTTTCACCATACATCGGGGACCTCTGATGGACGCAAAACCAAGCAATAAGACCGCCACGCTGACGGTCGGAAACAAGAATTACGATCTTCCGATTCACAGCGGCAGCGTCGGGCCTGATGTCATCGATATCGGCAAGCTCTACGGCCAGTCCGGCCTGTTCACCTACGATCCGGGCTTCACCTCGACCGCGAGCTGCCAGTCCAAGATCACCTATATCGACGGCGACGCGGGCGTCCTCGAATACCGCGGCTACCCGATCGAGCAGCTCGCCGAGAACGGCGACTTCCTCGAGACCTGCTATCTGCTGCTCTACGGGAATCTCCCGACCGCCGCCCAGAAGAAAGATTTCGACGACCGCGTGATCCATCACACGATGGTGCACGAGCAGATGGCCCGCTTCTTCCAGGGCTTCCGCCGCGACGCCCATCCGATGGCCGTGATGGTCGCCTCCGTCGGCGCGCTCGCCGCGTTCTACCACGATAGCACCGACATCAACGATCCGAAGCAGCGCATGATCGCTTCCATGCGCATGATCGCGAAGATCCCGACGCTGGCGGCGATGGCCTACAAGTACACGATCGGCCAGCCCTTCGTGTATCCGAAGAACTCGCTGAAGTTCGCCGAGAACTTCCTGCACATGTGCTTCGCCGTGCCGTGCGAGGAGTACAAGATCAACCCGGTGCTCGCTGACGCGCTGGACAAGATCTTCATCCTGCACGCCGACCACGAGCAGAACGCCTCGACCTCGACCGTGCGCATTGCCGGCTCGTCGGGCGCCAACCCGTTCGCCTGCATCGCCGCCGGCATCGCCTGCCTCTGGGGCCCGGCGCATGGCGGCGCCAACGAAGCCGCGCTCGCGATGCTCGCCGAGATCGGCACCGTGGACAAGATCCCCGAGTTCATCGCCAAGGTGAAGGACAAGAACTCCGAAGTCCGCCTGATGGGCTTCGGTCACCGCGTGTACAAGAACTACGATCCGCGCGCCAAGATCATGCAGAAGATGTGTCACGCCGTGCTCAAGGAGACCGGCCATGGCGATGATCCGATGCTGAAGGTGGCGATGGAGCTCGAGAAGATCGCGCTCAGCGACCAGTACTTCATCGACCGCAAGCTGTACCCGAACGTCGACTTCTATTCGGGCATCACGCTGAAGGCGATGGGCTTCCCGGTCTCGATGTTCACCGTGCTGTTCGCGGTCGCCCGCACCGTCGGCTGGATCAGCCAGTGGAGCGAGATGATCGAGGACCCGCAGCAGAAGATCGGCCGTCCGCGCCAGCTCTACACCGGCGTCACCCGCCGCGACTACGTCGCGATCAAGGATCGCAAGTAAGTCTTAGCCGAAACGGCTTTCGAAACGGCGCCATCGCAAGATGGCGCCGTTTTGTTTTGCGCCCTTGTAGGGTGGACAAAGCGAAGCGTGCCCACCACCTCTCCGCGGGCACGCTTCGCTTTGCCCACCCTACGAGATCGATCGCGTTCTTGCTGCCGCGCACAACAACAAGTCGGGGCAGCGCGCCGGCAAACGCTTGACAGCCGAAACGGTCCACGCGCAAATTCTTACACTAAGTAAGAATGACAATAGGGATGGAAATGCCGGAGCAGCCGAGAAGTCGGCGGCAGACGCGCGCTGCCATTTTGACTCACCTGCTTCAGTCTGGCGGCTCGTTCCGGCCGCCGCTGGCCAAGGCCGTGCGCCTGTCGGAAGCGAGCCTGTCGCGCATCCTGTTCGACCTGAAGGCCGAAGGCCTGATCGAGGAAGCGCGGCGCCCTGCCCCTTATGTCGGCGGCCCGACGGGTCTTGTCTCACTCGACAGCACCGTCGCGCTTGCAGCCCTTGAGCTGACCGGCCAGTGGCTCAGCGTCGGCGTCGGCGGCATGACCGGCGTCATGCACTACACCGAGCGTGTTCCGCTGCCGAAGAAGCCGACCGTCGAGAGCGTCGGCCGCGTGTTCCGCGAGGCACTGAGCTTGCTGCGCGACTGGACGCGCCGCCGCCGCATCACGCTCGCGCAGATCGGCATCACCATTCCGGGCCTCGGCCGCCTCAGCGTCGCGGGCAACCCGATCATTCCCTGCGACATCGAACGTATCAGCGGCATGCTCGGGGAGATGTTCGCGGACGTCCCGGTCGAGTTCACCAATTCGGTGGTGGCACACGCCATTTTCCATCGCTGCCGCACCGAAGACTATCCGTTCAGCGGGGCGCATCTGTTCGTCTTCGTCGGCCAGGGCGTCGCGGGCGCCTGGATGGACGATCCGATTGAGGACGACGCGCTTCAGCCGGTCGAACTCGGCCATATGGTGTTCGGGCCCGAGGGACCGCGTTGCCGCTGCGGCCATCATGGCTGTGTCGAGGCCTACACGTCGCTTCCGGCCCTCGCCGAGCTGCTTGGCATGACCGAAGCCGAATTGCTCCGGGTCGGCAGCGAATGGACGACCGCGATCCCGATCTCGTCGCGCGTACGGCAGGAGTTGCGCCGGCGGCTGTTCCGGCTCGGCCTTGCGATCGGCAACACGCTGAACGTGAAGCCATCCCGCGGCGTTATCGTCAGCGGCTGGCCGTCGCTCCTTGCGGAGACCGATCGCCAGGCGGTGATTGAAGGGGTCGACGCCAGCCTGCTCGGCGGCCGTCAGCATGCGCAAGCATCGCTCGCTTTCGCGCCGCCGTCGAATGGCAATGATCCACAGGCCGCGCTGGCCTTTGCGGCCTTCCGCCTCGCTTGCCGCGGCGGCATGCCGGCCGCATCGACGGAGGCCGCTTGACATAGCTGATGCCGCGCGGCTGTCCGCGCAAAGAAGTCCACACCCGGGAGGAACTTGCCATGCCGATCACGACAACAAGGCGCCGTCTGCTCGCTGGATCCGCGGCCGCGCTCGCACTGCCGGCCTTTGCCCGCGCGCAAGGCGCGGTCAAGCCGCGCCTCACCGCGATCTCGCAATGGTCCGCAGGCAGCGATGGCGCTGCGATCACCGCGCTCGGGAAGAAGTTCGAGGAAAAAGGCGGCGTCTGGCAGCACTCGCCGGTCCCCGGCTTCACCACCGAGATGATGAACAAGCTGCGCGCCCAAATCATCGCCGGCGATCCGCCGGCCTGCTCGCAGCTCAAGGGCCCGGAGATTGCGGCGTGGTCGAAGATTGCTCCGACCGTCGATCTCGACGCGCTCGTCGCTGCCGCCGGCTACGAGAAGGTCGTCGCTCCAGACCTTGCGAAACTGCACAAGCCGGCGGGCAAATGGATCGCGCTGCCGCTGCAGATCTACAGCACCAACATGCTGTTCCTCTCCAAGCGCGCGATGGACAAGGCCAAGGCCGACAAGATTCCGGTCACCTGGGCCGACTTCAACGATCTCGCCGAGAAGATGAAAGCGGGCGGCGTCGCATATCCCGTTGCCAACGGCGGCACCCGCCCCGATGATGGCCAGAAGTTCGAGGCCGCTTTGGCGGGCATCAGTCCCGCCGTCTATCGCACGGCGATCATGAACCTCGACGAGAAGGCCCTGAAGGGCCCCGAGATCAAGGCTGCGTTCGCGCAGGTCCGCAAGATCGCCGACTGGATGGACCCCAACGTCGGCGCCCAGCACTTTTCGACCAATCTGAGGCGCTTCGTCGACGGCGACATGGGCATGATGATCATCGGCGGTTGGGCGCAAGGCGTGCTGCGCAACGCCGGTTTCAAGTTCGAAGACTTCACCATCGCCCCGGGGCCGAGCGACAATGGCAAGCCGGTCTTCCTGCTGAATGCCGACGCGTTCATCTTCTGGCAGCGCAAGGAGGCGGACCTGCAGGCCGGCCAGACGCTGATGGCCCAGCTCGTCATGGATCCGGCGATCCAGACGATGTATTCGCAAATCACGGGATCGATCCCCGTGCGCACCGATGTCGATCTCTCCGGTGAAGGCTGGTCGGACGGGCAACGGCGGACCGCGGCAGCTCTGAAAGATGCGATCGCCAGCAATCAGGCCGTCCTCAGCCTTGCGCACAACATGGCGCAGGAAAACGGCATGACCGCAGCGATGATCGACGTGATCACGGAGTTCGTGAAGAACAAGACGATCAAGCCGGAGCAAGCGGCCACACGCCTCGCGGACGCCGTCGAGAGCGCACGTTGACCAACGCCGCATCGACAGCAATGCGACCGGGCCGGCCGGCGACCTCCGAAATGGTCCGCCGGCTGCCCGAAGTTCTGATGATCTGGGTGCCGCTGCTGCTGTCAGCGGCCCACCTCATTGCGTTTTCGCTGTGGACGATCTGGATCTCGCTCACACCTTCCACGCTGGTCCCGGTTTCGGGCTGGGTGGGTTTGCGCAACTATTCCGCGGTTGCGGCATCGCGGAACTGGCAGATCGCCCTGGACAATCTGCTGCTCTTCGGCAGCGCTTTCGTGCTGCTCAGTCTGGCGACCGGCCTCATCCTTGCCATCCTGCTCGATCAGCGCATTCGCGGCGAGAACCTGCTGCGCTCCATCTTTCTCTACCCCCTGGCGGTGTCGTTCGTGGTCACCGGCACGGTCTGGAGCTGGCTGCTCAATCCTGGCCTTGGAATCCAGAAGCTGGTTCACGACCTCGGCTGGACATCCTTCCGGTTCGACTGGCTGATCGACCGCGACATGGCGATCTGGACCATTGTCGTCGCTGCGATCTGGCAATCCTCCGGCTTCGCCATGGCGCTCTTCCTCGCCGGCCTCCGCTCCGTCGATGCCGACCTGATCAAGGCCGCGCAGATCGACGGCGCCGGCCCTGTCAGGATGTACCGGCGCGTCATCCTGCCGACGCTTTGGCCGATCACCATCACCGTCATCGTCATCCAGCTCCAGTTCGCGATTTCGACCTTCGACCTCGTTCGCGCGCTCACCAATGGCGGGCCCGGGATCGCGACCCAGCTGCCGGCGCTCGTCGTCTATGACCTGATGTTCCAGCGCAGCCTGCTCGGACGGGGCGCGGCGGCGGCGGTCCTCATGCTGCTCATTCTTCTCGCGGTTTTGCTGCCTTACGCAGCGTGGCGCTATATCCAGCGGCGGCGGGCGATCCATGCGTGAGCGAACCTTCGCACCAAGCCGGATTCTGATCTATCTCATCGTGTCGCTGATCGCCGTCGCATGGCTCGCGCCATTGGCTGTCGTCGTGCTGAACTCACTCCGGTCCAACGAAGAGATCGCACAGGGTTCGATGATCGGCTGGCCGCAGCACCTGGCCTGGAGCAATTACGCCGCCGCCTGGAGCGGCTTCTGCGTCGCCGAGACCTGTGCCGGCATCCGGCCTTACATGCTGAACTCCGCGCTCGTGACCATCCCGGCGACGATCTTCTCGACCCTGCTTGGCGCGATTGCCGGTTACGCGGTCTCGCTCTGGCGCTTTCGCGGTGATAGCTGGATTTACGGTATCGTCACGCTCGGCATCTTCCTGCCGCAGCAGATGCGCTTGCTGCCCTGGACCATCGTGCTGCGCGATACGGGCCTGATGAATACGCTCACGGGCCTCGTCGTGATCCACACGATCCAGGGGCTCTCCTTCACCACCCTGTTCTGCCGAAACTACTACGTTGCCATTCCGCAGGAGTTGATCAGAGCCGCGCGCATCGATGGCGCGGGGTTCTTTCGCATTTTCTGGCGCATCATCCTGCCGCTCTCGCCGCCGATCCTGGTCGTCACCGTGATCTGGCAGTTCACGCATATCTGGAACGAGTTCCTCTATGGCGTGACATTCACGACCGGTCAGCAGCAGCCGGTCACCGCCGCGCTGATCGCGCTCTCCGCCGCGGTTGCCGACATCCCGCAGCATGGCGTGCAAAGCGCCGCAGTGATGATCGCCGCTCTGCCGACGCTGCTGATCTATCTGATCGGCGGCAAATACTTCGTACGCGGCCTCACCGCAGGCGCAGTGAAATGATGGGTTTGTCATGACAGCACTGAGCATTCGCGCCCTGTCGAAGCGCTACGCCAATCTGGAGGTGCTGAAGGGCATCGACCTCGACATCGACAGCGGCGAGTTCACCGTGCTGGTCGGACCCTCCGGCTGCGGCAAGTCCACGCTGCTCAACATCGTCGCCGGGCTCGACCGGGCCAGCGCAGGCACCGTCGAAATCGGCGGGCGCGTCGTCAACGACGTCCCTCCCAAGGACCGCGACATCGCTATGGTGTTCCAGTCCTACGCGCTCTATCCGTCGATGACGGTGCGTCAGAACATCACCTTCGGCATGGAATGCCGTCACGTCCCGAAGGCGGAGCAGGAGAAGGCGGTCGCGAATGTCGCAAAGCTGCTCCAGATCGAGCCGCTGCTCGGCCGCAAGCCGTCGCAGCTGTCCGGCGGCCAGCGCCAGCGCGTGGCGATGGGCCGGGCACTGGTGCGCGATCCCCTGCTCTTTCTGTTCGACGAGCCGCTCTCCAACCTCGACGCCAAGCTGCGCGTGGAGATGCGGATGGAGATCAAGCGGCTACACCAGCGCATCGGCGCCACCATCATCTATGTCACGCACGACCAGATCGAGGCGATGACGATGGCGACGCGGATCGCCGTGATGCATCAGGGCAGCGTGCAGCAATTCGCCGACCCCGACACCGTCTACCGTTATCCCGCCAATCTGTTCGTCGCCCGCTTCATGGGCTCGCCGCCGATGAACACGATGCCGGCCCGGCTCGAGGCCGATTCCGGCGGGCCGGTGGCCGTGATCGGCGCGGGACGACCGGACGAAGTTCGTCTGCGCCTCCACGGATATGATACGGCTGCCCCCTATATCGGCCGCGCCGTGGTGCTCGGCATCAGGCCGGAATGCATCGCCGAGGGCGGCCGCGTGTTTTCCGCCGAGGTGCCCATGGTCGTCAATGCTCCGGTAGAGATGGTCGAGCCCACCGGGGCCGAGACCATCGTGCTGCTGCGGCTCGGCGGCGAGCCCGCGCAGGCGCGCATCTCCCCGGACGTCCGCCCATCACCGGGTGCCGTTGCCCCCTTCGCACTCGACACCCGCCGCATTTGCCTGTTCGACCCCGAGACGGAGCGACTAATCGCATGACAAAGACGAGCTATGCCGGCCTCGCGGACAGCGTGGTGCTGATCACCGGAGGCGCGAGCGGCATCGGCGCCGCCTTCGTGCGTGCCTTCGCCGCCCAGGGCGCCCGTGTCGCCTTCCTCGACATCGATGAAGCGGCCGGCGGAACGCTGGTCGCGGAGGTCGCGGCCGCGTCCGGCACGGCGCCGCTGTTCGTGCCCTGCGACCTCCTCGACATCGACGCCTTGCGCGCCGCGATGGCACAGGTCCGTCGCTCGCTCGGCGATGCCGCGGTCCTCGTCAACAACGCCGCCAACGACCAGCGCCAGGTGCTCGCGGACGTGACGCCCGCCGACTTCGACTGGACGATCGGCGTCAACCTCAAGCACGTCTTCTTTGCCGCACAGGCCGTAGTGCCGCAGATGCAGGCGCGTGGCGGCGGCTCGATCATCAACATGTCGTCGGTGGCCTGGATCCGCGGCGCGCCGGCGCTGCCGGTCTACGCCGGAGCGAAGGCCGCGATCGTCGGCTTCACCAATTCGCTGGCGCGGTCCGTTGGCCCCGACCGCATCCGCGTCAACGCGATCGCGCCGGGCATGGTGATCACCGAGCGCCAGCGCCGGCTATGGTATCCGGACGAGAAGCAGATTGCCGAGCTGCGTAGTACACGCCAGGCCATCCCGGATGCGGTGACGCCCGAGGACATCGCCAGCATGGCGCTGTTCCTCGCATCCGACGAGAGCCAGCGGATCACCAGCCAGTGTTTTCGGGTCGATGGCGGCTTGGCTTAGGCATGATCCGACCAGGCTGGCGCAACGTGCGCGGTACCGTAGGGTGGGCAAAGCGCAGCGTGCCCACCACCTTTCCGCAACCAAAAAAGAAATCGTGGGCACGCTTGCGCTTTGCCCACCCTACAAGACCGTCTCTTATCGCCGCCCCTTCCGCATCGTCGCCAGCACGATGTCGGCGGCGAGCACGCTCGGCGATTTGTTGCCGGTTGACATGATCTGATCGAGCCGCGCAAAGGCCTCGACCTGACGCTTGCGCAGCGGCGTGTCGGTAAGAATCTCCATCAGCGCCGGCGCGAGCTTCTCCGGCGTGCACTCCTCCTGGAGATACTCCGGAATGACGTCCTCCCCGATCACGAGATTGGCGAGGATCACCGAGGAGACGCGGATCGCGCGGCGCAGGATGAAGGCCTCGATCGCGCCCACACGATAGGCCGTCACCATCGGGATGCCAGATAGCGCGAGCTCCAGCGTTACCGTGCCCGACTTTGCCAGCGCCGCACGCGCCAGACGGAAGACTGCGCGCCTCTCGTTCTCGCCGACCACGATCCGCGGCTTGACCGGCCAGCTCGCGGTGCCCTCGCGCACGGTGGCTTCGAGATGCGGCATGGTCGGCAGCATCAATTCGAACGCAAGCCCTTCCGCCTGAAGCCGCCCGAGGGTTGCGCCAAACACCTCGAGATGATGCCGGATCTCGCTGCGGCGGCTGCCGGGCAGCACCAGCAGCACCGGCGGCTCGGCGTCGCGGCGGCGCTGCTCCTCGGCATTCGGGCGCAGCGAGGTCAATTGCTCGATCAGGGGATGGCCGACATAGCTGCAGGGCGGCCCGCCGAGTTTGCGGTATTCCTCCGGCTCGAACGGCAGCAGGCCGAGCACATGGTCGACATAGCCGAGCATGGTCCGCGCCCGGCCCGGACGCCAGGCCCAGACCGAGGGCGAGACGTAATCGACGACTGGGATCGCCGGATTCTTCGCGCGCACGCGGCGGGCGACGCGATGGGTGAAGTCGGGGCTGTCGATGATGACGAGCATATCGGGCGCGGCCTCGATCACGGCATCCGCGGTCTCGCGGATCAACCGCAGCATCTTCGGCAATTGCATTAGCGGCGCGATCAGGCCAACGATCGACAGCTCCTCGATCGGAAACAGCGTCTCCAGCCCCTCGCGCGCCATGGTGCGGCCGCCAACGCCCACGAACTGCACGCCGTCGCCGAGGCGCTGGCGCAGCACCTTCATCAGGGCGCTGCCGAGCCTGTCGCCGGATTCCTCCGTCGCGATCAGGAAGATCCTGCGTTTGGGATCGCGGCCCTGCATCACGCCGTCAGCCCGATGATGAAGAGATACTTCGCGTCGGCAAGCGCGATCATCGCCTGCGGCTCGGCGGCGATCGTGTTGCCGGCGATGACCGCGATGCCGCCAAGGCCGGCCTTGGCGACACCCTCGATCGTGCGCGGACCGATCGTCGGCAGGTCGAAGCGCAGATCCTGGCCGCTCTTCGGCGCCTTCACCAGCACGCCGCGGCCCGTGGCGGCGCGGATCCGCCCCTCCTCGCGCAGCCGCGCCACGCGCGCAAGCAGCGCGTCGGTGCCCTCGATGTCCTCGACCGCCACCACATGGCCGTCGATCACCACCGCAGCCTGACCGATGTCGAACGGACCGAGCGCGGTCAGCACCGCGCGGCCGCGCTCGATGTCGGCCTTGGCATTGTCGGCCGGCCACGTGCGGGTGATGCAACCCTCGGGCATCAGCAGATCGGGCGCGACATCCCTGATGCCGACCATGCGAAAGCCGTCCTGCTCGAGGATGCGGCCGACGCCGGACAATAGATGATCGTCCCCGCCGCGGAAGGCACGGATGACGTTGCCGAGCAGGCGCAACGTCTTGACGTCGAACCTGATCTCGGAGAGCGAGGGGCGCACCAAGGTGCCAATGAAGATCAGGTCGCGGCAGCCTTCCTCGCGGAACAACCGCATGGCGCGGCCGAGCTGGCCGACCGAAATCCAGCGATGGCGGAATTTCTCCACCCGCGCCGGATCGCAGGCCCCGCGCAGCGGAAACAGCACCGGCGTGATACCGCGCGCGGCAAGCGAGTCGGCGACCGCGAAGGGCATGGCGCCGCCGCCGGCGACGATTCCGACCGGCGATGAAACCTCCGAAGCCGCCGATGTCATGCCCGCGGCCATGCCAGGATCACTTCGCGATGGCAGGAAGGCAGAGCGGGCGCTTGCCCTTGCCGATGAAGTCGAGGATTTCGGCGATGGCCGGATCTTCGCTCGCGAGTGGCCGCGCCGCCTCCAGCCGCGCGGCGAACGTGCCGGGCCCATGGAAGAGTTTTTGGTAGAACGCGCGCACGGCGGTAAGCCGCTGCTTGGTGAACTTGCGCCGCTTCATGCCGATCAGGTTGAGGCTCTCCAGCACCGCATACTGCCCGTTGACCAATCCGTACGGGATGATGTCGTCGCGAACGCCCGAGAGGCCGCCCACCATCACATAGGAGCCGATGCGGGTGAACTGATGCACCGCCGAGAGGCCGCCGATATAGACGGCGTCGCCGATCTCGCAGTGGCCGCCGAGCGTCGCCGAGGTCGCGAAGATCGCGTTGTTGCCGACGATGCAATCATGGCCGACATGGCTGTTGTTCATGAAATAGCCGTCGTTGCCGACGCGCGTCTTCCCGCCGCCCTTGACGGTGCCGACATTCATCGTCGCGCCTTCGCGGATGGTGTTGCCGGAGCCGATCTCGAGCGTGGTCGGCTCGCCCTTGTAGCTGAGGTCCTGCGGCGCGCCGCCCAGCACCGCGAACGGCGAGATCACGCAATTGTCGCCGACCGAGGTGTGGCCAATGACGGTGACCTGTCCGATCAGCTTGCAATTGGCGCCGATCACGGCATGCGGGCCGATGATGCAATAGGGCCCGATCTCGGTGCCCGCGCCGATCACGGCGCCGTCCGCGACGCGTGCGGTGGGATCAATCTTGCTCATCAGGCAATCTTACTCATCAAGAAGGTCTGCTTGTGTGTTGAAGTCGCTCGTTTTTCCGGTGGTTAGCGCGACCAGCCCCGATCTGTCCAGTGACGTATCATATCGGCGCGTTTCATCGCCGGTCGAGGCAGCCGCCTCGGCACGTGAACGACTTCATCCTCCGCATGAAGAAGCGCGCCGGAAGCGGCCTCAATCCGTCAGCATGGCGCCGACGTCGGCTTCGGCCACGACCTGGCCGTTGACCTTGGCATCGCCGTGAAACCACCACATCGTCTTGCGGCGGCCGAGCGAGCGCATGTGATATTCGATGGTGTCGCCGGGCAGCACCGGCTTGCGGAATTTGCACTTGTCGATGGTGAGGAAATACACCGCCCGCGGCTTCTCGGTGCCTTCGACCGACTTGATGCCGATCACGCCCGCGGTCTGCGCCATCGCCTCGATCATCATGACGCCAGGATAGACCGGACGCTCGGGAAAGTGTCCCTGGAAGGCCGGCTCGTTGAACGTGACGTTCTTGATGCCGATGCCGCTGTAATCGGCGCGGATGTTGATGACGCGGTCGATCAGCAGCATCGGAAAACGGTGCGGCAACGTCTGGAGGATCGCGTTGATGTCCACCAGCTCGAACTTAACAGGTGATTCCTCCATCATTCCCGTCCCTCGTCCTTCGGATCGGCCTTGCTGTCGCGTACCAGGCGCTCCACCGCGATGATCTCCTTGAACCACTGTTTGGTCGGCTTGGCGAAATGCCCGCCCCAACGCCCGCCCGGTGGGATGTCGTCCTTGACGGCGCTCATGGCGGTCACCTGCGCCCCGTCGCCGATCTTGAGGTGGTTGTTGATGCCAACCTTCGCTCCCAGCGCCACGTTGTCGCCGATGGTCAGGCTGCCGGCGAGCCCGATCTGGGCTGCCAGCAGGCAGTGCCGGCCGATCGTCACATTGTGGCCGATCTGGACCTGATTGTCGATTTTGGTCCCCTCGCCAATCACGGTATCCCGCAAGCTGCCGCGGTCGATCGTGGTGCCCGCCCCGACCTCGACGTCGTTCTGGATCAACACCCGACCGGTCTGCGGCACCTTCAGATGGCCTTCCGGGCCGAAGAAGATGAAGCCGTAGCCGTCCTGGCCGATCGAGCAGCCCGGGTGGATCAGCACGTTGTTGCCGATCAGGGCGCACTGGATTGCGGTGCGGGCGCCGACATTGCAGTCCCGGCCGATCTTGACGCCGGGGCCGATCACGGCGCCGACGCCGACCACCGTGCCGCTGCCGATCTCCACGTCCGGGCCGATCACCGCCAGGGGATCGACGATCACGCCGTCCTCGAGTCGCGCCGTGGGGTCGATGATGGCGGAGGGCGCAATGCCGTCATTGCCGACCCAGGATTGCGGCCGTAGCGCGTCACCGTGCCATTCCCGTGCGATCCTGACGAAGGCGCGGAACGGCTGCGCCGCCCGCAGCACGGCCACATGTGCGGGCACCTGGGCTTCGAAACGCGGGCTGACGAGGCAGGCGCCGGCCTTGGTCGCCTTGAGCTGGTCGGCGTATTTGAGGTTGTCGAAGAACGCCAGATGCATCGGGCCGGCCTCGTCCAGCGAAGCGAGGCCCGTGATGATCTGGCCGCCCCGGCCGGGGTCGACAAGCTGCGCCTTGGTCAGCGTGGCAATATCAGCCAGCGCTGTGGCAGGCGGTTTCGTGAAGAAGGTCGGCTGCGCCATTCCACCCCGTCGCGGTCCGGCTTCGGCATGAAGCGGCCAGGCCGCATCATGCCTTATCTCATGGATTGAGCACGATCTTTTTGGCGACCGACCCCCAAGGAAAACCCGAGGGGCCGGATCATGCCCTGCTGATCGAATTAGAACGAGGTACCGCCGCCGAACCGGAACTCCTGCGTGCGGTCGTACTTGCCCTTGCTGAGCGGCACGGCGTAGTCGAAGCGCAGCGGTCCGAACGGCGACTGCCAGATCAGGCCGACGCCGACCGATGAGCGGATCACCTTGCTGTCGTCATAGATCAGGCCGGTACAGGTTCCCGCGGACACCGGATTGGTGGTCGAGGGGATGCAGTTCGAGTTGGCTGGCGTGGTCGTTTCGCCGGTCACGCTCCACGTCGTCGGTCCCTTGTAGTCATACAGACCGCCGGCATCGGCATAGACCGCACCCTTCAGACCCACTTCCTTCGGCAGGAACCAGAACGGCATCTGCAATTCGAACGAAGCGCCCCAGTACTTGGTGCCGCCGAGCGCGTCCTGCGTGTCGAACGGATTGATGTCGCGCGGACCGATGCCGTTCGGGGCGAAGCCGCGGACGAGGTTCGGGCCCATCTGGAAGTGATCGAGCATGCGCAGTTCGTTGTTGCCGATCTTGTTCAGCATGCCGCCCTGAAGGTGGACGAGGCCGACGAGGTCGGACACCAGCGGAGCGTAGTACTTCGCATCGATCACGGACTTCAGGTAGGAGACGTCGCCGCCGACGCCGGCGAAGTCCTGACGGAAGTCGATGAGCAGACCGTCGGTCGGGTTCTTGTTGTTGTCCAGCGTGTTGTAGCTCAGCGAGTAGCCGAGCGCCGACGTCAGGGTCTTGCCGCCAGCAAGCTCCTTGCGCACCGGCAGCGAGGCTTCGCCGTCGCTGTAGCAGCCCAAGCCGTTGGTCGAAGCGGCAAGGGGGATACCAGTTGCGTTGGAAAAGGCCGGGCTCGGGTTGAAGGCCGGATTCGGCGTCCCATCCGGCAGGAACTGGACGTTGTTACAGTTCGCAAGGTAGCCCGGCAGCGAGATTTCCTGCTGGTAGATCGAGTAGCGCAGCTGGAGCGCCAGGTCTTCACGCAAGGAGAAGCCGAGACGCGGCGAGAAGCCGAGCGTCTTGGTGCCGTAGGAGATGAAGCTGTTGGACAGTTGCTGGCGCTGATAGAGGTCGAGGCCGAGCGCGACGCGGTAGTCGAGCAGATACGGCTCGACGAACGACAGCGAGTAGCCGCGGGCATACTGGCCATAGGTCACCGACGCCTTGGCGAACAGGCCGCGGCCGAGCAGGTTGCGCTCGGAGACCGAGACTTCGGCGAGCGCACCATCGGTGGTGGAGTAACCGCCCGAGACCGAGAAGTCGCCGGTCGATTTCTCTTCCATGTCCACGATCAGGATCACGCGATCGCTCGACGAGCCGGGCTCCGTCGTGATCTTCACGGTCTTGAAGTAGTCGAGGTTCTTCAGGCGCCGCTCGGCACGATCGACCAGGGCGCGGTTGTAGGCATCGCCCTCGGAGATGTCGAACTCGCGGCGGATGACGTAGTCGCGCGTGCGGGTGTTGCCGCGCAGGTTGATGCGCTCGATATAGGTACGCGGGCCCTCGTCGATGTTGAACACGACGGAGACGGTATGCGCCTCGAAATTGCGGTCGCCGCCGGGACGGACCACGGCGAAGGCATAGCCGCGGCGCGAGGCCTCGATCTGCATCTCCTCGACCGACTTCTCGACCGATTCGACGTTGTAGAGCGAGCCGACATTGACGCGCGAATAAGAGCGCATCGAGCTGGGATCGAAGTTCGGGATGCTGGAGCGGAGATCGACCGCGCCGACGCGGTACTGGGCGCCTTCCTCGATCTTGAAGGTGACGTTGAAGCCCTTCTTCTCCGGATCGTATTCGGTGAGCGCGGCCACGACCTGCACGTCGGCAAAGCCGTTCTTGAGATAGAAGCGGCGGATCAGGTCGCGGTCGGCTTCGACGCGATCTGGATCGTAGATGTCGCCGCTGGCGAGGAAGCTCAGCAGATTCGATTCGCGGGTCTTGATGACGTCGCGCAGGCGGTAGGACGAGAACGCGTTGTTGCCGACGAATTCGATCGACTTGACGCCGGTCTTGGCGCCCTCATCGATCGTGAAGATCAGATCGACGCGGTTGTTCGGCTGCTCGATGATTTCAGGCGTGACGCGCACGTCGTAGCGGCCCGAGCGCCGGTAGATCTCGGCGATTCGCAGCGTGTCGGACTGCACCATGGCGCGGGAGAAGGTGCCGCGCGCCTTGGATTGGACTTCGGAGGTGAGCTGCTCGTCCTTGATCTTCTTGTTGCCCTCGAAGGCGATGCGACCGATCACCGGGTTTTCCACCACGGAGACGATGATCTGGCCGCCGGCGCCGCGGTTGATCCTGACGTCCTGGAACAGGCCGGTCTCGATCAGGGCCTTGAGGCCGTCGTCGATGGCGCCTTGATCCAGGCGGCCGCCCGGACCCGGCTTGAAATAGGATCGGATCGTCTCCACCTCGACACGACGATTCCCTTCGACGGAAATCGACTGGACGGTCTGCGCGAGCGCAGACGAAGACACGAAAACAGCCCCGACCGGGGCAACCACCGGCGCGCCGAACATGATCAGGGTTGCGAGCAAGCCCCCCCGGAGTCGCAGTCCAAACTTCATGCGCAACGCGCCCTTATCATTCCGTACCAGACCCAACCCCAACGCCGATCTGGAAGATTCCCCAAGTTCAGAGCCGCTTGTAGCCAATTTCACCGACGCCGCAAACGGCCGAGCGCGCCGCAATTTCAATTTCATTCCAAGACGTTGCTCAACAGCAACGCCCTCCATCACGCCACAAAAAAGCCCCTATCAGGAAGCCGCCATCCGAAGGATGTCGTTGTAGGTCGCAAACACCATCAGCATCAGCACCAAACCGAGTCCGATTCGGAACCCCATTTCCTGAGTTCGCTCGGATAGAGGCCGGCCGCGCACCACTTCCGCTGCGTAGAACATAAGGTGACCGCCATCGAGCAGCGGAATCGGGAACAGGTTCAGCAGACCGATCGACACTGACAGCACCGCGCACAGGTTGATCACGAACTGGAACCCGGCGCTGGCCGCCTGCCCCGACATCTTCGCGATTCCCAGGACGCCGCTGACCTCGTTCGGATTGCCCTGTCCGACGAATAGCGAGCCCAGGAACTTGAAGGTGCTGGTGATGATGAACCAGACCTGCTCGACGCCGATCTTGAGCGCTTCACCGATACCGACCGGCGCGGTCGAGGCCTCGCCGGCCTGCGATTTGTGCTCGACGCCGAGCACGCCGACTCTGTGGCTGTTGCCGAAGGGATCCTTGCGCTCGAGCAATGCCGGGGTTGCGGTCAGCGACACGATGGCGCCGTCCCGCTTCACCTGGAAGGCAAGCGCCGAACCAGCATTCATCGCGACGATTCGCTGCATGTCGGCGAAGCTCTCGATCGGCTTGCCGTCGATCTGGACGACGACGTCGCCGATCTTGAAGCCGGCTGCGGCCGCAGCGCCTTCGGCGACGACGCCGTCAACGCGCGCGATCGTGCTCGGCTTGCCGTAATAAAGCGCCATGCCGGCGAAGATCAGCGCACCCAGGATGAAATTCGCGATCGGGCCGGCCGCGACAATGGCGGCACGCGGGCCGACCTTCTTGTGGTGGAAGCTGCCGGCGCGCTCCTCCGCGGTCATGGCCGCGAGCATCTCGGCCGACGGGGTCGAGGCTTCGCTCTCGTCGCCGAAGAACTTGACGTAGCCGCCGAGCGGGATGGCCGAGATCTTCCAGCGGGTGCCGTGGCGATCGTTGAAACCGACCAGCTCGGGTCCGAAACCGAGCGAAAAGGTCAGCACGCGCACGCCTGCCCAGCGCGCGACCAGGAAATGGCCGAGCTCGTGGAAGAACACCACGATGGTCAGGACGAACAGGAAGGGAACCACGTAACCGAGAAGCCCATGGCTCAAGGCATTGAAACTATGGACGAAAAAGTCGATCATCGATTCCTCTTATCCAGCGCCGCAAGGCCCTGGCCCGAAGCCATCTAGGATGCCTTTAAGGCAATTTGAGGCAATAGGGCGGCAGCTCTATTTCGGGCAACATAGTCAACGGAGATTGCATCATCCGCGGAGGTCATCGGCGCCTGGTTGCCGCCGCGGATCCAGTCATCGAGCGTCGCCTCGACCAGCCGCGCAATCGCGCCGAACCGGATCTTGCCGGCGATGAAGGCGGCGACCGCGACCTCGTTGGCGGCGTTGTAAACGGTGGTCGCCCCCTTCCCGGTCCGGAGCGAATCGAAGGCCAGCCGCAGTCCGGGGAAGCGCTCGAAGTCCGGCGCCTCGAAGGTCAGCTGGCCAATCTTGGCCAGATCGAGCTTGGCCGCGGGTCCCTTGATGCGATCCGGCCAGCCGAGGCAGTGCGCGATCGGGGTGCGCATGTCGGGCGCGCCGAGCTGGGCCATCACCGAGCGGTCAGAGAATTCGACCATGCCGTGGATGATCGACTGCGGATGAACGAGCACGTCGATCTCGTCGGGCGAGAGCGCGAACAGGTAGGACGCCTCGATCACCTCGAGGCCCTTGTTCATCATCGAGGCCGAATCGATCGTGATCTTCTGGCCCATGCTCCAGTTCGGATGCTTGAGCGCCTGCTCGAGCGTCGCCTGCTCGATGTCAGCGGCCTTCCAGGTGCGGAACGGGCCGCCCGAGGCCGTGATGATGACGCGGACAAGCTCGTCGCGATTGCCCGATGCCAGGGCCTGAAACAGCGCGTTGTGCTCGGAATCGGCCGGCAGGATGCAGGCGCCCGCTTTCGCCGCGCGCTGCATGAAGAAATCGCCGGCGCAAACCAGGCATTCCTTGTTGGCGAGCGCGACATGAGCGCCGCGATCGACCGCGGCCAGCGCCGGCTTCAGTCCGGCCGCGCCGCTGACGGCGGCCATGACCCAATCAGCCGGACGCGCGCCGGCCTCGATCACCGCGCTTTCGCCGGCGCCGCATTCGGTGCTGGTGCCGGCGAGCGCGGCCTTGAGCTCGGCGAGCTTGGAGGTGTCGGCGATCGCGACGTAGCGCGCGGAGAATTCCTTCGCGAGCTTGGCCAGCGCCGCGACATTGCCGTTCGCGGTCAAGGCTTCGACGCGGTAGCGCTCGGGCGAGGCGCGCAGCAAATCCATCGTGCTGTCGCCGATCGAGCCGGTGGCGCCGAGAACCGTGACGCTGCGGACGTCGGACGCAGCAAGCCTGTTGTTACGCAATGGGACTGCGCTCATATCCTCACCAAACCATAAGACCGCTTCCGGCGCTATGCACACCATGGCGAACAAAGCCGATAATCCACGCCATCAGGATGGCGGCAACAAAGCCGTCCAGGCGGTCCATAAGGCCGCCATGGCCGGGAATTAAGTGACTGGAATCCTTGACCCCGAAGCGCCGCTTCACCGCGGATTCGAACAGATCGCCGGCCTGCGATACCACCGACAGGATGGCGCCGACGAGCAGCAGCGGAACAGCCTTGCCGATCCCAAAGGCCGCAAAGCCGCCCGCCACCGCAAGGCTCGCCATGAAGCCGCCGAGCGCGCCGGACCAGGTCTTCTTCGGGCTGACGCGCGGCCACAGCTTCGGCCCGCCAATGCTGCGTCCGGCGAAATAGCCGCCGATATCGGTCGCCCACACCACGAGCAGCACGAACATCAGCGCGGAAAAGCCGTTGACCAGATCCTTCCGCACCAAAATCGAGGCCAACAGCGCCGCAGACGCATAAGCGAATCCGGTCGCCGCCCAAACGAACTTGCCGCGCGCGATCAGCATCACGATCACGCCGCCGACGCAGCCAACGATGATTGCGGTCTTGAGCGCGCCGGCGGCCATGCACAAGCCCATCATGGCGATGGCGATCGTCCCTGCCCCGGTCAGCGCGGTCGAGCCCGCGCCCACCACCATCAGCCATTCCGCGAACAGTCCGATCGACACCAGGGTGACGAGCAGCGCCCACAGCCAGCCGCCGGCATAGGCGAGCGCAATGGCGAGCGGCGCCAGCACCAGCGCTGCGAGAACCCGCATCACGAGATTGCTCGGGGCTGGCTTTTCGCCCGCCGATACGGCGTCGGGTTCGCTCACGAGGCGGTTCTCGCGACCAGACCGCCGAAACGGCGCTCGCGCCTGGCAAATTCGGCGATCGCGCCTTCCAGCGCCGCCTTGTCGAAATCGGGCCAGTGAATCGGCACGAACACCAGCTCGCTGTAGGCGGCCTGCCACATCAGGAAGTTGGACAGGCGCTGCTCGCCGCTGGTGCGGATGATCAGATCGGGATCGGGAATGTCGGGCGCATCGAGATGCGCGCCCAGCGTCTCGGCGTCGATCGTGTTGGGATCGCGCTTGCCCTCCGCAACTTCGCGCGCGAGCTTCTGCGCCGCCTTCGCGATCTCCTGCCGCGAGCCGTAATTGAAGGCGACGACGAGTGTCAGGCGCGTGTTGTCGCGCGTCAGCTCCTCGGCCTCGTTCAGAAGCGCGCAGATGTCGCTCTCGAGTCCTTCCCGCTCGCCGATGATGCGCACCTTGACGCCATCACGATGCAGGCTTGTCAGATCGTTGCGGATGAAGCGGCGCAGCAGGCCGAACAGATCGCCGATCTCGCTCGCCGGCCGCGACCAGTTCTCCGAGGAGAACGAGAAAATGGTGAGATAGCGGATGCCGAGCTCGTGCGAGGCACGCACCACGCGGCGCAACGCCTCGACGCCGCGGCGATGGCCTTCCGCACGCGGCAGGCCGCGCGCAGCGGCCCAACGCCCGTTGCCATCCATGATGATGGCGACATGCGCAGGCGCATCGGACCGGTCGGGTCCTTCCGTTGCGGGCGCGGCGGCGTTGGACATGGAGGCAGCCTTAAACAGTCAGGATTTCTTTTTCCTTGGCGGCCAGCAGCTGGTCGATCTCGGTGATGGTACCGTCGGTCGCCTTCTGCACCTCGTCGGCGTGACGCTTCTGATCGTCCTCCGACATCTCGTGATTCTTCTCGAGCTTCTTCAGAACGTCGAGACCGTCGCGGCGGACGTGTCGCGCGGCGACCTTGGCGGCTTCGGCGTATTTGTGCGCGACCTTGACCAGCTCCTTGCGGCGCTCCTCGTTGAGCTCGGGGATGCGCAGGCGCAGCACCTGGCCTTCGGTCGCCGGCGACAGGCCGAGGTTGGAATCGACGATCGCCTTCTCCACCGCCTTGACCATCGACTTGTCCCAGACCTGCACCGAGATCAGGCGCGGCTCCGGCACGCTGACGGTGGCGAGCTGGTTGAGCGGCATGTGGCTGCCATAGGCATCGACCTGCACCGGATCGAGCATCGAGGCGGAGGCGCGCCCCGTGCGCAGGCCGCCGAGCTCGTGCTTGAGCGACTGGACGGCGCCCTGCATGCGGCGCTTCACTTCGTTGAGGTCGAAATTACCCGTGGCCATCACGTTTCTCCTTCAAAATCCCGGCGACCTCTCCGCGACCCCGCCTTTGGGGCGCACCAGATGAGCCGTCAGCCGGCGACGATGGTTCCGTGGCCGGTGCCGCGCAGAATCGCGCCGATCGACCCCGGCTCCGCGATCGAGAACACGATGATAGGCAGTGACGTCTCGCGGGCAAGCGCGAAGGCGGTCGAATCCATCACCTTGTAGCCGCCCTCGATGGCCTGGGAATGCGTCAGCCGGTCGAAACGCGTGGCAGACGGATCCTTCTTCGGGTCGGCCGAGTAGACGCCGTCGACATTGGTCGCCTTCAGCACCGCTTCGGCGCCGATCTCTGCGGCGCGCAGCACCGCCGTGGTGTCGGTGGTGAAGAACGGATTGCCGGTTCCGCCGCCGAGCAGCACGATCCGCCCCTCGGCGAGGTATTTGTGCGCCGCGGTGCGGGTGAACAGCTCGGAAATCTCGGGCATGACGAAGGCCGACAGCGCGCGCGCCGGCATGCCCTTGCGCTCGATCGTCGCCTCCAGCGCGAGGCAGTTCATCATGGTGGCGAGCATGCCCATGGTGTCGCCGGTCGTGCGCGACACGCCGCGCGAGGAGACCTCGACGCCGCGCACGATGTTGCCGCCGCCGATCACCACCGCGACCTCGGTGCCGAGCTTGCGGGCGGCGATCAGATCGTCCGCAACCCGGTCCACGGTCGGCTGATCGATGCCAAAGCCCTGCTGTCCCGCGAGATACTCGCCGGACAGCTTGATCACGACGCGACGATAGACCGGATCAGTCATGTGCACTTTCCTTGTCCGGGCGCCGCTTCCGGCGGCACGCCGGAAGGAACGTTCCGGCGCTTACTTCTTGCCGCTGGCCGCTGCGACCTCGGCCGCGAAGTCGCTTTCCTGCTTCTCGATTCCCTCACCGAGAGCATAGCGCACAAAGCCGGCGATCTTCACAGCGCCGCCGACCTTGCCTTCGGCTTCCTTCACCGCCTGCGCCACCGACTTGCCGGTGTCGTGGATGAAGGCCTGCTCGAGCAGGCAGACTTCCTTGTAGTAGGTCTTGAGGCCGGACTCGACGATCTTCTCGATCACGTTCTCGGGCTTGCCCTGCTGGCGATATTTGTCGGCGAGCACGTCCTTCTCGCGCTTGACGACCGCCGGATCGAGGCCGGACGGATCGAGCGCCAGCGGGTTGGCGGCGGCGACATGCATCGCGATCTGGCGGCCGAGAGCTGCGAGCTCGTCGGCCTTGCCGGGCGATTCCAGCGCCACGATCACGCCCATCTTGCCGGCGCCGTCGATAACGGCGCCGTGGACGTAATGCGACACCACGCCCTGGCTCACTTCGAGCGAAGCAGCACGGCGCAGCGTCATGTTCTCGCCGATGGTCGCGATCGCATCATTGATCGCGGCTTCGATCGTGACATCGCCGACCTTGGCGGCCTTGATCTTCTCGACATCGGCACCGGCGTCGAAGGCAACCTGGGCGATCATCTTGACGAGGCCCTGGAACTGGCCGTTGCGCGCGACGAAGTCGGTCTCGGAGTTGACCTCGACCACGACGCCCTTGTTGCCCTTGGTGAGCGCGCCGATCAGACCCTCGGCGGCGACGCGGCCCGACTTCTTGGCGGCCTTCGACAGGCCCTTCTTGCGCAACCAGTCCTGCGCCGCTTCCATGTCGCCATTGGTCTCGGTGAGCGCGGCCTTGCAGTCCATCATGCCCGCGCCGGTCGACTCGCGCAGGTCCTTGACCATCGCAGCTGTGATCGTTGCCATCGTTGAATATCCTTCTTGCCTGCCGGTTTGCCGCGGCGCGGCATCCACTTGCCCCGCCGCGGTCCATCTCAGGAATTCGCGTCAACTGAATGAAATGGTGGCCGGATCCGATCCGGCCACCCGGTCGCTCTGACTATTCCGCTTCCGCGGTCAGCGCCTTGGCCTTGGCCACCCAGGCATCCGCGCGGCTCGGCAGACCGACTTCTTCGCCGATCGTGTGCGCGGTGTCGTGGTCGAGCTCGGCGAGCTGCCAGTAGTGGAAGATGCCGAGGTCGTTGAACTTCTTCTCGATCGCACCCGACACGCCCGGGAGCTTCTTGAGGTCGTCGGCGGTGCCGCGCGGACCGGCAAGGCCCTGGAAGCCGCTCGAGGACGGGGCCGGCAGCTCTTCGGCGAGCGGACGGGCGGAGGCGCCGATGTCGATGCCCGAATCGCCCTGCGCGCGCGAGATGCCGTCGATCGCCGCACGGGCGATCAGGTCGCAATAGAGCGAGATGGCGCGGCCGGCGTCGTCATTGCCCGGCACCACATAGGTGATGCCCTTCGGATCCGAATTGGTGTCGACGATCGCGGCGACCGGGATGTTGAGGCGCTGGGCCTCCTGGATCGCGATGTCTTCCTTGTTGGTGTCGATCACGAAGATCAGGTCGGGCAGACCGCCCATGTCCTTGATGCCACCGAGCGAGCGGTCGAGCTTGTCGCGCTCGCGCTGAAGCGTCAGGCGCTCCTTCTTCGTGTAGGAATTGGCTTCACCGCCCGAGAGCACGTCGTCGAGATGACGCAGGCGCTTGATCGATGCCGAGATCGTCTTCCAGTTGGTCAGCGTGCCGCCGAGCCAGCGCGAATTGACGAAATACTGCGCGCAGCGCTTGGCCGCGTCGGCGACGCCGTCCTGCGCCTGGCGCTTGGTGCCGACGAACAGGATGCGGCCGCCCTTGGCAACCGTGTCGCTGACGGCCTGGAGGGCCTGATGCAGCATCGGCACGGTCTGGGCGAGATCGACGATGTGGATGTTGTTGCGGGTGCCGAAAATGAAGGGAGCCATTTTCGGATTCCAGCGGTGAGACTGGTGACCAAAGTGCACGCCAGCTTCGAGCAGCTGACGCATAGTGAAATCGGGCAGTGCCATCGTTCTAATTCTCCGGTTGGTTCCTCCGGAAACGTGTGAGCAAAACGGAGCGTTCTCGCCCCGGTTGCCACCGGACGGCCTTGTGAGCCATGTTTCCGTGTGAGATGGCGCGCTATATAGCGCCATTTCGGCCAGAAGCAAGGAAATAAGGGCCATTCGGGGGCGGTTTTCGCCAGCCGAAGGCCGTTTCCCGTAGGGCCTCCGCCCTGCCCTAAAGCATGATCCGGAAAAGTGCCCAGCGGTTTTCCGAAAAGATCATGCTCAAACAACAACCTAAAGCGCGATGACGATCCATCCTAATTTCATCGCGCTTTAGCACTTCGGCTGGTTGGGCGGGCACTTCTTCGCGGCGGCCGGCGGTGCCGCAGGACGCGGCGGTGCGGCCGGCCGGGCTGGCGGGGCAACCGCCACCCGGGGTGGCGGCGGGGGCGCCGGCCGGGCTGCGGGCGGTGGCGGTGCAGGCCGTGCGGCTGCGACCGGGGGAGCCACCCGTGCCGGTGGAGGCGATGCGACGCGCGGCGGAGGCGGTGGCGCCGGGCGCGCGACGGCGGCTGGCGCCGGAGGCGTCGGCCTCGCCACGGCCTGGGGCCGCGGTGGTGGGGTCGAGGGCCGGGTCACCTGCGCCGGCGCAGCCGACGGAAGATGCTGCGGCCTAGCCGGCTCGCGCGCAGCGGCGGGTGGCGGCGCGGCCGGTCGTCCCGCGGGGCGCGCAGATGTGTCGGCAGCGGGCGGCGGCGAGCCGGCCGGCTCGCGGATTGCGGATTTGGCGCGATCCGCTGGCCCGGTTCCGGGCGGCACTCCCGCAACCGGCGGCTTGGGCGGCTGGCCAGGCGCAGCAGTCGGGTTGGTCGGCGCGAGTGCAGCGGCCGGAGCGGTCGTCGTTGGCGGACCGGGATGGGCCGGCGGCGTTGTGCCGGGAGCCGTCGCGGTTGGCGCACCCGGATGCACCGGCGCTATCGTGCCGGGAGCCGTCGCGGTCGGCGCGGGCTTGCCGCCGGGCAGAGGCCCGGCCCCCGCCGGTGGCGCGGGCGGGCCACCCTGGGCTCCGGGAACCGGCAACGTGTTGGCCTGGGGCAATCTGGGCGGCGGCGCGGCAGGTGGCGCTGCGGTCGGGGCAACATTCGCCGGTGTCACCGGGGGTGTTCCCGGCCTCGCCGTCGGCTGGATCGTCGCGCTCTGCGGCATCGGCGCCTTGCCCTGCTGGATCAAGGCGGCGCGCTGGGCGACGGCCTGCGGCACCGCCGGGCCTGCGGGGTTGGCGCGACCGGCCACCGCCGGTGCCAGACTGGCCGCTCCGGTGCTGAAACCCGGCGGCGGCGCCAGCGGGCGATTGATCACGGTGTTGATGACGGTCGTGTTGTGGATGTTCTGGTAGATGATGTTGTTCGGCGGCGGCGCGACATAGATCGGCGGGCGGACGAACACCGGAATCGGCACGAACACCGGCTGCGGCAGCACGAACAGCCCGACCACCGGCAGCGGCGGCGGCAACACGACGAAATCCGGCGGCGGTGGCGGCAGATAATAGATCGGCGGCGGCGGTGGCGGCGCGAAGCCGAAATCAGGGTCGCTGAAGTACAGCACGGGACGGTCGACATAGACCACCTCCTCCGGCGGCGGTGGCGGCACGTCGTAATCCAGCATGGCGAAGCTCGGCGGCGGCTCGAGCGGTGCGGTCAGGATCGCAAGCCTACGCCGCGCGTCGCCGGCATGAGGCCCGCGCGAATAGCGGCGCAGATAGGACCAATAGGCGTCCGGCGTGTCGGCGCGATAGGTCCGCCGCCAGGTGATCGCCTCGCGGCGCGCCGCCACGATCACCATCACGCGCTTCGACAAGGGATCGCCGGGATAGGCCGCGAGAAACTCCTCGTAGGCCGGCAGCGTGTCACGCGCGAGCGCGGCGGCATAGGCATCCTGCACGCCGAGATCGCGGATCGGCTTGCTCCGGATCGCGGCGATCTGGTCGGGCGCAACCTCCGGCGGCGGCGCATCGGGCCCGCGCTCGAAGAACGAGAACTGCGCCGAGATCTTCTGCTCGTTCCAGGGCACCTGCGCGCCCTTGGCGGATTCGTTGACACGCAGGCGGACGCGGTCGAACACGTCAGGCAGCGCCAGCCCGCCGGTGCGGATCATCTCGGCCAGCGACTGCGCGTAGATGCCGTAGGGTCCCGGCTCTTCCGGCGCGACAGTGCCGGGTGCGGCGTTGAAGGCGATCAGCATGTTCGCCTCGGGCTCGACCAGCGCGAGGCCGCTGGCGATCGGCTGCCCGCCTTCGATGAAGGGCTGGGCGCGGGCCGCATCGAGCACGACGATGTTGGCCTTGAGCTGGATCGACGCGAGCTGGCGCACATAGTCGCTGATGCGCAAGGCTTCGGTCGGAATGTCGGTGTCGCGGCTGATGTTGGAATCGACCGGGATGAAATAGTTCTCGCCCGCAAGCTGCACGCCGTAACCGGCCAGATAGATCATCGCGACGGTGCCGGGGCCGGAGGCCTGGGCCTTCTGGATGAAATCGCGAAAGCTCTTGCGCAGCGTGTCGCCATCGAGATCGCGCGCCCCGACAACGTCGAAGCCCGCCGCCTGCAGCGTCTGCGCGATCAGGCCGGCATCGTTCGCGGTCGTCGCCAGCGGCGACTTGGCATAGGCGCCGTTGCCGACCACGAGCGCGATGCGCTTTTCCGGCTGCTGCGCGCGTGCCTGCTCCGGTGCGCCCGCGGCAAGGACCGCGAGCGGCAGGAGAAGGCAGATGAAGGCTTTGAGCGTCCCACGCATGGCTTGCTTGCCCAGCTTTGTGGTTGAGGTGCCAGCGCGCATCAGACGCGCGGCTGGCTGAATGGCGCTTGAACGAAAGGCTCGGATTGAGGCGGTGGCATGGCGCCCGGCGCCGACGATAGCTGTCTGCGCCAGCGTGACGACGCTGAAAGCGATCAGCTCGTTCAGCCCTGCGCGATCAGGTCGACCGTTCCCGTCGTGAGCCGGTAGATGCCGCCCACGACCTTCAGCTTGCCCTGCTCCACGGCCGCATTGAGGATCGGTGCCGCCGATTTCAGCTTGGCGACATTGTCGATCACGTTCTGCCGGATCGCCTGGTCGAGCACGTCGCCGCCCTGCTGCATCGCAGCCTTGGCGGCAGGCGCGATCGCATCGACGAGCGAGGGGATGTGGCCCGGCGGCGACGTGTTGTCCTTGATCGCCTTCAGCGTCGCATCGATCGCGCCGCAACTGTCATGGCCGAGAACGAGGATCAGCGGCGTATTGAGCACCCCGACCGCATATTCCATGCTGGCGATCATCTCGTTGCCGGCGAAATTTCCGGCGATGCGGCAGACGAAGAGATCGCCGCGGCCGGTGTCGAAGGCATATTCCGGTGCGATGCGCGAATCGGCGCAGCTCAGCACGGCGGCAAACGGGTTCTGGCCGCCCGCCAGCGCTTCACGCTCGTGCTTGAAATCATGTCGCCGCGCAACGCCCTGGACATAGCGCGCATTGCCGTCCATCAGCCGCTTCAGCGCCGCATCGGGCGCCAGCACGTTCTGCGGCTTGGGTGGCGCTTTGGTCTCCTTGGCGAAGGCGGCCCCGCTCAGGGCAACGCCGAGCGCGGAGGCGGCAAACAGCATCGCGGATCGCCGCGACGGCGTGATCTCGTCATGTAGGGATTGTGGGCATTGCTCGCACATGTCTCGCTTCCTCCCGGTGCGGCCGAAAACGTCCGCGCAAACGAGCTGCATCGTCGCGATCATAGCCGCAATGATCTGGCGAGACCACAATGTCCGCCGCTCCGCAGGCCCGGACGGCGTCCGTCCGGGACGGCCGGCTAGAGCTGCTGCACGTCCACGACGCCCGCCACCGCCTTGATCGCGCCGGCGATCTGCGGCGAGACCTTGAAGCGGCCCGGCAGCTTCATCTCGACCTCGGTCTCGAGGTCGAGCATCATCACCAGCGAGACCTCGCCGTCGCCATTGGAGCGCGGCGCGATGCCGGGGCTGCCGATTTTCGGCGCGGCGCCGTTGGTGGCCGCCATCTCGGGGCCGGCGAGGCGCTTGGCGATCGACTCCAGCGGCTTGGTGTCGCGCAGGAAGATGCGCAGGCCCTTCTGCGTCTTGGCCGCGGCGTCATCGAGCGGCTCGGCATGCAGCACGCGGGCGCGAACGTCCTCGCCCTGCAATTCCGCGCCGAGCTGAAGCAGCACCGCGGCGCCCGGCTCCAGCACGTCGCGATATTGCGCGAGGCCCTCGGAGAACAGCACCGCCTCGAAATGGCCGGTGGGGTCGGACAGTCCCATGATGCCCATCTTGTTGCCGGTCTTGGTGCGCCGCTCCATGCGCGACACGACGGTCGCGGCGACCTTGCCGGCGGTGGCGCCGGTCTTCACCGCGCGCGAGAACTCGGCCCATGACTGCACCCGCAGGCGCTTGAGCACGGTCGCGTAATCGTCGAGCGGATGTCCCGACAGGAAGAAGCCGATCGCGTCGTACTCGCGGCGCAGCCGCTCGGCCGGCAGCCAGGGCTCGATCTGCGGCAGCATGATGGTCGGCGCGTCCGCCGACATGCCGAACATGTCGTTCTGGCCGATCGTCTCGGCCTGATGCGAACGCTGGCAGGCGGCCAGGATCGCGTCCGCGCCGGCGAAGACGCGGGCCCGGTTCGGCTCCAGCGTGTCGAAGGCGCCGGCGGCAGCTAAACTCTCGATGATGCGCTTGTTGATCGCGCGCGGATTGACCCGCGCAGCGAAGTCGGCGAGCGAGGTGAACAGTCCCCGCCTGGTGCGTTCCTCGATGATCTGCTCGATGGCCTGGATGCCGACGCCCTTGAGCGCGGCCAGCGCGTAATAGATGACCTTCTCGCCGACCTCGAAGGTCGCGCCGGAGCGGTTGATGTTCGGCGGCTCGACCTTGATGCCGAGGCGCTGCGCCTCGGAGCGGAATTCGGAGAGCTTGTCAGTGTTGTTCAGATCGAGCGTCATCGACGCCGCGATGAACTCCACGGGATAATGCGCCTTCATGTAGGCGGTGTGGTAGGACACCAGCGCGTAGGCGGCCGCGTGGCTCTTGTTGAAGCCGTAATCGGCGAATTTGGCGAGCAGTTCGAAGATGGTCTCGGCCTGCGCTTTCGGCACGCCGTTCTTCACCGCGCCGGCGACGAAGATGTCGCGCTGCTTGTCCATCTCGGCGCGGATCTTCTTGCCCATGGCGCGGCGCAGGAGGTCGGCGTCGCCGAGCGAATAGCCCGACATCACCTGCGCGATCTGCATCACCTGTTCCTGGTAAATGATGACGCCGAAGGTCTCCTTCAGGATCGGCTCCAGCACGGGATGCAGATATTCCGGCTCCTCGTCGCCGTGTTTGCGCGCGCAATAGGTCGGGATGTTCGCCATCGGGCCTGGGCGGTAGAGCGCGACCAGCGCGATGATGTCCTCGAAACGGTCGGGGCGCATGTCGACCAGCGCGCGGCGCATGCCCTGGCTTTCAACCTGGAACACGCCGACCACCTCGCCACGTGCCAGCATCTGGTAGCTCTCGGCATCGTCGATCGGCAGCGTGGCGAGATCGACATGGATGTCGCGCGGCTTGAGCAGCTTGCACGCGACGTCGAGCACGGTCAGCGTCTTCAGGCCGAGGAAGTCGAACTTGACGAGGCCCGCAGGCTCGACCCATTTCATGTTGAACTGGGTCACCGGCATATCCGACTTCGGATCGCGGTACATCGGCACGAGCTCGCTCAGGGGGCGATCGCCGATCACGATGCCGGCCGCGTGGGTCGAAGCATGCCGGGTCAGGCCTTCGAGGCGCTGGGCGATGTCGAAGGCGCGCGCCACCACCGGGTCTTCGTCGCGGAACGCCTGGAGTTTTGGCTCGCTCTCGATCGCTGCCGCCAGCGTGACGGGCGCCGCCGGATTCTGCGGCACGAGCTTCGTCAGCTTGTCGACCTGGCCATAGGGCATCTGCAAGACGCGGCCGACATCGCGCAGCACGCCGCGCGCCTGCAGCGTACCGAAGGTGATGATCTGCGCGACCTGATCGCGGCCGTAGCGCTCCTGCACGTACTTGATCACCTCGCCGCGGCGGTCCTGGCAGAAGTCGATGTCGAAGTCCGGCATCGAGACGCGTTCCGGATTGAGGAAGCGCTCGAACAGCAGGCCGAACTTGATCGGGTCGAGGTCGGTGATGGTCAGCGCCCACGCCACCAGCGAGCCTGCGCCGGAGCCACGGCCAGGCCCGACCGGAATGCCGTGCGCCTTGGCCCATTTGATGAAGTCGGACACGATCAGGAAGTAGCCCGCGTACTTCATGCGCATGATGACGTCGAGCTCGAACGCCAGGCGCTTGTTGTAGTCCTCTTCCGTCATGCCCTGCGACAGGCCATGGACGCGCAGGCGGTTGGCGAGCCCCTCCTCCGCCTGTCGCTTCAATTCGGCGGCCTCGACCGCGGCGGCATCGGAGCTGGCGGCGGCGCCGACGGTGAAGAACGGCAGGATCGGCTTGCGCGTCATCGGGCGGAACGAGCAGCGCTCGGCGATCTCCACGGTCGAGGCCAGCGCCTCCGGAATGTCGGCGAACAGCACCGCCATCTCGGCGCGGGTCTTGAAGCGATGATCCGGCGTGAGCTGCACGCGATCGGTCTCGGCTATCAGCCGGCCGCCGGCGATGCAGAGCAGCGCGTCATGCGCCTCGTAGTCGTCGGTCGCGGCGAAATACGGCTCGTTGGTTGCGACCAGCGGCAGGCCTTTCGCATAGGCGATGTCGATCAAGCCGCCCTCGATGCGCCGCTCCTTGTCGAGGTTGTGGCGCTGCAATTCGATGTAGAGGCGGTCGCCGAACAGATTGGCCAGACGCTCGCAGCGCGTCGCGGCGAGCTCGGCCATGCCGCCGGCCAGCGCCAGCGAGATCGGCCCGTCCGGTCCGCCCGTCAGCGCGATCAGGCCCTCGGTCTCGCCGTCGAACCAGTCGAACTTGATGAACGGGGCATGGCTGTCGGGCGATTCGAGGAACGCGCGCGAGTTCAGCCGCATCAGGCTGCGATAGCCGCGCTCCTGCGCCGCCAGCAGCACCACGCGCGAGGGCCCCATCGCGTTGCGCGCGGTCGGGTCCTGGTCGCCGAAATCGATCGCCAGTTCCAGGCCGACGATCGGCTGGATGCCGGAGCCCGCCATCTTGTCGGAGAACTCCAGCGCGCCGAACAGATTGTCGGTGTCGGTCAGCGCCAGCGCCGGCTGGTGGTCCTTCTTCGCAAGCTCGGCGAGCTTGGCGATCTTGATCGAGCCCTTGAGCAGCGAATAGGCCGAGTGAACGTGAAGGTGGACAAATCCGGCGCTCGGCATGGTCGCGTGACGGCCTCTTGCAGATGAGATGGAGCGGTCGCCGGCTCCTCAAGGCATCATGCACTCGCCCGGCCGACTCGCCTCACAATGGTGGGGTGTCGCGCCGCGAGAGTCCACGCCGGACCGGCCGATCCGTCGCGTCGTCCCGCTTTTCCCCAACCGGGCCTGCCAAGAGTGGGGAATCAGAGCTGCGGAATGACCTGCGCCCAGATTGCGATCATCCCGACGAACAGCGTGATGGACGCCAGTGCAGCCGCCTCTTCCACGAAAATCCTGAACATGGTCTCGCTCCCTTGCTAGAACGTATGAAGAACATTGTTCTCATTTCGTTCTTGGGAGTCAAGCGATCTCAGCCGCCGAGAAGCGGGATGGTTAACTATCTGAATTTCAACAACAAAAAGCCCCGGCGCGAGGCCGGGGCTTTCGACGATCGCTCCTTGCAGAGCGATCGATCTCAGTACTTTGCTCAGTAACGGCCGATGATCGGGCCGCCGAACTTGTAGTTCAGGCGGACGAGACCCATGTCGACGTCCTGCTTGATGCGCTCCGAGCCGGCGAAGCCAGCGAAGGTGACATCCTTGTCCGACAGGAAGATGTGGTTGTACTCGACGCCGACCGACCAGTTCGGAGCGAAGCCGTACTCGAGGCCGGCGCCGACCGTGCCGCCCCAGCGGGTGTCGCTGGTCGAAGCGAGCAGCGGACCACCGAGCCCGAAGATCTCGTACTTGTCGCTGACCACGGCCGCACCGCCCTTGACGTAGACGAGCACGTTGTTCCAGGCGTAGCCGACCTGGCCGGTGATCAGACCGAACGCGTCGATCTTGGTGCGGTTGCGGGTGGCGAACAGCGCGCTGGCGTTGTCGCCGGAGAAGTCGGCCCAGTTGCCCTGGCCTTCCACGCCGAACACCCACTGGCCGGACTGCCAGCGATAGCCGACCTGGCCACCGACCGTGCCGCCGGTCGCATCGTGCGAGCCTTCGCGGCCGATGCCGACGAAATCCCAGGTCGCGTGCGAGGAACCGCCGCCGCCGTTGATACCGATGTAGAAGCCGCTCCAGTCGTAGATCGTCGCGACCATCGCAGGCGCCTTGGTGTAAGGACGCGCAGCGAGATCAGCAGCCAGCGCCGGCGCAGTCGCGCTGAGCGCGACGAGGCTCACAGCGGCGAGCAACAGATTCTTCTTCATTTGATTCCCGTTCCAGTTTCTTCAGTAGGCCCCCGGGCCGTGGCGTCGTCTTAGCAGCGATCGACAGAATTGCTGTAACTCCGACGCCACAGTCAGAGCCAAAGGCCCTCGCTACGTTAATGCATGTTTAGCAGCGCGCGCGGGAAACCCTTTGAAACAAGTGTTTTCACGAGTTCCATGTCGACTACACGACATTCATCGCGTGCGCGCGTAACATCGCCGCGCGCACAAACGCGTGATGGAGAATTGAAATGCGTGGACGAATTACTCTCCCCATTGTCGCCACATTTTTGCTCGCTCTCGCCACATTCGCGTTCGACGCAAGCACGCCCGCACGCGCGTTCGGCACCAATCATGCGTTCTGCCTGACGGGCGACGAATGGCCGGGACTGAGCAATTGCAGGTTCGACAGCTACGCGCAGTGTCAGGCAAGCGCATCGGGCCGCGCGCTGACCTGCATCGCCAATCCGTATTTCGCAGGCCAGAGCGATGATCCCTATGCGTATCAGAACCGCCCGCGCACATTTGGGCCGGGCTATCTCCCGCTGCGCTGAGATGCGCTGCGCCGCTCTCGCGCTCGCCGCGATCGGCACGCTGCTCGTCAGCGCGCACGCGCGGGCGCAGACCTATGATCCCAGCTATCCCGTCTGCATGCAGATCTACGGTCAGGTGGGCTATTTCGATTGCCGCTACACCTCGCTCGAACAATGCAAGTTTCTCGCCGTGGGGCGTTCAGCGAGTTGCGTCGTGAACCCGTACTTTGCGCAGAGCAAGCCGAAGGCTGCGCGGCGGTCAAAGCGGATCGACTAGTTTGGCACGTGCCAATCGGGATGCTGATATGCGGCCGGCTCTGCATTGCGGCCGTGGTGTTGACGCGGGCTGATCCAGGTTTAAGTTCGACGGACAAATCTTGCAGGGGTGGCGACGTTCACTGGGCTGGTTCCCGTTGACGCCACCAATGCAGGACACATGACAGCTTCGTCCCAAGCGACCGCGCGCGGAGCGCAATCTGCTTCCGCGCCCCCTCACCTCGCCATCGTCCTGTTCTCGCTCGCAATGGGCGGCTTTGCGATCGGAACCACCGAATTCGCATCGATGAGCCTGCTGCCGTTCTTCGCCGCCGACCTCCATGTCGACGAGCCGGCCGCGGGACACGCGATCAGCGCCTATGCGCTCGGCGTGGTGCTGGGCGCGCCGCTGATCGCCGTAGCTGGCGCGCGCTTCGCGCGGCGCACGCAGCTCTTGGTGCTGATGGCCGTGTTCGCGCTCGGCAACGCGCTCACGGCGCTTGCGCCTGGCTTCGGCTGGATGATCGCGGCACGCTTCCTCTCGGGGCTGCCGCATGGCGCCTATTTCGGCATCGCCGCGCTGGTCGCGGCCTCGCTCGTTCCGCAGCATCGCCGCTCCCAGGCGATCGGCCAGGTCATGCTCGGCCTGACCATAGCCACGATCATCGGCGTGCCGCTGGCCAATCTGATCGGCCAGGCGGTCGGCTGGCGCGCGAGTTTTGGCCTCGTGTCTATGCTGGCGCTGCTGACGGTGCTGCTTTGCGCGCTGTTCGCGCCGCGCGACCGGGCCGGCAAGTCGGACCCGCTGCGCGAGCTCGGTGCGCTCCGAAGCGGACGCGTCTGGATTACGCTCGCGATCGGCGCCATCGGCTTCGGCGGCATGTTTGCCGTCTATACTTATCTTGCGACGACACTGATCGAGGTCACCAAGGTCAGCACAACGGTCATCCCGTTCTTCCTGGCGGTGTTCGGCATCGGCGCCACGCTCGGCAATCTGTTCGTGCCGCGCTTTGCCGACCGCGCGTTGATGCCGACCGCGGGCGTGATCCTGCTGTTTGCTGCTGTCGCGCTGCTGCTGTTTCCGCTGGCGGCCGGCAATCCCTGGCTGCTCGCGATCGACATCTTCGCGATCGGTGCCAGCGTCTCGCTCGGCGCCATCCTCCAGACCCGGCTGATGGACGTCGCCGGCGATGCGCAGGCGCTGGCTGCCGCGCTGAACCATTCCGCGTTCAACACCGCCAACGCGCTCGGTCCCTTCCTCGGCGGCCTCGCCATTCGCGAGGGGTTGGGCTGGACCTCCACCGGCCCCGTCGGCGCCGCGCTTGCGTTGCTCGGTTTCCTGATCTGGATAGTGGCCTGGCGAGGCGCCAAGTCTGCGCCGGTCGAACTCACCGCGCGACGCGACGCTGCTCCGCTCGCGCCGTCGCTGGCGCCGGATCATCGAAGCCGTTCGGCGGTTCACAGGGATCCCGTGGCCTGACGCCATCCGCGCCCGGCGAGCGGCTGCACCGTCTTGGGCTACAACCCCGGCAACCTTAACCCGCGAGCGTGACGATCAAGGGTCCGTTTCGGGTGGCAATCACCGTGTGTTCGCTATTGAACGGTCGGAGCTTCGGGGCTGCTGTACAGCGTCCACGGATCATCGCCGTCCTGGGCCCACTCGGCGCCCAGGGACAGGAACGGCTCGACCGTGAACACCAGGCCGTCACGCATGATGCGGCGCTCGGAGCGGTCGGGCCATGTCGCGATTTCCGTCGGCTGCTCATGGAGCGACAGGCCGACGCCGTGACTGGCGAGATTCCTGACAAGGCTATAGCCGTTCTTCCGCGCGAAGGTCCCGATAGCCTGGCCGATGCCGGCCATCGGCTTGCCGGCGCCGACCTGCCGCAGGCCGGTCCACATCGCCCGCCGGCCATCCCTGCAAAGGCGCTCGATCGCGCGGCTCACGGGCGGAACGGCGAACGAGGCGCCCGTGTCTGCAAAGAGTCCGTTCTTCTCGGCTGAAACGTCTATGTTGACGAGATCGCCGCGCGCGATCCGTCGCTGCCCCGGGATGCCATGCGCGATCTCCTCGTTCACGCTGATGCAGGTCGCCCCGGGAAAGTCGTAGGCCAGCTCCGGCGCCGAACGTGCCCCGGCGGCTTCCAGGAGCTTTCGTCCGATCTGGTCCAGCTCGCCGGTGGTCATGCCCGGTTCGAGCGCCTTCCCCATCGCCTCGAGGGTGTTGGCGACGATACGGCCGATCTCCTTCAGGCGGGAGAGCTCATTGTCGTCAGAGATTGTCATGTTCAGATCATTCCGAAACCGGACATAGCGCCTGTGGCCTCAAACTGCAAACGCGGCAGCGCGGGCGAAAATTTACAATGCGCATTCGTGAAGGGATGTAGTCGCGTTCGACGATGAGGAATAAGCTGAGCTTCGCCATGCCACCGAAAGTTATGCACGGTCTGATCTTCGAGTAGCCTTCATTCGTCTTTTTAAAGCCTCCGGTCCCATCAATTTCATGCTCACCCGTATCCTGCTTGTCGCCGCCGCCCTGTTGCTTCCCGGCGCAATGCATGCCGAAGAAACACCGGCCGAAAAGACCGGATTTGCTCCGGGGCTGACGATCTATCTTGCCAGGGGAGCGCCGGACGCGTGCGGGCCGGGCTGCGACCGCTGGATCGCCATCGAGGGCAAGATCGACGAGAATGCCGCGGCGCGCGTTCGCCACTTCTTGGCGGGCGTCACGGACACGCAGCGTCCGATCTACCTTCATTCACCCGGCGGCAACGTGGAGCAATCCTATGTCATCGGGCGGCTCTTGCGCAGCCGCAAGGCGGTCGCCCGGGTCGGCCGGACCATCGTGGCCGCGTGCGCCGCGGAGACGCAGGTGGACGCCGAATGCCTGAAGCTGAAGACTGCAGGCGGCGAGGTCGAGGCCCAGCTCACCACCTACCATGCGATGTGCAACTCGGCCTGCGCTTACCTGTTTCTCGGAGCAACATCGCGCGCGGTGGCCCCCGATGCAGTGCTGGCGGTGCATAACTCCCGGCTCGTCCTCAACATGCGCAGGGAACCGCCTCCGGAGGTGCTCGCAGAGATCAGGCAGCGCCGGATGGTGACAGCCGAACGCGTCCGCGCCGCGTTCATCGCGGCGATGGGGATCAGCCGCGAGCTCGATGACCTCATCCGGACCGTGACCTACGAAAACCTGCACGTGCTGACGCGCGCCGAGCTCTATCGTTTCGGGATCGACATGCGGCCCTTTGCCGAGGGGACATGGAGGCTGGAGACGGGAGCACGGCCCTTCGTCAGCAAGATCGCCGTGACGAAGACGGAAAACGGCGCGTCATTCCGGACGATGGAGTGGCGCATGTATTGCGAAAGCAGGAATCGCGTGCCGCTGATGTTCGCGGGTGACATCGACAAGGCGAGCGCCGGCAAAAGCACGATATCGATGACGGCGGATGCCGACACGAGCAAGGAGGCCGGAGGCTCTCCTGTGAACGCCGGGAAGTACGAAATGTGGAGTGGCAACGTCGACCGCGATATGGTCTTCACGATGCTGGCGTCTCGCTCGCTGCATGTCCGGCAAACCACGACCATGCCGGACGAAAAGACGGATACGACAGGACTGGACATCGACCTGACAGGCCTGGCGTCCATGTGGCCACGGCTTGCGACGGCGTGTTCGTCAGTGGCGGCCAAGCCGAAGAGCCCCTGGCCGGCAATTCCGCCGGGGGCTGGCGCAAAGCCGACGGCCGTGCCGGCACAATAGGTGGAAGGCGGGGTTTGGATGGAGCCGGATGATCAAATCTCGTCGAGCAGACTGCGGACCTTGGCTGCCAGATCTTCGATCGCGAAGGGCTTGGAGAGCAGATGCTTGCCGGCATCGAGCATGCCGTTGTGAACAATTGCATTGCGCGTATAGCCGGTCGTGAACAGCACTTTCAGTCCAGGGTGCCGTTTCAACAGCTCGGTTGCCAACTCGGCGCCTGTCATTTCGGGCATCACGACATCCGTAAACAGCAGATCCGGAACGGGCCCCTCTTCGATCTTCCTGATCGCCTCTTTCGCGCCTGCCGCTTCGAAAACGGTGTAACCGAGTTCGCGCAGACTTTCCGACGAGATGTTGCGAACACGCTCATCATCCTCGACGACGAGAATGGTCTCCTTCTGGAAGTCTGCGCCGGGATGCGCCACGCTTTCCGAGGCCTCCCGAATTTTGTCATCGCCGACGAAGCGCGGCAGGTAGACCTTTACGGTCGTGCCAACGCCGACCTCCGAGTAGATTTTCACGTGGCCGCCTGACTGCCTCACGAAACCATAGACCTGGCTCAGTCCAAGGCCGGTCCCCTTGCCCACTTCCTTGGTCGTGAAGAAGGGGTCGAACACCCTGCCCAGCACGTCGTTCGCTATTCCGATGCCGTTGTCCGTTACGGCAATGAGGACATATTGCCCGGGCGCCAGTGCGTATTCGCGAGCATATCTTTGATCGATCGACGCGTTGCTTGTTTCGATGGTCAGCTTGCCGCCCTTGGGCATGGCATCGCGGGCATTGACCGCCAAATTCAAAACCGTGCTTTCCAGTTGCGCAGTGTCTGCTCTGACGCGCCAGAGACCGGCCGCCAGAACCGTTTCGAGGCGAATGAGCTCGCCGAGCGACCTGTCGAGCAGTTCGCTCATGCCGCCGATCATCTTGTTGATGTCCACGATTTCGGGCGCCAGCGGCTGCTGGCGAGAGAAGGCCAGCAGCCTCTGCGTCAAGGTGGCTGCGCGGTTCGCGCCGTCAATGGCCCCGTCGATGAAGCGATCGATGTTGACCTCTCCCTTTCCGAGCCGCCGCTTGGCGAGGTTCAAGCTGCCGAGAATGACGGCCAGCATATTGTTGAAGTCGTGGGCGATGCCTCCGGTCAACTGCCCGACGGCTTCCATTTTTTGAGCCTGCCGCAGCTGCTCCTCGGCTTTCATGCGTTCACCGATCTCGTCGGCAACCCGCTGCTCCAGTTCGGCATTGAGCGTCTGGAGTCGCGTCAGAAGCCGCGCATTGTCGATGGCCGTCGCGGCATGGCCGGCGATGCCGAGCAAGGCAGTCTCGTGTTCGGCCTGAAATTTTCCCGTTTCACGATGACCGAAGAACAGTCCGCCGAGGACTTCACCGCTTCGCGAGGCCACGGGGACTGCCAGATAGGATCGGACCGGAAGATGGCCTCGGGCATGCCCTTCCGCGGCGTGTTCCTGCCATAACGAGGGTCCCGCAGGATGTCGTCGGACCTGACCACCGCCGTCCCCTTGAAGGTCGGCTCGAATACGGCGGTGTTGCGCGGCATCGGAAAGTTTTCAAACGCCGATCGAGGTGCGCCCGACAATGCATAGAGCATGTAGCTGCCGCCGTCGGGCGTCAGCACGTTGTAGAAAAACGCCCCGAACTGGGCGCCCGACAGTTCGACGCCGGCATCCGTGACGACCTGAACGATCGTCTCGAGATCTCGTTCGCGGGCGACCGAAGCGCCCGTGTCGTTCAGGATTCTCAGATGGCGCTCGGACTTTTTCTTGTCGGTGATATCGAGAACCGTGCCAATGAACCGCACGGCGCGGCCGTTGGAAAAGAGGGCATCACCGGTGGCGGCGACCCAGCGTTCGACACCGTCCTCGATGCCGACCGTCCGATACTCGATGTTGTAGGCTGCCGGGGACTCCGGCGACAGGGCCTTCGAGACCGCCCCGTGTGCGCGGTCCCTGTCCTCGGGATGCAGGCCCTTCAGGAAGGCCCCTTCATAGCTGACGTCGGCATCGGGGGACAAACCGAACAACGCTTTGCAGCGGTTGTCCCATCGCAAGACGTCGTTGACCGGGTCATAATCCCAGATGCCGATCCCGGCCGCGGTGTTCGCAAGACTGAGCCGTTCGGCAGCCTCCCGCGCAGCCTCTTCCGATCGAACGCGCTCGATGTGCGCCCATGATCGCTCGGTCACCTCGGTGAGCAGAGCGAGTTCGCGCCGGGTCCAAAGGTGCGGACTGCGGTGATGAATTGCCATCAAGGCGGTCAGGCGCCCCTCCTTCACGAAGGGCATGCAGATCGTCGAGCCGATGCCGATCCTCTGGAAGGTGGCCGCTTCCTCCGGCGCGATCTCCTTCAGATTGTCATTGATGATGAGCGGCCTGCCGGCGCTGAGCTCCTGAACCGCCTTCTTGCCGAAATTGGCGAGGCTGTAGTGACCCACGATATGGATCGCCCCTGGCCCCGCCCAATCCCCACGGATGGTGAAGCCATCCTCGTCAGGGTCCATATCGGCATAGGCGCAGTTCGATACGCCGAGATGCTCACCAAGCATCCTGGTCGTCACTGCAAGGACACCGTCCGCATCGCGGGTCTTGGCAGTCGCCTTGTTGAGGGCATCCAGGAAAAGCAGGCGCGCCTCGTTCTCGCGGACGGACGTCTCCGCGCGGCGACGCTCGACGGCAGTGCGCGTGCGCTCGGCAACTTCGCGGATGAGCTCGAGCTCTTCCGAAGTCCATTTTCGGGGCTTTGCATTGTTGAGGTAGAGCAGAGCCACAACCCCATCGGGCTCCGAGATCGGCATATTGACGAGTGCACGGGCAGAGATCGCCTCGAGCGCTCGCGCACGATCACCGACGCGCGGGTCCTGCTCTGCGTCGGCACAAACCACGGTCTCGCCGCGCTTGAGGTCGTCGATGTAACTGCCATAGTCGCGGAAGTGCAGCACGCCGGCTAGGCTCAAAATGCCAGGCGCGTTCCAATCGCGGTTGATCGTGATGGTTTCGGCCGAGGTGTCGACCGTGCCGTAGCCCGCCCGGCTTACATCGAGGCTGCGGCCGAGCAGCTCCGCCGCGGCATAGGCGAGATCGTCGGGATTGCTGATCTCTCGGATGTAGTCGCCAAGGGCGGCAAGAACGGAGTTGCGATCGGTCAAATGCGCCCCGGCCGCCATCGTCATCGCTCCGCCCCCGACAATTCCCTCTCCCGGCCAAATCTGGATGGAAGCGACCATTCGCGCCGCTCTCCGCTTCAGGAGATGGCCCACCCGACTGCCGTCTAACCACCTGAGGGCATTTAGGTTCCCTTGCGTTGAGAGACCGCCGGCGTGCTTGCCTCGCGCCCGGGTCGGGACGTCGTCGTCGCTGTGCTCGATGCCCCTACACCGGCGTATAGATCACCAGCTTCAGCGCAGGATCGTCATTGGCCTGGAAGCTCGTGTGCTCAAAGCGGAGCAGGCCCCTGGTCGGATGGTTCATGGTCTTGAGTCCCGACGAGGTGCTGCGGATCTCGTGCGCCTCCCACCATTTGACGAATTCCGGACTGCCCTGGCGCAGCCGCGTCAGCAATTCGGCGAAAGCCGGATCGCCGGCCCAGACGTCGTGCGTGGCGCGAAACATCGCGACCATGCTCTTGGCGACGTCGCTCCAGCCCGCGCCGTAAATCTTTCGCGTCTGCTTGTTGGTCAGCACCAGCAGCAGCGTATTGCGGTCCTGCTCGGGCAGCTGCCCGAAGGCGAAGACCTCCTCGGCGGCCTCGTTCCAGGCCAATACGTCCCAGCGCCGCCCGGTGATGTAGGCCGGATGTGGCAGGCTCTCGATCATCCGCCGAATGGGCGCCGGCACGACCTCGCGTGTGAACGCGCGCTTGTCGCCGTCGCGTGCCAGCGCCTTGAGGTGCGCATGCTCGGTCTTCGAGAGGCGCAGCGCACGGGCGAGCGCGTCGATGGTGGTGACGGAGGGACTGACGGTGCGGCCCTGCTCGAGGCGGATGTACCAGTCGACGCCGATGCCAGCGAGCTGGGCGACCTCCTCACGGCGTAGCCCCGCGGTGCGCCGCCGGCGGCCGGCCGGAAGCCCGACGGTCTTCGGCGACAGCTTCTCGCGGCGGGACCTCAGGAAGTCGCCGAATTCGACGCGGCGTGGATCGGCCATGATGTCGCTCCCGCGATGGAGGGTTTTTGGAATACTAGGATAATACCAGGCCTTCCTGGCCGTTCCAAGGCAGCGCATATCCGCTTCACCCGACCTTGAGGTGAACACATGAAAGCTGCCGTACTCAAATCCCTGGGATCGCCGCTGGTGATCGAGACTGCCCCCGATCCGATGCTCGGCACCGGCGAAGTCATCGTCGACGTCGTCGCCACGCGCGTCCTGTCCTACATGAACGAGGTCTTCGACGGGACACGCAACTACGCGCTCGACCTGCCGATCATCCCGGGCCCCGGCGGCATCGGCCGGGTGCGCGCGATCGGTCCGGACGCAACCAAGCTTGCCGTCGGCGACTGGGTGTTCTGCGATCCGACGGTGCGCTCGCGCGATGATGCCGTCGCGCCCGACATCGCGCTGCAGGGGCTCACGGCCGCCGGCCCCGGCGGCATGCACCTGCAACGGCATTTTCGCCACGGCTCGTTCGCCGAGCAGATGCGGGTGCCGACCGAGAACGTCAAACGCCTCGGCGCGATCACGTCGGAGGAAGCCACGCAATGGTGCGCGCTGGGGACGCTGCTGGTGCCCTATGGCGGCTTCCTTGCCGCCAACCTCCAACCGGGCGAGACCGTGCTGGTGAGCGGGGCCACCGGCAATTTCGGCAGCGCCGCCGTCTCGGTCGCGCTCGCAATGGGCGCGGCCTGCGTGGTGACGCCGGGCCGCAACGAAAAGATCCTCGCCGACCTCGTCCGCCGCTTCGGCAGCCGCGTGAAGCCGGTCAGGCTCACCGGCAACGAGGACGACGATCGCGAAGCGATGAAGCGCGCCGCGCCGGGGCCGATCGACTGCGTGTTCGACATCATGCCGCCCTCGGTGAGCCCGATCGTCGTACGTGCGGCAATGATGACGGTGCGCGCCTATGGCCGCGTCGTGCTGATGGGCGGCGTCGGCATGGCGGGCGGCCCGGGCCTCGAGCTGCCCTACCCCTGGCTCATGCGCAACTGCATCAGCATTCACGGCGTCTGGATGTATCCTCCGGATGCGGCGAGCCGCCTGATCGCGCTGGTGCGGTCCGGACTGCTGCGCCTCGACGAATACCAGACGACGACGTTCGACCTCGACCACGCCAACGAGGCGGTGGCCCATGCCGCGGCCAACGGCGGACCGTTCAGATTGACGGTGATCAGGCCGTAATCGGCCTGCCCGCTGCGGCGATGCGCCGTCGCAGCGGGTTTCCATGACATGTCAAGGAATTGGGATGCGTCACCCCGCGTCTAGCCGGCGGTGTCCGGCTACTGTGCATGGGGTTGTTTTCGCAGTTTTAGTTTGAGGACGAACGAGCGCCGCGTCGGAATTCAGCTCTCCCTTGGGAGCGGTGAACCAAGCCCGCGGCTGACGCTTGGTTATTCGAGCTCGACGACCTGGCCGTTCGACAGCGAGACGCGCCGGTCCATGCGGCCGGCGAGCTCCATGTTATGGGTCGCGATCAGCATCGAGACCCGGGTCGCCTTCACCAGCTGCATCAGAGCCTGGAACACGTGCTCAGCGGTGCCGGGGTCGAGATTGCCGGTCGGCTCGTCCGCAAACAGCACGCGCGGCGCGTTCGCGACCGCGCGCGCGATCGCAACGCGCTGCTGCTCGCCGCCCGACAGCTCGGCCGGGCGATGGGTGATGCGGTCGCCGAGGCCGAGATAGCCGAGGATCTCCTTGGCGCGCTTGACGCTCTCGGATTTCTTCAGGCCGCGGATCATCTGCGGCAGCATCACGTTCTCCAGCGCGGAGAACTCCGGCAGGAGGCGGTGCGACTGGTAGACGAAGCCGATGTCGGTGCGGCGCAGCTGGGTGCGCTCGATGTCGGGCAGTTGCGAGGTCGGCGCGCCGTTGACATAGACCTCGCCGGAATCCGGGGCTTCGAGCAGCCCCGCGATGTGCAGCAGCGTCGACTTGCCCGAGCCCGACGGCGCCACCAGCGCAACCGACTGGCCCGGCCACAGCGCGAGCTTGGCGCCGTCGAGGATCGTCAGCGGCACCTCGCCCTGCAAGTACTGCCGCTTTATCTCGTGGAGATAAATGACCGGTACATCTTCCGCCCCCTGCTGCTCCATCAGCCCCTCACTCGTACCGGAGCGCTTCGACGGGATCGAGGCGCGCGGCGCGCCAGGACGGGTAGAGCGTCGCCAGAAACGACAGCGTCAGCGCCATGATGACGACCGCCGTGGTCTCGCCGATGTCGATCTCGGCGGGCAGCTTCGACAGGAAGTAGAGCTCCGGCGAGAACAGCTCGGTCGAGGTCAGCCACGACAGGAATTGCCTGATCGATTCGATGTTGAGGCAGATCACGAGGCCGACGAAGAAGCCGACCAGCGTGCCGACCACGCCGATCGAGGCGCCCGTGATCAGGAAGATGCGCATGATCGAGCCTTGCGAGGCGCCCATGGTGCGCAGGATCGCGATGTCGCTGCCCTTGTCCTTCACCAGCATGATCAGGCCGGAGACGATGTTCAGCGCTGCGACCAGCACGATCATGGTCAGGATCAGGAACATCACGTTGCGCTCGACCTGGAGCGCATTGAAGAAGGTTGAGTTGCGTTGCCGCCAGTCGACCAGGAACACCGGGCGGCCCGCGGCTTCCGTCACCGCCGTGCGGAAGGCGTCGATCTTGTCGGGGTTGGTGGTGAACACCTCGATCGAGGTGACGTCGCTGCTGCGGTTGAAATAGGCCTGCGCTTCCGCCAGCGGCATGAACACGAAGCCGAGATCGTATTCGGACATGCCGATCTCGAACACGGCGACGATCTTGTATGGCTTGATGCGCGGCGTCGTGCCCATCGGCGTGACCGCGCCCTTCGGCGCCACCAGCGTCACGCTGTCGCCGGCGTGCAGCGACAGCTGGTCTGCGAGCCGCCGGCCGATCGCAACGCCCTGCCCTTCGTCAAAGCCCTCGAGCGAGCCCTGCTTGATGTTCTTGGCGATCGAGGTGAGGTTGTTGAGGTCGTCGGATCGGATGCCGCGCACCAGCACGCCGGAGGCGTTCCACGGCGATGACGCGAGCGCCTGGCCGTCGACCACAGGCGCGGCGAGCCGGATGCCCTGGACCTGGCTGATGCGGTCGGCGACGTCCTTCCAGTCCGTGAGCGGCGATTCCAGCGGCTGCACCAGGATGTGGCCGTTGAGGCCGAGGATCTTGTCGAGCAGCTCCTTGCGGAAGCCGTTCATCACGGCCATGACGATGATCAGCGTCGCCACGCCGAGCATGATGCCGAGGAAGGAGAACCCGGCGATGACCGAGATGAATCCCTCCTTGCGGCGCGCCCGCAAATAGCGCGCCGACAGCATCCACTCGAATGGCGCGAAAGGCGCGGTTTGAACGGTTTCGGTCATGGTCTCATCCATCGCTCGATAATCCCATGATTCGGGGTCAATTGTGGCCGGATTGGCGGCCGCGATCTCGGGCGATGAACAATATTCAGCCGACCAGGCGCGCGACCGCGTCCGCAGGCGACATCGTCTCGCGGGAGCCGTCACTGCGCTTCTTGATCTCGACCTTGCCGTCGGCGAGGCCCTTCGGCCCGATCATGATCTGCCAAGGGATGCCGATCAGGTCCGCGGCGGCGAATTTGGCGCCGGCGCGCTGGTCGGTGTCGTCGTAGAGCACGTCGACGCTCTTGGCGGTGAACTCCGCATAGAGCTTCTCGCAGGCCGCATCGACCGCGGCATCGCCCTGCTTGAGGTTGAGGATCGCCACGCGGAACGGCGCCACCGCCTCCGGCCATTTGATGCCGGCCTCGTCATGGCAGGCCTCGATGATGGCACCTAACAGGCGCGAGACGCCGACGCCGTAGGAGCCACCATGGATCGGCACGTCGACGCCGTCGGGGCCGGCCACCAGCGCCTTCATCGGCTCGGAGTACTTCGTGCCGAAATAGAAGATCTGGCCAACCTCGATGCCGCGAGTGTTCACCCGCTTCTCCGCGGGCACTTCCTGCTCGAACCGCGCGGCATCGTGGACATCCTCCGTCGCGGCGTAGACCGAAGTCCACTGCTTGATGATCGGGGTCAGATCGCTGTCATAGTCGACGTCCTCGCCCGGCACCGGCAGGTCCAGCACGTCGCGATTGATGAACACGCCGGATTCGCCGGTCTCCGCAAGCACGATGAATTCGTGACTGAGATCACCGCCGATCGGGCCGGTCTCGGCGCGCATCGGGATCGCCTTCAGTCCCATCCGCGCGAAGGTGCGCAAATAGGCGACGAACATCTTGTTGTAGGCGACGCGCGCAGCGGCCTCGTTGAGATCGAACGAATAGGCGTCCTTCATCAGGAACTCGCGGCCGCGCATCACGCCGAAGCGCGGACGCTGCTCGTCGCGGAATTTCCATTGAATATGATAGAGATTCAGCGGCAGGTTCTTGTACGACTTCACATAGGCCCGGAAGATCTCGGTGATCATTTCCTCGTTGGTCGGCCCGTACAAGAGCTCGCGCTTGTGGCGATCGGCGATGCGCAGCATCTCCGGGCCATAGGCGTCGTAGCGGCCGCTCTCGCGCCAGAGATCGGCGAGCTGGAGCGTCGGCATCAGCAGTTCCAGCGCGCCGGAGCGGTCCTGCTCCTCGCGCACGATCTGCTCGATCTTCTTCAGCACGCGGAAGCCGAGCGGCAGCCAGGCATAGATGCCGGCCGCTTCCTGCCGGATCATGCCGGCGCGCAGCATCAGCCGATGCGAGACGATTTCCGCCTCTTTCGGATTTTCCTTCAGGATGGGCAGAAAGAACCGCGACAACCGCATGGCAATACTCGAGGAATCAGTAAGGGCTTGCAGTGAAAGCGGATTGGGAGCGAAAACACAAGGCCGGGAATGAGGAAAAGCCGCTAACGCGGCGAAATTCCTGTCATTTTTCCGTTGCCTTCAGGTTCGACTTGAACTTCCCCGCCTAGGGCGGCGCCACCTCGATATCGTCCTCGAGCGTGATCTTCTCGAAATCGGTCACCAGCGCGTCGATCCGCACATGCCAGCGGCCGGCGAAGGGCAGCTCGACCTTGCGCACGTGCCAATAGCCATCCGGTCCGAGCTCGGCATTGCGTTCCATCGGCTCGATGCCGCGCTCCGGCAGGCTCAGGGTCAAGGTCGCCTCCTTGGCCGCCAGCGGCGTCGCCTCGCCGGTCATGAGCTGAAGCACGAAATCGTCGAGACCTGCCTTGCCTGGCGAGACCAGCACCTGGAACATCGCCTTGCCGCTGTGGATGTGGATCGCCAGCGGCGTGTCCGGAACGATGGTCCGCGGCGGCGGCGTGAAGCGCCAACCGGCGACGGTGGCAAAAATAGCGACCGCGATGCTGCATTCGAGCAGGATCGAGCGCTTGAGCGCAGGCGTCGATGTCTCGTCCTGGGCCAGGGCCGGCGTCAGCCGGAACCGATTGAGCGCGGCGAGCGCCAGCAATCCCGTGACGAATACAAGCTTGATCGAGAGGATGAGTCCGTAGCGGGTCTCGACCAGCGCTGCCGGCTTTTCAAGCTGAACGATCGCAAGCGCGAGGCCGGTCAAGGCCAGCACGCCGGCCGCCAGCGCAGCAAGGCGTGAGAAGCGGTTCACGACGGGGAGCGACGCAGTCGCCGGCTTCGACATCAGCGCGACGAGCGGCACGAGAGCACCGATCCAGATGGTGACGCCGAGGCCATGGAGAAAGATCGCCGGCCGGGTCAACGCCTCCGGTGGCGCCGTTGCAGCGTGCCCGGTCATGGCGAGCGACAGACCGACGCCGATGAACGCGATGATCGCAAGAGCGCGCGCATGCCATGCGCGGCGCAGCGCGGTCATCGCGAGCAGCATCGCTGCGAAGGCAACCAGTAACGCGGGGCCGGCGCTGGTCGCGAATGCGACCTTCCAGGGAGCGGCCGTCGCAAGCGCTGCCAGCGGCAGGGCGAGCAGATCGAGGCCCAACGCGCCAAGGGACGCAATCGCGCTAGCAAGGCCGATGGCGAGCGCGACGCGCGGAACGGTCATGCCGATCATCGACAACGCAATCCAGCGCGCGAAGAACACGCCGCCGACACCGACGAACAGCCCAAGGTAAAGACCGACCCGCGCCAGCCAGATCAGCGCGTTCAAGGCGCCATCCACGGTGACCGGAGGCTTTGTCGCCGTCGGCATGCCGACCGAAAAGATCACCGATCCCGAGACCGGGTGGCCGTCCTGCGAGATCACGCGATAGCTCACCACGGCCGTTCCCTGCGGCAGGTCCGGCGGCATCGCGACCGAGACGGTCTCGCCTGATGCATTGACGCGCGCACCGTCCCGCGCCCTGCCCGCGCCGTCGATCAGCCGGATCGCGCCCGGCGTCACCGCCTCGTTGAAGCGCAGCTCCACCGCTTTCGGCGCGCTCGCAAGCATGCTGCCGCTCGCCGGCTCGACCGAGACGAGCGCCGCATGCGCCGACGCCCCGGTCGCGAAGCCGACAATGAGAAGCAGCGTCGCGAGCGCGGCGATAACGCGCATCAGGGCTTTAGCAGCAGCTTCACGCCAGGCGCCGGCGAATTGCCTTCGTGCGAATGCCCTGCTCCCTCCGCGGGGATCTCGATCCAGCGGCTGACGCCGGTCTCGCATTCCTGGACGACCGGGAAATACAGTGTCGTGTTCGGCTTGAGCGTATCGGTCAGGACCGTATGCATGACGAACTCGTCATAGTGCTTGTCCGGCAGCTTGCCGCCGGACCACGCCACCTCCTTGACGCCTGAGGAGAGCTTGCTGCCGTGATAGTCGTACTCCCCGGCATATTTGCCCTCGACGACATCGACACTCCAGCCCGCCTTCGGCATCGGCTTCACCGCAATTACCCCTTCCGGGATCTGCACGCGGATCTTCACCGTCGGCGAGCCCGCGCAGCCGTGTGGCACGGCGAACACGGCTTTGTAGGATGCGCCGACCGTGGCCTGCTTGGTTTCAAGCGTGATATGCGCCGCCGCGGGTGTCGCCGTGAGCGCGGCCATCAGGATCAGACAGGATCGCTTCGACATGTTCGGTCCCTTCGGCGTGGTCATTTGATCAGGATCGGCGATTCAACGCTGACATGGTCCGCGTCGGAAATCGAGATTCCGAGACCCAGCATCCAGCGTCCGGGCGTCAACTGCGCCAGCTTCACATGCCAGCTGTCTTCACCGTCGCGCGACGCCTCGACCGGCGCGAGCTTCCGGCCGGACTGCGTATCCACGAGCGTCACCGACACGGCCTTCGCCGAGAGCGGCGTCTCGTCCGTCGTTTCGAGCTGGATCGCGATCTCGACCGGCCCGGCGCGGCCTGGCGAGACCGTGACATTGGCCATGGCCTTCTCGGTGTGCAGATGGGTGAAGAAGTTGTCGTCGTCGGTCGCCGCCGCAAGAGGCGTGGCGACCCACAACAACGCAGCCATCGCGAGCCCAAGGCCCGCAAGCTTCCGACGCGAGGTCATGGGAAGCATGATCAGTCTCATCACATCTTCATTCCCGAATGATCCGGCATTTTCTTCATCTCATGGCCGGCATCGCCGGGCGCCTGCGCGCCGACGCCCTGCACCTCGAGCGAGACCGCGACCTTGCCCGCCTTCTCGAACTCCAGCGTCAGCGGCACCTTGTCGCCCTGCTTGAACGGCCCTTTCAGCTCCTGAAGCATCAAATGATAGCCCCCGGGGGCGAGCTTCACCGTCTTGCCGGCATCGATCACGAGCCCCTTGTCGAGCGGACGCATCTTCATCACGCCATTGTCCATCGCCATCTCATGGACCTCAGCCTTGCCTGCGATATCGGCGGACACGCTGACCAGCTTGTCGGCCGTCGTTCCCTTGTTCTCGATCGTCAGGTAGCCGCCCGCGACCTTGGCACCGCCCGGCGTCGCCCGGCTCCACGCCTGCGAGATGACGAGATCACCGGCCTTGACGTCCTCGGCCGCCGCAGGCGCCGCGCAAAGAACGAGTGCGAACGCCGCGAGCATCACATCTTTCAACATCGTCTTCATATTGGTCTTCCCGTTTGCAGATTGAATTTCAGTGTGTGCCGAGCTGTTGGCCCGACCATTTTTCGAGATCGGCCATCTCGGCCGAGCCCTCGATCGTCGTGATGGTCCCGTCCCGCGAGATGAGCATTGTCCGAGGGATATCGCCCTGCCAGGCAGGATCAATCTCGAACCGCAAGCGCTCGACGAAGCCGTCGCTGAAGATGAAATTCTCGGTCGACGATAGCCCCGCTTTGTCGAGCATCGACTGTGTCGCCGCCGGCAGATTCGGTACGAGATCGGCGCTGATCGTGACCACGTCGATCCCGGGATGGTCCTTTGCAAATCGCCCGAGCTCCGGCAGCTCGACCTTGCAGGGCCCGCAAGTCACGCCCCAGAAATGCACCAGCGTCGGGCGCCCGGCATGGCCCTTGAGCACGCTTTGCCAGGTACCGCGCTCGAACGGTTTGAGGGCCGGCGCCGCCACGAGCGTAGCGGCTGACGCGACCAGGATCCCCAGGCCCAGAATGCCGGCAAATCGATATGTCATGGTTGATCCTCGATCGCTGTAAGCCGATAGCCTTCCGCCTTCGTCATCCATGACAGGTAGACCTGCCGGCCATTGGACACCAGCAAGGGGTGGTCGGAGGTGTCTGTCGTATCCGATATCGTCTTCGGCGGCGACCAGCTCTCTCCGTCATCTCGGGAGATCGTCATCTGGACTGAGGTCTTCTCGCCATCGAACTCCTTCCAGACCATCACCGTTCCCGCCGTACCTGCGAGCACGTAGGGGCGCGTCGGATTGCGACCGGGCTGTCCGAGCACCATTGGCGTGGAGAACGTGCGGCCTTCGTCGCGCGAATGCGCGTAGAACAGTCCCTTGCGCGCCCTGCCGTTCGTGTACCAGGCGACGTGATAGGTCCCGTTCGGCGCAACCGTGAGGCTCGGCCCGTGATGCGGGCAGGCATTGATCTGCCAATCGTCATTGCTGACCCGGCGGATTTCGCCTGGAGTCGCGACGTCGGTGAAGGTCATGACCGCGTGATCCCGCACGCCGCCGTCAAAAATGTTCCTGAAGATCACGGCCGGTCGCCCAGGCGCCGCGAATGCCAGCCCCAACCGACAGCATTCGCAAGTGCCTTCGCGCGCCAATCGGGCCTCTGCGTAGGTGGTGCCGCCGTCGCTGGACGAAGCAAAGAACAGCCCCGCCCCCTCGTACTTCTGTCCCGCGTCCTTCGCGAGAACGCGATTGCGCTTGTCGAACCATGCCGCGAAGACCGTTCCGTCCTGATCGAGCGCCAGCGCCTCAAAACGCTGGCTTTCGTTGCTGGCGGTGATGGGCTTCGGCTCGGCAAAGCTCTTCCCGCCATCGGCCGAGCGCGTGTAGAGCACCTGGCCGTTGAAGGCCTCATCCCTGAAGATCGAGAACGCCAGCGCGATGCCACCCTTGCGATCGACCACGATCTTCGGCCGCGCGTCCGGGCCCCAGTCGAGGTTCAGCCGTTTCGTCGTGACCTGGACGGGAGCCGTGAAACTCCGCCCTGCATCCTGCGAGCTGGCAACCGAGACCTGTCCGCCCGCCATCCAGACCAGCCACAGCGTTCCATCTGGAGCGAATGCAGGCGTCACCTTGGTTGCACAGCGCAGTGCCGGCTCGTCGCAAGCAGCTTCGGACGCATGCTGACCATGCATCTGTGCGAGCGCCGTACCCTGCATGAATGCGAGGACAGCCAACCCAAGCAATCCACTTCGGATCATGCTCCTGGTCCCTTCGAGAGCCCGGCTCATTTGAATGCCACCTTCATACCTGCAACGAACGTGCGCGGCGAGCCGGCGTAGATCGAACCGGTCGTATTTGCCAGGACGCTCGCAGGATTTTGAAGGCCCGCCGCGGTCACGGTGTTGGCGATATTGTTGGCTGACGCAACGTAGATCCGGTCGAACACGTTCCTGACTTCGAGGAACAGGTTCATCGACCTGAACGTGTCCGACACAAGGTCGGTCTTGTAGTGAACGTTCACATTGACCAGCTCATAGCCCGGCGCTTTCAATAGATTTGCATTGTCCATGTAGAAGGAGTCCTTCCACTGGACCTCGACGAACCCTCCAAGTCCCGCCAACGGCCCCGCGAACTCGTCGTAACCGACCCTGGCCGTCAGCTCGTTGGGCGAGATGCCGGGGATCTTGTTGCCCGCCCGGTTGAAGCTGAACACCGCGCCATTGGTGATATTCTCGACATACTCGGTGTAGATTTCGTCGAGATAGGTGTATGCCGCTATGAACCGCCAACCCGGATAGAACTTCCAATCGGCAGCAAGCTCGATGCCGCGATGCTCCGATCGCGGGGCGTTGAACGTATACGATATGCCGTTGATCGGAGTCGCCTGACTGACGATCTCGTTGCGGAAGAATTCGTAGAAGCCGGTCGCGCTGAGCTTGAGCGTATTGTTGGGCGTCCAATCGAACCCGAGGTCGTAGCCAAGATTCTTCTGAGTTTGAAGCTGGGTATTGTTGCCCGACAAGCCCGTCGGAAGAACAAACAGATTGGAGACCTGCGGGGTGCCGTATCCCGTGGCGACCCGTCCGCGAAACAGCCACGCGTTGTTGAGGTTGTAGAGGAGCGCCAACTCCGGCGCGGCATTCTGAAACTGCCGATCCGCCGTCGTGAGGGTTGTGGTGGTAACTCCCGTGGGGCCGGCATATGTGTATGCCGTATTGATACCCTTCAAGAGGGTCGTCTCCCAACCGATGCCCGCGACCGCCGTCAGTGCCGCAGTGAGCTTGAGCTCTTCCCTGGCACGAACACCATAGTTGGTGGTCTCGCTGTAGAGATTGCTCGACAATCTGCCGAGCGTCGCATTCCCTCCCGGCATCACGTTCCACGTATCGCTTGAGGCCGTCAGGGTGTTGTAAAAGGCACCGAAGAACGTTGTGGATTCGAGGCCGACAATCTCGCCTCGCCTGGTGACGTCGCTCATGAAATTGTACGAGGGAAAATCTCCGATGGCGCTGGTCGCGCCGGTCGGCTGGTTGATGTTCCTGTCGTCAAAGACGAACTGATTGCGCCAGGTCGTGGTGTTGTCGAAATCGTGCTCCCAGCGACCGCCCACGATGGTGCGGCGATCATTACGGCCGAGCCCGGCCTGCACTGCCGTTTCCTTGTCGGTGCCTGCCGCCGTATTAAAACCGTTGTTGAAGAGCGTGACCGTGCCGCATCCGGCCGCGGCCGTGAGGCCAGTCGCGCAGCCCTGCTGGAAGGGGTTTTGATAGTACTGGTTCAGCGACTGCCGGATCGGCAGCCGCGCGCTGAGGTCGTTGTTGATGATCTTGACCGTGAAGCGATCGTCAGGCGTCGCCTTGAGCGTGCCGAGGAAGTTGACGGTCTGCGTGTTGAACCAGCTGTTGCCGATATAGCCGTCGCCCCGCGTGTCGCTCGCGAACAGCGAGCCCTCGAAATTCCCGACCTTCTTGCCTGCGGCAAGGTAATTGTTGAGATAGCCGTAGCTGCCGCCGTCGACGCCATATTCGACGCCGTCGATCGTGCCGCCCGGCCGCGTCCGAAAATTGAGTGCTCCGCCAGTCGCGTAGTTGCCGTAGAGCGCCGATGAGGGACCTCGGACGACGTCGATCGCGCTATAGGCGCGCGGGTCGATCAGGTCGCTCCGCGACAGGCCGTCCGGCTGCGTTACCGGAAAGCCGTCGTCGAAGATCACGAGGTTGCGAATGGCAAAACCGTTCCTCGCGTTGGATCCGCGAATCGAGATGCCGAAATCGCGCGGGCCATTCCCCTGCTTGATCGAAATGCCCGGGCTGTCGCGCAGGACGTCGTTGACCGAGAATGCGGGACGATTGTCGAACTGGCTGCGATCGATGGTCGTCGCGGTCTGGCCGGCCGGTGCCTGATTGAGTTCATCGCGCGCTGCGCTGGCAGTCACAGTCCTGTTTTGAGTCGGTGCACTGACGCTCGCGCTCGGCGCAATGGGTCTCGTCGCGCGGCTCACGGAAGCGGATCGCGGCTTCGAGGCCCGGACGACGGGTTTGGCGCGAGCCGCCTGCGGCGCCTCGACAGTCACAGCGGGAAGCTCAGTGTTGCGGCTCTGGGCGAAGGCCCCGCACGACGACGCAAGCATCGCGGCCTGAATGGCAACGAGGCTCACGCCGCGACGGGCATGACAAACTAACATGGGACATTCCTGATGCCGGCTTTCTCTCCGGCCAATCGACAACATCAATCGCCGGCGGACGGACCGCGGCGACTACGAGGGTCGTCAGGAAAGATGAGGAGGCGCCCGTGCCTGGGCGTTCGAGCCCTTATCGGCCGCGACGAGGGTCACTTCGGCGGCATGCCACGACACGCGCTCGGCGTGGCGGAGGGGAATGGAGAGCGCGAGCTGAGGCGGCGAATCGAGCGAGGCGCCCGCCTGTGCCAGGCAACACAGCGCGCAGGCCGCGCCATGCGCGGTCGGTGTGCCGGTCCGATCGTCCAGACCACCGCCCTGCTCGCCTGCGCTGTGGCAGATGACGGCGGCCGACAAGGGATCGGCCACGGCCTGGCCGGCCGACCAGCACGCGGCGATCGGCGCCAGCACCTGCATCGCCAGGGCGAGCAGGACGAGAGGCAGGAATTTTTGCAGCCGCGCGCGCATCCACCGAACCGTTCGTTCGTGCGCTAACTAAACACCCGGCCGGGGGCCGAGTCGAGGTCAGTTCCGCCGCCTTCTTGGTCCAGCGCAAATTTGCCGGAAACTGTGATCCGGCCGCCCCACGGCACCGTACGCCCGGCTTTTGAGCCAGCGGCCAACCCCTGCCCTATCCACAGATTTCTTATATTTGTCATATGCTTACGAAGTAAACAGCCCGATCGTTTCGTTCATTGCTCGAATTTTGAACATTCGTTGCTGAAAATGATGACAAGTGAGAAAAGTTGATCTAGCATCCTCTTGCTCAGGCCTGACCGCGAGGTCGACGTCTGGTGGTCCAAGTCTCGGGAGGAGCCCCTGGCGCGCAGAACGCAGCGTCGCCCCGTCAATCAAGATCAAATCTTAAGATCGGGGATAATAGGGTCGACACAATTTTTGAGCGGGGCCAGGGCCCCGCTCTTTTTTTGTCTGCGTGGCCTCAAGGCTGATGAGCACTTCCTCTGATCCGATCGAACGGAGTTTTGAGATTGCGGCATCGCGCTGCGCCGATCTCACGCCGCTCGTCTATCAACGTCTGTTCGAACAGCACCCGGAAACGCGGACGATGTTCCGCGCGCAAGGCCGCGCGCTGGTGATGGAATCGATGCTCGCGCTGACGATCGCCTTCTTCACCATCATCAGGGACACGCTGCGAGGTCTGCTCGGCGACGAATGGTCGGCCGACATGGCGCAGGCGTGGGACCGGCTGCTCCCAGATATCGACACATTCGCCACCGCTCCCGCCTGACGCTTTGCGCTGCACCAACGCGAGCAGCCCGCGATCCCGCAGCTGATTGCAGATTGAGTGGCAAGAACTCTTGTGAGAGACTTTCGGACATCGGTCGCGCAGGCAATGACGCGCCGACGATAAATACATGGGAGCGAGCGATGTCCGGGACGAAAGATTTCTCGACGACGAGGCGCGATCTTCTTCAGGCGGCAGCGGCCGCCGGCGCCGGGGCTGCCCTCTTCGGCAGCATGGGCATAAACCCCGCACTGGCAGCCGAGGTCGGACGCAGCGAGAAGCCGCTGAAGGCGGCGTTCTCCAACGCGGGGCTTCAGGCCACCTGGTGCGCGCAAGGAAAGCAGGCCGCGGAATTCTGGGGCAAGCTGTTCAATGTCGAGGTCACCTGGTTCGACGGCCAGCTCGACGCGGTGAAGCAGCGCGCCGCGATCGACAACATGGCCTCGCAGAAATGGGACTTCGTCGCGATCCAGGCCTTCGGCATCGGCACCCTCACCCAGCCCGTGCAGAAGATGATCGACGCCGGCACGCCCGTGATCGACATGGACACGCTGATTGCGCCGCTCGACCAGATCAACGTCCACTCCTTCCTCGCCCCCGACAACGAGTTCATGGGCGCCTCGGTGACGCAGGCGCTGTGCAACGCCATGGGCGGCAAGGGCAAGATCATCATGACGCAAGGCGCGCTCGGTCACACCGGGGCGCAGGGACGCGCGAAAGGCTTCAACTCTGTCGTCAAGCAGTTCCCGAACATCGAGGTGCTCGACACCCAGCCGGCCGACTGGGACGTCTCCAAGACCGCGCGCCTCTGGGAAACCTACCTCACCAAGTACCCGCAGATCGACGCGGCGTTCTTCCACAATGACGACATGGCGCTGGCGGCGGCCAACATCATGAAGGCCCGCAATCGCACCAACATCCTGATCGGCGGCGTCGATGCCATGCCGCCGGCGATCCAGGCGGTGAGCGAGGGCCGCATGTTCGCGACCGTCCGCAATCCGTCCTGCCGCATCCATGGCGGCGCCATCATCGCGGGCGTCTCCGCCGTGGTCGGCGGCGAGAAGAGCGGCCAGGGCATTCCCAAGAACGTCGTCACCGACGGCCCTGTGGTGACCAAGGCCAACGCCGCGGGGATGCAGTGGATGCAGGATCACTTCCTGATCTGAACTTCCATGTCAGCGGGTCGTTCGCCCATCCTGGAACTGCAGGGCATCACGAAGAGCTTCGGCGGCGTCGAGGCACTTCGTGGTGTCGATTTCGCGCTTCTTCCCGGCGAGATCCACGGTCTCGTCGGCGAGAACGGCGCGGGGAAAAGCACGCTGATGAAGATCATCGCCGGCGTGCACAGCGAGTTCTCCGGCCGCTTCCTGATCGACGGGACCGAGGCTCATTTCCGCTCGGCCCGCGATGCGCATGCCGCCGGCATCGCCATGGTGCATCAGGAGCTCTCGGTCGCGCCCGACCTCACGGTTGCCGAGAACGTCTTCCTCGGCAACCAGCCGACCAACGCCCTTGGCCTCGTGCAATGGCGGCGGATGGCGCGCGAGGCCGGCGAGCAGCTCGCCCGCTTCGGCATCGACGTCGATCCGATGACGAGGCTCGGCGATCTCCCGATCGGGCTGCAACAGCTGATCGAGATCGCGCGCGTGCTGTTCTCCGGCGCCCGCATCGTCATCCTGGACGAGCCGACCTCCGCCCTCTCCCCGCCCGAGGTCGAGCGCCTGTTCGCAACCCTCAGGCGCCTGCGCGAGGAAGGCACTGCAATCGTCTTCATCTCGCATTTCATAGAGGACATCCTTCGCGTGTCCGACACGGTCACCGTGTTCCGCAACGGACGGAAGGTCGCGGAGACAGCGAGCGCCGCGACCAGCAAGGGCGCGCTGATCGAGGCCATGATCGGGCGCGGCGGCGAGGCGCTCGAGCACAGCTACACCGACGATTTGATGCTGCCGCGGCCGAGCGGCAGCCCGGTGGTGCTGAAGGTCGACCAGCTCTCGCTGGCGCGCAGCCTGAAGGATATCTCCTTCGAGGCCCGCGCCGGCGAGGTGCTCGGCATCTACGGCTTCATGGGCTGCGGCCAGCAGGAGCTGTCGCGCATCCTGTTCGGCAAACTGAAGCCGGACAGCGGTACGCTTGTCGTCGACGGCACGCCCAAGACCTTTGCCAGCACGGCGGCGGCACGGCGCGCCGGGGTCGCGCTGGTGCCGGAGAGCCGCCGCGACATGCTGTTCCACCAGGAGCCGGTCTACAAGAACATCTCGATCAGCATTTTGGACCGCATCTCGTCCCTGCTGCTCAAGCCGGCGCAGGAACGCGATATCGCCAAGCGCCAGGTCGAGCAGCTGCAGATCAGGCCGCCGGTGGTCGGCCTCGACCTCGGCATGCTCTCCGGCGGCAACCAGCAGAAGGTTGCGCTGGCCAAATGGCTGACCTACCCGCCCAAGCTCCTCGTCCTCTGCGAGCCGACCCGCGGCATGGATGTCGGCGCCAAGAACGACGTCATCAACATCGTCCGCGACCTCCGCGCCAGGGGGCTTGCGATCATCGTGCTGTCGACCGAGCCGGAGACGGTGCTGTCGCTGGCCGACCGCATCCTTGTGCTGAAGCGCGGCGCGGTGGTGCGGGAGTTCAGGAACGAGCCGGTCAGCAAGGACCGCCTGCTGGAAGCGGCGTGACGGAGAAGCACATGAGCAGTGAGACGGCTTTGGCGGCGGGGCAGCGGGCACGGGGCGTTGCGCCGTTCCTGCGCTCGCAGATGCGCAACATCGCGCCGTTCCTGACGCTGATCTTCCTGTCCGCCTTCTTCGCCTTCGCCAGCCCCTCCTTCGCCACGCTCGACAATCTCGGCAACATCCTGACGCAGGTGTCGGTGACGGGCATCATCGCCGTCGGCCTCACCTTCGTGATCCTGTGCGCGGAGATCGACCTGTCGATCGCCAGCATCGCCAACGTCACCGGCATCGCGGTCGCCTACTTCACGCTGCAGGAGTCCTACGTCAACATCGCCAACATCCCCCTGCCCGGCGCGGTCGCGATCATTCTCTCGATCCTGCTCTGCGGATTGCTCGGTCTCGTCAATGCGCTGGGGCTGACCGTGATCGGCATCCCCTCCTTCATCATGACGCTGGCGATGATGCAGATCGCGGCCGGCATCTCGGCGCTGCTGGTGCGCGGACAGATCGCCTACAAGGTGCCCAGCCTGATCACGACGCTTGGCTCGGGCTCGGTCGGCGGCATCCCCTGGATCGTCATCGTCGCCGCCATCATGCTGCTCGGCGGCCACCTCGTGCTGACCTACACGCGCTTCGGCCGCTACGTCTACATGGTCGGGGGAAACCGCGAGGCGGCCGAATATGCCGGCCTCAACGTCAAGCTCATCCTCGGCGCCGTCATGGTGATCTCGGCGGTGTGCTCCGGCATCGGCGGCATGCTCGGGGTCGCCCATTTCGGTAGCGCGCAGCAGAACGAGTTCGACACGTACCTGCTCGACTCCATCGCTGCGGTCGTCGTCGGCGGCACCAGCCTGTTCGGCGGCCGCGGCGGCATCGGCAACACCATCGTCGGACTTTTCGTTCTCGGTGTCCTGAATAACGGCCTCGACCACGTCAACATCGACAGCTTCCTGAAGATCCTGATCCGCGGCCTGATCCTGCTGGCGGCGCTGGTCATCAACGTCTATGCGCAGCGCTTGCGAGAAAAAGCGGCGGAATAGACGGCGCTCAAAACAAAAACTGCGAAAACAACCCCATGCACAGTACAAATCACTGGGGAATTTGGCGCGGAACGGATTGAGCTGCCGCTTTACGGCCGCTTGACACGTCGGGCAACACATCTGCGTGGCGATGACGACCAGACCTCGCTCGGCCAGGCTATCAAGGGCGCGGCCCTGAAGATCTATCCCCGGTAATCGCATGAAATGCGCACCACCCATGCGCATGTCATCGACGCCGATCTGCTCGCTTTCGTTCGGAGCTGAAAGCCAGTGCCGCCGACCATGGAGGACAATCGCCACTGGCACGGCGGTGAAGCCTGACATCGCTGCGGCTCTTGCGGCTTCCGCCGCCTGACAGCGACGTGTTCCGACCACCGCGAGGACCGCCCCATCCCGGGCTGGTCTTCCGGCTCCCGGACGACAAAGTTGAGAGATGAGATCATGACCAGTCAAGAAAGCTCCGGGCTGATCCTGGCGTTCGCGAGGACGCTTTTTGTCAACGGCCAGGCGACTGATCAGGTCGGCGCCGCAACCAGGCTGCTCGGACGCAGGCTCGGCGTCCGTGCCCGGCTGTTGCCGCGCTGGGGCGAGCTGCGTTTGCGCGAGGAAGCCGACGGCGCGACGTCGATCACCGATGAGCCGGCCGATCCGACCGGGGTCGACATGAGCCGCGTTGCGTCCGCAATGCACGCGATTGCGGACATCGAGGCCGGTCGATTGTCGATCGAGGATGCGCGCAACCGGATCGAGGCCATTGCCGCCGCGCCACCGGCGCCGACCTGGCTCTTCGCGTTGGCAGCGGCAAGCGGCGCGGTCGCGCTCGCGATCATTTTCGGCATTCAGCACTGGCTTACCGCAGTGTTGATCTTCGCGAGCGCCGGCCTGGGTGGGCTGCTTCGGCGCTCGATCGCAAAAGTCAGCACGAATATCTTTATCCAGCCGTTTTGCGCCGCGCTGCTCGCCGGTATCGTCGGCGGCCTTGCCGCGCGCTACCAGCTCAGCACCACGCTCCGGCTGGTCGTGGTGTGTCCGTGCATGGTGCTGGTGCCGGGACCGCATATCCTCAACGGCGTACTCGATCTCGTGAGCGGACGCATTCATCTGGGCGCGGCCCGCCTGACTTATGCCGGCCTTGTGGTTTTCGCGATCTCAACCGGGCTGTTGCTCGGGCTCGCGCTGTTGCATCAGTCACTCCCGATTGACCCGCCGGGCCAGACGGTGCCGCTTTGGCTCGATGTGATCGCGGCGGGCGTCGCGGTCGCCTGTTACAGTGTATTCTTCTCGACCCCAGGGACCATGCTGCCTTGGCCGGTCGCAGTCGGCATGCTGGCCCATGCCTTGCGCTGGGTCGCGATCTCGGAGCTGGGCTTCGGCATGGCGACGGGAGCATTGGTGGCCTGCCTTGTCGTCGGGTTGCTTCTCACCCCAGTCGCGCGCCGCCGCCACTTGCCATTCGCCGCGATCGGCTTTGCCTCGGTCGTATCGATGATTCCAGGGGTCTACCTCTTCAGGATGGCGAGCGGGCTGCTGCAAATCGCAGACACGGCACAAGCGACGTCCGTCCTGGTCGGAGCCACGATTGCCGACGGGGTGACCGCCATTGCGATTGTGCTCGCCATGAGTCTCGGCCTGATCGTGCCGAAGATGGTCATCGACCGCTTCGGTGATCGCCCCGATCCAGTTCAGAGGAGCTGACGACGATAGGGGCCCAGCGCGCGCAGCGAAGGTGCATCCTTGGACGCACCTCCTTCCGGATCGCATCCAGAGATGCGATCCGGATTGAGGGGCGGAACACCTCCTCACCATGCATAGCGCACGGCGCCCTTGCCGACATAGCTGCGCGTGTTGCTTGAGAACTCGCCGTCAAAGGTGCCGATGACGGAGACGCCGTTTGGCCAGGCGATCTCCGCCGAGGCGGTGGTCAGGGCACCATCACGGGCCGGAATGGCACCATTGACGACGAAGCTCACGCCCTGCAACGCCTGGAAGGTCGCGCTGATGCCGCCATCGGTATTGTAGTCGTGGGCCCACGCCGCACGGCCGCGCAGCGTCAGAACCGCGCGGTCGAGCAGGAACGCCTTGTCGCCGCGCAGGCCGAGCTCGCTGCGGGTCGCGGTGCTGGTCCGGGCGTCGTATCTCAGCGCAAAGGTGTTGGTGCCCGACACCGCCTGCTCGGCATAGGCCGGCAGCTGGAACATGGTGACCTGCGCCGCCGCATAGGGCGTGACGCCGAACCAGGGGGTGGCAATCCGGTAGCCGGCCTCGGCCCGCCCGGAATAGGCATTGGCGTTGAAGCGAGCCTGTAGGTGGTCGACGCCGGCGACGGTGACAGTGCGATCGGTGGTGATGTCCTGCCAGCCATAGGCGAGCGTGCCGGCGAGGTAGGCCGGCCCAATGTTGTGGCGCACGAAGCCGCCCGCCTGGAACAGGTCGGAACGGCCGGTGCCGCTGGCGGCGATGCTGTAATTGGTGCCGCCGCCGCCGAGCGCAAAGCCGGCGGTGGTGCTCGGCGACAGCGCGATGTCGGCGCCGGCAACCACGCCATAGATCTGGCTCGTGGTGGTGCCGGAGCCGGTCGTGGCATTGCCGTCCGTGGTCTGGGTGCCGCCGTAGCCGGACGCCCAGGCGCTCCAGCGCGCTTCGAAGCTCGGCTTCAAGCTCGTCTTGGCCGCCTTGGTCATCATGGCATAGGCGTCGCGCTCCGCGCGCGGCCGCGCGCTGGCGTCCTCGTCCTCCTCGCCGTAGCCGATCGCACCGCCGCCCGACAGGCCGCCGCGGCCTTCGATCGACGGATCGGACAGGCGGTTGATGAAGCGGTTCATGACGTCGTTGGTGGTGCGCTGGTTGCCGGTCGCGGTCTCACCGGAGAGCTGGCTCAGCGCGGCGGTCTGGCTCGCGCCGCTGAGGCCGACCACGGCAGCGAAGCCGGGGGGCAGCGTGCCGCCATTGTCGAAGAGGCGCTTCAGCGACGTGCCGACTTGGGTCTGGTTGTCGTTCATGCTGGCCATCGACATCTGCGCCTGAAGATCGAGATAGACGTCGGTCGCCGTGTAGCGCAGGCTGGACGAGAAGCCGGCCGGCAGGCTCACGGTGGTCAGCGAGGCGAAGCTGCCGCTGACGCTCGTCGCATGCAGAAGGTCGTAGCTCTTGCTGACATAACTGCCGGCGGAGAACGTGGCGGACGCGGTGCCGGCGAGGGTCGCGGTGCCGCTGACGGTGGCCGAACTGGCGCTGCTCGGGCTGATCTGCACCGCGTAGGTCGAGCCGCTCTGCAGGGTCAGGTTGCCGACGACCGTGGTCGACGTGCCGGCGGTCCCGGAGCCGGCGGCGAAGGTGCCGCCGCTGGCGATGGTGGTGTTGCCGAGGGTGCCGCTGCCAGTCAGGGTGGCGCCGCTGGCGACGGTGGTGAGGCCGGAGTTGGCGATGCTGCCCTCGACTTCCAGCGTGCCGGCGCTGACCGTGGTCGCGCCGGTATAGGAGTTGGTGCCGGAGAGCGTAAGCTTGCCGGTCCCCGTCTTGGTCAGCGCGATCGTGCCGGAGCCGTCCTCGATCACACCGGAGAATGCGGTCGAGCTGTTGTCGCCGCCGGCGGTCAGCGTCGCGCTCCTGTTGCGGAAGCTGTTGGTGACGGTGCCGGCGCCAGCCAGCGAGCCGACAGCATTGCTGTATGCTCTGAGGTCGAGCGTCGCGCCGCTCGCGACCGTCATCGCTGAATTGTTGCCGAAGACGTTGTTGTTGCCCGCCTGCAGCGTGCCGGCAGCCACGGTGGTGGGGCCGCTATAGGTGTTGGCGATGGTGCCGCCCAGCATCAGTATGCCGGTCCCCGTCTTGGTCAGCCCGGTTTTGCCGGCGCCGTCCTGGATCACGCCGGCGAACGTGGTCGAGCTGTTGTTGCTGCCGGCAGTCAGCGTCGCGCTGCCGGCGCCGCTGTTGGTGACGGTACCGGTGCCGGCCAGCCAGCCGACGGCATTGCTGAATCCTCCGAGGTCGAGCGTCGCGCCGCTGGCGACCGTCACCGCCGAATTGCTGCTGAAGGCGTTGGTCGAACCCGCCTTCAGCGTGCCGGAGCTCACGAAGGTGCCGCCGCTATAGGTATTGGCGCCGGACAGCACCAGCGTGCCGGTTCCTACCTTGAGCAGTCGGATCGTGCCGGTCCCGTCCTTGATCACGCCGGAGAACGTGGTCGTGCTGTTGTCGCCGCCGGTAGTCAGCGCCGCGCTGCCGCTGCTATTGGTGACGGTGCCGGCGCCGGCCAGCGAGCCGACGACATTGTTGAATCCTCCGAGGTCGAGCGTCGCGCCGCTGGCGACCGTCATCGCCGAACTGTTGCCGAAGGCTGTGATCGAGCCCGCCTTCAGCGTGCCGGCGGCCACGGTGGTGGGGCCGCTATAGGTGTTGGTGCCTGATAGCACCAGCGTGCCGGCATAGCCGGTGCCGCCATTGACGACGACGCCGCCGGTCCCGGACACCACACCCGACAGTATCACCGTATTGCCGGTCTGGACGTTGTAGGTCGCATCGCCCGTGGCGGCGATGGCATTGGCGAGGGCGAAGCTGCCGGTGACGTTCAGCGTCACGCCGGTGGTGCCGCCGGTGAGCGTGACGGCGCCGTTGCCAAGCGCGTGGCGATTGGCGATCACGAGGGTACTGCCCTCGGTCACGGTGGTGCCACCGCTGTAGAAGTTGTTGGCCGAGAGCGTGACCGAATTGCCGCCGCTGGTCGTCACCTTGACGGAACCGGCGCCAGTGATGACGTTGGCGTAGCTGGTGCTTCCGCCGGTCTGCAACAGCGTCAGCATGCCGGAGACGATAGCGATATTGCCGGTGAGCGTGCCGCTATTGGTGAGGCTGTTGCTGCCGGAGCTGAAGGTGATGGCGTTGGCCTGCGCGGATCCGCCGCCGGACATGCCGCCGCTGATACTGCCGGCGTTGATGACGGTGAGGTTGCTTCCGACCACGCCGACGCCGCCGGCGCCGACGATGCCGCCGGTGCCGCTGACCCCTGAGCCGAGGGCGAGGCCAGCGGCGCCACCAGCGCCGCCATTGCCGCCCTGGACCACGCCGGCATTGGGTCTGGCCGCTGCCGGTGAAGTACGCGCCGGAGCCGCCATCGCCACCATTGCCGCCATTGCCACCATTGCTAGCGATTGAACTGCCGCCGGCACCACCGGCACCACCGACGCCGCCGTTCGCAGTACCCGACGCCGTCAACGTCAAGTCGCCAGCCCCTATCACGAATGCATGACCGCCAGCGCCGCCACCGCCACCGCCGCCGGCCGGGCCGGCCGCGGGGCCCCCTGCTGCTACGAACGAATTACTGCCGGCACTGCCGGCGTGACCACTGCCGCCAAGACCGGACGCACTAACTGTTCTGGTAGAGGAGAACGCACTGCCGTTATCGCCGCCGTCGCCACCGGCACCACCCCAGCCGACACCGATGCTGGGCCGACCACCGGTGCCGCCAGCCCCGCCGCCGGCACCGCCACCGCCACCGCCCGAGCCGCCATTCTTCGGATCGCTACTATCAGTGCTGCCGTCGCCGCCGGCGGTGCCGTCGGTGCCGCCGGCACCGCCAAGGGTTATGGTGGTATCGATGTTCCTCGTGGCACCGCCGTCACCGCCGCTGCCGGCAAGCGCCGGGGCGGTGAGCGGCTGCAGCGCCGACAGGACAAGAGCGCCCGTCAGAGCCGTTCCTCTGAGAAGCAATCGATATGAAGTTCTATTCGGTTTGGCGGGGGCCAGCGTGCTGCTCCGACCGATCGCCGATTTCACTTCCAACATTCCGTACCCGCCCCGTTACGCCCGCCGCATCGAGGCGGCCCCCTTGGAGCCGAATCCCCGATTGCGGCTCGACTGAATCTTTATCGTCCGCGTTGCTGAATGTGTCGGGCAATGTGCCCGCGCGTTGTAAATGGATGTAAAGACGACGCGCATCAGCGCAGGGACATTTCCGAACGCGCCGATCAATGCCAACAGCCGCGTGATCAACGCTGCTCTCGGATCATTTCATTTTGCTGCGCGAACGCAGCTAATGCTAAAGACCATGACCGGTAACGCACGCTCTGGTCTTCATTCGATGTCGATATTTTCGCAGACCGTTCGCACACACCACGGAATTTGCGTGCATTTGCACCGACTTGAATACGACTGCCTATGCGTGCGTGATGACCGGCCAGCCAACAAACTTCGCCGCCGCGCCGCGGCTTGCAGCGGTCTATCTGCTGACGCTCGTCTCATTCGCCGTGGGATTGGCGTTCACCTGCGCTTTCGCGCAGGCCGGCGAAGATGGAGTGGATCTGGCGCGGATCACGGACGGAACGTCGCTGATTCCGTCGCTGTCCTTTCTCGATGACCGCGAGGGCCGTCTCTCTGCCGACGAGGCGCTTTCGCATTCAGGATGGATGCGGGCTTCGCCGCGAGCGATGACGCGGGGATTCACAAGCTCGGCCTTCTGGCTGCGTGGCACGCTCTATAACAGTGGTGATCAGCCAGTGACGCGATGGCTCTCCGTCGGCAACGAGCGGCTGGAAGACGTGCGCTATTTCCGCTTTGTCCCCGGAGCGGACAAGCCTTCCGAAACGGTGCTCGCCGGCACGCGCATTCCTGTCAGAAGCCGTCCGATCACGGCGGTGCGGTCCGTGTTTCCCGTCACACTTGCGCCCGGCGAGAAGATCGTCTTCGCGCTGCGGGTGCAAAGCCGCTCTACAGTCAATATCCAGGTCAGTGCTTGGAATCCCGCCACCTTCCAGGAGTCGGAGGCGCCCGCCGCACTGTTCGAGTTCCTGTTGATCGGATCGGTGGCGACCATGGCCATCTTCACGCTGGCCCTGAGCTTCGCCCAGCGCGATCGAATTTTCCTGGCTCTCGGCACCGGAGCCATCGCCGAAATCATCTACGACCTCGCTTTCCAGGGGCTTCTGTACCGCTACGTCCTGACAGACGGCGGGGACGTCGTTGTGCGAACGCCCGGTGTCTCCGGCCTGATTGCACACGTGCTTCTGTACATGATGGCAGCGATGTTCATTGGCATCGACCGCATCGCGACCTGGTGGCGAATTCTCTGCTTGTGCAGCGTTCTGCTGCTGGCGGGATCGGTATGGGCTGCGTTCGGCGATTATAGAACCGCGGTCTCCAATCTGACGACCTTGCAGCTGGTCTTCGAGGTTGTCTGGATCGTCGCCGTGCTGGATAGCTGGCGCCGCGGCTTCGGCAATGCGCGGCTCGTTCTGATCGCCGGCGGTCCCGGAGCCATCCGGCTCCTGCTCAATCTCGGCGAAATTCTCGGCCTTTGGTCCTTGCCATGGTTCGTGGGCTCGGCGATCACCTGGAACAATCTCAGCCTCATGCTGCTGCTCATCCTGATCGTGATCGCGCGCGGGCGCGAAGTGCGACGCGCGCGAGAACAAGCCCGCGAGGAATTGATGGCGGTCAAGGAGCACACGCGAGAGAATCTGCAGCGGGCGGTCGAGGAGCGAACACGCGAGCTTCAAGCCGCGCTCCTCGCGGCGGACGAAGCCAATCGCGCCAAGTCGGATTTTCTGACGGTGATGAGCCACGAGATCCGCACGCCGATGAACGGCATGCTTGGCGCCATCCATCTGCTCAAGTCCATGCCGCTGGCAGACAAGGTGCGCACCGCGGTCGACGTCGCCGAACGGACGGGCGCAGCGATGCTGGCAACGATCGGCGATATCCTGGATTTTGCAAGGATCTCCGATCGCAGGCTGGAAACGGAGTACGCGCCCTTCGACGTGCATGCGTTGCTTGCAGATGTCCAGGCGATCATGAGCTTGCGCGCAGAGCAGAAGAATCTGTCGCTCGTGGTCACTACCGACCCGGCATTGCCGATCGCGGTGATGGGCGACGTCGACCGGCTCCGTCAGGTCCTGCTGAACCTCGTCGGCAATGCGGTGAAGTTCACGGCGAGCGGCGAGATTCGCCTGTCCGCGGCTCCCGACCCCAACCGAGCCGACTGGATCCGGCTGCAGGTGACGGACACCGGCATCGGCATCCCGCCGGACAGGATCGACCGGCTGTTCGAGCCCTTTACGCAGGCCGACGCCTCGATCGCACGGCGGTTCGGTGGCACCGGCCTCGGCCTTGCGATCTGCCGGCGGCTGACTGAGGCCATGGGGGGCGACATCACGGCGGAGAGTGAGCCGGGACAGGGATGCACCTTTCTGGTCCGATTGCCGTTGCCGGCGGCTGAAATCGCCGACATCGAAATCCCGTCCCCTGCCGGACGCAACAATGCCGTGCAGACGTCGCGCTGCATTCTCATTGTCGATGACGACGAGAACAACCGCTTTGTCCTCTCCGGCTCGCTCGACGTGATGGGGCATCGCGTGATCGAAGCAACGGACGGTGCGCAGGCACTGGCATTGCTGGCTGCACAGCCGGTGGACCTGGTGCTGGCCGATCTCCAGATGCCCGGCATGAATGGGACGGAATTGGTTCGCCGCATTCGCGCTCTGCCGGCCGATCGCCGAACCGTTCCGGTCGTGGCCGTGACCGCCGATGTCACGGCCGGTGTGGTCGAACGGTGCCTGCAGGCGGGCATGGATGGCTATCTGTCCAAGCCGGTGATGCCCGACGACCTGCATCGCACGATCGATGCCATCTGCGCCGGCGGGCCGTTCGTGCGAACCGGCGGACAGGCGCCCGGGGAGGACTTTCTGGCCTCGCTGAAGCAACAGCTCGGCACGGAGACCGTCGGCCGGTTGGTCGGACAGGCCCTGGCGACCGTCAAGCGGGGCGCGGCAGAGATCGAGGAGTCCCTGCAGCGCGGCGACCGGGCGCGCGCGCGCCAGGCCGCACACCGCCTGGCCGGCTCTGCGGGGCTTGCCGGACTGACGGCGTTGAGCTCGGCGGCGACCACGCTGGAGCATCGCCTCGCCCAGTCGTGGGCCGACGGGCTCGAGGCGGATCTCAACGCCATGCTTGTGCTGGCGGCAAGCTCCGCAGAAGACCTGAAACGGATCTATTCCGGCCTTGCAGAGAACCGGTAGCCGACGCCGGGCACCGTGACGATCAATCGCGGCATGCGCGCAGGATCGCCCAGCTTGCGGCGCAAGCTGCTGACAATGACATCCACTACGCGCGACGACGTACCGATGCTGTCTGACGCGATGGCGTCCAGCAGATGCGCGCGCGACACCGAGCGTCCGGCGGCGGCGACCAGGGCCGCGAGCACGTCGAGTTCAGACGGGGTCAGCGCAATGGCCTCCCCTTGCCTGTTCGTCAGAAGGCGACCGACGGAATCGAACGACCATCCCTCGAATTGCACCGTCGTATCTTTCCCGCTGGGCCGGCGGCCGAGCAGAGCCATCAGGCTTGCGATGAGCTGCTGCGGGTGAAACGGCTTGACCAGATAGTCGTTGACACCGAGCTCCGCCGCGACGCTCCGGCTGACGGCGGAGTCATCCCGCGTCGTGATGCAGATCGGCACGTCCAACCGCGTTCGCAGCTGCCGGACGAGGGCGAGACCCTCTTCGTCGGGAAGGCCGAGGTCGAGGGCGATGGCATCGAAGGGCTGTGCCGGCATGCGCAGGGCAGCACGCATTTCCGCGGCCGTCGACGCGACGGTCACCACGATGCCTTCCCTCTCCAGATAGGCCGCTAGAAGCGTCTGGACAAAGACCTCGTCCTCCACGAGAAGGACCGACGGACGACGTTCTGTCATGGCCTGGTTGATCCATTCCTCGTCGGATCGAGCGCGATCTTTCGCGCACGATCTGCGCCACCGAACAAGGATCAGGCGCCGCGCAAAAAGGCAAGGAGGCAGGACCTGTCCGGGCTCATGCCGCTGGGGAAAGGTGGACCGAGCCAACACCTGCTCTCATCGCGCTTTAGAGACGCCCGCCTTCGCTCGAGACCAGCGCCGCGGTCGTCGCCGGCGGCACCAGCCTGTTCGGCGGCCGCGAAGGCGTCGGCAACACCATCGTTCGAGAACAACCCCATGCACAGTACAAATCATTGAGGAATTTGGCGCGGGGCGACTTGAGCGCCTGCCGCGACGGCGTTTTGACACGTCGGGCAAAACAGGGGCAGGATGTCACCATCGCAACGACCGGGCGTGGCGCCGCGCTGAGCATGAGCCGCGCCCCGAGTTTCGTGACACGGCCCTCGGTCGTCTCCTTCACCCCTCTCCAAAAACCTACCAGATCTCCGAACCAATCATTGTCATGCGGTATTCAGCACTGGTCGCGATCTTGCTGGTCTGGTCGGGGTGGGCAAGTGCCGAGCCCGGGATCGAATGGCAGTTTCTCGCTGCCAATGGACCCACGCAGCGCTCGCCCATTCAAGGCGCCGTCGAGAGCTACGCCCGAAAATATAAGCCGACCGCGGTCATGGTCGTGCAGGACGGCCTCGTGGTCGCGACATCCGGCGACATCAGCCGCAGGGTCAATGTTCGCTCTGTTCGAAAGAGCTTTTTGAGCGCTCTCTTCGGCGTCGCCATCGAACGCGGTCAGATCAAACTTGAAAGCACACTCGGGCAACTGGGCATTGACGACACCGCCCCGTCGCTGACGGCTGACGAGAAGCTTGCAACGGTTCGCCAGCTGCTCATGGCCCGCTCCGGAGTCTATCATCCGGCGGCTTACGAGACGAGCGAACAGAAATCGACGCGCCCGCCGCGCGGCGCTCATCCGCCTGGCACGTTCTGGTACTACAACAACTGGGATTTCAATGCGCTTGGTGCGATCTATGAGAGGGCGACGGGCTCGAACGTGTTCGACAGCTTCGAGAAGCTGATTGCGCGTCCCCTGCGGATGCAGGATTTCACGACCCGTGACGGGACATTCATTGGAGATCATTCCTCTCTTTTTCCCGCCTACGTGTTCAGCATGAGCGCGCGTGATCTTGCACGTTTTGGATTGCTGTTTCTCAACAAGGGGCGATGGAACGACGTTTCCGTCGTTCCATCCCACTGGACGGCAGAGTCAACGAAGGCCTATTCGGAGACCGATCGAAAAGACCGGGGGTACGGCTATTTATGGTGGACCCTCGGTTCCGGTGCTTGGCGAGGCGACGCAATCTTTGCGTCCGGCTACGGAGGACAGTTGATCGTGATCGTGCCGGAGAAGCGTCTGGTCGCCGTTCAGGTCGTTGAATTGAATGAACGCCAGCAGGGAATTCATTCCGCGACTTTTCTCGAACTCGTTCGGCAGGTCAGCCAGGATACAGCCGGGCCGTCGCCCTTCGAGGGCCGCTGAAGGAGCGGCCACCTCAGGGTGACGGTGATAGGGCGACGCTCGCTGCCGCGATCTCCTCACTCCGCCAGCACCTCACCGCGTGCCCATCGCCTCGCGCTTCCAGCACCGGCCCCGGCTCGCTCCGGCACACCGCCTCGGCATAACGACAGCGCGGGCTGAACGCGCATCCGTTTGGCGGATTGAGGGGGTTGGGAAGGTCGCCGCCGGTCGTCGCCAGCGGTGCGTGGCGTAGGGGATCGGGGATGGCTGATATCAGGGCCCGCGTATAGGGGTGCGCGGGACGCTCGAAGATCTCGCGCCAGTCGCCGTTTTCGACGATGCGGCCGAGATACATCACGGCGACGCGGTCGCTCATGTGCTCGACGACGCCGAGGTCGTGGCTGATCATGATGTAGGAAAGGCCGAGCGTCTCCTTCAATTCCAGCAGCAGATTGATGATCTGGGCGCGGATCGAGACGTCGAGCGCCGAGACCGGCTCGTCGCAGATGACGATCTTGGGATTGAGGATCAGGGCGCGCGCAATGCCGATGCGCTGGCGCTGGCCGCCGGAGAATTCGTGCGGGTAGCGGTCGGCCTGCTCGGGCCGCAGGCCCACATGCCGCAGCATGGTCGCGACGCGGTCCTCGATCTCGCTCTTTGCGGTCACGCCATGCACGCGCAGGGGATCCTCGAGCGTGCGGCGGACGGTCTGGCGCGGATTGAGCGAGGCGTAGGGATCCTGAAAGACGATTTGCACGATGCGGGCTAGCGCCTTGCGGTCGCCGGACTGCCGGTTCGTCACGACCTGCCCGTCCAGCACGATGCGGCCGCGCGTCGGCGTCAGCAGGCCCAGGATCGACAGGGCGACCGTCGACTTGCCCGAGCCGGACTCGCCGACGAGGCCGAGGCATTCGCCCCGCTTCAGCTTGAGATCGACACCGTCAACGGCGCGGAGCAGCCGCCGGCCGCGGCCGAACAGCCCACCGCCCAGCGGGAAATGAACCGCGAGGTCCTCGACGCTGAGGATGAGATCATCGTCCACCCTGCCCTCACCCGATTTGTTCTTGGGCTCATGCATGGTGGTGACACCTCACCAGACCGCCGGCTTCCAGCAAATCCGTCTCCGGCGCGACTGTGCGGCAGATCTCGGTCGCCTGCGCGCAGCGCGGATTGAACCGGCAGCCGCTGGGGAAATTCGTGATGGCGGGGACGACGCCCGCGATCTCCTTCAGCCGCGTGCGGCCAAGCGCTGCGCGGCTGCCCAGCCGCGGCAGCGAGGCGACCAGGCCTTGCGTGTAGGGATGTGAGGGCGTCCGGAAAATATCGGCCGAGCCGCGCTCCTCGACGATGCGGCCGGCATACATGACGGCGACGCGGCGGCAGACATTGGCGACGAGACCGAGATCGTGGCTGATCATCAGGATCGCCGTGCCCCGCTCGGCGCACAAATTGCGCATCAGCTCGATGATCTCGGCCTGCACGGTCACGTCGAGCGCGGTGGTCGGCTCGTCCGCGATCAGGAGATCCGGACCGCAGGCCAGCGCAATGGCGATCATGACGCGCTGGCGCATGCCGCCGGAGAGCTGGTGCGGATAGTCGTTGACGCGCCGCTCGGGCGCGGGGACGCGGACGCTCGCCAAGGCCTCGACTGCCAGCCGATTGGCCTCCCGCCAGCTCTTGCCCTTGTGCAGCACGAACATCTCGGCGATCTGCCGTCCCACCGGCGAGACCGGGTTCAGCGCCGTCATCGGCTCCTGGAAGATCATGGCGATGCGGTTGCCGCGCAGCTCACGCTGCCTGGCCGTCGAAAGGTGCTGGATTTCCTGCCCGTCGAACCGGATGACGCCGCCGCCGATCGACAGCGGCGGCCGCAGCAGGCCGATCAAGGCGAGCGCCGTGATGCTCTTGCCGCAGCCGGATTCGCCGACCAGGCCGAACGTTTCGCCGCGATCGATGCGAAAGGAAATGCCCTCGGCCGCCGCAACCCGCCGCGATCCATCGTCGAGATCGATGCGCAAATCCCTGACTTCGATCAGCGGCGCGCCAGTCATGTCCGCCGGCTCCGCGACTGGGGATCGAGAATGTCGCGCAGGCCGTCGCCGAGCAGGTTCAGGCCAAGCACGGTCAGGAAGATGGCAAGGCCGGGAAAGATCGAGAGCCACGGCGCCGTCGTGATCTGCTCGCGCGCCTCCGACAACATGCTGCCCCAGCTCGGAAACGGCGGGCGGACGCCGAGGCCGAGGAACGACAAGGCGGCTTCGGACAGGACCGCGCTGCCCATGCCGAGCGTGCCGATGACGACGATCGGCCCTAACATGTTGGGCAGCAGCTGCGTGACCATGATGCGCAGATCGCCATAGCCGAGCACGGTCGCCGCCTGCACATAGCCCTGGCTCCGCAGCGACAGCGCCGAGGCCCGCGCGATCCGGCAGGTGAAGGACCAGTTGGTCAGCCCGAGCGCGATCAGGAGGCTGGTCAGGCCGGGTCCGAGCACCGCCATGATGGCGAGCGCGAAGATCAGCGAGGGGATCGCGAGCATGAGGTTGGTGAGCGCATTGACAAAATCGTCCCACCAGCCGCCCCAATAGCCGGCGCTGAGGCCGAGGGCGACGCCGATCACGCTGTTGATGAGCTGCGAGACGATGCCGACCGTCAGCGAGACGCGGGCGCCGTAGACGACGCGGGAATAGATGTCGCGGCCCTGGTCGTCGGTTCCGAACCACCAGGTCCAGCTCGGAGGCTCCTCCGCGTTCACCAGATTGGCGTCGAGGACCGGATCGGTGTGCGCCAGCCACGGTGCAAGAAGCCCAACCAGGATCGCGAGCGCGAACAGCGCGCCGCCGATGATGAGATTGGCGCGGAGCTTCATGCGTATCTGATCCTCGGATCGATCACGCCGTAGAGCACGTCGATCAGCAGATTGATCGCCAGAAAGGCCAGCACCACCACGAGAATCGAGCCCTGGACGGCTGGAATGTCGCGCTGGAGCACGCTGTCGACAAGCAGCGAGCCGATGCCCGGCCAGGAGAACAGTTTCTCGACGACGACCGCCTGCCCCATCAGCCCGCCGAACTGAAGCCCGACGGTGGTGAGAATGATGACGAGCGCATTGCGCATCACGTGCCACTTCACGACCCGCGTCTCGCTCATGCCCTTTGAGCGCGCGGTGCGGACGAAATCCGCGGTCATGATCTCGAGGACCGCGGCGCGCGTCGTGCGGGCAAACAGCGCCATCGGCGAGACGCCGAGCGTCACGGCCGGTAGCAGCAGATATTGCAGTCCCCCGTCGCCATAGCCGAAACTCGGCAGCCAGCCGAGCTTCAGCGCGAACAGGTACATCAGCACCAGGCCGAGCCAGAACTTGGCGATCGAAAGGCCCGACACCGCCACCACCATGGCAAGCGTATCGACGATGCCGCCGGGCCTCAGCGCTGCAATGAAGCCAAGCGGCACACCGATCAGAATCGCAAACGCCATGGCCGCGAAGATCAGCTGCAGCGTCGGCCATGCCCGTTTGGCGATCATGCTCGTAACAGGCTCGCGGGTCCGGAACGAGGTGCCGAAATCGCCCGTCGCGAGCTTGGCGATGTAGGCGCCGAACCGCACATAGACGGGATCGTCGAGACCGAGCTGCTTCTTCATGCGCAGCTCGACTTGGGGATCGCTATCGTCACTCATGGAGGAGACGATACTGCCGGGAACGACGCTGAACAGCACGAAGACCAGTAGCACGACGGCGAGCACGGTCGGAATGGTTTGCAGCAGGCGACGGAGCAGGAACGAGAGCATCTCAAGCTTTCCTCTCTCCCTCCATCGTTCGGCGCGATGGAGGGAGCGCGAGAGCGCGTGTCACTTCGCGGGCGAGGTCTCGTCGACCCAGAGGTCCTCGACGTTCTGATGGGTCAGCTCCGTCGCGTTCAGCTGAACGCCCTTGAGCCATGGCTGCACCGCCATGACCGCCTTGTTGTAGTTGAAGAACCAGACCGGCGCCTCCTCGTAGAGCAGCGCATTGGCCTTTTGCAGCAGCTCGGTGCGCTTTGCGGCATCGTCGGCCTGCCCTGCGGCATCGATCAGCTTGTCGAAGTCGGCATTCCTGTAGTTCATGTAATTGCAGGCCGGCTGCGGCGTCGAGGAGTGGAAGCATTTGAGCGCGGCCTGGGGATCCGGGCCGCTCTGCTGGGAGTAGATGAAGGCCTGGTAGTCGCCGGTGCGAACCACCTCCGCCAGTACCGCGGTCTCGACCTGCTTGACCTTCGCCTTGATGCCGACCTTGTCGAGCATCGGTATCACGGCCGAGACGATCGGCAGGCCCCAGCTTTCGTTCTGGCTGGTGGTCCATTCGAACTCGAAGCCGGAGGGATAGCCGGCCTCGGCGAGCAGCTGCTTGGCCTTGGCGGGATCATAGGGATACGGCTTCATCGCCTTGTCGTAGGCGGGCGAGGTCAGCGGCAGCCAGCTGGTGGCGCGATAGGCCTTGCCCTTGACCAGCTTGTTGATGATCAGGTCGGTGTCGATCGCGTAGTTGATCGCCTGCCGGACGCGCTTGTCGGTGAACGGCTTGAAGGCGGGATTCATCCCCATGTAGCGCGTGAAGACCTCGGCGACCTCGACGATGGTGCCCTTGAGATTGGCGTCGGACTGGTAGGCGACGTATTGCGCAGGTCCCAGCACCGAGGTGTCGATCTCCTTGTTGCGGAAGGCGACGTCGCGCGCCGCGGCCTCGGCCATGATCGACACGACGATCTTGTCGGCGTAGGGCTTGCCGGGCTTGTAGAACCGGTCCCAGCGCTCCAGCACGATGCGCGATCCCGGCACGTGCTCGACGAATTTGAACGGTCCGAGACCGATCGGATGCTGGATGAAGCTGTCCTTGGCGGCCTCGTCGGCGGGATAGATCGAGGTCAGCGCGGTGAAGAAGTAGAAGCCCGGATCGACCTTCTCGGTCAGCTTCATCTCGAGGGTGAAGTCGTCGATCTTCTTCAGGCCAGATATTTCTTTGGCCTGGCCTTTCTCGACCGCAGCCGCGCCCTCGATGACGCGGACGAAGCGCGCACCGGGAAAGGCCTTGGTGCCGTCCATGATCCGTTTATAGGACCAGATGACGTCGTCGGCCGTCATCTTGCGGCCATTGTGGAAATAGGCGTCGTCGCGGAGCTTGAAGGTGTAGACGAGGCCGCCGCCCGAGACGACGACCTCCTTGGCAAGCTCCGGAACCGGCTTTCCTTCCGCGGAATCCCAGATGTAGAGCGAGCGATGCAGGGCCTTGGCGTAGATCTCGTCCTGGGCGCGCTGCGTGGTGTGAATGTCGAGGCTGGTGAAGCTCGAGCCGTAAGGCGCGGTCATGCGGATGGTTCCGCCCTTGCGCTGGGTCTGGGCCTCAACGGATCCGGTGAGCGCCAGTCCCAAACCCGCGACAATCGCAATCATCCTGAACATCATGTGTCCCCCAACAACGCAGGCATTCCGATCAGGGATTTGATCATTCGTCGGCTGTCGAACGCAAGCTTCGTTTTGATGGCGACCGATGCCGGTTCCAGAAGGCCACGGAGACCTCGGTCAGGTTGCATCCCCCAGCGATGCAAGCCGCCGATTGACGCGGTACGTCATCGAGCGACCGGGATCAGTGAACATTTTTCGTGATCGACGCGACCAAGCTCAGGATCGTTATCTGAGCCCCAGGGATCGCGGAAAAAATGAAGCGCCGAACGTTAGGTATCTTGCTCGCGGGCAGCCTCGTCGCTGCGACAGCGGCGATGGCGATCCCCATCACACCGGACCCTGCCCGGGACAATCCGACTGAGACCATCCACGCTGGGCGGTCCCACACCTCGGGGCCAGACGGGTATGTCGACGACACCTGGTGGGCGGCGAGGGACCGTTGCGCCCCCGACTATCTCGGTGAGCGCCTGCTCTGCAACGCCTTTGGCGTGCTGACACGGGCCACAAGCCGGACCTTCGAGGACAAGATGTCCGAAGGCGTGGGCCTGCCGCTCCCCGACGGTTGGGGCCTGATGACCGCGAAGAACTCGCCCTTCATCCGGTCGGCTCACGCCGAGACGCCGCTCGATGTGATGGCCGTGCTCGGCTTCTATCGCGCCGCACTCGGCGGGCGCGGCTGGACGGAGAATGACGGAGCGACGGTCGAGCCCGGTCGGGCCATTGTCGCCTTCACGACAACCGATGGGCCGGCGCTGCTCCGGCTCATCCGTCAGGACGGCAGGACCATCGCCGACCTTTCGCTGCGCAAGCCGGCGGTCGCAACGTCAGGCATTCTGCCCAAGCCGGGGCAAGTGAGGCTGTTGCTCGGCAACAAGACCGATCAAGCGGCCGAGATCACCGTCAATGAGCGAACCATCAAGCTGGCGGCGCGCGCCGGAGAAGACCTGGCGGACTCCGACGCTGCTTCGGGCGAACTGCCTGATAGCCAGAAGATCGATCTGCCGCCGGGCAAGTACAAGGTCACCGTCAAGCCGGACGGCAGCGCGGCGCAGAAGCGCGAGTTCGAGGTTGCAGCCAACGAGACCTGGGGCCTGCTGGTCGGCCCGGACGGCGTCCCGCTGCCGATCCGGCTGTATTGAGGCCCTGCTCCCTCCGCCGTCATTGCGAGCGAAGCGAAGCAATCCAGACTGCCGCCGCGGAGAGACTCTGGATTGCTTCGTCGCAAGAGCTCCTCGCAATGACGGAGCGACAGATGCGCCCCCATCATGAGGTTCAGTCAGCCTGACAATTCCGGCTGCCAGTCCCGCAGCTTTCGCGCGGCGCCGGTGACATCAGTGATCGTCCGGAACGCTGGCGCTTCCACCATCATCCCGCGCGCCAGCCGCACGGCGCGCGCCTCACTCACCGCCCGCCTCTTCGGATCCTCGATCAGCTCGAAATCGATGTTGTGGGCGAGGCCGAAGATGCGGCGGATGGTTTTGGCGGCGGCGAAGCCGACCGTGTCGGTGAACAGGCGCTGCATGTAGGCCTGCCGCTCGGCCTCGAGGCGCATCGCGCCCTTCTCGCCGGTAAAGAGTGAGACCGGATAGGCATCGCCGCTGGCCTCCGACCGCCAGAGATGAAGGAACTTTCGCGCGAACTCGTTCCAGACCTGCTCGACCGTCTCCAGCACCCAGGCCTCGAACGCAGCCCGCTCGCCGGGCGTCCGCTCGTGGCCTGCGGAGGCGAAACAGGCCATCAGGAGGTTCGCCAGCACCGCGCCGACGTCGAACCCCATCGGGCCGTAGAACGCGAATTCGGGATCGATCACGCGCGTCTCGCCGTCCGTCACCATGATCGAGCCGGTGTGGAGATCACCGTGCAGCAGCGCCTCGGGGCTTGCCATGAACTTCAGCTTCAGCCGGGAGATCGCGACATGCAGCTCCATGTCATCGCGCAAGGATGCGGCGAGGCCATCGAGGTAAGGCGTGGTCCAGCGGTTCTGCTCGGCGATGCGGTAGGGATCGGTGAAGATCAGATCCTCGGTGATCTTGCACAGCGCGTGGTTGCCGGCGAAGGCCGCGATGCCTTCCTTCTTCTCGGCCGCCGACAGCGCAAGGTCGGAGGTGAAGAACATGGTGCGCGCCATGAAGGTGGTGATGTCATCGACGAAGCGCGGATAGTGCGTTGCCGCGACGAGGCCCTTGCGCATGATGATGTGCGGCTCGAGCAGCTCCATCACCGTCAGCGCCAGCATCTCGTTATGGTGCAACAGCGCCGGCACGAGCCCCGGCGCGAGCTCGGCCTGCCGGGACAAGGCCAAAAATTCGTAGTGGGCCCGCGACAGCGGCAGCGGCCAGCTCTCGCCGACGAGGCGGACGTAAGGCAGCGCCTGCTTCACGGCGACGCCGCCGCGCGCGCCCTTGACGATGAAGACGAGGTTGAGATTGCCGTCGCCGACCTCGGTGATGGCCCAGGCGGCCGGCTCGCCGCCGAGGAGCACTTTCAGCTCCGGCAGGCCCGCGAGATAGTCCCGCAAAGCCGCCTCATGCAGAATCCGATAGTCCCCCGCCTGCCCTTGCGTCATGACGATTCCATCCCGCTCATTTGGCATGATCTTCTCGGAAAACCGCTTCGCACTTTGCGCTAACGCGGCCCTTCGGGTCCGGATCATGCTGATACGGGCCGGATCGTTACTCCCGCTCCAAGAAGCTCGAGCCGATCTCGGCCTTTCTTTTGATGGGATCGTAATCGCAATAGACGCCGTCCGCCACCAGCGTGTAGCTGGCGCTGACCGTGTATTTGTCGAGCTTGACCGAGTTCAGTCCGATCACCGAGGTGCTCTTGCCGCCGTTCCATTTGAACGGCGTCGAGCTCTTGGCCTGCTCGCAGGCCATCACCGCCTCGTTGAAGACATAGCCCTCGACGAACGCCTTCAGCGTCCGCACCTGCGCCGCCATCCTCCATTCGAAATAGCCGATGGCCCCGAGCCCCGCGACGATCAGCACCAGCAGTGCGACGACGATCCGCTGAAATGTCATTCATGCCCCCGATAAAACAAGCGCAAATTCTAAGCGAGTGACGAAACGAAGCAAAGACTATCGCCGAAGTACCTCACCTCTCCCCAGCGGGGAGAGGTCGGATTGCTATGGCGCGCAATTGCGCGCCTGAGCAATCCCGCGGCATCCGGTGAGACCATAACCCCTCACCCGGATCGCATCTTACGATGCGATCCGACCTCTCCCTTCGGGAGAGGTGAAACTAGAACGGCATGCCCATCAGTTTCGACAGGCGTTCGATCGAGAGATAGCCGGCGTGGTAGGCGGCCATGCCGAGGCCGTAGACGATCGCCGAGATGATCGTGGTCCAGATCAGCTTGCGGCCCATCCGTGTCAGGATCGGTGCGCCGGGATCGGTGCCGGGCACGCCGACGCCGTCTTCGTGCTGGCTGCGCACCCCGAACGGCAGCGTCAGGAACAGTGCGATCCACCAGATGACGAAATAGATCGCGATGGCGGTCGATATCTGGATGGCCATGGGACGGCCTTATGCCTGCTCGATCTCGACCAGCGCGCCGGAAAAATCCTTGGGGTGCAAGAACAGCACCGGCTTGCCGTGGGCGCCGATCTTCGGCACGCCGTCGCCGAGCACCCTGGCCCCCTCCTTCACCAGCGTGTCGCGCGAGGCGATGATATCGACGACCTCGTAGCAGACATGGTGGATGCCGCCATCGGCGTTGCGCTCGAGGAATTTTGCGATCGGCGAGGCTTCGCCAAGCGGCTCGATGAACTCGATCTTGGTGTTGGGAAGCGTCGCGAACACCGTGGTGACGCCATGCTCGGGCAGCGGAACGGCTTCCGAGATCTGCGCTCCGAATGCCGCGCCGTAGATCTTCGCGGCCTTGACGGCGTCCCTGGTCGCGATCGCGACGTGGTTGAGGCGACCCAGCATGTTTCTTCTCCCTCAAGGCATGATCCGGAGACCACGCCCAATCTACACCGTCAGGACATGTACCAGACAGGGGGGCTTTTTGCCCCAATGTTCGTTGATCACGGCACGGACGGCGCGCCGCACCGATTCTCCCAAAGCGTCCGGATCGCGGCGGCGCGCCCGCGGCAGGCCCTCGATGGTGGACATCACGGCGTCGAAGACGATGTCGTCGAAGGCCTCGCCGGCCCTGTTCTTCTCGGGGATGCCGACGAGATCGACCTCGGGATCGTCGGCGAGCTCGCCCTGCTCGGTCATGGCGATCGCGACGAAGGCGCAGCCGGAGAACGCCATGCGGCGGCGCTCGACCACGGCGCGGGATTTGGAATCCTCCAGGATCGTGCCGTCCTTGTAGAGCCGGCCCGAGGGCACCTCGCCGACGATGCCGGGATCGCCGGGGCCGAGCTTGACGAGGTCGCCGTTGCGGCAGACCAGCACGCGCGGCACGCCGGCGGCGCGCGCAAGTTTTGCGTGCTCGTTCAGATGCAGGGCCTCGCCATGGACGGGGATCAGCAGCTGCGGCTTCACCCAGGAGATCATGTCGCGCAGCTCGTCGCGGCGGGGGTGGCCGGAGACGTGGACCAGATGATCGCGGTCGGTCAGGACCTCGACGCCCTGAAGCACCAGATTGTTGATGATCGAGCCGACGGCCTTCTCGTTGCCGGGAATGGTGCGCGAGGAGAAGATCACGCTGTCGCCGCGGTTGAGCGTGATCTCGGGATGGTCGTCATTGGCGATGCGCGCCAGCGCGGCGCGCGGCTCGCCCTGGCTGCCGGTGCACAGCGCCAGCACCTTGTCCTGCGGCAGATGGCCGTAGACCTCGGGCGAGCGGAAATTCTGCACGCCGTCGAGATAGCCGGTCTCGCGCGCGACCTGCACCACGCGCTCCATGGCGCGACCGACCACGACGACCTCGCGGTCGGCGGCTTTCGCAGCATCGGCCACGGCCTTGATGCGGGCGACGTTGGAGGCAAAGGTCGTCACCGCGACGCGGCCCTTGGCGGCCTTGACCAAGTCGATGATGGTTTTGGCGACCTCGGCTTCCGACGGCGAACGGCCGTCGCGCACGGCATTGGTGGAATCGCCGATCAGGGCGAGAACGCCCTCTTCGCCGAGCTCCCGCAGCCGCTTCTCGTCGGTGGGACGTCCCAGCGTCGGGGTCGGGTCGATCTTCCAGTCGCCGGTGTGCAGCACCGTGCCGGCTTCGGTGTGGATCGCCAGCGCGTGCGCTTCGGGAATCGAATGCGCAACGGGGATGAACTCGACGTTGAACGGTCCGACATCGATGCGGCCGCCGGAGGGGATCACGGTGACGGGAATCTCCGGGGCGTTGCGCTCGGCGGCGCATTTGGCCTCGAACAGCGCCGCGCTGAACTGCGTCGCGTAGATCGGGCATTTCAGTCGCGGCCAGAGGTCGATGATCGCGCCGAAATGATCCTCATGGGCATGGGTCAGCACCAGGCCCATCAGGTTCTTGCGTTCCTTCTCCAGGAAGCTGATGTCGGGCATGATCAGGTCGATGCCGGGCAGATGCTCCTCGTCGCCGAAGGAGACGCCGAGATCGACCGCCAGCCAAGAACGCTGGTGGCGGTTGCCGAGGCCGTAGATCGACAGGTTCATGCCGATCTCGCCGACGCCGCCGAGCGGCGCAAACACCAGTTCGTCGGGCCTCGCCATCATGCAGCTCCCACCGAGCGCACCGGGCCGAAGAACACCTCGCCTGCGGCGATCGGCACAAGGCGGCTGTCCGCGGTGCGGACGATCAGGCAGCCGGTGTCGTCGATGGTGTCGAAAGTGCCTTCCAGCGTCATGGTTCCCGTGTTGATCGCAACCCGCTCGCCGAGGCCGGCGGCGCGCTCCAGCCAGAGTTGTCGGATTTTGGCAAAGCCGCGGCCATTGTCCCAGATGCCGCGGAACTCGACCCAGGCGTCCGACAGGGCCGTGAACAGCTCCTCCGCGCTGATCTGGACCCCGAGCGCGGCCAGCGACACCGCGGGCGTCGGGGTGCCCTCGGGCGCTGCGACGACGTTGGTGCCCATGCCGGCGACGACGGCGAGCCGGTCGCCGACGGTCTCGGCCTCGAGCGCGATGCCGACGAGCTTCTTGCCGTCCGCGAGCACGTCATTCGGCCATTTCAGGGCGTAACGGGGACGGCCCTCGCCGAGACGCAGGGCGGCTTCCAGGCTGACCTTCTCCAGCGCCGCCTCCTGCGCCAGCCCGGCCGCAAAGCCGAGGGTGGCGGCGACGGCCGGGGCGACGTCCATGACTTCGAGGATGCTGGCGGCGAGATTACCCTTGGGTGCGATCCAGGCGCGCTGGCGGCGGCCGCGGCCGGCGGTCTGCTCATCGGTGACGAACCACATTGGGCCGCGTTCACCGGAGCGCGCGTGCTCGATCGCATCGGTGTTGGTCGAGCCGGTCCGTTCGAACGCCGCGAGCTTGTAGCCCGCGGACTGTGCGCGAGGACCGAGCGCGAACACCATCCTAGAACAGCGACTTTGCCGCGGCGGAGGCAACGCTCACCACCGGACCCGCAAACAGTGCGAACAGCAGGTTGAACACGCCCGTGACCGCCATCACCGTCTTCACCTCGATCCTGACCGGATCGACCTGGCCGGCCGGCTCGTCGAAATACATCGTCTTGACGATGGAGAGATAGTAGTAGGCGCCGACGACGCTGGTCAGCACGCCGATGACGGCGAGCGTGAACAGATTGGCCTTGATGGCGGCGACGAAGACGTACCACTTGCCGAAGAAGCCGGCGAGCGGCGGCACGCCTGCAAGCGAGAACAGCAGCATCGCGAACAGGAAGGCGAGCATCGGATTTGTCCGCGACAGGCCGGCGAAATCGCTGATCTGCTCCACCGCCTGGCCGTTGCGCTTCATGGCGAGGATGATCGAGAACGAGCCGAGCGTCATCGCGACGTAGATCACGATGTACATCAGGACGCCCTGCGCCCCTTCGACCGTGCCGGAGGCAAGGCCCACCAGCGCGAAGCCCATATGGCCGATCGAGGAGTAGGCCATCAGGCGCTTGATGTTGGTCTGCCCGATCGCGGCAAAGGAGCCGAGCGCCATCGAGGCGATCGCCACGAACACCAGGATCTGCTGCCACTGCGAGACGATGCCCGGGAATGCGGTCAGCGTGACACGGGTGAAGACGGCGAGCGCGGCCACCTTCGGGGCCGAAGCGAAGAAGGCGGTGACCGGGGTCGGCGCGCCTTCGTAGACGTCAGGCGTCCACATGTGGAACGGCACGGCCGAGACCTTGAAGCAGAGGCCGGCGAGCAGGAAGACCAGGCCGAACACCAGGCCGACATTCGCGATGGTCGCGGCCTGGGCGATGCCGGCGAAGCTGACGGTGCCGGTGAAGCCATAGACCAGCGATGCACCATAGAGCAGCATGCCCGAGGACAGCGCGCCCAGCACGAAATACTTCAGGCCGGCCTCGGTCGACTTGGCGTTGTCGCGGTTCGAGGCAGCCACGACGTAGAGTGCGAGCGACATCAGCTCGAGGCCGAGATAGAGCGAGATCAGGTCGCCAGCCGAGATCAGCACCATCATGCCGAGCGTCGAGAGCAGCACGAGGATGGCGTACTCGAAGATGCGGCGAGACGGATTGGATAGGAACTCTGCCGACAGGATCAGCGTCGCCGCCGAGCCGATCAGCGCCATGATCTTCATGAAGCGGGCGAAGTCGTCGACGATGATGCTGCCGCCGAAGGTCACCTGCTTGCCGGCAGGCTGGGCGTAGACGAGCACGCCGACCACGACCAAGAGCACCACCGCCAGCGAGGTGACGGCGCTGGTCGTCCCCTGCCCGCGATAGGCTCCGAGCATCAGAAGCGCCATCGCACCGACCGCGAGCACGATCTCGGGCAGCACCGGCGCCAGTTGATAACCTGCAGTCTCAAAGCTCATGGCGATATCCTGACCTGCCCGATCACTGGAGCAGTGCGGCGGCCTTCACGGCCGTCACAGCGGTGTTGTAGTTGTTGACGAGTTGCTGGACCGAGGCGGCCGACATGTCGAGCACCGGCTTCGGATAGACGCCGAACAGGATCGTCAGCGCGATCATCGGGAACAGCGTCACGCATTCGCGCAAGGTGAGATCCTTCATGCTCATCAGCGACGGCTTCACCAGCGCACCGAACACGACCTTGCGGTAGAGCCACAGCGCGTAGGCTGCCGACAGGATGACGCCGAAGGTGGCGAAGAACGCGGTCGGGATCGAGACCTTGAAGGTGCCAAGCAGCGTCATGAACTCGCCGACGAAGCCGCTCGTGCCGGGCAGACCGACATTGGCCATGGTGAAGACCATGAAGGTCATGGCATAGAGCGGCATCCGGTTGACGAGGCCGCCATAGGCCGCAATCTCGCGGGTGTGCATGCGGTCGTAGACGATGCCGACGCAGAGGAACAGCGCGCCGGAGACGATGCCGTGCGAGATCATCTGGAACACGCCGCCGGCGACGCCCTGCATGGTGCCGGCGAAGATGCCCATGGTGACGAAGCCCATATGCGCGACCGAGGAGTACGCGATCAGCTTCTTCATGTCCTCCTGCATCAGGGCCACCAGCGAGGTGTAGATGATGGCGATGGCCGAGAGCGTGAAGATCAGCGGCGCGAAGTCGTGCGAGGCCAGCGGGAACATCGGCAGCGAGAAGCGTAGGAAGCCGTAGCCGCCCATCTTCAGCAGGATCGCGGCGAGGACCACCGAGCCCGCGGTCGGTGCCTCGACGTGCGCGTCAGGCAGCCAGGTGTGCACCGGCCACATCGGCATCTTCACCGCGAACGAGGCGAAGAAGGCGAGCCAGGCCCAGGTCTGCAACGACCGCGGCACGGCGGTGTGCATTAAGGTCGGGATGTCGGTGGTGCCGCCGTTCCAGTACAGCGCCATGATGGCGAGCAGCATCAGGACCGAGCCGAGGAAGGTGTAGAGGAAGAACTTGAACGAGGCGTAGACCCGGCGCGGACCGCCCCAGATGCCGATGATCAGGAACATCGGGATCAGGCCGCCCTCGAAGAACAGGTAGAACAGCACGAGATCAAGCGCCGAGAAGGTGCCGATCATCAGCGTTTCCAGAATCAGGAACGCCATCATGTATTCGCGCACCCGGTTCGTGATCGCCTTCCAGCTCGCGATGATGCAGAACGGCATCACGGCGGTGGTCAGGATCAGCAGCGGCAGCGAGATGCCGTCGACGCCCATGTGGTAGGTGATGCCGGTGGCGAGCCAGCTCGCCTTCTCGACGAACTGGAAGTCGGCGCTGGAGGGATCGAAGCGCATCACCAGGATCACCGACACCGCGAAGGTGATCAGCGTGGTCCACAGCGCGATCCAGCGCGAGTTGCGCTTGGCCGCCTCGTCGTCGCCGCGGCTGAGATAGACGATCAGCGCGCCGACCAGCGGCAGGAAGGTGGTGACCGAAAGGATGGGCCAGGTTGTCATTTACTGGCCTCCAAAGCCGAACATGAACCAGGTGATCAGGCCGGCGGCGCCGATCAGCATGGCGAACGCATAGTGATAGAGATAGCCGGTCTGGAGCTTCACGACGTTGCGGGTGACGTCCAGCACGCGGGCGGAGACGCCATCGGGACCGAGGCCGTCGATGATGAAGCCATCGCCCTTCTTCCAGAGCTGGTAGCCGATCCACTTCGCCGGACGGACGAAGATGAGGTCGTAGAGCTCGTCGAAGTACCATTTGTTGAGCAGGAACTGGTACAGCATCGGCTGCTCTGCGGCGAGCCGAACGGGGATGTAGGGCCTGCGGATGTAGAACAGGTACGACACCAGGAAGCCCAGCACCATCATCACCGTCGGCAGGAAGGCGATGGTCTCGGGGATGTGGTGCATCTCCTCGATGATGTGCGGGTTCATCTTCACGGACTCGCGGAAGAACTCCTCGACGCCGTGACCGGCGAACAGCTCCTTGAACGGGAAGCCCGCGACGATCGAGCCGACCGCGAGCACGCCGATCGGGATCAGTATCCAGAGCGGGGCCTCATGCGCGGCTTCGTAATGATGCTCGTCATGCGGCTCGCCGTGGAAGGTCTTGAAGATCAGGCGCCAGGAGTAGAACGAGGTCAGGCCGGCGGCGACGACCGTCATCAGGAAGCCGTACACCGCGAACGGATTGTGCGAGGCGTAGGCGGACTCGATGATCGCGTCCTTGGAGAAGTAGCCGGCGGTGAGCGGGAAGCCGGTCAGCGCCAGCGTGCCGACCACCATCACTGCGTAGGTGTAGGGGATCTTGCGCCAGAGGCCGCCCATGTTGCGGATGTCCTGCTCATGGTGCATCGCGTAGATCACCGAGCCGGAGCCTAAGAACAACAGCGCCTTGAAGAAGGCGTGCGTGAACAGGTGGAACATGCCGACCGAATAGGCCCCTGCTCCCATCGCCACGAACATGTAGCCGAGCTGCGAACAGGTCGAATAGGCGACGATGCGCTTGATGTCGTTCTGCACGAGGCCGATGGTCGCCGCGAAGAACGCGGTGGTGGCGCCGAAGAACATCACGACGGCCTGCGCGGTCGGGGCGAGCTCGAACAGCGGCGACAGGCGCGCCACCATGAACACGCCCGCGGTGACCATGGTCGCGGCGTGGATCAGCGCCGAGACCGGGGTCGGGCCTTCCATCGCGTCCGGCAACCAGGTGTGCAGCAGGAACTGCGCGGACTTGCCCATCGCGCCCATGAACAGCAAGAGGCAGGTCAGGGTCAGCGCGTCGGCGTGCCAGCCGAGGAAGTTGATGGTCTTGCCGGTCAGGCCCGGCGCAGCGTGGAAGATGGTCTCGAAATCGGTCGAGCCGACCAGCATGAAGATCGCGAAGATGCCGAGCGCGAAACCGAAGTCGCCGACGCGGTTGACCACGAAGGCCTTGATGGCCGCCGCGTTCGCGGAGGGCTTCTGGTACCAGAAGCCGATCAGCAGGTAGCTGGCGAGACCCACGCCCTCCCAGCCGAAGAACAGCTGGACCAAATTGTCCGCGGTCACCAGCATGAGCATGGCGAAGGTGAACAGGCTGAGATAGCCGAAGAAGCGTGGCCGGTACGGGTCCTCGTCCATGTAGCCGATGGAATAGAGGTGCACGAGCGAGGACACGGTCGTGACGACCACAAGCATCACGGCGGTGAGCGTGTCGACGCGGAGCGTCCACCAGACCTGGAGGTCGCCGGAGAAGATGAAGGGCAGCAGCTGGACCCGGCCGTCGTGGTGCATGAAGCCGACATCGACCAGCGTCATCCAGGACAGCGCGGCCGCGACGAACAGCAGTCCGGTGGTGATCAGCTCGGCAGCGCGCGAGCCCGCCGCCGCCGGCTCGACCGGGCCGTGGCCGTGGTCGTCGTGGGCGTCATCGTGATGGCTCTCGTGAATGACGGACGCATCCTCGCCGATCGTGTCGGACGCATGGGCGTGCGCGCCAGGACCGTGATCATGGCCGTGATCACCGTGATGCTCGACCTCGTCACCCGAGGGGTTGCGGGCATGCGCGCCGACCAGGGAGATGAGCCCGGCCAGAATGGCGCCCAGCAGGGGCAGGAAAACGATTGCCTGAACCATTTGAGAGCTCAGCCCTTCATCAGATTGACGTCCTCAACCGCGATCGAGCCGCGGTTGCGGAAATAGACCACCAGGATGGCGAGACCGATCGCGGCTTCCGCCGCGGCCACGGTCAAGACCAGCAGCGCGAAGACCTGGCCGACGATGTCGCCGAGGAAGGTCGAGAACGCCACGAGGTTGATGTTGACCGAGAGCAGGATCAGCTCGATCGACATCAGGATGACGATGATATTCTTGCGGTTCAGAAAGATGCCGAGGATCCCGAGCGTGAACAGGATCGCGCCGACCGCCAGATAGTGTCCAAGCCCGATCGTCATTTCACCCACTCCGCCGCATCGGCGTCCGAGAGCCCCTGCCCTGACGCCACCTTGCGCATCGCCATCGCCATTTCGGGCGTGCGTGCGTTCTGAACATTGATGTCCTGCCGCTTAACGCTCGCCTTGTGGCGCAAGGTCAGCACGATGGCGCCGATCATGGCGACCAGGAGCACCATGCCCGCGAGCTGGAAGTAGTGGATGTACTTCGTATAGAGCACGAGCCCGAGCGCCTCGGTGTTGGAGACGTTGGCCGGGATCGCCGCCGTGATCGTCTTGGAGACGCCGGGATTGATGACCCAGAAGCCGACGGTGAGCAGCAGCTCGAACATGAAGATGCCGCCGATCACGAGGCCGACCGGCAGGTACTGGATGAAGCCTTCGCGCAGCTCGAGGAAGTCGACGTCGAGCATCATGATCACGAACAGGAACAGCACCGCGACGGCGCCGACATAGACGACGATCAGGATCATCGCGAGGAATTCGGCGCCCATCAGCACGAACAGGCCGGAGGCGTTGACGAAGGCCAGGATCAGGTACAGCACGGAGTGCACGGGATTGCGCGAAACAATCACCATCACCGCCGAGGCGACGCAGACGCCGGCGAACAGATAGAAGAACAGCGCGGGAAGGATCATGCCCTGACCTCACCGGTACGGCGCATCGAGCTCGATCGCTTTCGCGATCTCGCGTTCCCAGCGGTCGCCGTTGGCGAGCAGCTTGGCCTTGTCATAGAACAGTTCCTCGCGGGTCTCGGTCGCGAACTCGAAGTTCGGACCTTCGACGATGGCGTCGACCGGACAGGCCTCCTGGCAGAGGCCGCAATAGATGCACTTCACCATGTCGATGTCGTAGCGCACGGTGCGGCGCGTGCCGTCGTTGCGGCGCGGGCCGGCCTCGATGGTGATGGCCTGCGCCGGGCAGACCGCTTCGCACAGCTTGCAGGCGATGCAGCGCTCTTCGCCGTTCGGATAGCGGCGCAGCGCATGCTCGCCGCGGAAGCGCGGCGAGATCGGGCCCTTCTCGAACGGATAGTTCAGCGTCGGCTTCGGCTGGAAGAAATAGCGCATGGCGAGGAAGAACGCCGAGACGAATTCCGACAGCAGAAGCGAGCGTGCAGTGGCGTTGATGTTGATACCCATGGCGGGGCCCTCACTTCGGCGCGATGCCGGCGAAGTGCAGCACACCGGCCACCACGATCACCATTGCCAGCGAGATCGGCAGGAACACCTTCCAGCCGAGACGCATCAGTTGATCGTAGCGGTAGCGCGGCACGATCGCCTTCGCCATCGCGAACAGGAAGAACATGAAGAACAGTTTCAGCGCAAACCAGATGATCCCCGGCACCCAGTTGAAGGGCGGCAGGTCGACCGGCGGCAGCCAGCCTCCGAGGAACAGGATGGTCGCCATCGCGCACATCGTGACGATCGCGACGTATTCGCCGAGCATGAACAGCAGGTACGGCGTCGAGCCGTACTCGACCATGAAGCCGGCGACGAGCTCGGATTCCGCCTCGACGAGGTCGAAGGGCGGACGGTTGGTTTCCGCCAGCGCCGAGACGTAGAACACCACGAACATCGGGAACAGCGGCCAGACATACCAGTTCAGGATCGTGAGCTGCGGCAGACCGATCAGGCTGGCAAGGCCGCGGGCATGCTGGGCCTCGACCACCGCCGAGAGGTTCAGCGTGCCGGCGCAGAGCAGCACCGTGATGATGACGAAGCCGATCGAGACTTCATACGACACCATCTGCGCCGCCGAGCGCAGCGCGGCGAGGAAGGGATATTTCGAGTTCGACGACCAGCCGGCCATGATGATGCCGTAGATCGACAGCGACGAGATCGCGAAGATGAAGAGGATGCCGACATTGATGTCGGAGATCACCCAGCCGAGATTGGTCGGGATCACCGCCCAGGCTGCGAGCGCGAGCACGCACGACACCAGCGGCGCCAGCAGGAACACGCCCTTGTTGGCGCCGGCCGGGATGATCGGCTCCTTCAGCACGAACTTCAGAAGGTCCGCGAAGGATTGCAGCAGGCCCCAGGGGCCGACCACGTTCGGGCCGCGGCGGATCTGCACCGCCGCCCAGATCTTGCGGTCGGCGAGCAGGATGTAGGCGATCGCCACCAGGAGGACGACGAGCACCAGCACGCTCTCCGCGACCATGATGATCAGCGGCCAGAGGAAACCGGTCCAGAATGCGCTTTCAAAGAATTCCATCAGATCACGCTCACTCCGCTGCGGTCAGCATCTGCCCGGAGGCAAGCCGCGAGCATTCCGCCATCACGGCGGACGCACGCGCGATTGGGTTGGTCAAATAGAAGTCCTCGATCGCCGGCTTGAACGGCGCCTTCTCGGGCGAGCCGCCCTTCCCCGCCAGCTTCTTGATCTGGTCGGCGGAGCCGGCCTCGATCTGATCGAGCCGGATCAGATGCGGCACGGCCTTGAAGATCGCCTGGCGCAGCGCGGCAAGCGAGTCGTAACCCAGCTTCTTGCCGAGTGCCTCCGACAGGGCGCGGATGATCGCCCATTCCTCGCGGGCTTCGCCCGGCGGGAACGCGGCGCGGCCCGTCATCTGCACGCGGCCTTCGGTGTTGACGTAGATCGCGGACTTCTCGGTGTAGGCGGCGGCCGGCAGGATCACATCGGCGCGATGCGCGCCGCGATCGCCATGGGTGCCGATATAGACGACGAAGGTGCCGTCCGGCGCCTTGATCTCGTCGGCCCCGAGCAGGAACAAGAGGTCGAGCGTGCCGAACGTCGTCATCTGTGCGGCGTTGAGGCCGCCCTTACCGGCGACAAAGCCGATATCGAGCGCGCCGACGCGCGAGGCGGTCTCGTGCAGCACGCCAAAGCCGTTCCAGCCCTCCTTCACCGCGCCGACGTCGAGCGCGAGCTTGGCGGCGGCGGCCAGAATGGCGGCACCGTCGTGACGCGAGGCCGCGCCCGCGCCGACCAGGATGATCGGGTTCTTGGCGTTCTTCAGCACGTCCATGAAGGAGTGCCTGCCCGCCGCGAGCTCACCGAGCGTCTCGGTGCCCGCACCAAGGTGGTCATAATCGTAGGTCAGGTCGGCCTTGGCGCCGATCACGCCGACCTTGAAGCCGCCGGCGCGCCAGCGCTTGCGGATGCGGGCGTTGAACACGGCCGCCTCTTTGCGCGGATTGGCGCCGATGATGAGCAGCGCATCGGCCTTCTCGACGCCGGCCAGTGTCGGGTTGAAGATATAGGAGCCGCGGCCGAGCGCGGGATCGAAGGCGTCGCCGCCCTGCACCGCCAGATTGCTCGAGCCGAACTTGGCGAGCAGGTCCTTGAGCGCGAACATCTCCTCGACACCGGCGAGATCGCCGGCGATCGCGCCGATGCGCTTGCCGTCGGTGCGGCCCGCCTTGGAAGCGATCGCGGCGAAGGCCTCCTGCCAGCTCGCCGCGCGCAGCTTGCCGGCCTCACGGATATAGGGCCGGTCGAGGCGTTGGGTGCGCAGGCCGTCGACGATGTGGCGGGTCTTGTCGGAGATCCACTCCTCGTTCACGGCCTCGTTGATGCGCGGCAACACGCGCATCACCTCGCGGCCGCGGGTGTCGATGCGGATCGCCGATCCCAGACCGTCCATGACGTCGATCGACTGGGTCTTGCCGAGTTCCCACGGGCGCGCGGCAAAGGCATAGGGCTTCGAGGTCAGCGCACCAACCGGGCAGATGTCGACGAGATTGCCCTGCAATTCCGACGTCAGCGCGTGCTCGAGATAGGTCGTGATCTCCATGTCCTCGCCGCGACCGGTGGCGCCCATCTCGGGCGCGCCGGCGACTTCCGCCGAGAAGCGCACGCAACGCGTGCACTGGATGCAGCGGTTCATCGAGGTCTTGACCAGCGCGCCGAGATATTTGTCCTCGACCGCGCGCTTGTTCTCGGCGAAGCGGCTGGTGTCGACACCATAGCCCATCGCCTGGTCCTGAAGATCGCACTCGCCGCCCTGGTCGCAGATCGGGCAGTCCAGCGGATGGTTGATCAGAAGGAATTCCATCACGCCTTCGCGCGCCTTCTTCACCATCGGCGAACGCGTGGAGATTTCCGGCGGCTCGCCCTTCGGACCCGGACGGCAGTCGCGCACGCCCCAGGCGCAGCTCGCGACCGGCTTCGGGCCGCCCTTCACCTCGACGAGGCACATGCGGCAGTTGCCGGCGATCGACAGGCGCTCGTGATAGCAGAAGCGCGGAATCTCTGCGCCGGCCGCCTCGCACGCCTGAAGCAGCGTGAACTCGGCGGGGACATCGATCTCTTTGCCGTCGATGATGAGCTTGGTCATGTCTCTTACTCCGCCGCGACCATGTTCACGGGATCGCGGACGCCGATATCGTCGATGTCGGCCTTGTGCGAATACTGGTCGATGCGCGCTTCGATCTCATGACGGAAATGCGCGATCAGGCCCTGGATCGGCCAGGCGGCTGCGTCGCCGAGCGCACAGATGGTGTGGCCTTCAACCTGTTTTGTCACTTCCAGCAGCATGTCGATTTCGCGCTTGTGGGCGCGGCCTTCGGCCATGCGGGTGAGGACGCGCCACATCCACCCCGTGCCTTCGCGGCACGGCGTGCACTGGCCGCAGCTCTCATGCTTGTAGAAATAGGAGATGCGGGCGATGGCGCGGATCAGGTCGGTGGACTTGTCCATCACGATCACGGCCGCGGTGCCGAGGCCTGAGCGCAGCTTGCTCAAGCTGTCGAAATCCATCGGCGTGTCGATGATCTGCTCGGCCGGCACCATGCGCACCGACGAGCCGCCGGGGATCACGGCCTTGAGGTTGTCCCAGCCGCCACGGATGCCGCCGCAATGCTTCTCGATCAGCTCACGGAACGGAATGCCCATGGCCTCTTCGACGTTACAGGGCCGCTCGACATGGCCGGAGATGCAGAACAGCTTCGTGCCGACATTGTTCGGACGGCCGATGCCGGCAAACCAGGCCGCGCCGCGGCGCAGGATGTCCGGCGCAACCGCGATCGACTCGACGTTGTTGACGGTGGTCGGGCAGCCGAACAGGCCGACGTTGGCCGGGAACGGCGGCTTCAGGCGCGGCTGGCCCTTCTTGCCCTCGAGGCTTTCGAGCAGCGCGGTTTCCTCGCCGCAGATATAGGCGCCGGCGCCGTGGGCGACATAGATGTCGAACGGCCAGCCGTTGACGTTGTCCTTGCCGACCAGCTTGGCGTCATAGGCCTGGTCGATCGCGGCCTGAAGATGCTCGCGCTCGCGGATGAACTCGCCGCGGACATAGATGTAGCAGGTGTGCGCGTTCATCGCGCAGCTCGCGATCAGGCAGCCCTCGATCAACAGATGCGGATCGTGCCGCATGATCTCGCGATCCTTGCAGGTGCCGGGCTCGGACTCGTCGGCGTTGACGACGAGATAGCTCGGCCGGCCGTCGGTCGATTCCTTCGGCATGAAGGACCATTTCAGACCGGTCGGGAAGCCGGCGCCACCGCGGCCGCGCAGGCCCGAGGCCTTCATCTCGTTGATGATCCAGTCGCGGCCCTTGTCGATGATATTCTTCGTACCATCCCAGGCGCCGCGACGCCGCGCGCCCTCGAGCCCCCAATCGTGGAGGCCGTAAAGGTTCTTGAAGATGCGATCCTTGTCCTCGAGCATTTCAGTGCTTTCCGATCAACGGTTGGCTTGCTTGTAGGCAAGCCCGGCGGCGCAGACGCCAAACGTCAGCGCCCAGAGCAGGCTGGATTCCAGCGACGCGTTCAGGCTGAAACGCTGAAGCAGGAAGATGAAGGCGGCCGCCACGGCGGCATGCATTGCGATGAAGCCCCACTTCTTCATGGCACCGCTCCCCTCGACCGAAGGCTGCGAGAGATCACGCATCAGGTGATCTCCTTCAGCGTGGTCGGCCCGGTGATCGGCGCCGAGAACTGGCGGCCGTTCTGCGGACCGGGCTTGGGCGGATTGCCCGACGCGAAACCGTCGAGCACCTTGCCGAAGCTTTCCTTGGTCAGGTCCTCATAGGTGTCCTTGCCGATCAGCACCATCGGCGCGTTCACGCAGGCGCCCAGGCACTCAACCTCTTCCCAGCTGAAATTGCCGTCCTTGGAGAGATGGAAGGGCTCGTGATGGATGCGATGCTCGCAGACGTGGATGAGGTCCTCGGCGCCGCGCAGGCGGCACGGCGTGGTGCCGCAGACCTGGACGTGGGCCTTCTTGCCGACGGGCGCGAGCTGGAACATCGTGTAGAAGGTCGCAACCTCCAGCACGCGGATATAGGGCATGTCGAGCAGGTCGGCGACCACGCGGATGGCGGCTTCCGACACCCAGCCTTCGTTCTGCTCCTGGACGCGCCAGAGGATCGCAATCACCGCGGAAGCCTGGCGGCCGGCCGGATATTTCGCGATCTGCTGCTTGGCGAATGCGAGGTTCTCCTCCGTGAACGCAAAGCTCGCGGGTTGGACTTCCTTCGGTGCTAATCGGCGAACGGACATCTCTTATCTCTCACTGCATACGGCGCACGGTTTTGGCATTCAGGGCATCGATCCTGTCCTGCCAGAACGCGCTTGCGGTGCCGAAAACGTTGTAGCCGACGTGGGTCGAGACCTTGATGCGGTCGAGGATCGACAGCTCGGTCACGGTCTCCATCCGGTTGCTGCGCGGATCGAACACGATCAGCTTCAGCGGGGTCTGCTCGAGGATGTAGCGCGACACCGCATGGGAGCGGTCGCTGCCGTGCTCCTCGCACATGATGACGCTGTCGGCCTCTAGCAGCCGGGCGCCGCCCTTGATCGCCTCGATCTCGACGCCCTCGACGTCGAGCTTGATCAGGTATTTGCCGGTGCCAGCGACCCTGCCGTCGTCGATCAGGTTGTCGAGCGCGAGAACCGGCACTTCCTCGCCGCCATCAGATGGATCGCCGGCGATGCTGAAGGCTTCGTGCTTGGTGCCTGACAGGCGCGCGGTGCCGCGCGTTGCGCCGATCGCGCACTTCATGGTCTCGAAGCGATTGCCGTTGACGCGGGCATTGTTGGCGAGCTTCGGATAATTCTGGCCCGACGGCTCGATCGCGATCGCCTTGTGCGAACCGAACGACTTGCTCGACACCAGCACCGACCAATAGCCGTAATTCGCGCCGCAATCGAGCAGCGTGTAGTCGACGTCGACGCTATCGGCGAACAGCAGCTCGAGTTCGTCCTCATAGTTGTACGAGCGGTTGAGCAACTTGCTCCAATAGCCGTCGCCATAGGGAAACTCGAACACGGCGTCGGGGTTGAGCCTGATCGCGATGTTGCGCTCCGGCAGCGTCTTGCGCAGCAGATTGGCGCAGGCGATGTAACCCATGTGCGAGAAGTGCGAGGAGATCTTCGATCCCGTCACCAGCGCCAAGGCAGCCGTCCGCTCCCACAGGTTGGCCCCTTCAAGGGCCCCCGAGGCACGGTCAAACTGGATTGGCGCCTGCGCCATCACCGATCGACCTCTCCGAACACGATGTCGAGCGAACCGAGGATCGCCGAGACGTCGGCGAGCAGATGGCCGCGGCAGATGTGGTCCATCGCCTGCAGATGGGCAAAGCCCGGCGCGCGGATCTTGCACTTGTAGGGCTTGTTGGTGCCGTCGGAGACGAGATAGACGCCGAACTCGCCCTTGGGCGCCTCGACCGCGGCGTAGACCTCGCCGGCCGGCACGTGAACGCCTTCGGTGTAGAGCTTGAAGTGGTGGATCAGCGCTTCCATCGAGCGCTTCATCTCGCCACGGCGCGGCGGCGCAACCTTGTTGTCGGCGACGACAACGGGCCCCTTCCCGTCGGCTGCGTTCAACTTCTGGATGCACTGCTTCATGATGCGCACGGACTGGCGCATCTCTTCCATGCGGATCAGGTAGCGGTCGTAACAGTCGCCGTTCTTGCCGATCGGAATGTCGAAATCCATCTCGGCGTAGCACTCATAGGGCTGCGACTTGCGCAGGTCCCAGGCCGCGCCGGAGCCGCGGACCATCACGCCCGAGAAACCCCACGCCCAGGCTTCCTTCAGCGGCACCACGCCGATGTCGACGTTGCGCTGCTTGAAGATGCGGTTGGCGGTGAGCAGCCGGTCGAGATCGTCGACCACTTTCAGGAACGGATCGCACCAGGCCTCGATGTCGTCGACCAGCTTCTGCGGCAAATCCTGATGCACGCCGCCGACGCGGAAGAACGCTGCGTGCATGCGGCTGCCCGAGGCGCGCTCGTAGAACACCATCAGCTTCTCGCGCTCTTCAAAGCCCCACAGCGGCGGGGTCAGCGCGCCGACGTCCATCGCCTGCGTGGTGACATTGAGAAGGTGAGAAAGGATGCGACCGATCTCGCAATAGAGCACGCGGATCAGCTGGCCGCGGCGCGGCACCTCGATGCCGAGCAGCTTTTCGGCGGCGAGGCAGAAGGCGTGCTCCTGGTTCATCGGCGCGACGTAGTCGAGCCGGTCGAAATACGGGATCGCCTGCAGATAGGTCTTCTGCTCGATCAGCTTTTCGGTGCCGCGGTGAAGCAGGCCAATATGGGGGTCGACGCGGGCGACGATTTCGCCATCCAATTCGAGCACAAGACGCAAAACGCCATGCGCCGCCGGATGCTGCGGTCCAAAGTTGATCGTAAAGTTGCGAAGCTGTTCAGGTTGCTCGTTCATGATCAGGCCTTCGGTCCTGCCTTCTCGTCACCAGGAAGCGGATAGTCCGCCCCTTCCCACGGCGAGAGGAAATCGAACTTGCGGAATTCCTGGTTGAGCCGGACGGGCTCGTACACCACGCGCTTCTCCTGGTCGTCGTAGCGGACCTCGAGGAAGCCGGTGAGCGGAAAGTCCTTGCGCAGCGGATGGCCCTCGAAACCGTAATCGGTGAGGATGCGGCGCATGTCGGGATGGCCGACGAAGAACACGCCGTAGAGGTCGTAGGCCTCGCGCTCGAACCAGTCGGCGCCGGGGAATTCGTCGATCAGCGACGGAACCTGCGTGGTCTCGTCGGCGGCAACGCGCAGCCGGATCCGCGTGTTCAGGGTCGGTGACAGGAAGTGATAGATCACGTCGAAGCGCTTCTCGCGCGAGGGATAATCGACCGCCGTGATGTCGGTGACGTTGACGAAACGGCAGTTCGGATCGTCGCGGAGGTGCTTGACCACCTCGACGATCTTGCTGGCCTCGACATCAACCGTGAGCTGGTTGAAGGCCACCGTGTGACCGGTGGCGGCGCCCGGAAGCGCGCTAACGATCGTTTGCCCAAGGGCGTCGAGCTTGCCGTCGTCCATGACGTAAAACCTTAGCGTTCGATGGTGCCGGTGCGCCGGATCTTCTTCTGGAGCAGCAGCACGCCGTAGAGCAGCGCTTCCGCCGTGGGCGGGCAGCCCGGCACGTAGATGTCGATCGGCACGATGCGGTCGCAGCCGCGCACGACCGAGTAGGAATAGTGATAGTAGCCGCCGCCATTGGCGCAGGAGCCCATCGAGATGACGTAGCGCGGCTCGGGCATCTGGTCGTAAACCTTGCGCAGCGCCGGCGCCATCTTGTTGGTCAGCGTGCCCGCGACGATCATCACGTCGGACTGGCGCGGCGAGGCACGCGGGGCGAAGCCGAAGCGCTCGACGTCGTAGCGCGGCATCGACACCTGCATCATCTCGACGGCGCAGCAGGCGAGGCCGAAGGTCATCCACATCAAGGAGCCGGTGCGGGCCCAGGTGATGAGGTCGTCGGTCGCGGCCACGAAGAAGCCCTTGTCGGACAGCTCGTGATTGACCTCGAGGAAGAACGGATCATTGGCCCCGACCGGCTTGCCGGTCGACGGATCCAGAATGCCCTTGGGGGCCGGCGCGACGACCGGACCGGCGGACGATGCAGGGTTCAATCCCATTCGAGTGCCCCTTTCTTCCATTCATAGGCGAACCCGACCGTCAGCACGGCAAGGAACACCACCATGGACCAGAAGCCGGTCGCGCCAAGCTTGCCGAACGCCACCGCCCAGGGAAACAGGAACGCCACCTCGAGGTCGAAGATGATGAAGAGGATGGCGACCAGATAGAAGCGGACGTCGAACTTCATGCGGGCGTCGTCGAAGGCGTTGAAACCGCACTCATACGCCGACAGCTTTTCCGGGTCCGGTTGCTGGAACGCCACGATGAAGGGCGCGATCAGCAGCACCAGGCCGATGAGGCCTGCTACCCCTATAAAAACGACGAGTGGAAGATAGTTCTGTAAGATGCCGCTCATTGACGAGCCCTTTTTCCCGCAGCCTCGGGACAGCCACGGATTCGTCCGATTTGGAATTATTCTGAGCCTTAGCGCAGTGCACCAATGGGCGCAAGACACGCTCTATTTAGGCCCTTTTGCCGCCCCCTGAACCGTGGAAACCCCGGAATCACCCCGCGGCTGGTATGGAGCAGATCGACCGCCCCAGCAAGGGCGATCCCGCTCAGTTCACGCGCGCTCGGCGGTGACGTCCGCCGCTGGAGAGGCTCACTTTATTTAGGCCGCGACGCAGCAAAATCCAGCTGACAACGGCGACAGGCGCCCCCACCGTCACCCAGGCGACATATTGGCCGAGCTCGCCCCAGAGCAGCGCGGCCAAGAGGCCGGTGATGGTCGCAGCCGCGAGCAGGATAGGTGCAGCAAAGACACGTATCCACAGGCGCGAATGGTCAGAGGAGCCATGCATCACGACGGGACCGGGGCTCGTCTGGCGAATGCGTCGGACTTGGCAGACACGCGCTTGCGCCGGCGCGCCAGCCAGAGATAGAGGCCGCTGCCGATTACAACGATAATGAGCAAGTCGAGCGCGGCCCAGACCGCCTTGAGCGGCATTCCGCCATAATCGCCGAAATGTAGCGGCTGCGAGATCAGGAGCGCCTGGAGATAGAGCGGCAGCGCCCGGCTGTCGGCCACCTCCCCGGTCTCGCCATCGAGCAGCACCGGCTTGAGCAGCCGCGCCGTCAGCGCGGTGTCGCCGCGCATGAAGGCGGCGAAATGATGCGAGGATGTGAACGGCGTGCCCGGAAACGCGATGAAGGCGATCTCCATACTGGGCGCGGTATGTCTGGCGCGCGCAATGACGTCATCGAGCGAGGCCAGATGCGTCGGCGGCGGCTTGCCGGCATAGGGCGCGACCATGCTGGCGAGCTCGTTCGCCTTCCACTGGCCCAGCATCAGCTCGGCCCAGGTGTTGATGACGCCGGTCAAGCCCACCACCAGCGCCCAAGCGACGGTCACGACCCCGATCAGATTGTGCCAGTCGAGCCACCGCACGCGGCGCGAGGCGCTGTCACGGATGGTGGCAAAGCGCAGGCGGCGGGTGAACGGCCAGTACAGCACCACGCCGGAGACGATGGCGATGGCGAACAGCAGGCCCATCCCGCCGAGGAACAGCTTGCCGGGCTGGCCGGCAAACATGTCGGTGTGCAGCTTGAGCATGATCAGCATCGGTCCGACGCCGACCGGCCCAAGCAGTTTTGTCGAGACCGCATCGAAGGCGCGCACCGTCGCGTTGTCAGGCAGCCCGTCGACGGCGCTGTTGGTGAAGGCGGTGACGATCCCGGGCTCGTCCTTGTCCCAGGAGATATATTGCAGCACGCGGCCGGGATCGGCGGCGAGCGCAGCGTCGGCGACGGCTTGACCCGTCGCGCGCGCTGCGCCCGCATGAGCTTCGGGCTGGGGGGCGTAGCCCAGGAGCTCATCGATCTCGTGATGGAAGATCAGCGGCAGGCCGGTCAGGCAGAGCAGCAGCAGGAACACGGTCGAGATCAGGCTGGTCCAGGTGTGGACCACAGACCAGAGCCTGACCGTGCGTGCCTTCACGAGACCCTCCCCTCGCCTACCATTGGTAGGAGACGCTGGCGGTGACGCGTCGGCGGTCGCCGTAGAAGCAGGACGTCGGCGACGCGCAGCTCGCGACGTAGATCTTGTCGGTCAGGTTGATCACGTTGAGAGCCGTGCGCCAGTTCTGCCACTCGTAGTGGAGCGCGAGATCGCCGAGCACGACAGCGGGAACCTCAAGCGTATTAGCGGCGTCGGCCCAGGAGGAGCCGATATAGCGGACGCCGCCGCCGAAACCGAATCCGGCAAGCGGACCATCCTTGAAGGTGTAGTCCGCCCAGCCCGAGACCAGCAGCTCTGGCGTGTTGGTCGGCGTCTTCCCCACCAACGACGGATCGAGATCCCTGTTGTTGAAGAGATGATAGGCGGTGAACGCGCCGATCAGCTTCAGCTCCCTGGTGGCGTTGGCCACCGCCTCGAGCTCGATGCCGCGCGAGGTCACCTCGCCGGTCTGGTTCTGCAGGATCGGGATGATGCCCGGCGCTGTCGTCGCCACATTTTGGCGGACCAGATCGAAGGCGGAAGCCGTGAAATAGCCATCGAACCCCGTTGGCGCGACCTTCACACCGATTTCAGCCTGCTTGCCTGTTTCCGGCAGGAACAGCCGATTTTGCGCATTAAGGCCGATGATCGGATTGTAGCTCGTCGAGTAGGAGACGTAGGGCGCGATGCCGTTGTCCAAATTGTAGATCAGGCCGGCGCGGCCGCTGAACCTGCTGTCGTCGCGGCTGTCGACAGTGGCACCGGTAAAGCGGTTGTCCTGGGTGGTCTCGACCCAATCGTTGCGGCCGCTCAGCACCAGCGTGAAATTGCCGAGCTTCATCTGATCCTGAAGGTAGGTACCAGCCTGCTTCTGCGTGATCCGGAAGTTTCGGAACGGATCGCCCGCAAACGGAATATCGCTCAACCCGTAGGCAGGGTTGAAGATGCTGATCGGGGGCACGCCGCCCCCAAAAAGCTGGTAGTCGTCGATCTGGTAGCCCTTGAGGTCCACGCCGAACAGCATCGTGTGCTTCACCGGGCCGGTGTCGAAGCGATACTCCATCTGGTTGTCGAGATCGGCCTGGTTGGCCGTATTCTTTGCATACCAATTGTAGCGATTGAGAGTGGCCGCTGCCTGGTTGCCATAGTCATTGCCGACATAACCGCGATAAGTCACGTCGACATGGGCAAAGCGCGCGTTCTGCCGGAACGTCAGGTCATCGGTGAGATTGCGCTCGAACCGGTAGCCGAGCATCTCCTGCTCGCGCGTGAACTTGTCGACGCTGGGATCCCCGGCGAAGAAGCTGGTCGGAATCTTGCCGAACGAGGCATTGGTGACGGTGCCGACATAAGGCAGGAAGTTGATGCCGCGCGTATCCTGCCGCGAGGCCGAGGCCAGCACCGTGAACGTGGTGTCGGCGTCCGGCTTCCAGGTGAAGGACGGCGCGATGAAGTAATTGTTGTCGGGCGTGAAATTGACTTGTGTCGGGCCGTTCTGCACCTGGCCGACGACGCGGTAGAACAGCTTGCCGTCCTGTTTGCCATCTTGGGACTGCGTCGCCGCCGGCCCGCCGAAATCGAAGCCGACATAGGCGTTGCCGAAATTGTTCACGCCGGTCTCGACATAGCGGATCGGCTCAGCCGGCGGCATCTTGCTGATGACGTTGACGATGCCGCTCGGGCTCGATCCGCCGTAGAGCACTGCCGACGGGCCGCGCAGCACTTCGACGCGCTCCATGTTGGGCGTCTGGAGCTTCCAGCTCGCATACGAGGTGTAGAACAGCTGCATGCCGTCGAGGAACAGCCCGACGTCGTCCGACTTGAAGCCGCGGATCAGCCACCAGTCGTTACGCGTGTCCGCGCCGAAAGTGCCGGCGCGCACGCCGGCGGTGTAGCGCAGGACCTCGTCGAGCTTGTTCGGCTTCTGGTCGCGGATCTGCTCCGCGCCGATCACCGACACCGACTGCGGCGTCTCCATGATCGGCGTGTTGGTCTTGGTGCCGGACGAGCTGCGACGCGCGACATAACCATGCACCGGACCAAACGGAGTCTCGACGACGCCGACATCGCGCTGCGGTTGCTGATTGGTTCGATTGGCGGTCTGCACCGATCGCGGCGCGCGGCGCTGGGGGGCCGCGGCCGCGCGGCGGCGCTGTTCCGGTGCTGCAACGGTCACGGGCGGCAGGTTCTGCGCCCCATTCTGCGTGGACGATTGCGCAAGCGATGCATGCGGTACCAAAACCCAAGCGGATGCGGTCGCCAGCACGGCCGACCGCAGCATTCCAACACTGTTCAACGCGCCACCCCGAAGCTGCATGTTTGATGCGTCATGCCGCCGATCCCCGCGCGGCATGCGCTTGCGGCGACGCTTATGTGAGCGCGCGCGAATTCCCTAATTGAAAGGCTCTTAGAAGGAGTCCAATCCGGATCCAGCGTTTCCGGATGTTTCCGCGCGCTCAGCGCGCTCCTTTTTCGGCTTCGAGCATTTTCTCGGCGGCGGCCGTGAGGCGATCGATCTGCTCCAGCAGCGTCTCGAGCTCCTTGGGGCTCAACTGGTCCAACAATTGGCGATTGCGCTCCTGCGCGCCTTCGACGATCGCATCATGCGCGGCGAGGCCTGCCGCGGTCAGCGAGATCAGCACCTCGCGGCTGTCTTTCGGGTTTGCCGATTTCGCGATCAGCTTGCGCGACAACAGATTGGCGAGCGCGCGGCTGATCTGCCCCTTGTCCTGGCCGACGGCCTCGGCGAGCCGCGCCACGCTCATCGGCGGCCGGCGGCCGAGCGAGGCGACGAGTCCGAACTCGACCGAGGACAATCCGGTGAGGCGCTTATAGCGCAGGATGGCGCCGCGCTTGAGCAGGTTGGCGAGCACCATCAGCCGCGACGACAGCATCGCGGTGATCGGCGCCTCCAAGTGACTTTCGTCCGCATCGGACGACGCACGCCCGGCCCTGCTCGTTGTCTGACTCATGGTCCACCTCTGCCAAGAAAGCCAGGGCGTGCCAAGTCTCGGCTAAGCCTTGGTAGCGCAACCTCCCCAACCCCATTCGAATGCGATTAAGAGGCGTTCCAGAAGATCGTTGACATTGTCATCGAATGATCTTTCACTGGGTCAACAGACGAAATAGACCGGGCCATCAAGGCCGCGGCGGGAGGATCAGCATGATCATCACCCAGCGGGATCGCGATCTCGGCACGGCCTATGCGATGAAGCCGGCGCACACGCGCACCGAGCTCACCTCGGTCATGCGCGGCACCCCGATGGGCGAGCTTTTGCGCCGCTACTGGCATCCGGTCGGGCTGATCGGTGACGCAACCGACACGCCGAAGAAGGTGCGCGCGCTAGGTGAGGATCTGGTGCTGTTCCGCGACAAGCATGGCCGTGCCGGCCTCTTGCACGCCCGCTGCTGCCACCGCGGCACCACGCTCTACTACGGCAAGGTCGAGGAAGACGGTATCCGCTGCTGCTATCACGGCTGGAAGTTCGACACCGAAGGCCATTGCCTGGAGCAGCCCTGCGAGCCCGACGGCGGCCAGTTCAAGGACAAGGTGCGCCAACCCTGGTACCCTGTCGAGGAGCGCTACGGGCTGATCTTCGCCTATATGGGCCCGGCCGAGAAGCGCCCTGTGCTGCCGGCTTACGAGTGCCTCGAGAACATGGACGACGGCGAGTTCCTCGAGGCGGATGACTCATCGATCGGCGGCGGCGGACCTGCCATCATCCCCTGCAACTGGCTGCAGCATTTCGAGAACGTGGTCGATCCCTATCATGTGCCGGTGCTGCACGGATCGTTCTCGGGGCCGCAATTCACCAACATGATGGCCTCGATGCCGGAGGTGAAATTCGACAAGACACCGCGCGGCATCGCCGTGCGCTCGATCCGCAACCAGGACGACGGCAAGGTATTCTATCGCGTCACCGAAGCTGCGCTGCCCACCCTGCGCGTCGTGCCGAACCCGCGCGTGGCGCAATTCGCCCGCGTCGAGTCGATCGGCTGGACGCTGCCGATCGACGACACCTCCTTCCGCATCTACGTCGCCGGCCGCGTGAAAAACTCCGGCGACATCGGCCGCATGCGCTCGAAGTTCAACGGCAAGTTCTGGTGGGACATGACGGAAGCCGAGCACCAGAAATTCCCCGGCGATTACGAGGCGCAGGTCGGCCAAGGCCCCGTGACCGTTCACTCCGAGGAGCATTTCGGCCAGAGCGACCGCGGCATCCTGATGATCCGGCGCATGCTGACCGAACAGTTGGAGGCGATGGAAGCAGGCCGCGACCCGATCGGCGTCTCTTTCGATGCGAGCGCGGCGCCAGTCGAATTCGAAGCGGGGAATTACATCCGCGAAGGCTGACCAACCAGTTCCAACAAGAGCTGGACCGACAACGACAACAAAGACAAATTGGGGGAAGCGATGGTCGATGTGACGTCACAGGTGTCGGTGCAAACAGACGCCGCGGCCAAGCCCTCGGCACGTCGCTATTACGTGCTCGGGCTGCTCACCATCATCTACGCGCTGAACTTCCTCGACCGCACGATCTTCAACGTCCTGATCGAGCCGATCAAGAAGGAGTTTGCCCTCAGCGACACCATGATGGGCCTGCTCGCCGGCTTCGGCTTCGCGCTGTTCTATTCCCTGCTCGGCATCCCCATCGCGCGCGTCGCCGACCGGCTCAACCGGCGCAACATCGTCGCCGTCGCCTTCGCGTTCTGGAGCGCGATGACGGCGCTGTGCGGCGCGGCCACCAGCGTGACCTCGCTGGCGTTCGCCCGCATCGGCGTCGGCATCGGCGAATCCGCGGGCTCCCCCGCCTCGCAATCGATCGTCGCCGATCTCTTCGCCAAGAACGAGCGCCCGCGCGCGCTCGGCATCTACGCCATCGGCACCTATCTCGGCGTGTTCCTCGGCTATTTCGTCGGCGGCTACGTCAACCAGCACTATGGTTGGCGGATGGCGTTCTATGTCGCGGGCCTGCCTGGCATCCTGCTCGCTGCCATCCTGTGGCTGACGATCTCCGAGCCGAAGCGCGGCGCGATGCAGGAGAATTTTGTGCCCGAGCCGCTCGGGCCGACGCTCCGCTTCCTGGCTTCGCAGAAGAGTTTTGTGATCGTGCTGATCGGCTTCTGCCTGACCACTTACACGAACTACGCCACCGCGGCCTGGATCCCGCCGTTCCTTGCGCGCGTGCATCACCTGTCGAGCGCCGAGATCGGCACCTATGCCGGCACGTTCAAGGGGCTCGCGGGCATGGCCGGCACCCTGCTCGGCGGCTTCGTGGTGGCGCAAGTGAGCCGCCGCGACGATCGCTGGAAGCTGTGGGCGCCCGCGATCACCTCAGGGCTCGCCGGCCCTGTGTTCGCGCTCTGCATGCTGACGCAGGATTTTTCGATGATGGTGGCCATGCTGGCGCTGACTTCGTTCCTTGTTGGATTCCATCTCGGCCCGATCTTCGCGATCGCGCAGACGGTGGCCAAGCCAAGTATGCGGGCGCTGGCCTCAGCGCTGATCGCGCTCACCGCGACCTGCTTCGGCCAAGGCGTCGGCCCGCTCGCCGTGGGCATGGTCAACGACGCCCTCAAGGGCAGCTATGGCGCCGACGCCGTGCGCTATTCCCTGCTCTCGGCGGCGGTCACGACCACGCTCGGCGCCCTGCTCTTCATCTGGGCAGCGCGGAGTATCCGCACCGACATCGCACGGGCGAGTTGAACGCCTAAAGCGCGACGAGATTGGGATGAATCGTCATCGCGCTTTAGGTTGTTGTTGAGCATGATCTTTTCGGAAAACCGCTTCGCACTTTTCCGGATCATGCTTCAGGTGCTCATGAACGCGAGCATGTCCGCAAGCAGGCGCTCGCCATGCGTGAGCGGCAGCGGATGCGGCGCCCCCTCATAGACGATGAGCTTGCTGCCTTTGATCAGCTTGGCGGTCTTGGCGCCCGTCAACGGCAGCGGCGCGCTGGCATCCTTGTCGCCATGGATGATCAGCGTCGGGCGATCGATCCCGGCGGCAGCCTTACGGAGGTCGGCGAACGCAATCGTCTTGCGGCACGCCAGCGCCACCGGCAGCGGCACGCTCAGCATCATCTGCCGGATCCAGGTCCGCGTGATCTCCGGCGTCTCGGCGGTGAAGAACGGGACCTCGTTCGCCGCGATCCATTTGGCGAAGTCGCGCGCGATCGCGGCGTTGTCGGCCTCGATCATCGCCTTCGGGATCGCGTCCGGATTGTCCTCGGTCCTGACCAGGAACGGCGTCGTCGGTGCGACCAGCACAAGCCTTGCGATCCGTTCCGATCCGTAGCGCGCGAGATAGTTCACAGCTTCCGCCGTTCCCATCGAGAAGCCGACCAGCGTCACGTCGCGCAGGTCGCGCTGCTCGATCACGGCCGCAACATCATCGGTCAGTGTGTCGAGGTCGTAGCCCGCCGACGGCAACTCGGAGCGGCCATGCCCGCGCCTGTCGGGCGCGACGCAGCGGAAACCCTTCTCAGTGAGCGCAGCGATATGACTGCCCCAGGTGCCGGCATCGAAGGTCCAGGCTGACAGCAGCAGCACCGGTTTCCCGCTTCCCCAATCCTGCACGAACAGCTTTGTGCCGTCCCTGGCCGTCACATAGGGCGATCGCGCAGTCTGCTGGGCCGCTGGAGCGCTCGCGGCCGACGCTGCCGCAAGGGCGGTCCCACACAGGGTGGCTTCGAGGACGGTCCGACGATTCATCGCGTGTCTCCCTCAAGATCGGTCGGCACGTCGTTTGCGGCCGACAGACACGATCATCGCGAAGGCCGATCGCGTCTGCGATTACGCGCCAGGTAAGACATCACTGACTCCAGGGAACGACGACCGCAGGCTGACCTTGCGGCTCCCTCCGCGGGCGACCCGTTGTTTTCGTGATGATTTTCCGCCTCAGGCGCTCTGATGCAGCGGTGTACACCGGCCCTGCATGGCGCAAGCCCGGCGAAACCAACCGGGCGTAATCATGAAACCATTTTGAGGATCCCGCGAAACCATCCAGAAACAGATGGTCCTTAGAAGATGGGCCCATAGACGGCGGCAAAGCCCGTCGGGAGGCTCAGATGAACCACTCAATTCACTCTGCGGATCGTGCGACCCACCTGAAAATCGTGGTGGTGGCGCTGATTGCCGGCATTGCAGTGGCCGGCTTCGGGATCGCAGCCCGCACGAGTGCCGATTACAACCAGACCGCCCAGTCCACCCACGTGATCAAGGCCGGCAAGCCGGTGGCGGTCACGAGCGCGGGCCAGTCCGAGATCCGCTGATCGACCGAAGAAGGTCCGGTTTGATACCAAACGGCTGCCTCGGGTGGCCGTTTCGTTTTATGGACGTGTATGCCGGAGGACCGCGCCGGCTCGCCGGGCGCAACCCGAACGGGCGAAATCCGAGGTGGCCACCCACTCTGCAATTTGGATCTCACCCTCGTGGTCGGTGATGGCGCAGATGCGATAGTCCCCGCCAAGCGCCTCCTTGATGGCCCGGAGGGAGTCTTCGTAGATCCCGTTGGCATCGATGTTGAACGGCACCGCACCGCCAAGACAGGACAGGTGGTTGAGCACGAAGTGTCCATCGGCACAGCCGAGATCGACCACGGTCCCGTAGCGCACGCCCTTCGCGAACAAATTTTGCAGCGTTGCGCTGAAATCGGCTGCCTGCATGAGATCGCTTCCGCCAAGCCCCCGTTTTGGCCAGTCGTCGCCGTGTCGGCGTGTTTGCGCACATCGCCCGCCACGGGCAAAATCAGAAACAGAGGGATTTCACCCCGACCAGGTGTCAGGAAGGCTCAGGCCGGCATGTAAGCTATTGAGATTCCGCCAAAAATGGCGCGAGAGACGGGGCTCGAACCCGCGACCTCCGGCGTGACAGGCCGGCGCTCTAACCAACTGAGCTACTCCCGCGTGACGCGTATGTGTCCGCGCGGAACGAGGGGGGAATTAAAGGCCGGACCAAGTGAAGTCAAGGACGTTGGTACCTAAAGCCGGAATAGTCCCGTCCCCCGCCGATTACGTGCGTGGAGAGGCTCCTCCACCTCTCGCGACGTAGTCAGTTCAGCCCCGAATCGTCTACGCCTTCCGTCACTTGCGTGGTTCCGAGGCACTCCCCGAGACCTCGCGAGGAATCGAGGAGGTCAGACATGGCGAAGAAGGCTGCAGCTCCCGCCACCATCACGCTCAAGCACCTCGCCGCCGACATCGCGGAGAGCCAGGACCTGTCGAAAAAGCACGCCGAGGCCGTCCTCACCGACATGGTCGAGCTGATCACCAAGCACCTGAAGAAGGGCGACCGCGTCCGCATCGTCGGCCTCGGTATCCTCCAGGTCCGCAAGCGCGCCGCCCGCACCGGCCGCAATCCCGCCACCGGCGAGGCCATCCACATCAAGGCCAGCAAGAAGGTCGCGTTCCGCCCGGTCAAGGAACTGAAAGAGGCGATCTGAGCGGCTTACGTCTCGTTAAGCCTGATCCCATCTGATCCGGCCGCATCACGGCCCGCTTTTCTGATATACCGCCTGCTTCCCCAAAGACCCGGCGGTTGACCAGAAAATGTCCTCCCTCTCCTTTTCGCACACCGTGACCGAGCGCTTCCTGCGCTACGTCACCATCGACACCCAGTCCGATCCGGAATCCCCTCACTCGCCCTCGACCGAGAAACAGAAGGACCTCGGCCGCGTGCTCGCCGCCGAGCTGAAGGCGATGGGCGTCGTGGACGCGCATCTCGACGAGTATGGTTACGTCTACGGAACGATCCCGGCCAACACCGACAAGAAGGTGCCGGTGATCTGCTTCTGCTCGCACATGGACACCTCGCCCGACGTCACCGGCAAGGACGTCAAGCCGCAAATGGTGAAGAACTATCGCGGCGGCGACATCACGCTGCCGGGCGATCCCAGCCAGGTGATCCGCTTCAATGAGCACCCCGCGCTGAAGAACCAGATCGGCAACGACATCATCACCACCGACGGCACCACGCTGTTGGGCGCCGACAACAAGGCCGGCGTCGCCGAGATCATGGATGCCGCGCATTTCTTCATCAACAATCCCGACGTGAAGCACGGCACCATCAAGATCCTGTTCACGCCGGATGAAGAGATCGGCCGCGGCGTCGACAATGTCGACCTGAAGAAGCTCGGCGCCGATTTCGGCTACACCATGGACGGCGAGAGCGCCGGCACCGTCGAGGACGAGACCTTCTCGGCCGACGGCGCCACCATCACCATCAACGGCGTCAGCGCCCATCCCGGCTACGCCAAGGGCAAGATGGAGCACGCGATCAAGATCGCGGCCGCCATCGTCGAGCGCTTGCCGAGGGAAGGCTGCTCGCCGGAGACGACTTCAGGCAAGCAGGGCTTCCTGCATCCGGTCGGAATCGACGGCGCGCTGGAGCAGGCGACGCTGTCCTTCATCGTGCGCGACTTCACCGAGGAAGGGCTGAAGGAGAAGGAGGCCCTGCTCAAGGGCATCGTCAAGGACGTGATGAAGGACTATCCGCGCTCGACCTACACGTTCGAGGTGCGCGAGCAGTACCGCAACATGAAGCAGGTGATCGACCGTCACCCGCACGTGCTCGAATACGCCATCGAGGCGATTCGCCGCGCCGGCCTGCGTCCGATGCACACCGCGATCCGCGGCGGCACCGACGGCTCGCGCCTGTCCTTCATGGGCCTGCCCTGCCCCAACATCTTCGCCGGCGAGCACGCGTTCCACTCGCGGCTGGAATGGGTGAGCCGGCAGGACATGGAGAAGGCGGTGCAGACCATCGTGCATCTGGCGATGATCTGGGAGGAGAAGGCCTAGCCTCTCGAGGACAGGGATGGCCGGGCTGGTCCCGGCCATCATGTTGCAGGTTATCTACGGCACCGGCATCGCCCGCGGATTGCGATGGAAGCGGTTCGAGCTTGCCATCCAGTTCGGCAACGGCTCGCCATCGCGGTGGCGTCCGCCGGCAACGGCGGCACCCCAGGCGACTGCGGCGCCGATCAGGGCCGCCGCCGCAACCGAGAAGGCCACGATGATCGAGTTGCGCCGCGCGCGGTTGATCGCCGTGTGGGATTCCGCGATCATCGCGTCGACCCGCCGCTCGGAATCAGGTGCTGCCAATCCCGTGGCAGCGGCAACCTGCTGCACGAGATAGGCTCGGTCATCGGTGCTGACACCGCTATGGCTCGAAGACGTCATCAGGATGCGTCCGGCCTCGGCGCGGGCTTCCCGCATGTCGGTGTTGGGAGGCCTGCGCGGCGCGCGGAACAGCTTGTCCAGCTCGTAGCTGAGCAGCGGCTCGGCGGAGGTGACATTGCCGGCTCCGCTGCGCAGCGGCGAACGGTCGAGTGCGGCCGCACCGAGGATCGCCAGCAGCGCTGCGCCGATCAGCACGGCAAGCGCCCAGGACGTCAGGCCATGCAGCCCGTCCCGCCGCTCGCCATCATCCTCGATCGTCGCCAGCGCCGGCGCCGGTCGCGTGGTCCGTCCGGCGATGTAGCCGCCGAAGCCGAAGCTGACGATCGCCTGGATGATCAGATACAGCCCGGACAGCAGCGCCAGCGCCGCCGACGCATCGCGCCATGTCGGCGAGGCCGAGCTGACCCCGAGGCCGATGGCAACGCCAAAGCCGACAAGGATGAACGACATCGCTCCGGCGGCGAAGGCGCCCGCCAGCACCGAGCCCCATTGGATGGTCCGGCGATCCTCGACGATCGCCGCGCCGCCCTCCATCACGTCTTCCTGCACGAGAGTTTCGATTGTCATCACGGCTCTCTCAGCGCAAGCCGAAGAACGACAGGATCGCCATGATCACGACGATCAAGCCGATCAGATAAATCAGTCCGTCCATGGTCCGTCCTCCTCAACATTCCCAATCGCTAATCGGGAGGAACGAGGAACGTTCCTAATTCGGCACGGCCCCGTGGAACGAACCGGCGAGACGCGAATTGTCTGTCCAAGTCCCAAGGATGAAGATTGTGAGCACAAAAGGCCCCAGCCGGGCAGCCCCGGAGCTGGGGCCTTTCCGTGTGTATTGACCGGCTGACCTGCCCGCTGCCTGTCCTATGTTAACGACGCCGGCGGCGGGATCATCAAAGATGCGGTCGGGGCGGGACCTGCAAATCGGGAGAGGCGCGTGGACCGCAGAACGGCGTGCCTGCATCAGGCGGATATATTCCGGGAGAAGGCCCTCGCCGATCCCGAGCACCATGATCAATGGATCGATGAAGCCATCAAATGGCTGGAGCGGGCGATGGAGGCGAGCTGTCACGCCGTCATCACGGTCGAGGCTGACGACATCAGCCATGCTCCGGAGCCGACGCGCGCGGCCGCGATCGACACGCTCGCCTTGGACCCGCGTGTGATCGCCCGCCCGTGAGAAGTGCTCGCAGCTCGCGCTGCTGCGGCAAATGTTCCTGGGACGTAACAATGTTGCGGGTCGACACTGTTCCCACCGCCATGCTAGGCCGGGCGCAGACCGCAACCAGGGTTACATCGTGCTCGCGACCCGCCAGCCCTCAGCATCCCGCCGACCGCGCAACTGGCGCGGCCTGCTGTCCGTGTTGATTGCGGTGGTCTATCTGCTCGCCGGCGCGCTGCACGGCCTCCATGACATCGACGTGACTACGCCTGCCGGCGGCTTGGAAATTGCGGCGGTGCTCGATACTGCCGGACACAGCGATCACAAGGCGATCGGGGGGCATCATTGCCATGGCTGCTTCTCGGTCGCGGTCGTTCAGCCGGCACCATCGAGCACGTCGATCCCGCTTGTGGCGGCTCCGCATCCGGAGCCCGAGCCCCATCGCACCGGCATCGTCCCCGATACCGACTCCCCGCCCCCCAAGCATCTGACCTGAGCGGATCAGCCGGGCGCTGGCTATGCGCCCATCTCGTCTCCTTCACAGGTCCTATTCATGCTTTCCAGGCGAACGGCCGCGCGCATGGCATGCGCGATGGCTCTTCTCGTCAGCCCACCGCTGGTGCTGACCTCACACGCGCAGACGCTGACGATGCGCGCGGCGCTCTCGCGCGCGCTGGCCTCGAGCCCGCGCCTGACGGCGGCGGAGCGCGATGTCGGCATCGCCACCGGCCAGCGCATCCAGGCGGGCGCACTGCTCAACCCGGAACTGTCCTATGAGCAGGACAACTCGTTCGGCTCCGGCATCTATCGCGGCACGAGATCGGCCGAGACCACGCTTCAGATCAGCCAGGCCTTCGAGCTGTTCGGCAAGCGCGAGGCGCGGATCGCCGCCGGCGCGGCCGGCATCGAGGTCGCCGCGATCCAGCGCAAGGCGGTCAGGCTGGAGGTGCTGTCGGAGACCGCGATCGCCTTCCTCAGCGTGCTCGGCGCGCAGCGGCGCATCCAGATCCTCGACGAGCAGATCGCCGCGATCGACCGGCTGACGCCGCTGCTGCGCCGCCGCGTCGAGGCCGGCGCCTCCTCGCCGGCCGAGACCGGCCGCGCCGAGGTCGCCTCGGCGCTGGTGAAGGCCGACCGCGAGCGCTTCAAGGCGACGCTGGCGAGCGTGCGGCGCGAGCTTGCCGTGCTGATGGGCGATCCCGCCGCGAAATTCGGCGAGGTCTCCGGCCGGCTCGACACCATGGGCAAGCCGCCGCCGTTCCAGTCGGTGGTCGCCGCCATCGACGCCAATCCGCAGCTGGTCCGCTGGACCGCGGTCTATGCCCAGCGCAATGCCGAGCTGCTGATGGCGCGCCTGCGGCCCTACCCCGACGTGCGCATCGCCGCCGGCTGGCGCCATTTCAACGAGACCAATGACGACGCGGTGCGCCTCACCGTCTCGGTACCGATCCCCGTGTTCGACCAGAACCAGGGCAACATCCTCTCGGCGCAGGAGAGCCTCGCCAAGACCAGGGCCGAGCGCGAGGCGAGCCGCAACACGCTGATCGTGGTCGCCGGCCGCGCCTACGACTCGCTTCAGGGCTCGCTGCGCGAGCTCGCCGTGCTGCGCGAGACCGCGATCCCCAAGGCGACCGAAGCCTCCGAAGCGATCTCGCAAGGCTATGGCCAAGGCCGCTTCACCCTGCTCGAAGTGCTCGACGCCCAGGCGAGCGTGACGCAGGCGCGCCTGCGCGAGCAGGAGGCATTGCAAAACTTCCATGTCGGCGTTGCCACCATCGAAGGCCTCGTCGGCAATCCCTTCACGCTCGCGCGGGAGAGCGCACGATGAAGACAGTCTCCACCATCCTCGTTGCCGTCGTGGCCGCCGCGCTCGGCGCTTACGGCTATTCGATGCTTGCACCAGCCAAGGTCGCGCATACCGACCATGCCGAACATTCCGAGCAGAAGAAGCCGAACGACCATGTCGAGCAGGACGAGCACGGCGCCGACCGCATCCGCATCTCCGACGTCAAGCTGGCCGCGGCCGGCGTCACGCTGGCCGAGGCCGCGAGCGCGACGCTGACCGACACGCTGTCCTTCAACGGCATCTTGCGCGCCAACCAGGAGGCAGTGGTTCAGGTCACACCCCGCTTTCCCGGACTTGCAAAATCGATCCAGAAGCGCATTGGCGACAAGGTCGGCAAGGACGACCTCCTCGCCGCGATCGAGAGCAACCAGAGCCTGACAGTCTACGAGCTTAAGGCGCCGATTGCCGGCACCATTATCGAGCGGCAGATCTCGCTCGGCGAATATGCCTCCGAGCAGAAGCCGGCCTTCGTCGTCGCCGATCTCTCCACCATCTGGGTCGATCTGTCGATCTACCGGCAGGATCTCAGACGCGTGCGCATCAACGACGAGGTGCTGATCGACCCCGACGACGGCCGCGGCGAGATCAAAGGCACGATCTCCTACATGGCGCCGATCGGCTCGAGCGAGACCCAGACCGCGCTGGCGCGCGTGGTGCTGCCCAATCCGGACGGACGCCTGCGTCCCGGCCTGTTCGTCACGGCGCGGCTGATCCTCGCCGCCCGCAACGTCGCCGTCGCCGTGCGCCGCAGCGCGATCCAGACACTGGAGAACAAGACCATCGTGTTCGTCCGCGAGGACGGCGACAAGATCGAGGCGCGGCCGGTCGAGCTTGGCGACTCCGACCCGCGCCATGTCGAGATCAAGGCGGGCCTTTCCGCCGGCGAGCACTACGTCGCGGAGAACAGTTTTGTGGTGAAGGCCGAGATGGGCAAGGGGGAGGCCGAGCATGATTGAGCGCCTCATTGCCGCCTCGCTGAAGCAGCGCTGGCTGGTCCTCCTGCTCGCGCTCGGCGCCGTCGCATTCGGCGGCTGGAATTTCCAGCGCCTGCCGATCGACGCCGTACCCGACATCACCAACGTGCAGGTGCAGATCAACACTCGCGCGCCCGGCTACTCGCCACTCGAAACCGAGCAGCGCATCACCTTCCCGGTCGAGACCGTGATGGGCGGGCTGCCCAAGCTCGACTACACGCGCTCGCTGTCGCGCTACGGCCTCAGCCACGTGACGGTGGTCTTCAAGGACGGCACCGACATCTATTTCGCCCGCCAGCTCGTGGGCGAGCGCATCCAGCAGGTGAAGGACCAGCTGCCGGCCGGCGTCGAGGTCGCAATGGGCCCGATCTCGAGCGGGCTTGGCGAAATCTTCATGTACACCGTCGAGGCCAAGGCGGGCGCGAAGGCACCAGGCGGCCATGACTATTCGCTGACCGACTTGCGCACCGTGCAGGACTGGATCATCCGGCCGCAGCTTCGCAACGTGCCGGGGGTGATCGAGGTCAACACCATCGGCGGCTTCGAGCGGCAATTCCACGTGCTGCCGGACCCCGGCAAGCTGATGGCCTACCGGCTCGGCTTTCGCGACGTCATGACGGCGCTGGCCGCCAACAACGCCAATGTCGGCGCCGGCTATATCGAGCGCAACGGCGAGCAATATCTGGTGCGGTCGCCGGGCCAGGTCGGCAGTATCGGCGAGATCCAGGATGTCGTGATCGGCTCGCGTGGTGGCAATCCCGTCAGGATCCGGGACATCGCCACCGTCACCGAAGGCCGCGATTTGCGCACGGGAGCGGCGACGCGTGACGGTGAGGAGACCGTGCTCGGCACCGCCATGCTGCTGATCGGCGAGAACAGCCGCACGGTGGCGCGCCGTGTCGCGGCCCGTCTCGAGGACATCGCCAAATCGCTGCCCGAGGGCGTCGTGACGCGAACCGTCTACGATCGCACCCATCTGGTCGAGGCCACGGTCCGCACGGTCCAGAACAACCTTGTGGAAGGCGCGGCACTGGTCGTGGCCGTGCTGTTCCTGATCCTCGGCAACATCCGCGCCGCGCTGGTGGTGGCCTGCGTCATTCCGCTGTCGATGGCCATGACCATCACCGGAATGGTCGAGACCAGGGTCAGCGCCAACCTGATGAGTCTCGGTGCGATCGACTTCGGCATCATCGTCGATGGCGCCGTGATCATCGTCGAGAATTGCCTGCGCATGCTGGCGGTGGCCCAGCGCGAGAAAGGCGGCCTGCTCACGACCGCCGAACGGTTGCGCGCGATCCAGCGCGGGTCGAGCGAAGTCATCAAGCCGAGCCTGTTCGGAACGCTGATTATCGCAGTGGTCTATCTGCCCGTGCTGACGCTGACGGGCGTCGAGGGCAAGATGTTCACGCCGATGGCGCTGACCGTGCTGATGGCGCTGGGCGCGGCCGTCTTGTTCTCCATCACCTTCGTGCCGGCGGCGGTTGCCATCTTCGTTACGGGCAAGGTTTCCGAGCACGAAAACCTGTTCATGCGGATGGCAACGCGTGCCTATCTCCCCCTGCTCCGCTTTGCCATCGACAACCGTGCCGCCGTCGCGATCATGGCTGTCGTCATCGTGGTCGCGAGCGGCATCGCCGCTTCGCGAATGGGCGGCGAGTTCATTCCGAGCCTGGACGAGGGCGATGTCGCGCTGGCCTCGATCCGGATTCCCGGGACCAGCCTCACCCAGTCGCTGGACCTCCAGAAGGCGCTGGAAAAGCGCATCACGCAGATTCCGGAGGTGAAGGAGTTCTTCACCCGCATCGGCACCGCGGAGGTCGCCACCGACCCGATGTCGCCGGCGCAGACAGACGGCTACATCATGTTGAAGCCGCGCGCCGAATGGCCCGACCCGGACAAGCCGAAATCGGAAGTGATCGAAGCCATCGACAAGGCCGCCGACGACATTCCTGGCAGCGCCTACGAGCTCTCCCAGCCGGTCCAGTTTCGTGTCAACGAGCTGATCTCCGGCGTGCGCAGCGACGTCGGCATCAAGGTTTTCGGCGACGACCTCGACATCCTGCAAGGTGCGGCAAAGCAGGTCGAGGCGGCGATCCGCGGCATCCGCGGCGCCAGCGACGTCAAGATCGAGCAGGTCTCGGGCCTGCCGATCCTCACTGTCCGCCTCGATCGCCAGGCGCTCGCCCGCTATGGGCTCAGCATCAGTGAGGTGCAGGGCATCGTCGAGATCGCGGTGGGCGGCAAGTCGGCCGGAAAGCTGTTCGAGGGCGACCGCCGCTTCGACATCGTCGTGCGCCTGCCCGAGCGGCTGCGCGGCAATCTCGAGGCGATCCGCGCCATCCCGATCCCGCTGCCGCCGGGCGAGGACGCCGCGGCCAGCGCGCCGATCCGCACAGCGCTCACCGGCTCTCCCCTCGCCCAGATGCGCTACGTGCCACTGTCGTCGGTCGCAACCGTCGATACGACGCCCGGCCCCAACCAGATCAGCCGCGAGAACGGCAAGCGGCGCATCGTCGTCACCGCCAACGTCCGCGCGCGCGACCTCGGCTCCTTCGTGAGCGAGGCGGAAGCCGCCGTCGCCGAAAAGGTCAAGCTGCCGCCGGGCTACTGGATCGGCTGGGGCGGACAGTTCGAGCAGCTGGTCTCCGCCACCAAGCGGCTGACGATCGTCGTGCCGGTGGCGCTGCTGCTGGTGTTCCTGCTGCTGTTCATGGGCATGGGATCGGCGGCGGATGCGGCGCTGGTGTTTTCCGGCGTGCCGCTGGCGCTGACCGGCGGCGTTGCGGCTCTGCTGCTGCGCGGCATCCCGCTGTCGATCAGCGCCGGCGTCGGCTTCATCGCGCTGTCGGGCGTCGCCGTGCTCAACGGGCTCGTCATCATCGCCTTCATCGAGCGGCTGCGCAGCGAGGGGCGGCCCATCGCGGAAGCCGTGCGCGAGGGCGCGCTGACCCGTCTGCGCCCGGTGCTGATGACGGCGCTCGTGGCTTCGCTCGGCTTCGTGCCGATGGCGCTCGCAACCGGCGCCGGCGCCGAGGTGCAGCGGCCGCTCGCGACCGTGGTAATCGGCGGCATCATCTCCTCGACGGTGCTGACGCTCTTGGTGCTGCCGGCGCTCTATGTGCTGTTCCGCCGTGACGTGGCAAACGAAACGCCTACAATGGCGCCCGATTTGGCGGCTTCCGGGGAGCGCTAGGATTGGGCAGCCACGACCATCATCACGATGATGATCATGCGGGCCATTCGCATAATCATGGTCACGGCCATGACCACGCGCATGGCCATGATCATGGTGCTGCGCATGTTCACGCGCCCGCCAGTTTCGGCAAGGCGTTCGCGATCGGCATTACCCTCAACACCGCGCTGGTCGTGGCCGAGGCGGTCTATGGCTATATCGGCAACTCCACCGCGCTGCTCGCGGACGCCGGCCACAACCTGTCCGACGTGCTCGGCCTGGTCGTGGCCTGGGGCGCCTCGGTCGCGGCAAAGCGCGCGCCGAGCGGCCGCTTCACCTACGGCTTGCGCGCCTCCACCATCCTGGCGGCGCTGGCGAACGCGGTATTCCTATTGGTCGCGACCGGCGCGATCGGCTGGGAGGCGATCCTGCGGCTGCGCGAGCCGGAGCCAATCGCGGGCGTCACCGTGATGGTGGTTGCCGGCATCGGCATCCTCGTCAACGGCTTTACCGCCATGCTGTTCGCAAGCGGCCGCAAGGACGACATCAACATCGAAGGCGCCTATCTGCACATGGCGGCCGACGCCGCGGTCTCGCTCGGCGTCGTGGTCTCGGCAGCGCTGATCATCTGGACCGGCTGGCTCTGGCTCGATCCCGTCACCAGCCTCGTGATCTGCGCCACCATCCTCTGGAGCACGACGAGCCTCTTGCGCGGCTCCATCGACATGTCGATGGCGGCCGCGCCGAAGGGCACCGACCTCGCCGCGATCAAGGCATTCCTGCTGGCGCGGCCGGGCGTAACAGGAATCCACGATCTCCACGTCTGGCCGATCTCGACCACCGAGACGGCGCTCACGTGTCACCTCGTCATGCCCGGCGGCTCCGGCGACGCATTCCTGATGGAGACGGCGCAGCAGCTGAAAGCATCGTTCCGCATCGGCCACACCACGCTCCAGGTCGAGACGCATCCCGACAATGGCTGCGCGCTGGCGCCGGATGATGTGGTGTGAGGGACGACAGACCTATCCACATCGTCATTGCGAGCGAAGCGAAGCAATCCAGACTGTGTCCGCGGAGGGATTCTGGATTGCTTCGCTGCGCTCGCAATGACGGTCGTAGAGAGAGCCGCGCCTACCCCACCGTCGCCGTGACGATCCAGATCGCGCCCTGCAGCGCCACGCTCTGCCCCTTCAGGAACGGCGCGAGCGTCTCGCGGATCGAGGCTTTGGCGGCCTCATAGGTCTCCGGCGGATGCCCTTGCAGCGCGCGGCTGGCGGGGCCGATCTGGAGTGAGCCGTCGACGGCGGCGTCGAGACCGCCGCCGATGGCGATATCCATGGCGAGATTGTGCGGCTCCATCGCGACGTCCGCGAAGCCGGCACCTTTCAGGATGCGCATCACGCGCTCTTCGGAGGCGAAGGCGAACGGGCCCGGCTCCTCCGGCCCGACCGGCGGCATCTTCGGGACGTGTTTGTAGACCGCCATCAGCGGCGCCATCATCCACGGGTTTTCCTTCGGCTCACGCCAGCAGACGAAAGCGAGCCGCCCGGTGGGCTTCAGTGCGCGGCGGAGATTGGAGAAAGACGCGACGGGATCGGCAAAGAACATCACGCCGAAGCGCGAGGCGAGGAGATCAAAGCTCGCCGGCTCGAATGGATGCACCGTCGCATCCGCCAGCACGAAATCCAGCGGCAGGCCCTTTGGCGCCAGCGCCCGCGCCTGCGACAGCATTGGCTCGGAGACGTCGAGGCCGAGCGCAAAGCCATCGGACGCGACGGCCTTCGCGAACGCAAACGTCGTCGCGCCGGAACCGCAGCCAACATCGATCACCCGCTCGCCCGGCTTTGGTTTGGCACGGTCGATCAGGACGTCGGCGATCGGCCCGAGCAGCTTCTCCTGCGCCGCATGGCGGTCCGCCCAGCGCTGCCCGCTCGGGCCGTTCCAATAGGCGATCTGGTCGGCGTTCTCTGCGTGTCCGCTTGGCTGTTCCATGGGTGCCCCTCTGGCAACTCGGTCGAAAGACCCCGATGCCGAAAAGCAATGACGCCGTCAACCGGGGCTGCTCTGTCCACCTGTCGGCGAGGCATGCCTCCGTTCGCGCCGCGTTGCACGGCGTCAGAGATCGACGGACGGTGAGAGCACTTACTGCCGAGCTGCGCTACGCCAATGCGCTACGCAAAGTCATTCGGCCGCCAGCGAGGCTCCAGTTCGCTTCGCAAGAACCCGGCGGAAGTCCGTTGCCAGCTCGTCGTAATAGCGGGCAAGCTCCTGATAAAAAGCCTTGCCGGCTTCGTCGCTCGCTTCCTGAGCTGCTTTCATGCAGTGAGCGGCTTTGGCCTCGTACCTTTCCAACTTCGTGCGAAGATCACTCATCACGGCGATACTCCACGCTCATTAGGGGAACTGGAACGGTGGTTCGCGGTGCGATCGAAAAGATGACCGAACGAAGGCAATTTTGGACCCGCTACGGGTCTCTTTCACGGCGCCGGGTGCCTGGCAAAAGCCCGCCTTGGTCCGTTGGGCTCCGGCGCGGCGGCCTTCGCCCGCATCGCGTCAATGACGTTTGAGCTGGCTTGGAGGTCTAAGCCGGCTTACCCAGCCGAAACTCGCGAAGCGAGTGAAGGCTGGTGGGCGGTCACGGATTCGAACCGCGGACCCTCTCGGTGTAAACGAGATGCTCTAACCAGCTGAGCTAACCGCCCCTCGCCGCCTCTTTAGCCTCACAGGCCCCGGACGGGCAAGCGCGGAACTCCATTTCCGGGACCTCAATCCTGCGGCCGTCCCGGCAGCAGCGGCACCGCGTCGATCCAGACCGCCGCCGACTGCACCAGATCTGCCTCACCGGCCGCAGCGCATCGCGCTGGCGGATGCTGCCCCAGCGGATGCCCCAATCGTCGGCCTGGTCGCCCTCACCGCTGGTGAACAGGGGGGAACCGCAGTCCGCGCAGAAGTGCTGGAAGCGCATCCGGCCGTTGTCGCCGCGCTTGCCGTAGATTTTTGGCGTGCCGCCGGTGAGCTTGACCTCAGCCTGGGTGCAGATCGCGGTGACCCGGAACGGCGAGCCGGTCAGCGTCTGGCAGTCGGTGCAGTGACACACCGAGACCGCCTCAGGGTCGACTTCGGCCTCAAAGGTGATCTTGCCGCAATGGCATTGTCCGTCGACCTGCATGACCAGTCCTCAAAACAAAAACGGCGCCCGAAGGCGCCGTTTTATCATCTTTTTGAACTGCGTTCTCAGTGAGCGGTCAGGCCGCCGGCCGCTTCATCACCGTCCGGCTTCACCGTCACCTTGGTGTCCTCTTCCCAGACGATCGGCACCGGCTTCTTGACCAGCGCCTTGGCGACGACGTCGTCGAGACGCGAGACCGGGATGATCTCCATGCCACCCTTGATCGCATCGGAAATCTCCGTGAGATCCTTGGCATTGTCCTCGGGGATCAGCACCGTCTTGATGCCGCCGCGGGCAGCAGCCAGCAGCTTCTCCTTCAGGCCGCCGATCGGCAGCACGCGGCCGCGCAGCGTGATCTCGCCGGTCATCGCGACATCGTGGCGGACCGGGATGCCGGTCATGACCGAGATGATCGCGGTGGCCATCGCCACGCCAGCGGACGGACCGTCCTTCGGCGTCGCGCCCTCCGGCACGTGCACGTGGATGTCACGCCGATCGAACAGCGGCGGCTCGACGCCGTAGTTGATCGCGCGGGAACGGACGTAGGACGCCGCCGCCGAGATCGACTCCTTCATCACGTCACGCAGATTGCCCGTGACCGTCATCTTGCCCTTGCCGGGCATCATGACGCCTTCGATGGTCAGCAGCTCGCCGCCGACATCGGTCCAGGCAAGGCCGGTGACGATGCCGACCTGCGGCTCGCTCTCGATCTCGCCGAAGCGGTACTTCGGCACGCCCAGAAGCTCTTCCAGAGTCTTCTCGGTGACCTTGACCGACTTCTTCTTGGAGATCATCAGCTCCTTCACCGCCTTGCGGGCGAGTGTCGAAAGCTCACGCTCCAGGTTCCGCACGCCCGCTTCGCGGGTGTAGCGGCGGATCAGAAGCAGCAGCGCGTCGTCGTCGATCGAGAACTCCTTGGAGTCCAGGCCATGCTTGGACACCGCGTTCGGGATCAGATGCTTGCGCGCGATCTCGACCTTCTCGTTCTCGGTGTAACCCGCGATCCGGATGATCTCCATGCGGTCCATCAGCGGCCCGGGAATATTGAGCGTATTCGCGGTCGTGATGAACATCACGTTGGAGAGATCGTAGTCGACCTCGAGATAGTGATCGTTGAAGGTCCCGTTCTGCTCGGGGTCGAGGACCTCGAGCAGAGCCGAGGACGGATCGCCGCGAAAATCGGCGCCCATCTTGTCGATCTCGTCCAACAGGAACAGCGGATTGGACGACTTGGCCTTGCGCATCGACTGGATGATCTTGCCAGGCATCGAGCCGATATAGGTGCGGCGGTGACCGCGGATCTCGGCCTCGTCGCGCACGCCGCCGAGCGAGACGCGCACGAACTCACGTCCGGTCGCCTTCGCGATCGACTTGCCGAGCGAGGTCTTGCCGACGCCGGGAGGCCCGACGAGGCACAGGATCGGTCCGGTCAGCTTGTTGGCGCGCGACTGCACGGCGAGATACTCGACGATGCGCTCCTTGACCTTCTCCAGACCGTAGTGATCGGAATCCAAGATGGCTTGCGCCGCCTCCAGATCCTTCTTCACCTTGGACTTCTTGTTCCACGGGATCGACAGCAGCCAGTCCAGATAGTTGCGCACGACGGTCGCTTCCGCGGACATCGGCGACATCTGGCGCAGCTTCTTCAATTCATGCTGCGCCTTCTCGCGCGCTTCCTTGGAGAGCTTGGTCTTGGAGATCTTCTCTTCGAGATCGGCGAGCTCGTCGCGACCGTCGTCGTCGCCGAGTTCCTTCTGGATCGCCTTCATCTGCTCGTTGAGATAATACTCGCGCTGGGTCTTCTCCATCTGGCGCTTGACGCGCGAGCGGATGCGCTTCTCGACCTGCAGCACCGAGATCTCGCTCTCCATCAGGCCCAGCACCTTCTCGAGGCGCGTGGTGACCGACAGCGTCTCCAGGATGCCCTGGCGGTCCGCGATCTTGACGGCGAGATGCGAGGCAACGGTGTCGGCGAGCTTGGCGAAATCGGTGATCGCCTGCACCACGCCGACGACCTCGGCCGAGATCTTCTTGTTGAGCTTCACATAGCTCTCGAAGTCGGACACGACCGAGCGCGCCAGCGCCTCGGCCTCGACCGACTTCGCATCGGTGTCGGCAAGCGCAACGGCGGTGGCTTCGTAGTAATCGGCGCGATCGGTGTATTTCTGCACGCGCGCACGCTCGAGCCCTTCGACCAGCACCTTCACGGTGCCGTCGGGAAGCTTCAAGAGCTGGAGCACGCTGGCCAGCGTACCGGTCTCGTAGATGGCATCGGGCGCCGGATCATCGTCGGACGCGTTCTTTTGCGTCGCGAGCATGATCAGCGCATCGTTCTTCATCACCTCTTCGAGCGCGCGGATCGACTTCTCGCGACCGACGAACAGCGGAACGATCATGTGCGGGAAGACGACGATATCGCGCAGCGGCAGCACGGGATAAGCGTGCGCCTCGCCATGGACGATGGTTGGCCGGGGTTTTGGATTAGTCATGGCCTTTTCCTTTTGCTTTGCCCCCTTGCACGCAGCCCGCTGTCTTATGCGCAACCGCCACAAGGTGCCGAGGTGATCGGCAGAACCGGTCTATCATTCGCAGGTTGGCCCAGGCTTGCCGGATCGGAACAGCGGCGAATCTTGAACGGAATTCTCGCTCGCCGCCGACATTAGGTGGCTATCGACCCGGGGGGTGTCAAGTCATTGAAATACGCGCGCCATCAGGCGCTTACGCACACAGGTAAGCGACGCAACATGGGCTGCGGAGAAGCATTCCGCAGCCCTCAACCGATAAGACGTTTGGAGCGTTCCAACGCCGCAATTTAGGCGCTGGCGTTCTCGACCGCGCGATCGGAGCGATCGGCGTAGATGTAGAGCGGACGGGCCGTGCCTTCCACGACTTCGCGCGAAATCACGACTTCTTCCACACCTTCCAGGCCCGGCAGGTCGAACATGGTCTCGAGCAGGATCGCCTCGAGGATCGAGCGCAGGCCGCGCGCGCCGGTCTTGCGCTCGATCGCCTTGCGGGCAACCGCGCCAAGCGCCTCGTCGGCGAAGGTCAGCTCGATGTTCTCCATCTCGAACAGCCGCTGGTACTGTTTCACCAGCGCGTTCTTCGGCTCGGTCAGGATCTTCTTCAGCGAGGTCTCGTCCAGGTCCTCGAGCGTCGCCACGACGGGCAGACGGCCGACGAATTCAGGGATGAGGCCGTACTTCAGGAGGTCCTCAGGCTCGACGTGACGGAAGATCTCGCCGGTCCGGCGGTCCTCCGGCGCGAGCACCTGGGCACCGAAGCCGATCGAGGTCGACCGGCCGCGCGCCGAGATGATCTTCTCGAGGCCGGCGAACGCGCCGCCGCAGATGAACAGGATGTTGGTGGTATCCACCTGCAGGAATTCCTGCTGCGGATGCTTGCGGCCGCCCTGCGGCGGGACCGAGGCCACCGTGCCTTCCATGATCTTGAGCAGCGCCTGCTGCACGCCCTCACCCGACACGTCACGCGTGATCGAGGGATTGTCGGACTTGCGGCTGATCTTGTCGATTTCGTCGATGTAGACGATGCCGCGCTGGGCGCGCTCGACATTGTAGTCGGCGGCCTGGAGCAGCTTCAGGATGATGTTCTCGACGTCCTCACCGACATAGCCGGCCTCGGTCAGCGTGGTCGCATCCGCCATCGTGAACGGCACGTCCAGGATGCGGGCGAGCGTCTGCGCGAGCAGCGTCTTGCCCGAGCCGGTCGGACCGATCAGCAGGATGTTCGACTTCGCGAGCTCGACGTCGTTGTGCTTGGTCTGGTGGTTGAGGCGCTTGTAGTGATTGTGCACCGCGACCGACAGGACCTTCTTCGCGTGGCTCTGGCCGATCACGTAATCGTCCAGCACCTTGCAGATTTCCTTCGGCGTCGGAATGCCGTCGCGCGACTTCACGAGCGAGGACTTGTTCTCCTCGCGGATGATGTCCATGCAGAGCTCGACGCACTCGTCGCAGATGAAGACCGTGGGACCCGCGATCAGTTTGCGGACTTCGTGCTGGCTCTTGCCGCAGAACGAGCAATATAGCGTGTTCTTGGAGTCGCTCGTGCCAACCTTACTCATTCATGTCTCCGTCCGCGGTTCGATCGTCTCGCTCGATCGCTCCATCCCGGCACGAAAGACCGGTATGAAGTTCAAATAGAGCAAATTCCGTACCAAAAAAGACCCTATGCCTTACATCCCGTGCGAATCACGGTCACTCGATTCTCCCGCGATCATAGCCGATCATGCATAGCCAACCATGCTGTCACCCGACTATCAAGAATTCGCTAATCGGGGGTCGCCGGCTACCCGTGACAATACCGTGATTTCCGGTCTTGGCACGGGCGAAGTGATGGAAATCACCCCGGCGTTGCTGGATTGCCACGAAAAACAAGCACGAAAGCGGAACTTTGTGCCCATCGCAGCGCGCAAACGGCGCTTTGTGCGACGCGCACAGACGTCCTTACCGTCAACACCGCCTTGACGGTGCCGCGCGATCCCCAGGGTATCCACCGGTGGATCGCCGCCAGAGCCCAGTAGTGTTACGGGACCTTGGCCGGCGCCGGCTCCTCGGCGCGCTTGTCGATGACCTTGTCGACGAGGCCGAATTCCTTGGCGTCGTTCGCGGTCAGGAACTTGTCGCGCTCCAGCGCGTCCTCGATCGACTTGTAGGTCTGGCCGGTATGCTTCACGTAGATCTCGTTGAGCCGCTTCTTCAGGTTCAGGATCTCCTGGGCGTGCAGCATGATGTCGGTGGCCTGCCCCTGGAAGCCGCCAGAGGGCTGATGCACCATGATGCGCGCGTTCGGCAGCGAGAAGCGCATGTCCTTCTCGCCGGCGGCGAGCAGCAGCGAGCCCATCGAGGCCGCCTGGCCGGTGCAGAGCGTGGAGACCGGCGGGCGGATGAACTGCATGGTGTCGTAGATCGCAAGGCCCGACGTCACCACGCCGCCCGGCGAGTTGATGTACATCGAGATTTCCTTCTTCGGATTTTCCGCCTCGAGGAACAACAGCTGCGCGACGATCAGCGTCGACATGCCGTCCTCGACCGGACCGGTCACGAAGATGATGCGCTCCTTCAGAAGGCGCGAGAAAATGTCGTAGGCGCGCTCGCCACGGTTGGTCTGCTCGACCACCATGGGCACGAGGTTCATGTAGGTTTCAACCGGATCGCGCATGAGTCACCTAGGGGTTTTGAGAGGCGGACATCGCCAGTCTTGGCTGGATGTGCCGGAAGGCCGATGGACGTCCCGTGATGCAGGAACTTTCGTAGAAGAGCTAGCGACAGATATAGCCCAATTCGTGCCAGACAAGTCCTGAACGAATTAAGGCTTAATCGATCAGGGAGTTGAAGCTGATTCGCGCAAAGAGGCCCAGCAGGCCATCTGGCTAGCTGGGCCCCTTCGCCGATCATCCTTAATAGAAGGCTGTTTCAAAGCTTTCAGGCAGCGGTCTTTTCCGCCTCGTCGTCCTTGTAGAGGTCCTCGCGCGAGACCTTCTTCTCGGTGACGCTGGCGAGCTCGAGGATGAAGTCGACGACCTTGTCCTCATAGATCGGTGCACGAAGCTGGGCCAAGGCCTGGGCGTTGTTGCGGTAGAAGTCCCAGACCTCCTTTTCGCGGCCGGGCATCTGGCGGGCGCGCTCGATCACGGCGCGGCCGACCTCGTCGTCGGTCACGGTGATCTTGTTCTTCTCGCCGATCTCGGAGAGCACGAGGCCGAGGCGCACGCGGCGGTCGGCGATCTTGTGGTACTCTTCCTTCGCCTTCTCCTCGGTGGTGTCCTCGTCGGCAAAGGTCTTGCCGGCGGAGTCCATCTCGGCCTTGACCGAGTTCCACATCAGATTGAACTCCTCCTCGACGAGCGAGGGGGGAGCCTCGAAGCGATGCGCCTCGTCGAGGCGATCGAGCAGCGCGCGCTTGACGCGCTGGCGCGTCGCGGTCGCGAATTCGGCAGCCAGACGCTCGCGCGCGGCTTCCTTCAGCTTGTCGAGCGATTCAAGGCCGAGCGTCTTGGCGAACTCGTCGTCGATCGCGAGATCCTGCGGCGACTCGATCAGGGTCGCGGTGGTCTCGAACTCGGCCGGCTGGCCGGCGAGCTTGTCGTTCATGTAGTTCTTCGGGAACGACACCTTCAGCGTGCGGGTCTCATTGGCACCAATGCCGATGAGCTGCTCCTCGAAGCCGGGGATGAAGGTGTTGGAGCCGATCAGGACCTGGATGCCCTCGCCGGTGCCGCCCTCGAAGGCTTCGCCGTTGATGGTGCCCTTGAAGTTGATGGTGACGCGGTCGCCCGAGGCGGCCTTGGCGCCCTCGCCCTTGGCGACATAGGTGCGGTTGGAATCGGCGATGCGCTTGATCGCCTCGTCGACGTCGGTATCGGAGACTTCGGCGACAGGCTTCTCGACCTGGAAGCTCTTGAAGTCGGCGAGCGCGATCGACGGCACCACCTCGATCGCAACCGTGTAGGTCAGATCGGTCTTGCCGTTCAGCAGCTCCTCGACCTCGGCCTGTTCGGTCGGCATGGTGATCTTCGGCTCGGTCGCAAGGCGGAAGCCGCGCTCGGAGAACAGCTGCGTGTTGGTGTCGCGGATGGTCTGGTCGATGGTCTCGGCCATCACCGAACGGCCATAGACCTTCTTCAGGTGCGTGACCGGCACCTTGCCGGGACGGAAGCCGTTGATGCGGACCTTGTCCTTGAGATCGACGAGCTTGGCGCCGGCCTTGGCGTCGAGATCAGACGCGGGAACGCTGATCTTGAACTCGTGCTTCAAACCTTCCGAGAGGGTTTCTGTGACCTGCATGGCGTCCAATCTTCTTTTCGCTCGGTCCCGGCACATTGCGCGTCGGGACGCTGTCATTAATCGATCCGGCGCAAGGCTAATGCCTCAGCGCCGGTGGTTCATCGGACCGGCCTCAGGCGGACAAACGTCCACGAGAAGCAGGTCCTCGTAATCCGTGCAAACGCGAGAAGCGCTTGGTGCGGGCGGAGGGACTCGAACCCCCACAACTTTCGTCACTGGAACCTAAATCCAGCGCGTCTACCAGTTCCGCCACGCCCGCGTGAATTTGCATCAAGACCGGCCGCGATGCCGCGGGCGGCCGGGCTTATAGCATGTGCCTGACTGTTCGCAGCAAAAAAATGGCCTGATGGAGGCAAGCTTTACGTAGGCACGATGGCTGGACTTATCCAGCGCGGCATGGTCCGGATCGAGCATGAAAACGCAGATATCTGCCCCTGATCGGCGCGACGTTTTGGCCGGGCTTGGTGCCTCCATCAGCGTCTCCCTTGGCGCCGCGGCGGCCGGGTTGATCGCGGGCGGCGCGGGCCCGCTCATGACCGCCCAGCTCGCCCTTCAGGCCAGGGCGGCAACGCTGGCTCTCAGGCCGGGACAGCCGCCTATACCAATCTGGGAGCTGACCGCCGTAAGCCACCTTGGGGACGTGCGTCTCAAGCGTTTCGACAACTGCCAATTGGTGTTCCGGAACGACCTGCCCGTGCCGCTTGCGCCAGTCTGGTACGGCCTCAATGCCCCGGCGGCGGCCGATCCGCTCCGGGGCCGCGCGCCGGCAGCCCCGGACACGACGGAAACGTCAGTTATTTCAATACCTAATGCAGGGACCCTGTTGGCCGACTTTCGGCTCTTCGAGGATGCCCAGAAGCAGCCTGCGCGGCCGCTTCCGATCATCGCCGCCGAGTCGGGCCGGGTCGCCGTCGATCGTGACGTGGTCCTCCTGATCGAGGAATGGCGCCTGCGGCCGGACGGGACCGCGCTTCCGCCGGGCCGAGAGGCGGACGGCACGACGCCCCTCTATACGATCAATGGAACGACTTCATTCGAACTCTCAGCCGCGGCCAATGAGCGGCTACGGCTACGCTTCATCAACGGCTCACAACGTTCTGTTCTGGCGATCAAATTGGAAAGCCATGAGGTTCGGGTCATGGCCCTGGACGGGCAGCCGGCCGAGCCATTTCCAGCGCGCAACGGCGCCCTCGTGCTGGCCCCCGGTGCACGTGCCGACGCGTTTGTGGATACGGCCACATCGGCCGCGTTCCTGCTGCATGACGGCAAAGAGGCACATCAGGTTGGCCGCCTCAAGATTTCAGGCGAACTGGACCGGCGAGCGCCGCTGTTGCCGGCACAGCCCCTCCCGTCGAACGATCTCCCCGAGAAGCTCGACCTGAAGGGCGCCCCGCGGTTCGATGTCGCGCTCGGCGCGTCCGAAGCCGGCTGGATAAAGCCTGCAAACTTCTCCACCGCCTCGGCCCCCGCCTTCCGCGCCAAGACCGGCCGCACCGTCGTGCTGGCCCTGAAGAATCCCGCCCCTCTCACCACCGTCTTCCACCTGCACGGCCATCCCTTCCGCCTGCTCGACAAGCTCGACGACGGCTGGAAGCCTTACTGGCTCGACACGCTCGCGATCGAGCCCGGCCAGATCCAGCGCATTGCCTTCGCGGCGACCTCCCCCGGACGATGGCTGCTCGAATCCGTCGCGACCGACTGGGCCGCGCCGCGCCTGGTGCGGTGGTACGCGGTGGAGTGAGACCTCGTAGGATGGGTAGAGCGAAGCGAAGCCCGTCGAGATCGCGCAAGGCCTGAGATGATGGGTTTCGCTGCGCTCTACTCATCCTACCCGGCTTGTCGGCCGGGCCGCGTCCAGAGGTACCGGGCGTCGGGCTCCTTCTCCTCGTTCCGCGCGCCTTCAGTTTCCTCGACCAGCGTGAATCCGCGCGCCTCATAGAAGCGCCGCGCCGGCGCGTTGCGCTGAAAGGTCCAGAGCTCCAAGCGTTCGCAGACGCCTTTGGCGACGACGAGGAGTTCGGTGCCGATGCCGCGGCCCTGGACCGCGGGAACCACGTAGAGCTGCTCGATCCAACCGTCGCTGAAGGCGATGATCCCGATCAGCGCGTCATCGTCGAAGCGGCCCCAGATCTGGCATGTCGGAAAAACGCGCTCGCGGTAGAACCAGCGATCTTCGTCCGGCGTGTGCAGGCCTACGAGCCACGGCATCGCCCGGTCGAACGCGATCCGATGAACCTGCGCCGCGGCGCCCATGTCGGTGAGCGCAAGTTGCCTGAGCACTAGTACTCGATCCCCACCGCATCATAGATCCGCCGGTGCACGGCCGGCAGCGTCTCGGTCAGATCCTCCGCGATCAGGCCGGGCCCCGCCTCGCTGGCCGCCTCGCCATGCATCCAGACCCCGATGCTGGCGGCTTCGAAGGCCGGCACGCCCTGCGCCAAAAGCCCGGCGATGATGCCGGCGAGCACGTCGCCGGCGCCGGCGGTCGCAAGCCAGGGCGGCGCGTTGGCGGCGATGGTGGCGCGGCCATCGGGGGCGGCGATTGTCGTGTCGGGGCCCTTCAGGAGCACGACTGCGCCGGAGCGCTCGGCGGCGGCGCGCACGCGTTCGAGCTTGGAGCGGCCCGGATGCTTGTTGCTGAGATCGGAGAACAGGCGCGGAAACTCGCCCTCGTGCGGCGTCAGCACAACCGCACTGTCCTGCGAGGACTTGATCGACTCAAACAGGCGCTCGGGATTTGCCGCAAAGCTGGTCAGCGCGTCCGCGTCCAGGACGAGATGCCGTTGCGCATCAAGCGCCGTGTGGACCATGTCGCAGGTGCGTTCGCCGATGCCCGCGCCAGGACCGATCATGCAGGTGTTGTAGCGCTGGTCGCCGAGCAGTTCGCCGAACTCGATCGCGGTGTCGACGGGGCGGACCATCACCGCCGTCAGCGCGGCAGCATTGATCGCGAGCGCGTCGCGCGGCGTTGCCAGTGTCACCAGGCCCGCACCGGCGCGCAGCGCCCCACGCGCGGCGAGCCGTGCGGCGCCCGTTGCGGCGGCATCGCCCGAGACCGCCAGCACATGGCCGCGTGCGTATTTGTGGCCGTCGATGCGCGGCACCGGAAAGGCTGCGCCCCAGACGTCCGGATCGTTCTCGAAGAGTTGCGGCCTGATCTCGTCCAGCACCGGCGCTTCGATGCCGATGTCGGCGACGCGCACGTGGCCGCAATGCATCCGGCCGGGCAGCAACAGATGCGCCGGCTTCTTGCGGAAGAAGGTGACGGTCTCGGTGGCGTTGACCGCCACGCCGAGCACGGCGGCGCTGGTGCCGTTGATGCCGCTCGGCAGATCGACGGCGAGCACCGGGGCGCCGTTGGCGTTGATCGCCTCGATCATCTCGCGCGCCTCGCCCTCGACAGGCCGGCTGAGGCCGGCGCCAAACAGCGCATCGATGATCAGCGCGGGTCGTCCGATCGCCTGCGGATTGAACGGCAGCACCGGATGCTTCCAGCCGCGCGCAGCGGACGCCGCATCGCCCTGGAGCTGGTCGCGCTCACACATCAGGATCACCGAGACCTCGCGGCCCTGCGCGGCGAGCTCGGCGGCTGCGACAAATCCGTCACCGCCATTGTTGCCGGGGCCGGCCACGATCAGGATCGGCCCCTCCTCCAACAGCGCATTGGCGGCCTCGGCGACCGCCTGGCCCGCGCTCAGCATCAGCTTGAAGCCGGGCGTGCCTGCGGCGATGCTGAGCTGGTCAGCGCGCTGCATTTCGGCGTTGGTCAGTATCTCCATGCCACTTCCCTGGTACAAACGCCTCTTGAACAGGCATCTTCCGTGCCGATCCGCCACCGGGAACACCCGACTGCACACATATTGAACCGTTTGCCTATTTCGTAGTCTGCGGTATTTTGGGCCGGTCGGCGCCACCTATCAGAGATGCTCGTTAAAAGGCTGATAACGCTCCAATAATCAGGGCATTTGCAACTTGGCATAGACCCTGCTTTCGAGGAAGCCGCTTCGGTTTGTCGTGCTCACTGGCATTTATCAGGGTGTGGCCGGCCGTTGTTGCCGGACTGGTCAGGGATGCCGGCATAGCGAAGACACGATCGTGCGTGAGAAAAGCGCATCCTGACGAAGACGTTGCTATTTGATCGAAAGGCCGGGAGGCGCGCAGTGAAGAAAATCGAAGCCATCATCAAGCCATTCAAGCTCGACGAGGTGAAGGAAGCGCTTCAGGAAGTCGGCCTTCAAGGCATCACCGTCACCGAAGCCAAGGGCTTCGGCCGGCAGAAGGGGCATGCCGAGCTTTACCGCGGCGCAGAATACATCGTCGACTTCCTGCCCAAGGTGAAGATCGAGATCGTGATCGGCGACGACCTGGTCGAGCGCGCGATCGACGCGATCCGCCGCGCCGCGCAGACCGGCCGCATCGGCGACGGCAAGATCTTCGTCTCCAACATCGAAGAGGCGATCCGCATCCGGACCGGCGAATCCGGGCTGGACGCTATCTGAGCCGGGTGCTATCCCGAATTTTGCGACACTCTGAAAGAAAAAAGGCTGCTTCGGCGGCCTGATTTCGTTTGTGCGGTTGCTCGAACTCGCCGAAAGCGAGAACAAATCTGCTCACCTGGAAACCGACCCGCAGAGCCAAAAGGGGTATGCATGAAGACCGCCAAAGACGTCCTGAAATCGATCAAGGACAACGACGTCAAATACGTCGACCTGCGCTTCACCGATCCGCGCGGCAAGTGGCAGCATGTGACGTTCGACGTCAGCATGATCGATGAGGACATTTTCGCCGAAGGGACGATGTTCGACGGCTCCTCGATCGCCGGCTGGAAGGCGATCAACGAGTCCGACATGTGCCTGATGCCCGATCCGGTGACCGCGACGATCGATCCGTTCTTCGCCGAGACCACGATGGTCATCACCTGCGACGTGCTCGAGCCGACCACCGGCGAGCCCTACAACCGCGACCCCCGCGGCATCGCCAAGAAGGCGGAAGCCATGGTGAAGTCGATGGGCGTGGGCGATAGCGTATTCGTCGGCCCGGAAGCCGAGTTCTTCGTGTTCGACGACGTGCGCTTCTCCTCCTCCCCCTACAACACCGGTTTCCGCCTCGACTCCTCGGAGCTGCCGACCAACACCGACACGGAATATGAGGGCGGCAACCTCGGCCACCGCATCCGCACCAAGGCCGGCTACTTCCCGGTGCCGCCGCAGGACTCCGTGCAGGACATGCGCTCGGAAATGCTCGGTGCCATGGCCAAGATGGGCGTCAAGGTCGAGAAGCATCACCACGAGGTCGCTTCCGCCCAGCACGAGCTCGGCATGAAGTTCGACACGCTGACGCTGATGGCCGACCACCTGCAGATCTACAAGTACTGCATCCACCAGGTCGCGCATATCTACGGCAAGACCGCCACCTTCATGCCGAAGCCGGTCTATGGCGACAACGGCTCGGGCATGCACGTGCACCAGTCGATCTGGAAGGACGGCAAGCCGGTGTTCGCCGGCAACAAGTACGCCGACCTGTCGGAGACCTGCCTCCACTACATCGGCGGCATCATCAAGCACGCCAAGGCGATCAACGCCTTCACCAACCCGTCGACCAACTCCTACAAGCGTCTGGTCCCGGGCTATGAGGCCCCGGTGCTGCTGGCCTATTCCGCACGCAACCGCTCGGCCTCCTGCCGCATCCCCTACACCGCTTCGCCGAAGGCCAAGCGTGTCGAGGTGCGCTTCCCCGATCCGCTTGCCAATCCCTATCTCGGCTTCGCCGCGATGCTGATGGCCGGCCTCGACGGCATCAAGAACAAGATCGATCCGGGTCCGGCGATGGACAAGGACCTCTACGATCTGCCGAAGGAAGAGCTGAAGCAGATCCCGACCGTCTGCGGCTCGCTCCGCGAGGCGCTGGAAAACCTCGACAAGGACCGCGGCTTCCTCAAGAACGGCGGCGTGTTCGACGACGACTTCATCGACGCTTACATCGAGCTGAAGATGACCGAAGTCGAGCGCTTCGAGATGACCCCGCACCCGGTCGAGTTCGACATGTACTATTCGGGCTGAGCGGCTCGATATCCCGACACGCGAAAGGCGCCCCTTTGGGCGCCTTTTGTTTTGAACGATCGAAACTCAACTTTCGTTCTGCATCTGACTCCACTTCGTTCTCAAAGAACGAATCAGAATCGCGAAAAGCGGCACACACCAATTCCTGCCAATTGGTTTATTCAATCCGAGATGGACGATGGAGCAGCAACTCGGGATCGGTAGAGCGCTGGCGAAACCCGTCGCCTCAAGGCTCGCGACAACGATGGGTTTCGCTGCCCTCTACCCATCCGACTTGCTAAAGCAGCGGCCTCAGCCATTCTCGCGCTAGGCGAATGTCATCCTCCGTGATCGAATGACCCGCTGGCAACTGGTGGTGCGTCGCCTCTGCACCCATGTGAGCCAGACGTCTTGCCAAGCGGGCGCCATCGCCAGGCGATCGCCGCTCGTCGTGATGGCCGTCGATGATGAGGACTGGTGTCCGCGGAAGGCGCGTGGCTGGATCGGTGGCGAATGGCGACAGCGGCCTGAGAAGAACTGCAGCGGAGAGACACTGGGGGTAGAGCATGAGCAGTGCAGCCGCCATGATTGCACCGTTCGAAAAACCAATGGCAATCGGAGGTTTCGGGAAGCGATAGTCTAGGCCGGTTTGAGCCACGTCGTCGGCGAGCCGACCGGCCCGGGCTACGAGATCGCGTTCATCGATCGAGCGATCCTCAAACCGACGAAAGAATGCAAAGCCACCTTCCCAAGGGACGGCGCCTCGAACCGCGACCGCCATCGCGGATGGCGCAAGTTGGCTGGCGAGCGGCACCATGTCCCGCTCGGTCCCGCCAGAGCCATGAAGCATCAGCAGCGGGGTGTGATCCGGCCCTGCCCCCTTCAGGAGATAGTGATCATGTGAGGGCATCCACTGCTCCCGCAACACCCAATTGCGTGGCCCAAGTGCCGCGAAACAATATCTATCCGTCGATTGTAACAGTTTCGTAGGATGGGTTGAGCCTTTGCGAAGCCCATCGCCTCAGGGCTCGTGACAACGATGGGTTTCGCTACGCTCTACCCATCCTACTGACCATGATCACCACGTCGCGCTTATGGCGACGGGGTGTCACGCCGCGGCATGAAATGGTCGAGCAGGCCCGTCGGTAGCGGAAAGACGACGGTCGACGACCGCTCGCCGGCGATGTCGTGCAGCGCCGCGAAGTAGCGCAGCTGCATCGCCTGAGGCTCCTGCGCGAGAATCCGGCCGGCCTCGACCAGCTTTTCGGCAGCCTGCTGCTCACCCATCGCGTTGATCACCTTGGCGCGCCGCAGGCGCTCCGCCTCAGCCTGTTTGGCAATCGCGCGAACCATGGTTTCGTTGATATCGACGTCCTTGATCTCGATGCCGGTCACCTTGATGCCCCAGACGTCGGTCTGCTTGTCGAGGATCTCCTGGATGTCGGCATTCAACCTGTCGCGCTCCGCAAGCATCTCGTCGAGCTCGTGCTTGCCAAGCACCGAGCGCAACGTGGTCTGGGCGAGCTGGCTAGTGGCGGCCATGTAATCGCCGACCTTGATGATGGCCCGTTCGGGGTCGACGATGCGGAAGTAAAGAACGGCGTTGACCTTGACGGATACGTTGTCGCGCGAAATCACGTCCTGCGGTGGCACGACCTGCACCATCACCCGTAGATCGACCTTGACGAGTTGCTGCACGATCGGAACGAGGAGGATGAGGCCCGGGCCCTTCACGCCGGTAAAGCGGCCGAGCGTAAAGATGACGCCACGCTCGTATTCGCGCAGGATTCGAATGGCCTGGGACAGAAACATGATGACCAGCAGCGCAAGGGCCGCATAGGTCAGGTATTCCAGCATCATGATGGACCTCCCTCGCCGGTTCGGGCTGGTGCGCGCCGTATCAGCAGCGTCAGGTCGACGACGTTGGCGACTTCGACGGTCTCTCCGGGCTTGAACGTTTCGGCGCCGCGCGCCCGCCAGCGCTCACCATGGGCGAAGACATGTCCTTCGTTCCCGTTCCAGTCGAGAACCTCGGCGGGCAAGCCTCGCATGGCCTTCGCGCCGACCAGTGCAGGAGCCTTGCCGACGCGCCGAAGCGAACCAAGCACGACGAGCGCAAAGCCGACGAACACTGACGCAGTGATGCCGATCACCCACCATGACAGCTGGTAGCCAGGCGCCTCGCCCCTGAAAAGCATCAGGGCTCCCAGCACGAAAGCGATGATCCCTCCCAAACCGATCACCACGGTCGGGTTGAAGGCTTCGATGGTGAGAAGCACGAGTCCAACCAACATCAGGGCAAGGCCGGCATAATTGACCGGCAGCAGATTGAGCGCATAGAGGCCGATCAGCAGGCAGATCGCGCCGACGACTCCTGGGGCGACCGCACCGGGAGATATGAACTCGAAGATCACGCCGTAGATGCCGACCATCAGGAGAATGAACGCCACGTTCGGATCGGTGATAACAGCCAGGAAGCGGGATATCCGTCCGGGGTCGATGGCTTCGACGACGGCATCCTTTGTCACCAGGCGCTGCGTCTTGCCGCCTGCAACCTCCACCACGCGGCCATCGATCTGCCTCAGCAACTCAGCCTGATCGCGCGCGACGAGATCGATGGCGTGAGCTTCCAGCGCGGCGTTGGCGGAGAGTGTGGCGGCCTCACGGACCGCCTTCTCCGCCCACTCCGTATTGCGGCCACGCAGTTCGGCAAGGCTGCGGATGAAGGCGACGGCATCGTTCGTCACCTTCGCCGTCATTGCGTCCTTCGGCTCGTCCTTCTTGTCCTTGCCGTCCTTGTCCGGCGTGCCGCCCAGCGGGCCGCCAATCTGCACCGGCGTCGCGGCACCAATATTGGTGCCCGGCGCCATCGCCGCGATGTGGGCCGCATAAAGGATGTAGGTCCCCGCGCTCGCCGCGTGGGCGCCGGAGGGAGCGACGTAACCGACGACGGGGATCGGCGAGGCCAGCACATCGGCGATGATCTCGCGCATGCTGGAATTGAGACCGCCGGGCGTGTTCATTCTCAGAAGCACGATTTCGGCGCGACGCTCGCTTGCCTTGGCCAAAGCCTCCTTCACGTAGCTGGCCGACGCAGGGCCAATGGCCCCGTCGATCGAAACTATCAGTGCAAGGCGGCTGTTCTCCTCCGCTGGGCTGGGACGGAGGCCGCACATCAAAGCCGCGACGCCAATCGCCGCAACGAGGGCCGCCTTCATGGTCTGCACGGCAGTGCTCCCTTGCAGAGCATATGGTGCGCGTCTTGCGAACCTCAATGTGGCCGCGTGCAGACCCTTGTCGTGATTGTGCGATGCAATGGAATTGCCCTGAGCATAGGGCGGTGGCGGACCATGCCTTGGGCTGATCCGCCGGTGCACTCTGCACTGCTACGGCCGCCGGACCCGCACCCCGTCCGCCCCGATCGCACCGAACGTGCCAGCGATGATCTCGCTCGTCGGCTGCATGCCGCCGAGCGACCAGTGCGAGGGCTCCTGCTCCTCGATCCTGACCCAGACGTTGCGGCGGAAGTCCGGACTGCCCTGCCCTTCGACCTCGACCATCAGGTCGGTGATGCGCTCGAGCAGCGCCTTCTTCTGCGCGGCGTCCAGGATGCCGCGGACAGTGGAAACCGTGATGTATGGCATGTCTCTCTCCAATCATGTGGTGTGACGACGGCGCGAGATTGGACCCGACGCCGCCAACACGGCAGTGGCGGACAAGCCAGAGATCGGGCAATTTCCGCCACACGCCCACCGTTCCGGTCGGATAAGGTGCGCGCACTTGCCTGGAGACGTCATGAAGCTCGCGGTTCTCGCACTGGAAGGCTGCATGCATTCGGCGATTGCCGGCGTCGCCGACATCCTCGCGCTCGCCAATCACGTGATGCAGCAGAGCGGCGCAAGATCGCGCTTCGCCCTTCAGACGCTCTCGCTCGATGGCAAACCGGTGCGCGCCGGCGGCGGACAGATGGTCGCGGTCGATGGCGCGGTCGGCAAACGCGGCCGCTTCGACGCGATCCTCGTCCCCGGCAACCTCGTCGATCACGTCACGGCCGAGCGGCTCCAGCCGCAATATGCCCGTGCAGGAGCCTGGCTGCGGCAGCAGCATGCAAGCGGCCGGCTGATCGGCGCCTTTTGCAGCGGCGTGTTCCTGCTGGCCGGTGCCGGCCTGCTCGATAATCGTCGCGCCACCATCACTTGGTGGCTGCAAAGCGAGCTGCGGCAGCGCCATCCCGCGATCGACCTCGCACCCGACGCCGTCATCACCGTTGCCGACCGCATCGTCTGTGCGGCCGGACCGATGTCGTGGGTCGATCTCCTGCTCAGGCTGATCGAGATGATCGAGGGCAAGGAGGTCGCAAAACTATGCGCGGACTACGTCGTCATCGACACCGCGCAGCGGACCCAATCGCTCTTCATGCCCGTCGGCTACCTGCTGTCGCAGGACCCGCTGCTGACCAAGGCGGACCTGCTGGTTCGCCGCAGCGGCAAGAGCCCGATGACGGTCAGGCGCCTCGCCGAGGCGCTCGGCCTCAGCGAGCGCACGCTGAACCGGAAGTTCCAGGCGCTCACGCGCGAGCCGCCACAGGCGTTCATCACGCGCCGCCGCGTCGAGCACGCGCGCACGCTGCTGGAGACGACGATGCAGCCGGTCAAGACTATCGCGCGTGCTGCCGGCTATGAGGACGAAAGCAGTTTTCGCAAGGCCTTCCGCAAGCTGACTTTGATGTCACCGCAGGCGTATCGCGCGCGGCGGATGGAGCGAGCGGCTTGACGGCTTCCCGCGGCATGTCCGGTTGACGGTCTCACTTGTCCGGAAAATTCACGCCGATCTCGGTCACCACAGGCGCCCATTTCACCAGCGTCGCGTTGTCGGAGGCCACCTTCACGCCGTCGCCCAAGAGCGATTTGGGCGCGGCGGATTTCTTGCCGAAGCGGATCGTGACGGTGCAGCCGCCCTGCAGCGGACGAGCGAGCGCGCCACCCCTCCAGTCGGTGACGAAGCCGCCGTAATCCCATTCGAAACCGCTGACGAGGAACGGCTTGCCGTTGGCCTTCTGCACTTCTGCAAGGCTCAATCCGATCGTGACGCCATTGACGCTCCAGAGGCTGGTCTTGACTGCGTCGCGCAAGGTCAGGCCGGAGGCGCGCATGGCCTTGTCGTCGGTGAAGGCGATTTCGATGCGGCGGTCCCTCGCCTTCGGAAACAGCACGAGGCCTTTGTACTTCTCGCCCTCGGCGCCCGGCAGGTCCTGCACCACCGCATCCTTGCCGAAGCGCTGCTTCAGGGTTCGCTCGGTATCGTCAGGCGCCACGGGCGAAGCGCAGGTGATCGGGCCTTCCTGCGGCGGTGCGGTTTGGGCGAATGCAGGGGACGCGAGCAGGACAAGGGCGGTGGCCGTGTGGCGCATCATCGGGGTGCAATTCCAGACCTAAAAATCCGGTCAGCAAGGTAGCGCGCGAGATCAACTCGACACAACTCCCCGTCATTGCGAGCGCAGCCCGCGTCTACGCCGCCGCCTTCTGCCTCGCCACCAGCGCCTCTCCGAAAGCCTCGAACAGTTTCCGGTTGATCGGATTGCGCTGCGGATCGTATTCGGCGTGCCATTGCACGCCGAGCGCGAAGGTCGGGGCTTCCGCGATGCGGATCGCCTCGATGGTGCCGTCCTCGGCGACGCCCTCGATCAGCACGCGCTTGCCGGGGTCGAGGATGCCCTGGCCGTGCAGCGAATTGACCCTGATCTTCTCGCAGCCGAGCAGTTTTGCGAACGCCCCGCCCGGAGTGAGGTCGACGTCGTGGCGGTCGGCGAACACCACGGTCGGATCGGGATGGATCTCGCCGTTCTCGAGCCGGGGCATGCGGTGGTTCATGCGGCCGGGGATCTCGCGGATCTCCGGATGCAGCGAGCCGCCAAAGGCGACGTTCATCTCCTGGAGGCCGCGGCAGATGCCGAACAGCGGAATGCCGCGGGACACGCAGGCGACCGAGAGCGCCAGCGCGACCTCGTCGCGGTGGATGTCGTAGGGCTCGTGCTTCTCGCAGGGGTCGACGTTGAAGCGGGTCGGGTGGACGTTGGCGCGGGCACCGGTGAGGACGATGCCGTCGACGGTGTCGAGCAGCGCAGCGATGTCCGTGATGTCTGGCGCTCCCGCGAACATCACCGGCAGACCGCCGGAGACCTCGGCCACGGCGCGCAAATTCCGCTCGCCGACCATCTGGACCTGAAATCGATTTTCGACGCGATGGGCATTCCCGATCACGCCGACGACCGGCTTTCTCATCTCCCGTTCCGACCTCCCGCCGAGAAAAGATTCTCCAAAGATGCCCTCGGGATGGAACAAATTCAACAGAGGGGATCGCGGGACGGCAATGCTATTTTCGCGCAAATGCGCTGGCAGAGGGTCCCATGTCGCACCGTTTCGCCGGGGCAGCGTTGGCTCCTGGGCCGCGGACACGTCAAATCGGCGCTTGGCCCGGCTTGATCCCCGGTGGAATTTTGCGAAAGAGTGCCCGCGCGCAGCCGCCAAGAAGGAGCCGATGTGACCATTTCCAGAGATGAACGGCCCCGGACCCGCACCGATCTGGCCTGGTCGATCTCGGTCGGCGGCATCGGGGTCGTGCTGTTCACGGCTCTCCTCGCCTTCGCCTGGTATTTTGCGGCCACCCTGCTCCTGATCTTCACCGGCATGCTGCTCGGCGTCGGTCTCAACGCGCTGACGGGCGCGCTCGGCCGCCGCGTCCAGCTGCCCCATCCGGTCCGGCTCGCGATCGTCTGCATCGTGCTGGCCTTGATGCTCGCCGGCGTCGCCTATCTCGGCGGTGCCACCATCGCCGAGCAGGCCTCCGTGCTGAGCAAGACCATCAAGTCGCAGATCGGCAACGTCCGTTCCTTCCTCGAGAACCACGGCATCGACACCAGCGTGTTCGATCTCGGCAATGCCGCGCCCGCCGCCACCGGCGATGCAACGCCGACGCCCGCCCCGAGCCCGGCCGCGCACGGCGGATTGCCGGGCGCAGGCGCGCTGGCCTCGAGCGGCGGGGCGATCGTCAGCCAGACCTTCAAGCTGCTGTTCGGCGCCATCAGCGCTGTCGGCAACATCTTCATTGTGCTGTTTCTTGGCCTCGCCTTCGCCGCCCAGCCGAGCGTCTATCACGATGGCCTGCTGTTCCTGGCACCGGCGAAACATCGCAGCCGCGCCGCCCTGATCATCGACGGCATCAGCGAGACACTGGAGCGCTGGCTGATCGCGCAGATCGTCGTGATGATTGCGGTCGGCGCGGTGACCTGGATCGGGCTTGCCGTCATCGGCATCCCCGGCTCGTTCATCCTGGGAATCCAGGCCGGCCTGCTTGCCTTCATCCCGACCGTTGGCGCCATCATCGCCGGCGTCGTCGTGGTGCTTGCGAGCCTCGCCTCGGGCTGGATCCCGGCGCTGTCCGCCTTTCTGCTCTTCATGGGCGTGCACGCCATGGAGAGCTACGTGCTGACGCCGATCCTGCAGCGTCAGGCGCTGGACATCCCGCCGGCCACGCTGTTCGCGTTCCAGATCCTGCTCGGCGTTGTGTTCGGCCTCTGGGGCCTCGCGCTGGCGCTGCCTCTCGTCGCCATCGCCAAGGTCATGATCGACCATTTCAAGACGTATGAGGCGCCGCCTCTGGCGGAGGCGGCGTAAGGCGCGTCTTGAAGTCGATCAGGTCGTCAGCACGGTCTCGGTGTGCTCGACTTCCGGAGGTGCGGCAAAATACTGGCCGACGAGGCCGCGCCACTCGGTGAAATTCTCCGAGCCCCGGAAATCGACGGTGTGATTTTCCAGCGTCGCCCACTTCACCATCAGCCGGTAGCGCTGAGGCTTCTCGATCGACTTGTGCAGCTCAAAACCGTGAAAGCCCTTGGAACGGCCGAAGGCGGCCTTGGCCTTGGCGACAGCGGCCTCAAAGTCTTTCTCGCTGCCCGGCTTGACGTCAATTTGCGCGATCTCGGTGACCATCGGTTTCCACCCTTCGTGTTTGATGGGCGTTGTCTACCGCAGACCGAGACAAAGAAAAAGGCGCCGAAACGGCGCCCTGCCCGTCAGAAATGCGTCGCTCTCAGGCGAACAGCAGCGCGGTGCCTGCCACGATCAGCGTGCAACCGATAAACAGCGCAAGCGGCCAGTAGCTGCGGCCCTGCGTATAGCGCCCCTGCGCACGCCGCTCGGTGATCAGCGCGCTCTCATATTCGTCTGCAGTGGAGAACAGGCAGGCGAAGCCGCCGCGTGCCAAGCTTGCGGCGGCTTCGAGCGACATCAGGGCAGCTTGCGGGTTCTGTCGACGGATCGATTCCATGACCGCGATGGTAGGGATCGAATGGTAAACAGAGACTTACCGCAGCTCCTTCCGCGCGTCAGGCAGTGGCCGGCCGCGCCTGCTGCGCACCGGTCCGCGCGGCGCTCTGGCGGCGCCAGTTCTCCAGCGAGAGCGGCAGCTCCTCTGCGGCCTCGACGCGGTTACGGCCGCCGCGCTTGGCCTGATAAAGCGCGGTGTCGGCCGAGGCCAGCAATACTTCGAGCTCGGTGCCGGCCGGACCGCCGGCAACCCCGATGCTGACGGTGGTGTCGACCGGACCTTCATCGACGACGACTCCGGAGGTCTCGAACGCTTCGCGGACGCGCTCGGCCACCAGCACGCCCTCCTCGAGCGAGCACGGCAGCAACGCCGCAAATTCCTCGCCGCCGATGCGGCCCGAGAGGTCGGAGATGCGCAAGTTGCTGATGACCACGGTCGAGAACAGTTTCAGCATCTCGTCGCCGGCGGGATGGCCAAAGCGGTCGTTGATCGACTTGAAGTGGTCGATGTCGAAGATCATCACGGTCACGGGACGGCCGGCCTTGGCCTCGCGCTCGATCACGCGTCCGCAGGCTTCCGAGAAGCCGCGGCGGTTGAGCATGCCGGTGAGCGGATCGGTGGACGCGGCCGTCCGGTGCGCCGTCACCGTGCGCTCGGACACCAGCATGAAGATCACGAACACGGTGCCGACGGCGTAGAGGATCAGCTCGACCGCGAACACGGTGACCCAGATGCTCGACGAGAAGCCGGCATCGTGCGGGCGCAAAAAGCTGCCGAGCAGGATCGGCAGGATCAAGACGCAGCCGTGCATCACCGGCACCACGAAAGCCGGCCAGCGCCGTTGCAGGCTCTTGCGGCGCTCGACCCACAGCTCGCTCGCAGTCAGCGCCGCATAGACCGAGACGATGCCGGCGCCGATGATCATGCGCAGCATGGACGCTGAGGGATCGAGCAGCGAGACGGCGGCGACCCAGGCGAGCGCGCCAAGGAGGAGGCCCGGCCAGTTCGGCTTGCGGCCATGGAAGACGCGCGCGGCATTCCACACCATGCCGCAGGCGACGAATCCGACCGCGTTTAACGCCAGATAGAGATGCGGCCCGAGCTTGTCGCCGGCCGCCGTCCACAGCGCGACGGAGGCGGCGCCGAGCAGATAGGCGGTGCCCCACCATTTCAGCGCAGGACTGTTCTCCTGCCTGCCAAAGAATACCATCATGGCGCCGAGCAGTGCGGCAACCATGGTGGCAACCAAATAGAGCGTGATGCTATCGAGCGACATCATGTCGGCCCCCTTGAAAACATAGCAGTTACGCGATCGGCACATCCGATTTGCGCGCCCTTCCGAATGCGACGCTATGTCCCGCGAGTTCCATTCAGGTTTTCGTGCGAGCCCAAGTTTTCGGGAAACACGCCATCAATTTGCGTACAAACGAACAACAAAAAGGGCGCTGAAATCAGCGCCCTTTTGCATCTCATTGAAGCCGCTTTCGCGGCGAATGTGACCGAAGCGATTAACGCTTCGAGAACTGGAAGGACCGGCGGGCCTTGGCCTTGCCGTACTTCTTACGCTCGACCACGCGCGAGTCGCGGGTGAGGAAGCCGCCCTTCTTGAGCACGGTGCGCAGCTCCGGCTCGAAATAGGTGAGCGCCTTGGAGATGCCGTGACGGACCGCACCGGCCTGGCCCGACAGACCGCCGCCGGCGACGGTGCAGATCACGTCGTACTGGCCGGAACGCTGGGCCACCGAGAACGGCTGCTCGATCATCATGCGCAGCACGGGACGGGCGAAATAGACCTCGACCTCGCGCGAATTGACGGTGACCTTGCCGGCGCCCGGCTTGATCCAGACGCGGGCGACCGCGTCCTTGCGCTTGCCGGTGGCGTAGGCGCGGTTGAACTTGTCGACCTTCTTCTCGTGCTTGGGCGCCTCGGGCGCCGCCGCCGTCTTGAGCTGCGAGAGCTGGTCGAGCGACTGGATGGATTCGGCCATGTTATGCGGCCCTCGTGTTCTTGCGGTTCAACTTGGCGATATCGATCTTCTCGGGCTGCTGCGCCTCGTGCGGATGATCGGCGCCGCCGTAAACACGGAGGTTGCCCATCTGCACGCGACCGAGCGGACCACGCGGGATCATGCGCTCGACGGCCTTTTCGAGCACGCGCTCGGGATGCTTGCCCTCGAGGATCTGGCGCGCAGTGCGCTCCTTGACGTGGCCGACATAGCCGGTGTGCTTGTAGTAGGTCTTCTGCTCGCGCTTGCGACCGGTGAGGACCGCATGCTGCGCGTTGATGATGATGACGTTGTCGCCGCAATCAACGTGGGGGGTGTAGGTCGGGAGGTGCTTGCCGCGCAGGCGCATGGCAACGATGGTGGCGAGACGGCCGACGACCAGACCCTTGGCGTCGATCAGCACCCACTTCTTCGTCACCTCAGCCGGCTTTGCCGAAAAGGTTTTCATGTCAGAGTTTCCGTGGACGGGGAGCATCGGCGCGAATACCGCACCGGACTGCGCGGTTTTCTAGAGAAGAGACGCGCGACGGTCAATGCCAGAAGACGGAAATTCCCTGCATGAAATCAATATCTTAAAAATATGGTACTATATTACCTGCGAAAAGCTCAAACATTTGGAATGGAATAGGTCGAGGTGACATGGGCAATCGGATCGGGTGAGGTCCCGGACAACAGGTTCACCTCCCCGACCGCGAGGCGCTTGCCGAGCTTGAGCAGCCGGGCTTCCGCCAGCACGTCCTGCCCCGGCTGGCCCTTACGCAGGAAATTGATGTTGAGATTGGTGGTGACCGCGAGCCCGATAGGCCCGATTGCGGACAACAGCACCACATACATGGCGAAATCGGCCAGTGCCATCAGCGTCGGGCCGGACACGGTTCCGCCGGGCCGCAGCATCCTTTCGCTGAAACGCTGGCGCAGAAGGCAGGTCTGGCCGTCCGCGCTCTCGATGGTGATGTCGTCGCCGCTGAAGGCCTGGGGAAATTCGTCGCGGAGAAACTGCTCGACCTCCGCCACGGTCATTTTCGCTGCCGCCATGCTGTTCCCCACCCTCGCTTCACTTGCCCTGGTACATTAAGTTATCTGCGTCATCCCATTGCAATCATCCAACGGAAACCGCGTCAATGTCCGTTCAGGCCGCCCGCGCCCCCTCCCCGCACCCGCCGATCCTGCTGCGCGAGACCGTCGGCCCGATCGCGGTCCTGACGCTGAACCGTCCGGCCGCCCGCAACAGCCTGTCGGCGGCGATGATCGCCACTCTGCATGCCGAGCTCAACGAGATCCGCGACGAGAAGGCCATCCGCGGCGTGGTGATCGCCGCCAACGGTCCGGCCTTCTCCGCCGGCCACGACTTGAAGGAGCTGACAGCGCGTCGCACCGACCCGGATCGCGGCCGCGCCTTCTTCGCCGAGATGATGAACGCCTGCAGCGCGATGATGCAGGCGGTCGTGCATCTGCCCAAGCCCGTGATCGCGTCCGTCCAGGGCATCGCGACCGCGGCGGGCTGCCAGCTGGTTGCGAGTTGCGATCTCGCGATCGCCTCGGAAGACGCGAAATTCGCGACGCCCGGCGTCGACATCGGCCTGTTCTGCTCGACGCCGATGGTCGCGCTCTCGCGCAACGTCCCGCGCAAGCAGGCCATGGAGATGCTGCTCACGGGCGAGCCTGTTACGGCCGACCGCGCCCGCGAGATCGGCCTCGTCAACCGCGTGGTGCCCGCCGGTACCGAGCTCGGCGCCGCGATCGAGCTCGCGCAACAGGTCGCGCTGAAGTCCGCCTACACCGTCAAGCTCGGCAAGGAAGCATTCTACCGCCAGGCCGAGATGAGCCTCGCCGATGCCTATCGCTATGCCGCAGAGGTGATGACCGAGAACATGATGGCGCGTGATGCCGAGGAAGGCATCGGCGCGTTCATCGAGAAGCGTCAGCCGATATGGCGGGATGAATAACTCCGTCATTGCGAGCGAAGCGAAGCAATCCAGAAATCGCTCCATGGAAACAGTCTGGATTGCTTCGTCGCTTCGCTCCTCGCAATGACAACAACAAAGAAGACCCAATGAACCACGACGCCTATCCCGACAATTACATCCGCAGCATCCTCAACAGCGTGAAGTCGATCGCGATGGTCGGTGCTTCGCCGGTCAATGTGCGGCCGAGCTATTTCGCATTCAAATATCTGGCGCAACGTGGCTACGACATGATCCCGATCAATCCCGGGCATGTCGGCAAGGAGCTGCTCGGAAAACCCTTCGTTGCCTCGCTCTCCGACATCGGCCGTCCCGTCGACATGATCGACATTTTCCGCAATTCCAGCCACATCATGCCTGTCGTCGACGAGGCGCTGACGCTCGATCCGCTGCCGAAGGTGATCTGGATGCAGCTTGGCGCGCGGGATGACGCCGCGGCGGAAAAGGCGGAGGCGGCCGGGATCAAAGTCGTGATGAACCGCTGCCCCAAGATCGAATATGGCCGTTTGTCATCGGAGATTTCCTGGATGGGCGTGAATTCGCGCACGCTCAGCTCCAAGCGCCCGCCGGCGCCGACGCAGGGCATGCGACTCTCCCTCAATCGGATGAGTGTCGGCGGCGGCGATACCGCGGCCTCCGATCGCGCGGCCAAAAACAAGACCGAGCAAAGCTGAGACAATCGCGGAGGATTCCTTTCGCGAACGCGACATTGCGTAGCAAGATCATGCCCAAATCATTCTGGTGTGAAGCGGCAGCTTGACGGCAGCCACGGCGGCCATCAGCATGCCGCGCGATTTCAGACCACAAGAACAGGACGCCCTCAATGAGCGATCGCCTTCCGGGATTTTCGACCCTCGCCGTGCATGCCGGTGCACAGCCCGATCCGACCACCGGTGCGCGCGCGACTCCGATTTATCAAACCACGTCTTTCGTCTTCAATGACGCCGACCATGCTGCCTCGCTGTTCGGCTTGCAGGCATTCGGCAACATCTACACCCGCATCGGCAACCCCACCAACGCGGTCCTGGAAGAGCGCGTCGCCGCGCTCGAAGGCGGCACCGCCGCGCTCGCGGTCGCCTCGGGCCATGCCGCGCAGGTCGTGGTGCTCCAGCAGCTGCTCCAGCCCGGCGACGAGTTCATCGCTGCGCGAAAACTCTATGGCGGCTCGATCAACCAGTTCACGCATGCGTTCAAGAGCTTTGGCTGGAACGTGGTGTGGGCCGATCCGGATGACATCGCAAGCTTCGAGCGCGCGGTGACGCCGCGCACCAAGGCGATCTTCATCGAGTCCATTGCCAACCCGGCCGGCAGCATCACCGACATCGAGGCGATCTCCACGGTGGCGCGCAAGGCGGGCGTGCCGCTGATCGTCGACAACACGCTGGCCTCGCCCTATCTGATCCGCCCGATCGACCACGGCGCCGACATCGTCGTGCACTCGCTGACGAAATTCCTGGGCGGCCACGGCAACTCGCTCGGCGGCATCATCGTCGATGCCGGCACGTTCGACTGGTCGACCGGCGGCAAATATCCGATGCTGTCGGAGCCGCGGCCGGAATATCACGGCATCCGCCTTCAGGAGACCTTCGGCAATTTCGCCTTCGCGATCGCCTGCCGGGTGCTGGGTCTGCGCGATCTCGGGCCGGCGCTCTCGCCCTTCAATGCCTTCATGATCCTCACCGGCATCGAGACGCTGCCGCTGCGCATGCAGAAGCACTGCGACAACGCCAAGGCGGTCGCCGAATTCCTCGCCGGCCATCCGGCGGTGGCGTCAGTGAGCTATGCGGGCCTTCCGAGCGACAAGTACAACCAGCTCGCGCGCAAATATGCGCCGCGGGGCGCGGGCGCGGTGTTCACCTTCAGCCTGAAGGGCGGCTATGACGCCGGCGTCAACCTGGTCTCGAAGCTGCAGCTGTTCTCGCACCTCGCCAATGTCGGCGACACCCGCTCGCTCGTCATCCATCCGGCCTCGACCACGCATAGCCAGCTCGACGACGCCGCCAAGGTTAAGTCCGGCGCCGGTCCCGACGTGGTGCGGCTCTCGATCGGCATCGAGGACAAGGAAGATCTGATCGCCGATCTGGAGCAGGCGCTGGGGGCGTAGTTCGCCCGTCGTTCCGGGGCGCGCGTAGCGCGAACCCGGAACCTCGATCTTGTCTAGTCAGCTCGAGATTCCGGGCTCGGTGCTTCGCACCGCCCCGGAATGACGACAGTGGTTTTGGCCGCTGCCGGTTAATCCGCATTAACCATATCTGCCCCATACATCGACTTTGGATCGCCCCTTTGATTCGGAGCCGACGATGCTGCGCTGGATGGTGCCTGCCCTTGCGGCCATGCTGACGGTCTCAACCGCCTTCGCCGCCGATCTGGCAGCGACGCCGAAGCGGCGCGCCGCCGCTCCGCCGCCGGAGCCGCCAACGGTCTATGTCGAGACCGATCCGGATGCGCTGATCTCGCCGGCCTACGGCATCGGCAGCTACGTCCGCAATTTGCCGGGTACGCCGCTATTGCCCGGCTCCAACACGCTGCCGGGCTATTACGGTCGCCCCTGGAGCTACGATTATCAGGGCCCATACTACGGCGGACCGCAGGTCGGCTATTTCTGGCGGCTGCCCTATGCGTGCGGTGTCTACGGCTATTGCTGATCAGCCGGCCTGGCTGACCGGGACTGCGCGCGGCTGCGTCGCAGTCGACTGCCGCGAGGCAAGCCGCTCCACCTGCATCACCGCAAGGGTGAGCACCACGATCGCAACGGCCTGATGCATCAGGGCGAGTCCGATCGGCACCTGGTTGAGCAGTGTCAGGATACCCAGCACCGCTTGCAGGCTCACCGCCGCGAACAGCCAGAGCGCACCGCTGGTAGCCGAACCTGCGCGCGAACGCACCGCATCGAAGGCGTGCAGCAGAGCCAGCGCGAACAGCGCATAGGCGGTCATGCGGTGCTCGAACTGCACGGTGAGCACGTTGTCGAACATGTTCCGCCACCACGGCGTCTCGAACCACAGCCGCTCGCCCGACGGAATGAACGCGCCGTCGATCTCAGGCCAGGTGTTGTAGGCGCGGCCCGCGCGCAGGCCCGCAACCAGCGCGCCGAAATAGATCTGCACGAAGGTCACGACGAGAAGCAGCGCGCTGGTGAAGCGCAGCCGCGCGGGCGCTGCGATCTGCGGCCGCTCCTTGAGCCGCCGGACCGTCCAGACGATGCCGGCGAAAATCAAGAGCGCCAGCACCAGATGCGTCGCCAGCCGATATTGCGAGACCTCGACGCGCTCGATGAGGCCCGAGGCCACCATCCACCAGCCGACCGCGCCCTGCAATCCGCCGAGCGCAAACAGCAGCCACAGCCGCCGCTTGAGCTCACCCGAGAGGCCACCCCGCCACAGAAAGAACAGGAACGGCAGGAGATAGGCGACACCGATGAAGCGGCCGAGCAACCGGTGGCTCCATTCCCACCAAAAGATCTCCTTGAACTCGGACAGGCTCATGCCCGCGTTGAGCTCGCGATATTGCGGGATCTTCTTGTAGGCCTCGAAGGCCTCGGTCCACTGCGCTTCCGACAGCGGCGGGACGCTGCCCGTGACCGGTTTCCACTCGACGATCGAGAGCCCGGATTCCGTCAGCCGCGTCGCACCGCCGACCAGCACCATCAGCGCGATCAGCGCGGCCACGGAGATCAGCCACCAGCGCACGGCGCGATGCGGCTCGGACGGGGCGGAAATCGGCGTCATTTCAGGGGCTAAACCAGGTCTAAAGCTAAGAGACTTGAACCGGACTGCGTGCCCCTTATAGTCCCCCGCTCCCGCAGCGCAAGTTACGCGAAAGCCGCAGCATTCCGCCATGACGATCCGCACCCGCAAGTTCCTCGGCGCCATCCTGCTCCTGGTGCTGGCCACCGTCTGGGCCCTGCTCGGCATGGCCTTCGCGCAGATGCCGTGGATCGCCGAATCCGGCTGGCGGCAGGCCATCTACTACGTGGTGGTCGGCATGGGCTGGGTGCTGCCGGCAATGCCGATCGTGAGCTGGATGCAGCGGCCCGACCGGGTCAAGCCGAGCTCGTGACGCTGCCCGTCGGCTTCACCGGCGCAAAGGCGACACCCGACATCAGCACGCGCAACATGCGCAGCGAGCGCACGCGCCCGTCCCAGGAAATCCGTGGCAGCGCGCGCAGATTGGTGCGGCCCTCCGCATCGACGATGCCCGGGATCGTCGATACTGCGCTGGCAAAGCCGGCCTGCTCCGCCATCACGACGTGACTGCGCCGGAACGACGTGCGGTCGCCGAACGGAAAAGCGAGATGCCTGACGTCGCGGTGGAAGGCGGCTTCCGCGACGGCCTTGCCCATCGTCATCTCGCGCAGCGCGGCCGCATCCTTCATGTTGGCGAGAACGGGATAGTTCACGGTCGCGCTGCCGATCGTCACCAGCGGATCGGCAGCCAGCTTCGCCAGATCCGCCCAGTCCATCGACGCTTCGCGCGAGAGCGCGGCAAGATCGATCCGGTAGCGCATGCAGAGATCGGCCATCGCCACAGACAGCTCCGCCGGCGGCAGCGAACGCAGCCAGCCTTCGAGATGCGAAAACAGTGCCCGCTTCTCGGCATTTCCCGTGACGGTGAAACGCTGCTCCTTCTCGCCCATCATCAGGCTGATGCGGCTTTCGCGCGCGATCACCTGCTCGAGGCCGAGCCACCAGGCTTCTCCGACGCCGTCGGGAAGGGCGGTGGGAACGTAGACGGTGAACGGGACGGCGTGGCGCGCCAGCACCGGATAGGCGAAGCTGATGAGGTCCTTAGGCGCGCCGTCGAAGGTGAGCGCCACGAAGCGATGCTTCTCCCGCAACGTCACCGCGCGGCGGCAAACCTCGTCCATGCCGAGGAAGTCATATCGCCACCGCTTCAGCGCGCCAATGGCGCGGTCGAGGAATTGCGGCGTGATCTCGTCATGTCTCAGCGGCTGGAATCCGCCGCGCCGCCGCGGCCGCACGCGCGAAAAACGCAGGATGGCGCCGGCGCCGCGGCTGCGCAGCGCAGCCTGGCCGGTGAACCAGGCCAGCTCGAGGCGCAGCCGCTCCAGCCATCTGTCGTCCGATGCCAATATCCCACCTTCGCGTTCGCCGGCGCCCCGTTCCCTCGCCCATTGTCATTACCCTTTGTTGACGTTTCTTTGTAAAGGTCGGCCACAGGCCGAATTACGCATTTTTTCGTTTCTCGACAGGTTTCGCGAATGACCATGGCTGCGGCGATGCAAAGCCGGACGGCAGAAGCGCCAGCGCGGTCGAAAGCGAGCCGTATCGCGCATGTCGATATCGTCACGGATCTGGCCGAGGCCGAAACAGCTTGGCGCGCGTTCGAGGAGAGCGACCACCTCTTCACGCCCTACCAGCGCTTCGACCTGCTCGGCCCCTGGCAGCGGCTGGTCGGCGGCTGCGACGGCGCCCACCCGTTCATCGTCATTGCCCGCGACGCCGAGCGCCAGCCGCTTCTGCTGTTGCCGCTTTCACTGCGTCAGGGGCACGGCGTGCGCACAGCCTGCTTCATGGGCGGCAAGCATACGACCTTCAACATGGGCCTGTGGAACGCCGAGTTCGCTGCGCAGACCACCAGCGCCGATCTCGACACGCTGCTTGCGTCGCTGCGCAATCATGTCGACGTGCTCTCGCTGACGCAGCAGCCGCTGCGCTGGAACGACCAGCAGAACCCGTTTGCGGCTCTGCCGCGGCAGAGCGCGATCAACGGCTGCCCGCTGCTGGTGATGGAGCCCGGCGGACCGCCCGCATCGCGGATCAGCAACTCCTTCCGCCGCCGCCTCAAGAGCAAGGAGAAGAAGCTCCAGACGCTCGCCGGCTACCGCTATCATCTCGCCACCACGGATGCGGACGTCACCCGCCTGCTCGACTGGTTCTTCCGCGTCAAGCCGGCGCGGATGGCCGAGCAGAAGCTGCCGAACGTCTTCGCCGAGCCCGGCGTCGAAGCCTTCATCCGCAGCGCGTGCCTCGCCCCGCGCGGCGACGGCCGCGTCATCGACATCCACGCGCTCGAATGCGACGACGAGGTGATCGCGATCTTCGCCGGTGTCGCCGATGGCCAGCGCTTCTCGATGATGTTCAACACCTACACCATGTCCGAGCACGCCCGCTACAGCCCCGGGCTGATCCTGATGCGTTACATCATCGACCGCTCAGCCGAGCGCGGCTTCCGTTCGCTCGATCTCGGCATCGGCTCGGACGACTACAAGCGGATGTTCTGCAAGGACGACGAGGACATCTTTGACAGTTTCATCCCCCTGACCTCGCGCGGCAAGCTCGCGGCGATGGCGATGTCGTCGCTCAGCCGCGGCAAGCGGCTGGTGAAGCAGAACCAGATGCTGTTCGATCTGGCCCGGCGGCTGCGGCAGGCGTTCGGGTAGTTCTCTTCCCTTCTCCCCTTGTGGAGAGAAGGTGGCATAGGCGGCCTTCGGCCGCCGTTCTTAAGAACGCCGAAGCGGAGCTTCGGCTATGGCGCCGGATGAGGGGTATCTCTCCACTCGCTAGACTGTTCGTGAGGAGAGAGACCCCTCACCCGGCTTCGCTTTCGCGAAGCCACCCTCTCCCACAAGGCGAGAGGGTAAGAACGTCACGCCGCCACGACGCGCGGGGCTTCCAGTGCGTTTGACGGCTGCACCGGCCTGCTCAGCATCGTCACCTCGCTGAAGCCGACGGCTCTGAGCTGCTCGCACATCGACATGCGGGCATCCTGCGCCATCGCGGCATCGGGCACCACGACGGCGCGGGCATGCGCCGTCAGCAGTTCGGCAGGCAAGTCCGAAGCGCTGCCCGCGTCCAGCAGCACGTGGTCGTAGGCACGGAGCAGCGCGTCGACCGCGAGTGTCACCCGCGGCGATTGCAGCAGGCTGCGGTCGAAGCCAGGGCGGCCGGCCATGACCAGGTGCAGCCGCGAGAGCTTGTCGCGGGTGATGACTTGCGCGAACGAAGCCTCGCCCTGTATCAGCTCGGCAAGGCCAGGCGCTGTGGTATCGACGGACACGGCTGCGATGGTCAACGACGACCCGGCGAGATCGACCACGACGACGCGCGCGTCGCGCGCCAGATGCCGGGCGAGCGTCAACGTCGACAGCGTGATGACTTCGCCCGGCGCAGTGCCGAGCACCGTGATCTTCCTGGCCGCTGCGCCAGCGGCACGCAGGCGGTCCGCCAGATGCTCGATCTCGGCGAACTCGCTGACGTCGGCATTGGCGGTCATCTCCGGCTGGAGCGGCGCGGGCTCCGTCATGACCGGATCGACGAGCGGTTCGACGACCGGCTCGACCACCCGCTCCTGGCGCACCGGCGCCGGTGCCGAGACGATCGCCGCCACTGCGCGGGGCGCGGTCTGGCGCAACAGCTCGCCGGTGACGACGACGCCGGACGAGAGCAGCAAGGTCGCGATCGTCGCGATCAGCACGATCGGCAGCTTCTTCGGATAGGCCGGCGTGTTCGACACGATGGCCCGCGAGATGATGCGGCCGTCGGTCGGCGCGGTGTCGATGGTTTCGCGGGTGTTGGCCTCGCGGTATTTGGCGAGATAGGTCTCGAGCAGGTCGCGCTGCGCCTTGGCCTCGCGCTCGAGCGCACGCAGCTGCACGTCCTGACCGTTGGTCGAGGTCGCCTGCTTCTTGAGCTGCTCGAGGCTCGCCGACAGTTCCTGCACGCGGCCGCTGGCGAAGCGCGCATCGTTTTCCAGCGAGCGGGCGATCTTGGCGGCCTCGTCGCGGATCTGGTTGTCGAGATCGGCAAGCTGCGCCTTCAGCTCCTTGATGCGCGGATGATTGCCGAGCAGCGTCGAGGATTGCTCGGCCAATTGCGCCCGCAGCTGCACCCGCTGCTGGGATGGCCCACGAATCGATTCCGAGTTCAGCACCTCGGAGGCCTCGATCGGCTTGCCGCTCTGGAGCATCTCGCGGATCAGGCGCGCCTTGGCTTCGGCATCGGCCTTCAAGGCGCGCGCATTGTTGAGCTGGGTGTTGACCTCGCCCATCTGCTGGTTCGACAGTGTGGTGTTGTTGGTGCCGACGAACAGGCTCGACTTGGAGCGAAAATCCTCGGCCTTGGCTTCGGCCTCGGAGACGTTCCGCCTGAGCTCGTCGATCCTGCCGGCGTACCACTGGCTGGCGTTCTTGGCTTGATCCTGGCGCGCATCCTGCTGCAGCACGAGATAGCCGTCGGCGATCGAGTTGGCGACGCGCGCGGCAAGATCCGGATCGGCGGACTGGAATTCGACCACGATCACGCGCGACTTGTCGACGGCGTAGGCCTGGAGGCGCTCGTAATAGGCGTCGAGCACGCGCTCTTCCGGCGTCATCGAGAACGGATCGCGGCCGATGCCGACCAGCGCCGCCAGCGACTTCAGCGGCGAAATGCCTTGCAGCACCGGATCGAATTCGGGCCGTTCGGCAAGCTTGTTCTTCTTGATGATCTCACGCGCGAGATCGCGCGACAGCACCAGCTGCACCTGGCTGGTGACGGCTTCGGCGTCGAGCGCCTGCCGCTCCTCGGTGCGGTCGCTGTTCGGCCGCAGGAATACGTTCTCGCGGCCATCGATCAGGATGCGCGCCTCGGACTTGTAGCGCGGCGTGACGAGATTGACGGCGGCGATGGAGGCGACGAGCGCGAGCACCGTCGGCACGATGATCCAGCCGCGCTTGCGCGCCAGCGCCGCGCCAAGCGCGTGCAGATCGATGTCACCGGATTCGACCGGGACCTGCTTCGGGGCGACGGGTGCAGGCTTTGCTTCGATCCTGGTGGCATCAACCTCGGGTGCGGCTTCGACCACCTTGGCTTCAGCCTTAGATTCAGCCTTGGACTTCGAGACAGCCCGCGCGACCACAGCCTTGTCCTTGCCGGCACGCCAGAACGCTAAACGCATCGAACACTCCCGCAGGGCAATGCTGCGACTCCACCTCAACCATGGCGATTACACTCCATTAAGGTTGCCGCTGGGTTAATCGCGCGACGCTGCGATCGGGCGGACTTGCGCCCGACACCGTTTGTTAACCACGAGGGCTCTTAATCCATCTCGATATTTCGAGAATTGTTCGAGCATCGCCTTCGAGCGCTGGTTCTGATCATGCCCCCCTCTCCCGACCGGCCGCTCCGCATCCTGCACGCCGTACGCGCGCCCGTCGGCGGCATCTTCCGCCATATCCTCGACCTCGCCAACGGCCAGGTCGACCGCGGCCATCATGTCGGCATTCTCGCCGACAGCCTCACCGGCGGCGAGCGCGCCGACAAGGCACTCGTCGAACTCGCGCCGCGACTGAAGCTCGGCGTGCACCGCCTTGCGATTCGCCGCGAACCCTCGCCGGATGATTTCTTGGTGTGGCTTCAGATGCGCCGCCTGATCGCCACGCTCAAGCCCGACGTCATGCATGGCCACGGCGCCAAGGCCGGCGCCTTTGTCCGCATGCGGCGACGCTCCGACGACACCATTCGCATCTACACCCCGCATGGCGGCTCGCTGCATTACCCTCTCCACACGTTCAAGGGCGAATTCTACGCACGGCTGGAACGCACGCTGATGGATGCGACGGACCTGTTCCTGTTCGAGAGCGCCTTTGCCCGCAACACCTATCAGCGCATCGTCGGCACGCCGAAGGGCGTGGTGCACTGCGTCTTCAACGGCGTGACTCCGGAGGAGTTCGAGCCTGTTATCACCGCGGAGGATGCCACCGATCTCGCCTATGTCGGCGAGTTCAGGCGCATCAAGGGCGCGGATCTGCTGGTCGATGCGGTGGCGCGCCTTCACGCAAACGGCAGGAAGGTCACACTGACGCTCGGCGGCGATGGCGAGGAAACGGCGGCCTTGAAAGCGCAGGTCGAGAAGCTCGGCCTCGCCGGTGCCATCCGCTTCATCGGCCACGTCAAAGCGCGCTACGGCTTCTCCAAGGGCCGGCTGCTGATAGTGCCTTCGCGCGGCGATTCCATGCCTTATGTCGTGATCGAAGCGGGAGCGGCCGGCATTCCCATGATCGCCGCCCGGGTCGGCGGCATCCCCGAGATCTTTGGTGCCGACAGTCCGGCGCTGTTCGCGCCGAGCAACGCCGAAGCGATGGCGGAAGCAATTGCTGCCGCGCTCGACGATCCGCAAGGCACAGCGCGGCGTTCGTCCTCTTTGCGCGAGCGCATCTCCGCGCATTTCTCGCAGCAGGCGATGGTCGATGGCGTGCTCGCGGGCTATCGCGACGCATTTGCCAATCATTAACCACTGTTCGGGTCGCTTTAGAAAATCTTCCGATTTGTTCGATAATCGACGTGCCAGGGGATGCTGACCCGGGGCGCAAAGTCGCTGCCCGCGGGGTTTTGGAATGGACGTGGACGCCCGTGGAACCGCTCAACGCACGCTCGATGCTCGATGCCGCGACCAGCGCTGCGGCCGGCCCGGTTGACAAGCCCTTCGTCGAACGACGCCGCCGGCTCTCGCCAGCCGCGCTCGATGTCGTCAACCAGAAGGTCGCACGCGCCTATTCGCCGATCGTGATCACAGGCTTCGTGCGCGCGGCCGACTTCACGCTGCTGAGCCTCGTCGGCGCCGCACTCTATGTCGGCTATGTCATGCCGCTGTCCGGCTTCAGCTGGGTCTATCCTGCGCAGATCGTCGCCGTCGCAGTGGCCGCCGTGGTCTGCTTCCAGGCCGCCGACATGTACCAGGTGCAGCTGTTCCGCGGCCATCTGCGGCAGATGACGCGGATGATCTCGTCCTGGTCGTTCGTCTTCCTGCTGTTCATCGGCGTCTCCTTCTTCGCCAAATTCGGCAGCGACACGTCGCGGCTCTGGCTCGCCGCCTTCTTCTTTCTCGGTCTTGGCGTGCTGATCGGCGAACGCCTCGTGCTGCGCTCGCTGGTGCGCAACTGGGCCCGTCAGGGTCGCCTCGACCGCCGCACCATCATCGTCGGCTCCGACCGCAACGGCGAGGAGCTGGTCGAGGCGCTGAACGCGCAGGACGACTCCGACATCCACGTGCTCGGCGTGTTCGACGACCGCAACGACAGCCGTGCGCTCGACACCTGCGCCGGCGCCCGCAAGCTCGGCAAGGTCGACGACATCGTCGAGTTCGCGCGCCGCACCCGCGTCGATCTCGTGCTGTTCGCGCTGCCGATCTCGGCCGAGACCCGCATCCTGGAGATGCTGAAGAAGCTCTGGGTTCTGCCGGTCGACATCCGCCTCTCCGCGCACACCAACAAGCTGCGTTTCCGGCCCCGCTCCTATTCCTATCTCGGCGAGGTGCCGACGCTGGACGTGTTCGAGGCGCCGATCACCGACTGGGATCTGGTGATGAAATGGCTGTTCGACCGCGTTGTCGGCGGCCTTGCGCTGCTCGCGGCCCTGCCGGTGATGGGACTGGTGGCGCTGGCGGTGAAGCTCGACAGTCCCGGCCCGGTGCTATTCCGCCAGAAGCGCTTCGGCTTCAACAACGAGCGCATCGACGTCTACAAGTTCCGCTCGATGTACCACCATCAGGCCGACCCGACCGCCTCGAAGGTCGTGACCAAGAACGACCCGCGCGTCACCCGCGTCGGCCGCTTCATCCGCAAGACCAGCCTCGACGAGCTGCCGCAGCTCTTCAACGTGGTGTTCTCCGGCAACCTCTCGCTGGTCGGTCCGCGCCCGCATGCGGTCCAGGGCAAGCTCCAGAGCCGCCTGTTCGACGAAGCCGTCGACGGCTATTTCGCCCGTCACCGCGTCAAGCCCGGCATCACCGGCTGGGCCCAGATCAACGGCTGGCGCGGCGAGATCGACAACGAAGAGAAGATCCAGAAGCGCGTCGAGTTCGACCTTTATTACATCGAGAACTGGTCGGTGCTGCTCGACCTCTACATTCTGCTGAAGACGCCGATCTCGCTGCTGACCAAGAACGAGAACGCGTATTGAGTTGAGTTTCTCGTCATGCCCGCCTTGTGCGCAGTTGCGCACTGGGGCGGGGCATCCAGTACGCCGAGACGCCGGGGCTGAACCTCGCTGCCTCTGAGTACTGGATCGCCCGGTCAAGCCGGGCGATGACAGCGGTATTTGTGGCGTACAAGTAGCCTGAGCGTGTGATGGCGTATGCGGCGACAGCCGGTGGAGTGAACGCAGCCGCGCCGGCTGCGCCCGGCGTGCTGGCGCTCCAGCGCGCGCTGGTGTGGCTGGTCGGCGCCTCCGGCGCGATCGTCTTCATCGAGCCGAGCCCCTACGAGATCGCGACGCTGCTCGCCACCGTCACCTTCTTCGCCACCGGCTTGCGGCTGAAGCTCGTCCTGATGCCGCTGGCGCTGATGCTCGTCCTGCTCAATGTCGGCTACACCATCAGCGCAATCCCGCTGTTCGAGCAGAGCGAGGTGGTGAGCTGGATCGCCACCTCCTGGTACATGGCGGTCACCGTGGTGTTCTTTGCGATGGTCACCTCGGAGGACACCGCGGCCCGGCTCGACATGTTGCGGCGCGGCCTCGTGGTCGGCGCGATGGTCGCCTCGCTCGCGGCGATCGCCGGCTATTTCCACCTGGTTCCGGGCGGCGACGATCTCCTCACGCTCTACGGACGCGCGCGCGGCACGTTCAAGGACCCGAATGTGCTCGGCGCGTTCCTGATCTTGCCGGCACTGTTCGCGCTCCAGTGCGTGGTCTCCGACAAGCTGGCCAAGGCGCTCCGGAACGTCATCGCCTTCGGCATCATGTCGCTGGCGATCCTGCTTGCCTTCTCCCGCGCCGCCTGGGGCGGGCTGGTGCTGACCTCCGCCTTCATGCTGGCGCTGATGGTCCTGACCAGCCGCACCAACGCGCAGCGCTCGCGCATCGTCGTCATGGCGATCGTCGCCGCGGTGCTGGGCCTCGCGCTGATCGCGGTGCTCTTGTCATTCGACCCCATCGCCGAGATGTTCAAGCAGCGCGCCAGCTTCGACCAGAGCTATGACGAAGGCCGCTTCGGCAGGTTCGGCCGGCACATCCTCGGCGCGGAGATGGCACTCGACCTGCCGCTCGGCATCGGCCCGCTGCAATTCCACCGCTTCTTTCCCGAGGACACCCACAACTCCTATCTCAACGCCTTCATGTCGGGCGGCTGGCTCTCCGGCGTGTGCTATCCCGCCCTGGTCTTCACCACCGTCATCATGGGCTTCCGCCACATCTTCGTCCGCGTGCCCTGGCAGCGCGCTTATCTTGCGATCTTCTCCGCCTTCGTCGGCACTGTCGGCGAGAGCTTCGTCATCGACACCGACCACTGGCGGCATTTCTGGATGATGCTGGGCGCGATGTGGGGCATGATCGCGGCCGCGCAGGCGTACAAGACTAGGGACGAGGACCCTTCTTCAGCTTGAGCTCGGGCCGCTTTTCCGGCGGCGTGTCGAGCAGGCCTTTCAATGCAGCGGTCGCCGCGAGCACACCCTTGTAGCCCTCATTTGCAAAGCGCAGCAGCAGACGCAGCTCCTCATCGGAATAGGCGCTGAAGACTTTCTCCATGGCCTGCTGCAACGGCACATAGAGCTCGCCGATCTTCGCCCCGGTCTCCGGCACGACCGAAATGAAGACCTTGCGCCGGTCGTTCTCGTCCCGCTCGCGGCGCACAAGGCCAGCCTTCTCGAGTCGGTCGACCACGCCGGTGATCGCGCCCGTGGTCAGGCCCGTCACCTCGGCAAGCCGCCCTGCGGTGACGCGGCCCTCCAGATACAGAATGTCCATGCATTCGAGGTCGGAATTGGCAATTCCGGCAACGTTCGCAACGGTCTGGCCATAGAGCACGCCCTGCGCGGACGATCTGCGCATCATCTCCTCGAGCTCCTGCAACAATGCCGCGCGCGCTTTCGTCCTTGACAAGGCCGGCCTCGTATCTTAGTCGATATATATCTTAGTCACTAAGAGATTTAGTGACCTTAATTTCTCCTAGCACCACGGCAACGTCGGGAGCAAGCCATGTCCAGCCGTCCACGCAAGGCCCTGATCATCGGCGCCGGCATCGCCGGGCCCGTCGCCGCGATCCTGCTCCGCCGCGCCGGCATCGAATCCTCGATCTACGAGGCCTGGCCCTATTCGAAAGGCATCGGCGGCGGTCTTCAGATCGCGCCGAACGGCATGCACGTCATGGACGAGATCGGCCTTGCGAACGAGCTGGTCAGCCGCGGCTCGGTCGCGGAGTCCTTCGACTTCTACTCGCAAGGCGGCGAGCGGCTCGGCTCGATCAATCGCGACATGGAACGGCGCTTCGGCCAGCCGGCGGTCAATGTCTGCCGCGCCACGCTGAACGAGATGCTGATCGACAAGGCCTGGTGCTCTTGCGTCTCGCTTTATTTCGAGAAGCGTCTGATCAAGATCGAGGATCGCGGCGACCAGCCTGTTATCGCCTATTTCGCCGACGGCACCACCGCCGAGGCCGACTTCCTGATCGGCGCCGACGGCGTGCATTCCATCACCCGGCGCCAGGTGGTGCCGGACGGGCCGCAACCATTCAACACCGGCCTGATCGGCTTTGGCGGCTTCGTGCCGCACGCCGTGCTCGACGGCCGGCGGATCGGCCGGCACGTCGAGACGACGTTCGGCCAGAGCGGGTTCTTCGGCTACGGCTATTGCAGTCCGGATCCGAATGACGGCGTGATGTGGTGGAGCACGCAGCCCGCCCACGGCATGGACGCCGCGATGTTCCGCGCGCTCGACCAGGCGACGCTGAAGCAGCATCTGCGCGGCTTCCACGGCGGCTGGCACGATCCGATCCCCGACATCATCGAAGCGGCCGAGACTATCGTGGTCACCGATACGCTTGACGTCGCGACCCTGCCGACCTGGTCGCGCAAGCGCTCGCTGCTGATCGGCGACGCCGCGCATGCGACCAGCCCCCATGCCGGCCAGGGCGCCTCGCTCGCGCTCGAGGATGCGATGAGGCTCGCACGCCTGATGCAGGACGGCCAGGAGCTCGGCGCCACCTTCCAGGCCTTCGAGGCCGAGCGCCGCCCCCGCGCGGAGAAGATCGTTGCCATGGCCCGCCGCAACGGCAACAGCAAGCGCGAGTTCAGCGCCACCGGCGCGTGGATGCGCAATCAGATGATGAAGTGGCTGCTGCCGCTCGGCGCCAAGAGCATGGACTTCATGTATGCATATGACGCGCGGGCGGTGTAGCTTCCTCTTCCCCCTCTCCCCGTTCTTACGGGGAGAGGGCTGGGGTGAGGGGCTGCTTCCGCAAAAACGGTGAGAATTGGACTCGCGGAGAGTCCCCCTCACCCGCCGCGCGTCGGCCTCTCCCCGCAAGCGGGGAAGGCGAAGAAAGCGCCTACTCTTCCACCTCAAACCTCAGACCGGCGTGATCGACCAGTCGCTTGATCAGCTTGTGCTGCATCGCTGCGCCCGGCGTCCAGAAACCGGCGGCGACATCAGTCGCATCGCGCAGCATGCAGATCGCGCATTCCGAGATCATCTTCGAGGTCGAGCCATAGCCGGGATCGCGGTCGCCGGTGACGCCGGCACGGACCTGACGGCCGTCCGGCGCGATCGCGACATAGAGCAGATTGAAGAGCCCGTTCTCGCGCTCTTCCTTCGATGGTCCCTCGCCCGGCTTCGGCGCGTTCGGGCCGGTCTTCTCGGCGTTGGCCGCCATCACGCGTTTGGCGTTGGCCTCGCCTTTCTCGCCAGGACCGGTCAGGACCATCTCGTCGTAGACGAAGTCCTGGCCGTAGGGGAAGCCCATCAGCATGTTGGAGCGGTGGACGTTGCGCGTGTTGATCAGCGCCATCATGAACGGCGCGGCCCAGGATTGCAGGTCCTCCTCGAGCAGCGACCTGTTGCCCTTCGGCTGCTTCGGGCCGGTGAAATCAGGCGTCAACGCGAACGGATCGTTCAGGATCGCGATCAGGCTGATGTCCTTTGCGACCGCATCGAAGGTCGCCTTCGCGCTCGCCGCGGTGCCGCCCGAGAGCGTGCCGCGCATGTCGCGCACGCGGCCCTTCACACGCGAGGCCGGAGCGCCGAACACGCGCCTCGCCTCTTCCTGCACGAAGAACGTGCCGAGCTCGAACGGCACGGAATCGAAACCGCAGGAGAATACGATGCGCGCGCCGCTCTCTTTGGCCGCCGCCTCGTACTTGTCGATCATCTGCCGCATCCAGATCGGTTCGCCGCAGAGATCGAAATAGTCGGTGCCGGTGGCGACGCAGGCCGCGAGCAGTTCCTCGCCATAGAGCTGATACGGGCCGACGGTGGTGATCACCGACATCGTCTGCTCCGCCATCGCCTTCAGCGAGGCCGCGTCCGACGCATCCGCGACAATCAGCGGCGTATTCCCGGGCGCGCCGATCGCGTCGCGCACCGACTTGAGCTTGCCGAGGCTACGGCCTGCCATCGCCCATTTGAGCGTGTGGTCGCCCTTGTAATGCTGAGTCAGATATTCGGCGACGAGTTGGCCGGTGAAACCGGTCGCACCGTAGACGACGATGTCGAATTTCGCTGTGCTCATGGTCGTCCCTCACTTTTTCGCGTAACTCACGCCCATGCCGGCACGGACGTCGCTTTGAATACCATAGGGCGGGATCGGATAGCGCAGGCCGTTCTTGGCCAGCGCCTTCATGCCCTCGATTGCCTTGGCAAGATGCGCTGGCTTCAGCGCCATCAGCATCTCCTCGTCCGGCACGCCGCCATAGCGCCGTTCGGCATAGCATGGCAAGGACAGGCTGGGCTCGCCGGTCTTGAGCGCCCGCCCCCAGGAATCCGCGCAAGCGGTTTCGCCGACCACGCCCCATTCGAATTTCCTGTAGCCGGTATATTGCAGCCCGTTGATCAGGATGATCATCTGCCCGGGTGTCGCGTAGACGAGGCAGATGTCGGGCGGATCGAGCCGGCCGCTCTGGAGCGGACTGACCGCGAGCGCCTGGTAGCGCCCAAACGGCACGACGTCGAGCGCCTCCTGGCGCTTGCGCGCATCTTCCGCCGTGCCGTGCCAGACGCCGACATAGTTTTCGCCGGCGAGCCATTTTTCGTCCTGGGGCGCGAGGCCGATCACCGCGCGGCACTGCTCGCCGACCAGATCTTCGCCCGTGATGCCGACGGTCCAGCCCAGACGCGCAGCCATGCTGACGATCTGGTCGGTGGTGTGGATCGCGTTCGGCCGCCGGATTTTCGGGATCGCCTCCATCTCCGCGACATGCGCGAATAGCTTCATGCCGATCACCGTCGTCTTCAGCCGCAACAGGCTGTTGAGATCGGCGACGAGGCCGGCAAGATCGATCCTGTCTGCGCTCTGCTGCGGCATGGCATCCTCCGGGCCGGCGATCGCGCGCCGGTGCTGTGTTCTTGTTTTGCAGCCCCCGTTCTAGTCCGTGGCCGGTCCCGGAAGCAACTCGCCGGTCCGTCCCGTGACGCGGTACGCCAAAAGGCCGATCCATTCGCGCATGGCAACGTCGGTCTTGCTGAGGCCTTCCGCTCCGTTGCGGGTGAAGGCGAAAAGCGCGTCGCGCCCGCCCATCCGCCAGTCGACAGGGTAGGCCTCGACGTCAAATCCGGCTTTGCGGAACACCCCCATCGCGCGCGGCATGTGGAAGGCCGACGTTACCAGGAGCCACCGCTCGCCCGGCTTCGGCATCACCAGCTGCTTCGTGAGGATCGCGTTCTCCCAGGTGTTGCGGGACTCGCGCTCGACGATCAGCCGCTCCTTCGCTATGCCGATGCTCTCCAGGATCGGCACGGAATAGTCGGCCTCCTTGGCCTCGGTCGAGATCAGGTTCGCCGAGCCTCCGGTGAAGACGACGCGCGCATTCGGATAACGGCGAGCGAGCTCGGCCGGCGCAAAGAAGCGATCGGCCGCGTGCGAGACCACCGGCGTGCGGTGCGCCTCCGACAAATCGGTATCGACGGAGCCGCCGAGCACGATGATGCCATCCGGCGCGCCGCGCGAGGAGTCCCACGCCGGAAACCGCGATTCCAGCGGATACAGCAAGAAATTGCCGAACGGCGAAAACGCAACCACGGCCAACAGGACCAGCGTGGTCGCGGCCAACTTGCGGCCGAGCGATGCAAAGCGCGTCACCATCAGCAGCAGAGACAGGATTCCGAGCTCGAGCAGCAGATTGACAGGCAGCAGCGCGGTGCCGAGCGTCTTGGAAAGAACGAAATACAGGGGAGCCTCGCTGGAATGATCATGCCGGGCTTGACCGGCCCATCCTTCTTCAGAAATCTTCTTGAAAGAGGATCGATCGCCGGGTCAAGCCCGGGCACAGCAGGTTCTCATGACGAGACCTGATGAAACCGGACGGACGCGGCAAATGACCCATCATCACCTGCATTCAAGCCCCGAGACCTGCCATTGGGGCTTCTTCGAAGCCGCCCTCAGGCCCGTCCTCACCATCGCGAGCGGCGACGAGGTGACGGTCGACACCATCAGCGGCGGCCCCGACGTGCTGCCCGACCGCAACAAGTTTCACATTCCGCCGGAGATGCACGAGGTTCATGCCAAGAACGAGCGCATGCTGCCCGGCCACATCCTCACCGGCCCGATCGCGGTCGAGGGCGCCGAGCCCGGCGACGTGCTCGCGGTCGAGATCCTCGACGTCCGGCTCCGACAGGACTGGGGCTGGAACATGATCAAGCCGCTGTCGGGCACCCTGCCCGACGATTTCCACGAAACGCGCCTCCTCAACATCCCGCTGGACCAGACGCGGATGGTCGGCCGCATGCCGTGGGGCCTCGACCTGCCCCTCAAACCGTTCTTCGGCGTGATGGGCGTATCGCCGCCGCCGGCCTGGGGCCGCATCTCCTCGCTGGTCCCGCGTGCGATGGGCGGCAATCTCGACAACAAGGAGCTGGGGGCGGGAGCGACACTCTACCTGCCGGTGTTCGTGCCGGGCGCGCTGTTCTCCTGCGGCGACGGCCATGGCGTGCAGGGCGACGGCGAGGTCTGCGTCACCGCGATCGAGACCGGGCTCCAGGGCCGCTTTCGGCTGACGCTGCGCAAGGATCTCAGGTTCGACTATCCCCGCGCCGAGACGGCGACGCACTACATCACCATGGCGATGGACCCCGACCTCGACCAGTGCGCGGTGCGCGCGCTGCGCGACATGATCGTGCTGCTCGGCGAGGTGCGAAACCTGTCGCGCGAGGATGCCTACACGCTGTGCAGCCTGGCGGCCGATCTCAGGGTGACCCAGACCGTCAACGGCGCCAAAGGCATCCATTGCATGATCGAAAAGGCGATCGTGCGCGGCTGAGCCGAGCCCGCCTTCCCTGACCTGCCAATGCCACTCCGCGCCCGCCCTTCCGGGGCGGCACGCTGAGTCGCACCTAATTTCATGTGCGATTCCAACGGGCTGATCAACGAACTCAACGCGCATTTGACTTCCACCCCCGAACCTAAATAGAGTCTTAATCGTTACTTTTATGTACCCGAGTAAGAGGCTAGCGTTCGGCCATGGCCACCGAAAAAGCCGAGACTGACCGCATTCCCGTAACCTTGGCGCTCTCGACCATCACCTACCTGGAGAAACTGGTGAGACAGGGCACCCATGGCACCAGCGTTCCCGGCGTCGCACGTACCTTGATCGAGGAAGGCATCCGTCTCGCCATCAAGGACGGGCTTTTGTCGATTCGCGACAATGGCAGGACGTGAGCGCGCGCCGGACGTGATGCGGACGGATCTTGCGATGCGGATGGCCGACATCTGCAACCTGGGACCGTTACAATGCCTGTTCTCTCACCAACTTGGACTGACGAACGAATTGAACTTCTGAAGCAGCATTTCGAGGCCGGCCTCTCCTGCCGCGAGATCGCGGCCGATATCGGCGTCAGCCGCAATGCCGTCATCGGCAAGCTGTCCCGACTCAATCTGACGCGCAGCCGCGCGGTCGAAGACCGCAGGCTCGAGCGCAGCCTTGCGCCGCCGGCCCGCGCGACACGCGCCGTACCACGCCTGCAATACGAGATGCTCGCCACGATCTACGGCGAGACCGACGCGTCCGTGGTCGCCGGACCGATCGACGACGCCAATCGTTGCTCGCTGCTGGAGCTGTCCGAGAACCGCTGCCGCTGGCCGATCTCGACGCCGGGCGAAGAGGATTTCTGCTTCTGCGGCAACGCCGCGCCAGACGGCCAGCCCTATTGCGCCGGCCACAGCCGCCTCGCCTACCGGCCGAATTCGCGTGCCCGCATAATGCGCGGCTAGCTAGTTGGTTGGTTGGCGCGTTTTCCTGGCGCGAACCGGTATCGATTTCGCTCGAAAACGCTTTCCCCAAAAACGAAAAACCTCCGGCGGGGCATCACCGGAGGTCTCTGGAGGCTTAGCGTGAAGCTAAGAGCCGTGACTTTCGTAATCGGCTAAAGAGAATATAGCTGATTAACTCAGGTAAGTAAATAAGTTTGAAGACGATCGAATCGCATGGCTCGTCTTCGTGGCTTGCAGAGGCTGCCGGATTTTCCGAAAGCCGTCCCTGGCGGAAGGCTCCTCTCGCAAAAAGCCCCGGCGGTTTCCCGCCGGGGCTAAGGTCAGATCAGACAGATCTCGAGCTTACCAGTTGCGCTGGGCGCGCAGCAGCAGGCTGTAGGTGTCCTGGTCCTTCAGCTCGTAGGTGGCCGCCGGCTTGGCGACGTTCGTCAGAGCACCGGTCGTGATCGTGCCCGAGTACTTCTGGTCGAGATGGCTGTAGGTGAAGTCGGCCGAGAAGGTCAGGTTCTTCACCGGCGTCCAGCGGGTGATGACACCCACCTGGCCGATGTTGAAGTCCGGGTTGCAGGTGCCGGTCAGGGTTGCGAACGCGGCGCTGCCGCAGATCAGGCCCTTGGCCGTGCCGGTGTAGTTGACCGCAGCCCAGGCGCCGTACAGCGCCGTGTTCCAGAACGGGCTCCAGTTGTGGGTGTAGGCACCACGGAAGCCGTAAGTCTTGGTCAGTTCCATGCCGCCACCGGGGGCGAACACGGCGTCAGAGACGCCGGCAAAGCCGATGCTCTGAAAGGCCGCGTTCGAGCTGCCGAACATCGAGTAGCTGGTCGCGGCCAGCTCCTGGAAGTTGTAGCGGCTCGCACCGTCGGTGTAGACGCCCGAGATGTTGATCACGTCGCCGGCGCCAGTCGGGATGTTCTTGATCTGCAAGGCGAGCTGAACGGCCCAGCCCCACTTGTCTTCGGGGTGACCGGTGATTTCGGTCGCACCGTAGTAGGCGGCGTGGTTGTCGTGCGCGGCGACCGACGCCTGGAACAGACCCCAGGCCTGGTCGACGCGGACCATGCCGACGATGTCGGGCGCCCTGGTGCCGCCGAGGTTGTTCGAGCCATAGGCGCCGCCGAGGACACCGGTGGTGCTCATGCCGGCAGTGTTCCAGATGTTGGTCTGGAAGACCTGCGTCTGGTCCTGCAAGGAGAACGCAGCCGTCACGCCCTGGCCGAAATCGGCCGTGTAGGTGGCCTGAACGACGCCGTTGGTGGTGCCGCTGCCGCCGACGAGCTGGTCGAAGTTGTTGCCGGGATAGTTGATCCAGGGCGCGTCGAACTGCGAGACCGCCTTACCCAAGGTGAAGCCGGCGAACTGGATGAAGGCGTAGTAGACGCCGAGCGCACCGCCCGAGATCCCGCCGTCGGTGCCGTTGACCGCGCCGCTGGTCGAGCCAACGAGACCCGTGCCCGCAGCGTTGAGGCCGAGCGTGCCGCTGTACTGCGTGCCGCCGGTGGCGCTGCCGGTGCCGACATAGTTGCCGGTCGTCCAGGTGAACACCGCGTCGAAATAGGTGCGGACCACGCCGTACTCGGTCGCGGTGCGCGTGTCGATGTTGAGATCTTCACGAGCGCGCATCGAGTAGTAGTTCGTCAGGCGGTTGTTGGCCGCGAAGACGTTGTTGTAGGAAGCGTTGTAGTTGCCGCCGGCGTTGAGCGCCACTTCGGCACGCAGATAGCCGCCCAGCTTGATGCAGGTGTCGCTGCCCGGGATGTAGTAGAAACCCGCGCCGTAGAGCGAGCAGACCTTCACGTACTCGACCGCCTTGGCCTTGAGCGGAAGATCAGCCGCCTGAGCTCCACCAACGGCGATCAGACCCGCCGCAGTGCCGAGCAAAAGGCTCTTCACCACTTTCATTTAAAAACCTCCAAGTTGCTCATTTTACGGAGACCGGACCGTGAGGCCCCCCAGATCCCCATCTCTTCAAATCCGCTCGGCCGCTTCGCGCTTTCGGACACACCCGCATTCGACGCGAGGGACGTGAGCGAACCACCTGCAACGGGACGATCGAGTACCCCCCACCGTCACGAGCAATATGCCTGCGCCGTTCCGCTAATCAAAATAGTTTATCTGCTCAGCTTAGTTGTTTCACTAAACCTGTGCCCCGCGGGCAACACCAGGGTCGGCCGATCTGCTGAGTCGATCATCTTTGTAATTTTAGTGACAAAATTACCCTGCTCTGCACTTGCGTCAGAGCAGGCTTGCGTGGACTATGGCCTTCCACGACACCAGCCAGAAGAATCAGATCACGGGAGTGACGCTGTGTCCGCAACGAGGAAGGAAGGAGCGCGCCTGCGCTCCATCGGAAATCTCGATATCATCCGGCGCTTCACCTGGGAGATATCGTCGATCAACATGTATCTGGAGGAGCTGCGTCAGTTCTGGGCCAGAACGCTCGGCATCAGCGGCCCGCAATGGCTGATCCTGATGGCGATCTCCGACCTCGACAAGGACGATGGCATCCCGGTCAACGTGGTCTCCAAGCTGCTCCACGTCGATCCGTCCTTCGTCACCACCCAGTCCAAGCTGCTCGAGAAGAAGGGCCTGCTGCGCCGTCGTCCCTCCCCGACCGACGCGAGGGTGGTCCGCCTCTCCCTGACCGAGAAGACTCAGAAGCACCTGGCGAGCCTCAACGACCAGTACAAGACCATCAAGGAATTCGTCTTCCAGGAGTTCGACGAGAACGAGCTGACCGAATTCACCGCCAAGCTCGCCACGCTGAAGACCCGCCTGGAGAAGGCCTGCGTCCGTCTCAGCCTCGACTTCTGAGGCGAACTGCCGCCGCTAGATGCGCGCGGCGCCGAGCCGCGATTCGAGCCAGTCGAAGATGTATTCGTTGGCAAGACTCGGATTGTCCGCATGCGCCTGCGCTGCGCCGGTCTCCGCCGCGGTGAACACCTTGAGCATGACATCCGAGCTGCCGAGCCGGGAGGTCTGCACGATCTGACGGGCCCGATCGGCTTTGAGCCAGCCGTCCTCGCCCAGCGTGATCAGCACCGGACAATCGGCGCTGGAGGCCATCAGCGGCGCATGCGGCACCGGGACGATGCTGACGTCGCTCATCGCAAACCGGCTGGCGAAGAAGGCCCGCTCGTGCAGGTCCCACAGGCCGCCGTCGCAGACGGCGGCGGCAAGCCGCGGCTCCTGCAACACCGCGCGCGCAACGAAGGAAGAGCCCCAGCCATCGGCGACGATCGCAACGCGATCGAAATCGACGTCGCGGCGGGTCTCCAGATAGTCCATGACGCCCGGAATCGCACTCTCGAGATCCCGCCGCCGCAACAGCACGTCGAGATAATCGTCGCGCTGGTCGCCGAACAGATCGAGCGCCAGCATCGAGAAACCGCGCTCGCGCGCATGCGGCGCGAGCTTGAACAGGAACTCTTCCTTGCGGTGGCCGGGCTCGCCGATGCAGATCACGGTCGGAGCCCGCCCGCCTGCCGCCGTCGCGGGCAGGAAGTACCCCTGCAACGGATGATCCTCGACCCAGGGAATCGTCACGACCTCGCCCGTCGGGCGGCGCGCCGTGAGATAGCGACGGGCGCATTCCTGCATCGCCAGCACCGCGACCCAGCGGCGCTCGTCGGCCTGGTCCAGCGGCATCGCCGCTGCACCATAGTAATTCATCGCACGCAGCCAGTTGCGCTGCGCCGTCGCCATGTGGCCTTCCGCGAACGCGGCTTCGGCACGTTGACGGTTCACTTGCGCGAGCTTCTTCCACTCGCGATGCCAGGATTGCTCGTCGCCCCGCTTGAGCTGCCGTGCGATCATCAGACACTCTGCGATCGTGGCGCCGCCCTCCTGGGCCGCGGTGAGGAGCCGCGTGAATTCAGCGGAGATGTCCTCTCGCTCCGGGCAAAGGGTCCAGTCGTCGGAGAGGCATGCGGGTATCATCGGGAGCTACGCTCTATCGTCGCGTTACCCCTCATTCACTAAACTATTTTGGTTCCCTGACCAAGCCGCCGTGCGCCGAATGAGACCCGTTTAACATCACCATCGCTTGAACGATGCTTGATGGCCAGCGGTGTCGCATGCGTGACATTCCCATTCGTCATAAGGCGGCAAACATTGGCAGGAGGTGGCACATGAAATCACCGGTCCACCTCTTGCCATGACGCGCATCATACATACATCCGCGCGCCATCGTTGACGATGTCAGCCGGGCAGCTTCAGCCGAGACGCCAGCCGACCTCCTGCGTGAGACTTTCGTAGAAGGCACGGTCATACGCTTGCTCCGGCGTAGCGCGGACGCGCTCGTCAAGGCGCTTTGCATCCTCGCCCACAAGAATACGCCATTGCTCCCTCTTCACCCCGTCGAGGATGATCTTCGCGGCCTGCGCGGCGGTCGTCGGCGCGTCCTCGAGGAAGCTGCGGGCGCGCTCGGCGAACACGGCCTGGATATCCTCGTCCGACATCTTGTCGGCATCCGGCACGCCGGCCGCGACCATGCGCTTGCGGGTCAGCGCGACTTCGTCGGCGTTGAGGCGGTCGGAGCCGTCATTGCTCTGCACCTTGCGCGAATTGGAGACGATCGAGGTGCCGATGTGGCCGGGCATCACCACCGAGCATTTGACGTGCGGCGCATGCAGGCGCAGGTCGTTGATCAGCGCTTCGGTAAATCCCTTCACTGCGAACTTGGCCGAGCTGTAGGCGGTGTGGGCCTGGTTCATGCCGATCGAGGCCCAGAAGCCGTTGACGCTCGCGGTGTTGACGATGTGGGCCTCGTCCGCCGCGACCAGCATCGGCAGGAATGTGCGCACGCCGAGATAGACGCCGCCCCAGCAGATGTTGAAGGTGCGCTCCCACTGCTCGCGCGTGTTGGTGAACAAGCTGCCGCCGCCACCGATGCCGGCATTGTTGAACAGAAGATGGATACGGTCCGTCTGCTGCTGCTCGGCGAGCTCGTCGCGAAACCGCTTCAGATGATCCTCGATCGCGACGTCAGCGACATGCGTCGTGATGCGCAGTCCCTGCGGCAGCTTCTCGACCTCGCAGAGCCGCCTGGTCTCGGCCATCGCCGCTTCCGAGACGTCGCACATCGCGACATTGCAGCCCTCGGCAACGAGCTGCCTGGCAAGCTCGCGTCCCATCCCCGTCCCGCCGCCGGTGATGACGGCGATCTTTCCTGCAAAATCCTTCATGGGACTTCGGCCCCTCCCTTTGTCGGTCTGTTTCTTCAGAGCTAGCGCCACTGACCGCGGCGCGCGCAAAATGTAGCAGCGCCGCTTCCGCGCGCAAAAGCGGATCGACACGGCGCGCCGTGCAAACATTGCCTTTTATTTCGACGCGCGGACTATTCCGCGCGAATCCGAGACGTCACGATCTCGGCACGACCCGCAAGCTGCCGGCTGAGCACGCATCGAGACCACTGGCCCCGCTGTGGCGCGGCCGCCACAGGCGATTGCTCCCGCCGGTTCCCCGTATTTGTCCGGCTTCGGTTTAGGGGCAATTTTTTTACAATCCGAATCGTCAAATGGAATCAGGACGCTGGGTCGAGTCGTCCAGGCCAGCGTGTTGTTTGTGTCACAGGCTCTGGCACTCCGCTTGCATCCTCTTCGTGGTCAGAAACTACCGATGAGGTGACAGGAATGTTCGTGACCGTCGTTGCCGTGCTCTGCCGGCTTGGTGCATCCGCCACAGGCGGCTGCGTCGAAGAAATCGTGACCGACAGCAACATGACGCCCGAGATGTCGATGATGCAGTGCGCGGTCGGCGCACAGGCCCCCTTGGCGAAATGGATGGGCGAGCATCCGATCTATCATGCCAATTGGCGTCTCGAGCGCTACAAATGCGTGCCGGGCCATTACGAGATCAAGGGCCACGCCTAAGGCCCCGCAAAACTACGTCCATCGAGGAAACGCCCGGGGGCTGCCTTGCCCTCCGCCCGGACACCGCCAGCGCCAGACCGATCGAGACGGCGCCTCGCGTGACAATGGTCACGCCTCCCCTCAACCGACAGCCCGCAAAATGACCGCACGCGCTCGCCGCCCTTCGGGCGTCGGCATCAGCGCATAATTATGCGGCTGGTCACGGAGCAGATGCAGTTCGACCGGCACGCCCACCGCACGCGCCCGCTCCGCGAGATCAACGCTGTCGGGATAGAGCAGATCGCGCGTCCCCGAGAAGATCGTCATCGGCGCAAGCGCGCGAAAGGCGCCGTTCAGCGGGCTGACGAAGGGATGGCCGACATCGAGCTCGCCGGCATAGAGGCGCGCGGCTTCGACGATCCCCGGAATGTCCTGGATCGGATCGCGCGCCGCGATCTCGATCTGCTCGGGACGCCTCACCGAGGCCTCGGCCGCAGGTGAGATCAGCATCAGCCGGTTCGGCTGCCTATGGCCGCGATCGCGCAGCCATTGGCACGCGGCGAGCGCGAGCCCCGCGCCGGCCGAATTGCCGACGACCGTGACCTTTGCCGGTCCGGCATCCTCCAGCAGCATCCGCAGCAGCTCGGCCGTCGCCGGCACGACGTCCTTGGCGGTGGCGCGTGGCGCCAGCGGATAGATCGGCACGACGCAGACGACGCGCGCCTTGCGCGTCATCTGGCCGATGAAGCGCCAATGCGCCGGCACGATCTCGTTGATGTAGCCGCCGCCGTGCAGGAACATGACGAAGTTGCAGCCCTCATGCCCCGAAGACGGCGCGGTGTAATAGACCGGCCAGCCGCCCATCTTGGTCAGTGTCGCCTCGACGCCGCGGCCAAGTCCCGTCGGCTCGAACGATGCCGGCTCCAATGCCAGCTTCTGCACTTGTGCCTGCACGGCTTCGGCTGATGCGAGCTGCTTCTTGTAGGGAAGCTGCCGCAGCAGCATGTTGAAGACGCGGCTTCGCAGACTTGGTGCGGGATCGCGCCGGGGCGGTGGACTGAACACGCAACCGCCCGGGCAAAACTGCAAGGCCGACACGATTCTGGCAACGCTCATGGCCATATCCCCATCTGGCTCTTTTCGAAACGGCGACAAAGGGGCTTGCCGACCCGCCGCCACTTGCCGCTATAATGCGAGCATTCACTCGCTTTTCCTACTCGCATTCGGATCACAAGGCCGTGGCCCGCAAACCGCCCACAAAACCCCGGAAAAATGCCTCGCAGGAGCGATCCCGCGCCACCGTCGACGCATTGGTCGAGGCGACTGCTCGCATTCTGGTCCGTGAAGGCTTTGAGAAGGCCAGCACCAACCGCATCGCCGAAATCGCCGGCGTCAGTGTCGGCTCGCTCTACCAGTACTTTCCGAGCAAGGAGGCGCTGGTCGCCGCCGTGATCGACCGTCACAACGACGAGATCATGCAAATCGTCCGCGCCGCCTTCGTCGAGGTCGCGGACATGCCGGTCGAGAAGGCGGTGCGTCGGCTCGTCACCGTCGCGATCGAGGCCCATCACATCGATCCGAACCTGCATCGCGTCCTCGCCGAGCAGATCCCGCGCTCGGGGCGGCTTGCCGAAGTCGAGGCCTTCAATCACGAGGTCCACGCCCTCGTGCGCGCCTATTTCGAAAGCCGTCGCAAGGAGATGCGCAAGATCGACCTCGATATGGCGACCTTCATCTGCGTCAGCGCGATCGAGGCGGTGGCGCACAACACGGTGCTGCACCAGGCCGAGATGCAGTCCGACAAGACGGTGAAGACGCTGGTGGACGAGACGACAAGGATGGTGGTGGGCTACTTGCGTCCGTCCGGGTAGCACGAGCCACCTGTTACAGATTTGTCGCACTTCAAGAACGCGTGCGCGAGCCTGGTCGAGGGCTTGAACTTGGCGAAAAAGCCCCACCTATCCGGCGAGCGGCAAAATACCTGAGAAAGTCAGCTAATGCAGTCACCAGAATGGAAGGCGATAGCCGTTGCCGGATCGATTGCGTTCCTGTCGGTGGCCCTGCTGGCCGCCGACGCAACGCTGGACCTGAGCGCCAGCGGGTTCGCCAGGCGACTCGAAAGCGCACAGGCCTCGATCGTGGATGCGATGGGACCGCGCCAGCTCGCCTTTGCCGTCCGGACCTGGACCCGTGGCAAGCCTCTGCCCGAGCAGCAGTGCCCGCACAGCGCTGCGATCGCGCAAAGCTTTGGTCCATTTGAGAAGAAAATGGTCGGAGCGAGAGGATTTGAACCTCCGACCCCTAGTCTCCCAGTTATAAACGACTAGTTTTATAGCCATTTCTGGCGTTGGATAGAGCACAAAAAAGCTTGGCAAATCAAACACCATCCAACCAATGACCACTTGCCTTTTGCAAGTCTACAGCCAGACTACTGGCTACATACTGGCTATAATTTGGTGGGGCATGGCAACGATCAGAATTTCGAGCGACAGCGTGGCGGCGCTGATGAAGGCGGCCGTTCCGAACAAGACGACCTACTATTTCGACGACGACCTAGCCGGTTTCGGTTTCTACAGGACGACTACAGGCACCGGCACCTACTTCGCGGAGTTCCGCCCTGTGGCCGGAGGATCCAAGAAGCGGCTGAAGCTAGTGCGGATTCCGCTCGATGTCGCCCACCATTCCGAGATGATCTCGCCCACCATTCCGATTTGAAGTCGCCCGCCCGTTCCGAGATGATGTCGCCCACCATTCCGGGATGATGTCGCCCGGGTGACGAGACCTCTTCTGGCTCCCATAGGGTCAACCCTTTCGGCTTTGCGAAGGGGACCTGGATGCCGACGGAGAGGCTTGCGATGCGCCGTGTGCGCGATGTGATCAGAATGAAGGCGGCCGGGCTGCCGAGCCGCGAGATTGCGCGACGGGTGGGGGCGGCACCCTCGACGGTGCGGCTGGCGCTCCGGCGGTTCGAGGCCGCGGGCTTGAGCTGGCCGTTGCCAGACGACGTCACCGACACGGTTCTGGAACTTCGCCTGTTCGCTAAGACCGGCAATGGCAACCGTCAGGGTCACCGCCGCATCGCCGAGCCCGACTGGGCGACGGTGCACCGCGAGCTCAAACGCAAGCACGTGACGCTGTCGATCCTGTGGGAGGAATATATCGCCACCGAGCCCGGCGGATACCGGTACTCGCGCTTCTGTGAGCTCTACCGCGCCTGGGAGGGCCGTCTGTCGGTGACGATGCGCCAGGCCCATGTGGCTGGCGACAAGCTGTTTGTCGACTACGCCGGCGATGGCGTGCCGGTGGTGGTCGACCGCCTGACCGGTGAGCGCAGAACGGCGCAGATCTTCGTCGCCGTGCTCGGCGCATCGAGCTTCACCTACGCGCAGGCGACGTGGACGCAGGGGCTCGCCGACTGGATCAGCGCCCATGTTGGCGCCTTCGCGGCGATCGGCGGCATACCGGCGCTGCTGGTGCCCGACAACACCAAGGTCGCGGTCATCAAGGCGAGCCTGTACGACCCGCAGATCAATCGTACCTATGCGGAGATGGCGGCGCATTACGGCACCGCCATCTTGCCGGCGCGGCCGCGCAAGCCGCGCGACAAGGCCAAGGTCGAGCAGGCCGTCCTCATCGTCGAGCGCTGGCTGCTCGGTCGCCTGCGTCATCGCACCTTCTACAGCCTGGCCGAGGTCAATGCGGCGATCGGCGAACTGCTCACGAGGCTGAACGAGGAACGGCCGATCCGACGGCTCGGCGTGACACGCCGCCGGTTGCTCGAGGAGGTCGACCGGCCGGCGCTCAAGCCATTGCCGGTGTCCCCTACGTCCTCGCCGAGTGGCGAATCCGCCGCGTCAGTCTCGATTACCACGTCGAGGTGGAGAAGCATTACTACAGCGTTCCGCATCGCTTCGCCCGCGCCGAGGTCGAGGTGCGGTTCACGGCCCGCACCGTCGAGATCTTCCACAAGGGCGAGCGGATCGCCGCGCATCAGCGCATGAGCGGCAATCACAAACACACCACCGTGCCGGAGCACATGGCCTCCAGCCATCGGCGCTACGCCGGCTGGACCATCGCGCGTATCCGCCAGGACGCCGCCGCGATCGGGCCGGCGACCAGCGCGTTGTGCGACCTCATTCTCGACGAGCGCTCGCACCCCGAGCAAGGCTTCCGCGCCTGCCTCGGCATCCTCAGGCTCGCCGCCTCCTATGGGCGCGAACGGCTGGACGCCGCGGCTGCGCGGGCGATCGACATCGGCGCGCGCACCTATGGCTCGGTCAAGTCGATCCTCGCCAATAATCTCGATCGGCGTCCTGCTCACCAGCGCTCCGCGGACGATGCGCCGATCCTGCATGCCAACATCCGCGGACCGCGCTACTACAATTAGGAGATCATCCCTTGCTCACCCATCCGACCCTCGACCGCCTCAACGCCCTCGGCCTCCACGGCATGGCCAAGGCCTTCGCCGACATCGAAGCCACCGGTGAGGCCGCAAGCCTCGGTCACGCCGAATGGCTTGCTCTGCTGCTCGAACGTGAAGCCTCGCTGCGGCACGACAAACGGCTCGCCACCCGCCTGCGCTACGCCAAGCTGCGCCAGCAGGCGTGCGTCGAGGACATCGACTACCGCACCCCGCGCGGTCTCGACCGTCCGCTGTTCGCCAAGCTTGTCGAGGGCCGCTGGATCGACGACCACGTCAATCTCCTGATCTGCGGCCCGGCCGGCGTCGGCAAGAGTTGGCTCGCCTCGGCGCTCGGCCACAAGGCCTGTCGCGACAATCGCTCCGTGCTCTATCAGCGCGTCCCGCGCCTGTTCGACGATCTGGCGCTCGCCCGCGGCGACGGTCGCCATCCACGCCTGTTGCGCGGCCTTGGCCGTGTCGATCTGCTGATCCTCGATGATTGGGGGCTCGAGCCGCTCGATGCCGGCGCCCGTCACGACCTCCTGGAAATCCTCGAAGATCGCTACGGTCATCGCTCCACCATCGTCACCAGCCAGCTCCCCGTGGACCAGTGGCATCTGCTCATTGGAGATCCCACCTATGCCGACGCCGTGCTCGATCGCCTCGTCCACAATGCCCATCGGCTCGACCTCACCGGTGAGAGCCTGCGCCGAAGCCGGCAACCCGCCCGAAAGACCTGAGCCCGTCGCCCTGTGGACATGCCGCTGCGCTTGGACAACGCCAAGGCGTTGCCCACATGCCCACAGCAACCGCAACAGAAACAGAAGAGTTCAAGCCGCGATTCCGGGTTGACCGCCCGGCTCGCCCAATGCCAGAAAATCTATCGGCCAGAATGCCTCGCTCCCGGGCGAGATCAAATCGGAAAGGTGGGCGACATCGTCTCGGAATCCCCGGGCGACTTCATATCGGTACACCCGGGCGACTTCGTCGGAATCCGCAGAAGCTAGGGCGGGTTGGCACCCTGAAGGCCAATGAGGCCCGCGAGGCGGCCCGCAAGGCGATTGCCAACGCCGCGCTGGGAAAAGACCTTGCTCAAAATCGGAGCGACGAGCGGGCAAGCCTGACCGTTAAAGCGCTGGTCTCGAAATACATCGACGAGTACGTCCAGGAGCACAAGAAGGCGTCGACCGCCAACCTCTATCGCATGTTGCTCAAGAAGCACGTTGAGCCTCGGCTGGGCACAACAAAAGCGGCGGTCCTGACAAGGGTAGATGTACAGCGCGCACACGCCCTGATGACGCGCGAGGCCCGCGTATCGGCTAATCGGGCCATCAAGCTCGTATCTGCGGCCTACGGCTGGGGCTCGCGCCATGGTCATGTGCCTGAAGGCATGAATCCGGCATCTGGCGCGAAACTGAATGAAGAGGAAGGCCGTGAGCGCTATCTGACCACCGCCGAGCTGCTGGCAATTGGCAACGCGATGATAGAGGCCGAGACTGTTGGCCTTCCGGTAGATGCCGGCGACGCCAAGCACGCGCCTGTTGGGCAGCTTGTAAAGATGTCACCTTACGCAACCGCCGCTGTCAGACTGCTCATGCTCACGGGCGGTCGATTGCGGGAAATTCTGCACCTGCGCTGGGATGAAGTTGACCTGGAGCGCGGCGTCCTACGCCTGCCCGACTCTAAGACCGGCAAGAAGACGATTTACCTACCGACTGCCGCTGTCGATATCATCAGATCCCTTACCAAGCTGGGCGCGTTTGTGATTGCGGGAGAATCGGCGGGGACCAAGAATGAGAAGCCGCGCGCAGACCTGAAGCGCCCATGGACAGCCATTTGCAAGCGGGCCGGCGTGACCGGCGTCAGGATCCACGACCTGCGGCACAGCTTTGCCAGCGTTGGGATTGGTGACCAGATGGGCCTGCCTGTTATTGGTACCCTGCTCGGGCACGCCGATCCGAGCACGACACAGCGATATGCCCACCTCGCGGACGAGGCGGCCCGCCGTGCCGTTGAGGCAATCGGCGGCAAGATCGCTGCTGCGCTGAACGGGAAATAGCGAGTCCTGACGTCGGAAGCTCCGCAAATTCATGTTGGAAAGGTAGGATAACGCAGCACGGCCGCTACGGCACCGACCGGTTGCAGGGTATACGTCAATGCAACCTGCTTGCGCTGATTCGCGCGGCGGTCACCATGTCAGAAGTTCGACAGTCGGCCGCCGACTCTCAGAAACGCCGAGGCACTACTATTCAACCGGGAGTCCCACGGTGTGGTGCTAGCGACTTCGTTACCGGGATAGGCGGGAGCGTAACTACGCTGAAACCATTAGACGGAAGGAATCGTTCCTTCGATTTGTTGCCGACGATGTCGCCAGCGACCACGCCCGCGACGACCGCAATGACCTCATACGCCAGCGTCGCGGGGATCGCGAAGAAAAAGACGACATCGATCTTTTCGGTACTACCGGGGCCGACGCTAGGGATAATATGCGTCATGAGTGAACGCTGGTCGCTGCCGCGCACGCGATTTGCGGCGATTGCAGCGCTCCATTCTTCTTCAGAAAGGACGCGGAGTTCTGTCTGCGCGGTTGAACCTGACACCATCGTTCTCCTCGCCATTAGTATTTACTGAAAACGACCAGTCGGTTGGCGTCAAAAGTCGCCAACAAGTCGACCGCTTCGCTTGCCGTCTCAAGAAGACTCCGCTTCTTGAGAGTTCTCACGATCTCTCGAAGGCGAAGCTTTCCTGCGCACAATTCATAGAGTGCCCCACTAACCCGCCCGAGTTGCAGGCGCTCGTAACCTGTATCAACTATGAAACTTCCATCAATCGTTGTCCCCAGCACCACAGTTCGAATGGGCTTTAGATCCAGTAGCTTGTCGCTCGTCACATCGTGCATACGTAGAATATCGACACTTGCCGCTGGCATTCCGAAATAATTGTACGAAGCAAAATTTTGACAGAAATGATCGAACCAGTTTGTGCGCAGGCCATAGTAGTGGTAGGCACGAAAGTGCCGGTCCCCCAACTCTGTCGGCACGGATCGGCCATGCTTCTTCATGCTCTCGTCCACTCTATGAATAAGTTTTTGTCGCAGTTCCACAATATCCCACTGTGACAGCGCCTCTGTGCGCGCAAATGGATAATTGTCGCCGGGACCGGTTACGCAATCCGGGTCGAGAACCTCTAAACCAAATCGATCGGGATGATCATGCATTGGCGTACCCGGATACGGTGTAAAGAGTGTGGACGTTATGTCGACGCGGCCCGGTGCCAGCTCGATCAAATTTGCGGCGAAGTCGCGGGTAATTTCCGCAGTTTCATGAGTTTCCCACGCACCACCGACGATGAAATTACCGATCATCGAAAGAACATCCGCATCGCGGCAGATCTCGACGGCCCGCGCGGTATCTTCAACTTGCAATTGCTTGTTGTACGCGTCCAGGACAACCTGGCTGCCAGTCTCCATACCTATCTGCATCCTGACCAAACCAGCATCCACACAAGCATGGACCATGTCCGGCCGTTTCACGATGATGTCTGCGCGCGCCTCGCAAAACCAAACAAAATCAGCGCCCGTTCGCCTCTTTATATCCTTTACGCCTTCGGCAAATGCAATCACTCGCTTCGCATTCAGCGTAAACACATCGTCCAGCACTGATATGTAGCGCGCTGCCCTTTTCGTGACGAGAAACTCGAGTTCCGCGAGAACGTTGTCGAGCGAACGCGCTCGATATTTCGCCTCGGGGCGTCCCTCATAGCAGAAGGTGCATCGGAAAGGACAGCCGCGCCCCGTAATGATGCTTTCAGTGCCGCTCGGCGTCTTATGTTCGAGATTGAGAAGCCGGTCGGGGATAGGAAGCTGGTCAAGGTCAATCGCCGGTGCGTCGAGGTTGCGGAGAGTTCGTCCGTTTGATGCCCACGTCACTCCACGCATGTCTGACAGATCTTCGCGGTCTCCGCGACTCCAGCGGATCAAAGATTCGATCACCTGCTCGCCTTCGCATCGTACGGCTACATCGAAACCCGCATCCACAATTCGCTCATCCCACTCCCTAGCTTGTGGGCCGCCGGCGACCAGCTTTGTCGTTGAGCAATGCTCCTTTATTCGCTGTCCCAGTGAAATTGTCGCGTGAACGTTCTCGTGGTCAACGTAAAATCCGACGAGGTTAGGTCTTGCGATCCCAATCTGTTCGATGAGACCGTCGAGGGTTAGCGCCGGCGAATCAAAAACTTCGACATTGAATCCCGCAGTCGCCGCTGCGGTCGCCACGTAAAGCAGACCAAGCTGCTCGCTCGGCGGCGGTCGTGGAATGTAGACGGACCGTCGGTCCAATCGGATAAAGATCGCATCCAGGGCGGGGCCACTCATCATGAAGCCCTCAGTCGTCTCACCAAAGATCTGGCCGCAACAATTAACCCAGCAACAGAAGCGCCGTGCGCTATGCTATCGCTGTCCGCGCCTATAACCGACAGCACTATCGCGACCGCGCAGACCGCCGCCAATACCTGTGCCGCAATCCAAAAAATGGCGCGCATGACACATCCCACCAGCAACGACGTGAAATGTTGTGCAGTTATGTGCTCTAATAAATGGAACGGCTTCCGTTATTTTGCGCGCATATGTCAGGTGTTCGGAATCACACATTAAGAACGTTTGAGCATGTCGCTCTTGCGCGCAAGTTATGCCGATCTCTACCACATGGCGACTTGGCATTGTAGGAGAAGTATTGACCTTTGGCGCCTCGACCCCGCTCAATCTTCAAATGTTAGGCGACAATGTTTGCTGCGCTGCATCAGCCGGATATCCCCTTAGCCGAACAAGGTCGGGGGCCGTTGCCACGACAGTTATCGGCGGCAGAACGGACGCGGGGCCACGTTGGCACCCGCCGCCGCTCGTGACCCTGAGGGACGTTCTGGAGCTGGCAGCCACTTAGTCCAGGGTGCCTGCGTTTCTTCCAGGGTCTTGATTCTGTTGTGGAGGTCGGAACAATTTTGGGCGCACTTGGTCTCGCGGGGCTGCTAGTGCTACCTTGCTTCAGTGGAGGAAGACGGTAATTCCCTGAACTTCAGGCGGGGCTACAAGATGTCACTCGAAAGGCTGATCGGCCGCTTACAGGCTGTTAATGACTTGTCCCCAATGGAGCGCGATCAACTGTTGGGACTACCCATTAAGTTGAAGCAGTTCGCTGACGGCGAATACATATTACGCGAGGGAGATACGGCCACTCACTGCGGCGCGGTCGTAAGCGGGTATGTTTTTCGCCAAAAGATAGTTGGCAGCCGATCGCAAATTCTCGCACTGTACGTTCCAGGCGATATTCCCGATTTGCACACTCTGCACCTCCCGCGCATGGACCATGATCTTTGCAGCGTGGGGCCTTCGACAGTGGCGTTTATTCCGCACTCGGATCTGCACAGCCTGCTGACATCATCCGCGCCGCTTACTCATGTTTTTTGGCGAGATACTTTGACAGATGGTGCTGTATTCCGGGAGTGGGTTGCAGTCCTTGGAACGCTTTCAGCCTTGTCGAGGATCGCTCACCTTTTCTGTGAGCTTGCATTCCGCCTTGAAGTGGTCGGTCTCTTGCGAAACAACAGTTTCGAGTTCCCATTCACCCAGCAGAACATGGCGGACGCTTGCGGCCTATCGGTTGTGCATGTCAACCGGATGGTCCAAGAGCTTCGATCTCGTGGTTTGATCGAGTGGAAAAAGGGCGAAGTGTTGCTGCTCAATCGTGGTGAACTCGAAACCCTTGCAGAGTTCAATGCCGATTATTTGCACATTGATGATGACACACGCAGAATTTAGTCCGACTCTGGCACGTACTAACTAGGCCGTGGCAACTTCGCACAGTACCAGCGACTTCTAGTGCACGCATCGCCGGCCAAGGCACGCAAGGGGGGCTGAGAGGGCGGCGCGGCGCAGGGCCGACTCAGCTACTGACCTTTTTGGGGCAGACATGTCGCCTTCTGGCCCATCGGCGAAGTTGCGCCTCGCTTGGCGGAGGTCGCTCATGGCGGCAGAGCGGATCAGATTTGCTAGCCTGAGTTCTTCGCATTTTGACCCGACTCCGACATAGCAACGTGTGTCGCCGTGCAGCCGATCAACTCGACTTTAGGCCATCGGAGCTTCAAGCTGACGTTCGCCGCCGTGCCGCTGGTCTCGAAGGCACGGCGGCGTCCACGCGCGTCACCGCGCGCTGCCCGTGGTTAGCTCTTGCGAGTGCACCGGGATCATCAGGTGCTCATTGGGTTTGCCGGGGAACATGACGTAAGGCTGGGTCGCGTCCTTGACGTCCAGATCGCGCGGATAGGGACTGAGCATCTCACGTGCTGCGCCCCCGACAATCATCACGTGCGGGCCGGTCTGGACCCAGTGCTTGTGCGTGTGCCGTTCGGCATGATCATGATTGCTCGTGCCGGTGTCCCCGGCCAGCATGAAATCAGACCGATCTTGTTCGGCGGCTCCTGTTTGGCCTGTAGAGCTTTGCGCCATTCCATGGCGTTCTGATCATCGCATTCGGGCGTTCCGTCATTTCCGATAAAGCACGTAAAATCGTTCGATCCGGTTTGGACGGTCTTAGAAGACCCATCCGGCTGCGTCATGGTGATCGTCGCGTTATTCACGACCGACTGCGGGGCGGCGGTCTTCACCTTGGCGATGTACTCTGGTTCGATCTTCGGGACTTCCTCCGTTGGAAGAGCCGATGCCGACGTGATGAGCGCTGCCGAAGCTACGCAGAACCCAACGGATGCGAGAGCATAGAACCTGTTCATGGCTTACCTCCTGCAAAGTAGGCGATCGCACGAACTGTACACCGAAACCAAGTGGGCGCATCCTCCCAGGTATGGCAGGGATATTTCCACCAATCTATCGCTCGTACAAGCCATCGCATCACCGTCGGCGGACGTGAAGCCCTTTTAGCCGGATCTGATCGGCTGGCATGGAGCGCCTTGACATCTCCGCCTCTAGTCCTGACATGGCCGAATGCGTCCCTGCGGTGTCCAAGCAGACTCCTTAATGTCGCCTCTTGGCCGATTTTGTTGAAAAAGGCGGCGGTTGCGACTCAAGGATAGCAGTGATTCAGTCTGTCTAATTGGCAGGACTGAAGATCATGATGGGGCATCAGCAAGTCGAACAGGCTGCGTTGTTCTATGAGTTCTCGCTGGAGAAGCATATTCCCTCCGACCATCTCTTGAGATCGGTCGACAGGTTTGTCGATCTGCAAGAGGATCAGGCAAGACTTGGCGCCGTTCTACAGCAGCATCGGCCGGCCTTCGAGTGATCCCGAGCTGATGATCCGGATGCTCCTGATCGGCTACTGCTTCGGCATCCGGTCAGAGCGACGCCTGTGCGATGAGGTTCACCTCAATTTGGCGTACCGGTGGTTCTGCCGGCTCGGTCTGGAAGGGACGGTGCCGGATCATTCGGCATTCTCCAAGAACAGGCATGGCCGCTTTCGGCAGAGCGATCTCTTCCGTCGCGTGTTCGAGAGCGTTGCGCCGCTGCATCGAGGAGCGACTGGTCGGCGGTGAAGGATTTGCAGTCGATGCGAGCCTCATCAAGGCCGACGCCAATCGGCAGAAGGGACTCGAAGGCGATAAGGGACTTCCGCCGGATGCTGCTGGCCGAGCAATCGATGAGTATCTGGCTGTCCTGGATGATGCCGCGTTCGGAGCCGCGACCGAGGTTACCCCGAAGTTCGTATCGCCCTCTGATCCGGCGACGCGCTGGACGGGGGCGCACGGCGGCCAAGCCTTTTTCGCCTATTCGACGAACTACCTGATCGACATCGAGAACGCGATCATCGTCGATGTTGAGGCAACGACGGCAATCCGCCAGGCTGTAGCGCGGCAATCTGGGTAGGAAGTGCGCGGCGATCAGGATGGCGAGGCAGTGTCGCGGCCTGATGATGATTGCCGCGATGATTGTCGCGCGCAAGAGTTTTGTTGAACTCTGATTGTCGCGCAGCGTCAATCAGCCACGGTTTTAGGTGTCGCGTGCGATGGCGGCCGTCCTGGACCGCGTTTTCGTTCGAGGGCGGTCCGTCTGCGATAGCTCTCGACGTTCATCTCGACGATGGTGGCGTGGTGAACGAGGCGATCGATAGCGGCGAGGGTCATGGCGGGATCCGGGAAGACCCTGTTCCATTCGCCGAATGGCTGATTGGCGGTGATCAGCATCGAGCGGCGCTCGTAGCGTGCACTGATGAGCTCGAACAGCACGCTGGTCTCGGCCTGATCCTTGGTGACGTAAGCGAGATCATCAAGAATCAGGAGATCGAAGCGATCGAGACGATTGATGGCCGCCTCGAGGTTAAGCTCGCGTCGCGCTAGCTGGAGCTTCTGCACGAGATCGGTGGTCCGGGTGAAGAGGACGCGCCATCCGTTCTCGATGAGGGCCAGGCCAATCGCTGCCGCCAAGTGGCTCTTTCCGCCGCCGGGCGGGCCGAACAACAGCAAATTGGCGCCCTTGCCCAGCCAGCTGTCACCGGCGGCGAGCGCCATCACCTGCGCCTTCGAGATCATCGGCACGGCTTCGAAGTCGAAGCTGTCGAAGGTCTTTCCGGCGGGCAAACGTGCTTCGACAAGGTGTCGTTCGATCCGACGGCGGCCGCGTTCGGCGATCTCGTGCTCGGCGATGGTCGCGAGGAAGCGGCCGGCCGGCCAGCCTTCCTTCGGACTGTTCGGCAAATTGCGCCCACAGCACCTTGATGGCAGGCAGCCGGAGCTCATTGAGCAACAGATTGAGGCGCGCGGCATCCACCGTGTTCGTTACGCTCATGCGGCACCTCCGGTCTCGGCGGTACCGATGAGGCATTCGTAGGTCGCAAGCGGCACGAGCTGCACCACGACGTTCGGCAGGTTGGCGGGATCGGGGGCGAAGTGAGCACGTAGCCGGTTGAGGTCGGGCAGTCGGCCGGCCTCGAGGTCGGCGGTGAGCTGATCGGCGAGTTCGGTCTCGCAGCCGCGTTCATGAGCGAGCGCGAGGAGATCGACCATGATCCGGCAGGCTTTTTTGTCCGGCAAGCGTTCGCGCAAGCGATCGAAGGTCTTCCGATAGGCATCGCGCGGGAACAGCCGATCTCGGTAGACCAGATTGAGAAGCGCCATCGGCTTGCGCCGCAGGGAATGGATCACGTGCCGATAATCGACGACCTGGTCGTACTTGCCATTGGGATGCGGCCGCCCACGCGGCAGGGTGACGAGATGGGTGCCGCCGACGAACACGTCGAGACGATCATCGTAAAGGCGCACCCGCAGCCGGTGACCGATCAGGCGCGATGGCACCGTGTAGAACACCTTGCGCAGGGTGAAGCCGCCGGACGATGTCACGCGGACGATCACCTCTTCGTAGTCGGAGGTGCGCCGATCGGGCAGCTCCTGCAACACCACGCGCTCGCTATCGATCCGCTTGGCGTTGCGGGCATTACGGCGGCTGACGATCTCGTCGATGAAGCCGCGATAGGTGGCAAGATCATCGAAGTCGACAGTTCCGCGCAGCAGCAAGGCATCCGCGATTGCTCGCTTGAGATGACCGTGGGGCCCTTCGATCGAACCATTCTCGTGAGCAACACCTCGATTGTTGCGGGAAGGCCGCATGCCGTAATGGGCACAAAGGGCCTCGTATCGCTGCGTCAGATCGTCCCGTGCATCACGATCGAGATTGCAGAATGCGGCCGACAGACTGTCGGTCCGATGCTCCCGCGGCGCCCCACCGAGCGACCAGAGGGCATTCTGCAGGCCTTCGGCCAAGGCAACAAAGCTCTCGCCGCCAAGCACGACATGGGCGTGCTCGAACCCGCAATAGGCCAAACGGAAGTGATAGAGACGATGATCGAGCGGTGCACCCGCAATCGTAACACCCAACTCGTCCATGTCTGTGAAGTCGGAGAGGCCGAGTTGGCCAGGCTCGTGGGTTTGGCGGAAGATCACCTCCTGCTCCTCGCCGTGGATCGCCCGCCATGCACGGATCCGACGTTCCAGGGTACGACGGATACCGCTGCCGAGATCCGGATGACGCCGTAGCATCTCCTCGAACACCGCCACCGGCCGTAAGCCAGGTGCCGCCTTCAAGATCGGGACGATCTCGGTCTCGAACACGTCGCTCAGCGGGTCCGGCCGTCGCCGGCCGCGGGGCGCCTTCCTTTGCGATGGAAATCGGGGGTCTCTCTCGATCCGATAGGCGGTCGACGCACTGAATGATGCCTTGGCCGCCGCCACTGGCGGGCTATCGGTCTGACGGTACTTCATGTAGAGCCTCATCTGGTGATCTGTGATGTGTCGGCCGGGCACGCGAGTGATTCCTCTTGGCGGAAGAACCACTTGCATAACCCCGCCGGCCGCGATCACCAGTCGGCGCGGTCCTCCTCGGGATCGCGCCGACGCCGGGCTCGTAACTCCGGTCGGGCTACGCCCTCCCTACGTCACGAGCCCAGCGAAACTCTCTCACCTTGATTGACGCTGCCTTCCATCCTGATCGCCGCGCGACAGCCAGGCCGAGGTATTGGCCGCTAAGCGCATGATTGAGCGCTCGCTGGAGCAGTTTGATCTCTATCCGGGCCGGCTCCTCGGTGACAGCGGCTATGGCTCGGCCGAGATGCTCGCTTGGCTGGTCTATGAGCACGGCATCGAGCCGCACGTTACAGTCTTCGACAAGTCGGCACGCACAGACGGTATCTTCTCGCGCGACGACTTCACCTATGACCATGCTGGCGACATCTATCGTTGCCCTGGTGGCAAAGTTCTTACCACGACCGGAACGTTGGTGAATGACGGTGCCACCATGCTCTACCTCGCCAGCAAGCACGATTGTGATCGATGCGCATTGAAGGCTCAGTGTTGTCCCAAGCAGGCATCACGGAGGGTGCCGCGCTCGATCTACGAAGGCGCTCGCGACATGGCGCGCCAGATCGCGAGATCGTGGGAGGGAGGCACCTCGCGCCGGTGCCGCAAGAAAATCGAGATGTTGTTCGCTCACCTCGAGCGCATTCTCAAGCTCGATCGTTTGCGTTTACGAGGTCCAAACGGTGCGCGTGACGAGTTCACCCTCGCAGCCACTGCCCAGAACCTTCGAAAGATGGCCAAGCTGATCCCAATGCCCACCCGAGGCTCGCATAGGGTCGGTAGAGCAGTTCGGCCCACGTCGCGACTGAGCTATTGCAACGAAATACTGCTGGCCTTTTTCAACAGAATCGGCCCTGAGCCGAACAAGGCTGAGATCATTGTGAACAAGGCTGAGACCATTGTGATGTCGGGGTATTGGGGGTGAAACCGGAAGCAGGGCCGCTTTTGCTCCGACAGCCGCTTGTGACCCAAAGCGTCCCACCCAGCATCTAGCCAGGGGGCGGGTGCAGTTTATGCCATTTTGCGCGAGCGGTTTCCTCTGATCCGCCGCGCCGTACTTCATCTTCTCTAAAATCTTTCCAATATCGGTAGGTGCAATATAGCCCGCACAGCCAAAGGAAGACCAGAAGCAGAACAAGCGGACGAATGAAGCTTGTCACGAACTCGCTTGGATCGAGAGTCTTCAGCAAGAAAATCAGGGCGAGACATACAGCTCCAGCAACCGCAAAGCCTCGCACTCGAAACCGCCAAACTCGGATCTGCTCTGAAACAATCATCCCTGTTCCTTCAGGGTACGTTCGCTCTCATGCCTAACTGGCTCTGCGGCTTTCATCTTCGAATGGCGGACGACTGAGATGTCTCGTGAGACGCCCCTCATTGCCCCGTCCGTAGCGCTTAGCGAACGGAACGTACACAAGGCAGGCTAGGCCCATCGTTATCAGTACCGCGACAAGGCTGAGGCCCAGAAACATGTAGGCGCTTGACGTGCCCCCGACGACGAGGACGAGCATAGGGGCGCATCGCACGTGGCCTAGATTCGAAGCTTAGGTGAGCAGCAAGACGTTTCCGCTCATGATGTCGTAGCGGGCCGCTACGACCATCAGCTTTCCCTCCTTGATCGCTGCGGCGATGACGGGGGATGCCTCGCTGAGCAGGGTCGCCTGCACCCTGGCGTTGGCGTCGATGGCAGCGTCGAGGTTGCCGCCCGCGGCGACCACCGCCGGCTGGATGGGGGCGTAAAGGACGCTGATCTGGCCAGGCACAGCCTTGCCTTCAATGGTTGCCTTGACCGCACCGCAATTGCCGTGCCCTAGCACGACGATGACTCTGGTGCCCAGAACGGCGACGCCATATTCGAGACTCGCCGTGATCTCGGGCGTAGTTACGTTCCCGGCTACACGGACGACGAAGATTTGGCCGATGCTCTGGTCGAAGACAAACTCCACCGGCACCCGTGAGTCCGCGCAGGATAGAACCGCGGCAAACGGCTCCTGCTTCTCGACTGTTTTGGCCTTGAGAATCGAAAGGTCGTCATTGAGGGACTGGAGTTGTCCGGCGACATAGCGTTGGTTGCCGTCCATTAACGCCTTGAGTGCAGCCTCGGGCGTCAATGTGCTCTGCGCCAATGCGGGCAGAGCGTGAATGACCGTCGCGCCTGCCAGCGCTACAGCCGTGCCGGCGATGGCGTTGCGCAGAAAGCTGCGACGCGCCAGATCGGCATGCTTCTCATGGCCCCTTGGCTCGATAGAGCCGCAATCACAGCGGCAGGCCATACCAACGGCTTGGGCGGAAATGTCCGTAGGTTTCATCTGTGCCTCCTTGTGTCTCACGTTCGCATCGAGTCACGTCAGTTAGGACTGCTGATGTATCGTCCCGGCCTTGAAAGGTTCTCCTCATGCTCATGGCACGCGAGTTCCTTGCCCACATCGCGATACAGAACGGGCGGCATAGTTTAGCGCAACGCCCCCTTCGGGCCATACATATTCTGATTTATTCCCTCCGACTCCGCGAGGAATATTGAGCGATCTGGCTTGGCGCAGCCGATGACCGAACTATCTGGGTCACGGTTTGGCCTCCCAGGCGCTGGTCCGGAATTGGCCCTTCTCGGAAGTCCGACAACGCCGGCTTTCCCGCCGCTATTGGGGGACAAGCGGACATCGGGTGCGCCTGCTCCTATCAGGAGGTTTTATGATGGGGTGGACGCCCTGCCCGACGGCATCGATGTGCCAAAGTGGAGGTGTTGAGCACCACTTAAGGGAGGCGTCCGTGTCAGAGGTTATCGTAATCGCTCTGGATATCGCCACGCATGTTTTTCACGCGCACGGAGCGTCGAGCAATATTCAGCAAGCGGATCAGCCGAGGAAAGCTGCTGGATTCTTCGCGGCCCAGCCGAGTTGCACGGTAGCGCTGGAGGCATGTGATGGCGCACATCACTGGGCTCGTCAGCTGACCCAGCTTGGCATGACGTTCGACTGATCCCGCCCGCCTATGTAAAGCCGTTCGTGAAGCGGCAAAAGAACCTGAGGGAGTGGACGGTGTAGCCGCTAACCTTGAGTAACCGGCTCAAACTACGCCGCCCGCTCAGTGCTCGGTACTAAGGAACGGCCGGACCGCGGCAGCGTTGGCCGGCATGCGCTTCTATTTCGATTATCAAGACCTGGCCGGCACCATCCTCGACGACGACGGTGAGGAGCTTCCTGGTATCACTGCCGCACGTGACGCCGCGATGAGATACCTGGCAGAGGCAATACGGGACCATAGTCCTTCGGGATTGACCGACAAACTTTCCGTCAGCGTCAGAACGAAAGAATCGCTGATTATGATCGTGTCCGCAACGATTGAGGTAGTCGCCGCGCCCTCCCATAGCCAGAGCAGCCATCTCTCCTGAGGAGAGCGCAGAAGCATCCATCAAGCTCTTGAAGGGAGTGATTAGAACCGAAACTAACCAGAACTAAATCGGACAGCCATCGCGGAATGTGTTAACGGCAGGGATGAAAGTATCCCTCATCGTTGTACTGCTCGCCCTTTGGTCACCGACCGGAGCGGCGCAAACGCCGGCTTCGCAGACAGAGCCGGCCGATCCCTCTGTCCGGGATCAGATCAAGGCTGCCCGTGCGAAGGATAAGGCCGAAGAAAAGGTCGACCATTCCGAACGCCCTTGGGATCGAAACCGCGACGGCAAGCGCCGCTGGCAAGTAGATTCACCGACGGCGGCCGGCCCTAAGTCCTGATGAAGCAGAATTTCATCGCGGTACTATTCGCATCTACGGTCCTCGTCGCCATGGGCGGTTGGCTTTCCGGTCTTGGTTGGCTGGTGTGGCTGAGCGCAAGTTGGCTCTTCTCCTGAAATGAGACGACCCAGTATCCCTGAGTGATGGAACGGCTCTTGGCTCATGGGATTGGCATCTTGCGATGACCCCAGAAAACGCATCCTACTCGTCATTAAGCGTGCGCAAGACATGTCCGACGATCTATTCCTGCGCAGAACCGCAATTCGCGACGACATCGCTCCCGACGACTAAACCGTGATCTGGGATGAACGGGCGGTCGGCCGCATCTTCAGATCCGTTGCGGTAGGCGGGCATGATGCTTGGTCCTTGGAGCTGCTTCCTAGATAATGTTCCGCAGCCGAGCTCGCATCGAGGGCGGGCTGCTAACTTGGAAGCAAAGGCGCTCTTTCGAACCGCTTGGAACGAACTCCGCGCGCGGCTAAACGATGCCCAGATCGAACAAGCACGCGCGAACCATGCGGACCGGAGTAGACCATGGCACAAACGACATGCGCAAACGAGCGCCCTTACGCCGATCCAGAGGCGGCGGCCCGCGAGCTGCTCGAACTCGCGGCCACCATCGAGCCAGTCCAAGACGGCCGCATCCATATCGAGAAGGTCAACGCTCCCTTCCTCCCATCCTGAAGGCCAGCGGCCCGGAGTTTGGAGCCGGCATCAGGTACACCATCGAGCACGGCTGGCTCGAGATGCACGAGAGTGGAACTTACGTGCGGGTGCTGCCGCAAGGAAAAGAGCTGCTTACGACCTAGCTCGACCCGCTCGGCTCGTTGCGTTCCTCCGAGGCGATCCCCTTGAGTACTTCAAATTGGCTGGCGAGGCCCGCAAAGCTGTGCGAAATATTTTTGAGCACCGTTGCCATCCTTAGTGTGACTCCCGGCTCGCTGGCCTGATCCTTATATTGCCGAGATAACTTACGGCATTGTTCTGCGGACCACATGGGCATCCCCTTGAAATGGGATGGAGGAGGCGCTCTCACTGCGGCGGCTTAATGGAGCCAGATGAGGCCGGCGCAGCGGTTACATCGGTAGACGTAAGCCAAGATGCCGGTGCGGGGGTCGGGCAGCTGCAGGTATGGGATGGGCAGCCCGTCGCATTTCGGACAATGGGCCGGGGCTTCAGGGGGCGGCTTGGGTTGCTCTATCAACACGAACTCCCGCAGTCTGGCGGGAGCCTGAAGAGCTCTCAGTCACCGATCGTTGCCTAGGGCCGTGCGGTGATGACAGCAAGCCTATCAGGTCGCCTTGACCCTGCGAAGAGAAATCGGCCGCCTGCCTGCACATGCGTTGGCGGCCCCCGCCTGGAGGCTCACATGAAGGGATGCGAGCCGGAGCCGCGTTCCACCTGAGCGCGGACAGGCATCCTGCACGAACCAGGGCGAGCAGCCATTAAAGCAGATGAATTGATTCGCATTTGTGGGTACCAATTCTTATCTATGACAACGCACCCTTCCTGTTCACGCTGGAGACCAGCTGCAGCGAGTTCGGTGCTCCGATTCAGATATGCTGCGGAAAAGGGTTGGCTAGAACTGCACGAAAGCGGGACTTATTGTGCGGCTGCTAACACCGAGCGCGGATCTGCTGCTGCGTCAGTGAAGCAGCATCACCGACATCCACGTAGCCAGCGACGCGCCACGCTAGGCGCATCGGGCTTCCCCTCCGAAACGCGAATAATCAGTGTCAGGTTGGCGTGAGACTACGAATCTAGACGTGCACCGCGTCGATGGCCTACTAGGAACGCTGACGCGCTTTTGGAAGTTAAAGACACGTGGATAGTTAAGTACACCTGCCCGCCGTTTGAACCCAGCGGCGGCTTTCTTGTGAGTTGCGTAAGTGGCGAAGCGTATCAAGTCGGCGATGCCGGGGTTCATTAAACCCCAGCTCGCAACACTGAAGATGAAGGCACCGACGGGCGGCGACTGGATCCACGAAATCAAATACGACGGCTACCGGGCTCAAGTTCATGTAGACCGGGACGCGGCCAAGATCTTCACCCGGAACGGCCACGACTGGACCAAGCGGTTCTCCGGCATCGCCGCCTCCTTCAAGCTCCGCAGCCAGAGCATCTTCGACGGTGAGATTGTCGTCATCCATTACGACCGTACCAACTTCTCCGAGCTGCAAGCCGACCTCGCCAAGGGCCGTCAGGACCGGATGCTGTTCTATGCCTTCGACCTCCTCTTCCACAATGGAGAGGACTTTCGGAACAAACCTCAGATCTACCGCAAGGAGCGTCTGAAAGAGCTGATCGACATGCTCGACCCGCCGGTTCTCTACAGCGAGCACCACGAAGGAGACGGACAAGCGCTGTTCGAGGCCGCCGGCCGGCTGAACTATGAGGGAATCATATCGAAGCGCGTCGATGCGACGTACCGGTCTGACCGCGTCGATACCTGGCAGAAAATTAAAACTGTCCGGCGCGAGAAATTCCCCGTGGTCGGGTTCATCAAAGACCCCGCCGGCGTCGCAGCCCTGTACCTAGGCAAGAAGGAAGGAAAGAACCTGATTTACCTGGGTAAGGTCGGTACGGGCTGGGACCGAACGACCTCCGGCAAGATCCGGAAGGCGCTGGAAACCGTAGTCAGCCCGAAGGCGAAGCTGACGAAGCCGATCAAGAAGCCCAAGGCTACCTGGGTCGAACCGGCGTTCTATGCGGAGGTCGAGTACAGGGACATCACCTCTGAGGGATTGCTTCGCGCCAGCTCTTTCAAAGGGCTGAGCAAAGGAACGGGCCGTTCCTAGCTGCGTTTTCTCGGCAGTAAGTGTGGAGTACCGGCATGCCCCCGGATCGCGTTACCAAAGCGGTTAAGGAAGCCCAGGGCATTCTTGCGCGCTATGTCGAGTCCGGCCCCCAAGACTGCCAGAAAACCATCAACGACCTTATGGGCGTCCTCGACGACGAAGACCTAGTCGAGGCCATAAGCCCGCGCGTCTTTGTCCGTCGAGCAATCGATTTCATAAACTGCGCAAGCAACGCCGGACAAATCGAACGCGTACGCCACGTACCGCATAGGCATCTGCCAAGACCGCGAGCTGAAAGCGGCGTAGCGAGGCACCCCTGAGGCGCAGTGGAACCTGATCTAAGGTGACGGGTTTATTCCAAAATGGTTCGCCCTGTGTGGGATTTCGATCTTTTCTCCAGACGAGAATGGCTGCTGATGGGCATTGGCTTCCTGCTGGTGCTTGTCGTCGGCCTTTACGGCACCTTTTGGATCCTCGACCGCTACCTCGGCAGCGCCTCGCTGTGGTAATATCCCGCGGGAGGAAGGAGCGGCATCTTTGAACGTTTCGAGGGCATGCGCGCTACGTTTTCGATTTTCACGACGACCTCGGCTTTACCATTGATGATGCCGGCGAGGATCTGCCAAACCTCGCCGTCGCCCCAGACGCCGCGCTGAGAGCCTTGGCTGAACCATCCGGAGTAAGAGCGAACTCCACGCGGACATGGAGCGATCGGTCATCGTGAGGACGCCGACTGCTCGCGTCCTGACCGTCTCGGCCTCGATTGAGATCAGTATGACCTCTTGAAGGGAGCGGTCGCGCATCCTCAGGGATGCTGGGAGGCCCGCGCCTGCTGCTGGCGCGGGTTTTGTCCACACCCACGACAGACAGTAGCTCGCGTGCGTCAGGCGCCTCTACAAATGGACAATTTGACTCTCGGCTGCGCCGCGTTTCGATGGCGGCATGCCTCTCTCTGTCCGACGCCAAACGCCTACGCACCCTGACGGACGTCCGCTCAAGATCACGTTCGGCGAGATGCGCGAGATGGGCTTGCGCGGCGTGCTGGTCTACTGCCATTGCGGCCACCACGTCGCGCTGGGCTGACCGCTGGGCTGATGATGTTCGCCTATCGGATCTCGAGCCGCGGCTTGTCTGCCGGGCCTGCGGATATCGCGGCGCCGACGTTCGGCCGGACTTCGAGCGTGGGAATCTGCGGCGTGCGATTGTGCCCCATCGTGCGGAGCAGTGAGGAACGAAAGGCGCGACATGAGCTTGAGTCTCGCCAGCTCGCCACGGGCTGGTGAAGCGGCCCCGGCCTTACCGCCCCAAGCCCCCGAAGCCGGGGCCGCCTTTCATCCTTGGTCTGGGACGCCGCAAAACCAACTTAGGTGGTCTTATTCTCTCGTGCGCTTTCGCGCAGCCATGTCGTACTCCAGCTTTCCGGCGCGGTACGCAGCACAAAGGCGCGTTCAGCGCGACCGGCGCGCGGCAATAAGCACCCCACAGTGGCTCGCCATTCTTAGGAACACTCTCTCAAACCGATGCTTGAGCGATTATCATGTTGGTTCTTTCGCCAGAGGTACGTAGGATTGTGCGGCGGGCGCGGCTCTACGGCTACCTGATCGAGCGGAACGACAAGATCTACCAGCTGGCCACCTTTCATCCAATTTGCACGAAAGCGTTTGCACTCCGCATGGTCGAGGGCGGCTGGCTGACGAAGAACGGCGATCGATACGAGCTGAGTGCCCAGGGGCGTGAAGCGCCGGACTGAATTCCGGCAGCAGGCCAACAGGCAGTGAAACTCGGGCGTGTATTCTTTTCGGTACAGGTGATCAACGGAGTACAGGCCCGCTAGCGTGAACCGGCGGGCCAGGGAGTAGAGATCTTGGTGGCGACTGCATGGCTATCGCTGGTCGCAATGCCGACGTTGCCCCAGTGGCTGATATACGCGGTGCGCATATCGCGGCGCCGACGTCAGACTTCGAGCGAGGCGATCTGCGGCGGGCGATCGTGGGTCCATGCAACAGCCAGTGATTGGCCGCCAATAGAGTCGGCCTCAATTCGCCCGGCGCTCTTCCTCCTCGATGGCAGAGAGCAGATCGTACTGCTTGGCGAGCCCTGTGAGGCTCTTGGCGATATTCTTGAGCACGGAGGCGGTTCTTGGACCAACGCCAGCGGCCCCGGCCTTGCTCCGGTAGGCCGCCGCTAGTTTCCGGCATTCTTCGGCAGTCCGCATTCCAAGGCCTATGTGGATGGAACTGAATACCGAAGTACTGCTAACGACGAATTTGAACAGTTCAAAAATGAACATAGGGCACTTGGCTCAAAGGCCGAACGAGCGCCGCCAACTGAGCGACTTACTGCTTCTTCATGTTGGAGTCATAGATCAAGGCGGCTTGGAACAGGCGCCCGACATTATTGCGAACTTCTATCGCAACGTCCGGACGTTCATCTTGGACGGCAAGATCTCGCGCTAAGCCAGCCAGGGTATGGGCGGCTTCAATCTCCGCCTCCTGCTGGGTCTTAAATTCCAGTCCTTCTTCGTCGGGGTAAAGACCAGTGTCATCCCGGATGTCGAAAGAGTACCGCACCATGGCCAGCTCCGCAGCCATATCAGGCGCCAACAGGCATGCTGTGCAACCGTTCCTAAATCGAAAGCAAAAAACGGCCCTGGCCGTGAGTTGCTTGGGGCGTGTGCTGCCGGGGCCGCTGGAGGTACTTGGCGGTAATGGGATCGCCAAGCGTTGTCACCTTACCCGCATTTGATGCCTGCCTCCGTTCAGTTCAGCACTTAGCCGTGCTGTTCCGAGCTCGCGAACGCTCCTAAGTCAGGCAGGACACTCAAGCATCTGAAGAATAACTCTGGCGAGCAGACCAATGAGGGGTGTGGACGGCCCCGGCCGGGTAGAGAGGAGTCGTGAGGCCGGGGCCGCTGGAGGGCGCCTGATCCTCGGTCCAGCGAGGTCAAGCAAGGAGGAGCCTTCCATAAGGAGGCGCGTTCCTCTGTTCGCTTGAGCACTGTTCCGAGACGAAACGATCGTGTCCCCGGGCGTGGTGTAGCTGGCGGTGGGTGACCGCGTTCGCCGGCATGGGCCGGATCGGTCAGCTGGCGATTGCCGGGAGGCTGACGGTTGGATCATTGCTCAACGGCGCGATGGTTTCCAGCGTCATGTAGCGGGCGCGCTGGACGGCCCATTCATCGTTCTGCTCGAGCAGGATCGCACCGATGAGGCGGACGACGGCATCCTCGTTGGGGAAGATGCCGACGACCTCGGTCCGGCGCTTGATCTCGCCGTTGAGACGCTCGATCGGGTTGGTCGAGTGCAGCTTGGCGCGATGCTGCGGCGGGAACGTCATGTAGGCGAGCACGTCGGTCTCGGCCTCGTCCAGGAAGCCGGCAAGCTTGGGCAGCTTGGGGCGGAGCTGGTCGGCAACCTTGCGCCACTGCGCCCTCGCGGCTTCGGCATCGTCCTGGGCGAACGCGGTGGCGATGAAGGCGGAGACGACGCGCCGGCCGCTCTTGCCGGCATGCGCCAGCGCATTGCGCATGAAGTGCACGCGGCAGCGCTGCCAGGTGGCGTTGAGCACCTTGGCAACGGTGGCCTTGATGCCCTCGTGGGCGTCGGAGACCACCAGCTTGACGCCGCGCAGGCCGCGCCGTGCCAGCTTGCGCAGGAACGCGGTCCAGAATGTCTCGGCCTCGGAGGGACCGACGTCCATGCCGAGAACTTCGCGTCGGCCATCGCTGTTGACGCCGACCGCGACGATCACCGCGACCGAGACGATGCGCCCGTTCTGGCGCACCTTCACGTAGGTGGCGTCGATCCACAGATAAGGCCAGTCGCCCTCGATCGGACGGGTGAGGAAGGCCTTCACCTTGTCGTCGATCTCGCCGCACAGCCGGCTCACTTGGCTCTTCGAGATGCCGCTCATGCCCATGGCGTGCACGAGGTCGTCCACCGAGCGGGTCGAGACGCCCTGCACGTAGGCTTCCTGCACCACGGCGGTGAGCGCCTTCTCGGCCATGCGGCGCGGCTCCAGGAAGCCGGGGAAGTAGGTGCCTTTGCGCAACTTGGGAATCCGCAGCTCGACCGCGCCGGCCCGGGTCTCCCAGACCCGGTCGCGGTAGCCGTTGCGCTGAACCAGACGTTCGGGGCTCTTCTCGCCGTAGGCCGCCCCGGTCTGGCCCTCGACCTCCAGCTCCATCAGGCGCTGGGCGGCAAAGCCGATCATCTCGCGCAACAGATCGGCATCGGGGGACTTCTCTACGAGCGCGCGCAGGTTCATCATGTCGTCGGTCATCGGTGGTTCCTCGAATCAGGTTGGCTGTCGCAATCCAAACCTTACCGACGAATCATCGATGACCACCCGCAAAGCCGCTCGCTCGCTACGGCGCTTATCGGGCGCGCTTCGCGTGCGGCTTTGCTAATCAGCTACACCACTCCTTGGGACACGATCGACGAAACTCCGCTTCATGCTGTCGCGGCTGCCTGTTTTCAGCTACAAATACCCGCTTTCATTCCGATGATTTTGCAGTATCCGAAATTGCCATGGGAGAGCGTTTTATGTCCAAGGGGAATTGCCTGATTGTTCGTGCCGCTGGAAAACAACTTGACCTGTTACGGGGTGAAGCCTTCCGCATCGCGCAAGGCGCTAAGGTCGGTTGGTGGACCGAGCGCGCCGACATCGGCACGAAGTTCTGCTTCGAAGATTCTAAATCGAAAGAGAGATTCGCAATCACCTGCGACAGCCTCGGCATTGCCTGCCGGGACAGCTAGCGGGTGCTTGTTCTAATTAGGACACCCACAGATTAAATTTAGGAAACTCGATCATTTGAGACTACCGGACTGAATCCCGAGCGAGACGCTGTCAATCGGCGCGCCGCGTTGAGTATGGTGCGTCGGGCGGTCTCGGTGCGTCTCGGTCCAGCCCCGGAGATGCCCGGGGTCGTTCGTACCGGCGCAGGGGAATTAGGACACGAGATGTCGCCGGACTTCGCCCACCTGCATGTTCAATGAAGCTGTCAGGTCCGCATCCAACTCCCGTTCAACGAGGCTCGCTGCCCAGCCTTCGGGAATGGCGTCGAGCACTCGATCCACAGCGGCGCCTCGCTGCGTCGCTGCTAGCCAGAGCTGGCATTTTCCACTGTCGGTTGTGACCCGAACCAAATAAACCCGTTGCATCCCGTATAAGTAACAAACCGGGCGTACGTTTCTAGAGCTGAGCTTATTCCGGAGGCTGAAGGCCGGGCGACTTCAGCGAATCGCTAATGTGCGCGCCGGTTTCCGCAATGCTGGCTCTTTTGAGAAGAGCTTCCCGCTCTGGCCCGGCGGGCAACTGGCTGGCCTGCTCTTTGAGCCGAGCGGCCTGTTCGGCCATCCTCTCTTCAAGGGAACGTGTTTGCTTCACTCGACGGCGGTGCAGGATCATCGCGAGCCTCTTGGACCGTTATCGATGACACTCCTAACAGAGCGACGTACAAACAGTTCCGAGAATGAACCAGGGGAGAATGCCTTTCAATCTGAACGGTCCGCCGACTGAGGCGGCGTACTCTTTAGGCCGCCGGGATGCCAAAGGCCGATCAGCGCTCAGCCTCCGCACTCTCCGGCGCTGGTCAGGAACCGGCGGCAGGCGACGCCATTTGGTATCCGCTGGCTCGCCGCCGAGCCGGCGGAGCGGCCCCGGCCATGCCCCCCAAGCCTTGCGAGCCGGGGCCGCCTTTCCGTCTTTCGTCCTGGATGCCGACGAAGCCCAACCGGAATTATTGCATCGCCATCATCAGGAGGGTGACGAGCGCGACGGCCGTCACACCCCAAGTCAGCGTGAGTATCATCCAGGGCCGCATGACCCGCCTCGCTCGTTCCCTCGCGCCCACAGGGAACGGAACGCAGGTGCAGCGTACGCTGCTTGAGATAGATCAAGGAGGAGCACCCAACCGAGGGACTTACTCTTCAGGCGGCTCGGGACGCCAGACGACCGGCGCCGGCGCTCTCAACAATTCCTCGGAGCGCGCCAGCGCATCGCGTGATCGGCGCAGCATGTCCTGCGTCATGTCCTCTTTGACGCGGTGCCTTTCAATGCGGGCTTTGATGTAATCGCGCAGCCAACGGTCGGGCGGCAACATGCGGCCTCTCCCAGGCGCTAACCCAGGAGAGGAACTCAAGTTCAGCCCGCCGGTTCCGAGTCGCCCCAGATAATCCTGCCGCACTGGCATTTATAAACCCGAATAGTCCCCCTTTCTTGGGATCGAGCATGGAGGCCATCAGGCGCGGAGTCACGGAGCAAGCCCGGGAGGAAGGCCGCATAGGTCGAGCAACACTGCTTGGGTCTTCCAGGACTCACCACCATTCTGAGTACCCCCCTCGTTACGTGCAAAAGTGTACAAAGCTGAAATCACATAAGCTAACGGAACGTGCGGGACCGCATGCTCATTTCGTGTCGCCTCTAGTCAGAGCTTCCAAGCGATCTAGTTGACCCGCGACGCCCGCGAAGCTTCTGGCGATATTCCTCAATAGAAAAGCTTCGTCTTCAGAAATGTTGGGGGCCGCGGACCGTGTCTTGTAATACCGTGCGATGTCCTTGCATTGGGCAGCAGTAATCATGAGAGCTCCAAAATAGACAATCGTTAATAGAGAATTTCGAGCACACTACCGATGATAAAGCCATATCTATAAGGGTGGTTTATCGTCGCGTCGCTGAAAACTTGGAAACCGCTTCCTCAAGAAACTAAAGTAGCGGCCCCGGCCTGGGTCTTTCTTGAAGGGAGGCGAACCGGGGCCGCCTTCCGCCTAGTAGGCGGAATGGTACTCTGCACACGGGGTGCTTAGACGGTCATTAAAGCAAGTGAATTGATCCACGGCGCATTGACGATGACATGCACCACTTGTGACGGTTTCCGCTGGGTCTGCGAAAACCACCCCGACCGCCCATGGGAGGGGCCGCGGGCGTGCAACCGCGGCGGCGCCGGCGCACCCTGCCCGGCCTGCAACGTCCCCGCGGAAGGCGAAGTGCCGCAGATGCCGGAAGGGTTCCGGGTCGACGTCGACAAGGACGGATGGCGGCACTGACGCTTTCGGGTTCGCAATCGGCCAGGCCGGTGACTATCTCTCGGCCATGTTTCAATCGTTTGAATTCTGCCTGCCCACGGCCGCCAAGGCCGTGCCCGACGGCCCCGAGTGGATCCACGAAGTCAAATATGACGGCTATCGCCTGCGCGTCGAGCGCCAGGGCAAGACGGTACGCCTGCTCACCCGCAACGGCCACGACTGGACCAGGCGCTATCCCTGGATCGTCCAGGCCGCGCTGAAGAACCGTGAGCAGCACTTCGTCATCGACGGCGAGGCCGTTCTGCTCGGCGTCGACGGCGTGTCCGACTTCAACGCGCTGCACTCACGACAACACGACGAGGAGGTGCAGCTCTACGCCTTCGACCTCTTAGCCATGGGCGGCGAGGATCTAAGGAAGCTGCCGCTGTCGATGTGTCAAGCGACGTCCGGATTTGACCCCGCAGCGACATGAGGAAGTGACCCCCTTGTTGTTTGCAGGACTGTAGCAAGCCGCTCGCGAAGCGCGCCCGTCATAGCGCTGTAGCGAGCGAGCGGCTTGCTTCACGACTTCTTCTCCGATTTGGCTTCTGGTGCAGCGGGCTTCTGCAGCAGTCCGCTGCGGCGCTTCTCCTTCAAGCGATAGCTGTCGCCGCGGATCGTGATGACGTGACTGTGGTGCAGCAGACGATCAAGGATCGCGGTGGCAACCACGGGGTCGCTGAAGACCGAGCCCCACTCGCCGACACTGCGGTTGCTGGTCAGCAGGATCGCGCCTCTCTCATAGCGACGGCTAACGAGCTGGAAGAACAGATGCGCGGCATTGGGTTCAAAGGGCAAAATACCCGAGCTCGTCGATGATCAAGAGCTTTGGCTTGGCAAATTGCGCGAGTCGCTCCTCGAGCCGCCCTTCGCCGTGACCTTTAGCAAGCTGCGCAACGACAGTCGTGGCTGCGACGAACTGAACGGAATGCCCAGCCAGGATCGCTTCGCGACCAAGAGCGACCGCAAGATGCGTCTTGCCAACGCCAGGTGGCCCAAGCAGCAGCACGTTCTCGCCATTGGCAATCCAGCGGGCGCTCGCAAGCTCGCGTATCTGCTTGGGGTCCAGCGAGGGCTGGGCCGAGAAGTCGAAGCCCGACAGATCGCGAACGAACGGGAAGCGAGCAAGTTTGAACGTCATCTCGACGCGCCGCTCATCCTTGCGGGCGATCTCGCGCTCGCACAGCAGCACCAGGGTCTCGCGTAGGCTCAGCTCTTGCCGGCCGGCCTCATCCAACAGCCCATCCAGCTGGTCGCGGACAGCCGTCAGCTTCAGGCGCGTCAGCATATCGCTAAGGCGGTCGGGGACAATGGCTCGCATCAGAAGCCCCCTCCCACAATCGCTTCGTACTCGCCGAGCGGCCGCAGCAGCGTCGGCGACGGCGGCGCGACAGGCGATAACGCGAGATCGCCAGCACGACTCGGTTTAAAGCCAGTCAGGCCCTCAAAGTGTTTAGGGTCGACGACGCGACGGCGACGGCCGACACAGATCGGATGAGCGGCCACCTCATGGATCCCGTGGTGGATGCACACCACGCCATCGGCGATCGTCGCTCTCACCGTCTCGCCGATCAGCCGCCATGGCACAGAGTAGGCATTGCCATCGATCTCGACCGCGCAGTCGGCCTGCACGCGACGGATCAGTTCACGTGCGACCTGGAAGGGCGGCCTCCCGGCGATGGGCTTCAGCGCAGGCGCCTCAGCGCGCCTGAAGCGCTCAATCGGTACTTCGCCCGTCGTGCCATGCTGGCGTAGGTCGGCGATCTCCCGCGTCCAAGCCTCAAGGTGCGCCTCAAAGGCCTCCCAGCTCGGGAAGGTGCGGCCGGCGACCGCATTCCGCTTGACGTAGCCGACGCCATTCTCGGTCTTGCCCTTGGTGCGGGCTCGATATGGCGCGCAGGCCCGTGGCCGGAAGCCCCAGTGCTTGGCAAACGCGGTCAGCTTGTCATTAAACACGACGGTGCGCGTCGCGGCATCGTGTTCCACGACCAGCGCACGCGCATTGTCGAACAGCACCTCCTCGGGCACGCCGCCAAACTTCACGAAGGAGCTTTCCAAGCCATCGAACCAGCTCTCTTGCCGTTCGTTGCGGAATGCCCTGACATGGTGCCGGCGCGAGTAGCCCAACGTGGCGACGAACAGGTAGGCGCGAACCTTGCTACCGCCGATCTCGACCAGCCGCTCGCCAAAATCGATCTGCAGCTGTTTGCCGGGCGGTGTCTCGAACCGCACCGTCGCACGCGCCTCGGCCGCAAGCTCCTGGCGATAGCGCTGGACGGCCCGCTCGACCGTGCGCAGGCTGACGATGATGCCTTTCTCGGCTGCCAGCTCCTGGCGGATCACGTCGGCATTGCCGTGGTGCTGCCGTAGGCGCTCCTTGAGCCAGATCTCCTGGCCATCGAGTGCCTTTTTGCGGTGCGGCTGCCGATACGGCGTCCAGCCGCCGGCCGCCACGTAGTCCTTCACCGTGTTGCGGCTAATCCCGAGCTCCCGGGCAATCCGTTTACTACCCCACCCCAGCTCGTTGAGCCGGAGTATCGCCGAAACCTCGTCCGGCTCCAGCATGGCCTCCCTCCGCGGATCTTTGAACCGCAGAGGACCTGAACTGAGTCGCTGCATAAAACCCCCGTTCTGACCGTGTTGCGAGGGGGGCAATTCCTCGTGTCGTCAGGGGGTCAATTTTCCACGTCGCCCGACACGATGCGCAAGACCAATTTGTCGCGGCTGTTGCGCGGCCGGCCGGACGGTATGTTTGTCGCGCCGTTTGAGACCGGTGCGATCGGGCCAGAGCTTTTTCGTGCGGCGGTGCGGATGGGTCTCGAAGGCATCGTCTCGAAGCGACGCGATCGGCGCTATGCCGCGGGCCGCACCAAGGAGTGGGTGAAGGTGAAGAACCGTATCCATCCGGCGATGACGCGGGTGATGGAGTCGTTCTGATGCCTGCGCCAAACAGGCGCAAGTACCCCATCTCGTGTCAGCTCTCCGCTCGGAAGCCGACACTGCAGCGCACGGGGCGGAGGTCGGCCTCGGGCCAAAGGCGGACATTAGCCGCTCACTCGATCACCTCGTCAGCGCGGGCGAGCAGCCCCGGCGGCACCCCGACGCCAAGCGCTTTCGCAGTTTTGAGATTGATCACCAGCTCCAGCTTGTGAGGCAACTCGACCGGGAGCTCGGCTGGCATCTTTCCCTTGAGTATCCTATCCACAAAATCAGCGGTGTGGCGCCAATTGGCAAGCAAATCGATGCCGTAGCTGATCAAGCCTCCTGCTTCGGTGTGTTGGCGCAGACCATACACAGCGGGCAATCGTAACTCTGCTAAAACCTCGGCAATCTGGAGCCGTTGGTTCACAAACAGCGGATCGGTAGGTATAATCGCGATATCGATTTTATCGTTGGCGAGCTGCTGAAGCGTCGGGTTGATTTGATCGATTGTGGCGGCCTCACTGATCACAAGCTCTACGTGCAAAGCGGCGGCGACCTTTTCTATGTCGGGCAGTTGCACTGGACTGGAGGCCGAATGCGCGTTGATGAGCACCCCAGCCTTCTTGATTCTGGGAAGTAGCTCGGTGGCAATTTGAAGCTGTTTGCCCAATAGCGTGTCGAGCGAGATCAATATTCCAGTCAAGTTCCCACCGGGACGGGCGTAACTCGCAACGAGCCCTTTCTGCACGGGTTCAATCAACGCCACTGCAACGATCGGGACAGTCGTCGTCGCATTTTTGGCGGCGACGGCGGCGGTGGTGTTAGCAGCCACGAGGATGTTTGGCTTGAGTCCAACCAGTTCTATCGTAAGCGTAGCGCCGAGGCCCTTTGGATTGTTTGTACGGAGTCTTGAGAGCACCGCTAGAAGAGTCATCTTCTGCAAGGGTGCTCATAATGGACGACCAATCTGACGACATAAGACGACCGTTGTCACCACGTATCGAAGTGTATGCTGGTGCAGGTCGCAAGCGCTGGCCGGACGATTTGAAGGCGCAGATTGCCGCCGAAAGCCTCGAGCCGGGTGCGGTTGTCACGGATGTCGCCCGTCGTCATGGCTGCCGGCCCCAGCAGGTGCATGACTGGCGGCGCCGGGCGCGGTTGGGCCAGTTGGTGCTTCCGGCGTCGGCGGACACGCTGTCGTTCGTGCCGGTGGTATCGGAATCGGCGTTGCCGGCGACCGCAGAACCGTCCGGGTCGCCGGAAGCCGCCGTTGTGACGGTCGAGTTCCAAGGGGCGCGCGTAGAGGTGCGCGGGACGCCTGGCCTTGCTGTGCTGAGTGATGTGTTCCTAGCGCTCCGACGGACACGTCCATGCTGACAATGCCCGCGAGCCTCATGATTTACGTGGCGACGCAACCTGTGGACTTCAGAAAAGGTGCGGAGGGCTTGGCGCTGTTGGCGAAGGAGACGCTGGGCCATGACCCGATGAAGGGCGTAGCGGTGGTGTTCCGTGCGAAGCGCGCCGATCGGGTGAAGATTGTCGTCTGGGATGGCAGCGGCCTTGTGATGTATTGGAAGCGGCTCGATGGCAGCGGCTTCAAATGGCCTCCCATCGTGGCCGGCGTGATGCGGATGAATGCCGCCCAGTTGTCGGCGCTTCTGGCCGGCATGGATTGGACACGCATGCACGCGCCTCGAATCCCGCAGCCGAAAGCGCTTGCGTAAAAATACAAATCTTCGCTGCATCACGGCGCGAAGCATGGCAAGCTCGGGCCATGAGTGATTTGCCCGATGAGCTGCCGAGCGATCCAGCCGAGTTGCGTGTCTTTGCCGCGGCTCTGCTGGATCGCTGCGCCAGGCTCGAGCGGTTACTCAAGCTTGCGAAAGATGCGCAGTTCGGTCGATCCTCGGAAAAGCTGGACGCTGATCAGCTGCAGCTTGTTCTGGAGGACATCGAAGAGGCCGTCGCGGCCCTCGAAGCCACCGAGGATCGCGCCAATCCCAGAGTTTGCGAGAAGAGGACGGCCGAGCGCAGAACCAACCGTGGTCAGCTGCCGGAGCATTTGCCGCGCATCGTGGAAACCCTGATGCCGGCCGAGACCTGTTGCCCGTCTTGCGCGGGCGACCTCTTTGAGATTGGTCGGGATGAGAGCCAGAGGCTGGACGTCGTTCCGGCGCAGTATCGCGTCATCGTCACCCGCCGGCCTAAGCTCGCCTGCCGCGCCTGTCACGGCGTCGTCCTCCAGTATGCTGCTCCCGAGCGACTGATCAGGGGAGGATTGCCCACCGAGCGGCTGGTCGCGCATGTGATCGACGCGAAGTATCATTGGCATTTGCCGCTTTACCGCCAGGCGCAGATGCTGGCGACGCACGGAATAGCGCTGGACCGTTCCACGCTCGCCTTCTGGGTCGGCTATGCCGCCCAGGAACTGAAGCCGTTGTGGCATCGGCTGCGCCAGCTTCTGCTCGCCTCCTCGAAACTCTGCGTCGATGAGACCCCGGCGCCGGTGTTGGACCCGGGCCGCGGCAGAACGAAAACCGGCTACTTCTGGGCGCTGTCGCGCGACGACAGGCCCTGGGCCGGGCCTGATCCACCTGGAGTGGTCTATGCCTATGCACCGGGCCGCGGCGCCGTTCATGGCTTGCGGCTGCTTGAGGGCTATCGCGGCATCATCCATTGCGACGGCTATCAGGCCTACAAGACCATGACCCGAGAGACGCGTGCGGACGCCCTGTCCGGGACGCTCGCCTTCTGCTGGTCGCATCTGCGGCGGCAGTTTGTGAAGATCGAACGGGAGGTGGCGCCAGCGCCAGCTCCGGTTGCCCGCGAGGCTCTCGAGCGTATCGCCCAGCTTTATGCGATCGAGAAGGCTCTCCGCGGCCGATCTGCGGACGAGCGCCACGCCGGCAGGCAGGCGCATGCCAGGCCTCTGGCTGCAGCCTTGAAGCAGTGGTTTGAGGCCAAGCTTGATCACCTTGCACAGAAGAGCGACACGGCGAAGGCTTTGCGCTATGCGCTGCGGCATTGGAACGGCCTGACGCTATACCTTGATGACGGGCGCATCGAGATGGATACCAATGCGGTCGAGCGAGCGATGCGGCCGATCAAGCTCAACGCCAAGAACTCCCTTTTTGCCGGCTGCGACGAGGGCGCCGAGAATTGGGCAGTTCTGGCTTCGTTAATCGAGACCTGTAAGCTCAATGGCGTCAGTGCCGAGCACTGGCTCGCTGATGTTCTCGCGAAGCTCGTTAATGGCTGGCCTGCGGCGCGACTGGACGAACTGCTTCCCTGGGCATCGACCTATACGATGCATGCGCTCGATCCGAGACTGGCAGCATGAGCCTTAACACGACCGTCGTCCGGATCAGGGTAACCCTCAAGGACGTGAAACCGGAGGTGATGCGGTGTCTTGTCGTACCGATCACTTTACGTCTTGACCGGCTGCATCTGACGCTTCAGGCGGCGTTTGGCTGGACGAATAGCCATCTCTTCGAGTTCCTAGCCGGCGGCGGCCGTTGGGGTATCCCTGATCCCGATGGAGATTTTGACCCTCAGCCCATCGATGCCCGCAAGACGCGGCTCTCCAATATCGTTCAAGAGACCGGCGCCAAGACGATCCATTATCTCTACGACTTCGGCGACAGCTGGGATCACGTGATCAAGCTTGAAAAGTGGTTCGACAACACGACAACGGAAGGACTTCCCCTCTTGCTCGAGGCCGCCGGCCGTTGTCCTCCGGAAGATGTCGGTGGTGCGTCAGGCTATGCCGAATACCTCGACGCCATCAGCGAGCCCACCCATCCGGAGCACGAACAAATGCGCCTCTGGGGCCCCGAGCAGTTCGATCCCAACGTCATCGACCGCAAGGCGCTTGAGGCGGCGGTCAACGCATTGTCCGACATATGGAAGCCGCGACGACGCGCTACGCGGACAAAGTAGGCGTCAAGCATCAATCAAAAGGGCCGCAGAGCTACGCTTACGTTCTATCGCCAGCGCTGGTAAGCGCGACAAGTCTCCGTCTGCGAAACGGACCGAAAGTTCGTAATCCCGGCCTTCAACGTGCCCGAGCACCTCCATTTGCTTCGTAAAGGCTTTGAGGAGGGACGAAACGAATATTGGTGATGTCCCAGCCAAAACAGCGATCAGGGGACGCGACACACGTGCCTCTCCCGAGGTCGTGAGCGAGCAGACAAGCACCCCGGGCAAACCGATGAAATCGCGCCGCCGCATCTCCCCACCGAGATCGCAAAAAGGGGCATCGCAGGTTAACACACGGGACATCGGCCAGCTAGCGGCCCATTGTCCGTTCCGGGTCAAAAGCGGCGGTCGGGGCAGGTCCCGCCCCGCGTTTGGTCTTCTGCTAACAGCAGACGGTCCGAACCGGCTCAGCCTCCTTCAGCTCAGGGCCAACTGCAGACGTGATTTGATCTTGCCTACAATTAACGGGCGAAGCGGAAACACCACGCCTTTTTGGTGCGCATCCGACGAGGAGTTGCGCAGAATTTCGATCCGCAATTTGGCTCAATTGAGCTTCTTGCCAAGTCTCTCGATTATCGCCTTCAGGTCGTTCACGTAGTCCTCAAGGTTCTGCCGAATCTCTTGGAGACGCGGCGGCTTGGTTTCCGTTTCTTTCTTAGGCTGGCGGGGCTCTTCGTCAATCATGGCGCAGAACATCAACGAGCCGGTCGGGCACTCTTGATTTAAATCAAGGGAAATGATGCGCCTAAGGGAGGTCAATTGCTTAGATCGGTGCCAAGAGCCGCCGCGCGGGAGCCACTTGAATAACATTCACGCGGCAGGCGAACGGTGTGGCATTGCCATGGTCCACCCAGGGGCAGATGTCGACAGCGGTCAAGGCTAGTGTCCTTCACCAGACTAAGGTAGAGTGTCACAATCGCATCTACTTGAGGTTCATACCGCACCAGTATGGGATTGGGGATCTCTATGTTTGCAAACCTCAGTACCGACCCGAATAAAAAGCCTCGACTTGTTGGCGAGCTCGGTGACCTGTCTCATGCAAAAGTCAGTTCAGGCGAGTTCAAATATAACAAGGGCACCGAGATTTTCGGAGAAGCGGAGCCTGCGGACTATATCTATCAGGTGATTGAAGGCGCGGTTCGGACCCACAAGCTGTTATCTGACGGTCGCCGCCTGATTGGGGCGTTTCACTTGCCTGGCGATATCTTCGGTCTCGACAACGGCGATTTCCATCGGTTCACAGCCGAAGCCATCGTCGACACCACGGTTCGCCTTGTTAAACGCCAAAGCCTGGAACGCGTGGCCAAGACCGACCCTGGACTGATTCGGAGCCTCCTGACCATGACAACGGCCAATCTTCGGCACGTCGAGAATCACATACTCCTTTTGGGGTGCACCACTGCGCGAGAACGCGTGGCAGCGTTTCTTCTCGAGATGAATGGCCGCCTGACATCAGCAGGTGTCATCGGCCTTCCAATGAGCCGCCGTGATATTGCGGACTATCTTGGCCTCACCTTGGAGACGGTGTCACGTATGTTTGGTGCATTGAAGCGGAAGGGTTACCTGAAGTTCTTGGATGACCCAAGGCAACGCCAAATCGTCATCCTGAATGCCGATGACCTGGCAAAACTAGACGCCCCGCGCAAGCACAGGCGGTTAAAACGGAAACATACCCCTTCCGTCGCCTAAGCGCTTTACCACGAACCGCGCCAATGATGCGTTGTGCTCAAGTAGCGACGTCCGTCTAGGGTCCTAAGCTGACGATGGGACCGAACGGGCAATTTCTGCTTTATGGCCGATAGCCGACGTTTATGAGGCCACGCCCTAGACAATGAACCCGGGCACGCTCGCACCATCGCGCGCCGAGCGCCCGGCGGATCTCGCTTGCGCAGCTCGGCGATCGCGCAGGCGATAGCGAGCATCAGCAGCCGCGTCGCGCGGATCGCTGCGGATGAAGACCACCTCACAAATCGAGTCCGTGACAATCGAATGCGCCGGCGATGACCGAGAATTTGCGAACCCAGTTGTAGCCGTTTCGCGTGTAGGCGCGGCGGTCATCTCCATTGATGCGGAGCTGGATGCGGGAGCCATCGTATTTGACTTCATGAATCCACTGTGCCCCCGAAGGCGCCTTCATCTTCAGGGTTGCGAGCTGAGGCGCAATAAACCCCGGCATCGGAGGAATCCCCTGCTCTTTTACCGGTGCCTTGGTACGCTTTTGCCACTCACGCAACTCACAAAAAGCCCACCGTCAATTGGGGCCAACGGCGGGCAGTCTACCTACCTCAATCAATGAGTCACGAACGCAAAATCGCAGCCGGAGTTCCTGCGCGTTCTCAGATACAACCGCAATCGCGTTTTCCGGTTGTATCTTCGAGGTCAACGAGAACGCCAGACGAACGGCAAGAGAACGCGGTGTGATAGAGTGTCCAATTATTTGGATGTTCACGCAAGGGACCTCGGACGTATCTCAATTGCAGCACCAGTCTGTTCTACCTTTGCAAGCAGACATCGCGGCGACGAAGACCGAGGTCCGCGAAGGGCCATTTCGGAATGACGTGCACTCGACGGCGGGGCGCTGGCTAGCACAACATCGGCAAATCAGCGTGCGGTGGCCACAGCGATCTCCCGCAGCGGATTCGCCTGACCGCACCGCTATTACCATCATTCGTTTTCGCGGCCGCCGCGAGCAAGTGTCGCCGCCTGCTGCAAGGCAATGCGACGGACGAGCGGGTCGGCATGACGATGCAACAGCTGCCATTCAGAACCGTCATTGCGATAGACTTCGGTGACGCGTAGCGACCAATCCTGATTGGGCAAGCCGCCAACCTCGGCTTGTTGTCGCTCCACCATGACGAGAACGATGAACCTACCCGACGCGTAAGTCTGCGCGACTTCCAGGCTGGTTTCGCCGCTCCTGAAAAACCGAGCTAACTCCGCCAATCGCGAAGGGCTGGCATCGAACCCGTGGCTGGCCTCGCCACCAAACGGCTGCATCAGCGTGAAGTCCGGCGCGAGACGGGCAAGACTGAACCAGCGATCCATGTCGCCGCGCATGAAGGCCGCGTTCTTCTCGGCGGCGCGTTTTATAAGTTGGGTCACCTCGTCGCCGGCGGCCGCCGGCCCGAGCGAAAGCTCGGCCGCCGACAGCGGTACGGCAGCGACTGCCGTGATTGCCGCCCGCCGCGATAGTGTGCTTGGCGCCTCGCTGTTTCGTTGAGGCATTTGCGCGTCTCCCTGTTGAGCTACTTTAGCAATGACGCCTTGTCGTACCTGAAGCCAGTGATATGATTTCACCGATATGCTGAACCATATTTCTCTATCGAGGATGGATCTGAATCTGCTCGTGCTCTTCCAGACTGTCCTGGAGGAGGGTCATGTCGGGCGCGCAGCGGGCCGGCTGAACCTTACGCCATCCGCCGTGAGCCACTCGCTCGGACGGCTGCGACATCTTTTGAATGACCCGCTGTTCTTGCGGACGCCGAAGGGCGTCGTACCGACAGCACGCGCGCTGGAACTTGGGGAGCCAGTGGCTGACATCCTGGCGCGCGTGGGACGCGTGATCGCGTCGGCTGTCCCCTTCGACGCGGCAACGAGCAGTCGCCGTTTCGTGATTGGCGCACCTGACGCGATCTTGGCGTCGCTGATGGTCCCATTACTGGAGCGCCTCAGCAGGAAGGCCCCCCGCGTCGACATAAGCCTCATCCACCTGATGCCCGTGCGGCACGTCGGCTCCGAGGAGCATCCCTGGCAGGCGAGCCTCCAGAAGCTGGAAAGGCGCGAGATCGACATCGCGATGCTGCCCTTGCGTGTGGTGCCGGCCCGCTTCGAGGCGCGGAAGCTCTATGAGGAGGATTTCGTGGTCGCGATGCGCAAGGGCCACGTGTTCGCCCGCACACCGACGCTCCCAGCATTCTGCAGCGCTCATCACCTCCTCGTATCGCTCGACGGCAGTCCACACGGCTTCGTCGATGAACTGTTGGCAAAGCGCGGGCTGCAACGCCGCATTGCCCTGACCGTACCGACGTTCATGATGGCGCTTTCCCACCTTTCAAGCTCCGATCTGATCGCGGCGTTGCCGCGCCGGCTCGTGGAGCGACACGCACCCCGCTTCGCCCTGGCTGCCGTCGAACTTCCTCTCAAGCGCAAGTCCGATCTGATCCAGGCCGTCGCGACCAAGGCCGCAATAATGGATGCCGGCATTGGGTGGTTGATGCAGCAAATCGGCGAAGGCGGCGGAGTCACACTTAAAATATCTCGCTGATATCTAAAGACGCGTCTCTTCGCTCGATCTGCTACCGGATCTGCTCGGTCCACTCTTTGAGCTTCTTTCTCTCGGCAATCACGCGGGCGGCGGGTTCGAGGAGGTCATCTTGCATCGCTGCAACTTCAGGGCAGCAAAAAGCCCGCAGGAGGCGCAGGCTTGAGCTTCTGTCTGATTACCGGTTGCCTGAGCCAATGGGTTGCTCCGGCGAGCCCGCCCCTGATCCTGTGGTGCCGATTGGCTTGCCGTTCGCTGTGTGGCCCACGCCAACCCCGGGCGCACCCACAGCGCCAGCGCCTGCGGCGCTGTCCGGCGCGGCGGTGTTGGTTCCGTGTGTCGCTGCCTTTTGCTCCGCAGCGACTGTGCCACCCGGCGAAGCCTGCTTGGCCGTCGGTGTGGGCGATTGCGGAGCTTGCGTCGAAGAAGAGCTCTGACCGTTATTCTGGTTACCATTTGAAGCCGCTGGTGCGGTGCCTTGCCCGATCGGATTAGAGAAAGGTGCGCTGCCCGGATTGGTGGGCGTAGCTGTATTTCCTCCGGTCATGCCAGCAGCAGTTCCAGCGCTCGAGGTTCCTGCTGCGCCCGAGCTTGCCCCGCCGCTTCCAGAAGCGCCGCCGGACGCGGCTCCGCCCCCACCGCCTCCGGCGCCACCGCCGCCCCCTCCACCACCGCCTTGTGCCATGACCGGGGAGGCCGCGAGGATCAGAGTGAGGGCAAAAATAGATATGCGATTCATGACCTTCTCCATGTGAAATGGCCAACCGCTGGGGAGAAACGTTGGTTCCTAGCCGTCCGCTCTCTCAGGGACATGCTCGTCTCAGGGGGCCGCCGGCTTCGCGCTCCAAACAGTGGGCATCTCCGTGCCCGCGTCGAACTGTTCGCTTGCTATCTGCTCGATTGTCGCTCGGTGCCTCTTAAACGTGCCGGCTAAGTCGTTTGGATCGGTACCGTCCGCGATCGCGCGATCACGCAAAGCGGACCAGTCGACCCTGCAGGCGATGCGGTCGTCGCCGTTGAACATCGCGAACAGGATGGCTTCAGGTGCTGCCTGCTCGAACTCGCCGGAGGGGTCGGGTGAAAGGGGCAACTCGGAACTCGCGCTCACGACGTCAGGCTGATTTCGATCGAGGCCGAGACCGTCAGGACGCGAGCACTCTGCGTCCTCACGATGACCGACATCGGCCCCATCTCTGCGTGGATTTCGCTTTTGGTCCGGATGGCTTCAGCGAGTGCTCTCAGGGCAGCGCCACGGGCGGCGGCCAGGTTTGGTAGATCCTCGCCGGCATCATCAATGGTGAGACCGAGGTCGTCGTGGAAATCGAAAAAGTAGCGCGGCATGCCCGTCAGAACGCTGAAAGATGCCGCTCGTTCCTCTCGCGCTACCTACCCCAGCGAGGCGCTCGCGAGATAGTAGTTGATGAACCAAAAAGTCCCGTAGAGGCTGGCACCGAGCAGCAGAAGAAGCCCGATACCCATCAACAACCACTCTCGTTTTGAGAAAAGATCGAAGTCCCACATGAGGCGCACCACCTTAGTCACAGAACCCGTCACCTCTCACTAGGTTCTATTCACTCCCTCAGTGACAGTGCATCTACCGAACGGCGGCTTTTCCACAATGGGTCACGATCGGGATCCCGGACTTACCGGAGCTTGGCCTCCTCATAGCCCAAAAGCGGGCGCTCGGATTTTATTGAGTGCACGCCCGTACTCGGGGCTACCAGTGCCGTGCTTTGAACCGGAGGACAACAGAATCAGTTTTCGTGGCCTTTAGGATTTTTGATTAGCTTTGTCCCCCCGCGCCCTGCCCAAGCCCTCGCTATTGTGCGTGACAAGAGCCTTTGGGACGGCGTTTAAAAGGTCTCCCTCCGGTGAGGGCCATCTTGCCGGGTTAAGACGGGTGCTGTGTAACAGCTCTTATGGACAGCAATAAGTTCAGTGCTCAGGTTGAACGGTTCGAGGTTGTCGAGACTGGCCGTCGCCGTCGCTGGACCGATGATGAGAAACTCAAGATTGTTTTGGAGAGTTTGCAGGCTCCGCGCGCGGTCTCGTCGACAGCACGTCGATACGGCATCTCGCGCTCGCTCCTGTTGACTTGGCGACGATCCTTCGGGACGCGGACGAGCGAACAAACTCAGCCAGCCTTTGTGCCGGCGATGGTGATGCCGGACCCACCGTCGGCGCCGTCAGTAGCTTTGGCGGGGCCAGCGGGCGGACGCATGGAGATTGTCGTCGGCAAGGCCTGTCGCGTGATCGTGGACGCCGGCGTTGATATGACCGCGTTGTCTCGCGTGTTGGATCTGCTGGAGCGGCGATGATCCCGATCGCAGCAGGGGCGAGGATCTGGATCGCAACCGGTCACACGGACATGCGCAAGGGCATGCAGGGTCTGGCATTGCTGGTGCAGGAGGGCCTCGGGCGAGATCCTTTTGCCGGCGACGTCTTTGTGTTCCGTGGTCGTGCCGGCACACTGATCAAGGCGCTTTGGCACGACGGGGTCGGGCTATCGCTCTACGCCAAGCGACTGGACCGTGGCCGCTTTATCTCCTATGGCCTTTGTCAACCGTTTTGAACACAGCTTTCCGACCGCTCCTTTGGGGACGGGGATATTTTGATGCATACGATCCGCATAGGTGAGGACGCCGAGTGTTCTCGACGATCGCTCAAACTCCTATGCGGGGATTGGTTACCCCATGATGACGGTGCGTCGGAGGGCTGCCTCGCTCTGGCCACGGACGTAGGCGACACGGCTGTCCAAGATGAACTCGAGGATTCCCTCTCCGCGCTCGGCGTCCTCGCTGATGCGGATCGTAGGATGCTGGTCGATCACACGCCTAGCGGGACGCGCTGGCCGATTGACCAAATGAAGCCGAGCAGCTCCCGCGCAACTGCAGCGGTCGCGACAACTGAGCGTTTCCCGCGCGCGGTTAACTTCCGATAGGTCTTGTGTAGACGTAGCTGGGCCTTCCAGGCCAGAGCAGCGATATCTTGTGAAACCGGCGGGCAACGCTCTTTCATCCACTGCCCGACCTTCGGCGTCGTTCGATAACTCCAGGCGGCTTCACATAGCACCGCCCGTGCAATCGAGCTGCCGGCCTTGGTAATACCGCGCGGCCTTACCGTCCCGCCGCTGCTGTGCTCACCGGGAGCGAGGCCGAAGTAGGCAACGAGCTGGCGCGGATGAGCGAACCGGGAGAAGTCTCCGACCTCAGCGAGCACAGTGGCAGCGACGATTGGACCGACGCCTTTCAATGCTTGCAGAGCCTGCATCTGCTTGGCCCACGGAGAGTCGGTGATCACTTCTCGGATTTGCTGCTCGATTCCTGCCTTGCGGGCCTCATTATGCTCGAGCGCGTTGAGGTAGGTCTGGAACGCAATCTGTTGTGCCGGATGAGCGAACGTTCTGTTGCAGAGCCACATCCGGTGTCGGCGACTCCAGGCCTTACCTTCGAAGCGCAAGTCGCAACGGAGCATGAACGACTGGATGCGGATGCGGTCCCGGCGGACATCTTGACCGGCTGCGTGTCGCGCCCGTATCAGGTCGCGGAGCGCTTCATGAAGCGCGTCCGGCACCCAGACATAGCTGAGCTCACCGGCCCGGTGCAGACGAGCGAGAGCGATAGCGTCGCGCCGGTCATTCTTGATCCGATCGCCCGGCTTTCGTGGCGTCAACGAAGGGGCGCACACTCTGCAGATCATCCCCATCGCCGAGAGTTGACGTTGAACGTTGTAGCCGCAAGACCCAGCCTCGTAGACGAATTCGATGACACCGTGTCGCCGCGCCAGACTCCGAGCGAGCTTTCCGATTGCTGCCGGTTCGTTCATGATCGTGCCGACATGCCGAACCTCACCGGCTCGTCCAGCGTCCGCCACCGCGACAGAAATTGTCTCCTTGTGTACGTCGAGACCAACGAAGGCACAAACCCCTTGCATTGCATTCTCCTTCCTTGCCGGGTCCATCCCCGGGGGACGCGCAGGATGCGATCCCGAGCAGGAAAAGGCCATGTCATCTGGCCGGCGACGGTGGACGGCGTGGTGTCGCTGACGGCAGCTCAGATGGGCTATTTGCTGGAGGCGATCGACTGGCGCAACCCCCAACATAGTTGGCGGCCGCAGAGCGCAGGATAAGCAGCGCAATAGTCCCGTGAGATTGCAAAAAGGTCGCGCCAAATCGCGGCTTTTGTGATTCCATCGGTGCATGGGTGATGGTCCCGAAAATCTGCCGGAAGATATAAAGGCGCTGCAGGCGGCGTTACTGGCCACGCGGGCCGAACTTGCCAGCGTTCGCGCCCAGCAGTCCGACGACCAGGCGCTGAACGTGCACCTGAAGCTGCAGATCCAAAAGCTGAACCGCGATCGTCATGGCCCTCGCTCGGAGCGTACCGCAAGGCTGCTGGATCAGCTCGAACTGACGTTGGAGGAGCTCGAGGCTTCTGCGACTGAGGACGAACTCGCTGCCGAAATGGCCGCGGCCAAGACGACGAAGGTGGCCTCGTTCACGCGCAAGCGGCCGTCGCGCCAGCCGTTCCCGGACCATCTCTCTCGCGAGCGGGTGCTTGTGCCGGGACCGACGTCGTGCATCTGCTGCGGCGGTTTGCGGCTGTCCAAGCTTGGCGAGGACATCACCGAGACGCTGGAGGTGATCCCGAAATCCTGGAAGGTGATCCAGCACGTCCGGGAAAAGTTCAGCTGCCGTGATTGCGAGAAGATCAGCCAGGCCCCCGCGCCCTTCCACGTCATCGCCCGTGGTTGGGCCGGCCCCAGCTTGCTGGCGATGGTACTGTTCGAGAAGTTCGGCCAGCACCAGCCGCTGAACCGGCAGGCCGAACGCTATGCCAAGGAAGGCGTGCCGATCAGTCTGTCGACCCTCGCGGACCAGGTTGGTGGCTGCACAGTTGCGCTGACGCCCTTGTTCCGGCGCCTCGAGGCCCATGTGCTGAGGGCCGAGCGATTGCACGGGGATGACACGACGGTGCCAGTCCTGGCCAAAGGCAAGACCGACACCGGCCGCATCTGGGTCTATGTGCGCGACGACAAGCCTTTTGGTGGGCAGGCCCCGCCGGGGGCAGTGTTTTATTACTCACGCGATCGCGCCGGCGAGCATCCCCAGGCCCATCTGGCCGGCTATAGCGGCATCTTCCAGGCCGATGCCTATGGTGGCTACGGCAAGCTTTACGAGGCGGGCCGCAACGCAGGTCCGATCCTGGAAGCCGCGTGCTGGGTCCATGCCCGACGGCCGTTCTTCGTGATGGCTGATCTGGCAGAGAATGCGCGCCGCAAAGTGCAGGGCAAAAAGCCGGCGGTGATCTCGCCTCTGGCGCTGGAAGCAGTGCGCCGGATCGATGCCCTGTTCGAGATCGAGCGCGGCATCAACGGCGAGACGCCCCAGGGGCGCCGGGCCGTACGCCAGGAGCTCAGCGCCCCACTGGTCGCTGATTTGCAAACCTGGATGCGTGAGCAACGCGCCAAGCTCTCACGGCGCAACGATGTCGCCAAGGCAATGGACTACATGCTCAAGCGCTGGAGCGCGTTCACCCGCTTCCTCAAAGATGGCCGGATCTGCCTGTCGAACAACGCCGCCGAACGAGCCCTGCGCGGCATCGCCCTGGGGCGGAAGTCTTGGCTGTTCTGTGGCTCCGACCGCGGCGGCGACCGTGCCGCGATGATGTACAGCCTGATCGTCACAGCCAAAATGAACGATGTGGATCCACAAGCCTGGCTCGCCGATGTCCTGGCGCGCATCGCTGCACATCCGGTCCAACGGCTCGACGAACTTCTGCCCTGGAATTGGCGCGACCGGAACAAGCATACCAATCAGGCTGCCTGAGTGACCGCTACGCGGTCCTCACCGGATGCTTACTTTAAAAGTAGTGCATGCGTACCGGCATCTACATCGGACCGAAAAGCGGCACAATCCACGGTCAGGCCGAGAAGAAAGTAATCACGGAATATCAGTCTGGCTCCGAGGCCCGATGCCGTACGGCTTGTTGAGGAAGAACTCACGGTTGCCCAGCGCGGCCTCGGCGTATTGATCGATCGCGACCTGGATGGCGAGGACGTGGTCGCGACACCAGCCCTCACGGGTACCGAGCCTTCGAACAAGCTCCAATGCCTTGATGTATTCGGGTGGGTTTTCCCAGTCCGAGAAATACTGCGGGTGAACCCTCACCATTTCCGCCCCCCGAGTACCCGCGGCTTGATCTCGCGCAGTTCAGCCTTCTTCTTCTCATCCCGTTGGGCACAGAGTTCATCCACCTTCGCTTGCATCCGCGCAAGGAGGGCTTCGGCCGATGCCGTTCCTATCCCGGCCCGCTGGAGCTGGAGAATTTCCTTACGCTGACGGCTGATCTGCGCGCGCATGCGCTCGATCTCCGAGCGGATGAATTCGAGTGTGGGCATGGTCTAACCTGGGATTTTGCCCAATAGAACGAAACAAGAACTCAGAGTCAAGGTCCACGCAAAAACGCCGCCCGCTTAAATGACCGCAGGCGGCGGCTTTCCAGCCCCGAGAGGGTATCTTGCAAAATCTCGGCAGGCTGGAGGTAAGCACGATCTGTACCGAAGCTTTGTGACCGCTCAGACCGGCAGATTGTCCGTCATTCCAGGGGCACCTCGCCCAACTCCCTGCGTTCGGCAAGAAGCTGCTTCTCGGCCTCGTACCAAAATGTATCCATCTGTCCCGCGGGCTCTCCGGCCTGTGTCCAAAGATGGTACGCCCGAACGCGGATTTCTTCTTCGCTTAGACCAGCCATGACATCCTCCCTTTTGAAGACAAACGAGCTGGAACGCCCGAGTTCCTGTCATGCGGCAATGAGAGCGCTCTCTCCACCTCGAGGGGCCGGAAGATCAGGCTGCACGGCGCTTCTTTCGCGAGCCCGCCGGCCTCGCCTTTTCGCGCGTGACTTTTGACACACGTGCGACGCAGCTGGGCGCCGAACCGGTCGACGTCGTAGGCGAGCTTCTCGCTGGGCGACATCGTGGCCGGATCGATGCCGGGCAGCACCGAAGTGGCCTTCTCGACCAGCTTGGACGCGGGGATCGCGGGCGCGATGTTCGTCCCGAACAGCTTGTTGATGCCGCCGGTAACAAGGTTCTGCGCGCCGGCCGCGAGATCGAACGGTCCGGTGACGATATCGGTGAGGCCCTTGCCGACGCCTTGGGCACCGACTGTAAAGTCGCGCACCGCGCCGCCGACGCTGCTCGGCAGGATCGACGCGGGGCGCTCAACCGGCTTGGGCGGCTCGGGCGTGACATAGAGACGGCCGTTGGCCGCGGCGTTCGTCGCGCCGAGCGCGGGCGCTGCGGGGGCCGGCGGGATTAGATCGTCAAACATCCCTGTGCGCGGTGGCTGCGCAGCGAACGGATCACGATCCACGGGGACGAGTCTCGGTTGGGCCAGCTGGGGCGTATCGAACCGATCGAATGGATTGGGCCGGGCGTTTGCCGCCGGAGGTACCGCCTCAAACGGTTGCGCTGGATCGAACTTCGGCTTTTCGCCGACCACCTGAAAGGGCTGAGTCGGATCGAATGGCGGCTTTGCATCGGGAAACTGAGCCCAGGGATCGTGGTCGACCGGCACGAGCGTTGGTTTGCGATCGAGCGTGAAGCCAGGCGGGAGTGGCGGCAGCGCGGCGGGCGGGTCGAGTGAGTAGCCAGGCGGAAGCGGCGGAATCGGCTGCGGCGCCGGCACAGAGCCTCTGTCACTCAGCATCGGTAAGTGACGATCAGAAGACGACATGTCTCGCAATAACGGTGCGCGCGAAAGCGAGCTCAACGCGCGCTGGATGTCTGCTTGTGTGAAGTCATCAGGAAACTCGTGGGGACGCCCTTCGAATTCAATGAGCTGTGGCATCCTCAGTGCGCCTTGATAATCATGTTGCACACCAACGTCGGTTGCACGTTGTTGTGGGCTTGACCGCCAGTGTTGTTTGATGTCACGCTGATTGAATTCGAGCCGGTGGACGTAACCGCTCCTGACCCCGATGCAGAATTGAAGCCGAACTGACCGCCGCCGGTCGACGAGGGTGTCAAGCCGAGATCGAGATCACTCCGGTTGGTCGTCACCGAAATGGCATTTGACCCGTTCGACGTAATACCGGTTGGCAGCTGAGCGAGACTCAACGGTACTGTTTCCGCGCCACCGCGCTTACCGAGCAGTGCACCACCAAGAATGGTTGCGGAGGTGAGCCTACCAGCGCCGCCATCGACTCCCGCAATAACAGCCCCACGCGCATCTGGTTTCTTGGGGTTGCCAGAGCCGTACTGACCGAAGGGAAATCCGTCAGCAATGTATCGAGCGCGCAGCGTTGGGTACGGAGTGTCTGACAGCAAGACGCCACCATCAGCCCAATCCCATCCCAACGGAAGCGTCGCCCCCGACCACCGTACCGGACCGAGGCCGGCCGGAATAACTTGGTTCGCATCGGACCCAAGCTTAGCGAAAGTGATCGCCGCGTCGGCCACCTTGGCAGTCGTGACGTTCTGATCAGCGAGCTTATTGGTCGTCACGGACCCGGTGGCCAGCTTCGAATTCGCCACGACGCCATCGGCCAGCTTGTTTCCGGCCCACCGCGCCGTCGGCCAATTTCACCGAGGTGATCGATCCGTCGGAAATGGCGGCCGCGGCGGTGAAATCGGCGATCTCGTCCCACTTGCTCGCGTCGAAGCTGACGCCAGACGTGTGCGTCGTGTTCGCGATGTAGAAGATCGAGTTGTAGAAAACGGTGTTGACGTTCGCGGTGTAGAGAACTCCGCTCTCCCACTGCGCCGGCGCCGCGAAGCCGATCGAAACGCTGCTGTCGAATTGTGCCTTACCGACCGAGCCGCGCTTCAGCGCACCGTCGTCGTCCTGAATCTTGGCCAGGTTCTGCTGGGTGTCGTCCATCGCCAGCTTGACGGCGTTGAACTCGCCGTCGAAGAGATTTCCAGGAATCTGATCTTTGGGATTCTCGGCGCTCTGAAGCGCAAAAGAAGTCTGACGGTTGTAGGGCGTTGATGACATTGCTCGCCGACGGGGTGAGAGGAAGTGCGCGGGATTGCGCGGTGGGTGCCGTCGGCGAAGCGGCGTTGCGTCCGTGAGATTGATTATGACTCTGGAGGAGTAAGCGGAAGGTTACGGTGAGGTGCTCACCACGCCAAAGTGACCCCGCGCTATAGTTCCGCTACACTATGCCGACCAGCGATCCTGTTCTTCTTGGTAAGCGTGTTCGTTGAGCCGCTCCGCGACTTGTTCAGCCAGCTCCTTCGACTCCGTGGAGGCGATCGGCCGGCCGCCACGCGTTTTGAGCTTTTCTTCGTCAGTCTGGATGGGGAAATCGTCCGCCCTTAGCGGTTCATCCTTGGTCATCTGTTGATCCCCACGATGCATATGCCATCTCCGGAAAAAGCCCGCCGGCGCAGGTTCTCCGGCGGGCTGTTCTTACTTCTTAGTGTCACGCCCTTTCGACTTGGTGTCGTTCATCGTCGCCGAGGGGTTCGCGGACGTTGGGTTGCTCGAGGCGCCCTGGCCGGTGGTAGCCGCCGGAGAATCGCCGCCACCTCCGCCGGAGCCGGAGCCTCCGCCCGCGCCAGCTCCCGCACCCGCTCCGCCGCCAGCGCCACCACCCGCACCGCCTCCGCCTTGAGCGGACGCCGCCGCGATCGAGCCGAACACCAGTGCCGCAGCCAAGGCAATCCTTGCAATCTTCATGTTGCAGTCTCCTGTTGAAGTTCGCTTGAAACTCAGTCTCCAGCTGAACGTTCCTCGCACAATTCAGCCGGATCACCTTCCATGGCTGCGGCCTAAGCATCTTTTTTATGAGGAAATTAGCGCCCATAGCAGAAAGAGGCGCCATCGCTGTGGTGGCCATGAGGCTATTTGCCCCACCAGTTGAGGGTCGGCCGGGCGAGGCGCTTTCGAAGCTAAACGTTGCCAGACATCAGCTCGGCACGGCTCTTGATCTTTTCATCAAGCATCGCGATCCGATGCGGAGCTGAATGCGATAGCCGTCGTATTTGACTTCGTGAATCCACTGCGCACCCGAAGGCGCTTTTACTTTCAGGGTCGCGAGCTGGGGTGCAATAAACCCCGGCATCGGACGGGCTTCCGGCTGTTTGACCGGTGCTTTGGTACGCCTTGCCACTACGCAACTCACAAAAAGCCCGCCGTCAGGTGGGGCCAACGGCGGGCAGTTTACCTACCTCGATCAATGACGAACGCTAATTCGCCCGTCGGAGTTCCCGGGCGCGTTCTCACATACAACCGCATTAACGGCAAGAGAACGCGGTGTGATAAAGTGTCCCGAATTAGCTGCATGTTCACGCAAGGCGGCCGAGGGCGTTTCAGCACGAGTCTGTTCCACCTCTGCAAGCAGACATCACGGCGTCGAAGACCGACGACCGCTAAGGCCAGGAAGAGACTCATGCACCGAAGCAATCAATCGGTCTTACGAACAGATTTGCCCGCGCAACCAAGAACCGTACTCAGCGACGATGTTAGTAGAAACAAGCCGGCGCCGGGCTGAGAGACGGCTTTTCTTTACGCACTCACATGGCCGCGACTATCGCCGCATGGGGAAGAAACAGTCAGCGGTAGCGCCAGTTTTCGACGCCATCAATTAGATGACGCTCCTGGTTACGCAATTCATCCACTAGACGTGCGAGGTAGGGCGGCAGCGGTGAGACTTCGAGAGCTAAGTCTTGTTGCAACCTGTCACCCACCTCGTCACAGATTGACCGGGCAGTCTTATGGTCGATGTGGTCCGATATTCGGTTGGGCGTGGCCATTTGGCGATATCCCGATTAGGCCCCACGATTATCTCAAGCAACAGGGTTGGATATTGTTTCGCGTTTCTTTTGAAGGATCCGATGGTTCCGTCTATTGAACGAGTGGTCACGGGCTAATCGGCCACTCGGTCATTGCCGCTGCTCTCATCCTTCATTTCGTGCGCCCTGAAATCAGAAGAGGCCGTCCATTCGGAGTCAAATCGGAAGTCGGGGTTCACCGCGGTCTCGGTCCGCTCCTGGTTTGAAGCGAACCATTTGCCCCTTCTCGGTTGAGAGTCAGTACAGACCAAAAAGCGAATTACCGTGCGCAGTGCCGAGAATTCCGGCCTAGGCAATGCGTGTTCCGTCGCTCCCATTTGTCAACGTGGTTGACGGTAATCGCCCGGAATTGCTGTTCCGCGAACTATTGGATGGAGTCCGGCATGATCGTGTTGCCTTGTAGAACTGTTGTGGTGGCTAAAGTTCGGCGCATATGTCACCGGCTGCAATAGCGGTGTCATGAGGTGCGATATGGACTCCCGAGGTGACCGGCGCCATTGAAGTTAGCATCGCCTGCACCTCTTCCCTAATGAACCAATGGCCGGCCACAGCGCGACCGGCGACGGTGTCGTCTGCTGGCGGAGCGTAGCCGCGGCGGGCGACTGATGATGAATCGGGAAAGCGTTATCCAGTAGAGGAGTAGCCACGAAAGATCTGCAACGTGCTGAAGATCACATGCTTCTTCTGGGGCAAGGATGCCGTCGAGCGCGTCGCGGCATTCTTAGTCGAAATGGATCAGCGAAGCACCTACCACGCTGACGCGCCGCTGGCTTTCTTCTTGAAGTCTGTCAACCCCTAGTGTATTGTCTCACGTATCGATACTGGCCGAACAACTGTTCCGCTTTCGCCCTCAGATCCTGACGGCGCGCACGTTTCAGACATTCTCCATCATCGACTAATCGGACGGCTGGCCGCAACTCCGCGCGCCAGGTCCTGCGCGCATAAGAAGGAAAACCTGATGAACACCGGTACAGTGAAGTGGTTTAATACCCAAAAGGGCTTCGGCTTTATCCAACCATCAAACGGCACCAACGACGTCTTTGTTCACATCAGCGCGGTCGAACGCGCCGGTATGGGAACTCTGAGCGAAGGTCAGACGGTATCTTACGATGTCGTCGCAGACCGCCGTACTGGCAAGTCCGCTGCCGAAAATCTCCGTGCTGCTTAGTTAAGATCACGACAGACCTGTCGCTCTAGCCACGGATGTACTGGTAGAGCTTGTGGTCCTGCCCCGCTCCCGAGTTATCGGGGCGGGGCTTTACATTCAAGGGGTAAAAAGATCGAAAGGCGGGCGCCGCTGCGGTTTCCTTGACTGTTGCGCCTCTGCCCGGTGGCTACGTCAGCATGTTCACCAGCCGCATCGGGAACGTGATCCCTCAGTGCCATGCAGGAGACTCAATGAGCATAGTTAAACGTCATCTAGCCGAGCAAGAAGAACGCCTAGTCCTTATCGAGGAAATTTGTATCGATACAGGAGCGCTTGTCTTGGACACTGCCACAGACGAAGTCTACTTCTCCGCGGACGAAGCGGCTTACAAGAACGCATACGTCACGGTGTTTCAAGCCTGGGCGAAGGGCACGATCAAGGGCACCGCTGAACAGATATTCGAGGCTACAAAATCCATTCTTGAAGATTAGCGAGAGCGCCGATACCCGCAAACGTCGAGAAAGCAAATATGTCATACGCTTATAAGCTAAATGAAGAGGTTCGGCACCAAGCTCAAGGTCCCCAAGGACGCGCCGCAGCTGAAGCGCCAAAGATCTACACGATCGTACAGTGCATGCCGATCGAATCCGATGGACGAGTAAGATACCGCATCAGGTGCAGGTCCGAGAACATTGAGCGCGTGGTTACGGAAGATCAGCTTTCGTATTTTCACTGATCTCCATATCTTTTCCCTCAAGCGTTCATCAGACAGTGCCCGGAGGCAGCAGGGAAGAAAAATGTCAGACCGGCGAGAGCTCCATCGGAGTCCAAATGGGGACGCATGGTTCACCGCACGCGAGCCCACGAACGGTTATGCTTTCATCATCCACCAGCCCCATGCGCCCTCTGGTGGCCGGCTATCTCACGTCGAGCTGGGCGAGTTCTTGCGTGATGGGAACGGACCCGAACAGCAAGCATTGTTGCGATTGATCGGAACGCTGGTCGAGGTCCCGCCGTTTGCGTAGGATCGTTACACTCGTCGATCATGGCCAACTCGCCTCATAATGCTGATGGCCCACTTTAAGGCTGCTGCTCGCTCGAACGCGAGTTTAGTACTTCTTGTAGTTCCGGCACGTTGGCTTACCGGCCGGGCGAATTATCGACGGGCCACAAACGTCCAGCACCCTGCTTGCCGCGCGAGAGCCTCGGCCGCCCGCGAAAAAGTGAATTGAACCTTCAGCGTACGAAGCGACGGACGCACGATAGCTAGATGAAGGGGTCATCGAGTCACTTCGCGTAACCCTGTGATCGGAGCCAAGCGATCCGACGCTCTCCATTCATCCATTCGTCAATTTCGGCTTTGCTCGTGAAGCCCGTAATCTCTCGCTCTTCTGCGCCCGGGTACTCGGCGATGATAGCCCAGTCGCCCTCGGATTTACGAACTGGTTTGAAGCTCACTTTTATTTTTGCCATGCCGAACTATGTAGGAAGGCGGCCGAAAAGGAAACCCCGATTGAGCCACGTTCGGCCCGAGTAAATAGCAGACGCCGCCCCGCCCCACCGAGGATGCTTTACTCTGAATCGATCCTATAAACGTCGCCCGGATCAAGGTTTAGTTCCTCGAAATACCTTTGCTGCCTCTCCGTAAGGACCGCTGGCACAACTTCCGCAGTCCAGCCCTCGGGGACGGCGGCAAGGACCAGCGTCAACGCCTACCTAGGCTTAGCTAAGGCTAGCCACATCTGCTTCTTCGGCGGCGCGTCGTCTGAGGCCACCTCAACGATATTGAACGAATTGCCGAACGACTCCGCCATCGCTGGCTAATGCGACAGCGTGTCCCTAGTTGCTGTTTGGAGGCAGTCGAACCGGGCCGGCTATCAACCGATATGTGGGTACCCAAGCGGTGTTCCACGATTCCATCGTCGCGCCGCAAACCGAGCAGTCAAAGCTCATCCTGCCGCTCTTGCTCGCTCTTGCGTCTACTGCCCTTGGGTTGCCGAAATAGCTCAGCGGCATCGTGCCAACGCTCGTCGCTACCGCGCCATTTGGTGATCTGCCCCGTGGCGTCGAAACGGAGCCGCGCTCGCATAGGTGCATCCATTTCGGCGGCCGTGATCGGGCCGCATCCGATGCGCGCGGCGATAGCATCATGCACCGCCAGCTGCACCATCTCATCGGGCGACGGCCTGGTCTCCATGACGCGATCCGGCATCGGCTTCCCGCCTACCTCTGGGAGGTTGCCGTCCGCAGAGAGCCATGACGGCACGACCGCAACGGTGCCGTGGTCGATGAGGCGCTTAAGGTCCTCATGCCGGTCGGCGCGCGCTAGGTGAATTGCGAGTGGGAGCGCGGCCGTGGCACGTCGCTTATTCTCGTTTGCTGGTTTATTCACGTGAGTGCACCCTTGATGGGTTTCTTTTGGGGCCGCTGTCCCGGCTCTTGGTGTGGCCGGCTTCCGGCTGCACACATTCAGGAAATCGGCCCCAGGGCCAATGAGATCAGGCACTTACATTCGAAAATGGGTCCGAAGGAAATCAGGGGTCTTTGTGAGTGAATTATAACTTTGTGCTTCAGAGCCTATCGGTCCGGAGATAGACCCCGTTTCTCTCGGCGCGGCAGGCGTCCACCGCCTCGGCACCGAAACGCTCTATGAGCATGTCCTGGTCCAGCCTTCTGCTGGTGCGGTCCTCCAACACCACGGCCCATGTGTGGCCCACCAACTCAACGCGGCCCATATCGAGGATTTGCTGCCTCAGCTCTTCACGGCGTACCTTTAATCGGCGCAGCGCGGCATCGACCTCACCAAACTGATCGGCCAACGACACGCGCCTCGCAGGTGCAGGCGGCGGCTCCAAGCCGAGATTTCGATGATACGCGACGGTCGATGCGTCGTCGTCCGCGCTGGTGCGGTGCAAATCAGCGTAGGTCATTTCAATACCTTCTCAGATTGTAAAATCAGGTTGTCTTTCGCTACACCACCCTTTTGCTACGTACCTCCCCACCCACCCCCTAAAAGGGTGGGGTGGTGGAGGTTGAGCACGTAGCGCGCGCAACTACTTAACCGGGGGGTTGCGCAAGGTTGCGCAGGGTTGCGCAAATCAAAGATAGCAAGGCGCTTCATTTCTAAGCTGCAACCTCAACGTGATCAAAAGACTTGCGCTTTATTGGATCTACGCGCGAAACCTTGATCAGCAGGCCAAGCGTGATCATGGCGTCGAGAATCGCCTGTACGCGCTCCTTCGCTGGGGTCAGCTTCTTGCTATCGTCTAGCTCGATCCCAAGAACGCTTGCGATCTCATTGCCAGCCCAATTAGAGGATTGATAGTTATACCTGACGTCGCGATTCTTAATGCCTACCAGAACGGCGGCGATCTGTTCCTGCTCGACCCTGGCAAGAGTCATTTCCGCGCGCTCTTCCGGCGATGCGTCTGGAGCCATCCACCGCCTGACAGCAGGCGCGAATTCCTGCGGCCTGGTAAGTCCATCGCCGTTTCCTAGAGGAACGTTCTCGATGTGGTACCACGCCCCAGTTCCGACGCGAGAAAGATTACCCTTGTCGATTACCGCGTTGAAATACTCGCGACGCAACCCCTCCGGGATGTTCCACTTCTTTGCTTGTTCTTCGCTCAGCGGATTGATGACTCGCACGATGCGCGCTTTGTCTTTCAAGGCGCTGCCCCCGCGGCCCGAGTTTGCTGTGACGGGGCCGTCAGACTTGACGACATGGTGCGCGAGATCGATCGCACAATTTAGTCTATCGGCGATCGTAACCCATAGGGTCGCAACCTGCTGAATTGCGCCGTTGTCATTCTCGCTCACGCCATGGGTGGATACAAACGGGTCAATTATAATTGCGTCCGGTCTAAATTCACCACCGACGTGTGCGATCCCCTCAACCACTGGATGGTTAATCCGGAAGCCGGTCCTCTTGTCTTCTGTTGCCACCACAAAGTTGGATTCGCGTCCGCTGGACCACATCAATCGGTCATCGATGTCATCGTTGATGATGCGGTGCAATGCGGCGGCGGTTTCAAACTGGCGCTGGATAAGCTCTGGTGGATCCTCTGTGTTTATGTACCAGACTCGAATTTTCTTCTTGTGCCCGACGCCAAGCAGATCTCGTCCGGTCACCATGTCGAGAGCTTCCGCAACGAGCAACGATGATTTTCCACCACCACCCGGAGCAAACAGTGTTGAGATGTACTTCCGAACTCTTGTTCTCCCATACACGAATTCGAGTTGCGGAAGAGTGTTTGCCCCCTTCAGTTTCAAGATAGTGGTCTTGGGGCCGTTATCTCCAATCGCATTAACGTTCGCAGGCAACAAGAAAGTGTGCAGCACCGGACTGTGGTGCTCGCCATCGTCATAGTCTGCGCAGACCCGCGCCCCTATAACCTCGCGCACCGTCGCCAAGCCGAACTGCTGATGCTCAACACGATCGCCGACTTTGAAAGGATTGTCGGCCTTAACTACGGCGGTCACTGGTCTGAAGCCCCCATCCTCGCTTCACTGCGCCGCGCGATTCCATAAATCACTCGCTCGCCATCAACCGCGTAGAACGCTCGCTCCTCTCGGATGACGATGCGGTCCTGCGGTTGGTCGTACGGTTGATAGCGCCGCTTCCAGTCGAAAACGATTTGCTGTCCGAGCGTCATCATCTTCCTCCCGTTTGGTTGGCCCACGCCAACTAGTGATTGATCATGGTGTGCGACGACGACGTAAGTTCGCAGGCGCGTTTGATGCTGACGAGGCAAGGCTCGTCAACGGACGGATTCAGAGTAGCCATTGATAGGGCGGTGGACGAGGTGGCCCGGGACAGTGCAAATAGCGGGCGTCGCCAGTGACCAATAGCGCTCGGCGGTGGGGGCCAATCACGCTTGCGGCTGAGCCGCGTAGGTGTCGCCAATATGGCCGACAGCTTCGCTGTCGACAACTCGAAAGCCGTAAAATTGCTTTTTTATTTCCCGCTCTGCTTGTTGTCGTTGGCGACGGTGCAGGCCCGCGCCCATTCGTCGAGGGCTTCGGTGGAATAGACTACGGCTTTGCCGAATCGCATAAACGCGGGACCGTTAGTCCGATAGCAGCGTGCCTTGTCCAGAAACGATTTCGAGACGCCGAGATATTCGGCCGCCTCACGCACTCGTATGTTCGCCAATGTATCCTCCATGCGGTTGGTGTTGGAGGTCCATTGCTATCAAATCGAGTAGCGCAAAAAGGGCCCGAAACCGTAAATGTAATTGAAATGTAACAGAACGTTACTCAAAACCTGTAAAAGCTTGTAGTGGATGCGCTGGCTACATAGTGGCTACAAATTTTATAGCCAGCTCTTCAGACTTCCGGCTAAGTCTTTGATTGTGTTGGTCGGAGCGAGAGGATTTGAACCTCCGACCCCTAGTCTCCCAGATTAGCGTTGAGCTTTGATATCGTTGATTTTTTCTGCAAACTGCCAGATTCTGCCGGTATTGAATTTGCATCGCTTTTGATTGCGCGTGCAAACTGCTTCGGGCTACGTCGCAGGTGACACGCGCAATTTTATTTCAATCGGCTTGACGGCAGCGAATTTCCACGAAATAATATTTCCATCGTAGAAGTGCGCTCAGCGATCGCTGAGCGCTCGATCACAGCACAGCAGAGAACTGTCCCCTCGCCCGCCTGAGCAGCGGGCCAGCTCTGATTGTGCCGTTTTGTCCATCGCCTCCCGCCTCAAATCCCTTCTCGGTATCGAGACCAAGTCTTCGTCAGGCGTCTCCTCGCCTGAGGCTTGGCTGTTCGATCTGTTCGGCGCGACCCCGACCCTGGCCGGCGTGGTTGTGACCCCGCACAGCGCCATGACGTGCGCGCCCGTCGCGTGCGCAGTCCGCTCCATCTCCGAGGCGGCCGGCTCGCTCCCCCTTCACGTTTACAAGAAGCTTCCGGACGGCGGCAAAGAGAAGGCCACCGACCACCCCCTCTACAAACTGTTGCACGACGCTCCGAACACCTGGGCGCCGGCAGCACTGTTTCGCACCCAGCTCATGGCCGACGCGCTCTTGCAGCCGCACGGTAGCTTTGCGCTGATCAATCGCGTTGACGGTGGCAAGCCTGCCGAACTGCTCCGGCTCGATCCACAAACCCAATCTGTGGCCGTCGATACGAGCGACGTTGAGCCGACCTACAAACTGAACGGCCGCGAGATCAACGGCGCGGACCTGATCCATATCCCGACGCCGGCTTATGATGCTCGCAAGGGCCTTGTCGGCGAGGGCCGCAACGCCATCGCGCTTGCCCTGGTCCTGGAGCGTCATGCATCGCGCCTCTTCGGCAACATGGCACGCCCCAGCGGAGTGCTGTCCCTCAAGGGTAACGTAACGGAAGCCACGCTCAAGGCTGCAAAAGCCGCGTGGCAGGCATCGCAAGGTGGCGACAATGGCGGCGGCACGGCGGTCATCCCGTCCGACGCTTCCTGGGAACCGCGAGCCTTCAACAGCGTCGATAGTCAGTTCCTCGAAATGCGAACGTATGCCGTGGCGGAGATCGCCCGGCTGTTCCGAGTGCCGCTCCACATGCTGATGCAGGTCGATCGCGCGACGCCCCGCTCCATTGAATCGATCGGCCAAGAATTCCTCTCGCAAGCTCTATTGCCCCGCCTGAAGTCCTTCGAGCAAGAGCTTGAGTTGAAGCTTCTGACGCCGGAAGAGCGCGCTCAGTATGCCATCGAATTCAATATCGATGGCTTCGCGCGTGCCGATCTGCTCGCGCGTGCCCAGGCTCTGAGCGCAACCGTCTCCGCGCGCATCCTCAATCCGAACGAAGCCCGACAGATCGGTTTCGGATTGCCGGCTTATGAGGGTGGCGACGTGTTCGAGAACTTCAACACATCATCCGCACATGCCGGTGGCGCGCTCAATTCCGGCAGCGCCAACGACAATCAGAAGGAAGTTCCCTGATGCTTCGCACAGTTCACCTGCACGGCCGGCTCGGCAAGGAATTCGGCAAGTCCCATCGCTTTGACGTTGCCACCGCCGGCGAAGCATTGCGCGCGCTCAACTGCGCCTTCCCCGGTCGGTTCATCAAGGCGATTGAGGAGGGCTATTACAAGATCGTGCGAGGCGACAAGCGCTCCGGCATGCAGCTCGACTTGGAGCTTGTGAACCAATTCAACCTGGGCGCCGCGGACCTGCACATCTTCCCGATCGTAAGAGGTGCGGCTACAAGCCGAACGGCCAAGGGCACCACGAAGGTCGTGCTCGGTGCTGCCCTGGTCGGCAGCGCCATCTTCCTGTCCGGAGGCGTTCTCGCGACCCCGCTTGCGGCTTCCGGCATTCTCTCCGGCACCTCTTACGGCGCCGTTGCCGCGATCGGCCTTGGCCTTGCGCTATCCGGTGCTGCAACGCTGCTCACCAAGCCGGCCGGTCAAGAAACGCAGGCCTCCAATGCGCTCAGCGTCAACGGCGGCAACATCGGCAACTCCGGTCGTCAAGGCGATGCGATCCCGCTGATCTACGGCGAGGTGATGGTCGGCACCACGCCGGTCGAGGTCTGGTCCGACGTGGAAGACATCAGCGTCTATGCCGACAACGCCGGCTCAATTGAGACCGCGTTCGGACAATGACCATGACCGCTTACACAATCTTTTTTGGCGATGGCGAGCACGCATTCAAGCTTACGCCTGCAGTGATCGGCGAGCTTGAGACCAAATGCGGCTCCGGCATCGGCATGATTGCGAACCGGCTGTTCTCGCGCAACTTCGCCCAGGCAGACGTAACCGAGACCATTCGGCTCGCGCTCATCGGCGCCGGCACCCCGCCCAAGCGCGCCCATGAATTCATCGTGGCCTACGTCGACGGCCGCCCCCTGATCGAAACCTACGAACTCGCCGCCAAAATCCTGGAACGCGTTTTGTTCGGCAACCCCAGCGAAACCAAAGGAACCTGATCGAAATGACCTTCACGATTAACGCGCCCGTCAGTGACAACAATCCTATCCCGATTACCGGCAACACTGCCGTGGTCGGCGGCTCAGTGCAGCGTCCCGCAGATACGGCCGCCTATGCCGCCGGCGACATCGTTGCGCAATCGACGACGGCAGCCTCGTGCTCCCCGGTGCCCGTCGCGGCATCGCGCGACGTCGATACCAAAGGCGTGCTGCGTCGCTGCCGCGTGAAGGTGGATGACATCGCCTGGTTCAATGCAAACCTTTACGTCCATGTGTTCAAAGACGCGCCCACCTTCGCGTCTGGCGACAATGCGGCGTTTGCGGCTGCACTCACCGAAAGCAACTATCTGGGCGCGTTCAGCGTCACGCTCGATCAGAAGTTCTCCGGCTCAGTCGTGAAGGGCATCGGCGCGCCCGTCAGCGGTAGCGAGGTCATTTTCGATCCGTCCAGCGGCACCAAGAACATCTTCTTTGTTCTTGAGACGAAGACGGCTCTGACGCCCGGCTCGGCCAAGACATTGACCGTGGCGTTCGAAGTGTTCCGGGACTGATCATGGACCGGCTTGAAGTCAAGGCAACGCTGAGCGTCAGCGATGAAGGTGAGATCACCGGCATCGCCTGGCCCTTCAACGCAGGGCCTGACAGCTATGGCGACCTGATCACAAAGGGCGCGTTCGGCGCGATCCTGCCCGACTTGCCGATTTTGTATCAGCATCGGCCGGATGATCTGGTCGGCACCTGGAACGAAGTGAAGGAAACCGAGGACGGACTGACCGTCAAAGGCCAACTTCACCTCGACCAGCCGCGCGCGCGTTCAATTCGCGCGATGCTCAAGACTCGTTTGGTCACCGGCTTGTCCATCGGCTTCTACACCAAGGCGGCCCGTAAGCTCGCCCGCGGTCGCATTATCGACGCGCTTGATCTCGCTGAGATCAGCTTGGTTCGCGACCCAGCTCATTCCCGTGCCCGCATCACCGGCACGAAATCCGACGACGCGGCGCGTGCCGTGGCCGACCTCATCAAGCGTTTCACGGCAACGCTGAACTCCTAGGAGCTTTGACGACCCAATGAAGACTGCGAACGCACTGGAATTCAAGGATAGCGGCGAAGGCGATCCGATTGCCGACGTCGCCAAGGAACTGGCGGAACTGAAGGTGGCCCTCGAAACGAAGGCCGCCAACGACAACAGCAAGCTCACCGAGCGCCTGGATCGACTGGAAGCCAAGCTGAACCGGCCGAACAATCGGCCGGCGAACGACAACGAACCGGGCCTCGAAACCAAGGCGCTGAACAAGTTCCTGCGCAACGGCGTCGGCGCGCTCGATGATCTGGAGCGCAAGACGCTCAACCTCGGCACCAACACGGCCGGCGGCTACGTCGTCACTCCCGAATACGGCAAGACCGTTCTTGAGAAGCTGCGTCGATACTCGCCGCTTCGTGGTCTCGCTAGCGCAATGACCATCGGCACCACCGAGGTCTATATTCCGACCCTCGAAACCGACGCCGATGGCGAAGGCTGGGTTACGGAGACCGGCAACCGGACCTCGACGGAGCCGGTGTTCGGCCAGCTCAACATCAAGACGTTCGAGAACGCACGCTACATCCCGATCAGCCAGCAGTTGCTGGAAGACGCGGATATCGACCTGCTTTCGTTCGTCGCCGGCCATATTGCCAAGATCACCGGCAAGGTGGAGGCCAAGTCCTTCATGATCGGCGACGGCAACGGTAAGCCGACCGGCCTGCTCAACACGCCCACGAATTACGCTTCGATCACCGCTGCGCCCGATGGTTCGGACATCGTCGGCAAGTTGATTGATGCATTCTATGCTCTCCCGGGCGAGTATGCGGCGAACGGCTCCTGGATCATGCGCCGCGAGACCATGGGTCTCATTCGCAAGGTCGCGGACGCTGCCGTTGGTTCGATCGGCTACTCCGGTCCGATCTGGTCCGATGGTCTCGCCAACGGAACGCCCGCAACGCTCCTGGGTCGGCCCGTCTATGAGTCCGTGGACATGAGCCTGTTGCCGACCGCGTCGGGCACGACTTATCCGGTTGTGTTCGGCGACATGGAGAGCGCTTATCAGATCGTCGATCGCGTCGGCCTCGCTATTCGCGTGGATGACCTCACCGGCGCCGACAATGGCGTCGTCAAGGTTCGCTGGCGCCGTCGCGTCGGCGGTGCGCCGTTGCTCAATGAGGCCGCGGTCCTCATTAAATCGACCAAGCCGTAAGCAGCTATGCGGCTCGCAGCGAATACCTTCAGCCTCCAGGTTGGCGACAGGTCGTTTGACCTGAAGCCGTCGCTGCGGGCCGCATTCCACCTCCATCACAAGTATGGCTTTCCGCAGCTATACCAAGCCATCTTAGACGGCAGTTTTAGCGCCATCATGGACCTGATCACGGCGACCAGCGCAGTCACACCGATTGCGTCGCTCCGCGACATCCTGGACGCGCGCGAACAGCTTCTCGAATTCGTCCTGATTTTGAGAGGTGAAGATACTTCCGGAGACAAGTCATCGGGCGAATCCATGACGTTCGATGAATACTTCACCAAGCTTTATCAGATCGGCACCGGTTGGCTGGGCTGGACCGCTGATGACACCTGGGAAGCGACGCCCGCTGAGATCATAAACGCCCACGTCGGCCGTCTCGATATGATCGGGGCTGTGCTCAAGACGATATTCGGCAGCGGCAAGGACGATCAAACCAGCACTGAGCCGCCGTCCAAAGGTGACCTCAACGCCATCGGCGACCTTACGAACCACGTGAGGCCGCGCTGATGCCCTACAAGTGTGGTCGAGTGTGCGCGTGCGGACGGATCGTTACCGGCGACACTCGATGCGTATGCCAAAGCCACCGCCGCAGGGAAGAGGACAGGCGCCGACCCAACGCCAATGATCGCGGCTATGACAGCAAGTGGTCCAAGGCCCGCCGCGCCTTCCTGGATAAACATCCTGATTGCGTCATGTGCGGCAAGCCCGCCGTCGTGGTCGATCATATTAAGCCGCACCGTGGCGACCGCGCCTTGTTCTGGGACAAGGGTAACTGGCAGCCGCTCTGCACCCATCACCACAACAGCACTAAACAACGTCTCGAAAGGTCCAAGTAGACCCATGCGCCCGATCGAATTCAAAGGTATGTCGCGCCCTGTATGCGAGTGGGCAAAGCTCACCGGCATAAGCTCCGACACAATCACGAAGCGGCTGAACCTGGGCTGGTCCGCCGAGGAAGCTTTGACGACACCTGTTGGCAAGCAGGGCCGAAAGCCTAAGCCGGCTCTCGCACCGTCGTTTGCCCATGAATTGCCTGCTCTTTACGGCTGGCAGCGCGACATGCACGCCGCACACCGACAGATGACGCGTTCGGTCCGCTCGTTCGTTCGCCAGATGGAAGAGCAGATGGCTGAGCTGCGCCATGGCCTCGACCAACACCTCGCCGCGCAACGCGACGAAGCACACCGCAACGCCGCCGCTACCCCGGGGGTGAGTTCAAACATCCCAAAAAGCGCGGACGACCGGTGCCCCCGGGTCACGCAAGAGAGCGTCTAATTGGAGTTTTTCAACTATGCCCGGCATCACCCTGGACCAAGCCAAGGCCCACCTGAACGTCACCCTGGACGCTGACGACGCGCTGCTTACCGACAAGTTGGCGGCGGCAAAGGCGTGGGTTTCGGCTTACACGGCCGGCGATCCCGATGCCGACACGGCGCCGGCACCGATCCGGGAAGCCGTGCTGCAATTGACGGCGCACCTCTATCAGAACCGCGAAGCAAGCTTGATTGGCATCACCGCCATGGCGCTGCCGTTTGGTTTTCTCGATTTGCTGGCCCCTTATCGCGCGTTTGCCTTCTGAAATGACCGCTTCCGACCCGTCTCTCGCCCTCCAGAAGGCTATCCGATCGCGCCTGATCGCGAGCCCGGAGCTGATGGCCCTGGTCCAGGCTGACCACGTGATCGACGCCAACGGGCGCCCCGAGATCATGCCGGCCGTGTATCTCGGCGAGGGCCAGACCATCTTCCGGCGCTGGGACGCGACCAGCCATGCGACCCTTCATGTGTGGTTCGCAGAGCCCGGCTTGATCCAGTGCAAGGAAGCCGTCTCCGCCATCGTCGCGGCGCTGCGGATCGACGCCCAGGCCGATGGCGTGCTGCCAATAGACGGTTTCATCGTGCACGACATGCAGACCACCCAAACCCGCTACCTCCGCGATCCGCACGGCTCTTTCAGCCATGGCGTGATCAATGTGGCGGCGGTCGTGAAGCCGAACTGACATGCGAGCCGGCAACCTCGACCGCATCATTGAAATTCAGCGCCGCACCACCGGCCTGGACCTCTACGGCACGCCTGTAGAGACCTGGAACACCTACGCCACCATGCGGGCGCAACTGCTCAAGAACACCACCGACGATCGAGAGGGCGAGCGCGGCCACACTACCGACGCGGTATTGACCTTCCGCATGTATTACTTCGCCAGCCTCAGCCTCAATGACCGGCTGCTCTATGAGGGCCAGCAATACGAAATCACCGGCATTAGCGAGATCGGCCGGCGCGTCAGTATGGACGTGAAATGCCAGCGAGTTGGGTTTTGTTAAGTTCACTCTCTGAGAGCAAGGGAACGCTCAAGTTCTCGACGCAATGCTTCGCCGCGGGCTCTCTCCCCTTTTATACGAGTAGTGACTTCTATGCGGAAGTTCTTAACTTCTCGAACCGCCTTTTCAAAACGCTCGATTGCTGCTTGCAGAACCAGTTCCGTTCGCTCCAATGCGGTCTTCGCTTCGCTTACACTCAGGCCTGTCGTTCGTTCGGCACGGTCCAAAGCACCCTTGGCACGTTTCAACCTATCTTCATTTTCAACGACTCGCTGCGCGGCGCCTCGAAGCTGGAAGAGCTCCAACGCAAGCCTCCTTTTGATTACATCTGGCGTCATGGGCAGTGCTTTGATCACCTGAGCAAGGAAATCGGAAATTTGCGCTTCGTCCAACTGCAATGCCTTAAACTCATCTCTTACTGGAGATGCTTTAGCATCGTTCCCGAACGCCATCTCGAACCGACCGAGGAAATAGGCTGCCTCTCGGAGGCCGGGCAACTCTCTCTCTATTCTGTCTTGCTCCCGGCCTCGCGCGGCCAACCGCATCTGTCTTGTAACATTCCAAGATGCTACGATGATGCCCAGAAATGTGGCTGCTCCACTTATGAGAGTCTGCCACCGTGCAATGCCGTCCAAGCTCACCGGCAATACAATCAGCCATACAGTAAGGATGACCGCAAAGAGCAAAAGCGAGAAAGCAAAAAGATCAAATCGTTGATTCATGCGGCTCAAAATGCAGCCACTCGCCGCGTTTGTCGATAGGGGTTGAGCTGTGAAAGGCCGAAAACCACAACTTGCGTCCGAAGATCCGACCCAACATGACTTTAGTCGAGTCCCGACATGGCTTGGCAAGCACGCGAAAGCCGAATGGCGCCGTGTCATGCCGGAGCTGATCAAACGTCGCATTCTCTCGCCAGCCGATTGCGGTTGTTTGGAAAGCTACTGCATTGCCATCGGCCGCGTCCGCGAGCTTGAGATTCTTCTACGCGCCGGCATCGATCCCAAGCTTTGCCGCATGCAGGACAAAGCGATGGTGACGGCTCGCCAGCTTGCCGCTGAGCTAGGGCTTACCCCAGTTTCGCGCTCCCGGCCGGCCGTGCGTGAAGACAATGTTGAGAGTGACGATGACAACCCGCTCGCCATATCCTGACTGGCTGTTTGACGATAGCCCGATCGACGATCCGCTCGGCTACGGCGAACGCGCGGTGACGTTCCTACGTCGCCTCCGGCATCCAAAGAGCACCGCTCCGTGTCACGCGCTCCAACTCGACAAATGGCAAGAACGGATCGTCCGCCGCATTTATGAGCCGCGACACGCGAACAGCAATCGGACTGTCAAGACTGTGGTGCTGCTTCTGCCTCGCGGCAATCGCAAGACCTCGCTGGCCGGCGCGCTGTCGCTGTTGCACACGATCGGCCCAGAGCGGAGACCCGGCGGCGAGGCGATCTTTGCCGCGTCCGATCGCCAGCAAGCTGGGTTCGGGTTCCGCGAAGCCGCCGGTATCATTCGGCAGGACGCGCGCCTTGTTAAAGCCACACGCATCTATGACGCTCACAACAGTGTTAAAAAGATCGAATTTAAGCTAGTCACGTGAATCTAAAGTTCGCCACATAAAGTCTGCTGGGCTTTGTGGCAGAAGCGTTTGACGGAAGCCAAAATCTGGTCTGCGGACTTGGTCCATTTGAAGGGCTTGGGATTTTTGTTGTGCAGGTCGATGAAGGTACGGATGTCGGCCTCGAGCTGCCTGACGGAGGTGTGAACACCTCGCTGGATCTGCTTTCGGGTGAGCTCAGCGAACCAGCGTTCGACCTGATTGATCCATGACGCGGAAGTCGGCGTGAAGTGGACATGATAATGCGGCCGACGGGCGAGCCACGCTTTGATCTTGGGTGTTTTGTGAGTGGCGTAGTTGTCCATGACGATATGGACATCGATCCCTTCAGGGACTTGAGCGTCGATCTCTTTGAGGAACTTCAAGAACTCGACTGCCCGGTGGCGCTTGTAGCATTTGCCGATGACGAATCCAGAGGCGACATCGAGCGCGGCAAACAGCGAGGTCGTACCATGCCGCACATAGCTGTGCGTGCGCCGTTCCGGTACGCCCGGCATCATCGGCAGGACCGGCTGCTCGCGATCCAGGGCCTGGATCTGGCTTTTCTCATCGACACTGAGGACAAGGGCTCGGTTCGGTGGGGAAAGGTAAAGGCCGACGATATCGCGGACCTTGTCGACGAACAGCGGGTCGCTCGACAGCTTGAATGTCTGGCTGCGGTGCGGCTGCAGGCCGAACGCCGTCCACATTCGGCGGATCGTGGTGTGGGAAAAGCCAGTTTCCGCAGCCATTGAGCGGATCGACCAGTGCGTCGCGTCGGGTGGCGTTGTACGCAATGTCCGCTCAATTACCTCAGCAACCTGATCGTCGTTGATGGTTCGAGGGCGGCCCGGGCGGGCCTCGTCAAGCAGGCCATCACAGCGATCCTTCAAAAATCGGCGGCGCCACTTGCCGACGGTGTGTTCGTGGAGGCCGAGTTCGACAGCCACAGACTTGCTTGGCAAGCCATCCGCACACCGCAGGATCGCGCGGCAGCGCTCAGATAGCGATCGGGCAACGCGATGACGACGAACTTGTCTCTCCAAGTACGCCCGCTCCGGCGGACTAAGCACCAACGGCGCGATCGGCCGGCCTCGCTCACCTGCATTCGCCACAAGCTCTCTCCTCTGTAGAGATTCGAGCTATCAACTAATGTGACGAACTTGCGTTCCAGATGACTAGATGGCTCTTTTCTTGAGGCAATTTCTGGCGAGGGTGCACCTGCACATGGTCGCACGCCGGCTTTCGTCTTCGTTGACGAGCTCCACATCTGGAAAAATGCTGAGCTCTGGAAGGCGCTAACTTCGGCGCTTCCGAAGACGCAAGGATCTCTTATGGTCGTCGCCACTACGGCGGGGCGCGGCCAAGAAAACATTGCCCATGAGATCGTTGAACGCGCGCGCAAGGTCGCCAGCGGCGAGATCGAAGACCCGAGCCTACTTCCCATTTTGCTAGAAACGCCGGCTGATGCGGATTGGACCGATGAAAGCCTCTGGTATCGAGCCAATCCGGGATTAGTGCTCGGCTATCAGGACATCGACGGTCTAAGACAACTCGCGCGTGAGGGCGCAACCAGCGTCACCGCGAGGGAAACGTTTCGCCAGTATAATTTGAATGTCTGGCTTGACCATTCGACCTCGCCCTTTGTCGACATGGCGACCTATGACCGGGGCGCCGCACCGGTCGACTATGATGCCCTGCGCGGTGCGCCGTGCTGGGTTGGCGTCGACATGAGCAAGACAACCGACCTTTCGTCCGTCGTCGCGTGCTTCCGCGACGGCGATACCTACACGGTGTTGCCGCACTTCTTTTGTCCCGAGGCCGATATCCGCAAACGCGGCGACCTGGACGGCGTCGATTACGCGTCATGGGCCAAGGGCGGCTTCATTACGGCCACGCCCGGCAACGTGATCGATAACGCTGCGGTCGCGGATTACATCCGATCACTCGCGGAGCGTTTCCAGGTCCAAGAGATTGGTTTTGACGTGGCGTTCGCCCAAGGTGTCATGGCGCCGCTGGTCGACGAAGGGTTTCCGGTCGTAACGATCCGCCAAGGCTGGGTGACGCAATCGCCCGCGCTCAACGTCCTGGAGCGCGCAATCATCAGCGGCAACTTCCGCCATGGCGGCCACCCGGTGTTGCGCTGGAACTTTGCAAACGTCGCCATCCACAAGGACGCCAATGACAACCGGATCATCCACAAGAGCAAGTCGACCGATCGCATTGACGGCGTCGCGGCGAGCTGGATGGCCGTATCGCGCGCGGCGGCAGGCGAGAATTCGCGCTCGCTCTATGATCTCCCTAACGCTGTGGAACTTCTCTCATGGTGACGCATGGCCGATAATGACGACCTAGACGCATTCCTTCAATCTCTGCCGGACAAGCTGACCGAGCAGCTATCGCCGGTCATTCGCCAGCAAGCCGAACGCTTGTCCCAGGCCCAGCGCGAGGCTTTGCAGGCTTTGGAGCAGTCGCCGGACGAAACTGGCCGCCTTGAGGAGTCGTGCGTTGTGGTGCCCGGCGCCCATGAGCTGGAATGGCTTGTCCAGGCCGGCGGCGAGCTGACCACAAAAGAAGTCCGAGAAGGATCAAATGTGGCGTATGATTACAGCCTGGGCTTCGAATACGGGACCAGCCGCCAACCGGCGCGACCATTCTTTTATCCGACCTACAACACCATGCGCGACGAAATGCAGGGGGTGATCGACAAGGCTGTAAACGAGGAGCTTTCCAATGGCTGACGACAAATGCGCACGCACAATCACATGGATCGGCGGAACGCACACCTTCAATCTCAATCACCCCTGGGTCAGGCGCGTCTTGTCTTGGCGGGGCATTCCCGGGCCAGGCGGTAGCTCGATCTCGGCAATCTGGGGGCGCTTTGAGGCAAACAACTATTCGGCCAACGACGTAGAGCGCGTGATGGAGTTCGGCCTACTTGGAGGCGGCACCCCCGAGCGCGAGGTGAAGCGACTGCTCGACGCGCATGTGCGCGGCAAGCCGCTCGCGCCGAATGTCCTGATCGCCAGCGAAGTTTTGGCAGCCTGTTACTTCGGAGATGCCAGTGCCAGCACCTAGTCTCAGGATCCCCATCAGCGTGGATCTAGAGAAATTCCGCGACCAGATGAAGCAGACTAGCTCACTGGCTGGCAACGCTACGCGCCAGATTGCGAAGCAGTTCCTGGACATGAACAAGGACCTCGCCAAGGACGCGATCTTCGCGACCATGGCGCGCGGCGCCGTTGATCTTGCCGGCAAGGTCGCAATCGCGGTCGGGGCATACAAGCTCATGACAGCCGCAATCAGCGGCGCCCGCGAGCAGATGCAGCAGATGGTGGAGATCGCCGACAAAGCCCAAAACCTTGGCGTCTCGCCCGCGTTCCTCCAGGCCTTCACCAGCGAGGCGCGGAAGCTCAAAGTGGAGGCCGGCGAGCTTGAATCTGCCCTCGACCATGCCTTCCAGGCGACCAAGGACCGCTCCCCGATCGACATTGGCGAGTGGACGGTCGGCGAAGAGAAGATCACCGCCGTTGAGAAGGCCTTGCGCGTCTACAATGAGACGCTTGCCAAGGACGCTGGACGGCTTCAAGGCTTGGTTCTCTTCCGGGACGCCCAAAGCCAAGAGGACAAGATCAAGGCCGTGCTCGCGGCCATGATCCAGCTCGACCAGATCGGGCAGCATGCTGCGAGCCTGGACCTTGGCGAGAAAATGTTCGGCTCGCAGATCGTCGATCGCATGCGACAGGGCAAGACCTCTGCCGAAAGTATGTTGCAGACGATCAGGGAGGCCAGCGCGAATTCGGACGGCATTTTCAGCAACGTCCAGGTAGAGCGTGCCAAGGAAGTCGACGACCAGCTCAAGCTCGCGCATCAACGCCTCTCGACCGCGCTGAAGCCGTCCTGGGACGATCTCGCCAGCGTCATGATGAATATCAAGTCCGCTTGGGCAGACGTGATCGGCTATATCGCCAAGGCCGTGGAGTTGACGAACAAGCTTCCGCGCATTCCCGGCATGCCGGCGAGCTCCACTGACCTGGAGGCCAAGCGGGACGCGCTCGCCCAGGTCAACGCGCGTTTGAATGGGACTGGCGGCGGGCTGCTCGGCAGCGTCAACCTGCCACCGCTCTCAATCCCCGGGATTGGGCAGGTTTACGCGGGCACGACGGCCGACCTGGAGGCGCACCGCGATCGGCTGCAAAAGGAGATCGCGGCACTGAGGGCGAACGGCGAGCAGTATGGCCCGCCGGCGCCCAGCCAGACGCGCGGCACCGGCCCGGCGCCGACCAAGATCAGCACCGGCAGCAACGTGGACAAACTCGACACGGCCGCCGATAGCATTGAGAAGCGCACCGCAGCGCTTCGCGAGGAAGCCGCCGGCCTGGACCTCTCGACCGCGGCCCGCGAGAAAAACAAGATCGCGGCTCAGCTCCAAGTCGTCGCCATGCAGGCCAACGCGGCCGCTGGAAAGGGCGAAGGCGTCGTTACCGAGGAACAGCGCAAGCGTATCGAGGAAGTCACCCAGGCCTACGGTGAGGCCACCCAGGCGATCGAACAGGCCACCGTTGCCCAATCGATCCGGCGCGGCCGGCAAACCTCGCTCCTAGACCCAGGCGACGTGCAGATCGCCGAACAACTGAAGGGCCTCTATCCGGACGTCGGGACGGCCCTGAATTCGGTTGAAGCGTCGGCCTTGCGAACCAATGAGGCCATGCGGTCGGTCGGCAGCACCATGAGCAGCAGCTTGACCTCTGGCCTCGCGGACGTCCTGGACGGCACCAAGAGCGTGTCGGCGGGCTTCGCTGATATGTCCAAGGCGATCGTCCGCGCTCTTGAGGAGGCCGTGATTAAGGCCCTGGTCGTCGCGCCGATCATGCGCGGCCTGTCCGGTATGTTCGGCTTCAGCGACGGCGGCCTGGTCGGATCGCTACCTAAGCCCGGCGATGGTGCCTTCATTGGACCGGTAGCCAAGGCGGATGGTGGCTACATCAGCGGACCAGGAACGGGCACCTCAGACAGCATCCCGGCGCGGCTCAGCAATGGCGAATTCGTGGTGCGCGCCTCCGCCGTAGCGAAGCACCGCGCCGTGCTGGAAGCGATCAATTCCGATCGCATTTCCAGGTTCGCGGATGGGGGTCTAGTCGGCGCCGGATCGCCGGCCGCGCCGCTGGTCGCCGGTCAACCTGGCGCCCGCGTCACGATGGGCGATATCCACGTCCATGGCGGCGTTTCCAATGGCACGCCCGCCCAGAACCAGGAGCTTGCCCAGCACATCGCCGAGCAGGTGACACATCAGGTCCGCGCGATCGTGGGGCAGGAATTTCGGACGCAGATGCGACCGGGAGGCGTTCTCCGCCGATGAAGAGAAAAGCCCCCGGTGGAGTTGCACACCGGAGGCTTTCCCTGATGAGACACCCGGCTATCGGTGTCGGGCTCTATTATAGCAATCGCATCAACTTTCTCGCGAAGTTTTTTCGATGAGGGTTGCGAAAAACATCGAGCAAACCTCAAAGCGAGCGCTATATGCATTCGTTGATGAGACCCTGTTGCGCGCCTTGCGCGGCAGTATAGCGGCTTTGAACGAACGGTGTGGCGGAACATGACGCCACCTATGAGCCAGCCGCAGGCGCACGGATATCGGATCAAGCGCTCCCCTGTATAGGACGCCTTGATAGGGTTGCACCGGACAATCACCAGATTGTCGAACGCGCCAAAAAGATGAAGGCTCTGCCTTGCGGCAACCTTCTCCAACCTCTCTGTTGATGGATATCGAGCAGGTGGTTGGGCATCCGGCTCCGGCCGGGTAACCGCGTGATCGCTTGCGATCGAGATGCGGAGCTTATGGCGAGGTCACGGGACGCCGCCTCGCCGCATTGGTCATCACCAACGCTACGCTCCAGATTAACCTTCGATGGAATGAACCTCGAACCTCTCTCCCTTCGGGATAAGCACCAGAGCCTATGTTCTCTGCTTGTCTCTGGAGGGAGAAAGTTTCCCTTGGAATGGGGCCTTGGGTTGTGGGCATTTAGGTTGTGGAATCTAGCGGATCATGCGCGCGGCCGACCAAGATATAAACCAACTCCAGCGGTCGCGAGAGAGGACCACGGAATGATCATGCTCTTTGCTACATCCGTAGCCTTCAACACTGGCAACTCGAACAACACCAAGAGATAGCCGGTCTCGAACGCTGCGACTTGGCCTAAAATCGCGGCCACGGTGAAGATCGCCGCCTTCGCCCATCGGCTGCCGAAGCGAGTCGACAGGCCGTAGGCGACCCAGCCTGCTACAAGAGCCTTGACTACCTCCAGCAAGGCCATAGGTCAGCCCACTCCTAGTAAATCCGAGTCAGGACTTGGTGGCGAGGTGCTCTCTCCAGCCCTCCCACAGCGTCTTGTGCTTGCAGATGTTTTGGGCCGGCGTAGTTGTGTATTCGGTCGCACAGCGCGGGTTGTAGGCTGTGCAGCCGTCATTGGCCGACCAGGATGTCGCGCGCGTGTTGCTTGCGAGGTGAATTTCCTGCCCGGCATTGACAAGACAGTAGACCGGGTCGGGAAGGATGGGACCCCAGCCGTAATCGACTGCTATGAGACCCACGGTGAAAATTATCAAAGTCAACAAGTTGCCGCGCATGAATCACTTCCCCCAAACCGTCCCGCAATATGCGCGCCGTAGGTTGCGCTCACAACTGCTACTTGAGTCGAACCGAAATTGTAAGTCAGTCCTGACTTACAATCTTCAATTGAATCAATGCCTTGACGCCGCCTCGCGAATATGAGTCTTATGGCGGCGCATCATCACGCCAACCATGGGGCTGATCAATGACGATCTCCGACGCCAGTTACTTCGCACTCCTCAAAACCATTACCGACATGCAGGGCGACACCGACGACTACGTCGTGCTGGGGCCGGCCTGGGTCGAGAACAAGGTTCAGGTCGCGCTCTGTGAGTGGGGCATCTACCCGGCCAGCAGCGAGAACATCTTGGAGAGCGCGGCGTGAGCAGCTCTGTTTCGTTCACGTATGACGATGGTCGCCGGAAGGGAAGCTATGAGACGAAATCCGGGATGATTCACGTTACTACGGAATTCGGGACCAAAGCGACGCAGGTTGGCGGATCGCCTCCGTTAGTTATCGCCCGCATGTTGGCCCGCGAGCTGATGCAGGCGGCGAAGCTCAAGTGAGATAAGGGGCGCGGTGTGATCCGCGCCCCTTATCCCCTACATCCATTGACCGCTGAGCGCACGTGCTGCTGTGTCCGCCCCAACACCATCCAATCCTGGGAAGAGATTTCTCCGGTCGATGCCGATCCGTGACAGGCGCAAAAAGAGCTGCTCTTTGAGAGGCTGAGGAATCACTATCTTTGCAAAGGCACGAGCAGAGCCGCCGGCACCGTGGGGGTTGGATACGTTTATGCCGATGTTGGGCCGTTGCTCAAGCGGAACGAACGGCTGATCCTTTGGTTCATGCGGGTGAAACGTAAACATCGAGCGTTGTGCAGGTATCCTGCGATCAATTGCTGGCGGCCGAAAAGCGATCGATTGAAGGGCCTTGAAGTCTTTGACATCCTCCGGCCTGAAACGAGCCTCGGGGATTATCATGAAGACTGCAGCGTCTGTCGTCGTTTCCCACTGTTCGACCGCAAAGAACGTCGCCACTAAGGGATCTTCGCTCCAGTCCAACAATCGCGTTGGTGCACCAAAGTGCTGTGCTAGAGCTCTGTCGTTGGAGTAGCTCCTTGAGATTGGCGGTAGGTAGGGAAGTCCTTCCCGAAAAAATCGGTCGATCAGTTCGGCTTCAAAAACGTTGAAGCTCTCGGCTATGCTGCCGCCGTGAATGTTTGGAGTTAGCCGATACAAGGTTGGTATGAGAGACCATGCGGCATTACGTTGACCTCTGAAGAGATGTCCTTGGGGCCCCGGCAGTTTCTCGATCAAGCTAAATAGCTCGGCAAGCGAAGCCTTTTGTAAGGTGTCCTGTATCATTCCGCCCCTCAAATTCGCCTTACGCGCGATCTAGCGTGCCGTAACTCATCTGATCGCCATTTTCCACACGAAGTCCTCGATCTCAACGCTATAGGCACATTGTCGAAAGCGATCGGGATTTTGCGACGTGCAGGCAAGACGCGGAATGACCAAACAGGAAGCAGCCGAGTATTGCGGCTGCAAGACCCTGGCCGCGTTTGATCGCTGGGTTCAAAAAGGACTTATCCCCAGGGCAATGCGGGGGACCAATCGTTGGGACCTGAAAGCCCTTGACGCGGCCCTAGACCGGGCATCCGGCCTTGTGACAGAATCCGAACCAGAGTTGACCCCCTACCAGCGCTGGAAGGCCGAGAATGCGCGTAAGACCGAAGCCGCTTAAGCTCAAGGGCATCAACCGCGTTCCCAAGCGGCAAGCGGATGGCACGGTCAAAATCTATCTCTACCACCGAGCCACCGGCATTCGCCTGGACGCCGACCGGCTTGCCGAGACCTACGCCGAGGCGGAGAAGCGCACCCGCCGGAAGAGCGAAAAAACGCTCATCGATCTCATTCGTCTATTCGATACGTCCAGCACTTACGCCGCGCTGAGCGAAGAGTCGCGCAAACAGTATCCCTGGAAGCTCAAGCGCATTGAGCAGAAGTGGGGCACTGTGCCTGAGGACACTTTCAACAATGCCGACGACGCCGACGCATTCGCGGCGGACGCCCTCGCATGGCATCAGGAGCTAGGCAAGACCTCGCTCCGATCGGCCGACAATCTCATGTCGGCGCTGTGCCGCGTTCTCTCATTCGCGAAAGAGCAGCGCCGCATCAAGCACCACCCTATCCGGACCTTTCACCGGCTCTACAAAAGCGACCGGGCCGACAAGACGTGGTCTGAAGAGCTACAGCAGCAGTTCATCAAGAGCGCGCGCCCCGCGATGGCGACGGCCATGATCCTGGTCCGAAATACAGCGATGCGCGCCAGCGACGTTCGCAAGTTCGCCTGGACGCGTTACGACGGGCAGCGCGTTCAAATCCGGTCCAGCAAGACCGGCAAGATGCTCTGGATACCTGCCACCCGCGAGCTGAAGGCCCGCCTGGACGTCCTACCCCGCGCCGGCGCGTTGGTCATGCTGACACCGACGGGGAAGGCCTACACCAAGCGCTACTTCAACGACCATTGGCGCGAGGACTCCGACGCGGTTGGAGCTGGCGATCTGAATTTTCACGACAACCGGGGCACGGCCGCGACGTTGCTGGCTGAGTCGGGCGCCACGGCCCCGGAGATAGCTGAAGCCCTAACCTGGACTGTCGACAAGGCTCAGCGCGTCATTGACGCCTATCTTGCCCGGCGGGGCGTGTTAGCGGCGAATGCGATCCAGAAGCTCGAGGATTACCGGGACAAGGTCGCGACTACATGAACCTGGAAACTTTCTCCGCCCTTGCTGAGGGAGGCACTAAGGAGCGGCGAGCGATCACGCGCCTTTCTTCCTTTTGGGCGGCGTCCCGCCGCCGAGTAGTTGCGCGGCGTAGGTGGTGAGAAGAACCGAGCGTTCCTCGACGAAGGTTTCAAAATTGTCCTTCCACGTTGAAGGCGGGAGGAAGTTTGCCTCTTCAATATCCTCAATGTCTTCGCCCATCCTCTTGCGGTAATCGCTAGGGGCGCTGCCGGAGATGCTGTTGTTATCGGAGCGCGAGAGGAAGCACATATTCGCCAAACATGAATCGTCGATCTCAGAATTCTTAGCGGTCTTTAGGAAGTTTCGGGGATGGATATGGTGAAATTCGTTGCGATTGTATTCTTTCAGCGCTTTGCGAAGATCGATCTTGTTTCCGCTCAGGAATGAGCGCGGCCCTTTCTGCGCGAGGAGTAGGATGAATGTTCGGGAGACAACGGAATTCAAACGGAAGGTGTTTTTAAGGAAAAACAGGTTGCTGAGACCGGCTTCCGGATGAGTTAGTTTTGTAATCGAGCCGTCGGCGAGCTTGGCGAACTCGATGACATCCTCACGCAGACTCTTGATGGGCTGGCTGTTATATTTCCTGTGAATGCAGGTGTGCCAGAACCAACGGAGAATCTCCTTGCGCTGGTTGTTCGTGACCCTCTTCTGCTTGTCTGGCTCACCGGCGAAAAACACGCTGAGAGGAACAAGAAGATTGACATAGGGAAGATTGTCGAGGCTCTCGACGTGCAGGTTCTTGCGTAAAAAGTCGATGGCGCCCTTTATGCCTGTAACGACGTGGTCGAACGTCTCGCGAACCTTCGTGCCATTTAGCGAAATCAGCGAATCCGGCGAAGGGTCGCGCAGCATAACCGCACTACAACACCTTAACAGGAGGTCCTTGTCGCCGCCCACGTCCTTGAAGCCGAACGGGGTCAGGTCGGCGGCCAGCTCTTCGAAACGCTGGTTGAGGTCGAAGTCACCACTCCACGTCCAAGCGCTCAGGAGCTGGACAGTATCAAGCTCAACGCCCCTTTGATTGACGCGTTCGAAAACGATGGCGACGGCGGTCTTGTCCTCGGTCGTAATGGTTTGGACCGGGATAAGGGCTTCCTTGAAGCGCGCCTGGATTTTGTCGAGCCGCGCAATGGTGGGGTCGTCGTAGTCGGTGGTTTCCTTTCGGTAGAGAACTGGGTCGAACAGACAGCCGATCGGGAAATGCTGATGCTTAATGACTTCTTCGTCCTCCAGTGCGGTGAACGATGACTCCTGCGCGTTCTCGCTGGCCTTCATGTCGTAGTAAATTTTCGCCCAGAGCGGCTTGTCTTCCAGCTCAATCTCCGTCTGGAAAACACCAAAGATGGACGTGATGCGCTGCTGGCCGTCGAGGATGTAGTCCGTCGGATATTCGGGGTCATTCTGAGGGAGATGGAAGGGTCCGAGGTCGCGCTCGTGGGTCAACTCTTGTTTCGTGCGCCAGAGCAAAATTGAGCCGAACGGATAGCCTTTGTAGATGCTGTCCATTAGGTAGGCGACGCGCTCCGGATCCCAGACGAAGCCCCGCTGGAAGTTCGGCACACGCATGCGCCCGGCCAGCAGTTCTTGAATGATCTTACGAATGTTCAGCGGCTCGGCCACGAATCTCCCCCCATTGACTTACCGCAAGTTGCAGGACGGAGACAAGAATTCAAGCGCTTGCAAACGCCGATTCGGGGGGCGGCGCCGGAACGTCCGACGAACAAAAATTGCAAACCATCTGCAAACGGGCGGCTCGGTGCAAACCGACCGCCCGAAATGACATTGAAACTATTTGAGAATTTGGTCGGAGCGAGAGGATTTGAACCTCCGACCCCTAGTCTCCCAGACTAGTGCGCTAACCGGGCTGCGCCACGCTCCGAATGCCGTTCCATTAGCTAGGATCGCCGCGTTGCGCAAGGCGAGGTCGCACCATTTTGGCGGCTCTCTCCAATAGGCCTAAGGCCGATGCCCCCGGAACTGCCCGCAAAGCCGGCGAAAGGCGCCCTCACCCGTCCTTCAGCGCCTGGTCAAGCATCTCCCGGCAGGCGACGAGGTCGGCGAGCGCCCGGCCCAGCCGCTCGCGGTCCAGCGCACTGGGGCCGGCCGGCACAGCGGCGCCGCCCTTGCGGAAGGTGGTGAGAATTTCCTCGTCGTCGACCTCCGTGAAGCGGAAGTCGATGCCTTCCTCCTCATCCCCCTGGTAGTCGTCATCGTCGGCGTCAGTGATGCCCTTGATGGGCGCCTCGTCGTCCGGCTCCATCAGGCTCTGGCCGATGGCATCCTCGATCGCCCCGAACGAGACGGCGGCTGCCCCATCTGCGAGGCCCTGCACCGACTTGACGCCATGCTCCTTGAGGATCCGCTGCACGCCGCGGATGGTGTAGCCCTCGCCGTAGAGCAGACGGCGGATGCCCTTGAGCAGGTCGACGTCGTCGGGGCGATAGTAGCGGCGGCCGCCGCTGCGCTTCATCGGCTTGATCTGGGAGAAACGGGTCTCCCAGAATCGCAGCACGTGCTGCGGAATGTCGAGTTCCTGCGCTACTTCGCTGATGGTTCGGAACGCATCCGGCGCCTTGTCCAAATGCCAAATCCTTTCCGCGGGCGATTACGCCTCCGGTTGAACCTTGCTGCCATCGCCGTTGGTACGGTGTTGGGAGTTGATTCGCTGCTTCAGAATCGCCGACGGCTTGAACACCATCACCCGCCGCGGCGAGATCGGCACTTCGGTGCCGGTCTTCGGGTTACGGCCGATACGCTGACCCTTCTTGCGCACCATGAAGGAACCGAACGAGGACAGCTTCACCGTCTCGCCCTTCTCGAGGCAATCGGTGATCTCCTTCAGCACGAGTTCCACGAAGGCGGACGATTCCGTGCGCGACAGCCCCACCTTCTGGTAGACGGCTTCGCAGAGATCGACACGCGTTACGGTTTTACTTTGATCAGTCATCGCCCTGCCCCACATCACGGCGAACAATTGTTGTCTGAAATTATGAGCTTACGGCACGGCGGTCAACAGCGCTCATCAATGCAGACGCATCGATAATCGGCGCTGATTCGGGCAAAATTTTATTGACTGTCGCTACCAGCGCACCAGCGCGGAGCCCCAGGTGAAGCCGCCGCCCATCGCTTCCAGCAGCACCAGGTCGCCGCGCTTGATGCGGCCGTCCTTGCGCGCCACCGACAGCGCCAGCGGGATAGAAGCCGCCGAGGTGTTGCCGTGACGGTCCACCGTCAGCACCACCTTCTGCGGTGCGATATGAAGCTTGTGCGCGGAGGCGTCGATGATTCGCTTGTTGGCCTGGTGCGGCACGAACCAGTCGATGCTGTCGGCATTGAGCCCGGTCGCCTCGAAGGCATCGACGATCACGTCGGTGATCATGCCGACCGCATGCTTGAAGACCTCGCGGCCCTCCATGCGCAGATGGCCGACGGTCTGGGTCGAGGACGGTCCGCCGTCGACGAACAGCTTTGCCTTGTGGCGGCCGTCGGAGCGCAGATGCGTGGTCACCACGCCGCGGTCGGTCGCGGCCTTGCCCGGTTGCTCCTGCGCCTCCAGCACCACCGCGCCGGCGCCGTCGCCGAACAGCACGCAGGTACCGCGATCGTTCCAGTCGAGGATGCGCGAGAAGGTCTCCGCGCCGATCACCAGCGCGCGCTTGAAGGCGCCGGTGCGCAGGAAATTGTCCGCGGTGGCGAGCGCGAACACGAAGCCCGAGCACACAGCCTGGAGATCGAACGCGGCGCCATGGTTGATGCCGAGTCCATGCTGCACGGCGACGGCGGTCGCGGGAAAAGTGTTGTCGGGCGTCGAGGTCGCCAGCACGATCAGGTCGATCGACTGCGCGTCGATGCCGGCATCGGTGAGCGCGGCCTGCGCCGCCTTGATCGCCAAATGCGAGGTGAACTCGCCCTCGGCCGCGATGTGCCGCTCCCGAATGCCGGTGCGCTGCACGATCCACTCGTCGGACGTGTCGATACGCGCCGCCAGTTGGGCGTTGGTCACCACCTGCTCCGGCAGGTAGGAGCCGCAGCCGAGCACGACCGAACGAATTTGAGTCACGAAACAGCCTCCTGCGCGGACTGCACGGAATTGAGTGCACCACCCTCGCGGTTGAGCATCTGATTGATCTTGTTCAGGAGATCGTAGTGAGCCATCTCATAGCCAACATCGATCGCATAGGCAAAGCCTTCGGCGTTGATTCCGCCATGGCTTTTGACCACCAGTCCGTTGAGCCCCAGCAACACCCCGCCGTTGGACTTGTTGGGGTCCATCTTGTTGCGCAGGGCCTGGAAAGCGCTGCGGGCAAAGAGATAGCCGAGCTTGGACAGCCAGCTCCGTTGCATCTCGTTGCGGAGTAATTCCGCCATCTGCCGCGCGGTTCCCTCGGCGGCCTTGAGCGCGATATTGCCGCTGTAGCCTTCGGTCACGATGACGTCGGCCAGCCCTTTGCCAATGCCATCGCCCTCGATGAAGCCGATATAGTCGAGTTCCGGCAGGTTCCGCGCACGCAGGATTTCACCGGCCTCGCGGATCTCCTCATGCCCCTTGATTTCCTCGGTCCCGATGTTGAGCAGGCCGACCGTCGGGCGCGGCTTGTTGAACTGCACGCTCGCCATGGCCGCGCCCATCACCGCAAGCGCCACCAGATGCCGCGCGTCGCCGCCGATGGTGGCGCCGAGGTCGAGCACGACGGATTCACCGCGCCTGGTCGGCCATATCGCGGTGATGGCCGGGCGGTCGATGCCCGGCAGCGTGCGCAGGTGGAAACGCGACATCGCCATCAGCGCGCCGGTATTGCCGGCAGAAACCGCGACATCCGCCTCGCCCTTCTTCACCGCGTCGATGGCAAGCCACATCGAGGAGGTCCTGCGGCCGCGCCGCAGCGCCTGGCTCGGCTTGTCCGAACCGCTCACGGCGACGTCGGTATGGATGGTCTTCGAAGCGGCCTTGAGGGCGGGATGCTTCTCGAGTTCGGGCTCGATCCTGGCGCGGTCCCCGACCAGCAGGAATTCGGTGTTGCGATGCCTGCCAAGCGAAATGGCAGCGCCTGGAATGACCACGGCGGCGCCGGCGTCGCCCCCCATGGCGTCCAGCGCGATGCGAACCTTGCTTAGCATGAAAGTCCTGGAAACCTGGTCTGGTGCGGTCTTGAACGAGCGGGGCCGCGAAATGGGTTCGCCATCGATTTGGCGACCGGCCAAGCGCCCCGCCGCACCCGGACCGCGGCGCGACAATAGCGTTTTGTTATCCCGAAACAACCTCTTGCCCCCAGCCTTTTGCATTCAGGACGATCGGCTGGCGGGCGGTCAAATTCGAGATAAAACACAATAAAATCAAATAGATGAGACCGCTCTTCAAACCATCCCGGCAACCGCCTCGCGTCCCCTCGCAAGGCGCTCACGTGGAAACGCCGATCTATCGGCCTTTCTTCTCATCCTGAAGCGCCTTCAGCGCCGCGAACGGATGATCCTCCGGATCGGGAGCGGTGACCTCCGCCTCGAACACGGCCCCCTGCTTGCGGGGATAGGGGTCGATCGCCAGGAACAGCGCGTCGGTGGCGAGCCGGCCGAGATCGATGATGCCGCCAACGATCGCTTCTGGCGGATCGGCGACCTCCGGAGGCTCCTCGTCGTCCTGGCCCTCCTCGATCAGGTCGGCAAGGCGCCGCGCCTCGGCCTCGGGGGCGAACATCAGGTCCACCTCCTCCTCGATCTCGTTCTCGATCGGATCGAGCGTCACCACGCAGGTCTGGCCGATCCGCGCGCGGACCTGGCCCGTGACATGGTAGCGGCCGCCGCTTTTCGGCACGACGTCGAAGCTGGCCTTGGCAGACAGGATCTCGCGAAGGCCAGCGAGCTCCGCCATGGCCTGCCGCTCGGCGGTCGACGCCTCGAGTTCGCGATAGAGGCCAGTGTCTGGAATCTGTGCGACGATGACGGGGGCCCGCCAGGGATCGGGCTGGGCTCCGGTGTGCGGTCGGCTCATGGCGTGACATCCTCGGAAAGCGCCGGGGGAAACTTGAAGGACGCGCGCAGCAGCGCGGCCTCGCCGGTCCGGGCGAGATCGGCCTCCGTTGCCCGGGCGTAAGCCGCGAGCCGCCGTGCGTGGTCCAGACCGGACCCATTCAAGATATTCTTGCAGATCGCCGCCGCCAGTGCCTCACCGCCAGCTTCGATCGCCTGGTCGTAGGCTTGCACCCGGCCGTAAAACGCCTCGCCAAAGGCCCGCATCCGCTTCGGCACGATCTGGTCGCCGACCCCCATCTCGCGCAGATTGTCGTCCATGTCCTCGCAGAAGCGGTCGAACAGCGCCTGCGACAGCTCGGTGGCGCCCTGGACCGTGCGCAGGCGGCGCAGCACCAGCCAGAGATGCAGCAGCAACAGGTCGAAACGCCCGTTAACCGTATCGGACACGCCCAAGTCGCGGTAAAATATGGGTTCTCGCGCCTGCGTCACGATCATGCCATAGATGGCTTCAATGGTGCCGGCCGGGGTTAGCCGGGGTTTCCTGAAGTGATTGAACGGCCAAAGCATTGTGGTTTCCGCAAGCGGGCGCGCGCGTGTTGCATTCAGAGCCTCCGCCCGGTACTTCAGCGCCTCGCGCGACGCAAGGGGACGGAATCAGTTCCGCTATGACGATAACGAACCAGACCAGCCTGCGCGCCAGCCAGCCGCGCGGCCTTCATGCACGCTGGCGCGGCTTGCGCATGGCCGCCGCCGCGGCCCTGGTCGGCGTAGCGCTCGCGGGCTGCACCGGCGAGCAATTCCAGAAGGGCTACATCCTTCCGCCCGGCGCGCTGGAGCAGATTCCGATCGGCGCGAGCCAGGACCAGGTGCTGATCGTGATGGGCACGCCCTCCACGGTCGCGACCCTCGACGGCGAAGTGTTCTACTATATCTCGCAGCGCTCGGAGCGTCCCGTCGCCTTCATGAATCAGAAGGTGGTCGATCAACGCGTGATCGCGATCTATTTCGACAAGAACCGGCGCGTGCGCCGCCTTGCGAATTACGGCCTCCAGGACGGCAAGATCTTCGACTTCATCAGCCGCACCACGACGACGTCGGGCCAGGAGATGAACTACCTCACGCCGCTGTTCAAGCTGCTGAGCTTTAACTGATCCTTCAGCCTGCGGCGTCCTGCCGCTGCGCGCGCGGCGCTTGCAGGCGCGTGCGACTTGCCGTTGCGCGCGGCCTTCCCTACGCTCCCTTCAAAACAAGAAGCAGGGAGTGGATTCGTGCCCAATCGTTTGTTGTCTCGCCGTCGCGTGCTGACCGCCGCTGCCGGCCTCTCGGCCGCGGCGATCCTGCCGCGATCGAGCCTGGCCGACTGGAAGCCCACCGAGAACGTCCGCATCATCGTGCCGGCCGCGGCCGGCGGCTCGACCGACGTGATGGGCCGGCTCTTGGCCGCGCATCTGCAAACCGCCTGGGGCCAGTCGGCCGTCGTGGAAAACCGCTCTGGCGGCGGCGGCACGATCGGCACGGCCGAGGCGGTCCGCGCCAAGCCTGACGGACACACCATCCTGATCGGCAATCCTGGTCCGAACGCCATCGCCTACAGCATCTTCAAGAACCTCACCTACAAGCCGGACCAGCTCCAGCCGGTCTCCAACATGATCCGGATACCGAACATCGTCTCGGCGCATCCGAAGACCGGCATCAAGTCGATTGCCGAGCTGATCGCGTATCTGAAGGCCAATCCGGACAAGCTCAGCTACGCCTCCTCCGGCGTCGGCCAGAGCCCTCACCTCACCGGCGCCTGGTTCCTCCAGCTCACCGGCTTGAGGATGACACACATCCCGTTCCGCGGCGCCGGTCCCGCGCTCCAGGCCGCGCTTGCCGGCGACATCCAGATCCTGTTCGACAATCTCTATCCGAGCCTGCCGCAGGTGCAGAACGGCACCCTGACCGGCCTTTGCGTGACCACGCCGGAGCGCAGCGACCTCGCGAAGGACCTGCCGACCATGCGCGAGAGCGCGCCGGAGCTCGCCAATTTCGACGTGTCGTCGTGGTTCTCCGTCTTCCTGCCGAAGGGCGTCCCCGCGCCCGTGCTCGACGCGGTCAATCTCCAGGTCAAGGCGATGCTGGAGCGCGACGACATCAAGAAGCAGATCGCCGCCATGGGCGCTCGCGCCGACTACGGCACGCCGGAGCAGTTCGCCGCCTTCGTGGACGCCGAGACGAAGAAGTTCGCCGGCATCATCCAGAAGGAAGGGCTGCAGATGGACGTGCAGTGATGCGCAGCGTCATTCCGGGGCGGCTCGAAGAGCCGAACCCGGAATCTCGAGATTCTCAGGTGCGCAATTGCGCACCATCGTTCGGTCCTGCGGACCGCCCCGGAATGACGACGGAAAACAAAAACCCCGCGGCTCGCGCCGCGGGGTTTTGTCTTTTCTCGCCTGCACCGCTCAGTGCGCCAGGATCGCCAGCAGCAGCAGGGCCACGATGTTGGTGATCTTGATCATCGGGTTCACCGCGGGGCCGGCCGTGTCCTTGTAGGGATCGCCGACGGTGTCGCCGGTCACCGCGGACTTGTGGGCATCAGAGCCCTTGCCGCCGAAATGACCGTCCTCGATGTACTTCTTGGCGTTGTCCCAGGCGCCGCCGCCCGAGGTCATGGAGATCGCGACGAACAGACCCGTCACGATCACGCCGAGCAGCATCGCGCCCACCGCCGAGAACGCCGCCGACTTGCCGGCCGCGCCGCCGCCCGCGATCGCGTAGATCACGAAATAGACGACGATCGGCGACAGCACCGGAAGCAACGAGGGGATGATCATCTCCTTGATCGCCGCGCGGGTCAGCAGGTCGACCGCCTTGCCGTAATCAGGCTTGTCGGTGCCCTGCATGATGCCCGGTTTCTCGCGGAACTGACGCCGCACCTCCTCCACGATCGCGCCGGCTGCACGGCCGACCGCCGTCATGCCCATCGCGCCGAACAGATACGGCAACAGACCGCCGAACAGCAGGCCGACAACCACGTAGGGGTTGTTGAGCGAGAAGTCCGGATTGACGCCGGCGAAGTAAGGATGCTGCGCAGAGTCCGCAACGAAGAACTTGAGGTCCTGGTTGTAGGCCGCGAACAGCACGAGGGCGCCGAGACCGGCGGAGCCGATTGCGTAGCCCTTTGTCACCGCCTTGGTGGTGTTGCCGACCGCATCGAGCGCGTCGGTCGACTTGCGCACCTCCTTGGGCAGGCCCGCCATCTCGGCGATGCCGCCGGCGTTGTCGGTGACCGGGCCGAAGGCGTCGAGCGCGACGACCATGCCGGCGAGCGCCAGCATGGTGGCGGTCGCGATCGCGATGCCGAACAGGCCGGCGAGGCTGTAGGTGACCAGGATGCCGGCGATGATCACGATCGCGGGCAGCGCGGTCGCCTCCATCGAGACGGCGAGGCCCTGGATCACGTTGGTGCCGTGACCGGTCACCGAAGCCTGGGCGATCGACTTCACCGGACGATAGTCGGTGCCGGTGTAGTATTCGGTGATCCAGATGATCAGCGCGGTAACAACGAGGCCGACCACGCCGCATTCGAACAGCGCCATGCCGGTGTAGTCGACACCGTCGAGCTTGCCGAAGCCGATCAGGGAATAGATCACCACGGCAATGCCGATCAACGACAGGATGCCGGTTGCGATCAGGCCCTTGTAGAGCGCGCCCATGATCGACTGGCTCGGCCCGAGCTTGACGAAGAAGGTGCCGATGATCGAGGTGATGATGCAGATGCCGCCGATCGCGAGCGGCAGCGTCATCATGTTGGCGAGAATCGGCGTCTTGGCGAAGAAGATCGCTGCCAGCACCATGGTGGCGACCGCGGTCACCGCATAGGTCTCGAACAGGTCGGCGGCCATGCCGGCGCAGTCGCCGACATTGTCGCCGACATTGTCGGCGATGGTCGCGGGATTGCGCGGATCGTCCTCGGGGATGCCAGCCTCGACCTTGCCGACGAGATCGCCGCCGACGTCCGCACCCTTGGTGAAGATGCCGCCGCCGAGACGGGCGAAGATCGAGATCAACGAGGCGCCGAAGCCGAGCGCCACCATGGCGTCGACCACGGTGCGGCTATCGGGCGCGAGCTTCAGCGAGTGGACCAGGAAGCCGAAATAGAGGGTGACGCCGAGCAGTGCGAGACCGGCCACCAGAAGGCCCGTGATGGCGCCCGCCTTGAAGGCGAGCTCGAGACCGCCGGCGAGCGACGTCGTCGCGGCCTGGGCGGTGCGCACATTGGCGCGCACCGAGACGTTCATGCCGATGAAGCCTGCGGCGCCGGACAGGATGGCGCCGATGGCAAAACCGATCGCGACATAGAGCCCAAGGAAATAGGCAAGCAGCACGAAGATGACGATGCCGACGATACCGATCGTGGTGTACTGGCGCCGGAGATACGCCTGTGCGCCTTCACGCACGGCGCCTGCGATCTCCTGCATGCGCGGCGACCCCGCATCCGCGCTCAATACCGAAGACGTCGCCCAAATCGCGTAGACGACGGAAAGCACTCCGCAGAGCACTATCAACCATAATGCTGTCATGTGATTTTTGCCTCAGATCCTTGATGTACCCCCGGCGCCTTTTGTTGTCCGTCGTGCGGTATGGCGCCTTGATTTTGAACAAAGCCGCCCCCAGGCGGCTTTAGTCGGTTGCGAGCTTGCCAAAATCAAATTGAGGGTGCAACGCCGGATGAGGCCGAAAAAGCCGATCTCGGCAAGTATTTAGGCCAAATACTGAGCAGCACTTGGCCGCCGCCTTGCCCATTGCATGCGGGAGACCTTTGAACCGGGGCTCAGCTCGGCCGCGGCCATGCTCAGGCCGCCGACTTCACGGGGTGCCGGGATGAGGACGCGATCTCGAAGGTCAGTTGCGATTGCCGATGTTTCCCGGTTATCGCGGAAATGCAGAGGGACAGCGTTCGCTGCGGACGCAAGGTCACACCCGAATCTAGAAATGGCTGTAGGAGAGCCGCTGCAGCGCGATCTCGTTGCCGTGCGCGTCCGTCCAGCGCGGCGCGGCGCGGCCGACGACGACGGTGCCGATCGCCGAGACGGGAACTCCCGCCTGTTCGGCCTCGCGCATGAAATCGGCGCAGCGCGCGTCCGGAACCGTGCACAGGACTTCATAATCGTCGCCGCCCGACACCAGCTTCTCGAGGCCGACGGCGGAGATGGCGAGAGAGGCGGCAGGTGATTTCGGAATGCGGTCAGCCTCGATCAAGGCGCTGACGCCGGAAGCGGCGCAGAGCTTGGCGAGATCACCTGCCAAGCCATCGGACACATCCATCGATGCGCTCGCATGGGCAAGCACCGCCCCCGCCAATGCATTGCGCGGCCGCGGAACGCGATAGCGGTCGATCAGGTACTCCTGCGCGGCGTGGTCCTTCAGCACAGCCGCGACCGCCCCACCCGTGAGCACGCCGAGGCCGAGCGCGGCATCTCCGATCGTTCCCGTCACCAGAATGCGGTCGCCCGGCTTTGCGCCGGTGCGGCCGACCATCCGGCCCTTCGGCACGCGCCCGAACGCCGTGATCGAGATCATCTGCGGCCCCGGCGTCGACACCGTGTCGCCGCCGAGCAGCTGGCATGCGAAGGTTTTTGCGTCCTCGCCGAGCGCATCCGCGAATGGCCGAAGCCATGCATCGTCCTGGATACGCAGCGCCAGCGTCAGCACGAAGCCGGCGGGCACAGCCCCCTTGGCGGCGAGGTCCGACAGGTTCACCCGCAGCGCCTTTCGCGCGATCGTGTGGGGCGGGTCGGTGGCAAGATAATGCACGCCTTCAACAATGGCGTCGGTGGTGACGACGATGTCGTCGCCGGACGAGGACAGGACCGCGGCATCGTCGACCAGCCCGAACGCACCGGGATCGGTCGCCAGCGGCTTGAAATAACGGGCGATGAGGGAGTCTTCGGCGGAGGGATTGTGCGGGTTTGCCACTTGCCTAACCCCACTCTCCGCTGTCATCGCCCGGCTTGACCGGGCGATCATCCGGTATTCCAGAGGCGGTCGTGTTAAATCGATAGGCCGCGGCGTACTGGATCACCCGCCTTCGCGGGTGATGACAGCGGAGTATGGTGCAGCCGTCTCGCATCAATTCACCGCCCTTGCGGGAAACTACCCCCGCCCGAACTCGTCACCGCGAAACTGGCGGCCGATCTGATCGAGCACGGCATTGACCATGCCGGTCTCCTCACGATCGACGAAGGCATTCGCGACGTCGACATATTCTGACACGACGACGCGGCCCGGCACGTCCTTGCGGTGCTCCAATTCGTACGCCCCTGCCCGCAACACCGCGCGCAGGATCGCCTCGATCCGCTTCAGCGGCCAGCCCTTGGACAGCGCCTCGTCGATCAGGGGATCGAGCCTCTTCTGGTCGCGCACGACGCCAGAGACGACGTCGCGGAAGAAAGCGGCTTCCGCCGGCAGGTAGGTGTCGCCCTCGACCTCGTTGCCGAGCCAGTGGCTCTCGAACTCGGCGAAGATGTCGTTGATGCCGGCGCCGGCGATGTCCATCTGGTACAGCGCCTGCACGGCGGCGAGCCGCGCGGCACCGCGCCGGTTCGCTTTCTTCTCGGTGGCAGACGCCGGCTTTTTCGTGTTCTCAGCCATTGCTCAAGCCCGCGCCAGGCGGCGTTTGATGCGCAGCATCGCGAGCGCGGCGCGCGCGGCATCGCCGCCCTTGTTCAGTTCGCTGGCGCGCGCCCGCGCCCAGGCCTGGTCCTCATTATTGACGGTGAGGATGCCGTTGCCGAGCGGCAGCTTGCGCGAAACCGCGAGGTCCATCAGCGCGCGCGAGGATTCCTGCGAGACGATCTCGAAATGGATGGTGTCGCCGCGGATCACGCAGCCGAGCGCGATCACGGCGTCGTATGGCTTGCTCGCCGCCGCCGCATCGACCGCGATGGCCACCGCCGCCGGGATCTCCAGCGCGCCGGGAACCGTGATCACGTCATGCGTCAGGCCGGCCGCCTTCAGCTCGGCGACCGCGCCGTCCAGCAGCGCATCCTGGAGATCGTCATAGAACCGTGCCTCGACAATCAGCGCCCGTGCGCCGGAAATGTCGGTCTGGTCCTTCAGGGGTGCGCGCCGCGCGTCTGCCATCGTTCAATCCGTTTCGAAAGGGGTCGGCGCTATGTAGTCGCCGGAAGCATGTAAGCCAAGTTTTAAACTGTCATTTCCGTCAGCCGCGCCGCGTAGCGGGCCATCAGATCGACCTCGATATTGACCTCGTCGCCCGCCTTCCAGCCGCCGATCGTCGTGACCGTCAGCGTGTGCGGGATGATCAGCACCGAAAAGGTCACGTCCTTCACCGTATTGACCGTCAGCGAGACGCCGTCGAGCGTGATCGAGCCCTTGGTGGCGATGAAGCGCGCCAGCTCCCGCGTGGTCGAGAGCTCGAACCGTGCCATATCGGGCAAGTCCTCGCGGCTGACCAGGGTTGCAACGCCGTCGGCGTGGCCGGCGACGATATGGCCGCCGAGCTCGTCGCCGATCTTCAGCGCGCGTTCGAGATTGAGCTTCGTGCCCAGCTTCCAGTGCTTTGCCGTCGTCAGCGCCAGCGTCTCCGCCGCGGCATCGACGTCATACCAGGTCTTGCCGCCTGCGACGCCGGAACCAACCACTGTCAGGCACACGCCGTTGCTGGCGATCGAGGCGCCATCGGCAATGGTGGCCTGATCGTAGCTGCAGGCGATGCGCAGGCGGTGCAGCTGGCCCTGCGCCACAGGCGTGAAGCTGACGATCTCGCCGATATCGGTGACAATGCCGGTGAACATGCTAGGCGCGCTCGTAGACGGTGAGAGTATCCTTGTCGAAGGTCTCGCTAGCATGAACCTTGTAGGCCTGCGACTGCGTGATTTTCGACAGGGGCATTGCATCGAGCGCATCCACCCCGTCGGCGCCGACCGCTTCCGTCCCGCGGAACAGCCAGATTTCGTCAACGAGATCGGCAGTCACGAACGATGCCGCAACACGGCTACCGCCTTCAACCATCAGCCGCGTGATGCCCTTCTCGGCCAGCGCATGCAGCGCCGCCGGAAGATCCAGGCCGGATGCACCGCCCGGAGGCATGCGCATGATCTGTGCACCGGCCGCACCGAGGCGGGTCACGGCGGCCGCTTCGGCAAGCTCGGAAGCGAGCACCCAGAGCGGCGTCTCGCGCGCGGAGCGCATGAGCAGGCTCGATGCGGGAATGCGCAGGCTCCGGTCGAGCACCACCCGTACCGGAGAACGTGCTTCCATGCCCGGCAGGCGGCAGTTGAGCTGCGGATCGTCCGCCAGCACCGTGCCGATGCCGACGAGGATGGCGTCACTCTGCGCGCGCAAGAGATGCACGCGGTTGCGCACGGCCTCGCCGGTGATCGCAACCGGCTTGCCGCCGGCCGCGCCGATCTTGCCGTCGGGCGAGACCGCAAGCTTCAGGATGACATGTGGGCGCTTGTCGCGGATACGGCGGAAATGACCGGCGTGGTCGAAGGCGGCGTCCGCCGCGCACAGGCCCACATCCACCGTGATGCCGGCCGCGCGCAGGCGCGCATGGCCCTGCCCTGCGACCTCCGGATTGGGATCTTCGATCGCCGCAACCACCCGCTTGATGCCGGCCGCGATCACCGCATCCGCACACGGCGGCGACTTGCCGAAATGCGAGCACGGCTCCAGCGTGACGTAGAGCGTCGCGCCGTGCGCAGCCCCGCCCGCGCGCCGCAGCGCTTCAGGCTCGCCATGCGGCCGTCCACCCGGCTGGGTCCAGCCGCGGCCGACGATCACCCCGTCTTTCACGATGACGGCGCCCACGGCCGGGTTCGGCCAGGTACGCCCCTGCCCGCGCCGGCCGAGCGAGAGTGCCAGCTCCATGAAGCGTCGATCGGCGTCTTTGGCCTCGCGGGCCTTCTGCGCGAACTGATCTTCCAGGATGCGGAAGATCATTTGCGGATCGCGGCGAGCCGCGCTTCCTCCTCACCGGAGAGCTCGCCGAGCACCTCGGCGAAATCCTTGGCCTCGCGGAAATTGCGGTAGACGGAGGCGAAGCGCACATAGGCGACGTCGTCGAGCGTGCGCAGATGCTCCATCACGGTCTCGCCGATCACCTCGGAGGAGATCTCGGCCTCACCGCCGGTCTCGAGCTCGCGCACGATGGTGGAGACCATCTTCTCCACCCGCTCCGGCTCGACCTGCCGCTTGCGCAAGGAAATCTGCACCGAGCGCATCAGCTTGTCGCGGTCGAACGGCACGCGGCGGCCGTTGCGCTTGATCACCGTGAGCTCGCGCAGCTGCACGCGCTCGAAGGTGGTGAAGCGGAAATTGCAGGCGACGCACACGCGCCGCCTGCGGATGACGGAAGAATCCTCGGTCGGACGCGAGTCCTTTACCTGCGTATCGAGACTGTTGCAGTTCGGGCAGCGCATCCGTTTGCCTTGACCTTACTGGTAGATCGGGAACCGGTCGGTGAGCGCCTTGACCCGTTCCTTGATCGCGGCCTCGACCAGCGGCGCCTTGCCGTCGTCGGACTGTGCGATCGCGTTCAGGACCTCGGCGATCATGCCGCCGACCTGCTGGAATTCAGCGACGCCGAAGCCGCGGGTCGTCGCCGCGGGCGTGCCGAGACGCAGGCCCGAGGTGACAAAGGGCTTTTCGGGGTCGAACGGAATGCCGTTCTTGTTGCAGGTGATGGCGGCGCGAACCAGCGCCTTCTCCGAGACGTTGCCCTTCAGGCCCTTCGGCCGGAGGTCAACCAGCATCAGATGGTTATCGGTGCCGCCCGAGACAATGTCGAAGCCATGGCTCTTCATCGCCTCGGCCAGCGCCTTGGCGTTCTCGACGACGTTCTTCGCGTAGACCTTGAAGTCCGGACGCAGCGCCTCGCCGAAGGCGACCGCCTTCGCCGCGATCACATGCATCAGCGGACCGCCCTGCAGACCCGGGAAGATCGCCGAGTTGAGCTTCTTGGCGAGCACCTCATCGTTGGAGAGGATCAGGCCGCCGCGCGGACCGCGCAGCGACTTGTGCGTCGTCGTGGTGGTGACGTGGGCATAGGGCACGGGGGAGGCATGCACGCCGCCGGCGACGAGGCCGGCGAAGTGGGCCATGTCGACCAGCAGATACGCGCCGACGCTGTCCGCGATCTCGCGGAAGCGCTTGAAGTCCCAGGCACGCGAATAGGCCGAGCCGCCAGCGACGATCAGCTTCGGCTTGACCTCTTCAGCCTGCTTCTGGACCGCGTCCATGTCGATGATCTGGTCCTCGCGGCGCACGGTGTAGTGCGCGGCCTTGAACCATTTGCCGCTCATGTTGACGGGCGAGCCATGGGTGAGATGGCCGCCGGCCGCAAGGTCGAGACCCATGAAGGTGTCGCCGGGCTGGAGCAGTGCCAGGAACACAGCCTGGTTCATCTGGCTGCCGGAGTTCGGCTGCACGTTGGCGAAGTTGGCGCCGAACAGCTTCTTGGCGCGATCGATCGCGAGGTTCTCGGCGACGTCGACCCACTCACAACCGCCGTAATACCGCGCGCCCGGATAACCCTCTGCGTACTTGTTGGTCATCACCGAACCCTGCGCTTCCAGCACGGCCCGGCTGACGATGTTCTCGGACGCGATCAGTTCGACCTCGTGGCGCTGCCGGCCGAGCTCGCCCTTGATGGCGGCGGCGATTTCCGGGTCGGCCTGCTCGAGCGAGGCGGTGAAAAACGAATCGGGCGCAGAGGCGGTCTTTGCGAGGGTCATCTTGCGAATATCTCCACCGCCGCAGCCTTTTGGCAGGCTACGGGCGGGTCTGGTGTGGCGATCGGAAGCACGCGCGATCTACCACATCGGCCGCCCCCGGCCAAGCATTTGCGGGTCGGGCCTGATATTTATGCAAGATATGGTGGGGATTGAAGGTTTTCGGCCCCAACGCGGGTTGTATGAAACCGCTCCCTTGCCGATCCGTCTGATGAGGCCGCTTTGGACCTCAAATCCCCCATGCCGGGCCCAAACCGATAAGGGCCAGTCGCCCCTAGAGCCCCGTATACCCCGCCTTCACCGGATCCACGCTGCCGTCGAGCTGGCGCAGATAGGTCAGGCCGCACACCGTCAACCTGTGGGTGTCCTTCTCGCCAGCTTCTACCAGAATATTGAGGTAGTTCGTCACCTTCATGCGCGCCTCCTCGCTGGCCGCAGCGGTGCGGTTGGCGAGCAGGTCATAGGTCTGCATGATGCGATCAATGGCGGCTTCCATGGCACCCTCTGGTTCTTCCAATTTCGGGGAGTCTTGATCAGGCAACCGCGCGGGCCTCGGCCTCAGCCTCGAAGCGGACGATGGCCTTGTTGGCGAGCCTGATCTTGTTGAATTCGCCCTGCTGGAGCAGCTTGATGATGATCCCGAGCAGGCGTTCGTCGGTGACGAGGGAGTCGGGGATCGCGCCGGAACGGCGGAGGTAATTCGCGGCGATGGCGTAGGCCTCGCTCACGAGTTCCACGTTCATCGCCTGAAGCCCGCGCTCGACCAGCATCGACATTTCTCCGATCCGAAGGAGATAAGCGCCGAGCCCAAGACTGGTTCCGCGGTGCCGGCTATTTTTTTCGCAACCGCACAAATGCAAAACGCACCGGTCCGGGCAAAGCCGGGCCGGCGCGCTTGGGGAAGTTAGGCACGTTCGGGAGGCTTGCCGGTCTTGTTGCGGGGCCGGCTTGGCCTTGATCCCTCGTAAAAGCTCAGAGCCGGTACAGGATCTGGTCGGTCCAGAACCGCTCGAGACGGTGCAGCGACTTGTTGAGCGTGGAGAACTCCTCGCCCGAGATGCCGCCGACCTGCTCGACCGTCTTGACGTGCTTCTGATAGAGCGCGTCGACGATGCGGCGGACTTCCTGGCCCTGCGGGGTCAGGCGGATGCGCACCGAGCGGCGATCAACGCGCGAACGCTGATGATCGAGGAAGCCGAGCTCGACGAGCTTCTTCAGATTGTAGGAGACGTTGGAGCCGAGATAGTAACCGCGCGTGCGCAGCTCGCCCGCGGTCAGCTCCTTGTCGCCGATATTGTAGAGCAAGAGCGCCTGCACCGAATTGATGTCCGCGCGGCCGCGGCGATCGAACTCGTCCTTGATGACGTCGAGGAGACGGCGATGCAGCCGCTCCACCAGAGTCAAAGCTTCCAGATAGAGCGACTGCACCGAACCCTGGGGGCCGGATACGCGCTCTGCGGTATCTGCCGCAGTTGCGACGGCTTTCATCATGACACTTCCCCTGTTGTCGTTTTTATCGACACTTATTCGACGAAACTTGTGTCCCGCCTGATAGGTGCAACTTAAGGGGGGCGTTTGAAGATCGGCTTAAATAAGAGAATAAAGAGATCATGAATTTAAGACAGTGAATTGCGGATTAAGCCTGTGCCAGAAGGACTTTTCGCAACCCTCTGTTGACCTTCGCAAGGTCCTGTTCACCCTCCGTCCGCCGCATCTGTCGCATTCCAGAACAGCCCCGCCCCGTTTCGAAACGGCCGCGTAACAGCTGTGGCGGAAAGGACTGGTCAATGAAAACTTACCGCGAATTTTAGGCAACCAGCGGTCAACCAATCGCGCACGACTTCGCGAGCTTCACACTCTCATGTCCCGGAGTTGAACAGATCGTAGGATGGGTAGAGCGAAGCGAAACCCATCGACGGAGGCGCAAGTCGCTGATGGGTTTCGCTTCGCTCTACCCATCCTACAACATGCCCGCACGCCCAACCGCTACGGCGGCCGCTCGCGCGCGGCCATCCAGGCGAGCGCGAGATAGGCGGCGAGCATGAAGGCCTCGACCCCGACCACGATCAAGCTGCCGCCGTAGATGCCCGGAAACATCAGCTCGATCACCGCCATCGACACCACGGTGGTGAGCCACACCACCGCGCCCCACGGCGTCGCCAGCCACAGGCCGACGGCAGCGACGAGCTCGATCACGGCGAAGTAGACGGTCGCGGCCTGCCAAGCCATCGGCTGGTTCTCGAACGCCTCGTCCTCGCCGCCGACGAAGCCAGTCACCTGCGCCCAGTGATAGAGGCCTTTCAGGATCGAGAGCAGCGCCATCACCCGCAGGAACAGCACGAGCCGGCGCGTCCAGATACTGTCGTCGGACTCGGCCCGCTCCGACGAGATCGCCGCGACAGATATCGCATGGTCGCGCGTAGCGTCCCTGGCAAGGGCGCTGTCGCGGGCCGCATCGCGGGTGGAGATCTCGGACATGCCCCCTTCTGGCTGCTTTGCCCCGCAAAATCAATCGGCCGCCATCTCTTGCGGCAGGTCAAGCCGCGGTGGCGGGAACCATGCGAGCTGGTATAAGAATAATTCCAGCCGGAGGAAGAGTGATGGCGATCAAATACGGACGTCCGATCGAATTGCGCGAGGTGTCGCGCGGGACCGGTACCGCGATGCCCCATGCCCTCGATCTGACGGTCCGCCCGCGCCGCAACCGCAAGGCCGAATGGGCCCGGCGGATGGTGCGCGAGAACGTGCTCACCACGGACGATCTGATCTGGCCGCTATTCCTGATCGACGGCGACAACAAGCGCGAGCAGGTCGCCTCGATGCCGGGCGTCGACCGCCTCAGCGTCGACCAGGCCGTGCGCGAGGCCGAGCGGGCGATGAAGCTGACCATCCCGTGCATCGCGCTGTTTCCCTACACCGACCCTTCCTTGCGCGACGAAGAGGGCTCGGAAGCGACCAACCCGGACAATCTGGTCTGCCAGGCGGTGCGCGCGATCAAGAAGGAATTCCCTGAGATCGGCATTCTCTGCGATGTTGCGCTCGATCCCTTCACCAGCCACGGCCATGACGGCCTGATCTCCGACGGCAAGATCCTCAATGACGAGACGGTCGCCGTGCTGGTGCGCCAGGCGCTGGTGCAGGCCGAAGCCGGCTGCGACATCATCGCGCCCTCTGACATGATGGACGGCCGTGTCGCTGCGATCCGAGAGGGGCTCGATCGCGCCGGGCTGCTCGACGTGCAGATCATGGCCTATGCCGCAAAATACGCCTCCGCCTTCTACGGCCCGTTCCGCGACGCCATCGGCTCAGCCAAGACACTCACCGGCGACAAGCGCACCTATCAGATGGACAGCGCCAACACCGACGAGGCGCTGCGCGAGGTTGAGCTCGACATCGCCGAGGGCGCCGACATGGTGATGGTGAAGCCCGGCATGCCCTATCTCGACGTCGTCCGCCGCGTGAAGGACACGTTTGCGATGCCGACCTTCGCCTACCAGGTCTCCGGCGAATACGCGATGATCGCGGCAGCAAGCGGCAACGGCTGGCTCGACGGCGAGCGCGCGATGATGGAGAGCCTCTTGGCGTTCAAGCGCGCCGGCGCCGATGGCGTGCTCAGCTATTTTGCGCCGAAGGTGGCGGAGAAGCTGCGCAGCCAAGGATAAGCTCTCGTAGGGTGGGCAAAGCGACTTGTCCGCCGTAGCTCGAAGAGCGAAGGCGGAAAGCGTGCCCACCAATCCATCCATCGTGCACGACAGCGAGCAATGGTGGGGCACGGCGCTGCGCGCCTTTACCCACCCTACGGCACTGCCCATGTCATTCCGGGGCGATGCGACGGACCGCCCCGTAATGACAGCGGTAAGAGAACCGCCCCCGAATCGCCGGAATATTTCGGCTTGTTGACACCCGCGCGCCCTTGGCACGGGGATGGCCTGTTCCCATGTCCTGCCTCGAGGGTTTTGCTCCGGAGGACGGATCATGTCGTATGACTCGGGTAGTTCAGGCGCCTGGCGCAATGACGGCGCGATGCAGCCGCACGCCTACGACCCTGACCTGCATCCGGAACTGTTCCGCGGCGTTGCGACGCGGCGGGCGTTCGCCTTCCTGATCGACCTCGTCATCATCTCGGTGCCGGTGATCCTCGGCTACATCTTCATTTTCGTGTTCGGCGTGGTCACGCTCGGCGTCGGCTTCCTGCTGTTCGGGATCGCCTGGCCGGCCTCCGTGGTCTGGGCCATTGTCTATTATGGCGCCTGCATCGGCGGCCCCTCGTCCGCAACGATCGGCATGCGCCTGATGGATCTGGAGCTGCGCACCTGGTACGGCGCGCCGGGCTATTTCGTGCTCGGCGCCACCCATGCCGTGCTGTTCTGGGTGACGGTCTCGTTCCTGACGCCCTTCGTGGTGCTGGTCGGCCTGTTCAACGGCCGCCGGCGCCTGCTGCACGATTTCGTGCTGGGAACGGTCGTGATCAACAATTCCGTCCGCGCCCCTCTGCCGCAGGCGGCCAGAACCTACTGAGAGCCCGGTGATCAAGAACCTATCAACCCGGATCCATTAAGCTGTCTGATCTGATCTGCCGAGCTGGCCAATTGACCGGGGACTTCCGTAGCGCGATGCTGATGTTCATTTCGGAGGCCCACGACGTCCCTTGACCCAGCACTCGCGCGATACCCCGCAATTCTACCTCACGGCCCCTTCGCCCTGCCCCTATCTGCCGGGCCGGCATGAGCGCAAGGTGTTCACGCACCTCGTGGGTGACCGCGCCGGCGACCTCAACGACCTCCTGACCCATGGCGGGTTCCGCCGCAGCCAGTCGATCGCCTACCGCCCGGCCTGCGACCAGTGTCGCGCCTGCGTCTCGGTCCGGGTGGTCGCCAACGAGTTCCGTCCCTCCCGCAACTTCCGCAAGGTGCTCGCGCGCAACGCCGACATCATCGGCGAGCAGCGCAGCGCAGTGCCGACCTCCGAGCAATATTCGGTGTTCCGCGCCTATCTCGATGCCCGCCACCGCCATGGCGGCATGGCCGACATGACCGTGCTCGACTACGCCATGATGGTCGAGGACAGCCATGTCGAGACCCGCATCATCGAATACCGCAGGCGCGGCCCCGACAGTGGCATCACCGGCCGCGGCGAGGAGCTGATCGCGGTCGCGCTCACCGACGTGCTCAGTGACGGCCTGTCGATGGTCTATTCGTTCTTCGACCCCAGCCAGGTCAGCCGTTCGATGGGCACCTTCATGATCCTCGACCACATCGCCCGCGCCCGTCGGCAAGGGTTGCCTTACGTCTATCTCGGCTACTGGATCGAGGGCTCCAAGAAGATGGACTACAAGGCCCGCTTCCTGCCGCAGCAACGCCTCGCCCCCTCAGGCTGGCTGCGCATCGACGCGCAGGGCGACACGGCGTCCGAGCCGCAGGATTGAAAAGGGCGAATGGTGAGTGGCGAATAGCGATTAGAACCCCATTCGCCACTCGCCATTCGCGCTTTTCACCCGAACAGCGTATCCGCCAGCAGCTTCACATTCAAAACCACGATGACGCCCGCGACGATCCATGCGATCGCGGCGACTGACATCGGTATCGCGAACTTGCCCATCTTGCGGCGGTCGGAGACGAAGCGGACCAGCGGGATGACGGCGAAGGGCAGCTGCATCGACAGCACGACCTGGCTGAATACCAGCAGATCCGCCGTGCCGCGCTCGCCATAGATCGCGGTGACGATGATCACCGGAACGATGGCGATGCCGCGCGTCAGGAGGCGGCGCGCCCAGCTCGGCAGGCGCAGGTCGAGAAAGCCTTCCATCACGATCTGGCCGGCGAGCGTCGCCGTCACCGTCGAGTTGAGGCCGGAGGCGAGCAGCGCCACCGCAAACAGCGTCGAGGCGATGCCAAGACCGAGCAGGGGCGACAGCAGCTCGAAGGCCTGGCCGATCTCGGCCACATCCGAATGACCGCTCTTGTGAAAGGTCGCAGCTGCCACGACGAGGATCGCGGCGTTGATGAACAGCGCCAGCATCAGGGCGATCGTGGAGTCGGTCGTCGCCCATTTGATCGCTTCGCGGCGGCCCGTGTCGTTGCGCTCATAGGCGCGCGTCTGCACGATCGAGGAGTGCAGGTAGAGATTATGCGGCATCACGGTCGCGCCGATGATGCCGATTGCGATGTAGAGCATCTCCGAATTGGTGAAGATCTCGGTCTTCGGCACGAAGCCGTGCAGCACGTCCGCGACCGGCGGGGCAGCGGCGACGATCTGGACCGCGAAGCAGACCGCGATCACCGCGAGCAAGGCCATGACGAAAGCTTCGAGGAAACGAAAGCCGCGGTTCATCAGGAGCAGCAGCAGGAAGGCATCGAGCGCGGCGAGCAGCGCGCCGCCGATCAGGGGAATGCCGAACAGCAGTTTCAGCGCGATCGCGGTGCCGATGACCTCGGCGAGATCGCAGGCGATGATCGCGGCTTCGCAGGCGAGCCAGAGCAGGAAATTCACCGCCGGCGAATAGGTCGCGCGGCAGGCCTGCGCGAGGTCGCGGTCGGTGACGATACCGAGCCGCGCCGCCAGCGACTGCAGCAGGATCGCCATCAAGTTCGAGAGCAGGATGACCGAGAGCAGCGTGTAGCCGAACTTGGAGCCACCGGCGAGGTCGGTCGCCCAATTGCCGGGGTCCATGTAGCCGACTGAGACCAGATAGCCCGGACCGACGAAGGCGAGCAGCCGCCGCCACCACGCCGCCGCCGCCGGGATGGCGACCGTGCCATTCACCTCGGCGAGGCTCTTGGTGGTGGGCGCATCAGCGCGCCAGCCGGCGGTGTCGGAGGTCAGGTCGGGGGATCGGGCATCCATAGGGCGAGAATACCGAACTCGAATCTTATTGCAACTCATTTGCAACTGCATCTAGCCGGGTCGGTTCCGGCAGGCCCCTGTTTGCCCGGACTTGTCGGGAAGCGGGTGGGTTTGGCCGGCTGCGGGGGCCGATACTGGCGCCAATCCGACTTTGCAGGAAACGAGCCATGTCAAATCCGCCCCGCCTCCCCGACACCTTCAACCGCCTCGCCTGGTCCAATCTCGCGGCGCAGTCGGCCGAGCAGATCGCACTGGCCGCAGCCCCCATTGTCGCGGTGCTGACGCTGGGCGTCGCCGAGGGCCAGACCGGACTGCTCCAGACCGCCCTCACCCTCCCCTTCGTCCTGTTCGCCATCCCGGCCGGCCTGCTCGCCGACCGCATCTCCCGCCGCTCGCTGATGGCCGGCGCCGAGGCGCTGCGGGCCGCCGCGCTCGCAGCGATCGTGCTGCTGCTCGCACTCGGCGCGCTCAATCTGCCGCTGCTGGCGCTGCTCGGCTTTGCCGCCGTGTGCGGCACCGTCGTCTACAGCGTGGCTGCGCCGGCCCTGGTGCCCTCGCTTGTGAGCGCGGAGCTCCTGCCGGCGGCCAATGCACGCATCGAGCTTGCTCGCACCATCGCCTTCGCCAGCGGACCTGCGCTCGGCGGCACGCTGGTGGGCTGGTGGGGCGCGAGTCCGGCCTTCGGCTTCGCTGCGGCGCTCTCGGCGATCGCGGTCGTGCTGCTCTCCGGCATCTACGAGCCGGCGCGTACGCCCGCCCCGCGGCGGCATCCGTTCCAGGACATCCGCGAAGGCGCCGCCTTCGTGTTTCACCATCCGCTGCTGCGGCCGGTGTTCGTCACCCAGTTCATCTTCAACACCGGCTGGTTCCTGCAGATCGCCGTGTTCGTGCCCTACGCCGTGCGCCATCTCGGCCTGACCGCCGCCGGCGTCGGCACCGTGCTGACCATGTACGGCGTCGGCATGGTGATCGGCGCGCTGTTTGCTACGCGCGTGATGCAGCGCATCGCGTTCGGCACCGTGGTTGGCCTCGGCCCGGTCACCGGCTTCGTCGCCGCTGTCGTGATGGCGCTGACCGTGCTGGTCCCCTCGCCCTGGCTCGCCGCCGTGAGCTTCTTCCTGCTCGGCGTCGGGCCGATCCTGTGGGTGATCTCGACCACGACGCTGCGCCAGTCGGTGACGCCGCCGCGCCTGCTCGGGCGCGTCTCCGCCATCAACATCATGAGCTACGGCGCCCGCCCGCTAGGCTCGGCGCTCGGCGCGATCGTCGGCGGCCTCTGGAGCGCGGAGGCGTGCCTGTATCTCGCGGCGGCCGTGTTCGGCGTGCAGGCGCTGATCATTTGGCTCTCGCCCGCGGTGGCGCTGGATCGGCAGCCCAGCATGGTGGGGGACGAAGTGGCTGCGCGGTGCTAGTCCGGGATCTAACCCGCGGCGATCGCCCGCGCCAGCCGGGCGACCGCCGGCGCAATTGTCTGCTGCGGGTAGCCGCTGAAACCCAGCATCAGCGCTGACTGTGCCGGCGCCTCGATATAGAGGCGGCTCATCGCCCGAATGACGACGCCCTGGTCACGAGCGGCCCGTTCGATCTTTACGTCGGAAAGTCCCCGTCGCGTGTAGGCAACCAGGTGCATGCCCTGATCCGGCGGCTCGACCGACAAATGGTCGCCCAGGCGCCGCCTCAGTGCTGCAACCAGCGCGTCGCGCTGGCGGCGGTAGACTTCCCGCATTCTGCGGACGTGAGCCGCGAAATGCCCCTCCTCCATGAAGGCAGCAGCGACGGACTGACAGAGGCTCGACGGCTGACGGTCGATCAGATACCGCGCGGCAACGAAATCCTGCAGCGCCGGATATGGTAGCACGGCGTAGCCAAGTCGCAGTCCCGGAAAGAGCGCCTTGTTGAGCGTTCCGACGTAAATGACACGCCCGGCCTCGTCCAGGCCCTGAAGCGAAGCGAGTGGCCGGCCACCGTAACGGAATTCGCTGGCGTAGTCGTCCTCAATGATCCAGGCACCGGACTCGCGGGCCCAGGCGAGAAGTTCGAGACGACGCGCCATCGACAGGGGAACGCCGGTCGGAAACTGGTGCGAGGCCGTGATGAAAGCTGCACGCGCCTTCGGGGCGCGGTTGATCCCTTCCGTGACGTTCACACCATGCCGGTCAACCGGAATAGGGCAAATCTTCGCGCCTGACGCGGCGAGCGTCAGACGGGTCAAGCTATAGCCGGGGTCTTCGATCCAGACCTCCTTGTCCGGCCCCGGCATGACGCGCGCGACGATGTCGATGGCTTGCTGGGTGCCGGCGGTAATCACGATTTGGTCGGCCTCGCAGTGCACGCCGCGTGCGGCGCGAAGATAGTCGCAAACCGACTTGCGCAGCTCCGGCAGGCCGCGCGGATCGCCGTAGCCGAGATGATAGCTCTCAAAGGATCGCAGCGTGCGCGCGGTGAGCTTGCGCCACAATTCCGCGCTACGAGCGTCCAGCAGGGTACGCCCCAAGTTGAAGGGGCGCTCGTCATTCTGCGCTGTTACGTCAACGAAATCGCCGAGGCCGCGAAAGGACGCCTTTGCCGCGGCCGGCGCCGCCCGCGCCTTGGGACCGTGAGGCGCGGCAAAGGGCTCAGGCAGATCGGACGCAACATAAGTCCCCGCCCCCTTCTTGCCGAAGGCATAGCCTTCGCAAGAAGCTGCTCGAAAGCTGAAACGACTGCGGTCCGCGAGACGCCGAGTTGTGCTGCAAGGTCGCGTGTCGAGGGGAGCTTCGTCGCAGGACGAAGCGCTCCGGACAGGATGGCTGATCGCAGTTCGAGATAGATCTGGCGGAATACGGGCGCGTCCGCCGTGCGGTCGACGCTGAAGGGATAGAGTTCTGCCCAGCTCTGCCTGCTGTTCACGGGGCCTCTTCTCACAGGGTGAGCCGCACGAGGAAAGTGGTATGCCTCGATGGGATCAAGTGGACCTTTGCTCAAGACCACTATTTTTCTATCCTGCTTCGGATAACTAGGAAACCCGGAAATGCCCGCTCGTTCGAATGGCGGCGTGGAGCGCCTGGCACCATGAGTTCACCGCAAATCCGTCGCGAGGACCGCGCGATGCCGCAGGAGCGGATCCTGGAGATGCTGTCACGTGGATATGCCGGCCATCTCGCGACAGTCAGCGAGGACGGTTTCCCCTATTGCATCCCGCTGCTGTATCTCTGGCTCGATGGCGAGGTGTATCTGCACACGACCGCGGCTAGAGGACATTTGCGCGCAAACATCGAGCGGGATTCGCGCGTCTGCATCGAGATCGACGAGCACAACGGGGTCTTCGACTATGGCCGGTTCGAATGCGATTCCGGTCTCGCCTATCGAAGCATATGCCTGTTCGGCCGCATCCGGGTCGTGGACGACCGCGAGATCAAGCAGCGGTTCTGCGAAAATTTGATGGTCAAATACGGCAAGCCGGATATGACGCGACCGAAGAGATTCTTCCCGAGGCTCGACATCATCACCGTCTACGCCGTCGCCGTCGAGCGCATGACCGGCAAGGAGACCCCGATGCCACCGCTGTCCGAACAATGGCCCGCAAAGGATCGAACGAAAACACCGCATGTTTCGGCACCAGCGGTCCAGCGTTAGTTCGCCAGATAGCGCTCGTAGCTCCCGGTCACCGGCTCGCTGGCGTCGACTTCCGGATCGAGCGTGTAGAGATCCTGGGCGCGGCCGATGCCGCGCAGGGCGTATCGGCCGGTGGAGACGAGGTAGCGCCGGCCGGCGGCGTCTAGGCCCTTGTAGAATTCTGCTGAAGCCAGCAGCTCGCGGTCGACCGAGCGGCTCATCGAGGCGATGCGGCTGACCTCGTTGACGGTCGGGCCGACCACGGTGAAGTCGAGCCGGTCCTCGCTGCCGATATTGCCGTAGAAGACCTCGCCGACATGCAAGCCGATATAGGCCGACGTGGTCGGGCGGCCGTCGGCGGTGCGACGCACGTTCAGCGCCGCGACATTCTTGCGAAAGAGGTGCTCGGCCCGCAGCGCCGCGCGGCGGGCGTCCGCCATGTCCTCGCCGGTGAACATCGCGAGCACGCCGTCACCGATCAGCTTCAGGACGTCGCCGCCGGCATCATGGATCGCGTCGATCACGGCCTGGGCGTAGTCGTTGAGGAACGGGATGATCTCGTCGGGGCCGATGCTCTCGCTGATCCCGGTCGAGCCGCGCAAATCCGAATACCACAGCACGGCGTTGATGCGCTCGGTGACGCCGCGCGAGATGCGCCCGCGCAGCACCTGCTCGGAGGCATCGCGGCCGAGATAGACCCGCCCGAGCGTGCGCGCGATGTCGACCTGCTGCGCCGACTTGATCGCGAGCCCGAGCACCGGCACGAGATCGCGCAGGGCCTCCAGCCCCTGTTCGCCAAAGCCTTCCGCGCGGCGCGTGGTCCAGCAGGAGTACAGGCAATCCATCAGCCCGAGCGCGCCGTTCTCGCCGAAGCGATGCACGAAGGCGAGATAGTGCTTGTGGCCCTTCTCGGCGAGCTCGCCGATCTGCGAGAAATCCATCGAGGGGGCATCGGCGAGATCGATCACCATCTCGTCGTGGCCCTGCTCGAGCATGTGGAAGAACACCGAGCGGCGCCAGCTCCTGGCGGCGTCGCCCTCGGCGGTCGAGCCGTATTCGAAGGCGTCGCTCTCGTTGCTGGGGCGGTCGCTCCAGCGGAAGCCGCGGCCCTCGTAGATCGGATGCAGCGTGTCGATGACGACCATCCCGCGCGACAGTTCCAGGCCTTCCGCGCGGCAGCGCTCGCAGAAGCCGCGGAGCAGGTCGATTTCGGGCAGGCCGGTGAGCCCCTGGCCGGTCAGCCAGTTCATCAGCGCAAGGCGGGAGGTCAGTTGCATACGTCATTATGGCGTGCATTCGTGACGAGCGAAAGGCGCAAGCCACGCGCGAACCGTGCACAAGGCTCCCATCCCTTGCAGGTCGAACATGCCGCGGCCGTGGTTGACGCCCTCGCCGGGTGGGCGGCAAATGCCTGCCATGATGAACTTGTCGGGCAGAATCGGAGGCGCGCGCGGATGAGTCAGCGCCAGCTTCCGATCATCCTGGCGCTCGGCACCACGCAGACCCTGGCCTGGGCTTCCAGCTACTATCTGCCGGCGCTGCTCGCCGATCCCATGGCGCGCGACCTCGGCGTCTCCTCCAACTGGGTCTTTGGCGCCTTCTCGGCCTCGCTGGTGATCTCGGCGATGCTCGGCCCACGCATCGGGCGGCAAATCGATCTCGTCGGCGGACGGCAGGTGCTGTCGGCCTCCAACCTGACCATCGCCGCCGGCCTCGTCCTGCTTGGCCTCTCGCATTCGGTCGCGGTGATGGCGTTCGCCTGGCTCGTGCTCGGCATCGGCATGGCGATGGGACTCTACGACGCCGCCTTCGCCGCGCTCGGCCGCATCTACGGCACGGAAGCCCGCGGCTCGATCACCGGCATCACGCTGATGGCGGGCTTCGCCTCCACCGTTGGCTGGCCTCTCACCGCCTGGGGCCTGTCTCATATCGGCTGGCGCGAGACCTGCTTTGCCTGGGCCGCCGCCAACATCCTGATCGGCCTTCCCCTCAACTTCTTCATGCTGCCGTCGATCAAGGGCGCGAGGCAGGCGGCCGCGACGGCCGAAAAGCCGCACGTGCCGCTCGACCGCACCATGATCCTGCTCGCCTTCGTCTTCGCCGCGGCCTGGACCGTTACCGGTGCGATGGCCGTGCATTTCCCGCGCATCGTGGAAGCAACCGGCGCGACGCATGTCGAGGCGATCGCGGCCGGTGCGCTGATCGGCCCGGCCCAGGTGGCCGCGCGCGTCCTCGAAGCCGGCTTCCTCAGCCGCTTCCATCCGCTGTGGTCGACGCGGCTTGCCTGCCTCACCCATCCGATCGGAGCTGCCGTGGTGGCCATCTTCGGGGGCGCCGCCGCAAGCGCCTTCGCGCTGCTCCACGGCTCGGGCAACGGCATCCTGACGATCGCCCGCGGAACGTTGCCGCTTGCGATCTTCGGCCCCAAGGACTTTGGCTACCGCCTTGGCATCATCGGGGCCCCGGCGCGGATGGCGCAAGCGGCGGCGCCGCTGGCCTTCGGCCTGCTCATCGATGTGATGGGCGCCAAGGTGCTGATCGTCTCCTCCGCGCTCAGCCTCTCGGCGCTGGCGGCGTTGTTCCTGATCCGCATCGAACGGCAGCCGGATTGACCGCGGAGCCGCTTTCGCCCACAAGCGGGCCATGACCGACGACAACAGCCCGCCCCGCACCTTCAAGGGCCTTTTGCGCTGGGCGACCACGCCGCCCCAGGCCTGGGGCGTCTATCTGCTCGCCGTCCTCTTGGTGTGGCTGCTTTCGTTTTATGCCGGCACGCTGAAGCCGAAGAAGACGCCCGAACCAACTCCGCCCGCGGCGACCGCGCCGCGGAACTAAGCCGTCTTCGCCTCGCTGGTCGCGATCCAGATGCCTGCGAAGACCGCGACGAGCCCGATCAGAAGGTTTGCCGTGATCGGCTCGCCGATCAGCAGCGCCGCCAGCAGCGCAGCGGCGATCGGATTGACCGTCATCGTATTGGCGACCCGGGTCGGCGTCGCCCGCGCCAGCGCCATGACCCAGAGGATGAAGGCGAGCGCGCCGCCGCCGATCCCGAGATAGATGCCGGCAATCCACTGCCCCGTCGTGAAGTGGTCGAGTGCTGCAAAACTGCCCTTCACCAGACCTGCCAGCACCAGTACGAGGGCGCCCGCGCCCATGCCGACCGTGAGGAAGCCGAGCGCGCTGGAGCGTTGCATCAGCGGGCGCGACAGCACGTTGTAGAATGCCATGCAGAACACCGCCCCGGTCATGATCAGTTCGCCCCGCCACGCGCCGGGCGGGCTCTGCGCCAAGCCCGCGGCCAAGGCTGCGGTCACGCCGAGCACGGCGATGGCAACGCCGGTGATCTTGCGCGCCGTCAACCGCTCCGCGCCCAGGATCGCGCCGACCACCATGGTGTGGAGCGGCAGCGTCGCCAGCGCCAGGCTGGCGCGGGCGGCGGTCGTGTAGGACACCGCGATGTTGTAGAGGATGAAGAACAGGCCGAAGAAGCAGATGCCGAGCAGCACCACGGCGGGCCAGTCGGCGCGCTGCGGCCAGCGCGCACCAAGCACAAGCGCACATGGCAGCAGGCAGAGAAAGCCGACGCCCCAGCGCAGGATCGCAAGCAGGATGGGATCGGCCCCGCCGACGAGATAGCGGGTGATCGCCGCGGCCGTGCCGCCGATGCTGCTCGAGACAAGCGCGATCGCAACCCCGAACCACTCGCCCACGCTTCGTCTCCTGTTTCGGAGCTTCGCGGAGGCGGCTAGCACATCCCTGCTGCCATCGTCATGGCAGCAGGGGCGGTTCACACGTCAGTCGTAAAACTCGGGCGCCATCTTCTGACCGTCGCGCTGGACCTTGTCGTGGTTGATCCAGAGCTGCGCCTTCTCCTTTTCGAGCGTGTCGGCGATCTTCTGCATCGAGGCCGCGCTCATCTCCTTGTTGGCGTTCATGCTGGGGACGCGGCGGTTGTCCCAATTATCCCTGAAATGGACGGCATCGCCGGACAGCACCACCGCTCCGGTCTTCGGCAGCTTCACCAGCAGCGACTGGTGTCCCGGCGTATGGCCGGGTGTCGACAGGATAGTCACACTGCCGTCGCCGAAGACGTCCTTGTCGCCCGTCAGCAGCTCGACGGGATGCGAGGGCTTGAAGCGCGGCTCGTTATTGGCGCCGGGCCAGTCATATTCGGCCTTCTGGACGTAGAGCGTCGCCTGCGGGAACAGCTCGACATTGCCGATATGGTCGGGATGCGTGTGCGAGACCGCCATCGCCTTGATGTCGTCAGGCTTGACGCCGAGCTGTTCGAGCTGGGCAGCAAGCGTCTTCGGCCGCCGCCAGGTCACGGCCTTGGGATCGGCGGGCGCAAGGCCATTCGGCATGGCCGCAACGGAGTCTGCAATGCCGGTGTCCCACAGGAACCAGCCCTTGGCGTGCTTGATCAGATAGCAGCTGTCGACGAAGTCCATGGTCTTGCCCTCGTTCAGGCCGGGCGTCCAGCGCGAGATGTCACCGGCGGTGCCCTCGCCGCAATTGAGGACGTAGAGCCTTTCGACGCCGGTCTGCGCGACAGCCACTTGGCTTGACAAGGCGAGCGCGACAACGACGAGAGCGAGCTTGATCCTGGACGTCATCCTTAATCCCTCCTTGGCAAGCGCCCTGTATGGGCTGCGACCGAGGATCAACCCCGACCGCGCCGCTGAATTCCCCTCGCGTGGATCACGTCAATGAGGGCAGGTCTCGACCTCGACCGTGATGTGGCTGAGCCTCTTCAACCCGGCGAGGCGCTTCTTGTAGACGGCCGGCTGCTTCGGCTTGTCCGACACCAGCGACACCAGCACGGCGCAATGGCCGGGGCCGACCTGCCAGAGATGCAGGTCGGTGACGCGATCCTCGCCGACCTCCATGCGCGCGCGGATCACCCGCTCCAGCTTCTCATCGGCGCGCACGTCGAGCAGCACCGCCCCTGATGACTTGATCAGGCCGAAGGCCCAGCTCGCGATCACGACGCTGCCGATCAGCCCGACGGCCGGGTCGGCCCAGACCCATCCCGAATACATCGCGACCATGAGCGCGGCAATCGCCAGCACGGACGTTGCGGCGTCCGCCATGACGTGGACATAGGCGGCGCGAAGGTTGTTGTCGTGATGGTGGTGGTGATCATGATCGTGGTCATGATCATGATGCGCATGGCTGTGCCCATGATCATGGCCGTGATGATGGTGATCGTGACTGTCGCGCAAGAGCCACGCGCTGGCGAGGTTGACGCAGAGACCGAGCGCGGCGACCGCGATCGCCTCGCCATAGACGATCGGCACCGGCGTGATCAGCCGCAGCACGCTCTCATAGGCGATCTCGACCGCGATCAGGCCAAGGATGATCGCGCTGGCGAAGGCGGCGAGATCGCCGAACTTGCCGGTGCCGAAGGTGAAATGCGCATTGCCGAGGTGCCGGCGCGCGAAGCGGTAGGCGAAGGCCGCAATGCCGAGCGCGGCCGCATGCGTCCCCATGTGCCAGCCGTCGGCGAGCAGCGCCATCGAGCCGAACAGCGAGCCGGCGACGATCTCGCCGACCATCATGACCAGCGTCAGGACGACCACGAACCAGGTGCGCCGCTCGTTCTCGTCGTGTTTTTCTCCGAGGAAGGCGTGGTCGTGGGTCCACTGTTCAATGGAGTGGGAATGCATCGAATTCTCCAGACAATTCAGCTCTGTCAGTCCGCAATATAGACCGGCAGACAGCAATTTTCTAAGGCCCAATCGCCTCGCGGATTGACAGTTCAGTTTAGTTTCGCTGTAATTGGTGTATGGGGATTTGAGCGATCTCCCCACGAGGCGACATGCCCAAGTATCGCGTCCCGTTCGGTTCCTACGAGGACGCATCAACATGTCTACTTTCACGACTATATCATCTGACAAATTGGCCCGGCTGATCGGCACGGCCAACGCCCCTGCCCTGATCGACGTGCGGACGGAGGAGGATTTTGCCGCCGACCGGCGGCTGATTCCGGGCTCGATCAAACTCAGCCACGACAAGGTGCAAGACTGGGGCGGCGCATTCGCCCACCGCCGGGTCATCGTCTCCTGCCTGCGCGGTGAAAAGCTCGCCCAGGGCACGGCCGCCTGGCTCCGCCAGCTCGGGGTGCAGGCCGAGACGCTCGAAGGCGGCTTCGAGGGCTGGAAGGCGGCCAAGCTACCCCTGCTCGACACCCGCAAGCTGCCGCCGCGCGATGCCAAGGGACGCACCGTCTGGGTGACGCGGGCGCGGCCGAAGGTCGATCGCATCGCCTGCCCCTGGCTGATCCGGCGCTTCGTCGATCCCAACGCGGTGTTCCTCTATGTGGCGCCGTCCGAGGTGGTCGCCGTCGGCGAGCGCTTTGGCGCTGCGCCCTTCGACATCGAGAACGTGTTCTGGAGCCACCGCGGCGAGCTCTGCACCTTCGACGTCATGATCGAGGAGTTCGGCATTGCCACGCCGGCCCTGCTCCACCTCGCGACGCTGGTGCGCGGCGCCGACACCGCACGGCCGGATCTGGCGCCGGAGGCGCCCGGCCTGCTCGCGGCCTCGCTCGGGCTGTCGCGGATGTATGACGACGACCTCGAACAGCTCGAGGCCGGCCTGCTGCTCTACGACGCCTTCTACCGCTGGTGCCGCGACGCCACGGCCGAGACCCACAACTGGCCGACCAACAAGGTGAAGGCGTAATGGACACCCGCGCCAATCAAACGGGAGCTGATGCCGGTCACGGCATCAGCTTCAACGAGGCCTTCCGCGTCTGGCTGCGCGTCGCGTCCTTGAGTTTTGGCGGCCCCGCGGGCCAGATCGCGGTGATGCACCGCATCCTGGTCGAGGAGAAAAACTGGATCTCCGAGGGACGTTTCCTGCATGCGCTGAACTACTGCATGCTGCTGCCGGGCCCCGAGGCGCAGCAGCTCGCAACCTATGTCGGCTGGCTCTTGCATCGCACCGCCGGCGGGCTGATGGCAGGCGGGCTGTTCATCCTGCCCGGCATCATCGCCATCATGGGCCTCAGCTACATCTATGCCGCCTACGGCAATGTCAGCTTCGTCGAGGCGCTGTTCTTCGGGCTGAAGGCCGCCGTCCTCGCCATCGTCGTCGAAGCCGTGGTGCGCGTTGGCAAGCGCGCGCTGAAGAACCGCATCATGATCGCGCTGGCGGCCGCCGCCTTCATAGCGATCTTCTTCTTCGCGGTCCCCTTTCCGATCATCATCATCGCCGCCGGCCTGATCGGCTATGTCGGTGCACGAGCCGGCCGGCCGGAATTCGCCCCGGCCGCGCACGGCCATGGCGGCAGCGCCGCCGCGATCGACAGCATGCTTGGCGAAGCCGTGCCCGAGCATGTGCGGCCCGACACCGGACGCGCGATCCGGACCGGCGCGGTGTGGCTGGCGCTCTGGCTGGTGCCGGTGATCGCGCTACTTCTGGTGCTCGGCGAGGCGAACGTATTCAGCCAGATCGCGCTGTTCTTCTCCAAGATGGCGCTGGTCACCTTCGGCGGCGCCTATGCGGTGCTGGCTTACGTCGCCCAGCAGGCGGTCGAGCATTATCACTGGCTGAAGCCGCATGAGATGCTCGACGGTCTCGGCATGGCCGAGACCACGCCCGGCCCGTTGATCATGGTGCTCCAGTTCGTCGGCTTCATGGCTGCCTATCGCGATCCGAGCGGGCTGTCGCCGATGCTTGCTGCGACCCTCGGCGGATTGCTCGCGACCTGGGTCACCTTCACGCCCTGCTTCCTCTGGATCTTCGTCGGCGCTCCCTATATCGAGCGCTTGCGCGGCAACACAGGGCTCGCCGGCGCGCTCAGTGCGATCACCGCCGCCGTCGTCGGCGTGATCCTCAACCTCTCGATCTGGTTCGCGCTGCACACGCTGTTCCGCGAGACCGTGCCGGTGCACGCCTTCCCGTTGGATTTCGACATGCCGGTGCTGAAGAGCGTCGACATTCCCGCGCTGGTGCTGGCGATCGCGGCCGCCACCGCGATCTTCCGCTTCAAGCTCGGGATGCTGACGGTGCTGGCCGGCAGTTGCGCCGCGGGCGTGGCGCTGCGGCTGGCCGGAGTGATCTAGGCGGATACTCATCGGGTTCTTCGCATCCGATTGCTATCGAAAGGCGCCGCCCGGCCGGAGACCATTGGCTGCTCTGTCCGCACTTCGCGCTCGCAGCTTGGCTTTTGATCTAGATCAAAAGCACCAAGCGAGCCGGGACAAGATTTACTCGGAGCGGGCGCGATCGATACGGCTCTCGCGCGCCTGTGTTCGCGGCCAGGGGACGCGCCCGACAATCAGGCGCGTTTCAGGCAATAAGGTCTTGCGTCGAGCGCAAAAGGCCGCAGGCACCATGGATCACTCATCGCCAATCCGCATAGCCGGTGCCAATCTGCCGACGTGGCTCCGGATCCTCATTGTGCTGATGCTGGCGTTGCTGGTCGGGGGTGCGAGCCTGTATGCTTACCGCTGGTACGTCCGGCCCGTGACACTTTCGATCGCAGTCGGGTCGTTCGACGGCGATGCCACCAAAATCGTATCGGCGCTCGCGAGCAGGCTCGCGGTCAACAACGCGCCGGTGCGGCTGAAGGTGGTTGAGACCACCGGCCCAATCGAGTCGGCGGACGCGTTTTCGTCTGGAAGGACAGACCTTGCAGTCGTCCGAGGAGATGTCGGCGACCTTTCCCAGGCACAGGCGATCGTCGTGCTGGCGCAGGCCGTGGCCATGCTCGTCGCCCCGCCTGGCTCTCCGCTCACGGACATGGCCGGCCTCAAGCGCATGACAGTGGGGGTCGTCGCGGGCGACACCAATCAGAAGATCGTCAGCGTGCTGAGAAAGGCATATGACCTCGATCGCGCCAATGTTGTATTCAAGAGCGTTGCACTCGATGAGGTCCGCCGGGCCTTTGAAACCAAAGAGATACGCGCCGCACTGTTCGTGATACCGCTTAGCGACAAGTATCTGTCTCTGGTCCGCGGGCTATTCCCACAAAGCGCGAAGACCGCTCCGGTCCTGATCCCGATCGACAATGCGGGGGCGATCGCTGAGAAAGAGCGCGCTTACGAAAGCTTCGACATCCCGAAGGGGACTTTGCGCGGATCACCTCCTGTTCCCGACGACGACGTCACCACGTTGCAGGTTTCCTTTTATTTGATCGGCAGGAAGAGCCTTGGGACCGATTTGATTGCCAACTTCACTCAAGCGATAACGACCGCTCGCAGAGACGTCTTGCCCGAATTACCGATCCTCGCGCAGTTCAAGGCGCCGGATACCGACGCAGGCGCCTATCTTCCCGTTCATCCCGGCGCCGCCGAGTTCTACAATGGGAGCCAGCAAACTTTCCTGGACAGATGGAGCAACGCCATCTTTCTTGCGCCAATGGGGCTTGGAGCGCTTGCTACCGTGCTCACGGCGGCCTGGCACTTCTTGCGATCTGGCGACCTCAAACCGAAAGAGCCGGCGCTGGATTCGCTATATGCATTGGCGCGCCGCATAAGACTCGCCGGAAACGAAACGGAATTATTGGAGATCGAGAACGAGATCGACAAGGTTCTTTCTGCCCAGCGCACCCAAGTCAGCGAAGACGAGGCTGGCCTCGATACGGCCACCCTGAATGTAGCGGCCCATCGCCTCGAAAATCTGATACATGATCGCCGGATCGCGCTCGCAGCGCCAAATCCCGGGGACCGCTGAAAGGAACGCTTGGCTGGCTTGGAATCCAAACCAGCGCCGCGGATGAAGGCTTTACGCCACGAGCTTGGCAAAGACGCAAGTCAGCAAAGATCGATGGCGCCGTCCGATGGCGCGCAAGAGCCCGGCAGCATTCGCGCCACCCGAGGCTCGCCGTCACGTCAGACGCGACGAGCCTCGCAAGAGCCCGCTAATAGCAGGGCGGATACGGCGCGTATCCGCATGCCCGGCGATAGTTATAGGCACCATAAGCCGCAGCCCCTGCGGCTGCCGCACCATAATAGGCACGGCGGTGCACTCTGCGGTTGACCCCAGCTACGCTCATCGGCGTAAGAGGTCTTCCGACTCGCGCTTCCACACCGTCAACGGTAACGGACGGCCCTTCCGCCACCGAGTAACGGAGCGACACCGGAGCTGCCGCGAAGAGTGCGGTGGTTACGATCAGACCAAGTAGCTTGGCGTTTCTCGTCATGTCATCTTCTCCGCATGGACTCACTGGCAGACGTAGATGATGCCGTCCCCGCCCTTGACCAAGGTTCCAGGCGAGCAACCGATGCCATTGCGAGCCGCATAGTGGGCCCACCCATGTTCAAGACATCCATCGTTGCCCTCCTGATGAGAGTGATGTCTGCACTGCCCGGCAAGTTACTTCGTAGCGGCTCCAACCGTGCCGGTTGAGCTGCCGGTGCTTCCCGTCGTGGTGCCGCCATGACGGTTCTCACGGCGATCCTCGCGTGCGTCGCGCCGATCTTCACGGCGATCCTGCCGGGCATCGCGCCGGTCTTCCCGGCGCTCGCGTCGACCTTCACGCCGATCCTGACGCCGGTCCATGCCGGCCGTCTGGGCTTCTGCGTCCGTCGCCGTCAATGTCGAAGGAAGCGCGATCAGCCCAAACGCTGTCGCCCATCCAAGCGAAGAAAGAGCATTTCGCCGAGAAATCATCTGACCCTCCTCTGCAATAGCTCTGCCCTTTTGATTTCTTCACTCCAAACTGGGCGCTGCGGCTTGATCTAGATCAGCATCCTTGCATGCATTACGCGATCGATGGTCGCTCAGGAGCATTGACCTAACTTGCGGTTTCGATGCGTTGGAGCGCGACGGGGGCAATACATTGCGAGCGGAGGCAGTAGAAGCTACCGCATCATCATCTGCGCGATCGCCTCCCCGATCACCACCGTCGTGAAATGCGTGTTGGCGCGGCAGTCGGATGGCATGATCGAGGCGTCGGCGACGCGCAGGCCGCTGATCCCTTTCACGGTGCCATCAGGATTGACCACGCCATCGGGGTCGTTGACACCGCTCATGCGGCAGCTGCCGGCGGCATGCTGGATGTCGCCGGTCTCTCGGCGCAGCAACGCGTCGAGGTCGTGATCCGGCAGGCTAGCTGCCTGCGGCAGCGTCAGATCGGTGTCGGTCAGCCTGATCCAGTCGGCGATGCCTGATAGCGCCGGCTGCGACGTGATCACCGCCAGCCGTTTCACCGCGTCCATCATCCGCAGCATGTCGCGGGGATCGGCGAGCATGTTCTCCTCGACGACGGGATCGATGGATGGGTCGGTTGAAGCCAGCTTCAGCGTTCCGCGCGAATAGGCGTTGAACAACCCGGCGCCGATCGCCCCGGGCACGCCGATACCGCGATGGTTGAACGCGATCAGGATCATGTCGCGCTTGCCGCCATCGGCGAGGCCCGAGGAATAGGTCACGCAGCAATTGGTGTGGCGAGTGTCCGGATCGGTCGGCCGCAGATTCTCGCGGAGCTGGATCGTGGCGCGAAACAGCGGATGGTCGAAAAAATGCCGGCCGACCGGCAGGTCGCGCTCGACCGTAATCCCCATCGACCTCAGCTCATCGGCCGGGCCGATGCCGGAACGCAGCAGGATCGTCGGACTGTGGATCGCGCCGGCACACAGCACGATCTGACGCGCGCTGATCTCGTGGGTGCCCTGCCCCTCGATATGAACGCGGACGCCGGTCGCCCGGCCGTCACTGATCCGCACGCGATCGACTAGCGCGTGGCCGCGGATCTCCAGATTGGCGCGGCCGCGCGCGGGCTCGAGATAACCCTCATTGGTGGTGATGCGGCGGCTGTCGCGGCTGTTGATGGGATAGCAGGCAACGCCCTCACCGTCCGGGCCATTGAGATCGGCGCACCAGGGATAGCCGCTCGCCAGCGCCGCGTCGCGCAGGCCGCGATCGATGGGCCCCCATTCTTCGGGCGGCGCGCGATAGACCGGAAGCGGTCCGCCGCGACCAACCTGCGATGTCGCCGAATTCGAAATCGTCCTCGATCACCGAGAACAGCGGCATCACGTCCTTGGCCGACCAGCCGGTGCAGCCATTGGCAGCCCATTCGTCGAAGGCATCGGCAACGCCGCGGATCGCGATCTGCCCGTTCATCATCGAGGAGCCGCCGAGCCCCTTGCCGCGCCAGTAGAAGCGCGGCTCCTGCCCCGCCACGCGGCGCGTCAGGAGATCGGGCCATTGCCATTTCTCCTGGTACTCGCGCTTGTGGATGATCGGGATCGGATTTGGTGTCCTGACCTCCCAGGGTGCTTCATCAGCACGCCAGTCGAGCCCCGCCTCTAACAGCAGGACGCGCCGTGCCGGATCCTCGGAGAGCCTGGCCGCTACGGCGGCGCCAGCGGAGCCGCCGCCGACAACAATGACATCGTACATCGCATTACTTCTCAACGTTCCAGAACACTGGGATGGCGGACGGGATCAGGTTGCGCCACTCGGCACGATAGGCCGCCGGCTGGGCAAACTGGCCCCACGGAATCGCCGGCGCCTGATCGTACATGACGGACTGGATCTCGGAAGCGATCTTCTTGCGGTCCTCCTCGGCCGGCGCCTTGGCGAAGGCTTCCATCAGAGGGTGATGCGCGCATCGCATTGCCAGCCAGTGAAGTCGGCGCAATTGAAAGCGACCATGACATTGGTGAGCGGCGAGCCCAGGTCGTAGCCCCCGGCGTGAACGCCATAGACGCTCCAGCCCTCCTTCTTTGCGCGGCGCGCAAGCACGCTGGCCCAGTCCATCACCTGCAGGTCGACATTGAACCCCGCCTGCTTGAGCCGCTCGGCCAGAACCTGCGCCGAGACGCGCGGGGCTTCGAGGTCGTTGGCTTCCATGACGACGACGGGCTCGCCGGCATATTTGGTCGCTTTCAGCGCAGCCTTCGCCGCTTCGATCGACGGCTTGGCGGCGGCTTCAATGCCGGCCTTGCTCTCGTATGTGGTGCCGCAGGTGAAGTAGGTCGCGCAAGGCGTCGCATATTTGGAGTCGAGCCCGAGCGCATCCAGCACCTCGCGCTGATCAACCAGCTTCCACAGCACGCGCCGGATGGCGGGATCGTCGAACGGCTTGGAGGCAGCGTTGAGGCGATAGGCTCCGGCGAACATGTTGCCGCCGGTGAAATTGATGAGCTTGACGCGAGTGTTCTTCTCGAGCGTCGGCAAGAGATCGAACGGCGCATATTGCATGAAGTCGATCTCGCCGGCCTGCAGCGCGGACGCGGCGGTCGCACCGTCAGGGATGACTCGGATCTCGAGCGCATCGACGTTGACGCGCTTGCCGCCGGCGAGGAAGTCGGCGGGCTCGGGACGCGGCACATAGTCAGCGAACTTCTTCAGGATCATACGATCGCCGGTGCGGTGATCGGCCTTGCTGTAGACGAACGGGCCGGAGCCGATGATCTCGGTGATGCGCTGGTCGCCGGGCGTCTTCGCAATGCGCTCGGGCATCATGAAGGCGACCGGGCTCACGGGATTGCCGAGCGCGTCGATGACAAGCCCGGATGGCTCCTTCAGCGTGAGCACGAAGGTTTTCGCATCGGCCGGCTCAAGCGAGGCCGTGATCGCGAAGATGCGGCGGCCGAGCGCACTGCGGGTGCCCCAGCGGCGTAACGACGCCACGCAATCGGCCGCCGTCACCGGCTGGCCGTCGTGCCATTTCAGGCCGTCGCGCAGCGTGAAGCTATAGGTCAAACCATCGGGCGAGACCTTCCAGTCCTGCACCATCTGCGGCTTGATCTCGCCCTTGGAATCCTTCGCGAACAGCGTATCGAACACCATGTAGCCGAACGTGCGCGAAATATAGGCCGTGGAGAAATGCGGATCGAGCGTGACGATCTCCGCCTCGAGCACCGCGACGAGATTGCCCGCCGCATGCGCCGGCGCCGCCAGTGCAAGTCCGAGCAACGCCAAAATGAAAGCTCTCAGTTCGAACATTGGTGTTTTCTTGCCTTTTGACTGAAACGTTTGCAGTCGCCAGGAAAAGCAATGTTCGTGCCCGCACGTATGCTCTCGTGGCTATCTGCCACGCGTTTGCGCCATACTCACTGTCATCGCCCGCCTTGTGCGCAATTGCGCACTGGGGCGGGCGATCCAGTATTCCAGAGACGGTTGTGATTGAACCGATGGGCCGCGGCATACTGGATGCCCCGACTTCGCGGGGCATGACACCGATGTGTGGCGACGGTCGTCGTGCCCCCGACCCTACCCGATCCCCCTGCCGAACTTGTTCGACTTCGGGAAGCCCTTCGGCGGCAAACGGCCGGCGTCGGCGCGGGTGCCCTGCCATTCGGCGAGCTCTTTCATGCTCGCGCTGAACTCGCGCCCCGCGGAGTCCTTCCAGGTCAGGCCCGCCTTGGCGTCGAACACGGCGACGTCGGACAGGCCGCCATCCTTGTACTTCTGCAAGCGCACGCCGCGGCCGCGGGCCATCTCCGGCACCTGGTCGAGCGGGAAGATGAGCATCTTGCGGTTGTCGCCGATGACCGCGACGGTGTCGCCGAGCACTTCGGTGATCGCGCGGGCCTCGTTCGGCATGTCGACGTTGAGAACCTGCTTGCCCTTCTTGGTGGTGCCGACGCAATCGTCCTCGTTGACGACAAAGCCCTGCCCCTCGTGGCTCGCCACCAGGAATTTGCGACCACCCTTGTGGACGAACAGCGCGACGGGTGCGGCCTCCTGTTCGAGGTCGATGAACAGGCGGATCGGCTCGCCGTGTCCGCGGCCGCCCGGCAGTTTCGCGACGTCGAGCGAGTAGAACTTGCCGTTGGTCGCAAACAGCAGCAGCTTCGAGGTCGTCTCCGCGAAGAAGGCGAAGCCGAGCTTGTCGTCCTGCTTGAAGGCGAGCCCTGAGAGATCCTCGACATGGCCCTTCATGGTGCGGATCCAGCCCTTGTCGGAGACAACGACCGTCACCGGCTCGCGCTCGACGAAGGCCTCCTCGATCGCGGCGAGATCGTGCTCGGGCGCATCAGCGAAGGTGGTGCGGCGCTTGCCGAGCGGCGTCTTGGGTCCGAACATGTCGCGGACCTTGCCGACTTGCTCGCCGACCTTCTTCCATTGCTCGGCTTCGGAGGCGAGCACCGCGTTGATGCCCTTGAGCTCGGCGCGGAGGTTCTTGTCCTCGGTGCGGATCTCCATCTCTTCGAGCTTGCGCAAGGAGCGCAGGCGCATGTTGAGGATGGCTTCGGCCTGCACCTCGGTGAGCTTGAATGCCTTGATCAACGCCGGCTTCGGTTCATCCTCTGTGCGGATGATCTTGATCACCTTGTCGATGTTCAGATAGGCGATCAGGAAGCCGCCGAGAACCTCCAGGCGGTGCTCGATCTGCTCCTTGCGGTAGTTGCTGCGGCGGATCAGCACGTCCCGCAAATGGTCGAGCCATTCGCGCAAGCACTCGGCGAGTCCCACCACCTTCGGGATTTTGCCCTTGATCAGGACGTTCAGATTCAGCGGAATCTTGTTTTCGAGCTCGGTCAGCCGGAACAGCGATTCCATCATCAGGGCGGGATCGACGTTCTTCGATTTCGGCTCGATCACGATGCGGACGTCTTCGGCCGACTCGTCCCTGATGTCGCCGACCAGCGGCAGCTTCTTCTGGTCCAGCAGTTCGGCGACCTTCTCGATCAGGCGCGACTTCTGGACCAGGAACGGGATCTCGGTGACGACGACGACCCAGGTGCCGCGCGCGCCCTCTTCGTGCGACCACCTGGCGCGGACGCGGAACGAGCCGCGGCCGGTCGTGTAGGCCTCAGCGATGGCCTGCTTGGAATCGACGATGATGCCGCCGGTCGGGAAATCCGGGCCCTTCACCCACTTCAAGAGCGCCTTGGACTTCGCGTCGGGCTTCTCGATCAGATGCAGCGCTGCATCGCAAAGCTCGGCGGCGTTGTGGGGCGGGATCGAGGTCGCCATGCCGACCGCGATGCCTTGCGCGCCGTTGGCAAGCAGGTTCGGGAAGCCGCCCGGCAGCACGACCGGCTCTTTCGACTGGCCGTCGTAATTGGCGCGGAATTCAACGCCGTCCTCGTCGATGCCCTCGAGCAGGAGCCGCGCGACGTCGGTCATGCGCGCTTCGGTGTAGCGGTAGGCGGCGGGGTTATCGCCGTCGATATTGCCGAAATTGCCCTGGCCGTCGACCAGCGGGTAGCGCGAGGAGAAATCCTGCGCGAGGCGGACCATGGCGTCGTAGATCGCCTGGTCGCCGTGCGGATGGAACGAGCCCATCACGTCGCCGACGATTTTTGCGGACTTCTTGAAGGCCGTGCCGGGGTCGAGGCGGAGCAGGCGCATGCCGTAGAGGATGCGCCGGTGCACCGGCTTCAGGCCGTCGCGCGCGTCCGGCAGCGCGCGGTGCATAATGGTGGAGAGCGCATAGGCGAGATAGCGCTCTTCGAGCGCCTCACGCAGCGGCACCTCGTGAATTTCGGCCGGCTCTTCCGGCGGAACGATTCGCTTTCCCATGCCGCCCGGTTAAACCGTGGAAGCGAATCGGGCAAGGATCGAATGGTTCCCTGTGGGCAGCCTATTGGCCTGCCCAGCCGGCTGTCACGGGCGGAGTCTTGGCCTGCGCCGGGGTTGGCACGCTTGTCAGACAGCGGCGGGCGGCCTCGATCTCGGCCTCCGTAGCACCATGGGATCGCGCCCATGTCTCTGCGGCTGCAGCGGAATATTTGGCCACATAGTACCGGACGACGGTGCAGGAGGCGCGTCGAAACACGCCCGGTTGCGGTTCGCCGGCCGTAGCGTCAGGCGCGAGCGCAACCAGCGCCGCAGACAAGGCAAATCCCCTGATCAACATTTGGGCTGTCCCCGTTGTGGAACCCTGCGGGAGCGAACTCGACCGGGCCGATTTGGTTCCGTGGGAACCAAGAAGAAGGGTAAGCCTGCCTCCCGCTTGGCTCATGGCGCAGGGATTGCCGCCCTCGCCTGCTGCCGCATCAGGGCATTGATGAAGCCCGCGCGCGCGTCGGAATGACCCTGTCCGCGCGGCTCCAGCACATGGCGCAGCAGGAACAGGCCGGTCAGGCGGAACCCATCCTGGAGATCCTGTTCGGTCAGTTCGCTCGCGGTTTCGCCGTGGCGGAGGAATGGCGGCAGGCGCAGCAGCCGGTCCCGCCATGGCTCGCCCGCGCCGCGCGACACCGCCCCGCCGGATTTGGGCGAGACATAGATCAGGTCCGTGGTCTCGCCGGTCACCGCGCAATTCTCCAGCGCGAGCCCGAAACCCAGCTCGGCGAGCATCGCCAGCTCGAAATGAATGAGATGCACGGCGGCGCTGCCGATATCGTCGAAATCGTCGAGCGAATGCTCCAGCAGCGCAAAGATGTCTTCATGCGGATCGCGCTCCGGCAGGAGCCGCGCGATCGAGGCGAGATGGGTGACGCCGTAGACCCCGTGGGACGATCCGAGCAGCGTCGCGGCGCGCAGCTTCAATCCCTCGATCGCATAGGTGCCGAGATGCTCGTCAAGCCGCGCCCGCCACACCGCACTGACGCTGTTGCCGGGCTGCAAGAGCGGCCGCAGCCGCGAGCTGGCGCCACCGCGCACGAGTCCGAGATGCCGGCCGTGCGCGCGGGTCAGGAGCTCGACAATGGCGCTGGACTCGCCATGCCGCCGCACGCCCAGCACGATGCCTTCGTCGGTCCATTCCATGGGAGGAAGTCTAGCGCATTTCGAGAGGCCGTAGGATGGGCAAAGCAAAGCGTGCCCACCAATTTGATCATGCCGCGATTGTGGTGGGCATGGCGCGCGAGGGCGCGCCTTTGCCCACCCTACCGCAGCGCAGCCAGGCGCTAGGCGTTGAACCAGCCCTGCGCGTCGCCGGTGAAGGAGAAATACAGGCCGATCGCCGTCAGCGCGCAGGAGACGATCTCGATGGCGCTGTCGAGCTCCATGCCCTTCTCGCCGATGATCTGGCCGAGCGAGATCACCGACAGCACGAGCGCTGCCGCCAGCACCCAGCGCGGCCAGTTCTTGCGCCAACGCGCGGCCAGCCAGACGAAATAGACCAGCAGCAAAATCATGCCGCCGGCGAGCAGGGTCGCCGTCATGATCATCTGCTCGGTCATCTCGGCATTTGGGGTGCGGTCCTGCACCGCGACCGACAAGGCATCCAGCATCAGTGACGCATAGAGCAGCGCTTCGAAGCGCCGGACGTTGCTGGGCACGCTCATCGGATACCGATCTTTTCTTGGTTATTCTTTGGGAAAGTCCAGGCCCATCTCGCGGTAGCGATCGGGATCATCGCCCCAGTTCTCGCGCACCTTGACGAACAGGAACAGATGCACCGGCACGTCCAGGATCTGCATCAGCTCTTTGCGCGAGTCCGCACCGATCGACTTGATGGTGGCACCGCCCTTGCCGAGCACGATCTTGCGCTGGCTCTCGCGCTCGACGAAGATCGTCTGCTCGATCCGCACCGAATGGTCCTTGCGCTCCTCCCACTTGTCGGTCTCGACCGTGGACTGGTAGGGCAATTCCTGGTGCAGCTTCTGATAGATCTTTTCGCGCGTGATCTCGGCCGCCAGCTGCCGCATCGGCGCGTCGGACATCTGGTCCTCGGGGTAGAGGAACGGGCCCGGCGGCACCATCGCGGCGAGAGTCGTGCGGATGTCGTCGACGCCGTCACCCGAGATCGCCGCGATCATGAAGGTCTTTGCGAACGTCATGCGCTCGTTGGCGGCCTGCGCCAGCGCCAGCAGCTTCTCGCGCTGGACCAGGTCGACCTTGTTGATGACGAGGATCTTGTCGTGGTTGACGCTGGCGGCCTTGGCGAGGATCGCCTCGGCCTCCTCGTCGATGCCGGTCTTGGCGTCGAGCAGCACGCAGACGAGGTCGGCATCATGCGCCCCGCTCCAGGCGGTCGAGACCATGGCGCGGTCGAGCCGGCGCTTGGGCGAGAAGATGCCGGGCGTGTCGACCAGGATGATCTGCGCGTTGTTGTCGATGACGATGCCGCGGATCAGCGCGCGCGTGGTCTGCACCTTGCGCGAGACGATCGTCACCTTGGCCCCGACCAGCGCATTGACCAGCGTGGACTTGCCGACATTGGGCGCACCGATCAGCGCGACGAAGCCGCAGCGCGTCGCGGTCGGCGCCTCTCCGCTTGCTTCAGCCGTCATTGCCGCCGCCAACACCTTCGCGTTCGATCATGACCGAGGCCGCCACCTTCTCTGCCGCACGCTTGCTGCCCCCGACGCCTTCGGCCGGCGCCAGCCCCGGCAGGTCCACGGCAACGCGAAACTGCGGATCATGATGCGGGCCGGTGCGCTCGACCTCGCGGTAAACCGGCGTCGGCAGTCCCTTGCCCTGCGCCCATTCCTGCAGCACAGTCTTGGGATCGCGCAACGGACGCCGCGGCTTGTGCATGCGCTCGGTCCAGTTGCGCTTGACGAACTCGGCCGCAGCCGCATGGCCACCGTCGAGGAAGATGGCGCCGATCACGGCTTCGCAGATGTCACCGAGGATGGATTTGCGCAGGCGCGCATCGGCGCTGGACCCGACCGACCCCAGCTTGATGTCGTCGAGCAGCCCGAGCGATTTTGCGACATCGGCGCAGCTCTCCTTGCGCACCAGTTCGGCAAGCCGCTTCGACAGCTCGCCTTCGTCGGCGTTCGGGAAGGCGTGATAGAGCATGTCGGAGACGACGAGGCCGAGCACGTGGTCGCCTAGGAATTCCAGCCGCTGATAGCTGTCGCCGCGCTTGCGCCCCGACTTCAGCGCCGAGACATGCGTGATCGCCTGCATCAACAGGTTCGGGTCAGTGAAGCCGTGTCCGATGCGCGCCTCGAGCGCCGCATTGGCATCCGCCGCCTTCGCCTTGTCCTTCTTGCTGCTCCGCGCCCGCTTCTTCTTGGCAGGCGTCTTCGTCGCAGCTTCGCCCTCAGGAGCGGCTTGCGCCTCGATTGATTGGGTCGCGATGTCCTTGGCTTCGTCTTTCATCGGACGATTTTGAAGAAACGATTCCAGCGCACCGACCACGGCCAGCGCCAGAACATCCAGGCATGCTCGCCCTGGCCGATCGAGAAGAAGATCATCTGGGCGCGGCCGATCAGGTTCTCCTGCGGCACGTAACCCACCGCCGACTGGACGCGGCTGTCGGTCGAGTTGTCGCGATTGTCGCCCATCATGAAGAAATGGCCGGGCGGCACGGTGTAGACACTGGTGCTGTCGTAGAAGCCGTTATCGACGCAATCGAGGGTCTCGTAGGAGACGCCGTTCGGCAGCACCTCCTTCCAGCGCTTCACCCGCGCCGTCGTGACCCGCTCCGTGTCGGACGAACTGCAAGGGTCTTCGCCGACGAAGTCGCTCAGCCGTTCGCGCTGCACCGGCACGTCGTTGATGTAGAGCAGCCCGTCTTTCATCTGGATGCGGTCGCCAGGAAGACCGATCACGCGCTTGATGTAGTCGGTGGAGTCTTCCCTCGGCAGGCGAAACACGACGACGTCGCCGCGGTTCGGGTCCGCGCCCCAGATTCGCCCCGAGAACAGCGGCGGCGAGAACGGGATCGAGTAGTGGCTGTAGCCGTAGGAATATTTCGAGACGAACAGATAATCGCCGACCAGCAGCGTCGCCTTCATCGAGCCCGACGGGATGTTGAAGGGCTGGAACAGAAAGGTGCGGATCACCAGCGCGATCAGGAGAGCATGGATCACGACCCGGATCGTTTCGCCGACGCCGCTCTCAGTTTTCGTTCCCGAAGTCACGCTCATTGCTCTCTCAATTCCGGCCGGCGGTCACAGAGCGCCCTCCTCCCGCGAGCAGTCCATCGCTCGCAGCCCGAGGAGATTGTCCTGATTCTGATAATGAGGGCCAATTCCGACGTAAAGCCGAATTCGCCCAGCCTGATTTGCGTCCGCGGACTTTTAGACGGTTGTCGGAGGCCACGCAATCAAGGATCGCATCAAAATCGCATAAGATATTGATTTTTAATATGAATTATAAAATGAACGCGGAAAGGTCAGGGCTTGGCCAGCGGGACAGCCGAAATGACGACGAAGGCCTGGGCGAGCGGCCAGTCGTCGGTGATCGACAGGTCGATTCTTGCCTCGAATCCCTCCGGAGTCAGGGCCTCGAGCCGGGCCCGGGCGCCGCCGGTCAGCTGCATGGTCGGCCGCCCGCCCGGCAGGTTGACCACGCCCATGTCGCGCCACCACACGCCGCGCCTGATGCCGGTGCCGAGCGCCTTGGAGCAGGCCTCCTTGGCGGCGAAGCGCTTGGCGTAGGTCGCCACCACCATCCTCTCGCTCTTGGCGCGCCGCTCCGCCTTGGCCCGCTCGGCCGCGGTGAAGATGCGGTCGAGGAAGCGCTCGCCATGGCGCTCGATCACCTTGGCCACGCGGGTGATGTCGATCAGGTCGGAGCCGATGCCGATGATCATGCCCGGCTCCGGCCGCGGTCCATCGCGGCGCGCATGCTGCGCACCGTCTCGGCGAGGCCGACGAACAGCGCCTCGCCGATCATGTAGTAGCCGATGTTGAGCTCCATGATCTCCGGCAGCGCCGCAATCTTCTCCGCCGTCGCATAGTCGAGGCCATGGCCGGCGTGAACCTCGAGCCCGGCTTGTTTTGCCAGCTTCGCCCCCGCCACGATCCGCTGCCATTCGGCTTCCGCCTTGTCGGCGTGGCCGTCAACGACGGCATCGCACCAGGCGCCGGTGTGGATCTCGATCACGGGCGCGCGCAGCCGCGCCGCCATCTCGATCTGCGCGGGGTCGGCGGCGATGAACAGCGAGACGCGGATGCCGGCATCGTTCAGCCGCGCGATATAGGGCGCGAGCGCATTGTGCTGGCCAACCACATCGAGCCCGCCTTCGGTCGTCACCTCCTGCCGGCGCTCGGGCACCAGGCACACCGCGTGCGGCTTGGTGGCGAGCGAGATGCGCATCATGTCGTCGGTCGCCGCCATTTCGAAATTCAGCGGCTTGGAGATCCCGGCCTTCAGCCGCGCCATGTCCTCGTCGCGGATGTGCCGGCGGTCTTCGCGTAAGTGCGCGGTGATGCCGTCGGCGCCGGCCTCGATCGCCAGCAGCGCGGCGCGCACCGGATCGGGATGGCGGCCGCCGCGCGCGTTACGGACGGTCGCGACGTGGTCGATATTGACGCCGAGGCGGAGCGGGGATGCGGGCATTTCAGGACTCACTTGTGCGACATTACTCAGCTCGTCATGCGCGGGCTCGACCCGCGCATCCATCTTCTTTGAAAAGATGGGTTGCCGGGTCAAGCCCGGCAACGACGAGCTTCATCCATTAACACGTTCGACTTTGGCGACGACCGCCTTCGCGCGCAGCTGGGCCAGGATCGCGCTCAAATGCTTGAGGTCGTAGACTTCGAGATCGATCGTCGTCTCCGTGAAGTCGGGCGAGCGGCGCTGCATGCTGATATTGTCGATGTTGCCGTCGTGCTCGGCGATCACGGTCGCGATCTGCGCCAGCGCGCCGGGCTCGTTGACGTTCTCGACCTTGATGCGGGCCGGGAAGCGCTGCGGCGCGGTGTCCTCGATGTCCCAGCGGACGTCGAGCCAGCGCTCCGGCTCCTCCTCGAAATCCTTCAGGGCCGGCGCCTGGATCGGATAGATCGTGATGCCCTCGCCCGGCGTCACGATGCCGACGATGCGGTCACCCGGCACGGCGCCGCCGTTCGGCGCGAACTTCACCGGCAGGTCGGAATTGATGCCGCGGATCGGGATCGCGACCGCGCTGCGCGGCGGCTCGGACGATTTGTCCTTGAGCTTGGCGGCAAGGCCCTTCTTGATGCCATAGCGCGCGACGCGCTCCTCCTTGTAGTCGGGGTACATCGCACGCGCGACGTTGGAGGCCTTGATCTCGCCCCGGCCGACGGCCGCCATGACGTCCTCGATCGAGGTGCGCGCCAGCCGCGGCAGCGCGCCCTTGAGCTTGTCGTCGGCATATTCGATCTTGGCGCGCTCGAACAGGCGCTCGACGATGCGGCGGCCGAGGCCGGCATATTGATCGCGCACCGCGGTGCGCGTGGCGCGGCGGATCGCGGCGCGCGCCTTGCCGGTGACCGCGAGCGTCTCCCAGGCCGAGGGCGGCGCCGATTGTGCTTCCGAGGTCAGCACCTCGACCTCGTCGCCGTTCTGGAGCTCCGAGGACAAAGGCGCGAACTTGCCGTTGATCTTGCAGCCGACCGCGCTGTTGCCAACGTCGGTATGTACCGCATAGGCGAAGTCGATCACGTTGGCATGGCGCGGCAGCGCGATCAGCTTGCCCTTCGGGGTGAAGCAGAACACCTGGTCGTGGAACAGCTCGAGCTTTGTATGCTCGAGGAATTCCTCGGGGTTGGCGCTCTCCGAGAGGATGCCGATGGTGTGGCGCAGCCAGGCGAACGCGTTGGACTCGCGCTTGAGGAATTCGGTCGGCGAGCCGACGCCCTCCTTGTAGAACACGTGCGCGGCGATGCCGCGCTCGGCGATCTGGTCCATCGCCTCGGTGCGGATCTGGAGCTCGACGCGCTGGTTGCCGGGCCCGATCACTGTGGTGTGGATCGAGCGGTAGTCGTTCTGCTTCGGCGTCGAGATGTAGTCCTTGAAGCGTCCCGGCACGACCGGCCAGGTGGTGTGGACGATGCCGAGCGCGCGATAGCAGGACTCGATGTCGTTGACGACGAGGCGAAAGCCGAAGATGTCGGACAATTGCTCGAAGCCGACCGACTTGCGCTCCATCTTGGTCCAGATCGAGAATGGCTTCTTGCGGCGGCCGTAGACGCGCGCGCCCAAGCCGCGGTGGCGCAGATTGTTGGAGAGCTGGTCCTCGATCTCGCCGATCAGATTGCGGTTGCGCTCGGCGAGCGCGTCGAGCCGCTGCATCACCACCGAATAGGCCTCGGGATCGAGAGTGCGGAAGGACAGGTCCTCCAGCTCCTCGCGCATCTCCTGCATGCCCATGCGCCCGGCGAGCGGCGCATAGATGTCGAGCGTCTCCTCGGCGATACGGCGGCGCGATTCCGTCGGCACGAAGTCCAGCGTCCGCATGTTGTGCAGGCGGTCGGCGAGCTTAACCAGCAGCACGCGGACATCGTCGGCAATCGCCAGCAGCAATTTGCGCAGGTTCTCGGCCTGCTTGGCCTCGCGCGAGACCAGCTCCAGCCGCTTCAGCTTGGTCAGGCCCTCGACCAGCGCGCCGATCTCGGGGCCGAAGATCTGGTCGATCTCGGCCCGCGTCGCCTCGGTGTCCTCGATCGTGTCGTGCAGCAGCGCAGCGACGATGGTGGCGTCGTCGAGCTTGAGGTCGGTGAGGATCGCCGCCACTTCGAGCGGGTGCGAGAAGTACGGATCGCCCGAGGCGCGGGTCTGCGAGCCATGCGCCTTCATGGCGTAGACATAGGCGCGGTTCAGCAGGTCTTCGTTGGTGTTGGGATTGTAGGACCGGACGCGTTCGACGAGGTCATATTGACGCATCATGCGCGCGCGGGGCTTGGCCGGCCGGGCCACCGGCGCAGACGGGGCCATGGCAACCGATTCGGTTGCGGCCAGCATCTGCATTGGTCTGCGGCGCCGATACACCATGCCATCCTGCCTTCGAACGGACCACGAGAGAGCCCGTTGTATACATCCTAGCTCCGATCCCGCGCGCGTCCCGATCAATTCAGTGACAGGGCCCAGCGCGAACCGGCAACGCTATGGTAACCACGAAAACGCCAACAAAAGCAAAGGCCCGAACAACGGTTCGGGCCCTTGATAAGATCACAAGAAGTCGATGACTGCGATGGGACGATTTACTCGTCTTCCTCGGGCTGCTCCTCGGGCGGCGCGAGGCCTTCGAGACCCTTCAGGAGCTCCTCTTCGGTCATGCGCTCGACGGCAACTTCGGTATCGTCCGCATCGACGCTGGCGCCGGCGGAACCGATCAGCGGCACGGTGTCCGGCTCGGGCTCGTCGACCTCGACGAACTTCTGGAGCGAATGCACCAGCTCCTCGCGGAGGTCCTCCGGCGAGATTGTCGTGTCGGCAATTTCGCGCAAAGACACAACAGGGTTCTTGTCGTTATCACGGTCAACCGTTAGTTGTGAACCGGACGAAATCATGCGGGCACGGTGGGCGGCCAGCAGGACCAGGTCAAACCGGTTGTCGACCTTGTCGATACAATCTTCTACGGTGACGCGAGCCATGGACTGTCGCTCCGTTGTGGGTGGGACGAAATATGTGGATGATCGGGGCTAGTTATAGGGGCCGGGGCGGTTTCGCAAGGCCAAATTGTGATTTGGCCTCGCCAAACGGCTCTGCTACCCCCACATTGGGGCTGGGTCGAGTGATTTTCCGGGCTGTCGGACGGGGCAGCGCCGGGTGTATGCGCGACCGCCATAACTATACCTTGATTGCCCCGACTTCTCCGGATTTGCGGTTTCGACGGGCTTCGGCAGCACTTTGAAGTGCGCGGCGTGCTGCCGCCGCGCCAACAATAAACGATCAATCACAAGCACTACGCGAGCAACTGAATGTCACCTTCCCCTACCAACAAGATCGCGCTCTTCATCGATGGGGCCAATCTCTACGCCACGGCGAAAACCCTGGGCTTCGACATCGACTACAAGCGCCTGCTGAAGGAGTTTCAGAGCCGCGGAACCTTGCTGCGGGCGTTCTACTACACCGCGATCATCGAGGATCAGGAATACTCCTCGATCCGCCCGCTGATCGACTGGCTGGACTACAACGGCTACACCGTCGTCACCAAGGCGACCAAGGAATTCATCGACGCTTCCGGCCGCCGCAAGGTCAAGGGCAACATGGACATCGAGCTCGCCGTGGATGCCATGGAGCTCGCCGAGCACATCGACCAGATGGTGCTGTTCTCGGGTGACGGCGATTTCCGCTCCCTGGTCGAGGCCGTCCAGCGCCGAGGCGTGCGGGTCACCGTAGTCTCCACCATCGCCAGCCAGCCGCCGATGATCGCCGACGAGCTGCGCCGCCAGGCCGACGTCTTCACCGACCTCGTCGAGCTGCAGTCCAAGCTCGGCCGCGACCCGTCCGAACGCCCCGCCCCGCGTGATCGCGGCGAGCGTGGCGAGGGACGCCACCACGCCCCGCAATTCCTCCAGCGCGCAACCACGATGGCGCCGAGGGGCGATGACGACTTTGAGGAGTGAGGCGGCCCGGTCGAGCCGCCAGCCTCTTACCGTCGTCCCCGACCGTGATTGTCCGCTCTGTCCGCGCCTGGTCGCCTTTCGCGAGGCGAATCGGGCGCGCGAGCCGTTATGGCACAACGCGCCGGTCGCTCCCTTCGGCGACATCAAGGCGCGGCTCCTGATCGTTGGCCTCGCGCCGGGGATGCAGGGCGCCAACCGCACCGGCCGCCCCTTCACGGGCGACTATGCCGGCGACCTGCTCTACGCCACGCTGCTCGAATACGGCTTTGCCAAGGGCAACTATCAGGCCCGTCCCGATGACGGCCTCAAACTGATCGACTGCCGCATCGCCAATGCCGTGCACTGCGTTCCGCCGCAGAACAAGCCGCTGCCGGTCGAGATCAACACCTGCCGCCAGTTTCTCGCCGCCAACCTCGCGACCATGCCGAACCTGCGCGCGATCGTCGCGCTCGGACGGATTGCGCACGACACCGTGCTCAAGCCGCTGAATCTGAAGGGCTCGCAAGCTCCCTTCGGCCACGGCGCCGTGCATCAGGCCGGCGCGGTCAGGCTCTACGACAGCTATCACTGCTCGCGCTACAACACGAACACCGGCGTGCTGACGCCTGACATGTTCCGGTCCGTGTTCGCAAAGGTGAAGGCGGATCTCGACTAACGACTATCCCTTGGCGGGATTCGCCTTCAGCCAGTCGAGCACGTCGCCGGCATTCCGGTCGGGCGGGAACACCGGATAGAACACATGCGTGATGCTGGCATCGTCGATGATCAGCGCGAGGCGCTTGATCAGCGTCAGCCCTGCGACCTCCATGGTCGGCAGCTTCAGGGCGCGTGTGAGCGCCAGCTTCTCGTCCGACAGCACGGGGAACGGCAGATGCAGCCGCGAGGCCATCTCGGTCTGGTATTCGTTGCTCTGGGTCGAGAGCCCGAACACCTGCGAGGCACCGGCCGCCTTCAGCTCGGCGAACAAATCACGGAAGGCGCAGGTCTGCGGCGTGCAGCCGCGCGCGCCCGGGATCATGTCCCAATCGTCCACCAGCGCGATCTTGCCGGGCTCGCCGGTGCGCGGATAGGCGAACACCACGGTTCGGCCTGACAGCGCCGACAATGTCACTGACGTATCGTCGGTCGCGAGTAGGGTGATCGCCGGCAGCGTCATGCCCTTGAGGTGCGCAGCGCCGCCGTCATCGGCCGGCGCGGGAATCTGGCTCCAATCGACCTCGAGCAGGTTCTTCTGAGACATCCCGTCCTCTTGCCGCTATCCTCTTGCGCTATCCCCTCGCCCGCATCAGGCGGCCCTTCTCGCGGCTCCAGTCGCGCTTCTTCTCGCTCTCGCGCTTGTCGTGCAGCTTCTTGCCCTTTGCAACCGCAAGCTGCAGCTTGGCCCGTCCGCGCTCGTTGAAGTAAAGCTTGAGCGGGATCAGCGTCATGCCCTCGCGATCGACCGCGCCCATCAATTTGTTGATCTGGCGGCGATGCAGCAGCAGCTTTCGCGGCCGCTTCGGCTCGTGGTTGAAGCGGTTGCCCTGGAGATATTCGGGAATGGTGGCGTTGATCAGCCAGATCTCGCCGTTCTTCGAGTCCGCGTAGGATTCGGCAATCGTGCTCTTGCCGTTGCGGATCGACTTCACCTCGGTGCCGGTCAGCGCAATGCCCGCTTCGATCGTGTCCTCGATCGCATAGTTGAAGCGGGCCTTGCGATTTTCCGCCATGACCTTGATCGGACGTTCGTTCTTATCGGCCATGCAAGTGAAACCTGAGTCAAACCTGATCGAGATGCGCTGCAAAGCTAACAGTTTGGGTGAAGCGCGCGCGTCACTTCTTGAGGAGATCGCGGATCTCGGTCAGCAGAACGACCTCTTCCGACGGCTTCGGCGGCTCCGCAGGCTTGGTCTCTTCCTTGCGCTTTAACGTGTTCATGGCGCGGATCACCAGGAACAGCACGAAGGCGATGATGATGAAGTTGATCGTCAGCGTCAGGAAGCTACCGTAAGCAAGGACTGCGCCTTGCTTTTTCGCATCCGCTAAATTGGTGGCGGTGACCGACTTCGACAAGGGGACGAAGTAGTTCGAGAAGTCGAGGCCGCCGGTCGCCGCGCCAATGATCGGCATGATGATGTCACCGACCAGCGACGTGACGATGGCGCCGAAGGCCGCACCGATGATGACGCCGACCGCGAGATCGACGACGTTGCCCTTCATGGCGAACTCGCGGAACTCCTTGAGCATCTGCCTGCCCCTTTCGTCGGCGCTCATGGACGGCTCCCCCGATTTGTCACCGCGTCAGTTGATCAGGCCGGCATGTACCATGGCGCTGCGCACCGCGGCGCGGGTCGGCTCTGAGACCGGGACCATCGGCAGCCGCAGCGTCTCGTCGAACTTGCCGAGCAGCGACATCGCGTACTTGATCGGCGCCGGATTGCTCTCGATGAAGAGGTTGTTGTGCAGCGGCATCAGCTTGTCGTGGATCGCGAGCGCCGCCTTGGCGTCGCCCTTCTGCCAGGCGGTGTGGAACTCCGCACACAGGCGCGGCGCGACGTTCGAGGTCACCGAGATGCAGCCGTGGCCGCCATGGGCCATGTAGCCGAGGATGGTGGCATCCTCGCCGGAGAGCTGGTTGAAATCCTCGCCCATCGCCGCGCGCTGCTGCGACACGCGCACCATGCTGGCGGTGGCGTCCTTGACGCCGGCGATGTTCTTCAGCTCCCACAGCCGCTTCATGGTGTCGACCGACATGTCGATCACCGAGCGCGGCGGGATGTTGTAGATGATGATCGGAATTCCGATCGCGTCGTTGATCGCCTTGAAGTGCTGGTAGAGGCCTTCCTGAGTCGGCTTGTTGTAGTAGGGCGTGACGACCAGCACGGCATCCGCGCCCGCCTTCTCGGCGTGCTGGGCGAGCTCGATCGCCTCCTTGGTCGAGTTGGAGCCGGCGCCGGCAACGACGGGTACCCGGCCCTTGGCTTCAGCGATGCACCATTCGACCACCTTCTTGTGCTCGTCATGGCTCAGCGTCGGGCTCTCGCCGGTGGTGCCGACCGGGACGAGGCCATTGGTGCCCTCGGCGATCTGCCAGTTGACCAGGGAGCGGAACGCCGCCTCGTCCAGCGAGCCGTTCTTGAACGGCGTGACCAAGGCGGTGAACGACCCCCGGAATTTCGTCTTGGCTGCCATGGACTTCCTCCGTACGCGGCGATCTCTTGAGAGCAAGCCCCATACATATCGGGTCTATCCCGCCGGTAAAAGGCCCGCCTCCACGTGACGCACCGTTTAGGCCGCGATTTTGCCGCGGTGCTGGTGCAAATCGGGCGGAGGTAAGCCGCTGTTGGTATTTTGTCCGCATATTCAATCAAATACAGCTAGATCTTGAGCCAACTGACTGATTCGGGGCGACGAAACGCCGTGATCTCCTTTCCGCGCGCCACGTGGCGATCCATTGGTCTGGTTCTGTGCCTGACAGCAGGGCTGTCGATCGGCTGCGCCGCTCTCGCCAAGTCCAACGAGACGACGGCGGAAGGAACCAAGGACACCGCCAAGCCCGTGGCCAAGGATACCGCCAAGAACACCCCGAAGGCACCTGCCAAAGGAACAGACAAGGGAACCGGCAAGGACACAAAGGGCGCGAGCAAGGGTGCGGCGAGCACCCCGGCCAAGGAACTTGCCAAGGACCTTGCCAAGGACGCCGCGAAGAAGCCGACCAAGGACGCAGGCAAGACCGCCGGCAAGGACCCCGCGAAGGACAAGCCCAAGGACAAGCCCAAGCCTGCCGCAGCCGCCCCCGCGCCAAAATCAACGCCGACTGCCGGCACCTCGCCCCCCAAAGCCGCCCCCGCGCCGGCCGTGACGGCCACGATCAAACCGACCGCCCCGGCGCCCGCCAAACCCGTCGCTGCGCCCGTGCTGGCTCCTGCGACGCGCCAGCATGCCGCACCACGCAAGCCGGTGACGCCGGCCGCGGTCGCCGCGACCTCCTCGACGTCGCAGGCGGACAAGGACACGCTGGGGACCGTCATCGAGCTCGTGCGCAAGCGCAAGGCGGGCGATGCCAGCAATTACGCCGCCTCCATCTCCGATCCTGTCGCGCGAAAACTCGCCGAATGGGTCATCCTGCGCAGCGAGGATAATGGCGCCACCGTCGAGCGCTACCGCGCCTTCCTCTCCGCCAATCCGAGTTGGCCGTCGCAGACCTTCCTGCGCCGCCGCCTAGAGGCTGCGATGTGGGACGACAGGCGCGATGATTCCGTTGCCTGGTCCTGGTTCGAGAACGAGTCGCCGATCTCCGCCAAGGGCCGCTTCACGCTCGCCAAGGCGATGCTGGCGCGCGGCGACCGCGCCAATGCCGAGCGGCTGGTGCGCGAGGCCTGGCGCAGCGATCCGATGTCGGAGGAGACCGAGAACAACGCGCTCGACCAGTTCGGCGCGCTGGTGACGCCGGGCGATCAGAAGGCGCGGATGGACACCCTGCTCTACGGCAGCGAGAACGAGGCCGCGATGCGCGCGGCCAAGCGCCTCGGCGCCGGCTATGTCGCGCTCGCCAAGGCCCGCATCGCCGCCGTCAAGAAGGCGCCGAACACGCGCGCGTTGCTGGAAGCTGTGCCGCGCGAGCTGCACAATGATCCCGGCTTCACCTTCAGCAGGATCCAGCTCTTGCGCCGCGAGGAGAAGTTTGCCGAAGCCGCCCAGCTGATGCTGTCGGCGCCGAAGGACCCAGGCCGGCTCTACAATCTCGACGAATGGTGGATCGAGCGGCGCCTCCTGGCGCGCAAGATGATCGACACCGAGGAGTTCCGCAGCGCCTATCTGATCGCGCGCGACGCAGCCCTGCCCTCGCGCGACATCTACAAGACCGAGCAGGAATTCACCGCGGGCTGGATCGCGCTGCGCTTCCTCAACGATCCCACCACCGCCGCCCAGCATTTCGCCCGCATTGGCGTCGGTAGCGTCAATCCGACCACGCTGGCGCGCGCCGGCTATTGGCAGGGCCGCGCCGCGGAGGCCGCAGGCCGTCAGCAGGAGGCGCGCAACGCCTATGCCCGCGCAGCCGAGCAATCGACCAGCTATTACGGCCAGCTCGCGCGCGCCAAGCTTGGCCTGCCGCAGATCGAGCTCAACAGCCAGCCGCGCGGCCGCGGCGCCGAGCGGCTGGAGATCGTGCGCGCCGCGCAGCTGCTCTACGAGCTCGACGAGCGCGAGCTCGCCGTGCCTCTGCTCGCCGACATGGGCGAGAACGGCGATCCGGAAGCGCTCGCGGGCCTCGGCGAGCTCACCCAGCGCTACAGCGACGCGCGCGGCATGCTGCTGCTCGGCAAGGCCGCGCTCAACCGCGGCCTGCCTTTCGATTTCTACGCCTATCCCGTCAACGGCATTCCGCACTTCACGCCGATCGGCCCCGAGGTCGAGCGCAGCATCGTCTACGCGATTGCGCGGCAGGAGAGCGCGTTCAACCCCTCGGTGGTCTCGCCGGCGCAGGCCTATGGGCTGATGCAGGTGACGCCGGACGCGGCGCGCTATGTCTGCAAGCGGCACGGCGCCACCTACGATCTGGCGCGGTTGAAGAACGATTCGGTCTACAACGCCACGCTCGGCTCGGCCGAGCTCGGCGGGCTGCTCGAGGATTATCGCGGCTCCTACATCATGACCTTTGCCGCCTACAATGCCGGCCGCGGCAGCGTGAAGAAGTGGATCGACCGCTACGGCGACCCGCGTGACCCCAAGGTCGATGCGGTCGACTGGGTCGAGCTGATTCCGTTCTCCGAGACGCGCAACTACGTGCAGCGGATCATGGAGAACCTTCAGGTCTACCGCGCCCGCTTCGGCGGCGGCACGCGATTGCAGATCGAGGCCGATCTGCGCCGCGGCACCGGCAGCGTGGAATAGAGACGGCCCTACTCCGACGCAAAGTGCCAACAACGGGCAACCGGAGCGGGCGACCCATAGGAGGCCACCCGCAAGTGGTCAGAACTGCACGCTTATTTCGCTACCGCCGCCCGCGCCGCTTCGATCTTGGCCTTCACCGCGTCTAGATTGAAGCTTGCCCCCCTCTGCATCGGCGGAAACTCGATCGCCGTCATGGCCAGTTTCTCGACCTCCTGCTGAACGAACACGAAGCGCCAGAATTCATATTTGAACCAGTCGAAGTATTGCTGCGCGCCAAATTTGGTCCCGCTATCGGGCCAGCCCGTCCGCTCGAACGGATCGAGGCGAAGGTTGGTCAAATAGGGCACGTCAACCTTGCTTTTTTCGCCCAGCCAGCCTCCAGGCTGGTCGATGAAACGATACTTGAAGTCGTCGATGCGCACGGCTCCCAGCTCGCTCTCGCCGAAGTACCAGATTTCGCGCCGGCTCGACGGCCCTTTGCCGGTGATCATGTCCATCTGATTGTAACCGTCCAGATGGCACTTGTAGGTGCGGTCCCCGATGTGTTTGCCCTTCTTCAACTCCTCGACAATGTTCGGTTTGCCGGCTGCGGCTAGTAAGGTCGGGAACCAGTCCAGCCCGGAGATGATGCCGTTCTCGACCTTGCCGGCCGGCACCTTGCCAGGCCAGCGGATCATTGCCGGCACACGGAAACCGCCTTCCATGACGGTGCCTTTGCTTTGCGCGAATGGCGTCTGTCCGCCATCCGGCCAGGTGAAGACCTCTGTGCCGTTGTCGGTAGTGAAGATTACAATGGTGTTGTCATCCACGCCCATGTCCTTGAGCTTTTGCATAACGATGCCGACATCGTCGTCGAGCTGCGCCATGCCGGCTTCATGAATCGTCCAGCCGTTCTTGGAATTGCGCATCGCCTGGTATCTTGGCGACAAGTGCGTGACGATGTGCATGCGGGTTGGATTGAGCCACAGGAAGAACGGCTTGTTGTCGGCCTTGGCCTTCTCAATGAACTTCAAAGCAAGGTCCCGGATTTCGTCGTCCACGGTTTCCATCCGCTTGGGATAGAGCGTGCCGGCGTCCTCGATCCTTTGCTTGCCCACCTTGCCCCAGCGCGGGTCCACGGTGGCATCGTCGACATCGGTCGCCCACGTATGGAGCATGTTGCGCGGACCGACGACGTTCAACAGGTCCTGCGGATAGCCGGGGTGGGCCGGATCTTCCATTGCGTCGAGGTGATACAGGTAGCCGAAGAACTCGTCGAAGCCATGCACCGTCGGCAAAAACTCGTTCTTGTCGCCAAGGTGATTCTTGCCGAATTGGCCGGTGGCATAGCCCATTCCTTTCAGCGCCGTGGCAATGGTCACGGCCTCCGCCGGCAAGCCGGTGGGAGCGCCGGCCTGGCCGACTGTGGTCATGCCGGTCCGGATCGGCAACTCACCGGTGATGAAGTTGGCGCGCCCCGCCGTGCAACTCGCCTCGGCGTAGTAATCGGTGAACAGCATGCCTTCGGCGGCGATCTTGTCGAGGTTTGGCGTCCGCCCGGCCATCATCCCGCGGTGGTACGCGCCGATATTCCAGATGCCGATGTCGTCTCCCATGATGACGACTATGTTCGGTCGCTGGCCGGCCGCTGCGGGCGACGGTGCCGGCTGCTGCGCTTGCGCCGGGCTCGTCAATCCGACGGCCGAGAGCGCCGAAGCAGCGACGAGAGAACTACCACTCAACAAGAGATCGCGGCGTTTCAATCCTCCGCCGATTGATCCCGTGCTCATCTCAGGCTTTTCCAGAATCCTATCTGTACTCATGACGTGATCCTCTTCCTGACGATGCACCTGAAGCCGAGATGGCTTGCTGAGGTGTCGATCGGCTTGGCATGACGCGCGGCCGGACGATAACGGCGGCAGTAGTTGGGAGCGCAAAGATGCGAGCCGCCTTTAAGCACCTTGCGCTGAATCCTGAGGGTCGGTGACAAGAATCGTAGCTCGCGCCCTCGGGCCCACCCCGAGGATTTTTCGGGATGCACTGGATGCTCAGACGATTGTCCGGAGCCAGACAACGACTTCGTATCAGCCAGATTCATGACGCCCCCGGGCGCGTGCATCAGCGGCCTGCGTTGCTTCACACCGACGCGAAGAGTTGCTTCGCTTGATATGGGCTTTTCGATAGTCGGATCTTACCGATGGTGAGGCGTACAGAAACGAAGCGGCACTCCTCCAGGTTGATCCAGATCAAAGGTCCGTTTCGAGTCAAGCAGACAGCGCGAAGAGGCCGCGACCTGAGCCGTGGCGAGCGACCGGTCACAGAAGCGGGGCCTGGCTCGGCTGACATTGCCGGGTCGCAAGCCCCGTTCGCAAAAAAGAAAAGCCCCGGCGGTTTCCCGCCGGGGCTTCTGTCAGGTCGTTAGACCAGACTTACCAGTTGCGCTGAGCGCGGAGGAGCAGGGTGAACGTGTCCTGATCCTTGAGCTCGTAGGCCACGTTACCCGGCTTGGCCGGCACCGCGAGAGTCGCCTGCGGGGTCACGAAACCAGAATACTTCTGGTCCAGATGGGTCCAGGTGAAGTCTGCCGAGAAGGTCAGATTCTTCACAGGAGTCCAGCGGGTGATGATACCAGCCTGGCCGATGTTGAAGTCCGGGTTGCAGGTCGAACCAACCGCGGCGATCGTCCCGAAGACAGCAGCGCTGCAAATCGTCGACTTGGCCAGCGAACCAAACTGAGCCCCGGCGTAAGCACCGTAGACCGCAGTGTTCCAGTACGGATCCCAGTTGTGGGTGTAAGCACCACGGAAGCCCCAGGTCTTGACGGTCTCCTGAGAGCTGCCGTTGATGAACACCGTGTCAGGGGCCGACGCAAAGCCGACGCTCTGATAGGCGGTGTTCGAGCTGCCGAACATCGCGAAGGTGCTGCCCGCGAGGTTCTGGAAGTTGTAGCGGGTCGCGCCGTCGGTGTAGACGCCCGAGATGTTGATCACGTCACCCGCACCAGTCGGGATGTTCTTGATCGACAGAGCGAGCTGGACCGCCCAACCCCACTTGTCGTCGGGGTGACCGCTCACCTCGGTCTGTTGGTAGTAGGCAACGTGGTTATCATGCGCAGCCACCGACGCCTGGAACAGACCCCAAGCCTGGTCGACACGGATCATACCGACGAGGTTCGGCGAACGCGTGCCGCCGATGCTGCCGGTGTTGCCGACCGCACCGCCGAACAAGCCGAAGCCGCCAGTCGCACCAGGGGTGATGTTGATGTTACCAGCCTGATAGTACTGGGTGACGTCTTCAGCCGAGAACGCCGCCGTGATGCCCTGACCGAAGTCAGCGGTGTAGGTGAACTGGTTGACACCAGTGACCGTGCCGCTGCCGCCGACCAGACCGTCGAAGTTGTTGCCCGGATAGTTGGTCCAGGGAGCGTCGAACTGCGACACTGCCTTACCCATCGTGAAGCCGGCGAACTGGATGAAGGCGTAGTACACGCCGAGCGAACCGCCCGAGGTGTTGCCGTCCGTGCCGTTGACCGAGCCCGAGCCCGAGCCGAACAGCGACACGGGGCTGGCAGCCGTGCCAACCGGGTTGGGGCCCACGCCGAGCGTGCCGCTATACTGGGTCGCACCAGTGCCGCTGTTGGTGCCGACGTAGTTGCCGGTCGTCCAGGAGAAGACGCCATCGAAGAACGTGCGGACCACGCCGTACTCGGTCGCGGTGCGCGTGTCGATGTTGAGGTCCTCACGAGCGCGCATGGTGTAGTAGTTCGTCAGACGGTTACGTGCACCGTTTGCACCCTGCGAGCCGGTGTTGAACTGGCCGCTGTAGTCCGAGTTGGTGTTCAGCGCGACTTCAGCGCGCAGATAACCACCCAGCTTGATGCAGGTGTCAGTGCCCGGGATGTAGTAGAATCCCGCACCGTACAGGGAGCAGATCTTCACGTATTCGACCGCCTTGGCCTTCACGGGCAGATCAGCCGCCTGCGCTCCGCCCACGGCGATCAGACCCGCCGCTGAGCCGAGCAAAAGGCTCTTAACCAACTTCATGTTAAACCTCCAAGTTGCTCTTCAGGGGAGGTCACTGACCGGACGGCCAATGCCCCAAACCCCTCTAAATCACCGCTTTCGGTTCCTTCGCGCCTTCGGACACACCCGCATGAACGCGAGGGACTTAAGCGAATGACCTAAACGGGACGACCTCGGGATGCCCCCCTACGTCGCGTGGTCACAATTACCGAACGTCCTTGCACACACAACAAGAGAACGCCTCGTAACGGGCATATGAAACCTGTTTTCCGACGGGTGTTGCACAAATAACACGCAGATGTGATCGAAGCGCCCCTCGCAACACATTGTTTATGCTATCGTTTTCGAGAAGGTTCCATTTGCCCTCAAAATTCCGCACATGAGGCAGGCGAGGCGAGAGTCCGGCCCGAAACGGCTTTGACGCACTCGAATCGTGGAATCGAGAGGAGACTCAAGGAGAAGCCACGGCCCCCCTTCGCGACGCTGTTGCTCTGCAGGCACAGTCACGGTCGGGCCCGCCGCGCTGCTGCAAGCACCCTTTATGAATAGCGGGGAATGAATAGCGGGGATTATTCGGATCGAGACCGGTGGAAGCCGCCCTCTCCCGTGCGCGACCACGCTGGATTCGGCAAGAAGTTCAGCCGCTTGTTCGAGAAAAGGCGGCCTTCGTGCAGGCAACGATCCTTGCGGCGGAAGCCAGAGGGCTCAGCTCCGCGCCCGGCTCTCGCGAAATTCCGCTCACGTCCCGAAGATCGCTGGGAATATTCGAACGAAAACACGCGCTTCCAAATTGACCAGCCCAAGCAATTAGATGCATAAGGCTCGCACCGGAGAGGTGGCCGAGTGGCTGAAGGCAACGCTTTGCTAAAGCGTCATACGGTCTCAAGCTGTATCGAGGGTTCGAATCCCTCCCTCTCCGCCATCCAACAGATGTGTCCGGCCCGGAGACATAGGTCACGGATCGTACCTAAGAGATGGGTGACAACCTCGTGCCGAACGGGTTGTCGAGGGGTTGCAGGGTTTTCTGCTCCAGGTCGAAATATCCCAAATCATAGTGCATGAAGCTGACGAGCCAAATGCCGTCGTCGACCTCCTTGATGCCGAGCTTTTGTCCGGCCAGCACGGTGGAGAGATTGATCCGCTTGCGATGCAGGCAAAGCCGTCCGCAGGCGGTGACGAGTAGCTCGTGATCGTGGAACGGATAGGTCAGTTCCGGCAGGCCGGCATAGCAGCGCGTTGAGGCCAGGTAGCGCTCGGCAGGGCAGTTCATGTCGAGGGCCTCGTGGGGACGCTCGGCGTTGAACTCGCGGAGGAACGCGTCGAAGCGCTCCTGCTGCTGCAAGCTATTGGCGCCCGGCGGCCGAGTGGTTTCCTTCTTGAGGGTGAGGTGCATGCGCTCGTGGCGTCCGTTCTGCTGCGGATGGCCCGGCTTGATGCGCTCGATCGCAATCCCGAGCCGCAGCCACCACACCGAGAGCTTTGAGAGATTGAACAAGGCGTTGGGGCTGGCGAAGGGCACGCCGTTGTCGGAGCGGATGGCCAGCGGCAGCCCGCGCTCGCGAAACAGCCGCTCGAAGGCGGCAATGGCCGGCTCCTCGCGGGTGGAATCGAGCGCGTCGCACAGCAACAGGAAGCGCGAGGCATGGTCCGTGACGGTCAGTGGATAGCAGTAGCGGCCATTGCCGAGCTTGAACTCGCCTTTGAAGTCGGTGCACCACAGATCATTGGGTACAGCGCCCGCGGACAGCGGCGTGCCGCGCGCGCGGTGGCGCGGCACGCCGCCGCGTTTGACCAAACCATGGCGATCGAGCACCGCATGAATGGTGCTTTTGGCGGGAAGCCTGACATCGCCGTCGAGCCGCCGGACCAGCAATTCACGGATCTTGCGCGCGCCCCAGTGCGGCTTCTCGGCTTTGAGGCGGACGATCAGGCCCTCGACTTGCTCCGGGAGCTGATTGGCATAGTGCACCGGCCGCCGCGAGCGATCGCTCAGGGCCGCCAACCCCTGTTCCTTGTAGCGATCGAAAATCTTGTAGCCGGTCTTGCGTGATATGCCGAACTCCCGGCAGACGTCCGTCATGGCCTCCCCGTCCAGCAGACGGGCGACAAAGCGAAGGCGCTCTTCCATCACCGAACTCGCTTTCCACGGCATCCACACCTCCCGCAGAACAAAAGCGGAAAGTGTAACCCATGTGTCCGGTACGGACCGTTACCTATCTCTCGGGTCGCTCAAGAATCAGCCCGACTCTGTTCTTTCACCTGAATGCGCTCGTGCCCCCGGCGCGAAAGCCTGGCGCAAGGATGAGCGCGGCTGAGTTCAGCCGATTCGCGCTCTCTTATATATGTGCGCCCACACCTAGGTGCGGGATCGCCAGATCCGCCAATGCGAGGGCGAGATCAGCACCGCCTCGCCGGTCCAGACATTGAACCAGACGCCAGCCCTGCGCCGACAGGGAAAGGTGAGCGGCAAAATGCCGGTCTTGTGCGGCCGTCCGAGTTCCAGATCGCAATCGTCGGGCGCTATCTGAATCGGCAGCCAGTGACCCGGGACGGAGTCATTCTTGTCGGGGTTGCTCATGCCGCGCGGGTTCTGAAGCGGAGGCACGATGCTGGGCTTGATTCAGCGCAACCAAATCACCCGGTGAAAACACGGGGCCGGATGCGATGCTCGGGTTCAGTGAGCCGAAACCCACGCCCTCGCATCGCGCTGGGCGGCAGCGATCTCGGCATCCGACATCTGGCCCGCGACTTCCTGGCGCAGCGCCACGGCGTCCTTGCGGCCCTTCAGCGCGGCGAGATTGAACCATTTGTGCGCGGCGACGAGATCGACGAGGCCGGAGCGGCCGCTCGCCCAGTAGATCCCGCGCTCGAACAGCACGTCCGACAGCGCGCTCGCATCGATCGGCGTCGCCGTCTCGAGATCGAAAGTACCCTGAAACATAACGCATCCCCTTTTTTCTTGTGCCGCCTCGTTCCCCCGAGCGCGGCTCCCGTCCAACTCTGATGTGCATGCCCCTTCCCGGGATCATGCACTGTTCAACTCATCCCCAATGCCGTTTGCCGGCTTGTTGAAGGCGATGATGGCGGGCAAATTTGAATGGCAGTTTAAGTATCGCAATGAAGCAGACGTAAACGCGAGCGCGCGGCATCCGCGCGACGAATGCAAGAAGTCTTCGTTTTGCAGGCACTTCTGAGATTCGTTAGATTCCGTTTACCCCAGCATTTTGGGACATCGATAACCATCGCGCACACTGGCGCGTCTTCTGCGGCTGCAATTTTGGGAAGCGGATCGTCGGCAAAGCGCAAGTGGCCGCCTCGTGCGGCCCCACCCGCGGACATCATGCCGCCTCGCGCAACGATCGAAACGGGAGAATGGATCGTAAACGGCTTTGCACAGCGCCCAGGCAACGGCCGTCGCAGCCAACGACAGTTCGCCGCAGCCCTGTCCCGTCTCGAAACGGTACAGCCAAGGCGGCGCGACGACGTCGCGGTCAGATCAGCAATGTCGGAAAAGGGAATGCCGGCAATACCCCGGCCTCAGGGAGAACGAGGGCGTCGGCGAACACGTCAGGACCAGATTTCACGTTGGCCAAAGGCCGTTTGTGAAATTGCGGAGCCCTTTGGAAAGAGAACCGCACCGAACGAAGAAAACTCGTTTCTTCTGCCGGACCGTCAAAGAGAACGATCCGACCGTTGACCTGATGTCTCGCCGACACCCTCTATCGTCGACCAGAACCTCTGGGAGGCGCTGATGACGTGCCGGCTTCAGGAGCCGGCAACTTCAGAAGCGAAGTTACTTCTTCTTCTTCGCGACCTTGCGGGTCTTCTTCGCAGTCTTCTTCACTGCGCTCTTCGCCTTCTTCGCCTTCTTCGCTTTCTTGGCCATGTTGCCCTCCGATGTGTGAGATGGCTTTAATCGCTGCGCGCATTCGGGGATCGAATGCACTCACCCCGAATACACCAACACGACGAAAAAAACATCTTCTCACTTAAGGAAGTGTTGACGACGCAGCGCGCGTGCGCCAGCCGCGCCTGATTTGCCGACACGCGGCGACACGCGTCCGCGATTGCAAATGCTTCGCGCAGTATCGACGTCGACGAGCACAGCGATTGCAAGAAAACCCTATGCAGCAAGTAATATTCTGCGCATGCACATCATGCGTGATCGACGCGATGACGCGCGCTGCAACGCGCGCGATCGCGTCGCGGGGCAGAGTCGCGGACTCTGAGTCGCGAATTTTGGCAACGAAATTATTTTCATGCTTAACGGCGGAAGCGCTCGTCAGAGCGTCTGCAAGTCGCCGTTTCGCGCGAATCGCGCGGGCCGCGATTCGGTGGCGCTGCGCGCCCTTGAGCGGATGACGATTGCCGTCGACGACGCGCGCGAGCGTGCATCGCAAGGTGAAGCGAGGCGACGACGCATGTCGTCACCTCGTTCGAACGCGTGAGGCTAGACGCCGAGCTTGGACTTGAGCAGGTCGTTGACGCTCTGCGGGTTGGCCTTGCCGCCGGACGCCTTCATCACCTGGCCGACGAACCAGCCGAGCGACTGCGGCTTGTCCTTGACCTGCGCCGCCTTGTCGGGATTGGCCGCGATGATGTCGTCGACAACCTTTTCGATCGCCGAAAGATCCGTCACCTGCTTCATGCCGCGGCTTTCGACCAGCGCGCGGGGATCGCCGCCCTCCTGCCAGACGATCTCGAACAGATCCTTGGCGATCTTGCCCGAGATCGTGCCCTCGCCGATCAGGTCGATGATGGCCGCAAGCTGTTCGGCGTTGACCGGAGCGCCCGCAATATCCCGGCCTTCCTTGTTGAGACGGCCGAACAGCTCGTTGATCACCCAGTTCGCCGCCATCTTGCCGTCGCGGGCGCGGTTGGCGAGCTTATCGAGCACGGTCTCGTAGAAGACCGCGCTCTCGCGCTCGGCGACCAGCACGCTCGCGTCATAGGCCGACAGGCCGAAGTCCGCGACGAAGCGCGTCTTCTTCTGGTCCGGCAACTCCGGCAGCTTCGCTTTCAGCTCGTCGACGAAGGCCTGCGAGAACTCCAGCGGCAGCAAATCCGGATCGGGAAAGTAGCGATAGTCGTGCGCCTCTTCCTTCGAGCGCATCGAGCGCGTCTCGCCCTTGTTGGGGTCGAACCGACGCGTCTCCTGCTCGATCTGCCCACCGTCCTCGATGATCTCGATCTGTCGCCTCGCTTCATATTCGATCGCCTGGCCGATAAAGGCGATCGAGTTCATGTTCTTGATTTCGCAACGGGTGCCGAGCGGTCCGCCAGGCTTACGCACGGAAACGTTCACATCGGCGCGCAGGCTTCCCTTCTCCATGTCACCGTCACAGGTGCCGAGATAGCGCATGATTGAGCGCAGCTTGGTCACATAGGCCTTGGCCTGCTCGGCGTCGCGGATGTCCGGCTTTGAGACAATCTCCATCAGCGCCACGCCGCAGCGGTTGAAATCGATGAAGGACAGCGACGGCGACTGGTCGTGCAGCATTTTGCCGGGATCCTGCTCCAGGTGCAGGCGCTCGATGCCGATCGAGACGCTGCGGCCGCCTTCGAGCTCGACCAGCACCTCGCCCTCGCCCACGACAGGCGACTTGTACTGGCTGATCTGGTAGCCCTGCGGCAGGTCAGGATAGAAATAGTTCTTGCGGTCGAACACCGAACGCAGATTGATCTTTGCGTTGAGACCAAGCCCGGTCCGGACAGCCTGCTTGACGCATTCCTCGTTGATGACGGGCAGCATGCCCGGCATCGCGGCGTCGACCAGCGACACGTGGCTGTTCGGCTCGCCGCCGAACGCGGTGGACGCGCCCGAGAACAGCTTCGCGTTCGAGGTCACCTGGGCATGGATCTCCATGCCGATGACCATCTCCCAATCGCCGGTGGCGCCTTTGAGAATCTTGTGCGTGGCCGTGCTCATGTCGTGCTCCCGAGCAGCGTGGCAGCGATCCGCTGCCACTCCGCTTCCAATGAATCCTTTGCCGCCGGCTTACCGGCCTGACGGTACCAGTAGCCGGCATTGCCGAGATCGCCTTCGACCCGGTGCAAGTATGCATGCACCCAGGCGGCGTCGCGGCCGCTGTCGTCCTGAACGATCTTGTGCGCCTGGTCCCAGTTGCCCTTGGCGGCCCACCAGAGACCTGCGAGCGGCGCGCTCAGGTCAGGCGCGGGCGCCGCGCCGTCGACGCTCGCGATGAATGCCGCGACATTCACCACCACCTCGCGGGCGTGAAGCGGCCGGCGGCCTGCTCGATCACCTCGCCGAGCGAGAACAGCGTCTCCTCGTCGAATGGACGGCCGATCAGCTGCAGCCCGAGCGGCAGACCCTGCGAGTCCTTGCCGGCGGGCACGGCGATGCCGGGCAGGCCCGCCATGTTCACGGTCACGGTGAAGATGTCGTTGAGATACATCTCGACGGGATCGGCACCGCCTTTCTCGCCGATGCCGAAGGCGGCCGACGGCGTCGCCGGCGTCAGGATCGCGTCGACGCCCCTCGCGAAGCAATCCTCAAAATCCTTCTTGATCAGCGTGCGCACTTTCTGGGCGCGCAGATAATAGGCGTCGTAATAGCCGGCGGAGAGCACATAGGTGCCGATCATGACGCGGCGGCGTACCTCCGCGCCAAAACCTTCGGCGCGGGTGTTCTCGTAGAGCTCGATGATGTTCTTACCCTGCTCGCGCAGGCCGTAGCGGACGCCGTCATAGCGCGCGAGGTTGGAGGATGCCTCCGCGGGGGCCACGATGTAATAGGCCGGCAGCGCGTATTTGGTGTGCGGCAGCGATATCTCGACGAGCTCGGCGCCCGCGGCCTTCAGCCACGCCGCGCCCTCTTCCCAAAGTTTCTCGATCTCGGCCGGCATGCCGTCGAGACGATACTCCCTGGGGATGCCGATCTTCATGCCCTTCACGGACTTGCCGATCGCGGCCTCGTAGTCCGGCACCGGGATGTCGACCGAGGTCGTGTCCTTCGGATCGTGGCCGGCCATCGAGCGCAGCAGCATCGCGGCATCGCGCGTTGTGCGCGCGATCGGACCTGCCTGGTCGAGCGAGGAGGCAAAGGCGACGATGCCCCAGCGCGAGCAACGGCCATAGGTCGGCTTGATGCCGACGGTCGCGGTGAACGCCGCCGGCTGGCGGATCGAGCCGCCGGTGTCGGTCGCGGTCGCGCCCATGCAGAGCAGCGCCGCAACGGCCGAGGCCGAGCCGCCGGACGAGCCGCCCGGCACCAGCGTCGTGTTGCTTCCCTCGTGCCGCCATGGATTGCCGACCGGACCGAAGCACGAGGTCTCGTTCGCCGAGCCCATCGCGAACTCGTCATTGTTGAGCTTGCCGAGCATCACGGCGCCATCGCGCCAGAGCTGCGAGGTGACGGTGGACTCATAGGTCGGCACGAAATTGCCGAGGATCTTTGAGCACGCCGTGGTGCGCACGCCCTTGGTCGCGAACAGGTCCTTGATGCCGAGCGGGATGCCCGCGAGCGGACCTGCATCACCCTTGGCGATCTTGCTGTCCGCCTCGCGCGCCATGCTGCGCGCCTGGTCCGGCGTCTCCATCACGAAGGCGTTGAGCACGCGCGCGGCTTCGATCGCGCTCAGATGCGCGTCGGTCAGTTCGAGCGACGTGAAAGTCTTGGCCGTGAGACCCTTGCGGGCTTCGGCGAGCGTCAGCGATGTCAAATCGGTCATTTATTGATCGGGCTGCAGAAGAACGGAGACAGGGTCTTGTCGTTGGCCGGGTCGTCTTGCATGACGTTTTTCTTGGCTGCCGCTTTCGCGGCGGCCTCGATCTCGTCGAGCACGGCATTGACGGCGACATTGGGATCGGCAGCCTTGCCCTGCCGCTCCATCTTGTCGAGATAGTTCATGTAGGCCTGATAGGCCTTCTCGTCGTCGCAAAGCAGGCACATCGGACCACGTCCCGAATTGAATTACTCGACAACCTTGGGCACCAGGAAGAAGTGACCTTCGGTCGCAGGCGCATTGGCGACGATATCGTCGGCGATCTCGCCGTCATTGACCACGTCTTGACGCTTCTTCATCTGCATCGGGGTGACCGAGGTCATGGGCTCCACGCCCTCGACATTGACCTCCGAGAGCTGCTCGACAAAGGCGAGCATCGCGTTGAGCTCACCCTGCAAGTGCGGAACCTCGTCGTCCCCGACGGCAATGCGCGCCAGATGCGCGATGCGGCGGACGGTAGTGGCGTCGACTGACATTATATAAGGCCTCGAACGGCAGAAATCAGGTCTGCCGTATAGCAGAGGCCGCTTTTGCGCCGCAACCGGCCCTGGCGCCCTATCCAGCCAGCGCTTTCAGGCGAGCCAAGGCCGATTTGGCGAGATCCCGGGTCAATTCGGCCGCGGGAAGCTCCCGTCCCATCGCAACCGCCTGCCCCGCCCAGAGGTTGGTGAAGTCGACCTTCCCCTGCTTATCGGCAGCCGCTTTCAGCGGCGCCAAGGCCGTTGCGGCGTGGGGAAATGGCGGGGCATCGGGCGAAATCGGGCCGACCTCGCGCATCACACGGTTCTGGACTCCGCGCGCCGGACGCCCGGTCATGACGTTGGTGATGACGGTGGAATCGTCACGTCCCTCCGCGAGCGCGGCGCGTCCCGCAGCCGTGTGCGTGGATTCCGGACAGCGCAGGTAAGCGGTGCCGATTTGCACGCCAGATGCGCCCAGTGCGAACGCTGCCGCGATGCCACGTCCGTCGCCGATGCCGCCCGCCGCGATGACCGGCACCTTCACGGCGTCGACGATCTGCGGCAGCAGCGCGAACAGCCCGGGCTGCTCGGCGATCTTGTCGGTCAAAAACATGCCGCGATGACCGCCGGCCTCGGCGCCTTGCGCAATCACGGCGTTGACGCCGCGCTGCTCGAGCCAGACGGCTTCCTTCACGGTGGTCGCCGAGGCGATCACGAGGCAGCCGGCCGCCCTGATACGATCGAGCAGCGCCTGCTCCGGCAGGCCGAAATGAAAGCTTACGACCTCGGGCTTCAGCTCTTCCACCACCGCGCACGCCGCCGCATCGAATGGCGCCCGGTTTGCAGCGTTGACCGGAGCCGCCGGATCGAGACCATGCTCCGTGTAATAGCTCGCCAGGCGCCGCTTCCAGCGCGCCTCGGCCTCGGCCGTAAGCTCGACCGGCGTGTGGCAGAAGAAGTTCACATTGACCGGCGCCGTCACGCGCTGGCGAATGATGTTGAGCTGCTCGCGGATCTTCTCCGCCGAGATCATCGCGCAAGGCAGCGACCCCAGCCCGCCGCCTTGTCCCACGGCAATCACCAGCTCCGCATCCATCACGCCCGCCATCGGCGCCAGCACGATCGGGAATTCGGTCTTGAAGAGGTCGATCAGTCGACGGTCAGGCCACATGGTTCATGCCTCGTATTCGCTCTTCCCCTCTCCCCTTGTGGGAGAGGGTGGATCGCCGCGGAGCGGCGAGACGGGTGAGGGGTTTGCATCCGCGGAGACAGACCTCTCAGATTTGACTTTGTTCTCCGCGGATAGAACCCCTCATCCGGCGCGGATTGCATCCGCGCCACCTTCTCCCACAAGGGGAGAAGGGAAAGAAGCAACGGAGTTGCGCCGCCCAGCAAGCAGCTGCCCCGCCTCCACCACAATCCGTTCGACGATCTCGGCCGCTGGGGGAATATCATGGATCAGGCCGACCGCCTCGCCCGCGATCACGGCCGCGACGTCGAAATTGCCGGCGGCTTTCGCCGCAGCATAGTCCGCCGCGACTGCGGCGACATTCTGCATCAGCTCGACCTCGCGCCCGATCCAGCGCCTGGCGTGATCGTTGACCAGACACCTTCCCGTGAAAGGCGCCGGCCAGACATTGTTGCGGGAGAGATCGAAGATGATACCGCGCACCGTCGAACCGCTGTTCGCCGCGCAAATGCGCCGCTTGGCTTCCTCGGCGCCATCGGCCTCGCGGCTGGCATAGAAGCGTGTGCCGAGCAGCACGCCGCTTGCCCCCAGCATCATCATCGCGGCGAGCCCGCGCCCGTCGGCGATGCCACCGGCCGCGACCACGGGCACGCGGCCCGCAGCGAGATCGACGATTGCGGGCACGAGATCGACGGTGGTGCGGGAGGCGCCGTGACCGCCGGCCTCCGTCCCCTGTGCGATCAGGATGTCGGCGCCGGCATCGAGCGCTTGCCGCGCCATCGCTTCGTCCTGCACCTGACAGATCAGGTGCGCGCCTGATGACTTGATCCTGCGCGCGAACGGAGCGGGATCGCCGAACGACAGCATGATCGCGGACGGCTTTGCGGCAAGCGCGATATCGAGAAGCTCCGGCCGCCTGGCGAGACTCCAGGTGATGAAGCCGATGCCGAACGGCGCACGCAGTTCGGCGAGCTTCGCCGTCTCCTGCTCCAGCCACGTCCGCTCGCCATAGCCGCCGCCGAGAATGCCGAAACCGCCGGCACGGCTCACGGCCGTCACCAGACGACTGCCGGCGACGATGTCCATCGGCGCCAGCAGGATGGGATGCCTGATCTCCAGCAACGTGGTCAGCGAGGTCGTCATTGGCACGGCGCTTCCTCCGATCTGGACAGCAAGACTAGGGCCGACTAGCATTCTCGAAAAATGAATTGTTACGAACGTAGCCATCTCGAAAGCGAAACGGCGCCATGGAACTCAGCGACATCCAGACCTTCGCCGCGGTCGCCCGCGCCGGCGGCATCACCCGTGCCGCGGAGGAGCTGAACACCGTGCAGTCCAACGTCACCCAGCGCGTGAAGGCGCTCGAGGCGGAGATCGGCACGCCGCTGTTCGAGCGCCACAGCCGCGGCATGACACTGACCGGCGCCGGCAAGCGCCTGCTGCCCTATGCCCAACGGATGGCGGCGCTCTCGCGCGAAGCCCTGCTCGCCGCGCGCGACGACGGCGAGCCGAAGGGGCCGCTGGCGATCGGCTCGATGGAGACGACGGCAGCCGTGCGATTGCCGCCGCTGCTCGCCGATTTCCACCGCCGCTTTCCCGCCGTGCGTCTCTCCCTGCGCACCGCGACCACGGCCGACCTGGTCGCCGGCGTGCTCGAAGGAGCGCTCGACGGCGCCTTCGTCGCAGGCCCCATCGCACATGCCGACCTCACCGCGACCAGCGCGTTTCGCGAAGAGCTGGTGCTGGTCAGCGCCCGGCGCTGGGCCTCGCTTGCCGAACTGCGCGCCGGCACGCCGGAGTCCGGGCCGACCGCGCTGGTGTTCCGCACCGGCTGCACCTACCGCCAGCGGCTCGAGCAGGTGTTCGTCGAGTTCGGCTGGCCATCGGCCACACGCTTCGAGCTCGGCACGCTCGACGGCATGATCGGCTGTGTCGCCGCCGACATGGGCGTGACGCTGTTGCCGCGGGCGGTCGTCGAGCGCAGCGCGATGAACGGCAGCGTGTCGATCCACGCGCTGGGTGCCGCGCATGCACGAGTCGAGACGCTCTTCATCCAGCGCCGCGCCGGACATCAATACAGCGCGCTTCAAGGTTTCATCGCCTGCCTGAAGTCGGACGACGACGTCATCGCGGCCTGACGCCGCGCGAGCGTTCCACGCGACGAAATTCGTCACAAATCCATCGCGTTTGAATCAATGCGCGCTGCGTTCAGCCGCCGCAGCGCAGCACATCGAAAAGCTTTGAAGCGCGCGATCGTTCTACGTTAGGATGAGTGACTGGCCAGCGCGAAACCAAAAACGAAGCCAAACATCGGCAAGAAACACTGGGAGGACTATCGATGCGCAATACGCTCGTGTTGTGCTGCGTCGTCGCGTTGTCGGCGATATCAGGGACTGCAAGCGCTCAGGACGGGACCAAATCGAAATGGGGGCCGAACGACGAGATCGGCGCCGCCAACTACATGACGCCTGAGCTCGTGGTGAAGGCGGCATCGCTGGTGAAGACCGGCAAGACCTACGCCCTAGGCATCCCCGTCACGTCGCAGACGCCCGCCTATCCGCCGCGCACCTTCAAGCTCACCATCGTGCAGCCGGGACAGGCCGGCAGCCCGGGCCTCGGTCCCAACAAGGCGACCTACAATGACGACATCCTCGATACGTGGGTCGGCATCGGCAGCCAGCTCGACGGTCTCGGCCATCTCGGCGTCGAGCATGTCTACTACAACGGCAACAAGCTCGCCGATTTCGCCGATCCGACCGGCTTGAAGAAGCTCGGCATCGAGAAGGTGCCGCCGATGGTCACCCGCGGCGTGCTGCTCGACATGGCCGCCTACTTCAAGACCGACGTGGTGAAGGAAGGCACCGCCTTCAACGTCAAGGAGATCGAGGAAGCCGCCAAGCAGCAGAACGTCGAGATCCGCCAGGGCGACGTCGTCATCTTCCACACCGGCTGGCTCAGCCTGATCGGCAAGGACGACAAGCGCTACTCGGCGGGCGAGCCAGGTCTCGGCGTCGAAGGCGCGAAGTACCTCACCGGCAAGGGCGTCGTCGCCATCGGCGCCGACACCTGGGCGCTGGAGGTGCTGCCGTTCGAGTCCAAGAACGTGTTCGAGGTGCACCAGATCCTGCTCGCGATGAACGGAACCTACATCCTCGAGAACATGGACACCGCGGCGCTCGCGCGGGACAAGGGCTATGAATTCCTGTTCGTGCTGGGCCAGCCGCGCTGGACCGGCGGCGTGCAGGCGATGATCAACCCGATCGCGATCCGCTGATCTCGATCGCGATGCTCTGATCCAAGACCCGGGCGAGGATCCGCCTGCCGCCCGGCAGGCGCCCTCGCCCGATCCCTCCGTCATCGTGGCCTGAGATTCCAGCGCCGCAGCGCGACAACGGCCCAGATCGCCTCGACCAGGCCGAACGGCCAGGCACCCTGGAGGAAGCCGTAGGCCGAGCCGAGCGCGCAGGAGGCGGCGAACAGCAGCACGAACCAGTGGCTGCGATCCTCCAGGGCATAGCAGACGCATCGCCGTCACGGCAAACAGGCCGAATAGTGTCAGTGCGTCCATCGTCGAGGGTTCACTCGGAAGCATCGCGCGTGATATGCGCTAAAGCCATGCCGGCTCTTATCCTGCCTCTCATCGATGCTGCAACCCACTGGCCCGAACGCGGTGCGCTGGTCGGGCTCGACTTGGGCACCAAGACCATCGGCGTTGCCGTGTCCGATCCGGACCGGCGGCTGGCGACCGGCGTCGAGACCATCCAGCGCAAGCAGTTCAAGCAGGACGCCGCCCGGCTGCTCGCGATCGCGGCCGAGCGCAAGGCGGCCGGCTTCGTGCTCGGCCTGCCCATCAACATGGACGGCAGCGAGGGCCCGCGCGCGCAATCGACCCGCGCCTTCGCCCGCAATCTCGCCGGCCTGACCGCCCTTCCTATCGGCCTCTGGGACGAGCGCCTCTCGACCGCGGCAGTGGAGCGCGAGCTGATCGGCATGGACGTCAGCCGCGCCAAGCGAGCCGAGGTGATCGACGAGCACGCCGCGATCTTCATCCTGCAAGGCGCGCTCGACCGCCTCGCAAACCTGCGCAGCGGACCCGGCTGATCCCATGGCCGTCGTGATCGCGGCGCTGCTGCCGGTCTTCATCCTCATCGTGCTGGGCGTCGTGCTGAAACGCACGCTGATGCGGCTCGACACCCAATGGCACGGGCTGGAGCGGCTGACCTATTTCGTGCTGTTTCCGATGCTGCTGATCCAGACGCTGGTAAGAGCGGATCTCTCCAAGGTGCCGGTCGCCGGCGTCGGCGGCGCGCTGCTGCTGTCCGCGCTCGCGATGTCGCTGTTGTGCCTCGCGCTCCGCCCGGCCCTGTTGCGGCTCGACATTGACGGCCCCGCCTTCACCTCGATCTTCCAGGGCGCAACGCGCTGGCAGACCTATGTCGCGCTCTCGGTCTCCGCCAACATGTTCGGCGATGTCGGGCTGGCGCTGGCGTCGGTGGCGATGGTCGCGATCATTCCGCTGGTCAACGTGTTCAGCGTCGCCGTGCTCGCGCATTACGCCGCGCCGGAAAAGCAGTCCGCGCGCGCGATCGTCATGACGGTGATCCGCAATCCCCTGATCTGGGCCTGCGTCATCGGCCTCGTCATCAACGTCATCCACCTGCCGCTGCCGAAGATCTGGCACGAGGTCGCCGATGCGCTCGGCCGCTCCTCGCTCGCGATCGGCCTGCTCGTCACCGGCGCGGGCCTCCAGCTCAAGGGCCTGCTCCGCCCGAGCATGGGCGCGACCATCGGCGTGGCATTCAAGCTGGTGCTGATGCCCGTGCTTGCGCTGGTGCTCGCAGCCTGGTTCGGCCTTTCCGGCAACAGCCTCGCCATCGTCGCCATCTGCGCGGCGGTGCCGACCTCGCCCAGCGCCTATGTGCTGGCCCGCCAGATGGGCGGCGATGCGCCGCTCCTGGCCCAGATCATCACGCTGCAGACGATCTTGGCGGCGATCACGATGCCGGTCACGATCGCGCTGGTGGCCTAGCGCTTGTCATTGCGAGCGCACCTCTCTCGCCATCGTCATTGCGAGGAGCCCTTGCGACGAAGCAATCCAGACCGTCACCGCGGAGGTAGTCTGGATTGCTTCGCTTCGCTCGCAATGACGGAACGTGGAGCAACCGCCTCAGTTCCCCAGCCACATCGTCAGCACCACCGCGGTCAGATTGTTCAGTGCGTGCAGGATGATCGTGAGCCAGAGCGAATTCGCGCGATAGCGCATGTAGCCGAACCACAGGCCGATGGTGAAGACCTCGGCGAGGAAATAGATGTCGTATTGCAGGTGGACGATCGTCCACACCAGCGACGACAGGATGATCGCGCCTGATACGCGCAGGAAGCTCGCCGACCAGCCGCGGAAGAGGAAGCCGCGCGCCAGCACTTCCTCCGACATCGGCGCCGCCACGCTGAAGGCGATCAGCAACATGAGCGCCGCGCCCTTGTCGCGGCCGGATTTCAACAGATCGGTCATGAAGCCCGGCGTCGCCTCGCGGCCGAGCGATCGCGACACGACCTCCCAGGCCAGCACGATCAGGACGAGACCGACCGCGCCGAACAGCAGCTGCCTCCAGGACGGCCAATAGAGCGCGATGTAGTCGGTGAACGACGCCTTCTTGATGCGGATGGCAAGCCACACCGCCGCCAGCGTCGCCGGCAGCCCCATGATCACCGAAAGCGCCAGCGCCTGGGGCTCGTGACCGATCGACTGGAGCGAGGCGAGATCCATCGGCAGGCCACGCAGCACCACCAGCAGAACGATGGCGCCGATCTGCCCGACGAACATTGCGACGAAGATGAGGATGCCCCACAGCGCCGTGCCCCAGAACTTCCAGACGCGCGGCGGCGCTGGCGTCTCGATCAGCGGCGGATGGTCGGGATTGAGAGAGTCCATCGGAGGGCTTTCGTTGGGTAGCGCAAGCTATCGAGAGATCGTCATGCCCGGGCCTGTCCCGGGCATCCACGTCTTCGTGCCGCGCAGCAAGACGTGGATGGCCGGGTCAGGCCCAGCCATGACGTTGTGGGGAAACCGTGCCCGCTCACGGCAGTGCCCGCTCCAGCAGCGCGCGGACGTCGCCGCCGTCCAGCTCGACCGCGCCGTACATGCTGGCGTGATTGGCGGCGAGACGCGTGGCGGCGAAGAGTTCGGCGTGGCGCGGCGAGACGCCGTTGAGGGCGGCGGCCGCGGCGAGCAGCGCCAGCTTCTCGACCGCGAGCCGCGCAACGCGCTCGCCGTCGGCGCGGCGGAACGTCTTGCCGATGAAGGTGGCCGCCTCGGCTGCCCCGGGCAGCCCCTTCGTCTCGGCGGCGAGCGATTGCAGCACCGCCATGGCCGCCTCCGGCTCGCGCGAGAGCGCGCGGAGCACGTCGAGACACATCACGTTGCCGGAACCTTCCCAGATCGCGTTGACCGGCGACTCCCGGTAATGCCGCGCCAAGATGCCGTCCTCGACATAGCCGTTGCCGCCGAGGCATTCCATCGCCTCGTAGAGGAAGCTCGGCGCGCTCTTGCAGGTCCAGTATTTGATCGCGGGCGTCAGCAGCCGCATGTAGGCGGCCTCCGCCGCATCGTCCGGCGTGCGGTCGAAGGCGCGGCAGAGCCGCATCACCAGCGCCGTGCTCGCCTCGACATGCAGCGCCATGTCCGAGAGCACGGCCTGCATCAGCGGCTGGTCGGCCAGATGCTTCTGGAACACGCTGCGGTGACGGGCGTGATGCAGCGCATGTGCGAGCCCCGAGCGCATCAGGCCGACGGACGCGATTGCGCAATCCTGCCGCGTCAGCTGCACCATCTGGATGATGGTGCGGATGCCCTTGCCCTCCTCGCCGACGGCTTCCGCATAAGCACCGACGAACTCGACCTCCGACGACGCATTGGAGCGGTTGCCGAGCTTGTCCTTCAGCCGCTGAAACTGGATCGCGTTGACCGAGCCATCCGGCGCAAAGCGCGGCATGAAGAAACAGGTCAGCCCGCTATCTGCCTGCGCCAGCACCAGGAACGCATCGCACATCGGCGCCGACATGAACCATTTGTGGCCGGTGATGCGATAGGCGTCGCCGTCGCGCACCGCGCGCGTCATGTTGGCGCGCACGTCGGTGCCGCCCTGCTTCTCGGTCATGCCCATGCCGAGCGTCATGCCGCGCTTCTCCCACCACGGCGCGAAGCTCGGATCATAGCTCTTGGTCGACAGCACCGGCATCACGCGGGCGAGCAGATCCGGCTGCATCGCCAGCGCCGCGACGGAGGCGCGCGTCATCGTGATCGGGCAGAGATGGCCAGTCTCCACTTGCGCGGCCATGTAGAATTTAGCCGCGCGGATGACCTCGGCGGCATCGCCTGCGGGCTTGCCGTCGCCCGTCCACGTCGAATTGTGCACGCCGGCATGCGCACTGTGCGCCATCAGCTCGTGATAAACAGGATGAAACTCGACCTGGTCGCGCCGATTACCCTTCGCATCGAAGGTCCGCAGCTTCGGCGTGTTCTCGTTCGCCACGCGCCCGCGATCGGCCATCGCCGCCGAGCCCCAATGCTTGCCGAACTCGGACAGCTCCCGTTCCGCCACAGCGCCGCCATTGGCCTTCACGGCTTCCACCAGCGGCCGGTCGACCGCGAACAGATCGACGTCCTCGAACGGCGGCGACTGGTTGAAGACCTCGTGGGTCGCGAAGCTGGGCTGGGTCATCACGTTTCCTCGGCGCGGAATCAGTTCCGCCGCGGCTGGATCGGGAAATCATAGGCCGCCCCGCCCGCCCCCGGCAGGGAAAAATGCCACCACTCCTTCGAATAGTTCACAAAGCCTTGCCTCGCCATCGCAGCCACCAGCCGCTTGCGCCAGGCGCGCTGCTCGGCCGTAATCAACGGTGCCGCGGTATGGCCTTTCGTGTCGGTGCAGTCATAGCCGGTGCCCATGTCGACGCTGCCCTCCGGCAGCCGCGCCGCGACCGGCGCCGTGCATTCGGCATAGGTCTTCGACGGATCGATTTTTGCGGAATTGTCGGCCTTGAGATCGACCAAAGTGAGGTCGAGCGCGGCGCCGGTGGAATGCTGCGAGCGGCTTGCGATGTAACCGAGCCGGAACAGCTCGCTCTTCGGGATCTTCGGATTGTAGCGCCGCTCGGCGGCCGTCTCATGTCCGTTCTGCGACCACTTGACCATGGCGAGCGAGGCCCGCGCCGGCCGGTAGCAGTCGAACATTTTCAGCGACAGGTTTTGCGCCGCCAGCTCCGCCTGAACCGCCTTCAGCCGCAGCCCGACCTCGCGCTTCACCACGCATTCGCCGGCGCCATAGCCGGCAAGCGGACGGCCGACGAAATTGTTGGAAGTGGCGTAGCGGATGTCCTGGATGATGCTGGGGTCGACGTCGCGCAGATAGACGAAGCCGCCGGGGAGCGATTGGGCGTGAGCTGCACCCATTGTGACTGTTGCCAATAGCGCTGTCAGAATTGTTTTCACGGAATGCCCCACATCGTCATGGCCGGGTTTATCCCGGCCATCCACGTCCTTTTGCGTCAAATGCGATAGAAGATCGTGGATGCCCGGGACAAGCCCGGGCATGACGGAGCGCGTGCGACCGACAGATCAGGGGATAACTCCCATCCCACCGATTGGCCCTTGCCCACCCCCCAATCCCCGCCTATAGCTCTGCTTTTAATGACATCGAAATCGACCTTCGTCCTCGGCCACCGGCATTTGCTGGGCATCGAGGGCCTTTCCGCGGCCGACATCACCGGCCTGCTCGACCTGTCCGAAGAATATGTCGAGCTCAACCGCCAGGTTGACAAGAAGCGCACCGTCCTGCGTGGACGGACGCAAGTAAACCTCTTCTTCGAGGCCTCCACCCGAACCCAGTCCTCGTTCGAGCTCGCGGGCAAGCGGCTCGGCGCCGACGTCATGAACATGTCGGTGTCCTCCTCGTCCATCAAGAAGGGCGAGACGCTGGTCGACACCGCGATGACGCTGAACGCGATGCACCCGGATATCCTGGTGGTGCGCCATCACGCCTCCGGCGCGGTGGAACTGCTGGCGCGCAAGGTCGACGGTTCCGTGATCAATGCCGGCGACGGCGCGCACGAGCATCCGACCCAGGCGCTGCTCGACGCGCTCACCATCCGCCGCAACAAGGGCCGGATCGAGGGCCTCGTCATCGCCATCTGCGGCGACGTGCTGCATTCGCGCGTCGCCCGCTCCAACATCATCCTGCTCAACGCCATGGGCGCCCGCGTCCGCGTCGTCGGCCCCTCCACGCTCTTGCCGCCCGGCATCGAACGGATGGGCGTCGAGGTCGCGCGCGACATGCGCGAGGGTCTCAACGGCGCCGACATCGTGATGATGCTGCGGCTCCAGCGCGAGCGCATGAACGGCTCCTTCGTGCCGTCGACGTCCGAATATTTCCACTATTTTGGGCTCGACCAGAAGAAGCTGGCCTACGCCAAGCCCGACGCGCTCGTGATGCATCCAGGTCCCATGAACCGCGGCGTCGAGATCGACACCGCGGTTGCCGACGGCGCGCAGTCCCTGATCCGTGAACAGGTCGAGATGGGCGTCGCCGTACGCATGGCGGTGCTGGAAGCACTCGCCCGCAACCTGCCGAACGCGTGATGCCGATGCTGACCGACCGCCGCCCCGTCCTGCTCGCCAACGCCCGCGTCGTCGACCCCAGCCGCGATTTCGACGGCGTCGGCGACGTCCTCATCGCCGACGGCACCATCCGCGAGACCCGCCGCGGCATTGGCGCGGCCGGCGTCCCCGAGGGCACCGACATCGTCAATTGCTCCGGCAAGATCGTCGCGCCCGGCCTGATCGACATGCGCGCCTTCGTCGGCGAGCCCGGCTTCAGCCACCGCGAGACTTTTGCGTCCGCAAGCCAGGCCGCGGCGACCGGCGGCATCACCACCATCATCTGCCAGCCCGACACCTCGCCGGTGATCGACAATTCGGCCACCGTCGACTTCGTGATGCGCCGCGCCCGCGACACCGCGATCGTCAACATCCAGCCGATGGCTGCGCTGACCAAGGGCATGCGCGGCGAGGAGATGACCGAGTTCGGCCTGCTCAAGGCCGCCGGCGCGGTCGCCTTCAGCGACGGCGACAGGAGCGTGACCAATGCGCAGGTGATGCGCCGCGCGCTGACCTACGCGCGGGATTTCGACGCGCTGATCGTGCACCACACCGAGGACCCTGATCTCGTCGGCGAAGGCGTCATGAACGAGGGCGAGTTCGCCTCCCGCCTCGGTCTGATGGGCATCCCGAAGGCCGCCGAAGCGGTGATGCTGGAGCGCGACATGCGCCTCGTCGCGCTCACCGGCGGCCGCTACCATGCGGCCGCGCTGACCTGCATCGACTCGCTTGAGATCCTCAAGCGCGCCCGCGACGCCGGGCTCGCCGTCAGCGCCTCGGTCTCGATCAACCATCTCGCACTGAACGAGAACGACATCGGCCCCTACCGCTCCTTCCTGAAACTGTCGCCGCCGCTGCGCACCGAGGACGACCGCCGCGCGCTGGTGGAGGCGATGGCCTCCGGCCTCCTCGACGTCATCATGTCCGACCACAATCCGCAGGACGTCGAGGTCAAGCGCCTGCCGTTCGCGGAAGCCGCTCCCGGCGCCGTGGGCCTCGAAACCATGCTGCCCGCAGGTCTTAGGCTCGTGCACAATGGCGAGATGGAACTGGCGACGCTGATCCGGGCGATGTCGACCCGGCCGGCCGAGCTGCTTGGCCTGCCAGGCGGAACCCTCCGCACGGGCGCCCCGGCCGACGTCATCGTGATCGATCCCGATACGCCCTGGATCGTCGATCCCGCCGATCTCAAATCGCCCTGCAAGAACACCCCGTTCGACGAGGCCCGCTTTACAGGCCGCGTGGTGCGCACCATTGTCGGCGGACGGACGGTGTACGAACATGTCTGACGAGCAGGATCATGCGTGGCGCCTCGGTTCGACATGCGGATGCGGCCTTTGGAGATGCAGCCATGGGGCTTGAAGCCTTCCTGCCGGTGGCTTTCGTCATCGGCTACCTCCTCGGCTCGATTCCGTTCGGACTGATCCTGACCAGGCTCGCCGGCACGCAGGATATCCGCTCGATCGGCTCCGGCAGCATCGGCGCCACCAACGTGCTGCGCACGGGACGCAAGAGCCTTGCCGCGGGCACCCTGCTGTTCGACGCGCTCAAGGGCACCGTGGCGGTCGTGATCGCCGGCTACATCGCAGGGCCCAACGCCGCGATGGTGGCCGGGCTCGGCGCCTTCCTCGGCCATCTCTTCCCGGTCTGGCTCAAGTTTAAGGGCGGCAAGGGTGTCGCCGTCTATATCGGCATCCTGCTCGGCCTGTTCTGGCCGGCCGCACTGGTGTTCTGCCTGCTCTGGCTCGCAACCGCCTTCACCACCCGCTACTCCTCGCTCTCGGCCCTGGTGGCATCCTTCATCACGCCGATATTCCTGTGGTGGTTCGGCCACCTGGCACTTGCCTCGCTGTTCGCGGTGCTGACCTTGCTGCTGTTCTACGCGCACCGCGAGAACATCAAGCGGTTGCAAGCCGGCAAGGAAAGCCGGATCGGCGAGAAGGCCTAAAGCATGATCCGGAAAAGTGCGCAGCGGTTTTCCGAAAAGATCATGCTCAAACAACAACCTAAAGCGCGATGACGATTCATCCTGATCTCATCGCGCTTTAGAGCGTTTTCGAGCGAAGTGGATACCGGTTCGCGTCAAGAAAACGCGTCAAGAGAAATCCAAGTCCGGAAAAAGTACGGATAGCGCCGCACCACCTCCGCATTATATGCCAAATTCTGTTCGCAACTCCGAAGCTGCTCGCGGCCGGAGTGGCGAACGAGTTCCATGCCTGTCATCCTGACAGAGAAGATGGCGTTACGCGGTTGCTCAGAATGAGCGAGAAGATTGTCGGCACGCATGACGGTGGCGGTTTGCAAGGTGCTTCCAGCACCGCGGCAAGCCGGCTGCTCTCGATGACCAATATCTGGTCCGATGCGCCCTTGCCGCCTCCTGTGCCCGCACCTGTCCCTCCACCACCGCCGCCTGCTCCCGTCGCGAAAGCCGTCGCTCCGGTCGAAGTCATGACCGCGGCCGCACCCGTCGTGCGCGATCAGGTCCGCGCCGCCCAATGGCCGCCGCGAAAACTCTCGCTGGCGCTCCAGGGCGGCGGCACTTTCGCCGCCTTCACCTGGGGCGTGCTGGAGCGGCTCTTGGAAGAGCCGTCCATCGCATTCGACACCATCAGCGGCGCCAGTGCCGGCGCCATCAACGCGCTCCTCCTCGCCTCCGGTCTTGCAGAAGGCGGACGCGAAGGCGCCCGGTCGCGGCTGAACCGGTTCTGGGTCCGCCTGATGCACGAGGCCTCGTTCCGCTCGCTGATGCTGCTCGGCGGCTTCTCGCCGGCGGGAAGCTCGGTCGCGTTCGGCCCGACGCTGCGCTCCGGGCAGTTCGACCCGTTCGACCTCGATCCGCTGCGGCAGGCGCTGTCCCGCGACATCAATTTTGCCGTTTTGCGCGATGCGGCCTGCCCAAAGCTGCTGATCGCAGCGACTCGGATCCGCGACGGTCAGCAGCAGGTCTTCCGCAACGAGGCAATCACCGCCGACGTCGCGCTGGCCTCGACCTGCCCGCCCCTGGTTCATTGTGCCGTCGAGATCGACGGCGAGGCCTATTGGGACGGCGGTTTTGGCGGCAACCCGCCGCTGGTGCGGCTGGTGCAGGAATCTGCAACCGCAGACCTCCTGCTCATCCAGGTCACGCCGGCGCGCGACAGCTATGTGCCGATCACGCTCGCCGCGATCGACCGCCGGCTCGACCAGATCGCCGCCAACGCTGCGCTCAATGCCGAGATCGCTGCGATCGCATGGGCGCAATCGCACGCAGCGCCTGCGCTGCGGCTCTCCCGGATCGCGGCCGAGGACTCCGTTGAGGGCCTCGCGCAGCGCTCATCCACCGATCTCGGTCGCGGCTTCATCCGCACGCTGCACCGGAGCGGCCGCGAAGCCGCCGAGCGCTGGCTCGGACAGGACGCAGCCGCAGCGGCCCAACGCGCCCTTTCCGTCGCAGAACCTGCGCTAGCCTGATTTCGCCAGCGCGTTCTCCAGGAACCACGCCGCGGCAAGTGCGCCCGGATCATTGCCGAAGCGCGCGATCACCTGCACGCCGATCGGCAGGCCACCCGCCTTCAGCACCGGCACGTTGACGCAAGGATTGCCCATCAGCGTCCAGAGCCGGTTGTAGCGGGGATCGCCCGTGGTCGCGAGCTCCTTGGCCGGCGGCGTGCCCGGCGCCGAATAGGTCAGCAGCACATCGACGCCCTCGAACAATTCGCCGAGCTCGCGGCGGCCGCGGCGACTGATCCGCCGTGCCTCGTCATAGTCCTTCGGCGTCAGCCCGACCGACGCATCAAGGCTGGCGCGCAGCATCGGCGCGATCTCGTCGTGACGCTCGGAAAACTCCCAGGCGAGCGCGCGATGCGCCTCGAACTCCTGGATCACCGGATGGATGCGCCAGGCCTCCTGCACCGCTTCAGGCAGATCGATGACCTGCACGCTGGCGCCGGCCTTCTCCGCCGCCTTGATGGCGGCCTGCAGCCCCTCTTCCGCAGCCGGCTCGACCGCGCCCGCGAACTCCTGCCTGACCACCCCGATGCGCGGCGACTTCGCCGGCGCGATATCTGAGAACTCGATGCGCCCCGTCATGGCGAGCAGTCCGCGCGCGAGATCCTCCGCGCGCGCACCGAACAGGCCGACCGTGTCGAGCGCCCACGAATAGCACTTCACGCCGACCGTCGGCAGCATCCGGAACGACGGCTTGATCGCGGCCGTCCCGCAATAGGCCGCGGGCCGGATCACCGAGCCGCCGGTCTGGGTGCCCAGCGCCAGCGGGATCATGCCGGCGCCGACGGCCGCCGCCGAGCCCGAGGACGAGCCGCCCGGCGAATGGCCGAGATTATGCGGGTTGAGCGTCGGCGTCGGATCGCGCGAGGCAAACGCGGTCGTCGTGGTCTTGCCGATGATGGTGGCACCTGCCCGCTTCAGCATCATCACCACGGGCGCATCGCTGCGCGGCTGCCAGCCGCGATAGATCTCCGAGCCCATCTCGGTCGGAAAATTGGCGGTGTCGATGATGTCCTTGATCCCGACCGCAATGCCGCGCAGCGGGCCGGCGGCTTGCGCCTTGGCACCCTTGTCGTAGCGGACGAAGGCGCGGACATCCTTCTCCTTGCTCTCGATCGCTGCAAGCGACTGGGCGATGGCGGCATCGGGCGAAAGCTCCGCCGCTTCGATGCGGCGCTGGAGGTCGGCGAGTGAGATCATGGCAAAATCCTTCTTATTGGGATCGCTTTTAGCATCGGGGCAAGGTCGCGCAAGCGCACGTCGCTGTTGCGCAACGCCCTCAGGTTGTTCCATGCTGTCTCTGCAAGGAGACGCCGTGGACGCCATCAATCCAAGCGTGGAGCTGACCGAGCAAGAGCGGATCGACCGCCTGCGGCTGATCCGCTCCGACAATGTCGGGCCGCGCACCTTCCGCTCGCTGGTCGATCATTTCGGTAGCGCCCGCGCCGCGCTGGAGCGGCTGCCTGACCTGGCGCGCCGCGGCGGGGCCCAGCGGTCGGGGCGCATCTGCAGCGCGGACGAGGCCAAGGCCGAGCTCGCCGCGAGCCGCAAGTTCGGCATCGCCTGGCTCGCGCCCGGCGAGGACGGCTATCCGGCGCGCCTCGCGATGATTGACGATGCGCCGCCTCTGCTCGCCGTGCGCGGCGATAACGCAAGCTTGATGCGTCCGATGATCGCGATCGTCGGCTCGCGCAATTCGTCCGGTGCAGGCCTGAAATTCGCCGGCCAGCTTGCGCGCGAGCTTGGCGAGGCCGGCTTCATCATCATCTCGGGCCTGGCGCGCGGTGTCGACCAGGCCGCGCACCGCGCGAGCGTCGAGAGCGGCACGATCGCCGTGCTCGCCGGCGGACACGATTGCATCTATCCGCCCGAGCATGGCGACCTGCTCACGGCGATCCTCGATCACGCGGGCGCGGCGATCTCGGAGATGCCGCTCGGCCACGAGCCGCGCGCCCGCGACTTTCCCCGCCGCAACCGGCTGATCTCGGGCGCAGCGCTCGGCGTCGTCGTGGTGGAAGCCGCGCACCGCTCTGGCTCGCTGATCACTGCGCGCATGGCAGCCGAACAGGGCCGCGAGGTGTTCGCGGTGCCCGGCTCGCCGCTCGATCCGCGCGCCGCCGGCACCAACGATCTGATCAAGCAGGGCGCAACCCTCGTCACCGAAGCTGCCGACATCATCAACGAGGTTGAGCCGATCATGGAGCGCCCGCTGATGAGTCCTGCGAGCGAGCCCGACAGCGAGCCGTTCGAGAGCGATCCGCAAGGCCATGACCGCGACCAGATCACCGGCCTGCTCGGCCCTGCGCCGATCTCGATCGACGATCTCGTGCGGATGTCCGGTGCCTCGCCCGCGATCGTGCGCACCGTGCTGCTGGAGCTCGAGCTCGCCGGCCGCCTCGAGCGCCACGGGGGTGGTCTCGTTTCGCTTCTTTAATCGCCGTCGTTGCGCCGATCGAACTGCCTACGCGCAGCCTCGATCTGCATCAGATGGTCCATGGCCCACTGCCCGAGCGCCTTCACCGGCTGCTGCAGCCCGCGGCCGAGATCGGTCAGCTCGTAATCGACGCGCGGCGGAATGGTCGGAAAGATCGTGCGCGTGACGAGGCCGTCGCGCTCGAGGCCACGCAAGGTCAATGTCAGCATCCGCTGCGAGATGCCGCTGATCATGCGCTTCAGTTCATTGAAGCGCTTGGGCCCGTCGCTCAGGTTCATGATGACGAACACGCTCCATTTGTCGCCGACCCGCGACAGGACCGACGCCACGCCGCGGCAGTCGGCATGGTCGGGATGCGGCAGCGGCGGCGCAGGCAAATCGATGTGTGCAGGTTTCAATGATGTGCCCATGGCTCAAAAAAGTGCGTTCTTGCGGGGATTTCGACAGTCACTCATGTAGTCCGGGTTACAAATCTATACCATGGGTGACCCCAATGAAACTCCTCCATATCGACTCCAGCGTCCTCGGCCCCCACTCCGTCTCCAGGCAGGTTTCCGCCGCCATCGTCGACCGGCTCAGGCAGGCGACGCCTTCCCTCGACATCGCCTATCGCGATCTGACCCAGACCCCGCTCGCCCACCTTTCCGGCTCGCACCTCGCGGCCGCGCAAGGCGCGCCCGCGCCTGCGGAACTCGGACCCGACCTTGCCGCGAGCGCGGCCGTTCTGAACGAGTTCCTCGATGCCGACATCGTCGTGATCGGCGCGCCCATGTACAATTTCACCATCCCGAGCCAGCTCAAGGCCTGGATCGACCGCGTCCTCGTGGCGGGGAAGACCTTCAAATATGACGCGAGGGGCCCGCAGGGCCTTGCCGGCAGCAAGCGCGTGATCGTGGCGATCTCGCGCGGCGGCTATTACGGCCCGGGCACGCCGGCCGCCTCACTGGAGCATCTCGAAACTTACTTGCGGGGTGTGTTCGCCTTCATGGGCATCACCAGCCCCGAATTCATCGTTGCCGACGGCATCCAGGTTGGCCCCGAGCATCGCGAGAAGGCCCTGGCCGGCGCTCTTGCGGCCGCCACCAGCCTGCGCGCGGCGTAAGGCTCACACTGAAAACAGCCGCTGCCGGCCTTTCGGCGGCGGCTGACCGATCGAACGGACCTAAAACCAGGAGCCCTGAATTCCCAGGATCACGGCGACGAGCGAGATGAATAGCCCGATGCCGGAGAACAGAGCCACCCCGATGAACTCGGACGTGTCGGAGCGTTTGGCTGATGTGGCGGACCGTTCGGTGTAAATACGCGGTGCTGAAATCGACGAAAAAATGCGAGCTGCCTTTGGCATCACGGGCTCCTTTAAATGAGTCTTTTGACCCCCGCCCGTAAAAAGGTCTTGGCAGCATGCGCCAAGGTTCAACGCCTCACACAAGGTTCAACAAATATATCCCGCAGGATGCGGGAACCTGTCGGCACAACCGCGCGAGGCCGGCCGACAGATTCAATTTTCACTTCACTTGATCAACCACGGTAAATCGGCGCGCCGCTCGGCGAGGCCACTGCGCCGCCGTCGACGAATATCTCCTGGCCCTGGATGTGCGCGGCATCATCGGAGGCAAGGAACAGCACCGTCTTCGAAATGTGATCTGGTTCACCAATGCGCCCCAGCGGCGTCGACAGCGCAATGCGCTTTTCGAATGCTTTCTCCGCTTCAGGCGTTGCGATTGCCGCGCCCCAGATCGGCGTGCGGATCGCGCCGGGCGCAACGACGTTGACGCGAATGCCGCGCGGCGACAGTTCCGAAGCCATGATGCGCGCCATCGCGCGCACGCCGGCCTTGGCCGCGCCATAGGCAGAGTAGCCGGGAATGCCAAGCACGGAGATCACCGAGCCATTGAGGATGATCGAGGCGTTGTCGTTGAGATAAGGCAGCGCCGACTGCACCGTGAAGAACACGCCGGTGAGGTTGGTGCTGATGACCTTCTCGAAAACCTCGAGCGTCGCCGACCCCAGCGGCGTGCCGCCGGGAATCCCGGCATTGGCGAACACGATGTCGAGCTTGCCGAACTTGTCGGCGCCCTTCCTGATCGCAGCTTCCGTCGCCGCGATGTCGGTGGCATCAGCGACGAGCGCGAGCGCGTTCGGCCCGAGTTCCTTCGCCGCAGCCTCCAACGTCTCCTTGTTGCGCCCGGTGATGACCACCTTGGCGCCCTCCGCCACGAACAGCTTTGCCGTCGCCAGTCCAATGCCGCTATTGCCGCCGGTGATCAGGGCCGTCTTGTTCTTCAGTCTCACGCTCGTCTCCAGTGGTTGCATAATGAAACTAAGTTGCCATCTAGAGCGCATGGTTTTATGATGCAACCACACAAGCGCGTGATCGACGCCGAAATCGTGCGAATGCGACAGGACGACAGACGATGGTGAAACGAACGAGCTTCGAAGGAGATTCCTGCCCGATCGCGCGGTCGCTGGAAGCGATCGGCGACTGGTGGTCGCTGCTGATCGTCCGCGAGGCGCTGTTCGGCGTCCGCCGCTTCGGCGAATTTCAGAGCAAGCTCGGCATGGCCAAGAACATCTTGTCCGTGCGGCTGCGGTCGCTGGTCGACCACGGCATTCTGGAAACAGCCCCCGCGTCGGACGGCAGTGCCTATCAGGAATATGTGCTGACGCCGAAGGGCCGCGGCGTCTTCCCGGTCCTCGTCGCGCTGCGCCAATGGAGCGAGGAGTTCGACGACCATCCCGAAGAGATCGCAACCATCCTGGTCGACCGCGAGAAAGGCCGCCCGGTGAAGAAGCTCGAAATGCGCGCCGAGGACGGCCGCCTGCTCAGCCCCGCAGACACCACGCTGAAGCCGCGGCCTGCGCCGCGACGGCGCTCGGCGTGATGACGGCAAGTCTGCTACGACACCGTCATTGCGAGCGGAGCGAAGCAATCCAGAATCTTTCCGCAGAGGCAGTCTGGATTGCTTCGCCGCGCTCGCAATGACCACGTGGAGGGGCTTGTACAAAATACAGTCAGCGTCAAAGATGCCTGAATACCGCAACGTGGCACCGCCATGCCCCTGCTCGCCATCGTCTATTTCTCCATTACCGGCACCATCGAGAAGCTCGCGCATGCAGTAGCGCGTGGAGCGGATGGCGTGGCGGACATCGCACTCTGTCGCATCACGGGCGATGACATCGTGTCTGGCCGCTTCCAGAATGAGAGCCTATTCGAAGCGATCGACCGCGCCAGCGCAGTCGCATTTGGCAGCCCGACCTACATGGGCGGGCCCGCGGCTCAATTCAAAGCATTCGCAGACGCGTCAAGTGACCGCTGGAGCCAACAGCGTTGGGCCAACAAGATCGCCGCCGGATTCACGACGGGCGCCTGCGCGAGCGGCGATCAACTGCACACGCTGACTTACTTTTCCATTCTGGCTGCGCAGCACGGCATGCTCTGGTGCGGACTGGATATTCCGGGCGGAGAGGATCCGGGCGGCCGTAATCGCTTGGGCAGCCAGCTCGGCCTTGCGACGCATCAGGTCGACGGCGCGCTGCCTCGGGGCGACCTCAGCACGGCCGAATATCTCGGGCAGCGATTGGCTCGGATGGTTGGCCGCAACGGCTGACCACCCCGTCATTGCGAGCGTAGCGCAGCAATCCCGAGTCTTTGACGACGTTGATGCAGAGCGCCACAATCTCTCACCGTCACGCTGAGGTGCTCGCCTCTTCGGCGAGCCTCGAAGGGCGACGGCCCGGCCGTTCATCCTTCGAGGCTCCCGGCGCGATGCTCCGCATCGTGCCGCTCGCACCTCCAGCGACGAGCGCTCTGCGCTCGCGCGGGGATGACGGGACTGATCGCAACCGGGAAGCGGCTAGGACAGCTTGCGCTTGCTCCGCAGGCGCAAATGCTCGTCTGCCTCCAGCTTGGTCATCCCCAGGAGATAATGCAGTACGTCGAGCTTGTGACGCTCGGCGAGTTTGCGCAAAGCGCCGGCCTGCTCGGAGATGAAGGCGACCGCCTCATCGGCCCCGCCTTCCCCCGGTTCCTCGTTGCGCGTGCGTGTCGGCGCGCGTGATGCGGCGCGCGCCCGTTTCCTTCCCGGCTTCGTCACCCGACCCCACCCCGAATCCCTGCCCCGGAGGAACTTTACGCCGATCCTGCGCAACTCCAAGGTGGTATTTTGCAACTTTCTCGATATGAAACTTTTCCCATTCGGAACGCTCTCAACACCCCTCGATTTGACAGGGACCGCCTCACCACCCATGTTCGGATCGAAACGGCCGACCCGAGTCCTTTCGTCTTCGGCCTAAGATTTTCCCGTAAGTCACTGGAACTACATGAATATCGTCATTGTGGAGTCGCCGGCGAAAGCCAAGACGATCAACAAATATCTGGGCTCGTCCTACGAGGTTCTGGCCTCGTTCGGCCATGTCCGCGATCTCCCCGCGAAGAACGGCTCCGTCGATCCCGACGCCAACTTCAAGATGATCTGGGAGGTCGACCCCAAGGCGGCCGGCCGGCTCAACGATATCGCCAAATCCCTGAAGGGCGCCGACCGCCTGATTCTCGCCACCGACCCTGATCGCGAGGGCGAGGCCATCTCCTGGCACGTGCTGGAGGTGATGAAGGAGAAGCGCGCGCTGAAGGATCAGAAGATCGAGCGCGTGGTATTCAACGCCATCACCAAGCAGGCGGTCTCGGAGGCGATGAAGAATCCGCGCGAGATCGACGGTGCGCTGGTTGACGCCTATATGGCGCGCCGCGCGCTGGACTATCTCGTCGGCTTCACCCTCTCCCCCGTGCTGTGGCGCAAGCTGCCGGGCGCCCGCTCGGCCGGCCGCGTGCAGTCGGTGGCGCTGCGCCTCGTCTGCGACCGCGAGCTCGAGATCGAGAAGTTCGTGCCGCGCGAATACTGGTCGCTGATCGCGACCCTGCTCACGCCGCGCGGCGATGCCTTCGAGGCGCGCCTCGTCGGCGCCGACGGCAAGAAGATCCAGCGTCTGGACATCGGCACCGGTGCGGAAGCCGAGGACTTCAAGAAGGCGCTGGAACTGGCGAGCTACGCCGTCACCGCGGTGGACGCCAAGCCGGCCCGCCGCAATCCGCAGGCGCCCTTCACCACCTCGACGCTGCAGCAGGAAGCCAGCCGCAAATACGGCTTTGCGCCGGCGCACACCATGCGCATCGCCCAGCGCCTCTATGAAGGCATCGACATCGGCGGCGAGACCACCGGACTCATTACTTATATGCGTACCGACGGCGTCCAGATCGCCCCCGAGGCGATCACCCAGGCGCGCACGGTGATCGGCGAGGATTACGGCAACGCCTATGTGCCGGACGCCCCCCGCCAGTACCAGGCCAAGGCCAAGAACGCCCAGGAAGCGCACGAGGCGATCCGTCCGACCGACCTCTCCCGCCGCCCCGACAGCATGAGCCGCAAGCTCGATGCCGACCAGGCCAGGCTCTATGAGCTGATCTGGAAGCGCACCATCGCGAGCCAGATGGAATCGGCCGAGCTGGAGCGCACCACCGTCGACATCACCGCGAAGGCCGGCGCCCGCACGCTGGAACTGCGTGCCACCGGCCAGGTCGTCAAGTTCGACGGCTTCCTCGCCCTCTATCAGGAAGGCCGCGACGACGAGGAGGACGAAGACTCCCGCCGTCTGCCCGCGATGAGCCCGAACGACGCGCTGAAGCGGCAGTCGCTCGCCGTCACGCAGCATTTCACCGAGCCGCCGCCGCGCTTCTCGGAAGCATCCCTCGTCAAGCGCATGGAAGAGCTTGGCATCGGCCGTCCCTCGACCTACGCCTCGATCCTTCAGGTCCTCAAGGACCGCGGCTACGTCAAGCTGGAGAAGAAGCGCCTGCACGGCGAGGACAAGGGCCGCGTCGTGGTCGCGTTCCTCGAAAGCTTCTTCGCCCGCTACGTCGAATACGACTTCACGGCCAGCCTCGAAGAGCAGCTCGACCGCATCTCCAACAACGAGATCTCCTGGCAGCAGGTGCTGAAGGATTTCTGGACCGGCTTCATCGGCGCCGTCGACGACATCAAGGACCTGCGTGTCGCGCAGGTGCTCGACGTGCTCGACGACATGCTGGGCCAGCACATCTATCCGCCTCGCGCCGACGGTGGCGATATCAGGCAGTGCCCGAGCTGCGGCAACGGCCGGCTGAACCTGAAGGCCGGCAAGTTCGGCGCCTTCGTCGGCTGCTCGAACTATCCGGAATGCCGCTACACCCGTCAGCTCGCCGCCGACAGCGAGACCACCGCCGACCGTTCGCTCGGCCAGGATCCCGATACGGGTCGCGATGTCTGGGTCAAGGCCGGCCGCTTCGGCCCCTATATCCAGCTCGGCGAGCAAAAGGATTATGAGGAAGGCGAGAAGCCGAAGCGCGCGGGCATCCCGAAGGGCACCTCGCCCGGGGATGTCGACCTCGAGCTCGCGCTGAAGCTGTTGTCGCTGCCGCGCGAGATCGGCAAGCATCCGGAGACCGGCCAGCCGATCACGGCAGGCCTCGGCCGCTTCGGGCCGTTCGTGAAGCACGAGAAGACCTATGCGAGCCTGGAGGCCGGCGACGAAGTCTTCGACATCGGCCTCAACCGCGCCGTGACGCTGATCGCGGAAAAGGCCGCCAAGGGCCCGAGCCGGCGCTTCGGCGCCGATCCCGGCAAGGCGATCGGCGATCACCCCTCGCTCGGCACCGTCACGGTGAAGGCCGGCCGCTATGGCCCCTATGTCAGCGCGGGCGGTGTCAACGCGACGATTCCTGCCGAGATCGAGAAGGACGCCATCACGCTGCCGCAGGCGATTGCGCTGCTCGATGAACGCGCCGCCAAGGGCGGCGGCAAGGCCAAGGCCGCCAAGAAGGCGAAGCCGGCCAAGTCAGCCAAATCCGCCGACGGCGAGGACGCAACGCCGAAGAAGAAACCGGCCGCGAAGAAAGCCGCGGCCAAATCCAAAACCGAATCCACCAGCAAGGCGCGCGCTGCCGTGTCGTCGACCGCCAAAACGTCGCCGACCAAGACAGCCGCCGCCAAGGCTCCGGCCAAGAAGAGTGCCGGCAAGAATTAGATCAAGAATTAGAGGTTAAGTGAAACGCAAGCATGACCATGGCTTTCCCGACAGGCAAGCCATCGTCGCCTTCATCAAGGCAAATCACGGAAAGGTCGGAACCCGCGAAATTGCGCGCGAGTTCGGCCTGAAGAACGCCGATCGCGTCGAGCTCAAGCGCATGCTGCGCGAGCTCGCAGACGACGGGATCATCAAGAAAAAACGCCACACGGTGTCCGAGCCGGACGCGCTCCCGCCGACGCTGCTCGCCGACATCACCGGCCGCGACAGCGACGGGGAATTGATCGCCTCCCCCGCCGAATGGGACGAGGTCGAGAGCGGCGAGCCGCCAAAAATTCTCATTGAGATGCCGCGCCGGGCCAAGCCCGGCACCGCCGCCGGCGTCGGCGACCGCGCGCTGCTGCGCGTCGAACGCACCGACGAGGACGAAGGCCCGGCCTATCGCGGCCGCATCATCAAGGTCATCGACAAGGCCAAAAGCCGCATCCTCGGCGTGTTTCGCAGCCTGCCCGAAGGCGGCGGACGGCTCGTCCCCGTCGACAAGAAGTTCGCCGACCGCGAGCTGAATATCGCCAGGACCGATACATCTGGCGCGCAGGATGGCGATCTCGTCAGCGTCGACATCGTCCGCACCCGCGGCTTTGGCCTTGCCTCAGGCCGGGTCAAGGAGAAGCTCGGCTCGGTCAAATCGGAGAAAGCGATCAGCCTGATCGCGATCTACGCCCACGAGATCCCGCTGCAGTTCTCCGCCGCCGCCGAGCGCGAGGCGGAAGCGGCAGAACCTGCGAACCTTAGGGGACGCGAGGACTGGCGCGACGTCCCGCTCGTCACCATCGATCCGCCTGACGCCAAGGATCACGACGACGCGGTGCATGCGCAGGCAGACGATGATCCCAACAACAAAGGCGGCTTCATCGTCAACGTCGCCATCGCCGATGTCAGCTTCTACGTCCGGCCGGGCACCGCGCTCGACCGCGACGCGCTCGATCGCGGCAACTCGGTCTATTTCCCCGACCGCGTCGTGCCGATGCTGCCCGAGCGCATCTCCAACAATCTCTGCTCGCTGGTGCCAGGCGAGCCGCGCGGCGCGCTCGCGGTGCGCATGGTGATCGGCCCCGATGGTCGCAAGCGCTCGCACAGTTTTCATCGCATCCTGATGCGCTCGGCGGCGAAGCTGAACTACGCGCAGGCGCAGGCCGCGATCGACGGCCGCACCGATGACACCACCGGTCCCCTGCTCGATCCGATCCTGAGGCCGCTCTACGCCGCCTACGCCTGCGTCAAGCGGGCCCGTGACGAGCGCGATCCGCTCAACCTCGATCTGCCCGAGCGCAAGATCCTGCTCAAGAGCGACGGCACGGTCGACCGCGTCGTCGTGCCCGAGCGTCTCGATGCGCACAAGCTGATCGAGGAGTTCATGATCCTCGCCAACGTCGCCGCGGCCGAGATGCTGGAGAAGAAATCGCTCCCGCTGATCTACCGCGTGCATGACGAGCCGACGCTGGAGAAGGTCCATGCGCTGGCGGAGTTCCTGGAGACGCTCGACGTCCCGTTCACCAAATCAGGCGCGCTGCGCCCCACCCTGTTCAACCGCGTGCTGGCCCAGCTCGAAGGCCACGACTATTACCCGCTGGTCAGCGAGGTGGTGCTGCGCGCGCAGGCGCAGGCGGAATACTCCTCGGAGAATTACGGTCATTTCGGCCTGAATTTGCGCCGCTACGCGCATTTCACCTCGCCGATCCGCCGCTACGCCGACCTCGTCGTGCACCGCGCGCTGGTCCGCGCGCTCGGGCTCGGCGAAGGCGCCCTGCCCGACAGCGAGACGCCGGAGAGCCTCGGCGAGGTCGCCGCGCATATTTCGCTGACCGAGCGGCGCGCGATGAAGGCCGAGCGCGAGACCGTCGACCGGCTGATCGCCCATCACCTCGCCGACCGCATCGGCGCGAGCTTCCAGGGCCGCGTCTCCGGCGTCACCCGCGCCGGCCTGTTCGTGAAGCTCTCCGAGACCGGCGCCGACGGCCTGATCCCGATCCGATCCCTCGGCACGGAATATTTCAACTATGACGAGAGCCGCCACGCGCTGGTCGGCACCCGCAGCGGCACCATGTATCAGCTCGGCGACGTCGTCGACGTCCGCCTGATCGAAGCGGCGCCCATCGCCGGTGCGCTACGTTTCGAGCTGCTGTCCTCGGACAGCGAGAGCGGCCCGCGCGAGCGCCGTCCGTTCCGCGCCGCGCGAAAATCGTCCAAGGCGCATCCCGGCCGCAGCCCGGAGAGAAAACGCAAGCCGGAGAAGCAAAAATCCGGCAAGGGCAGGACGCCGAGAAAGAACAAGGGCAAGAACCAGGGTAAGAGCAAGAAGGGCAAGGCGTGGTGACGATGAGCACGGCCCCGAAGATCTGGACGCGCGAGACCGGTCTCGTCGAGAAGCGCGACGTCTGGACCGCAATGAAGCGCAGCTTTCGCAGCCGCTGCCCGCGCTGCGGCCAAGGCAAGCTGTTCCGCGCCTTCCTGAAGACAGCTGACAATTGCAGCGCATGCGGCCTCGATTTCACGCCGCACCGCGCCGACGACCTGCCCGCCTATCTCGTCATCGTCATCGTCGGCCACGTTACCGTGCCGGCGATTCTCTGGATCGAGACCAATTACACGACGCCGATCTGGCTGACCTTCGTGGCCTATCTGCCCTTCACGTTCTTTGCCTCGCTCGGGCTGCTCCAGCCGGTGAAGGGAGCTGTGGTCGGCTTGCAATGGGCTCTGCGCATGCACGGGTTTGACGAGAACCCTCCGGATGGTATTCCGCCGGTGTAAGCAAATAAGCAAGAAGCAGTTTGGGTGAGGACATGACCGATACGGCGCAGGCGGCCGAGAAGGCAAAGGTTCACGACGAGAAGGAAGCCGACCACCATCCCTATTTCCGCCCGCGCGATGCGGCGACGCTGATCCTGGTCGATCGCAGCGGCACCATTCCGAAGGTGCTGGTCGGCAAGCGCCACGACAAGGTGGTGTTCATGCCCGGAAAATTCGTCTTCCCCGGCGGCCGCGTCGACAAGGACGATCATCGCGTGCCGTGTGCGGCCCCCATCACCGCGGAGCTGGAAGCCAACCTCGCCAAGGGCAGCCCGAAGACGCCGGCCTCGCGCGCGAAATCGCTGGCGATCGCCGCGATCCGCGAAGCCTGTGAGGAGACCGGCCTCTGCCTCGGGCGCAAGGTCGAGGGCAAGGCCAGGCTCGAGGGTCCGTGGAAGCCGTTCGCGGATGCAGGCCTCCTGCCTGATCCCTCCAGCCTGTTCTTGATCGCACGCGCGATCACCCCGCCCGGCCGCGTCAAGCGCTTCGATACGCGCTTCTTCACCGCCGATGCCTCCGCCATCAGCCACCGCGTCGAGGGCGTCATCCACGCCGATGCGGAGCTGGTCGAGCTGGTCTGGGTCGAGCTCGGCTCGAAGCCGCTCGCCGAACTGCATCCGATGACGCGCAACGTGCTCAACGAGCTCGACACCCGCCTTGCCATCGGCCCGCTGCGCCACGACGCGCCTGTGCCGTTCTTCCATTTCTACGGCGGCAAGATGCAGAAGGATATTTTAAGCTAGGGGCTGTTCCGTGTCATTCCGGGGCGCGCGCCCCGGAATGACAGACCGACTTAGTCGGCGTCCGGCTCGGTGCCGACATAGTCACGCGCCGGCAGCTTGAGCACGCGGCCGATTTCGCCGGCCAGCCTGTCGGCGTCGTCACGCTTCGTGAAGCTCATCAGGTTGATCGGTTCGGTACCCTTGTTGCCGCACTGATTGACGTCATAGGCCGTCAGCTCCGGATCGTAGTCTTCCGTGATGCTGATGAAATGGTAGTCGGCGAGATCGCGGTGCTTGCGAAAATTCAACGGGCCGAACTGGCTGGTGATGACGATCTGGCGCAGCGTCTCGTTGAGCACGACGAAGGTGCGGAAGGTCAGCAGGATCAGTCCTGGAATGCCGACGAGCAGGCCGAGACCGGTGAACACCAGCACCGGCACGAGATCGTCGGCGAGTCGGCCGAAGCCGGAAAAATCCTGGCGCAGGCCGAGCGCGACATTCCACAGGAGATAGCCGCTCGCCGCCAGCAGCGGCAACGACAGCAGCCGGCCGACCCAGGGCATGGGCCGATCTATGCGGACCATGCCGCCATCCACTGTCATTGCGCCGGCCATGTCGGGTCTCCTTGCGAGGTTATGGCTTGGTCGGGACTAGAAGCGGATTGGTTCGAACAGGCGCGCCCGCCGCGTTGCGACCGGCCTCCCTTTCGTCACGATGCGCCGGTGCCGTTGTTGCATTTCCATGGCGGCAAGATGCAACGAGATGTGCTAGGTGAGGGAAAAGGCGCTTAAACGACTGGAGGGTCGGATGACGCGGTTCGCAAGGCCTCTGCTCGCTTCCGTCGCGTTGTGCAGCCTGCTCTCGCTGCCTGCCCATGCGGAGCTCGACGTCGCCAGATTGAAGCAAACGATCGAGACTTCCTTCGAGAGCGACTATCCGAAGCTCGACGCGCTCTACAAGGACATCCACGCCCATCCCGAGATCGCCTTCCAGGAAGAGAAGACCGCGGCGAAACTCGCCGCCGAGATGCGCACGATCGGCTTTGAGGTCACCGAGCACGTCGGCAAGACAGGTGTTGTTGCCATCTACAGGAACGGCGACGGTCCCACCATCATGGTTCGCACCGAGCTCGATGCGCTGCCGATGGAGGAGAAGACCGGCCTGCCCTATGCCAGCCGCGACAAGCAGATCTGGCAGGGCCGCGAGACATTCGTCGCCCATAGCTGCGGCCATGACATCCACATGGCGAGCTGGGTCGGCACGGCCAAGACCCTGGTCGGCATCAAGGACCAGTGGCACGGTACGCTGATGTTCATCGCGCAGCCCGCCGAGGAAGAGGTCGCGGGCGCAAGGGCGATGATCGACGATGGCCTGTTCACCCGCTTTCCGAAGCCCGATGTGGGATTTGCCCTGCACGATGGCAGTGGAGCCTATGGCTCGGTGACCTACAGGGTCGGGGTCGGATCGTCGAATGTCGACGGTCTCTTCATCAGATTCCTTGGCCGCGGCGGCCATGGCGCGATACCGCAGGTGACCATCGATCCCGTCATGATGGCATCCCGCTTCGTCGTCGACGTGCAGAGCGTGATCAGCCGCGAGAAGGACCCGACCGAATTCGGCCTCGTCACCATCGGCGCGATCCACGCCGGCACCGCCGGCAACATCATTCCCGACGAGGCCAGGGTGATCGGCACGATCCGCAGCTTCAAGCCGCAGGTGCGCGCCAGGATGCTGGCGGGGATCGAGCGGACGGCGAAGGCGGTGGCTGCGATGGCGGATGCGCCTGCGCCCGAAATCCATCTCGACGAGGGGACCAAGGCGGTGGTCAACGATGCCGCCGTGGTCGGCCAGGCCGAGCGGGTGCTGAAAGCGGCCTTCGGCGACAAGTTCAACGTCAGTCCTGCGAACACGACCAGCGAGGACTATTCGGAATATGTCAACGCCGGCGTGCCTTCGATGTTCTTCAACATCGGCGTCTATGAGCCCGACCGCGTTGCCGCCGCGCGTAACGGCAGCGGACCGCCGCTTCCCGGCAACCACTCGCCGCAATTCGCCCCGGTGCCGAAACCGACCATCCAGACCGGCGTCACCGCGATGACGCTCGCCGTGCTGAGCGCCTTCGATCAAAGGGCGCGGGGGCAGTAATCCCCCTCGCTCGGCGCCTGCGGCTTGATGGCTTCTCAGATGCGCAATCGCGCATCATAGCTTGCCACTACGCAGCGCCCCGGAATGACGCGAACGTGCTGAGAGTTGATCGAAAAACGAAAAATTCTTCCCAGCCTTCCCAATGGCAGAGTTCCGCCGCGTCCCTATGTCTTTGCGAACGACACCCAGAACGGATACGGGGCGATGGCACAACGGCAACTCAAGCTTGGCGCGTTCATGCGCCCGATCAGCATCCACACCGGCGCCTGGCGCTATCCCGGAGCCTGGCCCGACGCCAATTTCAATTTCGGCCACATCAAGACGCTGATCCAAAAGCTCGAGGCCGGCAAGTTCGACGCCTTTTTCATGGCCGATCACTTGGCCGTCTTGAACATGCCGATCAACGCGCTCAAGCGCAGCCACACCGTGACCTCGTTCGAGCCGTTCACGCTGCTGTCGGCGCTCTCTGCCGTCACCGAGCGGATCGGCCTGATCGCGACCGGCTCGACCACGTTTGACGAGCCCTATCATGTCGCGCGCCGCTTCGCCTCGCTCGACCATCTCAGCGGCGGCCGCGCCGGCTGGAACATCGTCACCACCTCGAACCCGGACGCGGCGCTGAATTTCGGCCTCGACGACCACATGGAGCACGCCGAGCGCTACAAGCGCGCCCGCGAGTTCTACGACGTCGTCACGGGCCTCTGGGATTCCTTCGCCGACGATGCCTTCGTGCGCGATGTGGAATCCGGCCTGTTCTTCGATCCCGCAAAGATGCACACGCTCGACCACAACGGCAAATATCTGAAGGTCCGTGGTCCCCTCAACATCGCCCGCCCCGTGCAGGGCTGGCCGGTGATCGTGCAGGCCGGCGCGTCGGAAGACGGCAAGCAGCTCGCGGCCGAAACCGCCGAAGCCGTGTTCACCGGCGGCAGCAGCCTCGCCGACGGACAGAAGCTCTATGCGGACATCAAGGGCCGCATGGAGAAGGTCGGCCGCGACCCCGAGCACCTCAAGATCCTGCCCGGCGCCTTCGTCGTGGTCGGCGACAGCGTCGATGAAGCCAAGGAGAAGCGCGCGCTGCTCGACAGCCGCGTGCATTACGACAGCGCCATCGCTTCGCTCTCGGTCATCCTCGGCACCGACGCCTCCGGCTTCGATCCCGATGGCCCCCTCCCCGAGATCCCCGAGACCAATGCCAGCAAGAGCGGCCGTCAGCGCATGGTCGATCTCGCCGCTCGCGACAAGCTCACCGTGCGCCAGCTCGCCCAGCGCGTCGGCGGCTATGGCGGGCTGTCGTTCGTCGGCACGGCGAAAACCATTGCCGACCAGATGGAGGAATGGCTGGTCGGGCGCGGCTCCGACGGCTTCAACATCATGTTCCCGTTCCTGCCCGCCGGCCTCGACGATTTCGTCGACAAGGTGGTCCCGGAGCTCCAGCGCCGCGGGATTTTCCGGAAAGAGTATGAAGGGGCCACTTTGAGGGAGAATCTGGGCCTGCCCCGGCCGAAAAACCGCTTCTTCGAGGCTTAATGGGCCCGATTTGAGTGGTTTTCCAGGTGTAAAACCTTGACATCAGGCGGTTTCTGGCTACGTTGCCGGCCAACGCGGGCCGTTTGGCCGGCTCCAGATTCCCCAATTTTCTGAGGTTCAGAACATGGCCAAAGCGGTCACCATCAAGGTCAAGCTCGTGTCTTCGGCTGACACCGGCTTCTACTACGTCGCCAAGAAGAATTCGCGCACCATGACCGACAAGCTGGTCAAGAAGAAGTACGACCCGGTCGCGCGCAAGCACGTCGAATTCCGCGAAGCCAAGATCAAGTAAGATCGCGGAATAAGCTGAAAGACTTTTGACGGGGCCTCACGGCCCCGTTTTTATTTGCGGCCGTTTTTATTTGCGGTCGATGGTCGTAGCCTTCGCGTCCATGATCGCAGCCCTGAACGAGGAACATGTCGGTGGCTACTCGGTCGCTTATGGCCGCGACGATGTCTATTTCCCGGTCTACGTCACGGCGGCGCTGGCCGCGATCTTCTGCACGGCCGCGTTTCTCACCGGTGCATTCTACTGGCTTGTGCTCGCGGCGCTCGCGGCCGGGTTCACCTACTACAACATTCCACTGCTCGAGACCGGCCGGCCCACGATCGGCGCGAACCAGTACGGCATCTTCGTCCAGGCCTTCGGCCTGATCCGGTGGCGCGCCATCGAGCGCATCGATCTTGTCGAGATCGCCGAGCGCGCCATGACGGTGCATGAACTCCAGATCGTGCTGAACGCGCCGCTCACCAGCGCGCTCGTGGCCGACTGGCGCAAGCAGCCGTCTTGGCGCTGGCTGATGCGCCTGCCCTGGCGAATGAGCCACACCAACATGGTGCGGATCAATGTCGAGCCGTTCGATCAGCCGCCGGACACGATCCATCGCACCTTCCTGCGGATGTGGCGCTACTACCGCAGCTGAGCCTCACGTCCGCTGCACGAGGTGCGTATAGGCCTCTGCCCTCATGCCGTAAGTCCATGCGACCGCTTCGCGCGGCGTGTGCAGATTGGCCGGCACCTGGAGGAAGAAATGCCTGCGCGCGCCGTCCGGCTCGGGCGTGGCGTTGACGACCTCCACGGCGGCCCAGGCGTCCGCAGCGAGCCAGTTGCGGCGCCACAGGATTCCGGTCTCGTCCTCGGCCACGCGCGTGGCGCCGCCGAGCGCGACGTATCGCGCCGGCGTCATGATCTCGATCATGCAGCGGCGGACCTGGACGTCGATCTGGTCGTCGATCGCAGCGAGCGTGATCCGGTCCTGCTGCTCGATGATCCAGCGGGGCACCTCGACCCCGCGCCAGGCCCAGATCGACCAGCCGTCGGGATAACGCAGCGCCGGACCGCTGGCGTGATGTAGCCGATCGCGTGCATCAGCGCATAGCATGTTCGGTCGCTCCGCGAGCCAGCAGCTGTGCTCGTGCGGCAGCAGCCAGCCCGCGCTCGTCGCGAGTTGCATCAGGCCGCGCAGCGGCTCGGCCTCGGCGTGCAAACCGAGGACCTCGCGGAGATAGTCGTACGCACCCAGCCACGACAGATCGTGCGACCCCGCCGCGCAGCTCGAAAAGCTCCGCGGGGCGGTGAGCGCCTGCAGCACGCCGGCGAGCGACAGACCGGTTCGGCGCAGCTGGCCCAGCACGGACAGGTTCTGCTCCGGCACGTTCCGTATCACCGCCTCGGCCGCAGCAGTGACCAGCGTGTCGGCGGGATTGACTGCGCTGTCGACCGCGGCAAGCACCTTCCGGTGAATCCGCGCCTCGATTTGCGAAACGATTTGACGGCGAAGCCGATCGACGAGCTGAAAGCGCACATTGCGGCCGTCATCGCGCGACACGGCAAGCCCGGCCAGCGCCTGCGGACCGTCGCACCAGACGATGCGGGCCGGCGACGCCAGCCCCGCGGCACGATAGGCCAGCCGCACGCCCTGCTCCGCGGCGTCGCGATCGGCAGGCGCGGTCGAGCGTCGGACCGCTCTCCACCGCGCACGGTAATCGCCCAACGCCGCCGTCTGCCCGACAGACAGCGCCTGCTCAGTCGGCGAGGACGCGCGCATCTCGCGGCCCGAGCTCACGCTGGCGGCGCACCCGATAGGTCCCGCGCAGCAGCGTCAACGGCGCATGCTCCTGATGCGTCACCCGCGCATAGGCCGAGGCGATCAGGAGATGCCCGAGATAGAGCCCGGCCGGAATGTCACGCGCCAGATCGTCGTCGCGAAACAGTGTCACGCGCTCGCGGATGGCATGACAATGTCCGGTGGCCTCGCCCTCCAGCAGGACCAGCGGCACACCTTCGGCGGTCTCCGTGAGCGTTCCCGATGGCGCGACATCGGACACCCGCTCGATCAGCAGGTCACCTTGCGCAAAGATCTCGGTCATCGTGCCTTCTCCCTTGCCGGCGCATCCGTGCGAACCGCGGATGGCCGGGTTGGTTCAACATCGTTATCGACGGTCTAAAGCGCGATGAGATTGGGATGAATCGTCATCGCGCTTTGAGCATGATCTCCGAGCAAACGCGTTCCGCGTTTGTCGCGAGGGAAAACCGCTGCACACTTTTCCGGATCATGCTCTAGTGCACGACCTCGCCATGCAGTGCGAGGTCCAGACCGTCGCGCTCCATATCCTCCGATACCCGCAAGCCGACGAACAGCTTGACCACGTACAGGATGATCAGGCTGACGACGGCGTCATAGACAAAGACCGTGGCGACGCCGATGCACTGGTTGACGAACTGGATCGGGTTTCCCTCCAGCGCGCCCGCGGTGCCGCCATATTGCTCGACGGCGAAGATGCCGGTAAGCAATGCGCCGACGATGCCGCCGACGGCGTGCACACCGAAGCAGTCGAGCGCATCGTCATAGCTGAACATGGCCTTCAGCCCGGTGCATCCCCAGTAGCAGAGGACACCGGCCGCGATCCCGATCACGAAGGCCCCCACCGGGCTGACGAAACCGGACGCCGGCGTGATGGCGACGAGGCCCGCGACCGCACCCGAGCAGATGCCGACGACCGTCGGCTTGCCCTTGAGCGACCACTCCACGAGCATCCACGTGAAGCCGGCGACCGCCGTTGCGATCTGCGTCACCAGCATCGCCATGCCGGCCTGCATGCCTGCCGTCACCGCGGAGCCTGCGTTGAAGCCGAACCAGCCGACCCAGAGCAGCGAGGCGCCGATGAAGGTCAGCACCATGTTGTGGGCCGGTCCCGTCTCCTTGCGCCTGCCGAGCATGATGGCGCACATCAGGCCCGCCACGCCGGCATTGATATGCACGACGGTCCCGCCCGCGAAATCCAGCACCTTGACCCAGGCGGCGTCATTGCCGGAAGCGAAGATTCCGTCGGGGCCCCAGACCCAATGCGCGACCGGCGCATAGACGAAGATCGCCCACAGGCCGATGAACCAGAGCATCGCGGAGAACTTCATCCGCTCGGCGAAGGCGCCTGCGATCAGCGCCGGCGTGATGATCGCAAACGTCATCTGGAAGCAGATGTAGACGCTTTCGGGAATCGTCGCCGCAAGCGGATTGGGATTGCCGATCCCACCCTTGCCGATGTCGCTAAGAATGTCCCTCAGGAACATGCGGTCCAGCCCCCCGACGAACGGCGTGCCGGCGCGGAATGCCAGGCTGTAGGTCAGGATCGCGAACAGGATCGTGACCAGGCAGGTCACCGCAAAGCTCGTCATCACGGTGTCGCCGACGTTCTTCTTGCGCACCATGCCGCCATAGAACAACCCGAGCCCCGGCACCGTCATCATCAGCACCAGCGCGACGGAGGTGAGCATCCAGGCGGTGTCGCCGGGATTGGGCGTGCACTTCTCGAGGATCTTGCCGCCGCAGGCCGGCGGGCCCGCATCCTCCGCCAAGGCAACGTCGCTGAGGACGAGGTAGAAAAGTGCCATTCCGAGCAACGCGACCGCCAGCGTCAGCAGCCTTTGGCGCGTCGATGCTTTTGATTCCATCACCATCCTCCCAAGTCGCAAGAGATGTCTTCCGGCCGTGGCTTTGACTGGAACCGTCGAGATGAACGTTTGCGCCGGCGCGACGCGCTAGCGTGATCAGCTCGGATTTTTGGGACACAATGATCAGGACTCGGCGCGATGAGGTCGTCGAGCGTCGATGGCTGGAGACTGGCGGCGACCAGCCTCATGGCTTATCGGCCTTTCCCTTGTCACCAGATCGGAAAGCGTCAAAGACGATTCCAATTCCTGGTCAAAAACATGCAAGATTTGCGCCATCGACGCGATTTCAATCACCCCGCTGAACGCGCTGCGATTTCCATTTGCCGCTTTGCCACAAGCCCGATGCGTGCTGCTTCATACAGCAGCGTCTCGCCCAATGAATGAGCAGATGCTGACGATGCCTACATCGTTCGCAACAGCGGCGGCGCTGTCGGCCTGATCAGCGCAGATGCGATCTGCACGATGCCGGCCGTGCGCCCCCACCTCCCCCAGGCTCTCTTTCAGTTGAACTTGGGCCCTGGTGTCGGCCAACGCTGGCCCTGGCAGCCGATGGTCGCGCGCAAGCACGTCGAATTCCGCGAAGCCAAGATCAAGTAAGATCGCGGACGCTGAAGACTTTTTGCGGGGCCCCTTCGGGCCCCGTTTTATTTTGCCTCTCTCTGGCTCTGCAACGCACCGCTGAAGAAGCGCTGCGCTTCGTCCGGAGCACGCGAGACTGAATTCATCCGCCACCCTTTCTCCGCGCCGTCATTGCGAGCCACCGGGCCCACGCAAAGCGCGGCCCGATGACAGGCTCCGCAAAGCAATCCGGGGTGCCTCCTGCGGAACGACTCTGGATCGCTTCGTCGCAAGCGCTCTTCGCAATGAAGGCCTGCAGAGACCTTTCGCCGAACGCAAACTTCGCGGCTGCTTTGAGTGCGTCAGCGTTTCTCTCGGCTGTGCCGATGGCGCGTTTATCACCAGGCATCTCCTCAACCCCTGATTGCTCAGCCTCAAATGTATGTTACCGTGCACTTACCGGGAGGGCATTCCGTCCCGGATTTGGAAGGACATGGTCATGAGATTTTCATCAAGCCTTGTCGTGCCTTCAACCGTCGCTGCCTTGTCAACCGTCTTGCTGTGCGCTCCGGCAGCATCGCAAATCCCAACAGGCTCCGCCGCCACTCTTCCTTCTGTGACGGTCGATGCGCCGAAGCAGACGGCAAGGCCGCATAGACAGGAGCGAGCGGCAACGACCGGGGCATCATCGCGCCGGACTGCGTCGACCGCTCAAACGTCGTCTTCAGGCACACGGACGCCTTCCTATGCGCCGGGTTCGGTGATGGGGAGGATTGCCGGCCTCGAGGCACGCGCCAGCAGCTGCAACGGTGGCTGTGCATCAAGCTTCCCACACGGCAAAGAGCCCTGGATTGGATGCAGCGAGTCGGGCGGCGGTCTGAACTATGGGCCTTTCTCGCCAACGTGCCGAGACACCATCACTCATACATCCTACGAGAATTGCGTCGAGACGAAGGTGTTCCTGGGCGAGTTTCGCAACAGAGCCCACTGGTTTTGCAGCAGCCTGCAGGCCGGCAACAGGTTCAAGGTCGCCGACCTCAAGCGTCCGGGACGTCGCTAGTCCAAGCCTCTCGCAGGCTTGATCACGACAAGGCAGCCCGGCGTCCGCCGAACATCCTCAGCGGACGCTTGCGGCCGTGCGCCCCCGTGCCGGCTCTGATACTGGAGCGAGTGACTGCGACGGTCGGTTCAGCAACAGCAGCGCCGGCCGACCAAGTGTGACCCACCTCAAAGAGCGTCGTGAGGGGATTCAATATCTCCAGCGGGATTGTTGCATGAACCTGGTCCATTCCCGTGAAAAGCCATTTGCCCCTGCTGGATCCGCTGCGCTTCGCAGCCGCGCTCGGAGTTGCTATTTTTCACCAGATGTTCTGGTCCTGGGCCTGGGCTTCGATCGGCGTCCCCGGTTTCGAGCGTACCGTCGCCGCCGATGTGTTGTACCCGTCTGCCGCGCCCTTCACATGGTTCGGCTGGGTCGGTGTCGAGATCTTCTTCGTCATCTCCGGCTTCGTCATCGCGAATTCCGCGAGCCAGTCTACGCCGGGCGCGTTTCTGCTTGGTCGCGCGCTCCGGCTTTATCCGGCGGTCTGGGTCTGCGCCACCGCGACCTTCCTCGTCCTGCTTCTGTTCGGGAGCGGACCGGCGTCCGAATTCATCCTGCGTTACATCCATGCCATGCTGATGGTACCGAAGGGCGTCACGGGTCAATGGCTTGACGAGGTCTATTGGACGCTGGCCGCCGAGACGGCGTTTTATGGCCTCGTGTTTTGCGCGATGCTCACGAAGAGGATCACCCTGCGGCACCTCGCCTTCGGTCTCACCATCTACAGCGCAGTGTTCAACGCCGTCGCGCTGCTCGTGCTGTCATGCACGACACCGTCCGAGCTGCCCTATCTGGTCATTCTGATGTTTCGGGTGCCGTGCGCAGCATTCCTGTTGACCCACGGCTGCTTCTTTGCGCTGGGGATCTGGCTGTTCATGTCCGCGAACAGGCAATTGACGGCGCACGAACAGATCGCCGTTGCAGTCACCTGTCTGTCGGGCGCCGTGGAAATCTACTTCTTCGCCTCCTTCTTCCTGACGTCCATCCCCGCCATCGCGGATCAATCAGCCCTTGTGCCGATCATGGTCTGGGCGGCCGCGGTGCTCCTGATTGCCCGAGCCGCGAACCGGAGCAGGCGCTTTGCGGGCACCACTTCCCCGGAAGCACCGGCTTATCTGAGAACGCTCGGACTGATCACCTATCCGCTCTATCTCACCCATAACGTCATAGGCTCGGCGATCATTCGCGCCTTGGTCGCGGCCGGCCTGGATGCCACTACGGCCGTATGGATCGCGCTGGGCATGCTGGTCCTGGTTTGCTGGTTCATCTGCGCGAAGATCGAGCCGGCCGTCAGAGGCGCGCTGATGCAAACGCTCGCGCATTTCGGCAGGCTGCCCCAAAGGCAACCCGCCTCCAGCCGCCCGACGTTGGCCCGCGGGCTGCGCCTTCCCCTGCCCGTCCCCGTGAAGGCGAACGTGATGGCGTCGTGGCCGCGATAAGCGTCCGCCCCACACCGCCCGTGCGGGATTGATCACCCCCTTGGCGGCCTTCATTTGAATGATGACGGAACAAGTGGGACCGGACCAATCTAGGCCAAACACCTAAGAGAGACCAGCAGATGAGCACCTGCCCCGCATGTGGTCATGCATCAACTGCGAAATTGTTCGAAGTGACTGCAGATCAGGCCTCTCGATCCTTCGTCAATCCGCGCCAGTATCCAGCTCGCTCCCGGGAATTGACGCATTACCTGTCAAGTCTCTGGGGTCGTAGCACATGCGATGTCCGTAGATGCAGCGATTGTGGATTCGGCTTTGCAGATCCGTTCGTCGCGGGTGGCGCTGACTTCTATAATCTGGCCGCGCCGCATCCCTCCTATCCAACCACGAAATGGGAGTATGCAAGGACGATCGAAGAGCTCAACGGCATGACGACTGCCGGAAAAACCATCATCGATGTCGGTGCCGGGTTTGGGTATTTTCTCGATCTCGTCAGGGACAGGTTGTTCCACACGCCCGACATCCATGCCCTGGACTACAACCAGACAGCACTCCTCGCATTGCAGTCGAAAGGCTACAAGACCTTTTCGGTCGATCTGCGAGACGCTGCTTTCGACTCCCTGAAGGGAGCCTTCGACATGATCTTCATGTTTCAAGTCTTCGAGCACATGGACCGAGTGGATGACGTTTTCGCTCGATTGAAATATCTTCTAAAGCCGCAAGGCTCGGTCTTCATCGCCGTCCCCAATGACATCCGGACCTGCTATATGGAGCGCCACGGCTCGCTCCTGGACGTGCCACCAAACCACATCGGCCGGTGGACGACGGCGGCGTTCGAAGCCCTCTGTCGACGACACGGCCTGCAATTGAGCAAGTGCGAGCACGAACCATTCAATCTCGCGACATTCCTGCAGCAAGACATCGTAGACAGCTTTCTATGCAAGGCGGAGAAGCCGGGTAGCGTGGGCGAATTCGTCCGTGGCCTGCCGCGGAGCAAAGCGCAGCGGATTACGCAGGCTTTGGTTGCACTTGCGCAGTCACCAACACGCTTACCGGCATGGGCATACGCCGCCAGGAATTCATCGAAGCTGGGGAGCGCACTCTGGGTGAAGATTGATAAAGGCTCGTAATGTGAGCCGCCCCCTTCACATCCCGTTGACCGACCTGCGCTGAGCGCATGAAATACTGGATCCTGATTTCAAAGAGATCTTCCGGATTCAAACCAGAAGGTCATGATGCGCAGGTACGATGGCGTGATGCGAACCACTATTGCCGTGGTTGTTCGCATGTTCGTCCGTTGCGATAGGGACCATTTTGGCGATCACCTCGAGGTCCGCTTGCTGACCGGGCGGAACGTGTCGATCGAGCGGGTCATCAAGCTTGCTGGGCGCGACGATCGCGACGAGAGCGGAAGGAGCGGCCTCGCTATCGAAGCGGAACACCTGTTCTTGATCTGCACCGCCTGTCGCGGACGCAACTTTGGCCGGCTGCGCGTCGTCAGATGCGATTGCAGCAGATTGCGCAGCGTGCTGCGAGTTGCCGCGTTCGGCGTTACCGTTGGTTGCAACGCTCGGATCGGCGACTTCGGCTGCTTCCGGCGTGTTCGCGGCGGTTGAGTGCCCCGAATTGCCGTGGTCCACGGCGACCGGTTCTTCCGTCTTCACTGCCGCTGCCGCACTCGCAGGGTCGGAAGCCGGGGCGTGTTGCTCGGCCTCATCGCCGACGCCGGCCCCCGGTGTGAAGTCGGATTCGGTCGGCTCCGTTGCTACCGCCTTTGCAGGCCCAGGCTCCGAAGCGTGCTGCGAGTTACCGCATCCGGCGTTGCCGCCGGTTGCGACGCTCGGATCGACGATTTCGGCTACTTCCGGTGCGTTTGCGGAGGTTGGGTGCAGATCGTGCTCCGCGTTGCCGTGCTCCACGGCGACCGGTTCTGCCGTCTTCACTGCCGCTGACGTCGCCGCGGCGTCCAAGGCCGCAGCGTGATGCTCCGCGCCATTGCCGATGCCGTTGCCCGGCTTGGAATCAGCTTCAGTCGACTCCGTCGCTGGCGCGTTTGCAGACCCTGGCTCCGACGTGTGCTGCGAGTTGCCGTGGCCCTCACTGGCGGCCGTCACGACGGTCGGATCGACCTCGCCTGCGTCAGGCGCGTTTGCGGAGTTTGAGTGCCCCGAGTTGCCGTGTTCCGCTCCGCTTGGCTCTGTCGTCTTCGCGGCCCCTCGCGCAGCGTCCGAAGCCGCAGCGGGATGCTCCGCCCCATTGCCGACACCGTTGCCCGGCTTGAAGTCAGCTTCAGGCAATTCCGTCGCTGCCGCCTTTGCAGACCCTGGCTCCGACGTGTGCTCAGAGTTGCCCTGGCCCGCGCTGGCGGCCGCTACGACGCTCAATTCGACGTTCTCGCCTGCGTCCGGCGCGCTTGCGGAGTTTGAGTGCCCCGAGTTGCCGTGTTCGACAGCGCTCGAGTCTGCCTTCTTCGCTAACCCTCGCGGAACGTCCGAAGCCGCAGCGTGATGCTCGGCCCCATTGCCAACGCCGTTGTGCGGCTTGGATTCAGCTTCAGTCGATTCCGTGGCGGCCGCCTTTGCAGATCCCTTCTCCGAAGCGTGCAGCGAATTGCCATGGCCCGCGCTCTCGGTCTTCGCGACGCCCGGATCGTTCTCGGCCGCGCCCGGCGCGTTTTCAGAATTTGAGTGCCCCGACTTGCCGTGTTCGGCTCCGCTTGAGTCTGCCTTTTTCGCCGCCCCTCGCGGAACGTCCGAAGCCGCAGCGTGATGCTCGGCGCCCTTGCCCGGCTCGACGCCAGCCTCCGTCGATTCCGTGGCTGCCGCCTTTGCAGATCCCTTCTCCGAAGCGTGCGGCGAATTGCCATGGCCCGCGCTCTCGGTCTTCGCGACGCCCGGATCGTTCTCGGCCGCGCCCGGCGCGTTTTCAGAGTTTGAGTGCTCCGACTTGTCGTGTTCGGCTCCGCTTGAGTCTGCCTTCTTCGCTAACCCTCGCGGAACGTTCGAAGCCGCAGCGTGATGCTCGGCGCCCTTACCCGGCTTGACGCCAGCCTCAGTCGATTCCGTGGCCGCCGCCTTTGCAGATCCCTTCTCCGAAGCGTGCAGCGAATTGCCATGGCCCGCGCTCTCGGTCTTCGCGACGCCCGGATCGTTCTCGGCCGCGCCCGGCGCGTTTTCAGAGTTTGAGTGCCCCGAGTCGCCGTGTTTGACCTTCTTCGCTAACTTTGTCGGAACATCCGAATCCGCAGCATGCCGTTCGGCATCATTGTCGACGCCATTGCCCGGTTTGGAGTCAGCTTCAGTCGGTTCCGTGGCCGCCGCCTTTGCAGGCTCCGGCTCCGAAGTGTGCTGCGAGTTGCCGCGGTCCGCGCTGTCGGCCATTGCGACGCTCGGTTGGACGGTCACGTTCGGCCCCGACGAAACGCCAGTGTCGGCATTGATCGGACCACTGTTCGATGTGACATTTCCAACGGCCGGAGCCGCCGCGCTATGGGCCGACACGATCGATGATACGCGAACCGGTTCGCCGGACGCACCATGGCTCTCTTCTCTTGCGTCCGCCGACTCGCCGGTGGTGGTTCTGGACCTTGCCATCCCTCCCACCCCGGTCCGAGTCTGCCCGAACTGGAACCCCAAGCCGTGGTCGGCAAGAACGGCCCAAACCCCGGCCGTCCCGAGCGTGCTCCCGCTCGCCTCGATGCTGGCCCCAGCACCGTCCTTGCTCAGAACAGCCCCATCGATGGCGCTCGCCGATGTCAGCGCTTCTTCGAGCTTCTCCAAGGTGATGGCGACAGGTGCACCTTCTCGCTGGTCGACGACATCCGATTCCGCGACGGACACAATCCCCTGCAGATGGATTTCCAGCAGGCTGCGATCCCCGATATCAAGGACACGATCGGTCGGATTCACATAGACGATCGTTTCATTGCTTGCGGCGTCGTAAATCCAGGCGAGGGTATGTGGCGGTATGGACTTGCTTGCTGCGGTCATATGCAGCCACGCAAGCGCTCCGAAAGCGGCAAGATTGATCCTGCCCGGCCCAGAAGCGAAATCGAAGGCGGATTGGGACGATGTAGAATTGGAATCGGTTGGGGAGCGATGAACAACGTTTCCGTCACCGTTGCCGCCGCCCATCAGTTGATCGCGGCTATATCCGCCAACACTGGCATCGTGACCGGCGTCGGCCAGGCCAACAGGTTTCTGGAGTGTGTCACCCTCGGCGCCGTGGCTCACGCCGTGACTCACTTGGATCCGAGCGCCTTCTCCAGCGACGCTTTCGTTTCCAGTGGTCACATGCGCGGAAGACAGGCGGGAATCGTGCGACGGCAGGCCCGCAGCCGCGTTGTCGTGATTGGCGTTGGCATGAGGGATCGCGGCGAGTTTCGTGGCCGCATTCTCTCCGGCGACGGTCACGACGCTGTCGATCGACGCCTGACCCAGCTCATGCGCCTGCACGGCGAGATGTGGATCGTGCAGTGCGTAGATCAACGCGCCGGCGACAGTGGCGAAGGTGCCATACCCTCCCTGAACCGACATCGGATTGGAAGCAAGCCGGGGGAATTGATGGTCCGCGCCTAGGTCACCTCCCATCTGTGTGTCGCTGGTTGCTCGCAGCAGCGGCGCAGGAAGATTAGGCGTGGCCGATCCAACAGGACCGTAGATTTTCAACGGCTTCGAGTCTGCAGATTGCTCAGCTGCGCGCAGCGCTTCCATTGCCGCCGGCGCGTTCGCGACCTGGCCCAGCTTGGCCAAAAAGTCGCTCTGGCTGAGCAGGTGCGTCTCGCCGGCTTCCCAGACGACGAGGTGCCGGAGAATGGCTTTTTTCCAAGGCTCATATTTCCAAGCCTCATATTTCCAGGGCTCATGCCCGGCGTGGCCGATGCTGTCGTCATCCGGACGCGTGTCGTTCGCTTCCGACGCCTTGAGTTCGTCCGCAATGGCGATCGCCAGAAAGGCCAGCGCGAGCGTGCCGAAACCGGAGGGATGCTTCAACAACGCGAGGGTTGCGAGCACCGTCCTGTTGGTGACCTCGAGCTTCTGAAATATATTGTACAGGTGTACTTTGACTGTCCCTGGTGAAACCTTTAGCCGGCGCGCGATCTCCTTGTTCGACATTCCCTCTGACACCAGTCGAACGATTTGACGTTCGCGGTGCGTCAATAGCTCCAGCTTCGTTTCAATTTTGCCGGCGCCGTCAGCCTCCCTGCCGATCGGCGAGAGATCGAAATGCTCGGGCGATACACTTTGCCTCGTCAGCAGCCGCAGCAGTCGCAGCATGGTGTCGGGGGAGACGTATTTCGAAATTGCGCTGCAGGCACCAGCGGCAATCGCAGCGGTTAGTTCGTGGTTGGCTTCGGCCTCGGTGAAGAACACCAGGCGCGTGGGAACATTCTCGGCTTTCGCAATCGCCAGTATCTCGGTGACCGTCCGGTCCGGCAGGGTGTCGGAAATCAGCGCGACGTCGGGTGTCAAATTCCTGATGGCTTCGAGACCGCTTGTCGCATCGCGGCATGATGCGACAACGTCGAAGTCCTGCTGTGCTCCGAGTATCGACTTCAGCCCCTGTAGAACGATCGGTTGTCGATCGACGATCACAATACGGTTGCGCTGAAATATGCCTTGGTTCGCAGACACGTCTAACATGGACACTGCCTCGGCCCGGCCATCTATGTACTTCGGCATATGGCCGAGACCGGGCAAGATATTAAAATACAATTAATCGAATGAAGAAAGAGGCTTAGCGGCGTTAAGGTTAAATTGGAACCGCGAGCTTTGGGGGCGTTTGGGCGAGAAAATATGTCATTTGACCCGATGGCGGCTGCCATTGACTGGCTCGATGCCTACCGCGCAGGCGATATCGAGGCGATCCTGGACATGTATGCCGACGATGCCGTGGTTCATTGTCGCTGCGGCTGCGGCGGCATCAGAACCATTACGAGCCGCGAGGTACTTCGTGCCTATTGGGTCGATCGCCTCCGGGAGCATCCGGCAGGCAAGTTGGACGATCTCAATCCCTCGCACAACGACGGCACCATTATCTCGTACCTCACCAACGCTGGTGTCATGAGCGCGCTTTTTGCCTTTGACGCCGCCGGTCGGATCAAGGAACTGAGCTGCAATCCCTCGCACTAGACTTGCAGCGTGATCCAGGCCCGCTTCGCTATCCGCCTTACGTAACGGATCGACGGCTGCGATTTCGCGCGCTGGCGGAGAGCCCGACAGGCGTGCTTCCCTAACGCAATCCGCCCGCCTCCTATTGACACGCATCGCGAATGGGCAAATCCTTCCAACCACGCAATTTGCCATTGCCAATCTCAGAGTTACCTAATTCGGCGCCCCGACCTTTATCGGCGCCATCTGACCAAATTTTTTCGGAACTGAAACGGAGGGGCCGATGCGCGCGCTCGCCTTGAATACCGTCTCTCTTCTCGCTCTCGCTACCCTCTCCTCGATCGCCGCCTCGCCTGCCGCACGCGCGGAGGACGGGACCGACGAGCAGTTTGGCAAGGTTCATTTCCAGACGTCATGCAACGAGGTGGCGCAGCGCCGCTTTGACCGCGGGATGCGCTATCAGCACTCGTTCTGGTACCGGCCCGCGAAAGAGATCTTCGAGGAGACGTTGCAGGCCGATCCGGACTGCGCGATCGCCTATTGGGGCATTGCCCTCAGCCTGCTGTACAATCCGCATTTTCCCGCGCCGAAGGAAAACCTCACCGAGGGCCTCGCCGCGCTGCAGAAGGCTAAGGCGATCGGCGCCAAGAGCGACCGCGAGCGGGACTATATCGATGCGCTGCTGGCCTTCTATTCGGGCGACGACAAGACGACGTTTGGCCAGCGCGCGCAGGCCTATCTCAAGGCCACCGAAGCCGTCGCCGCGCGCTATCCCGATGATGACGAGGCGCAGATCGCCTACGCCATCACGCTGAATGTCACGGCCTCACCAAACGACAAGACCTATGCCAACCAGCTCAAGGGCGCCGCCATCCTGGAGCCGATCTTCAAGCGGCAGCCGCGGCACCCCGGCGTCGCGCATTACCTGATCCACCTCTACGACTATCCGGCGATAGCAGCGCAAGGTCTCGACGCTGCCAAGCGCTATTCCGAGATTGCGCCGGCGGCGCCGCACGCTTTGCATATGCCCTCGCACATCTTCACGCGCGTCGGCTACTGGAACGAGTCCATCGACGCCAATAGCCGTTCAGCCAAGGCCGCCAAGGAGGGCAAGGATCCCAGCGAGCAGCTGCATGCCGACGACTACATGGTCTACGCCCTGCTCCAGCTTGCGCAGGACAGCCGAGCCCGCGACGTCATCGCAGACATGGTTGCGACCACGGGCTATGCGCCGGCGGTCCGCGCCGGTCCCTACGCGATAGCGGCGAGCCAGGCGCGCTACATGGTCGAGCGCGGCGATTGGCAGGGCGCTGCCGCGCTGAAGGTCGAGCCGAGCCGGTTTGCCTATGTCGATGCGATCACCTATTTCGCCCGCGCCCTTGGCGCGGCGCGCTCCGGCAATGCTGACGCAGCGACGGCGGACATCGCCAAGCTGACTGAGCTGCGGGACAAGCTGCAGCAGGACAAGGACGCCTATTGGGCCGAGATCGTCGACATTCAGCGGCAGGTCGCCACGGCCTGGCAGCTCAACGCCCAGGGAAAACAGGCGGACGCGTTGGAGGCGATGCGGCTTGCCGCCGATGCCGAAGACAAGACCGAAAAATCCATCGTGACCCCGGGACCGCTCGCCCCGGCACGCGAGCTCTACGGAACCATGCTGCTCGAGCGCGGCATGGCGATGGAGGCATTGGCCGCGTTCGAAAGCACCATGCGCAAGGAGCCGAACCGCTTTGGCGCGACGATCGGCGCCGCTCACGCCGCCGAGAAAGCGGGTGATTCCGTGAAGGCACGCCAGTACTACGCGAAAGTCGTCGACATGGCGCAAAATGGCGACTCCTCGCGGGAGGACCTCGCGGCCGCTCGAAAGTTCATGGCCCAGAATTAGCACGGGTCGCAATTAGCAAGAGTGCCTCGGCAGCTTCCATGCGCCTGACAAGCAAATTCGTCGCGATCAGCGCAGCCACCCTACTGCTCTGCGCAGCCGCGGCGGTCTGGATCTCGCGATCCGGCGAACCGGCACGCGCAACGGCAGCATCGGGTGAGATCCGCCCGGTGTGGACGGAAACCGACTGGCCTTTCGCCGCAGATCCCTGGGGCAAAGGCAAGGCGTTCCGCTGCAAGGCCGATAATTGCGGCGGAGAGGTCCAGCTCTACGTTCGCGCCAAGCTCGGCTTTTGCAACTGCACCACCGGCGTCGCCGACGATGGCGACCTCGAGCAGATGGGCGACCTGGTGCTGATCGGCAAGGCAACGCCGACCGGGGCCGGCCGAGAGATCATCGTCGGCCCGATGCGCGGCCGCAGCCGAGCCTATCGCATCGACGGAAATCGTAACACCGCGCTCTCGCTCGCCTTCAATCAGCGCTGCGACATGGTGTCCGCGACGGCCCTGGTTGGGCCGGGCGCGCCGGCGTCACTGGAGCCGGCGGTGCTGGCGTTCCTCAATAGCGAGCGCATGTTGAAATGGGCCGAGGTCGCGCTGGGGTTATAACCCGGAGCCATTCGGAATGGTGCCGGTCACGCGCCGCCCGACGAGCCAGCCGCGTTCGATCGCGTTTTACCCGCGCCGAAGTCCGCACGCCTCAGATCATCATGGCGTTGCCGCAGGAAAGGACGAAGGTGGTCGCAGCGGGCGCGCGCGCCCATGCTCGTCTGGCCTTGTTGGCAGCCCGCAGAACCGACGGGCGCAGGATTTGAAATGCATCGCGGATCGTTGCGCTGATCGGCTGACGACCGATCCGTCCGCGCAGTCGAGCAACCCGCAGCGCGCGCACCATCGTTTCGGGATCCGGCAGTCCCCTCTTATCTTGCAAAAGGCTCCAGATGAGGTGCTTGAGATCGATCGTCTCCTGGTCGATCTGGGCGAACGATCCGGTCGCCGTGATGCTGGCATGGTCGGTCATGTCGTAGAAGATAAGACCATCGTCGATCGCCACCATATCGCCGTGACAGGCCAGATCGATGAAGAACAGTTGGTCCACCCCCCAACTTATCGACCGATAGTTTCGCATCAGGCAGCCGGCTTTGACGACCTTGCTGTTGACCAACAGTGTCGACGGGACGATCCCAAGTATCCGCGTCTTGCCCGCCAAATAGAGGTCCGCCAGGCACTCCTGACCCGAATAGTGGAAAATCTGGGTTCCTCGCCGGTACCTGATGCCCTCGTCCTGAACCAGATGGCTTGTGGAGGTCATGAATGCCACCGCCGGGTAAGCTGTCGCAAGTCTCACGAAAGTCCGGAGCGCCCCTGGCGCGAGCCAGTCGTCGTCATGCAGCGGTTTGATCCACTGACCGCGGCACGCAAGCATCGCGTTGTTCGTGTTCTCGACCTGACCACGGCCTCGGCGGTTCTCGATCGGTCTGATGCGGGGTTCCCTGCGCGCATATTTCGACAAGACGTGCGAACTTTCGCCGCCCAGCCCTTCGTCATCGCTGATCACCAACTCCCAATTGGCGAAATCCTGCTGCAGCACACTTTCGACCGCACGGCGCAGCGTGTCTGGGCGGCGGAACGTTGGTAGCGCGATCGAAATGAAGGGGCGGAGTTCCGAACCCGGGCGGCTTCCGTATCGATCGGCCTGCAGTGATCCATTGAACGGTACCTCATTCATCGAAGCGGCTGCTGAAACACTCATCCTCGCCTCCCGCTTTGCCTGTCCGCAGGCATGATGGACGTTCTCGCACTGACCCCGCCGAGCCGCCCGAAAGATGGACTGAGGGGACGACGACAGTCATCGTCCATTCGCATGTGACCTTAGACCGCAGCCCGCGATTTTTCGAAGGAACGTCCGGCGGAAAGCCGGCGCGAGGCGTGTCGTCATGGCACACGAATTGTTGATGTCCGCTCGCGCCTTAGTGACGGCGAACGAGCGGATGTGGCCGATGTCGCAGCAGGTTTACAAGCGGGGCTTCCCGGCGCTGTCCGCCCCTACTCGGGCAACCCCGCTTTGCGAAAACCCTCAATCATCAGCTTCGCATTTATTGGTAGCCGGCTCCGAGCGATCCACGCCGATATTGTAAAAGCGGGATCGACCTCAAGCATACCGGCCGCCGCCTCACGGGCCTCAGCGTCACGCCCGAGATGGGCGAAAGCGGAGGCGAGACAGCGATATGGTCCTGGATAGGACGGATTCTGACGCAGGGCTTTCTTTCCTGCAACAATGGCCTCGTCAAAGCGACGAAGCTCAATAAAGGCATACCCCATCCCGGTTAACGCTGTGAATTGTTGCGGGTCCACCGGGCTCATTCGCATGGCGCGTTCAAAGCTCCGGATCGCTTCCTCCGGCTGCCCCGCAATCTTGTAGACCCAGCTTCTGCAGTTCCATGTGTGAGATGAATTTGAGTTGAGCGCGACCGCTCGATCGGCCAGCTCAATTTCAGTTTCAAAATCGCCGACCAACAAAGCGGTGATTAATGCAGCCGTTGCTAACGTGTTTGGGTCATGATCGTCGAGGCTCAGTGCCAGGCGCATAAGCCGAACGGCTTCCTTGCGTTCGAATTGTGGGTCAGTCGCGTAGCTCCTAAGAACGTTTTCCATATGACAGGCACCTGCCAAAGCTGCCGCAGCCGCAAACCCCGGGTCAAGCTCCAGGGCGCGCTGGACCAGTCGGAGTGCCTCGACCAAACTTTCGCGGGACGATCGGTCGGCTTGCTGTACAGCCTGGAGATAAAGATCATACGCGGTGAGGTCTTCCGGTCGCCGCCGCGTCGCCAGTGCAATTTCTGCTTGAAACAACTTCGGCTGAATAGCTGAGACAACGGCGAGCGTGACTTCGTCCTGCAACGCGAAAATATCTGTCATGTCACGCTCGAACCTATCCGCCCAAATGTGCGCGCCCGTGGCCGCTTCAATCAACTGGGACGTGATGCGAACTTTCCCAGACGCCTTGCGCACCGCTCCCTGAAGGACATAGCGCACACCAAGCCTGCGCCCGACCTCCTTGAGATCGACGGCTTTGCCCTTGAAGGTGAAACTCGAATTGCGAGCGATCACGAACAACCATCGGAACCGCGACAGCGCGGTCGTGATTTCCTCAACCATCCCGTCCGCGAAGTATTCCTGCTCGGGATCGCCAGACATGTTCGTGAATGGCAGCACGGCGATTGAGGGGCGGTCGGGAAGCGCAGGAGCACTCTCGGGCGCATCGCCCGGATTTGGGGTCGCGACTTCTCGCGCCTCCCGCACCTGTCCGACGAAGCGGAAGCCCTTGCGCGGCAGTGTCTTGACGAAGCGTTGTTCCTCGCCGGAATCGCCGATTGCGCCCCGGACGGCATTCAGGCGGGTTGTCAGCGCCGCGTCAGATACGCTGCGCCCATTCCAAATGGCTTTGATGAGCTCGTCCTTGCTGACAACCCGCTCCCTGTTGCGGATCAGGTAATCGAGCAGGTCAAAAACCTGCGGTGTGATCGACACCGTATCGGTCCCCCGATGCAGCTCGCGCCGGTCGGTGTCGAATGCGTATTCCTCGAAAAGATAGCGCAAGCTGCCGTTCCTTCTCGGGGTCGCCTCTGTACCAGCGCATGAAGAATATGCCGCCGGTAAGAGAAATGTAACCCGCCAGTTAAGCGCGCCCGCGCATCTTGCGGCAACTTCTGCCTAGAGCATGGTCCGGAAAAGTGCGCAGCGGTTTTCCGAAACGATCATGCTCAAACAATAACCTGACAGTCCAGACGGGACACACCCCCCATGAGCACGATACGCGAGACCACTGAGCTGGGAGTGGTAACCGCAAGGCGGCAGGTCTACAGCCCTCTCGAACCATATTGGGATGCATTTCAGGAGTGGCGCAAACGCCGGAGACTACTGGCCGATTTGTCCGACCTGGGTGACAGGGAGCTGATGGATATCGGTATTGCGCGCGGCGAAATCGACTACCTCGCCTCGCATCGAGGTTGCGATGCGCGGGGCGCCCTATCCGGCGAATGAAGATGCGGGGATCCCTCGGGGAGAAGATCAACCAGGGCGGCACGGCGGACATCCACGCCTGGGCGCCAGGTCAGGTCGTAAAACTGTTCAGGCAAGGCTTCCCGCCGCGGGTCGGCCAGCAAGAGGCGCGGATGATACAGGCAGTCTTCACCGCCGGCGTGCCCGCGCCGGAGGTGTTGGGCGATGTGACGCTCGACGGACGCTTCGGCATCGTGCTCGGCCGCCTCGACGGACCGACATTGCTGCAGGCCACGCGCAGTGGCGCCGTGACGTTCGCTGAGGCGGGTGCGATCCTGGCGTCGCTCGGCCTGTCCGTGCACAGAATGTCGCCGCCGTTGGAGGCCTTCAATTTGCGCACATGGATGGACAACGCCTTCAGGCTCTCGGGCGACATCGTGCCCAAGCACATCGCCTCCGGCATTCTCGCGCTGATCGACCGCCTGCAGCAACCGGGCGACGGGCTGTGCCATGGCGACATCCATCCCGACAATGTGATCATGACCGCGGACGGTCCGCGGCTGATCGACTGGACCTATTCGATCCGCGCACCCGCGGCCCTCGATCATGGGTTCACTCACATCAGCCTGACCGAGTTTGCCCTCGACGTCACCGACAATCCGCAGCGACCGCTTGCGGTCAATGCGGCCGCGCTGTCCGAATACGCGCGGCTGTCCGGCAAGCCGGTAGCGGCGCTGAGGCAAGCGATGGAGACCTGGCTGCCGGTCGCGATCGTCCGCTACTTCCTGCTTATGGGCGGGCCGACAAGCGAGCGATGGCGGCGGATGATGCAGCGCGCCGAAGCGGCCCTGCGCCCGCACGACGGTACTGGTTGATATCTGCAACCGCAGTCGATGATGCTGGGGTCCGGCGGTAATTGGTAGCCGTCCAAGGTGCCGTCGGTTGGTTTCGCTCCGATGTCTCTTTTGGGCATAATGCGAAGAACTCGGAGTGAGACAATCTCGTGGCCATCGCTGGATATTGACTTGCGGCACGGACGATCTGGCGGCAGCTTTCACAGGTCAAGTAGGTAGCGGCGGACGATGATTTCTGTTTGTCGTCGGGTCACAACAGCATGCCGGTTGACCGACGATCTCTACGTTGGAGGGTCGAACTATCTCGCTTCGCACGCCTCTGGCGCTTCTCATCATATCCCTGGGTGCGATCGCCGCGGTGTGGTGGTGGCTGGCCATACCGATCAACTTGGCGCGCGCACCGATCGATCCGAATGCCAAACTGCAATGCATATCCTACGCGCCCTTCCGCAACAACCAAACGTCAGAGTCGCCGACGCCAGTGCCGCGAGACCAGATCGCGGAAGATCTCGCGCAGCTTGCCAAAATAACCGACTGTATCCGTACCTATGCGACTGATCTTGGCCTCGATCAGATCCCCGAACTCGCGTCCAAGGTAGGCCTGAAAGTCATTCAGGGAATTTGGCTCGATAGGGACCGACAGAAGAACGCGAAGCAGATATCCACGGGCATACGCCTCGCCCAGCAATATCCCGAAACCATCACCGCACTCGTGGTTGGCAACGAGGTTTTGTTGCATCGGAAGATGACGCCTTCCGACCTTGCTGCCTTGATCCGCTCGGTCAAGGCACAGGTGCCGGTCCCCGTCACCTATTCCGACGTCTGGGAATACTGGCTGCGCTATCGGGAACTCGATGACGCCGTCGATTTCGTCACCATTCATATCCTGCCATATTGGGAAAATGTCCCGGTCCCTGCGAAATCTGCCGCTGCTCACGTCGACGCCGTCCGAAAGCAGGTGGCGTTGGCGTTTCCGGGCAAGGAAATCCTGATCGGAGAAACAGGTTGGCCGAGCGAAGGGCGGATGCGCGACTCGGCGCTACCGTCGCGCACCAATCAGGCGCGGGTGATCTCGGAGATCCTCGATCTTGCCCGGCGCGAGAATTTCCGCGTCAACCTGTTCGAGGCGTATGATGAATTGTGGAAGCATGAGTTCGAGGGCACCGTCGGCGGATCGTGGGGCTTATTCGATTCCGCGCAGCGCACGTTGAAATATCCGCCCGGCATCCCCGTCAGCAATTATCCGCTCTGGAAACTGCAAATGAGCAGCGGAATGGCGCTGGCGATCCTGGTGTTCGGCACTGCGTGGTTGACCTCGCGCCGGAAGCCCTCGCAGCCTCGGCTCGTCTCATGGTTTGCGGTCGGAATATCGGCAACCACCGCCGGAGCCCTGTTTGGGGTGGCCGCTCAAAAGATGTTCTATGAAAGCTACGACGCGGGCAGCTGGCTTCTGTGGGGCGCACTTCTGGTGGCGGCAACTGCCTCGCCGCTATTTGGCGCTAATGCCCTGATCTCCGGGCGCGCACCGCCTACATTTCTGGAATTGCTGGGTCCGGAGGACTTCCGGACCCCATCCGGGCTAGCGATCTTGCACGGATTGATCTTGATCGTCACCATCGTGATCGGCACGCAGACCGCGCTGGGCTTTATATTTGACCCGCGCGAGAAGGATTTTCCTTTTGCGGCCCTCACTATGGCGGCGGTCCCTTTTGCGGCTATGACTCTGCTCAATCGCCCCAAGAAAGGAAGCCGCCCCATGGCGGAAGCGATATTTGCCGGCGTATTCTTGGTGGCGGCCATCTATGCAGCGCTTAGCGAAGGGCCGGATAATTGGCAGTCGCTGTGGACTTGTGCTGCCTATATCCTGCTTGCAGTTACGCTGTGGCGCGCGCGCGCTTGAGAAAACCTGGTCAGCGCGGAGCGATGCCCTTCCCTTATAGTCCGAGATAGGCGGTACGCACCGCGGGATTGGCATTGAGTTCGGCCGCCGATCCTTGCAGCACGATCCGGCCGCTTTCCAGCACATAGCCACGGGTCGCGACGTCGAGCGCCAGAGCGACATTCTGCTCGACGAGAAGAATACTCGTGCCACGGCCGTGAATGGCCACAAACGCTTGGTGCATTTCCTCCACCACCTTCGGGGCGAGACCGTGGCTAGGCTCGTCAAGCAGCAGAAGCTTCGGCCGCAGCATCAGGGCGCGTCCGACCGCTACCATCTGCTGTTCGCCGCCCGACAATGTTCCGGCCAGTTGTTGGCGCCGCTCGCGCAGGCGCGGGAACAACACCAGCACGTCGTCCATGCGTTCCGGCAGGTCACCGACCGTGCGCAACGTAAAGGCCCCAAGCAGGAGATTCTCCTCGACTGTCATGTCCGGGAATATCTGACGGCCCTCTGGAACGTGCGCAATGCCGAGTGAAGGGATATCGTGCGCTGCGCGGGCCGCCAGGTCGGTGCCATCGAATCGTAGCGTTCCGCCGACGTGCGGAACCTGCCCGGAGATCGAGCGCAGAATTGTGCTCTTGCCGGCGGTGTTGGCGCCCATGATGCAAACGAACTCGCCCGTCAGCATGGACAGGTCGATGCCATGCAGCACCTCGGCCTCGCCGTAACTGGCCCGCAGCCCTTCGATCTCGAGCAGCGGTGCTGTGGAGGTCATCGCCGGGTCTCGAGCGAGCGTCCGAGATAGGCGTCGATAACATGCGGGTCCGCCGCAATCTGCTCCGGCGTGCCGTCGGCGAGAAGCCGGCCGAAATTAAACACCAGGATCCGGTCGCACACAGCCATGATGGCGCGCATATGATGTTCAACCAACAACGGCGTGATGCCCTCGTCCCGCAGCGACCGAATGAGCTGCATGATCTCCCTCATCTCCACTGGATTGAGCGCTGCCATCACTTCATCGAGCAGCAGTACTTTGGGACCGGTGCACAGCGCGCGCGCCAGCTCGACCCGGGCCCGCTCTGGGAACGATAAAGTGCCCGCCTGCTTGTGTGAAGCAGCCCTCAAGCCCACCCGATCGAGGCATATCAGAGCTTCGCGTCGCGCCGCCTGGACGTTGTGGCGTAGCAGGGCAGCGGTTAGCACGTTGTCTAGAACTGTGCTTTCGGCGAACAATGCGAGGTTCTGGAACGTTTTGGTCATGCCGCGCGCGGCAATGCGATGCGGCTTCAGCCCGATAAGGCTTTCGCCATCGAGGATCACAGTGCCGCTGTCGGGCCGGATCAGCCCCACCAACGTGCTGAACAACGTCGTCTTGCCAGCACCGTTCGGTCCGATCAGGCCGACGATCTGCCCCTTTGGCACGGAAAATGTCACTTCAGACAGCGCCTGTAGCCCGCCGAATCGCCGCGAGATACCGCGCACATCGAGGATCGTCATAGCGAAGCCCTCCCAGTTGGCTTGATAACGGTGACGAAACCGCGCGGCCGCCACAGGATTACGGCGATCAGGATAATGCCGAAGACAAGTTGCGACAGGCCGGCCGCGCGCGATGACAGCAGTTCGTTCATCACCTCCTCTAGCGGAATGATGAAGAAGGCGCCAAGAATTGGTCCAATCGCGGTGCCGACGCCGCCGATAATGGTGATCAAGGCGACTCGGATCGAAATCGACGCCACTCCGAAGACCGTATCAGGATCAAAAAACACCGCGATCTGCGCATAGAGTGTTCCGAGCATCGCCATCAGCGCGCCCGATAGCACCGCGGCTTGCATCTTCACCTTGGTCGTGTTGATGCCGATGACCTCGGCGGCGGCCGAATCCTCCTTGATCGCACGCAGTCGATATCCCATCGCGCTACGACGGATTATCTCGAAGATCAGGGTGACCACGATCAAGGCGATCAGTGCGATGTAGGCGTGAGGCCTCAGCAGCTTGAACGAATAGGCGCTCAAGCTCGGCGGCAAGAACGGCACCGAGAGGCCACCGGGCCCGCCTGTCAGTGACGTCCACACATTCGCGATCACGCGCATCACCTCGCTAAACGCAAGCGTCGCCAGGGCGAAATAGTGTCCCCGCAGCGGCATCGTCGGAATCGCTATCGCGAGCGCCGCGAGCGCGCCGAGCGCACCGCCGGCTAGCATGCCGAGCCACGGCGTGATGCCGAACTTCACTAGCAATATGGTGGAGGTGTACGCGCCGATTCCGAAGAAAGCAGCGTGCCCCAGCGACAGCTGGTTGGCGAGGCCGCCGACGATATTCCACGCCTGTGCCATGGCGGCGAACAGCAGCGTTAAGGCAAGAACGCGAATCCAGTAGCCGCGCGCATCAAGGGCCAGTGGCAGCAGTGATGAGATCGCGATGACGATCGCAATGACGATCCAGCGCTTCACCGGCTTGCCCCCACGAGTCCTTGCGGACGGATCGCGAGCACGAGAATGAATACAATAAACAAGACGAGGTTCTGCAGTTGGATCGGAAAGACCAACGACGACAGCGATTGGATCACGCCTACGGCCAATCCGCCCGCGACCGCGCCCGCGACGCTGCCCAACCCCCCGAGCACGACTACGGTGAACATCAGTACGACGAACTGGCCGCCAACGCTTGGAAATACCGTCACGTAGGGAAGGATGATAGCCCCCCCGAACGCGGTGAGTCCGACCCCGAGCGCGTAGGCAATCTTGTACATCCGCGCCGTATCGATCCCTACCAATTGCGCGGCCACCGGGTTCTGCGCGGTCGCGCGCATCGCTCGCCCGAACCAGCTCGATTGCATGAACCACCACAGCGCAGTGCCGCAAGCAAGCGACATTGCGAAGGCGATCAGGTAGGGAACGCTGATGAAGAGCGGCCCCAACCGTAGCGACATAGTCTGATAGACCGTCGTGACCGAGCGGAACTGCGAGCCGAAGAGCAGTAGCGATCCGTTTTCGATCACAATCAAGATCCCGACGGTGAGAAAGATTTGCGCGACGGACGGTGCCTTGAGGACCCGCGCGATCAGCTGCCCTTGCACAATCCAGCCGATGGCAAAAGCAACCCCAAACGACAGCGGCGCCGCCAGAACGGGGTCGAGCCCCAGAAAAGCCCAAGCAAACCAGGCGACGAACATTCCGATGGTCAGGAATTCACCCTGTGCAAAGTTAACTATGCCCATCACGCCGTACACTAGCGTGAGGCCAATCGAAATTACCGCGTAAACGCCGCCGACCAACAGTCCGTCGAGAATGGCCTGGAGGACGGACACAGCGTACGTCAGCGGTCTAGGATTGCCATTTCGCCTCGCTCTTCGCGATGTCCTTTGGCCAGACCGTGACGAGTTCCTTGTTGCGCCATTGCACCATCAGGGGGACCGACAGCGTATTCAGCCCGGTCTGATCGAACTCGACAGTGCCGCCGGGCATGGCTCTGGTCCAGCCGTGTGTGAATTTCGCGCCATGGAGTGTTGCCACGACATCCTGGGCTTTCGCCGACTTCGCCTTTTCGATCGCCTGCACCAACACCTCGAGGCAAACCGCATGCTCAAGCGCCTCATGCACCATGAAATAGCCGAAGCGCTTGCGGAAGCGTTCAGTCAGACCCGGCGCGAGATCGTAATTGGCCGGCGCGATTGACAGCACGTTTTCCGCGAACTCGCCGAGCCCCTTCTCAAAATCCGGAATCACATAGCCGGCCGCGCCACCGACAGCGGGAATGGTGATGCGCTGCTGCCGCATGGTCCGGATGATCAGAAGGCTGTCGTTCAGATACGACACCGGGAAGACTGCCTGGGCGCCGGACGTGCGCAGCTTGTTGATCAGCGGCGTCGCGTCGGTGATGCCGAGCGGATAGGCATCGTCCATTACGATCTCGATGTTCGCTGCCTTGGCGCCGGCGCGCAGACCACCGGCTTGCGCGGTGCCGTAAGCCGTGTCTTCGTACATGATGGCGATCTTGTCGATCTTGGCGCCGGCGGCCTGCGCGATCGCCGCAGTGTAGTCGAGCTGTGCCTTGCCGATGACGGATGCTTTCGCAACCACCTGGAAAATATTCTTGTAGCCGCGGCCAGTGATCTGATCGGCGAACGACATGGTCAGTAACGGAACGTCCTGCCGCTCGGTAACTTCCGAGATCGCGATGGTCAGCGACGAGGCGAACGCGCCGAGAATGGCAACGACATCGTTTTGCGTGATCAATCTTTGTGCGACGGTGCCCGCCGTCGTGGGCGTCGACGTGGAATCTGCGACTATAAGATTGATCTTTGCGCCGCCGAGCTCCTTAATTCCGCCCGCCGCATTGATCTCGTCAGCGACAAGTTCGATTCCATTGCGCGAGTTGATTCCGAACTGAGCGTTCGCTCCCGATAGCGGCATAATGACGCCGACGTTGATCACTGGCGTCGCCGCGTGCGCCGAGTGCAAAACACTCGGCATCGCCAACAGCGATACAGTGCCTGCAAAAAGGGTCCGCCGGTTCAATCCCTTGACCTGCGATTGGACGTTTTTCGACATCCCTCCCTCCCTCTTTCTTCTCCCTTCGGTATTCCGGACACGATTGTGCGAATGTGTGCCGCAGCGGGCTCTACACTTTGCCGGAGTCTTCTGTTGCGACGCAGCAGAGCCCGGCGTCGCAGCGCCTGCCAAGGCACGCATAATCCGATGCCCGGACCCTAACACTTTGCGAGTGGAAGCCCACCGCCAAACATCAATGATCGACCGGCGTGTCCATATGCCACGTCTGTTGTGGCGCAGCGAAGACACTGACGGAACATGAAAGCAGGTGTCGCTGAACAAACATGGGCTACTCCTTTGCTGATGACACGTGATTTGAAATTGTATGGTGTGAGCCTCCATCAATTTTCGTCTAGAAGTTGGAGCACAGGTTCACGTCGCGTCGGGTGTTTTGTGTGTCAACGCCTCTTACGTGTCATGCAATGTGATCTGCGCTTCATGCGAAGCGCGTCCGAGCGCAACTTGCAGGGAAAGTCATCGCAATCACGATCGCCGATCGCTCCGGGATCGCGAGCGACCGGTCAGACCGCGCCTTGCTTTTCGGCTCCACTCGCGTGAGCGGACCTACATGAGCCCACCCGCGCCTACGCCGTCCGCAGCACCGGTGCCGGCGGCTGCGACGGCCGGATCAGCGCGAAGGCGACCTGGATGATGCCGCCTGCAAGACCGAGCGCCACGCCGATGCGCCAGGCCATGGTGTAGGAGCCGAGCGCGTCGTAGAGCAGCCCTCCCCCGTAAGCGCCGAGGAAGCTGCCGATCTGGTGGCTCATGAAGGCGAGGCCCTGGATCATCGCCTGCCAGCGCAGGCCGAACATCTCGGCGACGGCGCCCGCGACCAGCGGGCCGACGCCCATCCAGAGGAAGCCCATGATCGCGCCGAACAGCAGCGTCGAGAACGACGTCGCCGGCAGCATGAAATACCAGGCAAGCGCGAGCGAGCGCAGGATGTAGATGCCGCCGAGCAGCGCCAGCTTGTTCCAGCGCTGGCCGGCCCAGCCGAAGAACAGCGAGCCCAGCACGTTGAAGCCGCCGATCATGCCGAGCGTCTGCGCGCTGAGCATCGGATCGAGGCCGCAGATGGCGAGATAGGACGGCAGATGCGTGGTGAGGAAGACGAGTTGCATGCCACACACGAGATAGGCGCAGGTCATCACCACGAAGGGAGCATTTCCGAACGCCGCCTTCGTCACCGACGCGGCCGTGGCATCACCGATGTCGTCGGCGGCCGGCTTCGGCAGCGGGATGGCGTCGACGCGGCCGGCATACCATGCCGCGGGGATCATCAGCACCGACATGACGACGAAGCCGGCAAGCCCGATGCGCCAGCCAAAGCCCTCGTTGAGCATCTGGCCGATCGGCGCCGACAGCAAGGCGCCGAGCGAGCCCGCGCCGGAGACGATGCCGAGCACGGTGGAGCGCACCGTTTCGGGCACCGCGCGCGCCGCCACCGACATCGCGATCGCCGCGGCGGTGCAGGCGAGCGAGGTGCCGATCAGCACACCGGCGCCGATCATGATGCTGACGGGGCCGTTCGCGATTGCCATCAGCGCGAGGCCGACGATGTACATCAGCGCGCCAACGATCATGATGGGCCGGAAGCCGTAGCGCACCGTCATCGCGCCGGCGAGCGGCTGGAGGAAGCCCCAGGCGAGATTCTGCACGGCGAGCGCCAGCGTGAAATCCGAGATCGAGATGTGGATGTCGTGCGTCAGCGGCTGCATGAAGATGCCCAGGCTCTGCCGCAGCCCCATGCTCAGCGTCAGCATGATCGAGGCGCCGATCAGGATGGGCAATGTCGGACGCAGGACCTGCAACAGGGGCATTTTTGTTCTCCCATCTGGGCGCAGCGCAACCGCCGCCGTCTGCAATATCAGTTGATTTTGGTTACACAGACCTGTGTACTTAGGCTATAGAAGGCCGTTGCTGTCAAGCGAACAGGACACCCGACGCCGCATGGCTCCCCTGCCCCCTCCACAGACGATGAAAGAGCGGATCCTTCAGACCGCCGACAAGCTGTTCTATCTGCAAGGCATTCGCGCCATCGGCGTCGACACCATCGCGGCCGAGGTCGGCATCAGCAAGCGCACGCTCTACAACCATTTCCCGTCCAAGGACGCGCTGATCGCGGCCTATCTCGAGCGCCGCTTTGTGGCTCAGCGCCCCTCCGACAAGCCGCCGGCCGAGCAGATCCTCGCCACCTTCGATTCGCTGGAGCGGCGGTTTGCGGCGAAGGATTTTCGCGGCTGCCCGTTCGTGAATGCGGTGGCGGAGCTTGGGCCTGCGGATCGCGCGGTGAAGAAGATCGCGATCGCCTTCAAGGAAAGCCGCCGGATCTGGTTTCGTGATCGCTTGACCGAGCTCGGTGTTGCGGATGCGGATGCGCTGGCGACGCAGCTCGTGCTGCTGGTCGATGGCTCCATCGCGCAGGACCTCGTCCGCGACGACCCCGCGATGGCACGCGCCGCGAAGGAGGCGGCGAAGGTGTTGCTGCGGAACGCGGGGGTTGATGTGGGTGGGGATGCCAAGGCGGTGAAGCGAGGCAAGCCCCCGCCACAATAACAGCTGTCGTCCCGGACAAGCGAAGCGCAGATCCGGGACCCATAACCACAGGAAGACGTTTGGCGAAGACTCGGAGTTACCAGCTCGCGCTATAACCCCTCCCTGGGGTTATGGGTCCCCGCCTGCGCGGGGACGACAGCTGAGGATGTGGCGACAGCAACTATTCACGCGTCGCTCGACCCTACCAACATGCCCCTGTTTTGCCCGACGTGTCAAATTGCGGTGCAACCGGCGCCGATCATTCCGCGATCCGCGCAAGTCCTTGATCCGGCTAGCGCCGGCTACTGTGCATGGGGTTGTTTTCGCATTTTTATGCGCAGGCAGCCTCACGCCGCCTGCGACACCACGCGATTGCGGCCGTCGTGCTTGGCGCGATAGAGCGCGGTGTCGGCGCGCTTGAGGACGTCGGCGACCGCCTCGCCCTTCTGCTCCAGCGTGGTGAGGCCAATCGAGATCGTGACCTCGATGCGCTTGGTGCCCTTGTGGACGGCGAACGGCTCCCCCGCAATCGAGCGGCGCAGGCGCTCGGCGACCATGCCGGCGACGTGCAGATCGGTCTCCGGCATCACGATGACGAACTCCTCGCCGCCATAGCGGCAGGCGAGATCAATGCCGCGGATCGATTTGCGCACGCGCACGGCAAATTCGCGCAGGACGTCGTCGCCGGCATCATGGCCGTAATTGTCGTTGATGGATTTGAAGTAATCGATGTCGAGGATCATCAGCGCGAGCGGCTTGCCGCGCATCGAGGCCTGCTCGGCGAGCGTCGCCAGATGGCTCTCCATGTAGCGGCGATTGTGCAGGCCGGTGAGCGCGTCGGTGATCGCCATCTCGATCGAGTTCTGCACGTTGTCGCGCAGATGATCGGTGTAGCGCCGGCGGCGGATCTGGGTGCGGGCGCGCGCCAGGAGCTCGGTCTTGTCGATCGGACGCAGCAGATAATCGTTGACGCCGATCTCGAGGCCGCGGAGCAGCCGCGTCGAGTTCTCGGGGTCGGCAATGGCGAGGATCGGCACGTGGCGCGTGCGCTCCAGCGAGCGCGCCTGGCTGCACAGCCTGAGGCCATCGAAATTGTTGAGGTCGAGCGAGACGATCAGGAGGTCGTAATTGCCCTCGGCGGCGTGGAACAGCGCCTCCGTCGGATTCGGCTCGACGTCGATGGTGTGCTCGGCAGCGAGGGTCGTCGCCAGCCGCTCATAGGAGGACTGGCGGTCGTCGACCAGAAGGATGCGGCCGCCCTTGCCGGTGTCGGCGACGGCGCTGCGCTCGGGCGCCTGCATGCCGATCTCGAGCGAGGTGATGGCGCGCATGCGCAGCTCATCGGTCATCATCTTCAGCCGCGTCAGCGAGCGCACGCGCGCGATCAGCACGACGTCGGAGACGGGCTTTGTGAGGAAATCGTCGGCGCCGGCCTCCAAGCCGCGGTTGCGGTCGGCGGGGCTGTCGAGTGCGGTGACCATCACGACGGGGATGTGGTGCGTGGCCGGATCGGTCTTGAGGCGGCGGCAGACTTCGAAGCCATCCATATCAGGCATCATGACGTCGAGCAGGATGATGTCGCATTCGGCTCTCCGGCAGATCGCCAGGGCCTCCGTGCCGTTCGAGGCAGTCATCACGTCGAAATATTCGGCCGAGAGTCGGGCCTCCAGCAGCTTGACGTTGGCAGGAACGTCATCGACAACCAGGATACGCGCGGACACTGTGAACTCACTTCCTATCCGATAAAACGCCGGACCGTCTCAATGAATTTGCCGACCGAGATCGGCTTGGACAAATAGGCCTCGCAGCCGCCCTCGCGGATGCGCTCTTCGTCGCCCTTCATCGCGAACGCCGTGACCGCGACGACGGGAATGGCACGCAGCTCCGGATCGTCCTTGATCCAGCGCGTCACCTCGAGGCCGGAGACCTGCGGCAATTGGATATCCATCAGCACGAGGTCGGGCCGCATCTTGCGCACGAGGTCGAGCGCCTCGTAGCCGTTGCTGGTGCCGGAGGTCTGATAGCCGTGCGCCTCCAACAGGTCGCGGAAGAGCTTCATGTTGAGCTCGTTGTCTTCCACGATCAGGACGGTCTTAGCCATCCCGCCCTCCTGTTTGGTCCGAAAGACCGATACATGTAACGCCTCAGGCGCCTCTTCCCGGCGCTTCGAAAACTGGATTCAAACTAGCCCCAGATTCGCTCTAGTTTCGTTAAACCCGAGGGCCCACTTTCTGCGATGTGGTTTCCAGTTGCTTGTCGCGGGCCGGCAAGACTCAGGGCCGAGACTCAATCCCAAGACTCGGGCATGATCCAAAGTAGACACCGAAAGTTAACGGAAAGGCAAACTGCGCCATTGAAAAAGCCTGTTCACAACCCCCGGGAAGTTGCTGAAATCGTTGCGATTCAGGCGCTGTCCTTCGTCGCGAGCGAGCCCGAGCGGCTGGGCCTGTTCCTGGCCGAGACAGGGGTCGGTCCGGAGACCCTGCGCAACGCCGCCTCGGACCCCAATTTCCTCCTCAGCGTGCTCGATTTCGTGCTGCGTGATGACGACACCGTGAAGGCCTTCGCCAAGGCCGCGGAACTGCACCCGACCAACGTTGCCGCGGCGCGGCAGGTCCTCGGTGATGCGCTCGGCGACCCCAATTGGGAGCGCGACGTGCCGTGACCGGTCCTGATACGGCCGGGCCCCGCTGCTTCTGCCGGGATTGTCTGGCCGATCTGGATATGGGCGTGCGGCGCTGTTCCGCCTGCGGCTCCCCCCGTCTCGTCCGCCACCGAGCACTGTCGAGCCTGACCATCGCCCATATCGACTGCGACGCCTTCTATGCGACGGTCGAGAAGCGCGACAATCCCGACATCGCCGACAAGCCCGTCATCATCGGCGGGGGCAAGCGCGGCGTGGTGTCGGCCGCCTGCTACATCGCGCGCACCTACGGCGTGCGCTCGGCGATGCCGATGTTCAAGGCCCTCGAGGCCTGTCCCCATGCGACCGTGATTCCGCCCGACATGGCGAAATACGTCCGCGTCGGGCGCGAGGTGCGGCAGGCCATGCAGGCGCTGACGCCGCTGGTGGAGCCGCTCTCGATCGACGAGGCCTTCCTCGATCTCTCCGGCACCGAGCGGGTGCACGGCATGATCCCGGCCAAGGTGCTGGCGCGCTTTGCCCGCAACGTCGAGCGCGACGTCGGCATCACCGTCTCGGTCGGGCTGTCCTGCAACAAGTTTTTGGCCAAGATCGCCTCCGACCTCGACAAGCCGCGCGGCTTTGCGGCACTGGACCTGGAAGAGGCGCGCGTGATGCTGGCGGAAAAGCCGGTCGGCTTCATCTTCGGCGTCGGACCCGCCACCCAGGAGCGCCTCGTGCAGCGCGGCTTCCGCATCATCGCCGATCTGCAGAAGGCCGACGAGATCGAGATGATGCGGCAATTTCCGAGCGATGGCCGCAGGCTGTGGCGGCTCGCGCGCGGCATCGACGACCGCCGCGTCGAGCCTGACCGCGGCGCCAAGACGATCTCCAGCGAGACCACCTTCGAGACCGACATCCGCGATTTCGCGACGCTGGAAAAAATCCTGTGGCGACTCTGCGAGAAGACATCGTCGCGCCTCAAGAGCAGCGAGCTCGCCGGCTCGACGGTGACGCTGAAGCTGAAGACCGCCGATTTCCGCCAGCGCACCCGCTCGCAGTCGATCGCAGCCCCGACGCAGCTCGCCGCAAAGATTTTTTCGATCTGCCGCGAGATGCTGGCGAAAGAGATCGACGGCACAGCCTTCCGCCTGATGGGCGCCGGCGTCAGCGCGCTGCGCGAAGGCTCGCCCGCCGACGACACCGACATGCTGGACCGTCGCGCCGCCCATGCCGAGCGCGCCGTCGACAGTCTGCGCAAGAAGTTCGGCAGCGCCGCCGTGATCCGGGGCATCGCCTATGACGGGCCGGAGAAGGCGCAGGAGTGATCGCGTCCTGTTCAACTCAGTCGCATTCGAAGATCCGTGCACCCGGATAGGCGCGCCTGGCATATCGAACGACCAACTGCCGATCCTGCGTTTCCAGGAACGGCGTTCGGATCTGGCCAGACCCGACGATGAGGTGCCATAAGCCGTTGAGCTTCCGGATGACGACGTTCATTTGAGCTTCCTCGCAGTGACCCGAGTGGACTCAAATTGTAAGAATCTCCCGCCGTCGCTCAATTGTACCAGCGTAAGATCAGCGTATGAGAAGGATTAGAGGGGATATACAAAGGTATGTTGCTTCCGGCTTCAACAGCCGCTGGCGCCAATGGCTTCGCAGGGGCTGAAACGATCTTACCGGTTCGGAGGCTGGCACCGTGACAGGCGAACGCGATCTCGACGCGCTGCTGAGCAACATGAAGCCGGAGATCATGGACGGCATCTTCGTGTTCTGCACGCTTGCACCAAGCGCGAGCATTCCAGCCACCATCAACCCGGTGCTGACCTTCCGCGAACGCGAAGGAACTACGCTGGTGATACGGCACGAGGAGGCCGAACGTGCGGGACTACGGTGCGCATTCCCATCGCGCCTGATCACCCTCGCGGTTCACTCCGCGCTCGATGCGGTGGGCTTTTTGGCAGCAATCACCGCGCGTCTCGCCGCGGCCGGGATCAGCGTGAATGCCGTTTCGGCCTTCCACCACGACCATCTCTTCGTGGCCGTGGACCGGGCTGACGAGGCGATGGCTCTGTTGCAAAACATGAGCGGGACGAACTGAGCCTAGCTAGGCTATGTACTCATAAGCGGCTGGCCGCCCGATGTCTGCTCAACCCCTGACAACGGCGGGAAAGTGGACGTCTCCCGAGGTCGCGGAAGGGCCACTTGCGGACTCACCTCTAGTCCGCACGGTCGAACTATGTTGGCGATAGCTGGACATAGGAAGCAATCAATGATTGTGTCGCGACGACGCCTGAAGGTTGCACTGCTGTGCCTCGCCGAGCAGTTGCTTCAACCCGAAAAGAGTTCTGCGCAGACCGAACTCTCGCCGGAAGTGCAAAATCGACAAGGTGGGCGCATACCTTACCACACCAGTGCCCATATCACGCTCGCAATCGAGTTGAGCTGCTCTTCAACAGGATCAAGCAATGTCGTCGGGTAGCGACGCGGTACGACAATCTTGGCGCCAATTAGCTTGCCTTCGTCCATTTCGCGTCAATCAGGCTACGGCTCGGCGCTAATGAGTCCACATCCTAAATTCGGCTTGATCTAGAGCACGCTCTAGCCTGTAGAGAGACGGCTGGCCTCGATTTCAGGAGACAGCCCATGACAGTGACCGACAACAACAAGGCACTCATTCAGGGCATCATGGATGCGCGCGCACGTCGCGACCCCGGCCCGTTCATCGCCGCGATGGCAGATGATTTCGTCTGGCGCATCACCGGCTCGACGGCCTGGTCCGGCGAGTACGTCGGCAAGGCCGACGTGCTAGAGTGCCTGATGAAGCCTCTCCACCGACAATTCACCGCTCCCACCAGCCTCACGGTATCCCGCATCATTGCTGAAGGCGATTACGTCGTCGCCGAATGCCGGGGCAATGCGACGACGCTGGCCGGCGAGCTCTACGCCAACACGTACTGCTTCGTCATTCGCATGGCGGACGGAAAACTGCGCGAGCTGACCGAGTACATGGACACCGCATTGGTCGAGAGGGTGCTAAGGCCGCCCGGCAGCCAAGGAGGCCGGTGCGGCCTTGAGGCGTCCATGCGGCGACACGGCGGGTCTTTCCCCGCTGACGATCCACTCCTCATAGAATTCGACCTTGGCTTCGATGAGCGCCAAAGCCTGCGTCCAACGATGGATGTTGTCCTGCACGCACTGCTGATGGGCTGCGAGCAGCGCGTGACGCTCGGTCAGCGTTGCTTCGCCGCGTTTCGCAAGCGCCGCATATTCGCGCATCTGTTTGACCGACATGCCGGTGCCGCGCAGGCGCTCCATCAGATCCAACCAGCCAACGTGAAAATCGCTGTAGACCCGTCGTCCGCCGCGATCCCTGATAACGCCGGGGATCAAGCCCTGAGCTTCATACCAACGGATAGTGTGAATACTGCGGCCCGTTCGGCCGGCGACCTCTCCGATGCGAAGCCCTCGCGACATGGCCTTTCCCTTCGTTCGAAACCGCCTGGCGACTGTAACGCGGTTTGCCCGGAGACAGGACATCGCGCACGGATTGCGCGCGTCACCTACCTCGATTGGCCGTTGCTATATTCGGACGGCCACGATGCCATAGTGCCACTGTTTTGCCCGACGCGTCAAAGTAATTTCGCAAAATACGAAATTATGGGCGGTTCCGAGATTGCGCTTCTACTGTGCATGGGGTTGTTTTTCAGTTTTTGCTGGAGCGGAGGTACGGCTATCGGACCGGACGCGAACACAGCGGCAGCACTTTGTCGCGTGTCAGCGGCGCAAGCTTCACCGATCCAGGCGCATTCGGGTCCAGCCATAGGAACTCCTCGATCTCCGCACCGGGATGGACCGACCGCGCGATGGCGATACGGAAGATTTCGGCATCAACCAGCCGCCCCGGCTCGTGTGCAGCCGGCGCGGTGTATCGGCCGAGATACGTCATCTCGCTCGGGTCGACCTCGATCCCGAGCTCTTCGGCCAATTCCCGCCTCAGCGCGGCCTGTGGATGCTCGCCCGCTTCGATCTTGCCGCCCGGTTGCATGAAAGCCTCGGTGGCCCGTTTCCTGACCAGCAGGACATGCCCATCGCTCCGGCTCATCAGCGCAGCCGCGATCCGGATGGAATCATTCGAGGTCATTGCTGCACACTCAATCCGCAACAGCGATCGCTTCGATCTCGATCAGCCATTCCGGCGCGGCGAGCGCGGAGACGCCGACGAGGGTCGAGGCCGGCGGGTCCATGCCCTCGAAGAAAGCCGAGCGGGCCTTGCCGATGATCGGGCGCAGCTCCGGCTTGTAACCGACGACGAAGGTCGTGATCTTCACGATGTTGGCATAGCTCGCGCCCGCCGCCTTCAGCGCATGTCCCAGATTCTGCATCACCTGCGTGGTCTGCGCGGCGAGATCGCCCTCGCCGACAATGCGGCCCTCCTCATCCACCGACACCTGCCCGGAGATGTAGATGGTGCGGGCGCCGGAGGCGGTGACGACGTGGGAATAGGCCGGATTGTGATGAAGGCCGCTGGGGCGGAGATGATCGAGCTTGGGCATGGGGGCTCCCTGGCGTTTTGTTCGTCGAACAGCCTATCCGGATCGCGAGATCGGAGCCAGCGGGAAAGATGCGGCGCGCGATGCTCCGCTATCTCTCCCGCATGCTTTCATGCCGATAGCGCGCAAGCGGCGACAACAGATAGCTGATGATCGAGCGCGTCCCGGTCTTGATCTCGACCGTCACGGCCATGCCAGGTGAGAGATTGACGGATTTGTCCTCGATCAGCATCCGGTCCTTCGCGGGAGCGATCCGGGCCGAATAAACCAGCTCCTGCCCCTTGGGCTCGCTGCTGTCCTGTTCGGTGCCCAAGGATTTGTCGCCATTCTTGTCCGCAGGCTTGTCGCGGGTGATGGCATCGTGTGACACGCTCGTGACCTTGCCGTCCACCAGCCCATACCGGGTGAAATTGAAGGTATCGATCTTGATCGCGACGTCCTGGCCGACCTCGATGAAGCCGATGTCGCGGTTCGACGCCATCGCCTCGATCTCCAGCCGGCTCTCCAGCGGCACGATCACCATCAGCGACTGCGCGGGCGTGACGACGCCGCCGACCGTGTGGATGGCAAGCTGCTGCACGACGCCGTCGACCGGCGCGGTCAGGCGCTGGAAGCTCCTCCTCTGCTCGGCCTTGACCACGTCCTGCATCAGGCCCGCGGCCTTCTGCTCGGCCTTGGCAAGATCGTCCGACAGCGAGCGCTGATATTCGGCCGTCGTCTTCGTCCCGGTCTCGACCAGTGCAGCGAGGGCCGCGTCGACCTCCCTGGACCGGCTCCTTTGAACCACGAGCTCCTGCTGCTGGCCCACCAGATCCTGCAGCTCCTGGAGATAGAAGATCTTCGATCCCAATTCCTTGTCGAACAGCTGCTTGCGCATGTCGACGCGTTGCTGGAGCAGCGGGATGGTCGCTTCGAGCTTGCCGATCATCGCCGTGATCGTGGCCCGCTCGGCCTCCTTCTGCGCGACCTGATGCTCGATCGAGGCCAGCTTGGCCGCCTGCTCGGCGGCCTGGCTCGCCAGGAATCGCTGCTGAACCTTCACGAGCTCGGCGGGAGCGCCTTCCGGCGGATGGAAACTGGCGGCTGGATCGCCGCCGGCGAGGGCCGCGCGCAGCCGCGCCGCCTCGAGCTGCGGGCTGACGAGATCGCTCTTGAGGTGCCCGAGCTCGGCCTCGTTCATCGTGGAGTCGAGATCGACCAGCACATCCCCTGCCTGCACCGTCTGGCCATCGGCGACCTGGATCGCGCGCACCACGCTGGTCTCGAACGGCTGGATCACCTTGGTCCGGCCGCTCGGGATCACCTTGCCCGGTGCCACCGCGACGATATCGACGGTGCCAAGGCAGGCCCAGACGATCGCCACCGCGAAGGCGGCAACGATCACGGCACCGACGGCGCGGCCGACCGGATTGGGCGGCGCCTCGACGATCTCCAGTGCGGCCGGCAGAAAGGCGATCTCGTCCTTGCTCCGCGCCGGAGCCCTGCTGGCCGGAAACGGCACGACCTTGCTAGCTGATTTCATGCAAGCCCGCCTGAAGCCGGAACAGCGTGGCGTAGCGGCCGCCCGTCTTGATCAACTCGTCATGAGTCCCGTCCTCGATCAGGCGGCAGCGATCCATCGTGATGATGCGGTGGGCCATCCGCAGGGTCGACAGCCGATGGGCGATCACGAAGACGGTGCGTCCCTTGGCGATCTGCGCCATGTTCTGCTGGACGATCCGCTCGCTCTCGTAGTCGAGCGCGCTCGTCGCCTCGTCGAGGATCAGGATGCGCGGATTGGTCATCAGCGCCCGCGCGATGGCGATCCGCTGCCGCTGGCCGCCGGACAGCGTGCTCCCCTGCTCGCCGACGACCGTGTCGTACCCTTCCGGAAGCTCGAGGATGAAGTCGTGCGCCCCGGCGAGCCTCGCGGCTTCGATGACGCGCTCGATCGGCATGGAGGGATCGGCGAGCGCGATGTTGTCGCGGACGGTGCGATTGAACAGGATGTTCTCCTGGAGCACGATGCCGATCTGCCGGCGCAGCCAGGCCGGATCGACCATCGCGAGGTCAGTGCCGTCCACCAGCACACGCCCGCTCTCGGGCACATAGAGCCTCTGGATCAGCTTGGCGAGCGTGCTCTTGCCCGATCCCGAGGTGCCGACGACCCCAACGAATTGCCCCGCCGGCACGCTCAGGCTCACATCGCTGAGAATCTCGGGACCGTCGATGCGGTAGCGAAAGGTGACGTGCTCGAACTTGATGTCGCCGCGGATCGCAGGCAGCGCCGCGCGCCCCGGCGTGTAGACGGGCTCTGCCGGCGTGTTCAGGATGTCGCCCAGCCGCTGCACCGACAACCGCGCCTGGTGGAAATCCTGCCAGATCTGCGCCAGGCGAAGCACCGGCGTGCTGACGCGCCCCGCCAGGAGATTGAAGGCGACCAGCTCGCCGACGGTCAGATCGCCGCCGATGACGAGCCTCGCGCCGAAATACAGGATCGCGGCGGTCGCGACCTTGCTGACGAACTGGATGGCCTGGCTCGCGGTATTGCCGAGGCTGATGACGCGAAAGCTCGCCGCCACGTAAGCAGCGAGCTGCTCCTCCCAGCGCCGCTGCATCTGCGGCTCCAGCGCCATCGCCTTCAGCGTCTCGACGCCCGTGACGCATTCCACCAGGAAGGCCTGGTTCTCCGCACCACGCTGGAATTTCTCGTCGAGGCGCCCGCGGAAGGCTGGACTGACGCCGGCCGAGACCGCGATGTAGAACGGAAACGAGGCCAACGTGATCAGCGTGAGCAGCGGCGAATAGAACCACATCACCGCGATGAAGACGATGGCGAAGAAGAGATCGATCGCGATGGTCAGCGCCGAGCTGGTGAGGAAATTGCGGATGTTCTCCAGCTCCCGCACCCGCGCGACCGAGTCCCCCACCCGGCGCGCCCGGAAATAGCCGATGGGCAGCGCCAAGAGATGCCGAAACAGCCGCGCGCCCAATTCGACGTCGATGCGATTGGTCGTGTGCGAAAACAGATAGGTGCGGAGCGCGCCGAGGATCGTCTCGAAGATCGCGATCGCGACCAGCCCGGTCACGACGACGTCCAGGGTGGTCATGCTGCGATGGACCAGCACCTTGTCGATCACGACCTGGAACAGCAACGGGGAGACCAGCGCGAACAGCTGGAGGAAGAGCGAGCCGACCAGCACCTCGCCGAGCAGCCGCCGGTATTTGTGGATCGCCCCCAGGAACCAGGTGATGTCGAAGCGCCGCGAGAGATCGGTCAGCAGCGAACGCTTGGCGACCAGGATCGCCCGGCCGTCCCATACGGCCTCGAACTTGGCCCGGGTCATCAGGTCCGGCTTCGCGGCATCCGGCACCTGGACGATGATCTTGTCCTCCCCGGCCTTGCCGAGCAGCAGAAACCCGCCGTCGCGCAAGACTGCAATGCACGGCATCGGCAATCCGCCAAGCCGCTCCCATCTCGTGGAGACGGACTTGGCTTTCAGGCCGAAGCCCTTTGCGCAACGCAGGATCTCGGTGACACCGATCGTGTTGCCGAATTGATGCCGGACCTGGTCCGGGCTCGCCCCCACGCCGTTCAAACGCAACAAGGCGACGATCGCGTGAAGGCCCGGGTCTCCGGACGGCTCTCGGGCCACGTCTTCAGCCATGTGCCGCCCCGTCATGTCTCAACCCGGTCACGCGCGCACACCTCGGCGGCCGCGCGGAAACTCATATGATATTCCGACGATATATGTTATATAATGCAAACGCGACTCACATACGAACGTAAATTCAATTGAACGGCGATCCCGACGCCTGCGATCAGGGGTCTTACTCAACGCCGACGACATTTGGGTGAACCCTATCTTCAGGCCCGCATCGCTCTCTGCATCAACAAAAATAGGCCCCGTTTGGCCCTCGTCATCGAAAATGCACCGATCAGCTCGTCAAGATCGGCTCGTCATCTTTGGCGGCGTCGTTCGGCGCGAACCGACGCGTCAACGCGACGCAACATCACATAACAATGGATAGGAATAAACCATCACTCACTGTGTTATGATAACAAAATTGATGCGTATATCGTAATTGCCTACCCGTCGCCGCGACACCGACGGCCCGGTCTTTGCGATAGCGACAGCCAGCCATTCCGCACCAAAACCGTCAGATGAAGTCCATTTAGCCGACCGCTCACCTATGAATATTGCGCACGCCCCATCACCCGCTCCGGGCGCGAACGGCTCACCTCGGCCCCCGGCGCCGGGACCGGGCTCTGGCGCGCCATCGCCGCAGAGCGCGCGGGCGCCGTCGGCGGGGCCGGACAAGCTGCCATTCCGTCCGCCAGCCGACGTCCCGACCCAGTCCGGCCCGCTCGGCATCCGCTTCGACTTCAACGACGGCTGCCGGGTGTTGCTCCCCGACGGCAACGGCCCCTACCGGGTCAGGCTCAGCGACATCGACAGCGGCAATGTGCTGTTCGAAACCGAGATCAAGTCGGGCCGCATCAATTCGACCAAGCGCTACTTCGTGCGCATCCGTCTCGAAATATGGATCAAAGGCGAGGTCGTCCTCCAGCACGACTATTCAGCCACAGGTCGCGACGTCCTGATCCAGCTTCCCGAGATGACACTCGGCGATACGATCGGGTGGTTTCCCTACGCGGACAGATTTCGCGCCCTCCACGGCTGCCGCCTGACCTGCACGATGTCCGAAAAGGTCATCCCGCTGTTCCGCACGGCCTATCCGGACATTACGCTGCTCGGTCACGGCGAGGTCGATCCACGCCGCTACTACGCGACGTACAATATCGGGCTGTTCTTCGACGATCAGGACCATGTGTTTCAGCCCTGCGACTTCCGCCATATCGGTCTGCATCGCACCGCCGGCTACATCCTCGGCGTGGATCCGGCCGAGCAGCCACCACGCATTGCGGTGGCCGATGACACCCCTCCGATATCCGAGCCTTATGTCTGCATCGCCGTGCAGAGCACGACGCAGTGCAAATACTGGAATAATCCGCACGGCTGGCGCGAGACCGTCCGCTTCCTGAAGCAGGCGGGCTATCGCGTGATCTGCATCGACCAGAAGCCCGTTCACGGCTCCGGCGTGGTGTGGACGCAGATTCCGCACGGCGCCGAGGACGAGACCGGCGACCGCCCGCTGCAGGAGCGCGCGCGCTGGCTCAAGCACGCGGACTTCTTCATCGGCCTGTCGAGCGGGCTGTCATGGCTCGCCTGGGCGACCGGAACGCCGGTCGTGCTCATCAGCGGCTTCACCCATCCGACCAACGAGTTCACGACGCCCTACCGCGTCGTCAACTATCACGCCTGCAATTCCTGCTGGAACGATCCTGTTCACAGGTTCGACCACAAAGATTTCCTGTGGTGTCCACGCCACAAGGATACGCCGCGACAATTCGAGTGCACGCGGTTGATCACCTTCGACCAAGTGAGACGCACAATCGAGACCATCCCGGGCTTCGGGACGCGAAACGGACATAGGACACAGTGAATTTTACCAGGAGAAATGCGATGACTGACACAGTACAGCCGGGCGACACTCTGGAGGTCGGCTCCGGGGCGACCGTCGACGGGACCTTGGTCCTGTGGAACGGCACGCTCGAGATCCACGCCGGCGGCACCGCCAACGGGACGGTCGTCAATGGCGGCGGCGTGCTGGTGGTGGACGCCGGCGGAACGGCTGTCGACTCTTTCCTCGGCGGGCTTGCCGTCGAGAACGTATTCGGCACCGACATCAATGCGACGATCGCCGGCGGCGCCGTCATGAACATCTTCAACGGTGGCAAGGCGATCGACACCACCTTGGACGGCGCCACGCAGAACGTCTACTCCGGCGGCACGGCGAGCGACACGACCGGCGGCGGCGTTCAGGCCATCTATGACGGCGGCATCGCGACCGGAACCAACCTGAGCGCCGGCGCGCAATGGGTCTATTCCGGTGGCGTGGCCAGCGGCTCGACGCTCGGCAACGCCATCTACCAGGCCGTCTATGGCGGTGCGACCGCGAGCGGCACCACCATTGCCGGGGGCCAGCAGGACATCATCGGCCTTGCGATCAACACGACGATGACCAGCGGGTGGCAGTTCATCGGAAGCGGCGGTGTCGCGAACAACACCACCATGAGCGGCGGCTTCGCATATGTGCTGGCCGGCGGCACCGCCAACGGCACGCATATGAGCGGCGGCTCCCAGATCGTCTGGGATGGCGTCGCCAACAACACGGTGATGACCGGCGGCACGCAGACCGTGCTCGGCGGCGGCGTGGTGAGCGGCACGACCCTGACGAGCGCAACACAGCTGGTGCAGATCTACGGCACGGCGCTCGCCACCGTGGTCAACCGCGGCGGCTACGAAATCGTCACCTCGGGCGGCGTGACCAGCGGCACGATCGCCAATAGCGGCGGCTACGAGTTCGTCAGCGCAGGCGGAAGCTCGTTCGCGACTACGGTCAACCGCGGCGGCTACGAGATCGTCAGCGCCGGTGGTACCTCGACAAACACGACCGTCAATTCCGGCGGCTACGCGGTGATCGACACCGGCGGCATCTCGAAGAATGCCACGGTGCTGACCGGCGGCTACGCCATGATCCAGGTCGGCGGCCTTGCGACGAACATGGTCATCAGCGGCGGATACCAGTTCGTCTACGGCACTGCGGATAACACCACCAACCTCGGTGGCATCGAATACGTCTATGGCGTCGTCGACGATACCGTGATCGGAAATCACGGCAAGGAGAACGTCATGGGCGTCGCCAACGACACGGTGGTGAACAGCGGCGGCCTCCAGACCGTGTCCGGCGGCATCACCAACGGAACGATCGTCCACAGCGGCGGCGTCGAGCTCGTGAACAGCGGCGTGGCCAACGGCACCATCATCTCCGGTGGTCTCGCGCATGTTGCCGTGGGCGGCGCTGCGGTCGACGTCACGTTCGAGGGCGAAGGCGGCACGCTTCAGCTCGACAGCTCCGACCTGTTTTCGGGTCAGATCTCCGGCTTCGGCGATACCGACATCATCGACCTCCGCGACATCGCTTTCGGCGCGGGGACGACGCTGGGCTACGCGGCCGATCCCGGCAATGGCGGCGGCACGCTGACAATCAGCAACGGCGTCAATTCGGCCTCGCTGGCCCTGCTGGGCCAGTACTCGGCCGCGAACTTCGCGTTGGCTTCGGATGGACATGGCGGCACCATGATCACCGAGCACGTCGTCGTGCCGCAGGCGAACCTCGCGCCCAACGCCCTTGCGGCCTGATCGCGACACGGGCGGCGGAGCCCGGCTCCGCCTGCCCTGAAACATCGAGGGCGCAGCCTTTCCGAGGCTGCGCCCTTTTACTTCGGGCTGTTGGCTCGCCTACGTGCGTCGGGAGTCGACGCTCAGTTACAGGGATTGCTGTCCTTGACGTCGAACTTGCCCATGGCGCCGGAAATGACGAAATCATTGTAGTCGAGCACGAGCTGGCGGGAGACGCCGTTCTCGTAGAGCTCGAACGCCATCGCGTAAACCGGGGTCTGCTCGCCTTCCTTCTGCTGGGACTCGCGGTCGAAATAGCTGACGGTGACGGGCCAGCGCTTGAGCGACTTCATGTGCTCGTCGGAGGTCGACGGATCGGACGAGATCGTGCGGTCGGCGGGGATCGGCTGGCCGATCACGGTCAGCGTGTTGTAGACTTTCTGGCCGTCGTCCGAGCCGTCATAGACGGAGAGCTCGAGCAGCGACTTGCCGTCCTTTGCCGCCGCGATGATGCGCTGGATCTGCTCGGTCGGGAACACGATCTTGCCGTCGAGGGTGAAGGTCTTGGGTGCCGGCAGCTTCAGCTTGACGTTGATGTGGTCGCCGTCGCGCTCCGCCGAGCCGTCGACCCGGCCGGCATCGGCCTCGTTCATCCGCGTCTCGATCTTGAAGCGGTAGCTTTTTCCCGCGGCATCCTCCCAGGAATTGGAGCGGAGGTCACTGAGCGTGACCTTGCCCTCGCCGCTGTCGAGCTCGGAGACCTGGCGGAATTCCGAGGTGTAGCCCTCGCAGGCACTCCCGGTGAAGTTGTAGAGAATGCGGCCGCGCGCGCTGTTGATCGAATTGGAGCGCGATTTCACCAGGCTCAAATCGTACAGCGCCTGGTGCGCGAGGAACGGACCGTTGGCGGCCTGCGCCCCGCAGCCAGGGCCGAAACTGGCCGCAGCGAGCGCCATCACACCGAGCGAAGTCCGGAAAAGGTGCACCATGTCTGTTCCTTGGGGACGCGTCCTTGGCGAGCGCAGATTCGACATTTTAATGACTGTTCCATTGCGTCGCAACTGAGGCCGTTTCACGTAAAGTTGCGGCCTTTGCGTTGAACCGCCTGCCCTGCCTCAACAAAATGCGGTGCCTCCGGTTGCTTGCATGTGGCGGTACGATGGGCGAAACAGGACGCGCCGGGCCAACAGATAGCGCCCGGGCTGAGGAATCCTGGACGAATTTTTGGACAACGAGGTCGAACATGGCGGGCACGGTCGAGCAGAAACTGGCGGAACAGGGCATCAAGCTGCATGAGGCCCCCACCCCGGTGGCCAATTACGTGCCGTTCGTGCGCACCGGCAATCTGCTGTTCGTCTCCGGCCAGGTCTGCTTCGACCCCGCCGGCAAGCTGATCGCCAAGGGTAAGCTCGGCGCCGGCGTCTCGATCGAGGACGGTGCCGCGGCCGCGCGCGGCTGCGCGGTCAACCTGCTGGCCCAGGTCAAGGCAGCGCTCGGCGAGCTCGACAAGGTCGTGCGCGTGGTGCGCCTCGGCGGCTTCATCAACTCTGCGCCGGACTTTTTGGACGGGCCGAAGGTGCTGAACGGCGCCTCCGACCTGATGGTCGCCGCCTTCGGTGACAAGGGCCGCCATGCTCGCACCACCGTCGGTGTCGCCTCGCTGCCCGCGGATGCGGCGGTCGAGGTCGAAGGCGTGTTCGAGGTCGCTTGAGGCGCATGCGCGCTCCGGATTGGCTGACAGCCCGACCGGTCGCTCATCGCGGCCTGCACGACATTTCGCGCGGCATCGTCGAGAACATGCCGGGCGCGGTGCAGGCTGCGATCGCGGGCAATTTCGCGATCGAGGTCGACATCCAGCTCTCAGCCGACGGCGAGGCGATGATCCATCACGACCACGCGCTCGGCCGCCTCACCGAGGCGACGAGCGAGGTGGTCTCGAAGACCGCAGCGGAGCTGAGGGCGATCAAGTTCAAGGACACCGACGAGCGGATGATGTCGCTGTCCGACCTCTGCGCCATGGTCGCCGGCCGCGTGCCGCTGGTGATCGAGGTGAAGAGCCATTTTGGCGGCGACCGCAAGCTGGTGAAGCGGATGGCCGAGGTGCTGGCGTCCTATGACGGCCCCGCCGTCGGCATGTCCTTCGATCCCGACCAGGTGCTGGCGCTGCGCGAGCTGTTGCCGAGCCGCCCGCGCGGCATCGTCGCGCAGCGGACCTATGAGGACGAGTACTGGGCCTACCTGACGCAAGAGCAGCGCGACAGCATGCTGTACCTGCGCCACGGCTTTCAGACCCAGCCGCATTTCGTCGCCTTCAAGGTCGACCACCTCCCAGCCCCCGCCCCCTGGATCGCCCGCAATCTGTTCGGCTGCGCCCTGCTGGGCTGGACCGTGCGCACACCCGAGCAGCGGACGCGGGTCGGGCAGTATGCCGATCAGATGATCTTTGAGGGATTCGTGCCGTAGGCATGATGGTCCCACCCTTGAAGTCGCTGCTGCAATGCACGATCTTGGGCTCGATGGCATCATCTGAAATCACGCTCGAGGCGGTCCCTTCTATTGGCGAGGTGTCTGCCGAGGATTGGGACGCCTGCGCCAATCCCGGCGGCAAGTGCAACGGGGTTAGCGCGGGAACCTCATCCGCTCTTCCAGGCGGCTCCCTCGGCCTCTCAAAACCGGCCTATAACCCGTTCGTCTCACACGCATTTTTATCTGCCGTCGAGAAATCGGGCTCGGCAACGATCCGCACCGGCTGGGGTCCACGGCATCTCGTCGCCAAGCTCGACGGCCGCGTCGCCGGAGTGGTGCCCTGCTATCTGAAATCACACAGCCAGGGCGAATACGTCTTCGACCGCGGCTGGGCGGACGCCTATGAGCGCGCCGGCGGACGCTATTATCCGAAGCTCCAGGTCTCGGTTCCCTTCACGCCGGCCACGGGCCCGCGCCTGCTGGTGCGCGACGGTGTCGATCGCGGGCGCATCACCGAGGCGCTGGCGAGCGGGTTGGTGGCGCTGTGCGGCGTCAGCAAGGCCTCCTCGGTGCACGTCACTTTCGCCCGCGAGGCGGAGTGGAAGCTGCTTGCCCAGCACGGCTTCCTCCAGCGCACCGACCAGCAGTTCCATTGGCGCAACGAGGGCTTTGCGAGTTTTGACGATTTTCTGGCGACACTGAATTCGCGCCACCGCAAATCGATCAAGCGCGAGCGGCGCGATGCGCTGGCGGCCGGCATCACCATCCACTGGCTCACCGGCAAGGACATCACCGAGGACGCCTGGGACGCGTTCTTCGCGTTCTACATGGAGACGGGCTCGCGCAAGTGGGGCCGGCCTTACCTGACGCGCGAATTCTTTTCGCTCGTCGGCGAGACCATGAGCGATGACGTGCTGCTGGTGATGGCCCGCCGCAACGAGCGCTGGATCGCGGGCGCGATCAACTTCATCGGCTCCGACACGCTGTTCGGCCGCAACTGGGGCGCGGTCGAGCATCATCCCTTCCTGCATTTCGAGGTCTGCTACTACCAGGCGATCGATTTCGCCATCAAGCGCGGCCTCACCCATGTCGAGGCCGGCGCTCAAGGCGAGCACAAGATCGCGCGCGGCTACCTGCCGCGCACGACCCATTCCGCCCATTTCATCGCCGATCCCGGCCTGCGCCGCGCCATCGACGATTACCTCAAGCGCGAGCGTGCCTATGTCGCGGAAGCCGGACGGGAGCTCGCCGAGCTCGGCCCGTTCCGCAAAGGCATCGGCGAGGCGCCTTGACGATGTGCCGCCGCTGGTGACAGTAAGCGCAAAATCTTGGGAGCCCCGCCATGACCGCCTACGACCCCAATAACATCTTCGCAAAGATCCTGCGCGGCGAGTTTCCCTGCTACAAGGTCTACGAGGACGAGCATGTCTTCGCCTTCCTCGACATCATGCCGCGCGTGCCTGGCCACACCCTGGTGATCCCCAAGGCCCCTGCTCGCAACATCCTCGACATCCAGCCGGACGACTACGCCCATGTCGCGCGCGGCGCGCACAAGATCGCGGCCGCAGCGATGAAGGCGTTCGAGGCCGACGGCATCACCGTGCAGCAGTTCAACGAGCCTGCCGGCGGACAGGTGGTGTTTCATCTCCACATGCACGTGATGCCGCGCCACGATGGCGTCGCGATGCTGCCGCCCGCGAGCCGCAAGGAAGACGTCAAGGTGCTGGAAGAGAACGCGACCAAGCTGATCGTGGCCCTGAAGGCGGGCTAGGTCTCTCCGCTCGTCATTGCGAGCGAAGCGAAGCAATCCAGACTGCCTCCGCAGAAACAGTCTGGATTGCTTCGTCGCAAGAGCTCCTCGCAATGACGGGGTTGGAGCGGTGCCCCCTCACTCCGTCTGAAAGTCCCCCGGCTGCGGCGCGGCCAGCGGGGTGAACTCGCAGCGATCAGGCTTGATGTCGATCAGCGGCGTGTTGTCGAGACAGTCGAGGCCGCGCACCAGAATCGTATTTCCCTCGATGCCGACCAGCTTCACGATCGAGGTCCCGATCGGATTGGGCCGCACCGGCGAGCGCAGCGAGAAGGTGCCGCGGGTTTTCTCGTTGTTCTTCGGGCTTTGCAGGATGATGTCGCGGCGCGACTTGTCGAGCCAGTACAGCACTTCGAGATTGCTGTAGAAGTCGACCCCCTTGATGGCCGGCACGAACGGCTCAAAGATCTCGAGCCGGCAGATCGGGCCGTCGTGGCGGCCCTGCCGCGGCGTCTCCAGCCGCGAGGTCCAGGGCGTGCGAATGCGGCCGATGAAGACCAGGCCGGCATCCTCCACAGGCGGCAGCTCGATGGCGACCTCGCCCTCGCGGAGCTCGTTTTCGCGAACCATATTTCCAGTTCCTTAGCTGTTCGCCGGCGGTTTTAGCCCAACCACCATTTGCCGGCCAGCATGAAGAGTTCGCCGGTCACCACGCCCGCGAAAATCGAGCGGCGGGTCAGCAGGAAGACGACGAGGCCGGCGCCGACCGCACCGTAGCGCAGGGCATCCGGCACGCTAGCCAGCGCGCCAGGCGGCTGGACCACGATCTGGGCGATGACGCCGGCCAGGATCGCGGTCGCGACCGCCCTCACCCAGACCAGCAACTCGGAGCCCTCGTCGATGCCGCCGCCGAACCACAGGCCCAGCATGCGCCAGATCTGGTTGGGAACGACGCCGGTGACGAACAGCACAACGAGCGCATGCCAGTCGCCGATGAGCTGTGCGTAGCTCATGCGCGTACCTCCCGCCACCAGTGCACGCCATAGGCGATGGTGCCGGCCACAAGGCCGCTGACGAGGATGTCGAGGCCGGAATCCATCTTCGCGGCCAGCGGATAGAGCAGAACGCCAAGCGCCAGCGCGACGACGTCGGCGGCCTCCCGGCTGTTGCGCGCGGTCGAGAACAGGAACGACAGCGGCGTCAGCATCAGGATCGCCGCGCCCAGCGTCTGCGTCAGGTTGGCGGCGAGGAAATAGCCGACCGTGTTGGCGGTGAGACACACCGAGACCAGACCAAAGCCCAGTCCATTGACGAAGGCGATCCGCCGCTCGCGCGGCACCTGCGGCAGGAAGCGATGGCATTCGACCCACAGCGTCACGGCGGTGAGATGCGCCGCGAAGAACAGCTCCCGCCGCTTGGTCGTCGGCGTGCGCATCAGCGGCAGCACCGAGACCACCATCGGAAACAGACGGATGGCGCTGACAGTGACCGCGATCGCCGACTGGATGATGGTGGCGCCCGAGCCGAGCGTGGTGATCAAAATGATCTGCGCCGGGCCTGCCCAGACGAACAGCGTCGAGCAGAGCGCCCAGAGCAGGCTGAAATGGCTGTCATGGGCCAGCGCACCGATGCCGAGATAGGTCGCGAACAGGACGAGCGTGAGGATCGTCTGCGTGATCGAGCGCAGCCCCCAGCCAAAGGCGCGCCACGGGCTTTGCCATTGAGGTGAATCGAGCGGAGGAAGCGCCAAGGGAGGGCCGGCCGAGGTTGCGGAATCGTGCCTGCATAACGGGCAATGCGACGGCCCGCGTCAAGGAAGCGCGCGGCGGGGCTGGCATGCGTGAGAAGACAGAAGCCCTACCCGGTCACGCCCCGGTTCTTCAGCACGAAGCAGGCGCCGCCAGCCTTGCGGATCTTATTGCAAAGATCATCCGCCTCGTTGCGCGTGTCCGCGCCGATGCGCACCTGATAGAACGCGCGCGTGCCGCGGCTGCGCATCACGGAGCTCAGCAGGCTCGGATCACGCTCGCCGATCACGGCGCTCAGCTTCGTGACGGCCCGGGAATACATCGCCAGCGCCTTGTTGCGGTCGAAGCCGGCCGCGAGCTGCACGCCCCAGATCTTTGCGGCGGCGAGCTCCACATGCTGCTCGAGCTCGGCGACGAACGGATTTGGCGCGCGCTTGAGCAGCGCCATCAGATCGCGGCAGCTCGTCGGCGGCGAGCTCGGCGGCCCCTTGCCGGTGCTGCCGGCCTTGGCCCAGGCATCGACGCTCGCGCCGGTGATGGCATAGACATAGTTACGGGTCTGCTCCGGCATGCCGCCGGTGCCGGCGAGCCATTCCTGGACCCGGCGCGGTCCCGCATTGTAGGCCGCCGCCGCGAGGCCGAGATTGCCGAACTGGTTTCGCAGCTCGTTCAAGAATTCGGCCGACTTCGGCAGCGCCTGCACCGGATTGAACGGATTGAGGAGCCCGCGCTCGCTCGCGGTGCCCGGCATGAACTGCGCGATCCCCTGGGCGTGCTCGCCGCTCCGCGTCATCGGCCCCACCGCATCGGCCTGGAAGCGGCTTTCCTGCCAAATCACGCGGGCGAAGAACTCCAGCGGCAGGTTATTGTCGCGCGCGGCCGCCTCCACAATCAGGCAGATAGATTCCCGCGTATTGCTTTCGCGCGCGTCAGGCTTCTCCGGCGGATGTGCAAGCTCCTCGACGCTCGGATGCACGAACCGGTTCGGTGTCTCCTGGCCAGGCGCGGGCGACACCGCGACGGCAAGACAGAACACAGCAATAACCTGGGTTATACGCATGGCGTCCATGATAGCGGACAAATCGGACCTTGACTTGAGGGCCCAGCCAACTAGCAACGGGCGACGATATCAACGCTGGTCCCGCCCAGATGGCTACAATCTATTTTGATCTTGACGGCACGCTGACCAACCCGAAACCCGGGATCACCCGCTCGATCCAGTACGCGCTGGAGCGGCTGAACGTCGCGGTGCCGAGCGAGGACGAACTGACCTGGTGCATCGGCCCGCCACTGCATGCCAGCCTGGAGAAGCTTACCGGCAGCTCGGAACTCGCTGACCGCGCGCTGCTGCTCTATCGCGAGCGCTTCAGCGATGTCGGCCTGTTCGAGAACGAGGCCTATGGCGGGATCAAGGACACATTGTCCTCGATTGCCGCGACGCATCAGCGCATGTTCGTGGCGACCAGCAAGCCGGCAGTCTATGCCACCCGCATCGTCGATCATTTCGGCCTCAAGCCGTATTTCGAGCGCGTGTTCGGCTCCGAGCTCGATGGCACGCGCGTCGACAAGCGCGACCTGCTGCGCTACGCGCTCGACCAAGCCAAGGTCGATCCCGCCGATGCGATCATGATCGGCGACCGCAGCCACGACGTGGTCGGCGCCCGCACCAACGGCATGACCGCGATCGGCGTTCTCTATGGCTACGGCAGCGAGGCCGAGCTGCGGGATGCCGGTGCACATCGCATCTGCGCCGCGCATCCCGAACTGCTCGGCCATTGCCTGGATTAGGCGCTGACGGTCTCCACCGCCGCAAGCATGCCGGTCTTCGCGTGACAGTTCAGGTATTCGAAGAACTGCTCGTCCGCGGCTGCCACCGTGACCTCGTGATAAAGCCGCAGCTTGGCTGACGGCCCGAGCGTCGAGAGGTATTTCATCGCCGCGCCGAAGATCCTGACATGGGTCGGATGCGACTCCGCCCAGCGCTCGAGCGCGGCGAGGCTCTTCCACCAGCTCTGGCCGTAGGATTTCTCGTTCGCGCTGCCGTCATTCGCGAGCACACGCATGTAGCGGTTGGCGTAGCAGCCGATCGCAAGGCCGTCGTCGCGCAAGAAATCCATGCCCTCACGCAGCACCGGCTCGACGTCGTCGAGATAGAGCTTCCGCTCGGACGCCTCGGTATCGCTCCAGTCCTGCCCCGAGCGGATCAGGCAGAGATTATCGTGTGCCTTGACGCGCAGGCGCGCGCCGTCGCGGATCAGCTCGGGAGTACCCGCCGGCGACATCGGATCGGTCTGCGACAGCGGAATGCGATCGCGCATCCCGCCCCAATAAGCGTGCTCGTGCACCTCGCCGCTCATGCCGCCTGCGATGACGGCGACGCCCTCGGGCCGGTCGGGCGAGGAGAACAGCGTCTCATGCCGCGCCAGCGCAGGACGCAGCACTTCGATGAAGGTACCGATGCCATCCCAGGCCCTGCCGGTCCAAACTTCGCGCGCCGACGCAAACCAGGCATCGAAGCGCGCAACGTCGTCCCAATAGGCCACCGAGACGACGGTCTCATAGCCGGCCTGGTCGACATAATGCGCGCGGTCCCAGTGCGAGGGACCGCCCTCGCCCGCGAACCGCCCGGCAATCTCCGCGAGCGCCTCGGTCGCGGCCACCGGAGCTGACCGATGATACTGCACGCCGAAATAGGCCATCACGACCCGGCTCACGGCCGGCTTGTAGCGCGCCACGAAGGACGGATATGGCGGCTGGTAGTCATCAGGCACGCGCTTGTGGCGCGTGCGCGCCGTTTCGAGATGCAGAGGAATTGCGGATTCCATGATCGTGCCCTCCCCTTGCTCTCGGCGATCAGCTCGCCGCCGCGCCGATGTCCGTGGGCTCGACGGTGTCGACCGGCAGCGCAAACTGCTCGACGCACTTGTACGGCTTGTTGTTGAGCAACAGCCGCGTCACGTCCGGCCGCGAATAGTGCCCGGCGGGATCGGCCGCGTTCTTGGCCACGCCGATGGCGCCGAGGTCGATCTCGGCGATCAAAAGGCCCTCCTGATCCGGCGCCAGCTTGTCCCCGATCTGACTGCCGTCGGGGCCGTAGATCGCAGCAAAGCCGCCGCCGGTATGCAGCAGCGCGTGCTTGTCGGGCCGGTCGCAGAGCTCGTCGATCATCGCCTGCGAGACGGTCGCGCAAGGCGCCAGCACGAAGCAGGAGCCTTCCACCGCATAGACGCGCGAAGCCGCGTTGTTGACCTCGGCGCCGAGCGCCGGCGCGAAGGGGTCGTAGAGCGAGAAGCTCGGCCAGGCCGCGACGTGCACCTGCTCGTTCTGGGCATACATCGCGTATTTCGACAGCGGCTGGAGATGCTCCCAGCAGCACAGCGCCCCCAGGCGGCCGATGTCGGGCCGCGCGTGGACGGCCAGATCGCTGCCGTCGCCCTCGCCATAGACGGTGCGCTCGGCATGGGTCGGCCGCAGCTTGCGGCGCTTTGCGATGGTCTCGCCATCGGGCCCGATCAGCCATTGCGCGAGATAGAGGCTGCCGCCGTCGCGCTCGGACAGGCCGATCACGGCCGTCAGCTTCGCTCTTCGAACGGCCTCGCGCAGCCGCTCGGCCTGCTGGCTGTCATAGGCCAGCGAATTGTCGAAATAACGCTGCACGAAGCCGCGGCCGATCGCCCAGGCCGGCGAGTCCATCCAGATATGCCAGGGGTAACCGGGGATGAAGGCCTCGGGAAAGGCGATCAGCTTCGCGCCCTTCTCGGCGGCCTCCCTGATCAGCGCGACCGACTTGTCGATCGAGCCGTCGAGATCGAGCCAGGCCGGGGCCGCCTGCACCACCGCCACCTTGTATTTCGGATGTTCGATGCCCATTCCCGCCTCCCTTGCCGGTTGATCGGAAGCCACGTCCGATGCAGTCTATTTGGCCAAGCCGGGCGGCCGCGCGCTCGACCGCGGCGGAACAAAAACTCGACTGGACGGAAGCGCCGCCCCGGTACGGAATTTGCCTCGGCCAAGGCTCGATCCGCGCCAGCATGCGGTTTTGCAGGATGTGACAGGGAGGCTTGCCGATGCCAATCCAGTTCACGACAGACGGCAGCCCCGGCTACCGGCGGCTGGCGCTTTGGCAGGACATCGTGTGTGACGTCTTCGTCGGGCTCGACTGCAAGTCCGATCTCGGCAGCGCCTTTCGCGGCTCGGTCACACAGGCCCCGCTCGGCAAGGCGGTGTGCTCAGAGGTCTGCTCCGACCGCCAGCACGTGTTCCGCACACCCTCTCGCATTGCACGTTCGGATCAGGATTTCGTTCTCATCGCACTCGGCAATCGCGGTCACGGCGGCTTGGTGCAGGACGGCCGCGAGACCGTGATCCATCCCGGCGAGTTCGCGCTCTACGACACCACGCGGCCCTATGAGCTGAAGTTCAACGAGGCCTTCACACAGACCATCTTCAAGGTGCCGCGGGAAATGCTGCAGCGGCGGCTCGGCGCCACCGAGACGCTCACCGCGATGTCGTTCGGGGCTGACGCACCGCTCGAACGGCTCGCCTACGATTTCATCTTCCGGCTTTGCCAGAGCGCGGACCTGCTTGCGCCGGATCATGCCGCGGCCTTGTCGGAGCAGGCCGTCGATCTGTTGGCGATGGCGCTGAGCGAACGGCTCGGCAAGGCATCGCTGCCGTCCTCGACCCACCGTTCCGCCCTGCTCTACCGGCTGAAGGCGCACATCCGCGCGCACCTTGCCGATCCCGACCTCTCGCCGGCGGAAACCGCCGCCGCAATCGGCATCTCGCCGCGCTACGTCAATGATCTGCTCGCCGATGAAGACATGTCGTTCCAGCGCTATGTCCTTGCCGAGCGTCTCGCGCAATGCAGGCGCGACCTCGCCTCGCCCGTGCTTGCGCACCGCCACATCAGCGAGATCGCGTTCGCTTGGGGCTTTAACGATCTCTCGCATTTCGGCCGCGTCTTCCGCGAGCATTTCGGAATGTCGCCGCGCGACTTCCGGCAGAGCCAGTTGCGGCACTGAGCAGCCATCTGCGCGAGCCTTCGCTCCAGGCGAAGGCAATGCTCGCCAATTCCAGATTGTGTTGTGTTGCTGCGTGGATCAGGCTGCCAGGCATGAGGACTCAGTCTACGATAAGCGGATCGGAGCTGCTGCTGGGTGTGATCGCGATCCGGCTCGCAGTCCTCGTCCTGGTGGGCTGGAGCCTGACTCTGCTGCCGCGGCAGGCGCGTGACGGCGAGGTCGCCTGTTTCCCCTCGCCTGCGACACGGGGCGAGGCTCAGTCTTCGGCGAAGACAGCCGGTCCGCGCATTGCCGATGCGGCATTCGATGACATGCGTCTGCACGACTAGGTCGTTTCCAAGCAAGGCCGGTATGTGAGCCTAGCGTAGGACAGCGCGCGTACTTGCATTACCATTGCGCTCCAAGGCCGCACTGATCAATCAGCGGCCAGCCGAGGAGCAGATCAATGGAATACCGACGCTTGGGCCGGTCAGGCCTCATGGTGCCCGCTTTGAGCCTTGGGACCGGCACCTTCGGCGGCGTCGGCCGCCTTGCCGCTTGGGGCACGACCGACGCGACCGAAGCGCGGCGTCTTCTCGATATCTGCCTCGAAGCCGGCGTGTCGATGTTCGACACCGCGAACGTCTATTCGCTCGGCGAGTCCGAGCGCGTTCTCGGCGAAGCCATCAAGGGCCGCCGCGACAAGGTGTTGGTCTCGACCAAGGCGACGTTCCGCTTCGGCGATGGCCCCAACGACATCGGCTCGTCGCGGCAGCATCTGCTAACCGCCATCGACGCCTCGCTGAGCCGGCTCGGCACCGATTACATCGACCTGTTCCAGCTCCATGGCTTCGACGCCTTCACGCCGCCCGAGGAGGTGCTCAGCACCCTCGATGTGCTCGTGCGCGCCGGCAAGATCCGCTATGTCGGCGTCTCGAATTTTTCAGGCTGGCACCTGATGAAGTCGCTCTCCGTCGCCGACAAGCACGGTTTTCCGCGCTACGTCGCCAACCAGACCTACTATTCGCTGATCGGACGCGACTACGAATGGGAGCTGATGCCGCTTGGTCTCGACCAGGGGCTCGGCGCCGTTGTCTGGTCGCCGCTCGGATGGGGACGCCTCACCGGAAAAATCCGGCGCGGCCAGCCGAAGCCCGAGGTGAGCCGCCTGCCCAAGACCGCCGAGTTCGGCCCGCCCGTGCCGGACGAGCACGTCTATCGGGTGGTCGATGCGATCGACGAGGTCGCGAAGGAAACCGGCAAGAGCGTGTCGCAGATCGCGCTGAACTGGCTGCTCCAGCGTCCGACGGTGTCGACGCTGATCATCGGCGCGCGCAACGAGGCGCAGCTGCGCGAGAATCTCGGCGCTGTCGGCTGGTCATTGACCAAGGACCAGATCGCCAAGCTCGATGAAGCGAGCAAGGTGACGCTGCCCTATCCCTATTGGCACCAGCGTGGGACCTTCACGGACCGTAATCCGCCGGCGGTCTAAAGCGCGATGAGATTTGGGTGAATCGTCATCGCGCTTTAGGTTGTTGGTTACGCATGATCTTTCCGGAAAACCGCTTCGCACTTTTCCGGATCATGCTTTAGCAGCCGGTCGATCTGCTTCGTCCCCGGCGGCTTGAGCTGCATCAAGCCGTGAGGGGCCGGCCGTGGCATCGTATGGCGTTCGCGAGGCCCCCGATGCGCCGCTTTGCCATGAAGGCCCTGTTCACGGTGCTCAACTTGAACCGCGTCGAGCGGACGCGGATCGACTGGGATCGCACCGCCATTGTCGCGTCGACGACTGTGACGCTCGGGCTCGTTGCGCTCTACATTTGGGGCAAGACGACCGCGCGCTGGTAGCGGCCGGTTCCGGAACTATCGCGGTCCCGTCCGGTTGGCGCAATACTCCGCCAGCTGGCGCGTTCGATTCGCCAAACCAGACGCTGCTCACGATGTCGACGGTCACGATCGAGCAGGCCGACGGCCTGCCGCTGCCGCAGCGCCGATGGGCCATTCTCACCATCGCGCTCGGCATCACCATGTCCGTGATCGACGGCGCCATCGCCAATGTGGCACTACCGACCATCGCCGCCGACCTCAAGGCGAGCCCGGCCTTCTCGATCTGGATCGTCAACGGCTACCAGCTCGCCATCACCATCTCGCTGCTGCCGCTCGCCTCACTCGGCGAGATCGTGGGCTACCGGCGCGTCTATCTGGCGGGACTTGCGCTGTTCACCCTCGCCTCCGCGTTCTGCGCCGTGGCGCACTCGCTGCCGCTGCTGACGGTCGCGCGTATCGTCCAGGGCTTCGGCGCGGCCGGCATCATGAGCGTCAATACCGCGCTGGTCCGCTTCACCTATCCGCACGCACTGCTCGGGCGCGGCATCGCGCGCAACGCGCTCGTCGTGGCGGTGTCGGCCGCGATCGGGCCGACGCTGGCATCGGGCATCCTCGCCGTCGGCAGCTGGCCCTGGCTGTTCGCGATCAACGTGCCGATCGGTGCGGTCGCCGTTGTCCTCGGCGCGCGCTGCCTGCCGCACACGCATCTCGCGGCGCATTCGTTCGACTGGCAAAGCGCGGGCTTAAGCGCCGTCACCTTCGGCGTCGGCATTTTTGCCGTCGACAGCGTCGGCCATGGCGAGCCGCTTCTCACCTGCCTGATCGAATTCGCCGTCGCCGCGGTCGCAGGCGCCGCGCTGATCTGGCGCGAGACCCATATGGCCGCGCCGCTGCTGCCGGTCGATCTGCTGCGCATCCCGATCTTCGCGCTGTCGATCGCGACCTCGATCGCCTCGTTCTGCGCCCAGATGCTGGCCTTCGTCGCAATCCCGTTCTACCTGCAAAGCCGCTTCGGCTATTCGGCCGTGCATATGGGGCTGCTGATCACGCCCTGGCCGATCACGGTGGCGTTCGCCGCCCCGCTCGCCGGTCGCTTGGTCGAGCACTATCCCGCCGGCCTGCTCGGCGGCATCGGACTTTTGCTGTTCGCGGGCGGGCTGGCCTCCCTCGCCATGCTACCGGCCGAGCCCGGCGCCTTCGACATCGCCTGGCGCATGGCGCTGGCCGGCTTCGGATTCGGCCTGTTCCAGACACCGAACAACCGCACCATGATCGCGGCCGCCCCGCGCGAGCGCACCGGCGGCGCCAGCGGCATGCTCGGCACCGCCCGGCTGCTCGGCCAGACCACCGGCGCCGCGCTGGTCGCGCTGTTCCTCGGCCGCTACCCGCAGGAGGGAACCAGGATCGCGCTGCTGGCCGGCGTCGGCTTTGCGCTGTGCGGCGCGCTGCTCAGCATGTTGCGCCTGTCGCCCACCGCCGCGCGCGGCGCTGAGCATGTGCGGGTGCAGGACGGGCAGCGGATGAAGGGGGATTGAGGCCGCGACGGTTCGTTCACGCGACGGCGCGGCCAGTTCTCGCCAAAAACAAAAAGGCCGGCTGAACAGCCGGCCTTTTCGATGATGTCGCTCGCGATCAAGCCTTGACCAGCGGGCCCTTCGAGGTCGGCCCCTTCGAGCCACCAGGACCGCCCGGCTTGGACTTGCCCGGCGGGCGCTTGCGGGTGCCGGGCAGCTTCTCCTGCTTCGGCGTGACCGGGCCCTCGACGAATTCGAAGCCGATCTTGTCCTTGGTCTCGTCGGCTTCGTCCTTGACCAGGACGACGCGGACGTGGCCGCCGCCCTTGAGCTTGCCGAACAGCACCTCGTCGGCGAGCGGCTTCTTGATGTGCTCCTGGATCACTCGGGCCATGGGCCGTGCGCCCATCTGCTCGTCGTAACCATGCTGGACCAGCCAGGACTTGGCGGGGTCCGACAGCTCGATGGTGACATCGCGGTCGCCGAGCTGCGCCTCGAGCTGAAGCACGAACTTCTCGACGACGGTACCGATCACCTCGACGCTGAGATGGCCGAACGAGACAATGGCATCGAGACGGTTACGGAATTCCGGCGCGAACTGCCGGTTGATCGCCTCGTGGTCGTCGCCTTCCCGCTTCGAGCGCGTGAAGCCAAACGCCTGCTTGGCGAGGTCCGAAGCGCCCGCATTCGTGGTCATGATCAGGATCACGTTGCGGAAGTTGACCTGCTTGCCGTTGTGATCGGTGAGCCGGCCGTGGTCCATGATCTGGAGCAGCACGTTGTAGAGGTCGGGATGCGCCTTCTCGATCTCATCGAGCAGCACCACGCAATGCGGATGCTGGTCGACGCCGTCGGTGAGGAGGCCGCCCTGGTCGAAGCCGACATAGCCGGGAGGCGCGCCGATCAGGCGCGACACGGTGTGCCGCTCCATGTATTCGGACATGTCGAAGCGCAACAGCTCGACGCCGAGCGACGCCGCCAGTTGCTTTGCAACCTCGGTCTTGCCGACGCCGGTGGGGCCTGAGAACAGGTAGCAGCCGATCGGCTTCTCCGGCTCGCGCAGGCCGGCACGCGCCAGCTTGATCGAGGCCGCGAGCGACTCGATCGCCTTGTCCTGGCCGAACACGGTGCGCTTCAGCGTCTGCTCGAGATGCTTGAGCACCTCGGCATCGTCCTTGGACACGCTCTTCGGCGGGATCCGCGCCATCGAGGCGATCGTGGTCTCGATCTCCTTGATGCCGATGGTCTTCTTGCGCTTGTTCTCGGCCACCAGCATCTGCGCCGCACCGGACTCGTCGATCACGTCGATCGCCTTGTCCGGCAGCTTGCGGTCGTGGATGTAGCGCGAGGACAGCTGCACCGCAGCCTCGATCGCCTCATTGGTATATTTCAGCCGGTGGTAGTCCTCGAAGTAAGGCTTGAGGCCCTTGAGGATCGCGATCGCGTCCTCGACCGTCGGCTCATTGATGTCGATCTTCTGGAAGCGCCGCACCAGCGCGCGGTCCTTCTCGAAGTGCTGCCGGTATTCCTTGTAGGTGGTCGAGCCCATGCAGCGGATGGTGCCCGAGGCGAGCGCCGGCTTGAGCAGGTTCGAGGCGTCCATCGCCCCGCCCGACGTCGCGCCCGCACCGATCACGGTGTGGATCTCGTCGATGAACAGGATGGCGTTGGGATGGGCTTCGAGCTCCTTCAGCACCTGCTTGAGGCGTTCCTCGAAGTCGCCGCGATAGCGCGTGCCGGCGAGCAGCGTGCCCATGTCGAGCGAGAACACGGTCGCAGCCGCCAGAACCTCCGGCACCTCGCTGTCGACGATGCGCTTGGCGAGGCCCTCCGCGATCGCGGTCTTGCCGACGCCGGCTTCGCCGACGAACAGCGGGTTGTTCTTCTGCCGGCGGCACAGCACCTGGATCGCGCGGTTGATCTCGGAATTGCGTCCGATCACCGGATCGATCTTGCCGTCGCGCGCCTTCTTGTTGAGGTTGACGCAATAGGTTTCGAGCGCCTCGCCCTTCTTCTTGGCGTCCTCGGTGCCCTTGGTCTCGGTCTCCTCGTCGACGCCGCGAACGGGGCGCGCCTCGGAGACACCAGGCCGCTTGGCAATGCCATGGCTGATGTAGTTGACGGCGTCATAGCGCGTCATGTCCTGCTCTTGCAGGAAATACGCTGCATGACTTTCACGTTCGGCGAAGATCGCGATCAGCACGTTGGCTCCGGTCACCTCTTCGCGGCCGGACGACTGCACGTGGATCACCGCGCGCTGGATCACGCGCTGGAAACCGGCGGTCGGCTTGGCGTCGTCGGCACCATCCGTCACAAGGTTCTCGAATTCGGTCTCAAGATAATTGACGAGGCTCGTACGGAGCTTGTCGAGATCGACGCTGCAGGCGCGCATGACCGCAGCTGCATCGGAATCGTCGATCAAAGAGAGCAAAAGATGCTCGAGCGTCGCGTATTGGTGATGACGCTCGTTTGCGATCGCCAGTGCACGATGCAGGGATTGTTCAAGGCTTTGGGAAAAAGTCGGCATTCGCGTCCTCTATGGCCCCCACCATCATGATCGCCATCGCCCGGTCAGGCAACAACAACCTTTGTCACATATAGTTATACAAGATCGCGGCGAAAGACCGGTTCCGCGACTCGGCGGCGACACGCCTGCGGTATTTTCGATGCAAAACCCGTTCCGATTTGGGCAGAACTACCCATCTGGGCAGGATTGACGCTGGCGCCGATGTTCGCCGGATCACGCAGCAGGGCGTGCTCCGTCACCCACCACACGAACAGAACCACTCTAAAGAACTCGAACGCGCGATTATTTCTTTTCCATCACGCATTGCAGCGGATGCTGGTGCTTGCGGGCGAAGTCCATCACCTGCGTCACCTTGGTCTCGGCGATCTCGTAGGTGAACACGCCGCACTCGCCTATCCCGTGATGATGGACGTGCAGCATGATCTTGGTCGCCGCCTCGACGTCCTTCTGGAAGAACTTCTCCAGCACGTGGACGACGAATTCCATCGGCGTGTAGTCGTCGTTCAGGATCAGCACGCGATACAGGTTCGGCCGCTTGGTCTTGGGCTTGACCTTGGTGATGACCGACGTGCTCGGCCCGGTCGGGCCGCCCGCGCGGTTCTCGTCATTGCTCATACGCGGAGCGTGGGCAGCGGCTGGCGCGGACGGGTCGAGTCTGGAAGACAGGTGCGGCATGGCTCAGGTGTTCAAATTCCCAACGGAAGCGAATGACGGCTCGCCGCGTAACCCCGCCCTCCGGAGCTTCGCGCTGACGCGCCGCCTTGTTGGATCGCCGCTCCCGACGGATCCGGTCCAAGCCGGATCGTTCGCTAGCAATATGGGCCTGCCCCCGGCTCGCCGCAAGCGTGCAAAGGTCTGGCCGATGCGGCCGCGGCGGTCCCGACTCCGGTCCGGGCGATCCTGGCCAAGGTTAATCAATCCGGATCGATTTGACAAAAATTTCCGCCCGCCCGTTTAGAGCCTGTTGACCAGGAACCCGGCCGCAACACGGCCGCGACGGTTTCGCGCGGGATGTCTCCGGTTTTCTACGGCCACGTTTACCTGCCATTCAAGGGCTTGGCGCGAAATCGGGCAAAATTTACAGATTTCGGGGATCGTCATGTTTCGCCTGCCCGTTATCCGCCGTCTTGGTCGACAGCTCGCCCGCTTTGCAGCGGCCGAGCACGGCAATATCGCCGTGATCTTTGCCATCGCGCTGGTCCCGGTGCTGACATTCATCGGTGCAGCGGTCGACTACAGCCGCGCAGTCCAGGCCCGCACCTCGATGCAGGCGGCCCTCGACTCCACCGCACTGATGCTCTCCAAGGACCTGTCGTCCGGCACCATCAACACGTCGCAGCTGAGCACCAAGGCGCAGCAGTATTTCAACGCGCTGTTCACCGCCACCAACTCGATCCCGACGGTCAGCGTCGCGGCCACCTACACCACGAACACCAGCATGGGCTCGACGATCCAGGTCTCCGGAAGCGGCACCTACACGACCAGCTTCATGAAGATTGCCGGCTTCCCGACGCTCGACATCGGCACGACATCCACCAGCGCCTGGGGCTTGGTGCGCATGCGCGTCGCCATGGTGCTCGACAACACCGGATCGATGGCCGATGACGGCAAGATGCCGGCGATGCAGACCGCCGCCAAGAACCTCATCGATCAGCTCAGCGCCCTCGCCAAGACCAATGGCGACGTCTACATCTCGATCGTGCCGTTCGCCAAGGACGTCAATGTCGGCGCCAGCAACTACAACAAGTACTGGATCGACTTCACCGATTGGGACGCCGCCCACGGAAGCTGGACCTGCTCCTCGCCCACCAACTGGGGCGGCTGCAACAACTGGACGTGGACGCCGGCCAATCACAACACCTGGACCGGTTGCGTGGTCGACCGCGACCAGGACTACGACACCAAGAACACCACGCCGACCAGCGGCAATAGCGGGACGCTCTTCCCGGCGGACCAGTATTCATATTGCCAATCCGGAAGCTCGGCCTATTTGCAGCCGATCGTGCCGCTGAGCTACGACTGGTCCTCGCTCAAGACCGTGATCAACAACATGAAGCCGACCGGCAACACCAACCAGGGCATCGGGCTCGCCTGGGGCTGGATGACGCTGTCGACCGGCGATCCCATGAACGCGCCGCCCAAGGATACCAACTACACCTACAAGGACGCGATCGTGCTGCTCTCCGACGGTCTGAACACGCAGAACCGCTGGTACAGCAATGCCTCGCAGATCGACGCGCGGCAGAAGAAGCTGTGCGACAACGCCAAGGCCGCGAACATCACGATCTACACGGTGCAGGTCAACACCGGCCACGATGCGACCTCGAGCGTGCTGCAATATTGCGCCAGCAGCACCGACAAGTTCTATCTGGTGACGTCGGCGGACCAGACCGTGTCGGTGTTCAAGGACATCGGCACTTCGCTGTCCAAGCTGCGCGTGGCGCGCTGAGACCACCCGCCAGAACAACAAAAAAAGCCCGGCTGGATCAGCCGGGCTTTTTGATTCCAGGATGACCGGAAAGGCTTAGTTGGCGGCCGGGGTGAACTTCGAGACGATGGTCTCGACCGGCTTGAACGCCTGCTTGGCGAGGTCGCTGTAGAGGCCGGCGATCTTCTGCGATTCCGCGACGAAGGTCTCGTAGGCGGAACGGGCGAAGTCGGTCTGGGCTTCCATGGCCTTGTCCAGCGACTTCACGCCGGAAAGCTTCTCGACGAAGGACTTGGTGTCTTCGAACGACTTCTTGGTGTAGTCGCCATAGGCGCTGGCGATCGCCTGGAGACCGTGCTGCACCGAGGTCGCGGAGGCGACGCACTGCTCGAACTGCTCTTTCCCGTAGTTCTGAAAGTCTTCAACCTTGAACATTTCGCAATCCTTTTCCCTGGCTCTCGTCGGGAAGCCCCGGCTCCCTGACTCTGCCCACAAATAGTGCAACGCACAAAAATGTCAAGAATCTTGTGCGACGCACAAAAGCGGATGCAAGAATAGATACAAGTCGCGGAAATTACCGGGTTTTCCCGCAATGGTTCCTTAAGCTTTTGGAAACCGCAGCCCCCTACCCTGATTCCCTGGACGTGTTCAGCTTCCGCAGGCGGTCAAAAGCCGTTCGAGAACATCACCTTAGCCAGAATAGCGGCTCAGGCCCAACGTCTCCCGTGGCGAACACCCGCGGAGGGACAGCCTGAGCAGGTAATGATCCCGGGTCGAGTGGGCACAATTTCGCCTCACGAGCCGGTGATCAAGTCAGAAACGGGGACGGGGTTCCATGCTTCGTAAAAGCTTGTCTTCCTCGCGCTTGGCGCGGGTCGGCGTTTTCGGGCTTCTTACAGTCACCACCGCAGTCATCTTCACCACCGACGCGGCCGAGGCGCGGCGCCACCGCCGCCATTACGCGCACCACCGGGTGCAGCGCGATGTGTCCGAGAGCTCCAGCCCGAAATTCGCGTCGATCATCGTCGACGGCAATTCCGGCGCTGTGCTTCAGTCGAACAATCCGGACGGAATCCGCCACCCCGCCTCGCTGACCAAGATCATGACGCTCTATCTGCTGTTCGAGCGTCTGGAGTCCGGCAAGATGAAGCTCGACACCGAGATGCCGGTGTCGCAGCACGCCGCCGATCAGGATCCGACCAAGCTGAACCTGCGCGCCGGCCAGACCATTCGCGTCGAGGACGCGATCAAGAGTCTCGTCACCCGCTCCGCCAACGACGCCGCCGTAGTCATCGCCGAAGCGATCGCCGGCGACGAGGACGACTTCGCCCAGATGATGACGCGCAAGGCGCGCTCGCTCGGCATGTCCAGGACGGTCTACCGCAACGCCAACGGCCTTCCCAACGACGAGCAGGTCACCACCGCACGCGACCAGGCAACGCTCGGCCGTGCCATCCAGGAGCGCTTCCCGCGCTACTATCGCTATTTCGCGACCTCGACGTTCAACTGGCGCGGCCAGTCGATCCGCAACCACAATCACCTGCTCGGCAGCGTCGAGGGCGTGGACGGCATCAAGACCGGCTATACCCGCGCCTCCGGCTTCAACCTCGTGAGCTCGATGCGCCGCGGTAACCGCCACCTGATCGGCGTGGTGCTCGGCGGCCGCAGCGGCGGCTCGCGCGACGCGATCATGCGCAACCTGCTCGCGGAGAATCTCGAGAAGGGCGCGACCACCCATACCGTCGCCGCGGTCACCGAGCGCAACGGCGCAGACGCGAGCAACGATGTTGCCGATGCCTCGGACACCCCGGCCCGCGCCGCTCCGCAGGCTCAGGCCGCCCCCTCTCCGGAAGCCGCCCCATCGCGTCTCGCCTCGCGCCTGTCGACCCTTGCCGCTGCGACCGCGGCGATGCCGCCGGCGCAGGCCAAGCCTGAAGTCCGGCCGACTGAATCCAAGATCGAGCCCGCGCCGCTCACCAATGGCGTGATCTCGAGCCAGCCGCTCTCGATCATTCCCGGCTCGTCCGAGCCGATGAAGCCGGTCCGGGTCAAGACCGTCCAGGTCAAGGCCGGCGCCGTGAAGGTCGCCTCCGCCGCCCCGGCTCCGGTGGCTCCGCAGGTCACGAGCACGATTGCCGCCCGCCCCGACGTTGCGGAAACCTCCGGCGCCGTCGTCGCCCGGGCCGACCTGGTCAACAAGCCCGAGCCCCAGAGCCAACCGGAAGCGCCGAAGGCCGAGGTCGCCCGCACCGAGCTGCCGCGTCAGCCGGCGGGCTTTGGCACCGGCAACGGCATCCTCGGCGTGCTGCCGGCCGCAACCACCGCCGCTCCTGCCCCGGCGGCTCCAAAGCTTGCGTCCGCCGATCCGGCGCCGCAGCCGATCCAGATGAGCGCCACCACCAAGCCGGTCGTCACCCACAGCGGCTGGATCGTCCAGGTCGGCGCGCTCGAGAGCGAGACCGAAGCCCAGCATCGCATCGACGCGGCGCGGAACTCGGCCCGCGGCCTGCTCAGCAAGGCCGATCCGTTCACCGAGCCTGTGGTCGCCAAGGACAATCGCAAACTCTACCGCGCCCGCTTCGCCGGGCTCGAGCGCGACCAGGCCGAGGCCGTCTGCCGCGCCCTCAAGCGCGCCGAGATCTCCTGCATCACCGTCCGCAACTGATCCACCGGACCTTTCCAAAGCAAATGCCCGCGCCCTGCGCGGGCATTTTTCGTTTGCGATGCGGTGACGCCAAAGGCTGATCCACGACAACCTCTCGTCAAGAATTTACGGTTAAAACTTTACACAAGGGACCGACCACGCCGACAATGGCGGGCATCAGGGCGACGGCAAATGGAGTAAGCGGAGTTCACGCGGTACGGGCGTTTGTGGCGTGGTGCCGGAGTTAGCCGTTATGCGTACGAAGCAGAGTATCCTTGGCCTCGTTTACACGGGCGGCGAGATACGTCGAGCCCCCCTGGTCGGGATGGAGTTTCTTCATCAGGGACTTGTGCGCCCGGCTGATGTCGTCGCGCCCCGCCCCCGGCTGCAGGCCAAGGATCTGATAGGCTTCCTCCGCCGTCATTTTGCCGCCCGGCGCCGCGCCGCGCTGCCGCCCTGCCGCATCGCCTTGCGCGTTCTGACGCCAAGCGGGAAACCGGCGGTCCAGATAGCTTTCAAGTAAGGCCACGCTCTCGGCGTCGAACGCCGGGACCATCGCCAGCAGGCCAGCAAGATCGAACTCGTCGAGATCACGCCCGGCATTGGGCCCGGCGACGATCCGGCCCGCGAGCTGGCCGGAATCGTGGTCGAGCTGCATGTCCAGGAACTGCGAGCGCACGCGTGAGGCCTGACCGGTCGGGCGCGTCGCCCCGCCACCGAACAGCCCGCCGATATTGCCGAAGCCGGCGTTTGCCAGCGGCGTCCAGCCGAGCAGCCCAGCGCCCATGAGCCCGAGCGGGATCGCCACCGCCAACTCGCCCCGCAGACCCGTGAAGGCCGCAACCGCCAGCGCCACGACGCCGCCGCCGAACTTGATGGTGCGCGCCAGCACCGCCGGATTGGCGGAGCGGAACATCTGGAGCAGCAGATAGAGCGTGATAACGGCGACAGCGCCGGCGATCAGAGTCATGGCCGGAATATAGTCGCCCTGTTGTCAAAAAGCATGGCGTCCTTCGTCCACGTCCACGATCGGCTGGTGACACGAGACGTTCGTTTGCCGATAAGCGCCCTGTCCGAACATTTCGGCACGCCCAGCGGTAACGAAGGCCGCGCCGGCCTAGCCTACTTCAACTGGCCGATCAGCCTGGCCGCGCCGCTCTCGCCCTTCGCCAGTTTCAACAGCGCCTCGCGGCCGCCGACGGCGTAGGCCGCGGCGGCGCGCAGCAGCTCGCGCAGTTGCGCCGCCGCGCCGGGATCGAACCGGCACCAGGCGCCGCCGGTCAGCCGCGCGATCTCGCGAAACGCCCGCTCGGCCACGGTGTCATGGCCTTCCTGAAACAGGAACACCGGGACCTTGAGCATGCCGAGCTCGCCGGCCTTGGCGCAGAGCTCGTCGACCTTTTCCTCCATGGCATCGCCGACGAAGACGACGGCGCGCACGCCGGAGGCAACCGCTTCGCGCCGAGCCTCGCTCAGCACCTTGCCGATCTGGGTGTCGCCGCCGCGGCAATCGATCTTGCTCATCAGCGTCGCGAGCTTGCTGCTGTCGGAGATCCAGCCCGTGGCGCGGCATTCGTTGAAACCGCGATAATAGACCAGCCGGATGTCGAGACTGCCGAGCGCTGCGGCTTCGCGGAACATGTCAGCCTGGAGCGCGCAGGCCATGTCCCAGGTCGGCTGCCGGCTCATCGTCGCATCCAGCGCGAAGATCAGTCGCCCCTTCGCACCGGGCGCATGTGGTGACAGCGCGCGCGCCTTGGCGACGAAGGCGGTGATGTCCTCCGAGGTCGATGTCCTCGCCTTCGACGGCGCACCGTCCGCTTGCGCCGAGACGGCATCGCCACCACGCGGTTTGATCGGTTCGCCCGACATCTCTGCTTTTCGCCTTGCGTGAGCAGCTAATGTGGTCAGCAACGACGGCCCGGTCAATGTGCAAAGCCCCCGCGGGCTGACGCCGACGGGGGCTTCGAAGATCGGATCGACTGAAACGAGAGGTCAGCCCTTCGCAGGCGCCATCAGAGCGACCGGACCGGGCTCGAGGATCTTGGGCGGGGACGATTGCGTGTCGACCGGCGCCACCTCGCTGTCAGTCGAGCTCAGGAATTTATCGAGCATGCTCTGGATCGAGTTCTTGGCGGCATCCGGACCGGTATCGCGCATGTCGTTATGCTGGAATTCGGTCTTCACGACCTGGATGCCGGCCTTCTCGCATTCCTCATCCGTCGGGATCACACCCGCGTCGGTCTTGAACTGCGGGTCCTGCGAACGGAACGACAGGATCTTGAACTTGCCGGCGGTGACGAAGGGCACGCGCAGATTGTCGAGCGTGACGACCTTCTTGACCTCATCCGGATACTGCTTGGCGAAGTACATCGTGATGTCGCCGCCCATGGAGTGGCCGACCATCGTCACCTTGTCGTAGTCGGCGTTGGGCTGAACCTTCTTCAGTTCCTGCATGGCGAGGTGGATGTTGGCAACGCCGCGCAGGATCTGCGGCAGACGGCCGACATAGAGCTCGCCGGGCTTGGTCACCATCGGAGGATCGGTCGGCAGGTCGTGCTGCGGGCTCACGACCATGTAGCCACGCGCAGCGAAGATGTTGGCGAGGAAGCCGTACTCGGTGTTCTTGACGGTGTTGCCGTGATTGATCACTGCGACCGGCAGCGTGATCATGCCGGCATTGGCCTGCATTTCCTTGTCGCGGCGGATCGCGATGTCGACGGGCACCGGACGGTTGTCGCGCGAAGCGTCGTAGAAAGTGATGGTCTCATGCTTGATCGCCCACTTGCTCGCCGTGAAATAGGCGATGCCGCAGAGGGCACTGACCGAAACCAGAACGGCAATTCCACGCTTCATTTTCGTCCTCAGCCTCAGGCTCTTACGGCCTGAATCCCTGTTGAAAATCGTGTTCTTCCGGGGCTCTCTGGCCCCTTGTCGCCTATTCCCTAATATATGTCACAGCCACGTGACAGGAAGCGTAAATATTGTGAGCTGACAGCCCTTTCATTGTGCGCCGCACACGATTCTTGGGCAACCCATACTGCTACGGCTACGTCAGCGTGCAGGTCACTATCGGACGCAACCGGTCTCGATCGGGTTCAATTTCGCAGTTAACGTGGGTGAAACGATCGAATGCCCGCTCAGTTCCAGCGGGAACCGATCGCACGAACCGCTAGGGAAGTAGTCTTATACCGCCCCTGTCAGGCGCCGAGGATGTCGTGGACCTCGAGCGGCTTGTCGACCTGGCTGAACCACTCGGCCCGGTTGGCGGCGCGACGGCGGCCGCGCTCGTCGAGCGGCAGCTTGAGCTGACGGAGCAGGCTGGTCACCTCCTCCCGCGCGGTGAGATGGCCGAGATTGGGCCGCATGCCGAGCGTGGCCTCGTCGATCTCGTCCAGCGCGGTCAGGCCGCGCGGGAAGAATTCGCGATAGACGACGCGTTCGGCGAAGCCGTCGACGTAGCGGAAGCCGAGTCGCAGCGACAGATCCTTCAAGCCGTCGGCGACGAGCTGCTTGTTGCGGGAGCCGAGCATCGACAGGCGGTTGCGGACGACGATCCAGTCGGTGGTCGCGCCGTCGAGTTGGCGGCGCTTGCGCCTGACATCGCGCACCATCTCGGCGTAATGGCTCTCGCCCGTCACCGCGTAGTTGGCAGGATCGACGGTGCCGAGCACGTCGAAGTCGAGGAAGCTGTCGTTGATCGGCGTCACCAGGGTGTCGGCCATCGAGTGCGCAAGCCGCATCAGATAGCTGTCGGTGCCGGGCGTATCGATGACGATGAAGTCGAAGCTGCGCTCGACCGCCGAGACCGCTTCCATGAACTGCTGGAACTCCGAGTTCTCGTTGTCGGCGATCTGCATGGTCTCGCCGAGCTTGATGCAGCGATGCACCGGCAGCTCGAGGCCGAGCCCGGTGCGGCGGGCCCAGGCGGAGCGGTTGCTGATGTAGCGGGTAAAGCTTTGCTGCCGGCAATCGAGGTCGATGGTGGCGACGCGCTGGCCGGCCTTCAGGAGCGCAACGGCGATGTGCAAGGCGGTGGTCGACTTGCCGGAGCCGCCCTTTTCGTTTCCGAGCACGACCACATGCGCCGAGCCGGATTGGCCTTGGCTAGCTTGCACAAGCATTGCGATCCTCAACACCCCTAACGAATATCTTCGAGTTGACCGCGTCTGCGGTCAAGTGAAATGCGTGACAGTTAATGCAAATTGCAACGCGCCGTGCTTCATCATGTATAGCAGTGCGGCGGCGCGCCTGTGATCCAGCCCACACACGCGCAACATCGCGCGCAGCTCGACGCGAATTGCTGTGCCGCATCCGGATGCATGGCGTCGACGACCGCCGCTTGTTAAGGTTAGCCCGCCGGCCGTCGGGCCGCGCCCGCGCCGATTCCCATCCCTGTCGAGTCCCAATTCGAGTCCCGATGTCACGAAGCCCCTTGATCGCCCGCACGGTCCCCACCCTGCGACGCGCCGTCGACAACCTACGCAAGCGAAAGGCCACGATCGCGCTGGTCCCGACCATGGGGGCACTCCATGACGGGCATGTGTCGCTGGTGCGCCTCGCCAAGCGGCGCGCCAGCCGCGTCGTCGTATCGATCTTCGTCAACCCGACCCAGTTCGCGCCGACTGAGGATTTCGGCGCCTATCCGCGCACCTGGAAGGCCGACATCGCCAAGCTCGCGGCCGAGGACGTCGACATCGTCTGGCATCCCGGCGTCGAGGCCATGTATCCGGACGGCTTTGCAACCCGCATCGTACCGGAGGGACCGGCGATGGCCGGCCTCGAGGACCGCTTCCGGCCGCACTTCTTCGGTGGCGTAGCCACCGTCGTCGGCAAGCTGTTCACGCAGTGCCGGCCAGACGTTGCGATTTTCGGCGAGAAGGACTTTCAGCAATTGCGGGTGGTGACGCAGATGGCGCGGGATCTCGACCTCGGCATCAAGGTGATCGGCTCCCGCACGGTGCGCGAGCGCGACGGGCTCGCGATGTCCTCGCGCAACGTCTACCTCTCGGCGGAGGAGCGGCAGACCGCGACCACGCTCTACCGCGCCATGAAGGACAGCGCCGGCCGCATCCGCGCCGGCGAAGCCCTCGGAAGCGCGATGACGCGGGGCGCCGAGACGATCGAGGCGGCCGGTTTCGCGCTCGACTATTTCGAGGCCCGCCACGCCGAGACGCTGGCACCGGTCATCTCGCGCGCGGACGGCCCGTTGCGGATCCTGGTGGCGGCCAAGCTCGGCACGACACGGCTGATCGACAATATCGCGGTGTAACCGGCGGGATCGACTTGCACGCGCCCTCGCCCGGATGGATGATTGGCGTGAGGGAACGAGCCGAGCGGCAAGGCATGTCGTCCATCCGCATGATGATCGTGAGCGGCATGTTGACGCTCGTCGCCGCGACCGCCGCACCGGCGCAGCAGCGGCCGCCGATCGGCCTGTATGGTTCGCCGACCGATGCCATGATCTTCTATGTCGCTCATGGCCCTGCTGGCGCCTGCGGACCAGGCTGCTCCGACTGGATCGCCGCCGAGGGCACGGTGCAATGGGACAGCTACAAGCGGCTGATCGCGATCCTCGATCGCCAGGCGGGAGGCAAGCTGCCGATCATCATCCATAGCTGGGGCGGGTCCAATCTCAACGTTGCCGTCAGCATGGGCCGCATCCTGCGCGACCACGGCCTCGACGCCACCGCAGGCGCGACCGAGGTCGAGGCCTGTGTCGGCAAGTCCGAGGGCGATTGCTTTGCGCTGAAGCGTCCGGGCGGCCCGCTCGACGCCAAGGTGTCGGTACCGGATCCGGCCTGTGATCTCGCCTGCATCCTCATGCTCGCCGGCGGCGTGCATCGCAGCCTGCCAGAAGGCGCCAAGGTGGTGCTGACGGGCCGCTCGATCCGCAACCGCCGCGCGCCCAATGTCGCGCCCGAGCAGCGCGAGAGCCTGACCGTGATCTTTGGCGAGCAATACCGCAAATACCTGCTCGAGATGGGCGTCGAGCCCGCACTGGTCGACATCGTCGACGGCGTCGGCGAAGGCGGACGTCCGATCGTGGTGCCGCCCGCGGACTGGGCGCGGCTGCATATCGTCACGCCGCAGTGAGCAGCGGCCTCACAGCAGCCCGAGATCGCGCAGCTCGCGCCGCATCGGCTCCGGCATGGCCGCGATCGAGCCGGCGGCGGATTTGCCGAGATCGGGCGGCACGGAATCGTCGGTGAGATAGCGCCAGCCCTGGAACGGTCGCATCGGCCGCGGCGACAGCGGGATCACCTTCGGCTGCATCACGATCCGGCAGCGGCCGATGCCGTCCTTGTCGCGGAACGGCTCGATGCCGATGATCTTTTCGCGCGCGGCGATCTCGCCCTTGATCACCCAATAGAGCGATCCGCCTGCCAGGATCTCGGCGTCGCGCTTGGGGACCATGCGCGTGACGTGGATGTGATGTTGCGGCAGACCCTTCTTCTTGGCGGTCTGCATCCGTTCGGCGACCCACTCCTTCAATTCCTTGACGGAGTCGCAGCCGACGGCGAGCTTGATCAGATGGAGTGGCATGCCCCAGCATTAGCCGGGCGGCCACGCATTGGGAATGCCGATCTACTCGTTATCCGCAGCCGGAGGCGCCGGCGTCGCGGCCGGCGGCGGCGCAAGCGGAACTGGAGCGGCGGCTGGCGCGCGCTTGGCGGCCGGCTGCTTCTTTGCGGCCGCGGCGGGTGCCGCAGGCGCAGCGGCTTGCGCCGAGGCCGCCGCGGGTGCGCGGGGGGCTGGCGCGGCGTTTGCGGCAGGCGCGGCCTGGCGCGTCGATGCCGTCGCCGGCTCGGGAGTCATGATGCTGACCGGCGGCGTCGACGAGGCGCTCGGGAACTCCGCATTGGTGGGCTTGCCAGTCGGCAGCGACGGCGGCAGCCCGGCGAGCGCAGCATTGGCCGGCAGCGCCCCCGGCCCCGCGGGTGCGTTCCAGGTCGGCGCGTAGCGTGCGACCAGCTGATCGTAGAGATGGGAATCCATGTTGGCTGCGACCTGCTGCTGATCGGTCAGCGAGCGGAACGCGGGGCAATCGAACTGCGTGCAGCCGTCGCGCGCGGCCAGCACCTGGGCGACCAGGCCATAGCGATCGTGCTCCAGCGTCTTGCGCAGCAGCTTCATGTCCGGTGTCAGGCTCTTCTCGGCAGTTGCGGCATCGCCGAGTGCGGTCAGCCGGTCGATCCGGCTTGCGGTATAGACGACGGCGGCGGCGGCCGCGTCGGGCGCGCCGAACAGCGCCTTCTCGCAGCCGGCGGCCACGGTCTCGCCGGCGAGCTCGTCGAGGCAGGACAGCGCCGGCAGGCTCGCGACGACCGTGGCTTGCGTGCGACCTTCAGCAATCGGCGTTTCGTGTCCGAGCGGCCCATAGAGGCGCACGGTGGCGGCGACCGCGATGGCGATGGCGAGCAGCGACATGACGGTCAGTGCACCGTTGGCGATCGTTCTCTCGGCGCGCAGCAGCGTGATCAGCAGAATCAATCCGAATAAACCGGCAGCGGCCAGCGTCATCCACATCGGGAAGGCCGACAAGCGCCAGATTTGGTCGAGCGAAGTGGCCCCTGCCAAGTCCATGCGCGACGTCCCCTCACGCGAGCTGAGAGCGAATGATCAAGCGAGCACCGCGAGTCGGCAACTGGCCCCGGCCCACCTTGCGAAGGTGAAGCGGGCCTTTTGACGGCGGCAGGATACAAATTCCTTGAGGCGCGACAAGGCGCCGGTGGCCTTCAGGACAGCGCGAGCTGGCTTTCCTTGGCGACGCGTTCGAAGGCTTCGGTCGAGCTCTTGATGCGGTACTGGCAGTCGTCGCCTTCCGTCGGCAGCAGGCGGATGATCTCGTACGAGCCGCTCGCAGCCGGGCGCGCGACGTTGCTGGCCGTGAAAAGTACGCGCGCTCCCACGGGGAATTTATGCTTCAACGCCCATCTCCATCACTCAAACAGCGCCGGCCGTGCCCAGGGTCCCACTGCGACGGACCGGCTAAACCCGGGCCGCTGTATAGCACGCGGCCGGCGGCTTTGGCCAGTGGTATACCGGCATGCCAAACACGCCGATCTGTCAGCGTTTTCAGGAAGATGGCCGGGGAACCGGGCGGCCGATGATGCCGCCGGAAAGGCCCGCTTCAGGCGGTATGGGGCAAATGGCCGTCGGGGCTAGCGTGATCCACCGCCTTGGGCAGCTCCTGGGCCAGGATCTCGCCCAGCTGATCGACGGGAATGTTGTAGCGCGCGGCCAGCTGGCGGACGGTGTCGTTGCCAAGCACGGCCCGGAGCTGATCGGCCGAGATCGGCAGGTTCTGGCCGTTGCCGAGCCAGGATTTGACCTGCTCGCCGAAGCCGGACTGCTGGAGCTTTGCGACGATCGCACTGAGGCCGCCCTGATTGTTGCTGCCGAGCACCTCGTTCAGCACGGCCGGGAGCACGGCGGCGCCGAGCTGGCCGAGCGCGCTACGCAAGGCGGGGTTGTTTTCCAGCGAGTCCAGGATTCCCATGACGATGCCCTCTCCTTGCATTCCCTGACGATTGAGCGCCGCCCTCGCGCAGGCCGTCAAGCGGCGCTCAGTCACATTCATGAGTTAAGCGAGCATGATCTTATCGGAAAACCGGTCCTCTCTTTTCCGGATCATGCTCACGCAGTCTCGAACTTTTCGATGACAAGCGTTTCGGCGATGCCGTCACGGGTCCATTCCTGAAACGCCGGCATTGCGATCATCGTGTCCATATAGGCCTTGGTCTCCGGTGTGACCTCGATGGCGTAGGTGCGGAAGCGGTGCACGACCGGGGCATACATCGCATCCGCCGCGCCGAAGCGGCCAAACAGATACGGTCCGTTGGCGCCATAGCGGGTTCGGCACTCGCGCCAGATCTCCTGCACCCGCGCGATGTTGGCCTTGGCGTCCGCCGACAGCGTCACGGGGCGCACCGGGCGGTGCAGATTCATGCCGCATTCGCTCCGCAGGGCCATGAAGCCGGAATGCATCTCGGCGCAGACCGAACGGGCATGGGCGCGGGCCGCGGTATCGTCGGGCCACAGCTTCTTCTCCGGATAGCGCTCGGCGATGTATTCGATGATGGCGAGCGAATCCCACACCGTGATGTCTCCGTCGACCAGCACCGGCACCTTGCCGGCGCGGCTGAAGGAGAGAATCTGCTCCTTGTCCGCGGGATTGTCGGTGTAGAGCGGGATCACGGTCTCCACGAAAGGAATGTCGTTGGCGCGCAGTGCGATCCAGGGCCGCATCGACCATGACGAGTAGTTCTTGTTACCGATCGCGAGCTTGAGTGCTGCCATGTGCTGGTCCTTCCGTAAGTCCGTCTGAAGCGAGCTGCTTTTAACGCCATCGCCTGCCGCCAATCAATCGTTGGTGCGCCCGGCCATGCATGGCAATCGTTGCGATCCTCGCGAGGAGAACGACATGAGCAGGCACTGGGTCGACATCACCGCCGTCGGCTTCTTCATCATCGAATGGCTGGTCTATGCGCTGACGCTGGAGCATTCGGCCTATGGCCGCGACAGCCTGTCGGCGCGGATGAACCGCTATCGCGAGGTCTGGGTGCGCCGGCTGCTCGACCGCGAGACGCGCATGGTCGACATGCAGATCATGGCCTCGCTCCAGAACGGCACCGCCTTCTTCGCGTCCACCAGCCCGTTCGCGCTCGGCGGCGCGCTGGCGCTGCTGCACGCCACCAACGACGCCATCACCATTTTGGGCAAGCTGCCGGTCGATCTCAGCACCTCGCCCGCCATGTGGGAATTGAAATGCGTCGGCCTCGTGCTGATCTGCGTCTACGCCTTTTTCAAGTTCGCCTGGGCCTACCGTCTGTTCAACTACGTCGCCATCCTGTTCGGGGGCATGCCGCCGGCCTCGCAGCGCGACACGCCCGAAGCCGAGGCCCATGTCATCCGCACCTCGCGCGTATTCGAATCCGCCGGCCGCCATTTCAACCGCGGCCAGCGCGCCTTCTTCTTTGCGCTCGGCTATCTCGGCTGGTTCGTCAGCCCCTGGGTGCTGTTCGTCAGCACCGCGGCGGTGGTGGTCGTGACCTGGCGGCGGCAATTCGCGTCCAGCGCTTGGGCTGCGATGGCGCCGGAGGTGGTGGCGGGTGACGAGGGGTTGAAGCGCGGTCGTTGATGATCTCTCCTGGACACGCTGGACGTGCGAGCGACGCGGCGCAGCGCCGTAGGGTGGGCAAAGGCGCAAAGCGCCGTGCCCACGTTTCCGCAATGAAACGCAAAATGCGTGGGCATGCTTCGCTTTGCCCACCCTACGATCTCCGAGTGTTTGGTAGGCAGTTCAGATCGCAGACACACCTTCTCGTCCTCGCGGCTCATTTCGCCCGAGCTTTGCCTGGTCACTTCACCCTCTAAGCCAAGAGGGCGCAGGGAAGGCCGGGTGCCAGCTCGCACCCGCGGTCCGCTGCGCGAAAGGTAGCGCAAGGAGACCGCACAGCAGCATACAGGTGAAGCCCAACACACGGCCTTCCCTGCGCGATGGTCGGACGGCTTATGCCGTGCTCTCCCGGGAGCCGAGTTCGTTCTGGCCTCCCTCGCCCCAGCGAAAGTCGCCGGCAGCGCGCCGGTTGACGCGACTGCCGCATCCGCAAGGGCTTGACCGTAGCAACGACGGCCAGGACCACACGTCTATATTTTGGCATTCGGTGAAACACGCCGAAACTAACAAAACCCTTCAAAACAAGGGATTTTCGATTACCCTGATGCGGGCTGTTTCAGCGGGCTTCACCAAAACAAGGGCCCGGCCCTAAGCCTTTCAGCGTCCGCACGACAAACTGAAAGTCCCAAAGCCGAGCCCTTTGGTCCCAAGCCTTAGGAGCCGAAACCACATGGATACTACCATCGCCCCCTCCCCCGCCGGCAAGCGGGGCCGTAATAGCGGCGTCATTCTGACCGACCGCCTGTGCGAGAAGCGTGTTGCCAAGCGACTGAAACTCTACGACCGCAAATGCCCTGGTCTCTATGTCAGCATCACCTCGGCGGGGGTGGCAACCTTCTCCTTCAAGTTCACCGACAGGCAGACCGGTAAGCAGCGTACCGGCTGGCTCGGCGCCTACAACCCGGAGACCTTCACGGTCGAGGACGCCCGCAGCAAGGTCTACGGCCTCAAGGCTATGGGAGGCGAGGCCCTCGCCGAGACCTTCCGTGACCAGAGGACCGCGAAGGTAAAGCGCGGCAAGACCGTCTCCGAGATCGTCGATGAGCGCATCAAGTGGATGAAGACGCCGGTCAAAAAGCCCGACGGCGAGATGAGGCCTCGGCTGGAGAGCTGGGAGAACACCGCGAGCCACCTCGACCGCTTTATCCGTCCCCGCCTCGGCAAGAAGCTGGCCATGGATGTCACCAAGCATGACATCGCCACGCTCTCGAACGACATCGTTGCGGGCAAGTTCGGCAAGCCCTCGGTCAGCAACGCGCGCCATATGCGCAAGGCGGCCTCGGGCCTGTTCAACTGGGCAGCGGAGGCCGGGCGCGACTACGTGACGGCCAGCCCCTGCGTCAACTTGCCGAAGCTGGATCCCGAGCATCCCCGCACCCGCGTCCTCTCCGAGGACGAGATCAGGAGGTTTTGGTACGGCCTCGACCGAAAGGATCTGCCCTGGGATCGTCGCACCCGCCTCGCCCTTAAGTTCGAACTCGTCACCATGCTGCGTTCGCGTGAACTGCTCGGGGCGCGCCGCGACGAGCTGTTTGCCCTCGACGGCGAGCATCCGCGCTTCGACGTCCCCCTCAAGCGGGTCAAGAAGCGGCGGGTCATCCAGCAACCGTTGTCCGATCTGGCCGTCGAGATCATCAAGGAGGCGCTGGCCACGGATCATCAGCAGTTCGTATTCGAGAGCCCCATGTATAAGGGCCAACCGATCCACCGCAAGGCGATGGCCGACGCGCTGCGCGGCACCAAGAACGAGAAGAACAAGAACAAGACCAAGACCGCCGGGCTTTGCGAGCTGCTCGGCCTCAAATCGTTCACGCCACACGACCTGCGCCGGACGGCGGCGACTTTGGCCGGCGACCTGGGCTTCGACGATGCATGGATCGCGAAGTGCCTCGATCATGCGGCCAGCAAAAAGGCCGGGCAGATCGTGCCGACTGTCACCGGCAAGGTCTACAATCACAGCAAGCGAATGAGGGAGAAGCGCGCGGTGCTCGATGGCATTGCGGCGGAGCTGCGGCGGATTATCGGTAAGTCCGCTGACGCTGGGCTCCCTCTCGTCGCCTGACCGATGACGGTAGCGATGTCCGCTTCACTGCCAGAGGCGGACATCACACCGATCTCTTGCACGTGCGCTGTGGGCCACAAGCGGAAGTTCGGACGGTTAACCGGACGCATCCGACCTCTGTGGAAAGGAAACAAGGTCAGCGAAGCAGTCGTTCGAGAGTGACAGCGGTCGGAGGTGCCAATTAAGGGCCTTAAAGACCGAACTGCGCCTCAGGCTCCGACGCCCTCTTCAGGTTGCGGAACCAGAAGGACTTAGGTTGAGTTATCGGCTGGAACAGGGGGCGGGAAAGAGCCAATCTTACATCCGAGTGCCAAGATTATAACTGGCGATAAGCGCATGATATTGCTTCGGAAAATTATCGGCTGGGCACCGAAGGTCGAGCAGTGATGGGTCAGGCAGGGACCGGTATTGAAGGGCTAAATCACGTACTTGGGGGAGGGTTCGAGCGAGGGCGCGTCTTCCTTCTTGAAGGCGCTCCCGGCACCGGCAAGACGACGCTCGCGACGCAATTCCTGATCGCGGGAGCTGAAGCCGGCGAGCGGTGCCTGTATATCACTCTCTCTGAAACTGAACAGGAATTGCGTGCGAGCGCTGCGTCCCACCAATGGGATCTAGCAGGGATCGAGATTTTCGAACTTATCCCACCGGAAAACCTGCTCGATGAGGATCAGCAGCAGAGCCTGCTCTATTCCTCCGACCTGGAACTCGGCGAAACGACGAAGCGCATCTTCGAGGCGTTCGAGAGGATCAAGCCGCACCGCGTGGTGCTCGACAGTCTCTCGGAGATCAGATTGCTTGCACAGAGCTCGCTGCGGTACCGCCGGCAAATTCTCAGTCTCAAACATTATTTCGCGACGGCAGGCGCGACCGTACTCCTGCTCGACGACCTCACCGCCGAGCTAAATGATAAGACGGTCCACTCGGTCGCACATGGCGTGATCCGTTTAGAAGAGATCGCGCCCGAATACGGTGGCGAGCGGCGAAGACTACGGATCATCAAGTACCGGGGGAGGCGGTACCGAGGCGGTTTCCATGACTTTACGATTGCACCCGGAGGCCTTCAGGTCTTCCCGCGACTTGTATCGGCCGAGCACAAAGCGAACTACTCGCGAGAGGTTCTCAAGACCGAATCCGGCGAGCTCGACTCGTTGCTCGGGGGTGGCGTCGAACGCGGCTCAAGCGTCCTCATTCTGGGCCCTGCTGGAACGGGCAAGTCAATTCTTGCGCTCACCTTCGTTCGAGGCGCCATACAGCGCGGTGAACGTGCAGCAATGTTCATTTTTGATGAGGAACTGGGCCTACTGTTCGAACGCGCGAAGGGCCTGAATATCGATCTACAGGCAATGGTTGACGGCGGGCAACTCGTCATCGAACAGGTGGATGCCGCTGAGTTGGCCCCCGGCGAGTTTTCTTCACGCGTGCGGCATTGCGTCGAGAAGCACGGCGCACAAACCGTGGTGATCGACAGCCTAAACGGCTACCAAGCGGCCATGCCGGGTGAACACGCGCTCGTGCTCCACATGCATGAGATCCTTCAATACTTGAACCGGCAAGGTGCCACGACTTTCCTGGTCGTCGCCCAGCACGGCCTTGTCGGTGACATGCAGACACCTGTGGACGTCACCTATCTCGCGGACACGGTGATTCTGTTGCGCTACTTCGAGGCGCTCGGGCGCGTTCGTCGCGCCATTTCGATCATCAAAAAACGCACTGGCCCGCATGAGGACACAATTCGAGAATTCCGCATTAGGGAAGTGGGCGTCACGTTGGGCGAGCCGCTCACCAACTTCCAGGGGGTCCTGCGCGGCGTGCCTATCCTCCTCGGCGACAGTTCGAAATTGCTCAACACGGAGGAGAAGTGAACCGCAGCACGCTGTCGGAGCGAGCCCTCGTTCTCGCCCCACGAGGTCGCGACGCAACTCTTGCGTCGGTGATCCTGCGCGAGGCGGATCTCCTTGCTGACCCCTGTTCGTCGCTGTTGGACCTTATTCCAGAACTCAATGCTGGCGCGGCTTTCGTTGTCGTCACAGAGGAGGCGCTCGCCACGGCCGATCTCCGGACGCTTAGTACCTGGCTCGCCGAACAGGAAGACTGGTCGGACCTGCCGTTCGTGCTGCTCACGACCCGCGGTGGCGGACTGGAGCGCAATCCCGCCGCTCGGCGTTTCCTTGATGTGCTCGGCAACGTCACTTTTCTGGAGCGCCCTTTTCACCCAACCACTCTTGTGAGCCTTGCACGCTCCGCGCTGCGAAGCCGCCGCCGGCAATACGAAGCCCGGGCCAGGCTCCAGGCGCTACGAGCGAGCGAACAAGGACTGCGGCTCGTCATCGAAAGTGCTGCCGACTACGCCATCATCACCACCGACCCGGAGCGCCGTGTTACAAGCTGGTCGGTCGGGGCCGAGGCGATTTTCGGCTGGACAGCTGCCGAGATGAGAGGGCGCTCGGCCGACGTGATCTTCACGCCCGTGGACCGGGCGTCCGGGCAGCCAGCAGCCGAAGCTTCTGACGCGCGCGCGAAGGGCTTCGCGCCCGACGAGCGCTGGCATCAGCGTGCAGACGGATCTCAAGTATTTCTGAGGGGGTCGATGCGGCCCCTGCCGCGGGACGACCAAGGTCACGAGCGGGGCTTCATCAAGATCGCGCGCGACGAGACCGGCCGCCAATTTGCCGAGACGCGCCGAATGGCGCTTGTCGAACTGTCCGATCGGATCCGAGACATCGAGGACCCGGCCGAACTTTCTTACGCAGCAGCCGAAATTCTCGGGCGCACATTGCGGGTAAGCCGGGCAGGCTATGGCACTATCGATAAGGCGGCCGAGACGATAACCATCAAGCGGGACTGGAACGCCCCCGGCATCAAGAGCTTGGCCGGCGTGCTGCACTTTCGCGATTACGGTAGCTACATCGAGGATTTGAAGCGGGGCGAGACTGTAGTGTTCGCGGATGCCGAAAACGATCCTCGCACGGCCGCGACTGCCAACGCCCTGAAAACGATTAGCGCGCAATCTATCGTCAACATGCCAGTCACGGAACAAGGCGGCATCGTCGCATTGCTTTACCTCAACCACGCAAGCGCGCGGGAGTGGGCGCCCGCGGAACTCGATCTGATCCGGGAGGTCGCGGAGCGCACCCGTACCGCCGTGGAACGAAGACGTGCGGAGCGGGAAATCAGGGACCTTGCGGCGAGTCTGGAGCAGCGCGTCACAGAGCGTACGACAGAGTTGATGAGAGCCGAGGAGGCCCTGCGTCACGCGCAGAAGATGGAGGCGGTGGGCCAGCTGACCGGCGGCGTGGCGCACGACTTCAACAATTTGCTTACAATCATCAAGAGCTCAACGGACCTTCTCCGTCGGCCCGGGATAAGCGAGGAGCGCCGACGGCGCTACGTGGACGCCATCTCGGCCACTGTGGACCGCGCCTCCAAGCTCACGGGCCAACTTCTCGCGTTCGCACGGCGGCAGGCCCTTAAGCCCCACGTGTTCGACACGGCAGAACGCGTGCAAGCCATCATCGATATGCTGCGCACGATCGTGGGATCGCGCATCCGGATCGAGACCGAGGTCGCGGGTAAGAATTGCATCGTCGAGGCGGATTCGAGCCAGTTTGAAACGGCGCTGGTCAACATGGCCGTGAATGCCCGCGATGCCATGAATGGCGAAGGATCGCTACTTATCCAGATAGAAGAGCTCGCAGCCAGGCCGGTGGCCCATGAACAAACCGGCAAAGACGCCTGCGTCGCCATTTCGCTTACCGATACCGGCTCGGGCATCGCCGCGGAGAAGCTAACTCGTGTCTTCGAACCATTCTACACTACAAAAGAAGTTGGCAAGGGTACCGGTCTAGGCCTTAGCCAAGTCTATGGCTTTGCCAAACAATCGGGTGGCGACGTCACGGTCAAAAGCGAGGTAGGCCGCGGAACCACCTTTACACTCTACTTACCCCGAGCCGAACGTGACGGCACCTCTGACGATCAGGCCACACTTGCAGCGCCGTCGGACGGTCCACTTTTCCACGGCCGCGGGCGCCGCGTTCTCGTAGTGGAAGACAACGTAGATGTGGGACGATCCTCGACCCAGATACTTGAGGACCTCGGTTACGAGACCACCCTTGCCGCAAATGCGGACGAGGCGTTGAAGCTCCTAGACGAGGTAAACAGTTTCGACATCGTGTTTTCCGACGTGATTATGCCGGGAATGAATGGGGTAGACCTCGGGCGGGAGATCAGGCGGCACCACCCTGGAGTTCCGGTCGTATTGACCTCAGGCTACAGTGAAGTTCTTGCCGAGGACGCTCGGCATGGCTTCGATCTTATACAGAAGCCGTACGCAGCCGAGGAGTTGTCGCGTGTGCTACGTCGCGTGTCAGCCGTCAAGAGCGACAAGGGAACGACTTCCGCTTTACCTTCGAAGCTGACGTCTGAGCACAATGCCTAAGCGGATCGGTTATTGGGAGAAAGGCTCGGATCGCTCATCCGCCAGAGCTTTCCCCGGACGACCGTCCGGGGTCACGGGATGCTTGAGACCTGCCATTCAGAAGGGCTTACTTGGTGCGAACGGTCTTCGCCCCCGCGCCCTTCAACGCCTCGACGATCTTCTCCGGTTCGTCGCCGTGGAAATCTACCGAGACCTCGATTTCGCCTTTCAGCCTTTGCTGCCCTTCAGGCGCTGGCGCGGCCTTGGCGTCGGCGCCTGCCGACCGCGTCCCGGACGAATTCTCAGCGCCCGCAGGCTGAACGAAGACGTCCCCTCGTGCGACCCCGCATTCCTGGACGACGTGTTCCACGGCCAATTCGGCCTCACGCCGTGTAGCGAATTCTCCGATTATCGTGCTTTCCACGTTGTCCTCCGAGCAAGGATCGAGAGGCGGACAACCGGCCGGTAACGTCCGGAGTTCCTACAGTCAGTCCGGATGCCTTCCCGGGGGTTTCACCCTGGACACACTTGTGCAGAGCAGGAGAAACAGCGCACGCTCCGCCTTATACCTCGCGGCCGCGCGGCTGCACTCGGACCCGGACATCACGGCTTCGCCACCTGCCCCGCAGACGGCCCACTTCCACCGGCCGCGCCCGCGCTGCTTCAACACAATGTCGTAGTCGGGGTAGCGATCATCGTTATCCTTGAACTTCATGCCGCGAACCGCTCCGGCAAAGCATCTTGAAGCTTGTCGATAAGCCGCTGCTCGCGCTCGATCCGGCTCAGATAAAGTTCTCGCTCCTTCTCGGTCTTCGCGCGGGCGAGCAGTAGCCGGTAGTGAGCTAAAACGCTGCCGCGGATAAGCATGTCCCTCACGGCGATCATGGCGCGGCCCCTGTTGTAGCAGGCAAGGCCGGTCTTGGGGGCATGGTGAGCGCGATGGGAATCGTCGGAGACGTCAACGCCTCCAGCGCCGACCTCTCCTCCGACAGGCGCCGTTCGATAAACTGCCGTTCGATGTCCGACAGCTGCGTCTTTAGAAGTCTTCGATAGCGGTGGATGTTGTTGCGGTGGGCACGGATGCGGGCAAGGTTCTGATCGAGCATCTTCGTCACTCCTCACCTCTCCTAGGCTGCTACCCGATCGACCGGCCGCAGCCGCATCGGCTTGCCGCCGGGAGGATTGCGGGGACCTTCATCCAGCGCGCAAAGGGCTTCCAAAATCTCGTCGATCTTGACCGGCGCCTTCAGCCCCTCGGGCGCCCGCAGCGACGGGCACGATGCGATTGCAGAAGCGTCCGATGCCCACGAAGCCAGGATGGCGCGCTTCTCGGACAGGCTGAGAGAAGGATGGGAGACCACCTCCCGGGGATGCTCGAAAACCGTACCGGGATGGATGATGGCGTTGAGATCGACAACGTTGTCGTGAAAAGCGGTCGTCGGCCGCATGGCTTCCTCCATTTCCAAGACGAGTTGAGGGAGAGCCGCGCGGGAAGACCCGCGCGGTTTTGGTCGCTGTTCTGTAGGATGGCCTTAGGCCGCCTTGGATTCGATCTGCGCCACGTTACTCGGCACGGCGCCGTTGATCGCAATGCGACGCGGCTTCATCGCCTCGGGGATCTCCCGCTGCAGATCGATGACCAGCAGGCCATTCTCGAAGCTGGCGCCCTTGATCTCGACGTGGTCGGCCAGCGTGAACTGACGCTTGAAGTTGCGGGCCGAGATGCCGCGATGCAGGAAGGTCTTCCCCTCCTTCTCGCCCTTGTGACCTTCGAGCGTCAGGACGTTCTGCTCGACCGTCAGGACGACCTCGTCAGGGCTGAAGCCGGCGAGCGCGACCGAGATCTGGAAGCGGTTCTCGTCGAGACGCTCGATGTTGTAGGGGAGATAGGTTTCCTCGCCCGCGCGCTGGGCGGCCTCGGCGAGATCGAAAAGACGGTCGAAGCCGATGGCCGACCGGAACAGGGGCGAAAAATCAACAGTGCGCATAGCCAGATCCTCCTGGGAGCAAAATGGTTACGAGCTGCACCGGACACGACCGGTGCCCGTCTCAATGGCGGGACCCGAACGGCATCCCGATCGTCGTACGACGACGCCGAAAAAATTTGGAAGCCAGAGAAAAGTTTCAAGAGCCGCGGAAAAAATTTTTTGCGCAAGCAACGCGATGGTTAACCCGGGCGTCGCGGGCTATCCTCGGGCGCCCGTATGCACCCGCTTCCAGGCGCCTCCTGATAGACGCGCCACCTTTTCCGTGTGCCGCGCTCTGCGGCGAGGACCGCTCGCGCCGGCAGCCAGCTCGGTCCTTATTGTTCGCTAGGTTGGAGTCCGTCATCGCCGACGCGTCTTTCATGTCCATGGCGCCCTCTTCCGATCTCAAACAGACTTACGGTGGGGTATGGCCGCCGACTTCCTCCCTGTCTCTTCTTTCGCGGGCTTCTTGCTGCTATCGGCATTGATTTCCTTCTGTCCGGATGCAGCCTTACGCGCCTTCTTGGCTGACTTTTTGACGCGCGTTTGGGTTCGGCCGATACTTCCCTTCCAACGCTCTGCCGCGGCACCTCCATCAGATCGACGACGTTCTCTCACCCTTTGGCCCTTCCTTCCCGGATCACCTTGCCGGCCCGCTTCTCGTTAATTAGGTCGAGCAGCGCGCTCTCGTAGTGGTCTTCAAACTTCTCGGGATCAAACGTGCCTGCCTTCTGATTCACAATTCCAGGCAATGGGCCGGTTCAGCTGCAAGAGCCATTAGAACCGGGAACGACCGACGCTTTGCGCCGTTCGATGCGTGACACATACGATTCCTCAAGAGCCACCCGTGAGCATACTTCTCGTCGAGGACGACCCTCTGATCCGCGAATTTGTCGTAGAGGCCCTGCGCGAAGCGGGCTATCACGTCATCCACGCGAGCACCGGAGAGGAGGCGCTGGCTTGGTGCAAGCGTCGCGTCGCTGATGTGCTGGTTACAGACGTCAGGCTGCCTGGTCAGGTCGATGGATGGCAGATCGCGGAGCGATACCGAGAGCAGGATCCGGAGCTGCCGGTCATTTACGCCACCGGCTTCTCGCCGACGACGCCACGCCCCGTCCCGGGCTGCCGCATCGTGACGAAGCCTTTCCATCCAGACGAGATCGTCCGGACGATCAGGGAGCTCGGAGAGAAAAAGGGCGCGCCACCTGGTTAGCCACTCCATTCGCGGTCGGCGCGCTCGATCAGATCAAACTTCACTCTGCAGGAACGATAGCGCCGCCATCAGGTTTTCCCGATGCCCCTACCCCAAGGGGCGAACCCCGAACTGGCCCCAGCTCATTGCCCCCTGCCCCGAGCTGGGGCCTTTATACCACGCAGTGAGCGCTTCGAAAGGACGACTTCGGTAAAATCTGTTCGTCGCCGAGAGCTATCCGGCAGCGGTGGAATCCTGGCTCCCGAGCAACTTCAGCGCTGTCTCGATCTTCGCGAGAAGCGCCTGGATTTCGGCGTGCTCGTTCGGACCTAGATCGGTGTCGAGGCGCGCGAGCAACTGCTCCTTCTGAACCAGGAGCTTGGCAACAGCAGACATCTCATCCCCGCACAATTACGCAGACATCGAAGGGGCCGCTCGGAGAGCGACCCCTTCTCTAGCTCACCAGCTTCGGGTGCCGAAGCTGAACCCGATGCTCGGGCCGCCGCCGTAGTATCCGTAGCCGCGATCGTAGTAGCCGGTGCCGCCATAATAGCCGTAGCTTCGGCGGATCACATAGCCGTCGTCCCCGCCGTAGTAGCGCTGGACATAGCGGGGGCCGCGGGTCCGGTAGCAGCGGCCATACTCGTCACAGACGAGGCGCACCTGCTCAACGCCGGCAGCCTCGGTCGAGGCGATGGCCGCGGGCGCAAGAGGCGCGGCGTTCGCGGACGCCGCCATCAGGGTGGCCGCGAGCGCTCCTAGCACAATGGTCTTCATGGACGTCGCTGCGAGGTCAGTCGATCTCTTCGATGACACGGCGCTCGTGGGGTTCGACGATGTAGGTGCGGCTGTCCCGATTGATGTACCGGTACTCGCGAAGGGTCGGAGCATCCCGATAGACGTCTTCGGGGAACGCCTCGATCTCCACGCCCTCCGGCACTCGCTCGCCGGTCCGGATCTCGGTCCGGACGGTGCTGCCGGTCGTGCGGCGTTCGCGTTCGACGGGGCGCGCCTTGGCGTGCTTGCGGATGACCTCGCGATCGCGGTCGCTGAACGTTACCTTGCGCTGCTCGGTGCGCGCCGGCGCCGACGCAGTCGAGCGGCCGGAGTACGGCAGGACGGTCACGATCTTGTAGGTGGACGGTTCCACGATCACGATCTCGTCCTTCACCAGGACGAAGTTGTACCCCCGATACTGGGGCACGATCTCGACGACCTCGGCCGGCAGCGGCTGCAGGCGGACGTCGCGCGGCACGACCGTGCCGACGGACAGCGAGAAGTTCACGTTGGTCAGCGGCTGCACGTTCAGGTGCGAGATCGACGTGCTGATGCGGCTCCGCTGCTGATCGTTGATGTTCACCGAGGCATTCACGTTGGTGTTCGACGAACGATCCGCCGTGTTCTGCTGATTGTTCGGCTGCTGGGCCGTGTTGGTCGAGCCGCTACCCGCCGGGGACTGCGCCTGGTTGGTGCCCGAGGCAGGCGGGTTGGCGCTCTGCGTCTGATTGCTCGTGCTCGACGGAGAGTTGGTCTGCGCCTGGTTGGCAGGTGTCGTGGTCTGGCTGGACGGCTGATTGGTCTGGGCCTGGCTGGTCGAGTTGTTCGAGGCCGGCGCCTGCGTCGCGTTGGTGCCGGTGCCGGTACCAGAATTGGACGACTGGCCTGCAGCGGTCTGTCCCGTCGAAGACGGAGACTGCGTCTGGGCGGAATTCGTCGAAGACTGCGCGGACCCCGACGACGTGTCGGGTGATGTGGTCGAAGTCGATGGCGACGTGGTCGACGTGGAATCCTGCTGACGCTGCGTAGCGGACGAACTGGGGCTCGACGTGCCCGGAGAAGATTGCGCGAACGCCGAAGTCGCGATGGCGACGGCAGCGGTAGTGGCCAAGAATAAACGCTTGTTCATCGGAAACCTCCCAAATGTGGACGTCGATCAACACCCGACGCGGCGCGCGGTTCCGAATGGGAAAATCCGGCAAGCCGCCAAACAGATCGAGACTGGGATTTCTTCCGGCAAGCCGGAGAATTGCTACTCCGGCGAAATGGCGCGAGAGGCGCGATGTTAACTATGCAGACTCTACCGCCGGGAATAAGTGGAACTTCGGTCGAGCCCCCTTCGTTAGCACACTACTTACGATCTGTTTTTGAGGAGGACACCATGAAGAAGCTGATCCTTTGCGGCGCTCTTGCCGCTTTCGCGCTGGGCACGCAGGCCGCCAGCGCCGCCGAGTTCTACATTGTTCGCGACGCGACCACCAAGAAGTGCACCGTCGTCGACACCAAGCCGACCACCACCACCACGACGGTCGTAGGCGACGGCGTCTACAAGACCAAGACCGAGGCCGAGTCCGCTGTGAAGACTACCAAGGTCTGCACCGAGCAGTAATCGCTCGGGTATCTTGGTTCACATGGACTGAGCAAACAACTCTTGCGAACGGCTCGTCCGGCACGCTGGACGGGCCGGTTTCGTTTCGGCCACCTCGACCGGGCGCGTTCTCCCTTCGGCGTCACTATGAGCCCAGCTCGCGATACCGATTTTCGTATTCCCTAGCGATCCGACTGGCGGCCGCCTTTTCCTTTATTCACGCGCGAACTTCCCGGTCACCACCATCCGCCGGAAAGTGAGTCGCTCCTCTCGAAGGCAAGCCGCCGCTCGCGGACTCTCTTCGACAGTTTTGCCGAACGCTTAGGATGCGGGCGGGACTCTAGGGAGACGCGTGCGGTCGCTTCTTTCTTAATCTCAGAAGGTGCTCCGGACATCGCGGCCACAGCTGCCCGCATTTGCTGCTGGGGTTCTTCGAAAATTGGGTCGGCCTGCGCGATCCTCGGCAGCTCGGTGCGTGGACGCGTGTCGAACACGATCTTCTCCGGAAGGCTCCTCGCCGAGGCGATCCGGATGATGGTCCTGTCTGGATCGGTCGGGCTCGCCTGCGCGACGGGGGCTGGCAGGTACCGGTCGGCAGCGAAGAGCAGCGCCAACAGCAGCGCGCCGATGAAGACGAAGTATCGAACGATGGGCATGGACGGCCGCTCGCTGGAAGGAATTGGGTATTGGCGGGGCCGGCTTGACGTCGAGGCCGGCCGTTCAGCGACTCGCCTCGAAGGACTCAGTCGATCTCCTGGACGACCGTGCGCGTCGACGGATCGACCAGCATCACGCGCTCGCCCGAGTAGACGTAAGGATACTTGGTGAGCGAGGGACCCCAGTCGGCAGGCACGGACTCGAGCTCTACCTCGCGCGGCAGCGGCTGGCCGACCACGATCTTCTCGCGGGTCTCCACCGGGCGCACCTTGTGCTCGGTCACGTAGGTTCGGATCTTCGTGCGATACTCCGGCTCGATCTGCACCGCGGCATGACCGGTGCCGGTGGTGGTGGTGACGACCGTGGACTGTGCCATCGCGCCCGTCGAGATCAGCGCAGTAGCCGCGCACGCCAGCATCAACTGATTCATGAAAATCTCCTCGCCGCAGGAAGCGGCATGCGAGAACCCGCGAATGGTGGCAAGGTTCCCGCCCTGAGAATTGTCAGTTTGCTCTAGCGCGTGACGGAACATTCCGATCAAAGGCCGGTTCGCCCAAGTTAACGGCGGCGCACTTGTGGCTCCAAAGCAGGCGTTCGTTCACGTAGGTTCTGCCGATGTCACCGTTAGACCCAGTCAAGAGTGCTCACGATCGGCGCCAACGAAGGCTACTTTTCGTGTTGGCTTTGGGATTTGTCGTTTTCGGCGCCGCCGCGGCTGCCCTCTTCTACGTCATACAGCCCGAGACCCTGCGGATCGCCGTTGGCCCCGCAGGCAGCGACGACCATCAGGTGGTCGAAGCGATGGCCGAGGCTTTCGGAGAGGAAAGCAGGTCGGTCAAGCTTTCCCCAATCACGACCGAAGGTGCGGCCGAATCCCTCGCTCTGCTGGGCGCCGGCAAGGCCGACCTTGCAGTCGGTCGCGGCGACCTCGGCATGCCCGCGGATACGCAGACGCTGGCCGTATTGCGGAAGAACTACGTCGTCCTGTGGTCGCCGTCGGGGCGGTCGGGCAAGGACTCCAGGAAAAAGGCCACTGGGAAGATCGGAGAGATTGCCGATCTGGCCGGTCACAAGGTCGGCATCATCGGGAGAACCGGAGCCAATCTCGCGCTCCTGCGCATCATTCTGGTCGGCTCCGGCGTAGAGCCAAGCAAAGTAGCGACGGCGCAATTCGGGACCGACGAGATCGAAAAGCTCGCGCAAGACACGACTCTCGACGCCTATCTCGCGGTCGGTCCGCTCGACAGCAAGATCACTGCCACCGCGATCGCCGCGACCTCGCGATCGCGCGGAGCTCCGAAGTTTCTTCCGGTCGATGCATCCGAGGCCATCGCTTTGAAGCAGCCGCGCTACGAAGCCGAGGAAATTCCGGGCAGCGTCCTCAACGCGAAACCGGCCTGGCCGGAGGACAAGGTCGACACCATCAGCGTCAACCATCTCATCCTCGCCAGGAAGGAGCTGTCCGAAGCCAAGGCGGCGGCCTTCTATCGGCAACTGTTCGCGGTCCGCGACACGATCGCGCAACGTGTCGCCGGCGCCGCCCACATATCGAAGCCCGAAACGGAGAAGGAGACCGAACCTTCCGTGCACAGGGGCGCCGCAGCGGTCATCAACGGGACCGAGCGGACCTTTCTGGACAAGTACAGCGACTACTTCTGGTTCGCCCTGCTTCTGCTTTCGGGGATCGGTTCAGCCGCTGCCTGGCTGCGTCGCTATCTAAACCGGGACGAACACGACGACAACACAAGCCACCGCAACCGCATTCTCGCCGTGGTCTCAGAGGTTCGAGATGCAGGGTCCGAACAGGACTTGCTGGCATCGCAACGCGAAGTCGACGCGATCATCGGCGAAGCACTCAAGTGCTACGACGAAGGAGCCATCGAACAAGAGGACATAGTCGCATTCGGCCTGGTGCTCGAGCTGTTCAATCATGCCGTCGCGGAAAGGCGGGCGGCACTGCAGGGCGGCCTCATCGAAGCAAGAGCTCCGGGCCCAACCCTTGCCTCTCGCCGCTAGGCGCGCCCGGCAGGCCAAAACTTCATCGCTTCTGCAACACGCTCGAGAGCGCCGAACCATCGTTCAAGATCGAGAAGACCTCTCGCGAGGATAGATGCTCTGCGGCCTCCTCGAAAGTCTCGCTCGCATCGACCTTGGCACGGCCGACCGCCAGGTTGGCGTCGACCGTGTCGGGCCTGGCGGCGCGAGGAGGCGGCAGTTGCGCGAGGTGGAAGGCCAGGAGCGCAGGGTCTTCGCGCAGCTGCACCAGCGCGGGGCTGCCCCCTACGTCCGCCGACGCGCTCAATTCGTTCGCTCGACGCAGGACCGGAGGCGGCTCTCGTTCTTCGGGAGTGATAAACAAATTGCCGGAAGCGGGCTGGGCGGACCCGCATGGGAGCGACACACTTCCTCACCAAAACGCTTCCAAAAGTAGCCGCCGAAATGGCACTCTCGGTGCTGGCCTATAATCTGACACGGGTCATGAACATCGTCGGGATCAAGCCGCTGATCGCTGCGATCGGGGCCTGAGACACACGCGGCTCCCCGCTTCCGGGACCGACGCCCTTTGAGATCGTTTTTACACGGCCAAGACCCAAAGCGGACCTTGTGCAGTGCACATCCCCATTGATATGCTCGAATCCATTCAGTTAGCGGGGAGTCCCGGAACGATGTCCGATATCTCGCGTCGGGACGTGACACTTGGCGCAGCCGGTGCTTATGCCGCGTTTGGACTTGACAAGGCGATCACGTTTGTCGACGCGGCTCACGCTCAACAGTCCGTCACTCAATCTTTCCGCAAATACAAGGTCGGCGACATTGAAATCTTCTCTCTGATCGATGGCATGCGTGATGTTCCGCTGCGGGAGGGCATGGTCAGGAATGTCAGCATCGAACAGGTCAAGACCGTGTTGCGTGGTGCCGGTTTTCCCGACAATCAGGCGCCCTTGCGGTTTATCGTCATGGCGCTCCAGCTGCGCGATCAAGTGGTCCTGATCGACTCGGGTACGGGCGGTCATCCGATTTATGGTGAGGGGAACGGCCGGTTATTCGAGAGCATGGCGGCGGCGGGCCTTGACCCCAAGGCAGTCAAGACGATCCTCGTCTCCCATCTCCACGGCGACCACATTTATGGCCTCATGAACAATGAGAGCGATGCGCAGGTCTTCCCGGATGCCGACATCGTGGTGCCCGCCGCGGAATTGAAATGGTGGACGCGCCCGGGGGTCGAGTCGATCGATCTCGGACCGACGCGCAAAGGCCTCGCCCAACGAATTCAGGCCACGGTGGCGACCTGGAAAAACGTCAGGACCTTTGAGGGAGAACCAGAACTCCTGCCCGGTGTGCACGCCGTTCAGGCGCCCGGCCATAGCCCGGGAATGGTCGCGCATCTGGTCACCTCCGGCGGCGAACAGTTCCTGATCAGCGCTGACGTGGTCAATCTTGCGCCACACATTTCAACAAATCCCGAGTGGCAACTCGCTATCGACCAGGACCCGCAAATGGCTGTCGAAACGCGAAGGAAGATCTTCGATCGCGCGGTCGCCGACAAGCTCACCATTTCGGGTACTCACTGGTTGATGCCGAACGTCGGCACGCTGGCCAAGGATGGCAGCAGGTACGTATTCGTAGCCGAGGGGTAATATTCCCGCGACACTATCTGTTGGCAATTGGAACACGACTGCTGCTCGTAGCGGAGAACCGGTCGGCATCTGAGTCAGCTTTTGGCCCTTCTGCGCCCCCCGGCGACTTCCGCTTTTGCGCCGCTGTTGAGAGCATAACGGACGTCAAGCGCGCTCATCGGCAACGTCTCTTTTCATGAGTACGGATCGCCCCTTGTTTGCCAGCGAGCTGGCCTGCCGGCGCGTTTACGTGCGCCGCTCGCCTAGTCGACTAGCAGGAACGGGCATTTGTTGGTCGCCGCGGTCTGCTTCGGTCAGCGACACACAGCCCGCCAACCTCTGCCGGACCTTCTTGGGCCGGAAGAGCCACGACCCCATTACGCTGCCTATAAGGCCGCCTTTAGAGTCGGAGGTCCGGCGCTTTTAGACCCACCTCATTATTCGCTTCCAGAGCGACAGGGATGTTGCATCGTCCCGCTCGGCAGGTGCCGTTGATGGCGCGCGGCCGTCTAGCTCGGTAAGCCGCTCGACCAAACCTTCCAGTTGCGACGGTAGCGGCTCGGCCTTGTCCGCGAGGGCACCACGAAGCCGCTCACCAATCTCCTTGCGGATCGCCTCGCATTGCTCTGGGTCTGGGGAATGATCGGGAAAGCGGCGGGTTGCAGGGACCTCAACCATGGTGGTCACCTTGGCTTCATGGGCTTCATTGCCCGGTAGCGTCCGCCGCCGCTGCGCTCACAACGCGCTTCGAACTTGCTCAGATCCGGCGTTACTGGATTTTTTACATAGGTAAATCTGGCATGCGGGTAGATCCGATCCCACGACCTCCCACTTCGGTAAAAAGGACTGATCTTTCTTCTAGGAACCTCCTGGGTTCGGTCCTATTATGTTGGTATCACCGGCCGAGGCTCTGCCCGTAGGCGTCGGCGGCTGAGAGACCGCTTGCGCTCCCGCCTGCACAAAGAGGGGGATCGCATGTTGGCATGCAGCGATACCAGCAACTTCAGAAATGGCTCTTCCGAGATCACGGAAATCTGCGCTCGCACGCGTGAGACAGTGGCAACATCTCAGGAAATACTAAAGACGCCAGCGCCCGACACCTTTCTTGGTCGTCAGCATTATGCGCTCCTATCGCTGCCCGAGCGAGACGATGATCACGTGACGACTATTGCCATCTTGCTCATGGCCAAGGCCGAGGAGCAGTGAGATGGCTATCTACCGGCTGCTGCAAAACTCCGGCATGTCGCCAAAAGAGGCCAGCTCGATTACGGCAGCTTACGAGCAAGCGCTCCATACCCTTTGCCTCAAAGATCGCGACGATCCGCTAACGAAAATGATCGCCAAGAAGATCATCAAGATCGCGCAAACCGACGTCCGCGACCCCGCGGAAATAGCGGCTCTGGCAATCAAAGAACTCGAAATTCGGTAAAGGTATCTGGTACCCATCACCGGAAGAGCGCGCCCGCCATTATTGCGGGAACGCTGTTCGATGCACTTCGTTATTCCGTAACCTGGTAACCGCATTGGAGTGTGACCGCCAGGGCGGACGCGGCAGAGGCATAGTCGGGCGGCCTCATTGGTGAGAGGTTTGCCAGCAATTATAGCGACAATCTGAGCGCAGCCGTTTGCTATGCGCTTGAGACAACCCGAGCCACAGCAGTTTGCCCTTTCCACTCGGATGTGATCGTCCGCGTCGGGGATGACGCGGCCGAGAGCCACGCTTTTGAACGCGCCAAGAGGATCATCAAAAGGGATGGCACTCATTGGGACGGAGATGTTCTCCGTGAAGAGTTTAAGCGCCAACTCAGCGAAGCCGCAGATGGTCAATGTCCCCGGTGTGCGGGATCGATCGATCCAAGGGTCTAACGGCTCAGGACACCGGTAGAGCAAAAAGCTCCTCGCGTCGGTGCGCCATCCCCCGGCGTTGTGAATAATTCCCGGCGCGCCCCCCAGCGGAACTAATTTTCAACGAAGGCGATTGTCTTGTCGTCAGCGAGGGAGGATCATCGCCATGAGGATCGAATATCTCTCTGCTCTTGTGTTAGCTGTTCTCGCCGCTGGTTCTGGGCTGGCCGTCAATTCCGCCAGCACGCGGCCTTCCGAAAAGCAGTCCACGCCGACCATGAAAGTGGAGAACCGACTAGCTGCGTCGGTCGAGCCGTTCTTGCGCTCTGGTGGCTAACACGCCGCGTTGCAGCCCGGCGCTAATTTTGCGCCGGTGAAGTTTGTTCGCGAAGCAGCGCTCGCTTGGAGCGCATAAACGGCGCTCAGCGTCCGTGGATTGAAAATGCGCTTTGCGAACAAACTGTTAGCCACATCATAGTCTTTATCAAACCGTCAAGCTTAAGCTTTGGGACAACCGCCTCGGGAGGCAACGATGACACCCGATTGGCTTGCAGTCCCTGCAACGATCCTCTGTGTTTTTGTTCTGACCATTATCGTTTTGGTTGCCGTTGGCGCATGGTAGGCGACAGGACGGGGCCGCGCTTGTGCTCGACGACATAGAGGACCAGCGAGAAGCGGTCCCTCGGCAGATGCGGCGCTTGGATTTGGCGAACAGTAGTCGGTCTCATCGAGCGCGAACCAGACCACATCCTTTTTCTTCGTTTGAAGGTTCGGCCCCGGCGCGTACTCGGCAAAGCTGTTGGCCGGGACCAAGCAGCGGGTTCTCCGGCTTGAGCCGATCGCCATCATGCTAGTCTACTTGGCAGTATCGAAGCGCTCTGCCGATGCGCAAGATGCGTGGCCGCTCACGTTCGATGAGCTGAAGCCGCTCTACACTGATTTTGGGCTCGCCGAGCCGACCAGTTAGGCGACTGCCGCTGGTCGATCTGCCTTCTCCAACCTGCGCATCACGATTTTAAGCAAGTCGTCGGACAATGGCCGTTGTAAGCGCCTTTGCCTCGTCCCAGGGCGCGCGCATCCAGACATCTTGCTACTCGTCTGTGGTCAGGATTACCGCGATCGCTTTGGATGATCAGCCTCAGACGAGGGATCGATGAACAGGCGTTCATGGAACGGCGCAGTTTTCAACTCGTTGGTCAGCGTGCTTATCTGAGGAGGAATGAAAATGAAGGTAATTATTGTTGCAGTTTCTGCGCTCGCCCTCATCGGGACTGCGCCCGTTGTGTTCGCGCAAGGTGTGTCGAGCAAAACGCCAGGGCACGAAATGCAAACCAAGGGCTCTAAGAAAGGCCAGCCGGGGGCTTCGGGATATGCTCCGGGGCATGACATGCAAGCCATGGGTTCTAAGAAGGGTCATCCCGGTGCCTCAGGCTATGCTCCCGGTCAAACCACTGGAGCGAACACGAAGCGTAGCTACTAACGTCAACTCGCAGGACCAGTAACAGGAGCCGCCGGTGTTGCAATCGGCGGCTTTCTGCGGCTCTGAGCTGGCAGAGTGGTTGATGATCGCCGCTTGGTTGGTAGTGATGCTCTTAAGATCGTCCACATCAGCACATTACGCGCGGAAGCTATCCAGAATAGTCGCAATCGCCAGGAGCGAGGCCGAAGCATTTGTTTACTTTTTGAGAATGCCAACGTCGGTGTTTGACAAGTTCTTTATGGCCCGTTCAGCGGCGGGCGTAGCATGCGAGCAGTCCTTGCGCATGTAGCGCTCTAGCTCATGAACCGGTGTTGACTTCCATCGCCGCAGGATGTCCAGGGGACGGTCTGATTGGTGTCGCAGCCGAGGCACCGGACCTCCAGATAGCCACACCCCGCATTGAGCTCGTCGCCTAAGGTGGGGGAAGGCTACGTCGGTCCCTTGAGGCGAGCATGCGCTAACGTCCTGGCCTGAGTTGAGGAGTGTTCCGATGCGCGTTCCAGTCCTTGCAATTCTCGTGAGCGGCGCACTCTGCGCCGCCACATCCGTGCAAGCGCAGACCTACGATCCCGCCTACCCGGTTTGCCTCCAAGTCTATACGGGCGGCTTCATGGATTACTATTTCGAGTGCGCCTACACCAATATGGCCCAGTGTCAGGCCTCCGCCTCGGGCCGCAGGGCGTCATGCGTGGTCAATCCCTATTATGCCGGGAAAGGCGGAAAGCCCGCAGTGCGACACGAGCGAACGCATCAGTAATGCATAAGGTTTACTTTTGCGTGTCATCGCGCTGAGCTGACGGACGCGCGCTGCATTGGAGGCGCCGCATGAAAGTCATCGTTGATGAAACCGGCGAGGTCATCGCCATAGCAACGGATGATCATATTCTGCTCGGGGGGCCACCATCGCCTGGCGGTGGCGGGGAGCATGGGCAAAAGGTTGTTCTGGCGAGATACCGGCGAACCTGTGAAGCTTGATCTCTTCTTCAAGCACCATCCGCAAGGAAAATCCCGCCGTTCAGCCTGAGCCGTTCGCCCTGGTAGTCTTTGAGTGGGTGAAGAACCCCAAGCATCCGGCATATCGGCGCGAGCACGATCAATTCTAGATGCAGCCTCCGAGAGGCAATCCGCGTCGAGGTTCGCGTTCCTAATTGCTGTCAGCTCCCGTCCGACGCAGCTTTTCGAACATGACGACGGCCGACACTCGCAGGAATGGTCCGCTGCGGTCCCGCACTTCGATCTTTATCATGCCGCCAGCGGGGCGGCGCGCACCATCCAAAATCGCCTGACCCAACAATTCCAGAGCCAGCTCGCGGGCCGCGCCCGTGTAGGGCAGTTCGATGCCTTCTTCATCGAACGTGGTCCCGGTCTCGCGATGGATGTCAAAAAAGACGGTTGGCATTGCACGGGATAAAGCGGCAGCAAACCGCAATGTTCCTACTTTTCCCGAAGCGGCGCTCGGCCAAAGCGCGAAATGATGCGATGTGCTCTTCAGACCAGCCCGTTTGAAGGGCTGACGAGCTGAGAAACTTCAGCACCTCTGGCTGTTCCCTGCTACCTTGGTCCGGCTCAAAAAAAGGAAACGTTTGATAATGAAAGACGAACTTTCCGCCCCATAATTGCGGGTTGCGCTACCAGAAATTCACCACCTTTGATTTAGATCAAAGCGAGCCGCGGCGCAGCCCCCATGAAGGTGGGAGGCCACGCGGGCCTCGCTGCCGGTGCCAATATTCAGCCAGCCCCTTGGGACCGGCGGCGAGCGCGCCTGTGCGGTGCCCAGGGGCTCGTCGCTCCAGACACCGTGAAGCCAATGCCCGGCGAGTTTCCAGAGGGCCATCTAGCTCGCGCTGCGACCACAGGATCAAGAACAAGAACCCTAAGCATCCCGCGTACCGCAGGGTGCAGGATCAGTTCTGATCTAGGGCCTTGCTGGGCGCTTTCCCTTCAAAATGGCTGCATAGCAATGATGTATCTTTTGAGGAAACGGATTTCCGAAAGAACCGGCATTTGAACTGCCGATCACTTCCCGATCCACTTTCGGCCAAAAATATGCACTCGCTGCAAATGTCGGCGTGATGGCGGCCCCGCACAACGTCATGTCGAGACAGAACATGTCGGAGCGTGTCACGCATTCGGGATCGATCGTCAACAGTGAGGGCCGCAATCTGATCTCGGAGGACATTTACTGGATCACGTTCAAGCAATTTCTTGCCTTGAAATGTAACGCTCAAAATGATCGACCGCTTGTCTTCCGGAGATGGCTCGCGGGTCACCAATCTCTTTCTCTCTAGGACTGCGGCGATTTGCGATGCTCCGCTACGGTTCGCACCGAGAAACCCGGCGAGAGCAGATGGTGTCCTTGAGAACCTGTTTGCACGCCCCAGGAAACGCAGCGCCATCCATTCGCGGTCGCTGAGACCCGAATGCTGACCCTCAAATAGCCAAGCGTTGGCCGTTTGCAGCAGCAGCTCCACGACCTCAGTTACTATTTTCATTGATGGCAGGAAGTCCTTTAGCCCGGACATTGGAGCGGGCCGGCCGGGGCATGGTGGCGGAAAGGCTACTGTCGGGACTTCGTTGCTGCCGGCATACCGTGCCGTGGAGGGACGTGCGGGGGCATGAAGCTCCATGCCTGCGCACCGCCGCAATCTCCGCCCGAACTGCCGAATTTCGATAGCCCTACCGTTCTCAGCGAGGAACACACTAGTAATACGGCTGTGAACAAACGAGAGATTGGCGCGGCACGTAATCGAATACGTCGGTCATTGGCCATAGCGGACACCGCGCGAATGATGGCGGCCGTTACGATCCGGTCATGCCTCATCTTGCTCCACCGAACCGCCCCCGATACATCGATTGCCATATCGCCAGACTGCCCGAGCCGGATGCATGTTGGGAGCTGGGCAGCTTGATGCTGGAGGCTGGGCCAGCATCATGCCCTTGGCTTTCGCGGCCCCAACTTTGCCCGCCAGCGAGTTAGGGCCGCCTTTTGGGACAAAGCGATGCGACGTGCTTGGAATTCTAGTTCCAAGTCCCGACGCAAGCTGGTCGCGCCACCCCATACATCTGTTGCCATATCGCTAGAGCGCCCGAGCCCTGTGCACGTTGGGCCATGGGCCAGCATGACTCCCATCGGCTTGGCCCCTGCGTAGTATCGGCCCCAACTCAGCCCCCCGAGTTGGGGCCGCTTTTTGCGAGGCGCAATCCATAGAGAGGGAATGGACAGGGCGGTGGCGTTTGAGGCCGGGGAACGCTTCATCAGTTCCGGGGTTTCGAGGAAATGCCTCGATACTACTTCGACTTTCGCGATGACGCCGGGCTCACCATCGACGACACTGGTGAGGATTTGCCCGATCTTGATACTGCCCGGGATGCGGCGCTTAGGGCACTTGCCGAAGCCATCCGCAGCAAAAGCGAGATCCGCGCAGAGATGGGCGACATGTTCGTTGAGATGAGAACCCAAGCCGGGGCCGCTTTAACGGTGTCGGCATCGGTTGAAATCGTTATGAAGTCGTAAGATGGTCGGCCGTGATGAGAATGACCTCCTCGAACGCGCGGCTCGCGCGATTGCCGAGAGCAACAGGCTTGTCGAGGAAGCCGACCAGATCCGTTGGCAGGCCCAGCAAAGACACGCATGGCTTAGACACCATCGAGAGATTTTGGAACGGACTGGCCCCCGTCGCCTCTCCTCAGAGAAGCAAGCGGCATGCGCTAGACCCTTGAGAAGCTCGCAGCCTTGAGAGCACTCGGCGAAGGCCCTGAAGTTCTCTTTGTGCGCTGCACGCAGCGGAGGTTTCGCAGCCACCTGCATTTTGCTAAGTAATTGTCGGTGCTGAACCATGCGGATTAGGACCCGCAAGCGCGAGGGAGACTTTCATGCAAGATCGCCAACAAGCCCATTCCCCCAATGAACCGAATTATCGCTTCGTGGCACGGCAAGAGATCAGAGCGGCGAAGCTGGCCTATGAACGAGCGCAGCGAGCGTTTGAGCAGACCCGCGCTACGCTTAAACAGTCCCAAATCGTCTTGGAGCAGTCGTTCAAAGTCCTCGGCTCCTGTTCAGAGCAAGGGCAGGACAGGACGCAAGAGTAAGCTGCCTCAGTTGGGTGGTTCCTTTCATCGTGATGGCACTTATTGGCCCCACGAGGTCGCGTGCGCTCAGTCTTGTCAATTAGCGCGCGTCTCCAATGCAAAGCCCGTTCGCCGCAGCTTGGATTAAATGTGCTCTCACGACGGAAATAAGCCGCGAACTGGGGTATCATTTCGAACATCACCGACAAAGGCTCGGCTCGTAGGCGTCGGTGGCTGAGAGACAGCTTGTGCTCCCGCCTCTCGCGAGGAGCCGATGGAACGATCCCGCCAACTTCAACATCTAGAACAAGCTGAGCGTCACGTGTTGCGTGGCGAGCAGAACGTATCCGACCAAGAGCAGCGCATCGAAGACCTTGAAAATCACGGGTATGACGTAACTCTGGCCCGCGAACTATTGGAGACGTTCCTCCGCACTCAAGCGCAATTCGTCACGCACCGCGATCTGATCCTCAGAGAACTGGACCACGCTTGAACCACGGCCGATCATTGACGGCACTTAGACCACCACGATGTCTCGACGCATAAAGCGATCGCAATGCAACAGCGCGAGTTGCCTCGCTTCGCTGGCGCTACTCCGGTTGCGCATTCCGAGCACGTTTCTCGGCGACAAACTCCACCCACCGCCTAAGACGGAAGGGGGCGAGTAAGGCCGACGTGCAACCTGTCAGCATCAACGTCGCCTTGAGCACAAAGTGGATGGGCGACCTACAAGAGTTCCTTCACCTTGACCTAGGGATACATCCGAACGGGCAATAGCCGAAGATCGCTTCGCGCCGAAGAGTGAGGTCGCTGCTGCTGGGGGCCAAACGGAGATGTCCGATGGGTGTGGCAGGCTGGCGCTTTGCGCATATGAAGAGAACTCTCCGCTCCCGGGCGGTCTTTATCAGCGTGCTGGAAGAGTTGCCCTTTATCTGCCCGGTGGCGGTCGCAATCGGCTCGCTGATCATGATCGGCATCACTCTCTGCAAGGATTGGCCGCAGTGAGGCCTCGATCATCTGATCTGCAATCTTCTCGTAGCCGTTACGCGAAAATCTTTCCGTTACGGCATTTCGCGCATCATCGCAACCTCGATGCGAACCGTGTCAGCATCGAAAGTCTAACGGGAAATTCCTCGACATTTTCTTGAAGTCCTCCCTTGTAATCCACCTCACACCTGCACCGAAGCGCGGTCCGATATAGTCCAGTCGCTCTTGCGGGGTTGGGCGCCGAAACGGGAGGCCGGCATGTCAAACTCATCTGCGCTTTTGCGATGGTCGACCGAGATGCTGCCGGAGCACGTTCGGTTCTCCGCACTCCGTGAAGAGTTTGCGCGGCTGAACCTCGCCTTGGACGTGATAGATCACAGCGGCGGCCGCCCGCGTATTGACGTCACCTACCTGTCGCTCGGCGCGGTTGGCGTTTGTAGCATTGTCACCACGCCGGTGGAGTTTATCCGGCACAAACACCACCTCAAGGATAGCCGCGACCAATTCGGACTGAACATCGTCGAGGCTGGACCCGTCCAATATGCAAATGCTGGCCGGGAACATGTCTATGATGCCGGCTCCGCTTGTTTGGTTGACCGGGGAAAGCCACTGCGAGTATTTGGCCCGCGTGGCGGCAGCGTCAAATTCGTGACCGTGCAGGCTCCCGCCCTTAGGTCCCTGGTTGCGCAGCCGGAAGATCTTGCAGGTCGGCCGGTGCATCGCGGACCGGCACTTAGATTGCTCGGTCGTTACCTGCGGTCGCTCGCATCCTTCAAAGAACCTCCGTCATCAAAACTGGCGTCCACCGTCGGCGTACATCTCCTCGATCTCGTGGCCGCGACGCTCGGGCCGACCGCCGAAGCTGCAGACATGGTTACGGAGCGTGGTGTGAAAGCGGCCAAGCTTCAGGCGATCCTGGCCGAGGTCGCGCAACGCTTTGGCGATCCCAATTTCGATCTGGACAATGTTGCCGGCACGCTCGGTATGTCGCGGCGATACGTGCAAAAATTGCTCGAAGGGACCGGGAAGTCGTTCACCGAGCACCTTGCAGGGTGTCGGCTTGAGCGCGCCTTCGCGATGTTGGCTGACCCGCACCATCTGCATTTGGCCATCATTGATATCGCGTTTGCAGTCGGCTTTGGTGACCTTTCTCATTTCAATCGCTCGTTCCGCCGACGCTTCGGCGAGACGCCATCAGGCGTGCGCGCAGCATCAATCGTGCTGCAGAAGTCATCCAGCGCCCCCTCACAATGCGCTGTGTCGCGCGCCATGGAAAACTGCCCCCTCGGCGTCACGAGGAATTGCCCCTCCTTGGATAGCCGAGGAGAGAGCGAATGAACGAGGAACGGATCACGGAAGGCTCGTCGTGGATTGATCCACGGGGGCAGGTGATGAAGACGCCGGATGACGTGGCGGAGATGTTGCGCCTGAGGGCGTGCGGGTGGGGTCTGAAGCGGATTGCGCGGCAGCTGGGCTGCAGCCATCACACGGTGAAGGACTACGTGACGGCGGGCGGGGTGAGGCCGTTCAAGTCGCCTGAGCGGGCAAAACGACTCCATGGCCTCGAGGGTTGGCTGCGCGAGAGGTTCATTCGGCATCGCGGCAATGCGGATGTGGTGCGCCAGGACCTGTTGGCCGAGCAAGGCGTGGCAGTCAGCCGGCGAACGTTGCAACGCGCCTTGCAGCCCTATCGCCAGGCGCTGAAGGCCGAAGCGCTGGCGACGACGCGGTTTGAGACGCCCCCGGGCCGGCAGCTGCAGATCGACTTTGGCGAGCGTCTGGTCGAGATCGGCGGGGTGAAGATCAAAGCATTCGTGTTCGTGGCGACGCTCGGGCATTCGCGGCGGCTGCATGTCCGTGCGTTCCGGGCCGAGAAGCAAGAGCACTGGTTCGCCGGGCTTGAGAGTGCATTTACGACATTCGGCGGCGTGCCGGAGGAAGTGCTGATGGACAATCCACGCGCGCTCGTGGCGCGCCACGACGCGGTGAGCCGGTCGGTTCAGTTTAACGACAAGCTCATCGCGTTCGCGAAGCATTGGGGCTTCCGTCCTCGCGCCTGCGCGCCGTATCGGGCGCGCACGAAGGGCAAGACGGAGAGTGGCGTCGGCTACGTCAAGAAGAACGCGATCGCGGGGCATTCCTTCGCGAGCTGGGAGGCATTCGAGGCGCATCTCGCCGAGTGGGAGCGTGAGGTGGCGAACGTGCGCATCCACGGCACGACCGGCGAGGCGCCGATCGCTCGCTTTGCGCGTGACGAGGCGCAGCGGTTGAAGCCGCTCGGCGGGCAGCCGTCGTTTGGATCGTTGCGTGAACTGGCCCGCGTCGTCGGCAACGATTGTGCCGTCGAGGTCGACACGAACAGCTACTCGGTGCCGTGGCGGCTGATCGGTGAGCGCGTGGCGGTGACGGTTGCGGCCGGCGAGGTGCGCATCCGCCACGGCATGCGCGAGGTTGCGGTCCACAAGCAATCGGAGGGGCGCCGGCTGCGGATCGTCGATTCCGCCCACCTCGACGGGGTTGCCGGTCGCAACGGCGCGGTCTGCCGACCGGCAATCGCGGCATCGACAGTGCCGGCGCCTTCTCCACTGCCCTCGTTGTTGCGTCCTCTTGCCGAATACGAAGCAGTGATCGGAGGGAGCTTCTGATGGCGCGCACAAGGAAGGCTACCGAAGCACCAACCGATCGGCTCGACGCCATGCTGGCGCGATTGCAGCTCTCCGGCATCCGCGACCAGCTCGACAACCTGCTCGACGAGGCGGCGCGCGCCAACCTATCGGCGCGTGAGACGCTGATCCTGCTGTGCGAGCGCGAGAGCGCGCGCAAGGATCATCGCCGCATCGAGATGGCGCTCAAACTCGCACACTTCCCGGCCGTGAAGGAGCTTGCGGGCTTCGACTTCGAGGCACAGCCGTCGATCGATCCGAAGCAGATCCGCGACCTGGCCGCGTCACGTTGGATCGCCAACGGCGAGAACGTGCTGCTGCTCGGCCCGCCGGGCGTCGGTAAGACGCACTTGTCGATCGCGCTCGGGCGAGAGGCGATCCTGGCCGGTTACACGGTGCAGTTCACCACGGCGACGACCCTGGTCGCTGGCATGGCCAAGGCGCACGGCGAGCGGCGCCTGGACGAGAAACTGCTCGCGCTGGCGAAGCCAAAGCTGCTGATCGTCGACGAACTCGGCTACCTGCCGCTGGAGCCCGACGCGGCGCATCTGTTCTTCCAGCTGGTCAGCCGCCGCTACGAAACCGGCGCCATGCTGATCACGTCGAACCGCAGCGTTGCCGAATGGGGCACCGTGTTCGCCGATCCGGTCGTCGCCACTGCGATCCTCGACCGGCTCTTGCACCACAGCCACGTGCTGACCATCCGCGGCGACAGCTATCGGCTCCGCGCCAAGCGAAAGAGCGGCCTCATCAAGGCGCCCGCCGCTGACGGCCCTCCGGGCGGCGGAGCCAACCTTCAACTGACATCATGAACCCGAGGGTGGGGGCAGTTCTTCATGACGCAAAGGGGGCAGTTCCGGATGGCGTTTGACACGCTGGCGACGGCCGCTGAAGCGCAGATACGCACCGGGAGGGCGCAAGGCATCATGAGAGAGGCCGCAGGAAGGCCGTACAGGAGCCCAGGCGAGGCTACCGGACACCGGACCACGCCAGCGCATAGGAGAGCCCGCAGGAAGGGGCCGTAAAGCCAGCTACGTGCTCCAAGGGCACCCCGACCGGGCCGCGCGAGCGCCATGTGAAACTAGGGCCTATTAGGGCCCAGCCGGTTCGGACGGGCTTCTCGCCCGTCCGGCAGCAACATAAATATACCTTTATCTTCAAGCGCTTCCGGAGATTTCAACAGGCCGAAAAAATCGCTGGCGGAAAGGATCACACGGTTTTGCCGTACGCGCGGCCCGCTATTCGCCGCAGTTTTCCCAGCCTTGTCGACAGAGCCGGGAACTTACAGGCGAGACGAACCTGACAGCGCCGTCCGTCCGCACGAAGCCTTGGGCTCACGGAGAGCAATCCGCCCTTCCCTCAACCTCTCGCGCCCGGCGCTGCCGCGTCCACCGCAAGCCCGGCTCGCGAAACATGACGACCACATGATCGCCCCTCAAGGATGACCCGGGACGGGCGGCACATACGATAAATCCGAATTTCGGTAAAGCGGAATATTGTTGCGAGGATGGATTGATAGCCTCGTAGGTGTTTTGCCCGACGGGAATTCACCGGCACAAGCTCGAGCGGCCCCGGATTACGCTTCGCTCCATCCGGGCTACGAGCTACGACCCGAAATCCCTCGGCGAGAACGGCAGATCCATCACCTTCCATTCCCCGTACAAATTGGCCGGCAGCATTTTGAAGGGCTGGCAGGCCTGGAGCGCGGCCATCGCGGATTTCACCAGTGCCACGCCCTTCGCCGACGGCGGGGCTTCGATCAGGATCGGCTCGCGCGCCAGAGTGCCGTCGGTCGCCAACACCGTGCGCAGCTTGATGTGGACATTGTCGGTTGGCGCGAGCCCGGCCGGCAGTTTTGCGCAGCTGCGCAAATGGCGGCGCAGCTCGGCGATGACCTCGGCCGGCAATTTGGCGGCGATTGAATCCTTGGCATCGCCACCGTCATCCTTGAGCGCGTTCTTCGGCTCGGCCGGCAATTCGGGCGGCAGGCCCAGCATGACGCCGTATTTGACGGTGACGTCGGGCTCCGGCGCCTGATAGGCCGGCGGCGGCGCGTCCTGCGGCTGCGCCTGTGGCGGCGGCTGCGCCGGTTGAGGCTGCATCTGCGGCAGCGGTTGCTGTGGCGGCAATTGCGACGGCTGCGGCTGCGACGACTGCGGCTGCACATTGGCCTCGCGCTGCTTCTCCGCCTGCGAGGGTTGCGGCTGCTTCTGCTGCGGTTCGGGTGATGCCTGCTGCTTCGGCGACGCCGCAGCGGCCTTGTCCTTCGCCGCGGGCTTCGGCTCCGCAGGCGCCTTGTCCTTGTCGGAAAAATCCAGCTTCGGCAGCTTCAAATCGGGGAGCGGCTCCGGCGACTTCTCCTTCGCCTCTTCTTTGGCCTTCTCCTCGGCCTTGGCCTCCTCCTCCTTCACCTGCTCGGGGGTGACGATGTCGATCGAAACCGTCTCGGGCCCGGCGGCATGAAACGGATGGACTTCGCTGATCACGATGATCAGCGCCACCAGCGTCAGATGCGCAATCGCTGACGCCGCAATGTCCGTCCGTATGATCTTCCGCAGTTCCATCGCCCGATCTTGGGTTGCCGCCCTGCTCCTATCATACCGGAACGGGCCCTCAATCCCATTTCGGCGCGAAGCCGAAATCGGTCAGGCGGCCCTTGGGGCTGGCCAGCGCGGCGATCTCCGCCATCTCGTCGCCTGAGAGCTCGAAATCGAGGATATCGATGTTTTCCGACAGGCGTTCGACGCGCGAGGTGCGCGGGATCGCCGCAACATTCTGTTGCACCAGCCAGCGCAGGCAGACCTGGGCCGGCGTCTTGCGATGCGCACGTCCGATTGCGGCGAGCCTCTGGTCGGACTTGATGCGGCCCTTGGCGATCGGGCTGTAGGCGACCAGCGCAAGGCCGTGCTGGTCGCAAGCCGCCCTCACCTTCGCCTGATCCAGATAAGGGTGGTATTCGACCTGGTTGCAGACCAGCGGCTCTGATGACAGCGCCACCGCCTGCTCGATCAGCGCCACGGTGAAGTTGGAAACGCCGATGTGACGGGTCAGGCCCATGCGTTTGGCATGCGACAGTGCGCCCAGCGTCTCCGCCAGCGGCACATGCGGATTGGGCCAGTGCAGCAGCAGAAGGTCGACCGACGGAAGCCGCAGCCGCGCCAGGCTCTCCTTGACCGAGCGCTCGAGGTCATGGGGCGCGAAATGATTGGTCCAGACCTTTGTGGTGAGGAAGACGTCGTCGCGGCGCACGCCGGAGGCGCGCAAGCCGTCGCCGACCTCGCGCTCATTGTCGTAGACCTGGGCGGTGTCGATGTGGCGGTAGCCGAGCCGCAGCGCCTGCTCGACCACGCGGGCACAGGTACGCCCTTCCAGCTCCCAGGTCCCAAGCCCGATCGCCGGGATTCTTGCGCCACTGGCCTCGACGAACAGCATGAGGAATCCTCTCTGTTGCGGCAGCCCCTGATATCATTATGGACCCGGTCCGTAACACTGCCAACGAATGCCACGGCGCCCGAGCCGGATATTCACGGCAATGCTAACGGGAGGTTCGTATCAGGCTTTGGCGAGCGCCTGGAACACCGTCTCCGGCGCGTGTGCGATCACCGCGAGCAGCGCGCGGGCCGGTCCCCGCGGGGCGCGCTTGCCCTGCTCCCAATTGCGGATGGTCTCGACGGGAACGCCGAGCTTGGCGGCGAACTCCATCTGGGTGAGACAGGCGCGGCGGCGCAGGTCGCGCACGGCGAGCGAGCCGGTGTCGCCAGGTGCGTCATTGGCGCTCGGCTGGACCGGATATTCCTGCCCATCCCGCAATTCGACGATCCGTCCGTCCGCCTTCAGCCGCAACCGCATGTCCATTCCCCCAAGCGGGCATGATGATGCGGCAGGTCGCTTAAGTTCGGATTAAAGAAAGGAGTCCGTAGCCCGGATGGAACGCAGCGCAATCCTGGGCAGCTCTTGCGCCGATGCAGCGGTCCCGGATTACGCGGAGCCTGTCATCGGGCGGCGCTTCGCGCCGACCCGTTGGCTCCATCCGGGCTACGAGACGGGAGTATTGCATCGCGTCCGGGCACGAGAATGAGGATGCACCGCCGCCTGCCCCGTCATTGCGAGGAGCCCCTGCGACGAAGCAATCCAGACTGCCGCCGCAGAGGGATTCTGGATTGCTTCGCTACGCTCGCAATGACGTGGAGGGAGCGTACGCCTTCGCCTACTTCAAGCCGAACCACAACGTCGCGATGCCGAGGAAGGAGAAGAAGCCGACCACGTCCGTCACCGTGGTGACGAAGGTGCCCGACGCCACCGCCGGATCGGCCCTGACACGTTCGAGCGCCATCGGGATCAGAATGCCGCCGAGCGCGCCGGCGACGAGGTTGCAGATGATGGCGAGCCCGATGACGATGCCAAGGCCAGGGATCTTGAACCAGGCCACCGCGGCGATACCCGTGATCACGGCAAAGGCGAGGCCATTGACGAGGCCGACCAGCGTTTCGCGCATGATCACGCGCCAGGCATTGGAGGAGCCGAGCTCGCGCGTTGCCAGCGCCCGCACCGCGACCGTCATGGTCTGGGTCGCGGCATTGCCGCCCTGGCTCGCAACGATTGGCGCCAGCACCGCGAGTGCCACCATCTTCTCCAACTGGCCCTCGAACAGGCCGAGCACGGAGGACGCCAGGAACGCGGTGGCGAGGTTGACCAGCAGCCAGTTGAACCGGCCGCGGGCAATGGTCAGGAAGGTGTCCGACAGCTCTTCGTCGCTGGTGACGCCGCCGAGCGCCTTGAGGTCCTCGTCTGCCTCCTCCTCGATGACGTCGACGACGTCGTCGACGGTGATGACGCCGACGAGGCGGTCCTGGGTGTCAAGCACAGGGGCTGCGACGAGATTGTACTTGCCGAACATGCGCGCCACCTCCTCCTGGTCCTCCAGGACGGAGACGCGGCGGCGATCCTCGTCGGTCAATTCGGCGAGCGGCACCGGCCGGCGCGCGCGCAAGAGCACGTCGAGGGGGACCGCGCCCTGCCAGTGCTGGTCCTTGTCGACGACGTAGATTTCGTAGAAGCGGTCGGGCAGATCCGGCGTCTCCCGCATGTAGTCGATCGCCTGCCCCACGGTGAAATCCTGGGGCACCGCGATGAACTCGGTCTGCATGCGGCGGCCGGCGGAATTTTCCGGATACAGCAGGCTGCGCTCGAGCGCGACGCGCTCCTGCAACGGCAGCTTTTCGAGGATCTCCTCCTGATCGGCCTCGTCGAGGGTTTCCAGCAGCTCGACCGCATCGTCGGATTCGAGCTCGCGGACGCCTTCGGCGACCGTTTCCGGCGGCAGCTCCTCGAGGATCTCCTCGCGCACGGTCTCGTCGACCTCGTTCAGCGCGGAGAAGTCGAAGTCGCGGCCCGTGAGCTCGACCAGACGGACGCGGTCGTCGGGCGCGAGCGCGCCGATCAGGTCGCCGAGATCGGCCTCGTGCAGCTCGGCGACGCAGGCGCGCAGCGCGGCGCTGTCGCCGGCCTCGATCGCATGGGCGATTTCCTCGACGAATTCGTGCCGGATTTCGCCGTCTTCATTGCGCATCGGCACATGGTCGAGTACCGAGGCCTCGGCGGATGGGGCACCGTCCATATGTTCATCCATGGTGTGCCTCGCCGTTTGACAGGTTGGAACGTGTGATCTGAGCTGATGGTTCAGGCAATACCCACAAGGCAACTCCGAGCGCAATGACAAAGATGCTTCGACTGCGGTGGACCTCGATGTCGCTGGGCGTGATCCTCGCGGCCCTCGGCGGCATCGCCTCGGCGGGAGCCGCCGACTGCCCGCGCAAGGATGCGCTCGGCACCTCGCGCGTCCTCAGCGTCGATGCCAAGACCACGCCGCGCGTCGGCTTGAAGAGTTTTCCGCAGACATTGCCGCTTGCCGATCACGAGGTCGTGCTGACCTTCGACGACGGCCCGCATCCGCCGACGACATCGAAAGTGCTGGCAGCGCTGGCGCAGGAATGCGTGCGCGCGACCTTCTTCCTGATCGGCCTGCACGCTTCCCAGCATCCTGAGATGGTCAAGCGCATCGCGCGCGAGGGCCACACCATCGGCCACCACACATGGTCGCATCCGTTCATGGCGCGGATCCCGTTCGAGAAGGCGAAGAGCGAGATCGACCGCGGGATCGCGGCCGACGAGATGGCGCTGCACGGGGTCTCGACCACGACGCCCTCGACGCCGTTCTTCCGCTTTCCCTATTTCGAAGCGACGCAAGCCGAGCTCGACCTGCTCCAGTCGCGCGGCATCGTCGTGTTCGGCGCCGACCTCTGGGCCAGCGACTGGAACGAGATGACGCCGGAGCAGGAATTGAAGCTCATCACCGAGCGCCTCGCCGCTGCCGGCAAGGGCATCATCCTCTTCCACGATCCCAAGGCGCGAACGGCCGCGATCATGCCGGCCTTCGTGCGGTATCTGAGGGAGAACGGCTATCGCGTGGTTCACGTGGCCCCGGCGGGAACATCACAGAAAAACGCTGACGCCCGTTGATGCCGGAATGTCACGCCGGCGCAAAAAGGGGTGATTTGAGCCCTATTAACACTCTGTTCATGCTACGCCATGCAAAGATGGAGGCGATTTGCGCCTGAACCGTTTCGGGGCGTCTCCGACCTACTATGGCGGCAATCGCATATGAGGGCAGACCGACTTCATGATCGGACGTAGCGTTGTTTTCCGGACGCGATCGTGGGCCGTCCTTGGCGGTGTGTTGGGATTGCTGAGCACCGCGTCGACGGCGGCGCTGGCGGCCGAATGCCCCGGGCATCCGGGCGCGCTCGGGACCTCCCGCACCCTCGTGGTCGATCCGCACGAGCATCCGCGCATCGGCACCATGCAGTACCGCGAGACGCTGCCGTTGAAGGACCATGAGGTCGTGCTGACCTTCGACGACGGTCCGCTGCCGAAATATTCCAACCAGATCCTCAAGATGCTCGACGACGAGTGCATCAAGGCGACCTTCTTCATCATCGGCCAGCAGGCCAAGGCGAACCCCGAAGGCGTGCGCAAGCTGGTGGCGGCGGGCCATACCGTCGGCACGCACAGCATGGACCATCCGCTGACCTTCGACCGGATGCCGATCGAGAAATACGAGCCCGAGATCAACGGCGGTATCCAGTGGACCTCGGCGGCGATGACCGACCCGACAAAGCTCGCGCCGTTCTTCCGCATTCCCGGGCTGATGCGCGCCGAGGGTGTCGAGAACTATCTGATCTCGCGCGGCATCCAGGTCTGGAGCGCCGACTTCCCGGCCGACGACTGGCGCCATGTGTCATCAGACCGCGTCTACCAGCTCGCGATCCAGCGACTGGAGGCCAAGGGCAAGGGCATTCTGCTGCTGCACGACATACAGCCGCGCACCGTGGCGGCGCTGCCGAAGATCATCCGCGACCTCAAGGCGAAGGGCTATCGCATCGTGCATGTGGTGGCGGCGACTGCGGATCAGCCGGCGACACCGACGACGGCGGTGGAATGGCTGCTGCATCCGCCGACCGAGACGACACCGATCGCGCGCTGGCCGGCCGTTCCGAATTTCGTGTTCACGCAGACCGGGACGCTGCCGGCGCCCTCACTCGCCGATCTGAACGCGCAGAACGAGCATCAGCCGCTGCTGCCGCGCCGGACCAAGGCCCGGATGGATGTCGCGTCCACCCTGGCCGTGCCGGACCGCGACCTGTTCGCGATCCCCGAGGGCTCGGTCGAGGTGCTGCTGTCGACGACCTTGTCGCGGCGCGCCGCGACGCGGCTGGCGATGGCGGCCGAGACGCCGCGCGCGGCGAAGGGGACCGCCAAGGGTACGCCCGGCAAGTCGCAGGGGCGCAAGACCGCGCGCGCGCCACACGCCGCCCCGAAGCGTGCGGCGCAGGCCAAGGGCAGCGCGACCCGCATTGCGACCGGCGTGAAGAAGCGCGCTTGAGTTGTTATTGCCGCATGATGGCGGCGACGCAGAGCAGCACGATCAGCGCCAGGAAGAACAGGTCCATATAGGACTTGAGCTCGCCGTCGCGCCGCAGCCGCGCGACGTCGGCGACGACCTGCTTGCGCGCCGCGGTTCCGCCCGAGCCGTCGTTGATCGGGGCCTGGAGGCGGCGCGTCTCGGCCTCCAGCTTCTCGATCTTCTGGAAGAAGTAGAACGCGCGCAGCGTCGAGGCCGCGCGCATGGCGGAATAGACCAGCACCAGGATCGCCAGGATCGCCCGGTTCGGATACTTCTCCATGAAGTTCAGGCTGAAATAAACCACCGCCAGGAACGCGAAGTTGGTGACGAAGCGGTAGACGAAACTGAGGAAGACCATGCTGGCTCGAGCCTTGAGGGGTGCGCAACCGGATCGGGTTGCGGGTACGGGATCGGGGAGACCCAGAGCGGAACAGCCGGCCTGGACGCCGTGCAGGTCGGTCTACGCGAACTTTGTTTCAAGAAAGATACCGCCGCCCCCGCAACTCGCCGCCTTTTAGCCGCGCGCCGCCATAATGCAAGCCGGAGCCCGGCGGCCGGCAATGGAGATTTGGCCGAAGTCGCGATAGACTGGCACCGCCACAAGTGGGGTCTGCCGATGCCGAAGAAGGGAATCACGGGCCACGACGAATGGGTTCTGACCGAGGCGCTCGCGACCGCGCTGGTCGCGCTGGAGCAGCTCGAACCCAAGCACCAGCCGAACGCGCATATGGACGACCTACGCAAGATGCTGGCGAACGGCAAGGAGCCGGCGGCGGTGAGCCTGCATCTCGCCCAGGCCAAATGCCGCCTGTTTCCCGACCTCGATCCGCTGGAGATCTATCGGGAATACGGCATCGGCGAGGAATATGGCTGAGGCGCGCGCGGCGGTGTGCACGCATTGACTGCGATTTCAAGCGGTCAAGGATGGAGCCTTACGGCCCGCCCGCAACCGAACCGGCGATCACCATCGCGAGCGCAGCAAGATCGATCCGGCCGTTGACGATCAGCTCCTCCGAGCCTTTCGCCTCGCCTCCGCCCTCGACCGTCAGAGCCTGCGGCCGGTTGGCCGCCTGCCGCTCCAACTCGCCGATGATGGCTTCCTTGAGCTTCTCTTCCAGCATGAGCTTGTCCTTCAGGCTGCCATCGCGCGGCAGGATTGGGCGCAGGAGCGGCACATCGTGACGCACTCCTCCATGCCGCCGATCCGTTCGCAATCGGCGGCGCATTCGCTGCAGATTTCCGCGCATTCGCCGCAGGTGTGCCGGTGATGCGGCGTGTTGATCAGCATGAAATGCGCGGCCGTCCGGCACATTTCGGCGCAGGCCATCATCAGGCGGAAGTGCCTGGGCTCGACATGCTTGCCGCCGGTCTCGAGGCAGTGGTTCATCGCCGTGCCGAGGCAGGTCTGGTAGCAATTCATGCAGAGCGCGATGCAGCGGGTCACCTCTTCGGATTGAGCCATCCCATCTCTCCAATTGCGCTTCGATGCCGCCCTGCCCGCTCACGCTCAACCAAGGCGAGGCTTCGATCGTTCCTGCCGTCCGGCTGAATGTGAATCCGGGGAACCGTGCATTGCTCGGTGTCGCCGGCGCGCCAGTCGTCGGCAAACATGCTCAGGGCCGCGCTTCTCATGCCAGGCGCGGCGGCAGGCTGTTGTGGATGGTGCAGGCGGCGATTGCGGCGTGACCGAACGCGACCGAGATCTGGTGCAGGTCGGTCACGACGTCGCCGATGCCAAGGAGCCCGCTGACAGAGGTGTGCTGATGGTCATCGACTTTCAAATAATTGTCGGCGGTATGCTCGGCGCCGAGCGACACCGCGAGCTTTGAACGCACCTCTGCGCCCATGACGGGATAGACCATGTCGAATTGCGTCGTTCGGCCGTTCGCGAACACGGCTTCGATCCTGTTCGCGGTCCGCCTGAGGCGCAGGTCCGGCGCAAACACCACCTCGACCCCCGCCTCGGCCAGCCCCGATGTTGCGGTCTCCTCGCCATCCCGCGCGGTTGCGAACAGCGTCACGTCGCGCGAGTAGCCACGCAGGAACAGCGCCTTGCCGGCGGCAGGACCGAGCGGGCCGACGACGCCGATGCGGCAGCCGCGCGCCTCAAAGGCGTCGCAGACCGGACAGTAGCGCAACAGCCCGTCCGCGACGGCCGCGCGCCATTCGTCGAACGGCGGATGGGTGTCGACGATGCCGCTGGCGAGAATGACGGTGGCGGCCTCATGCGCGCCGCCGCTCCAGCTCGCCTGAAAACCGTGCCCCTGCCGCTGCAATGCCGTGACCTCGGCCTCGACGCGCGTGACGGCGAGCTCGTCCAGTTGCGCCGACATGCGCGCGATCAGCTCGGCGCCGGACAGGCCGTGGACGAAGCCCGGAACGTTATGGCTGCGCGGGATCAGCGCCGCTCGGCTCGCGCCGGTATCCACAACACAGACGCGGCGGCGGAAGCGCGCCAGATAGATCGCGGCCATCATCCCGGCCGGGCCGCCCCCGACGATCAGGCAATCGATCGGTTGTGCACCGCTCATTTGGGATTCGGATCCTGAAGACCGGCGCCAGGCTCCTGAAGGCGCCCGCTCCGCGCCAGCCGGACCGCATTGCCCAGCGCGCGTGCGGCGTTCACGACCTCCTGCTGAAATTCACTGTCCTCGTCGAGCTCGTGGTGCGAGGTGGCATAATGGTCCATGTAGCCGACATAGCCGTCGAGCTCGGCGAAGCGGCCTGCCGAGATCAGGTGCATGTCGGTGAGCCAGTCCGACAAGGCCCGGCGCACGCCCTCGGCACCGACGGCGTCGCCGTGAACCACCAGGCCGAAATGGCGGCCGGCGAGATGGCGCGGATAGGACCAGCCCTTCAGCTCGATCGCCTTGGCTTCCCCAGCAGTCTTGCCGTGGGTCGAGGTCGGATCGGGATTGCCGCCGTCGGCGCAGACCATGCGGTCCATCATCGCCTTGAGCCCGGCAGGCACGTGATACCAGTTCACCGGGGTCACGATCAGAATGCCGTGAGCTGCGACCCAGAGCGGATAGATCTCGTTCATCCAGTCGCGGGTCTGTCCGAGCGAATAGTTCGGATAGCAGCTGCACGGCCAGTGACAGAGCGGCATCGCGGTCGAGACGCAGGACTTGCAGGGATGGATGGTCTTGCCGAATTCGGAAGCAAGGCGCGACAGATCGAGGATGTCGACGGCAAAGCCCATCTCGGTGAAGACCGGCTCGGCAAGCTTGACGAGGCGCCAGGTCTTGGACATCTCGCCGGGACAGGTGTGCTCGCTGCGCGCCGATCCGTTGATGATCAGGATGCGCGGCGTCTCGCTCGCATCGTCGTGCCGCCGCTGTGCCGCCAGCACCGCGGCGCGGGCATCCAGCCAGTCGAGGGCGATGTCGTAGTCGGGATCGGCAAATCCGGGGCCGGCCTTGCGCGTCAGCGGCGCCTTGCGCGAATGGCTGTAGGCGTCCCAGGCGGCACTCACGATGGCGTCAAGCTCGCGCCCGAGCGGCGCAAAGACGGGATCGATGAACTGGCTCTTGTAACGGCGCTCGAACTCCGCGCGCGACAGCTTGACGGGCGGCATCCCCTTGCGAACGTCGGCTTCCGTCATGCTGGCTCCTCGCGAGGTCGGTCTCATGCGACCAACCCGGGGCGCTGCGCGCGGTTCCGCTCCGCTCTACTAGCGAACGACCTCCGGCGGCAGATCGAATTGCGCGATCCGCCGGTCCAGCCGCCACAGCTCGATGCGGTGGACCAGAACGAGTGCCGCGGCCTCGCGCTTGGCCTGCTCGTCATCGTCGCAGACGAGGTTGATGCAGCCGAACACATGCCCCTCCCGATCGATCTGGAAGGCGCGATAATGCTTGATGCTCCGCATGATCATTCTCCTCGTCTTGGGCAGGCGGGCGCGCTGAGCCAGTCTGTCAGATTTGAGGTCACCTCGTTCTGCTTGGCGCGGCGCAGCAGCATCTCGCGCTCCCTGCCAGGCGGCAGGCTGCGGGCACGCTCGCGGGCGCTTTCGGCGAATGCGGTCAACCGCTCCTGGAGCGATTGGGTCTGTTTCCTGCGGTTGCGTTTGGCGGTCATTGGACTTTTCACGGATGATTTCGGATGGACGGAAATCGGCCCCGGCGGGGGATTGGGCGCCGGGGCCCAAGTCATCAGTCATTGAGCTGCCGGTGGGGCGGCCCTGTCCGGCAGCCTACATAGCTTCCGCCGCGATTTCGGGTTCCGGCATTTCAATAAGTTAACGCTGCGTGATTTTGCGCAAAGCGCGTGCGCACTGCGGCATCGGTTCGTCGAGAGCATGAATAGGCGCGCCGAGAGGCGGCGCATTGCGGCAGCAAATGCGCCGGAACCGAAATGCTGATTCGCTTGTTCATGAAGGACTTGAAGGAGGATCATCATGGCGAAAGCAGCATGGAAGCGGCCGGGGTCACCGATCGGCCGCAAGGGACCACGCAAGGCAAATCCCGCGTACAAGCGGCGCGCGCGCCAGCCGTGGACGCCTGCGGATGTGAGCAAGTTGAAGCAGCTCGCGAAGGGAAACACGCCGACGGGCGTGATGAGCATCAAGCTTCAACGTCCGGTCGCGGCCATCCGCAGCAAGGCGCAGCGCGAAGGAATTTCGCTGAGGCCGACCAATCGCTCACCCTATAACAGGCGAACCAAAACGGCGAAGCGGCGTTGACCGGAGGCACCGCCGGGTGACAACCGGACACAACGGGGACGATGGACGTGGTGCTCATTTTTCCGGTTTCTGCCCACGACATCAGCGCATCGGTACGCGCCGACATCTGACCCGTTCCCGGCGCGTGCAGCTCGCGCTTCACTCGCCCGCATCATTGTCTAGTCCGGCGGCTGCAAGCCCGGCGACCGCAGTCATTCGCTCATCTGAGATCCCGTTTCCGCCTGGCGCGCCTTGTGCAGCATCTCGTCGCGCGCGGCCCCGGGCGGAAGCGATCTGGCTTTCTCGCGCAGCCGCTCCGCTTCCGCAGCCAAGCGCGTCTCCATCAAGTCCGTTTGTTTGTGACGACGCCGTGTCAACATGAGCGTTCTCCCTGACCAAGAGGCAGAGCGCGCCGTTGCGTTCCTGTCACGGGTGGTTGCCAAAGCCGAATCGGCATGGCGAACGTCAACGTTCCCGACGCGAAACAGTTGCTCGGTTCCGCGAATTGGCTGGCTCAGCCCTCAATCGGGCTCGTCTTGATCGGGCTCGTCTTGCCGATTGTCGCGATAGGCCTTGATCTCCGAGCGCGCCATGGCGCTTTTCATCACCGCAAGGCGCGCCGCGTCCACGTTGCGGCCATGCTGCTCCGTGACCCGCCTGTGCTGATCGCGAAGAATGCGGCTTGCTTCGATGGCCCGGGCCGCACGGGCCAAGAGCGCGTTTTGCATTGCCCATCATAGGCGCAGCAGCGTCGTCCCGCCTTTGCACAAGTTACTCAAACGACGTCATTGGCTCAAAAAAATTCGCGCGCCCACTAACCCTGATCAAGTTTCTCGATTGGCGCGTTGCGTCCCGCAGCGCCCATCAACCGCGCCGGTAAAGCTGCAAATAGCTCGGCGAGTACAACGCCGCGTCCTTCAGTGCGTCGAGATCGCTGATGGTCAGCGTGCGATCGCGCAGCACGATCAGGCCGGAGGCACGCAGCTCCTGGATGGTCCGGTTGAGGTGGACCACCGAAAGCCCGGTGGCGTCGGCGAGGTCCATCTGCGTGATCGGCATGATGCAGGAATTTCCGTCGACCATGCCGACGGGGCGAAGCCGCTCGAATATCTCGCAGAACAGATGCGCCACGCGTTCCAGCGCAATGCGGCGGCCGAGATTGATCGCCCATTCGCGCTGGATCGCGGTGTTGACGAGGGTCTCGCACCAGAATGCTTCCGCGAGCGAACGGTCGGCGACCACCAGCGCCTCGAATCGCGCGCGCCTGATCTCGGCATAGACCACCGGCGTCAGCGTCGCGATGGAATGGTCCATCACCGAGAGCAGGAACGCATGCGCGTCGCAGCTCTCGCCCGGGAAGATGAAATTGACGATCTGGCGCCTTCCGTCCTCCAGCGTCTTATAGCGGCAGAGCCAGCCCGACAGCACGACGCGGACGCTGTCGACGGGATCGCCCTCCGAGATCAGGTCCTCGCCGGCCCCGGCGCGCTGCAGACCCTCGAGCATGGCGTATTCGAGCGATGCACGGGCTTCGGCCGACAACGGCCGCAGCGCGCTCAGCCGGCGGATGGCCGGCTCCAGCAGGCTGCGATCGGAGGTCGACAGGGTCATCAGCCAGCCACCACCGGAGTGTGGAACGTGCGCTTGCTCAGGGGGATGCAGATCGTGCATTGCAGCCCGGCCGGGCTGAACGCCATCGTGGTCTGTCCCTTGAACTCGAACGCCAGCGTGCGTTCCAGAAGCTCAGTGCCAAAACCCTTTCGCGGCGGCGGTGTGACCTGCGGTCCGCCGCGCTCGCGCCATTCGAACACCAGCTCCGCCGGCTCCGTGCTCTCGTCGAGGCGCCAACTGATTTCAATGCGCCCGGCCGGCTGGCTCAAGGCGCCGTATTTCAGCGCGTTGGTCGCGAGCTCGTGGATCGCGAGCGCGAATGTCTCTGCGGCCTTGGGCTGGAAGCGCACCTTGGGGCCGGAGACCCGCATCTGCTCGCCCTCGCGGGCGTTGTAGGCGAGCAGCTCCTCGACCACGAGATATTCGAGGTCGACGCCACCTTCGGGATCGCGGGTCACCAGCGCCTGGGTGCGGGCGAAAGCGTTGAGCCGGCCGTCGAGATGGGAGGCGTATTCCTCGACGGTTGTGCTGGAATCGGCCGAACGGCGGGCGATCGAGCGCACCACGCCGAGCGTGTTGCGGACGCGATGCTGAAGCTCGGCCAGCAACAGGCGCTGCCGCTCCTCTGCACGGGTGATCGCGGTGACGTCGATGAAGGTGACGACGACGCCGGCGATGAAATTGTCGATGCTGCGATAGGGCAGGATGCGCACGATGTAGCGCGTGCCGCTCTCGGGCGCGCTCAGCTCGCGTTCGCTGGCGGCAAGCGTGCGCAGCACGCGGCGGACGTCGTCGTAGAGCTCTTCGATCGGGATGCGCGCCTTGATATGGGCGATCGGCCGGCCGGCATCGGTCTCGACGAGATGCAGGACCTGCGTGATCGCCGGCGTGAAGTTCATCACGCGCAGATCGTTGTCGAGGAACACGGTCGCGATCTGCGTGCTCTCGAGGAAGTTCTTGAGGTCGCTGGTGGCGCGTGTCAGCTCCTGGACACGGTGCGCCAGCTCGCCATTGACGGTGGTCAGCTCCTCGTTGACCGACTGCAACTCCTCGCGCGAGGTCTCGAGCTCCTCGTTGGCCGATTGCAGCTCCTCGTTGAGCGACTGGTATTCCTCGTTGGAGGATTTCAGCTCCTCGTTGGTGCTCTCGAGCTCCTCGATGGTCGCCTGGAGGCGCTCACGCGTGGCGCGCAGCTCGCTTTCGAGTCGCTCGACATGCTCGGTGCGTACCAGCGCGCTCGGGTTACCCGGGTTCGCCTCGATCGTGCGGACCGGACCGTCCTTGAACAGCACCACGAAATTGCGATGGCCGCCGACGCCCTCCTGGATCGGCTCGACGGTGATGTCGACCAGGACGCGGTGGCCATTGACTCCAAGCTGCACCTGTTCTGCCTGGGCCGCTTCGTTGGTCTCCGCCGCGCGGCTCAGCGCGCTGCGCAGCTCGAGCCTGAGATCGCGGTGCACGAGCTGGAGCAGGTCGAGCGTGGCTGCGCCCGCCGTCGGCTCGATGTAGCGCCCGGTACGTCCGGAGAAGTGCAGGATCTGGAAATTGTCGTCGGTGATGACGTAGGCGGGCGCATAGCGCTCCGCGATCCGCTGTGCGCGCCGCTCCAGCCCGACGTCGGGTCCGAACGAGCGCACCGGCGGCACCTCGACCGGCGCCCTGCCCGCCGCGGTCGTGATCGGAAATTCCGGCGGCAGCCGCGTTCCGGTGTCGAGCTTCCTGAAGATGCGGGCGCGCCGGTCGATCGGCGCGAACAGTTTTGGATGCCGCGTCACGTTCTCGGAATTGCCGAGAAACAGATAGCGCTCCGGCAGCAGCGCGAAATGGAACAACGGGATCACCCGGTTCTGCAATTCGGCATTGAGGTAGATCAGCAGGTTGCGGCAGGAGACGATGTCGAGCTTGGAGAACGGCGCGTCCTTGATGACGTTGTGCTGCGAGAAGATGCACATCTCCCGCAGCTCCTTGACCACGCAATAGGTGTCGCCCTCGCGCACGAACCAGCGCGCCAGGCGCTCGCCGGTCATGTCGGCCTCGATATTGGTGCGATAGCGGCCGACCCGCGCGGTTGCGAGTGCCCGGCCGTCGATGTCGGTGGCGAAGATCTGCACCTGCGGCGCGGAGTCCATCCGGGCCATCTGCTCGCGCAGCAGGATGCCGATCGAATAGGCCTCCTCGCCGGTGGCGCAGCCGAGCACCCAGACGCGCACTTGCTGGCCGGTGCCCTTGCCCTCGAAGATCTTCGGAATGATCTGGGATTCCAGCACCTCGAACTCACGCTTGTCGCGGAAGAACTCGGTGACGCCGATCAGCAGATCGTTGAAGAGGTTCTGCGCCTCGTCCTTGTCGTTGCGCAGGAAATCGACATAGGCGGGAATCTCGTCGATTTGGACCACCTGCATGCGCCGCTGCACGCGGCGCAGGAAGGTGTTCTGCTTGTAGCCGTGGAAATCGTTCCCCGTCTTGTTGCGCAGGATGTCGGCGATGCGCGACAGCGAGGTCGCGGCCGCGGCGAGCACCTCGTCAAACCCCTGCTTCTCGTCCAGGCGCCGAAGATGACGGGCGTAGACCTGGATATGTTCGGGGATGTCCTCCGGCGGCAGCACGTAGTCGGCGATGGCGGCGGGCGTATTGCTGTCGTGCAGATGGTCGGCCTCTTCCTGGCTCACGACCTTCTCGGCGATCGCGAGGCCGCCATGATCCTTCAGCGTGGCGGTGCCGAGCGTGCCGTCGCCGCCGGTGCCGGCGAGAATGACGCCGATGGACTGCTCGGCGCGCTCCTCGGCCAGCGACACCAGGAAGCTGTCGATGGTGGCGCGCTCGCCGGGCGCCTGCTCGGCCCTACGGATCGCAAACCGGTCGCCCTGGATCGTCGTGATCATCGCCGGCGGACACAGGTAGATGGTGCCGCCCTCGATCTCATGGCCATCGCCGATGTCGGCGATCTTACTGCCGTTGGAGCCCTGAACGAGGCCACGCAGGCGGGATTCGTCGAAAGCCTCGTGATACTGAAGAGCCAGGACGATGGCCTGATCGGCGCCGACGCTCAGCTTGGCGAAAAAGCGCTCGATGCTGTCCAGTGCGCCGGGCGAGGCGCCCACGCCGATGATCAGCGGGGACTTGATCTGACGCTCTCCATCAACCGGCTGGTCGCCAATTTCATTCATGGCCCTGGCAGCTTTCGTTCACCGACCGGAACCAACGGGACCGGTCCCTGCAAATAGCAGAAATCGATATTACCCCAACAGATCAGAGGCAAAAATGTCCCGTAGTGCTTGGCACGATCCTACCGGGCGTGGTCGGGTTCCAGTCCGAAACTCAGGCGTGCCCGGCCCGGCAAAAGCCGCAATGCACCGCGAACGGCCGCCGTTGGAGCGCCGGGTACGCAGCCAGGACGGGCGGCCTTTAGTCGCCCGGATCGACCTCCCGCTGGAGATATGCCACGCGTTGCTCGATCAGCGTCCGGTGGCGTTCCCACTCCACCAGCGTCTGCTTGAGCAGTTGCACCAGCCGCTCCGCCTGGCGGGCGTCGTGGCCGCCGGCCATGAGTTCAAGCACGCGTTCTTCCTGGTCGCGGATGCGCTGCCAGCCTTCCTCGATGTCGTGGTCGGCCTTCACCAGCAGGCTCTGCTCGGCATTGAGCTGCGCGGTGCGTTCGGCAAGGGAGATGGCCATGGCAGAGCCTTCACGCCTCCCGTTTGCGAACGGGAGGATCGAGCGATTTTAGCACGACGCGCCGGATCATGTCGGCATATTCGCGATATTCGGCCGCCCGCACCTCGTACATCTCCGCGACAGCCGCCCGCCCGGCACGCCGGCCATCGGCCGCCATGCGCTGCACCAGTTCCGCCCGCTCCTCGATGATGCGCAGCGCGACCCGCAAGGCTTCATCCACCCGCCCCTCCTGCTCCTTGCCGAGCGCATCGGCGGTGTAGCCATGACCGACCTGGCAACGAAAGCGCATCGGGCGGGACTCCTTGACCACGGACAGGACGCCGCCGCAGGCCGGGCAGGTCAGCGCAACGGGATCGGCCATCGAAACAAGGTTGTCGCTACCGATCCGGTCACCAGCCGCGATCTCGACCTCGAGCTTGATCTCGGGTGGGATCGGCAAGACGTCTCCGGCCTGCTCCCTGGCCAGTTCGGACAGGACGTCGCCCATGCCGGCGCCGGGAACACAGAGGTCGATGGTGGTCGCTTCCATCCCGCGCCGGGGCATCTCGTCGGCAATGGCGTCCGCGGGGTCCTGAACCACCGCCATCCCGCCGCAGCGCTTGATCGCATTGAGGCCGGCGGCGCCGTCGGAGAGTAGACCGCTCAGCAGCACGCCGATCACGTGCGGGCCGTGATACAGGGCGGCGGAGCGGAACAGGGCATCGATCGCCGGCCGGACCATGTTCTCACGCGGGCCGCGCCCGAGAAAAATGTGATCTTCCGACAGCAGGAGATGGTGATCCGGCGCGGCTAGGTAGATCCGGCCCGGCTCGATCTTCATGCCGTTTTCGGCCTGGCTGACCGGAAGCCGGCTGGCACTGCTGGCGATCGTCGACAGGATGCCGATGCCATGCGCCGGAATGTGGAGGACGATGAAGATGGCAGCGGGCAGATCGGCGGGCAAACCACCCAGAATCTGCTTCAGCGGCTGGGTGGCTCCGGCCGAGCCGCCGATGACGATGATGTCACGGTTGCGCATGGAACCGGCCTTCGCCTGCATTGTTTGCACCAAGGCGGGCCGACGCCTTATGTTCCTATGAACTTGAAGCGAATACCGGAGGCACCATGGCGGTATCGCCGACATCATTACGTCAACGCGGGCAACTCACCGGGCGGCGCATTCTCGTCGTCGAGGACGAGTATTTCCTCGCCGACGACATCGGCAAGACGTTCCGCGCGCTCGGCGCGGAGATCGCCGGTCCCGTCGGTCACCTCGACGACGCGCTCAAGATCCTGCACGACGGCGGCGTCCTGGATGCCGCCGTGCTCGATGTGAACATCCGCAACGAGATGATCTTTCCGATCGCGCGCGAGCTGAAGGCGCGCAACATCCCCTTCGTGTTCACCACGGGATACGACAAGATCACCCTCGGTCCGGAATTTCAGGACGTGCCGCTGCTGGAGAAACCGATCGATCTTCCGGCGATGGCGCGGAAGCTGGCCGCGCTCATTGCCGATCCGCGGGCCTGACACGCAGTGAGGCGTGTTCGCACCACTCACTTGCGGGCTCGCGGCGATCAGAACAGATGCGCGAAAGCGAGCCAGGCGGTCACCACCAGACACAAGAGAGTCGCAGCATAAGGCAGCGCGACGCGCAAGACAGGCCTCCCCGCATCAACTCATCATCATCCAGACGATTGCCACCAGCATCACGAGAAAGCCCGTGATTGCAGTTGCCACGAAAGCCTGTTCGATACGATCCATTGCCATCGCAGCCCCCTGTTCCAGCGTGAGCAGTTTGACCGCTTCGGAGGCCCGGCGCATTAGGCTATGTGAATCGGCGCCCTCCTTCCGTTTGGCCGCGCAGAATTTGCCGGATCGCCGCGCGGAAATTGCGCCGCCCCTCCTCCTACGACTTGGCCGTGCCCGGCTCGGCCATCTTGCGATGCTGCTTGGCCAGCATCTCGTTGGGCGTGACGTTGGCGATCGTGGTCTGGATCTTGTTCTTCATCCCCGTGACGACATCGGATTCCCCACGCAGCATCGCATCGAAGCCCGCCTTGGCGACGTCATAGGCGCTATCTTTCGGCTCGGTGCCTACCTTGGTGTCCATCATGTCGGCGCGGCGGAAGAATTCGGTCTCGGTGGCGCCGGGCATCAGGCAGGTCACGGTGACGCCGCTGTCGCGCAGCTCCTCGCGTAGCGCAAACGAGAATGAATCGAGGAATGCTTTGCTGGCATTGTAGACCGCCTGAAAACTGCCCGGCGTGAAGCCGGCGATCGACCCCGTGATCAGGATGCGCCCGGAATTGCGCCGGAGCATCTCGTTACCGGCACGATGGATCAGATCAAGCGTGCCGGTAATATTGGTGTCGATGATGCGCCTGATGCGCTGGAAATCCTGATCGAGGAACGCCTTGCCGAGGCCGATGCCGGCATTGGCGAGCAGCGCGTCGATCGGCCGGTCGGCCACCGCGGCGCAGAGCTTGTCGACACCTTCGGTGGTGGCGAGATCGGCCTGCACCGGCTCGACGCTGCCGCCGAGCCTGCGCAGATCAACCGCCACCCGCTCAATCTCGGGCTCGTCCGCCACGATGACCAGATTGAAGCCTGCTTGGGCGCAGCACCTGGCGAGCTCCAGGCCGATCCCGGTGGAGGCGCCCGTGACGACGGCGAATTGATTGGCGGGCATGAGCGTGTTCCTTCGACACAATACTTGGGGACGATGATCACGCCCAATCACCGGCCTGCTCCCTCGTTCCTAATTTTTGCGCAGGGCGGTGCGGTGCGAAGAATTTGCGACCGCGTAGCAACCATCGTTCATCGCTGGACTTAGATGGCGTGATCGAGCTCGGAGGACGGAGATGAAGGCGCTGGTTTGGCATGGCAAGGAGGACATCAGGTGCGACACCGTCACCGATCCTGAAATCCAGGACCCGCGCGACGCCATCATCAAGGTCACGAGCTGCGCCATCTGCGGCTCCGACTTGCATCTCTTCCACAATTACATTCCGGGCATGCTGCCCGGCGACATCATGGGCCACGAGACCATGGGCGAAGTGGTCGAGGTCGGCTCCGGCGTCGACGGCAAGCTGAAGAAAGGCGACCGCATCGTCGTGCCGTTCACGATCATCTGCGGCGAATGCGACCAGTGCAAGCGCGGCAATTTTTCCGTTTGCGAAACCACCAACCGCAAGCGCCATCTAGCCGACAAGGTGTTCGGGCACACCACGGCGGGCCTGTTCGGCTATACGCATCTGACCGGGGGCTATCCCGGCGGCCAGGCCGAATATCTGCGTGTGCCCTTCGCCGACGCTACCCACATCAAGGTGCCCGCCGGCGTCCCCGACGAGCAGTTGCTGTTTCTCAGCGACATCTTCCCGACCGGCTGGCAGGCCGCCGTGCAATGCGACATCGTGCCGACCGACACAGTCGCGATCTGGGGCTGCGGTCCGGTGGGGCAGATGGCGATCCGCAGCGCCATCCTGCTCGGCGCCAACCAGGTGATCGCGATCGACTGCCTGCCCGAGCGGCTCAGCATGGCGGAAGCCGGCGGCGCCACCACGATCAATTTCGAGACCGAGAGCGTGCTGGAGCGGCTCAAGGAGCTGACCGACGGCAAGGGCCCGGAAAAATGCATCGATTGCGTCGGCATGGAATCCCACGTGATGGCTTCCCTGCCCGACACGCTGCTCGACCGCGCCAAGCAGATGGTGATGGCGGAGAGCGACCGACCGCATGTGCTGCGCGAGATGATCTATGTTTGCCGGCCCGGCGGCATCATCTCGGTGCCGGGCGTGTACAGCGGATTCTCCGACATGCTGCCGATGGGCGCCTTCATGAACAAGGGACTGACGATGCGCACCGGACAGACCCACGTCAACCGCTGGACCGACGACCTGCTCCGCCGCATCGAGGAGGGCCAGATCGATCCGTCCTTCGTCATCACCCACACCGTTCCGCTCGAGCAAGGCCCCGAGATGTACCAGGTGTTTCGCGACAAGCGCGATTCCTGCGTCAAGGTCATGCTGAGGCCCTGAGGAGCAAGCCTATGTTTCACTTCTCCAACATCGTGCGCACCAAAGGCGATCCTGAGATCATCGAGGGCGGGCCGAGCCTGAAGCGGCCGGAAGACCAGCTCGCCCGCGCGCTCGGCTGGTTCAGCATCGGCCTCGGTGTCGTGCAATTCTTCGCGCCGAGACGCGTCACGGAAACGCTGGGCATGGAGGGCTGCGAGACGCTGGTGCGCGCTTTCGGCGTGCGCGAGATCCTGGCCGGGATCATGTCGCTCTCGGTCGACAAGAATGCCGGCTTGTGGGCGCGCGTCGGCGGCGATGGCCTCGATGCCGCCGCGCTGCTCTCGGGGCTGACATCCGACAATCCGAGGAAGGGCAACATTGCGCTCGCGCTGCTGATGGTCGGCGGCATCGCCATGCTCGACTATCAGGCGGCGCAGGACACCAAGCCGCGTCGGCCGCCGCGCGATGCACGCCGCAAGCTCTATCCGAACCGCAGCGGCTTCCCCAAGGGCATCGAGAGCGCCCGGAGCGCGGCGAAGCAGATCGCAGCTTACGTCAAAGCATGACGAGGTGAAGCAAGTCGATGACCGCCAAGTCCGGTGAAGCAGGCGCGTGGTGGGAATCCGCCGTCATCTACGAGATCGTACTGATCTCCTTCCAGGACTCCAATAGCGACGGCAAGGGCGACCTCGCCGGCCTGATGTCGCGCATCGACTATCTGAAATGGCTCGGCGTCGACGCGGTCTGGCTGACGCCGATCTACAACAGCCCGTTCCGGGATCTCGGCTACGACATCTCGGATTACTGCTCGATCGATCCCGCCTTCGGCAGCCTCGATGATTTCGACCGCCTGCTCGAGGCGCTGCACGCCGAAGGCATCCGCCTCATCCTCGATCTCGTTCCCAATCACACCGCGGACGATCACGCATGGTTCGTCGAGAGCTCCAGCTCGCCGAACAGTGCCAAGGCCGATTGGTACATCTGGGCCGATGCGGCCGAGACCGGGGGGCCGCCCAACAACTGGCTGAGCCGCTTCGGCGGCAGCGGTTGGGAATGGTGCGAGGCGCGGCGGCAATATTACTACCACTCCTTCCTGGTCGAGCAGCCCGACCTCAACTGGCGCAATCCGCAACTGCGCGCCGCGATCGCCGATGTGATGCGGTTTTGGCTCGATCGCGGCGTCGACGGTTTTCGCGTCGATGCCAGCGCGGTCCTGATCAAGGACGAGCTTTTGCGTGACAATCCACCGAACCCGCAGGCCGAGGGCAAACCGCCGCCGCAGCGTCGGACGCCTGTCTTCACCGATGACCGGCCGGAGACGATGACCTGCATCGAATTCATCCGAGAGGTAGTCGACGACTATCCGGAACGGCTGCTCTGCGGCGAGGTGCAGGGCAAGACCGACCGCATCGGTCACTTCTACGGCAATGACCGGCCGCGCCTGCACCTGCCGCTCAATTTCGCGCTGCTCGACGCGCATTGGGATGCGCTGTCGCTGCAAGCGGCGATCGACGCCTATTATAACGCCCTGCCCGACGACGCCTGGCCGGTCTGGTTGATCGGCGGCCACGACAAGCAGCGGATCGCGAGCAAGATCGGCGAAGCGCAGATGCGTGTGCTGGCGATGCTGCTGATGACGCTGCGCGGAACGCCGTTCCTGTATATGGGCGACGAGATTGGCCGCAAGCGCGTGCCGATTCCGCCCGACCGCGTCTGCGATCCCTTCGAGAAGCTGGTGCCGGGATACGGACTGTGCCGCGACCCCGAACGCGCGCCGATGCGGTGGGACAACAGCGCCAATGGCGGCTTTAGCACCGGCGATCCCTGGCTTCCGATGGAGCGCGATGGCGCGCTCAACGTGACCGCGCAGCGCCGTGACGAACATTCGATCTTGGCGCTGTTTCGCGCGCTGATGGCGCTCCGGCGCGAGCATGCGTGCCTACGCCAGGGCAGCTATGAGCCCCTGCGTTCACAAAACGAGGTTCTGGCCTACCGGCGGACCGATGGCCTTAACGGGATACTGGTCGCGCTCAACATCGCCGCCGAACCGCGCAAATGGCACTGGCACGGCCATGGCCGCCTGCTGATATCGACGCATTTGGACCGACCGCCCGCGCCACTGCCGCACGCCACCACCCTGCTTCGGGGCAATGAAGGGGTGATCATCGCGCTCGAGAACCGGTGATCGCCGCAGGAACCATCGGCGCGCCAGCGAGTCTCATCAACGCTTCCGGGGTCCCCCCGCTGCCGGAAGCGTACCAGACCGCAGCCCCGGCGCTCGCCCCCTTCAAGCGCCGGGGTTAGCGGCGTGAGCTTGGAGGCAGGCCATATCGGAGGCAGCTCATGGGCAAGACCAAGGGTCTTCGGGAGCGGATCGTCGGCAGGACCAGGCAGGCTGTCGGCGAGATCATCGGCGATCAGGATCTGCACGACGACGGCAAGGCGCAAGCCGAGCGCGGCCGTGACGAGCAGGACCAGCCGAGCGATCTCAATCCGCTGAAGAAGCTCAAGCAGCTCACGTGAACCGCCGTGCACCCGGCCATCTCCCTTCAGCACACTGGCGAGAGCACCTCGTTACTCTCCATACGTCGGCGGCATTCACGCTGGATCGCCGCTGCCGCGCTCGGCCTCATCAGTAGCAGCTTCTCGACCATCGTGAGCCAGCTCTTCGCCACCCGAATCGGCCGCGATGCCGCGGTCGACTGGATGACGGTTGCGGCCATTCCGGCACGCGACTGGGCGATCAGCGCCGAGCCGTCGTGGAGCGCGATCCTCACCGGCATCGCCTTCCACCAATGGGCGGATTTCTCCTGGGCGCTGGTCTTCTTCGGCGTGCTCGGGCGCTGGACCGCCGATTTGCGGCCGCTCACGATCCTGCTGCTCGCGCTGCCCTGGGCCGTGTTTTCCTCGGCCATGGAATGGTTCGTGCTGGTGCCGCTGTTTCCGTTCTGGCAGCCGTTGTTCACGCTGCAACAACCCTACTGGATCGGCCTGCTCGTCCACGGCTCCTCCGCCGTGATGTATCCCCTGTTCGCGCGGCTGCGCTGGATGCCGGGCAACGCGCCGGAACGAGACCTACGCTTCACCAATGCCTGGATCACCGGCGCAATGGCCATGGTTGCAGTGCTCGGCACAATCGCGCTGCTCGGCAGCATCGGCTTTGAGCTGCCCTGGACCGGCCGCGACAGGAATGCCGACCAGGCTTATCTCCGCCATATGACGACGCATCACACGCAGGGTATCGAGCTCGCACAGAGCGGTGCCGAACGCGCACGCGATCCGCATCTGCGCAAGCTCGCGATGCTGATGGTCGCGAGTCAGACCGGCGAGAACCGGATTTTCGAGACCTGGTGGCTGAGCTGGTTCGACACGGACATGCCGGATTGCAGCACCGAGGAACGCGCCGCCATGCCGGGCTTCTTGACGCCGAACGAGATGCGGCAGGTCAAGACCGCGCCGGCCGACCAGTTCGACGCGCTGTTCGTCGCAGCAATGAGCAAGCATCACAGACGCGGTCAGGATGGCTGATCAGATGTGGCACAGCCGCGGTGATCTGCGCCTGCGCATCATGGCCCATGCTATTCGCCACGAGCAGCAGGGCGAGATCGCGCTCATGCAAGGCGTGAGCGGCGTTGTCGCCGTCATCACCGCCTTCCGCAACATGCTCGGCGACAACGTCAATTGAGCGCTAGGAACCTTGGTTCGGCAAGCCGATTGACGAGCATAGTTCCCTGACCTCAGGCGATCATGCGGCATGGCTCCGGGCCCATTCGTCGGCGCAAACGTATCAAAGGTTAATGCTTTCCGCCGTCCTTCTCGGCCAAAGTCCGACACGGGCGGCGGGCCATCGGACATCGCATGCAAGCAGGATTTGCTTACTCGAGGCTCGCCGATCGCCTGGCGAGCCTTGCCGACCTGACCGCCGACGATCTCGACCTTCTCGCGGGCATGCCGAGCGGCATCGCGCATGTCGGAACGCATCAGGCCATTCTGCGGCATGGCGACGAGGCGACCCAATGCTGCCTGCTGCTCAAGGGCTATCTGTCCTGGCAGAATCCGGAAAGCCAGGATGGGCAGATCACGTCGATCTGCGTTGCTGGCGACATCGCCAACCTTCACACGCTCCATCGCCCGCGCATCGACGGCAATCTGATCGCGCTCGGCCCTGCGATCGTCGCCCTCGTGCCGCACCGCTTCTGTCGCGGGATGGCGGCGCGTTCGCCGGCCATGGCGCACGCCCTGCTGCTGATGCTGCTGGCAGATCACGCGATCCAGCGAAACTGGACGGTCAATCTCGGCAGTCGCGATGCGTTGACGCGCGTGGCGCATCTGCTCTGCGAGATCACCGCGCGCCTGCAGATCGTCGGTCTCGCCAGGGATTTCAGATTGCCCTCGCCCTTCACCCAGTCCGACATCGCGGCCGCCTGCAGCATCTCCCCGGTGCACGCCAACCGCACCATTCAGGAGTTGCGCCGCTGCAACCTGCTGCAATGGCAGGGCAAGACCATGACGATCACCAATTGGCCGGGACTGGTCCGGCTCGCCGGCTTCGATCCGGCCTATCTGAGCATGCGATCCGCAGAAAGCGATGCGCGGACGCCCCAACCGAGAGCGGCGCCGGCCGACGTCGCGCTTGCTTGAGCCGCTTCGAGGCGCGCATTTCTACGCGCGCCAAAACTCTGCCAGCTCTTCCGCGGTCAGAAGATCCACCTGGCCGTGAAAGCGGGTGCGGTACATCGTCATCAGCGCATCATGCCCGACGTCGGACGAGCTGCACAGCGCGTCTTCGACGATGACGACTCTGAAACCGAAATCGACGGCGCTCAGCACCGTCGACAGCACGCAGACATCCGTCTCTGCCCCGGTGATGACGACCGTGCCGACGTGCTTTTCGACCAGCAGGGTCGCAAGACCGGGATTGCTGAACGCAGAATAGGCCGGCTTGTCGATGACGACGGCGGGCGGAACGAGCCGGCCAAGCGCCGGCACGAGCTCGAGCGCGGATGGCGACAGATGCCGGCGCGTCGCCTCGCTCCAGCGGTGAAAATAGCGCTGCCACTGTCCGGGGCGATCTTCCGGATCCTGCGGCGTGATGAAGCGCGTGAAGATCGTCCGGGCCTGATAGCGCGAAGCGATCCCGGCAATCGTCGGCAAGACCCGTTCCATCCAGGGCGTCGCCCACAGCCCGCCGGGAGCGAAAATATTCTGCATATCGATGCAGAGGTGAACGGCGTTCGTGATGTAAGCGACCTTCGACGTGCTATCTCTCATCGTCCTCCACCGCAGCTCACACATATGTAGCCATCGGACTTGTTCTGCTTGAGCAGGATCTCGCTGCCGAGGATCGCAACCTCTTCCTGCGTCAGGATGTGAGCAACGGCGTTGCAAGCCCTGCAGGCGAAGAACCCGAGATGCCATCGCAAGTTCCTGGACGTTTCGGAGCCTTGCTCGCGCTCGCGCGTCGATGAACAGACGCAAGGCAAGCACTCATGCACCGCTCCCAATTCATCAGCGCATGCGATCGCGTCTTACACCCGCGGCCTCGGTGAAAATGCCCCGACTCACGTCGAGCGGCACCACGCTCGTCGGTGTCGCGCGCGGAGACCAATTCGAAATCTTCAGCCATCCGGCGCGGGTGTTGATGTCCGACGCCGAAGCAGATGCAGCGTCGGGCTGACTTGCGCGGTTGAACTGGCGTGCACATTTCGCGTCCTCATTACCCGCGAGGTAATCGACCCGCCTGGGTTGCGTGGCGCATCCTCGCGTCGACTGGCGGCAATTCCCGCCAGGGCGAACACCGAGGCAAGTCACCCATGCCGGTTACCTACGTCATCAAGTTCGACGTCGTGCCTGGGTAGCGCGAAAATTTTCTGCGGCTGCTCGGGATGGTACTCGACGCGATGCGGAACGAGCCGACCTTCCACCAGGCGGTCCTGCATCGCGATCCGGCGTCCGAATATCGCTTCATGCTCTACGAGACCTGGGAGAGCCATGAAGAGCTCCTGAATGTCCAGATCAAGCGATCCTATCGAAACGCCTGGCACGAAGCGCTTCCCGGGTTGCTCGTGCGCGATCGCGATATCGAGATCTGGGAGCCGCTGCGGAGCGACCATCGCTGAACCTTAACTGAAATCACACCATAGCCGTCCGCGTGAAACGGCATCTGCCGAGATCCGTTCAATTTGAAGCAATTGCTTAGCGGGATCGCGAGCTGTCTCTGCGAGCCTTCCACCCGGAATCCGGTGGGGAACGGGCATGACGAATTTCTGCATGGAGGGACGAACCGCCAGACGGCTTCGCGCGTGGACCGCGGCTGCCGCTGCCGCCCTGTTCGCCTGGGATGCGCTCCCGGCTCACGCCTTCCTTACCCGTCCGGCGCTATTCGCCGCGATCGGCAGCGCGACCAAGGCGCCCAATGGCTGGCTCCAGCTCTGTGCCGCCAATGCCGACGAATGCAAGCCCTCGGCCGATCAGGCGCGCGACGTCACGCTCACGCCCGAGCTGCTCCAGCAACTCTACGAGATCAACAAATACGTCAACGATCGCGTGACGTGGACCAGCGATGCCGAACTCTATGGAAAAACCGAGCGCTGGGCCTACCCGCTCGACCGCGGCGATTGTGAAGACATGGTCCTGCTCAAGCGCAAGCTGCTGGCGAAGGCTGGGTGGCCCCAGGGCGCGCTGCTGATCACCATCGTCGAGGAGCGCGGCCAGACCAGGACGCGTCATGCCGTCCTGACCGTCCGGTCCGATCGAGGCGAAATGATACTCGACAACCAGACGCCGGAAATCCTGTTCTGGTACGAGACGATTATCGATACCTGTCGCGCCAGAGCGCGACGGATCCGAACGTCTGGGTATCGTTCGGTGCCGAGCAGGCCAAACCGGCCGTTGAACTCGCGTCGTCGGCCTCGCCGCTTCCCGCGTCCCTTGCCTCGTCCTTCCCCTTGCCTCCCGCTTTGGGGATCAGGCCCTAGAGCCATGTCCGTTCCGAGGACATCGGAACGGGGCTCTCGATTTATTGTGTTGCCGCGTTTTCCCGATGCGAACCGGTGTTCACTTCGCTTGCGGACGCGCTAGCCCTTCTCGGGGCGCCGGAGCCGCGGCTCCTGGCGTGCGCGCAGCTCTTCCTCGTATTTCAGCTTCTCGAGCAACATGTCAGTTACAAGACGTCGCAGTTGCGCGTTTTCCACCTCGAGGCGCTTGATGGTGTCTTCGGAGTTGGCATCGCGAGGGATGCTCGAGCCAATGTCAATAGCGCCGCCTGCCCCATCCTTCGCAGGCTCGGGAGATTTGAGCATCTTCTTCCAGCGATGATAGGTCATGATGCTGACGCCGAGCGCCTTCGATATCTCGCGCTGGGTCTTGCCTCTAGCCGCGAGTTGATCCGCCTGGGCCAGCTTGTCCGAAATTTCCCGCGAATCATGTCTCCTGCCGACCATCTCGCCCTCTCCGGCCAATGTCCCCACTTTGCCCTTGCAAAGCGGGATTAGTTAACCTTTTCAACTGACTAATGAAAAGTAGGGTTGCGTTCGTAGCGACAGGCTTTGCGCGAATTGTCCCCACAGTAAAGCCTTTCGCGCGACCATCGCATTGCCGATGGTTAATTTGCGCTCGCCCGATGCCCCCGGCCGGTCCCGCGGCCCTGCTAGCACACACCGGCGTCCTGCCAAAATTCCCCTCCAGACTCAGGCCGCCTTCAACCCCTGGAGCCTGCATCGCAAATTCGATCGCGAATTTAAAGGAAAAATCGGAGCTGCGGCCAGCGGCCGGTCATCCCGCTCGCCTGCACGGAGCCACCGCGAGCCCGGAAGATGAGTATGATCTAATGCTACTTTAAGCTGCTCTTACGATATGACGCAGCCTCAACTTTCAATAATAGCCGCTCTGGCCGTCGACGGCATCGAGCGTCTCATGCCGACTGAATTCCTTGAGATCGACCTTGTTGCGATCACCGCACGCAGCGTCGAGCGCAGCAGGAACGCCTCGACCCCGAGATCGAGGAGCCGTGGCACGGCGGCCGCAGCCGTCTCGGTGTGCAACGTGGTCAGCACGAGATGGCCGGTGAGCGGCGTGAATGGCGACATGGGCCGTCTCGGAGTCGCGGACCTCGCCGACCATGATCACATCGGGGTCCTGGCGGACGAAGGAGCGCAGTGCGGTGGCGAAAGTCAGCCCGATCGACGGTTTGGCCTGGACTGGCAGATGCCCGGAATCTCGTATTCGACAGGGTCCTCGATCGTCAGGATCTTGCGGGTGGGCTCATTGAGCAGCGACAGGACCGTTGCGAGCGTCGTGGTCTTGCCGCTGCCGGTCGGGCCGGTGACGATGATCATGCCGTGCGGCAGCGCCAGCATGCGCCGCAATTTGCTCTGGTCGCCGGCAAGGAAGCCCAGCTTGTCGATCGACAACAGGGCCCGGTCCCGCGGCAGGAGGCGGATGACGGCGGACTCGCCATGCTGCGTCGGCATGATCGCCACGCGAACGTCGATCTCCGAGCGCGCGGCCCGGACCCGCGCGCCATCTTCCTGCGGCAGGCGACGTTCGGCGATGTTGAGACCGGCCAGGATCTTGATGCGGGAGATCACCGCCTGCGGCGGAACACCGTTGGGCGTCGCCACGTTGCGCAGCAATCCATCGACGCGCATCCGCACGATCAGCGACGTGCGGCCCGGCTCGATGTGGATATCACTGGCGCGCAGTTCGACCGCAGTCTCGAACAAGTCGTTGACGGCCCGGACGACGGGCGCGCCGCTGGCGAGGTCGCGCAGATTGTCGATGTCGTCGTCCTGAACGGTGGCACTGATGGCGTTCTCGGCGCTGGCGCTCTCCTCCTCGCCAAGGCGCTGGTCGAGCACGGTGGCGATGTCCTCGAACGACGCCACCTTGATCGTGGGCGGCGCGCACAGCACGATCCCCGCCGCTTGAATGGAGGCACGGTCGGTCGGGTCGGCAACCACAAGCACCGGCGATGCGCCTGCCGGCTGACACGGGAACACCGCCATTTCCCGCAGGAAGCGACGCGAGAACTGCTGCGCCCGGACTCCGCCGCCATCATGTCCTGAAGCGTGAGGCGCGGAAGCTCGAAGAAGAGCGCAACTTCGTCGGCAAACTCGCTGGCCGACAATTCGCTCATTTCCCACAGCTTGCGCAGGCCGCCTTCCGCCGGCCCTGCCCCGCTCAGCCTGCCGAGCTTGTCCGCGTCCGCCTTCAGGCCGGCCGTTCGGCTGAAACGAGCTGCGAACTCGTGCGCATTCGGAGAAGCCATGAACGTCTACCGGAAAACTCTGACAGCCGCTCGAAGCGGCGAGCGCGCCGTTTACCCTACTTACTGATTGGAAATGTGACGTTATGATCATCGACATTATTCGCACCGACGATTCACAACATAAGCGCAGTCGACAGCATTGATATTTCAGCGCGATTTCCATGGATCTCAAACGTCGATAACATTCAGATTACGATCGTCGCGTGACTACGCAACGTTTATAACACATGGCTGTCACAGGAGAGAGTTAAGCAAACGGCTTCGGCTCGACCCACCCCAGGAGTGGCAACGGGCGGCGCGTGAGTGAGGCAGTCGGTGAGCCGAACAGCATTCCAGATCGGCTTGTTTGTCCAATGCGCGATGATCTCGGTGCTGCTTGGATCTTGCAACACGGTGAGCAGCATCGCCGATGTCGACAACAACAGGGATCCTGACGTCTTCGACAAGGTACGCTCGGTCGACCTGCTGCCGCGTTATCCGCAACAATTGCCGCAGCGGCAACTCAGCACCGGTCCCAAGGCCAAGACAGCGATCTACGCCGCGGACCCTGGTGAAGAGGCCCCGACGGCCACCTCGGCGCAGGCCGCAACGACGAGTGCGGACAAGTTCGAGCTGAATTTCGACAATTCGCCGATCGCATCCGTCGCCAAGATCGTACTCGGAGACATCCTCGGTGTCGGCTACGTCATCGATCCCCGCGTTCAGGGCAATATCAGCCTTTCGTCGGGGCGGCCGATCCCGAAAACCGACGTCGCGTTCGCGCTCGAGAATGCCCTTCGCCTTGGCGGCGTCGCGCTGGTGCGCGACGATACCGGTTACCGCCTGATGCCCCAGGCCGACGCGGTCGGGGTCGGCACAGCGGATGCGGCCGATCGCATGACGCCGGGTTACGGCATCACGATCGTGCCGCTGCAATATGTCTCGGCGCAGACGGTCATCAAGCTGGTGGACAGTTTTGCCACCAAGCAGGGCATGATCCGCGCCGACACCAGCCGCAACCTCATCATGATCCAGGGCACCGGCAGTGAGCGCCGCAACGCGGTCGATCTCGTGCTCAGCTTCGACGCGGATTTCCTCAAGGGGCAATCCGTCGGAATTTTCCCGGTGCAGAACAGCAATCCGGGTCCCATCATCGTCGAGCTCGAAAAGATCGTCGATTCCGGCGAAGGCGGGATGACGCAGAACCTCATCAAGTTCCAATCAATCGCGCGCATGAACGCGGTGCTCGCCGTGACGCGCAAGCCGGAATTGCTCCAGCGTGTCGAGACCTGGGTTCGGCGCCTCGACACGACCAACACGGGGCGGTCCGCGGTTCACGTCTATCGCGTGAAGTTTGGCGATGCCAAGCAGATCGCACGCGTGTTGAACGATGTGTTCGGCGGCAGCAGTTCGTCGGGATCCTCGTCTTCGCCGCTGGACAGCCCGGCCGGACAAGTCGCGCCCGGTTCCGGCGCGTCGGCGAGCTCGAGCGGCGGCTCCGCGCTCAACCGGCTTTCCGCCTCCCCCACCGGCCAGTCGGGATCAGGCGGCTTCGGATCGAGTGGACGAAGCTCCTCCTCCGGCAGCGCGATGGCAGATGCCTCGTCCGGCAATCAGGCGAGCTACGGCGCGGGCTCGAGCGCGCAAGGCGGCGGCAGCCTGTTCGACAATTCCGCCTCGAGCCAGAGCGGAGGGCGAGCGGGCCCCGGCGGTGCCGGCGTTCTCGACGGCGTCCGCATCACCGCCGACAGCGTCAACAACACGCTTCTGATCTATGCGAGCCAGGAGCAGTACCGCACCATCGAACAGACGATCAAGGAAGTCGACCAGCCCCAGCTTCAGGTCGCCATCGACGCCACCATCGCCGAGGTGACGCTGACCGACGACCTTCAATACGGCATCCAGTCCTACATCATGAGCCGCGATCTCGGGCTCAAGCCCAACACCGGATCGCTCGGCTACAACGGCGCGAGCGCGATTGCCTCCGCGGCAGCCGATGTGGTGCTCCAGCGCGCCATTCCCGGCTTCAACTTCCTGGTCGGCTCCGCGCAGACGCCAAGGGCTGTGCTCAACGCCCTGCACGCCATCACCGACGTCAAGGTGCTGTCGAATCCGTCCGTGGTCGTGATCGACAACCAGATTGCGACGCTCCAGGTCGGCGACGAGATCCCGATCCAGACCGGCAGCGCGACGGTCCTGACCGGCAGCAACACGATCGCCAACACGACGGATTATCGCAGCACCGGCATCATCCTGCGCGTGGTGCCCCGGATCAACGCCAACGGCAATGTCCGGCTCGATGTCGAGCAGGAGATCTCCAATCCCGTCAGCAATTCCTCGTCGGGCTCCTCCTCGACCTCGACCAACTCGCTGACCCCGACGGTGTCGACCCGCAAGGTGCGCAGCTCCGTTGCGGTCGCCAGCGGCCAGACGGTGCTGCTTGCAGGCCTGATCAGCGACAGCCAGACCAAGTCCCGCTCCGGAATTCCGGGGCTGGACCAGATTCCCGGGCTCGGCGAAGTCGTGTTCGGGCAGACCGACAAGCAGGTCAAGCGTACCGAGCTGATCATCTTCATCCGCCCGCAGATCATACGCGACGGCGCGGACGCGCACTTCGTTGCCGAGGAGCTGCGCACCAAGCTGCGCGGCACGATCAATGCGATCGGACCGAAGCAGACCGGGCCGACCACGTACCGCTGAGCCTCGGGCGGTCCCACCACTCTCCGTTCTTGCCGGCGTGGGCGAGATCATGTCGCAGTCGACGCCGACCCCACAGGGGGTTTACCTCGCACATGCGTTAATGTATAACATATAACTAACATAACGAGACGACAGCAACGCTACACGCATCATTTCCGGTTTGATCCGGAACGGACGATCGCGGGATAAGCGGAATTTTGGAGACGCGAACGAATGTCGCAGGCGGATCGAGCGAAGACCCCACCGAAGGCGATGACACGTCGCATGATTTTCGCTGCGGCGGCCGCACTTGCGGGCTGCGGGGTCGGGCCTGCCCGGGCCTATTACCACGGCAAGAACTGCTTCCTGAAAGGCACTGGGATCGCGACCCTCACGGGCGTTCGCAGGATCGAAGACCTCTGCGTGGGCGATATCGTCCCGACCGCCTTCGGCGGAGCACGGCCGATCGAGTGGATCGGACGCTTTCGGCGGACCAGGCGCGATGCAACCAGACCGTGGGACAAGCATGCCCGTCCCGTCCGCATCGCTCGCGGCGCGCTCGCGCCAAATGTCCCTTCGGCCGACCTGTTCGTGACCGGGGGGCACGCCTTGCTGATCGATGGTCTGTTGATCCCGGCAGAGTGCCTGATCAACGACACCACGATCTCGCGCTACCCGGCTCATGAGCATGACGAGCTGGAATTCTTCCACATCAAGCTCGATAGCCATGATGTGATCTATGCGGAAGGCGCGCCCTGCGAGTCCCTGCTGCGCGTGGACGAAACCATGAGCAACGCATCGAGCTATCTTCGCGGGCACGGGCAAACGCGAGACGAGCACTGCGCGCCGATCGTCGGCAACGGCCTGCGGGCCCAGATCAAGACTGAGGTCAAAGGCCTGCTGTCGCCATCGCGGGGCGAGCGGCAATTGGACCTGGTTCGCGCCCGGCTGGACGCCCGTGCGGCCGCCCTCACCGCGCAGCAGCCGGAAACGGTAGCCTGACATCAATCATGGGCCGCGAGCGGGGCCGCACTTTGCGGCCCTGATCCGTCGTGGGAGCCTCCCTCCGGGGCCTGCCTGCCTGTGATTCCATGCGGCCCGACCCAAGCCCGGAGGCGATTGGTTCGACCAACGCAAGCTGTGTACCGACCCGGGATATCCTTGTGGATAGCCTGTGGACAAGTCACGCCAAAGCGCGCCCTGTGAGGCCAAAAACATCAGCAATTTCAAGGGAATGTGGTGCGCTCGGAGGGACTCGAACCCCCACGATTTTACTCACTGCCACCTCAAGGCAGCGCGTCTACCAGTTCCGCCACGAGCGCTTGGGAATGCCGGCTTGAGGCTTGAAGGCCCGCCGCATCAACGGCGCCGATCTAACAAATCCATCAGTGGGGTACAAGTCTGCCGACGCCCTGAATTCCACAAGCTTGGGACAAAAATGTTCCGTCCCTGCCCGACCGGCCGGCTACCCCGGGCCCCGCGGTGTCCCGGGCCCTACCGGGTCCCGGGCGAGCGCGGCAGCATCTGCTTGACCTCGACCGCGATCCGGTTGCGGTCGACCAGCACGACGCCGGAGGCCACCGGCAGATTGTTGGCGAGAACCTTGACCTCGTCGGCCTCGGTTGCGTCCAGCTCGATGATGGCGCCGCGGGAAAGACGTAATACTTGATGGATTGGCATGGTGGTCGTCCCGAGGACGACCATGAGATCCACGGTGACTTTATCGAGAGTGGGCACTGTCAGGACCGCCGCAACTTGGGACTGAGGCCAAAGGGCTTGGCATTTGCTCCCGCGATGATCACCACGTTATGGTTAGCCAATGGTTAATTCGCCTCAAATCCCTCGCCAAAACCAACGTCAAGAGCTCGATTTGACGTCGTTTTCCGCCTCAGGCGGTGAGCCCGTCGAATGGCGAATCTCGGACGCGCCGGTGCCCTATCCGGACGCCGTCGCCGAAATGGAGGCGCGCGTTGCCGCCATCGCGGCGGGCGAGGCCCCGGAGCAGGTCTGGCTGCTCGAGCACCCCCCGCTCTACACCTCGGGCACTTCGGGCAAGGAAAGCGACCTGCTCGATCCCCGATTCCCGACCTTCGCGACGGGGCGCGGCGGGCAGCTCACCTATCACGGGCCCGGCCAGCGGGTTGCCTACATCATGCTCGACCTCAAGCGCCGCCGGCCGGACGTGCGGGCCTATGTTGCCAGCCTGGAGGAGCTGATCCTGAAGACGCTCGCCGCCTTCAACGTCCGCGGCGAGCGGCGCGAGGACCGGGTCGGCGTCTGGGTGAAGCGGCCCGACAAGGGGAGCGAGCACGAAGACAAGATCGCGGCGATCGGCGTGCGGCTGAAGCGCTGGGTCTCGTTCCACGGCATCGCCATCAATGTCGAGCCGGAGCTGTCGCATTTCGCTGGCATTGTTCCTTGCGGCGTCGCCGACCCCCGCTATGGCGTGACCTCGCTGGTCGATCTCGGCCAGCTCGTAACCATGGCCGATGTCGACATCGCGCTTCGGCAGGCGTTCGAGGAGCTGTTCGGGCCGACCAAAGCGTTGGTACCGGAAACAGCTGTCTAACAGTTTCTGTTCGAACCTGACTGCGCATGGTCTCCGCACGCCACGGAATCGGCTATGCTCGATTCCGGCGCCGCCCACGCCTCCCCCCTCCGCCGGGAAAGCAGACATCATGCCGGGCGACTCAACATCGGACCGACTGTTCGAGCGCCAGGCATAAGGAGGGATTGCGCTTTCTGCTCGCAATGGGAGGTTTTGACGATGAAATTGTCTACGCCGATCTATCATCTGAAGCGTAAAGCAAAACGCCTGTCGCGCGAGCAAGGCGTTCCGCTCCATGATGCGCTTGACCGCATCGCCGCGACGGAAGGGTTTTCAGCCTGGAGCATGCTCGCGGCGAAGGCGGCCGCGATGACTCCGGCCAACAAGCTGTTCCCGCAATTCCAGCCTGGCGACCTCGTGCTGGTCGGCGCGCGTCCCGGTCAGGGCAAGACGCTGATGAGCCTCGAGCTCGCCGTGGAGGCGATGAAGTCGGGCCATCGCGCCGCGTTCTTCTCGCTCGAATATACCGAGAAGGATGTGCTGGATCGCCTGCGCGCGATCGGCGTGGGGCCGACGCAGTTCGCGGACATGCTCGAGGTCGACTGCTCCGACGTCATCAGCGCCGATTACGTGGTGAAGCAGATGGCGACGGCTCCTCGCGGCACAATCGTCGTGATCGATTATCTGCAACTGCTCGACCAGCGGCGGGAAAACCCCGATCTCGCCGTTCAGGTGCGCGCGCTGAAATCCTTCGCGCGCGACAAGGGATTGATCGTCGTCTTCATCTCGCAGATCGACCGGTCCTACGATCCCTCCATCAAGCCCTGCCCCGATCTCAGCGACGTCAGGCTGCCGAACCCGCTGGACCTGACGCTGTTCGACAAGACGTGCTTCATCAACAACGCCGAAGTTCAGTTCCGCGCGGCGAGCTGATCCAACAGACGCGGGCCGCGGGTGAGACGGCTCACCCGCGGCTTGCGGCGTCACGCCGCTTTCGGTGAAACCTCGAGCTTGCCCGCGATGTAGCGCCGCTCCTGAGTGAGGCCGCCAAAACCATAGGCGTCGCCCTTGACCTCGTCGACATGCAGATAGGTCTCGGGATGCAGCGGGCCCAGAATTTCGGCCATGCGTTTGAACATCGCGGCGAGATAGGCCGCCTTTTCGTCCTTCGTGTTGGTGCCCTCGGTGACGTGGATGTCGATCCAGTAGCTTGCGAGCTTCTGCTCGGCGAGCGACTTGCCGCCGGCGAACCAGTCGCCCGCATCGACCGACTTCACGATGATGGCGGTGACCGCGGGATCCTTGTGCAGGATCTTTGCGGTGAGCTCCGAGACGGCGCTCGCAACGTCGGCCTTCAGCGACGGCGACTGGCGGGAAGACGTGTAGGATACGGTGATCAGGGGCATGGTCGTTCTCCTCGAGATGTCGCGCAGGGCTTGCGCGGCGTTGATGAGAAGCTAGACCTTCCCCTGTCATTTTGATACCTTATCTCTGTTGATACCAGTGATAACCATCCAAAATGACAGCAACACTCGACATCGCCACCGTCCAGGCCTTCCTGCTGGTCGCCGACCTCCAGAGCTTTACGCGTGCCGCCGAGGCACTCGGCACGACGCAGGCGGCGGTCAGCCTCAAGCTTCAGAGGCTGGAAACGCTGCTTGGAAAACGCCTCGTTGAACGCTCGCCGCGCGCGGTCCGGCTCACCGCCGACGGCGCCAGCTTCCTCGATCGCGCCCGCGCGCTGATGGCGGCGCATGACCGCGCCCTGTCGGGCGAAGCGCCGCCCGCGCAATCGCTCTCGCTCGGCATTTCCGACCACGCGGCGGGCCCGGAGCTCGTGCCGCTGCTCGAACGCCTGCACGCGATGTCGTCAAATCTCACCCTCGCCGTCACCATCGGCTTCTCGCGCGAGATGCAGGATGCCTATGACGCAGGCGAGCTCGATGCGGTGATCGTCCGACAGGAAGGCAGCCGCCGCGGCGGCGAAAAGCTGGCCGAGGACGAGTTCGGCTGGTTCGCCGCACGGCGCTTCGCCCTGCCGAAGGGCGAGCCGCTGCCACTCGCGACACTCGCCCCGCCTTGCGGCGTCCGCGCGATCGCCGTGCGCGCGCTCGACAAGGCCGGCCTCTCCTGGCGCGAGCGTTTTGTCGGCGGCGGCGTCACGGCAGTGGTTGCGGCCGCGCTTGCAGGACTTGCGATCGCACCGCTGGCGCGGCGGATTGCGCCGCCCGGATTGGTCGATATCGGCCCTGCGCACAGGCTGCCGAAGCTCGGCAGCTCGAAAGTGATGCTGCATTCGAAGGTCAGCGATCCCGTAAAACTGGCTGCCCTGCGTGCGGTGGCGGCAACGTTCCGAAGTGTGGCCGCCACCTGACGCCTCACAAGATCGCTTCGAACGCGCTGCGCAGCGTTTCGTGCCGGAAGACAAAACCGCGGCTCAGCGCCTTGTTCGGCAGCACACGCTGACCGCCCAGCAGAAGCTCGTCCGCAAAGCCGCCGCCGATCCGGCGCAACAGGCCGCCGGGAATGCGGAACACGGCAGGCCGGTGCAGGCGGCGGCCGAGCTCTTCGGTGAACTTTGCGTTGGTGACGGGGATCGGCGCGGTGGCGTTGACGGGCCCAGCGAGATCTGGCGTCGCCATCACATAGGCGATCAGCCGGATCAAATCGTCGCGCTCGATCCAGGACATCCACTGCCGCCCGGTGCCGAGTGGACCGCCGAGGCCGAACTCGAACGGCGTCAGCATCCGCGTGATGAAGCCGCCTTCGGTGCCGAGCACGAGACCGATGCGCAAGTACACCACGCGGACGCCAAGCTCCTCGGCCGGCCGCGCCGCCTTCTCCCAGGCTGCGCACAGCTCGTGGCTGAAGCAGGCGTGCGACTTCGCCGACTCCGTCAGCACCTGATCGGCCCACAGGCCGTACCAGCCGATCGCGGAGCCGCTGACGAGCACCTCGGGCTTGCGCTCGAGCCGCGCGATCAGTTTGATGACCTCGCCGGTCATGTCGATGCGAGAGCTGATGATCTTCGCGCGCTTCGCCTCGGTCCACAGGCCGTTGCCGATCGGCTCTCCCGCGAGATTGACGATGGCGTCGATTGGCGTGGCCGCGGCAAGCTGATCGAGGCTGGTGATCAGCGTGACCGGCGGCGGCAACATCTCGGCTTTGGCCGGGTTACGGATCAGCGCGATGACGTGATGCCCTGCCCCACTGAGGCCCGCCGCAAGGCGGCTGCCGATGAAGCCCGTCGCGCCTGATATCAGCACTGTCTTGCGGCCGGGGAGCTTCTCGACGAGTCCTTCCGCGGGAACGCTTCGCATACGGCCGAGCCGGCGCATCGCCGCAAAATCCCTGATGCCGCAGAGCGACGCACCGACCGCGCACGCGGTCGCTGCGATACTGAGCAGGCCCTGATAGACGACCATCACGCCGAACGGCTGCATCGCCCAGTCGATCAGCACCGGCAGCAGCAACACCAGGATCGCGCCGTAATTGATCGCGAGCAGCGTGTGATTGATGCGCTCGCTCGGCGGCAGCTTGCGGCTCAAATCCTCCTCGACGAAGTCCATCAGCGTGATGACGATCTCGGCGACCAGCACCGCGATGATCAGCAGCGCCAGCACGCCGTAGACTTCCAGCCAGCCGAGCAGCAGGAACAGCAGCGCGTAGAGCATGTTGCGGATGCCGTGCAGCTTCAATTCGAAGCGCTGCGATGGACGCCAGGCCAGGCGCTCGGTGAATTCGTGGTGATAGAAGGTATCGAACACGCCCATCACGATCTGGATGGCGATGAGCGTCCACAACAGCGGAGTCATGATACGGCCTCCCTGAACACGGCGGACTGGTGGATCAGCGCGCCGTAACGCGGATGAATGACATCGAGGGTGAAGCGGAACGCGCCCTCGCCGAGATCGCTGTGCGTCACGGTGAGATCGCCCGGCGTGAGCCATCGCGGCAGCGGGATCCACAGACGCCCAAGCTGCAACCCGTAACCAGCGCTGCGGAACGTCAGCGCCTGTCCCTCGACCGCGATGCGGAGCGCCATCGAGACGCCGAAGCCGACATACTCCTCGAGCCCGGTCGGGCCGGCGAAGCGTTTTGCCGAATGGATCACCTGCGGAAAGCCGCACTTGCGCGCGCAAATGCGCGTCCAGGTCTGACCGCCGGTCGCGCCGTCCTCGGTAACCGTGACGATCATGGGCACGCCGATGTCGCGCCCCGTGGGCAGCGGCCCGCCGATCAGACGCGCGACTTGTGCGAACCACCAGCCGATGTCGCTGAAGGCGATCTCGTCGACGACGCCGACATAGACCACGCTGTCGCCGTCAGCGACGCGCTTGGAGAAGCGCCGCCAGGTCGCGAGCGGCAGGCGGCCCCAATCCTCGTCCGACAGCAGCGTGCGGAAGCGGCGATCGTCGAGCAGTTTGGTGTGAGTGGAGGTTGGTACGTTGGAGCCTGATAATCTCGCCGACGTCATCGCAACCTCCTCACCCCTATTTGGCCTTGCCCAGCGGCAGCAGGTTGGCGATCTTCTCGCCAAGCCGCATCAAGGCGACCAGCCGCGGCCGCGGCACCTTCAGCATCTGCATGAACCAGTGATCGGCGAGCTCGGTGAAGGCGAGCATCTCCTTCAGCCGTTTGCTCGCGACCGGACTGATGGTCGGATCATCCGTCGCATCGGATACGCAGGCCCTGAGCGCGACGATGGCCGGATCGATCTCCCGCTCCTTGCGTCGCGCCGCGATGCGGGCGGCGACCTCCCAGATGTCGGTCTCGGCCTCGTAATGGTCGCGGCGGTCGCCGAGGATCGGCACCCGCCGGATCAGGTTCCAGGCGAGCAGCTCCTTGAGCGAGTTGGAGACATTGGACCGCGCCATGCCGAGCGTGTCGGCGATGTCCTCGGCCGTCATCGGCGCCTCGGCCAGATAGAGCAGCCCGTGGATCTGGCTGACCGAGCGATTGACGCCCCACCCGTCCCCCATGTCGCCCCAATGCAGGATGAAGCGCTCGACGGCGGCAGGGAGTTTCTTCTTTCCGGTTATTTCTGTCATGACAGAAATATCTGATGGACGCGATTGATTGTCAAGTGCGGCGGCGCGCTGATATCCCTGCATACGCACCGCGAGATTTGCCTAAAAATGGTCCAGGCGCGGGAACAATTCGCAGCCTGTAGCGTTTGCCCCGGTTCAGGCAGGGTCCCGGAATGGTCAAAAAACTCAGTCAGCAGAGAGACTTGTTCGAGAGCGAGCGCAGTTTCCGGCTGTTGGTTGAAGGAGTCGCGGACTACGCCCTGTATATGCTGGACCCCAATGGGATCATCACCAGCTGGAACATCGGCGGCGAGCGCATCAAGGGCTATTCGCCCGCTGAGATCCTGGGCCAGCACTTTTCCCGCTTCTACACCGAGGCCGACCGGGCCAACGGCAAGCCCGCCCGAGCGCTCGGCATCGCCAGGGAAAAGGGCCGTTACGAGGAGGAAGGCTGGCGCGTCCGCAAAAACGGCACGTTCTTCTGGGCCAGCGTCGTGATCGATCCGATCTACGAGGGTGGCGAGCTGGTCGGCTTTGCCAAGATCACCCGCGACATCACCGAGCGCCGCAACACGCAGCTCAAGCTCGAGGCAATGCAGAAGCAGCTCGCCGAGTCCCAGAAATTCGATGCGCTCGGCCAGCTCACCGGCGGCGTCGCCCACGACTTCAACAACCTCCTGATGATCATCAGCGGCAGCCTCCACGTGCTGAAGCGGGGGGCCGATAACGAGGCCAAGCTCAAGCGCGCGATCTCGGCCATCGAGACCGCGACCAAGCGTGGTGCGGCGCTGACCAACCAGCTCCTCACCTTCGCGCGGCGGCAGAGTGTCAATCCGCAGGCGATCGATTTCGCCGACCGCATCGCCGCGATCCGCGAGGTCCTCGATGCCGGCGTCGGCAGCTCCGTGCGTCTGACCTACGAAGTCAGCCGCGACATCTGGCCGATCAAGGCCGACGTCTCGGAACTCGAGACCGCGCTGCTCAATCTCGTCATCAATGCCCGCGACGCGATGCCCGACGGCGGCACGGTGACGATCAGTGCGCGCAATGTCGTGCTGGACGAGGCGTCCCTCACCGGCGAATTCGTCGCGATCGACATCGCCGACACCGGGCTCGGCATTCCCTCGGACGTCCTCGACAAGATTTTCGAGCCGTTCTTCACGACCAAGCCGATCGGCAAGGGCACCGGCCTCGGCCTGTCCCAGGTGCACGGCTTTGCCCACCAGGCCGGCGGCACGGTGAAGGTCGCAAGCGAGCTCAGCAAGGGTACGACCTTCACCATCCTCCTGCCGCGCGGGGAAAGGGCGCCAGCGCGCGAGACGACGGGACCTGCGCCGTTCCGCGGCAGCGGAACCGTGTTGCTGGTCGAGGACAATCCGGACGTCGCGCTCGTCAGCATCGGCCTTCTGGAGCAGCTCGGCTACCAGGTACGGCGGGTCCCCGATGCCGAAGCCGCATTGCGCGAGATCGAGCAGAACGGCGTCGATTTCGTGTTCTCTGACATCGTGATGCCCGGCAAGATGGACGGGCTCAGTCTCGCCCATCATCTGCGCCAGATCCGCCCCGGCCTGCCGATTCTGCTCGCCACCGGCTATAGCGACGTCGCCGCCGGTGTGCGCGGCGATTTCCCGATCCTGCGCAAGCCGTACGAGATCCACGAGCTGAGCGAGGCGATTTCGAAGCTGCCGAGGTAGCTCTTCACCTCTCCCCGTAAGAACGGGGCGAGGGAGCGCACCGCCCGCGGGGCGAGAGAACGCACCTACGCCGTCGGCAACACCGAGAACTTTTCCCCTACCCCGCGCAAGTTCAGCTCGTCGGCACTCGCGGTCTCACTCGTCACGCTGTCCACACGCGCCGACGGTGGTCCGTGCCGGCATAGCGCGACCATGTCGGCGACGTGCGTCGGCGCTCCCGCGAACAGCGCTTCCACGCTGCCGTCGCGGCGATTACGGACCCAGCCTTCGAGGCCGCTGGCGGTGGCCTGGTACTCGACCCAGGCGCGATAGCCGACGCCCTGCACGCGCCCGCGGATCATGACCTGGAGGATCGCCCGGCTCATTTTTTCAGCCCGAGAAGATCGGCGCTACGCGCTTTTACCTCGGCATCGCGCATGACGCGATTGGTCAGCTCTGCTGACGGCAACCCCTTGAGCGCCTTCGGTACCGTGCCCTCGCGCAGCGCCTTCTGCGTCTCGTAGACGGCCTGCGTCGCCGCCGCGATCGGCGCATGCCCCTGGAGCGCGATGCGCACGCGCTGGCCGGCAAGATAATCGAGCGCGTTCAAGTCCTCGGGCGCGCCGCCGAGCACGAGCGGCAGATGCGTCGCAGCCGCAATCGCCTCCAGCTCGGCGCGCGACTTGATGCCGGTAAAGAACAGCGCATCGACACCGGCGGCCTCATAGGCCTGCGCGCGGCGGATCGCATCGTCGAGCGAGCTGATCGAGACAGCTCCGGTGCGGCCCATGATCACCAGCGAGGCATCGCTGCGGCCGTCCAGAGCGGCCTTCATCTTGCCCACGCCCTCCTCCAGTGAAATCAGCTGCGTCTTCGTCTCGCCAAAGGCGGCCGGCAGCAGCGTGTCCTCGATAGTGAGGCCGGCGGCGCCCGCGGTCTCCAGCTCCTGCACCGTGCGGCGGACGTTGAGCGCATTGCCATAGCCGTGATCGGCATCGACGAGCACGGGGAGCGCCGCGGCGCGCGACATCCGCCGCATCTGCTCGGCAAGCTCGGTGAGCGTGATCAGCGTGACATCGGGGTCGCCGAGCACCGCAAGCGATGCAACCGAACCACCGAACATGCCGAGGGGAAAGCCGAGATCCTCGGCGATGCGGATCGAGATCGCGTCATAGACCGAGCCTGGATGGATGCACGCCGAGCCCGACAGGATCGAACGCAGTTTCTCGCGGCGGGAACGAAAGGCCATGGGTGCCCTCTAAATCATTGCGACGCAGCCGCAACATACTCCGTCACTGCGAGCGAAGCGAAGCAATCCAGAAATGCATCCGCGGAGGCAGTCTGGATTGCTTCGTCGCTACGCTCCTCGCAATGACGGCGTTTGTGGCCCCACCGGGCCCATTCACGCTTACGCAAACTCCAAAATCAGCGCGTCCACCGCGAGCGTCGCGCCGGCGCTGGCGTGGATCTTCTTCACGGTGCCGTCCTGTTCGGCGCGGAGCACGTTCTGCATCTTCATGGCTTCGACGACCGCAAGCGTCTCGCCGGCCTTGACCTCCTGCCCCTCGGTCACCGCGATCGAGACAACGAGGCCGGGCATCGGGCACAGCAGCTTCTTGCCAGTATCGGAGGCCGCAGTCACCGGCATCAGCCGGGCCGAAGCGGCTTCCGCTTCGGTCCAGACATAGACCGGCACCTCGACGCCCTGATGCGCGAGGCGGATACCGTTGGCAATGGGACGCGCCTGCACCGCGACGAAGTGGCCGTCGATGGTGCCCTGCCAGACCGGATCGCCCGGCTTCCACGGCGATTGCAGCAGATGAACGTTGCCGGCCTTGCCCTCGGCATCGATGAAGCGGATCGCGATGGCATCGCCCTCGCGGCCGACCTCGAGCAGGATCTCCTGGCGGTCGAGCCAGACCGCGCGGCGGCGCTCGCGCTGCACGACGCGGCCGCCGAGCTGGCCCGAAATCTGCCGCTTGCGCTCCCCGAGCACGTGGTCGATGGCGGCACCGACCGCAGCGATCCGCCGGGCAACCTCGCCTTCCGGCACGCGCACCGCAAAACCCTTGGGGAATTCCTCGGCGATGAAGCCGGTCGACAGCCGGCCCTCGCGCCAGCGCGGATGATGCATCAGCGCCGCCAGGAACGGGATGTTGTGCCTGATGCCGTCGACATAGAACGAGTCCAGCGCGGTCGCCTGCGCCTCGATCGCGGCCGCGCGCGAGGGCGCGTGGGTGACGAGCTTGGCGATCATCGGATCGTAATGGATCGAGATCTCGCCGCCCTCCTGCACGCCGGTGTCGTTGCGGATGGTGATGCCGTCATGGCTGGCTTCCGCCGGGGGCCGATACTTCACGAGGCGCCCGATCGAGGGCAGGAAGTTGCGGAACGGGTCTTCGGCATAGAGCCGCGACTCCACCGCCCAACCCGTCAGCGTGACGTCCTTCTGCGTGATGGCGAGCTTCTCGCCGGCGGCAACTCGGATCATCTGCTCGACGAGGTCGATGCCGGTGACGAGCTCGGTGACGGGATGTTCGACCTGCAGACGCGTGTTCATCTCCAGGAAGTAGAAGCTCTTGTCCTGGCCTGCGACGAACTCGACCGTGCCGGCGGAATCGTAATTCACGGCCTTCGCCAGCGCGACCGCCTGCTCGCCCATCTTGCGGCGCGTAGCCTCGTCGAGCAGCGGCGACGGCGCCTCCTCGATGACCTTTTGGTTGCGGCGCTGGATCGAGCATTCGCGCTCGCCGAGATAGATCACGTTGCCGTGCTTGTCGCCGAGCACCTGGATCTCGATGTGGCGGGGATCGACGATGAATTTCTCGACGAAGACGCGGTCGTCGCCGAACGAAGCCTTGGCTTCGGCCTTGGCAAGGTTGAAGCCTTCGGCGACCTCGGCCTTGGAATGCGCGATGCGCATGCCCTTACCGCCACCGCCGGCGGAGGCCTTGATCATGACGGGATAGCCGATCTCGTCGGCGATCCGCACCGCGTGCTTGTCGTCCTCGATGACGCCGAGATAGCCCGGCACGGTCGAAACCTTGGCCTTCGCGGCCGCCTTCTTGGATTCGATCTTGTCGCCCATTGCGGCGATCGCGCCCGGGTTGGGGCCGATGAAGACGATGCCGGCGGCCTCCAGCGCGCGCGGAAACGCCTCGCGCTCGGACAGGAAGCCGTAGCCGGGATGCACGGCTTCCGCGCCGGTCTTGCGGCAGGCCTCGACGATCTTCTCGATCACCAGATAGCTCTCGGCCGCCGCGGGCGGCCCGATCAGCACGGCCTCGTCGGCCATCTCGACATGGAGGGCGTCGCGGTCGGCCTCGGAATAGACCGCAACCGTTTGAATTCCCATCTTGCGGGCAGTCTTGATGACCCGGCAGGCGATTTCGCCGCGATTGGCGATCAGAATGCGTTTGAACATGCTTTTCTTGAGTCTCGACCTTGGGCGGGACCCTTCCCTGGCCGTTGGGGCCGATGGGACGGGCCGTGTCGCTCCCGTGGTACATTAAAATGGGCCGGAGGCAACGGTCTAAATCCGGCCCCTCTGGCGTACCAGCACAAGACCGAAACGGGTCTGGCGCCCGCTGGGGCTGCCTACGGCTTGCTGGCCTTCACTACGCCCCGGACGAGGCTCTGAACGAAGCCCAGTTTGGCGACCACGGCGGGCGACAGGATGAACGGATAGAGGTCGCGCAGACCCATGGCGCGGTTGACGCTGTTCATGGCGAAGGTGAAGGGCAGCCATGCATTGACAAGCGCCTCGACATCCCTGGCCTCATAGGGGTTGAAGCGGATGCGCGCCGTCAACTCCCCGTCGCGGTCGACCTTGGGGCGCACCTCCATGCCGAACTCGGCGGCCATCTCCAGGGTGTCGACGATATGGAGATAGTGCGCCCAGGTCTCCGCAAAGTCTTCCCACGGATGCGTGGTGGCATAGGCCGAGACGTAGTTCTGCTGCCAGTCCGCCGGCGCGCCTTCGGCATAGTGGCGCTGCAGCGCCTCACCGTAATCGGCGGAATCGTTGCCGAACACCGCGCGGTATTCCTCGAGCTTGCCGCCGTCGCGCACCAGCACGTCCCAGAAATAGTGTCCGACTTCGTGGCGGAAGTGCCCGAGCAGCGTGCGGTAGGGCTCACCCATCTCCAGCCGCCGCCGCTCACGCTCGATATCGTCGGCCTCGGTCAGCGCGATCGTGATCAGGCCATTGTCATGACCGGTCATGATCCTCGTGCCGCTGTTCGGATCGTCGGCGAGGAAGTTGAAGATCAACCCGTGCTCGGGGTTTTCCTGGCGGGTCTGAAGCGGCAGCTTCCAGCGGATCAAGGAATAGAACAGCCGGTGTTTTGCGATTTCCAGCTCGCGCCACCCGGCAAGCTGCGCCGGATCGGAGAGGTCAGGCACGATGCCGTTGTGGCGGCAGGCGCGGCAGAAGCCGGTGGTATCGCCCGCATCCGTCAGCCAGTTGCAGGCGTCGTACGCGGCATTGCTGCAGAGCATGCGGCTTTCGCCCTTGTCGGCCAGTATCTTCCAGCCGTCTCCGTCCGGCTCGATCGCCGACATCGTCTCCTTCTCCGGCAGAAAGGCGACCCGGTGGCCGCAGCGTTCGCAGGCGCGGTTCTCGAAATAGAGGACGTTGCCGCAGTCCTGGCAGACAAAGAGCTTCAAGATTTAGCCTCTTGGGAAAGGGAGTTTTATGAATGAGAGTCGTGGCGCCCCGCAAAGACGCCTCGGCGGGCCGATCGTTCCAGTCCTCGGAACAAATTGCCAGCGCCGGCGTTTGGTTCATAGCCACCGCCATCCATTTGATCACGCCTTTCCGACTTATTCCTTCTTGAGCAATGGCTATCACGCTTTGTCTGTGTGAATATCGGCCCGGCACGTGCGCTCTTGCATCACAACGGCCGACACCTTGAACGACAATACGCCCGAGACCCTTGCTGCCGAAAGGTTGCGCCAGCACCTCGAAGACATCGCGCGCGAGCGCGATGAAGCCTATCGTGCGCTCCAGGAGCGCGAGGCGGAGCTGGCGCGCATCCAACGCATCGGCAAGGTCGGAGGCCTCGAGGTCGACTTCCGCGAAGGCTTTCGGAACCGCCGTTCGCCCGAATATCTGATGATCCACGGCCTGCCTCCCGAGGCCGCCGACGAGACGCACGAGGATTGGGTCAATCGCATCCATCCCGAGGACCGCGATGCGGCCGTCAAGCATTTCTTCGAGGCGCTGGCCGGGACCAGCGAGGACTATACGGCCGAGTACCGCATCATCCGCCCCAGCGACGGCGAGACCCGCTGGATCCGCGTCGTCGCCAAGATCGAACGCGACCGCGACGGTCGCGCCATCCGCCTTGTCGGCGCCCATATCGACATCACCGACCAGGCGCTCGCGCGCGAGACGCTGCGCGAGAGCGAGGAACGCTTCCGGCTGATCGCCGACAGTGCTCCGGTGCCGATCTGGGTGACCAAGCTCGACCGCACGCGATCCTTCGCCAACCAGGCCTATGTCGATTTCGTCGGCCTGCCCTACGACCAGGCCATCGCGTTCGACTGGCGCAAGGTGCTGCATCCCGACGACCTGCCGCATGTGCTCCAGCAATCCGTCCAGGGTGAGGCCTCGCTAAAACCATTCGTGCTGGAGGCGCGCTACAAGAATGCCAGCGGCGAATGGCGCTGGCTGCGTTCGGAATCGCAGCCGCGCTGGGATCCGACCGGCAAGCATATCGGCTTCATCGGCGTCGCCCACGACGTCACCGTCGCCAAGCAGGCTGAGATCGAGCTGCGCCGGCTCAACGAGACGCTGGAAGAGCGCATCGTCGAGCGCACCGCCGAGCTCGAGTCCAACGAGGCGCGGCTGCGCGCGATCCTGGAGACCAGCAACCAATATCAGGGCCTGGTCAATCTCAGAGGAGAGTTGCTCTACGCCAACAACACCGCACTTGACGGCATCAAGGCGAGCTCTGCGGATGTGATCGGCAAGCCGTTCTGGGAGACACCCTGGTTCACCGACACACATGGCATGAGCGCCGCCGTGCGCGAAGCCTTCGACACCGTGCTGAAGGGCGAAGCGGTACGGCTGGAGATGCGTCTGCGCCTGCCGATCGGCGAGCGCGATTTCGAGTTCAGCATGCGTCCCGTGCTCGACCGCCACGGCAACATCACCGGCGCGGTACCCGAGGCCGTCGACATCACCGAGCGCCGCCGCGGCGAGGAAGCGCTGCGGCAGTCGCAGAAGATGGAGGCGATCGGCCAGCTCACCGGCGGCGTCGCGCATGACTTCAACAATCTCCTCACCATCATCCGCTCGGCGACCGACTTCCTGCGCCGGCGCGAGCTTCCGGAGGAGCGCCGCCGTCGCTATGTCGACGCCATCTCCGACACCGTCGAGCGCGCTTCCAAGCTGACCGCGCAGCTCCTGGCCTTTGCGCGAAGGCAGCCGCTCAAGCCGCAGATCTTCAACGTCGGCAGCCAGGTCGAGGGTGTGGCGCAGCTGATCCGGCCGCTGGTCGGCGGCCGCATCGAGATCGTCGTCGAGATCAACCATACCGACTGCTTTACGGTGGCCGACATCGCGCAGTTCGAGACCGCGCTGATCAACCTCGCCATCAACGCCCGCGACGCCATGGACGGCGAAGGCCGCCTCACCATCGCGGTGCGCAAGGTCTCCGGGATTCCCGGCCTTCGCGCGCAATCGGCGCGGAGCGGCGACTATGTGGCGATCTCGGTGACCGACACCGGCTGCGGCATCGCGCCCGAAAACATCGAGGCCATCTTCGAGCCGTTCTTCACCACCAAGGAGGTCGGCAAGGGCACTGGGCTCGGCCTCAGCCAGGCGTTCGGCTTCGCAAAGCAGTCCGAGGGCGACATCGCGGTGACGAGCACGCAGGGCAAGGGCGCGAGGTTCACCATTTACCTGCCGCAGGCGCAAAGTCCCACCGCCGAGAAGGAAGCCGCAGCGCTGACCAGCGAGGCCGCAACCACTGGGCGCGGCTACCGCGTGCTCGTGGTCGAGGACAATGACGATGTCGGCCAGTTCTCGACCGAGCTTTTGGAAGACCTGGGCTATGTCGTCCGCCGCGTCGCCAACGCCAATGCCGCGCTGGCGATTCTCGGCGAGAACGAATTTGCCGTCGACCTCGTCTTCTCCGACGTCATCATGCCCGGCATGAACGGCGTCGAGCTCGCCGGCGTGATCCGCGAGCGCTACCCGGGCCTGCCGGTGGTGCTGACCAGCGGCTACAGCAACGTGCTCGCCGAGAACGCCCATCGCGGTTTCGAGCTGATCCAGAAGCCGTATTCGGTGGAGTCGCTCTCGCGCATCCTGCGCAAGGCGATCACCGAGAAGCTGTCGGTGGCAAGGTGAATGTGAGCCAAGCAAAACGCTGTCGTCCCGGACAAGCGCGCCTCAAGCGCGCGCCGATCCGGGACCCATAACCACAGGATTGTGTTTGGCGAAGAACGACGACGCATGTGCCCCAAGAAAGATTCCGCGGTATGGGTCCCGGATCTGCGCTTCGCTTGTCCGGGACGACAGCGGAGTGTTTGGCTAGCACCCTCCACCCCATCACCTCGCAAAACTTGATCCGGCACCCCCAATGAAACCCGCCCTCCTCTCCGCCTGGCAGACCTGGGCGCTCCTCTCCGCCTGCTTTGCCGCGCTGACCGCGATCTTCGCCAAAGTCGGTGTCGAGAACATCAATCCGGACCTCGCCACCTTTATCCGCACCGTCGTGGTGCTGCTCGCCTTCTCTGCGCTGCTGTTCTTCACCGGACAATTCGTCGTGCCCTCTGCGGTCTCCTCAAAAACCTGGCTGTTCCTGGTTTTGTCAGGACTTGCGACCGGCGCCTCATGGCTCTGCTATTTCCGTGCGCTGAAGCTTGGCCCGGCAACACTGGTCGCGCCGATCGACAAGCTCAGCGTCGTCCTGGTCGCGCTCTTCGCTTTCGCCTTTCTCGGCGAGCGACCGACCGCGCAGGGCTGGATTGGGATCACCATGATCGGCGCCGGCGCGGTGCTGCTGGCCGTGAAGTTTTAAGTCGGGGAACAAAGGTGGTATGAGATCGGTTTCTGCCGGGGCGTTTTCCGAGCCTCGATCGAGAGACCGATGTCGAGCGAAAACCCCGATCAGGCAAGGCAGACTGGCCGCGCGCTGGATGCGGCGAATTTCTTTCTTGCCGACGTCCGCGACGGGCTCGGGCCCTATCTCGCCGTCTATCTCCTCACCGAGCAGCACTGGAACGAGGCGCGCATTGGCCTCGTGATGTCGATCGCGACCATTGCCGGCATCGTGGCGCAGACGCCCGCCGGCGCGCTGGTCGACGCGACGCGGAGCAAGCGGCTGGTGATGGTCATCGCCGCCATCATGGTCACGCTCGCGTCACTGGCGCTGCCGCTGTTTCCCGCCTTCCTGCCGGTTGCGATCTCGCAAGGCATCGCGCAGGCCGCCGCCGTGGTGTTTCCGCCGGCGATCGCGGCCGTCTCGCTCGGCATTTTTGGTCATGCCGCCTTCACCCGGCGCATTGGCCGCAATGAAACCTTCAACCACGCCGGCAACGCGGTCGCGGCCGGACTCGCGGGCCTCTCCGCCTACCGGTTCGGCCCGACGGTCGTCTTCTACCTGCTCGGCGCAATGGCAATCGCGAGCCTCGTCAGCATCCTCGCGATCCCGGCCCGCGCCATCGACCATGATCTGGCCCGCGGGCTACACGATGCCGACACGGAGACCCAGCGCGAACAGCCGTCCGGCCTCGGCGTCCTCCTGACCTGTCGCCCCCTGCTCGTCTTCGCGATCTGCGTCCTGCTCTTCCATCTCTCCAACGCGGCGATGCTGCCGCTGGTCGGACAGAAATTGGCGCTCCAGGACAAGAACATCGGCACTAGCCTGATGTCGGCCTGTATCGTTGCCGCCCAAGTCGTGATGGTGCCGTTTGCGATGCTGGTCGGCGCCCGGGCCGACCGCTGGGGCCACAAGCGCTTCTTCCTCGCCGCGCTGCTGATCCTGCCGCTTCGGGGAGCGCTCTATACGCTCTCGGACAATCCGTTCTGGCTGGTCGGCGTCCAGCTCCTCGACGGCGTCGGCGCCGGCATCTTTGGCGCGATCTTCCCGGTCATCGTCGCCGACCTCATGCGCAACACCGGCCGCTTCAACGTCGCGCAGGGCGCCGTCATCACCGCGCAGAGCATCGGCGCGGCTCTGTCGACCACGCTAGCTGGCCTCGTTGTGGTTGGCGCGGGTTACAGTGCGGCCTTCATCACGCTCGGCGCGGTCGCCGCAATCGGCGCCGTCATCTGCTTCCTTGCTTTGCCCGAGACGCGCCAAATCACAGATAGCGGTTCCCGCCCGCGGGGGAAGACAGCGGCATCGGCTTCCGCTATCGCTGCCAAATGAACCCATTCCATCTTAAGGACTGAACGTGCCGTCTGACGCCATCTGGGCCTGGAGCATCATCGTCGCCGCGACCGCAGGCGTCATCATCCGTCCCTTCCGCCTGCCCGAGGCGATCTGGGCCGTGATCGGCGCCGCAGCGCTGGTGCTGCTCGGCCTCTTGTCGTGGCAGGACGCGCTCACCGGCATCGAGAAGGGCATCGACGTCTATCTCTTCCTGATCGGCATGATGCTGATCGCCGAGCTCGCCCGGCTCGAAGGCCTTTTCGACTATCTCGCCGCGCTCGCGGTGGAGTATGCAGACGGCTCGCCGCAGCGGTTGTTTTTACTGATCTACCTTGTCGGCACGCTGGTCACGGTGCTCTTGTCGAACGACGCGACCGCGATCGTGCTGACGCCGGCGGTCTATGCCGCAACGCGTGCGGCCGGCGCAAAGCCGCTGCCCTATCTTTTTGTCTGCGCCTTCATTGCAAACGCCGCCAGCTTCGTGCTGCCGATCTCGAACCCCGCCAATCTCGTTGTGTTCGGCTCGCGCATGCCGCATCTGACCGAATGGCTGCGTCAGTTCGCCCTGCCCTCGCTCGCCTCGATCGTGCTGACCTATGTCGTCCTGCGCCTCACCCAGCATCGCGCGCTGAAGGAGGAGACCATCGAGCGCCGCGTGCCGCACAAGGTGCTCAGCCGCGGCGGCAAGCTGACCGCGATCGGCATTGCCGCGATCGGCGTCGTGCTGATCACGGCCTCCGCGCTCGACAAGCAGCTTGGCCTGCCGACCTTCATCTGCGGCGCCGTGACGACCGGCCTCGTCCTGCTGCTCAGCCGCCAGTCGCCCATGCCGGTGCTGAAGCACGTGTCCTGGAGCGTGTTGCCGCTCGTCGGCGGGCTTTTCGTGATGGTGGAAGCGCTGGTGAAAACTGGCGTGATCGGCCATCTCAGCGCACTCCTGCACGAGGCCGTCGCGCAGTCCGTACCCAAGGCCGGCTGGAGCGTCGGGATCGCCACCGCCATTGCCACCAATATTGCCAATAACCTGCCGGTCGGCCTTGTCGCCGGGTCGATCGTGGCCGCCGATCACCTGCCCACATCGGTCGTGAGCGCCATCCTGATCGGCGTCGACCTAGGGCCGAATTTCTCGATCACCGGATCGCTCGCCACCATCCTGTGGCTGGTGGCGCTGCGCCGCGAGAAGATCGAGGTGAGCGCCTGGCCGTTCCTCAAATTGGGACTGCTCGTGACGCCGCCGGCCCTGATCGCAGCACTGGCGGCGGCGATCCATTAACCGCGCGAATACTTTGCGGCGCATCAATGTGGCCCGCAACGCCCGGCCTATACTTCATCTTGCCGCGCAGCTCGTGAGCCGCGGCAAGGAGGTCGATCATGCAGATTCAATCGAAGGCATTGCCGCAGAGCTTCTTCTTGCGCCGCTCGTTTCAGAGCTCTCTCGCGAAAGGCGGGTCGTCACACCCGATGCTGATCTTCTCGGTCGTGGTGCTGCTGGCCCTGTTCGCGATCGTGGAGATCGACCTGCACAGTGCCCAGCTTCAGGTGATCGGCCTGCTCGGGTACGGCGCCGGGATCGACCCCATTTTCCTGAGCCCGTAGCAAGAAAAGCCCGATCGCGGCCATGAGGCCGCGACCGGGTAACGTCCGTCGTCAGTCGTTCTCGTAGCCGTAGACTTCCGGCAGGATGAAGATTGCGGCGAGCAATCCGATCAGCGGGAAGATCGCGACGAACAGCGTGGCGCCCGCCTGCCCGATCGCCGCGAACAGCGACGGGAACAGGAAGATCGCCAGGAACGACGGCAGCTTCACGAACATGTAGGCGAAGCCGCTCGCGGTGCCGCGATATTTCGGCTTGGCGACCATGGTCGGGATCGTCATGCAGTTCGAGGCGTCCCAATAATGGCCCCACAGCATCGCGGCGGCCGCGAACGGCAGCAGTATCTTGTTGTCGGTGTAGAGCGCGAAGGCCGCGACCAAAAGCGAGGCAAGCACGATGCCGAAACCTGCAATCGCGATGCCGCGATGGCCGATCTTGGGCGTCAGGAGCGGGCCGACCCAGCCGGACAGCGCGGCGAAGCAGAACAATCCCATCGTCACGAGGTTGTTGCCGAGCACGCTGGACACGCCGACCATCACGAACAGCACCGGCAGGTAGAAGGCGAAGGTCGAGAATTCGCTGCCTTGCGCGAAGCAGGCGATCCAGCCGTACACCGTGGCGCGCCAGCGGATCGGGTCCTTCTTGAGATCGGCGAGGAAGGCGCGGGTCGAGACCTTCGGCACTTCCACGTCCTGGTCCGGCAGCATGTCGAGATTGTCGTTGAACATCTCACGCGCGACCTGCTTGGCCTCGCGGTAGCGTCCCTTCTGCACCAGCCAGACCGCCGTCTCCGGCACGTCGTGGCGCATGATCAGGATGATCAGCGCCGGCACCGCGCCGAGGCCGAGCGTCACGCGCCACAGCATCTCGTGCTGCATGTCGATCAGCAGGAAGATCACGATGACGCCGATGGTCAGCACCTCGCCGACCGCGAACATGAACTGCCAGCGGTTGCCCATGACCTCGCGCTCACCCTTGGCCATGGATTCCATGATGTAGGTGTAGCCGGTCGAGATGTCCGAGCCGAGCGGGATGCCGAGCAGGAAGCGGATCACGACGAGCCAGCCCACGCTCGGCACGAAGGCCTGCGCCAGCGCCAGAACGATGAACAGCACCATCGTCACCAGGAACATCACGCGGCGGCCGATCTTGTCGGACAGCCAGCCGCCGAGCAGCGCACCGATCAGCGCGCCGCCTTGCGTGCCCGCCGCGGCAAGGCCGAGCATCAGCGGATCGGGATTGTACTGCTCCTTGATGAAGATCAGCACGAAGGCGATCGAATAGAGGTCCCAGGCCTCGACCAGGATCGAGGCCATCATCAGCCAGCCGACCTTGTTGCCTTTGGGACTGTAGTTCGTGATGAGGTAGCGGACCGCGGCTTCGCTCGCGGTCGGTTGTGGCATGGCCATCGTTGACATTCTTCTTCCTTTCTTCTGAACTCTTTACGTGCCGAGCAGCGGCTCGATGCTGCAATCGAGCAGGCGCGGATCGATCCCCGCCTCCATGCCCGTGAACATCTCGCCCATGTAGTCGATCAGCGCATCGCTGGCCTTCACGGCGTCGTCGACGCGTCGGCTGGCGACGGCTGCGAGAATGGCGAGATGATGATCGATCGTGCCTGACAGATCGGCCTGCCCCGGCATGAAGCGGTGGTGGATGTAGCCGATGCGGCGATAGAGCGTGTGCAGCGGCCGCAACGTGTGCACCAGGAACGGCTCGCCGGCGGCCTCCAGCACTAGCGCGTCGATGCGGCGGTCGAGGCTGTTGAACTCGTCGAGTGTCAAAGTGGCGCGACGTTCGCGCAGCAGGCGCTCAATGTGCAGCGCCTGATTGCGGTGGGACAGGCTGGCGCGATCCGCCGCGAGGCGAATGACAAAACGCTCCATGTCGCGGCGCAAGGCCAGCAGCATGCGCTCGCGCGCCAGATCGATCGGCGCGATGTGCAGGCCGTGGCGCGGACGGATGATGATGAGCGTGTCAGCAGACAAACGATTGACGGCGTGATGCACCGGCGTACGGCCGAAACCGGTGATCTGCTGCAACTCCAGCATCGTCATGAATTGTCCGGGCTTGAGCTCGCAGTGAACAAGGAGCTCTTCGATCTTCTGATAGGCCAGCTCGAAGAAATTGAGCCGGTTGCGCCGCGAGGGCTTGCCCTCGCCGTCGTCGTCGTTTCTCACCACCTCGAGCGCGCGCTTGCGGCGTGCCATGTCGTCCTCTCCCGTTAGACCCGCGCGCTCGTTGCTCGGTGGCGCCACATCTGTGGCACCCTTAAAACATGTTGTGATATATTACAAGCAGGCGTAAGACGTCCGCACGACCTGCAACATGTTGCAGTGCAAAACGAAACGTCGGGTGCGAAGCGCCTTTCGATGGGAGGAGAGTTGCCGTGAAGATCACGTCGATCGAGACACTGCGTACCGAGGAATTTTCCAACGTCATCTGGGTGCGCATCCACACCGACACGGGCATGATCGGTCTCGGCGAGACCTTCTATGGCGCGGGCGCAGTCGAGGCGCAGATCCACGACACGTTCGCGGGCCGCCTGCTCGGCCGCAATCCGCTGCACATCGAGGCCATCCATCGCGACATGCTGAACCTGCCGATGGCACAGTCCTCGACCGGTGTCGAATATCGTGCGGCATCAGCGATCGACATCGCGCTGTGGGACCTGTTCGGCAAGGTCTGCGGCCAGCCGGTGCACCAGATGCTCGGCGGCCTCTGCCGCGACAAGCAGCGCATCTACAACACATGCGCCGGCACGCAATATGTCCGCTCCACCAATATCAGTCCGGTCTCGAACTGGAATCTCGGAGCGTCCAAGGGGCCCTATGAAGACCTCGATGGCTTCATGAACCGCGCCGATGCGCTTGCCGAAAGCCTGCTCGAAAGCGGCATCTCCGCGATGAAGATCTGGCCGTTCGATCCCGCCGCTCAGGAGAACAAGGGCCTCTACATCACCGCAGCCCAGATGAAGCAGGCGATCGAGCCGTTCGAGAAGATCCGCAAGGCCGTCGGTGACAAGATGGAGATCATGGTCGAGCTCCATTCGCTGTGGAATCTGCCGACTGCCAAGCAGATCGCGCGCGCGCTCGAGCCCTACAAGCCGACCTGGTACGAAGACCCGATCCGGATGAACTCGCCGCAGGCGCTGGCCGAATACGCCCGCTCGACCGACGTCTGGGTCTGCGCCAGCGAGACGCTGGGCTCGCGCTTCCCCTACAAGGACATGCTCGACCGCGACGCCATGCACGTCGTGATGGCCGACCTGTGCTGGACCGGCGGCCTCACCGAGGGCCGCAAGATCGCGGCGATGGCCGAGACCTATCACCGGCCCTTCGCGCCGCACGATTGCATCGGCCCGATCGGCTTCATCGCCGCCATCCACATGTCGTTCAGCCAGCCCAATACGCTGATCCAGGAATCCGTGCGCGCCTTCTACAAGGGCTGGTACAATGAGCTCGTCACCACGATGCCAACGATCAAGGACGGCTATGTCTTCCCGATGGAAGGCCCCGGCCTCGGCGTCGACCTTCTGCCCGCCGTCTTCGAGCGCTCCGATCTGATCGTGCGCCGCTCCAACGTCTGAGGAATTCTTGAGATGAGCACCGCCCTGTTCGACCTTTCCGGCCGCACCGCGCTCGTGACCGGCTCCTCCCGCGGCCTCGGCCGCGCCATCGCCGAGGGCATGGCCAAGGCCGGCGCCAAGATCATCGTCAACGGCGTCGACGCCAAGCGCGTCGAGCAGGCCGTGGCCGAGTTTCGCGCCGCCGGCCATCAGGCCGAAGGCGCAGCCTTCAACGTCACCGACGAGCCCGCGATCGTCGCAGCGTTCAACGACTTCGATAAAAAGGGCCTCGCCGTCGACATCGTCGTCAACAATGCCGGCATCCAGCACCGCAAGCCGCTGGTGGAATTCACCACCGACGAATGGCGCAAGGTGATCGAGACCAACCTGACCAGCGCCTTCGTGATCGGCCGCGAGGCAGCCAAGCGGATGATCCCGCGCAAGCGCGGCAAGATCATCAATATCGGCTCACTCGGCAGCGAGCTCGCGCGCCCCACCATCGCGCCCTACACCGCCGCCAAGGGCGGCATCAAGAACCTGACCCGCTCGATGGCGGTGGAATGGGCCCAGCACGGCATCCAGGCCAACGCGATCGGCCCCGGCTACATGCTCACCGACATGAACGAGGCGCTGGTCAACAACGCCGATTTCAACAACTGGCTGATGGGCCGCATCCCCTCCAAGCGCTGGGGCAAGCCGGATGAGCTGGTGGGCGCCGCGATCTTCCTCGCCTCGGACGCCTCCACTTACGTCAACGGCCAGATCATCTATGTCGACGGCGGCATGATCGCCGCGATGTAATCGCGAACAGGGAACGAGACCAATGCGCGCCGTCGTCATCCACGCTCCGAAAGACCTCCGGATCGACAGCTACCCTGATGCGGAGCCCGGCCCGGGCGAGGTCCGCGTCAAAATCGCCAATGGCGGCATTTGTGGCTCCGACTTGCACTACTACCATCACGGCGGTTTCGGCGTCGTGCGCATCCAGCAGCCGATGGCGCTTGGCCATGAGATCGCTGGCGTGGTCGCCGCAGCCGGTGACGGCGTCACCAGCGTGAAGGCTGGCACCCGCGTCGCCGTCAATCCGAGCAAGCCGTGCGGCCAATGCACGCATTGCCAGGAAGGCATGCGCAACCAGTGCCTCGACATGCGCTTCCTCGGCAGCGCGATGCGCTTTCCCCATGTGCAGGGCGGCTTTCGCGAGTTCATCACCGTCGATGCCACGCAGGCCGTGCCGATCTCCGACAAGCTGTCGCTGGCAGAAGCCGCCGTCGCCGAACCGCTCGCGGTGTGCCTGCATGCCGGCAAGCAGGCCGGTCCCCTGCTCGGCAAGCGCGTGCTGATCACCGGCTGCGGCCCGATCGGTGCGCTGATGATTTTGGTCTCGCGCTTTGGCGGCGCGTCCGAGATCGTGGTGACAGACGTCGCCGATGCGCCGCTGGCAGTCGCGAAAAGGCTCGGCGCCACGCACGCGATCAATGTCGCCACCGATGCCACCGCGCTCGATCCCTGGCGCGCCGGCAAGGGCGTGTTCGACACGTTGTTCGAGGCCTCCGGCAATCAGGCGGCGCTACGCACCGCGCTCGATGTGCTCCGGCCCGGCGCGACGCTGGTGCAGCTCGGCCTCGGCGGCGAGATGACGCTGCCGATCAATTCGATCGTCGCCAAAGAATTGCAGCTCCGCGGCACCTTCCGCTTCGATCCCGAGTTCGAGCTGGCGGTACGGCTGATGGGCGACGGCCTGATCGACGTCAAGCCGCTGATCACAGCGACCATGCCGTTCGAGAACGCGGTCGCCGCCTTCGAGCTCGCCAGCGACCGGTCGCAATCGATGAAGGTGCAGCTGACTTTCGGAGCATGATCCGGAAAAGTGGCAGCGGTTTTCCGATAAGATCATGCTCAAAAAGAATGAGCGCTACTGGCTCTCGACCAGCCTTTCGCTCACGAGCCGCACGGCCCCTCGTTTCCACGAATAGTCCGCGCCCATGCGCAGACCGCTGTCGCCGCGCGCCAGCACCGCGCCGGTCCTGGCATCGCGGACCTGGAATCCGAGCGTGTATTCGGTGCGGCTGACCCGCCGCACGACGCCGATCAGCGACTGGTCCGCGCCGAGCTTCTGCGCGATCGCCGCCTCGCAGCCGTTGCAATCGCGCAAGGCATGCGCCTTCGCCACCTCGCCACCGATATCGACGATGCGATAGCGGCCGGATTGACTGAGCGCCTCGCGCACGCCGGCGGTGACTTCGGCGAGGTACGACGCATCCGACGTGGCCGACGCGCCAGCTGATGCGGCGGTCGTGTCCTCGAGCTCGAAATCGAACACCGCCAGCGCGACCGGCGCGGGCGTGGCGAGCGCGGCCATCACCTCGCGCGAGACAAAAATCTCGGCGCGCTCCCATGATTCATCATTGTCGCCGCGGAAAGTGTAGAGCTTGTCCATCACCAGCTTTTTGGCACCGACATCGATCACGGCGACCTTGGCCCATTGCACCAGCGTGCTGGTCTTCTGGATGCCGCCGATGACCTTGAACGCGGCGCCGTCCTGGGCCGACGGCGCCAGCCGGTAGCGGCCGCCCGCGCCGATGTCCCGCCTGAGCGCCGCCATGAACGCCGACAGCCGCCGCTCGTGGGCAGCGGTCTGGTTGGCCGGCTCGGCCGACGTATCGGTATAGCTGAAATCGTCCATGGCCACGCCGAGGGCGGCCTCGGCGGTCGCCGGCGAAGTGGCCGCCGGAAGGACGAGGAGGAAAAGCGCAGAGAGGATCGATCGGGTGCAGCGCATGCGGGCCTCATGTGATGGAGCGGCGGCGCAATCTGGCGGGCGGCCCTGCGCCATGCAGCAGCGCCAGTCCCGATCAGCGCCGGGAAAATTTCACGACGTTGCAGTGCGGTAAAGCGTAAGGCTTTGCGCGGCTTGCGTTCTGCCGTTTAATGCGCAGGCGACAAATCCGTTCGCCAGGTGTCCGCCGATGTGGAACCGTCCGAGGTTCGATCTCAAGGTCCGACTGACGTTGCGCGTGGCCGCCATATCGGCCGCCTGCTTCGCCGCGATCTCCGCCTATTTCCTCATCACGGCCGATCGCGCGGCTCATGCGCGGATCGACAGCATCGCCGGCATCGTGGCGAAGTCGCTGGAGCTGCAGCAGGGCAAGACCCAGTGGGTGGCCGCCCCGCGCGCGGACTTTCCGAATCTCGATCCCGTGGCGGCCTATGTGATGACGCCCGGCCTGTGTCTGGCCGTCCGCGGCACCAGCGGCGACATGCTCCAGCGCTTCTGTAGTGGCGTGCCTCCGGCAACGCCGCCGCCACAGGCCTTCACGGCGTTCTATCGCAGCCTGTTCGACCCCGGCCGCGAGGCGGCTCGGCCGGTGGTCGTGCGCGGAGCAAAGCTCGGCGATGCCGTGGTCTGGCTCGATCCGGCGGTGCAGACGGCCGAGGCCTGGCACGAGGCCGGCCGCCTGATGCTGGCGCTCGCAATTGCCCTGCCGCTATTGTGCGTCCTGGTCTACGCCGCGCTGGCGCGGGCGCTGCGCCCGACCCGCATGATCCGCACCGGCCTCGAACAGGTCGCCGCCGGCGACCTCACCGCGCGGCTGCCGCCGTTCGACCTCGCCGAGCTGTCCGCCATCCGCGACGTCTTCAACCATCTCGCCGAAAGCCTCGACACTGCGCTCGCCGAGCGCAACGAGCTGACGCGGAAACTGATCGCGCTCCAGGACGAGGAGCGCCGTCATCTGGCGCGCGAGCTGCACGACGAGTTCGGCCAGTCGCTGGCTGCCATCCGCGCGCTCGCCTCCTCTGCCCGCCAGACCGCCGCGCAGGATTGCCCGGCTTTGCTCAGCGAATGCGACGGCATTGCGCGGACCGCGACCGGCATGATGGAGACGCTGCGCGGCGCGCTGTTCCGGCTGCGCCCGCCCGACGTCGAGGAGCTTGGGCTCGTCGCCAGCCTCGAAGGCCTGGTCGCGGGGTGGAACGGACGCAGCCGCGGCGAGACGCGCTTTGCGATCCGCTTCGACGGCACGTTCGAAACCCTGCCCGCGACGATCAGCGCCAATCTCTACCGCATCGTGCAGGAGGCGCTCACCAATGCCGCCAAGCATGCCGGCGCCACCAAGGTCAGCCTGGAGCTGACGATGCGCACCGACGAGATCGCACTCGCGATCGACGATGACGGACGCTCGGCCGATCCCGCCGGGAAGTCCGGAATGGGCCTGCTCGGCATGCGCGAGCGCGTCGCGGCCCTGCGCGGCCGGCTGAGCTTCGAGCCGGGACCGAACGGCGGCTCGGCGTTGCGCGTCGTCATCCCGCTCGCGGCCGCCGATCGGCCGGTGCTGGAGCACGCGGCATGACCGCGACCATTCTGCTGGTCGACGATCATTCCGTCGTACGCGAAGGCTATCGCTCCGTGCTCGAGAAGCAGCCGGGCCTGCGCGTCGTCGCCGAGGCGTCGGACGGCGCCGAGGCCTACCGGCTGTTCAAATCCGAGGCGCCCGACCTCGTCATCATGGACCTGAGCATGCCCGGCATCGGCGGCATCGAGGCCGTCAGGCGCATTAGGCAATGGGACAAGTCCGCACGGATCCTCGTCTTCACCATGCACCAGAACGCCGGTTTCGCCGTGCAGGCGATCCGCGCCGGCGCGCGCGGCTACGTCACCAAGATGAGCCCGCCGGAGACGCTGGTGCGCGCGGTGATGGACGTGCTGGCCGGCAAGATCGCCATCAGTCCCGACATCGACCACGAGCTGGCGCTGAGCCGCATCAGCGGCGAGAGTTCGGCCGCCGACGTGCTGACGCCGCGCGAGTTCGAGGTGCTGCGGTTGCTGCTCGCCGAGAACACGACGGAGGAGATCGCCGAGACGCTGCATGTCAGCCCGAAGACGGTGGCCAACCTGCATTCGCTGATCAAGGACAAGCTCGGCGTCGGCTCCGACATCGAGCTGGTCCGGCTGGCGCTGCGCCAGGGACTGTTGACCGAGGTCGATCTCGGGGAGACCCGATCGCTCAGGCCAGATAACGCGTGAGATAGCCTTCCATGGCGTAGAGCGCGCAAAGCGCGAGGCTCGACCATACGGCGGCGCTGAAATACAGGAACATCCAGGTCAGCTCGCCCTTCCAGTGCGCGATGTCGTGGGTCACCACCCAGCGCGTCGAGACGTCATGCAGGCCTTCGAGCAGGCCGAGAAATCGGTTGCCTTCGGCATGCCCTGCCCGCCAGCGGCTGAGATACATCGGCACGTCGACGGTGACGAGGAAGGCGAGGAAGCAGGCAATGCCGACGATGCCGGCGATCAGGGCCCAGCGCACCGGCTCCTGGAATTCCGGCATCAAGCGGCACAGCGCGACGCCGGCGAGGAAGAAGGTCACCGCCCACAGCGAGTTCTCGATCGCGTTGTAGAGGAAGTTAGTGGTCACGACCGCGTACCAGGAGAAGCACTCCGCGATGATGATGATGGGCACGATCACGAGCGCGATGTTCACCACGGTTTCCGCACCGGTCATGTGACCCAGTTGATGCAGGATGATCGCCCATTGCGCGACGAAGCAGAGCTCGGCCACGGTCGCAACCGTTCGGCCGACGACGACGCTCGACAGCCAGGTGTCGAACAGGCAGATGCGCTGCACGTCGGCGCGCGGCAGCACCGAGCGGAAGGCGCAGCCGAACACATAGCCGGCGCAGAGCAGGAACATCAGTCCGATGTCCGAGCCGCCACCGACGCTGCCCGCAACCGTCGGATAGAACTCACGGTACAGCATGAGCCAGACGAGGATGTTGGCGCTGCTCACAAGCGTCAGCGACCCCCACCACCACGCGAGGGGATTTGACCGCGCCTGCCACTGCAACATGATGAATCGCTCCGCCGTAATCGATGTGACACGTGTTCGTAATAATCCTGTCACAAGACGTCACGGAATCACGACAAAAATCTGTGTGCGGCAGTGTCTTGCGGGAATCTTTTTCGCGCGCGGCGGCTGCTATACGGTGTCCGCATAATGGACACATCTGACGCAATATGCGAATCTATTGGACAGTCGCGCACCCAAGGTTCATTAAGGCCGCATGGATCGATCTGCGGCCAAACTCTCGCACACGCCCCCATCCGCCGCCGCGGCGCTGGCTTCGAGCGCCGATGACGCCGCGTTCGCAACCACGCTGGCAAAAGGCCTCGTGGTGCTCGAGACCTTCAAGGCCGGGACAACGCTGCTCGGCAATTTGGAATTGTCGCGGCTGACGGGCATTCCGCGGCCGACCGTGGCGCGGCTGACGCACACGCTCGCCGAGCTCGGCTACCTTCACTACGATTCCAGGCGCGCCAAATATCGCGTCGGCGCTCGCGCGCTGCGCATGGCCCATCCGCTGCTCGCTGACATGCAATTCCGCCAGGTCGCGCGGCCAATGATGCAGGAGCTGGCGCAGAGCGTGCGCGGCACCGTCTCGATCGGCCTGCTCGACGGCACGTCGATGATCTATGTCGAGACCGCGCGCTCCGGCGACGTCGGCCCGCATATTCCCGACATCGGCATGCCCATTCCCGTGGTGATGACCGCGATGGGCCGCGCCGCAGCGGCCACCTTGCCGCCGGCCGATGCGGCACTGCTCGAACAGCGCATCGCAAGCGAGGACGCCGAGCTCTGGTCGGCCTTTCGCGACAACTACCGCGCCGGCCTCGCGCAATGCGCCAGCCGCGGCTTCTGCACTTGCTGGGGCGAGTACATGGCCTCGATCCACGCTGTCGCCGCGCCGCTGTTTCATGCGAGCGAAACGCAGCAGTCATTCTCGATCAATTGCGGCATCCCCGCGTTCCGCCTCCAGCCGGGACAGCTGGAAGGCGAGATCGGTCCGCGCATCGCGGCGCTCGCCGACAGCATCCGCGCCATCGTCAAGCAAGCGGCCCCCGGAACGCCGCCGCGCAAAAAGAAGATCATAGGCGCAGGGAAATGACATGGCTGGGCCGCTCGAGGGATTGAAGGTTCTCGATATCGCAACGATCATCGCCGCGCCATTCGCCGCGACGCTGCTCGCCGACTACGGCGCCGACGTGCTCAAGATCGAGATGCCCGGACACGGCGACGGCGTGCGCTCGTTTCCGCCGTTCAAGGATTGCAAGCCGCTGTGGTGGAAGGCCGCCAACCGCAACAAGAAGTTCGCCACCCTCGATCTGCGCACGCCGGACGGACTTGCCCTGTTCAAGCGGCTGCTTCCGCGCTTCGACGTGCTGATCGAGAATTTCCGTCCGGGAACGCTCGACCGCTGGGGTCTGTCCAGGGAGGTGCTGTGGTCGATCCAGCCGCGCCTCGTCATCCTGCGCGCCACCGCCTTCGGGCAGGATGGGCCCTACCGCGAGCGCCCCGGCTTTGCCCGCATCTTCGAGGCCATGGGCGGCCTCACCTACATCACGGGCGAGCGCGAGGGCGAGCCGACCCATCCCGGATACCCGATCGGGGATTCGATCGGCGGCCTGTTCGGCGCCGTCGGCGTGCTCGCAGCGCTGTGGAAGCGGGCGCGGGATCCGGAGGCCCCCCGGTGAGGAGATTGATCTCGCCCTCACCGAAGCCACCTTCCGCCTGCTCGACGTCCTCGCCATCGAGCATGACCAGCTCGGCGTCGTGCGCGGCCGCATCGGCAACGCCAACGGCTATTCGGCACCGGCCGCCGTGTTTCGCACCAGCGACGGACATTGGGTGACGCTCGCAGGCTCGACCAACGCACTCTACGCGGCGAATTGCCGGGCGATCGGACGGCCCGACCTCATCGACGATCCTCGCTTCGCGACGAATGACCGGCGCGTCGAGCACGCGTCCGAGCTCAACGACATCTTCGCCGCCTGGTGCGCCGCACATCCGCTCGACGAGGTTCTTGCGGAATTCAACGACGCGCAGGGGACGCTCGCGCCGATCTATGCGATCGACCAGATCGCGAGCGATCCGCAGGTGAAGGCACGCGAGGTGATCACGCGCATCCCCGACCGGGATTTCGGCACCGTCGCGATGACCAACGCGGTGCCGGGCTTCACCGTCGATCCCACGCGGATGCGTCAAGCCGCCGGCGACGTCGGCCAGGACAATCGCGAGGTCTATCGCGATTGGCTCGGCCTCTCGGACCAGCAGATCGAACAGCTCACCCAACGGAAGGTGATCTGACGTCGAAACAACAATAACGAACAACAACAAAAGGGAGGAAGAAACAGTGGCTTCGTTCAAGGTCACACGCCGAACCCTGCTCGGCACGATCGCCGGCGGCCTCGCCGCCTTCCCGGGCTCGACCGCATACGCCGAGGATGCCTGGCCGTCGCGTCTCGTGCGGCTGATCTCGCCCTACGGGCCCGGAGGCTCCAACGACATCTCGCTGCGTCTGCTCGCCGAGGAGTTCGGCCGCAGCCTGCATCAGCAGTTTATCGTCGAGAACAAGCCTGGTGCCGGCACCCGCATCGCCAACGACACCGTCGCGCACGCGCCGGGCGACGGCTACACCATTCTCTACGTCGCGGCGCCCTACGCCACCGCCGAGGCGCTGTTCGGCAAGCTGACCTATGAGCGCAAGGACCTCCAGCCGGTTGCGATGGCGGTGATCGCGCCATTGTTCCTGATCATCAGCGCGGATGCGCCGTTCAAGACACTCCCCGAGCTGATCGCCTACGGCAAATCGAAGCCGGAGGGACTGACCTTCGCCTCGCCCGGCGCCGGTTCACAGCCCCATCTTGCCGGCGAACTCCTGTTCCGGGATGCCGGCGTCAAGGGTCTCAACATTCCCTTCCGGGGCGATGCAGCCTCTTACACCGAGCTGCTCGCCGGCCGTGTCGATGCCACGCTGACGGCGCTGCCGACCGCGCTGCCTTACATCCAGAGCGGCAAGTTCCTGGTGCTCGGCGTCGCCTCGGCCGAGCGCAGCGCGCTCTATCCGGAGGCACCGACCTTGCGCGAGCAGGGCTTTCCCAACGTTGTCGCCGCCGGATGGTACGGCTTCATGGCGCCCGCAACGACGTCGCGGGCGATCGTTGACAAGCTTCAGGCTGAGGTGCTGCGCACGCTCGCTGAACCGGCGATCAAGGACAAGCTGACGGCCCAAGGCCTGGAGGTGCGGCCGGCCAGTGCCGCCGCGTTCGGCCAATTCATCGACAACGAGACGCAGAGATGGAGCGCGCTGATCCGCGAGGCCGGGCTCAAGGGCGAGTAGCGCGCCGCCGCGCCGGCGTCCCGGGCACGGCGCATCGGATACTCAACGCCCCTCGCCGCGGCAGCCGCCGCAGCGGATGAGATCGTCGCACTCATCGACGTGGTGCTGATATTCGGAGATCGCACGGTTCGCCATGCGGATGCGGTTGGTTTGGCCTTGGTCGACCATCACGGCAATCCGCTGCGCCAGGAACACGCAGGCCTCGAACTCATTGCGAATGGCGCCGGCCCGCGTGAGAAAGTCCCAGGCGATCTCGTAGGCTTCCTCGGCAGCCGTATTGCGGTAGTCGCTGAAGATAATATGCGTCATCACCGCCAAAGCGAAACGGCCGCGATCGTTCCTGTCCTTTCGCATTGACTGGCCTCGCCCACAATCCGCAACCTGTTCGGATCGTTCCTACGGGCATCCAGGCGGTTTGCCGCAGCTGATCGGCCGGTGTTCCGATCCACGGACCCGACGCTAACCTGCGATAACAGAACACCAAACCATCTGCGCTCGCAGGAACGCTACCCGTGGACCGCAGTTTCGACAACATGGAGTCGCGTGGCCGCCTTTGCGTACTGCGCTCGATCTCCTCGCTCAACATTCGATCAGGTTGTCGTGTGTCCGCACCAACGCACTCTGACCACGCTTCGCATAGGAACGGGTTGGCGCCGCGCGCGATTGGTCGCTTGTCAAAACCCCGAGGAGAAGCAAGATGCGTAAGACAATGCTGACGATCTTCACAGCCGCGATGCTGGCGGGCGCTTCGGTCGGCGCAGCGTTCGCACAAGGTGCGGGCGGCGGTGCCGGTGGTGGCGCTGGCGGCGGAGCCGGTGGCGGCGCAGGCGCCGGAGCTGGCGCGGGCGCGGGTTCAGGCGGATCCGGTTCGGGCGGGAGCGGAGCCGGTGCAGGCGCAGGAGGTGCCGGCAGTGGCAGTGGCGGCATCTCGCATGTGGAACGCGGCGGACAAGGTGCCTCCAGCTCCCCCGGCATGCGCAACGAAACGACCCCGCCCTCGAACGGCGTCACGCCGCGGCGCTAGCTGACCACTGATCGCGCATCGAAGCCGGTCCCTGTTCATGGCGCGCGCAAGTGCGGCCCCAGCGAGATCCTCCACTCGCTGGGGCCGATCCATGCCGAAGCCTTACCGCTTCATGCCGGACACATAGGCCGCCAGCTTGTCCAGCGTCTGGTAGCCGTATTCGACCGCGCCGAAGCCGATCATGCCGTCGCGCTGCTCGGTGCTCGAGGCCAGCTGCCGCATCATCAGCACCGTCTTGCCGTTGCTCTGCTCGGCAAAGGTAAGGGTGAAGCGGAACATGCCGGGATCGTCGTCCTGGTCGACGCCATGGTCCATCTCCATGAAGGATGGACGCTCGATGCGGCGGAAGCGCATCCGGTTCGGATAGACGGTGCCATCAGGGCCGATCATGTTGAAGCGCCAGACGCCGCCGACGCGCACGTCGATCTCGAAGGTCTCGATCTTGAATCCCTTCGGCCCGAACCATTGCGGCAGATGTTTCGGGTCGGACCACGCCTCGAACACCAGCTCGCGCGGCGCGTCGATCACGCGCGACATCACGATCTCGCGGTCGATCGACCATTGCGACAAGGCGGGATTGGCAGAACTCGTCATCGTCAGGTACCTTTCCGTTTGGTTGTTCGGGACGGCCGTTTGGCGGCGGCCGCCTCCTTCTCCTTCTTGAGCTTCATCACATAGGCCTCGAACCGGTCGAGCCGCGCCTCCCAGATCGCGCGCTGCTGCTGGAACCAGTCCTCGGCGCCGACAAGCGCATCCGGACTGAGACGGCAGGTGCGCACGCGGCCGGATTTCTCCGACTGCACGAGCCCGCTCAGCTCCAGCACGTGGATGTGTTTCATGAAGCTCGGCAGCGCCATGTCGAAGGGATCGGCGAGCTCGCCGACCGACGCCTCGCCGGCGCACAGCCGCATCACGATCGCCCGCCTGGTGGGATCGGCAAGGGCCGCGAAAACCTGGTCGAGATGGGATAATTGGTTAGCCATGAGGCTAACTAATCACAGCGGACGACGGACGTCAACAATTGTTATCCGATTGGCTAAGTAAAATCTCGTGGCACGTGGCCCCGCGAAACTCACAACGCGCAATCGTGAATTGGGACCTCCCACCCTCACCGCTAAAAGATATCCGGGGGCGCACAAGCATGATTCGTCCGAGCGCGTGCCGCCTGTTGTCACATCATTCCCGATCACCCGACGAAGCTTCGCCCGGGCTGCGCTTGTTCCGCTGGCGATCGCGCTTCGCCCGCGGCGCGCATTTGCGGATTCCGACATGATCGCGCAGATGCGCGACATCGTCGCCGCCGAGCTCGCGCCGACCGCGACGCCGGACCATCCGGGCGGTCTTGCCGCCGCACTCTATGCCGGGCGCCATCTCGAGTTCTTCACGTTCGGCTTTGCAGACGACGCGACGCGCCGACCGGTCACGCCGGACACGCTGTTCAATCTCGGATCCCTGCGCAAACCATTCGAGGCGACGCTGGTCGCGCTCGGCACGCTCCGCGGCGAATTGCGGCTCGACGATGCCTTGCCGAAATATCTGCCTGAGCTGACCGGTGATTATGTCCGCCGCGTCACCGTCGGTCAGCTCGCCGCACACACATCGGGACTGTTGCTGCCGACCGACCATCCGCCCTGGCCGAACGACTCCTTCACGCGGGCGCAATTCATCGAGATGGTCAACGCATGGGAGCCGCAGGCCGGCGAAGTGCCCGGCAGGCAACGCGTCTACAGCCATGCCGGCTACGTGCTGCTTCAGCTCGTGCTCGAGCGCCGTTACGGCACCCCGATCGCGACGCTGCTCGAACAGCGCATCCTCAAGCCGCTCGGCATGACCGCGACCTCTGTGCCCGAACGCGGGCCGGACAACCGTGCCGTCATGGACGGGGCCTGGATGCAGCGCGTCGTGCAAGGCTATTCCGATCAGGGCATGGCAATCGGCCCGCCCGGCAATCAGCAGAGCTATTTCGATTTTCCCGGCACCAGCCAGATGTTTTCGTCCGCGCGCGACCTTGGTGCATTCGTTGCGGCTTCAGTCGACGGCCGGTCGATCGACCCGCATCTGCGCGAGGCATTGCGGATGGCGCAACACGAGGTCTTCCGCGTCGACGAGAAATTCGGACAGGGCATGGCCTGGGAGAATGTGCGCCTGCCTGGCGTCACCATCGTCGACAAGCCGGGCGGCCTTAACAACGCCTCCGGCTATCTCGGTCTCGTTGCGGCGCGGCGGATCGGCATCGTCCTGCTCGCCAATCGCGGCGAATATCCGCACGAGATCGCCCGCTACAAGATCCTGCCCGCGCTCGCCCATCTGGTCGCCTCGCACGGCGGCTAGCTTCAAAGCAGAAAGCCCCAGCTGAGCCGGGGCTTTCCACACCAGATCCGGAACGGGATGAAGCTCAGTATCTGGCGACGACCGGTCCGCCGAACTTGTAGTTCACGCCGACGCGCACGATGTTCGATTTGAGATCGACCGAGTGGGTATAGACGCTGCTCGGGAATGGGCCAAACGTCGCCGACGTGAGATTCGTGCTGGTCGTCGCGATGCGACCGAGATCGACATAGAGATATTCGGCCTTCAGCGACCAGCCATTGCCGACTGCGTATTCGCCGCCGAGGCCAGCGGTCCATCCGACCCGGGTGTCGCGCACCGCGGCGGATTCGCTCGCGCCGGCAAAATAGTTATCCGTGAACACGAAATTGCCTTTCACCTCGGAAATCGCTGCACCGCCGGTCGCATAGATCAGCCAATTGGGCGTGGCGAGGAAACCGATGCGGCCGCGGATAGTAGCGAGCCAGTCGGCCGATACCGAAGCGTTGACGGTGAAGGTGCTTGGTGCGCAGCAGGGATAAAGCCCCGAGCCGGTTGCGCTGCCCTTGAAGCCGAAATAGTTGATGTCGCCTTCGAGGCCAAACACGGCGTGATTGACCTGCCAGTTGTAGCCGGCGGTGAAGCCTCCGGTGACACTGGAGCTATTGACGCTCTGGGCGCCGACTGTGTTGATGGCCGGCACGCTGCTGGCGGCGAAATAGCCGGCCGGAGAGAACACGGTCGAGGTCGTCGGATCGGCGCTGCCCCACTGCCCGCCGACATTGCCGCCGACATAGAAGCCGGTCCAGTTATAGGCCGGCGCCATCGCCGGCGCCTTGGTGTAATGCGCCGCGAGGTCGGCCGCCTGCACCGATGCGGTGCCGAGCACAACCGAAGCGACCGCCAGCAAAAACTTTTTCATTCCAGTCTCCTTGCCCCGCGCGATTGACCTCGCGCTTCGAAATGCGCGCGGGCCGAAGCCGTCCTGCGCAGGCTCGGCATAGGTCGTGGATCGCCCATCGTCTTGGGTTGCGGCGAAGTTCGTTGGGACTGCGACGTAGTGTGAGCCGCCCCACGCGCGAACGCATCGCGAGTGTGACGCAAAGGCCACGCGTCATCCCTCGCCGGCGACGCGTGATGCATGGCCGTGTCGCATCACAACAAGGCCGGAAGAATGCGATTCGCTAGGCCAGCCTCAGACCGAGCGTGTCAATCCGCCGTCGACGCGGATGTTCTGGCCGGTGATATAGGCCGCACCATCGGAGGCCAGGAACGCGATCGTCGCAGCGATCTCCTCGACCTTGCCGTAGCGCCGCATCGGCACGCTGTCGCGCCGCGCGTCCGTCTGCGGCAGGCTGTCGATCCAGCCCGGCAGCACGTTGTTCATGCGGATGTTGTCGGCGGCATGCGTGTCGGTGAAGATCTTGGTGAAGGCGGCAAGCCCGGCGCGGAACACCGCGGAGGTCGGAAACATCGCGCTCGGCTCGAACGCCCAGGCGGTCGAGATGTTGATGATGGCACCGCCCTTCTGCGCCTGCATCACCGGCGTCACCAGGCGGGTCGGACGGATCACGTTGAGCAGATAGGTATCGAGGCCGGTGTGCCATTGCTCGTCGGTGATCTCCGTGATCGGCGCGCGCGGCCCATGGCCCGCGCTGTTGACGAGCACGTCGATGCGGCCCCACTTGGCGAGCGCGCCGTCGACGAGGCGCTTCAGATCGTCGTTCGACTTGTTGGAGCCGGTGACGCCAAACCCGCCGAGCTCGGCCGCCAGCGCCTCGCCCTTGCCGGAGGACGACAGGATCGCGACGCGAAAGCCGTCGGCCGCAAGGCGCCGCGCAGCCCCTGCCCCCATGCCGCTGCCGCCGGCGGTGACGAGTGCGACCTTCTCTGCTGCCATGACCATCATCCCTGTGTTGAGGCGAGCCGCGGGCCCGGCCTATCATGAGGCCTTCTACTGCCGGACCTGCCGGCAGGTCCACCGCCGAGAGCATCCGTCATGAGCGACCTGCAGATCCGCAATCTGCGCCCAGACGAAATTTCCCTCGCCGCGGACTGGGCCGCGGCCGAGGGCTGGAATCCGGGCCTCTTAGACGCCGCCTGCTTCGCCATCCCCGACGCGAAGGGTTTCTTCGTCGGCGAGATCGACGGCGAGCCCGTCGCGACCGTCTCCTGCGTCAATTACGATGATCGCTTCGCCTTCCTCGGCTTCTACATCGTGCGCGAGCGCTTTCGCGGCGCGGGACATGGTCTGCGAATCTGGAACGCGGCGATCGCGCATGCAGCCTCGCGCGTGATCGGGCTCGACGGCGTCGTGGCGCAGCAGGACAACTACAAGAAGTCCGGCTTCCAGCTCGCCTACGCCAACATCCGCTATGGCGGCGTCGTTGCGGCTGCATCGCCGCGAGCCGATGTCGTCGCGCTCGACGCGGTCCCGTTCGCGCTGGTGGAGGCCGACGATGCGACCGTGTTCCCGGCCCGGCGCAGCGCGTTCCTGCGCGCCTGGATCGGGACATCAGGCCATGTCGGCCGCGCGCTGATGCGCGACGGCAAGCTCGCCGCATGGGGCGTGATCCGGCCGTGCCGGAGCGGCTGCAAGATCGGCCCGCTCGTCGCCGACGATCGCGCCGCGGCGGAGGCGATCGTGCAGGCCCTGCTCGCAAGCGCGGGCGGCGGCGAGATCTTCCTCGATGTCCCCGCTGTCAACCGCGAGGCGATCGCGCTCGCGGAACAGCTCGGGCTCAAGCCGGTGTTCGAGACGGCGCGGATGTATACCGGGCCGATCCCGAGCTTGCGGATCGACCGCGTCTTCGGCGTGACCAGCTTTGAACTTGGTTAGAGCATGATCCGGAAAAGTGTGAAGCGGTTTTCCGAAAAGATCATGCTCAAGATGCTCAGTAGCAGCGCATGATGTTGACGGTGTGCTCGCCGCCGCCGCGGCCGGGCACCGTCACCTGCTCGGTCGGGCAGCTCGGCACGTAGGGCCGGTCCGACGGCACGACGTTCGGCGGGAAGCGATGCGTCCAGTCCCAGGGAACGTCATAGGTGTAAGTGTAGCGCACGTCCGTGGAGGCCGGCTGCCCGGGATCGGCAAAGGGCTGGCTGTAGCCCGTGCTGTCGTAGAAGAAGCCGCCGCCGCCCGGCCAATAGACCCATGGCATATTGCGGCCACGGAACCTGGCACCCGGCGCGATCGGCGGACGCGCCACCGCGGCCGGCGGCACGGCAGCGCCGACCGTGCCATGCGGCGCAGCGCCGCCGGGTCGTGCAAAACTGTCGCTGGGGCTAAGGAGCAGCGCGGCTGCGCTGAGCGAGGCGAACAGCGCCCCATATGATCTGGACATCATGATACGCACCACTCGTTTGGCTTCGCGAAAAGCAGCTCCCCACCGCACGCTAGGCCGGGCCGTCACCCGCCCGCAAACGTATAATTAATGTTTGGTTAAGGCCCGGCATGAACGCGGATCTGGGTGCGGCAGAACGCCCGGAATCTTTACGCGTTTCAGGCGCTTCGTTCCACGACCGGCCCTTCATAACGAGTTGATCTGAGTTGATTGGCGCCGCCAAGATACGTCCGGAACGCTCCCCCAATGCGGTCGTTGGCCCGCGACAAGAAATGGAGCATCCTCAATGCAGAACAAGTCAAAACTCTCCTGCCTGGTCACGGTATCGCTCATCGCGGGCACCTCGGCCGCATCGGCGCAGGGCTATGGCTGGAACGGGCCGCGCGCCGGCTGGGACCGCAGTGCTCCGGCCTATGAGACGGTTCAGCCGCGGGCGTATCATCCGGGCGTCACCGGGCCATACGGCGCGCTCAACGGCAGCAACCATCCGGCACCGAGCTCGACGCAGGGCGACGTCGGCCCCGACGGCAACAACAACGGCACGCTGACCGGCGTCTATCGCTGGTAGCGTCCGCTCACGGCCTGGGCCCATCATCCTTCCGCGGACGGTGGGCCTTCGCGTGTCAGCGGCCCTGCTGCTTGCGCAGCCAGTCGAGCATGTCCTGCGTGGTTCCGGTGCCATTTCCGGTGCCTTGCGTCACGATGGCGGTGTTTCCGCCGCTGCGGCGGTAGACCGTGGTGCGCCCGGGCTCCTTCTCGATTTTCACCTCGGCCTGCGCCGGATCGCCGCTCTGCGTGATGACGGAGGTGCCGTTTTCGTCCTGGACCACCGTGGTGTGACCGTCGGCAGCCCCGGCCGGCGCCGCTGCGATCACGCTCATGATCCCTATTCCGGATGCGAGCAGAAATAATCTCATGTCACGCTCCTTCATCGACCGAACTGAAAGATCGCCAGCCAGTTGAAACGCCCGAATTGCCGCACCGCTCCCGTATTCATATCACCGATCTGGAGCAGGAGCGCATTGGTGGAATTGCCGATCTGGGTGATCTCAGCGGTGTTGCTGAGGCCGGACTGGCCGACCGCCGCATTGGTGGTGCCGCCCACCTGGATCACATCGACATAGTTGCGCATGCCGTTCTGGACGATCGTCGCGTCCACCGTGCCGGTTCCGCCGATCTGGATCACCCGCGCAATGTTGATGCGGCTGTTCTCCTCGATCGTGACAGGCTGAACATTGTCGCCGAACTGCACGATCGTCTCGATGCTCACGTTCCGGTTGGTCAGGGTGCGTTGGGCCGATCCGGCCGACGCCTGCGTCGCCGCACCGATCGTGACGAGCAACGCTGCCAGCACCAAGAGCTGCTTGCCATACCTCATCGTCTTCCCCTTTGGCATGCGCGACGCCGGTGAACCGGCAGTCGTCCTACGGGCTATGTTGAACAACCGTGGACGAGTTGATCATGCCAAACTGGGCGATGGCACCGCTATTCATGGCACCGAGCTGCGACACGACGCTCGTCGCCGACTGACCGGTCTGGCCGACGAACGCGAAATTGGACATGCCGGTCTGCCCGACCGAAGCCGACGTCACCCCACCGAATTGCAGGATGCCGACAGCATTATTCGAGCCGTTCTGGGTGACAGTCGCGCTGGTGTTACCGCCGATCATGAACACGCCGGCCAGGTTGGTCGAACTGCTCTGGTTCAAGACGACCGGCGGCCCGTTGACCGAGACGATCGTCTTGATGTCAGCGCTTTGCGCCCGCGCAGGGCCGTTCGCGGCAAAGCAGGAGAGGAGGATCGCCGTCGCAACGACCAGAAGATGCTTATTCATCATATGCCTCCACACTATCTGTGCCGGGCCAAAACACGATCTCAGGTTAGGGAGCCTGCTGCAAAATCGTGGAGCCGTTCAGAATGCCAAGCTGGGACACCCCGGCAGCGTTGTTCAGGCCAATCTGGCCGATCAAGCTCGTGTTGGCGCCGCCGACCTGACCGACCGCGGCGTTATTCGTCGCGGTGGGGGTCGTGCCGCCCTGTCCTATCGTCGCCGAATTGGCCGAAGCCAGCGATCCCAACTGCAAGCTCGATGCGGTGTTGGTCGCGCCGAATTGCAGCGTCGTCGCGGTGTTGTTCACCGGGCCGGTCTGCACTGTGGACGAGAGATTTGTCGCGCCGAACTGCAACACGCTAATCGAGTTAGCGGCTTGGGCATCGACAGCACTCAGCGCGCTCAGCATGACGACCGTCGTAACGAAAAATTTCGTGCGCATGTCATAATCCTCCGCGAAATGTCAGCCGCCGACCCGCCGCCCCGTTCGGGCAACCTGATCGCGGTGATTTCGAGTATGGCCTGTCGAGTATTACCCGGACGCGCCGCTCGGTGGACGCGCCCGGGGCCGATACGGGGCTGGCTTAGTGCTGCGTAATGGTGCTGGAGTTGATGCCGAGGCCGAGCTGCCCAACGGCGGCAGCGTTGTTCGGCGGGAGGCCGAAGAGCGTGGACTGGCTGATCGAGCTGGTGTTGTTGCCCGTGGCAACCTGCCCAGTGGTGGCCGAGTTGCCAAAGACGCCGACCTGAGTCACCGAGCTCGCATTGTTGAGCGACGGAGTGGTCGTGCCCTGCATGGTGGTCGCGGTATTCAGGAGGCCGAGCTGGGAGGTGGTCGAGGAGTCGTTCACGTGGCCCTGCTGGTTCACGCTGGAGCCGTTTACGAGCCCGACTTGCACCGTAGTTGCGGTGTTGGCAGCCTGCGCCGCGGAGGACAGAGCGAGCACGGCAACGGAAGCAAAAAACAATTTGCGCATGGAAAATCCCTTTCTAGCCGAGTTGTCTGACTGGGTTCGGATGCCGTCTTGGAGGAGGCCGACATCGTAGGGATGACTGTGAACTGATCGCGCTCGGTGCGACAGACTGCAGTTCATGCTAGTCGATACGGACTAGACGTTGCGCAGGATCTCGCCGTCCGCAGGCTCGGATGTGCGGTCGCCGCAACGGCTCACGTCGCCTCCGCTTCGCGGCCGATGCTGTCGATCAATCTCACCACCTCGATCGGCGAGCGCAACTCCAGCTTTCGCATCATCCTGGCGCGATGGACCTTCACCGTCACTTCGCTGACGCCGAGCCGTGCCGCGATCTGCTTGGCGACGAGCCCTTCGGCCATCAGCAGCATGATGTCGCGCTCCCTCGCCGTCAGCGTCTCGAGGCGCTGGCGAGCCTCGCGCATGGTATCCTCGCGCTCCAGCCGCCTGCGGTCGCGCTCGATGCCATGCCTGATGGCGTCGAGGATCTCCTGCTCACGAAAGGGTTTTGGCAGAAACTCGACCGCGCCGCGCTTCATGGCCTCGACCGAGACGCGGACGTCGGAATGACCGCTGATGAAGACGATCGGAATGGGAACGCCGGTCTCCGCGAGCCGGCGCTGAAGCTCGAGCCCTGTCGGCGCAGTGCCCGGGAAGCGGACATCGAGCACGAGACACGAAGGCCCCGCCGACATGCGCTCCGCAAGGAACTCGTCCGTCGATGCGAACAACCTCACCTTGTGGCCGGTCTCCTCGCAAAGACTCCCGATCGCGGTTCGAATCTGAATCTCGTCGTCAACGACATAAACTGTGGCTTGATCTGAACTCATGACAACAAACTCCCCGGCTTGGGGCTCGTTGAGCAAGCAGCGAGCCGTGCATTCTTTTTGTGATCGCAAACAAGGTGCTTGGATGAGTTGGAGCGGATCGGGCCACGAGCGTCGATCCGCCGATTCGACGTCTTAGAGCCAACACACGCCCAAGACGAGTGAAGGCGTTCACATCTCGGACTTCGTGATTGCGGGGAATGGAGCCCGCCACAGGCATCACGCGAGGCGTCGTGTCGCGGATGTCGCCATCCGGCCGCGTGCGCGGTATCGCCAACTGCGTCATGGCGTCGCCATCCATGTGCCGACGTCAACGCCGGCTGGTTACTGCTTTTGGCAGACCAGACGCGACGTGCAGTCAGCTTATCGAATTCGATACCGCGCGCGTCATATCGAATACTCCCGGTATGTGATCCCAGCAAATCACGAAAGGTCGCACCCCGCAGACTTTACTACTGGATCGGGAATCGCGCCCGACCGTCGGCCCGGGACCAGCGACATACTGCCGAGACGATCGGGACCGCTCGGGAAGATTTACAACCATAGCGCGATCTCTCGTGATGCCCCGCAACCATTTCAAAGAGGCGGGTTTTGATATGCGATTTGTGCCAGTCATTGCCTTGTTCGGAACTGCATGTGGCGTCGCCGCGCTCTACGCCGCCGGGCCGACCACCATCACCGGCGCAGCCGGCAGCGCCGCGGAGAAAGCCGCCCGCGCCTATGAATCGACCAGGCGCCTGCTCGTGCCCGTCGGGCGCGAGGTCCCGACCTTCGGGGTGGATGCGCCCGTGTTCCGCTACGCCGCGATCCAGCGCGGCAGCATCGAGCAGACCGTCACGGTCACCGGCGCGTTGCAGCCGGTCAAGACGATCGAGGTGGGGTCTCAGCTGTCCGGACAGCTCGCCCGGGTCTATGTCGATTTCAACGACAGTGTCGTTAAGGATCAGCCGCTCGCCCTGATCGATCCACGCAGCTTCGCGGCCAAGGTCGACGAAGCCAGGGCCTCGCTCGCCGTCGCCAATTCCCTGGTCGACGTCGCTCGCGCCAAGCTCGACCGCGCCAGGATCGATCTGCAGAACGCCAAGGGCAGCCGCGACGTGCTCGCCGCCAAGCTCGAGAGCGCGCAGGCGGTCAAGAGCTCGGCGCAGAAGACGCTCCAGCGGAAGCTGGCGCTCCAGTCGCAAAACGTGGTGGCGACGACGACGGTCGACGATGCCCAGACCGAATTCACCGCCCGCCTCGCGCAGGAGCGCGAAGCGGAGGTGATGGTGTCCCTCAACTCCTATTCGGTGGATGGGGCGCAGGCCGACGTCCGCCGGATCGAGGCGGAACTGCAGCAGGCGCGCATGGCCGTGCCGGAGAAGGCGGCCGTTCTCGCCGCGGCGCAGGCCGATCTCGACCGCACCGTGATCCGTTCGCCGATCGACGGCGTCGTCGTCGGCAGGTTCGTCAACGAGGGCCAGACACTCGCGGTCGGTCTGGAATCGCGCACCACCTTCGTGGTCGCGCACCGTCTCGAGGACATGGAGATTCACGCCCAGGTCGACGAAGCCGATATCGGGCGCATTGCCTCCGGACAGCACGCCTATTTCACGGTGGATTCCTACCCGGACCGCCGCTTCGAGGCCGTGGTGCGGCAGGTGCGCAAGGCGCCGCAGAACCAGCAGCACGTCGTCACCTACACCGTCGTGCTGGCGACCTCCAACCTGGACGGCGCGCTGCTGCCCGGAATGACCGCGCTGGTGAAGATCGTGATCGAGCGGCATGACGACGTGCTGAAAGTGCCGCTCGCCGCGCTGCGCTTCCAACCCTCCGGCGCCCGGCCGGACGCCGCACACAGTGGGGTATGGGTCCGCACCGCGAGCGGCGCGCTCCAGCGCGTTGCCGTGACGGTTGGCGCGGCCGGCACCGAACAGGTCGCGCTCAAGAGCGGAGATCTGGTCGAGGGCAGTCAGGTGGCCGTCGGCCAGGCCATCCGTCCGACAGGCATGGAATTTCTCGGCATCAGGTTCGGATCATGACCGCCTCTCCGCCCCTCATCAGCCTGCAGTCGGTCTCCAGGACCTATCGCACCGACGGCGTAGCGGTGGCTGCGGTGCGCAATGTCAGCTTCGACATCGAGCAAGGCGAGATCGTCGCCGTGATGGGGCCGTCCGGCTCCGGCAAGTCGACGCTGATGAACATGATCGGGCTGCTCGATCTGCCGAGCGCAGGCGCGGTCTTCCTCGAAGGCGCCAACGTCGCCGATCTCTCGGAAGACCGCCGCTCGTCCCTGCGCGCCCGCAGCATCGGCTTCGTGTTCCAGTCCTACAACCTCCTCGCCCGTCACGATGCGATCGAGAATGTCGCACTGCCGCTGGTCTATTGCGGCGTCGGCCGGAAGGAGCGCCTTTCGCGCGCCGAGCAAAGCCTGGAGGCCGTCGGCATGCTGCACCGGGCCCATCACTTCCCCCGGCAGCTCTCGGGCGGCGAGCAGCAGCGCGTCGCGATCGCGCGCGCCCTGATCGCCTCTCCGCTGATCGTGCTCGCCGACGAGCCGACCGGCGCGCTCGACAGCCGCACCGGCGCCGAGATCCTGGCGCTGTTCGCCGCGCTCAACCGGACCGGCCAGACCATCGTGATGATCACGCATGATGCCGGCATCGCGACGCAGTGCCGGCGAACGATCCGCCTGCATGACGGCGAGGTCGTCGCCGACGAATCCTTCGCTCCGGTCCTGCCGAAACGGAGCGCCGCATCATGACGATGCTCCAGGGCTTTCAGATCGCTCTTCACGCCTTGCGCCTCAATCCGCTGCGCAGCTTCCTGACCATGCTCGGCATCGTGATCGGCGTCGCCTCCATCGTCACCGTGTTTGCGATCGGGTCAGGCGCCCAGCTCCGCCTTCAGGAGCAGATCCGGTCGATCGGCGCCAATGTGCTGATGATCACCCCCGGCGCGGTCTACCAGGGCGGCGTGCGCCTCAAGGACGGCAGCAAGCTGACCATGACCGAGAGCGACGTGCAGGCCATCCTCGAGCAGATCCCGGAAGTCCAGGCCGCGGCCGGCTCGATTGCCGGAACCGCGCAAGTGATCCACGAGGGCAAGAACTGGAATACGACGATCAACGGCACGACGACCGGACACTTCATGGTGCGCGACTGGCAGCTTGCGACCGGGCGCTATTTTTCCGGCGCTGAAGAAGCCGGCGCCGGCAAGGTCGTGATCCTCGGAAGCACCGTCGCGCGCGAGCTGTTCGCGCCGGGCGACGATCCCATCGGCGCACAGGTCAGGATCATGAAGGTCCCGCTCGAAGTGGTCGGCGTGCTCGATCGCAAGGGACCGGCGCAGGACGATGTCGCTTTCGTGCCGCTCACCACGGCCAAGCTGCGCTTCCTCGGTAGCGCGAGCAACATCAACAGGGATTCGGTGGCCTACATCATCGCCAAGGTCGCCGCGGACGGTCAGATGGCGGGGGCGCGATCGGAGATCGAGAGCCTGCTGCGACAGCGCCACCGGGTCCCCGCCGGCCAGGAGGACGATTTCAAGGTGCAGGATCCGGCCGCCGCGATGGAAGCGCAGCAGGGAGCGATCCGCACCGTCGCGCTCCTGCTCGTCGCCATCGCCTCGGTCTCGCTGCTCGTCGGCGGCATCAGCATCATGAACGTCATGATCGTGTCGGTCACCGAGCGCACCCGGGAGATCGGCATCCGCCGCGCGCTTGGTGGAAGGATGCGGGACATCCGTCTCCAGTTCCTCTGCGAAGCGCTCGTCCTCTGCCTGCTCGGCGGCGCCATCGGCGTCGGCGGCGGGGTCACGCTCTCGATGACGGTCGCCCGCATGGCCGGGTGGATCACCTCGATCGACGGCCAGGCGATCGGCCTCTCCCTCGCCTTCTCGATCGCGACCGGTCTCGTCTTTGGTTTTTACCCCGCCCACAAGGCATCCAAGCTCAGCCCAATCGAGGCGCTCAAGACGGAGTGAGAAGATGCTGGGGGGCCAAATTCATTTCGCAGGCCAAGGGAGGAGCAAGCCATGAGCCGGGATCTGAAGGATTTGATTGCGCCGACACCACGCGAACGCGAACTGATGATGCTGATCGCGCGGGGACTGCAGAACAAGAACATCGCCTACGAGCTCAAGATCTCCGAAAACACGGTGCGGGCGCATATCGGCAACATCATGCGAAAATATCGCCTGCAGAACCGGACCCAGGTCGCGATCATCTACGCCCTGCACACGGCGCCGCCATCGCTCCGCCGCGATCTGGCCAATGGCGGCGACTATGCGACGGCGCAGGCGCTCGCACGGACGCGGGTGCCGACCGCACCGGATTGACCGTCCTGACCACAATTGCTTGCGCCGCATCGGGGCGAAACACCCAGATTCGGGTCAACGGCACGGCGACAATATAATTCTCTTTATTCGAATTCGGATTTTTGTTAAGTATTGCGCACTCCGGCCCAAGAAAGAGGGGCGTATCGCGATCGTCACGAACGTGGGCTGGGCGGCGGTGGGCGTGGATCACATCGGCGCGAAAAGCTTCGCAGGGCGGGCAACCGTGAGCGAGAGCGTCGCGCCAGCGACGGGTGCGGTTCACGTACGGCAAAATCGTGTGGTCCTGACGCCCGGGGTCTGTGCGTCAAGTCTTGCGGTGATGTGGCGGCCCGACCGGGCACGCGCATCAGCCATCTGCACGGCGACGGGGGCAATGGTGCATCGCTCCCCGGGGAGAGCACGACATACGCCGTTCCAACCACTGCGCAGGGAAGGCCGGATGCTTGGCTTCACCTGTATGCCGCTGTGCAAATTCTTGTTGCCACCTTTCGCACAGTGGACCGTGGGTGCCCGGCCGGCACCCGGTCTTCCCTGCGCCCTCTTTCACTGGGGGTGATGAGATGCAGCAAAGCTCGGGCGAAATGCGCCGCGAGGATGCGAAGCTGTGTCTGGGAGGCCGTAGGATGGGTAGAGCGAAGCGAAACCCATCACCTTTTGTCTACGGGGACGCATGATGGGTTTCGCTTCGCTCTACCCATCCTACAAAGTACGCTCGCAATGACTTGTCCGTGAGGTTGAGGCCCTCCCCAACCCTATTTCATACCCCTCCGCCTCTTGTAACAAAACTGTCATACAGCAAAACTAAACGAAGGCGGGGGCCGCGGTCGGCGGCCATGCCGCCTCACCGCTAGGAGACCACGATGCGCCGTTCACTGGTGTTGCTGTCAGCCGGACTGACAGTACTGTCCACCGGATTTGCCTCCGCCCAGAACAACACGCCCCGCAACCTGATCCTGTTCATTCCGGACGGCCTGCGCGCGCTGAAGGTGACGCCGGAGACGGCACCCGCAATGGCCGAGGTCCGCGACAAGGGCGTCAACTTCAAGAATTCGCACTCGCTGTTCCCGACCTTCACCATGGCGAACGGCTCGGCGATCTCGACCGGCCATTATCTCGGCGATACCGGCGTGTTCTCCAACACGATCTGGACCAACTACACCTCCGTCCCCGCCGGCGACACCGTGGTCCCCTTCATCGAGAACGACGCCGTCCTCGGCGACATCGACGAGCATTTCAAGGGCGACTATCTCAACGAAGAGACCATCCTGAAGATGGCCCGCGACAAGGGCCTCAGCACCGCGGCGATCGGCAAGGTCGGCCCGACCTATCAGTTCGACCACACCGACCATCCCGAGAAGCCGGGCCAGCACTCGGTCGTCATCGACGATTCCACCGGCGGCAAGAACGGTGTGGCGCTCTCGGACGAGATGAAGGACGCGCTCACCAAGGCGAACCTGCCCCTCACCACCCCGAGCCGTGGCGACAACGGCAAGGCGGGCGATGCCAAGACGCCGGGCACCACGGTCGCCAACGTCGCCCAGCAGGCCTATTTCGCCGACGTCGCCGCCAAGGTGGTGCTGCCGATGTTCAAGGCGCGCAACAAGCCGTTCGTGCTGGTGTTCTGGTCGCGCGACCCTGATGGCACCCAGCATAACCAGGGCGACAGCCTCAACCAGATCATGCCGGGCATCAACGGCCCGAGCACGATGGCGAGCATCAAGAACGCCGACAACAACCTCGCCCAGATCCGCAAGGCGCTGGACGAGCTTGGCCTTGCCGCCAACACCAACATCATGATCCAGGCCGACCACGGCTTCTCGACCATCTCCAAGGAGAGCAAGACCAGCCCCTCGGTCAAGCTGAGCTATGACGACACGCCGAAGGACTTCTTGCCGATGGGCTTTTTGGCGATCGATCTCGCCAAGGCGCTCGACCTGCCGCTGTTCGACCCCAACGACAAGAACGCCAAGGTCGAAGGCAACAAGCATCCCAAAGCCGGCAACGGCGTGCTCGGAGCCAATCCCGAGAAACCCGATCTCGTCATCGCCACCAATGGCGGCTCGGACCTGATCTACCTGCCCAACAAGGACAAGAAGCTCGCCGCGAAGACGATCAAGGCGCTGCTCGAGCAGGACTACGTCTCGGGCCTGTTCGTCGACGACTCCCTCGGCCGCTTCCCCGGCACGCTGCCGCTGTCGAGCATCAACCTGCGCGGCAAGTCGGCGACGCCGACACCGGCGATCGTCGTCAACTTCCGGTCCTATGCCAGCGAGTGCGGCGAGGCGCCGACCAACTGCTCGGTGCAGGTCGCCGACACCGTGCTGCGCCAGGGCCAGGGCATGCATGGCAGCTTCAGCCGCGGCGACACCATGAACTTCATGGCCGCCATCGGTCCGGACTTCAAAACCGCCTATGTCAGCGAGATCCCGGTCAGCAATGCCGACGTCGGCATGACCGCGGCCCAGCTCCTCGGCCTGCGCAGCTCGGGCAACGGGGGCCTCGTCGGCCGTGTGATGTCGGAGGCGCTACCGAACGGCATCGTGCCGAAGGCCTACAAGACCGTGGAGCGGTCGAAGAAGAAGTCCGAGAACGGTCTGGAGACCGTGCTCAACGTGCAGCGCGTCGGCAGCCAGCGTTATTTCGACGCCGCAGGCTTCCCCGGCCGCACCCTCGGCCTCGAGCCGGACACCGGCAAACAAAAAACGGCGGGGAAGTAACCCCGCCGCTTAGCTCGCGCCCCGCAAGGGGCGCGACAATAGCTCGTTCTATCACATGCCGATGTCGAACACGTTCGGCAGCTGGCCCGCCAGAGGCAGCGCGGTGGCGCCGAGGAAGGTCGCCACCATCGCCATCAGGCGACGGTTGTTGTGGCGCTTGCCGCGCATCTGGCCGGCGATCCACTCCAGCATCTCGCTGTTGACCTTGGAGGCGTAGGCCGGCGCCCAGCTCTCGATGTCGGTCTCGGCCGCAAGCGCGACGCTGCGCGGCGGCACTTTCAGCCCCGAGGCGCTGGCTGCGTAATGGGCAACAGCCTTGGCCAGGAGGTCGTCGAAGCGTCCGCCATCGGTGCGTTCGGTTGCGGCCTCGTTGATCTCGAACAGGACTTCGGCCTCATTGCGGCTGACCGGCTGGTCGTTGACGGCGGCGGCGGTCAGGATGCGGGCGCACCAGGCGGTGTCGTCGGCATCGAGCGCGCGGGAGAAATGGACCCGGCCCTTGGTGGTCGGGCCTTCGCCCGTGATCACGCCGTCGCGCACGATGGTCAGTGCGTGGGCTGCGGTATCGCGGCAGGACGGCTCGAGGGACGGCGACTCAACAGACTTAGGCGCAGGGGCAGACATAGTTCACTTCCAGATTTCTTCTGACCGGCCAGCATTTTCATGCGGGCGTAAAGGGGTGGTTAATGATTGGCTACGGGGATCGCGACTTTTCTCGATGGTTGCCGATTAGTCGCTACGAGGACCATTTCGGTTCCGGAGAGCGTCGGGCGGGCGTGATGCGGGTCATAAAAGGCTTTATCGGGGCAATTGAGACCGTGCGGCCCCGGTGGAGATGTTTCGCCGCAGGCGCCCCTGTAACAGAAAGGTGCTAGGACATGGGCCCTTCAGAGAAGGAATTCACATTTTACTTGAGCCGGTTCACTTGAGCTCGCTCACAGCCTATACTGACGATGACGGCCAGGACAAATTCACAAGCAAATTCAATGTGATGAGGTAGAACCATGACACTTCCGATCGGCGCCACCGCACCCGACTTCGAAGCTGAGACCACCGAAGGGAAGATCAAGTTCCACGACTGGATCGGCAACAGCTGGGCGCTCCTGTTCTCGCACCCCAAGGACTTCACGCCGGTTTGTACGACCGAGCTCGGCGCACTCGCCAAGCTGAAGCCGGAATTCGACAAGCGCGGCGTCAAGCTGATGGGCCTGTCGGTCGACCCGGTCGACCGCCACGCCAAATGGTCCGAGGACATCAAGGAGACACAGGGCGCGGCTCCCAACTATCCGATGATCGGCGACACCGATTTCAACGTCTCGAAGCTCTATGAGATGCTGCCGGCTTCGACCTCGGGCGATCCCCTCACCCGCACGCCTGCCGACAACCAGACCGTCCGCAACGTCTTCATCATCGGGCCGGACAAGAAGATCAAGCTGGTGCTGGTCTATCCGATGACCACGGGCCGGAACTTCCAGGAGATCCTGCGCGTGATCGACTCGCTTCAGATGACCGCCAAGCACCGCGTCGCGACCCCCGCAGACTGGAAGCAGGGCGAGGACGTCATCATCGCGGGCTCGGTCTCGAACGATGAGGCCAAGACGATCTACCCGCAGGGCTGGAAAGAGCCGAAGCCCTACATCCGCATCGTGCCGCAGCCGAAGTAACTTACTGTCATCCCGGGATGGTCCGAAGGACCAGACCCGGGATCTCGAGATTCTTTGGTGCGCAATTGCGCACCAGAGCTCGGTCCTTCGGACCGCCCCGGAATGACGGTGTCAGTTCACATTACGCCGCGTGCACGCGGTCCAGAAAGCCGTCGACCTCGGCCTTCAGATGCAGGCTCTCGCCCGACAGCGCCTGGGCCGATGCAAACATCCGGCTCGAGGTCTCGCCTGTCTCGCTCGCGCCCTTGGCGGCGTGCCGGACATTGACCGCAACATCCGCTGTGCCCGAGGCCGCGGCGCGCACGCTGGCCGCGATGTTATGGGTCGCGCTCCGCTGCTGCTCGACCGCAGCCGAGATCGAGCTCGCGATGCCGCTGATGCGCTCGATGGTCTGGCCGATCCCCTTGACCGCGGCGACCGATTCCTCGGTTGCAAGCTGCATGCTGGCGATCTGGTTCGAAATCTCGTCGGTCGCCTTGGCAGTCTGGCCGGCGAGTGTCTTGACCTCCTGGGCCACCACCGCAAAACCGCGACCGGCATCGCCCGCGCGGGCCGCCTCGATGGTGGCGTTGAGCGCCAAAAGGTTGGTCTGCTCGGCGATCGAGGTGATCAGCTTGACGACGTCCCCGATACGCGCGCCCGCCTCGGAGAGCTGCGCGATGCGCTGGTCGGTCGCTTCGGCCTGCCGCACCGCCTCGGCGGAGATCTCGCTCGATTCCTGCACCCTCCGGGTGATCTCGGAGATCGACTGGGACAATTCGTCGGAGGCCGACGCTGCCGAGCGGACGTGCTCGGAGGCGCTTTCGGACGCCCCGGCCGAGTGCGCCGACAGCTCTGCCGTCGAGCGCGCGGTGTCGGTGAGCTGCCGCGCCACCCGTTCGAATTCGCCTGACGATGTCAGCACCTTGTCGAGGATGCCGCCGACGCTGCCGCGGAACTCCTCGACGAAATTGCGCAGCTCCGCCTTGCGCTGTTCGGCTGCGGCCGCTGAAGCCGCCGCCTGCTCGCCGCGCAGGCGCGCCCGCTCCAGCGAATTGCTCTTGAACACCGCCACCGTGCGGGCGATCTCGCCGATCTCGTCGGCGCGATCCTCGCACTCGATCGTGACGTTGCTCGAACCCTCGGCCAATGCCGTGAGCGAGCGCGCGACCGAGGTGAGCGGCCGGGTGACGCGGCGGACGATCACGAGGGTCAGGACCAGCACCAGCAGCGCGGCAAGGCCGGCGGCGGCCGCCATGCTCTCGATTGCCCGGGCCAGCATGCTCTCGAACTGGGCCATGGGGATGCCGACATAGAGAATGCCGGCGACCTTGCCGGCCCCGTCCACGACCGGGAAATAGGCGGTCATGAAGGACTTGCCGAACAGTGTGGCAGGCCCCTTATAGGCTTCGCCGCGGCGCAGCAGCGCCTGGCCCGGATGATCGGCGGCGAGCTGGGTGCCGACGGCGCGCTCGCCATTCTCCTTCTTCACATTGGTCGAGCGGCGCACGAACTGCCCGCTCGCATCGTCAAAGACGAACAGTGTCGCGTTGCCGCCGACATAGGACACCGCGCGATCGACGATGGCGTGATCCCTGAATTCGGGCATCTTGGGGATCTCGGCGCGCACCACCGCGCCGTCCCTCACCGTGATCTTGGCGTCGGGAACGATCTCGGCAAAAGCCAGCGCCAGCGTGCGCAGATTGACCTCGATGTCGCGGAGCGCGCGATCATTGAAGGCGGAGGTGAGCGACCAATAGCCCGCACCGACCACCAGCGCCGTGTTCACGGCGATCAGCAACACCGCGCACAGCACGGCCTTGGTGCCGAGCTTGAACCGCGGCAAGAACTTCGCCGTTGAAAGTCTGGACATGAATGGAATGACCCCCGTAATTCCTGCATATTCGTGCAATCGACTTACGGCCCCATTAACGACGGTTCACAGGGCCGCCCGCGGCATGGTTTCCAAATTGTAAACGAGGCCCTCCTGACCCCGCCAAGCGCGCCGCCTGTCATCGTCTGGTTCCGCGATGACCTCCGCCTGTCCGATCACCCCGCGCTCCAAGCTGCCGCCAAGACGGACGCGCCGGTGATCTGCCTCTATGTGCTGGACGATGCGGCCGGACGAGCGCCGGGCGGCGCGGCACGCTGGTGGCTGGCGCAGTCGCTGGGGGCGCTCGGCGCCGAGATCGCCGCGCGCGGCGGCTCGCTGATCCTGCGCAGGGGCCCGGCGGCCAAGGTGATCTCCGAAACGGCGCGCGAGAGCGGCGCCCGCGCCGTCTATTGGAATACGGTCGAGCAGGCGCCGCACCAGGCTGTTGAGAGCCAGCTCGAAGCGGCGCTGGCCAAGCTCGGCGTCGACTCGCAAAGCTTTCCCGGCGACCTGCTGGTCCGGCCTTCTGCGATCCGCAACAAGGAAGGCCGGGGCCTGCGCGTGTTCACGCCGTTCTGGCGGCGCGTGCTGTCACTCGGCGATCCGCCCAAGCCGCTCCCCGCACCGAAGCAGCTGGGCCCTGCGCCGACGATCGCCAGCGACCCATTGGAGAGCTGGAAGCTCGAGCCGGCCAAGCCGGACTGGGCGGGCGGCCTACGCGAAACATGGACGCCGGGCGAAGCCGCGGCCCGCATGAGGCTGCGCGACTTCCTCAAGCACATCGCCCGCTCCTATGTCGGCGACCGCGACCGTCCAGACCGCCAGGGCACTTCAGGCCTGTCGCCGCATCTCAGGTTCGGCGAGCTCAGCCCGCGCCAGGTCTGGCACGCCGCACGCTTTGCAGCGGCGGAGGATCCCGCGCTCGGGCCGGGTATCGAAAAATTCCTGAGCGAGCTCGGCTGGCGCGAGTTCTGCCGCCATCTGCTGCACGACCATCCGGGCCTCGCCGCCGAAAACCTGCAAGCCAACTTCGACGGCTTCCCCTGGAAGGGCGGTAAGAAAGCGCTCGCCGCCTGGCAGCGCGGGGCTACCGGCTACCCGATCGTCGATGCCGGCCTGCGCGAGCTCTGGCGCACTGGCGTGATGCACAACCGGGTCCGGATGGTGGTCGCGTCCTTCCTGGTCAAGCACCTCCTGATCGACTGGCGCGACGGCGAGAGCTGGTTCTGGGACACGCTGGTCGATGCGGATGCCGGCAGCAATCCCGCCAACTGGCAATGGATCGCCGGCTGCGGCGCCGATGCCGCGCCCTACTTCCGCGTGTTCAACCCAACACTCCAGGGCGAGAAGTTCGATCCTGATGGAACCTATGTCCGGCGCTGGGTGCCTGAGCTGAAAGACTTGCCGGCCAAGCTGATCCACCAGCCGTGGCAGGCAACGCCAATCGAACTCGCGAGCGCCGGCATCACGCTCGGCAAGACCTATCCGCGGCCGCTCATCGATCATGCGAAGGGACGCGAGCGCGCGCTCGCCGCCTACGCAAAGATCCGCAGAGGTTGAGCGTTGCTTTGACACAATCATGAAACCGGCTATCGTCATCGCTCCATACAAACCGTGGGGGACGATATGGACGACGAGAAGCCGATCACCGAACAGGCGATGGAGAGCATCACCGCCGCCGTGGAAACGACCAAGGATGCCGCAGTCACTGCCGTCAAGCAGGTCAGGAAGGCCGCCAAGAAGGTCGCAAAGAAAGTAGCGCCGAAGAAGAAGAAGGCGAAGAAGTCTTCGAAGAAGGCTGCAAAGAAATCGTCGAAGAAGGCGGCCAAGAAGACCGCCAAGAAGACCGCAAAGAAGGCGGTGAAGAAATCCGCGAAGAAGGTCGCAAAAAAGAAAAAGAAGGCCAAGAAGTCCAAGCGCTGATCGCAAGCCCGAGCACGTCTCCAGGTGCGGGCGCGCCCGGAGACGGCTCCTGCAAGACCTACCCTCGCCTTTTATCCGCCCGCCGGCCCGGGTGATGCTCTCCTTGCGGATCGCGGAATTCGCTGCGATGGCCGCGCCGGTCTTCGGCGTTGAAGCGCCGTCGCTTCGCGGGTGAGCCGAACGCCTTGATCACCTTCCTGCCGTTGACCTTCTTGATGACGTAGCCGCCCTCGGTCATCGAAAACGGCTCCTTTAGTGTGCCCTTGTGATCGAACTTGGTGCCGCGGGGATGCTTGAACGGCTCGAACCAGGACGGGTAGACGAAGTTCGACATCTCGAAGCCGCCGACGCGGAAGGAATCCTCCTCCACGGCGTCGCAGACCTCATAGGCATACTGGGTGTTCGGATTCTTGTCGGCCCAGAGATTGGCCATGGGGTCGAGCACCATCTCAAACAGCTCGTGCGAGGCAGCGACGCTGACCGGCTCGTCGCCGAGCGCCTTGACGAATATTTTCGAGATCGGCTGGCCGCGATGGGTCAGCTCGTGACGCCCGAGCATGTTCTTGTGCGAGGCATCGTCGAAATAGACCAGCTGCCAATCCGCCGGCTTCGGCGTCCGGGTGACGTAGAGATCGACCGGATAGCCCCATACGGGGAGGAAGTGCTTGTCGTAGCATTTCTGCAGCGCCGCGGTGAGCCGGCTCATCATGCGGCCGCTGATCGACTCCTCCGCGTAATTGATGCAGGCAATCCGGACCGGCTTCAGGGATCGGCCGAGCAGCGCACGTCTCGCCTTCTTCATGGCAATCACCGTTGCGAAAGGGGAAGCTGAAATGTGCTCAACCTAACACGGACGCGGCCCGCACGTCAGGGATGTATTCCGCCGCACCTCATCATCCGCCTAGAGCATGATCCGGAAAAGTGCGCAGCGGTTTTCCGAGAAGATCATGCTCAAACAATACCCTAAAGCGCGATGACGATTCATCGCGCTTTAGAACCGCCGGTTGACCACAAACACCGCGGCTGCGCACATCGCCATACCGGCAATCGCCAGCGCATCGAGCTTTTCGCCGAACAATAGATAGGCCATCAGCGCGGTCACCGCCGGCACCAGATAGAACAGGCTCGCGACCGAGGTCGCCGCGGCGTGGCGGATCAGCCAGTACAGCAGCCCGATCGATCCGATCGAGAGCGCGACCGCGAGCCAGGCCAGCGCGAGCATGAACTCGCGCGTCCAGTGCACCACGCGGTCCTCGAACAGGAAGGCGCCGATTGCGAAGAAGATGGTGACGGAGACGTATTGCACGAGATTGCCGGCGCGCCAGTCGATGTGGTTGCAGTAGCGGCGCTGGTACAGCGTACCGAGTGTGATGCTGATCAGCGAGACGACCGAGGCGAGCCAGCCGAGGCCGGCTTCGCCGGTCATCGGGCGGTTGTGCAGGATCATCACCACGCCGCCGAGACCCAGGACGAGGCCGCCCCATTGCACCGGCGTCACCTTCTCGCCGAGCCAGCGGTTGGCGATGGTCGAGGTCAGGATCGGCTGAAGGCCTGGAATGAGCGCGGAGAGCCCGGCCGGGATCGAATGCGCGATCGCGATCGCGGTGCCGCCGAGATAGAAGCCATGGACGAGGATGCCGGCGACTGCGCTATGCGCAATGCCGGCACGGTCCGGCCATTTCGGCCGCGCGATGGCTGCGATGATCACCATCAGGCCGACCACGATCGCCATGCGGATGGCGAGGTAGGTCAAGGGATCGGCGTTGTTGATGACGTATTTGGTGCCGATGAATCCGGTGCTCCAAAGCAGCACGAACAGGATCGGCGCGGCGCGAGCGGTCAGGGCTTCTTGATTATGGTCCATTGCCGCCCTCATGCCTCATGGGGGCCTATGCGGCAATGCGAATTTGTACCTGAGTGGGTGCTGCACTGCGGCAGGCGGCTCAGCTCAGCCGCTCACCATTCTTCCGGACAGGGATCGATGATCTTCCAGAGCTCGACGCCGTTCTTGATTTTCTTCATGTCGGTGGTGAGCCCGCCATTGCGTCGGATCCAATCCTTCACAGTGTCCGGATAGTAGGACATCAGGTCGGACGTCCCCTCTGCGCTGGTGACCTTGATGCCGAAGGTGAATGCCTTGTCGTAATAGGCCTGGTGGAAACCGAGACTCGCCTTCGGCGTCACGCAGATCTTGTTCATCGGCACGATGCCGAGCACCAGGGTGCAGGCCGAGTTGCAGATGCCGTCGATGATGACGCGCTCGCCCTTGTCGCGGACGCGCTTGTACTTGACCTTGTACTCCTCGACATAACCGCCGTGATCGCGGGTGATGTGCAGCTCGGCCCGCGCCGGCGTGGCGGCGGCGACGAAGAGCAGCAGCAAACTCAGAAGCGTGATGCGCATGGCGGCGTGACGGCGACAGCCTTCAGGAATGGATCGGCCTCAAAGGAGCCCCATAAGGCCGGCGACAGGATTTCTTAGCCGAATTCTCTTTGGTCATACTTGTGTGGGGAATTTGTTAAGCATTCCGAAAAGGCCAAAAATGGGCAGCCCTGGAGGCCGTTTCCGGCAATTCTGTCACACCCTCCCGGAAATCTGCGGGATTGGCCCCGTTTTCGGGCCTCCGGACGGGTGCCCCGGCGGCCCGAAATGGCTATAGATGAGCGACCTATTCGCGGGGTTCCGGAGAATCGAGATGAGCAAGTTGACGCTTGTAGCCGCAGTTGCTGCCCTGTCGGCCGCAATCCTGGTCCCTGGTCTTGCAGAGGCGCGGGGACATCACCGGTACCACCGCTATTACGCCAACCCGCTGCCCTACTCGATCAGCTATCTGCACAATTATGGCCCCGGCATCACCCCCGGCACCTTCGCCTTTTACGACGGCCCGTCGACCAACCACTGCTACCGGAGCGCCGCCGCCTATGTCGGCCAGGACCGCCGCCGGCACCCCTGCTTCTGAGGGGCGCCAGCGCGGGCATCCCTATCGGCCGGCGCCCGACCGCAGCAATTGCTTCTCGATCTCGTAGACCGGCAGCTTGACCAGGTCCTTGCCGACCTCGCCTTGCAGCGCCTTGCGCAGGACGTCCGAATAGTCGGCGCGGATCATGCCGAGCGCGCGTGGTGAAGCCACCATGGTCAGGGCCGAGGTCTCGCCCGAACTAATGGCGGCATCGAGCCGGCCGGCGAGGCTTCGCAGGAAGGCGCGCTCAGCCTCATCGTGCCAGTCGGTCTGCTCGACCGAGCTGCGTGCCCCGCCGGCCGCACCGTGGAGTCGCCCCGGGGCATCGCTCCCTTGCGCGCTGGTCGCAGGATTGGGCTGCTCATGCACCTCCCTGGTGTGGAGGTTCGGAAACATCCCGTCGCCGAGGTTTTCCAGAATGAGCGCCTTGCGCCCGTCGCACACGACCAGCCAGTCACCCTTGTCCAATCTCATCTTGTCCATTGCACAGCTCCAAAGCACAGCTCTAAGCATTTTGCGGGCCCCTCCTTCGCGTTTCTCGAAAGACTGGGCCACAGCGACAAGACTAGGGATGAAGCCGCACAGATGAATTGCGCAAGATCAAGCATGACCGCGATGTTCTGCGGGCCAATAGCAGCGCAGATGCTGCATTGGTCATGCGTGCGAACCTGGGATAGTCTGGCGAGACTAAAGAAGGTCAGGCCTGGGGCGGACTGGCTGAAGATCTATTCATCAGCATTACATTTCGGTTCCGCCACAATTTGATCAGAACGACTTCGATATCTTGCATCGCGTAAGCAGAGGAAGACATCATGAATCTCAAGATTGGCCTCGTCGCCGCGTCCCTGTTCGGTGCTCTCGCGGCATCGCCGGCGGCGTCCGCCATGCCCATTGCGCCCGCGCCTGCGACACCGCAGGTTTCCGACGTCGAGCAGGTCCGCATGGTCTGCAACGCCTGGGGACAGTGCTGGTGGCGCCCGAACTATTATGGATATTACGGACCGCGGCCATATTACGGCCCACGGTATTATGGGCCCCGCTATTACGGCCCGCGCTACTATGGTTATTACGGCGGCTATCGCCGCTGGTGACATTCGAAGGGGCCCTCGAGGCCCCTTCGCTTTTGCGGAATCGAAAACTGCCTATGCGCACCGGCGCGATCGCCTGGAGCGCTTACAAAACTGATCTAGATCAAAGTGGAAATCCGCCAGGCCGTCATTCTGTGACGATGGCCGATTTGATCGTTTTTCGATGCCCGCAGACGGGCATGAACGTGCAGACGCATCTGGAGAGGCAGCAGAGACAGGAGGGACGCAGCTTTGCGTCCTTCGCCTGTCCCGCCTGCACGCGGCTGCATTTCATCGACCTTGCCTCGGGCCAGCCAATGAGCCGAGAACGTTGACGGTGACATTGGCCTGACCACCCTTGGCATGATGTCCGCAATACTACGGCCCGGAATCCGGTTTACTGAAGCCGGATGTTTCGCCATTGATGGCAATGTACAGACGTTCATTTCATTGTCACATTGCAGCGGCCGGCCAGACCTATGTTGTTCGACGCCCTCGCCCCGTCCTCCGCGCTTCAACTGATCGGCTTTGCCGACGTCGATGCGTTTCGGCCGATCGAGTCGATGGAGGACGCGAGAAGCATTCCGCTCGACGTCTCGAACTTCGCCGCGGCCCGCGCCGTCGTTTCGCTGCCGGCATGCCGCATCATCGTAATGAAGTCGTTCGCGCGCATCCTCGACGCTGCCTATCGGATGCCGGGCGGGATGGTGATCCTGTCCATGACCGACGACCTTCAGGCCAATGCCAACGGAATGGATCTCGACGCGCGCTTCTTCGTTGTGCTCCGCGGCAACGAAGAGTGCCATTTCGTCGAACCCCAGACCAATCATTATGCGATGATCATCTTCTCACCCGGCCTGAAAGACCGGGGCTGGTTCGACCATGCCGACGATCTGCGGGCCTATGTCGCGAACAGGCCCGCGCTGCTGCACACGCGCCAACTGCTGCTCGACATTCTGCGAACCGCATCGGTGCAGCCGTTCCTGTTCGAAACCACCGAGGCCGCCGCCCATCTCCAGGAAGGCCTGCTGCTCGCGCTCGATGACTTGTTCCGGATCGAGCCGCCCTCGCATCGGAGCGCCTCAGTTCAGGCCGACCGGTCGGCCAAGCTGGTGCAGCGGATCGACGACTACGTCGCAGCCTATCCGACCGCCCCGATCTACACGGCCCATCTCGCCGGTGAGTTCGGCGTCTCGATCCGCACGCTCGGCGGCGCGGTCAGCCAGGTGCGTGGCATGAGCCTTCACCAGTACATCCGCCTCAAAAGGCTGTGGGCCACCCGCGCCCGGCTCCTCAAAGGCGGCGGCGCCACCGTCGCCACATGCGCGCGCGCCCAGGGTTTCCATCATCTCGGCGAGTTCGCCGCGGCCTATCGCGCGACGTTCCACGAAGCGCCCTCCGACACGCTGGCGCGGGGCCGGCAGACCAGGTTTTCGGCAGACTGACTGGCCTTGCGGCCGCCCGCAGCCAGTTGTCCAGACTGCGCCAATTGGTAAGTGGCGCGTTGGCAAAACCCCGGTCGGCAAATACCCAATCGGCAAAGCTCCGGCCCCGGTAGTAACCAAGGGCTAATCTGAAGATTGGAGCGCCTTCGGCTCTTTGAGGCCGAGGCGTCGCGTCCTCGAGATCCAACAGTGAGGGTCTGAACCCTAGCAGGTAACTCCCGTTGCGCAGCGGCGCACCGCCCGTCGATCCGCTCTCCGCGCAACGCCAGCGACGCTCGTTGCAGTTGCCGGTCTTCCTACTCGGGCGTAGGCATTGTTCGACGATACGGACAAGCCCTTCTCTTGCGACCACTGAACTGAAATCGGCGCGGCGCACAATATCGTGGCTCCCACCAAAATTGCTCCGAGCACGCTCATCTTTTTCATGAGATTGTCCTCGCCAATAGTTGATAGTTGCGGGTTCTACATGCGAGACTTCCAGATCTTCGTACTTGATCCAGATCAAGCGATTCAAATTAGGCGAGACCGAATGTGGCGCCTCACACGCCCTGCGCTCGCCTCGAAAGGATTTATCGAGCATCCGCGCGACCCAATCCTGACGCGATTGGCGCCACCAAAAAAATTCGGTGTAGAGGCCCTTGCCGCCGCCGAGCCCAGAAGGTGCGCGTCATCGATCTTCTAGAGGCTCTCAGGGAAGACGTAGTTCTGCCAGCTTCGCATGCGCAGAAGGATTTTTCGCAGCAGCGACAGCTCGTGAAAATGCTCGGTGTAGATGGCGGCTTCGCCTCCCGAACCAAGCGGCACCTGGTAACCCGAGATGTCATCGACGAGGTCCAGCTTGACCAGAGCCCGGCCTTCGGGCAGCGCCTCGACATTCCGTAGCGCGCCCGTGGTTTGAAGCTGGCCAGCAGCAATCGCATCAATCACGAGGTTGACCTTGGCCTTGAAGACCCGACCCGGTATGGCTTTGAACAGAACTTCGGCGTTGTCGCCGACACGAACGCGCTGCAGCGCGTTCTGCTGGAACGCCGCTACCAAAGCCCGATCACTTTGGGTGTCGTTGACGAAAATCATCGCTGGACGGAAGGGCGCCGGAACCACGTACACCCCCGGCCGCAGAGCCAGCTCGGTGACAAAACCGCTTGTAGGGGCTCGAACAACGGTCTGGTCCAGATCGTATTGAGCATCGGCAAGCTCATTGCGTAAGCGAACGATGGCCGAGTGTTCACCATCAACGGTCGCGCCATACGCTTGCCGGGCACGATCTTCTGCAGCGACGGCCTCGGCAACCGTCTGTTTTGACGCATCGAGATTACGCGTTGCGGTGTCAAGCGTTGCCTGCGCCACACGTTTTTCTGGAACAGCGTCGATTGTCGGTCGTAGTTGTCCTGCGCGAGCTGCAGTTGGGCCTTCGCTTTTTCGACCGTTGCCGATGCCTGATCGACGGATGCCTTGAGCTGGGCAACATTGGCCTCGGCGTCCGCCAGCCCGGCACGCTTTTGCCCGACGATATATTCGTAAGGCTTGGGATCGATCTTGAAGAGAACTTCTCCAGCGTCGAGGTGCTGGTTGGTACGATACTCGACCGGTACTTCAATCACCCGACCTCGAACGGAAGGCAATATCGGCGTAACCGTGAAATAAATGCGCGCGTTGGTGGAAAATGGATGGTTGTAGGCCATCGTTATGAACAGCAGCGCAAGCCCGAAGACGCCACCGAGTGCGGCTGTCGCGAGCGTCCATTGATTGACCGGAATTCTGAAAAGCTTGAAGATAGCGACGCAGAGTGCCACGTAGGTCAACGTGAGCAGGAGTTCCATTAGTGACCTCCACTCCGAGCTTTGAGAGCGCATCTGCTATCGGCGGCCGCCGCGGCTCTCCACAGCAGCCGCGTCCGTCGCAGGAACGCTTTCTTCGGCAGCCAAGGCCAACGATCCCGGCTGCTCGATTGCAGGCTGAGGCTGTCCTTTGCCCGATTGAACTGCGGGGTCCCTGTGCTCGAGCCTGGCCTCGACCTCCGTCATTCGACGCCTGAGTTTCTCCAGTTCAGCCACCGCTTCCGTTGGCGAGGCCGGCTCGCCCGGCTTGTGACCGAAGCCCCAGCCTCGATCCGGCCGATACATCATCGCCCAAATCCAGAGGAACGGCCACAGCAGGTGCAGCATGAACAGGCTGATCCAACCGGCGGCGTGGATGGCGTCCTGGTGCGGATGATGACGCGCGTGCGCGATCCGCGCTGGAATGTCGTGGATCGCGATGATGCCGTACACCAGCACGATCACCACGAAAAACAGCAAGCCCAGTGCGAAGTAATTCAGGAATGGATCTTCCATGCCCGTTCACAATCAGGTTGGGCTGCGTATCTGAGCTGCGAGTAGCTTCCCTTTGCAGCGTGATGACTGGGGAAATCGATAGCGTAGCAATCCGGCCGGAGCAGCCTTTGACATAGATCAACCTATAGAGAGCTGGAACTCGGCGAAAAGATTTGCCGCATGTCGCCTATGGGTCTTGGCCGTGTAAAAACGATCTCAAAGGGCGTCGGTCCCGGAAGCGGGGAGCCGCGTGTGTCTCAGGCCCCGATCGCAGCGATCAGCGGCTTGATCCCGACGATGTTCATGACCCGTGTCAGATTATAGGCCAGCACCGAGAGTGCCATTTCGGCGGCTACTTTTGGAAGCGTTTTGGTGAGGAAGTGTGTCGCTCCCATGCGGGCCTTCATCGTGCCGAACGGATGCTCGACTGTCTCTCGACGCTGGCGCATGGCTTGTGGGTTTGCATCGAGACGCTGCTGCACAGCCTCGAGCAGATGCTCATGCTCCCATCGTGGAATCCGCCGCTCTGGCCCTGTCGTGCACTGCGATTTAAGCGAACAATTTTGACAGGCCGTGGTCCAGTAGCGCCGTAGCCGCTTCCCGTCTTCCTCGCTCGTGAAGCGATAAGGCAGTTGCTCTCCAGCTGGGCAGCGATAGGCGTCCTCTTCAGGCAAATAGACAAAATCCTGCTTGCCGAAGCGCCCATCTGACTTGGCACCCGACGTCTGTGGCTTGGGCAGAGTTACCGTGATGCCGGCCTCGTGGCACGCGAGGATCTCCACGCTGCTGAAGTAGCCGCGATCGGCAACGGCCTCGAGCGCATCGGTCTGGAGCACTTCTTTCGCCTGCTTTGCCATATTGGCCAGTTGAGCCCGATCTGAGCCGCTGTTCGTTACCTCATGCGTCACAATCAGATGGTGCTCGGTATCCACGGCGACCTGCACATTGTAGCCGACGACGCCGGAGCCGCGGCCGCTCGTCGCCATCGAGCGGCTATCGGGATCAGTCAAGGAGATTTGCTGGTCAGGCGATGCAAGCATCTGCTTCTCGTAAGCGGCAAGCTTGCCCATTTCCTCCTTCAGCTTCGTCAGCTTTTCGGTAAGCCTCGTCACCTTCGTGGCCAGGGCCTCCGTCGGCTCCTGCCGGTCGGCCGTGTCAAGTTGGCCTAGATACCGCGCGACGCTCTCCTCCAGCTGGGAGCGTCGCCGCTCCACCTTCGCCCGGGTGAAGTTCCTGTCCCGGTTGTTCACCGCTTTGAACTTGCTGCCGTCGATGGCAACGCTCGCCGTCGTCAGGAGACCCATCCCACGGCAGAGTTCAACGAAGCGCGCACACACCCTGCGCAGCGCCAGGCCATTGTCCTTGCGGAAGTCGGCAATCGTCTTGTGATCGGGAGTGAGCCGACCCAGCAGCCACATCAGTTCGACATTGCGTCCGGCTTCTCGTTCGAGCCGCCGGCTCGACTGCACCCGGTTCAGATAGCCATAGATGTAGAGCTTCAAGAGAACCGAGGGATGGTACGATGGCCGACCGGTCGCCGCCGGCTCAACCTCGAAGCTCATCTCGGCCAAATCGAGCGCATCGACAAACGCATCGATCACACGGACAGGATTACTCTCGTCAATGAAATCATCGAGGCATTCCGGCAACAGCGTGCATTGCCCACGATCCGCCTCCTCAACGAAGCGCCTCATCGATTCCCCCAAAAAGAATCACCGGAGAATCATAGCAGCGGCACAGCGTTTTCACACAGCCAGGGTCATTTTCGTTTGGGGCGATCCAGCAGCGAGCCCAGTTACGTCCGCTGTGCCACCGAAAGCGGAATTAGACTCAGAGAAGCGCCGCAGCGACGGATCATTGATGTCGCTGGAGAAGGTCCTGCCCCACTTGTTGTGATCGCTTCGTCCGGTGGCGGCGGGGTGGCGTCTAGTAGTCTTGGCGATGGCGCCCACTGTCAGAGGGTGACTTCCTCAGCGATGAACTCCTTGATGAGTTCAGCCGCGGTTTTCATCCAGTAACGGTCCAGCCGCTTTTCTTCGAGCCACTCAGCACATTGCCCGGCTTTTTCATTTACGTTGCGTGATTGGTTTCGCCGTAACAGCCTAATTTTTTGCAGGTTTCGCGCGCCACCTTGTCGGCAAACTTCGACTCACCGGTTTTCAGAAACTCCGCGATGCCGGTCGGCATGTAGGCGTTGATCGCCTGCGCCTTTGCCTGGCACCGTGTCAACGATCACGTCCACCGCCTCGCCATCGACGTGGAAAACGTGCGCTATTTCTTCAGCGGTCACCTTGTTGCGGGACATCCAAGTGCGGACCTTTGGGTTGAACGTTCGGTTTGTCATCCGGGAAGAAGACCACATCCAGCCGATGGCTGGCGCGGATACGCGTCATCGGAATGAGCCAGAAAATAGGATTCGGAATGAGGAGAAAGAACAGAATAAGAAGTCTGCGTAATAGTATGATCTGATTGGAGAATTTCGTGGCGCGCTCGGAAGGATTCGAACCTCCGACCCTCGGAATCGAAATCCGATGCTCTATCCAGCTGAGCTACGAGCGCCCTGGCCCGGGGGTTTGGGCCGTTAACCGCGAAACGCCGGACCGAGGCTGGCGAGCCAGCGCACCGGGTGCGTTCGGACGGGTTCGAATTAGCAGAGAGGCTGGCCAATAAAAAGCCCTTCCCGCCTCCGCGGAGGCGGGTAACAGCGGGCTTGTCACCAGGTCGTGTTGAAGAGGCCGAAATGCGGCTGCTGTGCCACCATCATCGGCCGGCCATACTGCGGCCCACCATATTGTGGCCCACCATAATACTGCGGAGCCGGATGCGCTCTGGCGACCTTACGCTTGGGCTGAGCCGGCTTCTTGGCGGCGTCGGGCTTCGAACCAGGGGTAAACTGGGCAAAGGTCTCGCGCACCCGTGCCTTGGCCGACATCTCCGCCAAGGCCGCTGCCGACGCGGCGTCCGGCGGCTGAGGCGCCGCCACGGCCGTCTTCACCACCGGCGCCGCAATCGTCGGCTGGGTGGTGTCGAGCACGACACGCTCAGGCAGGTGGCGATCGGACCTGATCCGGATCAGGGGTTGATCATTGCTTGCGGTGGCAACTGCCTGCGCCACTGGCGCCGCCGGCGCCATGTAGCTCACCGCCAACAACAGTGCGAGCAAAGCTCCACCGACATAAACGAAATACCGAAAGATGGGCATTGGCCGCACTCCGCCCCCCCGCAATCCCCGCGTGGGCACTCCGCCTCAACAGGCGATACTCTAATTGGTTCCTAGCTCAGCCCTTTGGTTCAAGTGGCAACGCCAAGATTTTTGGCCAAGGGGTGCGGAGGCTGCGGACGGTAACTTTTCCGCTACCGGAGGACGCCGTCTTTCAGGCGCGCCGTGCTGCGACAAGCGAACATTTCGCTTGATCCGCGTTCACGTTGACGAAGCCGACGGAGACGCGCGCAAACGTCTTGCGGCTCTTCATGCTGACCGGCTCGGCCAGCACGCGGGTGCGATCGGTGAGATGGCTGCCGTCGCGTCGGGCGAATGCGCAAACGATCTCGATATCCTTTACGGCATAGTCATTGTCGTTTCGCAGCGTGAACGTCACCAGTGCCTTCGAGCCGAGGCCGCCGCGACGCCAGGTCTGCGATGAAATCCTGAGATGACCGAGTTCAGCCATCGCCGGCGCCTGGGCTTCAGAAGCCGGCGTGACCGCCGCTGCGGCATCACCCGAAGGCGCCGTCTCGACAGATGCGAGCTCCGGCTTTGCCGGCTCGGCGCTGTTGCTCTTGGAAAGAGGCAGCAGCATCCAGACACCGCAGCCGACGATGATGGCCGCCAGCAACCATAAAAGGCTGCGGCCGAATGAGACGCTCGCGATCGTCACGCTCCGCGCCAGCCGCTCGCCGGTCCCGGCGAAACGTCCCAAACCGATACGGTCAAGCCTGGCGTTCATCGTTGCACCGATAGCGACCACAGCCCGTTCGACGACAGATCTGGCCGCTATTTACCTTAATCCGGCAGACGAACTAAGGTTCCCGCGCTTCAGACGAGTCGGCAAGGGCGGTGGCGATCACTCCCCGAGGCCGCTAACATGCACTGCAACATCGAAAGCCCCTGTCGGGAGAACAAGAAATGCCAGTCGTCGTCACCTGGGATCACGTCCATCTGCGCAGCCCCGATCCGGAGGCCACGGCGGCCTGGCTGCGGGACATCCTTGGTGGTGAGATCGTACGCGCGCCCGGACGGATCGACGTGAACCTCGGCGGCGCAAAAATCTTCATCGCGCCGCTCGAGGGCGACAACGCCGTCAACCCGCCGCCCCCGCACCCGCATCAGGGCCTCGACCATTTCGGCCTCACGGTGAAGGACATCGACGCCGTCGCGGCCGAGATCAAGGCCAAGGGCGTCACCTTCACGCGCGAGCCGACCACGATCCGCCCCGGCGTGCGCATCTGCTTCATCCGCGGCCCGGAAGGCATCTCCATCGAGTTGCTCGAGCGCGACAAGAAATACACCTGACGCAAGCCGCATCAGGCATCAGCCGCCGCCCGAGCATCGCCGGGTGGCGCTACGTCATGCTACCGGGCATGAAGCAGCGGATGGTCACGCCCGTGTAGCCGTAGATCGGCCACACCATGGTGCGCCCCACCCGGTTCGGCTCCGAGATCACGGCCTCCTCGGGCACGTCGACCCAGACCATCTCCTGCTGCTGCTGGCGGTCGAGCATATAGCCCAGGCGCGGGATGCGGACGCGATAGTGCCCGTCCTTGCTCTCCCAGTCGGTATCCGAGAGCGCCGAGCCGTCGGCATCGGAGCAGCACGGCCCTTTGCCACTGCGCAGGCCGTCGAACCAAGCCTTCAGATCGGCATTGGTGTTGACGAACTGGCCGCGATCGCGCGCGTGCCCGAAAGGGACTGCGAGCGCAATCAGAGCCGCGGCGCAAGCCAGCTTCGTCACGCGTCGCCAGCGTGCCGCGCTGCCAATCCGCAGTTCGTTTTTGCAAATCGTGGGACGCGCACTGTACTGACGCGGCTCATCGCCGCCGGAATCGATCCAGTTGCTCACGTTTGTCTTGCTCCAGCACCCCGCGGCCAGTGCAACAATGGTTATGCATTTCGCGGGCCAACTTGATTCGCAATGACTGGCCTCGCCTCATAATGAGACCGTCATATCGGTGTCACAGACAAGCCGGGACAATTACGGTGCGCGTGGCGGGGATAGCTTGCCGGCCGGCAAACTGCCGCGTTGCGTGCGGGATTGCGCTTTGGCATAAAAGCTTTACCGGTTGCCCCATTGGGCGATGGCGGCCGGCCTACGGGACGTTATGAAGAACGGCCTCTATTCGATTCACGTGAGTCTGCTCGATGGTCGAGTCGGCAAGGGCAGCGGCGTGATTCTTTTTCGCGACGGCAGGATTCTTGGCGGCGACGCCTACCTGTTTTACACCGGCAGCTACATCGTGAAGGACAACACCTTCAAGGGTGAGGTGCTGGTGCAGCGCCACACCTCGCCACGGGGTGACGACAATCCCCTGTTCGGCGGCCCTGCCCCGGTCGGCATCGGCGTCAGCGGGACCTTCACGGACACTCGCGCGGAGATGACCGGCACGGCTCTCGTCGGCAAGGCCAGCCAGATCTTCGGCGCCACCCTGCACCGGCTCGCTGACGCGGATTAGCTATTCCGCAGCCTGCTCAAGCGGCGCCGTGCGCGGCAGGATGATCTGGATACGCGTGCCGCTGCCCGGCTCGGAATCGAGATCGAGCCGCCCGCCGAGGCGGTTGGTGACGATGCTGTAGACGATGTGCAGCCCGAGACCGGTGCCACCCTGGTCGCGCCTTGTCGTAAAGAACGGATCGAATGCGCGGCGGCGGACGTCGAGCGACATGCCGCAGCCATTGTCCGAGAAGATGATCTCGACATTGTCCTTGCCGGACTCGCGCACCTGGATGTCGATGGTCCCGGGACGGCCGTCCGGGAAGGCGTGTGCCACCGAATTGAGAAACAGGTTGGTCAGCACCTGGCCGTAGGGACCGGGATAGCTGTTCATGGTGAGGTCCGGCTGGCACTCGACATTGAGCGTCAGATTGTGCTTGCGCAGGCCCGGCCGCAAACTCATCACCACCTGCTCGGTGAGATCGCCGAGATCGAACATGCGCTGATCCGAATAGTTGCGGTCGGCCGCGACCTGCTTGAACGACTGGATCAGCTCGGCGGCGCGGTTGAGATTGGAAACGAGCTGCGAGGACGCATCGCGGCTGGTGTTGAGGAAGTCGTTGAGTGTGGAGCGACGAAGCTCGCCGCGCTCGACCTCGGAGGTAAAGGTCGCAGTCTTGCGCTCCAGCGCGGAGGCGACCGTGAGGCTGATGCCGACGGGGTTGTTGACCTCGTGCGCGACGCCGGCAACGAGGCGTCCGAGCGCAGCAAGCTTCTCCGCCTCGATCAGCGAGGCCTGGGTCTCGCGCAGATTGCGCAGCGCGGTCTCGGCGGATTCCTTGGCTTTGCGCATCTCCTGCTCGCCGCGCTTGCGCTCGCCGATGTCGAGCGCGACGGTGACGATCCGCTCTATCTCGCCCTCGGCGTCGAGCAGCGGCAGCTTGTTGACAAGCCATTGCCGCATGTTGCCGGCGGCGTCCTTGTACTCCTCCTCGTAGAAGCCGAGCCCCTTGCGCAGCCTGAGCACGCGCTTGTCGTTCTCGTCGGTCTTGGCCGCGCCGTAGCGTGACATCAGGTCCGCGGTGGTGCGGCCGAGCGCATCGCCGGGCTCGATGCCGAAGATGCCGGCCATGTAGCGGTTCATCAGCACATAGCGCAGGTCGCGGTCCTTGACGTTGATCACCGCGGGCACGGTGTCGATGACCTGCTGGAGCAGGCGCCGGCCTTCGGCGATGGCGTCTTCCGCCCGCTTCTGGTCGGTGATGTCGCGCAGCGTGCCCTCGTAGCGGACGATGTTGCCGGCTTCGTCCCGCACGCCGGTGGCGCTATCGGAGAGCCACAGGATGTTGCCGCTGCGCTGGCGCACCTGGTACTCGAACTCGCGCACCATGCCGTCGCGCGCCATCAGCCGCTGGTACTCGTCGCGCGCCTCGGGAAGGACGTAGATGGTGTGGGCTATGTCGTTGATGCTGTCGATCAGGTGCTGCGGGCTGTCATAGCCCATCATCCGCGCCAGCGCCGGATTGGCGTTGAGGAGGTCGCCGGCCGGCGTTGTCACGTAGATGCCGTCGACCGAGCCCTCGAACAGCTTCCGATAGCTCTCTTCCGCGAGGCGCTGCTCGGTGAGCGCGCGCACCGCCGCCTCGCGCGCGGTGTCGGCCTCCTCCAGTGCGCGGCGGAACACTTCGGCTGCGCGCGCGATGTCGCCAATCTCGTTGTCGAGGTCGGCAGACGGGATCGAAGTGTTCTTCTCGCCGGCCGCAAGCGCGCGAATGGATCGCGCGATCTTTGCCAGCGGCCGGACGGTCCGCCGTACCACGAAGGCGGCCGCGACCATGCCGATCAGCACGCCGACGCTTCCGAGCACGATGCTCTGCCACCGCGCCTCCGCAAGCGTCCGGGCGAAGTCGCGCGACAGCACGTGGCCGCGGCGGTCGCTGACATCGCGCAGCAGTTCGGTGACGCGGCCGATCAGCCGGCCCTCGGTGCCCAGCACCTCGCGGTCGATGTCGGCGATCTGCCGCTCCCGGACGGCGACTGCAATGATGGCCTCGGCGTAGTCGTTGACGGCCGTCTTCAACCCGCTGTCGGCGATGTCCATCGTCCGCATGCCCTGCGCCGCCTGCTCGGCCGCCGACGGGTTCCGCGCGAGCAAGCCGAGCGCGATCCGGCTCTGCGCCTCGGACAGGCGGGAGGCCAGCTCGCGGTCCGCGGCGCCCAACACGGCCGCGTCGAACCGGTCGCGCAGCGGCGGCAGGCCGGCGAGCAGCTGGGCGCGGCGGTCGATCAGGGTCGAGATCCGCTCCAGGCCACTGCGATAGGTCGCAAGGCGCTCGGTGACCCCGTCGATCATGTCCTGCTGCTCGGGCGCGAGCTCGATGCGGGTTTTCTTCAGGATGTCGCTGAGGGTCGAGGCCGCCTCGCCCACCTGCTTGAACTGGATGCCGGCGCCGGGATCGGTGACGAAGTCGCGCGCGGCGAGCCGCAGCTCGTTCATGCGGCGATCGATGTCCTCGGCGAGGTCGCCGACGCTCTGGAGCCGCTGGAGCTCGGCGAAGGTCGTGTCAATGTGCCGGATCGCGATCACGCTCGCGGTCGAGGTGACGATCATCACCGCCAGCACCAGGAGGAAGCTGCCGAAGGTGAGCTGGCCGATGGAGAGCGAGAATGTTCGCTTTTTCTCAGGGGTCGGCGTCAATTCGGCGGACATTGGTGTTTTGAGGACCGGGCTACTGGTAGCCCAATATACGACGTATTGCAGGCCCGGGGGAACATGCCTCGGGACGTCCAATATCCTTAATATTCCGGCCTACCGCCCTCCTCCGCCTCGACTTTATGACGCCTGGGCGCTGGCCGGCCGGCGGGCGGGGATCGTCATGGCGGCGACGCCGAGGACGACGCAGGCGAGCCCGATCCAGGCGGTCCGGCTCAGGGTCTCGCCAAGGAAGGCGACGCTGATGGCGACCCCGATGGGGACGCGCAGATACGCCTGCGCGGTGGTTCCGACCGAGCCCAGGGTCTGGATCAGGCGGAAGTAGATCGCGAACGCCGCCGCGGTCGAGAATACGGCGAGCGCGAGCAAGGCCAGCACCGAGCTCAGCGAGGGCGTTACCGTCCAGGGCTGCTCGACGACCAGCGAGGCCGGGATCAGCACCGCCGCCCCCGCCAGCAGCGAGCCGGCGGCAGGCGCCATGGGATCGAGGCCTTTAAAACTGCGGCCGAAGATCGCGGCGCAGGCATAGCAGACGGTGGCGGCGACGATCGCGGCCTCCGCAACGATGCCGCTGCCGACGTCATGGACCGCATCGACGCCGACGATCAGCAGGATACCAGCCATGCCGGCGACCACGCCGAACAGCTTTCGCGGCGTCGTTGCCTCGTGGCGGGTGACGATTGCGGTGAGCAGGAAGGTGAAGATCGGGCCGGCCGAGTTGAGGATGGTGGCAAGCGCGGCATCGACGTGGCGCTCGCCCCAGGCGATCAGGGTCCAGGGGATGACGCTGTTGAGCACGGCCTGGAACGCGAAGCGCTGCCAGGTCGCCGCATCGGTCGGCATCCGGATGCCCCTCACCCACATCACGAGCAGCAGCAGCAGCCCCGCAATGGCGGTCCGCGCCGCGATCAGCGTGATCGGCGGGATGGTGGCGACACCGAGCTTGATGAAGGTGTAGGAGCCGCCCCAGAGCGTCGCGAGCATAACCAGCAGCGCCAGCTCGACGGCGATGTTGGTGTCCTGCCTCGTATCCATGATGCGCCCGTCCATTCCGCAATGGACGGAACCTAGCGCGTTCGCGCTCCCCAATACTTCGTTGCGTGTCGAAGTGTACTAGCCGACCGCCCCGACCTCGAACACCTCGCCATCATAGCCGGCCTCGCGGGGGATGCGGAGCTGGCGGCCGGTTTCGGTCTTGGTCATCACAGGCATCACCGTGACGATGGACATGCCGCGGGCGTGCTCGATCGCGGCGTTCACGTTTGGCTGCTTGGCGAGCCGGATCAGATTGCGCGTGGTCGGGAACGGCAGCTTGAAGCGGCCGCTCTCGCCGCCCTCCACCGCCTCGCGCGGCGAGACCCAGATCGAATCGGTGGACTCGCGGCCGTCATGCGCGCCGAGCTGGTCCGGCGGCGCGGCCGCCAGGAAGAACCAGGTGTCGAACCGCTTCGGCATGCCCTCGGGCGTGATCCAGTGCGCGTAGGGCACGAGCGTGTCCAGCGCGAGCTGGAGGCCGTTGTCGGCGAGAATGCTGAGGAAGCTGATCTTGTGCTCGTTGAGCGCGATGCGATGCTTGTCCGCGATCTCGCCAGCCCGCTTCGCATTGATCGGCGTGCCGGAGTCTTTGGAGCGCGCGAGCAGGATGCCGCTCTCCTCAAAAGTCTCGCGGATCGCGGCGATCCGAAAACCGCGGTCCGCTTCGCTCAAGCCCTCGCCGCCCGAATAGAGGTCGGCGCGGGCGACGATCTCGTTGTCGCCGGCATCGACGCTGCCGCCCGGAAACACCAGCGCGCCCGAGTTGAACTCGATCTGATGATGGCGAACCATCATGAAGACTTCGATTTCCTTCGCGCCATCGCGCAGCAGGAGGATCGTCGACGCCGGGCGTGATGCTGATGTTTCTGGCATTCAACTAACCTGCGGCGCTGGATTGCGGGCCGAGATTGGCGCGCTTGTCGAAACGGGCGACGCGCGACAGGAGATAGTCGACCTCGGCCTTCGCCGTCGCCGTCATCGTCGCGCCGGGCTTGCGCTGCGCGCTGGAGGCAATGATGCCGCGCTTCTGGAGCACGTATTTGCGCACGGTGAGGCCGACGCCGGGCTGCTGCTCGTAGCGGATCAGAGGCAGATGCGCGTCGAAGATGTCATGTGCGGCATCGCGCTTGCCGGCCTTGGAAAGGTTCACGACGTCGATCAGGAGTTCGGGGAAGGCGTAGCCGGTCATGGCGCCGTCGGCACCGCGCTCCATCTCGAAATCGAGGAACGTGCCGCCATTGCCGCAGAGGATCGAGAGCGGACGCAGCGAGCCATCCTTCTGGAAGCCGCGCAGGGTCGAGATCTTCTCCAGGCCCGGCCAGTCCTCGTGCTTGAGCATCACGCAGTTCGGATTGTCCATGACGATCTTGCGGATCACCGAGGGGGTGAACACCACCGAGAGCGTCAGCGGATAATCCTGGAGCACCCAGGGAATATCGGGGCCGATCGCCTCGGCAGCCTGCTTGAAATAGCCGACGATCTGGTCGTCGGTGCGAAGCGACGGCGGCGGCGCGATCATGACGCCGGCCGCGCCCGCATCCATCGAGGCCTTCGCCAGCGAGCGCATGGTGGCAAAGCCCGGTGCGGAGACGCCGACGATCACCTGCATCTTCTTGGCGCGCTTGACGTAACGCACCGCCACCTGCTCGGCCTCGGCGGCGTCTAACTTCGGGGCCTCACCCAGGATGCCCAGCACCGTGACGCCGTCGCAGCCGACCTCCTCGTAGAAATCGGTCAGGCGGTCGATCGAGCGCTCGTCGATCCGGCCGTCGTCGTGGAACGGCGTCGGCGCGATTGCGAAAGTGCCCTTGGCGTCGGCGGTGAGTTTCATCTAGTCCTCGTCTCTCTCTCTCTATCTGTCATTCCGGGGCGCGACGTAGTCGCGAGCCCGGAATCCATAACCACGATCCGGAGTATGGATCCCGGGCTCACGCTTCGCGTGCCCCGGGATGACGGCCTTCTAAAACCTCCGCGCCCCCATCTTGATCTGCTCCTCGGAGAAGAAGATCTCCTTGGCATGATCGACGATGTCCTGGGCGTTCCAGCCCGTGTGCGGCGGCTTCCAGCCTTCCATCTCCATCATCCGCATTTCGCGCACGCCGCGGGGCCCGGACACGCCCAGCACCTTGCCGGTCTGGTCGCCCGACAAATCGCTGACCATGTATAGCACGGCCGGCGCGATGCCGTCCGGCCCCAGCGCCGCCGAGGGGTTCTCCTTATAGCGGGGCAGGTCTGCGGTCATGCGGGTCAGCGCGCCCGGGGCCAGCGTCCAGATCCGGATGTTGTACTTCCGGCCCTCGATCGCCAGCACGTTGGACAGGCCCCAGATGCCGCCCTTCGCCGCGCCGTAATTGGTCTGGCCGAAATTGCCGATCAGCCCTGATGTCGAGGAAGTGTTGACGATGACGCCGCCGCCGTTTTCCCGCATCCAGCGAAATACCGGCATGGTGCAACAAAAGGTACCCTTCAGGTGGACCTTGATGACCTTGTCCCAGTCGGCCTCGCTGGCCTTGGCAAAGGTCTGGTCGCGCAAAATGCCGGCATTGTTGACGAGGATGTCGGCCCGACCAAAGTGCTTGATGGCGTCGTCGAACACCGACTGGCCGCCCTCCATGGTGGAGATGTCGGCACCGTTGGCGACCGCCTTGCCGCCCTCGGCCTTGATCGCATCCACCACAAGCTGCGCCATCGACTTGTCAGCACCGGAGCCGTCGCGGGGACCGCCGAGATCGTTGACGACGACCGAGGCCCCTTCTCGCGCGAACAGTTTTGCGTAGGCCTCACCGAGCCCCCCGCCCGCGCCGGTGATCAGCGCAACCTTGCCGTCGAGTAGTCCCATGGTGGCTTCTCCCTGTTTTTGTTTCTTGCTCCGTCCTGGCCGGGCTTGTCCCGGCCATCCACGAACTTGGCCGCCAATTGCACGAAAGAACGTGGATGCCCGGGACAAGCCCGGGCATGACGAAATAATTCAGAGCGACGCAAGCGGCCCGCCTAACCCAGCACCGTCTTGCCGTTCTTGATCACGGTGACACCGCGCGACTTCACCTTGGCTTCGAACGAGATCACGTTGCCGTCCTTCCAGAGGTCCATGGTGACGGTCTCGCCGGGATAGACGGGCGAAGAGAACCGCGCGACATGCTGGCGGAAGGCGGAAGCGTCATAGTCGGCATAGGTCTGAAGCACGCCGCGGCAGGTGATGCCGTAGGTGCACATGCCGTGCAGGATCGGGCGCGGGAAGCCGGCCTTCTTGGCAAACTCGGGATCGCTGTGCAGCGGATTGCGGTCGCCGCAGAGGCGATAGACCAGCGCCTGATCGGGGCGCGTGACGATATCGATCGTCTTGTCGGGGCTGCGCGAGGGGATCTTGTGCGGATCGGGCTGGGTCAAGTTCGGCCCGCCGAAGCCGCCGTCACCGCGGGCGAAACGCGAGGCGACGAGTGTCGCGAGCTTCTCGCCCTTCTCGTTCTTGAGCACGGTCTGGTGCGCGATAACGACGCCCTTGTCCTTGCCCTTGTCGTAGACCTCGAGCACGGAGGAGTCTGCGGTGATGTTGGCGGCCACCGGCAGCGGCTGATGGAAGGTGATGTCGCGCTCGCCGTCCACTACCATGACGCGGTTGAGATTCATCTCGCCCGGTCCCGAGCCCCAGGCCGCGACTGAGGCGAAGGTCGGCACCACCTTCAGCGGCCGTGGCGTGAACGTGCCCTCGTTGACGAAGGCGAGCTCGTTCTCGTCCATCGGATCGGCGCCGAGGCCGATGCCATAGGCGTAGAGCATGACCTCGCGGTCGCCGTAGGAATATTTCTGGCCGAGGTTTTTCAGGCCTTTGAGTTCTTCGTATCTGGCGGACATTTTTCTGCTTCCTCCCGGAATTTCACCGGTGCTCATTGATGCGCCCTCTCCCCTTGTGGGAGAGGGCTACGAGGTGCCGGCCACGTACTCGTTTGGGTGAGGGGTTGGCTCCGCATTGAACGCCTTCTCCGCGGAGCGATACCCCTCATCCGGCGCTTCGCGCCACCTTCTCCCACAAGGGGAGAAGGAAGAAAGCAACTACACCGGCGTGAAGAACGGCAGCGGCGCGCCGTCGGTCGGCTTGAACACCACCTTCACCTTCTGGCCGATCTTCAGCTTCTCGAGATCGCAGTCGACGAAATTGGTCTGCACGGACGGGCCTTCCTTCAGCGTGACGTAGCCGATGGCATAGGGACCAGTCGGCGACTTCCGCATCAGGCTGTAGGTGTAGATCGTGCCCTCGCCCGAAGCTTCCTCCCACACAGTCTTGTCGGAGTAGCAGAACGGGCAGATCGCGCGCGGGAAGTAATGCGCTTCGCCGCAGGCGGTGCAGCGCTTGATCATGAACTTGCCCTGCTTCGCTGCGTCCCAGAACGCTGCGGTTTCCGGATTGGTCACCGGGGCCGGATACTTTTTCGTTTCGCTCATCACACGCGCTCCAGAATGGCCGTCGAGGCGGCGTGGCGAACACCCAGAAGACCGCCGGTGCCGTGGGCGATGGCGAGATCGCAATTCTTGACCTGTACCTTCGGATGCGCCTCGCCGCGCAGCTGCCTGACGGCCTCGATGATCTTGGTCATGCCGCCGCGGTTGACCGGATGATTGCTGCAGAGGCCGCCGCCATCGGTGTTGAACGGCAGCTTGCCGACGCCCGAGATCAGATTGCCGTCGGCGACGAACTTGCCGCCCTCGCCCTTCTTGCAGAAGCCGAGGTCCTCGAGCTGCATCAAGACGGTGATGGTGAAGCTGTCATAGATCGAGGCGTATTTGATGTCCTTCGGCGTGATGCCGGCTTCCTCGAACGCGCGCGGACCGGACCAGACGCCGGCGGAGTAAGTGAGATCGAGATCCTTGCCGCCGCGCGGGCCTTTCATGGCTTCGCCATGGCCGATCAAGCGCACCTGCGGCTTCTTCAGCCTTTTCGCGATCTCCGGCGTCGTCACGATCAGCGCGCCGCCGCCGTCGGAGACGACGCAGCAATCCATGCGATGCAGCGGATCGGAGATCATCGGCGAGTTCAGCACGTCCTCGACGGTGACGACGTCCTTGAGCATCGCATGCGGATTGTATTGGGCGTGATGGGAGGCCGCGACCTTGATCCAGGCGAGCTGTTCGCTGGTGGTGCCGTAGTCGTGCATGTGGCGCATGGCACACATGCCATAGGCATTGTGCGTGGTCGCGCCGTACGCGGATTCGAAATCGACCTCGGCGCCAGCCGCACGCGGCGGCATCACGCCGGTGCGCGGCTTGCCCGCGAGCGTGATCAGCGCGATCGAGCACTTGCCTGCGGCGATCGCCTCGGCGGCATGGCCGAGATGGATGATGTAGGAACAGCCGCCGGTCTCGGTGGAATCGACGTGGCGGAGCTTTTTGGTGTTCAGGCCGAGATAGTCGACCATCGGCCAGGCGCCGCCGGGCGCGTCGCCCGCGCAGAAATAGCCGTCGACATCGTCCTTGCTGATCCCTGCATCCTCGATCGCGCCCTTGGCGACCTCGGCATGGAGCTGGGCGGTGGATTTGTCCGGCGCATGCCGGGTCGGGTGTTCGTAGATCCCGGCAATGTAGGCCTTGCCCTTGATGGTCAAAACAGAGGTCTCCGCTCGCGTTTCTTCTTGGCTCGTTTTTCTGAACCGCACCGGCCTGATTGGCAAGCGCGGAAATATTCCGTCGCGCGAGAGGGCAGCGGGTTGGCGCAAGTGGGGTGATGCTCTCGTGTCCCGGCAGCAACGCCTCGGCGTTGCTGCGCAGAGCCGGGACCCATGTCACCCCGCACTCGTTGCGAGATGGGCCCCGGCTGTGCAGCGCATCACTACGTGCTGCGCAGCGTCCGGGGCACGAGACTTTGCCTTGCAGACACACCCCCGCATCCTCGCGGCGGGTTCGCCCGAGCTTTGCTTCCGTCTTGCTCCATCTCGAAACAGAGGGCGCAGGGAAGACCGGGTGCCGGCTGGGCACCCACGGTCCGCTGTGCGAATGCGCGAAGAACAGATGCACAGCGGCATACAGGTGAAGCCAAACATCCGGCCTTCCCTGCGCAGTGGCTTTACGGCTTATGTCGCGCTCTCCCCGGGGAGCGATGCACTATTGCCCCCGTCGGCTTGCGAGCGACCCGCAAGACTTGACGCACAGACCCCGGGCGTCAGGACCACACGATTTTGCCGTACGCGAGACCGCGCCCGTCGTGCCGCGAGACAATCGCTCGCGTAACGCAGCCCGTGTCCACCGCCGCTCACCCCGCGTTTCGTGACGATCGCGATACGCCCCTCTGACTGGGATGAGGTGATGGACGAATACGATAATTCCGAATTTCGGTAAAGTGGAATGTTTTTGTGCCGGTGGATTGACCCATGGCGTGGGTGCTTTGCCCGACGGGCAACGCAAGGGATGGTGCCGTAGGGTGGGCAAAGCGAAGCGTACCCACGTTTTCGTCGTGATCAATGACAGATGGTGGGCACGGCGCTTTGCGCCTTTGCCCACCCTACGGGACTGCCTACTCCGCCGCGATCTGCCGTGGCGCCGGCGGCGGGCTCGCAAGATCCGCGGCGAGTTGGGCGTAGCGGGCCTTGGCGTCCTGAACCGCTTTCTCCTTCACCGGGCCGTAGCCGCGGATGCGGTCGGGCAGTGACAAGAGTTCAACCGCAGTATCGACCGTAACCGGGGACAGAAGGCCGAGCACGGTGGCGACGTCCTTCTCGTAGCCGGCGATCAGGTCGCGCTCGAGCTTGCGGTCTGCGCTGCGGCCGAAGATGTCGAGCGGGGTGCCCCGCAGGAACTTGAATTTTGCGAGCACACGGAATGCCTTCAGCATCCACGGGCCGAAGGCGCGCTTTTTCGGGCGGCCGAGCGCATCGACGCCACTCGCCAGAATCGGCGGCGCCAGGTTGAAGCTGAACTTGAAGTCGCCCTCGAACTGGTCGCGCAGCTGCTGCTCGAAGGCACCGTCGGTGAAGAGACGCGCGACTTCGTATTCGTCCTTGTAGGCCAAGAGCTTGGCGTAGTTCACCGCGACCGCGCGCGGCAGCGCTTCGCCAAAACCGCCCTGCTTCGCGGCATCGCGAACCTGGTCGATCAGCTTGCGATAGCGTTTGGCAAGGCGGCCGTTCTGGTAGGCGGTCAGATGCTTGGCGCGGTGCTCGATAACCTCGTCGAGCGTCATGGCATCAAGCGTCTTCGGCGCGACCACCTCATCCGTGCCCTTCAGCATCTCCGCAAGACGCGCGGGATCGGCGACCGCGAGCCGGCCGAGGCGGAAGGCTTCCTTGTTCATCTTGATCGAGACGCCGTTAACCTCGATCGCCTGCTCGATCGCTTCGGCCGACAGCGGCAAAAGCCCCTTTTGATAGGCATAGCCCATCATCATCATGTTGGTGGCGATGCTGTCGCCGAGCAGCTGCTCGGCGGGCTTGGTGAAGTCGAAGAACGCCGAGTCCTTATGCAGCGCCGTCTCCAGCAGGCCATTCAGCTTGCGGGTCTGGAAATTGAAGTCGCGGTTGAGGATGAAGTCGGCGGTGGGAATGACGTGGCTGTTGATGATGCCGCGGGTGCGGCTGGTATCACACAGCGAGATCGTATCCTTGGCGACCGCGACCACCTCGTCGGCGGCGAGCACGAGATCGGCCGTGCCGGTGACGATGCGCGAGCAGGTCACCTCCGCCGGATGGTCAGACAGACGCACATGGCTGAGCACCGCCCCGCCCTTTTGCGCGAGGCCCGACATGTCGAGGATCATCGAGGCCTTGCCCTCGATATGGGCGGCCATGCCGAGCAGCGCGCCGATGGTGAGCACGCCTGTGCCGCCGACGCCGCCGACCGCGATGTTGTAGGGCTTGTCCAGTGCCGGGCGCGAGGCCGGCTCGGGCAGCGCACCGATGTCGGCGAACTCGGCCGGCGCGCGATGGCGCGGCGCGCCGCCGTCGATGCTGACGAAGGACGGGCAGAAGCCTTTCAGGCAGGAATAGTCCTTGTTGCAGGACGACTGGTTGATGGCGCGCTTGCGGCCGAATTCGGTCTCCAGCGGCTCGACCGAGATGCAGTTCGACTGCACCGAGCAATCGCCGCAGCCTTCGCAGACGGCCGGATTGATCATGACGCGGCGCGCCGGATCTTCCATCAGGCCGCGCTTGCGGCGACGGCGCTTCTCGGCGGCGCAGGTCTGCACGAAGACGATCGCTGAGGTGCCCTTGAACTCGCGGCACATCTTCATGACGTTCTGCAAGTCGTCGCGATGATATTTCTTCACGCCCGGCGCGATGGTGTCCGCGGGATAGGCGTCCGGGTTTTCCGAGACGAGATAGATCTCGCGGATGCCCTCGGCGTGGAGCTGGGCCATGATCTTCTCGGGCGAGAGATCGCCGTCATGGCGCTGGCCGCCGGTCATGGCGACGGCGTCGTTGTAGAGGATCTTGTAGGTGATGTTGGCCTTGGAAGCGACCGCCTGGCGGATCGCGAGAATGCCGGAGTGGAAATAGGTGCCGTCGCCGAGGTTGGCGAAGATATGGTTCTCGTTGGTGAAGGGCGCGATGCCGACCCACGGCACACCCTCGCCGCCCATATGGGTGAAGGTCTCGGTCGAGCGGTCCATCCACAGCGCCATGAAGTGACAGCCGATGCCGGCGAGCGCGCGGCTGCCTTCGGGGACCTTGGTCGATGTGTTGTGGGGACAGCCGGAACAGAAATACGGTACGCGGGAAACAGGCGGCGTCGCCTGCATCTGGGTGGCCTGGCGGCCGTTAAACCAGTCGGCCTTGGCGCGAAGCATCTCGGCGATCTCGGGGTTGAGATCGAGCCTGAGAAGCCGCTCGGTAAGCGAGGTCGCGAGCGAGGCGACGCTGAGCTCGGCGGCGAAGGTGAGGAAACGCTTGTCGTGCTCGTCCATCTTGCCGACGATGCGCGGGCGGACATCGTCGCGCCAGTTGAACAGCTCCTGCTTGACCTGGTTCTCGACGATCTCGCGGCGTTCCTCGACGATGAAGATCTCCTCGAGCCCGACGGCGAACTGCCGCACGCCTTCCGGCTCCAGCGGCCAGGGCATGCCGATCTTGTAGAGGCGAAGGCCGATTTTTGCGGCGACTTCCTCGGTGATCCCCAGCTCGCGCAGCGCCTGGCGCACGTCCTCATAGCTCTTGCCCGAGGCCATGATGCCGAAGCGGGCGTTCGGCGAATCCATGGTGATGCGATTGACCTTGTTGGCGCGGGCAAAGGCGATCGCGGCAAAGCCCTTGTAATCCTGCAGGCGCCGATCCTGCTCGAAGCGGTCGTCGGGCCAGCGCAGGTTGAGGCCGCCGGGCGGCAGCTCGAAATCGGTGGGGATGATGAAGGGTTTCATCTCGTCGGTGAGGTCGATCTCGGCGGTGGTCTCCACCGTCTCGGTGATCACCTTCATGCCGACCCAGCAGCCGGAATAGCGCGACATCGCGATGCCGAGCAGGCCCATCTCGATCATCTCGTGGATGCTCGAGGGATAGAGATAAGGCATCAGCGCCGAGATGAAGGCGTGATCGGACTGATGCGGAACCGTGGAGGATTTTGCGCCGTGGTCGTCGCCGGCAAGGCAGAGCACGCCGCCATTCTTGGCGGAGCCGGCGGCATTGCCGTGGCGGAACACGTCGCCGCAGCGGTCGACGCCGGGGCCCTTGCCGTACCAGATGCCGACCACGCCGTCATATTTGGCGCCGGGCGAGAGGTTGAGCTGCTGCGAGCCCCAGACGGCCGTGGCCGCCAGATCCTCGTTCACGCCGGGCTGGAACTTGATGTTGTACTGTTCGAGATGCTTGCGGGCGGCGAAGAGCTGCTGGTCGTAGCCGCCAAGCGGCGAGCCGCGATAGCCGGAGATGAAACCCGCGGTGTTGAGGCCGTTGGCGCGGTCGCGCCGGATCTGGGCCATGGGAAGGCGGACCAGGGCCTGGATGCCCGTGGTGAAGACATGTCCGGTTTGCTGGGTGTATTTTTGGTCGAGACTGATCGGACCCTGGTTGATGCCCATGCTGTCCTCGTTTTGCCGCCCTGTTCAGGCACTTGTTGCTTTAGGTCGCTTAAGCCGTTGCCTGCCCGTTGTTTTTAGCTAGGGCGCGCCGACCACCTTCGCCACTCTATGTCGGATATTTCACGCTCCGCATCACAAATCTGGACCAAAGGGAGCGCCGGGTAAAAATCGCAATTTCGTGGCCGGAAGCACACCGGGGATTTTCAATTTGTGTCACCATACCCCCGTCGTCGCGAAATGAATCGATGCCCGATCCTGCGGGATGCGGGCCATTGGTCGCAGGAGAGACCGGGCATGCGGACGATTCTGGCAGTGATCGCGTTGTGCAGTGCAGTTGCGAGCGCGGCTTTCGCCGCCGATCCTTCGCCAGAGCTGATCGCCTATGGCAAGACGCTGGTCGAGGCCGGCGGCTGCGCGGGCTGCCACACCGCCGATCCGGCGCGGCCGTTCGCGGGCGGCACGCGCATCGACACGCCCTTCGGCGCGGTCTATGCGCCGAACCTGACGCCCGACCGCGACACCGGGATCGGCGCCTGGGCGGATGCCGATTTCACCCGCGCGCTCCGCTACGGCATCGCGCCTGACGGCTCGTACTATTATCCGGGGTTCCCCTATCCCTACTTCACCAAGATGACGAAGGACGACACGCTGGCGATCCGTGCCTATCTCGGCACGCTGGCGCCGGTGGTGAACCGCAACAAGCCGCCGGAGCTGCGCTGGCCGTTCGGCTATCGCCGTCTGATGCGGGTCTGGAACGCCTTCTATTTCAAGCCCAGCCTGTTCGAGCCGGACCAGAGCCAGAGCGCGGCATGGAACAGAGGCGGCTATCTCGTCACCGGGCTCGCCCATTGCGGCGCCTGCCACACCCCGAAGAACTATTTTGGCGCGGACAAGGCCGCGCAGGCGCTCTCCGGCAACGAGGTCGGCGGCTGGTACGCGCCACGGCTCGACGGCGCCGCGCGCACCGGGCTGAAGTCATGGAGCGTCGAGGACATCGCCGAATATCTCCAGAGCGGACGTAATGCCAAGAGTCATGCCGACGGGCTGATGGCCGAGGTGGTCGTCAACTCGACCTCGAAAATGAGCGATGCCGACGTGACGGCGATCGCGCTCTATTTGAAGAGCCTGGCGCCGTCACGGCGCGAGAGCATCGTGACGCCGCCCGACGAGGCCGAGATGAAAGCCGGCCAGGCCATCTACGCAAAGCTCTGCATCGCCTGTCATGAGGCCGACGGCTCGGGCGCGCCGCGGATCTATCCACCGCTGCCCGGCAACGCGCTGCTGCAATCGGTCAATCCGTCCTCGACCTTGCGCATCATCCTCGACGGCGCCCACACCGTGACGACGCCGCGGGCGCCCAACACCGGCGAGATGCCTGCCTATGCCAAGCAGCTGTCGAACGACGAGATCGCGGCGGTGACGAACTATATCCGCAACTCCTGGGGCAATGCCGGCCCGATGGTGACGCCGGCGCAGGTGGCGAAGGCAAGGAAGGAGAAGCCGTAGTTGGTCCTTTCCGAATTCAGGAGATCGTCATGCCCGGGCTTGTCCCGCCTGCGCGGCCGAAGCCGCTTCGGCGAGGCGAAGGCCCGGGCATCCACGTTCTTCGTGCCGCGGTAAGGTCGTGGATGGCCGGACAAGCCCGGCCATGACGTAGCGGACAGAGTGAGGCGAAGAGCGACTACCTCCTCTCGTCCTCCGTGAAGACGAATTTCGGCATCTCCCATTTGTAGCGCACCGCCAGCAGGCGGAAGCTGATGCCGAGGACGAAGGTCAGGATGGTCCAGAGCTCGGCGTTGAGCTTGAGGCCGAACGCGGTGGCATAGAACAGGCCGGTCACCACCGAGACGCTGGCATAGAGCTCGGAGCGGAACAGCAGCGGCACGTCGTTGCAGAGCACGTCGCGCAGGATGCCGCCGGCGCAGCCCGTCACCATGCCGGAGACGATGACGATCGGCAGCGAGGCATCCATCTGCCAGGCGACATCGCAACCGGCCATGGTGAAGACGACGAGGCCGATGGCATCGAGCACGATGAAGGCGACCTTGAGCCGGTGCACGAGGCGCGCGGTCAGGATGGTGAGGAAGGCGGCACCGCCGGCAAGCGCGAGATAAATCGGGTGCTGCACCCAGACCAGCGGATAGTGCCCGAGGAAGAGATCGCGCAGCGTGCCGCCGCCGAGCGCGGTGATGCAGCCGAGGAAGCACACCCCCAGCCAGTCCATGCTGCGGCGGCCGGCGGCGAGCGCGGCCGTCATGCCTTGCGCCGCGACCGCGACGAGCGACAGGAAATGCAGCACGCTATCGCTTGGCGGTAGGCTCCACATGATCTTGTTCCCTTCCTCCGCGGGTGGAACTCACGCTTTGGGTTCCCCGGCGAACAGGTTCCCGATTCCCTCAGCCGAAGCAACATGCGACGAAAGCATAAAGGAGGCGGAACGGAATCTCGCACCTGAGGGTTGTCCCGGCGTCTTAACGGAGGAGACCAATCGATGGCTGACGACCGTTTTCCCAACGATCCGTACCGCCCGAACCTCGCCGACGATGAGTATCTTCGCGCGGCGCGCCGGGATGCCGACCTGCAGGCCGATCCCGAGCTTGGCGAAGGCCCCGCCTCCAGCGGCAAGGTCGCGCTGTTCGCGGTGGCGATCGCCCTGGTGCTGGGCGCCGTGTTCTATGGCTTGAACAACTCGAGTACAGGCAACCAGGCGAGCAACACGCCGGCGACGCAGACCGCGCAGCAGTCGCAGCCCGCCAATCCGGCCGCGCCTCCCGGCATGCGCGACGTGACGCCGCGCAACAACGCCGCGCCGGGCGTGACCACGGGTGCTGCGCCGAGCAAGCCGGCCGCGCCGGCAGATACGCCTGCGGCAAAGCCAGCGCCGGATACGCAGACTCCGTCTGACGGCGCGAAGTAAGACGTAACGATAGCTGTCGTCGCCCGGCTTGACCGGGCGACCCAGTACTCCGAAACGGCAGTGATTCAATCGATAAGCCGCGGCGTACTGGATGCCCCGCTTTCCGCGGGGCATGACACCGAGAGGGACGATAGAGTGGCGGGACGAAAGTCCCGCCGCTTTTTCGTTTGCTCTATTTGATTGCCTTCAGCTGAACATCTTGTTGAGCTCGCCGCCGGGATAGCCGCTGCCGAGCTCGGCAAACGTTCCCTTCTCCGCCATCTCCTTCGCGGCCCGCATGAAGCCGCCCCAGGCGGCGCGGGCGAGCGAGCCGCCGACGCTGATGCGGCGCACGCCGAGATCCTCGGCTTCCTTCAATGATAGGCTGGAGCCACCGATCAACAGGTTGAACGGGTTCGGTGCGACAGCCTTCACCACCGCGGCGATGTCCTCGCGCGTCTTCAGACCCGGCGCGTAGAGGCAGTCCGCGCCGGCATCGGCGTACGCCGTAAGGCGGTCGATGACGAGCTTGAGGTCGGTCACGCCCCACAAATACGCCTCGCAGCGGCCGACCAGCAGCGTGCCGCTGTCGCCGATCGCCTTGCGCGAGGCCTTGATGCGCTCGACCGCGAGCGCGCGCTCATAGATCGGCTTGTCCTTGTCGCCGGTGGAATCCTCGATCGACAGGCCGGCGACGCCGGTGCGCACACAGCGCTCGACATTGTCGGCGACCTTGTCCGGCTCGACGGCAAAGCCGCCCTCGAAATCCGCATTCACGGGAATTTCGACTGCCGAGCTCAATGCTGCCAGATGCTGACAGACATCCTCGACGGTGACGTGGTTGTCGGCCTTGCCGATGGTCCAGGCAAAGCCCGCGCTCGACGAGGCAATCGCCTTGAAACCGAGATGCTGCAAGGCTTTCGCGCTGCCGACATCGACCGGATTGGGCAGGATGAAGCAGCCGCTCTCGTGCAACTTCCTGAACGTCGCGCGCTTGTCGGCGGTCGTAACATGCATGTTTCTCTCCCTTGTTGGCCGCGCAGACATGGGGATGCGTCGCGGCCGGCGCTAGTGCGCGTCGTGCACCGCGCGGCTATCCTTCGGCGCCTGCTCGCGATCATTCATGCCGTAGTCGCGGATGACGCTGGCGATGCGCAAATGGTAGTCGGCGAAGATCTGAGCCCTGCCCTTGGCCTGGGTGCGGCGATGCTCCATCGTGTTGCGCCAGGCCTGGACTGCTGCCTCGTCCCGCCAGAACGACACCGACAGGATCTTGCCCTTCTCGGTCAGGCTCTCGAAGCGCTCGACCGAGATGAAGCCGTCGATGGTTTGCAGGAGCGGCTTCAGATCGGCGGCGAGATCGAAATAGTCCTGGCGATGTTCCGGCTTGGGCCAGACCTCGAAAATCACGGCGATCATGGGCGTCTCCTCTTATGTGAGCATGATCTTTTCGGAAAACCGCGTTGCACTTTTCCGGATCATGCTGGCGTGGCCTACAATACCACCTTGCGCAGGAAGGTGCGCTCTTCCGCGAGGATGAATTTGTTCTCCTCGGCGAAATGGAAATTCGCCATCCCTTCCGTATCCTGCCGCAACCGCGCGCGATAGGCCTCGTAGGCGGCCAGACTCTCGAAGGTGATCAGCGCGAATGCGATGTTGTTGGTGCCCTCATGCGGCATGAAATAGCCAATGACATCGCCGCCGCATTTCGGGATGATGGTGAGCCAGCGTTTTGAATATTCCTCGAACTGGGTGCGCTTGAACGGATCGAGCTGATAGCGGATGAAGACGGTGACGGACATGGTGGGCTCCTCTGGTGCTTTCTCCGTCATTGCGAGCGCAGGTTTCGTAGGGTGGGCAAAGCGAAGCGTGCCCACCTCGTTTCTTCGCAACGATGATTGGTGGGCACGTCGCTACGCTCCTTTGCCCACCCTACGGCTCCTCGCAATGACGACGTAGTGAGAAGCTACGCCCTTGCCCGACCGCGATGCTTCGGCTACCATCGAAGCATGAAATCAGGACCCGACATCGCCATGGTCGCCTCGCTGGTCGGTGATCCCGCCCGCGCCAACATGCTCACGGCGCTGATGAACGGCCGCGCGCTGACCGCGAGCGAGCTCGCGCAGGAGGCCGGCATCACCCCGCAGACGGCGAGCTCGCATCTGGCAAAGCTCGAGGCCGGCGGCCTCGTCGAGCCGGAGAAGCAGGGCCGGCATCGCTACTACCGCCTCACCGATGACGACGTCGCCGGCGTGCTCGAAGGCCTTGCGGGCCTTGCCGCACGCACCGGCCACATGCGCGTGCGCACCGGGCCGAAGGACCCGGCGCTGCGGCGGGCGCGGATCTGCTACGACCATCTTGCCGGTGATCTCGGCGTGCAGATGCTCGACACCATGCGCGAGCGAAATCTGGTCAGGCAGAGAAAGCAGGAGATCGAGCTGACGGCTGACGGCGAGCGCTTCCTCGCCAAGCACTTGCAGATCTCATCCGACATGCTCAGCCATCCGCGCCGGCCGGTCTGCAAGGCCTGCCTCGACTGGAGCGAGCGGCGCCACCATCTCGCCGGCACGCTTGGCGCGGCCATGATGCAGCGTTTCGCGGAATTGAAATGGGCCGCGCGCGATCCCACGCCCGGCAGCCGCGTTGTGAATTTCACCCGCACCGGCGAGAAGCAGTTCGCGGCGTTGTTTGGGAACGGCAAGGATTAGTCACGCGAACTGCGCGTCGGCACACAATCGCGTGTGAACTCTCTCTGTCGACATGGCCGGGCTTGACCCGGCCATCCACGTCTTTATTGCGGCTGGCACGTGGATGCCCGGGACATCTGCGCGAAGACGCGCTTCGCGCTTTCGCCGGGCATGACGGAGACCCCAATGAACCGCATCTTCTCGGCAGCGATCGCTGTCGCCCTCGTGACTATTCCGCTTGCATCCCACGCCGCCGACACCGCGCCCCGCGAGCCCTACGGCATCGCGCTCGAAGGCTTCGCCTATCCCTATCCCGTGCATCTGCTTCCCGTGGTCAACGACGGCGAGCAGCTCAGCATGGCCTATATGGACGTGACACCCGCGCAAGCAAACGGCCGCACCGTCGTTCTGCTGCACGGCCGCAATTTCCCGTCGAGCTACTGGGCGCCTGTCATCAAGATGTTGAGCGAGGCCGGCTATCGTGTCGTGGTGCCGGACCAGATCGGCTTCGGCAAGTCCTCCAAGCCGACGGGCGAGCTGCACTTCGACAATCTGGCGCGCAACACCATCGCGCTGCTCGATCACTTAGAGATCAACAAGGCGGACATCGTCGCCCATTCGCTCGGCGGCATGCTGGGCGTGCGCATCGCCCGAGCCTATCCGGACCGCGTCAGCCATCTGGTGCTGACTGCACCGATCGGGCTCGAGGACTACCGCCTCTACGTGCCGCCGACGTCGACCGAGAAGATCATCGAGACCGAGGACAAGCTGACGGCTGAAGGTTATCGCAAGCAGCTCCAGACCAACTACGCGATCAAGCTGCCGCCGGAAGCGATCACGCCGTTTGTCGACGCCCGCTTCAACATCAAGGGCAGCCCCGATTATCCACGCTGGCTGCGCGCCTTCGTCTCGTCCGGCCAGATGATCTATCGCGAGCCGGTGGCGCACGAGATCCCGCTCATCACCGAGCCGACGCTGTTCATCATGGGCGCCGACGACCACAACGCGCCGGGCCGGCCGCTCGCGCCCGAGGCGTTGCGGCCTAAGATGGGCCAGAACGCGGAGCTGGCAAAGCAGCTCGCTGCGAAGATGCCGAATGCGCGGGCCGAGGTGATCCCGGACACCGGCCACCTCGTCTTCCTGGAGGCGCCCGAGAAGTACAGGGATCTGGTGCTGGGCTTTCTCGGCCGCTAGCGACAGATGAGTGTCGCCTGAAGCCGCATGCGGGGAATGTTCATGCCGCATTCAGGTCATGATTGGCAGGTTTGGATCGCGATGCACGTTGCCTCCCCGATTTAACGTGTCGAATCGTGTCTTTTGATTCATTGTGCGCCGCGAGCGCCCAGCCCCGAAGATTCGCCCCCCAAAGCCCAGCCTCAAGGACGAGAAGGAAGATCAAATGAAATATCTCTTCGCCGCCGTCATGCTTGCCAGCGCGGTCGTCGGTTTCAGCGAAGCGGCCAGCGCCGCTGGCGGCTGCGGCCCCGGCTGGTATCGCGGCCCCTATGGCGGCTGCCGTCCGATGGCCGCACGCGGGCCGGTCGTCGTCGTGCCGGCGCCCGCGCCCGTCGTCGTGGTGCGCCCGCGCGTTTGCCCCTATGGCTTCCGCTGGTGGGGTGGCCGCTGCCGCCCGATCTGATCTCGTCATTTCGCACTGCGAAGTGGCCGCGCGGCATCAGCCTGCGCGGCCATTTTGTTTTTTGAAGGCTCTTCGGCGCATCATCTCACCATGTCGTCGAATCAAAACGGGGACCGCGAACCGCGATCCCCGTCCAAGGCCTGGCTTGCGTGAAGCTTACCAGTCGTGAAGCTTACCAGTAATGACGACGCCAGTGCCGGCGGCGCCAGCCCCAGTGGCGATGACGCCAGCCCCAATGGCGGTGACGCCAGCCCCAATGGCGGTGATGCCAATGGCCGTGACCGTGGCCCCATCGAACCTGCTCGGGCTTGAGCTGCGCGGCTTCGTCGCTGGTGGTGACGGCGGGATGGGCGTCGGGATTGCCTTCCGGCATGCGGGCCGGTCCGACCGGCTGCGGTGACAACGGTGCGGCCTGCGCGGTCGCTGCAAGGGCGGCGGCGCCGGCCGTCACACCCAATGCAAGTTTCAAAAAGTTCCGACGCTCCATGACAAGTCCTCTGATCTTTCGCGCAAGTGATGCTGAGGAAGTGTCGCGGTCATGACATGAACCAGAGCTGAATCGTGCATTCAGATTCGTTGCGAGGTGACAGGAGCTACTTCACGAACTCCTGCGCCAGCACCAGCGTCTCGCGCGTACGCTTCACATCAGGCCAGTCGCGGTTGAAATCGGCGACGAGCCGTTTCAGCGCCTCGCCCTTCAGCATCGCCGCGAGCGCCGCTTCGTCGTCGAACTGATACATGGCGTGGTGCAGCGAGGGATCATCCAGACTCCAGAACCGCCAGGCTTTGCTCACGCCGAACGCCTTCACCGCATCAGGCATATGCTCGGTCTCGTACCATCGGTCGAATGCGGCGCGCTTGTCGGCGTCGGCAACGATGGCACGGACGACGAAGTGGGCAGCGGGCATCGGATTTCCTCCTGTTGTTTGGCCTCAGCATAGACGGTTATAGTGGCGGCAACAAAAAGCCCGCGCGGCGGATTTTGCCGCTGCGCCTACCTGAGGGAAGGAATGGCCATGCGCAGGATCATCTCGGGTCTGTTTGCGATCACCTGCCTGTGGCCGGCCGTATCAGTCGCCGAAATCGTTCGCTTCGATATTGTGGAACGCGTGCCCGCCTTCGCCGGCCGCAGCTTCGGCAATGTCGGCACCTATGAACGCATCACCGCGCGCGCCACCTTCGCGCTCAACCCGGCCGACGATCGCAACGCCGTCATCACCGACCTTGCGCTCGCGCCGCGCAGTGCCGACGGCAAGGTCGAGGGCACCGCCGACGTCGTGATCCTCAGGCCCGGCGATGCCACGCATGGCAACGGCACGCTGCTGCTGGAGGTGCCCAATCGCGGCCGCAAGCTGGCCCCGCAGTTGTTCGACGATTCCGCCCAGCCCGGCGCCAACAATGCCGACAAGGCAGAGGATGCCGGCATCGGCTTCCTGCACCGCCAAGGTTTTACGATGGTCTGGGTCGGCTGGCAGGGCGACATCCCATCCAAGCCCGGCCAGATGGCGCTGAGCGCGCCGGTGATCAAGAACATCAGCGGGCCCGCGCGAGAAGAATTCGTCTTCGACAACACGACCAATCCTGCGCGCGCCATTCTGACCTGGCCGGCGGGTGAGGCCGCCAACCTCCACGTCACCGTGCGCGCGGCCTGGGCCGACGCGCGGCAGACACTGTCCGGCCTCTCGGCAAAACTCGTCGATCCCACCATGGTGGAGATCACCCGCCCCGATGGCTTTGATGCCGGCGCGCTCTACGAGATCACCTACACCGCGCGCGATCCGGTGCCGCTCGGCATGGGCTATGCCGCCGTGCGCGATGTCGTCAGCTTCCTCCGCCACGACGAGACGCAAGCGAACCCGCTGCTCAATGGACTGCATCCATCGGTGAGCCGCGCCATCGGCTTCGGTGTCTCGCAATCCGGCCGCTTCCTGCGCGATTTTCTCTATCTCGGCTTCAACGAGGACCTATCCGGCCGCACCGTGTTCGACGGATTGATGCCGCATGTCGCGGGCACGCGGCGGATGGCGACGAATGTCCGCTTCGGCCAGCCCGGCCGCAACCCGCGCCATCCGCAGGATCCGGCGTGGCAGGCCGATCTCTTCCCCTTCACCTATGCTAGCCTGAGCGATCCCTATTCCGGCAAGACCGACGGCCTCTTGCGCCGCTGCTCGCTCTCGGCGACCTGCCCGAAGGTGATGCAGACCGACAGCGAGCACGAATGGTGGGCCTCGCACGCCTCGCTGCTGGTCACCGACCTCGCAGGCAACCATCTCGACCTGCCCGACAATGTCCGCGCCTACATGATCTCGGGCGCGCCGCATTTCGCGGAAGCCGCCGACGTGATGAAGAAGGGTGTGCCGGCGATGTCGCTGCCGCAAAACCCTGTTCATGCGGGCATGCCGATGCGCGCGCTGCTCACCGACCTCAATGCCTGGATCAGCGACGGCATCAAACCGCCCTCAAGCCGCGTCCCCATGCGCGCCCATGGCACGCTGGTCTCGGCGCAAGGTGCCGTGCCGACGGATATCCCCGGCCTGCCCTACGCCGGCATCCACACGCTCGCGGCCTTCTCCGACCAGAGCGTGCTGCCGCCGAAGGAGATCGGCCGCTATCCCGTGTTCGTGCCGAAGGCGGATGATGACGGCATGGCGATCGCGGGCATCCGACAGCTCGCCCTCGCCGTCCCGCGCGCGACCTACACCGCATGGAATCCGCGCGCGCAGGGGTTTGGGCCGACGGCGCTCTATCCGCTGCAAGGCGCGGTGGTGCCGTTCGCGCCGACGGAGGCCGCGCGGAAGGAGGTGCATGATCCCAGGCTGTCGATCGCAGAACGATATGCCGACGACGGCGCATATGTGTCGGCAGTGAAGCGCGAGGCGGCCCGGCAGGTGGCGGAGCGGATCTTGCTGCCGGAGGATGCCGAACGCGCGGTAGAGGCCGCCAAGCAAGGCAAGCTGGCGAAGCTTGGGCAGTAAGCACCGGTCCGTAGGATGGGTAGAGCGCAGCGAAACCCATCGTTCCGGCTGCGTGAATAGCGTTGATGGGTTTCGCTTCGCTCTACCCATCCTACGAGATCGCCCTTTTTTCTGTCCCCGCTGTCGGAACGCCCGCTCCTCATCCGTCCTACGCTTAGACAGCACGGAGATCCCACATGCCCAATCTCATCCTCACCACCTTCGACTGGGTTCCCGAGATGCCCCGCGGCTTCGTGCGCGACCTTCGTGTACGCTGGGCGCTGGAAGAAGCCGCCCTGCCCTACCGCGTCGCGAGCGTGCCGTTCAACCCGCGCGATGCCGCGCACTTCGCGCACCAGCCGTTCGGCCAGGTGCCGTGGCTGACCGACGGCGACCTCTCGATCTTCGAGAGCGGCGCGATTCTGTTGCATCTGGGTCAGCGCAACCCCGAACTGATGCCGACCGATCCCCGCGGCCGTAACGAAGCGATGGAGTGGGTGTTCGCCGCGCTCAACTCGGTTGAGATGCCGGCCCTGCCCTGGACCATGTTCAAGTTCACCGGCAGTTTCGACGGCTCGCCTGCCGTGAAGTTCGTCGACGACTTCCTCAAACTCCGCCTCAAGCACATGGAGACGGTGCTTGCGAGGCGCGAATGGCTGGCGGGGTCCTTTTCCGTCGCCGACATCCTGATGTCGGACGTGCTGCGCGTCGTCGATAAGTTCGGCGGCCTGTCGGAGCACCCGGCCTGCCGCGGCTACGTCGCACGCGCCACCGCGCGGCCAGCGTTCGCCAAGGCCCACGCGGACCAGCTGGCACATTTTGCCGCGGCCGATGCGGCGCGATGATAGAACGGAACAGCTCGTAGCTCTCAGGATGGGTCGGGCGAAGCTGTAACCACCTGGGGTCTGCCCGAACGAATGGAGAGGCGGTGGGTTACGCTGGCGCTGACCCACCCTAAAGCGCGATGGCATCAAGATGGATCACCATCGCGCTTTAGGTTATTGTTTGAGCATGATCTTTTCGGAAAACCGCTACGCACTTTTCCGGATCAGGCTCTGCGCACCTCCACGCGCGTCGGCGCTTCACACCAACTTCATTGGCGCATCGCCTTGCGGTTTCCGCGCACGCAGCGTAGCTTTCGACCACAGGTAGCTCGTTCGAAAGTGATCTGTCGGGTTCGGCCTAGCGGGAGGAAGCGATGGTGGACCAGGTCTCATCTCAGGTCTCATCTCAGGTCTCGTGGCACCTTTCCGGTGACTATTTCGAAAATTGCAGTTGCAGCATCGTGTGTCCGTGCCTCGTGTCTGCGGGTGCCCCGCTGACCGCGCGACCGACCGAGGGCTTCTGCAACGTACCGCTGATCTTCCACGTCGAGAGTGGCCGTTACGGCGACGTCGCACTCGATGGACTGAACGTCCTGGTGATCCTCCACGCGCCCGGAATCATGGCTGACGGAAACTGGTCGCAGGCTACCTATGTCGACGAGCGCGCCGACGACCGGCAGACTGAGGCGCTGGCTGCGATCTTCGGCGGCACGGCCGGTGGTCCCATGGCCGCGTTCGGACCGTTGATCAGCAAGAACCTCGGGGTGAAGAAGGCCCCGATCACGTTCCGGATCGAGGGCAAGACGCGCTCGGCGGAAATCCCGGGCATTCTGCACATGTCCGTCGATCCGTTGCCGACCATGCACCCGAGCGGCGAAATGTGGGCCAACATCGGCCACCCCGTCAGTCCCGACAGGATGGTGATGGCGGTCGGCGCCGCCGGCAACACCTACAGCGATCATGGCATGCGCTGGGACAATTCCGGCAGGAACGGCCTCTATGCGCCGATCCAATGGTCGAACCAGGCTTGATGCCGCTCCTGATGTGACGGTCTGCGAGCAGGCCGGCAACACGCATCACAAATGACCGACAGCGCTCTCGAAACCGTGCTGCGCCGCGACCGCTGGATCGTCGGCGGCGCGATTCTGGTCATCGTCGCGCTGGCCTGGGCCTATGTGCTCTGGCTCGCCGACGACATGGACATGGGCGGCATGGACATGACCGGCTTCCGCATGATTCCGGCCGGGATCGGAATCATGCTGCCCGCCACCGAGCCGTGGCGGATGTTCGAGTTCGCATATGTGTTCCTGATGTGGGCGGTGATGATGGTCGGAATGATGGCGCCCTCGGCTGCGCCCATGATCCTCATGTATGCCAGCGTCGGCCGGCAAGCGAAGGCACAGGCCAAGCCGTACGCGGCAACCGGCTGGTTTGCGGCCGGTTATCTCCTCGCCTGGACCGGCTTTTCGCTTGTCGCAACCCTTCTGCAATGGGTGATCGATCGCGCAGCCCTTCTCGACTCCCGGATGACGCTCGCCAGCAACCTCGTCGGCGCAATCGTGCTGATCGCAGCCGGGATCTATCAATGGACGCCACTCAAGGACGTCTGCCTCGTCCAATGCCAGTCGCCGTTCCTGTTCCTGATGCGCCACGGCGGCTTTCGCGACACGCCGCGAGGCTGCCTGCTGCTGGGACTTCGGCACGGAAGCTATTGTGTCGGCTGCTGCTGGCTGTTGATGGCGCTCCTGTTCATCGGCGGCGTGATGAACGTGCTCTGGATCGCGCTTCTGGCGCTGCTCGTCCTGTTGGAGAAATTGACGCCGGTCGGACGATGGATCGCGCGTGCTGCCGGCATTGCTTGCGTGATCATGGGCGCGTGGCTGCTGGTATCGTCACGACTGTGATGAGTTTCTAAACCCACCCTCCCCGCGCCATGACAGCCGCACAGAGCAGGATGACCACGATGGCCGCGAGCTCACAGTGAATGATCGACGACACCAGCCACTTCTGCCTTGCATCGAGGACAGGCGCCTGTCCCGCCTTGATCGACGCACTCCACGACAAGAACTCCTGCGTCGGAATGACCGACAACGCCCCGAGGATGACGAAGAGTGCGATCTTCGTCAGGAACGCGTAGCTATGCAGGTAGTAGTCATAGCCTTTCTCGAAAAAGAGCACCCGCAGCAGCCCGACGCCGAGCAGCGCCGCTGCCGCCGCACCCAGCACGATATCGGTGATCTGGAGCCGTCGCGCGATCGACACCGTCAGTTCCTGCTGGATCAGCGTGAACTCGACCGCAACCGCCGCAACCAGCGTGAAGGCGCAGAGGTGATGGAAGAAGGCGAACAGCGTGGACATCGCAAGTTCCTGATCGCCCGGCGGGCAGTGAGGCTTATCACACCAGCTTCAGCGGCGCATCGGCGACCAGGCGCAGGTCGATCGTTCCAATCAGCGCCGCGCGCCGCGCCTCCGCAGCGCTGATCGCCTCGTGCGTCTGCCGCAACGTGCTGATGTTCGAGCCGAGCGACACGATCCCGCCCAGCACCAGCGCGATCGATCCGAGCGCGGCGGTCTGGCCGGTCCCGAACAGGCCGAGGATCGTGATCAACAAGAGCGCCGCACCGCTGCCGATGGCGATCTTGGACGCGAGGATGTACTTGCGGCACCGCTCGGCGATCTCGGCGAGCGCCTCGATCCGGTCCTCGATGTCGGAGATTTCGTCGGTCGGATCGTCTTCGGTCATTGGGTTTGATCGAGGGTGCCGGATCAGAAACGAACCTGATAGCCCGCATCAGCGAAGTGACATGCGGCAACTGCTGAATGAGAACCCGGATTTCGCTACGCTCCATCCGGGCTACGTCCATCTCACAACGGCAAATTGTCGTGCTTCTTCGCCGGCATTTCCGTTTTCTTGTCCTTGAGCATCGCCAGCGCCCTTGCGATCCGCTTCCGCGTCGAGTGCGGCATGATGACATCATCGATGTAGCCGCGCTCGGCCGCGATGAACGGCGAGAGGAAGCGGTCCTCGTATTCCTTCGTTCGGGAGGCGATCTTGTCGGGGTCGCCGATGTCGCTGCGGAAGATGATCTCGACCGCGCCCTTGGCGCCCATCACCGCGATCTGGGCGGTCGGCCAGGCGTAGTTCATGTCGGCGCCGATTTCCTTGGAGGCCATGACGTCGAAGGCGCCGCCATAGGCCTTGCGGGTGATGATGGTCACCAGCGGCACGGTGCACTGCGAATAGGCGAACAGCAGCTTTGCGCCGTGCTTGATCAGGCCGCCATATTCCTGCGCGGTGCCCGGCAGGAAGCCCGGCACGTCGACGAAGGTGACGATCGGGATGTTGAAGGCGTCGCAGAAGCGAACGAAGCGCGCGGCCTTCCGCGAGGCGTCGCTGTCGAGCACGCCGGCCAGCACCATCGGCTGGTTGGCGACGAAGCCGACGGTGCGGCCGGCGATACGGCCAAAGCCGGTGACGATGTTCTTGGCGAAGGCTTCCGCGATCTCGAAAAAGTCGCCCTCGTCCACGACCTTCAGGATCAGCTCCTTCATGTCGTAGGGCTTGTTCGGATTGTCCGGGATCAGCGTGTCCAGGGAATCGTCGAGCCGCTCGATGGAATCGAAGCTCGGCCATTCCGGCACGCCGTCGGTGTTGTTGGACGGCAGGAAGTCGATCAGGCGCCGCATCTGCAGAAGCGTCTCGACGTCGTTCTCGAAGGCGCCGTCTGCGATCGAGGAGCGCGTCGCGTGCACCGAGGCGCCGCCGAGCTCTTCGGCGGTGACGACCTCGTTGGTCACGGTCTTCACCACGTCGGGGCCGGTGACGAACATGTAGCTGGTGTTCTTCACCATGAAGATGAAGTCGGTCATGGCGGGCGAATAGACGTCGCCGCCGGCGCACGGGCCCATGATGACCGAGATCTGCGGGATCACGCCCGAGGCCAGCACGTTGCGGCGGAACACGTAGGAATAGCCGGCGAGCGCGGCGACGCCCTCCTGGATGCGGGCGCCGCCCGCGTCATAGAGGCCGATGATGGGCGCCCGCGCCTTCATCGCCATGTCCTGGAGCTTCGTGATCTTCAGCGCGTGCGTTTCCGAGAGCGACCCACCGAACACCGTGAAGTCTTTGGCAAAGACAAACGTCTTGCGGCCGTTGACGGTGCCCCAGCCGGTAACGACGCCGTCGCCGGGCACCTTGGTCTTCTCCATGCCGAACTCGGTGGAGCGGTGCTCGACGAACATGTCGAACTCCTCGAACGATCCCTTGTCGAGCAAGAGCTCGATGCGCTCGCGCGCCGTCAGCTTGCCGCGGGCGTGCTGCGCCTCGATGCGCTTTTCCCCGCCGCCGAGCTTTGCGCCCGCACGACGTTCCTCAAGGGCGTCCAGGATATGTTTCATTTGCTCCCGCCAGTTCTTAACTAAGCCACGTTTGCCGGGGGTTCTAACACGCCATTTTGCGGACCGGGAAGCGGCTTTCGGCGCCGCAGGGCTGCCCTGACGCAGCGTGAAAGCGCAAGGAATCACAAAGTTTTGCCTGGGAGGCGACGATGGACGAACAAGCTGCCGAGACTGGCTCCGTGACAGGCGGCGTCAACATCCTGCTCCGCCTCGAGGGTCTGACCCTGTTCGTTGGCATGGTGATGCTCTACTGGGCCTGGGACGGCTCCTGGCTGGTCTTTGCCGTGCTGTTCTTCGTGCCCGATCTGAGCTTTCTGGCCTATCTGGCCGACGCAAAATTCGGCGCGCTGGTCTACAACGCCGCCCACAGCTACATGGCGCCGGTGGCGCTGCTGACGCTGGGCTTCGGCCTCGCCTCGCCGCTCACCCTGTCCATCGCCTTGATCTGGCTCGCCCATATCGGCATCGACCGGGCGCTCGGCTATGGCCTGAAATATTCGGCCGGGTTCGGCTTCACCCATTTGGGGCGGATCGGCCGCCAGAAGGACGCCTGATCTCAAATTTGGCGGCCCTCGCCGGTTGACCGGGCCGGCCGATTCAGGCTTGCTTCAAGGCCTTCGATCAGGCGCCGAATGTTGCGTGAGCCCAGTCGGTACGGCGGCGGTCATCACGCCCTGGCATCACCCATGTCCGCGACGGTCGTCCCACTGCCGCCCAAATCCTCGTCCGAAACCGTCGACTTCCTGCGGCGCATGGCCAGCATGGTGTCGGGACGCAACGGCGAGATGCTGCTGCGTGCGGCCGCGCTGATCGAGTCGCTGGCGCAGCGGGCGAGGTCGGCCGAGCGGCTCTATCACGAGACGCAGGAAGAGAACACGCGCCACGTCGAGCTGCGCGAGGCTGCCGAGCTCGCCTCCGATGCCATGGTCGGCCAGATCGAGGCGCTGCGCGCGCAGCTTGTCGAGGTGACCGCGGCGGCTGCCGACGAGCGCGTCGCCTTCGATGCCGAGCGCGGCAAGCTGCTCGGCCTGATGCAGGATGCGGAGAGCCACATCCGCAAGCTCGCGACCGAGCTCGAGAGCTTGCGCGCCTCGGTTGACGGTTTCAACGAGACCGCGGTCTCGGTGCCGATCGAGGTGCTGCGGCTGGCGCGGACCCAGTTCGATTATCTCTCCAGCGGCTTCGCCAAGCGCGGCGACGTGATCTCCCAGACCATGAGCGAGATCGGCGGCTTTGCCATCGACCAGGCGCTGACGGCGAAGAAGGCCGACACCGCCTGAGACGAGCGCCGCATGAGGTCGTCATGCCCGGCTTGTCCCGGGCATCCACGTTCTTTGCAGCGGCCGTTGGAGGAGTCCGTGGATGGCCGGGACAAGCCCGGCCATGACGCTGAGGAAGCACCTTGCCCTGCTGCAGCCTGCGTAAAATTGACAACGCGCGAGCTGGTTGGTCTACTCGCCCAAAATATCCGGGGGGATCCGATGGCCACCAATTGGCGTACCGCAGCGGTGCTTATGGCGCTATGCGTTTCGAGTGCATTTGCAGTCGGCGAAGCCAGCGCGCAATCCTTGCCGAAGGAAGTCGCAACACGCGCCGAGATCTACCCGATCCCCTCGCTCACCCTCTCCGACCAGCAATTTCTCAGCGGCGATGCGGCCGCGGCCAAGCCGGTGACGGTCGCAGGCGAATTCCGCGTCGCGCAGGGCACCGGGAAACTTCCCGTCGTGGTGCTGATGCATGGCTCGAGCGGCGTCGGCGCCACCACGGAAGCCTGGGTGCACGCGTTCAACGCCATGGGCATCTCGACCTTCGTGATCGACGGCTTTACCGGCCGCGGGCTCACGGTCGTCGGGCCGAACCAGGCGCTGCTCGGCCGGCTCAATCTCATCATCGATATCTACCGCTCGCTGGAGATCCTCGCCAAACATCCGCGCGTCGACCCTAATCGCATCGTGCTGATGGGCTTTTCGCGCGGCGGACAGGCGACGCTCTATGCGAGCCTGGAGCGCTTCAACAAGCTCTGGAACAAGTCCGGCATCCAGTTCGCGGCCTACATCCCGTTCTATCCGGATTGCTCGACGACCTATGTCGGCGACAGCGAGGTCGCCGCGCGCCCGATCCGGATCTTCCACGGCACGCCCGACGACTATAATCCCGTGAAGAGCTGCAAGGCCTTCGTCGAGCGGCTCAAGGCCGCGGGCCGCGACGTCGCGCTGACCGAATACCCCGACAGCGCCCACGGTTTCGACAGCGGCCTGCTCGGCGTCAACACGGTTGCGGTCTCCGCCAACGCGCAGACCGTGCGCAATTGCCATATCAAGGAGGGCGACGGCGGCGTGCTGATGAACGGCGAGACCAATGCGCCGTTCACCTACAAGGATGCCTGCGTCGAGCTCAACCCGCATGTCGGCGGCAATCCCGCGACCGCCGCGGAGGCGCGGAAGGCGGTGGAGGAATTTTTGCAGGCGCTGTTCAAGCTGAGCTGAGTGGCCGCGCGGCCTGCATGGTTCACGACGCCCCGCATCGCTGGCTCCTCCCTATGAGGGTTAGGTGGGAGTGACGGCGGCGCCACATGCTCCGTCATTGCGAGCGCAGCGAAGCAATCCAGACTCCCTTTCTGGAAAGACTCTGGATTGCTTCGTCGCAAGAGCTCCTCGCAATGACGTTGGAGAGAGAACAGCGCCAGCGCGGTAACGCTAGATCGCGCCGATCTCGGCAAGGCAGGCTTGCGTCAGGTTCATGCGCGCCTCGATGTGGCGCGGCTCCTTGCAATCCATGTTGAGCGCAAACACGGTGTGCGCCTCGCCCTTTTCGGCCCAGCCCACCATCCAGCCCAGCGACGGCTCGCCGCGCTCGGCGCCCAGTAGACCTGACTTGGCACGGATGATGCTGTCGCCCACCTTCGTCACCGGCAGGATGTCGGCGACGAGATCCTGGCTGCGCTTTGAGATCGGCAGTGCACGTCGGCGAAGACGGTCGACGAAATCGATCTGCTCGACCGGATCGATGCGGAGATTGCCGGTCAGCCAGAACTGGTCGATGCCGCCGCCGATGTCGCGATTGCCGTAGTCGAACTCGTCGACATATTTCTGCATGCGCTCCTGCCCAATGCGTCGCGCGATCTCCTGATAGACCAGCACCGCACTGACCGCGATGGCACTGCGCAGCGTGTGATCCTTGTTCCACGCCTCGATCGGCCGCTTCACGCCGTCCCACGGGAAGATGTCCTTGTCGGGGTCGGCGACGACGCCGGTCTCCAGCGCGATCAGCGAGTTCGGAATCTTGAAGGTCGAGGCCGGCAGCTTCGCTTCGCCCGAGCGCTCCTTGTCGCTGGCGACGATCAGATAGTCCTCGACCTTGTAGCCGACGAAGGTGCCCGACGTGCCGAGATCGGTGAAACGTTTTGCCAGGCTGTCGCGGATCTCGTTGCGCGGTGGCGCGACATGGGCGAACGCGCGCTGCGGCAGGATCGCAGTTGCGGCGAGAAGACCGAGGGTGGAACGGCGGGTGATCAAGAGCGGTATCCGTTGAGCAATGAGAGCCGGCGCGACCATGCAGCCGCTACGTGGTGAAACGATGACAGGTTACTTCTTGAGCATGATCTATTCGGAAAACCGCTGCACACTTTTCCGGATCATGCTCTACCGCCCCGGCCCGACAGCCGCAGCACGAACACCAGCACTTCGGCGACAGCCTTGTAGAGGTCGGGCGGGATCTCATCGCCGAGCTCGACCTTGGACAGCGCGCCCGCGAGGATTTCGTTCTCCTCGATCGGGATGTCGTTGGCTTTCGCGATCTCGACGATCTTTTCGCCGATGGTGCCCTTGCCCTTGGCGACGACGACGGGCGCGCCAGAGCCCTTCTCGTAGTGCAGCGCGATCGCGAGCTTGGACGGGTCGCTCATGTGGCGCGATCCAGGAAATGGCCGGCGCGCGCCGGTGCCGGCTGCGGAGGCGTGCCGTCGCGGACCAGGATGTCGCCGGGCTTGAGCTCGGCCCGCACCAAGGCTTGGTTGAGCTCGCCGACGCCGGCGCGGAGCTGCTGCGCGGTCGCCGGCCGCTCCGCCCACATCCGCACGAAGGTCTTGTCTCCGCTCAACGTGACCAGTGCATGCACGGGGCCGGCCGGCTCGACGTTGAGCGTGAAGCGCGCGCGCCAGGCGCGCTTGGCAGGATCGGCGGACTCATTGCCGCCGTCGCGCGAGATCTCGAACTGCGCCATCGCGGTGCCCTGCGGCGTCGCAAACGGAATCTCGAAATTCCACTGCGGCACGGACGGATCGATGCGATGGCCGGATGCATCGATGCGGTCGGGAAGCGAGGCAACTTGCAGCAGCGTCTGCCGCGCGATCGCCGCATCGGTGTCGTCGAGCAGGCGATGCACGGTTGCGGAGAGCGGCGTATCCGGCGCCAGCGAGGGCGCCGCAATGGCCTGCGCCGCCGGCAGCGCGCCGCGGAACGGCGGTGGCGTCGTGCGCGCGGCGGCCTCGAAGATATGACCGTCGGGCACGGCCTTGTTGGAGCCCGGCAAATTGCCGGTCAGGCGCGGCAGATTCTGTGCGGCCTCTTGCAGCAGGCTCGCGGCGAGGCCGGCGGACATGGTGCGCGGCATCGCGGCCTGCGACACGCCGGGGGCGATATCAGCCAGGACTGTCGCCGCGAGACTGGCGCCGCGTGGCATCTGCGGCGGCTGCGCGATCTCGCCTTCGCCCGCCGGCAATGCGGCCTGGGCTGTTCCGCCTGCTGCCTGTGCCGGCGCTGTAGCGACCTGCGTGGCCCCCGTGCCGCTCGTTGGGATCGCGCCGCCCTGTGCCGGTGGCGCGGCGGTCTCGATCGTCGCCAGCGTCTGGCGCAGCACCAGCAGCGCGGCCTTCAGGTCCGGCAGATTGCCGGATGACGGCGTTGCGCCGGCGGCGAGCGAAGCCTCGAGGAACAAGCCTGATTTCTGAAAGGCGGATTCGATATCGCCGCCGTCGAGGGCGGTGTTGAGCGGCGTCTGCTGCGCCAGCACGTCCAGCACCGCTTGCTTCAGGCCAACAGGCAGATCGCTGGCGGTGACGACGGAGGCGAGATTGGCGAACAGCGGCGCCTGGCTGCCCTGTTTTGTAACCGCCTCGGCCGAGGCGGCGGTGACGGCGACCTGCTCCAGCGGCGTCAGCGTATTGCGCGCCGCGGTTGCGGATGGCGCGAGCGACGGGCTCTCCACCAGCGAAGCCGCAGCCGGCGTCAGCGTGATCTGATCGGCGCTCGCCTCGCCTGCCCCGTTCATGACGGCAAGGCGGATGGTGCCCTCGTTCTGCGACACCGCGAGCTGGAGGTTCTGCCCCGGGGTCAGCGACACCTCGGACATTACATCCATCGAGAGGGTGGCGATCGCGATCCGCACCAGATTGTCGGCGAGGACGCTGACGACTTTTGCGTCGACGACGCTGCCGGCCTGAAGCACGAGATCGGGCGTCGCCGCATCAGCCACGGGGCTGGCGGCACTGACCGGTACGATCGAGCTTATCGGCGTCGGCATTTTGGGGCCCAGGGAATGCGCTTCCCACCCTAAGGCCGCCGTCGTAAACCTGTCGTTAAGGACCTTCGGCCGCTGGCGCCTTCACGGCGGCCAGAACCGCGACGGCGGCCTCGAAATCCCTGAGGCGGGCGGCGCGACGGGCGGCCGCTTCCTCGTCCACGCCCCATTGCTCGACATTCCAGTCCTCGTCGACATGGGCGGCGGCCCAGACCTGGCCGGCATCGCGCACGCCATGGGCCAGCGCCAGCGCCAGCAGCGCCGAGCCGGTCAGCGTCGTCACCATATGGAGCGCGGCGACCGACCAGGCATCCCCCGGCAGCGCGGCGCGGGCGGCCTGGAGCGCCTCGTCCGGCTGCTTCACATGCATGACGCCCTCGGACAGGATGAAATGCGCGCCCAGCGTCTCCGCGGCCCAGAACAGCACGGGATCCCAATGCGCGGCCTCGCGGGCGACCAGTCCCTCCGGGTGGCCGGCGCGATAGAACAGCAAATCGGACTCGAAGTATTTTGCGAGGTCGTCGCGGACCAGCTCGACGCGATCGACGACGCCCTCGACCACGCTGTTGGCGATCCGGGTCAGCGGCATGGTCACGGGATCGATCGCCTCGCCCTGGGCCGCCCATTCCGCAGCCACGGCGTCGGCCAGCGGGCGCGAGAGGATCACCACCTGGCGGCCGGACGGGGTGCGGATCGGCTTGCCGTCGAGCGTGATGGCAAAGCCGCCCTCGGCCTCGGTGACGCCGACCTCCTTGTAGAAGCGCTTGCGCAGCGGCGTGCGCGCGGAGGCACGCGCCGAGTCCCGCGGATCCGGCGGGGGCTGGCTTGCTGCTTCTTCGAACAATTCGCGCATGTGAGTTTTCGGTCCCGGTCGCTGGATGCTAGACTTTTAAGATAAGCCTTTAGGCCAGTACTTGCAGCCGATAAAGCGAGCGGCAGGCATGAGGGAACTTGCGGGCATCGTGGCCCTTTTCGCCGCGCTTTGGCTGGCCGCGGCGGAGGCCGGCTTTCGCACCCCGGAATCGCTGGTCCGCAACGTCTACGCCCATTACGGCGAGGGCGCGCCGGAGCTGTCCAAAGGCCTGCCGCGGGATGCGGCCACCGCCCGGCAGTTCTTCGATCCACCCCTGCGCAAGGCCTGGAGCGCGCCGCGGGCGGAGCCCTACGACTTCCTGGTGCAGAGCCAGAGCTGGAAGCTCGGCCCGATCGCGATCGCTATCATCCGCAGGCAATACGACAAGACCTATGTCACGGCGAATTTCGACAATCGCGGCCGGCCGGTGACGCTGAACTTCATCGTGGTCAACGGGCCGGAGGGCTGGCTGATCACGGATGTCGAGAGCCCGCATGACAGCTTGCGGATGTTTCTGGAGCAGTTTCGGAATTAGACACCGCTGTCTCCACACCGTCATTGCGAGCGCAGCGAAGCAATCCAGAATCTTTCCGCGGAGGCAGTCTGGATTGCTTCGTCGCAAGGGCTCCTCGCAATGACGGTGTTAGCAACGGAGCTCGCCCCCTACTCCTCCGGCGCGTTCTCGATCGGATCGAACCGGCTGGCATCGAGCCCGAGCAGATTCCACGACTGCTGCATGTGCGGCGGCAGCGGCGCAGTGGCGTCGATCACGCCACCGCGCGGATGCGGGATGACGATGCGGCGTGCCAAGAGGTGCAGCCGGTTTTGCAGGCCACCCGGCAGCTGCCAGTTCTCGATGTTGAAATATTTGGGATCGCCGACGATGGGGTGGCCGATATGCTCCATGTGGGCGCGCAGCTGATGGGTGCGTCCCGTCACCGGCTTCAGGGACACCCAGGTCAGCTTGTTGCCGGCGGTCTCGACCACCGCGTAATACGTCACTGCGTGGCTTGCACCCTCGTCGCCATGCTGGGCGATGCGCATGATGGTGTCGTCCTCGCTCTCCTCCTTGGCGAGGAAGGTCGAGATGCGGCCCTGCTTCGGCTTCGGCAGGCCCGGCACCAGCGCCCAGTAGACCTTTCGCGCCGACCGCGAACGGAACGCGCCGGTCAGATGCGAGGCGGCAAAGCGCGTCTTGGCGATCAGGAGGCAGCCCGAGGTCTCGCGATCGATGCGGTGCACGAGGCGCGGCTTCTGGCCCTTGGCATCGCGCATCACCTCCAGCATCTGGTCGATGTGCCGCGTCATGCCCGAGCCGCCCTGCACCGCAAGGCCGGCCGGCTTGTTCAGCACGAGGACGTCGTCGTCCTCCCAGATCGTCATCTCCTTCAGCGCCTTGAGCGTCTTCTGCGCAGCCTCGGAGAGCTCGCCGACGACCTTCGGCGCGTCGAGCTTCAGTGGCGGAATGCGGACGCTCTGGCCCTCCTCCAGGCGGTCCTTGCTGTCGACACGCTTGCCGTCGACGCGCAGCTCGCCTTTGCGGACGACGCGCTGGATGTGCGAGAACGACAGGCCGGGAAAGCGCGCTTCGAGAAAACGATCGACGCGCATGTTGTTCTCATCGGCCGTGACGATGACGGTCTGCACCTTGGTCGGCAGCAGCGCCTCGACGGGCTTTGCCGGCGCGGCTTTCTCAAGCGCGGACTTGGGCGGACGCCGCTCGGCGCGCTCGGGGCCACGCCGCTCGGCACGCTCTCCGGCAAAGCGCGGCGGCTTGCTGCCGGGCTTACCGCCCGAACGCGGCCCGGCCTTCTTCGCGCCGCGCGCCTGATGCGGACGTGAGTCGTCGCGCTCGTCACGCGAACGGGGCTTTGGATTCATTCTCTTGATGCGGCGGCTCATGATTGCCTGCGTACCCTAAAAGCGGCCTTTCGTCACGGCGAAATGGCCGTTTCTAGCGCGAGCCGCCCCGCTCCTTCCGCAGCTTGGCCCAGTAATCCAGCCGCTTCCTGATCTCGCGCTCGAAGCCGCGCTCGGGCGGGTCGTAGAAGGTCTGCCGGCCCAGGGCCTCCGGGAAGTAATCCTGGCCCGAGAAGGCGTCGGGGGCGTCGTGGTCGTATTCGTAAGCTGCGCCGTAGCCTTCCGACTTCATTAGCTTGGTCGGGGAATTCAGGATATGCTTTGGCGGCAGTAGCGAGCCGGCCTGCTTTGCGACCTGCATCGCCGTGCCGAAGGCGGTGTAGACCGCGTTCGATTTCGGCGCGGTGGCGAGATAGACGACGGCCTGCGCGATCGCGAGCTCGCCTTCGGGATGGCCGAGGAAGTCGAAGGCGTCCTTGGCGGCATTGGCGATGACGAGCGCCTGCGGGTCGGCAAGGCCGATGTCCTCCACCGCCATGCGCACCACGCGGCGGGCCAGGAACAGCGGGTCCTCGCCGGCGTCCAGCATGCGCGCGAGATAATACAGCGCGGCGTCGGGATCGGAGCCGCGCACCGATTTATGCAGCGCCGAGATCAGATTGTAATGGCCATCGGCCGATTTGTCGTAGATCGGCGCACGGCGCTGCAGGATGTCCTGCAACTGTGCGGCATTGAAGATCTCATCCGCCCGCGCCGAACGCCAGACCTCTTCGGCGAGCGTCAGCGAGGCCCTTCCATCGCCGTCGGCCATGCGCACAAGCACCGCCCTCGCCTCGGCATCGAGCGGCAGCTTCTTGCCCTCGACCGCCTCGGCATGCGCGAACAGCTTTTCGATCGCGGCCGCATCGAGCGAGCGAAACACCAGCACGCGCGCACGGGACAGAAGCGCCGCGTTGAGCTCGAAGGACGGGTTCTCGGTGGTGGCGCCGATCATCACCACCGTGCCGTCCTCCATCACGGGCAGAAACGAATCCTGCTGGGCGCGGTTGAATCTGTGCACCTCGTCGACGAACAGCAGCGTGCCCTTGCCCATCTCGCGGCGGGCGCGCGCGGCGTCGAAGGCCTTCTTCAGGTCGGCGACGCCGGAGAACACCGCGGAAATCTGCTCGAAATGCAGATCGGTGGCATCCGCCAGCAGCCGCGCCACCGTGGTCTTGCCGGTGCCGGGCGGGCCCCAGAATACCAGCGAGCCGAGCGTGCGCGTTTCCAGCATGCGCGTCAGCGCGCCATCGGGGCCGAGGATGTGATCCTGGCCGACGACCTCCGACAGCGCGCGCGGGCGCAGCCGGTCCGGCAGCGGATGCGGTGCCTCGTGGTCGAGCCCCGCCGCGGCAAAGAGGGTCGGCGTGTCCTGTGGTCGCTTCGGACTCATCCGCCCAGCGTGACGTTGATCTGCTGGCCGCCGCGCACCACCGTGATGCGCCAGATCCGCGGCCGCTCGCTCGCGGCCTTTTCGAGGTCGCCGGTCTTGCTGATCTTCTGGTTGTTGACCGCCAGGATGATGTCGCCCTTCTGGAAGCCGACACTCGCAGCCGCGCTGTCGCCGCCGAGATCGGTGACCACGACACCTTCGGTGTCGGCGTCCAGATGCAGCTCGTCGGCCACCGCCGCCGTGATGGTCGAGACCTTGGCGCCCTGGAACGGCGAACGCGCGGTGATGACGAGCTCGTTGCGGCCCGTATCGGGCGCGGTCTCCAGCGCCACCGTCAGCTTGAGCGGCTTGCCGCCGCGCTGCACGTCGATCTGCGCGGTACCGCCGAGCGGACGTGTGGCGAAGCGGTAGTCGAAGGCGTTTGGATCGTCCACGCTCTGGCCATCGATCCCGGTGATGAGGTCGGAGGATTTCAGACCGGCCTTCGCCGCCGGGCCGCTCGCGACCACGCTCGCGACCAGCGCGCCGGTCGGCGAGCGCAGGCCGAGGCTCTCGGCGATCTCGGGCGTCACCGCCTGCAGCTTGGCCCCCAGCCACGGCCGCTTCACCGCCTTGCCGCCGCTCTTGGCGGAGGCGACGACGACGCGCACCATGTTTGACGGGATCGCAAAGCCGATGCCCTGCGAGCCGCCGGAGCGCGAATAGATCGCGGTGTTGATGCCGGCGAGCCGGCCGTTCATGTCGACCAGCGCGCCGCCGGAATTGCCGGGATTGATCGCCGCATCGGTCTGGATGAAGAACTGGTAATCGGTGATGCCGACCTGCGTGCGCGCCAGCGCCGAGATGATGCCGTGGGTCACGGTCTGACCGACGCCGAAGGGGTTGCCGATCGCCATCACGACGTCGCCCACCATCAGCTCGTCCGAATTGGTGAATTCGAGCGCGGGAAACTTCTCCTTGGTGTCATTCAGGCGCAGCACCGCCAGATCACTGCGGGAATCCTTCAGCACGATCTCGGCCTCGAACTCGCGCTTGTCCGACAGCGACACCTTCACCTGGTCGGCGCCCTCGATGACATGGACGTTGGTGACGACGAGTCCGGTCGCATCGACGATGACGCCCGAGCCGAGCGAGCGCTGCACCTGCTCCTGCTGCTGGCCCGGCACGCCGAAGAAGCGGCGGAAGATCGTGTCGTCGAGCAGCGGATTGCGGTTCTGCACCACCTTGGCGGCATAGACGTTGACGACCGCCGGCTGCACCCGCTGCACGATCGGCGCATAGGACAGCCGCAGCTCGGCCTGCGAGGACGGGACGCGGCGGTCCTGTGCGGCGACCGGATTGAAGTGGGCTGAAAACGCTATGCACAATGCCGTGATGATAGCTGCGGGACGGATCGATCGAAACATTCCTACCTCTCGGAAAAGACGCCGGAATATAGGCGCGTTCGCCGGGCAATAGAAGGGCGGCGGGCGGCAATATTGCCCCTTCGGGTGTGTCCCGCCTGCAAGCCCCGCGTGCGAAATGACAACCCGCCTGCGGTGGTGGATTGGCATGATGCACGTCATCCAGCATGCTACCCGTGGCGGATTCGGTTGCGACGAAATTACATCAGTAGGAACCCGCGCAACCGGGGCGCGCCGTCGCGGGGCAGTCATCGACCATTCCTAGGCTCTCCGCCTGCGACTTGGGGAAGTTCGTCAACCGATGGAGTGATGACGTGAGCAAAACAAGAATTGCAGCCGCGGCGATTGGGCTCGCCGGCGCGCTGGCGGCCTCGCAGGCCCAGGCCCAATCGGCCAGCAGCAGCGAACAGGAGATCGCGCTGCTGAAGCAGCAGCTGAAGATGCTGGAGCAGAAGCTCGACAAGCTCCAGAGCCAGACCGCGGCGAACACCGCGGCCACGGCGAAGGCAAGGGCCGAGGCCAAAGCCGAAGCGAAGGCCGAGGCACGCTCGGAGGCGAAGGCGGTCGTCGCCAATGCCAATGCGGCGGTCCCGTTCAAGACTCCGCCGCCTGTGTCCGGTGCCGTGGTGACGATGCCGAACAACCGGCCGACCATCTGCACCGCCGACGGGGCGAACTGCGTCGCCATCACGAGCCGCGTGCATTGGGACGTCGGCGGCTACGATTTCCGCCCCAACACGGCGGCGACTGTGCCGCAAAAGCTCGACAGCGGCGAAAACGTGCGTCGCGCCCGCATCGGTGTCGTCGGCAAATTCCTCGAAGACTGGAATTTCGCGCTGATCTACGATTTCGGCGGCTCGTCGGACGGATTTGGCGGCACGGGAGCCGCTGGCACCACCCCTGTCGGCTTCCTGCCCGGAGGCGGCACATCCGGCATCGAAAACGCGTTTGTGAGCTACACTGGACTGAAGCCGTTCGGCGGCAAGATGGCGATCGAGGCCGGCATCATGGATATCGCCTGGACCCTGGATGAATCCACGAGCTCCAACGACATCGCCTTCATGGAGCGCGCCTCGGTCGGCATCATCGCGCAAAACATCGCCGCCGGCGATTTTCGTTCTGCCGCCGGTGCCCGCTGGTACAACGACGTGTTCTACGCCGGCGCCTACGTGACCGGCCCGACGACAGGTGCCATTCACTCCGCCTCGACCGCTTCGCCTCCCGGGACCAGCGAGCAATACGGCGCGACCGCCCGCGTTGCGGGCCAGGTCGTGAGCGGCAACGACTACTCGGTGCATCTCGGCGCCGACGCCGAGTGGCTGATCCAGCCACCGCGCAATCTGATCGCGAACACGCAAACGCTCACGCTCAGCGATCGTCCCGAGCTGCGCATCGATCCCACGTCGCTGATCTCGACCGGAGCGATTGCAAATGTGTCGGGCGCGCAGGTCTATGGCGTGGAAGCCGCGGCCACCTATGGACCGCTGTGGGTCCAGGGCGAATACTACTGGTTCAACATCGATCGCGATGCGAACACCGCGGTGGCGCCCGTCGGTACGTCGAGCCTGAAATTCCAGGGCGGCTACGCACAGGCGGCCTATGTCCTGACCGGTGAATCGCGCAAGTACAATCCGGCCAGTGCGGCCTATGGCGGCGTCAAGCCGAACAATCCGTTCTCGATCAACGGCGGCGGCTGGGGGGCCTGGGAGATCGCCGGTCGCTACTCGACCGTGGATCTGAACGATCAGCTGGCGACCGCCGCCGGCATCGCTGGCGGGCGGCAGACCATCTACACGCTGGCGCTCAACTGGTACGTCAACGGCAATGTGCGCTTCATGCTCGACTATCTGCATGGCACGGTGTCGAAGCAGGCCTCGGCGGTGTCGGCGACGGACACTGGCTCGAAGTTCGACGCTGTCGCGTTGCGCACGCAGTTTGCGTTCTGATCCTCGCTGTCGTCCCGGGGCGCGCGCCAGCGCGAACCCGGGACCCATAGCCACAAGCTGGAGTTTGGCGAGGACTCGGAGTTGCCGGCTCGCGCCAAAACTTCTCCCCGGGGTTATGGGTCACCGCCTTCGCGGGGACGACACCGAGGGTGCCGCAACAACTTCGCAGCAAAATTACGCCGCCCGCTTCGGCTTCTTCACGACCACCGGTGGCGGCGCGCAGGACAGCCGCTGCTGGTGGCTCTCGCCCCAGGCCTTCAGGATGTCGATCACCGGCTTGAGGCTCTCCCCTAGCTCGGAGAGGCAGTACTCCACGCGCGGCGGCACCTCGGCATAGACCTTGCGGATGACGAGCCTGTCCTCCTCCAGCGCGCGAAGCTGCTTGGTCAGCATGCGCTGGGTGATGCCGGGCATCCGGCGGCGCAACTCGCCGAAGCGCTGGGTGCCGCTTTGCAGGTGATAGAGGATCACGCCCTTCCATTTGCCGTCGATCAGGTCCAGCGTCGCCTCGACCGAGCAGCCGGGACGACGGGCAAAGTCGCGCCGTTTCATGCATATTTTCCCAATAGTATCCAAACAGGGACTATATCCCCGAATTTACAGTACTTGCCAAATGGAGGCCAGCGGGACAGTTAGCAGGCCAGGCGCACGCCACAAGCTGCGCGCCAACTGATGGAGACAAGCCATGAAGGCCGTCGGCTACAAAAAGTCGCTTCCGATCGAGGACGCGGATTCACTGATCGATTTCGAGACCGCAAAGCCGGAGCCCAAGGGACGCGACATCCGCGTCGCCGTGAAGGCGATCTCGGCCAATCCGGTCGATTACAAAGTGCGCAAGCGCGCCGCCCCGCCGGAAGGCGAGACGAAGATCCTGGGTTACGACGCAGCCGGCGTCGTGGACGCGGTAGGCCCCGAGGTGTCCCTGTTCAAGCCGGGTGACGAAGTGTCCTACGCCGGCTCGATCCTGCGCCAGGGCACCAATGCCGAATTCCATCTGGTCGACGAGCGCATCGTCGGCAACAAGCCGAAGAGCCTGTCGTTCGCGCAAGCGGCCGCGCTTCCCCTCACCTCCATCACCGCCTGGGAACTGCTGTTCGACCGCCTCGGCGCGGTGCCCGGCAAGAGCGTCGATCCGCGCACGCTGCTGATCACGGGCGGCGCCGGCGGCGTCGGCTCGATCCTGATCCAGCTGGCGCGCCGCCTCACCGGGCTCACGGTGCTCGCAACCGCGACGCGGCCGGAATCGCAAAAATGGTGCCTCGATCTCGGCGCGCATGCGGTGATCGATCACGGCAAGCCGATGAAGGAGCAGGTCGAGAGCTTGAGGCTACCGCCGGTCGCGCTGGTGGCGAGCCTCACCTATACCGACCAGCACTACAAGAGCATCGCCGAATTCATGGCGCCGCAGGGCCGGTTCGGCTTGATCGACGATCCCCCGGAGTTCACCATGAGCACCTTCAAGGGCAAGGCGATCTCGGTGCACTGGGAATCGATGTTCACGCGCTCCTCGTTCCAGACATCAGACATGATCGCTCAGCATCATCTGCTGAACGACGTCGCCGACCTCATCGACAAGGGCGTGCTGCGCACCACGCTCGACCAGACCTTTGGCACGATCAATGCGACCAACCTCAAGCGTGCGCACGCGCTGCTCGAGAGCGGCAAGTCGCGCGGCAAGATCGTGCTGGAGGGGTGGTAGACGCCGCATGCTCCGTCATGCCCGGGCTTGTCCCGGGCATCCACGGACGCTGTCGCCTTCGGTGACACGTGGATGGCCGGGACAAGCCCGGCCATGACGAATGCCGTTACGGCACCGCGCCCTCGACGAACAGCAGCCGCCGCTCCAAGGCACCGGCGCGGATCTTCAGGGCCTCGGCATATTCCGGCGAGGCGTACCACTCCTTCAGCCTCGCCATCGAGTCGAATTCGACGATGACGATGGCCTTCGGCGGAAGATTGCCTTCCGCAAGCTCGGCCTTGCCGCCGCGAACGAGATAACGTCCGCCGTACTGCGCGATCGTCTTCGCGGCGAGCGTGCGATAGGCTTCGAATCCGTCGAGATCGCGCATCTCGACTTCGGAGATCACATAAGCGGTCATCCGCGTTGCCCTATTGTTTTGAGCATGATCTTGTCGGAAAACCGCTGCGCACTTTTCCGGATCATGCTCTAGGCGATCGTATTGACGATGCCACCTTCCGCCCGCAGCGCCGCACCATTGGTGGCGGAGGCTTCCTTCGACGCGACGTAAACAACCATGTTCGCGATCTCATCGACGCTGGCAAACCGCTGGATCAGCGAGCTCGGGCGATGCTGCCTGACGAAGTTGGCGGCGGCCTCGTCCACCGACTGGCCGTTCTGCTTCGCGAGGTCCTTCACAAAGGTCTCGACACCCTCCGACATGGTCGGACCCGGCAGCACGGAATTGACGGTGACGCCGGTGCCGCGGGTGAGCTGCGCGAGGCCGCGCGCGACCGAGAGCTGGGCCGTCTTGGTCATGCCGTAATGGATCATCTCGACGGGAATGTTGAGCCCGGATTCCGAGGAGATGAAGACGATGCGGCCCCAGTTGCGCTTGAGCATGCCCTTCATGTAGGCGCGCGACAGCCGCACGCCGCTCATAACGTTGACCTCGAAGAAGCGGTTCCAATCCTCGTCCGGGATGTCGAAAAAGTCCTTCGGCTCGAAGATGCCGGCATTGTTGATGAGGATGTCGACCTCGGGAAGCGCCGATACGAGCGCCTTGCAGCCCGACGCGGTCGAGACGTCGGCGGCGATGCCGCGCACCTTGGCACCGCTCCCTTCCAGCTTGCGCACGGCCGCATCGACCTTGTCCTGGCCGCGGCCGTTGATCACGACGCTGGCGCCGGAAGCGGCAAGGCCCTTTGCGATGGCGTGGCCGATGCCGGCGGTCGAGCCGGTCACGAGGGCGGTCTTTCCGGACAGGTCGATCTTCATGCGTCGTCTCCATTGCGGTTGGTGCGGATATCGTGCGCAGCACAAGCGGATGCAATCACCCCTCACCGACGCGTGAGGATCGGTCGCCACGACGGCAGCGCCAAATGGTGGGCACGGCGCGCGACCAGCGCGCGCCCTTTGCCCACCCTACGCCACCTATTTCTTCGGCGGCAGCGTTCTGACAAACGCGACGATGGCATCGAGATCCTGTGACGTCATGCTGGCATAGGCAGCATACGCCATCGGCGGCTTGAGCTTGCGACCGTCACGCGCGATGCCTTGCGCAATCGCACGTTTGATTTCGTCGTCGCTCCAGCTGCCGAGACCGGCCACGGGATCCGCGGTGATGTTGGGAGAGACGGATTCACCCCACGGCCCCCTGAAGGTGCGGCCGCCCTTGCCGCTCGCCGCAGTGAAATCGTGCACGGCGGACGGGCCTTCCGGCGTGTGGCATTCGAGGCAATGGGCGATGGTCAGGAGATAGCGGCCGCGCGCGAGCTTGTCTGAGAGTTCCTGCTCGCTCGCCTGTTTGCCGGCATAGGTCGGCACTTCCGGCTTCAACGCGATCCTGTATTCCGGCGCCGGCGTCTCGTGGCGCACCGGCGGCACGGAGCGCAAGTAAGCCGCGAGTGCGTCGAGATCGCGGACCGTGAGCACGGTGTAGAACTCGGTCGGCATGATCGGCGCAGCCTTGGTTCCGTTCGGCTTGATGCCGCTGACGAGAAACCGCTTCAGCTCGGCATCGCTCCAATTGCCGATGCCGGTGTCCTTGTCCGGCGTGATGTTGGAGCCAGTGACCTTGAAGGCCGGCTCGTCGAACGTCTGAGCGCCCGAGAGCGCGCGCGAAAGATCAAGCCCTTGCGGGCCGCGCGGGGTGTGGCAGTTGTGGCAGACCATGACGCTGTTGATGAGATAGGCGCCCCGCTCGACCAGCGTCTCGCCCATGGCCGGCGACATCAGCAGCGCAAGCGCAATGGCAATCGCAGTTCTCATGGAATCCCCCAAACGAAATCAATTCTGCAAAATCATTGTGCGCAGCATGAGAAATCGCTGCGCCATACAAAAAAGCGGCGCCCCGGGGCGCCGCTTTCTGAAACTTCCATACCGGTCGGCTTACGCCGCCTCGGCTTCCTTCTCCTGCACCGGACCGGAGTCCTGGCCCTTGGCGTCGACGTCGCGATCGACGAACTCGATCACGGCCATCGCGGCGTTGTCGCCGTAGCGGAAGCCGGCCTTGATGATGCGGGTGTAGCCGCCCTGGCGGTCCTTGTAGCGGGTCGCCAGCGTGTCGAAGAGCTTCTTGACCATGTCGACGTCGCGCAGCTCGGAGATCGCCTGGCGGCGCAGCGAGAGGCCGCCCTTCTTGCCGAGGGTGACGAGCTTCTCGACGATCGGGCGGAGTTCCTTGGCCTTCGGCAGCGTGGTGACGATCTGCTCGTGTTTGATCAGCGCGGCCGCCATGTTGGCGAACATCGCCTTGCGGTGCTCGGCCGTGCGGTTGAGCTTCCGATGAACCTTGCCGTGACGCATGTGAGTAGTCCTTACGTTAAAACTGCCGCGACGGTTCGTCGGACATGTTGCTCAGGTGGGCTGCCTGCGTTCGCCCAGGGTGGTGAATAGCGAATGGCGAGCAGCGAATAGATTCCTATTCGCCATTCGCCACTCCCAATTCGCTTAGTAATGATCCTCGAAGCGCTTGGCGAGCTCGTCGATGTTCTCCGGCGGCCAGCCCGGCACTTCCATGCCGAGGTGCAGACCCATCTGAGCCAGCACTTCCTTGATCTCGTTCAGCGACTTGCGGCCGAAGTTCGGAGTGCGGAGCATTTCGGCTTCCGACTTCTGCACGAGGTCGCCGATGTAGACGATGTTGTCGTTCTTCAGGCAGTTGGCCGAACGCACCGACAGCTCGAGCTCGTCCACCTTCTTGAGGAAGGCCGGGTTGAAGGCGAGGTCCGGGATGATCTCCTGGGCGACTTCCTTGCGCGGCTCTTCGAAGTTGACGAACACGTTGAGCTGATCCTGCAGGATGCGCGCGGCGTAAGCCACCGAGTCATCCGGCGAGATCGCGCCGTTGGTCTCGATCGTCATGGTCAGCTTGTCGTAGTCGAGGATCTGGCCCTCGCGGGTGTTCTCGACCTTGTAGGAGACCTTGCGGACCGGCGAGTACAGGCTGTCGACCGGGATCAGGCCGATCGGCGCGTCCTCGGGACGGTTGCGCTCGGCGGGCACGTAGCCCTTGCCGGTCGAGACCGTGAACTCCATGCGGATCTCGGCGCCCTCGTCGAGGGTGCAGATCTGCAGGTCCGGGTTGAGCACGGTGACATCGCCGACGGTCTGGATGTCGCCGGCGGTGACGACGCCCGGGCCCTGCTTCTTCACGACCATGCGCTTGGGGCCTTCGCCCTGCATCTTGATCGAGATGTCCTTGATGTTCAGCACGATGTCGGTGACGTCCTCACGGACGCCAGCGATCGAGGAGAACTCGTGCAGCACGCCGTCGATGTGCACCGACTGCACCGCCGCGCCCTGGAGCGAGGACAGCAGGATGCGGCGCAGCGCGTTGCCGAGGGTCTGGCCGAAGCCGCGCTCGAGCGGCTCGGCGACGATGGTCGCGAAACGCGTGGGGTCACTGCCGGGCGTGACCTGGAGCTTGTTCGGCCGAATCAGTTCTTGCCAATTTTTCTGGATCGTCACTGTTTCACCCATACAGGCCAGTCGAACTGCCGTTGCAGACACTGGCGTTGGAGAAAGGCCGCAGGCTACACCCGCGGCTTCGTACAAAAGTCATTGCGGGCGCCGATGCACCCGCAACTTGGTATCAAACGCGCCGACGCTTGCGGGGACGGCAACCGTTGTGCGGGATGGTGGTCACGTCACGGATCGAGGTGACGGTGAAGCCCGCGGCCTGCAGTGCACGGAGCGCCGACTCGCGGCCCGAACCGGGACCGGCGACTTCGACTTCCAGCGTGCGCATGCCGTGCTCCTGCGCCTTCTTCGACACGTCCTCGGCGGCCACCTGCGCGGCGTACGGAGTCGACTTGCGCGAGCCCTTGAAGCCCATCGTGCCGGCGGAGGACCAGGCAATCGTGTTGCCCTGTGCGTCGGTGATGGTGATGGTCGTGTTGTTGAACGACGAGTTCACATGCGCAACGCCGGAGGCGATGTTCTTGCGCTCACGACGGCGAACGCGGGTGGCTTCCTTGCCCATTGATGACCTTTCCTGGAGATCTCAAACGCCGCCGTAATGCCAGCGGCTACACCTGTGGAACGAAAAGCGCGTGGCGAACGGGTGTCCCCTTTCGCCACACGCCGCGATTGGATTCGAAAACTTACTTCTTCTTGCCGGCGATGGCCTTGGCCGGACCCTTGCGCGTACGCGCATTGGTGTGGGTCCGCTGACCGCGCACCGGCAGACCGCGACGATGACGCAGGCCGCGATAGCAGCCGAGGTCCATCAGACGCTTGATGTTGATGCCGACCTCACGACGCAGATCGCCCTCGACGAGATAGTCGCGGTCGATCACTTCGCGGATCTGAAGCACTTCGGCATCGCTGAGCTGATTGACGCGACGATCCGAGGGGATCTTCACCTTCTCGATGATGTCACCGGCGATCTTCGGGCCGATGCCATGGATGTACTGAAGCGCGATCAGCACGCGCTTGTTGGTGGGAATGTTCACGCCGGCAATACGGGCCACGGCCTTCTCTCCTGTTGCCGATCCCTCGTCAGGGACCAGGCTTTAAGTGCTTGCTTTCTCGGGCAGGTGTTCACAAACGCGAACACGACGCCCACCCCCGGTCTTCCTGGGGCCCGGCATCGTCTGAAACTATCCGACTTGGATGCGGGGCTTATTAGGGGATTCCAGGGGCTTTCGTCAACCGCTGCTAGCGCTTGGCTCGCTTTTTCGTGACCTTTTTTGGTCCCTTCTTCGAACCTTTTTTGACGGCTGCTTTGGCGGTCTTTTTGACCGTTTTCTTGGCTGTCTTCTTGGCGCCCTTCACGGCCTTCTTGGCCGCCTTTTTGGCGGTTTTGGCCGATCTGGCGGCCTTTTTAGCCGCTTTGGCCGGCTTTTTGGCCGCTTTCTTCCCCGCAGTCTTAGCCGCCTTCTTGGGTCCCTTGGCCTTCTTGGCCGGGCCTGTCTTGGCCGCGCTGCGGGCATGGGTCTTCGGTTCCACCGCCCCGAGCGCCAGCAGCTGGCGGTGGATGGCACGGGTGACCTCGTCGATGGCCATCATGCCGTCGATGGTCGAGAGCTTCCGCCGCTCGGAATAATAGTGAATCAGCGGCTCCGTCTGGCTGCGGTAGCTGGCCAGGCGCTTGGTCAGAACCTCCGGGGTATCGTCGACCCGGACCTCCTCCCCGCGCTCCCGCATCTGGGCGACGCGGGTCTCGACACGGCTCAGCAGCGCGCTCTCGTTGACGCGGAGCTCGATCACGGCGTCGAGCTTGAGATGCTTGTGCTTCAAGAGATCGTCCAGCGCCTCGGCCTGCGGCACGGTGCGCGGGAAGCCGTCAAGGATGAAACCGTTCTTGGCGTCCGGCTGGTCGATGCGATCGGAGATGATTCCGACCACGACGTCGTCGGGGACGAGGCCGCCACCGGCCATGATCTCCTTGGCCTTCAGCCCGACCGGCGTACCAGCCGCCACGGCCGCGCGCAGCATCTCGCCGGTCGAGAGCTGGACGATGCCATAGCGCTGCACCAAGAGCTGCGCCTGGGTCCCCTTGCCCGACCCCGGCGGTCCCAGAAGTATAATTCTCATCGGCGTACGCCCCCCGGATTGGTGAGCGATACGTCGCGCACCCGTGTTTGAAAGTTCGATAACAGTGCAAACCATAATCGGCGCCGCACCGCTACCCATATCATAGGGGAGCGAATGGCCGGACGCCAAGAAGGCCTTTGAAATCAGTGATTGTGGCGCGGTGAGAGCAGCTCTGCCGATGCGACCGAACGTCCGGCTGGTCGTCTCCGCGGACGCTGCGCGTTGCTCGCGCAGCGAATCGGCGGCGCTGTTGCGCCGCCTTCGCAGGACACAGCGCTCAGCGGCGGCGGCCGCGCAGCTTCGACTTGCGGATCAGGCCTTCGTACTGATGGGCCAGCAGATAGCCCTGCACCTGCGCCACCGTATCCATGGTGACGCTGACGACGATCAGCAGCGAGGTGCCGCCGAAGTAGAACGGCACCGAGGCGTAGGAGATCAGGATCTCCGGGATCAAGCAGACGATCGCGAGATAGATCGCACCCAGCACGGTGATGCGCGACAGCACGTAGTCGATATATTCCGCGGTGCGCTCGCCCGGACGGATGCCCGGGATGAAGCCGCCATGCTTCTTCAGATTGTCCGCGGTCTCGGTCGGGTTGAACACGATAGCGGTGTAGAAGAACGCGAAGAACACGATCAGCGCGAGATAGAGCACAAGGAACAGCGGACGGCCGTGGCCGAGCTGGGTGGTGATCCACTGGAACCATTCCGGCCCGCTGCCGGCATTGAAGTTCGCGACCGTGGTCGGCAGCAGCAGCAGCGACGACGCGAAGATCGGCGGGATCACGCCCGAGGTGTTGAGCTTGAGCGGCAGATGCGAGGACTGACCCTCGAACATCTTGTTGCCGACCTGGCGCTTCGGATACTGGATCAGCAACCGGCGCTGGGCGCGCTCCATGAACACGATGAAGGCGATCACGGCGACGGCCATGATGATGACGACCAGGATCAGGCCGGTCGACATCGCGCCCTGACGGCCGAGCTCGAGCATGTTGGCGAGCGCCGCGGGCAGCTCGGCGACGATGCCGGAGAGAATGATCAGCGAGATGCCATTGCCGATGCCGCGCGAGGTGATCTGCTCGCCCAGCCACATCAGGAACATGGTGCCGCCGGTCAGCGTGATCGCGGTCGACAGGCGGAAGAACATGCCGGGGTCGCTGACGACGTTGCCGGCGCCTTCGAGGCCCACCGCGATGCCGTAGGACTGGAACGCGGCCAGGATCACCGTCAGGTAGCGGGTGTACTGGTTCAGCGTCTTGCGGCCCGCCTCACCCTCCTTCTTCAGCGCCTCGAGCTGCGGCGAGACGGTGGTGAGGAGCTGGATGATGATCGAGGCCGAGATGTACGGCATGATGTTCAGCGCGAAGATCGCCATGCGGTGGATGCCGCCGCCGGCGAACATGTTGAACATGCCGAGGATGCCGCCCGCCTGGGACCTGAACACCTGCTCCCAGATGTTGGGATCGATGCCCGGCAGCGGGATGTAGGTTCCGAGCCGATAAACGAGCAGCGCACCCAGGGTGAACCAGATGCGCTTCTTCAGTTCGTCGGCCTTGGCGAACGCGCCGAAATTGAGATTGGCTGCCAGTTGTTCCGCTGCAGAGACCATCTTGGACTTTCTCCCGCCGCCTGTTGCGCCGTCATGCCCGCGGCCGGGCTACATTAGAGCGGACGCCGGACATTATCTGGGGCTCGGCTTCGATAAGTCCATCGTCCCGCGTGCGTAAAGGCCCGCGAGGCGCGGGCCAATGACGCAGTTGTTACGCCGCCTCGCCTTCTTCCTTGGCAGGGGCGAGGATCTTCACCGAGCCGCCGGCCTTCTCCACCGCCGCGATCGCGGTCTTGGTGGCGCCATGCACTTCGATGTTGAGCTTGGACTTGAGCTCGCCACGGCCGAGCAGCCGCAGGCCGGCCTTGGCGCGGCGCAGCACGCCGCCCTTCACCAGGGCCTCGACGTTCACGACGCTGCCGGCGTCGATCTTCTTCGCATCGACCGCCTCCTGGAGCCGGTCGAGATTGATCTCGGCGAACTCGACGCGGAAGATGTTGTTGAAGCCGCGCTTGGGCAGACGGCGATGCATCGGCATCTGGCCGCCTTCGAAACCCTTGATGCGCACGCCCGAACGCGCGGTCTGGCCCTTGCCGCCGCGGCCGGACTGCTTGCCCTTGCCCGAACCGATGCCGCGGCCGACGCGCATGCGCTTCTTGCGCGAGCCGGCGTTGTCGGCGATATCGCTGAGCTTCATCGCCCTTCTCCTTGTGTCTTGCGCATGATCGTCACCGAAGACCGGCACCCGGTTTCGGGATCATGCGCCCTGCTTACTTCTCGTCGACGATGCGGACGAGATGGTGAACCTTGTCGATCATGCCGCGCACCGCCGGGGTATCCGGCAGTTCGCTGGTGCGGCCGATCTTGTTGAGCTTGAGCCCGATCAGGGTCGACCGCTGCGAGTGATGGCGGCGGATCGCGCTGCCGGTCTGCTCGAGCTTGATCGTCTTGCTGGACTTAGCGGCGTCCTTGGCCATGGGAGTCTACTCCGAAAGCTTCCGTTAGTCGGCAGCCGCCTCGGCATCGCCGCCGATACGGCGGGACTGCAGAGTGGACACCTTGATGTTGCGGCGGGCTGCGACCGAACGCGGCGAATCCTGATGCTTCAGCGCGTCGAAGGTCGCGCGAATCATGTTGTACGGGTTCGACGAGCCGATCGACTTCGCCACCACGTCCTGGACGCCGAGCGTCTCAAACACGGCGCGCATCGGGCCGCCGGCGATGATGCCGGTACCGGCCGGAGCTGCACGCAGATAGACACGGCCCGCGCCATGACGGCCGGCGATGTCGTGATGGAGCGTGCGGCCCTCGCGCAGCGAGACCCGGGTCAGATTGCGCTTGGCCGATTCAGTCGCCTTGCGGATCGCCTCGGGCACTTCGCGCGCCTTGCCGTGACCGAAGCCGGCGCGGCCCTTCTGGTCGCCGATCACGACGAGCGCTGCGAAACCGAAGCGCTTACCGCCCTTGACGACCTTGGCCACGCGGTTGATGTGGACCAGCTTGTCGACGAACTCGCTGTCGCGCTCCTCGCGCTCCTTGCGTTCACGCCCGCCGCCGCGTTGATCGCGTCCACCACGTTGTTCGCGTTCTGCCATTTTTCCAATCCTTCAGAGGCTTACGCCTCAATCCTCAAATTCCGTTAGAAGCTCAGCCCGCTCTCACGCGCTGCGTCGGCGAGAGCCTTGACGCGCCCGTGGTAGAGGTAGCTGCCGCGATCGAACACGACTTCCTTGACGCCCTTCTCGGCGGCGCGCTCGGCCAGCAGCTTGCCGACCGCCTTCGCCGCATCGATGTCGGCGCCGGTCTTGCCGCCGTCGCGCATCGACTTCTCGAGCGAGGAGGCAGAGGCCAGCGTCTCGCCCTTCAGGTCGTCGATGACCTGGGCGTAGATGTGCTTGGACGAGCGGAACACCGACAGACGCGGACGGCCGCCACCGGAGCGGCGCAGCTTCAGCCGCACACTCCGCTTGCGCCGGGCATTCGTAACCTTGGCTTTGGACATGACCGGCTCCGTTACTTCTTCTTGCCTTCCTTGCGGAAGATGAATTCGCCAACATACTTCACGCCCTTGCCCTTGTAGGGCTCCGGCGGACGGTAGGCGCGGATCTCGGCCGCGACCTGGCCGACGCGCTGGACGTCGCTGCCGGTGACCGTGATCTCGGTGGGCTTCGGCACGGTGATCGTGATCCCTTCCGGGATCGGATAGATCACGTCGTGGCTGTAGCCGAGCGCGAGCTGCAGGTTCTTGCCCTGCATCGCGGCGCGGTAACCGACGCCGGTGATCTCGAGCTTCTTCTCGAAGCCCTTGGTGACGCCTTCGACCAGATTCGCGACCTGGGCGCGAGCGGTGCCGTAGAGCGCACGGGCGCGGTTGGTCTCGGCGCGAGGCTTGACCTTGATCTGGCCGCTCTCGAGCTTCACCTCGACGTCGTCATGGACGACGAACTGAAGCTGGCCCTTCGGCCCCTTCATCTTGACGGTCTGCCCGTCAACGGTCGCGGTCACACCCGACGGAACCGCCACAGGCCTTTTGCCAACTCGTGACATGGATCAAAAATCCTTCTCAGAACACCGTGAAGAGGACTTCACCGCCCACATTCGCGTCGCGCGCGCTGTGGTCGGCCATGATCCCCTTCGGCGTCGACAACACCGAAATGCCGAGCCCGTTGTTGACCCGCGGCAGGTTCTTCACCGAGGCGTAGACGCGACGCCCGGGCTTGGAGACACGTTCGATCTCGCGGATGACGGGCTCGCCGTCGAAATACTTCAGCTCGATCTCGATCTCGCTGCGGCCCGAGGAGTGCTCGAGCGTGGCGTAACCGCGGATGTAGCCCTCGGACTTGAGCACCTCGAGCACGTTCTCGCGCATCTTCGAGCCGGGCGTCGAGACCTTGGTCTTCGAGCGCATCTGCGCGTTGCGGATGCGGGTGATCAGATCGCTGATTGGATCGTGCGTAGACATCTAAACGACCCTCCTTACCAGCTCGACTTCACGAGGCCCGGGACCATGCCCTTGGAGCCAAGTTCGCGCAGCGCGATACGGGACAGCTTGTTCTTGCGATAGTTCGAGCGCGGGCGGCCCGACAGCTCGCAGCGTAGGCGAATGCGGGTCGCCGACGAGTTGCGCGGCATTTCCGCCAGCTTCAACGTCGCCGCGAAACGCTCTTCCATCGGCAGCTTCTTGTCGGCGATGATCGCCTTCAACCGCTCGCGCTTGGCGGCGGCGTTCTTCACCATCCGCTTGCGCCGGTTGTTCTTCTCGACTGAACTCTTCTTTGCCATGCTTGGCTCCTGGGTATCCGCGTTTGAGAGGCTTTAGGTCAGCGTCTCACTGCCGGAACGGGAAATTGAAAGCGGTCAACAAGGCCCTCGCCTCTTCGTCGGTCTTGGCCGTGGTGCAGACGGTGATGTCCATACCGCGGGCTTCCGTGACCTTGTCGAAGTCGATCTCGGGGAAAATGATGTGCTCCTTGATGCCGAGCGAGTAGTTGCCGCGGCCGTCAAAGCTCTTCGGGTTCAGGCCGCGGAAGTCGCGGACGCGCGGCAGCGCGACCGTCACCAGGCGATCGATGAACTCGTACATGCGGGCCTTGCGCAGCGTGACTTTGCAGCCGATCGGCTGGTTCTCACGCAGCTTGAAGGTCGCGATCGCGATACGCGAATAGGTCACGATCGCCTTCTGGCCGGCGATCTGGGTCAGCTCGGCGGCGGCGGTCTCGGCCTTCTTGCGGTCGTTGACGGAATCGCCAACGCCCATGTTCAGCACGACCTTGTCCAGGCGCGGAACCTGCATCACGTTCTCATAACCGAACTTCTCGGTCAGGGCCGTGCGGATCTTCGCGTCGTATTCCGCGCGCAGGCGCGGGGTGTAAGCGGCCTCAGCCATCGATCTCAGCTCCCGAGCTCTTGGCGATGCGGACCTTCTTGCCGTCCGCCAGAATCTTGAATCCGACGCGGGTCGGCTTTCCGTCCTTGCCGACATACGCGATGTTGGACAGTTGGATCGGCGCCTCTTTCGAGATGATGCCGCCCTCCTGGGCCTGCGTCTGCTTCTGGTGACGCTTGACCATGTTGACGCCGCGCACGAGCGCGGTGCCGGCGTCGGGACGAACCTCGAACACTTCGCCGGTGCGGCCCTTGTCGCGGCCGGTCAGCACGACGACCTTGTCGCCCTTGCGGATCTTCGCAGCCATCACAGCACCTCCGGCGCGAGCGAGATGATCTTCATGTGGTTCTTGGCGCGCAGCTCGCGCGGCACGGGCCCGAAGATACGGGTGCCGACCGGCTCCGACTGGTTGTTGATCAGCACGGCGGCGTTGCGGTCGAAGCGGATGACCGAACCGTCGGCGCGGCGGATGTCCTTGCGGACGCGCACCACGACGGCCTTCATCACGTCGCCCTTCTTCACCTTGCCACGCGGAATCGCTTCCTTGATCGAGACGACGATGATGTCGCCGATCGTGGCGTAGCGGCGCTTGGAGCCTCCGAGCACCTTGATACACATGACACGGCGTGCGCCAGAATTGTCGGCCACGTCGAGGTTGGTCTGCATCTGAATCATTGATGCACCTCGTCCTCTTTCTAATTGCGCCAGCCCAGCCGGCGCTCAACATTTCCCTGAAGTCAGTCGGCTAAAGCCAACAGATCAGGCGCTTTTCTTGTGCTCGCCCCGGATCACGACCCAGCGCTTCAGCTTCGAAATCGGCTTCGATTCCTCGATCCACACCATGTCGCCCGGCTTGAACTCGTTGCTCTCGTCGTGCGCGTGGTAGTTCTTCGAACGGCGGATCGTCTTCTTGTAGATCGGGTGCGTGAAGCGGCGATCGACGCGCACCACGATGGTCTTGGCCTGCTTGTCGCTGACGACCACGCCCTGCAAAGTACGTTTCGGCATCTTCGTAAGCCTCTTACTTCTTCTTCGCGCGCGTCTGCGCGGCGACGGTCTTGATCCGGGCGATGTCACGGCGAGCCTCGCGCAGGCGCGAGGTGTTCTCGAGCTGCCCGGTGGCGCGCTGGAAGCGCAGGTTGAAGCGCTCCTTCTTCAGGTTCAGGATGGCGTCATCCTGCTGGTCGGGGCTCATCGCGCGGATGTCTTCGATCTTCATCTGTGCCATGGCCATTACTCCGCAATGCGCTCGACGAAGCGCGTCTTGATCGGCAGCTTGGCGGCCGCCAGGGTCAGCGCCTCACGCGCCGTCTGGGTGTTGACGCCGTCGATCTCGAACAGCACCCGGCCCGGCTTGACGCGCGCCACCCACAATTCCGGCGAACCCTTGCCGGAGCCCATGCGGACTTCGGCCGGCTTCTTCGACACCGGAACGTCGGGGAATACGCGGATCCAGACGCGGCCGGCGCGCTTCATGTGGCGGGTCAGCGCGCGGCGAGCGGCTTCGATCTGGCGCGCGGTGACGCGCTCAGGCTCGGTCGCCTTCAGGCCGAACTGGCCGAACGCCAACGTCGCGCCCGAAGACGCAACGCCGTGGATGCGGCCCTTATGCGCCTTCCGGAACTTCGTTTTCTTAGGTTGCATCATGGCTTAAGCCCTCAAATTCCTGTCTGGCTTTAGGCTGCAGCCGTCTCGCGGCGCTGACGGCCACCGCGATCGCTGCTGCCGCCGGTCTCGCCTTCGGCCATTCTCTTGTCCTGGGCCATCGGATCGTGCTCGAGGATCTCGCCCTTGAAGATCCAGACCTTGACGCCGCAGGTGCCGAAGGTCGTGAACGCGGTCGCAACGCCGTAGTCGATATCGGCGCGCAGCGTGTGCAGCGGCACGCGGCCTTCGCGGTACCACTCCATGCGCGCGATTTCCGCACCGCCCAGACGACCCGAGCAGTTGATGCGGATGCCTTCCGCGCCGAGACGCATCGCCGACTGAACGGCGCGCTTCATGGCGCGGCGGAACGCCACGCGGCGCTCCAGCTGCTGCGCGATCGATTCCGCCACCAGCGTCGCATCGAGCTCCGGCTTGCGGATCTCGACGATGTTGATGACGACGTCGGACGAGGTGATGTCCGCGACCTTCTTGCGCAGCTTGTCGATGTCGGCGCCCTTCTTGCCGATCACCACGCCCGGACGAGCCGAGTGGATGGTGACGCGGCACTTCTTGTGCGGACGCTCGATCACGATGCGGGCGACGGCCGCCTGCTTGAGCTCCTTGTGCAGGATCTCGCGGATCTTGACGTCCTCGTGCAGCAGCTTGCCGTATTCCTGCTTGCCGGCGAACCAGCGGGAATCCCAGGTCCGGTTGATGCCGAGACGCAGACCGATCGGATTGATCTTTTGACCCATCGTTTTCTCCTGCGACCCTTAAGCCGCTGCTGCTTCGGCTTCGACCTGACGAACAATGATCGTCAGCTGCGAAAATGGTTTGTAGACACGGCCCGAGCGGCCACGGCCGCGGGCGGCAAAGCGCTTCATCACGAGGCCGTTGCCGACGAAGGCCTGCGCCACGACGAGATCGTCGACGTCGAGGTCGTGGTTGTTCTCGGCGTTGGCGATCGCCGATTCCAGGCACTTCTTCACGTCAACCGCGATCCGCTTGCGCGAGAACTGCAGGTCAGCGAGCGCCGCGGAAGCCTTCCGGCCGCGAATGAGCTGGGCGACCAGGTTGAGCTTCTGCGGACTCACCCGCAGCATCCGGGCGACCGCCTTGGCCTCGTTGTCGGCGAGGCTCCGTTCGCGCTTAGGTTTGCTCATCGTTTAATCCTCAAGCCTTCTTGGCTTTCTTGTCGCCGGAGTGGCCATGGAAGGTCCGGGTCGGCGAGAACTCGCCGAACTTGTGACCCACCATTTCCTCGTTGACGGCCACCGGCACGTGCTTCTGACCGTTGTAGACGCCGAAGGTCAGGCCGACGAACTGCGGCAGGATCGTCGAGCGACGGCTCCAGATCTTGATGACGTCGTGACGGCCGGACGAACGGGCGGCATCTGCCTTCTTGAGCAGAGAACCCTCGACGAACGGGCCTTTCCAGACTGAACGAACCATGTCCGGCGTTCCTTACTTCTTCCGCTTGTGGCGGCTTAGGAGAATGAATTTGTTGGTCGACTTGTTGGAGCGGGTCTTCTTGCCCTTGGTCGGCTTGCCCCACGGAGTGACCGGGTGGCGGCCGCCCGAGGTACGACCTTCACCACCGCCGTGCGGATGGTCGATCGGGTTCATCGAAACGCCGCGATTATGCGGCTTGCGGCCCAGCCAACGGTTGCGGCCGGCCTTGCCGATCGAGGTGTTCATGTGGTCCGGGTTCGACACCGCGCCGATCGTGCCGCGGCAACGGCCGTGCACCAGACGCTGCTCGCCCGAGTTCAGACGGATGATGACGTAGTCCTGGTCGCGGCCGACGAGCTGGGCGTAGGTGCCCGCCGAACGGGCGAGCTGGCCACCCTTCCCGATCTTGACCTCGATATTGTGGATGATCGTGCCGACCGGCATGTTGCCGAGCGGCATGACGTTGCCCGGCTTCACGTCGACATAGTTGCCGGCGACGATCGTGTCACCCACGGCCAGGCGCTGCGGCGCCAGGATGTAGGCCCGCTCACCGTCCTGATACTTAATCAGCGCGATAAACGCAGTGCGGTTGGGATCGTACTCCAGCCGCTCGACCGTCGCGGGCGCATCGACCTTGTCACGCTTGAAGTCGACGATGCGCAGCGTCTGCTTGTGACCACCGCCGCGGAAACGCACGGTGATGCGACCGGTGTTGTTGCGACCGCCCGAGGACTTCTTGCCCTCGGTGAGCGCCTTCAGCGGCTTGCCCTTGTACAGGGCCGAACGATCGACCATGACCAGCTGGCGCTGGCCTGGCGTCGTGGGATTGAATGTCTTCAGTGCCATCGTCGTACGACCTTACAGACCGGTGGTCACGTCGATCCGATGGCCCTCTTCGAGGGTCACGATCGCGCGCTTGGAGTTCGACTGCGAACCGAGATTGCCGCGGAAGACCTTGGTCTTGCCCTTGCGGACCAGCGTGTTGACGCTCTTGACCTTGACGTCGAACAGCTTCTCGATCGCTTCCTTGATCTGCGGCTTGGTCGCCTTCGCGGCCACCTTGAACAGCACCTTGTTGTGCTCCGAGGCGATCGTGGCCTTTTCGGTCACGACCGGCGACAGGATCACGTCGTAGTGGCGAGGCTCGATGTTCTTGCTCATTTGAAGCGCGCCTCCAGCGCATCGATGGCGGCCTTGGTCAGAACGAGCTTCTGACGGCGCAGGATGTCATAGACGTTGATGCCCTGGATCGGCAGCACGTCCATGTTGGGGATGTTGCGGGCCGCGGCGGCAAAGCCGTTGTTGAGCTCGGCGCCGTCGATGATCAGCGCGTTGGTCAGCCCCAGGCCGGAGAAGTGACCCAGCAGCGCCTTGGTCTTGGCGGCTTCCAGCGCGGCCTTCTCGATCACGACGAGATCGCCGTCCTTGGCCTTGGCCGAGAGCGCATGCTTGAGCGCGAGCGCGCGGACCTTCTTCGGCAGGTCGGTGGCGTGCGAACGCACCACCGGACCGAAGGCACGGCCACCGCCACGGAACTGCGGCACGCGGGCCGAGCCGTGACGAGCACCGCCGGTGCCCTTCTGCTTGTACATCTTCTTGCCGGTGCGCCAGATCTCGGCGCGGCCCTTGGCCTTGTGCGTGCCGGCCTGGCGCTTGTTGAGCTGCCACTGCACGCAGCGCGCGATGATGTCCTCGCGCGGCTCGAGACCGAAGATGGCGTCGGACAGCTGGACCGAGCCCGCTTCCTTACCTTCGAGGGTGGTGACCTTCAGTTCCATCTCACGCCTCCTGCGCAGCCGGAGCGGCGTCCGCGTCGCCAGCAACCTTGAACTTGCCGGGCTTCGGAGCTTCCTTCGGCAGCGGCTTCTTGACGGCGTCACGCACGCGGATCCAGCCGCCCTTGGAGCCGGGAACGGCGCCTTCGACAAGGATCAGGCCGCGCTCGACGTCGAGCTGAACGACGCGCAGATTGAGCGTGGTGATGCGGTCGACACCCATGTGGCCGGGCATCTTCTTGTTCTTCCAGGTCTTGCCGGGGTCCTGACGACCACCGGTCGAACCGATCGAGCGGTGCGAGATCGACACACCGTGCGTGGCGCGCAGACCGCCGAAGTTCCAGCGCTTCATACCGCCGGCGAAGCCCTTACCGACCGAGGTGCCGGTGACGTCGACGAACTGGCCGACGACGAAATGGTCGGCCTGGATCTCGGCGCCGACCGGGATCATGGCATCCGCGGTGACGCGGAATTCCTCGACCCGGCGCTTCGGCTCGACCTTGGCGACCGCGAACTGGCCGCGTTCCGCCTTGGGCATGTAAACGGTCTTGCGGGCGCCAGAACCGAGCTGGAGCGCGACGTAACCGTTCTTCTCTTCGGTGCGGTGGCCTACGACCTGGCAATTGCCGAGCTTCAGCACGGTCACGGGGATATGTTCGCCGGCCTCCGTGAAGACCCGCGTCATCCCGACCTTTTGTGCGATCACTCCGGAGCGCATCGGCTTGCTTCCTGTTCTCTTTGTCCGCTTTCGCGAACGGGATCCAAAATCTTAGAGCTTGATCTCGACGTCGACACCGGCGGCCAGGTCGAGCTTCATCAAAGCATCGACGGTCTGCGGGGTCGGATCGACGATGTCGAGCAGGCGCTTGTGGGTGCGCATCTCGAACTGCTCGCGGCTCTTCTTGTCGACGTGGGGCGAACGGTTGACGGTGAACTTCTCGATGCGGGTGGGCAGCGGAATGGGTCCGCGGACCTGCGCGCCGGTGCGCTTCGCCGTGTTCACGATCTCGCGGGTCGACGTATCGAGGATACGATGGTCGAACGCCTTGAGACGGATACGAATGTTTTGGCCGTTCATTGCCGTGGTCTCTCTTCAGTGGGTGGCGAATAGCGAATAGCGAATGTCACCACTCGCTACTCGCCGTCCCTATTCTCGTAATTACTCGATGATCGAGGCGACGACGCCGGCGCCGACGGTGCGGCCACCTTCGCGGATCGCGAAGCGGAGCTTCTCTTCCATCGCGATCGGCACGATCAGGTGCACTTCCATCGCGATGTTGTCGCCCGGCATCACCATCTCGGTACCTTCCGGCAGGTGCACGACACCGGTCACGTCGGTGGTGCGGAAGTAGAACTGCGGACGGTAGTTGGTGAAGAACGGGGTGTGGCGACCGCCCTCTTCCTTGGTGAGGATGTAAGCCTCAGCCTTGAACTTGGTGTGCGGCTTGACCGAACCCGGCTTGGCCAGAACCTGGCCGCGCTCGACGTCCTCACGCTTGGTGCCGCGGAGCAGCGCACCGATGTTGTCGCCGGCCTGGCCCTGATCGAGCAGCTTGCGGAACATTTCGACGCCGGTGACGGTGGTCTTCTGGGTGGCGCGGAGACCGACGATCTCGATTTCCTCGCCGACCTTGACGACGCCGCGCTCGACACGGCCGGTCACGACGGTACCGCGGCCCGAGATCGAGAACACGTCTTCAACCGGCATCAGGAACGGCTGGTCGATCGGACGCTCCGGCTGCGGGATGTACTCGTCGACGTTGCGCATCAGCTCGAGGATGGCGTCGTGGCCGAGCTTCTTGTCCGAATCTTCGAGAGCGGCCAGCGCCGAACCCTTGATGATCGGGATCTTGTCGCCGGGGAATTCGTACTTCGAGAGCAGCTCGCGGACTTCGAGCTCGACGAGCTCGAGCAGCTCCGGATCGTCGACCATGTCGCACTTGTTGAGGAACACGACGAGCGCGGGCACGCCGACCTGGCGGGCGAGCAGGATGTGCTCGCGGGTCTGCGGCATCGGGCCGTCAGCAGCCGACACGACCAGGATCGCACCGTCCATCTGGGCGGCGCCGGTGATCATGTTCTTCACGTAGTCGGCGTGGCCGGGGCAGTCGACGTGGGCGTAGTGGCGGTTCTGCGTCTCATACTCGACGTGCGCGGTCGAGATGGTGATGCCGCGAGCCTTCTCTTCCGGCGCCTTGTCGATCTGGTCGTACGCGGTGAACGTCGCGCCGCCGGTCTCGGCGAGGATCTTGGTGATCGCCGCGGTCAGCGACGTCTTGCCATGGTCGACGTGACCGATGGTGCCGATGTTGCAGTGCGGCTTGTTACGTTCAAACTTTGCTTTGGCCATTTGACTCTCCGTTCAATCGTCAGCTTTCAGACCGACGACAATCAGGCAAACTTCTTCTGGACTTCTGCCGACACGTTGGCCGGCGCTTCTGCGTAGTGGTCGAACTGCATGGTGAAGGTCGCGCGACCCTGGCTCATCGAGCGCAGGTTGTTCACGTAACCGAACATGTTCATGAGCGGCACCATCGCGTTGATGACGTTGGCGTTGCCGCGCATGTCCTGACCCTGGATCTGACCGCGCCGGGAATTCAGGTCGCCGATGACCGAGCCGGTGTAGTCTTCCGGGGTCACCACTTCGACCTTCATGATCGGCTCGAGCAGGACGGACTTGCCCATCTGCAGCGCTTCGCGGAAGCAGGCGCGCGAGGCGATTTCGAAGGCGAGCGCCGACGAGTCGACGTCGTGATACTTGCCGTCGACGAGCTGCACCTTGACGTCGACCACGGGGAAGCCCGCGACCACGCCGGACGAGAGCACGCTCTCCAGGCCCTTTTCGACGCCGGGGATGTATTCCTTCGGCACCGCGCCGCCGACGATCTTCGATTCGAACTCGTAGCCCTTGCCGGGCTCGTTCGGCTCGACGATGAACGACACGGCCGCGAACTGGCCGGTACCGCCGGTCTGCTTCTTGTGGGTGTAGCTGTGCTCGACCCGCTTGGTGACGCGCTCACGGAACGCAACCTGCGGCGCGCCGATGTTGGCGTCCACCTTGTAGGTGCGCTTGAGGATGTCGACCTTGATGTCGAGATGCAGTTCGCCCATGCCCTTGAGGATGGTCTGGCCGGACTCGTGGTCGGTCGACACGCGGAAGGACGGATCCTCCGCGGCGAGCTTGGCCAGCGCCACGCCCAGCTTCTCCTGGTCGGCCTTGGACTTCGGCTCGATCGCGATCTCGATGACCGGCTCGGGGAATTCCATCTTCTCCAGGATCACCTGCTTGTCGGGATCGCACAGCGTGTCACCGGTGCGCGCTTCCTTCAGGCCGGCCAGCGCGACGATGTCGCCGGCATAGGCTTCCTTGATGTCCTCGCGGTTGTTCGCATGCATGAGTAGCATGCGCCCGATGCGCTCCTTCTTCTCGCGGGTCGAGTTCACGACGCCGGTGCCGCTCTGCAGGATACCGGAGTAGATGCGGCAGAAGGTGATGGTGCCGACGAACGGGTCGTCCATGATCTTGAACGCGAGCAGCGCCAGCGGCTCCTTGTCGTCCGCCTTGCGCACGACTTCGTTGCCCTTGTCGTCGGTGCCCTTGATCGCGGGCACGTCGAGCGGCGACGGCAGGTAGTCGACGACGGCGTCGAGCAGCGGCTGCACGCCCTTGTTCTTGAAGGCCGAGCCGCACAGCACGGGATAGAACGCGCCGGTCAGCACCGCCTTGCGGATCAGGCGCTTGAGGGTCGCCTCGTCCGGCTCCTTGCCGTCGAGATAAGCGGCCATGGCGTCGTCGTCGAGCTCGACGGCGGCTTCCACCATCTTCTCGCGATATTCCTTGGCCTGGTCGACGAGGTCTTCCGGGATGTCGACATAGTCGAACTTCGCGCCGAGCGCTTCATCGTTCCAGACGACGCCCTTCATCTTCACGAGGTCGACGAGACCCTTGAAGTTGTTCTCGGCACCGATCGGCAGCTGGATGGCGACGGGCTTGGCGCCCAGACGGTCGACGATGTCGGCCAGACACTTGAAGAAGTCGGCGCCGATCTTGTCCATCTTGTTCGCGAAGACGATGCGCGGAACCTTGTACTTGTCGCCCTGGCGCCAGACGGTCTCGGTCTGGGGCTCGACGCCCTGGTTGGAGTCGAGCACGCAGACGGCGCCGTCGAGCACGCGCAGCGAACGCTCGACCTCGATGGTGAAGTCGACGTGGCCGGGAGTGTCGATGATGTTCAGGCGCTTGCCGTTCCAGAACGCGGTGGTCGCAGCCGAGGTGATCGTGATGCCACGCTCCTGCTCCTGCTCCATCCAGTCCATCGTCGCGGCACCTTCGTGCACTTCGCCGATCTTGTGGCTCTTGCCGGTGTAATAGAGGATGCGCTCGGTCGTCGTGGTCTTGCCGGCGTCGATATGCGCCATGATACCGAAGTTACGGTAGTCCTCGATGGCATGTTGGCGGGGCATGGGGTGTTCCTTGCGAGTCCGTTTGTTTCGCCGTTACCAGCGATAGTGCGAGAAGGCGCGGTTGGCTTCCGCCATCCGGTGCACGTCTTCACGCTTCTTGACGGCGTTCCCCCGGTTATTCGATGCGTCCAAGAGCTCCGCCGAGAGCCGCTCGGTCATCGTCTTCTCGTTGCGCTCGCGCGCAGCCGAGATCAGCCAGCGAATGCCAAGGGCCTGCCGGCGGGTCGAGCGAACCTCGACCGGAACCTGGTAGGTCGCGCCGCCGACGCGGCGGGAGCGAACCTCGATCGTCGGCATGACGTTCTCGAGCGCCTGCTCGAACACGCCGAGCGGGTTCTGCTTGGTCTTGCTCTCGATGATACCGAACGCACCATAGACGATGCCTTCGGCGACCGACTTCTTGCCGGCGTACATCACCGAGTTCATGAACTTCGTGACGATGATGTTCCCGAACTTCGGATCCGGGAGAACTTCGCGCTTTTCCGCTGAGTGGCGACGAGACATTGAGCTGGTTCCCGCTTACTTCGGACGCTTGGCGCCGTACTTCGAACGACGCTGCTTACGGTTCTTGACGCCCTGGGTATCCAGAACGCCGCGGAGGATGTGGTAGCGCACGCCGGGCAAGTCCTTGACGCGGCCGCCGCGGATCATGACCACCGAGTGCTCCTGGAGGTTATGGCCCTCGCCGGGGATGTAGCCGATCACCTCGAAGCCGTTGGTCAGGCGCACCTTGGCGACCTTACGAAGCGCCGAGTTCGGCTTCTTCGGGGTCGTGGTGTAGACGCGCGTGCAAACGCCGCGCTTCTGCGGCGACTGCTGCAGCGCCGGCACCTTCTTGCGCGACTTCTGCACTTCACGCGGTTGAGCGATCAGCTGGTTGATCGTCGGCATCCTGGCCTTACCCTTTGTTCTGTCGCGGCCCCTTCCGGGCCCGCTGTCTTGGCACGGCCCGTCGCCGGAACCGCAAATTCTTCTCGAGCCACCCGCCCGACGAGGCCGCTTTTTGCGGAACAATCCGCGCAAAGCGAAATTGCGCCAACCGCTCCATCAACGAGCGGAAAGCGCTTCGACGCCACAGAGGACCGCGATATTTGAGGCCGATCAGCGTAAAGCCGCGGCCTGCGCACCGAGGTCATGCATCCGAATTCGATCTCAAGAGAACGAGCTCAAGAGAACTAAAATCGCACTGGCATTGCCTAGCTATGATCGACAGCGTTTGAGCGGCATTCGTCGAGGTTGGTGCCCGCCTTAAACGAACCCCCGGGATATGGTCCCTGGCGGTCAACGGGTGGCCCGTTCCGACGTTGGCGATGCTCACCGCCTGTCGTTAAGTGAGGCGCTTTCTATAAGTGAGAATCGGTCAAGTCAAGGTGAAACGACAGTCAAAAACGCTTCTCGCGACTGTCGAAATCACTGTTTGCCGCACTCACCGCGCCGTCCGGATATGGGCATGGGCCCCCTGTTCCGCTACCCCAGCGGCCCATTTACATCCGGGCGAAATATACTTTTATATCCCTCGCTAAGGCTTTTTTTCCTGTTGGTGCGGCAATCTGCCGCCATCGGCAGAGATTTACGCCATGCGGTACACCGACATTGCCATCATCGGCGGGGGTTTGTCCGGCTCGACCGCCGCTGCGATGCTCGGCCGCGCCGGCATTTCGACAGTGATGATCGATCCGCATGAGAGCTATCCGGCGGATTTTCGCGTCGAGAAACTCAGCGGTCATGTCCAGGTCGAGCGATTCCTGAAGACCGGAATCGGAGAATCGGTCCTGCGCCGCGCCACCTTTGCCGGCGAGAACTGGATCGCACGGTTCGGCCATCTGCTCGACAAGGCGCCGAGCCGGCAGTTCAACATCCTCTACGATTCCCTGGTCACCGCGGTCCGCGACGAGATCCCTGCGTGTGTCGAGCGCATCTGCGCCAAGGCCGTTTCGGTCGAGGCCAGCGGGGAGCGGCAGCGGATCTTGCTCTCCAATGACGAGACGATCTCGGCCCGCCTCGTCGTGCTCGCCAACGGCCTCAATGTCGGCCTGCGCCACCAGCTCGGCATCGTGCGGAAGGTCGTCAGCGCCTGCCATTCGATCTCAATCGGATTCGACGTGGTGCCGGCGGGGCGGAATTCGTTCGATTTCCCCGCACTGACCTATTTCTCGGAGCGACCGAGCGACCGCATTCCCTACATCACGCTGTTTCCGATCGGCCCGCGGATGCGCGCCAATCTGTTCGTCTACCGCAGCTTCGACGATCCCTGGCTCAGCGAGCTGCGGCGCAGGCCGGCCGAGACGCTGAACGCCGCCCTGCCGCGGCTGAGGCGCATCACCGGCCCGTTCGACATTCCCGGCGAGATCAAGATCCGCCCGGTCGATCTCTATGTGAACGACGCAAGCGGCCAGCCCGGCCTCGTATTGGTGGGCGATGCCTTCGCGACCTCCTGCCCCGCCGCGGGCACCGGCTGCGACAAGGTCTTCACGGACGTCGAGCGGCTCTGCAATGTCTACATCCCGCAATGGCTCGCCTCCGACGGGATGGATGCGGCGAAGGTCGCCGCATTCTACGCCGATCCCATCAAGCGGGCCTGCGACGAATGGTCGGCGGCGAAGGCGTTCGATTTCCGCGCAGTCTCGACCGCGCCAGGCCTCTACTGGACGGCACAGCGCTGGGCGCGTTTCATGGCCTGGTCGATTCAGGGGCTATTGCGGCCGCTCGGAGGCGCCTTCGACCTGGAGCCGAACTTCCTCGGTCACTCCTCCTCGTCGTCCTCGTCCTCATCATCCTCGAGGTCGTCGTCTTCCTCGTCGTCATCCTCGCTGTCGTCATCGGCCTGAGCCGCAGCGCCGTGCGGCTGGTGCATCTGGTCGTTCCACAGCTTGCGATAGGTGCCGTTCTTGGCGAGCAGTTCGGCATGCGAGCCGCGCTCGATCGCCCTGCCCCCTGAAATCACGATGATCTCGTCCATCTCGACCACCGAGGTCAGGCGGTGGGTCGACCAGATCATGGTGCGGCCCTTGGCGACCTTCAGCAGCGTGCGGTTGATCGCGGCCTCCGTGGTCTGGTCCAGCGCCGAGGTGGCCTCGTCGAGCAGCAGCACGGAGGGATTGCGGATGATCGCGCGCGCGATCGCGATGCGCTGGCGCTGGCCGCCCGAGAGTGTGTCGCCGCGCTCGCCGACCGGGGTGTCGTAGCGCTGCGGCAGGCTCATGATGTAGCGGTGGATCTCGGCCTTCTTCGCTGCCTCCTCCACCTCCTCGTCGGTCGCGCCCTCCTTGCCGAGCCGGATGTTCTCCCGGATCGACATGTTGAACAGCATGTTCTCCTGGAACACGACCGCCATGCTCCGGCGCAGCGAATCCAGCGTCACCTTGCGCACGTCGACGCCGTCGATGGTGACGCGGCCCTCGTCGGGCACATAGAGCCGCAGGATCAAATTGAGCAGCGTGCTCTTGCCCGAGCCCGAGGGCCCGACGATGGCGATGCTCCTGCCGACGTTGAGCTTGAGGCTGAGATTGTCCAGCACCGGCGTCTGGCTGCCTTCGTACTGGAAGGTGACGTGGTCGAAGGTGATGTCGTTGGTGATGCGCGGCAGGTCGGGTGCGCCGGGACGGTCGGCGCCGCGGGTCGGCTCGTCGAGCAGCTCCTGGATATGGCGGATCGCGGCGGCCGAGGAGATTGACACCGGGATGAAGTGCATCACATGGGCGATGTTGTAGGAGACCTCCCAGAACGCGCTCTCGAAGGTGACGAAGGTGCCGATGGTGATCTGGCCCTTGGTCGCCAGATACGCGCCGATCGCGAGCACCACGAGGTGCAGCAAGAGCACGGAGATGGTGACCGTCCGCTCCACCATGGTCGACAGGAACGCGGCGGAGGCGATCCTGTTGCGGGTCTCGTCGTTGCGGAAACGGAAGAAGCCGAACATCTTGCGCTGCAGGCTGAACGCCTTGATCACCGCCTGCGCCGCCACGTTCTCCTGCACCATGCCGAGCAGCGCGCTTTCGTTGAGCTTCTGCTCGTAATTGGCCTGCACCGCCTTCGGGGTGAGGATGCGCGGGCCGATCAGCGTGATCGGGAACACCAGCAGCGCGACCACGGCGAGCTGCCAGTTCAAAAACAACATCAGGATGATGCCGGCGACCAGTTCCAGGAACGGCAGCGCCGCGCTGTTGGCGAAGGTCTTCACCGAGCCTTCGAACGCCGAGAGGTCGACGGAAAAGCGCGACAGGATCTCGCCGCGCTTGGTGCGGCCGAAATAGGCCGCCGGCAGCTCCTGGACGTGCTCGAACAGGCGCTTGCGGACGTCGGAGATGATGCAGGCGGCCAGCCGCGCGTCCCAGCGCTCGTACCAGACCGCGATGATGGAGGTGAGGATGCCGGCGACCGCGAGCACGCCGAGGATCTTGTACAGCGCCTGGAAATCCTCCTCGCCGAGCGCATCGTCGATCAGGTATTTCAGGCTGAGCGGCATGATGACGTTGAACAGCGTCTCGACGACGACGCCGAACGCCACGAACGACAGCATCCGCTTGTAGTTGGCGAGGAAAGGCTTGACGAAACCCAGGATGGTCGCGAGCGCGCCGGCGGCCTCGCGCGCGGTAAAGACGACGAGGTCCTCGTCCTCATCGTCATCATCGAGCTCCAGCTCGTCATCCTCCTCGTCTTCATCGTCCTCGTCGTCTTCGAGGTCCGGCTTGGCGGCGGCAAGCTTGTCGTCGAGCTCGGTCGCCTCTTCGGCGGCGAGCTTCTGTTTGTCGGGCGAGAGAGGCTTGGACGCCATGAAACCAACCGATGCTGACGGCCGGCATGACCGCAGAGAAAGAGATAGCGGAGAGCCGCTATTGCACCGATTCTATGCGATCAAAATGAATTCGGCAAAACAATTGGCGAATTCACCCGATCCTTGAGAGCTAGTCGTTCCTCGAGAGCTAGTCGTCGTCCTCGTCCTCGACCTTGTCGAAGAACGAATAACGCAAGCTGTCGGCGTCGGCGTACCATTGACCCGGGCCCTTGCCCGCGGCAAGCGTCGCCTCCCAGAGCGCGTCGGTGCAGTCCTTGCGGTGCATCGACAGGTCAAAGCCGTTGCCGAAAAACAGCTCGGACCATTCCCACCAGGTGCCGAGCTTCTTGACCCCGCGCAAGAGGTCGTAGCGGTCGATCACCACCGAGGCCATGTCCGAGGTGATCGAGCCGAACACGAGACCGGTCCTGACCACGCGGTTGAGCTCGCGGATCGCGCGGACCACCTGCTTCGGGGACACGTGGCAGAGGCTGGTCTCGAACACGAAGTCGAAGCTGCCGTCCTTGAATGGCATGTCGGTGATCGAGCCGAGCTTGTTGTACTTCTTCAGCGCCTTCGGCGTCTTGGCGTGGATGGCGCGGTTGTTCTCGATGCCCCAGGCATCGATGCCGCGCTCGCGCAGCGCGCCCACCAGCTCGCCGCTGGCCGAGCCCGCGACCAGGAGCTTTGAGCCCTTTGCCTTGCCCCAGACGATGCCGATCAGTTTTGTGAGATAATCGGGATCGGTGAAGTGCTTCCACGCTTCGCTGTACGGGCCGAGGCCGCGATAGTTCTCGAAATAGTCGCGGTCGATCTTGTCGGAGATCGGCTGGTCGTCCTGCGCGCGCTCGCGGCGCAGGCGCATCATCTCGGTCAGGATGATGTCGGTCGCGGCATCCGAGGAGTCGAGCAGGCCGTTCAGCGTGGAGTCGAACAGATAGTCGCCGACCACGACGATGCCGGGATGTTCCTTCGGCTCCGGCCGGTGATTGGTCATGACGTCGCGCACGGGCAAGCCGCCTGGCAGCGCGTTCACCGACGACAGCCAGCGGTGGATCTTACCTTCCATGAAATGCGCGCGGGCATCGCCGAGCGAGGCCGGCAGCGATTTCAGCGCAGCGTCGATCAGCTCCTGGTCCGAGAGGTTGGCGAAGGCCAGCGCATCGGAGCCGGGAATGAGCCAGTTCAACACGCCGTGCTTGCCGACGTCGTGGCGCGCGCCCTCGTTGTAGACGCAGCAGCCACCGAAGGCCTCCGACATGAACCAGGCGCCGGGGATCTTCTCGCCCCAGAACGGGGTGTCGAACAGGATCGAGACACGCAGATAATGCGCGGGACGGTCGAAATAGGAAACGTGCTTGACCATCGACTTGCGCAGCTGCTCGCCTTCCCACCCCATGGTGGCGAGCCAGGAATGCGGCAGGCAGACCAGCACGAGGTCGAAGTCGCGCGTCTCCGGACCCTTGCCGTTCATCATCTTGAGCTGATAACGGCCGGTCGGCGCCTTGCCGACGGTGAGCACGCGGTGATTGAGCTGGATGTCGGCGTTGACCTCCGACTGCAGGCACTCGATCAGCTGCTCGTTGCCGTTCTGGATGGAGTAAAGGCCGATATAGCCGTCGACATCCATCAGGTAGTTCTTGAGCGCGTTGAGGCCGTTGGTGTTGTGGCTCTCGGTCGCGATGTCCGAGCGCGCCATCACCTTGAAGAAGCGCTTTGCGGTCTCGTCCTCGACCTCCTCGTCGAGCACCTGCTCGGCGGTCTTGTAGGCCCAGGGATTCTCGTTGTCGTGCGCGCCGACGCCTTCGTAATATTCGATCGGCGACATCACCTCCGAGCAGCGCTCGCGGAACGCCTCGATCGCGGCCGCGGTCTTGGCGCCGTATCTGCGGCGCATGCCCGCGACATCGTCGAGTAGCTCGCCGCCGAACTGCACCTGCTCGGCGTCCATCGGAATGGTCTGAAGTCCGAAATGCTGGATCAGCTCGCGCAGCGGGTCCGGACCGGTCATCGAGTAGTCGTAGATCTCGGCAACGCCGGCCTCGTACATCGCCGGGGCGGAATCGAATTTGCGCGTGACGATCTTGCCGCCGAGCCGGTCGGATGCCTCGAAGATGGTGACGCGGCAGAGGTCGCCGAGCTTACGCTTCAGATACCAGGCACTCATCAGCCCGCCGGGGCCGCCGCCTACGATTGCGAGATCAAGCATGTCAGTTCCGTGGTCTCCGGCCCTGCCCCCGTCACGGGATCCACCGGTCTAAGCTGCCCTAGCAGAAGCGCTTTTCCGCCTGAAGGAAAGATGAACAAAGGTTGATCCCGCACCGCAACAGGCAAACAAAGCAGCAAAAAGGCCGGCTTGCGCCGGCCTTTTCATTGTCCTCGGTATTCTTACGGATGAACGATCATTCCGCGGGCGGCAGCGCAGGAAGCTCCGCTTCCGGAGCCGGCGACACGACGGCCGCCTGCTTCTCGCGCTCGTCCAGGATCAGCTTGTCGCGCTTCATCGCGACTTCGCGGATCTTGGCCATGGAGGCGCCGGTGCCCGCCGGGATCAGCCGGCCGACGATGACGTTCTCCTTGAGCCCTTCGAGCGGATCGATCTTGCCGTTGACCGCCGCTTCCGTGAGGACGCGGGTGGTCTCCTGGAACGAGGCCGCCGAGAAGAACGAGCGCGTCTGGAGGCTCGCCTTGGTGATGCCGAGCAGAACCGGCGTACCCGTGGCGGGCTTCTTGCCCTCTTCCTTGGCCTTCTCGTTCAGCGCGTCGAACTCGATCTTGTCGACCTGCTCGCCGGAGATCATGTCCGTATCGCCCTGGTCGGTGACTTCCACCTTCTGGAGCATCTGACGGACAATCACCTCGATGTGCTTGTCGTTGATGAGCACGCCCTGGAGCCGGTAGACCTCCTGGATCTCGTTGACCAGATAGGCCGCGAGCTCCTCGATGCCCTTGACCGCAAGGATGTCGTGCGGCGCCGGGTTGCCTTCCACGATGAAGTCGCCCTTTTCGACGACGTCGCCGTCCTGAAGGTGGATGTGCTTGCCCTTCGGGATCAGGTACTCGCGCGGCTCCTCGGTCTTGTCCATCGGCTCGATCGAGATGCGACGCTTATTCTTGTAGTCGCGACCGAACCGGATGGTGCCCGCGATTTCGGCGATGATCGCCGCATCCTTCGGACGCCGAGCCTCGAACAGTTCCGCCACCCGCGGCAGACCGCCGGTGATGTCACGCGTCTTGGCGCTTTCGGTCGAGACACGGGCGAGGATGTCGCCCGGATTGACCTTGGCTCCGACGTCGACCGAGAGAATGGCGTCGACCGACAGCATGTAGCGGGCATCGCCGCCACGGGCGAGCTTGAGCACCTTGCCGTCCTTGCCCTTGACCACGATGGCCGGACGCAGGTCCGAGCCGCCGCGGGTCGAGCGCCAGTCGATGACCACGCGCTTGGCGATGCCGGTGGCCTCGTCGAGCGTTTCCGAGATCGACTGCCCCTCGACCAGGTCCTCGAAGCCGATCGTACCTTCGACTTCGGTGAGGAGCGGACGGGTGTAGGGATCCCACTCGACGACGCGCTGGCCGCGCTTGACCATGTCGCCTTCGTCGACGTGCAGGCGCGAGCCGTACTGGACGCGGTGCGTCGCACGCTCGGTGCCGTCGGCATCGACGATCGCCACCACCATGTTGCGCACCATCGCGATCAGGTGACCTTCGCTGTTGCGGGCGATGGCCTTGTTCCTGATCACGATCTTGCCGTCGAAGCTGGCTTCGACGAAGGACTGCTCGTTGAGCTGCGCCGCACCACCGATGTGGAAGGTGCGCATGGTCAGCTGGGTACCCGGCTCGCCGATCGACTGCGCCGCGATGACGCCGACGGCTTCACCGTGGTTGACCGGCGTGCCGCGGGCGAGGTCGCGGCCGTAGCACTTGCCGCAGATGCCGTTGACGAGCTCGCAGGTCAGCGCCGAGCGGATCTTCACCTCCTGCACACCACCCTGCTGGATGGCTTCCAGATGGCTCTCTTCCATCAGCGTGTCACGCTTGATGATCACCTTGCCCGAGCTGTCACGGATGTCCTCGCAGGCCGTGCGTCCGAGGATGCGCGAGCCGAGCGAGGCAACCACGGTGCCGGCATCGACGATGGCGCGCATCTTGATGCCGAGCTTGGTGCCGCAGTCGGACTGCGTGATGATGCAGTCCTGCGCGACGTCGACGAGACGACGGGTCAGGTAGCCCGAGTTCGCGGTCTTCAACGCGGTATCCGCGAGGCCCTTGCGGGCGCCGTGGGTCGAGTTGAAGTACTCGAGCACCGAGAGGCCTTCCTTGAAGTTCGAGATGATCGGCGTCTCGATGATCTCACCCGACGGCTTGGCCATCAGGCCGCGCATGCCGGCGAGCTGGCGCATCTGGGCCGGCGAACCGCGGGCACCGGAGTGGGCCATCATGTAGATCGAGTTGATGTCGGCATCGGCTCCGCTCGCCGTCTTCTTGGTGGCGGAGATCTCCTTCATCATCGCCTTGGCGATTTCTTCCGTGGCCTTCGACCAGGCGTCGACGACCTTGTTGTACTTCTCGCCATGCGTGATCAGGCCGTCGTTGTACTGCTGCTCGAAATCCTTCGCCAGCGTACGGGTGGTGTCGACGATCTTCCACTTGCCGTGCGGCACGACCATGTCGTCCTTGCCGAACGAGATGCCGGCCTTGAACGCGTTGTAGAAGCCGAGCGCCATGATGCGGTCGCAGAAGATCACCGTCTCCTTCTGGCCGCAGTGGCGGTAGACCTGGTCGATGACGCCCGAGATCTCGCGCTTGGTCATCAGCTTGTTGATGATCTCGTACGTGACGCGCGGGTTCTTCGGCAGCAGGTTGCCGAGCATGACGCGGCCGGCGGTGGTCTCGATCCAGCGCTTGGAGACCTTGCCGGTCTCGTCCATGCCCTCCCACCGGTACTTGATCTTGGTGTGGAGGTGGATGACCTTGGCGTGCAGCGCGTGCTCGAGCTCGGCCATGTCGCCGAACACCTTGCCCTCACCGGGCAGGCCTTCGCGCATGATCGAGACGTAGTAGAGACCGAGCACGATGTCCTGCGACGGCACGATGATCGGCTGACCGTTGGCCGGATGCAGGATGTTGTTGGTCGACATCATCAGGACGCGCGCTTCCAGCTGCGCTTCGAGCGACAGCGGAACGTGCACGGCCATCTGGTCGCCGTCGAAGTCGGCGTTGAAGGCCGAGCAGACCAGCGGGTGAAGCTGGATCGCCTTGCCCTCGATCAGCACGGGCTCGAACGCCTGAATGCCGAGACGATGCAGCGTCGGGGCGCGGTTGAGCAGCACCGGGTGCTCGCGGATCACCTCGTCCAGGATGTCCCAGACCTCGGGCCGCTCCTTCTCGACCAGCTTCTTGGCCTGCTTCACGGTGGTGGACAGGCCCTTGGCGTCGAGCCGCGAATAGATGAACGGCTTGAACAGCTCGAGCGCCATCTTCTTCGGCAGGCCGCACTGATGCAGGCGCAGCTCGGGACCGACCACGATCACCGAACGGCCCGAATAGTCGACGCGCTTGCCGAGCAGGTTCTGACGGAAGCGGCCCTGCTTGCCCTTGAGCATGTCGGCGAGCGACTTCAGCGGACGCTTGTTGGCGCCCGTGATGACGCGGCCGCGGCGGCCGTTGTCGAACAGCGCATCGACCGCTTCCTGAAGCATGCGCTTCTCGTTGCGGATGATGATGTCGGGCGCGCGCAGCTCCATCAGCCGCTTCAAGCGGTTGTTGCGGTTGATGACGCGGCGGTAGAGGTCGTTGAGGTCCGAGGTCGCGAAGCGGCCGCCGTCGAGCGGCACCAGCGGACGCAGATCCGGCGGAATCACCGGAACCACGGTCATGATCATCCATTCCGGCTTGTTGCCGGAGTGGCGGAACGCTTCGACGATCTTCAGGCGCTTGGCGAGCTTCTTGTGCTTGATGTCGGAGTCGGTCTCCTGCATCTCGACGCGCAGCGAGGCCTCGAGCTTCTCGAGGTCCATGCCCTTGAGCAGCTCGCGGATCGCTTCGGCGCCGATCATGGCGGTGAAGCTGTCCTGGCCGTATTCGTCCTGCGCCTTCAGATACTCGTCTTCCGACAGCAGCTGACGGTCCTTGAGCGCGGTGAGACCCGGCTCGAGCACGACGTAGTATTCGAAGTAGAGGATCCGCTCGAGATCCTTCAGCGTCATGTCCAGCAGAAGGCCGATGCGCGAGGGCAACGACTTCAGGAACCAGATGTGGGCGACGGGCGCGGCGAGCTCGATATGGCCCATGCGCTCGCGCCGGACGCGCGACAGCGTGACCTCGACCGAGCACTTCTCGCAGATGATGCCCTTGTACTTCATGCGCTTGTACTTGCCGCACAAGCACTCGTAGTCCTTGATCGGCCCGAAGATGCGGGCGCAGAACAGGCCGTCGCGCTCGGGCTTGAAGGTACGGTAGTTGATGGTCTCCGGCTTCTTGATCTCGCCGTAGGACCAGGACAGAATCTTCTCTGGAGACGCGATCGAGATCCGGATCTGGTCGAAGACCTGAGCCGGCGTCGTCGGGTTGAAGAGATTCATAATTTCTTGGTTCATCGTCTTCTCCTCGCGTGCCGGTCGCCTCCGGCCGCAAATTCGAAAATCACTCGAGCAGGGCGCCCTGCCCTCAAGGCCTCAGGCCGGGCGCCGATGCCCGGCCGTCAACGGCCGGGCATGAAAGGTCGAATTACTCGGCCGCTTCCGACGTCGGCGCCGGTCCCATCTTGGAGTTGTGCAGGTCGACGTTGAGGCCGAGCGAGCGCATTTCCTTGACCAGCACGTTGAACGATTCCGGAATACCGGCCTCGAACGTGTCGTCGCCGCGCACGATCGCCTCGTACACCTTGGTGCGGCCGGCGACGTCGTCCGACTTCACCGTCAGCATCTCCTGGAGCGTGTACGCCGCGCCGTAAGCCTCGAGCGCCCACACCTCCATTTCGCCGAAGCGCTGGCCACCGAACTGCGCCTTGCCGCCCAGCGGCTGCTGGGTGACGAGCGAGTACGGACCGATCGAACGCGCATGGATCTTGTCGTCGACCAGATGGTGCAGCTTGAGCATGTAGATGTAGCCCACCGTCACCTTGCGATCGAAGGCATCGCCGGTGCGGCCGTCATAGACGGTCGACTGACCCGAAGCGTCCAGACCGGCGAGCTTCAGCATCTCCTCGATGTCGGCTTCCTTGGCGCCGTCGAACACCGGGGTTGCGATCGGCACGCCGCGGCTGAGGTTGTGGCCAAGCTCAAGCAGCTCGTTGTCGTTGAGCGTCTTGATGGTCTCATCCTCGCCGTAGACCTTCTTCAAGGTTTCCTTCAGCGGCTTGATGTCCTGCTTCGACAGATAGGCATCGACCGTCTGGCCGATACGCTTGCCGAGGCCGGCGCAGGCCCAGCCGAGATGGGTCTCGAGGATCTGTCCGACGTTCATGCGCGAGGGCACGCCCAGCGGGTTGAGCACGATGTCGGCATGCGTACCGTCTTCGAGGAACGGCATGTCCTCGATCGGCACGATCTTCGACACCACGCCCTTATTGCCGTGGCGGCCGGCCATCTTGTCGCCGGGCTGGATCTTGCGCTTCACCGCGACGAAGACCTTGACCATCTTCATCACGCCGGGCGGCAATTCGTCACCGCGCTGGAGCTTCTCGACCTTGTCGAGGAAGCGCTGTTCAAGCCCCTTCTTCGACTCGTCGTACTGCTTCCGCATGGCCTCGATCTCGGCCATCAGCTTGTCGTTGGGCGAAGCGAACAGCCACCACTGCGACTTCGGGTACTCCTCGAGCACCGCGCGGGTGATCTTGGTGTCCTTCTTGAAGCCCTTCGGACCGGCAATGCCCTGCCGCCCCTCGAGCAGCTCGGCAAGACGGTTGTAGACGTTGCGGTCCAGGATCGCCTGCTCGTCGTCGCGGTCCTTGGCCAGACGCTCGATCTCTTCCCGCTCGATCGCCAGCGCACGCTCGTCCTTGTCGACGCCGTGACGGTTGAACACGCGCACTTCCACGATCGTGCCCTGCACGCCCGGAGGAACGCGCAGCGAGGTGTCGCGGACGTCGGAGGCCTTCTCGCCGAAGATGGCGCGCAGCAGCTTTTCTTCCGGCGTCATCGGGCTTTCGCCCTTCGGCGTGATCTTGCCGACCAGGATGTCGCCGGCGCGCACTTCCGCGCCGATGTAGACGATACCGGCTTCGTCGAGGTTCTTCAGCGCTTCTTCCGAGACGTTCGGAATGTCGCGGGTGATTTCCTCAGGCCCGAGCTTGGTGTCGCGCGCCATCACCTCGAACTCCTCGATGTGGATCGAGGTGAAGACGTCTTCCTTCACGATCCGCTCGGAGAGCAGGATCGAGTCTTCGAAGTTGTAACCGTTCCACGGCATGAACGCGACGAGCACGTTCCGGCCGAGCGCGAGCTCGCCGAGATCGGTCGACGGACCGTCGGCGATGATGTCGCCCTTCTTGACGATGTCGCCGACCTTCACCAGCGGACGCTGGTTGATGCAGGTCGACTGGTTGGAGCGCTGGTACTTCATCAGGCGGTAGATATCGACGCCCGACTTGGTCGGATCGAGATCTTCCGTGGCGCGGATGACGACGCGGGTGGCGTCGATCTGGTCGATCACGCCGGAACGGCGTGCCGCGATCGCGGCACCCGAGTCACGCGCAACCACGCCTTCCATGCCGGTGCCGACGAACGGCGCCTCGGCGCGAACCAGCGGCACCGCCTGGCGCTGCATGTTCGAGCCCATCAGCGCGCGGTTGGCGTCGTCGTTCTCGAGGAACGGGATCAGCGCCGCGGCGACCGAAACGAGCTGCTTCGGCGACACGTCCATGTAGTCGACCTTGTCCGGCGTCACCGGCAGAACTTCGCCGGCGTGACGGCAGACCACGAGGTCTTCGGTGAAGCGGCCCTTCGGGTCGAGCGGCACGTTGGCCTGCGCGACCGTGTAGCGGCCCTCTTCCATCGCCGAGAGGTACACGACCTCGTCGGTGACGCGGCCGTCCTTGACCTTGCGGTAAGGCGTCTCGACGAAGCCGTACTTGTTCACGCGCGCGAAGGTCGCGAGCGAGTTGATCAGGCCGATGTTCGGACCTTCCGGCGTCTCGATCGGGCAGATACGGCCGTAATGGGTCGGATGCACGTCGCGGACTTCGAAGCCGGCGCGCTCGCGGGTCAGACCGCCCGGTCCAAGCGCCGAGAGACGACGCTTGTGGGTGATCTCCGAGAGCGGGTTGGTCTGGTCCATGAACTGCGAGAGCTGCGAGGAGCCGAAGAACTCGCGCACGGCGGCAGCCGCGGGCTTCGCGTTGATCAGGTCCTGCGGCATGACCGTGTCGATGTCGACCGAGGACATGCGCTCCTTGATCGCGCGCTCCATGCGGAGCAGGCCGATGCGGTACTGGTTCTCCATGAGCTCGCCGACCGAGCGCACACGGCGGTTGCCGAGATGGTCGATGTCGTCGATCTCGCCCTTGCCGTCGCGCAGGTCCACCAGGGTCTTGATGACCGAGAGGATGTCTTCCTTGCGCAGCGTGCGCTGGGTGTCCGGCGCATCGAGGTCGAGGCGCATGTTCATCTTGACGCGGCCGACCGCGGAGAGGTCGTAGCGCTCGGCGTCGAAGAACAGCGACTGGAACATGGCCTGCGCCGATTCCAGCGTCGGCGGCTCGCCCGGACGCATCACGCGGTAGATGTCGAACAGCGCGTCCTCGCGCGTCATGTTCTTGTCGGCCGAGAGCGTGTTGCGGATGTAGGGGCCGACATTGACGTGGTCGATGTCGAGCAGCGGCAGCTCCTTGTAGCCCTGCTCGTTGAGCGCCTTCATCAGCTTGTCGGTGATTTCCTCACCGGCCTCAGCATGGATCTCACCCGTCTTCGGATTGACGAGGTCCTCGGCGACGTAGTTGCCGACCAGCTCCTCATCGGCCATGCGCAGCGCCTTCAGCCCCTTCTCCTGGAGCTGGCGGGCGGCACGGACGGTGAGCTTCTTGCCGGCCTCGAGCACGACCTTGCCGGTGTCGGCGTCGATCAGGTCGTTGACGGTCGAGTAGCCGCGGAAACGGTTGGCGTCGAACGGAACGCGCCAGCCTTCCTTGGTCCGCTTGTAGAGGATCTTCTTGTAGAACGTGGACAGGATCGCTTCGCCATCGAGGCCGAGCGCGAACATCAGCGACGTCACCGGAATCTTGCGGCGACGGTCGATACGCGCATAGACGATGTCCTTGGCGTCGAACTCGATGTCGAGCCAGGAGCCGCGATACGGGATCACGCGGGCAGCGAACAGCAGCTTGCCCGAGGAATGGGTCTTGCCCTTGTCGTGGTCGAAGAACACGCCGGGCGAACGGTGCATCTGCGAGACGATGACGCGCTCGGTGCCATTGACGATGAAGGTGCCGTTCATCGTCATGAGCGGGATGTCGCCCATGTAGACGTCCTGCTCCTTGATGTCCTTGACCGACTTCGCGCCGGTTTCCTCGTCGATATCGAACACGATGAGGCGCAGCGTCACCTTGAGGGGAGCCGCGAAGGTCATGCCGCGCTGGCGGCACTCGTCGACGTCGTATTTCGGCTGCTCGAACTCGTAGCGGACGAATTCCAGCATCGAGGTGCCCGAAAAGTCGGAGATCGGGAACACCGAGCGGAACACCGCCTGCAGACCCTCGTCGAGACGGCCGCCGGTGGGCTCGTCGACCATCAGGAACTGGTCATAGGACGCCTTCTGAACCTCGATGAGGTTCGGCATCTCGGCGACTTCCTTGATGTGTCCGAAGAACTTGCGAACGCGTTTGCGACCGGTGAATGTCTGCTGCGCCATCGTGGCCTCTCATTTCGTCGCCCGCTCTGGGCGCGCCGTCCGGAACGCGGCTGCCACCGCTCTCCGGGTTGAATTTTTCGAACCCGCTTTGGGGGCCGGAAACTCAGTTTCAGGCGGGAATGTCCTGAATCTGTTCTTCAGACCTTCAAAACGCAAAACGACGCGCGGGGCGCTGCTGCGCGCCCGCCCGTCACAACGATCGTCTTCACGGACTGCAAAAGCCCGAAATAGCCTGCTCTCCCAACGGCTTACAGGGAAATCCGGCATCCCTGCCCACCGTGCTTTCGTGCTGTCGACCCGATATGGGGCGACAATAGTGCAGATTCGAGGGTCAAACCCTCAAATCCCCACACTTTTTCGTGTTCGGCCTGCGTCGGGTCGTTCCGTCGCACGCCTTTTGCATCCGGCCTCGGTCTTTCCGATCGTCATGGCCGGGCTTGACCCGGCCATCCACGATCTTGGGACGATCCCGGGTCTCGCTTCGCGAGCCCGGGATTTCGCTGAAGTAACTTGCGTTACTTCAGCTCGACCTTGGCGCCAGCCTTCTCGATCTGGGCCTTGATCTTCTCGGCTTCTTCCTTGTTCACGCCTTCCTTCAGCGGCTTCGGAGCACCCTCGACGAGGTCCTTTGCTTCCTTGAGGCCGAGACCGGTGATGGCGCGGACTTCCTTGATGACCTCGATCTTCTTCTCGCCGGCAGAGGCGAGAACGACCGTGAACTCGGTCTTCTCTTCCGCCGGAGCGGCGGCAGCGCCACCACCAGCCGGGCCGGCCACGGCGACAGCCGCGGCAGCCGAAACGCCCCACTTCTCTTCGAGGAGCTTCGCCAGTTCAGCGGCTTCGAGCACGGTGAGGCTCGAGAGGTCGTCAACGATCTTCTGCAAGTCAGCCATTGTTCAGTTTCCTTACGTGTATGTCTGGTTCGGGTTTGAGTTTTGCGAAGGGCGTCAGGCCGCTTCGCCCTTTGAGGCATGAGCCTGGATGACGCGCGCGAGCTTGCCCGCGGGCGCGTTGGCGAGCTGAGCCAGCTTGGTCGCCGGGGCCACGATGAGGCCGACGATCTTGCCGCGCAGTTCGTCAAGCGACGGCAGCGAGGCAAGCGCCTTCACGCCGTCGACATTCAGGACGGTCTTCCCCATCGATCCGCCGACGATGACGAACTTTTCGTTCGCCTTGGCGAATTCGATGGCGACCTTTGGCGCCGCTACCGGATCGTTCGAAGTGGCGATCACGGTCGGTCCCTTCAGCATGGGGCCGATGGCAACGACGTCAGTGCCTTCAAGAGCAATTTTGGCGAGACGGTTCTTCGAGACCTTCACCGCAGCGCCCGCCTGCTTCATCTGCTGGCGCAGCTTCTGCATCTGGGCGACGGTGAGGCCGGAATATTGAGCAACGACCGCGACGCTCGTGGTCTTGAAGACCTCATTGAGCTGTTCGACCGCTTCCTTTTTTGCCGCTCGTTCCACAGCAAGCTCTCTCCGGTTGGCGGTCATCGCGAGAAGCGGGACCGCCGGGTTGCACCCATCGTCCCACCCAAACCTGAACCTCGGGGCCAAATCCCCCAGGACACGCCGGGCACGACGACGATTCAAAGCCTGCCCTCCGGGAACCCCTTAGAGGTCCACGGCGTGTCGAGGTCCGAACCAGACCCGTTTCGCGAAGCCAGCCCTTAAAGCTGGGTGCGAAGTGAAATCCGGTCTTCACCCGTCTATGCAGGCCATGCGATTAAGCCGTTGAGAAATCGAAACTCCCCGCGGGCGCCTGCAGTCTTGGACAGGACAAGGTCAGCCGGCGAACCGCCCGACCTCTGCCCGCACCCCTACCGGCCGACAGTTTTTCCTTCCTTTTCGGGCAAATCCTCGCGGACGTCCTGAAAAGGAATGATCTCCTGCCGTGTCGGGTTTTCGGAATGCGTGCACGAACGCGCCAGCCGAGGCCGGCACGTCCGGAGGCGGTTCTTTAACCGCTCTCTGCCCGCTTGCCAAGAGCAAAATTCACACCAGTTCCAATCTGATGCCGGCCGGGCCTGAGACGGGCCGATAAGGGCCGATTCAGGCCGATTTGACCGCGTAAGGCAGCGGCTCGCCAGCGAAAAACGCGGTGAGGTTTGCCAGCACGCAGTTCTGCATGGCGACATGCGAGTCCAGGGTATGGCCGCCGATATGCGGGGCGAACACGACGTTGGGCAGCGCGGTCAGCGCGTCGGGGGCGTGCGGTTCCTTCTCGAAGACGTCGAGGCCGGCGCCGGCAATGGTCTTGTCGGTGAGCGCCGCGACCAGGGCCTTCTCGTCGATCACAGAGCCGCGGGAAATATTGACGACATAGCCGTCCGCGCCGAGGCGCTTCAGGATATCGGCATTGACGACGTGCTGGGTCTCGGCCCCCGCCCGGACCGCGATCATCAGCACGCTGCACCAGTCGGCCAGCGCCTCCAGCGACGGGAAATACTGATACGGCAGATCGTACTTGGTGCGACTGAAATAGCCGACCTCGCTCTCGAAGGCGGCGCAGCGTGCGGCGATCTTGCGGCCGATCTCGCCCATGCCGTAGACGCCGATGCGGCGGCCGGGCATGCCGGCCTGAGGCCGCATCATCGGCGACTGCTTCGACGCGGCCCAGTCGCCGCTGCGGACATATTGGTCGGCCACCAAAATCCGCCGCGTCGTCGCCAGCATCAGGGTCATCGCGATGTCGGCGACCGAGGCGGCGTTTGCGCCCGGGCTGTGACCGACCGCGATGTTGCGGGCGGCGGCGGCCTTCAGATCGACGCCGTCATAGCCGGTGCCATAGCAGACGATGGTGCCGAGCTCCGGAAACAGGTCCATCGCCTCCGCGCCGAGCGGCGAGCCGCCCGCGGTCAGCATCGCGCGGATGTCGCCGAGCTCGCCGGCCGGAAACACCTCGTGCGCGGGCTTGCCACCGGTGTCGAGCAGCTCGAACCGCTCGGCGAAGCGCGCCATCATCGTCTTGGGAAAGCGCGAATAGATCAGGACCTTGTCAGCCATTGTTCTTGTTTCCGGTGAATCCCGCAGACAAACGAAAGGGGCGGAATCGGTTGCCCAATTCCGCCCCTCGCCTCATGCAATTTCCAAACCTCAGCCGAGAATGGTGCCCGGCTCAACCTTCACACCCGGGCCCATCGTCGAGGACACCGCAACGCGCTGGATGTAGGTGCCCTTGGAGCCGGCCGGCTTCGCCTTCGAGACGGCATCGGCCAGAGCCTTGATGTTCTCGACCAGCTTCTCCTCGGAGAACGAGGCCTTGCCGACGCCGGCCTGCAGGATGCCGGCCTTCTCGACACGGAACTCGACCGAGCCGCCCTTGGCGCCCTTCACCGCACCGGTGACGTCCATGGTCACGGTGCCGATCTTCGGGTTCGGCATCAGGCCGCGCGGGCCCAGCACCTTACCGAGACGGCCGACCAGCGGCATCATGTCGGGGGTGGCGATGCAGCGGTCGAAATCGATCGAGCCGTTCTGCACCTTCTCGACCAGGTCCTCGGCGCCGACGACGTCGGCACCGGCGGCCTTGGCTTCGTCAGCCTTGGCGCCGCGGGCGAACACGCCGACGCGGAGCGTACGGCCGGTGCCGTTCGGCAGGGTCACGACGCCGCGGACCATCTGGTCGGCGTGACGCGGATCGACGCCGAGATTGATCGAAACCTCGATGGTCTCGTCGAACTTCGCTTTCGCGCGCTCCTTGACCATCTTGATGGCGTCCGCGAGCGGGTAAAGCTTTTCGCGGTCAATGCCTTCGCGGGCTTTGTTCAAACGCTTTCCGATTGCCATGACCGCTTACCCCGCAACTTCCAGACCCATCGAACGGGCGGAGCCCTCGACCATCTTCATGGCCGATTCGATGGTGTCGCAATTCAAGTCCTTCATCTTCTTCTCGGCGATCTCGCGCACTTGCGCCTTGGTCACCTTGCCGGCCTTGTCACGGCCCGGCGCCTTCGAGCCGGACTGGATCTTGGCGGCCTGCTTGAGGAAGTAGGACATCGGCGGCGTCTTCATCTCGAAGGTGAAGGAACGGTCCGCGTAAATGGTGATGATCACCGGGATCGGGGTGTTCTTCTCTTCCTTCTGGGTCTGGGCGTTGAACGCCTTGCAGAACTCCATGATGTTGAGACCGCGCTGACCGAGCGCGGGACCGATCGGGGGCGAAGGATTCGCCGCACCGGCCGGGACCTGAAGCTTCAGGTATCCGGTCACTTTCTTTGCCATGTATCACTCCTGTTGTGCCGGCAGGGCCGGCGGTTTCAGGTTCGTGGTCGGGATCTTGAGCGGCTGGCAACCGCCCTCGTCCTCCCACGGCCTCTTGTTACGTGAGGCCCAAAAGCCTCACGCCTCGTCCGGTCAGACCTTCTCGACCTGACCGAATTCCAGCTCGACCGGCGTTGCGCGGCCGAAGATCGACACCGCGACCTTCACGCGCGAGCGGGCCTCGTCGATTTCCTCGACCACACCCGAGAACGAGGCGAACGGGCCATCGGCCACGCGCACGTTCTCGCCGATCTCGAACGACACCGACGCCTTCGGCCGTTCCACGCCCTCCTGCACCTGGTGCAGGATGCGCATGGCCTCGGCTTCCGAGATCGGCATCGGCTTGTTTTCCGCGCCGAGGAAGCCCGTGACCTTCGGGGTGTTCTTGATCAGATGAAACGCCTCGTCGGTCAGCTTCATCTTCACCAGCACGTAGCCCGGGAAGAACTTGCGCTCGGCGTCGATCTTGCGGCCGCGGCGCACTTCCGTGACCTTCTCGGTCGGAACCAGCACCAGCTCGAACAGCTCCTCGAGCCCGCGCTGCTTGGCCTGCTCGCGGATCGATTCGGCGACCTTCTTCTCGAAGTTCGAATAGGCGTGGACGATGTACCAGCGCTTGTCGGTCAATTGAGCGGTTGCTGTTGCCATCAGTGAATGCCCAAGAGGAAGGTGATGAGGTAGCGGATGATCTGGTCGGCGGCGAAGAAGAAGACCGAGGCCACGGCGACCATCACGAACACCATGATGGTGGTGATCGTGGTCTCACGACGGGTCGGCCAGGTGACCTTGGCGGTCTCCGAGCGCACTTCCTGCAAGAACTTGAACGGGCTGACTGCCATCGTTTGAATGTCCAACGTCCGTCGCCAGACGCGCATGAATTTCGGGGACCCGAACAGCCGCCGTTGGCCCAGCCCTCTGTCGCGAAGGATGAGCCGGAAACCGGGCTCGATTGTTCGGGGATTTAAAGCCGCGCCGGATATCCGCATCTCAACGGGCCGGCTGCGAGTGCCGGGTATCTACTGCGGATGGGGCCAAAGGTCAAGGTGTGGCGGAGCCCGGATGCCCGCGGCAACCGCGCGCAGACCTGATCCGGATCAATGAGTTACCCGACCTGCCTCGATCCTGATTACCTGGATGGACTGGCAGGAGTGGCAGGAGTGGCAGGGCTCGAACCTGCGACCCCCGGTTTTGGAGACCGGTGCTCTACCAATTGAGCTACACTCCTACGGACCCTCGCGTCGCCACGCGGATCAGGGGCGCTTTCAAGCACAGGGGGCGGCTGGTTTGCAAGGGTGAAGCGCGCTGGCTTCGCTTGTTTGTGCCTCGCCTTCTGGGCCACAGTCCGCTCCCGACAATAATGTGCCCTCGGGAGTGAACATGACCGCGACAGCCGCCGCCCGCCCCTCGACTGCGCCGAAAACCCCGCCTCTCCCCGAGGCCAAGCCCGAGACGCTGGGCCTGTCGCGGCCCCGCCTCCAGGCCATGTCGGATGCGTTCAAGCGCGAGATCGACAAGGGAACCGTTCCGGGCGTGACCGTGCTGGTGGCGAGAGGCGGCCAGGTCGGATGGTTCGAGGCGCTCGGCAAGCAGAGCCCGGCGGGGTCCGCGCCGATGGCGCTTGATTCGATCTTCCGCATCTTCTCGATGACCAAGCCGATCGTCTCCGTCGGCATCATGATGCTGGTCGAGGACGGTCACCTCCTCCTCAGCGATCCCGTCGCTAAGTTCATTCCGGAGTTCGCTAATCAGAAGGTCGGCGTCGTCAGCGGCGGCAAGCTGGAACTGGTTCCGCCGAGGCGGCCGATGATGGTGCAGGACCTGCTCCGCCACACCTCGGGCCTGACCTACGAGCACCAAGGCGACGGCCCCGTGCACAAGCTCTACCAGGAATCCCGCGTCCGCAGCCGCAAGATCACCAATGCCGAGCACGCCGCGCTGGTGGCGAGCTTCCCCCTCGTCTGTCATCCCGGCGACGAGTTCAACTACAGCCGCTCCACCGATATTCTCGGCCGCATCATCGAAATCATCAGCGGCAAGTCGCTCGGCGCGTACCTCGCCGAGCGCATCCTCGCGCCGCTTCAGATGACCGAGACCGGCTTCTCGACCGCTGAGACCAATGCTGGCCGGCTCGCCGAGGCGTTCGCGGCCGATCCCTGGACCGGCGACAAGGTCGCCCTCTTCAACATGCTCGAGCAGCCGGTCATGGAATCCGGCGGCGGCGGCCTGGTCTCCACCACGATGGACTATGCCCGCTTCGCGCTGATGCTGCGCAATGGCGGCACGCTCGATGGCAACAGGATCATCGGCCGCAAGACCCTGGAGCTGATGGCGTCAGATCATCTTGGGCCGCACGTCGTCACCAACGGCACGCTGCTGTCGCCCGGCCACGGCTTCGGCCTCGGCTTCGCCGTCCGCCGCGAGGCCGGCATCGCGCCCTTCCCCGGCAGCGTCGGCCAGTATTTCTGGAGCGGCATCGGGGGGACGTTCTTCTGGGTCGATCCGAAGGAGGATCTGCTCACGGTGTTCATGAGCCAGGGCCCGGGACAGCGTGATTTTACAAGGACCTTGGTGCGGGATCTGGTTTACGCGGCGGTGGAGTGACGGGACGGAGCATCTCCACCCTCACTGTCATGCCCCGCCACCGGGTCTCGCCTTCGGCGAGCCCGATGACAGGCTCCGGCGGGGCATCCAGTACTCCGCGGCCGCAGTTGTGTGAACAAACTTCCGCCGCGGAGTACTGGATCGCCCGCCTTCGCGGGCGATGACACCTGTTGTTGGGTGGGCCACGTGCCCTCTCCCGCGCGACGTCTCAACTGATCGTCGCGCCGCCGTCGATGACCATGGTCTGGCCGGTCATGAAGTCGCCGGCCTTGGAGCCCAGGAACACCGCGGCGCCCGCGATTTCGTCGGGGATGCCGATGCGCAGGAGCGGCGAGCGCGAGGTCGAGGCTTTCAAATTCTCCGGATTGTCCCACAGCGCCTTGGCGAAATCGGTCTTGATCAGGCCGGGCGCGATGCAGTTCACGCGGATGTTGTGCTTGCCGTATTCGCAAGCGAGGTTGCGCGCGAGCTGCATGTCGGCGGCCTTGGAGATCGCGTAGGCGCCGAGGATGGTCGAGCCCTTGAGGCCACCGATCGAGGACACGATGATGACTGACCCGTCCTTGCGCTCGATCATCTGCGGCACCACCATCGAGATCAGCCAGTTGTTGGCGACGATGTTGTTGTCGAGGATCTTGCGGAACTGATCGTCGGAGATGCCGGCGAGCGGGCCGTAATACGGGTTCGAGGCGGCGTTGCAGACCAGCACGTCGATCTTGCCGAAGGCGCGGTTGCTCTCGTCGACGAGGTTTTGCAGATTCTCTTTTGACGAGATGTTGGCCGCGATCGCGACCGCGGTGCCCTTGCCGAGCTTGTCGTTGATGTCCTTGGCGACCTGCTCGCAGACATCGGCCTTACGCGATGAGATCACGACCTTGGCGCCGTGCTCGGCCATGCGCTCGGCGATCGCAAGCCCGATGCCGCGCGTCGAGCCGGTGATGACGGCGACTTTCCCCTTCATGTCGAACAAGGTCATGCTTTCCTCCCAAGGTACGATTTGATTTGGCCTGAAGTCTACGCCGCGTCTGCTCGCGCGGACAGCGGTGTCAGGCGAGCTTCTTCACTTCCGGCCCCGCCGGCTGGTGCATCTCCGCATGCGCGTCGTCCGCGATCCACGGCTGCTGGTTCACCATCGGCAACCGCCAGACCGAGCGTTCGGGGCTTGAGAAATAATCAAGCCGCGTGATCGACACATTGTCGATGTCGAACGCCAGCGCCCGCTCCACCTGGCCCTCGAGCGCCAGACCGATCGCCGCCTTGATGGTGCCGCCATGGGCGACCGCGATGACGTCCTGGCCAGCCGCCTCATTGTTGATGCGCTCGACGGTACGGCGCGTGCGGTTGTAGAGATCCATGAAGCTCTCGCCGCCGGGTGCCGGCTCGTTGATGTCGGCGAACCAGCTCGTGCCGACGGGACGGCTTGCGATGAACTCGGCGCGATTCATGCCCTGCCAGCGGCCGAGATTTTGCTCGGCGAGGTCCGCTTCCCACTTCATCGATGCGGGCCGCGGGTAGCCCGCCTCCCAGATCGCCTCCGCGGTCTGGTGCGTGCGCATGAGATTGCTCGAATACCAGACCGCACTGCGTGGCAGCACCTTGGCAACAGCATTGAACACGTAGGTGTCGCTGGTGTCGCAGGCGATATCGCTCTGCCCGTAGATGTTGCCACCGTCATTGCGCACCGGCGCGTGACGAACCCACCACCAGCGTGTCGTGACCACTTTCGGCTTGTCTGCGGCTGCCATCGAAGCTCTTCCATCCCGTGTGATGTCGCTGTACGTCAGGAGTGAACGTGTCTCAAGACACTTTACCGTTTCAAATTCTGTTTGAAATTCCGTCGCGCGGCAAGCGTCGCGCGCGAACCCAGGGAGAAGCGCATGGGCCGCCTGCAAGGCAAATCCGTCATCATTACCGGCGCCGGCAGCGGCATCGGCCGCGCCGCCGCACTCCTCTTCACCAAGGAAGGCGCAAAGCTGATCGCGGTCGATCGCACCGAGGCCGTCAAGGAGACGGTCGACGAGGTGAAGAAGGCCGGCGGCATCGCCGAAGCCATGGTCGCCGATGCCGGCTCCGAAAAGGACGTCATCGCGGTGATCGACAAGGCCGTGAAGACGCACGGAAGGCTCGACGTGATCTGGGCCAATGCTGGAGTCTCGGGCGGGCTCGTCCCGCTTGCCGAGCAAACGGTGGAGCACTGGCAAGAGATTTTGCGCGTCAACCTGATCGGGCCGTTCCTCGCGGTGAAGTACGCGATGCCGCACATGGTGAAGCAGCAGTCCGGCGCGATCGTGCTCACGGCGTCCGTGGCAGGCCTCAAGGCCGGCGCCAGCGGACATCCCTACGCGGCGAGCAAGGCCGGCGTCATCAGCCTGGTGCAGACCACCGCCTATTCACTCACCGGCACCGGCGTGCGCATCAATGCGGTGTGCCCCGGCCTGATCGAAACCGGCATGACCAAGCCGATCTTCGACCGCGCCAAGGAGCGCGGCACCCAGGACAAGATCGGCCAGCTCAATCCGCTGAAGCGCCCCGGCCAGCCGCACGAGCTCGCCGCCATGGGATTGTTCTTGGCGAGCGACGAAGCATCGTATGTGAATGGGCAGGCATTCCCGGTGGATGGTGGTCTGACGGCCTCGATGCCGTATACGGGCAAGCCGGTTTAACCCTCTCGTGTCCCGGACGCGCTGCAACGCGCAAGCGTTGCTGCGCAGAGCCGGGACCCAGAGTGCCTCAAGCATGGGCCCCGGCTCAGCAGCGCACCGCTGAAGAAGCGCTGCGCCGCGTCCGGGGCACGGGACCTGAGTTTTCGTGCACACCTGTTGCAACGCCGTCATTGCGAGCGCAGCGAAGCAATCCAGAATCTTCTCTGCGGAGGGACTCTGGATTGCTTCGTCGCAAGGGCTCCTCGCAATGACGGAGTGTGGGGTGACGGCGTCGCTCTTTCAATTTGCATCTTCATCGCAGACACGCCTTCGCATCCTCGCGGCATCTTCCGCCCGAGCTTTGCTGCATCTCATCACCCCCAGTGAAAGAGGGCGCAGGGAAGACCGGGAGCCGGCTGGCTCCCATTGACCGCTATGCCATGAGTAGATTGCGCTACGATGCACAGCGGGTAACAGGGCAACCGGAGACATCCCGGCCTTCCCTGCGCAGTGGTTTTACGGCTTATGTCGTGATCTCCCCGGGGAGCGATGCACTATTGCCCCCGTCACCGTGCGGATGACTGATGCGCGTGCCCGGTTGGACAGCACACATCACCGCAAGACTTGACGCACAGACCCCGGGCGTCAGGACCACACGATTTTGCCGTACGTGAACCGCACCTGTCGTTGGCGCGAGGCCCTCGCTCACGGTTGCCCGCCCTGCGAAGCTTTTCGCGCCGATGTGGTCCACGCCCACCGCCGCCCAGCCCACGTTCGTGACGATCGCGATACGCCCCTCTTCCTTGGGCCGGGTTGCGGCGACACATACGCGATTTCCGAATTTCGGTAAAGCGGAATATATTTGAGATCGCGGGTTGACCGAGCATTGGGGTGTTTTGCCCGACGGGCAACACGAGATGCAGCTCTCCCTCGTCATTCCGGGGCGCGACGAAGGCGCGAACCCGGAATCCATTTCGCCGCGCGTGATGCGGCCCGATGGATTCCGGGATCGATGCTCCGCATCGTCCCGGAATGACGGTTGCGATCTTGATTTGCCCGACTACCCACCACGTTGGTATGGTTCATGCAACCAACTTCAGCCTCCGCAATCCCCGACAAGAAAAGACAATGCCGAACCCGATCTTCCCGAGCTCCAGACCCGATCGCATCCGCCACCTGCTTGCCGACCTCGTCGGCTTCGACACGATCAGCGATCGCACCAATTTGCCCCTGATCGCCCACATCGAGAGCTATCTCGCCTTCCTCGGTATCAAGGGCGAGCGCATGATCGACGAGACCGGGCAAAAATCCTCGCTGTGGGTGACGATCGGGCCCGAGGATCGCCCCGGCTTCGTGCTGTCAGGCCATACCGACGTCGTGCCTGTTATCGGCCAGGACTGGAGCCATGATCCGTTCAAGCTGGTCGAACGCGACGGCAAGCTCTATGGCCGCGGCACCACCGACATGAAAGGCTTTGTGGCGGTATGCCTCGCCATGGTGCCGGAGATGCTGGAGGCCAAACTGAACAGGCCGATTCATCTGGCGATCTCCTATGACGAGGAGATCGGCTGCGTCGGCGTGCGGCCGATGCTGCGCGAGGTGGCAAAGAAGAAGGTCAGGCCGCTCGGTGCCTTCATCGGCGAGCCGACCCAGATGCAGGTCATCATCGGCCACAAGGGCAAGCACGGCGTGCGCGCCACGTTCCATGGCCTCGCCCGTCATTCCTCGATCGCGCCTGACGGCGTCAACGCGATCGAATATGCCGCCGAGCTGATCGTCGAGATCCGCCGCCGCGCCGAGAAGCTCGCGGCCGCGCGGTCAACGGACAGCCTCTACGACGTTCCGCATTCGACGCTGCTCACCAGCATCGTACATGGCGGCGCCGCGCTGAACATCGTTCCCGACACCTGCACGGTGGATTTCGAATGCCGCGGCATCGGCATCACCGAATCCCGGGAAGTGACCGATGCGATCGTCGCCTGGGCCAAGGCCGAGCTCGAGCCGACGATGAAGGCGAGGCATCCCGAATGCGGCATCGATTTCGAGGAGATCCTCGATTATCCCGCGCTCGACACCGCCGCCGATGCGGCGATCGTCACGCTGGCAAAAAGCCTTGCAGGCCGCAACGACCACGCCAAGGTCGCGTTCGGCACCGAGGCGAGCCTGTTCGCCAGCATGGCCGATGTGCCGTCGGTCGTGATCGGCCCGGGCTCGATCGCGCAGGCGCACACGCCGGATGAGTTCGTGGAGATGGCGGAGCTGGAGAAATGCGCGGGCTTCGTCGAGAAGCTGATCGCGCATTGTGCGAAGGCGGCATCGTAGGTGCCGTAGGGTGGGCAAAGCGGCTTGTCCGCCGTAGCTTGCAGAGCGAAGGCGGAAGCGTGCCCACCATCCTCGGTATGAACACGGAGAGCTGGTGGGCACAGCGCTACGCGCTTTTGCCCACCCTACAAGAGTACGTGCCTCATCGCTCCTGCAACGCCAGCCGGACGCCGACGGCGCAGTAGACGGTGCCGACCACCTTGCCCTGCCACTTCACCACCGCCGGATGGCGGCGCAGGAGATTGCCGAGACGGCCGGCGCCGACGGCGAACACGACGGTGCTGAGCAGGCCGAGCAGCACGAAGACGACGCCGAGGATGGCGAGCTGAAGCGAGATCGCGCCGTGCTCCGGCGTGACGAATTGCGGCAGGAAGGCCAGGAAGAACAGCGCGGTCTTGGGATTGAGCACTTCGGTCAGCACGGCCTGCCGGAAGGCGCGGCCGGCACCGATCGCCGGCGCGCCTCCGTTCAGCTCGATCGGCGCCTTGTCGAGCATGGCGCGAATGCCGAGATAGATCAGGAACGCCGCGCCCGCATATTTGACGATGCTGAACAGCAGCGCCGAGGTCGCGATGATCGCCGAGAGGCCGACGATCGCCATCGAGGTGTGGATCAGATCGCCGGCCGCGATCCCCGCCCCCGTCGCGATGCCGACCTTCGTCCCCGAGCTGACGGCCCGCGCCATGGTGAGCAGCGTCGCCGGGCCCGGAATGAAGACGAAGCCGAGCACGATGAGGATGTAAGTGATGAAGGTGGCGTGGTCGATCATGTGATCAGCGTTCTTTCGCAAGTGTCCCTACAAAGCCGGTGTCATGCTCCGCGAAAGCGGGGCATCCAGTACGCCGCGGCTTTTCGGCTCGAGCACTGCTGTCTCTGGAATACTGGATTGCCCGCTTTCGCGGGCAATGACACTGAGCTTGTGGAGACAGCAGCGCACCAAAGCAAAAAGCGCGGCCGTCAGCCGCGCCTTCGTTGTCGCTAAACCGCGCCAGCCTTCTGCGCGTACTCCCATGACGCTTTCGACAGCGGCACGGTGCGCTTGGCTGATTCCAGCGCCTTGGCGTTGGCGGCGGTGCCGTCGCGGATGCGGCCGGCGATACCTTGCGTGATGCCCGCGAGGCGGAAGAGATTGTAGGAAAAATACCAGTTGAGATCAGGCACGCTCATCCTGGTGACGTTGCAGTAGATCTGCGCCGCCTCGTCCACGCTCGGGATGTTGAGCGCCTTGAGATCGACGCCCTGCAAACCCGGCATGACCCACTGCATGAGCAGATAGGTGAAATCGGCCATGGGATCGCCGAGCGTCGACAGCTCCCAATCCAGCACGGCCTGCACGCGCGGTTCCGTCGCGTGGAAAATCATGTTGTCGAGGCGATAGTCGCCGTGGACGATCGAGACGCGCGCCTGCTCCGGCACGGTCTTGGGCAGCCATTCGGCGACCTTCTCGAACTCGGGAATAAGCTGCGTTTCCGAGGCGCGATATTGCTTGGTCCAGCGGTCGATCTGCCGCGCAAAATAGTTGCCGGGCTTGCCGAAGTCGCCGAGGCCGATCGCGACGGGGTCGAACATGTGGAGCTTGGCCAGCGTCTCGATCTTGCTGGTGAAGATCTTGCGCCGCGCATCGGCATCCTGGCTCGGCAGCGTCGGATCCCAGAACACCCGGCCCTCCTCCATCGACATGATGTAGAAGGCAGCACCGATCACGCCGTCGTCTTGGCACAGCGCGTAGGCGTGCGCGACCGGAAAGCCCTGCTTTCCAAGGGCCGCGATGACGCGATATTCGCGATCGACCGCGTGCGCCGACGGCAGCAATTTGCCGAACGGCTTTCTGCGCATCACGTAGGAACGGTTCGGCGTGTTGAGACGATAGGTCGGATTGGACTGGCCGCCCTTGAACTGGAGCACGACCAGCGGGCTTTCAAAACCCTCGACGTTCTCGCGCATCCACGCCTCGAGACGCAGCTCGTCGAAACGATGCCGCTCCTCGACCGGCTTGGTGCCCGAGAACTCCTCGTCTTTCCTGACGCCGTCAGCCACGGTGACGCTCCCTCTTCTTCTTGATCGTCATTCCGGGGCGCGCAAAGCGCGAACCCGGAATCTCGAGATTCCGGGTTCGCCTCTGCGAGGCGCCCCGGAATGACGGTGAGGAGAGCGTTGTTCGCGCTCTACGCCGTTCTTAGTGTTTAGGAGAGTTTGCATACTTCCGAAGTTCAAGTCTGGCAATGGCGCGGTTGTGCACCTCGTCCGGACCGTCGGCGAGACGGAGCGTACGAATGTGGGCATAGTCCTTGGCAAGGCCAGCCTCGTCGGACACGCCGGCGCCGCCAAAGGCCTGGATCGCCTGATCGATGATCTTCAAGGCCATGTTGGGACCTGCGACCTTGATCATGGCGATCTCGAGCTGGGCGGTCTTGTTGCCGACCTTGTCCATCATGTCGGCGGCCTTGAGGCACAACAGGCGGTTCATCTCGATGTCGGTGCGGGCCTCGCCGATGCGCTGCTCCCACACACTGTGCTCGATGATCCTCTTGCCGAACGCGGTGCGCGAGGCGAGCCGCTTCACCATCTTCTCCAGCGCCTCCTCGGCCTTGCCGATCGTGCGCATGCAATGATGGATGCGGCCGGGGCCGAGGCGGCCCTGCGCGATCTCGAAGCCGCGGCCTTCACCGAGCAGAATGTTCTCCTTCGGAACCCGCACGTTCTGCAGCAGCACCTGAGCATGACCGTGCGGCGCGTCATCGAAGCCGAACACCGGCAGCATCTTCTCGACCTTGATGCCAGGCGTATCGAGCGGAACCAGGATCTGCGACTGCTGCTGATGCTTGGCGGCCGACGGATCCGTCTTGCCCATCAGGATCGCGATCTTGCAACGGGGATCGCCGACACCCGACGACCACCATTTGCGGCCGTTGATGACGTAGTGATCGCCGTCCTTCTCGATGCGGGTCTCGATGTTGGTCGCGTCCGACGAGGCGACCGCCGGTTCCGTCATCAGGAACGCCGAGCGGATCTCACCGTCCATCAGCGGGCGCAGCCATTTGCGCTTCTGTTCCTTGGTGGCGTAGCGGATGAACACTTCCATGTTGCCGGTGTCGGGCGCCGAACAGTTGAACACTTCGGAGGCCCAGGTGATGCGGCCCATCTCCTCCGACAGCAGCGCATATTCGAGATTGGTCAATCCCGCGCCGCGGAATTCGTCGTCCTCATGCTCGGACGGCGGCATGAACATGTTCCAGAGGCCTTCGGCCTTGGCCTTCTTCTTGAGCTCCTCGAGGATCGGGATGACCTTCCAGCGCTCGCCGCTACGATCCTGTTCGTCATAGATCGGCACCGCCGGGCGCACGTGCTTGGCCATGAAGGACCGCACGCGGTCGAGCCATTCCTTCTGCTTCGGCGACAGATCGAAATCCATGGGACGCTCCTCGTTTCTCTCTCACTGGTCGTTTTGCGCCGGACTGTCCTCCCGCCGCGCACCGCCCGCAAGCGCGACTTGCGGGCGTTTTGCGGAACCGGCCCGCGAGTTGCGAACGAGTCCCGATTGCGGATTGACTTTTCCCGGCCTTCAAACGATAGTTTCATACAACTGTTTGAATTGCAACTCCCTCCCTGGGGGCAAGCCATGGCCAGCGATCACACCAGGTCCGCCATTCTCGCCGCCGCCGAACGGCTCTATGCCGATCGCGGTTTTGGCGACGTCACGCTGCGCGACATCGTCGCGGAAGCCGGGGTCAACCTCGCCGCGGTGAATTATCATTTCGGCTCGAAGGACGAGCTGATCGCGGAATTATTTGTCACGCGCTCGATCGCGACCAACCGCGAGCGTTTGCGCGAATTGAAAGCGGCGGAAGAGCAAGGCGGCGGCCGCGCGCCGATCGAGGTGATCCTGCATGCGCTGGTCGGCCCGACCTTGCGTGGCTGCCTCGGCCCCGAGAACGAGCGCTCGACCGCGGCACGCTTCATGATCCGCGCCTCGATCGAATCCGTGCCGCCGATCCGCCGCATCAAGAACCGCGAGATCGACCATTTGCGCAAATTCGCCGGCGCGATGCGCAGATCCCTGCCCGACCGCAGCGAGGTCGAGATCTATTGGGGCCTGAACTTCGCGCTCGCGATGGCGCATCACACCATCCGCGAGAGCGAGCGCTTGACGAAGCTGTCGGAAGGCAAATGCGATCTCGACGACGTCGAGGACGTGGTCGCGCGCGTCGTCAGCGTCGCGACGATGGCGCTGACGGCGGGGCGGACGGAGGCGAAGGCGCCGTCAAGGGTCGCTGCGCGTTAGACTCTTGTTTGACACGTTTTCTTCACGCGAACCGGCATCCACTTCGCTCGAAAACGCTTTGATCCTCACATCATCGCGATGCAGTCGATCTCGACGTCGAAGGGGCCGAACCATTCCGGCGTGCAGACGAAGATCCGCGCCGGCGGATCATTGGGGAAATAGCGCGCATAGACCGTGTTGAACGCGGCGAAGTGCCTGGTCGAGGTGCAGTAGACGTTGCACTTCATGACGTTGTCGAGCGAGGCGCCGGCCGTCTCGAGGCACAGCTTCATCTGCTCCATGATGATCTCGCTCTGCCGCTCGATCGGCATCTCCGCAAGCTCGCCCGTCTCGGGATCGAACGGCGGCAGGCCTGCGACGAAGATCATGTTGCCGGCACGCGTCACCGGCGAGGTCGGCGCCTTCCAGCGATCGAGATAAGACGAGATCGGTTCGACGCGGAGCGTTTCGCGTTTCATGGGCCACCTTCGGTTCGAGCAACACTGGTGCCTTCTACATCATTCCGCAGCCAGCATGTTTCGCTTCTGATCGAAGTATGGCGGCGGGGCTAAAGCGCGATTAGATCGCGCTTTAGTTTACTGTTTGAGCATGATCTTTCCGGGAAACCGCTGCGCACTTTGCGCTAACGCGGCCCTCCGGGTCCGGATCATGCCTCAGCCCCGCTGCGGCATCTCCTCGGCCTCTTCCTTGGCGAGCAGCAGCAGCATCTCGATGCCCATCTCGCCTTCCTGCGGCGAGCGGATGAACTTGATCTCGTCGGCGCTCTGCCGCAACGCGGCGATGATGGCGACGGCCTGATTGGCGGTGGCCGCCTCGGTCGCCAGAATTGCGTTCTGGTCCTTGGCCTGGAACCCGATCGTATAAGACATGCGCTTCCCTCCCGACTTACGGAAAGAGATCAGACTCGCGCGCGAAGCGGAAGCCTGCGCGACTACGGACCGGGTTTATCTGGGGATTGCGCGCAAGCTCCACGCAAGACCCGGCCAGCGCCACACTGAGGTCACCAATCCATGCTCAGTAATCCGGCGCCGACGTCGTGCTACGCCAGCCCCAGCATCGCGCGCGCGTCATGCGCGGTCGCAACGCTCGCGCCGAGGCTTTTTAGAATACCGGCGGCGTGCGCGACCAGCTCGGCATTGCTCTTGGCCAGCACGCCCTTGGACATATAAAGGTTGTCCTCCATGCCGACGCGGGCGTGCCCGCCGAGCAAATAGGCCTGCGCGACCATCGGGAACTCGGCGCGGCCAATGCCGAAGCCGGACCAGATCGCGCCCGGCGGCAGCAGGCTGCGCGCGTAGAACATGGTCTCCGGCGTCGCGGAGAAGCCGTATTTGACGCCGAGCACGAGCGAGAACAGGCCCGGCCCTTTCAGCGAGCCGTCGGCGAGCATGTCGCGCGCCAGATGACAGTCGCCGGAATCGAACAGCTCGATCTCCGGCAGCACGCCCGCCGCCGTCATCCGCTCGGCCATGATGCGGACGTTGCGCGGCGTGTTGATCACGACCTCGCCGCCGGAATTCATGGTGTTGAGATCGAGCGTGCAGATGTCGGGCTTGATGAGCTCGACATGCTCGACGCGCTTTTCGGGCGCAAGCAGCGTGGTGCCGGGCCCGGCGACGCGGGGGTCTTCGATCGAGGGCACGAAACGCCCGCCTGGGCCGGTGGTGAGATTGATGACCAGGCTCTCGTTGCGGGCGCGGATGCGATCCACGACATCGCGGTAGAGATCGATCTCCATCGACGGCCGCCCCGTCGCGGGATCGCGCACATGGATGTGGGCGATGGCGGCGCCGGCCTCAGCCGCTTCCAGCGCGGACGTCGCGATCTGCTCGGGCGTGATCGGCAGGTACGGCGACTGCTCGGGCTTCGTCAGGTTGCCGGTGATGGCGCAGGTGATGATGGTTTTGCCGGCCATGAAATCAGATAATCCCCTGCTTCTTAAGCTCCTCGATCTTCCCCGCATCATAGCCGAGCTTGCCACCGAGAATTTCCTGGGTGTGCTCGCCGAGCAGCGGCGGGGCGCGGTAGGTCTCGATCGGGGTCTCCGAGAGGGTCAGCGCGTTGCGGATCAGCGACAGATCGGGCTCGAACGGATGGTCGACCTTGACCCGCATGCCGCGCGACTGCACGTGCGGATCGGAGAACACCTGCTCGAAATTGTTGATCGGACCTGACGGCACGCCGGCCTCCTCCAGCTTCTCCAGCCAGTAGGCCACCGGCTTTTTCAGGAACAGGCCGGCGAAGATCGCCATGATCTCCTTGCCGTGCACGACGCGGTCGTTGTTCTTGATGAAGCGCTTGTCGTTCGCCAGCTCCGGCTCGCCGAGCACGGCACAGGTCTTCCGGAACTGGCCGTCATTTCCGACCACCAGCATCAGCTCGCCGTCGGTGCAGCGGAACACGCCGGCCGGCATGCCGCCATTGCCCCAGGTGCCGCGGCGCGGCGGCATCTTGCCGTTGACGAGGTAGATCTGCAGCCAGTGCGAGAGCGAGGCGATCACGGTGTCGAACAGGCAGACGTCGATGTGCTGCCCCTGCCCGCCATTGACGTCGCGATGATAGAGCGCCGAGAGGATTCCGATCGAGGTGTTCATGCCGGTCATGTAGTCGACGATCGACGGGCCGACCTTCATCGGGCCCTCGCCCGGCTCGCCGTCGATATGGCCGGTGACGCTCATCAGGCCGCCCATCGCCTGGAGGATGGCGTCGTAGCCGGCGCGCGGCGCGTAAGGGCCGGTCTGGCCGAAGCCGGTCACCGAGCAGTAGATGATTTTTGGGTTGATCGCCTTGATGGTCTCGTAGTCGAGGCCGTAGCGCTTGAGATCGCCGACCTTGTAGTTCTCCATGAAGACGTCGGCATCCTTGGCAAGCTCCCGGATGATCGCCTGCCCCTCGGGCTTGGCGATGTTGACGGTGACCGACTTCTTGTTGCGGTTGGCGCAAAGGTAGAAGGAATTGTTGTTGTTCGCCTTGCCCTCGGGATCGGTGAGATAGGGCGGGCCGAACGCGCGGGCGTCGTCGCCGGTGCCCGGCCGCTCGATCTTGATCACCTCCGCGCCGAGATCGCCCAGCATCTGGGCCGACAGGGGGCCGGCAAGCACGCGGGTGAGGTCAAGGATCTTGATGCCTGAGAGCGGCAAGGCCGACATGTAAGTTTCCTCCGGGAACTGGTGTTGGCGCGGCGGCTCGAGCCAAGCCGCGCCCCCTGCGGATACACCATTTTCGCTCCCCGAGCACTGCGCTCCAGGCATACGGCCATCCCCGCCCCGGCGGCGGCGAATTTCCGCGCCGCGAATATCCCGTCAGGCCGCGGCCGCCGCTGCCACTTGCGGCCTCCGGCGTCCGAGCAGGACCAGGATCAGCACCGTGGCGCAGGAGAACACGAAGGTGAGACCGAGCGCGCCGCGGCTGCCGAACTGGGTGAGCAGGCCGGCGAGCAGCGGCGGCGAGATCGCCGAGGCCAGATTGAGCGGCAGCGCGATCATCGACATCGCCTTGGCGAATTCCGCCTGGTCGTAGAACACCAGTGGGATGGTCGCCCGCGCCACCGCCATGGCACCGCTGCCGGCACCATAGAGCAGGATGAAGACCGCGACCGCCCAGGTCGCGCCCTCGCTCAGCATCAAGAGCAACATCGCCACGGGCAGCGCCGTGCCGGCGACGAGCCCGGTCGTGATGCCGTCCCAGCGCCCGCCGCCGAGGAAGTCGAGCCCGCGGGCGCTGACCTGGATCACGCCGAGCATGGAGCCGAACGCGATCGCCTGCGCCGGCGCCAGTCCCTCCGCCCGCAGCAACTCGATGAACACTGCGCCGAGACCGAAATTGACGAACGCATTGAGGGCGATCGCAGAGACGACGAGGCCGAACGTGCTCCGCGCAATCCGCGGCGCCTCCGCGCGCTTCGCCGGCGCAGCACCCTCGTCCTTCGCGACGGTCCGGCGCGGCGCCGCGAACGCAAAGAGCGGCAGCGACACGAGGAGCAGCATGGCGGCATAGACGAGACAGGTCCCGCGCCAGCCGAGATGGCCGCTGAGGTACGACGTGGCCGGCCAGAAGATGCTGCTAGAGAGGCCCGTCACCAGCATGAGCGCGCCGATCGCGCTCTTGGCCTGCCGCCCGGCGATCTCGTTCAGCATGATATAGGCGCCGGTCGAGAGCGTGGCGCTGCCGGCGACGCCGAAGATGGTCCAGGCGGCGAAGTAGAGCACCGGCTCGCGCGCGAAGGACAGCAGCACGAATCCGGGCACGGTGAGGACCGTCCCGACCATCATGACCTTGCGCGCGCCATGCCGCGCGAACGCCTTGGCGAGCCAGGGGGCGCACAGGCCCATCGTGACATAGAGAACGGAGGTGCCGCCGAACACCGCCGGCAGGCTCATGCCGAGGTCAGCCGCGAGATCGCGTCCGACGATGGCGGGAAGGCCGATCGTACCCCATCCGATGAGTTGGGTGATCGCCAGGACCAGCAGGACCCCGATGAGCCTGCTGTCAGATTTCAAGAACCGCATTCCAAAGGTCGCCTGCCCGGCAGGCGCCGATCACGCCTGTGACGCCCGTCTTACCCGGCGACTCGGCGCGGGGGAACGCCATCCGCCGAATGGCAGAAGGCAGCCGGGAGCATGTCAGCAGGAGGCAGCAGCCCCTACCCCGCGAGCCCGAGCAGGGATCGCGCCTCGGCCGCGGTCGCAACGCGCCGGCCATGGCGCGCGACAGCCTCGCAGGCGATGGTCACGAGCTCGGCGTTGCTGGCGGCAAGGCGCGTCTTGTCGACCCTGATATTGTCCTCGAGCCCGGTGCGAACTGCGTCGGCGCCTCGTGCGAGCGCCCAGCCCATGACCTCGGCCTGGTGGCGTCCGATCCCGGCGGCGGTCCAGGTCGCTTGCGGAATCAGCCGCCTCAATTCTCCCATCAGGATGTCGAGGACATGCTCGTCGGCCGGCATCGCATTCTTGACGCCCATCACGAACTGCACATGCGGACGTGCGTCCATCAGCCCCGCCTCGATCAGGCGACGGGCGCCATGCAGATGCGACAGATCGAAGATCTCGATTTCCGGCCGGATGCCATTTGACTTCATGCTGGTCGCGAGTGTCTCGACGAGCGCGGCGCTGTTCTCGTAGACGATGGTCGGAAAGTTCACCGAGCCCGTGGAGAGCGAGGCCATGTCCGGCTTGAGATAGAGCGACGATCCGCGCGCCGAGGGATCGCGGCCGCGTCCACCGGTCGAGAACTGAACGATCATCCTCGGACAATGTATCCTGATGCCCTCCTGCACCAGGGCAAAGCGCTCGGGATCCGAGGACGGCGTCTCGTCATCGTTGCGAACATGGATATGGGCGAGCGTGGCGCCGGCCTCAAAGGCCTGATGGGTCGACTCGATCTGTTCGGACGGCAGAATCGGCACCGCCGGATTGTCCTTCTTGCGCGGAACGGAGCCGGTGATGGCGACAGCAACGACGACAGGGTTCATCCCTTGACCTCATGATGATCGCGCTCGCGCGCGGAAGGTTCGACCAGACAATCACGTAACGCGTTAAGCCTGCCGCTGCAAACATCACCGATTGCAGCGGCATGGCTTCCTTGCGCTCCCGTCAGGTCGGAATTGCGGCCGCACCGCTCGCCGCCTCCGCGCGCTGCCGCTCATAATCGTCCCGCGGCATCGGCACGGCCTTGGGATTGCCGAGATCGTCGATGCTGATCCGGTAGGTTTCCCGTGCCGTGACGGCCGCCAGCGCCGCGATCACCGTGATGCCGAAGGCGATCGCCCCGACCGTCAAGGGAATGTTGGCCGAGCCGGGAGGCGCCACGGTCGCAAACAGCGCCGGGAGCAACGCGGTGATGGTCGTGCCGATGTTCTGCGAGATCGCCATTGCCGACACACGGGTGCGCGTCGGAAACAGCTCCGGGTAGAAGCTCGGGAAGATCGCGTTGTAGCCCTGATAGACGACGCCCCACATCAACAGCGACAGCAGGATCGCGAGCGGCACGTTCTTGATGCTGATGGCGTAGAGATAGCCGAACGCGAGCAGGCCGGAGAGAAGCGCGCCGACGATGATCGGAGGCTTGCGGCCGACCTTGTCGGAGAGATTGCCGACGAAGGGAATGACGAATATGGCCAGCATGTTTCCGAGGACCGGGATCCACAGATAGACGTCCTTGGCAAAACCGATGCCATAGGCCGGCTGCACCGCATAGGCCGCACCGAAGATGGTGGCAACAACGGGGATGACATTCATCAGCGCCATGCAGATGACCCTGAGCATGTCGCGCCAGCTCAGCTTGATGGCCTGAACAATGGGCGACCGCGGCGTTTCTCCCCGCTCGCCCTCGCGGGCAAAGGCAGGGGTTTCGTCGACTTCGCGGCGAATGATGTAGCCGGCGACGATGACGAAGAAGCTGAGCAGGAACGGAATTCGCCAGCCCCAGCTGTTGAAGGCTTCGGTCGGCATATAGGCCGCCAGCGGCAGGAACACCGCCGCCGCAAGGATCTGTCCAGCCTGCACGCCCTGAAGCGCGAAGCTCGCATAGAAGCCGCGCCGTCCGAACGGCGCGTGCTCCAGGATCATCGAGCTGGCGCCGGAGATTTCACCGGCCACGGCAAAGCCCTGCACGAGGCGGAGGATGACGAGCAGGATCGGCGCCAAAATGCCGACCTGTTGATAGGTCGGTAGAACCCCCACCGCCATGGTCGAGATGCCCATCAGGAACATGCAGACGATGAGCACGGTCTTGCGGCCATGGGTGTCGCCCCAATGTCCGAGCACGAAGGCGCCGATCGGCCGGGCCACATAGCCGACGCCGTAGGTCGCCAGCGATGCGACGATGGCGACGGTCGGATTCTCCGACGGGAAGAAGATTTGCGGGAAGATCAGCGAGGCGGCGGTGGCGTAGATGAAGAAGTCATAATATTCGAGAGCCGAACCGATCCAGCCGCTGGCAGCGGCCTTCCTGGACTGACTCGTCTGACGGGTCGCGGTCATCTCAAAGTTCCTCCACTGGGTTTTTTTGACGTCCCGTTGCCGGGCTTCTTGGAGAAATTGGGCAGCACTCTCCGCCCGCTCTGCGAAAGCTTCGCGAGCGCTCGTCACTGCCGATGGGGTCTCTGATTGATTGCGACAATAGGCTTTCGCCGGGCTAACACAATTACCCAGTTATTCGATAAACCTAACATGATGTTATTTTATGCGATCGAACGTGCGAAGCCCACCGCTCTCAAAGCGCCTTCTTCAATATCAGTCGTACTGCGCTTCGCCCGGTCACTCAGTCTGCGACCGCGCCCTCGGCCGCCGCCTCTTGCGCGCGATCCGGCATGGGTCCGTCACCCGCCAAAGCACGAAGCCAGCGGCGATACTCCACGCCGAGAAGGTCGCTTCTCAGATGTATCTCGTCCTTGGGATGAAGCGGCAAAGTCTTCGGGCGTTGCGACTCGACGATCACGCGATCCTGCTCGTACACCTTGTCCAGGCGCGCCACGATCTGCTCGACGCCGACATCAAAGCCATAGTTGATGGCGGCGGTCAGATGCAGCGCGCAATTTTCCAGATCGATCGGCGTGACGGCCATGAACGTGCAGAAGCGCTCAACCTCGCCGGTCTTCTTGTTGAAATAGGCCGTCGTGGGGCGGAAGCAGTAGTAATGATAGCCCGCCGTGATGGGAATGCCGCGATGATCGCCGTAGGGCTGAAACAAGGTGATCTCGCTCGTGCGCAAACCTTCATCCGTCAACACGACATCGTAATCCACGAGTTCGTCGGGATCATCGGGGTTGCCATTGAGGTTGGCGTGCACGAACGGAAAGTGCGCCGGGTCTAGGAAGTTCTCCACGGCACGAAGCGCATTTGCGTTGTAGTAGTACGGCCCGGCCTGGACCTTGCGATAGGTCGCATCCTCCCAAACGGGAAACGGAGGAACAGCGGCGACTGGATTGCCCATACAGACCCAAATGTATCCATATCGCTCGACCGCGTGATGGCGGAATGCCGCGGCTCGGCTCGTCGGCCGGGTCGTCGGATGAGCCGGGTAACGGCGGCAGGCTCCATCGGTGCCGTATTCCCAGCCATGGTAGGGGCAGACACGCAACCGTCCTTCACCCAGCCGAGCGACAAGCGCGCACCGCGATGACGGCAATAGTCCTTCCAGGCGTGAACCTCGCCGTCATGGCGCCACAGGATGATATCCTCGCCGAGCAGGCACGCCGGCACGATGGCGCCTTCGGCGACCTCCTCGCTCCGGCGGACCACGTGCCATTCGTTGACGATGGCGCGATAATCGGCTCTCTCGGTGTCCCAGGTTGACGCGATCACCATCACCTCACCTCACTCGCCCCTGGTCCAGCCGGACAGGCCGTCATCACGCATGCGGCCGCGCGAGCGACAGGTTGGCTTCCCTCTCCCGCAAATTCATGCTCCGAGCTCTGAGGGCCCAATACAACCACTGGATGCTTACACGTCAACCAGAATATCGAGATTGTACGACTGCGAATGAGATTTGGAGCATGCTAGCGCCGGCGGCGTACTTGCCCGGTCGCTCGCGGAGCCGCGATAGGCCAGCCATAGAGTGGATGCGACCGCTGGATTCATCGATCGTTCAAACAATCGTTCCGGCACGCGTCAGCGCGGATGGTCGATTGCAGCGGCGGCGGTCGTCAGATCCTGACCTTGTTCAGGTCACGCGACGATGAAGCTAGCTTCCCAGCGCGTTCTCCCCGGCGTCGCGGCCGGGCACGCTGACATGGACTTCGTGGCCCTCACGCAGCGCCAGGGACGCTGCCGCGATCGCCGACTCGAACGCGGCTTCCTTGGTGGCATATCTGCTCTTGACGTCGCCATCGTGCAGCACGCCCCATTCGTCCTGCACTGGGACAATCGCGTATTGAGCAAGGCCCATGATCTCCTCCTCCAGCTCTCTCATCCGTGGCTACCGTTGCGTGAGCTGCGGGTGCGCGGCGGTCACGCGCCACACCGTGTTGCCGCTGTCGTCGGCGACCAGCAGCGCGCCTGATTTGTCGATGGCGACGCCGACGGGGCGGCCGCGCGCGTGGTTGTCGTTGTCGAGGAAGCCGGTCACGACGTCCTGCGCGGGGCCGCTCGGCTTGCCGTCCGCGAACGGCACGAATACGACCTTGTAGCCGTTCAGATTCTGCCGGTTCCAGCTGCCGTGCTCGCCGACGAAGGCACCGCCCCGATAGGCGCTCGGCAGGCTGGTGCCGGTGTAGAAGGCCATTCCGAGCGGTGCGACATGCGAGCTCAGCGCGTAATCGGGCACGATCGCCTTGGCGACGAGATCGGGCCGCTCGGGCTTGACGCGGGGATCGATATGCTGGCCGTAATAGCTGTAGGGCCAGCCGTAGAAGCCGCCGTCCTTCACCGAGGTCATGTAATCGGGCACGAGATCGGGACCGAGTTCGTCGCGCTCGTTCACCACCGTCCACAGCGCGCCGGTCTGCGGCTCGAAGCTGAGGCCATTGGGATTGCGCAGGCCGCTCGCAAAGATGCGCCAGCGACCGCTGACGCGGTCGACCTCGAGGATGGCGGCGCGATTGTGTTCGGCCTCCATGCCGTTCTCGGTGATGTTGCTGTTGGAGCCGACCCCGGCATAGAGCTTCGAGCCATCGGGGCTCGCGACCAGGCTCTTGGTCCAGTGGTGGTCGATCGGCCCGCCCGGCAGCGGCGTCAACACCGTGCCCGGCGCGGTGATCTTGGTGTCGCCTTCCGTATAGGGATATCTGACGATCGCGTCGGTGTTGGCGACATAGAGATCGTTGCCAACCAGCGCGACGCCGAAGGGCGAATTGAGATGATCGAGGAAGACGCTCTGCGTATCCGGAACACCGTCGCCGTTGGTGTCGCGCAACAGCGTGATGCGATTGCTCGGTCCAGTATCGCCGCCCGACGTCGCCCAGGACTCGACATAGCCGATCACGATTTCCTTGGGCCGCTTGATCGGAGCGGATTTCGGCGCCTTGGATTCCACCACCAGCACGTCCCCATTGGGAAGAACGTAGAGGAAGCGGGGATGCTGGAGACCCGTGGCAAAGGCCTTGGCCTGGAGCCCCTGGGCAACCGTCGGCGTCTCGTCCTTCTTCCAGCCGACGATGCGCGCGATGTGCATCGGCGGCAGCCAATATTGCTGGATGTCGGGCAGTTTTGGATTGGCGCCGATTTGGGCCTTGGGATCGCCGCTGCCGTCATCGCAGCCGGCAAGACACAGCAGCGACGAGCACACAAGCGCGCGGGCCATTGAGGATTTCATCGCGCAACTCCTACGCGGTGGCGGTACACCATGGCCCAGCCAAGCCAGCCGGTGACCGGCAGGATCAGCACGGTGATCGCGGACAGAATGAGCCCGGTCGGCCACACCGAGGTCCAGGCATCACGCGTGTGGATCAGCAGGTTGAAAATCGCCAGGATCAGCGCCACCGCGTTGCCGATCAGATGCGGCCACGCCGGCGGCTGCGCCCGCACCAGGCGGTTGCCGAGGAAGTCGGTCAGGCCCGCGATCGCCGCCAGCACGCCGAAGACGACGCCGAACAGCAGAAGCCAGGCGGAGAAATCCGCCCACATGATCTCGGCGCTGACGACATAGGCGATGTCGGTCAAGAGCGCGCCGATGAAGCACGCGATCGGGATGGGCACCAGCATCGGATGAATCGGATGGCCCGCGATTTGCGCAGTGGAGCGCACGCGCACAGCTTCTTGCACGGTTGGCCTCGTGTGGCTTTCGCCCTGCCCGACCGGCCAACTCGTGCTTGCAGTGAAGGTTCCTAGGGCTGCGCAGTCACATGCGCGTCAGCCAGATAGGCCGCATAGGCGCGCCTCAAGCCATCGTGAAGCGAGGTTCTCGCGCGCCAGCCGAGCCCATTGAGACGGCTGACGTCGAGCAGCTTGCGCGGGGTGCCGTCGGGACGCGAGGTGTCGTAACTGATCTCGCCGCGGTAGCCGACGATCTCGGCCACGACGCGCGCGAATTCGGCGATGGCGATGTCTTCGCCGGTGCCGATATTGATCAGCTCAGGCCCGGAATAGGTCTTCATCAGGTGCACGCAGGCATCCGCCATGTCGTCGACATAGAGGAACTCGCGCCGCGGCGTGCCGGTGCCCCAGACCACGACATTCGTCGCGCCGGAAACTTTTGCCTCGTGGAAGCGGCGGATCAGGGCGGCGACCACGTGGCTCATCTCGGGATGATAGTTGTCGCCGGGGCCGTAGAGATTGGTCGGCATCACGCTGATGAAGTCGCTGCCATACTGGCTGCGATAGGCCTCCACCATCTTGATGCCGGCGATCTTGGCGATCGCATAGGGCTCGTTGGTCGGCTCCAGCGGGCCGGTCAGCACGGAATCCTCGCGCAGCGGCTGCGCCGCCAGCTTCGGGTAGATGCAGGACGAGCCCAGAAACATCAGCTTCTCGGCACCGTTCTGGTGCGCGGCATGGATCACATTGGCCGCGATCGCGATGTTGTCGTAGATGAATTCGGCGCGCAGCGTGTTGTTGGCGACGATGCCGCCGACCTTTGCGGCGGCAAGGAAGATCACCTGCGGCCGCACGCGCGCGAACCAGTCGAACACGGCGGCCTGATTGCAGAGATCGACCTCGCGGCGATCCACCGTGACGAGCTTGACGTCCTCCCGTTCGAGCCGGCGCACCAGCGCGGCTCCGACCATGCCGCGATGGCCGGCGACGTAGACGCTTTTATCTTTCAGCTCAAACGCTGTGCTTGCCACGGCCGGCGTCCCGTTTTGCCTCCGCCAGATCGCTCGCCACCATCTCCTCGACGAGCTGCGCAAACGTCCGTTTCGGCTTCCAGCCGAGCACCTGGCGCGCCTTGCTGGCGTCACCGACCAGGAGATCGACCTCGGTCGGACGGAAATAGGTGGGGTCGATCTTCACCACGGTCTTGCCGGTCGCCTCATCGACGCCGGTCTCGTCGACGCCCTGCCCGCGCCACGCGATGCGGCGGCCGACCTGCGCAAAGGCCAGCTCGACCATTTCGCGCACCGAGCGCGTCTCGCCGGTGGCGAGCACGAAATCGTCAGGCTTGTCGGCCTGGAGGATCATGTGCATGCCTTCGACGTAGTCCTTCGCATGCCCCCAGTCGCGCTTGGCTTCGAGATTGCCGAGATAGAGCGTGTCCTCGAGGCCGACTTCGATGCGGGCGACGGCGCGGCTGATCTTGCGGGTGACGAAGGTCTCGCCGCGGATCGGGCTCTCGTGGTTGAACAGGATGCCGTTGCTGGCGAACATGCCGTAGGCTTCGCGGTAGTTCACCGTGATCCAGTAGCCGTAGAGCTTGGCGACGCCATAAGGCGAGCGCGGATAGAACGGCGTGGTCTCCTTCTGCGGGATCTCCTGCACGAGGCCGTAGAGCTCGGAGGTCGAGGCCTGGTAGAACCGTGTCTGCTTCTCCATGCCGAGGATGCGGATCGCCTCCAGGAGGCGCAGCACGCCGATGGCGTCGGCATTGGCGGTATATTCCGGGCTCTCGAAGCTGACGGCGACGTGGCTCTGGGCGGCGAGATTGTAGATCTCCGTGGGGCGGATCTGCTGCATCAGGCGGATCAGATTGGTCGAATCCGTCATGTCGCCATAGTGCATCAGGAACGGCACGTTGCCGACATGCGGGTCCTGGTAGAGGTGATCGACGCGCGCGGTGTTGAACGAGGACGACCGGCGCTTGATGCCGTGCACGACATAGCCGAGCGACAGCAGATATTCGGCGAGATAGGCGCCGTCCTGGCCGGTCACACCGGTGATGAGAGCGATCCGCTCAGTCATATGGCCCTTAAGCTCCCGGCAGCCACCCGACACGGGCGGTCCGCGCGTACGTGGCATCCGTCGATTTGACGCCCTTCTTGGACAGAACGGCCGTCAGCGTCAACTCGTATGGGACCAAAGGGGAATTTGGAGCGGGTGAAGGGAATCGAACCCTCGTATTCAGCTTGGAAGGCTGCTGCTCTACCATTGAGCTACACCCGCGTTGCCGATCCCCTAACACGGCCCGGCGGCGGTCTCAACTGGCCCTGACCGGGCTTTCCCGCCCTGCGAACGCCCTTGTTCCCGGTCCTTCGCCCCACCTCTTAACGACGAGGCGGTTTCACCCTATATTGAGGCTCCCGAAACCAACGAAAGGAGGTGATCCAGTGTCTTATCTCAAGCGCTGTCACCTCGCTGGGATCGCCCGCTAAGCTCCAAGGCTTGGCATCGGGGCGCTCTCAGCCCTGGACCAGCGAGCAAGAAATCGGGCGCGACGGGACTTTCCCGCCGCGCCTTTTTCGTCTGCCGGCGCGCCTCAGGCTGGCGGCTCGCCCCCAAGCACCTCGCGAATCTTCTGCGACAGCTCCGACTTCCGGTATGGCTTGCTCAGCAGCGCCACGCCGGCATCGAGATGCCCTTCGTGGACGATGGTGTCGTCGGTATAGCCGGAGGTGTAGAGCACCCTCACCCCTGGCCGGCGAAGCCGGACGGCTTCGGCCAATTCGTGCCCGTTCATGCCGCCGGGCATGATGATGTCGGTGAACAGGAGATCGAATTTGGCACCCTGGTCGACCAGCGCGAGCGCGGCTGCGCCGTCGCCGGCGGCGAGCGTGCGATAGCCGAGGCTGCCGAGCTGGGCGATGACATAGCCCTGCACCAGCGGATCGTCCTCGACCACGAGGATGGTCTCTTGCCCGCGCGCTGTGGCGGGCGCCAGAACCGGCGCCGTCCTGTCCGGCGCTTCGCCCTTCGATCGCGGCAGGAACAACCGCATCACGGTGCCGCGTCCCTCCTCGCTCTCGATCGCGACGGTGCCGCCAGTCTGGCGAGCGAAGCCGTAGACCATGCTGAGTCCGAGGCCGGTGCCGCGGCCGGCGCCCTTGGTGGTGAAGAACGGCTCGAACACGCGCTCACGGATGTCGGCCGGGATGCCGTGACCGGTGTCGCTTACTGCGACCATCACGAAGGCGCCGCGGACGACATCGCCCTCGCCGGCACCTTCCGTGCCGTCGAGCTCCCGGTTCTCGGTCTCCAGCGTCAGCCTGCCGCCACCCGGCATTGCGTCACGCGCGTTGACGGCGAGATTGACGATAGCGGACGAAAGCTGCGACGGATCGGCCATCGCCGACCAGACGTCGTCCGCGAGCCGCGTCACGATCTCGACATGCTCGCCCAGGATCGGCTTCAGCAGCTTCGCGGTCTCCAAAACAAGGGCGTTGACGTCGATTTCTCGCGGCTCGAGCGGCTGGCGGCGCGCGAAGGTCAGAAGCTGCGAGGTGATCTCGGCGCCGCGTGTGGCGGCATCGTCGATGAGCTGCGCGATGGCGGCGAACTGAGGCCTGTCCGCGAGCCCCTCCTGGATGAGCTCGATGGTGCCGGTGATGACCGTGAGCACGTTGTTGAAGTCATGTGCGACGCCGCCGGTGAGCTGGCCGATCGCGTCCATCTTCTGGGATTGGCGCAGCCGCTCCTCGGTCTCGTGTTGCGCGGTGAGGTCGGTGGCGGAGCCGCGATAGCCCATGAAGCGTCCATCTGACCCGAACACCGGCTGGCCGTTGACGCTGAAATGGCGCAGGCGTCCGCTCGCATCACGACCGCGATATTCGAACTTCCGGAACGGCTCGTGACGGTCCAATGTCGCCACGTGCGCGCGCCATTTCTCCGGCTCGGCGTCGTGGTCGAAAGCGGCATCGGTGCGGCGCTTGCCGATCAGCGCCTTGTGGTCCATGCCGAAGGCGCCGGCCCGCTCCGATATGTAGGTGAACCGATGATCCGGTCCGGTTTCCCAGAACCAGTCGGACGCGGTCTCGGCATAGTCGCGGAAGCGCTGCTCGCTCGCGCGCGCATCTTCTTCGGCGCTGCGGCGGATCTTCAGGTCACGTTCGAGATTGGCGTTGGCCTCGCGCAGCTCGCCATAGGCGTACTCGAGATTGGCACACATGACATTGAAGGCGACGACCACCTTGTCCAGCTCGTCGGGATCGTAGGGCGGACGGCGCTCCAGCTGCAAAGGCGGCGGCGGCCGCGCCAGATTGTACTTGCTGACGAAGTCGGCGATGGCGACCAGGTGCCGCGTCACCAGCAGATGGAACATGTAGATGATGAACAGCGAGACGAGAAACGTCTTCGCCGCCTGGCTCGCCAGAATGACCAAGGCACGGTGCAGCAATTGCTGATACACCTCGCTCAGCGTCGCTTCGACGTGAAGCACGCCGATCGCGCGCGCGGTCCCCCGCACGATGGTGGTCAGGGGATAGTCACGCGTCACGATCGAACGGGTGTTCGGCTCGCCGACCGCAACACGGATCGGATTGGGGCGATCGGCGATCTCGCGCACTTCGGCGGCGCGGATGTCGGGCAGCCGCAGGATACCGTCGAGCTGGAGCCTGAGCTGGTTCTGGTCGAGATTCCACAGGCTCTCGCCGAGGCTGCCGGTGGTGCTGCGGCCGATCTCGTCGAGCCGCGTCTCGATGACGCCGACCTCGCGCTCGTAGTCGAGATAGAGCTGCAGCGCGGTCAGCATCAGCGTGACGATGGAGCTAAACAGCAGCACGGCAGCCAGCAGGCGCGGCCCGACGCCGCTGCGTGACCAGTTGAAGACCCGCGACAGCAACGCTCCGATCATCGCCGGCGCAAGCGCAACGCCGATCCCGCCCAAATCCTGCTTCGCGGCCGCCGGGGCAACGGCGCGGCTGCGCTTGGAGTCCCCATCGCCTGAGTCACCCATGCACCATGTCCCGGGAATGGCGGCACCTGCTCCGGCCAGCGAGTGGCGGCCACGAGCAATTCGACAGTCCAGATTCTCTTCACGCGAGGCTTGGCAATCCTGTCGGCCCATGGGCGGCTTGAGGTCGGCGGGGTCATATCTTGCGCCCAGCAGCAGGACTCTGGCGCAAGCTATCACCTCGCGTGCTAGAATGACATCGCTGAAAGTCCGGAATCGCCTCATATCGCGGGCGAGCGTCAGTAGGTGCGGCCGTCGCGCAGGCGCCACCCCGGGTAGATCGCGCGGGCCTCCGAATCCAGCGGTAGTAAGGTTCGACAAAGGAGAAGCGTGATGTGGCGGATTGCCGTCGCCTGGCTGTCTTTGCTCGCAGCCGCTCCATCGCAGGCGCAAGACCTGATCCGGCTGGCGCGCATCGCCGACATCCCCGATCAATATGTCGGCGGCGAGATGCTGCGGGCTGTCTACGCCAAGCTGAACATCAAGCTCGAATTTGAGGACGTTCCCGGCAAGCGGGCGCTCGCACTGTCGAGCGCCGGAGAGGTGGACGGCGAGATCCAGCGGATCGGGACGCTCTCCCGCGACTATCCGACGCTGGTCCAGGTCACGCCGGCGATCAACTACATCGAGCCCGCGGTGTTCACGACGAAACTGCATTTCGATGTGGCCGGCTGGAATTCAATTCAAGACTACAGCATTGGCATCGTCCGCGGCGTCGGCTCGTCGGAGGCCGGCACGCGCGGCATGGCCCGCGTCACGGCGACGACCAGCCTGGAGAGCATGGTCAAGATGCTCGATGCGGACCGCTTCGACGTGATGGTCACCGACCTCTTCAGCGGGCTCGTCGCCGTGAGGAAGCTCAACCTGCAGGCCAGGATCTACCCGCTCTCGCCTCCGCTCGAGCGCATCCACATCTTTCACTATTTGCACGAACGCCATCGCGCTCTGGTGCCTGAGGTCGGCAAGGTGATCGCGCAGATGGAGGCGAGCGGCGAACTGGCAAATCTGCGGGAGACGCTCGTCAAGCAGGTCCTGAGCGCACCGTAACCGGCGCAGGCTCAAGTCGCGCGAAGCCGCTCGCGAAAGGCAACGGCGGCAATCAGCACGCCGACACACCAGGCCACGACCGCCCGGTGAGGCTCTTCGCCGAGGAGCACGGTGAAGATGCTCGTGACCAGGCATGGCGCGATCGCGTTGCCGTTCCGGCTCGCCAGCGAGAACAGGAACGGCAGCGCAGCGATCGAAATTTGCAGGACGCTCATCCGCAACGACTGGTTGCGTCAAAAGCCACAGACATTCAGCGCGCGCGGGCGCTTGCCGCGCCGGCTCTCGACAATGTGCTCGCCACCATTCTCGGCCGAGCTTCCGTAGTAGCGATGGTGACCGCTCTGGTCGTGCAGGTCGGCTGGCTCGGACTTCCCCGCCCGACGCGCGTCGCAGATGATCTTGATGGTCGACATGGCCGCCTCCGAAGTGTTCTTGGTGGCCATCAGTCGCGCGGGTTCCGGGCGGCGTTCACACGTCCGAGCGGCAATCGGGTTTCGGGACGGTTTCGTCGCTAGGCCCTGACGCAATATTTTCCGCATTGCTATTGTCGGCACAGGCTGTGGTGGTACGTCCTTTGGACGCGCGCAGCGGAAATCAACGAGGTGACGATGCTTTACGCCATCCTGGCCTACCATGTGGAAGACGAGATCCAGTCCTGGACGCCGGAGCAGGACGCCGCGGTCGTGGCCAAGGTCATCGCGGTGCAGGAGCCCATGAGGGCCAGCGGACTGCTTGGTCCGGCCGCGCGCCTCGACGAGACCCGAAAGGCCCGCACCTTGCGCGGCCCCGGCGCCGGCATGGTGCTGGACGGTCCGTTTGCCGAGACCAAGGAGCAGCTCCTGGGCTTCCACCTCGTCAACTGCGCCGGGGATGACGAGGCCATCGCGGCGGCGCGGAAGCTGCGTGAGGTCAATCCGACCGCGGTCTACGAAATCCGCCCCGTCATGCTTTACGTCCCGGCCGACGGGTTCGGCGCGACGCCCGACTGATCCGGGAAGTTAGGGCTCCTGGCCCGCCGGCGCGGCATAGAAGCGCCGGATCAGCAGCCCGCCGAAAGCGACGAACCACAGGAAGGGCGCGATATGCGGCGCGAACGCCGCAACGATGGTGCCCGGAATGAACACCAGCAGCGGAAACCGCGAGGCCATGGTCTCACGCCGCCAGCCGCCCAGGATCGTCCACCACAGCCAGGCATTGAGGCCGGCGATCACGGTCAAATGCAGGCCATAGAGCACCGCCACCGCGCTGCTCATGGCGTAATTGATGTAGAGGCCGTTGGTCACCGGCAGCAGCACGATCGAAAGCAGGAAGAACAGATTAAGGATCACCGCGCCGCGGCTGCCGACCGCCTGGCGCGCCAGCCGGCGGTGGTGGCTGATCCAGAACAGGCCGGCGATGATGAAGCTCAGCGCAAAGCCCGCGAGCTTGCCGGAATAGACCTGGGCGAGATCGCTCCAGCCGGGCGCGCTGGTGAACACCGCGGCCCTGGGCAGGTCATAGGCGAGCAGCGTCATGGCGACGCCGAAGATGGTATTGCTGAGCGATTCCAGCCGCCGCATCTCGAACTGGTCGGGCTTGAGCTCGGTCATGCCGGTGCGCGCTTTTCGGGCTGGAACCTTGGGCCGTGTTGTCCCTAGGTCTTAACACCGGTTCCGTCCAGCCGCATTGCGATTCGCGCTGGGATCGCCGACCCTGTTGCCTTTCACCGGGGCGATTCGTGGCGACATATCTGGACACGCTCAATGCGGAGCAGCGCCGCGCCGTCGAGCATGGCGTGGCCGATGGCGCGACTGTCGGCGCTCCCCTGCTCGTCATCGCCGGCGCGGGCTCCGGCAAGACCAACACGCTGGCGCACCGCGTCGCACATCTGATCGTCGCGGGCGCCGATCCGCGCCGCATCCTCCTGATGACGTTCTCGCGCCGCGCCGCGGCCGAGATGGCCGGCCGGGTCGAGCGCATCGCGCGCAAGGTGCTGGGCGAGAACAACGCCGCCATCATGCGCGATGCGCTGACCTGGGCCGGCACATTCCATGGCATCGGCGCGCGGCTCTTGCGCGAATATGCCGAGCGGATCGGCGTCGATCCCGCCTTCACCATCCACGACCGCGAGGATTCCGCCGACCTGATGAATCTGGTGCGGCACGAGCGCGGCCTGTCGAAAACCGAGAGCCGCTTTCCGGCCAAGGGCACCTGCCTGTCGATCTATTCGCGCTGCGTCAATGCCGAGATGGAGATCGAGAAGGTGCTCGGGCAACATTATCCCTGGTGCGCCGGCTGGGCCGCGGAGCTGAAAGGCCTGTTCGCCGCTTACATCGAGGCCAAGCAGGCCCAGCACGTGCTCGATTACGACGATCTCCTGCTCTACTGGTCGCAGATGATGAGCGATGCGCTGATCGCCGAGGAGATCGGCGGCCGCTTCGATCACGTGCTGGTCGACGAATATCAGGACACCAACCGCCTGCAATCCTCGATCCTGCTGGCGCTCAAGCCTGACGGGTGCGGGCTCACCGTGGTCGGCGACGACGCGCAGTCGATCTACTCGTTCCGCGCCGCGACCGTGCGCAACATCCTGGAGTTTCCCCAGAGCTTCTCGCCGCGCGCGGAGATGATCACGCTCGACCGCAATTACCGCTCGACGCAAGCCGTGCTGGCGGCGGCCAACGGCGTCATTGGACTGGCGCGGGAGCGCTTCACCAAGAATCTCTGGACTGACCGTAGCGCCGGGCAGAAGCCGCAGCTCGTCACCGTGCATGGCGAGGCCGACCAGGCCCGCTACATCGTCGAACAGGTGCTGGCCAACCGCGAGCAAGGCGCGCTGCTCAAGCACCAGGCGGTGCTGTTCCGGACGTCCTCGCATTCGGGCCCGCTGGAAATCGAGCTCACTCGCCGCAACATCCCGTTTGTGAAATTCGGCGGACTGAAATTCCTCGACGCCGCACACGTCAAGGACGTGCTGGCCTTGCTGCGCTTTGCCGAGAATCCGCGTGACCGCGTCGCAGGCTTCCGCATCCTGCACCTCTTGCCGGGCATCGGGCCTGCGACCGCGCAGCGCGTGCTCGACCAGATGGCCGAAAGTACCGACCCGCTGCACACGCTCAGCCAGCTTCCGGTACCGCCGCGCACGGGCGCGGACTGGACCGACTTCGTCCGCGCGACCCAGAATCTGCGCTATTCGGAATGGCCGGCCGACCTCGAGCGCGTGCGGCTCTGGTACGAGCCGCATCTCGACCGCATCCACGAGGATTCCGAGACGCGCCGCGCCGACCTGATGCAGCTCGAGCAGATCGCGAGCGGCTATTCCTCGCGCGAGAAATTCTTGACCGAGCTCACGCTCGATCCGCCGGATGTGACCAGCGACAAGTCCGGGCCTCCCTTGCGCGACGAAGACTATCTGATCCTCTCGACCATCCACTCCGCCAAGGGCCAGGAGTGGAAGTCGGTGTTCGTGCTCAACGTCGTCGACGGCTGCATGCCCTCGGACCTCGGCGCCGGGACCAGCGCCGAGATTGAGGAGGAGCGCCGCCTGCTCTATGTCGCGATGACGCGTGCCAAGGACGATCTGCACCTCGTGGTGCCGCAGCGCTTCTTCACCCACGGCCAGCAAGCCAAGGGCGACCGCCACGTCTACGCCTCGCGCACCCGCTTCATCCCGGAATCCCTGGTCTATCTGTTCGAGCGCACCGCCTGGCCGAAGGCCGCCGCAGGCGCGGCCCGCAGCGCGGCGCAGGGCCCGAAGATCGACATCGGGGCGAAGATGCGGGGCATGTGGCGGTAGCTACGCTTTTTTGACGCGTTTTCTTTACGCGAACCGGTATCCACTTCGCTTGAAAACGCTTTAGGCGTTGAGCCTGTCGAACTGGACCTTGCCGGCCTTCATCACCATTGGGATGTGCTCGCCCTGGCCAAGCAGGCAGGCGACATCGCGCAGCGGATTGCCGTCGACCACCAGCAGGTCCGCGATGGCTTCGGGCGCAATCCGGCCGAGCTTGCCTTCCATGCCGAGCACTTCGGCGCCGATCAATGTCGCGCTGGCAATGACGGCGCGCGGGCCGAGGATCTCGGCACGAATGCGAAACTCGTCGCTCTGCAGGCGCTGGGACGGTCCGAGCAGATCGCTGCCGAACCCCATCTTCACGCCGGCGTCGCGATAGATCGCAAGCGAGCGCAGGCCGGCGTCGCGGACGTCGGCGATCTTGGCCACGCTCTCCGGCGGCAGGCCGTATTGAGCGCCTTCATTGGCCAGCGCCTCATAGGTGACGAGCGTCGGCACCACATAGGCGCCCTTCTCGGCCATCAGCCGCGCGGTCGGCGCATCGACCAGATTGCCATGCTCGATGGTGCGCACACCGCAGCGAACCGCGCGCTCGATGGCGGCAGCGGTGTAGGCATGGGCAAGCACATAGGTCTGGCGCCCGCGCGCTTCCTCGACGATGGCGCGGATCTCGTCCTCGGAGTAGCCGAAGGCACCAACCGGATCGGTCGGCGACGCCACGCCGCCGGAGGCCATGATCTTGATCTGGTCGGCCCCCATCTGCAGTTCTTCGCGCGCAGCCTTGCGCACGCCGTCGACGCCGTCAGCAACGCGCGCCAGCGCGCCGACACGTACGCAGCATGGACAGGGTGCGTCGCTCGCGAGATAGTCCGAACGCGCCCGCATATCGCCGTGGCCGCCGGTCTGGCTGAGCGCGCGGCCGGAGACGAACAGGCGCGGGCCATCGGTCAGGCCGGTGTCGATCGCCTGCTTCAGCGCGTGGCCGGCGCCGCCGGCATCGCGCACGGTGGTGAAGCCACGCCGCAGCATCCCGCGCAGCAGCAGCGTCGAGCGCAACGTCACCAGCACGTTCGGCATGTGCACCTGTTGCGCCAGGTTGAGCTCGACCGCGATCGCGTGCACATGCAGGTCGATCAGGCCCGGCATCAGCGTCTTGCCCTTCAGATCGATGGTGCGGTCGGCGCTGGCCTGGATCGGCCGGTCGGCGATCTCTTTGATCAGGTTGTCCTCGACCAGCACATGGTGCCCCTCCAGCAATTCCGGCTGAAGCGGATCAAGCAGTGCGGCGTTCTTGAAGAGGATGCTTGGCATCGCGACCGTCCTGTCAGAGGTGGGCCGGCGCGAGCAGCGCCGGCAGGGTGAGCTGGGCAAAGGGAAGGCACGCGGCGACATCATCTTCGCCGTACCACCCCGCCTCGTGAAGCAGATTCAGCGAGCCGAGCGTGCGCCCGCGCCAGCGCACGGGCATGTTGAGCACACTCTCGCAACCGAGCGAAGCGATCAGCTCGTGATCAGGGAAGACGGCGCGCAGATCATCCCGGGTGCGGCCGATATAGGCCTCGCCGCGGTCGAGCACGGCCTCGGTCCAAGGCCCCGGCGCGAGGCGCTTGCGCCCGCCCGTCGGGTAAGGCCCGGGGAGATTGGAATAGATCCGCGCCGCATCGCCGCTGTTGCCATCATAGGTCAGGATCGTGAACAGCTTGTGCCCGATCGCCGACTTCACGGCCTGGTCCAGCGCCGCGAACAGCGCATCCGGCTGGTCCGCCCTGCTCTGCGCCGCCGCGACGGCGCAGAGGAGCGGATCGGCCTTGGATTTCGTCGGCGTCATGCCACTTCACCCGCGGCAATCTCTTCCAGCGAACGGCCGCGGGTCGGCACGCCCATCAGCACGACGGTGACGGCCCCGAGCAGCAGCACGGTGGTGGTAACGCCGAACACGCCGGCAAAGCCGAAGCTCGGGTAGAGATAGCCGACCAGAATCGGCGAGACGATCGCGCCGATACGGCCGATCGCCGACGCAAGGCCTGCGCCCGTGGTCCTGACCGGCGTCGGGAACACCTCGGCGGTGTAGGCATAGACGCCCGCATAGGTGCCGTTCATGAACAGAGACAGGAAGATTCCCGCCGCCATGATCTGCTGGTCGCTCTGCGCGAAGGCGAGCCCCAGCGCACTGACGCCGCCGAGCAGCATGTAGGACGCAATCGTCGCCTGCCGGCCAATGCGCTCGTTGAAATACGCGGCGCTGAAATAGCCGGGGATCTGCGCGCAATAGATCGCGATCGAATAGGCAAAGCTCTTGGTGATGCTCATGCCGTTCTGGACCAGCAGGCCGGGAATCCAGACGAAGAAGGAATAGTAGCTGAAGGTAATCGCAAGCCACATGATCCAGGTCATGATGGTGATGCGCGCCTGCCGGCCAGCGAGCAGCGCGGCGAAATTGGCGAGCAGCGTCCCGCCGGCGGCCGGCACTGTTGCTTCGACGACCGGCTGCGGCAGGACATGCCCCTCGCGCGCAAAGCCCGCCTCGATCCTGTCGAGCAAGGCTTCGGCTTCCTTGCCCCTGCCCCGGCTCTCGAGCCAGCGCGGCGATTCCGGCAGCGCCCGGCGCCACCACAGCAGCATGACGACCGGCACCGCCGTGATCACCAGCACGATGCGCCAGCCGTTGTCGGAGGCGGGCACGATGAAGTAGCCGAGCAACGCCGCGGCGACGAAGCCGAAGGAGAAGAATCCGGCCAGAGCGCCGGTGAAGCTGCCGCGGTAACGCCGCGCCACGAACTCCGCGAGATAAGGCGCGATGATCGCGCTCTCCGCGCCGGTGCCCATGCCGGCGACGACGCGCGCGGCGAAGAAGGAAGGCCATGTGTCGACCATCGCGCTGACGATCGATGCCGCGCAATACAGCGCCAGCGCAGACATCATTACCGCGCGGCGGCCGATCAAGTCGCCCAGCGTGCCCGCCAGCAACGCGCCGAACAGGAAGCCGATATAGGTGCTGCTGCCGAGCACGCCGATCTGAACGCTCGACAAATTCCACGCCGTGCGCAGCACCGGCAGGATGAAGGCCAGCACCGCCGCGTCCATCGCGTCGAACATGTAGCCGAGCCCGCCCATCAGCAGCAGATGCGTGTGGAAGCGTGCGAACGGAAGGCGCTCAATGCGCGCCGATATCATCGACATGAAAGTCCCCCTCTGATGTCACGGGCCCGGCGCGCCGCTCGGGAGGGAACCATAGACAAAGTGACATTATCGTCATAATTTATAATCATGATCTGATATATCACCATGGTGAATGTCTTTGTCGTTCCGCGCGCTCGACCTCAACCTCCTGAAAGTCTTCGAGGCGCTGATGACCGAGGGCAGCGTCACGCGCGCGGCGAATGCGCTGCGGATGACCCAGCCCGCGGTCAGCAACGCGCTGGCGCGGCTGCGCGACGCGCTCGGCGATCCCCTGTTCGTGCGAGCCGGCACCGGCATCCGCCCGACCCAGCGCGCCGTGGTGCTGTGGGAGCCGATCGGCGAGGCGCTGGAAAGCGTGCGCGGCGCGCTCGACGAGCAGGTGTTCGATCCCGCACGTGCGCAGACCGAATTCAGCCTGTCGATGTCGGACTACGTCTCCTCGCTGGTGATGCCGAACCTGCTCGGCCATCTCGGCAAGGTTGCGCCGAAATCGCGCGTCCACACCGTGCCCAATACCGTCGTCGAGATTGCCGACCAGCTCGAGGACAACAGGGTCGATTGCGTGCTCAGCGTCTATGTCAACGAGGCGCAGCAACCGGCCGCCATTCGCTCGCGCTCGCTGTGGACGGTCGAGTATGCCTGCTTCATGCGGCGCGGCCATCCGCTCGCCGCCCAGAAACGGCTGGGCACGCGGACCTTCCTGAACGCGGGCCATGTCGACGTGAGCCTCGCGGGCAAGACCATGCCGTCCTACGACCTCTTCCTGGCTTCGCGCGGGCTGTCGCGCAACCTGGTCGCGACCGTCAATCACTACAGCGCCGCCTACGAGGTCGTGCGCCAGTCCGATCTGATCGCCGTGCTCCCGAGCGACCTGCGCTCGCAATCAAGGCACGCGCCGCTTCTGCACGCCATGCCGCTTCCCCTGGAAGCGCCGCCTCGCGTTGTCAGCCTGTTCTGGCACCAACGCAACGATACGGTACCGGCCCAGCGCTGGCTGCGCGAGACCCTGGTCGAGATGTTCGCCGAGTCCGACTGAGCACGCGGATACAAGCCCGAAACCGGTGACAAAGCGGAAACGGTGGGTTTCTCAGAGCAGCATTGTTGCGCCGCCCCATGCGGCCTAGCTCCACCGCAAAACGACGCCCCACCGTGACAGCAAGCCCCCCGCAGAGATCTCACCTATGACCGCACCGCTTGAATTCGGACTGGATACCTTTGGTGACGTCACCAAGGACGCCTCGGGCGCCATGCTTCCGCACGCGCAGGTGATCCGCAACGTCGTCGACGAAGCCGTGCTGGCCGACGAGCTCGGCCTCGACTTCATCGGGCTCGGCGAGCATCACCGCGCCGATTTCGCGATCTCGTCGCCCGAGACCGTGCTCGCGGCGGCCGCCGCGCGCACGAAGCGCATCCATCTCGGTTCGGCCGTGACGGTGCTGAGCTCGGACGATCCGATCCGCGTGTTCCAGCGCTTTGCGACGCTGGACGCGCTCTCGAACGGGCGCGCCGAGGTGATCCTCGGCCGCGGCTCGTTCACCGAATCCTTCCCGCTGTTCGGCTTCGACTTGCGCAAATACGAGGAGCTGTTCGAGGAGAAGCTCGATCTGTTCGCCGCGCTGCTGTCGCAGCAGCCGGTGACCTGGCAAGGCAAGCTGCGTCCGCCTCTGAAGGATCAGCTGGTCTATCCGCCGGTCGAGAACGGCCGGCTGAAGACCTGGATCGGCGTCGGTGGCAGCCCGCAATCGGTGGTGCGCGCCGCGCATTACGACCTGCCCTTGATGCTCGCGATCATCGGCGGCGATCCCGAGCGCTTTGCGCCCTATGTCGATCTCTATCACCGCGCCTTCAAGGAGTTCGGCCGGCCCGTACAGCCGATCGGGGTGCACTCGCCCGGCTACGTGGCCGAAACCGATGAGCAGGCGCGCGAGGAGCTGTGGCCCGATTACAAGGCCATGCGCGACCGCATCGGCAAGGAGCGCGGCTGGCCGCCGATGGGGCGCGACGAGTTCGTCAGCGAGGCCGAGCACGGCTCGCTCTATGTCGGCTCACCGGAGACGGTGGCGCGCAAGATCGCGAAGACCGCGAAGGCGCTTCGTATTTCGCGGTTCCAGCTGAAATATTCGGCCGGCCCCCTGCCGCACGAGAAGCTGATGAAGAGCATCGATCTCTACGGGCGGAAGGTGGTGCCGCTGGTGCGGGAGATGATGGCGTAGCGGTCGAGGCAGCCGCTACTTCATCAGCCCGAGCCGGCTTGCGCCGACATAGAGCGAGAGCACGGCGGCATTCGAGACGTTGAGGCTCTTGATCTCGCCGGGCATGTCGAGCCGCGCCACGACGCTGCAGGTCTCGCGGGTCAATTGCCTGAGGCCCTTGCCTTCGGCGCCCAGCACCAGCGCAAGCGGCTCGCGCAGCGCGACGTCCGAAAGGTTCTCGGTGCCCTCGCTGTCGAGGCCGACAGTCTGGAAGCCGCGTTCGTTCAGCGCAGTGAGCGCACGGGCGAGGTTTTGCACCGTCACCATCGGAACCAGCTCCAGCGCGCCCGAGGCGGCTTTCGCCAGCACGCCTGTCGCCTCCGGACTGTGGCGCGCGGTGGTGACGATCGCCTTGACCGCGAAGGCCGCGGCCGAGCGCAGGATGGCGCCCACATTGTGCGGATCGGTGATCTGGTCGAGCACCAGCACCACGCCTTCCTGCTTCAGGGTCTCGATATCAGGCGAAGGCAGCGGATCGGCTTCCGCGAGCAGGCCCTGATGCACGGCGTCCGGCGACAGCAGACGGTCGATCTCCTGGGGCCGGACGATCTCAGGCGCAACACGGGTCTCGATGTTCTCTTCCGCGAGCCGCCGGGCGGCGTTCTCGGTCAGCGTCAGCTTGCGGATCCGCCGCGCCGGATTAGCCAGCGCCATGGTGACGGTGTGCCAGCCATACAGGATGACGGGCCCGTCGGCGTGCGAGTCGCGGTCGCGCCAGGACGGGCCGCGGGCCGATTTTCCGGGCCGGTTGAAGGGCTTAGCCCCGCCGCGCGGGCCTTTCGGTGCAAATTTTCGATCCTTCATGGGCTCGCTTGTGTCACGGGTCCCGGAATATGGCAATTTGGGTGCGAATGGAGGCGATTTTAGCTGTTCGCCTCGGTTGACTTTGCCCCACCGCTTCGCCCATAAACGCGCCCGGTCGCGCCCCCATCCGGGCTGTCGCGGCCTTCACGTTCCATGGCCGTCTTCGGTCCGCCGGCAAGGTCCGGCCCGATTGTGCTGCCGTCGAGCGGGGGAGTGTCCCGAGTGGCAAAGGGAGCTGACTGTAAATCAGCCGCCTCATGGCTTCGCAGGTTCGAGTCCTGCCTCCCCCACCAGCCTTCACTCGCTTCGCGAGCTTCGGCTAGGCAAGCCATCCCAGCACATCATAAGCGAAGCGAGCGCACGCCGTAGCCGATAGGCGTAGGCGGACTGACGGCCAAAACCGATTCCGATCGCGATCACGCGCACATCAGAAAAGCAAAACGCCCGTCCGCATCATGCGAACGGGCGCTTCGTTGGTTCAACGGATCAGAGATCAGTAGTAGCGGCGTAGCACGCGGTGACCGCCGTAATACGGCGCGTAATGGTGGGCGTAGCCATAGCGCGGAGCGTAGCCGTAATGCGTGCGCGGCAGGTAGCCGTAGCGGGGGCCGTAGCCGTAGCGATACGGACGGTAGTACGGGCGGTGATAGGGATAGGCGGCGGCGCGATAGCCATAGCCATAGCCGTAATTGGCGGGCGCAACGACCGCGTCCTCACGATAGGTCGGATACGGCGCGAAGGCGCCCGGGCCGGTATAGGTCGGGCCCTGGTTGACGTAATAATACTGCGTGGTCGGCTCGGCGAGGCGCTCATAGGCGCCATAGCCGTATCCATAACCACCACCGTATCCATAACCACCGCAGCCGGTGTTGCAGCCGGAATAGATCGGTGCGATCGGCGCGCAGGTGGTGAAGCCGCAGGCCGCGGCGGGCGCGGTCGCGACGAACATCACGGCAGCCGCCGCGACCAGTCCCGAAATCATTTGACGCATTACTCTCTCCTGTTGAATTCCGTCTTTTGGATTTTGACGTTTCTTAACCCGGCGGCCTGCCGGGAATGGTTGCACGGGGCCGCGGCCGATGAGGCCGCGGATGGTCGTTGAATTCGGGCGCGTAGATCACCGGCGGCGGATCGACGGGCGGATCCATCTGCGCCGGCAGCGGTGCGGACGATGCGCCCCAGCTCTGGTGATAGCTCTCGGCGGGTTTTGGCAGTTTGCGGTTCGCGGGCGGCTCGACCTCGAGCCGGCCATAGCCCGGCCGAAGGCCCAGCGTCGGATAATAGTGGCCGACGTCGTCGGGCTGCCGCTCGGCGATATAGCGCCCGCCATAGATCGTCGGCTGCACCTGGACGTTCTTGCCGAGGCCCCAGACACCTTCGACGACGCTGTAGGACGCGTCGATGTTGTTGATGATGATCGGCACACCGGGACGGCAGGGCACGACGATGTCGAAGCCGCCGCCGGCAAACGCCGTCGCGGGCAGTCCGATCAGAAAGGCGGCGAGCGCCATGGCGCGCATGAGGAGGTCCCGGTTATCCGAAGCACAACCTATCCGATCGCGGCCCAGAGAGGGTTAAGGCCAGCTCACCAAATTCCGGTAAGCCTAACGCCTAGGGATCGACAGCAGCTCAAATGCCGAAAAACGCGCTAGCGAAGCGTTAACGTGGCGCAAGCTCGCCACACGTGCTCAGGCCGCGCAGGGTTGCGCGGCACAGATTACCATCCTGGGCGGGCTCACGTCGATGTGACACTGCACGCGAGAATGCGCGGAACCACTGCCGGAGGTCGCACTTAGCACAGGTCACAACAACATGGAGAAAATGCCATGACGAGCCTGAAGCTTCTTGGCTTGGCCGCGATCGTCGCGTCCACGCTGGCAACACCGGCCTTCGCCCAAGCGACAGTCGACAATTCGGGCCGCTGCACGGGGCTATTCCAGGATCCCAATTGCCAGAATCTGGGCCCCGCCAATTCCACCACTGACCGCGCCTATCGGCGTCGACACATGGCCCGGCAGCAAGTGAATCCGAATGACGGAACGCGATCGGGCTTCTGGCCAGTGGACACCGCGGGCGCAGTTGCCGGGGCCGCCGTGGGCACCGCGGCAGCCATTGCGTCGGCACCGTTCCGCGGATGGGACAATTCCTACGCCTATGACAATTCCGGCGGCTACGGCCGCAGCGAAATGGGCTGGTACGGCAACTGGGATACCTACGCGGCCCGCAATGGCATCGTTTGCCGGCCCGGCACCTGGGTGAAGGGCGAGGACGGCCGCCGGCACATCTGCCAATAAGCCCCGCAATCCGGCGAACCGATTCAGGCGGCCCCAAGGGCCGCCTGTTTCACGCCGGCAAAACGCTGCCTGCGGGTTCTGGCACTTCCGGGACAAGTCTGGTATTGCGACCGCGCACATACGGATGCGTCGGCGCGAGCGAGTAGTCCGCGCGGTTCCTTGCCAGTGGCCGGCTTAGCTCAGCGGTAGAGCAGCGGTTTTGTAAACCGAAGGTCGGGGGTTCAATCCCCTCAGCCGGCACCATTGGTTGGCCGACACCGCGTCGCGGCCTGACGTAAGAACCAAATCATCAGTCCGGCGTTATCCTCGCACCATAGAGCCGTCTTGCGGAGGTCTAGCGATGGACCCGAATGATCGGACAGCCTTGGCACTAGCCGCCATCGCCTTGGCCATCGCCCTTGTGGTTGCATCGACAGTCACGTTGGAGCGCGTCAATACCCGTACCGCCAGCAACGACGCACCTCCCGGCACGGTAGGACTCGCCAGGCCTCATCCGCCGCTGGACCGCGCGCCCGGTGAACCGATACAGACGACAGGAACGCCGTCTAACGCAAGGCAGCGTCCCTGAGCGAACACCGCGGTGCGAGTGACGGCTCGCATGAAATCATCGTCGCCATGCCTGCGCCTCAGCCCGAACTCTTCGCGCTGCTCTGTTCGAAATGCTCGATACCCGCGCCGGCGATCTCGACCCAGGCATGTTTCGATTGCTCGAACACCGATCTGACGGGCGCCGGAAAATCCGGATCGGCGATGGCGCCGACGGCAACGCCAATCGTCGTCGGCAGATTGTCAGGCTTCCAACAGACCGTCGAGCCGCAATCGGAGCAAAAATAGAAGCGGACCGCACCCCCGCTTGCGGCGGCGCGAACGTATTCCTTCGGTGCGCCGGAGATCGTGACGGCCTCGATCGGGTAGAACGCAGCGACACCGAACGGTGCTCCGGTTCGCCGCTGGCAGTCGATGCAATGACAGGCCGCGACCAGCTTGGTCGGTCCTGGACGCGAAAGTGAAACAGCGCCGCAACAGCACCTGGCATCGATCATCGGACATCCTCCATCCGCCACAGCCCAAGGCTCTTGTCGCGCCAGTCGCCCCCGCCCTCCCCGCAGCGCTCGTTGATCAACTCGCGCGGCGCGGGCCAGTTGAACGGCGCCTTCGCCATGTTCAGCGCGCGCCAGTCGCCATCCTCGCAATCGCGATTGTCGTCCCATTCGGGAAACGTCGTGAGAAGCAGGAAGCGCGCGCCGCTCGCGCGGAAGTTCGCCACAGCGCGAGCGATGTTGGCGAAACTCAAATGCACCAGGCAGTCGCGGCACAGGATCAGGTCGGCGGGCGGCAGCGCATCGCGGGTGATGTCGGCGACTTGAAAGCGACCGGGAAGCTCGCCGCGGGCCGCACGCTCGCCGTTGGCCGCGATCAGCGACGGCACGATATCGATGCCGGTGTAGCCCACGTTCAGCTTCATGCGGCCGATCCAGCCCGCATCGCCGCAGGGCGCATCGAGCAGCGAGCACACACCGAGCCGTTGCAACAATGGCGGAAGCGCGTCCCGGATCGCGGCGGTGGCGCGGTCCTCCGAGCCGAGGCCCGACACTGACGTGGCCGCGCCCCACAGGTTGGTCCGTTCGATCCGCTCTAACCGCGCGGCGAGATCGAGGCCCGCGAAATTGTCGCGGTCGGCGACGAACCGCTCATGGGCCAGCACGGGTGGACGCTTGGCGATCATCGGACCTGCACGAGTCAAACTTCCGTCGCAAGCCCACTATACAGCCGATGTGTCGCGCCTGAAATCTCCTTGAAGCGAGCCTGCCGATGATCACCCGACGAATGGCTATGGCCGGTCTCGCCGCCCTGCTGTTGCCCGCCACGGCGCGCTGCGCGCCAAACGAGCAGTTCAGCGTCGCGGCCGGCAACGAGAGCCTGCCCGTCTTGCGCTATGCGGCGGAGCTCACCGGAAAGCGCCCCGCGGTCATCTTGCTGCACGGCTCGCGCGGCATCGAGCTGAGACGACGCGCCTATGAGCGCTATGCGGATGCGCTGTCGGCGGGAGGCATCGACGCCTATCTCCTCCGCTACATGACCACCACCGACACGGCCGCGCTCGATCTCAAGACGAGCACGCAAGAGAGCCGCAAGGCCTATGACACGGGGCGCTTCGACGGCTGGTCAGACACGGTCTCCGCCACCATCACGACCATTCTCGGCCGCCCCGACAGCTCCGGACATGTCGGCCTGCTAGGCTTTTCACTCGGTGGCTTCATTGCCGCCAATACCGCTGCCCGTGACGAGCGCGTCACCGCGCTCGCCGTACTCTATGCCGGCTTGCCCGACGCGATGACCCGCAAGGTCAGGCATTTGCCGCCCATGATCGAGCTGCACGGTGAAGCCGACCGGAACGTGCCGATCGCAAACGGCAAGAAGCTGATCGAGCTGGCGAGATCCGTCGGCGCGGAAGCCGAATTCGTGCCCTATCCTGATAAAGGCCACGGCTTTGATTTTTCTGATACCGACCCGGCGACTTTTGACGCGATCGGTCGCGTCACTCGTTTCTTCCACAGCAGGCTCGCCGCCTGACCGCGTCGTGGCCTGCTGCCGATCACGGATTGGAGCTCAGTTCAACATGCGCTAGCATCCGGCGCCATGCGTCCCAGCACCGCGAAACAGAACGCCAGAATTGTCGCCGGAGCGGCCACGGCCGTCATCATGACGGCCATGCTGTTCGTGATCGTGCTTACATTGCTGCTGCCGCAATAAGCACTGTCAGCGCGGCGCGCTAACGCCGCCGGGCTAAGCTTACGCCGCGCGCACCGTGCGCAGGAATTTTCCGACTTCGTCCTTGAGGCGGTTGCTGTCGGTCGCCAGCATCTTTGCGGTCGAGAGCACCTGCGAGGAGGCCGAGCCGGTCTCGGCCGCGCCGCGCTGCACGTCGGTGATGTTCGAGGAGACCTGCTGGGTGCCGTGGGCGGCCTGCTGGACGTTGCGGGAGATCTCCTGGGTCGCGGCGCCCTGCTCCTCGACGGCGGCTGCGATGGTCGAGGACACTTCCGACAGCCGCTCGATCGTCGCGGAGATGTCGCGGATCGCGTTCACCGATTCCTGCGTCGCGGTCTGGATGCCGGAAATCTGCTCGCTGATCTCGCCGGTCGCCTTCGCGGTCTGCTCGGCCAGCGTCTTGACCTCGGAGGCGACGACCGCGAAGCCGCGGCCGGCCTCGCCGGCGCGCGCCGCCTCGATCGTGGCGTTCAGCGCCAGCAGGTTGGTCTGGCCAGCGATGGTGTTGATCAGCTCGACGACGTCGCCGATCCGCGTCGCCGCGACCGACAGCTCGCTGACGCGCTCGGTTGTGGTGCGGGCCTGGGTGACGGCTTCACCCGCCATCCGCGCGGATTCCTGCACCTGGCGGCTGATCTCGTTGACCGACGATGACAGCTCTTCCGTCGCGGTCGCGACCGATTGCACGTTGCCGGTGGCTTCGCCCGACGCGGCGACGACGACCGAGGTCAGCTCCTGCGCGCGATGCGCGGTGGTGGCCAACGTCGAGGACGATGCCTCGAGCTCGGTGGATGCCGATCCGACCGTCTCGATGATCTCGCCGACCGCCCGCTCGAAGCCGTCGGCAAGGTTGATCATGTCGCGGCGGCGCTGCTCGGCGGCCTGCTTCTCGGCTTCGGCCTGCGCCGCCTTGAGACGCTCGACCTCGATCCCGTTGGTCTTGAACACTTCGACCGTCTTGGCCATCTCGCCGATCTCGTCGTGGCGGTCCTTCTCGGGCACTTCGGTCTTGAGGTCGTTGCGGGCGAGGCCTTCCATGGCGAGCTTGAGGCGGGCGATCGGCCGCGACATCGCATTGAAGCCGATGAACAGCGCGATCGCGATGCCGAGGACCAGGCCGCCGGCGCTGACACCGATCACGGTCAAGGTCGCGGACCTTGCGTCGCGGGTGATGGATTCCTTGCGCTTGCTCGTCGCCTGCGCGGTCTCGGTGACGAACGTGACGATGCGTGCAAGGGCCGCGTCCAGCACCGGGTCGCACTCCTTGTGCGCGCGATCGGCGGCCTTGGCATTCTCCTCGATGCTGCCTGCCTGCGCGCCGGCCTGGAGCACCGGATCGCAGCTCGTGAACGCGGCCTTCAGCTGGTCGCCGATGCTCCTGACCTGGCTGGCGCGAGCGGGGTCGTCCTGCACGGCGGCGTCGAGGTACTGGCCGATTTCATTGCGGTTCTGGGTCGCGGTCTTGAGGCGGGCGGCGTTGCCCGTTTCGGTCGCCTCGGTGAAGACCGCATAGAGCGCCGCATGGTAGGTCTCGGCGCGGCGCTGGGCCCGGGTCAGATTGAGCGCCGAGGATTGTGTGGCGGAAAGCTCGGCGAACCCGTCCACGGTCGCCGAAAGTTCGCGTGCGCCAAAGCCAGCGACCACCACCATCGCGCAACCCATCACGGCCACGATCAGCGCGACCTTCCACACGATCTTCAGATTGTTCAAAAAGCTCATCTCAGCCGTCCAATGATGTTCCGGTCGGGGCGTAAGCCCAGCAACGTGCATTGGAAACTCGGCATGGTTAAGAATTGATGCAAATGGCCCGAATAGTCATACGGAAAAGTAACCTTCTGCCGCCCATCCGTAAGCTCCGCGTAAGCTTGGGCGCATTTTGTCGGCATCTCGGACAACCCAGCCCCCGGAACGAATTGCGCGCGCCGATCGTTTTCGGCCCATGCGGATCCGGGAAGAAAATCGAAACTTGCTTCTGCTGGGGACCGTGACGCTTTGTTGCGCCCTGATAGCCGGCACGCTTGCGCTGCTGGGGCCGGTCTTCGGACCGCCGCCGGAGCGGCAGATCGCTGACAGAGGGCCGATCGATACCGCAACGCCGGGGACAGTCCGGGTGATCGGTGCGCCCTTCGTGCCCAACGTCAATCCGCGCGAGCGATAGCACTCACCTCGCCGGCGCGCCGTCGCCTTCGCCGGGTTGAGGATGAAGATGGGCCAGTTCCTCGACGAACGCGATCACCTCCGCCCGCTTGTGGGGCGGCAGCGAGAGGAAGGCGCGGACCAGCCTCAATCCTTCCACTTCGTCCAACTTTTCTTTTTCTTTCCCGGCATCCATTCCCGCACTGTCGGGCGTGCGGGAAAAATATGCAATCCCTTGTGGGATACCTTCTTGATTCGTCCCTTGAGCTTTGGTGGAATAGCCGCAGCAAGGGTGGGTGGCCCATGAAGTGGATCAGGGAGCGCGACGCACTGATCGCGCAGACACTGGCCTTCGTCCAATCCGTAACCGGCAAGAAGGATGAATTCCATCCGCCGGAGCGTCCGCCTGTTGCTTTCGAGATGCCTCCGGAGATCGCGACCATCCAGGCGGTTGCGGACGAAGCCGAGCCGCCGGCCGCATCTCCTCCGCCGGAGCCGCCTCGGATCCTGCAGGTCCCGCCACCGCGCATGGGCGGCGATTTCCGCACCGAGATGCAGGCCCGGATCGCGAATTTCCGCAAACATCAGGAACGGTTCGAACGCGAGCGCGAGGAATATTGTGCGGCGACCCTGACCAAATTGCGCGCCGCCATTCGCGACGGCTCCACCCGTCCGCCGGCCGAAGAGTGAGGCCGGCTCCGCGATTGGGACCTTAGAGCCAGGACCAAACCAGCCAGAGATTGGCTGCGCAGGCGCCGAACAGTGCCAGCGTCAACGGCAGCAGCATGTGCCCGCAGCAGGTTTTGAGGTCGCTCGTCATGACCAAAACATCCGCTGATTCCGGCTGGAGAGTCCCAGGGATTCTTTTTTTGGGGATTCAGGACTCGTTTACGACTCAAGGCTTGGCCGCCCTGATCACGGCGCCGTGATCGTCCCGGCCGGCCGGAACCCCTCCCCCGGCGCAACCGTTAACGGGCTTTCCCGGAGCGGAAAGAATGCCCTACGCCCTGTTCTGCAACGACGCCCAGATCAGCAAAGCCTATCCTGATGAGTCCGACGTCTGGAAGATCGCGCACCGGAGCGGCCTGGTCGTGGATATCACGACCGACGACGAGCGAGACGGGCCGCGCCGGGTGCTCGACAACGACTACGAGATCAAGCCGTGTCGGGCAGCCCAAGGCGAGGACCCCGCCAGGAACAAGGCTGAGGCCGAGCGGGACTCCCGCATGGAGCTTGAACTGAATTCCTAGGATCTGGCCGGAAGCCCAGAAGATCTCAAGAAGAGATCAGGGGGTCGCGGTTGCCAGCGATGCCTGCTCGCCTGCCAGGGCCACGCAGGCCTTGCGCCGATGCAGCCCGCGGATCGCACCTGTCACCTTCAGCACCTTGCCCGACGGGCAGGTCGCGTCCTTGACGAAGGCCACCTCATAGGGTGCCAGCATCAGAGGCTCGGATTTGAGGATTGTCTGTGCAGAGCACGGCAGGCAGGTGAAGCACGAGAGCACCACTGCCGACACCAAGATACGCATGTCCGTCGTCCCACCAGCCCGGTAATTTTCATATAACGCGCCCCGGAGCGCGAGTTCCGTAAGCGGCAAAAATTATTTTTGCTTTACGCCAGTCCCATGACGCGCGTGAGAAAGCGCGCGCCGGAATGTTTGCTTGCAAATGACGCGCCAGATGGTTCACGCAAAGCAAACAGCGGGCCGGCCGACGGGGCCGGCGAACGAAAGGCCGGCGCGAGGCCGGCCTTTGTCAGATCCTGGATGGGTGGCTGGGCTCAGTAGCGCGAGCCCGCCGGACCGCCCCAGCCGAAGCGATAGTTCACGCCGACCTTGACGGTATGCTCGTCCTCCCGGCCGCGAACACCGACGATGTCGGCCGGGCCGGAAGTGAAGGTCGTGCTGCCGAAATTGTAGTACTGGTACTCAGCCTTGGCCGACCAGTTCGGGGCGAACATGTATTCGAGGCCGGCGCCGACGGTGTAGCCGTCCTTGTTGTTGCCGGTCGCGGTGAAGGTCTGCGGCACGCCGGCGACGTTGACGCCGAGGCCGCCATTGCGCCAGGCGTAACCGCCCTTGGCGTAGAGCAGCGTCGGGCCCCAGGTGTAGCCGATGCGGCCGGTCACCGAGCCGAGCTGGTCGGTGTTGGACGTCACCTGCGTGCCCAGCGGGAACGTCACGCCGTTGTTGTTGGTCGGCAGCCAGGAGTACTGGGCCTCGACACCCACCACCCAATTGGGCGCGAACTGGTAGTCGAAGCCGCCCTGCACGCCGCCCAGGAAGCGGGCGTCGCTGGACTGAAAGCTGCTGTCGCCGGCGAACGCGCCGCCGACATGGCCGCCGATGTAGAAACCGGTCCAGTTGTAGATCACCTGCGGCGGCGTATAGACCGGCGCCTTGGTATAGGTGCGCGGCTGCATGTCGGCCGCAGCTGCCGGCGCGGCCAGCGCAAGCAGGGCCACTGCACCCAGCAAAATCGCTTTCATAGTCATCCCCGTTCTTTCATACGACAGTCTGGAAACAACGTGGCGTGAATTGGGTTGCTTCGCGACGATGCCGGAACGTTGATCGTTTGCTCCTGTGACGGGGTGGCAACAACGCGATTTTGTTCCGTCACGTCTGCTGGCGGCGACAGATTTTGTCGTCAGCGCGAGCCCCGCCGTAACGATTTGTCGCAAGGCGAAACCACCCCGTTCAAAGCTCGCCAAAATGTGATCCAGCGGCTCCGGCTGCCTCCGCTCTAGCACGCAGCGATGAAGGCGGGCTTTGCGCTATCGCGTCATCTTTTCCAGTTCCGGAAAGGGTGCGTAAACCGCGCCGGCGCAGAGCTCGCTGGTCCGGTCGACGACGCGATCCGCGCGGCCGTTGACGAAGATCACGGCGCGCTCGCGCATGGCCTTGTAGCTGCCGTCACTCTCGCGCGGGGTGAAATGCAGGCAGCTGATATAGAACTGCCGGCCGCCGACCTCACGCTGCACCGGCTCGGCCATGCCGGCCTCTCGCACACCGACCGGGTTGTTGAGATAGGTGCGCATCAAGGCGAGCGTGTCACTACGGAAATTGTCGGGAAACGGCTGCGGCCCTCCGGCCTGGGCCCCGCCCATCAAGGTTGGACGGTCACCCTCGCTGCCGAAACAGGCCGCGAGCGCCAGCGCCAGCACGAGGATCGCCGCACGTTTCGTCAATCGCCCCAAGGACCACATTCTCCGGCCAGTCAGACTCGGACGATGTTCTAGAGCATTTTCGGTTCTGGTTGAATCAGAACCGAAGCTCCAGATTCTTGTTTTGACGCGTTTTCTTCTCGCGAACCGGCGTCCACTTCGCTCGAAAACGCTCTAGCTCCAAGGTTGCGCAAAGGGAATTTGCTTGGCGATCCGGCGAATACAGCGCACCGGCCCGCCGTCAGCACCCGTGCTTGCGCGCGGGGCATGACGAACGGGCCGGGCCTGAATTCCGCGCGCGGCGACAGGGCAATGCCAGGGATGCCGCCGCGCGGGATCAGTCGTTAGCTGCGCTTCTCGGTCGTCACCGGCTTGGTGAGGTCGGGCTGCGCCTTCTGCGACTTCTTCGCCGACAGGTGCTTGTGGTGATGGCGATGGGTGCGCACGGTCTTGTGCTCGTCGGGCGTCACGGCCGCGTTGGCATTCATCGCCTTCGACTTGGTGTCGGCCTTGGTATCGACCTTGGCATCCGCCTTGACGTCGGGGGCCTTGCTGTCGGCCTTGACGCCGGCGTCCGGTTTCGCGGCTGTCGTCGACGTCTTGGTCTGGCTCTGGTCCGCCTTGATCACTGGGGCGGTCGTGGTGGTCTTGCCGGCCTCGGCCGCGAAGGCCGGGGCTGCGATCACGGAAGCTGCGAGCAAGGCTGCGGAAATGGTCTTCAGCATGGTGGTCTCCTCTTGGAAGGATCTTGAGGCGGCGCCCTCTCGCCGACCCTTCGATCGTAGGTGGGAGCCTAGGCGCCACGCACTGAACCCAGTCTGAAGCCGGTTGCAGGCTTCCGTTCATCTGGATGACAAGTTTGTCATCTGCCATGGGGAGAATAGATCGTGCGAAGCGGGAATGTTTCTGCCCGATGGGTGTTCCGGTCTTCGGGCAATCGTGTAGGATCGCCACGTTCCATACGGGAGAACTTAGATGCGCAAACTCTCAATGCTTCTTGTGCCGGGACTAGTCGCCATGACACTGGCGGCGGCGCCGGTGCTGTCCAGCGCCTATGCCGCGGGCAGTGACGAGCCCTCCTCGCCGCCGAAGTCGGACTCCTCGTCCAAGAAGGGCAAGAAGAAGAGCTCCTCCATCAGCGATCCCAAATTCCTCGCGGCCTATCGCACCGCCTACACCACGATCTACGACAACCACGACTACACCGGCGCGATCAGCCAGCTGAAGTCGCTCAAGCGGGACGACGTCGCCGACGTTGCGAACCTGATCGGCTACTCCTATCGCAAGCTCGGCGACTACCAGTCGTCGAAGGTCTATTACGAGATCGCGCTGAAGGATGATCCGAACCACGTCCGCACCTGGCAGTATTACGGCCTCTGGCAGCTCGAGCAGGGCAACCGCGAGCAGGCGCAGTATCATCTGAACAAGATTGCCTCGCTCGCCGGCACCGACAGCTCCGAATATCGCTCGCTGGCCGCAGCGCTCGACAAGCCGACTGGCGCGACGCTCGTCTACTAAAGACAGCGCATCCTGCAACCTCGCGAACGGGCACAACCTTTCGGTTGTGCCCGTTCCGCTTTCTCGGCTAGCCTTGCGCACCAATCCTCCCCCGCAAATTGGTGCGCAATGGACACGTGGCTGCGATCCGCGATCGACTACATCAGCTCCTGGATCGAATTTCAGCAGACGACATTCCAGCAGCCAGGCGTCATCGTCGCATTCGCCCACCGCGGCGAAATCGTCGCCGAGCATGCGTTCGGCCTTGCCAATCTCGACACCGGCGAAAAACTCACCCCGCGCCACCGCTTCCGCATCGCCTCGCATTCGAAGAGCTTTACCTCGGCCGGCATCATGAAGCTGCGCGAGCAGAAGAGGCTCCGGCTCGACGATCCGGTCGGCCAATATGTCGGCGGCCTCAATCCGCGCGTCGCCGAGACGACCATTGCACAGGTGCTCTCGCACAGCGCGGGGCTGACGCGCGACGGCGCCGATTCCGGCCAGTTCATCGACAGCCGCCCCTATCTTGACGCGAAAGAGCTGCTCGCGGAATTGAAGCTGCCGACCGCGATCGAGCCCGGCACGCGCTTCAAATATTCCAATCACGGCTTTGGCCTGATGGGCCTCGTGATCGAAGCCGTGACGAAGGAGCCCTACTCCACCTGGATCAAGCGCGAGATCATCGCGCCCGCGGGCCTGCGCGAGACCGAGCCGGACGCGCCGCCGCCCAGGGGCGCTGCGTTCGCGCGCGGCCATACGCGAAAGCTGCCGTTCGGCGAGCGCTGCGTGATCCCGGGCGACAATCCCGCGCATGCGATGGCATCGGCCGCGGGCTTCGTCGCCACCGCCGCCGACACCGCCCGCTTCTTCGCGCAGCTCGCACCCAATGCCAAAAAGAGCGTGCTGTCGGTTGCCAGCCGCCGCGAGATGACGCGGCAGCATTGGCGCGTTCCGCAAAGTTTTGAGGCCTACTACGGCCTCGGCGTCAACGCCGGCAGGACCGACGGCTGGGACTGGTTCGGTCATGGCGGCGGTTTCCAGGGCTACATCTCGCGGACCTGCTCGATCCCCGCATGCGAGCTCGCCATCAGCATCCTCAGCAACTCCATCGACGGCGCGGCGCCGTTCTGGATGGATGGCGCGATGCAGATCCTGCGCGTGTTCAGGAGCCGCGGTGCACCCGACCGGGGCGTGCGCGACTGGACCGGCCGCTGGTGGACAGTCTGGGGCGCGAGCGACTTCGTGCCCGCGGGCAACCGCGTGCTGATCGCCAATCCGCAATTCAACAATCCGTTCATGGACGCCGCCGAGATCGAGGTCACCGGCCGCGACACCGGCAAGCTCGCCTGGGCCGCCGGCTATTCCAGCCACGGCGAGCCGGTGCGCCGCGTCCGCGACAAGCGCGGCAAGGTGAGCGACATCTGGATCGCGGGTGCCAACGTGAAGCCTGCGGGCGTCGTGGCGAAGGAGATTGAGCGGAGATACAAGCCGCGCAAGCGGCGGCCTACTCCCTGATCAGCGCCTCGACCTCGCTGCGGAACGCCTGCCGCGAGCCGTCGCGCGAATAGAACATGTGGCCGCCGGGGTAGACGACGAACTTGACGCGCTGGCTCGCGAAGGCCGGGAGCTGGTCGAGCACCCGCCTGGTTCCGAAATAGGGCGTGGCGAGATCGAACAGGCCGTGTCCGACCAGCACGTTCAGCCGCGTGTCCGTGGCAAGGATCTGGCGCAGCTCCGACACCGACTGCGGCGGGTTGATGCCCCGGCCGAAGTCCCACTGGCCCTCGACGGCGCCGTTCAGGACCTCGTAGGAGCCATCGGGCCGCCAGTTCAGCTTGCGTGTCAGCACGTCGACCGCCGCGCTCGTCAGGGGCGCCTGGAGCGAGTCACCCGAGGGATCGCCGAAGCGCGAGTTGCTCGAATCCGGATAGGGATCGAGGCCGCGCACGGAGCCGTCATAGCGTCCGGTCACCTTGCCGTTCTTGCGGTCCAACTCGCGGCGGAATTCGCCGACGTCGAAGCGGCCGGAAAGCCTGCGGCTCACCGCCTGGTCGATGCCGGTGAGCTCGGCGACCTTGTCGGCGAGCCGGTTGGTGGCCTCCCTGTCCGCCTCGCCCTTGACGAGGTCGGCCAGGAATTCGCCGCGCGCATAAGTCTCGACGTCGGCGAGATCGGTGCGCGTGACCGGTCCTTTGGCCTCGCGCGCGACCGCCACGTAGCTCGGCAAGGCCGCGACATATTGCAGGAGGCTGGTGCCGGTGAACTCGCGGAAGTCCAGCAGCGGCGACACCAGGATCAATCCCCTGACACCGACGCCGTGCTGGAGCTGCAACTGGCGCACGACCTTTGGCCCCCGGATGCCGCCGTAGCTTTCGCCCGCGACATATTTCGGCGAGGTCAGCCGGTCGTGCTTCTCCAGCCAGCGGCGGATCACCAGCGCGATCGCATTGGCGTCGCCGTCGACCGAGTAGAACGATTTTCGCGCGTCTTCGCCGCTGGCGACGAAGCGGCTGTAGCCGGTGCTGACGGGGTCGATGAAGACGAGATCGGTGAAGTCGAGCCAGGTGTCCGCGTTCGGCTTCACTTCGGGCGAGGCCGACGGTGAAAGAGCTTCGCCGTGGAGCGGCAGGCGCCACGGCCCGGCCGCACCGAACTGGAGCCAGGCCGAGGATGCGCCGGGTCCGCCGTTGAACAGGAAGGTGACCGGACGTGTGCCGCGGTCGGCACCGTCGAGCTCGTAGGAGGTGTAAGCGATGTCGGCCAGCGGCTCGCCCTTGCCGTCGAACACGCGGATCGAACCGGCGGTCGCGGCGAAGCTGAGGGTACGACCGGGCAGATCGAGCGTCTGCTGCGTGGTGGAGTCCGGTGGGAGACGGTGCAGTTCGGCCGGCGACGACGAAGTCTGTGACGCGCCTTGCGGGCCGCTGCCGCGTCCGCCCTTCTGACCGGCCGGCGCGGCCGTCTCCGCGCGCGGCTGCGGCGGATCGTCCGCACGCGCAACGCCCGCGACCGCGAAGATCGACACCGCCAGCACCAGGATCGCGCGGCGCGGGGTCCGCAAGGTCGTAACCATGAGCGTTCTCCTTGCCCGGCTATGAGAGCCGGTGCACATCCGAAGGCTAGCGAGCAAATGCGACGGTTTGGGGGACCGCCGCTCCGCCGGCGCCCGAGGAGGCTGGCCGGGCTCAAATCAAGCCGGTTCTGTCCTATAAATCGAGATGGACAATCGTCCGTTTGCCTTGACGAGCGGTCCTCCTCGACAATGCGGGCCCAGGTCGTATAGACGAGCCCGGCGGAACTTTCTCCAGCCAGCGGCCTTGCCGGAAGCCATGACCAAGCCCATGCGATACGACCGGATCGCCTTCGTCGCGAGCCCGAGCAACGAGGCGCAGAGCGCCTTCAACCAGCTCACCAAGGACTATGGCAATTGCGATCCTAAGGATGCCGACGTCGTGGTCGCGCTCGGCGGCGACGGACTGATGCTCCAGACGCTGCACCGGAACATGCGCACGGGAAAGCCGATCTACGGCATGCACCGCGGCACGGTCGGCTTCCTGATGAACGAGTATTCGACGCATGATCTGCGCACGAGGCTCGCGGCGGCGCATGAGTCCGAGATCAACCCGCTCCTGATGCGCGCCACGGATGCCAACGATCGCGTGCACCTGCATCACGCCATCAACGAGGTCTACCTGTTCCGGCAGACCTACCAGGCCGCGCGCCTGCGCATCCTGATCGACGAGCGCGAGCGCATGCCCGAGCTGATCGCCGATGGCATCATCGTGGCAACGCCGGCAGGTTCGACTGCCTACAATCTGTCGGCGCAGGGCCCGATCCTGCCGATCAACGCGGCGCTCCTTGCCCTGACACCTATCAGTGCCTTCCGGCCGCGGCGCTGGCGCGGCGCCCTGCTGCCCAACAGCGCCTACGTCGTGATCGAGGTGCTGGAAGACGACAAGCGCCCGGTCGCAGCCGTCGCCGACCATGAGGAGGTACGCAGGGTCCGCCGCGTCGAGGTGCTCTCGGACAAGTCCATCTCGATGCGCATGCTGTTCGATCCCGGCCACAGCCTGGAAGAGCGCATCTTGCGCGAGCAGTTCGGCTACTGAGTCCAGCTCACTGGCCGCAGGGCTGAATCGCGTCCAGGCCTCCCGCCATGGCGGGATCGCTCAGCAGATCAAAATCCCTGACGACCGGAACGAAGCTCTTCGTCTCCGATGTCATCAGATAGATCGTCACGAGCAGCGAGGCCGGCAGGCCCGCGTTCGCGCGACAGAATTCTTTAGCTGCGACGCCGAGCCCCATCGATCCGCGCTTGCCGTTCTTCCCCTGCTCGACCATCGAGGCGCGCAACGCCTCGAAGCGTGCGGCATCTTCCGGCGACAAGCGGTAGGCGTAGATGGAGGCGTTCTGCGGCGGGGCCGGCAGACCGCCCCGCTCGCGCGCGCTCAGCTCCATCATGGCAAAGCTCGTCTTGGCCTCCGCTTCACCCGCCAGCTTGGTGACGACGTCGAGCTTGACCCCGCCCGAACGCGGCCGCAGCGCGTCGGGCAATTGCACGGCGACGCGCAGCATCGACAGATCAGTCGTGCTCGCATCAATGCGGGCGAGCGGCGGGATCGACGTCAGCGGCACCGAGCCGCATCCGCCGAGCATGAGCGCAGCCGCGCTCGCAAGAACGCGCAACCGGCGGTTCATCGCAGGCTTCTCCAGGCTAACCTTGAAACGGGATCCGGCTAGGCCGATTTCCGGCCGGCCGCGCGAGGCTCCAGCGCGTCGTCCGCATTGTCGGGGACGTATTCCAGGATATCGCCGGGCTGGCAGTCGAGCACGGCACAGATCCGTTCCAGCGTGTCGAAGCGGATGCCGCGCACCTTGCCCGATTTCAAAAGGGAGACATTGGCCTCCGTGAGCTCGATGCGGGCCGCAAGCTCACGCGACCTGATCTTGCGCCTGGCGAGCATCACGTCGAGATTGACGACGATCGGCATGGTCAGATGATCTCGCTGTTCTCGTGCCAGAGGCGAACAGCTTCGCCCATCACGCTTGCGAATGCGATGAGCGCAAGGCCGCTCAGCACCGACAGCACATGCGACTGGTCGATGCCGAACAAGACCACGATCTGGCCCGGCTGGTTGGCCCGCGCCAGATTGACCGTCGTGAGCATTTGCACCAGTGGCGAGATCAGCGCATTGGCGATCAACGCGAGGCCCATCCGGCGGATGCGCCAGGCGTTGCTGGTCACGAACACGTCGCCGCGCGCGAAACGGGAGAACAGCATCGAGAGTTGCAACAAGGCGTAGATCACAGGCGCAAGGCCGGTCAGGCTGATCAGCGCGCCGGCGAAGCGCGTGCCGGGATTGAGCGTGAAGGGCTGCGCCCCCAGCGGGGATTGGGTCGCGATCCAGCGTCGAAGCACCTCGTCGCTCGACCAGAGCAGCGGCACCGCAATCACCGCTCCCGCGACGCAGACGAGCGCGCCGACGGCGACGATCCGTCCGATCCGCCGCAATCGCGGCTCGGCCGGCACAGGATAAGGAAAGGCGATCACGCTCATTGGACAATGCTCCAAGCTCAAGCGAACGTTTTTATTGTTTTACGATAAAAAATGGCAGAATTACGATATCGCATCGACTTCTCTTCCGCTGGGCCGCAAGATGCAACCGCAACCGTTCATTAACCCCCGGCGCGATATGGTTAACGAAGGTTGACCGCTTTAGCCCGGGCGTCATGTTCCGCATCGATTTCAACAAACTGCGCTTCCTCGTCTGCGACGACAATCCGCACATGCGCCGCATCCTGCGGACGCTGCTGCATTCGTTCGGCGCGCGCGAAGTCTACGAGGCCGAGGACGGCGCCACGGCGCTGGAAATGTACAGTCATTACGTGCCCGATATCGTCATCACCGACTGGGCGATGCCGATCTTCGACGGGCTCGAGCTCGCGCAGATGATCCGGCAGCCGGAATCCAAGGGCAATCCTTACGCGCCGATCATCATGCTGACCGGCCACTCCGAGAAGCGCCGCGTCACCGTCGCGCGCGATGCCGGCGTCACCGAATTTTTGGCCAAGCCGATCTCGGCGAAAGGTCTCTATCAGCGCATCCTGAACGTCGTCGCCAATCCCCGGCCCTTCATCAAGACCAAGACCTATTTCGGTCCGGACCGGCGCCGCAACACCAACTCCGCCTATATGGGCCCCGAGCGCCGCGTCGGCGAAAAGCACGAGGTGCTGCAGCAGCCCTCGCTGCTCGACAAGGCCCGCTCATCCATCTAGCGCAACGTCTCACGCAAGGCCGGCATCATGGCGAAGAACAGCGCAAAAGACATCGAGGTCACGGCCTTCGCCACGCATCAGATCATCACGCAGCCCAATCCGCTGCGAAAAGTTCTGCGCCGCGTCGAAGACAAGGACATGGACGATCCGGTCGGCCGCGCCGAGCAGGCGCTCGCAGGTCTCTCCAGCGAGTTCAAGGACTGGATGACGACCGAGGTGAACCGGCTGTCGGCCGCCTACGTGGCCATCCGACATGACGGCTTCACCAAGGAGCGCCGCGAGGAGCTGTTCCGCGCTGCGCACGACATCAAGGGCGATGCCGCGACGTTCGGCTATCCCGCCGCGGCGGGAATCGCCGAGAGCCTGTGCCGCGTCATCGAGCACGCGCCAGATCTGGAAAAGGTGCCGGCCGAGCTGTTCACCCACCACATCAACGCGATCCTCGCCATCGTGCACGAGAACACCCAGCTCGACAGCATCAGCGTCTCCGCCGAGCTCAGCCGCCGCCTGCGCAAGGTCGCCGACGACTATCTCGCCCAGGTCAACCGCGACCGCCCCGAGCATCTCGAGGCGATCCTCGCGCCGAGCATCGTGCCGGTAGAGTAGCCCTCTCCTCGTCATTGCGAGCGCAGCGAAGCAATCCAGAATCCCGCCACGGGGACAGTCTGGATTGCTTCGCTGCGCTCGCAATGACGAGGAGCTCCATCCGTACGATCAGTATCGTAGGGTGGGCAAAGCGAAGCGTGCCCACCATCTGTCGCTATCATTGATGAATGGTGGGCACGGCGCTGCGCGCCTTTGCCCACCCTACGGCACCTCGCTACGCCGCGATCAAATCGTCGTACACCGGATCGATCGCATCGTCCGCGACGATCTCGTCGCAGAACAGCCGCGCCTCCTCGCGCGCCGACTCCGTCGCGAAGCGGCGGAGCAGGACCATCAGCGGCTCGGCGGCGCCGCGGTCGGTCTCGCAATGGGTCAGCACCCGCTCGACCATGCGCCGGCGCAGCCGCGCCGCGCCGTCGTCGCTGTCGACAAAGCCCTGCTCGTGGCAGGCATCGAGGGCCACCTGGAACGCGGCGAACGTCGCCTCGGGCAAGCCGGCGCGGCGGAGCAGCGCATGCAGGCTGTTGCCGCCGCGGTCGTGCAGCAGCGCGGAGACGCGCGCCAGCGGCAGATCGGCGAGCTCGGCCAGCGCCGCATCGAACAAATCGAGATTGCTCGACAGCAGCGCGCGCAGAATGAGACCGGCGGTCAGCTGGCCGGTGACGCGGAGGTGATGCACCAGACCCTGCATGTCCTCGCCGCGCGAGCGCGCCGCGATGTTCATGGTGGAGCGGTCGCGCGCCTCGATCGTCACGCGCTCGGCGCGGTCGGCGCTCAGCCAATTCCGCGCGACGACGAATTGCGCCAGGGTCTCGGAAAGCTTTGCCACCAGCGCGGCACGCGTTGACGCTGGCAGCTCCTCCAGCACCAGCATCGCCTCGCGGATCGCGGCGAGATGGCCGTGACGCTCGACGATGCGATTCCACGAGAATGGCGCAAGCTCGGCATGGGGATTTTCGATCAGCTCGAGCGCCGACGCTGCGCAGCCGACTTCGGCGATGGCGGCGCAGACCGACACCGGCAGCGCGATGCGGCGGGCGACCGCGCACTGCACCTCGTCATTGCCGGTCGCGACGATGTCGACGAGATCGGCATCGATCAGCAGCGGCGAATGTTCGAGCACGGGCAGCGCGACGGTCGGCTGGTCCGCCGACAGCGCCCGCACGATCGCGGCCGGCGCATCGAGGCTGCGTGCAAACGCCTCGGCCATCGCCTGCCGCACCAGCGGCGAGGGATCGTCGAGCTGCATCAGCAGCGCGCCTTCGGCGGCGATGCGGTCGTCTGTCGAAAGGTCTGAGATCAGCCAGGCCCGGGCCAATGCCCGTGTTGCCTCGGCCCGCTCGCCAGCGGGCGCGGTCCTGATCCAATTGATGAACTGCCGAACGATCATGCTGCTTCCGGCTTACACAACAAACAAAAATGGTGACGGCTCGTCACCTGCAACACAAAATAAACCACGACGCTTAACAAAGCGTTCACCATAACTGGCTGGTTTCATTGACGTTTTGTTAAGGGAACAAAGGCGGTCGCCGCACGCTGCGCAGCACGTAGAGGTGCGCTGACTAGCTCGAGAACGTGCCGCTGCGATCGCTGAAGAGATCGAGCGGTTGCGGCGGACGCACGTCAGGCGTCACGGAAGCGAGCGAGGTGAGCGAGGCGTTATTGCCCCACAATGTCTGCACCGTGGTCGAGACCGGCTGCGTGATGTCGCCGGGCTGATAGATCGAGCGGAATGCGGGGGTGACCGGGGTGTTGTCTGCAACGGTCGTCGACGATGTCGTACTCACCGGCGTGACACCGCGTGCATCCGGAAAAGTCTGGAGATAAGCGGCGTTGTCGATGACGGGCGCGGTCGGCTGTATGCCATTGGCGCTCGCGACCTGCGTCGACGGCGTGTCGCCATACATCGCCATCGCGCTGCGGGTGAGCTTCGAATTCGCCGCGCTGGCGTAGCGCGCGTCGAGCACGGAATAGACTTCAGAGACGCTGCGGGCGCGGCCATCCCTGGCGTAGAAGATCGACCGGTTGGCGGAAGCCGCATTGGGAAACAGCCGCGCGCCGACGGCCTGCGGATTGTCTTCGGCATTGGCGATCAGTTTTGCCGCTCCGCCGACGCCCATGAAATGCGCCATGTAGAGTTCGCTGTCGCTCGGCCTGCGGCCGAGCAGACCGGTGAGCTTGAAGCTGTTCGACTGCGTCAGCGCCGCCGCCATGCTGGATGCGGCTTCCGGATCGTCGCGCAGCTTCATGATCGACCGCTTCATGAAGGGATCGTCGACGGTGTAGCTGCCGGATGAGGTCCTGGTGATGGCGTCGGCGTAATTGCCATAGCCGAGCTGGGCGCCCGCCTCCTTCACGGTGCCGAGCCAGGTCTGGTCGATGAACTGGTAGAGCCCGTGCGCCGACGATGTGGTGGCGCCCGCCGTCGGATCGAAATCCGATTCCATCTTGGCGGTGGTCAGCATGTACTGGAAGTTGACGCCAGTCCGGTTGGAGACATCCTTGATCGCGCCGGCGACGCGCGCCCGCGTCGGGTCGAGAGCGACCGTCTGCGTGGCACTGGAATTGTCGACCGACATGATGAAGTGCCCGCCCCGCGGCGTTGAGCGGCGCCGGCAATTCGGCGCCCTGTCGTCTCACCGTGGGACAGGTATGGTTAATGCGGGGTTAATTGGGCTACCTCGGTCATTCCGGGGCGCGTGAAGCGCGAACCCGGAATGACTGAGATCATTTCTTGTAGACGTCGTTCGGATCGAACAGCCTGTCCGCGTCGACGAAGACCAGCTTCGCTCCTCCGCCCTCGCCTTCGACCTTGCGGTAGAAGCACGACCGCCGCCCGGTGTGGCAAGCCGCGCCCACCTGCTCGACCTTGATCCACACCGCGTCCTGGTCGCAATCGGTGCGCATCTCGACGACGCGCTGGGTCTGACCTGAGGTCTCACCTTTTCGCCACAAGGCATTGCGCGAGCGACTGAAGTACCAGGCCTCGCCGGTCGCGATGGTCTTGCGCAGCGCCTCGTCGTTCATGTGGGCGACCATGAGCACGTCGCCGGTGGCGACGTCGGTCGCGACGACGGTCACGAGGCCGGCTGCGTCGAATCTGGGGAGGAAGGCGAGGCCTTCCTCGATCTCATGGGAGTGAGCGGACACAGCAGCTCTCGCCAGTTATTCGCGAGGTCAGCGCTGCAGGCCTCGCACCAGGGACAGGAAACGGGCCTGCTCCGCCGGATTGTCGCGGAACATGCCGGTGAAGCGGCTGGTGAAGGTGGAGGCGCCATGCTTGGCGACGCCGCGCACCGACATGCAGGTATGCTCGGCCTCGATCAGCACCGCAACGCCGCGCGGTTTCAGGATCTCGTCGATCGCCGCCGCGATCTGCGCTGTCAGATGCTCCTGGGTCTGGAGCCGGCGGGCGAAGATGTCGGTGAGGCGGGCAAGCTTGGACAGGCCGACGACGCGCTCCACCGGCGTGTAGGCGATATGCGCCTTGCCGTAGAACGGCATCATGTGATGCTCGCACTGCGAGGTGAACTCGATGTCGCGCACCAGCACGAAGTCGTCATAGCCGGCGGTCTCGCCGAAGGTGCGGTCGAGCACCTCGGCCGGGCATTGGTGGTAGCCCTGATAGAGCTCGTCGAAGGCCTCGACCACGCGGCGCGGCGTGTCCAAGAGGCCCTCGCGCTCGGTGTTCTCGCCGATATAGGCGAGCAGCGTCTTCACCGCGGCTTCCGCTTCGGCGCGCGCGGGGCGCGGCTGATCGGCGCGGACGGCAACTGCGAGGAATTCGGCAGGGTCCAGCTCGGCCGGGCGGCTCTCGGGCTGCCGGTCAGCGGGCTTGTTGGGGCGGATGGATTTGATCGTCGCGTCCATATCTTCTCCGTTCGACGGCCTCAACGGCCGGAGTGTCACCGGCAGACGGGGCGGCAAGCCGCCGGACGCCTGAAGAGAACAATTTTGACGAAAAAGGCTCCTGCGTCATCACGCTGGCAGCGCAGACCTGGATCATCCCCACCGCACCGCTGGACTGTTTTTCCGCCAGTTCCGTCCCTATATAGGACCCTGGGCGGCGGCCGCCAAGGCCGATCCGGTAGGTAAGTGCTGGACTCCATCACATGCTGAACGACATCTATAACAAGCGGATCATCGAGCTGGCCGGGAATATTCCGCGCCTCGGGCGGTTGTCCGACGCCGATGCCACCGCCACCGCCCACTCCAAGCTGTGCGGCTCGACCGTGAAGGTCGATCTCAAGATGGAGGGCGACACCGTCACTGACTTCGCGCACGACGTGAAGGCCTGCGCGCTGGGCCAGGCCTCTTCATCCATCATGGCAAGTCACGTCGTCGGCTCTACTGCGAGCGAACTCCGTGCGTTACGCGAAACCGTTCGCAAGATGCTGAAGGAGAATGGCGCACCTCCTGAAGGCAAATGGGAAGAGATCAAGTTCCTCGAGCCGGTCCGCGACTACAAGGCGCGGCATGCCTCGACGCTGCTGACCTTCGACGCCGTGGTCGATGCCATCGGCCAGATCGAGGCGAAGGCCACGCAGCCGGCCGCGGCCCAGGGCTGATTCTTCCCCGTTATTCCGGGGCGTCGCAAGGCCACGAACCCGGTATCCAGAGATTGCCGATCGAGATTCCGGGTTCGCGCTACGCGCGCTCCGGAATGACCGCCGGGATTTAAGAGCTTACTTCTGCGCCGCCGCAGCCGGCGTGACCGCGCTGCCGGTCGGCACCAGGGCTTCCGCCGTCTTGGTCGACTTGGCGGCCTGCGGTGCCTGCTCCGGCTCCGCACCAAACCTCGCCTGCGTCTTCGGAGCCAGCTCCGCCATTGCCGGCGCCGTGACATCCACGTGCGGCAGCACGTCCGCCACGAGATCGGTCGTCACGAGATTGGTGAGCTTGAGCTCGCCTGCGTCGAGCTCGTGCAGATCTTCCCAGGGCGGCACGCTGAGCGCGAGCGAGAGCAGATCGCCAGCGCCGCCCATGTCGAAGGTGTATTTGGCGAGCCGGCCGATGTCGCGTTCCACGATCATCAGGTCCTGCGCGCTGTAGCTCGCCGCCTTGGCATCGTCGGCCCGGTCGCCCATCCAGATCTGGTGAACCCGGACATGGGCCGCATCGGGCACGTAGCGCTTCTTGCCGGCCAGCAGCAGGAACACGCACATGGATTCGCAATAGGCTTCAGGCGCGACCGCCGAACGGGCCGATGGACCGCCGCGGTTCTGAAGGCTGATCCCGACCGTGGTCAGAAGGCCGAGATTGCGGAAGCGCCGGCCGAGGGTGATCGCGTCGTTGACGGAGCCGCCGCTGGAATCGAGCACAACGGTGGCGCCGCCGAGCTGGCGTCCGCGCGCAAACTCCTCGAAATCCTTGGGGGTATCGGAAGTGATGATCCCCACCGCGCTGACCCAGCCACGGCAGTTGGGCTCGCAGGCGACCCAATTGAACTTCATCGGCAGCTTGCGCTCTTCAAGCGCGCTACCCGCCCGGGCGGACGATCCGAATGTTGCGATGGCACCCGCCATCGCGACCCCACAGACGGCGGTTCCCACCAGCAACCATCCGCGAACATTGAGCGACGTCAGAAGTTTCAAACTGGTCCCTTCCCCAAGCCCCAAAGCGATTCAGGCAAGCCCCGTTTTGCGTTCCATGAGTCTACACATGGACGTCATAAAAATGGTATCCGGGGGAATACAGATCGTCCATAGGTACTTGCTGCACTGCTCCCAAAAAGCACGGAAAATATGGCGTGCAAACAACAGCTTGTTGTTCCCTGCTCCGGAACCGTGCAACACCTCGCTCAACTTCGCGGCAAAGCGCACATGAAGCATTCAGCCTGTGAGCATTGTTCCAATCCCGTCGAGGGCGCACTCCGGCTCCCGCGCCGATTCGGCCGTGCGCTGATCTGGCTCTACCGCCACACTCTCTCGCCGCTGGTCGGCTACAATTGCCGACACCTGCCGACCTGCTCCGTCTACGGCGACGAAGCGATTGAGCGGTTCGGGCTCTGGGCCGGCGGCTGGATGACGCTGGCGCGCCTGCTCCGCTGCAATCCGTTCGGCACGTCGGGCATCGACAACGTGCCGCTGACGGCACCGCAGGGCGCGCGCTGGTATCTGCCCTGGCGCTACGGCCGCTGGCGCGGCGTCAACGCCCCATAAAGCGCAGCGCCCGCTTTGCGTATCGCTGCCCTGAGTGGAACCTCAGACTTCCCCTCGCGTTGTTGTGATGCTCCTACGGGAGGAAACAACAATGCGCTGGAAAATCAGCCATCACGTCAGGCCTGGTCCCAATCATGGTCCCGGCGGACAGCATCACGATCCCAGAACCCTCGACATGCTCGCCATCATTGCCCTGCTGGTGCTCGCAGCCGGCTCCGGCTGGTACCTGGCGACGAGTTTCGCCACGCCGCCAAGCTCCACGGCCTTCATCGTGCCGAGCCAGAGCGTGCACTGGTAGCTCAGAGATCCAGCACCAGCCGATCGGCCTCCGATCCGGCGACGCAAACCATGAGATAGCGCTCGCGCTCGTAAGGCGACAGGACGCGGTCGCGGTGCACGGGGCGCCCCTCGATCCAGCCGACCTTGCAGGCGCCGCAGATGCCACCGCAGCAGGAGGTGGCGACATCGACGCCGCCTTCCTGCAACGCGGCCAGCATGGTCTGGCCGGCGCGGACCTCGATCTCCATGCCGGAGCGCGCCAGCAACAGCGTAAAGGGCTTTGCATCCGGATCGATCACAGGGGGCGGCGCGACGAAGCGCTCGACATGAACGTTGGCCGCGGGCCACGCTGCCGTTAGCCGCTCGAAATCATCGGTCATGCCCTCCGGGCCGCAACAGGCGACCAGCGTGTCCGCCCCACCCTCTCCGACGAGCGCCGCGAGATCAGGACGCCCGGTCCGAGACGTTCGATGCACGACGACACGCCCCTCTTCGATCAGCGCGCCGAGATGCCCGGCCAACGGCACCTCGTCGCGCACGATCAGATGAAGCGTGAAGTCGGCCTGTCCGGTATGTTCGAGATGCCGTGCCATCGACAGGAACGGCGTCACGCCGATACCGCCGGAGACGAACACATAGCGCGCGATGCGCGCCTCGGGCTCCAGTCCGCCGCGCGGCAGCGAGACTCCGATGACGGCGCCAGGCCCGATCTCGTCGTGCAGGGCCCGCGAGCCGCCACGCCCGTCCGCTTCGCGCTTGACCGCGATGACATAGCGCGTGTTGTCGGCAGGCTCGTTGCACAATGAATAAGTGCGGACGAGTCCATTCGGCAGATGCAGATCGATATGCGCGCCAGGCTTGAACGGCGGCAGCTCCCAGCGGTCGGGATCGGTCAGCGTGAACAGTTTTATGCCCGCCCCCGCCTCCTCGATGCCGGTGACGACCGTCTTGACCGTCGTGATCGGACGCGCCTTCATGCCGCGTTCCGCACGGTATCGCCGACCCGGACGACGCCGCCTTGCAGGATCTTGCAGTTGAGGCCCGAGCGGTTGATCAGGGGATCGAAAATCGCCTTGCCGGTGATCTCCTCGATGTGCCGGCACGGCACCGACAGTCGCGTCGCCTCCAGCAAGGTCTCGCCCAGCCAGAAGCGGCGGCCGACCAGATGGTTCAACGGCACGCCCTCGACCGTGACGTTGCGCCGGTGTTCCTCCGGTCCGAGCTCGATGCCGGCGTCGCGCTTGAGCGCGACCAGCGTCTCCAGCTCGAACAGGGTGACCTGCCGGCCCTCTTCCGGCTTGTGCGAGTAAAATCCCTCTTCGTTGCCGATCATATAGCGATCCCCTTCAATGCCCCGGCCGGCGACGAGATTGATTTGCTCCACTGCGCGCATCGGCAGGAATGCACGCGGGGTGAAATGGAGGAAACGCACCACGCCGGTCCAGCCGAGCTGTGTTGCGTTCTGCGCCGAGCCGGCGCTGACGGTATCGAGCATGACAATTCCCCTTGGGTGAACGATGGCGCGCCGCCGGCAGCGGCGCGCCGCGGGATCAGGTCAGTTCCTTGTTCGCCATCTCCGGCGCGAAACTGGTTGCGGTCGCGGTGATGGCGGCGCAGGCAACGAGCAAGAGCGAGACCGGCCAGGTTGCGCCCCCGCTCCAGGCCATCAGAGACGCCGCAATCAGCGGCGTCAACCCGCCGCTCAGGGCCGCACCGACCTGGAAGCCGAGCGAGGCGCCGCTGTAGCGCAGCCGTGCGGAAAACAACTCGGAATACCAGGGCGCACCGATGCCGAACATGACCATTTGACCGAAGGTGATCGCGACCACGATGGTGCAGACGACGATGGCGGGATCGCGGGTGTCGAGCAACCAGAACAGCGGGAAGGCAAACAGCGCCGAGAACACGCAGCTCGCATAGAACATCGTCTTGCGGCCGACGAGGTCCGACAGCCAACCGAACAGCGGAATGGCAAACAGCGCAACCAGCGATGCGGCGAACGCACCGTTCAGGACCACCGCGCGCGGCAGCCCCAGATTGGCCGTCGCGTACGACATCACGAACACGCCGCCGATGCTGGCATAGGCGATCTCGGAGATCTTCAGACCGACTGCGGTGAAGAACGGCCTGCGGTGATGCCTGAAGATCTCGACCAGCGGCATGCTTGCGACTTCCTTCTTGGCCTGGACCTGACGGAAGGCGGCCGTCTCCTCCATGTTGAGACGGATGTAGAGGCCGACGCCGACCAGAAGGATCGAGATCAGGAACGGAATGCGCCAGCCGTAAGTCATGAAGTCGCTTTCCGGCAGGCTCGCCACCAGCGCGAACATGCCGATCGCGGCCAGATTGCCGATGGGATTGCCGACCTGCACCATGCTGCCGAGCAGTCCGCGACGATGTGTCGGACAATTTTCGACCACCATCAGCACGGCCCCGCCCCACTCGCCGCCGAGGCCGATGCCCTGGAGGAAACGCAGGCCGATCAGCAGCAGCGGCGCGGCGATGCCGATCTGCTGGTAGGTCGGCAGCAGGCCGATCAGGAAGGTGCCGATACCCATCACCATGATGGTGATCGCGAGCATCGCCTTGCGGCCGACCCGGTCGCCGTAATGGCCGAAGATCGCCGCTCCCAGCGGCCGCGCCAGAAAGCCGACCGCGTAGGTGCCGAAGGCGGCGATGGTGGCGAGCGTGGGATTGCCGGCGGCGAAGAAGACCTTGTTGAACACCAGCGCGGTCGCCGTGCCGTAGATGAGGAAGTCGTACCATTCGACCGCAGTGCCGATCACGCTCGACCACACGATCCGTCGCAAGCTCGCCGCCTCGTCCGGCGCTACGTTCAGGGTTACGTCGTCTGCTACGGTCATCGATCTCTCCAAAAGGTACCGGCGCCTGGGAAAAGCAGTTGGTTCGGTCCGTGGAGCCCATCGGCAGCCAGGACGGTAAAAATCGATCATGTTTACTGTTGGAAATCAACGCCACGGAACGCGGCAACTGCCGTCGATCGCGGCAAAGGGCATGAATTGCACCAATTTTCGGCTGATTTTTGCAATATACCAGCAAGCCTGCTCACATTATCCGCGGTCTTGCCCGAAATTTCCGCGCCATAGTTTTCCATTGGAATACGCTTGCAGGCAGCCGGACCGGCCGATCCTCGCCGTCGGGCTGGCAGTCGGGCGGCATCTGTTGCAAAAGAAGCCCCAGCAGTTCGGGAGATTCATGCGTGCTTGACGTCAGCAAAGCGACAGCGGTCGGGGCCAATATCCGCCAGGCGCGGATTGCCAAGGGCCTGACGCTGGACCAGCTTGCCAAGCAGAGCGATCTCACGCGCGGCTACATCTCCCTGGTCGAGCGCAACCTGAAGATCCCTTCCCTCGCCGCGCTGCTGCGGATGGCCGCTGCGCTCGAAGTCAATGTCGCGAACTTCTTCGATCCGAACGCCGAGCCCGCGCCGCGCTACACGCTGTTCCGCCGCGAAGGCGGCAACGTCCCGCTGTTTCAAGACACGTTTGGTGTCGTGCCGCTGGCGACCGGCCGCACCCGCAAGATGATGGAGCCGTTCCTGCTGAGCCCGCCGCACAAGGCGGCAACGCGCGCCTCGCATGCCGGCGAGGAGCTGCTGTTCGTCATCAACGGCAAGATCGCCATCAAGCTCGATGGCGAGGAGCTGACGCTCGGCAAGGGCGATTGCCTGTATTTTTCAGGCGAGACCCCGCACGAGGTCAGGAGCCTCGGCCGACAGAAAGCGGAAGTGCTGGTCGTCGTGGCCCAGGCGCCCTGACGCCTGATTTCAGCAAACAGCCTAGCGGAACCAGAAGAAACGCCCGGGCGGCGGGATCGGCTCGGGCGGACGCGGCCGCTTCGCGCGCGGTGGTCTCGGCGGCGGCTCGACGAACGAGGTGGTCTCCGCGGCCGGCAAGGTCTCGCTGCCCGGCACCTTCACCGACAGCAGGAGGTTCGATTCATTCGTGCGCCAGCGATAGCCGACGCCGAAGTCGATCGGCTGGGCCCGCGTGAACAACTCGGCGTAGCGCTCCTGGTAGCGGCCGGGAAATTCGTCGATCGGTCCGAGATAGCGGCCGAACGGGAAGAACCGCCATTGCCGCGCGCTGTAGTTCGCAAGCGGAATGCCGGAATCGTCCTGGATGATGGTCGCGCTGTTGGCCAGCAGCCAGTCGCGCGCGACGGTGAAATTACCGGAGTGCAGCAGATAGGACGCGCTCTTGAGCAGGCTGTTGCCGGGCCCGAGCGTCTCGCAGAACTTCAGGAAGCCCGCCGCCCGCGCGCTCGCGTTGGAGAGATCGGCGGAGAAATAATACAGCGTGCGCGCTTCCCCATCGGGGCCGGCAAAGGTGATGCGGACGCCGCGCGTCGCGTTCCGTCCCGGATTGTCGTTGCCGACGTGTATCCCGCCCTTGTCGTCGAGCGCGACCATCTCGACGTTGCGGATGGTCTTGCCGGAGCGCGCGAGGAAGACATAGAGGATCGGCAAGGTGCCGCTCACCTGGTTGGTGTGCAGGTCGACCTTCATATGCTTAGTGATGAAGAAGGAGAAGCTCAGGATCGAGCCGAGTGAGCGCTCGACATTGTAGAGGGCGGCACCGACCGAACCGCGCGGCAGCCGCGTCAAATCGGGCACGGCGCCGACCGGCTCCAGCGCGCCGAGCACATAGGTGCTCGCCTTGGAATAGAAGGCGTTGGCATAGAGAAAATCCGGGCCGCTGAACAAATAGAACATGGTCGGCCGGGGCGCGGCCAGATTGACGTCGGCCCAGCTCCGGATCTTCGAGAGCTGCCGCTGCTCGAGCTGGGCGAAGGCGCCGTCGAAGAATTTTGCGTGGCGTTGCCAGCCCGGGTCCCTCGTGAGCGGCACCAGCGGCGAATCCGCCGAAGGCTGCATGCCCGCAAGGAAGCGAGCGGTGTCGTCGAAGGTGACCTCGGCCGCACGCGCCGACGAGAAGGCCGCAGCCAGGAGGGCAAGAGCGACGGCCGCAAGTCTCATGGGTCGAAACATGTCTATTCGCGATTGTGTGACGTGCCAGCGGCGGCCGGCCGCCTGCGGAAAACAGCATAGATCAACAGGCCAGAGACCATGACGAGCATCCCGGCGAGCGACTGAATGGGCCGCTCGGTCAACAGGTAATACATCATGAACCCGGTCACGAGCAGGAAAACGAGCGGCGTGAACGGGTATCCCCAGGCGCGATAGGGCCGCGGCAGCTCGGGATTGGTGATGCGCAGCTTGATGACGCCGGCGACCGTGAAGAACGAGCAGAACAACAGCGCGAACTGGATGAAGTCGAGCACCGCCTCGAAGCTGCGCGTGAACAGCAAGAGGGTCGCGACCGCGAGCTGAAACAGGATGGCATAGGCCGGCGCACCGCTGACCGATCGCTTCGAGAACACGCGCAGCGCCGGAATGTCTTCCCCCATCGTCATCATCACCCGCGGGCCGATCCACATCATCGCGCTGATCGAGGAGATCAGGCCGACGCAGATCATGGCTCCGACGATGCGGCCGCCGAGATGGCCGAAGATGGCGCGGCCGGCGACGCTGGCAACGTCGAGCTGACCGGCGAGCGCACTGACCGGCGTCGAGTAGAGGAACACGGCGTTGAGCGCGACATACAGCACCAGCACGATCAGCGTGCCCGCGAGCAGCGCGCGCGGCAGACTCTGCTGCGGCGTGTTCATCTCGCCGATGATGTAGGTCGCGGCATTCCAGCCCGAGAACGAGTACATCACGAACACGAGCCCGATCGCGAAGGGGGCGCTGACGATATGCGCGAGATCGCCCGGCTGAGGCGTGAAGGCAATCTGCTGCGGCACGCCGATGATGAAGCCGGCAACGAGGAAGGCAACGATCAGCACGACCTTCAAAATGGTCGAGATCAGCTGGAAGGTCGAGGAGTGCCTGACGCCGGTCAGTTGCACGAGCGAGACCAGCCATACCACGCCGATGGCGAGCGGGATCGGCGGCAGATCGGGGATGACCGATTTGGCGTATTCGCCGAACGCCATCGCCGCCAGGGCGACGGGCGCCGCAAAGCCAACTGTCGCCGAGACCCAGCCGGCGAGAAAACCGAAGGCGGGATGATAGGCGCGGCCGAGGAAATTGTACTCGCCGCTCGAGCGCGGAAACATCGCCCCGAGCTCACTGTAGGAGAATACGCCGCACAGCGCGACGATGCCGCCGACGGTCCACAGCAGCAGGATCGAGAAGCCCGAAGGGATGTCCTTGACCTGGAAGCCGAGGCTCGTGAAGACGCCGACCCCGATCATGTCGGCAACGACGATGGCTGTTGCGACCAGAGCGGAGACCCCCGACCCGCTTCCGGTCAGCCGGCCAGTCCAGGGCGCAGTACCCGCATCTGATGCCGTCATCGGGGTCCTTAAGCCTCAGGCGTCGCGCCTCCTGGGAGGCAGCGCGCAGATTGGTCCAGTCAATTCAAGCAGGGTTAACAAGGGTTAAATGAGGCAAACAAAATAGGTAATTCGGCACCTCTTATGCGCGGTCCTGGGCGATAAACCCGTCTAAACACCGGGAAATCCAGCTTCCCTCCCCCACAATCAGGACACGATTGCATGGTCCTTTTGAGCGTTCCGGATGTGGGGAGTTTCTCCGGACGCTTAACGTCACCTAAACGCCGGTCGGCTCAATTGCCTTAAGCTTGCCGATTGACTTGACTTGAAGTGACTTGGGGTCATGGGTGGATGGTCGGGGCCGTTCCGAACGTGAGAGCTGACACGCGTGCCGATCGGACGAATTCCGGTCGGCACGGTCGTGCGCTCCGGATCGGCCTGGTCTCAGCTTTGGTGCCGCTCTTGCTCACGCTGGTTCAATGCGGCAGGGCCCCCAATCCGGCAGCGCTCGCGGCGAACTCGCAGGCCAATGTTCAGGTCAATCAGGTCGTCGCCAAGACCGGTCCGCAAGCCTCCAATCTGCAAGTTGCGAGCGGCGACACCTTCGAAGATCGCTTCCCTGCCCCGCAGTTCACGGAGCGCTTCCCCTCGGCGAGCGAGAGTTTTCTGCAACGGCAGATGTCGGACTTCTCGCCCAAGCGCGCGGTGCAGCAGCCGCCGCAGCCGGAGCGGGCTTCCTACAAGGTCGCCTCGCTCGAGCCTCAGGTCCCCTTCAAGCGCCCCGCGCGCGACGACCTGACGACGCTCGTCAGCATGAAGTCGTCGGCGTTCCCTTATTTCGGCAACAACCCCGCCTCCGATGCGCCGTTCCTCAACATCTCCAAGGGCGACCGCCGCGGCCACCGCAGCTATTCGGGGCGCGTCTACTGGCAGGATGAGACCTACAGCGACAGCCGCGTGCTGGTGCACGTGCCCGAGCATTTCGACGTGCGCAAGCCGGGCGTCATCGTGGTGTTCTTCCACGGCAATGGCGCAACGCTCGAGCGCGACGTCCGCGACCGGCAGCTGGTGCCGCAGCAGATCACCGATTCCGGTGCCAATGCCGTGCTGCTCGCTCCGCAGATGGCGGTCGATGCCGCCGATTCCAGCGCCGGCAAGTTCTGGCAGGCCGGCGGCCTCAAGCGCTTCATGGAGGAATCGGCGGGCCATCTCGCCCGCCTCACCGGCGATCCCGACAGCGCGCGGGCCTTCGCCAACATGCCGATCGTGATCGTCGGCTATAGCGGCGGCTTTCTGCCGACCGCCTGGAGCCTCGAGGTCGGCGGCATCAGCGACCGCGTTCGCGGCGTGGTGCTGCTCGATGCCGTCTATGGCGAGATGGACAAGTTCGCCTCCTGGATCGAGAGCCATCGCTCCGGCTTCTTCGTCAGCTCCTACACCCACTACACCGCACGGCGCGACCGCGAGCTGATGAGCATGCTCAGGCAGAAGGGCATCAGCGTCTCCGAGGACATGGACGGCCCCTTGCGTCCCGGCAGCGTGGTGTTCGTGGAGACCGGCGAGGGCATCACACATCGTGACTATGTGACGCGCGCCTGGACGCGCGATCCGCTCAAGGACGTGCTGGTGAAGATGTCGGCGACGCCGGCGCTCGCGCTCACGCGCGTGGCCTCCACCAATCCTGCACCGAGCCGCTAGCGCTTTCAAACAAAGCGGATACCGGTTCGCGTCAAGAAAACGACGTCAACATAGGAATTTGGAGATATTGCGCCAACCGGCATTTGGCTGCGCTGCCTGGAATTGTCTCAGGTGCTGATCAAAATGTGATGTTGATGGCCGAGATCCCCGGACGGCACCGGATTGTTTCCGCTGGCAACGACCATAATTTGCCGGCGAGATTGCGATGGGAATATTGCGAGGACGGGCCGTGCGTCAGGGATTGTACAAGGTCGATTTCCACACCGTTCACGGAACCGGCTGCGGCGTCGTCTATGTGATGGAGGGCAAGATGCGTGGCGGCAATTCCGCCTTCGCCTTCATCGGCACCTATACGGGCGAAGGCGACAGCATCAAGGTCAAGATCGCGACCCAGCGCTACAACGACGACCCGGCCTTCAAGCCGCTGTTCGGCATCGACCGGATCACCCTGACGCTCGCCGGCCGCGAAGACGGCAGCACGGCGGAGTTCGAAGGCACCGCGCTGCAAGTGCCGGGCGTTGCCTTCAGGGCCGTCTTGAGCCGCATCAGCGATTAGCCGTCCGGCTTGCGGACTCAGTTCTTGGGCAGCTTCGGAATGCTCTCGGCAAAACCGTTGAAGCAGGCCAGCCGCTCGTCCTCTTCCTTGAAGAAACGGCAATCGGCGTAGCCCTTGGCCTTCGCCGGCTTCGGCTTCGGCGCCGGCGGGATCACCGCGTCGTAGCAGTTGAGGCGGTCCTTGGTGCCATCGTCGATGTCGAGGCAGGCCTGGAGCCGCGCCGCGACCGATTGCGGCTTGCCCTTCGGCGCCGGCGCGGCCGTGGCGGCCGCCGTCTTGGTCCCTTTGGGCTTGACCTGCACCAGCGGCTTATCCCCCACCATGGGTGGCTTGTCGGTCTGCGCAAACGCGGAGGCTGAATAGAGCACCGCGGCAACCGCCAGAATCATCCTCATCTCAGTCAACTCTCTTTGGTCCCCATGACCGGCCTTCTAGCGCTCCGGCGCGCGGTTTGCCAAGCACCTTGCGCACAGGAAAACGCTGGAATTCAGGCCGCGGCGGCCGCCGCCGGCCGGGTCAGGACCACCAGGATCAGCGCCAGCACGACGAAACCGACAGCGACGAAGCCGAGCGCATGCAGCAGCTCGCGGGCGAACAGCAGTCCGCCGGTGGCGGAGCCGACCGCCTGGCCGATATAGAGGACGGAGGTGTTGAGCGCGACGGTCGCCGATGCCAGCGGTGGTGCAGCCGCGACCAGCCGCACCTGCTGCATCGAATTGGTCGAGGCAAAGCCGAGGCCCCAGATCGCCACCGCGACCGCCATCAGCACGAGGCTCCCCGCGCCGAGCGCCCAGCCCGTGATGCCCGCAAGCAGCAGGCAGGTGAACAGCAGCGAGGTTCGGTAAGGCCCCCAGGTGTCGACGATGCGGGTTGCAATCACGACGCCGAGGAAACCGCAGACGCCATAGATGGCGAACACCATGCCGATGGCATCGGGGCTTGCCTCGGTCAGCTTCTTCAGCAGCGGCCCCATGAAGGTGAACACCACGAACTGCCCAGACATTTGCAGCATGGTGATCGCAAGCAGCAGCAGGATCGCCTTGTTGCGGCCGACCGCACGCCAGGTCTTCAGGTCGACCGGCACGCCCTTCAAGCCGCCCGGCAGGCGCAGCAGCAACAGCACGAAGCTGACGCAGCCGAGCACGCCGATCCCGCCATAGGCCGCGCGCCAGCCATAGCGGCTGGCGATGAAGGTGATCAGCGGCAGGCCGACGGCGGCCGCGAGCGACCAGCCGAGAAAGATATAGGCGATGGTGCTGCCACGCCGCTCGACCGGCACGATGATCGCCGCGGTGCCGGCTGCCTGCGGCGTGTAGAGCGCGCCGACCGCGAGCATGACGAGACGGATCACCAGAAGGCTGACGTAGTCCGGCGCAAAGGCCGAGGCGAGATTGCCAAAGGCGAGCACGGCGAGCGTCGTGGTGAGCAGCGTCCGCCGCTCGATCCGGCTGGTCAGCCACGCCGTCAGCGGCGAGCCGATGCACAGCGTGATCGCGCCGAAGGTGATCAGGAGCCCGGCCGCATGGATGGTGACGTCGAGCCCACTCGCCAATTCCGGCAACATGCCCGCTGGCGCCAGCACCGAGCAGCCGGTGACGAGATTGCCGAGCATCAGGGCGGTCGGCGCAAAGCGCCGGGCGGCGGGGGCATTTTCCATGCAAACGCATGTAGAGCGCCGCAACGCGAAATGAAAGGGTCGGGACGCCTGATTGCGCCCCATCACCGGTCATTCACTTCAGCGGGGCCGGCTGAGGCGGAGCATCTCGACGGACACCCACTACCCCTATCCCTGGGCCGTCAGGGGTGACGGTGTGGGCCAATTCGGCGATGCCGTCCACTTCACCGATGGAGGCGACGACGGCAATAGCGGTGCCGACGAGGGCAATTTGGGCGGAACGATCTTGGCTTGCGCGGTCTGGCCTGCCGCCGCCAATTGGGTGGACGCCGGCTCGAGGCCCCGGGTCTCGATCTCGAAGAAAGTCGAAGTTGACTTGCCGTCCGGCAGCAACGCGTTTTGGCTGGCCCCCAGCCGCGGGACGGCAACCAGATCCTTCATCGCATCGGCCGTGATGATAGCCGTCCAGATCTCGTAGGGGCCGACGCGGACCGGGAGTCTTGCAAATTGCGGCGGCTTCGCCGCTCCGGCAACCATTGTCATGACCCTGGTGCCGCTGGCATCCTTGGCGAGCTCATTGGTAACCATGAGCCGGGTCTGCGCCTTGCCGCCGCACATGAAGCGCCATTCGAATTTCTGGAAGCCGCTCTCCGTCTTGACCTGGGCGATCTTCTGCACGGCCGGGCTCGGCGCCTTCTCGATGGCCCACGGCGTCTCGACGACGTTTCTGGTGTCGATCCGGAAGTTGTACAATTCCTGCCGTGTCAGGACGCGCATATTGTCCGGGCTGACGCTGTCAGCGAGCGTCATCACGTCGCGACTGATGCCCATTTCCTCGACATAGGCGAACGTCAGTCGGTCCGCTTCGGCGTGGGCCTTGGCGATGGCCTCCTCGCGGCGCACTTCGGTCACGTTCACCCGGAATTGCATGCCGATCCTTGCGCCGTGAACGGCCACCACCGCGTCCGGCGCAACCTCGCGCGTCAGCGCGCCGAACAGCAGGAAAGTGCAGGCAGAGCCGCACACCGCGCCACGGCTCGTGATGCTCGCGACGACCTCTTCGCGATTGGTCTTGATCAAGCTGCAGGCATCGTCCGTCTGGGTCCCCGGACAGGCATCGACAATCGTCCGCCCCACGCGCCCGACCGCTTTGCGGGCGCGAAGCAGGCGCCCGATCGCGAGCCCATCGCGCATCGCGCCGCCGGGGGAATTGAAGTAGATCGGCCGCTGGGTATCCTTTCGTTCGCGGAAGAAGCGCTCGACCCGCGCTGCCGAGCCTTCGTCGATCTTGCCCTCGATCGCGATCCAATGATCGCAGCCAGGCCCGCAGGAGTCCGGCGGCCCCTTCGCCGCATAGATCGCGAGCTGATCCATGGGCTTTTCGGCGGATGCTGCCGGCGGCGCAGCTGCCGCCGAATGCGCGAACAGGAGCGACGAAAACGCGAGCGCACAGCACAGCCCGACCCTGAATTTCATGGCACAACCGTGGCGACGACGGCCGCGCCGCCATCGCAAAATCAAAGGCGTTGAAAGCCTGAGCCTACACCGCGCCGTGCGACCGATGCATGACCGCGCCGGAAAAAAACAGCCTCACCGTCTGAATCGCCCCGCTGGCCGCCACGAATTTCCCGGAAATCCGCGATTGCGCCGCCCGAATCGCCTGCTATACGCTGCTTTCCGCTTACCTGCGCTCGTTCGCAGGAGTGAGCCTCAGGAGAAAAGCAATGTCCGACCAGCCCAAATCCGAGTCCGGATTCCAGTACAGCCTGTCGAATCTGAAGCCTGTGTCTCCCGCCGCCAAGGTCACCCTCACCTTCCCCGACGGCGCTCAGCGCCAGTTCGAGAAGAACATCACCGGCCTCGAGATCGCCAAGGGCATCTCGCCGTCGCTGGCCAAGCGTACGGTGGCGATGGCGCTCGACGGCGTGCTCGCCGATCTCAACGACCCCATCGAGGCCGACGCCAAGATCGAGCTCGTCAATCGCGACGACCCGCGCGCGCTCGAACTGATCCGCCACGACTGCGCCCACGTGCTGGCAGAGGCCGTGCAGACGCTGTGGCCGGGCACCCAGGTCACCATCGGCCCCGTGATCGAGAACGGCTTCTATTACGACTTCTTCCGCAACGAGCCGTTCACGCCGGAAGACTTTGCCGCGATCGAGAAGAAGATGCGCGAGATCATCGCGCGCGACAAACCTTTCACGAAAGAGGTTTGGGATCGCGAAAAGACAAAACAGGTGTTCGGCGACAAGGGCGAGGCCTTCAAGGTCGAGCTGGTCGACGCCATTCCCGGCAACGAGCCGATCAAGATCTACTACCAGGGCGACTGGTTCGACCTGTGCCGCGGCCCGCACATGACCTCGACCGGCAAGGTCGGCAATGCCTTCAAGCTGATGAAGGTGGCCGGCGCCTATTGGCGCGGCGACAGCAACAATCCGATGCTGACCCGCATCTACGGCACGGCCTTCGCCAAGCAGGAGGACCTCGACGCTTATCTCAAGCAGATCGAGGAAGCCGAGAAGCGCGACCATCGCAAGCTCGGCCGCGAGCTCGACCTCTTCCATTTCCAGGAGGAAGGTCCGGGCGTCGTGTTCTGGCACCCGAAGGGCTGGACCATCTTCCAGCAGCTGATCGCCTATATGCGCCGCCGCCTCTCTGGCGATTACAACGAGGTCAACGCACCGCAGATCCTCGACAAGGTGCTGTGGGAGACGTCGGGCCATTGGGGCTGGTATCGCGAGAACATGTTCGCGGCCCAATCGGCCGGCGACGAGGCCGAGGACAAGCGCTGGTTTGCGCTCAAGCCGATGAACTGCCCCGGCCACGTGCAGATCTTCAAGCACGGCCTGAAGAGCTACCGCGACCTGCCGCTGCGCCTCGCCGAGTTCGGCGTGGTGCATCGTTATGAGCCGTCGGGCGCCATGCACGGCTTGATGCGCGTGCGCGGCTTCACCCAGGACGACGCCCACATCTTCTGCACCGAGGACCAGCTTGCGGACGAGTGTCTGAAGATCAACGATCTCATCCTGTCGACTTACGCCGACTTCGGCTTCACCGGCGATTTGACGGTGAAGCTGTCGACGCGGCCGGAAAAGCGCGTCGGCACCGATGCGATGTGGGATCACGCCGAGCGCGTGATGGCGACAGTGCTGCGCGAAATCCAGACGCAGAACAACCACATCAAAACCGAGATCAATCCGGGCGAAGGCGCCTTCTACGGGCCGAAGTTCGAATATGTGCTGCGCGACGCCATCGGCCGCGACTGGCAGTGCGGCACCACGCAGGTCGACTTCAACCTGCCGGAACGGTTCGGCGCGTTCTACATCGACCATGACGGCAGCAAGAAGCCGCCGGTGATGGTGCACCGCGCGATCTGCGGTTCGATGGAACGCTATATCGGCATCCTGATCGAGCACTTTGCCGGCAACTTCCCGCTCTGGCTCTCGCCGGTGCAGGCGGTGGTCACGACCATCACCTCGGAAGGCGACGAATACGCCAAGCAGGTGCTGGAACAGGCGCGACGCGCAGGGCTGCGCGTCGAGATCGACCTGCGCAACGAGAAGATCAACTACAAGGTCCGCGAGCACTCGCTGGCCAAGATCCCGGCGCTGCTCGTGGTCGGCAAGAAGGAGGCCGAGACGCATTCGGTCTCGGTCCGCCGGCTCGGCAGCGACGGCCAGAAGGTGATGACGACGGCCGAGGCTATCGCCGCGCTGGTCGACGAGGCGACCCCGCCGGACGTCCGGCGGGCTCGCAGCGCCGTCTGACGGCGTTCAAGCGGCTCTATCTTGCCCGACTTTGATGAGGGACTCGGCAGGAATACCGAGCCCCTCATGCAACCGTCGGATCATGCTGAGCGTCAAGTCACGCCGCCGGTTGAGCACTTCGTGAACCCGGTTTCGGCTCCCGATAAAGGGAATCAGGTCTTTCGGCTGCAGGCCGCTCTGTTCCATATGGTACTTGATCGCCTCGACCGGATCCGGAAGATCGAGCCGATAGTGCTTGCGCTCCCACGCCTCGACCAGCGTCACGAGCACATCCAGCCGATCGCCCTCGGGCGAATTCCGGCGCGCACTCATCAACGTCTCGATCTCCTTGAGGACGCGGCGATAGTCCCGGTTGGACTTGATTGGCGCGATTTCCATCATAGGCCTTCTAAATGGTTTGCGCATCGATTGCGTCGTACTGCCGATGCGTTCCGACAAAGCGGATATGGACTACGCGGTATGGGTAGTTGATCCAGACCACGACGCGATATTTGTTGACGGCGACGTTGAAGACGACGCGGCCATCCCTGAGGATGCTGGCGGTTCGGATGTCTCTCTTGACATCCGCGGGCTTGGCCCAATCGGCCTGCTTCACCTGCCGAAACCAAGCCATCAGGGGCTCGCGGGCATCGGAGACCTCGCCAGCCCGATCGAGAAAAGCCTTGATCGTGCTGAGCGCTATGATCCTCATTCAACTCATCTTATCATAGTCCCAACCTGGGACCATAACTTTCTGATGCAGACCTCATAATCCCTCTAAAATCTCTTCCATTCGTCTTCTGCCAGGCCTATCTCCGGCGAGAACAGCAAGCCATGAGGACGCCCCGTGCCCGATGCCATCGAACTCCTGAAGACCCGCCGCTCGGTCAAGCCGCGCGAGATGACCGGGCCCGGCCCTTCGGCGGCCGAGCTCGAAACCATCCTCACCATCGGCGCACGCGTGCCCGATCATGGCAAGCTCGCACCCTGGCGCTTCATCGTCTTCGAGGGCGATGCGCGACAGCGCGCCGGCGAGGTGATTGCCAAGGTCTTCGCGCGGAAGAATCCCGGCGCGCCGGCGGCCGACGTCGAGACCGAGCGCAATCGCCTGACGGACGCGCCGCTGGTGATCGGCATCGTCAGCTTCACCAGGCCGCATCCGAAGGTGCCGGCGTTCGAGCAGGAATTGTCGGCGGGTGCCAGTGCCATGAACATCGTCACGGCCGCGACCGCGCTCGGCTACGGCGCCTGCTGGCTGACCGGCTGGTTCTCGTTCGACCGCGACGTGCTGGACGGACTCGGCCTCAAGCCGGACGAGAAGCTCGCCGGCTTCATCCATATCGGCAAGCCGACCAGGCCGAGCGAGGATCGTCCGCGACCGTTCCTTTCCGAAATCGTGACGCGATTTTAATCGAAGGCTTGTTGACGGCTTCGACGTCTTGCGGCTTTGATCCCTCCCGCGAGGGAGGAAGCCCGGATGAGACGCCGTGAATTTCTGGTCGGGGCCGCGCTGCTGGCCGGCACGATGGCGCGAGGCCGCGCCGCCGCTGACATCCCCGCTCCCTCGCCCGAGGGGCTCGACCGCATCACCGCGTATTTCGACAACGAGGTCACGAGCGGCCGGCTACCGGGCGCCGTGATCCTGGTGCAGCAGCACGGCAAGCCGGTGTACCTCAAGACCTTCGGCGTGCGCGACACCAGGACCGGCCTGGCGATGACGTCGGACACGATCTTCGCCATCCACTCCATGACCAAGCCGATCACGTGCCTCGGCGCGATGATGCTGATCGACGAGGGCAAGCTCGCCCTCACCGACCCCGTGTCGAAATACGTGCCCCTCTTTGCCGATACCAAGGTGGGCATCGAGGTCACTGAGCCGGACGGCAAGCTGAAGCTCGATCTGGTGCCGCCGGTCCGTCCCGTCAACATCGAGGATCTGCTGCGGCACACCTCTGGGATCAGCTACGACTATATCGGCGGCAAATGGGTCGAGCAGGCCTACAAGGCCGCCAACATCTTCGAGGGTCAATTCAACAACAGGGAATTCGCCGACCGCATCGCCAGGCTGCCGCTGGCGCGCCAGCCGGGCACGCTGTGGCGCTACGGCCATTCCACCGACGTGCTCGGCGCCGTCCTCGAGATCATCTCGGGCCAGACTCTGTATGAGTTCCTCAAGCAGCGCATCCTCGATCCGCTCGGCATGACCAGCACCAAATTCGCGCTGGCGACGGAAGGCGAATTGGCGCGCATGGCGCGGCCGCTGCCGAACGATTTCATCCTGCTCGCCGGCGAGCGTGACCGTCTCGACCATCCCGAATGGCAGTCCGGCGGCGGCGGGCTGCTGTCGACCATCACCGACTATCAGCGCTTTGCGCAGATGCTGCTCAACGGCGGCGAGTTCGAGGGCAAGCGTTATCTGAGCCCTGCGGCCTTCAAGGCGATGACGACCGATCACATCGGGCCCGGCTCCGGCGTCGGACGCGACTATTTCTATTTTCCGGGCGACGGCTTCGGCTATGGCTACGGCCTTGCCGTGCGCACCGATCCCGGCAACGCGAAGCCGCCGCCGCCGGGCTCCCTTGGGGAGCTGAAATGGGACTCAGGCAGCGGCACCTATTTCGGCGTCGATCCCAAGCTCGACATGGTGTACCTCATGATGCAGCAGACGCAGAACGAGCGCAGCCGCATCACGCCCGCGTTCAAGGCGCTGGTCTACGACTGCTATCCGGAGGGGCTACGCCGCCCGTGAGGCGCGCTGGCCGAAATCTGCGAGCAGCTTTGCGATCTCCGCGGCAGGCCGCGCCGCACTGAACAGGAAGCCCTGCACCTCGTTGCAGCCCTCCGCACGGAGCCAGTCGAGCTGATCCTCGGTCTCGACGCCTTCCGCGGTCGTCGTGATGTTGAGGCTGCGGCCGAGGCCCGAGATCGCGCGCACGATCGCGCCGCAATCGGGCCGCTGCGCCAGATCCTTGACGAAGGAGCGGTCGATCTTGATCTTGTCGAACGGGAAGCTGCGGAGATAGCTGAGGCTGGAATAGCCGGTGCCGAAATCATCCATGGAGATGCCGACGCCGAGCTCGCGCAGCTGATGCAGGATCGCGAGATTGGCATCGGTCTCGGCGAGGAAGATCGACTCGGTGATCTCGAGCTCGAGCCGCTTCGGCGACAGGCCGGACTGTGCCAGCGCCGAGATCACGACCTGAACCAGATTGCGGCTGCGGAATTGCGCGGGCGAGAGATTGACCGCGACCTTGACGTCACTCGGCCATTTCACGGCTTCGGCGCAGGCTTCGCGCAGCACCCACTCCCCCAACTGCGTGATCAGCCCGATATCTTCCGCAACGGGAATGAACTCCGCCGGCGAGACCATGCCCTTGTCGGGATGACGCCAGCGCAACAGCGATTCGAAGCCGGAGATGCGGTCGGAGGCGATCGACACCAGCGGCTGATAGTGCAGCTCGAACTCGCCATTGGCGAAGGCGCGGCGCAGGTCGAGCTCCATGTCGCGGCGCTTCTGCGCGTGAAGGTCCATCTCGCGCTCGAAGAAATGGTGCACGCCGCCGCCGTCGGACTTCGCCCGGTACAGCGCCATGTCGGCGTTGCGCATCAACTCTTCAGACGTCGAGCCGTCGCCGGGCGACAGCGCGATGCCGATGCTGGCGCCGATCACCATCTCCTAGCCGTCGATCTCATAGGGCGCGCGCAGCATGTCGATCAGCAAGGTCGCGCAGGCGCTCGCCTCATTCGGCGAGACGTCTGCGGCCAGGATCACGGCGAACTCGTCGCCGCCGAGCCGCGCCGCGAGGTTGGCGCCGCGGACGGCGGTGGTGAGACGTTCGGCAACCTCCTTCAGCAGCCGGTCGCCGGACGGATGCCCGAAGGAATCGTTGATGTTCTTGAACAGGTCGAGATCGATATAGAGCACGCCAACGCGCTTGCCGCCGGCCTGGTCGAGCGCCTGCTTCAGGCGCTCCTGGAAGTATTCGCGATTGGGCAGATCGGTGAGCCCGTCATGGTGCGCCATGTGGGCGATCCGCGCCTCGGCCTTGCGCCGCTCCGTAATGTCGACCACTGCGACGAGATAGCCGTCGCGGTCGTCGAAGGCGACGCGGCGGCCGAAGGTGAGCACCTCGATCTCGCTGCCGTCGGCGCGCAAGTGCCGCCAGTTGCGCGAGGAGTGATAGGTGTCGCCGACGCGTTCGAGCGCCTCGGCATGGCTCTCCCACTCGTCCTGCGGCCAGATCTCGTGCAGCTTCATGCGCAGGAAGGTGGCGCGGCTGTAGCCGTAGTGCTGGACCGCGGCGTCGTTGACGCCGAGGAACTGCTTGGTGTCGGCGTCGAACACCCACATCGGCATCGGGTTGTTGTCGAACAGCAGGCGGAACGAGGCGTCGCGCCGTTTCATGGCGGTGACGTCGGAGATCGTCAGCGAGACCACGTCGGCGAAGGCGGTGGCGCTGAGGCGGAGGTATCGCCCCTCGCTCTCGATCTCGAGCTGCTCGCCGCGGCCGCCCGAGACAGCCTTGAGCAGGAACTCCATGACTTCGGGCGCGGCCAGCAGCGTGCTGCCTTCGCCGATCCGCCGCCACAACAGGCTTCCGGTCGCGGCTTTCAGCAGCGCGCCGGCGCTCTTGTTGTGGTGCACGACCTGGAGATCGAACGGCTTGCCTTCGGCATCGCGCAGCGTCGCCAGCGAGACCACCGCATCGTCGGTCGAGGAGAAGATCGCGTCGAGGAGATTGTATTGCGCGCCACGCTCGTTGACATAGGCGCCGACCAGCGTCGCGCCAGCGCGAGGCGGTCGGCAGCGCCAGCACGTCGTAGGTCCGAACCATGCCGTCGCGCACGCAATGCGCGCTCGCCTGGTAAGGCCGGCCGTTCGCAAGCGCGCTCGCCACCGCTTCCGACAGCGCCGTGGCGCAATCGGGCGAGAGCTCGGCGACAGGGATGTCCCAGCGCTCCTCGCCAAGCCATTTCTGTACGTAGCGTCCGCTGCGCGACAGCTCGAGCGCACCATCGTTCTTCAGCAGCGCGATATGGTCGGCGAGCCGTCCGAGGCTGCCGAGCATCACGTCCTCATAGCGCGGCAGCCGGTCCCCGGCTTCAACGCGGCACGCCATTTGCGTTGAAGCACCGGGATGTCGTCGAACATTTCGGTGGCCGGTTTCCCCGACGCTTTCTTCGCGGCACTCATTGCAGTCCCCAACGCACATTCCCCGCGCATCCAATGCAGCCGGGCTTAATGGCGTGTAAAAAGGACGCAGATGCGGGTTCCAGTTTAGTGATTATGACAGTTTTAAGTCAGGTGTTGGTTAGTGGGCGTTAGAGACTATGACGGGCGTTTGAAATGCCCCGCGTGCATCATTCTCGCAATGACGGAATGCGGACTGGCGGCTCGCAGGATGGGTAGCGCGAAGCGAAACCCATCACGCTTGCGCGGGTTGACCGATGGCTCCGCTGTTTTGCCCGACGGGCAGCACAAGTGATTGATGCGTAGGGTGGGCAAAGCGAAGCGTGCCCACCAATGCCAGATGTGATCGCTGAGAAATGGTGGACACGGCCCGCAAAGTGCGCGCCTTTGCCCACCCTACGGACCGTCATGCCAGCCGTTCGATCACCACATCCAGCAGCGCGCGCAAACGCGCCAGCCGCCGCAGGTCGCGGTGGTAGCCGACATACGTGTCGCGGCCGGGCGGGCTCGTACCGATATCGAGCGCGACGAGCCTCCGATCGCGGTCGCCGAGCGGGCGCGGCAGCACGGCGAGCCCGCCGCCGCCGGCACAGAGTTCGGCCTGCGCCTGCCTGTTGTTGCTGCGCGCGGCGACGTCCGCCTTCGGCAATGTCCGCTTCAGCCAGACGGCGTCGGGCATGTCGGCGAATTCGGTATTCATGGTCACGATTCGGACGCCGCTGCCGTCACCCCCGCGCGGCGGCTTGCTGCCCTTCTTGCCGTAGAGCGCGTAGGGAATGTGCAGCAGCTTTCGCGAGATCACCTCGGGCTCGCTGAACGGCTTGATGCGGAAGACGAGATCGGCCTCGCGTCGCGGCAGGCTGTAGAGACGCGCATCGGTCAGAAGCTCGACGATCACCTTGGGATGGCGCTTGCCGAAGGCGGCGATCACCGGCGACAGCATCACCGTGCCGAACCAGTCCGACGACGACAGACGCAGCATGCCGTCGAGCTGCGTCTCCGCGCCGGAGGCGTGCCGCTCCAGCGCGAGCGCCTCTTCCTCGATCCGCTCGGCGTGGCGCAGCACGGCCGTGCCTTCGTCGGTGAGAACAAACCCCTCGGCGGTGCGCTGAAACAGCACCTGCCCCAAAGCCGTTTCGAGCGCGCGCAGCCGCCGCCCCATCGTCGGCTGGGTCTGGCCTATCTTTCGCGCGGCTGCTCCAAGCGTGCCTTCGCGCGCAATCGCAAGGAAAATGCGCAGGTCGCTCCAATCCATCCAACAAACCCCTCATACAAAAACGCACGATCATCGTACATCCTTGTTCCTTTCCATGCAAAAATTCATGGGCATATTGGAGGTCGACAACGGAGCAAGACGATCATGACGAGACATTCGACGATGCGCGCGGCCGTGCTGGAGACCCATAACGCTCCCTTGCGCCTCTCAACCATCTCCACGCCCGCCATTGGCCCGCGCGAGGTGCTGGTGCGAGTGCGCGGGAGCGGGGTCAATCCGCTCGACACCAAGATCCATTCCGGCGCGGCGACACATGCGCGCCATCCGATCCCTGCGATCCTCGGACTTGATCTTGCGGGCGTCGTCGAACAGACCGGGCGCCAGGTCTCGCGGTTCAAGCCGGGCGACGAAGTCTACGGCATGACCGGAGGCGTCGGCGGCGTGCAGGGCTCGCTCGCCGAATTCGCCGCCGTCGATGCCGATTTGCTGGCATTGAAGCCGGCCAATCTGAGCATGCGCGAAGCGGCCGCCCTGCCCCTGATCTTCATCACGGCGTGGGAAGGCCTGATCGACCGCGCGGCGCTGAAGGCCGGCCAGAAGGTGTTGATCCACGGCGGCGCAGGCGGCGTCGGCCATGTCGCGATCCAGATCGCTCGCGCATTCGGAGCAGACGTGTATGCGACGGGCTCGCCGTCGCAGCGCGCCACCATCGAGGGCTTTGGCGCGGTCTTCATCGACCGCGAGGCCGCGATCGAGGCCTACGTTGCAGAGCATACCGGCGGCCGCGGCTTCGACATCGTCTACGACACCGTCGGCGGCAAGGTGCTCGATGCCTCCTTCGAAGCCGTGCGCCGCTTCGGCCATGTCGTCAGCGCGCTCGGCTGGGGCACGCATGCGCTGGCGCCGCTGTCGTTCCGCGCCGGCACCTATTCCGGCGTATTCACGCTGCTCCCGCTGCTGTCAGGCGAGGGCCGCACGCATCACGGAGAGATCATGGCGGAGGCGACGCGCCTGGTTGAAGTCGGCAAGCTCGTGCCGCTGGTCGATCCCAGGCATTTCACGCTGGAGCGCGTTGGCGACGCCTATGCGCTGATCCGGGATCACGCGACGAAGGGCAAGCTGGTCGTGGACATTTGAGACCTTGCCCTGAGGTCTCGTAGCCCGCATGCGTCCGGCCTACGGAACGGCGCGTCGCTAATCCTCGCTGGACGCCGCGGAGCGATTGCGCAAATGGGCTTGCGACAGCAGGAAGAACAATGCGCGCTCGCCATGATATTTGGCGGCCGGCCGGCTGCGCTCGAACCCGTCGGCAAATATCTTGCCGGACTGGTCGCACACCTGCCACCGCCAACCGAACCGTTTGCGCCTGGTGAGGATCACTTCGAACATGCCGACGGGCTTGGTCCCCTGCTCCTGCCGGTACGCAGGTTCATGAACCAGCGCCGGCCTCCCCCAATGGACGGATGCCCGACATATCACGCAGCAGGATGGAAAGAGAATAAATTTGATTATCGGAAATACGCATCTTCCACCGGCACTTGCGCTGGCCGTAACGAAGTCGCGACGCGTCTGGAATAAGCCTTTGGCAGCGGTGTTTTCTTAGCCCCCGAGCCGCAGCTTGGTAGCGCTGACAGCGATATACAGCGCCGAACACAAGCAAGCAGCTACGATCTGCTTCTGCTCACTTGTGCACGCAAGCGCAGAAGGTAACGGGAGATAGGGCATTGATGCACCAAGTGAGAAGTATTGTGCCGGATCCGAAGCCTAACGGCTGATCGCATACGGACCATGCGGCATCGCCGCAAAAGCGCCTCAGCGCGCCACGACTTCCACTTCGCCGTCAACACCGTTCACGACGTTGAAGCCGCGCTCGTAGACCTTGCCCTCGTTCTTGGCGATGGCGCGGTATTCGCCTTCGGAGAGCACGACGCGGGGGAAGGCGCCGATCGATTCCTTGATGACGTCGCCGCCGGGGGTCAGCACCGACCAGGCGGTGTTGGCGAGCGCCTCGCCGCCCCGGTCGCTGACGAGCTTTAGCGTGATGACGGCGGCGCGGTGGGTGATGGTGACGTCGGTGAGCTTGCCGGCCTGGACGCGGATGTCCGAGCGCACCACCGAATTGGCGTCGCCATAATTGGAGATGATGTAGTAGGTGCCCTCCGGCAGCAGCACGACGTCGCCGGCGGCGACGTTCGGCACCAGCGAGGCGCGCTCGCCCGATTCGAACTGGCTACCCTTGTAGATCGCGAACGAGATCTGGTTCTGCGGAATGCGGCTGGTGCCGACGCGGCCTTCGATGCGCAGGCCCCCGGCAGGCAGCACGAAGGATTCGCGATCGGTCTCGGCCTTCAGGCTGACGGTACGCACCGCACTGACGAGGCCGAAGGCGACGTGCACGACGTAATTGCCGGGCGGCAGTACGATGTTGGGCGTGGCGTTGCGATCTTCCTTGATCAGCTTGAAGGTGCCGTTCTCGTCGGGACGGTCGGCAAAGACGCGCCAGACCAGGCCGCTGGTGATCGCGGCCGAGTCCTTGCCGTATCTTGCGGTCAGCGACAGCACGCCCTGGCCGGGCACGGCGGCGTTGAGCGGCGCAGCCGGCGGCACGGTCGCGACCGCGGGCGGCGGCATGCTCGGCGTCACCGGCTGGGTCAGGGTCGGCGGCAGGCTCGGAGGGCCGGCGGCCTGTCCGGAGGGCGCCAGCTGGATGGCGTTACCGGGGTCCGGCACCGACGCCGGCGGTACCGGAGGCGGACGATCGGAGAAAAGCTGCGCCTGCGCGGCGTTTTGGCCCAAAGTGAGCAGGCATGTGGCAAGGATCAGCGTCGGCAGCAGCCTGCCGCTGCGCCGCCATCCGATGATGCCGTCACCCCCGCGTGTCATGTCACCTGCTTTTCACCGAAAACGCGGCAAATTCAAGCCTCGGAAAGCCTGGGAAATACGGTTTTGGAACCCGGCTGACGGCGGCGTGATTAGACCAAAGGCAGCCGGCCCTCGCCACACTGCTGCCCCCTGCTTCCCGAACGGTGTAAACCATGCTTGGCCCTCGTTCTGGCGGAGCGGATAGACGGCGCCTACTCTGGTGTGGGGGCTGGCCCGGGTAGGAGAGTTTCGGTGCTTGAGATCTTGAAGGGCCGTGGCGCGAACGGCTCCAATGGCGAGAAGATCGGCCTCGGTAGCATCCGCCGGCCGATCGTCGGCGTTGCCCTCGGCGGCGGCGCGGCGCGCGGCTTTGCCCATATCGGAATCCTGAGGACCCTGATCGCCAACGGCATCGTGCCCGATGTCGTGGTCGGCACCTCGATCGGTGCCGTGGTCGGCGGCGCCTATGCGGCCGGACAGCTCGATACGCTGGAAGACTGGGGGCGCAGCCTGCAAGGCGTGCGCACCATCCTCGGCTATCTCGACATCCGCCTCAACGGCTCCGGCCTGATCGGCGGCGAGAAGCTGGCGACCCGGCTCGAGGAGGCGATCGGCCAGACCCTGATCGAGGACCTGCCCATCAAGTTCGCGACCGTCGCGACCGAGGTCCGTACCGGCCACGAGATCTGGCTGACGCGCGGCCGCGTGGTCGAGGCGATGCGCGCCTCCTATGCGCTACCGGGCATCTTCTCGCCCGTGCTGATCGGCGACCGCTGGCTGGTCGACGGCGCGCTGGTCAATCCGGTGCCGGTCTCGGCCGCCCGCGCGCTCGGCGCCGAAATCGTCATCGCCGCAAATCTTTCCAGCGACATCTTCACCCATTCCACGACGATCTATGCGCACGGCGCGATGCCGGAGCCGGTCGCGCCCGTTGCCGAGGAGCCGGCCACCAAGCGGCGCTTTCCGCGTTTCTTCTCGCCCGAAAAGACCATGAAGCGGGAGTTCTTCGGCGGCGGCGGACGGCCCGGCATTTCCTCGGTGATGGTCGATGCCTTCAACATCATGCAGGACCGCATCACCCGCGCGCGCCTCGCCGGCGATCCGCCCGACATGCTGATCACGCCGCGGGTCGGCCAGTTCGGCTGGTTCGACTTCCACCGCGCCGAGGATCTGATCGCGCACGGCACGCGCGCCGCCGAGCGCGCGCTGGAGTCGATCCAGGAGGCGATCGAGGTGCTGGCGCCGGCGCCCGCAGGCAACGCACCCAAAGCGGGCGAGTGAGGCGCGATGAGAACGAATCTTCATCGCGCTTCATCTTCTTGTCGAGCATGATCCTTCCGGAAAACCGCGGCGCGCTTTGCGCTAACGCGGCCCTTTGAGTCCGGATCAGGCTCAGATCAGGCCGTCTTGATGTAGTCGCGCAGGGCTTCCTGCTCGTTCTCGTATTCCTGGACGCGGCGCTTGACGATGTCGCCGATCGAGATCAGGCCGACCACCTTGCCATTGTCGAGCACCGGCAGATGGCGGAACTTGCCCGTCGTCATCGTCTCCATGAGCTCGGCGACTGTGTCGGTCTCCTTGCAGGTCACGACCTTGCGGGTCATGACCTCCGAGACCGGCGCCTCCAGCACGCCGGCACCGCGCTCGCCGAGCACGCGGACGATGTCGCGCTCGGACAGGATGCCCTCGAGCCGGTTCTGGTTCATCACCAGCACTGCGCCGATCTTCTTCTCGCCGAGCAGCTTAACCGCGACCGACAGCTTGGCGTCGGGCTCGACGCTCATGATCTGGTGGCCCTTGGTGTTGAGAATGGAACGTACCGTCATTGCTGCCTCCCTGAATCGGAGCCCTCCGCTTGCGCGGTCCGGACTTGTTCGCGAGTCTTCAACTAACAGTTTTGGCGCGGGTTTCACGCTCGCGCGCTTGTCGAAGCGTTGCCGCTATGGGCTTGTCGCTTCGGAACATTCTTCGCGCAAATGATGGATGAATTCGGGCCGCGCCGCAAGCGCCGCTTCAAATGCGGTCTGAAACGTCCTGTGATGACGCATCTGCAGCATCGCTTCGCACGCGCGGTACGGGATCGAACAGCGCGAACAAGAGCAGGCCGGCGAAGAAGCCGCCGATATGCGCCTGCCAGGCGACGCTCGTGGTTTCGGCATCGACGCCGATCGCGCCGACGCCAAAGATGATGTTGACGCCGAACCACACCGCGAGGAAGCCGACCACCCGCCCGTCGCGCAGCGCGCGCGACAGCGGCAGCGCTGGAACCTTCGCGGCGGTATCGGCGTCCGATCGGCTGAACGACAGGAAGCTGCCGCGGACGAAGGCGAAGCGGATGGCGGCGGCCATCGCGCCGGACACCGAGGCCGAGGCGCCGATCATCGGTGCCACCGCATGCTCATGGGTGACGAGATGGGCGAGCGCGCCGGCCGCCGCCGTCACCGCCATGAACACGAAGAACCTGACCGCGCCGAAGCGCCGCGCCAGCGCGCTGCCGAACGGCAGCAGCCACAACACGTTGAAGCCGAGATGAGTCAGATTGGCGTGCAGCAGCGAATAGGTGACGAAGGTCCAGACCTTGGCGCCGGCCCCGCCCGGAATTTGCAGGTTCAGCAGCGAGGCATCGTAGCGCTTGGGGATGAAGCCGAAGACGTCGATGGTCCAGTTCTCGAGCTCCGGCGGCAGCAGCACCCGCAGATGGATCACCGCGAGCAGAAGGATATACGCGGTCAGCGCCACCGGCAGCGTGAGGATCGGCTCGCGCGAACCTTCCCCAGCGGCGTCCGGCGCGGCCGGCTGAGAGTCTTGCGGAGAATTTGGCGGGGAATCCAAGGCAGCTTCGCTTTCAGGCGCGATCGGAGCGTTACGTGTGGAGATAGTCGCCTTTGCCGGCCTTGCGCAAGTGCACAAAAGGAAAAGGCAGGGCCCTGGGAAAGCCCTGCCTGTCCGTGTCGACCTTCCGATGCCGGAGGAATGAAGGTGTATCCCCACCCCTCCCCGGCCCGTGGCCAAACTGTTTGACGCCCGTGTACAGGCCTCGCCGAGAACCTGGATGAAAGCGGCGAGGCTTGCGACCGCGGTCACCATAGCAGGCAAGCAGGCGGCGCAAAGTGCATAGTTAACTTAACGTTAACGCCGCAAAGGCCGGCTGAAGAGCGGCGAAAACGCCGCTCCGGCATGGACGCTGCAAATCCCCTCCTGCACAACAACGAAAGGGATCGCGGGTGCACTGAAGCGGGACAGGTCTGTCCCGCGAGGTTGCGCCCCGGGGCAAGCGTTCAGTCATGAAACATCCGTCAAGCCGCGCATTCTTCGCGTATTGGGACAAGAAGCGCGGCGCTGCGCGGGCCCCTGACCGGGCCGACATCGATCCGGCCGCCGTCCGCGGCCTGCTCGGCGATATCTTCGTGCTGTCCTGCGAGCCCAAGCTTGGCTTCCCCTTCCGCGTCGCCGGCACGCGGGTCTGCGCGCTCGCGGGTGCGGACCTCAAGGACGCGAGCTTCGCGGCGCTGTTTGGCGAGGCGAGCCGCGGCGAGATCGAGGAGATCGCGACCGTGGTCGCCGACGAGACGCTGGGTGCGATCGCCGGCGTCACCGCCGCGCGCGAGGACGGCAGCAAGGCCCATCTCGAGCTGCTGCTGCTGCCGTTCAACGCCCGTCCGCACACGCCGGTGAGCGTCACCGGCGTGCTCGCGCCGTTCGACGACGAATGCGGTGCGCTCGGCCCCTTCACCCTCACCTCCTGGCGCTATCTGCACCAGCCCGAGAAATTGCTGCCGCGCGCCATCCGCAAATTGCAGATCGCCCGCGGGCTGATGGTGTATGAGGGGCTGCGCTAGGAGCAGCCTTCGCGTCTGACGCGTAGCTTCGCCCAGTCCGCGGCCGATCCTGGAAAGTCTGATCGCGCGCAGACGCGACCGCGTGCGAGCTTGCCAATCCATCACGGGAACCTTAGCTTTCAGGATGCGTTTGGCCATTGCCGTGGCAAGCAACAACGCGGCTCGGTTGGTGAAGATGCGTCTGCCGGGCCTCCGTCGAGGGACGATTCCCGTGATGGAGCACGCGACCAGAGTTGGTAATCGATTGTTAGCTGCGCTACCGCCGGCCGATTTCGCTTTGCTTGCCCCTCATTTGCGAAAAGTACCACTCGAGCACGACGCAGTCCTGGTGCGATCGGGCGACAAGATCGAGCACATCTACTTCCCTTGCAGCGGCGCGATCGCCTTCATCATGGAGCTGCCGAACGGACAGACGGCGGCAACGGCCGTGATCGGCAACGACGGTGCGGTCGGACTCATGACGGCGCTCGGCCCGACCCGATCACCCATGACCGCAATCGTCCGCGTGGCCGGGACGGCGCTGCAGATCTCGCCCGTGCGGTTTCACACCGCGCTCGAGCGCAGCACCGCCCTCGCGACTGCGGTTCAGATTCTCAGCCGGGCATTGATGACGCAGTTCCAGCACGTCGCTGCCTGCAACGCGCTCCACTCCGTCGAAGCGCGTCTCGCCCGCTGGCTGCTCCACATTCATGACCGGACGGATGGCGGTGACATCCTGCCCTTGACGCAGGAGACGCTGTCGGAATTGCTCGGCGTCCGGCGCACTACGGTCACGCACGTGGTGAGCGCGCTTCGTACGTCAAGGGCGATCAAATCCAGCCGGCGCGGTCAGCTCGAGATCGACAGGGATCGACTCGAGATGATCGCCTGCGAGTGCTACAAGGTGATGAGCCGCAGAATAGGTCGGATCGTTTCGCAGGATGCGCTGAGGCTCCTTCACGCGGCCCCGGAGCGCAATGGCTGCCCACCCCCGGACTTCCCGTTCGCCAAGACCGACTCGTAGACCCAGGCCTCTCTGGCGAACCATTCGTGCGTCGCCGCGCACATCCTGCAATAGGTGCGTGAAAAGAACACCGCACTGCACCGAAACTTTTCGCCATCTATCTCGATGCCCGTCGGAATGGCGTTTCCCGTTTCCGGGCACTTGATCATCAACATACCCATCCTGATTTCCTCCAGCTTGGCATCACCTCGGCAATGAGGGGGCCGCAATCGGCTGGACGGCGTCTTTTCTTGCGAAGACGCTCGTCCAGCCGATCCGCGCGGCCAACCACGTCGATTCAAGCAGGCCTACGCAGGACCCGGTTGAAGCTCTGCTTGATCGGCTCGGCCGTTTCGGTCGCGACCTTTTGGGCGAGGTCCCAGAGTTCGCGGTTCTGGACCGACGTTGCTTCTAAGGTCTTGCGGCTGTGGGCCGTGGAGAGGTCTACGAGATCGGCAAACGACCTCGCATCGGCAAGCTGGGAAAAGAAGTCCAGCGTGGAGCTGGTATTGATGTGGGATATTTCGATGAGCTTGATGCCGTAGTCAGAGGCACGCTTGGCATTGGTCGAACAGGCATCGCAGACAGCCGTGGTGATCTCCTGCGAAGTCGCCCTCATCTGCGCAAAGTTTGCCTGGGCCCGCGTGGCGCCCTCATCGGCGAGACCGCCGAAGATCGTCTGCATGTTGAAGAACGGTACGTCGAACCGGAGCTTTGCGCTTCCGTTGGCCCCCACCTCTTGCGGCGCGGCTTTCGTGTCGACTTTCACATTGGCATCACTCACGGGCTTTCATCCTTTCAAGCGAAACTAGATAATGGATTGAAGACTCCCCGATGGGGTCGCGGTGCATGCCGCACCGGGACACCAGTACTCCTGCTTTCAATGCGGTGGATTGCTGCGGATAACCGCCCCCGCCCCCTTTACGAAGCCAACTATGCCAGACGAAAGTCGCAGGTTCGGTTCGCTTTCAGACTCTCCGCATGAATTTATTCAATTCGTGCGCCCAAAGCGGCGCAGATTGCGTCTTACATCTTTGAAGTTGTTGCGATCGCGTGCGCCAACTTGAGATCAGGCGCAGCAATTCTTGTCATGAGGCAAACGATCGCGCTTGCGGCATGACCTTTTTTGCCGGATTTGCGTCATTCCCGATGCCGTCCCGGGCGGATAGCTTCCGCACCATATGACGCAGCCGCGATCGGGTGACATCATGATTTGGCGCATTGTGGCATGGAGCGCCCTCGGAGGGCTGGCGGCGCTCGCGGCGATCGGCGGAACCTGGTTGCTGTTGCTGCCCGGCGCGCCGGCACGGGGAGCCGCACCCGCAATATCGAGCGAGGAGTCCGGGGCGACGCTCGCCGCGCTGAAGCCGCCGAAGCGAAGGCGTCCCCTCATCGCCATCATCGGCATCAACGACAAGAGCGAGACGACCGATTATCTGATGCCCTACGGCATCCTCGCGCGCGCCGATGTCGCCGATGTCGTGACGCTGGCGACGCGGCCGGGTCCCGTGACTCTCTATCCCGCGCTGAAGGTGCAGCCGCACGCGACGATCGCGGCGTTCGACGCCGACCATCCCGACGGCGCCGACTATGTCATCGTGCCGGCGATGACGCTGGAAGACGACGCGGCCGCCTTGCGGTGGATCCGGAGCCAGGCCGGCAAGGGCGCAACGGTCATCGCCGTCTGCGTCGGCGCCATGGTCGTTGCCAATACCGGGCTGCTCGACGGCAAGCGAGCCACGACGCACTGGTATTCCGTGCGGGACCTGAAGAAGCATTCCGCGATCCGCTATGCAGCCGACCGCAGGCTGGTCGTCCACCGCGGCGTTGCGACGACGACCGGCATCACGGCATCCATGCCGATGGCTCTCACGCTGATCGAGGCCATCGCCGGCCGCGCCAGGGCCGAAGCGGTCGCCCGCGACATCGGTCTTGCGGCATGGGATGCGCGCCACCGCAGTGACGCGTTCCAGTTCACGCGCCCCTTCGCGCTGACCGCGATCGCAAACACGCTCGCACTCTGGGGCCGGGAGCAGCTCGGGATCGCGCTGACACCAGGCATCGACGAGGTATCGCTCGCGCTGATCGCCGATGCGTGGTCGCGGACCTATCGCTCGCGCGCCCTCACCTTCGCCGCCACGGATCAGGCGCAGACGAGCCGCAGCGGCCTCGGCATCCTGCCCGACAGGATCGCGGCCGACTGGCCGGCGACGCACACCCCGCCGGCCGCAGCCGGATTGCCGCCGGTGCAGGCGCTAGACCAGACATTGCTTGCCATCGACGCACGCTACGGGCCGCGCACAGCCGATTTCGTAGCGATGCAGCTCGAATATCCGAGATAACCGAGCCGCACGCGGCCCGGTGCGCTCGCAAAGTGAGGCACCGAGCGCGCGATTGGTCAGGGCATCGCCAGATGCCAGGCGCCGTTCAGAAAACCGTCGCCGCTGATGTCGCCGGGCTTGGTGTCCTTGGCGAAGGTGTAGAGCGGCTTGCCCTTGTAAGCCCACTGCTTCGAGCCGTCGTCGCGCGTGATGATGGTGTAGCCATCGCCGGCGGCATCGCTGGCCTCGGCCTTCAGCACCGGCCAGTTCGTCGCACAGGGACCGTTGCAGGCCGACTTGCCGTCCATATCCTTGTCGAAGGTGTAGAGCGTCATGCCCTTGGCATCGGTGAGCACGGTGCCCTTGTCGGTCTTGCCCGTCCTGGTCGGCGGCGCGGCGAAGGCAGCTGGGATGATTGCGAGCGAGGCTGCAAGCGCGAGTGCGAAGCGGATCGAGGACGTCATGGGATCTCCTGTCATGCAATTGGTTTGCATAGGTAGGACGCCGCGCGGCGCCACCTATTCCTGAGGGCGCTGCAAGGATATTTTTCGCTGCGCGCATCGTCGCGGAGGAATAAATTGGGATGATCGAGATGGAACGACGGACCGAGATGAACAAGCCGCATTGGCGTCCCGCCCGCGCATCGGACCTGCCCGCGATCAGCATGATCGCGGCGCGCATCCATCCTGATCTGCCCGAGCGCCCCGAAGTGCTCGCGGAGAAGATGCGGCTCTATCCCGACGGCTGCCGCGTGCTCATCGCGGACGATGCGATCGCCGGCTATGGACTCGCCCACCCCTGGACGCAGCACCACATTCCGCCGCTCGACGGCTTCCTGCAAACATTGCCTGAGGATGCCGACTGTCTCTACGTGCACGACGTCGCCGTGTTGCCCGACTTTCGCGGCGGCGCAGCGCGCGGCTATGTCACGACGGTCGAGACGCTGGCGCGCGCCTCAGGCCTCACGACGCTCGCGCTGGTCTCGGTCTATGCCACGCGGCCGCTGTGGGAACGGCTCGGCTTTCGGCCCGTCACCACGGATGAGCAATTGCGCGCCAAGCTCGCCTCCTATGGCGGGGCTGCGATCTACATGCTGCGCGACCTCACTGCGACGTAACGTCCCTCCCCGCCAGCCCGGCTCACGCGGGCGTGAAGCCCCGCTCCCGAACCGACTTCGATCAGCGTCCGTCGAAGCTGTGTGCGGACCGTTCCGGTCTCGCCGAACCGAGACTGGAGAATGTCCATGACACTCACATTGTCGAAAGTTGCCTTGATTGCGTTCGCTGCAACGGCCGCATTCAGCGCGACCAGTGCCAACGCAGCGCAGTACCGGACCTATGGCTGCGACACCGCCTTCTTCGAAGGCTGCACGGGCTTCATCGAAGCACCGCAGCAGGGCGGACGCCGCGTGGTTCGCATCACCAACGACATCTCGCCCATCTACATGCGGCAGACCGATCCGCGTTACAACACCTCGCTGCGTGATGCCGGCGGCGGAGGTGGTGGCGGCGGAGGTGGTGGTGGCGGTGGCGGCCGTTGAGCTCCCAACGACTTTTCAGATGATGTCGCCGGGGCGATCCGGCGGCATCGCTGTTTCACGCTGAACGGTGTCCGATCAGCCGCGGCGTTTCTTCTTCTTCGCCTTCTTGCCCGGCGCGCCCTTCACGGGCCACGGCGTGACCGACGGCTCTGCGTGGCCAGGCTTGTTCTTGTGCTTCTTTTTCTTTCCGAACGAAGGCGCATCGTCGAATCGCGGCCCGCGCTCGCCGAGCACCTTGCCGCGCGGCTTGAACTCACGTGCATCGCGCGGGCGATCGCCCTGACGTTCACGATGATCGCCGTCGTCCCTCTCGCGCCGCGGCGCGTGTGACCGCTCCTCCGAAGGCGCCTGCCGCTGCGGCGCATCCGCCATCGGCTCGATGCGGATGCTGTCTTCCTTGTCCGGGCGCTTGATCTTCGCGGCGAAGGCGTCTGCGACCCGCTCCGAGATCTCGAACTCGGTGGTGGTGTCCATGATCTTGATCGCGCCGATGTCGCGCTTGTCGATGCCGCCGCGGCGGCAGATCATCGGCAAGAGCCAGCGCGCCTCCGCATTCTTGCGCCGCCCGATCGCGGCACGGAACCAGACGCTGGCCTCCGCCATGCCGTGTTTCGACGACGATTTGCCGGACTTCGATCGCGGCTTGGCGGGACGATCATCCCCTCCTTCAAACCTCTCGCGACCGCGCTCGTCGCGTGGCCTGCCGCTCCGCTCGCCGGGATCGATGATGTCCTCGGGCGACGGCAGCCGCGCGCGATATAGCCGCGCCAGTGCCGCTGCGATATCCTCGGCCGACCGCTCGGCCAAGAGCGCCTGTGCCAGTGCCAGATCGTCGGCGGTGGTCTCCTCGGTGAACAGCACGTCCTTCATGCGCTCGTGATCGAGCTTGCGGATCTCGTCCGCTTGCGGCGCGGTGCCCCAGGCCGCGTCGACACCTGCAAGATTGAGCAGCAGGTCCGCGCGCCGCCGCCTTGCCGGCGGCACCAGCAGGACGCTGGTCCCTTTTCGCCCGGCGCGCCCGGTGCGACCCGAGCGATGCTGCATGACCTCGGCATCATTCGGCAGGTCGGCATGGATGACGAGGTCGAGACTCGGTAGATCGATGCCGCGGGCGGCAACGTCGGTCGCAACGCAGACGCGGGCGCGGCCGTCCCGCAGCGACTGCAGCGCCAGCGTGCGCTCGTTCTGCGTCAGTTCGCCCGACAGAGCGACCACGGCGAAGCCGCGTTCCAGCAGCGCCGCCTGCAAATGCCTGACCGCATCGCGCGTGCTGCAAAACACCAGCGCGCTCGGCGCCTCGAAGAAGCGCAGCACGTTGACGACGGCGTGCTCGACATCGCCGGGCGCGATCCGGATCGCGCGGTACTCGATGTCGGCGTGACCGCCCTCGTCACCGGCGACCTCGATCCGGAATGCGTCGCGCTGATATTGCCGCGCCAGCGCGACGATGCCGCGCGGAAAGGTCGCCGAGAACAGCAGCGTCCGGCGCGTCTCCGGCGTGGTCTCGAGGATGAACTCCATGTCCTCGCGGAAGCCGAGATTGAGCATCTCGTCGGCCTCGTCGAGCACGACCGCGGCGAGTTCGGAGATGTCGAGGCGGCCGCGGCGCAAATGATCGCAGAGACGGCCGGGCGTGCCGACGACAATGTGCGCGCCGGCGGCCAGCTCGCGCTGCTCGCGGCGCGGATCCATGCCGCCGACGCAGGAGACGACGCGCCCGCCCGCATGTCCATAAAGCCAGGCCAGCTCGCGCTGGACCTGAAGCGCGAGCTCGCGGGTCGGCGCCACGATCAAAGCGAGCGGTGCGGCCGCGGGTGCGAACTGCTCGGCATCGTCGAGGAGATTTTTGGCGATCGCCAATCCATAGGCGACCGTCTTGCCGGAGCCCGTCTGGGCCGAGACCAGCAGGTCGCGGCCAGCGGCTTCGTGGGCGAGCACCGCGAGCTGGACGGGGGTCAGTGAATCATAGTTCCGCTCGGCCAAAGCTCGGGCGAGCGGCGGGGTCAGGGCCGGAAGAGACACGGGATAGGAAACCTTGGTTGATTCAGGCGCGGAATGGTGAACCGGCAGACCTGAGCTGGCGTGCGCGGCAATCGGCCCGGCCGCACGCTGGCGATGTGATTGAGGGCTCTTTACGCCAAGCGCCGGGAAATCACCATGCCTCTGATGCATGGCTTTGCGACAAGAGCCGCGCCTGAAGGTTGCAGCGGATTTTTGCCGCCACCTTGATTAACCTGAAGCCAACCGGCTCCCAAGGGAACGACCGCGTGACGCCTTCCATCAAACGCGCCTGCGGCGATTGCACGCTTTGCTGCAAGGTCATGGCCATCGAGGCGCTGGCCAAATCGGCAGGAAGCTGGTGCCGGCACTGCAAACCCGGCCAGGGCTGCGCGATCTACGCCGAACGCCCGGCCGAATGCGCGAGCTTCAGCTGCCTCTGGCTCGTCAACGACCTCCTCGACGAGCGCTGGAAGCCGAGCCGTTCAAAACTGGTCCTGACCACGTCCGACGACGGCATCGAAATCCGCTGCGACCCAGGCTCTCCGAACGCCTGGCGCAGGGAGCCCTACGCCAGCGAGATCCACGCCTGGACGGTGGAAGGCGAGCGCAACGACATGACGGTGGTCGTGATCATCGGCCAGCGCATGATCCTGGTCACGCCGGAGCGCGAGTTCGATCTCGGCATCGTCGGACCGGATGATCGCATCGTGCGCGAGCTGGAGGGTACGAAGGTCGTGGGCGTGACGGTGGTGAAGGAGAGTCAGATCAGCCATGGCTAATTAGTGAATGTCCTATCAGCCGATGCTAGATAAGTCCGGTGACCTGGCGCAGTCAAATTCAGGCAACACGGCATGGGAGCACCACGATGCGATTGGCAGTCATTTCCGATATCCACGGCAATCTTGCCGCGTTGAAAGCGGTGCTGGCCGACATCAAAGCGCGCGGCGCCGACCGTACGATCAACCTCGGCGATTGCGTCACCAGCCCCTTGTGGCCAAAGGAAACTTTCGAAGCTCTCCAGTCGCTATCGTTGCCGACCGTGCGCGGAAACCACGATCGCTGGATCGAGGAGTTTCCAGACAACAAGCTCTCGCCGGCAGGTTTGTTTGCGCGCAACGCATTGACTGCGGAGCAGCGTCGCGCACTGCACAGCCTCCCCTCCCAAATACGACTAGACGACGGGATCCTGGCCTGCCACGGCACGCCCACCGACGATATGACGTGTCTGTTGGAAGAAGCGCTCGAGGACGGCCGCTTCGTGCCAGCACGTCGCGACGTGCTGACCGCGCGCCTTTCGAGCGAGCCGACGGCGCGCGTGGTCCTTTGTGGTCACAGTCACCGCCAGGCGGCTGTTCAAGGGCCGGGCGACTGTCTGGTTCTCAATCCCGGCAGTGTTGGTTGCCCGGTGTTCGCGGACATTCCCTTTGCCGCAAACCTGGAGCACCGCTCGCCTCACGCCCGCTACGCGATCCTCACGAAGCGAACGAGAGGCTGGCAAGTCGAACTGCTAGCCCTGGAATACGACTGGGAAGCCGCGTCCGCGCAGGCGCTCGCCAACGGCCGTCCGGATTGGGCGCACGCCATGTTGTCCGGATATGTCAAATAGCCAGCCTTGCCGCGCCGGCCATTCGATCCCAAATCCTGCTCACGAGAACGCATCTGGGGTGAAACATGGCCGACAGCATATCGCTTGCCAACAGGCTCGCGACCTTCGAGGATTTCTGGTCGCCGCGCACGGTTACGACCTTCAACGATTGCGATGTGATGGTGGTGAAGGTGAAGGGCGAGTTCACCTGGCACAAGCATGACGACACCGACGATTTCTTTCTCGTCCTGAAAGGCAAGCTGGACATCGAATTGCGCGATCGCACCGTGACGCTCGGACCGGGCGAACTCTACGTCGTGCCAAAAGGTGTCGAGCATCGCCCGGTGGCGCGCGAGGAGGTTCACCTGATGCTGATCGAGCCGACCGGTACGCCGAACACGGGCGACAAGGCAACCGCCGCCGCGCGCAAGCGCGCCTAAAGCACGATGAGATTAGGATGAATCGTCATCGCGCTTTAGGTTGTTGTTTGAGCATGATCTTTTCGGAAAACCGCTGCGCACTTTTCCGGATCATGCTTTAGAGCACCGTCCGTCGCCGCCCTAATCCTTGGAGGTCACCAATCTGTTGAAGCTGCCGACCAGCCGTGCCCGTGCCCGCACGACATAGTCTTTTGCCGCGCGGCTCAAGGCACGGATCATCCGCCAGGCCTCGGTCGCCCGCAGCCATGCCCTCACCTCGGCGACCTTGCCATACGCCCAGGCGAACGCCGGAATCCGCATCAGCTTGTCACGGGTGAGATGGAACAGGCGCTCGACCAGCACGAGCTTGAGCAGCTCGCCGATGATGAAAGTCACAGCGCCACTCACGATCTGACCGGTTGCCGCGAGGTAAGCCGCCACCGGCTTGATCGGTTCCAGGATGATCACCGGCACGGAAAACAAGGCCAGCGACGGATAAGGCGGCAGCGATTTGATCCAGGCGCGTAACCGCCTGAATTCGAAATGCCGCCCGATCCAGCGCGCGATTGGCCTCGCCACGGCGATGAAGACCGCATCCACCAGAAAGTAGATGGCGGCCAGGATGTAAGTGACGGGTTTCAGGATACGCTTCACTAGACCTCTCCCGCGAAGTGAAAGCCGGAACTTGGGCCTAAGTTTCACCTCGGCGTGGATAACTCGGGGAGATCGGATGGAACTTTTAGGGCTCCCGCTCAGATCTCCGCATAGATTTCCAGCAGATTACCATCGGGATCGCGGAAGAACAGCGTGCGATGTCCGAAGGATTGATCCGTGGGCGGCGACAGCAACACCACGCCCTGACGCACGAGCTCGTCAGCGCATTGATCGACCTCGGCCGCGGACACCTTGAAGGCCAGTTGCAGCGAGGCCGTCCCAGCCGGCACCGGCGCATCGGCCGCGGTCCGCCCCGGTCGTGCCAGGGCCAGCGTGTTGCTCCCGAGGCCGTACTCGATCCAGTTCGGCGAGAGCTCGCGCAGCAGGGATAATGCCAGGACATCCTCGTAGAAGCGCCGCATCGCCGCCATGTCGCGCACGAAGATGACGGTGTAGTCGATCGCGCGGATGGCGCGGAAGGGAGAGCGGGGAGTTGATTCGGTTGTCATCTCGTTCTTCATTCCAAACTCTGACTCGTAGCCCGCGCGAAGCCAACGGGTCGGTGCAAAGCGCCGCCCGACGACAGGCTCCGCGGAATGCGGGACCGGCGCCCCCGATTACGCAGCGCTCGATCCGGGCTACAGTTCCTATTCCACCAGCTCCGGCCACGGCACGATGGTCGACTTTACCGTCTTCATCGCCATCGCGTCCTTCACCGCCTGCGCGACGCCTTCTTCCGTGAACGGATAGATCGTCTGCATCTTCAGCCAGGGATATTTGCCCGCGGTGCGATAGAGCATGTCGACGCCGAGCGGCAGATCGTTGCCGGTGAAGCCCCAGGATCCCAGCACGTTGAGGTCCTTGGTGCAGATGCGGTGCCAGGACGTATCGATCGAGCCTGCGTCGGTGAACTGGCCCATCTCGACATAGGTGCCGCCGTCGCGCAGCATCTCGATGCCTTCGGGGCCGGCGGTCGGATGGCCCGAGCAGTCCATCACCAGATCGGCGCCGAAGCCGCCGACGATCTCGCGCACACGCGCGATGCGCGCCTCGGGCGTTTTGATCTCCTCGATGTTCACGGTCGCCTCCGCGCCGAACTCGCGCGCGAGCTTGAGCCGCGGCTCCTCCGGCGCACCGACGCAGATGACGCGCCCTGCCCCCATCTCCTTTGCGGCCGCGACCGCCAGAATGCCGATCGGGCCCGAGCCCTGGATCACCACCGTGTCGCCCCAGGAAAAGCCGCCGGCGCGCGTGGCACGATTGAAGGCGCGGATGCAGGAGGTCAGCGGCTCGGACAACGCGCCGAGCCGCAGCGACATGTCGTCGGGCAGCTTGTAGATCTTGGTGCCCGGCAGCATGTCGAGATCGACATAGACATATTCGGCCCAGCCGCCCCACATGTGCGGTGCCTTGTCGAAGCCGAGATAGCGGCCGTAATAGACCGGCGTCAGGCATTTGTTGGCCGTCTGCGGGTAGTGAATGCAGTAGTAGCAATGGCCGCAGGGCATCAGCGGCGGGATCATCACCTTTGATCCGACCTTGAGCGGCTTGCTCATGAAGTCCTCGCTGAACTCATCGCCGCACTCGACGATGACTCCGCCGAGCTCGTGGCCGAGCGTGAACGGCCAGGGCAGCGGCTTCGGCCAGTGACCCTTGAGGATATGCAGATCGGTGCCACAGACCCCGCAGGCGCCGACCTTGATCAGCGCGGCCTTCTTCCCGACCTTCGGCCAAGGCACGGTTTTGATGACGGGCTCGCTGCCGGGGCCTGCGTGGGTGCAGACGCGAATCTGGTCCATGGCGGTTTCCTCGCTGCCCGCTTGTTATGATTGATGGTGCGGGTCTGCGATCAGCCTATGACAGCCGTGCGACGTTGGAAATACCGTAGCCCGCATCGCGGCTCCGCAGGGACGGGAACGTTCACCGTCGTCTCAACTAGCGCGAGGAAGCGCACTCTCAAGACGCTCGCCGGTCATTCCATGCTCGCTTAGGAGCCAAACCGCCGGACTCGCGTTCTCGCCGAACATCGTCGCCATCACGTCCAGCCCACTCGTTTCGCGTTGCAGGCTGCGCACGGTCGCACGATGCACGACGCGTCGAAACGCAATCGTCGGCGTTGTGTCGCGCTCGTCGCTGATCATCACCCAGGTGCTCAGCTTGTCATCGATGTATGAGGTCGTGGCTCGCCTCAGGGCTTGAAGGTCAATCTGGTTGGCATTCATCACCTCCAAGGCATCCGGATCATCCAGCAACGCAAGCAAGAGATGCTCTAGCGTGGCGAACTCGTGCTTTCGCGCTTCGGCGTAGGCCAGAGCCCTTTTCAGGGTCAGGTCGAGTTCGTGGGTAAATCCCGCCGGCCATTTGACGCTTGCACGCGGTTGCCGAGACGAGGCCGCACGGGACCCAGGCGATCCGCGTCGAATGGCGGCCGCAAGCGTATTCCAGTCAGCCAAGCCAACCAGCTCGGCAGTCAGTTCGAGGCTTTCGGCAACCGAAATCTTGAGGCCTTTGGAGACAAGAGAGGCGCGCAGCGTTTGCGCCATAGCTTTGGCATCGCGGAAGTCGCGCATGGCTTACTCCTTTGCTTGAACAATTCGGAAAAGCCAGTGCTTGCGTTGCTGGCCCGTTGTTCGGCAAAGGGGCCAAGACGATGCGTGCGATACGTTCACCATTCCCCGAAGGGCGCAAGCGGCAGGTCGTATCTACCAGAGCGAAACGTGGCGCGCCGTCCGCCAAGTGTCAAGAGTGATACGCCGTGGAAATTGCAAATAGTCTACACGCACGTGCTGGGCTACGATGAGTTGGCTCATCGCCTACGCGGAGCAGCGGATACGGAATCGGTGGTCCCGGATTGCGCTTCGCTCCATCCGGGCTACAACCGAAGGCAACGCCGATGCTACGTGACTATCAGCCAGCGGATGCGGACAAGGTCGTGCGCGTCGCGCTCGCCGCCTTCGCGGAATTCGAGCCGCACTTTTCCGATTGGCCGCTGTTTAACGCCAATGTCGCGAAGATGCCGAGGCTTGCCCAGACCGGCGAGATCATCGTCGCCGAAGATGCCGGACGCATCGTCGGTGCAGTCGCCTATATCGGTCCGAAAGCGACGAAGCCTGCGTTCTTCGATCCGCGGTGGCCGGTCATCCGCATGCTGGTGGTCGATCCCTTAGCGCGCGGCAAGGGCGTCGGGCGCCAATTGACGGAAGAGTGCCTGCGCCGCGCCGAGCGCGACCAGGCTCAGGTCATCGCCCTGCACACGACACCGATCATGACGGTCGCACTGTCGATGTATCTGCGTATGGGATTCGTGAAGACCGGCGAGGCACCGGATATTCTGGGCGTGCCCTATGCGGTCTATGTGAAGGCGCTGGGGTAAGATGATGTCGGGATCGATTCTTTGACAGTCGGTTTGAATGACAAGCTGGACTAACAGTGCCTGCGCAGCAAATGGCATCGACATCCATTATCTGCGAACCGGCGGCGATAAGCCTACCCTGATTGCGTTGCATGGATTGACCGGAAGCGGCGCCTGCTGGACGCTACTGGCCCGCGCGCTCCAGGATCGCTACGACCTCATCATGCCGGACGCGCGGGGCCACGGCGCGTCGAGCGCGCCGCGGTTCGGATACCTGTACCGCGACCTTGCCAACGATGTCATTGGTCTCATCGAGACGCTCGGGCTCGAAGCGCCGCTGCTGCTCGGCCATTCCATGGGCGGCATGACGGCGGCTGTCGTTGCGAGCAGAATGGGCGCAGCCATTCGCGGCCTTGTTCTTGCCGACCCGACGTTCCTCAGTCCCGAGCGCCAGCGCGAAGTCCATGACAGCGACGTTGCCGAGCAGCATCGGCGACTGCTCGGTCGGGACAAGGACGAGGTGCTGGCCGAACCGCGGCAGCGGCAACCGCACCGGTCGGGCGAATTGCTCGATCTGATCATCGACGCGCGGCTGCGGACCGAGACGCGTGCCTTCGAGGTGCTCACGCCGCCGAACCCGGATTATCGCGAGTTGGTCAAAGCCATTGCGGCCCCGAGCCTGCTTGTCATCGGAGACAATGGCGTTGTCTCCGTCGAGACGGCGCGGGAGCTGCAGGAGCTCAATCCACGCCTTCGCTGTGAGGTGATCGCGAACGCAGGCCATGGCCTGCCGTATGACAGGCCGGATGCGTTTGCGGCGGTGGTCAGGTCGTTTCTGGAGACGGTGGATGTGCCGCACACCCAATTGTCTTGAGCACCAGCCAGCGAACGTGTAAGGCCCGACCAGTCCCCACCCAGGTGCCCGCTTGAACCCCCTGCCCCAAAATCCCGTGGCCGCGTCCGGATCGTTCGCGGCGATGAAGTCCGTGCCGTACCGGCTCCAGTTCATCGCCTACGTGCTGGCGATGATGGCCGACAATATCGAGCATGTGATCAGCTATTGGGTGGTGTTCCAGAAATTCCACTCGCCGACGCTGGGCGGTTTTGCGGTGCTGTCGCACTGGCTGCCGTTCCTGCTGTTCTCGGTCGCTGTCGGCGGGCTCGCCGACCGGTTCGATCCGCGACGCATCATCCAGTGCGGCATGCTGCTGTTCATCGCGGCCTCCGCCGGCTGGGGCTTCTTCTTCATCACCGATACGATCCAGATGTGGCACGCGATGCTGCTGCTGGTGATCCATGGCTGCGCCGGCGTCCTTTGGCAAACACCGAACCAGCTGCTGCTCTACGACCTCGTCGGCCCCGCCGATCTGCCGAGCGCCGTGCGGCTGAACGCGATGGCGCGCTATCTCGGCATCCTGGTCGGGCCTGCCGTCGGCGGAATCATCATGCTGACGCTCGGCACCTCGCACGGCATCATCTTCAACACGCTGTTCTACCTGCCGATGCTGCTGTGGCTGTTCTGGGCGCCGGTGCGCGACGGCAGCGTGGCGGTCCGGCGCTTCGCCGTACGCGGCTTCGCCGACATCCTGCTCACCATCCGCGCCATCGGCACCCAGCCGATGCTGACGGCGATGACGTGGCTTGCCGGCCTCACCTCCTTCATGATCGGCAATGCCTATCACGCCCAGATGCCCGGCTTTGCCGGCGATCTCGGCCATGGCGATCCTGGCGTCTCCTACAGCGTGCTGCTCGCGGCGGACGCCGCTGGCGCGCTGCTCGCCGGCATCGCGCTGGAATCGTGGGGACGGCTGAAGGGCACGCCGCGCACCGCGATCACGCTCGCAATGCTCTGGAGCGTCGCGTTGCTCGGCTTCGCCGCGGTAAGGATCTATCCGGTGGCGATCGTGCTGCTGTTCTTTGCCGGCTTCTTCGAATTGTCGTTCAACACCATGGCGCAGGCGCTGGTGCAGCTGAACGCGCCGCACGACATCCGCGGCCGCGTCGTCGGCCTCTACAACATGGCCGGCCTCGGCATGCGGGCCTTCAGCGGCATCACCGTCGGCGTGTTCGGTGCTGCGATCGGCATTCACTGGTCGCTCGGGCTTTCGGCGGCGGTGCTACTGGTGCTGCTGTGCCTGCTCTATGGGCGCGCGACGCGGAAGACGGCCGGTTGACTCCCGCCCCTTCCCACCGCACCCTCGGCTGAGGGGCATGGGGAGATGAGCCGTTGCGCAATCGCTGGGGCATTCTTGCGATCCTGTTCCTGGTTCGCCTCACCATTGCGTTCCAATTCCAAAGCGTGGCCGCGGTCGCGCCGCTGCTGCAACAGAGCTTTGGCGTCGGCATCGCCGACATCGGCATCCTGATCGGGCTCTACTTCACGCCCGGTGTGGTGCTGGCGCTGCCGGGCGGCGCGATTGGCCGGAGATTTGGCGACAAACCCACCACGATCGCCGCGCTCCTGCTGATGACCGCGGGCAGCCTCGTCATGGCCTCAACCGACATCTGGGGCTGGCAGATGACAGGCCGGCTCGCCTCCGGCGCCGGCGGCGTGCTGCTGACAGTGCAACTCACCAAAATGGCCGCCGACTGGTTCGCGGGTAAGGAGATCGCGACCGCGATGGCGATCTTCGTCAATTCCTGGCCGGCCGGCATTGGGATCTCGCTGCTGGTATTGCCGGCGCTCGGCACCGCCCATGGCGCGGGCGCGGTGTTCCTCGCCGCCGGCGCCCTCACTGCGATCGGCATTCTCTTGACCATGCTCTATCAGCCGCCGCCCGCAGCAACAGCCGGCCCGGCGGGCTCGGGCCGGCTCGATCCCCTCGCGCTGCTGGCGGTGATCGTCGCGGGCGCGATCTGGGGCCTCTATAATGTCGGCTTCGCCATGATCTTCTCGTTCGGCCCGTCCCTGCTCGCCGAGCGCGGCTGGAGCATCGCCTCCGCAGGCTCGGCGATCAGCGTCGTGATGTGGCTGTCGGTGATCTCGGTGCCGGCGGGCGGCTATCTCGCCGATCGCTTCAAGCGACCCTTTATGTTGGCGATCGCGGCCAGCCTCACTGTGGCCCTGCTGCTGGCCTGGTTGCCGAGGTCGGACGCCGTCATCACCATCCTCGTCCTGATTGGCCTGATCGGCGGTCATCCGGCCGGCCCGATCATGAGCCTCGCCGCCCGCGTGCTCGCCCCGGAGACCAGGGCGATCGGGATGGGCGTGTTCTACACTCTCTTCTATGCCGCGATGATGCTGGGACCGGCCATTGCTGGGCGGCTCGCCAAATCGGCCGGCACCGCCGCGGTCGCGCTCGACCTCGGCGCAATGGCGGTGCTGGCCTGTCCGCCTTTGATGTGGCTTTTCGAGCGCATCGTTTCTGTCCGTCATCGCCGCGCCCAATCCTAACGCGGCATTAACCCTATGCACCTTAGGGTCGTCTCGGACTCCGCCAGGCGGGGGGTCGGGTTGTGAAAATGGCGTTGGCGAACAAAAAATTTCTTCCGGCCGCCGAGGAACGTCGGCGTTTCCAGCGGGTGAAGGTTCACCTGCTCGGCCGCTACATGCTGCCGGACCGCCGCGAATTCCCCTGCCAGGTGATCAACATGTCGCCGGGCGGCCTGGCGCTGCTCGCGCCGGGCATCGGCAATGTCGGCGACCGCGTGGTCGCCTATCTCGACCATATCGGCCGCGTCGAGGGCAAGATCGCCCGGATCATCGACAATGGCTTTGCCATGACGATCGGGGCGACGCCGCGCAAGCGCGACAAGCTCGCGGCGCAGCTGACCTGGCTCGCCAACCGCGACATCCTCAATTTGCCCGAGGATCGCCGCCACGACCGCATCGTGCCGCGCAACCCGATCGCGGTGCTGACGCTCGAGGACGGCACCAAGATGACCTGCCGCATCATCGACCTTTCTCTGTCCGGTGCGGCGATTGCCGCGGAGAACCGGCCGCCGCTGAAATCGACGGTTTTCCTCGGCCGCGTCCAGGGCCGCGTAGTCCGCAACCTCGAAGACGGCTTCGCGCTGGAGTTCATGCACGAGCAGCCAGCCGAGACACTCGAAGAGAGCGTTACCGCGCGGTAAAGCGCAACCGCACCAAAACCACTGTTTTTCCAGCCCAAGAGGCGGCCTCCGCGATGCGGACGCCGCCTTTTTCATGCGTCGTGACCGGCCTTGCGCGGGTTAACGCCGGCGCGCTGGCGCGCGGAAACGGCAGTTCCGTCAGCGTTTCCGCGTTAATCCCTAAAATTTGAATCAATTGCAGTATTCTCAAATTCTATTCAAAATCGATTCAAGTATAGATCGAATTCGCCGCCAGTTTTACTTTCATTCGTCTCGACTTGACTTGGTCGACTTAGCGGCAACTCAAAAGCTCCATGCGAAATGTGGTCCCAACAAGAAACGGGGGCCACGATGTTCGACTTCAGGGGACAGGGGAAAGGGCTGGCGATCGCCGCCATGCTCTTCGGGATCGGCGCGGCAGCGCAGGCCGGCGAAGGCCGTCTGCTCTACGCGAGCCTCGGCGACACCACGCGTGCGCCGATCGGCTGGGTCGAGTTCTGTGCGGACAATGCCGCGCAGTGCCAGGGCGGGCCGACGCAGCCGCGCGACATCGTGATGTCGCAGACGGCATGGCGCGACCTCGTCAAGGTCAATCGCTGGGTCAACGAGACCGTCAAGCCTTTGACCGACCAGGAGCACTGGGGCGTGATCGAGCGATGGTCGCTGCCGACCGACGGCTACGGCGACTGTGAAGACTACGTGCTGTTGAAGCGCAAGATGCTGATGGATGCCGGATGGCCGCGTGAGGCCCTGCTCATCACCGTCGTGCGCGACAAGAAGGGCGAAGGACACGCGGTGCTGACGGTGAAGACCGACAAGGGCGAGTTCGTTCTCGACAATCAGAACGAGAACGTCGTGGCCTGGACGGAGACCGGCTACCGCTTCGTCAAGCGCCAGTCGCAGGGCGATCCCAACGTCTGGGTCTCGCTCGGCGACACCAAGCCGGCGGTCTCCACCGCCAGCGCACGAGATTAGGAACGAGACAACGAGTTACGCGACCCGGTCACATCCCCACCCCTCCCCGTCCCAGACCGGTTCGCGCGCGGCCAGGCTTCCCCAAAGCCTGGCCGCAACTTTTTTGGATGCCGATCAGTTCTGCGACGCCCACGGCACACGCGCCGCGGTGAAATCGCGCCACGTGCTTTGCAGGGCTGGCTGCACGCCGACCGAGGCGCGCGCCTGCCAGCCGGCAATCGCAGCGGCCGCAATGGCGCTGTCGGGGGACTCGCCACCGAGCCCGTCGAGCAGCGAGGCCGTGACCGCCATGTCGTTGAAGGCGCCGAGCTCCTCCTGCAAGCCGGCGAGCCGGCGCGCGTAGCGTCTTGCGGATTTGCGATCGGCAAACAGCGGCAGCAGGAACTCGCTGAGATAGCGCAGCCGCTTGGCCGCGAGCCGCACCCGGTGCACCTGCTCGGCCGACAGCGACTTGAAGCGACGGCCGCGCTTGAGCACCTTGGCGTGCTGCTCCGACAGAATGCGCTGCGCGAAATTGACCGCGGGCTCGGCGAGTTGGCCGAGATCTTCGGCGGCGACGTCGTTGCGCCAGCCCCGCGTCTCGATCCAGCCGCCGAGGCCAATCAGGAACAGCGCGCAGCGGCGATCGCCGAGCGCACGATGCGCCTTGCGATAAGCTTCCGACTGGCGCCTGGCCGCGGCCCGGCCGAGCGTATCGAAGCCGGCGACCGCAGGACAGGCAGAGGCGATCGTCGGCAAGGTGTCGAGCTGGAACACGTCCCAGTCGCGCGCAGCCGACAGGTCCTGCGCCAGCCATTTGGTTTCAGATCGCAGCGCATCGAGATTGCTGAGCGCGCCGACCGATCGCATCAGATCGAGCGCCGAGCGAAGCCGCCGCAGCGAGACGCGCAGCTGATGCACCCCTTCCGGATTGCGGCCGTCCTCGGCCGCCGGCAGCGATTGCAGCAGGTGGAGGAAGCACGAGCGCAGGATGGTCTCGAAGGCTTCGTCGAGCGTGACCGACGGATCGAGCTGAAGCTTGCGCGGCCGGCGCGCTGATGGCGACTTGTCGGCGGCAAGATCGAAGCCGCGCGCCGACTTGCTGCGGATCGACGGCTTCACCGCGCCGTGCTCGGCAAGACGCAGCGCGATCTCGTAGATCGTGCTGGCGCTGCCGCTCTTCAGTTCGAGCTCGATCTCGCTCACCGGCAGCGACCGCTCGCCGGCGATCAGCTCGCCCTGGTCGAAGGCGATCTCGACCGTGCCGGACGGCAGGTCGATCATTCGCGCATGACGATGGATGTCGGCGGTGAAGACGGCTTCGAGCGGTTGCGTCTCGAGCTGCTCCCGGAGCTTCTCCGGAATGAAAGGCATTGCCAGCGCGAGATCAGGCGCGAGTGTCGGCACGCTCGCCTCCCACTCGCCACGGCGCAGCGGATCGTCCGCGGCGTCGGTTTTCACGGTCTGTACGAAGCGCGCGCCGTTCTGGCGCACGCGCAGGCTGAGGCCGCTCTTCCGAAGCGCGCGCTCGGGCGTGTCGTAGTAGACCGACTTGAGATGCTTGCGCGTCCCCTTGTTGCGCGCGTTACTCGCGATGATCGGCGCGGCATTGAAATGCGCCATGCGCTCGGCATCGACAAGAAGCTTGAGCTCGATCTCGCCTGCGGAGCGCACGGCGACAGTCGACTGGGCGGGCTCCGGCGCGGGCGTCGCATCCTGCGACGGCGTCTGATCACTCACGGCGCCCTCGACGATCGCAGGTTCCGGACCGGGCTTGGCCGGATCAATTTGCCTGAGGAAGCCGGCGGCGACTTGCGTTCTCTTGTTGTCCTTTGGGACAGGATTCCCGTCCGGCGCGCTCGTGGTTTTGCGAGCCGGCGTAGCGTCTGATTTTAGCATTTCCGGTGACATGACAGTTCGATGACAGGCGGCCAGCATATAGCCGGTCGGGCCCGCGAGGAATAGTAACGTTACGTCGCAATGCATCATCGTCCACACGCCCCTGCGGGCGCAGAAATCAGGCGCGGACTGTGATAATTCGGTTTGGCGTTGCGAATTAAATTGCTGAAGCGTGCAGTAAGTGATCGAATTGACAGCGAATCTCGTCGTTCTCGAAAGCGAGATGAACGCGTCAGCGAGCTTGACTCAATGCTAGCCGAGAAATTCTTCCTGGTTCTGGAGACGCTTAGAAGCCACGCATCCGATGACCGGCCCGAAATTGTGACAAGTCCTGCAAGGCCGCCTGCGATCCCGGAGATTGCACCCGCCTCGCCGCGCAAGAAGCCGGCATCTGACGATCGCAACTAGAAGCGTTCCAATGTCGCAAAGCCGCGCGACGCGCCATGCGCGTCAATGTGCAAGACTGTTCTTGTAGATCCTGCCGCCCTTCATGATCACGACGAAATTCTTCGCGGGATCTTCGACGAGGGCGATGTTGTCGAGGGGATTGCCGTCGACGAGCAGGAGGTCGGCAAGCGCCCCCTCCTCCACCACGCCGAGCTTGCCGGGATAGGGATTGCGCAGGCCCGACAGGCTCAGCAGCTCTGCGTTCGCCGACGTCGCCATGGCCAGCGCTTCGGCGGGCGTGTACCAGCGCGTCAGCGCAGCGAGCATCGCGCCCTGCTTCTCCGCCAGCGCCTGCGAGAACAGGACATCGGTGCCGAACGCGGTCTTGATCTTGTACTTCTTCGCCAGCGCGTAGACCCGGTCTGTGCCGGCAACCACCTGCCGCATCTTGTCCTGTTCCGAAGGCCCGAGCGCGGCGGCGCCGGAGATATCCAGGAACGGCTGCGTGCTGAGCCAGATGCCCTTCTCCGCGATCAGCTTCGCGCTCGCCTCGTCCATGAGATGACCGTGCTCGATGCATTTTACGCCGGCCGCGATCGAGCGCTGGATCGCGACCGACGTGTAGGCGTGCGTCGCCACGTAAGTGCCCCAATTGTCGGCGGCTTCGACCGCCGCGCGCAGTTCGGGCTCGGTGAAGGTGGAGACGTCGAGCGGGCTGAATGGCGACGCGACGCCGCCGCCCGCGGTGAGCTTGACCTGGGAAGCGCCCTGCATCAGCTGCTCGCGCGCCCTCACACGCACCTCATCGGGACTATCGGCGACCATGCTGCCGCCGATCTGCTCCATGCGACTGAGCATGCCGCCGATCGTGCGCGGTAGATCGGACAGCTGGCGAAAGTCGCCGTGACCGCCGGTGATGGTAATGATGGCGCCGGACGGATAGATGCGCGGACCTGCGACGAGATCCTCGTCGATGGCCTGCTTGAGGCCGAAGCTCGGCCCGCCCATGTCGCGAATGGTGGTGAAGCCGCGCATCAGCGTCGCCGTCGCTTCGCTCGCGGCAACCAGATTGTTGTAGCCAATGTCGCCCGCGAGCGCGGCCATCGGCGTCGGACGCACCAGCATCGCGTGCCAATGCGCGTCGATCAGCCCCGGCATCAGCACGCGCCCACCGCCGTCGATGATTTGTGCGGCGCCCGAAACGTCTCCCGTCGAAATCTTCTCGATGGCTCCGTTCCTGACGAGAACGCTGGATGGCACCGAAAGCGCGCTGGCCTTACCGTCAAAGATCCGGACATTGCGGAACAGCACCGCGGAGTCCTCGGCCGCTGCTGACGAGGGGCCGCCGAGCCCCATGGCAGTGCCGGCAAGCCATGCAGCGAATGCGAAAACTTTGGCCGACATCCTCAAACCCGACATATCCAGCTTTCCACTGAGGTCTAGGGCTACGCGAGGGGTGATGGCAGGCACGCGACGTCTGGTCGCCAGTTGACCCCGACGTTTATCTTCCGTCAACTTACTACCCGGGCGGCAGGATGCAGCCCTGCCATCTCCGTTGATGGGGGATCGGCGCGGTCAACCGCAATTGAATCAAACGGGTGGCGGGTGACGTCAGACTTCGCGCGCCACTCACGCGCCCAGCACGTCCGCGAGCCGCAGCTCGTCGGCGGCGGGATCCTTCAGGAACAGCTCGGCCTCGATCTCTCGCAGATGCGACAGCATCTGCGCCCGCGCGGCCTCCCGGTCGCGCTTGCGGATCGCAGCGACGATGCCGGCGTGATGATCGGTGCCGCAGGCCGGCGTGTCGTGGCGGCGATAAAGCAGGATGATGAGCGATGAGCGCGCAATCAGCTCCTTGAGGAAGCCGAGATAGATGCTGTGGCCGCTCATCTCGGCAATGAGCCGGTGAAACTCGCCGGAGAGGCGGACGGACGCGCGCGCGTCGCCGCGCAGCTCGGCCTGGCGCTCTTCCGTGAGATGTTGCTGAAGGCGGTCGAGCCAGGCCGGCGATGCCACACCGATGGCGTGATCGACGATGGTGGTTTCGATCAGGCGGCGCGCCTCGAACACTTCGCGGGCATCCGCCGGCGTCGGGCGCGCGACGAAGGCGCCGCGGTTCTTCTCGATGTTGACGATGCCCTCATGTGCGAGCTGTTGCAGCGCGGTGCGCACCAGCGTGCGGCTCGCGCCGTAGATCTCGCCGATCTCGTCCTCGCCGAGCTTCGTGCCTGGCAGCAGTCGGTGCTCGAGGATCGCGGCGGTCACGCCTTCCCTGATCCGGCTGACGCGATCGCTCGCGTCTGGCGCATCGGATTTTTGGCGGGTCTTGGCGGCCATGGGTTTGAAGGCTCGATCGGCGAATATCGGGCCGAATGTTAGTCGACGAGCTGTATCCAATCACAGGCGAAACTTTATACAATCTGCGCCCGTTTTGTGTGCAGGTGTCTGCGCGCGCGCCGGGCAGCTCGGATGCTCCGGATTCGATCTAACGATCTGACTCCGCAGCACTGTTTCTGGGAATCGGCGGACCGAAACCTGTTGGCACGGACCTTGCGGAGAGAGGCCCAGCATCGCCCCTCCCCTTGGACACGCCATGGCCACTCCCGCCGCTCTCGAACTCGTCGCCGTCACCAAGCGCTATGACACGACGCTGGCGGTCGACAACGTCAACCTGAAGATCCCGGCGGGCACCTATTGCTGCCTGCTCGGCCCCTCCGGCTGCGGCAAGACCTCGACCTTGCGCATGATCGCGGGCCATGAGGCGGTCAGCGAAGGCGACATCATTCTGGGCTCACAGAACGTCACCGATCTGGAGCCGGCCAAGCGCGGCACGGCGATGATGTTCCAGTCCTACGCGCTGTTTCCGCACCTGACCGTGCTCGACAACGTGGCGTTTGCCCTGAAAATGCGCGGCGTCGATCGCGCGACACGGCACAAGCGCGCCGGCGAGCTCCTCGAGCTCGTGGCCATGAGCCCCTATGCCGGCCGGCTGCCGGCGCAGCTCTCCGGCGGCCAGCAGCAGCGCGTCGCTCTCGCCCGCGCGCTGATCACCGAGCCGCAGATCCTGCTGCTCGACGAGCCGCTGTCAGCGCTCGACCCGTTCCTGCGGGTCAAGATGCGCGGCGAACTCAAGCGCCTCCAGCGCGAGCTCGGCATCAGCTTCATCCAGGTCACCCACGGCCAGGAAGAGGCGATGGCGCTCGCCGACCACATCGTGGTGATGAACCACGGCAGGATCGAGCAGCAGGGTTCGGCCCGCGACATCTTCCATCATCCCCGCACCGAATTCGTGGCGCGCTTCATCGGCGGCCACAACGTCCTCAGCGACGCCGGCAACCTCATCGCCGTGCGCGCCGATCAGCTCGGCATCATGCCGTTTGCCGACGGCGCGTTCGGCGCGCCGGCGCTGCTGACCCAGACCGAGTACCAGGGCTCCTACATCGCCGTCTCGCTTACGCTCGACGACGGCACCGCCCTGTTCTCCCACGTTCCGGAAGCCACCTTCGACGTTCACCCGTTCCGTCCGGGCGATCGCGTGCTGGCCACCTGGGATCCCGCCAAGGCGCAGCGCCTGCAATAGCGCCGATCGATCAGTGGAATGCGCAACAGAGGAGTGATTGACATGACCGAGACGACCAAGAAGGGTTTTAGCCGCCGCTCGCTGCTCAAGGGCACCGCCGGTCTCGCCGGCCTTGCCGCCGGCTCCGGCGTGATCACCGGCTTTCCCTATGTGCACTCGGCCGAGCCGAAGGTGCTGCGCTATCTCGGCACCGCCGTGAACGAGGGCGACGACATCTCCAAGCAGTGCCTGAAGGACACCGGCATCAAGATCGAATACATCACCGCGACCACCGACGACGTCACCAAGCGCGTGATGACCCAGCCGAACTCCTTCGACGTGCTGGATACTGAATATTTCTCGCTGAAGAAGATCGTGCCGTCGGGCAACATCCTTGCGCTCGACGCAAAGAAGATCAAGGAATTCGACAACATCACCCCGGTCTTCACCAAGGGCGAGACGCCCGGCGGCAAGAAGATCGGCGGCCAGGGCACCGCGCCCTGGAAGGTGCTCTATCTCGAAGGCAAGGACTCCAAGAAGTTCGCGACCTCGGCGACCGAATTCGTCACGCTGATCCCGACCGTCTACAACGCCGACACGCTCGGCATCCGTCCCGATTTGATCAAGCGGCCGATCAGCTCGTGGTCCGAGCTGCTCAATCCCGAGTTCAAGGGCAAGGCCTCGATCCTCAACATCCCCTCGATCGGCATCATGGATGCCGCGATGGTCGTGGAAGCCAGCGGCAAATACAAATATGCCGACAAGGGCAACATGACCAAGGAAGAGATCGATCTCACCATGAAGGTGATGACCGAGGCCAAGAAGGCCGGCCAGTTCCGCGCGTTCTGGAAGGATTTCAACGAGAGCGTCAACCTGATGGCGTCGGGTGAGACCGTCATTCAATCGATGTGGTCGCCGGCGGTGACGAAGGTGCGCTCGATGGGGATCGCCTGCACCTTCCAGCCGTTGAAGGAAGGCTATCGCTCCTGGGCTTCGGGCTTCTGCGTGTCGAAGGGCGTGTCGGGCGCGAAGCTCGACTGGGCCTATGAGTTCGTGAACTGGTTCCTGTCCGGCTATGCCGGCGCCTATCTCAACCGCCAGGGCTACTACTCCGCCGTGCTCTCCACCGCGAAGGCCCACATGGAGCCCTATGAGTGGGCGTACTGGATGGAAGGCAAGCCGGCCGAGAAGGACATCAAGGCGCCCGACGGCTCGCTGCTCGAGAAGGCCGGCGCGGTGCGCGACGGCGGCTCCTACGAGGACCGCATGGGCGCGGTCGCGTGCTGGAACGCGGTGATGGACGAGAACGACTACATGGTCCGCAAGTGGAACGAGTTCATCGCGGCGTGATGGACATGTCGGAAGAAGTCCTGCAACAGGCATCCCCGGGCTTGATCCCGGGGTCGGGCACAGCGCGCGCCGCGAAGCCGACGCGCCTGTCGCCCTCCTTCATCTCCTGGCTCCAGGCCGGGCCGATGATGCTGGTGTTTCTAGCCTTCTTCCTCATTCCGCTCGTCTTCGTCGTCATCGTCTCGTTCTGGGACTACAACGAATACCAGCTCCTGCCGGCTTTCTCCGTCCGCGGCTACACCGATACGTTCGAAGGCTGCATCGCGCAGCTCCCCGATCTCTGCACCATCGGCAAGACCTATCTGAAGACGCTCAAGCTGTGCTTCCTGGTGTGGGCGATCACGCTCTTCATCGGATTCTGGGTCGCCTACTTCCTCGCCTTCCACGTCAAGTCCAAGACCTGGCAGATGGGATTGTCGCTGCTCTGCACGATCCCGTTCTGGACCTCCAACGTGATCCGCATGATCGCCTGGATCCCGCTGCTCGGACGCAACGGCCTCGTCAACTCCGGCCTGATGAAGACCGGCCTGGTCAACCAGCCCGTGGAATGGCTGCTGTTCTCCGAATTCTCCGTGGTGCTGGCCTTGGTGCACCTCTTCACCTTTTTCATGGTGGTGCCGATCTTCAATTCGATGATCCGCATCGACAAGTCGCTGATCGAGGCCGCCTATGATGCCGGCGCCACCGGATTACAGACGCTGGTCAACGTCATCATTCCACTGGCAAAACCCGGCATCGTGATCGGCTCGATCTTCGTCATCACCATCGTGATGGGCGACTTCATCACCATCGGCGTGATGGGCGGCCAGCAGATCGCGGCAGCCGGCAAGATCATCGAGACGCGGCTGAACGCACTGCAATTCCCGGCGGCCGCGGCGAACGCCGTGATCCTGCTCGCCATCACTTTCCTGATCATCACCATGATGTCGCGCATCGTCGACATCAGGAAGGAGCTCTAGAGCATGAAGGAAGGACGCCCGCGCAGCTTCTACGTGCTCGCGATCTTCTTCGCGGCCTATGTGCTGTTCCTCTACGGCCCGATGATCGCGATCTACGTGCTGTCGTTCCAGGGGCCGCAGGGCGGACTCACCTTTCCGATGAACGGCGTCTCCACCTTCTGGCTGGCAAAGCTGTTCGAGGGGACCGGCATCGTCGATCTCGGCGCCGCCTTCCGCCGCTCGCTGCTGCTCGGCCTCGTGGTGATGGCCGTCACCGTCGTGCTCTCGGTCGCCGCCGGCACGGCGTTCCGCAGGAAATTCAAGGCACAGAGCATCCTGTTCTACTCGGCGATCGCAAGCCTCATCGTGCCCTCGATCATCACCTCACTCGGCATCTCGCTGGAATTCCGCATCATCGACGATCTGATCAAGGCGCATTGGAACGAGAATTTCGAAACCTCGATGGGCCTGCTTACCTCGGGCCTGGGCGCGCACCTGACCTGGACGCTGCCATTCGGCCTGCTCATCATGTTCGCGATCTTCAACCGCTTCGACCCGCGCCTCGAGGAAGCCGCGCGCGATCTCGGCGCGACGCCGTGGCAGACCTTCCGCTACGTCGTGCTGCCGATCATCCTGCCGTCGGTGATCGGCATCGGCCTGTTCGGCTTCACGCTGTCCTGGGACGAACTCGCCCGCTCCAGCCAGGCGATCGGCCCGGTGAACACGCTGCCGCTCGATCTGCAGGGCCTCACCACCACCGTGACCAAGCCCGACATCTACGCGCTCGGCACCGTGATCTCGGCGGTGTCGTTCGCGGTGATCACGCTTGCGCTCGGCACCATCCACATGCTCAACAAGCGGCAGGCGGCCAAGGGCTCGGACGCCGGCAAGGGACTTGTCTGAGAAGGATCGCGATGCGGCTGCACATCGTCAATCCCAACACCACCGCCTCGATGACGGCGAAGATCGCTGCTGCCGCGCGCGGCGTTGCGCTGCCCGGCACCGTGATCGACGCGCGCCAGCCCAACATGGGCCCGGTCTCGATCGAAGGCTTTTACGACGAGGCCTTTGCGGTGCCCGGCATGCTCGGCTGCATCCGCGAGGCCGACCGCGATGGCGCCGATGCGCACATCATCGCCTGCTTCGACGACACCGGCTTAGATGCCGCACGCGCCGCGGCGATGACGCCAGTGATCGGCATCGGCGAGGCCGGCTTCCACATGGCGAGCCTGATCGCGGCGCGCTTTGCCGTGGTGACGACGCTCGGTGTCTCCATCGTGCCGATCGAGCACAACTTGCGGAAATACGGCCTCGCCGAGCGCTGCGCTCGCGTCCGCGCCGCCGAGGTGCCGGTGCTCGCGCTCGAGGAGCGCAACACTGATGCGCTTGGAAAAATCTCCGCGGAGATCACCGCCGCGATCCGCGCCGATCGTGCCGAGGCCATCGTGCTCGGCTGTGCCGGCATGGCCGACCTCGCCGCTGAACTCGCCGCCGCGCATGGCCTGCCCGTGATCGACGGCGTCGCCGCGGCGGTCACGCTGGCGGAAGGATTGGTGCGGCTCGGGCTGAAGACGTCGCGGCTCGGGCCCTACGCCGCGCCGCGATCGAAGACCTATTCCGGCCCGTTCGCGCCGTTCCAGCCGTGAGCCTCAACCCGCGACCGGCAATCCCGATCAACTTTTATGTTTCTGTCATAGAGCGCGGTGTTTTCGCGCCAACCCCGTGCTAGGAAGCCGCACCAGTAGTTCTACGGGGCCTATATGAAAAAGAATGACGTGACGTGTTCCGCGTGCGGGGCCGGCTTTCGGCGATTGGAGCTGTCGACACCGCCGGCCAACAAGGGCGAGTACCGCTGTCCCGCCTGTGACGAGGTCGTGGAGACCTTCGATGGCAGCGCGTTCATCGCCTACCGCATGACGATCCAGCCTTCGATGAAGGCCGCCCGTCCCTAGCGGATTCGTTGCATGAACACAGGGCCGTCCTCGGACGGCTCATCGTAATTCGATACCCCGCTCATGCCGAATTCGGCGTGGGCGGGCTTTTTTTGGGCACACCGATCCCGGTCCCGGGAAGCCGCCGGGCTTGGAACAATTACGTTTTCCGGCTCACGGCCTCTTTTTGGTCCCATTCCTTGCGGAAACGTAACGTTTTCGGGACATCCCCGGCCGCCGCTTGTTCTGCGTTCTTGGGTTGCCGGTCTTCGCCACTCACCAAGTTTCAATTTGGGTTTTGTCAGCGATGATCGATCTCGCAAAGGACACATCCTCCAACCCCCTCCTTCGTCTCGGCGCCCAGCCTATCGCGCTGACCGCCGCCGCCCTCCTCCTGCTCGTCGCCGGCGTGACCTCGATGGCGATCTGGCGCGCCTATACCGGCGCTGCACCGGAGACGGACCGGGTGGTGGCCTCGCGGCAGCTCCAGGCCCGCACGGCCCAGGCGTCCGAGCAGCTCGTCGAGAAGACCAGGGGGCTGGAAGCCACCCAGCAGGAATCGATCGACCAGCTCCAGGTCGTGCAGGACCAGCTCCAGACCATGAAGCGGCTGATGGCGGCGCAGCAGGCCGACACCAAGCGCCTCTCCGAACAGGTCGCAACACTGAACGAGTCGATCGACGGCCTGCGGCAGTCCTACGCCAGCGCGCGGGCGACAGAGGGGGAAACGCCCTCGGTTACTCGGCGGAAACCGGCACGGCACCGCGTGCATGTCAGCGCGCGCAAGCGCTCGCGCGGCTGAGCAGCCACGGCCCGACTTTATTTTCGGCACTTGTGAACTGGATCACATTCCCCCGTATGATTCCGCGCCATGCTTGCCGTCACCGGATGGCGTGAGCCGATTTCAATATCCGGGGCTGGCAAGGTCGTTGACGGTATACTGCGTCAACGGCCTTGTTTTTTATGGGTTCGGCCGGCCGCCCGGCTATTCGCAGACGTCGACGCTTCGGTATCGCCATCCCGCGGGCGTCATCACGCGCTTGCGCGCGACGTAGCAGCCACCATAACCACCGTCGTCGTAGCCGGTCCCATAATAGGAGGGGTCGCCGTCATAGGGGTATCCGTAACCGTAGCCATAGTAGCCGCCGTAAAGGCCGGCGCCGGCAATTCCCGCCCCGATGGCAACGCCGGGCCAGAAGCCGCCGCCATGCCAGTGGCCGCCACGGCCCCAGCCGCCAGCACCATGCCAGCCACCGCCACCGTGCCAGCCGCCACCGCCGTGCCAGCCGCCACCGCCGTGAAAGCCGCCGCCATGTCCGAAACCGCCCGCAGCTCGAGCTGCCTGCGGCGCCGACAGCCCGACTGCCGCGACGGCCAGCGCCGCCATGATCATCTTGCGTAACATCACTCGATCCTCCGCGTGGACACGCTCCACGCTTCAAAGCAGGATCAAGCTACCGTCACTTGGGCATTCCCGACAGCCACACTGTCTCACTTCCGCGCGAGCGTCAGCAGCCGCGACAGATACTCTTGAGCTTCTTGTCGAGCATGCGGTTCTCAGCGTTCACGGCGGCATCGGTCGATCCACCGCTGCCGGTGCCGGTGGTGGCTCCCGAGCCCGGGCCGGATGATTGAGCCGTCCCCAAACTATTTGTCCCGGGCGGCGGGGCTGGCGAATTGGCGACGCCGCCGGTCGATCCGGCAGAACCCGTGCCGCCGGTTGCTTGCGCGAACGATGCAGCCGGCATCGCCGCGAGACTGAGGATCACGATCAAGGTCTTCATTGAAACGGTTGGCGATCTGGCCATCGGACACGCTCCTTTGGTTGACCAACCGCCCCGGCAAAGACCGGTTCCGGAACAAATGACGGTCCCATCGGCTTGAACCGGGAGACAGGCGCGCTCATGCGCGAGCTGATCGCCGCGACCTCGGACCAATGGGAAGGCAACGTCACGATGACCGATCGCGACCCTTTTGCAGAAGGCGAACGCGCCGCGCGCGAAAACATTCCGCCTGAAGCCAACCCCTATTCAGATGGCAGCGACGAGCATGCGCTGTGGTCGGCGGGACACGAGAAAGTCGCGAGCGCCAGGGAAGCCCGCGAGTCCGAAGGCAGCTAGCCGATCCGCTTCAGGCCCTTCTTGAAGCGCGGGCCGTTGGCGACGTAGAACTTTGCCGCACTTCCCATCTTCTGGACCTGGGCGTCGTCGAGCGTGCGGATCACGCGCGCGGGCGAGCCGATGATCAGCGAGCGTTCGGGAAATTCCTTGCCCTCGGTGATGACCGAGCCGGCGCCGACGATGCTGTTGCGGCCGACCTTCGCGCCGTTCATCACGATCGAGCCCATGCCGATCAGTGCGCCCTCCTCGATCGTGCAGCCGTGCAGGATGACGTTGTGGCCGACGGTGCAGTTCCGGCCGATGACAAGCGGAAAGCCGAGATCGGTGTGGCAGGTCGAGCCGTCTTGCACGTTGGCGCCCTCGCCGATCTCGATCCACTCATTGTCGCCGCGCAGCACCGCGCCGAACCAGACGCTGGCACCCGGCTTCAGGCGCACGCGGCCGATCACGGTCGCGGTCTCCGCGATGAAATAGTTGCCGTCAGCCGGAAGATCGGGCGCCTGCCCATCGAGCTCGTAGATCGCCATGAAGGTCTCCTGTCGCGTTGACCAAGCCATAGCCAAACGGCGACGCGGAGGCAAAGGGCCGCCGCGCCACGCAGCCCTGCGAAGTGTCAGGCCAGCACGCCGGCCGCGCGCAGCGTCATCAGGAAGAAGGTGCCGCTCATCATGCTCCAGAAGGCGGCGATGAGGGTCGCCATCATCACGAACTCGAGGCGGCGGCTTTCCAGCCGCATGCCGCGCAGCGTGTTGCGCATGATGATGAAGGGCGCCGCGAACACCAGGAACGGTACCGCCGCGAAGGTCTTCGGCGCGACGCCGGCCTGCAACAGGCCGAATCCGGCAGGCCGCTGCGTCGCGGCCTGATATCCGTTCACGAGGGCGCCCGCGAGCGCGAAACCGATGCAGATCGAGAAGAAGGTATTGAGAGCTTCAGGTGTCATCGGAACAGTCCGCCCTTACGCAACGCGAGGAGCCTTCCTGTGACAAAAAGTGCTGGTTAACGCTACATTATCCTTAAGGGAAGGTTAACGCCGCCGGCCGGCCCGCGCAGGGCCCTTCCCGTTCCCCGCAGGCGGGGGACGCTGCGCGAAATCGCTGCCGCATGGCATATTCGCCGCTGATTCGTCGGCCAGCGGCCGACCTCCGGCTCGCGCAACCCATGACGATGTTTTCGGCAGCTCCCCTCAGGTCTCCCCGGACGCGCACCCTGGCGCATGTCGTCCCGATCGTGCTCGGCGGCATTGCTGCGGCGGGCGCGGTCGCGCTGGTGGCCTACCTGCTGTGGCCGACCTGGGGCACGGGCGGCGCGAGTGCGCCGGACAAGCTGCCGGTCAGCGTCGGCGGCACGCTGTTCAACCTGCCGGCGGCGGCGATCCGGATGAAGATCCAGCGGCACACCGGGCCGCAGGAGCGCATCGATCTCGACTTCCTCTATCCCTCGCTGGAACCGCCCGGCGCGCCGAAGCACGTTACCGCCGACACGGTGGAAGCCGCGGTACAATCGATCGACCGCATCTTCCTGTCGATCGCAGCCCACCACGATGCGCTCTCGCCCGAGCAGCGAACAACCACGATCTATCCGCGCTATCTCGACCAGGCCACCACCCAGCCCGAGGATGGTCTGACGATGCGGATGTTCCGCGCCGACACACCTTACGGCAGCGAGGATTTCTATTCCGCGACAAACCCCGCGCTGACCGCGCGTTGCACCCGCGATGCGGCGACCCCCGGCATGTGCCTCTCCGAGCGCCGCGTCGGCGGCGCCGACCTCACCTTCCGCTTTCCGCGCAGCTGGCTGTCGCAATGGCGCGAGGTGGCAGAGGCGATGGAGAAGCTGACGACGCAGCTGCGCGGGCCGAAGGGCTGAGCGCGACTTCCCTGCCCGCCGCGGGATCGGCTTGGGACGAGCCGGGAGCCTCCCGACAAAAAATTGAAAACAACCCCATGCACAGTAGCCAAGCGCCTGTCATGGCTTCGTATTTTCATGAATTCGTATTTTTCGAAGAAGAACTTGACCCGTCGGGCAAAACAGTGGCATGATGTCATCATGGGGCGATCGACGTGAATGACGCGGCAACACCTCTCCCGCCCGGTGCCCAGCTGCTCGGACGCGAATGGCTTGGCTTTGACGAGAGCGGGCACGCACTGATCCGCTTCCAGGCGCAGCTCGATTTCACCAACAGGCACGGAACGATCCAGGGCGGCTTTCTTGCTGCGATGCTGGACTCCGCCACCGGGATTTGCGCGCTGGCGGCGCTCACATCCGAACTGACCGTCGTCACAAGAAGTCTCGATACGCGCTTCCTGAAGCCCGCATCGGTCGGTCCGATCATCGCACGCGCGCGCGTTACCGAACGGACGGAGCGCGACATGGTCGTACACGCCGAGCTCGTCGATGCCGAGGGCATCATCGTCGCCGACGCCACTGCGCAGCTGCGCATTCTCGCAAAGAAGTAGATCTCGAAGCCGCAGGCGCAACCAGTGGCAAAGGCACAGCGACCGCGCTGCCGGACGAAAGGCTCCTCCGAAGGCCGCGGGTAAAAACGTCACTGCCGTGAAGCAGGAGGCTGCTGACAGCATGCTGTCAGCAGTGGGGCGATACTGCTCGACGGAAGCGCTGAAACATTCAGAAGGAACTGGGTTCATGAACTTCGCCTCAATACGTCTGATCGCCCGCGACATCAAAGCCGTGGTCGGATTCTACGAAGAGGTAACAGGCAAGACGGCCGATTGGCTCGCACCCGTCTTCGCCGAGATCGTGACTCCAACAGCCGCAGTCGCCGTCGGAAGCGCGGAGACTGTCGCTCTCTTCAAGGAAGGAAGCGCCGAACCCGCCGCCAACCGTACGGCAATCATCGAATTTCAAGTGACGGACGTTGATGCCGAGTTTGAACGATTGAAGGGCCAAGTCGAAGTCGTTCACGAACCGAAGAATTTGCCGTGGGGCAATCGCGCAGTTCAATTCCGTGACCCCGAGGGCACGCTGGTTAGCCTGTATACTCCCGTTACCGACGCTGCCAAACAGCGGTTTGGATCTCGGTAAGCGACAAGTCGAGATAATTTAGCTGCGTATCGGTCGATCACGCCCGCCATTGGCGCCCGTCAATTGCAGTCCCCGAGACTAGCCGCACTTCTACGCGTTCGATCAAATGGGCGCACGCATGCAATGTCTGTTCGGGGTCATTCTCGTCGATCAGCTGGGACCATGACTAGGTCCGGTCTACGCCAAAGAGCTGACGCCAAGATGAGGATTGAGGTTCGACGCTAAGGGCCATAACCGGAAATACAAGGTTCACTCGATCACCTCGTCGGCGCGGGCGAGGATCGATGGCGGGATTGTGATACCCAGCGTCTTGGCGATGTTTAGATTGACAATCAGATCAATTTTGGTCGGCTCCTGGACGGGCAGATCGGAAGCCTTGGCGCCCTTGAGGATTCTTGTCGACGTAACCGGCGCATTGGCCGAAAATGGCTTTGATGTTAGGCATGTAACTCAAGAGACCGCCTGCATCGCTAAGAAGCACGCTCGGCAGACGGTGCTCGCGCGCAAGGTCGCCCAAACGCGCCCGATGGCTGTAAGCAAGCGACGGGCCAAGCGCCACCACGGCTTCGGCGTGCGCCCTATCCATCGCGGAATAGTAGATACGTCACTATTGCCTGTGGTTGCGGGTGGGGCACTGGTAGTGAAAGCAGAGAAGAGGATTAGTAATGAATCGTGTTACGATAGCCCTAGTCTTTGTCCTGATCACACTATCGCCTATTCATGCCCAATCTTCGGATTGGAACAGGACTATCCGCCAGCAATCCTGGTCCGGACTCGCTTACCGCGACGAGAACGCCTACCGTGAGCAGGTTGAACGTTCCTTAGACCCTTCCAATCCTTTTGTATCGGACTCACAGAAGCAACTGATCAGGAATCAATACCTTGAATACCTGCGGCATCAAGAGCAGCAGCGTATTCAACAGCAAGGGCAAAGATACGAGATAGAGCGGGAACGGCAGCGCTAGCGAACGCGGTATCAAACTCCTCGGCCGTTCTGGCGGGCACGAGTTGCAATGTGACCGCCAGCTTCTGCGCCGCCGCCTCGATCGACGGCATAGCGACCTTATGCTGCTCGTATGTCGAATCCCAGAGGATCGCGATCCGCCGGGCGCTGGGCGCGGCGCAACTTCGCCGATGGGCCAACAGGCGACTTCTCAGGATTGATACGAATAGACAACCAGCAGGAGCTACTTGCGAATGGAAATCATTGCCTTCGTTTATCTGTCCATCTCAGAAGGGCCAACGCAATCATGCCAATCGGCCAGACAACAAAGATGGTCGTCTCCCAGTCTTTGAACGCCCGATATTCATCGGCAGTATGGGGATAGCCGCGTGTTGAACAATAGGCGCTACGACAATCGTGCGGGAGACAGTTGCCGGTCGCGCACTCACGTATAGGCCCCTCTCCAAACCGGCTTGCACCGTAGATGAACAAAATCATCATAGGTATGGCCACCGCGTAATAGGCAATGGCGCGCCGCCTAGACTTAAACGAAAATCTCAGAAAACCCATGGTGCCGAATATGAGCCATGGGCAGTCAATGTTCCAGTGGGGAGCCACGGATGGCATCCGCATTAAACCGCTTTGGTGAGCCAACACGTCCGCTTCGGGTCTTGGTTGTGTGCAAACGGATAGGTCGGACGCGGCGTGGTCGCCAATCATTGCAGGCGGCCGGTGCTGACGCATCGGATCGTCCAATGACCGGCCAAAGTGGGTATCGCGACGGGGTATTGCGGTTTTGGACGCGCTTTCCGGCCTTCAGGCGGCGCGGATGGCTGCAATCAGGCGCGGTTTGCCGACGATGTTCATCACCCGTGTGAGGTTATAGGCGAGAACATGCAGCGCCATCTCAGCGGCGACATTCCGTAGGCGCTTCATCAGGAAGTGGGTCGCACCCATACGGGCTTTGATCGTGCCGAAGGGATGCTCGACTGTCTCACGTCGCGTCCGCATGGCGTCAGGATTGGAATCGAGCCGTCGCTGGACCTCCTCGACCACATGCTCATGCTCCCAGCGCGTGATCCGGCGCTCCTTGGACGGCGTACATTGGCTCTTGATCGCGCAGCCTTGGCATGCCGCCGTCGACCAGTAACGGCGCAGCGTCATTCCATGCTCGATGTTGGTGAAGTGATAGGGCAGCAGCTGGCCCGATGGGCAGCGGTAGACATCCTCATCAGGCAGGTAGGCGAAGTCCTGTTTGCCGAACCGGCCCTCCGCCTTGGCGTTCGACGTCATGGGCTTGGGCAAGGTGACTGCAACGCCAGCCTCTTCGCAGGCCAATATCTCCTCTCCGTCGAAGTAGCCACGATCGGCGACCGCATCGAGTTTGTCCACTGCGAGCACTTCTTTGGCCTGCTTCGACATCCGAGCAAGCTGCCCACGGTCGTTGCCGACGTTTATGACCTCGTGCGTCACAATCAGATGGTGTTCGGTGTCCACCGCGACCTGGACGTTGTAGCCGACGACACCCGATCCGCGTCCGCTGGTGGCCATCGAACGGGCATCCGGATCGGTCAGCGATATCTGTTGATCCGGCGTGTTGCGCATCTGCGCATCAAGCACTTCCAGGCGGCTCATCTCCTGCTTCAGCCGAGCGATCTTTTCCTTGATCCTCGTCGTCTTGATGCTGATCGCTTCCGATGGCTCCTGCCGATCGGCGCTATCGAGTTGACGCAGATATCGACCGACGCTTTCCTCGATCTGCGCCATCCGCCTTGCCATCTTGGCATGCGTGAAGTTGCGGTCGCGGTTGTTCACCGCCTTGAACTTGCTGCCGTCGATTGCGACGCTTGCGGTCTGCAACAGGCCCATTTGCCGGCATAGTGCAACGAACTTCGCGCAAACCTTCCGGATCGCCGCGCCGTTATCCTTCCGGAAATCGGCGATCGTCTTGTGATCGGGAGCCAGGCGCCCAATCAGCCACATTACCTCGACATTGCGGCACGTCTCACGTTCCAGGCGGCGACTGGATTGCAGCCGATTGAGATAACCGTAGATGTAAAGCTTCAGAAGGACTGCCGGATGATAGGAGGGCCGGCCCGTCTCCTTGGCGATCACACGCTCAAACCCCATTCCATGCAGGTCGAGCGCCTCGACGAACACATCGATCACGTGGACCGCGTTGTCCTCGCCTACCCAATCCTCCAGACATTCCGGCAAGAGCGTCAGCTGGGATCTGTCCGCGCCTTCAACGAAGCGTCCCATCCGTATCCCCCATCAGGAAACGGAAGAATCCTAGCCGACTCGTGACTTTTCACACAGCCAGGGTCAAAATGCGAAGAACTCAACGTGAGCAAATCCAGTCCGCTATGCGCCGTTGAACGGACCTGAATGGGGCGCTACGTGGGCTTGTAGGTAATTCGGCTCTGGAAACGCGTGGGAATATCGATGACAATCCAGCCAGGCAATCTATTCACGGATGTGGCGGATGTTTCGGCCGCCAACATAGGGGAAGAGGCGTTCAGCGAAATCCTCGCGCGGCCTGGCTTGAAGATCGAGCGCATTATATCGCAGGGGCAAACTAGTCCGCCGGGCTTCTGGTATGATCAGGCGTGGAACGAGTGGGTGATCGTGCTGAAAGGGCGCGCCACATTGCAGTTCGAACATGAGCTTGCCGCGCGATCGCTGGGCGTGGGGGATTACGTCTTCATCCCCGCAAGGAAACGCCATCGCGTCGAGTGGACGGAGCCGCAACAGCCAACGGTCTGGCTCGCCGTCCATTTCGAGTGAGCGCTTATCACAATCGGATCAGCACCGGCCGCGTGGCACGCATCGTGAGCTATCCGGATTGGGGCACGATCGACGCCGCCGAGAAACGCAGGGGAGCGCTGCTCGGCAAGCAGCGGGAGAAATTCGTCACGATCCCCGACATGCTCGCAGCGGTGGGCGCGTGACGGAGAACCGTGCGCAACTCAAGAGATCGGCGTTGAATTGGTCGAACGCAAGGGCCACGGGCGTACGGCTCACGCCAGCAGGACAGCTTGAGTGCATTTTTTTGCTATCAAGCCAGATCATAAGCCATGATGACGCGCCTCTTGCCGAGATATTCGACCTCCTCGACCGGCTGCCAGCGGCGGGAAGCATAGTAGCCCGGCAATGTCCCCGAGGTGTAGAGATATATCCGTCGATGGCCCAGCGCCGCAGCCTTTGCCACGGCAGCTTCAATGAGCGCGTTTCCGACACCTTGACTCCGCGCGCTGTCGGGCACGAACAGCTGCGCCATCCACGGCGAAAGTGCAGGACGTATCGTCATCTCGCTGGCGAGCAGATTGACCGAGCCAACAAAGGTCGTGCCGCACCGGGCGACCAGAATTTCCGGCAGATGGTGCGAACGAGCCGCATGGCAAAGAAACTGCTCATAGTCGGCGGCCGAGCCATACCCTGTCAGCGGGCCCCAAAACGCAAACTGAAGCGCGGCGATTGTCTTCGACAGACCCGACTCTTCGGTGAGGCGGGCAATCTCGAGAGAGTCTGCGTGCATATCGGACCAATGATCTGGGAGCGTTGTCACTCTACATACGCGCGATCACGCACCCTACTCACAGATTGTTGCCGATGAGCATCAGCGCTGCCAGACCTTGCACCGGATCGGCTGCTTGGTACCCTCTTCTTTAAGGAAAACGCCGGGGAAGATCGATGTGAGCGACGCGACACCCAATCTGCCACCCGGCGCCCAATTGCTCGGACGCGAATGGGTCGGCTTCGACGAGGCCGGGCAAGCGTTGATCCGCTTTCAGGCGCAGCTCGCGTTCACCAACAGGCACGGGACCGTTCAGGGCGGATTCCTGGCGGCGATGCTGGATTCCGCGACCGGGATTTGCGCGCTGGCTGCGGCTCCCGGCTGACCTGACCGTAGTCACCAGGGGTCTCGACACGCGCTTTCACAAGCCTGCATCGGTCGGTCCGATCATCGCACGCGCGCGCGTTGTCGAACGGACGGAGCGCGACATGGTCGTACACGCCGAGCTCGTCGATGCCGAGGGCATCATCGTCGCCGACGCCACGGCGCGGCTGCGCATTCTCGCGAAGAGATAGAGTTACGGGATTGCGGAGCTAACGTTCCTCATGTGGGGAGAACGCGCCTCGATCTCCGATGCGTGCCCCGGACGCAGCGCAGCGTCTCTTCGACGGTGCGCTGCTGAGCCGGGGCCAATGTTGCGGATATGCGCCGTATGGCTTCTGGGTCCCGGCTCTGCACTGCAACGCTAAGGGCGTTGCAGTGCAGAGCCGGGACACGAGAGGACGCCGCGCTGTCGCCGCACGGCTCATTGCGAGCACGGCGAAGACTCAGCTCCGCTCGCGATCACCGCGTTGAAAAACTATTCCTGATCGACGAGATCGTCCTCGAGGATCGCCATCTGGAACTGGAACGAGCGATCGTCGTCCTCGTCGTCGACGAAGAGCACGCCGATGAATTCCTCGCCGATATAGACCTCGGCGGAATCATCCTTCTTCGGCCGCGGTACGACGCGGATCTTGGGATTGCCGAATACGCGCTTCAGATACGCGTCCAGCTTTCTGACTTCTTTGACGTCCACGGCAAGTCTCCGATCGAAATTGGTCGGCGGGTTTTAGGACGAGACGCGACGAACCGCCAGCATGAATTGCCAAAGAATTTGGGGACGACAAGCGCCGGAAAAGCCGGCGCCTGCTTGCGGGCTCAAAGTCCCATCGCGTTGATCATCTGATCCATGGTGCGCGACGGCTCGGCGCAGCCGGCCTCGCCGACGATCTTGGCGGGCACGCCCGCGACCGTGACGTTGTGCGGCACGGGCTTGACCACGACCGAGCCGGCGGCGATGCGCGCGCAATGGCCGATCTCGATGTTGCCGAGGATCTTTGCGCCGGCGCCGATCAACACGCCGTGACGGATCTTCGGATGACGGTCCTCGTTCTCCTTGCCGGTGCCGCCGAGCGTGACGCCGTGCAGGATCGAGACGTCGTCCTCGATGACAGCGGTCTCGCCGCAGACGAAGCCGGTGGCGTGGTCGAGGAAGATGCCGCGGCCGATGCGCGCGGCCGGATTGATGTCAGTCTGGAACACCGCGGAGGCGCGACTCTGGAGGTAATACGCAAAATCCTTGCGGCCCTTCAGGTAGAGCCAGTGTGCGAGACGATGGGTCTGGATCGCGTGAAAACCCTTGAAGTAGAGCAAGGGATCGATGAAGCGCGCGGTGGCGGGATCGCGGTCATAGACGGCGACGAGATCGGCGCGGAAGGCGTTGCCGAGATCGGGATCGTCGCGCAGTGCCTCGTCATAAGTCTGGCGCACCAGATCGCCCGACAGCGCGGAGTGATCGAGCCGGTCGGCGAGACGATGGATCACCGAATCCTCGAGGCGGCTGTGATGCAGCACCGTCGAATAGATGAAGGTTGCAAGCTCGGGCTCGCGATGGACGATGTCCTCCGCCTCGCCCCGGATCCGGTCCCAGATCGGATCGAGCGATGCGAGCTTTCCTCCCGGATTGACCTGATGCACTGCCATGATTTTCTCTCTGGGATCTGCTCTTTCGAACGGGCTGGTTTTGTTTCTCTATAGCACAGTGTAGGCGACAAAGTCCTGACGGGCTTGCCTCAGAGTGAACAGCGCCTTGCCCCGCGGGGGCATGCCAACGCCTTGAAACACAACGGTTTCTTTGGACGCCCCCAAGCGGCAAGGTCGGCTCAAAATGGTCAGGGTTTGGCCAAATTCAAGCCGGCCGGGGTCAAACTATTGGTGAATTCCGTCTCGACGGTTATTGCGGGCATGGTCCCCGGGGGACGACGGAGCAATCTTGAGCATCACCACCGATCAATTGCGCGCGCGCGCCGCGGGCTCGTTTTGGCTGCGGCTGGCGGCGGTGGCCTTGCCCCCTGTCTTGCCCCTCCTCCTGATCGCGCCCGCGTTGTGGAACGGCTATCCGCTATTGCAATGGGATACCGGCGGCTATCTGGCGCGCTGGTACGAGGGCTATCTTGTCCCCAGCCGCTCCACTGTGTTCGGCCTTTACCTGCATTACGGCGAGAATCTTGGTTTCTGGAACAACCTCGCGGTCCAGTCGCTGGCGACGCTGTGGCTGTTGCAGCTCACCCTGCGCGTGCTCGGCCTGATGCAGACCTTCCGCTTCGTTGCGATCAGCCTGCTCCTGATCCTGTCGACCGCCCTGCCCTGGCTCGCCAGCATGCTGCTCACCGACATCTTTGCAGGGCTCTCGGTGCTGTCGCTGTTCCTGCTGATCGTCGGCGGCGAGCGCACGTCGCTGCTCGAAAAGATCTCGCTGTTCGTCTTCACCGCCTTTGCCGCCGCGACCCACAGCGCCACGCTCGGCGTGCTGCTCGGGCTCTGCGCCGCCGGCTGGATGGCGCGGCCGCTGCTGGGGCGACGCCTACAAATCGCCGGACTGGCGCAAGCGAGCCTGACGATCATCGCGGGCGGTGTGATGCTGGTCTCGGCGAACCACGCGCTGTCGGGCCAATGGGCGTGGACGCCCGGCGGCTATGGCGTCGCCTTCGGCCGCATGATGCAGGACGGCATCGTCGCGCGCTACCTGAACGACCACTGCCCGCGCGAGCGCTACAAGCTCTGTCCCTATCGCAACGAGCTGCCGGCGACCGCCGACGAATTCCTGTGGGGCAAGAGCATGTTCAACACGCTCGGCCGCTTCGAAGGCATGAACGACGAGATGGGCTATATCGTCGTGCATTCGCTCGCCGATTATCCGGCCTGGCAGGCCGGCGCGGCGCTGCGCGCGATGGGCCAGCAATTGCTGCACGTGGCGACCGGCGAAGGCGCCAGTGTCTGGATCCCGCACACCTACGGCATCATCGAGCGCTACATCCCGGCACAGGTCGCGCCGATGCGCGCGGCGCGCCAGCAAAATTGGGGCCTCGATTTCGACTATGTCAACTGGCTACACGTCCCCGTCGCGCTGGTCTCGATGCTCGGACTGCTCGCGCTGCTCGGACATGCACTGGCCAACAGAAGGCTCGACGATCTGACGCTGCTGGCGGCTGGCGTGACGCTGGCCCTGCTCGGCAACGCCTTCATCTGCGGCGTGATCTCAGGACCGCACGATCGTTACGGCGCGCGCATGGTGTGGGTCGCGACCTTCGTCGTGTTGATGGCGCTGGCGCGTCGCTTTGACGAGGACGAGTCGGCGAACGAGGTGTCAGCCGCGGCGTGAGAGGAAGTCGAGTACGCCGGTCTTGTAGACCTTGTCGCCGACTGCGCGCATGTGGTCGCGGCCCGGAATATCGAGCACTTCCGAACCGGGAATGATGGCGCCTAGCGCGCTGGCCGAGCCCGCGACATCGTCGGTCGAGCCGACCGCGATCAGCACGGGCACGTCGATGCGCGCAGCTTCGTCCTTCGTCATGATATCTCGCGTGCCACGCAGGCAGGCGGCGAGCGCACGGCGGTCGGAACGGGTTTGGTCTGCGAATGCACGAAAGGTGCGGCCGACGGGATCGCTGACGTCGTCGAGCGATGGCGCCTCCAGCGCCTTGGCGACGTTCTCGCCGGGCCCGGTGCCTTCGATCAGGCCGCCGATGCCGATGCCGCCGAGGATCGCCGAGCGCAGGCGCTGCGGCTCGTTGAGGGCGAGCCAGGCCGTCATCCGTCCGCCCATCGAATAGCCCATGATGTCGGCCTGCGGGATGGCGAGATGGTCCATCAGCGCGAGCACGTCGCCGGCCATGGTGGGGATCGAGTATTGCGCGGGATCGTAGAGCTTTGCGCTCTCGCCATGGCCGCGATTGTCGAGCGCGATCACACGGCGGCCGTTCTTGCGCAGCTCCGACACCCAGGTCGGATAGACCCAGTTCACGTTCTTGCTGGAGGCAAAGCCGTGCACCAGGATGATCGGATCGCCCTCGCCTTCGTCGAGATAGGCAATTTCAACGGCGCCGTTGTGAAAGCTCGGCATCATCAGTTCCGCAAGTCTTGAGGGGGAATGGGTGATCTTAGAGCATGATCCGGAAAAATGTGCAGCGGTATTCCGGCAAGATCATGCTCAAAGAATAGCCTGAAGCGCGTTGCGCTTCAGGCCGTGACGGCCGTGTTCGCCAGAGCAGCCTGGGCTGCAATCTGGGCACGGCGGAGGCGCCGCGCCCGTCTGCGATCGCACCAGGCCTGCGTAAGGCGCTCGGTGGTCGCCTTGATCGAGGACAGGAGGCCGAACAGCGTCAGTGCCGCACTGAGCAGCCAGAGCGCCAGATTGAACGCGCCGCCGACCAGCAGCAGCGCTCCGCGCCCGAACAGCTTGATGATCGCGCGGGTCTTGCCGCCCTGCGCTTCCGCAAGCCGCGCCGCGCGCGCGACATCCTTCGGACCCTCGGCGATCCGCAGGCTATCCATGGCGCCGCGCGCGCCGGTCTTTTCGGCAACGCGCGTGACGTCCTTGCCGAGCCGAACCAGCGCGCCAGCCTTCTCGGCCCGGAATGCGGCCTTGATCGCGCTGACGGTCTCGCCGGGGCGGAACACCGAACCCTTGGCGACGGCGTTCTGGAGCATCGGCGCATCGACCACCTCGCGCGCGGACCGGCCCGCCCATGCGGCGAGGCCCTCGCCGAGCCGCCCGACCTTGCGGGCATCCTTCACCAGCGTCAGCCCGGCGCGAACCGGCGCAGCACCGCCAACGGAGACATAGGTCACGGCCGTCACCGCAAGGCCCGCGGTCGCCAGGCCCAGCACAAGACGATCGGTGTCCTCGCCCATCGCCAGATGCTTGCCCTCGCGCACGACATCCCTGATGTCGCCGATCACGAACAGATCGCCGGCGACGGTTCCGGACAGGCTTGCGACATCGTCGGCGTTGCCGGTGATGAGGCCGGTGGCAAACCGTTTGGCGAAATGCGAGGTGGAGTTCTCGGCCTTGACCGCATCGCTGACGCGATTGATGAGGTCGTCGGGCAGTGCGAGGTTGCGGTCACGCGCGAGCGCAACGAAACTGTCGGCGAGATCGGCATCGCCGGCGGCGAGCGCGGCCTCGATATTGTCCTGAACCAGATGGTCGTTCTGCCGGAGCAGCGCATCGAGCTTGAGCTCTGAAAGCGCGGCCGGATCGTCCTGGGCGGAGAGAATCGCGCCGGCCTCACGGGCATGCGGCGTTACCTGCACCAGCATGAAGCTGCATGCCGCGATCCCGGTCAACGCTGTGGTGATTCGCAGCCACTTCATGCGGAAAGCCTGGACGGTCCTGAAATCGTCTTGAAATCGTCTTGCGCCTGATGGTTCGTCTTTCGTCGCAAATCGCGCTCGTCCCCAGACATAGTATGCCAAAATTGCGACACAACGTCCCCGACGAAAGAAGGGCTTCTCTCAGGCCGCAAGATTGTGTCGAATTTGCATGAGCAAATGAGCATGGGGCATTGCGAACCTTTTGGTTCCGCTGGACTAGCAATCATCAGCACCCACCATTATGGTCCGCGGCGCCTTAAAGATGCCGCGTCAGTTCTTGATTGTATCTGCCGCCGTTGCCACTCCAGGATGAACTACGATGTCCGACCATGTCGTCCCGCACTTCCATAACGATGCCGGTGTTCCCGTCATCGAGATCGGCTCGCAAGAGTTCATGTGCGTGGGCGCTAATCCTCCGTTCGACCACCCGCACGTCTTCCTGGACCTCGGCAACGACAACGAGATCATCTGCCCCTACTGCTCGACGCTGTACCGCTTCGCGGCGGACCTGAAGGCGGGCGAAGCCCGCCCGCCGGAATGCGTCTTGAAGGACAAGGTGGCCTGACCGTTCCCATCGGTCAGGGGTGGCGCTCTCCCGAACGATTGTCATCGCCGGTGCCGGCATCGGTGGATTGACGGCCGCGCTGGCGCTCGCGGCCCGCGGCTTCCGCATCGTCGTGCTGGAAAAGACCGAGCGGCTCGAGGAAGTCGGCGCCGGCCTGCAACTCTCCCCCAATGCCAGCCGCGTGCTGGTCGAGCTCGGCCTCGCCGAGCGCCTCAAGCTGCGCGCCGTGACGCCGGAGGCGGTCTCGATCATGAGCGCGCGCGCCGGCGGCGAGCTCTTGCGCATGCCGCTCGGCGAAGCGGCGTCGGCGCGCGCCGGCGCCCCCTATTGGGTGGTGCACCGTGCCGACCTGCAATCGGCGCTGGCCGGCGCTGTCTCAGATCATCCCGACATCGACCTGAAATTGGGGGCGACCTTCGAGGACGTCGCGCCGCACGCCAAGGGGCTGACCGTGGTCCATCGCAGCGGCACGATCCGCCGCAGCGATCTCGCCAGCGCGCTGATCGGCGCCGACGGCATCTGGTCGACGGTACGCCAGCATCTGTTTCCCGAGGTGCAGCCGCGCTTCTCCGGCCTGATCGCCTGGCGCGGCACCTTGGACGCCACGCAGTTGCCGAAGGACTACACCGCCCGCCGGGTGCAGCTCTGGATGGGCCGAAATGCCCATCTCGTCGCCTATCCGATCGCGGGCGGGCGCCAGATCAACGTGGTCGCAGTGCTGCCGGGCACCTGGAACAGGCCGGGCTGGAGCACGCCCGGCGATCCCCTTGAGGTGATGGACGCCTTCGCCGCGCCGCGCTGGCCGCCGCCGGCGCGGATGATGCTCGCCGCGGTCGATAGCTGGCGCAAATGGGCGCTGTTCGGCGTGCCCGACGGCTGCCCCTGGAGCAAGGGCCCGGTCGCGCTGCTCGGCGATGCCGTGCATGCGATGCTGCCGTTCGCAGCGCAAGGCGCCGGCATGGCGATCGAGGATGCCGCCGTGCTGGCGCGCCATCTCAGTCCCGAAGCCGCCGAGAGCGCAGCCGGCATCACGGCGGCGCTGAAGCAATATGGCCGCGCGCGCGAGGCGCGCGTGCGGCGGGTGCAGCGGACCGCGCGGCAGCAGGGCCGCATCTACCATCTGGGCGGGCCGCTCGCGCTCGCGCGCGATGTCGCGATCCGCGCGCTCGGCCCGGAGCGCATGCTGGCGCGGCAGGACTGGATCTACTTCTGGCGGCCGTGATGCGGGTTCGGTTACGCCGGCTCAGCGAGCGGCGCTGCCGGGTTTCGGGGCGGGCTTGATGACCGGCGGCTGCGGCGTCGAGGCCTGCGGCGGCGCATTCGGCGGCGTCTCCCGACACCGGTTGCGGCGCCAGGCGTCGTCGGCGAGCTGCGTCGAGCCGCGCACCGCGATATAGTCGTTGCGATAGGCGAGCTCGGACACGACGGCGCCTCCGGCCCCCGTCTCCGCCTTGTTCATCAGCCTCTGCAGATCGGCGGTGCGGGCCGCCAGCGCCTTCCGCTCGGTCTCGAGCTGCTTGCAATCGTACAATTCGTACTTGCCGGGATCGGCAAAGGCCGGCGCGACCGTCTCGCTCATGCTGGCGCAGCCGGACAGCGCGGCGCCCGCCGCGAGCAGCACAAGAAGCGCGCCGCAGCAGCGCGGGCGGTGGGAAAACGAAGCAGCCATGCCGGATGAATAGTCCCCGTGGATTGAGAATGCCTAAAGCAGCAACAGATGTCCGGATTGAGGCTTTGCCTTGTGCGCGCGGCTCGCTTAAGGAAGAACCGCCCCTCCGGCTGCGCAAGCGCCAATTCCAGACCGCCGGGGGTGGACTTAAGTGTTTGATCTCGTTGGATCAAGCGGGCATGGCGGAATTGGTAGACGCAAGGGACTTAAAATCCCTCGGTGCGCAAGCGCTGTGCCGGTTCGACCCCGGCTGCCCGCACCACTGGAGCTGATGGCGCCGATTGGGCCCGCAGCATGATCCAGAAGCACGCCAGCGCGACCGCGATCTGCACGAAGCTGTTTTCGATCGACATTCCCGCGAGCGAGGCGAGCATTGGAACGGCGACGCCGATGGCCAGGACGGCGGCGAGGGCTGCGGCCGGGAGATCGACGATGAGGATGGCACCGTAGAGCGCGAGCTCGAAGAAGGCATATTCCTTCAGGCGCGGCGCGCAGAGATAGAGCCCGTACATCGCCAGCACAGTGATGCGCAGGGCCTCGCGCGGATGGTCGATCAGCCAGCGATCCAGTCGTGCCAGGAAAGCGCCTTCCCGACTTGCTCGTCCATTCGCCAGGCGCAGCACCACAAGAGCCAACGGCGCAAGCACCAGCGCGAACGCCACGAGCGCGTAAGCCGCGAACACGATCGGCTTGCTGCCGCCGAGCCCGAATTGATCGAGCGCGCCCTGCGCCAGCAGCAGCAGCGACGGCGTGGTGTCCATCACGTAGACCGTATGCTGGTCGGGAATCTGCCCCCTGATCGCGAGCAGCCAGCTCGGAAACAGATCGGGATAGAGGACCATCGAGAGCAGGACCGGCAGCGCCAGGCCTGCGGCCGCGGCCGCGATCAAGCCGATCTTCTGCCGGCGCGGTAGCGGCAGGAAATACAGCGCGGCCAGCACCGGACTGTACACCAGCTTGAACGAGGCAACGAGGCCGAGCAGAGCAGCGCCGACGATGCGCAGGCCGAAGCTTCGATCATCGTCCGCGTCCGGCAAAGGGAAACGACGCAGCAGCAGGGCCAGCGCGCCCGCGCTCAGCGTGCCGCTCATGATGGTAAAGTTGCCCGACGCCAAGACCCACTCGAAGCCGACGAAGGCGCCGAGCGCCCAGAGCACCCTCAACCCGATATCGCGAAAGCCGCCGCGGTCGCGGCCGAGCCCCGGTAGCAGCAGGCCGCAGAGCATGGCGAGCAGGAGAAACACGCCGCGGTGATGGCCGACGAGAAAGCCGCCCGCGCACAGCGGACGGAACGCCTCGAGCGTCACCGGCAGATAAGGATAAGAGAATTTCGTACCCTTCAGATTTTTCACGAAGTAGGGATCGAGCCCATCGACATGGGCATCGACCGCCGCGCAATTGACGCGCACGTCCCAGCCGAAGTTCACATCGAGCGTGAGATCGCTGACGAGATTGCCGAGCACCAGCAGCGCCACCAGCGCAACCACGCAGTCGTGCCAGACGTTGCGCTTCCCGGCCATGCCCGCCGGCCCTACCCATCGTGCTGTCCCGGTAACGTCAGACACGTCCAATCCTGCCTGTGGCTCGCGTTCCCTCGGCGCCTGACCGGCGTCCGGTCAGGCCACATTGGACAGGATGCGTTGCGGATTCATCTCCCTAAGGGTCTGTTGCCGCTGTTATGGTGAATCCCTGGTTTCCAGACTGCGTCTAGCGCGATGGCATGAAGATGAATCACCATCGCGCTTTAGGTTATTGTTTGAGCATGATCTCCGCGCAAACGCGCTCTAGCGCGAGCCGCGGGCGGCGAGCCAGCCATCGAGCGCTTCGCGGGTGTCCTGCGTCGCCGCCATGCGCGCGAACTGCTCGCTCTCGATGGCGAGGCCTTCCGAGATCGAGCTGTTGAGACCCCGCGTCGCGGCCGTGATGATACGGGCGACCGCGAGGTGCGAGTGCCGCGTGATGCGGTCGGCCAGCGCGAAGGCTGCGTCGAGGAGCTGCTCATGCGGCACGATGCGGTTGACCAATCCCATCTCCAGGGCTCGCTGCGGTGAAAAGGAATCGCCGGTCAAAAGATATTCCAGCGCGCGCTTGCGGCCTGCGAGCCGCGGCAGGCGCTGCGTGCCGCCAAAGGTCGGCGTGATGCCGATGGCGATCTCGGGTTTGGCAAAGCTCGCCCGTTCGCTGGCGATCGCCAGATGCACCGCTTCGGTAATCTCGCAACCGCCGCCGAAGGCGATGCCGTTGACGGCGGCGATGATCGGCTTCGGAAACGCCTCCATGCGCGCCGTCATGCCCTGCCCGCGCCGCACGAAGGCTTTTGCCGCAGCGTCAGGGCCGCACCTGACGCTCTCCGAGAACTCGGCGATGTCGGCGCCGGCCGAGAAGGCGCGCTCGCCTGCGCCGGTCAGGACGACAGCGCGGATAGCGGCATCGTCCTCGATGCGGTCGAGGATCGCCATCAGGCGGTCGATCAGCGCGTAGCTCAGCGCATTGAGCTTGCTCGGACGGTTCAACGTCAGCAACGCGACGGCGCCGCGCGTTTCGCAGAGTATCAAGTCGGACAAGTGGCCGCTCCTTCCAGGTCGAATTGGGTCCGGAAGTCAGCCACAGCGGCCTTGTCGTGTATACTCACTAGGCAGTATACATTGCTGATGTCCGAGAAGGGTGACAGCACACGCGAGCAGATCGTCGTCGCGGCGACGCGCCTGTTCTATGGCGAGGGCATCAGGGCGGTGAGCATGGACGCCGTCGCCGAGAAGGCCGGCGTCACCAAGAAGACGCTCTACTATCACTTCACCAGCAAGGACGAGCTCGTCGCCGAGACCATCGCCGCCAGGGACCAGCCGACGCTGGAGCTCTACAAGCGCTGGTTCGCCGAGACCGACGGCACCGTGGCCGAAAAGGTCCGAGGCCTCTTCGTCAAGCTCGGGCGCTCCGTCGACACCCCGCGCTGGCGCGGCTGCGGCTTCCTGCGCACCATCGCCGAGCTCGCCAACACGCCGGCCCATCCGGCCGTCAAGGCCGGCGCCGCGCACAAGAAGCGCTTCGAAGCCTGGCTAGAGGCGGAGCTGACGCAGCATGGCGTTCCCGGCGCGGCCGCGCTCGCACGCCAGCTCCTGATCCTGCTCGACGGCGCCACGACCGTGATGCTGATCCATCGCGATCTCGCTTATGTAGAGACGGCCGGCGCGCTGGCGCTCGGCCTGGTCGAGGCGGCCCGGAAGACGGGTCACGCCTAGAGCCGCTTCACCAAGTCGTGTCCGCCGCGGTTCCGCCGGCCTGCCATCCCGAAACATGGGTTGTGCGACGCAGCATAACCGCTCAAAAAGCCCCTGATTTTCAGAGGTGAGCTGCTTGTCCGACGTCAATGCCGACGATTGGGTGTCCTCCGGACACCGTCCCATGGGTTTTCCCGAATTCGTCATCGTGATCGCGTCCATCATGGCGCTGAATCCGCTTGCGATGGACATGATGCTGCCGGCGCTGCCCAATATCGGGGCTGCCTTCAAGATTCCCGTCGCCAACCATCTCCAGCTGGTGCTGTCGACCTTCCTGATCGGCTTCGGCGCGGGCCAGTTCGTGATGGGCCCGTTGTCGGACCGCTTCGGCCGCCGCCCGGTGCTGCTCGGCGGCATGGCGGTCTATGCGGTCGCGAGCGTGCTGGCGGTCGCCGCGCCGTCGTTCGAGACGCTGCTGCTGGCGCGCGCGCTGCAAGGGCTCGGCACCTCGGCCACGCGCGTGATCGCGACCTCGATCGTGCGCGACTGCTATGTCGGCCGCCGCATGGCGAGCGTGATGTCGCTCGCCATGATGGTGTTCATCGCGGTGCCCGTGATCGCGCCCTCGTTCGGACAGGCGGTGCTGCTGGTGACGGCATGGCGCGGCATCTTCGTCGTGCTGATGCTCTACGGCCTGCTCGCGCTCGCATGGTGCGTGCTGCGGCTCCCCGAAACCCTCCCCGAGTCGGAGCGCAGGTCGCTGGCGCCGGCCGACGTGCTCTCGGCGTTCCGGCAGACCGTCACCAATCGCCAGACCATCGGCTATGCGACCGCCGCCGGCAGCGTCATCGGCGCGCTGTTCGCCTATGTGTTCTGCGCGCAGCAGGTGTTCACCGGCGTCTATCACCTCGGCGATTACTTCCCGCTCGCCTTCGCCGCGATCGCGGCCGGCACGGCGGTGGCCGGCTTCCTCAATGCGCAGCTGGTCGGACGGCTCGGCATGCGCGTGATCTCGCATGGCGCGCTGAGCCTCTATGCCGCGGTGGCCGGAATCATGCTGCTGACGGAAAGTCTCGGCGTGCTGCCGCTTTCCCTGTTCATGGTGCTCTCGGCGCTGATGATGTTCTCGTTCGGCATGATGGTGGCCAACTTCACCGCCCTGGCGATGGAGCCGCAGGGACACATCGCCGGCACCGCCTCTTCGCTCTACGGCTCGATCACGACACTGATCGGCATCGTGGTCGGCATGGCGATCGGCCAGAGCTTTGACGGCACGCTGCTGCCGTTCTCGATCGGCTTCTTCCTGTCGACGCTGGCCGCGCTCGCGATCGTGCTGGTGGTGGAAAAGGGACGGCTGTTTCGGCCGCATCACCGTCCCGTCGGTTGAGGAACTTCCCGGCCGCGTCGATGTTGTACTGCAGCAATTTCGAAAGGCTGCCTCAATGGAACTGGAACATCGCGAAGACCGTACCGACAGGGATCGTCAGGCAACGAAGCAATCAGTGCCGAACGCCGATCAAGCGGCATTCACTCCCCCCTTTGCGAGCGAGGGCCTCGAGCAGGTGCGCGACAGCCACTGCTGAAGCTTAAGGCGCGGCACGCCTGCTGGCACCGAACTCGTCGGCCGTGCTCGCAGGCGCTGCACTGTTGTCGCGCGGCGGCACCATCAGCGCCACGACATCCCGCGTGACGCCGGGCCTTCCCCACAGCGTGGCCTGCACGGTGAACTCGCGCTTGACGAAGTGCCCGGCTCGGCCGGACACCGATTCCAGCCACTTGCCGCAACTGTCCTGGTCGCTGAAGCACAGCGCGGCCCAGCCGCGGTCGAGTGTCGTCTTGCGCGGAAGCCCCCATTTGTACTGATACTCGAACGGCCGCGCATAACGGGGATGGTCGGGGCTGTAGAACGCGGTGGCAAAGGACAGCGAATCGTCGCCGCTCACCGCGCTCAACGGTTCGCCGGTCAGCTCGCACCATTGCCGCGTCAGCTCGTTTGCCGCCGGCGCATAGAAATTCCGCCCCTCTTCGTAGCCGTGATTGTTGCGATAGACGGCGTGGATCGGCGCGGCGACCAGAACGGCGGCGAGCGCAACGCCGATGACGAACACCGTGACATTGACGGTGTAGAAGCGCTCGATCGGATAGCGCGCACCGCAAACGATCAGCACGACGAACAGGAACAATCCCTGCAGCGCCCATAGCGAGGGCAGATCCGTTCTCATCGCGAGCGACGTCAGCACCGGCAGCACGATCGTGCCGATCGCGACATAGAACAGAAGCCGCAGGGCCGGACTCATGGCCGCGAAGTCGGCCGGAAACCGTTTGAGCCGTGTCCCTGCGATCAACACCCAGAGCACGGCGGACACGCCCATGGCCGCTGCCAGTCCCAGCACGAAGTTTTTCACCTCGATGAGCGAGCTCGCGGCATTGCCGTTGGCGTGGGCCAGCGCATAGGTGAAGGTCGAGGCGCCCGTCGTCGCGAGCCAATAGATGTGCGGCGACAGCACGGCGAGCCCGGTCGCGGCCGATATCCAGGGCGAAGCCGAGGTGAAATAAGCGCGCCGCGCCGGATGAGCCAGCGCGGCAAACGCGAAACTCGCAACCAGGAAGATCGAATAATACTTGCCGACCATCGCCAGCGCCGTCGTGAATCCCGCAGCAAACGCCCACGGCGCCGTACGCGTCTCGAACGCGCGCAGGAAGCACCAGGTCGCGAGCGGCCAGATCGCGAGCAGCACCGAATTGGCGTTGAAGCGCTGTGCGTGGAATTGATAGGCCGGCGTCAGCATCAACAGCAGCAGCACCAGGATGCGCTTGTGCCCGGTCACGAACTGCCGCGCGACCAGATCGACGCAGAACAACGCCACCCCCGCATTGACCATCGACATCAATTGCAGCGACCAGTCGCTCGGCGGAAAGACCGAGGTCCAGCTCGCGGCAACCCAGCCCATCAGCGGTGGATGCTTGTGATAGCCCCACTCGAAATTCCGGCCCAGCGTCCAGGCCTCGAGCGTGTCGGGATGCAGGCCACCTCCGGCATAGGCGATGGCGAGATAGAGCGTCCAGATCGCAACGAAGCACGCAATGAGAAGCGGCACGGCCCAGCCCGTCTCGACGGCGTCGAGCCAACGCAGGAATGGCCGGCGCCATGGCGCCGGCGCGCGATCCGACCGTTCGGCCATCGCCTGGAATGCAAAATCGATCGGCACGGGAAGCTATGAAGGAAAGTGGTGTGCAAGCTGCGCACATCTATTTCAGGACAGAAACAAATAGCAATGATTAGAAACTGGAAGGGTTAAAAGCTGACACGAAGCTGACAAAACAAAGCGGCGCCGCTGATGACAGCAACGCCGCGTGATGTCCGGGACAAAACGGATTTCGACACAATCCTGTGGTGAGCCGTCGGTTAACTACATCTGGCAGCTAGGGGGCATCCTTGGGACGCAAGACATGGCTGGCTTGTTACCTGATGCTTTGTTGTTTGGAATGTCCCGCGCGGGGGGCTGGCATCCAGCTTCTTGATTCTGATCCGAATCTGGCCGGCGCCGTTTGGTATCCGTGCGCCGCAGAGCCGCAATCCCTGCCGCTCGGAAAACTCACGCTAAAGTTCATCGACACGATACAGGGAGCAAAGGATTGCCCCGTGACTGGCACGAAGCTGCCTCTGGTGGTCTTCTCCCATGGTCAAGGCGGCTGGTTCGGCCTCCATCATGACACTGCAGAGGCGTTGGCTGATGCCGGCTTTGTCGTCGCGGCCATCAGTCATCCAGGGGACAACGGCAACGATGTCTCGCAGAGCGAGAGTCTGTCGAATTGGGCCTCCCGGCCGGCCGATATGGTTCACCTGATCGATTTTATGCTGAAGTCCTGGAAAGACCGCGACGCAATCGACTCGTCCAAAATTGGCCTCTTCGGCTTTTCGAAGGGCGGGTTCACAGGGTTGGTGCTTGCAGGAGCCGGTCTCGATTTCCAGAGGACTGCGTCTTCCTGCACCAACAACTCTGGCTTCTGCGAGCAAGTACGGAGCGGCGATGTCCCAAAGACTCTGCCGCGAGACACTCGGATCAAGGCTGCCGTCATTGCCGATCCTGCACCGACTTTCGCATTTACAAGGAGTACGTTGTCATCAATCGACATTCCATTGCAGGTCTGGCGATCCGAATCGGGAGCCAAAGATCGAGGCGTTGATCCGGAAGGCGTTGCGCGCGTCCTGAATGCTTTGCCTGGCCAACCCGCGGTTCATATCGTGCCATCCGGCCACTTCGCGTTCCACCCGCCGTGTTCGCCAGAGCTTGCCGCCGAGCTGCCGCGCTTCTGCACAGACCCGGCGGGCTTCGATCGAGCAGCCTTTCACCGGGACTTCAATGCAAGCGTCGTACAATTCTTTCGGCAGCATCTGTGATGCGACAAAAGCCAAGCAAACGCCAAGGGAGCCTTCATGAGCCGATCGGTGCATGTTCCTGTCGGAATCTTCGATAGCTTGCGCTACGGTTTCGCGCAGGTTGCTACTGTCCCCACACCGTTTGGCGACGTTGTGCATGTGTCCGGCCAGGTTGCTTGGGACGCAGAACAGAACGTCGTTGGCGCTGGCGACATCGGCCGTCAACTCAGCAAGAGCCTAGAGAATCTTAGCGTTGCGCTTGCATCGGTTGGTGCGAAGCTCGATCAGGTCGGTGCGTTGCGGCTCTACATCAAGCAGAGTCACCTACACGAAGGCAAAGCAATTAGCGGTGCCCTCAAAGCGGCGTTCGGCGATAATCCACCGTGCACAACCTGGATCGGAGTGCCAAACCTGGCCAAGGATGAGTTCCTCATCGAGGTGGAGCCTTCTGCAGTTTTCCTGGCGCGAAACGCCTGATTGCCGATCGTGGCTAGGATCGCCGACTGGATCAGGGGACTGGCCATGAAAAAGAGCGCATGGGCCAACATCCCGCCGAAAAGGAATCGCAACGACCAGATCTGCTTCAGTCCTTGTCTCTGCCGTCGGGTTGCAACACGCTACGACAAGCTGGCAGCGAACGACCTCGCTTTCGTTCAGCTTGCCTCGATCAGGCCACGGCTGCGCCTTGTCGGCCCAAGTCCTACTCGGACTTGTCGATATTCCAGAACACCGGCGTTGCTGGACCGTCGATCACACCGGAGAGCGACTTGCGCCACGCGCTCGGCGCCTGAAACTGGCCCAGCGGGACGTAGAGCACTTGGTCATAGGTCTCCTTCTGGATCTCGGTCGCGATCTTCTTCTGATCGTCGAGCGAGGCCGCGCGAACGAAGGCGTCCTTGAGCTGCTCCACCCTGGCATCCTCCGCCCAGCCGAACCAGCCGCCCTTCTTGCCCTGCCCGCCGACAGCAATGTTGGAGATCGGGTTCGACACGTCGGCGCTGACCCAGTTGGTGATGAACATGTTCCAGCCGCCCTCTTTCGGGGGCTTCTGGCTGGCGCGCCGGCTCACCACCGTCTGCCAGTCGGTGGCCTGTAAATCGACCGTGAAGCCGGCTTCGCGCAGTTGCTGGGCCACCACGATCGGTTGGGCCTTCAGTGTCAGCACGTCGCCCGGCGCCATGAGCACGACGGGCGTCCCATCGTAACCGGACTCGGCGAGCGCCTTCCTGGCCGCAGCCATGTCGCCGCCCTTGGCAAGCGTCTCGCCGCCAAGGTCCGTCGCGAACGGCGTGTCGCAGATGAAGACCGCCGCGCAAGCCTTGTAGTACTTGGGATTGCCGATCAGCGCATCGAGCACGTCCTTCTGGTTGACGGCCAGGAGTGCTGCGCGACGGACCTTGACGTTATCGAATGGCGGATGAAGGAAGTTCATCCGAGCGCCCGTCTGGAAGCCGAACTTGTTCAGGATCTCGAGCTTGAGCTCCTTGTCGGCTTCGATGGTGGGCAACATTTCGATCGCGGGATTTTCCATGAAATCGATGTCGCCCGACTGCAGCGCGTTCAACGCTGTCTGCGGGTCCGGCATCGTAATCCATTCGACGCGATCGACCTTCGCGACCTTGCCGCCGGCGGTCCAGCTCGCCGGCTCCTTGCGCGGCACGTAATCGGTGTTCTTGACGTAGACCGACTTCACCCCGGGCTGGAATTCCGACTGCACGAACTTGAAGGGGCCGGAGCCGATCTGCTCGGAGATCTGCTTGTCCGCCGGCGTCTCGGCGAGGCGCTTTGGCATCATGAAAGCCACCCGCGAGGACGGCTTGCCGATCGCTTCCAGCACGAGCGCGTACGGCTCCTTCAGCTTCAGCGTGATGGTCTTGGCATCGGTCGCCTCGATGCTCGCGGTGAACAGCATCATCTGCTGCCCCATGCTATCGACAACGGCCCAGCGCTTCAGCGAAGCAACGCAATCTTCCGCGGTGACCGGCGTGCCGTCATGCCACTTCAGGCCATCGCGCAGCGTGAAGGTGTAGGTCAGCTTGTCGTCGGAGATCTTCCAGTCCGCCATCTGCGGCTGGATCTTGAAGTTCGCATCCGTCGCGATCAGCGTGTCGTAGATCATGTAGCCATGATCACGCGAGATATAGGCGCTGGTGAAAATCGGATCGAGGACGCGCAGATCCGAATGCATCACGGCGGTGATGGTCTTGCCTGCGGCAAGAGCTGGCGAGGCTAGTGCCGAAAGCGCCACGACTGAAATCGCAAGTATGGAGGCGAACGTCCGACGCCACCGGCGCATGAGTTGGAACACTGAAGTTCTCCCGGCAAGTTTTCTTGAGGGCTCTCTTGGCAAGTTCTCCTTGGGAAGTTCGCCTGGAAATCTCCTGGCGAGCGGCGCCGCCGGTGACAGCGGCGCCGCGTGACGATCGGTACGAAGGATGCGGGGCGTGCCCTCGCCTCACTCGGACTTGTCGATGTTCCAGAACACCGGGGTTGCCGGGCCGTCGAGGACGCCGGTGAGCGACTTGCGCCAGCCGCTCGGCAGAAGATACTGACCGAGCGGAATGTAGATCACCTGGTCATAGGCCTCCTTCTGGATCTCGGTCGCGATCTTCTTCTGATCGTCGAGCGAAGCCGCGCGGACGAAGGCATCCTTGAGCTGCTCGATCTTGGCGTTTTCCGCCCAGCCGAACCAGCCCTTCTTGCCCTGACCGCCGATCGAGAGATTGGCGATCGGGTTGGAGACGTCGGCCGCAACCCAGTTGGTGAAGAACATGTTCCAGCCGCCCTCCTTCGGCGGCTTCTGGCTGGCGCGGCGGCTCACCACGGTCTGCCAGTCGGTCGCCTGGAAGTCGACCTTGAAGCCGGCTTCGCGCAGGAGCTGGGCCGCCACGATCGGCTGCGCCTTCAGCGTGGTGACGTCGCCGGGGCCCATGATCACCACCGGCGTGCCGTCATAGCCGGATTCGGCGAGCGCCTTCTTGGCTTCCGCCATGCCGTTGCCCTTGATCAGGGTCTCGGCTCCGACGTCGGTCGCGAGCGGCGTGTCGCAGACGAAGAACGCGCCGCAGACTTTCTGATATTTGGCGTTGCCAATCAGCGCGTCGAGCACGTCCTTCTGGTTCATCGCCAGGAAGGCGGCGCGGCGCACCTTGACGTTGTCGAACGGCGGATAGAGGAAGTTCATGCGCCCGAGCGTCTGGTACCCGAACTTGTTGGAGACGTCGATCATGAGCTCCTTGTTCGCTTCCAGCACCGGCAGCATGTCGTAGGGCAGATTTTCCACGAAATCGATGTCGCCCGACTGCAACGCGTTCACGGCCGTCTGCGAGTCCGGCATGGTGATCCACTCGACGCGGTCGACCTTCACCACCTTGCCGCCGGAGGTCCAGCTCGACGGCTCCTTGCGCGGCACGTAGTCGGTATTCTTGACGTAGACCGCCTTCACGCCCGGCTGGAATTCCGACTGCACGAACTTGAAGGGGCCGGAGCCGATCTGCTCGGGGATCTGCTTGTCCGGCGGCGTCTCGGCAAGACGCTTCGGCATCATGAAGGCGACGCGCGAGGAAGGCTTTCCGATGGAGTCCAGCACGAGGCCATAGGGCTCCTTCAGCTTCAGCGTGATGGTCTTGGCATCGGTCGCCTCGAGGCTCGCGGTGAAGTCCATCAGCTTCTGGCCCATGCCGTCGACCGCAGCCCAGCGCTTGAGCGAGGCGACGCAGTCTTCCGCCGTCACCGGCGCGCCGTCATGCCACTTCAGGCCGTCGCGCAGGGTGAAGGTGTAGGTGAGCTTGTCGTCGGAGACCTTCCAGTCCGCCATCTGCGGCTGGACCTTGAAATTCGAATCGGTGGCCACCAGCGTGTCGTAGACCATGTAGCCATGGTCGCGCGTGATGTAGGCTGTGGTGAAGATCGGATCGATGATGCGCAGGTCCGAATGCATCACGGCCGTGATGGTCTTGTCGGCCGCAAGCACCGGCGAAGCCAGGCCGACCGAAAGCGCGACGACCGACAGCGCAAGTTTGGAGGCAAACGCGCGAGGCCTCCGGCGCATGAAGTGGAACATGGAAAGTTTCTCCTGACGTGAAACTGTTCAAAGGCAGGTTATTGGTTGAGCATCCGGTCCGTTCTTTGGGCGAACCAACCTCATGCAATGCCTTTATCTTTTCGAGACTTGCAGACAGTCTTGAGCCCGTCAATCCGGTTTCACTGCAAGCCCTGGCGGCGCGCGCACGGGCTCCACAAGGATCGATTTGGCTCTACAACTCTCTTCGTTCGTCCCGCTGCACCGATGCAATGCGCGTTCCACTTTCGAAGCCTGAGAGACATTGAGATGAATCCAGCCAATCTTCCCTTCGATTCCGAGGCCATGCTCGCGGGCCTGCGCACCTGGGTGGAATGCGAAAGCCCGACATGGGACGCAGATGCGGTCAACCGCATGCTCGATATCGCAGCGCGGGATATGGCGATCATGGGTGCGACGATCGAACGCATCGCCGGCCGCCAGGGCTTCGGCGGCGTCGTCCGCGCGCGCTTCCCGCACCCGAAGCAGGGCGAACCCGGCATCCTGATCGCCGGCCACATGGATACCGTCCACCCGGTCGGCACCATCGAGAAGCTGAAATGGCGGCGCGAGGGCAACAAGTGCTACGGCCCCGGCATCTACGACATGAAGGGCGGCAACTACCTCTCGCTGGAAGCGATCCGGCAGCTGGCGCGCGCCGCCTTCACCACGCCGCTGCCGATCACCGTGCTGTTCACGCCGGACGAGGAAGTCGGCACGCCCTCGACGCGCGACATCATCGAGGCGGAAGCCGCGCGCAACAAATATGTGCTGGTGCCCGAGCCCGGCCGCGCCGACAACGGCGTCACCACCGGACGTTACGCCATCGCACGATTCAATCTCGAGGCGACGGGCCGGCCGAGCCACGCCGGCGCGACATTGTCGGCGGGACGCTCGGCGATCCGCGAGATGGCCCGGCAAATTCTCGCCATCGACGCGATGACGACGGAGGATTGCACCTTCTCGGTCGGCGTCGTGCATGGCGGGCAATGGGTCAATTGCGTTGCCACGACCGCGACCGGCGAAGCACTCTCCATGGCCAAGCGCCAGGCCGATCTCGATCGCGGCGTCGAGCGGATGCTGGCGCTGTCTGGCACCACCAACGACGTCGCCTTCAAGGTCACGCGCGGCGTGACGCGTCCGGTGTGGGAACCGGATGCCGGCACCATGGCGCTCTATGAAAAGGCGCGCGGCGTCGCCAAGTCGCTCGGCGCCGAGTTGCCGCATGCCAGCGCCGGCGGCGGCTCCGACGGCAACTTCACCGGCGCCATGGGGATTCCGACGCTCGACGGCCTGGGCGTGCGTGGCGGCAACGGCCACACGCTGGAAGAGTATATCGAGGTCGAAAGCCTGGTCGAGCGCGGCCGGCTGATGGCGGGCCTGCTGGCGACGCTGGAGTGATGCACCGCGCCCCGTCATGGCCGGGCTTGACCCGGCCATCCACGCCTTTGCGAACGGACGCGAAGAAAGACGTGGATGCCCGGGTCAAGCCCGGGCATGACGACCACCTAGGAACCGGGCCCGGATGGCACGGGAATTGCTGAAATGTTAGGCTGATGGCAACCTGCCGAAGGCCCTGCCACAATTTGTCTCTAATCTGACGGATCCAACTTGCTGGGATATCTCGTTCGCCGAATTTTCGCCGCCGTGCCCGTGATGGGCGTCGTGGCGCTGTTCGTCTTCCTCCTGCTGCGCCTCACCCCCGGCGATCCCGCCGCGATTCTCGCCGGCGACAACGCGACGCCGGAACGGCTGGAGCGCATCCGCGCCTCGCTCGGCCTCAACGAGCCGCTGATCGTGCAGTTCATCACCTGGGTGAACAAGCTCTTGCACGGCGACCTCGGCACATCGCTGATCTCCAACCTGCCGGTGATGAAGATGATCGGCCAGCGCGTCGAGCCGTCGATCTCGATCGCGCTGTGCACCATCATCCTCGCCGTCATCGTCGCCGTGCCCCTGGGCGTGATCGCGGCGTGGAAGCACGGCACCTGGATCGACCGTTTCGTGATGGGCCTGTCGGTGCTCGGCTTCTCGGTGCCGGTGTTCGTGGTCGGCTACATCCTGATCGAGGTCTTCGCCATCGACCTCCGCTGGGTGCCGGTACAGGGCTTCAAGAGCATCTCGAACGGCTTCGGTCCGTTCTTCGAGCGCATCATCCTGCCGACCTGCGCCCTCTCCTTCATCTACATCGCGCTGATCGCGCGCATGACGCGCGCCGCCATGCTCGACGTGCTCGGCGAGGACTACGTCCGCACGGCGCGCGCGAAGGGCATCAACGAGGTCGCGGTCATGATGCGGCACGCGCTGCGCAACGCCGCCGTGCCCGTGATCACCGTGATCGGCACCGGCTTTGCGCTGCTGATCTCCGGCGTCGTCGTCACCGAGAGCGTCTTCAACATCCCCGGCATCGGCCGCCTCACCGTCGATGCGGTGCTGGCGCGCGACTATCCGGTGATCCAGGCGATGATCCTTTTGACGTCGCTGATCTATGTCGTCGTCAACCTCCTGATCGACGTTGCCTACACGCTGCTCGATCCCCGGATCCGGTACTAGGGCTAAGGATAACAACAATGTCTGTCGATAGCCTTCCCCGGTCCTCCATTCCGATCACCTCGCCGCTGCGGCCGCGATTCGGATTCCTCACCTCGACGCCGATCATCGCGGTGGCCACGGTGCTGCTCGCCCTGATCGTGCTGATCTCGATCCTGGCGCCGCTGATCGCGCCGCACGACCCGATCCAGCTTGCGCCCTCGCAGCGGCTGAAGCCGTCCTCGGCGCAGTACCTGCTCGGCACTGACGCCTACGGCCGTGACCTGCTGTCGCGCGTCGTCTATGGCGGCCGCGTGTCGCTGCTGATCGGCATCGGCTCGGCGATCCTGTCGATCGCCATTGGCCTCATCATCGGTCTCGTCTCCGGCTTCTTCAAGCTGGTCGACGCGGTCATGATGCGCATCATGGACGGCCTGATGGCGATGCCGAGCATCCTGCTCGCGATCGCCGTGGTGTCGCTGTCCGGCGCCAGCATCTGGACCGTGCTGGTCGCGATCACCATCCCTGAAATTCCGCGCGTGGCGCGCCTGGTGCGCTCGGTCGTGCTGTCGGCGCGCGAGGAGCCCTATGTGGAAGCTGCGATCTCGGTCGGCTCGTCCCTGCCGAAGATCATGTGGCGGCATCTGATGCCGAACACGATCGCGCCGCTGATCGTCCAGGGCACCTATGTCTGCGCCTCCGCGATCCTGACCGAGGCCATCCTGTCCTTCCTCGGCGCCGGCATCTCGCCGGAGACGCCGACCTGGGGCAACATCATGGCCGAGGGCCGCCAGTACTTCCAGATCAAGCCGTCGCTGATCTTCTGGCCGGGCCTTTTGCTCTCGATCGCCATCCTCAGCATCAACCTGATCGGCGACGCCGCCCGCGACGCTCTCGATCCCCGCATGAAGCAGCGGGAGGGGAAGTGATTTGTTTCGCCGGCCCATCCCCTTGTTCCGTCATTGCGAGCGAAGCGAAGCAATCCAGTCTGCCTCCGCGGAAAGATTCTGGATTGCTTCGTCGCTTCGCTTCTCGCAATGACGACGGAGTGACCTGATGACCAATCCCGTTCTCGACATCAACAACCTCGTCGTCTCCGTCGGCAAGAAGCCCGGCGGCGCGAAGATCATCGACGGCATCTCGATCCAGGTGCGCGAGCGCGAGACGCTGTGCCTCGTCGGCGAAAGCGGCTCGGGCAAGTCGGTGACCTCGCTCACCACGATGGGCCTGTTGCCGAAGGGCACGCTGGTGCCGACCTCCGGCAGTATCAAGCTGGTCGGCGAGGAGCTGCTCACCGCGACCGACCGCCGCCTGCGCCAGCTGCGCGCGACGCAGATGGCGATGATCTTCCAGGAGCCGATGACCGCGCTCAATCCGGTGGTGCCGGTCGGCCGCCAGATCGACGAGGTGCTGCGCGCCCACACCGATCTCGATGCGAAAGCACGCAAGAAACGCATCCTCGACATGATGGAGCAGGTGCGCCTGCCCCAGGTCGAGCGCATCTTCGCCTCCTACCCGCATCGCCTCTCCGGCGGCCAGCGCCAGCGCATCATGATCGCGATGGCGCTGGTGCTCGAGCCGAAACTGCTGATCGCGGACGAGCCGACCACCGCGCTCGACGTCACCACGCAGAAGCAGATTTTGACGTTGATCCGCGACCTCCAGCGTGATCACGGCACCGCCGTGCTGTTCATCACCCATGACATGGGCGTGGTCGCCGAGATCGCCGACCGCGTCGCGGTGATGCGGCAGGGACGGCTGGTCGAGACCGGCCCGCTCGAGACCGTGTTGCGCAATCCCTCGATGGACTACACCCGCAATCTGCTGGCGTCGGTGCCGAGCCTGGTGCCGCGGTGGCCGCGCGAGGAGAGCCGCGAGCCCGTCGTGCTCGAGACCAATGACCTCAGCAAGATCTACAAGGAGCGCGCCTTCTTCGGCAAAGGCCGCGAGGTCGTCGCCGCCGACAAGGTGACGCTGACGCTGCGCAAGGGCCGCACCCTCGGCATCGTCGGCGAGAGCGGCTCCGGCAAGTCGACGGTGGCGCGCTGCATCGTGCGCCTGATCGATCCGACCTCCGGCGGCGTGCGGCTTGCCGGCCGCGAGATCTCGGACATCTCGCGCCGCCTGCTCCAGCCGCACCGGCAGAAGATCCAGATCGTATTCCAGGATCCCTACCGCTCGCTCAACCCGCGCGTCACCGTCGGCGAGAGCATCGCCGAAGGCCCGATCAATTACGGCATCTCGCACGCTGATGCGATGAAGCGGGCGCGCGAATTGCTCGAGCTGGTCGGCCTGCCTCCCGACGCGGTGTCGCGCTATCCGCACCAGTTCTCCGGCGGCCAGCGCCAGCGCATCGCCATTGCGCGCGCGCTCGCGCTCGATCCTGACGTGCTGGTCGCGGACGAGGCGGTCTCCGCGCTCGACGTCTCGGTGCAGGCCCAGGTGCTGGAACTGCTCGACGAGATCCAGAAGCGGCTCGGCATCGCCATCCTGTTCATCACCCACGACCTGCGCGTCGCCGCGCAAATCTGCGACGAGGTCGTGGTGATGCAGCACGGCCGCGTCGTCGAACAGGGCCCCGCCGCCGAAGTGCTGACGCATCCGAGGGAGGCCTACACCAGGGCGCTGCTGGATGCGGCACCGGGCCGCAACTGGGATTTTGCGAACTTCCGACCGGCGGCGGAGGGCGTGGCGGCGAGCGCGTAATCTCTCCGCGTCATTCCGGGGCATCGCGAAGCGATGAGCCCGGAATCCATCGCGCGGAAGAGTTTGTCGCCCGATGGATTCCGGGCTCGCGCCAAGTGGCGCGCCCCGGAATGACGGCGGAGCAGCATTCCCAAAACAGCTTGACCCTATGCACGGCGCGAGTGCTTCCCACCTTGCTCTCCTCGCAAGGCCGAGGCTAACGTCGCGCCTTCTTGATCGACTGGACCTGAATTGATGACACGCATCGCCGTCGGCGGCTTCCTGCACGAGACCAACACCTTCGCCCCGACCAAGGCGACGTTTGCGGACTTCCAGCATGGCGGCGGCTGGCCGGCGATGACTGAAGGTGCCGACGTGCTGAAGGTGATGCGGCGCATCAATGTCGGGCTCGCCGGTTTCGCCGACAGCACCGAGGCCAGTGGCTGGGAACTCATCCCGACCATCGCCTGCGGCGCGAGCCCTTCGGCGCATGTCACCAGGGACGCCTTCGAGCGCATCGTGAAGGTCATGGTCGACGGCATCAAAGCCGCCGGGCCGATCGACGCGGTCTATCTCGACCTGCACGGCGCCATGGTGACCGAGCATCTCGACGACGGCGAAGGCGAAATCTTGGCGCGCGTGCGCCGCATCATCGGCAAGGATGTTCCGCTGGTCGCGAGCCTCGACCTGCACGCCAACGTCACGCCCGAGATGATGGAGCATGCGGACGCGCTGATCGCCTACCGCACCTACCCCCATGTCGACATGGCCGACACCGGCCGCGCCGCCGCGCGCCATCTCGCGCTGCTGCTGAAGACGAAGCAGCGTTTTGCCAAGGCGTTCCGGCAATTGCCGTTCCTGATCCCGATCAGCTGGCAGTGCACCAACGACCAGCCCACCAAGGGCATCTACGAGAAGCTCGCCGCCGTCGAGAGCGATGCGGTTCCCACCCTCTCCTTCGCGCCGGGCTTTCCGGCGGCCGATTTCCGCCACTGCGGCCCGAGCGTGTTCGCCTATGGCAGGACGCAAGCGGACGCCGATCGCGCGGCCGATGCCATCGTCAAGCTGATCGAAGGCCATGAGGACGATTTCGACGGCAAGATCTGGTCGCCCGACGACGGCGTCCGCCACGCCATGGAACTCTCGAGGACCGCGAGCAAGCCGATCATCATCGCGGACACCCAGGACAATCCTGGCGCCGGCGGCGATTCCGACACGACGGGCATGCTGCGCGCGCTGGTGCGCAACAAGGCCAGCGCCGCGACCGGCGCGATCTACGATCCGGAATCGGCCAGGGCCGCGCATGCGGCCGGCGTCGGCGCCACCGTGACTCTGGCGCTCGGCGGCAAGTCCGGCATTCCCGGCGACGAGCCCTATCGCGAGACCTTCGTGGTCGAACAACTCTCCGACGGCCGCTTCATCGCGCCTGGCCCCTATTATGGCGGCCGTGAGATGGAGATGGGCCCCTCGGCGTGCCTGCGCATCGGCGACGTCCGCGTCGTCGTCTCCTCGCACAAGGCCCAGCTCGCAGACCAGGCAATGTACCGCTATGTCGGCATCGAGCCGACGCAGGAGAAGATCCTAGTCAACAAGAGCTCGGTGCATTTCCGCGCCGACTTCGAGCCGATCGCGGAAAAGCTGATGATCTGCGCCGCGCCCGGCGCGATGCCGGCCGACACCGCGTCGCTGCCCTGGACGCGCCTGCGTCCGGGCATCCGCATCAAGCCGAACGGCCCCGTTTTCACTCCCCCTTCACGCTAACCGGACAGGAACCCATGCCCACGATCGAGCGCATCGACGGCTACGCCGACGAACTCACTGCCATCAGGCGCGACCTCCACGCCCATCCCGAGATCGGCTTCGAGGAAGTGCGCACCTCCGGCATCGTCGCCGACAAGCTGAAGAGCTGGGGCGTCGAGGTGCATCGCGGTCTCGGCGGCACCGGCGTGATCGGCGTCATCAAGGGCAAGGGCTCGGGCAGCAAGCGCATCGGCCTGCGCGCCGACATGGACGCGCTGCCGATGGAAGAGAACACCAATCTGAAATGGAGCTCGAAGATCCCCGGCCGCTTCCATGGCTGCGGCCATGACGGCCACACCACCATTCTGCTCGGCACCGCGCGCTATCTCGCCGAGACCAGGAATTTCGACGGCACCGTGCACCTGATCTTCCAGCCGGCCGAGGAAGGCCTCGGCGGAGCCCGTGCGATGATCAAGGACGGGCTGTTCGAGAAGTTTCCGTGCGACGAGCTCTACGGCCTGCACAACGCGCCCGACCTCAACCATGGCGAGATCGCGATCCTGCCCGGCCCGGCGATGGCCGGCGCCGATTTCTTCGACCTCCGCATCACCGGCTATGGCGCGCATGGCGCCATGCCCGAGCGCTCCAAGGACGCGGTGATCATCGCCACCACGCTGGCGCAGGCAATCCAGACGGTCGTCAGCCGCAACGTCGAACCGCTTCAGGCTGCGGTGGTATCGATCACCCAGATCCATGCAGGTTCTGCCTACAACGTCATTCCCGGCGAAGCACATCTTTGCGGCACCATCCGCACGTTCTCGAATGAAGTCCGCGCCCTGATCAGCCAACGCATCCGCACGATCTGCGCCGGCATCGCGGCAGCGTATCAGTGCGAGATCGAGGCCGACATCCGCGACACCTTCGGTGTGCTGGTCAACCAGGTCGAGCAGTCCAAGGTGGTCGAGGAAGTCGCGCGCACCGTGGTGAATCCCACCAACGTGATCACGCGCGCGCAGCCGAAGATGGGCAGCGAGGATTTCGCCGACATGCTGCAGACCATTCCCGGCGCCTATTTCTGGGTCGGCCATGACGGCTCGGTGCCGGTGCACAATCCCGGCTTCGTGCTCGACGACAAGATCCTGCCGATCGGCGCCAGCATGTTCGCCCGGATCATCGAAACGCGCATGCCGGTGAGCTAGCAATGCACAAGAGCGTCGACGAAGCCGTCACCTCGCTGCACGATCTGTCCGCGGTCGACCTGATCGCGGGCTATCGCGCAAAACAGTTCTCGCCGAGCGAGGTGCTGGAGGACGTGCTCGCGCATGTCGCTGCGTGGGAGCCGCACCTGAAGGCGCTCTATGCATTCGATTCCGACAGCGCGCGCGAGGCCGCCAAGGCCTCGACCGCGCGCTGGACCGGCGGCGAACCTTCCGGGCCGCTCGACGGCGTGCCGGTCACGGTGAAAGACAACATCGCGACCAAGGGTGTGCCCGTCCCGCTCGGCGCGGCCAGCGTCAAGCTGGTGCCGGCCGAGAAGGACGCCCCGCCCGCCGCGCGGCTGCGCGAGGCAGGCGCGGTGATCTTCGCAAAAACCACCATGCCCGATTACGGCATGCTGTCATCGGGGCTCTCCTCTTTCCATGCGCTGGCGCGCAACCCCTGGGACCTCTCCAAGAATCCCGGCGGCTCCAGCGCGGGCGCCGGCGCGGCTGCTGCGGCCGGCTATGGTCCCTTGCATCTCGGCACCGATATCGGCGGCTCGGTGCGCCTGCCCGCGGGCTGGTGCGGCCTCGTCGGGTTGAAGCCGAGCTTTGGCCGCGTGCCGATCGATCCCACCTATGTCGGCCGTGTCGCCGGTCCCATGACCCGCACCGTCGACGATTGCGCGCTGATGATGAGCGTGATCGCAAAGCCCGACCGGCGCGACGGCATGAGCCTGCCCGCCGAGCCTTTGAACTGGAAAGGGCCGGAGAAGTCGCCGCGCAAGCTGCGCATCGGCCTGATGCTCGATCCCGGATGCGGCATGGCGCTGGAGAAGCCGGTGCGCGAGGTCGCGGTAAAGGCCGCGAAGGCGTTCGAGTCCGTGGGCGCGGTCGTGACCGAGGTCGACGGCATCCTCACCCGCGAGATGCTCGACGGGCTCGACAATTTCTGGCGCGCGCGGATGTGGGACGATCTATCGAAGCTGACGCCGACCGAACAGGCAAAGGTGCTGCCCTACATCTTCAAATGGGGCGAGTCCGGCGCGAAATTGTCGGGCGTCGACGTCATCCGCGGCTTCAACCAGACCATGGCGATCCGCGCTGCGGCGTCAAAACTGTTCTGCGAGCTCGACTATGTGATCTCTCCGACCGCGCCGAACGTGAACTTTCCGGCGGAATGGGCCTCGCCGATCAACGATCCCATGAAGCCGTTCGAGCACATCGCCTATACCGTGCCGTGGAATATGTCGGAGAATCCCGCTATCTCCATCAACGGCGGCTTCGACGCCAAGGGTTTTCCCATCGGCGTGCAGATCGTCGGCCGCCGCTTCGACGATATCGGCGTGCTCGGCATGGCCAAGGCGTTCGAAGGCCTGCGCGGGGCGCAGAGGCCCTGGCCGAAACCGCCGGCGAAATAGCGCTCCGTCATGGCCGGGCTTGTCCCGGCCATCCACGTTCTTGTACTGCTCGCATGCCCAGTCCGCGCAAGACGGACAACAGCGACCGTGCGTCTCGTCTCATCGAGATCGCATTTAAGACAAGGGAAGGAAACCACCCATGGCGTATGAGACGATCAAATACGAGGTCGCCGAGCAGATCCTCACCATCACGCTGAACCGGCCCGACAAGCTCAACGCCTTCAACGCGCAGATGCAAGCCGAGCTGATCGACGCGTTCGACGCCGCCGACAAGGACGACAATGTCCGCGCCATCATCGTCACCGGTGCCGGCCGCGGCTTTTGCGCGGGCGCCGATCTGTCGTCGGGCGCCGACACGTTCGATCGCGACGCGCGGCGCGGACCGGTGAAGCGCTTCGCCGACGGCAAGGTCGATTACAGCGATCCGCAGGTGCGCGACGGCGGCGGCCAGGTGACCTTGCGCATCTTCAAATGCCTGAAGCCCGTCATCGCTGCGGTGAACGGACCTGCGGTCGGCATCGGCGTCACGATGCAGCTCGCGATGGACATCCGCATTGCATCCGAAGCCGCGCGGTTCGGCTTCGTGTTCTCCCAGCGCGGCATCGTGCCGGAGGCGGCATCAAGCTGGTTCCTGCCGCGCATCGTCGGCATCTCGCAGGCGTTGGAATGGTGCTATTCAGGCCGCGTCTTCCCGGCGCAGGAAGCGCTTGCGGGCCGCCTCGTCAGCAAGGTCGTGGCTCCCGATGATCTCCTGCCGACCGCCCGCGCGCTCGCCAAGGAGTTCGCCGCCAAGACCGCCCCGGTATCGGTGGCGCTGATCCGCCAGATGATGTGGCGCATGATGGGCGCAGACGATCCGATGGAGGCCCACAAGGTCGACAGCCGCGGCATCTACACCCGCGGCCGCTCGGACGATGTGAAGGAAGGTGTGGTGTCGTTCCTGGAAAAGCGGCCCGCGCAGTTCAAGAACAAGGTGTCCAGCGATATGCCGGACTATTTCCCGTGGTGGACGGAGCGGGAGTATAAATAACGCTCTCGTAGGGTGGGCAAAGGCGCTCTTGCGCCGTGCCCACCATCTGTCAGTAACCAAAACTAAATCGTGGGCACGCTTCGCTTTGCCCACCCTACGGCACCGTCACCGCATTGTGAGCGCCACGCGCCCGATCGCCTGGCGGTCGATCAGCAATCGCATCGCCTTCGCGTAGTCCTCCAGCGGCAGGCGGTGCGAGACGTTGGGGCGCAGCTTGCCCTCTTCCGCCCACCGCAAGAGTGCCTTCAGGCGCACTTCGCCCAGCGCGGGATTTTTCCGTACCGCTTCGCCTGCGCGCACCCCTAACACGCTGGCGCCCTTGATCAGCAACAGATTGGTCTTGGCCGAGCCGATGCCGCCCGTAAAGCCAATCACGAGCAGCCGCGCCCCCCACGCGATGCAGCGCATCGAGTTCTCAAAGACCTCGCCGCCGACGGGATCGAACACGACGTCCGCGCCGCGGCCGTCGGTGATGCGCTTGACCGCATCGCGGAACGGCTCGCGGTCATAGCGGATGAGATGGTCGGCGCCGCGTGATTTCGCGATCGCGAGCTTCTCGTCGCTGGAGGCGGTTGCGATCACGGTTGCGCCCAGCATCTTGCCGATCTCGACCGCGGCAAGGCCGACGCCGCCGCCGGCGCCATGCACCAGCAGCACCTCGCCGGGCTCGACCCGGCCGCGATCGATCAGCGCGTGATAGGCGGTGCCGTGGCCGGCGAGATAGGTCGCGGCCTCGGCATAGTCGAAGGTGGACGGCATCGGCGTGAGCTGCGACGGCGTCACCACGGCTTCATCGGTGAAGGCTCCGTGGCGCATCTTCACGATGACCTTGTCGCCGACGGCAATGCCCCTCGCCTCCGCGCCGACCTCGGTGACGTCGCCGGCGGCCTCCATGCCCGGCGTGAACGGCAACTCCGGCTTGAGCTGATATTCGCCGGCCGCCATCAGTACATCAGGGAAATTCAAGCCAGCCGCGCGGATCGCGACACGGACCTCGCCCGGCTTCAGGGCGCGCGACGGAAACTCCTCGAGCCGCAAGGTCTCGGGCGCGCCGAGCGCGCGGCAGACGACAGCGCGCACCATCAGGCCGCGCTCGCCTTGCTGCGCAGCAGCGCCTCGCGGATCAACGGCAGGCGATCATTGCCGAAATACATATCCGTCTTGTTGACAAAAATCGTCGGCGAGCCGAAGCCGCCGCGCGCGACGACCTCCTCGGTGTTGGCCTTGAGCTGGTCCTTGATGCCCTGCTCGGAAATGCCCGCGAAGAACTTCTGCTCGTCGATGCCGACTTTCTTGCAGATCTCGGCCAGCACCGCGTCCTGCGAGATGTCCTTGTCGTCGCCCCAATAGGTCTCGAAAACGGCGGTCGCGAACGGCACCGTCTCTTTGCCGAGCCAGATGCAGCCGCGCATGGCCTTGACGCTGTTCACCGGAAATACCGTCGGCGGCATCTTGATCGACAGGCCGGCCGAGCGCGCCCAGTCCGAGAGGTCCTTCTTCATGTAGCGCGCCTTCAGCGGCACCGGCTTTTCGCGCTGGGCGTAGACGCTCGGATTGACCGTGTTGAAGATGCCACCGACCAGGATCGGCCGCCAGGCGATCTCGGCGCCGACCTCCTTTGCCAGCGGCTGGATGTTGTGGAAGGCGAGATAAGTCCAGGGGCTGGAGCAGTCGAAGAAGAATTCGATCATGGGGTTTCCTTGTGTCGTGTTTGTCTCGATCTCTCCCCCGTCATTGCGAGGAGCGGAGCGACGAAGCAATCCAGACTCTTTCCACAGAACCAGTCTGGATTGCTTCGCTTCGCTCGCAATGACGAGGAGGCAGCTGTGGCTACTTCCTTCCCAGCACTTCCTTCGCACGCTGGCCGAACATGATCTTGCGTGATTCCTCGTCGAACGGCTCTTTCACGAATTTTCCGATCGCAAGTCCCGCCTGCACCTGCGGCCTTGCCCGCACCTCGGCGTACCAGCGTTTCACGTTCGAATAGTCGTCGAGGGTAAAGCCCTGCGCCTTGTGGGTCATGGTCCAGGGGAAGCAGGCGATGTCGGCGATGGAATAGTCGCCGGCGACATAAGCGAGGGTCTTGCCGAGCTGCCGGTCGAGCACGCCATAGAGCCGCGCCGCCTCATCGCGGTAGCGCTCGATCGCATAGGGAATCTTCTCGGCGGCATAGAGCGCGAAATGGCCGTGCTGGCCGAGCATCGGCCCGAGCCCTCCCATCTGCCACATCACCCATTGGATGGTGGTGGAGCGGCCGCGCAGGTCGGTGGGCAAGAAACGGCCGGACTTCTCCGCCAGATAAATCAGGATTGCGCCGGTCTCGAATGCCGAGAACGGCGCACCACCATCGGCCGGGTCATGATCGACAATCGCGGGAATGCGGTTGTTCGGGGAGATCGCGAGAAACTCGGGGTTGAACTGCTCGCCGGCGCGGATATTGACGGGCTTCACCGTGTAGGGAAGCCCGAGTTCCTCCAGCATGATCGAGATTTTCCAGCCGTTCGGCGTCGGCGCGTAATAGAGGTCGATCATGACCTGTCCTCTGGCCTTCCCTTTGGGCCTTTCCCTTCGGCCTTCCCTGGCGCCGCCGCTGGAATAGAGAGCGACTTTCGTTGTTCTGTACCTCGACGTTAGGACATGGCAGGAAGGGGCGCAACTCAACCTGCCGGGAGGGCCGCCATGCTGTTTCCAACCACGATCGCCGGCTCCTTGCCGAAGCCCGAATGGCTCGCCGAGCCCAACATGCTCTGGGCGCCCTGGAAGTCCCAAGGCGACGAGCTGCTCCGCGCCAAGCGCGACGCGACGCTGATCTGGCTGAAGATCCAGGAAGACGCCGGCATCGACATCGTCACTGAGGGCGAGCAGGCCCGGCAGCATTTCGTGCACGGTTTTCTGGAGAAGATCGAGGGCATCGATTTCGCCCACAAGGTCGAGATGGGCATCCGCAAGGACCGCTACAAGGCGATGGTGCCGCAGGTGGTCGCGCCGCTCCGGCTCAAGGGCCGCGTCCACGCCTTTGAGGCGCAAGTGGCGCGCACGCACACGAAGAAGAAGCTGAAATTCACCCTGCCCGGCCCGATGACCATCATCGACACCATCGCCGACCGTTACTATGGCGACCGCGTCAAGATGGCATTTGCCTTCGCCGAGCTCCTGAACGAAGAGGCCAAGGCCTTGCAGGCCGACGGCGTCGATCTCGTGCAGTTCGACGAGCCCGCCTTCAACGTCTACATGGACGAGGTCAACGACTGGGGCATCAAGGCGCTGGAGCGCGCCGCGCAGGGCCTGACCTGCACCACCGCCGTGCACATCTGCTACGGCTACGGCATCAAGGCCAACACCGACTGGAAGGAAACGCTCGGGACGCAATGGCGGCAGTATGAGCAGATCTTCCCCGCGATCGACGCGAGCCCGATCCAGCAGGTCGCGATCGAGTGCCGCAATTCGAAGGTGCCGCTCGACCTGCTCGCGCTCCTCAAGAACAAGATCGTGCAGGCGGGCGTGATCGACGTCGCCAGCGACACGGTCGAGACGGCCGAGGACGTCGTGCAGGTGATCGACGCCGTCTCGAAGTTCGTGCCGAAGAGCAACATCATCGCCACCACCAATTGCGGCATGGCGCCGATGCGGCGCGAGATCGCCGAAGCCAAGCTGATGGCGCTTGGCGCCGGCGCCGCGCTGGCGCGCGAGAAGCTCGGATGATGGTGGACGTTCGGACGGTGCTCGTCGCCGCAGCCTTTGCGGCGACCACTCTGCTTGCTTGCGCGGAGGACCGCTCGGTGCTCTTCAACTGCAAAGCCATGATCGAGCGCGCGGAGAAGCAGGCCGGCAGCGTCAGCGAAGCCGAACTCACCCGCTGCCGCCAGATCATCCGCGAATGGGCTCTGCGCGACGCGCGCACGACGGTCGACGAACAGGGACGGCCGCTGAAGTAGCTACGCGTTCGGTGCGTCCCCTCCGCCCTTGCGGGGGAGGGTTAGGGAGAGGGGTGGCCACAAGCTCCGCTCTCGCCCGTGGCTACCCCTCTCCCCCGCCCTCCCCCGCAAGGGGGGAGGGAGCGCAGAGTGCGCTGGGATGGAGCGTTGCCTGATAGCCGGCATTCATGGCGCGCAGCGTCGAAGGCGGCGTCAGCAATTGCGCGCCTTCAAGCTCGCGCACATCGGCAACATAACCCGCAGGCGACCACAACAACGCCCTGCCCTGCACGACCAGAAAACTCTCATCGCCCTGCTGCACCATCGCGCCGTCAGGGAGCTGGTCGAGCGGCACCAGCAGCGCGTGCAGGCGCTTCCTGCCCTGGTCGAGCCGCTCGTGATGCAGCACCGTGTCGATGTCGTGCATGCGGACGTCATGCACGCGGTTGCCCTGCTCCCATGCGGTCCGAAACTGATTGGCCTCGTCACGGCGGCAGTAGAAGCAGGGGCGATGGCCGGCGGCGAGCGCGGTGGCCTCGTCAAGGAAGAACAGCTCGGTCCAGCTTCGCTGCGCCATCACCTCGCGGCGGCGGCCGCGGAATTCACAGGCGCAAGTGAGCCAGGCCGGCGTCGACCAGCGCTTCTTCAGAAGCGTCTTGGTCGCGGGATCATGGATGATGCCGCGATTGCCGGTGAACATGCCGCGATGCGGGGTGGCGATGATGTCGCCGGTGGGGGTGACGCGGTTTTGCAGGGGCATGGTGCGGCTCTTCTCCTTCTCCCCGCGTGCGGGGAGAAGGTCGGGATGAGGGGGAGCCTCTGCAAACTCGGTGAGAGCTGGACTCGCGGAGAGTCCCCCTCACCCGCGCCTACGGCGCGGCCTCTCCCCGCACGCGGGGAGAGGCGAAGAAAAACTACGCCGCCCCGTCACGCAGCGGTGGATGGTACGAGAGCGCCGTGTCCCACGGGAAGAATATCCACGTGTCCTGCGACACTTCGGTGATGAAGGTGTCGACCAGCGGACGTCCCATCGGCTTGGCATAGACCGTGGCGAAATGCGCATCAGGCAGCATCTCGCGCACCAGGCGGCCAGTCTTGCCGGTGTCGACGAGGTCGTCGACGATCAAGAGCCCCTTGCCCGTGCCGTTGCCGAGCTTCATGGCCGCCTCGGAAATGCCCTTGAGCACCTGAAGCTCGCCCTGCTTGTTGTGGTCGTAGCTGGCGATGCAGACCGTATCGATCACGCGCACGCCGAGCTCACGGGCCACGATCGCGGCGGGCACCAGGCCGCCGCGGGTGATCGCGATCACCGCGTGGAACGGGCCGACCTCGTTGAGGCGCCAGGTCAGCGCCCGGCAATCCCGGTGGAACTGGTCCCACGACACCGGGAAGGCCTTGCCGGCCTTTTCCTGCGCATTCAGTTCCGGTGCTTCACCAGCCATTGTCGTCTCCTGCTTCATCAAACGTCCGGCAAGCCGGCCGCTAAAAGCATGATCCGGAAAAGTGTGCAGCGGTTTTCCGGTAAGATCATGCTCGAATAAAACGCTAAAGCGCCGGGCGCGGCGCTTTAGCGGGTGATGTTCAATCCCGCCAGCATGTCCTTCACCGCGGACATTGCCGCTGCGAGCTTATCCGCATCGCGCGAGCGCACCACCAGATTGGTGTTCGGCTTCTGCTCCTCGTCCATGAAGGGATAGCTGCCGATGATGGTGTCGGGATGGGCCTCGGCGATCGCCCGCAGCGGGCTGCCGATGTCGCCCTCGCGCGCATTGGCGCGCACCGATTCGGACAGCATCCGCACGCCGGATTTCAGCTTGGGCGAGACGATGTCCATCATCGCCTGCATGATCGAGGGCACGCCGGCCATGACGATGACATTGCCGATCTTGAAGCCGGGCGCGAGGATGGTCGCGCTCTGGATCAGCTCGGCGCCATCGGGAATGCGGGCCATGCGCAGACGGGCCTCGTTGAGGTCCTGCTCGCTCCAGCGCTCGCGGAAACGGGCGACCACCTCCGGGTGATGGTCGATGCCGACGCCGAACGCCTTGGCGACGCTGTCGGCGGTGATGTCGTCATGGGTCGGCCCGATACCGCCCGTCGTGAAGACATAGGTGTAGCGATGCCGCAGTGCATCCAACGCGGCGATGATGTCGGCCTCGTCGTCGGAGACGACCCGGACTTCCTTCAGGTCGATGCCGATATTGGTCAGGTATTCGGCGATGAAGCCGATATTCTTGTCCTTGGTCCGGCCGGACAGGATTTCATCCCCGATGACCAGAATGCCCGCCGTGACGATCTCGCTCATGCCTTCAGTCCCTCACCTGTCGTCTCGACTTTGCCGAGGTAACGCGTTGAAGTCACGCGGTTTTGCTGCCGAAATAAGCAGTCCTCAGCCATTTTTTCAGGCAAGCCGCCAGTCATCCCCGGCAAATCCTGCCAGTCCATGCTTATCGCGCTGGCCCGGCCCTTGCTACCGCATGAAAGTCATGCACTCTTGCCGCATGGCCACGGAGAACAGTCGGGATCTATGGCAGTCGCGTTTGACGAAATGAATATTCCCGGCGGGGACCTTCGCCCCGCCTATCAGGAGCTGGCACGCTGGCTCAAGGAGACGCCTCCCGAGGCGCTCGAATATCGCCGCCAGGAGGCCGAGCTCCTGTTTCGCCGGATCGGCATCACCTTCGCGGTCTATGGCGAGGCCGAGTCCACCGAGCGACTGATCCCGTTCGACGTGATCCCCAGGATCATGTCCGGCAAGGAATGGGCGCTGCTGGAGAAGGGCCTCAAGCAGCGCGTGCGCGCGCTCAACATGTTCCTGCGCGACATCTATCACGGCCGCGACATCCTGCGTGCGGAGGTCGTGCCCGACGATCTGATCTTCCAGAACCCGGTCTTCCGCCCCGAGATGAATGGCCAGCAGGTGCCGCACGACGTCTACGTGCACATTGCCGGCATCGACATCGTCCGGGTCGACGCCGAGGACTTCATCGTGCTGGAGGACAATGCGCGCACGCCGTCGGGCGTGTCCTACATGCTGGAAAACCGCGAGATCATGATGCGGCTGTTTCCGGATCTGTTCGCCCGCCACAAGGTGGCGCCGGTCGAACGCTATCCGGACGAGCTGCTCGCGGCGTTGCGCTCGGTCGCGCCGCAAAGCGCCTCCGGCGAACCGACCGTCGCGCTGCTCACGCCGGGCGTCTACAATTCCGCCTATTACGAGCACTCGTTCCTGGCCGACAAGCTCGGCATCGAGCTCGTCGAGGGCCGCGACCTCATCGTCAAGAACAACGAAGTGTTCATGCGGACCACGGAAGGGCTGAAGCGGGTCGACGTGATCTATCGCCGCGTCGACGACGACTTCCTCGATCCCCTCACCTTCCGCCCCGACTCGGTGCTCGGCGTGCCCGGCCTGATGTCGGCCTATGCGGCCGGCAACATCACGCTCGCCAACGCCGTCGGCACCGGCATCGCCGACGACAAGGCGATCTACTCCTACATGCCTGACATCGTGAAATTCTATCTCGGCGAGGAGCCGATCCTGAAGAACGTGCCGACATGGCGCTGCCGCGAGCCGAAGGATCTGGCTTACGTGCTGGACAATCTCGGCGAACTGGTCGTGAAGGAGGTGCACGGCTCCGGCGGCTACGGCATGCTGATCGGCCCCGCCGCGACGAAAGCGACGATCGAGGCCTTCCGCGAAAAGCTCAAGCGCGAGCCGGAAGGCTTTATCGCCCAGCCGACGCTGGCGCTCTCGACCTGCCCGACTTGCACGGCCGCCGGCCTTGCGCCGCGCCACGTCGACCTCAGACCGTTCGTGCTCACCGGCAGCAAGCGCACCACGATCGTGCCGGGCGGGCTGACGCGCGTTGCGCTGAAGGAAGGTTCGCTCGTGGTGAATTCGAGCCAGGGCGGCGGCACCAAAGACACCTGGATTCTGGACGAGTAGAGAGAATGCTGTCGCGTACCGCCGAAAACCTCTACTGGCTCGCCCGCTACGTCGAACGGGCCGAGTATCTCGCGCGCACGATCGATGCGACCTTGCGCGTCACAGCCTTGCCGGCCGCCTATATCGGCAAGACCAATGAATGGGACTCCGCGCTGCTTACCGCCGGCGTCGCCGCCAGCTTCTACCAGACCTACGAGGAAGCCAACGAGCACAACGTCGTCGACTATCTCTCGTTCTCCGCGGACAACCCGTCCTCGATCCGGAACTGCATCGAGGCGGCACGGCTGAACTCGCGCTCGGTGCGCACCGCGCTGACCAGCGAGATGTGGGACACCATCAACTCGGCCTGGATCGAGCTGCAGGCGGTCTGGAGCAAGGGCACCTCGACGCGCGAGGACCTCGCAAAGTTCCTGCGCTTCGTGCAGGAGACCTCGCTGCGCTTCGACGGCTCGGCCTACCGGACCATGCTGCGCAACGACGCCTATTGGTTCTCGCGGATGGGCGTGCATCTGGAGCGCGCCGACAACACCGCGCGCATCCTCGACGTGAAGTATCACGTGCTGCTGCCCGAGGAGGAGCATGTCGGCGGCCCGCTCGACTTCTACCAGTGGAGCTCGATCCTGCGCTCGGTCTCAGCGCTGACGGCCTATCACTGGGTCTATCGCGAGACGCTGAAGCCCTGGCTGATCGCGGACCTGCTCATCCTCAACGACACGCTGCCGCGCTCGCTCGCGAGCTGCTACGGCAATCTCGTGCGCAACCTCGACCAGATCGGCGTCGCCTATGGCCGCCAGGGCCCGGCCCAGCGCCACGCCCGCGGCATCCGCAACCGGCTGGAACACAGCAACATGAACGACATTTTCCAGCACGGCGTGCATGAATTCATTCAGGAATTCATCGCTGATAATTCCAGGCTGGGCGAAATCATCACGAAGCAGTATTTGATCTAGTCGAACAGGGACTCTCACTCATCGTCATTCCGGGGCGCGCGCAGCGCGAACCCGGAATCTCGAGATTCCGGGTTCGGTCCTAACGGACCGCCCCGGAATGACGGAATCAAACACCATGCGCCTGCGAATCCAGCACACAACGACCTATCGCTACGAGCCGGCGGCGACCAGCGTGATCCAGATCCTGCGCATGACGCCCGGCAGCCATGACGGGCAATATGTGGCGGAGTGGCAGATCGACGTCTCCACCGACACCAAGCTCGACACCCATGAGGACGCGTTCGGCAACGTCACCCACGTGCTGTCCTGCGGACCCGTCGGCGACATCAGGATCACAGCCGAGGGCCTGATCGAAACCCATGACACCGGCGGCGTGCTGCGCGGCGCCGACGAGCGTTTTCCGGCCGGAATGTTTTTGCGTACGACCGACCTCACCTCCGTCAATCCGGCGATGACGGCGGTGGCGCGCCAGCTGCGCAGCGAGGCCGAGAGCGACACGCTCGGCTTCCTGCACACGCTGATGACGCAGATCAGCGAGCACATGACCTTCGACGAGGATCCGACCAACAGCGGCACCTCGGCGGCCGAAGCCTTCACGCTCAAGCGCGGCGTCTGCCAGGACTACGCGCACATCTTCATCGCCTGCGCGCGCACCGGCGGCGTGCCGGCGCGCTTCGTCTCCGGCCATTTCCTGCGGGCCGACGGCACCGTGCACCAGGACGCCGGCCATGCCTGGGCGGAGGCCTACGTGCCTGACCTCGGCTGGGTCGGCTTCGATCCCGCCAACAGCATCTGCGCCACCGACGCCCATGTCCGCGTCGCCATCGGGCTCGATTATCTCGGCGCAGCACCCGTGCGCGGCACCCGTTACGGCGGCGGCTCCGAGACGCTGACGGTTGCGGTCAAGGTCGATCAGGCCGGGCGCGGCGGGCAGTCGCAATCGCAGTCCCAGCGGCAGGGCTAGGCGCAGCGTTACAGCTGTAATCGACGATCCTCGCGCTGAAACCGCGCCGTAGCGCTCTCTGTTCAACCTCCGTTGCGATCCGTTTCCGCAACAGAGGTTGAGACAGATGCGGCTTCAAGAAAAGACCAAGACACATTCCGTGCAACTGCGCGATCCCCACAAGGACATGCTTGCGGGCATCCAGAAACTGGCGCCGTCGATCAAGGCTCGCGCCGCGGAGATGGAAGCCGCGCGCCGCGTCTCGCCTGATATCGTGGAGCGGCTGAAGTCGATCGGTGTCTTTCGCATGTTCGTGCCGCGAAGCCATGGCGGGCTGGAGCTGGATTTTCCGGCCGGAATGGAGGTCATCAGGGCACTTAGCCGTCTCGACGGCTCGGTCGGCTGGATCTCGGTCGTGGCCGGAGCCAGCAGCCTGTTCGTCGCCGCGTCACGCCCGGAACTGTACAAGCGCATCTATCAGGACGGACCCGATACGGCGATCTGCGGCTCGTCCCAACCAGGTGGAACGGCAGAGCGCGTGGACGGCGGCTATCGCGTCAAGGGCCGCTGGCCGTTTGTCAGCGGTTGCACCCATGCCGACTGGATCGGCGGGTTCTGCATTGTCACCGAGAATGGCAAACCGGTCCCGGGTGAGCAGGGCAAGCCGCAGGTTCGCGTCGTGGCGCTGCCGGCGCGCGACTGGGAGATCGAGGACACCTGGCACGCGGCGGGACTGAAGGGCACCGCCAGCCATCACGTCACGCTGAAGGAGACGCTGGTTCCCGAGGCCGATTTCATCGATCTTGGTGCAGGCCCGCAGCAGCCGGGTCCGCTCTATCAGGCGCTGATGCAATGGCTGCCCCTGGTGCACAGCGCATTCGCGGTGGGCGTGGCGGAGGGTACCGTCGATGAACTGCTCGCGCTCGCCGGTACCGGGAAGCAGCAATTGCATGCGACCGTGCCGATGCGGGAATCCGAGACCTTCCAATACGAGCTCGGCCGGATTTCCGCCGACCTCGCGGCCGCACGGGCGTTTCAAGAGGCCCAGGCCGCCAGCCACTGGCGTCACGCGCAGTCGGGAACGCTGAACGACGAAGACCTCGTGATCGAGGGGGCCCAATCCGCGACCTGGCTCGCCACGACCTGCGTCCGCATCGCGGATGCCTCTTTTGCGCTGGCCGGAAGCAGCGCGATCTACGACACTTCGCCGTTGCAGCGGCGCCTGCGCGATCTTCATGTCGCGGCTCAGCACGCTCACGCGCAGCAGAGACAGTATGTCGACATCGGAAAGCTGGCCTTGCGGCGTTCGGCTGCGCATGCCGGCTGACCGCGTGAGCCGTGCTACACTCGCGGGATCAGACCTGACCCCGCGAGGTATTCCATGGCGACCGTGAAGCTGCTTTCGGACGATGAGCTCTCCAGCGAGGCGCGCGCCGTTTTCGACGATATCCGCAAGGTGCGGAAATCGGACTTCGTCAACAATTTCTGGCGCGCGCTGGCGCATGATCCGAAGACGCTGCGGCGGACCTGGGAGAGCCTCAAGGAGGTGATGGGTCCGGGCGCGCTCGATCCCAAGGTCAAGGAGATGCTTTATGTCGCGGTGTCGATCGCGCATGGCTGCAGCTATTGCATCCATTCCCACACCGCCGCCGCCCGGGCCAAGGGCATGACCGAAGCCGAATATGGCGAGCTGCTCGCCATCGTCGGCATGGCCGCCGAGACGAACCGGCTGGTCACGGCGCTCGGCGTCCCCGTCGATGCGGCGTTTCTGGTGGATGCAGCGGACTGAGCGACAGAGCTAGCTGCTGTCATTCCGGGCTCGCGCTGACGCGCGCCCGGAATGACGGCCTATCCCCCGGGAATCGGGGGTTTCATGCCTCCCCGAAATTGGTTAGTAATTCCGCGCAAACGCGTTCGGGGACTGGAAATGACCTATTGCTGCGGAATCCTGGTTCGGGACGGTCTGGTGATGATCGCCGATACCCGCACCAATGCCGGCCTCGACAACGTCTCGACCTTCCGCAAGCTGCACATCTTCTCCAAGCCCGGCGACCGCATCATGGCGATCGCCAGTGCCGGCAACCTCGCCATCAGCCAGTCGGTGCTGTCCACCCTGACCGAGGGCCTGGAGGACCCCAACACGGGCGAGGTCGAGACGCTGATGAACGCGCCGACCATGTTCCAGGCCGCCCAGCGTATCGGCCGGGCGATCCGCGCGGTGCATGCCACCGAAGGTCCGGCGCTGAAGTCCGAGGATGTCTCCTTCGACGTCTCCTTCCTGTTCGGCGGGCAGATCAAGGGCGCGCGGATGCGCCTGTTCATGGTCTACACCGCCGGCAATTTCATCGAGTGCACCACCGACACGCCCTACTTGCAGATCGGTGAGCACAAATACGGCAAGCCGGTGCTCGACCGCGCCATGCATTACGACGTCGAGCTCTATGAAGCGCTGAAGACCGGCCTGATCTCGATGGACTCGACCATGCGCTCCAATCTCGGCGTCGGCCTTCCCATCGACGTCCTGGTGGTGCGCTCGGACGCCTATGATGCCGATCTCAACCACCGCATCGAGGCGGGTGAGCCCTATTTCCACGATCTGCGCTCGCGCTGGTCGGCGGCCTTGCGCGCGGCGCATCAGAACATCCCGCGGCCGCCCTACAAGAACGACAAAGACTCCAAAACCTGACAGCAAGAGAAAAGGCAGGAAACGATGAGTGAAGCGAAAAAGATCGCATTGGTGACGGGCGCCGGCACCGGCGTCGGACGCGCCGCGTCGCTGGCGCTGATGAACACCGGCTTCACCGTGGTGCTCGCCGGCCGCCGCCTCGACATGCTCGAGGAGACCGCAAAGCTCGGCCCCGCGGGCAAGAGCCTGTGCGTCACCGCCGACATGACCAAGCCGGACTCGATTGCAGCGCTGTTCGACAAGGTGAAGGCGACCTATGGCCGTCTCGACGTGCTGTTCAACAATGCCGGCATGGGCGCGCCGGCGGTGAACTTCGAGGATCTCAGCCTCGAGCAGTGGCAGGCGGTGGTGAACACCAACCTCACCGGCCCGTTCCTGTGCACCCAGCACGCCTTCCGCATCATGAAGGACCAGAACCCGCGCGGCGGCCGCATCATCAACAACGGCTCGATCTCGGCGCATGCGCCGCGGCCGTTCTCGGCGGCCTACACCTCGACCAAGCACGCCATCACCGGCCTGACCAAGGCCTCGAACCTCGACGGCCGCATGTATGACATCGCGGTCGGCCAGGTCGACATCGGCAATGCCGCAACGCCGATGACCGACCGCATGGTCAACGGCCCCGGCGTGCTTCAGCCCGACGGCACCACCAAGCACGAACCGCGCATGGACGCGAAAGCGGTCGGCGATGCCGTCGCCTACATGGCCGGCCTGCCGCTCGATGCCAACGTGCTGACCATGACGGTGATGGCGACGAAGATGCCGTTCGTGGGGCGCGGCTAGTCGATCTCTCGTGCCCCGGACGCAGCGCGGCATGCAATGACGCGCTGCTGAGCCGGGGCCCACCTCTCTCCGACATCGCCCGCGGCAACATGGGTCCCGGCTCTGCGGCGCACCGCTTACGCGCTGCACCGCGTCCGGGACACGAGACCTTCCGCTACTCCAAGCTCTCCACCTGGCGGAGACTGGGAAACAGCTTCATCCAGAGCAGCGCCACTGCGACGGTGCAGACGCCGCCGAGCACCGCCGCCGGCATGGCGCCGAACAACGCAGCTGTCAGCCCGCTCTCGAACTGGCCGAGCTGGTTCGAGGCGTTGATGAAGAGAAAATTCACCGCGCCGACGCGGCCACGCATCTCGTCGGGGGTGGCGAGTTGCACCAACGAGAAGCGGATCACGACGCTGATCGTGTCGGCGGCGCCGAGAACGGCGAGCGAGAGCACCGACAGCCACATCCAGGACGACAGCGCGAACACGATGGTGGCGAGGCCGAACACGATCACGGCCTGGAACATGCGCAGGCCTACATGCCGCGAGATGGCGTGACGCGCCAGCACCACGGTCATCAGCAGCGCGCCGACCGCGGGCGCGGCGCGCAGCACGCCGAGCCCCAACGGGCCGGTCTGGAGGATATCGCGGGCATAGATCGGCAGCAGCGCGGTGACGCCGCCGAACAGCACGGCGAACAGATCGAGCGAGATGGTGCCGAGGATCGCGGGGTTGCTGCGGATGAAACGGACGCCGGCAAAGATATTGTCGGCGGCGTCCATGTCCCTGGCGATGGCCTGCGGACGCGGCCGGATGAAGCCGGTCAGGATCATCCCGAGAATCCAGAACAGCACCATCACGGCGTAGGCAAGATGCGGCGCGATCGCGTAGGCAAAGCCGCCGAGCGCAGGGCCCGTGATGGTCGCGACTTGCGCCGCGCCGCTGGAGACCGCGGTGGCACGCTGGAGCGAGCCCTGCGGCGCGATCAGCGGCAGCAGTGCCGCCGTGGTCGGGCTTTCGAAGGCGCCGGCGATGCCGAGCACGAAGGTCGCAACGAAGATCTGCACCTCGCCGACCGCGCCGAGGTAGGTGATGACAGCAAGATAGAGCGCGGTCGCGGCTTCCACCAACTGACAGAGCTGGACCACGCGCTTGCGCTCGAAACGGTCGGCGGCGTGGCCGGCGACGAACACCAGGAGGGCCGTGGGGAGGAACTGCACGAGCCCGACCATGCCGAGATCGAATGCCGAGCCGGTGAGATCGTAGATCTGCCAGCCGATCGCGACCGCCGCGATCTGGCTGGAGAATCTCGACAGGCTGCGCGAGAGCAGGAAGAACAGGAAGGCGCGGTGGGTGAGGAGCTGGCCGGCCGTCACCGGCGGACTGGCCGTCACCGGCTGCGCTTCGCTAAGCGCTTCACTTGCCTTTTGGCTCACCTTCTGGACCATCCGCGGCAGATAATGACGATGCCCCGCGTGGCTGACGGGAACATTCTTGTCAACAGCGGGTGGCCGCCAGGACCATCCGGCATTGCGTTTGCAACGCAGGCGCGGCCATAATCATTGAGGGTTTGGGGACATCATGCTGCGGCTGCAATCGGCACTCGGCATTTTCGCATTGCTGCTGCTCGCCTATGCGCTGGCGGAGAATCGCCGCGCCGTCTCGCTGCGGCAGGCCGCGATCGGCCTCGTCGTGACCTTCGTCACCGCGCTCGTGCTGTTGAAGCTGCCCGTCGTCGCGCACGCTTTCGGCGCCATCAACGATGCGGTCGGCGCGATCTCGGCGGCCTCGCGCGCCGGCTCCGCCTTCGTGTTCGGCTATGTCGGCGGCGGCACCCTGCCCTTTGACCTCAAGGTGCCGGGCGCCGATTTCATCCTCGCCTTCCAGGCGCTGCCGATCGTGCTGGTGATGAGCGCGCTGACGACGCTGCTGTTCTATTGGCGGGTGCTGCCGCCAATCGTGCGCGGCATGGCCTGGCTGCTCGAACGCACGCTCGGCGTCGGCGGTGCGGTAGGCCTGTCGACCGCCGCCAACATCTTCCTCGGCATGGTCGAGGCGCCGCTGTTCGTGCGGCCATACCTGGCGCAGATGACGCGCAGCGAATTGTTTCTGGTGATGACCGGCGGCATGGCCGGCATCGCCGGGACGGTGCTGGTGCTCTATGCGACGCTGCTGGCGCCGCTGATTCCCGACGCGGCCGCGCATTTCGTCATCGCCTCGGTGCTGGGCGCGCCCGCCGCGATCCTCGTCAGCCTGATCATGGTGCCCGAGACGACTGACAGGCGCACCGGCGGCGCGCTGGAGGATCCTGACATGGACGTCGCCAGCACGATGGATGCAATCGTGAAGGGCACCACCGCCGGCCTCGAGCTGCTGCTCAACATCGTCGCGATGCTGCTGGTGCTGGTGGCGCTGGTCCATCTCGTCAACGCCGCGCTCGGATTGCTGCCTGATATCGGCGGCGCCGCGATCTCGTTGCAGCGCCTGCTGGGCCTCGTGATGGCGCCGGTGTGCTGGCTGATGGGGCTGCCCTGGGACCAGGCGATCACCGCCGGCAGCCTGATGGGCACCAAAACCGTGCTCAACGAATTGATCGCCTATGTCGATCTGTCGAAACTGCCGCCCGATGCGCTCGATCCGCGCTCGCGTCTGATCATGCTCTACGCAATGTGCGGCTTCGCCAATTTCGCCAGCCTCGGCATCATGATCGGCGGGCTCGGCGTGATGGCGCCGGATCGGCGCGAGGAGATCAACGCGCTGGGGCTGAAGTCGATCGTCTCGGGGACGCTGACGACGTGTCTGATGGGCGCGGTGGTGGGGGTGTTGGCGTAGATATCTCCGCGGTCATTGCGAGCGAAGCGAAGCAATCCAGAATGCATCCGCGGAAGCAGTCTGGATTGCTTCGTCGCAAGAGCTCCTCGCAATGACGGCGGAGAGAGTCTACGCCTCAACCGCACAATTTGTGCTTCTGCAGGATGCGACGCACGTCGGCCATCTTGGCGCCGCACGGCTCGGCCGCCATGGCTTTCGCCTCGCTGGTCCGTCCCTGCACCAACAGCAACACCGCCATCAAGCCCTGCGCTCCGGAGCGCACCGGCCCGCCCGCAACGTCCGAGGCCGCGAGCGACATGGCGGCCCGCACTTCCGCTTCGGCGGCACTGAGATTCTCCTGCTCCAGGAAGTAGACCGCACGGAAAAAATGAGCCCGTGGGTCTTTCGGGTAGCGCGTGACCAGATCGAAGGACCGGTCAGCCACCTTGGCACCCTTGTCCGGGTATTCCGAAATCCGGACATACTGCCTGGCCTCGGCCATGTAGGACGCATAATGAGCGGCAGCGAAGCCGGCGCAGATCAGAGATCCGACGCATCCTGCGAGCAACGTCATGCTCGCGCTCCGCGGCAGGCTGTCATAGGAACAGAACAGGAGCCACGGCATGACGGCAAGCGCGCCGCCGGCCAGCGCACCACCTGCATGGGCAAAATAGTCGACATTGCCGGAGGCGCCGAAGGCAAGCGGCAGCAGCGCGGGAACCCCGAAGAAGAGCGACGTCTTCAGTCTCGATATCGTCTGATCGGCGTCCGCTTCGGGATCGAAGCTCGAGACGAACAGCGCGGCGATGAGGCCGGTAATGGCGCCGGACGCACCGACGCCTGGCTGGCCGGGCGCATTGCCGAGGAGCGACCCGGCCTCGCCGACCAGTGCACTGGCAACAAAGATCAGCGCAAACCAGCCACGGCCGATCAGAGGCTCCAGCCTGACGCCGACGATGAACAGCGCAATGCAGTTGCCGATGAGGTGCCAATCGCTGCCGTGCAGAAGCGGCGCGAGGCCAATTCGCCACCACTCTCCCCTTCCAACAACCAGATCGTAGCTGGTCGCGCCATAAGCGATCAGCGAGCGGACATCGACCGAGCCGTCCCGCGCAACGTCGATGGCCAGACTGCGTTGCAGGGCGAAGACCAGCAGCAGACCGAAAATCAGGCCAATGGTGAGGAAGGGGATGTCGGCCAGCAGCTTGTTATCGGCAAAGAGCGTCCCCTCACTGGGCAAGGGCTGAGGAGCGATCGGCGCGGCCAGGGGTTGAAGCGATGCGCGTTGAAACGGTCCACTTGGTGGTGGCGCCACGACGCCGCGTCGGCCAAAGGTGTTGGTCGCCATGAAAGCATGTCCTGCATGTTCACAGCCCTGAGTTGACGCGAGGAATATTTTCGACTGGTTAGCGCCCGCCCGCGGGGCGGCTGAAACCACCCGATGGGTAACTTCCCGGTTTCGCGGATCGGTCGCTTTTTAGAGATCGTGTCGGGGACGCTGACGACGTGTCTGATGGGGGTGTTGAGCTAGACTCTCTCTGCTCGTCATTCCGGGGCGCCGCGAAAGCGGCGAGCCCGGAATCCATTTCACCTCGCGTTACGCCGCCCGATGGATTCCGGGCTCGCGCTTCGCGCGCCCCGGAATGACGGCTGAGAGAGGGTGCCTACGCCTTCAGCTCCACGGTCTTGAATTCTGCTGGCAAAATCACCTCCAGCAGCTCCACGTCGTCCGAATAATCCAGGATCATGTGCTTGATCTTCGGCGGCTGGGTCCAGGCGCTGCCTTCCTTCATCAGGGTCTCGCCCTGCCCGTCCATGTAGGTCTTCACCCAGCCCTTGAGCACGTAGACCATCTGGAATTCGACGTCGTGGAAGTGCAGTTTCGAGACTTCATCCGGATTGCAGGGGCCTTGCAGGCGGATCACATGCGCCTGCGCGAGACCGTGGGTCGCATCTGCAATGCCGAGGTCGCGGTATTTGGCGTAGGCGCGCAGGCCGTCGGCTTTAAAATCTTCCTCGCGGTGGTGGCTGATGGCGATGCGCTGCTTGGGACGAGCAGGCTTTTTCGGAGCGGCCGGGCGCGCTTTCACCTTCACTGCCTTGCGGGCTGTGGATCGCGCCGCGGCTTTGGTGCCGCTCCGCTTCTTCACCGCGGCTTGCGTTGCGCTGCGCGATTTCACCTTCTTGGCCATGGGCCGCCTCCCTGTTGTTATAGCGAGAGGCTAGCACAGAACGAAGGTCCGTAGGATGGGTAGAGCTCTTGCGAAACCCATCATCTCACGGCGGCCAAGGCGATGGGTTTCGCTTCGCTCTACCCATCCTACACGCGAGCACAGAACGAGATGCCGTAGGGTGGGCAAAGCGGAGCGTGCCCACCAATGTCAGTTGCGATCGGAGAGAGATGGTGGGCACGGCGCTTACGCGCCCTTGCCCACCCTACGAGACCGGTGCTCGCCTCAATGCAGCCGGAACACGCCGTCCACGGGGCGCAGCTCGGCGGGCTTGATCAGCTTGGAATGGGCGACCGTGACCGAATGCAGCGGGCCGTCGAGCTTCTCCTGCCAGAAGGCCAGGAAGTCGGTCAGGGCCGGGAATTTCGGAAACATGTCGTAGTTCTGCCAGACATAGGTCTGGAGTAGCGACGGGTGATCCGGCATCCGGTAGAGAATTTGTGCCGTCGTCAGCCCGTAACCCAGCATCTGTTTCCGGAAATCCTCGGAAACGCCCCCAACGCGCAGTCCCATGCCAAACCTCCTTTGCAGGAGCGCATTCGGGGAGTGGCTTGATCGGTGCCCCGGGAGCCACCCGGAAACGATGCGCTCACATGAGAGAAATGTGACGCAAACTGACAATCCATCTCAAGCCCAAAAGTTTAACAAGCTGTTGAAATTCAAAGCGTTAGCAGCAGATGCGGCCCCGTGCTAATACGGTCCGCCAAGGAGCCTCCAAGAGGCCACTAAGCCGGTTAACGATGGTAAAGAATTTCTGGCAATCCGCGCTTTCGAGTGCTGATTTTTCTGCTAGAAGCCCTTGCCCCCGCAAAATTCCTGTCCTATTTCAGCCTCGCCCGTGCTAGCACTCGCGGGCAACGATTGCTAACAATCTCAAAATCCTCAACTCGTGCAAATGTTTAGGAGGACTGCATGAAATTCCGTCCGCTTCACGACCGCGTCGTGGTCAAGCGCATCGACGCAGAAGAGAAGACCGCTGGCGGCATCATCATTCCCGACACTGCCAAGGAAAAGCCCTCCCAGGGCGAAGTCGTTGCCGTTGGCCCCGGTGGCCGCGACGAAGCCGGCAAGCTGATCCCGATCGACCTGAAGGTCGGCGACCGCGTGCTGTTCGGCAAGTGGTCCGGCACCGAAGTCAAGATCGACGGCGAAGACCTGCTGATCATGAAGGAAAGCGACATCATGGGCGTCCTCGACGTCCCCGCTTCCAAGAAGAAGGCGGCCTAACAGCCCCTCTCTCCCACCAGTCAACATCCTCAAGGAAAATTCCAGATGGCAGCCAAAGAAGTCAAATTCTCGGTTGAAGCGCGCGACAAGATGCTGCGCGGCGTCGACGTCCTCGCCAACGCGGTGAAGGTCACGCTCGGTCCGAAGGGCCGCAACGTCGTGCTCGACAAGTCGTTCGGCGCTCCCCGCATCACCAAGGACGGCGTCACCGTCGCCAAGGAGATCGAGCTCGACGACAAGTTCGAGAACATGGGCGCCCAGATGGTGCGCGAAGTCGCCTCCAAGTCCGCTGACGCGGCCGGCGACGGCACCACCACCGCCACCGTGCTCGCCCAGGCGATCGTGAAGGAAGGCGCCAAGTCCGTTGCCGCCGGCATGAACCCGATGGACCTCAAGCGCGGTATCGACCTCGCGGTCGAAGCCGTCGTTGCGGACCTCCAGAAGAACTCCAAGAAGGTCACCTCCAACGAGGAGATCGCCCAGGTCGGCACCATCTCGGCCAACGGCGACCAGGAGATCGGCAAGTTCCTCTCCGACGCCATGAAGAAGGTCGGCAACGAGGGCGTCATCACCGTCGAGGAAGCCAAGTCGCTCGAGACCGAACTCGACGTCGTCGAGGGCATGCAGTTCGACCGCGGCTACATCTCGCCCTACTTCGTCACCAACGCCGACAAGATGCGCGTTGAGATGGACGACGCCTACATCCTCATCAACGAGAAGAAGCTCTCCTCGCTGAACGAGCTGCTGCCGCTGCTCGAGGCCGTGGTGCAGACCGGCAAGCCGCTGGTCATCGTCGCCGAGGACGTCGAGGGTGAAGCGCTCGCGACCCTGGTCGTGAACCGCCTCCGTGGCGGCCTGAAGGTCGCGGCCGTCAAGGCTCCGGGCTTCGGCGATCGCCGCAAGGCCATGCTGCAGGACATCGCGATCCTGACTGGCGGCCAGGCGATCTCGGAAGATCTCGGCATCAAGCTCGAGAACGTGACGCTCAACATGCTCGGTCGCGCCAAGAAGGTGATGATCGACAAGGAGAACACCACGATCGTCAACGGCGCCGGCAAGAAGGCCGACATCGAGGCGCGCGTGGCCCAGATCAAGGCGCAGATCGAGGAGACCACCTCGGACTACGACCGTGAGAAGCTCCAGGAGCGTCTTGCCAAGCTCGCGGGCGGCGTCGCGGTGATCCGCGTCGGCGGCGCGACCGAGGTCGAGGTGAAGGAGCGCAAGGATCGCGTTGATGACGCGATGCATGCGACCCGTGCGGCTGTCGAGGAAGGCATCGTTCCGGGCGGCGGCGTCGCCCTGCTCCGTGCTTCCGAGCAGCTCAAGGGCCTGCGCACCAAGAACGACGACCAGAAGACCGGCGTCGAGATCGTGCGCAAGGCGCTGTCGGCTCCCGCTCGCCAGATCGCGATCAACGCCGGTGAAGACGGCTCGGTGATCGTCGGCAAGATCCTGGAGAACAAGGCCTACAATTACGGCTTCGACTCCCAGACCGGCGAATACGCCGACCTCGTCAAGAAGGGCATCATCGACCCGACCAAGGTGGTCCGTACCGCGATCCAGAACGCTGCCTCGGTTGCCGCGCTCCTGATCACCACGGAAGCCATGGTCGCCGAGCTGCCCAAGAAGGGCGGCGCCGGTCCGGCGATGCCCCCGGGCGGCGGCATGGGCGGCATGGACTTCTAAGGTCCAACGACCTCAAGGACTACGAAACCCCGGCAGCGATGCCGGGGTTTTTGTTTTCTCTCCTCGTCATTCCGGGGCGCGCCCACTTAGGCGCGAGCCCGGAATCCATAACCACGAACGCTAGTTGGCGATCCCCGGATAGAGATCATCCCAGTTCGGATTCTGTTCCTCGATCAGCCGCGTCTTCCAGTCGCGCCGCACTTCTTGAGCTCCTTCTCGCGGGCGATGGCCGTGGCGGCATCGTCGTAGATCTCGAACAAGACGAGCTTGTCGACGCCGTACTTCGTCGTGAAGCCGGGGACGACCTTCGTCTTATGCTCGTACACACGGCGCACGAGATCACTGGTCATGCCGATGTAGAGCGTGCCGTGCTTCTTGCTTGCGAGGATGTAGACATAGTACGCCACAATATCCGCCTGTGGTTATGGATTCCGGGCTCGCGCCCAAGAGGGCGCGCCCCGGAATGACAGGAAGCCTCACCACACCTTGCCGAGCCGCTCCATGTGCGGCTCGCCGTTTTGGTCGAGCGACCAGAAGATCCGCGTCACCTTGCCGACGAGATTGTCCAAGGGGATGAAGCCCATCGCTGCCATGCGGCTGTCGGTGGAGTTGTCTCTGTTATCACCGAGCACGAAGAAATGGCCCGGCGGCACCGTGAAGACGTTGGTGTTGTCGAGATAGCCGTTGTCGATGCAGTCATAGGTGATGTAGCTCGCGCCGTTCGGCAGTGTCTCGCGCCAGCGCCTGACTTTTGCGGTATCGTCGGTCCCGCAGGCCGAGCCGGCGACAGTCTCCTTCAGGGCGACGCGCGTCACCGCACGGTCATTGAGAAAGAGTTGCCCTCCCCGCATCTGGATGCGGTCGCCGGGCAAGCCGATCACGCGCTTGACGTAGTCGACCGAGGTGTCCTTCGGCGTGCGGAACACGACGACATCACCATAATCAGGGTCGGCGGCGCGGAAACGGCCCGAGATCCATGACGGCGCAAACGGGAAGGAATAGCGGCCATAACCATAGGCATATTTCGCGGCGAAGACGTAGTCGCCGACCACCAGCGTCGGCATCATCGAGCCCGAGGGGATGTTGAACGGCTGGTACAGGAAGAAGCGAAACAGGAACGGCGGCGACCACAGCACCGGGATCAGCAGGATCAGGACGACGATCGCCTTCCATTCCCCGGATTTGGCCGAGGGTCGGATGGTTTGCTCGAGAGTGGTCATGCGCCCTTCCTGGTCGAGACTGCCGACGTTGCGAGCTTACGCAACCTTCGCGCGCACGCAATCCCCGCTCGGTATCTTGGTCGCAGCGGCGCGCTCGCGCGTTCATCGCCGGCGTTGACGACGGAGATGTGAAGGGCCGCCCGTGGGCGGCCCTTCTCGATTGTCACGCGCTCTCGGGCGCCTTCAGGCGCACGAGCCGGGTCAGGAGGGCATCGAGGCCCTCGCCGCTTCCGGCGTGGAGGTCGATGCGGCCGACCTTCTCGACCAGCCGCTCCAGCGACTCCAGCTCCTTGAGCCGAAGCAGCAGGGGGTTCTCCTCCATCAGGCGGGCGGTGTTCAGAAGCGACCGCGTTGCCGCCGTCTCCTCCTGCCGGCGGATCAGGTTCGCCTTGGCGACCCGCTCCGCCTCCACCACCTTGTTCACCAGCTCCCGGATCTCGCCGGGCAGGATCACGTCCTTGACGCCGAGCTCGGTGACTTCGACACCGGACTCTGCGACGCGTGCACGCACATAGTCGCGTAGCTCCGCATCCAGCGCCGCCTTCGCAGACAGCACCTCGTCCAGCGTCCGGCTCGCCACCGCCTCGCGGATCGCGAACTGCACCAGGCGGTACAGCCACGCATCCACGTCGGGCACGGTCGCAACCGTGCGCTCGGGATCGACCACCTTACGGAACGCCGTCAGCGTCACCCGCAGCGCGATGCGATCCTTGGTCAGCATCTCCTGCGCGGTGATCTCGACCGACTGGGGCCGAAGGTCGAGGCGCTTCACCTCGATCTTGCGGCCGACGGTCCAGAAGGCGTGCCGGCCGGGCGCGAGCCGCTCGGTGAGCCGGCCCTCGACATAGAGCAGGCCCGCCTCGTGGTTCTCGACCACCGTCTCCGACGTCACGGTCGAGCGGTTACGCTCGATCATGGTCAGATGCCGTGCGCCAACCCTGACATCGCTCGACACGTCGATGCGCTCGACATCGACGCGGGTTGCGACCTTCCAGTAGACGCGCACCTGCCAGGGCGTCATCAGATGCACGGGCCGGCCGTCGAGGCTGACGATGGCGATCTCGTCCGCCCTGGTCTCGACCGCCTCGAACAGCTCGGCGGCAAGATCAGGCCGCGCGGCCTTCAGCACCGCGTAGCGATCCGCAGGGAATTCGCTGCGAACCACGTCGAGCACCTCGGCCTTCAGCTCGTGCCAGGGATCGAACAGGCGGTGCTTGCCGGGCGCGAGCACGCGCACGAGCCGCCCGTTGCGCGTCAGCAACGCACGCTCGCCATCCTTCACCGTCACGTTCAGCGTCAGCAAGTGCCAGCTCTTGTTCAAAGTCATGACACGCCTCCTTCGTTTGCGCCCGGCCGGATGCCGGACGACAGTTTCGTTTGCAAAGGACGTGAGGACGCGGACGACGCTTCCCGTGACATCGGCGGGCCGGGGCTTGAGCTTGCGTGACGACGGGCGCACGCGCGCGATCGCGCGACGCGTGTCGCGCGGTCTTGCGGAGCCACCCGGCATCAACGCAAGCGGTATCGACCCGCGGCGCAAAGCCGGTCTCACAGTGTCAGGTTCGGACGGAAAGCCTTGCGGCAAAACGGCCGGACCGCGACTGAAGCGCGCGTCCGGTCCTCGTCAGAGGTATCAGCTTTTCAGGCTGAAACGGAGCGCTGGAGCGGGATTCGAACCCGCGTCACGATGATTAGCAGTCATCTGCTCTACCAACTGAGCTATCCCTTGGTGCAAGAGACCGGAATCGAACCGATGCCTTCGGGTTTCACCCCGACGCTCTCCATGAGCTACGTCCTGCGTTTCTCCTTCTTTCGGCGGAACACGACACCGGAGACCGGCCCGCGCCAGTCGGGATCTCAGAGAGCCCGAACCCATGGCCTAGCGAAGGACCGCGCTAATAGACGAAGCACGTTCGGGTTGCAAGGGGATGGTGCGAGATTTTTCCAGTTTGTCATTCCGGGGCGCGGCGAAGCCGCGAGCCCGGAATCCATAACCACAGGCCTTAATTGGAGATACCGCTGTAGAGGTCATCCCAGTTCGGATTCTGTTCATCGATCAATCGTGTCTTCCAATCGCGCCGCCATTTCTTGAGCTCTTTCTCTCGAGCGATTGCACTTAGGGGGTCATCGAAAGTCTCAAACAGAACCAGCTTGTCGACCCCGTATCGTTTCGTGAACCCAGGGACGACCTTTGTCTTGTGCTCGTAGACGCGTCGAACGAGGTCGCTCGTTACGCCAATGTACAGCGTGCCGTATTTCTTACTTGCCAGGATGTAGACGTAGTACGCCATTGCATCCGCCTGTGGTTATGGATTCCGGGCTCGGCGCTTCGCGCCGCCCCGGAATGACGACCGGATGTTAGGATCGAGCGAAATTCGGATCAATCAAAAGATGCACAGTGCGAAGCGACGTCAACTCCGCGACGTGTCCTGGAAGCACGCCCTCACCCAGTCGATGGTGACGCGTGTCGCGGCGTCGCGCTTGAGATGATTTTGCACGAGCAGCCAGACGTCGCGCCGCTTCGGCAGCAGCGTGGCGCGCAGGCGGCGATCGCCGAGCAGATCCGCGCAAACATACTCCGGCAGCACGCCGGCGGCCTGATGGGCACGGATCAGGTTGCGGATGACGCGAACGTTGTCGGTGACGCAGCGCGCGCGGGCTTTCCTGGTGCGCAGGAATTGCATCTCGGGAATGGCGCCGAGCTCGTCCGGATAGGCGCACAGCATCGGCTCGCCCTCGGTCGCGACGGGCTCGAAATAATAGAGCTTGATGTCGCCGAGCTTCGAGATCGCGAAGTCGCCCTTGTCGGGTTTGCGCAGGCGGATGGCGAGATCGGCCTCCCAGCGCGAGAACTTGACGTTCTCGCTCGAGGTGAGGAATTGCAGCGTCAGGCCGGGATGGGCGCGCAGGAAATCGCTCGCGCGCGGCGACAGCACCTCCTCGGCGACCGTGTTGGTGGAGGCGATGCGCAGGCGCCCCACCGGACCTTCCAGGCTCTCGCTGAGGCGGCCGATCTCGGCGGCATGCGCGGCCATCGCCTCGACATGCGCCAGCACCGCCTCGCAACTGCGCGTCGGCCTGCGGACGCCGTCGGCGGCCTCGAACAGACGCAAGCCGAGCGCACGCTCGATGCGCGACAGCCTGCGCCCGACCGTGGTCTCGTCGATGCGCAGCCGCGCGCTCGCGCCGGCATAAGTGCCTTCGTCCCTGACGGCGGCGATGATGCGAAGATCGTCCCAGTTCATGGCACAAGGCTATATCGCTCCGCGGCCGCCTGCAATATCGCAGCCACCCGCTGCAATATCCCTGCATATCGGCAGGCATTGGCGGAGCTATGTTTCTGTCAGCATTTCGCTCCGGAGATTTCAGAGATCATGACGACCGCAAAGACCCTGCTGCAGCTCGCCGGCGCCGACCTCAACCCGCCACGTCTTGGCGAAGCCGCGCTGGTGCTGATCGACATCCAGAACGAATATCTCGCGGGCCCCCTCGCTTTGCCCGACGCCAAGCCCGCGATCGCGCAGGCAGCCGCCCTGCTGGCACGCGCACGCGAGGCCGGCTCCGCCATCATCCACATCGCCCATCGCGGCAAGGCGGGCAGCCTGTTCGACCGTAGCGCCGAACGCGGCGCCATCGTCGCCGAGCTGAGCCCCGGTGCCGGCGAGCTGGTGATCGAGAAGGAACTGCCGAACGCGTTTGCCGGCACTGATCTGCAGGCGCGCCTTGCCGCAACCGAGAGGAAGAACATCGTGCTGGCCGGCTTCATGACGCATATGTGCGTCTCCTCCACCGCCCGTGCCGCGCTCGACCTCGGCTTTCGCACCACGATCGACGCCGACGCTTGCGCCACGCGCGACCTGCCCGACGGCCTCGGCGGCACGCTGAACGCCCGGACCATCCACGAGGTCGCGCTCGCCGAGCTATCCGACCGCTTCGCGATCATCGCGCGCGGCGATGCGCTGAGGTAACGGAGCAACGCGATGCTGCAACTCTATTTCTCGCCGCTGGCATGCTCGCTTGCGAGCCGGATCGCGCTGATGGAAGCTGGCCTCGAGGCGCGCTATCACCTGGTTCAGCTCCGGACCAAGAAGGTCGTTGACGACGACGGCGATTTTCACGGGATTTCGCCGAAGGGCGCGGTGCCGGTGCTGGTGCTGGACAACGGCGAGCGGCTGACCGAGAGCGCGGCGGTGCTGCAATACATCGCCGATCTGAAACCGGAGGCGGGTCTTGCGCCCCGCTCCGGTGAGCCCGACCGCTACCGCCTGCAGGAATGGCTGAGCTTCACCGGCTCCGAAATCCACAAGGCGTTCCTGTTTCCGACCTTCTGGTACCAGGACGACGGCTCGCTGGCGAAGCCGCGGGCAAGGATCGTGCAGACGTTGCAGGTGCCGTCAGCGCATCTCGCCGACCGCGAATTCCTCGTTGGCGACCGCTTCACCATCGCCGATGCCCACCTCGCCTGGGCCTTGCTGCTGCTCCGGCCCGCCGGAGTCGACATCGCGCAATGGCCGTCGTTGTCGGCCTATCTCGCGCGCATGCAGGCGCGGCCGGCGGTGAAAGAGGCGATCGCCATCGAGATGGCGCTGCGCAAGACGATGACGGCTTGAACGTCCTAACGCGGCCCTTCGGGTCCGGATCAGGCTTTAGTCGACTCGCGCCAGCACCGCGAGCTTGCGGATGCCCTTGTTGCGATAGGCGTCGAGGAACGCGTAATAGTCCTTGAACGACACGCAGCCGTTGGAATCGCCGTTCGGCCCGAGCATGAAGGTGTGCGCGAGCAGGCCGTCGCGGCCGTAGATCGCGCTCTCGCCACCGATCGGGGTCAGGCGCAGCGCCGGCACGCCGTGGAACAGCGCCTCGCGCGGCTTCAGCGTGTAGATGTGCGGCGGCGTCACGCCGCGCATGCGGACCTTCGAGGAGCGCGGATCGTCGAGGTTGGAGCCGAGGCCCGAATGCGCCTCGAGCTTGGTGCCGTCGGGCAGGTAAACCATCTTGGCGGTGATGTCGTAGACAGCGGTGTCGCGCTCATAGGGCGGCGCGCCGCCGAGCATCGGGTTCTGCTCCTTCGGCGCGATGGACGCGGTCACGCTGGCATCGGCGGAGGCATAGGCGAGCAGGCCGCCGGACGGCTCACGCTTGCCCCAGAGCTTGTCCACCATCGACTGGCGCGGGCCGGTGATCGACATCACCGCGGCCTTGGCGCGGTCGGCGAACGATTTGGGCTTGGCCTCGGGCGCCGGCACGATCTCCGCCGGATCAGCCGAAGCCAGCTGCATCTGCGCATCCGGTGCGCGCTTGCCCTTCGCGGCATCCACGGTTTTGGCCGGGGCCGCAGGCTTCAGCGCCTCGGCGACCTTCGCGATCACGCTCTGCTTCGGGGCCTCGGCAACCTTGGTCGCAGGCGCGGCGCTGGCCGCATTCGACTCCACGCCCTGCGTGGCAGCCGCGGCGAAGCGCTCGTTGAACATCTCGCGCGAGATCGGGGCTGCGACCTGCAAGCGATCGGGCAGCAGCGCAAAAGCTTCCTTGATGGCATCGCCCGCCTCGCGCAGCGCGACCTTGGGCGCGCGCTTGATCACGGGCTCGTCGTAACCGGCGCTGCCGACGGACGGGTAGACGCTGGCGGCGAAGATAGTGTTGTAGACGGTCCAGCCGGCAAGCACGACGCAGCCGATCACAGCCGCGCCAAGCACGTTTTGGGTGGTCATTTTCCGGGAAGGCTTCCGATGTGAATGCTTGCCAGGATTGTTGGACTTCCGTGCCGCGTTACTCTGCGCAGCGATACTCGTACTCATTCGCCTTGCGTCCAGGACGGTGTCACTCAGTCCCCCTTCGAAGTGCCGCTGGTCACGATCCGGGAACAGCATCTCGCAGGAGGTCGGAGCGTCATTAAGGCGACTTTTCGTTAAATGCAGATTAAGTTCGGGCAGATGTGGGGCAACTCGTTAACGCTGTGCCATTTCGAGAAAAAAGTCCGCAGAACTACGGACTTAGGCGCAACTGTTAACCATAATCCTCGGCCGGATCGGCACGGTCAGCGGACCTCTTCCGGCCGCCTCTCTAAACGCACCAACCAAGTCCTTTTCGTGGTCTTCAATACCCGGAAGATAGCGGGGAAGCGTTGCGCGAGGCTGGTGCGTGCTGCCTTCTCGCCCGGCCGAGTCAGCGGAACGGCAGCTCAGCACATCCCACATCGCGCACGGAGCGCTCACGCAACACGGCGCCCTGACTGAAAGTTGATCGTGCCGCACTGGAAAATACCGCGGCGAGAAAATAGCTGCGAGAGCGGCACTTTTCAGCAGCCTCTGCGTGTGATACGGTACCGTATCAACATCGCCTTGAACTGTGCCACGCACGCAAACGGAGGCTGGCATGAGAAGGTTTTCGCGCGCCGGGTTTTTCGCTCTGGCGTGGTCGTTTCTGTTGATTGGATCTGCGACTGCACAGCCTGCCGCCAATGCGGGCTGCACCGCATCGCCAGCGGCCGCCGGCACGCAACTCTGGCGCTGCGACAACGGCATCACCATCGTTGCGGAAAATGGCGCCAGATTTGAACTTAAGGACGCCAACCGCGACGGACATATTGACTCCGTGGAGTTGAGCAGCAAGGCGCTGCTGATCGAGGTGCCCAAGAAGCCCGGCGGCAACCCCTTCAAGGTGCTGACGCCGCAGGCGATCGCCGCCGTGCGCGGCACCAAATGGGCGGTCGATGTCGCCGAGGCCAAGACCTCCGTGTTCGTCGCCGACGGCCGTGTCGGCGTGAGCCGCAGGACTCGCGGGCGCGGCGTCGTATTGGGCCCCGGCGAAGGCGTCGACGTCGAGGCAACCGGTCCGCTGACCGTCAAGACATGGGGCCAGGCGCGCGTCGACGCGCTGATGGCGAGGCTCGGACAATAAGATTCGAAACGATAGGCCTGGATCAGTCACGGCCCGGCGAATGAGATTTGGACACTGGAAGATTGCAGAACGACCACAAAAACGATCGCATGAGTAGCCGACGCGTTCAGATCCTGGTGGCACTCGTTCTCACCGCGCTGTGGGGCGCGGGCATCTATGCCGCTCACGCCAACGGCCATTTGCAGTTTCTCGACCGGATCGAGGCAACGCTGACCGATCTGCGGACCCAGGTGCGCGGCGTGCAGCATGCGCCCGATCTCGTCACCATCGTCGCGATCGACGACACCGTGATCAAACGCGGCGGCAGCTATCCGCTGCCGCGCGCCGATCTCGCCCGCGTCGTCGACACCATCGTGCAGTTCAAGCCGAAGGTCATCGCGATCGACTTGCTCCTGGTCGACCGCAGCGCCGCGATCGGCGATGCCACGTTGGCGAACACGCTCGCCACCGGCCCCATGGTGCTCGCCGCCGCGGCGATCTTCCCGTCCGCCAGCGAGACCGTGGCGCCCGGCAGCGAAGGTCCCCTCGCCGTCCTGCCGCAGGCCGAGCGCTTCCTGTTGCCGCTGCCGGCGTTCGCCGACCATGCCGAGGTCGGCGTCGTCAACGTCGCAACGGGACAATCGGGCTCGCCGCTCTCGGTGCCGATGCTGTTCCGGACGCGCGACAAGGTCGAGCTGTCGTTCCCGCTGCGCGTGGCAACGCGCGCGCTCGACAAGCCGCTGACGATCGCGCCGGATCATCTCATGCTCGGCGACCGCGCGGTGCCGACCGACACCGACTTCGCGCTGCCGATCACCTATTACGGCCCGCGCCGCACCATCCGCACCGTCAGCGCGCAGAGCATCTTCGACGGCACGCTCGATCGCGCCGCGATAGAGAACCGTATCGTCGTGATCGGCGCCGCGGTCGCTGGCGGCGGCGACTTCTATCCGACGCCGTTCGATTCCCTGATGCCCGGCGTCGAGGTGGTCTCGACCGCGATCACGCATCTCGTCGCCGGCGATGGCATCGTGCGCGACCGCAAGGTGCACATCACCGACGCGCTCACCGCGATCCTGCTGCCGATGCTGTTGGTCGGCCTGCTCGCCTGGCGGCGCAGCGCGCTCGGCATCGTGGCGGCAGCTATCGTGATGATCGCCTGGGCCGGGCTCAACCTGTTCGCGTTCACGCACGGCATCTGGCTGAATGCCGCAACCACGCTCGCGGCCGCGGTGCCCCCGGTTGCGGTGTTTGCCGGCGTGCAGCTGTGGGCGGGCGGCCGCCGCACGCAATATCTTACGGCCAAGAGCCGGTCGCTGGCGCAACTGCAGGCACCCGCCGTGCAGGAGTGGCTGGCGCGCGATCCGAATTTCCTGTTGAAGCCGGTCCGGCAGGACGGTGCCGCCGTCTTTATCGATCTCTCCGGCTTCACGACATTGACCGAACGGATTGATCCGGACGAGCTCCAGGACGTTCTCGAGGCATTCCATGTGTTGATCGACAAGACTGCGATCGATTGTGGCGGCATGATCACCAGCTTTCTCGGCGACGGCGCAATGATCCTGTTCGGCCTGCCAAGCGCGATGCCGGACGACGCGGCGCGCGCGCTGAAATGTTCGATCGAGCTCTATCGCAGCGTCGATCGCTGGATCGCTTCGTTGCCGCCCGCAATCCGCGGTCAACTCGGTTTCAAGATCGGCGCGCATTGCGGCCCGATCGTCGCCTCCCGTCTCGGCGAAAGCCATCAGCACATCACGGCGAACGGCGACACCGTCAATGTCGCGAGCCGCCTGATGGAGGTCGCCGCCCAGAACTGCGCGCGGCTCGCGCTGACCGATACGCTGCTGGACGCGGCCGACTTCCAGGGCGCTCCCGAGGGCATTTTGTCCGGCCCCCTGCTCACCCCGATCCGCGGCCGCTCCGGCGTCGTGACGGTCTGGTTCTGGCGCGATCAGGGCGAGCCGGGCCAGCCGGCAACCAGGGCCGAGATGATCGACTAAAGTGCGATGAGATCAGGATGAATCGTCATCGCGCTTCAGATTATTGCGCGCGTCCGACGGATGCGCCTTGCGCGCCCTTGTCCTAGTCGAACTTCGCCGCCAGCTGCGTCAGCCAATCGGCTCGAGAACCAGCTTCTTGAGATAACCGGCCACGCTTTGCTCGGAAACGGCCTCGAAGCGCATGCTCCTGTCGGCCCAGCTTTTTCCCCATAGATGGATACCCGTCACACGGGGATCGCTCAACAGCTCGAAGCCGGCCCGGCTTTCGGAGGCGAACAGGTCCACTTCATGCCAGGCGATCGCATTGAAGGTTGTCGGTGGCAAGATCGACGACTGGAGTTCCTCGTCATCTGACAGAAGCAGATATTCGCTCAGCAGCAACGGCCCCACCGCGCCGTATTCGACGCGCTTCTCGCCGAAGAGGCGCCGTTGCGACAAGGCATACAGATTGGCCATGTGAAGCGAGCCCTTGGGCGCGCGCATCACGTCGCCGGCGCAAACATGGCCGTTCTCGACTCCCGACCATTGCGTGGAGAACACGTGCTCCCTGCCGAAATCCAGGGGCTTCACGAGGACGATGTCCGTGTCGAGCCACCACCCGCCGAACTCATGAAGAACGGCATAGCGGAAGATGTCGCTGAAATAGCGGATCTCGCTGTTCTTGACCGCGTGCTGGCAGATCGAAGCCGGCACGACGTTTCCGGCGTCGGCCACGATGACCCCGGGTGGCACAACCGCCTGCACGGCGGCCACGTCGTCATAGGTGTAGAGCTTGACCGGATGGCCCTGGCGGATCATCGACTGGAGCGAGAGACGCTGCATCTCGCCGAGCGGCCCCATCGACCAAAAGCAATGGATGGGATCGCGGGTCTCTCCCGGCGCCGATCGGCTCTGAAGATGCGCGTTGAACTTCTCTGTCAGGGCGTTCCAGCCGCTGCGCGGAGCAGAACGGCACTCCGCCAGGAACGGCAATTTCTGATACGCCCTCCCGATCAGGAAGCAGAGACTCGCCTGGTTGATATGCCCCGCCCTGTTCAAGGCGTGGCCGTAATTCTCCCAGATAGAGGGATCGACGGGATCGAGCTCCACCGCGCGCCGAAACGCCTCGAGCGCGGGCTCCTGCATCCCCTTGCCTTGCAGGGCCGTCCCGAACGTCGCGAGATAAGTCGCCTTCATCTCGTTCGTGAGAGCACGCCCGGCCCAGTGGATGGCGGCATCGTAATTTCCGTTGAGCAGCGACACACCGGCCATCAAGTGAAGCAGCCCAGCATGGTTTTCGTCTGCGGCGAGCCCTTCCCGGCAACGAGCCACGGCTTGCTCAAGCTCGCCCGATTTCAGATGCCGAAGGCAGATCTGGTAAACCTCATCCCGCGTCAGCGACGACGGCTGTCTCGAGATCTCGTCCGCCCTTGCGAGAGTGCCGTCGTGATAATTCATCAGGAACCTTTCGGATCAGGGGTCAGCAGGCAACAACCCGCCTCCCGAATCTTCGGGAAGCTCGCCGCCATTCAACTATCCCGCCTGTAGCTTGCACGAAGCTTGACACCGCCTTCGCCTCATCGCTCCGCCGCGTGGCGAATCAAAGGGGGCGCTGATATGGCAGCAAATAGCGACCGGCGCACCTTGTCCGGTCTTTCGATCTGGTCTTCGGTGGAGAGGACGGTCATTTGGCCACGAGCAATCAACTGGACGTCCATGTCGCGGCCTATCAAGGCAAGAACATCTACGATTTCGACAACGAAATTCTACTGACCTGGTATCCGAAACGGATTGCTCACGTCGTCAAGGATCCGCGTTCCGTTCTGGATCTGGGATTGGGGCATGGTTTTGCCACCGAGATTTTTTCGGACCGATGCGCGCGCCATGTCGTTCTTGAGGGCTCTCCCGCAGTCATCCAGAACTTCAAGCTGAAATTTCCGGACAACAGAAGCGAAGTCATCGAAACCTACTTCGAGGAGTTCGATACCAAGGAACGTTTCGACCTCATTGTCATGGGGTTCGTCCTCGAGCATGTCGACGACCCCCTTTTGATCTTGAAGCGCTTCAGAAAGTTCCTGACACCTACAGGCAAGCTTTTTGTCGCGGTCCCGAACGCCGAGGTCATGAACCGGAGGGTGGGACATCTAGCGGGGATGCTGCCCGATATGGAGGCTCTCTCGGAGAACGATCTCCTCCTCGGGCATCAGCGCTACTTTACGGTCAGCTCACTCACCAGGCTGGTGAGCGATGCCGGTTACAAAATCGAAAAACTGGAAGGTATCTATCTAAAGCCCCTCGCGACCAGTCAGATCCTGTCGCTGAATCTCGCGGACAGCATCATTCAGGCCATGTGCGAGATCGGAATTGACTACCCGGAACTTTCCTCCGGGATGCTGGCTCAGCTCACTCCAGTCGATCCGCCGCGATCATGAGGGTCCTGCTCGTTGGGGGGACCTCTTCGCTGGCTCAGACGCTCATCCCGCTTCTGCGTGAACGGTACGAGCTGCTGACGGCGGGGCGCAAGGGCTGCGATGTCGAATTGGACTTGTGTTCGCGCGACATTCAAATTCCTGACGGGATCGAGTGCGTCGTGAACGTGGCCGCGGCTTTCGGGAGCAAGGAACCGACCGACATCCTGCAAGCTACGGATGTCAACGTGCTTGGCGTGATGAAGCTCTGCCATGCCAGCTCGAAGGCAGGCGCAAAGCACCTTGTGCACATCTCCAGCATTTTTTCGGACCTCGACAGCGCGTCTCCCTTCTTCGGCGCCTACTCGCTCTCAAAAAGGCACTCAGAAGACGTCGCGCAGTTTTGCGGCCGGGAATTCCACCTGCCGGTCGCGGTCCTGAAGCCTTCCCAGATTTATGGTGTGGGACCAGGGTTTCGAAGGCATCAGCCGTTCCTGTACACCATCATGGACAAGGCCCAGGGCCATGAAGACATAAATCTGTTTGGCTCGAACGATCCTTTGCGGAACTTCATTCACGCACAGGACGTAGCCAGGATCATCTCGGCCGTCATTGCGACGAAGATTGAAGGCACCTACCCTTGCGTGCACCCCGACAATGTCACCTACTCGCAAATTGCGGCGGCGGCCATTTCCGCCTTCGCGAGCAAGAGCAAGGTCGCCTTCCTGAAAGACAAGCCTGACATCCCGAGCAATGGCTTTGCTTGTGACGAGACGCTGTTCCGACTGCTCGACTATTTTCCCCGCATCTCCATGGAGCAGGGAATGCGGATGGAAGTGGCTCATCGAAGGCAGGCGTCATGAGAACGATCTTGGTTTCCGGTGCCGCGGGAATCGTCGGCTACGGAATCTTGCGCTCCCTGAAACGATCGAACAGCCCGATGAAGCTCATCGGCACCTCGATCTATACCGACTCGGTGGCGCCGGGATTCTGCGACGTCTTTGAACGGGTGCCCAGGACGGATGTGCCTGATTACCTCGATTGGCTTCTCGCGCTGCTGCGCAAGCATCGCGTCGACGTGGCGATCCCCGGCATCGACGCAGACATGTACAAATGGGCGGACCGACTGGCCGAGATTGAATCGACCGGAACCAGGGTCGTCCTGAATTCACCCGACCTTATCGCCAGATGCTCCGACAAATGGGCGTTTTACCAGCGCCAGCTCGAACTGAAGCTGCCCTATGCGATCCCGAGCCATCTGGAGATGGACTTCGATTTTCTCAAAGAGAAATGCGGCCTGCCGTTTCTGCTGAAACCTCGCCGGGGCTTTGGCTCCAAGGGACTCGTGGTGGTCGCAACTGCGGAGCAATTTGCCGGGATTGATCCCGCGACGAAGCCGACACTGATGGCCCAGCCTATCGTCGGACGCGATGACGAGGAATTCACGGTGTCCGCGTTTTGCGATGGCCGTGGGAGCTATTCGACGATCATGGCGCTTCGACGAAAGCTCTCCAAGGACGGGTTCACGGAAAAGGCCGAGGTCGTCGATGAAGCGGAGTTTTCCGAAGCGGTTCGGGATCTATGTCAGGCGTTCTCTCCCGTCGGACCGACCAATTTCCAGTTTCGCAGGACCGACCACGGCCTGAAGCTGCTCGAGATCAATCCGAGGATCTCTTCGTCCACGTCGATACGCGCCGCCTTCGGATACAACGAAGCACTGATGGCGGTTGACATGGCCATCGAGAACCGGATGCCGGTCCAGCCGGACATCAAGCGCGGTCGAGCCGTCCGCTATACGGAGGATCATATCTTCTATGAAAATAGCGTTCATCTCTGACATCCATGGGAACTTCGAGGCGCTGACGGCGGTTCTCGCCGAGCTCGACCGCATGCGCATCACCGAGATCTTCTGCGTCGGCGACGTGGTCGGATACTATTCCCAGGTGAACGAATGCTGCGACGAGCTGAAAAGGCGCGGCATCAAAAGCCTTCTTGGCAACCATGACTGGTATCTGGGCTTTGGGGGCTTTTGCATTCGATCCAAGAGCGTCAACGAATGTCTGGTCCATCAGCGCAAGGTGATCACGCCCGAGAATCTGAACTGGCTACGGACGTTTCGGGTGCACATGCAAGTAGGGGACGCTCAAGTCGTACATGGCGGATGGTCGGACCCGATCGATGAATACATCAAGGAGCCCGACGAAGCCTATTTTGCGCGACTGTCCGGCAGCATTTTTGTAAGCGGCCATACCCACGTGCAAAGTGTCCATCACTTCGGCGGAAAGACCTATTGCAATCCCGGATCGGTCGGACAGCCCCGCGACGGCGATCCACGGGCGGCGTTCGCAACGTTCGACGGCAAGAGCTTCGAACTGCATCGGGTCGAGTACAACATGCCGAAGGTATTCGAGCTGATGGAAGCCGCAGGCTTCAATGACTACTACTACGGCGGACTGAAAACCGGCGCGAGAAATCTCAGGCGACTTGCGGATTGATCTCCGCTTCGCGCGTTCGCCGAACCACGATGAAACTTCACATTCAATTGGCTTATGAGCGCAGACTATGACCTCAAACGATCCGCAAGATGCGCAGAACTTCACCTATGCCGCCATGGACGAAGTGGCTGCCTATAGCCGGCTGCAGGAACTGATGAAGACGTCGCCGATGCCTCCGCGTGAATTCCACGCGAACCTCGGCCTGTTCCTGAACCGCCCGTCGCTGGCGCGCATCCTCTTCATGCATGATCTCTATTCGAAGGCCCTGCATACGCATGGCGTCATCATGGAGTTCGGCGTGCGCTGGGGGCAGAACATGGCGCTGTTCACGACGATGCGCCACATCTACGAACCCTACAACATGAGCCGCAAGGTCGTCGGCTTCGACACGTTCGAGGGTTTCCCGTCAGTCGCACCGCAAGACGGCGATTTCGACGGCTTGAAAGTCGGTGGGCTCAACGTCACACCGAATTACGAGGACGTGCTTACAGACATCCTGTCGGCGCAGGAAAAGCTCGCGCCACGTAATCACCTTCGCAAGTTCGAGCTGGTCAAGGGCGATGTGACCGAAACTCTTCCTCGGTATCTGGAAAAGCATCCCGAGACGATCATCGCGCTGGCGTATTTCGACCTCGATCTCTACGAGCCGACGAAAAAATGCCTCGAGCTCATTCGCCCTTATCTGGCGAAGAACAGCGTCGTCGGGTTTGATGAGCTGGTGCTGGCCGAAAATCCCGGAGAAACCCTGGCATTGCGCGAGGCATGGGGCACCCAAGGGTATCGCGTCTGCCGCAGCACGATCTCACCGCAGCAGAGTTACGTCGTGTTCGAGTAACTCGCCGGTTTTGATGCGGGATGCAGCGTGGCTGGTGCGAGAAGCCGCCAGCCGTCGAGACAAGCGTGCCACAATCGCCTGATCCCGCCGGCGCGGGATCAGGCGTCGTTTTCACGACCGGAAACCGAATTCGCAAGCTGAGTGCGGCTACGTCCCCTCAACCAGGTCGTAGTTCTCGGCGATGACCTCGCCGAGCTTCGAAACCGAGTTGAACATCAGCAGGTCCACGATCGAAAGATATGGCACGTGGGGCTGACCGAACTGCTCATAGGGAAACGGCCTGGCTCGAAGCGCCCTGAATTCGATTCCGCGCGCGCTGAAAGCAGCGGATTCGTAGAGTTCCAGGCCGCCGATCGCGTTGATATACCTTTTCGTACCTTCCGCCTCGCACAAGGCCAGCACCTTGTCCTGAAACTTGAGCGAATGGTCGATGGGCACCTCAGACGAGATCTTGAAGGTGGTTTTCAGGCCCAGATGGTCACTGGTCATCCGCAACGAATTGAAGAGGTACTGGAATAGATTGGTGTCTTCGAAGTTGACGATCTTTTCCAGAAGCGGAAAGGTCTCCTCGAAGAACGGCGCGGTCCGATAGGCCCCTCGCCACCGGTTCAGCAGTTTCGTACGGTCAAAGTCAGCCGCCAGCTCCCTGTCGCGAATGTCCAGGGCATCCGAATCCTTCTTCAACGGAAGCGAGAACATCGCGTCCGTTCCGTTGAGCAGCATCCGGTTGCGGTTGATCCACCCCTTCTTCACATATTTGATGTTGTCGTAGACGATGAAGAGATCGACTGCCGAAATCAGCTGATAGTAGCCGATGTAGGGCAGAAAGTACGGCTGCATGATCGCGAGATTCATCGGGTGTGACGCCCTGCTACTGTGAAGACATTCATTCGCAAATTTCGCTCACGACGGATCGACCCATACCGGCGTGAGTCGACCGGCGAAGCACTCGGCCGGTCGCGGCACATGATCTCGGGCGGTGACGAACGGCTCTCAATTTGCCTTCGTCAGCTCCTCACGCCCATCAGGCTCGGCTGCGCCAAGCCCCAGGCGCGTGCATCTTGCGTGAAGGTCGTCGAAGTGGCGTTATCATTGCGCGGCACTACAAGCGGCGCGAAGCAAACATACGCTTTGATGAAGCGATAGATGCTGTTCCCCATCCCATCCAGGCCAATCGTTGGCAGCACGCGGTCGCCGAGTGCCTCGACTTTGACCGGCCGATTGTCCATCGGATAACAAAACTCCAGGAGCTTCCTCGCTCCCGCAGGGGATATCAACGACCCGGCTGGACCGAAACAGCAATTGAGCCGGAGCGCCGCGACCTGGGAATTCGCTCTCTGGAAAGCGGCATCGGTCTGGTCATCCGGGCGCTGAGGGCTGAAGCTCATCATCGACTTCATGCCTGGCGCCAGCTCGAGATCGAGTATGGAGTCCGTATTGTAGCCGAGGACCAGAAGATCCCAGTTTTCAAGGGACGGAAGAAGCATCGCCAAGCGTGCGCTGATGTCGTGGCGGATGGTACAATCGTCCTCAAAGACAAGGGCTGGCTGATCCTGCTTCGCGATCCAATTCAGGATCCGCCATAGCGAAGCGGCGCCGCCAACGGCTCCCCTGGTGAACACCGAGCCGGGAGCGACAAGCCGCATCGCCATCGCCTCCTGGTCGGTCAGCTCCAGCCCATTGGTCGCAGAGAAGCGCTCGAAAGCGATTCCGCAACCTGCGTTCCGCTCCAGAAAGCGTTGATACTTTTCCGGACAGCGATCGAGATTGATGACGAAGTTCTTCATATGCGAAAGCACCGGTGGCGAATGAATAGCGGTGATGCTTACTCAAATATGATTCGCCACAGTCACGGCTAGCCCAAATACGCGTGTCAATCGCGGACCGCCGCTGCACAGGAATGCTCCACGCAAGTTTCGGTCTATATCGATAACCAGTCACAGACCGTATCGATGATCAGGACTCGAGATGACTGCCGCAGTCCCGCTTGACTCTCTAACGCCGCTGGCCAGGAGCCCACTCCATATCGTGCGTCCAAGGTTTCCAAGAACAGAGCAGTTCCTGGACGCTTTCGAGAAAGCGCTGGAGACCGGCCAGGTCACGAACAATTCGCGCTGGGTCGTCGAATTCGAAACGCGCCTGAGCGAGTATCTCGGCGTTCCGACCCTGGTTTTCTGCAACGGCCAGATCGGGATGATGGCCATGCTGAGGGCCGCGGGAATCACCGGCGGCGAAGTGATCGTGCCGGCATTCACGTTCAGCGCCACTCCGCATGCCGTCAAATGGGTCGGCGCCGAGCCTGTATTCGCGGACATTCTCGATGACATGACCATGCGCCTCGACCCTGATGATGTGGAGCGCCGGATCACGGACCGGACGGTCGCCATCCTTGCGGTCGACGCGTATGGGGTCGCCAGCGATTACGCCTCACTTGCTCGCCTGGCCGAGCGCTACAAGCTGAAATTTCTCGTCGACAGCGCTCCCTCCTTCGGCACGCGCGTCAATGGGCAGCTGGTGGGCGGGTGCGCAGATGCGCAGATGTTCAGTTTCCACGCCACCAAGGCTTTCGCGACGATGGAAGGCGGGTGTGTCTGCACTCACGACACGGAGTTGCTCGCGCGCGTCAAGGCAATCCGCAACTTCGGGCAAGTCGAGGGCGCCGACTGCCACGAGCCGGGCTTGAACGGCAAGATGCTGGAGATTTCGGCCATCATCGGTCTCGAGCAACTCAAGACGTTCGAGCAGTCCATTGCGACGCGCCGCCACGCTGTCGAGCGCATGCGGATCGGCCTTTCCAGAATTCCCGGCTTGCTCGTGGGGCAAGAGCCAGCAGGCGTGCAGACGAACTGGCTGTACCTGCCGGTCGTCGTTGACGCCAGGGAATTCGGAATGGATCGGGATACGCTGGCGTCGGCGCTCGAGAAGAACAACGTCTTCGTCCGGAAGTACTACAGCCCACCGTGCCACCACTTGACGGCTTACAACACGCAAAGAGAGGTGAATTTGGCTGTGACGGAAAGGGTCGCCTACAACGTCATTGCGCTCCCAGTCTACAACGACATGACCGGTGAAGAGTGCGATCTCATCGTTGCCGCCATCCAGTACGCACGCCGATCAGCGCTCGGCGGAACGACGCATCAGTCGCAGAATCGTACCTAACCCCGATGCTTCCCACGAACATGGAAGTCTAAGACATGCAGAAAGTTCTCGTCACTGGAGCGGGTGGATATATCGGCATTCCCCTCTGCCAGATGCTGGCCCAGAAGGGTTATTCGGTGACTGCGCTTGATCGATGTTTTTTCGGCCGGGATCGCTTCACGCAGGCGGCTTCGCACCCAAACATCAAGATGCTCGTCGAAGACATCCGCACCGTGGACCCCCAGCAGTTCGAGGGCATGGACGCCGTCATCGATCTGGCCGGACTGAGCAACGACGCCTCCGCCGAAATCGACCCCGAACTGACGGTCTCGATCAACCACCAGGGTGGCGTTCGTCTGGCACGCGCGGCCAAACGGGCCGGCGTTCGCCGCTATGTCTATTCGAGCTCGGCATCGGTCTACGGTCACGGCCAGGAAGTCTCGCTGAACGAGCATGCCGCCTGCCGTCCGCAGACGCTGTATGCCGAAAGCAAGCTTCACGTCGAGGACGAGCTGCGCAGGCTGCAAGGCGGCACGTTCGAAACGGTCATCCTGCGCAACAGCACCGTGTTTGGCCTCGCCCCGCGCATGCGCTTCGACCTCGCCATCAACGTCATGACGCTGCGCGCCTGGAAGGAGCGAGTGATCTACGTCATGGGCGGCGGCGAGCAGTGGCGGCCGTTCATCCACGTTCACGACGTCTGCCGCGCCCTGATCATGGGCATCGAGAGCGAAGCATCGGTCGTGTCAGGTGAGACGTTCAACGTCGGCGGCGACGATCTCAATTATCAGATCAAGCAGCTCGCGAACTTCGTCAAAGACATCATCCCCAACATCGTCACCCACACGATCCCGGATGCGACGGACAAGCGAACCTATAATTTGTCTTTCGCCAAGATCACCCAACGCCTGAAATTCGATCCGTCCTCCCGCGTGCACGAAGGGATCGTGGAGATAAAACAGGCTTTGGAGCGGGGCACGGTCAGTGGCGACGATCCCACGACCCATACACTGGGATGGTATCGTTCCCTGATCGACTGGGAAAAAAGAATCAAGGAATTGTCGATCAACGGCAAGATCTTGTGATCGCTCAAGGCACAAGTTCAGGCGGCGGCGAGCGGTCCAGCACGTCGCCCCTGGCGCCTTCGAGCAGATCGATGCCGTAGGTTTCGACGACGAGCGGTCCGCGCTTGCGCTGCAACTGCGCGACCTGCGTCACCTGCGCGAACAGGTCCTTGAGGGCGGGATGGTCGCCTTCGCGCAGCTCGTCGACAAAGAGCAGCTTGCCGGCCAGGAGCTTCGGATCGGGCTCGCCCATGTTGACCCAGCGGATGCGCTGGTTCTGCTGCGCCACGCAGGTGCCGCGCGGCAGGTAGAAGGCGAGCCAGCCGGTCGTGCCGTAGTCCGGCGCAAGCACGCAGGTCGCGCCGGTGCGCACGCGCAACGCCTCGACCTCGTTAGCAAGCTCGCGCCAGCCGACGCCGACACTGCGCACGGTCGCATCGCGGCGATAACCGGAAAGCCAGCCGGTGTTGGCCTGCACGATCAGCGCGGCGAACATCACGATGCCGGCGGGCGCGGCCCAGCGCAGGCAGAAATCGACGAGGCGCCGCTGGCGCGGCTGCCACTGCACGAGATTGGCAGCGGCCGCCGCGGCAACGACGAAGGGCGGATAGACCGGCGCGAACCAGTTGGCCTCGACGCGGGCGTGCAGCGAGTGCCAGACGAAATAGACGACGATGGTCCAGAACATCGTCTCGATCAGCACGCGCGAGGCCAGCGCGCCGGCCCGGTGCCAGGTCAGCGCATGCAGCCCCATCGCGCCGAGGATGAAGACCAGCGGGGTTGCGAATGCGATCTGGGTCGGGATCAGCTCGGCGATGAAGACCGGGCGGAAGTCCTCGATCCTGGCGCGGCCGAGCTGCTTTGCGAACGAGACCCAATGATGGTCGGCATTCCAGAGGATCACCGGCGAGAACAGCGCCAGCGCAACGAGCCCGCCGAGATAGGGCCAGGGCGAGAGGAACCAGCGCCGGAGCTTCGGTACCGCCGCAAGCCAGATCAGGATCGCGGCGCCAAAGAACATCGCGGTGTACTTAGACAGCAGCGCCGCGCCGACCGCGGCACCGACCGCAAGCCACCAGACGCCGCGCCCGGTCTCCAGCACTTTTGCGAGGAAGAACAGCACGAAGCTGGAGGCCACCAGCAGCGGCGCATCCGGCGTCACGATCAGCGTGCCGACGGACGCCATCATGGTCACGTTGAGCAGGATGGCGCTGGTCGCCGCCACCCGCGCCCCGCCGAACAGGATCGCGGCGGTGCGATAGATCGCATAGCTCATCGGCAGCGCGAGCAGGATCGACACCAGACGGACGCCCAGCTCGGTATCGCCGGCGATCATGGTGCCGGCGCGGATGACGTAGGCGACCATCGGCGGGTGATCATAATAGCCGCCCGCGAGGCTCTTCGACCACATCCAGTAGTAGGCTTCGTCGAAGGTGATTGGCGTGAACGCGGCCGCGACCAGCCGCAAGGCGACCAGCGCGACGATCACCAGCGCGGTGTTGCGGACGATCCGCGCGTCAGCCCCGCCCATCGTGCGCTATTTCTTGCGCCAGACGAACAGCCCGGACATCGCGTAGTTCCACACCACGCCCATCAGTGCACCGGCCATGCCGGCCAGCCACCAGATCGGCTCCTGGTCGTAGACCGAGAACGCGACACCGACATTGGCGAGCAGGCCGACGCTGCACACGATGTAGAACGCGATCAGACCGCGCAGCAGCGCAAAGCCCTTCAGCCGCTGGTCGCGATAGGTGAGGAAGTTGTTGAGGACGAAGTTGCTGGTCATGGCGACGATGGCGCCCGCGGCCTGCGCCTCCGCGAACGGCGCCCTGAACAGTTCAAGGGCGATGAACAGCGTGGTGAGATGCACCACGAGGCCGATGCCGCCGACCATCGCGAACAGGATGAAGCGCAGCGAGACAGCATCGTTGGTGAACTTGGCCAGCACCAGGCCGAGAAAATCCAACGCGACCATGGAATCGAGCTTGCTCTCGCCGTGCTGGCGCTCACCGAACGTGTAGGGAATTTCAACGGCTCGCAAGCTGCCATTCGCGCTCGCGACGAGGTCGAGCAGGATCTTGAAGCCGTGCACCGACAGCTTCGGCGCGAGCTCCTCGAAACGTTCGCGGCGAACCATGAAGAAACCACTCATGGGATCGGCGATCTCGACCCGCAGCACCTTCTTTGCGACCTCGGTCGCCAGCGCGCTGGCGCCGGCACGCTGCTTGTTGAAGCCTTCGCTCTTGTAGCCCTCGATGTAGCGGCTGCCGACGACGAGATCGGCCTGGTCGCTCGCGAGCAGCAACAGCATCTTCGGCAGTTGCGTCTCGTCGTGCTGGAGGTCGGCGTCGATCACGGCCACATAGGGCGCGCTGGAGGCCAGGATACCCTCGATGCAGGCCCCGGACAGGCCACGGCGGCCGATGCGCCGGACGCAGCGCACGCGGCTGTCGCGCTGAGCCAGCGCGCGCACGACGTCCCAGGTGCCGTCGGGCGAATTGTCGTCGACGAACACGACCTCCCAGACGACGTTGGCGAGGGTCGCCTCCAGCCGTCGGTACAGCACCGTGACGTTGTCGCGCTCGTTGAAGGTCGGGACGATGACCGACAGTTCCGGGCCTTCGTGAGCCTGCGGCGGGCTGTCGGTGCCCGGTCTGATCGCTTCATTCATGACGGCAGCGTATATCCGCCGCGTCCTGCGCTGCCAAGCCGGGGTTTTTTCTGGGGAACGGGCCAAAAGGGGCCCTAAAATGCCAACGACCCCGGAACGGCGGACCGCGCGTACATCCGGCGCAGGCCCAAGCTATTCCAAGGTCGTCCCAGCGCCGGAGTTTTCGCTCAACGTCGCCGTTAGAAACTAAATAGGAACGGCAAACCCGCTTCGCAAGGGGCGAAAGGTCGATTTTCGGCCCTATTGGTTGGGGACTTCCTTGATCACCGGCCCGCGCGGCGCGGGCGCGGCGGGGGCTGCGGGTGCCGCCGGGGCAGGCTCGACCTTCGCCGGCTTGGGCGGCTTGCCGTACTGGCCGATTGGCCCGAGGACGACGGCGACCGCAAGCACGATCGCCGCGACGATCGCGCCCAGAATGCCCCCCACCGACTCAGACGACATGGAAACCTTCCCTGTTCCGGATGCCGCGAGTGATACCACGGATGCGCGCTGCACCGAAAGGCCCCGGGCGAGTAGCGAATAGCGAGGAGCGAAAGAGGAAGGCCTGCCCCTATTGGCCATTTGCCATTCCCCTACTTCGCCGGCGCTCGGCGCTTGACGAAGGCCGTCACGATGTCCTTCTGCGCCGACTCGACCGCCCTGTTCGCGGTGGCGAGATGGGCGCCGGAATCGATGTTGGGATATTGCGTGGTGAGATAGTCGAGCAGCGCCACCCGGTAGTATTGACGCTCCGACGGACAGGCGCCTGCAACCGAGCGGCCAAAATCCTGTTCCGACAGGCCCTGATTGCTGTCGCGCGAATATTCTCGCGCCAGACAATGCCAGTAATCGTCGCGACCCTGCTGGGCGAGCTTCTGTGCGCTCTTGGCGTCGTTCTTGGCATCGTCGTCATCCGCGATGGCGGAAGATATCATGGCAGCAGATGTCATCATGACGAGCGCCGCTCCCACCACCAGCATCCGCATCTTGTTCTCCTTTTCGCGGGTCACCTCGCAAGCTTAGACCGGAGGCGGCAACTGGCCAATCACATCTGGTTTGATTAAGATGAGGTCCCTCCCCGTCGTTGCGAGATCCCTCCCGTGGCCAAAGCAAAAACCGCGTCCAAAAAATCCGGCAACATCTTCATCGGCATCGGCGGTTGGACCTTCGAGCCCTGGCGCGGCGTGTTCTACCCGGAGAAGCTGACGCAGGCGAAGGAGCTGTCTTACGCCGCCTCGAAGCTGACCTCGATCGAGATCAACGGCACCTATTACGGCTCGCAGAAGCCGGAGAGCTTTCGCAAATGGGCGAGCGAAGTCCCCGACGGATTCGTATTCTCCGTGAAGGGACCGCGCTTCGCCACCAATCGCCGCGTGCTCGCTGACGCCGGCGACTCCATCAAACGGTTCTACGATTCCGGCGTGCTGGAGCTCGGCGACCGGCTCGGGCCGGCACTCTGGCAGTTCGCGCCGACGAAGAAGTTCGACGGCGCCGACTTCGGCAAGTTCCTCGAGCTGCTGCCGCGCAAGCTCGACGGCCGTGCGCTGCGCCATGTCGTCGAGGTCCGCCACGACAGTTTCTGCACGCCGGATTTCATCGCGCTGATCCGCGAGTTCGAGACGCCGGTTGTGTTCGCCGAGCACGGCAAATATCCGGCGATCGCCGATGTCGCCAGCGACTTCGTCTATGCGCGGCTGCAAAAAGGCGATGACGAGATCAAGACCTGCTATCCGCCGAAACAGCTCGATGCCTGGGCCGAGCGCTTTCAGGCGTGGGCCTCCGGCAGTGAACCCGACGACCTGCCAAAGGTTGACAAGGCCAAGCCGAACAAGGAGCCGCGCGACGTGTTCGCCTATGTCATCCACGAGGGCAAGGTGCGCGCGCCGCACGGCGCCATGGAACTGATCGCGCGGGTGAGCTGAGCGGGCTACCGCCTATGACACTCTCAGTTAAGGCCACGAAAGCTTTCACATCGTCATGGCCGGGCTTGTCCCGGCCATCCACGCCTAGCTGCGCGGCACGAAGAACGTGGATGCCCGGGACAAGCCCGGGCATGACGACCTCCCGTGTCGTGACCTGAGGTGTCTCATGGCAAAGGCGAAGAAGCTCTTCACCATCGGCTATGAGCAGACGCCGCCCAAGGCGGTGCTGGACGAGCTGGAGCAGGCCGGCGTCAAGCTCGTGGTCGACGTGCGCGCGGTGACGTCGTCGCGCCGGCCGGGCTTTTCCAAGAAGCAGCTCGCCGCCGGCTTGGACGAACGCGGCATCGCCTATGTCCATCTCGCAGCCCTCGGCACGCCGAAGGAAGGGCGGCTTGCCGCGCGCAGCGGCCAATATGACGTGCTGGAGAAAGTCTTCTCGAGGCACCTGAAGGCGCCCGAAGCCAAGGAAGCGATGGACGAGCTTTCGGCGCTGGTGAAGAAGGCAGGTCCCGTGTGCCTGCTCTGCTACGAGCGCGATCACACCCACTGCCACCGCCAGATGATCGCGGAGATCATCGAGGAGCGCGATGGCGTGGCGGTGAAAAATTTGGCGGGACGGCAGGTGTAGCTGTTGCCGTCATTCCGGGGCGCGCGTAGCGCGAGCCCGGAATCCATTGAGCGGCAGCGCAGGTGGAAGAATGGATTCCGGGCTCGCGACTTCGTCGCGCCCCGGAATGACGATTCAGCCCTCCCCCGCCAGCTTGAACGTCCCCTCCATCATCTGCACGCAGCTGCCGCCGACATGGGCGGAGACGATCTTGCCGCCCTGCTTGCGCACGCACGTCTGGAGGATGCTGGGCCGGCCCATGTCAAAGCCCTGGCCGACAGTGAGCTTCAGTTCACCGTCACGCGCGGGATCGAGATCGGCGAACAGCGCCGCGGCGGCGACCGTGGCGCTGCCGGTGGCGGGGTCCTCGACGAGCCCGGAGGCGCCGCGCATGAACATCCGCGCCTGCCGCTCGCAAGGCGCCTCCGCTGGCGGCACGTCGCGCGTATAGAACCACACCGAGCGGGCACCGTCGCGCGGCAAGACCTTGCCGTAGGCCACAGCATCGGGCCGGGCCCGCTTGAGCGCCTCGCGCGAATGCAGCTCCATCACCAGGAACGCGTTTCCGACGGTAACGACATGCGGTGCGTGGTTGTCGATCTTGATGTCATCTGCGCCAAGCGAAATGCAGCTGGCCGCTTCAGCGGGAGACAGCGGCGCATGCCGCGCCAGAGACTGCGGCGCGGTGAGTTCGGTCCTGATCACCCGGCCCTGATCCCGCACGATCTTGACAGGTACGAGCCCGGCCTTCTCCTCGAACAGCAGCCGCAGCTTCGGCTCTTTCGCCATCGAGGCCAGCACGAAGGCGGTGCCGACATTGGGATGGCCGGCAAAGGCGATCTCCTGCACCGGCGTGAAGATGCGCACCTCGGCGTCATTGGCCTTGTCGCGCGGCGGCAGCACGAAGGTCGTCTCGGAATAGTTGAACTCGGTCGCGATCGCCTGCATCTGCGTGGTCGAAAGCCCGCCGGCATCGAGCACCACGGCGAGCTGGTTGCCGCCGAAGGCGCGGTCGGTGAACACGTCGACGGTGATGTAGCGGCGCTGCATCGTCACTTCCCCATGCAAGTCGCGGCCACGACCGGCCGCATCGCGCGGCAGTCTACAGGCCGGCGACATCGTCCGTCATGCCCCAAAATTCGGAGCAATCGGAGCAATGGCGAATGACGCGTTGGTAGACGAAGGCGCAACCGTTCGCGAGGCCGGGCTGGCAGAGTCCGCCAGCCCGGCCTCGTCCGTCGTGATCGCTAGTACGGATACGCGTAGGTGTACGCCGCGTTCGGCAGGCACGGCGGCTGCCTGTAGGGCGCAGAAGCATACGAGCCTTCTGCCGGAGCCCTGACGCAGTCCGCCGTCGCCTGGGTCGCGGCGCGCCGTGGGGCGACGTCGCGCGCCGCAGCGGCCTGGGTCTGGTAGACGGCGGCAGCGATCAGAGCGGTCGCAACAAGAGACAATCGGGTCATTGGCTTTCTCCGGATGACAAGTGAAAGCCGAGATGTTTCGGCTTTCACTGTGCAAGACCCGAAGGCTACCAAGGATATTTCATCACGCGCCTTCAACGGAACGCGATCCGCTTCAACGAAACGCGACTGACATTTGAAGTCGCGCTACCCCAGTTGATACACCGCGACCTTCTGCTCGTAGCCGCGCACCTCGACTTCGCCGAGCGCGACGGCGTCCTTGCCGTCATCGCCGAGCGCCTCGCGCACGGATGCGGAGATCAACAGCTGCGAGCCGAACTCCTTGTTCAGCGCCTCCAGCCGCGAGGCGAAGTTCACGGTGTCGCCGATCACAGTGTATTCCTTGCGCCGGGGCGAGCCGATATTGCCGGCGACGACCTCGCCGAAATGGATGCCGATGCCGATCCGCAGCGGCCAGCTCGTCTCTGCATTGATGCGGTCCATCGCGGTCAGCATCTCGCGGCCGGCCGCGACCGCGCGATGCGCGGCATCCGAGGCCTCCAGCGGCGCACCGAACAGGGCGAGAAAGCCGTCACCGAGAAACTTGTTCACGATGCCACCCTCGCGGTCGAGGATGTCGACCAGCACGGCGAAGGCGCCGTCGAGCCGGTCGACCACCTCCTGCGGCGTGCGCGACTGCGCACCGGCGGTGAAGCCGCGGAAATCCACGAACATCACGGCGACGCGGCGGACGTCACCACTCGCAGTAGTTCCCGTTGCCATCAGCCGCTCCACAACTTGCGGGGACACGTGCTGGCCGAACAGGTTCGTCACGCGGTCGCGCGCGGTGGCCGCTGCGATGCTCGCGGCAAACTGGCGGCGGAGCTGCGCGCCGACGGAGCCCGCAAGCACGCCGCAGATCAGGATGACCGTGCTGCGCACTGCGTGGAAGTAGATCAGGGGCTCGCCGGCGTCGTTCACCGAATTGTAATACAGCGCGACAGCCAGGAGCTGGGCTCCAGCCACAAATCCCGTGAAGGTCGACAGCCAGAAATCGAGCCGCAGCGTCGAAAGAATGACGAAGATGAAATAGACCAGCGGCAGCACGAAACCGAGCGCGGGCCCAGCGCCCATGCTGCGGATCTGCAGGATCAGGATGATCGTCGGCAGCGACGTTTCGATGAAGGCGCCGACATAGCGCCTGATCACCGGGAGGTCGCGATCGAGCTTCAGGTTTCGCCTGATCTGGCCGTGAACCCAGGCTTCGAAGAGGATGAAGCCTCCTAAAAGGATGTATTCGCGGACGAGGCCCTCTGTCCCGCGCCAGACTCGGTTCACGAGAGCAGGGTCGATCAGGAAGGTCGAGGTGAGGAACAAGACCATAACGCAGCCGGTGATGATCAGTGTCCGCACCCGCAACAGCTCGGTGCGCAGCACCTCCCGCGTCAGCTCGCGCTCGAAATCCTCCGAGAGCACGGCATGCTGCCGCGCCTTCCTGCTCGCAAACCTCGCCATCATTCCCCCTGCTCGTTCCGGGCCGCGCGCAAGCGTGAACCCGCAATCTCGAGATTCCGGGCTCGATGCTATCGCATCGCTCCGGAATGACATCGGGAACAGTTTGCCTCAATCCAGCGTGCGGCGGAAGCGCGTCACGGCGATGACCATGGCGAGCAGCATCAGGGCCGCCAGCGCCAGGGCGTCGAACCGCAGGTTCTGCATGGTCGCGCCCTTCAGCATGATGGCGCGGACGATGCGCAAATAATGCGTCAGCGGCAGGCCTTCGCCGAGATATTGCGCCCAGGCCGGCATGCCCGCGAACGGGAACATGAAGCCGGACAGCAGGATGCTCGGCAGGAAGAACATCATCGACATCTGCATGGCCTGGAGCTGGTTCTGCACCACGGTCGAGATCGTGTAGCCGATCGCGAGATTGGTGGTGATGAACAGCGTCGAGAGCAGCGCCAGCAGGAACAGATTGCCGAGCACGGGCACGCCGAACAGGAGCACGCCGATGCCGATGATGAGAAAGGCCTGGACGAAGCCGACCAGCACGTAAGGGATGATCTTGCCGAACATCACCTCGACCGGCTTGATCGGCATCGACAACAGGCTTTCCATGGTGCCGCGCTCGACCTCGCGCGTGACCGACAGCGCGGTGAAGATCAGCATGGTCATGGTGAGGATGGTACCGACGAGGCCCGGCACGATGTTGAGGCTGGAGGCCGCTGCCGGATTGTAGCGGGCATGCGCTCGGATCTCGAACGGCATCTCCGGGGGATCGCCGATGTAGAGATCGTGCGCGAGCGCGGTCTGCACCACCTTGCCGAGCGAGCCGAGCGCGGAGCTGGCCGCCACGGGGTCGGTGGCGTCGGCCGCGACCAGCAGCGCCGGCTTGTCGCCGCGCCGCACCGCCCGCTCGAAACCGCGCGGGATCTCGACCCCGAATAGCACTTTGCCGGATTTCAGCAGATTGTCGAAATCGTCGACGTCGTGCACCTCGTAGATGAAGCGGAAATAGGCAGTGTTCTCCAGCGCCTTCAGGATCGAGCGGGCAAGATCGGAATCCTCCTGGAGCAGCACTGCGCTCGGCAGATGGTGCGGCGTGGTGTTGATGGCATAGCCGAACAACAGAAGCTGCATCACCGGCAGCATCACGATCATCGCGAACGAGACGCGGTCGCGCCTCAGCTGGATGAACTCCTTGATCAGCATCGCGTAGGAGCGCTTCCAGAAGCCGAAGCGTTCGCGGATTTCGTGCCGTGGTGCGGCTTGATCGGCAGCGCTCATTGGAAATTGTCCTTGGAGCGGCTCATCAGCTCGATGAAGACGTCTTCGAGCGAGGGCGAGGATTTGTGCCAGTGCAGGCCGCTTTTCTCGCGCCAGGGCGCGATGCTGGCTTCGAGCGCGGCGACGTCGCGCCCCGAGACGTGCAACGAGGTGCCGAACGGCGCCACCATGTCGATGCCGGGCTTGCCGGTGAGTTCGGCCGTGAGGCCGTTCAGGTCCTCGCCGGTGACGGTGTAGGTCGAGAGCGCGGATCCCGCGATCACCTCCTCGACCGTGCCATGGGTCAGCAAATGGCCGTAGGCGATGTAGGCAATCTCGTGGCAGCGCTCGGCTTCGTCCATGTAGTGGGTCGAGACCAGCACGGTGAGCCCTTCTGCCGCGAGCGCGTGGATCTCGTTCCAGAAATCGCGCCGGGCCTTGGGATCGACGCCGGCGGTCGGCTCGTCCAGCAGTAGCAGCTTCGGATTGGGCAGCGTGCATGCACCCAGCGCCAGCCGCTGCTTCCAGCCGCCTGAGAGCTCGCCCGCGAGCTGCTCCTCGCGCCCCGAGAGCCCGAGCCGCTTGATCATGTCGCGCGCGGCGCCGCGCGCATCGGCAAGGCCATAGAGCCGCGCAACAAATTCGAGGTTCTCGCGCACCGAGAGGTCCTGATACAGGCTGAAGCGCTGCGTCATGTAGCCGACCTGGCGCTTGATCTTCTCAGCGTCCTTAAGGATGTCGTAGCCGAGGCAGGTGCCCTCGCCGCTGTCGGGCGTCAGCAGGCCGCAGAGGATGCGGATGGTCGTGGTCTTGCCCGACCCGTTCGGCCCGAGGAAGCCGTAGATCGAGCCGCGCTTCACCTGCATCGACAGATCGTGCACGACCTCACGCCCGCCGAACGATTTGGTGAGGCCCTTGACGTCGATCGCGATGTCGCTATTGCCGTTCATCGCTTGTCCGCCACCGGCGTCTTGGGGTTGAGATAGACGTTGATCGGCTGGCCGACGCGCAAGGCGTCGGGACGCGAGGGCCGCGCCTGGATCAGATAGACCAGCTTGTTGCGCTCCTCGAGGCTGTAGATGACGGGCGGGGTGTATTCCGCCGAGGTCGCGATGAAGTAGATCTTGGCGGTGAGATCGGCGGCGCAATTGTCGCAGGCGATCCGCACCGTGTCGCCGATCGTAAGCTTCGGCAGCTCGGTCTCCGGCACGAAGAAGCGCAGCTTCATGTTACCGGGCGGCATGATCGACAGCACCGGTCGCTGTGCCGCCACCATCTCGCCCTCACGAAAATAGATCTGCTGGATGGTGCCGGCGACCGGCGCAAAGCCCTTGCGCCGCGCCATCCGCGTCTCCGACGTCGCCACCCGCGCCTCGGCAACGCGCAAGGCCGACACCGCGGAGTCGAGATTGGCCTGCGTGCCCGATCCGGTCTTGCTCAGCGAGGCCGCGCGATCATAGGTCTGCTGCGCATTCGCCAGCGTCGCCTTGTTCTGGTTGAGGTCGGCGAGCTGGAGATCGTCATCGACCGAATAGAGGTGATCGCCAACCTTGACCTCGTCGCCCTCGCGCACGTTCAGCTTCGTCACCCGGCCCGCCTCATCCGGGCTGACGAAGATCATGTCGGCCTCGACCCAACCCTGGAAGCCGGGATCGCGCTTCTCATTACAGCCGGCGAGGCCGGTTCCGAGCACGAGGGCCAATGCAAATGTCAAAAATACCCGCGACGACCTCATGTCGTCCTCCGTTCGCCAAAAATCAAATCGAGATGGACGCGCAGCATGTCCTGCGCATCGAGCGGCGCGTGCCGCGCAAACAGGCTCTGCCAGATCACCGCGATCATCGCCGGCGCGACCAGGATCTGCGGATAGCGCGCAAGGTCCTTCTCCCGGATCTCGCCGCGAGCGATGCCGAGCTCGATCAGGGTGCGCATCGTGGCGATGCCGCGCGAGACGACCTCGCGGTAGTAGAAATCGGCGACGGAGGGAAAGCGCGGCCCCTCCGCCACGATCAGGCGCACCAGATCGCCGCGCCTCGTGCCGATCACTTCCTTCAGGAAGTTGCGGGCGAAGGCCTCGACGAGATCGCGCACCGAGCCCGCTGGCGGCGGCAATTCGGCCAATCGCGCCACCACAGGCACGATGACGATGCGTACCAGCTCCTCGAACATCGATTCCTTGTCCTTGAAGTGCAGGTAGATCGTGCCCTTGGCGACACCGGCGCGCTTGGCAATGTCGTCGAGCCGCGTCGCCGCGAAGCCGCGCGCGATGAACTCCTCCATCGCGGCCTCCACGATCGCCGCGCGCCGCTCCGCCGCGCGTGTGGCACGGTTCGAGGCAGGTCCCTCCTCGCTCGCTACCGGGACGTTCGCGTTGGCGCGAGCTGCCGGCGGCATGGAGGCTTTGGTCGACTTCTTGGGCATCTTCAATTTATGACTGACTAGTCAGTCATAGTCAAGTCAGGGACGGGCTCTATTCAGCAAACAAATTAGCATTGACTAATGCATTAGCATTTGCTAATTGAACTGTCATGATCGAAGCCGCCCCAAATCCCGTCACCACCGTGATGCGCGCCCTCGCCGATCCGACCCGCCGCGCCGTGTTCGAGCGTGTGTTCGAGAGCAAGGAGATCAGCGTCGCCGAGCTGACGCGCGGCAGTGGCGTCACGCAGGGAGCCGTCTCGCAGCACCTGAAGTCGCTCAAGCAGGCCGGCCTCGTCGCCGAGCGCGCCGAGGGCCGCAACGTCTATTACCGCGCCGCGCCGCAAGGACTGGAGCCGCTGGTCACCTGGATGGACTATTACGGCGTGTTCTGGCGCGAGCGCTTCCAGAACCTGCGTGACCTCTTGAAGGAGATCGACCCGTGAATGCAGCCGCGTTGCAAGCCGAGACCAAGGACATCGTCATCGACGAGGTGCTCCCTCATGCGCCGGAGACCGTCTGGAAGGTGCTGACCAATGCGCAATTGATCGCGCGCTGGCTGATGCAGCCGACCGGCTTCGAAGCGGTCGAAGGCAAGGCCTTTACGTTCCAGACCACCCCGGGCGGCAATTGGGATGGCGTCATCCAATGCCGCGTTCTCGAAGTCGTGGTGAACCGCCGCCTCGTCTACGCCTGGAAGGGCGGCGATGCGCGCAACATCGGCTACGGCGCGCCGCTCGACACCGTCGTGACGTGGTCCCTCACCCCGGTCGAGGCCGGCACGCGGATCCGGCTCGTTCATGCCGGCTTCGACCTGCCGAGGAACGAGTCGGCCTACACGGTCATGAGCGGCGGCTGGAAGAAGGTTGTTCGCCAGCTCGATGAGATCAGCGGCGAGAAGTGAGGAGTTATCGCGATGACAAAGCCCTTTACCGGCGGCTGCGCCTGCGGCGCGATCCGCTATTCGATCATCGGTGATCCCCTCTTCAGCAATCACTGCCAGTGCCGGGACTGCCAGCGCGAAAGCGGCAGCGGACACGGCTCGTACGCGACCTTCGCGCGCGCCGGCGTCACGCTGACCGGCGAGGCGAAGCACTGGGACATGGTCGGCGACAGCGGCAATGTGAAGACGCGCGGCTTCTGTCCGCAGTGCGGCCTGCCGGTCTACATGACCTTCGCCGCCATGCCCGAGATCTTCACGATCCGCGCCGCTAGCCTCGACGAGCCGGCCCGCTACAAGCCGCAAGCCGTGACTTACGCCGCGCGCGCCCATGATTGGGATCGCCTCGATCCCAACTTGCCAACATTCGCAGGCATGCCGCCGGGCTGAGGCGCCAGATTCCTGTTTTGACGCGTTTTCTTTACCCGAACCGGTATCCACTTCGCTCGAAAACGCTTTAGGCAAAATCCAGCACCATGCGGCCGTCGATCTTGCCGGCCTTCATCCGATCGAAGACGTCGTTGATTTGCGCAAGCGGCACCTTCGTCACCTCGGCCTTGACCTTGCCGTCGGCGGCGAAGGCGATGGCTTCGTCGAGATCGCGCCTCGTGCCGACGATGGAGCCGCGCACGGTGATGCGCTTGAGCACGACGTCGAAGATCGGCGTCGGGAATTCGCCCGGCGGCAAGCCGACGAGGCTGACGGTGCCCTTGCGGCGCACCATCTTCAGCGCCTGCGCGAACGCCGCGGTCGAGACCGCCGTCACCAGCACGCCGTGGGCCCCTCCTCCGGTCGCCGTCAGCACCTTGTCCACGGCATCGGCTTCAAGCGCGTTGACCGCGAGATCCGCACCAGACTCGCGTGCGAGCGCAAGCTTGTCCTCGGCGATATCGATGGCGGCGATCTTGAACCCCATCGCCTTGGCGTACTGGATCGCGACATGACCAAGCCCGCCGACGCCTGAGATCGCGACCCACTCGCCGGGCCGCGCGTCGGTCTCCTTCAGTCCCTTGTAGGTGGTGACGCCGGCGCAGAGGATCGGCGCGATGGCAGCGAAGTCGATCGTCGCCGGCAGCTTGGCGGCGAAGGCGGCCGAGGCGATGACGTATTCGGCAAACCCGCCGTTCACGCTGTAGCCGGTGTTGTGCTGGTGCTCGCACAGCGTCTCCCAGCCGGTCTGGCAATATTCGCAAGCCATGCACGCATCGTGCAGCCAGGCGACGCCGACGGCATCGCCGATCTTCAGATTTTTCACGCCGGGCCCGAGCGCGGCGACGATGCCGGCGGCCTCATGGCCGGGAATGAAGGGCGGTGCCGGCTTCACCGGCCAGTCGCCGGCGGCAGCGTGCAGGTCGGTGTGGCAGACGCCGCACGCTTTCACCTTGACCAGGACCTCGCCGGGGCCGGGCTGCGGCACCGGCACGTCCTCGATCACCAGCGGTTTGCCGAATTGTTTGACGATGGCGGCTTTCATGGTCGGCATCTGTCTGCTCCGTTGCAATACGAAGGGCAGACTAGCGATGCCGCGCGGCGTGCCCTTGATCGGAGTCAAACGGCGCAACTTTATGTGGCGCGGATAGCATGATGACAGGGACGTGAAGGCTAAGTGGACGTCACGTCAGTTATGGAACTTCAAGCCATCGACGATCTTGTCGATCACCTTGCGCTCGGCGCGCATCGCGATCCCGACGAGGTTGAGATCGGTGCGCGCCACGGCCCTCACCGCCTCACGATTGGCGGCGTCATGCGTGGTCTTGAACATGTCCTCGGTATAGACCGCCGGCTTCACATTGCGCGTCAGCGCGCGGTCGAGTGCCCGCGACAGCGCGGGGCCGTCGGCGCCGTAGATCAGGATCGGCTGGCCGATCAGCGGCAGATATTTCGTGCTTGAAGCGTCCTCATAGGGATCGCCGATACATTCGGGAAACGCAGCTGCGATGCCGCTGGTGAGAAAGGACGCGACGTTGAGCTTCTGCCAGGCCTGAAGGTCGGTACGGATCACGACGGCGATCTTGGTGTCGAACTGCATATGCTTCCTCGGCTGTCATTCCGGGCTCGATGCTACGCATCGCCCCGGAACGACAGCAAGAGGAATCAGCCCTTGGCGTCGCAGGCCCAGGCGCGGATCACGCATTCCTTGCCGCCGTATTTGTAGCATTCGCGCGTGGCGGCATTGAGCGAGGCGGCGATCTTCGGCTTGACGGCGTAGCCATAGGCGCCGCAGGGGTTGGTCATATCGACCGACATCGCAGCGCAGGCGCGCTTCATCGTCACCGTTGTGCAATCGCCCTTGCACTGCTTCTGCGCCGCGGCGCGCGCTTCGTGCTCGGCGCCGTAATCATAGGCCTGGCCATAGGCGCCGCACTTGCCGACCGCAATGGCGCCGGCCGCGTGCGCATCCGTGACGTGGCGAGCGCCCGCGACACAAACCGACAGCGCAAAGAAAAACATCGCGCAACGGCGCGCGACGGCATTTGAAGTCATGGAAAGCCCCTCCCCCCAAGGCAGGTGGAGGGGACTCTAAGCGGCGGTCGTTTCCACTTGGTGAACGGGTGGTTGAAAAGCCGCGCGGACGAACAAACCGCTCTATACATCTTTTAGTTGTATTATTCAATCGCATCATTTAAGGTAGTCGCAGATTATCAGCTCCAATCAGAGATCCGGAGGAAACGACCATGCGTCACGGCAAAGGAATGCTGTTGGGACTACTTGTATCGGCGTGCCTGATCGGATCGGCGCAGGCGCAGAGCGTGAACTGGACCTGGACCAACCAGTACGGCTCGACACTGGCCATCACCAGCTTCAACCAGAGCACGGGCGCAATCGCAGGGACCTACACCAACAACGCGGCGAACAGCTGCGATGAGGGCAAGCCGCAAGGCGTGACCGGTTGGCTTGTCTACGGCAACACCGGCACCGCGATCAGCTTCTCGGTGAATTTCGTCGGCTGCGGCTCGACCACCGTCTGGACCGGGCAGTTGAACAATTCGGCGGGATTCCAGGGATTGTGGTATCTGTCGCTGGCCGAAACGGTGGCTTGGAACGGCATCAGCGCGGGCGCTGACACGTTCACGTTCAACAGCGGCGACAAGGCCCTGCTGATGAAGGAAGGCGTCAGTCTGAAGTCCGGCGTCGAGAAGCTGTCGAACACCAAGAAATAGACGAGCAGCGCGATCAGCTTCGGATAGGTTGGCGACTTGTCCGCCGACGTCGTAGAGCTGCGGCGGACGAAGCCGGCTGACTACCCCGCTCGCTGCCGCGATCCTTTTGATGACGGCATGCGGCTTGCCGACGACATCGCATGCCCCGCCCCTCTGGCATCATTGCGTCCGCCTAAGTAGGCTGACCGCTGTGGTCCGGGAGGAGAAGCCTGATCGTGATGAAGTCCTTGTCACTCGTCATACTCGCCATCTTGTCGACGACACATGTTTGCTCCGCCGAGCAACAAGGCGGAGCTTTTCGCGACGCCTACCTCTGCCCAGGGCGAGGACCATCTTCCGTCTGCGTGTACGGGACAATCCCGAAGGGCGCGCAGGTCACGGTGATCGCCAAGGACTGGAAGAGCGCAGCCCAGCCGAAGGAAAGGTTCTCGAACAAGAACGAGGAATTCCAGAACGGCATTGCAACCAGCACACGGCTACAGGTCGCCACCCAGCCGCCGAAAGACGCCGCCATGATCGCCGTGCTGGCGCCGGCAGATGCCGTCAACGAAGTCAGGCTTCAAGAGGTTCAGGATCCGGCTCTCGTTGACAAGATCGGCCGGTACGTCAAGAGCGCCAAGGAGCTCAATCTCGATCCGGACATCCGCCTGTTGCAGACGCGCCTGCTCCGGCTTTCGCCGACGATCCTGCTGTCCGAGACATTTCTCAGTGCCCCCAGCGATGTGGCTGAACTGACCAAGCAGCTCCCGAGCGGCTGTGACGCCTGTGAGAAAGTGCCGCTGCTGGCCGGAACTGGTCTGCACGACCTCTTCCAATCGGTCCGCTCATCGAAAAAGACCAGCGTGGAGCACACCTGCGGCGGCATCAAGCTGGCCTTCACGCTGACCGGCCGAACCTATGCGCTCAGCCAGGCGTTCACCTGCGAAAGCGATGCCATGATGGCAACGCTAGTCCACGATGTTTCGGGACCTGCTCCAAGCCTGGTGCTCAAGGTCGTGGGCGGCCTGTAGCAGACACGCACGCCACTCTCCGCGATCAGGAGCGCCGTAGGGTGGGCAAGCGACTTGTCCGCCATAGCTCGAAGAGCGACGGCGGAAGCGTGCCCACCACCAGTCAGCGATCACGATGCGACGAGATGTTGGGCACGGCGCTTCGCGCCTTTGCCCATCCTACGCCAGCGTCAGCCGCGGCGTGCCGCTTCCAGCGCCTGCGGCGTGTCGATGTCGAGGAAGGCGCTCTCGCCATCCACGGGCACTTCGGCAACCGCCTCTGTGTGCTTGGCGATCAGGTGCCGTGCGCCAACATCGCCGTCGAGCGTCATTAACTCCCTGAAGAAGCGGCGCGACCACAGCACGGGATTGCCGCGGCGGCCTTCGCTGACAGGCACGACGATCAGGTTGCCACGGTCCGGGGCAAAACTGTCGATGAGGCGATCGATCAGGCCGGCATCGATCAGCGGCATGTCGCCGAGACAGACGATTGCGCCGTCGCAGGTCTCCGGCACGGCGGCGATGCCGGCCTTGACCGAGCTCGCGATGCCGCCGGCGAAATCCGGGTTCTTGACGAAGCGCACCTTCAAGCCCTGCAGCGCCTGCTCGACCAGCTCGGTCTGATGGCCGGTGACGACGATCACCTCGGATGCCTTGGATGCCAGCGCCTGCTCGGTGGCGATCCGCACCAGCTTCTTGCCATCGAGCTCGGCGAGCAGCTTGTTCGGCCCGCCCATGCGGGTCGAGCGGCCCGCCGCGAGCACGATAGCCGCAACCTGGCTATTGCCCTCGGTCTCGGGCTTGGCGCGCGGCTGCGGGCGCGTCACGATCTCCATCAAGAGGCCGCCGACGCCCATGCCCATCAGCTCGGACCGCGTCACCTTGATGCCGGCGAGCAGCCGCATCAGCACCCAGTCAAACCCATTCTCGACCGGCGAGCGGGCGCAGCCCGGCGCGCCCAGCACCGGCACACCGCCGGCGCGCGCGATCAGCAAGAGATTGCCGGGATCAACCGGCATGCCGAAATGCTCGATCTCGCCGCCGATGCCGGTCACGGCCGCCGGAATGACGTCGCGACGGTCGGCGATCGCGGACGCGCCGAACACAATGACGAGCTCGGCGCCGAGCCCGAGCAATTCCTTGATCGCGACCGACAGCGCATGTTCGTCGTGCTGGACCCGCCGCTCGGCGATGATGCTGGCGCCGGCCGGCGCGAGCCGCTCGGCGGTGACGCGCAGGGTCTTGTCGACCACCTTCGAAGAGAGGCCCGGCAGCAGCGTCGAGACCACGCCGACGCGCTTGATGACATAGGGCGCAATCTTCAGCACGTCCCTGCCGGCGGCCTTCACCGCGGCATCGCGCAAGGTCCCTTCGACCCCGAACGGGATGATCTTGACGGTGCCGACCATCTCGCCCTCGACCACCGGCTTGTAGGCGGTGAGCGTGGCAAAGGTGATGGCCTCGTCGATATTGTTGATGCGGTCGACCGCGGCACGGTCGATCACCAGCACGCCCGGCTGCGCAGCGAACAGATTTGCGCGGCCGGTGAAGGCGCGCTCGACATGGATGCCCTCGCCGCCGATGGCAAGCGCAATGCTGGCGGCCGCGACGTCCTCGGAGACGTCGCCCTGCTCCATGCGCACCACGACGATATCCTGGATGCCGGCGCGCTCGAGCGCCTCGACCTCGGCAGACCCGATCGTCGTGCCCTTCTTCAGCACCAGCGGACCCTGGCGCAGGGTATGGACGGTCACCCCGCCGATTGCATCTCTGGGGCTCGCCGGTCCGAACTTCATGCCGCTTCTTCTTTTTCTTTTGGTGGCAGACGCAGCACTGCCGTGATCTCGGCCATGATGGCGACCGCGATCTCGGACGGCGAGACCGCGCCGATCGCAAGGCCAATGGGCGCGTGGATGCGCGCGATGTCGCTTTCCTTGGCGCCCTGCGCCCGCAGCCGGTCGCCGCGCTTGGCATGCGTCTTCCGCGAGCCGAGCGCGCCGATATAGAAGCAGTTGCGCTCGAAGGCGTGCAGCAGCGCGGGATCGTCGATCTTGGGATCGTGCGTCACCGCGACGAACGCCGTATAGGCATCGACATTGAGCGGCGGCAGCGCCGTGTCGGGCCATTCGGCAACGAGCGGAATGTCGGGAAAGCGCTCCGGGCTGGCAAAGGCCGTGCGCGGATCGACGACGGTGACGTCATAGCCGAGCGAGCGCGCCAGCGGCGCCAGGGCCTGGCTGATATGGACCGCGCCGATGATGACGAGCTTTGCGGTCGGCGCGTAGACGTTGAGGAAGAGCTTCTTGCCGCCGGCCTCGACATTGGCGCTCTTGCCCATGCGAAGCTGCTTTTCCAATTCAGCCCGCAGCGGGTCCTTGGCGAAGTCTGCGGCCTTGACCAGGCGCTGCTCGCCGCTCTCGGTGTCCGTCACCAGAATCGCCGGCCGGCGCGCGGCGCGTTCGGCGTTGAGTTCGTGCAGGATCGCGAGCTTCACGGCTAGCCGACCTTCTCGACGAAGACGCGGATGGTGCCGCCGCAGGACAGACCGACGTTCCAGGCGGTCTCGTCGGCGACGCCGAACTCCAGCATCTTGGGCTTGCCGCTCTCGATCACGTCCATGGCCTCGGTGACCACGGCGCCCTCGACGCAGCCGCCGGAGACGGAGCCTAAGAACGTGCCCTCATCGTTGATGACGAGGCTCGAGCCTGCCGGGCGCGGGGCCGAGCCCCAGGTCTCGACGACCGTCGCCAGCGCGACGCCACGGCCGGCCTTCTGCCAGTCCTCCGCCGCCTTCAGAATATCCTCGTCGCGATCGAGCATGGGTTGCCTCTCAAGCTGCGGAGCGGATCAGGCTGCGGTGATGCGGCGGCAGCGGCTGGGAGAGCGTCGTGATCAGCTCCTGGATCGAACTCAAATTATGTACCGGGCGGAATTCGTCAACGTGCGGGAGCATCATTTTGATGCCCTGGGCCTTGGCTTCGAAGCCGCCGAAGCGCAACAGCGGGTTGAGCCAGATCAACCGGCGGCAGGACCGGTGCAGCCGGTCCATCTCGAAGGCCAGCCTGGAATCGGCCTCCCGCTCCAGCCCGTCGGAGATCAGGAGCACGATGGCGCCCTGGCTCAGCACGCGCCGCGCCCACAATTTGTTGAAGTTGTGCAGCGAGGCCGAAATCCGCGTGCCGCCGGCCCAGTCCTCGACCGAAGCCGAGCAGCTCGCCAGCGCCTCGTCGGGGTCGCGCTGGCGCAGCGCCCGTGTGACGTTGGTGAGACGGGTGCCGAACAGAAACACCGAGACGCGCTTGCGCGCGTCGGTGATGGCGTGGAGGAAGTGCAGGAACAGGCGGGTGTACTCGCTCATCGAGCCCGAGATATCGAGCAGCGCGACGATCGGCGCCGGCTTCTCGATCCGCCCCAAGCGATGGATGTCGATGATGTCGCCGCCGGTGCGTAAGGACGCGCGCAGCGTGCGGCGCAGGTCGAGACGCAGCCCGCGCGGATCGCGCTGGTGCCGGCGCGTCAGGAGCTCGGCCTGCGGCAGGTGCATCCGCGCGATCGCGCGCAGCGCCTCGCTGATCTCCGCCGCGCTCATTTGCGCAAAATCCTTCTTCTGAAGGATCTCCTTGTCGGAGACCGACAGGCGCAGGTCCTGCTCCTGGTGCTGCGGCGTCTCGGTCATGCGCGGCTGCGACATCGCCTCCTGCACGCGGCGGGCGCCGGCCTGCGGCTTCTTCTTGGCCTGCTCCGGCAGCGGCACCGAATCCAGCATGTGCTTCCACTCTTCCGAGGCGCGGAAGAACAGGTTGAAGGCCTGCCTGAAGATCTGCGCATGCTCGTGGCGCTTGACGAAGATCGCCTCCAGCGTGGTGAAGACGTCGGACCGGTTGCCGATGTCGATCACCTGCAGCGCGCTCATCGCATCGATGACGGCCCCTGGGCCCACCGGCATGCCGGCAGAGCGCAGCGCGCGGGCGAAGCCGACGATGTTGTCGGCGAACTGCTCGGTTTGCTCGGGCGCAAGGTGGTTGATGGCCATGGTTTCGTATCCATCCCCTCGTCATTCCGGGGCGCGACGAAGTCGCGAGCCCGGAATCCATTCATCCACCAACTCCGCGGCCCGATGGATTCCGGGTTCGCCATCCAAGTCGGCTGTTGCCGACTTGGACATCTGAGATTCCGAACTCGGGTAAACCCGAGTTCGGACGCGCCCCGGAATGACGAGCACGTCAATTCTCGCTCGTCGCGTCCTTCAGCACCTTCTGCAAGGCATCGCCCTGCATCCGGGTGATGTCGTCCTGGTACTTGAGCAGCGCGCCCAGCGTGTCGCCGACCACCTGCGGGGTCAGCGAGCGGGCATCGAGCTCCGACAAAGCGGTGGCCCAGTCGATGGTCTCGGCGACACCAGGCGACTTGTAGAAATCCTGGTTGCGCAGGGCCTGCACGAAGCGCACGACTTGCTGCGAGAGTTTTGCCGAGATGCCGGGCACGCGCGTCTTGACGATGGCGAGCTCGCGCTCGGCGGCGGGATAATCGACCCAGTGATAGAGGCAGCGCCGCTTCAGCGCGTCGTGGATCTCGCGGGTACGGTTGGAGGTGATGATGACGATCGGCGGATGCGGCGCCTTCACGGTGCCGAATTCGGGGATGGTCACCTGGAAGTCGCTGAGGATTTCGAGCAGGTACGCCTCGAACGCCTCGTCGGCGCGGTCGAGCTCGTCGATCAAGAGCACCGGCGGGCCGGCCACATCAGGCTCCAGCGCCTGGAGCAGCGGCCGCTTGATCATGTAGCGATCGGCGAAGATGTCGCTCGAGAGCTGATCGCGATCGGTATCGCCGGCGGCTTCCGCCATCCGGATCGCGATCATCTGCGCGGCGCTGTTCCACTCATAGACCGCGGAGGAAACGTCGAGGCCCTCATAGCATTGCAGACGGATCAGCTTCCGCCCCAGCGCCGCCGAGAGCACCTTTGCGATCTCGGTCTTGCCGACGCCGGCCTCGCCTTCCAGGAACAGCGGCCGGCCCATGCGCAGCGACAGATAGGTCACCGTCGCCAGCGACCGCTCGGCGAGATAGCCGCGCGACGTCAAGAGTTCGAGCATCGCATCGACCGATGCCGGCAAAGCACCGGAAGAATTGGCCGCTGAATTCATGAAAAAGCCAGTCTCGCTACGCCCCTACCAGGGACAAGTTTGGCCGAGGCGTGAGGTTCACTCAAGCCTTGGCGTTGGCGGCGTCGAGGGCACGCCGCGTCAGCACCCCGATGAGATGCGCGCGATATTCGGCGCTGCCGTGGATGTCGCTGTTGAGGCCGTCCGCCGGCACCTCGATGCCTTCGATCGCCTTCGACGCGAAGCGCTTCTTCAGGGCTTCCTCGAACGCGGTGACGCGGAACACACCTTCGGAGCCGGCGCCGGTGACGGCGACCCGCACGTCCGACGGACGCCGGGCCACGAACACGCCGACCAGCGCATAGCGCGAGGCCTGGTTGCGGAATTTGACGTAGGCCGCCTTCTTCGGCAGCGGGAACATCACCTTGGTGATGATCTCGTCCGCTTCCAGGGCGGTCGAGAACAGGCCCTGGAAATACTCCTCGGCCTTGAGGCGGCGCTTGTTGGTGACGATGGTCGCCCCGAGCGCAAGCACCGCGGCGGGATAGTCGGCGGTCGGATCGTTATTGGCGAGCGAGCCGCCGATCGTGCCCCGGTGGCGCACGGCGGGATCGCCGATCTGGCCGGCGAGATCCGCCAGCGCCGGGATGGCTTCACCGACGATGGCGGAGGTCGCGACCTCCGCGTGCTTGGCGGTGGCGCCGATCACCAGCGAGCGGCCCTTCATCTCGATCGTGTCGAGCCCCTCGATATGGGAGAGGTCGACCAGATGCGGGGGGCTGGCGAGACGCTGCTTCATGACGGGAATCAGCGTGTGGCCGCCGGCGATCACCTTGGCGTCTTCGTTCTTCACCAGGAGGTTGGCGGCCTGCCGCACGGTCCCGGGGCGGTGATATTTGAATTCGTACATCTGAATGTCCTGATCGCGGGATGCGCGGGTTAGGCGAGATCGGATTTCGCCATCGCCTTGGCGCCGGCGGAGATCGAGGCGACGATGTTCTGGTAGCCGGTGCAGCGGCAGAGATTGCCTTCCAGCTCCTCGCGGATCGTATGGTCGTCGAGCTCGTGGCCCTTGCGATGGACGATGTCGATCGCGGTCATGATCATGCCCGGCGTGCAGAAGCCGCACTGCAGGCCATGGTGCTCGCGGAAGGCCTCCTGCATCGGATGCAGCGGCGCGCCGTCGGCAGCCAGCCCCTCGATCGTCTTGACCTCATGGCCGTCGGCCATCACGGCAAGCGTGGTGCAGGACTTCACGGCCTTGCCGTCGAGATGCACGACGCAGGCGCCGCACTGTGAGGTGTCGCAGCCGACATGGGTGCCGGTCAGGCGCAGATTCTCGCGCAGGAACTGCACCAGAAGCGTGCGGGGATCGACATTGGCCGTCACAGGATTGCCGTTCACGATGAGGGAGATTTTTGCCATAAGCACTCTCTATCAGCGCCCCGACGGGTCCCGTCGAAGCCTTCTTATAATTATTCCAACCCATCATATGGGCCATTGTCCCCTGGGGCAACATCACCCCGGACGCAAGCCGCCATGCCGAAAGGCGATAGGTTTCAGCCCTGTACCGCCTTGGCGAAATTCGCGAAAAACTCGTCGGCCAGTTTCTTGGCGGTGCCGTTGATCAGGCGCTGGCCGAGCTGCGCCAACTTGCCGCCGATCTGCGCCTCGACATCGTAGGAGAGCAGCGTGCCGCCGTCCTTCTCAGCGAGCTTGACCGCGGCGCCGCCCTTGGCGAATCCGGCCACGCCGCCCTCGCCTTCACCTGAGATCTTGTAGCCGTTCGGCGGGTCGAGATCGCTCAGCATGACCTTGCCCTTGAAGCGCGCCGACACCGGCCCGACCTTCATCTTTGCCGTTGCACGGAAGCCGCCGTCCTCGGTCTTCTCCAGCTCCTCGCAGCCGGGGATGCAGGCCTTGAGCACCTCGGGATCGTTGAGCTTCTCCCAGACCGCCTCGCGCGGCGCCGCAAGCTGGACTTCGCCGTTCATCGTCATGGCCATGGGGCGCCTCCCGGATCTTGTCACTCTGGTGCTGCTCAAGTAACGCACGGAGGCGGCAAAGGAAAGGGCGGCGCCCGGTCACGTGCAATGCATATTCGCAACTGCAAAAAGCTTGCGCCGATGGTTTGGGATTGGCACAGGCGACCCATGGTGGTTAGGTCCCGCATAATATGAGCACATCCCTCTCCCCCCTGCTCGCGCCGATGCTGTCGAGCCCGGCCATGCGCGCGATCTGCGACGACCGGTCGACCCTCCAGTACATGCTCGATTTCGAGGCAGCCCTGGCACGCGCCGAGGCCGCGACGGGCGTGATTCCCGCATCTGCGGCGGGACCGATCGAGGTGGCGTGCAAGGCTGACACCTTCGACATGGCCGCGCTGGCCGAGGCTGCGACGCGGTCGGGCAATCTCGCGATCCCCCTGGTCAAGGCGCTGACCGCCAATGTCGGCAAGGTCGATGCGGAGGCCGCCCGCTACGTCCATTGGGGCGCGACCAGCCAGGACGTCATCGACACCGCGACCATGCTCGGCTTGCGCGCTGGCATCGACGCGCTGGACGCCGACCTCAGCCGTGCCATCAAGGGCTTTGCCGCACTGGCGCGCAAGCACCGCAACACCGCGATGGTGGCGCGGACCTGGCTGCAGCACGCGCTGCCGATGCCGTTCGGACTGAAGGCCGCGGAATACGCGTCGAGCCTTGCCCGCGCACGCTGCCGGCTGCGGCGGCTCCGCCGCGAGGGCCTCGCGCTGCAATTCGGTGGTGCCGCCGGCACGCTCGCCGCGCTCGGCGACAAGGGGCTCGTCGTTGCGGAACGATTGGCGCAGGAATTGAGCCTGCCGCTGCCGGAAGCGCCCTGGCACACCCATCGCGACCGGATCGCCGAGGCGGCTTCATGCTTTGCGATTCTCGCCGGCAGCTGCGGCAAGATCGCCCGCGACGTCTCGCTGCTGATGCAGACCGATGTCGGCGAAGCGTTCGAGCCCGCCGGCGAAGGCCGCGGCGGCTCCTCGACCATGCCGCACAAGCGCAATCCGGTCGCAGCCGCAAGCGCGCTCGGCGCTGCCACCATGGCCCCGCAGCTCGCCGCAACGATTTTTGCAGCCCAGGTGCAGGACCACGAGCGCAGCGCCGGCCCCTGGCACGCGGAATGGCCGACACTGCCGCAATTGATGCTGGTCGCCTCCGGCGCGCTCGCCGCCATCGTCGACATCGCCGAAGGCCTCGACGTCGATGCCGCGCGCATGCGCAGCAATCTCGATGCGACCCATGGGCTGATCATGGCCGAGGCCGTCACCTTCGCGCTCGCCGACAAGATCGGCAAGAGCGATGCACATCATCTGATCGAGGCCGCGAGCAAGCGCGCGGTTGCCGAGAAGAAGCATCTGCGCGAGGTGCTGTCGGCCGATTCGCAGGTCACCACGCATCTTTCACCGGAAAAAATTGCGGCATTGTTCGAGCCGATGGCCTATCAAGGCGCATCGCAGGCCTTGATCGACCGCCTGCTCGCTTCGTTGGATCTCTCCTGATGTCATTGCCGGGCTTGACCCGGCAATCCATCATCTAGGATAGATTCACTTTCTGGATGGATGCGCGGGCCAAGCCCGCGCATGACAAGGAACATGCAATGCCCATGATCGATGCCGACGGTTGCCTGATCAACGTCTCCGTCGAGGGCCGCGACGGCGGGCCGACCCTGATGCTCTCCAATTCGCTCGGCTGCACGCTGCAGATGTGGGAGCCGCAGATGAAGGCGCTGACGCAGGTGTTCCGCGTCATCCGCTACGACCGCCGCGGCCACGGCAGGTCCAACGTTCCGCCGGGCCCCTACACGATGGAGCGGTTCGGCCGCGACGTGCTCGCGATCCTCGACGACCTTAACATCGAGAAGGTGCATTGGTGCGGCCTGTCGATGGGCGGCATGGTCGGGCAATGGCTGGGCGCCAATGCGCCGGAGCGCTTCGGCAAGCTGATTCTCGCCAACACCTCCTGCTACTATGCCCAGCCGACCAAATGGCTGGAGCGCATCGACGCCGTGAAGAAGGGCGGCATCGCGGCGGTCGCCGATGCCGTGCTGGCGGGCTGGCTCACGGCTGATTTCCGCGAACGCGAGCCCGAGATCGCCGCTAAGATGAAATCGATGCTGCTCGCCTCCCCCGTCGAAGGCTATCTCGCCTGCTGCGAGGCGCTGTCGACGCTCGACCAGCGCGCGCTGCTGCCGAAGATCAAGAGCCCGACACTGGTGATCGCCGGCCGCCACGACATGGCGACGCCGATCTCGGCGGGCGAATTGATCCGCTCCAGCATTCCCGGCGCCAGCATGACCATCATCGACGCCGCCCACATTTCCAACGTCGAGCAGCCGCACGCGTTCACCGACGCAGTGGTGGGCTTCTTGACGCAGCGATAGCAACAACCGTCATTGCGAGGAGCGTAGCGACGAAGCAATCCAGACTGCCTCTGCTGACGCATTTCTGGATTGCTTCGCTACGCTCGCAATGACGGAGAGGAGGATAGAATGGACGACCAGAAGCGCCGCGATGCCGGCATGAATGTGCGCCGCAAGGTGCTGGGCAATGCCTGGGTCGACAAGTCGGTCGCGAACCGCAACGCCTTCAACACCGACTTCCAGGACCTGATCACGCGCTACGCCTGGGGCGAGATCTGGACGCGGCCGCATTTCGACGAGCGCACGCGGCGCGTGCTCGTGATCGGCACCATGGTCGCGCTCGGGCAATGGGACGAGTTCCGCCTGCATGTGCGGGCGGCGCTCGCCGAGGGCGGCTTCACGCCCGACGACATCAAGGAAATCCTGTTGCAGCAGGCAATCTATTGCGGCGTGCCGGCGGCGAACCACGCCGTCAAGGAAGCCTCAGCGATTGTGCAGGAGCTCGGCCTGCTCAAGAGCTAGCGGCGCAGGCGCCTCGACGGCCTTCTGAACCATCTTGGGCGCTGCCGCCGGCTTCTCGATCACCACCACGATGGCGGCACCGAGCAGGAGCAGGAGCTCGGTGGCGTGCAGCCGCAGCGCGGCCATCTCGCCGACCTTGGAGGCCATCACCATGCTGGCGAACGAGATCAGGCTGCCGATCGCCAGCGCGATCCCGAGCGCCTCGTCGCTGCTGCCGCTCTTGCGGGTGCGCGGAATGCACAGCAACACGAGATAGATCGCGAAGAACGCCACCACGGTCGCCCGGCCGAGCGCCAGCAGCCAAGCCGCGCGCACCGTTTCCATTCCCGCCATCTGGAGATGGTCGCTGAGGAACAGGGCGACCGCGACACTCGGCCGCTCGTAAAGGCCGTGCACCGGCGCGATCATGATGTTGAAGGCGACGAGGGCCCAGGCCGGAATGAAATAGGCCGCCAGCAGCGCGCCGTTCACCGAGCCGATCCGCCAATTCCTGAACATGCCGCTTCCCGCTTCGCCTGCCACGCGCCTTCACTGGGAAGGCTTTGCCGGGAGCTAACTCGCATCAGACTGTGGCGGCAATTTAAACCCTTTATTTACCTTAACTGGCCCGGCGCATCGCCTGCCAAAGAAAAAAGGCCCCGCCTTTCGGCGGGACCTCTCTTACTACTCTCCGCTCTTGGACTCCCTAAGTGGACTCCCTTGGACTCCCAAAGTTTATTCCTGATTGCGTTGGCCGCTCTGCTGGCCGGGGCGGTCGCCCTGGCGCATCGGGTCGTTCTGCTGCTGCTGTCCGGGTTTCTGACCGCCGCCCTGCTGCTGCCCTGGCTGACCGGGGCGCTGCTGGCCGGGGTTCTGACTCTGCTGGCCCGGATTCTGGTTCTGCTGCTTCGTCATTCGGGGAAACTCCCTTGTTGGACGTCAGAGCGGAGATAACGTGCCGCCCGCATTTTGGTTGCCCTGCGGAACCCGGTTCCCGCACCTGCGGAACCGCCGAAATGACGTCCGTAGCCGAAATGACCTCTGTACAAGCCTTTATGCCGAGGCCTCGGCTGTTGCGGCGGCCAGTTCCCTCCTGTTAGAAAACGAGACGAACGCTCAAGGGCTGCCGGGGCCCAAGAACTCTCTCTCAAGAGCTCCCTTTGAGCCGCGTCAGGTTGGTACGGCAGTCCATGGATTATTTCGCCCAGCAGCTCATCAACGGCCTTGTACTCGGCTCGATCTACGGCCTGATCGCCATCGGCTACACGATGGTCTACGGCATCGTCGGCATGATCAATTTCGCCCATGGCGACATCTTCATGATCGGCGGCTTCATCGCCCTCATCACCTTCCTGATCCTGGTTTCGCTCGGCCTGACCGCGATCCCGGTCATCCTGCTCGTGGTGCTCCTGGTCGCGATGGCGATCACGGCGCTCTATGGCTGGACCATCGAGCGCATCGCCTACCGGCCGCTGCGGCATTCCTTCCGCCTCGCCCCGATGCTGTCGGCGATCGGCATGTCGTTCGTGCTGACCAATTATTCGCAAGTTGCGCAAGGTGCGCGCGTCAAGCCGATCCCGCCCTTCATCACCGGCGGCTACACCCTGCATGAGAGCCCGGACGGCTTCGTCATCCAGCTCTCCAACATCCAGATCATGGTGGTCGTCACTACCATCGTGCTGCTCGCCATCTTCACCTGGCTGGTCTCGCGCACGCGGCTCGGGCGCGACATGCGCGCCTGCGAGCAGGACCAGACCATGGCGGCGCTGCTCGGCGTCGACGTCGACCGCACCATTTCCATGACCTTCGTAATCGGTGCCGCGCTCGCCGCGGTCGCCGGCCTGATGTACCTGCTCTATTACGGCCTGGTCGATTTCTTCATGGGCTTCGTCGCCGGCATCAAGGCGTTCACCGCAGCCGTGCTCGGCGGCATCGGCTCGCTGCCGGGCGCCATGCTCGGCGGCCTTGCGATCGGCTTGATCGAGACGTTCTGGTCGGCCTATTTCTCGGTCGAGTACAAGGACGTCGCGGCGTTCTCGATCCTGATCGTCGTGCTGATCTTCATGCCGACCGGCCTGCTCGGCCGTCCCGAAGTCGAAAAAGTCTGACGGTCCGCGCGTGACAGCCCTCTCGCAAGATACCGCATCCGCAAGTCGCTCCGCCGGCATCCTCCCCCTTCTGAAGACAGCCTTCTTCAACGCGCTGGTCGCGCTGGTGCTGTTCTCGCTGATGGTCGGCATCCGCACCGAGGCCGGATCCGACGGCCAGCTCACCTATTGGACGCGCTTCGGCGAGCTTGCATCCCTCGTTGCCGCAGTATTCGGCGGCTCGATCGTGATCGAGCTGCTGCGGCAATGGATCGGCCCGACCGGCGCCGAGAAGCTGGTGCCACCAGCCGTGCAGAGCGGAATGTCGTTCATCGGCCGCTATCTCGCGCCCGCGCTCTTGATCTTCACGCTGTTGGTGCCCGTCATCTTCTATAACCAGCGCTACATCCTCGACCTCGCGATCCTCGTCCTCACTTATGTCATGCTGGGCTGGGGATTGAACGTCGTGGTTGGGCTCGCCGGCCTGCTCGATCTCGGCTACGTCGCCTTCTACGCGGTCGGCGCCTATTCCTACGGCCTGCTCGCCACCAATTTCGGCTGGTCGTTCTGGATCTGCCTGCCTCTCGCCGGCATCCTCGCCGCGTTCTGGGGCGTGCTGCTCGGCTTTCCCGTGCTGCGGCTGCGCGGCGACTATCTCGCCATCGTGACGCTCGCCTTCGGCGAGATCATCCGCCTCGTCATCATCAACTGGCAGGAGCTCACCGGCGGCCCCAACGGCGTCTCCGGCATTCCGCGCCCCACCTTCTTCGGCATTCCGCTCGACAACAGCGACGACGGGCTCGCGGCAAAACTCGGCATCGAGTACTCCCCGACCCACCGCATCGTCTTCCTGTTCTATCTGATCCTGGCGCTCGCGCTGCTGACCAACTGGGTCACGATCCGCCTGCGCCGCCTGCCGATCGGGCGCGCCTGGGAAGCGTTGCGCGAGGACGAGGTCGCCTGTCGCGCGCTCGGCATCAACACGACGACGACGAAGCTCACGGCGTTCGCGACCGGGGCCATGTTCGGCGGCTTTGCCGGCGCGTTCTTCGCGACGCGCCAGGGCTTCATCAGCCCTGAATCCTTCACCTTCCAGGAATCGGCCTTGGTGCTCGCCATCGTCGTGCTCGGCGGCATGGGCTCCCAGCTCGGCGTCGCGCTCGCCGCCCTCGCCATGATCGGCGGCTTCGAGCTGTTCCGGGGCCTGGAGGGCTACCGCATGCTGGTGTTCGGCATGGCCATGGTGCTGATCATGATCTGGCGGCCGCGCGGCCTGATCGGCCATCGCGCCCCGACCGTGTATCTAACCAAGGCGCAGGCGATTTCCTCCGACCTGGTCAAGGAAGGCCACGGATGAGCGGCGACAGGATCCTCAGTGTCGACCGGCTCACCATGCGCTTCGGCGGCATCGTCGCCGTGCAGGACCTCTCTTTCGCCGCCGAGCGGAAGAAGATCACCGCTTTGATCGGGCCGAACGGCGCCGGCAAGACCACCGTATTCAACTGCATCACCGGCTTCTACAAGCCGAGCGGAGGCACCATCCGCCTCACCCATGACGACGGCCGGGTGATCGCGCTGGAGCGGCTGAACGATTTTCGTATCGCCAAGCAGGCCAAGGTGGCCCGCACCTTCCAGAACATCCGCCTGTTTCCCGGCATGACCGCGCTGGAGAATCTGATGGTGGCGCAGCACAACGCCTTGATGCGCGCATCCGGCTTCACCTTCCTCGGCCTCGTCGGCGCCCCCGTGTACCGCGACGCCGAGAAGCACGCGATCGACCTCGCCACCGATTGGCTCAGGCGCGTCAACCTGCTCGACCGCGCCGACGACGCCGCCGGCAACCTCGCCTATGGCGACCAGCGCCGGCTCGAGATCGCGCGCGCCATGTGCACCGAGCCGGCGCTGCTGTGCCTGGACGAGCCCGCCGCCGGCCTCAACGCGCGCGAGAGCGCCGCTCTCAGCGAGCTGCTGCTCTCGATCCGCAACGATGGAACCTCGATCCTGCTGATCGAGCACGACATGTCGGTGGTGATGGAGATCTCCGACCACATCGTGGTGATGGATCACGGCGTCAAGATCGCCGAAGGCTCGCCCCGCGAGGTCCGCGACGATCCCAAGGTGATCGCCGCCTATCTCGGCACCGACGAGGACGAGGCGGCGGCGGTGATGGAGAGCGGGTCGTGACGTCGCCCACTCCCCTGCTCGCGATCCGGGGCCTGCGTGCAGCCTACGGCAAGATCGAGGCGCTGAAGGGCGTCGATGTCGAGATCAACGCCGGCGAGATCGTGGCGCTGATCGGCGCCAACGGGGCCGGCAAGTCGACGCTGATGATGACGATCTTCGGCAAGCCACGCGCCCGCTCGGGGCAGATCCTGTACGAAGGCCGCGACATCACCGGCGTTCCCACCCACGAAATTGCGCATTTGCGCATCGCGCAGTCGCCGGAAGGCCGCCGCATCTTCCCGCGCATGAGTGTCGCCGAGAACCTCCAGATGGGCGCGGACGCCACCGGATGCACCGACGCGGAACGCGAGGCGACGCTGCAACGCGTCTTCACGCTGTTCCCGCGGCTGAAGGAACGTTACGCCCAGCGCGGCGGAACCCTGTCCGGCGGCGAGCAGCAGATGCTGGCGATCGGCCGCGCCTTGATGAGCCGCCCCCGCCTGCTCCTGCTCGACGAGCCCTCGCTCGGGCTCGCGCCGCTGATCGCCCGCCAGATTTTCGACGCGATCCGCACCCTGAACCGGCAGGACGCCCTGACCGTGCTGATCGTCGAGCAGAACGCCAACCACGCGCTCAAGCTCGCCCATCGCGGCTATGTCATGGTCAATGGCCTGATCACGCTGGCGGGCACCGGCGCCGAGTTGCTGCAGCGCCCCGAAATCCGCGCCGCCTACCTCGAAGGCGGCCGGCACGGCTGACCGGGCCAGAAAGCGGATCGCGTGCGGCGGAATGTGGCGAGATATCTCCACACATGCCCGTATTTTGCCGGTGACTTCTCCTCGAATTCATTCAAGAATGGCGCCGGTTTGGACCGGGCAGGCCCGGCAACTTCCACAGGCGACCACCCGCGAGGTATCTCATGAAATCACTGAAGCTCATCGGACTGGCATTCGGCGCATCGCTCGCGCTGTCGAGCGCGGCATTCGCGCAGGATGTCACCGTCGCAGTCGCAGGCCCGATGACCGGCGGCGAGTCCGCCTTCGGCCGCCAGATGAAGAACGGCGCCGAGATGGCCGTCGCCGATATCAACGCCGCCGGCGGCGTCAACGGCAAGAAGCTCGCGCTCTCCGTCGAGGACGATGCCTGCGATCCGAAGCAGGCACGCTCGGTCGCCGAGAAGATCGCCAGCGCCAAGATGCCTTTCGTCGCCGGACATTATTGCTCCTCGTCGTCGATCCCGGCCTCGGAAGCCTATGCCGACGGCAACGTGCTGCAGATCACCCCGGCCTCGACCAATCCGCTGTTCACAGAGCGCAAGCTCTGGAACGTGGCGCGCGTCTGCGGCCGCGACGATCAGCAGGGCCTGATCGCGGCGCAGTACATCGCCAAGAACTACAAGGGCAAGAACATCGCCATCCTCAACGACAAGACCACCTACGGCAAGGGTCTTGCCGACGAGACCAAGAAGGCGCTCAACAAGGCCGGCATCACCGAGAAGATGTACGAGTCCTATAACAAGGGCGACAAGGACTTCAACGCGATCGTCTCGCGCCTGAAGCGCGACAATATCGACCTCGTCTATGTCGGCGGCTATCATCAGGAGAGCGGCCTGATCCTGCGCCAGATGCGCGACCAGGGCCTCAAGACGGTGCTGATGGCCGGCGACGCGCTCGCCGACAAGGAGTACGCCTCCATCACCGGCCCCGCCGGCGAAGGCACCCTGTTCACCTTCGGCCCCGATCCGCGCAACAAGCCGACCGCCAAGAAGATCGTCGACGCCTTCAAGGCCAAGAACATCGACCCCGAAGGCTATACGCTCTACACCTACGCGGCGATGCAGGTGTGGTCGCAGGCTGCCAAGAAGGCCGGCACCACCGACGCCAAGAAGGTCATGGAGGCGATGAAGGCCGGCAAGTGGGACACCGTGATCGGCCCGATCGAGTATGACGCCAAGGGCGACATCAAGCAGATCGACTACGTCGTCTACAAATGGGACGCCAAGGGCGGCTACGCCGAAGTCCGCGGCAACGGCACCTAAGCGCGCTTGCCAGGCCTCAAGGCCACCATGCCGATCATGACCGCGCCCCGGCTCTCCCCGGGGCGCTTCTTCTTGCGGCGAGTTCAGACGGCCGCGGGCAGCTCGCCGCCGGCGCCGGCCTGGGCCTTGCGCAGCGCTTGCAGCAGATCGTTCGGCCGAAACGGCTTTTGCAGGCAGACCACGTTGGCGAGGTGGGGCGCCTGTTCCATGAAGTCGAGTGCCGTCATCCCGGATACCGCTATGACGGGGAGTCCAGGCGCACGCTCGCGCAGGGTCGCGATGACGTCGACGCCACTGGTGTCACCAAGGAAGATGTCGACGATCGCCGCGTCGAACGGCTCGTCCGCAAAGGCTTTCAGCCCCGCAGCGCCGCTCTCCGCCTCCACGACCTCGAAACGATTGACCCGCAGCACGATCGCGATCATCGCGCGGACGTCCTTCTGGTCGTCGATGATGAGAACGCGGGGCATGGGGACCAACTCCCGATAGCAAGATCGAAATCGTCTGATTTTAAACCTGGAACCCGCCGCAGCGGAGGGGCATTATGACACCGTTCAGTAAAGCGCATCTTACCCGCTGCCTATTCCTTGTTCCCATCCCAATTAAGTAAGCTCTAACCTTCGGTTGAGTCGCGGTCGCAACGGCTCGGGATTCGAGCCCAGAACCCGCTACCATGGAGCAAGGCTGCGGGACTCCGGATGAAGTCGGCGAAGATGGCGAAGACCGGTCGACGAGAGGTGGACGTGCCCACAACGATAGACCGAAGCACATTCCTTTCGACCCTGCCGGCCACCTCGACCGACCGCAGGGCAGCATTGTGGATCGTCGGCGTGTCCTCGGTCCTGTTCGCGCTGGCCGTTCCTTTCGCGGGTATCCCGCTGCTGCCGGTCCCGGCCTTCGTAGCGAGTTATCAATCCGCCCTCGCTGTCAGCGACATCGTCACGGCCGTGCTGCTGCTGTCGCAGTTTGCGGTGTTGCGTACCCGCGCACTCCAATGGCTCGCGACCGGCTACCTGTTCACCGCCGCAGCCGCGCTGGTCCATGCCCTCACCTTCCCGGGCCTGTTCGCACCGACCGGGCTCTTCGGCGCGGGCGGGCAAACCACGGTCTGGCTCTACATGATTTGGCACGGCGGCTTTCCGCTGTTCGTGCTGGGCTATGCCTGGCTGAAGGAAAAGGACGGCGGCCCCCGGGTCCAGGGCGCGATGAGCACCGCGATCTACGCGTGCGTCCTCGGCGTCATCGCCGCGATGGGCGTCTTCGCCTGGATCGTCACCACTCAGCACGATCTGCTGCCGGTCCTGCTGCGCGATGGCCGCTACACGCCGACCATGATCGGGGTCGTGTCCTTCGTGTGGTCCTTGAGCTTTGCCGCGCTCGTCTCGCTGTGGTTCCGCAGGCCGCATTCGGTGATCGACGTCTGGCTCATGGTCGTGATGTGCGCATGGCTGTTCGACATCGCGCTGTCGGCAATCGTGAACGTCGCCCGCTTCGATCTCGGCTTCTACGCCGGCCGCCTCTACGGCCTCTGCGCGGCGACCTTCGTCCTCGCCGTGCTGCTGGTCGAGAATGTCCGTCTCCAGGCGCAGACCGCGGGCATGGTCGACGCATTGAAGCGCCGATCGGACGAGGAGCGCAATTATCACGTCGAGCGCGAGCAGTTGTTCACCGCCGTCGTCGCATCCTCCAACGACGCCATCATCACCAAGTCGCTCGACGGTACCATCACGACCTGGAACAATGCGGCCGAGCGCGTCTTCGGTTACTCCGCCAACGAGGCGATCGGCCGTCCGATCGACATCATCATGCCGGAGGATCAGCGCGACGAAGTCGCCGAGAACCTGGCCCGCACGCGCAACGGCGAGGTCATCGACCAGCAGGAGACGGTGCGGCTGCACAAGAGCGGCCAGCCGATCGACGTGGTGCTGAGCCAGGTCCCGCTGCGATCGACCGACGGCAAGATCATCGGCGCCTCCAAGGTGGCCCGCGACATCACCGAGCGGAAGCGGACCGAGACCGCGCTCAACCGCGAGATCGAGGAGCGCCAGCGCATCTTCGAGACCTCGCAGGACCTCATCCTGGTCACCGACGGCTTCGGCAATTTCATCCAGGTCAGCCCCAGCGTGAAGGCCATCCTGGGCTTCAGCCCGGAGGACATGGTCGGGCACAGCGCGACCGAGTTCATCCACCCTGATGACCTCGAGAACACCCGAAACGAGATGCGCGCGGCCAGGCGCGGCGCGGTCAAGCGCAGCTTCGAGGCGCGCTACTATCACTACGACGGCCACGAGGTCACGCTGAACTGGATGGGCACATGGTCGGAGCCGGTGAAGCGCCATTTCTTCATCGGCCGCGACCTCACCGAGAAGCAGGCCGCCGAGGCCCAGCTCAGGCAGGTCCAGAAGATGGACTCGATCGGCCAGTTGACCGGCGGCGTCGCCCACGACTTCAACAACGTGCTGACGGTCATCACCGGCACGATCGGCATCCTGGCCGATGCCGTCGCCGACCGGCCGGAGCTTGCCGCCATCACCAAGCTGATCGACGATGCCGCCGAGCGCGGCGCGCAGCTGACCAAGCATCTGCTCGCCTTCGCCCGCAAGCAGCCGCTGCAGCCGCGCGAGATCGACGTCAACGCGCTGGCGCTCGAGGCCGCCAAGCTGCTGCATCCGACGCTGGGCGAGCAGATCACGATCATGCCGCAGTTGACCGAGGATGCCTGGCCGACACTGGTCGACCCCGGCCAGCTCTCCACCGCAATCCTCAATCTCGCGCTGAACGCGCGCGATGCCATGCCCGACGGCGGCACCCTGGTGCTGGAGACCCGCAACGTCTTCCTCGACGACGGCTATGCCAGCATGAATCCCGACGTCGCCGCCGGCAATTACGTGATGATCGCGGTCAGCGACACCGGCAGCGGAATTCCCGCTGAACTGATCGACCGGGTGTTCGATCCGTTCTTCACCACCAAGGAGGTCGGCAAGGGCACGGGCCTCGGGCTCAGCATGGTGTTCGGCTTCGTCAAGCAGTCCGGCGGACACATCAAGATCTACAGCGAGGAAGGCCACGGCACCAGCGTGAAGATCTACCTGCCGCGATCGAGCGGCGTGCAGGAGACCGAGTACGAGGCGCTCCAGAACGTGCCCATCGCCGGCGGCGACGAGAAGATCCTGATCGTCGAAGACGACGCCTTGGTGCGGCAGTACGTCGTGACCCAGGTCAAGAGCCTCGGCTATACCGCGCTCGAAGCCGCCAATGCGGCCGAAGCCCTCACCATCATCGACGCCGACGACAACATCGACCTGCTGTTCACCGACGTCATCATGCCCGGCAACATGAACGGCCGGCAGCTCGCCGACGAGGCGGCGCGGCGGCGGCCCGACCTGAAGACGCTGTTCACCTCGGGCTATACCGAGAACGCCATCGTGCATCACGGCCGGCTCGATTCCGGCGTGCTGCTGCTGGCCAAGCCCTACCGCAAGACCGAGCTCGCCAAGATGCTCAGGACGGCGCTGGTGAGTTGACCGGCGCGAACGTCTTGTGCGGGGTCAGGACGTTCAACACCAGGAAGACCAGTCCGCCGGCGACAGATGCGCTCATGGTGACCACCTTGGCAAGCGTCAGCGCGCTCGCAAGATGAGCCTCATCGGCGGAGACCCTGTCCGCCCTGAACAGCCGGGCAAGCATGACGTCCTCTGCGACATCGGCGATGCCGTACAGCACGCCGCTTGCGGCGAAGATGATCACGAGCCAGCGCGCAAGGCCCGTGGGCTCGAACTGAAGCAGGACCCACAGCCAGAGTGAGGCCGAGAACACCGCGATCCCCACCGCGAACACGATGTCGTTCCAGTACAGGACCGGGCTGACATAGACATCGAGCAGCGTCTGCCGATCGTCGACGAGCTTGCCGCGGAGCCTTTCTTTCACCTGCCGGACCTGATCCGCATTGTAGCCCCACGGCAGCATTCGCTCCGGAATTTTCAGATCGCCTCTAAGAGCATGGTCGATGTCGTCGCGATAAGGCTGGTTCGTGACGTAGGCGATGCCCCCGACGATAAGGCCGATGAAACTGATCGCGGGCAACACATAGCGGAGAGCATCGACCAGACAGCTCAGCATCTCCAATCTCCCATTCGATGGACGGTTGGCGCAGTCATCTCGCGACATCCTCAGATTGTTCGAGCCCGGCTGCACGGTCAAGCCGGGATCGTTCGTGGCGGCGCCGCGATTGACGGGCTCGTCCGCCGGCGGATAATGCCGCCCTTCGCATCGCAAAATCGAACGTGAGGGAATCGCCATCGTGAACAACCTGCTGACCGACATCGCCGGCGTCCGCGTCGGCCATGCCGAAGATGCGAAAATCGCCTCGGGCGTGACGGCGGTCGTGTTCGACCAGCCGGCCGTTGCGGCGATCGACGTGCGCGGCGGCGGTCCCGGCACCCGCGAGGATGCCCTGCTCGACCTCGCCAACACGGTCGAGCGCGTCGATGCGATCGCGCTGTCGGGCGGCTCGGCCTTCGGACTCGAGACCGGCGGCGGCGTCCAGGCCTGGCTCGCCGAGCAGGGCCGCGGTTTTCGCGTCCGCGAGGCGCTGATCCCGATTGTGCCGGGCGCAATCCTGTTCGATCTGCTCAATGGCGGCGACAAGGCCTGGGGGCGATTTGCGCCCTATCGCGACCTCGGCTACGCCGCGGCAGCCTCGGCCGCCGCATCCGATTTTGCGCTCGGCAGCGTCGGCGCCGGTTTTGGCGCGACGACGGCGACCCTCAAGGGCGGGCTCGGCTCGGCTTCCGCCGTCACGAGCAGCGGCGCCAGGGTGGCAGCCATCATCGCCGTCAATGCGGTCGGCAGCGTCACCGTCGGCGACGGCCCGTGGTTCTGGGCGGCGCCGTTCGAGGTGGCGGGCGAGTTCGGCGGACGCGGCCTACCGAACGCGTTCACCGAGGACATGCTGAGGATGCGCATCAAGGGCGGGCCTGCCGCAGCCGAGCGCGAGAACACCACGATCGGCGTCGTCGTCACCGACGCGACGCTGACCAAGCCCCAGGCCAAGCGCCTTGCCATGATCGCGCACACGGGTTTTGCCCGCGCGATCTATCCGGTGCATGCGCCGAACGACGGCGACGTGCTGTTCGCCGCCGCGACCTGCGAGAAGCCGGTCGAGCCGCTGGTCGGCCTCACCGAGCTCGGCATGGTTGCCGCCAACGTGGTCGCGCGCGCGATCGCCCGCGGCGTCTACAGTGCGACCGCCCTGCCGTTCCCGGGCGCGCAGCCGGCGTGGAAGGACCGGTTCGGCTAGCGCCTCACATCGGGTGTCATCGCCCGGCGAAGACCGGGCGATCCAGTATTCCAGAGACGGTTGTGATTGAACCGGAAGGCCGCGGCGTACTGGATGCCCCGCTTTCGCGGGGCATGACAGCGCAATTCGCCGAGAGAGCGCTCTTAGCTCACACACTCATCGACATGGACGAGCCGGCAGTCGCTGAGGCGCCTTGGCCCTGCCCGCCTTGCCGCTGCATCAACTGCGCGAACAGATCGTAAGCCGAATTGGCGGAGGACTTGGAGGCGCCCGGCACCGTGGTCGACATCTTGAAGCCGTCGGCATAGGTGACGGTGGTGGTGGTCGAGCCGTCGGCGTTGGTCGTCGTGGTCGAGGTCGAACCGCCGCTCGACGAGGATGAGGAATCCGAGCCGCTGCCGGAGGCATCGCCCGCGCCGCTCGCCCCATGCGCATGGCGGCCGTGATGGCCGCTCTTCAGCGCCTTCGACATCTCGTCCAGGCTGACGTTGCCGTCGGAATTGGCATCCATCTTCGAGAAGACGTCGTCGGCCTGCGCCAGATTGGTGCCGCCGGCTCCGAGCGCTTTCTCGAACTCGGACTTGCTGATCTTGCCGTCGCCGTCCGCATCGATCTGCGAGAACAGGTCCTTCAGCGCCGCGTCCCGGCTCATCAACGTCGAGGAGGTCGAGCCCGACGAGGTCGAGCTGCTCGTGCTGCCGGTCGTGTCCGACGACTGGCTCTGCGCCGCGATCAGCGCGCTCATCGTCTCCGGGGAAATCTGCGCGCAATTGCCCGAATTGACCGACGAGGCCGCGCCGCTACTTATGCTGCTGCCGCTGTCGATCGCGAACGGATTGGTCGCAGCGCTTTGCGAGGATCCGGTCTTCTGCGTCGCGGAGGACGATTTCGAGTTCGTCAGCGACTGGATCGCGTCGAGCGCGCTCGATACGGCACCAAGGGCGAACAACATTGCACAACTCCAACCGATGCGGCATGCCGCGGCCAATGTTCTGGACGTGAAGTCAGCAAGCGTCGTGCCAGCGCGAAAAGCTCAATGAAATCCGCCCTCGCCGCGTCTGGCGGGGTGCGGGAACACCGGCAATTCATGCCGGTCGCGGCAGAAATTTCCGCCCACAGGAAGCACGCCTCCCCTGCATTGCCCGGCCGAGATGCCCATGTTAGGCGGGGCCTGATCTTCCTACGGCCGCCACGGAAACCGCGCCATGAACCAAGCCTTCGCTCCCCGCCCCCTGGCCATCGCGCCCTCGATCCTGGCTTCGGATTTTTCCAGGCTCGGCGAAGAGGTGCGCGCGGTGGACGCCGCCGGCGCCGACTGGATCCATCTCGACGTGATGGACGGGCACTTCGTTCCCAACATCTCCTACGGCCCCGACGTCATCAAGGCGATGCGCCCGCACACCAAGAAGGTGTTCGATGCGCATCTGATGATCTCGCCCTGCGATCCCTATCTCGAGGCCTTTGCGAAGGCCGGCTGCGACCACATCACCGTACATGCGGAGGCCGGCCCCCATCTGCACCGCTCGCTCCAGGCAATCCGCGCGCTCGGCAAGAAGGCCGGCGTCTCGCTCAATCCGGGCACACCGATCAGCGCGCTCGAATACGTCCTCGACCTCGTCGACCTCGTGCTGGTGATGTCGGTCAATCCCGGCTTCGGCGGTCAGGCCTTCATCCCCTCCGCCATCGGCAAGATCCGCGACATCCGCGCGATGACGGCGGGCCGCCCGATCGACATCGAGGTCGATGGTGGCGTCGGCCCGGACGTTGCGGGCGCGCTGGCAGCAGCCGGCGCCAACGCCTTCGTCGCCGGCACCTCCGTGTTCAAGGGCGGCACGCAGGACGCCTACAAGACCAACATCGCCGCGATCCGCAACGCGGCGCTCGGGGCACGCGGCGAAGCGATCTGAGCTGCACTCGAAAGCTTGACGCGACAGTGCAAACATTGCGGCTCTTGCCGCAGTGCAGCGCGCAATTCGTCAAATTGTAACCAAATTCCGTACTCCTCCGGACTTCCCCGATTCGCGCAAATCACTGCAAGTGACTCCTGCCTGCTTTTGACGGGAGCACATCATGACGACGACCCTGGTATGGACTGGCGTGGCGTTGTGGCTCGGATTCAACGCTGCGATTGCGGCTCGCTGCATCTACGTGATGCGACCGGTGAAGGTCGCGGCTTCCGCCCGCATCATCCAGCTTCATCGCCGCCGGGGCTGAGCGCCATGCAGATCGCGCTCGTGAAACGCCAGCCGAAGCGCAGGTGCCGAATCCCGCGTCGCCCGCATCCGGGCCTCGACTATTTCTTCGGCCGCCTCGAACGCAGCGATGGCACGCTGGACGAGGATGCCGGGCTCGACAATCCGGATCTCGACCACTGCCACCACTGAGACTTCCTACTTCCGGAACGCCACCATGAAGCCGCACTGCCCGAACTGCCTGAAGGAAATGACCAAGGCATCCGCGTCGCGTAACCTGTTCAATTGCGAGCCCTGCCGCGAGATCATCCAGTATTTTGGCGGCAGCGCAGATCACGGCGAACCGGGCCCGCACTTCTCCTGGCCGATCCGCCGCAAGCGCGCCGTCCACACCGCTCACGCGGCGTGATCTTTTCGGAAAACCGCTTCGCATTTTTCCGAATCATGCTTTAGCCCCACACCACGCCGGCATCTGGTTTCGTCGCGGCCATCCGCGGCGGCCGCACCACGGTGACGGTGCAGCTCGCTTCCGCGGCCACCTTGGCCGAGACGCTACCCAGCCAGGTACGCATGAACGAATTTTGCCGCGCCCCGATGATGAGATGGTCGACCGAGTTCACCTCGGCGAATTCCAAGAGCGCCGTGGCGGGATCGACCGCCTCCAGCACGTGAACCGACAGCCGGCTCTCGTCGAGCTTCAGCGGCGTGGCCCAATGCCGGAGCGCCACCAGGCGGTCGATGTGCTTGTTGGAGCCCTGCTCGTCCAGCGTCTTGTCAATGGCGATGCGGTTGAGCTTGAGGACATTGACGCAGGCAAGTCGCGCCGAAGGTAACGTGGCCAGAATGCGCTCGGTGGTAATGCGCAGCGCCTCGTTCAGCTCCGGTGCGCCTTCCGCGGTATCGAGCGCGACCGCGACGATCGGGCTCGATGCGATCTGTTCCGCGACGTCGGATTTGGCGCGCGGCCGCATCGCGCCCTGATTGAAGCGGCGCCGCCAGGCGACGCTGAGCGGATCGCGCTTCAACCGCTCCGAGCGCGCGGTGAGCTTGACCTGATCCGGATGGGCGAGATCGAAGGCGAGCTGGGACGCGGTCGGATAGCGCCATACCGGCTCGATCTCGAGGCATCGCAGCACCACCTCCTGGAGCCAGGGCGGATAGTCGGCGCGCAATGCGCGCGGCGGATGCGGATCGCGCCACAGCCTGCGCCGCATCGCGCGCAGCGTCTCGCCCTCGCCGAACGGACGCTCGCCCGTGGTGAAGAAATAGAGCAGCACGCCGAGCGAGAACAGATCGCTGCGCGGATCGTCGCGCACGCCGAGCAGCCGCTCCGGCGCCATATAGGGCGCGGTGCCGTAAGGCAGGCGGAATTCCTCCTGCAGCAGATCAGGCAGATGGTCGTGGTGCGACAGACCGTAGTCGATCAGCACCGCCTCGCCGCTCTCGCGGAACATGATGCTGCTCGGCTTGATGTCGTGATGGATCACGTTCTGCCGGTGCAGGTCGGCAAGCGCGGTTGCGACCTTGGCGACGAGCTGTCGCGCCTCGTCGTAAGGCAGCGGCAAATCGGGCAGCCGCTTGTAGAGCGTGGTGCCGGCGATGCGCTCGATCACGACATAGGCCTGATGCGCGAAATCGCCGGTGCCGAAGCACGAAGGCACGTGGGGGCCCGCGAGCCGCGGCAGGATCATCATCTCCATCTCGAAGGAGACGATCGCGGCAGGGTCTTCGCCCTCCGACACCCGCGGAATCTTCATCAGCAGCGGCACGTCGATGCCGGGATGGGTGACGGTCCACAGCGTCGCCATGCCGCCGGCATGGACGCATTCGCCGATGGTGTAGCCGTCGATGACGGCGCCTGATTTGACCAGGGGTTTGGGCATCGGCCTCTAGCGCCCCTGCGACAGCCGGTCAGCGAGCCAGTGCGGCAGGCCGTTGTCGCGAATCCGGCTCGCGGCCGCCTCGATGTCGTAGGGCGCGCGGCAATACGTAATCTCGCGGGAGACCGTGTCGAACAGCACGAAGGCCGCGGATGGATCGCCGTCGCGGGGCTGGCCGACCGAGCCGAGCACCGCGAGCCATTGCCGTCCGCGCAGCAGCGGCACGGAGACATCGGTCTTGGGCACGAGGCTCGTCATCTTCGCCGTCACCGACATCGAATAGAGTGCGGGGCGATGGATATGGCCGCAGAACGTGACATGGGCGGGCGTCGCGATCAGGCTCTTGGCCGCATCCGCCGTCGAGCGGACATAATGCCAGCGCTGCGGGCTGGAGGCTTCAGAGTGGACGTAAAGGCGCTCCTTCTCGTCGACCACCATTGGCAGCTCGGCCAGGAACCGCCGCTGCGCGACGTCGAGCCGGCCGCGCGTCCACTCGATCGCGATCTGCGCCTCGGCATTCATGGTCTCGGTCGTGGTGTTGACGGCCTCGTCATGATTGCCGCGGACAGCGATGGCGCCCTCCGCGACCAGCGCCATCGCGGTCTCCACGACCCATTCGGGATCGGCACCATAGCCGACGAAATCGCCGAGCAGCACGAACCGCTCCGCGCCCTTCGCGCGCGCCGCCTTCAGGCAGGCCTCGAACGCCTGCCGGTTGCCGTGGATATCCGAGAAGACAGCGAGAAGCACGCACCCTCCACCCTCAAACCTTATTGGGAGCCGATAAAGCCAATTTGAGGGACGTCAACAAGATGCGCCAGCTGGGTGCGGTTTTCCAGCGTGCCCCTGCTGCGATGGTGAAGGGCCTATTGCTCGTCCTTCGGCGGCATCCGGGGCGGCGGAATCGGGGTGAACACGGCGCCTTGCGCGCCGGCCGGAGGGGCATTGAACTCGCCGGTCGAGGAATCGCCGCCGCTGGTCTCCATGATGGTCTTGGGCGTCACATATTCCCGGACCATGTCGATCAGGCTGCCATCGCCGCCGCCGAAATCGGCGGCGCGGCCGCCCTGCGGATGCCCGGCCGCGATCTCATTCTCGGCCGCATGGGTCTTGTCGGCAAGCCGATCGTTGTAGGGTACGCGAAAGGCGCGCGGGATGCCGCTCGGTCGATTGTCCTCATCGAGCTGCTCGACCCAGAGATAGATCGAGCCGGGATCGCCTTCCAGCGAATGCGGCTCGACGATGCGCGCCTTCAGCAGCTTGAAGGTGGTGGGCAGCCGGTCCGTGCTGGCCCAGCCGAGCAGCCCGCGCATCTCAGTGAAGCTGACGACATAGAATGCGCTGGTCACGACCACCGCGATTGCCTTGAACGACCAGTGCAGCCGGGCATAGACCAGCACGACCAGCAGCAGCGCCCCGATGACGGCGTAGGCGATCGACAGCGCCAGGATCACCGTCTGCAAATCACTCACGGCGCACCCTCACCCGGGTCTTCGGATCGACATCGGCGCCGTTGCGCCAGCTGCTGCGGAACGTCTCCAGCAGCGATTTCGGCCGCTGGTCGACATTGACGACCTTGCCTTCGGCATCGAGCCGGAACCGCACCGCGGTCTTCTCGTCGCCGGTGTGGTCGAGCGTGAACTTGTTGTCGAAGATGACCTGCGCGGTCGGATTCAGTTTTTGCACCTTCACGTTAGCGGTCACAGGCTCACCGGTGGTGGCGACGAAGTGCGAGACATTCACCGTGTATTCGCCGGCGAGAATGCCGCGCACGGTGACGATCTCCTCGCGGATGGGCGAGGCGATCTTCTTGCCGGCGACCATGATGAAGTCGTTGGCGCCGCCGCGGTCGTCGCGGTCGAGCGTGAGGAAGCCGGCCTCGCGGTGGCGATACCAGGCGATGTTGCCGGCGGGATCCTGCACGAACAGGTCGAGATCGTCGGGGTGGTTGTCCGGCCAGTCCAGCGTGATCATGAACTCGGCCTTGGAGTCGATCTTGCCGTCCTTGGCATCGGGCGAGATCGCGAGCAGCGCCAGGAAGAACAGGAACGCGATCACCTGGAGCGCCTTGAACAGCATCACGCCGAGCGGATCGAACGGCTCCTCGCGCGGATAGAGACCAAAGTCATCCATCATGACGAGGTTCCAGCGCCTTTGATTCCAGCGCCTTGGCGCTCGAGGACCGGCGTCACATAGGTCTCAGTCAGCACCACCGCATCCGAGAACACCCGCTGGGTCGCGGCATCCAGCATGTAATACTGGATGCGGACCAGGATCGAGCCGACAAGGCCGGCGAGCGTCGTGTACATCGCGACCGCCATGCCGTCGCTCATCAATCCCATGGAGGAGCGCATCGCGACCTTGTCTGCGGCGTCCAGTCCCGCGATCGGCGCGAGCATGATGATGAAGCCGATGATGGTGCCGAGCAGGCCGAGCTTCATCAGCGTGTCCGAGACGAAGGCGCCGAAGCCGTTGGAGCCGCGCAGCCGATCGGCGAGCGTCCGCAGCAACAGCGTCTGGTCGACCGGCCGGTAGTCCTGTGCCGCGGCCTTGGTGACCAGGCTCTCGATGTGATCGCGCACCAGCCCGCGTGGCAGCGCCGCCGCGCGCGCATCGAGCAGCTTGCCGCCGTCGGGCGCAGCGAGCGCCGCCCGGCAGCGCCGCGCCGCCGCGCCCTCCCGGGCGATCGCCCGTGTGCGCAGGAAGCAATGGCCGCAGGTCAGGACATAGAGCACCGCGATGACGCTGGAAATGTAGGTGCGATCCGAGGTCAGCATCAGATGGATCAGGCCGAACCGCCACAGCAGCACGACGGCGAAGACCGAAAGCCCGGTGAAGATCATCCAGAACAGCAGCGCGCTGCGCTCGGACGGGTCGGCAGCAGACCCTGCAATTGGTCCAATCGTCATCGAGCTCATGCTGCACTGCTCCTCACCTTGCAAGCACTGGCCTGCAACGATTCCTCGGCCATTAGATCAAAGCCACCGCGCCCCGTCCAAAGAGCCATGCCCAATCCGGATTGGGAAATTTGCCCGAGCTGTGATCCGGTCCAAACCCCGCAATTGGCAAGGACCGGCTGCATTGTTAGGCTGAGCTTATCAAACGTCGGGGATGATCGCATGCGCCTCGTGCTTCAGCTTGTCGCCCGTCTGCTTCTCATCGTGGTGCTGTGCCTGGGAGCAGCGACCGTGTGGGCCACGTTCGATGCCTATCGCAGCGTCGACCGGGCGACCGCGGCGTCCGCCCAGCGGGTCGCGCAGGCGCTTCAGGCACTGTATTGGCACGAGTTCTTGCTGCGAAGCAGCAGAACGCGCGAGCAGCTCCTGCCGGTTCCCGAGTGGCGCACGCTGGAGATGATGAAGCTGATCTCGCCCGGTGTCTGCGTCGAGTTCCAGCCGGCCATCGCATTCGAAAAGCCGCTTTGCGGCCAGAGCCAGGGCATCGGCAAGACGCCGCCGCGCTGGTTCGCCTCGATCGTGCCGACCTTCCTCGGCAGCCATGCCGAGGTGGTGCGGCCGGTCAGCCCCCGCGCCGCGTCGGCCGGAACGGTCGTCGCAACGCCGGATGCAGCAGCCGCGATCTCGCTCGCCTGGGAGTACATCCTCAACGTGATCGACGTCGCGCTTCTGATGGCGGCGGCGATCGCGATCCTGGCCTCGCTTGCGATCGCGCATGCGTTGGCGCCAGCGCGCGCGATCGTCACCGCGCTCCAGCGCATGGCACGCGGCCAATATCGTACCAGGCTGCCGCGCTTCCGCTCGATGGAGCTGGCGATGATCGGCAACGCCGTCGGCGAACTCGGCGGCCGGCTGGAGGAGGCCACCGAACAGCGCGCGGCGCTGACGCGGCGACTGATCGAAATCCGCGACGACGAGCGCCGGGCGCTTGCCCGCGAGCTGCATGACGAGTTCGGGCAGAACCTGTCGGCGATCCTCGCCTTCGCCAACACCATCGAGACAGCCGGCGCGAGGGACCGCAAGGACAACAGCATCGCGCAGGACGCGCGCATGATCTCGCAGGCCACCCATCATCTGATGGCATCATTGCGCGATGCCTTGAAGCGGTTGCGCAATCCCCTGCCCGAGGAGCTGGGGCTTGAGGCGAGCCTCGTCAATCTCGTCGACAGCTGGCGCTCGCAAAGCGCGGCGCGGCCAACGATCCAGCTCGACGTCAAAGGCGATCTCACCGACATCAGCGGCCCGGCCGCCACCACCGCCTATCGCGTCGCCCAGGAATGCCTGACCAACGCGCTGCGTCACAGCTCCGCGCGCGAGATCTCCTTGCGTGTCGAGCGGCGCGCGGGCGAGGACGATGCACTGCTGATCAGGGTAGAGGACGACGGCGGCGGCGATGCGGAACGGGTCGCGCAGTCGGCCGGCTTCGGCCTCACCGGCATCCGCGAGCGCGTCACGGCCGCCGGCGGATCGCTGTCGATCCTGCCTGCGCGCGGCGGCCTCAGCGTCGCCGCCACCATTCCGCTCGCCGCATGAGGAAGGCATGAACGAGGTCGCGGCAACAGGCATCTCGGTTTTGCTGGTGGATGATCATCCGATCGTGCGGCAAGGCTACCGCCGTGTCCTGGAAAGCCAGGGCGATCTGGTTGTCGTGGCGGAGGCCGACAACGCCGCGGATGCTTACGGCGCCTTCAAGGCGCACGACCCTGACGTCGTCGTGCTCGACATCTGGATGCCAGGCGCGAGCGGGCTCGAAGCGATCCGCAACATCCGCGCCCGCAATCCGCGCGCGCGCATCCTCGTTTTCACCATGCATAACGAGGCGGTGCTGGTGAAAGCCGCCTTTGCCGCCGGCGCGAGCGGCTTCGTCACCAAGAGCAGCGAGCCGTCCGCCGTCGTCACCGCGATCCGCAGCGTCGCCCGCGGCGAGCGCGCCATGAGCGACGACATCGCGCACATCCTCGCCGAGGACAGCCTGTCGTCAGGCTCGGCGCTGGACCAGCTGGGCGAGCGCGAGATCGAGATCCTGCGCCAGTTTGCCGGCGGCGCCACGACAGAGCAGATCGCGGCGCATCTCAATCTCAGTGTGAAGACGGTCCAGAACTATCACTATCTGATCAAGACCAAGACGGGCGCACGGACGGATGCCCAGCTCGTGCGGCTGGCGGCGAGTTGCGGGCTGACGAAAATCTAGCAGCGGGGCTGCCGCTTTCCTCACATCGCTTGGCGATCTTGAATCTGCCCAGCGGGATGGAACGGAGGCCATCCAGCTCCGGTTAGTAGTGGAGTGGAGGAGTAAATCGCCATGCGCAAGGCTCATCACAAGGCAATCGACCATCCCCCGATCATCACTGTAGGCGAGCTCATCGACGAACTTTGCCGCCTGCCCGATACGGCCGTCGTTCACTTCCGCTGCCCCATGCTCGAGCAGGAGCTGACATTCTACCGCCTTCGAAAGCGATCAAAGGATGCCGTCGAGATCGCGGTCAATGCATATCCGGAGAGCCCGCCGGTCGTGCCATCAGCCAACGGCGGGATGCACCCGCGCAGGCACGCGACTGCCTCGCCCGCCGTTCGGGAGAGCGCGCTTCTTCACAAGGCGAGAGGGTAAGTCAGGCGGTCGCGGTCTAGCAGGCCTTCAACCCGCGCAGCACCAGTGCCAGCGTCGCATCAACGCGCGCAGGCAGCTCCGCATCCTTCCACTCGTCGGCATGGGCCGGATGGTGGAAGCGGCAGGTCGCATCGAACAGCGCGCGCGCCGTGGTCTTGACGTCGTCCACGGCAAACTCGCCCCGCTTGACGCCGTCGGTCAGGATCGCCGCGATCTGGTCGATCATCGTGTCCTTGTGGCACTTGACCGCCGCGCAGGCCTCGCGCGCCAGCGTCAGGTAGGTCTCGAACATCTCGGGATCGTCGAGCACGCGCGAACGCTTGGCGGCGAACAGCGTGCGCAGCCAGCGGTCGAGCCTGTCGGGCGCAGGGCCCTGCTCCCTGGCGATCGCCAGGAGCGGAGCGTCGATGCGATCGAGCCAGCGTTTGGCAACGGCCTCGCGCAGCGAGGCCTTGCTCGGGAAATGGCGATAGACGCTGCCGTGGCTCACATCGAGCGCACGGGCAACGTCGACCACGGTGGCCTTGGCAAGTCCGTAGCGCCGCAGAACGTCCTCGGTGACTTCGAGGATCCGCTCCGGCGTCAAGACAACGGCTTCATTCATGCCAGCACCTTGTTCCCGTTCAGGGTTCATCCGGCGATAGGGCTGCTTCCGAAGCGCCCGTGCCGGTCGTTTCGGAAAGCTCTCGCCTTAATGAGGCAGTTTTGCAGCCTGCGCCGCGATCTGGCGCGCCACCAGCAAATTGAGCCAATGCCCAATCGCGCCGGTGAAATTGAGGATTTCGGTCGTCATTTTCTTAAGTCTCCATTCGTCCGCGGTCTCCACCCCCAAATCACGCCCCTCGGTCCGGTGTTTTGGACGTCGGGCCCCCGGGATGGGATGACCACGGGACGCCCAATCGGGGCGTCCGGGAAGGGATATACACGTCTAGATAACAGATTTCAATATCTGTCAGTCAATGATCCGTGACTGACAGTTAATTTTTGCGGCCCGTCCCCGGGCCATGGTCGGGAACTGGCAAATCGGGCCGCCGCCAGCGCCATCCCCGGCAAACCTCGTCCCGCCGTCTGTTTCGCCCTCCCCCTCCGCCAAATCCGGGCGTAGAAAGCCGCTTCGCTCATCCGGGCGCCAAGACCACAGAAACGGACTCCCCCCATGCCCATCGTCAACCGCGTTGCCGCCCTCACCGACGAAATGGCCGCCTGGCGCCATGACTTCCACGAGAACCCGGAGTTGCTCTACGAAGTCCACCGCACCGCCGGCATCGTCGCCGACAAGCTGCGCGAGTTCGGCTGCGACGAGGTGGTGACGGGCATCGGCCGCACCGGCGTGGTCGGCGTGATCCGTGGCCGCAAGTCGGCTTCGGGCAAGACCATCGGCCTCCGCGCCGACATGGACGCGCTGCCGATCATGGAAACCTCGGGCGTGCCCTACGCCTCCAAGGTGCCCGGCAAGATGCACGCCTGCGGCCATGACGGCCACACCGCCATGCTGCTCGGCGCCGCCAAATATCTCGCCGAGACGCGCAATTTCGACGGCACCGCGGTTCTGATCTTCCAGCCCGCCGAGGAAGGCGGTGGCGGCGGCAAGGCCATGGTCGAGGACGGCCTGATGACGCGCTGGAACATCGAGGAGGTCTACGGCATGCACAACATGCCCGGCCTGCCCGAAGGCCATTTCGCCACGACGGCGGGCGCGATGCTCGCCTCCTCCGACAACATCCAGATCATCGTCAATGGCAAGGGCGGCCATGCCGGCGCCGGCCCGCACAAATCGGTCGACAGCGTCCTGATCGGATCGCAGATCGTGGGCGCGCTGCAGTCGATCGTCTCGCGCAATGTCGACCCGCTTAAATCGGCCGTCATCTCGATCACCCAGTTCCACGCCGGCACCGCCTTCAACATCATCCCGGAGGTCGCCGAGCTCGCCGGCACCGTGCGCACACTCGATCCTGAAGTCCGTGATCTCGTCGAGCGCCGCATCGGCGAGGTCGCCGACAGCGTCGCCCGCGCCTATGGCGGCTCGGCCGAGACGAAATACACGCGGATGTATCCGGTGACGATGAACCATGCGCGCGAGGCCGGCCTTGCCGCCGACGTCGCCCGCGACATCGTCGGCACCGAGCGCGTCAACGACAAGTTCGTTCCGATGATGGGCGCCGAGGACTTCTCCTTCATGCTGGAAGCGCGTCCCGGCGCCATGGTGCTGGTCGGGATGGGTGACGGCAACGAGTGCCACCACCCGGCCTATGTCTTCAACGACAACATCCTCGGCCACGGCGCCTCGTTCTGGGTGCGCATGATCGAGACACGGATGCCGGCGTAGCTGACGCCGCAATTTGCAAATCTTGTAGCCCGGGTGAGCGACTTGTCCGCCATAGCTCGAAGAGCGAAGTCGGCAGCGACGCCCGGGACACGTCTCGCACGATTTCAGTACGGCCGCGGATGGTCGCTCCGCTGATCCGAACTACGATTCCGCACGATCAATTACAGACCTCGTAATTGCCGCTTCCAACGGCGGCGTTATATCTTCCGGGCGTGGCCCCGGCCACGAGCCTGCATCCTTTCTGCACCGGACGACAGCCTGCCGAATTGCAGACAATCTGCCCGCTCGCTTCCGGCTTGGACGGCGCAGCTTCGGTTGCCTTCCGGTCCGCGTCCCGCCTCCTCGAATCCTCGCGCGTGGCGACCGGCTTCTTCTCCTGGATCTTCTCGCACTCGTTGTCGTCGCCGACGCGATAACCGGCACGGCAAGTGATTTTCACGCATTGATCGCCGTCGGCCTTGAAGCCGAAATTGCACACCAGCGGGCAGACCCGCCCCGGCTTCGCCTTCAGCGCATCGAGTGCGTCGACGCCGGCAAGCTTCACGCCGAACTGGGTGCCGGCGTATTTGTTGAAGAGCGTCAGCGAACGCTGCGATGTTGCGTTGCAGTCGCCGTCGGCGGCAGCGGAAAGGCAGCCGACGCGGCGCAATTCGCTTTGCACGGATTTCGTGAGGTCGACCGCAGACATTTGTGATGTCGGCCCGGGCGAGAGCGCCGCGACTTTTTGCTCGACCTCGGGCAACTGCCGGTCGGCCGCCGGCTTTGCAGCCTGCTCTGCCCTCTCCGCCGCCTGCTTTGCAGCGAGTTCGGCCTTGGCCTTCTCTGCCGCCTGCTTCTCGGCCAGCGCTTTCGCAGCCGCCGCCTCCGCCGCCTTGCGCTCGCGTTCGGCCGCTTCGGCCTTCGCCTGCTCGATCTCCTTCTTCCTTTCAGCCGCGATCCGGGCATCCTCGGCCGCCTTGGCCGCCGCGACCGCCTTCTCCTGCTCCGCCTTTTGAGCCCGCTCGGCAATGAGCCTTGTCTTTTCCTGCTCGGCCGCCCTGGCCTTTTGCTCGGCCGCCACGCGCGTTTCTTCGGCGCCAATCTTGTTCAACTGGCCCTTGGCGAGGTTGGCGTAGAACCCGTCCGGGTAGGCCGCCAGAAACGCTTCCCAAGCGTCACGCGTGGCAAGCTGAAGCGCGAGCTCATAGTCCCTGCGAATGGCATCCTGCGGGTTGGCCTGGGGACCGGTTGCCGCTGGCCTGACGACGAGTGGCACGTCGTCGCCGCCGAGCGAGCCGTAGACATAAGGCTCCTGCTTGTAGCCGGTCGCCTTGAGCACGTCGTCGCGCACGAAGCCGAAGGCCTTGCGCAGATCGAGTCCGGGCTTGGGCAGGTGCTCGACCAGCGCAGCGGCGAACGGGCTGTTTCTGGCATCGCCGTCCGATGCGGTCGATCCCGCCTTGGCTGCGAACGCAATCATGGTGTTGGGGCTGGTCGGCTCGACCTTGGCGAGGCCGCGTCCGATCGCGCGCGAGGCCAGCGTGCGCTTCATCGTCTTCGCGAATGGGTTGTCGCGGCAGGCGTCCAGGATGATCAAGCGCAGCTGCTTGGCCGGCTCGACTGCGAACAGCGCACGCTCGACCGGAATGGTCTCGTCGAGAACGTCGCCATCGGTCTCCAGCGTGGCGTCGATCGGAATGAGATAGTTGTTGCCGTCGAGCTCGATGCCGTGACCGGCGTAATAGATCACCGCCATGTCCGCATCGCGCGTCCTGCCGGCAAACTCGCGCAACATGCGCCGCATCTCGCTGGCGCTGAGATCCAGCCTGACGTCGACGGAATCGAAGCCGGCCTTCTTGAACATGCCGCCGACCAGCGTGGCATCGTTCACGGGATTGCCGAGCTTGGGCGCGCTCTTGTAGGCGGAATTGCCGATGATGAGCGCGACCCGCCGGTCGGCATGCGCCGATCCGCAGGCAAGGCTCATCGCAAAAATCACAAAAGCAAATAGCCGAACCGGAATCACTTGCGTCCCCCGGATGCAATTCCATGAGACTATTCGGAGTATGCCCGAATGCCAATTCTTCCCTATGTGACAGTCGTCACATAAGGTATTCGGACAGCTTGCTGATCGTGCGGCGAAGCGTCGCCGTTCAGTCCGGCCGGGCCGAGCTCTGATGCCGCCTCACTTCCTGCGGTTGCACCAGGGGCCGGATCACGAAAGGCGCGTGCGGCGTAGCCGCGTAACCGCAAAAAAATAAGTTACGCGGCCCCGTCAGCGGGCCACAGAGCGCAGGCCCGTTGGCTCGTCCGCCTCCAACAGGCGCGACTTGGTCTCGTCTGACGCAAGAGGCAGGGTGAACTGAAAGACGGCGCCCCGAGGCTCGTTTGCGCCGGCCCACATCCGCCCGCCATGCGCCTCGATGATCGAGCGGCAGATGGCGAGGCCCATCCCCATGCCTGTTGGCTTGGTGGTGTAGAAGGCATCGAACAGGGACTCGACATTCTTCGGATCCAGTCCCGGACCAGAATCCCGCAACGTGACGTGAACGCCGTTCGATGCATCCCCTTCGGTGCTGATCAGCAACTCGCGTCCTCCCTCGCCGGCTGCAGCCATCGCCTCGATCGCGTTGACAATCAGGTTGAGCAACACTTGCTGAAGTTGAACCCGATCTGCCTGAATAGGCGGCAGGCCTTCGGAAAGCTGCGTTCGCACCGAGACTTCGTGCTTGAACGCCTCGCTGCGTGTCAGCGCGATGACCTCAAGCACCGCCTGGTTGATCTCCATATCCTCCGTTTGCGAGGGCGCGTTCCTGATCATCGCCCGGATCCGGCCGATGATGTCGCCGGCGCGCATGCCGTCGCCGGCGATGCAGTCGAACGTCTGTCGAACCCGCTCCAGATTTGGCGGTTGAGCCTGCAGCCAATTCAACCCGGCCTCGGCGTTCGCCACGATCGCGCCAATCGGCTGGTTGACTTCATGGGCTATCGAAGCGGTGAGTTGCCCCATCGTGGTGACGCGACTGGCGTGCGCTAGCTCCATCAGGACTTCACGGTAGCGCCGCTCGTGCTCGCGGCCTTCGGCCTCCGCCCGCTTGAGAGCCGTCAGATCGAGGACAAAGCCGACCCCTTGATCCCCGCCTTCTGCAAGCATCGTCCCGCCGATCAGAACAGGCACACGGCTTCCGTCCTTCCGCACATACTCCTTCTCGAATGGGTGGGCCGTCCCGACCCGCTTCAATTCCGCCACGGTTTGTACGTCGCGGTTGCGCCATTCCGGCGGCGTCAGGTCGAACCGATGCAGGCGCCCGGAGGTGAGGTCATCCCGGTCGTATCCCACGATGCGCAGGAATGCATCATTGGCCTCGAGAATGCGCCCGTCGACCTCCCAGATGATGATGCCGATGATGTTGGCATCGAACAGGCGTCGGATCTTGATATCCCGCGCTGCAAGATCGCTTTGGAGTTGAATGTTCTCCTCGGTCGCCCGTCTGCGCCGCTTCGCTTCGAGCCGCGCGAGCGCCAACGCTGCTCCCGCCAGCGCAACGATGAGGACAACGGCGCCGGCGATCAGCCAGATCCAGCGTTGCTCGAATGCTTCGGCGTGCGTCTCCCGGTCGGCGAGCCGAAAGCGCTCGTGATCCATCATCTGGTCGATTTGCGAGCGGATCTCATCCATGCTGCGGATCATCGCCAGCGCCGCCTGCCCGGATGTGCCGGCGGTCTTCACCATCTCGTCGATCTCGCGCAGCTTGGCCGAAACGGTCAGCGCCAGATGTTGAGCGCGCAGACTCTGCAACGGATCGTCCGCAACCAGCGCCTGGAGCGCCTGCGCCTCGCGCCGCACACCTTCGTCGGAGACGCCGTAGGCTTTGAGATAAGTGGGGTCGAGGGTCATTAGATACCCGCGCCGTTCGGTCTCCAGCTCGGCGGTGAGCGCGCGCAAGCGATCGAGCGTTTCGAGCACCTGGCGGCTATGCCCGAGCAGGTCATGGGCCGCCTGCCGCTCCTGCCGATATTGCAGGCCGAGAAACGCGGTCGCGGCAAACAGCGTCAGAAGCGCCACGACCGCCACGATCAGCGGACGAGCAAGCCATCGCAAAGACGGGACCCGAGCACGGACTGACATTGGCCTTGGGTCTTTGGTGCCCGTGTGACTGCGCGTCTTCTGGTGTCGACGCCAGAGCATGATAGAATAATAGCATGGTTAGGTGGGTCGCGAACCCGACATTCTCGTCCCCAAGATTACACCGGTTTGGCCGTCAGTCGTCGCGCGAGGGCCGCAACATCACCGGTATGGCTCGCTCGCGTGTCGCGAATGATTGCCCGTCGCAGGGAGAGCCAGCATGACATACGCACAGAGCGGTCGAAAGCCGACCAGCCGTCGCAGCTTCGTTAGGGGACTGGGGGCGGCGGGCGCAGTCTTGCCGGCCCTGGCCGCGCTGCCGCGGTGGAGCTTTGCCGAGGATCGCGCTGCGACGTACGCCAACGCGAACATCGATCGGCAGCAGTTTGCGGGACAGACGATCACCCTGGCGGGCGCGATCCATCCCTGGTCGAATGCGATCACGCCGCTGCTGCCGGAGTTCACCAGGCTCACCGGCATCAGCGTCACCATCGATTTCCAACTCGAAACCACATTCCTCGGCGCCTTAGCGATCAGGCTCGCCCGCGGCAGCACAACGCCCGACGTCTTCATGTTCACGACCTATGGCCAGGGCATCTTAGGAGGATGGCTCGAGCCGCTGAACGGCTATTATTCCAACAGATCGCTGACCGATCTCGGCTGGTATGACGAGAGCGACCTGCTCAAGACGGCTCGGGCCTTCCCGCTGTGGTCTGACGGCGAACGGTACGCCATACCGATCACCTCCGAGGCGATGACCATGTTCATCAACGGAGACGCGCTGGCGGCCAAGAACCTGCCGGTTCCGCAGACATTCGAAGAGCTGCTTGTGACCGCCAAGGCGCTCAAGTCCAGCGAGATGTCGGGGATCGCCATGCGGGCCCAGGCCAGCGGCAATTCCTCCCCGCCGGCCATGGGCTTCCTGTTCTCTTACGGCGGCGCCATGGTCAAGGACAACAAGGCCGTGTTCGCAAGCCCCGAAGCGATCGCGGCCGTCGAGATGTACGGACAGCTGCTCAGCCAGGCCGGACCTGGCGGCGTCGGCAGCTACGAATGGTACCACGTGCTGGACGACTTCCTGCAGGGGCGGGCTGCACTCGCGATCGACAGCAGCAATTTCGCGACCGACATCTCCAATCCAGCCAGGAGTCGCGTCGCGAAGCAGGCCCAGTTTGCGGTCTTTCCGCGTGTCCCTGGTCGCACACCCGTCCCCTTCATGTCGCACTGGCAGGCCTGCATCAATTCCAAATCACGAAACAAACGGGCGGCTTTCCTGTTCCTGATCTGGGCGACGAGCAAGGCGACCTCGCTGCAGACTGCTGCAGCGGGGCTGGCGACGACACGCGTGTCGGCCTGGTCGAGCGACGGCTTCAAGAAGGCGTTCGGCTCGCAAGCCGCCGAGGCGGCGCTGACCAACTTGCAGAATGCCGACGTCGATCGTGCCAAGGCTATTCTTTTCCATCCGCAATCGAGACCGATCCTCGACGCCTTCATGATCGGCGTCAATGAAGTGGTCAACGGTGCGAAATCGGCGAAGGATGCGATGACAGGCGCAGCCGAAAGGGCCAATGCGGCGATCCGCGGGTAGCGGCGAGGCGTTGTCCAATCGGAAGAGCTGGCCACGGCAGAAAAGCCGCCAACCCACCTTGTGCGGTGTTCATCCCTGATATTGCAGCACGTGCATGCCCGCGTTCCAGTCGGAGACGAACATCAGCCCGTCGGGCCGGACATAGGCGTCGCAGGTCTTGGCTGCGAGCGCGACGTTCGGGCGCGGATCGACCAGCTTCTTCGGCGTCGGCGGCACCCAGTAGGCGATCTCCTTCGGCGAAAAAGCGTCCTTGATGTCGAACACCCTGACGCCGGCATTGTTGTAGGTCGCGTAGATCGTCTCCTCGCTCTGGAACGAGCCCGGGCGGTTCTCGTGCAGATTATGCGGGCCGAAGGTGCCGTTGCTGCAGAAGTCGCGATCGCGCGGCGTCGGCAAGGTCGCGATCGGCACCGGATTTTGCGGCGCGCGCACGTCGAGCACGAAGGTGTGGAACAGGCCCTTGGCGCATTGGTCCGCGTTGGCTTCATCCGCGACGACCGCGAGTTGGCGCTTCGGCAACGGCAGCGGCGTATGCGTGCCGCCCGCGAAGGGCGGCGACCAGTTGATGTGGGACAAGAGTTTTGGATTGGTGGGATCGCTGATGTCGTGGATGGTGAAGCCGCCGTCGCGCCAGGCGGCATAGCCGCGATCGCCCGCCGTGATCATGTGATGCAGCGCAAAGCGCTTGCCCTTCGGCGTCGCCGGCTCGCCGCCCGCGCGGTTCATGCCCGGCAGCCACCATTTCGCGACGATCTCCGGCTTCGTGATGGTCTTGAGATCGACGATGCAGAGGATGTGGTCGGTGAAGCCGTCGAAATGCGCCGACACATAGGCATAGCGGCCGCCCGGCCACCACAGCCGGTTGATGCCGAAGCCCGGCATTTCGAGGAACGCGATCTCGCGCATCTCGCCCGGCTTCGAGATGTCGTGGATCGAGAGGCCGGAACGGAATTTCTTGGCCTTGGTGATGCTGTCGGCCAGCGTGTTCTCGAAATAGCCGCGCATGCTGTCGTAGGACTGCATCGCAACGATGTTGGCGCCGTTCGCAAGCAACAGCATGTCTTCCGCCACCTGGAGATGGTGGGTGCGGGTGTATTGCCCTGCGGTGAAGAAGTTGACCGGCTTGAGCGCACGTGGATCGGATGCATCCAGGATGGTCACGCCGTCGCTGAACATGTGCCCGACATAGACGTGCTGGCGGTTGAACATCACCTGCACGCTGTCGGGCCGCCCGCCGATGTCGCTGTAGGAGATGTGCTTGATGCCCTTGCCGATACCCTCTTGGGGAATGTCCGTCTCCGACGCCGACGCGGACCTCGGCCATGCAGGCAGCGCGGCGGCTCCGACCACGGCCGACAATTGCTGAAGGTGCCGGCGGCGCGAGAATTGAGGCATCGTTTTCCCCCAAGTTTTTTGGGGATGATGCGCGCTTGCGGCGAGGCGCGCAAGCCTCGCCGCAACCGCCCTCACCTAGGCATGCACCACCTCGTGCCGCATCACGAACGGCGCGAGCAACGTGTGCACCTCGCCGGCGACGATTTCGCGCTGGTCGGCCGGCAGCCCGGCAAGCGTCACGGTCGCGATCGAGCCGTGGCTGCCATGCGCGCCGACCTTCACCTTGCAGTCGATGCCGCGCTCGGCGAGCGGCGTCAGCACCTTCGCGAACACGCGTTGCGCCGCATCCCAGCGCAGCTGCGGCTTGAACACCTTGCCGACGCCGGTGACCGGCATCGGGTCGATCGGGATGACTTGCACCGGAACGGCGGCGCGCTCCGGCGTGCGCTCGCGCACCCAGGCTTCCAGCTCGCCCGGCTCGACGCTCGCACCCGGCTTCAATTGCACGTAGCCGACAGGCAGCTCGCCCGCATAGGCATCGGGCTGCCCGACCACTGCGGCGAAGCCGACCGCGGGATGGCGGAACATGATCTCCTCGATCGGCGCCGGATCGATGTTGTGGCCGCCGCGGATCACGAGATCCTTGGCGCGGCCGGTGATCCAGAGATAGCCGTCGGCATCCAGCCGCCCGAGATCGCCGGAATTGACCCAGACCTCGTCGACGAAGGCGCCCTTGTTGTGCTCGTCGTTGAGATAGCCGCCGAACACGCCTGGCCCGGCCATGATGACAACGCCGATCTCGTCGGGCTTGCAGTCGCGGATCAGACGGCCGTCGGCGTCCAGTTGCACGATGCGCACGCGCGCATAAGGCATGGGAAGGCCGACCGAGCCGAGCCGGATCGGCCGCGACGGATAGGCCAGCGTGTGAACGCTCGAGGTCTCGGTCATGCCGTAGACCTCGACCACCGGCAGCTTGAGCTTGTCCTGGATCGCCGAGCCCACCGCGACGGGGATCGCCGAGCCGCCGCCGGCGGCATATTTCAGGCTGGAGATGTCGGCATTGCCGGGTGGCACCCCGAGCGCCGCCGCGAGCACCGTCGGCACGCTCGACAACGCCTCGGGCCTATAGCGCTCGACCAGCCCCCAGATGTTCTTCACCGAATTCGGATTGCGCCAGCCGCTCGGCGACAGCACGACCAGCGAGCCGCCGCTCGACAGCATCAGCAGCACCTGTGTCAACGATCCTCCGACGTGAAACAGCGGCATGCCGAACAGCAGGTTGGCGCCGGGCTTGGCTTTCAGCAGAAGGTTGAGCGCCCAGGCCTGATAGACCTGGTTGGCGTGGGTGTGCCGCACCAGTTTTGGCGTGCCCGTGGTGCCGCCGGTGTGGAAATAGGCGGCGATGTCGGCACCCGAAATCTTGCGCCCGCTGACAAGCCGGTCCGCCGGCTGCTGCTTGATCAGATCGTTGAACGAAAAGATGCCCTTGTCGGGATCGCCGCCGCCGAACACCTGCACGACCGCCTTGAGATGCTTCAGCTGCGGACGGATCTGCTCCACCTTCTGCCAGATATCGGTGCCCGGCACCGGCCCGAGCGCCACCAGGACCTTGGTGTTCGCAGCTTCCAGGATTTCCGCGATCTGATGCGGCTCGAGCAGCGGATTGACGGGATTGGCGATGCCGGCCGCCTCCGCGCCGAGCAGCGTCACGAACGCATCGGGCACCAGCGGCAGCATGAAGCTGACGACGTCGTCTTTTCCCACGCCAAGCGCGTGAAACATGTTCGCCGCCTGGGTCACGCGTGCGATCAGGTCGCGATACGTGACCACCACCGGCGTATCGGCCGGATCGGCATTTTGCAGAAACTGGATCGCCGCACCGTCGGGATTGAGCGCCGCGCCCAGCCTGACGGCATCATAGGTGCTCGCGGCGGCGACGCGATCGGCATAGGGGACCTGCTCGAAAGCCCTGACCTCCGCGTCCGTGAAAAAGTCGGGGTAGTCGTCGCCGATGAACCGATCGAGCGCGTGGATGCCCGCCATGGAATTCCGTCCTCCCTCAGATGCATGCCCCCGCCCGCTGTCTTTTGACATTTGGTTCAGGCGGAGCCTCGACCGATGGCCGGTCGAGCGCGGACAGAATGATGGATGATTTGGCGTTCGTCCATGGCTTGACGGCTACGGTCGTAGCACCCGGATTCGAGGCGTTTGAACCTCCGCTGCCGATCGGAGCACCAAGAACAAGCATTGGATTCGCCTGTCAGCGTCCTGCCGCAAGACTCGAGGTGATCATGACCACGCCCCCGCGGGATCGCATCGCACGGCTGTTCGCCGCGCTCGTCATGATATCGATGATCACGGCATCCGCGATCGCCCTCCCCCGCGTGGTGCTCGCCGAGGACAGCCAGTTCGACAAGATGCGCGCCAGGATCGCCGCCTTCGTCGGCGACAAGATGCAGAAGCTCGGCGGCTCGCGCGTCGTCTACAAGGTCGACACCGACGGCCTGCTCGAGAACGTGGTCACGGACTTGCGCGACGACGTCTACAAGATCCTGCGCGAGGGCAAGATCGCGTTCTCCGGCCCCGCGATCCGCGATGGCGGCGTCGAGGTGAAGATTGCCGATGCCAAGGGCCGCGAAGAGCTGAAGCGCAAGCTCGCATCGGCCGCTGAGGGACTGCCATCACATGCACTCACCGTGACTGACGGCGGCGACGGGCTGGTCAGGCTCACGCCGACCGATGCCGCCTCCGCCGCACGGTTGCGCGAGCTGGTCGAGGACTCCGTCGCCATGATCGAGCAGCGCCTGAGGGACGCCGACATCACACTCGCGAGCGTCCAGCCCGACGGGACCGACCGGATCCGCATCTTCATCCCGGGAATGATGGAACCGGAGCGCGTGACCGCGATCTTCGCCACGAAGGTCAACGTCAGCTTCCGCATGGTCGACATCTCGATGTCGGCAGAGCAGGCGCAATCGGGCACGCCGCCTGCGGGCGCGGAAGTCCTGCTCGGTTTCAAGGACAAGCGCCCCTATCTGGTTGCCAAGGACAGCGCGATTGACGGCGACGACATCAGCTATGCCGGCCCGGGATTTGCCAGCGGCACGAAGGACCCGATCGCCTCGTTCCGCTTCAACGGCCGCGGCACGCGCCGCTTCGCTCACGTCACCGAAGAGAACATCGGAAAGCCCTTCGCCATCGTGCTCGACGGCAAGGTGATCTCCGCCCCCGTGATCCGCGAGCCCATCACCGGCGGCTCGGGCCAGATCTCCGGCAATTTCACGCTGGAGGAAGCGAGCAGCGTCGCCATGCTGCTGCGCGCCGGCGCGCTGCCGGGCCATCTTGCCCTGGTCGAGCAGCAGGTCTTGCAGCCCGCCGCCAAGCCGTAACGCCAAGATCGCCTCGCGCCCGCCTCGTCGGGCACCCAGGATCGACCACGCCGGCGCCCGTTCCGGCTCCCGAATCACGAGCACTTCAAATACGCCCAACCAACGGGCAATTGCCGAAACGCCCGATCAGGCTAAAATTTGCCTCTTGCGGCAGGGCGACCGAAGGCTTCATTTCAAGCGGTCGTCATTCGATCTCGGCTATAGCTGTCGCGAATACCGACCGGGACTGAAGGCCTTACGCGGGGTTAGTACCATGCCGTCCGGCAGCGCAGACATTTCGTCGATCCTCGACCGCATCCTCGATGCGGCGACGGACAACCTCAGGATCGCGAAGATCCTGGTCCAGATGGGCCTCGATCCCAACAACGTCACCTACGACGCGATCTTCAACCGGCTGCTGGAGATCTTCGTCCACAACATCACGCTCGCCAATCTGTTTGCCGCGGTCGGCGCCGGCTTCTTCGTCGCCACCCTCTTGATGCGGACGATGGTGCCCTTGCGCGTCGCCAACATGATCGGCTGCGCGTTCTTTGCCATTTTCGGCGCGCTCTCGGCCAACGTCTCGACGTTCCTGCTGTATCTGCTCTTGCTTCCGATCAACGCGCTGCGCCTGCGGCAGATGCTCAAGCTGGTCAAGAAGGCGCGTCATGCAGCCGAAGGCGACATGTCGATCGAGTGGCTGAAGCCGTTCATGACCGAGCGCAAATATCGCCGCGGCGACACGCTGTTCAAGCTGGGCGATCCCGCCAAGGAGATGCTCCTCACCGTGACCGGCAAGTTCCTCGTCAAGGAGATCAATGTCGAGATCGGGCCCGGAGCTCTCATGGGCGAGCTCGGCTTCCTCACGCCGGATAACCGGCGCACGGGAACGATCGAATGCATCGAGGACGGCCAGGTGCTGACCATCACCTACGACCGCCTGCTCGAGATCTATTTCCAGGACCCGCAGTTCGGCTACTATTTCCTGGTGCTGACCAGCCAGCGCCTGTTGCAGAACATCGATCGCCTGCAGAAGCAGCTGGCAACCGCGCAGGCGGCCACGACCAACAGGATCGCGTGACCGCCGCTCAGCTCAAGAGCAGCGCCATGCCCGGATCGCCCTTCTCCATCGCGCGCCGGTAGGCCGGCCGCGCACTGACCCGGCCGAGATATTTGACCACGCTCGGGCAGCGCTGCAGATCATAAGGCTGGAAGTAGCGCATCGTGGTGAGCGAGAAGCCGATCATGATGTCTGCGGTGGTGAAGGTGTTGCCCGCCAGATATTCGGCATCACGCACGCGCGCATCGACGAGATCGAAGGCGCGATCGACGCGCGCCCTGGTCGCGGCCAGCATCGGATTGTCCTCGGCAAGCTTGAGCCGGTTCAGCATCATCAGCCGGCCCATGCCGGCTTGCAGCGTGCCGTTGGCGAAGTGAAACCAGTACAGGAACTGCGCGAAGTCAGCATCATCAGGACGAAGCGCGAGATGGCCGTTGCCGTGCTTTGCCATGATGTAATCGACGACGGCGCCGGATTCGGCGAGTACGAGATCACCGTCGGTGATGACGGGCGCCGCCCCGATCGGATGCAGCGCCTTGTAATCAGGCGGCGCGAGCATGGTGACGGGATCGCGCGTGTAGCGCTTCAGCTCGTAAGGAAGTTCGAGCTCCTCGCAAAGCCAGACGATGCGCTCGGACTGCGACTTGCCGAGATGATGGACGGTGAGCATGGGGGGCCTTCCTGAGACTGTCGGATCAGTCGTGACATCTTACTACGTCATTGGGAGCGCAGCACAACCTCACTGTCATCGCCCGCGAAGGCAGGCGATCCAGTATTCCAGAGCAGCGCGAGGATACGGAGAAGCCGCGGCCTACTGGATGCCCCGGTCAAGCCGGGGCATGACAGCGTCGGATGGGGACGCATTGCCACTACACCGAGACCGTCTCCTCCTCGCCTCGTCCGCCACCATCCGCGCCACCACGCGGTCGCGGCGGATGAAGTGGTGCCAAAGGGCGGCGATCACGTGAACCGCGACCAGCGCGAGCAGCACATAGGCAAAGAGGATGTGGCGGTCCTCATAGGCGTTCGCCGCCGCGCGATCGGGCGAGGTGAATTGCGGCACGTGAAACAGGCCGAAGAAGCCCGAATAGTCCGGCGTGTGTGCGCCGGAATGCGCCCAGCCGAGCATGATGACGATGATCACGGCGAGGTAGAGCGCGCCGTGGCTGATGCGGGCGGCGAGCTTCTGCCAGGGTTGGCTGTCGGCCGGCAGTGCCGGCGTCGGGTTGATGACGCGCCAGACCAGGCGCAGCAGCGTGAGCAGCAGGATCACATAGCCCATGTCGGCGTGGATCGAGCGGTAGAAGAAGCGGTCCGGACGCGCCGGGATGTGGTTCATCCACCAGCCGAAGCCGATCATGCCGATGATGGCGAGCGCCAGAATCCAGTGCAGCCACCGGGAAACGCTGCCCCAGCCGGCCTTTGTGTTTCTGATCATGTCAGCCCCCGGGATTTTGCGGATATGTCCCCGATCCGCAGTGCAATACCGCTGCCTGATAGCGGGGCAATGCGGCAACGCGAAATTGAATCGTTCCAAATTGCCGGCGGGGCCAGCCCGCCGCAAAACCGCCCCAAAAACCGAATGGTAACCATGGCGGGTTAGGGTAAAGCTGTGACCAATTCTCCGACGATCCTGGTGTTCGATTCCGGCCTTGGCGGGCTCACGGTGCTCCGTGAGGTCGTGGCCGCGCGCCCGGATGCGCATTACGTCTACGTCGCCGACGACGCCTTCTTTCCCTACGGCCACCACAGCGAGGACGAGATCATCGCCCGCGTCGTGCCGCTGATGGGGGAGCTGATCGGCACCCATGATCCTGACCTCGCCGTCATCGCCTGCAACACCATGTCCGTTTCGGTCATGGGCCACTTGCGTGCCGCCTATCGCGTGCCCTTTGTCGGTACGGTGCCGGCGATCAAGCCGGCCTGCGCGCAGTCGAAAACCCGACGCGTCTCCGTGCTCGGCACCAAAGCCACCGTCAAACGCGAATACACGCAGGCGCTGATCCGCGACCACGGCCAGGGCTGCGAGGTGACCCTGGTCGGTTCACCCGAGCTTGCCTCGCTCGCGGAGGCTGCGCTCAGCGGCAACACGGTCGGCGACGGCGACATTTTCGCGGAGTTGAAGCCCTGCTTCGTGGGAAAACCCGAGGATGTGACGGGGCGCACCGACACGATCGTGCTCGCCTGCACGCATTATCCGCTGCTGCTCGACCGGTTAATCAAACTCGCACCTTGGCCGGTGAATTGGATCGATCCGGCTCCGGCAATCGCCCGCCGCGTCTCGGATCTGCTGGGCCCGCGCGTTTCGGATCTCGTCGAATCGGGGGCCGAAATCGTTTTCACGTCCAAGCGTGCCCATAGTCTCGGCCCTGCGCTGAGGCCGTTCTTCGGCGGTCGCGTGCCGGCCTGACTTTTCGCTGCGCTGGCACGCTGCTAGGTTGCACCGTCGCTCCCTCGCAGGTTTCTGGCCATGTCAGCCCCATCAAAGCCGCTCAATCGCCTCCGCCAATTGTGGAGCGAGGGCCGTCCCGCCTTCGGCGCGATCGCGACCATCCCCAGTGTGCAACTGGTGCAGATCATGGCGCGCTCGCTCGACTGGATCATCGTCGATCTCGAGCACGGCCCGATCGGCCTCACCGAAGCGCATGCGATGATCGCGGCGACGACAGGCACGCCGTGCACGCCCCTAGTGCGGATCGCGGCCAACGAGCCGTGGCTTGCGAAGGCACCGATGGACATCGGCGCCTTCGGCATCAATTTCCCGATGATCACCAATCGCGACGAGGCCGAGAAGGCGGTGCGCAGCGTGCGCTATCCGCCCCGCGGCGATCGGCTCTGGGGTCCGTTCCACGCGCCATTCCGCTGGGGCCAGTCGATGCCTGACTACATGGCCTCTGCCGACGACGAGATGATCTGCATGATCACCATCGAGCATGTCGATGCCGTCAACCGCATCGACGAGATCATGGCGACATCAGGCATCGACGTCGCGGTGATCGGACCCGGCGATCTCGCCACCTCCATCAACAAGCGCGGGCAGATGGACGATCCGGAATTGCGGGCGCTGGTCGCTCGCGAGAAGGCCGGCATCCTCAGAAGCGGCGTGCCGATCGGCGGCGTGGCGCGCAGTGCCGACCAGGCCAACGAGCTGATCGACCGCGGCTACCGCGCGATCGCACTCGGCTTCGATTGGTCCCTGTTCCAGCGCGGCATCATGGCGGCGTTCGACGGGATCAGGCGCTGAGCAGCCGATTACCACCTTGTCGGGAACCGTCGCGCTGCTAGGGTCGGCGCATTCCAGGGAGGAAAAACAACCATGCTCAAGAAGACTTTGCTCGCTCTGTCCTTCGCAGGCCTTGCCTTTGCGGCCTTCGCCCAGCAGCCCGGCATCAAGCGCACCCCACTCCAGAAGGTCGAATTCCCAGACGGCTACAACACCATCACGGCCATCGCGGAAGTTCCGGCGGGCGGCTCGGCCGGACGCCACACTCATCCGGGAATCGAGATGAAGTAACCGGGCACCGACCACTCGGGCGCATAATACGCCGATCGATTCGCCCAACAAGATGAGCTGGAGATCCTGATGAATTACTTCGCTGGACTCGACGTGTCTTTGAAGCGCACCGCGATCTGCATCGTTGATCGAGATGGAAATATCGTCCGGGAAGGAGTGACGGATACCGAACCCGAGGCGCTAATTTCTTGGCTAAGAAACACCCGCTTCGCTTTGCAGCGCATTGGGCTAGAAGCCGGCCAATGTTCCTCCTGGCTGCACAAGGGGCTTTCGGAAGGCGGATTACCCGTCATTTGTGTTGAGACCCGGCACGCAAAGAGCGTGATGCAAGCTCAAACTGTCAAGACGGACCGCAACGATGCTCGTGCGCTTGCGCAAATGATGCGAACAGGGTGGTTTAAGGCGGTTCACATCAAATCTGAAGGCAGCCAAAAGCTCCGAGCTCTGATGGGCAGTCGCCGGTGCCTGCTCGACAAGCAACGCGACCTCAACAATCATATTCGGGCGGCACTTCGAACCTTCGGATTCAAAGTGGGTCTTATCGGCCAAAGCCGCTTTGAAGAGCGTGTACGCGAGCTTATCTTGGATGACGGAGATTTACAGGCCCTCGTGGTTCCATTGCTGGAAGCTCGGCGCATACTCGGCGAACAAGCACGCGTGTTGACGCGCCTGATTGGGCGCCTGGTTCGCAGCGATGCTACTTGCCGCCGGTTCATGACGGTTCCTGGCGTTGGCCCCCTGACAGCATTGGCATTCAAGACGACCATCGATGACCCAGGCCGCTTCCGTAAATCCCGGCACGTTGGCGTCCATCTTGGACTGACCCCAGGCAAATACGCGTCCGGAGAGGTCGACTACAACGGGCGTATCACCCGATGCGGCGATGCCTTTGCTCGAGAACACCTCTTCGAAGCCGCTCATTCATTGATGGTCAACACAAGACGGTGGTGTTCGCTAAAGGCATGGGGCATCCGCATCGCCAAGCGAAGTTCCATGAAAAATGCGCTGGTCGCGGTGGCTCGCAAGATATCAGTCATCCTGCACCGTATGTGGTGCGACGGCAGCGACTTCCGGTGGGAGAAATCAGAGGCCGCAGCGGCAGCCTGACACCCGATTGCACTGATCAACAGAACACGGCCGCGAGGCTGTCAAGGAGTCCGGCAGGACGAGGAATGGCGAGGGTGATAACCGGTCTGCAGCGTGAGCAAATTACCCCGCGACTGCGTCCCCGAGATGGTCCCGCCACTTCTTCACGAACATCATCATGAGGCGGGGATTCCGACCTCGAAGAGAAGCGCGATCGCCGGATCGCTTGACACCACGGTAGGATCAGAAGGCAGAACGGCAATGCGATAATTGGATGAGATTTGATGCTTGACGTCTCAACCCCGGTTAGAGAAGACCGGTTACGTGCTCGAAGGCGAGCTAAGTCTCCTCATCGACGGTCAGCCGGAGAAAACCCTGAAAGCTGGTGATTCCTACCAGATCCCGGCAGGGGCCGTGCACGACGCCAAGACTCATGGCGATAAGGCCATGAAAGTGCTTGGAGTTTACGTCGTCGACAAGACCAAGCCACTGGCCTCGCCGGCGCCCTGATGCGGCGAACCGACCGCCCCCAAGCGGGCTGGGTCGTGCTACAGCAGCCGCGAGCGGACCCCCGCTCGCTGCACATTTTTTAATCCAGGGGAACCGAAAGAGCCGATGCGCGGGACGCCCAAGACCATTTCGTTGCCGCGCCGCCTGATTTGCGACCTCATGCACGCCTCGATGGACGTGCCGTTCGTCTCGCTCTCCCGTTCGCTTAATATCCGTCCGCTGCTGGAGGCCCGCGCGGGGGCGATGGCGCCCGCCGGCTGGGCCGCGATGTTCGTGAAGGCCTTCGCCCTGGTCGCCAGGAACGAGCCGGTCCTGCGCACGGTCTACGCCAAATGGCCCCGGCCGACGCTCTACGAGCTGCCCGATAGCGTGGCGTCGGTGGCGATCGCCCGGGTCGAGGACGGCGAGGAATGCGTGATGCCGCAGCGGATCGCGGCCCCCGAGGCCATGACGCTGGTGGCGGTTGATGCCGAGATCCGGCGCGCCAAAACCGCCCCGGTCGACGACGTTCCGATGTTCCGCAAGGTCACGCGCGCCACCCGTCTACCGCTGCCCCTGCGGCGGCTGTGCTGGGCGGTCGGCCTCAATTTCGGCCGGCAGCGCGGCAACTGGTTCGGCAGCTTCGCGGTGAGCTCGGTGGCCGCCTATGGCGGCGGCGAGCTCCACCCGGTCACGCCGGGCCCCTTCATCCTCAGCTATGGGGCGGTCGAGGGCGACCAGACCATCCATGTCGTGATCCGCTGGGATCATCGAGTGACCGACGCGGCCCCCATCGCCCGGGGTCCTGACCCGGCTGGAACAGGTCCTGAACACTGAAATCGCTGCCGAATTGGGGGCAGCGGCGCCAAAGTCGATCCGAGCGGTCGGGATATAAGTACCGTCGTTCCGGGGCGGCTCGCAGAGCCGAACCCGGAACCTCGAGATTCTCAGGTGCGCAATTGCGCACCATAGTTCGCTCTACGAGCGCCCCGGAATGACGGCCTAAGGCCCCCCGGAATGACGGGCTAAAGAATTGACAGCGAACCCCAAACTCCCCTAAAAGCCGCCTGCTCGCGGGCCGATTTCGGCCCGCGAAGCGTTTCGCGACCCGTGGTCGGCTCCCTCTAGCTTTGGGGATCGGACCTGTCGGTGCCGGGATCATCCCGTCACACAGGAGGGCGCGTCTCCTCAAACCATGCAACCGAAGAGGACGCGATGACTAAGCGCAGTGAGGCGAAGTACAAGATCGATCGCCGTATGGGCCAGAACATCTGGGGCCGCCCGAAGAGCCCCGTGAACCGCCGCGAGTACGGCCCCGGCCAGCACGGCCAGCGCCGCAAGGGCAAGCTCTCCGACTTCGGCGTGCAGCTGCGCGCCAAGCAGAAGCTGAAGGGCTACTACGCCAACATCAGCGAGCGTCAGTTCCACGGCATCTACGTCGAGGCCAGCCGCCTCAAGGGTGACACCGGCGAGAACCTGATCGGCCTGCTGGAGCGTCGTCTCGACGCGGTCGTGTACCGCGCCAAGTTCGTCTCCACGATCTTCGCCGCCCGCCAGTTCATCAACCACGGCCACGTCAAGGTGAACGGCCGCAAGGTCAACATCTCGAGCTACCAGCTCAAGGTCGGCGACGTGATCGAGGTCAAGGAAGCCTCCAAGCAGCTCGCCCACGTGCTCGAAGCCAGCCAGCTGCCCGAGCGCGACGTCCCCGACTATCTCGAAGTCGACCATGGCAAGATGACCGCCAAGTATGTGCGCATCCCCGGTCTCTCCGACGTGCCGTTCCCGGTGCAGATGGAGCCGCATCTGGTCGTCGAATTCTATTCGCGCTGATAGTTCGGCGGAACGACTTTCAAAGGCCCCGGTTTCCGGGGCCTTTTTCTTGTGGTAACCTGCGAACGATGGCCCAGACTACCGACCAGCTCGCCAACATTGCCCCATCGGCAACGCCTTCGGAGGCAGAGCTTGAGGCATGGGCTAAGCTGCCCCGCGACGAGCAGGTCCGCCGATATCAGGCGCTCTTCGCTCAGCCCGATTGCAACAGTTTTACCGCAGATACGCCGGACGACATCCTCGCTGCCGCACGTCAACGCGTTGCTCAACGCCGCCATGGCTGAGTACCGGTTATCGGAGCGTACCCGAGCCGACCTGATCGACATCTACGACTTTACCGAGAGCCGGTTCGGCAAATATCAGGCTGAAGCTTATTACGCTGGCCTGGTCCGTTCCTTCGGACTCCTCGCCGATTTCCCCCTGATCGGCCAGCAAGTGGACGAGCTCGCTCCGGGCTATCGACGTTTCCGCTTCCAATCCCATCTGATTTTCTACACGGTGCAGCCCGACCACGTCGAAATCCGTGCCATTCTTCACGGCGCACAAGACATCAGACCGCAATTGTTCGACTAGATGAAATGACGAGATCCGCCATGCTCTACATCCCTCCCCCGATCGATCCCAAGGCGCCGCCGGTGCGCATCAATCTGCTCTCGGACACGCAGACGAAACCAACGGCTGGGATGCGCGAGGCGATGGCGCGGGCGGAGGTCGGTGACGAGCAGGTGGGCGACGATCCGACGGTGAATGCGCTGTGCGAGCGCGTCGCGGATCTGCTCGGCAAGGAAGCGGCCGTCTACATGCCCTCCGGCACGATGTGCAACGTCACCGCGACGCTGGTGCATTGCCGCCCCGGTGACGAGATTCTGGCGCATGAGACCGCGCACATCATCGCCCGCGAAGGCGGCGCGCATGCCGCGATCGGCGGCTTCCAGGTGACGCAGCTCAAGGGTCCTGACGGCCAGTTCACGCCGGAGACCTTTCGCAAGGCACTGCATCCGCGCACACGCTACCAGCCGCCGCAGACCGTCGTCAGCGTCGAGCAGACAGCCAATATCGGCGGCGGCACGATCTGGAAGAAGGCGGCGCTCGACGAGATCGTCGCGATCGCCAGGCAGCACGGCCTCGTCACCCACATGGACGGCGCGCGCCTCTTGAACGCCACGGTCGCGAGCGGCATCTCCCCGCGCGACATGACGGCGGGATGGGATTCCGCCTGGATCGATTTCTCCAAGGGCCTCGGTGCGCCGATCGGCGGCGTGCTCGCGGGCACGCGTGCCTTCATCGATGCGGTGTGGCAGTGGAAACAGCGCCTCGGCGGCTCGATGCGGCAGGCCGGCATCTGCGCCGCCGCCTGCATCTATGCGCTCGACCACCACGTCGAGCGCCCTGCCGACGACCACGCCAATGCGCGCGCGCTCGCCCGCGGTCTGTCGCAGATCGCAGGCATCGAGGTGCAGGAGCCCGAGACCAATCTCGTGTTCTTCAAGCCTGATGGTGCTGGCGTTGCCGGCGACAAGATGGTCGCAGCGCTGCGCCAGCGCGGCGTCACGCTCGCGATGATGGACGGCCGCATCCGCGCCTGCACCCATCTCGACGTCAATGCGGGCCAGGTCGAGGAGACGATCGGCTACGTCCGCGAGATCGTGCGCGGGGCATGAGTCCCGTAGCTCGGATGGAGCGCAGCGAATTCCCGGGCAGTCTTTCGGCGGCGCGAATCCCGGATTGCGCTTCGCTCCATCCGGACGACGAAGGCAGCAACCCTCGCGCTCACCGCCCCATCGCCCGATAGATCAGTGTCTTCAGCGCGAGCTGAATCCGGCCGCGCTGCGACGGCGTCTGCACCATGAAGATGCCGAACAGATCGTCCTCGGGATCGATGAAGAAGAACGTGCCGCCGACGCCGTCCCAGCGATATTCGCCGAGTGGCCATGACGTCCCTGAAGGCACCGAAGTGCGCACCGCGAAGCCCAGGCCGAAGCCGCTCGTCCCGCCCGGATAATAGTGCTGGTCGCGCCCGATCCTGGTCTCAGGGCCGATATGGTCCGACGCCATCAGCGCGATGGTCTCGGGCTTGAGATAGCGCCGGCCGTCATACGTGCCGCCGTTCAGCAGCATCTGCGCGAAACGGGCGTAGTCGCCGATCGTGCCGACCATGCCGCCGCCGCCCGACTCCCATTTCAGCGGCAGCCTGATGTCGCGCACCTGCGTCGTCGGATTGATGTTGCGATCCGCCGGCATCGGCTCGGCGATGCGGGGAAATTTTTTGGGATCGGCGACGAAGAACGCGGTCTCACTCATGCCGAGCGGATCGAGCAGCCGCTCCTTCTCGAACTGGAGCAGCGTCTTCCCCGACACCACCTCGACGACGCGGCCGAGCACGTCGGTGGAATAGCCGTAATCCCACACCGTGCCGGGCTGCTCGACCAGCGGCAGCGTGGCGACCTTCGCGGCGAACTCGGCATTGCTGAGATTGCTGTTGAAGAGATTGGCCTCGGCATAGAGCTCGCGCACCATGCCGCCGCCGACATAGCCGTAAGGCAGCCCGGAGGTGTGGCGCATCAGATCCTTGATCGTGACCGGACGATTCACCGGCTCCAGCACCAGAGAAACCTTGCCGTCCTCGGCCTTCGTCTCGACGCCGACCTTCATCGTGCCAAAGGCCGGAATGTACTTGGCGACGGGATCGTCGAGCGAGAGCTTGCCCTCCTCGACCAGCATCATCGCCATCACTGATGTGATCGGCTTCGACATCGAGTAGAGGCGGAAGATCGTGTCCGCGCTCATCGACAGCTCGGTCACAACGTCGCGAACGCCGAAATTCTCGTAATAGACCGGCTTGCCGTGCTGCTGGAGCAGCAGGATCGCGCCCGGGAACGTGCCGGCGGCGATCTCGCTCCGGATGTAGTCGGAGACCTTTGCCAAACCTTCGGGCGACAGATTGCGCGCGCCGCGCCCCTCCGAGCCCGCCTGCGCACCGACTGCACCAAACAAAAGGACGAACGCCGCAATCAGCGTGCGGCGCCCGAACCTGTCAATTCTCCATGGCTTCATAGACCAACTGCTTCAATGTCCGCTGCACGCGCTGGCGCTCGGTGGGGGTCTGCTCGAGCAGGACGAAGAACATGTCCTGCTTGGGGTCGATCACGAAATAGCAGCCGGAGGCGCCGTCCCACTTCAATTCCCCGAGATCGCCAGGCGGCGGCGGCTTTGCGTTGCCGGGATCGGTGCGGACGGCAAGGCCGAGGCCGAAGCCGAAGCCGTCGCCGGGGAAATAGAAATAGTCGCGATCGACGCCCGATTTCGGGCCGACCTGGTCGGTCACCATCAGCTTGAACGTCTCGGGCTTGAGGATGGTCTTGCCGTCGAGATTGCCGCCGTTGAGCAGCATCTGCGCGAAGCGCTGATAGTCGGCCATGGTCGTGACCATGCCGCCGCTGGCGAACTGGATCTTCTTGACGACGGTCGGATCGTTGATCCGGCCGACGCGGAAATCGCTGTCGTTCGGCACCGGCTGCGCCAGCAGCTTCTGCTTCTCGGGAGCGGTGACGAAAAACCCGGTATCGACCATGCCGAGCGGATCGAGCAGCTTCTCCCGCATGATGTCGATCAGCGGCTTGCCGGCGGCGACTTCCATGACCCGCGCCAGGATGTCGGTGGAATGTCCGTATTGCCAGAGTGCGCCGGGTTGATTGTGCAGCGGCAGCTTGGCGATGCGCTCGGCGAACTCGGCGAGATCGAAATCACCATCGTAGATCTTCGCCTCGCGATAGGCCTTGCGCACCAGGCTGTCGCCATAGAAGCCGTAGGTGACGCCCGAAGTGTGCGTCATCAGATCCTTCACCGTCATCGGGCGGTTCGGTGGCACGAGCTCGAGCGACTTGGTGCCATCCTCCGCCTTCTTCTCGACGCCGACCTTCACATCGGCGAAGGACGGGATGTACTTGGAGACGGGATCGTCGAGCTTGATCTTGCCGTCCTCGAGCATTTTCATCGCGACCACCGCGGTGATCGCCTTGGTCATCGAGAACAGGCGGAAGATGGTCTTGTCGGTGATCGGCGCCTTGCTGACCACATCCTGCACGCCGAAGGCTTCGTGATAGACCGGCTTGCCGTGCTGGTTGATCAGCACGGTCGCGCCGGCGATCTTGCCGGTCGCAACCTCGTTCTTGAAGAAGTCGCTTATCTTGCCGAGCTTCTCCTGATTGAAGTGCGCGCCGGCAGGAATCTCGTAGGTGCCCTCGGCGCGCGCGAGCGACGTCGCACTCAGCGACACCAGCGCGCTGCAAACCAGCGCACGCAGTCCAGAATTTGAAATCATATCCCCTCCCCGGAACATGGCCAGGCGGAGTGTACCGGCCGCGCCATCAGGCACAAGGGCTGCCGTAGCGCGCCAGAACGTCCGTATGGAGCGCGGCACTTGCCTCGGAGAAACAACAGAATATGACGTGGCCGACCAGCGGCGCGGCCGGCAGGGCGTCAATGGTCGTATGGACCGCGATCTTCGCGGCCCGGTCGGCAGGAAAGCGGAAAATGCCGGTCGAAATCGCGGGGAATGCCACCGAGATCAGCTTGTGCTTGCCGCACAGCTCGATCGAACGGCGATAGCAGGAGGCGAGCAGGTCGTCCTCGCCGATTGTGCCGCCGTTCCAGACCGGCCCGACGGTGTGGATCACATGCGCGGCCTTGAGCCGGTAGCCTTTGGTGATCTTGGCATCGCCCGTCTTGCAGCCGTGGAGCATGCGGCATTCGGCGACGAGCTCAGGACCAGCCGCGCGATGGATCGCGCCATCGACGCCGCCCCCGCCAAGGAGTGACGAATTTGCGGCGTTGACGATGGCGTCAACGCCGAGTGTCGTGATGTCGGCTACGATGACTTCGAGCTCCGCGCCGCCAATCCGGCGCGTCAGCGCGGTCATGCCTTAGGCCGCGACAGCGACGCCCTTCTCGGTGAAGAGCTGCTGCAATTCGCCAGCCTGGAACATCTCGCGGACGATGTCGCAGCCGCCGATGAACTCGCCCTTCACATAGAGCTGCGGGATGGTCGGCCAGTTCGAATATTCCTTGATGCCGTTGCGCAGCTCCGCGGATTCGAGAACGTTGAGCCCCTTATAGCCGACGCCGATGTGGTCGAGGATCTGGACGACCTGGCCGGAGAAACCGCACTGCGGAAATTGCGGCGTGCCCTTCATGAACAGAACCACGTCGTTCGACTTCACTTCGTTGGCGATGAATTCCTCGATGCTCATATCCGTGTCCTTCTGGGGCGGAGCCCTCAACGATTCCCTCGGGCCGGCTCAGCCGATCTAACCCGATCCTTACCCATATATGTAGCCCAAACCGTTGTGCATCCAAAGTAAAATGGCGGCGACGGCTGGTCGGGACGGCCCCGGGCCGATGGGCTGATGACACTAATATTAACGGCGGGGAGGACTTTTATCCCGTAACGGAGGCCCCATCTAGGACGAACCCTGGTTTTGGAACCGGGCAACGCCAACAACGTTCTCTTGTTCTGTCTGGAGAAAAACGTGACGAAACCAGCCTCTGCTACGGCCACCGCCCCGCTTTCGTCACCGTTCTCCGCCCCCGGCAACCTCGCCCAGCGGCTCCAGGACGCGTATCTTGCCGTCCGCAACGAGACCGAGCGCCGGGCCGCCCCGCTGTCGCCTGAAGACCAGCAGATCCAGTCCATGCCGGATGCGAGCCCGGCAAAATGGCACCGGGCCCATACCACCTGGTTCTGGGAGCAGTTTCTGCTCGGCGAGCACGCGTCCGGCTACCGGCCCTTCCACCCCGACTTCGCCTTCCTGTTCAATTCCTATTACGTCAGCGCCGGCCCGCGCCATGCCCGCAATCATCGCGGCGACATCACCCGTCCCAGCGCGGACGAGGTCGGCGCCTACCGCCGCCATGTCGATGCGGCGGTGGTCAAATTCTTCCGCGAGGCCGGTGAGGACAAGCTTCGCTCCGTCGCGCCGCTGGTCGAGGTCGGGCTCAACCACGAGCAGCAGCATCAGGAATTGATGTTCACCGACATCCTGCACGCCTTCGCGCAGAACCCGGTCTACCCGGCCTATGATCCGGACTGGCGTTTCCCGTCCGCGACGCGCAGCGGCGAGGACTGGCTGACCCTGAACGAAGGCATCCACACCGTCGGTCATGTCGACGACAGTTTTCATTTCGACAACGAGAAGCCGGCGCATCGCGCCCTCGTCGGTCCGGTCAAAGTCGCCCGCAATCTCGTCACAAATGCCGAATGGCTCGCCTTCATGCGCGACGGCGGCTACGCGAAAGCAACGCTGTGGCTGATGGACGGCTTTGCCGCCGCCAGCAAGGAAGACTGGCAGGCGCCGGGACATTGGCGCGAGGTCGATGGCGCATGGCAGGTGATGACGCTCGCCGGCCTCAAGCCGGTCGATCCGGACGCGCCGGTTTGCCACGTCAGCTATTACGAGGCCGACGCCTTCGCCCGCTGGGCCGGCAAGCACCTGCCGACCGAGATGGAATGGGAAGTCGCGGCTCGCACGGGCCAGCTCAACGATGCCTTCGGCATCGTCTGGCAGTGGACGCGTTCTTCGTACTCGCCCTATCCCGGCTATCGCGCGATCGAAGGCGCGCTCGGGGAATATAACGGCAAGTTCATGGTCAACCAGCTTGTGCTGCGCGGCTCCTCGCTTGCAACTCCCGAGGGCCACAGCCGTATCACCTATCGCAACTTCTTCTATCCACACCACCGCTGGCAATTCACGGGCCTGCGGCTCGCCCAGTACGACTAGTTCTTATCCGACGACAATGCGCGCCGGACAGCGCGTTCAGGAGAGTATCATGAATGTGCACGCCAGCGCTTTGGCCGAAGCCCATCTTCCCGACGAACAGACCACCGCCTTCGCCCGCGAGGCCATCGAGGACCTCTCGCAGCAGCCGAAAAAGCTGTCGCCGAAGTATTTTTACGATGCGACTGGCTCGGAGCTGTTCGAGGCCATCACGAAGCTGCCGGAATATTACCCGACGCGCACCGAGCTATCGATCCTGAGGGAGCGCGGCAGCGAGATCGCAAAAATCATTCCGGAGCATGCCGCCCTCGTCGAATTCGGCGCCGGCGCGACCACGAAGGTCCGCCTGCTGCTTAATCACTGCAAGTTCGCGGCCTATGTCCCGGTCGACATCTCCGGCGACTTCCTGACCGCGCAGGCCAATGGCTTGAAGCGGGATTTTCCGGCGCTCGGCATCTATCCCGTCGCGGCCGACTTCACCACGCCGTTCGAGCTGCCCAAGGCTGTCGCCTTGATGCCCAAGGTCGGCTTCTTTCCGGGCTCGACCATCGGCAATTTCGAGCCGCATGAGGCGCAGGCCTTCCTGAACAGCGCACGCTTGATCCTCGGCAAGGGCGCGCAGATGATCATCGGCGCCGACCTGGAGAAGGACGAGCGCGTGCTCTTCGATGCCTATAATGACGCTGCCGGCGTCACCGCGCGCTTCAACCTCAATGTTCTCGTGCGCATCAACCGCGAGCTCGGCGGCAATTTCGATCTCTCCGCCTTCACTCACCGCGCGATCTACAATCGCGAGCGACACCGCATCGAGATGCATCTGATCAGCAAGAAGAGCCAGACCGTGCGCCTGCTCGGCACCAGCTTCTCGTTCCGTCCGGGCGAGAGCATCCACACCGAGAACAGCTACAAATACAGCATCGAGCGCTTCGCGGCGCTGGCGCACGGCGCCGGCTGGCGCGTGCGCGAGAGCTGGACGGATGCAGCGAAGATGTTCTCGGTGCACGCGCTGGAAGTGGCGGAGTAGGCGCTCCCACCGCTTCCCGCTATTTGAGAGCGCCTTCCCTGCGGCGCATCCTTTGAGACGCCCGCTTTAGGCGGGCTCCTCCGCGTTCGATCCCAGCGACACCGACTCCCACACCGCCACCACGATCATGATCACGCTGGTCGCGACCGACAGCCAGAGCGGCGACAGATCGGCGGCGAACCACCACAGCGCCAGCAGAAGGATGATGCCGATGCCGTGCGAAAGCTGGAGGAAGCCGCGGATCGAGTGCTTGAACAGGATGGTGCCGATCAGGAATACCAGAGGACCGCCGATCGTGCTCAGGATGGTTCTGATATCCGAATGGCCGGTCGGATGCTTCAGCACCAGCTCGTCCGAGACCGCGGTCAGGATGATGCCGGCGACGATCGGCATGTGCAGATAGGTGTAGGCGAGCCGTGCCAGCCGGCCGGATTCGGCGGATTTCGAGATCCGTTCGGAGCCGGCTTCGGCGCCCCTGTGGAAATAGACCCACCACATCGCAATGCTGCCGACCAGGGCCGAGACGAAGGCCAGGATGTTGTCCGCGGTCCACTCCAGCTCGGCAAAGGTCGCGCCGTTGACGACGATGGCTTCACCGAGCGCGATGATGATGAAGCCGGCGCAGCGTTCCGCCATGTGCCCGCCCTCGACGGCCCAGGCCTCCACCGACGAGAAGCCGAGCTTCGGGACCCAGAAGCGGACCGCCGGCGAGACATACTCGATCGTCAGCGCCGTGATCCAGAACCACAGCCGCTGCTCGCCGTGCGCCAGCCCGCCGAGGATCCAGAAGACCGCGGAGCCGCAGAGCCAGACCAGGATGCGGATCGCGTTGTGCCGTACCGCGGTGCGGTGGCGCGGGGTTGCGAACATCCAGAACGCGGTGCGTCCAACCTGCATGGTCGCGTAGGCGATCGCGAACCACAGGCCCCGCCCCTCGAAGGCGGTCGGAATCGTCGTCGACAGCACGAGCCCGCCCAGCATCATCACGAAGAGCAGGATGCGGACCGGCGTCAGCTCGGGATTGAGCCAGTTGGTGACCCAGGCGGTGTAGACCCACACCCACCACACCGCGAGGAACAGCAGCGTGACCTCGACCGCGCCGAGCGGCGTGAAATGGTGCAGCAGCGTGTGCGACACCTGCGTGATCGCGAACACGAAGACGAGGTCGAAGAACAGCTCGGCATTGGTGACGCGGCTGTGCTGGTTCGGCACGATGACGCGAAACATCGCGCCGCGCGGATTGTCCGCAGCCATCGTCGTCCCCCGTCGCGCTGGTCAGATCAGGTGCTCGTCAATCAGGCCCAGTCGGGTCAAGTACCCGGCACCCCGGTCTGCAGCGCCAGCGCATGCAACACGCCGCCCATCTGGCCGCGCAGGGACTGATAGACGATCTGGTGCTGCTGGACGCGGGACTTGCCGCGGAAGGATTCCGAGATCACGGTCGCGGCGTAGTGGTCGCCATCGCCGGCGAGGTCTCGGATGGTCACCTCGGCATCGGGGATTGCTGCCTTGATCATCGCCTCGATATCGTGGGCGTCCATGGGCATTCGAGTCTAGCTCCTTAATCTCGGCTTGGATCAGCCTCACCGTCGAATCGCTGCCGGGGTCCCCTCGCCGGCGGCGACAAACTTAGCGTGAATGGGCTTCTGCGTCACGCTTTCCGGCACTATATCCGTGATCCCACCAGGATAAAGGCACGACAAAGTGCCGCGCGCGGCAGATTGATCGAAAAGGCGTGAAATCATGAAGCTTCCAGGGCCCGACCACCCCATCACCATCACCCAAAACCCCCGGCGCGTCCGCGTCACGGCGGGCGATATCGTAATCGCCGAGACCAGCAGGGCGCTGACCCTCAAGGAGGCCAGATATCCGGCAGTGCAATATGTGCCGCGGGAGGACACCAACATGGCGCTCCTGGAGCGCACCGACCGCACCACCCACTGCCCCTACAAGGGCGATGCGAGCTATTACAGCGTCAAGGCCGACGGCAAGACGCTGGACAACGCGATCTGGACCTATGAGACGCCCTACCCCGCGATGACCGAAATTTCCGGCCATCTCGCCTTCTATCCGGACAAGGTGAAGATCGAGGAAGTGGGGTGAGCTCTTTGGCGCTCTGACGCCGGGGCGATCATCAGGTTCGCCTCCCCGCGTCGACTCAAGGCACGCGATGCCGCGCAAGGCCGCAAGACTGATTGGGGTCTCGTTGCTGGGATTGGCCGGCGCCCTCGTTATCGTGGCCGCTGCCGGACTGGGCTTTCGCGCCTATCGCCAGCATCTTGCTGCCGAAACTCTCGCGATCCGCTCGCCGAACGGCGTGCAGGAGGGTGCATACGTCGACATCGGCGGCATCAAGCAATGGATCCAGATCCGCGGCGAGGATCGGGACAACCCGCTTCTCCTGTTCGTTCACGGCGGGCCTGGAGGCTCCACCTTGCCGATCTCGTCGGGGTGGCGGCCCTGGGAAAAGCATTTCACCGTTGTCCAATGGGACCAGCGCGGCGCCGGCCGCACCTATGGCGCCGCTGGAGAAGATGCGCTCGCGCCAACCATGACGTTGGAGCGAATGACGCAGGACGGCATCGAGCTCGTCGAGTATCTGCGAAACCATCTTCACAAGGACAAGATTGTCCTGGTCGGGCATTCCTGGGGCTCGTTCCTGGGCATTCACATCGTCAAGCAGCGCCCGGATCTGTTTTATGCCTATGTCGGCTCGGGACAGTTGGTCGGCAGGGTGACATTCGAGAAGTCATTCGAACTTGCGATCACGCATCTGCAGGAGTTGGCGCAGTCCGCAAGCAACAGCGAGGCCCTGGCGGAGTTGGCGCCAATCGTTGCGCGACCTCGGATTACGCCACAGAACCGACTGGTTGCAGACAAATGGAGCAAGTCGCTGGGGCTGCCCTCGATCGAGAGCTTCCAGTTGGCGGGCCCCGTCCCGCCCCCATTTATGCCGGATTTCTCGCTGCTCGACTGGTACAACTGGCGCAAAGGCATGGCCTTCTCCGCAAAATATCTACGCGGGCGAGAAGGCCCCGTGTTCAAGCGCGACGTCGCCTCACTGGGGCTCGCATTTCCGATCCCGGTGGTCTTCATTGAGGGCGATGCGGACTACAACACGCCGAGCGGGCCGGCCGAACAGCTCTTCAATCAGATCATCGCTCCGCATAAGGAATTCGTCCGGGTGCGCGGCGGGGGTCATTTCATTCCATTCGATCGTCCCGACGAGTTCTTGGCGGAGCTGGTCGCCTACGTCAGACCTCTCGTGCCAAATTGAACGGCCGGCCTGAGGGCCGGCACGTCCTGTCAGGTGTCGTGCGGCGACCCGGCTACGCCCTGAATATCGTGAGCCCCAGCACCAGCAGCACCAGGAAGATCACGACGAAGATATAGAACAGGAAGCGGGCGATATCGGCGGAGGCGGCCGAGACGCCGGTGAAGCCGAGCACGCCGGCCACGATCGAGACAAGTAAGAAGATCAGCGCCCATTTCAGGATAGTCATCGCCAGCTCCGACCTTGAGGCCGCAGGGTGCGGCCGCCCCCTTCGCGAACGCTAACTTCGCGGCGCGGAACTGGTTCCCAATGGTGTCAGGACTGAAGTCCGGCTCAAACGCCCTTGCTGAATCCGGTTCCGGGCGGCACAGTCCAGCCGGGGCAGCAACGCAACCGGTGCGACCATGACCACGATCTCAGATTCTGCGATGATCGGCGCGGAGGCACCCGTCGCGCCGAAGAGCAAGGCGCGCAATTTGTCGCTCGACCGCGCCCGCACCTTCCTGACGCTGGTGGTGCTGCTGCACCATGCCGTCATCCCCTATACCTACTTCGGTCATACCGATCCGAAATTCTTCTTCGGCTTCGACATGATCGTGCTGGCCACCGACAGCTTCTTCATGGCGATGTTCTTCTTCCTGTCGGGCTTGTTTGCGTGGTCGGGCATCGCCCGCAAGGGCGCGCTGAACTATCTGGCAGATCGCCTGCTTCGGCTTGGCCTGCCATTCGTGATCTGCGCATTCACGATCATCCCGCTCGCCTATTACGCCATCTCGCTCAGGCACCATCCCGAGATCGGCTTTTCGGAATACTATTGGAATATGATCACGAAGGGCCCGTGGCCGAGCGGGCCGATCTGGTTCCTTTGGGTCCTGCTCGGATTCGACGTGGTAGCCTGCATATTGCATCGGCTGTCACCCACCCTGCTCGATCCGATCAACCGCCTCTCGCTATACGGTCGGCGTCGGCCCGCCGCGTTCTTCGCGGTCATGCTTGCCGTCACCGCGGCGTTCTATGTTCCCGGGCTGATGTATTATGGACCAAGCAGCTGGTTCGAGTTCGGGCCGTTCTCGGTGCAGCACGGGCGCGTAATGCTCTATGCGAGCTACTTCTTTTTCGGGGCCGGCATCGGCGTCGCGAATATAGATCGCGGCCTGCTCGCGGCAGACGGAAGGATGGCGAAGGTCAGCTGGGACTGGATGGTCTTGACGATGGTTCCGTATTGCCTGCTCTGGGGGTTGATCTTCATCAAGCGCGAAATACTGGGAAATCCGTCGCCGCTGCCGAACTGGTATGAGGGGCTCTATGCCCTCTGCTTCGCTGTCTTCAGCGTGGCCATCATGTTTCTAATCCTGGCCTTTTTCCAGAGGTTCAAGCAATCAGGCTCAGCCAGGGTGCTCGATCCAATGCAGCGCGATGCGTACGGCATGTTCCTGGTGCACTATCCGATCGCGCTGTGGCTGCAATACTGGCTGTTCGACTATGACCTGCCAGCGATCGTCAAGGCGACGATCGGGTTCGTGCTGACAGTCGCGGGGAGCTGGGCGCTGACGCGAGCGTTGCGGCAGATCCCGGGCGCAACGAAGGTTCTTTGAGTGGAAGGTCTCTCCATTCGTCTTTGCGAGCCAACGGGTCCGCGCGAAGCGCGGCCCGATGACAGGCTCCGCGAAGCCATCCAGAGTCCGTCCGCTTAGACAGTCTGGATTGCTTCGTCGTTTCGCTCCTCGCAATGACGGAGCGTGTAGCGGCCGCCTCAGGCCGCCTTCCCGCCCATATACTCAGGCAGCCAGCGCTCGAATGACTTCCGCAGCGCCTCGATCGTAACGGGCGCCTCACCCGCGATCGCGATGGCGTCGCCGCCCGTAGTGCCGATGCGCACGCAGGGCACCTCGCAGCCGCGCATCTTGGCGAGCACGCGGCCGGCTTCGGTTTCCGGCACGGTGACGAGATAGCGCGCCTGGTCCTCGCCGAACCAATAGGCCTGCGAGACGAGCGCGGTCGGCGCCGCCAGGAGCTTGGCGCCGATGCCGCCCGCCATCGCCATCTCGGCGAGCGCGATCAGCAGGCCGCCGTCGGAGAGATCGTGCACCGCGGTCGCGGTGCCCGCATGGATCATGCCGCGCACGCAGTCGCCGTTGCGCTTCTCGGCGGCGAGATCGACCGGCGGCGGCGCGCCCTCCTCGCGACCGCAGATGTCGCGCAAATAGACCGACTGGCCGAGCCAGCCGTGGGTTTCGCCGATCAAGAGGATCGCCTCGCCCTCGGCCTTGAAGGCGAGCGAGGCCGACTTGGTGAAGTCGTCGAGCAGGCCGACGCCGCCGATCGAGGGCGTCGGCAGGATCGCGCGGCCATTGGTCTCGTTGTAGAGCGAGACGTTGCCGGAGACGACCGGGAAATCCAGCGTGCGGCAAGCTTCCGAGATGCCCTTCAGGCAGCCGACGAACTGGCCCATGATCTCGGGCCGCTCGGGATTGCCGAAGTTGAGGTTGTCGGTGATCGCGAGCGGCTTGCCGCCGACCGCGGTGATGTTGCGCCAGGCTTCCGCCACCGCCTGCTTGCCGCCTTCGAACGGGTCCGCCTCGCAATAGCGCGGCGTCACATCGACGGTGAGCGCAAGGCCCTTCGGCCCGTCCTGCACGCGCACGACCGCGGCATCCCCGCCGGGGCGCTGCATGGTGTTGCCGAGGATGACGTGGTCGTACTGCTCCCAGACCCAACGCTTAGAGCACATGTCGGGCGTGCCGATCAGCTTCTCCAGCGCCGCGCCGAGCGCCATCGGCGCCGGCACGTCGCGCGCATGCACGACGGGCAGCGCGGCGGAGGGCACATGCGGGCGGTCATAGACCGGCGCTTCGTCACCGAGCTCCTTGATCGGCAGATCGGCCATGACGTCGCCGCCATGCTTGACCACGAAGCGCTTGCTCGGCGTGGTGTAGCCGACCACGGCGAAGTCGAGGCCCCACTTCTGGAAGATCGCCTCGGCTTCCTTCTCTTTCTCGGGCTTGAGCACCATGAGCATGCGCTCCTGGCTTTCCGAGAGCATCATCTCGTAGGCGCTCATGCCCATCTCGCGGGTCGGTACCGCGTCGAGATCGAGGTCGACGCCGAGATCGCCCTTGGCGCCCATCTCGACCGCCGAGCAGGTCAGGCCCGCCGCGCCCATGTCCTGGATCGCGATGACGCAGCCCTTCTCCATGATCTCGAGGCAGGCTTCCAGCAGCAGCTTCTCGGCGAAGGGGTCGCCGACCTGCACGGTCGGACGCTTTTCCTCGGACTTGTCGTCGAACTCGGCCGAGGCCATCGATGCGCCATGGATGCCATCGCGGCCGGTCTTCGAGCCCAGATAGACGATCGGCATGTTCACGCCGGAGGCGGCCGCATAGAAGATCTTGTCGGCATCGGCGAGGCCCACCGCCATCGCGTTGACGAGGATGTTGCCGTCATAGCGGGTGTGGAAACGCACCTGGCCACCGACCGTCGGCACACCGAAGGAATTGCCGTAGCCGCCGACACCGGCGACGACGCCGGAGACCAGATGCCGCGTCTTGGCATGCTCGGGCGCGCCGAAGCTCAGCGCGTTGAGGCAGGCGATCGGGCGCGCGCCCATAGTGAAGACGTCGCGCAAGATGCCGCCGACGCCGGTGGTTGCGCCCTGGTAGGGCTCGATGTAGCTCGGGTGGTTGTGGCTCTCCATCTTGAAGACCACGGCCTGGCCGTCGCCGATGTCGATCACGCCGGCATTCTCGCCGGGGCCCTGGATCACCCAGGGCGCCTTGGTCGGCAGGCCGCGCAGATGGATGCGCGAGGACTTATACGAGCAGTGCTCGTTCCACATCGCCGAGAAGATGCCGAGCTCGGTGAAGGTCGGCTCCCGCCCGATCAGCTTCAGGATGCGCTCATATTCGTCGGGCTTGAGCCCGTGGGCGGCAACCAGTTCAGGGGTGATCTTGGGTTCGTTCTTCATGGATTCGGGGCTTTCGGCGGCGGTTTGGCCGTTCTTAGGAACATCGGATGGCTTCGAAAAGCCCTTTATGACGCATTTTCCCACTGTCCCACGTTTTGCGGCCGGGGGCCTTGCGGGAACGGGAATTGCACTGCGGGAACAGATCGGATTTAAGGGCTCAAGACCCGCAATTGAAGGCCCATTTCCTTGCACGAATTGACCAAAATGGCCGCTTCCCCCCGCCCCGACCTGCACGTCGCCACCGACGGGGAATTTGCGGGCTGGCAGACCTGGATACGCGACAGCTTTGAGACCCATGTCGGCCCCTTCTGGCACCGCCTGGAGGCGGACGGCAGCGTCCGCTGCGCCTTCCGGGTGGAAAAGAAGCACCTGAACGGCTCCGGCAACGTCCATGGCGGCTGCTTCATGGCCTTCGCCGACTATTGCCTGTTCGCGCTCGGCCGCCAGGCCCTCAACGGCAAAGGCGTGACCGTCAATTTCGGCTGTGAATTCCTCGACGCGGGCCACGAGGGTGAGCTGATCGAGTGCACCGGCGAGGTCACCCGCGCCGGCAATTCGCTGATCTTCCTGCGCGGGCAGATGAAGTGCGGCGAGCGCCTCCTGTTCACCTTCTCCGGCACGATCAAGCGGGCGAAGTGGAAGTCGGCACCTCCGCCGAACGCATAGCTCACGCCTTCCCTTTTGGCGCCCCCTCGCCCAGACTTTGTCTGAGCACGCTCGCGCCGGGGAGCCAGAACAAGGTGCCGCAGAGCACATCGCCGACGAGGCGCGCACCAGCCTCGGTATTGCCGTCCAAGGCCGCCACCGGCGCGCGCAGCTGGCGCGACTATGCGCTGCTGTTCGCGCTCGCTTGCTGCTGGAGCTCGACCTATCCGCTGGCCAAGCTGGCGCTCTCCACGATCCCGCCCATCACCTTCAGCTCGGTGCGCGCGCTGATCGCGGCCGCCTTCCTGTTCGCAATCCTGTGGATGCGCGGGATCAAGGTCCCGACCGATGCACAAGCCTGGAAGCTGTTCGCGACCCAGCAGCTGATCAACTCGACCTTTCCATTTCTGGTCATCACCTGGTCGCAACAATATGTGCCGGCGTCGAACACCGTGGTGCTGGCCTCGACCACGCCGATCTTCGCCTTCCTGATCACCTCGCTGATCACGCGGCACGAGCCGGCCACGCTGCTCAAGCTCATGGGCGCAATCCTGGGTCTCGCCGGCACCGTCGCCATCATCGGGCTCGATGCGCTGCGCGGCTTCGGCAGCGAGATCGTGGCGGAGATCGCAATCCTGCTCGCCACCATCTCCTTTGCCTGCGCCACGATCTTCGGTCTCAGACTGTCCGACTACGACCCGATGGTGGTGGCGGCGGGCTCGCTCTTGTTCGGCGGCTTCGTGCTGCTGCCGCCGTCGCTGATCATCGACCAGCCCTGGACGCTACATCCAACGCCGACCGCGATCGTCGCAACCATCGTCATGGGCATCGTCTCCAGCGCGCTCGGCTTGATGCTGTTCTACGTCTGCCTCGGCCGGCTCGGCACGCTGACCACGAACGCGCAGGGCTATCTGCGCATCCCGATCGGCGTCGGCCTCTCGGTGCTGCTGCTCGGCGAGAGCGTGCCGTCGAACCTGGCGCTGGGGCTATTGCTGGTGATGGCCGGCGTCGCCGCGATGACCGTGCCGGCGGAGCGGCTGAAGCTGAGGTAGAGCACGCCGCTATTGCTTGGCGTCGTCCGCGAGCATCTTCCGGTATTTCTCGACGTCGCGCGTCACCAGCTGCTGAAGCAGCTCCGGCGCATGCTCGTTGTCATCGGGCGCCACGGTCGAAAGGTCCGCGAAACGCTTCTTCACCGCCTCTGTTTCCACAGCGGTCCGCGCGGCCGCGTTCAGCTTGGCGATGATGGCCGGCGGCGTGCCTTTGGGCGCGAACAGGCCGTTCCAGCCCTGTGCCTCGAAGTCGGGCAGGCCGGCTTCAGCCGACGTCGGAAGCTCCGGCAGCGTCGCGAGCCGCACGGTCGAGCCGACGACCAGCCCCTTCACCAGCTTCTCGTTGATCGACTGCGAGACGGAAGCCGCCGCGTCGCAAACACCGTCGATCTGGCTGCCGACCGCATCAGTCAGCGCAGGCGCGGCGCCGCGATAGCCGACCAGCGTCGCGTCGATCCCCGCGGCGGTGACGAAGCTCTTGCAGATCAGGTAATTCGAGGAGCCGACGCCGGCATGGCCGAGATTGATTTTGCCCGGATTGGCCTTGGCATAGGCGATGAACGATTTCAAATCCTTCGCCGGGAAATCCTTGCGCAGCGCGATGATGCCGAACGTCTTCGCCACCATGGCGATCGGCACGAAGGAGTCGGGCGTGAACGGTAGCTTTGGATAGATCGTGTAGGTCGCGGCATTGGTGCCGGCATTGCCGATCGCGATGGTGTAGCCATCAGGCTCGGCGCGGGAGGCGCGCGCCAGCGCGGTCGAGCCGCCGGCGCCCGCGACGTTCTCGATCACGATGGTCTGGCCGAGCGCGATGCCCATCTGCTCGGCGACCGTGCGCGCGATCACGTCCGAGGTGCCCCCGGCCGCGAACGGCACGATCATGGTGATCGGACGCTTGGGATAATCCTGCGCGAAGGCAGCCGTCGCAAACGCAACGACAGCAATGGCGGCCGACAGCCGCTTCACTACGAACGGGATCACGCGGCCTTTTCCAGATGTGCGGTGAGGCCGGCAAACAGGCCGCGGCCGTCGGTGCAGCCCATGATGTCTTCGACGTGGTTTTCCGGATGCGGCATCATGCCGAGCACGTTGCCCTTGTCGTTGACAATGCCGGCGATGGACTGCGCCGCGCCGTTGATGTTGCTGGCCTCGTCGACCACGCCGTCGGCGGAGCAGTAGCGATAGAGCACCCGCCCCTCGCCTTCGAGCCGCTTGATGGTCTCTTCATCCGCCTCGTAATTGCCCTCGCCATGCGCAACCGGCACGCGGATCACCTGGCCGGCATTGTAGCCGCGGGTAAACGGCGTGTCGGAACGCTCGACGCGCAGATGCACGTCCTTGCAGATGAATTTCAGCCGCGCATTGCGCATCAGCACGCCCGGCAGCAGGCCGGACTCGCAGAGGATCTGGAAACCGTTGCAGACGCCGAGCACGAGCCCGCCCTTGCCCGCGTAATCGCGCACCGCGTCCATCACCGGCGCGCGCGCCGCGATCGCGCCGCAGCGCAGATAATCGCCGTAGGAGAAGCCGCCCGGCACTACCACGAGATCGGTGCCTGATGGCAGCGACGTCTCGGCGTGCCACACCATCGCGGGCTCGCTGCCGGAGATCAGCCTCAAGGCGCGCGCCATGTCGCGCTCACGGTTGATTCCGGGAAAGACGAGGATGGCGGCTTTCATGTTCGGGTTCCGGCGGTGCTGGGAATCGGGCTGGCCGAAGGGCCAATTCGTGAAGAGACATAGCCATTTGACGGGGATTTTACCAGTGCTAGCCTTGCCTGATGGCCTTGTACACAGGCCATAGAACGGCGTGTCTGCCAACGATCTTGCCCGGGATGGATGCCATGAATGTCCCGTCGCGGCCCGCCTCTCCTGCCGAACCGGTGTCGACCGAGGGCGTCGTCGCTGCCGGCGCCTATGTCGACGGCCGGCGTGTGGCCAATATCGCCATCAGCGAGGCCTCGAGCTGGCGGGCCAAGCCGGGCCATGTAGTCTGGATCGGGCTGCATGAGCCCGACATGGCCCTGCTCGGCGCGGTGCAAAAGCAGTTCGACCTGCACGAGCTCGCGATCGAGGACGCCAACCACGCCCATCAGCGGCCCAAGATCGAGCAATATGGCGAGGCCCTGTTCATCGTGGCGCGCACCGCGCAACTGATCGAAGGCCGCATCGCCTTCGGCGAGACCCACATCTTCGTCGGCGACGGCTATCTGGTCTCGGTGCGCCACGGCGCCTCGACATCCTACACGCCGGTGCGCGAACGCTGCGAAAGCTGCCCGCGGGCGCTCGCCCGCGGCGAGGACTACATCCTCTATGCCATTCTCGATTTCATCGTCGATAATTACTCGCCCGTGCTGGAGAGCATTCACGAAGAGGTCGAGGGCATCGAGGACGACGTGCTCGCCCACGCGATCACCAGGGCGCAGATCGAGCGGCTCTACATGCTGCGCCGTGACCTGCTGCGGCTCCGCAACGCGATCGGACCGCTGGTGGAGGTCTGCCGCCGGCTCGAGCACGACGAGCTGTCGATGGTGCGGCAGGCGATGCAGCCCCTGTTCCGCGACGTTACCGACCACGTCAGGAACATCCAGGAGCGCATCGATTCCATGCGCGAGGTGCTGGCCTTCGCGTTCGAAGCGAGCCTCCTGGTCGGCCAGGCGCAGGAGACAGTGGTCTCGAAGAGGCTCGCCTCCTGGCTCGCGATCCTTGCCGTCCCGACCGCCGTCGCGGGCATCTACGGGATGAACTTCAAATACATTCCCGAGCTGCAATGGGAATACAGCTACTTCGTCGTCATGGGGCTGATGGCGCTCGCCTGCGCCGGCCTGTACTGGCGCTTTCGCCGCGTCGGGTGGCTGTGAGGCGAGCTGCTTCGTAGCCCGGATGGAGCGAAGCGCAATCCGGGCTACGGCCGCACGCAGACTTATACGATTTCGACCCGATAGTTCTCGATCACGGTGTTCGCCAAGAGCTTGTCGGCGGCCTCCTTCAGCGCGGCTTGCGCCTTGGCCTTGTCGACGCCGGCGAGCTCGATGTCGAACACCTTGCCCTGGCGGACGCTGGCGACGCCGTCGACGCCGAGCGACTTCAGCGCGCCTTCGATGGCCTTGCCCTGCGGATCGAGAATACCCGTCTTCAGGGTAACGGTGACACGTGCCTTCACGTCCATATCCCTCTTAGCTCTTCACCAGCACGGGACCCGTGCCCTGCGGACGCTCGTTCTCCATGAGGATGCCGAGACGCTTTGCAACTTCCGTGTAGGCCTCGAGCAGGCCACCGAGATCCCTGCGGAAACGGTCCTTGTCGAGCTTCTCGTTCGACTTGATGTCCCACAGACGGCAGCTATCCGGCGAGATCTCGTCGGCGACGATGATACGCATCATCTCGTTCTCGAACAGCCGGCCGCACTCCATCTTGAAATCGACGAGGCGGATGCCGATGCCGAGGAAGAGGCCGGTGAGGAAATCGTTGACGCGAATGGCAAGCGCCATGATGTCGTCGATCTCCTGGGGCGTCGCCCAGCCGAACGCGGTGATGTGCTCTTCCGACACCATGGGGTCGTTGAGCTGGTCGTTCTTGTAATAGAACTCGATGATCGAGCGCGGCAGCTGGGTGCCCTCCTCGATGCCGAGGCGCTGCGACAGCGAGCCGGCGGCGACGTTCCGCACCACCACTTCGAGGGGCACGATCTCGACCTCGCGAATCAGCTGTTCGCGCATGTTGAGGCGGCGGATGAAATGGGTCGGCACCCCGATGTCATTGAGGTGCTGAAACAGGTACTCCGAGATCCGGTTGTTGAGGACACCCTTGCCCTCGATCACCTGATGCTTCTTCGCATTGAACGCTGTGGCGTCATCCTTGAAGTGCTGGATCAGGGTGCCGGGCTCCGGGCCTTCGTAAAGAACCTTTGCCTTGCCTTCATAAATGCGACGCCGACGGCTCATGGGGATGTACCGTGTTTTGTTGAAATCCATGTATTTGGTGTGCTCCGGTTACCAGGTTACGACCCACAGCGGAGCTGCCGTGAACGGCCGGGAACCCGTCTGCAACCCTTGGAAACAGAAGGGGAACCAAGCCTTCAGGCAACCTATCCGATTGGCTGTCCCAGCACAATCGATCCGGCCCATCCGACGCTGACTTATACCGCCTTGCCTGCGGCTTAACGGCTCGTTGTTTTGCCGATTCCTGCCCTCTATCTAGGCATGCGCCTGGGCCCTCGCAACGAGGCGGACCGGGCCCGGAAAGCCAAAGGAATTGGAAGAGGCATGAGCGAAATCAACAAGCGCCAGGAAGGCTTTGAGAAGAAGTTCGCCCTCGACGAGGAGCAGAAATTCAAGGCGGAAGCCCGCCGCAACCGGCTGCTCGGGCTGTGGGCGGCCGAAAAGCTCGGAATCACCGGCGAGGCCGCCACGGCCTATGCCAAGGAGGTCGTCGCGGCCGATTTCGAGGAGGCCGGCGATGGCGACGTCCTGCGCAAGGTCATGGGCGATTTCGCCGCCAAGAACGTCGCCGTCACCGAACAGGCGATTCGCGCCAAGATGAGCGAGCTGCTCGCGGTCGCGGCCGCCGAGGTGAAGGCCGGGACATAGCCCGCTAAAGCGCGATGAGATGAGGATGAATCGTCATCGCGCTTTAGGTTGTTGTTTGAGCATGATCTTTTCGGAAAACCGCTGCGCACTTTTCCGGATCATGCTTTAGATCGACCAGCGACGCGTGGCGAAGACAGCAGCTCTCTTCGCTACCTCGCCACGCGCTTGCTCGAAAACTCCCGCCGGATGATCTCCAGCAGACGCCGCGAAGCGGCACTGAGGAAACCGCCGCGCCTGACAACCGCGACGACGTCATGACGTGCGGTGAGATTGCCGACGCGAATCGTCGCGATCGCACCCGACCCCAATTCTTCTGCCGCGTTGCTCTGTGACAGCAACGCGATCCCGAACCCGGCGTCGACCAGGCGCTTCTGCGCGGTGAGGCTGTCGACCGCCGTCCATTCGATCTCGCCGAGCCCTGCGCTCTGGAACAGCGCGAAGACGTGTGAGGCCGTGATCTCACGGCGGCCCGGCACTTCCGGAAAGGCGATCCATTTCTCGTCGCCGAGATCGGCGAGCTTCGCCACCCGCTTGCCCGCCAGCGGATGATCCGGCGCGCACACCACCTGCAGCGGCTCGGCAAACAGCAACTCGCAATCCAGATCGGCCGAGCGGTCGCGATCGTAGCGCAGGCCGATGGTCGCCTCCCCGCGCCGGATCAGATCAGAGACCTCGGCGCTGGTCGCCGTACGCAGCGTCAGCGCCACATCCGGATGCCGGGCGACGAAGCGCTTGAGCACCCGGGAGAGCCTGCTGCCCGCGAGCGTGCCGGTCACCGCCAGCGACACCGGCCCGGCGCTGTCGCGCAGCAGCGCGCGCACCGCGTTCTCGGCGTCCTCCGCCGCTGCCACCGCCCGCTCGGCATAGGGCACCATGACGCGGCCGGCATCGCTGAGCCGGGTCTTGCCCGCGACCCGCTCGAACAGCGGCACGCCGAGCTCCTGCTCGAGAAGCGCGATGCGCCGCGAGATCGCCGGCTGCGAGCGATGCAGCGCCTTTGCAGCGTTCGAGATGCCGCCGCGCCGGTGCACCACCAGGAACGTGTTCAGGGCGTCGCTGTCCATGCCGACCTGACCTCATGCAAAAAGCTGATGATATCGAAAGAAATAACAAATTTGGCTGATGGGCGAAACCATCCTATTGCTGCTGCGCGACACGAAGACCGACAGGAGCCCCCATGCGCACCCAGGCCGACAAGGCAGCACGATTTCGCGAATTGCATCAGCGCCCCGGCGCCTTCATCATCCCGAACCCCTGGGATGCCGGCACCGCAAAACTGCTGGCGTCGATGGGGTTCGAGGCGCTGGCGACGACGAGCCTTGGCCTTGCCAATACCCTCGGCAGCACGACCGTCGGCCTCGACGCCATCCTTGAAAACTGCCGGATCATCGCCGAGGCGACCGATCTTCCCGTCAATGCCGACCTCGAAAACTGTGGCGCCGACGATCCGAAGACCGCGGCCAGGGCCATCACGCGCGCGGCGGAGGCCGGGTGCGTCGGCGGCTCGATCGAGGATTTTACCGGCGATCCGCGCAAGCCAATCTACGATTTCCAGCTCGCGGTCGAACGCGTGCAGGCCGCCGTCGAGGCGGCACGCGCGCTCCCCTTCCCATTCACGCTGACGGCCCGCGCCGAGAACCTGCTGAAGGGCAACAGCGATCTCGACGACACGATCCGGCGGCTGCAGGCCTTCGAGGCCGCCGGTGCCGACGTGCTGTATTCGCCGGGGGTCCACGACATCGAGACCATCCGCACCGTGGCCTCGTCGGTCAAAAAGCCCTTCAACCTGGTGATGGGCTTCGCCGATCCGACGCTGACCGTCGAGCAGATTGCCGCCGCCGGCGTCAAGCGCATCAGCGTGGGCGGCGCCATGGCCCGCGTTGCGCTGGCGGCGTTCCTCAATTGCGCCCGCGAAATGAAGGATCGGGGCGCGTTTACCTACGTCCGCGAAATGGCCCCGATCAAGGAGGTGCGGGCAGCGTTTGGCTGACCGCCCCGGCCGGCGCGGAACAGCCGCATCGCCTCGGTCCGGCAGGGAATGTGGACGGATGGGCCATGCCGGCGCCCCGGGGCCGGCTCGCGACTTGCAGTCGGCCCCCGGCAATGCCAAATGAGCGGCATGCCTCAGGATCAAATCTCGAACGTCCTCGCCGAACGCTATGCCTCGCCCGCCATGCGCGCCATCTGGAGCGGCGAAGGCAAGGTCCGCCTCGAACGCGACTACTGGATCGCCGTACTGAAGGGTCAGCGCGATCTCGGCATCCCGGTGCCGGATGGCGTGATCGAGGCCTACGAGCGCGTGAAGGACCAAGTCGACCTCGGCTCCATCATGCGCCGCGAGCGCATCACCCGCCACGACGTCAAGGCGCGCATCGAGGAGTTCTGCGATCTCGCCGGTCACGAGCACCTGCACAAGGGCATGACCAGCCGCGACCTCACCGAGAACGTCGAGCAGCTCCAGGTCTATCGCGGGCTGCAGCTGATCGAGACCAAGAGCATCGCCACCCTCATTCGCTTTGCGAAACACGCAAAGCAGTTCCGCGACATGCCGTTCACGGCACGCACGCACAACGTCGCCGCCCAGGTCACCACGCTCGGCAAGCGCATCGCCATGTTCGGCGAGGAGATGCTGCTGGCGCATCAGAGCCTCGTCAACGTGCTGAACACCTATCCCGCGCGCGGCCTGAAGGGCGCGGTCGGCACGCGGCTCGACCAGATCACCCTGTTCAACGGCGATGCCGGCAAGGCCCGCGCGCTCGAGCAGCAGATCCTCAAGCATCTCGGCCTGCCAAAGAGCTTCGATGCCGTCGGCCAAGTCTATCCGCGCAGCCTCGATTTCCGCGCGGTCAGCGTGCTCGTCGATCTCGCCAGCGGCCCCGGCAGCTTCGCCAAGACGCTGCGCCTGATGGCGGGCCATGAGCTCGCCAGCGAAGGGTTTGCCAAGGGCCAGGTCGGCTCCTCCGCGATGCCACACAAGATGAACAGCCGCTCCTGCGAGCGCATCAACGGCCTGCACGTGGTGCTGAAGGGCTATCTCGCGATGGCCGCCGGCCTGTCCGGCGACCAGTGGAACGAGGGCGACGTCTCCTGCTCCGTGGTCCGCCGCGTGATGCTGCCCGATGCCTTCCTCGCCATGGACGGCCTGCTCGAGACCCTGCTCTCGGTGCTCGACCAGATGGAGATTTTTGACGCCGTCGTCGCGACCGAGCTCAACCGCTATCTGCCCTTCCTGCTGACCACCACGGTGATGATGGAAGCGGTGAAGAAGGGCGCGGGGCGCGAAGGCGCGCACGAGGCGATCAAGGAGCATGCGGTCGCGGCCATCCGCGACCTGCGCACCGGCAAGATCGTGCAGAACGATCTCTTGCAGCGTCTCGCCGCCGATCAGCGTCTCGGCCTCAGCGAAGCCGAGCTGCAGCGCGTGCTCGATCACGGCCGCGCCAATTCCGGCGATGCCGGCGCGCAGGTCGATCACTTCGCCGAGCAGGTCGACGCGCTGGCAAAGGCGAAGCCTGTAGCGGCCAGCTACACGCCGGGCGCGATTTTGTAGCCAACAACGGTAGTCTCTCCGTTCCCTCCCCCCTTGCGGGGGAGGGTCAGGAAGAGGGGTGCAACACGGGGACTTTATCCGTCACGCACCCACATCTGCGCATCGTCAACAACCAGCACCTATTCCTGGGCTACCCCTCTCCCTAGCCCTCCCCCACAAGGGGGGAGGGATCACACCTCCGTCGGCGCGCTAGGCGAGGCCTCACTCCTCCTTAAATCCGTATTCCGGCACGTTGCCGCTGGCGCCGTAATATTTGTACGGCAGGAATTTTCCGCTCATGGTGATCTTGACCCGGTCGCCCTTCGGATTGGCGACGCGCTCCATGGCCATGTCGAAGTCGATCGCCGACATGATGCCGTCGCCGAATTCTTCCTCGATCAGCGCCTTCCAGGCCGGACCGTTCACCATCACCATCTCGTAGAAGCGGTAGATCAAGGGATCGGTCGGCGGCATCGGCGTGCCGGTGCCGCGCATCGGCACCTCGTTGAGCATCGCAACTTCCGCCTTCGACAGCCCGAACAGCTCGCCGGCATTCGCCGCCTGCGGTTTTGTCAGTTTCATCTGACCGAGGATCGCGCCAACAATCAGAACTTCGGAGTAGCCGCCGATCTTCTCGCAGATGTGTTTCCAGCTCCAGCCCTTCTCGCGCTTGATGTCGAGCAGCTTTTCGGTGAGGTCTTCGCGTTTCATGCCGGGTCTCCTTGGCTAGGCACTGTGTCGTCTGCCGCTTTCGGAGGCACGAAACGTGCCAATAAATCAGGCTAGCGCCTCACACCGGCACCCTCGCCTCGCTTCGCCAAATCCTCCGTAAACCGCCTGATCGCCGCCAGCACCGGCCGCTGATCCCCCGCAAAGAACCAGTGATCATGGCCCTCCAGCTCGACGAATTGCGCGTTCCTGATCCGGCTCGCGATATCGCGCCCCGCTGCGATCCGCACGGCCCGATCGCCGCGCCGGTGCAGCACCAGCGTCGGCACGGCCACCTGTGGCAACAAGTGCCGCACATCGGCGTCGCGAAACGCATCCAGCACCGCCGAGATCCCGCCGGGGCTGGAGGCCGCGCGCAGCAGCCCGGCCCACCACGCGCGCGCCTGGGGATCGTCGGCAAGGCTCGGCGCGAAGGTCTCGATGCCCACCGGGCCGCCCCATTCCGCGATGAGGTGCTTGCTCCAGACATCATACTGGCTGGCGCGGAGCGCATGCGGATAGTCCTGTGACCAGCAGCCTTTGGCCAGCGCGCCGAACAGGATGAGGCCGGCCACGAGCCGCGGTTCATCGACCGCGAATTTGATGCAGGCCGGCCCGCATTCGGATGCGCCAAACAGCACCACGTGACGCGAGTCCGCCGCCCGCAGCACGGTGCCGATATCTTCCGCCGTGAGTTCGATGCCGGGGGCCGATCCGACCCGGTCGGACAGTCCGATGCCGCGACGATCGAAAATGATGAGCCGCCCAAGCCTCATCAATGACGCCAGAAACGTCCGGCTCGCGGGATGCTCCCAGACGCGCTCCACATGCGACACGAAGCCCGGCATGACCAGGATATCGAGCGGACCGCTTCCGTAAGTCTGATACGCCAGATGCACGCCAGCGCCCTTGACATAGCGTGTCGCCGGAACGGCATGTGGCGCCGCGGCCGGACTGAGAAGCGCCTCGGTCTCGGCTTCCGGCGCGACCCCGAGCTCGTCGCGCAGTCGCTGCGTCAGCGCCACATGATGCCGCTCCGCGGCGCTGCGGTCACCGGCCAGCAGCAGGCTGCGGATCAGATGCCGGCCGTAGACTTCGCTGAGCGGATCGAGCTCGACCAGGCGTCCTGCAAATGCCGTCGCGGCAGAATGGTCGCCGGCGGCATTCTTGTCCTGCACCAGGCGCTCCAGCGCATGCACCAGCCGCCCTCGCAGCGCCTCCCGGCGATAGAACGCCCAATCGTCGAATTCAGGCGAATCGTCCGGCGAGAAACCTGCGAGGAAATCGCCGCGATAGATCCGGCACGCCGCTTCGAAGTCACCGCGATCGCAGGCGCTTTCGAACAATTGCGAATCGAGCTTGAGCTCGACGTCTGGAGACACACGCAAGCTGGTGCGGTCGGTCTCGAAAACCGGTTTGCCGAGCGTGAGCTCGATGCGGTGAAGCAGGCGCCGCAATCGCGCAAGGCCGGTCTCGCGGGGCGTCTCCCGCCATAGCAGCGTAGCGATCACGTCCCGCGCAACGGCACTTTTGGCCTCGGCGAGAAAGACCAGCAGCGCAAGCCCCTTGCGCAAGGCCAGCTTGATCGGGCGGCCGTCGGCGTAAACCCTAGGGAACCCGAACGTCCCCAGCGAGAAGGCCGTCATGGAAAACCTCTTTCCCGGCCAGCGTCCCAAGGGGACTCACAGGGGACGGTCCGGCGATAGCAGTCAGGCCAGATCGAGCCTGACCGCCCGCGAGTAGTTCAGGCTCCTCCATGCGGCAGCGCTGCCACCGGCACAACAGGAAAAACCATGTTCGCACGCCTCGCAATCCTGCTCTACGCCATCGTGAGCTATGGCGTATTCACGGTTTCATTTCTCTACGCCCCCGGTTTCGTCGGCAATTATGTCGTGCCCAAATCGATCGACAAGTCGATCGACGTCGGCAGCCCCACCCATCTGAGCGAGGCCATCGTCGTCAATCTGCTGCTGATGAGCCTGTTTGCGATCCAGCACAGCGTCATGGCGCGGCCGGCCTTCAAGCGATGGTTGGTCAAATTCCTTCCCGCGGCCTGCCAGCGCAGCACCTATGTGCTGCTCTCCAGCCTGATCCTGCTGCTGCTGTTCTGGCAGTGGCGCCCGATCCCGGCACCGGTCTGGCAGGCCAGCGGAGTTGCAGCGTGGCTGCTGACCGGCGTGCACTGGCTCGGCTGGGTGATCGTGTTCGCCTCGAGCTACATGATCGATCATTTCGATCTGTTCGGCCTGCGTCAGGCTTTCTCCGTGCTGAGGGGTTCCGAGATATCGGCTCAAACCTTCAAGACGCCCCTGCTCTACAAAATCGTCCGGCATCCGCTGATGCTTGGCTTCCTGCTCGCGTTCTGGGCCACGCCCGCGATGACCGCAGGCCATCTGCTGTTCGCGATCGCCAACACCGCCTACATCCTGATCGCGCTGCAGTTCGAGGAGCGGGACCTGATCGCGGAGTTCGGAGAGACCTATCAGCAATATCGCCGGCGCGTTCCCATGCTGGTGCCGCGCCTGTTCGCGCGCCGCCGGGCCGACGATCGCCAGTCATCTCGCGCTGTCGGAGCACCGCAATGAAAGCCGTTCTCTGCAGCTCCTTCACCGGCCCCGGCGATTTGCGCGTCGGTGAGATCGACGAGCCGAAGCCCGCCGGGGACGAGATCCTGATCGACGTCCACGCGGCCTCGGTCAGCTTCATGGACCAGTTGCTGGTCTCGGGCCTCTACCAGATGCGGCCGCCGACGCCGTTCGTGCCCGGTACGGAGGCATCCGGTGTCGTCGTCGCCGTCGGCGAGAAGGTCGCGACATTCGTACCCGGCGACCGCGTGGCCTGCAGCAACTGGACCGGCGGCTACGCCGAACGGATGACTGCGAAGGAATCGAAGAGCGTGCGCCTGCCCGATGGCGTTGCTTTCGAAACCGCGGCGACGGTGCTGCACAATTACGGCACGGCCCATTACGCACTGGTCGAGCGGGCGCGGGCGCATCGCGGCGAAACCGTTTTCGTCAGCGGTGCGGCCGGCGGGGTTGGACTCGCCGCCGTCGACCTCGGCCGCCATCTGGGCCTCCGCGTCATCGCAGGTGTCGGCGCCGATGACAAGGCGGTGCTGGTGCGCGGTTATGGTGCCGACGATGTGATCAACTATCGCAGCGAGGATCTTCGCGACCGGCTCAAATCGATCACATCAGGAGACGGCATCGATGTCGGCTTCGACAATGTCGGCGGCGCAATCTTCGAGCAGATGGCCCGGCTGATGAAATGGGGCGGCCGACTGATGCCGATCGGCTTCACCGGCGGCGAGATTCCGTCCATCCCGATGAACCTGCCGCTGCTGAGGAACTATTCCATCATCGGCGTCTTTGCCGGCGCCTGGGCCGAGAAATTTCCGGATCTAGCCGCGCGCATGAACGACGCGCTGATGCAACTGCTGGCCGACGGACAAATCCGCCCGCATATCGACCGCATCCTCCCTTTGGAAGAGGCCGGCAACGCCATGCGCGCCGTGGCCGACCGGACGGTTCAGGGACGAATTGTGCTCAAGATCAGGTAGAATGCGCGGGGGAACGGCAACAGACGTGACCGAGATCATCATCGCCAGGCGCTTCTGCGGCCCTCCGAACTCCGGCAATGGCGGCTATGTCTGCGGCAGGCTAGCCCGCCACATTCCGGGGGCGGCGGAGATCACACTGCGCGCGCCGCCTCCGCTGGACACGCCGCTCGATGCAGTCGCCGCCGAGGATGGCGCTTGGGAGCTTCGTGATGGCGCCAAGGTCATTGCGACCGGGCGCGCGGCGAGTGTCGAGCTCGCGCAGCTCGAGACGGCCAGCTTGCGGGAAGCACGCGCCGCCGAATTGCTGACGCTGTTCGAGCCGTACGAGCATCCGCTGCCGAACTGTTTCGTCTGCGGTCCCGCGCGAGCGCAGGGCGATGGCCTGCGCATCTTCACCGGGCCACTCAAGCGTCGTGCGCAGAACGCCGTTCTCGCGGCAACCTGGACGCCCGATCCGAACCTCGCCGCCGAGGACGGCCTGGTCGCGCCGGAATTTCTCTGGTCGGCGCTCGATTGTCCCACCGGCTTTGCCTGCAATTGCAATCCGCAGAGCGGCAGCTACGACAAGACTCCACTCCTGCTGGGCCGGATGTCGGCCCGCATCGAAGCCCGCCCGCGCCCCGGCGCCCCCTGCATCATCACGGCCTGGCCAACCGGCCGCGACGGCCGCAAGCGCACCGCCGACGCCGCGCTCTATGATGAAGCCGGGACGTTGCTGGCCCTCGCCCGGACGACATGGATTGCAGTGGAGCGCGACGTGCTGCTGGGACGAGCTTCGTAGGGCGGATTGGTCTGCGGTTGCGCACAGCGCTGTCCGCGAAAGCATGATCCGGAAAAGTGCGTAGCGGTTTTCCGAAAAGATCATGCGCAAACAACAAGCTAAAGCGCGATGACGATTCATCCTGATCTCATCGCGCTTTAGCGCAAAGACGAGGCATTGCCATCACACCAGCGTCTTGGAAAATCCCGCCGCGAGATGATCAATCAGCGCGCGAACGGCCCGAGGCAGGCCGCGTCGCGTCGTGAAGACGAGATGCACCATGCCACGGTGGCCGCGCCATTCCGGCAACACGCGGATGAGCTTACCCTGGCCCAGCGCGTCCCGGCAGATGTGATCGGGCAACAGCGCAACGCCGAGGCCGGCAACCGCCGCGTCTCGTACAGCGCCGAAGTCGCCGCATCCCATTCGTGGTTCGTGCGTGAGGACGCGGGCCTGCCCATCGTCGGTCTGCAGATGCCATTCGACCAGAGTGTCCTCATCCGACGTCGCCAGCGTCGGAACCGCGGCCAGGTCATCGAGGGCACGCAACCGGCTTGCCAGCTGGGGGCTCGCGACAAGGATTCGCGTGGACGTGCCGAGCGACCGCATCGTCAGCGCTGCATCGCCCGTGAGCTCGGACCGCACGCGCAAGGTCACATCAATCCGTTCGTCAATCAGGTCGACGGGCCGGTCGACGGCGACGAGCTGCAGGCGCACCTTGGGATAGCGGATCAGGAAGCTCGAAATGAGCGCGGAGATCTCCGCAACCATGCCGGTCGGGCAGCTGAAACGGATGCGACCGTGAGGCTCGGCCTGCGCTTGCGCCACCAGCGCCTCGGCCTGCTCGGCTTCAGCCAGGATCGCGCGACAGCGCTCGTAAAAGGCTTGCCCGACTTCGGTGACGCGGAAGCGTCGGCTCGATCGCTCGATCAGGCGCAGCCCCAGGCGCTCCTCCAGCCCGGCAATCCGCCTGCTGAGCTTGGACTTGGGCTCGCGCAAGGCCCGCCCGGCAGCAGCGAAGCCGCCATGGCCCACCACCTCGGCAAAATAGGCAAAGTCATTCAAATCAGCCTTCATCGTTCTTTTCATAGAACGATGCGTACCAAATCCGGCGTCTGGCCGCATCATCGTTCTATTTACATCTACGACGGGCAACGGCGCTTTCGCCACATGCTTTCGAAGGAGACGGACGATGACGAACAGGTTCAACAACAAGGTCGTGGTGGTGACCGGCGGCACGAGCGGCATCGGCCTTGCGACCGCAAAGGCCTTCGCAGCCGAGGGCGCCGCGGTGTTCATCACCGGCCGCCGCCAGGACGCGCTGGATGCAGCGGTGAAGTCGATCGGTAGCCGCGTGACCGGCGTGCGGGGCGATATGGCCAACCTCGCCGACATCGACCGGCTCTACGACGCCGTTCAGAAGAAGCACCAGCAGATCGACGTGATCTTCGCCAATGCCGGCGGCGGTGAGTTCGCACCACTCGGTGCCATCACCGAGGAGCACTATCAGCGCACGTTCGACACCAACGTGAAGGGCGTCCTCTTCACGGTTCAGAAGGCATTGCCGTTGCTCCGCGAAGGCGCATCCATCGTGCTGAATGCGTCGACCACGAGCATCTCGGGTACGCCGGCTTTCAGCGTCTATTCCGCAACCAAGGCCGCCGTGCGCAACTTCGCGCGCAACTGGATCCTCGACCTGAAGGACCGGCACATCCGCGTCAACGCTGTTAGCCCCGGCGTCACCGAGACACACGGACTGAATCATCTGTTCGGCGGCGGTGAGCAAGCGGAAGGCACCAAGACCCAACTCGCCGGGCTCATCCCGGTCGGCCGCATCGGGCAGCCCGAGGAGATCGCCAAGGCCGTGCTGTTCCTCGCCTCGGACGAGGCAAGCTTCGTCAATGGTGTCGAGCTCTTCGTCGACGGTGGTCAGACTCAGATCTGACGTCGTTCGTAGTTCGCAGGGTGGGCAAAGGCGCAACGCGCCGTGCCCACCAATTCAAACCTCAATCAATCGGCCGAGCGACGTGGGCACGCTTCGCTTTACCCACCCTGCGAGGCCAGTGGAATTTGGAGACAACTATGACTCAACCCAATGCATCAGCGGATCGCATCCACGAACTGCTTCACCGCAACCTCCAGGAAGTTTTCGGCGAGGGCGACGCAGAGCGTCGCCGCACCGCCATCGACGAGCTATGGACCGAGAACGCCACTCTGTACGTCCCGCCAGGCGTTATCGTCGGCCGCGACGCGATCGGCAAATTCGCCGGCGATCTGCGCGCCACGCATCCCCACTTCGTCTACACGCCGACGAGCGAGCCGCAGGCGCTTCACAACGCCGGACGACTGGCTTGGGAATCGGGTCCCCGCGGCGAGGCACCCGACTACACCGGTTGGGATGTCATCATCGTGGAGGATGGCAGGATCGCTGCGCTTTATGTGTTCCTCGACCAACCAGGGAAGTGACGGAGCGTTCGTAGGGTGGATTAGCCGAGCGGATCTCGTAGGGTGGGCAAAGGCGCGCAGCGCCGTGCCCACGACTCCTGTCTCGGCCTGATTGATCGAGATGGTGGGCACGCTTCGCTTTGCCCACCCTACGAGACCTGTGCTCGACGAGACCTACGCGCTTGGCTCCACCATCCCCTGCAGCCGCACCAGCTCCGCCTCGAGATCACGCTCCACGTCCGCCGCGCGAATGTCGATCACCCGATAGTCGCGCGCCTCGAGCCAGCTCCGCCTTGACGCACGATCAGCCGCGATGGTCTCGCCCTCGCCCGGGTTGACCAGCTCGATCGCGATCCGGTGCGGGAAGGAAACAAAATCCGGGATGTGGCGCCCCACAGGGGTCTGGCGCTTGAACCCACCTGCGAAGCGGCGGTCGCGGGTCAGGGCCTGCCAGAGCAGGCGCTCGGCATCGGTGGGGTTGCGGCGGAGCAGGCGGGCGAGGCCGCGCACGGTCGAGCCGCTGTCGGGCACGCCGCCGCCCTGGCCATGCTCGGCGAGCAGCGCACGCAGGCGCGTCGCCTGCTCGCCGTCGAGCACGCCGCCCTTGGCCGGGCCCTTGCGTCCCTCGGCGATCGCCATGACGACTCCATGCAGGGTGTGCATGTCCTGCTTGGTCGGGTCCATGCGGGTGAAGATGTTGCGCAGGTTCACCAGCATGGTGTCGCGCTTCTCGGCCGGCCGCAGGAACTCGACCTTGTCGAGCTCGCGCACCAGGTTCTCGAAGAAGGCCTGGATCTGGTGCTGCGAGGCGCGCTCGGACCGTTCCGGCATCGCATGCGGCAGCTCGCCGGATGTGGCCCGCTTGAACCATTCATAGCCGATCAGCAGCACGGCCTGGGCGAGGTTGAGCGAGGCAAAGCCCGGATTGACCGGGAAGGTGATGATGCGGTTGGAGAGCCCGACCTCCTCGTTGGTGAGGCCCCAACGCTCCCGGCCGAAGAGGATGCCGGCCTTGCCGCCGGTCGCAACGTGCCCGGCGATCTCGCTGGCTGCGGCCTCCGGCCCGACCACGGGCTTGGCCTGGTCGTGGGGGCGCGCGGTGGTGGCAAACAGCAAGTCGATATCGGCGACCGCCTGCTCCACGGTGTCGAACAATTCGACCTTTTCCAAAATATAGTCGGCGCCCGCGGCGGCCCGCTGTGCCGCGATGTTGGGCCAGCCGTCCCTGGGGTTGACGATGCGCAAGCGGCTCAGGGCGAAGTTGCCCATGGCACGCGCGGCCATGCCGATGTTTTCGCCGAGCTGCGGCTCGACCAGGATGACGATGGGACCGTCGAGGGAAAGGCCCGTCTTGCTCTTGTCAGTCCCCGACATCTCGCTTCGCTTTCACACTGTCTCTCAAGGCCTTGGCAAGGCGCTCTCAGGAATAGATTCAAGGCCGGCCGCGGGGCCGGCCATGGCCGTCAGCCTGTCGTTTGCCTGTCCTGACAAAATTCTCAAGGGAAATAACGGGTTGGATTCGACTTTTGAATCTCTTCTGAAGGCTGAGGCCCGCCCCCACGCCAGGGCCGCTCCCCGCCCCCCATCTGGGCAAGCTGGATGAGCTAAAAGTGCATAATCCCTTGGCTTTCGCCCGCCGCGGTCCGGTGCTAAGAGGCGGCGGATATTCACGTTGGCGCGCCACAAGCGCCGTTCCCAAGAGGCTTCCCCGATCATGGCAAAAATCAAGGTATCCAATCCCGTCGTCGAACTCGATGGCGACGAGATGACCCGGATCATCTGGCAGTACATCAAGGACAAGCTGATCAACCCGTTCCTTGACGTCGAGCTGCTGTATTTCGACCTGGGCATGGAGTACCGCGACCACACCAACGATCAGGTCACCATCGACGCCGCCGAGGCGATCAAGAAGGTCGGCGTCGGCGTCAAGTGCGCCACCATCACCCCGGACGAGGCCCGGGTGAAGGAGTTCAACCTCAAGCAGATGTGGAAGTCGCCGAACGGCACCATCCGCAACATCCTCGGCGGCGTGATCTTCCGCGAGCCGATCATCTGCAAGAACGTGCCGCGCCTCGTTCCCGGCTGGACCAAGCCGATCATCATCGGCCGCCACGCCTATGGCGACCAGTACCGCGCCACCGACATCAAGTTCCCGGGCAAGGGCACCCTCTCGCTGAAGTTCGTCGGCGAGGACGGCACCGTGATCGAGAAGGAAGTGTTCAAGGCTCCGGGCGCCGGCGTCGCCATGGAGATGTACAATCTCGACGACTCCATCATCGACTTCGCCCGCGCCTCCTTCAACTACGGCCTGCTGCGCGGCTACCCGGTCTATCTCTCGACCAAGAACACCATCCTCAAGGTCTATGACGGCCGCTTCAAGGACATCTTCCAGGAGATCTTCGACAAGGAGTTCAAGAAGGAGTTCGACGCCAAGGGCCTGACCTACGAGCACCGCCTGATCGACGACATGGTGGCCTCGGCGCTGAAGTGGTCCGGCGGCTATGTCTGGGCCTGTAAGAACTACGACGGCGACGTGCAGTCCGACACCGTCGCGCAGGGCTACGGCTCGCTCGGCCTGATGACCTCGGTGCTGCTCACCCCCGACGGCAAGACCGTGGAAGCGGAAGCAGCCCACGGCACGGTGACCCGCCACTACCGCGAGCACCAGAAGGGCAAGGAGACCTCGACCAACTCGATCGCGTCGATCTTCGCCTGGACCCGTGGCTTGTCGCACCGCGCCAAGCTCGACAACAATGCCGAGCTCGCCAAGTTCGCCGCGACCCTCGAGAAGGTCTGCGTCGACACCGTCGAGGCCGGCTACATGACCAAGGACCTCGCGCTGCTGGTCGGCGCCGACCAGCGCTGGCTCTCGACCACCGGCTTCCTCGACAAGGTCGCGGAAAACCTGACGAAGGCGCTGGCGGCCTAAGCTGCCATCCGCAATTTCGCCCGACTGGGCCAGACATCATCGCGGGCCGCGCCAATGCGCGGCCCGTTTGTTTTTTGAGAGCTTTCGCGGAGACACCCATGTTCATCAAGATTGCTGCCCCCACAATGCTGCTCGCGGTCGTGATCGGACCGGTCGCCGCCGCAGAGACCCTCCCCGAAGCCATCGCCGCACCGGGCGAGAGCGTCGTGCTCAGCGTCCACGCCGAGGGCGCGCAGGTCTATGAGTGCAAGGCGGCCGCCGACGGCAAGCTCGCCTGGGCCTTCCGCGAGCCGATCGCGACGCTGCTCTCCGAGGGCAAAACCATCGGCCGCCACTATGCCGGCCCGAGCTGGGAGCACGCGGACGGCAGCGCGGTGGTCGGCAAGGCCATCGGCAATGCGCCGGGCACAACCGCTGCCGATATTCCCTGGCTGAAGCTGGAGGTCGCCTCCCGCCGCGGCGATGGCGTCCTCACGCCCGTCACTACGGTGCAGCGCATCAACACCCACGGCGGCAAGCTCGACGGCGCCTGCGACAAGGCCGGCGAGTTCAAGAGCGCGCCCTATTCGGCCGACTATGTTTTCCTGAAGAAGGGCTGACCGCTTAACGGTCGGTATCCTCGGGCTCCGCCTGCGCCAGCTCCGCCGCGGCAAGATCGCCGGTCTCCTCCAGCCGCGCCTTCGCGGTTTCGTGGACATGGGCGGCGAGCGTCGGCATGCGCGCGATCAGGGCGTGAAAATCCTGGGCGTCGAGCAGCAGCAGCCGCGTCTTGCGCGTCGCCGTCACCGTGCCGCTGCGTTTGGTTTTGTGCAGCAGCGCAATCTCGCCGAAGAAGGTGCCGTCGCCGAGCCGCACCTGCTGGCTCGGCAGCGCGATCTCGACCTCGCCGGCGGTGATGAAATACATCGACGAGGCGACGTCGCCTCGCCGCACCAGCACCTCGCCCTGCTCGATGGTGCGGGCCCGCAACAGGCGCATGATGTCGGCGATCTCCGCGGCGGACAGATGCGAGAACAGCGGCACCCGCGCCAGCATGCCCCAGGTGACGACGAAATCGCGCCGCCTCACCTCTTCCGCGAACGCCGAGGAGATGATCGCGACCGGCAGCGCGATCATGGCAAAGCCCGAGATGATCGCGAACACCGAGATGAATTTGCCGAGCGGCGTCACCGGCACGACGTCGCCATAGCCGACGGTGCCGAGCGTCACGATCGCCCACCACATCGCATCCGGAATGGTGCCGAGCTTGCCCGGCTGCACGTCGCGCTCGACGGCGTAGAGCAGCGAGGCGAAGGTCAGGACCACACCGAACAGGATGACGACGCAGCCGATCAGCGCCCGACGCTCGGCATGCACGGCCGCGAGCAGCGAGCGCATCGCCGGCGAATAGCGGATCAGCTTGAAGAACGGCAGCACGCCGAGCCCGGCCAGCGTCGCGTGCCGGCCGGTGGCAAGCACGACCGCTGCGGGGAGAAACGCCATGAGGTCGATGATGCCGAGCGCGGAGAAGGCATAAGAGAGCCGGTCGGACAGCGCCGAGCCCTCGCGCTGGGTGTGCCCTGCCACGGTCCACAGCCGCGCCAGATATTCGAGCGCGAACACGATCACGGCGAAGACGGCGATCGCGCTGAACAGCGTGTCGAACCGCGCGTCCAGCTCCGGCACCGAGGCCAAAATCATCGCGGCGAGGTTGAGCACGATGACGCCGATGATGAGCTGGATGAAGCGCGATCCGACCGAATAGGCCAAGGGATCGTGCTCCAGCAATTCGTAGAGGCGATCCCTCAGATCGGGATCGGAAGGCCCACGTCCTCGCGGAACGAGGCGCATGGGCTTTACGCAGCCCCCATCGCTTTTTCGATCGCAGCTAGCGCCTCGGTCGCCTTGGCGCCGTCGGGGCCTCCGGCCTGGGCCATGTCGGGCCGGCCGCCGCCACCCTTGCCGCCGAGGGCTTCGGAGGCAACGCGCACCAAGTTGACCGCGTTGAAGCGCGCGGTGAGGTCGGCGGTGACGCCGACCACGACACCGGCCTTGCCGTCCTCGGTGACGCCGACGATCGCAACCACGCCGGAGCCGATCTGCTTCTTGCCGTCGTCGGCAAGGCTCTTGAGATCCTTCATCTCGATGCCTTCGACCGCGCGCGCCATCAGCTTGACGCCGCCGGCCTCGCGCACGCTTGCCGCTGCGCCATCGCCGCTCGATGCGCCACCGCCCATCGCGAGCTTCTTGCGGGCGTCGGAGAGCTCGCGCTCGAGCTTCTTGCGCTCCTCCATCAGCGCGGCGATGCGCGCCGGGACGTCGTCGAGCGAGGTGCGCAGCTCGTTCGCCGCGGTCTTCGCCAGCGCCATGGTGTCGTTGGCGTGCTTGCGCGCATAATTGCCGGTCAGCGCCTCGATGCGGCGCACGCCGGAGGCGACCGCGCTCTCACTGGTCAGCGTGATCAGGCCGATGTCGCCGGTGCGCCTGACATGCGTGCCGCCGCAGAGCTCGACCGACCAGCCGAGCGCATTGGCGCCGCGCTCGCGCGCGGTCCTGCCCATGGAGACGACGCGAACCTCGTCGCCATACTTCTCGCCGAACAGCGCGCGTGCTCCGGCCTCACGGGCCTCGTCAACGCCCATGACGCGGGTGGTGACCTCGTCGTTCTCCAGCACCACGTCGTTGGCGATGTCCTCGACGCGGGCAAGCTCTTCCGCCGTGATCGGCTTCGGATGCACGAAGTCGAAGCGCAGCCGGTCCGGCGCGACCATCGAGCCGCGCTGGGCGATATGATCGCCGAGCACCTGGCGCAGCGCCTCATGGATGAGATGCGTCGCCGAGTGATGCGCGCGGATCGAGGAGCGGCGCGAATGATCCACCTCGAGCTGGAGCGCGGTGCCGACCTTCACCTCGCCGCTCTCGACGGTGCCGACATGCACGAAGAAATCGCCGAGCTTCTTCTGCGTGTCGGTGACGCGGAATTTTAGGCCGCCCTCGCCCGTCAGCACGCCGGTATCGCCGACCTGGCCGCCGGACTCCGCATAGAACGGCGTCTGGTTCAGCACGATCGAACCCGTCTCGCCGGCCTTGAGGCTGGCGACTTCCTGGCCGTCCTTGACCAGCGCGGACACCACGCCTTCGGCGCTCTCGGTTTCATAGCCCAGGAATTCGGTGGCTCCGAGCTTTTCGCGCAGCGGGAACCAGATCGCTTCGGAAGCAGCCTCACCCGAACCCTTCCAGGACTCGCGCGCCTTGGCCTTCTGGCGCTCCATCGCGTCGGTGAACGCGGCCTGATCGACGCCGATGCCACGCGACTTCAGCGCGTCCTGGGTCAGGTCGAGCGGGAAGCCATAGGTGTCGTACAGCGTGAAGGCGACGTCGCCGTCGAACATGTCGCCCTTTTTCAGGCCCGCGCTCTTCTCGTCCAGGATGGCGAGGCCACGCGAAAGAGTCTTGCGGAAGCGGGTCTCTTCGAGACGCAGCGTCTCCTCGATCAGATTCTCCGCGCGCATCAGGTCGGGATAGGCCTGGCCCATCTCGCGCACCAGCGCCCAGACCAGCCGATGCATCAGCGGCTCCTTGGCGCCCAGCAGCTGCGCATGGCGCATCGCGCGGCGCATGATCCGGCGCAGCACATAGCCGCGGCCCTCGTTCGAGGGCAGCACGCCGTCCGCGACCAGGAAGGCGGACGAACGCAAATGGTCGGCGATGACGCGGAACGAGGCGACGGTCCGCTCGTTCGGCCCGGTGCCGAGCGCCGACGATGTCGCATCGATCAAATGACGGAACAGGTCGGTCTCGAACACGCTGTCGACGCCCTGCATGATGCAGGCCATGCGCTCGAGGCCCATGCCGGTGTCGATCGAGGGACGCGGCAGATCAACGCGCTCCTCCTTCGTCACCTGCTCGTATTGCATGAACACGAGGTTCCAGAATTCGAGGAAGCGGTCGCCGTCCTCCTCAGGAGAACCGGGAGGGCCACCCCAGATATGGTCGCCGCGATCGATGAAGATCTCCGAGCACGGCCCGCACGGGCCGGTGTCGCCCATCGCCCAGAAATTGTCGGAGGTCGGGATGCGGATGATGCGGTCGTCGGAGAAGCCGGCGATCTTCTTCCAGAGCCCGTGCGCCTCGTCGTCGGTGTGGTAGACGGTGACGAGCAGCTTGTCCTTCTTCAGCCCGAATTCCCCAGTGATGAGCTTCCAGGCGAGCTCGATCGCGCGTTCCTTGAAATAGTCGCCGAACGAGAAGTTGCCGAGCATCTCGAAGAAGGTGAGATGGCGCGCGGTGTAGCCGACATTGTCGAGGTCGTTGTGCTTGCCGCCGGCGCGCACGCATTTCTGCGACGTGGTGGCGCGCTGATAGGGCCGCTTCTCCACCCCGGTGAAGACGTTCTTGAACTGCACCATGCCGGCATTGGTGAACATCAACGTCGGATCGTTGCGCGGCACCAATGGCGAGGACGACACGATCTCGTGGCCGTTCTCGGCAAAGAAGTTCAGAAAGGTCGACCTGATCTCGTTGACGCCGCTCATGTTCATCCAATCGGGTGTGCTTGGACCCGCCGATCCGCCATCCAAACCTATCGATTTGGGCTGATATCTGCGGGCCAAAGCGCTTTTAGACAAGGCAAGCTTCGCTGTCCAGAAACTGTGCAGAGAGATCAGTGGGTTGCCGCAGGCGCGTAATCCCGTTGAAAGCCGCCAGGTGCGCGTTGACAGGCTTGGCCGGCCTGTGGTCTCTACCCATCTGTATCGTACGGCCACGTCGGGAGAGACCGGCATCTGGTAGCCGGCGCCGAAGGAGCAACCGCCCCGGAAACTCTCAGGCAAAAGGACCGCGTGGCTTTGACGACATCTGGAAAGAGGCGCTGGCGGGCGTAAGGCCCGGATGGCGTCCGCCGACGGGATAATACTCTCAGGCACAGCGACAGATGGGGCTTCGACTGGTTTGTCTCGGGGAATCGTCCCCGGGGAACCGCCGAGGGCCCCTGTGATGCTTGCGTCAGACAAGAACTCCCTGAAACGTACCCCCCTTTACGACCTTCACGTGTCGCTTGGCGGCAAGATGGTGCCGTTCGCGGGCTATGACATGCCCGTGCAGTACCCCGCGGGCGTTCTGAAGGAGCACCTCCAGACCCGATCCGCCGCAGGCCTGTTCGATGTCTCCCATATGGGCCAGATCGCGCTTCGGCCGAAATCCGGGAGGGTCGAGGACGCCGCCCGCGCGCTGGAACGGCTGGTGCCGCAGGATATCGTGGCGATCGCGCCGGGCCGGCAGCGCTACGCCCAGTTCACCAATGAAGACGGCGGGATTCTCGACGATCTCATGGTCGCCAATTTCGGCGACCACCTGTTCCTGGTCGTCAACGCCGCCTGCAAGGACGCGGACGAGGCGCATCTGCGCGCGCATCTCTCGGGCGACTGCATCATCGATTCGCTTGAAGACCGCGCGCTGATCGCGCTGCAGGGCCCGAAGGCGGAGGCCGCGCTGGCGAAATTATGTGCAGCGGCGCCCGCCATGAAGTTCATGGATGCCGGCCCGCATGAGGTCGCCGGCCTCGCCTGCTTCGTCTCGCGCTCGGGCTATACCGGTGAGGACGGGTTCGAGATTTCGGTGCCCGCGGCCGACGCCGAACGTCTCGCCAAAACACTTCTGGAAAACCCCGACGTGATGCCGATCGGCCTTGGCGCGCGCGACAGCCTGCGGCTGGAAGCCGGGCTCTGCCTCTACGGCCACGACATCGACACCGCGACCACGCCGGTCGAAGCCGCGCTGGAATGGTCGGTGCAGAAGAGCCGCCGCAGCGGCGGTGCGCGCGCCGGCGGCTTTCCCGGTGCTGAAAAGATTCTTGCACATTTCGATCACGGCGCATCCCGCCGCCGCGTCGGCTTGCGCGCCGAGGGCCGCGCGCCGGTGCGCGAGGGCGCGCTGCTGTTTGCGGACGATGCGGGCGGCGAGCCCATTGGAAAAGTCACCTCCGGCGGCTTCGGCCCGAGCCTGAATGGGCCGGTGGCGATGGGCTATGTGCCCGCCGCCCTGAGCGCGCTCGACACAAAGCTCTTCGCCGAGGTGCGCGGCCAGCGATTGCCGCTGCAAGTCGCCGCCATGCCCTTCGTGAAAAACACCTACAAACGCTGAGGACAAGACAATGACCACGACGCTGTACACCTCCGACCACGAATGGCTCGCAATCGACGGCGATGTCGCCACCGTCGGCATCACCGATTACGCGCAGCAGCAGCTCGGCGACGTCGTGTTCGTCGAATTGCCCAAGGTCGGCCGCGCGTTGAAGAAGACCGAAGCCGCCGCCGTCGTGGAATCCGTGAAGGCCGCCTCCGACGTCTACGCGCCAATCTCCGGCGAAGTGCTCGCGACCAACGACGCGCTCGCCGCCGAGCCGGCGCTGGTGAACTCGGACGCGCAAGGTAAGGCGTGGTTCTTCAAGATCAAGATTGCCGACAAGGGCGAGCTCGGCGGCCTCATGGATGAAGCCGCCTACAAGGCACATACGGCGTGAGGATATGACCCGAGCCGCCTCCCCACACTCACTGTCATCGCCCGCGAAGGCGGGCGACCCAGTACGCCGCGGCCCATCGGCTCAATCACGAACGCCTGCGTTTATTGGATGCCCCGCCCCCGTGCGCAATTGCGCACTAGGCGGGGCATGACGGCGACAACGACATCTAAGCGAGGACCCATGATGACCGCGCACCGCAAATCCAACGGCGACACCGCCACCTTCGTTCGCCGCCACATCGGCCCCTCGGCGCGCGACGTCACCGCCATGCTTGAAGCCGTCAGCGCCAAAAGCATCGATGCGCTGATGGCGGAGACGTTGCCGGCCTCGATCCGGCAGGCCGCCCCGCTCGATCTCGGCAAGCCGCTCAGCGAGACCGAGGCGATCGCGCACATGACCGAGCTTGGCCGACAGAACCAGGTCTTCACCTCGCTGATCGGCCAGGGCTATTCCGGCACGATCCTGCCGGCGGTGATTCAGCGCAACATCCTGGAGAATCCGGCCTGGTACACCGCCTACACGCCCTATCAGCCCGAGATCAGCCAGGGCCGGCTGGAGGCGCTGCTCAACTTCCAGACCATGATCTGCGACCTCACCGGGCTCGACGTCGCCAACGCCTCGCTGCTCGATGAGGCGACCGCCGCGGCCGAAGCCATGGCGCTCGCGGAGCGGCACTCGCAGGTCAAGGCCAAAGCCTTCTTCGTCGACAAGGACGTGCATCCGCAGACGCTCGCTGTGATGCGCACCCGCGCCGAGCCGCTCGGCTGGAATCTGATCGTCGGCGATCCCCTCGCCGATCTCGACAAGGCGGACGTGCTCGGCGCGCTGCTGCAATATCCGGGCTCTTCGGGCGCCGTGCGCGACCTCCGGCCCGCAATCGCAGCGCTGAAGGCCAAGGGCGCGCTCGCGATCGTTGCCGCTGATCTGCTCGCGCTCACCCTGCTCGCCTCGCCGGGCGAGCTCGGGGCCGACATCGCAATCGGCTCGGCGCAGCGCTTTGGCGTGCCGATGGGTTATGGCGGACCGCACGCGGCCTATATGGCGGTGCGCGATGCGCTGAAGCGCTCGCTGCCCGGCCGCATCGTCGGCCTCTCCGTGGATTCGCGCGGGGCACCGGCCTATCGCCTGGCGCTGCAGACCCGCGAGCAGCACATCCGCCGCGAGAAGGCGACCTCCAACATCTGCACCGCACAGGTGCTGCTCGCCGTGATCGCCTCGATGTACGCGGTCTATCACGGCCCCGAGGGCCTGACGCAGATCGCACGCAACGTGCATCGCCGCACCGCCGTGCTCGCGGCGGGCCTGCGCAAGCTCGGCTTTACGCTGCAGTCGGAGAATTTCTTCGACACGCTCAGCGTCGATGCCGGCGCCAAGCGCGCCGAGATCATCGCGCGCGCAGCAGCTGAGAAGATCAATCTCGGCGTCAGCGAGACTAACTTGCGCATCGCGCTCGACGAGACCACGACGCCCGCGACGGTGGAAGCCGTCTGGCGCGCCTTCGGCGGCACGCTCGGCTATGCCGAGATCGACGCCACCACGCGCGAGGCGCTGCCGGAGGCGCTGAAGCGCACGACCGACTTCCTCACCCATCCCGTCTTCCACGCGCATCGCTCGGAGACCGAGATGCTGCGCTACATGCGCAAGCTCTCGGACCGCGACCTCGCGCTCGACCGCGCCATGATCCCGCTCGGCTCCTGCACGATGAAGCTGAACGCGACCACCGAGATGATGCCGCTGACCTGGCCGGAATTCGGCTCGCTGCACCCGTTCGTGCCGCGCGAGCAGGCGGCCGGCTATCATGCGCTGTTCGCAAGGCTGGAAAAATGGCTGTGCGACATCACCGGCTATGACGCGATCTCGCTCCAGCCGAACTCCGGCGCGCAGGGCGAATATGCCGGCCTGCTTGCGATCCGCGGCTATCACGCCGCACGCGGAGAGAGCCATCGCAAGATCTGCCTGATCCCTTCCTCCGCCCACGGCACCAACCCGGCCTCGGCGGCGATGGTCGGCATGGACGTGGTGGTGGTCGCCTGCGAGAAGAACGGCGACGTCGACGTCAACGATCTCCGCGCCAAGGCGGAGAAGCATTCGAACGACCTCGCCGCTGTGATGATCACCTATCCCTCGACCCACGGCGTGTTCGAGGAGCACATTCGCGAGATCTGCGACATCGTGCACGGCCATGGTGGCCAGGTGTATCTCGACGGTGCCAACCTCAACGCGCAGGTCGGCCTTAGCAGGCCCGGCGATTACGGCGCCGACGTCAGCCATCTCAATCTGCACAAGACCTTCTGCATCCCGCATGGCGGCGGCGGCCCCGGCATGGGTCCGATCGGCGTCAAGGCGCATCTTGCGCCGTTCCTGCCGGGTCATCCGGCGACGCAGGCTGAAGCTCCGGTCGGCCCGGTCTCGGCCGCGCCGTTCGGCTCGGCCTCGATCCTGACCATCTCCTACATCTACATCCTGATGATGGGGGGCGAAGGCCTGAAGCGCGCGACCGAGATCGCGATCCTCAACGCCAATTACATCTCGGCGCGCCTCGATCCGCACTTCCCGGTGCTCTACAAGAACGCCAAGGGCCGCGTCGCGCATGAGTGCATCGTCGATCCCCGGCCGCTGAAGACGACGAGCGGCGTCACCGTCGACGACATCGCAAAACGCCTGATCGACTATGGCTTCCATGCCCCGACCATGAGTTTTCCGGTGCCGGGCACGCTGATGATCGAGCCGACCGAATCGGAATCCAAGGCGGAGCTGGATCGCTTCTGCGATGCCATGATCGCGATCCGGAGAGAGATCGCCGAGGTCGAAGCCGGCCGCTTCAAGATCGAAGCCTCGCCGCTGCGCCACGCTCCGCACACCGTGCACGACATCGCGGATGACGACTGGAAGCGCGCCTACACCCGCAGCGAAGGCTGCTTCCCCGACGGGGTCTCGCGTACTGACAAGTATTGGTGCCCGGTCGGCCGCGTCGACAACGTCTATGGCGACCGCAATCTGGTGTGCTCGTGCCCGCCGGTGAGCGATTACGCGGAAGCTGCGGAGTAAGACGCGACGGAGGTCTCGCAGGGTGGGCAAAACGCAAGCGTGCCCACCACCTTTGCAGACGGTGAAAGATGGTGGGCACGGCGCTTGCGCGCCTTTGCCCACCCTACGATCCTAGCCGTCGGGCCAAAGCATCAGGCTTTCCGACCGGGCCACAAGGCTCTGGCAGTGGGTGCCCGCGACCGTGAGTGCCCAGGCTTGGGATTCATCAATCTTTCCCTGGAGTTCCGCGAGCTCACTCGCTTGCCAGTGCCCCCTTTCGCGTCCCAGCGGCAAGGCCTCGGTCTCCGAAGCAATTCCAACGAAGGGCAAGACATCGGAATCGTCTTCAAGACGGGCCTTGAAGCTGTGCCTTGCGATTGCCCTGGCACCTTCTACCGGAGACACGCTTCCGGAAAGTATGCTTTTCGCCGTCTCAATAATGATCCGGCGAGCGGCAATGACCTCGGATTGATTCCAACTCACAGCGATCCCGGGCTCAACAACTGATCCGATATCTCTTGTACCACCAAACGAAACGGGCACCGAAGACGTCGGCAACTCAACGTCCTCAGTGCCCGCTCCTCGCGAAAACTTTTCGCGGTAAGGCTTATTCCTCCGCCGGCTCCTCGCCGTCGGCGTCGCTCTCAGGCGTGCCGGCCAAAATCTGCTCGGAGATCAGGCCGGAGTTCTGGCGGATCGAGGTCTCGATCTTGGCGGTGATGTCGGGGTTGGCCTTCAAGAACGCTTTCGAGTTCTCGCGGCCCTGGCCGAGGCGCTGGCTGTCATAGGAGAACCAGGCGCCCGACTTCTCGACGATGCCGGCCTTGACGCCGAGATCGAGGATCTCGCCCATCTTGGAAACGCCCTCGCCGTACATGATGTCGAACTCGACCTGCTTGAAGGGCGGCGCCAGCTTGTTCTTCACCACCTTGACGCGCGTGGTGTTGCCGACCACTTCGTCGCGCTCCTTGATCGCGCCGATGCGGCGGATGTCGAGGCGGACGGAGGCGTAGAACTTCAGCGCGTTGCCGCCGGTCGTGGTTTCGGGCGAGCCGTACATCACACCGATCTTCATGCGGATCTGGTTGATGAAGATCACCATGGTGTTGGACTTGTTGATGGAGGCGGTCAGCTTGCGCAGCGCCTGGCTCATCAGACGTGCCTGCAGGCCCGGCAGCGCATCGCCCATCTCGCCTTCGAGCTCGGCCTTCGGCACCAGGGCCGCGACCGAATCGACCACCAGCACGTCCACCGCACCCGAGCGCACCAGCGTGTCGCAGATTTCCAGCGCCTGCTCGCCAGTGTCGGGCTGCGAGATCAGGAGTTCGTCGATGTTGACGCCCAGCTTGCGGGCATAGACCGGGTCGAGCGCGTGCTCGGCGTCGATGAAGGCGCAGATGCCGCCCTTCTTTTGCGCTTCCGCCACCGTGTGCAGCGCCAGCGTGGTCTTGCCCGAGGATTCCGGCCCGTAGATCTCGACGATGCGCCCCTTGGGCAGACCGCCGATGCCGAGCGCGATATCGAGCCCGAGCGAGCCGGAGGACACCGCCTCGATGTCCATGGACCGGTCGTTCTTGCCCAGCTTCATCACCGATCCCTTGCCGAATTGGCGCTCGATCTGGGAGAGCGCGGCGGCCAGGGCTTTACTCTTGTCCATGGAAGATCCTTCGACGATACGCAGGGCAGTGGCGGACATTGGGTCGTGCTCCTTATGGCGAGGATTCGCGTGTGGGACAAACGATTGGCGAGGCGCTCGGCGATAAAAGCAATGTACACTGTCTGTTCTCTGTTCGCAATATGTTCTTTTCAGAGATCGGGTACTGTCCGTATTTAAGCCCCAGTGTCCTAAGTTGAATTTTGCGGTGTCCTAATTTGTTCGCGGCGGGCCTAGTTCTGTTCATGGCCCCTGTTCTTCTGTTCTTGCCTCGAACAGACTAGGCCGAATGGATGCGCAGTTTGCGCCAGAGGCCGCCTCAGTCGGCTTTTCGCCCCTAAATTCAATTTTAAACCGATGCAACCCGTGGCAGTTTACATGCATCACCGGCCGAGGCTCTGCCCGTAGGCGTCGGTGGCTGAGAGACCGAGAGCGCTCCCGCCTGCTACCAGGGAGTGCCGCTATGTCGGACTATTCTCACAAAATCGCCGTTCAGACCGCACTAATCGCCACAGAAATCGAGCGCACGCAGCAGATTTGCAGATACTCGCTGGAGCTGCTCCGGCTACCCATCCCCAGCACCTTTCTCGGGAACAGATTGCATCCGCTGCCAGAAAGAGAGGACGAGGAGTAAGGCCGCCTCAGTTGGCGGCCTCTTTCATTCCTCGTCAGCGAACTTCGGCCGGTATCGTTCAACCGTTGGCTTAAGCCGCTTCTTGCGCCTCACATTAGGACAGCACCAGAGATCGAGGGCTGTCCGTATTTGACCCTCGGTGTCCTAAGTTGATTTTTGCGGTGTGCGAACGTCCTAAATCCACCTCAGCGATGTCCCGCCACGTGACACAAAACCTTGGCATAGGTTGTGCACACTATTCATCACCGGGAAATTGCTCATTCCCACCCGGGGCTGGAAAGCCGCCGCCCGCGCTCAATTTAAGCGGGCGGCGTTTTTATTTCGCCCAAGCTTCCGCTGTCCCAATTCGATTTGTCGGCGTCCTGATTGGGACAGCACCATAAATCATGGTCCTCGAGCCTCCCGAAGTTGAATTTTGAGGTGCCCTGCTCCGCAGGTTGAAGCGCCGGGCGTGACGCGCTGGGAGCTTGCATTTAAATGCTACAATTTGTAGCGCTTTAATTCGTAGCGCTACGAGACGTAGACAATCTCAGGAGGAGACAATGAAGTCGATGATCAAGATCGCGCTCGCGCTGGCCGTGTTCGCCGGCTCGGCGGCCTACGCCCACACGTCGTGCGGTCCGATGTCGTCGGGCGCTCCGAAGGTCGGTGTCAAAATCACGAAGCGGTGGCAGTTGCACGACGGCTGCCACAGCCGCTACGCGCAGATGCTGGGCAAGCCCTGCCACTAAAGCGCGATGAGATTTGGATGAATCGTCATCGCGCTTTAGGACATTCGAGCGGATCTCATCGCGCGGCCATCCCGTTGGCAACCTTTCTTTGGGCCTGACGGCAGATTCAATCTTGCCGTGCCGCTCTTGAAGCTGATGCGCAGCAAAGACACAGCCGCCGATCGCCGTCATAAATCCGCAATCCTGCGGCACCGAACCTTTGCGCGGTTACCGGCTTTGTCGGGACGGGGCCGCTACAGCGGGGAGCTCTGTCATGACCGAAGACACGCACCACGATGCGACGAGGCGCAATCATTTCCTCGCGGCGGCGCTCGAGGAGATGGCGAAGTTCGAGCGCAAGGAAAACGAGTTCCGCAAGAAGGACCGCGAGGAGCGCGCCGCCGAGCTCCGCCTTCCCCTGCACGAGATCAAGGTCCACTAGGCCGCGCCAGGACCTGTTTGGTCAGGCCCTGTTTGGCAACCGGCTTCGGAGCTGACGGGCCCTCCCGGCGCGGCTGACCGCGCCCGTGCCAGCCGGGCGACCGACCGTCTTGCTTGCGGCGGCGAAACCGCACTAAGGGTATCTAGACACCTACATTAGGTCATTGATTGCGCAGCGAAATTTCCCAGCGCCCTACTGTGCATGGGGTTGTTTTCAGCTTTTGAAAGCCGCCACCGAGCGGGCCCGATGACTCGGACCCGCTTTCCGCGCGCCTGACGCCGCCTATAGCAGCATCAGCAGCGCGATGCCGATCACCAGCACCACGAAGCCAGCCGCCGTCGCGGCGGCAAATGACCGCTCTACGTTATCCATGATGCCACCCCGTTCTCGGCGCGCCACGTTTCCCCCATGGCATCGCCGAAGCAGTGGAATCTCGCCCGCGGGTGTGGCTCCAGTTGTGCGATCGGATGGCCAAATTGGGACCTGTGCGGGGCCAGTCTGCGGCTTCGTGGCGCGCAAGCTTTCGCGACGGCCGTCAGGCGCCTGTAAGCCGACTCTCCTAATTTCGTCGCGCCCGGTGGACCAACACCGGGCCTCCATACAGTCGATGACCCCGCTCGACCCCGAGCGGGGTTTTCTGTTTGCGGGGGCACCGGAGCGACCGGAATGTCAGGCTGCCGTAAGCTGAGGCCGCTAGGGTCGTCGGGCTATGGTGTTGCAGCCCAGCACCTCAGCCTCCAATAACCTTCGACCCGCTTGGCTCTCCCCAAGCGGGTTTTTTCATGCCTGCCTGCCGGTGCGCGCGGCGGTCTCCTCCCGCGTCAGGCGCAGCGAGAAGGCGCGGATCGCGGGCGCGGCCAGCAGCACAATCGGCAGCATCGCGGCCCATGCGACCAGCCACGACAGCGTCCAGTGCTGCAGGAAGAGCATTGTGCTTGCCGCGGGAAAGCTGGCGATCCCGGCCGCGATCAACGAGGTCAGGCCGGACTGAATTACGCCGAAGACGAAATGACTGTAGCGGCGGGGAATGCCGAGCATGAGGTGCCCACATCGTTGCATGTTGCTTGCCGTCATGAGGCGAAGCAAGGCACATGCCGTCGCTCGCATGGCGCCTCGATGCGCGCCGGCGTCGATCCGTGTCGCGCGCGGAACTCTGTTCATGGTCGGAGAACCACGGAGTACCGGCGCTCGCGCAGGGCATCTTTCGGAATTCGATTTCGCTTGTTTCGGAGCGCGCGCGTTCTCGGGATAGCGTGAACTTCCCGGGGCTTATCGTCAGATTTCGCTTGTCGCGGGAATATTAACACGCCCAACATGTTTGGGCATGTGATGAGGGTGAATCGTGGGAGGTGGCCATGAATCACAGGGGCGTCGAGTTCACCGTCGCCAAGACGGCAATCCCCGGGGTCTGGCAGTGGCAGTTCCGGATCGGCGAGCAGGTCAAGACCGGCAAGACCGAGACCAAGATCGATCTGCTGGCGATCCGGCGGGTGCAGCTGCGCATTGATCGGGAGCTGAAGGCGATTGGGCGCAAGACGGCTTAAGCAAGACGGCTTGAGCAAGACCGCTTGAACAAGACGGCTTGAGCGAAGGCAGCGCGATCCCGTCGCGCCCCAAGCAAGCCATCGGGTCCGACGGGGCCTATTCCGTAGCCGCCCGGAATTGATCTGCGGATGGTTTGGGACTGCACTGCGCGCCCATGGCCTTGGGGGGCGGGGCCGTCACGCGCGATCGGTGCCAGCCATGCCGCTCTACTTCTTTCGAATCCGGAACGGCCGCTATTCCGGCTGTGCGGACCAGGCGACGGAATTTACCGATCGCGATTCGGCCTGGAGGGAGATGACCAGCGTCTGCGCCGACATGGCGGCCGGCATCGCCCGCAAGCTCCAGCAAAACTCCGAATGGGACATGGAGTTGCTCGACGAGGCCAAGGAGCCCGTGTTCCGGATCCGCATCGTCGCGGAAACCCTCGAGTAGCGCCCCGCCCCTAATCCGCGCTCGGCAGCCGCCGCATGGTGAATTCGATGTCGCCGCCGGGCAGCTCCCGCCAGGTCTCGACGGCGCTCATATAGCCGGCCTTGGGGTAGCGGGCGAAGAAGGCCTCCGCCCTCGCCCGCGCCGCCGGGCGCGGCAGGGTGAAGGTCTCGCGCAGATAGCCGTCGCCGGTGGTCGCGCCCGGCTTGCCGCCGGTCTTGCGACGGCGCGCCATCCGTTCGGCGAGATCCCGCGGCCGGTCGGCCATGTCCGCCCTCCTCTACGCAATACTGACGGGCTCAATGTAGGGAGCGGGCCGCCTGAAAAGGAGTCCTGTTGCGGAGGCGTCGTTGCGGCCTCCGACGGGCGCTGCGGTCAGTTGGCTGCGGTGCCGCTCTTGCTCTTCTTCGGCGCGCCGGTTGCCGCAGAGGCCTTCGGCGCCGCCGGCTGCTTCGGCGGATCGGAGCGCATGCCGCCCCAGGGATCACTGGACGACTTGGCGTCCGGAATCTTCTTCAGCGTTTCCTTGTAGGCCTTCTCACGCTCGGCATCCGCGGCTTTCTCCTCGGGGGTCTTGCTCGGGCCGTCCTGCAGCAGGTTGAGATTGGGCATTTGCGCGTAGGCCGGTCCCGCCGCCACGGCCAGCAGCACCGCCGCCATACGGAAAAACTTCATCACTCACTCCTCGATCATCCAATCAGAGGCGGATCAACCGCGCCTCGTCATCCCTGTCAACAGCCCGCTCGGGGCCGAATGGCGCGCTAGAGCCGGTCCGACCGGCACGAGTTCGGCGTATGCAGCCAATCGTCCCAGATCGGGCCGCATCTGGTGCAGCCGTCCAACACGAGGCCAAGCGCCAACAGCGAAAACACGAGGACACACCGACGCAACACCATCCACCCGCTCCCAAGCGAGCTATCATATCGGCCGAAGTCGGGCATTTTCAAGCCGACGGGGCCGGCGCCGGACCGGGTGACTTTGCCGCGCCGATCCGCGCAGAATGGTTCGAAACATCCGGCAACAATGGAGGACACGACAGCAATGCAAACGCAGCCAGAAGCCGGATTCGGCATCGCTGATGCGAGACGCATCCTCGGCGAGGTCTTTGCACCCTGGATCCAGGATCTCAACCTCGCCGTCGAGCGCATCGAGCACATCCAGCCGGCAGACGTGCCGGACTGGCAGCCCGGCGCGCTGCTGCGCATGCCGTTCTCGGAGCGGCTGTGCCGCAACGGCGGCGTGGTCTGCGGCCAGGCGCTGATGGCGCTCGCCGACACCGCGATGGTGATCGCGAACCTCGCCGCCAATCGCGGCTATCGTCCGATGACGACGGTCGACCAGACCACGCATTTCATGCGCGCGGTCTCCTCCTCGGATGTGCTGGCCGATGCGCGCGTGGTGCGGCTCGGGCGCACCATGAGCTTTGGCCGCGTCACGCTGCTCTCGGCCACCGACAACAAGCAGGTCGCAATGGTGTCGAGCGCGTTCGCGATGTTGCCTGGCTGAGCATCAGCCGAAAAAAAGAGAGCCGCGTGAGCGCAAGGCGCGTCGCGGCTCTCCATCACGTTCGCATCCGCCGAAGCGCGATTGCATCCGCGCTTCGATCGGCACACTTCAAGAATTACTTGCCGAGGATCTCGTCGGCCGCGGTGACGACGCTGACGGTCGGATTCTTTCCGCAATAGGCGCCGAATTTCTTGGCGTTCTCAATGAAGACTTCGGTGTCGATGATCGCGTTGTCCTCGTCGCCCTTGTACCAGCCGTCCATCCAGGTCAGCACGACCGCGATGTTGTCTTCGCCGCTGTCGAGGAATTGCTTGCAGGTCATGGTCGAGAGGTCCCACTTGACGGCGTGGGCGGGCATCGATGTCAGCGCGAATGCTGCGGCGAACAGGATCGAAAGCGTAGTCTTCATCGGAATCTCCATCGGCGTAACGCCATAAAGGAAAGGCTTGTGGGACAAGTCGGCGGGAAGTGACTCACCGCTTCAACGTCGTAAACGAAGTCTGAAGCGTTGCACAAGTAGCGCCAGTATTGAGTTTAGATCAACGCAATTTCTATGCGCTATTTCACAATCGTCGTTATGGATTAATGCGGATGATCGAGAAACGTGCAGCGCAGCGTCACCGTGTCTTCAAGGGTGGGACCATCACCTTTGAAAGCAGCGGCATCGCGTGCACGGTGCGAAACATGTCTGAAGGCGGCGCGGCGATCGACCTCGATTCACCCGTCACACTGCCGCAATCATTCACGCTCTCGATCGCGCGCGACAATTTCGTGCGGAATTGCCGCCCCGTATGGCGCAGCGACCGGCGCGTCGGCCTCGCTTTCGTTCAATAATTCGCGCGATGTGAACGAACGTTCGCATCGCATGCACAACGCCGTTACGAGTGCCTGATACGATAGCGGCGACGCCAGCGCAGGCCCGCAATCACGAGCGCGATGATTGCGAGCGCGAGCGCCGAGGATGCCGCAACGAATCGTCCGCCCGGACGATCGATCGTGCGCGACCATAGCGATGGCGCCTCGCCGGGCCGCGCCAGCCGAAACGCAACGACGCTGTCGCCGATCGAGGTGCCCGCCTCGGAATGGCCGCCGGCGCCGATCGCAACATATTGCTCGCCCTTCCAGAGATTAGGTCATGGGATTGGCGACGCCGGGCACCGGCAGCCGGCCCTGCCAGAGCTCCCTGCCGCTGAGCGCGTCGAAAGCCCGCAGATACGCATCCATCGCGCCGGTGAAGACGAGACTGCCAGCGGTGACGGCGGGTCCGTTGAGGAGCGGCGCGCCCCAAGGCAGCGGCATGCCCAACGGCGCAAGATCCTCGGTGGTGCCGACCGTCGAGCGCCAGAGGATTTTTCCACCCCTCAGATCGACCGCGACCATCTCGCCCCATGGCGGCTTGTTACAGAGCAGACCGAGCGGCGAGGTCACCATCGCGCGCGACATCGCAAATGGCGCGCCGCGCTGCCGGCCGAAGTCATGTCCAGGCGGCGGATTGAATCCGGCCGCCTCCGCGCGCGGGATCAGCTTGATGAGATGGACGGCGCGGCTGGTGTTGACATAGAGGATCTGACCAGCCGGGTCGAACGCCGCGCTGCCCCAGTTCACCCCGCCGCCGGTGAACGGAAATTCCAGCGTGCCCTGCACCGAAGGCGGTGTGAACAGCCCCTCGTTGCGCGCCTCTGCGAACTGCCGTTCGCAAGACGAGTGGGGCAATCCAGGCATGAGCGAGAGCACATCATCGGTCGAGATCGTTTGCGACGTCAGCGCCGGCACATGCGTCGGGAACGGCTGCGTCGGCGACAATCCTTCGCCTTCGGCGCCGCCCTGCGGCACCGCGCGCTCCTCGACCGGCCAGACCGGCTTGCCGGTGTCGCGGTCGAGCACGAACACAAAGCCGTGCTTGGTCGGCTGGATCACGACGTCGCGCTGGCCCTCACCGGTGTCGAGGCGCGCGAGCGTCGGCTGCGCCGCCAGGTCGTAATCCCAGACGTCGTGATGCACGGTCTGGAATGCCCATACGAGCTCACCGGTCTCGATGCGCAGCGCAACGACCGAATTGGCGTGCTCGTTGTTGCCCGGCCGCTTGCCGCCCCAAAAATCCGGCGACGGCGAGGTCGTCGGCAGGAAAACCAGCCCGCGCGTCTCGTCGACCGACATCGGCGCCCAGACATTGGCGTGGCCGGCTTCGATGCCGTCGCGCTGGAGCGGCTCGAAAGTCCAGCGCGCTTCGCCGCTCCGCGCATCGAACGCGCGCACCTTCCCGCTCGGCGCATCGACGCGGCTGTTGTCCGCGATCGAGGAGCCGACAACGACGACACCGCGGCCAACCGCCGGTGGCGAAGTGATCTGGAATTCGCCCGGCCAATCCAGCCGCATGCCGATATCGAGCTTGATCTCTCCGCCCTTGCCGAAACCGGCGCAGGGAATGCCGGTCTTCGCATCGAGCGCGATCAGGCGGACATCGTTGGTGCCCATGAAGATGCGCGATCGGCAGGCGGCATCCGGCGGCGCCTGATCGTCGATCCACGAGGTGACACCGCGGCAGACATAGCGATTGGCAGGACGCTGATTGGTCGCGATCTTCGGATCATAGCGCCATTTCTGCGCACCCGTGCCGGGATCGAGGGCGATCACCTCGTTGAAGGGCGAGCAGAAGATCAGGCTGTCCTCGACGAAACAGCGGCGTCGCCTCGAATTTGGTTCGCCGCATCACCTCGGGCGCGCGCGCAGCGAGATCGCCGGTGTGATATTCGAAGGCGCGGATGAGTTCGCCGACATTGTCGGGCGTGATCTGTCGCAATGGCGAGAAGCGCGAGCCGCCGGCATCGCCGCCCCAGCTCTCCCAAGCCCAGCACGGCGGCGCGGTAAACATGAGCGTAATGAGCGCGACGGCGATATCCAGGCGGGTGAGCAAACGCATCGCCCGCCTCGCTTTATTTCGGCTTCTTGGCGGGCTCAGTGGGGCGAGCCCCGCCCCACGGGTCATACTTCTCCTTGGGCTCCGGAATGCGCTCGAGCGCGGCCTTGTAGGCCTTCTCGTCGACCTTGGGCTTGTTGTCCGCCTTCTGGCCGCCGTCATTGGGCTGACCTCTGACGCGGCCCTGCGCCTCGGCCGAGACAGCCGTCAGTGCCAGCACGGCGGCCGCAATGACCAAAATCCTCATTGGAGCAATCCCCCACCTCTGGGGGTACAAACTAGCCTGCAATCCCGTAATAGCCAATGCCGCGGGGGCCGGGTCTTCAGCAAAACTGGCCTTCAGCAAATCTTGATCGGCCGGGACTTCGCCGGAACGCATTCGTCCCTATCTCTTGGCCCGCGGGGGACCTCCAGGGATGTTGCGGATCATTGCTCATGCGGCGCTGCTCGCCGGCGCGCTCGCGCTCGGTGCCTGTGGCTTCGCCGACAGCCGGGCGCCCGTGCCCGAGTTCATGCGCATGAAGGAAGCCGAGCTGCCCGCGCCCGAGCCGCCCCCCGACATCAAGCGCCTGGTACGCGAGCAGATCGACGTGGTCTTCCTCAACACCTCCTATCCGCGCGAGGTGCATGTCGCCCCGCCACATCATCAGGTGCGAGGATCCGGCTGGACCGCCTGCGTCCGTGCGGAGCTCACCTCGGCGACCGGCACGGCGCTCGGCGTGCAGACTTACATCGTGACGATATCAAACGGAAAGGTCGTCGATCGCCGGCGCGCGGAGGCCGACGACATCTGCGGGACCGAGACATACGAGCCGATCTGACCGACTATCGACGATCGCGTCGGCCATAGGCTTCGCCATCCATACAATCCAGACCCGGCGGTTTCGGTCGCTTTCAGACCTGGTCATCGCGCCGGACTCGCGTTGCGAAAGTGTGGCCGCTATAGCGACTCCATGCTCGACTTCGACACGCACTACGAAGCGCTCCGCCGCCGCGATGCAACAGCGGACGGCGTGATCTTTGTCGCCGTCAGGACCACCGGCGTGTATTGCCGTCCGGTCTGCCCGGCCCGGACCCCGCTCGCCCGCAACGTGACCTTCTATCGCAGTGCAGCCGCGGCCGAGCATGCCGGCTTTCGCCCCTGTCTTCGGTGCCGCCCCGAGACAGCTCCATTCTGCCCCGCATGGAAAGGCACCCGGACGACCGTCGAACGCGCGCTGTCTCTCATCGCAGACGGCGAGCTCGATCGAGGCGGCGTGGAACGTCTTGCCGAACGATTGGGAGTCGGTACGCGTCACCTGGCGCGTCTGTTCGTCCGGCACCTCGACGCATCCCCGCTGCAAGTGGCGCAGTCGCTGCGCGTGCAGCGCGCCAAGCGCCTGCTCGATGCCGGCGATCTTCCGATCTCGGTGGTGGCAGAGCGATCCGGTTTTTCCAGCACGCGGCGGATGAGCACGGCGTTTACGCGGCTTTATGGTCGTCCACCATCGGCATTCCGAAAGAAACCGTAGCGCCACCGATCGAGACTCATTGAGCGCAAGGAGAACAGCATGGCGACCAGGACTTACGGGACGGTCAGCGCCGAACGGCAGAAGCAGATGAGCGGGCTTGAATTCGTCCGGGGCCTTGCCGATGGGACACTGCCTCTCAACACGATCGCAGGGACGCTCGGCTATGAGGTGGTCGAGGCGGAGAGCGGCCGCGTCGTCATCGCGCTGACGCCGACCGATGCACATCTCAACCCGGCTGGAACCGTGCATGGCGGACTGACTGCCACTTTGCTCGACAGCAGCATGGGACTGGCCATCCAATCGATGCTCGACAAGGGAATCAGCCAGACGACGCTCGAGTTCAAGATTTCTCTGGTGCGGCCCATCACGCCGGAAACCGGTCAGATCAGAGTCGAAGGCAAGGTCCTGAACTGTGGCCGTCGCGTTGGGACGGCCGACGGACGTGTGACGGATGCCAAAGGCCGACTGCTCGCCCATGGCAGCACAACCTGCCTCATCTTCCCGAGTTGACATCGCAGGGAACTTCGACGGCACCGCAAATCCAGTTCCGGGAAAATCCTGCAGCGCGGCCGGAACGATCCCCGCCTCCCCTTCTTGTTACCGCCAAGGGCAGCTTTGGAGGAGGACATGATGAGGACGTTTACGATTGCACTGCTGGCTGGTGTCGGAGCCCTGGCAGCGGCAAGCGGCGCAAAGGCCGCTGACATCTATACGACCAGCGAATACGCCAGCCCGGATCTGATCCAGGAAGTGCGTCTCGTCTGCGACGATGCCGGCAACTGCTATCGCACCCATGGCGGAGCGCGCGTGGTCGTGCGCGACTCCTACGCCAGGATGCCGCGTGAGCGCTATTATGAGCGCCGCACCTATCGCGACTGGGACGATGGTCCGCGTGGCGGCGTCGGCATTCGCGCGCCGGGCGTCAGCGTCGGCATCGGCGATCGCTGGTAATCGATGAAACGATGATGGGCGGGACCGGGCGAGACAGCTTGCCCGGTCCCGTCCATGTCAGGTTTCGAGCGGATCAGTCGGCGCGGCGATGCGCGCCGTCGACGGAAGGTTCGCGATGAAGCGCGCGAGCACCATCCCCGCGCACATCGCAGCGACGAAGACGGAAGCCGACCGCGAACCAAATCCGAGCGCGGTGAGGGCCGGACCGGGGCAGAAGCCTGCCAATCCCCAGCCGATGCCGAAGATCGCGGGTCCCACAACAATTTTCGTATCAATGTCCCTTCGCGTCGGAACGTAGAAGCGTTCAGCGAAAAACGGACGAGCGAGCCTCAAGACACGGCTGAAGCCGATGAAGGTCACTGCGACCGCACCGGCCATCACGAAGGCGAGGCTGGCGTCCCAAGTGCCCGCGGGGATGCCGCCGACGTCCAGGAAGTTCAGCACCTTCGCCGGGTTCGACATGCCGGAGATGATGAGGCCGAGGCCGAAGATGAGCCCGATCACGAATTGAACGAGGATTGTCATCGTCGTCAGCTCCAGTGACGGATCACGAAGACGGTAGCGACGCCCGTCGCCATGAAGGTGAGTGTCGCAACCAGCGAGCGCACCGACAGCCGCGACAGGCCGCAGACGCCATGGCCGGACGTGCAGCCGCTGCCCCACACCGAGCCGAAGCCCACGAGCAATCCCGCGATGATCAGCACCGGCGTTGTCGCAGCGATCGTTTGCGCCGGCAGGCGTCCGGTCACGAGCAGAACCAGGAGTGGTGCGGCGACGAGGCCTGCGACGAAGGCGAGCCGGCCGGCGAACTCGCGGTCCTCATAAGGCGGAAACAGCCGCGCCGCGATGCCGCTGACCCCGGCGATCCGCCCCGTCGTCCACATCAGAAGCACGGCGGAAAGACCGATCAGCGCGCCGCCAAGGAGCGATGCAAAAGGTGTGAAAGGTGTGGCGATCATGGTGATCCTCCGGGGCAAGAGCGATCCTTGCGCATCCATCGGTACGGCCGGCGATCGTCCGCCCGGATGCTCAACGAGGTGTTAATATTACCACTCGAATTGAAGCGGCGTCCCAACCGTATTTTCCAATCTTTGCGCTAAGCATATCCACGTAACACGGGCTTGGCCCGCGTGAACGGGGACGACGGGACGTGGTCGACATCGCGCATGAGGCTGCGATCAAGCCGGCATCGGCCAAGCATGCCGCGGCCGTGCGCGCGCGTGTCCCGCTCACCGCGATTGACGCCAGCCAATGGCGCGCGCTGGCACAGCGCGCAGTCGAGCCGAACGGATATTACCTGCCAGCCTGGGAGCTCGCCGTCAGCGCAAGTGCGCGCGGCCGCACCGATGCCTCCGCGCTTGCCGCATATGAAGGATCCTCAGTGCGGCTGATCGGGCTGATGCCGGTGATCTCGCTCTGGCGCGCTCTGAAGATCCCCCTGCCCGCGCTGGTGAGCGCGCATCCCTATGGCACGCTGTGCAGCCCGCTGATCGACCGCGACGTCCCGATCGAGGCGGCCACGCGTCTGTTGCAGCAGGCGCGCGAGGCCGGCGCACATGCGCTCGTGCTGAACGACGTCGCGCTCGACGGCGCGGCGATGACGTCGCTCAAGCAGGTTCTGGATGACGACGGCCTGAAGCCGCGTGTGCTCAATTCCTACATCCGCGCCAGCCTCGATGCGACGCAGGATGGCGAGACGCTGCTGCACGAGGCGCTCGGCACCAAGAAGCTCAAGGAGCTGCGCCGCCAGCGTCATCGTCTGGAAGAGCATGGGCCCGTCGCCTTCGAAGTCGCGCGCAAGCCGGACGAAATCAGGCGCGCGCTCGAAACGTTCTTGCAGCTCGAAGCCAGCGGCTGGAAAGGCCAGCGCGGCACCGCGCTGGTCCAGCATGCGGGCGATGCAACCTTCATCCGCCGCGCAGTGCCCGCGCTCGCCGAGACCGCGCAATGCGAGATCGTCACCTTGAGCGCCGGCACGACACCGGTGGCCGCCGGCATCGTGCTGCGTCACCAGGACCGCGCCTTCTTCTTCAAGCTCGGCATCGACGAGCGCTTTGCAAAATATTCGCCGGGCGTGCAGCTCACGCTCGACCTCACCCGCCATCTCTGCGCCGATCCAGCCATTGCGAGTGCGGATTCCACCGCGAGTGCCGACCATCCCATGATCAATCCGATCTGGCGCGGACGCTTCGCGATCGGTGACGTGCTGATCCCGCTGCGGCGAAACGATCCGGTTGTGGCGCTCGTTCACGGAGCGCTCGCAGCGCACGGCGCCGCCTACGCGGCGGCGCGCCGCGCAGTTCGCCTGCTCCGCAAATAGGCCAGCTACTCCGCCGCCTGCGCGTTGATCTCTTCCGAGACCTGGCGGATGGCCCGAGCGAGCAGGTTCGGATCCTGCGCGCCGGAGACGGCGTACTTCTGCGCGAAAACGTAAGTCGGCACGCCCGAGATGCCCTTCTCGGCAGCCTCCTGCGCGTCGGCAGAGACGCGCGCAACGTCCTCGTCGGTGGAAAGGCGCCTGCGCACATCGTCGGCGTCGAGGCCGATATCGGCGGCCGCCTGCACCAGCACGTTGACATCGGTGAGATCGCCGCCGTCGCGGAAGTACAGCTCCATCAGGCGCTGCTTCATCTCGGGCGCCTTGCCGATCGCCTCGGCCCAGAGGATCAGGCGATGGCAATCGGTCGTGTTGGGCTGCCGCGCCACCAGCTCTGGCTTGTAGACGAGGCCCTCCTCGCTGGCCGCCGCGACGACGCGCCCGGCAATGCCCTTGTACGCTTCGACGGAGCCGAACTTCTGGGTGAGATAGGCCTCGCGGCTGATGCCCTCGCGCGGCACCCAGGGATTGAGGAAGAACGGACGGAAATTGAGCTTGACGGGAACGTCAGGCACGAGCGCGAGCGCGCTCTCGATCCGGTGCTTCCCGATATAGCACCACGGGCACACCACGTCGGAGACGACATCGATCTGGAGCGGTTTGAGCGTGCTCATGTCAGGCGCCTCCTTCGGGCGGTGCGGTTTGCCCCAAGATAAGCCGAACCCGCCCTGAGGCAAGGGCGCCGGATATAGCGCTAGGACATGGCTGCGGCCATCTGCTTGAGCCGCTCGGCCGTGCGTTCATCCGCCGGGAAGAACGTCTCCAGCGCCAGCTCGGACAGGGTGATGTCCACGGGCGTGCCGAACACCATGGTGGTGGAGAAGAAACTTAGTATCTCTCCATCGTGGCGCAGCTTGAAGGGGATCGCGACGGTATCGCTGGGCAACGGCGCCGAGCGCGCTGGAATGGGATAGCTCTTGAGATCGTTGTAGAGCTTGATCAGCTCAGGATCGGCCGTCGCCTCGCATTGCCGGTGCAGCCGCTCCAGCAGATGTCCGCACCATTCCGCGAGATTGACCGTGCGCGGTGCCAGCGCCTCGGGATGAAAGGCGAGCCTCAGTACGTTGAAGGGCTGGCCGAGCAGCCGCTGCGGGATGCCGTCGAGCAGCGGCGCGACCATGCGATTGGCGGAGACCAGGTTCCAATGCCGGTCGACTGCCAGCGCCGGATTGGGCTCATGCGCTTTGAGGACGAGGTCGATCGCCTGGCGGGCCGATTTCAAGGCGGGGTCCTCCAGCGGGCGCTGCGGGAAGGCCGGCGCGTAGCCGGCGGCGACCAGCAGGACGTTGCGTTCGCGCAAGGGCACGTCGAGACGCTCTGCGAGCTTCAAGACCATCTCGCGCGAGGGCGCAGCGCGCCCGGTCTCGACAAAGCTCAAGTGCCGCGCCGAGACTTCGGCCTCGCCCGCCAGATCGAGCTGGCTCATCCGGCGGCGCTGCCGCCATTCGCGCAAATGATCGCCGATATGGACCGGCTGGCTGCGTTCGGCCTGTGCCGTGGATGCGTGTGCGTTCATGACCAGAAACCTAGCATGCGGATTTCACCCCTTCCATTACCCGCGAGGTAATCGAATTGGGGCGCGGGCGCGCGCATCTTCGGTCGCAACAGGAGATGACCATGATCGCGCTGCTGCTCTACCGGACCGTTGCGGACCACGTTCTGCCCTGGGCGATCGCGCTCGCCACCCGCATGCTGGCGCGCAGCCTCAACATGCCGGAGCCGCTGGTGCATTCGACCGGCGACTATGTCGTCGCGCAGGTTGTCGCCTTCGAGCACGGCATCGGCAGGAGCCTCTGCCCGTTCCGTATCGCCCGCCTGCTCCGCGCCTGGTGGCGCGGGCTGCACTGAATTCCACCCCGAGCCCAACCAGCCAAGGAGACCTACGATGATCGACGCATCCACCTTCCTGCGCCGCGCCCTGCTCGCCGACGCCGTCTTCAGCAGCATCGCCGCCCTCGGCTTCACCTTCGGCGCAGGCGCGTTTGCCTCGCTGTTCAACTTGCCCGAAGCACTGCTGCGCGAGACCGGCCTGTTCCTGATCGCCTACACCGCGCTGGTCGGCTGGCTCGCCTCGCGCGCCTGCCTTGCAAAGCCGCTCGTGCTGCTGGTCGTGATCGGCAACGCGGCCTGGACGGTCGCCAGCATCGCGCTGCTGCTCTCGGGCACGGTGTCGCCGAACCTTGCCGGCGAGCTCATGGTCGTGGCGCAGGCGATCGCAACCGGCGTGTTCGCCGAGCTGCAATATGTGGGATTGCGGAAGAGCGGGAGTGCCGTGGCGGCGTGAGGCCACATCCGCGACTGTCGTCGCCCGGCTTGTGCGCAATTGCGCACTGGACCGGGCGACCCAGTATTCCAGAGGCCGTAGTCGTATGCGGAGGTCGTGCGGCGTATTGGATGCCCCGGTCAAGGCCGGGGCATGACACCTGAGCTGGACGAACGAGCTTGCGCTACGCCTGCGCGCGGGCCTTGCCGAACGCGTGACCGTTCAGCTTCTTCTTTTTGACGCCCTTGGCGGGCGCCTTCTTGGCCTTGGCTTCCGTGCGCGCCTTCACCTTGGCGCGTTCGGCCCGCGCCTCGGCGCGCAGCTTCTTGCGCTTGTTCTCGCAGGAGGTGCATTTGCAGCCGATCGGCTTCAGATAGGCCTTGAAATAGTCGGTGCCGTAATCGTAGTTGATCTCGTCGCCGGGCTCGATGTTCTTGATGGCACGGATGAACACCTTGCGCTCGCGCGGCCGGACGTCGGACTCGGCGTTGGGCCGGCAGGAATGATTGATGTAGCGCGCCAGATTCTTGCGCACCGAGCCGTCGATGGTCCAGCGGCCGTTGAGCTCGAACAGATATTTGTTCTCGATGTCGTCCTGCTCGGGAATCCGCGAGTCCAGGATCGGTCCGAAATAACGGATGATCCGGGTTCCCTTCTTGATCGGTTTGGTGGCGAAGAGGCCGAGTCCGGTCTTGGAGCGGCCGACGCGATAGGATTTGTTCGACGATGTGGCTGGCATGATCAAAAGAACGAGGACGCGGCCGGATGAGCCGAAGCGAAGCCGCTCTTCTAGAACGATTCCGCGGCGCTGTCAGTTGTCTCACGACCTTGTTCGAACCTTGCCCACAATCAAGACGTCTGATGGGATGAGTTCCGCCTGTCTCGAGGTTTCGCCATGATCCGCACGACCACCGCATGCATCGCTGTGTTGCTGACGTGCACCGGCCTGGAGAGTGCCGCCGCCCAATCCCTGGGCAGCACCTACACCTCGACCGCGCCTAAGACCTGCCGCCAGATCGGCAAGCCCAGCGAGCTCGACGGCAGCACGACGCGGGTCTGCCCGGGCAAAGGCGGCCTGATCGTGCTGATCGCCGAGGACGATCTGCGCGAGATCGTCTCGTTCGGCCGCAGCCGCAAGATGGCGGCGGAGGAACCGGCGGCACAGACCTGGTTCGGCCCGTTCAATTCATCCGAGACCACCGTCGAATGGCGCGCCGCGGGGACAAAGCCGTTTGCGATCATCCAGCGCTGGCACATTGCCGACAACAACGATCCCGACAAGAAGGGACGGCCGAACACCAAGGCCATGCTGGTCGTGACGCGGCTGCCGCCGGGGCCGGTCTGCCATGTCGCCTATGTCGATGCGATCGCCAATCCCGACGCCAACGAGCTGGCGCGCAAGGCCGCCGACGAATTCGCCCGCAGCTTCACTTGCGGCAAGGACGAGGTGAAGATCATCGGCAATCGCGGCCGCGCCGTCGAGCTCGCAACGATGCGCTAGACGCTAGCCCTTGGCCCTGGCGCGGCGATAGCGCGCCAGCAGGCGCTCGCCCTTTGCCGCGATGCGCCGTGCCGCCGCCACCGTCTTCGGCACGGGCTCGCCCCAGGCATGCGCCGAGAGCGCGTGACGGGTCGGCTCGCCCTTGGCATCGACCAGCGGCGGCAGTTTCGCGCGGCCATAGAACCGCACCGCCCAGCTGCCCTTCCGCCGCATCTCCTGCGGTGTCATCTCGGATTCTTTCTTGGTGACGCCCGGCCGCAAGTGAGCGCCCTGCTTGCGCGCAAACGCCTTGCGGCCGGCCGCGGTCAGGCCGCCGCGCGGATCCTTTTCCCGTGCCGGCGGCTTGCGCTTGGGCGAGGACTTTGCCGCCTCTTTCGTGGTGCGCTTGCGGCTCTTCTTCGTTGATTTTTTCTTTGCTGACGTCTTCGCCTTCGAGGATTTGGAAGTCTTCTTCGCAGCCATGCGCATGTTGTCCACGAGGTTGGGATAGCGGCGGCCGGCGCGGCGGGCGCGCGCCTTCGCCGCCGATTTCTGCGCGGGCGTGAGATGCTTGGATGTCTTGCCCGCGCGCTTGCGCGGATTGGTGCGTTTCCAGGGAGCGCGCGGTGATCTTGCCATGCGGCGTCAACGCCTGACCACGGCAAGGGTTGCCTCGCCCCTCGATCAGGGACCAGGCGGCTTGCCCTGGATGGGCGCAGTCAGCATAGCTTCGAGCAGCCGCTCGGCCGTCGTCCCCTCGGGCAGCCGCTGCAAAATATCTTCGAGCCGGCCGTCGAGCAGCAGCATGGTGAAACCGTGCACCACCGACCAGGCGCGCGCGATCGCGGCGCCCTGGTTCAGCGTCAGTGCATCGCCGCTGATCTGCTCCTGCCGCATCGCGCCGATGGCATTGGCGAGTCCGGCAAACGAAGCCTCGGCCGCCTCGTGCAGCGACGGTCTGGAATAATCGAGCCGCTCGGTGCGGAACATGATGCCGTACATGCCGGGATGCGCCTGTGCATAGGCCACGTAGGCTTTCGGCCGCGCCAGCGCGCGCTCGAGCGGCGTGGCGGCGGCGTTGCACGACGAGGACATCGCCGCGTTGAACTGGCGGAAGCCGACGGCGGCGAGCTCGCTGACGAGACCGGTGAGATCGCCGAAATGATGCGTCGGCGCGGCATGCGAGACGCCCGCCTCGCGCGCCACCGCGCGCAATGTCAGGCCGGCAAGCCCGTCGCGCTCCAGCACCCGTTCGGCGGCCTCGAGCAGCGCCTCGCGCAGGGCGCCGTGATGATACGGCGTCTCGGTTTTCGCACTCGCTGGGCGGCGCGCAGGGCGCGACGCCGCGGTCGACGTTGTTCTTCTGGGGGCACGTGGGTGACGCGCGGTCTCGCCCTTGGTGTCGCTCTTGGTGTCGCTCTTGGCCATTTGCAAGCTATATGACGCAATATTGACAGTGTAAAGATTTCACTTGACGGAAACCGCGTTCGGCTTTATTCGATCTTGACGATGTAAAGATAAGGAGGGATACGCCGTGCAGCAGGACGCTATCGCCGAGCGCCGCCACAACCTCGGCCCGATTCCATTCGAGGCCGACGCGCCCTCCCTCAAGATCGTCGGCGAATTGCCGCGCGAGCTGAACGGCACGCTTTATCGCAACGGGCCCAATCCGCAGTTCGATTCTCCCGGCGCGCACTGGTTCGTCGGCGACGGCATGCTGCACGCTTTCCACCTCGAGAACGGCCGCGCCAGCTATCGCAACCGCTGGGTCCGCACGCCGAAATGGCTCGCCGAGCACGACGCCGGCCGCGCGCTGTTCGGCGGCTTCGGCCGCAAGCTGCCGGATGCGCCCGCAAACCTCATCGACGGCGGCGTCGCCAACACCAACATCATCTTCCATGCCGGCAAGCTGCTTGCGCTGGAAGAAGCGCATCTGCCGACCGAGATCGAGCCGGGCACGCTGGCAACGCGTGGCTATCACAACTACCAGGGCCGCGTCGCCGGCAGCTTCACCGCGCATCCGAAGGTCGATCCCGTCACCGGCGAGCTCGTGTTCTTCGGCTACAACGCCGCGGGACCGCTGACGCCTGCCCTCTCCTATGGATCGATCGATGCCTCCGGCAAGGCAACGCGCTTCGAACGGTTCGAGGCGCCGTATGCCAGCATGGTGCACGACTTCATCGTCACCGCGAATCATGTGCTGTTTCCGATCCTGCCCATCACCGGCAGCATGGAGCGCGCGATGAGCGGACGGCCGCCTTATGCGTGGGAGCCGGACAAGGGCGCCTATGTCGGCGTGATGAAGCGCAGCGGCACCGCCAAGGACATCGTCTGGTTCCGGGCTGAAGCCTGCTACGTCTTCCACGTGATGAACGCGTGGGAAGAGGAGAACCGCATCATCGCCGACGTCATGCAGTTCGAGGAGGCGCCGTTGTTTCCGCATCCCGACGGCCGGCCGACCGATCCCGAGAAATCGCGCGCCCGCCATTGCCGCTGGACGTTCGATCTCTCAGGGAATACCGACCGCTTCCGGCAGACTTATCTCGACGATCTCACCGGCGAATTCCCGCGCATCGACGATCGCCACGCCGGGCTGAAGAGCCGTCACGGCTGGTACGCCTGCGCCAATCCAAAACTGCCGATGTTCGGCGCGCTGTCGGGCATCGTCCATGTCGACGGGCACGGCCGGCGGCTCGGCCACTATCTGCTGCCCACTGGCGATACCATCTCCGAGCCGGTGTTCGTCGAACGCTCGAAAGATGCACCCGAGGGCGACGGCTGGCTGCTCGCCGTGGTCTGGCGGGCGCGGGAGAACCGCAGCGACCTCGCTGTGTTCAACGCGACCGATATCGAGGTGGGGCCCGTCGCGCTGGTGCAGCTCGGCCACCGCGTGCCCGATGGCTTTCACGGCAACTGGGTGGGAGCGGCGTAGCGCCCGGTCATTCCGGGGCGCGACGAAGTGGCGAGCCCGGAACGACGGAAAGAGGAGTTTCCCATGCACTTGCCCACGATGACCGCGGTCTGTCTGGTCATCCTCGCTATGGCCTGCGCCGCGCTGGCATTCTGGATGATCCGCCTGCGGCAACGGGACCATGCCATCTTCAACGGCGGCATCGTGCTCGGCGTGGGCGTTTTGGTCGCCTCCGCGCTGCCGATCCTCTCGCGCCTGCCCTGGGCGGAATTGGCCGACGAGGCGTCCGACCAAGCAGTTGCAGCGCTTCACTTTTTGGAAGTCACTTACACCATTTTGACACTGTAAAGATTTTACTTGACCCGCCGTCGCTCCTGAACTATTGATCTTTACACCGTAAAGATCGACTTGACCGAGGCGGCCCATGGCGATTTTCCTGATCCTCGCGCCCTACGGCGCTTTCACCTTCCTCATGCTGGTGACATCGGCCGCGGTCAGCGTCTTCGCGGCCTCCGCGATCTGCCTCGCCACTGTCGCGATCGATGTGGCGCGCGGCCGCTCGGTGAAGATCCTCGCCCTGGGCTCGGCAATCCTGTTCGCCGCAATCGGCCTCTATCTGGCGCTGCTCGATCCCGCGCTTGGCACGCTCGGTGTCAAACTGTCGGTCGACATCGGCATTTTCGTCATCTCGCTCGGCTCGATGCTGGTCCGCCGTCCCTTCACGCTGCAATACGCGCTTGAATCGGTCCCGGCCGAGACCGCGGCGATGCCCGGCTTCCGCTACGCCAATTACGTCATCACCGGCGCCTGGACCGCGGCCACGCTGCTGATGGCGGCTGCCAATCTCGTACTGCTCTACATCCCCGGTCTGCCGCTCTGGTCGAGCCTTGCGGTGGCCTTCGCCGCCCGCAACAGCGCGATCTACTTCACAAAGTGGTATCCCGAGTATCGCGAGATCAAGTACGGTACGCCGTCCGGCACACTGCCCGCCCCTCGCTGAACAGGACCAACGATGAAGGACGTATTCGCCCGCCTCGCCTCCGACTTCCTCTCCGCGATCGTCTTCCTGGTCATCTACCTCATCACCGACAATGTCATCCTGGCGACGTCGGTGGCGATCGCCGGCGCGGTCGCGCAGGTGATCTACGCCCGGATCAAGGGGCAGCAGCTGAACTACATGACCTATGCGAGCCTCGCTCTCGTCGTCGTGCTGGGCACGGTCACGCTTTTGACCAACGATCCCCGCTTCATGCTGGCAAAGCCCTCGATCGCGCATTTCGCGATCGGCGCCATCATGCTCAAACGCGGCTGGATGCTGCGCTACATGCCGCCGATCGTGGTCGAGACCGTTCCGGAATATGTGACGGCCGCGGGCTATGCCTGGGCGGCGCTGATGTTCGCGATCGGCGCCGGCATGATCTTCGTAGCTTCGACCGGCGATCTGAAGCTGTGGGCGTTCTACATCACGGTGGTCGCGGGCGGCGCCAAGATCCTGGCCTTTGCCGTGCAGTATGTGGTTCTCAGGCTCATCGTCACCAGCCGCCGCCGTGCGGCCGCCCGCGCCTAAATGCCTCCAATGCGGGGTTAGGCAGGAGCTGCGAGTTGGGCTATAGGCTCGCCCAGGACTGGCCGCGGATCGTCGCGGCCCGCCGGGATCTGTTCGGGAGACGGGAATGGCCGTAGACGGCAACTGGAATCTGACCATGACGACGCCGATGGGCGAGCGGCAGGCGACGCTGACCCTGCTGAGCTCCGGCGGCACGCTGACGGGCACGCAGGGCGCCGATGGTAATTCTGCCGAGATTTTCGACGGCACCATCAGCGGCGATGCCATCAACTGGAAGGTCTCGATCACCAATCCAATGCCGTTGACCCTCGAGTTCATCGGAAAGGTATCCGGCGACAGCATGAGCGGCGAAATGGGCATCGGCCCGATGGGCAGCTTCCCGTTCACCGGCGCGCGGGCGTAAAGACCGCGCTGCATCCATGCGTGCGCTCTGTCTCATCGCGGCAACGATCCTGTGTGTCGCGACACTTGCGGCGCGCGCGGATGACACCGAACCAGCGTGGCGCGCAAGCGCGCTCGCCATGGTGCCGGCAGGTTATGTCGCGGGCCTCGCCTACCGCACCGAAGGCGCGACCGGCTATCTCGCGGTCTATCCGGCGACATCAAACGATCCGAAGACACCGGCAAGCGTGTTCGCCGCACGCCAGGTCCTCGTCGTCACGTTGACGGCGGATGCGACACGCGCGATCTCGGCCGCGTTGAAGCCGCGCACCGAGCCGGCTCCTGACAACGACGACGCCGACTTCGCAAAACTGCACGCCGATCTCGCCGCAAAACGCGCCAGCCTGCCCGAAGGTACCGAGCCGTGCGATCTCGGCGCCTGGTCCATCGACAAGGACCCGAGCGGTCTCAACGTGCGGGCTGAACCTTCAGTGAAAGCGCGCATGCTCGGCACGCTGCCGCCGCCCTATCGGCTCAAGCTCGGCGGCGCCGAGAACACGCCCGACGGCGGCTGGCTCACCGAATTCCGCATCGTCGGCTTCAGGGACGGCTGGTTCCTGATCGAAGGCGCGAGGCCCCCGGGCAAGGACTACGAGGACGAGACGCGATATCCGCGCAGCGCGCCAAAACCCTATGCGGGCCGCGGCTGGGTCGCGTCGAACAAGGTCGGCGCGAATTACGCCAATGGCTACACGCGCGCGGGCGGGCTGTTTCAGGCACCTTTCGTCGACGCCAAATGGATGCCAGCTCAGCACGAGCTTGGCGGCCCGATTGACGGCGACGGCGGACCGAAGCGGCTCATGGCGTGCAGCGGCGCCTGGGGCCTCGTCGAGAGCTACGACGGCGTCCGCGGCTGGTGGCGCGCGCTGTGCTCCAACCAGGTCACGAATTGCAGCTAGCGGCTTCGCCGATAATGCATCTCGTCATACGCGGGCTTGACCCGCGTATCCATCTTGCTTGAAGAGAGCGATGGATGGCCGGGTCAAGCCCGGCCATGACAGTTCAGCCCAGATTCAACTCCTTGAAGAAGTCATTCCCCTTGTCATCGATGATGATGAACGCCGGGAAGTCGACGACTTCGATGCGCCAGATCGCTTCCATGCCGAGCTCGGGATATTCGAGCACCTCGACCTTCTTGATGCAGTGCTCGGCGAGGTTCGCCGCGGCACCCCCGATCGAGCCGAGATAGAAGCCGCCATACTTCTTGCAGGCCTCGCGCACGGCCGGGGCCCGGTTGCCCTTGGCGACCATCACCATCGAGCCGCCGGCGGCCTGGAACTGGTCGACGAAAGAATCCATGCGGCCCGCAGTGGTCGGACCGAACGCGCCGGAGGCGTAGCCCTCGGGCGTCTTGGCGGGACCGGCGTAATAGACCGGATGGTTCTTGAAATAGTCAGGCAGCGGCTCGCCCTTCTCCAGCCGCTCGCGCAACTTGGCATGCGCAGAGTCGCGCGCGACGATCATGGTGCCGGTCATCGAGACGCGGGTCTTGATCGGATATTTCGAGAACGTCGCCAAAATGTCCTTCATCGGCTGGTTGAGGTCGATCTTGACGACCTCGCCGCCGAGCGACTGCTCGACCTGCGGCAGATACTGCGCCGGGTTGTGCTCGAGCTCCTCGAGATAGATGCCGTCCTTGGTGATCTTGCCCAGCACCTGGCGATCGGCCGAGCAGGACACGCCAAGCCCGATCGGCAGCGATGCGCCATGACGCGGCATGCGGATCACGCGCACGTCGTGGCAGAAATATTTTCCGCCGAACTGCGCGCCGACGCCGAGCGACTGCGTCATCTTGTGGATTTCCTTCTCCATCTCGACGTCGCGGAAAGCGTTGCCGTCAGGCGAGCCGTGGGTCGGCAGCGCGTCGAGATAACGGGCGGAGGCGAGCTTCACCGTCTTCATGCAGAGCTCGGCCGAGGTGCCGCCGATCACGATGGCGAGGTGGTAAGGCGGGCACGCGGCGGTACCGAGTGTGAGAATCTTCTCCTTCAGGAAAGCGAGCAGCCGGTCCTTGGTCAGGACGGAAGGCGTCGCCTGGAACAGAAAACTCTTGTTGGCGGAGCCGCCGCCCTTCGCCATGAACATGAACTTGTAGGCGTCGTCGCCCTCGGCGTAGATCTCGCACTGCGCCGGCATGTTGTTGGCGGTGTTCTTCTCCTCGTACATCGAGAGCGGAGCCACCTGCGAGTAGCGCAGGTTGCGGCGCAAGTACGCATCGCGCGCGCCTTCCGACAGCGCCGCCTCGTCGTCACCGTCGGTGATGACGTTGCAGCCTTTCTTGCCCATGATGATCGCGGTGCCCGTGTCCTGGCACATCGGCAGCACGCCGCCGGCCGCGATGTTGGCGTTCTTCAAAAAGTCCAGCGCGACGAACTTGTCGTTCGGACTCGCCTCGCTGTCTTCGAGGATCGAGCGGAGCTGCTTCAGGTGTCCCGGCCGCAGATAATGATTGATGTCGCCAAAAGCCGCCTCCGACAGCGCCCGCAGCGCCTCGCGCGACACCACCAGCATGTCCTTCCCCAGAACCTTCTCGACCCTGACGCCCTCGGACGAAATCTTCTTGTAGGGCGTCTCGTCCTTGCCGAGCGGAAACAGCGGCGTGTGCTTGTAGGGCGGGACGGGCTTTGACTGGTCGGGGAAGGCGGTGGGAGCGTTCATGGGGCAAATCTCGGGGTTTTGGAGCCCTGGCGGGCCCTAGCATAGAAGCGTTCTAAGCTTTTTTGCCGCAAAGGGAAGGCGTTCCGGCGCGGCCGGGGCATCCGGATTCGGCAGCCTGACATCCTTTCCAGCGACGTCAGCAGTGCAGCGTGGCCATCATGATGCTCGGGAAGACCTGGGTGCACCCCTTGCGCTCCGGGCGCGACGAAGGTTGAATGCGCGCCCTCAGGGGCTTTTCATCATGATTTTCAAACTGAACATCCGCGGCGCGATCCTCGTCGCCGCCGCCATCACCGGCCTTGTGACCCTCGCCTCGCCCGCGCGCGCCGACCGGTGCGACGACAGCGCCAAGGAGCTGGCGAACCAGATCGATCGGCTCAAGGTGAATTTCCGTGCCGGCAACATCGTGTACCTGACGCATCCCTCGGCCAAGGAGCTGTCGGTGGGCTGTCGCGGCGACAAATATTCGATCGAGCTCTATGCCAAGGGCGACCGCAAGCCGACGCCGGAGTTCTTTAATGTGGTCGGGTCAATGGCGGCGATCGTCTTCACCGTGACCAAGGACGACACCACGACCGGCGCGACACGCTGCCTGAAGCGGATGGGCCTCTTGCGCGGCGACAAGATCACGATGCGCTACCGGCGGCTCAACATGGAATGCACCCGCACCAAGACGGATGCGTCGATCGCGATCACGCGCGGCAAAGACGAGTAGAAGGGGCGCTCGCTCTTTCCACATACTCCGTCATTGCGAGCGGAGCGAAGCAATCCAGACTCATCCCGCGGAGGGATTCTGGATTGCTTCGCTGCGCTCGCAATGACGGATGAGAGAGTTCACGTTCTTCGAAATCGCACAGCGAGCGGACGACGACAGCAGTCCTCGCCACACCATTCCCTCGCATTTTAACAATTGCCTTGAAGGAAATTTCGCTCCTGCCGGGGCAGGGTCAATTGTTTCCATGTGTGAGGATTTGTGGATGAGCGTTTCGACCGTTGCGCCGCCGCCGATCGCGATCGTGGTGCCGAGCTACGACACGACCAAGCAGCAGGACGACCAGACCAAGACCCAAGACACCGACCCGACCTACAAGCCGCAGCCGCCCGCGCCGCTGCCGCCGGGCCAGGGCACGCGGATCGATCAGCTCGCCTGATCAGTCCTTCCCAAGTTGAAACGCCCGATCCGGTCGATCGGGCCTTTCGTGCGTCCGGCCGCACCTTCGCGGGATAGCCGGGTCAATATCCTGCGCGGTTGACCCCGCGGCCCACGCAGCAGAACACGATCCTCTTCATCGCCGTGGCGCGCGCTGTTGTCGTCCGCCGCAACCTCCATTGGCCGCCGGCCCGGCTGTTCCTCGCCACGTCCGCCCTCCTCGCCGCCGGCACCCGGCCGACCTCGTTCAGCATCCGCAAAGGCGGCGCTGAACCGAGGGGGCACCTGCTCAGTCACATCAAGTGTGATCCGGCTCATCAAAATTCCGCATCCGGCGTGCTCATCTGCGAGACCGACGAGCCGGTCCAGGCGCCCACGGGACAAGCCAATGGAACTGCAAACCAATGGAACTGAATGACAAGCTGCTCTCGCTGGTGACGGACATCTACGATGCCTCGCTCGACGATTCCCGGTGGACGACCACGCTTGGCAGCATCGTCGATCTGGCGGGCGGCCAGAGCGGCGGCTTGGTCCGGATCGGAGCCGGCGGCGAGGCCGTGATCTCGCACGCCGTCGGTGTCGAGCCCGCCTATATTCAGTCCTACATCGAAACCTACGAACCATTCGATCCGTCGCGCGGCGTGCTCCACGCGCCGGTTGGCCAGATCCAGACGATCCGGGACTGGATCGATGTCGACGAATTCCGGACGACAACGTTCTACAACGAATGGACCCGGCCGCAGGGTCTCGAGGACGCCGCCAATATCCTGCTCGACAAGTCCGCCGACGGGATATCCCGCCTCTCGATCATGAAGGCCGGAGGTGCCGTCGATCGCAGGATGTATCAGGTGATCTCCCACCTGACTCCGCACATGCAGCGCGCCATGCTCGTGAGGCAGAAACTGGAGCAGCAGAACACATTGGGGACAGCGTCGGCCCGGACGCTCGACGCCCTGCGAACCGCCGTCCTGCTGTTCGATGCCAACGGAAATATCACCCACTCCAATGAAAGCGCGCGGGAGCTTCTCGATGGCGCCGACGTGCTTCGCTCTGTTCGCGGCCGGCTCGTGACCTCAGACCTGAATGCCGATCGTGTGGTGCGGCAAGCGCTGGCGGGGACCGCTGTCGGCGACGGGGCGACGACGAGCGCGAGCATCTCGCTGCATCTGACGGCCCGCGACGGCTCGCATTATGTCGGGCATCTCTTGCCGCTCACCGCCGGGCGCCGGCAAACGTTCGGGGCCAGCTATGAGGCCTGCGCCGTCCTGTTCGTCAGTAAGGCAGCGATCGATACGATCGTCGCGCCCGACCTCATCCGCAAGCTGTTCAAGCTGACGCCGACCGAACTGCGTGTCTTCCTCGCCATCGTCGAAATCGGTGGGGTTCCTGACGTGGCCAGAAGCATGGGCATCGCCGAAACGACCATCAAGACCCATCTCACCCGGATCTTCACCAAGACCGGCACCAAACGGCAGGCGGATCTGGTTCGGCTCATCGCGGCCTTTACACCGCCCATCAAGATCTGATGCCGGCCCGTCGCGTCGGCCGCATGTTGGCCGGAAAAAATCTCTATATAACAGCCTGGGATGGAGCCGGATCGAGCATGATCGCCCGACTGCTGTTGCAGAACATGATTTTCACCGTCGCGATGGGTGCGTTGCTGTTCGCTTGCGCCGGGACCTTGCACTGGCCTTCGGCCTGGGTGTTCCTCGTCACCTCCGCCCTGATCGGCCCGCTCTGTGGCTGGTGGCTCTACCGGCTCGATCCGGCGCTGCTGGCGGAGCGCCTTCGTCCGGTCATCCAGAAGGACCAGCCGCCGGCCGACAAGGCCTTCGTCGCCGCCCTTATCGCGGCGATGCTGGCCTGGCTGGTCGTGATGGGGCTCGACCGGCGTTCGCTTTGGTCCGACATGCCGATGGCCTTGCAGGTCCTCGGTTTCGTGCTGTTCGTGCTCTGCATGCTGTTCACGATGTCAGTGTTCCGCGAGAACTCGTTCGCAGCGCCCGTGGTGAAGCTGCAAGCCGAGCGCGCACAGCGGGTGATCTCGACCGGTCCATACGCCCATGTGCGCCATCCCATGTACAGCGGCATGGTCCTGTTCTTCGTGGGCCTTCCGCTGCTGCTTGGCTCGTGGTGGGGACTTGCGATGGTGCCGCTCTTCCTCTCGCTGTTTGCGGTCCGCATCGGCATCGAGGAGCGCACGCTGCGCGAGGGCCTGCCGGGCTATGCCGACTATACGGCACGAGTGCGCTACCGTTTGCTGCCGGGCGTGTGGTGAGCGCGCATCACGCCACTGCGCTCTGCACGGAAAAACGCTGCCCTCCTCCGATCGACTGACGTCGCCGGATGCGAACCTCGCTAGAGGAAACGCGCACCCACACAACGGGAGACGCGACAATGTTCTGCAAGCCGCCCTGTCCCGACGAGCACGACCTCGCACCCGATGATTCGAGCCAGCGGCCTGGTCACGAGCGCTCGCAATTTGCTGGAAACCATCAGGTTTTCGGGCGAATGATCGCGCCCGAAACGGCCGGTCCGGAACGGGGGCTGCCGCCAGCCTCCGTCCGGACCGGCTAATTGTCGAGCTCGCGGTAGCGGCGGAAGATGCCCTGCTCGTTGAAGGGAATGCGGCGTTCGCTTGCGAGATAGGCTTTGATGTTCGGCCGCATGGCGATGCGGTCGTGCAGGCCGACGAGGCCCGGAATATCCGTCTCGAACGTCTTCATGCGCTTCGGAAACGCGTAGCGCAGCCCGGCGACGATCTGGAACAGCGAGAGATCGACATAAGTCAGCCGGCGCCCCGTAACGTAAGCGCCACCGTTGCCGGCGAGCAGCTGCTCGAAATAGCCGAGATATTTCGGAACGCGCTCGTCCCAGAAGTCGACGGTGCGCTTCTTCGCTGGCGCCTTCTGGTCCTCGTAGTACATCGACGGCCCGAGCGGATGATGGGTGTCGTGGATCTCGACCACGAGATCGGTGATCGTGAGTTGAAGCTGATGCACCCAGAGCCGGCCTGCTTCTGTCTTCGGCGCGAGGCCGTGGCGGCTGCCGAGATAGAGCAGGATGTTCGCGGTCTGGCCGATGACAAGCTTGCCGGCCTTCAGGAATGGCGGGGCAAAGGGCGGCGTCCCGCCATCCGCGTCCATCATCTTCATCATCGCACTTGTGCCGCGCGGTCCCCGCGCGACGTCGACGTAAGCGGCCCCCGCCTCCTCCAGCGCCAGCCGCACATATTCGCCGCGGCCCTGGATCTCGGGCCAGTAGTAGAGCTCGTATTTCATGGGAGGGTCCGTGAGCGTGGGGGCGATCGGACCAATGTAGCATGCGGCGGAAGGTTCCGTCAGGGTTGGACGGAACGGCGACGGCACCAGCACACTGTCATTGCGAGCGAAGCGATGCAATCCGGAGTCTTTCCGCGGAGACAGTGTGGATTGCTTCGTCGCTTCGCTCCTCGCAATGACGAGGCCTCAATTCGCCGCGAAGCAATACAGCAGCCCGTCACCGCCGGTGCTCTTCAGATCGGCCTGCGAGCAGCCGCCATCGGGACCGCGCGAGGGGTGAGAGCTGTTCCAGGACTTTGACGGCTCGTCGTCGCGCAGGCCCTTACGATCGGCATGGCCGACGACCGCCGTGCCTTGCGTGCTCGACGTCCAGTTCTTGCAGGTCTTGTCGTCGCCGGCCGCAAACGCCGTGCCGTCGGGTTGCGTTCCCGTGAGGATGTCGTGCCGGTTCGGCGTATCGCCAGCACCGTTGTTGACCTCACCCTTCTCGCTGAGTGCCGTCTGCTTGGTGAGATTGTTGGCCGGACCATGCAGGTCGGCAACGTCCTTGGCGATGACCGTGCCCTTGGCATTCTGCCACGGTCCCTTGCCGATGCGATCACGGGCGTTGACGGCCGGCTTGCCGTCGGCGGCCTGCGTCGAGAGATAGGCGCGCCAGGTCTTGGCACCGGCGCCGGCGGCCTGAGCGAGCCTCGCGCACTGCGCATCGGCTCCTTCCAGGCCGCCAAGATCGGCGCCCTTGCCCGGGCCGCTGGAGGTCACGAAGAATGTCATATCAGCTGACTGCGCGTGCACTGATTGCGCCGCGAGCAAGGCCAGCGCGAGCGCGAGCCCTGAAATCGTCACGGATCTCTCGATACGGATCATCTTGTCCTCCCAGGACTGTTTTTGGTTCGCCGCCTGATTTCAACCCGAGCCGCGCCCGCTTATTCCGATGCCGCGCTGCGAGACGCCCAAAAGAAAAGGGCGCCGTGCTGGAGCACGACGCCCTGGTTTCTCATCTCGTCCGCAATCAGTTGGTCTGCTGGATCGCTGACAATTCCCAGCCGCCGCCCGGACGACGGGCGAAGGTCCAGATTTCGGTCGCCTCGCCCGGCTGCTCGCTGCCGGCAACGATCGCGCCGGTGTTGCGGTCCAGCGTCTTGTCGGTCAGCGCGAAGCGCAGCGCCACCGTGGCGTACTCGGTCTCTCCTTCGCGCCAGGCTTCCGCGAGGTCGCCCTGGAGCAGCTTCACGTTGCTGACCTTGTTCACCGCGTTGCGCGCGCGGTTCTGGGCAAGGTCCTGCTCGAAATAGGAGACCATCTCGGGCGTCGCGAGCGTGTGCAGCTTGGCCACGTCCTCGTTCGACCAGGCGGTCTGGATCTCGCCGAGCAGGCGCTCGAACGCCTCATAGTCGTCAGGCTTGATCTCGAGCGGTGCGTTGTTGGCGCCGAAGCCGAAGCCGCCGAGACCACCTCCCAGTCCCCCGCCGAGGCCGCTGCGATAGTTCGTCTGGGGTCCCGGACCGGCACTTGCGTCAGCATTGGCGTAGGCCGCCTGCGGGCTGTGACGGCGCTGCCACCACGACATCGCCAGCCGCACCACGAACACCACGAGCACGATCTGGATGATCAGGCCGAGGATCGAGGACAGGCCGCCGAGGCCGCCGAACAGGCCGCCGCCGAACAGCATGCCGAGCAGGCCTGCGCCGAGGAAGCCGGCCGCAAGGCCGCCGAGGAAGCCGCCGCCGCGGCCGAACAGGCCGCCACGCGCCGGCGCGGCCGAATTCATCCCTGCGCCCGGCTGGGTGTAGGTGCGGTTGAACTGCGAGGTCGAGCCCGGCGCGGTCGTGGTCGACGGCGGCGCCGAATAGGTCCGCGAGCCGCGCGACCCCGACGACATGCCACCGCCGACGCGCGCGTCGGCAGACGAGATGGCGAGCGCGGTCGGCAGCGCAAGCGCCAGCACGACGGCGATCGTCTTGAAGAGACTGCGGGAGCGTTGCGAGAAATTCATGTGCGTTTCCCAAATCCCCGGCATGGGGACGTGGCCATAAGATGGGCAGACTTCCCGAAAAGTGAAGACGGTTTCGGAACCCGCAGCTGCGGCCCTCAGTCGCGGGGATGTGGCAAAAGCCCATATTTGGCGGGGGTTTGCCGGGGTGGCGCGGGGGAACCGTGGTCGCGGGTTACCACCGGCTTAACGGGGTGAATTCCGCTTTTGCCCGTGAGTGCGGACGAACTCTCTCCTCCGTCATTGCGAGAAGCTCTCGCGACGACGCAATCCAGAATCTTTCCACGGAGACAGTCTGGATTGCTTCGTCGCTTCGCTCCTCGCAATGACGGCAAGCGTTATGGCGCGCCCTCACCCCTGCTTCGTCATCGTCTCCTTCACCGCCGCCACGAGCTGGCTGAGGGTGAACGGCTTTGGCAGGAAATCGAACTGCTGGCCCTCGGGCAGGCTCTTCTCGAAGGCGTCCTCGGCGTAGCCGGAGACGAAGATGAATTTGATGTCGGGATTCTTCTCGCGCATGGCCTTGAGCAGCGTCGGGCCGTCCATCTCCGGCATCACGACGTCGGAGACGACGAGATCGATCGCGCCGCTCTGCTCGTCCAGCACCTCCATGGCCTCGACGCCGTTCTCGGCCTCGACCACGGTGTAGCCGCGCGAGCGCAGGCCGCGGGCGTTGAGCGCACGCAGGCCCTCTTCGTCCTCGACGAGAAGGATGGTTCCCTGCCCGGTGAGATCGGTGCGCGGCTTTGCCTCCGCCGCCGCGGGCGCGGCCTCCTTCGCAGCGCCATTGGTGGCGCTGACGGCCGTTGCCGCCGGCTGCTCGACCTGCACCTCGGCCTCGGGATGATGGCGCGGCAGGAAGATGTGGAACGAGGTGCCCTGCCCCGGCTCCGAGTCCACATAAATGAAGCCGCCGGTCTGCTTGACGATGCCGTAGACGGTGGAGAGGCCAAGGCCGGTACCTTTGCCCACCTCTTTCGTCGAGAAGAACGGCTCGAAGATCTTGTCGCGGATGTCGGCGGGAATGCCGGTGCCGGTGTCGGCGACCTCGATCCGCACATAGTCCGCGGCCGGCATGCCCTTGTAGGCGAGCTTGGCCGCTTCCTCGGCGGTGACGTTGGCGGTGCGGATGATCAGCTTGCCGCCGTCGGGCATGGCGTCGCGCGCGTTCACCGCGAGGTTGACGATGACCTGCTCGAACTGGGAGACGTCGACCTTGACCGGCCAGAGGTCGCGGCCGTGGATGGTCTCGTGCTTGACCTTCTCGCCGATCAGCCGGCGCAGCAGCATGGCGAGGTCGGAGAGCGCATCGCCGAGGTCGAGAACCTGCGGTCGCAGCGTCTGCCGCCGCGAGAACGCCAGCAGCTGCCGCACCAATGTGGCGGCGCGCGTCGCGTTCTGCTTGATCTGCATGATATCCTGGAACGACGGATCGGTCGGCTTGTGCGCGTTCAGCAGGAAGTCGTTCGCCATCATGATGGCGGACAGCACGTTGTTGAAGTCGTGCGCGATGCCGCCGGCGAGCTGCCCGACCGTCTCCATCTTCTGCGACTGGTTGATCTGGTTCTCCAGCGCACGCCGCTCGGTGGTCTCGAGCATGTGCACGATGGCCGCTTCCGCCTCGTTCTCGGCAGCGTCCACCGGCGTGACGAAGAACTGGCCCCAGCGCTCCTTGGTGCCTTCCAGCGCGACCTCGACCGGCGCGACGTCGGCCTGGCCGTCGGCGGCCTGGTTGATGGCCGCGATCAGAAGCTGGCGGTCGCGCGAATTGACCGCGCGGAAGATCGACTTGGAGGCGCTGTCGAGGCCGAGCGCCTGGCCGAGCTTGGCGTAGCGCGCGTTCGCCCGCACGACATTGCCGGCGCGATCGACGGTGGCGATCGCCATCGGCGTGTGGTCGAAGAAGCGCATGAAGCGCACTTCGGCGGCCCGATCAGGATCGCTGCGCTCGTCGCGGGCGCGGCTGATGACGAGCGTGCGCGACGGCCCCGGCGCGCCGTCGGCGCCGAAGGCGAGCTTGTGGTAGAGCCGCACCGGCATGGTCTTGCCAGTGCGCATGCGCAGGTCGATGTCGAAGACCTCGGTCTTCACCTCGCCTGGAACCGCCACGATCGCGGTGAGCAGCGAGGCGCCGTCGCCGGAGACGATGTCGGTGAGCTTCAGGCCGCCGGAACCGATCTCGGCGAGGTCGTAGTCGAGCCAGTTCGCCAGCGTCGCGTTGACATAGGCGAGCTCGCCGGCCGGATTGACCGAGAAGAAGCCGCAAGGCGCGTGGTCGAGATATTCGATTGCGTGCTGGAGCTCCTGGAACACGTCCTCCTGGCGCTCGCGGTCGCGGGTGATGTCGGCGATCGACCACACCGCGTATTTGGCCTCGCGCTTGCCGCCGCCGAGCGGGCGCACGCGCATCCGCAGCCAACGGCCCTGGCTGCCCTCGTGGCCGGAGATGCGCACTTCTTCCTGCTGCCGCTTGCCTTCGCGGGCGGCTTTGAGCAGGCGGAACACGGCCTCGGAGACGTCGGGGTTGCCGATGAAGACGCGCTCGACGGGCCGCACGTCCTGCGGGCCGACGGCGCCCGTCAACGTCAGATAGGCCGCATTGGAATAGACCACGTGGCCGCGCGGATCGGTCACGGCGAGGCCATCGAAGGCATGATCGGAGATGCGGCCGATGATGGGATCGTCCAGACTACGGTCGGCGAAGCGGATGATGCCGGCGGCGAAGGCGAACAGGTTGAACAGGCCGACCATCGCCAGCACGGCGAGGATGCCGAGGATGTAAGGCTGCGCCTGCGCGCGCCCGAGCGTCATCAACCCGACGGCGACCGCGACGAGACCGGCGGCCACCAGCAGCACCAGCGCAATGCTGCCCGAGCGCGGCGACGGCTCGTGCGCCGCAACGGGCTCGCGTGTGAGGTCGTGGTCGGTCTCAGCAGTCATATCAAGCCGGCGCAGCCTGTCGGCAGAGAATCAACGCGCCATCGCGCGCACGGGGCCTTCCCTGCCTCAATCGGACCCGCAGGCGCAAGGGCAGCAGGGGCGAAAGGTACGCTGATTCCCAGATTACGGCCATTTCCGGTACTTTTCGGGTGTTTTATCCCCGCCCGGCGCCGAATCCACGCTTCAGCCGCATGACGTAACCAATGACTTCGGCGACCGCATGGTAGTGCTCGGTCGGGATTTCCTGGTCGATATCGACGGTGGCGTAGAGCGCACGGGCCAGCGGCACGTTCTCGACGATCGGGATGTCGTGCTCGCGCGCGATCTCCCGGATCTTGAAAGCGAGGTTGTCGACGCCCTTGGCGACGCAGATCGGCGCCGACATGCCGCGCTCGTAGGACAGCGCCACCGAATAGTGGGTCGGGTTGGTGATGATCACGGAGGCCTTGGGAACCGCCGCCATCATGCGCTTCTTGGAGCGCTGCTGGCGCAATTGCCTGAGCTTGCCCTTGATGTGCGGGTCGCCTTCGGACTGCTTGAACTCTTCCTTGATCTCCTGGAGCGACATCTTCTGCCGCTGGAACCAGCTGCGATACTGGAAGAAATAGTCGCCGATCGCGATGATCGCGAGCGCCGCGACCACCGCGCCGAGCAGATGGATGGTCATGCTGGTGGTAGCGCCCAGCATGGCGGCCGGATCGAGCTTGACCATCGCCTCCATGCGATGCCGCTCCGGCCATAGGACTATGGTCATAACCGCGCCGAGCACGACGAGTTTGCCGAGGCCCTTGAGGAAGTTCGCCGCCGCCTGCTTGCCGAAGATGCGCTTCAAGCCCTCGGCGGGCGAAAGCTTGCTGAACTTCGGCTTGAGGGATTCGGCCGACCACACCAGACGGTGCTGGAGCATGTTGCCGGCAATCGCCGCCAGCACCAGCATCAAGAGCGGCACGCCGACCGCCGCGAGCACGGCGATCTCGATCTGCTGCATCAGCGCGAGCAGGTTCCCGCCGTCGGTCTTGATCATCCAGGAATTGGCGAGCAGATTGCGCATCGGCGTCACCAGCCCGCTGCCGACCGATCCCGAAAAGGTCGAGACCACAAGCGTGCCGCCCGCGATCATGAACCAGGTGTTGATCTCCTGGCTTTTCGCAACGTCGCCGCGTTCGAGCGCCTCCTCGAGGCGCTTTTGTGTCGGGTCTTCTGTTTTACTTTCGGGATCGTTGTCTTCCGCCATCGATCACCTATTTGAGCGGCATCATCTGGTGCATGACACCGATGAAGTAATCCAGATACGTACCCATCATCGCGGTGAGCACCACGGCGAGCACCAGGAAGCCCGCGAAGATCGACAGCGGCACGCCGACGAAATAGACCTGCATTTGCGGCATCAGCCGCGCCAGCACACCGAGCCCGATGTTGAAGACGAGGCCGAACACCAGGAACGGCCCGGAGAGCTGCAAGCCCAGGCGGAACGCGGCGGCGAAGGCGCGCGTCGCCAGCGAAGCGACGTCACCGCTCGACATCGTCTCGCCCGGCGAGAAGATCGTGTAGCTGTCGTTCAGCGCCGCGATCACGAGGTGATGGCTGTCGGTGGCAAACAGCAGCGTAACGCCGAGCATGGTCAGGAAGTTGCCGACCAGAACGCCCTGCTGCCCCTGCGTCGGATCGACCGAGGTGACGAAGCCGAGCCCCATCTGCTGCGCAATCACGGAGCCGGCGACTTGAAGGGCCGACAGCGTCACGCGCGCGGTCGCGCCCAGCACGATGCCGATCACGATCTCATGCAGCATCAGCACCAGAAGCGGCGCCAGCGAACCCATGTCGACATGATAGGCATTGCGGTGCAACGGCAGGATGATCAGCGTGAGCAGCAGCGCGATCGACAATTTTATGCGCGTCGGGATGTTGGTCTCGCCGAGGCCTGGCAACAGCATCACCATCGCACCGACCCGGGCGAAGGCGAGCATGAAGGACGCGGCGAGCGCCGGCAGCAGCGAGACGTCGATGCGCATGACGGGCGCATTGTGCCTCAGCCGCCGATGATTCGCGACGAGATCCGCAGCATGTGGGCGTGGAGCGAGTCGGCCATGAATGGAAGCGCTAATAACATCGTGGCAAAGATCGCGAGGATCTTCGGCACGTAGATCAGCGTCTGCTCCTGGATCTGCGTCAGCGCCTGGAACAGCGACACGATGACGCCGACCACGAGGCCGACCAGCATCAGCGGCGAGGACACGATCACGATGGTCCAGATCGCATCACGCGCGACGTCGAGGGTTTCGGGTCCGGTCATTTTGGATTTCTCACAGTGAGTTATTTTTCGTCATTCCGGGGCTCGCGCAGCGAGAGCCCGGAATCCATACTCCAGATCGTGGTTATGGATTCCGGGCTCGCGCTACGCGCGCCCCGGAATGACAACCGTCAGATCGGCATCTTCATGATGTCTTCATACGCGGCGATCACGCGGTCGCGGACCGAGACCAGCGTGGACACCGCAACGTCGGTGTCGGCGACCGCCGTCACCACGTCCATCACGTTGGCCTTGCCGGCGGCCATCGCCACCGTCTGCGCGTCGGACTTGCGGCCGGACTCCATGACGCTGCCGACCGCGTCTTTCAGCAGCGAAGCAAAGGACTGCCCGCTCGCTTCGCTGCCCTTGCCGGCGCCGCTGTTCTCCAGCACGCGGGCGAGGTTGGCGTAGGCATTGGCGGCGATTGTCGGTGATGCCATGGCTCAAATGTCCTGTTCAGCTCTTGAGGATGTCGAGCGTGCGCTGGATCATCCGGCGCGTCGCACTGATGATGTTGAGATTGGCCTCGTAGGACCGCTGCGCATCGCGCATGTCGGTCATCTCGACCACCGAGTTCACGTTGGGATATTTGACGTTGCCGGTGGCATCCGCCGCCGGATTGTTCGGCTCATACTTGACGCGGAAGTTGGACTGGTCGGGCTTGATCTTGCCGAGGGTGACGACCTGGGCGTCGAGCGTCCGATCGAGCGCGGAGGAGAAGGTCGGCACCTTGCGCCGGTAGGGATCGCCGCCTGCACTCTGCGAGGTCGAGTCCGCGTTCGCGATGTTTTCCGAGATCACCCGCATGCGCCCGGCCTGCGCCCGCAGGCCGGAGGTCGCGATCGCCATCGAGCGGGCAAAGTCGCTGCTGTCATTCGCCATGATCTACCCCAGCCTAACCCTTGCCGATCGCGGTCTTGAGCAGATGCAGGCTCTTCGAATAGAGCGAGGTCGCCGCCGCGTAATCCATCTGGTTGCTGGCGGCCTTCATCATCTCCTCTTCGAGATTGACGGCATTGCCCGCGGGACGGGTCTCGAAGCCCGCATTCTTGTTTTGGTCGAAGCTGGAGGCCGCGCCCGACGGCGTCATGTGCGAGGCGCTGGTCACGGTCATCGCCAGCGGGCCCATCGAGCCGGTCACCGCGCCGGATTTGTCGAGCTTCGGCTCGACCAGGTCACGCGGCCGGAATTTGGGGGTGTCGGAGTTGGAGACGTTCTCGGACAGGACGCGCTGGCGCTCCTGATGCCACTGCATCTTGGTGCGAAGCGCCGACAGCACCGGGAGGTCGTTGATGGACATCGTTGCGGCTCCTTCCGCCGTCGGACCTGTGTCCGAAGCTAGGCAGAATTTGCCGCCTGTATGGTTAACAGGTGGTTAAGGATGCCGGGAACGCATGACGCTCGCTTGTCCTTGCCGGGACACAAATTTGGCGCCCCGTGATTCTACGTTCCCAAAAGTGGCATTAACCCAACCGCTTGGCGGGCGTGCACAGGCCAAGAAGTCGTTTTGGATCGGGCGATTCATAGGTTAATAAGACTTGGGGACGGCAAAACTTGCCGTAGGACGTTAAGAGATCGCAGTTTTGGGGCATCGTACGCCGGTGGTTGGCGCATCTGACCATGGGCGCAAGAAAAGCGCCATTTGTCGGGGACAAGTATGCAAGGCAGCCCTATCACCTTCATCCTCGCGTTCATCGTCGTTCTGGCGTTGATCGGCGTCGCTGCTTGGCTGGTGCGCCGATTCGCCGGTAACCGGCTCGGCGCCAACACCCAGCGCGGCAGGATGCCCCGGCTCGCCGTGATCGATGCTGCCGCGGTCGACGGCCGGCGCCGCCTGGTGCTGGTCCGGCGCGACAATGTCGAGCATCTCCTGATGATCGGCGGCCCGACCGACATCGTCGTCGAGCCCAACATCGTTCGTGCCGCCCCGGGCCGCGACCAGCTCCCGCAGCGTTCCAACGCCGCCGAACCGCCGCGCCTCGCCCCGATGCCGGATGCCGGCGGCTGGGCCGATGAGGCTCCGCGGCCCGAACTGCTCGATCATCCCGAGCCGCAAATGCCCGAGCCGCCGCCGCGGCCCGCGCGCCCGTCCTTCGCCGACGAAGTGCGCCGGCCCGCGCCCGCTTTGGCCGAGCGCCGCAGCGAGCCGTCGTTGCCCGGCTTTCCGCCGGAGCCGATCGCGCCGCGCCCCGAGCGCGAGTCGCGTCCCGAGCCGCTCCCGCCACGCATTGCCCGCAATGAGCCGCCGCTGATGCCGCGTCCGCCGCGCCAGGGCGAGCCCGTAAAGGTGCCGCCGGTGCGCGCCGAGCGCCCGGCCGCACCGCCGCCGCCCGTGCCGCAGGCGCCGCCCGTTCTGCCGCCGGCCCCCGCTGCTGCGCCCTCGAGCGCCGAGCAGAATCTCGCCGAGATGGCGCAGCGTCTTGAAGCTGCGCTGCGCCGCCCGGCCGGCGAGACGGCCGCGCCTCCGGTTGCGCCCGAGCCGCCCGCGGCGGCGCCGCGCGCAGCCCGCATAGAGCCGCCGGCGCCATCGGCACCGCCGCCAAAGCCGGCCGCGGAGAAGACCAGCTTTGAGAATCTCGAAGACGAGATGGCCTCCCTGCTCGGCCGTCCGAAGCCGTCTTCGTGAGGCTGCCGGCCCTCCCGCGTAGAGTTGTTTTTCTTTCTGTCCTGATCGGCGCGGCTTCGCTCGCGATGCCTGCCCATGCGCAGGACATCAGCATCAATCTCGGCGGCCAGGGCGGCGGCGTCACCGAACGCGCGATCCAGCTGATCGCGCTGCTCACGGTGCTGTCGATCGCGCCGTCGATCCTGATCATGATGACGTCGTTCACGCGCATCGTGGTGGTGCTGTCGCTGCTGCGCACCGCGATGGGCACGGCGACCGCGCCGCCGAACTCCGTGATCATTGCGCTGGCGATGTTCCTCACCTTCTTCGTGATGGGGCCGGTGCTGCAGAAATCCTACGACGAGGGCATCCGCCCGCTCGTCGCCAACCAGGTCAGCGTCGAGGACGCGCTTCAGCGCGCCTCCGTCCCCTTGCGCGGCTTCATGCAGAAGAACGTGCGCGAGAAGGACCTCAAGCTGTTCCTGGATCTCTCCGGCGAACCGCCGCCTGCCACCCCGGACGAGCTCGCACTTCGCATCCTCATCCCCGCCTTCATGATCTCCGAGCTGAAACGCGCCTTCGAGATTGGCTTCCTGCTGTTTCTCCCGTTCCTGATCATCGACCTCGTCGTCGCTTCGGTGCTGATGTCGATGGGCATGATGATGCTGCCGCCGGCGACGATCTCGCTGCCGTTCAAGCTGATCTTCTTCGTGCTGGTCGACGGCTGGTCGCTGGTCGCGGGAAGCCTTGTGCAGAGTTACGGGGGATAGTGGGAGATCTGCTGAGCCAACAGCGACGCGTCCTCTCAGATTCAGTAATTGTCGCTGTCCTCTCCCCGTCATTGCGAGGAGCTCTTGCGACGAAGCAATCCAGAGTCTTTGCGCGGAGACAGACTGGATTGCTTCGCTGCGCTCGCAATGACGGAGAGGCAGCGCCCCGGGCCGCGCTTCGCGCGAGGCGCTATGACAGCCGTTCCCTACCCCTTCACATCATACTGCTTGCTGAGGTGATCGCCGATCTGCACCAGCATGGCGACGCTTTCGGGGAAGCCCGGCCGGTCTCGTGTGGCCTGGTCGGCGTCGACGCGGAACTCCCAGCTGTCGCCGTCGCGGACGATGGAGATGGCGAGGTCGTCCGGGCCATCGGCATGGGCCTTCAGCTCGGCCCGCGCCATGGCGATGAGTTCGGCTTCGGTCTTGGCAGGCTTGCTCATTTCGACGCTCTCCCGGCATGAAGGGGTACAGGTTGCCGCCTTGCGCGGCACCTGTCGAGAGGCCGAGACGTAGCAGGGTTCCTACCGCGTCATCTTGATCTGCCGCACGACCGGGATCGTGGGCAGCGAGCCGGTGTGGTCGGTCTCGTCATGGGCCTGCGGCGCGGCCGGCGCGCGGGCGGTGGCGTCCGGGAAGCGCTGCTTCATCTCGCGCAGGAAACCGTCGAGCGTGTCGACGCTGGCAGCTAACTTGGCGACCTCGGCGAATTCGGCACTGGAGGCCGCGGCCGGCTTGCTGGCGATGTCGAAAGCGACGCGGTCGGCGCTCTCGCTCATCAGCGGTGCGTATTTCTCGCGGAAGCGCGACAGGCCGATGGAATCGTCGGCAAGCGCATAACCGACGGCGGCGCGAATGATGTCGCTCTTCTCCACCGCATTGAGCGGCTTGAAGTCGCGGAAGCGGTCGCCGTAATAGAGCTCGATCTGCTCGGCAGACTCGCGCCAGCGCCGCGCCGCCCAGAAGATGTCGGAGCGCAGGCGCAGCACCTCGCGCCCGGAGACGTTGGAGACGATGTCGAGCGCGAGATCGTGGCGGCCGACGTCGCTCTGCGCCCGCGCTTCCAACAGTAGCCGCTGCTGCCGCAGCTCGCCGGAAAGATCGCTGATGCGGCTCGCGCGCAGCGCCGTGATCGCCATGTCGGGCTTGCGGTTGGCGAGATAGATCATGGAGAGGCGCGCGGCGACCTGCGCACGCGCGGCCCCCTCGAGGCGGTGGTCGACCTGATATTGCAGCAGCTCGGCAGCCTGATCGAGCAGGTCGATCGAGGCGAGACGGTCGGCGAGCCGGCGGATCAGTTCGTCGCCGCGACGGCCGATCGGCGTCAGCTCGCGGAACTCGTAGAACATCCCGAGCGCCTCGACCGGCGGCAGCTCGTCGCCTTTGGGTCCCAGGAATATCTGCGTGAACAGGTCGGAGGCGAGGTCCTGCGCCTGCCGCGAGGCTTCCGCATTCGGCTGGAGCTTCGTTGCGGTACGCGCCGCGGCGAGCGCGTCCCGATAGCGCCCGTTCTCGGCATACATCTTCGACAGCATCTGGAGCGTCTTGACCTCGATCGAGTCACCGCGCCAGGTCATCGACAGCGTCTCGAGATCGCGCAGCGCGTCTTCCTTGCTGATCTCGTCGCGCTTCTGGCGCAGCGCCACTTCCAGCTGCTTGGCCTCGGCCGCCCCCTGGCGGTCGTTCGAGGCCACCGCGAATTTGTAGTCGTCGAGCGCGTCCTTGTCGTGGCCGAGCGCCTCGGCGAGCCGGCCCCGCAACACGGCAAAGCCGGGCGCCGCCTCGGGCGGCACACCGACCACCTCGATCTCGCCGCGGCGTTTGGAGGCGCCGGCATAGTCCTTCACTTCGAGCGCGGCGCGCATCGCGTCCATCGTCACGATGCGCTGGATGTCGAGCGGCAGCGAGGCGATGGCGAACTCGACGTTCTTGAATTTCTCGCGGGCGTCCGCCCATTTGCCCTGGCGCGCATAGGCGAGCGCTTTCCAGAGCTGGGAATCGTGGCTGTTGCCGATCACGGGATTGGCGAGGTCCTTCAGACCCTGCGCCGGCCGGCCGATCAGGATGCTCGCGATCGCATGCATGATCAGCGCGCTGCTCTCCTCCTTGTTGAGGGGATCGCTCAGCATCATGTCGGTCACGGACTTGGCTTCGTGGTACATGGCGCGCGACATGTAGAACTGCGCGAGGTCGAGTCGCGGCAGCGAACGCTGCGCCGGCTCGACCGCCGAGATCGCCGTGACCAGATCGCTCTGGCGCGTCCAGAAATTCTCCGACTGGCCCTTGCGCCAACCCTCGGGGCTGAAGATCGGGCGCACCGCGGTCGGCGCCCGCTCGGCCGAGATGTCGACGGGCGACAGCGTCAATCCGCCCTTCTTGCCGAGGATGACCTTGTCGGACCCGACCTCGACGCCGACCTCGTCGGAGTTCGGACGGATCGCGATGCCGTGCGCGGATTCCAGCAGCGACAGATCGACGAGGTCCTGCCGCTTGATGAAGCCGCGCACCGGCCGCTGCGCGGTGACGACATACAGCGTGTCGCCGGCGTCGGGATCGGTCAGCTTGTGCAGAAGGCCCGGATTGGCGAAGGGAATCGCGATGTTGGCGAGCGCGGGATCGGTGATGTTGCGCGACATCAACAGTGGCAACGGCGTCGCCTGGATCTTGTCGGCGAGTGTGAGCAGCCAGTTGGTCTCCTTGCCGACTTCCTCGCTGGTCAGCGAGTAGACCAGCGGCCGAGTGAGACGGATGCGGACCGCCTGCCCCTTGTCGAGCGGCACGCGGCCGACCTCGCCGATCATCGCGCCGCCCCTGGTGCGGATCGCCTCGACATCGATCGGCTTCGGCGTGTCGAACACCAGCCAGACCGTGTCGCCACGACGGAACGCCGCCGCAGCCGTTGCGACCTGAATCGGGAACGTCACGCGCAGGCCGTCGCTGTCGCGGCGCGCATCGACGCTGGCAATCGCCGGCTGCGGGGGCGCCTCGGCAGGTACAGCCTTCACGGATTCCTTGGCCGGCTCCTTCGCGACCTCCTTGGGCGCTTCGATAACCTCCGCCTTTGCGGGCGCGGCTGGAGCTTCGGCGACGGGTGGCGTGGGCTTCGGAGCCTCCTTCACGATCTCCTTGACGGTCTCCTTGGGCGCTTCCGCAGCGTGCGCTGCCTCAGCCGCGGGAGCCGGCACCGGCTTCGGCGCTTCGACGGGCGGCATCGCGGCGGGCGCTTCCGGCTTCACCTCGGGCTTCACCTCGATCTTGGCTTCTCGCGCGATCGTCTCCGAAGTCGGCGGCGTGATCTCGCGATGGGCGTCCTTCTTCTCGGCCACAGGCTTTTCAGGCGCAGGCGCAGGTCCATGGCCTTGGGCCGCGGGCTTGGCCTGCGCGATCACGGACTCGGCCGTCGCCGCGGTCTTGCCCTTCTCCGGCTGGAACGAGATGTCGACGACGTAATTCTTGTCGTCGCGGAAGGAGTGCACGTCGGAATCGCCGATCAGCGCGATCTCGACATTGGTCTGGTCGATATCGGCCTTCTGCTTGATCGAGGCGACGTTCGGCGGCGCCGCGACGACGGCATCCGCGAGATCGAAATTCAGGTTGGCGTTGAAGGCGAGCGTGAGCTTCTGCTCGTTGAGCACGGAGGAGACACCGACGCCGTCGGGCATCTCGAACACGAAGCGGACGAAGGTCGGCTGCACCGAGGCGCGCACGCGGATCTGCGGACGCTTCTTGCTCTCGGCCGCGGCCCGCTGCGCACGCAGCGCGCGTTCGGCCACGCGCGCGCGCTCGGCGAGCTCCTTGACCACGTCCATCGGCAGGCTCGGCGGCGGTCCCTTCCAGCCCTCCGGCAGGAGGTCGATGAAGGTGCGCTCGCCGGCATTCATGGTGTTGACGGTGACGCGCCGCGCCAGCGACAGGCGGATGGCGCCGCCATCAGGATCGCGCCGGGCGGAATTGACGTAATCAGGCGCGCCTTCCGGCACGCGGTCGACGGGAACGTCGACCGGCCGGTCGAAGCGGACGATGAGGATGGAGCCCGCGGTCGTCACCTCGGAGGGAACGTCCTCGCCGAGCTTGATCACGAGACGGGCAAAGCCGCCGCCGGCCGAGAAGGTCGCCTCGCCGCGGATCGGATCGGCGGCCCGGGCCGAGCCACCGAAACCGACCATCAGGCAGGCCGCCAGCAGAGGCGCCTTGCGGACATGACGCGACAGCCCCTGCGCCAGAGCGCGGGCTCGCGACAACAATCCAGCCTCTCGCGCCATTGGCGGCATGTCTTCCGGCTTCGACGATCCACGCCGGCGCTAGGGCCGGCCCCTGCCTTCGAATGTAGGTTTTGCCAATTAAGGACTTCTTAAGTATGAGCCCTCAATTCGGCTTTTGCGTCGGCTTGCCCTCGATCTTGGGCAGGTCGCCGGCCGAGGCGGAGAGATCGCCGCTGCCATTGGCTCTTCGGGCCATCTCGACCGTCAGCCGCTCGGCGGCTTCCGGCGACATCAATCCGAGGATGTCCGACATCTTGCGCGGCGCGATGGCCGAGGCGATCTCGATCAATACGCCCATCTCCAGCCGGTCGAACACCCGCGCGGCATCCTTGGGCTTCATGCCCTCATACATGGTCACGAGACCCTTCATGCGCTGGGCTTCGGCGGCCTTCTGCTCGGCCTGCGTGGCGGAGATGCGGGTCTCCACCGCCTTCATCTCCTCGACCTTGTTCTCGATGCGCTTCTCGGCCGACTTGAGCAGGCTCTCGCGGATGTCGATCTCGCGCTGGCGGGCCTCGATCTCCTGGCGGCGCGCCTGCAGGCGCTCGAGGATCGCGCGCTCGGAGGCCGAGACCTGCGGCTGGGCTTCCTCCACCTTGACCACGGTGCCTTCGGGCTTGGTCTCGGGCGCGGCGGGCTTGGGCGCCTCCTTCGGCGCGCCATGGGTCGAGCCGGTGATGTCGGGGTCCTCGCGGCCGGTCGGGAAGTTCAGATTCTCCTGCGCCCAGGATTTCTTGGTCGGGTTCGGCTGGTAGTCGAACACATAGCCGCCGTTGATCGCCAGGCCCGCCACCTTCAGCGTGGCGAGACCTGCGACGGCAACCAGGACGACCGGAATGACGCGGATGTTACGAAAGGACTTCATACCCTGACTTCATGCGGCAAGGCCGTTGGATCGGCGGCGCTCGGAGAAGGCTTCGGCCGCGGCCGCCACCGCCTTCGCCGAGGCGGGCCTGGCTGCGGGCGCTGCGGCCGTTTCCGGAGTGGTGGCGGGGCGCGCAGCGATCGCGATCTTGGACAGGCGCCGCACCACGTTGTCGGCCTCGCCGAGCTGCTTGTAGAGCTGGTCGGACATTTGCGTCGCCGCGGCGAGCTGGCTGCCGAGGTTCTCGTTGACGTCGCGCACGGCGAGCTTCAGCCCGCCGATCGCGCGCTCGGCGATCTCGGTCGCGGTGATCAGCTCGGCGATGACCGCCTTCAGCGAATGCTCGTCGGCCTTCAGGCGCGTCAGGCGCTTGTTGAGCAGGATGCAGTAGCCGATCGTGAGCATCAGCAGGATCGCCACCAGCGTCTCGATCGCCATTCCCAGGGAGTGGTTCATGGGGCCTCCATCATCTTGTTCTGCTCGTCCACCTTCTCGAACATCGCAAGTGTCGTACTTGGCTTGCGCAAGGGTTTCGTCACGCGGATCGCGACGCGGTCGCCGACCCGGCCCATCCGCCCCTCGGTCAGGGTGACGTCGCCGCAGCGCACGGTCACGTTGGCATCGGCCCGCATGTCCAGCGGCAGGGTGTCGCCGACTTTGAGCCGCATCAGCTGCTTGAGCGGAATGTCGGCCTCGTAGAGCACGGCATCGACGGCGATCTCGGCCTGCACGATCTCGGTGGCGAAATGGCCCTCCCAGATCGGGTCGCGGCCGAACTTTTCGCCCATGAACATCTGGAGCAGCACGCCCCTGATGGGTTCGATGGTGGCGTAAGGCAGCAGCAGCTCGATATTGCCGCCGCGGTCTTCCATGTCGATGCGCAGGCGCACCAGGATCGCGGCGTTGGCGGGACGGCTGATCGCGGCAAAGCGCGGATTGGTCTCGAGCCGGTCGATCGTGAAGGTCACCGGCGACAGCGGCCGAAACGCCTGCTCGGCATCGGCCAGCACCACCTCGACCAGCCGCTTGACGAGTTCGGTCTCGATCGTGGTGTAGGGCCGGCCCTCGATGCGGAGCTGGCTGGTGCCGCGGCGGCCACCGAGCAGCACGTCGATCATCGAGTAGATCAGGTTGGAATCGACCGTCGCCATGCCGAAGTTTTCCCACTCCTCGGCCTTGAACACCGAGAGCACGGCCGGCAGCGGTATCGAGTTCATGTAGTCGCCGAAGCGCACCGAGGTGATGCGGTCGAGCGAGACTTCGACGTTGTCGGAGGTGAAATTGCGCAAGGACGTCGTCAACAGCCGCACCAGGCGGTCGAAGACGATTTCGAGCATCGGCAGACGCTCGTAGGAGACCATCGCCGAATCGATGATCGCGCGGATGCCGGAATGGTCGTCGAGTGTGACGTCGCCGACGGTGAAGCCGAGGAGATTGTCGATCTCCTCCTGCGACAGCACCCGCTCGCCGGAGTTCTTGCCGGTGCCGAGATCGCGGCTGCCGTCCTCGACCATGGCCGCCCATTGCAGGGCCATGGTCTCCGATAGCTCGTTTTCAGCAGCAGCCTTCGCGGCTTCCGCGGGATCCTCGGAATCGAGCGACGCCTCCCATTGGGCGGCAATCGCATCCTGGTCCATCTGCTCGTTGCCGGCCATGGCGCTAGCCCATTACCCTCACTGGACCACGACTTCCTTGAACAGCACCGCGCTGACCTGGATCGGCGCGACCGCCGCGTTGACGCGCTTGGTCAGCTCTTCCTTGAGGCGGAAGATGCCGGCGGAGCCGTTGAGGTCGGAGGGGCGCAGTTCGCGCACATAGGTCTGGAAGATGTCGGTGACGCGCGGCATCGTCGGCTTGATCGCCTCGATCTGCTTCTCTTCCTTCAGCTCCAGCACGATCTTGAGCCGCAGATATTGCACGCGCTCGCCCGGCGCGCCGGCAAGGTTGACCATCATATCGGGGACGTCGACGAACGCCGGGGGCTTGGGCGGCGGCGCCGCCTCGGCGTGATGCTCGTCCTCGCCATGGCGGAAGAAGAAGAACCAGGTCGCGGCCCCACCGCCGAGGACGGCGAGCAGGCCGACGGCCATGATGATGAGCTTCAGCTTGTTCTTCGGCGGAGCGGCTTCTGCGCCCTCAGTGGCTGCGCCGCCTTCCGCTTCATTCTCTGCCATGGTCGCCCGGCTCATCTCTCAAAGGAATCGAAAGAGCGAAGTCTCCTGGCAGACAGTGACGCGATACAAATGCCCCAGCGCAATGCGCTCCTCTTACGCGCAAACGCTACGGTAATAATGGTTAACGGAACCTTTCGATTGGCCCTCTGCTAGGAAAAATCTGCCGGGCAAACATGGCTAACAGAACCTTTCTGCCGGCCGCCGGCGCCCTCGAAAAATCGACAATCCATTGAAATTTAATATCTTTTCAGGTTGGCACGGCTTTCGCTAAGAGAGTGGCGAGACCGAAGGTTTGGGAGAACCCGACAGTCTCGTTCACGGGTCCGCCAAGGCGCTTGGGAGAGCGAGGTGGCAGGCCCACTCAGGGGAGATTTCCGATGCAGAACGCGCTTCTGATCGGCCTGTCGCGGCAGATGACGTTGGAACGGCAGATGGATGTCATCGCCAACAACGTCGCCAATGCCAACACCAACGGCTTCAAGGCCGACCATTCGCTGTTCGAGGAGTACCTCAACTCGAACGCGCGCGAGGACAATTTCATCGGCTCCGACCGCCGCGTCTCCTATGTGCAGGACCGCGGCACCTTCCGCGACGTCGGCCAGGGGGCGATGGAGGAGACCAAGAACCCGCTCGACGTGGCGATCTCCGGCAACGCGTTCTTCGCGGTGCAAGCCAACGGCGCCGAGCGCTACACCCGCGACGGCAAATTCACGCTCAGCAGCACCGGCCAGCTCGTCACCTCCGACGGCAACCTCGTGCTCGGCACCGGCGGCCCGATCACGTTCCAGCCGACCGACCACGACATCAACATCGCGCCCGACGGCACCATCACCGTGCTCGAGGGCACCGCCAAGACCGACTCGATCCGCGGCAAGATCCGCATGGTGTCGTTCGACGATCCGGCCAAGCTGACCAAGCTCGGCGCCAACCTCTACGACGCCGGCTCCGCGACCCAGCAGGCCGACACCAAGTCCACCGCGCAGCAGGGCTACATCGAGAAGTCGAACGTGAATGCGGTCGGCGAGATGAGCCGCATGGTCGAGGTCATGCGCAGCTACACCGCCATCGCCAACCTGCTGCAGCAGCAAAGCGACCTCCACAAATCGGCGATCGAGAAGCTCGCCGACGTTCCGGCCTGATTAGGAGAGAACTGACATGCAGGCGCTTCACACCGCAGCGACCGGAATGGCGGCACAGGAACTCAACGTTCAGGTGATCTCCAACAACATCGCCAACCTCCGCACCACCGGCTTCAAGAAGCAGACCGCGGCGTTCCAGGACCTGATCTACGAGCACGTCCGCCGCGTCGGCGCGCAGGCCTCCGACCAGGGCACCATCGTGCCTGTCGGCGTCGACATTGGCGGCGGCGTCAAGACCGTCGGCACGCCGCGCAGCATGACGCAAGGAACGCTGTCGCAGACCGGCAACGATCTCGACCTCGCGGTCTCGGGCGATGGCTTCTTCAAGATCCTGATGCCCGACGGCACCTACCAGTACACCCGCGACGGCACCTTCCAGATGGACAATCAGGGCCGCGTCGTCACCGCGCAGGGCAACCCGGTGCAGCCGACGATCACGATCCCGCAAAATGCCTCGGGCCTCGCCGTCAACGAGCAGGGCCAGGTCTCGGTGACGCTGCCGGGCTCGTCAACCTCGACCGTGCTCGGCCAGATCGGCCTCACCCGGTTCATCAACAAGGCCGGCCTTCAGCCGGTCGGCAGCAATCAGTTCACCGAGACGCCCTCCTCCGGTCCGCCGCAGGACGGCACCGCGAACGCCGAGGGTTACGGCAAGATCACGCAAGGCAGCCTGGAGCAGGCCAATGTCGACGTCGTCTCGGAGATGAGCGACCTGATTGCCGCGCAGCGCGCCTACGAGATGAACGCCAAGGTCATCAGCGCCGCCGACCAGATGATGCAATCGACCACGGCGCTGTTCCGCTGAGGTGATGACGATGATCCGCACCACACTCGCCACGATCTCCGCCCTGCTGGTGCTGGCCCTGCCGGCGCAAGCCGCCGACGACGTCATTGCCGCGCCGACGCTGCGCGCCAGCGTCACCGTGACCTCGGACGTGGTGCGGGTCGGCGACCTCATCGACAATGCCGGCTCGACCGCGCTGACCCCGGTCTACCGCTCGCCCGATCTCGGCACCACCGGTGCGCTGCCGGTCGCCCAGGTGCTGAGCGTGCTCCGCGCCAAGCAGGTGATCGGCGTGATGACCGGCGACATCAAGGAGGTCCAGGTCACCCGCCTCGCCCGCACGCTCGCGAGCAAGGATCTCGAGACCGCGGTCGCCTCCGCGCTCGAGCGCCGCTTCGGCCTTGGGGATGCCGCCAACATCGCGGTCACCTTCGACCGCGGCGTCTCCGACATGCGGCTGGATGCCTCGAGCACCGGCGCGCTCCAGCCGGTGGCGACGCGCTACGACGCTCGCAGCGGCCGTTTCGACATCGCCTTCGAAGTCAGCAACGACAGCAATTCCACGCCGACCAAGCTGCGCTTCACCGGCACCGCGATCGAGACGGTGGAAGTGGCCGTGCTGACGCGCGACATCGATCGCGCCGACCTGCTCAAATCCTCCGACATCTCGCTGGAACGCCGGCCCAAGGCGGAAGTCACCGGCGAGCCTGCCTCGCGCGAACGCACCATCGGCATGCAGCTGCGCCGGCCGATGCGCGCGGGCACGCCGATCCGCGTCGCCGACATCGTCAAGCCCGACTTCGTGCAGCGCGACCAGAGCGTCACCGTCATCTACCAGGTCCCCGGGATCTATCTCACCACCCGCGGCAAGGCGATCGAGAGCGGCGCCGAGGGCGACATCGTCAGCGTCCTCAACCTCCAGACCAAGCGCACCCTGACCGGAATCGTCACCGGCCGCGGCCAGGTGACGGTCCAGGGTGCCAGCCAGTCCGCGCCGATGGCGCCTGCGGTCGAGCAGACCTCCTCGCTGAAGCGGGACGAAGCGCCCGCACCCGTCGACACTGCAGCTCTGGTCCGGAACCTGGTCCAGGCCCCCGCATCGCAGGCTCAGATCGCACAAGCCCAGATCCCGCAAACTCGCGTCTCGCAAGCTCCAGCCAAGTCAGAGTAAGTCATGTCCTCGTTCAGTTCGGCTTCCCGTCTTCGTCGCATCGCGATCTCCGCCCTGCTGCTGGCAGCCAGCGCGCTGGGCGGCTGCTCTTCGATCGACCGCCTGTCGCAGATCGGCGAGCAGCCGAAATTGTCCGCGATCGACAATCCGACGACGCAGCCCGGCTACAAGCCGGTGCAGATGCCGATGCCGAAGCCGGAAGTCGCCTCCTACAATCCGAACTCGCTGTGGCGCAACGGCAGCCGCGCCTTCTTCAAGGACCAGCGCGCCCACCAGATCGGCGACCTGCTCACCGTGACCGTGAACATCACCGACAAGGCCAACATTGCCAACGAGACCCAGCGCAGCCGCACCAACTCGGAAAATTCGGGCATCAGCGACTTCATCGGCGCGCAGACCATCACGCAGGCGCACAAGATCCTGCCGGGCCGCATCCTCACCGCCGACTCCACCGCCTCCAGCGACGGCAAAGGCTCGGTCAACCGCACGGAAGCCCTGCAGACCAACGTCGCCGCGGTGGTCACCCAGGTGCTGCCGAACGGCAACCTCGTGGTGGAAGGCAAGCAGGAGATCCGCGTCAACTACGAGATCCGCGAGCTCGTGGTCGCAGGCATCGTCCGCCCCGAAGACATCCAGAGCGACAACACCATCGACTCCACGAAGATCGCACAAGCCCGCATCGCCTATGGCGGCCGCGGCCAGATCACGGACGTGCAGCAGCCGCGCTACGGCCAGCAAGTCATGGACGTGCTGCTGCCCTTCTAATCTCTCCCGAGCTCCCACATCGTGTTCGCGAACCTAGGCGCGAACGACGGTGTACTACGCGGCCCTCGCTAGCTCCCCTGGCGAGGGCCGCATGTGTTTTTGGCGAGCGGCTGTATCAGCGCATCAGGTCCGCGCAATTGTAGCGACGCCGCAGGCCCCGCACTCCGTCATTGCGAGCGCAGCGAAGCAATCCAGACTGCCGCCGCGGAAGGACTCTGGATTGCTTCGTCGCTTCGCTCCTCGCAATGAGGACGCGGAGAGCTCACGTAAACTCCGCCTCCACCACGCCCAGCCCATCCAGCTCCATCCGCACCTTGTCGCCGGCTTTCAGCCACAGCGTCTTCACGAGGCTTCCGGTCAGAACGAGCTGCCCCGCATGCAAACCCTTGCCTTCCGCGGCGAGATGGTTGGCGAGCCAGGCGAGCGCGTTGTGGGGATGGCCGAGCACGTCGGCGCCGGTGCCGTGGCTGACCTCTTCGCCGTTGACGATGGCGCGGCCCTTGACCGCTTTCAAGTCCGGCACCGACGAGCGCGGCACCGCCTCGCCGAGCACGCAGCCGGCGGCGAAGAAGTCGTCGGCGATCAGCGTTGGCGCGCCCATCGTTTCCCACTTCACATAGCGGTCGTCGACGATCTCGATCGCGGGTTGATAGGCCTCGACCGCCTCGCCGACCCATTCGGCCGTGAACGGCGCCTCGCCGGCGGCGAGGTCGCGCTGCAGCCGCACCGCGATCTCGCATTCGACGCCGACGCGGACATAATCTTTGGCGGCGAGCTTCGCGCCGCTGTCATGCACACCCTTCTCGAACACGCCGCCGCCGCAAGGGTGCGGGATGCCGATATAGTCCTGCATCACCTGGCTGGTGCAGCCGATCTTGTAGCCGACCAGCGGCCCGACATGCGGCAGCAGCAGATCGTGCAGCGCCCGCTGGACCCGGTAGCCCTCGGCCTCGTCGGCTGGAGGACGCTCCAGCGCCGCGAGCGGCGCATGGTTGCGGCGCGCCAGCGCGATCGCCTTTGCGCCTGCGAGAATCTTGTCCATCGGCGCCGTCTCCCACGCTACCCAATCGAGGACGGCACTTCAGCATCCCCGCCGTGGCGTGACAAGCGTGCCCGGGCGACCTCAACCCTTGACCAGGTCGAGCCGGATCAGGCTTTCGGCTGTGGCGAGGATCGCCTCGTCGTTCGAGCGGGGCTGCCAGCCCAGCACCGACCTCGCCTTGGCGCTGGTGGAATGCCTGACACGTCCAAGCATCGGAACCACGGCGCGCAGCAGCGGGACCCGGGTTGCCGCCAGCCGCACCAGCCAGTCCGGGGCCTGGAGCCGCGGAACCCGCCGCGCCCGCGGTCCGAGTTCCCGCCGCAATACCTTGCCGATGTCCAGGATCGACATCGTCTCGCCGGAGACCGCGATGAAGCGCTCGCCCTTCGCTTCGGGCGCCGTCATCGCCCGCAGGTGCAAATCGGCGACGTCGCGCCCATCGACCACGCCAAAATAGACCCGCGGCACCGCCGGCATGGCGCCGTCGAGCAGCGATTTCACGATCTCGATCGAGCCGGAGAAGTCCGGCCCCAGCACGGGACCAAAAATGCCCGCGGGATTGACCACCGACAGTTCGAGCCCGCCGCCCTCGCGCGCGACGAAATCCCAGGCCGCCCGCTCGGCCAGGGTCTTGGACTTGATGTAGGGCTGCACGTCGCTGCCTGTGAGATTGGTCCAGTCGGTCTCGTCGAACGGTTTTTCGCGTGGCGGATGGCCGTAGCCGATCGCACCCAGCGAAGAGGTGATGACGACCCGCTTGACGCCGGCCTCGCGCGCCGCGCGCAGCACCCGCAGCGTGCCGTCGCGGGCGGGGATGATCATCTCGTTCTCGTCCTTGGGAACACTGGTCGACAGGGGCGAGGCGACATGAAGCACGTAATCGCAGCCGGCGACGGCCTCGCGCCAACCGTCGTCCGCGGTGAGGTCGGCGGTGAAGAAGGACAGGCTCTCCGGCGCTGCCGCCCCGCCCTCGCGGAGCATCGCCAGCACGTCGTCCCGTCGGTCCGGCCGGCGCACCGTCGTCCGCACCGTATGGCCGGTCGCCATCAATTGCAGGACGACATGGACTCCGACAAAGCCCGAGCCGCCGGTGACCAGAACAGTGCTCATTGCCAAATTCCCTCGTTGCGCCGGCCGGCGAATTGGTTCGCCATGGCCCTGCCAGGTCCGCATCTGGTCACTATCTCGGAAGGGAACAAGTAGAATGGATTTCGAGACCGGTATGGAAAACCTGACCAGCGTTTGCGACGGCCACTGCGATTGCAGCCCGGACCCTGCTTTGCTCGCCGACTTCAAGCGGGCCATCCATGCCCTCGGCGGCAAGTGGAAGCTGGAGATCCTGTTCGCGCTGATGAACGGCACGGTTCGTTTCGGTGCGTTGCGGCGATCGATCGGCGGCATCACCCAGCACATGCTGACGACGCAACTGCGCGAGCTCGAGCAGGACGGTCTCGTGTCACGCACCGTCTTTGCGGGAAAACCCTTAAGGGTCGAGTACGAGCTGACGGATGCGGCTTACGGCCTATTGCCGGCGTTTAAGGAAATATTGAGCTGGTCCAGACTCTATGGCGACGCGCGCCTTGCGGCGTCGCGACAGGCCTGATTGCAGCGATGCGTGATGCAGATCGATCAGCGGCGCAATCTTCGAGTCGATCCCGTTGATGCGACTCGCAAAATCTTCCCCCACCTGAAGTGAAGGCTGTTTCTCATCCGAACTCACGTGAGCTCGGAGGAATCGACTCTAGCCCATTGATCACGATTCACTTTTCGCGATTGCGCTCGCGCGTTGAAGCGCGCGGCCGCAGGCGACAGGCAAAATGCTGATCCCGGCGCGAAACGGCGCCTTGCGTCCCAAAATCAAAGAGCCGCAACTCTGCGGCTCGGACTCTATTCGTCGCGGTAGACCTTCTCGCGTTTCTCGTGGCGCTCCTGCGCTTCCACCGAGAGCGTCGCGATGGGCCGGGCTTCGAGCCGCTTCAAAGAGATCGGTTCGCCGGTGTCCTCGCAATAGCCGTAGGTGTTGTCCTCGATGCGCTGGAGCGCGGCGTCGATCTTGGCGATCAACTTGCGCTGGCGGTCGCGGGCACGGAGTTCGATGGCGCGGTCGGTTTCGGACGATGCCCGATCGGCAAGATCGGGGTGGTTGACGTTCTCCTCCTGCAAGGCTTGCAGGGTGAGCTTGGACTCTTTGAGGATCTCATCCTTCCAGGCGAGGAGCTTCAAACGGAAGTACTCCTTCTGCCGGTCGTTCATGAAAGGCTCTTTTTCGGTCGGTCGGTAGTTTTTCAACTTTTCCAAGGGCGGCCTATCTGTCTAAGCAACGACTCGCAACGGAAACGGGTCCGTTGAGCCGGGCCTTATATAGTGGCCTCCTGTGACAGACAATATTGTCCTGATCGCCCAGGCGCCGCTCCCAAGCCCTTGCACAGGAAGGTTTATCCTGCAGGGCGTGGAAGCGGCCGAAGGCCTAGTAGCCGACCGTGAAGCGCTGCCTCAGATGGGCTGGGCGCTCGATCTCGTCCGCGAGCGCAATGGCGTAGTCGGCGAAGGTGATCCAGCTTTTCCCGTTCGCATCTGCGAGAAGCTGATCGGTCCCGAGCCGGAACTTGCCCGTGCGCTCCCCCTCGACGAACAGCGCCGACGGCGAGATGAAGGTCCAGTTCAGGTCCTTCTCCTGCCGCAGCAGGTCCAGGAACTCGGAACCCTTTTCGGCCTCGGCCTTGTACTGGGCCGGAAAACCGGGGGTTGTGACTAGCTTCACGCCAGGAGCGACCTCCAGGCTGCCGGCGCCACCGACGACGAGGTAACGGCCCACGCCGGACTGCTTCGCTGCGCCGATCAGCTTGAGCGGGTCGCTGGCGAGGAAGTGCACGGAACTGACAGCGACGTCATGCCCTGCCCACAGCGTGGCGAGGCCGGCCTGGTCGAGCACGTCGCCCTTGATGGGCGTGACGTTGGGCAGGACCGCGATCTTCTCGGGATTGCGGGCGATGGCCGTGACCGCGTGGCCGCGGCGGGACAGTTCCTTGGTGATGTCCGATCCGGCCCGGCCCGAGGCGCCGGCGACTGCGATTTTCATGGGAGACTCCTTTGCTTTAGTAACTATCGGTGACTAGATATCGCAAAGAATGCTGGTGTTAAGAGAGCACTTTGTGCTTACCTGATTACGCCGGAGTAACCCGCGTAACCGCCGGAACGGAAATCGAGTTGAGGACCCCGACGATGAAACCCGACGTCTATGCAGCGAACTGCCCCACGCGCCGGATCCTCGATCGCGTCGGCGACAAATGGGCGGTGCTGATCCTGTTGCTGCTGCGCGAGGAGCCGATGCGTTTCAATCAGTTGCGCCGGACGATTGAAGGCATTTCGCAGAAGATGCTGAGCCAGGTTCTCAAATCGCTCGAACGCGACGGCCTGATCAGGCGCCACGCCATCGCGACCGTGCCGGTGACGGTCGAGTATTCGATCACGCAGCTCGGCATTACTCTCGCCGCCGCGGTCGATCCGCTGCGTGATTGGGCCGAACAGAATCTGAAAGACGTGCTCGCCGCCCAGCGCCGCTACGACGCGCAGCTGAAGGATGAAGCGGCGTAGGCGCGTGTGAAAAACGCTTATAGAAGTCCCGTTATCCTGAGGTGCGAGTGGCGCGATGCAACGCATCACGCCGGGAGCCTCGAAGGATGTACGGCCGAGATGCTTCAGCCGGGCCGTCGCCCTTCGAGGGCCGCTGAAGAAGCGGCCACCTCAGGCGACAACGGCTTCGCCGTTGCGCGGGGGTGACGGATAACGGTCAGGCCTGCCCGGCCTTGGCCAGTTCGACCTCGACGCGCAGCTCGATCTCGGCAAGCACGGCATCGAGACCGGCGTCGCCGGACGACGATTTCAAATTCGCCGCCGCATCGCGCAGACGCATCACGGTGGACCCGTCGAGATTACCGGAGAGAAGCCCCATCTTGAGATCGTCGAGCACGTCGAGCGCAGTCTTGCCGCGGGCGACCGAGCGCTTGCGACGCTCGACCGGATCCTCCTCGATGCCTTGCAGTGCGATCAGCGCGTCGATATTGGCGGCGGCCTTCGGTGCGGCGGCACTCCGCGTCTCCTGCGCCGACGAGGTGTCGGGCAGCACGAAGGTGCCCGAACTCGTTCGCCTGGCCTGGCTGGCCGGCGCTCCAAGCGTGGTGCCGTTCGGTCCATAGATGCGCATCGGAAGCAATCCGGGTGATCGATGCCTCACCTTCGCTGTTTTATGGTTAACGGGTCGTAAACAGCCCGGCAAAATCTGCCGCCACACGGCAGTTTCGCTCCTCAGGGACAACGGCCGCTGACGCCGGTCGAAACAGATTTATTCAACCTATTCAGCGATCTAGTTCCACTGCCCTGGGTTGGCACAACGCTCGCAAGGAAAGCGACGGACCAGCTCGTCATGGGAGTGTCGCAGAAGGTCCTTCGATTTGAGGAGGCTTTTAGAGGGGCCTTGGGGAGCAGAGGATGCCAGGCGTTCGTTGGGTGAGGATTGTTGGGGCGGCCTGCGCCGCGCTGTCGGCGCTGGCGCTGTCGGTCAGTTCGGCGGCTGCGACCTCGCGCATCAAGGACCTCGCCAACATCGAAGGCGTGCGGCAGAACCAGCTCATCGGCTACGGCCTCGTCGTCGGCCTCAACGGCACCGGCGACACGCTCAACAACATCCCCTTCACCAAGCAGTCGCTGCAAGCGATGCTCGAGCGCATGGGCGTCAACATCCGCGGCGCCACCATCCGCACCGGCAACGTCGCCGCGGTGATGGTCACGGGCAATCTGCCGGCCTTCGCCACGCAGGGCACGCGCATGGACGTCACCGTCTCCGCGCTCGGCGATGCCAAGAACCTCCAGGGCGGCACCCTCCTCGTCACCCCCCTGCTCGGTGCCGACGGCAACGTCTATGCGGTGGCACAGGGCTCGCTTGCGATCTCCGGCTTCCAGGCCGAGGGCGAAGCTGCAAAGATCGTGCGCGGCGTGCCGACCGTGGGCCGCATCGCCAACGGCGCCATCATCGAGCGCGAGATCGAGTTCGCGCTCAACCGGCTGCCGAACGTGCGCCTGGCGCTGCGCAATGCCGACTTCACCACCGCCAAGCGGATCGCAGCAGCGATCAACGACTATCTCGGCGTCAAGACCGCCGAGCCGATCGATCCCTCGACGGTACAGCTTTCGATCCCGCCGGAGTTCAAGGGCAACGTCGTCGCCTTTCTCACCGAGATCGAGCAGCTCCAGGTCGACCCGGATCTCGCGGCCAAGATCATCATCGACGAACGCAGCGGCATCATCGTGATGGGCCGCGACGTCCGCGTCGCCACCGTCGCGGTAGCGCAGGGCAACCTCACGGTCACGATCTCGGAAAGCCCGCAGGTCAGCCAGCCCAACCCGCTATCGCGCGGCCGCACCGTGGTCGCGCCGCGCAGCAGCGTTTCCGTCACCGAGGACGGCAGGAAGCTCGCCCTCGTCAAGGACGGCGTCTCGCTCCAGCAGCTCGTCGACGGCCTCAACGGCCTCGGCATCGGCCCGCGCGATCTCATCAGCATCCTCCAGGCGATCAAGGCCGCCGGCGCGATCGAAGCCGACATCGAGGTGATGTGATGCAGACGAGCACGATCAAGACCCCGCAGCTCACCACGTACTCCCCGGCCTTCTCCGTCGAGAGCCGCGACGGCCGCCCCGACTTCGAACTCGCCGCCGCGCTGCAGAAGGTCTCGCCGCAGCAGCAGGCCAAGGCGCAGAAGACCGCCACCGATTTCGAGGCGATGTTCCTCAACAGCATGTTCTCGCAGATGACCTCGGGCCTGAAGGGCGAAGGCCCGTTCGGCGACACGCCGGGCACCGGGGTGTGGCGCTCGATGCTGACCGAGCAATATTCCAAGAACTTCGCCAAGGCCGGCGGCGTCGGTGTCGCCACCGAGGTCTACCGCACCCTGATCATGCAGCAGGCGAAAACCATCCGCACGGCATAAGGTCAAACGAGATGAACCAGTTCACCGCCGCACGTCAGCCGATGCAAGCTCAGCGCCCGAACACCGCGCCCGGCAGCGCCGAAGCGCGCAAGCTCGCCGAGAATCTGATGGATGCGATGAACGCCCTGCTCGGCCTGATCGAACGCGAGACCGAGCTCGTCCGTGCCGGCCAGGTGCGCGAAGCGATGACGCTCGAGAGCAGGAAGCAAGAGCTGTCGCGCAATTATGTCGGCGCCGTCAGCGACCTCAAGGCGAACCAGGCCCAGCTCGCCAAATCCGCGCCCGAGCTGCTCTCGACGCTGCATCGCCACCACGATGCGTTCCGCGCCATGCTCCAGGTCAATCTCACGGTGCTTGCGACCGCACATGCGGTCTCCGAGAGCGTCGTGCGCGGCGTCAATGCCGAGATCCAGAAGCGCAACGTCCCGAACACCTATACAGCCGCAGGGCGCCGCGCCGCTCCCGGCCCGCGCCACATCACGCCGCTCGCGGTCAGCCGCTCGCTCTGAGCGCGCGCAACAACAACCGACAATTTTACGAAAAACCGCGCGGCAATATCGTCGCGCGGTTAGGCACGTTTGCTTACCAGGTCTTCAATCCTGGTGTTCCATGGTTGCGTATTGAGAGGGGTTGGGATTTGACTCACGCAAGGCAACCAGGAGGCTGCCATGAGTACAGATTTCAGCATCCGGCCGGTGGGGATCCCGGCCCCCGCGCAGATCGTCCCGACGTCGAATTCGGCGGCGAACGAGGCCGTGCAAACTGATTTGCCGGTGAGCCAGACGGTCGCCGCGAGCGATACCAGCGCGGCCGTGCGCAATGATCTTCCGAACAATCAGAACATCTCGCGCCAGGTCGTGTTCGACCAGGCGGCTGCCTCGTTCGTTTTTCAGGTGGTCAACGAGAAGACCGACGCAGTGGTCAACCAGTTCCCCGACGAGGCGATGCTGCGCCGGCGGGCCTATTTCCATGCGGAGGATCTGAAGGCCCAGCCCTCGCGTCCGCTCAATACGGACCTCAGCGCCTGACAGGCTCAGGCTGTCGGCGATAGCCGACGCCGTCACGTCCTCACGGACGGCCGGACAGGCCGGCGGCAATGTTGCGGTTGATCTCGATCAGCGGGCGGAAGTGATCGAACTGCGGGCTCATCTGGAGCGCGGCGGTCTGGCTCAGCACGAACACGCTGATGTTGGCGATCTTCTGCCGGACGTCGAGCGGTTGCGGATTGGTGTCGCGCATCGCCTCGCTGAGGAAGATCGTCCAGAGCTTCCGATTGAACATCAGCGCCTGCATGGTCTGCTCGCTGAGCGGATCGGCGCTGTTGACGGCATCCTGAAGCTTGTTGGCGGCCTTCAGCAGGGTTTGCGCTTCGATGTCCCGGGGAGAGGCAGTGGTCGTTGCGACACGCGCGTAAGCCGAGGCAGCGGAATTCGACATCAATCACACCTTGGAGGTTTACCTAGCCCGTTGAACGCGCTTAAGGATTTCTTTCCCAACCCTAGGCAGCACCGCTTAAGATTTGCTTACGTGTCTGCTTGGAAGCCCTCCGCACTATTACGGGTCACGGAGTCCTTCGTCATCGCGAAGCTAGATGTGCACATGCGCGCTGTAAACACGCTTCGCACGATGCGCATCGATCTCGGCTAATCCTGCCTTAGCGATCTCCATAAAAACGGCGGAGCATCAGCCCCGCCGCGACGTTCAGATTCAATTTCTTGCGCCGCGAAACTAGCGGAGCAGCTGCAGCACGCTCTGCTGCGACTGGTTGGCAAGCGACAGCGCGGACACTGCGATCGACTGACGGGTCGACAGCGCCTGGCTGTTGGCCGCTTCCTCGTTGGTGTCGGCGAGCGTCAGGTTGGAGGAGCCGGTTTGCAGCACGTTGATCAGGTTCTTCGAGAAGTCCTGACGCACCTGCACGATCGAGAGGTTCGAGCCAAGCGCGGACCCTTCCGAGCGCAGCGTGCTCGAGGCCGCATTCAGGCTCGCCAGCACCTTGTTGGTCGCACCGTTGTCGATGAAGTCGACGCCGTTGACGAGGTTGCTGAGGCCGAGGCCGGCCGCGTTGAACACCACGCCGTTGATGCTGAGCGTCGAGCTGCCCGTCTCGTTGAAGACGAGCTTCAGCGTGTCGCCGTTGAGCAGGTTGACGCCGTTGAACGAAGCGTCCTGCGAGGTGGTGTCGATCTGCGCCAGGATGTTGTTGAACTGGTTGACCAGATTGGAGCGCGCCGTCTGCGCCACGGGATCCTGGATCGGCGGCTGCGCGGTGGTGAAGGCAACCGTGCCGGTGATCGTGCCGCCGACGACGCCGCCGGCGATCACAGAGCCGAGCGTCGAAGACGCGTATTCGTTGACGGTGGTGATCGTGAGCACGCCGTTGGCGTCGATCGTCGCCGTCAGGTGGTTGGCCTGAAGCTGGTTGTTGAGCTGGTCGAGCGTCTTGACCGTGCCGTTGGTGCCGTCACCGAAGGTGACGTTGACCGGCTTGCCTCCGTTGAAGGAGGTGAAGGTCAAGGTCTTGCCCGAGATGCTGCCCGGTCCCGGCGCGCGCCCCGCGGTGAAAGCGGTTGCGGTGCCGGTCGCGCCGGTCAGACCGAAGGCGGACAGCGCGTTGCCCGTCCCTGTGATCGACAGATCCGCGTTGGTACCGGTGCTGAGCTTGAGAGCGCCGTTGACGACCGAGGACAGCGATGAACCGCTCGCCGCGACCACGGCGCCCGCGCTGACGATGCCGGCGCCCGATGCCAGGTCGACCGCGTTGAGCGAATCCTGAACGGTTGCGCCCTGCAGATAGACGGTGGAGTTGCCGTTGTTGTCGGTCACGATGTTGCCGATCTTGGTCGACCCCGTCGGCGCGGCAGCAGGGACGGCCGCGTTCTTGAACGTGACTGTCTTGCCGTCGACGTTGAGCGTGGAGCCATCCTGAACCAGCGTGCCCAGCGTGGCCGGGGCGGTCAGACGCGCCTTGGTCACGTTGACATTGCCGGAGCCGGTCGCGGTGGTCAGGCCCAGCGCCTTGAGGAAGTCGGCCTTGCCTGTGATGCTGAGATCGGCGCCGGTGCCGGTGGTGAGGGTGAGCTGGCCGCCGGCGATGGCGGCATTGGCGCCCGAGGAGGTCGACAGCGTTGCGGTGCCGCCCGTGATCGCCGCGGTCTGCACGCCGCTTGCAAGATCGATCGCGTCCATCACGTCCTGGACGTTGGCAGCCGGCGCGGCGGCTGTTCCGAGGTAAACCGTGGAGTTGCCATTACCGTCGGTGACGACGTTGTTGTTCTTGCCGGAGCCGGCGGGAACGTTGGCGACCGCAGGGGCTGCGCCGGCCCTGAAGGTGATGGTCTTGCCGTCGACAATCAGCACATCGCCGTCGGATGGCGCGCCGTTCGCCGCGATGGTGGCGGCGCTCGGCGTACCGAGCAATTTGAGATTCGGCGCAAGGCTATTTGCGGTGCCCGCGCCGTCGGGAGCGGCGTTACCGGTCAGGGGTTGCGAAACGCCACCGAGCGTGGTGGCAGCGGTGATCGGAGTCGTACCGCCGCCCGTGCCGTTGGTGACGACGTTGCCGGTCGCCGTCGCATAGGTGTAGCTCGTGGTGCCGCGCAGATCCGCCGGCGTCGCGCCGGGGATCGTGGTCGAGATGTTCGACTTGGTCGAGTAGCCAACCGTGGTCTGGAGCGCCTGGTTGGCGATCGACTTGGCGCTGTCGATCAGCTTCTGCAGCGAGGTGATGCCGGTGTTGGCCGCCTGAAGCACCTGCACACCGTTGTTGATGCCGTCGAGCAGATTGCTGATGTCGCTCGCCCGGTTGTCCAGCCCCTGCGCTGTGAAGAAGTTGGTCGGATTGTCCAGCGCCGTGTTGACCTTCTTGCCGGTCGACAGTCGGGACTGGGTGGTGGCGAGCAGGTCGGCCGTTGATTGCAGCGACAACAGGTTCTGGCGAACTGACGCCGAGAGAACGATGTTGGACATTGGCGGTCTTCCTTTTGAACCGGATACGAATCGGGCTCGCCGATCTGGAAAGCGGGCTTTTGTCGAGTTTTAGGGGCTGTCCTTTAAAGTATGGTTAACGGCGACTTAAGGGATAGGGTTAATGCCGGGTTAGCGCCCTTCCCGGCCCGGAACACGGGCTCCATCGAGCCCTTGCACGAACGAAAAAAGCGGCGGGGCCGAAGCCCCGCCGCCGGTTTTAGTTCCGTGATTTCAGATGCTTACTAGCGGAGCAGCTGGAGCACGCTCTGCTGCGACTGGTTGGCCAGCGACAGCGCGGAGACCGCGATCGACTGGCGGGTCGACAGCGCCTGGCTGTTGGCCGCTTCCTCGTTGGTGTCGGCGAGCGTCAGGTTGGACGAGCCGGTCTGCAGCACGTTGATCAGGTTCTTGTTGAAGTCCTGACGCACCTGCACCACCGAGAGGTTCGAACCCAGCGTCGAGGCTTCCGAGCGCAGCGTGCTCGAGGCTGCGTTCAGCTTGGCCAGCACCCTGTTGGTCGCGGAGTTGTCGATGAAATCGACACCCTGCACCAGGCCGGCCAGACCCAGACCCTTCGAGTTGAAGGTCACGCCGGTGATGTTCAGGCTCGACTTGCCGGTCTCGTCGAACACCAGCTTGAGCTGGTCGCCGTTCAAGAGGTTCACGCCGTTGAAGGACGAGTCGACCGAGGTCGTGTCGATCTGCGACATGATGTTGTTGTACTGGGACACCAGGTTGGAACGGGTCGCCTGGGCAACCGGGTCAACAGTCGGTGTCGTCGCGTTGGTCCAGGTCAGTGAGGTCGTAATCGTGCCACCGATCGTGCCACCAGCGATGACCGATCCGATCGTCGAGGACGCATAGTCGTTGGTCGCCGAGATCGTGAGCAGGCCGTTGGCGTCGATCGTGGCCGACAGGTTGTTCGCCTGCAGCTGCGTGTTCAGCTGATCGAGCGTCTTGACCGTGCCGCCGGTGCCATCACCGAACGTGACGTTGACCGCCGTGCCGCCGTTGAAGGAGGAGAAGGTCAAGGTCTTGCCCGAGACACCGCCGGCCGATGCGGCGCGGCTCGCCGTGAAGGCGGTGCCGGTGCCGGTGGAGCCGGTCAGGCCGAGCGCCGACAATGCGTTGCCCGAACCTGTGATCGACAGGTCCGCATTCGCACCGGTCGAGAGGTTGAGCGCGCCGGCCACGATCGACGAGTTCTTGGCGCCTGCGGTCGTCTGCAGGGCACCGGAAGCACCCGCCGTCTTGACGGTCTGCACACCGGTCGCAATATCGATGGCGTTCAGAACGTCGTTGATGTTGCCGGACTGAAGGTAAACGGTCGAGTTGCCGTTTCCATCCGTGACCAAATTGCCGACCAGGGTGGAGCCCGTTGCGACTGTGGTGGGCGTCACCGCGTTCGAGAACGTGATCGTCTTGCCATCCACGTTCAGCGTCGAGCCGTCCTTGATCAAAGTGCCGAGTGTGCCTGCGGCGGTTGAGCGCGCCTGGGTCACAGTCACGCTACCGCTGCCCCCTGCCCCGGTCAGGCCTAGGGCCTTCAGGAGGTCGGCCCGGCCACTGATGCTGAGATCAGCACCGGTACCAGTCGTGAGGGTAAGAACACCACCTGCGCTAACGGAAGCCAAAGTGCCCGAGCCGGCGACGACGGCATTACCAGCGCCGTTAAGTTTCCCAGCTCCGGTCGCCAGATCGATCGCATTGAGCAGGTCCTGCACCGTGCCGGTCGCACCCGTGGCACCCGTGTAGACGGTAGAGTTTCCGTTGCCGTCCGTAACGATGTTGCCGACCTTGTTCGAGCCGGAGGGCGCCGCGGTCGGAACGTCGGCCGCCTTGAAGGTGATCGTGTGGCCATCGACCGTCAACGTCTCGCCGTCCGAAGGCGCGCCCTTGGCGGCAATGGTTGTCGCTGAGGGGGTGCCGGCGAGCGTAAGGGTCGTAGCCAGTTTGGCCGCAGTTCCTGCACCGTCAGGCGCCGCGGATCCGACCAGCGAAGCGGACCCGCCGCCGAGCGTGGTTGTTCCGGACGCAACGGTGGTACCGCCCGCACTACCGTCGAACACCACGTTCGAGAGCGCGGTCGTGCTGGTGTAGGTCGTGGTGCCGCGCAGGTCGGAGGCCGTCGCGCCAGCAATCGTGGTCGAGACGTTCGACTTGGTCGAATAGCCGACCGTGGTCTGCAGCGCCTGGTTGGCGATCGACTTGGCGGAGTCCAGCAGCTTCGAGAGCGAGGTGATGCCGGTGTTGGCAGCCTGGAGCACCTGCACGCCGTTGGCAATGCCATCGAGCAGGTTGTTGATGTCGCTGGCGCGGTTGTCGAGCGACTGTGCCGTGAAGAAGTTGGTGGGGTTATCCAGTGCCGTGTTCACCTTCTTGCCGGTCGACAGACGCGACTGGGTGGTGGCGAGGAGGTCGGCGGTGGACTGGAGAGAGAGCAGGTTCTGGCGAACCGACGCAGAGAGAACAATACCGGACATAACTCTTACCCTTCTGGTTTACGCGTCTTCGTTCGATCGCTTCGGATCGAGTGACGGGCACAGCCTGCGCGGACATGGCTAACAAAGGGTGAAACCTTCTCACGAGCCGTAAGCGCCGGTTCACCATAAGGCTCAGAGAGCGGGTCAAGATCGGTGACGATCGACCTGAAACTCCTCATGCTTTTTCGGCGTTTGCTCCCTGTTAACCATAACCAACGGTTACTTTTTCAGAGCCGCCAGACCACCTCTCGATCGGCTGCGCAAAAAGGCAAAAAGAAAGCGGCGGGGCCGAAGCCCCGCCGCCATGACTTGATTGCGATGTCAGCCGCTTATTAGCGGAGCAGCTGGAGCACGCTCTGCTGCGACTGGTTGGCCAGCGACAGCGCGGAAACCGCGATCGACTGGCGGGTCGACAGCGCCTGGCTATTGGCCGCTTCCTCGTTGGTGTCGGCCAGCGTCAGGTTGGACGAGCCGGTCTGCAGCACGTTGATCAGGTTCTTGTTGAAGTCCTGACGCACCTGCACGACGGAGAGGTTCGAACCGAGCGTCGAGGCTTCCGAGCGCAGCGTGCTCGAGGCCGTGTTCAGCTTGGTCAGCACCTTGTTGGTCGCGGCGTTGTCGATGAAGTCGGTGCCCTGCACCAGGCCGGCCAGACCCAGACCCTTCGAGTTGAAGGTCACGCCGGTGATGCTGAGGTTGGACTTGCCGGTCTCGTCGAACACCAGCTTGAGCTGGTCGCCGTTGAGCAGGTTGACACCGTTGAACGACGCGTCCAGCGAGGTCGTGTCGATCTGCGTCATGATGTTGTTGTACTGGGACACCAGGTTGGTACGGGTGGCCTGGGCAACAGCATCAGCAACCGGCGCGGTCGCGTTCGACCAGGTCAGGGTCGAAGTGATCGTGCCGCCGATGGTACCGCCAGCGGTGGCGGATCCGATCGTCGAGGACGCATAGTCGTTGGTGGCCGCGACCGTGAGCAGGCCGTTGGCATCGATCGTGGCCGTCAGGTTGTTGGCCTGCAGCTGCGTGTTCAGCTGATCGAGCGTCTTGACCGTGCCGCCGGTGCCATCACCGAAGGTGACGTTGACCGCCGCGCCGCCGTTGAAGGAGCTGAAGGTCAAGGTCTTGCCGGAGATGCCACCCGACGCCGCGGAACGGCTCGCCGTGAAGGCGGTGCCGGTGCCGGTGGAGCCGGTCAGGCCGAGCGCCGACAGCGCATTCTTGGTGCCGGTGATCGACAGGTCCGCGTTCGCACCGGTCGAGAGGTTGAGCGCGCCGGCCACGATCGACGAGTTCTTGGCGCCTGCGGTCGTCTGCAGGGCACCGGAAGCACCCGCCGTCTTGACGGTCTGCACACCGGTCGCAAGATCGATGGCGTTCAGAACGTCGTTGATGTTGCCGGCCTGAAGGTAAACGGTCGAGTTGCCGTTTCCATCCGTGACCAAATTGCCGACCAGGGTGGAGCCCGTTGCGACTGTGGTGGGCGTCACCGCGTTCGAGAACGTGATCGTCTTGCCATCCACGTTCAGCGTCGAGCCGTCCTGGATCAAAGTGCCGAGTGTGCCTGAGGCGGTTGAGCGCGCCTGGGTCACAGTCACGCTACCGCTGCCCCCTGCCCCGGTCAGGCCTAGGGCCTTCAGGAGGTCGGCCCGGCCACTGATGCTGAGATCAGCACCGGTACCAGTCGTGAGGGTAAGAACACCACCTGCGCTAACGGAAGCCAAAGTGCCCGAGCCGGCGACGACGGCATTACCAGCGCCGTTAAGTTTCCCAGCTCCGGTCGCCAGATCGATCGCATTGAGCAGGTCCTGCACCGTGCCGGTCGCACCCGTGGCACCCGTGTAGACGGTAGAGTTTCCGTTGCCGTCCGTAACGATGTTGCCGACCTTGTTCGAGCCTGAGGGCGCCGCGGTCGGAACGTCGGCCGCCTTGAAGGTGATCGTGTGGCCATCGACCGTCAACGTCTCGCCGTCCGAAGGCGCGCCCTTGGCGGCAATGGTCGTCGCTGAGGGGGTGCCGGCGAGCGTAAGGGTCGTAGCCAGTTTGGCCGCAGTTCCTGCACCGTCAGGCGCCGCGGATCCGACCAGCGAAGCGGACCCGCCGCCGAGCGTGGTTGTTCCGGACGCAACGGTGGTACCGCCCGCACTACCGTCGAACACCACGTTCGAGAGCGCGGTCGTGCTGGTGTAGGTCGTGGTGCCGCGCAGGTCGGAGGCCGTCGCGCCAGCAATCGTGGTCGAGACGTTCGACTTGGTCGAATAGCCGACCGTGGTCTGCAGCGCCTGGTTGGCAATCGACTTCGCGGAGTCCAGCAGCTTCTGCAGCGAGGTGATGCCGGTGTTGGCAGCCTGCAGCACCTGCACGCCGTTGGCGATGCCATCGAGCAGATTGTTGATGTCGCTGGCGCGGTTGTCGAGCGACTGGGCGGTGAAGAAGTTGGTGGGGTTATCCAGCGCCGAGTTCACCTTCTTGCCGGTCGACAGACGCGACTGGGTGGTGGCGAGGAGGTCGGCGGTGGACTGGAGGGAGAGCAGGTTCTGACGAACCGAGGAGGAGAGAACGATACCGGACATACTGTTACCTTTCTGGTAGCTACGCGTCCTGCTTGACCGAAATTGATCAAACGACGGGCGGACGGTGCCTCCGAGCCTCTAACAATCCGTGAAATGAAACCGCCGGTTTGTCCGCGTCGTACCCAAAACGCATTTCCGCACGGTTGCAGCGGAGGTCTTTTCGATCGTTCAAGCCATTGACCTCGTTATATTATTTTACACGACCGCGAATCTTTACGACCCGTTAACCACATTCGGCAAGGATTGGACCCAAATCAGAGCTGGCGGTTGTCATTCACTGGGACGCGCGCCGCTCGTTACAAAAGGGTTGATGGAGAACAGGCATGGCTCTCAAGGTCGAGCTCAAACCGCACGAACGCATCATCGTCGGCAACTCCGTAATCACCAACACGGACCAGCGCGCCCGTCTTCTGATCGACGGCGAGAACGTGCCGATCCTGCGCGAGCGCGACATCCTCACGCCGGAGACCGCCGACACCCCCGCCAAGCTCGTCTATCTGGCGGTCCAGCTGATGTACATCTCGCCGGATCCGCAGACCCAGCACGGCACCTACTTCAACCTCGTGCGTGACATCGTCACCGCGGTGCCGAGCTCCTGGCCGATCATCGAGGGCATCAACAACAACATCATGAGCGGCGACCTCTACCGAGCCCTCAAGGAGGCCCGCAAGCTGATCGCCTATGAAGACAAGCTGCGCGATCAGTACAAAGCCACTCATCCGAACGGCGACGTCAGTTCGGCCGCTTGAGCGCTTCGCGCATCTGAAAACAAAACGCCCCGGACTAGGTCCGGGGCGTTTTGTTTTTGAGAGCAAGATGTCACTGCGCCGCGAGCGGCGGCGCCTCGACCTCGGTCACGCCGCCGCTGCGCTGCGCGCCGAACTTGAGCACGGCCGCAACCAGCGCATCGATGTCGGTCTCTTCGGTGCGATGATTGGCGATCGCCGCGCGGATCGCGAACTTGCCATCCAGCGTCGTGCTCGACGGCGCCGCGATGCCGGACTCCTGAATGTCGGCGACAACCTCGCGGTTGACCGCGTCGCCTGCGCGATAGCGGAAGCAGACGATGTTGAGATTCACCGGCGCCAGCAATTCCAGCCGCGGCTCGGCCAGAATGCGCGCCTCGAGATATTTTGCCAGCGCACAGCTTCGCGCGATCACCGCGCCGAGGCGATCGGTGCCGAACGTCTTCAGCGTGAACCAGGTCTTCAGCGCGCGGAAGCCGCGCGACAGGTCGGGGCCGAGATCGCAGGGCCAGACCGTGCCCGCTGCAAGCCCCCTCGCCTCGCGGCTGAGATAGGCCGCCGGCTGCGCAAAGGCCTGCCGATGCTGCTCGCCATCACGGACCAGCAGGAAGCCAGCGTCGTAAGGCACCTGCCCCCATTTGTGGAAATCGAGCGCGATGGAATCGGCGAGCTCGATGCCGCCGAGCAGTGGCGCGAGCTCGGGCGAGAGGATCGCGAGCGCACCGAAGGCGCCGTCGACGTGAAACCAGATGCCTTCCTCGCGGCAGAGCTGCGCGACAGCCCTGAGGTCGTCGATCGCGCCGATATCGACCGTGCCGGCAGAGGCGACGACGAGGAACGGCTTGAAACCGATCTCGCGGTCCGCGGCAATCTGCGCGCGCAGCGCGGCGACGTCGATGCGATGATCGACGTCGACATCGACCTTGCGCAGTGCATCGGCGCCGAGCCCGGCGATGTCCATCGCCCGCGAGACGCAGCCATGCGCGGCCCGCGAGGTATAGGCGGCGAGCAGCGCGCCGTCATTGCCGATGCCGTGCTGCCGCGCCAGCGTGCCGAGCGCAGCCGTGCGTGCCACCAGCACCGCCATCAGATTGGCCATCGACGTGCCCGTGACGAAGATGCCGCTCGCGCTGTCCGGGAAGGCGAACAGGCTGCGCATCCAACCGACGATCTGGCGCTCGACCTCGATCGGCATGTGGTCGCGCCCGCCGAGATTGGCGTTGAGGCCGGCCGCGAGCATCTCCGCGAGCATGCCGACCGCGGTGCCGCCGCCATGCACCCAGCCCATGAAGCCGGGATGGACGTTGCCCGTCGCATAGGGGGCGACATGCTCTGCGAATTCGCGATAGACCTCGGCGAGCTCGCTCGCCCCGCGCGGCACGTCGCTCTTCAAGGCCGCGCGGACGCCGTCGGGGATCGGCTGCCACACCGGCCGCGAGCGGATGTTGGCGATGCCGTCGATGGTCTCGTCGAGCATGCGATGGGCGAGCGCGCGGAATTCGCTCCAGTCCTGCGGATCGAGCGAGCCGTTCGTGACGGAGCTCTGCGTGTTGCGGATGATCTCGTTCATGCTGCGCTCTCCGCGCCGGCCTTGGCGTGCCGCGACAGCATCGCGGTGAACGCGGCGAAGATCTTGCGCATCTGCGGCGGCTTGTAGGGAAACACGGCCGGCGGATCCATGTTGTGCACGACGGCGGTGTTGTCGGCCTCGAAGACCAAGAGCTCGCCATCGCGGTTCTCGGCGCAATCGAGGATGAAATAGTCAAGGCCGACGCGCTTGCTCATCTCGTCGAGCGCCTTCTTGTGGCGCGCCGCGAACGCGTGATCGAAGTCCTGCATGAAGACGGCCTCTTCAGCGCGCTTCTCCTCGCTGAACGCCATGTAGGCGTTGAGATACCAGATATCCCAGCGATCGGCGATCGCCATGTGGCAGGCATAAGGCTTGCCGTCGACCATCGTGAGCCGGATCTTGCGAAAGAGCCCGTCGGGACTCGCGTAGTTGACGAAACGCGCGACGAAAAAGTCCTGTTCTTGCCGCTCGACAAGATAGGCTTCGAGCGCAGCCGCATCGTCCATCTTCGCAAGCCCGACGCCGGCGTGCGTCCCGCGCGGCCGTACTATCATTGGAAAGTGCAGTTCGCCCGTAATCTCCGTGCAAGCGATCCGCCCCTCCGAGAGAGCCGTCAATTGCGCACGGGTCGCGTTGGCGGTCACGGGAATATCGAGACCCGGGATATCAGCCAGCAACCGATAGAGCTTGTCGCGATCGAGATTGCCAATCAGCTCGGGGCGATTGAGCAAAGGCCGCGGCCAGCGCGGCGCGGCCGCTGCGATGACGGCGAGCGCCTCGCGGCATTCCTCGGAATCGGAAGCGACCACGATGGCGACGTCGTGATCAGGCAACGTCTCGGGCAGACCGACTCCGTGGACCACATACAGCGTCAGCAGCTCGATGTCGGAGCCCTCGAGCAGGAATTCGATCGGGGTGTTGCCGCCCATGTCGATATCGGCGGCGAGCGCGAGCACGCGCAGGCGCGGCTTGGCAACCGCGCACGGCGTGCGAAACAATTGGTGGAAGGCGAGCACCTCGGTCTGGATCACGAGCCCGGCCTCCTTCTCGCCGAGAAGCTGGGCAATCAGCGACAGATCGAGGCCCTCCCCCGCCTCCGCCGTTCCCTCCGCGATCCGCGCCAGCAGATGCTCGCGCAGCGGATGCAGATCGCCGCCCTCGAAGGCCCGCCGCGTCAACTGCGCAAAGCCGATGCGGTCGGAATAGTTCGGCGTGGTCACGCTATCAGGCGCGGAAACAGGATGCAGCATCTTCAGACCTCGAGCACAAACTTCCCCGGCGCAGCCGTGGCACGGTCAAGCAGCAGTTCGATCTTCACCAGGACGTGGGCGATGCGATCGAGCACATGCTGCAAATTGCGTTGCGCCTGCGCGGCATCCGCCGACCAGGCTTCGGCGACGAGCCGCGCGCCGACGCACAGCCGCAACGCGGCCTGCGGCGCCTCGCCCTGTCGCTCCAGCCGGACCGGCTGGCCGACCAGACAGCGTTGTGCGGCGACCTGCCGATCCGCCGCGCTGCCGCCGAGCTCCTCGCTCATGTCGCACGCCAGCAACCGATGAACGGCGCCGGTCTCGGCGAGCGAGACAGGTTTGCCGTCTCGCAGCAGCGTGAACGGAAAGATCGTGGCGCGGGCGAATTCCTCGTCATCCGCACCGGCCTTCTCGGTCGCCACGGAAATGGCACGCAGCGACGGCGACAGCGCGAGCATGCTGTCGATGCCGGCGGCAAGCTCGGCCAGCGCCCTGGCGCGGAATGCCCCGGGGACAGCGTAGTAGCGGCCGATCTCGGCCAGCGCGGCTTCCCAGCGCAGCCACTGACCGAAATTCGGCCGACGCTCGAACCGAGAGCGCAGCGCCGTCCAGGCCGTCGGCCAGTCGCAGCGGCCGGCATAGTCGAAAATGCCCGGCGCGATCGCGCCGATCCGGTCGATCGACCGCGACAGGCCTTTTGGCACCAGCAGCGCGCCGCTGAAGGCGGGTCCGCCGAAAAATTTCGAACCGGTCATCAACACCATGTAGCCGCGGTCGAGATAGCAGCGCAGCCGGCGGCGGCCGAGCCGCGCCTGACAGGCATCGACGACCACCTGTACCTTGCGCGGCCAGCGCCGCGCGATCTCATCGAGGCAGGCAGCACTCGGCGCGCGCCAGCCGAGTTTTGACGAATCCATGATTTGCAGGAGAACGCAGCGGCCTTGCGCGAGGCTGGTCTCGATGGCACGCATCACCGCAGCGTCCGCATCCGCGCGCATCGCGATGCCGGAGGCGGCATCCAGCAGCGGCACCGCGATGCTGTCGCCGGCAAGACCCGCGACCGCGGCGTCCTTGCGCACCGCAACGCCGCTCGCCGTCATCGAGCTGAAATGATGTCCGCGCGCGGTATGAACCGTGCCGCTGCCGGTCTGATCCGTGCCGACCACGATCGTCACCGGCGAGGCGCCGAGCACCGCGCTCGCCAGGAACAGCGCGTGGAGCTGGGAGTCCGTGCCGGAGGGCGAGAATACGACGTCGACCCGCGGCGAGAGCTGGAGATGGCCGCGCAGTTCCTCGCGCATGCCCTCACAGCGCGCGTCGAAGGCGATTTCGACCTCGTCGAACAGGCACCTGTGCATCAGCTCTTCGCGCGCCAGCGCGGCGCGGTCATAAGCCGCTTGCGAGATCGTCGATGCGGTCGAGGACGCGAAATTCCAGGTCTCCGGCTCGGGCGAGGCCGCACAGCCATAGGCGTTGACGCCATCCCTGGGATCGAGCGCAAGGCGCGGGTCTCCGCCGCAGACCAGCAGCGTGTCCAATGGCGTGAAGAGATCGCGCAGACGGTAGCGCGAGCCGCCGTCGGGCGCGCGTTCCGAAGCTGACAGACGGGATGCGCCGGTGCTCATCCCGAAAGGCTCACGCCGCGTCGGCCGCTGCCGCCGCGGGCGCGGCTGCGAATTGCGAGGCGATGTCGCCGTGGAACACCGAGGGCCCGACATGGTCGAGCGAGCTCTGGATGTCGGCCCAGATCTCGCCGCCGATATCGGTCCAGCGCTTGCAGAAGGCGAAGTCTTCCGAGAGATAAGTGCCGGTCGCCCGATCAATCATGCATTCGAACAGCGCGAACCGGTTCTGGCTCGCCGCCAGCGCATCGTGCGAATGCTCGCGGAAGAATTGCAAGTTTGCGTAGGCCGGATGGCGGCACATCGCTTCCAGCACGTGGCGGCGGATCATCAGGAAACCGGTGCCGGCATAGCGCACGCGCGTGAAGCCGTTGACGACCACGATGCGGTCGGGGTCCTCGACCTCGAGCACGTAGTCGAGCGAGGCGGCCGGCACATCAGTGCGGCGGGCCTCGATCGCGCGTTTCGCCTTGTTCCAGTTGACCCGCTTGATCGGATAGCAGCCGGCGACGACGTCCGCGCCGCACTCCATCAGCCGGAACACCTGCTCCGGCTTGAAGCCGATGTCGGCGTCGATGAACAGGAAATGCGTCGCTTTGGGATCGTCCAGGAACATCGCGACCAGATTGGCGCGCGCGCGCGTGATCAGCGCGTCGCCGTCGCGCATGTGCACCTTGAGGTCGAGATTGGACATGCCGTGCACGGCGCGCTGGAGCGCGAAGATCGAGCTCGCATAGATGCTCGAGACCTGCCCGCCGAAGCACGGCGTCGCCACCACCAGCTGCATCCTGTCCGACATCGGCCGCTTTGCCCCGCTCCAATCCTCACCAAGAGGTAAAGAGGCATGGTTAACGATGCCTTAACGCATCCTTACAGGAACTTGACGAGCGAGAGCTGGGCGAGCTTCGAGGTCACCTGATAGGACGCCTGGAGGGCGTTCTGGAGCGCCAGGAGCTCGCTCGCCACCTGGTCCTGCGGGGCCGACTCCGCCTGGTCGATGATGGACTGCAGCTGCGCCTTGGCCTGGGTCTGGCGCGTGGTCGCGTCCTTCATCGTGTTCTGGGCCATCGCAATGTCGGTCTGGATATCCTCGATGCGCTGCTGGCCGGGCTGCTGGGTCAGCGCCTGGGTCGTGCGCAGGCTCAGCGCGGCGACCTGCCCGCCGGAATACTGCCCGCCCGGGGTCGTCGAAAACGTGCCGAACACGGCAATCGCCTGCAACTGCCGGCGGATCGCGTCCTCGTTCGCCTGCGCGCCATACTGCACCGTGACGGAATCGTCGACGCGCGCGACCGCGGTCGAGCGCGCCGAGCCCGGTCCGTCATTGCCTTGGTACCATTTCACGGTGTTGGCCGAGCCGTTCACCAGCGTGGTGGCCGAGCTCGCGGGCGAGGAGCCAACGCGTAGCGGCGGCTGCGTGGCGGTCACGGGCGTCGTGCTGAAACCGAGCGAGCCAAGCGCGGCGGTCGCGCCCGGGGTCGAGCCCGTGATGTTCAGGCTCGCCGCATCGTTGGTGTTGATCGTGATCACGCCGCCATGAATCGTCGACGGCTTGGAGGTGCCCGTGATCGCGTCGATCTTGCTCATCAGCGTCTGGATGCTGTCGGTCACATTGAGCTGGTTGCCGGTCGCGCCCGAGTTGACGAAAGTGAGCGTGGTGCCGTTGACGGTGATGGTGTCCCCGGCGGAGAAGCCCGGCGTGATGGAGTCCGATCCACTTGCGCCGGACAGCGCCGTCGCGCCCGTGGCGATGTTCGAAGCTGGCGGGGCGACTTGATTGGTGACCGCAGTCGTCCCGGTCGCCGAGCTTGCCGTGTTGAAGAAATTGTCACCCGCGGTCACGGCGGACGCCGCCACCAGCGACGTGTTGGCAAGCTTCTTGATCGCGGTGTTCAGCGCCGTGTTGAGATTGGTCGCGGTATTGTTCGGGTTGACCGGGACGCTCGCATCGATCGCGAAACTGCCGAGCGGCGTCGGCGTCGCCGTGGACGCGGTCAGGTCGATCTGCTCGGTGGTGCCGTCCGGCAGCGTGAACTGGACGCTCAGCTTGTCGCCGTTGTTCGGATTGACGCCGTTGAGATCGACCGAGAACGACACCGGCGAGCCACTCGGGCCGGTGACGGTCGCCCCTGTCAGCGTCGAGGACACCGCCTTGACCTTGAGCCCGAACGGCGACCCGGCGGCGTCTTCCGACACCTTCACCGAGCTCGGCGTCGGCTGCGTCTGCACCAGGCGCCCCATGCCGTTGGCGCCGAGGTCGGCGGCCTGGCGCTCCGCCATGACGGTCTTGAAGCCGGCCTGCGTCGTGGTGCCGTTGATGATGTCCCCGGCATTGGCGACCGGCTGGGTGTTGTACGCGGTCCCGGAAAACAGATAGCGGTTGCCCGACTGCGTGTTCAGCACGCCGACCATCGAGCCGAACTGGGCTGCGGCCGTGTTCTGCGCCACCGTCTGTCCGTTGACGTTGAGATCCTGCGCCGTGCTGGCCGAACCCGTCTTGGTGTTGGTGCGAATCGTCGTCAGCGACTGCAGCGCGGTATTGGCGAGGTTGATGTTGACGTTGACGTTGGTGATCGTGTCGGTATAGGCGGCGATGTTGGAGAGCTGCGAGCGCCCGGCGATCGCAAATCCCTCGTTGGTGCCCATGCCGGAATAATTCTGCGACAGCTTGCCGGTCGAGAGCTGCGTCGACAGGTCGGTGAGCTGCTGGTTGATGTTGCGGATCTGCGAGCCGAGGATCGACGAGGAGTAGTTTATGCTGCTGATCGACATGTTTCAGAGCCCTGTACTGGTTACGCTTGAGCCTGGATCAAAGTGTTCATCATGCTCTGCACCACCGACATAACGTGGGCGTTGGCGGCATAGGCATTTTGGAGCTGGATCAAGTTCGACATCTCCGAGTCCAAATTGACGCTGGAGGTCGAGTCGAACTTGGCCTGCAGCGTCGAGACCACGACGCTCTGGCCCTGCTGGAGCTGGGTCGCCTGGGTCGAGGCGTTGGCCTGGATGCTCAGGAACTGCTGGAGGTAGTTCGAGACGCTGCCGGTGAAGGGCTGGTTGGCAGAGCCGAGGCCGGTCGTCGGCGAATAGGAGAACACCGCATTGGTGAGCTGCGAATAGAGATAGTCCGAACGCGTGGTGTCGCCCGGGGGCGTCACCGGCGAGGTGTTGTAGACCGACAGCTTGGTCGGATCGGCGACCACCTGCGTGTTCACGGCGATGCGCCCGGCGAGGCCGGTCATCTGCGAGCCCGATGCGGTGATCGCGCCGGTGTAGAGCGCCTGCCCGCCGTCGGTGAACAGCGCCAGTTGCGGATTGCCGGAGGCCAGCGACGACATCGTCTTGGACGTCGAGGCCGAATTGATCTTGGAAAGGCCGGTGTTGTCGTCGGTGACCCGCAGCGTCGTCGCGGTCGCCGGCGACGGCGCGGCGGAGAACGACAGATGCGAGCCCGACAGCGCGGTGTTGAGCGCGGCGGCGATCGCACCCATGCCGCCGGAGAAGTTGACGCCCACCTGCATCGGGTTGGCGTTGGTGGCGTTCTGGAGCGGCAGCGCCGCCGGATCGGTCACGTTGACGAGCGTGATCTGGCGCTGGGTGTTGGTCGCGGTGTCGGTATAGGTGATGTTGACCGTATTGCCTGCTTGCGCACCGGCAAGGTCCAGGTCGAACCCGGCCGGCGGGCCCGAGACCTTGCTGCCGGCCGCGGTCTTGTCGGACAGCGCGCTCGACATCGTCGCCGCAAGCTGGTCGAGCTGGGTCTGCGCCTGCACCAGCGTCTGGTCGCGCAGCTTCAGGTCGGCCGCGATCTGGCCCGAGGAGACCACGTTGTTGGCGACGGCGTCGATCTGCGAGCCGTTCGGCAGCCTGATGTTGAACGCACCGACGCCGGACTTGGTGGGATCGCTGTTGTAGAGCGAGGTCGCCGACAGCGCGCCGGCGGAGGCAAAGGAGAATTGCGAGGCGAGCCCGGCGCCGACGAGCTGGATGCCGGTGGTGGTGTAGATGTTGGCCTGGTTCGAACCGTCGGTGGTGACGCGGACGTCGACATATTTCGACAGCGTGTTGATCGCCTGATCGCGCTGGTCCATCAGCGTCGCGGCGGAGGGATCGTTAGCCGACAGGCCCTGGAGCTTGGTGTTGATGTCGGCGACCTTCTGCATCGCCGCGTTGGCGGCCTGCGCCGAGGTGCCGAGATCCTGCTCGACGTTGGAGCGCAGCGATTGGATGCCCTTGGTGGTGACGTTGAGTTGCTGCGCCAGCGCCTGCGCCGCACCCAGCGCAACGGTCTGTGCCGACGAGGCGCCCGAGCTCGTCGACAGCGCCTGCAGCGCCGTGGTGAATTTGTTCAGCGCTGTTTCGAGCGTGCCGTTGTTACCGGGCGTGCCATAGACACTCTGAAGCTGCTTCAGGATGTTGGCCATCTGATCGGCGTAACCGCTGCCACCGGTCTCGGTTCGCAGCTGGTTCAGCACATAGGTGTCGAGCTCCCGGCTCACGCCGGTCGTCATCGCCGTCGAGCCGAAGTCGCCGGTGGTGACCTCGATCTGGTTCGCCGTCTGGACGACGTAACCCGGCGTCTGCGAATTGGCGACGTTCGAGGAGACGATCGAGAGCGCGGCCTGGTTGGCACGCAGACCGCTCATCGCACTGGCAAGGGCTGAACTCAAACCCATGTGTACTTACCGCCTTTGGTTACGTCACGCGCCGATCAGCGCAACACGTTCAGGAGGTCCTGCACCATCGAATTGGCCGTCGTGATCACCTTGGTGTTGGCCGAATAGGCCTGCTGGGTCACGATCAGCTTGGTGAACTCGTCGGCGATGTCGGTGTTCGAGCCTTCCAGGGACGAGCCGCTGATGGTGCCCGAGGCGCCGTCGATCGCAGGGCCCGACTGCTCGGTCACGGCGTAAGCGCCACCGTCGAGCGCTTTGAGGTAGTTGGTGCCGTTGAAGTGCGACAACGACACCTGCGCGAGGTCGAGGTTCTGGCCGTTGGAGAAGGTGCCGACCACGAGGCCGTTGTTGTTGACGGCGACGGAGCGGAGCTGACCGGCGGCATAGCCGTTCTGGGTGATGGTGTTGATGGTCACCGCACCGCTGGTGCTGGCGTATTGTGTCAGCCCTCCCGAGGAGATGTTGAAGGCGACAGAGCCGAGCTGCTGGCCACTGACGCTGACATTGTTGATGGTGATGCCCGAGCCGCTCGGCGAGGTCAGCGAGCCGTCGGCGGCGAAGGTGAAGGTCTGTCCGGTGTTCACCCAAGCCGGCTGCGACGCACCCGTTGCGGCGGGATCGGTTTGGTAGAACAGGTTCCAGCTATCAGTGTGACCGTTGCCCAGCGACGCGCTGTCGGTCTTGGCCCAGCGCAATTGCAGGTTCACCGGCGTGCCGGCCGCGTTGTACGCGGTCACTGCACCGCCGCTGATCGATTCTTTGGTGAAGGTCGCGACATCGGCGCCCATCACGGTGCCCGTGCCGATCGTGCCGCCGCCGCCGCGATTCTTGGTGACGGTCGACGTAAAGCCGAGCGCGGCGAAGGCGGCGGAGTTACTGCTAGACACCGACAGAGTGGGGGTGGCGCTACCGGTACCGGTGTTCAGCGTGATCACGCCGCTGCTGCTGACCGATGAGCCCGACGCACCGACAAGAGCGTCGATCTTTTGGAGCAGGTTCCCGATGTTATCGGTCGTGAGGATCTGACTGGCGCTGGGAACAGTAGGCGGCGAGACGAAAGTCAAAGTCTGACCATTGACAGTGATGGTGTCATTGGCCACGAAGCCCGAGGAGAGCACCTCGGCGCCGCCGGCGGTCGCAGCGCCGCCCAGCACGGTGGAGGCGGTGATCGCGGGCGTCGACAGCACGTTGCCGCCGCGCGTGACGGTGCTGATGCCGAGCGCGGTGGCCGCCGCGCCGCTGGTGACCGACACATCGGTGGCGGTGCCGGTCGCGATCTGGATATTGCCGCTGGCGCTCAGAGTCACGTTGGCGGCGGGGATGCCGGCGGCCGTCGCGATCGCGTTCAAGATATCAGAGACCTTCGCGGTGCTGCCCGGAGCCAATCCGATCGTGGTGCTGTTTCCGGACGACGTGATCGTGGTGACATTGGGGTCGAAGGTAATCGTGTTGGTGCCGCTGGCGCCGGTGATAGTCAGCGTCGTACCGGTCGTACCGTTGCTGAGCGCGTTGAGAATGCTCGTGGCAAGATGGTTGACCGCGGAAGGATCGAGCTTGGTGCCCGTACCTGCAACCGCCGATGCGTTGTCCTGCAACGCAACCGAGCCCGCCCCAGTCGTCGACGTATAAGCCGAGCGCAGATTGCCGGTCGCGGCGCCGCCAGAGACCGTCGCATTCGTATAGCCCGGGGCCGGCGTGCCGATCGGCAGCGGGTTGGCTCCGAAATCGGACGGGTTCAGGCCGCCGGCCGCCAGCAGCGTCTTGGCCGCCGCGGTTGAGCTCGCCGCAGTGCTCGGCGTACTCGGCAGGTTCGCCGCGTACTGGATCGAGGTCGTCGCCTGTGCCGGGATGAAGTTGTTCTGGAATTTCAGGACCGTCGCCACGTTGCCGGTCGGATTGCCGGTCTTGGGGTCGACCGTGGTGCCCATCAGGTAATAGCCGGCGCCGTTGACGAGGTTGCCGTTGGCATTGAGCTGGAAATCGCCGCGGCGCGTATAGTAGGTGACACCGCTGAACACCGGCACGTTGTCGACGACGCCGGTCGCCTTCTGGATCGAGAAGAAGCCGTCGCCCGTGATCGCCATGTTGGTCGCGACGGTCGAGGACGAGATCGTGCCTTGCGTGGTGATGGTCGCTTTCGCGTTGGCCGTCACGCCGCCCGCGACCTGCTTGCTCGGCACCGAGGCGTCCGGAATGAGGTCGACAAAGCTGGTCCCGATGCCCTTGTAACCGGTGGTGGATGAGTTCGCGATGTTGCCGGAAATGTTCTGCAGCGCGAAGGACTGCGCCTGCAGGCCACCCACCGAGGTGTTCATTGCATCGAAGATACCCATAACTTTGTCTCCAAATCCGATCCCGGCGGCCGGTCGACCATGGCCGCAGTCGGAAGAGACAGTCGCAAGGGCTATGCCAATGCGGGTATCTTCAGGAAATCAATGACTTAAATAGACAAGCCCAGGTCGGATGACCGGGGCACAATTGCCGGGCCGGCAACAATTGCCGGGACGTGACGTCATTCCGGGGCGGTCCGCAGGACCGAACTCTGGTGCGCGATTGCGCACCTGAGAATCTCGAGATTCCGGATTCGATGCTCACGCATCGCTCCGGAATGACACCTCAAGTCACTACGTCGCCGACGCCGCCGCCGGGTGGAAAACCAGCCCGAAACCGTCGATGCAGTAGCGCAGACCGGTCGGCTTCGGACCGTCGTCGAAGACGTGGCCGAGATGGCCGCCGCAGCGCCGGCAATGCACCTCGGTGCGCAGCATGCCGTAGGTGCGGTCCTCGGTCTTCCCGACATTGCCTTCGATCGGCTGGTAGAAGCTCGGCCAGCCCGTGCCGCTCTCGAACTTGGTATCGGACGCGAACAACGGCAGGTCACAGCCGGCGCAGGCGAAAATGCCTTTGCGGTGCTCCTTCAGCAGCGGGCTGGAGCCCGGCCGCTCGGTGCCGTGATTGCGCAGGATCTCATATTGCTCCGGCGTCAGCTGCGCGCGCCATTCGGCCTCCGTCTTCTCGATCTCGAACTTTTCCGTGGCCTTCTCGCCGGCCTCGGCAGAGGATCCTCTCAGCCAGCGGAAGGCGGAAAGGCCGAACAGGCCGGCGGCAGTCGTTAGCAGGATGCGGCGGTCAAACATCTCATTCTCCGTGCGCGGGAGTCCACGCCCTGAGATACGGGCTCTAACGGCTGACGTTACACGTCCGGGCGGAATTTTTCTCAGGGTTATTGCGAGACGCTGGCGTCCTGCGGGGCCGGTTCCACGGCTTCCGGCGCAGGTTTCGGTACCGGGGCCAGCCGAGGCCGCACGCCCGGCGGCGGACGGCGCGGACCGGTGCCGGCGGCGCGGTTGGCTTCGGCCAGCCGGGCCTCGCGCTCCCGGTCCTTGACCCTGGCACGCTCGCGGTAGCGGGCGAGTGAGCCCGCGGCGGCGGAACTTGCCCTGCCCCAGAGCCCGACCAATTGGCCCGCGACACGACCGGTCACGCCGCCCGCCCAGACCAGTTCAAACGGCGAGAACAGCTTCCAGCGTTCATCGCCCCACAGGATGCTGCGCGCGATCAGCTGCCCGGCCATAGCCGACGTATTCATGCCGTGGCGGCCGAACCCGCTCGCCACCCACAGGCCTTTGCGCAACTGGCCGATCTGCGGCATGCCGTGCACGGTCTGGCCGGTGGCGCCGCCGAACATGTCGGTGATCTCGACATCGCCGAGCGCGGGGAAGATGGTGCGGATCCGCCGCTTGACGCTGCCTGTGAAGCGCTGCGGGCGCGCGGCCCAGGTGGTCTCCGGGCTCTCCCACATCAGCCGGTCGCCATCGACGATCCGGAAATGGTCGACGCCGTCGGAATCCATCACCGATCCCTTGAAGGCGACGATGTCGTGCACGCGCTCGCCGAGCGGCGCGGTGATGCCGGCATAGCGCCAGACCGGCAGCAGCGTCTCCGACAGCCGCCGCAAGGGCGCGCCGAGATGGATGTTGCCGGCGAGCACGATGTGGGTCGCGCGCAGCCGCGCCGACGGTGTGACGATGCGCTTGCGGATGCCGGAATGATCGATGCTGACCACCGGCGTGTCCTCGAAGATGCGGGCCCCTGCCCGCCGCGCCAATGCCGCAAGGCCGTTCACATACTTGCGTCCGTCGACCTGGAACGCCCTGGGATAGTACACGCCGTGGAAGTAACGATCGGTCTTGAGTGCCTCGCGGACGCGATCGATCTGCCAGCCCTCGACCTCGGTGTCGAAATCCTCATTCAGCATCTGCAACCGGCTGATCAGCCGGTCGCCCGCATCGACATTGGAGACCTCCAGCACGCCCTCGCTGAGGCCGATGCCCGGCATGTTCTCCTCGCTGGCGTTGGCGCGGACGAACTCGGCGCCCTCCTTCGACAGCGTCCACAATTCCCTGGCGTCCTCGAAGCCGATCCGCTCGATCAGGTCGGTGAGCGGCAAGGCAAAGCCCGGCGTCACGGTGCCGAGTTGGTTGCCGGAGGCGTTCCAGCCGATATGGCGGCCCTCGAGCACCGCGACGCTGGCCCCGAGCCGGGCCGCCTCCAGCGCGATCGAGAGCCCGGCGAGCCCAGCCCCGATCACGCAGATGTCGGCATCGAGATCGAACGACAGCCGCACTCGGTCGCGAAAGCCGGCTTCCTGCTGGGACACGCTTGTGAAAGTCTCGTTCATGCAGTTTTCTTAGAGCATGATCCGGACATGTGTGCAGCGGTTTTCCGAAAAGATCACGTTCAAAACAACAACTTAAATCGTGATGACGATTTGTTCTATTGCTCGTCGCGCTTTAAAGACCGATCGGGCGCCTGTCACCTTGTCCTCAACGGGCGCCTGTAGATTATTCTGGACGTGGAACGATTCGAGAATGCCATGCGCCGTTTGATGCTGCTGCGTCACGCCAAGACAGAGACTGACGCGCCGAGCGGCCGTGACCAGGACCGCCGGCTCGACGACCGCGGCCACAAGGACGCCGCCCAGATGGGCGACTGGATCGCCGCGCATCCCCCCTTCCCCGAGACCGTGCTGGTGTCGCATGCCGTCCGTGCCAGGCAGACCTGGGACATCGCCTGGGAGGCGATGAAGGACCGCGTCGCGGCGCCTGAGATCGAGGTCCTGCCGGAACTCTACGGCGCCGATCCCGCGCAGATCCTGGAATCCATTCGCACTGCAACCGCCCCCGCCGACCCCAGGCGTGTGCTGCTGATCGGACACAATCCCGGCATGCATGAGACCGCCCTGATGCTGATGGGCAGCGGTGATCCCGCGAGCGCCAAGGCGCTTGCCGACAATCTGCCCACCGCGGGACTTGCGATCTTCGACTTTGACGTCAAGGATTGGAACGACGTGGCCTACCGCCGCGGCAAACTGGTGCTGTTCGTCAGCCCCAAGCTGCTTCGATCGGGCTAGAGACGCGCGGGCGCCGTCTCGACCGGTTGATCCAGCCTGGTTCATAGGGAGGCGCAGATGTTCAAGTCCATCCTCGTGCCCATCGACCTCGCCGACACCGATCTCGCCAAGCCGGCGATCGCGACCGCGACAACGCTGTCGCAGAACTGGAGCGGATCGGTCCGGCTGCTCAACGTGCTGCCGATGACGCCGGTGATGCTCGCCGAATACGTCCCGGCCGATTTCGACGAGCAGCAGCGCCAGACCTCGGAAGAGGCGCTCGCCATCGTCGCCCGCGAATCCGGCATCGACCCCTCCCACATCTCCAGCGTGGTCCGCCAGGGCGGCATCTATCACGAGATCCTGGAGGAAGCCGCACAGATGAAGGCCGACCTCATCGTCATGACTTCGCACCGGCCGGCGATGCGCACCTATTTCCTCGGCTCCAATGCCGGGCACGTCGTGCGTTACGCCAAGTGCTCGGTGCTGGTGGTGAGGCACTGAACGCGGAGCAATGCGGTGAAGCAATTGTGGCGCAAGTGGAGCTATGAAATCCCGCTCGCGATCGGCGATGCGTTGTGGGAGATCCTGGTCGTGCAGTTTGCGGCACTGCTGGACCGGCTGACCTGGCGAAAGGTGGTGGCCCTCGTCCCGGTGGCCGTCCTGCTGCTGGCCTATTACCACAGCGTGCCGCTGCCTCCCGCGCTGATGCTGGTCGGGGACCTCGTCGCCTATATCGACATCTTCTCGGTGGTGCTGATGCTCAGCATACTGAGCCGGGCCGCGACGATCGCGTTTCTCGTGAAGCGGGCCGCGATGCGCGCCCCGGTACTGCTTGCGCGCCTTCGCACCGGCATGCAGCGGATCGATCCCAGGCGGCGGCGCGGAGCGGGTTCGGCGCCGAGGCGTCGCCGCAAGTCCAACCAGCCCGAAGATGATCGAGCTTTCGGCGGGATGTGGGATCAGGCCGCGATGGCCTGAGCCCCGAAGTCATCTGGAAGCCGCGCTTACAGATACCGCGTCAGTTCGGCCTTGACCTGCCCGTGCACCGCGTCCTCGATCTGGCTGCGGTTGATCCCGATGTCGCGCAGGGCGCGGTCGTCGAGCTCGTTCAGGGTCTTGACGGCGGAGCGGCGCTCCAGGCGGTCGAACAGCGCGTAAGCGGCGTTGGCGAGCGTTGCAAAAAATCCGCTCGACGAGGATGGGCGTAAATTCCGCCCGGCAGTTTGCGAAATCGTGGTCATGTTTCTTCTCCGGCGTATTGTCCCGCGCGGCGAAGCAGGTGCCGTTGGCGCAGACGCGGTCAGCGCCTGCACCTCGTTTGCCGTCGGATTGCTCTCGCTCTCCTCGGCTCAATCGCGGAACTTGATGGAACTTAAATGCTCCAGTACACTTCTCGGAGCAAGTAAAACATTGCTCTCGGTGCAATAATGTCCAAGTTCGAGTACGTGAAGCTTGCCGATGCCATTGCGGCCGATATCACTAACGGCACGTTAAGGCCCGGCGACCGGCTGCCGCCGCAGCGCAATTTTGCCTATGACCGTGGCATCGCAGTCTCGACCGCGAGCCGGGTTTATACGGAATTGCTCCGCCGCGGCCTCGTCGTCGGCGAGGTCGGCCGCGGCACCTTCATCTCCGGCGACGTCAGGCGCGAGGTCGAGACCATCAGCGAGCCGCGCGATGCGCGGATCGACTTCGAGGTCAATTATCCGCTATTGCCGCAGCAATGGGCGATGATCGCCAAGAGCCTTGCAGGGCTGGAGCGCGTCGATGCGCTCGAATCCGCGCTACGCGTCTCCACCAGCACCGGCACCAAGAGTGCGCGCAATGCCGCCGCCGCCTATCTCGCGCGCAAGGATTTTACGCCGCAGGCCGAGCAGATCGTGTTCACCGCCAACGGCAAGCAATCGCTCGCGGCCGCGCTCGCCGCGCTCGTGCCCACCGGTGGCCGCTGCGGCGTCGAGGCGCTGACCTACCCTTACGTCAAGAGCATCGCCGCGCGACTCGGCATCACGCTGGTGCCTATACCGATGGACGAATTCGGCGCGCGGCCCGATGCGATCCAGAAGGCGCATCGCGAGGCGCATCTGTCGGCGCTGTATCTGCAGCCCATCATCCAGAACCCGCTCGGCGTCACCATGAATGCGACGCGGCGCGCCGACATCATGCGCGTCGCCGAGAAGCTCGACCTCACCATCATCGAGGACACCGTCTATGGCTTCCTCGCCGACGACACGCCGCTCGCAGCCCTCGAGCCGGACCGCTGCATCGTCATCGACAGCCTGTCCAAGAAGGTCGCGCCGGGCCTTGCGCTCGGCATCCTCGTCGCGCCGCCGCACTTGCGCGAGAGCGTGATGAGCGCGGTGCGCACCGGCGGCTGGACCGCCTCCGGCCATGCGCTGGCGGCCGGGCAGCGGCTAATGGCCGACGGCACCGTCGCCGAGCTGACGCGGCTGAAGCGCATCGACGCCACGCGCCGCCAGCAGACCGCGGCAAGGCTGCTCGCCGGCTACCAGCACGCCGCCGACCCGCGGTCCTATCATCTCTGGCTAACGCTGCCGCCGCACTGGCGCTCGCAGACTTTCGTGGCTGCCGCTGCGCGGCGCGGCATCGCGCTGACGCCGTCCTCCACCTTTGCGATCGCGCACGGCCACGCGCCGAATGCGGTGCGCCTCGCGCTCGCCCCACCCAGCTTCGAGCAGCTCGATTCGGGCCTGCGCACGATCGTGTCGCTGCTCGGCACCAAGGAAGAGGATTTTGATTCGACGGAGTAGCGCGTCGGGGGACTAAGGTAGCAGCGCCTTCGGCACGCGATCGAAACTGTAGCTCTGCGGCTGATTGCGCCGCACGAAGCCGCCGACCTGCCAGGCGAACAGCGCGGCAAAGCCGAGGATGAACAGCACGCCCGCGAGCTCGCCGATCATGAGCGCGCGGATCAGAAGCCCCGCCATCGCAACCGTCAGCAGCGCCAGGAACGCCAGCACCGCGGCATAGGTCTTGGCGCCGAGGCCCGCGGTGAGCGCCGCGCGGCTGCCCGCCTTCGCCATCCGCGCATGCAATTCGAGGATGAAGTCGCGAAAACCGTTGTCCTGCGGCGCCATCAGCGCGGCGGTCTGCCAGCTCGTCGAGAGGATTGCGATGCGGCCGCCGCCGCTGTGGCTGACATCGGCGCGGAAGCGATGCTGCTGCATCGACACCGGGCGGAACGACAGCCTGACAGCACTGATCTCGTCATAGCGCCACAGGCCCGAGCGGCCGGCGATGTGCCAGGACAGCCCCTCCTCCGTCAGCTCGAAGCGATGCGCCGAGCCGATCAGCGACGCCTTGTAGGCGTAGCTCGTGGCCCTAGCGGCCTCAGCTCCCGAAACCTGCATCTCGAAATCAATCCCGTCCGCGATATGCTTGCGCGACCGCCCTCGCCCATCCTACAAGCGAGCCATGGCTGAGACGACCTTTTTTCCGCGCCGCCTGATTCTCGGCGCCGCCGTGATCTCCGGCGTGCTGCTCGCGCTCGCCGTGCACATGCTCGGGGCGCGCTACGGGCTCGACCTCGGCGGCCTCTGGCGCTCGGACACCCACGAGTTCATGCCTGCGGGCGCCGCGATCGCTTGGTGGCTGATCGCTACCGTCGGCTTCTCCGGCGGCTATTTCACGGCGAGCCTGATGCAGAGCGCGGTCGACGGCCAGATCCCGCAGCGGATGCGGCAGTTCCTGATCGCGGTCGGCGTGCTCCTGCTCGCAGGCGCGGGCCAGGCGGCCTCGGCGCCGAGCCCGATCCCGACCGTCTCGGTCGTGCTTGCCGGGCTTGCCGCCCTGTGCCTCGGCGCCGTGATGGCGTTCTGCGGCGCGCATTTCGCCCTGCGCCGCGGTTGACCGTTCAGGCGGTCGCCCGCAAACGCGGACGCTCCAGCATCAACGCCACATCCGAGGCAGGCCGCGGCTTGCTGAACAAATAGCCCTGCGCCTGGGTGCAGCCTTCGCGCCGCAAGAGCTCGAGCTGCGCGTCGTTCTCGACGCCTTCCGCGGTGGTGACGATGCCGAGGCTGCGGCCAAGGCCGGTCACGGCGCGGATGATCGCCATGGAATCCTCGCGCGTCGCCAGCTCCGACACGAACGAGCGGTCGATCTTGATCTTGTCGAACGGGAAGCTGCGTAAGTAGCTCAGCGACGAATAGCCGGTGCCGAAATCGTCGAGCGAGATCCGCACGCCCATGGCGCGCAGCTCGTGCAGCGTGGTCAGCGTCGCCTCGCTGTTCTGGAGCAGCACGGATTCGGTGATCTCGAGCTCGAGACGGCGCGCGCTCAGTCCCGAGGCGGCGAGCGCCGCAGTCACCGACGCGATCAGGTTCGGGCTCTTGAACTGCACCGGCGACAGGTTGACGGCGACGTCGACATCGTCGGGCCAGGCGGCCGCATCGGCGCAGGCGCCGCGCAGCACGAACTCGCCGAGCTGGATGATGAGGCCGGTCTCCTCGGCCAGCGGAATGAAGTTGACGGGCGAGATCAGGCCGCGCTGCGGATGGTTCCAGCGCAGCAGCGCCTCGAAGGCGACGACGCGATCGGCGGCGACGTCGCGGATCGGCTGGTAGTGCACCTCGAATTCGTCGCGTTGCAGCGCCGCGCGCAGATCCATTTCCAGCAGGCGCCGCGCCTGCGCGCGCGCGTCCATGCCGGTCTCGAAGAAGCGATAGGTGCCGCGACCGTCGGCCTTGGCGCGATACAGCGCAAGGTCGGCGTTCTTCAAGAGCTCGTCCGGATTGTCGCCGTCCTGCGGCGACAACGAGATGCCGATCGAGACGCCGATCACGATCTGGTGGTCGTCGATCTCGTAGGGCGCCGAGATCACCTCGACGAGGCGGCCCGCAAGGGATCTCGCCGCGGCTTCCTCGGAGCGCCCGATCTGGACGACGGCGAACTCGTCGCCGCCGAGCCGCGCCACAGTGTCGTTCTCGCCGACGGTGGCCTTCAGCCTGCGGCCGACCTCCTTGAGCAGCGCATCGCCGATCGGATGGCCGAGCGAGTCGTTGATGTCCTTGAAATGATCGAGATCGAGACAGAGCACCGCAAGCTGGTCGCCTGACCTGGTGCGGTGCAGTCCCTGCTCGAGCTGCTCGTGAAACAGCACGCGGTTCGGCAGGCTGGTCAGCGCGTCATGCCGCGCCATGTGCGAGATCTTGGCCTGCGCCTCCAGCCATTCGGTGATGTCCTCGAAGGTCGCGACCCAGCCGCCGCCCTGCATCGGCTGGTTGACGACGCGGATGGAGCGGCCGAGCCGGTTGACAACCTGGCTGGTCGTGCGGCCCTCGCGCGCATCGGCGATGAGACGCGCGAAGAACTCGCCCGCATCGCCCTGCCACTGGCCTTTCGCCTGCTCCTCCCGTAGCACGTCGACGAGCAGACGGCCGGCGAGCGGAATGCCAGTGCGGCCGAGCATCGCGGCATAGCGTTCGTTGAAGAGCTGGATCTTGCCGTCCGCATCGAACATGCACAGGCCCTGCGACATGTTCTCGAGCGCGGTATCCAGCACGACCTGCTGGCGTCCGAGTTCGCCCTTGGCACGACGGTCGAGCAAGGCGGCCGCGAGCGCGATCGCGATAATGGCAGCCGCCGCGCTGGCGGTCAGGATCGACAACGACGCCGGCGGGATCGAAAGACCGCTGACCACGAGCGTGGGATCGGGCGTCAGCTCCAGCGCGCCCATCGCGGTGAAATGATGCGAGACGATGGCGACTGTCAGCAGGACCGTCGCGCCGAGGGCGCTGGACACGCCGTCGCGCCGTCCCGCGACAAACAGAGCGAGCGAGCCGAAGAGGATGCCGAGCAGGATCGAGACGGTTACGGTGCCGGTCTCCCAGCCGACATGAGCTGGAATCTCGAACGCCATCATGCCGGTGTAATGCATGGCGGCCACACCGCTGCCGACGACGGCGCCGCCGAGCGCAATCAGGAGCCCGCGCGTCGTCGACACCGAGATGCTGAGCCCGATGAAGGTGACTGCGATCGCAAAGATCAGCGACAGCACCGTCACGGGGATGTTGTAGGCGCCGCCGGCGCCGGGCCCGTACGCCTGCATCGCGATGAAATGGGTCGCCCAGATGCCGCAGCCGGCAACGGCAGAATCGAGCGCGATCCACGCCACGCGGGCGCCGCCATGCGTCGCTCGCGCCCGGTGAAACAGGCTGATCGCCGCAGCGCTCGCGAGCAGACACACCGCACCGCCAAGCGCAACAAGTCGCCAATCATGCTCGTCGGTGAGACAGTAAAGAACTTGATACATTGCCGGCCCCTATCGCGCCGCACTTGAACCGATAGAGGTGGACGATCGGTAACTCGCTGCGTGCCTGTTTCTGGGTTGGTGAACGGAAGATGTGTGCGTTCGCTCACATTGTTCATCCCCGCGCCGGCGCGCCTACGCCGATCACGGCGGCCGCCAGCAGCAGGACGGCCGCGGAGATCACCAGCGCGAGGTGCAGCCCCGTCATGAATGCCCCCTCAGCGGCGACCAGCGAGCCGAACAGGGCGACGCCGAGCACGCTGCCGGTCTGCCGCGTCGCATTCAGGACTCCTGCGGCGATGCCGGAGCGCGCCTTCTCGACGCTGCCGAGCAAGGTCGAGGTCAGCGGCGGCACCAGCAGGCCGAGCCCGCCGCTGATCGCGATCATCTGGGCAAAGATCGCGGAATAGCTCGTCCCGGCTTCGATCCAGACCAGACCGAGGCAGCCGAGCGCCGAGATGCAGGCGCCGACGACGATGGTCGGGCACGAGCCGATCCGTTCGGCAAGGCGCGGCGCCAGCAGGTTGACCGGCAGCACCGCCCCCATCATCGGCACGAAGGCGAGACCCGTCCACCACGCCGACAGCCCGTTGATGCGCTGGAAGTACAGGCTGAGCACGAAGATCAGGCCATAGATCGCGACATTGACGAGCAGGCCGACGATCGTGGTCAGGGTAAACAGGCGATGACCGAACAACGCCAGCGGCAGCATCGGCTGCGCCGCGCGGCTCTCGCGCCAGATGAAGAGCACGGCGAGAACGGCAGCCACGACGAAAGCTCCGATCACCGCCAGATGATCCCAGCCGAGCGCGCCGCCTTCGATGATCGCGCCGGCAAGCGCCCCAAGCGCACCGATCGCGGCAAGCTGGCCGGGCAGATCGATCTCGCGCGAGGTCGCGCGCGTGGTCTCGGTCGCGTAGCGCCAGCTCAGCCACAAGCCGGCGAGCCCGATCGGCAGGTTGACCAGGAAGATCGCGCGCCAGCCGACCAGCGTGATCAACGCGCCGCCGACGAACGGGCCGGCGGTGAGCGCGAGACTCGCGCCGGCCGCCCAGACCGCGACGGCGCGGCCGCGCGCACGGTCGTCAGTATAGGCATGGTTGAGCAGCGCGAGAGAATTCGGCACCAGGATCGCCGCCGCCAGTCCCTGGACCAGCCGTGCGGCGATCAGGACGATGGCGTTGGGCGAAAGCGCACAGGCAAGCGAGGCCGCGGTGAAGATCGCGAACCCCGCCATGAAGATGCGCTTGGCACCAATGCGGTCGCCGAGCGCGCCGGCCGTCAGGATGAAGGCGGCAAACGCAATGGTGTAGGCGCTGACCACCCATTGCAGCTCGGCAACGCCGCCGCCGAGCGTCCTGCCCATCGCATCGAGCGCGGTGTTGACGATGGTGACGTCGAGTTGCACCACGCCATAGCCGAGGCTCATCGCCGCCAGCGTGAGCGAGGTCGCAAGAGGCGAGCGGGCTCGCGGCGCGCCGGCTCTGTCGTCGAAGCTTTGATACTTGATGGTGTTGGCTCGCATGCTGCACCTCGTTGCAGCCCCACCCGAAACATACGCTTTCACCGCGCCATCATGATTCGATTATGATCGAAACATCATCGCGCGATGAATCGTATCCTTCAGCAACAAACAACGAAGCTTCGCGCCCTGCTCGCCATGCAACTCCCGTACGCGCGGAAGCATGGGAACAGGGCGAGATTGCCTCTGTTGACCCCTTCATGTTCCCCTCTCGGCAGTGACCTCATGGCAAGAGTTGGCAACACCTCGATTCCGAGTGGCGCAAGATCGGAGTTCGGCAAGACCGCAACCATCATTGCCGTCGGATGCCTGATTGGCGTCCTGTTCGCCGGCAGCACCATCGCAACCCCGCTCTACGTCATCTACAAGCAGCAGTTCGGCTTCTCCCAGATCACGCTGACGCTGATCTATGCCGTCTACGTCATCGGCAATTTGACCGCACTGCTGGTCTTCGGCCGGATGTCGGACGAGGTCGGGCGGCGACGCACGGCGGTCATTGCCGTTGGCATCGCCATCGCGGGCGCATTGGTCTTCCTGCTCGCACACGGGGTCGCTTCGCTTTACGTGGCACGCGTGCTGAGCGGCCTTGCCATCGGGATCGGCGCCGGAACCGGCACTGCGTGGCTCGCCGAACTGATCGCCGAGCAGGATCGTTCCCGCGCCACCGTGATCGCGACGATCGCGAATTTCACCGGCCTCGGCCTCGGCGCGTTGATCGCCGGCGTGCTTGCCGAATATGTCGCACTTCCGCTGCAAACGCCCTTCATCGCCTACCTCGCGGTGCTGGTCGTCGTCGCGGCCCTCCTCGCCTTCGCGCGCGAGACCGTGGATCGGCCGCTGACCGCGTTCGCGCAGCTGTCGATCCGACCGCGTGCCGGCGTCCCGTCGTCGATCCGGCCCCGCTTCGTCGCGCCCGCGGTGACAGGCTTTGGCGCCATGGCCCTCGTCGCCTTTTTCGCCGCGCTGGCACCGAGCGTGCTCGCCAATGAGCTGCATGTCACCAGCCACGCCGTCGCCGGCGCGATCTTCCTCGAGCTGGCGGCTGCCGTGGCGCTGGTCATCGCGCTGACGCGCTCCCTTTCCAGCCGCGCCGCCATGCTGTGGTCGCTCGGACTGATGCTGCCGAGCCTTGCCCTGCTCGTGACGGCACAATTCGTGGGATCGCTCGGCGTGATGATCGCCTCGACCGCGACCTGCGGCGTGGCGGCGGGCCTCGGCTATCGCGGCAGCTTGCAGGTGGTGAACCAGATCGCGCCGGATGATCGCCGTGCCGAGGTGGTCTCGGCCTATTTCATCTGCTGCTTTCTCGGAAACGCGCTTCCGGTGATCGGGATCGGCGTGCTCTCGACCCTGACCAGCTTGACCGTGGCGAGCCTGGTGTTTGCCGCGACCATTGCAGCCTTCGCGGTGATCGCCCTGATGTTCGGACTGAAATACCAGGCCGGTCAAGCGGTGCCGCAAGACGAATAGACCGAAGGGGACGCCGCACGGCTGCACGGCGTCTCCAGACGAGATGGGTCGCTAGCTCGCGGCGCGCAGATTGATCTTGCTCTCGGCGAGCGTCGTCAGCTTCTTGTCGGTCGCCTTCTCCTCCTCCAGCGTCTTGGCGAGCACATTGGCGCAGTCATTGCGGCCGAGCTGCTTGGCCCAGGCGATCAGGCTGCCGTAGCGGACGATCTCGTAATGCTCCGCGGCCTGCGCCGCATTGATCAGCGCGGCGTCCAGCACCGCCTTGTCGGCGACTTCGCCGGCGGTCTCGTCGGCCTCCTCGATGATGCCGTCGATCGCCGGGCAATCGACCGCCTTGACGGCGACGCCGTGTATCTTGAACACTTCCTCGAGCCGCGCGACGTGCTGCTTGGTTTCCTCGAGGTGCGTCAAAAAGCCCTGCTTCAACTGCGGATCGGTGGCCTTATGTGCCATTTTCGGCAGCGCCTTGGTGAGCTGCTGCTCAGCGTAATAGATGTCCTGGAGCTGGTGCACGAACAGGTCGTTCATGGTCTTGATGTCTTTTGTGAACAGTCCCATCGTTCCGATCCTCTTTCGGTTTCGGGAACACGCAGGCATCGGCTTCCACGAAAAAGCCGCTTATTCCGCCATGTTCGATTGCTGATGGGGCGCTAACGGGCGCGCAGCATCGACGTTCCAAAAAAGCCGCCTTGCGCTTGCGCTGGAACAAGGAAGCGGGCCCCAGGATTTGAAATGATGTCAAAATACCGACACGCGATCCAAGCCGCGCATTACGACTCATATGCTTAACGCGCCTCGGATGTGAACCGCATATGACAAAGGTCGCAGGTCCAAAGCAGAACCTATCGTTGTCAAGGGCTGCACAAGTCGCCGTTTTTGCCTTAAATGAGCTACAACATGCTTAGCGATCGACGCCCACGGGCCGTGGTCGCGGCCGACTGGCCAATGCCTGGCCCTGTCGATCTTGCCCCCTGCCGGGAGGATGAATGCACGGACTGCTGACCGCGCTGAAACGCGGCTTCAAACGATGGATCGGCTGGCGACGGCTCGGAATTGCCGCGAGCGTCTTCATCATCGCCTTCGCGGTCACCACGCTTGTGCGTACCCTCAAAGGCATCGATACCGGCGTCATCCTGACCGCGCTGACCGAGATTCCCCGGGAAAATATCGGGCTCGCGGCGATCTGCGTCGTCTTCGCGTTCTGTACGCTGACCTTCTACGACTTTTTTGCATTGCGAACGATCGGCAAGAAGCATGTGCCCTATCGCATCGCAGCACTTTCCAGCTTCACGTCCTATTCGATCGGCCACAACATCGGCGCCACGGTTTTTACCGGCGGCGCGATCCGCTTCCGGATCTATTCGGATTACGGGCTGAATGCGATCGATGTCGCCAAGATCTGCTTCCTGTCGGGGCTGACCTTCTGGCTCGGTAACATCTTCGTGCTCTCCATCGGCATGGCGATCCATCCCGACGCCGCCTCGTACATGGATCAGCTGCCGTCCTCGATCAACCGGCTGATCGCGTTCGGCGGCCTCGCCTCGATCGGCGCTTACCTGGTCTGGCTCTGCATGGGCGAGAAGCGCCGCGAGCTCGGACAGAAGGGCTGGAAGGTCGTGCTGCCGTCAGCGCCGCTGACCTTGGTGCAGATCCTGATCGGCGTGGTCGATCTCGGCTTCTGCGCGCTGGCGATGTACCTGCTGGTGCCGGCCACTCCGCAGATCGATTTCCTCTCGCTCGCCGTCGTATTCATCCTGGCGACGCTGCTGGGCTTTGCCAGCCATGCCCCCGGCTCGATCGGCGTGTTCGATGCCGCGATGCTGGTGGCGCTGCCCGAATTCGGCCGCGAGCAGCTTCTGGCGACGCTGCTGGTGTTCCGCATCCTCTACTTCGTGATCCCGTTCGGCCTCGCCATCTCCATCATGGGCGCGCGCGAGCTCTGGATGAACGTGGTCCAGCCCTGGCAGGAGCGGCGGCGGCTGGCGGAGGCCTGCGCGCAGGCTAATCTGCCCAAGCAGGTGACGCCCATGGAGCGCGAGCGTCTGGTGCGGCAGGCCAGCAAGCGCTGAGCCGCGCCCGCCCGCAAAAGCGGCAGACAAAGGTTGCACGCGGGGGAGCAATGCTCTCTTATTTCCGCCTCAACTTTGCCGTTGAAGACGCGGGCCATGATCCGACTTCCCCTTCGCACCCTCTCTGCCTGCGCCCTGCTGCTTGCCGGGATTTTGACCGTTTGGCCGTCTGGGCGCGCAGCCGCGCAGGATGCCGGCGCGATGCAGATCAATTGGGAGGTGCGCAACCGCTTCCGCCTGTTCCGCGAGGAGCGCGACTTCCTGCTCCATGTCGAGAATGCGCGTAACCGCAGCATCCTCGCCGCCGAACAATCGCTGGAGCTCCAGAGCGAGGGCCGCGGCTGGGCCCGCAACATGGTCAACCGGCTCTGCATCGACGTGCAGGGCCGGGTCAACCAGCCCTGCACCCGTGACAACTTCAAAGAGAACTACATCACCCCGATCGACCACCCCGTCACCGTGCGCCTGACCGGCGCAGTGCCGGTCGGCGCCACCTGCGCCTGGAGCTTCGACGACGGCGACGGGCCGCAACAATCGACCTTCGACTGCGCCGAGCCGGTCAATTTGCGCGTCCGCTACGGCAAGCAGACGGTCGCGACCGTCGACGTCTCCTCCGGCTCCGATCCGACCCAGCGCGTCCAGGCCGAGATCCAGGTCCGCGATATCTTCATCGCCGGCCTCGGGGACAGCATCGCCTCCGGCGAAGGCAATCCGGACCGGCCGCTGGCGCTGTCGGACGAAGGCTTCTGCTTCCGCTCCTACCTCGGCACCGCCGGCGCGCAATACTACCGGCCGAGCCGCGCCGGTTACAAAGGTGGGCGCGCCTGCGAGGCGCCGGACACGCTCGCCAACTGGCAGCATTACGGCGCGCTCTGGTTCAACTCGCCGTGCCATCGCTCGCTCTACAGCTACCAGACCCGCACCGCGCTGGCGCTCGCGGTGCGCTACACCCACATCGCCGTGACCTATCTGCCGCTCGCCTGCACCGGCGCCAGCATCGGCGACGGGCTGCTCGGCTCGCAGCGCGCCCGCGAATGCCCGCCCGGCAAGACCGGCGTCTGCAACACCAGCGTGAATGCTCAGGTCGCCGAGCTGCGCGAAGCGCTCACCGCCGCCAGGAAGCGCCAGCCAGATCGCACGCTCGACCTCGTGCTGCTCTCGGTCGGCGCCAACGACGTCTATTTCTCCGGCCTCGTCGCCGACGTCATCGTCGACACCGCGACCGAGCGCGCGCTGTTCCGCCGCTCCGGCGTGATGGCGAGCGTCGACGATTCCCGCGACGCGCTGGCGCGCGAGCTGCCGCAGAACTTCGTTCGCCTGCGCGAGGCCTTGAAGCCGCTCGTCGGCGGCGACCTCTCGCACGTGGTCTATGTCTCCTACGCCAATCCGGCGCTTGCCGATGGCGGCGTGCCCTGCCGCGGCGGCCGCGCCGGCTTCGACATCCATCCGTCCTTCAACGCCGACGCGCAACGCCTCGCGCGCGTCTCGACCTTCGTCGACACGGAATTCCTGCCGCAGCTGAAGGGGCTCGCCACCTGCACCCGCGGCGCACTGTGCCGCGATCCCGAAGCCGACCGCATGACCTTCGTCGATGCACATCAGGCCACGTTCGCCGACCACGGCTTTTGCGCGCATTCGGGCAACGATCCCGAATTCGACCGCAGCTGCTTTGCCGAGAACGGCCAGAGCTTTAACCCTGACATCGTGAGCGCCGCTAGCCAGCCGATGCTGTGCGGCCGCGGCGCCTCGGAGTACCGCGCCTACCTGCCCCGCGCGCGCTGGATCCGCGACGCCAACGACAGCTATTTTGCCGCGATGACCTATCCGCAAGGCTTGCCGGCCGCGAGCCAGCCGACCGACATCCACGACGCCACCTGGGGCGTACTCTCCGCAGTCTATGGCGGCGCCGTGCATCCGAGCGCGGAAGGCCATGCGGCGATGGCGGACGCAGCGCTGCCGGCGGCAAGCGCAGTACTTGGTCTCGACGCCGTGCCGCCGGGTGTGACGCGCGGATTCCTGCCTCAGCTGCTGCCGAGCGCGCGGCAGTAGCAGCGAAGACCAACTCTCCCTACACCGTCATTGCGAGCGCAGCGAAGCAATCCAGAGTCCCTCCGCGGAAAGATTCTGGATTGCTTCGCTGCGCTCGCAATGACGAGCTTGGGGCCAGCATCTCGCCACCCTCGCGATCGTTCCCCTCGACCCGCCGTTCCATCAATCCAAAAACGGCATCGATCGATACTCCCTTCAACTTGGACACTTTGCCGCGCGCGCCTCTAGGAGTCGCCTTGAGGAAACGTTTCGAGTTGTAAGGAGGCGCGTGATGAGCGCAGTGGTGTCCACAGCGGACGTGAGGAGGTCTCGCGTCAGGCTGTTCATCGTGACCATGTTGTTCCTGGTCACCACCGTCAATTATGCCGACCGCGCCACGCTGTCGATCGCCGGCCCCGCGCTTTCCAAGGAGCTGCATCTCGATCCCGTCGCCATGGGCTGGATCTTCTCGGCCTTCGGCTGGTCCTATGTCGTTGCCCAAGTGCCGGGCGGCTGGCTGCTCGACCGCTACGGCTCGCGCCTCGTCTATGCCTTCAGCATCATCGTCTGGTCGCTGTTCACGCTGATGCAGGGCTGGGTCGGCTTCCTCAGTGCCGGCGTCGCCATCGCCGTGCTGTTCGTGCTTCGCCTGCTGGTCGGCATCGCCGAGGCGCCGTCCTTCCCCGCCAACGCCCGCATCGTCGCGGCGTGGTTTCCCGGCAACGAGCGCGGCACCGCGTCGGCCTTCTTCAATTCGGGGCAGTATTTCGCCACCGTGATCTTCGCGCCGCTGATGGGCTGGATCGCGCACGATTACGGCTGGCGCTATGTGTTCTTCGTGATGGGTGCGCTTGGCGTCATCATGGGCATCGTCTGGCTCAAGACCATCTACGGCCCGAAAGAGCATCCTTCGATCAATGAGGCGGAATTCGACTACATCAGGGACGGCGGCGCGCTGGTCGATCTCGACGCGCCCAAGGACGATCTGCTGCGCGAGCGTGCGCAGGAATCCGGCTCCGGTTGGGACCACATCCGCCAGCTGCTCTCCAACCGCATGATGCTCGGCGTCTATCTCGGCCAGTACTGCATCAACACGCTGACCTATTTCTTCCTGACCTGGTTTCCGGTCTATCTCGTCAAGGAGCGCGGCCTGTCGATCCTGCAAGCCGGTTTCGTCGCGACGCTGCCGGCGCTGTGCGGCTTCATCGGCGGCGTGCTCGGCGGCATCATCTCCGATGCGATCCTGCGCAGGACCGGCTCGCTGACCATGGCGCGCAAGATCCCGATCGTCGGCGGCATGCTGTTGTCGATGTCGATCATCGCCTGCAACTATGTCGACGGACAGGCGCTGGTGGTCGGCTTCATGGCGCTCGCCTTCTTCGGCAAGGGCATCGGCGCGCTGGGCTGGGCGGTGGTCTCCGACACCTCGCCGAAGGAAGCCGGCGGCGTCTCCGGCGGCCTGTTCAACACCTTCGGCAATCTCTCCTCGATCACCACGCCAATCGTGATCGGCTACATCCTGGCCGCGACCGGCTCGTTCAACGGCGCGCTGCTGTTCGTAGGTCTCAACGCGCTGGTGGCTGCCTTCGCCTATCTCGTCATCGTGGGCAAGATCGAGCGGGTCGTGCTCAAACGTTCCTCCTGAGGGCTCCCCGTGGGAGCTTGACCAGGCAACTCAACGGCGGCTCGAAAAAGCCGCCGTCTTTGTTTTGGGGGTGATCGATGCTAGAAGTGCCGGGGAAACGCCTTATCCATCTAAGGCATGTATCGATGTTCGACCTCAACCAGCTCCGCTGTTTCGTTACGGTGGCGGAGGAACTGCATTTCGGCCGCGCCGCCGTTCGGCTGAACATGACCCAGCCGCCGCTGTCCCGGCAGATCCAGGTGCTCGAGCACATCATCGATGCGCCCTTGCTGGAGCGCACCAGCCGCTCGGTCCGCCTGACGCCGGCGGGACGAAGCTTCCTGCCCGAGGCGCGCCGCATCCTGAAGCTTGCGGAAAGCGCCTCGCAGGTCGCCCGCCGCATCGCGCTCGGCAAGACCGGCTCGCTGAAGATCGGCTTCACGGCAGCCGCCGCCTACGGTTTCCTGCCCGAGCTGGTCGCGGCCTGCCGCGCGAAACTGCCCGAGGTGGACTTCTCGCTGAAGGAGATGGTGTCGGGCGACCAGTTCGAGGCGCTGACCTCGGGCCAGATCGACGCCGGCCTGCTCCGGCCGCCGATCGCGCGTCCCGAGCTCACCAGCCGCCGCGTCGTCGCCGAGCCGCTGCTCGCCGCGATCCCGAAGAAGCATCCGCTCGCGAATGCCGACAGCATCACCATCAAGGACTTCGACGACCAGCCCTTCGTGATGTATTCGCCCTATGAGAGCCGCTACTTCCACGATCTCCTGGTGGCGCTGTTCACCCGGGCCGACGTGCTGCCGCGCTACGTCCAGCATCTCAGCCAGATCCATTCGATCCTCGCCATGGTCCGCGCCGGCCTCGGCCTTGCCATCGTGCCGGCCGCGGCCGCGAGCCTGAAAATCTCCGACGTACGGCTGCGGCCGCTCAAGCTGCGCACCCGCGTCCCCGTCGAGCTGTTCATGGTCTGGCGCCGCGACGACGAGAATCCTCTGCTCTCGGCCCTGGTCAAGATCGCCGGCGAATTGTCCTCCGCGGTGGTGGCGGAAGATTGATGCTCAATCCGCATCGGTCGATATAGGCTTTGGCTTGGACGCGCATCGAACCGTCTCCTAAACCACGGCGCATGGACGCGCGGCCTCCTGCTTGCGTCCTCCACAACACGAGACAAGGGAGCAGCGCCCATGAGCAAGATGACTCCGCAGGAAATGGCCCAGAAGATCGGATCGGGCCTCCTGTCCTTCCCCGTTACGCCCTTCAAGGCGGACTACTCCTTCGACGAGGCGACCTACCGCGCCAACATGGACTGGCTGTGCGGCTATGACGTCGCAGGCCTGTTCGCCGCCGGCGGCACCGGCGAGTTCTTCTCGCTAACCCCGACCGAGGTTCCGCAAGTCGTCAAGGTCGCCGTCGACGAGACCAAGGGCCGCGTGCCCGTGCTCGCCGGCACCGGCTACGGCACCGCGATTGCCCGCGAGATCGCGATTGGCGCCGAGAAAGCCGGCGCCGATGGCCTCTTGCTGCTGCCGCCCTACCTCACCCATTCCGAGCAGGAAGGCCTTGCCGCCCATGTCGAGGCGGTCTGCGCCTCGGTGAAGATCGGCGTCATCGTCTACAACCGCGACAACGCCATCCTGCAGCCCGACACGCTCGCCCGCCTCGCCGAGCGCTGCCCGAACCTCGTCGGCTACAAGGACGGCATCGGCGACATCGAGCTGATGACGCGTGTCTACACCAAGCTCGGCGACCGCCTGACCTATGTCGGCGGCCTGCCGACCGCCGAGACCTTCGCGCTGCCCTATCTCGACATGGGCGTGACGACCTACTCGTCGGCCGTGTTCAACTTCGTGCCGGAATTCGCCACCAACTTCTATGCCGCGGTGCGCAAGCGCGACCATGCGGCGATCCATTCCGGGCTGAAGGATTTCATCCTGCCGCTGATCGCGATCCGCAACCGCAAGAAGGGCTATGCGGTCTCGATCATCAAGGCCGGCATGAAGGTGATCGGCCGCGACTCCGGCCCGGTCCGTCCGCCGCTGACCGATCTCACCGAGCAGGAGATCGCGGAACTGGCCGCGCTGGTGAAGAAGCTGCCCGCCGCACGATCGTCACAACAGGCTGCAGAATAACAGCAGGCAACAGGGAGGAGCGTGCGATGGCCCAGACGGAAATCTCCGGCGCACCGATCGTCACGGCGATGCAGGTGATCCCGGTTGCCGGCCGCGACAGCATGCTCCTCAATTTGAGCGGCGCGCATGCGCCGTTCTTCACCCGCAACATCGTCATCCTCACCGACAATGCCGGTCACACCGGCGTCGGCGAGGTGCCTGGCGGGCAGAAGATCTGGCAGACGCTACAGGACGCCCGCGATCTCGTGATCGGCAAGACCGTCGGCGCGATGAACAACATCCTGGCCGACATCCGCACCGCCTTCGCCGACCGTGATGCCGGCGGCCGCGGCAAGCAGACCTTTGATCTCCGCGTCATGATCCACGCGGTCACGGCGATCGAATCCGCGCTGCTCGATCTGCTCGGCCAGCATCTCAATCTGCCGGTCGCAGCCTTGCTCGGCGAGGGCCAGCAGCGCAAGAGCGTCGAGACGCTCGGCTATCTCTTCTTCGTCGGCGACCGGCGCAAGAGCAAGCTCGACTACATCCAGGGCGAGGCCGGCAAGGCGGAATGGTTCAACCTCCGCCACCAGGAGGCGATGACCCCCGAGACCGTGGTGCGTCTCGCCGAGGCCACCCACGATCATTACGGCTTCGCCGATTTCAAGCTCAAGGGCGGCGTGCTCCGCGGCGAGCGGGAGATCGAGGCCGTCACGGCCATCGCCAAGCGCTTTCCGAACGCGCGCGTCACGCTCGACCCCAACGGCGCCTGGTCGCTCGACGAGGCGATCAGCCTCTGCAAGGACATGCACGGCACCCTCGCTTATGCCGAGGACCCCTGCGGCGCCGAGGCCGGCTTCTCCGGCCGCGAGATCATGGCCGAGTTCCGCCGCGCCACGGGGCTGCCGACCGCAACCAACATGATCGCCACCGACTGGCGGCAGCTCTCCCATGCGCTGCGCCTGGGCGCGGTGGACATCCCGCTGGCCGATCCCCATTTCTGGACCATGCAAGGCTCGGTGCGCGTGGCCCAGACCTGCCGTGACAACGGCCTGACCTGGGGCTCGCACTCCAACAACCACTTTGATATCTCGCTCGCCATGTTCACCCATGTCGGCGCCGCCGCCCCCGGCAAGGTGACCGCGATCGACACCCACTGGATCTGGCAGGACGGCCAGGCGCTGACGAAAGAGCCGCTGCTGATCCGCGGCGGCAAGATCGCGGTCCCGGATCGTCCGGGCCTCGGCATCGAGATCGACCGCGCCGCCATCGAGGCCGCGCATGAGCTCTACAAGAAGCATGGACTTGGCGCCCGGGATGACGCTATGGCCATGCAGGACCTGATCCCCGGCTGGACCTTCGACGACAAGCGTCCGTGCCTCGTGCGTTAGAAATTATCTCGGAGGACAACATGACTGCGATCCTGAAGAACTTCATCGGCGGCGAATGGGTCGACGGCTCCGGCGTCACCAAGAATATCAACCCCTCCAACACCAACGATCTCGTCGGCGAATACGCCAAGGCCGACAAGGCACAGACCGAGAAAGCGATCGCCGCCGCCAAGGCCGCCTTCCCCGCCTGGGCGCAGTCGACCCCGCAGGTACGCTACGACGCCCTCAACAAGATCTCGACTGAAATCCTCGCCCGCAAGGAAGAGCTCGGCCGCCTGCTCGCGCGCGAGGAAGGCAAGACTCTGCCGGAAGGCATCGGCGAAGTCGCCCGCGCCGGCCAGATCTTCGCGTTCTTCGCCGGCGAGGCGCTGCGGCTGATCGGCGAGAAGGGTGCTTCCGTGCGCCCCGGCCTCGACGTCGAGCTCACCCGTGAGCCGGTCGGCGTCATCGGCATGATCACGCCCTGGAATTTCCCGATCGCGATCCCCGCCTGGAAGATCGCGCCCGCGCTCTGCTACGGCAACACGGTCGTGTTCAAGCCGGCCGAGCTGGTGCCTGGCTCGGGCCACGCGCTCGCCGAAATCATCACCCGCTCCGGCATTCCGGCCGGCGTGTTCAACCTCGTCGTCGGCTCCGGCTCGGTGGTCGGCCAGACCCTGCTTGAGCATCCTGACGTCGCTGCGATCTCCTTCACCGGCTCGGTGCAGACCGGCCGCAAGATCGCGCAGGCCTGCGTGCTCTCGAACCCCATGAAGAAATTCCAGCTCGAGATGGGCGGCAAGAATCCGCTGGTCGTGCTCGACGACGCCGACCTGAAGACTGCCGTCGAGGTCGCCGTCAATGGCGCTTATTTCTCCACCGGCCAGCGCTGCACCGCCTCGTCCCGCCTGATCGTCACCGAGGGCATCCACGACCGCTTCGTCGCTGCGGTGGCCGAGCGGCTGAACAGCCTGTCGGTGGACGACGCGCTCAAGGCCGGCGTGCATATCGGCCCCGTGGTCGACCAGAGCCAGCTCGACCAGGACCTGCGCTACATCAAGATCGGCCAGGACGAGGGCGCCAAGCTCGCCTTCGGCGGCGAGCTGCTCAAGCGCGAGAATCCCGGCCATTACCTGCAGCCGGCGCTGTTCACCGAGGCCAACAACAACATGCGCATCGCGCGTGAGGAAATCTTCGGGCCCGTTGCCGCCGTCATCCGCGCCAAGAACTACGAGGAGGCGCTGGCGATCTCCAACGACACCGAGTTCGGCCTCGCCTCCGGCATCTGCACCACCAGCCTGAAATACGCCTCGCACTACAAGCGCAACAGCGAGTCCGGCATGGTGATGGTCAACCTGCCGACCGCCGGCGTCGACTATCACGTGCCGTTCGGCGGCCGGAAGGGCTCGAGCTACGGCGCCCGCGAGCAGGGCTCCTATGCTCGCGAGTTCTACACGACGGTGAAGACGGCTTATACCTTCCCGGGCTGAGACATCGTAGGGTGGGCAAAGCGAAGCGTGCCCACCAGCTACGTTCGACGTGAAACAAGGTGGGCACGGCGCTTTGCGCCTTTGCCCACCCTACTGCTTCTGAGGCAAGCGCAGATGGACCAGGATGTCGCAGCGAAAGAGCAGCCCCGCTACATCAAGCTCAACGAGCGCGACAATGTGGCGATCGTGGTCAATGATTTCGGGCTTCCCGCCGGCTCCCGCTTCGCCTGCGGGCTGACGCTGCGCGCCTTCGTGCCGCAGGGGCACAAGACGGCACTGGTCGACATCGCGGAAGGCGCCCCGATCGTCCGTTATGGCGAGATCATCGGCTACGCGCTCTCCCCGATATCAGCGGGCGAATGGGTGGACGAGGCGCGCATCCGCATGCCGGAGGCCCCTGCCCTCGACAAGCTGGAGATTTCGACCGCCGTTCCCGCGCCGCTGCCGCCGCTCGAAGGCTTCACCTTCGAAGGCTTCCGCAATCCGGACGGCTCGGTCGGAACGAAAAACATCCTCGCCATCTCCTCCTCCGTGCAATGCGTCAAGGGCACGATGGAATATGCGGTGAAGCGCATCCGCGCCGAGCTGCTGCCGAAGTATCCTAATGTCGACGACGTCGTGCCATTGACGCACGCCTATGGCTGCGGCGTCGCGATCACCGCGCCCGACGCGGTCGTACCGATCCGCACCCTGCAAAACCTCGCGCTCAACCCGAATTTCGGCGGCGAGATTCTGGTCGTCGGCCTCGGCTGCGAAAAGCTCGCGCCGGAGCGGCTGGTGCCGGAAGGTGTCAGCGATGCCATCGTGCGCATGCAGGACGAAGCCTTCGACGGCTTTGGCGCGATCGTCGATGCGATCATGACCCAGGCCGAAGCGCGGCTGAAGGTGCTCAACAGCCGCAAGCGCGAGACCTGCCCGGCCTCGGACCTCGTCATCGGCCTGCAATGCGGCGGCAGCGACGCCTTCTCCGGCGTCACCGCCAATCCCGCCGTCGGCTTCGCCGCGGATCTGCTGGTGCGCGCCGGCGCGACCGTGATGTTCTCGGAAGTGACCGAAGTGCGCGACGCCATCCAGCTGCTGACCCGCCGCGCCATCAACGAGGACGTCGGCCGCGCACTGGTGCGCGAGATGGCCTGGTACGACTCTTATCTTGCCCGCGGCGGCGCCGACCGCAGCGCCAACACCACGCCCGGCAACAAGAAGGGCGGCCTCGCCAACATCGTCGAGAAGTCGCTCGGCTCGATCGTAAAATCCGGCTCGAGCGCGATCACCGGCGTGCTCTCGCCCGGCGAGAAGGCGACGCAGAAGGGCATGCTGTTCGCGGCAACGCCCGCCTCCGACTTCATCTGCGGCACGCTCCAGCTCGCCTCCGGCATGACGCTGCAGGTGTTCACCACCGGCCGCGGCACGCCTTACGGCCTTGCGGCAGCGCCCGTGATCAAGGTCGCGACCCGCAGCGAGCTCGCGCGGCGCTGGAAGGACCTGATCGACTTCGATTCAGGCAGCATCGCCACCGGCGAGAAGACCATCGAGGAATGCGGCTGGGACCTGTTCCGCCTGATCCTCGACGTCGCCTCCGGTCGCACCAAGCCGTGGTCGGATCGCTGGGGCATCCACAACGATCTCACGCTGTTCAATCCGGCGCCGGTGACCTGAGGGTCACTGGCCGTCGATCAGGTGCATGTCGCCGAGCGTGACGGGTAGGCTGCGGGTGATGAGGTCCGCAATCGCCGCGCGCAGCCGTTCGCTCGAAGCCGGACCATCGAACGTCGCGTCGACCGTGCCGCTCGGGCCGGCAATCCGCATCGTCGCCGTATTGTCGAGCGGCGCGGCGGCCCGCTTCTCGATCACGTCGAACGACTTGCCGTCGATGACGCGGACTTCGTACAGCGCGTGGATCAGCCCGTAATCCGCAAACAGGGTCCGGTATTCGGCGAGCCCGACGCCCTCGACGTTGCGGCCGTTGCCGAGCTTCGACTTCGCCCGCGTGATCACGATGTAGGCGTCCAGGCCCTGCGGAGAGACATCGCTGCGAACGAGCTCCTTGAACGGATCGCTGCGCAGGAGATTGACGGGCGTAACCGGCGAATCCCTGACAGCGGCGAACGCGACGCGCCGATAGCTCACTGCCTGCACCCGAAAGCGGCCGCTCAGGAGCCTCGTCGCCTGCTGCACGATGAACTCGTCCAGCCCCCACGCGCTGATCGAAGCGCTTTGCTCTGTCTTGCCGAACCCTGTCAGGCCGGCCTGTGTCAGGCTCATCTCCTCGCCGATGGCCGAGATGATACCGACCGTCTTGATCGCCTGCAGCCGGCTCGCGCGCGTCTCGAACGCTGCGGCGGCGCCGAGCACGACCGAAGCGATCGCGACGGCAACACATAGGATGACCTTGCTACGCATGGCGGCCTATCGAATCCTGAAATCGAACGAATAGGACGCACCCAGGCCGACGGTGGTCTGGTTCGACGATCCCCGCTGCTTCACCAGCGGGCTGTCCGCGGCATCGCCCAGCAGCTTCTCGTACTCGACATAGGCATGGACCTCCCACTGCGGATTGATGCGGTAGGAGATCTGGCTGCCGAAGCCGACCGAGTGCGCACCGCCCCTTGCGTCATACATCGGCAACCCCGATGCCAGCGCCTGCACCGCATCGACGCCGAAATACGGCGCGGTCGCCTTGGTGCTCTTCCAGGTGAAGCGCGGGCCCGCCGAGATCGTCAACCTCTGGATCAGCGGCACGATGACGTCGGCGGAGACATCTGCCACCGCGCCGGTGTGGCCACCGAAACCCTGGCGCAGTTCGCTGCGCAGGCGCAGCCAGTCGACCGGATAATATTCGACGAAACCGCCGAGCTCGTAGGCCGCCTTGACGTCGCCAAGGCCGGTCAGCTCGGCATATTTGTCGCTCTTGCGCGAGGAGACGTATTTGAACGCAGGGCCCGCGCGGAAATTGCCGACGTCGAGCAGCGCGATGCTGGCGCTGTCGCGACGCCCGCGAAACTGGTCGATCGATCCGGCGCGACGGATGGTGAAGATCGGGATCGGGAGAAACCTCCCGTTCTTCGACCCGACGAAGTCAGGCGTGTATTCGCCGCCGATGCCGACCATGACGGTCCAGTTGCCGGAGGGCGACGGCAGCATCGGCAGCTCGAATGGCGGCGCCGGCAGGGTGAATGCGGTCTGCGCCGATGCGGACTGAGGAATTGCGGTGATCGTGCCGAGTGCGGCAAGCAAGGCGGTCGTCCGCCGCACGTTCGCCGTGAGGCGGTGAGCGGCTTCGTCGAGATGCGTCATTACGGGGCCCCGGACCGGCCGTCCTGGCCGAGTCGACTGGTGTGGTCTGGAGCCCCAGCATGTGATCCGGCAAAATTGCCCCAACATTGCAACGAGTAATCGCCCCTGCGACATTCCGCGCCGACGGTGCCGCCGGACCAACATTGCCCGAACATTGCAGGACTGGACTCAGCCCCCCAATTTTCGCCGCTGCGTCCGGTCAGCTCTCTCGCTGCCGCCTTTTATTCGCCAAGCTCGCTGCCTTAAACGGAACTCGCGCACGAACCGAAATGCCGGACTTCGGTCAGGAAGCGTCAAGTCGGGGCCTATGGCCCCGGCAGAGTCAAGGACGACCCGCGTGCGCTCCCTCGTGATCGAAGACGAACCACAGATCGGCGCCTATGTCAGCCGCCTGCTCGGGCAATTGCACGGTATCGTCGACCTCGTCGGCTCGATCGCCGATGCTCGCCAGGCACTGGACAATTTCAAATATGATCTTGCGATCGTCGACCGAATGCTGCCCGACGGCGATGCGCTGGAGGTGGTCACGGCGCTGAGCCAGTCGCCGGAGCGTCCGGCGATCATCATGCTGACGTCCAAGGACACCAAGGAGGATGTCGTCGATGGTCTCAATGGCGGTGCCGACGATTATCTCGGTAAGCCGTTCGAGCCGCAGGAGCTGCTTGCGCGGGTGCGCGCCGTGTTGCGCCGACCGCGCCTGCTCGCGCCTTCGGTGCTGTCGCTCGGCAATGTCGAGCTGCATCTCGGCAGCAACGAAGTCGTGGTCGCCGACAGGAAGATCCTGCTGCGGCGGCGCGAGGCGCTGATCCTGGGCGCACTGCTGATGCGCCGCGACCGCGTCATCACCCGCGCCGCCCTGATCGAGGAGATCTACGGTTTCGACGACGAGATCGAATCCAACACGCTCGAAGCGCAGGTCTCGCGCCTGAGGAAGAAGCTGGCCGCTTTCGGCGGCGACGTGGAGATCCGCAGCATGCGGGGCATCGGTTACATCCTGCGGCTGGCAACGCCGCGATGACGTCGATCGCCCGAACGTTTGCGTTCTCGCTCGGTATCGCCGCCACAGCGATCTTTCTGACCATGGTCGCGATCTTCGTCTCGAGGTACCCGTTGGAGGAACGCGAGTTCAGGGCCTGCCGGGTCGTGGCCGCCGTTCTCGATCGAGCCACTGATTTCGACGGGCAAAACCTGACGATACGTCCGACTCCCGCGCTCGAGGAATTGAAGGCGGACAGTCCAAACCTCTGGTACGTCGTGTCCGTGGGCGATCTCGTCAGCGAGTACGGTGGCGAGCACCGGCCGCCTCTCCCCTTCGCCTTTCCCTATCGCGGGCCGGTCGGCCTGTCCGTCTTCAGCACACACGACCAAAAGAGCACGTTCTGTCTCGCCGTTGCGCAACGGGGCTCCTTGCGGCTCACGACGATGGTCGGCGAGCCTCAGGTCCGCTTCGGCCGGATGGCAAGAAGCTTCCTCGTCAGCAGGATTTTTTCGATCATGCTGGTGGCGCTGGCCTTTGCGGCGACCGTCGCCATCGGTTCAGCTCTTGCTGCGCGTTTCGTCTCGCGCGGCATCGAACGGGTCGCGCACCGCGCGCTCGCGATCGATCCCTCGGCCCCGCGAGGTTTGATATCGCTGTCCCAAGTCCCCTCCGAGTTGAAGCCCCTGGTCGAGGCGCTGAACCGCGCGTTCGGCGAGATCGACGCCTATATCCGGATGCAGCGCCGCTTTCTCGGCAATGCCGCCCATCAGCTCCGAACGCCGCTCACGCTGCTGCGCGCGAAGATCGACGACGTGTCCGATCCGGTCCTGAGGACAGAGCTGGTGCGCGACGTCCGCCGCCTGACGTCGCTGGTGTCCGCCATGCTCGACCTGGCGCGCCTGCAAAATCACGCGATCGAAAAGCGGCCGATCGATCTTGCCGAGATCACGCTGGACGTGCTGGCCGATTTCGGTCCCTCGGCGCTCGACGCCGGCATCGAGCTTGCGCTGGAGCGCGCCGAGGAAGGCCCAGTGCTGGTGCAGGGCGTCGATGCCGCCATTCGCAGTGCGCTCGCCAATCTCGTCGGCAACGCGCTGATCCACGCCCACGGCGCGCGACGCATCGTCGTCACGCTCGACCGCCGCAGCATCTCGGTTGAAGACGACGGCGCAGGCCTGCCCGACGGCGCCGAACAAAAGCTGCTGGAGCCGTTTCAGACCGGCAACACCGCAGGCGGCGGCGCCGGCCTCGGCCTGTCGATCGTCCGCGAGATCATGGCCGCCCATGGCGGCGAGCTCGTCATCTCCTCCGCACCCGGCCGCGGCACGACGATGAGCCTGCGTTTTCCCGAACCGACGGCGGCGACGACTTCTCGGCAGCTCGATCTGGAAGCACGCTAGCAAGGCGCCCCTCGGCGAAACCGTCCGGAAACATTTGCGCGAAAAACATCTTCCGCGTTTCATCCTTTCGTCCAACGCAACCAAATAGATCGCCGGCGGCCTCCGAATGTTCGCACACGAGCGAACCTGTCGCGGCATCGCGGCGACCAAACCTCCGATTGACATCTTCAACGGAGATTTTCCAATGCGTTTTCTTTCGATGATTGCCGTCGCCGGTGCGATGATTGCGAGCTCCAGCGGCGCGTTCGCCGGCGAGCTTCCGTCTTACGAAGTCAAGTCGTTTCCGATCTCGACGACCCAGGTGCAGGTGCTCGGCGGTGCCGGTGTCGAGGAGCAGTCGGCCGCGCCCACGATGATCGTCGCCGGCATGCCCGCCTCCCCCGCGCAAGTCTCGGTGCTGTCGCCGCGCGTCAAGCGGCTGGCGAGCGCGGGCTCGGAGAGCGAGGCGCGCTGACGGCTCGCGCCGGGACACACCGCGCGGGGCAGCGCGACCTACAAATTGTAGCAGCGAACCCTCACGTCATGCTGCCCGGCATGAAGCAGCGCACGCGCGGATGACCGTCGACGTAGTGCTTCCACACCATGGTGCGGCCGATCTTGTTCGGCACGGTGATCACGGCGCCGTCGGGCACCACGACCCATTCGTCGTCGAGATGCACGCGATAACGTCCTTTGTCGGATTCCCAATCGACATCGGCGACGACGTAGCCGTCGGCATCCGAGCAGCACTGTCCGTATTCGCTGTGCAGGCTCTCGAACCAGGGCTTGAGCGGCGAGTTGGCGTAGCGCCCGTCATCGCGCGCCAGCGCCGACGTCGCCAATAGCGCCAGCAGCGTCGCGGCACATAGTCTTGCAAATCGCATGTCGTCTTCCCGCGGATCACAATGACGCCGCGAGGGGACAGGCGGTGTCGCCCGCCGGCCACGCCGTCAGGCAGGCATGGACATGGCGACTCGTTCCCCCAGCAGCTTTGCGACAGCTATGCAAATCCGGCGCCAACGCGCATTCCGGGGAACTACGGCAGAAACGCGCAACGGCATGCGCCTTTCGACGGAAGCGTCCGTCGGGCGAAATCGCCGCGGCGACGACTCTCAGGAATGCAAGGACAGCCTACTGCCTTGGCGCGGGCGCATTCATGGCTCCGCCCTTCTTCGCCGCAGGCGTGGGCGCCGGCTTGGTCGCGGCGGCCTGCGCGGGCAGATACTTCGCAACGATGGCGGGATCGACCTGGGCGAGGTTGGCGTCCGGCAGACGCTGCCAGGTCTCGTCCTTGCCGAACAGGGAAATGCCGAGGAAGCCGCGCATGGTCAGGGTCTGGCCATCGGGGCTCACCGTCATCTTGGCCTTCCAGATGTTGCCGTCGCGCGGATTGACGACGTTGCCGCCCTCGTACTTCAAGCCGTCGCGCTTCATGTCGCGGATGAAGGAGAGCCCGAGCACCGGCTGGTTCTTGCGATCGTCGGTGCACTTCGCGCAGACCTCGTTCGGATTGTCGCCGGGCCGCGGAAAGGTTTTTGCGATCACGCCTTCGAAGATGCCGTTATGGTCGATGAAGAGGAACCATCCCACCGTCTTGCCGTCTTCGACCTTCTGCCACAGGCCCGCGGCGGTCGGCTGCTGCGCCTGTGCCGCAGCCGGGCTCACCGCGCCGATCGACAGCGCGAGCGCGAGCAGCGGGAGCAGCCGACAGCTGGAAAAGAGATTCCGCATTATGATCACCTTGCTAAGCGGCAACTGGAATGGCTGCAGACTACGGCGATTTCGCGAACGATTCCAGCACCAGAAACATGGGGCATCGCCCGTGCGCACCCTCGCGGTCAGTTGACACCCAGCTTCTTTTGCAGGCTGGAGGACGAGGTCGTGTACTGGAACACGAGCCGCTTCTCCGGATAGACGTAGCGATGGGCTTTTTGCGACATCAGTGCGCCCTCATGGAAGCCGCACAGGATCAGCTTGATCTTGCCGGGATAGGTATTGATGTCGCCGATGGCGAAGATGCCTGATACGTTGGTCTCGAACGCCGATGTCTCGACCGGCACCAGATTGTTCTCCAGTGCAATGCCCCAGTTCGCGACCGGACCGAGCTTCATGGTCAGGCCGAAGAACGGCAGCATGGTGTCGCAGACGATTTCGCTGACGTTGTTGTCGTTGCCCTTGACGGTGGCGCCGGTCAGTTGACCATCGGCACCTGACAGCGCGGTGACCTGGCCGAGCCGCAGATCCATCTTGCCGCCGGCGACCAGCGCGCGCATCTGCTCGACGCTGTGGGGCGCGGCGCGAAAATCGTCACGACGATGGAGAAGCGTGACGCGCTTGGCCAGCGGATGCAGATTGAGCGTCCAGTCCAGCGCGGAATCGCCGCCGCCGACGATCAGCACGTTCTTGTCGCGGAACGTCTCCATCTTGCGCACGGCGTAATGCACCGAGGTGCCTTCATAGGCCTCGATGCCGGGCACCGGCGGGCGCTTCGGCTGGAACGAGCCGCCGCCGGCCGCGATCACCAACACCTTGCATTCGAACACCTTGCCGGCATCGGTGGTGCAGCGAAACATGGGATCGCCGATCTTCTCCACCGTCTCGACCATCTCGCCGAGATGGAAGGTCGGGTGGAACGGCTTGATCTGCTCCATCAGCGCATCGGTGAGGCCCTGGCCGGAGACCTGCGGAATGCCGGGAATGTCGTAGATCGGTTTTTCCGGATAGAGCTCGGCGCACTGGCCGCCGACCTTGTCCAGGATGTCGACGAAATGCGCCTTCATGTCGAGAAGGCCGAGCTCGAAGGCGGCAAACAGGCCGCACGGGCCGGCGCCAATAATCAGCACATCGGTTTTGATCACGTCGCTCATGTCGTCTCTTTATCGGTCGTTATCGGTTGGACGGCGCCCGTCGGGCAGAGGTGACCCTGCCTGTCTAGCCAACGGGGATGGATCAGGGAAGGCATAAAAGCGGGAGCGCCCCGCAGCCGCGCCCACTTGCCGGGTCAGGATAACTGGGCTGTAACGGGCATGGATATGACGGAGATCAATCGGTGAACGCACCAAGCCGCCTCGATACGACGCCGCGCCTCGAGGACTACCCCTACCGCCTCAGCGACAATGTCCGGTTCGGCGATCTCGATCCCAACCAGCACGTCAACAACGCGGTCTACGCCACCTATTTCGAGACCGGCCGTGTCACGCTGATGAAGCTTCCCGAATACGGGCTGACCCCGCCGGGCCTCGCCTGGATCATGGTGCGGCTCGACATCCATTTCCGCGCCGAGCTGCACTGGCCGAACACGATCGAGCTCGGCCTCGGCGTCGTGAAACTCGGACGGACGTCGGTGACCTTCGAACAGGTCGTGTTCTCGAACGGGAAGTGCATCGCCTCGGCGACGTCCGTCGGCGTCCTGCTCGACGAGACGACGCGGCGGCCGGCGCCGCTGACAGCAGAGATCGTCGAGAAGTTCAGGCCCTGGCACAAGTGCGGCATCGAGGTCGCGCCGCTTGCACCTGATTCATTCGGAACGATCAGGCCTGACGTTCCGGCGTTGCCACGACGAGCCCGTCGAGCTCGTCGGAAACCTTGATCTGGCAGGACAGGCGCGAGTTCGGGCGCACGTCGAAGCCGAAGTCGAGCATGTCTTCTTCCATCGGCGTCGGGCTGCCGACCTTCTCGCGCCAGGCTTCGTCGACATAGACATGGCAAGTCGCGCAGGCACAGGCGCCGCCGCATTCGGCTTCGATGCCGGGAATGCTGTTGCGGATGGCGGCTTCCATCACGGTTGCGCCGTTCTCGATTTCCACCGTGCGGGTTTCGCCCTTGTGGTCGACAAAGTGAATCTTGGCCATGTGTGCTCGTGCTGCCGCGATGTTGGGGAAAAGGAGTATCGGGGCTGTCCTATAACGGGTCGGTCAGGGCCGCGCTATAGTGTTTTCAAGCGAAGTGGACCCCGTTTCGCGCAAGGGAAAATGCGTCCAAACAGAAGGTCGACGCGCAAGGCGCCCGCGTGAATGGGGCTTGCCAGCCTAGTGCTTGAGGATCGCCGCGATCGCGGCGCGCACCTCGGCCACGGCCTCTTTCAACGCCGCGAAGGCATGCGGCCGGTCATGGCCGGTCCGGATCGCCATCTCGAGGCTGGCGGCCGCGTCGGCGACCGCAAAGGCGCCGATCCCCCTCGCCGAGCCCTTGAGCTTGTGCGCGAGCGCGCCGGTCTCGGCCGGCAACGCGGTCATCGCGGCGAGCAGGCGGACCGCCTGCTCGGCGAACATCGCAAGCACTTCCTGTTCCAGCTCGGCGTCGCCGAGCGTCATCTGGGAGAGATGGTCGAGGTCGAGCGGGCTGTCGACGGGCGCAAGCGGGGGCGAGGGCATCCAGTCCATCCGTTGCAGTTCAGGCGTCATGGCGCAGGCCCCGGCATCGCGCGACTGTTCCGCCGGTCCGGCGGTGAGTTCACCTCCACCCAAGCATGGAAATGGTTAACGAAATGTTTGGGCCGCTTTACGTAATTCTGCCCGTTTATTGACGAAAAGTTGCCGCAATCGGCCAAGTTCCATGGGGAATTGTATTTATTGCTAAGGCGTTACGGCGCGATCCTGTTAACGATGATTAAGATTGTCTTAATCGTGGGCATTTCATTCGCGACGCTCTGCCAATAGGATGTTGCGGAAATTAGCGGACAAGCCGTCCGGGTGGGGACGGCTTGGAGATCCGCACAAGCGGCATGATCCGGTCTGTGGGCTTGCGTCGCGCGCAGGGCTCGCGGGGGGCGTGTACTAGTAACGAGGGCTCGGACTGAACATGGCGAACACTCCCAAGAAGGTCAAAGACCCGACAGAAGTTGCACTTTCTGCGATCCAGGAAGCCCTGAACATCAGCGATACGGCCGCGGACACCAGCCGCAACGCCGCGATGCGCAACGAGACCGCACCTGCGGTAACACCGCCGCCGCCCCCGTCCTTCGACGAGCCGGCCTTCGAGCCGCGTCCGGCCGCCAACGAACGCGCCACCGTGTTCGATCCGATCGAGGAGCCGCGCACCGCGCGCCGCGCCGCCAATGACGACCGCGAGACCATTGGCCAGCTGCTCCAGGCGCTTCAGAAGGGCCGCCCTGCCCGCAGCGTCTACACCTTCGCCACCATCTTCGCCGGCGTCTGGCTCGCGGCTTGCGCTGCGCTGACCGTCGGCTTCCTGCCCTCGATCCAGGCCGCCATGGGCCAGAGCGGCGGCGTGCTGGTCATCGCCGGCCTCATCGCGATGTTCTTCGCCCCGATCATGCTGTTCTATTTCCTGGCGAGCCTCGTTTGGCGCGGCCAGGAAATGCGCATGATCGCGCAAGCGATGGCGCAGGTCGCGATCCGCTTCTCCGAGCCGGAAGGCTCGGCCTCCGATTCCATGGTCACCGTCGGCCAGGCCATCCGCCGCGAGGTCGCGGCGATGGGCGACGGCATCGAGCGCGCGATCGCACGCGCCGGCGAGCTCGAGACGCTGGTCGCCAACGAGGTCGCCGCGCTCGAGCGCGCCTACAGCGACAACGAAGTGCGCATCCGCGCCCTGCTCCAGGACATCGCCCATCAGCGCGACAACCTGGTCGGCCAGGCCGAGCAGGTCCGCAGCGCCATCTCCGGCGTGCAGATCGATCTGCGCCACGACATCGCGCTGATCTCGGACGCGATCGCCTCGCGCGTCGACGAGGTCGCAAAATCCATCACCGGCGCGCTGGAAGAGCGCGGCGCCCACATCACCAGCGCCTTGAGCAATGCCGGCGACAACATGATCCTGGCGCTCGGCGAGCGCGGCGGCGACCTGCTCGACCGCCTCGAGGAAGCCAGCAACGAGACCACGCGCGCCGTGCTCGATGCCAGCGAGCGGCTGACCACCAGCCTCAACTTCAAGACCGGCCACGTCCACGACGAGTTCGTCGACCTCGCCGACCGCGTCCACGAGATGCTGAACGAGCGCATCGACCGCATCACCGGCGAGTTCGAGCAGCGCTCCGCCGCGATCGTCGACGGCATCTCCGAGCGCACCGAGCAGGTGCACGATTCCCTGAAGAACTCGTCGGACTCGCTGCTGCTCGAGCTCGAGCTGCGCTCCAACGACCTCTCCGCCAAGATCGACGACGCCGGCAACCGCCTCGCCGGCCACATCATGACCAGCGGCGACAAGGCGAGCGAGGCGCTCGACGCCACCGTCAACGCCCTCGTCGCCAAGGTCGTCAGCCAGACCGAGACCGCGCACGATTCCCTCTCGCTGCAGATGAGCGCCTTCGACGAGCTGGTGAAGAATCAGGGCTCCGAGCTGGTCGAGAAGTTCGCCCGCGACTCCGGCACGCTGGGCGCGCTGATCACCCGCCACATCTCCGAATTCGACCGCACCGTGAAGACGTTCGGCGGCGAGATCGTCGAGCGCATGGGCCAGCGCACGCAGGACATCCACGAGTCGCTGAAGACCTATGTCGACAATTTCGACACCCGCTTCACCTCCAACGGCGGCGAGATCACGGCCGTGCTGGACCAGCGGCTGGTGCAGTTCGAGACCACGATCGGCGAACGCGTTTCCAACTTCGACGCCTCGCTGCACGGCAAGATCGCCAGCCTCGACGGCACGATTGAAGGCCACATCAAGACCTTCGACGAGCAGCTCGGCTTCCGCGTCAGCGCGCTCGAGGAGTCGTTCGATACCCGCGCGCGGTCCGTCACCGAGACTATCGACGGCCGTCTCAACACGCTCGCGACCTCGCTGACCGACGGTGCCGCGCAGGCGATCCAGTCGATCGACTCCCGCCTCACCCACCTCACGACGTCGCTGACCGACGGCGCATCGCAGACCATCCACACCATCGATACGCGCCTGACGCATCTGACGACCACCCTCACCGGCGGCGCCTCGCAGGCGCTCGAGTCCATCGACACCCGCCTCACCTACTTGACGACGGCGCTGACCAACGGCGCCTCGCAGGCCATGCAGTCGATCGACACGCGCCTCGGCCTGTTGACCTCGACGCTCACCGACGGCACCGCGCAGGCGATCGAGGCGGTCGACCGCCGCATTACCGGCGTCGCCGAGATCATCGACGGCCGCAGCACGCATCTGACCGACACGGTCACCGCGCGCTTCCAGGACATCCAGCAGGCCATCGAGACCAAGGTCGGGTCGGTCGCCAACGACATCGACGTGCGCGTGGCGCAGTTCGAGGACCTGCTCGGCTCGCGCGTCGAGGCCGTCGCCGGCCGCATCGAGAGCAGCGGCCGCCAGGCCAGCGAGGACATGATCTCCCGCGCCGAGATGATCTCGACCGCGATCCGCTCGCATGTCGAGGACGCCGAGCGCTCGCTCACCAACCTCGTCGTCAACACCAGCGAGACGATCCAGACCGGGGCTCGCACCGCCCAGCAGTCGCTGATGACGGTCTCCTCCGACGTCAACGCCCAGCTCAAGATGACCTCCACCGAGGTCGAGCGCGCCCTGACCGCGGTCGGCACGGGAGCAGCGAACTCAATCCTGACCAGCGCCCGCGAAGCGCAATCGAGCCTGGTCGCGGCATCTGGGGATGCGTCGAACCAGATCAAGGGGCTCGCAGCCGATGTCGAGCGCACGCTGTCGGCGGCCGGTTCCGCCACCGCAGCCTCGATCCTGGCCGGCGCCCGCGAAGTGCAGACCACGCTCGTCACGGCGTCTTCGGACGCGGCCAACCACGTCAAGACGCTCACTGCCGACGTGCAGCGCTCGCTGTCGCTGGCGGGCACCACCACCGCCGAATCGATCACAGCCGGGGCCCGCGATGCGCAGAGCGCGCTGATTGCGGCCTCCACCGAGACTGCCAACCAGATCAAGGCGCTGTCCTCCGACGTGCAGCGTTCGCTTACGATGGCCGGCACCTCGACGGCCGAGATCCTCACGACCGGCGCTCGCGAGGCCCAGAACACGCTCATTGCCGGATCGGCGGACGCGGCAAATCAGGTCAAATCGCTCACGGCCGAAGTACAGCGCTCGCTCTCGATGGCCGGCACGACCACCGCCGAAACCATCACTGCAGGCGCTCGCGAAGCGCAGAACATGCTGGTCACCGCGTCGTCGGACGCGGCGAGCCAGGTCAAGTCGCTCGCGGCCGAAGTGCATCGCTCGCTCTCGCAGGTCGGCCAGACCACCGCCGAGACGATCACCACGAGCGCCCGCGACGCCCAGAGCACCCTGCTCTCGGTCTCCGCCGAGCAGACCAGCCAGGTCCGCTCGCTCGCGGCCGAGATGCAGCGCGCGCTGGCGACCGCCGGCGGCGCCACCATCGAAGCGCTGACCAGCGGCGTGCGCGAGGCCCAGGGCACGCTGATCTCCGCATCGACCGATGCGGCGAGCCAGATCAAGTCGCTGACCACGGACATCGAGCGCACGCTGACCGCGGTCGGCGCCGACACCGCCTCGACCATCCTCAACAGCGCGCGTGAGGCGCAGACCTCGCTGACCTCGACCTCGGCGGATGCCGCGAGCCAGATCCGCACGATCTCGACCGAGATCGAGCGCGCGCTGAGCGCGGCCACCGCGAATGCGACCAGCGACATCCAGAGCAGCGCGCTCAACGCCCAGAACGCGCTGATCTCCGCCTCCAACGAGGCGAGCTCGCGGGTCAAGTCGAGCTCGGCCGACGTCGAGCGCTCGGTGCTCGCCGCCTCGAGCAGCTTCGGCCAGGCCATGACCGGCAAGACCGATGAGATCGTCACCTACGTGCAGCAGCAGGCCGACCGTCTGTCGAACATGATCGACGCCAAGCGCGGTGCGCTGGTCGACGCGATCGGCTCGAAGACCAGCCAGCTCACGCTCGACATCGACCGCGTCACCTCCGACGCGCTGAAGTCGATCGAGACGCGCGGCCACGCCTTCTCGCAGACCATGATGGGCAACGGCTCGGAGGTCGCCCGCACCATCAACGCGGCGAGCGAGATCGCCACCGGCGCGGTCGGCAAGTCGCTCAAGGACCTCGAGCAGGCCTCGCGCGCGGCGATCGACCAGTCGCGCCAGGTCTCGATCGCGGCCGTCACCGAGATGCAGGAGACCAGCAAGATCCTGCGCACCGACACGGTCGCCCTGTTCGAGCGCCTGCGCGAAGGCAACATCCTGCTCCAGGAGGTGCTGACCGGTGCGCACGACAACCTCAACTCGCTCGAGCGGGCGCTGGTGACGCGTGTCGCCGACTTCGTCTCGGCGATGAACGACGTCACCTCGCGCAACGGCGCGGCGACGCAGAACCTGGAAGACCAGCTCAACGTCTTCAACAGCAAGACCACGAAGGCGCTGCAGGACCTCGGCGAGCTGTCGACCCAGTTCGACGCGCACGGCAAGGCGCTCGTCGACGCCGCCCAGGTCGTCGAGCAGAGCAACAAGAACACCACCGCCTCGCTCGCCGAACGCAAGCAGGCGCTGGAATCGCTCGTCACCACGATCGACCTGCGCACGGCCGATCTCGACCAGCGGCTGTCGCGCTTCACCGGCCTGCTCGACGAATCGCTGGCCGCCGCCGAGGAGCGTGCCCGCGACATCGCCCGCGTCGTCGCCGAGACCGCCGGCGCAGGCTCGGCTGCGATCACCCGTCAGTTCGAGGCGGTGCGCGTGGCCTCCGAAGAGGAGCATCGGCAGACCATCGAGGCCATGCACGACATCTACCGCCAGACCACCGACGAGGCGGATGCGATGTTCAAGCAGTCGACCGAGAAGTTCACCAACCTCGTGTCCAGCATGAAGCAGATGGCGTTCGAGATGCACAACGAACTCGAAGCCACCCGCAACGAGCTGCGCCGTGGCGTGCTCGAGATGCCGCAGGAGGCCGCCGAGAGCACTGCGCAGATGCGCAAGGTGATCGTCGACCAGATCGAGGCGCTCGCCGAGCTCAACCGCATCGTGGCCCAGCACGGCCGTGGTCTCGACGTCTCGACGACGGGCCGCGCCTCCGTCGCCGTCCAGCGCCAGGAAGAGCCGATCATGGCAAGCGCGGGCGGTCGCGGCACCGAGACGCGCATGCGCGACACCGGCAGCGCCTCGACGCTGCCGCCGCCGGACCTCGGCATGCCCGCCCCCTCGCGCCGCACCGAAGCGCCGTCGGTCGCGCCTTCCAGCAACGACCAGGGCCGTGACGGCTGGCTGTCGGACCTGCTCAACCGCACCGACGCCAACCAGGGCGCACCGAACGGCCGAGAGGCTCCCCGTGGCCGCGCTGCACCTGCGCAGCAGCCGCAGGCGTCACAGAGCAGCAGCAATCCGCTGGAATCGCTTTCGCTCGACATCGGCCGGCTGATGGACCGGAACCTCGCCGCCGAGATGTGGGACCGCTACCAGCGCGGCGAGAACAAGGCCTTCACCAAGCGCCTGTACACGCCCGCCGGCCAGAAGGCCTTTGACGAGGTCGCCCGCAAGTATCGCGCCGACCGCAACTTCAAGGGCACGGTCGACCGCTACGTCGCCGAGTTCGAACGCCTGCTCGACGAAGTCGCCCGCGACGGCCGCGGCCCGCAGGAGCTGCGCAGCCACCTGACCTCGGAGACGGGTCTGGTGTACACGCTGCTGGCGCACGCGGCGGGCCGGCTCGGGTAAGCGGCGGGAAGCAACGAATAGCGAATGACAACGGAGGCCTCTCGGCCTCCGTTTTTGTTTAAGCGCGTCATTGCGCTCGTAGCCCGCATGGAGCGCGGCGGAATTCGGGGGCCAAGCGAAGAACCCCGGATTACGCTTGCGCTCCATCCGGGCTACGGGCTGCGCATTGGGAAATTGCGCGATCTCCACAAACTCGTCATTGCGAGGAGCGAAGCGACGAAGCAATCCAGACTGCTTCCGCTGAGACAGTCTGGATTGCTTCGCTTCGCTCGCAATGACGAGGAGAACTCGGCGGACTACACGCCTACTGGCGCCTCGGCGCCGCTACCGGCTTCGGCGGCTCGGGCGGCGGGGCGGCTTGCGATGAGTTGCTGGCGCCGAACAGCACGCGGGTCGGGTTGCGGTCGAAATTGTTCACGGCGCGGCTGATGTCGCCGAGCGTGCGGCGGCCGTCCGTCATCAGCGCGCCGGAGCGCTTGTCGAAATCCTCGGCGAGCTCGCGGATCGACTTCACCGCCAGGAACAGCTCGCCGCCGTCCTTGCCGCCGGCCAGCGTGTTGAGGCCGAGCATGAGATTGTCGGCTTTGAGCATCACGCCGTCGACCTTGGCCATCACGCTGTCGATCTTCTCGGAGTTGCGCGCGAGCGAATTGGTGAAGGTCTCCAGATTCTTCAGCGAGTTCTTCACCGACTCCTGATTGTCGGCGACGATCTTGTTGATGTTCTGCAGCGTGGCGCGGATCGCCTCGGTGACGTCCTGGAGCTTGTTGGGGTCGGCCGTCAGCGTGGGGATGCCGTCCTCGTCGAGCGGCGGCGGCGGTGCCGCCTCCTCGCCGCCCTTGAGCGAGATTGCGGCCACACCCGTCAGGCCCTGGAATTCGAGGCCGACGAGCGTGTCCTTGCGGATCGGGGCGTTGTTCTCGACCATGGCGAGTGCGACAACCCGCCGCGGATTGTCCAGCTTCACCGAGACCACCTCACCCACCCGGATACCGTTGAAGTTGACGCTGCCGCCGTTGCGCAGGCCCGCGGCGGGGCCCTCGAACACGACACGCAGCGGGCTGCGCTGCTTGGTGGTGTGCAGCGACTGGAACCACAGCACAAAGCCGATCGCCGCGGCGATCACCGCCAGCGTGAACGACCCGATCAATACGTAATTCGCCCGCGTTTCCATCAGGTGCTCCGGCTACTCAACCCAGCTACTCAACCCATGACCGCGCGGGCGCGCTTGCCATGGAAATACTGCCTCAGCCAGGGATGCTGCGAGGCCTGCATGTCGGCCATCGACCCTGCAGCAATGATCTTACCGTTCCCTAAAACGGCGATGCGGTCACATGCTGTGTAAAGGCTATCGAGGTCGTGCGTTACCATGAAAACCGTGAGCCCCAAAGTGCGCTGGAGCGTCCTCACCAGCTCGTCAAAATCGCCGGCGCCGATCGGGTCGAGGCCCGAGGTCGGCTCGTCCAGGAACACGAGGTCCGGGTCGAGCGACAGCGCCCGGGCCAGCGCCACGCGCTTGATCATGCCGCCCGAGAGTTCCGACGGGAAGCGCTCGGCGACCTCAGGCTTGAGGCCGACCATGGTGAGCTTGGCCATGGTGATCTCGTCCATCAACCGCTGCGAGACGCGAAGATATTCGCGCATCGGGAACTGGATGTTCTGCCGCACGGTGAGCGAGGAGAACAGCGCGCCCTGCTGGAACAGCACGCCCCAGCGCCGCTCGACATTGCGCCGCTGCGAGGTGCTGGAGGAATCGAGGTCGACGCCGAACACCTCGATGGAGCCCGCGACCTTCGGCACGAGGCCAATGATGGTGCGCGTCAGCACGGACTTACCCGCGCCCGAGGGGCCGACGAAGCCCAAAATCTCGCCGCGCTTGACGTCGAGGTTGAGGCCGTCGAGCACGCGCGTCGATCCGAATTGCACGGTGATGTCGCGGACGCGGATGATGGGATTTTGAACAGCGTTTTGGATTTCTTGCGCCATCGTCACATCCCGATCGAGGCGAAGAAGATGGCGAACACGCCGTCCATGACGATGACGAAGAAGATGCCCTTCACCACCGAGGCCGTGGTGTGCTGTCCGAGCGATTCCGCGCTGCCCTGCACGGCGAGCCCTTCGACGCAGGCGACGATGCCGATCACCGCGGCCATGACAGGTGCTTTGACGATGCCGACGATGAAATGATCGATCGAGATGGCATCGCGCAACCGCAGCAGGAAAGCCTCGGGATCGACGCCGCCATACAGCCAGGCAACGAGTCCGCCGCCATAGAGCGCGGCCATCGCGCCGAGGAAGGCGAGGATCGGCAGCGCCAGCACCAGCGCCAGCATGCGCGGCAGCACCAGCACCTCGATCGGGTCGAAGCCCATGGTGCGCAACGCGTCGATCTCCTCGCGCATCTTCATCGAGCCGAGCTCGGCGGTGTAGGCGCTGCCCGAGCGGCCCGCGACCATGATCGCGACCAGCAGCACGCCGATCTCGCGCAGCACCAGCACGCCGAGCATGTCGACGACGAAGATGTCGGCGCCGAAGCGGCGGAAATGGAAGATGCCCTGCTGGGCGATGATGCAGCCGATCAGGAAGGTGATCAGCACGATGATCGGCACCGCGCGCCAGCACACCTGCTCCATGTGGTGCACGGTCGAGGTCAGACGGAACGAGCGCGGATGGATCAGCACGCGGAAGCCTGCGGCGAGCACAGCGCCGAGCATGTCGATGAGGCCGGACACCGTGCCGCCAAGGCCGGACACGGCGCGGCCGATCTGCTCCAGCATGCCGGTGATGGTGATCGTTGAGGTCTCGATCACGGGCGTTGCCCTGACCCGCCGGACCTCGTCGACGAGGCTGGAATAATTGGCCGAGAGCCCTGCGATCTGCGCCTCGACCGCGCCTTGGGTCAGGCTGCGGCGCAGCCGCTCGATCAGCCAGGCGCCGAAGGTGTCGAGCTTGGCGACCTCGGAGACGTCGATGAAGATGCTTTGCGGGCCGCCGGCGAGCTTCTCGGCGTCGGCCACCATCCGCTCCAGGACCGGCGCGAAGCTCGCGGTCCAGGTTCCGGTGGCGCAGAGGGCCAGCGCGTTGCCTTTGGCAATCCGCTCCAGCTTGGGATCGCCGTTCAAGATGTCCGCTCCCGTGCCGGGGCGGAGAAAATCAGATGGTTGCGCACGCGCCCTTACCTAGAGAAGGTATCCCCAACTGGCCATTGTTAGTTGCTAGAGGTAACTAGCAGGTTCAGATTTCGCCAGAGTTCAAAATGACTTCCAGCAAAGTTCCGGCACTTAGGTCGCAAATCGAGCGCTTTCCGATTGCCGGCAGTTTCACCATCAGCCGGGGCGCCAAGACCGAGGCCGTCACCGTCGTGGCCGAGGTGAGCCGGGACGGCCTGACCGGCCGCGGCGAGTGCGTGCCCTATCCCCGCTATGGCGAGACCCCCGAGGCGACGCTGGCCGCGATCCAGGCCATGGAGGACGCGGTCCGGGGCGGCCTCGACCGGGAGGCCCTCCAGGCCGCCATGAAGCCTGGCGCAGCCCGCAACGCCCTGGACTGCGCCTTCATCGATCTGGAAGCCAAACAGGCCGGATTGCGGGCCTGGAGCCTGCTCGGCCGCCCCTCGCCGGGCGAGCGCACCACCGCCTTCACGATTTCGTTGGGTGCGCCCGAGACGATGGCGGCGGCAGCCGCCAAGGCCGCGCACCGGCCCCTGCTCAAGATCAAGCTCGGCGGCGAGGGCGATGCCGCGCGGATCGCGGCCGTCCGCAAGGCCGCCCCGGAGTCTGAGCTGATCGTCGATGCCAACGAGGCCTGGGCCGAGGCCAATCTGGAAGCCAACCTCGCGGCCTGTGCCGCCGCCGGCGTCACGCTCGTGGAGCAGCCCTTGCCGGCAGGCCGGGACCACGCGCTGGCGCGGATCAAGCGGCCGCTCGCGGTCTGCGCCGACGAAAGCGTGCATGACCGTGGTTCGCTCGCACCCTTACGCGATCGCTACGACGCCGTGAACATCAAGCTCGACAAGACCGGCGGCCTCACCGAGGCGCTGGCGATGGCGGACGCCGCGCAGGCGCTCGGCTTCGAGATCATGATCGGCTGCATGGTCGCGACCTCGCTGTCGATGGCCCCCGCCACGCTGGTGACGCCACAGGCCCGCTTCGTCGATCTCGACGGCCCGCTGCTGCTGGCACACGACCGCAACCACGGGCTTCGTTACGACGGCAGCCTGGTTTATCCGCCGGAGTCCTCGCTCTGGGGATGAGCGATCAGCCGATGCCGCGCCGACCAGATCACGAGCGCGCCGGCCGCGGCCATCGCAGCCATCACATAATAGAGACCGTCGCCGATCCGCGCGTAGATCGCGCCTGACACGATCGAGGTTGCGGCGCCCAGCAACCCGTTGCAGGCGGCATAATAGCCCTGCCCGCGCGCGATCTGATGCGAGGGCACGCGTTGCACAAGCAGGCTCATGGTGCCGAGGATGGTCATGCCGAAGGTGAATCCATGACCGAGCTGCGCGAGCGCGAGCAGCGCGAGCGGCGGCTCGTTGGCGGTGACGATCCAGCGCAGGACGGCGCTTAAGCCCCCGATCGCGATCATCGTGGAGGGATGCAGCGAGAACCGCGGCGACAGCGCGAACACGACGATCTCGGCAATCACGCCCAGCGTCCACAGCCCCGCGATCGTCAGGCCACCAAGGCCATGGAGCTGCCAGTTGATGGCTGAGAAGGTGTAATAGGCGACGTGGCTGCCCTGGATCAGCGCGGCCGAGGCGATCACGGCCCAGAAGCCGAGATCGCGCAGCAGCGCCGTGTCGGCACGCGCCTCGGCGCTCTTGCGCCTGACATCGTCGAGCGGCTGCAACAAAAGGCTGGCGAGCACCGCGACGACGGCCCAGGCAACGATGACCCAGATCAGGTCGCGCGCCGCGATGACGTCGACGAGATAGCCGCACGCGAGCGAGCCCGCGGCAAACGCCGCCGAGCCCCACAGCCGTAAGGGCCCATAGTCGAGCCCGTAGCGGGCGACACCGCGCAGCGCATAGGCATCGGTCAGCGGCATCGTCGGTGTCCACATCATGCAGGTCAGCGCATAGATCAGGAACAGCGCCAGCGGCTGCTGCTGCAAGCCCACGGCCGCAAAGCCGATCGCGGTTGCCAGCACCGACACCATCATGCCGGCGCGAATGGCGCGCCGCTTTTCGGCAAAGGCGGTCACTTGCGGCAGCGTGGTGAAGCGCGTGATCGCCGGCAGCGCGTTGATGAGGCCGATCCAGCCGGCGTCGATGCCGATCGCCTTCAGCCAGACCGGAAAGAACGGCAGATGCGTTCCCGATACCGCGAACACCGCCGAGTAGAACAGCGCAAGACTGACGGCGAATCGCCGCTTCACGGCTGCTGGCGTGGGGATTTGTGATTCGGACTGCATCAAACCAATTGCGATTCGGTCGATATCGTGGTGATCGTTAGTGTAACGCGCACTGATTTGCGCGACGAGATTGTCATGGCCAACGAAGCATTCGCCCTTTCGCCCATGTCTGCCCGCGCGGCCGAGCCGAACGAGCAGGATTACGACGCGATCCGCGAAGCCTTCATGGAGACCGCGCGCGGCCGCTGGTTCCTCGGCGAATATGCCAAGCGCAACCGCAATGCCGACACCCGCATGGTGCTGGATGCGGTCGCGAAAATCGAAGAAACCCTTGCCGCACAGCGACAACCTGTCGTCGAGGACCGCCTGCCCGAAGCGCTGGTGGAGATCCGCCGTGCCATCCGCGAGGCCGAGACGATCGCGATCGCGGCGTTCGATCCCGCGGCGATCGAGGCCAGCCTCGCCCCGATCCCGCGCGGGGTGCGCATCATCAAGGAGATCTCCTGGCGCTGGCGCGAGATCGGCGCCGACGGGCGAATCTGCGACCTCATTGATTCGCAGCTCGCCTCGATCGAGGCCGCCTGCGGGCAGATTTCTACCGTCGACCCCCGCGTCGAGCTCAAGGCCGCATTCGATCTGCTCAGGGAACGGATCGAGCAGACCGAGGGCGGCGCGATGCCGCAGGCCGCGCATCCCTCGCCGGCGCCTGCGCAGGACACACCGCCGCCGGTCGCAGAGACTGCGGCTGTCGAGCCCGCGCCCGCCGCGATGGCGAGCGAAGCCCCCGTGGCTTTTGCGGAGACGCAGCCGGACATCGCGGCAGCTCCCGAGCCCGAAGCAGTCGTGGAGACGGCCGGCACGCCTGCGGCGTCCGCAATCGCCGAGCAGGTCATCGACGCTGCCGTCGCGCCGGAGATCGCAGCCGAGACCGAAAGCGCGCCCGACAATGTCGCGGTTGCGGACATCGCCTTTGAAGAGCCGGTCGCCGAGCTTGCCGCTGTCGCGGAGGTGACTGACGCGTTTTCGCTCGACGCCGCTGCGGAAGCCGCGGACGAAGCCATACTCGAAGCCATCGCGCTCGAGATGGCCGCGCCCGATCCGGAGTTCGACGAAATCATCGAGCCGGTCGAGATCGCAGCGGCCGCTCCGGAGCCGGTGGCCGCGGAGGCCGCAGCGCCCGTTGCGGTCGACGTGCCGGCTGCCGCTGTGCCGGCCGCACCGGTCGCGGAGGAGGCCGCAGAAGACGCACCGATCGCGATGGAGTCGCTCGCGCGCCTCACCAACGCGATCGCCGAAGCCGCCGCCGAGGTGATGGAGCAGCCGGCCCCAGCCATGGCCGCCGCTGCAAGCTTCGGCGCCGCGCCGAACGCGACGCTGCCGATGCCCTCGCCCTTGTCTGCGTCCATGTCCGCGTCCTTGCCCGAGCCGTCGCTCGGCGCCACCATCCTCGCCAGCGGCATGCTGCAAAAGCCCCGCGCAGCCGCCAACGATCCCCTCGCCCCGATCCGCCGTATGACCCAGGCCGAGAAGATCGCGTTCTTCTCGTAATAGGGCGAGCGCTCACGCCACCGGGCGCAGCGAAGCAATCCAGAATCTTTCCACTGTGGTAGTCTGGATTGCTTCGCTAACAACGACGCCGTTTGAGCCCGATCAGCGCAACCATGTCCTCGACCGAAGGCACCCTCACCCTCTGGCGCCCCGTTGGGCTAAAAGAGCTGGAGCTGATCCAGCTCTCCGGCATGCGCGCGTTTCCGCCGCGCCTGCCGGACCAACCGATCTTCTATCCAGTGCTGAGCGAGGACTATGCCATCAAGATCGCCCGCGACTGGAATGTGCCGGCGAGCGGCGCGGGTTTTGTGACACGCTTTGAGGTCAGGCGCAGCTTCATCGCGAACTACGATGTGCAGGAGGCCGGCGGGCGCTCACATCTGGAGTACTGGATTCCCGCCGAAGACCTCGAAGCCTTCAATGCCGCGATCGTCGGCTTGATCGAAATCGTCCGCAGCTTCCCCTGATCGACCGCACTCCGTGCGATTGTGACGCTCACACGTCGTTCCCATGACGCGCGCTGAAAAATGCGTGGAAGTATTTGCGCGGAGAAAGACCTCGGCAAACGTCTACATCACGAGGGCATGCGGTCATTCGCGTGCCGCTGTCCGCGAACGCGTGCGTGAGACGCAATTGGTCCCGTGCAGCGGTTCTGCGACGGCAGCAAGCCAGAGACTCTGTCCGATGACATCTTCGCTCCCGATCTCGACGGCAATCCTCGGCGTCACAGCCATCGTCTTTGCTGCGAACGCCTCGGCCGCCGACCTGCCGCCTTTTCCGCACGATGCGCCGGTCGTTCGCGGCGCGCCGGTCTATGGCTGGCAGGGCGCGTATGTCGGCGTCGCCGGCGGCGGATCGTGGGGACGCAGCAAGCATGTCGATCGTGTGACAGGCCTCGACGACACACCGGTGTTCAACGTTAATGGCGGCGTGTTCGGCGCGACGGCGGGCTACAATTGGCAGCTGATGAGCTGGGTCTTCGGCGCCGAGGGCGACTTGTCATGGGCCGGTCAAAAAGGCAGCTCGCTCGACAGTGGTCCTGCCGGCAATGTGGATTTCTCGAGCTTCACAAAACTGCAATGGCTCGGCACGCTTCGCGGGCGCATTGGATACACGCCCGGCAAAGTGCTGCTCTATGCGACGGCGGGTTATGCAGCCGCAGGCGTCGAAGCGGGCATCAAATCGTCCGCAACCGGCGCGGTCTTCGACAGCGCGTCGTCGTGGCGATCCGGATGGACCGCAGGCGCAGGTGCCGAATGGGCATTCGCGCCGGCATGGTCGGCAAAAGTCGAATATCTTTATGTGAAACTGGAAGATGGCGGTTTCACCACGCCCAACCTTGGCGCGGCGTTCGATCGCAGTCACGTGTCATTCGACGATCACATTGTTCGGATCGGCGTGAACTACTATTTCAGCGGCCTTCCGATCCGCCACTACTAGTCTGAAAATCTCTCGAGTGACTCTTCGTCACTGCATGAAGTTTTGACTCATCGGCGCGCGAACTTTCTGCTATATGCCGCGACCAACAGGCGAAGCTCGGCTGCAACGATCCTGATCGTGTTGAAGCCGATTGCATATAAGCCGACGGTAGATACAGGGAATTTTGCGCGATGTCCGAGATCACGAACTCGTCGTCGGGTGCCGCCACGCGGCGTGCCGTCATATCGAGAGGCCTTGGTGCTGCGGCAGCAGGCGTTGCCGCAAGCGCGATGGCGACGCGTCCGGCAATGGCCGACGGCAAGAGCAATGGAGCGGCCAGTTTCGTCCGAGGCGGCGCCGCCGGCGGTGGCAACTGCTTCCTGAAGGGCACCCGGATTTCGACGGCGGCAGGCGAGCGCAGGATCGAGGATCTCGTCGCCGGTGATCTGTTGCCGACGGTGTTCGGCGGATTGCGCGCGGTGCAATGGATCGGCCGGTTCAGCCGCACCAGAAGCGATCCGAGCAAGCCGTGGGTGAAGAGAGCGCGGCCGGTCCGCATCGCCCGCTCGGCGCTTGCGCCCAACGTGCCGCACGCCGACCTCTACGTGACCCAGGGGCATGCCGTGCTGCTCGACGGCCTCCTCATCCCGGCCGGCAATCTCATCAACGGCACGACGATCACGCTCGACGCCGCGGATGAGCATGACGAGCTCGAATTCTTCCACATCAAGCTCGAATCCCACGACGTGATCTACGCCGAAGGCGCGCCTTGCGAGACGCTGCTGCGAGTCGACGAGACCATGAGCAATTTTGCGGATTATCTGCGCAAGCACGGCGAGCAGAACGCGCGGGACGTCGTCCATTGCGCGCCGATCACCGGCCATGGCCGCCGCAGCGCGATGATGACGAGCGCGCGGCGCCTGGTCTCGCCCGTCCTCGGCCCGCAAAAGATCGACATCATCAGCGCCCGCCTCGGATCGCGCGCGGCTCGCATCATCTGAGCGAGCGCGCAGAGATCGACGGCATCGAGGACGATCAGGCAGCCGGCGCCGGCTGCCGCGGCATGAGCGCTCGCGACCGGCAAAAGTCCTGCCCTGTCGACTAGCCGCAATTCCACACCGCGCCGATCGGCATCCGCGTCCAGCACGGGCCAAAACTGCCGCCATTGTAGCGGCCGCCGCCAAAACCGAGCCGGCCGAAATCGTGCCACTCGCCGTCCCAGCGAGCACCTCAGGGCGACAGTGGTGGTATGACGCTCGCTGCCTGTCCCGTCATCGCAAGCGCAATCCGCCCTACAAGAAGGAGGTGTGCCCGGTCGATGCGTCGACGCCGCCGTCGACTGGCAGGTTCACTCCATTCACGAAGCTGGCGTCGGCGCTTGCGAGAAATGCGATGACGCTCGCGACTTCCTCGGACTGGGCTGCGCGCCCCAGGGGGATACATTCCACCAGCTTCGCGAGCAATTCCGGATGTTGCTCCATGATCGGCATCGTCAGGTCGGTGAGAGTCAATGATGGGCACACCGCATTGATGCGCACGCCTCTCGGGCCAAATTCGAGCGCCAGGCTGCGTGTCAGATTACTGACGGCGCCCTTCGTGGCGTTGTAGAAGCTCAAGCCCCGATCGCCGCCAAGCCCGCTGAGAGACGACACGTTGACGATCGAGCCGCCGCTTTCGATCAGGTGCGGAAGCGCGGCGCGCGTCATGTAGAAAACGCCGTCGACATTGACCGCGAAGAGATCTCGCCACAACTGCACCGGCGAGCCCAGGAAATCGATCAGTGCGCACGTCCCCGCATTGTTGACGAGGACGTCGATCCTGCCCAATTGCCGGACTACGTCGGCGACCAGGCGCTCGACATCCGCGGCGATCGAGACATCGGCGGGCCGGATCATGCAGCGATCGGTTCCCAGCTCCGCGCCGACTTCGGCCAATTTGAGCTCGCGCCGTCCGTTGAGCACGACAATAGCGCCTTCGTCGTGAAAGCGCCTTGCGGCGGCGGCGCCGATGCCGCTGCCGGCGCCCGTCACGATGACGACCTTATCCTTGAACCGAGAAAGCATGCCGGCAACTCCCCCCGAAACCGCAAGGTAGGGATGACAGCTAGGATACCGGGACGACGATTTGGCTTCAGCCGAACCGGATTCGGTTACGATTGAAATCTGCCGAGTGAAGCCGACCGCGAGGACGCGCCTTTCGAAACATGTCGGCAAAGCGGGACGAGGTTGATCACCCGCAATTCCAGACGGCGCCGATCGGCGTCCGCGTCCAGCACGGGCCGAAACTGCCGCCATTGTAGCGGCCGCCGCCAAAACCGGGCCGGCCGAAATAGTGCCACTCGCCGTCCCAGCGGTAATACTGCGGCACCGGGTCGATGTACCAATGGCGCCGCTCGCTGCGCGCAAGGCGCCGCATCACGTCCTTCTGCTTGTAGAGCGGAATGCTGTTGCTCAGCGGCTGGCGATAGCCGGGCAGAAAGCCGTAGCCATGCCAGACCGGCTTCGGCTGTTTCTTGATGGATTCTGCTGGTGCAGCGGCGGGCAGCAGCGACAGGATGGCAGCAACGAATAGACACATGAGGCGCGACATGGATCGACCATAGAGAGTCGCTTGCAGGAAGGCCATTCAAATCCGGGCGCGGAGCTGCAACAAAATGGTCGATGCCGAAGGCGACCTCGCAAAGCCGATCGAGCCCTACGCATCGCCTGTCGATCTCCAAGGCACACCGTTTACGACAAGAGCGCCGGTCGGGCGGAACGGGGCGAGCCCAGCTATCGGGCAATAATCCGACTCATCGGGGCTTTGTTGCTGTACTGTCGGCGTTGCTCGTCATGGTGCCCTGACAGAAGGCGCGCGCATGTCCACGGCGATCTCGACGCTCGGCGGGGTAGGTCTCTTCCTGCTCGGCATGACCGTGATGACGGAGGGCCTGAAGACGCTGGCCGGTTCTGCGTTGCGCGTGGTGCTCGGCAAGGCGGCCTCGACGCCCCTGCTCGGCTCGTTCTGGGGGGCGATTGTCACGCTGCTGGTGCAGTCCTCCAGCGCAACGACCATGACCACGATCGGCCTCGTCAGCGCGGGCCTGCTGACGTTCCAGCAAGGGTTGAGCCTCGTCTTCGGCGCCAATATCGGCACCACGGGAACCGGCTGGCTGGTCGCACTGATCGGCGTCCGCGTCTCGCTCACGGCCGCCGCGCTGCCAATGATCTTCGTCGGCGCTCTGACCAGGCTTCTCGCCAAGGGGCGGGTCTCCGGCGTTGGCGCCGCGCTCGCCGGCTTTGGACTTGTGCTGTTCGGGTTGACGACCCTGCAACAGGGCATGGGCGGGCTGGCAGAACGATTGCACCCGGCGGACCTGCCCGCGGTCCTCGGCAGTCCGGGGGTGTCATGGTGGTCGGGGTTGCTCGGCGTACTGGCGCTGGTGGTGATCGGATTGGTCATGACCGCGCTGATGCAATCGTCAACGGCCGCCATCGCGGTGACCTTGTCCGGCTATTTCGCGGGCGCGATCGGGTTGGACCAGGCCTGCGCGCTGATCATCGGCCAGAACATCGGAACGGCGACGAGCTCCGCGCTCGCCGCGATCGGCGCCAGCGCCACCGCGAAACGTCTGGCCATCGCCTATGTCCTGTTCAAGCTGATCACTGCGCTCATCGCGCTCGCAGTGTTCCCCGTCGTGACGCCCTTGCTGCTGCGCGCCTCGGACACGATCGACGGCGTCACGCTGCTGGCCGGATATCACACGGCGTTCAACGTCGTCGGCGTCGCGGTCCTGCTGCCGTTGATCAACCCGTTCACACGATTGGTCGAACGGATTCTGCCCGACCGTGGCTCACCGCTGACACGATGCCTCGATCCGATGGCGCTCGAGACCCCTATCGTGGCGGTGGAGGCGGTACGACGCGCGATCGCGCGCGTGCTCCTGACGGTGTGCGGTTCGGTCGAGGCGCAACTGTCTGGCCGCGCTGGACCGATACGCCTTGAGAAGGACGTCGTCTCCACGCAGGAAGCGGCCGATGCCGTGAGCCGGGCGCAAATATTCCTGTCGGACGTGGCCGGACCTCCAGATACCGACGATGAGCAACGTCGTCTCACGAGCACGCTGCACGCACTCGACCACGCATCTCGACTGACGGACCTCGCCAACGGAAGAGACAATGCTGGCCCAGCGGCCGGCGGACCTGTGGACATTCGCGCCCGAGAGCTATGTGCAGAAGTGATGCGAAGTGCAGCCGCGATTGCACGCGGTGTGGCAGTGTCGACCGGCATCGATGGAGCGCCGCAGTCCGTGCCCGCCTCGCATGCCCGCGATGCGATGGCGGGTCCGCGCGCGAATCCGCCCGACGAGGCCATCGCCGAGCTCGAGCGTTGCATGGCACAGCTCGGTGAAATGCTGCGGGTCCACCGGACTGAGACGCTCGGCGCAGTCGCCAATGGAAACCTGACCGCCGACGCTGCCCTGCTGCGTGTCGAGGCGGTTCGCAATCTCCAAGCGCTGTCGCAGCACGCCTGGCGCTCGGCGGCTCATCTGGTCGGTCGCGGCTAGATCACGCCCTTCCTGATCAGGAAGCAGCCATAGCCCCTGCTGTCGCCGACCTGCACCACGCCAAAGCCGGCAGCTGCCGCGCGGTAAAAATCCGGACGCGAGAGCTTGCCTGGCGCGACAGCACGGCCGGCGGCACGCTCGATCTCGGCGAGCACCGCGCGCTGCACGTCGGGGACACGATCGGGATCGTCGACCGGCATCATCACGCGCACCGGATCGGGATCGAAATCATCGAGCGGATAGACCGACATGATGGCGCGCATGGCGGTCTCCATGCTCATGCCCGGCAGCTGGATCAGGCGCTGCGACGTGGTGCTCTGCGTGATGCGGGTGGCCGGATGATTGGCATCGACGAAGACGAGGTCGTCGCCATGGCCCATCGAAGCCAGCAGCCAGAGCAGGTCAGGCGTCAGGATTGGATCGATTGATTTCAGCATGTGGCGGACTGCTCCCTCTTTCCCGGCGAAACCGGCCATTCACCCTAGCAGGTTCCAAGCGTGATTCAGATCACGCAGGCTATCATGGTGACCGCGGTCACGGACCTCGAACTCGAACGCGGCCAGTCTGCCTCGCAACCAATCTCGCATCGAGATCAGTGCCAGAGGAGCACGCCATGTTCCGCCTAAGACCTTTCCTGATGACTGCTAGCCTCGTGGGAAGCCTGTTCGGCTTTCTCTGCGGCCCTGTTTCCGCGCAAGTCGCTTCCGTGGAGCCCGCCCCCAGCGCGCTGCAGGGCCCGGAGCAGCGGGTCGCCCTGGTGATCGGCAATTCGAACTACCAGAACGCGCCGCAGCTGCAAAACCCCGACAATGACGCGCAGTCGATGGCGCAGTTCCTGAACTCGGCCGGCTTCGAGGTGGTTGCCGCAACCGACCTGACCCAGAACGACATGCTCCGCGTGGTCCAGGACTTTTCCGCCAAAGTGTCCGCGCGGGGTCCGAACACGGTGGCGATGGTCTATTACGCCGGTCACGGCGTGCAGCTCGCGGGCGAGAACTATCTCGTGCCCGTCGACGCCAAGGTCTCCAGCCCCACCGAGCTCGTCAACAATTCGGTGCGCCTGGTCGACGTGATGTCGACGCTGGAGTCGATCCCGAGCCGCATGCGCATCGTGATCCTCGATGCCTGCCGCAACAATCCCTTCCCGACCGTCAACGACGCCGGCCGCGGCCTTGCCATCGTCGACGCTCCGAACGGCTCGATCGTCGGCTACTCCACCGCGCCGGGCGCCGAAGCGCTCGACGGCACCAATGGCCACAGCCCCTATACGCAGGCCTTCCTCAACATCGCGCACGAGCCCAACGTGCCGATCGAGCAGCTGTTCAAGCGCGTGCGTCTCGCGGTCAACCAGACCACCAGCGGCGCGCAGATCCCGTGGGAGAGCTCGTCGCTGACGAGTGACTTCACCTTCTTCGGCGACACCGCCGTTGCCGCCAACCGCGCGCCGGTGAATGCGCCTGTGGTGCAGATGGCCTCCAACCTGCCGAGCCGCTCGACGCGCCAGGCCTATGACTACGTCGTGTCCGAGGGACGGCCGGAGTACTATCAGGAGTTCATCCAGATGTACCCGCACGACCCGCTGTGCGACCACATCCGCTGGCTGCTCAACAACCTGCTGCTCACGCAGGCCTGGCACAAGGCGGTGCTGGCGAACTCGCCGCTCGGCTACCAGAGCTTCTACGACAGTTACGGCAACAGCCCCTATGGCTCGTCCGCATTGAAGCTTGCAGCGCAGCCGAAGCTGATCCCCCTGATGCAGGCGACCAAGTTCCTGGCGCCGCAGAACATTGCCCCGACGTTCAAGGTCGGCAATCTCGGCCAGCCAAAATACATGCCGCTGATGCAGCAGGGTAATGGTGGCGGCCAGATCAACGCCAACCTGCCGGTCGTGCAGAAGCCGATCGACGGCAACGTGATCGGCAAGCTCGGCAATGGCGGCCAGATCGTCAACCTGCCGGCGGGTAACAACCAGCCGAACGGCACGCCGTCGCAGAATCCGGGCAAGATCGTCAACCTGCCTGCGCCGACCAACAATAGCGGCGGCACCGGCAAGATCGTCACCCTGCCCGCGACCAACAACGCGCCGAACGCCGGCAACGGCACTGGCAACGGCAACCCGGGCGAGATCGTCAGCATGCCGGTGAATGTCGGCAAAGGCGGCGCCACGATCGAGGCCAAGCCTGTCGTCCAGACACAGACCAATCCGATCCGTGTCAGCAACGGCAACACCGGCATCGTGAAGCTCAACAACAATCCGGTGAACAAGGTGCAGGTGCAGAACAACCCGCAGAACAACAACCGTCCGCAGTTCAACACGACCAACCGCATGGTCAACAACGGCGGCAACAACTTCCGCCAGTCGATGAACCAGGCGCCGAGCATGAACAGCGGCGGCAACAACCACCGCGGCTTCATGCACTGATCGCGATCAGCGCAACGACAAAAGGGCAGAGCGGCGACGCTCTGCCCTTTCTTCGTGTCGGAGAACCAGAGTGCGGCACGAGTTCTCGCAGCACTTGCAGACTTAGAAGAGGTCGTCATGCCCGGGCTTGTCCCGGGCATCCACGTTCTTCGTGCCGTCAGGAAAAGACGTGGATGGCCGGGTCAAGCCCGGCCATGACGCCGTGGACGCATCGCGCGCTCAACACTCATCTCATATGCGATTGCTTCCCGACGGGAAGAGGTGGATCACGTCGAATGGAGGATCAAGCCACCAGCTCGGCAAACAGATCCGCATCGACATTGCCGCCGGAAAGCACGATGACGACGTTTTTGCCGGCGACATCGAGGCGGCCCGCCAGCAGCGCGGCAAGGCCCACCGCGCCGCCCGGCTCGACCACGAGCTTCAGCTCGCGATAGGCAAACGCCACGGCCGCGCCGACTTCCTTGTCCGATGCCGTGACGCCGCGCGCCAGCAGCTTGCTGTTGATCGCGAAGGTCATCTCGCCGGGCATCAGTGCCATCAGCGCATCGCAGATGGTGCGGGCCGCGGGCGGATGCGGCTCGCGGTGGCCAGCCGTGAGCGAGATGCCGTGATCGTCGAACGCCTCGGGCTCGGCCACCACGATCTCGGCCTGCGGATAACGCGCCTTCACAGCGGTCGCGACGCCCGCGATGAGGCCGCCGCCGGAGGCCGGCGCGACCACGATGTCGGGGGCAACGCCGAGCCCCGCCATGTCCTCCGCGATCTCGCGGCCGGCGGTGCCCTGCCCCGCAATCACGAACGGATCGTCATAAGGCCTGACCAAGGTCGCGCCGCGCTTCTCGGCGATGCCGCGCGAGATCGCCTCGCGGTCGTCCTTGTCGCGATCATACAGCACGACCTCGGCGCCGTAGGACTTGGTGCGCTCGCGCTTCGACAGCGGGGCGTCCGCCGGCATCACGATGGTCGCCTGCATGTCGAGGATTTTTGCCGCCGCCGCCACGCCCTGGGCGTGGTTGCCGGAGGAGAACGCGACCACGCCGCCGGCGCGCTTGTGCTGCGGGATCGAGAACACCTTGTTAAAGGCGCCGCGGAACTTGAAGGAGCCGGTGCGCTGGAGCATTTCCGGCTTCAGGAACACTTTGGCACCGACGCGCTCGTTGAGCACGGGAAAGGACAACAGCGGGGTGCGGATGGCGTAGGGCGCGATCACGCGCGCTGCGGCATCGATATCGGCAGGGCCGATGGGGAGGAGCTGTTCGGTCATAACCCGAACTTATCGCGGCAGTCTGAGCGCGGGCAAGACACCTCCGCGCGATGAACCCTGGTTTTCAGGCTACGAAACTAACCGACTCCGCCCCATTCCTGCCTGATAGCACCGCGCCGACCGCCTGGATGCTGTCGACGAAGACCCGGGCCGAGGCCTCCCAGGTGTAGTTGGCGGCGAACTCGACGCAGTCCTGCCGGGAGATGCCAAGCGCCGCAAAACAGGCGCTGCAGGTCGTGATCGAGCGCGCCGACCGGCGCATCGCCGATCACGTCGCGGGGGCCCTTTACCGGGAACGCCGCAACCGGCAGGCCGCTTGCGAGCGCCTCCAGCAGCACCAGGCCGAACGTGTCGGTCTTGCTGGGAAACACGAACACGTCGGCCGCGGCATAGATCTCCGCCAGCGCCTCGCCGTGCTTCTCCCCCAAGAAGATCGCATCGGGATAGGCGTCTTCCAGCGAGGCACGCGCCGGGCCGTCGCCGACGACGACCTTGGTGCCGGGCAGGTCGAGCTCCAGGAAGGCTTCGAGATTCTTCTCCACCGCGACGCGACCGACCGAGAGGAACACCGGTGCCGGCAGGCACAGGTCGATGGCGCGGGGATGGAACAAGTGAGTATCGACGCCGCGCGGCCACAGCACGACGTTGTCGAAACCGCGCTCGGTCAATTCGCAGGCGAGTGCCGGCGTTGCCGCCATCACGGCGCGGCTCGGCGCATGAAAGCGGCGCAGCGCCCGCCAGATCAGCGAGCCCGGCACCGGCACGCGGGCGCGGACATATTCGGGGAAACGGGTGTGGAAGCTGGTCGTGAACGGCAGCTTGCGCTGACGGCAATAGCGGCGGACCATCAGGCCGATCGGCCCTTCGGTCGCGATATGGATGCTGTCGGGGCGCGCTTCCTCGATCAGCTTCGCAATCCGCGCCGGACGCGGCATCGAAAGCCGCACGTCGCGATAGCTCGGCATCGCGAAGGTGCGGAACGATTGCGGCGTCAGGAATGTGAACTCGACACCGAGCCCTTTGGCGGCCTCAGCGAGCTTGGTCAGCGTCCGAACCACACCGTTGACTTGCGGGTGCCAGGCGTCGGTCGCGACCAGGATGCGCATCAAGCCGCCTCTGTTACGCAGCTCTGGCTGCCACCTGCGGAACTTGTGCCGGCTTCCGCAGCTGGTCGGCCCAGGTGATGATCTCGAAATGGCCGTCGTCGTGCTCGACCAGCGCGGTGCAGCTCTCGACCCAGTCGCCGCAGTTCATGTAGCGGATGCCGTTCTCGTCGCGGATCACGGCGTAGTGGATGTGGCCGCAGATCACGCCGTCGGCGTCATGGCGCCGCGCTTCGGCGGAGAGCGCCTGCTCGAACGCGCCGATATAGTTCACCGCGTTCTTGACCTTCTGCTTGGCCCATTGCGACAGCGACCAATAGGGCACGCCGAACATGCGGCGGAAGAAGTTGACGAAGCGATTCATCTGGATCGCGAAGTCGTAGGCCTTGTCGCCGAGATGAGCGAGCCAGCGCGCGTTCTGCACCACGAGGTCGAAGATGTCGCCGTGGATGACGAGGTAACGCTTGCCGTCCACGCCGGTGTGGACGGTGTTCTCGACGACGTCGATGCCGCCGAAATGCGTGCCGTAATAGTTGCGCAGGAACTCGTCGTGATTGCCGGGCACGTAGATGATCTTGGCGCCCTTGCGCGCCTTGCGCAGCAGCTTCTGCACGAGGTCGTTATGCGATTGCGGCCAGTGCCAGCTCGATTTCAGCGCCCAGCCGTCGACGATGTCGCCCACGAGATAGATCGTATCGGCATCGTGGTAGCGCAGGAAGTCGAGCAGAAGGTCGGCTTGCGAACCGCGGGCTCCGAGATGAACGTCGGAGATGAACAACGTGCGAAAGCGCCGCTCCGGGCTCTCGTCACTCACATCGTAACTTCCCATGCGACCGCCCGTAACAATTTCCCGTGACAGGGGGATGACGATTGAACCTTTGAGGCACCCTCAGATACGAATCAAACCTTGCCTCACCCTCCCCGCGAATATCAGTCGCATGCGACAATCAGGCGACATGAACCGGCGCTGACCGCCCGCAAAGCTACGGAACCCCAAGGCGTTATTGGTTAACGCCGGGAGCCGCCGCGCCGCGCGAGACCGGGGTCAATAGAACTTGTGGAAATGATGGATCGGTCCGTGGCCGTGGCCGACGCTGAAGCGGTCGGCGGCGGCGATCGCCGCGCTGATCCAGGCCTTGGCGCCCTGCACGGCGCGCTCGAGATCCTCGCCCTTGGCCAGCCCGGCCGCGACGGCCGAGGACAGCGAGCAGCCGGTGCCATGGGTGTTGCGTGTGGCAACGCGCGGGGCGGCAAGTGCGATCGTTTTCTTGGAATCGACGAGATAGTCGATGCTCTCTGCCCCCTCGCCGTGGCCGCCCTTGATCAGCACCGCGCGGCAGCCGAGCGCAAGCAGGCGGCGGCCCTGACGCTCGATCTCGGCCTCACCGGCCGCAACCGGCTCGTCGAGCAGCGCGGCGGCCTCCGGCAGATTGGGCGTGATCACGGAAGCCAGCGGCATCAGTTTCGCGCGCAGCGCGTCCACGGCTTCGGATGCCAGCAGGCGGTCGCCGGAGGTCGCGACCATCACGGGATCGAGCACGATATGGCCGGGCTTCCACCGCGTCAGCGCGGCCGCGATCGCATCGATGCTGGCGGCCTGGGCCACCATGCCGATCTTCACCGCGCCGACTTCGAGATCGGAGAACACCGCGTCGATCTGCGCGGTGACGAAATCGGCCGGCACCGCATGGATGCCGGTGACGCCGCGCGTGTTCTGCGCCGTCAGCGCCGTAATGGCGGAGGCGCCGTAGACGCCGAGCGCGGCAAAGGTCTTCAGGTCCGCCTGGATGCCGGCGCCGCCACTCGAATCCGAGCCGGCGATGGTGAGCGCGACCGGCGTCGTCATCGCGGGATACTTCTGCTTGATACGGACAGCGCCATGACCTGTCCTAGCGCGGCCGTCGAACGCCAGCAAGCGTTGCGGGCGGCGGGCAGCCGTGATTCGCTGTGCTGACGGCCCCGCGAATCAGGTGGAGCCGATCCGGCGCGGCACCGGCGTCTAGCAATCGTGCGGGCTTGCAAAATGCAACCGCGCCGTCCCCTTGGTATGGTCTCGCGTTCGGCGTGTGTGTCCATGCGTGAGACGTTGGGCGGCGGGACCCGTCCAACGGCACCAGCGGGCCGCCCTGGCCCGCGAAACCTCGAATGCCAGCCTGGGGTGGAACCATGTGGGCCTTTCTCGAACGTATCCTCGACTCCTCGATGTTCTCGCCGCACGGCATCTGCCTATTGTGGGAACCCGAACTGATCTGGCTCCATGTCGTCTCCGACGCGATCATCGCCGCCGCCTATTTCTCGATTCCGTTCGCCCTCGCCATTTTCGTCACCAAGCGGCGCGATCTCAAATTCGGTTGGGTGTATTGGGCGTTCGCGATCTTCATCATGGCCTGCGGCCTCACTCATGTGCTGTCGATCTACACGCTCTGGGTCCCGATCTACGGCATCGAGGGCCTCGTCAAGGCGGACACGGCCGCGGCCTCCATCTTCACCGCCGGCGCGCTCTGGCCGCTGCTGCCGAAGATCCTGACGATCCCCTCTCCGTTCGAGCTGCGGCAGGTCCAGGCTGCGCTCGAGGAGGAGGAGATCAAGCGCCGGGACGCGACACAGCTGCTCAAGCAGGTCGGCGAGGCCCAGCGCGCGATGCGCGAAAGCATGGTGCGCCTCAGCGCAATCGTCGAGACCGCGGTCGACGGGGTCATCCTGTTCGACGCGCAAGCCCGCATTCTCCTGTTCAATCCCGCTTGCGAACGGCTGTTCGGCTACCGCACCGACGAGGTCATGAATCTCGACATCGGCATGCTGATGTCCGGCCGGGAGAGCCCCTCCTCCACAGGGCATGTGCGGCGTTTCGCGACCGGGGAAGCCGTCGGTCTGCGCAAGGACGGATCGAGCTTTCCGATGGATTTGTCAGTGGGCCAGGCGTGGCAGGAAGGCGAACTGATCTACGTCGGCATCGTCCACGACCTGACCGCGCGCAAGTTCACCGAGCAGCAGCTCCAGCAGGCGCAGAAGATGGAGACGGTCGGCCAGCTCTCCGGCGGCATCGCGCACGACTTCAACAATCTCCTCACCGTCATCATCGGCAACGCCGAGCATCTAAGCGAGCAGCTCAAGGCAAGGCCCGACTTGCGGCGGTTTGCCGACGACATCTGCCTGTCGGGCGAACGGGGCGCCGAGCTAACGCAGCGGCTGCTCGCCTTCAGCCGCCGCCAGCTGCTCCAGCCGCAGACCATCGATTGCCGCAATCTGCTCGAGTCCATGTTCAAGCTGCTCAAGCGCACCTTGCGCGAGGACATCGAGATCAGGACGGGCTCCGGCCCCGGCACGATCCTGGCCTTTGCCGACCGCGCCCAGCTCGAATCCGCCGTGCTGAACCTTGCGCTCAACGCGCAGGATGCGATGCCGTCAGGAGGACATCTGACGCTGAGCACGGAACTGGCCGCGATCGACGAGGACTATCGCGCCCTTCACCCTGAAGTCGCATCCGGCAGCTACGCCATGATCGCGGTCACCGACGACGGCGAAGGCATGACGCCTGGTGTCATCGAGCGCGCCTTCGAGCCGTTCTTCACCACCAAGGAGGTCGGCAAGGGTTCTGGCCTCGGGCTGAGCATGGTCTATGGCTTCGCTAAGCAATCCGACGGCCATGTCTCGATCTACAGCGAGCAGGGCCTGGGCACGACGGTCCGGATCTATTTGCCGCGCGCCGACGCGGGACCATCTGCGGGCGACCTTGCCGACGGCGAGGAGGCGGCGCCGCGCGGATATGAGACGATCCTGATCGCGGAGGACGATCCGTTCGTCCGCTCCTCCGCGATTCGCAGGCTGGAAGCGCTCGGCTATAGCGTCGTTGCCGCGGTCAACGGCAAGGAGGCCTTGCAGCGGCTGCGGTCCGATCCCGGCATCGACATGCTGTTCACCGATATCGTGATGCCCGGCGGCATGAGCGGCTGGGAGCTCGCCGAGCAGGCGCGGCGGATTCGCCCCGGCCTGCCGGTCCTGTTCACCTCCGGCTACGCGCTGGAGACCCTGGTCGAGCAGGGCCGTGCGCATGCCCAGGCGATCCTGCTGACCAAGCCCTATCGCAAGGCCGAGCTCGCGCAGCGGCTCAGGGAGGCGTTTGCCGCGGCCGCCGTCACTTCCTAGGGCGGTGGGCTCCTCTTCCACGAGGATAATCTCGCCGCGAAACGGGACCTCATCCTGAGGGCCCGCCGCAGGCGGGCGTCTCGAAGGATGGCCGCAGGCGGCTTATCCCCGCCGCCGGCAAGTTCGCTTGCCAATCCCGGCCGCTTTTGGCCTATTAGCGGGAACAATATGCCTTCGGAGTGACTGCAATGGTTCCTTTCTTCGTCCAGATCAAATGCAAGCTCGGCCAGTCCTATACGGTCGCCAATGCGCTTGCCGAAGCCGAGATCGCCTCCGAGATCTACTCCACCGCCGGCCATTACGATTTGCTGGTGAAGTTCTACGTCGACAAGGACACCGACATCGGCCACTTCATCAACGAGAAGGTGCAGGTGCTGCCGGGTATCCAGGACACCCTCACCATCATCACCTTCAAGGCGTTCGGCGCCGGCTAGCGCGGCGTTCGCTAGCTTGCTGCCTTGCGCTTGGGCGGCGTCGGGCCGTCCACCGGCGGCAGCGACTTGATGTACTCGGCCATCGCCGCGATATCCTCGTCCGGCAATTGCGAGGTGTTCTTGATCACGCGCGTCATCGCGCCGCCGACGCTGTCGCCGTCGGGCAATTCGCCGGTCTTGAGGAAATAGGCGATGTCCTTGGCGCTCCATTCGCCGAGGCGCTTCTGCGTGATGTTGGGCACCCAGCCCTCGCCTTCCGGATTGGGGCCGCCGGCAAAGCGCTCGCCGGAAATGATGCCGCCGAGCGCGTTGCGCGGGCTGTGGCACTCGGCGCAATGGCCAAAGCTGTTGACGAGATAGGCGCCGCGATTCCACTGCGGTGATTTGCTGCCGTCCGCGACGAACGGCTTGCCGTCCATGAACAGGAATTTCCAGATGCCGATGTTGCGGCGGATGTCGAAGGGAAAGCGCACGTCATGGTCGCGCACCTTGCCTGCAACTGGCTGCAGCGTTTTCAGATAGGCGAAGAGGTCGAGCACGTCCTCGCGCCTGGCGTGCTGATAGGAGGTGTAGGGAAACGCCGGAAAGTAATGCTGACCGCTGGGTGAGACCCCGTGCATCACCGCGTTGACGAAATCGGCCTCTCCCCATTTGCCGATGCCATCGCCCGGATCGGGCGAGATGTTCGGCGCGTAGAACGTTCCGAACGGCGACTTGATCGCGACACCGCCGCCGAGCTTGAGACGATCGTCCTGGCCGGGAACGGCATGGCAGGACGCGCAGCCCCCGGCGTTGAACATCACCTCGCCATTGGCAAGGTTCGGGACATGGGCCGGCGCGGCGCTCGCGGCGGCTATCACCGGCGCGCTGAGCCACCAATAGACACCACCGGCTGCGATTGCTGCGAGCAGCGCCGCGATCATTGTTCGTTGCAACATCAAGTCCATCCACGCGGTTGCGGTAAGCCTATGACCTCTCTCCGCGCGGCTCCAGCCACGAAGAATTTAGTCCGTCCCCGGCGGCAACGGGAATAAACTGAAACGGTGGCTGTTGAAAGTTTGGCAATCCAACGAGGTCACCAGGGAGAATGTCATGAACAAGACCGTGATCGCCGTGTTCGCACTCGGCACTTTGGCTTTTACAGGCTCGGCCAGCGCCGAAAAGCTGAAAGCAACGCTCGACGGCAAGGCCGAGGTGCCGGCGACGACCAGCAGCGGCACGGGGACGGCCGATCTGGACTATGACGCCGCCAGCAAGAAGCTGTCCTGGAAGGTCACCTATTCCGGCCTGTCCGGCCCCGCCACCGCCGCGCATTTCCACGGCCCGGCCGAGGCCGGCAAGAACGCCGGCGTCATGGTCCCGATCCCCGGCGCCGCCAACAGCCCGGTCGAGGGCTCGGCGACGCTGACCGACGCGCAGGCCGCCGATCTCCTCGCCGGCAAGCTCTACGTCAACATCCACACCGCGGCCAATCCGGGCGGCGAGATCCGGGGACAGGTGACGAAGTAAGAAGACTGCTTCATCGGCAAAGGCCGGGCGCGCGGCGGCGCATCCGGCCTTTTCAATTTGAGCGAAGATGTCGCAGTCCGGCAATTCCAGGACCGGTGCCTTGCCGGCGCTCGGTGCGCAGAGCAACGAGGCCGCCGCCGCGATCATGTCGGCGTGCCGCGCGTCCTATCCGCTTTAAGCATGATCAGGCGGCGTTCAGCGCCTGGCCGAGATCGGCGATCAGGTCCGAGGGATTCTCGATGCCGATCGACAGCCGGATCGTGCAATCGAGCACACCGATTTTCTGCCGGATGTCGGCGGGAACGCCGGAATGAGTCATCGTCGCCGGCAGGCTGGCGAGCGACTCCGTTCCGCCGAGACTCACCGCGAGCTTGAAGATCTGTAGCGCGTTGAGGAATTTCACCGCCGCGTCCTTGCCGCCGACGATGTCGAACGAGAACGTCGATCCGGCCCCCAGGCACTGCTTTGCGAACACGCGCCCCGCGGGCGAGGCCTCCTCGTGATGACCGAGGTAATGCACCTTCGCCACCTTGGCATGGTCGCGCAAGAAGTCCGCGACGAGGCGGGCATTCGCATCGGCTTTCTCCATGCGGAGGCTCAGCGTCTCCAGCGAGCGGTTGATCATCCAGCAGGAATGCGGGTCGAGCTGGGTGCCGATGGCGCCGCGCAGCGCCTTGATGCCCTTCATGGTCGCCTTGCTGCCGAGCGCGGCGCCCGCGATCAGGTCGGAATGACCGCCGACATATTTGGTCAGCGAGTACAGCGAAATATCCGCGCCATGCTCGATCGGCCGCTGAAACACCGGCCCGAGCAGCGTGTTGTCGCAGGCGATGACAGGCGTGTGCCCTTGCGCCTTTCCGATCGCCTCGGCGACGCGCCGGATCATCGCGATGTCGACGAGACCGTTGGTCGGGTTGGCCGGCGTCTCGATCAGGATCATCGTGACGCGGCCCTTGCCCATGGCTTCCCCGGAGGCCTGGCTGACAGCCGCTTCGTCGACACCGTCGGCGAAGCCGACGGCGCCGATCGACAGCCGTGCAAGCGTGTTCGTCAGCAGCGTTTCGGTCCCGCCATAGAGCGGCTGGGAGTGCAGGATGACGTCGCCCGGCCGGACGAAAGCGAGGATCGTGGTTGCGATCGCCGCCATGCCGGACGAGAACAGCGCGCAGCTCTCGGTGCGCTCGTAGACCGCGAGCTTGTCCTCGACGATCTCACTGTTGGGATGGTTGAAGCGCGAATAGACGAGGCCCGCGCCCATCCCCTCCGGCGGCTCGCGCCGGCCGGAGACGAAATCGAAGAAGTCCTGCCCGTCCTCGGCCGTCCTGAACACGAAGGTCGAGGTCAGGAACACCGGCGGCTTGATGGCGCCTTCGGAGAGCTGCGGATCATAGCCATAGGTCAGCATCAGCGTTTCCGGATGCAGCATATGGTTGCCGATGTGGGTCTTCGACGGGAACGGTTTTGCCATGGCTTGCCTCGCTGGTCCTGATCGAGATGCGCGCCGCGCCTGAGCTTTCGCGATGCTGAAGCAATCGGAATCGGGTACGCCGGTTCCGACGGCTCGCATCAAACCAAGCGGAAGCCGCTACTCATCGCACGCAATGTACGGCCTCCAGATCACGCAACGACGACGTGCCGGACGCGCCGGCCGGTTTTCAGTGCGCCGGCAGCGGCTTCAACCCGGCCTTGGTGATGGCCGCTGCTGCGTCCGCTGAAGACAAAAAATTCAGCAGGGCGATTGCGGCCTCGCGATGCTGCGAATTCTTCGGCAACGCGCCGACGTAGTAAGTCGGCGGTTGGATCTCTGATGGCACCGTGCCCGCGAGATCGACGCCCGGAACATGCATGAGTTCGGCGACCTGCTGGAATCCGATCTCCGCCTCGCCGCGGGCAACGACGGCCGCCACCGGCTCGCCCGAGGGCGGACCGGGTACCTTGCGCGTCTTGCCGGCGATCTCGTCGGCAACGCCGAGCTTTCTGAAGCCGACCGTCGACAGATAGGTGCCGCTCGAACTATCCGAATAGGCGATGGATTTGGCCGCAAGCAGTGTTTTGCGCAGCGCGTCCATCGTGCTGATGTCGGGCTTGGGCTGACCCGCGCGAACCACCATGCCGATGAACGATTGCGCGAGCTGAATGCGGCTGCCGGAGCGCGTCAGCTCGCGCTTGTCGAGGAGATCGACCCCGACGCCGTCCATGATCACGACATCGGCATCCTCACCGCGCGCCAGGCGCGTCGGGATCGCCTCCGGCGAATCGCCGATCGAAGGTCCGCGCGTGGTGACGAGCTTGTGTCCCGTCGATGCCTCGAACGCGGGCACGAGCTCCTTGTACACGTTGAAGAAGCCGGCCGAGATCATCACCTTGAGATCGGCCGCTCTCACCTCGGGCGCGAACAGGACAGCGATCAGAACGGCAAACAGGCATACGACATGGCGCGGCACGATACGGACCTCGAAGCATTTCGTTCGCAGTGTCCTACGAAAGTCGGCCTGCGTCCAGCCGCGACACGCAAGGCAACGAAAAAGGGCGGCTGCTTTACAGCCGCCCTTGCGATTCCGGGCTACGAAAGCCTCAGCCGTTCTTCACGCGGAACGTCTCGTGGCAGCCGCCGCATTCCTTGCCGACCGCGGGGAAATTCGCCTTCAGAGAATCCAAATCCTTGATCTTGCCCTTGGCCTCGCTGACGACCTTGGCGAAGCTTGCGGCCTTGGCGTCGAAGCCGGCCTTGTCCTCCCACACCTTCGGCGAGGCCGAGTAATCGCCGTCGAGCTTCACGCCCTTGGCGCTGGCCGGAAACAGGTTCGGCAGCTTCTTGGCGGTGTCCGCGAACTGCGCCAGCGCCGCGTCGACCGTGGCCTGATCGTAGGGCTTCTCGCCCTTGACCATCGCCGCAACCGCGCCGGCATTCTTGCCATTGCCCTTCATGAGCGTCTGGACCTCCTTGACGGTCTCCTGCTCCGCCCAGACGGCGCCCATGCCGAGCAGCAGCGCGCCCGCAACAACCAACACTCGCTTCATTCGCAAAATCCCTTTCGCTGAGACAGGATCGTGCTGACCCCACAATGGGGCCAACACCGCATGGCAGATTTCATTCCATCCCAAGCGCGGCGATCAATCGTCGCATTTGGGATGATTTGGTTCGGCTTGAACTCAAAGGCTGTGACGGCGGTGGTGCTCGCTGATGGCGATCCACACCCGCTCCGGGGTCGCCGGCATGTCGATGTGGTCGATCTTGTATTCGCGCCATAGCGCATCGACGATGGCGTTGACCACGGCCGGACAGGAGCCGATCGCGCCGGCCTCGCCCGCACCCTTCACCCCCATCGGATTGGTCTTGCAGGGGACGTTGTTGGTCTCGAACACGAAGGCCGGACCATCCGCCGCGCGCGGCAGCGCGTAGTCCATGAAGGTCGCGGTGATGAGCTGGCCATCGCCCGCGCCATAGACCACCTGCTCCATCAAGGCCTGGCCGATGCCCTGCATGGCGCCGCCATGCACCTGCCCCGCCAGCAGCAGCGGATTGAGCGTCTTGCCAAAATCGTCGACAATCACGTAGTTGACGATCTTGATGATGCCGGTCGCCGGATCGATCTCGACCTCCGCAACATGGGTGCCGTTCGGATAGGTACCGTCCGCGCTGGCAAACGTCGCGCTGCCGTTGAGCTTCGACGGATCGACGCCGGGCCGCTTGGCAAGGTCGGCGAAGGAGATCGAGCGGTCGGTGCCGGCGATGCGCACCACGCCTTCCGAAATCTCGAGGTCTCCGGCGCTCGCCTCCAGCGCCTGCGCCGCGATCTCCTTCAGCCTCGAGCCGAGCTCGCGCGTGGCACGCTCGACGCTGACGCCGCCTGACGGGATCGATGCCGAGCCGCCGGTGCCGAGGCCGGTCGCGATCTCGTCGGTATCGCCTTGACGGACGTGGACCCGCTCTGGCGCGACGCCGAACTGCTCGGCGACGATCTGCGCATAGGCGGTCTGGTGGCCCTGCCCGCTCGACTGCGTGCCGATCAGGACGGTGACGTCTCCATTGGGATCGAGGCGGACATTGGCCGTCTCCTCACCCATCACGCCGCAGATCTCGACATAGCTCGCAAGCCCGATGCCGCGGATCAGGCCGCCCTTCTTGGCCGCCTTGGCGCGCTTTGGAAATTCCTTCCAGTCGGCGATCTCCATCGCGCGCTTGAGATGCGCGGCGAAGTCGCCGGAATCGTAGACCTTGCCAGTGGCCGTCTTGTAGGGCAGCGCCTTCGGCGGGATGAAATTCTTGCGGCGGATGGCGTCCGGCGTCATGTCGAGTTTTCGCGCGCAAGCGTCGACGAGGCGCTCGATCACATAGGCCGCCTCGGGCCGGCCCGCGCCGCGATAGGCGTCAACCGGCACGCTGTGGGTGAAGATGGTGCGCACCCGGCAGTGGAAGGCCTGGATGTCGTAAAGGCCCGGCAGCATGCCGGCGCCGCCATGCGGGATGTAGGGCCCGAAGGTGGAGAGATACGCGCCCATGTCGCCCATCAGGTCGCAATCCATGGCGAGGAATTTGCCGTCCTCGGCCAGCGCCATTTTTGCGGTGGTGACGTTGTCGCGGCCCTGCGCATCGCCCATGAAATGCTCGGAGCGGTCGGCCGCCCATTTCACCGCCTTCTTCAGCTTGCGCGCAGCGACCGCCATCAGGGCATATTCCCGGTATGGAAACAGCTTTGTGCCGAAGCCGCCGCCGACGTCGGGGCAGATCACCCGCATCTTGTCGGTGGGGATGTTGAGCACGTTCTGGCAGAGGATGTCGCGCAGGCGATGGCTGCCCTGGCTGCCGACCGTTAGCGTCAGGTGGTCGCGCTTGGAATCGTATTCGCACACCGCCGCGCGCGTCTCCATGAAGCTTGCGACCACGCGCGGGTTCACGATGGAGATCTCGGCCACCGCATGCGCCTTGGCAAACGCGGCCTCGGTCACGGCCTTGTCGCCGATCGAGACGTCGAACAGCACGTTGCCTGATTTGTCCGGCCAGACCTGCGGCGCGCCCTTCTTGACGGCATTGACGACGCCGGTCACCGCCGACAGCGGCGACCATTTGACGTCGATGGCCTCGATCGCGTCGCGCGCCTGGTCGATGGTCTCGGCGACCACGAAGGCGATGGAATCGCCGACATGGCGCACCTCGTCCTTGGCGAGGATCGGGTAAGGCGGGCCGGTGAAGGGATCGGTCTCGAGATTGAACAGGCACGGCAGATTGCCGAGATCCTTGACGTCATCGGCGGTCAGGATCAGCGCGACGCCCGGCAGCGTACGGGCGCGGCTGACATCGATGGTGTATTTGGCATGGGCATGCGGCGAGCGCAGCATCAGGCAGCGCAGCGCGGCTTGCGGCGCGTAATCGTCGGTATAGCGGCCCTTGCCGCGGATGAGCGCGTCATCCTCCTTGCGCAGCACGCTTTGGCCAACGCCGAACTTGATGGGAGCCGCCATTGTCTTTTCCCGTTCTCATGGTTGTTTTGCGGGCATATTGCCGTGGAAAAAGTGGCAAGGCAAATGGGTTTCCTCTCGGGATAGCCTCATGAACGCCGAGACCGGAGACGTTTCCCGTCAGGTGCAGGGCAGCCCCATGCCCGTACATGGTGGGCCGCGATGCGTTGGCTGCTGATCAGCGCCGTAGTTGTGTTGCATTGCGCAGCGCCGGATATTGCCATCGGGCAGATGGCAGGATGCAGCCAATCCCGCAGCCGATATCGATCACCCGCACGCCTGGCAGCAGCGTGAGATATCCGCGAACTCCTTGACCCGAGCACCGGAAAAATCGGCCGGCGTTCTGGTGGGCCTAGAGCGGATGATAAGCGCCTCGTCAGGGTACCCGGTCGTGAAGCTGGCCGCGCGCGTCCGGTCCGGATTGCGCGAGCAATGTCCTGAACGGCGCCCGCTCCAGATGGGTTGCCGTTTCCGCACCGTGCGGCAACCGGCCGCGGCGGTGGATATGTGAGATCAGGAACAGTGGGCGGTTCTTCGACTGAATATAGATGCGGCCGATATATTCGCCCATCAGGCCGAGCACGAGGAGCTGAACAGAGGAAATCATGACGACCAGGAGCGTCAAGCTGGTCCAGCCGGGCACCGTGCCGGAGAACACCCAGCCTATCACCGCCACGATGCCGACAAAGGTCAGCAGGGTCGTCAACAGCGCGCCGACATAGGTCGCGATCCGCAACGGCACCATCGAAAAACTGATCAGCGCGTCGGCAGCAAAACCGATCATCTTCATCAGCGGATATTTGGTCGTACCGGCAAATCGTGGATGGCGGTCGTATTCATAGGCGACCTGCTTGTAGCCGAGCCATGCCACCATGCCGCGGATGAAGCGGTCATGCTCCGGCATCTGCACGAGCTGGTCGGAGATTCGCCGGCTCATCAGGCGAAAATCGCCGGTGTCGACGGGAATATGGACGCGCGTAACTTTGGCGAGCAGGCGGTAGAACGCTTCCGCCGATTTTTTCTTGAAGCGGGTTTCGCCGGCGCGACTGCGTCGCATGCCATAGACGACGTCGGCCCCCTCGCGCACCATCATCTCGTACATCGGCGTCAGTAGTTCCGGCGGGTCCTGCAGGTCTGCATCGATGACAAGCACGAGATCGCCGCGCACCGTCGAAAGTCCGGCCGTGAGCGCCAGTTGATGGCCGTGATTGCGTGCGAGCTGGACCGCGACGACGTTGCGGTCCTCCGCCAGAAGTTCGTTGATGATCTTCCAGGTGCTGTCGGTCGATCCGTCATCGACCAGAATCAGTTCGAACTTTGCGCCGCACAGAGCGCGCGCCGCCGAAACCATCTGGCGATAGAATTCGCGCAAACCCTCTTCCTCGTTGTAGCAGGGCACAACGATCGACAAAAACATCTTTCCAGGGCGTGGCATCTCGTCCTGAAGGTCCATCTATCGGCAAACCTGTTTCTCAGAGGGTAAGTCGGTCGAATTCCCGCCCCCTATCTTCGGCGAAGTCCGGTTAATTGTTCATCAATTTTTAGACCCCCTGATGCATGATTCGCGCGGACGAATGCCGATTCTAATCAAACTCTCGATAGCTGGATCGCCGTATGGACAAGGCCGAATTCGATCGCGTCGCCGACGCCTATGAGGACCAGCACCGCGAGAACATCGCCGTTACCGGCGAGGGCCCGGAATATTTCGCGGAATACAAGATCCGGGCGCTCCGGGAGATCGTCAATCGCGCCGGCATCGAAGTGAAGCGGATTTGCGATTTTGGTTCCGGGATCGGCAATTCGATTCCGTATTTCCGGCGCTATTTTCCTGAAACGACGCTGACCTCGTCCGACGTTAGCGAACGCAGCCTCGCATTGGGCCGGCAGCGATACCCCGAAGCCAGCAACTGCGTGCTGATCGAGAACGACCGGATTCCGGTCGAGGCCGACAGCTTCGACGTGGTGTTTTCAGCCTGCGTGTTCCACCACATCCCGCACGGCGAGCATCTGACGTGGTTGCAGGAATTACATCGCATCACGCGGCCGGGCGGACTGATTGCCATCTTCGAGCATAATCCGCTGAACCCGCTGACGGTGCATGCGGTGAACACTTGTCCGTTCGACGAGAACGCCAGGCTGATTTACGCTCGCGATCTTGCGAAGCGGCTGCAAGCCGTCGGCTGGACTTCATCGCGCATCCAGTACAATCTTTTTTTCCCTCGCGTCCTCGCTGGGTTGCGGCCGTTTGAGAACAAGCTCGGCTGGTTGCCCTTGGGGGCGCAATACGTCGCCAGCGCACGCAAGCTTTGATGCTGCGGCTAAAGCATGATCCGGAAAAGTGCGCAGCGGTTTTCCCTCGCGACAAACGCGGAACGCGTTTGCGCGGAGATCATGCTCAAACAACAACCTAAAGCGCGATGACGATTCATCCTAATCTCATCGCGCTTTAGACGACGAACCGCCGCATGTGAGAACAAGCAGCCGCGCCGACGACCGCTTGCCCTCAAGCACATCCGTGTTCGGCAGTGTCCTCTACAACCCACCACGGCTCCAGAGATCCGTTGCGCGATCCCTCAGCGTATCGATCGCTCGCTGAGGTGTGAGGTAGTCGATCTCGCCGCGCGTCAAGCCGACATCCATCAGCTCCCTGTCACTCAGGTCCTGCAAGGTGACTCGCTGACCCCAGCGCTGCTGCTGAAACACACGCCAGTATCGCCTAAGCAAGCTTAAGACCATGGAGAAGTCGAGGCCGCGCCTCGCGGCATCGTCCTCCGTCTCGCATGTGCTGTCCGTCAGTTGAGGTGGCATCGCACGCTCCTGCTGTTGTGCCGGCAGGGAGCGTGGCCAATGAAAAGGCCCCGTCCGATGCCGGCGGGGCCTTGTGGAAAGATGTCGTCGTCGAATTCCTAGCGCGCGACTCCTCCCACGGCCCAGCCGAAGCGGGTCATGTGCATCGAGTTCACTTTGCGCACGGATTTGATCATGAGGTGCCATTAGCACGGGAATCGCGCAAAATCAAGAGATGTGCGGAGGTTTGTTGCATCCTGGAGGCGAGCCGTCGCTTCGCCTTGGTTGTGCACCGGCGAGAGCAGCTAGTTGCTGCCAGATTACTGTGACAGTGCAGCTAACTTCTGCTACGAGAGATCGAGTGCTCTGTCACCGCAATAATAGACGCTATATGCGCATTCGGTTTTCTTATTTGTAAGCACCGTCTCAATCGCTGCGACTCTGCCGTCTGGTGCAGAACAACCTCCCAATCCAACGGATACGTCTTCGCCCACGGCGAGGGCCAAAACCTGCCGCGAGTCGTTTTCAGCAAACTCGACGGCGGAATTCAACAAGAAGTGCGTCGCGTTGGCCGGTCCCCTTGCTGCCATGCGAGGGGAGAGCCTCGTTCTTCGCATGGACGATGGCAGCCGGAAAATATTCGCTAACAACAGCGAAAGCGGCGCTTCTGAAGGAGGGTTCGGCTACGGGCTCGCAGACTTCTACCCGTCGAGGCATCTCTTTGTCGTTTGCGACTATGGAGTGGACGCAGGCCAATGCAAAGCCATCGACGGAAGAACCGGCCGCGAGCAGGATTTCGGATATGCATTGCCGCAATTCTCGCCCGACGGAGATTGGGCACTCACCGTGGAATATGACGAGGATGGTCTGACGGCATCGAATTTTACGATCCTGGACGCCAGAGGAAAAAAGCCGCTCGCAGTATGGACGTCCAAAGCGAGCAAGACACGCTTGCCCGCAAAGTCCAAGTTCGTGGCATGGACTGATGACAAAACGATTGAGCTTGCGAATCCCGGGCAAAAGCCGGTGTTCTTGATCCAGGGGCCCGACGGTCGTTGGGGCGTGAGCAAGACGTCGAAATGAACGATCAGGCACTCTAACCGCGCACCAGCGAGACCAGCCAGCGACGACCGAACAGCACGAGGATCGCGAGTGCGTAGACGATCGTGCCGCCGACGGCGAGCAGGACCAGCGTCAATTCATCGTGGAAGTGCATCGAGCCCAGCCAAGAGCCGCTGAAGCGTGCGATCAGCCAGAACGCGGCGGCCAGGATGACTCCTGTCAGCAGGAATTTGGCGAGCGACAGTAGCCAGGCACGGTCGAGCACGAGAAAGCCGCGCCGCACGGCGAAGAACAGCACCAGCAAGAGATTGGTCCAGACGCCGACGGCGGTGGCCAGCGCCAGGCCAATCTGGGCGAGCGATCCCATCAGGGCAATCTTCAGCGCGACATTGACGGCAATGCCGGTGAGCGAGGCGCGCACCGGCGTCGCCGTGTCCTTGCGCGCATAGAAGGTCGCGACCGCGCTGCGGATCAGCACAAAAGGAATGAGGCCGATGGCATAGGCCGCAAGCGTGCTGCCTGCCGCGACCGCATCGGCCTTGGAGAACGCGCCGTGGGCGAACAGCGCGCGCATGATCGCGTCCGGCACGGTGATGAAGGCCGCGACGAACGGGATTGAGAACAGCAGCGTGAAATCGAAGGCGCGGCGCTGCGCCTTCATCGCGCCGTCATGGTCGTTGGCGGTGATCCGCCGCGACATCTCGGGCAGCAGCACCGTGCCGATGGCGATGCCGATCACGCCGATCGGGAGCTGGTTGAGACGGTCGGCATAATAGAGCGCCGAGAGCGCGCCGGCGGGCAGGAAGGTCGCGATGATGGTGTCGGCAAACAATGCCACTTGCGTGCCCATCGAGCCCAGCGTTGCAGGTCCGAGCGCCCTGAAGAAGCCGCGGACATCTTCGTCGAGCTTGAGCGGCGCAAAGCGCGGCAGGCCGCCATGGCGGGCGAGATCGCCCGCGAGCAGGAAATATTGCAGGAATCCGGAGATGAGGACGCCCCAGGCTGCGGCGTGGCCGGCGGTCGGAAACCAGGCGGCCAGAGCCAGCGTCATCATCATCGCGACATTGAGGAAGATCGATGCAGCGGCGGCGCTGGCAAAGCGCTGCATCACGTTGAGCATGCCGCCATAGAGCGTCACCAGCGTGATCAGCAGGAGATAGGGAAAGGTGATGCGGGTCAGCTCGATCGCGAGCTTGCGCTGCTCGGCATCCTCACTGAAGCCCGGCGCCAGTAAGCTCATGGCCTGCGGCATGAACAGCCAGGCCAGGATCAGCAGCACGATTTGCGAGGCCAGCAGCAGCGTGAAGATGCGGTCGGCGAACAGTTTTGCCGCTGCCTCCCCCTTCTCGCCATGGACATGGGCATAGGCCGGCACCCAGGCGGCGTTGAAGGCGCCCTCGGCGAAGATCGCGCGGAAATGATTGGGCAGTCGAAGCGCCACGAAGAAGGCGTCGGCCACCGGGCCGGCGCCGAGGATCGCCGCGAGCATGATGTCGCGGGCAAACCCCGTCAGCCGCGAGAGCAGCGTGTAACCACCGACAGTGAAGATACGTCCGAGCATGCGTCTGTTTTAGAGCATGGCGCGATTAGGTCTAGGTGCCAGCTGCGGCGGCAGTATGCCCCCTCCCCCCGCTTGCGCAGCGAAATCGCACTTGGGGTGTACGCTAGGGCACCGACAATCTCCACAGCGTCATGGCCGGGCTTGTCCCGGCCATCCACGCCTTGCCACGCACTCGAAGAACGTGGATGGCCGGGCCTTCGCCGCGCCGAAGCGGCTTGGGCCGCGCAGGCGGGACAAGCCCGGGCATGACGACCAGCGCGGCAAGCGGCCCAATCAGCCCGCGAGCGCGCCTTGCACGGCGGCGATGATTCGCTCCTGGTCGGCTTCGGTCAAATAGGCATGCATCGGCAGGCTGATGACGTCCTGCGACAGGCTCTCGCAACCCGGCAGGCCGCCCTCGGCGACCGGATACTGCTTGTAGGCGGTCTGCTGGTGCATCGACTTGCCGTAATAGATCGCGGTCGGCACGCCCTGCGCCTTCAGCGCGGCGGCAAAGCCGTCGCGGTCGGTACCCTCAGGGAGTCGGATCGTGTACTGGGCCCAGACCGAGGTATTGCCCGGCGCCAGACGCGGCACGGTGACAACGTTGGACAGGCCGCGCGCGTAGCGCTCCGCAACCCTGTTACGGGCGGCGATCTCGTCGTCGAAGATCTTCAGCTTCTCGATCAGCACCGCGGCCTGCATGGTGTCGATCCGGCCGGTGACCCCAAGGCGGACGTTGTCGTATTTGTCGACGCCCTGCCCGTGCACGCGGATGCTGCGCAGGGTGGCGGCGAGGTCGTCGTCATCGGTGAAGATCGCACCGCCATCGCCGAAGCAGCCGAGCGGCTTTGCCGGGAAGAAGCTGGTCGTGGTGGCGAGCCCGAAGGTGCCGAGCTTGCGGCCCTTGTAGCTCGCGCCAAACCCCTGCGCGGCGTCGTCGATCACGAACAGGCCCTCGGCCTTGGCGATTTCCGCGATGGCATCGTGGTCGGCGGGCTGGCCGAACAGGTCGACCGGGATGACCGCAACGGGCTTCAGGCCTGCCTTGCGCGCGCTCGCGATGCCGCGCTTCAGCGATTCCGGACTCATGTTGAAGGTCGTCTCGTCGACGTCGACGTAGACTGGGGTCGCGCCCATCCGTGCCGCGGGCGAAGCGGTCGCGATGAAGGTGAAGGACGGACACAGCACGGCATCGCCGGGCCCGACATTCTTCGCCATCATCACCATCAGGATCGCGTCGGTCCCGCTGGCGCAGCCGATCACATGCTTGGCGCCCGAGTAGGCCGCGAGCTGCTTCTCGAGCTCGGCGACTTCGGGGCCATTGACGAACTGGCAATGGTCCATGACGCGCTTGACGGCCGCATCGAGCGAGGCGCCCAGCCGGCGGCGCTGCGAGGTGACGTCGATGAAGGGAATGGGTTCGGAACGTAGGTGCTGGTTCATGGCCTGGTTCTTGGCGCCTTCTTGCGCGGTCGACATGGAAAGGGTTTTAGCCGGCGACGCGGCGCGGGCCCTTGCGGGCAGCCGATGAGGCCGCCGGCCGCGATGGCGTTTCGAGGCAGCGCGTCGCGATCTCGAGGCTGGCGACGCCCTCGTCGCCGGTGACCGCCGGCGTCTCGCCGTGGCGGACGGCCTTGAGGAATGCGATCAGTTCGGCGCGGAGCGGCTCGTCATGGCCGACCGGCAGATGCCGCATCGAATAGCTGCCGTCAGGCTTGAAGCCGAAGCATTCGGTGACCTGGCGCGTCAGCAGATCGCCCATCACGTATTTGTCGCGGGTCGCGACCGTGACGCTGCGCGCCTTGAACGGCGTCAGCCAGTTGGTGTTGATGTGCGCGAGCACGCCGTTGGCGGTGCGGAACTGCAGGAGCGCGATGTCCTCGCGCTCGGCGACCGCGCTCGAGAGTTGCGGCTGCACCTCGACGATGTCGGATTCGGTGAACCAGCGGATCAGGTCGATGTCGTGCACGGCAAGATCGATGACGACGCCGACATTGGACATGCGCGGCGGGAACGGACCGACGCGGGTGATCGCGATGGAGAGAATGTCCTCGCCCGCGATCGCCTGCTTGACGGCGGCGACCGCCGGATTGAAGCGCTCGACATGGCCGATCATCAGCGTGACGCCGGCCTTCTGCGCGGCGGCCACGATCTCGTGGCCTTCTTCCACCGTGGAGGCGATCGGCTTCTCGACCAGCACGTGGATGTTCTTGGCGATGCAGGCGAGCGCGATCTCGTGATGCAGATGCGTTGGAGCAGCGATGGTGACGGCATCGACGCCTGCCGCGAGGAGCTGGTCGAGCGTCTCAAAACCCTGGCAGCCCGCAAGCTCGGTGGTGCGGGTCAGGTGCGTCGGCGACGGATCGACCACACCGACGAGGCTGACGCCAGGAAGACCGCTCAGCACGCGCGCGTGGTTGCTTCCCATCACGCCGGCCCCAATCACGCCGACGCGCAAGCCGGCCTTCGCCGGTTGAGACACTTTGGAACTCATCTGATCGAACCCCGATTCAACGCAAATCCCCGGGCCGCTTCTAGCACGGACGTCACATTTGTGGCGAATGCCGGGTAAGTCACCCGGACACGATTTGATTCAAAAAATTACACGTTTCCCGGGCCTTAGGCCGCCAAAAGAGGCCGGTTTCGGCCCGGGTCGCGTGATTCGGAGTTTGCTGGTTACGACCTTTGATAGTCGTCTTCAATTCGGATGATGTCGTCTTCCCCGAGATAGGAGCCGGTCTGGACCTCGATCAGTTCCAGCATGATTTTACCGGGATTCTCCATTCGGTGGACCGCGCCCATCGGGATGTAGATCGACTCGTTCTCGTGCACCGTCTTCACGGTCTCATTCACGGTGACGCGGGCCGCGCCGCGAACCACGATCCAGTGCTCGGCACGATGGTGATGCTTCTGCAGCGACAAACGCCCGCCCGGCTTCACCACGATGCGCTTGACCTGATGACGCTCGCCATTGTCGACGGACTGGTAGCTGCCCCAGGGCCGATGCACCTTGAGATGCTCCTCGGTGACCTTCGGCGCGACCGTCTTGAGCTTGGTCACGAGCCGCTTGAGGCCGTTGGCATCCTGCTGGCGCGAGACCAGCACCGCATCCGCCGTCGCGACCACGACGAGATCGTCGACGCCTTCGAGCGCGACCAGCGCGTGATCGCTGGTGACGTTGCAGTTGCGGGAATCCTCGAACACCACGGTGCCATGGGCGGCGTTGCCTTGCGCGTCCTTGTCGGACAATTCCCACACCGCGCGCCAGGAGCCGACGTCGGACCAGCCGCAGGACACCGGCACCACGGCGGCGCGCGAGGTCTTCTCCATCACCGCATAGTCGATCGAGATCGCCTTGGCCGCGCCGAACGCCTTCGGCTCGAGCGTCACGAAGCCGAGATCGCGGCCGGCCTTGGTGACCGCACTGGACACCGCCTCGACGCTTGCCGCGTCGACCTTGCGGTATTCGTCGAGCAGCACGCTGGCCGGGAACATGAAGTTGCCGCTGTTCCAGAGATAGCCCGAATTGACGTAGTCGGCCGCCTTCACCGCGTCCGGCTTCTCGACGAAGCGCGCGACCGCGTGCACCGTGCCGGAGATCACCTCGCCCGGGCTGATATAGCCGTATTCGGTCGCCGGCCGCTCCGGCTTGACGCCGAAGGTGACGATGCGCCCGGTGCTCGCGGCAGCCAAGCCCTCGCGGCAGGCGGCGACGAAGGCGGCATTGTCCTGCACCACGTGATCGGCGGCGAGCGCGAGCACGATCGCCTCCTTGGCACGGTTCTGCGCGAACACCGCGCCCGCGGCGATGGCGGGACCGGAGTCGCGCCGCATCGGCTCGAGGATGACGTCGGCCTCGATGCCGATCTCGGCGAGCTGCTCCAGCACCATGAAGCGGTAGGAGGCGTTGGTGATGACGATCGGACGATCGAACAGCGAAGCATCGGACACACGCAGCAGCGTGTCCTGGAAGGTCGAGCGCGTGCCGAACAGCGGCAGGAACTGTTTTGGCCGCACCTCGCGCGAGGCGGGCCACAGCCGCGTGCCGGCGCCGCCGCACATGATCAGGGGGATAATGCGTTTGTCCATCGTCATCTCAAACCTTGTGGTAGTCCCGGTACCAGGCGACAAAATTACGGACCCCCTGCTCGATCGGCGTTGACGGCGCAAAGCCGGTGTCTCGCATCAGGTCCTCGACATCCGCGAACGTTTCCAAAACATCTCCCGGCTGCATCGGCAGCAATTCTTTGATCGCCGTCCGGCCCAGCTCCCGCTCCAGAAGCGCGACGACATGCATCAGCTCCTCCGGGTGGTGATTTCCGACATTGTAGACCTTGGACGGCGCATTTGCGGCAGCCGGGTCATCCGCAGGCACCAAATCGACCAGCTTGGATACTACGCGGGTGACGTCGTCGATATAGGTGAAGTCGCGACGCATCCGGCCATGGTTAAAGAGCCGGATCGGCCGGCCCTGCATGATGGCGTTTACAAACAGAAACATGGCCATGTCGGGCCGGCCCCACGGCCCGTAAATGGTGAAGAAGCGCAGCCCCGTGACCGGCAGCCGGTAAAGGTGGCTGTAGGACTGCGCCATCACCTCGTTCGCCTTCTTGGTGGCCGCATAAAAGCTCACGGGATGATCGGTCCGGTCCTGCACGGAGAACGGCAGTTTAGTGTTGGCGCCATAAACGGAGGATGACGAGGCGTAGACGAGATGACGACAGCCGCTCTGGCGGCAGCCCTCGAGCACGTTGAGAAAACCCGCCAGATTGGAATCGGCGTAAGCCTGCGGCTGCTCGATCGAGTAGCGCACGCCGGCCTGGGCCGCGAGATGCACGACCTGCGCAAATCCGTGCCGCGCAAACAGCGCCGCGATGGCGTCGCTATCGGCAAGATCGGCCTCGACGAAGGAGAAGCCGGCCTCGTTCCGCAACCGCGCGAGGCGCGCCTGTTTCAGCGCCGGATCGTAATAGCTGTTGAGATTGTCGAGCCCGATGACGGGCCGGCCCTCGCCCAGCAGCTGCCGGGCGACGTGAAAACCGATGAAGCCGGCGGCTCCCGTGACCAAAATCGCCTGATCCGTCATCCTGTTCCCGCGGCATTCCCAGCTCTCGCCGCCTCTTTAGCCGCGGTCGCGAGGGGGTCGCAATAGCCAGCCGTTCATGGCCGTTCCAAATCACCGCTATTGCAAGATCGGCGCCAAGACCATACCAAAGCGGCCGAATTCGGCGCCTGGCGTCGGGTAACCTTCGCAAACCCTGTTCCATGCGGGCGAGATGCGCCGAATCCTGCTTTCTGCGGCCAAGATCCTGATTTCCGCAGCGCTGCTCTACCTGGCGCTGCGCAAGGTCGACCTGACCGAACTGTTGTCGCGCTTCAACGCGAGCAGCCTGCTCTGGATCGCCGCGGCGATCGCGGTCACGTTCCTGCAAATCTTCGTCGGCGTGCTGCGCTGGCGCGAGATCAGCGCCGAATGCGGCGCGCCGCTCGAGCTCGGCCGGGCCATGCGCTACAACGTGATCGGCGCGTTCTTCAACCAGACCCTGCCCTCGGCGATCGGCGGCGATGCGGTCCGGCTGTGGCTGGTGGCGCGCGCCGGCGCCGGATGGCGCGCGGCCACCTACTCGATTTTCGTCGACCGCGCGATCGGCCTCGTCGCGCTCGCGATCCTCATCGTCGCGAGCCTGCCCTGGAGCTACAGCCTCATCACCGATCCGCACGGGCGCTCGGCGCTGCTGCTCCTCGACCTCGCGGCGCTCGCGGGCGGGCTCGGCTTCCTGGTCTTCGGCGCGCTGAAATGGCGCTGGCTGAAGACCTGGTGGGCCACCCATCACATCCACGCCTGCGCCGTGATCGCCAACCGCGTGATCTTCAATGCCAAGCGCGGACCGATCGTCGCGGTCCTGTCGCTGTTCATTCACGTGCTCGCCGTCGTCATCGCCTGGTGCGTGGTGCAGTCGATCGCCGCACCCGTCAGCTTCGGCCAGATCTTCCTGCTCATCCCGCCGGTCATGCTGATCACCTTGATGCCGATCTCGATCGCCGGCTGGGGCGTGCGCGAGGCGACCATGGGCCTCGCCTTCGGCTTCGCCGGCCTCGCCGCCAACGAAGGCGTCAACGTCTCGCTGCTGTTCGGCGCTGTCTCGTTCATCGTCGGCGCGATCGGCGGCCTCGTCTGGATTTTCAGCGCCGAGAAGGCCGCGCAGGGATCGGCGCCGCTCGGGGTGCCCGAGTGAACCCTTCAGCCGATGCCGTTGCCGCCGTGCCCGCGCTGCTCGCTCTAGCGATAGCCGCGCTGCTATCGGCCGTCATCACCCGGATCAGCCGTCCGCTGCTGCAGCGCTACGCATTGGCGCGGCCGAACGCACGCTCCTCGCATCGCATTCCGACGCCGCAGGGCGCGGGCATCGCAGTCATCGCCGCGACGCTGCTGGTCGCGTTGGCGTGGGCCGCCTGGGCCAACCTGGCGATTCCGCCGGCGCTCGTCATTGCGACGGTCGTGATCGCAATCGTCGGGTTCGCCGACGACATCAAGTCGCTGCCGGTGCTGGTGCGGCTCGCGCTGCAGGCCGCCTGCGTCGGCGCAGTCGTGTTCACCGCGCCCGAGACCGCGCGCATCGTGCCGGCGCTGCCGCTCGCGCTGGAACGAGGACTCATCCTGTTCGCCGGCGTCTGGTTCGTGAACCTCGTCAATTTCATGGACGGGCTCGACCTGATGACGGTGGCGGAGGTGGTGCCGGTCACCGCGGCGCTGCTGCTGCTTGGATGGCTCGGTGAACTGACCTGGCCGGCCGCAATGATTGCGACAACGCTATGCGGCGCCATGCTCGGCTTCGCGCCTTTCAACCGGCCGGTCGCAAAGGTTTTCCTGGGCGATGTCGGCAGCCTGCCGATCGGTCTCCTGCTCGGCTGGTGCCTGCTGGAGCTTGCCTGGCACGGACACGCCGCCGCGGCACTGCTGCTGCCGGCCTATTATCTTACGGATTCCACCATCACGCTGTTTCGCCGCATCGCGCGCCGCGAGCAGTTCTGGTCGGCCCACCGCTCGCACTTCTACCAGCGCGCCACCGACAACGGCTTTACCGTCTCGCGGGTGACCGGCGAGGTCTCCACGCTCAACCTCCTCCTTGCGGGGCTCGCCATCCTCACCGCTCGCGCCGGCTCGATGGCTGTCACCGCGATCGCGCTGATCGCGGGCGCGGCCGCGATCGCGTTCGTGCTCCGTCGGTTCGCTCGTTCTCAGGCATCCTGAGCCAACAGCGCGAGCCGCAGTCCCTCGTCGAGGGAGACCTGCGGCTGCCAGCCGGTTGCCATCGCCTTAGAGACGTCGAGTTCGAGCGAGCCGATCAGGCTGTCATGCGTATCCTGCCGGCCGATCACGCGGAGCAGCGTTGAGAGCAGGTCCGGGGGCACGCCGAAGAGCCGCGGGCTCTTGCCTGACGCCTTCGCGAGCCGCTCGATGAACTCTGGCGTTGAGACCTGCTCCCTGTCCGCCACCAGGAATATCTCGAAATTGCTCGCGGCATCCAGATAGGACAACCGGCGTAGGATGAACGACGAGAGATTCTGCACGGCGAGGAAGGCACGCTGATTGTGGATCGCGGCGAATGGCAGCGGCAGCCCTAGATTCACCGCACGCGTCAGCAGCGCAAAATTGCCCTTGGCGCCCGAGCCATAGACCAGCGGCGGCCGGATCACCGATATTTTCATGTCGCAGTCGCGCGCCAGTGTCCGTAAGCCGGTCTCGGCCGCAGCCTTGGACATGCCATAGAGACCGCGCGGCGTGAGGATGTCGTCCTCGCTGAACGGCGCCCGACCGTCATTGCTGCGGCCGTGCACGAGAACGGTGCTGACGAAGATGAACTGGCGCACGCCCGCGCTCGCCGCCGAGCGCGCCAGGTGCAGCGTGCCGGCAATGTTGACGTTGCGGTAGAGCTGGATCGCGTGCTCCTCGTGCTTGTGATGCACGCGCGCGGCGAGATGGACGACGGCGTCGACGCCCTCGAGCGCAGGCTTCCAATCGGTCTCGGGCCCGATCGATTCGACCACGACCTCGTCGTCGGTGCCAAGAGGGCTGCGGGCCGCTCGGCGCACCAGCCATCCCGCGCGCGAGAGTGCGGGCGCGACGTGACGGCCGATGAAGCCATCCGCTCCGGTCACCAATACGACAGCTTTACGCTCGCTCATCGCTGCTCCGATAGGTCCGGGTTGCGCAACAATTCTTCAATCAGTGCGGCATAGTCGTTCATCGCATTCGTGCGGTCGAACCTCGCAGCCGCCTTCACCGCACGCGCTGCCATGTCGCCGTTGTCGGCACGGGAGGCCGCGCGGATCGCTTCGGCAAGCCGCTCGACGCTGCCCGGCGGCACAACCCAGCCGAGCTCGTTCTCCACTACCGTCAATGCGGCCTCGGCCTCCGGCTCGGAGACCAGCACCACGGGACGGCCGACCGCCAGCAGATTGTAGAATCGACTCGGAACCGACACGCCCGCGACGTCCTTCCGATACGGAATGATCCAAAGATTGGCGGATGCCAGAAACGCCTCGAGCTCGGCATCCTCGACCCGCGCAACGAAGGAGACATTGGCTAGCCTCGCCTCAGCCTGCAACTGCTTCAGCCGCTCGAAGCCGATACCCCAGCCGGAGAGCAGGAAGTGAATGTCCGGCTCGCCCCGCAGCAGCCGCGCCGCTTCGAACATGATCTCAGGATCATGGGTGAAGCCGAGATTGCCTGAAAGACCGACGATAAAGCGCGCCGAAATTGCCTTGCGGAACGGATTGTCCGACGTGATCGGACGCGGCGCAGGCGTGAGCGTCGCCCAGTTCGGGATGAAGCGGATCTTGTTCGGCGTCATGCCGGAATAGCTGAGCAGTGGCCGCTCCGCATCGCGGCCGATCGTGATGACCGCATTGAGCGTGCGAAACATCAGGCTGTTGGCTGCGCGCATGAGCCGAGTGACGATCGCGCCGGGCTTGAGCAGGCCCGCCATCACCAGCACGTCTGGAAAGAGATCGTGCATGATCAGCGCCGAGCGCGCGCCCTTGAGCCTTGCTGCCGCGACAACGGCATAGGGTAACATGAACGGTGCCGTGACGGTGAGCACGACGTCACCTCGCCTCAGTTCCCGGATCAGCGCGAAGAAGATGCGCGCCGCGAACAGCAGCTCGGACGCCCCGCGCCGCACCAGCGCCGTCTTGCCCGCGATCCGGTTCTTGAGGGCGACGACGCGCGGCTTGCCCGGGCCGGTCTGCGAAGCCGGCAATGCGCCGGGCGAGCCCGATAGAACGACGACTTCGTGATCCCCGGCGATGCGACAGGCGATCTCCGCCATGATCGCCGCGGTCGTGCTCGGATCGGGTGGATAATGCTGGCTCGCGACGACGATTTTGCCTTGAGACTGCATGGTCAGGCCGCAGTCGACCCGAACTCCGGAACCGCGTCCTTCAGGATGGTCCTGATGGTGGCCCGATCATCGCGCGCGATCGCCTGTTCCAGCGTCGCGATCCATTTGCGCAGCGTCTGCATCGGCGGCTCGTTCGGCTGCGCGGCCATGATGCCGGCAACGCCGATCTCGCGGGTCGGCTCCTCGGAGGCGAACAGGATCTCGTGCAGCCGTTCGCCCGGCCGCATGCCGCTGAACACGATCTCGATGTCGTGGCCCGGCTGGAGACCGGACAGACGGATCATGCGCTCGGCGAGATCGACGATCTTTACCGGCTGGCCCATGTTGAGCACGTAGACCGAGACGTCCGAACGCTGCGTTCCGAGCGCATGCGTCGCCGCCGTGATGACGAGATCGCAGGCCTCGCGGATGGTCATGAAGTAGCGCACCATATCGGGATGCGTCACCGTCACCGGGCCGCCGGCTTCGATCTGGGCCTTGAACTTCGGCACCACCGAGCCGTTCGAGGCGAGCACATTACCGAACCGGACCGAGATCAGCCGCATCGGCGGCTTGGCACCGCTGCTCGCCGCGGCAAGATCATGATCGAGCGCCTGGCAATACATCTCGGCGAAGCGCTTGGTGAGGCCGAGCATCGACACCGGCTCGATCGCCTTGTCAGTCGAGATCATCACCATGGCCTCGGCGCCGGCGGCAAGGGCTGCGTCCGCCACGTTGATCGAGCCAAAGATGTTGGTCTTGACGCCCTCGCTCCAATCGCGTTCGAGGATCGGCACGTGCTTGAGCGCTGCGGCGTGGAACACGATGTCAGGCTTGAACTCGACCATCAGACGCATGATGCGCTCCCGGTCGCGGATGTCGGCGATCCGCCCTTCGATCGCGGCCACAGCGCCGCGCGCGGCGAGCGCCTCCGTCACCGCGTACAGCGCCGGCTCGGAATTTTCTACGATCAGCAGCCGCGCGGCCCCGAAGGCCACGACGCGCTCGCAGATCTCCGAACCGATCGAGCCGCCGCCGCCGGTGACGATGACAGCCTTGCCCCTGATCAGCGCTTCCAGGCGCGCATAGTCGATCTTCTCGCTCGGCCGCAGCAGGAGGTCCTCGACCGCGACCGCAGTGAGGCGCGGCGCGTCGCCGCTCTCCAGCGAAGGCATGCGGTTGACGATCACACCCAACTTGCGCGCACGCATCAGGCTCGATTCCGGATGCGCCTCGGGCTCGAACGCCGACGGCGTCATGACCACGCGCGCAATCGCCTTGTTGCGCTTGGCGAAATCGGCGAAGACGTCCTCGATGTCGTCGATGCCACCCAGCACGGGAACGTTGCGGATGAGCTGACCGAGGTCGGACCTCGACGGCGACAGGACGCCGACCGGCCAGATACGCTTGATCGCCCCGCTCTCGATGCCGCGGAGCAGCACCTCGGCATCCGCGGTACGGCCGATCAGCAGGGTCGGCGCGGCATCCTCCTCGCGCGCGTGACGCCGCACCCGCGTATAGCGGAAGTACCGGTAGGCCATGCGCGGCGCGCTAAGGAAAGCGATCTCCAGGAACCAGTACAGGACGATCGTCACCTTGCCGAGGAAGAAGGCGCCTCGGACGTTGGGCGCGACGAAGATGTAGTCGAGCGCAAGCAGGGCGACCGTCAGCACGGTCGCGACGCGGATGATGTTCAGCGCATCAGGCAGCGAGATGAAGCGCCATTTCGTCGTGGTCAGGTTGGACAGGAAGAATACGACCACGCTGAAGGCGAGAAAATAGGGCAGTATCTGGAACAGCAGCGGCAGGCGATCGTAGAAAAAGTCGCCCCCCTCGAAACGCAGATAGAAGGCGGCGAACAGCGCCGCTGTCGTCGCCAGCAAGTCGTGGAGCGCGATCAGGAAATTGCGCAAGGTGAGATGCGAAAGACGCGTCATCCGACGACCGATGAAAATCCAGCTAGGTGCAACCTGACCGCGCTGATAACCCATCTCCGCAGGAGTTGCCAGCCGCGCGGCCGTTCAGGAACCGGCTTCCCCCAGCTTCGCCTCGGCCTGTTGCTCCCGGATCACCATGCCGCCGGCAACGCCGACGCCGATCACGTACATCCAGCCCTCGTGATAGTCGAACAGGTGGGAGTTGAACAGCGAGGTGAAGACGTTCTGGACCACGACCAGAAGGCCAACCCAGGTGGCGAGCCCGTCGCCGCGGAACAGGCGCAGATGCAGGATCCAGATCGCGAAGAGAATGACGATACCGGTGACGCCCCATTGCACGGCGACGTTCAGCGTCTGGTTATGTGGATTGCCGATCACCTCGGCGGACGCGAGGTACTGGCCACCCGGCGTGGCAACCTGCTCGAACAGCCGGCGCGTCGAGCCGGTGCCGTGCCCCTTGATCGGCGCTTCCGCGAAGAAGCCGAGGGATTTCCGCCAGAATTCGAGCCGCAGGCCCGCCGAAGTCGGCTCGCCCTTTTCCTTATAGCGCGTGTAGTCGCTGGCAAAGGTATCGACGGTCTTGCGCAATTGCGGCGAGGCCTGCCAGGCGAGAACGGCGCCGACGAGCAGCGCCGCGCAGATGATCGCGATGCTGCGCCATCGTAGGTGCAGTAGCGCGAACACGCCGAACATGATCGGAACGGTGACGAGCGCGGTGCGCGACACCACCACGAAAGCCATGTTGACGAAGAAGCTCAGCGCCAGCGCGATCAGCAAGCCTGCGAACCAATAGCGCTTCTGGCGCAGCAGCGTCACGATCGGAAAAGCCAGACCGACCGCGCACAGCGCGAATTCCTGGCTCTGGTTGATGTAGTTCTTGACGAAGATGCCGCGTTCGGAGTGGTCGGGCTTGAGCGTCAGGTCGGGATAGAACGCGACCAGCCAGGACATCACCGACAGCAGCGCGCAGGACACCAGGAAGGCGACGAACATCCAGTGTCCGCGCGGCGAGCGCTCGAAATGATAGAGCATCGCCGGCAGCACCAGCAGCTTGGCGGTCGGACTGAGCGCATAGAGGCGCGCGCCCCAGTCCGCTTCCGACCACAGCGTGCCCGCCAGCGCGAGCAGCACCAGCGCGATCGGCGCCGCGCAAATCGGTCGCTTCAGCGATTGCAGGAATGCCCTGAGGTCGAGGAACGGCACCATGCAGATGAGGAACGCGACGTTGAAGATCGCCGTCAGCGAGGTCGACCAGGGCAACGCGACCACGGTCAGGATCGCGAACAGGTCGGCCGCCTCGCACCAGGCCGCCGGGCTGCGCAAGCGCCGCGACAGCATCTGGGTGGTCGTCTCCCCGGGCGGCACCGCCGCCCGGTCGGTCATTTGAGCTGTCACTTGGCCCCTCCCCGCGCGCGGTGGACCAGCGCCGTCGTACTGAAACCCTGGAGGATGTCGACCAGCACCACCACCCCGCCCGCGGCCTCGACGACCTCATGACCGACCACCTGCTCACGGGTGTAGTCGCCGCCTTTCACCAGCGCGCTCGGCTTGATGCGGGTGATCAGGTCGATCGGCGTGTCCTCCTCGAAGATGACGACGAGATCGACGGCTTCGAGCGCAGCCAGCACTTCCGCGCGCGCGCGTTCGTCCTGCACCGGACGTTCGGCGCCCTTCAGCCGCCGCACCGAGGCATCGCTGTTGAGACCAACGATCAGGCGGTCGCAGGCGGCACGTGCCGCGGTCAGCACCTTGACGTGGCCGGGATGCAGGATGTCGAAGCAGCCATTGGTGAAGCCGATGCGCTGACCTTGCCGCCGCCATTCGGCGAGCTGCGCATCGAGCGCGCCCGGCTCGAGCACGATCTTCTCCTCGGCCGCAAGATAAGCATGCGGCAGGATCTTCCGCCGCAACTCGGCCACGCTAACGCTGGCGGTGCCCTGCTTGCCGACGGCAACGGCCGCAGCCGCACTGGCCATGCGCAGCGCCGTATCCCAGTCCGCGTCTGCGGCAAGCGACACGGCAAGCGCCGCGGCGACGGTGTCGCCGGCGCCGGAGACATCGCGCACCTTCACGGGGAAAGCCGGAACATGAACGGACTCGCCATTGCGCGGCACTAGTGTCATGCCGTGCTCGCCTTGCGTGACCAGGATCGCCTCGCAATCGGCGAGCCGCATCACGTCCTCGCTGGCATCGACGATGGCTTGCGGCGTGTCGGCGCGGCTGCGCGTCGCCTCGGCAAATTCCTTGCGGTTGGGCGTGAGCAGCGTGGCGCCGCGATAGATCGCCCAGTTCAGGCTCTTGGGATCGACGATCACCGGCTTGCCGGCTTCTCGCGCCGCATCGATGGTGTGGCGGATCACCCGCGCGGTCAGCACGCCCTTGGCGTAGTCCGAGAGCAGCACGATGTCGGCGCGCGCAATCAGCGTCAGGATCGTTTCGATCAGCCTGGTCTCGATGTCGCCCGAGGCTGCGACCGCCTGCTCCCAGTCCGCACGCAGCATGTGGGTGGAGAAATGCTCGGAGACGAAGCGGACTTTTCGCGTCGTCGGCCGCGAGGGGTCGCACACCAGCACACTTTCGATGCCGGCATGGTCCGCGAGCGCGGAGGCGAGCCGCTTGCCCGCATCGTCCTCGCCGACGAGGCCGACGAAGACGCAGCGCGCGCCGAGCGAGGCGACATTGCGCGCGACGTTGCCGGCGCCACCGATATGGATCTCGCTGCGCTGTGCCGCGATGACGGGCGCCGGTGCTTCCGGCGAAATCCGCGACACCTCGCCATAGACGAACTCGTCCAGCATGATGTCGCCGATGCACAGCACCGTGCGGCCTGAGATGGCTTGCGCGAGGGCATCGAAATCGAGAATGGGCGTCACCATGGGTCCTGAAGTCTCAGCGGAAACGGTCGGGCCGGTCGAGATAATCGCCGACATAGGCCTTCACCGCGTCCTCGAGCGGCGTGAAGCCGCCGTTATAGCCGGCGCGGTGCAGGCGATCGACCTTGCTCTGGGTGAAGTACTGGTAAGCGTTGCGGATGCTCTCGGGCATCTCGACATATTCGATGTTGGGCCTGGTGCCGAGCGCGGCATAGGCGGCCAGCATCAGATCCCTGAAGCTGCGCGCCTTGCCGGTTCCGACGTTGAAGAGGCCCGACACCGATGGCGTCGCCAGCAGCCACATGACGACGCGCACGACGTCGTCGACATAGATGAAATCGCGGCGCTGGTCGCCGTCGGCGATGCCCTCGCGGTGCGACTTGAACAGCTGCACGTTGCGCCCCGCTTTGACGTCGTCGAAGCGGCGCGCCAGCACGCTCATCATCGTACCCTTGTGGTACTCGTTCGGTCCGAACACGTTGAAGAATTTCAGCCCCGCCCATTGCGGCGGCAGCTTCTCGCCGCGCGCGATGCGCTCGGCGACCGCGAGATCGAACATGTGCTTGCTCCAGCCGTAGAGATTCATCGGCCGTAGCTTTTTCAGTGCCGGCAACGAGGCGTCGTCGTCAAAGCCGGCCTCGCCATCACCATAAGTCGCCGCCGAGGACGCATAGATGAACGGCACGGCGCCGGCCGTGCACCAGTCCAGAAGACGCATCGACATGCGGAAGTTGGTCTCGAACACGAGATCACCGTCGGTCGCGGTGGTCGCGGAAATGGCCCCGAGATGGATCATGGCGTCGAGCTTGCGGCCCTTCAGCCAGTCGAGCAGCTCGGCCGGAGGGACGATATCCACAAGCTGGCGCTTGGCGAGATTCCGCCACTTGCCGTCATTGCCGAGCAGATCGCAGACCACGACGTCGCTGCGGCCGGCGTCATTGAGCGCGGCCACGACATTCGATCCGATAAAACCGGCCCCGCCGGTCACCAGCAACATTCCAATACCTGCCCGATTTTTGCGGCCCGGTCCTGCCCTAGCGCATGATCCGCCAAAGTGTAAGCGGTTTTGGATCGACGCTGTCCCGGCTTTACCTGTCGACCCGGAGCGGCTAACCGAACTGCCATACCAAGCTCGTCCGGTCCTATTAACGAATGAACATTGATTCGCAACTTAGTGGAGATGCAGATCGGGACGACACGCGCCCGATCCTGATCATTCCCTACATGTGGATCGGCGATTTCGTCCGGAATCACACCGTAGTCCGGGTTCTAAGGGAACGCTGGCCGAACCGGCCGGTCGATCTCCTGACCACCACCCTGTGCGCCCCCCTTGTGGATTACATGCCCGGGGTCCGCCGAGGCATCGTCTGGGACCTGCCGCGCAGCCGGCTCGCGGTGCGCCGCCAGTTCGGCCTGGCAAGGCTGCTGCGGGCGGAAAACTACGGCACGGCCCTGGTGCTGCCCCGAACCTGGAAGGCAGCCATTGCGCCGACGCTGGCCGGCATCCCCGAACGAGTCGGCTGGGTCGGCGAGTTCCGGTTCGGCCTGATCAACCATTGGCGCTGGGGTGAAAGAAAGCTCCCCCGCTTCATCGACGAGAATGCCGCCCTGGCCCAGCCCGACGGCGCGCCCCTGCCCCCGGAATGGCCGGTGCCGCAATTGCGGGTTCCGGCCGAGGAGATTGCCCGCTGGCGCGAGGCCAATGGGCTGAGCGCCGGGGCCGCCGTAGCGCTGGCCCCCGGCTCGGTCGGCGTCTCAAAACGCTGGACCTACTATCCGGAGGCTGCCCGGCTGCTGGCTGAGCGCGGGCTCGAGGTCTGGGTGGTCGGCGGCCCCGCTGAAAAGGGCCTCGCCCAGGAGATCGTCGCAGCGGGCGGTCCTCATGTCCGCGACCTCACGGGCAACGATCTGCGCAACGGCGTCCTCGCCATGGCCGCCGCCGGCGTCGCCATCACCAACGATTCCGGCCTGATGCATATCGCCGCCGCCTTGGGCACCCCCACCATGGGCATTTTCGGCCCGACCAGCCCCTATCTCTGGGCCCCCCTCAACGGCCTTGCCGCAACCGTGGTCCAGGACAAGAGCGTGCTGTCCTGCCAGCCCTGTCAACGCACGATCTGCAAGGTGAACGACCACCGCTGCATGCGGGATATCGCAGCGAGCGAGGTGGTGGGGATTGCGGAGCGGGTGCTCGGGGATCGTGCTCAAACAGCAAACTGAAGCGCGATGACGCTCCACCCTGATCTCATCGCGCTTGAGTCGGGACCGCCTGGCTCCCAAAGGCGACCATTGAGCCAACATTGCTGCACGTCGCCTCAGGGCGCTGGCCGGCCCGTATCCGGGCCGCCCCATTCATGACTATCGTCAACACAGCTCATTTTGCCATCGCCGTTCTTGCAGCCTCGATTTTGGACTTGACGGCATCGAGGTTGAAGCTCGCGCCCTTCTGCATCGGCGGAAATGCAATCGCGGTCATTGCCAACTTCTCGACCTCCTGCTGGACGAACACGAAGCGCCAGAACTCGTATTTGAACCAGTCGAAGTATTGCTGCGCGCCATATTTGGTGCCGTAGCAGAGAGGCAACTTCAGGATTGATCCAGATCAAGAGAACACAGGCTGCGGCGCATAGTCCTTGCCATGATGATCGAACGCCCGTCAGTTCGGAAGACACCGAAGCGCAAAGACATTCGAGCGCATGGCGGAGAAAGGGCAGCGCAGCTGTCACTTGCCGGGGCTGAACCGGGGTCACACCGATCACGCCCGATATGAAGGACCACGTCTTACTGCGCCTGCATCGAAGAAGCTGATTGAGCGACCTTACCCCTCTAGTCGGAGAGTTTCATGAGGACCTTCAATCCCCTGGTGACGGTACTACTTCTCGTGACGCAATCGGCCTCGATACAGGCTGCGGATTTGAACGGAGCCTGGTCGATCGACGCCTCGGCCTGTGGCCAAATGTTCACCAAAGAGAACGACAAGCTCGCCTTCAAGAAAGATGCTGATCTCCACGCCGGCGGCTTGATCGTCCAGGGCAAGCAAATCACCGGCACATTTGAAAAATGCACCGTCAGATCATTGCACGAAGATGGGCCAAACATGCGGCTGATCGCGTCGTGCTCGGACGGCGTCTCGATTTCAGACGTGACATTCGATCTGACATTCTCCGGCGAAAACAACATCACGCTCAGCTCAAAGGATCCAGTGCCGGTGCAAATGCCGTATGTGCGCTGCCCAATGTGAAGCTGACCGCGCACGGCCGTCGAGGCGGTGCCGATGATGACATCCTGCCGGTGTTTTGCCCGACGAGTCAAAATATTTTCGTAAAATCAGAATAAGAGCATCGCCGGCCGTCAAGCCATCTGCTGGCACCGGCTACTGTGCATGGGGTTGTTTTCGCGATTTTTGCTCTGCGGCCCTGGAAACGACGTTTCAGAGCAGCGGCCGATAGACCTCGCCGATCCGCTTTGCTTCAGCATCGAGGCTGAATTGGTCGAGCACCCGTGCTCGCCCGCGCTCGCCCATGGCGGTCGCTGCAGCCACGTCGCGCATCAACGGCTCCACGGCCGCGGCCAACGCATCAGCGTCGCCCGTCGGGATCAGCACGCCGGTCACGCCATCCTCGACCACCAGCCCGGCGGCGCCGGCGCGGGCGGCGACCAGTGCGCTGCCTGTCGCCATCGCCTCGATCAGGGTCAGGCCAAAACCTTCGTTGCGCGAGGTGAAGGCGTAGATCGTCAGCCGCTGATACCAGCGCTGCACGTCCTCGATCGGCAATTCGCCGGTGATGACGATACGCGATTGCAGGCCGGCGGCCTCGATGCGCTTCTTCAGGTCATTTGCGAAAGGCGTTTGCTCCGGCGTGATCTGGCCGACGATGACCGCAGCGAAATCCGGATAGCGCGGCAGCAGGCGGCACATCGCATCGACGAACAGGTCGGTGCCCTTCTGCGCGCGGACGCGGCCGAAGCAGCCGATGGCGTAGCGGCCCGGCAGCGCGGCTTCCGCGAAGGCAGCAGCGCGATCGATCGGCGGCGCGTAGACGTCGGTGTCGACGCCATGCGGGATCACGGTGGACTTCACCTTCAGGAACGAGGCCGAGATCTCGCTCGTCGCGATGATCGCGTCCATGCGGCGGATCAGCCAGCGCGTGATCCAGGTGTGATGCCGCTGCGCCGCCGAGGTGAAGACGAGCTTGAGCGGCCAGCCGAGCGCGCGCAGCACGACGCCCGCGATCATCTCGTTGTTGCGCCGCGCGTGCCAGATCAGCGGCGTCCTGCGTCGCCACAATTTCAGGAGATCGGCACCGCTCATCGTTGCGATCCCCTCCGGCGCGTCGGTGCCCAACCAGGCCGCGCGAAACAGCTTCGCCAGCCGGGGCGCAACCATCCGGTTGGTCGCGGTGACCCCGGAATAGCGCCTGTGCAGATTTGGCACGATCAGTTCGAGGTCGCCGGGGGAATTCGCCACGTCACACTCCGTTTCGCAAAGCCCCTATACGCAACATTAAGCATAGTGACCAGTTCGGCCGCGCCGATACCCCCTCTTCACCACGCAAACGCTAGCATCCCGCGTTGATCGAAGACGGGTGAGATCATGACTGTGCTAGTCACCGGCGGTGCCGGCTATATCGGAAGTCACACGGTCCTGACGCTGGCGGAAGCCGGCGAGGATGTCGTCGTGGTCGACGATCTCTCTACCGGTTTCTCCGCTTACCTCCCCGAAGGCGTGCCGCTGTTCATTGGCGATGCCGGCGACGAGAACCTGCTCGAAGGCGTGATCGCCCAGCACGACATCGAGAGCATCATCCATTTCGCCGGCTCCGTCGTGGTGCCGGATTCGATGCGCGATCCGCTCGGCTATTACCGCAACAATTTCACGACCGCGCGCAATCTGCTCAACGTCGCGGTCAAGCGCGGCATCGGGCGCTTCATCTTCTCCTCGACCGCCGCCGTCTACGGCGATCCGGACCAGGTGCCGGTGCCCGAGCACGCGCCGACGCGGCCGCTGTCGCCTTACGGGTCCTCGAAGCTGATGACCGAGATCATGCTGCACGACGTCGCCGCCGCCTACGGCATGCAGTACGTGACCTTGCGCTATTTCAACGTCGCCGGCGCCGATCCGCAGGCGCGCATCGGGCTTGCCACCGTCGGCGCCACCCATCTGCTCAAGATCGCGGTGGAAGCCGCGACCGGCCAGCGCGCCAAGATCGACGTGTTCGGCACTGACTATCCGACCCCCGACGGCAGCTGCATCCGCGACTTCATCCACGTCACGGACCTCTCGCAGGCCCATCGCTCCGCGCTGGCCTATCTTCGCAACGGCGGCGCCTCGACCACGCTGAATTGCGGCTATGGCCGCGGCTATTCGGTGCTGGAGACCATCGACGCGGTGCGCCGGGTCTCGGGCCGCAGCTTCGCCGTGCAATACGCTCCGCGTCGGCCCGGCGACATCATGACCATGGTCGCCGACACCAGCCGCATCCGCTGCCTGCTCGACTGGAGGCCGCAATATGACGGCCTCGAGACCATCGCGGCCCATGCGCTGGCCTGGGAGGACAAGCTGTTCCGCGAGCGCCATGGCGAGCTCCGCCACGCCGCCTCGGCCTAAAATCCATCCCCGCGCAAGTCCTTAATTGGGCTTGAAAAGCTGAGCTTTAGCGGGCACAGAGGCCCTTCGATCCCTGACGCGCGGGCAGGCTTTTCCCTGCGCCGTCAATGGACACCGGATGGCCCAGTTTCCAAAGAAAATCACCGACGATCCCTATGCGGCAGCGGTCCTGGTCCGCCGCCTGGTCATGGAACAGGGGGTCGTCTACTGGCGGCGCTACCTGGTTGCCTTTTCGCTGATGGCGCTCGCCGCCGGCGCCACCGCTGCTGCGACCTACGTCCTCGGCCAGGTCATCAACCAGGCCTATGTCGACAAGAACGTCCCGGGCATCGCGATGTTCGCCGGCATCACGGTGATCCTGCTCTTCATCAAAGGCGTGGCGACCTACGGCCACATGGTGATCCTGACCAAGATCAGCAACGCCATCCTCGCCACCAACCAGCGCCAGCTGTTCGCAAAATTGATGCGCGAGAGCGTCGGCTTCTTCTCCGAGCGGCATTCGTCCGAATTCCTGGCGCGGCTGACGGCCGGCGCCAAGTCGATCACCGACGTGCTCAACATGCTGGTCAACGCCGTCGGGCGCGACCTCTTGATGCTGCTCGCCATGATCGGTGTGATGGTGTGGCAGGATCCGTTGATGTCGTTCATCGGCCTCGTCGCGGTGCCGCCGGCGATGCTGGTGCTGCGCAAGCTGGTCAAGCGCATCAAGGGCCTCGCCTACAACCAGTTCACCGGCACCGCCGACATCATGGAGACGATGCAGGAATCGCTGCAGGGCATCCGCACCGTCAAGGCGTTCACGCTCGAAGAGACCATGCAGAGCCGGATCGACGAGAACATCGCGATCGTCGAGCGCAACGCCAACAAGATGGCCCGCGTTGCCAACCGCTCCAATCCGCTGATGGAGATGCTCGGCGGCTTCGCGGTCGCCGGCTGCCTGATGTACGGCGGCTATGCCGTGGTCGCGCTCAACGCCACGCCCGGCGCGTTCTTCTCCTTCATGACCGCGTTCCTGATGGCGACCGAGCCGGCCAAGCGGCTGGCGCGGCTCAACATCGACCTCAACAGCCAGCTCGTCGGCGCGCGCATGCTGCTCGAGGTCGTCGACAGACCGGCCAGCGAGCATTCCGACGATGACAAGCCGGCGCTCAAGCTCACCGATGCCCGCATCGAGTTGCGTGATGTCAGCTTCTCGTATCGCAACGGCGAGACCGTGCTCAACCGCATGAGCTTCACAGCCGAGCCCGGCAAGGTCACCGCGCTGGTCGGCCCCTCCGGCGGCGGCAAGTCGACCGTGCTGGCATTGCTGCTGCGCTTCTACGAGGTGACGCAAGGCGACATCGTGATCGATGGCCAGTCGATCGGCGCGGTCTCACGCAAGTCGCTGCGGGCGCAGACCGCCTATGTCGGCCAGGACGTCTATCTGTTCCGCGACACCATCCGGAGCAACATCGCCTTCGGCAAGCCGGGCGCGAGCGAAGATGAGATCATCGAGGCCGCGAAAGCGGCCTGTGCGCATGATTTCATCATGGGCTTCCCGCTCGGCTACGACACGCCGGTCGGCGAGCACGGCACCCAGCTCTCCGGCGGCCAGCGCCAGCGCATCGCGGTCGCGCGCGCGCTGCTCAAGAACGCGCCGGTCATCCTCCTGGACGAAGCCACCGCCGCGCTCGATTCGGAGTCCGAGCGGCAGGTGCAGGAGGCGATCGAGCATCTCTGCCAGAACCGCACCACCATCGTGATCGCGCATCGCCTGCACACCATCATGCACGCCGACAGCATCCTGGTGGTCGAGGGCGGCGAGATCGTCGAGCGGGGCCGGCACGACGAGCTGCTGCGCCGTGGCGGACGCTATGCCTCGTTCTTCCGGCTGCAACATCACCACGCCGGCGCTCTGGCGCCGATCAGCGCAACCGCATAGAGTTCCTCATCAACCTCAAGAGCAGCGAGATCGCTCCATGAACGCCGCCTCCTATGTCATCCCGCTTCCGCCCCAGGCTTCCCTTCCCGTCGTCGGGGAGAGTGGCCGTTATCCGGTGCGCCGCATCTGGTGCGTCGGACGCAACTATCTCGAGCACATCCGCGAGATGGGCAATGACGAGCGCGCCCCGCCCTTCTTCTTCGCCAAGCATGCCGACATGCTGGTCCCGGATGGCGCGACCATTCCGTATCCGCCGCTGACCAAGGACCTGCATCACGAGGTCGAGTTGATCGTCGCGATGAAGAGCGGCGGCCTCAACATTCCCGCCGACAAGGCGCTCGACCACGTCTACGGCTATGCCGTCGGCATCGACCTCACCCGCCGCGACCTTCAGATCGCCTCGCGCAAGAAGGAGCGCCCGTGGGAGATCGGCAAGTCGTTCGACGGCTCCGCGCCGTGCTCCGCGGTGCAGCCGGCCTCCAAGATCGGCCATCCCGCCAAGGGCAAGATCTGGCTCACCGTCAACGGCAAGGAGGCGCAGAAGGGCGATCTCACCGAGCTGATCTGGAATGTGCCGGAGATCATCTGGCAGCTCTCCCAGCAGGTGAAGCTCGCCGCCGGCGACATCATCATGACGGGCACGCCGGCTGGCGTGTCGCAGCTCCAGCCCGGCGACAAGCTCGAATGCGGCGTCGACGGCGTCGGCACGCTCAAGGTCAGCATCGGCCAGCCGGAGTAGGCTGCGCGACATCTCGAACATCAAAGCCCCGGACAGGACGTCCGGGGCTTTTTTGCGAAGGGCCTCCTGACCTCAGGCCCGCGAAGCGTGCGCATCTGCGCCGTTGATATCCTTGCCGGTGTAATCGGTCATCAGCGCGGTCGCGGCCAGCGTGATGACGGCGCACGCCGCGATATAGGCCGCAATCGCCGTCGCCGAGTGGAACGTGCCGTACAGCCAGGTGGCGATCAACGGCGCGGGACCGCCGGCGATCACGGATGCGAGCTGGTATCCGAGCGAGGAGCCGCTGTAGCGCAGGCGTCCGGTAAAGCTCTCGGCGATCAAGGCCGCTTGCGGGCCATACTGCATGTCGTGCGGAATCAGCGACAGAACGATCGCCAGGAAGATGATGGCTAGCGATCCGGTATTGAGCATCGCGAAATAGATGAAGCCGAAGATGCCCGTCGCGGCAGCGCCGAGCATGTACATGTTCTTGCGGCCGATCCGATCGGAGATGTGCCCGCACAACGGGATCGAGACAAACGACAGCACCGAGGCCGAGAGCACCGCGGTCAGCAGGAAGTCGCGCGAAACGTGCAGCGTGCCGATGCCATAGGAGAACACGAAGGCGGTGAAGATGTAGAACGGCGCCTGCTCGGACATGCGCGCGAAGGCGGACAGCAGAATCTCCTTCGGGTATTCCCGGATCACGGTCAGCATCGGCGTGCGGTCGACCTGACGTTCAGCCACGAGCTTTGAGAACACCGGCGTTTCGAGAATGCCGAGCCGGATGTAGAGGCCGACACCAACCAGGATGATGCTGAGCGCGAACGGAATACGCCAGCCCCACGCGAGGAACTGATCGCCCGCCATCTGGCTGAACGCCAGCACGGCGAGATTGGCAAGGAACAGCCCGCAAGGCACGCCGAACTGCGGCCATGATGCGATCAATCCTCGGGAGTGGTCGTCGCGGGCCCATTCCATCGACATCAGCACCGAGCCGCCCCACTCGCCACCGACGCCGACGCCCTGAATGAATCGCAGCACGGTCAGAATCGCGGCTCCCCAGATGCCGATGCTCGCATAGGTCGGCACCACGGCCACTGCGGCGGTTGCCAGTCCCATCAAGAGCAGCGTCGCGATCAGTGTGGATTTGCGTCCGATGCGGTCGCCATAGTGCCCAAAGATTGCCGCGCCAATCGGGCGCGCGACGAAGCCCACCGCGTATATCGCAAAGGCCTCCAACGTGCCGACCCAGGGATCGGAATGTGGAAAGAACAGCTTTGCGAAAACCAGACCCGTAACGGTGCTGTAGAGAAAGAAGTCATACCATTCGATCGCAGTCCCGATCGTGGAGGCGATCACGGCGCGACGAAGCTGACGTTGATGCTCGGATGCGGTAAGTCGGGTGACGTCGAGGCCAAGTGTTGCCATGGGAATGCTCCCTCGGGCAGGCCCCCGCTTGCGCGTTTTCATCGGTTGTTCGTTGCCAAACAAACGATATTGGGTTCCAAGGGTTCCAGCCGAACTGGAACGAGAGGCTAAAACTTTAGTCGGCCGATAGAGCCGGCGTTGACCGCTCTACTACCAGGCCTTTACCGGCCGATTCGCATGGCTCGCCTGCGGCACTCCGCGATTGAGCGACATGTGCGAGTGCACGCATAGCCAGCCATCGCCGTCCTTCGCGAACACCATTGTTGCACGGCCGGGGCGCGAAAACGCGCTACCGTCGGGATGATAGCCCGTGCTCGTCCACGGCGCGATCACCGTCGCCATCGTGCCGTCGGCGGATGCCAGGATCGAGACCTGCTCGAGGATGAATCGAAAGTCGGTCGTCTTCGGCCAGACGTTGTCCCATTGCGTTTTGACCCATTGGTCGAGGCCGGGGATGACGTCGTTATGCGTGCCGAAGGCCAGCACATCCGGATGAAAGAGCGGCCGCGCCGAAGCATAATCGACCTCGCGGACGTGGCCTGCGAAGGTGTCCAGCCACACGCGGAAGAACTGCGTGATCTCGGGGGTCGCGGTTGGCAAGGAGGCCATCGCCTGCTCCAAATTCAGCCGTTGAATGCTGGCAATCTTGTTGCCATGGGCCGAACTATCCAGCAAGAGTTGCGGCAGCGGTCAGGGCCGACGAGGCCACCGTAGAGAATGCATTGACAACGAGAGGTGTCTCTGATGTCGACGACGACCAGCGAGCTCGAAGCACTGCTGATGCAGCGCTCGCTCACCGATCCACAGCTTGTCGCCGCAGCGGAGAAGGCTTCGGACTTCCGCATCCTCCCGGATGCGACCGTCATCAAGATCGGCGGCCAGAGCATGATCGATCGCGGCCGCGCCGCAGTCTATCCGATCGTCGAGGAGATTATCGCCGCCCGCAAGGCGCACAAGCTGCTGATCGGCACCGGCGCCGGCACCCGCGCGCGGCATCTCTATTCGATCGCCGCGGGCCTGCGCTTGCCAGCCGGCGTGCTGTCGCAGCTTGGCGCTTCCGTCGCCGACCAGAACGCTGCGATGCTCGGGCAGTTGCTTGCCAGGCACGGCGTCTCCGCCGTCTCCAGCGCGGGCCTCTCGTCCGTGCCGCTGTTCCTCGCCGAGGTGAACGCGGTGATCTTCAGCGGCATGCCGCCCTATAGTTTGTGGATGCGGCCGGCGGCCGAAGGCGTCATCCCGCCCTATCGCACCGACGCCGGTTGCTTCCTCGTCGCCGAGCAGTTCGGCTGCAAGGCGATGATCTATGTGAAGGACGAGAACGGCCTCTACACCGCGAACCCCAAGACGTCGAAGAACGCCACCTTCATCCCCAAGATCTCGGTCGCCGAGATGAAGGCCAAGGGCCTGCAGGATTCGATCCTGGAATTCCCGGTGCTCGATCTGCTCAACGCCTCGCGCCATGTCCGCGAGGTGCAGATCATCAACGGCCTCGTCCCCGGCAATCTCACCCGCGCGCTCGCGGGCGAGCATGTCGGCACCATCATCACCGCGAGCTGAAGAACACCCCGTCATGGCTAACACCAACCAGATCAAGCACGTCGCCTCGCCGCTCGCGCGCCAGACGCTTCTGGATAGCGATCTCACCCGCCCCGTCGCCGGCAACCGCCCGATCAAGCTGCTGCCCTGGCTGCAGGTCATCAAGATCGGCGGCCGCATCATGGACCGCGGCCATGAGGCGATCCTGCCGCTCGTCGACGAGCTGCGCGCGCTGCTGCCGGAGCATCGCCTGCTGATCCTGACCGGCGCCGGCATCCGCGCCCGCCACCTCTACAGCGTCGGTCTCGACCTCGGCCTTCCCGTGGGCTCGCTCGCCCCGCTCGCGGCCAGCGAGGCCGGCCAGAACGGCCACATCCTCGCAAGCCTGCTTGCGCCGGAAGGCGTCTCCTATGTCGAGCATCCGACAATCGCGAGCCAGCTCGCAATCCACCTCCAGGCGGCCCGCGCCGTCGTCGGCAGCGCGTTCCCGCCCTACCACCATCACGAATTCCCGACCTCCCGCATCCCGCTGCATCGGGCCGACACCGGCGCCTTCCTGCTCGCCGATGCGCTCGGGGCCGCTGGCCTCACGATCGTGGAAGATGTCGACGGCGTCTACACCGACGATCCCAATGGCGCCGATGGCAAGAAGGCTGAGCTGTTGAAAGAGACCAGCTTCATCGAGCTTGCGAAGCTCAAGGGCACGCTGCCGTTCGATCCCGCGCTGCTCGAGGTGATGGCGAATGCACGCCACATCGCGCGCGTGCAGGTCGTCAACGGCCTCGTGCCGGGCCGCATCAGCGCGGCGCTGCGCGGGCAGCATGTGGGTTCGATCATTCACACCGGCGTCAAGCCGGTGTGATCACGACCAGAGCTCATCCATAATAAGGAAGCCCCGGAAATCGCTCCGGGGCTTTATGATTCAGGCACCGTAGCCCGGATGGAGCGAAGCGCAATCCGGGGCTCTCTCGCCGCGGCAAAGGTCCCGGATTTCGCTTCGCTCCATCCGGGCTACGTACTTCGCACCTCGGCCTATCGCAATGCCGACAGCACGATCAAGCCGAGGATCAGCGCCGTCAGCGAGTACTTCAGCGTGTAGTAGACGTTGCGGTTCCACTCCTTGACCTTGCGGCTGCCGAGATGGATCTCGTAGAGCTTGCCGAACACCTTGTTGAGCACGCCGACATTCTCGCCCTCGACGTTCTGCGTCGCCGAGGCCTTGACGATGTGATGGCTGACCCAGCGATTGATCGAGGTCATGAAGCCATACTTCATCGGGCGTTCGACGTCGCAGAACAAGATGATGCGGTTGACGTCGGTCGCATTCTCGGCGCTGTGGATGAAGGTCTCGTCGAACATGAAGGCCTCGCCGTCGCGCCACACGCATTCGACACCGTCGACGAGGATGCGGCACTTGTTCGAGTTCGGCGTGACGAGGCCGAGGTGGTAGCGCAGCGAGCCGGCAAAGGGATCGCGGTGCGCCCCTAACTTGCCGCCCGGGGGCAGCATCGCGAACATCGCGCCGTGCACGCTCGGGATCGACTTGAGCAGCTCCACGGTCTTCGGGCACAGCGTGTTCGCCGACGGCAGGAAGTCGTCGTACCATTTCAGGTAAAAGCGCTTCCAGCCGCTCTTGAAGAACGAGTAGAAGCCCCAGTCATTGTTCTTCGCCGCCGCGCGGATGAAGCCTTCGTCGAACAGGCGCACCGCCTCGTCGCGGATGGTCTCCCAATTCTCACTGAGCGGCTTCAGCTCCGGAAACTGATCGACCGAGATCACCGGCTTGTTCGGCACGGCGGAGCCCGCATACATCAACACATTGTAGGGCGCGAGATAGGTCGAGTGATCGCCGAGCTGGCGCGCGAAGCGCAGCCGCTGCTTGCCGCGGAAGTGAACGTAGATCGTCGATGCCGCAAGCACATACAAAATGACAAGCTGCGGCGCAAAAAGCTGTCTCAGCATTTCCCCAAATCCCAAGTGACCCAGCCGGGTTGTCGTGTAGCCCGACGCGGCCCGAGCGGCAAGATATTCGCCGGTGGGTTGCAATCACGCTGGGGAGAGCGCTCGCACGGAACCTGGAGCTGGAAGGCCCGAAACCGGCCGAATCAAGCCCGCGACAGCGCCTGGAGGCCCTTGAATGTCAGGCGCTTGGGGTCGGTGACGCCAGCGAGATAGAGCCGGCGGATGAAGGCGATGACGGCGTCGCGGTCGCAATCGGTCAGCGCGACGACGGCGTCGACCGCGATCTTCTGGGCTTCCATTGGGCTCACCTCGGCCTTGCGAGTAACCCCGGCCGAGACAGCCTAGGACTCATCCGTTAAATCGGCGTTAACTGTTTGGGAACCATCGCCGATTCAGCCGGCCCGCCGTATACGCAAAACAACGCATTGCGGGCGCGCGAAGCGGCTCAGCGCGCCTTGATGCTCTGTGTCAGCAGCGCAAACTGTTTCTTCAGCCGCGGCACGGCAAAGTCGGTGAACGCCCGCACCTTGGGCACCGAAAGCCGGCCCTGCGGGCAGATCAGATGCGCCGGCATCTCCGGATCCTCGTCGCCGGCCAGCACGATCTCGAGCTCGCCGCGCGCGATCTGCTCGGCCACCTGGTACGAATACATCCGCGCCACGCCGCGCCCGGCGACGGCGGAGGCTACGGCCGCATAGGTGCTGTTGACGACGAGGCGCGGCGTGAACTGCACCGTCCGCGCCACTGATGAGCCGGCCTGCGGCGCGAAGGTCCAGGAATTCGGCAGGTGCGCCATCGCCACGATCTGATGCTTTGCGAGATCGCCGGGCTCGGTGATGCGCGGATGCTGCTTCAGATAGCGCGGCGCCGCCACCACGACGCGGCTGATTCCGCCGACCCGCATCGCGACCATCGATGAATCCGCGAGAGGCCCGATGCGAAGCGCGATATCGACCCCCTCCTCGATCAGGTTGACCGCGCGATCGAACAGCAGGAGCTTTGCCGACACGGTTGGATAAGCGTCGAGAAACGCATCGAGGATCGGCCGCAGCACCATCTCGCCCGATACGATGGGCGCGGTGATGGTGAGCAGGCCGCGCGGCGCCGTGCGCGGTCCGGCGGCGATGTCGTCGGCCTCCTCCAACTCGGTGAGCACGCGGCGGCAGACCGCGACATAGCGCTCGCCCTCCTCGCTCAGCTTGATCGACCGCGTGGTCCGGTGCAGCAGCTCGGCGCCGACCCGCTCCTCCAGGAAGGCGATGGCGCGGCTCACGGCCGCCGGCGAGCGGCCGAGCTTGCGGCCTGCGGCAGCCAAGCTGCCCTCATCGACCGCAACGACGAACACCTTCATCGCATCCAGACGATCCATGCCTTCCTGCCGCCCCATCACATTCCGGTGACAGGCTAGGCGTTCGTCCCCGCCGCGACAACCTCCGCCGGGCGCCGATCCGGCATTCGTTCGCGCCGCGTAACAGTGTCTGCCGGACGACGTGTATTCGCAGCCGGGGCGCTGCGGCGTACGTCAACGGGCAAGCCAGCCGCTGCCGGCGCAGGTTTTCAACAACAGGAGCCCGTCATGGGTATCGAGCAGAAAGTCGCCATCATCACCGGTGCATCGCAGGGCATCGGCGCCGCCCTGGTCCAGGGTTTTCGCGATCGCAACTATCGCGTCATCGCAACGGCGCGGTCGATCAAGCCGTCGGGCGATGACGATGTCCTCGCCGTTGCCGGCGACATCGCCGATCGGAGCACCGCCGAGCGGGTCGTCTCCCAGGCAATTGCCCGCTTCGGCCGCATCGACACGCTGGTCAACAATGCCGGCATCTTCGTCGCAAAGCCGTTCACGCAGTACACGGCCGAGGACTATGCGGCGGTGATGGGCACCAATGTCGCCGGCTTCTTCAACATCACGCAGCTGGCGATCGCCGAGATGGAGAAGCAGGAGTCGGGTCACATCGTCCAGATCACGACCACGCTGGTCGATCACGCCAATTCGAACGTGCCCTCGGTGCTGGCCTCGCTGAGCAAGGGTGGGCTAAACGCCGCGACCAAATCGCTTGCGATCGAATACGCCAGGCGCGGAATCCGCGTGAATGCGGTGGCGCCCGGCATCATCAAGTCGCCGATGCACGCCGTCGCGACGCATGCGCAGTACGGCGCGATGCATCCCCTGGGTCACATGGGCGAGATGTCCGACATCGTCGATGCCGTGCTCTATCTCGAACGTGCCTCCTTCGTCACCGGCGAGATCCTGCATGTCGACGGCGGCCAGAGCGCCGGCCATTGAGCGGAGGAGAGGCGCGATGCCCATCGTGACCATTCAAGTGACCCGCGAAGGAACGACGCCGGGAGCGGCATCGCTCACGGCGGAGGAGAAGGCGGCGCTGATCAAGGGTTCGAGCGAGCTCCTGCGCGACGTGCTCGGCAAACAGCTCGAGTCCACTTTCGTCGTGATCGAGGAAGTCGACACCGACAATTGGGGGTGGGGCGGCCTGCCCGCGCTGGAATTCCGGCGCCGCCGCGCTGCCCGGACCGGATGATGCGCGCGCCGTTTTGCGCAAGAGGATGACATGACACATACGAAGCAACACATGGAGACCCGGCTGCATCAGCAGCCGGGATCAGCGTCGCAAGCGACGTGGCGATACGCGGTGGCGGGCTTGTCCGCATCGCTGGTCGGGCTTGGTCTCGCCCGCTTTTCCTACACGCCCCTCATCCCGGCCCTGATCGCGGCAAAGTGGTTCAGCGCCTCCGACGTCGTCTATCTCGGTGCAGCGAACCTCGCAGGCTATCTCGCCGGCGCGCTCACGGCGCGAGCTGTGGCTGCACGCATCGGCGCAGTCCGCGCGCTGCGGGCGATGATGCTGCTCGCGACCCTCTCCTTTTTCGCCAGCGCAACGCCGGTATCGTTCACCTGGTTCTTCGCCTGGCGCTTCCTGTCTGGCCTGACCGGCGGCATCATCATGGTGCTGGCCGCCTCTGTCATTCTGCCCCACACCTCAGCTGCGCGGCGCGGAATTGTCGGCGGCGTGATCTTCGCGGGGGTTGGCCTCGGCGTCGCCGCATCTGGCACGCTGGTGCCGCTGTTGCTGCAACAGGGTTTGCAGCAGAGCTGGTATGGTCTCGGCGTGCTTTCGGCGCTCCTCACCCTCGCGAGCTGGTGGAACTGGCCTGCGGAAGCCAAGGCCGATGCTGCACCTTCGCATCAAGCAAGGCACCATCGCGCCTCGCCCGCGGCCCGCGCCCTGCTGGCCCAATACGGCCTCAATGCGGTGGCCTTGGTGCCGCACATGGTCTTCATCGTCGATTTCGTTGCGCGCGGCCTCGGCCAGGGCATTGCCGCGGGCTCTCGCTATTGGGTGCTGTACGGCCTCGGCGCCATCGTCGGCCCGCTCGTCACCGGCCATCTCGGCGATCGTTCGGGTTTTGGTCCGGCCTTGCGCGCGGCATTCCTGATCGAAGCGGCCGCTGTGCTGCTGCCGACCGTCAGCACCGCGCCGCTCTCGCTGATCGTGTCGAGTGTGGTGGTCGGCGGCTTCACGCCCGGCATTGTGCCCCTCGTGCTCGGTCGCATCCATGAGCTCGTGCCGCACTCCACCGAGCAGCAGCGCGCGACGTGGAGCCATGCTACCACCAGCTTTGCACTGTTCCAGGCAGCAGCAGCCTACGGCTTCTCCTGGATCTACGCGCAGACCGGCGGCGACTATCTCGTGCTGTTCGGTCTCGGCGGCGGCGCCGTGATGGTAGCGCTCGCGATCGACCTTGGCCTCGCGCTCATCACGCGCAAAGCATAGAAGCAGGCGGCGGCGCGATCAGGAATACTGCATCACGCCGTCGTCGATCCGGCCAAAGCGCAGGGAGACGATGTCGAGCGCGTAGTTCTGATACAGCCGCCATGGCCGCTTCGAACCCTGCTTCGGCATTTTTGCGATCGAGCGCTGGACATAGCCCGAGGTGAAATCGAGCGAGGGCTGCGCGGTGATATCAGGGTCGTCATTGTGCGGCATGCACTGGCGGAAATTGTGCCGGTCCATGTAGTTGATGAGACGGCAGACATATTCGCAGGTGAGATCGCATTTCAGCGTCCACGACGCATTGGTGTAGCCGAAGGCCGAGGCCATGTTCGGCACGTCGGCATACATCATGCCCTTGTAGGTCAGTGTGTTGGCGAAATCGACCACGCGGCCGTCGACGCTGACCTCGAGGCCGCCGACGGCCTGGAGCACCAGCCCCGTCGCCGTCACGATGATGTCCGCGGCGAGCTCGCTGCCGTCCCTGAGGCGGATGCCGTCGCGGGTGAAGGTGTCGATCTCATTGGTGACGACGGCGGCGCGTTTTTCGCGGATCGCCTTGAAGAGGTCGCCGTCGGGCACGAGGCACAGCCGCTGGTCCCAGGGATTGTAGCGCGGCGTGAAATGGGTCGCGACGTCGTAGTCGGGCCCAAGTGCCATTTGCACGCCCTTGAGGATGAGGTCCTTCACCTTCGCAGGCCGGCGCCGGCTGAGCTGGAAGAAGAACATCCCCCACATCACGTTGCGCCAGCGGATGACATGATAGGCCAGCCGCGTCGGCAGATTGCGCCGCAGCTTGTTCGCGACGGGGTCCTGCGCCGGACGCGACACCACATAGGTCGGCGAGCGCTGGAGCATGGTGACCTGCGCCGCCTTCTTGGTAAGCTCCGGCACCAGCGTCACCGCGGTCGCGCCCGAGCCGATCACGACGACGCGCTTGCCCGCGTAATCGATGTCCTCGGTCCATTTCTGCGGATGGACGATGCGTCCGGCGAAATCCGCAACGCCTTTGAATTCGGGGGTGTAGCCCGCCTCGTACTTGTAATAGCCCGAGCACATGAACAGGAAATTGCAGGTGAAGCGCACCAGCTCGGTCGCGCCCTCACCCGTGATGCGCTCGGCCTCGATGGTCCAGCGTGCATCCGGCGTCGACCACGCCGCGCGCTTGACGCGATGGCGGAAGCGGATGTGCTTCTCGATACCGTTCTCGGCTGCGGCCTCGCGCACATAGTTCAGGATCTGCGGCCCGTCCGCGATCGCCTTCGGATCGGTCCACGGCTTGAAGGAATAGCCGAGCGTGAACATGTCACTGTCGGATCGGATGCCGGGATAGCGAAACAGATCCCAGGTACCGCCGATGCAGTCGCGGCCCTCCAGGATGACGTAGCTCTTGGTCGGGCATTTCGTTTGCAGATGATAGCCCGCGCCGATGCCTGATAGCCCGGCGCCGACGATGAGCACGTCGAAATGTTCTGGTTGCATGGTTTCCTCCGCCGAGGAGGATTGTCCGCCTGCGGCTGCGGACCGTCAATTGGCAATCAGCCGTGCTGCAACTGCAAAGCGAGTTGAATTCCGTGCGCCGAAACAACGAAGCCCCGGATCGCTCCGGGGCTTCGCGTCGATGGTCGGCTGAACCTGTGGCTCAGTAGCGGTAGTGGTCCGACTTGTACGGGCCTTCCTGCTTCACACCGATATAGTCGGCCTGATCCTTGCGCAGCTCGGTGAGCTTGACGCCGATCTTGGCGAGGTGCAGGCGCGCGACCTTCTCGTCGAGCGACTTCGGCAGCACGTAGACTTCCTTCTTGTATTTGCCGTCCTTGTTGTTGGCGAACAGCTCGATCTGCGCCAGCGTCTGGTTGGTGAAGGACGCCGACATCACGAAGGACGGATGGCCCATCGCGTTGCCGAGGTTCACGAGCCGGCCTTCCGACAGCAGGATGATGCGGTGCTTGTCGGGGAACTCGATCTCGTCGACCTGCGGCTTGATGTTGGTCCACTTCAGGTTACGCAGACCCGCGATCTGGATCTCGTTGTCGAAGTGGCCAATGTTGCAGACGATGGCGCGATCCTTCATCGCGCGCATGTGCTCGATGGTGATGATGTCCTTGTTGCCGGTGGCGGTGACGAAGATGTCGGCGCGGGGCGCGGCGTCTTCCATGGTCACAACCTCGTAGCCTTCCATCGCGGCCTGCAGCGCGCAGATCGGATCGACTTCCGAGACCATCACGCGGCAGCCGGCCTGACGCAGCGAGGCGGCCGAACCCTTGCCGACGTCGCCGAAGCCCGCGACCATCGCGACCTTGCCCGACATCATCACGTCGGTGCCGCGGCGGATGCCGTCGACCAGCGATTCACGGCAGCCATAGAGGTTGTCGAACTTGGACTTGGTGACGCTGTCGTTGACGTTGATGGCGGGCCACAGCAGCGTGCCGGCCTTCTGCATGTCATAGAGACGATGCACGCCCGTGGTGGTCTCTTCGGACACGCCCTTGATGCTGTTGGCGATGGCGGCGAAGTAGCCCTTCGGCTTTTCCTTGAGCTGCTTCTTCAGCAGCGCGAAGAAGACTTCCTCTTCCTCTGAGCCGGGCTTGTCGAGGAAGGCGGTGTCGCCGTTCTCGGCGCGCAGACCGAGATGGACGTACATGGTGGCGTCGCCGCCGTCATCGAGGATCATGTTCGGATGACCGCCGCCGTGCCAGTCGAACAGCTTTGCGGTGTAGTCCCAGTAATCCTTCAGCGTCTCGCCCTTGACGGCGAAGACGGGAATGCCGGCAGCGGCGATCGCGGCGGCGGCGTGATCCTGCGTCGAATAGATGTTGCAGGAGACCCAGCGGATGTCGGCGCCGAGTGCTGCCAGCGTTTCGATCAGCACGCCGGTCTGGATCGTCATGTGCAGCGAGCCGGCGATGCGCGCGCCCTTCAGCGGCTGCTTCGGGCCGAACTCCTCGCGGGTGGCCATCAGGCCGGGCATCTCTGTCTCGGCCAGCGAGAGCTCCTTGCGGCCGAAATCGGCGAGAGAGATGTCCTTGACGATGTAATCAGTGAAGCCGGGCTTCGCGTTCATAGGGGGTTCCTGTTTGTTTGGCTCGTCATTCCGGGGCGCTCTTGAAACGAGCGAACCCGGAATCCGTAAGGTTCGAGATTCCGGGTTCGCCGCTGTCGCGGCGCCCCGGAATGACGCAAGTGACTTAGAGCGCGCGCTTGAGCTGCTCGACGAGGTCGGTCTTCTCCCAGGAGAAGCCGCCTTCGTTGTCCGGCGTGCGGCCGAAATGGCCGTAGGCCGAGGTGCGCGCGTAGATCGGGCGGTTGAGATCGAGATGGGAGCGGATGCCGCGCGGGGTGAGGTCCATCGCCTTGGCGGCAGCCTTCTCGAGCTGGTCCTCCGACACCTTACCGGTGCCGTGGGTGTCGATGTAGATCGACAGCGGACGCGCAACGCCGATGGCGTAGGCGAGCTGCAGCGTGCAGCGGTCGGCAAGACCGGCGGCAACGATGTTCTTGGCGACATAGCGCGCCGCGTAAGCCGCCGAGCGGTCGACCTTGGTCGGATCCTTGCCCGAGAACGCGCCGCCGCCATGCGGGGCCGCGCCGCCATAGGTGTCGACGATGATCTTGCGGCCGGTCAGGCCGGAGTCGCCGTCGGGACCGCCGATGTAGAACTTGCCGGTCGGGTTGATGTGCCAGATGGTCTTCGGCGTGATCCAGTCCGCCGGCAGCGCCTCGCGCACATAGGGCTCGACGATGTCGCGGATCTGCTTGGACGAGAGGTCCTCGACCAGATGCTGGTGCGAGACCACGATCTCGCGCACGCCGACCGGCTTGCCGTTCTCGTACTGCACGGTGACCTGGCTCTTGGAGTCCGGGCCAAGCACCTTCTCCTTGCCGGAGTGACGGGCTTCGGAGATGAGACGCAGGATCTTGTGGGCGTAGAAGATCGGCGCCGGCATCAGATCGGGCGTCTCGTTGGTGGCGTAGCCGAACATGATGCCCTGGTCGCCAGCGCCCTCTTCCTTGACCTCGCCCGGCTGCAGCGCATCGACGCCCTGCGCGATGTCGGCCGACTGCGGATGCAAGAGGATCTCGATGTCGCAGGTCTTCCAGTGGAAGCCGTCCTGCTCATAGCCGATGTCCTTGATCGCGTTGCGGACGACGCCCTCGATCTGCTCGTTGGTCACCGACTTCGGACCGCGGGTCTCGCCGGCGATCACGACCTTGTTGGTGGTCGCGAGTGTCTCGCAGGCGGCGCGGATCTGCCACGGATCGATGCCGGCCTTCGGCCCCTCGCGGTAGAACAGATCGACGATTTCATCGGAGATCCGGTCGCAGACCTTGTCGGGATGGCCCTCGGACACGGATTCGCTGGTGAAGAGATAGGACGCGCGCATCAGTAACCCCTTGTTCCGCCGCCGCTAAGCTAGCGGGTGTTTGCGATGTTTAGACTTGGATTATGTCAATCACGCCGTCGCGAGATGACGTAGGATTCGTCGAGAAACCAGAGCCCGTTGTACTTGCGCAGCACGTCCCGGGCGGCATCCAGAGTGCGGCCGTTTTGAGTCATTTCTGTCAATCGGTCGTCCTCGATCTGCGCCACATACACCGCCGCGTTCCACGCTGCAAAGGCCGTCGAGGTTCCGATGGAGCCCGTTACCTCGTTGGGCAGCGCTTCCATATCATACCTGAAGATCGAGCGGTTGTCCGCATAAGCATTAAAATTTAGGTCGCGGCCCAACGATCCGAGCTCATACTTAACCGCGCGCAATATCTCATGGCGGCTGACCGCGAAAGGGTTTTCTCCGGGCCAGATCGCCTGGATCATTTCCATGCCCGGATCTTGACCGTGAGAGTGGATTCCGATCAGCCTCCCACCCGGGCGAAGTGCCCGCGCCAGGGGCGCAATGATCCGTTTTGCCCGGAAATTGACCGAGGACAGGGCGCGGTAGGGCTGGGAGGCGATGACGAGGTCGAAATTAGCCTCGGTCTGGCCCGGGCGTGGAATGGCCGAATCCAGCAGGAACCGGTGATCCTCGCGATAGAGCACGAGGACGACGGGCCGCTCATAGAGCGGCATGGCCGTGCGGGGGCTGATCGCGGCGCGCCAGTTCTGCTCCAGGAACGGCCTGAGCTCGGCGATCTGCTGCTCGAACTCGCCCGATGAAGCGCCCCTCAGCGGGACCTCGTGCCAGACGGTGGCGGCGGCCGCCGCGGGCGACGCCGGCGTCAGCCAGGGCGCCTCCGAGTAGAACATGTTGGTGAAGACAAACACCGACGCCGGATGCTCGAAAATGCGGTCCGGCACCTTCTCCAGCGTCAGGCGCAGATCCTCGAGGCTCAGCTCCTTGCCGGCGACATAGAACGGCATGTGCGGGTAGCGCTGATGCGTCGCGCGCAGCACCCGCGCCAGCACCGTGCCGTCGCCGACGCCTGCATCGAAGATGCGCAGCGCCGGCGGACGCGGATGGATGGTGGAGAGCTCCAGCGCCACGCGGTCGGCGATCACCCGCTTCTCGCTGCAGGTATGGACGAACAGCAAATATTTCTGCCGGTTCTCGAAGAAGCGGAAATTGCCGCGCGGATCGCGCTTTTCCGGCGGCACCTGGAGGCCCCGCGGCGGCGGCAGGCCGCCGGTCGTCGATGCCGCGATATAGGCCTGGATCCGCTCCAGTGTGTCGATGGTGATGCGTTTGCCCTCGCGCAGGCGATGCACGAGCTTCCCATCGTTCACCGCGCGGCGGCCAAAGGTCGATTCCGCCATGTCCGCCTTGCGGCAGAACTCGGTGATCTGGCTCAGGATTTCGTCGTTTTTCATCGGTGGGAAGTCGGTGGGCAGCGGCGTTGGGCCCCACCTCGTAGCAAATTCTGCCCACTGAGGGAATAGCCCGCCCTGCTTTACTCCACGTCCAATGACGAGCGCGTGAACCCCGGGGCACCGCCGGGCAACAAACCAGCGCCTCTCCTCTCATGGGACCACCGCCATGCGTCGCCTGCTCGCCGCACTCTGCCTGCTCACCGCCGCGCATTGGACCGCACCCGCGCTGGCGCAGGCGCGCAGCCAGCTTGGCCCGCTCTGCACCACCGAGACCACGCCGGCGGACCAGATGGTCGACGCCTGCACCAAGATCATCGCCCTGAAGGTGTTCAAGGGCGAGCAGCTCGCGACCGTCTATTTCTGGCGCGCGGTGGGCTGGAACAAGAAGGGCGACTACGCCAAGGTCATCGCGGACGCCACCGAAGCGATCCGGCTGAAGCCGAGCCAGGCCGTCTATAATTTGCGGGGATCGGCCTATTACGACAAGGGCGACTACGACATCGCGATCGCCGATTTCGACGACGCGCTGAAGCTCGGCGCACCAAGCGGAATCATCTTCCACAATCGCGGCAATGCCTGGCGCGGCAAGCGCGATTATGCCAAGGCGATCGTCGACTACGATGCCGCCATCAAGGCCGATCCGAAATCGGCGTTCTCGTTCCAGAACCGCGGCATCTCGAAAGAGGCGCTCGGCGATCTCGACGGCGCGCTCGCCGACATCAACCAGGCGATCCGGCTCGATCCGACGCTGCCGCAGCCGCTGATCAACCGCACCTCGATCTGGCGCGCCAAGGGCGAGCTCGATCGAGCCATCGCCGACGGCAGCGAGGCGATCCGGCTTGCCAAGGAGAAGCCGCCGGTCAACATCATGACGCCGCCGAACAGCGTGCTGATCTCCGGCTACACCCATCGCGCGCTGGCCTATGAGGCGAAAGGCGACTACGCCCGCGCACGCGAGGACTACAACGCGACGCTGGCGATCGTGGCTTCCGATGCCGTCAGCAAGGCCAATCAGGCCACCGCAAAGGTGCGGCTGTCGCTGGTGACGGACGCAGCGGCGCCGATCCCGCGCGATGCGCCCTCACCCGCAACGCAGGCGGCGGCGGCCCCTGCTCCGCAGCAAACCGTTGCCGCACCCGCCCCTTCGCCTGCTCCGGCGGTTCGCGGCACGCGCATGGCGCTGATCATCGGCAACGGCGCCTATGCGCATGTCAAGGCGCTGCCCAACCCGCCCAACGACGCGCGCGCCGTCGCCAAGAGCTTGCGCGACATCGGCTTCACGGTATCGGAGGGCGTCGACCTCGACCGCGCCGCGATGCAGAAGATGACGCGCGACTTCTTGCGTGACGCGGCACGGGCGCAGGTCGCATTGGTCTACTATGCCGGCCACGGCGTGCAGGTCGATGGCCGCAACTACCTCATTCCCGTCGACGTCGAACTCAAGCCGGGCACGAACATGACGGAGGCGATGATCGATATGGACACGATCATGGCCGGCCTCGACGACCAGGTCCGCACCAACATCCTGATCTTCGACGCCTGTCGCAACAATCCGATGGCTCAGCAGGTGGCGAGCGCCGGCACCAATCGTGCCATCGAGGGCGCCTCGGGCCTCGCAGCGCCGACGAGCCTGGGTGCCGGTGCGACGCTGGGCGCCGGCACGCTGATCGCCTTCGCCACCGCACCGGGCCAGGTCGCGCTCGACGGCGAAGGCGCCAACTCGCCGTTCTCCGCCGCGCTGTCGCGCCACATCGGCACGGCAGGCCTGGAGGTGCAGCAGATGCTGACACGGGTGCGGGCCGAGGTGGTGTCGAGCACCAGGAACAAGCAGGTGCCGTGGTCGAACTCGTCGCTGCTGGGCGAGGTTTACCTGGCGGAGAAGTGAGGGCGCGGATGCGCCGCCACGTCAGGATGGCGCTGCCATCGGCTACATACTCAGTGTCATCGCCCGGCTTGACCGGGCGATCCAGTTCCGAGACGCCAGTGCTTCACCGAGAAGCCGCAGCGTACTGGATTGCATGATGTGCGGCCATCCTCTCAGGATGGGGCGCCGGCGGACCCTCGAGTTACTGGATGGGTCCTGTGAGACCGTGGGAATCTTGGGACCGCCGGCGTTACGGTCTGACACGCGCACGGTAGAGAGGGCCTGAGCCCGCATTGCAATCCGGCGTGCCGACCAGATCCATATTCTGTCGGAGATCAGCAGCATGGGCAAGATGATGATCGGGATGGATGTCGCCAAGGAATGGATCGACATTGGCATCGCGGGCGATGGCCGGGTGAAGCGGATCGCGAACAATGAGCGCGCGATTGACGCTTGGCTGGCCAAGATTGGCCCTGACACGATCGGGCTGGTCGCTTTCGAACCAACAGGCGGCTATGAGCGGCATCTGCGCCGGTGTCTCAGCCGGGCGAAGGTTGCCTTTAAGCAAGTGCATCCGAACGAAGTCGTCGCCTATCGCAGGCGGCGTGGCATCAAGGCCAAGACGGACCCCATCGACGCCAGATTACTGGCCGGCTTTGCCGCCGAGGAGCTCACTCGCCGCGAACTCGAGCCGGTTCCGGAGGCCGATGAGGTCTTACGTGAACTCACGGCGCGGCGCCGGCAATTGCAGGCTCTGCTGCATGCCGAGACCTGCCGCTGTGACGTGGTGGACAGCGCCATTGTCCGCAAGAGTCTGCAGGCGGTCATTGCCATCCTTGAGCGTTCGCTGGCTGCCGTCGATAAGGCCATTGCCGAGTACATCGCAAGCTCGGCGCATGCCCAGACCAGCCAACGGCTGCAGACCTTCTGCGGAGCCGGCCCCGCCATCGCGGAGACCCTGATTGCCGAGCTGCCGGAGCTCGGACATCTGTCAGGCAAGAAAATTGCCGCGCTTTGCGGCCTTGCCCCACACGCCCGCGACAGTGGCAAGCGGCGCGGCCATGCGTCCACCGGTCATGGTCGCCCAGGCGTGCGCAAAGTACTCTTCAACGGCGCCCGCAGCGCCATCCAGCACAATCCGGTCATGAAGGCCTTCTACCAGCGCCTGGTCGACGACAATCACCGTCCGGGCAAGGTCGCGCTCAGCGCCGTGATGCGCAAAATGCTCGTGACGCTCAACGCCATGATCCGGGACGGATCAGATTGGAGACGCGCAGCCAAGCCTGCGGCATGAGCCGTCGATCACGCCAAGCTCACGCGGCAACGCGCGGAACCGGTCAAGGCCGGCATCGCCGCCGCGCAGCGGTCGCCTTGACCGGCGAGCACGATGCCGCACTCTCGCCCGTGATCGCCCCCTTGACGAACATCACGGTAGATTCCCCGCTTTCGCGGGGAATGACGGCGAGCATGCGGAGGCTTACTGGCCCCACACTTCCTTGGCGATCTCGACCGCGAGACCGAGCTTGGCCCACTGCTCCTCCTCGGAGAGGATGTTGCCCTCTTCGGTCGAGGCGAAGCCGCATTGCGGCGACAGCGCGAGCTGCTCCAGCGGGGCGAACTTGGCGGCCTCTTCCAGACGGCGCTTGATGTCGTCCTTCTTCTCGAGCTCGCCGAACTTCGAGGTGATGACGCCGACCACGACGACCTTGTTGCCCTTGGGCAGGAAGCGCAGCGGCTCGAAGCCGCCGGCGCGGTCAGAGTCGTATTCGAGGAAGTAGCCGTCGTAATTGGTGCCGGCAAGCATGGTCTCCGCCACCGGCTCGTAGCCGCCCGAGGAGATCCAGGTCGAGCGGAAATTGCCGCGGCAGACATGCGTCGTCACCACCATGTCGGCCGGCTTCTCGGCCAGCGCGTAGTTGATGATGCGGGCATAGATCTGTTGGAGACCGTCCGGATTGTCGCCGCGCTCGCGCGCCTTCTGCAATTCGTCCTGCGAGCAGAGATAGGCCCACACGGTGTCGTCGAACTGGAGATAGCGGCAGCCGGCGTCGTAGAACGCCTTGACCGCCTTGCGGTAGGTCTTGCCGAGGTCCTCGTAGAAGGCGTCGAGATCGGGATAGACGTCCTTGGAGATCGACTTGCGGCCGCCGCGGAAGTGCAGCACCGCCGGCGACGGGATCGTCATCTTGGCGGTGACGTGGGCCTGGTCGGCGACCTTCTTCAGGAAGCGGAAGTGGTCCAGCATCGGGTGGCTGTCGGGGAAATCGAGCTTGTCGATCACGCGCACCGCGTCATGACGGGTCTGCACGCCCGTGAACTGGATGCCGGTGTCGGGATGGAACAGCTCGCAACCGGTGAGCTTGGCGAGGAAGTCGAAATGCCACCAGGAACGGCGGAATTCGCCGTCGGTCGCAAGCTTCAGGCCGATCGAGGCCTGCTTGTGCACGACCTTCTCGATCTCCATGTCCTCGATCTTGCGCAGATCGTCGACCGAGATCTCGCCCTTCTCGAGCTTGGCTCGGGCGTCCTTGATCTTGGCGGGACGCAGAAGGCTGCCGACTTCGTCGGCGCGGAAGGGGGCTTTGATTCGCTGCATTTGGTACTCCCGGGTATTTTCTAGTGGGCCGCCGCCCCTGCGACCCCGAGGTGGCGCTCCAGGACCGAAGGGTCGGCCTTCAGCGCGGCGCTCGGGGCGTCGTGGACGATCGTTCCGCGCTCCAATATCACAACGCGGTCGGCAAGCCCCAGAATCTTTTGGGCATTCTGCTCGACGATGATCGAGCAGATGCCGCCGGCCCGGGTGATGGTCCCGATTGCCTTCAGCAGCTCCTCGACGATGATGGGCGCAAGGCCCTCGGTCGGCTCGTCCAGCAGCAGGACCTTCGGGTTGAGGGTCAGCGCACGGCCGATCGCCAGCATCTGCTGCTCGCCGCCGGAGAGCTGGTTGCCAAAGTTGCTCCGCCGCTCCTTCAGCCGCGGAAACATCTCGTAGACCTTCTCGACCGTCCAAGGGCCGGGCTGGGCCACCGCGGTCATGTTCTCCTCGACCGTCAGCGAGCGGAAGATGTTGCGCTCCTGCGGCACCCAGCCGATGCCGGCGCGCGCCCGCTGATCGGGCCGCAGGGACGTGACATCGGTGCCGGCGAGCCCGACAGTGCCGGAGAAGCGGCGGGTGACCCCGACGATGGAGTTGATCAGCGTGGTCTTGCCGGTGCCGTTGCGGCCCAGGAGCGCCAGCACCTGTCCCTCGGCGAGGCGCAGGGACATGTTGGGCAGCACCACCGCCTCGCCGTAACCGGCACGCAGCGAGTCAATCGCGAGCAGGTCAGACATTGACCGCCTCCTCGCCGAGATAGACCGCCTTCACTTGCGGATCGCGCGCGACCTGCTCAGGCGGGCCTTCGGTCAGCAGTGCGCCCGAAACCAGCACCGAGATGCGGTCGGCAAAGGAGAAGACGAGGTCCATGTCGTGCTCGATCAGCAGCACCGTAACGTCGCGCGGCAGGCTGCCTACGACGGCGAGAATGTCGTGGCGCTCGCTCTCGGGCACGCCGGCGGCGGGCTCGTCGAGCAGCAGCACGCGCGGCTTGGCGGCGATCGCGACCGCGATCTCGAGCAGGCGCTGCTTGCCGTAAGGTAGCGTGACCGTCTGCTCGTTCATGACGTCGAGCAAATGGAAGCGCGTCAGCAGATCGGCGATCTCGTCGTTGACATCATTGCGGGTGCCCATCCGCCGCCACCAGTCGCCGCCATGACCAAGGCGCTCGGAGACGGCAAGGCCGATGGTCTCCAGTGGCGTCAGGTCGGGATAGAGCTGGTTGATCTGGAAGGTGCGCGACAGGCCGCGCAGCACGCGCTTGTGCACCGGCAGGTCGGTGATGTCCTGGCCTTCGAGCAGGATGCGGCCGGAGTTCGGCTTCAGCACGCCGGTGAGCTGGTTGATGACCGTGGTCTTGCCGGCGCCGTTCGGGCCGATCAACGCGTGACGGGCACCCTGCTTGACCTTGAGCGACAGGTCGCGCGTCACGCGCAGGCCGCCAAAAGTCTTTTCGAGGTTCTGGGTCTCGAGCGCGATGGTCATGCGTCGCTCTCCGGCACGGCGACGACGGCCTTGCGCCCGGCCACCTGCTTGATGACGAGATTCGGCACATACAGCACCCAGCGATGCAGGCGCTGGCGGCCGACCAGCACGATCACGACCAGCACGAGGCCGATCCAGAACTGCCAGTATTGCGGGGTGATGGTGGAGAACACCTCTTGGAGCATGCGGAAGATCACCGCGCCGATCAGTCCGCCATAGAGATAGCCGGTGCCGCCGATGACCAGCACCAGCATCAGGTCGGCGGAGCGCTCGAAGGCGAACACGTCGAGCGAGGCGATCGCGGTGGTCTGGGTGAACAGCGCACCGGCGATGCCGGCATAGAACGCAGCTAACGTGTAGATCGCGATCAGGCGGCGGTTGACGGGGATGCCGATCGCGGCGGCCCGCAGCGGATTGTTCTTGATCGCGCGCAGCGACAGGCCGAACGGGGAATGCACGACGCGGCGGGCGAACAGAAACAGCAGGAACAGCACGGCCAATGAATAGAAGAAGCCGGCCTTGCCGAACATGTCGAACGGGATTTCGCCCAAGATCGGCTGCATCTCGATCCCCTGCAGGCCGTCGGTGCCGCCGGTGATGTTGGAGAAGCGCTCGGCGAGCGCCTCCAGCAGCAGCGCGATGCCGAGCGTGACCATCAACCGGGTGAGGTCGACGCCGCGGATCACCAGGAAGCTGGTGGCAAAGCCGAGCACCATCGCAGCCAGCCCGGCAACGATCAGGGCCAGCACAGGCTCCTTGACGATGCCGTGCAGCGCAAGCAGTCCCGCGGCATAGGCGCCGACGCCGAAGAAGGCGGCATGGCCGAGCGAGACGATGCCGGCATAGCCGAGGATCAGATCGAGCGACATCGTGAACAGCGCCAGGCGCAGGATGTCGGTCATGATCAGGTAGCGCGTGGGGAACAGAAAGCCGCAGGCCAGCACGATCAGCCAGAAGGCGACTTCGCCATAGTGCCAGCGCGCCTGGCGCTGGGCGTGATAACCGACGTCGGAAGAAGCGCTCATCGGCAAACTCAACGCGCGGCCGTGCGGCCGAACAGGCCGTTCGGGCGCCAGATCAGGATCACGATCATCATGGTGTAGATCACGAAGGGGCCCATCTTCGGCACGTAATATTTGCCGGCGACGTCGCCGATGCCGAGCAGGAGCGAGGCCAGGAACGGGCCGGTGATCGAGGACGAGCCGCCGACGGTGACCACGATCAGGAAGTAGATCATGAACTTCAGCGGGAAATACGGATCGAGGCCAAGGATCTCGGCGCTGAGCGCGCCGCCGAGGCCGGCGAGGCCGCATCCAAATGCGAAGGTGAAGGCGAACACCTGCGGCACGTTGATGCCGAGGCCGCTCGCGGCGCGGGGATCGTCGACCGCGGCGCGCAGGCGACTGCCGAAACGCGTCTTGGCCAGCACCATCTGCAGGCCGATGGTGAGCAGCCCACAGATCACGATGATCATCAGCCGGTAGCGGCCGATGCCGACGCCGAACACGTCGAACTGGCCCTGCAGCGCGGCCGGCAGGTTGATGAAGACGCGCGAGGAGCCCTGGATGTAGTCGACCGCTGCCACCGACATGAAGGTCAGGCCGATGGTGAACAGTACCTGGTCGAGATGGCTGCGCGTATAGAGATGACGGTAGAGCGTGCGCTCGAGCAAGATGCCGATCGCGGCCGACGAGACGAAGGCGAGCGGCAGCGCGGCGAAGAACGGCCAGCCCATCCTGTTGACCAGCACCATGCAGACATAGCCGCCGGCCATGGCGAAGGCGCCGTGGGCGAGGTTGACGAAGTTCATCAGGCCGAGCGTGACCGCGAGCCCGCATGCAAGCACGAACAGCAGCATGCCATAGGCAACGCCATCGAACAGGTTGGTGAGGATCGCGGTCATCGAGGCTGGATTGATCCTGATAGTCGTTCGTCATTCCGGGGCAGCGCGCAGCGCTGAACCCGGAATCTCGTTTCAACAATCTCGAGATCCCGGGTTCGCGCTAAGCGCGCCCCGGGATGACGCGCTTTCGCGTGTCACTTCTTGGTCTTGCCGAGATCCTTGACGGCTTCGAAGGTCGCGAACTCGACGTTGTAGAGCTCGCCGTCGACCTTCTCGACCTTGCGGATGTAGATGTTCTGCACGATGTCGCGGGTCTCGGGGTCGATCGAGATCGGGCCGCGCGGGCTCTCCCACTTCTGGCCCTTCATCGCCTCGATCAGCTTGTCGCCGTTGGTATCGCCATTGGTCTTCTTCAGCGCCTCGTAAATGAGGTGGATGCCGTCATAGCCGCTCACCGCCATGAAGCCAGGACGGTTGCCGAAGGCTTTCTTGTAGGCCGCGACGAAGTCCTTGTTCATCTGCGAGGGATGCGCCGCCGAGTAGAGGTGCGCGGTGACCGTGCCGAGCACGGCGTCGCCCATGTTGTTGAGCAGGTCGTCGTCGGTGACGTCACCCGGCCCAATGACCTTGATGCCGGCCTTGTCGAGGCCACGTTCGGCATATTGCTTCATGAAGTTGCCGCCCTGGCCGGCCGGCACGAACACGAAGATCGCGTCGGGCTTGGCATCCTTCATGCGCTGCAGGAACGGCGCGAAATCGGGATTGGCCAGCGGCGTCTTCACCTCTTCGACCACCTCGCCACCGCCGGCAGTGAAATTCTGCTTGAAGAAGTTGAGCGCATCATTGCCCGGCGCGTAGTCGGAGGTGAGCGTCGCGACCTTCTTGATGCCGTTCTTCACCGCCCAGTCGCCGATGATGGTGGAAGACTGCGCCAGGGTGAAGCTGGTGCGCACGATGTAGGGCGAGCGCTCGGTGATGATGGAGGTGCCGGCCGCCATCACGACTTCCGGAATCTTGGCCTGCGTGGCGAGCGGCGCAGCGGCAAGAGCCGCCGGCGTCACGCCGAAGCCGGCGATGAAATTGACCTTGTCGTTGACGATCAGCTCCTGCGCGGCCGTCTTGGTCTTGTCGGGAATCGCAGCGTCATCCTTGAGGATGATCTCGACCTTCTTGCCGGCGACGGTGTCGCCCTTCTGCTGCATGTAGAGCTTGATCGCGTTCTCGATCTGCTTGCCGGTCGAAGCCTGGCCGCCGGTCATCGGCAGGATCAGGCCGACCTTGACGGTGTCCTCGGCCTTGGCCGGCGCGAGCACTGCAAGGCCTGCGATAGCGGCCGCTGCTGCGGTGCGCGAAAACACTTTGCGTTCGAACATCAAATGTCCCTCCCCTTCATTCCTGACCTCTTGTGCGGCGGACCGAGTGCCCGGTCCTTGCCTCAGTTTAGCTCACGCACGCGCGATATCGCGCGCCACATGGCGTCTTTCGCGCCCTCATTGTCAATCGGACGTTTGGCGACCCTTCGGCGCAAGCCGAGCGTTCCGATTTGCCGACGGCAAGGAGCGGTGTCGCGGTTACGTTAGGGTAACTGAGTTTCCCGCTCGTGCCCGCCTCCATTTGGACGATTGTACAAATAAAATGGACCTGTCAACGAAAAAGCCCCTCCGCTGCCCAAGCCAATTTGTCGCGAGCCTTCCGTCGCAGTCTAGGAACGTGAGCAGCCGCGTGGATGGAGGATTTCGTCCACCTTTTGCAGAATTCGGACATCGGCGAGGTCGTGGTGGTTAAGACTCGGTAACCAATTACCTACCTCGAATAAGCCTATTTTACCTTGTTGAAGGCTACTCTCCCGACGCCAGCCCGAACTGGCGCCCCATGACAGAAGCCGCGCTCCCACAATGCCCAAGCCTTTCCGCTCCGTCCTCGCCCTCACCGTGCTCGCCGCGGGGCTGTGCGGCTGCGGCACGGTCAACGAGAGACTGTCGTCCGGCATGGGCGACTACATTCCGCAATGGGCCGGCGGCCTGCCGGCGGATGCCCCGCCGCGGCCGGGCACACCGCAATACGACGCCTACATGAAGGAACGCGAACGCAAGCGACTGATGCCGGCGGCCGATCGCGAGAAGGAAGAGCAGGCGCAGAAGGGCGCGACGGGGTCAACGTCGGGCGGCGCGGTGCGTTAAGGGAGCGAATGGCGAATAAAAGTGGCGAATGGCCACGCTTCTATTCGCTACTCGCCACTCACTATTCGCTAATCTACGAACACCACGGTCTTGCGCCCGTTGAGGATCACGCGGTCATCGAGATGATAGCGGATCGCGCGCGCGAGCACGCGGCGTTCGATGTCGCGGCCCTTGCGGACGAGATCTTCCGGAGTGTCGCGATGGCTGATGCGCTCGACGTCCTGATCGATGATCGGGCCTTCGTCGAGGTCGCGCGTGACGTAATGGGCGGTCGCGCCGATCAGCTTGACGCCGCGCTCATGCGCCTGGTGATAGGGCTTTGCGCCCTTGAAGCCCGGCAGGAACGAGTGGTGGATGTTGATGCAGCGCCCGGAAAGCTTTGCCGAGAGATCGTCGGACAGGATCTGCATATAGCGGGCGAGCACGACGAGATCGGTCCCGGTCTGGGCGACGAGATCGAGGATCTGCGCCTCCTGCTCGGGCTTGGTGTCCTTCGTGATCGGCAGATGGTGGAACGGGATGCCGCCGAAATCGAGCCCGGCATAGACCTCGCGCGGATGGTTGGAGACGATCGCGGCGAGCGTCATCGGCAATTCGCCGGTGCGCCAGCGATAGAGGATGTCGACCAGGCAATGGTCCGACTTCGACACCAGCAGCATCACCTTGCGATGCGCAGCGCGATCGCGCATCTGCCAGTCCATGCCGAAACGCTCCGCGATCGCGGCAAAGCCGGTCTGAAGCGCAGACAGTTCCACGGCGAGATCGGCGGCGGTGAACACCACGCGCATGAAGAACTTCTTGGTCTCGACGTCGTCGAACTGCTGGGCGTCGAGAATGTTCTGTCCGGAATTAGCCAGGAAGGTCGACACCGCCGAGACGATGCCGGGGCGATCCGGACAGGACAGGGTCAGCACATATTGATGGTCGGGCATGGCTCTTGATGAAGGTTTGTGCAAGGGCTGCGGAACGCTCCGCGATTTGCGCCCTGCTCTAGCACCGACCCTGCCCTTGCGCCAATCCCGACCGCGGAGTCAGGATGAATGGTCCATTGCGATTTGACTGACCGGAGCACGCCCATGGCCGACCGCTTGAATGGCACCCGCATCCTGATCCTGGAAACGCGCGAGGAGGCTCAGTTTTCCAAGCTTCTGGCCGAGCAAGGCGCCGAGGTCGTGCAATGTCCGATGTTCACCATCGAGGATGCGCCGGACCCCGCCCCGGTCGAAGCCTGGATCCGCCGCGCCATCGACGAGCCACTCGACGATCTCGTGCTGATGACCGGCGAAGGCCTGCGGCGGATCATGAAGCTCGCGCGCGCTCGCGGCCTCGACCAGCCCCTTGTCACCTCGCTCGCCAAATCGCGAAAATTCACCCGCGGGCCGAAGCCCGGCAAGGCGCTGCGCGAGGTCTCGCTCGAAGCGCAGCAGACCACGGAGAAGCCGACCACCGAGGGCGTGATCGAGATGCTGGGCAAGCTCGACCTGAAGGGGCATCGCCTCGGCCTCCAGCTCTATCCGGACAAGGACCACAGCACGCTGACCGGCGCGCTCTCGGCGCAGGGGGCCGAGGTCGATAGCGTGCTGCCCTATGTCTACGATTCCAAGGCCGCGGATGCCAATATCATCGCTGCCATCGACGACATGGCTGAGGGACGGATCGATTGCATCGCTCTGACCAATCTCGGCCAGGTCCGCCGCCTGATCGAAGCGGCGAAGGCCGGCGGCAGCGAGGCGAAGTTGCGCAAGGGCTTCGCGCGGACGCTGATCGCGTCGGTGGGGCCCGCGGTGTCCGGCGAACTCGCCGGACATGGCTTGCGCGCCGACGTCTCGCCTCCCGAGGACGCTTATTTCATGCGCCCGCTGATCTCGGCGATGGCGGCAGCGCTCGCCGAGAAACGCCCGAAGGTGGCGCGTTAATCGCTGAGATCTCTAACCTACCACCTGCGAGGCAGCCGACATCAACTCCTGCGGGCTCGGCATCCCGAACATGCGATGGCCGCCGTCAGGGACCTCGGTGAACGTCCAGCGCACGATCCCTTCCCGGTCGAGCAGGAACTGGCCGAACAGCTGGCCCGTGCCGGTTGCCGCCATGCGCTGATCGGCCTCCGTCATCTCGTAACCGTCCTTGTTGTTGAGGTACTCTGCCGCCGCCGGCCGGTTCATCGGGCTGGGCAGTTCGCCGGGCATATCCACTTGCATGCTCATGACCGCGTCCACGGCCACCTTGCGCGGCCACTCGGTTTCGTTCTCCGTGAATTCGAGATTTGGCAGGCCGAACGCGCGGTGCGAGACCCGTTCGGGATCAGACGCGGCGAGCAGATTGGGCAACGGGTGATATCGGAAGTAGAGCCGCGCCCGATCGGTCGGCGTATTGACGACGGTGAGACTTTCGACACCCTTGTCGCGCAGGGCTGCGTCAAGCTGCGCCTGTGCCGCAATATGGCGGCGGCAGAACGGGCAATGCAAACCTCGAAACAGGCCTACCAATATCGGACTGCGCCCGCGAAAATCCTCGAGTGCGACCTTCCCTTCGCGTGTGATGGCGTCCAGCACGATATTGGGTGCGCGATCGCCCGGTTGAAGCGGTCCATCGACATGGCGTTCTGACATGGTTGAACTCCTTCACATGACCTAGTCGAGAAATGGCAGTACAATCAGTCCGGCGGGATCAAGCCCGTGCCTGGTGCAGACATCATCAGCCAGCGCGAAATAGCGCTCGGCTTCAGGCATGTCGCCGCGATCAAGGTTCAATGTCGCTAGGCCATCATAGCATGGAAAGAGCTGTTGCGGCTCGCCGGTTTCGCTCGCGACCTCGATGGCCTCATTGTAGCAGCGGGCAGCCTGATCGGGCCGGAAATGGCATTGATGGATTTGCCCGAGTACGATCAGGGGTACGGCGAGATGCTCGCGCTGATCGAGCGCCCGGTCGATCTCGATCGCCTTTTCGGCAGCGGGCACACCTTCGTCGGTGCATTTATCCGTGAAGGTGCAACAGGCGACGGCAAAATTGGCAAGAAGGCGCGCCTGGAACCCGAGGTCGCCTATACGATGCGCGACATCCAGCCCGCGCCGACAAACTTCCATGGCCCGCGCCGGGTCCACAATGGTGTAGAGCACCGCGAGATTGGTATAGCCGCGGCATGCCACGTTGAGAAGGCCGGCGGCTTCGGCTGCCGCGACACTTTGCTCCACTTCGCGCACCGCATCCTGGTGTCGTCCAAGGCGCGCCAGGGCAACCGCCTTGGTATTGAGGGCCTCGGCAATGGCGCGCGCCGCCTCGAGTCCGGTCTGTTCGTCCGCGGCCGCAGGCGCGGATCGGGCGTAGCCAAGCGCCTGGTCGGCCCATCTCGCGGCGGCCGTATGATCGCCCATGCGAAAAGCGAGACGGCCACGTTCCTGCGACAGGTGCGCGCGCTCGATGGGCGCTTCGGTCCCTCCAAGCCGTTCCGCCGCCTCGGCGTAATGCGTCTCGGCCTTGATCCGCTTGCCGGCGTCCCACAACAACCGGCCAAGCTTGCGAAGAATTCGCGCTTCGCCAACGCGATCGGCAGCGACGCGATACCCTTCCAGCGCGCTCTGGTAGTGCTCCTCGGCCGTGTTGCGACGGCCGGCCGCGCCACAGAGATCCGCGATCCGCTCGTACAGAACCAGCCGCTCCGGGTCGCATTCGCCACCGGTCAACAGCACGGCGAGAGCCTGTTGGTAGAGGCGGATGGCATCGTCATTGGCATAGGTTGTGCGCGCGCGATCGCCGGCCGCGCGCAGATAACGCGCGCCTTTCGGCTTGCGCGCGCTGAGGCTGAAGTGGTGTCCGAGCAGGATGAGGTCTTCGAGCCGCTCGGGCTCGTTGCCGTAGAGCTGCTCCAGCGCGGCACCAATGCGTCCGTGAAGCTCGATCCGCCGCTGCAAGAGCAGGTTTTGATAGATCACGTCCTGAAGCATGGTCTGCGTGAAACGGTAGCATCGCAGCGAAATCGAATTAGCGCCCGCGACTTCCTCGACAATCTCGGCGTCGCACAGACGTTCTACTCCCACTTCGACCTTCGCCTGCCCAGTGGCTACCGCGCCAAGCAGAGCCACATCGAAGCGGGGGCCGATCACCGCGGCCTCCTGCGCCAACCGACGCACCTCCTGCGGCAGCCGATCCAGGCGCGCCAACAACAGAGCTTGAATGCTCGCCGGGATATCGGCGGCGGCTTCATCCGACTTGATCCGCCATTGCGAGCCGTCGCACTCCAGGGCGCCAGCTTCGATGAGACCGCGGATAATCTCCTCCAGGAAAAGTGGATTGCCGCTCGCGCGCTCCAGGATGCGACTGAACAGACTTCCGGGCGGCTCACGCCAACCGAGACTGAAAAAAGCCGAGAGCAGCTTTTGTCCGTCGGCGTCACCGAGTGGAGGCAATCGGATGGTCGTGTGGCTGATCCGACCCGAACCGAACTGATCCAGCTCCAGCATTGGCCGATGCGTAAACAGCAGCATCAGCCGCGTGCGCTCCAGCCGGTCCATCAGGAATCGCAGCGCTTCGAGAGATACGGCATCCGCCCAGTGCAGATCCTCGACAATGATCAGGAGCGGCGACAAGGCCAGGCGCCGTTCGAAGACGGTCCGGATCGCAAAGAATATCTGCCGCCGGAGCTGTTCGGGCTCGATATGCTGCAATACGGCGTCCGCGCCCCCGAGACCGAGAACGTGGACATAGAGCGGCATCAACCGCTCCGCCTCCTCGGCCGCAAGGCCAAGCTCTGACAGCGCTTCAGTCAGTCTGGCCTCAGTCTCCGCGGCGCTGGCCTTCTGCGCGATGCCATAGGCGCTGCGCAGCACTGCGGCGAGCGTGCCGTAGGATTGTTCGCCGAGCGGCGAGCAGACCGCCTGCCGGATCGCCACGCCTTCGAAGCGGTCTTCATCGCGGACACGGGCGACGAATTCGTTCACCAGGCGCGTTTTGCCGATGCCCGCTTCGCCGACCAGCCGCACCAGTTGCGCCGCCCCGCCGCACGCGCGATCGAGGCTGCCGATCACGCGGGCAAGTTCGGCGTCGCGGCCGATCAGGGGCGCACTGAGGCCCAGCGTGTCGAGGCCTCGTGCCGCGCGCGGCATGTCGAGCAGCCCCTTGAGACGATGGACCAGGACGCTGCCCATCTTGCCTTTGAGCGAGATCTCGCCAAGCGATTCATACGCGAATGCGTGCCGGGTCAGACGGTAGGTCAACGGCCCGACCAGCACCTGGTCCGGCGGCGCCATCGACTGCAACCGCTGAGCGGTATTCACCGTGTCGCCGGTCACCGAGTAAGATTTGGCAACGCCTACACCCAGTCCGCCCGCGACCACGTGCCCGGTGTTGACGCCGACATGGAGCAGCAGGGGTGAACCGGCAAACGCCTTCACCCGTTCGCTGAGCTGCGCCGTCCGCTCGATCATGTCGATGGCAGCGCGGACCGCCCGCTCCGGATCGTCCTCGTGCGCAGCCGGCGCACCGAACAGCGCCAGCAGCGCATCGCCGATGAACTTGTCCACGAAGCCGCCAAAGCCTTGCACGGCCGCCGTCAGCTCCTCGAACAACTCGTTCTGAAGCGTCTGCATGACCTCGGGGTCGAGACGCTCGCTCATTGCGGTAAAGCCGCTGAGATCGGCAAACAGCACGGTGATGGTGCGGCGATTGGCTTCGCTGTCGATCTTGTCCGGCTGCGGTCGAAATGCCTGTTGAGGGTCTGCTGTCGGCGCCAGTGGCGGTGAGGATGCCCTGACCGGCGCCGTCGGCCGCGCCTCTGCTCGGGGTTGAGGGACCTCGCCGACCAGCGCGCCGCATTTCGGGCAATACGCGAAATCCGGTGCGCATGGAAAGGCGCAGCCGGGGCACGCGTTCGGCTGCTTCGTGCCGCACTTCGGGCAGAAGGCAAAGCCGCTCTGAACCTCGAAACCGCAACCGGAGCAGTTCATGGCCCAAGACCTCGCGGAAGCCGCGATGGCGCGATCTGTTGGCCCTTTCAAACGGGCCTCAATTGCGGACCAGAATGGGCTTTGTGCGCCGGAAGAGCAAGCGGTGGCTCGTCTACCTCTTCGTATCGGCTGGGCAACGAGGCAATGCTGCAGACGCACAGACGCACCGTAGATCATCGGCAAGCATGGCGGCATGCTGTAGCGCCAATTGACAGACGCATCGCCGGGGCTACGCTGCCGAACAGAAGAACAAATAATAAGGACCGGGAATCGCCCTGAAACCCGTCAACGCATCTTGAGCACACCCACGAGACCTTCCGCGCTCGCGCCGTTCCGCATCCGCAACTATCGTTTCCAGTGGCCATCCGATCTGCTCACCTCCTGGGCGTTCGAGGTCGAGACGCTGGTGCTTGGCTGGTACATCATGGTCGAGACCGGCTCGGTATTGCTGCTGACCGTGCTTGCCTCGCTCCAGTTCGTCGGGACCCTGGTCGCGCCGGTATTCGGCATGATCGGCGACCGCATCGGTCATCGCGATCTCCTGGTCGTGATGCGTCTTGCCTACACCGTGCTCTCGTCGACCATCATGGCTCTGGCGCTGACCGGTCATTTGTCGCCGCTGGGCGTCATGATCATCGTCGCGATCATGGGCCTGATCCGGCCCTCAGATCTCGGCGTGCGCGGCGCGCTGCTCGCTGACATCATGCCGGCCGAGCACCTCGTGGGCGCCATCAGCGTGGCACGTACGACCCAGGACAGCGCGCGCATCGCCGGAGCCTTGACGGGCGCAAGCCTGTTCGCCGTGCTCGGCATCGGCCTCGTCTATGTCGCGATCGCCTGCCTCTATCTCGTGGCCGCGCTTCTCATGCTCTGCCTGACCCGGCCCAAAAGGATTGTCGCCACGAGCGATCTTCCGGCAAACGGCCACGCGATGTCGCGATTGCTGGACGATCTGAAGGAAGGGATCGTCTACGCCTGGAATGGCCCGGGAATGCGCGCGGCGCTCTGCGTTGCCTTCCTGGCCAATCTCACGGCGTTTCCCTTCACCGGTGGACTGTTGCCCTACATCGCGCGGGAGATCTTTCACACCGACCAGACCGGCCTCGGCTACCTCTCGGCGAGCTTCGCCGTCGGCTCGCTGATCGGCTCGATCACGCTCAGCCTCGTCAGCGGACTGCGCATCGCCCGGCTGCTGATCGGCGCGACGCTGGCCTGGTACGCCATGCTGCTGGTGTTCGTCGAGATCAGGACCATGCCGGTGGCGATGGCCTGCCTCGTGCTCGCGGGCATCGCCCAGAGCATGTCGATGATCTCGGCAGCCGTGATCCTGATGCGCACCGCGAGCGCGCATCTGCGCGGCCGCGTGATGGGCGTGCGCATGATGGTGATCTACGGCCTGCCGATCGGCTTGCTCGCGGCCGGCAGCCTGATCGACATCATCGGCTATTCCGCGACGGGCTCGCTCTACGCCGCAGCCGGCTTCGTCGCGATGCTGGCGATCGCGATCCGCTGGCGCGCCGACCTCTGGCCGGTGCACGCACCGGCGAACGCGCGCTAGAGCCCGCTCCGATGAATCGGAACGGGCTCTAGATTCTCGTTTGGGCGCGTTTTCTTGACGCGAACAGGTATCCACTTTGCTCGAAAACGCTCTAATCCCCGTAACCGCGCAGCCGGTCGATATCGAGGATGGTGACGCCGCCATATTCGAGCCGCAGCAGACCTTCTTTCTCCAGCCTGTTCAGCGCGCGATTGGCGTTCTGGCGAGACATGCCCGAGAGCGCGCCGATCTCCTCCTGGGTAATCTCCAGATGCCGGGTCGATTCCGGATACAGGATCGGATTGAACAGCGAGGCGATGCTGCGGGCGAGACGCGCGGTGGCGTCCAGCGTACGATTGACCTCGAGCATGCCGATGAACTGGCCGAGCCGCTCGTTGAGCTGGCGCACCAGGAAGCGGTTGAAGCCGACGCTGTTCTCGAACAGCCACATGAAGGCGCTGCGCTCCATCAGCGCGACGCGGCAGTTGCGCAGCGCGACCACGTCGTAGCGGCGCGGCTCGTTCTTGAGCACGCTGCCCTCCCCGAACCAGGCCCCCGCCGTCAGCCCGGCAAGGCTCGTCTCCTTGCCGTCGCGCGAGACCCCGCCCATCCGCGCGAGACCGCTGACCATACCGGCCCAATAGGCAAATGTGTCGCCGCGCATGAACACGGTCTCGCCGGTGCCGTAGGACCGCTCCGTGATCCCGGCGCGGGCGACCTCGATCTCCACTGGCGTGAGCTCGCGCGACCAGGCGGCGACGCGCTTCAGATGATCCTCTGAAATCATGATCCCGAGGCCAGCCGCACCGTCTTGTCACTCCACCCTTCTGTTGCATTGCAACATGATTAATTCCGCTGCCATCCGACGAAAGATGGAGGCCGCCTCGGTCCGAAAAACTTTGTCGCAGAATTGTCAGGCCGGAGACATTTCAAAATAGCGCTTTCCCCTATTGAGAGCCACCTTGGGCGATGCGGCTTTTGATCCCGTTCGGGATCAAGTGGCGCGGCTCCGGACGGGACCAATCGCTGCATGGCCTCGCCGGCTCGGCCGTACTAGGATCGCACCGACGAACGGACGAAGAGCGCCACTGAATGCGCCATCACCGGGAGGGATTTGTTTGGTGGCTACCAGTCTCGAAGTGCGCGGCGTGTCCTTGCGATTCGGCGGCGTTCGCGCGCTGACCGATGTCAGCTTCGCCATCAGGGAGGGCGAGCTGTTCTCGATCATCGGCCCCAACGGCGCCGGCAAGACCTCGATCGTGAACTGTATTTCCGGTCGCTACAAGCCGACCGAGGGCCAGCTGTTCTACCAGGGCCGCGACATCACCGGCCTGACGCCGAATGCGCGTCCGACCCTCGGCATCGGCCGCACCTTCCAGAATCTGGCGTTGTTCCACCACATGAGCGTGCTCGACAACATCATGGTCGGGCGCCATCACCTCCTGAAGAACAATTTCCTTACGGGCTCGCTGTACTGGCTCACCGGCGCGCGCAAGGAGGAGCTCGAGCACCGCCGCAAGGTGGAGGAAATCATCGATTTCCTCGACCTCCAGTCGGTGCGCAAGGCGACCGCCGGCACCCTGCCCTACGGCCTGCGCAAGCGCGTGGAACTCGCCCGCGCCATGGCGCTGGAGCCGCGCCTCATCCTCCTCGACGAGCCGATGGCCGGCATGAACTTCGAGGAGAAGGAGGACATGGCCCGCTACATCGTCGATCTCAACGAGGAGTTCGGGATGACGGTCGTGATGATCGAGCACGACATGGGCGTGGTGATGGACATCTCCCATCGCGTCATGGTGCTGGATTTCGGCCGCAAAATCGCCGAGGGCGATCCGGCGACCGTGCTCGCCGATCCCCACGTCAAGCGCGCCTACCTTGGTGAAGAAGACGAGGTGCTGGTCGATCCCGACGATGCCCCGCCCGCACAGGAGAGCGCGGCATGATGGATTACGCAGGGCGCGTCGCGCAGGCCAACACCTATCCAAAAATGCTCCGGCTCAACGCGAAGGAGCATGGCAACGAGATCGCGCTGCGCGAGAAGGATCTCGGCCTCTGGCGCCTGTTCACCTGGAACGACTACCAGACGCGGGTGCGCGATTTCGCTCTCGGCCTAGTCGAGCTCGGTCTCGTCCGCGGTGACGTCATCGGCATCATCGGCGACAACCGGCCGGACTGGGTCGCGGTGGAAGTCGCGACGCACGCGATCGGCGGATTGAGCCTCGGTCTCTACCGCGATGTGCTGGATGAAGAGGCTTCCTATCTTCTCAACTATGGCGAAGCGCAGCTCGTCTTCGCCGAGGACGAGGAGCAGGTCGACAAGCTGCTTACGCTGGCCGACCGCGTGCCAAAACTCAGGCACATCATCTATTCCGACCCGCGCGGGATGCGGAAATACGACGACCCGCGCCTGATGTCGGCGGAACAATTCGCCGAGCTCGGCCGCGCGCGGGCCGCACGGGAGCCGGAGCTCTACGACAAGCTCGTCGATGCCACGAGGGGCGAGGACGTCGCGATCCTCTGCACCACATCGGGCACCACCTCGCATCCCAAGCTCGCGATGCTCGCCGCCGGGCGCGTGCTCGGCCATTGCGCGACCTATCTCGCCTTCGATCCGAAGGGCCCGGACGACGAATACGTCTCGGTGCTGCCGCTGCCCTGGATCATGGAGCAGGTCTACGTGCTCGGCAAAGGCCTGCTCTGCCGGATGAAGATCAACTTCGTCGAAGAGCCGGACACGATGATGAACGATCTGCGCGAGATCGCGCCGACCTTCGTGCTCTTTGCCCCACGGGTCTGGGAGTCGATCGCCGCCGACGTCCGCGCCAAGGTGATGGACGCGACGCCCTTCAAGCAGCGCCTGTTCGACATCGGCATGAAGTCGGGTCTTGCCGCGCTCGAACAGGGCAAGCGCTCGAGCTTTGCCGACGCGATCCTGTTCCGTGCGCTCCGTGACCGGCTCGGCTTCACCCGCCTGCGCTCGGCCGCGACCGGCGGCGCCGCGCTCGGCCCTGATACGTTCAAGTTTTTCCAGGCGATGGGCGTGCCGCTGCGCACGCTCTACGGCCAGACCGAGCTATTGGGCGCCTATACGCTACACCCCGAGGGCAAGGTCGATCCCGACACGACCGGGGTGCCGATGGCCGACAGCGTCGAGATCCGCATCGACAATGCCGACGTCCACGGCGTTGGCGAGATCGTGGTGCGGCATCCCAACATGTTCCTCGGCTATTACAAGAACCCCGAGGCGAGCGTCGCGGACATCAAGGATGGCTGGATGTTGTCGGGCGACGCCGGTTATTTCAACGCCAACCGCCAGCTCGTCGTCATCGACCGCATCAAGGATCTCGCCGAGACCTCGCGCGGCGAACGCTTCTCGCCGCAGTTCATCGAGAACAAGCTGAAGTTCTCGCCATACATCGCCGAAGCCGTGGTGCTGGGCGCCGGCCGCGACGCGCTCGCCGCGATGATCTGCATCCGCTACTCTATCATCTCGAAATGGGCGGAGAAGAACCGCCTCTCCTTCACCACCTACAGCGACCTCGCTTCGCGGCCCGAGGTCTATGCGCTGCTCCAGAAGGAGGTCGAGACCGTCAACGCCACGCTGCCGCCGGCCCAGCGCATCTCGCGCTTCCTCTTGCTCTACAAGGAGCTCGATGCCGACGACGGCGAGCTCACCCGCACCAGGAAGGTGCGCCGCGGCGTCATCAACGAGAAATACGAAGGCATCATCGACGCCATTTACCGCGGCGATGCCGACATCCCCGTCGACACCGTGATCCGCTTCCAGGACGGCACCACGCAGAGGGTGCGCACCACGTTGCGCGTCGTCGATCTCGGCGGACACGGGCATATGGCGGAGGCTGCGGAGTGATACAATTGGTCGTCATGCGCGGGCTTGACCCGCGCATCCATCCTCTTCCGAATAATCTTCCTTCCGCATCGATGGATTGCCGGGTCAAGCCCGGCAATGACGAGCTGGGTCAACCGACATGAACACCGCCTTCCTCATCCAGCTCCTGGTCAACGGCCTCGTGGTCGGCACGCTCTATGGCGTAGTCGCGATGTCGTTCGTGCTGATCTACAAGGCGACGCAGGTCGTCAACTTCGCGCAAGGTGAATTGCTGCTGGTCGGCGCCTGGGTCTGCTGGGCGCTGCTCGCCAAATACCAGGTGCCGTTCTGGATCGGCATGCCGATCACGCTGGTGTTCATGTTCGTGTTCGGTATCGCGATCCAGGTGTTGATCCTGCGGCCGATGATCGGCGAGCCGATCATCTCCGTGATCATGGTGACGATCGGTCTCTCCACCGTGCTCCAGGCGACGCTGAAATGGATGTTCGGCGTCAACCCGCAACCGTTCCCGCGTGTGTTCGAGAGCCAGTCGGTCAGCCTGTTCGGCCTCCAGATCCAGACCGTCTATGTCATGAGCCTCGTGGTCTCGGTCGCCATGATGATCGGCATGGCCTGGTTCTTCCGTGCCTCGAAATACGGCCTTGCGATGCGCGCCACCGCGTTCAACCAGCAGGTCGCGCAGTCGCTCGGCATTTCCGTCAAGAGCGTGTTCGCGATGGCCTGGGCGATCTCGGCGACGGTCTCGGCCGTCGCCGGCGTCGTCGTCGCCGTCGTCAACGGCGTGTCCTCGGGCCTCGCCGCCTACGGCATCAAGGTATTCCCGGCGGCGATCCTCGGCGGGCTCGATTCAGTCGGCGGCGCCGTACTCGGCGGCATCATCATCGGGCTGCTCGAGAACGTCGCCCAATATGTCGACAGCCAATATCTGCACTGGGGCAATCTCTACGAGATCGCGCCGTTCTACGTCCTCATCATCGTGCTGATGATCAAGCCCTACGGGCTGTTCGGCACCCACGACATCGAGCGGATCTGACTCATGGCCGGCCCTGCCCTCATTCCCGCTGGTGATTTCCGCACCTCCTATGCGGCCGACACCACAATTTTTCCGACCAACACCAGCCGCAACTTTGCGATCGCAGGCGTGCTGCTGCTCTGCCTCGTGCCGCAATTCCTTGGCGGATACTGGCTCAGCATCCTGATCCAGATCGGTATCTTCTCGATCGCGGCACTCGGGCTGAACATCCTGGTCGGCTTCACGGGCCAGATCTCGATCGGGCACGCCGCCTTCTTCCTGCTCGGCGCCTTCACCTCGGCCTACATCTCCAACAACGCGCCGATTCCGGTGTTCTTCGCGATCCCGCTCGCAGGGGTAGTCACCGCGCTGGTCGGGCTGATCTTCGGTATCCCCGCGGCGCGGCTGAAGGGCCTTTACCTCGTCATCGCGACGCTGGCCGCGCAATACATCCTGCTCGACTTCTTCTCCCGCGCCGAATGGTTCTCCGGCGGCTCGGTGCCGGCCAGCGCCGAGCCGTTCTCGATCTTCGGCTACACGCTACGCGGCGATAAGCAGTATTTCTACGTCGTGCTGGCCTACGTGCTGGCGAGCTACATCCTCGTCACCAATCTGATGCGAACGCGCGACGGCCGCGCGCTGGTGGCGATCCGCGACCATTATCTCTCCGCCGAGATCATGGGCATCAACCTCACCAAGTACCGCACGCTGTCGTTCGGCCTCGCCGCCTTCTTCGCCGGCATCGCCGGCGCGCTCTACGCGCATTACCAGCTCGTGGTGTCGCAGGAGGGTTTTGGCATCGAGCGCTCGATCCTGTTCCTGGCCATGATCATCATCGGCGGCACCGGCTCGATCATGGGCACGCTGATGGGCACCGCCTTCGTGGTGCTGCTGCCGGAGACGATGGAGTTCATCAGCCTCTATCTGAAGGGCGGCGCGATCGACAAGGCGCTCTCGCTCAACAACAACATCACTTTCCTGCGCGAGATTGCGATCGGGGTGATCATCATCGCATTCCTGATGTTCGAACCCGACGGGCTTGCGCATCGCTGGCGGCAGATCAAGGCGTATTGGAAACTCTACCCGTTCTCGCACTGAGCACGGAAACTGACGAACCAACGAATAAAACAGGAGGAGGCAACCAATGAAGACAAAATCCTTTTTGAGCACCGCGTCGCTCGCGATCGCGATTGCCGCATTCTCGGCGGGCGCGCAAGCGCAGATCGCGATCGGCCACCTCGCCGATTATTCCGGCGGCACCTCCGACGTCGGTACGCCCTACGGCCAGGCCGTCGCCGACACCTTCGCCTGGGTCAATAAGAATGGCGGCGTCAATGGCAAGCAGCTCAATGTCGATACCAACGACTATGGCTACCAGGTGCCGCGCGCGATCGCGCTGTACAAGAAATGGTCGGCGCCGGACAGCAAGGTCGCCGCGATCATGGGCTGGGGCACGGCCGATACCGAGGCGCTGACCGGCTTCCTTGCGCAGGACAAGATCCCCGATCTTTCCGGTTCCTATGCCGCCGCTCTCACCGATCCCGAAGGAGTCAGCGGCAAGGCCAAGCCCGCGCCGTACAATTTCTTCTACGGCCCGAGCTATTCGGACTCGCTGCGCGCGATGCTGATATGGGCCGCCGAGGACTGGAAGGCCAAAGGCAAGTCCGGCAAGCCGAAATTCGTGCACATGGGTGCCAACCATCCCTATCCGAACGCGCCGAAGGCCGCCGGCGAAGCCATGGCGCAGGAGCTCGGCTTCGAGGTGCTGCCGCCGCTGGTGTTCGCGCTCTCGCCGGGTGACTACAGCGCGCAGTGCCTGAGCCTGAAATCCTCGGGCGCCAACTACGCCTATCTCGGCAACACCGCGGCCTCCAACATCTCGGTGATGAAGGCCTGCAAGACCGCCGGCGTCGACATCCAGTTCCTCGGCAATGTCTGGGGCATGGACGAGAACGCCGCCAAGACCGCAGGCGACGCCGCCAATGGCGTGATCTTCCCGTTGCGCACCGCGGTGAGCTGGGGCGGCGATGCGCCCGGCATGAAGACGGTGATGGAGATCTCCAAGATGTCGGACCCCACCGGCAAGGTCTATCGCCCGGTGCATTACATCGCGGCGGTCTGCTCGGCGCTGTACATGAAGGAGTCGCTCGACTGGGCCGCCAAGAACGGCGGCGCCACAGGCGAGAACGTCGCCAAGGGCTTCTACCAGAAGAAGGATTGGGTGCCGGCCGGCATGGAGGGCGTCTGCAATCCCTCGACCTGGACCGACAAGGACCATCGCGGCACGCTGAAGGTCGACCTCTACCGCACCAAGGTGTCGGGCGCGACCGACGGCGACCTCAACGACCTCATGGCCAAGGGCACGATCAAGCTCGAGAAGGTCAAGACCGTCGAGCTGCCGCGCAAGCCGGAGCTGCTGGGCTGGTGAGCCTGGCGCTCACCCAACGACAACTGTCATCCCCCGCCTTGTGCGCATTGCGCACTGGAGCGGGGGATCCAGTACGCCGCGGTCTCTCGGGGAACGTCAGGCGTCTCTGGAATACTGGGTCACCCGCCTTCGCGGGTGACGACGGCGGAGAATGAAGACGCATGTCCCAAACCATTGAAGCAACCCGTCCCACTCCCATCGCCGTGGCACCCGCCGCACTCCTTGCCGTGCGCAACATCGAGGTCGTCTATGACGACGTGATCCTGGTGCTCCGCGGCCTCAGCCTCGACGTCCCCAAGGGCGCGATCGTGGCGCTGCTGGGCGCCAATGGCGCCGGCAAGTCGACGACGCTGAAGGCGATCTCGGGGCTGCTCAAGACCGAGGACGGCGAGGTTACGCGCGGCGAGATCCTGTTCGAGGACGAGCGCATCAACGGCATCGATCCCGACAAGATCGTCCGCCGCGGCATCTTCCAGGTGATGGAGGGCCGGCGCATCGTCGCCGACATGACGTCGCTGGAAAACCTCAGGCTCGGCGCCTTCACCCGCCGGGACCGCGAGGTCGATGCCGACCTCGACATGGTCTTCAACTATTTCCCGCGCCTGAAGGAGCGCACTGGCCTTGCCGGCTATCTCTCCGGCGGCGAGCAGCAGATGCTCGCGATCGGCCGCGCGCTGATGGCGCGCCCGAAGATGATCCTGATGGACGAGCCGTCGATGGGCCTGTCGCCACTGCTGGTGAAAGAGGTGTTCTCCATCATCCAGAAGATCAACCGCGACCTCGGAGTCACCATCCTGCTGGTCGAGCAGAACGCGCGCGCCGCGCTGTCGGTGGCGAGCCATGGCTACATCATGGAGCAGGGCAAGGTCGTGCTCGACGGCACCGCCGACGAGCTGCGCGACAACGAGGACGTCAAGGAGTTCTACCTCGGCGGCGCCGGCGACCAGCGCAAGAGTTTCAAGAACCTCAAGAGCTTCAAGCGGCGCAAGCGGTGGCTCTAACCTTCCAAAACCTGCTCAGCTTCCGTGACTGCGCAGAGAACATGATAGAACGACGACGCAGGAATGGTGTCGACCAGCGATTTGCCGTCGCGATCGAACTGGTCGTACCAGCCGCCCTTGACGGGATGGCTGAGATAATGCCGTTCGAGCAGCACCAGCGCCGCGCGCGCTTCGTCCGCCGCGCCCGCCTCGCCGGACTCGGCCTGCGCGATCCACGCCTTCGCCATCTCGGTCTGCGGCCACAGCCGGCGCGTCGCGCGGCGGATGTTGCCGCTCGCATCACCCTCGTCAGTGAGGCAACCGGTCGCCTCGTCGCGATAGCGCAGCGCGGTCGCGAGCAGCTCGGCGCGGCGCTGGCCGGTCGGGCAGCCCGTGATGCGTTCAAATCCCTTCAAGAGCCAGACCCATTCGGCCTGATGGCCGGCCTCGACGCTGACCGGCTCGATCTTCGACCAGTCCTCCTCGAAATACTCCGTCAGGATGTGCTTCTGCTTGTCGTAGAGATTGGCGAGGAACAGCGCGAAGAAGTCGCCGGCGCGGTTCTGGAACGACAGATCGTGGGTCGCGTCGAAACACGCGATCATCGCCTCGAACAGGTGCATGTGCGGATTCTGCCGCCGCGGCAGCGAGACCGGCAGGCTTTCGTGGACGCCGCCATGCGGCGAGCGCAGGTGGCCGTCGAGGAAAGCGAGCAGCGCGTCGATCTCGGCGCGCACCTGGACGTCCTGGTCGAGCGCGTAGACGGCCGCGAGCGCAAACAGGATGAAGGCGTGGTCATAGGCATCGCGCCGGGCATCCAGCACCGCGCCCTCCGGCGTCAGCCGGTGCACATAGCCGGGCTTGCCGTCGGGCGCCTTCGCCTTGGCCAGCAGATGCTCCAGCCCCTTCAGCGCGATGGCGCGACCTTGCGGATACCAGCCCATCTGCGCCGCCTTGGCGTAGCACCAGATCTGACGCGCCTGCACGAACACGCGCCGCGGCGCGGCGGCGTCCGCCGTGCCGTCGCGGTGCAGCCGGTCGATGAAGCCGCCTGCGGCATCATCCCAGCCGATCGTCGACCACAGCGGCAGCGCGTCCTCGATCATGCGGCGCTTCAGGCGCGGGACGACGTCCGCCGCAATCATTCCTTCGTCCGCCATCACGTCCTCTTCAAGCCGAGCCAATGGCCGTCTGATACCCATGCCGGCGGCGGCGCGCAACGGATGCCAACCCGGAAAGACCCACCATGACCGCCCATTACGACGCCCGCGAGACGCGCGAACCGGCCGCGCGCGAGACCGAGCTGTTCTCCCGCCTGCCGGAGGTGCTGCGCAGCGCGATGGCAGCGCCCGCCTATGCCGCGCGGCTGAAGGGCATCGATCCCACCGCCGTGACCTCCCGGGCGGCGCTGGCGGGCTTGCCGGTGCTACGCAAGTCGGAGCTGCCGGCCCTGCACAAGGCCTCCCGGCCCTTTGGCGGCTTCGTCACGGCGGCCCCGGGATCGTTCGCCCGCCTCTTCACCTCGCCCGGCCCGATCTTCGAGCCGGAGGGGCGGCAGGCCGATCCCTGGCGCGGCGCGAGGGCGCTGTTTGCGGCCGGATTCCGCCCCGATGACGTCGTGCTCAACACCTTCAGCTATCACCTCACCCCAGGCGGCTTCATCTTCGACGCCTCGGCGCGCGCGCTCGGCTGTGCGGTGATCCCCGCCGGCCCCGGCAATACCGAGCAGCAATTCGAGCTGATCGAGGCCTATCGCCCGGTCGGCTACAGCGGCACACCGGACTTTCTGAAGATATTGCTCGACGCAGCGGCAAACGCGGGCCGCGACGTCTCCTCGATCAAGCGCGCGCTGGTCTCGGGCGCGGCCTTCCCGCCCTCGCTCCAGGCCGAGATCAGGGCGCGCGGCATCGACGCCTACCAGGCCTTCGGAACCGCCGATCTCGGCCTCATCGCCTTCGAGACCGAAGCGCGCGAGGGTATGGTCGTCAACGAGGACCTGATCATGGAGATCGTCAAGCCCGGCACCGGAGATCCCGTGGCTCCGGGCGATGTCGGCGAGATCGTCGTCACCTCGCTCGACTCGCACCATCCCTGGATCCGGCTTGCGCTCGGCGACCTCACTGCAGTGCTGCCGGGCGCCAGCCCCTGCGGTCGCACCAACATGCGGATCAAGGGCTGGATGGGCCGCGCCGACCAGACCACCAAGGTCAAGGGCATGTTCGTCCGGCCCGAACAGGTCGCCGAGATCGGCAAGCGCCATTCCGCGCTCGGCCGCCTGCGCCTCGTCGTCACGCGCCAGGACGAGACCGACGCGATGACGCTGAAAGTGGAAACGGCCACCGCGAGCGATGTGTTACGCGAGGAGATCGCCACCACCTTGCGCGCGGTGACGAAACTCGGCGGCACCGTCGAGCTGGTCAACCCGGGCGCGCTGCCGAACGACGGCAAGATGATCGCGGACGAGCGGTAACCGCTCAATGGCGTGGCGCGTCCAAAAACTGCTGAGATTGCGCGGCCGATCCGACGACGCCGACAAGGGCTGTCATTCCATCCGCTAGCATCGAGCGGGCGTGCCATTCTGCGGGCGTTCCGGCGCTCGAGATTGCAGCGGAAGGCTCCTCGCGACGCAGCTCGCGGCCGGCTTCGCCTCCTTGACAAACCGCTTGAAGAGCTGTGAGGGAAGATCACAACGATCAGGGGCGGCAGATGGCAGCGACAATGGTGCGCCCGGCGGTCTTTTTCGACCGCGATGGCGTGCTCAATCACGATCACGGCTACGTCTTCGAGACGAGCAAGTTCGAGTGGAGAGACGGCGCCCGTGAAGCGGTCAAGCTCGTCAACGACGCGGGCTATTTTGCCTTTGTCGTCACCAACCAGTCGGGTGTGGCCCGCGGGTTCTTCGAGGAGAGCGACGTCCAGGCTCTCCACCGCTGGATCTCGCAGGAGCTGGCGATGATTGGCGCGCATATCGACGCGTTCGAATATTGCCCCGACCATCCCGAAGCCATCATCGAGCGTTATCGGCGCGTAAGCGACCGTCGCAAGCCCGCGCCGGGCATGATCACCGACCTCCTCAAGCGCTTCCCGGTGGCAGCCGACAGAAGCATCCTGATCGGGGACAAGCCAAGCGACCTGGAAGCGGCCGAGGCTGCGGGCATTCAGGGCCTCTTGTTCCAGGACGGAAACCTCGAAGCCTTCGTGCGGCAAGCGCTCTCCATGCGCTGAACCTGCGCTCTTCAACCCAAGTGAGCCTGCCAACCTGGCTCATCGCGGCGACGGAGATCGAGCAGCCTGCGACGTGAGGCGGCTCGCTTCGCGAGAAGCCCAGCCACAAGGGACGGACTGCGACCTAAAGCATGATCCGGAAAAGTGCGAAGCGGTTTTCCGGAAAAATCATGCGTAAATAACAACCTAAAGCGCGATGACGATTCATCCAAATCTCATCGCGCTTTAGCGCGGCTTCGACAGCCGGTAGGGCCCGAGATACAGCACGTCCAGACCGGAGCAAAAATAGGTATGCAGAGCCTCCAGCGGTGCGTTCACCGTCGGCTGCTCGTTGATGTTGAGGCTGGTGTTGATCAGGACCGGTAGCGAGGTCGCCTTCGCGAACTCACCGATCAGGCGGCTGTAGAGCGGATTGCTGTCCGCATGGACGCTCTGAATGCGTGCGGTGTTGTCGACGTGGACCACCGCCGGCATGGTCTCGGCGACCTTCTCGTTGACCGGAAACGTCACCACCATGAAGGGCGCGTCGAACGTGTCCTCGAAATATTCGGCTTGGCGCTCGTACAGCACCGAGGGGCAGAACGGACGGAACTCCTCGCGATATTTGATCGTGAGGTTGATGCGGTCCTTCATGCCCGCGTGGCGCGGATCGGCCAGGATCGAGCGGTTGCCGAGCGCCCGCGGACCGTATTCCATCCGCCCCTGGAACCAGCCCACCGTCTTCTGCTCCGTCAGGTCGCTGACGCAGCGCGCCACGGGATCGTCGAGCAGCTCGAACTTCGCGCCGATCTTGTCCAGGGTCTCCCGGATCGTGTCGTTGGAATATTCCGGTCCCCAGTAGGCGTGGGTCAGCGGTGCGATCGCATGGCCGGCCTCCGCGCACTTCATCATCGCGGCACCCAGCGCCACGCCTGCATCGTGCGGCACCGGCGGGACGTAGAGACGCTTCACCGACGGCTCGGCCGCGATCTCCATGTTCATCTTGCAGTTCAACCCGACGCCGCCGGCGATGCAGACGTCGCCGCAGCCGGTCTCGGCGATCGCGGAGCGGATCACCTCGGTGGTGACGATCTCGAGTTGCTTCTGGCCGCTCGCGGCGATGTTGGTCAGCCGCTGGTCGAGAGGCGCGCCGCGCAGCCGCCGCGGGCCCAATATCTCCTCCATCTTCTCGGTGAAGATGCGCTCCTGCCGCGTCGAGAAATCGCTGGTGAAGATGTCGGCGTCGCGCCTGCGCTTGTCGAGCTCGGGATCGAGCTCGTAATTGATACCGGCCGGGCGCAGCAGCTTGGCGAACTTGTCGAGATATTCGGGGCTGCCATACGACGACAGGCCCATGACCTTGTACTCGTCATTGGTCATCTGATAGCCGAGATACTGCGTCAGCATCCCGTAATAGAGTCCGAGACTGTTGTGGCGGCCGAACCGCGTCAGCACGCGAAAATCGTTGCCGCGCGCATGGGCGACGAGACCGGAGCTGGAATCGCCGGAGAAGTCGAAACAGGCAACGGTCGCCTCGGAGAAACCGGACCCGTAGAACGAGCTCGCGGCGTGACAGAGGTGATGGTCGTAGAGCTCGATCTTCGGGCTGTGCCCGAACTGGTACTTGAAATATTCGGTGAGGCGCTGCGTGTAGTTCGTATAGGTCTTCAGCGGCGAGCAGATCCAGTCGACGTCGCGCATGGTGATGCCGGCCTGCTTCAGGCAGTACCCGATGGCGCCGCGCGGCAGCTCGCCGCGCGCATGTTTGGCCAGCGTAAAACGCTCCTCTTCGGCGGCCGCAATCAGTTCGCCATCGTGCAACAACACGGCCGCACCGTCATGATGCCCGTGTTTAATACCTGAGCTGATCCCGATCACATACATCTATGCTATCCCTTGGAGGGCCTCTATAGAAACTAAGATTAATGCAATCAAGAGCGCAGCGTGATGCGCCGGGCTTGGCACAGTCTCGTGACGTCGAATTGAAGCTGGATGCGGCCGCCGTCTCCTAATTGCAATGCGTCCTCGACGAATGCCATGATGTAAGCCATGTGCGCCCCTCCACAGCTTATCGCGTGTCTCACCAACGGCGATCGTGCGGGCGGCGTCGGCTTGTCTTGATCGTTCGGGGCACGACGCAGGTCCGATCTTTCCGACTTGTTCACGTGTCCTGATTCGGATACGAGGTTGAGCTTTACGCTAGGCAGACGAGGAAAACGACATCAGGCAGCAACCATGCGACATATTCGACTTCTTGCGCCGATTTACCTCCATGTGGCTGCACTCTGCCTCACGCTGTTTATAGCCTCACAGCTCTACCCCGCGTATCACATGGCCTTTCGGAGGGACGGCCTGCCTTTCGCGCTGGCCGCCGTGGCGGCATTCCTCCCGGTCGCCGCTGTCTTTGCGATTTCCGAATTCAGCTTCGGCTATCTCATCGGGTTCTATTTCTACTCGATGATAGCGGGCTATCTTTGGTTGAACTGTTTTTCCGAATTCCAATACGACCATCGGCTGGCAGGCGTCTCGGCGTACGCTTCTGCGGTTGCCTTTATCTTGCCTGCGGTACTTCTGAAAGCTCCCCTCAGGCAGCTCTGGACGCCCTCTCGGGTTGGGTTCGACCGCCTTCTCGATGCGGTCCTGTTAGGCGCTGGAGCGACGCTACTCGCCGGCGCAGCGTACCATTTTGATGTTGGCCAATTGCTCAAGCTGATCAGGCTTGACGGCGACATCTACATCTCGCGCGACACGCTCAAGTTCCCGAAGCTCCTCGACTATCTTCTTGCAATTACCGCGAGCGCACTGCTGCCTTTCGCATTCGCCTGTTTTGTGGAACGCCGCATGATCAAGCGGGCTGCAACGACATTGGGACTTCTGCTTCTCATTTATCCGGTTACCCTTAGCAAGTTCGCCCTGTTCAGTGCCGCCTGGATCAGCCTGATCGCGTTGGCGGCCCGGCTCATAGAAGCACGATTGCTCGTAGTCGTTTCTCTCCTGGCTCCCACAGTGATTGGCATATTGATGATTATCCTGTGGAAATTCGGGATATTGCAGACTTCAGAGGCGCACCCTTATTTCGCGTTGATCAATCTCCGCACGATGACATTTCCCTCGCTGGCCATGGACTACTATAATGAATTCTTCTCTAAGAATGACCTCACACTGTTCTGCCAAATAAGCGTTCTGAAAGCCCTTGCCACCTGCCCATATCGCGAGCCGCTGGGCATTGTCATCTACAAGGCGTTCGGAATTGGCGGGTATTTCAATGCCTCACTATTCGCTACCGAGGGAATTGCGTCAGTGGGTAATTGGTGGGCGCCGACGACGGCCTTCGCTGGCGGACTTGTGGTCGCGCTTGGAAACCGCGTGTCCGCGGGACTGCCGCCGCGCTTTGTCCTGATGTCCGCAGCTTTGTTACCGCAGATTTTTCTCAATGTACCCCTCACGGTGATCCTGTTGACCCATGGATTTCTCGTTTTGCTCGTGCTTTGGTATATTACCCCCCGCGTAGCACTGAAGCGGGACTGAACGCTCCGAATTGACCCCGGCCTGAGCCAAGAGTGCGATGCTGATCGTTTTCCGAGCCGATGCCGATCCGGCCACTGGCGGCGGCCACGTCATGCGATGCCTGACGCTGGCAACCGAAATGCAACAGCGTGGCGCGGATGTTCTCTTCGTGTGTTGTTCGGGAACCTGCGATACCGTGCCCGCCCTCGCTCACAGCGGCATCCGCTGCCTCGAGGCTGATCAGTACGGCTGGAATATGGAGCTCGTGGACGGCGAGCTTGCGCGGACGCGGATCGACCTAATCGTCATCGACTCCTATCGGCTCGGCGAAGCGTTCGAGCGCTCGCTACGCCGACATGGATCTCCGATCCTCGTGATCGACGATGCGCCCGTGCGCCCACATGATTGCGACCTTCTCGTAGACACGACGCTGGGCCGGAGCGCCGACGACTACGCCGGATTGATCCCGCAGCACTGCCGCGTGCTCGCCGGCTCGTCCTATGCGCTGCTGCGCAGTGCGTTCGGTGAGCTGCGCGCCGTTTCGCTTGCGCGACGATGTACGGCATTTGAGCCGAGATCGATATTCGTCTCGCTTGGGCTCACCGATGTCGGAGGCCAGACGGCGGCCATCGCCCGGTCTCTGGTAACCGCGGGGACGTTTTCGCGCATCATCGTGGTGATCGGCCCGACCGCATCATCTTTCGATGAGATCGTCGCCCTTCGGGAAGAAACAACGCGGATTCAAGTCCATGTCGATCCTCCCGAGATTGCCACGTTGATGGCAAATGCCGACATCGCGATCGGAACGCCTGGCACGTCGAGTTGGGAGCGGTGCTGCCTCGGTCTTCCGTCGATCCAGCTCGTTGTAGCTGAGAACCAGCGCGAGAATGCTCGCGCGCTCGAGCAGACGGGTGCAGCCCGGATCGTTCCACTCGCTGGCGACGTCCCTGATGCGATTGCGCGCATCCTGGCTGAGCTCACCCGACAGCCCGACGAACTCGCCCGGATGTCGCGGCGGGCGGCCAAAGTTTGCGACGGCGCTGGCGCGCAACGCGTCGGCGAGGCCATCGATGCGCTCGTGCAGCAGGAACGAACCGGCCAGCTAACGCTGCGCCGTGCTACTGCCGATGACGCACGGCGGCTCTGGCTCTGGCGCAACGATCCCGACGCCCGCACAATGTCCGGCGATAGCCGGCCCCTGCCTTGGGATACCCACACGAAATGGTTCAACAACCGCATCGTGGATGCAAACACCCTGATTTTCATCCTCCAGGTCGATGGAAGACCTTGCGGCAACGTGCGATTTCACATCGAATTGACGGGGACGGCCGTGGTCAGTATTGCAATGGCTCGTAACGTCCGCGGACGGGGTTACGGTGGCACTGCCCTCGCCTTGGCCTGCCAGGAGGCATTTGGCCAGGGGTTCTGCGAGCGCGTCGAGGCACGAGTGAAGCGGGAAAATCTAGCCTCTCAGAGAATCTTCCTGAAGGCCGGCTTCATGCTTACCGGCCAAGAGGCTGAGTTCCTGGTTTATCGGCTTTCTTTGCACGCCGCGGCCGAAGGAAATAACTGAAGCACGGGAACAGCGGATGACACGCGAAATTTCGCTCGGCCGGCAGCCTCTGGCGCAGATGCTGCAATGTGTTGCGAGAGGCCAACGATGAGCCTGGACGCGGAACTCGAAATCGCCGGCCGCAAGATCGGTCGCAATCACCCCCCTTATATCATCGCTGAATTGTCGGCCAATCATGGCGGACGCCTTGCGAAAGCCTTGGAGTTGATCGAGGCGGCAGCGGCGACCGGAGCCGATGCCATCAAGATTCAGACCTACACGCCGGACACTATGACGATTCCGCACGACGGTCCGGACTTCCAAATCAAAGGTGGACTGTGGGACGGCTATCAACTGCATCAGCTCTACAAGGAAGCCTACACGCCGTTCGAATGGCATGCAGAGATGTTCGCGAAGGCGCGCGAGGTCGGCATCACGATCTTTTCGACGCCCTTCGACGAAACCGCAGTCGACCTGCTCGCCGGTCTCGAGACCCCGGCCTATAAAATAGCCTCTTTCGAGGTGACTGATCTGCCGCTGATCAAATATGTCGCTAAGCGCGGCAAGCCCATGATCATCTCGACTGGCATGGCGAATCTGGGCGAGATCCAGGAAGCGCTCGAAACAGCGCGCAGCCATGGCGCTGGCGGCATCGCCCTGCTGCACTGTACCAGCGCCTATCCTGCGCCAATCGAGGAAGCCAACGTTCGCACGGTGGGGCACCTTGGAGATGCGTTCGGCGTGGTATCAGGCCTTTCGGATCATGCGCCTGGCTCCGCCGCGTGTGTCGCCGCCACTGTGCTGGGGGGCGCCATCATAGAAAAGCACTTCACGATCTCTCGTGCCGAGGGAGGGCCCGACGCAGCTTTTTCGCTGGAACCGAATGAATTCAGGAAGTTGGTCTCTGACTGCAAGTCGGCATGGTCCGCTCTTGGCAGGGTCGACTACAGCTTGGCCCCGAGCGAAGCCGCCAATACTCGCTTCCGGCGCTCGATTTACGCGGTCAAGTCGATCAAGGCGGGCCAACCGTTCACGCCGGAGAATGTGCGCGTGATCAGACCCGGTTTTGGTCTGCCACCGAAGCACCTGCCCGACATCATTGGACGTACGGCCGCGCGCGACATCGCCTATGGTGAGGCGTTGACGTGGTCAGCGATCACCTGATCAACGACCTGAACCGCCTTGGCACTCGAGGCCATCGATCGCCCTGAGCCCTCGCAAGCTGGAACGTCCAGAGGCGGCCAGCAACTCTCTTCAACCACTCTCCCTTGCAATATTGGCCTGAACTGACTACTACCGATCGATTTTTCAACGATCCACGATCGGAACCATGCTCGACAACAAGGCCATTCTCATCACCGGGGGTACCGGCTCCTTCGGCACGGAGCTCGTCAAGACTCTATTGCGGGATCATAACCTCGGCAAGATCATCGTCTACTCGCGCGACGAGTACAAGCAGGCCATCATGGCGCAGGCGTTGCCCGATGACCGGCTGCGCTTCTTCATCGGCGACGTCCGCGATCTCAACCGCTTGAACATGGCCATGCGCGAAGTTGACCTCGTGGTCCACGCGGCGGCCATGAAGCACGTTCCGATCGCGGAGTACAATCCCATGGAGTGCGTCAAGACTAACGTCGTCGGCGCCGAAAACGTCGTCCAGGCTGCAATCGCGAACCGCGTTCCCAAGGTCGTGGCGCTGTCGACGGACAAGGCCTGCAACCCGGTCAATCTGTATGGCGCCACCAAGCTCGCCTCGGACAAGATATTCGTCGCCTCCAACAATTTGTCCGGCAACACTGGGACCAAATTTGCCGTCGTTCGCTACGGAAATGTGGTCGGATCCCGTGGCTCGGTCGTTCCGTATTTCCGAGATCTCATTGCCAAGGGAAGTGACCATCTGCCGATTACCGATCCGCGCATGACGCGTTTCTGGATCACGCTCGACCAAGGCGTGGACTTCGTGCTCTCGAGCGCCAGGATGATGCAGGGCGGGGAATTGTTCGTTCCGAAGATCAAGTCGATGTCAATCGTCGATCTGGCCAAGGCAATGGCGCCGGACTGTCCGCACAAGATCGTGGGTATTCGGCCGGGCGAAAAGCTTCACGAGGTGATGATCACCGAAGACGATGCGCGCTTCACGATTGAATTGGAGGACCGCTACGTCGTGCAGCCGGCGCTCGCCTGGTGGAGCTACAAGGGGTACGGCGATATTGGCCGGCTAGTCCCCGAAGGCTTCCGTTACGCCAGCGACAACAATCCGGAATGGCTCAACGCCGCGGCGCTGAAGGCCATGCTCGAAAATCCCGCGAGCCTGCATGGCTAGCAGTTCAATTCCTTACGGCCGACAAATCATAGACGATGAGGATATCGCGTCGGTAGCCGAGACGTTGCGCTCGGCCTGGCTCACGACCGGCCCAAAAGTCGGCGATTTCGAGCGTGCATTCGCGGAGTTCTGCGGGGCGCGCGAAGGTGTTGCTGTCAACAGCGGAACCGCTGCGCTTCATGCCGCCGTGCGCGCCGTGAAAATCAGTTCCGGCGACGAGGTGATCGTTCCGGCGATCACGTTTGCGGCTTCATCAAATGCGGTGGTCTATGAGGGAGGCACTCCCGTCTTCGCTGATGTAGAACCGGAAACGCTACTGATTGACCCGACATCCGTCGACCAGAAAATAACTGCCCGCACCCGCGCCATCATCGCCGTCGACTACGGCGGACAGCCGGCCGACTACGACGCCCTGCGCGCACTTCTCGCCGGCCGCGGCATCAGGCTGATCGCCGACGCCTGCCATGCTCCGGGAGCAACCTACAAGGGCGGCAAGGTGGGGACGCTAGCCGACCTCTCGGCCTTCTCATTCCATCCTGTGAAGCACCTCACGACCTGCGAAGGGGGGATGGTGTTGACAGACGACCCCGAGATGGCTGCGCACATGCGCCGCTTCCGCAACCACGGGATCGATTCTGATCATAGGTCGAGGGAAAAGAGCGGCATATTTTCCTACGATATGGTCGAACTCGGTTTCAATTACCGACTGCCGGACGTGCAATGCGCGCTTGGAATCGCGCAGCTGAAGCATTTGCCGGTGTGGCTGGATCGACGTCGCGCTATCGCCGCCCGCTACGACGAGATGTTTGCGGAAATTCCCTTTGTGCGTCCACTCGCGAACCATCCAGGCCGATCTCATGCCTACCACCTGTATGTAATCCGCCTCGACCTTGCTCAGCTCAAGATCGATCGGCGTCGGGCGTTCGATCATCTCAGGGCAGCCGGGATCGGCGCGAACGTCCACTATGCCCCGGTCTATCATCACAGTTTTTACCGCGAACGCTTCGGATATCAGCCCGGGTTGTGTCCCCAAGCCGAGGCTGCCTATAGAGAAATCCTGACCCTACCGATGTTCCCGACGTTGTCGGACGCCGAGCAGCACTACGTCGTCAAGACCGTCGGCGAACTTAAGCACCTCCGCTAGGCAGAGGTGCCCGTGGGTTGCGCACGATCTGGAGCGCCCCACGGCCAACACCCTCCCCTCGGACCTGCCTGATGGAAGCAGCCTGGTGTGCCCTTGCCTCAAATGGAACATTCAGAGAACGCATGAGTCGGAAGGCCGTGCAACATCCATAGCGATCGACGGCCAAGTCGGCAATTTCCCCCTTACTAGTGCTTACCGGCAGGGTTGATCTTCATGCTTGCGCTGTGTAATCGGAATTGCAGAGCAAACGGGCCGATCACAAGACGTCCGACGATTAAGAACGAACTTCGCTCGTTCTGTATTCCCGAATCAGAACACCCTACAGGACGGGCTCCGCACTTTGGCCGAACCTGGAAGTGACCCTTGCGGCGAAGGCGAGTGTTCGAGATCGTTTCGTTTCGATGGGGGCGCTGAAGCGAGCCATGAGATCATTTTCCAAGGTGCACTCGGCGTGACGCTACCAACGATATTGGCGGTCATCCCCGCACGCGGCGGAAGCAAGCGAATTCCTCGCAAGAATATAACCCTCTTTCATGGCAAGCCGATGATGGCTTGGCCCATAGGCATGCTGAAGTCGTCCGGTCTCGTCGCGACTATTCTGGTTTCGACGGACAATGAGGAGGTCGCGGAGGTGGCCCGGAACATCGGCGCCGAGGTGCCGTTTATGCGTCCTGCCTCGCTGTCAGACGACTACACGGGCACTGCGGCCGTGACAAAGCACGCGGTCGACTGGTTCGTCAGCAACCGCTGTCGGCCCGATCTGATCCTTACCGTCTATCCAACCGCCGTGTTCGTTTCCGCCGATGACATCAAAAGCGCCGTGGATGCGATCGAGAGACTGAATTGCGAAATGGTCTTCTCGGCCGTTGAGTTTCCCTCGCGAATCCAGCGCGCTCTCTTCATGAACGACGACGGGCGCGTGCGAATGGCGCATCCCGAATATTATTCTGCGCGGTCGCAGGATCTGCCCACCGCATATCACGATGCCGGGCAATTCTACCTGTCCAAAACCGAGACCGCCCTTGCAGGCGCTTCGTACGACGTCGTTTCATCAGCCATCCTTCCGGTCCCGCGCGACACGGCCGTTGACATTGATACGCCCGAGGACCTTGAAATCGCGGAACGCATCTTTCAGTATCGCCTGAGGGGAACCCGATAGTCGACGATGCAGCAACGTGCCCGCGGGACCTAGCGCCCTCGCTTGGCCTCCGACCTGTGCGCCTACAAGCCGCCCCACCAACGTCTACCGTTGACTATTCCTCGACGGAGCCGTTGATCAAAACCGAAAGAGAATGAAACCATGCCGAAATCTGATCCTCACAGTGCTCAGGAAGCCTTCTGGGCTGGCGATTTCGGGAATGATTATATCGCGAGAAACATGAGCCCCGCGCTTCTTGCTTCTAACATCAAGTTCTTCAGCAAAGGCCTCGATGCTGCCCTCCCTCCCAAGAGCTGCATTGAGTTCGGCGCGAACATAGGAATGAACCTGAAGGCGATCCGTCACCTATATCCCGACTGCACCTTGAGGGGTGTGGAAATCAACGAAAAGGCCGCTGCACTGCTTGGCAACGAAATCGGCGTATCGAACGTCTTCTGCGGTTCGATCCTGGATTACGCTTGTGCCGAAGCTTCCGAGTTGGCGCTGATCAAGGGCGTACTTATTCACATCAATCCAGAACAGCTTCCCTTGGTGTACGACAAACTGTACGGCGCGACGTCTCGCTATCTCCTGGTCTGCGAGTATTACAATCCGAGCCCGGTTTCGATACCTTACCGCGGCCACCATGATCGACTTTTCAAGCGCGACTTCGCCGGGGAGATCATGGATAGGTTTTCTGATCTGCGTCTGGTCGACTACGGTTTCGCGTACCATCGTGACCCCGCTTTTCCCCAAGACGATATCAGTTGGTTCCTGATGAAGAAAGGCGCGTAAACCGATGCTGATCTACTGCAAGCGATGCGTGATGCCGAGCACAAAGCCGGACCTACACTTTGACGATCATGGCGTCTGTAGCGCTTGCCGCTCTTACGAGAACAGGAAAGTCATCGATTTCGACGCGCGGCGAGATGAGCTGCTGAGGATTCTGGAGAAATATCGTCGCGGTGGAACGAACTGGGACTGCATCGTCCCGGTGAGTGGCGGTAAGGATAGTACCACACAAGTCGTCAGAATGCTGCAACTCGGACTGCGGCCTCTCTGTGTCACGTCAACGACGTGCGACTTGTCGGATATCGGCCGGCACAATCTCGATAATATTAAGCGGCTAGGTGTCGACCTCATCGAGATGTCACCGAACCCTCTCGTCCGCGCAAGGCTGAACAGAATTGGACTGACCGAAGTTGGTGACATCTCATGGCCCGAGCACGTCGGAATTTTCACTATTCCGGTTCGGGCAGCCGTCCAGTTTGACGTTCCACTCATAGTTTGGGGTGAGAACTCGCAAAATGAATATGGTGGACCAGCAGCCGCAGCCGAGAACAATACTCTATCGCGAGCTTGGCTCGAGGAATTCGGCGGGCTTCTGGGTCTGCGTGTTTCGGACCTCTGCGACGTGTATGGCTTTACACCCGGGGATATTATCCCCTACCAATATCCATCCGACGACGATCTACAGCGAGTAGGCGTCACCGGCCTGTTTCTCGGGCACTACATGCCGTGGGACGGCTTGGCGAACGCCTTGATTGCGCAAGCAAACGGGCTCAGAACCTACGGCAAGGCCATCGAAGGGTCGGTAGTCGATTATGAGAATCTTGACAACTATCAAACTGGCATCCACGATTACTTCAAGTTTCTGAAGTTTGGCTTCGGGCGTGCTACGGACATAGCATGTCTTCATATTCGCCGCGGTCGGATCTCTCGGGAAGACGGGCTCGAAATGGTTCGCCGTCACGATGGCAAGTTTCCCTGGAGTTACCTGGGCAAATCGCTGGAAGATATCCTTGAACCGCTAGACCTCACAGTGGACGAGTTCATCGATATTTGCGACCAGTTCACGAACCGGCGCATCTTCCAAAGTGATGGCAAGGGGAATCTCAAGAAGGATAAGCACGGAAATCTTCAGAAGCAGAATTACGACAACCGATGAACGTTGGCATTATCAACTATGGAATGGGCAATATCGCCTCGGTCTGCAATTCGCTTGCGAGACTGGGTACTACTCCCGTAGTCCTCGACGAGCCAGGCGATATTAATCAGGTAGACAAGCTCATATTGCCCGGCGTGGGAGCTTTCGCAGCGGCCATGGCCAACTTGACTGAATTCAGATGGGTGGGGCCGATACGTGATGCTGTCCTGAATCGTAAAATGCCGCTTTTGGGCATCTGCCTGGGTATGCAGCTCCTTGCGGACGAGAGTGAGGAAGGCGGCATCACGAACGGTCTTGGCCTCATCAAGGGTCGCGTCACCGCATTGAGGGCCAAGGATTCGTCACTTCGAATTCCTCACGTTGGGTGGAACAGCGTCTATCCAATGAACGACAGCGTCCTATTTCTGAGCATTGCGTCCGGGACCGACTTCTATTTCGTCCACAGCTTTGCGTTCGAGCCCAAGGATACCTCCAGCACCGCTGCCACGACCAAGTATGGCCATCCGTTTACTTCTGCGATTGAGCGCGGGCACATTTTTGGAGCTCAATTCCATCCCGAGAAGAGTTCAACGGCGGGCGCGCGCGTAATACAGAACTTTTTAGAGGTTTAGGCGTGCTCAAGGTCCGCATCATCCCAACGTTGCTGTGGAAGGGACATGGGCTGGTCAAAGGCATTGGCTTTGATAGCTGGCGGCGCGTTGGCTCGATTTTGCCGGCCATCAAGATATATGACAAGAGGGATGTCGATGAGTTGGCGCTCTTGGACATTGCTGCAACTGCCGAAAGCAGAGACCCAGATGTGGCGACTGTACGAAGCTTGGGTAAGAGTGTTTCGGTTCCCCTAACGGTCGGGGGCGGCATCACCAACATACACCAGATAGCCGGCTTACTCGGAGCTGGTGCCGATAAAGTCTCCATCAACACCGCTGCTCATGAAAACCCAAAGCTGGTCTCGGAGGCCGCGCGTTATTTCGGTTCTCAGTGTGTTGTGGTCAGCATAGATGTTGTCCGGAATGAGGACGGAACGCACGTGTGTATGAGCCGATGCGGGTCGAAATCAGAAAGTACGGATCCGGTGTCCTTTGCGCGAAAAGTGGCCGATCTCGGAGCAGGAGAAATCTTGCTCACTTCGGTCGAGCGCGACGGAACGATGGAAGGATATGATCTTGAATTAATTGGAGCAGTGGTTAGCGCGGTGAACGTTCCCGTCATTGCTTCAGGCGGCGCAGGAAACTATCAGCACTTTGTAGATGCCGTTAAACTCTGCGGGGCCAGTGCTGTGGCGGCAGCGAGCATTTTTCATTTCACTGACAAGACGCCCGCTGAGGCGAAGAAATTTATGGCGGATGCAGGCATACCGGTTCGCAAAGGGCTGACCAAGTCTAGCCTACCGTAGCGAGTTCCTGCGGTGTCTCCTCCACAGTCCGAGGCAATGAATGCCGGGTAGCTTTCCCGGCCAATTCTTCGCAACTGCGATTATCAGACGAACGCGCTGCAAAGATCTTAAGAGCATACTCCGCGAGAATAAGGGGCTCTTCGAAGAGGGCGATCACGAGGCAAATCATCTCGATCCAAGGGATTTCGTGGAGATCGGAATCTGCGTGAGCGCTATCCAGAAAGCGCACGGCCAGAGATTGGTCACCAATGTGGTGACAGGTCCCGTAGCAACGATCACAAAGAGAATCGGCGCCAGAATGGCCAAAAAGGTCGCGGCGCCCGCGAACATTGATTCAACACCGGCGCGCAAACAGATCCCCGAGAGAGCTGCAAGAACGAGCGCCAGGACCGTACCGAAATCGACATAGAGCGCACCCGGCAGTGTGATGTACGTGCCGTAGTTCGATAGATTGTTTGCGTAGCGCATGTCGGCACCAGTCAGCTTGCTCAGCACCTGTGCGATTTGCGAAAACTGGTAGAAACCCGAGGAGTGGCGTAGGTTTTCGATGCGGAAAATTCTGTCGAATTCGCCAATTCCTTGCGTAAGGTAGATCCAGGCCATCGCTTGGCCATAGCTCGTTGCGATTCTTTGAGAATCGCGAGCAGATGAGAGATCGATAGCGAAGTTGGCAGCATACTGCAGATAGGCAATGGCAAGGGGATGTTGATCATCTGCAAGTCTCTCCACCCCGACTATTTGCTCGACCTTTTTTGCAGCCGGAGCGTCGGCTGCCTTCAGCTGAGCGAAGCTTTGCGCGGATCGGGCGCCACGAGAAACGAAAACCAGCTCACTATAGGAAGTTACTCCGACCAACATCAGCAACAAGATCGCGACGGGCGCGACGTGCGTTGGTCGGACGGCGAGAATGTTGACGCGGCGCTCTCGCGTGACGTCCGAAACAAAGAAACCGATCGTTGCAAAAAAAGCCGCCAGCAGAATGGCTGAAGAAAAGAATCGTCCTCCCTCAAATTTCGCTTGGTAAGCAAAGACGACTGTCGTTGAGATTAGCAGCAATGTCAGAGCCTGCGCCGAAAGATCTCTCCATTTCAAACAAGCGACAATCCACGCGACCGCAATTGCAGAGATGAGAAGCCGGCCCACCCCTCCCAACCATGAACCGACATAGCCTGCAGACGCAGCGTCGATCACCATCGAACGCAATTCTGTTACCTGGACATCAAATCCAAAGCCGCGAACAATCGCGAAATTATAGGTCATGAGTCCCGCACCGACGGCTGCGGCACATGAGAGACTGATTACCCAAAAGTTTGTATCCCAGATTTTCTGGTCGGCCGCGTTCCAGCCGATCGTAGATTTCCATCGGACCGGAAGGAAAAACCCCAGAAAGAACGCGAGATACCATCCGAGAAAGAAAGCGCAAGAACCGACGCTAATGGATGGCCACGTGCCATATGCAGTCATGTATCGGAGGCTTAGGACTAAGGCCAACGGAACAAGCAGAGTTCCAGCGACAAGAGTAATCAACAGGCGACAGCTGATGTAAAAAGCCGGCATATTGTCCATGATTGATATCGAACTAGCGCTACTGATACTATGGCAGGACCATGACGAAAATAATGATCACACGCGTCTTCGCGACAAGCGGCTCACGAGGCCTAATGCGCGCCCTTGCCAAAGTGCACTCGGCCGCCGAAGGAATAGCCAATCGAGCTTATTCCAGCTATTTATGGCCAGATTCATGGAGAAAGGATACGTATATATTCTGGAATTGCCGCGTCAAGTATCCTGACCGCATTGTACTAGGCCACAGTATTCGGATCGGCCCTAATTGTGTCCTGGGAGCGATGGGAGGCATCACAATGGGTGATTATGTAAGGCTATCCGAGGGCGCCTGCGTTGAGACTGGCGGTCTCGATATCGGCGGCCCGTTACCCTATTCGCATGTGTCCAAACCGATTGTTCTCGGAAAGGGTGTCTGGCTTGGATATCGGTCAACCGTCCTTGCGGGTGTAACTATTGGTGAAGGCTCCGTCGTTGGCGCCGGTGCGGTCGTCACAAAAGATGTTCCTCCGAATTCTATCGCAATCGGTTGTCCGGCGAAAACCTTTCCGAAGTCAAAAGGGTGAAGTCCCACTACATCTTCTTCACGCTCATGGCATTGGCGAGCGTGGTAACCCTCGGCAAGTCTGCGATTCTAGCAGGCATGCTATCACCGGGGGACTTTGCTCAATATTCAGCGGCGTTTGCTTTCGTGAGTCTCGCAGCAAGCGCAATTAGCTTTGGCCTTGCCGAGGGCATGGTCAAGAAATTCACACGCCTGGTCGCGTTCGGCCGCTCCGATGAACTGCGCCGCACACTTGGATGGGACGTACGAAAACTCGCCTGGAGACATCTGGCAGCGTTGGGCATCCTTACCCTGATCGCGCTCGTCGTCTACGGACCACGAATGACGACCGTGGCTTCCGCCGTTGCCGTGCTCGCGTTCGCCACGAATGCCTTCGCGATTTCAGCTTCATTGTTCAGGGCGTACGATAAACTGTTCGCAATGAGCGCTGCGACGATGTTGCGCGCGGTTTGCGCCTTGGTGTTCTGCGCGACGTTTGCATCGCTGTTCAACTGGGAGGCGGGCCTGTGGGCGGAAGCCGCGTCTTCTGCACTGATCGGCGTTGCCGTACTCCTCTATTTTCGGGCAATCATTCGTTCGCGGGCCAAAGTTCCGAATCTCGTTGTAAGCGACAAGGATTCCTTCGTCAGCCGGGAGGCAGATGGCGTCTGGCTCTTTGCAGCGATGAGTACCGCGCTTATCCCGATCAGCTTCGACCGAAGCTGGGTACTTCATTCCGCATCAGGAATTGATAGCGCGAAATATGCGTTTCTTAGCATCTGGTTAAGCGCGGCCTACACTGTGACTAGCATATTTGTTCAGAAATGGGGGCCGGACTTTATTCGTACGAGACTTGCCCAGCGTGGCGGCATCCTCAAAGCCGCGATGGCGCGCTCGGCCGAAGTGGCAGTCTTCATGGCGGTCGGAGCAGCGGCTTCCTTCCTACTGCTGAACCAGGTCTATCCCGACATATATTGGGCAAAATACCGGCTCTCCTGGTCCGACGCAGTCCTGACCGTTATGGCTCTGACGCTTCAGATCAGCCCCGTCTTCGATTGGGCCCTCATCGCGCTCGACAGCGAGCGAGCAGTCTTCGCCGGAGCGGTGGTCTTTGTACTTGTCTGGACAGCACTCTTTCTCGTTGTCTCGTTCTTCCAGTTGGGATTCGAGGCCTACATGCTGTCGATGGGTTGCGCGCGAGCGGCCCAGATGACCGTCGCAATTACCATGGTCGCGCGAAGGGATCGAGCAGCGATGACGACCCGCCCTGCTGATTGACCAGGAGATTCCAGCATTCTACTCTGCGCAGCGGGCAAATCATGGAACGGGAATTAAATGGGAATTAAGTCTGCGATCAGCAACAGGGCGAAGTTTCTCTACGATCCTCGGTACCGGCACATGTACCTCCAACGTCGCGTGGTTGGCCTCAAGGAGAGAAATGCGGCCGCGGACCGCATTGTCGCTCGGCTTCCCAGCTACGTGAATCTGCCACAGGCCTTCGACACATTCGAGCGCTTGAACGTCGAGGGCTATGCCATGCTTCCCGAGTTGGTATCGCCGCAGCAGGTCAGCGACATTCGTCGATATTTTGAGGCCTGTCTCGCCTTTGACCCGTATCGTCCCGATCTCGGCAAATTCAATGTGCCGGACGGCGCGCCAAAAGGCACCCACGTTGCGCACTTTGATCACCTCGACGTCGTTAGCTGTCCCCACGCTTTGGCCATAGCCAACAACCCTATCGTGCTCTCCGCAGTGGCGGACGTTCTCGGCGCCAAGCCGACGATCAGCTTGATGGCCGCCTGGTGGTCCATCGCGCACGGCGAGCGCGCCCAGGAAGCAGAACTTTATCATCGCGATGTCGACGACTATCGCTTCGTCAAATTGTTCATCTATTTGACGGATGTCGACGACGAGTCAGGTCCCCACGCTTTTGTGCGCGGCACACACAACATCGACAAGCTGACAAACATCCGCAGGCTTTCGGAAGAGGAAGTTGCCCGCGAGTTCGGCAGGGAGAATATGTTGTCCTTTTCCGGACCCGCCGGCACTGCGTTCCTCGAAAACACTTATGGCATTCACCGCGGTGTCCCGCCAAAGACGCGAACCCGTCTGCTTTTTCAGGTCCTTTATTCTCTCGTCGAATATGTTGGCGGCCCCAAGCGGCCTGTCGCAAAGTTTACGCCGGAGCAAAATGGTGTCGCGCTCGATCCATATGTAAATCGAGTCTACCTTCGCTAGGCCTGTAGTCACGCACCCGAGCGCGGCAGCCGAGAAGCTCCCGATCACCTCTCGGACGAGAGCACGCGGGCGGGAACTCCGCCCACGACCGCTCCTGGGTTTACGTCGCTGAGTACCACGGCGTTCGCGCCGACCACACATCTGCTCCCCAGGACAACGGGCCCCAGCACCTTGGCGCCGGCAGCGATGGTAGCGCCATCCTCGACCACCGGCCTTTGGGCCAGGTCGTAGTCCCAGTCGGCCATTTTCGCCCCCAGCGTCACCTGTTGGTAGATGGTCACATTGGCCCCTATCCGCGCCGCGCCGAGGATAATTCCATTCGTGTGTGGTATGATCAGGCCAGGGCCAATTTCGAGACTGCTCGGGATTTCCATGCCGAACAGGCCAAAGTTCAACAGGGATGTCAGTTTTCCGAGCCGGCGCCAGCCCGATCTGTGGAAGGCATAAGCCCACCGAATCAGTACGATATGGGCGAACCTGGGCGAAAACGCGTCCGTCCATTTCCGGTTTCGGTATGGCTTGCCCATTGCAACCATCAACCGTTGCCAGTCAGCGTCGAGCAGCGAGCGAGCGCCAAGTTCGGAATAGGACATTAGCGCCGACCAGCGCAGCGCAAACGTGATGATTCCCGCACATGTGAGCTGACAAACACCCTGATCCTCTCGCTTGACTTTGACTGCTTCCAATGTTTAGCGGATTGCGTCGCAGTGAGTAAAGCCCCGGCAGGCTGCCGATGGCAAACGCCAATTCCGGAAAGTGCAGGTAACCTCCGTTGACCGAAGCAGCCTCATCAGATCCCTCTGGAATCCTTGTTTTTTGTCGTCCGTATCTGGTCGACGATTTCAAGGCCAATTTCGCTGCGCTCCCGCGCGGGGAGAAGCTGTTCTTTCTCACGGACGGCAGGAAAAAGGGGACTGCCGACACGCGAGAGGCCTTCTACCGCCATTTGCGATCCGGGCGGCCTCCGACGCTGCTGGATGCAGATCAAAGCGACGATTGCATTCGGCGCTGCCGCCTCCTGCGCAACTTGGACCGGGAGGACGCCGAGCGACGACTTCATGCAATGGCGGCTACGCTCCAGGAGTGGCTGGACCGCTTGAATCCCGAGGCCGTCATCTGCCACTGGGTGGACGAATACGTGACGCATCTGCTGAGCATCCTCGCCCGACGGCGCGGCATTCGGTTCGTGGGCTATGCCTACTCGCTATTTCCGGGCCTTCTCCAGCTCACCAGCTCTGCGAACGGCGATGCATTTGACATCAGGATTCCGTCTTCGCAGGAGGTCGAGAAAGCCATTGCCGCCGTGGTGAAGCCGTTCTTCCGGCAGGATTACAACCAACGCCTGAACTATTCGCTGCGCCGCCACGTGCTCGGCATTGGTCGCTACTATGTCAAGCGCATCGTCTTTCTCGCCAAGGGATATCTGGAGCGCGATCCTCTTCACGTACATTATGCGATAACTCCCTATCTGGCTGAGCGGCGCAGAATTCGGGATTTTCCATCCGCGAATTGCTTCAGCGACGACTGGCAATCCGAGCTAACCTCCCTGCAGAAGAAGTCGTCCTCTCCAACCGTATTCGTGCCGCTGGCCTATTTTCCCGAAGCGGCGATCGACTACTGGATCAAGGACAAATCGATCATCGACTACGAAAACAAGACGGTCGAGATCGTCGCTGCACTATCAGGCCGCTGCATGGTGGCTATCAAAGAGCACCCGCACATGCTCGGGGCGCGCAACCCGGTGTTCTACGAGCGGCTCAGATCGATCCCCAATGTCGTAATGGTACCGCCGCTCGAATATTCAGCGAAGGTGATGGCAAGAAGCGATGCGGTGCTGCTGGGCGCCGGCAGCGTCGGCATCGAAGCCGCACTTCGCGACAAACCCATATTTACCTTCAGCAACACGAGCTATTGGTTTGCGCGGTCGGGCGCTGTTTATCTCGACCTCGCGTCGATCGACAGTTGGGCCGAAACTATCGTCGCGACTCTCCGGTCGGCGCGGATATTGTCGGAGACCGAGAAGCATGATTTCATCAGAGCCTGTCTTGCCAGCTCGATTTTTCCTCGCGCAGGGGGGCGACGATGGCCATTGATCGATCCGCAGCATCTCGCGATGTTGCTCGAAGCAGTGCGAAAGAGGCCGGTCTCCCAGAGACCCGTCGGGGAGGTGGAGTGCAGTCAAACAGGATAGAACGTACCGCCTTCTTCGAGGTGAAGCCCGGCTTCGATGCGATCCGCTATCTTACGAGCTTCGGACTGCTCACGCTCCTGGCGCGCCATGCCCGCAAGCGGCCCGCAACGATGTTTGTCGAAGTATCGAGCACCGTCGATCGGCACATCCTGTCGGAAGGCCTGTTCGAAAAGGGCGTGATAGAGACGTTACGCTACGTCCTTTCCCGCTCCGGCACCACGGAGTTGATGATCGATATCGGCGCGAACATCGGTAACCACAGCATCGCGCTGGCGCCGCTGTTCCGCCGGGTGGAAGCGGTCGAGCCTCATCCGATCCTCTATCGGGTGCTGGAGGCCAATGTATTGCGCAACCGAATATCGCATTTGTCCTGCCACAACTTCGGTTTGGGCAAGACCGAGGGAATCGTGACCCTCGAGGAGTCTCCGGACGAGCATTCCATCAGCCGCGTAGCAGAGAGGTCTGTGCTGCCGCCGGAGACATTCGGCCTTTCCGAAGAGAAATTCGGAAATCGATATTCTATCCAACTCAAATCAGCACATGATTTCGTGGCGCAATACGGGGACCAACTATCGCGCGCGTTCATCAAGATAGACGTCGAGGGGATGGAGCAGGAGATCATCGAGTCGCTTGAGCCACTTCTGCGGCAATACAGGCCACTCGTGGGTTTCGAGCTCTTCACAAAGGCGCAGCCCAACCTAGTCAATATTGCGCGCTCGATACCAGGCTACGAGCTACATGCCATTCGAATGCATGACACCGGGCGCTCCAAGATCTGGCGATCTCTGAAGCTACTCTTGAAGGGCAGAAAGAATACGTTGGAACCTGTCGATCCCGATCGATTGGACGAGGTCTACCCGCTTGTGTTGATGGTACCGGTCCCTCTCCAAGGGAAAAATCAACAGACCTAAAGCATAATCTGGAGAGGTGCGCTGCGGTTTTCCGAAAAGATGATGCGCACACAATCACTGAACGCGATGACGATTCATCCTAATCTCATCGCGCTTTAAAGAAATGAATCTCCTCGGACACCACCTGTTCCACTTGGTGGCCGCTACTGCCGGCCGCAATATCGAGCGGAGTCAATCAGGTTCAATTTGTGATCAAGGGCCGTCACCAGCGCTCGCTTGATTTTGGGCGTATCCTCGAGCCGCGACGCAGCGCAAGCGGAGAGCCCGAGCGCTGCTGCAGAAGCCAGAAAAGCAGCTAGCCCTGCTACGACAAACGACTTGTCGCTGATTGCAAGCGATATCGACAGGGCGAGCGCCAGAATAGGAAAATGGGTCACGTAAAACGTGTAGGAGAAATCACCTGTCTTTAACAGCCATCTCGGGAAGTCGCATCCCTCCCCGTTCCAAACGAGCAAGCCGTAGGCAATTGCGGCGCAACCTATAGATTGCGCCAAAGTCCCAAAAGATCCATCGATATAGTCGGAATAGCCCGGAGTCATATAGCAAAGCGCTACTGCCGCCGTAGATGCCGCGAGGAAGATGCCCGGCTTCCTGGCGCCAGGCAGGTTCGTGAACGCGCCGAGGCACCAGATCACCGCAAAAAAACAGAAACGATGATGGTCTATGCCCGTCGATACGGCGAACAGCACCAAAGCACAGCCGATCATTCTTGCTGGCAAGTTTCGTCCGAATGTCAGCATCGCGCCACCTGAAGCCGCGATGTAGAGCTTCACCTCAATGTAGAGAGTCCAAAGCGGGCCGTTCGCGATAGTCAGTCCGTTGTAAATTAAGAGGCTTTGCACGAGGTCAGTGAGCCGAAGCGAAATGCCGGACGGGCGCAGAGTGCCGAGGGAGCTGCCCTGCGATCCCGGTAACCCGCATAGATGAATTGTCGCGACGACTGCCGCGCTCAGCGCGATTGCAAATAGAAGTGGTGGATAAAGGCGGGCGATCCGGTTGAGGAAATAATCGATAGGGTCAAAGGAACCGTTCCTCCGGACATTGGAAACGATACTGGCGACAATCAGGCGCCCCGACAGTAGGAAGAAAGCCAACACCGCGAAGCGTGCAGCCCAGCCGGACGCCAGGTCCGCCCACGAGCCTGCGCCGTAATGCCGCCAAAGGAAGGCCTGAGCAACGTGCGCGGCTAACACAAAAATCGCGGCCACGCCTCGCACCACGTCAAAATGGGCGGTATTTTTGTGGTCCACGAGCGCCCCGGAGAAGTGCACTGCTAATACCCCTATCGTTCATGCCCGCTGGGCGCAAGCCGGAAGGTTGCCGTGACTTGCCCGCTTGAAAACTGACTAGCTGACATTGAGGTTGTAGTCTGTCGGACAGACCGCGGACCCAGCAGATCGTCGCTTACGAACTGGCCTCACGGGCGACGCGATAGGCTCGCGCCATCGTGTAGAAACTATGGTGTTCAGGGCCGATAGCATTGATCGTCGAAGCATCGACGACCCTGACGGCCGATTCGTCAGACCCTAGTCCTGCAGCTTTCAAAGCGTCCAAGTCGATCGAGTGGTGAAGGTGTATGCCGCGGAGGAATAAATCCGGTCTCCGGGTCTTGAGCAACGCCGGCCAGGGAAGCGACAAGCGAGACACGGCCTGCGCAGCGTTGTGGTTGACCGGGTTCAACGGAGCATCCTCTTGAGAGAAGTCCAGCGCGTCGCTGACCAACAGCTGGGCGTAGACACTCAACACAGGCCCACGCGGGAACAATCCAAATTTGTTGAAGAGCGCTTCCGCCACCAGCCCCGGCGAAGTCGTCGTCAGGAGCCTGACCATCGCGCCGGTCGCTGGGAGGCCGTATACCGCCCGCTGCTCGATCCCGCGATCGAGCGTGCGGTAGTCGAAGCGCGCAGGTCGCCGGGTGAGCAGCGCATCTCCATCCGAGCTGAATTCAAAAGCGAGCCAAAACCCGTCCCTTGCCCTTTCCACCTGCGGTGGAGAATAGTCCGGCGTATGCTGGTGGAGCTGTCCCGCATAGCAGATGATATGGTCCGATACGAACGCTCGCCTGAGATCGGGCGAGACGGATCTGGACAGGATTTTGGGCGAGTTGAGCACGCCTGCCGCTATCCAGAGCCGTCTCGACTTGAACGTTTCATCGGCAGCAAAGACCGTTTGGCCGCCACTACCCATGTCAAATCGGTCCACGGCAAGTGGCACAAACCGCAGATTGTCACCACGCTCGCGCGACAATCTTTCCCATTCCCGCCGCGGCCGCACTGGCCTCCTTGGCACAAAAAGCCAACGCTGGTCGATCTTCTCCTGGATTGAAGTTCGGGGATAAAAATACTGAAAGAGCTCGGCGATTTCGCTGCGGGATTCGCGGGCATAAGGAGCCCTCATTGCTGTCGGGATGACGCCGTGCCAAAAATTGCCCAGTCCCCCGACCCCGCTATAGGAGGAGGGGATGGATTTCTGATCAGCATAGAATTCCAGTTGCCCCGTCTCGGGCCCGCCAACAACGAGAACTTTTCGCGATGGTGCCAGCCCAAGGGCGGTCGCAAGCGCCGCCAGCCCAGAGCCAACTATGATGTCGTCGTAAACCACGTCTTGTTACTCAGATAGAGGTAGCCGTACCATCTGTATCCCATTCCTCGCAGGACGAAATCCAGCGGGCGGAGAATACAAGGCCATTTTCGCAGCACGCGCATGCCGTAGCCGTAAAGCCTGAATGCGATTGCTTCCACCTTGCTGCTGAAAGGGCGCTCGCAAGTCTTGAACAGACAAACCGCCTGGTCGACGGTATCGGGCCATTTCGGCGCCAGCATGAAACCGGCCAGATCGTCGTAGCTTGTCGCGATCGTTGCGCCGGCGGGCAGTTCGGAGATTCGGGCAAAGACAACGCCGATGGTTAGAACGCGGGCGTTCAGCTTCTCGCGCGCCAGGTTCTGCGCCAGCAGCTTGGCCGTGGGATAGTTGTAGCATCTGGTATACGGAACGACGTTTGTCGTTGCCGACGACACGTAGACGTACTCGGCGGCGCCGGCGCGTGCCAGTTCTTCGATCAGCGCCGCGTTCTCGTCCACCTTCCTCGAATACGCAAAAACCCACAAACGGTCGGTCGGCAGAAGTCCAGCATCGGCAATCTCGGTGTGGCCGAGCGCAACTTGAAATTTTGCTGCGATATCCGGCCGTCTCGCCAATTCGCGCCAGACAGTCGAGTTTTTCCCGACGATGACCTCGCGCTCGATGTTCCCGGCGACGCCTTGCTTCATTCCTTCGATTTCCTGCTAGCCGACGCTCTACCGAACGCTCGTCTCATTTTGATGGCGGCAATGCATTTGCCGGCTTCATGGGCTTCAAAATCGGAGGTATTTGAGAAGAGCGTTGCAGGCATACATAGAGAAATAGACGGACGAGCTTGCGATGCCGAGGCCCTCGATCTCTCGATACGTGGACCAGACCTTCTTTGCCGAATTGACCTTGCTGCGCGATACCGACCCTTTCAGTACCCGATAGCGCATTAGATCCTCGTGCAGCGCGTTCGCGACGTGTCCGGCGCGCAGCAATTTCAGCCAGAGGGCGAAATCGTCGTAGTAGGTTTTCGTCATCCGAAAATCGCCTGTCTGCTTCCGATCGACCATTGCCGTGGATGTTGCGATCGCGGTGTTGCCGAGGAGCATGCGGTAGGTAAGCCGGTCCGGCACCTTCATCAGGCGACCTTCGTTGTTGCCATCCTGATCGACCCGTTTGAATTGGGTGTATGTTAGCGCCGCCCCTGACCGACCCGCAAAATCGAGCTGAAGCTCAAGCTTCCTCGGCAGCCACCAATCGTCGGAGTCCAGGAATGCGATGAACCTGCCCTGCGCCTTGCCAAGGCTAGCGTTCCTCGCCATTGCCGGTCCCTGATTCACGGGCTGCACGACCAGCTTCACGCGTGGGTCCTGCTCGGCATAGCGGGCGACGATCCGGCCGGTGTCGTCGGGGGAGCAGTCATCGGCCACGATCAGCTCCCAATGCGGGTAGGTCTGCTGTTGGACCGACGTGATGGCTTTCTCTATGTACCCCGCCGCCTTGTAAGCCGGGGTTATGATGGAGACGAGCTCAGCCATTTGAAGTGCTCTCCTCAGCACTTGAGTTTCAATTGTTGTGAACTGTGCATGAGAGACGCGGCCCGGGGCTGCGCGGATGATTACAGTCCGGAAGTCGACAAGCGACAAAGCCAAATCACATTTAGCCGAAAGCCTGCTGCAGTACCAGACTCTCGCTCACCGGGGCCGATCCCGTACAGTCTCAAATGCTGCTGCGCGAGAGCCACAGCAGCTTCGTACAAGGTTAGCTGGCCACCCGATCGACCATGGTTGCTGGAGCAAACACGGCCCGGCCCTTCGGGAACCACGCCCGCGCGTCGAAGCGACGGCAGGCGGCAGGCTGCCAGGGTCGGCATGCGATCCTACGCAGCGTTCTCGCGCGCATCTTGTCTCGCCCCATCAGCCTTGGAGGTACCATAACACCTCAACCCGAGATAGGTATTGCTAATCCGATCGATATCGATACCACTCCCCGCCCACTAGTTCACAGGACCACCAATGGAAGAACGAGAAAACCGATGCCCCTTGATCAGTATCGAAACAGCCGCATCCTCGTAACCGGCGGGGCGGGCTTTGTCGGCTCGCACCTGTGCGAACGGTTGCTCACTGAAGGCGCGGAGGTGATTTCGGTGGACAACTACTACACGGGCACCCGTCGCAATATCGCAAGTCTTCTGAACAATCCGCTATTCGAGGCGATACGGCACGACGTGACCTTCCCCCTCTATCTCGAGGTCGACGCCATCTTCAATCTTGCCTGCCCAGCCTCGCCGATTCACTATCAGCGCGATCCAGTGCAGACGACCAAGACCAGCGTGCATGGCGCCATCAACATGCTTGGGCTGGCCAAGCGATTGAAGATCCGGATCTTCCAGGCGTCGACCAGCGAGGTCTACGGCGATCCAGTTGTTCATCCTCAGAAGGAGGACTATTGGGGCAACGTCAATCCAATCGGCATTCGCTCCTGCTACGATGAGGGAAAGCGATGCGCTGAGACGTTGTTTTTCGACTATTGGCGGCAGCATGGATTGCCGATCAAGGTAGGTCGCATCTTCAACACTTACGGTCCGCGAATGCAACCCAATGACGGACGAGTGGTCTCGTCCTTCATCGTTCAGGCGCTGAAGGGCGACCCCATCACCATCTTCGGAGACGGAGGGCAGACTCGATCATTCTGCTATGTCGACGACCTCGTCGAGGCAATCACTCGACTGATGCTGACCCCGGATGAGTGCACCGGCCCGATCAATCTCGGCAACAGCTCGGAATTCACCATTCTCGAGCTGGCCGAGAAGGTGATCAAATTCACCAACTCGGCTTCCAAGTTGATCTTCGAGCCATTGCCGCTGGACGATCCCCGGCAGCGGCAGCCTGATCTTGAAAAAGCCAAGGCGGTGCTCGACTGGCAACCAAAGGTACCGTTGGATGACGGGCTCAAGGAAACCATAAAGTATTTCAAGCGCGTGTTGGATTGAGGCATGATCCGGAAAAGTGCGCAGAGGTTTTCCGAAAAGATCATGCTCAAACAACAACCTAAAGCGCGATGACGATTCATCCTAATCTCATCGCGCTTTAAACGTACGGCAGCTCAAAAGCGCGATGACGATTCATCTCGATCTCATCCCGCCTTGGTCAACCCGCCCGAAGTCAGTGAAAAAAGAAATGATCGAAATGACCAGCAATCATCTCGATCCCCAAATTTAGGGGCTCGTGGGCCGTTGCGGGAAGATGTTCAGATGGAGCGCTATCTAGTATCCACCCAAACTCACTCGGGAGAGTAGTGCCTAAAGTCAATTCCGCAGGACCGGTATTCTGAGCTGGCGCATTGTTCGTGCCCGATTTCGGGCGAAAGACGAAGCCAGACGCCCCATTTTCACCCTCGGTAAATGCCGTCGTGCTCGTAGACGCGGGCAGCATGCTGATCGCTCCATCCCCGCTCAAATCCTGATGGAACGTCGTTTCGAATGACTTCAGTGCGGCGCTGTTACCCGCCATCCCACCAGGGGTAAGGTTCGAGATAAAATTGCCGTTGTTGTCTACCGACCAGACAGCGTATTGATCGACGCCCACTGCTTTCCAAGCCACGTCATACCCGCCGCCCGCAAGCTGCTCCGCACCAATTGGCAGGAGTCCGAACTGAGTGGATGTCACCGCCGAGCCGCCGATCTTCAACGATGGGCCGCTCCCACCACCGACGGGATTCAATAAATAGATGCTGCCATCCTGCACAAGGCTGGTCGCGCCAAACGCCTCGATCACGATTTGCACAGTTTGGCTGGGAAAGCCGACTATGCCATCTCCGTTCAGATCCTGATGGAAGATCGTCTCAAATGACCCTAATGCGGCGCTGCTGCCCGCCACCCCGCCGGGAGTCAGGTTGGAGATAAATTCGCCGCTGCTGTCGACAGACCAGACGGCGTACTGATCGGCGCCCGCTGCTTTCCAGGCCACGCCATATCCGCTACCTGCGACTTGTTCCGCGCCGATGAGCGAGAGGCCGAACTGACCGGCCGTGACCGCCGCGCCACCGATTTTCAGCGAAGGTCCAGCACCACCGCCAACGGGGTTCAGCAGATACTGACCACCCACTTGCACGAGGCTGGTTGCGCCGATCGCTTCGATCACGATCGTCGGGGGGAATCCGATAAATCCGTCGCCGTTCAGATCCTGTTGGAAGGCCGTCTCGAATGATTCCAAGCTGGTACTGCCACCCGCCACCCCGCCTGGAGTGAGGTTAGAGACGAAGTTGCCACTACTGTCGACGGACCATACGGCGTACTGATCCGCACCGGCTGCTTTCCACGCTAAGTCATATCCACCACCTGCGACCTGTTCCGCACCGATCGGCGAGAGGCCGAACTGACCGGCCGTGACCGCCGCGCCACCGATTTTCAGCGATGGTCCAGCAGCACCGCCAACGGGGTTCAGCAGATACTGACCACCCACTTGCACGAGGCTGGTTGCGCCGATCGCTTCGATCACGATCGTCGGGGGGACTCCGATAAATCCGTCGCCGTTCAGATCCTGTTGGAAGGCCGTCTCGAATGATTCCAAGCTGGTACTGCCACCCGCCACCCCGCCTGGAGTGAGGTTAGAGACGAAGTTGCCACTACTGTCGACGGACCATACGGCGTACTGATCCGCACCGGCTGCTTTCCACGCTAAGTCATATCCACCACCTGCGACCTGTTCCGCACCGATCGGCGAGAGGCCGAACTGACCGACCGTCACCGCCAAGCCACCGACCTTCAGCAGAGGTCCCGCAGGGGCGCCAACGGGATTCAGGGAATAATGGCCTCCGACCTGCACGAGGCTGGTCGCGCCGATCGCCTCGATCGTGATTGGCGTGATCTGGTCAACGAGCGCCGCGCTCGAGATCGTACCGTCGGCAAACTGGAACTGTTCGACCCCCGTTACGGTATCGTTCCCATCGGGGGAGCCTGAGCGCAGATCGCTGATGGTGAAGGTCTGGGTGCTCGAACTGTACGTTATGCCGTAGCTGAGCTCGCTGCCCGAGTACACCACCGTGTCGGCGCCCGCGCCGCCGATGATGGTGTCGTTGCCTCCGCCGCCGGTGATCGTGTCGTTGCCGGCGCCGCCATTCAGCACGTTCGCGATGATGTTGCCGATGATGGTGTCGTTTCCGAAGCCGCCGGTGGCGTTGTCGATATAGGAGCGCGCGTCGCCATTATAGAGATAGGCGTTGTAGACATTGCCTGACGCGTAATGTCCGTCGCCGAGATTGGCGAGTTGCACGGCGGAGAACACCGACGCCGCGCCCGGATTGAGATTGATACTCAAATTCGTCGTGTAGTTCGACAGATCGTAGGTATCGACGCCCCCGCCGTCCCAGACCGTCTCGTAGATGCGGTTGGCCGAGCCGCCGGCGCCGCCGCCCGGCGCGAGCTGTCCGACGCCGTTGATGAACTCCTGCCCCGTCGTCGGGCTCCAGGTGTAGATCGTGTTGCTGTTCTGGGTCGTGTAGTCCGCGCCGTACATGGTTTGCAGCGCGAGGATGTCGTTGGCCATGTAGGTCTGCGGATATCCGTAGGCCTCGTTGGTGTAGCCAGACGTCGTCGAAGCACCGACATAGCTGCGATAGCTCATGACGGTGTATTCGCTGTCGTCATGCGCGCTCGGCACCGCGATGTTGGCCGGGCCGCCGGTCTCCTGGCTGTGCTTGAGGCCAAACGCGTGACCGAGCTCGTGCAGCGCGGTCGTGAAGTAGTAATTGCCGAGCTGCGCCTGCGAATAATTGTATTTGGTGCCGAACCAGATATCGCCGCCGGACGCGTAATTGCCGGGATAATAGGCATAAGATGTCGGATTGGCTGCGGGCGACTGCGCGATCATGATATCGGCGCCGTTTGTGCCCGCGTACCGGATGTCGGCGTTGGTGTAGCTGAGGATCAGTCCAATCGCGTAATTGATCGCCGCCTGCATCTGGCTCGGCGCCGTGGCGAAGCCGGCCTGCGTCGGCTCGCTGCTGCCGCCACTGTAGGGATTGGCGTAGTCGCTGGGCGAGTCGGGAAAGCTGTAGGTGATCGTGCCGGACCATTTGTAGCCCGACAGCACGCCGTCGATCTCGGCGTTGTTGGTGGCACCGCCAGTGACAGAGTTAGCCAAGGAACTCTCCGGAGCAGCGCTTCAGCAAGATTCGAAGTGCAGGCGCATCATTCTAGCTTGAGAGCTATACATTTGGTTTAAATTGGGCATCGGCGCGCATTCCCCTTCCATAATACCGTGTTGGCCATCAAATTCCGTAGTGATACGGGGCAAGGCGGGATGCAGGTTCCGCCTATCTGTAACGGTAAGGGAAATCATGAGACTGGGCCCGCTCTTAGCCGGTCTGATCGGGGTGCTGGCGGTGCTCGCCGGGCCTGATCAAAGGCCTTTCGGAGAACAGCCTGTCATGGTCGGGAAAGCCAAAGCGGACGATAGAGCCAAGGAAAGCGCGAAAGCAGGATGCGCAGCCTCCATGCCGATGGCGCGCGATCCCGCCGCCGCCGTGGCGGAGGAATACGAAGCCGCCCGGCGAAAGGGAACCCGGGAGGCATTCGAGCTATTCATTGCGCGCCACAGCGATGACCCGCTGGCCGAGCAGGCGCGCGCCGAGCTGAAGCGCCTGTCGCGCTGACCGCATAGCGCAACGGCATACGGAAGAGCGCACCTTCCCAAATCTCCTGTCCCATCGCTGCCGCGGCAATTCGCGCACCGGCCATAACAGTCATCGAGCCGCAATTTTGTTCCACGCGCCAATCTGCTATGTGGCTTCAATGTTCGGTTGGGCTCCCCGATAATGCGCATCCTCGTCTTGAACGCCGATTATCCTCGCTTTTTGGCGTGGCTCTACCGGCGTCGGCCTAGCCTAAAGAACGAGGCTTATGCGGCGCAGATGGCCGCGCGGAACGCCAGCTTATTCGGCGTTGCCGATTTCTATTCGCGCAATTTGGCCGGTCTTGGGCATGTCGCCGCCGACATCCATGTCAACAATCCGTGGATGCGAGCGGCCTGGGCACGCGAGCATGGTCTTGACGTCGTCGAGCCGCCGCCGCCCGGCGCCCCCGCCGGGCGCGATGCGGTTCCTGGCTGGCTACAACGCGCGGTCGCGCCGTTCAAGCCAATGCTGAGACCGCTTGCGCGCAAGGTCGGGCTCAGCCCGCGACTCGATACGGAAGCGGAAAAGATCCTGCTGGCGCAGATCGAGGATTTCAAACCCGATCTCGTCCTCAATCAGGATCTGTTTCACGTCGATACGGGCCTGGCACGCCGGATCAAACAGATCGGCCGCCCGATCCTAGTCGGTCAGACCGGCATCTCGCCTTCGCGCGGCGAGGACTGGTCAGTCTACGATCTCATGATCTCGCAAATGGGCGCCGTCGTGGATTTCTTCCGTTCTCGCGGTGCGCGCGCGGAAGTAGTCCATCTCGCCTTCGAGCCCGGGATCCTTGACACGCTTCCTCCGCCGCCGGCGCAAGAGTTCGACGTGACCTTCGTCGGCGCGGTCTCGGCCGATCACCAGCTCCGCGTCGCGCAGCTCGAGGCGGTGGCGCAGCGCTACGACCTCAAACTGTTCGGCAGCGGACTGCAAAGCCTTCCCGCCTCCTCGCCGCTGCACAGCTGCTACCAGGGCGAGGTGTGGGGTGTCGAAATGTACCAGGCGCTGCGCGCCTCGCGCGTCACGCTCAATTCGCATATCGACTTGGCCGGCCGCGAGGCCGGCAATGCGCGCCTGTTCGAAGCGACCGGCGTCGGCGCATTCCTGCTCACCGACTTCAAGGACAATCTGCACACGCTGTTCGAGCCCGGCCGCGAGGTCGTTGCGTGGCGTACCGTCGAGGACTGCCTTGCAGTGATCGATCGGTATCTCGCCGACGACGCGGCGCGCCTGTCCATTGCAAAGTCGGGACAAGCCAGGACATTTGCCGCCCACACCTTCCGCAGGCGCGTCGAGGAAATCCTGGCTTTCGTCGGATAAATCCGCATTGAGCGCGCAGCGACCGTCATATTGCGTTCGCCCTTGACGGTCCCGGCCAAAATGACCAAAGTGCACCGCGAGATATCTATCTCACTCTAATCACAGCGGTTTTTGTCGAGGCTCAGGATGGAACACGTCGAACATGTTCGATTCGGCGACCAGCTCTATGCGATCATCGTGCGCGCCTCGTTCTGCGAGCCGGGTATCCATTTCTTTTCGACGCCGGAACTGTCGCAGCAGCTCGCCTTCATGAGCCATCCGAAGGGCAAGAGCATCGAGCCGCATCGCCACAACAAGGTGACGCGCGAAGTGCACTACACCCAGGAAGTCCTGCTGATCCAGAAGGGCAAGCTCCAAGTCGATTTCTACACGGTCGAGGAAAAATATCTCGAAAGCCGCGTGCTCGGTGCGGGCGACCTCATCCTGCTGTGCAGCGGCGCACACGGCTTCCACGTGCTCGAGCCGCTCGAGATGTTCGAGGTCAAGCAAGGTCCCTATTCCGGCGAGAACGACAAGACCCGCTTCCCGGAAGCCGCGCCGTCCGAAATCCGGATCAAGGGCCCCAACCTGTGAGCGCGCCGTTCATTCCCGTCAACACGCCCCTGCTCGACGGCAACGAGGCCGACTATCTCGCCGAATGCATCCGCACTGGATGGATCTCCTCGGAGGGGCCGTTCATCAAGCGTTTCGAGCAGGCGATGGCCGAGGCCGCCGGACGGCGTCACGGCGTCGCCGTGACCAACGGCTCGGTCGCGCTCGACATCGCCGTTCATGCGCTCGGGCTCGAAGAGGGCTCCGAGGTCATCGTCCCGACCTTCACCATCATCAGCTGCGCCGCCGCGATCGTGCGCGCCGGCCTCGTTCCGGTCGGGGTCGACTGCGACGCTGCGACCTGGAACATGACGGCCGAAGGCGTCGAGGCCGCGATCACGCCGCGCACGCGCGCGATCATGCTGGTCCACATCTACGGCCTGCCGGTCGATCTCGATCCGATCCTGGCGCTCGCGCGCAAGCACGATCTGAAGGTGATCGAGGACGCCGCCGAGATGCACGGCCAGACCTATCGCGGCGCGCCCTGCGGCGGCTTCGGCGACGTCTCGACCTTCAGCTTCTATCCCAACAAGCACGTCACGACCGGTGAAGGCGGCATGATCCTCACCGACGACGCCGCGCTCGCCGACCGGCTCCAAAGCCTGCGCAATCTCTGCTTCCAGCCGCAGCAGCGCTTCGTCCACGAGGAGCTCGGCTGGAACGCGCGCATGACCAATCTCCAGGCCGCGCTCGGCGTCGCGCAAATCGAGCGCCTGCCGCGCACCGTCGAGCTCAAGCGCCGGATCGGCCGGCTCTATGACGAGCATCTCGGCGGTCTCAACCGCATCCGACGTCCCGTCGCCCGCACCTCCTATGCCGACAACATCTACTGGGTCTACGGCATCGTGCTGAACGACGACGTGCCGTTCGACGCCAAGGAGGCGATGCGCCGGCTCGGCGAGAAGGGCATCGGCACGCGGCCGTTCTTCTGGTGCATGCACGAGCAGCCGGTATTACGCCGGATGGGCCTGATGCTCGAGGAGCGTCATCCGAACGCGGAATACATCGCCCGGCGCGGTTTTTACCTGCCAAGCGGGCTTGCCTTGACCGCCGACGAGATCGCTTGCTCGGCGCAGGCGCTGACGGAGATCCTGGCGTGACGGTGTTCGCCGACTACGCGCCCTGGTACGATCTCCTCTACCGCGACAAAGACTACGCGGCGGAGACGGCGTTTGTCGAAGCGCGCCTGCGCGATTACGGCGTTTCCTCCGGCAAGCTGCTCGATCTCGGCTGCGGCACCGGTCTGCACGCACTCTCCTTCGCGCGCCAGGGGTGGAGCGTTGCCGGCATTGATCTCAGCCACGAGATGATCGCGAGCGCGAAGGCGCGCGCCGAGCAAGCCGGGCTGTCGATCCCGTTCCGGCAAGGCGATGCCTGCAAGGCCGGCCCCGAACGCGACTTCGACGCCGTGGTGTCGCTGTTCCACGTTGCGAGCTATCAGACCAGCCGCGATGCACTGGCGGCGATGTTCCGCACCGCTTATGCCGCGCTGAAGCCGGGCGGCGTATTCTTCTTCGACTATTGGTATGGCGGCGCCGTGCTGGCGCAGGGCGTCGAGACCCGGGTCAAGGTGATCGAGCAGACGCCACTCCGCCTCACCCGCATCGCGCAATCCGACCATGACGAACGGGCCGCGACCGTCACCGTGAACTACACGCTGTTCTGCGAGGACACCAAGAGCGCCACGATCCGCCGGGTCGATGAAGCGCACCATATGCGCTACTGGTTTCCGTTCGAGATCGACGCGGCGCTTGCCGCGAGCGGCTTCCAGCCTGCCGCGCACGCCGCATGGCTGACGCAGGACGCGCCGAATTCGAAGATTTGGGCGGCCTATGCGGTGGCCAGAAAGAGCCCCACGCCGTGAGACCACTACGGCTCGCCGTCATGCTCGAACAGGCCCTCGAACTCGGCGGCGGCTTCCAGCAGCCGCTCAACGACCTGCTCTGGCTGCGCGAGTGGGCCGCGGAGTCCGGCAACGAGATCGTGGTCTACTCGCCCTACCCGAAGACGCTGGCGATCCTGAAGGAATTCGGCATCGAGGCGCGGCTGCGCAAGTTCGGCTTCTCCGACCACCTTTTCCTGTTCCTGAAATATTGCGGTCCCTTCGATCTCGTCCAGATCGCGCTAGAGCTCAAATCGCCGTTGGAGCGCGCGCTGATCCGCGACGGCATCGACGTCGTGCACTTCACCTCGACCTCGAAGCGGCATTTGCTGCTCTACGAGCTGCCCTTCATCATCACGATCTTCGACGGCTGCCACCGCGATGCGCCGGAGTTTCCGGAGGTCCGCACCTTCGGCGAATTCGAGCGCCGCGAGATCCTGTTCCGCCTCGCCAGCACCAAGGCCGTTGCAGTGATCGTCAATGCACCCGAGCTGATCGACGATCTCTGCCGGCGCTACGCCATGGAACGGGAGCGCGCGATCTGCATCCCGTTCTCGCCCTCGACCTATGTCAGCCGGTCCGCCCCCGATGCAGCGGCCGACGCGGCCGTGCTGGCGAAATACAAGCTCGAGCCGGGCTATCTGTTCTACCCGGCGCAGTTCTGGCCGCACAAGAACCACATCACGCTGCTCGCCGCGCTCGCTTTGCTGCGCGAGCAGGGCATCATCGAACGGCTGGTGCTGTGCGGCTCGAACCGGAGCGGCCGCGACAAGCTCGACAGGGCGATCCAGAGCTACGGATTGTCCGACCAGATTTCCATCATCGGCTTCGTCGAGTCCGCCGAGCTCGCCGCGCTGTACCGCGGCGCCGCCGCGCTGGTGATGCCGAGCTATTTCGGCCCGACCAATCTGCCGCCGCTGGAGGCCTGGGCGGTCGGCACGCCGGTGATCTATCCTCAAGCCTTCAAGGCGCAGGCCGGCGATGCCGCGATCCTGTTCGACTACGACGATCCGCGCTCGCTCGCGGATGCGATCGCCAAGCTTGGCAACGAGGGCACACGCGAGCGGCTGCGCGCCGCCGGCGAGCTCCGCCTCGCCCAGTTCACTGAGGAGACCGAGGTCGGACGCCGGCAATTCGCCCGGCACCTCGAGCGGTTGAAACACCGCCTGGCGCTGACGCCTCGCTAGAGCATAATCCGGAAAAATGCGTATCGGTGTTCCGAAAAGATCGTGCTCAAACAATAACCTAAAGCGCGATGATGAGATGATGGTTCATCTTCATGCCATCGCGCTTTAGGCCGGGACCAGCGCCCGCAGCCGCTCGCGCAAGGGCTTGCTCAGCAGCGGGCTTGCGAGCGCGCCAACCACGATCAGCCAGGCCGCGCATTTTGCGATGAAGTTTGCAAGCCCGCTCCCGGGCATGACCTCCCCGATCGCTGTCCCAATCAGCCAGCCGGACGCCACGACGGTGACTGCCATGAGCAGCAGGAACGCAATGTGCCTCAGCGGGCGGCGCAGGGTCTGTTGCATGATCACCAGTCCAAGCAGGCCGAACTGAATCAGGATGTCGCTCGCGACCACGGCGAAGGCCGCGCCCAGCGGTCCGAACCGCGGGATCAGGACGAAGGACAGAGCCAAGAAAACGACGAGCTGGAGCCCCTTGATCCGGATCAGGAGCTCGCCGCGATTGCTATGACTGGCGAAGACCAGCGCCAGCTGCGAGGGCGCGGCCGCGGCCGAGCCGAGCAGCAGCATCACCGCAAGCGGGCCGTCATAGGGAATGCTGCCATGGGTCCACAGCACGAAGAAGTCGGGCCAGAGCGGCAGCATGCCCGCAACAACCAGGCAGGCGAGCCCGGTCACGAACGCCGATCCGTAGGCGTAGTGGCGGCGCAGCCGCTCCTTGTCGCCGATCGCGTGATCATGGCCTAGCTCGGCGCCGAACGGCAGGGCAAGCTGGAGACTGAGTCCGCGCACCAAGCTCGCGATCACGCGCGTCAGCCCCCATTGCGCGACCGCGACGCGGTCGGCGACGAGCGCCGAGACCAGCAGGACCGGAGCGTTGACGAGCGCGAGCTCTGAGATGTTGGCGACCGCGAAGGGTAACGCGCGGCCGAGCTGCCCGATGCTCCAGCGCCATGACGCAGCGACGGACGGCAGTCCGTGTGCACGGCGCAGGAACGGAAACAGGCGCGGCGCATCGAAGGCCACGACGAAGATCGTGAACAGCAGCTGCATCGACACGCAGGCGATCGCCACCGCGAACAGGCTTCCGAACGCGAACAGCGCAACAAGCTGTGCGATCTGGCCGAGCAGCAGCGCGGCGTTCTGCAGCCAGATGATGCGGCCATATTGACCGCGCACGCGATAGAGGCCAGCGGCAAGATTGGCGGGCAGGCTCAGAAGCGTGCCGAGCGTCATCACCAGCATCGCGGCATCGAAGGTCGGCGTTGCATGAAAGCCAAGCACCAACGAGGGCGGCGCGAGATAGATGGCTCCGCACAGCAGCAGACCAAGAGCGGCGACGAGGGCGAAATAAATCCGCAGCATGTCGCGATAGAGGCGCGCGGTGCGCCCGTCGCAGTCGACGCAGGACCTGAAGGCCAGAAACCGGTTGATCGCGCGGAGCTGCAGTCCCGCATCCGCCACGATGACGAGGCCGCCTGCGGCAAAGATCGCGAGCCACGCCGCGAGCAGGTCGCCGCTCCAGACGTGGAGGAAGGCCGGGATCAGCAGCAGCTGCTGCGTCAGCCCCAGCCCCATCTGGACCAGGTTCGCCGACCAGCCATGCATGAGCCGCCGGACGCGTCCGGAACCGCCGGTCCCACTGCGACCATCGGGCTTGCCGGGCGCGTCGGTCTGCGTGTCGGTCAAGCCGCATCCTTCCCGGCGATCAGCGCGTTGAAGCCGCCTCTTAAGGTGATTAGACCGCTTGTGCAATGCCTTCCAAACACACTCCCACCCACAGGGCCCCAGATCAGCAGTCCACTGCCACGACCGCACCAGCACGTCGCTGCCGCCCCTCCGCGGCATTGCCCTCGGGCCTTGCATTTCGACAGGCGACGTCCGCGTTGGGTCGGGCTTGCCGCTCGGTCTTTCGGCACTATGGTGAGCTAACAATCTGGTCCTGGAGCCTTTCACGATGCCCTTTCCGCATGCCTCGGAAGCCATGTCACGCTTCACCGTGCTCGATCTGACCCGCGTCCGGTCCGGGCCAACCTGCGTGCGGCAGCTTGCGGATTGGGGCGCCAATGTCGTCAAGATCGACGCGCTGACCGAGGATGCCGGTGGCGAACAGCCGGGCGGACCGCGGCGCGGCTCGGACTTCCAGAATTTGCACCGCAACAAGCGGGCCATGACGCTGAACCTGAAAGACGAGCGCGGGCTCGCTGTGTTCAAGCGTCTCGCCGCCAAGGCCGACGTCGTGGTCGAGAACTTCCGGCCCGACGTGAAGAAGAAGCTCGGCATCGACTATGAGAGCCTCGCCGCGATCAACCCGCGCATCGTCTATGGCAGCATCTCCGGTTTCGGCCAGGACGGCCCCTACCACAAGCGGCCGGGCTTCGACCAGATCGCGCAAGGAATGGGCGGGCTGATGTCGATCACCGGCGCGCCGGGCGAAGGCCCGATGCGGGTCGGCATTCCCGTCGCCGACCTCACCGCGGGCCTGTTCTGCGCCATGGGCATCCTCACCGCGCTGCTCGAGCGCGAGGTCTCCGGCAAGGGCCAGTGGGTGCAGACCTCGCTGCTCCAGGCCCAGATCTTCATGCTCGACTTCCAGGCCGCGCGCTGGCTGATGGAGAAAGAGGTCGCCAAGCAGGCCGGCAACAATCATCCGACCAGCATCCCGACCGGCGTGTTCAAGACCTCCGACGGCTACATCAACATCGCCACCACGGGCGGCCGAATCTGGGAACGTTGCGCGCAGGCGATCGGCGCACCAGAGCTCTTTGGCCATCCCGACTATGCAACGGCCCCTGCCCGCTCCAAGAACCGCGATGCGCTCAACGCCGAGATCGAGAAGCGCACGGTGACGAAATCGACCGAGACCTGGGTTCGGGAGCTCAACGAGGCCGGGGTGCCCTGCGGGCCGATCTACGCGATCGACCAGATGTTCGAGGACGCGCAGGTCAAGCATCTTGGCATCGCGCAGGACGTGCCGAACGACGAGGACCGCCACATCCGCCTGGTCGGCCAGCCCGTGACGCTGTCGCGCACGCCGAGCAGGATGGTGGCGCGGCCGCCGGAATTCGGCGAGCAGACCGAAGAGGTGCTGAAGGAATTCGGATTCGGGGCGGACGAGATCGCAAAACTGCGGGACGCCAAGGTGGTGTGACGGCGCGGCCGTTCCTCGCCCGATCCTGTCATCACGAGCGCCGGCACCGACGGCTTGCGCGATCGTCTACATCTTGCGCAAGCCGTCGAACCGCGTGTCGACATAATGGCCGGCGGCATCGACAACCCGGCAAAGCTCTCCGCCGTCATGATAGAGCAGAACGACTTTGTCTCCAGCCTCGAACTGTCCGGCCGGTGGTCCGCTCGGCAGACCGCGCGAGGCATAGAACGGCTGCGATCTCGCCACCTCGTGGGTGAACTGATTGGGCGGTGGCGAGATCAGGCAGCCCGACGGGATCAATGACGAATCTGGAAGCACGATCGCTTCCGGCCGCTTCATGCCCTCCATGATCCGGTTTCCCTAAGTTTTGCGGCCCGATAGCGCCTCGCTTGGCAGGCCTTTGGCTTGGCAGGCCCCAAAGCGCGATGAGATTGATGAATCATCATCACGCTTTAGGTGTTGTTTGAGCATGATCTTTTCGGAAAACCGCTTCGCACTTTGCGCAACGCGGCCCTTCGGGTCCGGATCATGCTTTAGGCCTAAGCGCCCAAGCTTTCCTCGGGCAACGTGATCGGAATCCGCCGCAGCACGATACCTCTTGTCATGGCGGCACGCGCGGCGAGGAGCCCCGCCTCCGCCATGTGCAGATGATCCGGCAGATGGTACGGCTGGGCAACGTCCATATTCACCTCGTAGCCGAGATCCTGCAAGCTGGCGATCGTCACCCGGCTCATCGGATTGCCGCCTTCATTGACGAAGCCAGTCATCAGTTCCGCGCCGAACACCGTGTCGCGCCAATGCGAATCCCGCGTCCCTTCACCACCGGTGTTTTCGACGGGAACGGGCAGCGTCGCTGAGCCGCGGAGCTTACCGTATTCGCGCATGGCGTTGGTACCGACGAATGTCGGATTGCTGGTGAGGGCCCCCTTCAACAATTTCTTGTTCGTCCAGATCGTTCCGATGCCGATCACGTGCCCCATCTCGTGGGTGATGACGTCGTTCAGCGTGCCATCGGCTTCCATCGCTGCGAGATCGGCCGTGTCGAACTGCATGTCGCCGGTTGCCGGCAGGAACGCAGCGGCGCCGGCATTCTTCGGACGCAAACGGTTCGGCCCCGCCTGGCCGAGAACGTTGCCGGGACCGTCGATGTCGGTGCCCTGCGCCGTGATGCGAAGATTGTTGATCCTTTCGCCACCGACCGTGACGTCAGGCAGATCGCCCACGATGGCGTGCGTCCACCGGTTTGCTGCGAGCTTGAAAGCAGCCTTCTGCTTGGTTGTCAGTCCACCCAGAAAATGGACCTCGATCGTGTAGCCTCCGCGGGCTTCGGCCGCGACCGCGTGTGAAATCTCGGCGCCCTTGCGAGCACGATAACGTTCAATGCTCATGATATCCTCCGAAAAATCAGGTCGGAAAAATTCTATCTACGCTTGCATTGTGATCCTGATTAACGTCGCCGACAAGCGAGAGAAGCGTCACGGGCTCTGACTGTTTCACCATCAAATAACGAAGCCCGACGTCGCCGCCGGGCTTTTCGAGACGACGTTGCCCGTCCACCCGCTCGAACGATGAGCGCGCGCGATCGAACGTCGATCGCTCCAACTCGATCACACTTGTCCGCCGATCGGGCCGGCCTGATTTCCAAAATCAGAAGAGGCTGAGGTCGCGGAAGTTCACCGTCTTGCGCACGTCGGTTCCGGCGATCGGACGCGGGCGAGCAAGCGATCGATCACCGGCCAAAACAGCAGCACGATCGCCAGCGTCGTGATCGAACCGACCAGTCCGTTCGACCAGAACACCTTCAGATTTCCGCCGGAGCCGATCATCGACAGACGGAAGGCATCCTCGGCGCGGTTGCCGAGCACCAGCGCCAGCGTGAACGGCGCCAAGGGGACGCCGATCTTCTTGAAGACATAGCCGACGACGCCGAAGCCGAGCATCAGCCAGATGTCGAACATCGCGTTCTGGATCGCATAGGCGCCGATCGCGCAGGACACCACGATCATCGGCGCCACCGCCGCGAACGGCACGCGCAGGATCGAGGCGAAGATCGGCACCGTCGTCAGCACGAGCACGAGGCCGACGACATTGCCGAGATACATCGATGCGATCAGGCCCCAGACGAAATCCTTGTGCTCGACGAACAGCAGCGGGCCCGGATTGAGTCCCCACACCATGAGGCCGCCGAGCAGGATCGCGGCGGTGCCGGAGCCGGGAATGCCGAGCGCCAGCATCGGCAGCAGCGCCGAAGTGCCGGAGGCATGCGCCGCCGTCTCCGGCGCGAACACGCCTTCGATGCGGCCCTTGCCAAAGCTCTCGGGCTCCTTGGCGAAGCGTTTTGCCAGATTGTAGCCCATGAAGGACGCCGCGATCGCACCGCCCGGTGTGATGCCGAGCCAGCAGCCGATGAAGGAGGAGCGCAGCAGCGTCACCCAGTATTTGGGCAGATCCTTCCAGACGCCGAGCACCACGCGGAGCGAGATGCTCGCGGCGTGGCCGCGCAGCGCGAGGCGCTCCTCCATCGTCAGCAGGATCTCGCTGATGCCGAACAGGCCGATGACGGCGACGAGGAAATTGATGCCGCGGAGCAGCTCGGACGAGCCGAAGGTCATGCGCAGATTGCCCGACACCGTGTCCATGCCGATGCCGGCGAGCAGCAGGCCCAGCGCCATCGAGATGACAGTCTTGTGCTTGGCTTCACGGCCGAGGCCGACGAAGGAGCAGAAGGTCAACAGATATACCGCGAAGAACTCGGGCGGGCCGAACCTCAGCGCAAAGGACGAGATCATCGGCGCGAGGAAGGTGATCAAGAGCACCGCGACCAGCGAGCCGACGAAGGACGACGTGAACGCTGCGGTCAGCGCCTCCGCCGCCCTGCCCTGCTGCGCCATCGGATAGCCGTCGAAGGTGGTCGCGACCGACCAGGCCTCGCCGGGGATGTTGAACAGGATCGAGGTGATCGCGCCGCCGAACAGCGCGCCCCAGTAGATACAGGACAACATCACGATGGCCGAGGTCGGGTCCATCGTGAAAGTCAGCGGCAGCAGGATCGCAACGCCGTTGGGGCCGCCGAGGCCGGGCAGCACGCCGACGAAGATGCCGAGCACGAGCCCGACCATCATCAGCACGAGCGTCTTCCACGTCAGCAGGACGGCGAAGCCGTGAAGCAGGAGACCGAGAGCTTCCATCGCGCGTCTGTCCTAATGGCCGAAGGCCGCTTCGAGCGGCCCCTTCGGCATGATGACGTCGAAGGCGATGTCGAAGGTGACGAACATGATCGCCGTGAACAGGAAAGCGGTGAGCAGCGACTTCCACAGCGCGATCTTGCCGACGAGGCGCATGAAGCCCGCAATCAAGAGGAAGCTCGCGACATAGAGGCCGAGGAACTGCGTCACCACGCAGAACAGCAGCGTCGGCACGAACACCGCCATGACGCGGCGGGCCTGCGCGCGCGTGACGAAGATCTCGGACGCCTTGCGATGGGCGATCAGCGCCACGACCAGGCCATAGAGGCTGCCGCCGCCGAGGATGACGGAGAGATAGAACGGAAAATAGCCTGGCTCGGGCCCGGTCGCGTCCCAGGACGCGCCGGTGCGCCAATTGTCGTAGCCGAGCGTTGCTGCGAGCGCGAGCAGCAGCAGGCAGACGCATATCTCGATCGCGCCGGAGGAAACGACGGAGGGGGAGTCGTCTTCAGGCGCGGTCGGATCGTCGACGACGATTTCAAGTTCGGTTTGAGACATGCTTTGTCAGGGACGGAGTGCGGTCAATTCCCCCTCTCCCCGCTTGCGGGGAGAGGGTTGGGGTGAGGGGGAGTCTCCACGGGGACGGTGAGAGTTGAGCTCGTGGAGAGAGCCCCTCACCCCGACCCTCCCAGCGCGAGCGAAGCTCGTCGCGCCCCCCGTAAGAACGGGGCGAGGGAGTACAGCATCTTACTTCGCGACGAAACCGGCTTCCGTCATCAACGACTTATTCTGGGCATCGTCCTCTTCGAGGAATTGCACCATGTCCTTGCCGGTGAGGAAGATCGGCTTCAACGCCTGCTTCTCCATATAGTCCTTGTATTCGGCGGTCTGCGTCACCTTGTGGAACAGCTCGACATAGAATGCCTGCTGCTCCGGCGTGACCTTGCCGGGCAGGAACATCGCGCGCAGCATCAGATACTGCACGTCGACCCCCTCCTCCTTGCAGGTCGGGATGTCGGCCCAGGACTGCGTGTCCGTGACCTTGCTGGTGTAGGAGATGCGCTCCTTGTCGAACACGCAGAGCGGACGGACCTGGCCTGCGCGCCAGACCTCGAGATTTTCGGATGGGTTGTTGACGTTGGACTCGGTGTGGTTGCCGACGAGCTGGGTCGCGGCCTCGCCGCCGGACTTGTAGGGCAGATAGGAGAATTTCGCGCCGGTCTTCTGCTCCAGGAACACGGTCAGCACGTGGTCCTCGCGCTTGGAGCCGGTGCCGCCCATCTTGAAGGGCGAGCTCGCGGCCTTCGCAGCCTCGACGAACTCCTTCACGGACTTGGGGCCTGCGCTGTTGTCCCACAACACGAACTGGTCGAGCGCGATCACCGAGACCGGGGTCAGCTCACGCCAGTTGAACGGGATCTTCGCCGACAGCGGCAGCATGTAGATCAGCGAATAGGCGATCAGCACCTTGTTCGGATCGCCCTCGCTCGACTTCATGTACATCAGCGCTTCCGCGCCCGAGGCGCCGCCCTTGAGCGAGACCACGATCGGCTGCTTCATCAGATTGTTCTTCTGGATCGCGGCCTGCATCATGCGCGCCATCTGGTCGGAGGCGCCGCCCGCGCCCGCTGCCACCACGATCTCGACCGGTTTGGTCGGCTCCCACCCCGCAAAGGCCGGCGTGCCGCAAAGCGCGACCGCCAGCGTGATTGCGGCCTTCATTCCATGTCCCACGCGCGTCTTCCCCAAGTTATTTGCCTATGTTCTTGTTCGGATTGGCAATTCGCGAAGTATCGCGGATTGCATTGTGCGGGCGAATACCGGCCAGTTCAAGCCGGGCCGGCACCGCACCGCTTATGACTTTGGAATGAGATGGATTGCAAGCGCCTGGGCGCAATCGATCTTCTGCGCTTTGCTCCGGTCGCGACAGATGGCGTCTCGCTGCTGGCGAGATGGACTGCAATCGATCAAAGACCCCAGAAGGCCAATAGGCCCGATCGGCTGTCAGCCGGGAACGCACCGTGCAGGCGGGGCGCTATTCGACGGGTGGACTTGCGGGTTCAACCTTCCGCTGCAGCAAGTACATCTCGCTGCGATCGCCCTGCCTGAACGTCACCTCGCGCGGCTGCACCGAGGTCAGCGACCAGCCACCCAGCGTGTCGCCCTGCCGCAAGCGCACGACCGACTGGTCGGTGCGGTTGACGAGGATCGCGATCGCATCCCCCTCGCCCACCACGGCCCCGACCAGGAGCAGCGGCGGTGGCGCCTCGGCCGGCTTGGGCGGCAGCGGTGCCTGCACCTCTTCGACCGGAGAGGCGGCAACCGCGCGCGGCGGCGGCCGGCGCGAGGCCGAGAAGACCGGACGCTCCTGGGTCGCCGTTAGCGCCGAGAACGGCACCGCCCACAGCGGATTGCCGCGGGGGACGGGTTTGCTGACAGGCTGCGCCGGCGCCGCGATCGGCCGCATCGCGCCGACATCGATGCCTTCAGCGGGGCTGCCGGCGGCATCGTCGGACAGGATATCCATGCGCGACGAGGTCGCGGCCGGGCTCTCGGCAATACCCTGCGCCGCGAGTGCGGCCGCCGCGCACAGCGCGGCCCATCCTGTCGGTCTCAGCCACCCGGACATGGAAAATTCCCTTGGAAGCTCGCGGCACGCTCGTCCCAGCAAACTAGTTCCGATGCGGCCCGCCATCAACCCGCATCGAACCGGAACCGGCGGCCCGGCCAACGCCCCTACTTGCCTGCCTGCCATTGGCCGGAGACACCCAGGATTACCCTGACGCGGCCGGTGCCGGCCTCGTTCAGCGCGGTGGTCTGCGGCACCTGAACGTCGAGCTGATCGACGTAGAGGAACGGCATGCCGGCTTCGAGATTGTAGAGCAGCTTCTGAAGCGCCGGCTGGTCCAGCTCGCAACTCACGACGAGACCGACGAAGCCGTCCTTCACTTGTGCGCCTGTGACGTCGACCTGCGAGGACTGCACCGAGCCGCCGACATTGCCGACGGCGGCCGCGACCCGCTGCAACAGGTTGGCGCCCGCGACCGTTACCGTCGGGCCTTCCAGGAACGGCGTGCCTTGGTGCTCGGCCAACGCTGCCGCGGCATTCTTGGCGCCGCCCTTGCGGCCGCGCAGCTGGTCGAGCAGGTCGGAGGTCTGCGCCAGCGCCTGGCGGTGAGCGATGACGTCAGCGATCGACAGGCCTGCCATCAGCAGCAGCCCGCCGGTAACCGCCACATACAGCGTGACCGCGATCAGAGGCGAGCTTGCAAGCGCTCGTGTGAGCGCATTTCCGCCGGTGACCTTGGCGCTGCTCATGGCACGTTCCTCGGCTCGATCTGCGCCTCGATGTGGAAGCGCTCGCCGGGATCGGACGAGCTGCGCGTCGTCGGGGCGTAGAAGGTCGCGCGGGTGAAATGCTGGGACTGCTCGATCAGCAGGATCAGCGAGGGCGCATCGCGGGTGATGCCGCCGATCTGGAGCTTGTTGCCGGCCAGATGCAGCTCGTTGACATAGGTATGATCAGGCAATATCCGGCTGAGCGATTCCAGCACGATCACGCTCGCCGGCGTCTCGTATTTGCGGCGTTCGAGCTGCGCGAGCGGCGAACGCTCGCTGCCGTCGGCGCCGCGCAGCGCGGCGCGGCGCTCGGCGATCTGCCGTTCGAGCTCGCTCTCCTGCGCGCTGAGGCTGTCGGCGAGATAACCTGCGGCGACCGATCCGATCACCGCGGTGACGGCGGCCAAGGCCAGCACCAGTTGCAGCGTCCGGCTCAGCCGGGCCGGGTCGACCGCGCCGCGCGATCTCTGCTCGAACACCTTGATGCGTCCGCCCTCGGCCGTCTGCGTCGCGACCGCGATCGCGGCCGGATGGAAGGGCGCGACCGCCTCGACATAGCTCATCGCCAGCTTGCGCGGAGCCGCCGCGATCTCGGTGGTGATGCTCTCGCTGCCATGCGCCACCGGAGCACTGCAACCGAACACGGCGTCGCCCGCGCTCCACGGCGTCAGCCGGTCGATCTGCGCCCGCACGATGCCTTCGAGGAAATCGGCCGCGCGCGCCGGCAGCTCCAGCGGGCGGAACAGGAAGCGCGCCGGCCGCAGCACGATCTCGACGCGGCTGCCGCGGACGATCTGCGCGAGGTTGGAACTTGCGAACTTGCCGTCCTCGAACGCGATCTCCTTCGAACCGTTCTCCGGCTTCGCCGTCTCCAGGGCGAACGCGCCGGTCTCGGTCTCAACCAGCCGCACCACGCGCGGCGACACCATCCGCTCGAGGCCGGCAACCGCCGCGGCGGCCACGGTGCCGGTCCAGGAATCGAGAATGGCGCGAAGGGAATCGAGCGAACTCATCTCACAGTGGCTTTCCGGCAGAGCCGTCATAGGCGTTGTGCCACGACAATACACGATATGGCTCATCGCTGCCTTCGAGAAGCAGGATGACGATCTCGGCCGAGTTGCGCCGATGCGACGGCGCCTCGGCCACGACCGTCAGCCGGTATGCCCGCGAGCCGTCGGTCGTCGCATTGGCACTGCCGGCGAGGCTGACCAGGGAGCGCGGATCGACCTTGGGGTCCGTGCGGTCGCGCAGCACCTGTTGCAGCGTCTCGGGCGTCATGCCCGGCAGCGCCGCCAGCACCTGCGGCGCGGCGTCGAGCAAATTCACCGTCCGCATGTTGCTGAACACCGTGACGAAGGGCAGCACACGCTCGATGACGGCCGCCGGAATGCCGCGCACGAGCCAGAGCTCGTCACTGTGCGGAAACGGCGCATGACGCGGCAGATAGGGCGCGCCGAACGTGCGGTAGTAGGAATCCTCCGGATTGTCCTGGCCAGCCTCCGTCGAGGTGCGCCAGGCGAGGATCCGGTCGGCATAGACCGGCGCATCGCTCGCGGAGACGCCGAGCGCCGTCATCAGGCCCGCCAGCATCGGCTTCGGCGCCATGTTGAGATCGACGCGCGCGGCCTCCGAGCGGAACGTCACGCTGACTCGGCCGGCGCCGAGCCGGGCATTGAAGGTGCCGCTGGTTGGACGCACGGCTTCGTTCTGCGCCGAGAGCCGGTAGGCCGTGAGCTCGAGCCCGGCATTGATCAGCGCATCGGTCTGCAACCGGTCGGCGCTAACGGCGACGGTCACGGCCGTGTTGGTGACATAGGTCAGATAGATCAGCGCGAGCGTCGCCAGCGCCGCCAGCATCCAGAGCACCGCGACGACGATGAAGCCGCGGGGATCGCGCAGCTCTGCGCAATTCTGCGCCGGGCGGCTCACAATTGCTGCTCCTCTTTCTGCGCCTGTTGCGGCCCGCCGCGCGCCGCGACGCAGGTCGCCGGATTCTTGGCCCGCGCGCATTCGGCGGGCGCCGTGATGTGCGGGATCACCGCGCCCGAAACCGCGAGCACCTGCCCGGTGGCGCTGTTGCGCATGGTGATGCGGATGCGATCCGGCAGCTGCGGCTGGCCGCGCCAGGTCGGCTGCCACTGGCCATCCGGCCCGGCATAGGAGAAGCTCACGCGGAACGGCGCGCGGATCAGCACGACCTGGTCGACAAAGCGGATCTGCCCGTCGCTCGGCATCGGCTCGAACGGCGCGCGCTCGCGCACCAGCGCCAGCCCCTGCGAGTCCGCCTTCTCGATCAGGCGGATGAACTCGAGGCCCGGCCGCGTGCTCGGGCCGATCGCGGTGCGCAGGAAGGTCACCGACAATTCGGCGCCGTCGAACAGCGGCACCTTGGCATCGCCGTTCACGGTGATCTGCTCGGCGACCGAGAGGTCGGCGACGATGCGGTCGAGCCCGGTCGCGAGACGCTCTGCCCGCTGCACGCGGGCGATGCCGCGATTCCAGTTCGGCAGCCATTGCGCCGTCACCGTCGCCAGCGCCGCCAGGATGAGCGTCATCAGCAGCGTCGCGAGCAACACTTCTAGCAGGGTGAAGCCCGCTTCATCCGCGAGCGTGCGGTGCAGGCGCTTCATTGTGTGGCCCTCGGCACCAGCTTCACCGTTGTGATCTGGATCGCGGCCCCGTCGGCGCGCTGGAGGCGCAGATTGACGGCCATCGGCACGAAGCGGTTGGCGGCGGGATCGTCGCCCGGCACGTTCATCGGCGCGATGTCGACGCGCCAGCGGCTGCCGGCCAGCTCGCCGCTCTGCCGGCCCGGCTTGAGCAAGGCCCGCGGCGGCAGATCCGCGAGCAGCCGCTCGGCGGTGCCGGCCAGCGCCAGACGCTGGTCGATCGAACGCGTGCCCTTCGCCGTCGTGGCGATGACCGAGCCGATGGTTCCGAGCACGGCCACGAAGATCGCGAGCGCCACCAGCGCCTCGATCAGGGTGAAGCCGGCGGCGCCGTCAGAGCAGCTTCTGCGGGACAATCTCGACGCCTCCGGTCAGCCAGTTGACGCGCACCTCATAGCCCATGCCGGGCCGCGCCAGCGCGATCGTGCCGCCGCACGACATGCCCGACGGAAAGAAATCGATCGACTGCCCCGCCGCCCGGTCGGCACAGCGCGAGGCCAGCGTCGCCGCCACGACCACATCGCGGGGCAGGCGGATGATTTGCCCGGTGACGCCGGAACGGATCGCACGCGCCTCCGCATCCACCGTGGTCGTCACCCTGGTCTGCCGGCGCAGCGCCGCGTTGCGGTCGGCTTTCAGCAGGGCTGCGGTCTCGACCGCATAGCTCTCCAGCTTGGCGCGCGTCGTCGTGTGCGGGACAGCCGGCAGGATGATCGCCGCGAGCAAGCCGATGATGGCAAGCACGCACAGGATCTCGATCAGCGCGAAGCCGCGCGCGTCGACGAGACCCTCAGCGCGCGCCGCTGACAATGTCGGCCGCCGTTCCACTGCCGCCTTCCTGACCGTCCGATCCGAGCGAGATGATCTCGTAAGGCGAGCTCGCGCCCGGAGAGCGATAGACGTAGAGGTGACCCCAGGGATCGTTCGGCACCATGCCGCCGCGCAAATAGGGCCCGTTCCAGCCCGCCTGGTTGTTGCTACGGGTCAGCGCGGTGAGGCCCTCGTTCGACGTCGGATAGCGGCCGAGATCGAGGTAATAGAGATCGAGCGCACTGGAAAAGCTCTCGATCTGGATCTTCGCCGCCTTCGCCTTGGACTCGCTGAGATAGTTCAGCACCCGCGGGCCGACCAGCGCCATGATCATCCCGATGATGGTGATGACGACCAGCATCTCGACGAGCGTGAAGCCGGCTTCGCCTCGGCCTGCGCGCCGCCGGCCGCGGCTTGACGATGGATGTTTAGTCACTTCAAGTCTCTCCGCTTACTTGCCCGTTACTCGCGTAGCCTGGCCTAACCGACAATCTGGCTCACCGACATCAGCGCCGTCATCACCGAGGTGATCAGGCCACCGACCACCAGCGAGATCGCGATGATCGCCGCCGGCCCCGCGATGCCGACCGCACGGTCGAGCGTTCGCTGCAACTTCGTTTCGTAGAATTCGGCGACGCGCCCCGAGAGCATCGGCAATTGCCCGGTCTCGTCGCCGAGCCGCAGCATGCGCACCGCCATCGCCGGCAGTGCCTCGGTCTCGGCCAGCGCGTCGGAGAGCTTGGAGCCATGGCGAACGCGGTCGGCGGCATCGCTCCAGACCGCGGACGGTCCGGTCGTCGCCATCATGTCGATCAGGATGCGCAGCGTGGTGGTGAGATTGACCCCGCTGCCGAGCAGCAGGCCGAGATTGCGGCAGAACAGCGCCGTCCGGTACGCACTCATCACGTTGCGGATCGCCGGCAGACGCACGATCGCATTGGTGATGCCGCGGCGGATCCGCTGCTGCCGCAGCAACAGCCATACCGCCACGATCGTGGCGGCAAGGCCGGCCAGCATCGTGTCGGAATTGCTGCGCAGGAAGGTCGAGATGCTGAGGAAGACGCCGACCACCGGATCGACCTTGGCGCCGAAATCCTGCAGCACGCTGGCAAACTGCGGCAGCACGAAGCTGAGGAAGAACAGCAGCACGCAGCCGGCAGCACCGAGCACGAATATCGGATAGCGGATCGCATCCGACAGCCGGCGCCGCAGGGCCTCGCCGCGCGCGCGCTCGCCGGCCAACACCTCCAGCACCTGATCGAGGGATCCCGAGGCTTCGCCAACCCGGACCAGCGCGATATACATCGGCGGGAACAGTCCCTCGTGCCGCGCCAGCGCCTCGGCAAAGCTTTCGCCTGAAACCACGCGCGAACGGATGTCGGCCACGACCGGGCGCAGCCGACCGAAATCGGGATCAGCCGCGAGCAGTTCCAATCCGTCGTTGATGCGGGCGCCGGCGCGCAGCAACAGCGCGAGGTCGCGGGTGAAGATGGTGACGTCTTCCGGCTTCGGCTTGTTGAACAGGCTGAAGACGCCGGCGGCCGCGCCGCCCTCCTCCGGCGTGACGTTGTCGACCAGCACGAGGCCAAGCCGCTCGATCCGCGGCCCGACGTCGCCCGGCGCGGGCGCGGCAATGGCGCCGGAGATCAGTTCGCCGTTGGCATTGAGCGCGCGGTAGCGATAGTTCGGCATGGGTTCTAGCGCACCGTCGTGACGCGGAAGACCTCGGGCACGGTGGTGAGCCCGGCCCGGCATTTGGCGACCGCATCCTCCAGCATCGTCGTCATGCCACCGCGCATCGCGGCGGAATCGATGGAGTGGGAGTCGGTCCGCGGCCCGATCAGCCCGCGCACCTCGTCGGACATTTCGAGGATCTCGAACACGCCGTTGCGACCGCGATAACCGGTGCCGCCGCAGCGTTCGCAGCCGCCGGCCTCGTGCACGACCTCGCCGCACTTGAAACCGATCACCGCAAAGCGCGGGTCCTTGGCAATATCCGCCTCGGTCAGCGTGTGCGGCACCTTGCAGCGCTCGCAGAGCATGCGCACCAGGCGCTGCGCCACCACGGCGCGCAAGGTGGACTTCAGCAAAAATCCCTCGATGCCGAGATCGATCAGGCGCGGCACGGCGGCCGCCGCCGTCTCGGTGTGCAGCGTCGTCAGCACGAGATGGCCTGTCAGTGCGGCATGGATGGCGATATGAGCGGTCTCGGCGTCGCGGACCTCGCCGACCATGATCACGTCGGGGTCCTGACGCACGAAGGCGCGCATGGCGGAGGCGAAGGTCAGCCCGATCGACGGCTTGACCTGGGACTGGTTGATGCCCGGGATCTCGTACTCGACGGGATCCTCGATGGTGAGGATCTTGCGTGTCGGCTCGTTCAGGATCGACAGCATGGTCGCAAGCGTCGTGGTCTTGCCGCTGCCGGTCGGCCCGGTGATGACGATCATGCCGTGCGGCATCGCCAGCATCCGCGTCATCGCGCCCTCGTCGCGCGCGCCGAGGCCGAGCTTACTCATTTCGAGGAGGCCGCGGTCGCGCGGCAACAAACGGATGACGGCGCTCTCGCCATGCTGCGTCGGCATGGTGGCGACGCGAACGTCGATCTCGCTGCGCCCGACGCGCACGCGCGCGGCGCCGTCCTGCGGCAGGCGCCGTTCGGCGATGTTGAGGCTGGCGAGGATCTTGATGCGCGAGATCAGCGCCTGCGGCGGGATGGCTTGCGGCGACGGCAGCGCGCGCAGCAGGCCGTCGACGCGCATGCGCACGGTGAGCCCGGCGCGGAATGGCTCGACGTGAATGTCGCTGGCACGCAAGTCCACCGCGCGCTCCAATAGATCGTTGAGCGCGCGCACCACAGGTGCGCCGCTGGCGAGATCGCGCAGGCTCTCGATGTCGTCGTCGGACTGCTGCTGCAACCGGACGCCTTCGTCCGCACTTGTTTCGGCGGCGCCGGTCCTTTGGTCGAGAGCTGTCGTAATATCTTCATACGACGCGACGACAATGTCGACCCGCGTGCCGAAGACAATCTCGGCGGCGCGGATGGCGGCGGCATCCAAAGGATCGGCAATCGCTATTCCATAAGTTCCGCTCGAAGAGCGGAATGGAAATACGGTCGATTCCCGCAGGAATCTATGTGAGAAGCCGTCGAGGCAAGGCGTGATTGACAGTAACTGCGGAAGACCCAGCCGCGGCAGCCGAAAATGTTCCGAGACCTCGTCGGCAAATTCAGCTGACGAAAGGTCCATTGTCTCCCACAGCTCGCGAAGCGACCGACCGGATCCGGCATCTGTCGGACCATCGAGGCGCGCAAGCGCACGTGACGGTAACGAGCGCTTTGCAAGAAGATGCTGCTTGAAGGTGTCGACCGCGACGTCTTGCATGCCCTTCACCGCACCACGCTCGTTAGCAACACATCCATCTGGCCTGCCCACGACCATGGAGTCCACGATAGGTTTACTAGCAAGAAATGGCAGCGACGCAAATTTCGGCGCATACGATCCATGACGGATCAAACACATTTTTCGGCCACTCGAAGCGGCACTCGTCATATTTCGTTCAAACTACTCCAACCGCTTTTGCGCCTCCGCACAGCGTTGCCTGGAGCGGTCATGCTGTTGTCGTCCGCTTTCCTGCTCGGCGCCTGCATCGTCACCGCCGACCAATCCATCGAGGCCGACCCAAAAGATCCGCGCGCGCAGGACATTGCCGATAAAGTTCGCTCACTCGACCTGCAGCCGCGCCAACCCGCAGATACCGGCGCGAGCGGCATCGCCCAGTCGAAATCGTCCAAGCCTGCGATCTATCTCGGCGATGATGCAACGCCCCAGGGCAGTGCTGTAGCCGAGCGCGATGATGGCGGCGGCAGCGGATATGATCTCAATTTCGAGAACGCGCCGGTGGCGACCGTCGCGAAGGTGATCCTCGGTGACGTGTTGAATGTCGGCTACACGATCGACCCGCGCGTGCAGGGTACCGTGACGCTGGCCTCGGTGCGCCCAGTGCCCAAGGCGGACGCGCTCTACGTGCTAGAGAATGCGCTGCGCATGTCCGGCGTCGCGTTGGTGCGCGACCGCACCGGCTATCGGCTGCTGCCGGCCCCGGAGGCAGGTCCCGGCGGCGTCGACCGCGCGAACGTCGCGGCCGGCCAGGGCATCTCCGTGGTGCCGCTGCGCTATGTCTCGGCCCAAAACATCTTCAAGCTGCTCGACGCGTTCGGCGTCAAGGCCTCGACCATGCGTCCCGACAACGCCCGCAACACGCTGATCATCAGCGGCAGCGGCTCCGACCGGGCGTCCGCCGTCGACACCATTCTCTCCTTCGATGCCGACTGGATGCGCGGACAATCCGTCGGCATCTTCCCGGTGCACAATTCCGCGCCGGAGCCCGTCATCAGCGAGATCGAGAAGATCATGGATTCCGGCGAAGGCGGGATGAGCCAGAACGTGATCAAGCTGCAGGCGATCTCGCGGCTCAACTCGATCCTCGTGGTGAGCCAGAAGCCGGAGTATCTGAAGCGCGCGCAGACATGGATCGCGCGGCTCGACCGCTCCGACACCGACGGGGTGAACCTGAAATCCTATCCGCTGCGCTACGGCAATTCCAAGGTGATCGTGGCGATGCTGAACGACATGCTGCTCAACCAGGGCTCGGCGAACGGCTCGACGCTCGACAGCGCCTCGAGCCAGATCTCGCCCGGCTCCGGGATGTCGACGACGTCATCGTCCTCCACCAATCCCATCGCCTCGCTGAGCGCATTGCCGACCGCCGCTGCCGGGGCCACCACGCCGGTCAGCGGACCCGCCGGCTCGTCGTTCAGCGCCCGTCCCGCCCCTGTCGCCTCGGCGACGCCGGCACAGGACAACGGCCTCGGCGGCGGACTGTCGGGCGGTGGCGGCGCGAAGCCCGGCGCCAACAGCATCCTGCAGAACGTGCGGATCACCGCCGACGTCACCAACAACGCCGTGCTCGTCTACGCCAACCAGGACGCCCAGCGCATCGTCGAGCAGACCATCCGCCAGATCGACCGGCCGCAGCGCCAGATCGCGATCGAGGCGACCATCGCCGAGGTGACGCTGAACAATCAGCTGAACTATGGCGTGCAGTTCTTCCTGGCGAGCCAGAAAGGCTCGATCTCCAACACCATCTCGGGCATCAGCAACAGCGCCACGATCGGCAGCAACACCGAGCCGACGAGCAACGCGGTCAACGCCGCCGCCGGCGCCCTGCTCGGGCGCGCGTTGCCCGGCTTCAATTTCCTGATCGGCTCCGAAAACTCGCCGCGCGTCGTGCTCGATGCGCTGCATAACGTCACCGACGTCAAGGTGCTGTCGAATCCCTCGCTGGTGGTGCTCGACAACCAGGCCGCAACCTTGCAGGTCGGCGACCAGGTGCCGTTCTCGACCGGCACCGCGACCGTGCTGACCGCCAACAACACTGTGGTCAACACCATCGACTACAAGAACACCGGCATCATCCTGCGCGTGCTGCCGCGCGCCAATGCCAACGGCAACGTCGTGCTCGACATCGAGCAGGAGATCTCGAGCGTCGCTGCCGGCAGTGCCAACTCGCTGACGCCGACGATCTCGCAGCGCCGGGTCAAGAGCTCGATCGCGGTGACGAGCGGGCAGACCGTGCTGCTGGCCGGCCTGATCAGCGAGACCGAGAACAGGCAGCGCCAGGGCATTCCGATCCTCGATTCCATTCCCGGCATGGGCGATGCCTTCTCGCATCAGACCAACACGCGTGCACGCACCGAGCTGATCCTGTTCATCAGGCCGACCGTGATCAAGGACGGCGTCGATGCGCATGTCATCGCGGAGGAGATGCGCACGAAGATGAACAGCCGCCTGGTCGGGACCAGCAATCCCGTGGTAACCGTGAACCCGCCCAAGGTGGCACGCTAGAGCATGATCCGGACAAGCGCGCGGCGGCTTTCCGGAAGGACCATGCCCAGACGACAACCGGGACGGATCAGGTGGCGGACGAAGAGACGGCCCCTTCACTGGCGCTCGGCATCGCCCTGCTGCTGGGTGTGTTCGCGAGCCTCGTCATCGCGCCCGGCGCGGAAGGCCTCTACGGCGCGTTCCTGGCCGCGCTGATGCTGGCGATCGCGGCGAATGACGCGCGCCACTACCTCATCCCGAACGAGCTGACGGGCGCAGCTTTCGCCCTCGCCCTGCTCCGCGCCGGCGCGTTCGTACCCGACATCGGCATCGAGGCGCTGCTCTGGCCGCTGGCCCGCGCGGTGGCAGTCGCGCTGCCACTGCTGCTGCTGATGCTGGTCTACCGCTACTGGCGCGGCCGCGACGGGCTCGGGCTCGGCGACGTCAAGCTGGCTGCGGTGTGCGGGGCCTGGCTCGATCTTGCCACCGTGGTTGCGGTGATCGAGCTTGCCGCGCTGCTCGCGATCGGCGCCTATGTCGGCAACGCCGTGCTGCAAAGGAAGCGGCTGCGCGCGACCGCCTTCCTGCCGTTTGGGCTGTTCCTGGCGCCGGCGATCTGGATCGGCTGGCTGGGCGAGACCTGGTATGTGAACTGGCTCGGCGGCTGGCCGGGCTAAGGCCTCATACCGCCACTGGCCGTGATTGGCAGCCCGCCCCGTACAAAAGCTCGAAAACAACCCCATGCACAGTAGACGGGGACAGCTTTATCAATGACTTGTCGGCCGACGCAGGGCAATTTCGGATTTTACGGAATCCATTTGACACGTCGGGCAAAACACTGGCACGATGTCACCATGGCCGCGGCGCGCCAGCCGGAATATTCGCGATCAATGCTCGCGGCTCGGCGCCCATTCCAGCGCCCGCAGACGGGCCTGCGCGATCTCCCCGCGTGTCATCTTGGTGGTGACGGCATCGCGGATCCGGGCCCGCGACTCCCGCACCGGCGGCGGTGCGGCAGCCGTCGACAGGTTGAGCCATTTGGAGGCCTCGACGATGTCCTGCGGCACGCCCTGGCCGCGGTCATAGAGCAGGCCCAGCGAATATTGCGCGCGGCTGTCGCCCTGCTCCGCCGCGCGGCGGTACCACATCGCGGCTTCCGTGTAGTTCATCGGCACGCCGCGGCCGGTCTCGAACAGGAAGCCGAGATAGGTCTGCGCCGGCGCATTGCCGCGCTCGGCGAGCGGAATGAAGATGCGGGAAGCCGTCACATAGTCCTGACGCTGGAACGCGGCGACGCCCTGGCGGAACGACTGGGCGTGGGCACCGGTGGCACCCACAAGCATCCAGCCGGCGACGCCGAGCAACATGAGCATGTGTCGCAGCGGCCGCCCGCCGTAGCTCGCAGCCTGATCGAGCCCAATCTTCCTCATCATGCAGCATCCCCGCCTATCACGCGGCAGCAGGCTATTCCGAACACATGACAGTATCCATACGCCTCGCGATGCAATGCTGCATCTTGCCTGCGATACGGTGATGCCGATCGTCATGACGCCGCGCATCGCGCGGCGCAGGATCGCGCCGGACGCGCTACTTGCCCTTCCAGACGGGCGTACGCTTGTTGAGGAAAGCGTCCATGCCTTCGCGAAAATCTTCGCTCATATAGGCCTTGAGGATCAGATCCTCGCCTTCCTCGCGCGACAGCGTGCGGCGGATGCGGCGCACCGCTTCCTTGGTGGCTTCGAGCGTCAGCGGCGCGTGGCTGGCGACGAGCTTTGCGGTCTCGTCGGCGCGGCGCTGGAGCGTCTCGACGTCGGGCACCACCTCATTCAGCAGGCCGAGCGCAAGCGCTTCCGGCGCCTCGACGAGGCGCGCCTTGAAGATCAGATCCTTGGTGCGGGCCGGTCCCACCAGCGCGACGACGCGACTGATGTTGGACATCGAAAGGCAATTGCCGAGCGTGCGCGCGATCGGAAAGCCCATGCGCGTCGTTTCGGTCCCGATGCGCAAGTCGCAGCAGGCCGCAATGCCGGCACCGCCGCCGGTGCAGGCGCCCGCGATCGCCGCGATCACCGGCACGCGGCACTGCTCGAGCGTGCCGAGCACGCGGTCGATACGGGCCTCGTAGTCGAGCGCGTCCTGCGCGGTCTTGAACGCGCGGAATTGCGAAATGTCGGTGCCGGAGGCGAAGGCCTTGTCGCCGGCGCCGGTGAGGATCAGCGCCTTGATCGATCGGTCGGCGTTGATCTCCTGGCAGATCTCCGCCATGCGGTCATACATGGCGAAGGTCATTGCGTTGCGCGCCTGGGGGCGGTTGAAGGTGATCCGCGCGATGCCGTCCGTGACGGAGTAGAGCAGGTCTTCGTTGGCAGTCGTCGGTGCGTTCATCGCGCGCTCACTTTCTTAGGTTGGTTCAGGCCGCCTGAACCTTACGCCACCTGGGCCTTGGTCATCGGCACCACGTCGCGTCCCTTCAGGACGTCCATGGCCGCCAGCACGCCGCCGCTCCGGTGCGGGATTTTTGCAAGATCGAGGCCCATCTCGACGCCGGCAAGCGTGCCCATCAGCATCAGATCGTTGAAATGGCCGATATGGCCGATGCGGAACACCTTGCCCTTGACCTTGTTCAGGCCGGTGCCGAGCGACATGTCGAAATTCTCCAGCACCACCTTGCGGAAGGCGTCGGCGTCGAACCCTTCCGGCACGCGCACGCCGGTCAGCGCCGGCGAATGCGCGGCGGGATCGGCGCACTGCGTCTCGAGGCCCCAGACCTTGACCGCGGCGCGCGTCGCCGCGCTGTGACGCTTGTGGCGGGCCCAGACGTTCTCGAGGCCCTCCTCCTCCAGCATCTTCACCGCTTCGCGCAGGCCGTAGAGCAGATTGGTCGCCGGCGTATAGGGGAAGGTGCCGAGCTTGTTGAAGCTGATCACTTCCTGCCAGTCCCAATAGGAGCGCATGCCCGGATTGGTTTTGGCGACGTTGAGCGCCTTCTCCGACACGGCGTTGAAGCCGAGGCCCGGCGGCAGCATCAGGCCCTTCTGCGAGCCCGCAACCGAGACGTCGATGCCCCAGGCGTCGTGCTCGTATTCCATCGAGCCGAGGCCGGAGATGGTGTCGACCATCAGCAGCGCCGGGTGCTTCACGCGGTCGAGGATCTTGCGCACCTCCAGGGGCGGCGTCAGGCAGCCGGTCGAGGTCTCGTTGTGCACGACGCAGACCGCCTTGATCTTGTGCTGCTTGTCGGCGGCCAGGCGCTGCTCGATCTCGGCGAGGTCGGCGCCATGGCGCCAGTCGCTCGGGATGAAGTCGACGTCGAGCTTGAACTTGTCGGCGATGCCGCGCCACAGCACGGCGAACTGGCCTGTCTCGCACATCAAGACCTTGTCGCCGGGCGCGAACACGTTGACCATCGCCGCTTCCCAGGCGCCGGTGCCGGACGAGGGGAAGATGATCACGGGCTGCTTGGTGCGGAACACGCGCTGCATCGCGGCGAGGACGGCGAAACCGAGCTCGGCGAACTCCGGACCGCGATGGTCCAGCGTCGGCATGTCCATCGCCCGCAGCACGCGGTCGGGCACGTTGGTCGGTCCTGGAATCTGTAAGAAATGCCTTCCAGTATGCACGGTCATCGGCGTCCTTCCCGGTCTAGCCTTGATTTTGGTGGCCGCCGAATAGCACCATTTGACCGGCTTGTCCCCTCTCCTAAAGACGTCTCCCATGCATAACCGGCGGGCCCCCCGCCGCCCCTATTTCCACAGCGTCATGGCCGGGCTTGTCCCGGCCGTCCTCGCCTTGCCCCGCAGCGCGAAGAACGTGGATGCCCGGGCCTTCGCCGCGCCGAAGCGGCTTCGGCCGCGCAGGCGGGACAAGCCCGGGCATGACGGGCAATTGTGAACGCCCCTACTCCGCAGCCACCACCCGGCCTGAGGGCAGTTGGCCCTCGGCCTCGGTGAACGGGCGTTCCGGATGCATCAGGAAGGCCGAAAAGCCGCCGAGCAGCAAAAGCCCCATCGACATCAGGAACGGCAGGTACCAGTTGCCGGTCGAGTCGATCACGAAGCCCGCGACCAGCGGTGAGACGATGGCCGCGAAGGCCGAGCCGGTGTTCATGAGTCCCGACGCGGTGCCGGAATATTTCGGAGCAATGTCCATCGGGATCGACCACATCGGGCCGATCACGAGCTCAGCGCAGAAGAAGCCCGCCGACAGGCACAGCGCGACGATGGTGATGTCGTGGACGAACAGGATCGGCAGCAGCGAGAGCAGCGCCCCCGTAAACCCTGTTACGGTGACGATGAGCCGCGCCAGGCGGACATTGCCGGTGCGGTCGAGGATCTTGTCCGAGAGCACGCCGCCGTCGCTGTCGCCGACCACGCCGGCGAAGAACACGCCGGAGGCGAACAGTGCCGAGTTCTTGATGTCGAGATTGTAGTTGTTCTTGAAGAACAGCGGCAGCCAGTTCAGGTACAGCCACAGGCACCACCCGTAGCAGAAATAGGTCAGCGTCACCGGCCACATCCGCCCGAGCAGCGGGCCCCACGGCACGCGCGGCCGCTCGCCGGTCGGGCGCGGCGGCAGCGCCGCGAGCTCGGCCTCGGTGATCGAGGCGTGGTCCTTCGGCTCGTTGCGGAAATACCAGACCCAGATCACGCCCCAGATCAGGCTCACGAAGCCGAGCACGACGAAGGCGCCGCGCCAGGTCAGCCACAGGATCAAGAGGGCCACCACCGGCGGCGTCACCGCGTTGCCGAGCCGGGCGAAGGAATGGGTCAGCCCTTGCGCGAAGCCGCGGCGGTTCGCCGGCGTCCAATATTGCATCGCGCGCGTGGCCGTCGGGAACGTCGCGCCCTCGCCGAAGCCGAGCGCGAAGCGTGCGATGAAGAGTGCCGCGAGCCCGTTGACGAAGCCGGTCATGATGGTAGCGGCCGTCCAGATCATGCCGCACCAGAACAGCGTCTTGCGCGGGCCGAAATGATCGCCGACCCAGCCTCCGATCACCTGGAACAAGAGATAGGGATAGGCGAAGGCGGAGAAGATGAGACCGAGCTGGGTGTTCGACAGACCCAGCTCCTTCTGGATCTCGCTCGCGGCGGTGCCGATGTTCACCCGGTCGACATAGGTGATGAAATACATCGCGCAGAGCATCGCCAGCACGACATGTGTGGCCTTGAACCGAATCTTCATCTCCACCCTCCCTGATCGCTTTGTTATGATTTTCGGCCGCGTGTCCCGCGCGGCTTAAGTGGCGACCACTTTCAGGTGTGGCGATGCATTGCCTTGCGGGCGCTGCTCCAAGAGCTTCATCGCGACATCGACGCCGCCGGAGCGATGCGGCACGCCTGCGACCGACAGGCCCATCTCGACGCCGGTAAGCGCGCCGAGCAGCGTCAGCGCATTGCATTCGCCGAGATGGCCGATGCGGAAGACCTTTCCGGCGACCTTCGACAGGCCTGAGCCGAGCGACATGTTGTAGTTCTCGAGCACAACTTTGCGGAACTGGTCGGCGTCATGGCCGGGCGGCATCAGCACCGCGGTCAGCACCGGCGAAAATTCCGACGGCTCCTGGCAGAGGATCTCGAGACCCCAATGATTGACCGCGGCGCGCGTCGCAGCCGCCAGCCGCTGATGCCGCGCGAAGACGTTGTCGAGCCCCTCCTCGAGCAGCATCGCGATCGCCTCGCGCAGCCCGTAGAGCAAATTGGTCGCCGGTGTGTAGGGGAAGAAGCCCTTGGCATTGGGCTTGAGCATCTCCTCCCAGTCGAAATAGGAGCGCGGCATCTTGTTGGTCTTGGACGCAGCCAGCGCCTTCTCCGAAATCGCGTTGAAGCCGAGGCCGGGCGGCAGCATGAAACCTTTCTGCGAGCAGCTGACGCTGACGTCGACCTTCCACTCGTCGTGGCGGTAGTCGACCGAGCCGAGCGAGGAGATGGTGTCGACCATCAGCAGCGCCGGATGCGAGGTGCGCTCGATCGCGGCGCGGATCTCGGCGATGCGGCTGGTCGCACCGGTCGAGGTCTCGTTGTGCACGACCATCACGGCCTTGATTGCGCGCGCCTTGTCCTCGGTGAGTTTTGCTTCGATCACGGCGGGATCGGCGCCGCGGCGCCAGTCGCCCGGAACGAAATCGACCTCGATGCCGAAGCGACCCGCCATCTGCCGCCACAGCGTGGCGAAATGGCCGGTCTCGACCATCAGCACCTTATCGCCCGGCGACAGCGTGTTGACGATCGCGGCTTCCCAGGCGCCGGTCCCCGAGGAGGGGAAGATCACGACCGGGCCCTTGGTCTGGAAGATCTTCTGGCTGCCTTCGAGCACGGTGCGGCCGAGCTCGCCGAACTCGGCGCTGCGGTGGTCGATCACAGGCATGTCCATGGCGCGCAGAACGCGCTCGGGGACCGGGCTCGGGCCCGGAATCTGAAGGAAATGGCGTCCCTGATGCATAAAAACCTCCCTGTCGGCGAATTCTGGCCGGCTCTGGAGGAATTTTGCATTCATTTTTTGTCCTTTCAATCGAAATTTGGTATTCGATTGTGGATGTCGACGCGCCCGAGCGAGCAAACTACTGTGCAGCAAATGAAATCCACGATTCCCGACACCGGGGTTCCGATCGCCCCTCCGCCCGCCAGCAATGGCGGCGATCGCCAGGAAAACCGTCACGAAGCCTCGCTTCACGGCGAGATCCTGCTGCGGCTGCGCGACTACGTGGTCGAGGGCAACATCCCCGAAGGCGCGCGCGTTCCGGAACGGCAGCTCTGCGAGATGCTCGGCATCTCCCGCACGCCGCTGCGCGAGGCCTTGAAGGTGCTCGCCGCCGAGGGCCTGATCGAGCTGCTGCCCAACCGTGGCGCGCGCGTCCGCCAGCTCAGCCAGCGCGACCTGGAAGAGCTGTTCGACGTGATGGCGGGACTGGAAAGCCTTGCCGGGCGCCTCGCCTGCGAGGCCATTACAGACGCGGAAATCACCGCGATCGAGCAGCTGCATTACGAGATGTACGGCCACTACCTGCACCGCGACATGCACGGCTACTTCCAGACCAACCAGCGCATCCACGAGAGCATCGTCGCGGCCGCGCGCAACGAGACGCTGAAAACCGCCTACGCCAACTTCGCCGGCCGCATTCGGCGCGTCCGCTACTCCGCCAACTTCGCCCGCAAGCGGCAGCGCTGGGCGGAGGCGATGCGCGAGCACGAGGCCATCCTCGATGCGCTGCGCCGCAGAGCCGCCAGCGAGCTCAGCGACATCCTGTTCCAGCACTTGCGCAACAAGCGGACCGCTGCGATCGAGCACCTGACCGAGCCCCAAGAGCACGCGCCGGCTTCGCCTTGAGGGCAGCCGGCTTGCTCATTTTGAATTCATAATATAATCGATCGGGAACCGTAATGAATGACTCACAAGGCCTGGGCCTCGCTGGGGCAGTCCGGGATCAGGGATGACAAACGCTTCCTCGCTCGAACGGCGCCTGCGGTCGGAAGTAACCGGCGACGTCCTGTTCGACCCCTTCAGCCGCGGCCGCTACGCCACCGACGCCTCGTTCTACCAGATCATGCCGGCTGGCGTGGTGGTCCCCAGGACCATGGACGAGGCGCTGCGGGCGCTGGCGATCGCCCGCGATGAGGGCCGCAAGGTCACCCCGCGCGGTGGCGGCACCTCGCAATGCGGCCAGACCGTCAATGACGGCCTCGTGGTCGATCTCTCGAAGCATCTCAACCGTATCCTGTCGCTCGACGTCGAAGGCCGCACCTGCGTCGTCGAGCCCGGCATCGTGCTCGACGACCTCAACCGCCAGCTCAAAAAGCACGGCCTGTGGTTTCCCGTCGACGTCTCCACCGCCTCGCGCGCCACCATAGGCGGCATGGCCGGCAACAATTCCTGCGGCGGCCGCTCGCTCCGCTACGGCACCATGCGCGACAACACGCTATCGATGGAGGCCGCACTTGCCGACGGCACGCTGAGCCGCTTTGGCGAGGTGTCGCGCGATCTCTCCGACGTCGAGGCACCCGACAGCACCCGCGCGCTGTTTCGCGACATGCTCGATCTCGGCACGCGCGAGGCCGACGAGATCGCGGCGCGCTTTCCAAAAGTGCAGCGCCGGGTCGGCGGCTACAATCTCGATGCGCTGGCGCCGCGCAACGCGCCGAACAACATGGCGCATCTGCTGGTCGGCTCCGAAGGCACCCTCGCCTTCACCACCAAGGTCGAGCTGAAGCTCTGGCCCGTGATCCGCAACAAGGCGCTCGGCGTCTGCCATTTCGGTAGCTTTTACGAGGCCATGGACGCGGCCCAGCACCTGGTCAAGCTCAAGCCGATCGCGGTCGAGCTGGTCGACCGCACCATGATCGCGCTCGGCCGCGACATCGCGATGTTCCGCCCGATCATCTCCGCCGCGATCAAGGGCGATCCGGATGCGGTGCTGGTGGTCGAGTTCGCAGAGGAAGACCAGGCGGACAATCTGCAACGCCTGAAGCAGCTCACCGAACTGATGGGCGATCTCGGCTTCGGCTGGAATAACGACCCGCGCAAATGGGGCGGCGTGGTCGAGATCACCGAACCGGCGCTGCAGAGCGGCATCGCCGATTTCCGCGCCGCCGGCCTCAACGTCATGATGTCGATGAAGCAGGAGGGCAAGCCGGTCTCCTTCGTCGAGGACTGCGCCGTGCCACTGCCGCATCTCGCCGATTACACCGCGCGGCTGAATGAGGTCTTCGCGAAGCACGGCACCAGCGGCACGATGTATGCGCACGCCTCCGAGGGCTGCCTGCATGTGCGGCCCGTGCTGAACCTGAAGCTGGAGAAGGACGTCAAGGCGATGCGCGCCATCGCCGAGGAAGCCTTCGCGCTGGTGCACGAATACAAGGGCTCGCATTCCGGCGAGCATGGCGACGGCCTGGTGCGCTCGGAATTCCACGAGACGATGTTCGGCGAGCGCCTCGTCGCCGACTTCAGGGAGGTGAAGCACCGCTTCGATCCCGACGGCACGCTCAATCCGGGCAAGATCGTCGATGCGCCGAAAATGGACGATCGCTCGCTGTTCCGCTTCAAGCCGGACTATCGCGTGGGCGAACTGAAGACGAAGCTCGACTGGTCCGCCTGGCCCGGCGCCGGCGGCGGTTTCCAGGGCGCGGTCGAGATGTGCAACAACAACGGCGCCTGCCGCAAGCTCGAGGGCGGCGTGATGTGCCCGTCCTATCGCGCCACGCGCAACGAGAAGGATGTCACGCGAGGCCGTGCCAACACCTTGCGCCTCGCGATCTCCGGCCAGCTCGGCCCCGATGCGCTCGCCTCCGACGCGATGATGGAGACGCTAAAACTTTGCGTCTCCTGCAAGGCCTGCCGCCATGAATGCCCTGTTGGCGTCGACATGGCCAAGATGAAGATCGAGGTGCTGGCCGCGCGCGCCGCCTCCCACGGCCTGACGCTGCGCGACCGCCTGGTCGGCTATCTGCCGCGCTATGCTGGCCTCGCCGCGCGCTTCGCGCCGCTGACGAATTTGCGCAACAGCAGTCCGCTGCTGCGAAAGCTGTTCGAGCGCTTTGCCGGCATTAGCGCGCGCCGCGCCCTGCCCGCCTTCCGCAGCGACGTGTTCGTGCCGCCGGCCGACAGCGTCGGACCGGAGGCCGGCCGCGAGGTCGTTCTGTTCGCCGATACGTTCAACCACATCTACGAGCGCGAGAACCTCGAGGCCGCGCTGCGCGTGCTGACGGCCGGCGGATATCGCGTGCATCTGCCGAAGCCTGCGAGCGGCAACCGCCCGCTCTGCTGCGGCCGCACGTTCCTCTCGGCGGGTCTCGTCGATGAAGCCAGATCCGAGCTCGACCGTCTCGTCGCCGCCTTCGCGCCGTTTGCCGCGCGCGGCGTGCCGATCGTCGGCCTCGAGCCGAGCTGCCTGCTGACGCTGCGCGACGAACTCGCCTCACTGCGCAAGGACAACGACGCCAAGGCCGTCGGCGCCCATGCGCTCACCTTCGAGGAATTTTTGGTGCGCGAGGCCGAGGCCGGCCGGCTGCAATTGCCGCTCGGCCAGATCGCCGAAAAAGCCGTCGTGCACGGCCATTGCCATCAAAAATCCTTCGGCGCCTTCAAGCCGGTCGAACAGGTGCTGCGGCTCGTGCCCGGCCTGAAGGTCGAAACAATCGAGTCCAGCTGCTGCGGCATGGCCGGCGCCTTCGGCTATGGTGCCGACACCTATGATGCCTCAATCGAGATGGCCGAGCTGTCGCTGCTGCCGGCGGTGCGGCGCGCTGACGAGAGCACGCTGGTCGTCGCCGACGGCACCTCGTGCCGGCACCAGATCCATGACGGTGCCCAGCGCGAGGCGCTTCACGTCGCACGCGTCCTGGCAATGAGCCTCGATCGTGCCGGAACCAATTCCACCTCAACCGCTGCAAAGGAAACCAGCCATGGCTGACCTCACCCTCGACACCGCCCGCAAGATCCTCGACGCCGCCTTCGCAAAATCCGTCGAGCTGAAGCTGAAGCCGCTGGTCGTCACCATCCTGGACGCGCGCGGCGTACTCAAGATCGCCGCCGCGCAGGACGGCACCAGCCTGATGCGCGCCGAGATCGCGCACGGCAAGGCCTATGGCGCACTCGCAATGGGCATGGGCTCGCGCGCCCTGTTCCAGCGCGCCCAGGAGCAGGCCTATTTCATCGATGCCGTCAACACGATCGCCAAGGGCGCGCTGGTGCCGGTCCCTGGTGGCGTGCTGATCATGGACGGCGCGACCCTTCTGGGCGCGGTGGGCGTGTCCGGTGATACCTCCGACAATGACGAGGCCTGTGCGGTCGCGGGCATCCAGGCGGCGGGGCTGAAGGCCAACGCGGGGTAGCCTCCGCGCTACTGGAGGAGTTGCGTCCAGACCATGTTGTTGACGTCGCAAACTTGAAGCAACATAAAGAGCAAGCGCCGTCTTGTGCATTCTCTACCGAAGTCGGCAACTAGCCCTAATCTCAATACTACGGGAGCCCATCGGCACGTCTGCTATCCGATGGAAGCCAGACGGCGCTCAACCGAGTGGCGGGGCGCCTGCTTTTGACCCAAGGTGAACTGTCGCCGGGCTTTGCCAAGAGGCGTTGAACCGCGTCGAGATTGGAACTAGCCTCAAAAATAGAACAAACGTTCGTCTCTTGAACAAAATTGGTGAGGATCCAATGGTCTCCAAGTTGATGGCACTTGCGGTTTTCGGGACGGGGATGTGGCTCGCTGGCGCTGCACCTGCGGCAAGCCAGCAGGGAAACTTCAACGCGCCTGACCTCGTCCTCATCAACGGAAACGTTCTGACGCTGGACGAACGATCCACCGTTACAGAGGCGGTCGCCATCAGAGACGGAAAGATTCTCGCCACCGGAAGCAACGCATCGATCAGGGCGCTTGCCGGCGCTGGCACGCGCGTGCTCGATGTGTCCGGCAAGAGCGTCATTCCCGGGTTGATCGATACGCACGCTCACTTCAAGGCCGCTGGACTTGGCGACTATGTCGTCGCCATGGGCCGAGCGAAGACTGTTGCGGACGCGCTCGAGGCGATCAAGGCGTTCGGGGCGAAGAAGAAGCCGGGCGAGTGGATCGTGGGTGGCGCATGGCATCCGCCGTCGCAACTCTCCGAGAAACGCTATCTGACCAGGCAAGAGATCGACAGCGTCGCCCCGAACAATCCGGTCTACCTGCGCACCGTCGGGCATTTCTCGATGGCGAACACCATGGCCCTGCAAGCGGTAGGGGTCGACAAGACCACCGCGGATCCGAGCGGTGGATCATTCGAGCGCGACGCTACCGGCGAATTGACCGGCGTGCTTGTCGAAGCAGCGATCGATCGGGTCGAGAAAGCCGTGCCGCCTTGGACGGAAGACGACGAGATTCGGCAGTTCACGATTGCGGAGAGCGTGCTGAACAGCTTTGGAATCACCAGCGCGGTCGAAGGCGCAACGGAAGCCCGTGATATCCGCACGCTGCAGAAGCTTGCCGCGTCCGGAAAAGCCACCTTGCGCATCGGCGTGATGTTCCGGCCAGAACCGCCAGCTGATCTGACCGCGTGGAAGCTATCATGTCGGGCAACGGGGCCTCGTCGGGCTTTGGCGACGACTGGCTCAAGTTCGCCGGCATCAAGATCTTCTACGATGGAGGCATGACGCTGAAAACAGCGCTCATGCGCGACGTCTATCCCGATTCACATGACAACTACCACGGCATTGCGCAGCAGACACCCGACCGGCTGAAGCAACTCGTCTCGATCTGCAACCGCTACGGCTGGCGTGTCGGCGTGCACGTCGTCGGCGACCTCGGCATCGACCAAGTGCTCGACGCGCTCGAATCAGCCGACAAAGAAAAATCGATCCGAGATCGTCGTTTCGTCCTTATTCATGCCAGTCTGATCAGGCCGGAGCAGATGGAGCGCGCGCACAATCTAGGAGTCCGCATCGATTTCCAGAACGTCTTCCTGTGGGACAAGGCCGCGACCGTCGAGCGGTTTCTGGGGCGGGCGACCGCTGACCGCGCCGTGCCGACCAGGACGTTGATCGCGAAAATGGGCCTTGATAGCCTCGGCGCCGGAACGGACTTCCCCGTCAATCCGATCAACCCTTTTCTCAACATGTACATTATGGTGACCAGGAAGGATCCGAACGGAAACGTCTTTGGGGCGGCGGAAGCCGTTACTCGCGAGCAGGCCCTGCGCCTCTACACCAGCGCAGCTTCGCGCTACACATTCGATGAAGCGCGGAAAGGGACGATTGAGCCCGGAAAGCTTGCCGACATCGTGGTGCTTTCCGCGGACTACATGGCCGTGCCGGAAGAGCAGATCAAAGACATCAAGGCGGATCTGACGCTGGTCGGCGGCAAGGTCGTCTTTCAGCGCTGAACCGTAGCCTCGGCAAACGAGAGCATCGGACTGCAGCACTCGGCGAGGATCCTGCGCGAAGGACGCTGAAGGCGGTGGTTGACAGGAAGCCGGTCCGAGTCCTCGTGCCGTCCGACGAGGATCGTCGATGAAGAAGCTCGCCGCTGCCGGCGGCGGCAAGTCGGCGCAGATGATGAGGCCGGCTGGAACGCCTTGCCGGCTTCAAGATCGACGGGATCAGCCCTTTCGGGCAGTGAAGACTCGTGCGCGCCGTGGTCGAGCAGAGCGCGCTTCGGCAGGAGCAGTCTATATCAATGGCGGTCAACGTGGCTTGCAGGTTCGGCTCAAACCAGCCGACGTGCACGACGTTCTGAAGGCAGTCGTGGCCGGCGTTGTCGCCTGAGCAGGACGGGGTCATCAGTGGGACAATTGCGTCGCACAAAAGTGTCAGGCCTCGCATCTTGATCTTTTATTCGCCCGCTCGCGCCCATTGAGCCTGCACAGCCGCATTAAACTATGGTAGGATGCTACATCCGCTGAAAAAAGCGCGTCGAAAACAGGGAGGACGACATGCGGGGGACTGCGTTAAAAGTCCTTGGCTCGCTGGCCGCAGGACTTTTTCTTATGTCGGCTACCGCGATGGCCGCTGAACCGCCAAAGGAGATGAAGCTCTACGTCTTCTCTTCGGGGGCGCTCAATCTCGACAAGTCGATCATTCAGAACGGCAGTAGCGGCAAGATCCAAATTCCTGTCGGCTTCTTCCTGATCCGCCACCCCAAGGGCGACGTGCTGTTCGACTGCGGCAACAACGACCGCATTATCAAGGAGCCGGACTATTGGGGGCCATTCGTGAAGGCGCTTGATCCGGGTCGTTCGCCCGACATCGCCATCGACGCTCAGCTTTCCAAGATCAACGTCAAGACATCTGACATCAAATATGTCATCCTCGGTCATTTCCACGTCGATCACGCCGGCAACATCGGCAAGTTCCTGGATTCGACCTTCGTGTACCAGCGCGACGAGATGAGGAACGCGTTCTGGCCTGCGCCGGGCTACGCGACCTTCTTCATCTCTGAAGATTTCGCCATGCTGCGCAACAGCGTCGGCGGGGGGATGCCCTCCAAATACAAGACCATCGAGCTCGACGGCGATCTCGACCTGTTCGGAGACAATAGCGTCTTCATCCACCGTACCGTGTCGCACACGCCCGGAAGCCAGATCCTGGTGGTGCGCCTGCCGAAAACTGGCACGGTGGTGCTGACCAGCGACGCCGTTTATCTCCAGGAGAACCTGGACAAGAACATCCTGCCGAGCATCGGCAGCGTCTATGATCCCGTCGGCATGCTCGATGCCTACGCCTGGGTGAAGCGCGTTCGCGACACCGAGGGCGCCGACATCATCTATGCCCACGACCCCGACACTTTCAAGGCGCACAAGCACTCGCCCGAATTCTACGAGTGAGTGGTAGTAGCCCAGGGACATCCCGCACGAGTCGTCATCCCGGGCCTTCGCGCCCGGGATTTTGCTCGGTAGTCTTACGCGGTGTCCGCCAGAGGGGGTCTAAAGTTTCCATGCTTCCGGCTGTTTCTCCGGTCGTTCTCGCCGAGCGCGTCACAAAATGGTACGGGCCACGACGCGCCGTCGCCGACGTGTCCTTTGCGATCGCGCCGGGGGAGATCGTCGGCCTGCTCGGGCCGAACGGGTCCGGCAAAAGCACGATCTTCCGCATGCTCACGGGCTACCTGGTTCCAACCTCAGGACGCATCGAGATCGCTGGCCACGACGTGGTCGAGAACTCCCTCGGCGTGCGTCGTGCCATCAGCTATGTGCCGGAAGATGCACCGCTCTACGACCACATGCGGGTCGGCGAATTCCTGCATTTCATGGCCGGTATTAAGGGATTGCACGGGCCGAAGGCGAGGACCGCGATCGATGAGGCGGCGGAGCGGCTGGACCTTGCGCGCGTCATGAGGCTCACGACCGGCAAACTGTCTCGCGGCTTTCGCCAGCGTGTCTCGATCGCGCAGGCTCTCCTGGGCGATCCAAAAGTTCTGGTGCTGGACGAGCCGACCAGCGGGCTCGATCCGCACCAGGTGATCGCCGTGCGCGGCCTGATCCAGTCGCTGGCCGGACGCCACACCGTGTTGCTGGCCTCGCACATCCTGCCCGAGATCGAGAAAATTGCCTCGCGCGTGATGATCCTGCTCGACGGCGTGCTCTTGACGTCCGATGCGCTGAAAGATGTCACACAGGATCAAACGTTGCGCCTGTCGGTAGACGCGTCGGAAGAGGCCGTCCACGGCGCGACGAAGGTCGTCGCCGGCGTGCGCGAGGTTGTCTCGGATCCCGAGGGTGCTGGACGCTTCCTCGTCAGGGCGCAGCGGCGTCCGTCGCTCGCAGCCGAGCTGGTCTCCGTGCTGGTCGCCGCGCAAATTCCAGTGCGCGAGCTGACCGAGCTACGGCCTGATCTCGAGCGGGTGTTCCTCGATCTCACCCGGCGACCGGAGGCGGTCGCATGAGAAGCTTCGCGGTGCTGCTAGAGAAGGAAGTGACCGCGCTGTTCTCCTCACCGATCGCCTACGTGCTGATGACGGTGTTCTTGCTGATCATGGGCTACAGCTTCACGCTCACCCTGTTCCTTAGCCACCAGCCCAGCATGGTGCACATATTCTTCCAGATGTTCGTGCTGTTCATGCTGACCGTACCGCTGATCACGATGCGACTGTTCGCGGAAGAGCGGAAGCTCAAGACGCTGGAGGTTCTCCTGACCGCCCCGCTCTCCGAAGTCGCGATCGTGCTGGCGAAGTTCTTGGCGGCGATGAGCCTGATCGTAGTCATGCTCGTGCTGTCGGGAGCCTACGCGGCCGCGCTCGCCTGGTTCGGCGATCCTGATTTCGGGCCGATCTACAGCGGCTATTTCGGGTTGCTGCTGTTCGGATCGGCACTGGTCGGCACAGGCCTGTTGGCCTCGGCGCTGACGGCCAACCAGGTGATCGCCGCCCTGATCTCGCTCAGCGTGTTCCTCCTGCTCTGGATCATCGACAATTTCGGCTGGCTGCTGCCGAGCCCCGCGGACACCCTGGTGGTGAACTTGTCGCTCTCGGTCCATTTCCGCCCCTTCGCTGTCGGCTCGATCTATCTGTCCGACGTGGGCTTCTTCCTCAGCGCCACCCTGCTGACGCTGCTGTTGACAGTCCGCGCCCTGGCACGGCGGTGAGAGGCGCAGGCGATGAGCGGATCCGTTAGATCGAATGTCGCTCTCCTCGTCCTGACGGTTGGCGCCATCCTCTGCGGCGCGCTCGGATTCGCGGGGCTCGGCGAAACTGCATCGAACATCCTCTTGTTCGTCGGCTGCGCTCTCGCGCTGCTCGCACTCTTCACGCTGGCAATTCGACTCCCTTTGCGCGGCGGCGGCTCGCGCTGGTCGGCCTTGGTCGGGAACGCGCCGATCGTTGTCGCGGCGGTCGCGGCGGTCTTCGGCGCCAACATGGCGCTCTATCGCCACGACGTGCATTTCGACGTCAGCCGGGAAGGTCGCAATACGCCGCCGCAACAGCTCACCGACGTGATCGCGCAACTGCGCACACCGCTCGCGCTGACCTATTTCTACAATGCGAGCGATGCCAATGCGATTGCGGTCCGCGACCTCGTTCAGACCGCGTCGCGGAACCATCCGCTTCTCGCCTTCCGCGCCATTGATCTCGACAAGGAGCCCGGCCTTGCCCGCGACCTCGGTGTACGCGCCTACAACACCGCCGTGCTGCAGGCCGACGATCGCAAGATCCTCGTCGAAAACGTCATCGATCCCGCCCGCATCGGCTATGCGGCGTTGCGCGTGCTGCGCAAGCGCGTGGAGACCGTCTGCTTCGTCACCGGCCACGGCGAGACGTTCCGCCCGCTGCCTTCGCATTTTCATTTCAGCCATGTCGAGACTTTGAAGGGGCACGAGACGCCCGGCGCCGGCGACGTGCTGGAAACGGCGCCCGAGCAACTCGACCGGCTCTTGCTCGCCCTCGACCAGATCGGCTTCGAAATGCGCGAGCTCGTCACGGCGACGGCGTCCAGCATTCCACCTGACTGCTCGGCGGTCGCCGACATCGGCCCGCGCACAGCCTTTGCCGCTGACGAGGCTGCCCTGCTCGGCGATTATGTAAGAGGTGGAGGCAGGCTTCTGCTCCTGATCGATCCGCTGTCCCAGCTCGACGGCGATTTCGAGCGATTGCTGCTCAAGCCCGTGGGACTATCGAGCCAGGCCATGATCGTCATCGATCCCCTCAATCATTTCCGTACCGATGCGGACAAGGTCGCCGTGCCCTACTATCCGCCGCATCCGATCACGAAGCGTCTGGCGCTGACCGTGTTTCCGCAGGCGCGGCCGATCGCGGTGGCGCAGCCGCCGTCCGGGGTCAGCTTGATCGTGCTGGCGGCGAGCAGCCAGGATAGTTATTTGCGCTCGCCCAAGTCTGCTCCCGCCGTGACGGAGAGAGACACGACGAACACGCGGCGGAGCGCACAGCCGCTTGCGGTCGCGCTCGAAGGCAGCTGGCCGGAGGCCTCGCCGGGCAAGCGCTTCCGCCTCGTCGTGGCCGGCACCAGCAAGTTCGCAAGCAACGAATATTTCCCCTACGTCTCTAATGGCGAGCTCTCGCTTGCCATGCTTCGCTGGCTTGCCGAGGATGATGCCACGCCGAGCGTCGCACCGCAGACCTTCAAGCTGCCGGAGATCGTGTTGACCAGCAGCCAGATGCGCGACACTTTCATCGTGCTGGAGGCGCTGTTGCCGCTGAGCACGGCTCTGTTCGGTGTTGCGATGTGGTGGAGGCGACGGTGACGGACGGGGGAGCCAAGCGCGGGACGACCCGATGGCTTGTGCCGCTGCTCGCTGTGTGCCTGGTGGCGCTGCTGGGCGTCCTGATCGTCAGCGGGCAATGGCCGGAGCTGCGCAGCAAGGTCGCATTTGCGCCGAAGGGCCTCGTGGCCATCGCGCCTGCCGACGCGCGGCGGGTGGAGATTCGTTCGGGTAGCGGGAGCGTTGTCCTGCTTCGCAAGACCGGCGAGTGGATGATTGAGGGGATGGATGGCGCCGTGCCGGCCGAGCTCGGATCGCATCTCGAAACAGCGCTGCGGCTCGTCGCCGTCAGCGAGCCCGCGCGCGAAATTCCGGCCGCCGAGCTCGCTGTGGAACAATTCGCTGCATTTGGGCTCGACCCGCCCGCAACCGTGGCCGTGATCGATACGGCCGATGGTTCGACGATCTCCGTGAATTTGGGCGCGCTCAATCCGGCGAGCACCTCTTATTATGTCCGGGTCGCCGGGCGTCCCGCTGTGTACCTGATGCCGCGTCATTTCGGCGAGGAGTGGCAGGTCACGCTCGATATGGCGCGCCGCCTGCGCGGCCCAGCCGGGCCGGATGCGGCAAGCCGTGGCAAGAGCTTGTTGCTGCCCATCTCTATAGCGCAGGTGTGGGCGTTCGAGATCATCTTCGCGGGCAAGCTCACCCGCTTCGAGCGCGACATTGACGGCAACTGGTTCCGCCACCTCGGCCAGCACAACCACGCCGCCGGCAATGTTGTGCACGTCGCCGATCCCGAGCAGGCCCGCGTCATCGACGCGGCGATACGCGCGTTGGATGCCGCCGCAGTCGAGACGCGCGTCGGACCGGCTGATCCGTCGCAAGTCGCCCGCTATGGGCTCAACCTGCCGACCCTCATCGTGCTGGTATTCTCGCGCGATGCGGCCGCGCCGCTGGCAAGACTAGAGTTCGGTGCATCCGCCGATAGACTCGACCGCTACGCACGGCTCGCGCCCAATGGCGCGGTGGTCACCGTGGCCGAGTTCGAGATGCGCCGCTTGACGGAGCTGCTCCGCGCCATCGGAGCGGGATCGTGAACTTAGCTCGCCTCTTGCTGCTCGGCTTGTTTCTGCTCAGCTTCGGCGCGCCGGTTCGCGCGCACCAAGTCAACCTTTCGACAGCGCGCGTGGCGCTGACTACCGATCGCACCGTGACCGTCGAGGTCGCGCTCAAGGGCAGCGACATAGACCGGCTCGTCGGCACCAAGATCTACGACGCAAAGGAAGACGCGGTCGATCCCGGCGCAGTCGACGCGGCCGCTGCGTTCATCCTCGCCTACATGAAGGCACATCTGGCCGTATTGGGGACCGAAGGGACGGCCTGCGCCCCCGGTATTGCGGCCATCCTGGCCGATGGCGACGGTGTCATCTATCGCAACAGCTTTGCCTGCGAGGGCGTTGCCGGCGACATCGTCTATCACTCGACCGTCCTGACCGAGAAGGATCCGACCGCGCGCCAGGTGGTGCTAGTCACGCAGGGCAAGTCTGAAGCGCAGGCGCTGCTCGATGCCGGCAATACCACCGTCACACTCTCGGCGCCGGCGGCGCCGCTAGGGTCGACAATGCAGCGCTATCTCCTAACTGGTATCGAGCACATCTTTCTCGGCTACGATCACATCGCCTTTCTGATCGCGGTCGTGCTGTGGGCGCGCCGGCTCATTCCGGTCGTCAAGATCGTCACCGCCTTCACCATCGCCCATTCGATCACGCTGTCTCTGGCGGCGCTCGACCTCGTCGTGATCCCCAGCCGCGTTGTGGAGCCAGCGATCGCGGCCTCGATTATGTTCGTTGCCGTTGAGAACTTCTTCTCGCGCGACATAGACAGGCGCTGGCGCGTGGCCTTCGTGTTCGGGCTGATCCACGGCTTCGGCTTTGCCGGCGCGCTTCATGAAGTCGGCCTGCCGACGAATGCGATCGTACCGGCGCTTGCTGCCTTCAATATCGGCGTCGAAATCGGCCAAGTCGCGATCGTCGCGATCGTATTCCCGGTGCTCGGCCTGTTCGACCGGCTGATCACGACTGACCGCGCCAAGCCGATGAGGGCGACTGGGCTGGTCTATGCCGTATCCGCTGTGATCAGCCTGGTCAGTGGCTACTGGCTTTTCATGCGCATGATGGAGGCCTGAGGCGTCGTGGATTCATCATCCCGAGTATTCTGGCGGTGCCCGGCAGCAGCATGGCAAGCCTGGCCCGCATCCTTTCGTGCCGCGATGCGAACCATTCCTGCAGCAGCATGACTTGCGGAACGTCGGCGCCGAGCGCCTGACAGTATTCCCAACCTGGAGGTCGACGTCATCGAAAGGGCGATGCCGACGAGCTCGGCATCGTTGAGTGCGAAATCGCGTAGCATGGTCGAATTGCGACCGGCAGTCCGCTCGAAACTTCGAAAGGAAGCCGTGAACGTGATGTGGCTTCCCGTTTGGGACGGCTCGTTCAGTCCGCCGCCATTCGGGTTCCGCTCTTAGTGCCGGCCGAGGCGGTCAAAGCTGGCGGCACCAATTGTGCGCATCGGAATCACCTGCATCTCTCGGGGCTTCGATCAAACTGCCCAGTGGGCGCAGGGATGCGAATGCATGATGGGAGCAGCCCATCCGTCGAGCAACAGACCGTCCCAAGCTATGACACCTTCATCCCATTTCACGCCGGTACTCGCCATACATCAATGCCCTTTGAGGTCTCCCTTCGATAATCTGGTCGTTGAACCCGTCATGGACACAACACGGCAAGTCGGGATTGAAGGTGTCCATCGAATTCATTCAGGATGTCCAAAGTCAACATGCTTCAGCGTCTTCTTCTCCCGCTGAGGCGTCATCTTCGCCGGGCTTGCCTTACCAGGTACGCCACGAGGACCGAGCTCTGCGCGCTGGATGTCATCCTCGGAGCGTTCGGGCTCCACGCCATTAATCGGCTTCTCAGGCATCATTCCATCCGCGTCTTGTCTTTCAGATCGCGGATCCGGATCTCGGCTTCTTCCTTCGAAGTGACGATCTCCCATTCGTCCGGCACCCGTGCGATCGCGTTGAGCCTCTTGAGCTCGGCGAGTTGTTCTGCAGTTGGTTTTTCCATCTTTGAATCCTTGAGCGCCTGCACGACGGCGTCGTCGTCGAGCACATCCAGCAGCTGGTTTCTGGTTTGCTCGCAATCTCTGGGGCCGGGCTCGACATACCGGGCCCGGATGCCCTGAGCGTCTTCCAAGGCCTTCGCGACTCGCTGTTCCGGATCCATGACCGGTACTCCACATACACGGAAATCGCGGTTAGGAACGACGTGTTCCTTTGCTCAGCCCCTTGAATGAGCTCGCCCGCAGGAGACCTTCGGAGGTGATGTCACGGAACTCGATGTCGGCGTAGAACTTGGGTTCGACCCACGTGGCCTTCGGCTTTCTGATCGTCTTGGTAAGCTTCTGCTTGGGGCTCACCACCGTGTCGAGCGCTTTGCGGATCTGCGCCGAGGTGGTTCGATTCCACCCCGTGCCGACCTTCCCCAAGTAGACGAGATCCTTGCCTTCCCTCTTGCCCAGATAGAGCGCGGCCACGCCGGATGGGTCCTTGATGAAGCCGACCACGGGAAACTTGCCCTTCTGGACGACCTTGATCTTCTGCCAGGCTTCGGCGCGCTCCGATCGGTATGGCGCATCCGCGCGCTTGGAGATGATACCCTCATAGTTCAACTTGCTGGCGGCAACGAAGAGCGCCTGCCCGTCCCCCTTCATGGTGTTCACTGTAGTAGATGGGCTCCTCGAGCTTGTGCTTATCGGTGAGCTCTTTGAGTAGCCTCTTTCGTTCGATCTGTGGCTCTTTCCGTAAATCCTTGCCGTCGAGCCACAGCAGATCGAACGCGAAGCAGACCAGGCGGTCCTAATCGCCTGCGCCGAGGTCCGCCTGCAGTTCGGAAAAATTCGTGCGCGCCTGATGGATAACGACGACTTCCCGTCGACAATTGCCTGACCTCCGATATCGAAGGCGGCAGCAATCCTCGAAAACCTGCTGACCCAATTGTAGCCTTTGCGGGCGTAGGCCCGGCGATCGTCACCGTCGATCCGCAGCTGGATGCGGTACCCGTCGTATTTGACTTCGTGAATCCACCGAGAATCCGAAGGTGCCTTCATCTTCAGGCTCGCCAACTGGGTCCGATGAACCCCGGCATTGGAGGGACCTCCGGCCCAGAGGCCCGGAGCGCCTTTGTACGCTTTGCCATTACGCAACTCACAAAAAACCCACCGCCGGGTTGGGGCCGACGGCGGGCAGTCTACCTACCTTACTCAACGAGTCTCGCAACTTCGCAGGCTGGGAGGAGTTCCGACCCCACCGGTCCATGAGCTATCGAATTTGAGCGGCCCACAACGCGTTCTCAGAGTGCAGTGCCGAATAGGCCAATCCTTCCCGCATCGAACTCCGATCGATAGCGGGCGTTTACCTATCATGTCAGACGCATTCGACTACCTTCGGGCCTACGCCGTCCGAGCTCTGTGCAAAGCGAGATCTATGCCGCAGGGCAGGATTAAGCATCTGCAGCTGGTGGCCGGCCGGATCTACAATCTCCTCAAGAAGGAGGCTGCTTACGGCCCCAATATCCAGCACCTCGAGGACTTTCGCGCAGCTCAGAAGCTCGAACGCTCTTCTGATGGCCGGCCAAGTGACCGCTCCGGCGGTCGCCTTGCCCCGGTTGCGCCGCGAAGCGTGGACCGGGAGGCTCGCTGAATGCCTTCGCTCGACGCTCGCGCTGTGGCAAGTCTCCTGCGAGAGTACGCGCAGCGTACGGCTTTGCGAGGCGGCAATCCTTACCGGGCAAAAGCCTATTCCCGGGCCGCCGACAGCGTGGCGGCCCTTGCCGTCCCTTTGGACGTGCTCATCGCCGAGGATCGTCTAACGGAGATCCCGGGCGTCGGCGATGCCATCGCCGACATCCTCACCAAGCTTCACAAGACGGGCTCTCACCCGAGCCTCGAAAAGCTGCGAAAGGAGATTCCCGACGGTGTGCTCGAGATGCTCGCCGTGCCTGGCCTTCGTCCGGAGAAAGTGCTCCGGCTCTACAAAGATCTGGGCATCGCCTCGCTCGCAGAACTGGAGGCTGCGGCCAAGGACGACCGCATCAAGAAGGCCAAGGGACTCGGCGCCGCGCTGCAGACCAAGATCCTTCAGAACCTGGCGATAGCCAAAAGCGGAGAAGGCCGCCTCCACCTGCACAGGGCCGCCGCCCTGCTCGCGCACGCGAAAGACTCGATCCGGAAGGCCCGGCCTGAGCTCAGGCACGTGACGATCGCCGGCGATTTCCGTCGAGGCTGCGAGCTTATCGGCGACCTCGCCATCGTTGCGGAGGCAGCCAAGCCGGACAAGGCGTCGACGCCATCGGCCGAAGGATTGCAAGTCCGCGTGTGCGACCGCAAACATTTCGGCGCCGCCCTTCTCTTCGCCACCGGCTCTGCCGCTCACCTCGAGCAGCTTCAAGCCTTGGCCGCCGAGAAGGGCATGCGGTTAGACACTGACGGCTTGCACAAGGGTCACACACTGGTCGCGGGCGAGGAGACCGACATCTACCAGGCTCTCGGGCTGCCTTTCATCGATCCCGAGCTTCGTGAGGGCCGCCGGGAAGTCGAGCTGGCTCTGAAGGGTAAGTTGCCGAAGCTCGTCACCGACAAGGACCTGTGCGGAATCCTGCACTGCCACACCGATGCTTCAGATGGGACAGAGACGCTAGAGACCATGGCGAAGGCGACACGCCAGCGCGGGTTCGAGTATTTCGGAGTCGCCGACCATTCCAAGTCTGCGCACTATGCCGGAGGTCTGTCAGTGGAGGAGATTGCGCAGCAGCACCGGGAAGCCGACCGGCTGAACAAGCGCTTCGGCAAGGATTTCCGGATTCTGAAAGGCATCGAATCCGACATTCTGACGGACGGGTCGCTCGACTACGACGCCGAGGTGCTTGAACGTTTCGACTTCGTCGTCGCCAGCATCCACGGCCGCTTCAAACTGGACCGCATGGCGCAGACCCAGCGCCTGCTTCGGGCCATTTCCGATCCTCACACGACCATCATCGGGCACATGACCGGGCGGCAGCTCCAGCGGCGACCGGGCTACGAAATCGACGTCGAGAAGGTGCTTCGGGCCTGCGCCAAGCACGACGTTGTCGTCGAGATCAACGCCCATCCATGGCGGCTCGACCTCGATTGGCGCTGGCACCGGGCGGCCCTCGAATTCGGCTGCATGCTGAGCATCAATCCGGACGCGCACTCGATCCCCGAACTCGACCACATGCACTGGGGCGTCGTGATGGCCCGGAAGGGTGGCGTGCCCCCGCAAAGGGTGCTGAATGCAATGACCTTGCCCGAGATTGCGCGCTATTTCCGCCAGAAGAGGCGCTCGCTCTCTCGGGCCGCCTGATGGCGGCGGCACGCGATGTTTCGCTCGAGGGCGAGAGGGCCGTCGGCTAGTTGGCCCGTCCACGCAATCGTGCGGGGCGGCCAAGAGCTTTCGCGTCAAATGCCAATTGATCCAAGTGCCGCCAATCCTTGGTTTGAGCCGATTGCGTCCTTTGAGCCATTCCTAAAGAGTTCCGGAAAGGTCGCGAAAGACTATCTGTGATGAGAACGCCGGTAGCGCTCCCGCCCCCTCCAACCAGGGAGCAGCGCCATGTCGAAGCGCCGTCGTTCAAACAGACCTTATCTTTGGAAGAGCGCCTCGCTGAAGAGGCCAAGCGCTTGCGTGAGCAAGCCGAGTTGCTCCCTCACGGGTCCCTGCGCGATCAGATCGTGCGAAAGGCGCGACGGTGTGAGACCGGCTCGCACATGAACCAGTGGCTTCAATCCCCCGGACTGAAACCGCCTGAGTGAGCCCGCCAGATAGAAACGGCTGCACTGCGCGTGAATTGGTCCTTATGGCAGAGTCGTTCGGAAAAGCCTTTTCGGTCGTTGAGCTGACAGCCGATTCGGGATCGACGACTGAGATTTGGCTTGCGCTGCCAAGCCGAGTCAGGCGGTAACCCTGGTCCTCGCGGCCGTACCGGAGGGATGGACAGCGCAGGTCGTCCCAGCGGTTCTATCCGAGAAGCAGTTGAAAACGTTCGGCGAGATAAACCTCAAACCAGGGGAAGTCCGCCGGCTCTCGGGATGAGAATGCATCTTCCGCATCTTGTGATGGGGCGTAGCAGCCATATCTCGCCCGCGCAGGCGAAAGCCCGCCCCGCGAGGCGAGCCGCTTGGGAAAACTCTCGGAAGCGGCCTGACAAGCGCTCGGAACATCGAGCCTGCAAGGCACGTTCCTCCTGAATGGAAGCCTTTCTGCACCGCCTCTTCACGGCTGGGTCGAACTTTCCGATCTGGGTGCGCTACACCTTGACGCTCGGCCTGATCGGCATCGCGTTCTTCGCCCGGGTGATGCTGGACGATCACTTACGCTCCCACCCCGTTCTGCTCTTCATCCCGGCCATCTTCCTGTCATCCGTCCCCTTCGACCGCGGCAGCGGTATCGTGGCCACCGCGGCAGGGGCAGCGCTTGCCGCTGCATACTTCATCCCGGGCCCCCCCATCGTCCGCTGCGATTCCGCTCGTCCTGTTCATCCTCACAGGCATCTGCATCGCTGCCGTTACAGAGCTGCTCAGGAGCAGGTTGCACAAGCTCTCCGAGGCGAACCGGTATACCGAGGTCCTGCTGCAGGAGCTAGCCCATAGAACGCGGAACGACCTCGCCACCATAGTCTCCGTCCTTAGGCTTCAGGCCCGCTCGCCGACCGACCCTGCGGTCCAGGCGGCGATTGCCTCAGCGGTAAGCCGGGTGGACGTGGTCGCCAAGGTCCACGACCGTTTGCGAGATACTGCAGACAACAGCCGCATCGAACTCGCAGCCTACGTCGAAGCACTATGTGGAAGCCTCGCCGACTTCCATCGTGGCGTACGCACGATCTCGATAGGCGTCCAGTCCGGCGTTAGCTTCCCGTCGAGGCCTTGGAGCATCTGACTCGCCGTCACTGTGGCCTCATGCCAAGCGGCGTGCTTGTCCGGAAATTCCTCGCCTTCGAGGTCAGGTTCGTAGTGTTTGTGGGTCACGTGGAAGACATAGCGCGGCATATGCCAGTAATGCTGACAGACGAGTGCACGTTCCAGAATAGGCGACGCCTCAAGATCAACCCGGCCCACTACGCTCGCAGACAAGAGGCATCAAACCGAGAAGCCTTACTCCTTGTCCTCAGTCCAAGAGCGCTCGCCACACCGGCACTCGAACATGCGCACGTTCAGGCCGCGCACTGGGTCCATCATCGTGTGAACCAATCGGGGTTGCGCGCCGCATTTGCAGCGCTGATCTTCCCGTGTCTTCGGTCCCGAAAATCTGTCGCTGCTGAAAAAGTTCACGGGAATCACCCTGCCAAAGGCGACTCAATAAGTACCAAAGCGGACAATTGTTCCCGAGCCCAATCGGAATTTACTGCTCGGGAGAGCTAGGCTCCGGCGGACATCTTGGCTCGCTGCGCGGCCATCTTCCGGTGAGCCTTCGCTTGGCTCTCCATCGCCACTTTCAACTTAGGTCAGATTCACCCGCCGCACCCCTGGAACGAGAACAGGCGACGTATGTTCCGTTACCGGGAACCACCGGCAGGATGCCCTCGTTCTTCCCCGGAGGAGCATCGCATGAGCTTAAGAAAGTTGATCGAAGGACTTGGTCCCTACCCGTCGCTCTTCTTGCTGGCTCTACCGGCAGCTACCGTAGAGCCTCTGAAGCTCGTCGCGGCAGCGGTGGCAGGAGAGGGCCATTGGATCACCGGGACTGCGATGATCATTGCGTGCTACGCATTCAGCCTTCTGGTGGTCGAGCGGCTTTTTGCCATTGTGAAGCCGAAGCTGCTCACAATCTCTTGGTTTGCGAAACTCTGGAAAGTGTTCGTCTCGGTTCGGACGCGCGTGTTCGGCGTATTCCGTGTCGGCCGCACCGATGAGACAGTTCTCGATCGGCAGTCGGCTTCGAAATGACCCGAAAGTCGACCTTGCCTAAGCGCCTGCAGCCGATGCTGGCCACGCTCACCGATGCCCCTTTCGACGATCCCCATTGGGTGTTTGAGGACAAGTACGACGGCTTTCGGATGGTCTCCGAGATCCGCGGAGGCAAGGTGGCCTTGTACAGCCGCAACGGCAAGATCATCAGCCATTCGTATGCGGAGGTTGCGCAGGCCCTGGAAGGCGTGAAGGGCGACGCCGTGATCGATGGCGAGCTCGTCGCCCTCGGTAAGGACGGCGTTTCGCACTTCCAATTGCTGCAAAACGCGTTGAGACACGAAGCCAAGCTCCTTTACTGCGTGTTCGATCTTATGTTCGCTGACGGGGAAGACCTTCGGAAGCGTCCTCTGCTCGAGCGCAAGGAAAGGCTGAAGGCCATCCTGCCGCGCGACACGCTGATCGCGTTCAGCCGGCACCGAAAAGTTGAGGGTAAAAAGTTCTTTGCTGAGGCCGAGAAGAAAGGCCTTGAAGGCATCTGTGTTTCGGCATGGAATAAGGACCCCGTATTCGGGGTAATCGGCATCCAATCGGGACCCCGGGACAAGGGTCCACAGTGGCTTCCATCGAGTCATGGAAGCCGAGGTTGGGATGCTGGTGGTGGAGACGATTGGTAAGATCCGTCGCGCCTACTTTGTTGATGGTCGTCCGATCAAGGCGATCTGCCGAGAACTTGGCGTATCGCGGAAGGTGGTTCGCAAGGTCATTCGTTCTCAAGCGACGGAGTTCCGGTATGAGCGCGAGACGCAGCCGCTCCCGAAGATGGGTGCCTGGAGTGCCGAGCTTGACCGGTTGCTGGCAGGGAATGAGAGCAAGTCGGCGCGGGAACGGCTGACGCTGATCCGTATATTCGAAGAGCTTCGCGGCCTCGGTTATGTCGGCGGCTATGATGCGGTTCGTCGATACGCACGACGGTGGAGCAAGGAACGCGGCACCTCGACAGCGTCGGCGTATGTGCCGCTGAGCTTTGCACCAGGCGAAGCCTACCAGTTCGACTGGAGCCACGAGGTCGTCCTGCTGAGCGGCACCACAGTGATGGTGAAGGCTGCTCATGTCCGGCTCTGTCACAGCCGCATGCTGTTCGTGCGGGCCTATCCGCGAGAGACGCAGGAGATGGTGTTCGACGCCCACGACCGGGCGTTCGCCCTGTTCAAAGGCACCTGCACCCGCGGCATCTACGACAACATGAAGACCGCCGTAGAGACGATCTTCGTCGGTAAAGGCCGTCTCTACAATCGCCGCTTCCTGCAGATGTGCAGCTACTATCTGGTCGATCCGGTCGCCTGCACGCCGGCGTCGGGCTGGGAGAAGGGGCAGGTCGAGAACCAGGTCGGGCTGGTCCGCGAACGCTTCTTCACCCCGCGGCTGCGCTTCAAGAACCTCGACGAGTTAAACGCCTGGCTGCTCGACAAATGCATCGCCTACGCCAAGGCTCATCGCCATCCGGAGCTGACCGATCAGACGATCTGGGACGTGTTCGAAGCCGAGCGCCCCAAACTCGTTCCCTATGCCGGCCGCTTCGACGGCTTCCATGCGGTGACGGCATCGGTCTCGAAGACCTGCCTGGTGCGCTTCGACAACAACAAGTACTCCGTCGCAGCCAGCGCAGTCGGACGACCGGTCGAGGTTCAAGCCTATGCCGATCGTATCGTGATCCGTCAGGATGGGCGCATCGTTGCCGAGCACCCGCGATCCTTTGGCCGCGGCGATACCGTCTACGACCCCTGGCATTATGTGCCGGTGCTCGCCCGCAAACCCGGCGCCTTGCGCAACGGTGCTCCCTTCAAAGACTGGGTGCTGCCGGCTGCGATCGAGCGGATCCGGCGCAAGCTTGCCAGCACCGACGATGGCAATCGGCAGATGGTCGACATCCTCAACGCGGTGCTGACTGACGGTCTGCCCGCGGTGGAAGCGGCCTGTGCCGAAGCGCTCGGTCATGGCGTCCATTCCGCCGATGTCGTTCTCAATATCCTGGCCCGTCAACGTGAACCCGCCCCACCGGCCAACATCATGACGCCGGCCGCACTGACACTCCGTCATGCACCGATCGCCGATTGTGCCCGCTACGACAACCTCCGGAGGACCATCTGATGGAACGAACCCAAATCTTCGACCTCATGGGCGAACTCAAGCTCTACGGCATGAAGGCTGCCTTCGACGAGATCATGGCAACTGCCGTCAAGCGCCAGCACGAACCCCAGCGCATTGTCGGCGACCTGCTCAACGCCGAGATCAACGAGAAGCAAGCCCGCTCGATCAAATACCAGCTCACCATTGCCAAGCTGCCGCTTGCCAAGGACATCGCGGACTTCCAGTTCGACGGCACGCCGATCAATCAAACTCTCGTCAATGATCTCGCTGGCGGCGGCTTTATCGCCCAGCAACGCAACGTCGTGCTGGTTGGCGGCACCGGCACAGGCAAGACCCATCTGGCCATCGCCATTGCCAGAAGTTGCATCCGCGATGGTGCTAGAGGACGCTTCTACAACGTCGTCGATCTCGTCAACCGGCTCGAGACCGAGACCCGCAACGGACGGCAGGGACGGCTCGCTGAGCATCTGACCCGCATGGACTTCATCGTTCTCGACGAGCTGGGCTATCTGCCGTTCGCGCAATCGGGCGGTCAGCTCCTGTTCCATCTCATCAGCCGGCTCTACGAGCGCACCTCCATCATTGTCACCACCAATCTTGCGTTCGGCGAATGGCCCAGCGTGTTCGGCGATGCCAAAATGACCACCGCGCTACTCGACCGATTGACCCATCACTGCGACATCGTTGAGACCGGCAACGACAGTTGGCGCTTCAAAAGCCGCGACGATGTTCAAACAACCCGCGCTCGCGCCGTCTCCGCAACCCCGACCAGCTCCGACGACCCGAGCGCTACCAGCAGAGCGCGCCGATCAAAGGGGTCCCTTTTGGATGCCGATAGGGGGTCCCAGTCGAACGCCGATTGACAGGCATCATGGCGAAGCGCGCCGATAGCGCGTATGCATCCGGAGGCCGGACCGCGGATTGGCTGAAGGTGAAGACCGCGCAGCGGCAGGAGGTAGTGATCGCCGGCTTCACGGCGCCGAGGCGAACCCGGCCCTTCTTTGGCGCTCTCGTGCTGGCGGTTCGCGAAGACGGGGCCTGGCGGTACATCGGTCACGTCGGTACCGGCTTCAGCCACCAAGTTCTCAAGGAGGTTCACGGCAAGCTCGTGAGGCTCAAGACTGCCAAGTCGCCCTTTCCTGCCAAGGTGAAGGACGAGTTGGTCACGACCTGGGTGCGTCCTTCGTTGGTTGCGGAAGTGAAGTTCGCGGAGTGGACCAGCAAGGGCGAGCTTCGCCAGCCGGTCTATCTCGGCCTGCGGTCCGACAAGAACGCCAAGGACGTCGTTCGCGAAAAGAACTGGTCGCGAAAATAGCGCCGCCGAGACGAAGCGTACGATGTGTTCAGCCCGCTTCGCGCTCAACTGCCGAAGGCCATGGCGGGAGGGGCGGCAACCCAAGAGCCTTACGGACTGGTCCGAACGATCGCCGGTGAGCTGCGCATGCGCCAAGCCTTGCGAGCGCCTCATAATGAGCCGGCACCGGGTAGCCCTTGTGATCCGCGAATCCGTAGCTGGGGTGACGCACGTCGAGCGTCCGCATGACCCTGTCGCGCTCGACTTTAGCGAGGATGGAGGCGGCGGCGATGCTGGCGGACTTGGCGTCACCTTTGATGATGGCCTGCTGAGGGATGTCGATTTCCTTCAACCGCTTCGCATCGATCAGCAAGTGCTGCGGCGTCAACCCTAGTCCCCGGACCGCGCGCTGCATAGCCTGGATACCTGCCCAATAGATATTGATCGCGTCGATCTCCTCGACCTCAACGAACGCCACACACCAACTCTCCACCTTCTCCTTGATCTCTTTCGCGAGTTCTTCGCGAGCCGCGGCGTCGAGTTTTTTCGAGTCGTCGATCCCGACTATCCGCGTGCCGGGTTTCAGAATCACGGCGCCAGCGGAGACCGGCCCAGCGAGAGGGCTCATTCCAGCCTCATCCACCCCTGCCACGGCATGGTGGCCGCTTTCCCAAAGAGAGGTCTCGAAGCGGAGCATCTTGCGGAGGCGCTGCCCTTCGGAACGATTTTCAAAGCGGCGTTTATCGATCGAAGCCAGGATCGCCCGCGCTCCCGCACGGGTGTCGGCCCGCAAGATCTGCTCGACGTTGGCCTCGAGCGGTCTTCTCTCGACGACATAGCGCTGACGCAATAGATCGAGCGAATATTGGGACATAGCGGCCTTGGTGAGGATTGACTGTGGGAGCGTGTCGTTGAGCTTTATGGCGATTGTCTGAACTAGCTAAACCGCTTCAACATCCGCAACGCGCTTTCACAAGGAACCCGGCCGGCCCTCGCCTGAGATCCGGATTCTGTGCCCCATACAGATCATGTCCACCTCAGACTGGAACCAACCGGTGTCTTGATCCCTTGAGAAAGAGCGGAGCCTCAATTCCCAGGGTGCTTCCGAGGGGGTCCGGTGGCGCGTCGCGCGGTTCAGCTGGTTGAACGAGATCTTCTCGCTTTCGGAGGTGGCCGGATAGAGCGCGACCGGACAGGTCACCAGGGACAGACGCAGGAAGCCTTTCCAGTTGGCACGTGGGGCCATGTTACGCTGAACTCCTTTGAGCGGCCTGGATTCAAGACGAACGACGGCACCCAGTTCCGACGCTCCACCTTGCTGTCTCCGAGATTCATCCGTGTAAGGCGCTGCGCCGCGGAAATCCGAGAGCGCCGCGGAAAGATCGCGTCCAATTCGGCCACGCGAAATTGAGGTGGCTCAAGGCGAACCGGGCCCGCAGGCGTAGAGTTGGTTATGTACCGAGCGGGAGGAGCGCGTGCTCCTCTGCGGTTACGGTTGCGGGGACCCGGACTCCTAGGCACTCCGGGCTCCGCCCTCCGTCCCCCCGCAGACAAGGGGTCCGCCCAAGTGCGGCGCGGTTGGCACGTTCGATGGAACGACGTTCGGATCTGCGGGTTGAGGGGCGAAGGCGTTTGGACAATTTGACAGCGCGATCGGCCTCGACAGCAAGCGCCTATCGAGGCCGAGTTGCGTTCGGGTCTACTTGGCCGGCGGCTTCAGCGGACTGTCCGCCCAGTTGAGGGCGGTGGGATCAAGCAGGATCGTCCTCACAGGCAACGCGCACGTAGCGCGGCGGAACGCCCTCAGGCGGGCTCGCGGCGAGACGCCCATGTCCTCGGCGCTCTTTCCGGAACGCCGAGGCGCTCGTCGTCTGCGCGCTCGGAAGAGTGGCGACGCCTAAAACCCGGTGTAGCAGTCGTTCACCGCCCTCGCCCGTCCCGGGTCGTCCCAATTCCACTCGTTGTCGTTGCCGTAGTGCGGTGCTCCTTGCAGCCTGTCCGCGCTGAGGTTAGTCCGATAGCCGCCGAGGTTCGTATCGTACTTCAGGGACTGCCATGGCAGCGGATAGTGATCGTCACCGATGCCCAGGAAGCCGCCGAAGCCGAGGTCCGCATAAGAGACCTGGCCGCTTACCTTGTCGATCATCACGCGCTCGATCGAGCCGATCTTCTGTCGCCGGCGCCGTACACCGCGGTGCCTTCGACCTTGTCGCTGCCGATGAGCGTACCCGTTTCACGCCGTTCCGTTTCCATCGTCATCCTCCTCTTGGGTCGGGATCGATACCAGACAACGTTGCGCAGCCGAGGCTCGTCCTGACCGGCATTCCGGTCGCGCGAAAAAGGGAACGGACGGCCACCGCGGCAATTGCCCTCGAATGCCCAGGGCCTCCAGCTTTTGTCTCAGCTCCTCGTTCCGAGCTTTACCGGCTTCGTAGTAGCGGATGCAAAACTTCCTGCTGGATGGCCGAATAAAACGCGGTCGTTGGATCGGGCCGGCCTGGCGCAAGCAACCCCTGCGAAGCAAGAGCGGCTTCTGATCGGAACATCGAGCCTCGAGGGCACGTTGCTCCGGGATGGAAGCCTTTCTGCAAAGCCTCATGACGGCGAGGTCGGACTTTCCGATCTGGGTGCGCTATACCTTGACACTCGGTCTGGTGGGCATCGCTTTCATCGCCCGGGTGATGCTGGACGATCAGCTGCGCTCCTACCCTGTTCTGCTGTTCATACCAGCTATATTTCTGTCCGCCGTCCTCTTCAATCGCGGCAGCGGTATCGTGGCCACCGCGGCAGGTGCCGCGCTCGCCGCCGCCTACTTGATGCCGGGGCCCCCATCCTCCGCTGCGATCCCACTCATCCTGTTCATTCTGACGGGCATCTGCATCGCTGCTGTCACCGAGCTCCTCAGGAGCACGCTGCGGAAATTGTCCGAAGCCAACCAGTATTCGGAAGTTCTGCTGCAGGAGCTCGCGCATAGAACGCGCAACGACCTCGCCACCATAGTCTCGGTCCTCAGGCTTCAGGCCCGCTCGGCGACCGACCCGGCAGTCCAGACGGCGATCGCTTCAGCGGTGAGCCGGGTGGATGTGGTCGCCAAGGTCCACGACCGTTTGCGCGATACCGCAAACAGCAGCCGAATCGCCCTTGCGCCGTACATCGAAGCTCTATGCGGAAGCCTCGCCGACTTCCATCGTGGCGTACGCACGATCTCGATCGGTGTCCGCTGCGAGAATATCGAGGTGCGGAGCTCGCAAGCGGCTTCGATCGGGCTGATCGTGAATGAATTGGTGACGAACTGCTTCAAGTACGCCTTCCCGGACGGTCGCAGCGGCGCGGTGGAGGTGGACGTGCGCACTAAGGACGACCGCATCCTCGTGACGGTGCAGGACGACGGCGTCGGCTGTCCGACCGAGGTCAGGAGCGGGCTCGGCACGCGGTTGATCAGCCTGTTGGCGTCGCAGATGAAGGGGACGGTAATGAGAAGGCCTCTTCCGGAGGGTTGCGAGGTGCAGGTCTCTCTCGCGCGCGACGCATGAGCGCGGCAGGCGCTGAATTTCGCCGAAGGTGTCTGCAACCCCAAACCCGTTCTGGCGTAGAGAGTTTGGAGATCGCGACAGACCATGGCCACCCAATCGCCGAAGATACTCGAAGAACTGCAGCGATACCGAAGGCTGCACGCGGAGGCGACCGACCCGCTTGCCGTGCGGCTGCTGCAGGACATCATCGCTGAGCTTGAGGCAAGCCTGTCCACCGAGCAGCAGGAGACAGGCAAGAAGGCTGACCACGACTAGGCCATGGCCCGGGTTCGGCCTCGGCATGCGCTACGAACGTCGTTCCATTTTGGCAAAGCGGGGCCCAACTGGTTGCCCTGACCACCCGAAGCCGCGTTTCTGTCAACGAGTGGCCTTGCCCGCCGCGCTCACGATCCTTCAGAGCAGCGGTACTGGCCGCCACCTGCGATACGGGGCACTCCAGGTCGAACGGCTCGCGGTACTGCGCTTGCCACGGACTCATCCTTTCGGCAGGCCTAATTCCTCGACCGCCCGGCCGCAGATTTCGGCGGGATCCTTGAGGCCGGTCTGACCGACCTCGATGATCTTCTTGGCGATCAGTTCGGTCAGAGGATCGTTGCGATCCTGCACGCCGATCCTGCGGAGCGCCTCTTCGTAGGCCCTAGAAAGCCGCGCGATCTCTTCCGGCCCCAGAGGTGAGTTTTGAAGTATCCGATAGATCGCCAACTGTCATCCCCCCGCTCGGGGTAGCTTAGCACCGATGTGCTGTGGGAGCATTGCATCCTCGCGGCTAATTTTAACTTCCGCACCCCTGCAGGCGCCGGCCAGAAGAGCGTCGCCGATGATCCACGCGAAACCTCGTTGCGCGCAAAGGAACGATAGCGCGCGTGCCAAGTTTTCCCGATGCCCCTGCCCCAGGGGCGAACCCCGTACTGGCCCCAGCTCATAGCCCCCTACCCCGCAGAGCTGGGGCCTTCATCTCCGGCAGGGGGTCCTTCGGAAAAGCTTCACGGAAACCGCTCGCTGAGCACTATTCGTCGGCCGCGACAGCGGCGGAACCCTGGCTGGCGAGCAACTTTAGCGCCGTCTCGATCCTCGCGAGAAGCGCCTGGATTTCGGCCCGCTCGTTCGGACCTGGACGAGGCGCACGAGCAACTGCTCCTTTTTGATTCAGGAGCTTGGCGACAGCAGACATCTCATTCCCGCACAGATGGAACAGACGTCGAAGGGGCCGCCGGAGAGCGGCCCCTTCTTGAGTTCACCAGCTCCGGGTACCGAAGCTGAGCCCGATGCTCGGGCCACCGCCATAGTAGCCGTAGCTTCAGCGCATCACATACCCGTCGTCCCCGCCGTAGTAGCGCTGGACATAGGGGGCCGCGGGTCCGGTAGCAGCGGCCAAACTCGTCACAGACAGCGCATCTGCTCGACGCCGACAGCCCCGGTCGAGGCGATGGCCGCGGGCGCAAGAGGCGCAGCATTCGCGGACGCCGCCATCAGGTTTCGCCGTGAGCGCTCCCTGCACAATGGTCTTCACGTTCTTCTCCTTCCGTTGCGAGATCAATCGATCTCTTCGATGACGCGACGTTGTGGGGCTCGACGATGTAGGTGCGGCTGTCCCGATTGATGTACCGGTACTCGCGAAGGGTCGGAGCATCCCGATAGACGTCTTCGGGGAACGCCTCGATCTCCACGCCCTCCGGCACGCGCTCGCCGGTCCGGATCTCGGTCCGGACCGAGCTGCCGGTGGTCACGCGCTTCTCGCCCTCGACCGGGCGCGCCTTGGCGTGCTTGCGGACGACTTCGCGATCGCGGTCGGTGAACGTCGTCTTACGCTGCTCCGTCCGCGCCGGCGCAGCGGCGATCGAACGACCGGAGAACGGCAGGACCGTCACGATCTTGTAGGTCGACGGCTGGACGATCACGATCTGGTCCTTCACCAAGACGAAGTTGTAGCCGCGATACTGCGGCACGATCTCGACGACCTCGGCCGGCAGCGGCTGCAGGCGGACATCGCGAGGGACGACGGTGCCCACCGACAAGGAGAAGTTCACGTTGGTAAGCGGCTGCACGTTCAGGTGCGAGATCAACGCGCTGATGCGGGTCCGCTGCTGGTCGTTGATGTTCACCGACGCGTTCACGTTGGTGTTCGACGAACGATCGGGGGCGTTCTGCTGATTGGTCGGCTGCTGGGCCGTGTTGGTCGAACCGCTACCCGACGGCGACTGCGCCTGATTGGTACTGGAGGACGGCGGGTTGGCGCTCCGCGTCTGGTTGCTCGTGTTCGACGGAGTGTTGGTCTGCGCCTCGCTGGACGGCGTCGTGTTCTGGCCGGACGGCTGATTGGTCTGGGCCTGGTTGCTGGAGTTGTTCGAGGTCGGCGCCTGCGTAGTGTTGGTCCCGGTACCGGAATTGGACGACTGGCCTGCAGCAGTCTGTCCCGTCGAAGACGGAGACTGCGTCTGGGCGGAATTCGTCGAAGACTGCGCGGATCCTGAAGACGAGCTGGTGGAAGGGATCGACGTCGAGGACCACGGCGACGTTGTCGACGAATCCTGCTGACGCTCGGTGGCCCTTGGATTCGAGCTCGACGTGCTCGGAGAGGACTGCGCGAAGGCCGAAGTCGCTAGGGCGACTGCAGCGGTAGTGGCCAAGAATAAACGCTTGTTCATCTGAAACCTCCAAATGTGGACGACGATCAACCATTACCGGCGCGCGCGGTTCCGATTCCGGGAAAGGCAAAGCGTTCTTGTTTCTTCCGGCGTGGAGGATTCCTGCTGTAGCGAAATGGCACGATGGTTTGAGCGGGTGGAAACAACCGGAACTTCGTCTACGAAACCCCGTTGGCAGTGACTACTTACGAACACTGAGGAGGACATCATGAAGAAGTTGATCGTGTGCGGCGCGCTCGCCGCCTTCGCCCTTGGCACCCAGGCCGCCAGCGCCGCCGAGTTCTATATCGTGCGCGACGCGTCCACCAAGAAGTGCACCGTCGTCGACACCAAGCCGACGACGACCACCACCACGGTCGTGGGCGACGGCGTCTACAAGACCAAGACGGAAGCCGAGTCCGCCGTGAAGACCACCAAGGTTTGCACCGAGCAGTAAGCGACCATTCGGGGGCCGAAGGAAGCCCGCGAACCTACTGACAGCAATTGGAGGAGAAAATGCCCGTATTGATTCTGTGGGCCGTTCCTGCCGTCCTCGTTGTTGGCGGCGTCGGCTATTTCCTGGTTCATATGCACTGAGCTACTGACTTTCGTACGAACGGCCCGTCCGGCATCCGGATGGGCCGTTTCTGTTTGTGCCCGCGTCATCGCACCTCAAAGAAAAAGGGCCTCCAATGGAGGCCCTCGATCCGAGAACGCTTCGTCCCCTTAGTTGTAGTCTGAGTACTTGAACTGCGGGAGCGCCTTCAACTGCTCCTTGTTGCCGCTCATGACGGCGTGGTCGGGGACCCAATCGTTAGCGTTGCGGGTCGTGGTGTTGGTCGAAGCCGCGCCGGTGGTCTTGTCGCGCGTAGTAGTGGTAGTGGTGCTGGTCGAGCTTGTCCGGACAGGCTCTTCGACGAACTTCAGCTTATCCATGGAGACGGCGATGTCGTGCTCGCCCATTCCCAGGAAGCCGCCGATTCCGATCACCACCGCGTTGATCTTGCCACTCTTGTCGACGAGCAGCTCGTTGATGTCGCCGAGCTTCTCGTTGTTCTCGTTGTAGACGTTCAGGCCCATGAGCTTCGAGGCGCGCCAATTGCCCTTGAATGCCATTTTCGCGTCGGTCGTGTGAGCGGCGGTGGCGGCCGGCGCAGCGCGATCGGCCGGTTGCGTGGATTGCGCGAATGCAGCCCCGCCGATCACGGCAGTGCCAAGCAGAGCGATGGCAAGAATCCTTTTCATAGATCATATCCTCCAGTGGACCAGCATCCGGTCGGATGCCGCCCCCACAACGCCCGGCAGTTCCGCTTGTTCCCGGTAGGAGACGCCGGGGACTAACGCCAAAGGATTCGTCACTTACCCGCTGCGTGAAGCGGGTGTCGCGCTTGGGCGGAGGTCAATTCGCGATACCGAACTTCGTATTCCTTCGCCATGCGACACGCGACGAAGCGCTCCTCGAAGCGGGCGCGCACCTCTCTTCTGTCCAGCCGGACGGCTTTCTTGACCGCCTCGATCGCCTGCGCCTCGCCTTCCACGATGAAGCCGGTGATGCCGTCCTCGACGACCTCCGGCACCGATCCGGAACGGTAGGCGATCACGGGCGTCCCGCACGCCATCGCCTCGATCATGACGAGGCCGAACGGCTCCGGCCAATCGATGGGAAACAGCAAGGCGGCGGCGCCGGCGAGGAAAGGCTGCTTCCGGATTTCGTCCACCTCGCCGATGAGCTGGACCTTCTCGCCGTCGATCTCGGGCTCGAGCTTCTTCTTGAAGTAGGCCGCCTCGGCCCGGGGTATTTTGGCCGCGATCCGGAGCGGCAGCTGGACCGCGTGTGCGATGCGTATCGCGGCTTCCGGCCCCTTCTCCGCGGTCAGCCGCCCGAGAAAAGCCAGATACGACCCGGCTTCGTAGGAGGGACGAAACAGATCCTTCGGCAATCCGTGCTGAATCGTCGCGATCCAGTTGGCGCTCGGAAGCTGACGCCGCTGATTGTCGGAGATGGAGACGAACGGCGCCTTGGGGAAAGTCCGGATCACGTCGGGCAAGCCCGGAAGGTCGAGCCGGCCGTGCATCGTCGTTAGAAACGGCACGCCCGTCCGGCTCAGTACCGGCAGCGGAAGCCAGTCGACATGGGAATGAATGACGTCGAATTCGTGCGCATGTTCGGCGATGGTCTCGATCAGCAGCGAGCAGGCGGCGTTGGCGTCGACACCGCGCCGCCCCAGGCGCAGCGCGCGGGGCCACACCGCGTGAAGCTTGGCTTTCGTACTCGAATCGCCGCTTGCGAACAGAGTGACGTCGTGACCGACGTCGACCAGTTCGTCGACCAGCCAGGCGATCACCCGCTCGGTACCACCGTACAACTTCGGAGGGACGCTTTCGGCCAACGGGGCAAGCTGAGCGATCCGCATCGAGCTAGGCCCCGAACGCGATGCGCAGGCCGATCACGATGGTCGCGGAGATCAGAAACGAAATCGCAAGCAACGTCCAACCGGGCCTTGTGCTTCCGTTGGCTAGGTGCGCGACGAGCATTTTCATGCTCGTCAACGTCCGTCTCTGGGGAGCCGGTGCAGGTAGGCTAACCCGAAGGTGGCAAGTTCTTCAGTATCGCTCTGTCGCTCTTCCCATCTCCGATGCAGATGGCGCTCCATGAGGCAGCGCCGGCCATCATGAGCGTCGACGTTGGGGTGCCGCGCCCGATACACGGTCCAGGCGGTCTCCGTGGCGTTCTTCAAGACGACGTCTTCGGCCATGCTCACTCTCCGGAGACAAACCCAGTCGTTGCCAACTCAAGGCGCTCCGGAAGGTTTCCGATTTTTCCCGATCCTCAGACGAAGGAGTCAGGACGCCTTGGCACACGCGCGCGCTCGCGCGGCGCGGCGGCGCTGCAGGCGTTGGCTGCGGCCGTCCCTTGTAGAGACGAGAAGTCAGGGCGCGGGTCCTGCGGTCGCGAGATTTTCGACCGGAGCGGCCGGCGTGGTTTGCGGCGCGGAAGGCCTGTTCCCCATGAACTCGAGCACCGTCCGGCCCTTGTCGGTGATCCGCCATCCTCCGTTCAGACGCTCGACCAGCGCCTGCGAAAAGATATCGAGGTCCGGCACGCGTGCGGCGAGGCGCCTGGTTCGCTCGGCCCAGTCCCGCCCGCTCGTCGACAGGATCGCCATGTCGCGCTTGAGGTCCGCCATGACGGCGAATCCATCGGGATAACTCACCAGGATCTTGAGTACCGTGACCTGGAAGTTCACGCCTCGGCGCCCCGCGCTATCGGCACATGGTGGGCGCGTCGTGAAGCGCTTCGCGGCCGACCTGCTTCAGACTCTCTGGTGCGACGTCGCCTTTGGCGGCGGCTTCCAGAATTCGCGAGGCGACGCGCGTGCGAGCGCCAGTTTCCGAACGCGAGATTTCCTCGCAAACCTCTTCGAGGACGGCGCGCAGAAGCGCGGTCGTGGCCGGATCGAACATGAGACCCCCCAAAAGCGAGAAATGGAGCTTAGCGCAAAAGCCCGGCGGCGAATTCAACTTTGTTAACGCGACCTCCGGGCGGCTTGCGCAATTCGCGCCGCAGCATTGTGATCGAACTCGTCTCACCCATGAACGTTGGGTTCCAAGCCCGAAGCTTCGAGTGACGCTGCCCCGGCGCCGAGCCTTCCATTGCCCCTCGCCGCCGGGGGCCAGCAGCAACCATTGCCTGTTTTCCCGTTATCGCCGGGGCGTGCGCAATGTGGAAAGGATCCTCGATGAAGAAGATTGCAATGTCGGCGCTGATGGTCGGCGCTCTTGGTCTGGCATCGGTAGCCACGGCGTCTCCCGCCGAAGCTCATAGGCAAGGCGGCTGGGGTGGCTGGGGACCGGGCATCGCCGGCGGCCTGGTTGCGGGCGCCGTCATCGGCGGGCTCGCCTCCTCGGCATATGGCTGGGGGCCGGGCTATGGCTACTACGACGGCCCCGGCTAATATGGTGCCGGCTACTATGGCGGTCCTTACGCCTACCACTATGGGTACGACGAGCCCTATCGCTGCAGCGGCGGCTACACCACGACCTACTACACTGCGCCGGTCTCCTACGGGTATCGCTATCGCCGCGTCGTCCGGCCGACCTACGCCTACTACCGCGGGACGTATCCGCTCATTCCCACCACTGGCATCGGCACCGCCGCCACTGGTGAGGCGGACGCACCTGAAGGCGACGAAGGCAGCACCCTGCAGGGAGCGGCCTTTTCCTTTGGGCCACTGTCGAGCTTTCCGCTCACCACCATCCGCCGGTAAACGGGCCGTTCCGCTCGAAGGCGAGATGTCGGTCTGGCGTCCTTTTCTGCAGCTTTGCGGAGCGCTTCGAATGCGGGCGGGCCCCAGCGGAGGCGCGCGCCGACGCTTCTTTCCTGACCTCCACGGAAGGTGCTGCAGGCATGGCGGCCATGTCTTCGCGCACCTGGTACTGCCGTTCCGGAATTGGATCGGCCTGCGCGATCGTCGGCGCATCGGCGCGAGGACGCGAACACGATCTTCTCCGGAAGGCTTCTCGTCGACGTAATTCGGATAATGGTCCTGTCCGGATCGGAGGGGCCCGCGCGCTCGACAGCGGGCGGCAGGTATCGGTCCGCAGCGAAGAGCAGCGCCAGCAGCAGCGCGCCGACGAAGACGAAGTATCTGATGATCGGCATGGACGGCCGCTCGCAAGGAAGGAATCAGGAATCGGTGGGCCGGAGCGGACGCAGGCGGGCCGCTTTTGTTTCAGCGACCCGCCCGGAAGGATTCAGTCGATCTCCTGGACGACCGTGCGCGTCGAAGGACCGACCAGCATCACGCGATCGCCGGAGTAGACGTAACGGTACTTGGTGAGCGACGGCTCCCAATCGGCGGGCACGGACTCGAGCTCTACTTCGCGAGGCACGGGCTGCCCGACCACGATCTTCTCGCGGGTCTGCACGGGGCGCACCTTGTGTTCGGTGACGTAGGTGCGGATCTTCGTGCGGTATTCCGGCTCGATCTGCACGGCGGCGGCGTGGCCCGCACCGGTGGCGGTGACGACGGTGGATTGCGCCATCGCGCCCGTCGAGATCAGCGCAGCAGCCGCGCACGTCAGCATCAGCTTCTTCATGAAAATCTCCTGGCCGCAGGCTGCTGCATGCGAGAACCCCTGAATGATGGCAAGGTTCCAGATTCGCGGCAGGAAATTGCCTAATTTTCCCGAGCGCGCTTGCGACTGAAATCAAAAGCGCGCGCGACCGTGAGGACCCTTAGGACGCCGGGGGCGTTAACGGTTCCGTGGCTGAAACAAGCGGAGGATCGGACGTGACGATGAAGGCGGGTGCAAGCAAGAAGCCGATCGAGAATGAAGATCAGGACAGCTTTTTGCAGCGCCTGGGGCCTGGCCTGATCACCGGCGCTTCCGACGACGATCCTTCCGGCATCGGCACCTACAGTCAGGCGGGCGCCCAGCTCGGATTCGGCATCGGCTGGACGATGCTGATCACCTATCCGCTGATGGCGGCGATTCAGGAGATTTCGGGACGCATCGGCCGCGTCACGGGCCACGGCATCGCAGGAAACGTCTGCCGAAATTTTCCCACGCCCGTCATCTGGTCCATAATCGTTCTGCTCTTCGTCGCCAACACGATCAACGTCGCCGCCGACCTCGGAGCGATGGGCGATGCTCTCAAGCTTCTGATCGGCGGACCGGGCACGCTTTACGTCGTGGTCTTCGGCGCCGTTTCGGTGCTCGCGCAGATCTTCTTCAAGTATGAGCGATACGTCTCCATCTTGAAATGGCTGACGTTGGTGCTCTTCGCCTACGTGATCGCGCTTTTTCTCGCAAAGGTGCCGTGGGGCGAGGCACTGAGAGGATTGCTCATTCCCAAGCTCCAATGGGATGGGCCGTTCCTGACAACCTTGGTCGCCATCCTAGGGACGACGATCTCACCCTATCTGTTCATCTGGCAATCTTCTCAGGAAGCGGAGGAGCAGCGGATCGACCCCGATAAGAAGCCGCTCAAGCGCGAGCCCGAGAAGGAGGACGAGGAAATCAAGCGGATCCGGATCGATACCCTCGTCGGCATGGCTGTGTCGAACGTCATCGCCATCGCGATTATCATGACGACGGCAGCAACCTTGCACACATCCGGCAAGACCGACATCGAATCGTCCGCCCAGGCCGCGGAAGCCTTGAGACCCGTCGCGGGGGCAATGGCCGAGTTGATCTTCGCACTCGGCATCATCGGGACAGGCCTGCTTGCGATCCCGGTGCTGGCCGGCTCGACCGCCTACGCGATCGGCGAGGGTCGCAAGTGGCCGGTCGGTCTGTCGCGAAAGCCGAAGGAAGCCGTGGCCTTCTACAGCGTCCTCGCACTGTCTGTCGCGCTCGGCGTGGCGCTCAACTTCACGGCGCTCGACCCGATCAAGGCGCTCTATTGGAGCGCCGTCATCAATGGCATATTGGCAGCGCCGATCATGACCGTAATGATGCTCCTGGTGCGGCGGAAATCGGTCATGGGCGACTTGGTGATCTCGGGGCCGGTCTATTGGCTTGGCTGGGTTGCCACCGTAGCGATGTTCCTGTGCATCGTCGGCATGGCTTGCTCAATGACTTGGTCGTAATCCGCATCGACGACTACCCTAGTGAGGTCCGGTGATGTCTTTTTCAGCTCCGGTCAAAGGTTCAGCCGATCGACGCCAACGAAGGCTCCTACTCTTATTGGCCCTGGGCTTCATCGTCTTCGGCGGGGCTACGGCCGCCCTCTTCTACGTCCTGCAGCCCAAGGCCCTTAGGATCGCCGTCGGACCCTCAGGAAGCGAAGATCACCAGGTGGTCCAGGCGATGGCCGAAGCGTTCGAGGACGAAAGCAGGACGGTGAGGATCTCGCCGATCACGACCGCAGGAGCGGTCGAATCTTTGGCCTTGATGGGCGTCGGCCAAACCGACTTGGCTGTGGGCCGCAGCGACCTTGCGATGCCGGCCGATGCGCAGACGCTGGCCGTCCTGCGTAAGAATTACGTCGTCCTCTGGTCCCCCTCAGGGCGACCGGGCAAGGACTCCAAGAAGAGGTCAGGCGGCAAGATCGCTGAGATCGCCGAATTGGCGGGGCACAAGATCGGCATTATCGGAAGGACCGGTGCCAATGTCGCACTCCTTCGGACAATTCTAGAGGGCTCGGGCGTGCGGCCCGACAGGGTTGCCACCGACCAATTCGGGACCGAAGAGATCGAAAAGCTCGCGCAGGACAACACGCTGGATGCGTACTTCACCGTAGGCCCCCTCGACAGCAAGATCACGGCCGCGGCCATCGCCGCGACTGCCCGATCGCGAGGAGCTCCGAAGTTTCTTCCGATCGAAGCGGCCGAGGCGATCGCCCTGCGGCACCCCCGCTACGAAGCCGAGGAGGTCCCCGTCAGCGTCTTCAACGCCAACCCGGCTTGGCCCGAGGACAAGATCGACACCATCAGCGTCAGCCATCTCATCCTGGCCAGAAAAGAGCTATCGGAAGCCAAAGCAGCGGCCTTTTATCGTCAGCTTTTCGTCGTACGCGATTCCATCGCGCAACGCGTCCCCGGCGCCGGGCACATCGCGAAGCCAGATACGGAGAAGGAGGTGGAGCCCTCGGTACACCGAGGCGCTGCGGCGGTCATCAACGGGACCGAAAGGACCTTTCTGGACAAGTACAGCGACTATTTCTGGTTCGCCCTGCTTCTTTTTTCCGGGATCGGTTCGGCCGCCGCTTGGCTACGCCGATATCTGAACAGGGACGAACGTGACGACAACACCAGGTACCGCAACCGCATTCTCGCAGTGGCCAGCGAGGTCCGCGATGCCGCATCCGAACAGGATTTGCTGGCATCGCAGCGGGAGGTCGACGCGATCATTGCAGAAACCCTCAAGTGCTACGATGAGGGAGCCATCGAACAGGAGGACATGGCCGCGTTCGGCCTTGTCCTTGAGCTGTTCGATCATGCAGTCGCGGAAAGGCGGGCTGCTCTGGATTCTGATCAAGCGCGTACGCAAGGGCCAGCCCTCGCCTCTCGGCGATAGCACGCCCCTACATGTGGTCGACGACGCCGGAGCCTAAAAGAAGTGGCTAGGGCGCGGCCAAATCCCGATGTAGCGGCCGGTTAGTGACTTCTGGCGACGCTGGATCTCCGCAAGATGGAGCAGATCTGCTTGAGCATCACGCGCGTCAAGGGGAACACCTAATGGCCAGCCCGTCCGTTTCACTTCCTCGATGTCCGGAGGCGGAAATGCGAGCAGGTGAGATTCCATCAATTGGTTGATCGGCTCGCCGTCAATTTTGACTTCGCTGCGCAAACGTTCGATGTCACCGTACACCAGATCGATCATATATGCGGCCGGGCGATCCTCGCGATCGAGCCAGCCAACGGCGGCTGCAAACTGCAGGCCGTCACTGGTGACGTGAGAGGCGAATAGCTCCTGAAAGTATGCGCCAGATTGCGTGACAAAATCGTCAAACGAATAGTTCTTCGCTACCTCAGCGACGAGATAAGCGAAGCTCGCCGGACCCGTTGCCGCCACACAGGCACGCCTACCCGCATGGGCACGGACTTCACAAGCTCGTTTGAACAGTTTTGCTCGCGTCTTTCGAGTAAAGTGGTCCATCGGTTAGGACGGTTACGGTGTCGCTCTGCACGCGCACGTTGATAGCAGTCTCTATGCGATCTCCAACGATCCAATCCGCCAGTCAGAGGCCTCGCCCCTGAGCTGTTACCAGAGTAAGCGGCTCAAACTGCTCGTCGTTAGGAACTGGCCGGACCAACGCAACGTTGGCAAGCATGCGCTTCTATTTCGACTATCAGGACACGGCTGGTGCCATCATCGACGACCAGGGAGAAGAGCTTCCGAACTTCGCGGCCGCCCGCGACGCTGCGATGAGATATTTGGCAGAGGCGATACGAAACCACAGTCCTTCCAGCCTGACTGAGAAGCTGTCCATCCTCGTAAGAACGAAAGAGACTCCGATAATGACGGTATCGGCCACGGTTGAGGTAGCCGCGGCCACACCGATCGGGAAAAGTAGAAACCTCTCTTGACGGAGTAGAGTTCCGAGATGCCCCTTTCCCCCGACCCCTCTGGCGAGTTTCAGGAGGCGAACCCGGAAACCGTTCTGTTTGCTATGTTCAATGGCGATGATCGCATCGGCTGCAGGGTCGAATGGTCAGCCTTGAGAGACCGCGCCGTTGCCGACTGCACCGACCCCGATAACGTGGTCGCCACATTCCACAGGCATCGGGGGACGATCGAGCAGATCGCAAGCGAACAGTTTGATGCAGGAAAGGAGATGCCGGTTGTGGACACTGAGCATCTGACGCCCGTAAAGGCCTGACCCACAGCGGCTGCTGCGCTATGGCGTTGCTATTGGCGCTTCAGTTTGAATGGAAAGCTAGAAAACTGGCGATTGAAAGTCGTCGTTGGGCAAGGATTCTCCTTTGCAAGGTTGCGTACGGTGGGCGATGTTGTTAGACCGCGCTCCTAACAATTGACGGAGTCGCTGAGTGGCCAAAAAGGCAAAGAAAACTGTCCGGCGCGAGTGGACGAAGGAAGACATCAAGGAACTGAAGGCGCACTCGAAGGCGCGGACGCCCGTCGCGAAGATATCCAAGATGACCAAGCGAACCGAGGGCGCGCTACGTCAGAAGGCTATCGTGTTGGGTATCGGCTTGGGCCATCAGCGGTGATTACGCCCGTCGCCAAATTTCGATGTTGTTTCGACACGAAACTGACGCGATGACATGCAGACTGTTGCGTGGCGAAGTGGGCGGCTCGCGCGTGGAGGTTGAGGGCTCGCTATGCCAGCCCCGGTGGGCCCTCCCTCTTCCTCCATCCGTCAGTACCCCTGACGTAGACGCAACATTTCCCAAAGTGTGACATCGACGACATTGCGACTCGGCATAGTCGGAATAGGCTACTTCTGCCGGGGCTGGATCCCATATTTCACCTACACATTTTAACCCGGCAGGCCGCGGTGGCTTGCTACTGCGGCCTTTTTCACGCGGCCGCGCCGATCGACCCACCCATAGACGTAAATCGAGAAGTCACCTTGCGGCGCGTATGCGCGCGCCAGCCGATCTGCCCTGACGTATTGGCCCGCTTGCGGAAATCCGTGCCTTGCGAGATTGATTTTCATGAGTCCCCTATTCTTCCTCAACAACTGTGCCCGCAGTGCAAGCACAGTGTCGCAGCCGATCAGGGAATGCGGATTGCTATCAAGCGGGCATGCGGCGAACTTGCTGCGCCCTAGCGATGCGGCCAACTCGATTCTCTGGTCGCGCAACTCGAGCCTGGAGCATGGCGTGCTGCAGCTCGGAAGGTCAAATGCGCCGACTTCGAGATCATTACGCGGAGCCGCTCGGTCGCCGCCCCCGGTGTCAAGCGGTGCCAAGCTCGACCGGCTGGCAACAGGGTTGCTAAAAGCCGAGATGCCTCTGTCGAAATCGGTGCGGCTTCTCGGCGTCTCCATGTCGTCTCTGCAGACGACCACTGACGCCGTGCCGCAGCTCAGCTTGCCGATTTGACCAAAAGTATGCGCCGCTGTCGGGCGGCCCGATCACCGCAGTCTGTGAGGTGCAGCCAACTACCTGTCGAATGAGTCTATTGCCGGATGAACGCTTTGGCATGAGGAGAGCGCGGAGCAACGTAAAATCGCGCCTTACAAGCGGTGCATGTCAGGAGCTCCGCGATATCAATCCGCAATCCATGTGACATACTTACTGAGCGGCAACCTGGGCACTCCCTCTTGTTCAGCAACCGAAGGGAGTCCGCGTCACTCATCCCGAGCTCCTGGAGAGCCGCCCTGTTACACACCGAACGACCGCCCGATTTGTCTCGCCAGTACGACGGCGGCTTCGATATAGCGCCCGCCTGACCAGTATTGATCACAAAGCGCCAGAAAGAGAAGCGCTATCAGCGCAATAAGGAAGCCCTTCAACATAGCAGACTTCTCCAGTGAAGAGACTGCCAACCGAGCAGGTATGAGCTGAGTTCAACACGTATGATTTCAAGTCGCAGCTGCGACGATCTGCAATGGTCACAGGCTGGCAAGAATCTGTAATTTTTGTGTTAAGGGAGCGACGCTCGTTCGGAAACATCAAATAGGCCGCGTGCCTGTTTTGCCGTCGACAGGTTCGATGCGGCGAGGCCCCGAGTCGGCGCATCTACCATCCTCGCCAAGGGCGAGGTGCTGATCCGCCAGGCTGACAAGTGCCTTGCGATTCATGGAACGAGCGCATGTGGCCGACGGGGGCATCGCCCCTCCCCGACGGTCGACGAGGCCATCAACTGCAATTGCGCCTGGCTCGAGATGGCGTGCTTGCGGTAAAGCCCGCCTATTGGAAGATGTATGCCAAACCAATGGACGACCACGGCGCTAACGCCCAGGCGAGGAAAGGCTAACGACAAATGCCAGCTTTGTTGCCTCCGGCAGAGCCTGGTTCATCGTCGCAGCGATGTCGGCCCTAAGTTGCCAGCGACGGGAAGCGGGGTTGCGTAACTGAGGGGCGGAGCGCGTGAGAACCGCGCCCGCGCACAGCAAGGGTCTTGCTATCTCGCTTGCAACAGGTTGCTGAAATAATTTTTTATGACTTGTTTTCGCGCGAAGTGCGTTTATCTCGGCGCCATGGATCTCACCAGCACCCAGGATTAAGCTATACAGGCAGGCTAGCCGGTGTAATAGGCGCGGTTGTATTCTATCGCGTGTTTGCTGGCGTCAGATTCGCGGAGGTCGATGGACCGCTTTTGTACGTCTATGCGAAGGACGAAAGCACCGCTGCGGAGATTGAGGACGACTTCGCTTTGGTGATTGCTGACTTAGCTACAGAGATCTTGAAACAGGTTATTGATGTCGTCGTCGTGTTGCCCAAAGTCCTTCGGTAGCAGCACCCCGCTTCCCTCGAAACGCAAAGCATCGCTCACTCGAGTTTGCGCCCAGAACCATGCCCGTAATGAAGCATAGCGCTAAGTTTCCATTGTGCATTGCCAATCAGCTGGCCAGCAAGGGGCGGATATAATGCCGATTGAGCTCGATGCCGCGGCGGTGTCGAGCCGCAGTTGCCCCTGCCTGCTGAGAATGCCTGCAGGTTTATTGATTGTCCCGACCGGCTCTTAGCTGGAAAAAAACGTGCGCCCAAACTCCTCCTCTCTGATGGACGATATCTGGGTAGGCGCCAATCGGATGGGTCCTGGGAAGGAGTTGGCAACGCTCAAAGCGCGCTCCTCGTCCGTCTCGATAGCTATTTTTTGGGCGAGCATGACGTCGCCCTCTATCAAGCCACCCAGCGGGACGAAACACCAGCCCGTGCCGAGCCGTCCGTACTCGTCGATCTCGTGGACGTTCCCGGATGTTCCCCTCCGGATGCGATAACGCTTCCCACTGTCGCATCCTACCACATCGAAATACCCCCCGGTATCGAACTCTGTCCTTTGCTCGGGCGAAAGCCAAGAACGCAGCAGTCGTAGCGCACGACCCTGAATCGTCTTCTCGGCCTTAGCTGCTTGATAAAGCCTGCTTACCGCGACGCTTCGATGGGGCCATAAGCCGATGCGACGATGCCTTCTCGTCACCTCGCGATCACCCGCCCACGAGCCGCGGGAAGAACAACGTTTCTTCCGCCATCGGATCGAACGCGGTGATCCTGCTCACCTCACCGGGCCCCTTCCGCACCGCCGCGGTATACCCTTTGAGAGCAAATTGCAGAAAACGCTTCTCCGCCTCTGCCAATGCTTCTGAATTGGAGTTGTCGAAGAAGTGTCGGCTATCGCCGCTATGATCCATCACGATTTGGATTGCCATGCTAAGGCTCCCGATTGCACTTCAGGAGGAATGTGAAAGCCGAGCTCTCGTTCCTAAGTTCGCAATCGACAGCTGTGGGACTTTCCACATTGCAGGCAACACGTTGCTTTTTTTACGCTGACTGCTGACGGGACGAAATGCGGCTGTCTGGGAGCCGAGGTTTGTCTGGTGAGGCGAGGAGTGGGCGTAGAGCCCCGAGATAATGGAGGCGTTCCGGCGGCTGCTGAGGCCGAACTGAAGATGCCCCTACGTGAAGATGCGCTGAAAATAGGGAGCTGGGCCACGGAGGAGCTGTCCCATGTTCTGGCTGGGCCTTGGCCTGGGCTGCATGCTTGGCGCGACGCTGAGCGTCAGCATCATCGCAGTTTACACCATGCGGAAGGAAGAGCGACGAAAAGGCAAAAGGTCATGTGCCCGAACGCACAGGGGCAGCTTCTTGCGCGGAGGTCGTTCCAAATTATTTTGTTTGCCGTTTGCCATATCGCCAGCGCCCCGGCGCGGGATGCATGGTGAGCTTGGGCTGGCGGATACTACGGCCTCAACTTAGCCCGCCAGCGGTTGGGGCCGCCTTTTGCCGGGCGCCGTGTCCATCATTTCTCGATCAAGAATTTCGCCTTTGACGCCCTTCTTGGGCTCGCCAGAGTCGCAAACCCAATAGCTAGTGGCTTGCTTCTGCGCTCGTCCGGCGGAATCAACCCGCAATGAGCACCAAGTCGCGCGAATACCTGTCCGGGACCACGGTTCGCGTTCTGGCCGAACGCGCGCGCGACGCCTTCCTATCATCCGGCAGTCCTTCTGAAGCTCTACATCTACGGTTATCTCAATCGGGTGCAATCCAGTCGCCGCCTGGAACGTGAGGCGCGCCGCAATGTCGAGGTGATGTGGCTGATCGGGCGCCTGGCTCCCGATCACAAGACGATCGCCGATTTCCGGAAGGATAATGGCGCGGCGATCCGGAAGGTTTGTGCGAAGTTCGTTGCGCTATGCCGGCAAATGGGCCTATTGCAGACCCTAAGCGTCGCAATCGATGGCAGCAAGTTCAAGGCAGTGAACAACCGCGATCGCAACTTCATGCATGCCAAGATGGCGAGGCGGATGGCGCAGATCGAGGAAAGCGTCGGTCGATATCTGCGTCAACTCGATAGCGCCGATCGGCAGGAGCCATCGGAAGCGATCAGCATCAAAACGACCAGGATCAAGGAAAAGATCGCTCGGCTGAAGCAGGAGATGGGCCGCCTGGAAGTGCTTGATGCGCAGATGCGCAACACGCCGGATCAACAGATATCGCTCACCGATCCGGATGCCCGTTCGATGGCCACCAGTGGGCGCGGATCGGGTGTCGTCGGCTACAATGTCCAGGTCGCGGTGGACATCGAACACCATCTGATTGTTACGCACGAGGTCATAAACGTCGGCAACGACCCTGGGCAGCTTGCTCGGATGTCGAAGCAAGCCAAAGAAGTGCTCGAAGTGGACAAACTCGAGGCGGTCGCCGACCGTGGCTACTTCGACGGAGGAGAGATATTAGCCTGCGAAGAGGCTGGCGTTGCAGTCACGCTGCCCAAGCCCATGACGTCGAACGCCAAGGCGGAGGGCCGGTTCGGCAAACAGAACTTCGCCTACCTGCCTGATGAGTGTAGCGCGGCAATCTGGGTAGGAAGTGCGCGGCGATCAGGATGGCGAGGCAGTGTCGCGGCCTGATGATGATTGCCGCGATGATTGTCGCGCGCAAGAGTTTTGTTGAACTCTGATTGTCGCGCAGCGTCAATCAGCCACGGTTTTAGGTGTCGCGTGCGATGGCGGCCGTCCTGGACCGCGTTTTCGTTCGAGGGCGGTCCGTCTGCGATAGCTCTCGACGTTCATCTCGACGATGGTGGCGTGGTGAACGAGGCGATCGATAGCGGCGAGGGTCATGGCGGGATCCGGGAAGACCCTGTTCCATTCGCCGAATGGCTGATTGGCGGTGATCAGCATCGAGCGGCGCTCGTAGCGTGCACTGATGAGCTCGAACAGCACGCTGGTCTCGGCCTGATCCTTGGTGACGTAAGCGAGATCATCAAGAATCAGGAGATCGAAGCGATCGAGACGATTGATGGCCGCCTCGAGGTTAAGCTCGCGTCGCGCTAGCTGGAGCTTCTGCACGAGATCGGTGGTCCGGGTGAAGAGGACGCGCCATCCGTTCTCGATGAGGGCCAGGCCAATCGCTGCCGCCAAGTGGCTCTTTCCGCCGCCGGGCGGGCCGAACAACAGCAAATTGGCGCCCTTGCCCAGCCAGCTGTCACCGGCGGCGAGCGCCATCACCTGCGCCTTCGAGATCATCGGCACGGCTTCGAAGTCGAAGCTGTCGAAGGCCTTTCCGGCGGGCAAACGTGCTTCGACAAGGTGTCGTTCGATCCGACGGCGGCCGCGTTCGGCGATCTCGTGCTCGGCGATGGTCGCGAGGAAGCGGCCGGCCGGCCAGCCTTCCTTGTCGGACTGTTCGGCAAATTGCGCCCACAGCACCTTGATGGCAGGCAGCCGGAGCTCATTGAGCAACAGATTGAGGCGCGCGGCATCCACCGTGTTCGTTACGCTCATGCGGCACCTCCGGTCTCGGCGTACCGATGAGGCATTCGTAGGTCGCAAGCGGCACGAGCTGCACCACGACGTTCGGCAGGTTGGCGGGATCGGGGGCGAAGTGAGCACGTAGCCGGTTGAGGTCGGGCAGTCGGCCGGCCTCGAGGTCGGCGGTGAGCTGATCGGCGAGTTCGGTCTCGCAGCCGCGTTCATGAGCGAGCGCGAGGAGATCGACCATGATCCGGCAGGCTTTTTGTCCGGCAAGCGTTCGCGCAAGCGATCGAAGGTCTTCCGATAGGCATCGCGCGGGAACAGCCGATCTCGGTAGACCAGATTGAGAAGCGCCATCGGCTTGCGCCGCAGGGAATGGATCACGTGCCGATAATCGACGACCTGGTCGTACTTGCCATTGGGATGCGGCCGCCCACGCGGCAGGGTGACGAGATGGGTGCCGCCGACGAACACGTCGAGACGATCATCGTAAAGGCGCACCCGCAGCCGGTGACCGATCAGGCGCGATGGCACCGTGTAGAACACCTTGCGCAGGGTGAAGCCGCCGGACGATGCCACGCGGACGATCACCTCTTCGTAGTCGGAGGTGCGCCGATCGGGCAGCTCCTGCAACACCACGCGCTCGCTATCGATCCGCTTGGCGTTGCGGGCATTACGGCGGCTGACGATCTCGTCGATGAAGCCGCGATAGGTGGCAAGATCATCGAAGTCGACAGTTCCGCGCAGCAGCAAGGCATCCGCGATTGCTCGCTTGAGATGACCGTGGGGCCCTTCGATCGAACCATTCTCGTGAGCAACACCTCGATTGTTGCGGGAAGGCCGCATGCCGTAATGGGCACAAAGGGCCTCGTATCGCTGCGTCAGATCGTCCCGTGCATCACGATCGAGATTGCAGAATGCGGCCGACAGACTGTCGGTCCGATGCTCCCGCGGCGCCCCACCGAGCGACCAGAGGGCATTCTGCAGGCCTTCGGCCAAGGCAACAAAGCTCTCGCCGCCAAGCACGACATGGGCGTGCTCGAACCCGCAATAGGCCAAACGGAAGTGATAGAGACGATGATCGAGCGGTGCACCCGCAATCGTAACACCCAACTCGTCCATGTCTGTGAAGTCGGAGAGGCCGAGTTGGCCAGGCTCGTGGGTTTGGCGGAAGATCACCTCCTGCTCCTCGCCGTGGATCGCCCGCCATGCACGGATCCGACGTTCCAGGGTACGACGGATACCGCTGCCGAGATCCGGATGACGCCGTAGCATCTCCTCGAACACCGCCACCGGCCGTAAGCCAGGTGCCGCCTTCAAGATCGGGACGATCTCGGTCTCGAACACGTCGCTCAGCGGGTCCGGCCGTCGCCGGCCGCGGGGCGCCTTCCTTGCGATGGAAATCGGGGGTCTCTCTCGATCCGATAGGCGGTCGACGCACTGAATGATGCCTTGGCCGCCGCCACTGGCGGGCTATCGGTCTGACGGTACTTCATGTAGAGCCTCATCTGGTGATCTGTGATGTGTCGGCCGGGCACGCGAGTGATTCCTCTTGGCGGAAGAACCACTTGCATAACCCCGCCGGCCGCGATCACCAGTCGGCGCGGTCCTACTCGGGATCGCGCCGACGCTGGGCTCGTAACTCCGGTCGGGCTACGCCCTCCCTACGTCACGAGCCCAGCGAAACTCTCTCACCTTGATTGACGCTGCCTTCCATCCTGATCGCCGCGCGACACTGATGAGGACGTCTACCGCTGTCCATCCGGCCAGCTGCTGCCCTATCATTACACCAACATCGAGCATGGCATGACGCTGCGTCGTTACTGGTCGACAGCGGCGTGCCAAGGCTGCGCGATCAAGAGCCAATGTACGCCGTCCAAGGAGCGCCGCATCACGCGCTGGGAGCATGAGCAAGTGGTCGAGGAGGTCCAGAGACGGCTCGATTCCGATCCCGACGCCATGCGGAGGCGGCGCGAGACGGTCGAGCATCCCTTCGGCACGATCAAAGCCCGTATGGGTGCGACCCACTTACTGATGAAGCGGCTACGGAATGTCGCCGCTGAGATGGCGCTGCATGTTCTCGCCTATAACCTCACCCGGGTGATGAACATCGTCGGCAAACCGAGCCTGATTGCAGCCATCCCCGCCGCTTGAAGGGCGGAAAGTGCCTCCAAAAGCGCAATATCGCGTCGCGATACCCACTTTGGCCGGTCATTGGACGCTCCGACGCGAGACATCGGCCGCCTGCAACGATTGGCGACCACGGCCGCGTGCCGACCTATCCGTTTGCACACACCCAAGACCCTTAGCGGACGCGCAAGCGCGGCCTGCATGGTGCGGCTCTGGCCAAGCAGTCGTCTGCATGATCCGATACAGCCTGTGGTGAGGCATCCCCTGGAGAGAGCGATGAAACTTTTCTGCTAGCTAGCGTAACCATCTTCTCGATCCCCTCAGCCAGCGCGGCTCCCAAAGCCGCCGCTGCCCCGAACTCCCAAGTTGCCAGCAACTCGGTTGCATGTTCCATCTCTGGCGGCGGCTTTGGGACCTATCGGTCCGGCTGCCGAAATGCAGCAAGTTTCAAAACCTACAACGAATGCAAGGAGTCGGGTGTAAAGCGCGGCTGGAGACACGAAGATATGGCATGGTACTGCAGCGGATTGGGCCTGCATTAAGCCATCAGTCGATAAACGAGATGATCAAAGACCGCACTGCAGTGGGCGGTCATTTTTCATTGTCGTACGGCGCTGGTGGCGCATCGCTGCTGCATCCCACGGCCGAGGACAAGTCGGCTGTCCGGGTAGACCCGGCTCAACTTAAACCGGGCGGAATTGTCGCGATGGACCGATGCCGGCTTCCGAGGATCGCGCGCGTTCCAGCATAGGAACAATGCTTAGCCAGTTGGTTGGCCCGTGGAGGGCGCGCGCAATGAAGCTGTTGGTCGAATATCTAGAGCGAGCTGTTCAGCTTGAACGATTGGCAGCAAGCGAACGCGATGCCGTCTTCAAAGGGCAGCTGCTTACACAGGCGCAAGCCTATCGCAGGCTCGCCGCCAAACGAGCGAAGGATTATGGCCTTCCGGCACCAAGCCCGTCGGAAACAGCGCGTCTATCCTCCGCTAACTGAGGACGGGCGCGGTTTGTTGTCTTTTTCAAACTACGCTAGCAATCGAGCGATGAAGCGTTCGAGCTGCTCGATCTGAAAGGGCTTTTGCAGCCGCGGCCGTTCGCGAAATTGTTCTGGCACGCCATCCGCGCCAAAGCCACTTGCGAATGCGAACGGGATATTGCGATTTGCGAGAGCCTTCGCCACAGGCTCGATGCTTTCACGGCCTAGCATTACATCTAGCACAGCCACGTCAAAGACACCGTTGTTGGCGTGCTCCAACGCCGAAGGCAAATCACCAGCTTCGGCCGCGACGGTATGGCCAAGATCTGTCACCATATCGGCCACCATCATGCGGATGAGTACTTCGTCCTCCACCAGAAACACCGAAGCCATTGGCTGCCCCCTTCAAGTACTACCGATTGACATTCCTTGCGCTCGCGAGAGCGCGAAGAGCCTCGCTACTAAGCCGGCCCGAAGGCTTTGGCATCCTCCGCCCGCGATTCTCCCAGTCTCGTCCAATCGCGCCTCGTACAGAAACTAAACTGAAGTTCGTGGCGGCCCCAGCATCGGGCCGGGGGGCATGATGATGCTGGGGCCTCCGGACAGGCTCTTGCCTCGTGGGACTGAGGCCGCCACCGGCAACACAAGCGCATGTTGCTTCCTGGGTTCCTTGGGCTGCTCCATATTCCCAGAAGTGTGTCCAAATCCACACACGGCGGGTGACGAAGAGAAAGCTCGGGGGCTATGGCCACGGCCGCCAGCGTGAACAAGTGGCAGTTAGCTGGCGCACAAATAACTACGGCTCCAGGTTGGGCAAACACTGGAGCCGTCATTTCCAATCTTGTGGCCACGAGGTTGGGGACGCGGGGCCAGAAGCGCACCCTAAACGCATCGCCCGAAAAGGTTGGTTCCCACCCACAACCAGTAGGAAAGCGAAAGGCCCACCCAAAGCCGCCAATTGAGGCGACCAACGCACGCCTCGTTCCGACAGCTGCTCTTCGGCTTATGCCCTCATTGTTGCAAGCCGCAAAAAAACGGCCCCCGCACATCCTCGGGAGCCGTTGGAGCCTCGACAGTAATGGGGGGCCGTCGAGGTAGCCAATGTCTAGGAAGATTCGGTAATCGGGTCTGTATCCCTTTGGACATAAGCAGCGCGTGTTTTTGCCAAGGAGATTCCATTTGTTGTCGCGGGAACTGGCGGTGCCGGGAAAATTCGGCAAACCGGGGCTGGCTCCATCGATTCACCCGGTTCATTTGACCCGTGCCCGGGCCGCAGCGATTGAGTTCGCTGCGGCCTTCGTCGTCGAGAAGGGCTGGCTCGAATTGCACGAGAGCGGAACTTACACGTAAGGCTGCTCAACAAAGACGGAGCGCGGCCTTTCTGAAGCGAGCCATGGGTGCTGTTCTAATTGAGACACCCGCAGATTAAATTTAGGGGCTCTATCATTTGAGACTCCCGAAGTGAATCCCCGGCGCGACGCGATCAAGCGGCGTGCCGCGTTGAGTAAGGTGCGTCGGGCGGTCTCGGTGCGTCTCGGTCCTCCAGCCCCGAAGATGCCCGGGATTCGGCGCGAAGTTCACGAAGGTGCTCTGAGCAGACTTGACCAAGCAATTCTGCCACTAGTTGCGACGACAGGTGGCGTTATCGTGCCGGCGCTCATCTACCTGAGCATCAACAACGATCCGGCTAGCGGGCAGGGTTGGGCCGTGCCAACTGCGACAGACATCGCCTTTTGTCGGAGTTCTCGCGCTGCTTGGACGAAGGGTCCCGGTGAATGTGCGAGTCTTCCTGCTTGCTCTGGCAATCATCGACAACATCATTGCCGCGCTGATCATTGCCGTCTTCTATACCGCCAGCCTTCAGCCGGGCGGCTTCATTCTCGCGTTGCTTGGTGTTGTCGCTGCTTTGGGATTTTGAGCGAATTGGAATTGGTTCGGCGCCTCTTTATATCCTGCCCGGCTCCTTGGTTTGGATTGGATTTATGGTCGCCGGCATTCACCCGGCCCTCGCAGGAGTCGTGCTTGGACTGATTACTCCGGCACGACCTATACCGATGCGAGAGCCCTCCCTGGAAATAGTATCGCGCGTGCTCAAACAGCCGCGAAGCAGCGATGCGGTAAACGCAAGGGATCCGCATGAGTTGGTGAGTTGGAGCAACCGCTGCGAGATCTTCGCGTAGCTCACCGCGAAATATTGCCGCCAGTCTCTCGCGTGCAGATGGCGATCCATCCTTGGGTCGCTTACGGAATCATGCCGATCTTCGCGCTAGCGAATGCCGGCGTCAGCTTAACGGGCGCCGATCTTTCCGCCGCAGGTCATCTGGTGATGATGGGCACTGCAATTGCTTTGATCGTCGGGAGACCTCTTGGCATTGTCGGCGCGACTTGGGCGGCGGTGCGATTGGGCTGCTGTCGCCTTGCTCCTGGAGTTTCTTGGGGTGGTGTCTGTCTGGTCGGCCTGCTGGCTGGCATCGGTTTTACCATGTCGATCTTCATTTCGATGCTCGCGTTCTCCGACCAAGGGTTGTTGAGTGCAGCGAAACTGGGCGTACTCTTCGGCTCGCTAGTAGCTGCCACACTCGGCCTTGGGGGGTGCCATCTATATTCGTCAGTGAAGCTGCTCCAATGCATTTCAAAGCTCCGCACGTGTCCTTCGTATCATTTGCCGTCGAGGTTCTGCCCTCTGGATCACTCAGCTGATGATTGTCGAAACTGGCTTTCATTTAAATCCGAAGTATCCCTCGTACAATAAATCTGCCGTGGTCCGCTCATCGCGGCAGAGCGGGGCAGATTTGCTCAACCTGAGTTCTTCGCATTGTGACCCAAACCCGAAGTGATAACCAGCATTGAGTTCTTTGCAGCGTCGGATACTTCCGAGACTCCGACATGCCGGGCGACAGCCAGTCTCGGTCAAGGCGAGCGGCATGATCGATAGCCGCTACAAATTTGCCTGTAGGAAATAGCAAACCGGTTGCACTAGGCCGACCTTCTCGTAGACCAGAGGATAGCGTTAGTGAGGATTTTCTGGCAGCGCGGATCCTGCCAGACCGACGCCTCGTGGCCAAGCGCCGAATAGAATACTCGCCCCTCGCCGTAAAATCGTTTCCAGGCGAGCGGCCAACCATAGAAGCGTTGATGCACACCGGCCTTATTGAGGTCCACTGAACTTTGGTCGAGGCGCAGGAGCACGCGTGATCCGCGATAGTCGAAGTCGCTGATCTGGTAGATTTCATCGTTCAACTGCAACGAATTCCCCAGAAAGGCCACCAGTGGATCTGCAACATCAGCCACCTCGATGGTCACACCCTGATGCCAGGGATGGTCGTTGAAGTAGCCGCCGATCAGATCGAGATAGTCTGGCCAAGTGTAGAATGTGTCCGCGGCCGAGTGAACGCCGAGAAAGCCACGGCCCGAGCGCACAAAGTTGAGAAGTGCTATCTTTTGGGCGCCGCTCATCGGAATTTCACCGCTTGTGTAGAACATCATAGCGGCGTACCGCTCGAGGTTTCCGGTCGAAAATTCAGACAAGTCTTCCGTTGCGATGACTTCAAAGGCACCGGAATTCCTTCCAAGCTGCGTCAGGATTGCTTCGGAAAGGGGTATGACGTCGTGCCGATAGCCGGCCGAGTATGTGAAATAGAGGACACGTTCTGGCGGGCGCCCTGCACGCGCGCCGAGCGGTCGGCTTGCCGCCGCGCTGCTGACGAGTGCGATGAACTCGCGTCGCGTCACAATCCTCTCCCGATGCTTAACCGGCCAGAAAAGCTTAGCACATATCAGCGCGCCGCGGGCCCTGCGGCGCCGCCCTACGCCCGCGGTTCAATTGATAGCCTCGACTTGGCAATTTCGCTTAGTGGCCCTTCAGCGACCTCGGGAGGTGTAAAACTGGGGCGAGGCCGCTGCGTAGCCGACACGACCGACCAGCTCGAACGCTGCATCGTGGGACTTCTAAACAGGTCCTAGCCCTGTTCCAAAAGGCGGAACCTTCTTTAACATCATTCGTTTTGCCGGTGCATTCGGCCGTTTCAGGCGGATTGGCGGGAGGACGGACAATGCGGCGTCGCATCAAGCAAAGCCAAACGTTGGAAGAGAGGCTTCTGTCGGCTGCGCAAAAGCTAAGAGAGGAAGCCAAGTCGCAGCCGGAAAGCTGGAAACGGGAGACGCTGTTGCGGAAGGCGCGACAGATCGAAATGACCCGCAACCTGACCGCCGCGCTTCGTCCAAGTTAGGCCGCATGCCCCGCTATTTTTTTCATGTTACCTACCATCGCACCATCATCGATGAGGTCGGTGAAGAGTTGCGCGATGAGCGCGCTGCTTGGAAGGAGGCCACGGTGGTGGCCGGCCAGACCTTGCAGAGTACCGATGGCAATCTCGTGCCCGGTCGTGAATGGCGTTTGGAAGTGATGGATGAATTTCGGAATACGCCCCTTGTCCTGCGCATTCACGCAGAGGTGCCGAAACAGCGCGGAGAGCGAGTCTCGCGGTGGCCTCACTCCGCTGCAGTGCCGATAGACGCTTAACGAGCAACGAAAAAGCCGCCGATCTCGGCGACCTTTCCCGTTCGGCTAATGAGGAGAGACGATTGCAGCCAAACTGAATGCCACCACACAGGCCGCGGCTAGAGAATAGAGGGCAATTGCAATTTCCCTTGGCATGGAGATGCAAGCTGGCCGGGCGCAGCATGTTCCTAGCCATCTTAATTTTTGTAGAGAAGCACGCCGAGTAGTCGGGCTTGGCGACGAACCGAGCCGCCACTTCCCGCTTGGTTCGTTCACAGTGAAGTAATGGACTTCGGGTCCGGAGGTTCCGCTCGATCCCCGGCTCGGCGCGTGTGCGCCTGACACCCGAACACGCTTGACCCAGCACTGGCCTTCCGCCCGATGGCGCGTCTACGCCTAGCGGCTTGCTTCTGGACCCTTCCGGCGGAATCAATCTGCCATGAGCACGAAGTCGCGCGAATACCTGTTCGGGACCAGGGTCCGCGTTCTGGCCGAACGCGCCCGCGACGCCCGCAAGGACGCCGACATCCTCGCCTGTCAGGCCTGGAATGCCCGCATGCCCGGTTTTCGCGGCCCTGCCCAACCCTCCCCGGCGCTGGGTGATGCGCTCAATGCTGGCTAAACTCTTCCAGGTTATCGGGCAAGGTCCCAAAACACGGTCAAATAATCGTTTCCATGGCGATGCGGCTTGCTGCCGACGTCGATCGTCAATTGCGCTTGCGCGAGGACGCGAGCCGCCGATTTCACGCCGTCAAATGGTCCCGCGACTGCCCGAATTCGTTAGCGGTGCGTTAATCGGGGGTCGTCAAGCTGACGGTCAACGCTGCCCCGGCGCCCCCGTCCTAAGGGCAGCGAACGCGATGGCCGGCGGCGGTGATGCCCGCCGGCCATTTTCGTGTCGGCTGGGTTCTCGCTTCACAGGCCTATTACGAAAACGCATTTCGACCGGTTGTCACGACTGGCGGCAACGTCTTCTTCAAGCGGCCTGATCGGACCCCAGTTTGCGATCCTAAGTTCGTGAAATACGTTTCGCTGAATGATGCAATCCCTTCAAATGATTGGTTCGCGTTGGCCGCGGCAGCGCGAAGCCCCGTAGCGGGCGCCGAATAGAAGCGGATGGATGAGGAAGCGCAGGTGTCGAAGGCCATGGAACTTATTGTCGCTGGCTACGTGAAGGTGCGCGACCGACGCGCCTTGACGAATTTGCTGGCACATCGCCGGAAGGTGCTCGGTCAGCTCCAAGCCGTGTCAGGCATCAATCCGGAAAACGCGGTCAAGGCGATCCAAGAAGAACTGGTGTTGATCGAAGCGGGCCTCGAAGAGCTCGCGCCACCGCCCGGCTCGCTACCTGAGAACGAGTGGGGCCAGTGAGATCGCCTCAGTTGACCGGCTCATCTCGCGTCGTAACCGGTTGGAAACTAATCTCAGCGACGCTGATTGTTAGCGCCCTTCTACCCGACCGGGCGACACGCATGGGCAGGAGGAGCCCGCTCCCGAAAGGTGAGCGGGTTTTCTTTTTGGGTTAATCAAGAATGCGCGTAAATAAGATCACGTGGGATAAAATCGGCAGAGCGACAGAGCCGGGTCGGTACAAGTGCTTCTTCGGGTATCTGACCGTGACCCAAGAGGACATCGAGGTTTGGACGCGACCTTCACATTGATCGGGCGGCCGGCGAGGGAGCCGTCGGCCGGTGAGGATTACTTCCTAGGCGCATTTGATATTGGCGGCTCTCAACAATAGCAGCCTGCGATTGCGACTGAACCGCTATCACACCGATGCGCTAAGTTCAGGTGCCGCGTTGCAGCATTGAATTGTGTTTACTCTCGCCGATCGCTGCGGCTAAAGGTCGGATCACAATGTGTGAGGCGTTTTTCATGAGTGCTTTTCAGGCGAAACTAGAACGATTTGAGTGCCTCGCCGCCGAGTGCGAGGAAATTGCGAAGAAATCGGAAGGAAGCAGTCGCGACCTGTACTGGCGGGCTAGCCGGCACTATCGTGAACTGGCTGATGATGTGCGTGCCCTGATCGCGTCCTTCGATCTCGCTGCGTAACCTTTCATCCGCAACATCACATGGACAGTGTGCTTTCCGTCCGCTGTTGCAGCAGCGGCTGCAAAGTTTATTTAGCGGGGCCGCTTATAGGGCCTTCTATGGAGCGGCGCGCTCAGAGCGCGCAGCGTTTCCGACGAGCAAGCGCCGCAAACAAAGGAATGCAGCGCGCCGATTGGCTGGACGCACCGAGGCGCGATCCGGCGTCTTTCGGTCAAGGGCAATCAGTACGCAAAAACGAGATAAGGAGCGCAGCGACAACAGGATCCCTGCAACGGTATTGGCGTTCGCTGACGGCATGATGGTTCAGCTTTCCGCTAGCATCCGCCGCCGGGTTTTATCTGACGGCAAGGGGCCGCGTGGCCTCCAGCCAACCAAAATTACCAAGTAATGACGCCCAACATAAACAGGCCGACAGCGCCGGAATGCCGGCAGAGCTGCCAATGTGCTCAGGGCCAAAAGCGCCAACTCCTTTTTCGTCTTCGTCGTCATGACCTTGCTCGCTCGTCGAAAGTCAATGGCCGCTCAAGGTCACGCTCCGCTCCACGCGCGGCCATGGGAATTTCGCTCTGGCTCAGGAACCTACCGCGTGATCCGGCGCGATAAAAGCAAAAGCACTGGATCAAGGTGAAGAACCGCCGGCATACGGCGATGGATCGCGAGCTGTAGGGTTGCCTTGCCCGCCCCTCACAGGCACAGCTGCTGTTCCAGAATTAACCTGATCTCACTGCATCAAGCTTAATCCTACAACTCGATTGCAGTGTCACTGCTAAGCGCTACCTTCTCAGCGCCGGACATTGCCCTTGGTCCGGGTCCCCAATGGCGAAGTCGTGGCGCCATTATACTCGGCGCGACGGCTTCGTCTCCGGCGTCTCTTCTGGATCGCGGGGCTTGCGCTTGTCCTTACGACTGTAGCAGTGAGCGAAAGAACATCGCCAGGAGTAGTTGGCTTCGATCAATAGTATCGATCTAGCGCTAGGTTAGAGCGCGATGATTGCCAACGTATGCCGGCCTTTCCACCTTCAATTAAGGCCACCGTCATACTGTCGCGATCGAGCATGATCTCGATATCGCAGCCAGCATCGATAGCTGTACCGATCATTACGGCCTCAACGAACTCCATGCCGCCGTTGCCGAAGACGGCGCGTTTCACACACAACCACTCCTGGAATTGCATTAGGCAGGGGTCACATTCGGTCGCATATGCCAATGTGGGACCTCCCTTCGGTTTAGCGCCGTTATGCATAAGAAAAATGCCATGGCCGCCAATGAGCCAAAAGCCCGGCGAACTCCGGCCGTTCATGGGACGTACTGCAATTGGCCACTGCTGCACTGCTTCCGCCCAGAGAGTTTTGAGCCGCCCATGAGGAAAGGAGAGCTTCATTGCAAGCCGCTCTGTCGCCTTGCGAAGCCGCCCCGGATCGCCAAGGTCATCTGGTCGCGCGGTACGGAACATGCAATGCGCGTCTCGTTAGGCAGCGAAAGCGTCAGCCAAAAGCTTTCGTCGTCATGTGCGGCGACCACAATCGTCGCTTTGACATAGGCCGCTCGGTTGTTGTCCGCGACCACGAAGCCTGCGTCCGTCAGCAACGCGCGTTCTTTTTCATCAAATTTCATGGACGTCATCTCGATTGAATGACGCCCCCCGGCCGCGCTGTATATCGGCCCGATGCAGGGAAGCCTCGTTAAATCGCGTCAAGGTTGTGAGCTATTTGTAATGTTCGGTCGACCGCAGTCGAAACGGGCGAGCCGATGCCAGTCGCGCGAAACCGTCCAGATTTAACTCTTCGCACCGACATCAAGCTTAACTCGAAGCTTCGATTGCATCGCCCTGTACGGCGCTAACCCTTCGACACCGGACATTGCCTGGTCCGGGCCCACACCGATGCCGGCGTCGTCGGGCTATTATACTAGGCGCGGCGGCTTCGTTTGTTTGCAGGCAACTTGCGAGCTTCATTTGAAAAAGCATGCAAACCGCGAAACCCTCGATCTCGTTGAGATGCGTCGGGTGGCAGATTCCGCATGCGAAATTTGGGCTCGGTGGGCATCGAGACTTCCTTTTCTTTCCGCCGACCGCCACCGGGACAACGATCCCGCTGCCTCTATATCAACGGATCAATGCCGCGGATGTTGCGCGCATGTATTCCCAGAGCGCCCTGCTGCTTGCGAAGTTTCCAGATAACTAGCGAGTCACGTTTTCCACACCCACGATGTGCAGTAGTTCGTGCACGTGCCGAGGCCCAAGGGATTGATAATTTGACTCTCGCCGACGGCGCGGTTCGATGGCAGCTATGACCAAGGCAGAGAACCCTGCGGCAGCGAAGGCCTACCACCAAGAGCGGATGCGAGAGCTCGATGAAGAAAGGTGCGCCGCAGCGGTTGCGGCCGACCTCGCCGAGTTGAGTCGGTTGCGCCGCTGCCTCATCTTCGACAGGAAGGATCGCCGCGGCGACTGCGAGAAATTGGTTAAGGCCATCGACGACTATGTAGAGGAGATGACCGGACCAACGGCACGCTGACCTACGAGCCGCCGGCGGGTTGCAGCCCAGAAAGAAGGCCCTAGACAGTGTGCTGGTGTGGACGGCCTCTCATCCCCACGGTTCTATGGCGCTGTCAGCGTCACAGCTAGATGAGAGGAAAGTCTGATGAATCTTCCTGTTCGCATCGGCATGGACACTTCCAAGTCGGTTTTCCAGCTTCATGGTGTTGATGAGAACGAGGTGGTGGTGGTCCGCCGCCAGTTCCGGCGAGCCGAGATGATCCGCTACTTCGAGCGGCTTCCACCGGTTCTCGTCGCCATCGAGTCCTGCGGCAGCTCGCATCATTGGGCGCGCCTGCTGCAGTCGTTCGGTCACCAGGTGAAGCTGATCCCGCCTCAGTACGTGAAGGCTTACGTGAAGCGTGGCAAGAACGACGCGGCCGATGCCGAAGCGCTGTGCGAGGCGGTCACCCGGCCGAATATGCGGTTTGTACCGGTCAAATCAAAGGAACGCCAAGCGGCCTGCATGTTAATGACTGTGCGGGAACGCCTGGTCAGCGTGAAGTCGCAGCTTTCCAATGCTTTCAGGAGCTATGCGGCTGAGTTTGGCATCGTCGGCCCCGCCGGTCGGCAGAATGTCGCGCAACTTATCAAGCGGGTGCTCGAGGATGATAGCTTGCCGGAAATGGCAAAGGATCTCTTCCGACTCCAAGCAGAGGAATATGCCGCGGTCGAAGCCCGCCTGGCAAAGATCGAAGCCAAGCTGATGAGGTGGCACCGCGACGATGATGTCAGCAGGCGGATCGCGACGATTCCCGGCGTCGGTCCGATTGGGTCGTCCATGCTAAGCATGAAGGCGCCGCCGCCGGAGACGTTCAGGTCAGGCCGCGACTTTGCCGCTTGGCTCGGACTGACACCCAAGGATCATTCGACGGGCGGCCGGCAAAGATATGGCGGAATCACAAAGGCCGGAGACTCAATGCTCCGATCGACGTTGATTGTCGGCGCGACCGCACTGCTGAGGCATATTCGAAAGGGCCGTCATAAGCCCACACCATGGCTCGCTTCGCTGCTGGAGCGAAAGCCGCCAAAGTTGGTCGCGGTGGCCTTGGCCAACAAGTTTGCCCGCATCGCTTGGCGCTTGATGATATCGGGCGGCGTGTACAAGCAGCCGGTAGCCGTCATGCCGACTTGATCTGAAATCGGCCCGCGAGCAGGTTGCTCGGCGGATAGCCTACGAACTTGCAGGACGCAGTAGATGGAAGGACCGATCGGTCGATACGCGCGAGCTTCCGTAGATTACACTGGCATCATCAAGGTCGCCTATGTGCTTGGAGCGTGCGTAGCGAACACCATCTTGGCCAGCGGACTTTGTCCGCGCAAACAGGCCGGACATCTGATAGCAAGCGATCAGGTCAAAAGTCTGCTACCATCCTGACAAGTGGGGGGCCGTCCACATCTGCAATCTCTACAGCATCACCACGAACCAAGCTGCGATCAGCGCGCTGTTTCGCGTGGTCAATCGATACGTCGGCAATGTCGCGCCGATGACCGGGGTCTTTCCTGACTATAAAGCGCCGATCATTCGGACCGGCTCCAATGGCCGCGAACTCGTCACCGCCCGATGAGGAATGCCGTCATCGTCAAAGGCGCTCATGGACGCTACCAAGAAACGCGCCGAAACGCTGCAATCCAAGGGCAAACCTGTCGACTTCAAGGAATTGCTTCGAATGGAGCCCGACAGCGGCACGACCAACATACGGAACGTCAAGAGCAAGCATTGGTCGCGCTGGCTTGGTCCAGAGCACCGATGCGTGGTGCCGTTCAACTCGTTCAGCGAGTTCAACAAGGCCGAAAGCGGTGACATCTGGCTCGCGCTGGACGAGTCCCGCCCCCTCGCGTGCTTCGCCGGCATCTGGACCAATTGGACTTCGGTGCGGAAAGTCAAAGAAGGCGAGACCACAAACGACCTGTTCGCATTCTTGACGACGGAGGCTAACGCCGAGGTCGGCGCCATTCATCCGAAGGCCATGCCGGTGATCCTGACAACTCCTGACGAGGTCGAGACCTGGATGGCGGCTCCGGCGGACGAAGCCCTGAAGCTTCAGCGGCCTCTTCCGGACGGGGCGCTGCAAATCGTCGCCCGCGGCGTGAAAGAAGATCCCGTCTCAGCCACATAAGGTTCTGCACAGGCGCTGCGGAACAGGTGGACAAGCCCCTGCCCTGCCGATTGCGAATCCCTGCCCCGTGCTAATCGCCCGGAACGAGCGGGCGGGCGGAAGGATTCGTCCCAGCAGGAGCCAAGTCGATGCTGATGACGAAGGAACGACGACCAGCGACACGGACCCTCCGCGGATGGGCCATCTCCGTGCTGCAGGAGACCAGCGCCATCCGTGAATGCGAGGAACACGGCTGGATGCAGGACCGCGCCGACCATCACGCCCGCGAACGCGCCGTTGAGGTCGCGCGCGACCATCCTCCGGCCGGCTTCTCCGCCGAGCAGGCCGTGGCAGAGCTCCAAGACGTCCTCGATTCGATCGGGGATACCTGTCCCGAGTGTCCTGTTGGAGATTGCTGAAGCGGTAACGCACAAGACAGGGCTAAGTTGAAGGCCCGCGCCGAACACGGCTGGCTCGAACTGCACGAGAGCGGTACTTATGTGCGGCTGCTGACGCCAGGGAAAGACCTGCTGGCAAAGGCGTGAAGGTGGTGACGCTGATCCTGCTGTGCGAGCGCGAGATCGCGCGCAAGGATCATCGCCGCATCGAGATGGCGCTCAAACTCGCACACTTCCCGGCCGTGAAGGAGCTTGCGGGCTTCGACTTCGAGGCACAGCCGTCGATCGATCCGAAGCAGATCCGCGACCTGGCCGCGTCACGTTGGATCGCCAACGGCGAGAACGTGCTGCTGCTCGGCCCGCCGGGCGTCGGTAAGACGCACTTGTCGATCGCGCTCGGGCGAGAGGCGATCCTGGCCGGTTACACGGTGCAGTTCACCACGGCGACGACCCTGGTCGCTGGCATGGCCAAGGCGCACGGCGAGCGGCGCCTGGACGAGAAACTGCTCGCGCTGGCGAAGCCAAAGCTGCTGATCGTCGACGAACTCGGCTACCTGCCGCTGGAGCCCGACGCGGCGCATCTGTTCTTCCAGCTGGTCAGCCGCCGCTACGAAACCGGCGCCATGCTGATCACGTCGAACCGCAGCGTTGCCGAATGGGGCACCGTGTTCGCCGATCCGGTCGTCGCCACTGCGATCCTCGACCGGCTCTTGCACCACAGCCACGTGCTGACCATCCGCGGCGACAGCTATCGGCTCCGCGCCAAGCGAAAGAGCGGCCTCATCAAGGCGCCCGCCGCTGACGGCCCTCCGGTCGGCTCCGCCTCCCTCCGTCCCGTCAGCGGCGGAGCCAACCTTCAACTGACATCATGAACCCGAGGGTGGGGGCAGTTCTTCATGACGCAAAGGGGGCAGTTCCGGATGGCGTTTGACAGCATGTTCTTCGTTTCCATTTTCGCACACAATTGTTGCAGCTTCAGAACGTGGCCGCCTGCAACGCGGTCCATTCGGTGAAATGCCGTATGGCCCGATGGCTGCTCGATATTCACGACCGAGTTGCGGACAGCCGAATTCAGTTAACGCAGGAGGCACTAGCTCAACTCCTCGGGGTGCGCCGAACGACCGTGACGCTAACGATGCGCAAACTTCGAGAGGCCGGCGGCATTATTTCAGAGCAGCGAGGAGTGCTAGAGATCGACCGAACGCGGCTTGGGACGATTGCGTGCGAGTGCTATGGCGTGATGCGAGATAGGATCAACCGCATGTATGATGAGGAACTACCAGTGGGCTCGCACATGCGCAGCGCTCGCCTTCCTGAGTGAATTCAGTAGTGAGACTGCTCTGGCGTTCGACATGGCCGGCGTCCGTCACCGGATAGTGATCTCCTGGAACGACCGACATCAGCACGTCGAAGTAGTTCTTACGTGGACACCCCCGTCTTGAAGTTGGAGCCATCAGAGACTGAGCGATCAACCCTAGGCATTATGTCCAGAGGCGCCGACCCGCAGCGGCTATGTTCGAGATGCTCTGACGCGTCGCATTACGACGCCTTTGGTGGCTGCTTGCTTCGGCAGCCATCTAGTATGAGAGGGGTTGGCCTTACCATTGCGCTCCTTCGTCTCGGCCAGCTTAACGGGATGGGTTGAGATAAGTAGGCGCAACAGGCGCTCGGTGCTGTTGAGCCCGCCTCTCCTGGTCCGCGCAGCCGCGGTCAATATACCCAGTTCCTTTGACGGCCCTCTCCAAGCGGATTGCGGCGGCGCCATGCGAAGTAGCGCCCAGGATCCTTCTTATAGTCGAACGGCCGTTGGTAGCTTGATGGCCGTTGGTCGCGCACGTATTCGCTTGGCCGGCCGCCGAATACGGTGTTCGGCCCTTTGTACTTGCCGACGGCTGCGTATAGGGCCCCAGAGCAGCCAGCTTCATGATAGCGATATCGTGCACACTCCATCCATAGGCTCCGGAAATGCGACATGGGGGTAAGAATATGCGGAGCCAAAGGTTTGCTGCGTCACCACTGGCCGAGCTCGACGCCTCAAACTTCTTTGTCTTCGCAAGACGGATTTCGTTGGTGAAGCCGGTCGAATTTTGTGAGGCTTGACGAGCGTCAGGACGCTCGACCGGCTGGCAACAGGGTTGCTAAAGGCCGAGATGTATCTGTCAAAATCGGTGCGGCTGCTCGGCGTCTCCCTGTCGTCTCTGCAGACTCCCACTGATAGTGAGCCGCAGCTAGATCTACCGATCTGATCCCCGCGTCGCCTGAAACTTCAAGCCAACTTCCGCCGCGATCCTGCGGTCGGCCTTTGGCGTCCGCCTCCTTCGCCGGCTTCTCGCCAGCGCGGGACATAAGCATCTCTTTTGGTCGGCCGAGAAACGACGTAGTCTGATTGTCTGCCAGAGCTATGAGCATCGCGGCGCGGACGTGCGCCCGGACTTCGAGCGGGGGATCTGCGGGCGTAATCGTGAGCCACTCGACTAACGACCGGGAACTGCCGGAGAAATGCTCGCGCAAGTAAATTGGCGGCGCTGAGACCGCCTTAGCTTTAGCCGCGCCGGATATGCCCAAAAGAAGGCTGCCCTGGAATCCCGACGCCGCAACCACCGCGTGCAAAAAGTTGGACCATTGTACCTTCGCTGCGATGTTGACGGAACTGTTGCAACCTGAGAGGGGTATAAAGTTCCTTACGGATGTAGTGTTGAGCGTTTTCTGAGATTTAGGCCCCTATTGCAGGCCCAATCCGCTGCAGTACCAGGCCATATCTTCGTGTCTCCAGCCGCGCTTGACGCCAGCCTCCTTGCATTCGTTATAGCTCTTGAAATTCGCGCCGTTCCGGCAGCCAGATGGATAGCTTCCGAAGCCGCTACCCGAGGTAGAACATGCGACCGAGCTACTGGCGATTTGGTTACCGGGAGAAGTAACCGTCTTGGGAGCCGCGGCGGCAGACGTGATTAAAAATGCGGCCAAGGCAGCTAGCAGAAAAGCTTTCATATCTATCTCCTCGAAGGATGGCAAACTATCACAGGATGTACGCTAGCACCGGATGCAACCATGAGCTAGAAACAAGTGGCGCTCTCTACGGAAGTCCGCTTTTGGGCCAAAAGCTGCCTTAGCCCACGCGCATTGCCCTGTTCGGGCCTCAGAAAGAACGCGAGCGTTTAGGACAGTAGTTCTGAGCCGATGTCGACGACCTCGACGAAATGATGACCGACGTCGCTATTGAAGCCGATGAAGTCCCACCTCGCGCCGTCGCCTTGGCAAGTAGCGCCGTTGAAGCGGGCCGGCTGCCACTCGGGATTTTTCGTGCTTGAGCGCACAAGGACCCAATAGAAGCGACCCGGAATCAACTGTGTGACGTCAGTCATGGAATCCTTGTGGCCTCTCGCTCACGCCGCCGCGCGGCGCTCGGCCGAGCGCAGACGCATGGGCCTGCCGCCCGGCGGGTTGCGTGCACCGTTTGCGTCTCGCGCGCGTCGCGCTTCCAGGATTTCGTCGATATGAACAGGCGTCTTTAGTCCGCCCAACGAGCGTAGCGCTGGACAGGACGCGATCGCCGAGGCATCAGAAGCCCATGACGCGAGGATGGCCCGCTTCTCGACCAGACTCTCGGGTCAGCGACGATCTCGCGCGGATGCGAGACACCATGCCGGGATGAAGAAGAGCATTTAAATCGAAGACGTTATCGTGTGCGGGCGGCGTCCGCATGACTAAACCTCCCATCATAAGTCGCATTAAGGTGGCCGCGCGGGAGCACCCGCGCGGCTGCAATCGAAACGAGCCGCGGGTTTGTCAAGCGGCCTTGCCCTCGATCTGCTTGACCTGCCCGGCGCTTGCGCCCGCGATGGCGATGCGCCGCGGCTTCATGGCCTCGGGAATCTCGCGCTGAAGCTCGATGACCAACAGACCATTCTCGAAGTGCGCGCCCTTGACCTCGACGTGGTCAGCCAAGGTGAACTGGCGCTTGAACGACCGTGTCGACATTCCGCGATGCAGAAAGGTCTTCTCGTCCTTCTCGGCCTTGTGGCCTTCCAATGTCAGGACATTCTGCTCCACCGTAAGGCCCACCTCGTCCGGTGAGAATCCGGCGAGCGCCACCGAGATCTGGAAGCGGTTCTCATCGAGCCGCTCGATGTTATAGGGGGGATAGGTCTCTTCGGCGGTCCGCTGGACCTCGTCGAGAATGTCAAACAGGTGGTCGAACCCGATGGTCGACCTCCACAGGGGAGTCCAATCATACCTCATAGCCAAATCCTCCAAAGAGCAAGTTGGGTACGAGCTGGCCCCGGACACCTTCCGGCGCCCGCCTTGATTGCGGGGCCCCGAAGGCGCCCCGGCCACTATGTCTGCGGCGATCAAAAAATCCGCCACGACCGAAGAAGTTTCAAGAGGGTGACGAAAAATTCTATCGCCGTGACGGGCGGTCTGGTTAAGCGCTGTTGTCGTGCAAGTGGGCAATCGAAGGAACCCAGGGGCCAAGATTCGCTTAGTTCCTCAATTGCGGTGCTCAGGTTGCGACACCTAGGTTGGCTGCATACTCCATCTAGATCTTTCAGCCCACGATTTTGAAACGGGGGGGCCGCAGCGTACTCAATCGCTGCGGCCTTCGACGTTGAGTCTTCGAGCGAGAGAACGGTCGTTGACCGGAGCCATGCATTGCCTTGTGGGGCACCAAGACATCCGCCACTAACCCACCGTCTATCTGATGCCGGGGAGCGCTGAATTGAAAACGACCGGAGAACGTCCCTTCGCTGACCCCGAAGCCGCCGCGCGCAAGCTCCTCGAGCTCGCTGGCCAGATTGAGCCAGTCCAGGACGGCCGGATCCATATCGAGAAGATCAACGCACCGTTTCTGTTCACGCTGAAGGCCAGCGGGCCCGAGTTCGGTGCCGGCCTCAAGTTCGCAATCGAGCGCGGCTGGCTCGAACTTCATGAGAGCGGGACTTACGTTCGGATGCTACCGTCAGGTGAAGGCCTGCTGCGTCAGTAGAGCAGCATTAGCGACATCCACGCGGCCAGCGAGGCGCACAAGCCAATTCCAAGGTAAGGCAAAACGAGGCGCATCGGCTTCCCTCCGAAACGCTAAATATCTGCCAGCTTCGCATGCGCGGCTGGTTTTGGCCAGGAATCTAAGGTTGCACATCAACATGAGAGCTCGCCGGCCGAGCTGGCCGGAGGGCACCGGCCCCCAGCCGGATGCCGCCATATTCAAATGAATTTGGCCGGCAATCGGGCCTTACTTTTCGGAAAAACCTGTAGCGGAGCCCGATAAGAACTTATCGAGCTTTCGTCGTCACGTTTGAGGGGCAGATTATCCACTCGGTTGATTTGGTCTGTCGCGGACGTCAATGGTGGCCTCGCCGGCTCTAATAGGACGGTGCAAGCTTTCTCGGGCCGCGTCGGCCATGGGCGATGGAGGGGCAGAGTTCGAGTGAAGAACCCGCCGACCTGGGAGCCGGCGGCGGTTTTATGTCGGCGGTACACGCTACCAGTCCGCAATTGCTCACTTTGGACGATGTCAGTTTATGGACGGCCGCATCCGCATCGGCTTGCCCCTGGGAGGGTTCCGTGTGCCTTCGTCCAGCGCGCAAAGCGCCTCCAAAATCTCGTCGATAGTGACCGGCGCCTTCGGCCCCTCGGGGGATCGCAGTGACGGAACGATGCGATCGCAGAAGCGTCCGTTGCCCACGACGCCAGGATGGCGCGTTTCTCGGACACGCTGAGAGAAGGATCGGAGACCACGTCCCGGGGATGCCCGAAAACCGTACCGTGATGGATGATGACATTGAGATCGACAACTTTGTCGTGACGAGCGGTCGTCGGCCGCATGGCTTCCTCCTTTTCCAAGACGAGTTGAGGGATAGCGGCGCAGAAAGAACCGCGCGGCTTGGTCACTGTTCTGCAGGATGGCCTCAGGCGGCCTTGGATTCGATCTGCGTGACGTTGCTGGGCACGGCGCCGTTGATCGCAATGCGGCGCGGCTTCATCGCCTCGGGGATTTCCCGCTGCAGGTCGATGACAAGCAAGCCGTTCTCGAAACTGGCGCCCTGAGCTCGACGTGGTCGGCGAGGATGAACTGCCGCTTGAAGTTGCGGGCCGAGATGCCGCGATGCAGGAAGGTCTTGCCCTCCTTCTCGCTCTTGTGGCCTTTTAGCGTCAAGACGTTCTGCTCGAGCGTCAGGACGACCTCGGCCGGGCTGAAGCCGGCGAGCGCTACCGAGATCTGGAAGCTGTTCTCGTCGAGACGCTCGATGTTGTAGGGAGATAGGCGAGCAGGCTCGGGTTCGGCATGTCCGAGTTCACGGAAGCCGTATTCAGATCGCCCCCCCCGGCCCCGTGGGCGGGACGGCAGCCTTGGCCAAATAGAACATGGCGTGGATGTTCACTTCGAAGGTTCGTTGCCATTCCTCGTCGCTGATGTCTTGGATGTCCTCGAACGTCGCCTGATGGGCCGCGTTGTTGACGAGGATGTCGATTCCCCCGAGGTCCTCGACCGCGCGATGGACGATGGAGCGGCAATGATCGGGATTGCTGATGTCGCCGGCAATCAGGACAGCCTTGCGCCCTTCCCGCTCGACCAGCGCCTTGACCTCGGCCGCATCCTCATCTTCGTTAAGATACGCGATGACGATGTCCGCCCCCTCGCGGGCATAGGCACTTGCGACCGCTTGGGCTGATCGGATCGACTACTGGCTCGATCCCAAGAAGGTGATGCCGATCAAGGGAGGCGCGCTTGCTTGAGTCACCTAAAGGAGACCATTCCGGATCCCTGCGCCGATATCGCAAGAACCGGTGGTTGCGGGAGGGCAACCACCGATACCGACATTCGGTCCAAGTTGCGATCTGACTGAGGGATGTCCTGCGTCCCGAACGCAGTGAGCATCTTCTAAGCTGTTGATCTTTCTTGTTGTAGCATGCGCTACCGCCACGTTTTTTTCACGGTCGTTTCACCCAATTCGTTGCGATTTCGTTGCGGTGTTCTCGTGCCAGTGCGCTGACGCACGATGCTGCGGCCTTTCCCATGGACCGATGACAGTCACAGGTCCTTTTCGGCGAGTACGCGAAACTCGTCAGGAACCGACCGAGAGATGCCTAGCGCCACCGAGCCATAGCCAATTGCATCCGATCCAAAACGATCGCGGATCTTATCGACGGCACGGTCGGCCGCCCAACGTGCCAGGCCTATTTTGCTGCCGGGGCGACGGGGCTCATCGTGAAGCCCAAGCGGAAAGTCTAGCTGTAGATCCCAGCCCTCCTCAAGGTGCGACACAGAGATCGCGAGAAGCGAAATAGTCCTCTCGTCAGGGTGATCTGCGAGGACGGCGCGCACGAGGTCCTCCGCGAGTTCGGCAAGGATCACTGTTGTCGAGATCGGCGCGTCGAGCGTTATCGAGCGGGAAGCGGAGTTCAGATTGGCGAAGCGAACTCGGACCGTCACGGTTCGACCCGGTCTTGCCTTGGCTCGGAGCCGGGTGCCGATTCGATCCGCAAGATGAAGCAGAGTCGGTCGAAAAAATTGCTCTTTGGCGGGCTTCCTGCCGATCGCCGATTGCGCTCCTACCGAGCGGGCTCGGCGGTGAGGCTTGATTTCCCGTGGATCACGATTCCACGCCAATGCTGCAAGTTTCTCGCCCGCAGCGGGACCGAGCAGCTGCTCGAGCGACCATCCCGGTGTCGTCGCCAACTGCCCGATCGTCAGCACGCGGATCTCGGCCAGCCGCGCCTTCGTGACCGGGCCCACTCCCCACATCAGTTCGACGGGCAAATGGTGAAGGAATTGCAGCTCGGTGTCCGGATCGACAATCACAAGACCATCGGGCTTGGCGACTTGCGACGCAATCTTTGCGAGATGGTTGGTGCGAGCTAGGCCGACTGAAATCGGAAGGCCGAGCTCAGCCCGCACGCGTTGGCGGATTGTCCTCGCAATATCGTCCGGTGGACCGAAGAGATGGGTACAGCCAGCAACGTCGGCGAAGGCCTCGTCGATGGAAATCCGCTCCACGAGAGGTGTGAAATCGCCGATCACCTTGACGGCTGCGTCGCCCAGCCGTTGGTATTCCTTGAAATGCCCGCTCACAAAAATGAGTTGCGGACAGAGTTCCCGTGCTCGCCGTCCGGGCATCCCTGCGTGGACCCCGAAGACCCTGGCTTCGTAGGAAGCGGCAAGCACAACTCCACCACCGACGGCGACGGGTCTGCCGCGCAAGGAGGGATCAAGCAGCTGCTCTACCGAAGCATAGAAGGCATCGAGATCCGCATGAAGGATGGTGGCTGTCGTTGCCATCCGACGTTCGCTCGTGATGTTCGAGGAAACTTCTCAACCCAGAACATAATGAGAACACGGGCAGCGAGTGTCAAGCCTATCTGTAGATTGATCGGTATCAGCCTCGACGAAGGACATGGCCAATCGCCCCCAGTAAACCGAAGAGGAGTGATAGGCGAACGTGCACTGAGCCATTCGTGGCCGGCGTTAGGTTCATCCTACACATGGACGACGAATGTGACGAAGCTGAAGGATTGCGCTGCGGTCTAGCCGAAGCTCGCCAAACGCTGATGGACCTCGGTTGGACAGAGGACGGAGCTCAACGCCTTGAATATCTAGACATCTTCAAGTACGTACGAAACAGAAAGCTCCCACCGCAAAGTCCGCGGTTCTAGGTTTCAGCCATGGGAGGCACCGTGACGGACCCTGCAGCTTTCCAAATGCGCGCCTGGACTTTGCGTTCAGCGGAGCATTGTTTTCAACGAACTCAGCGATTTGAGTCGTATCGGCCGCGACGGATCCAACATTCGAATAGCGGAATCAAAATCAGTTTGATCATTCAACGATTTCAAGGGGCGTTTTGAAAAATGGGCCAATTCGCCTCTAGTCATATCGATTGCCTAGCAGGCATTTCCAAATAACGAAGCACCTCTCTTCCAAATAACGAAGCACCTCTCCTAGCCGAGGGCTTGCTCCCCGGCAGAGTGCAGTGTCGACTTGGCGCCGGATCGATCCCAGCACGAGTACGCTCGCAAGATGATAGACGAGCGCCAATTCGGATCGGCGAAAATCGTCCATGATCACACGATCGTCCAGCGTGCATCCGAACCAGCGCAGACGCGGATCGGAAGCCCGCGAGGGTGACGCGCCAAGATCGATGGCAATCAGTGCCGTCGGCGACCGATTTGGGTCGTGACGGTGTCGCGTCTCCGTCGTACGGAGCTATCTCGATTCGTATCTATTCCGATTCAGGGACCGTTTCCGGCGATGTTTCGAGTGTCGTTACGAGGAGCACCATCGAGCGCGGCTGTGCTTCATATGTCGCATGGCTTATGACGGGTGCGCGCTCCCATGGGCAGATATCATCGGGTGAGTCGCGTGAAGTATCAATGCAGCGTCGCCACCCTTGCCGATGCTCGGCGGACACTGGAGGCAAATCGAAGGTCAGCGGTTCCCAATAGGCGTTGAGTATCCCGTGGAGCAGAAATCGGCCGCGCAACCTTCGCAGGTCGCGAAAGTTACCTTTTTGACTTTGCTGTCCTGCTCTTACGTCCAGGACTGGCGAGCTGCCTCGGCCGTGGGTGCGGAACTGGCGGTCGAGGACTGCATCGACAACGCCCGTGAAGGCAAGCGAGTGCGAGTGATCGCTCCAGTCCGGGCACTTGAGTGCGACCCCGTGCCATTCGATGTGCGCCCGTCGAAGCAATTGATTGAGGCTGAGCGAAGCCTCTTCCGCCAGAACATCACGAAGCTGGTGAAACCTGATGAGGCCTTTTACGAATCGATGAATATCGGCATGCCGCTCCAGTAAACTCCAATCGAACCAGCTGATTTCAGAGTCTTGGCAGTAAGCGTTATTGTTGCCCCTCTGGGTTCGGCGCACCTCGTCGCCCATGAGCAGCATCGGCGTCCCGGCCGATAGCAGCTCTAGCGTGAAGAAATTCTTGACTTGGCGGTTGCGCACCGCCTCGACTGTTGAGTCATCGGTTGGCCCCTCGACGCCACAGTTCCAGCTCAAATTGCCATCGGAGCCATCGCGGTTGTTTTCGCCGTTGGCTTCGTTGTGCTTGTCGTTGTACGAGACGAGATCGTTGAGCGTGAACCCGTCATGGCAAGTCACGAAATTGACGCTTTGCTCGGGCTCGCGCTCCTTGTGCCCGTATATGTCGGGGCTACCCAGGATCCGTGCGGCCACGGCAGAGACCGAGCCGTTGTCGCCCTTCAGGAAACGCCGCACGTCGTCGCGGAACCGGCCATTCCATTCCTGCCATCGATCCCCGATAAAGCTTCCCACCTGATAGATCCCGGCGGCATCCCATGCCTCTGCAATTAGCTTGGTGCCGGCCAGCAGCGGATCAGATTCAATATCCCAGAGAACGGGCGGGTTCGGCAACAGTCGGCCGTCCTCGTCGCGCGATAGGATCGAGGCAAGATCGAATCGGAACCCGTCCACATGCATCTGAGAGACCCAGTAACGCAGACTATCCTGAATCAGTCGGCGCACGATTGACTGGTTGGCATTCAGCGTGTTGCCGCAGCCGGTGTAGTCAGCATAACGAGATCTACCCCTCTCAAGGATGTAATACACGTCGTTCGCCAGACCCCGATAGCACAAGGTCGGCCCCGAAGAGCCGCCTTCGGCTGTGTGATTGAATACAACATCCAGGATGACCTCAAGGCCAGCCCGGTGGAATGCTTTGATCATGTCGCGAAATTCGTCGAGGACGGCGAGCACGTTCCTTTGTGAGCTGTACGCCTGATGTGGCGCGAAGAACGAAACGGGCGAATACCCCCAGTAGTTTGGCTTTCCTGGCGGGCCGTCCTGCATGTCGAACTGGAACACCGGCAACAGCTCCACTGCTGTGACGCCCAGATCCTTGAGGTACGGAATCTTTTCGACCAGTCCGGCGTATGTACCGCGCTTGTCGATCGCGACACCGGAGGTCGGATGGCACGTAAAGCCGCCCACATGCAGCTCGTAGATCACGGTCTCGGCGAACGGCCGCTGGAGCGGTGTATCGCCTTCCCAATCGTACCGATCGAGACCGGCGACCACGCTTTTCATCGCCACGGCGACGTTGTCGCCGGGGCGCGCTGCAGCCCAGCGGTCGTATGCCCCGGGGACGGCTACGGCAAGCCCGTAAGGGTCGAGGAGCACCTTCTCGGGATCAAACCAAAGTCCGCGTTCCGGATCGTAGGCCCCGTGGGCGCGATACGCGTAGACCTGACCCGGCTGGAGGTCCGGCACAAACGCATGCCAGTAGTGATACGTGCGATGTTTATCCGGATCGAGAGGGATGATCCTTGTGGGCAAGGTGGCATGCTCGCCATCGAACAGCAGGAGCTCGATCAGAACCGCATGCTTGGAGAACACGCTGAAATTGACGCCCCCCGGCAGGACCGTCGCCCCCAGAGGAGCGCTCTCACCCGATGTGACATGGCGGGTGCTCATGGTTCGCATCATGATTCTCTTTCGTCAGAAACGATCGGCGTGACCTTCCAGATGTGGCGACAATATTCCCGGATGGAGCGGTCGGACGAGAAGTGACCGACCCGCGCGGTGTTGAGAATTGACATGCGCGTCCAGGCGTTCGGATCGGAGTACGCGTTGCTGACGCGCTCTTGGCAGTCCACATAGGCCTGATAATCCGCCAGGAGCATGTACTCGTCGTAGGTAAGCAGTGAATCGACGAGCGGGTGGAAGAGCTCACGATCGCCGTTCGAGAAGAATCCGGACCTGATAAGGTCGATCGCCTCGCGCAGCTCCGGATTCGATTCGTAGATGCTGCGCGGCGTGTAACCCTCTGCCTTTAATAGTTCAACCTCCGCAGCCGACAGACCGAACAGGAAGAAATTCTCTTGGCCGACCGCGTCGCGGATCTCTATATTGGCGCCATCCAACGTGCCTATTGTGATTGCCCCATTCATGGCGAATTTCATGTTGCCCGTGCCTGATGCCTCCTTTCCGGCCGTGGAGATTTGTTCCGATAGATCGGCAGCGGGATAGATGCGCTGGCCGTTCTTGACGTTGAAGTCGGGCAGGAACACCACTTTGAGAGCTTGAGAGACGACCGGATCGCGATTGACGACGGCCGCGACGGAATTGACCAATTTGATGATCAGCTTGGCCATACGGTACGCTGGCGCGGCCTTGCCGCTGAAGATGACCGTTCGGGGTGTGACCGCGCCACCGGCATGCCTGAGCCTGTTATAGAGTGTGACAAGGTACAAAACGTTCAAGTGCTGGCGCTTGTATTCGTGCAGCCGCTTCGCCTGAACGTCGAACAGCGAGTGCGGATCCACGATGACGCCCGTGCGATCCTTGATGAGGCGGGCCAGAACCCGTTTGTTATCGACCTTGACGGCTTGCCAGTCCCTCTGAAACTCGAGCTCGTCGGCCAGCGGCTCGAGGCGCCGGAGTTCGTCTTCCAGGTTCGCTAACCATCGATCACCGATGTGCCGTGTGATGAGCGTGCACAGTTTCGGATTGCTCAGGGCGATCCAGCGCCGCGGCGTGACCCCGTTCGTCACGTTGAGAAATTTCTCCGGCGAGACCAGGTGGAAATCGCGGAGCACCGTTCGCTTCAAAAGCTCGCTGTGCAGGACAGCCACCCCGTTGATAGCATGGCTCCCCAAGCTCGCAAGATGCGCCATGCGTACATATTTGTCCCCCGCTTCGTCGATCAACGAAAGCCGACGAAGGAGTTGCTCCTCGTTCGGACAGCGTAGGCGAAGCTCGTCGAGGAAGCGACGATTGATCTCATAAATGATATCCAGATGGCGCGGAAGCAGCCTGGCAAACAACGGCAGCGGCCACCGCTCCAACGCTTCGGGGAGCAGCGTGTGGTTGGTGTAGGCGCAGGTCTGCTGCGTGATGGCCCAAGCCTGATCCCATTCCATCGCGTGCTCATCCACGAGCAATCGCATCAACTCGGCGACAGCAATCGAGGGATGCGTATCGTTCAACTGCGCGGCCCAGTACGAGTGGAGCTCGTCGAGCGGCTTGCCGCGCATTAGCAGCAATCGGACCATGTCCTGTAGCGAGCAGGATACGAAAAAGTACTGCTGTGCCAGCCGCAGTTGCTTGCCCGATTCCGGCTCGTCGTTGGGATAAAGCACTTTCGAGATGGTTTCCGATAGGACCTTCTCGTCCACGGCGCGGTAGTAGTCGCCGACGTTGAACGCTTCGAAATCGAACGATTCGACGGCTTCGGCCTTCCAAAGGCGCAAGAGGTTGGTGGTAGGCACACGGTAACCCGGGATGGGGGTATCGTAGGCGACGCCCTTGATCACCTTCTCGGGCAGCCAGCGCACGCAATATCGGCCCGCTGCGTTGTGGTACGGCTCCGTGCGCCCTCCGAACTTCACATCGAACGCGATCTCCGAACGCACCATTTCCCAGGGATTGCCGAAGCGCAGCCACTTGTCCGTGACCTCGACCTGCCAGCCGTCGCGAATCGACTGATCGAAAATACCGAACTCATAGCGGATGCCGTAGCCGATCGCAGGAACGTTCAGCCTCGCCAGGGAGTCCATATAGCACGCCGCCAGGCGGCCGAGACCGCCATTACCCAACCCGGGCTCCTCCTCCTGCTCAAGGAGACCCGACAGATCTTGTCCCACTCGAGAGAGCGCCTCCTCCACGGCGTCCCAGATCCCGAGACTGATCAGGCCGTTGCCCAGATGCGGCCCGGTCAGGAACTCCGCCGAAAGATACGCAACCGCCTTTACGTCTGTAGTCTCTTCGGCGATCGAACCCACGGTGGCGACATAGCGCTCCATCATGCGGTCGCGAACGGTGTAGGCGAGCGCCATGTACCAGTCGTTGGGCGTCGCGTCCCGTGGCCGTTTTCCTTGAAGGCAGTGTAGGTTCTCGATCAGGGCCACGGCGATCGCATCCGGTGCGAGGCCGGTGCGAACGTTCGAGAGAGCCATCCGGCTGCGCGCGCTGGCTTGGCCATCACCCCCAATTGCAGGCCCCATGCGTCCTCCCCCTCACGTGCTTGGCCCATCGATGACGCGCACTTGGCGCCTGCGGATTTGCGCTTTCGTCTACGGGATGCCTGCGAGGCCACTCGACCAGCATGACCCGATCCTCATTTCCTGCTGACTGCTCGCACCGCTAGCGGATTTTCCCGAGTCAGCTCAAGTTGTTCCGTCTCATGGCGGATCACGAGGCGCTCGCCCCCACGCAATTTGTACTCGACTTTCTCGAGACCGATTTCTACCTCCAGCAGTTGGCCGCGGTAGGTTATGGGAAATCGAAGGACAGCATTGTCCTCGGGCGCGCGACGTGGCCAGAACGACAACGTGCCGTCATGATCCCGCATACCACCGAGCCCATAGGTGAGCATCATCCACGTGCCGCCCATGGAGGCGATATGACAGCCATCGTTCACGTTGCCGCCCACGTCCGCTAAGTCCATGAGCAGTGCCGCCATCCCGTAACGAATGGCTTTATCAATGTCGCCGATCTGTGCGGCGATGATGGCCTCGACGCATGACGAAAGCGATGAGTCGCCCGTGGTCAACGGATCGTAGAAATCGAAGTTTCGCTTCTTCGTCTCTGGAGAAAACGCATCGCCCAACAGGAACATGGCCAAAACCACGTCCGCCTGCTTGATCACCTGCTTCCGGTAAATGTCCAGCGGATGGTAAAACAGCAGCAGCGGATAACGGTCGGCCGGTGTGTTCCGGAAATCCCAGGGCTCCTTGTCCAGGAAGTGGTCATCCTGCGGGATGATCTTCAGCTTCTCGTCATAGGGCACGTACATATTCTCTGCGGCGCGCGTCCATGCTTTCACCTCTGAGGGCTCGAGAGCCGTCTTTTGTACGAGCGCGCTGTAGGCATCCGGTTCCGTCGCCTGCAAGGACTCGACAACCTCGGCGGCGTAGCGCAGATTTTCACGAGCCATCAAGTTCGTATAGGCGTTGTTATTCACGACCGCGTTGTATTCATCGGGCCCGGTGACGCCGTTGATGCAGAACTTCTCTCCTTTTGCGCCTGAGTAGAACCCCAGGTCCGCCCACAGCCGTGCCGTTTCGACGAGCATTTCGGCACCGAAACTTTGCAGGAAAGCGTCATCGCCGGTCACCTGCACATATTTACGCAGCGCGTACATGATATCCGCGTTGATGTGGTACTGCGCCGTTCCAGCGGCGTAATATGCGGATGCTTCTTCTCCGCTAATGGTGCGCCAAGGGAACATGGCTCCTCTATGACCCAGTTCCTTGGCGCGCGCGCGCGCCTGCGGCAGAATCTTGTATCGAAAGGCCAGCAGGTTTCTAGCGATCCGAGGGAACGTGTAGATCAAAAACGGCAGCAGATAGATCTCGGTGTCCCAAAAGTAGTGCCCCTCATAGGCCTGTCCCGTGAGGCCTTTCGCCGGCACGCCTGTCTCTTCAGCGCGGGCTGAGGCCTGCAGCACGTGAAATAGGTTGAAGCGGATCGCTTGTTGGATCTCGATTGTGCTGCGCTTTATTCGGTCCTCCCTAATGTCGTTGACACGGACATCGCTTCGACCCCAGAAATCGTCCATGTACTGCTGTTGAGCGGCGAGCAGCGACTCGAATCCACGGGCCACTACGCGATCCAATGTCCATTCAGCACGGCCGCAGAGCTCTTCGGCCGAAGCCGTCTGCGAGGTGTGATACACCATGTACTTGGTGAATCGGATTTGACAGCCGGGCTGCGCCTCGATTGTGAAGATAACTTGGCCGAGGTCGGCGGTTTGCTTAACCTTGTAGGAGTGCGAGCAAGAGCTCTCCAGCGCATTGTCAGTCGCACACGTCAGAATGAAGTGGCTCTTTTCGGTCGCGTGACACAGCACGATGCGCCGGTCTCGACAATAGCTGGCTCGTGGATGAAGCACCTGGCCCAAGAAGGCTCTCGCCAGCCGCGGATCACCCCCGCCGTCGCGGAGACCGGTTCCGTTTGCCGCCATTTCCGAAGAGATCACAACAAAGGCCTGCGCATTGAGGAGCGTCACACAGTAGGAGATGGCGGCCACGTGCTTATTGGGGAAAGAGACCAAACGGCGGGATGTGATCAATACCTGTTTGCCGGCGGGAGTTTCCCAGAGGATCTCCCGATCGAGTGTACCGAGCTTCATGTTGAGCCGCCGGTCGTAGTTAAGAAGATGAGCGTTAGGCAACCAGAAGGGCTCGTCATCCACGAAGAGCTTGATGATCTTGCTGTCGGTCACGTTGCAGATCGTCTGGCCGGTTCTCGCGAAGCCATAAGCGTCTTCTCCGTACAAGATCGGGCGCGTTTCATAGAACCCGTTGATGAAAGTGCCATTCTCGGCGCAGGGGCCGCCTTCCTCCGGGCACCCGCGCATGCCGAGATACCCGTTGCCGAGCGCCAGCATCGTTTCCGATTGCGCCAAAAATTCAGGGTGAAATGCCTTTTCGATGACGTTCCACTCGTCGGCCGGATAATCGCGAGATGGCGGCCTGAGGCGTTCATGATGCAGCATCGTCGTGCCTCCTGCGACAGCGCGAAGCGTTGGTCAGTCGACCAATTCGCCCAAATCCTCGACTACCAGATGCGCGCCATGACGCTTCAACTCCTCGGCATTCCCCTTGCGCGCGACACCAACAACCAGCCCGAACTTGCCATTCGAGCCGGCTTCCACCCCGGAAAGGGCATCCTCGATGACAACCGTTCGTTTGGGCTCAACCCCGAGAAGTCTTGCCGCCGCCAAGAACGTGTCCGGAGCCGGTTTCCCTGCGAGGCGCTCGTTTTCGATCACATTGCCGTCGACCCGCACCTCAAAGAACTGGTCCAGTTTTGCGGCCCTGAGGACGGCATCGCAGTGTTGACTGGAAGTGACGACGGCAAGCTTGAATCCATCCCGACGGAGTTGCTGAATGAATCGCACAGTTCCAGTGTAGGCCTCCACTCCCACCTCGTCGATGATGCGGTTCACCATCTGGTCTTTGCGATTCCCTAGTCCGTGCACGGTTTCAACGTCCCCAGGGTCATGAAGGTTTCCCTCGGGGAGTTGGATACCGCGTGATCTCAAGAAGTCACGAACACCGTCGTAACGTGGCTTCCCATCCACGTAGAGCTGATAGTCCGCGGCGAGATCGAAGGGGTGAAATGCTTCCCGTCGCTCACTCGCACGCTTCTGAAGGTATTCATCGAACATCTGTTTCCAACATCTGGCGTGGAGATCTGCGGTGTTCGTGATTACGCCGTCAAGATCAAAGAGGATCGCGCCGTATTGATCACGATTGACGCACTTGCTCTTTGGCTGCCGCATAAATTGCTCTCCTATTGTCCAAGAACTCGAGCATTATCGCTGCGATCTAATCGGGGAGAGGCCCGTTCCAGATCCGTACAGCCGGTATTCCGCGGTAATAGCTCAGCACACACAGGGTGCCCGTATTCAGCAGAAAGTGTTGACCGCCGCCTGGGGGCAACCCGATCCAACGCGCCACGAACACTCGCAGCACATGTCCATGCGCAAACAGCACGGTATCGCCGCGGACAGCGCGCGACCGTGCGATCACCCGGTCCACTCTCGCGCCGATGTGCGCTGGTGTCTCGCCACCCGGACACCCATCCCGAAAGATCAACCACCCCGGCGCGATCTCCTGGATTTGCTTGGGTGTCAGTCCCTCGTACTCGCCATAATTCCACTCGAGAAGGTCGGGGTCGATCACGGCCTTATCGCCCAAGCCTGCCAGTTCGCAAGTCTCTCGTGCCCGGTGCGTTGGGCTGCAGAGAACAAGCTCAAATGCCTTGGCGGCGAGCACAGACCGCAGCCGCTCCGCATGCAGACGGCCACTCTCAGTCAATGGAATGTCTGTCGTACCAGTGTGCTGACCACTGACACTCCACGCTGTCTCCCCGTGCCGGATCGCGAACAAGTCCACGTTCGCCTCCCGTCCAGCAGCTTCACGCGTTGTCGGCCGCCGTCGAACCAACCGCTGAGGGTGACGCCTCCCGCCCCCAACTCCAGCCGGTGATCTCGGGCATATCGTCGCCGTATCGGGCGATGTACTCCTTGTGGTCAATAAGCTTATCGCGGATCGCCTGCTTTGCGTAAGCGGCCCGCGGGCCAAGCTTCGGGACGCGGTCGATAACATCGCCCACGAGGTGAAAGCGATCGAGATCGTTCAACACGCACATGTCGAACGGTGTCGTGGTGGTACCTTCTTCCTTATAGCCGCGCACGTGGATGTTGTGGTGATTCGTGCGTCGATAGGTCAGCCGGTGGATCAACCATGGATACCCGTGGAACGCAAAGATGATCGGCTTATCGGTGGTGAAAAGGGCGTCAAAATCGAGATCCGATAAGCCGTGCGGGTGTTCGGTCGATGGCTGGAGCTTCATCAAATTGACGACATTGATGACCCGCACCTTCAGCTCGGGCGCATGCCTCCTAAGAAGGTCAACAGCGGCAAGGGTCTCTAGCGTTGGTACATCACCGCAGCAGGCCATCACAACGTCGGGCTCACCGCCTTGGTCGTTGCTGGCCCACTCCCAGATGCCGAGGCCTGCCTGGCAGTGCTTGACTGCCTGGTCCATGGTTAGCCATTGGGGAGCAGGCTGCTTGCCCGCAACAACGACGTTGATGTAGTTGCGGCTACGAAGGCAATGGTCGGTCACCGACAGCAGGCAGTTGGCGTCAGGCGGCAGATAGACGCGGATGACCTCGGCTTTCTTATTCACGACATGGTCGATGAATCCGGGGTCCTGGTGGCTAAAGCCGTTGTGATCCTGGCGCCAGACATGGCTTGACAACAGGTAGTTCAGCGAGCCGATCGGCCGCCGCCAGGGAATGTGATTGCACACCTTCAGCCATTTGGCATGCTGGTTCAACATCGAATCAACGATGTGAATGAACGCCTCGTAGCAGGAGAAGAAGCCGTGACGGCCGGTGAGGAGATAGCCCTCGAGCCATCCCTGGCATTGATGTTCGCTGAGCATCTCCATTATCCGCCCACCGGGCGCGAGGTGATCGTCCCAGGGATGAACATCCGCGACCCAGGCCCGATTCGTGACCTCGAGCACGTCCTGCCAGCGGTTCGAGTTGTTTTCGTCGGGACTGAACAGCCTGAAATTGCCTTGCCCCATGTTCAGCTTCATCACGTCGCGTAGAAATCGGCCCATGACTCGCGTGGATTCGGCCATGACGGCGCCCGGCGCGGTGAGCTCAACAGCGTAGTCGCGGAAATTCGGCAACCGCAGTTCGCGCAGGAGCAAACCGCCGTTGGTATGCGGATTGGCGCTCATGCGTCGGTTGCCCTTAGGAGGAAGATCGGCCAATTCGGGCCGGAGCCGGCCGCTGTCGTCGAAGAGCTCCGCAGGCCGGTAGCTCTTCATCCACTGTTCGAGAATGCGCACGTGTGCAGCGTTCTCGTGCATCTCTCCCATGGGCACTTGGTGCGAGCGCCAATAGTCCTCTGTCCGCTTCCCATCGATTTCTTTCGGGCACGTCCAGCCCTTCGGAGTGCGAAGCACGATCATCGGCCAGCGCGGGCGACCGCTGAAACCCTTTTGACGTGCATCCGAATTGATGTGCTGAATTTCGCCGACGACCTTGTCCAGAGTGGCGGCCATAAGCTCATGCATTTTTCCCGGTTCGTCCCCCTCGACGAAATATGGAGTATAGCCGTAGCCGCGGAACAACTGATCCAGCTCGTCGTGGCTGATACGGGCGAGAATGCAGGGATTGGCAATCTTGTAGCCGTTCAGATGGAGAATCGGCAGAACTGCGCCGTCGACTGCCGGATCCAGGAGCTTATTGGAATGCCAGCTTGTTGCCAGAGGTCCAGTCTCCGCCTCGCCATCGCCTACAACACAGGCCACGATCAAATCAGGATTATCGAAAGCGGCTCCATAGGCGTGCGAAAGGGAATAGCCGAGCTCACCACCTTCGTGAATTGAACCTGGCGTCTCCGGCGCGACATGGCTGGGAATGCCGCCCGGGAACGAAAATTGAGTGAACAGGCGCTTCATGCCTTGCTCATCAAGAGAAATATTCGGATAGACCTCGCTATAGGTCCCCTCGAGGTAGGCGTTCGCGACCAGACCAGGACCGCCATGTCCGGGCCCCGTAATGTAGATCATGTCGAGATCGCGTTGCTTGATCACCCGGTTCAGGTGAACGTAGATGAAATTCAAGCCCGGCGTTGTTCCCCAATGGCCGAGAAGCCGCGGCTTGATGTGGTCCTTTGTGAGCGGTTCCCTGAGCAGCGGATTGTCATAGAGATAGATCTGGCCGACGGAGAGATAGTTGGCCGCCCGCCAATACGCATCAGTTAACGCCCGCTCGTGATCGGACAGTGCGGTTGCCATTATCTCCTCCTCACGTGTCATTGAACTAGCGGCAGGTGACGCGGGCTATGGACCCTATCAAATCCTGGTGCCGCTCGCGGCACCCACTTGACCTTCGCTCGGTGAACTCGGACTAACAAATCAAATGCCCCTCATGTGAAGGGACACACCATTTCCCGCCCACATCGGATCTCTTCGCGGCCGCCGTTCACGTGAACGGCCATTGCGTCACCGGCTTCCAGGGTCGCATGGAAAAGCTGCTCAGCGCCATCGACGCAGATTCTGAGACGGCGACCACGCCAGCAAATTGCAAATTTCAGCGTTCTCCAACTTGCCGGCAGCCTTGGAGTGAAGGCGATGCCGTCGTTCTGCAATGACAGCCCTGCAAAGCCAAAAACCGCCGTAAGCCACGTGCCGCCGAGAGCCGCCATATGCAGCCCCCCAGCAATCGTCGTGTGGTTATCTGCCAGATCGATCGCCACCGCCTGCTGGAAATACCGCAGCGCCAAATCCGAGTCCCCCAGCCGAGCTGCGACCATGCCATGCATCGCGCCGCTGAGGGAACTGCCGTGACCGCAGCGCGGCTCGTAGTAGCGGAAGTTCGTCATTCCGCTGTCGAATTGGAATTCCTCCGGCAACAGCCCGAGAAGCGCTACGACATCTGCCTGCTTGACGACTTTGCAGCGCTGCGTTCGCTCCCGCCCAAGCACTACGTCCATTGGCACGGATCGGCCTGCGTAGCCCGCAAGATCGATCTCCTCAAGGCCAAAGAAGCCGGCGAACTGCTCGAATAGTCCCGTTTGAGAATTCCAGCCGGTGAACATCGTCTCCGCGACATTCCGCCACAACACGAGTTCGGCATCCTGCAACTTAAGCCGGTATGACAGGCGTGCCCAGCGGTCCGGCCAGCGTTCGCGCAACAACGCGGCCACCTCAAGCGCCCGTCGAATGTTCCAGCGTGCCATGACATTCGTGTACGCATTGTCGTCCACATGCTCGTGATACTCATCCGGTCCAATAACACTGCGGATGTGGCAGTAGCCGTCCTTCTCCGGCTGAGCACGGCTCGACCAAAACCGGCCCGTCTCGAGGAGAATCTCAGCTCCTGCGTCGAGAAGGAAGTCTACATCCTTCGTTGCCTGCCAGTACTGCCAGACGGCGTACGCAACGTCTGCCGTGATGTGCTGTTCCTGCTTGCCGCAGAGGATATCGATAATGTGGCCGTCCGAATCGACAACCTGGTCCGGCGTGGCCTCAGTGCCGGTATCCGCAGATTCCCAAGCATACATGGCGCCACGCCATCCCATCTGTGCCGCCTTCTGTCGCGCGCCGTCAATGGTCCGGAAACGATACTTGAGTAGCGTGCGGGCCGCTTCGGGCCAGGTGAAGACATAGAACGGCAGCAAGTAGATTTCCGTGTCCCAGAAGACATGCCCATGATAGTCGTCACCTGTGAGCCCGCGCGCTCCGATGGAAACGCGGTCATCACCCGGATTAGCCGCGCTGTTCAGATGATAGGCAGCGAAACGCAACGCCCGCTCGGCGGCCGTGTCGCCTTCAACCTCGATATCGCTGCAGCGCCATCGATCCGACCAAGCCGCCTCGTGTTTTTGGACGACCTTGCGCCAGCCGACCTGTCGGGCCGCGCCGAGCTTTTCCGATGCGACGCGGCCAGGATCCGCATCTTCCGCATCGCTTCGTGTCACAGCAGTAAGCCCTGCAACACAAACTGTCTGGCCCGGACACGTTTTCCAATGCCAGGACCACATGAACGGCCCGGGCGTCGTTGGCACAATCTCGGAACCGTCGATCTCCAAAGACAACGCAGCCGCCATTGCGACGCGTTTCCCCGAGTACTTGGTCCGCCACACGCCGAGATCCTGTTCAACCCGCTCTGCCCTGAGCCAGACGCCCAGGCCCTCGAACGAGGCTTCTACTGCGACCTCAGTCTCTCCTTCCTCGATTTTTAGTTCGATTACCTGAAGCCCGATTGCCCGCTCGCTGAGCGAGAGGAACTGCAATGTCCTCACCCCCACAGCTATGGCGGCGTGCTCGATCAAGCGGCATCCGGTAAGCAACACACCCCGCCGCATATCGAGTGTCGTGCGATGTGAAATCGCCTCGGCAGGGTGGCGAACGAGGGGCCCGCCGGAAAGCATAATACGGATCTGCTGCCACCCTGGGGCGGGGACAAGTGCAGGTATGGGCTGCTCGGGACCGGGTATGTCGAATAGGCCAGCAAGGTAAGCTCGCTGCGGAACGACCCAGCGCTCTCCACGACTGACTGGGCGGCCGGCTCGCAGTCCTAGTAAGCCGTTGCTGATCGAAAATCGAGACTCATAGATCGGTTCTCGAAGCGGATCGTAACCTTGCGCGGCCAGCACCCAAGTGAGCTCAGAAGTCGGTTCGAGCAAGCTTTCCATTATCGACAACTCCAGTCGCGGAGCGCAATGGATTCGAGAGGCGCGGTTCTGTTTTTCTCGGCCCCTCCGCCGCGTCCTTCGATAGATGGCGTGCGGCAGACGCTAAATGCTCTCATGAAGGAGCATGGGGGCGTTTGACATGGATCAATCACCCTGGTGCGAACAACGTGTTCTGATACTTGTGTCTATGCAGTGACCCATCGATTCCGCTGAGTGAACCGACAAGAATCGAAACAGTATACGGCCAAGCGCGTTGGAGCTGTCGCGATCAAGACCCGGCCGTTGTGCCCGCAGCTACGTGGTGCGTTGTTGTGGGGCTTGATGCCCGCGACGAAAACGAAGGCTCAGGCTGCCCAGCAAACAGGGAAATTCAGATAGCGATTTTGTGCCTCGCATCGAAATGGGCAACAGATGGACGATCTGGTCTTCCTCTTCGACGTCGACAACACGCTCGTCGACAACGACCGGATCCAACAGGATCTGCGCGAGCATCTCGAGGAGAGCTACGGGCGCGCCGCGCGCGAGCGATATTGGACGATTTTCGACGAACTGTGGGCCGAGTTCGGTTACGCGGATTATATCGGTGCCCTCGAGCGCTACCGCGCAGAGAAGCTGCACGATCCGACGCTTCTGCGCATGGCGAACTGGCTGCTCGACTACCCCTTCGCCGAGCGCCTCTACACCGGCGCGCTCGACGCGGTTACACATGTTCGACAATGGGGTCTACCCGTAATCCTGTCGGACGGAGACGCGGTGTTCCAGGCGCGCAAGATCGAGCGCTCGGGCCTCTGGAAGGCGTTCGACAACCGGGTGCTGATCTATATTCACAAGGAGAACGAGCTTGCCGACGTCGAACGGCTCTATCCTGCGAGACATTATATACTTATCGACGACAAGCTGCGCATCCTTGATGCGGTGAAGTCGCAATGGAGCGAGCGCGTGACGACAGTGTTTCCGCGCCAAGGCCATTACGCGCACGACCCGGAGATCCTGGCAAGATACCGGCCGGCGGATGTAACCGTCGCGGCGATTGCTGATCTTGCGACGCTCGCACGTGAGACGCTGGTGAGCAGTTAGGCGAGTTTGGGGCACGGCCGGGCCACCGCCATGCTGTACTTCGCACGCGTGTCCTTGGCACTGGACGCTGCTCACGCAGCTAGGTTGCTCGGACCAGCAGCGACAGGGTGTGGCGCGCAATCATCAGTTCTTCATCGGTCGGAACGACATAGACCGGCACACGGCCGTCCGGTTGAGAGATCAACGATCTGTTTTCCGCATTTGCCGCCTCATCCAGGGAAACCCCGAGCCAAGCGAGCCTGCTGGCGATCGCCGCCCGGATTTTCGCCGAGTTCTCGCCGATGCCGGCCGTGAACACAAAGCCATCCACACCCTGCATGGCTGCGACCAGCATGCCGGTATTGAGGGCGATGCGGTAGGCGAAATAATCCACGGCGAAGGCCGCTCGGGGATCCGTGCTGTCTTGTAGCTCCCGCATATCGTTGCTGATGCCGGAGAGCCCCTTAAGGCCGCATTCGTGATAGAGCAGGCTTTGGGCTTCTGCTGCAGACATACCCTTTTCCGCGATCAGATAGAGCACCACGCCCGGATCCAGCTGCCCCGGGCGCGTGCCCATCGGCAGTCCGTCAAGCGCGGTAAATCCCATCGTGCTTTCGACACTGCGGCCCTGATCGATGGCGCACATCGAGGCGCCGCTGCCGAGATGGGCGACGATCACGCGGCGTTTGGCGATATCAGGTGCGACGCTTGGCAGCGTGCTCGCGATATATTCGTATGACAAGCCGTGAAAACCGTAACGGCGCACGCCTTCGGCGTGAAGCTGATGCGGAATCGCGTAATGGTCGGCAAGGGCACCGTGTGTACGGTGAAAAGCTGTGTCGAAGCAGGCAACCTGCGGTAGGGTCGGATCACTCGCGAGGATCGAGCGGATCGGTGACAAATTGTGCGGCTGATGTAGCGGGGCGAGATTGGAGAAGCGCTCCAGGCGGGCCACCACGCTGCGGTCGATCAACATCGGCTGGTCATAATCCGGGCCCCCATGCACCACGCGATGTCCCACGGCAATCGGGCGGATGCGGAGTTCGTCGCGAAGCCACTCGCCGGCGAGGTCCATCGCAGCCGGCACGTCCGGAACGGCTTCGAGCAGATAGGCGCGGTCCGCCACGGGCTCGCATTTCGCTCCGCTCGCCCGCAGCCGCGGACGGCTGCCGATGCCGTCCATCTGGCCCCTGATCTGCCGGCTCAACCTACCCTCACCTTCGACCGAAAAGATCTCGAACTTGACACTAGAGGAGCCGGCGTTGACGACGAGGATGGTGTCCATGGCGGTCACGCAGCAATGGTCGGCGCATGCTGGCGCCGTCCTTGAGCATAGAGCGCGGCCACCGCGCAAGATGCCATCCGTGCCCGCGGACTATCTGCACGCGACGTGAGCACGACCGGCACGCGGGCGCCGAGCACGATGCCGGCGCCGTCAGCCCTGGCGAAGTAGGCCAGATTCTTTGCCAGCATGTTGCCTGCTTCAAGGTCGGGGACGACCAGGATCTGCGCGCGGCCGGCGACCTCGGACTCGATGCCCTTGATGCGCGCCGCCTCCGCGTCGACGGCATTGTCGAAGGCAAGCGGCCCGTCGAGCAGCCCGCCCATGATCTGGCCACGGTCGGCCATCTTGCAGAGCGCCGCCGCCTCGATCGTCGACGGGATCTTCGACGTAACGGTCTCGACCGCCGACAGGATCGCCACGCGCGGCTGCTTGCCGAAGCCGGTCTGGATGTAGAGATCAATAGCGTTCTGGATAATGTCGCGCTTGGCGTCAAGATCGGGGAAGATGTTGATGGCGGCGTCCGTCACGAAGATCGTCTCGGAATAGGCCGGCACGTCCATTACGAAGGCATGGCTGATGCGGCGATCGGTGCGCAAGCCACCCGCTTTCGCAGTGACGGCACGCATCAATTCGTCCGTATGCAGGCTGCCCTTCATCAGCATTTCGCCTCTGGCAGCATGAACAAGCTCGACGCCCTTGGCAGCGGCCTCATCGCTGTGAGCGGCGTTGACGATCTCGAACCGCGAAATGTCGAGACCGCACTTCCTGGCCGTATCGCTTATCTTTCCTTCCGGCCCCACCAGGATCGGCCGAATTGATGCCGGCTAGTGCGCTGTCGACCGCCCCGCGCAGCGAGGTCTCGTCGCAGGGATGCACCACGACCGTCGGAGCCGGCGGCAACGCTTTGGCCGCCGCGATCAGCCGATGGTACTTGCGGAGAGACTGCGAGGGTCCGATATCGATTGCCTTGATATTTGCTCCCGATTCTCTCAATGACCGCTGCGATGCCCTGGCCCCGCGGTCGAGAAAGGCGCGTTGATCGCCATCCCCTCTCCCATCTGTTCGAATACCGCATCTAGCAGGGATGCCCCGCCTCGATCGCGACATCGATCTTGCCGTCCACCCTTGAAGTCGCCGACACCCGGACCACGTCCGGTGCGAGGATCGACCACGATGAACGGCCGCCTCTGCCGGTCGATCTCGACGCCATTCGGAGAAATGGCGCAAATGAGCGGGTAATTGGCGGGATCATCGAAATTGCGCCTGTCGATCCATGTGACAATGACCATCGGCTCTGGCTAGATATGGTCATTCGTTCGCACATGACTGAAAACATTTTTGCATGAGGCGAAGCGCCGGCCTTGATTGAGATCAAGAACACGCGTTGCTTAGTTGACCTCTTCCGCCCCCGTACCGCACAAGACTGTTCATTGCGCCGTAGCCAGAGCTCTTACGTCAACCGGCCCAACGACGGGCCCCGCATCGTCTCCAAAACTGAATGTGCCAGGCGAGTTGCGATACGGTGACGTTAGATGTCGAAATCTCGAATACAACACAGCGACGCTGATGAACTGGTCATGCCCCAGATTGTCGTGCAAGGCGAGTCTTGAAATATCAACGACTTGAACCTTGGCCTTTATCGCAGCTTCCTGCACTACCGGATCTTCAACATTGATAGCGCCAGCTCGAAGAACACCGCCGTTGATAGCACTGGACGCTCGAAGGGCCCCATCATCCTTTGACACTAGAACCAATAAGGGCGGCTTAAGTGGGCCGATCGCTACGACCTGATCGCGGAATGCTCGCGCGTCGATGTCAGGTGCCGCCAGCACGACACCCCCTAAACGAGCCATCACGCGGTTCATGCCTTGGGCACGAAGCTCCCGCAGAGCGTCCACGGTCAACATGGCCCCCATACTGTGGGCTACCAGTAGAATGTCGCTGACCTCGGGACTGCTGCTCAACATTGTGAGGAGCGTCATCAAATGACGATGAGAGTAACTGGCCGCTTCCTTGTCGGCTTCATAGGCGGTCACTTGGCCTTGCGACGGCCACGAGAACAAGATTGGGATCCCATCAATTTCGGCGTCCGCTTGCAATTGAGTCAGTCGGAACAACGACTCCTGAAAGCTGTTGTTAAACCCATGAACGAAGACGAAGACCTTGTGCCTTTTCCGGCGAGTGTCGCCCTGCAAAGCGAGGGCCCTAAGGAAGTCGGCCTCGCTTATCAGCGCCTGATCCACGACAGCAAAGCTACTCTGCGGATCGGGGACATTGGTCGGCATCTCGATCTCGCCGGGCTTGTGATTCGGCGGGACCGAGACGGCAAACCTCGCAAAGTTCAGCGAATTGGCGACGTTCGCGGTAAATACGTTTGCCCAGGACTTGTCGCGCTCGCGCGTGGTCGCCACGTAGACCTGCAGCGTCTTGGAGCCACGCGAGCGCGCGACCGGGGTCAACACCTCTGGGCCAGGTCGGCCGGCGCAACCGAGCAGAGCGATGGCAAGTAGAGAGACAACGACCCACTGAATTCCGCACCGACTATAAAGAACGCAGCGATTTGACGCGCGCAACTCAGGCTGCCTCGACAACAGATCGACCGATCGGTACTGTGCGCGCTGGCAGACCGCCTGCCCCTGTGGCGATTGAAGCATCATTGATCCAAGCTCTAGATTTTTTGCGGAGTATCCGTTCCTCGTTCCGCGCGACAAGCTTTGCTGAAATCGTGAAGATGGTCGAACGAGCGGAATGTCCGACCCTTCAACGTCTCTCGCAGTCCATCATGAGTCATTTTCGGCGCAAGGTAAGTTTCGGCGATGACATCGCCGACCTTTTCAGCGCATTCGATAACTGCCGCTGAAGACAGGATGCGCATTCTGCTGATTATTGTATAGAGCCCGACCACCGCAGAAGCGTTCGGAGTTTCATGCTCTAACGCGTCGACAAAAAGCTTCGAGGCCTCCTCGATGAATTCATTGTAAAGTTTTATTCGGCGTTGCTTGTGCTGCGCGAGCTGCTTTGCCCTGACTCGTAACCGTTGAGTCATCCACGACGCGACAATAGAAGTCACTCCGCCTATGACGGCTCCGCCCAGTGCCGCGACAGCGGAAATCACTGATGGATTCATGAGGTATCATCCAATCTCGACGGTACCGACCTTGACCCTGGAGGAGCCGACCTTGAACGTGAGCAGCAGGTCCACGTTCGCGCGCGGACCTCGTCGATCGGCACGTCGACGTGATCAAAGCCCGAGGCGGTGCATCGTTCGGCCTGGGCAAGGTAGTTCTGCATATGGGTGGCGTGCACGACGGGAAGATGCCTTTAGCGCTCGCGGGACAGCGCCCGCCTCGCGGCTGTGAGCTCTTTCTTCTTCGCCGCGTCGACCTTCGGGTAAGCGAGATCGAGGCTCACCAATGCCTCCACGGTTGCCGCGGCGACGAGAAGCCGGCTGAACCACTTGTTGTCGGCAGGTACGACGAACCACGGCGCCTGCTTCGACGCCGTTGCCGCGATCGCTTCCTCGAACGCGTGCATGTACTCGTCCCAAAACTTGCGTTCGTGTACGTCGGAAGGCGAGAATTTCCAGTTCTTCTCGGGTTCATCGAGGCGCTCCAAAAAGCGCTTCTCCTGCTCCTTGCGCGATACGTGAAGGAAAAATTTTAGAATTTTCGTGCCCTGTCGGGCGGCGTATTCCTCGAAATGCGCGATGTCGGCGAGCCGCTCGTCCCAGATCCGCTTGCTGACGAGCGGCTGGGGCAGCTTCTGCCGTTCGAGGAGCTCGGGATGGACGCGGACGACGAGGACTTCCTCGTAGTACGAACGGTTGAAGATGCCAATGCGGCCTCGCTCGGGCAGGCGCCTGGCGTAGCGCCACATGAAGTCGTGAGCAATTTCTTCCGATGATGGTTGCTTGAACGAGAACACTTGGCATCCCTGCGGATTGACGCCCGACATGACGTGCTTGATGGTGCCGTCTTTGCCAGCCGCGTCCATTGCCTGGAAGACGAGCAGCAAGGACCACCGGTCCTGGGCATAGAGCATGTCCTGCTCTTCGGCCAGCCACGCGGTGCCGGCTTGGAGGAGCTCCGTGGCCTCGGCTTTTTCTATCTGTAGGCCGCCGGTGTCACCCGGATCGAAGTCCTTCAGCCGGAAGCCCTTGCCTTTGGTCACGCGGTAAGGGATGACATATTTCTGTAAGAGATCGAGAACTTCTTCTCTCGCCATTCTCGTCACGATCCTCCGTTGGCGACATTCAGTCACTTTGCAAATAGAAGAACTTACAATGGGTTGATGCCGACTCTCGCACGTACCGCTCATCAGCGGCCTAGACCTCTCAAAAATAGACAAGCCGTTCCGAATGCGATTGATCTAGCGCAACAGCGCTCAACGCACTTAGCGATAAACGGTCGTAGGGTATGTGGCGATCGAGGTTCATGATGACGACGTACCTGTGCGCGATCCTTGTCGGCTGTGCTACCCCGCTACTGCTTGCTACGGCTGCTGACGCTCGCTCTCCATATGACGGCTCGTGGGACATCACTTTCGTTACGCAAAGCGGAGATTGCAATCCGACCTACACTTACTCGGTCAATATCGAGAATGGCGCGATAACGTCGCCTGCCGCGGAGAGCTTGAGCGGCAATGTCACGAATTCGGGAGCGGTACGCGCGTCGGTTACGATGCAGGACAGACGCGCATCTGGGTCGGGCAAGTTAACGGGTGTTGTAGGCCGGGGGACTTGGAGCGGTTCCTCCCGAGACCAGCGCTGCGCAGGATCCTGGACAGCCCGGCGAGCCTGGTAGATGCCCCTCGCTCGTAAGAGCAGGTACAGAATGATGAGATCACATCGATGCCCTCCGTGATGGAGCGTTCCCGATGAAGAGCGAGAATGCAGCGCCATCGATATCTTTGTTTGCGACCCTGGGTGGTCGAAATCACCTAGTTTGTCCCGCAGGAGTCAGTCATGCAGGTGAGCGATTTCATTGAAAATCGGACCTTCGACGAAATAGCGGTTGGCGAGTCCGCAAGCCTGACGCGGACACTGACCAAGGACGATATTATCCTGTTCGCGGTCATGTCTGGCGACGTGAACCCGACACATCTCGACGAGCGCTACGCCGAGACAAGCATATCTCACCGCATTGTCGCTCACGGGATGTGGGGCGGGGCGCTGATTTCCGCAATTTTGGGCACGCGGCTTCCCGGCCCTGGCACCGTTTATCTTCGGCAGGATTTGCGTTTCCGCGAGCCAGTCGGCCTCGGCGATACGGTCACGGTCACCGTCACCGCTTCGGAGAAGCGGCAGGAGGAACACGTCGTGCTATTTGACTGTCGCGGCGTGAATCAAAACGGGGATGAAGTGATTTCCGGAATCGCGCAAGTGATCGCTCCGACCAAGAAGATCTGCCAACCCCGAGTCGCGTTGCCGGAGGTTGAGGTACGGCGCCATGACCGCTACGAGGAGTTGGTCCAGCGTTGCGCTGAGTTGGAGCCTATCCGGACCGCTGTTGTAGACCCTCGTGATCACGCTTCGCTCGAGGGGACCGTTCGCGCAACGGAGCTTGGGCTCATTCGGCCAGTCCTCGTTGGTCCCGAACAGGAGATTCGGTCACTTGCCGCGTCATTGAATATCGAGATCACGGGATGTGAATTCCTCGACGCCAAGCCCGGGCCGGCCGCGGCCGCAACAGCAGTGGCACTTGCGCGGGCGGGCAAGGTAGACGCTCTAATGAAGGGAAGCTTGCGCCCGGACGAACTCATGCATGAAGTCGTCGCGGCAGGCACAGGCCTTAGAACCGAGAGACGCATGAGCCACGCCTTCGTGATGGACGTGCCGAACTATGCGACTCCCCTCATACTCACTGACGCTGGGGTCAACATAATTCCGACGTTGGACCAGAAGCGCGACATTTGCCAGAATGCGATAGACCTTGCGAAGGTCCTCGGCTTCGACCAGGCCAGGGTCGCAGTCCTGTCGGCAGTCGAGAACGTCACCAGGAAGATACCCTCCACCCTGGAGGCGGCCGCGCTGTGCAAGATGGCCAATCGCGGGCAAATCACCGGAGGCATCGTCGATGGGCCGCTTACGTTCGACGATGCTGTGAGCGCGGATAGTGCGCGACAGGCGAACATTGTTTCCCCGGTCGCGGGGGGAGCGAATATCCTCCTTGTCCCGGACATTGAATCCGGAAATATGCTGGTGAAGCAGCTTACGTTCATGTCGGGAGCCGAAGGGGCTGGAATCGTGCTCGGCGCCCGTGTGCCGATCATTTTGACCAGCCAGACCGACAAGCTGCGGACGCGCCTCGCCTCCGCGGCGGCTGCAGTCCTGCTTGTACACGCCCAACGCCGATCGACGCCGCTTCCATCGGCGGCAGAATAGACCCTTCAGCCTAGGGAGTTCACAATGTTCGACTTCACGGCGCGTCCCCTTGCCGGGAAGAAAGGGATTATTCTCGGCATCGCAAACGAGCATTCCATCGCCTATGGTTGCGCTCAGGTTTTTCGCGGGCTCGGCGCCGAGATCGGCGTAACGTATACCAATGACAAGGCGAGACCATCTGTCGAGCCACTTGCCAGGGCTCTCGAAGCTTCCATTGTCGAGCCGTGCGACGTGAGAGTGCCGGGGCAACTGGAGCATGTATTCCAGGTCGCTGAGCAAACCTGGGGAAGCCTCGATTTTGCGCTGCATTCGATTACGGCGGCCCCAAAGCAGGATCTCCACGCTCCGCTCTCTCAGTGCTCTCGCGGTGGCTTCCTGCAAACGATGGAAGTTTCCTGCTATTCCTTCATACGGATGGCGCATCTTGCGGCTCCGATGATGCACGATGGGGGCACCATCCTGGCGATGAGCTACTATGGGGCAGAGAAAGTCATCGAGCACTACAACGTGATGGGGCCGGTCAAGGCCGCCCTGGAAGGCGCAGTGCGCTATCTCGCTTCGGAGCTCGGCCCGCGCGGAATTCGCGTGCACGCAATCTCGCCAGGCTCGGTCATGACGCGCGCTGCCTCGGGGATCGAGGAGTTCGACGAATTGCTGGAATACGTCGCGGCGCTTGCACCCGCGCACCGTCTCGTGACTATCGACGACGTCGGCGCGGCCGCGGCGTACCTCGCGACCGACTACGCTAGGCTCATGACGGGAGGAACCATCTACGTCGATGGAGGGTACCATATCGTCGGCTAGCAGCCGCCAGGCTCCAGGACAGCGGTACTGACGGACCGGAGCGGCCGCTGCGCGGTCACCCGGGACAACTTCAATTCGCAGGACGGTACGCGGGTAGATCGGGCGAGCAACCGGATTGATTTCGGTCAACGAGCCTCAGCTCACTGCAGAATATATGATGAGCATCCTCGCGCTCACTGAAGACGCGCTATTGGCTTCCATCATGGAGAACGCAAGTGGCCCAATTCCTTGACCAACTCCAGGTTCTAGCCCCGCCAAAAATACTCGATGAATTATCCGGACGGGTGAGCAAGGTGGCGCCGACAACTATCGGTGAGCATGTGCGTATTTGGGAGAAATCTGTTCCGCCGAACGCAGTCAGTGAGTATGTGCGCGACTTCTGGCAGAGGTCCATTCTGTTCCTGGACATCCTGCGCGAACGCGGCAATCAGCATGAAGACATGTTCGCGCACGGGGTGAGTTCGGTCCTGATGTATGACAGCGAATTGGTGATGCGCGGCGACGAGCTGTCCCATCCGGTCAACTACTCGCTGCTGCGCATTATTCCCCCGGAGGGCGTCGAGATCGACGCCCGCAAACGTCCGGTCTTCGTGATAGATCCGCGCGCCGGCCAGGGCCCCGGAATTGGCGGCTTCAAACAGTTGAGCGAAATCGGCGAGGCATTCAGGGCCGGGCATCCTGTCTACTTCGCTGCCTTTACGGCTACTCCAGTGGAGGGGCAGCGAATTGAGGACGTCGCACGCGCATTTACCGTCTTCATTGAGAAGGTCGCCGAACTGCACCCGGACGCCCTCGGCAAGCCTTTCGTGTTCGGCAATTGCCAAGCCGGCTGGCACGCGATGATGGCCGCTTGCATGCGTCCCGACGTGGTCGGACCCATGGTGCTTGCTGGAACGCCGCTGTCTTACTGGGCCGGGGTGCGTGGCAAGAATGCCATGCGCTATCTCGGCGGCTGGTATGGCGGAAGCTGGCTCGATCGCATGATGAGCGATATGGGAGGCGGCATCTTCGATGCCGCCTGGCTGGTCGGCAACTTCGACAATCTCAACCCCGCGAACACGTTCTGGACTAAGCAATACAATGTCTGGGTCAATCCGGAGCAGGAGAAGGACCGCTATCTGCAGTTCGAGAAGTGGTGGGGAGATTTTGTCGTGTTGCGTGGCGACGAGATGCAGTGGATGGTCGACAATCTCTTTATCGGCAACAGATTCTCGACTGGCCAGATCGTCACCAGCGACGGCACTTGTCTCGATATGCGTGAGATCAAGACCCCTATCGTCTGCTTCTGCTCGCACGGTGATAACATCACGCCACCACAGCAGGCGCTCGACTGGATTCTCGACAACTACCAAAGCGTGGAGGAAATCCAGCAATGCGGACAGAGGATCTTTTATGCCATCGATCCCAAGGTCGGCCATTTGGCCATTTTCGTCGGCACCCAGGTGGCCGCAAAGAACCATGCAGAGTTCATCAACAACATGGAACTCATCGATGCAATGCCCCCGGGACTCTACGAGATCGTGATCACGGCGAAGCCGGGCTCGGATGCCCCCACCCCGGGAAAGGCTGTCGACTTCGATCTGTCCATCGAGAACCGCACTCTCGACGACATCCGCGCGCTGGGCTGCAACTCGGGTCAGGACGAGCGGGAATTCGCTGCTGCCGCACGCATTTCGGATCTCAACAACGCCCTCTATCAGACATTCCTGCAGCCATGGATTAAGATGGCGAGCGGTCCACAGGTTGCGGCCGCGGTTGTTGAGCTGAATCCGCTGCGGCTTGGCTATTCGCTCCCGTCTGACAGGAACCCGGTGATGCGAGGAGTAGCATCAGCCGCAGACTATGTCAGAGCGCAGCGCACCCCCGCATCCAGCGACAACCCCCTCCTCGCGGTGCAGCAGAACTTCTCGAAATCAATGGTGGACGCGCTCAATCTCTACCGTGACCTGCGAGACGAAATGGTCGAGCGCAGCTTTCACGCGGTCTACGGCTCGCCCTTGGTCCAGGCAGCGTGTGGGATCTCTGTCAATGACGGTTCGCCCCGCCCGCGGCCCGGAACGCTGCCCTTTGTTAGGGCTGCAGCCGAGAACGAGAAGCTTCGTCTGAAGGGACGGATTGCTCAGGGTAACGTGTTCGATGCTGCGGCACGGGTGTTGGTCTATATCGGCAAGGCCCAGCATCGGATTGACGAGCGCACATTCGATTCCCTGCGCAAGCTGCTTCTGGCATACCCGGAAGTCTCCGAGGCCGATTTCAAGGCGACCTTGCGTGAACAGTGGGCCATCCTGGGCGTGGACGAACGCGCTGCAATTGAGGCCCTGCCGCGGCTCCTGCCCGCGGATGCGGCGGCACGTCGCGCTTTCTCCGACTTGCTCCACGAAACCGTTGCATCGATCGGCAAGCTCCGCCCGGATGCGCAGAGGCGATTAGGCCAGGTCTTAGAGCTTCTGACCGATGACGCTGCCGGGCTGCATCCCGAAAACCGGGGTGAGGCGCGGACAAATCGAAGCCCGGCAAGTCTGGCCGGCTGAAACGTTTAATGGATGCGAACGGCACGCCACGCTGCCGTCTCCGTGGAGTCGTCACATGAGAAGCGTCTCTGTGGAAGAAGCGGTCGCGATGATCCCCGAGGGCGCGACGATCATGGTCGGCGGATTCATGGCCGTCGGCACGCCAGAGCGACTGGTCGATGAACTGGTCAGACAGCACAAGTCGCGGCTAAACTTGATCTGCAACGACGCTGGGATTCCCGGCGAGGGTGTCGGAAAACTGATCGACGCTGGCCTGGTGTCGACCCTGACGGCGAGCCATATCGGTCTCAACCCAAAGGCCCAACAGCAGATGTTGGCCAAGCAGATCTCGATTGATCTTGTGCCGCAGGGCACGCTGGTGGAGCGCATCCGCGCCGGGGGCTGCGGGCTTGGGGGCGTGCTGACGCCCACAGGCGTCGGAACGATTGTCGAGGAAGGCAAGCAAAAGCTGCAGCTCGGCGGCAAGACCTTCCTGCTCGAGACCAGTTTGCGCGCAGACTTCGCCCTGATTGATGCATTCGTTGCCGATCACCTGGGTAACCTGACTTACGTGCTCACTGCGCGCAATTTCAACCCCGTGATGGCGATGGCCGCTGACAAAGTGATTGTCACCGCTGAAAACATCGTTCCCGTCGGCGTGATCCCACCGGATCAAGTCATCACCCCGGCGCCGCTTGTCGACTATCTCGTAACCAACGGATGACCCATGGACGCACAATCGCTGATCGCACGGCGCGTTGCGCTCGAACTTCGATCCGGAGATCTCGTCAATCTCGGAATTGGGATCCCGACCCTCGTGGCGAACTACGTTCGGCCGCGTCTCCAGGTATTCTTCCAGTCGGAAAACGGCTTGATCGGCGGCGCGCCGGTCCCTGAGCACGGCATGGCCCATCCTCTCTTGACCGATGCCGGCGGGCGTCCGATCAGCGCTCTGCCAGGCGCCTGCACCTTTGACAGCGCGATGTCGTTCGGTTTGATCCGCGGCGGGCACGTCACCATCAGCGTGCTCGGCGCACTCCAAGTCGATGCCGAAGGTCACCTCGCCAACTGGATGATTCCGGGCAAGATGGTGCCAGGCATGGGAGGCGCCATGGACTTGGTGACAGGCGCCAAGCGGGTGATTGTGTCGATGCAACACGCGGCAAAGGGGGCATCGAAGATAGTGCGGAAATGCACATTGCCGCTCACCTCCGCACGCTCGATCGATCTCGTCGTCACTGATCTTGCCGTCATCGGATTTCCCGACGGACGCATCACGCTACTGGAAACCGCGCCCGGTGTGAGTGTTGCGCAGGTGATTGCTGCGACCGAAGCTGATCTGTTCATCCCCAACGACGTACCGGAAATGAAGCTCTAGATTCGAGGCATTCAAAATGAGCTTGTCGGGCCATGGGGACCTGTGACGTTGATTCCGACACCACGGTTGCGGGCCTCGTCGTGCCTACAGAGCAGTTGGCCTGACCTGCCGTAACCGGGGCGGCGCGCAAATTTGATTGGCGGTGTTCGAGGAAAGGCATGAACAAGACGCAACGAGCGCAAGCTTCACGATCAATCGTTCGTGCTCCACTTTGGCCAGCTCGGCGAACTGAAGCCGCGAGCTCCCAGGCAGCGTCCCTCATTGAAGGGACACGGATCAGGATGAGCCGACTCGGTATGGCGCATTGCCCGCGATATGCGGAGAGGACGGGCTTCGTCATCGGCCGCAGCCGCCAAAACAACAGTATTCGGGTCCAGTTTGACGGTTACAAGTCTCCTGTATCCTTGCACCCGGACTATATCGATCATATCCCGCCTGCGGAGACGTGACTGCGATTTAGCTCCTTCAGAAGAAGGATCGTCTGTGCGGCACCATCTACGCCATCCAACGGACATTCTTGTTGGGCCGCTCCAGCAGAAATTCGAACCCGCCCTATATCTCGGCGCCTTAAGCTCCAGCACGAGATCAATGCTGTTTGCGATCGTCAGACGATTGCTTGACATGAATCAAGGGCCTTTCCCCTCTTTCACGTAGGGTGACTGGCGTCAATAGCACTGCACAAGCCGAGTTCGCGTGAAAGCCCCTCGTGCATTTCGTCAAATCGAGTTAGCGGGAGAACATCGTGCCTGCAGATCCTGGATCGTCGCGCGACTTTGGATCGCTGCGAGAGAAGTCTGAGAAACTGTTGGCCGGCCGGCCATCTGTTCGCTTCGTATCCGCCATTGCCGTTGCGGCTTGTATGGCCGCACTGGTGACGGCATCCGCGCTGGGCGTTTCTGATCACGTTCTCTTGGTCGCCAGGGCCAACGCGCAAGGTAAGCCGCCCAAGCCTATTGAAGATGCAAAGAAAGCGGTCGAAACGCTGATCAATCACCTGCGCGGCCGCGACATGCCCGAAGGGATCGTGAAGACCAACGGCCGTATCGAAGCGACGCAGGTGGACGTAGCGGCGAAATACGGTGGCCGACTGGCGACGCTGACTGTTGATGAGGGCGACGAGGTCACGGCGGGGCAAGTGGTCGGTACCCTCTCGTCACCGGAAACCGAAGCCCAGCTGCGCGCCGCACAGGCGCAGGTGCTGAAGGCAAAACAAGCCAACGCGGAAGCCGTCGCGCTGATCGCGCAGCGCAACAGCGATTTGACATTCTCCAGGACGGACTATGAGCGCGGAAAGACCCTGCTGCAAAAGGGGGATATCGCGCAGCAGGTCGTCGACCAGCGACGCAACAGGTTCGAAGCGGCCGACGCGGCTTATGTTGCCGCTACCGCTCAGCGTGAGCAAGCTGAGGCCTCGATCAAGTCAGCCGAGGCCGACGTTGAACGGCTGCAATCCGTTCTGGTCGACCTCGTTCTGGTATCGCCGAGGAGCGGACGCGTGCAGTACCGGTTGGCGCGAGCCGGAGAGGTGATCTCCCCCGGCCAACGCATTCTGACGATTCTCGATCTGAATGACGTTTACATGACGATCTATTTGCCAGCAGAACAGGCTGGCAGACTTACCATCGGCGACGAGGCCCGAACCATTCTCGATCCGATCCCGCAATATGTTCTGCCCAACACTGTGAGCTTTGTAGCCACCGAGGCACAGTTCACACCCAAGAGCGTCGAGACGACGGAGGAGCGGGAGAAGCTGATGTTCCGCGTGAAGCTCCAGGGCGACCCCAAGGTATTGGATCAATATCACAGGTCTGTAAAAACCGGCGTGCGCGGTCTCGCTTTTGTCCGCACCGACCCCAAGACTGCCTGGCCCAAAGAGCTCGAGGTTAAGCTTCCGCAATGACGGATACCGTTGTCGCCAGGGTCGAACACGTCACGCACCGCTACGGCAAGGCGTTCGCGCTGAACGATCTCACGCTCGAGATTCCTGCCAATTGCATGGCCGGATTGATTGGCCCCGACGGCGTCGGTAAATCCACCTTGCTCGCCCTTATTGCGGGCGTTCGCAAAATTCAGACCGGCAAAGTCATGGTGCTCGATGGCAACATGGCGGATGAGCACCATCGCCGGGCGAGCTACGGGCGCGTCGCCTACATGCCGCAAGGGCTCGGGCGCAATCTCTACCCGACGCTCAGCGTGTTCGACAACATCGATTTCTTCGGCCGCCTGTTCGGCCAGGGCACCACCGAGCGTCGCACCCGCATTGACGAGCTGCTGAAGGCCACCGGGCTGGACCCGTTCGGCGATCGTCCATGCGGCAAGCTATCGGGCGGCATGAAGCAGAAGGTCAGTCTCTGCTGCTCGCTCATGCATGATCCGGATCTCCTCATCCTCGATGAGCCGACGACGGGCGTCGATCCGCTCTCGCGGCGGCAGTTCTGGGAGCTGATCGATTCCATTCGTGCGCGGCGGCCGCAAATGAGCGTGATCGTCGCAACGGCCTATATGGACGAGGCGGGCCGGTTCGACTGGCTGGCCGCCATGGATGACGGCAAGGTAATCGCGCATGGCGCGCCGACGGAAATCCTGGCCAAGGCGAACAAGAGCACGCTGGACGACGCCTTCATTGCCCTGCTGCCGCCGGAAAAGCGGGGCCAGCATCAGGACGTCGTCGTGCCACCCCGGGCCGAAAGCGATGACAAGACGCCAGCGATCGAGACGGAAGGGCTGACGCGCCGGTTCGGCGATTTCGTCGCCGTCGATCATGTAAGCGTTCAGATCGGACGCGGTGAGATCTTCGGGTTCCTCGGCTCGAACGGCTGCGGCAAAACCACGACCATGAAGATGATGACGGGGCTGCTGCCGGTGACCGAGGGTTCGGCCAAGCTGTTCGGCAAGCCGATGACCGCCGACGACATGGAGGCGCGCCAGAACGTCGGCTACATGTCGCAGGCATTCTCGCTCTATAGCGAGCTGACGGTGCGGCAGAACCTCGAACTGCATGCGCACCTTTACCACCTGCCTGCAAATGAGGTCGAAGGCCGGATCAAGGAACTACTGGAAAAATACGACCTCAAGGATGTACACGACGCCAAGCCGGAGAGCCTGCCGCTTGGCGTCAAGCAGCGGTTGCAGCTTGCGGTGGCCGTGCTGCACCGACCGCTCATGCTCATTCTCGACGAGCCCACCTCGGGTGTCGATCCGGTCGCCCGCGACGCGTTCTGGCGCACGCTCGTCGACCTGTCGCGCAACGACGGGGTCACCATCTTTCTGTCGACCCACTTCATGAACGAAGCCCAGCGCTGCGACCGCATCTCGTTGATGCATCAGGGGCGGGTTCTTGCCGTCGGTGCGCCGACGGAACTTGTCAAGCAGCGCAACAGCGCTTCTCTGGAGGATGCCTTCATTTCCTATCTTGAGGAGGCAGGCGGAGCCAGCAAGGAAAAAGGCTCCGAGCCGCCAAAGCCGGCGACGGCGCCAGCCGAGCAGGCGGAGCCGACTGGGCTGGCAGCATCAGCCACACCCACGCCATCCCGCTCGTCCAGGCGGTTTGACCCCGGACGCCTATGGGCTTATGCGCGGCGCGAAACCATGGAGCTCTTACGCGATCCCTTCCGGCTGGCTTTCGCCTTCATCGGTCCCGTCATCATGATGTTTGCCATGGGCTATGGCATCACGTTCGACGTCGAGAATCTGAAGTACGCGGCCTTCGATCAGGACCGGACCCCGGAAAGCCGCAGGCTGCTCGAAAGCTTCTCGGGTTCGCGCTATTTTGCCGAACGGCCTCCGATCAGTTCCACGGCGGAGCTCGAACGGCGCATGAAGAGCGGAGAGGTCTCCGTCGCCGTCGAGATCCCTGCCGGGTTCGGTCGGGATTTGGCGAGCCTGCGATCGCCCGAAGTCGCCTTCTCGATCGACGGTGCGATGCCATTCCGCGGCGAGACCGCGAAGGGTTATGTGAACGGCCTGCTGCTGCGTTATGAGCAGGATCTTATCACAGAGCGCTTCGGCCCCAACGTACCCTCCAGCGTCTATCTGGGACGGGTCAATCTCGAAAACCGCTTCCGCTACAATCAGGCCTTCAAGAGCGTGTTCTCCATGGTGCCAAGCGTGGTGGTGATCATGTTGATCCTGATCCCGGCCATCATGGCGACCATCGGCGTCGTTCGCGAGGTCGAGACCGGCTCGATCGCCAATTTTCGGTCCACCCCCATCAGCAAGCTCGAATTCCTCCTGGGCAAGCTATTCCCCTACGTGGTCGTGGGGATGCTGGCCTTCGTGCTGCTGGTGCTGATGGCACTGGTGGTTTTCCAGGTCCCGGTCAAAGGCTCTTTCGCGGCGCTTGCGCTCGGCGCTTTGATCTACGTTGTCTCCACTTGCGCTTTCGGGCAGCTCATCTCGACGTTCACAAAGACCCAGGTTGCGGCCGTGTTCGCGACCACGGTTCTCTCGATTATTCCGACGGTGAACTTTTCGGGTCTGCTCGTGCCCGTGTCATCCCTCACCGGCGCGGGAAGGTTCATTGGCTTGATGTTTCCGGCTGCCTGGTTTCAGCCAATCAGCGTCGGCACCTTCACCAAAGGGCTCAATTTTTCCGAACTCAGCTTCAACGCGCTCGTTCTTTTGTTATTCGCGGTGGGTTATTTGACCGCCGCCCACGTATTCCTGAGGAAACAAGAGAGCTAGACATGTCGACAAGTCAGGCGGCCGATCCAACTGAACGGGCAAAGCCGAAAGCGTTGACAAAGCGGTCGGGTTCCGATCGGCTCGCGAAGCTGCGGCTGCACCTTGGCAATATCTACCGGCTCGTGATCAAGGAGTTGCGTAGCTTCCGCTCCGACCCGATCATGCTCTTGCTCGTCGCCTATTCCTTCACCATTGCGATCCACGCGGCCGCCACCGGCGCCTCGACCGAAGCTACCAACCTTTCCATTGGAATCGTCGATGAAGACCATTCCGATCTCTCGCGCGGCATTACCGATGGCCTCACGCCGCCCACCTTCAGGCGGGTCATCCAACTGGCCCCGACGGAAATCGACCCGGCGATGAACGCGCAACGTGTTCTCTTCGTCATCGAGATCCCCACACAGTTCGAGTCCGACATTCTCTCGGGGAAGCAGCCCACTGTCCAAATTGATATCGATGCCACCGCGGCGGCTCAGGCCTTCAATGGCATGACTTACATCCAGAACGTCGTCATCGGCTATGTCACAGACTTCGTTACAAGACGTGAAGGAATGGCTGCCGCCCCCGCCAAGGCCGTTACCAAGGTAAAATTCAACCCCAATTTGAAGTCGAGCTGGTTCACCTCTGTAATGCAGATCATCAGCAACTTGACCATGATAACCGTTATGCTCACGGGCGCTGCGCTCATTCGCGAGCGCGAGCAGGGTACGGTCGAGCACCTGCTCGTGATGCCTGTGGTTCCCATCGAGATCATGCTCGCGAAGATCCTGGCGAATGGCATTGTCATTGTGGCTTCTACCGCCCTGTCCCTGCTGTTCGTGGTGCAATGGTGGTTGCAGGTGCCGATCACGGGATCGATACTTCTGTTTCTGGCCGGATCATGTTTTTACGTGATCTCGGTCGCGGCCCTCGGCATTGCGCTCGGCACCATCGCATCGACGATGGCCCAGTTCGGCCTGCTCTCGATACCGGTGCTGCTGGTGATGATGCTGCTGTCCGGCTCCACGACGCCACTGGAAAGCATGCCTGTCTGGTTGAAATACGTCATGCTGGTCATCAGCCCGACGCCGCATTTCGTGATTTTCGCTCAGGATGTCATTTACCGGGGAGCCGATGCTTCCATTGTGTGGCCAGAGATCGTCGCAATGGCCGCTATTGGGAGCGTCTTCTTTGCGATAGCCCTGTATCGTTTCCGCCGGGTCATCTTCAGCGGTTAGGCAGGCCCGGACGCCCTGCACTTTGGGAACGATCGGCCTTCAGTTAACCGGATTTCGACCCTCGTGGGGGAGAACCGAGCCGGCGCAATGGGCAATTCCTCAGCTTCTTCTTTTGCGAGCAGCCGCAACATTTCAAGGCCGAATTCGCCTTCCTGAGGCGACTTTATGTACTTTATCTCTCCACGCTGACTTTGCAGCGCTTCGGCGATCGCCAGGGCTTCTCTGGCTGTCGTCGCATCCTTTGCCGCGAGGGCATGCGTGTCCCTGCCTGCGAAAACAATAGTGTACAGCATCTTGTCTGTCCCTTCCATCTGCTGGCCGGTGCCCCACGAACCGGCGGACCCGCCAGTCGGAGTTTCCGACGCTAATTCCTGCTTTTGCTGCCGCAAATCTACGAGCGCAACTTTATGCGCCGGTCGGCGGCGTCCGCAGGTGTTCGAACACCTTTGCCGCCTCGCCCCAGGACCGGGACCGGGATTGCTGCGCGAACTCGGAATTGCACTTGATGAGTTCGGCAAGGTCCGCGCAGTCAGCGAGCCTCTGCAGATAATCAGCAGGATCCTGCAGGCGGGACGCGGTGAATCCTAGCACCTGTTTTGTTACAGCGGCGTAGCCACTCTTTGGGGCGGTGTTGAACGAGCACAGCCTGCAACGAAAAGTTACCCCTCTCGGAACCGGTATTTTGCAACCTGACCTAGCTTGGGTACGAAAAGTTACGGTTGGAGCCGAGTAGTGAAGTGAGCAAACTCTTCGGTCGGTCGATCAACCGCGATGCACTAATCAGCAATGAAATTCCGCTGATGCGGTATTTCGTCCTTACCGGTGGAGCATTGCTCGCGCTGCTCTTTGCCACCGACGCCATAATCGGGCGACAGCCTGCGATGGATAGCGGTAATTCCCGCCCCCCGCACCCCAGGATCCGCATCCACTCCGAACTGAGGGGACCGGAAGCTGTTGTCATCAATACAAGCCAGCCCATTGTTGTGCCGACACCAACCCCACCCGATGATACAGGAAAGGCTGTCGCCGCGCAGGATCCCCAGGTAGCCGAAAACCTCGGTCAGCTGGCCTCCCCCTCCATGAAGGAAACCGATGGAAAAGAGCAAAGCAAGGCGAGCCCCCAGCCGCAGCCGCGCAGCAATGTCGGCAAGGCTCGCATCAAGCGGCGGCCGATGTCCTACGCCCAGCGCCCTGATGTGAGACCGTTCGACGGCCGCTGGACATTTGACCAAGGGGACGCGCGCGTCCGCGATAGCTTCGCGCAGTTGGTTCCCCGTCAACCGAGGCAACGCGGCACAAAACGCGAGGCTGCTTGGACTCGAACCGAGCATGCGCAGCGTCCGCAGTCGGGATGGTTTGATACCGGCTGGTAAGCGCTTTCCGCCCTTTGTGCCGTCGAACGCCGATCGACCTATTTGCCGAAGCCGCGAAGCTCGGTCCGACAGATTTCAGTGAACTCACGAAGGATATCCAATTTTTCATCGACGGTTGGACGCTTTTTGAGGTCGAATTGCGGAGCATAGTAAGTTCCGACGATTTGCTGCATGACCTGTTCGGCGGCCTCGACCGTTCTCTTCGATGCAAACAGCCGCAACTTCCCCATCGTCGCGTAGAGCGGGATGATCTGCGACGGATCGATCTCGGTTCGCTGCAAGGCGTCAATGAAGGCCTTGGAGACGAGATCGATGAACTCGACAAAGAGTCGCTCGCGCCGGGCGACCTCCTGTGCGCGCTGCCTGGCCTCCTCTTGATGGCGCTGCGTCAACCAAGTCGTTGCGAGCGATGCAAATGCGCCGATCGCGGATCCAAGCAAGGCAGACAGCGCAGATATGTAGGCTGGGTTCATGGCAATTGGCCATCCTCGCAAAGATCGGCAGCGCCAAACGTTGCTGTGCGCGATCGAAAACTATCCACTACCGAGATTAGCGCGCTCAGCCGCGAGGGCTTGACGTGAATCAATTAGCCGGAACCGGGCCGAGCCTCATTGTCACGGAGACGACCACTGCAAAGGATGAAATTGGAGGTACCCGCGAAATCCCGCTGGAGGACTTGGACCGAGAGCGGCCGGCCGTCGACGTCCGGACGCCATGCCCCGCGGCCTCCTGATCGGTGCCACTCAACCGGCTTCGCCAGTCGCTCTCTGGTCGGTGTACTTGTAGAAGCCTTCGCCGGATGTGCGGCCCAGCTTGCCCTGGTCGATGTAGTGTTGCTTGAGCCACGCGCCGGCAGCACGGCTCTTCTCGTTGCCCGAAACGGTGTTGACGTTGTAGATGGTAGCCAGCCCGATCATGTCCATGACCTCGCACGGGCCCTGCGGCATGCCGCTGGCGATGCGCCAGGTCTTGTCGATCGTCGCGGGCTCGGCGACGCCATCCATCAGCAGGTACTCGGCCGCGTCCATCCACGGGGTCAAAAGCGAGTTGAGGACGTAGCCGCGCTGTTCCTTGTGAACCTCGATCGGCTCCATCCCGATTTGTCGCGCGAAGCCGACGACGGCCTGGTAAATGTCGGGATCGGTGCCGGCGTGCCCCATGATCTCGGCGGTGTTGTGCTTCCAGATCTGGTTCGCGAAATGCATCGCCAGAAAGCGGTCCGGCCGGCCGGTCGAGTCCGCAAGCTCGCTCGGCAGCAGCATCGAGCTGTTGCTGGCGAAGATCGTCCCCTGGGGCGCGACGCGTCCAAGCTGGACGTACACCTCGCGCTTGAGGGCCAGCTTCTCCGTGACGCACTCGATGACCAGGTCGGCGTAGCGCGCCGCTTCCGCGAGGTCGGTCGTGTAGTCGATCCGTGCCAGTGCGGCGCGCGCCGGCCCACCGGCAGCGCCGTCCACCTCTTGCTCGTAAATCGCGGCAAGCTGCTCCAAGCTGTTCTTAGCAGTGTCGAGCCGCTCATCGCTGATGTCCCAGGCGGTGACCGGAAAACCGGAATAGGCAGTCTGGTAGGCGATCTGGGAGCCGAGCACACCCGTCCCCAGGACGGTTACGTTTTCGAAGTGGCGTTTGATGCCCGTCATCTAGTTCTCCCTTCTCCACTCACTCTCCGCCACGACTGCGGAGATGCAAACAAAGAGCTCGGCCCCATCGCCGAAACCATGATGTCGGGTCGTGATCCAGTGGACCGCGTTGTTGGGCATGCGATTGAGGAAGATCGCTCAGTTCGCGAGCCCGCACGGCAAGCCCTGGGCGCAGGTCACGGCCCCGTGGGAGGGCGGCTCTGATTGTCGGCACTGGATTGCCCAGACCATCAAACTTGATACCGCGCTCTGCCAAGAACAACTTGATGCAGATCAAGACTGAGCAGCCAGAACGTTAGACAATCGATAGCCGTCGACCAGAAGGGAAAGAGACGTCGATGACGATCTATTCCGGCCCGGTCTTTGAGATGGCTGCAGATCAGCTCACGGTGGTTGCTGATCACCTCAACATTCCTATGGATGAGCGTGACCGCCTGCTGATGCCGAAGCGATCGATCACGGTGTCCTGTCCGATCCGCCGCGATGACGGTACCATCGCGGTCTTCGAAGGCTACCGCGTGCAGCACCATCTCACGATGGGCCCGACGAAGGGCGGCACGCGTTTTTCGCCCTCGGTCGATATCGGCGAAGTGGCCGCTTTGGCGATCTGGATGACCTTGAAGTGCGCGCTGGTCGGGCTGCCCTACGGTGGCGCCAAGGGGGGAGTCAGAGTCGATCTTACGAAGATCTCCAGGCGCGAGCTGGAAGCACTGTCGCGGCGCTACATGCAGGAGATGATACCCTTCGTCGGGCCGCACATTGATGTGATGGCGCCGGACATGGGGACTGACGAACAAGTCATGGCCTGGTTCATGGACACCTATTCGATGTATCGTGGCCAAACAGTCACCGAGATCGTAACCGGTAAACCGGTGGCATCAGGTGGTACGGTCGGCCGTCGAGAAGCTACCGGGCGAGGTGTTGCCCATCTGGCCAAGCGGGTGATGAGCCAACTCGCAATTGATGCAAGCAATGCAACGGCCGTGATCCAGGGCTTCGGCAATGTCGGCTCCTACGCGGCTCAGGAGCTGCACCGCTTCGGCCTGAAAGTTATCGCGGTCAGCGATCATACCGGCGCGCTGCATGATTCTCGCGGTCTCGATATACCGGCGCTGATGCGGCACGCCGGCACTCGTGGAAGCATCGCAGGCTTCTCCAAAGAAATGGAGTTCGATCCGTCTCAAATTCTCACGCTGCCCTGCGACGTGCTCGTGCCGGCTGCCATTGAGCGTGTCATCGACGCAGAGGCCGCAGAGAATCTGACGTGCCGGATCCTTGCTGAGGGCGCCAACGGCCCAACTACGCCGGAAGCGGATCTGGTGCTGCAGAACCGTAAGCCGGAGATTTTTGTCCTCCCTGATATCCTGTGTAATTCCGGCGGCGTGGTGGTCAGCTATTTCGAGTGGGTGCAGGACCTGCAACAGCTCTTCTGGGAGGAAGAAGAGGTTATGCGGCGCGAATACCAGCTCCTCGATCGCGCTTTCGAACGAATGCTCGCGCGCGCGAAAGCCGAGAAGATTTCAAACCGAATCGCGGCCATGGCAATCGCCGTAGAAAAGGGACGAACCGCTATGAATCTGCGCGGACTTTTTCCGTGATCGCAGAAGGGCCGGCCGCCGTCGGCGGATAGCGTCGGCGAGCACGTTCCTGGTCTATCGCGATCTTGAGTTAGGTCAAAAAGGATCGGGATTCACGTGCTATCGGATGTCTTGATTTGTATGGGAGCACCAGCCATGACCGCAATTTCATCACCCGCCTCCGACTGCGCAGAATGGTTGCCGGTCTCGGTAACGCCGCCCGCGGGAGAAGATCTCGAGCTATGCGTGATGGACTACGATGAAATCGTGATTCCGCTTTCGTACCCGTGCCACAGGACTGGAGCCGATTTCGTTGATGCTTTCAACAGGACGCGCATCGATATTCAGCCGACCCACTGGCGCAAGTGGACGGGGCAGCGCTTGGCGGCAACGGAGACGGGCAGGCCGGACCAAAGCAGCACGCATTTCTATTCGAACTGGGCGAAGGAGCGGGTCGACGAAATGGATGCCGTTCTTGCTTCCATTGAGGTCGAGGCAAACAAGGCCAAGGGCGACTCCAAGATCAACGAATTTCTTGTCGACTTGAAGAACAGGCGCGATGAATTCGGTAAATTGCTGAAGACGCGCATCCAATCAGGCGGCGGCGCCTGGGCGCACGCAGAGGCGGATCTGGAGCGGCAATGGGCCGGGCTCGAAGCGCAGGTGAGGAATTATTTCGAAAGTGTCGGTGCGCAGCTAGAGCACCAGCATGATACGTTCAAGAGCATTGCCGCCGTGCAGGCGAAGGCTTGGCATGATGCTGCCGAAAAGCTCCATGACGCCGCCACAAAGATTGTTGATGCGAGGCGAGCCGATGTCGATACGGCCGTCAAGCAGATGAAGTCGGACGCGGCGGAAGCCGGGGCGCGGCTTCAGAGACTGAAGCATGCGGGAACGGAATCCTGGTCAGTGTTGAGCGCGGCGTTGGCGGAATCCCGCAAGGCGTTTGATGAAGCCAATCACGTCGCGTGGAAAGCACTCAAAGGAACCGCTTCTCCGAAAGGCTGAACGCTTCGCGGTCGGGCGGGGTTTGGTCGAAGGTGAGCTGCTTGCAGTTCGGCAAAATCGCTCGCTTCCCGCACCTTCAACTCTCGCGCGCAATACGCTTGTGAAAATGTCGGCCCTAATCCACCCAGAATGCAGAAAGGTAGCGGCGGACGCCCTTGTAATCCAGGACGACCAGAGGCTCGTAATCTGTCCTTTCAGAATCCCTCACGAGAAAATTCGTCAAGTTGTCCGGAAGGAACCACTCGCCTTCAATCAGGGCGGCAAGACGACCTTCGCCCGCATGGCCGGCCAGTTGCACTATCTCGCGATGGCGATATGGCGCGGTACGGCGGCAAAGGCCTGCTCAAGGCGGTCACTCACGTCAATGACATCATTCGGGATCGCCTGGTGGGGATGGCTGCCGTCCCTCAGGAAGCTATCGACAAGACATTGATCGTGCTCGGCGGCACCGAAAACAAGAGCAAGCTGGGCGCGAACGCGATCCTCGGTGTCTCGATGGCTATCGCGCGCGCCGCGGCTTCGGCAGCAGGTGTACCGCTCTACCGCTATCTGGGCGGCGCCTCGGCAACGCGGCTCCCCATCCCCATGATGAACGTCATCGACGACGGCCAGCATGCGCAGAATTCGCGCGACTTCCAGGAATTCATGATCGTGCCCCCATGGCGCGCCAACTTTCGCCGAAGCCCTCCGCTACGGGGCCGAGACCTTCCACGCGCTCAATGACCTCCTACACAAGGCTGGTCACTCGACCGCTGTCGGCGACGAGGGAGGCTTCGCTCCGAACTTGAGGACCATTGAGGAGACCCAGTGCGCCACATTTTCCGGCAGCTGACACTTCGCGCGCTCAGAATGTGCATCCATCGACGAGAACGCACGCAGCCGAGATTTGACGCAGGTCAACACGAACCGGGCCAAGCCAATAAATGATGAGGTTATTAGCCAACGGAGATGATCATGTCGGAGCAGAGCGGTGTGCACTTCTACCTGAATTGGGCCAAGGAGCGGATCGACGAGATGGACGCTGCGCTGGCTTCATTCGAGGTCAAAGCCGGTGAGGCCAAGTCCGATTCCAAAGTGAAGGCCGATGAGATCCTCGCCGATCTGAAGAAGCGCCGCGACGAATTCCAGGCGCAGCTCAAGACGCAAGCGGAAGCCGGCGAAGCCGCTTGGGCGCGCAGCAAAGCGGAGCTAGAAAAGCAGTGGGCCGTGTTCGAGGCGCAGATGAAGACCTACTTGGAAAGCGCCGGCAAGCAGGTCGAGCAGCAGCAAGCCACGTTCAAGGACATTGCCGCGGCGCAAGCAAAGGCTTGGCGCGCGGCGGCCGACAAGTTCCGTGAAGCAGCCGGGAAAGTCGCCGCGTCTCACACCGGTGACTTCGATGGGGCGCTCAAGCAGATGAAAGCCGACGCGTCCGAGGCGGAAGCGCGCCTGCAGAAGCTGAAGCAGACAGGCAGCGAGTCCTGGTCCGTGCTGAGTGGAGCGCTCGCCGAATCCCGCAAGTCGTTCGATCAAGCCAACCAGGCGGCCTGGAATGCCTTGAAGGGCGCGAAGAACTGAGATTGGTCGAACAGCGGCTCGGGAGAGGTAGATGGCGAGCGATGTCGTGGTTTCGCGCGAGTTGAAGTCGTTGCAGGACGAGCTTGCGAGCACCAAGAAGGAGAAGGATCGGAACGCGAATGCCGACCGAACCGTGCCGACGACAGCGGCGGCAGAACCGGTGAGTCCGACTGCCGCTTCATCCATGCCATCGGACGAAGCCGAACTGCAGGGCTACCTGCGCCAGCTCGCCGAGGAGGTCACCGATCTGTTTGGCGAGGCCGAGAAGAGCATCTCGGCCCACCCAACCCAGAGCGTTGCTGGCGCACTCGTCCTCGGCATCTTGATCGGCCGCCTGCACGGCAGGCGCTAAGGAGTCGAACTATGATCGATCATCTTCTACGCGATCTTCAGGTTCTCCGCAAAGCGGACATGCTGATCGGAAAGATCTGGCTCAACGTGTTGGCGCGCCGACTGGGATTATCCATGCTGGCAGCCTCGATCGGCGTGTTCGGGCTCGGCATGGCGAATGTCGCGGGCTACAACGCTTTGCAAAGCCCGTTGGGAGCGGTGTGGGCAGCGGGCGTGATCGCGTTGGCGGACTTTGCGATTGCAGCGATTGTACTGTTGATCGCTGCAAGATCCCGTCCGGGGCCGGAGATCGAACTGGCATTCGAAGTTCGCAAGACGGCGCTGGACTCGATCTACGAGGACGCGCGCGATCTCAAGCTGACGATCGACACGATGGGTCAGGAGATCAGGAACGTGAAACAGAGCATGACTGCGCTTGTACACAATCCTCTCGACGTCGCGGCGGAAAAGCTGCTCCTACCCGCCGCCCTATCGGTCCTGAGAGGGCTTCGGTCGAAGAAGGAGCATTCGTGAGGACACGAGTGGCGGTGACGGCATTCGGCCCACCTTAGCGAACCCAAATGCGCTAAATCGTAAGTCGGCGTGCAAAATCGTGCAAATGGCGGAGAGAGTATGCTTCCGGCTTGGTTGCGGGGACCTGCAACCATCTTTACTTGCTATTTCGAGCCGCCGCATAGGTCAGGCTCGCAACCCTTCACCCTCTGAAAAACCGTTGCTTTTGGCAGGAGTAGGCCAAGCCAAGCTCATTTCCCACAACGTGACGGCGGGGCCGCGCCCTCTTTCATTGCCAGTTTGGAGTGGCTGTTGCCCTCCGAAGGCAAAGGTCACACGTTCGAATCGTGTCGGGGGCGCCTCTCGCACCGCGTGCGGGAGCGCGTTGCTCCGCGTGGGGCAAGCCGAGATGTGCTCATGTCGCCCGTTCCTCGCAGGCTCGCTCTCTTCATCGACGGCGCCAACCTGCATGCCACCTCGAAGATCCTGAGCTTCGACATCGACTACAAGCGACTGCTGACCGAATTCCAGAGCCGCGGCTCGTTCGTTCGGGCGTTCTACTACACCGCGATCATTGAGGATCAGGAGTTCTCCTCCCTCCGGCCTCTGGTCGACTGGCTGGACTACAACGGATACACGGTCGTGACCAAAGCCACGAAGGAGTTCGTCGACCCCTACGGACGCCGGAAGTTAAAGGGCAACATGGATATCGAGCTCGCGGTCGATGCCCTGAGCCTCGCCGAACAAATCGACGAAATGGTGCTGTTTTCCGGCGACGGCGACTTCCGCTCTCTGGTCGAGGCGGTGCAGCGTCGCGGCGTCCGAGTCACCGTGGTCTCGACCATTTCCAGCCAGCCGCCGATGATCGCCGATGAGCTTCGGCGACAAGCCGACGTCTTCATCGACCTGATGGAGTTGCGATCCAAGCTCGGCAGGGACCTCTCGGAGCGGCCACCCTCGCGCGAGCGCGCCGTGCCCCCCGCCGCAGGACAGCATGTTCAGCGGCGCGCCCGCCCGGTTCGGGCGCCCGACGAAAGCGACGATCTCAATCCCTAGATCGGCTCGTGCGCCATTTGACTTGCGTGCCAGTTCCGTGCCTCACCCAATCGCCGCGTTCGTGCTTTGAGCGCCGGGAAATTTCCCAGGATTGTGGACTACAGCAGCGATCAGCACCGCAGAATCGCTCAGTCGCCTATGCCAGTCAACACACCTTCGGGGCGGCCCGGCTGGACATTTGATTCATAGTTGACGGTGCTGCCGGTGTGCCGAAGGCCACCCCAAGCAGATAGAATGATGGCCGCTCTCGTCGGCAAAAACGCGTCGCCACAGCCAGGATTGGCTGCTCGGAGCTTCAGCAAGATAGACAACAGAGAACTGGCAGGCACTCCTGGACGATCTCATGCCAAGCTCCACCCATGTGTCAGACGGAAGGCGGCATTTCGATGCGATCGGCTGACGGAAGATAGCAGGGACGGTTGAGGGAAGATCTTGCTCGGTGCGAAAAACCGCGGGATGCGGGCGAGCTCAAGGTGCTGAAAACGTACTGAATCAGAGTTCGTTGGACTGTTCTGAATAGCGCGCCATTCAGAATAAAACTACGAGTATGTAATTGAAATAGCTTTGTAAACGCTACGGCATGCCGGGTAAACGCTAGGGCATGCCGGCAAGAAGCAGCAAAGCCCTGTTCTCATGCCATCGCAGCGTGCTTACTCGCCCTTCATATTCGATAACACCCCTGCCGGCACCGAGACCACATTGGGCATCCCCCAGGCTGTCGACATCTTGATCTCACGGGACGACCAAAAGAAGCTTTGCGTCAATACATTGCTAACCACTGCTACGACCCGACCCTCGCAGTCGAGCACCGGCGCGCCCGAGGAACCGTGATCGATAACCAAGCGGTTGTCACCTTCATACATTTCAAGCAGCGCCATGCCGGCCAGCTTTCCCCCTGTGGCCCCGAAATGAACGAACCTCCCTTGCACGACGCGAAGATGGCCCCCCGGATAAGCGAGAGTCACGATGCGCTCCTCCGGCGCCAGCGGCTCTGTGCGGATCTGGACGCCTCGCGCGTTGGAAAAAGCCTGTTGCAGCTCTATGACGGTCAGCCGTTCTGTCGTATCTCCGACGACCTGCTGAATGGGCGCCGCGACGAACTGATGGCTATCCCGAGCGGAAATCTCGAGCAGCTTCCAGTCCTCGGTGGTAAGCTTCATCGCCCTCGTCACGTGCTCGGCCGTCACGATGCTCGTCGGGGACAAGAACCAGCCAGACGCCCGGATACTAATGACGTCGGAGTGCTCGCCACGTTCCGCGTCATCGAAGTGCCGGGTGATACTGGCGGACGAACGGGCAAGCTGCGCCGGATCAATGCATGCCGCATTTGCCGGAAGGCAGCCCAAGCCGAGGATAGCAAGTAGTGCAGCGCCAACAGGGTTAAACATCGGGACAAAAATCCCTTCGGTGGCAGCAGAGATTACCTGCCGCTGCGGTGAAGCACGGGGCGAACTGCTTATCCGAAGCTGTTCGGGAAAGCCGACGGCGTCGGCGCCCAGGGGCCGCTCTGATTGCAAGCCCGTTCGGACCGATCGATCAACACGGGCAAAAACAGGACGTTCCTAGTCAAATCGCGTCTGGGCGCCGCCCCATCCTCGGCGCATGCCATCACGAACAGCGCCTCACCCGATCGACCAGATTAGAACAATGCCAAACCGCTTCGCGATGAGCGGCTGGGCAGTTCGCAGTTTTTGCCGGATCCGCATAGTCCCCGATGAGCCTCACGGGAGCCGAGCATCCAAACCCGCATAGTCGGCAGTCTCCGGATGCCGGATACTGTCTGGAAGTTGTCCGCCGATCGGCCTGAAGCGGGGCATCATGGCACAAAGCGCTACAGTCAAGCTCAGCAATCCGGACGACTATGCTGCCGTCTTCGGCGATTGCCATATGAAGCTCACGATAACAGCTGCCGGAGACTTCGAGGCGCGACTGATACGACTGAAACTGAACGATCTGGAGCTCTACCACTGTCGCGAAACTCTGCCGCGTATCGCGTACTTCTCGCTCCCGCCCGGGAGGGTAGTTCTATCATTCCCTATCGGAGCAGCGACTCTCGTATCCAGTGGATCGCCGGTACGAAACGGCGACATTGCATTACACGCGCCTGGCAGTCGTTTTCACCAACGGTCCGGTGGTGCATGCCAATGGGGTCTGATCGCGATAGCCGTTAAACGGCTCACACGTTGCGAAAAGGCCCTTACCGGACGGGAGGCCACTCTGAGCCGGACAAGTCGATTATTTCGCCCGGCGCGAGCTGAAATGCTGCAATTCCTCGACCTCCTCCGGCAGGCGCTTCAGCTCGCCCGCGGCAAGAACAGCTTCATTGACCGGCCCGAGGCGGCGAGAGCGTTCGAACAGGAGCTGCTTCATGCAATCATTCACTGCACTTCCGGCGCAGCGGCGGAGCAACGAGGGGCACGCCACGCAGCCATCATGCTTCGTCTCGAGGAAACCCTGAGCAGAAGCATTGGCCAGAGACTGACAGTCCCCGCGCTCTGCGCGGAGATCGGCACACCGGAGCGAACGCTGCGGATGTGCTGCGCAGAGTTCCTGGATCTGAGCCCCATGAGGTATTTGCTGTTGCAGCGATTGAACAAGGCCCGCTCTGCATTGCGACATGCCGATCCGACGACAGCAAGCGTCGCGGAGATCGCACGAAACCATCACTTCCGGGAGCTTGGCCGGTTTGCGGTGACGTATCGCGCGATCTTTGGTGAATCGCCCTCAGCAACGCTTCATCAGAAAACACAAAAAGGCGATCATGCACTTCAACCGCGACGATGACGATGATGTGACAATGCTGCGCATGTGCATTTCATCTTGGATCGACACCGACCCCTGTCCACTCAATCAGCCGAAACTGCATAGCGCATTCAGATCGGTTCGAACCACTCTGTAGACAGCAACGCATCCGACCGAGTGGCGAACGCGATCCCGCGGGGATCGGCGACGTCAATTCCGTCGGCGGGTGGAGCTGGGCGGCGGCTGCGGCCCGCGCTTCGGTAGCCAACTTCAATGGAGCCAACCATGAGCTTGTTCAGAACAGTCTGGGGTGCTCTTGTCGCGGCGTGCGCGGCTACGACAATGGCAAGCGTTCCTGCCTCCGCCCAGCAGGGACAGAAACCCAACATCCTCTTTATCATGGGTGACGACATCGGCTGGATGCAGCCGAGTATCTATCATCAAGGCCTGATGGTAGGTGAAACGCCGAACATTGATCGTATCGGACAAGAAGGTGCGAAGTTCGTGGATTACGTCGCCATGCAGAGTTGCACGTCGGGACGCAATGCGTTCTTCACGGGCATGTATCCGCTGCGCACCGGGATGATTCCGCCGCAGCTTCCGGGCAGCCCGTCCTATCTTCGGCCCGGCACGCCGGCACTTGCCCAATTCCTGCTCGACCTCGGCTACAACACCGGCGAATTCGGCAAGAACCATCTCGGCGACCACACCGAGGCGCTGCCGACCGCGCACGGATTCCAGGAATACTGGGGTTATCTGTACCACCTCGACGCCATGCAGGGGGTGAGCTTCCCCGACATCAACAAGACTCCGCTCCAGCAGACTGTTGCGCCGCCGTGCAAGAATACGCCTATCCCTGGCGTTCCTGAGGTGCCCGGCGCAGTGGATCAGAAGACCACGCTCTGTCTGATGCCGCCGCGTCCCGTGCTCGCGTGCAAGTCTCCTGACGGGACGGGGAAGAACCAGATGTGCAGCGATGAGGGCCCGCTCACGCTGGAACGTTCGAAGACAGTAGACGAGGAGATCTCCGCAAAGGTCGTCGACTTCATGGACCGCAACGACCCCAAGAAGACCGGAAAGCCCTTCTTTGTCTGGTACAACCCGGCTCGCATGCACGTCGTCACCGTTTTGCCACCGAAATACGAAGCGATGGTCGGCGAGCGCGGAGGCAAGGACTGGGGCGTCAACGAAGCCGGCATGAAGCAGATGGACGACAACATCGGCCTTGTCCTCAAGAAGCTGGACGATATGGGCCAGGCCAACAACACCATCGTGGTGTTCACGACCGACAACGGTGCCGAGCAGATCAGCTTCCCGGACGGTGGCATTACGCCATTCAAGGGCCAGAAGGGCGAGGCCTGGGAGGGTGGCTACCGCGCTCCGATGGTGATCAAATGGCCCGGCGTCATCAAGCCCGGCACGGTCAAGAACCAGCTGTTCGCGGCGCTTGACTGGGTCCCCACCCTCGTCGACATCGCTGGCGGCCCCAAGGGCGACGGGCTGAAGCAGCAGATCGAGGACGGGAAGTACCCCGGCATCGTCAAGACCACCCTCGACGGTTTCGACCAGCGCGACTACCTCGAGGGTAAATCGGAGAAGTCCGCGCGCGACTACTTCTTCTATTTCTCAGGCTCAACGCCTTCGGCGGTGCGCTACAAGAACTGGAAGATGTACTACACCATGTCGCAGCCAGGACCGGCGGGCTGGATCATGCCGTTGATCCCCTTCCACTTCACGCTGGTCCAAAATATCAAGCGTGATCCGTTCGAGCAGAATGTCGGCATCGACCAGAAATCGGCGATGAGTCTGGGCGGCGCGCTCGGGGCCCCTGCGACGGCCTTCCAATACGACTGGAACCTACTGCCGATCGGCCAGCAGCTGTGGCTGCAGCACCTGACGAGCTACGAGAAGTTCCCGCCGCTGCAGGCGCCTGAGAGCTACAACCTCAGCCAAATCCTGGAACAGGTCAAGAAAGGCGCTTCCCACGCGGCGAGCGACTAGACGCCCGGACAGGCGTGATGCGAATAGGCGAGCGCCCCCGGGGGCGCTCGTCCACGACAGGCAAGCAATCAACGCAACTTTTCGTACGATCTTTTTTTGAGGGCGGCGAACCCGCCAGCAAGTCCGCACCTGCTCTCGGCAGTGGACACTTGAGGAGTTACTCATGACGATGATGAATCGAACAGCCTGCGTGATGGCTGCTGCCCTGCTCTTTGGCGCAACGCCGGCGCTGGCACAATCCGCGCCTCCGGCCCAGGAACACACACCGCTGCAGAAGGCGATCGGCCGGGCCGGCCCGGAGATCGTTCCGTCGTTGATCGTCATGAACGCCCGCGGCGCGAGCCTGCAAGGCAGCAAGCTCACCCTCGCCGGGGTCGCGCCCAATTCGATCGTTTTCGCGGACCGGCCGACGCGGGCGGCAGGACACACCTTGACGACGCATCTGCTCAAGGAATGGGCGCCGGATAACCAGAGCGACGACAGCTTCACCAAGGATCCCCCGAACGCAACCATCTCCGTGTTCAGCACGGATGGCGCCAAAATCCGCGACGCGGTCGTGGTATTGAAGACGGCCAAGCTGGACGGCGACAAGCTGACCTTCGATGTCGACGTGCTCGAGGGCGAACTGACGGGCGACGACGGCCCAGCGGCACTCTTCATCGATCGCTTCGGTTTTGCCGGCGGCTTCCACGCAGGTGGCTTCCACGCCGGCGCAGGTGGCATCAGTGGCTTCCATGCCGGCGGCTTCCGCGCGGGTGGCGTCGGCGGTGTCGGATACCACCCCTACGTCGCGCGGGGCGCGTGGTATCGCGGCGCTCCCCTGGCCGCCGCCGCCGTCGGCGGCGCCGCGGTGGGAGCTGCGGCGGTGGGTGCTGCGGCAGCGAGTGCTTATCCGTACGCCTATCCTCCGTACTGCGGCTATTACCCCTACGGGCCTTGCTACTAAGGCAGGCTGATGAGGGCTCCGTGAGACCCCGCTTCATGGAGCCCTCCGCTGCAAGTCGGATATCCCGGAAGCCTGGAGGACCGATCATGAATGATTTGAGGACTGCATTTCTCGGGGCGTTCTCAGCGCTTGCCGTGGCAATTTTCATCACTACGCCAGCCTCAGCACAATCGCCGCAGAAGCCCAACGTCCTGGTCATCATGGGCGATGATATCGGATACTGGAATATCAGCGCCTATAATCGCGGCCAAATGGGCTATCGCACGCCCAACATCGATCGCATCGCCAACGAGGGAGCGATCTTCACCGATTATTACGGCCAGCAGTCCTGCACGGCCGGCCGTGCCGCATTCATCACCGGACAAAGCCCCATGCGTACCGGGCTCTTGAAGGTCGGACTGCCGGCCGCCAAGGAGGGACTGTCGGACAAGGACCCCACGATCGCGGAATTGCTGAAGCCGCAGGGCTACGTGACTGGACAGTTCGGCAAGAACCATCTCGGTGACCGCAACGAATTCCTGCCGACGGTCCATGGTTTCGATGCCTTCTTCGGCAACCTCTATCACCTAAACGCCGAGGAGGAACCCGAACACCCCGACTATCCGAAGACCCCGGACTTCCGGGCGCAGTTCGGTCCGCGCGGCGTCCTCAAATGCGTTGCGACCACGACCGACACCCCGGGCGACGATCCACGCTTTGGTCCCTGGGGCAAGCAGAAATGCGAGGACACCGGGCCTCTCACCAGGCAGCGCATGGAAACGGTCGACGAGGAATTCGTACAAGCGACGACGCAATTCATCGACGGAGCGGTGCGCGACCGCAAGCCATTCTTCGTATGGTTCAACCCGACCCGCATGCACATCTGGACGCATCTCAAGCCGTCCTCCCGGGACAAGACTGGCCTCGGCATCTATCCCGACGGCATGGTCGAACACGATGGACATGTCGGCCAGCTGCTGAAAAAGCTCGACGATCTCGGCATTGCCAACAATACGATCGTGATCTACACCACCGACAACGGGGCCGAGTCATTCTCCTGGCCCGATGGTGGCACGACGCCGTTCCGCGGCGAGAAGAACACCAATTGGGAAGGTGGCTATCGGGTGCCGGCCATCGTGCGATGGCCTGGATTGGTCCCACCTCACAGCGAAATCAACGACATCTTCTCCGCGGAAGACTGGACGGCCACACTGGTTGCCGCAGCCGGCGAACCCGACATCAAGAACAAGCTGCTGCAGGGGTATGACGCTGCTGGCAAAACCTTCAAGGTCCATCTCGATGGCTACGATCAGCGCGATCTGCTCGCGGGCAAGGGCCCGGGCAGTCGCCGCGAGTTCTTCTACTGGACTGACGACGGCAACCTAGCGGGCCTGCGCTACTTGCAGTGGAAGGCCGCATTCCTGGAGCAGCGGGCAGAAGGACTGAATGTCTGGTCCGAGCCGATGATTCAATTGCGTCTGCCCAGGATGTTCAATCTTCGCTCCGACCCATTCGAGCGTTCCCAGCACGAGTCCGGTGACTACGTGCGCTGGTTCATCGATCACGCTTTTCTGCTTCTGCCGGCGCAGGCAATCGTGGCCCAGCAAATCGCAACCTTCCGCGAATTTCCGCCCCGCCAGCGGCCCGGCACCTTCTCGGTCGAACAGGCGATGGAGAAGCTGAGGCTGCCCCCCTCGACGAACTAGGAGACGACCATGCACCGCATCGACCGTCGCGCCCTGATCTCAGCACTGACCGTGCTGCCGACCTGTCCAGCCCGCTTCTGACGACGCAGGCAATTGCCCAGGCATCGCCCGGCACGGCTTTGCCCTCATGGAACGACGGGCCGGCGAAACAGGCGATCCTCGACTTCGTACGAGCCACGACCGACACCGCGGACCCAAACCACGTGCCGGCAGAGGAACGGATCGCCGTTTTCGACCAGGATGGCACACTCTGGGTCGAACATCCGATGTACACGCAGGTGATCTATTGCCTGGACCAGGTGCCGGCGCTGGTCGAGAAGAAACCGGAGTTGAAGAACGTCGCTCCCTTCAAAACGGTACTTTCAGGCGACCGCGAGGCGATCGCCAAGCTTCCATTGTCCGAACTCGAGGAAGTCCTGGCTGCGACGCTGTCCGGAATGTCGGTGGACGAGTTCAATGCCACGGCGAAGAAGTGGATCGAAACTGCGCACCATCCGCGCCGGAAGCGTCCCTATACCGAACTCACCTATCAGCCCATGCTCGAGGTGCTGAAATTCTTCCGCGACAACGGCTTCAAGACATACATCGTGACCGGCGGCGGGCAGGACTTCGTCCGCGTCTACGCTCAGCAGATCTATGGCATTCCGACTGAGCAGGTGGTCGGGACCGCAGGCGCGACGAAATTTGGCTATGACAAGGATGGAAAGCCGTTCCTGACCAAGGAGCCGAAGCTGCTTCTGAACGATGACCGCGCCGGCAAGCCCGAAGGAATCCACCTCATGATCGGCAGGCGGCCGCATGCCGCTTTCGGCAACTCGACGGGCGATCGTGAAATGCTGGAGTGGACCGGCGCGGGCCCGGGCACGCGGCTCAAGATGCTTCTGCTCCACGACGATGCCGCCCGCGAGTATGCCTACGGTCCGGCGCAAGGCCTGCCGGACAGAAAGGTCGGTACCTTCACATCGGCCCTCTATGACGAGGCAAAGAAGGGCGGCTGGACGGTGATCAGCATGAAGAACGATTGGAGGCGGGTTTTTTATTCGAGACCTCGTCACGTGAATCTAAAGTTCGCCACATAAAGTCTGCTGGGCTTTGTGGCAGAAGCGTTTGACGGAAGCCAAAATCTGATCTGCGGACTTGGTCCATTTGAAGGGCTTGGGATTTTTGTTGTGCAGGTCGATGAAGGTACGGATGTTGGCCTCGAGCTGCCTGACGGAGGTGTGAACACCTCGCTGGATCTGCTTTCGGGTGAGCTCAGCGAACCAGCGTTCGACCTGATTGATCCATGACGCAGAAGTCGGCGTGAAGTGGACATGATAATGCGGCCGACGGGCGAGCCACGCTTTGATCTTGGGTGTTTTGTGAGTGGCGTAGTTGTCCATGACGATATGGACATCGATTCCCTTCAGGGACTTGAGCGTCGATCTCTTTGAGGAACTTCAAGAACTCGACTGCCCGGTGGCGCTTGTAGCATTTGCCGATGACGAATCCAGAGGCGACATCGAGCGCGGCAAACAGCGAGGTCGTACCATGCCGCACATAGCTGTGCGTGCGCCGTTCCGGTACGCCCGGCATCATCGGCAGGACCGGCTGCTCGCGATCCAGGGCCTGGATCTGGCTTTTCTCATCGACACTGAGGACAAGGGCTCGGTTCGGTGGGGACAGGTAAAGGCCGACGATATCGCGGACCTTGTCGACGAACAGCGGGTCGCTCGACAGCTTGAATGTCTGGCTGCGGTGCGGCTGCAGGCCGAACGCCGTCCACATTCGGCGGATCGTGGTGTGGGAAAGCCAGTTTCCGCAGCCATTGAGCGGATCGACCAGTGCGTCGCGTCGGGTGGCGTTGTACGCAATGTCCGCTCAATTACCTCAGCAACCTGATCGTCGTTGATGGTTCGAGGGCGGCCCGGGCGGGCCTCGTCAAGCAGGCCATCACAGCGATCCTTCAAAAATCGGCGGCGCCACTTGCCAACGGTGTGTTCGTGGAGGCCGAGTTCGACAGCAACAGACTTGCTTGGCAAGCCATCCGCACACCGCAGGATCGCGCGGCAGCGCTCAGATAGCGATCGGGCAACGCGATGACGACGAACTTGTCTCTCCAAGTACGCCCGCTCCGGCGGACTAAGCACCAACGGCGCGATCGGCCGGCCTCGCTCACCTGCATTCGCCACAAGCTCTCTCCTCTGTAGAGATTCGAGCTATCAACTAATGTGACGAACTTGCGTTCCAGATGACTAGCATCGCCGCGGAATGCCTGGCCTGCCGCGTGTCGCCGCCGTGACGCCAGCAGGCCTTCTCGTCGTAGCGGACGGTTTTGAGCCTCGATAACCGCTGGTGACCAGACTAACAAGCTGCCTCGAGATTATCCGCCCTGGCACATCAGCTTGGCCAGTTCGACGTTCACTTTGCATTGCTCCGCGATGGTCTTGACCGCTCGCGCGAAATCGGCATCGCGCAGCAGTTCTTGATAGCTGGCTCCCTTGACGGCCGCCTTTGAGGGCGCCGACAGGTTCACGGCGAGCACAACCAGGTTGACCGCACTCAGTGAACACAGCAGCGCAATCCAGACAATCCTGGCTCGGTACGACATCATCTCACTCCCGGTTTGAAACGCGATCGAGGCGCCATGCCTCGCCTGTGAAGCCGGCATAGTACCACCCAATCGACTTTCGACGTCAACTCCCCCGATGCACCGGGCTGCGAACGGTCCACCGCCCGGCCGCCGAATCTGCATAGTGTCGCTTTCAATCGTGGACTTATACTCAGATCGGTTGAATTCACGCATCTCATGATCGTGGCGAGCGTCGACCGCAGAGATCGCAGGAGCTGACGTCGCGCCGATAGCGGTCAACAGGGCGACGGCTGCGGCACTTGAATTCAGGGAACTATTTCAGGAGCCATGGGTCGCTCGCCGGGGGCCCGCGGCCCGGAGAGGCGCGCAGCGATGACGGCGCTTGATTTCATACGCTCGGACGCACTGGGGCTGCCGTCTCTGGCAAAGTTCGCCATCGCTTTGGCCGTGATCCTCAGCGTCCCCCGGTTGTCGCGTCGAATACGGCTTCCGACCGTCGTTGTGCTGCTTCTCAGCGGCGTGGTGCTCGGGCCTCACGGGGTGGACCTCATCGGAGAGCACAGGCCTGTAGCTGACTTCTTTGCCGACCTCGGCAAGCTGCTCCTGATGTTCTTCGCCGGCCTCGAAATCGATCTCACGCGATTCAAGCAAGCCCGGCAGCGCACCCTTGTGTTCGGTCTCCTGACCACTGCATTGCCGCTATTTCTGGGGACCGCCGTCGGACTGTTGCTCGGCTACGGAACGCTTGGCGCCATCGTCCTCGGGTCCCTGCTCGCGTCCCATACCTTGCTCGGAGGTCCGATCGTCGCCCGCCTCGCGCTCGTGCGGCAGGAGCCGATCACGGTCACCTATGGCGCGACGGTCATGTCGGACACCCTGTCGCTGCTGGTGTTCGCGGTTTGCCTCGCCTCCTTCAAAAGCGGTTTCTCCCTGTCTATCCTCGTGATACAGACCGTGGAGATCGCTATTTTCGTTCCCCTGATCCTGTTCGGTCTCAGTCGCGCGGGCACGTATGTCCTCGCCAAACAAGATCACGAGGACGAATACTTCATCGCCATGCTCCTGATCGTCGCAATCACGGGCATGCTGGCACAATCCATCAATCTGCCGGGGATTGTCGGCGCATTCCTGGCTGGACTGGCAATCAACGTCGCGGCCCACGCCAAGCCGGCAAAGGAGAAACTGGAGTTCATCGGCAACTCCTTTTTTATCCCGATCTTCTTCATCGTCACCGGCTTCCTGATTGATCCCCCGGCGTTTCTTTCCAGCATTCTCGACAATGGTGGTCTGGTCGTCAGCATCGTCGGAGCGCTGTTCATCGGCAAATGGCTGGCGGCCGAGTTCGCGGGACGAATGTTCGGATATTCAGCTGCAGCGCGCCACACCATTTGGTCGCTCACCCTACCGCAGGTGGCGGCAACGCTGGCCGCGACGCTTGTCGCCTATGACACGCTCGACCCCGCCGGTCATCGGCTGGTCGATGAGCGACTACTCAACGCGGTTCTGGTGTTGATGCTGACCACCGCAATAGCAGGGCCGGTTCTGACCGCACGTTTTGCCCCGCTGATGCTCAAGGATGGGATCACGCCCGATCAATCCGCCCGCATCGCGGAACAGGCAAGCGCGGCGCCTGGCACCGCCCGGGACCCGGCTCCGGCCGCGAACACGTCGCCAACCAACGGCTAGATTGGCGTTCGCGCCATCCGGATGGCCCGATAGCGATCTTGCCGAATCTGCATAGCGGCGGCGTGACGCTTTTCTAGGATTCCCCTTCCCTTCAATGGACATCAATTCGTGGCGCGTAGCAAGAACAGGGCTTCCGGGAAGCAGATGCCACCGCAGCACCTCCCCACACCAGGCTCCGTGGGATCTTCGGCGCACGCACCTCACGACGCCAGCACACCGGGTTTCCAACGGTGGCGCCTACGGCCGCGCCTGCTCGTCGGGTTAATTCTGGCGGCCATTCTTGCAGGTGGTTCTGCACTCGTTCTCGCCGCCACCGGCAAGTCCTTCCTGCCCACCGGCCGGAACGAGGCTGGCGCGCTGTCTTTCGTGGGCAGCGACGCCTGCTCCGGGTGCCACCAGGCCGAAGCTGCGCTATGGAATGGCTCCCAGCACAAACACGCCATGCAGCACGCGACCGCCGCCACCGTGCTCGGAAACTTCGACGATGCGGGCTTCGACTATTTTGGCGTGCACTCACGCTTCTTCAAGAAGGATGGGAAATTCTTCGTCGAAACCGATGGCCCCGACGGCAAGCTCGCAACCTTCGACGTCAAATATACTTTCGGCGTCGAGCCGTTGCAGCAATACCTGATCGAATTCCCGGATGGTCGCATCCAGGCGCTTTCCATCGCCTGGGATACCCGGCCGAGGGATCAGGGCGGGCAGCGCTGGTTTCATCTCTATCCCGATGAGGAGATCAAACACAACGACGTATTGCACTGGACCAAGCTCAACCAGAATTGGAACTTCATGTGTGCCGAATGCCATTCAACCGGCGTGCAGAAGAACTACGACGCGGCCAATGACCGTTTTCGCACGACCTGGACAGAAATCAGCGTCGGCTGCGAGGGGTGTCACGGCAAGGGCTCCCGCCACGTCGATTGGTCACGCAGTCAGCGGAGCTGGTTTCGAACGAACGATGATCCGAAAAAGGGGCTGATCGCGTTACTGGACGAGCGCAAGGATATCAGTTGGCACGCCGATCCGAAGACCGGCAATCCGCAACGCCGCATACCGCCGGCCGTGATGCGCAAGGAAGTCGAGACCTGCGGCTTCTGCCATGGGCGGCGCGGAGAATTTTCCGAAGACTGGGTGCCGGGACAGCCCTTGTCGGACACGCACGCCGTCGCGCTTCTTTCTCGCGGGCTCTACCATGCCGACGGGCAGATGCGGGACGAGGTGTACAATTACGGACCGTTCAAGCAGAGCAAGATGTTCGCCGCAGGCGTCACCTGCAGCGATTGCCATGAACCCCACTCCACGAAATTGCGCGCATCTGCCGACGGCGTCTGCCTTCAATGCCACGCCCCGGACAAATATGAGACTGCCGCGCACAGCGGCCACGGAAACGTCACGCCGGCGGTGACTTGCGCCTCATGCCACATGCCCGTCAGCACCTACATGGGTGTCGACAAGCGGCACGATCACAGCCTCCGGATTCCCAGGCCGGATATTTCCGTGAAGCTCGGTACGCCGAACGCGTGCAACAACTGCCACGGCGACAAGCCCGCGCAATGGGCGGCGGACGCGGTCGAACGATGGCATGGACCGGTTCGGAAGGGCTTTCAGAATTACGCCGACGCACTCCAGGCTTCCTGGACCGACGGGGCTCAGGCGGCTCAATTGCTGGCGATCGTGGCAGCCAGCCCAACGGCTCCGGCCATCGCGCGCGCAAGCGCCCTGAACGAGCTTCATTCGAGGGTAACGCCTGCGAATATCGACCTCGCGCGCAAAGGGGTGGCCGATCCCGACCCGATGGTACGGATCGCGACGCTCGACATGCTCGATGGTCTTCCTGGCGAGAGGATATGGCCGCTAGTCTCTCCGCTCCTGTCCGACCCGAGCCGCGGCGTCCGGATTAGGGCGGTGTCGGTGCTGGCCGCGGTGCCCGACGCCAACCAACCCGCTCCGGACCGCGCAGCATTCGATCGCGCCAGCGCGGAATTCATCGCAGCCCAACGCCTCAATGCGGATCGGCCGGAAGCGCGCGCGACTCTAGGAAGCTTCTATGCAAGGCGCGGCCAGACGGCCGATGCCGAAAGCGAGTACAAGGCGGCCCTGCGGCTCAGCCCCCAATACACCCCGGCGGCAATCAACCTTGCGGATCTCTATCGGCAGTTCTGGCGGGATGCGGACGGCGAGAGCGTCCTGCGGACGGCGCTCGAGGCCTCGTCGCAAGACGGCGGCTTGCATCACGCTCTCGGACTCACCCTTACTCGGCAGAAACGGGCGAGCGACGCGCTGGACGAGTTCCGGACGGCCGCCGCGCTCGAGCCCGACCGGGCGCGCTATGCCTATGTGTACGCTGTGGCGCTGCATTCGTCGGGCCGTGTCGCCGAAGCGATGGAGGTTTTGAAGGACACCCTGTCCCGGCACCCGGATGACCGTGACACTCTGCAGGCGCTCGTCACGTTCAACCGGGGTGCCGGAAACATCGACGCCGCCCTCGACTACGCCGAGCGGCTTTCCCGGCTGACGCCGAATGACCGCGAGTTGACGCGTTTCATCAATGGCCTTCGCGCCCAGCAGAAATGACGGGCCACAGTCCCACGCGCGAGAGCCCGGCTGAGTTGCGGAAACGCCCTCACGGCCGAAACTGCATAGCCCCGCGATTGGACCGCCACAAGGATGAAGGCGAGGTTGCTGGGGCCGCGACTTCAGTTCTTCGGAAAGGAAAGTTCCGATGACGAAGTTTATTCTCGCCGTTGCATCCGCGCTGCTTGCGAGTCAATCGAGCATCAGCGTCCGCGTCGCGGATATGGCAGTCAAGGCTCCTCCGATTCCGGCGCCGCTGTACAATTGGAATGGATTTTACGTCGGCGCGAATGCCGGTGGCGCGTGGACCAACGGCAGCCTGAGCATTCCGAGCAACAATCTGTACGGCGGCGCCACCGGATTCATCGCCGGTGTGCAAGCCGGCTACAATTTCCAGGCGGGTCACTTCCTGTTTGGGGTAGAAGACGATTTCGACGGGGCGACGTTTGGTTCATTTTGCGCTTCCGACGCCTACCCTCGGCACGGTGCAGCGCAACCGAACAGAAGCGAGATGGAGAGCGAAGCAACGATCGAGCTCTGTCGGCGCATGACTATGTTTCTCCTGGCACTCGGTCTGGGACGGCAGTTGCCGCCTCGGCCGTGTCAATCAGTTCATCAAGACTCGACTCCGGCCCCTATCGGCCGCCGTTCGGAAACTGCGTAATGTTCGGCGCCGGCGGATTGGGATATTTCTTGACCGACCCCAGATACTCCTCGACCACCTTCAGCGCCGGCTCGGAAATCCAGCCAAACAATCCGGCGACGACGAGGTCTTCGTGCGGGTCCATCTCGACGTTGTAGGCCCGCGGGTAGCCGGCCATCGGAGCGCTGGCGGAGAAAATTCCCGGCTGGCGCTGCGGTCCCGATCCGGTCGGATGGACGTCGGTGAAATACATTCGCCATTGCTTCCACCGCACGGCCACAACGTCGCCGCCGATGAAACTCAAGAGGCTTTCGCGGTGTCCCATCCCACCGTCGCCAAGCAAGACGTCCGTCTGATCGATGCCGTCGATCGGACGGTCCGTCGGAATGCTGCCGCCGATAATGCGGGAAAAGGTCGGCAGGAAATCCATGATCGAAAACATCGCGTAGGATGTGGTGTTGGGTTTGACCTTTCCCGGCCAGCGGATGATCGCTGCGGTGCGGATCGCGCCCTCGGTCGCTTCCCCCAGCTCGCCGCGGAAGGGACCGGCGTTGCCCATGTCCGGCGTGCCCTGATTGCCGAACTCCCGTGCGGTTTCGCCATACGGCCCGTTGTCGGAGGCAAACACCACGATGGTGTCGTCGTCCACGCCGAGCTCCTTGATCGTGTCGAGAACCCGACCGACGTGGTAGTCACCCTCCATCATCTTGTCGCCGTAGTTGCCAATCCGCGATTTCCCTTCGAATTGCTTCGAAGGCGAGTTCGGCACATGCCCCATCGAGAAGGGCAGATAAAGGAAGAACGGCTTGCCGGCCGATCTCTGCCGCCGCATGAAGTCGATCGATTTATCGACCAGCTCGTAGTCGATATTGGCGCGCACCTCCGGAGTGAATGGCTTTACGTTTCGCAAGGGACCGCCGGCCGTCGCCTCGACGATCTGTGGCCCACGCTCCAGAAGCACGCCGGGCGGCGCCGGAATTGACTTGGTCAGCTCGATGGTGCTGACGTAAGTTGCGGCGTCCCAGGAAATCGCCGGCGGGATACCGTAGAACTCGTCAAACCCGTGGGCAGTCGGCAAGCTCTCGGGGGCGCTTCCCAGATGCCACTTGCCAAAGACGGCGGTGGCGTAACCGGCCCGCTTGAACAGTTCACCCATCGTGAAGGCCCGGCCGGGAAGTGTATACGGGCTTCCCTCGATGGCGATCAGCGACAGACCGCTGCGAATTGAATACTGCCCGGTCATCAAGGCCGCCCGCGAAGGCGTGCAGGCTGGTTCGACGAGAAACTGGGTGAGACGCATTCCTTCGCGCGCCAACTGGTCAATCCGCGGCGTCGGGGCGCCTCGCAACTCTCCACCGCCATATGAACCCAGGTCGCCGTAGCCAACGTTGTCGGCGAGGATGAAAACCACGTTCGGTTTTTGCGACTGCTGGGCGGCGACCGGCGCAAGTCCCATCGCCGCGGCGATAAACAAGGCCAGCGGAAGAACGGACAGGCCCTTATCTTTTCGCATCGTCCACATCCTCGTTCTTTCCGACTACCAGGAAGCTCGGCTGGTTCGAACAGTCGCGATGAGGGGCGTCTTCACCGGCGCCGCCCGGACCTTGCTGCCGGATGGACGGCAATGTCGATCAGCATCTGACGGATCATGTTGACCGCACCGGTGATCTTGCCCGGCTGCGTCCTACCTTCATTGCGCGGCTGGCTGACGGCCCGCCCCGCTCTGGATCGCGAGACATTCATTCGACACCGCAACACTCGCCCGATCCTCCGAACTGACACCGTCAGTCTATCGACCGGTCCATGGCCCGCTATGCAGATCCGGCCCGCATGTGCGCAGTTGGCTTGCAACTCTGAAGCACCAGCGGTGATGAAGCGATCGCGAGGGTATCCGCGAGACTGCATTGGTGCCGATTGAGTCGCCGCCGGAGACGCTGTGCCGACCACCAGATCGAACCGCAATGTCCCTCAACCACCTATCGTCGCTTACATGGGCGAAATCGCACAAACGAATTACCAGGCGCCGCATGACTGTGACTTCCCGGCTACAGATGCGGACAAAACCATCGCGCCGCCAGCGCATTGCCGTTTTTGCATAGATCCGCTCCGGCCCAATTCGCTTACTGTCACGCGGGTTCTCGAGGTAAGGAGCCAAAGATGCGGTGCTTTAGTATAGCAGTCGATCTGCCACTGAAGGTGGTGGCCGTTGCCGCCCTGTTGCTTTCGCCCGCACACACCGCGCTTGCCGACGAAGGCGGTGTCAGCTTTTGGGTACCCGGGCTGTACGGCAGCCTTGCCGCCGTACCCCAGCAGGCGCCAGGCTGGTCGGTGACCACGATCTACTGGCATGACTCGGTATCGGCCGGCCGCGACGTGTCGCGAGCCCGCGAGTTTCAGATCGGCGGTATTCCCGCAAACGTGACAGCCAACGTGAATGCCAACCTCAATTCCAATTTGAATCTGGGCTTCCTGATCGCGAACTACACCTTTGCGACGCCATTGTTCGGTGCGCAGGCTTCTGCCGGTATGATGGGAGTGTACGGCTCCAATTCCACTTCACTGGCCGGAGCACTGACCGGGACAGTGACGACGCCGGGAGGCACCTTCCCCTTCTCACGTTTCGACAGCATCAACAGTTCGCTCACGGCATTCGGAGACCTATACCCGCAATTCACGCTGAAGTGGAATGCCGGCGTCAACAACTTCATGACTTACATCACCGGCGACCTTCCGGCCGGAGCCTACCAATCGAACCGTCTCGCGAATATCGGCATAGGACATTGGGCGATCGACGCGGGTGGTGGCTACACCTATTTCGACCCGAAGACCGGGCGTGAAGCTTCAGCGGTGCTCGGCTTCACCTACAACTTCATCGATCCGGCAACTCAATACCAGAATGGCGTTGACATGCACCTCGACTGGGGCGCGTCGCAGTTTTTGACCAAGCAGATTCAGGTCGGTCTTGTCGGTTACCTATACCAGCAACTCAGCTGCGACAGCGGGTCAGGCGATCGCGTCGGCTGTTTTAAGTCGCGTGTGGCCGGTGTCGGCCCGCAATTCGGCTACATCTTTCCGGTCGGAGACATGCAGGGATATCTCAATCTGAAGGCCTATGGCGAGTTCGCCAATGAAAATCGGCCGGCGGGCTGGAATCTCTGGCTAACGTTCAATCTCTCGCCGACGGCCCCGACGCCAGCGGCACCCACAAGGCCGAGGTTCACGAAGTAGGAGCGGAAGGTTCGACTGCGCGTAATCCGGGTCTAGCTCGGGAGCTCGGCTGAACACCTTGCAAGCATCGATTTCGCGACGCCATCACCGGGAAAGTCCCGGAGGATGTACTGATAATGCCGGGCGGCCCTGTCCAATTCTCCTCGCTCAAAACAAGCTGAGGCTTCCGTCGTCCTTTCACAAAGCAGAACTGCCTGCTCGGTTGCCCGCAGTTCGGGATCGTCGCTGGTCCTGATACCCAGAAGCTCGTAGACCATGAACTCCCTATTGCGCCCCTTAACCCGAATCTTCGTGATCGGCCTTGCGACGATGTCAGGCCTGATCGCCTCGTAGATGCTGTCGCTGATGCAAATCGCCGTGCCAAACGTCTTATTGAGACCTTCCAACCTAGCGGCGACGTTTACCCCATCGCCCATAACCGTATAGCTCAAGCGCGCGGCTGAACCCACGTTCCCCACTAGGACATCCGCGCAATGAAGCCCGATGCGGAGATGCAATGGCGGTCGCCCCTGTCTGCCCCAGTCCGCGTTGAGCGCCTCCATGCGGCGGGTTGCACGGATCGCACCGCGGCAGCCGCGCAGCACTTGGTCTTCGCAGGGAACCGGGGCGCCCCAAAACGCCATGACCCCATCCCCGATGAACTTGTCCACCGTACCGGACTCCTCGGCAATGGCGTTCGAGACGCTTTCAAAATAGACCGAAAGCTGCGCGAGCAAATCATTCGGCGCCATCTGCTCCGCCAAGGTCGAAAAATCCTTCAGGTCGCTGAAGAACACCGTCATGAATTTAGGCTCGACGCCGAGGCCGAGTGGCGTTCCGGTCCTGATCAACAGCCTGACGACGTCCAGTGGAACGAACGACGAGAACGAACGGAGCGACGTTTCGAACAATGAAACGGCGGCTTGCAGCTCCTTGACTTCGTGGATGTAGGACGATGGCGGGGCCGCGTGGGAGAACGTCAGGTCCTCGACGGACCGCAGCTCCCGCGATACATATTCGATGGGCCGTGACAGCCATCTCGCGAACAGGTAGATCAATCCCAATTCGACGACCGTCAGGACAGCTATCAAAGCGATCATCTGCCGATTGGTGCGCTCGAGGATACCGACGAAATCGTCGGTTGGCGTCAGGGTGATCACCTCCCAGGGTTGGCGAAATGTTGCGGGAAAGCGCGTGAAGGATGCGCTTATCCTTTGCCGGTCTTGCGTCGACTGAAAGAAGAAGTCGTCGTTGCCGGTCGCGCTCCGCAGGCGATGCGCTTCGCGCAAATTGATGTCGTCGACAGTATCGACCTTCGTGAGTTCCAGGCGGCCGTTCTGTAGTCGAACGCCTTTCCTGGCATCCGGATAAGCGATGATCGTGCCGTCGGCCTCATTGGCAATGACCGTCGTGCTATGGGGACTGGCGCGGTGGCTGGTGAGAAACTCCGAAAGCACATTGAGGGTGAGATTGGCCGAAGCGGCGCCGATGAATTGGCCGCTCGCGATGATCGGCACTCTCAAGGTAATCACCGGATAGCCAGTATCTGGATTCGGCCACGGGCCTTCGACGACGAGTTCGCGGGTATTCTTCGCCGCCTGGTAGCCCGAGAGCGTCCTGATGTCCTCGATGGTCTCTATGTCGTAGGCGCCAACGATATGAGGCCAGGTATCGTAGAATGTCCGGTGGCGGTGCCGCCGGGGCGAGCCGGAGAACGGGTCGATATAGCTGGAATGCCAATTCGCCGAGGGTGGAATCTTTGCATCGGATCGCCTGCGGTCGTCGTCCATCCGGGTAACGACCCGATGAAAGCCGTCTTCGAAACTGACGAAGACCGCATCGATCTGCCGCGCAGAGATCAGCGACCGGTAGAGCAGTTCGCGGCTCTCTTCCTTGGTGAAGCGATCGGGATCTTCGGCGGCAAAGGCGGCTATGAGCGCAAGCGTCGCGGCGACTGGATCGATCAGGTTTCTTGCATCCTCGATGCTGGCGCCCTTGGTCTTGGCGACGACCTCGTTCAGCGTCACGTTGATCGCGGCAGAGTTGCGCTCGTAGCTATAGACCAGGATGAATATCAAGACAGGAATGCTGAGCAGGACGAACAATGCGGACATCGCCGCGCTCAGCCGCATCGTAACGAATTTCCGTGGGTTTCGGTGCTTGAATAGCATTCCCGGATCACCCCGATTTATGTCCGGGCCGGGCCGTCATTCGGCGGCCGCCGTCCCTTTCGCCGGCCGGCCATGCCGTCAGCGTTGCGGTCTTCTTGCGCGCAGGGACACCACCGATTTATGACGCCAAGGCACCGACTGTCGAAGTCTGAGGTCAGGGAACGTACCGCAATTGAAGAGCGGACAGGCCCAGTGTCACATTCAGCGCAACCGAGCCTTCTACCGAAACGGGCTGCAAGGCGATGCTGCGCTGAGATCCGCCGACCAGGACATTTGCACCGACGCCTGCTCCCAGGGCAATGTCGCCACTCGCGCCGACGTATTCGCCGGCCAATGCTCCGGCGGCAATTCCCGAGGTTGGAGCCAGCACGCCCCACGCCAGGCCACCTGTGCCAACCACGCCGACGTCGATGCCGACCGTGTTGAGCGCGCCGTCGTAAATCTGCGAGGGACCCGGCAGGGAAGGCGAAAATCTGCACTCCATCGACTGGTGACCGAAGATGATGAAACCGACGCTCGGGTTCAGCTTACAGCGCAGCATGCTGGATTGAGTCCAGTTTGATCCTGGCGCCTGTGCCCTGGCATCGGGCAGAATCGAGCTTGCGACCGCAAACGGGACGACCAGCAGCATCAACGGTGTCCACGCGACGCGTGGTGACATATACGCCTCCCTACTCAAGAACTGGAATCGTAGTTACGAAGGAATTGCATCTGTGGCTATGCAGAAACGGCGGGCTCCATCAGTCCTGGGTCGTCGGCAGCCCTACGGATCCGGACCGAATACGTCCTCATTGAGGTGCGCTCCGGCATCGTCGTCGTTCATGCTATTGATCATGTCCTGTTCGAGCGAGACGCCGCCCGGCGGGGCGGCAGCCGGCAACACCCCGAAGCTTGCGTATTTGTTCATCGCTGCGACGGTGCCAACATAGGCGCAGCCGCAGCCCGCTGGGTCGGCGTAGAAGTAATATGGACGACCTGCCTTTTCTCGCCGAAGGAACTGTTTCGCCGGAAAAGACCTCAAGCGGGTCATCGCTTCGGATGTGGTCGCGGCAACAGGATTGAAGCCCGCAGAAATCAACAGCTGGCCCGTCGTCTGCGCCTGGCTCGGGGGTGGAGTAGCGAGCGACACCACAGCGAGCGCGGCGACGCTTGCGATCACACTTGCCGGTCCAGGCGCTGTCGGACCTTCCGAATTCATCACCATCTTCCCTTCAAGCCGAGAAGCCGCCGCACGCTTTCGATCGTCGAAATAGGTCAGGCGGCCCTTTCAGGACCGCCTGACAGTTTCGGAGCGGCTGGCCTATTGGCAGAGATGCCGCATGCCGTCAGCCCCCTTGTAGTAGGTGCCGGGCTTGCAGATGATGCCGTTGCGGGCAGCGTAGGTATTCCAATTGCCGTGCCAGGCCATCTCGCCGGCGGAGTCACTCCAGCCCGCGACCGTCGCGCTGGCTGAAGCCGGCCGGCGATATGCCGTTCGCCGGTAGCCGGTGACGGGAGTGCTACCCGTTCCAAGACCCGTGCAGCTGCTGAATTTAGCCTGGCACACGTCAGGATTGGAGAGAGCCGCCTGAGCCTGAGCTCCAGAGCTGGACAGGGCGGTAGCGGAAATCACGATTGCGAGAACTTTTAGGTTTATCATGGCTTGCTCCTCGCTCCGGGACCGGTGGCACAAGATGCCACGTCCGGCGCAAGCCTATTGGTGTTTGCGATGCTGACTATGCGACTTCGGCAGACGAGAGGCGCGGTCATCAACACGCCAAGTCTGATTATACGGATTCAGCCAAGGCAGCGGACGAGCCCGTGCGTCCCCACACGCTTGCCGTTGCTCGCAGAGCTGGTTGGAGCGGGATTGATTTAGGTCAATGGCACTCTCCGACTTGGCGCCCAAGCAGGAGCTCGTCACAGTTGCCGTCTGTCGAAAGTTGAACGAAGCATCTTTCCAGGTTGGCTCCGGTGGCCGCGCGTCGGGGGGCTCGATATGGTTGCAGTACGGACGCCTTCCTGGACATGGATCTGGCCGGCAGCGGGCCCGGCTGTCATCCTGACCAAGCAATTTGTCTCAGGCGGCGGCTTCGTCGCCGGAGCCGCCGCGATCACGCTCATGGGAGCTGTTTTTGCCGCCGTCTATCACGCGGAGGTGATAGCGCACCGCATTGGCGAGCCGTTTGGCACACTCGTTCTGGCGCTGGCAGTCACAACCATCGAGACTGCCCTGATCGTATCGATGATGCTGGGGGCGCCGGCCGAGCAGGCTGCGCTGGCGCGCGATACCGTGTTCGCGGCGGTCATGATCGTGTGCAATGGCATCGTCGGTGCCTGTCTGCTGGCGGGCGGCACCCGCTTTGGCGAGCAGGGATTCCAGATCCAGGGAGCCAGTTCGGCGCTGGCGGTGCTCGCGGTTCTCACGAGCATGACGCTCGTGTTCCCGAACTTTACCGGAGGGGACCCGTATTACAGTCCGTCCCAGCTTGCCTTTGCTGCTTTCGTTTCGCTGGTGCTCTACGGCTCCTTCGTCTTCATCCAAACGGTCCGTCACCGCGACTATTTTCTGCCGGAAGGGAAGGAAGACGAGCATATAGCCATTCCAACCACGACCGCGGCAATGAGTGCCGTGCTTCTCCTTGTTTCACTGGTTGTCATCGTGGCCTTGGCGAAAGTTCTCACGCCGGCCGTGGAAGCCGGCGTCACCTATCTGCATGCTCCGAAAGCCGTGGTCGGGATCATCATTGCGGCCCTCGTCCTGCTCCCGGAATCCCTGGCCGCCGTCAGGGCGGCTCGGAAGAACCTGTTGCAGACAAGCCTCAACCTGGCTCTGGGATCAGCTCTGGCAACCATTGGCCTGACGATCCCAGCCGTTGCAACGGTATCGCTCCTGCTCAACCAACCGCTTGAACTGGGCCTGGAGCTCAAGGACCGCGACATGCTGGCGCTGACGATCGTTCTCAGCGTGATTACGTTGGGAACGGGCCGGACCACAGTGCTGCAGGGGGTCGTGCACCTGGTCCTCTTTGCGGCCTTTTTGTTCTTTGCGTTTGTACCATGATGCGGGCTACCCCTGGAGCGCGGAGTGCGTCGCCGCCCGTCAGGCAAGTCCATGCGCAAACAGTGCCGCTATCGAGCGCGTGCCGACGAGTCCACGGTTGAAAATTCCGTCGGCTAGAGGCGCGACCACCTTGTCTATCTGGCCCCGGCGTCGCCTTCGATGCCGAGAATCGCGATCTTCGCCCTCCGGATTTCGGTGGGAAAGGCCGGGGATATGTAGCCCATCGCCACCGCAATTCGCTGCTTGCCGTCCAGCGCATAAGTGATCACGCCGCCGGCGATTGCGCCGCCAATCTTCTGGCCCACAGCTTTTGGCCGGTCGCCGCGTCAATCGCATGGAAATTGCCGCCGGTGTCGCCGAAGAACACGAGGCCTCCAGCGGTTGGCGTCACGCCGCTCAGGATCGGGTAATTCGACTTCAGCCGCCACTTCCGATTCAGTGGTCGGCGAGCGAGGCGACACCTTGTCGGGCGGCCAGCGACAGCGCATCGGCATCGCTCGCGCCGTCGTCCGCAACAGTTCGATCATGATCCTCGATGAGCCGACGGCCGCACTCGACACCAAATCCGAGCTGCTAGTCATCGAAGCGCTTCGCCGGCTCATGCAGGGACGCACGGTGATCATGATCGCGCATCGGCTCAGCACCATCGCCGGTGCGGACAAGATCGTCGTGCTGAAGGATGGAGTCGTGGCTGAGGAAGGGACGAATGATGAGTTGCTCGCTCTCGGCGGTGTCTATTCCGAGCTCCACCGGATCCAGTATGACACCTCGCAAGAGGCATCGGTAAAAGCCGTATAGCGGTTGCAACCCTTCGGGATGGAGTTGAGAGATGTCGCACAAGCTGATCGTGCTCCCCGACGATACCATCGACTCTATTCGCGATCCGATCAATTCGGCCAAGCGCTCGCTCAACATCCGGATGTTCCTGTTTACCGACCCCACCTTGCTGAAGGCGGTGATCGCCGCTCAGCAACTTGGGTTCGCGTGCGCGTCATGCTCAACCCGGCCCGCCGAGACGGCCAGAGCGAAAACGAAAAGGCGCGCCAACTGCTGACTGACAGCGGCGTCGAAGTTCGGGACAGCAGCGCTGATTTTGCGCTCACCCACCAAAAGTCGATGGTCATCGACGACGAATTTGGCTTCGTCGAATCGCTGAACTGGGAAACACGCGATCTCACGGAAACGCGGGATTACGCGGTCGTAACCACCAAGAGGAGCGAAATTGATGAGATGGTCCGTTGCTTCGATGCCGACTGGGCGCACAAGAAATTCCATCCCGAAGCGGAATCGGAGCTGATCTGGTGCCCGAACAACGGGCGTGAGCGGATCGCGGAATTTGTCGCCTCCGCCAAGGAGACGCTTCTGATTCAGAATGAACGATATCAGGATACAGTCATCATCGAGCGTTTGGTACGCGCCGTCAACCGCGGTGTAAAAGTTCACATCATGGCGCGGCCGGCCCAAACAAAAGCAAGCTCGTCGAAGGAATCGGCGGCCTCCGGATCATGCAGGACGTGGGAGCGAAAATTCACACGCTGAGACATTTGAAGCTGCACGGGAAGATGCTGCTCGCGGATGAACGGCGCGCGGTGGTCGGATCAATCAACCTCACTCCCGGCAGCTTTGACGCGCGGCGGGAACTGGCCGTCGAGACCGATGCCAGGCATGTCATCGAACGGCTCGTGGAAACCGCGCGGCACGATTGGAAGCACTCGCGCGAACTCGACCTTTCCGATGAAGGTATCCGCCAAGACCTTGAAAGGCACGGCACGGAAGGTGCGGATTTGTTCGCCCTTGGACCGTCGCAAAAGCACGGCAGGTGATGGCTGACCGGGTTCGGCCGTGTTCGCGCGATCTACAAGGCCGGTCCGCCATCATTGCAGGGTCATCGCTGTCTCGGACAGGTATGATGGCCGCCTTAGGTCGGCCGGATTGTGTTCGGCCGAGCGGCGCAACGTGTCAGACGGCGATTCCCCGAACAGCGTCCTGTAGGCTACCGAGAACCGGCCAAGCTCCCAGAAGCCATGATCGGTGACAACGCGAGTGACGCTGGCCTTCGAAGGTTCGGTGCACAGAAGTGCTCGCCTGGCGAGGTGCATTCGTCGCAACGTGAGATAGCGAATAGGCCCCATTCCAAAATATTGTTCACAGGATGCGCGCAAGGTTCGTTCCGGCACCCCGACGGCCGCGCAGAGCTCGGCCAGGTACAGCGGCCGATCCGCATTGGACGCCAGGAATTGCTCAAAGCGACGCATGATTACGCAATGTCGGCCGTCGCCCGCGTTATTCCTGGCGACGGAATTATCGGCTAGGCATCGCACCATCGCATGGACCAGTTTCTCCTCCAGCGCCCGGCGTACTTCCGTTCGACCGAGAAGCCCCGGCAGGTCCTGTGCGATATTACCGACGGTTTTGTGCAACGCGCGGAGACGCGCCATTGACGCCTGCACAGGCCGGATAACCCGCCGCCCCGGTGGCTGCGGGAGTTCTTCACCGACGATGATCGCGTACAGCCTGGAAAGATCCTTGCTTGCAAGGGACATCGTTCCAAACCGCAGAGCCGTCGCCGAACGCTGATGAACGAGATCGTGACCAAATATAACTATCTCGCCGGACTCTAATCGATTTCCGCAGTGCCTCAGCTCGACCTGGGCCTCGTCCGTCAGAAATCCAATCGCCGTTCTTCCGGCCTTCACGCCGATCGCGGTGATCTGCGGCAAGGTCACGTCGAATCGCTGCATCCACGCGGTATCCATACCGATTTGCGTGATTCCGGTATGGAAACGGCCTCTCGCAGTCGGGAGTATCTCGACGTCTGCGCCCTGAATTGCCTGTTGGCACAGGAAGGGATCCGTAAATTCGAGGTTTCTATTCCAAGGCACGACGATCCCCCGATCGCATTTTAGGCTACCAAGATGGCATGGTTGGAATTCAACCTGTACTGCACATAGAGGCAGGTGTACCGGCTCGCTCCGCAACTATTGCAAGGTCTATCGTCGCCACCATGCGGCGCACTCCGCGTCAACTGCCGGTCGCTCGCCTAATAGTCTCGGCAAGGAGCCGCGCTTCAAACGGTTTGCGTAAAAATCCGGAACATCCGGCGTCACGGGCCTCCCGACACGCAGCCTCGCCATCGAGCCCCGTTACGAAGATGACCGGCAGATTCGGATGGGAGCCCTTCAGTTCACGTCGGAAATCGATCCCCGACATCGATCCGAGTTGAATGTCGAGAAGGAGGCAATCGATCGAGGCTGCACCATTGTTTCTCCGGAAGTCATCCGCGGAGGCAAATAGAATGACATCGAACTCGAGCGCCGTGAGCAGGACGCCAGCCGCATTGAGCGCGCTGGGATCGTCATCGAGCACTCCGACGATTTTCTTGATGACGGGGGCCACGCATTCAACCTGGCCGGAGGTCGGGGCAGTTCCACAGCCAGTAGCGTGTCAGGCCTTGGCCGCGGATGAAAGCTGCCCATAGGGGAAGGATGGGATTGCACGAAGACGGCCTCCTCGCTCGCGAACTTTAGCCGCCGGACAGCAGCCCCAGCCGCTCCGCTATCGCGGCGAGTTCCGCGAGCGATCGGACCTGCAGTTTGCGAACGACCTCGTGGCGGTGAAGCTTGACCGTCCGCTCCGAGATGCCAAGCAGATGGGATATCTGCTTGTGCGGCAAGCCGCGAACCAGTTGGTCAAACACCTGACGCTCCCGCGGAGTCAGGGTCTGGAGACGCGCAGTCAGGGCCGCCTTTTCGCCCTGGAGACCGCGCAGCGCTTCGACCCGGGCAAGGGCGCGCTCGATCGCCTCCAACAAACGCGGCTGCGAAATCGGCTTGGTCAGGAAGTCTTCAGCACCAGCCTTGATCGTTTGCACCGTGATGGGAATATCGCCGTGCCCGCTGATGAAAACGATCGGGAGGCTGCAGTTGCGGTCGGCGAGAACTTGCTGCAGCTCAAAGCCGCTCAACCCGGGCATTTGCAGGTCGAGCAGGATGCAGCCTGCTTCGTCCTGGAGGGGATGATTAAGCAGCTGCTGAGCCGTCTCACACAGTATCACGCGATAGCCGCAAGCGGTCAGCAGCTCGCCGAGCCCCGAACGGAACGACTGGTCATCGTCGACAACGTACACGGACGGTGGGGATTTCATGATTCAGGACTTGCTGGAAAGGGGCAGGTTGAAGCGGAACTCAGCGCCACCGCCGGAGTGATTTTCGGCCCATATCCTGCCTCCATAACTTTCGACGATTGTGCGCGCGACGGTCAAACCGAGTCCGGTGCCATGGCGCTTCGTGGTGTAAAATGTTTCGAAAACCGTATTCAGCTTGTCAGCGGGAATCCCCCTTCCTGAGTCGACGACGGACAACTCGGCTGCGCCATCATTGCTTCGCGCCGTCGAGATCGACAGCCCTGCAACAGCCGCCGGAGTCTCTCGCATGGCATCGATGGCATTCAATGCCAGGTTGATGATCGCCTGCTGGACTTGAATCCGATCTCCGCGGACCGTAAGCGGACCGCCCGCGAGAACCAAATCGAGCTTCAGCCCGGACTTCGTTGATTCCGGCCGAACGATCTCGACGACATCCCTTACAACTTCATTCAGGTCGAACTCTTCGACCTCGCTGCTGCTTCTGCCCTTCACCAGTTCACGGATATGACGAATGATATCCGCTGCGCGCTGGTCGTCCCGGATGATCTGCTCGATGATCGGCCCGATCTTTTCCAGGTTCGGCGGATCAGCTTTCAGATAAAGAGCGGCAGCTTCCGCGTAGCTGCGAATGGCCCCCAGCGGCTGGTTGAGCTCGTGGGCGACGGAAGCCGACAATGCGCCGGCGGCGGCCGTGCGGTTCAAATGGATGACCTGCAGCAGCCGCTGGCGCAATTCCCATTCCGCCGCCAACCTACGTCGACGCTCGATGACCAGCCAGGCGATCACGCCGGCTTCCAGCAGAAGCAGCGTAAGGGTCGCCAGGATTGCCCAGCGATATTGCTCCCACAGAGTGAACTCCCGAAAGCGTATTTCAGCATCGGCGGGTACGGCTGACTCGCTGAGTTGCCAATGCTTGAGTTCCCGGGCATCGATCCTGTTTTTGTGCTCGCCGAAGTTGAGCCGCGGCAGCTCAGAGATTTGCTTGCCCGCCAGCAATTGCAACGTGATAGCTGCCGCGGTTTTGCCTTGCGTTCGCCAGTCGTCGCTGTACCCCCCAACGATGCCCGTGCCGATCGAACTCGGCAAGGGCGAGTAAATAGGCGCAGTCGTGACTCCGGCCAGATCGGTAGCAACCTCCAGCGTGGGGCGAGAATTGCCGTCGCCATCGAGTATGAAGACCGAGAGGATGACAATCGTATCTTTTGGAAGCTGTGCGATCTCGTTCAGCAATTGCTGATAGCCGATCTCCGAGATGTATCGAGTCGAATACATGTCGGCGTATGGCTCAAGTTGGCGGCGCGCGTCGTCAAGCCATTGCTTGGCGTACTGGCCTGCCCCTCCCACAACGACGAGATTTCGTGCGTTGGGCTGAAGCCGCTGCGCCAGCTTCAGTGTCTCCAGAAAATTGTACTGGGAGCCGACATAAATGGAGTTGGGCAGTTGATCCTTATCAGGCACCTCCGTCAGCGGGGCATTAGCCACAATGATGGGTACGTTCGGCCCAACGACTTGCTTGTTCTTCAGGAGAAAAGGTATCGCAGCCCGTCCCAGCGTCAGGACGACGTCGGGCGGAGCTTGCGAGTACTTTTGGGTCAGATATCGGATCGAGAGGTCGAGGTGTTCCTGACCTGGAAGTCGCCCCAGTTCCAGATAATCAACGAACACATCGACAGAGTCTCCCGCTCCTTCGCGGAGACGTTCTCGAAATGCCTCGATGGTCTGAGCGGTTGCTGACACCCATGGAGATTGGCTTTCGAGGATGTATACACGTTGACGACCGTGAGCGGCCTGAGTGTCAAAACAGGCGCTAGTTACGAGCAGGAGTCCCAACACCTGCAAAAGGGCTCGACCCATTTGCCACAACTTTAAGGTGTATAATTTGCCGACTCGGTCAGCGGCCCCTTCCTCCCGACTCGGAAAACGCATGAGTTCAGCTTTGAATGGCAAAGCCGGGTAGTGAGACCCGGAAAACATAAATCGGTTTCCGAAGTTTGTGCGGTGGATCGGGGGCGATGTTGATTTATATCAATGGCGTGGTGGCATATGGCGCACCAAGTACGTCCAAATCGCAAAGCAAAACATCAACTTACCCGAGTGGTGCAACGGTCTCGGCGATCGCCTGGGGGTCTTGTATCCCCGCCGGCTCGATCTCCAGGGCTATGGACCGAGCGCCTTGCTGACGCCGTGCCAGATCTGGTCTTTGAGGGCGATTAGCGGTGGCGGCGGCAGGGTCACTGGTTGGGCCTCCTGCCTTGCGCCATCATGCACCAGCGTGGCGACGTCGATCTGTGTAGTAGGGATCGCCCTCGCCATTTCGGCCGAACAACGTCGGCCCCGTGCGGATATCTGGAAGACATTTTGAACCATGCCTGCCTCGCGCAGATCTCGCATCAGGAGATCGCGTTCGGCATCGATATAAGGGGCGATGTGATGCATGATCTGTCCGGTGTCACGACTGAATCCCACCCCTCGGTCGAAGGTGAGTGACCCGAGCCACACCGGACGGCCGTCCGTTTTCTTCTCGAGCACGAGCCAGAACCGGACATGATGCCGCCGGTCCGCACTGCGACCGTCGGGCTTTTCGAACGCAAGCTGAGCGGGCTGACCGGCGCATCGTGATACGGCCGGTCGAGTATGACGCTGCCGACGATTTCGACGCTCGTGTGATCGGATCGGCCGGAAACCAGCCTGCCGCGTGCATGGCTGTCAAGACGTCTTCCCTGGTACCGACCGGTCCGACGTTGAGGGCATCACCGGGGACTCCACTGGGGTGCGCGTCACCATGGGCAACGAAGCCAGACCAGGCTCGTGCTCATGATGCTTCCAGAGAGCGGGCAACAAGATATAGGCCGATCAGATAGGGCGGTGACGACTGTCGCGACTCCGATCAGCGCCTGCCGTTTGCTCATCATCCGTGCCCGCACCATGCTTCACCTTGTTTGCAGGCAGCGTGCGGCCCCCTCCGTCAAACCGGCTGAGGTCGAGCCGCGAGGAAGTGAGTGACCCTCGGTTCTGCCTCCGCTCCGAAGTCGCGAATGGCATCTTGGACGATCCTGTCGGGGTTGGTAACACGCCCATGCTGCCGGAGATGCTCGAGCCAGGAGACCACCATGAACGTCTCGAGGAAACGGCCGGTCTCGGCTGCATCCTCGAAGATCTCCCAGGAGTAGGCTCCGTCACGGCGGCGTTGTTGCCCCAGCTCCTGGACGGCGATCAGGAACGCATCGCGCTTCAGGGTGTCGATGCGGTATTCGACCGTGATCAGCACAGGGCCACGGTCGGGCTCGGTTTCAACCGCCACGACCGGCGCCGGCCAGTGCAGGGACGGTGCGAGATCCACCCCTCCGCCGGACTGAAGCTTCCAGCTCCAGGTCACCAATATGCCGGCGACGGCGCCAGCCGCGGCGATGAAGTGCGCTGCCGGCAGGCCGAGTGCTGACGCAGTTGTCCCCATAGGGCGCTGCCGGCGGTCATCGCGCCGAAGAACACGGTGACGAACATGGCCAAGCCGCGACCGCGGACCCCATCAGGCAGCGATACTTGGATCGAAACATTGAGAGTCGCGAGTACGGAGATCCATGAGAGGCCGGCGATGAAGCACGCAAGAAAGGCGAACGCGGACTGATGGGCCCGACCGAGCAAGATCAGGCTCGCTGCCGTACCCAAGGTGCCTGCCATGACCAATCGGTCGGGCCCGAAGACAGCCTTCAGTTTCGGCAGCGAGAATGCGCCTGCGATCGCGCCCAGGCCTTATGCTCGAAAACGGGCCAGTAGCGTTCGGAAAATTTCCGATCGAAGCCGCTGTTGTGCGCGATGACCACGACCACCGAATCGTCGACGAAGGCGTTCACAGCGGCCTCGTCGATCTTGTGCCCAGCCACCATTTCGTCGGTGATGCCGGTGATCGACGTCACCTCCGCGGCGATTGGCGCGGACGGCTCATTGAAGGCGGAGAACGTGTCTTTGACGCAGACGATCCGCCCCTCCCCCGTGTAGTCGAACTTGACCATCCCGAGCTCGATGATCTCGTCCTTGGCGTGGTCGAGGCCCGTCGTCTCGGTGTCTAGCAGGATGCCCGTCCTGCAATCCTGCCCGATTGTCGGCTGGGACGCCGGCGCGGCACCAGGCGCCGCAGCACCCGGTAGTCCGCCGACCGGCTCAAGGCGTCGGCCATCGCGGCTAAATTCATCGGGGTTTGTAACATCGGGACTCGGAGCCCTTGCGATACGCTCGATCCGGTGTCGCATAATATTGCTCGGCGAGGTACCTGAGAATCGAGCGATTCACGGCGTTTTCGAGGGATGTAGTCCGGTTCGGTCATGTTGCGGGATGCTGATCGTAAACCGTTTCAAGTACGTCGTAGGCACGGCGAAGTTCGGCACACGTGGGCGACTGCCCGCAGCTTCGAGATGAAGCTCGTTGATCCCGACGATCTTCAGGCTGGCGGTTCGAAGTAATTCGCCGGCGGCGGAAGCCAAGTTCTTGATGCGTCGCAATACGTCAAGCTGTTGCCCTCAATCTGCACTGAGGTCATATTGGGCTAGTCCACATGGGGGCTAATTTCAGAACTGATATTTTTAGAGAGGAATTGCGATGCTGCGTACCTTCTTCTCATGCTTTTTTGTGGCGGCGCTTTCGCTTTCTACAATGGCAGCCGATGGCGATCCAAAGCAGAAGGTTGAAGCAGTCGCCGCGGAATATGCGGCGAGCTTCAACAAGCAGGATGGCGCGAGGATCGCGGCGTTGTTCGCGTCCGGCGGCATCCACGTCAATCCGGCAGGTCCGCGCTCGGATATCGCCGAATTCTACCAAGGCGCCTTCAAGGCGGGCTTCGACCGCGAGGAAATCACGGTGGGCCAAGCGTGGCCGCTGGGTTCGGACATGGCGCTCGCCATCGGCAATTATCGTTTGACTGGGAAGAACCAAAGCGGCGCGCCCATCGAGACGGGAGGCATCTGGACGGCGACGTATGTGACCGAGGGCGGGAAGCTGAAGATTCGTTTGCTGTCGGCGATGCCCAAGCCGCCGCCTCCGAAGTAGGCGGGTGCCTCATGTTCGACACGACCACCACTGCCCTTTTGCGTGCGGTCCTCGATGAAGTCTGCGAGAGCGTCTCGCAGTGCGAGATCGGGATGCGCACGCACGTCGCCTCGAAGATTTTGGAAGCCGCCACGAAGGGCGAAGTCACCCACGAAGGATTGAGGCGAGTCGGGCGCGAAGCCCTTTCGCGGGCGCCGACCATGTGGCGCTGACCGGAGGGGCGGGATGAATTTTCAGGTCACGGTCCTGAAAATCCTGGTGAGCTATCCGGACGGCTTCGCCGTGATGGCGGATCTCAAGCGCGACATGGCGATCCTGGCGACAAGCGGGCCGGACTGGGCCGAGCGCACGAAGCGATTGGCCGCGCGGGTGCCGGACCTGGACGTCTTCTCGCAAGGCCTTGTCGAACGCCTGAACGGCGGCTGGCGGATCACCGAGAAGGGGCGGGAGGTGCTCGAGTTCATGGAGGCCCGTCCCATCGACCCGGCGCCGCGACGGGTCGAGGCGACGGTGCCGGCCACGCCGACGCCCTTGCCGCGGCCTCCGGCCGAAGCTGGCCGGCGCCGGCGCGAACGCCGTCAGCGCAAACGCGCCGCCCGAGAGTGGGCGCGGGCCAGCGCCTCATAGCTGAGCCCTTTCGAAGCCCGGGGCAGCGCTCAGCGTTCTAACGCGGCGGCTGCAATTCGGACGAGGCCATCCACCGGTCCATGTGAAAGGCCATTTCGATCTGGTGCAGTTTTCGCCGTATCTGTTCACGCTGTTCTTCTTGGCTCACTGTTTTCAATTGTTCGTCGAGCCGTGCTTTTTCGGCCGACAGGCGTTCGTCGAAGGTATGGGGGCTAGAGCGCTTCCGATGCACCGCTCTCTCCTATGTTGGTTAGGCGGGAGAACGACGTTGGTCTCTCAGCCACCGGCGCCCAATCGTCCGGCCGGTGATGACAGATAACGAATAAGCCAGGTAAGTAGTTCGAACCGAACCCCGCGCTCTCGGCGGATCCACGGGTCGGGGGAGCGGATGCTGCAATGCAGCTAATCCTTGGCCCACCGGCGGCACGCGAACCGACCGCCCTCCCCGATCGCGCAGGAACCTTGGATCCAGGCCGCCCTGGTCGGCGCTGCGGTAACGACGCCAAAAGCTTCAGTCAGGAACAGCGCCATCGTCGTGCGGTTGACTCCGGAAGACAACGCACGGAGGTCAACATGGCCACGGAAGATCGCGAGACGTTCAGCCTGATCGGAAGCGACAAGGTCGAGGGCACGAACGCGTACGACGCGAAGGGCGAAAAGGTCGGCTACATCGAGCGCGTCATGATCGACAAGATCAGCGGCAGGGTGTCGTACGCGGTGCTCAGCTTCGGCGGCCTGCTCGGCATCGGCGACGATCACTATCCGCTGCCCTGGCAGACGCTGAAATACGACACCAACCTCGGCGGCTATGTAGTCACCGGCATTTCCCAGGACCAGCTCCGCGGCGCCCCGAAATACGCCGACGAGAGCAGTTGGAATTGGAGCGACCCCGCGACGACCCGCTCCGTGAACGCCTACTACGGTGTGCCGGTGGCTTGAAGCGGCGCACTCTGGTGCCCGGCTGCCTGACGGCGGAGGTCGCTCTTCCGCCGGACCGCGGACCAACGCACCGCCGCACGCCAGACGACCCGGCTCGGTCGCCGAGGAGACTTGAAAGTGAGTGATGCCGTTCGTGTTCTGGTCGTGGAGGATGAGGCTCTCATCGCAAGCTTCGTCGAGGACGCTTTGTCCGACGGCGGTTTCGAGGCCTGCTCGGTCCCTTCGGGAGAGGCGGCCCTGTCCACGTTTCGCGATGGCCGCGAGGGATGCCGGGTCCTGCTGACCGACGTCAACCTGGGTGACGGCATCAGCGGCTGGGAGCTGGCGCGGCAGATCAGGGAAATCACACCTAGCTTTCCTGTGGTCTACATGACGAGCGCCAGCGCGCCTGACTGGCAATCGCAGGGCGTCGACGGCAGCGTCCTGATTCAGAAGCCCTTTGCGCAGGCGCAATTGGCCGCCGCTGTCTCGCAGCTACTCGATACCGGGACCCCACCGGCTTGAACCGGAATCCTTGTGAGTTTCCGATCCTCGATCGAGCCCGTAAGGGCCGCAGCGGATCGTCGCTTGCTCGCGCTATCCTTTAGCCGCGCGTTGCGGCCGCGGCGCGCGCCGCCGCGACCGCCATCCAGTCCCGTAGCAGGCCTCTGTCCTCTCTCGAAAAAGAGGCGCGGTGCTTGAGATCCTCCAGCGTCTCGCCGTCGACTGTGGCCTGATCGACGCCGGCGAGTACACGGAGGCCGCGAAGGAGTGGGAAGCGCAGCTCAAGCCGAAGGAGTCAGGCTCAGGAAACTACTACAACAGCCAGCATGCCTACCTGGGGCAGCGCTACATCGATCTGGCCTTCACGCGCTACCATCAAGGCCGCTTCGATGAGGGCGCGCTTGCCTAGTACCTCAACATCAAGCCAAAGAACCTCCCGACTTTCGAGGCTAAGTTTGGGGGAGGCCACTGATGTATGTACTCGACAACCGGTGATTTCGTCCCTGCACCGCAACTACTACCGGCCGCATTTCGTGTCGCTTTGGAATGCCTTCGACGGCATGCTCGCCAGTGGGCGGTTCACTTCGACGCGAGAGGCGCTGCGCGAGTTGGAAGACCATGGAAGCGAACCGCTCGATTGGGCCAACGCCAACCCGACCTTGTTCAGCATCCCCGACGCGAAAGAGGGTGCGTTGTCGCTTCCATCTATGCCATCGATCACTTCCAAACCAATATCGAGCGTCAGAAGATACTGCAGGGCGGTCGCAACGCCGACCCCTTCTGATCGCCCGCGCGGCCGTGCTCGGCGCAACGGTGGTGACCATGGAGCAGTTCAAGCCGAACGCGGCGAAGATCCCCAACATCTGCAAGCACTTCAATGTGCCGTGCGTGGACTTGCGCGGGCTTCATGGCGAAGGAAAGTTGGGTGTTCTAAGCAAATTGGCCTGGAATGGAATCGGCCGTCAGCCCATTCTTGACGGTGGTCGCTGCGATGCAGACCAAGAACATTCCGAAGAAGACGTCGGCCCAACCCAAGCCATAACTTTTATGACCGGTCAAGCACACGGCAGCGGTCAGCAGGACGAGAAAAGAAGCAGTGAAGACCGAACCGGCCCCAATCAAGCCATGGCAAAAATCAGTATGGGACCGATCGAGACAAATACTGGCAGATTTCCCAACAGGGATGATTTCGTTAGTCGGAAATTTCCTCGGACCGATCTCCCGATCGGGTCGACGGATGGCGATTCTTGGGCCGTGCGTCGAGGAGATCCGGCAACGGCGGCATTTGCGGGCGCGCCTCCTGACTCGGCTGGCCGTCCGGATCGTCCTGGGCCGCATCCATCTGCCTGCGGCTGATCAACCACCCAATCAGTCCGACAATCACCAGCAATGCGCCCGCCACCATCAGCCAGTGCGGATATCGCATGTCGGAGAGGATGCTCAATTGGCACCTCCGATGTTTTGGCCGATCACGGTTGAGCTCAAGCTGGACCAGCCAGCGGATGTTCCCGCAACCCGAGCGCGCGTGCAAGTGGTCAGCGCGTTAGATGCATCAGGAAAGCCTCGCAGGCATTCTCGGCATCGGCGAAGGTGTTGAAGGGCGAACCGCGGGGGGTCTCTCTCGATCCGATAGGCGGTCGACGCACTGAATGATGCCTTGGCCGCCGCCACTGGCGGGCTATCGGTCTGACGGTACTTCATGTAGAGCCTCATCTGGTGATCTGTGATGTGTCGGCCGGGCACGCGAGTGATTCCTCTTGGCGGAAGAACCACTTGCATAACCCCGCCGGCCGCGATCACCAGTCGGCGCGGTCCTCCTCGGGATCGCGCCGACGCTGGGCTCGTAACTCCGGTCGGGCTACGCCCTCCCTACGTCACGAGCCCAGCGAAACTCTCTCACCTTGATTGACGCTGCCTTCCATCCTGATCGCCGCGCGACACGGTGCGCCGCCGTGGCGGCCGCAAGCGGGCGATCGGGACCCGGGCGCCGATGACGGTGGCGATGGCGCCGAACGACCGCTGGTCGCTCGACTTCGTGTCGGATCAGCTCACCGATAGTCGCCGCTTCCGTATCCTCACCGTGGTCGATGATTGCACCCGCGAGTGCCTGGCGCTGGTAGCCGACACGTCGCTCTCCGGCACCCGTGTGGCGCGGGAGCTGGACCGGCTGGTGATGGAACGCGGCAGGCCGAAGATGGTGGTCAGCGACAACGGCAGCGAGCTCACCAGCAACGCCATCCTGACATGGGCCAATCAGAGCCGTGTTGCATGGCACTACATCGCGCCGGGCAAGCCCATGCAGAATGCCTTTATCGAGAGCTTCAATGGCCGGCTGCGGGATGAATTGTTGAACGAGACGCTGTTCACGTCGCTGGCCCAGGCCCGCGTCGCGCTCCGATGCTGGCGGACCGATTACAACGACGCACGACCACACTCGCGGCTCGGATGGAAGACGCCGTCCGAGTTCGCCTTCACCTGCCATCCGCGCCGGGATCTGGCGCTGCGCTATGCCGAGGGCTCCGCGCCAGCTCCCGTCGCTACCACCGCCCAACCGGGCAAATCCAACAGCCGGGGCGAACTCAGGACTGGATAAAACTTGGGGGCAAGGTCACCTCGGCATCGATCGCGTCATTCTTTTGCCGCTTCACAAACGGCTTTACGTAGGCGGGAGGGATTAGCCGAACTTCATGGCCAAGCTGGGCGAGTTGACGGGCCCAGTGATGGGCTCCGCCACATGCCCCCAGAGCTACCGTGCAACTCGGCTGGGCTGCGAAGAAATCCAGCAGCTTTCCTCGGCTGATCCGTTTGCTGAATATAGCTCGCCCTTTCCCGTCTGCTCCATGAGCGTGGAAAACATGCTTGGCGATATCCAGACCGATTATGATAACCTCTGACACGGACGCCTCCCTTAAGTGGTGCTCAACACCTCCACTTTGGCACATCGATGCCGTCGGGCGGGGCGTCCACCCCATCATAAAAAGGCAAAGAGGTCCGCTTTCCGGGTCTAAGCAGATATTTTCTGCTCATCAGAGTTTTGCCGGTTACCCGCGCAGCGGACGGACGACTCACTGACGCTGGAAATCAGCTGCGCGAAGTCTCGCCCGATCCAGAATAATGATTTTACGCTGCGTCGTGCCCACAAAGTCGAGTAGTCCCGCACGGCGCATTTTGGACAAGGCGCGAGATACAGTCTCTAGAGTCAGTCCGAGATAATCGGCGATATCCCGTCGCGTCATCGGGAGAGCCATAACTTGCGAAGCTACACGTTCGTCCATTTCCACGAGAAAAGCGGCCACCCTTTCAATTGAGTCTTTGCGACCCAAGAGCAACATATGGTCCTCGACGTGCTTCAAATTCAGCGTAGCCATGCTGAGGAGCTCGCGAGTTACGAGGTTGTTGGTCTCGGCGACCGTCTCCAACGTCTGACGCTTGATCAAACGCAGTGTGGTCTCAATGATTGCCTCCGCAGTGAACCGGTGGGCATCGTCATCGGCGAGACCAAAAATATCTCCCACTAAGTGAAACGCGCCAATCTGCCGTCGGCCATCGGAGAGCAGCTTGTATGTTCGCACGGCGCCCCTTTTAACTTGATAGACGTATTCGGCCGGCTCCTTTTCGCCGTAAACTTCCGTCCCTTTTCTATAGGTGATTTCGTTCAGGCTTACAGCGGCGCCTGAATGGCTCGCTATACCGAAGTCGCCGAGCGTATTGATGTGGGGCTTACTGTTTCGAGTGGTGCGCAGAAACATGGGTAGCTCCATCGCACTTTCCAGTAGAACCGTAGTTGCCAGTAGAGCGTAATTGGCGCATGTACTAAGGAACATTGTACCAAGGTACAGGAGAATTCAGACGCGGAATGAGAGGTTTCTCCCTCAATTTAGACGCCGCCGAAGCTTCTTAATCAGTCTCCGCAACTCCTTCGCGTACTCGGAAATCACGCGCAGAGCCTCCTCGGTCTTGCTCGCGCTACGACCAAGTCGGCGCTTGCGTACCTTTGGGCTGCGGGCGGCCTTCATACCGGCATGCTGATGGAGCGCCGGTCAGTTCTTTTGAGCTAAATCAAAAGCCCAGACTTTGACTACCCGGTTCGGCTGAGGTCTGTTTCTGCGCCTCTCGGACGTCGTGCAATGTCAGCTTCTATGCCGCTGTTGGGGGGTCAAAGCGTGGCTCGCCCGTCGGCCGCATTATCATGTCCACTTCACGCCGACTTCCGCGTCATGGATCAATCAGGTCGAACGCTGGTTCGCTGAGCTCACCCGAAAGCAGATCCAGCGAGGTGTTCACACCTCCGTCAGGCAGCTCGAGGCCGACATCCGTACCTTCATCGACCCGCACAACAAAAATCCCAAGCCCTTCAAATGGACCAAGTCCGCAGACCAGATTTTGGCTTCCGTCAAACGCTTCTGCCACAAAGCCCAGCAGACTTTATGTGGCGAACTTTAGATTCACGTGACTAGCGAGCGCCCTTATTCAGGAACTCGGGAAAACTAGGCAATACGCCCGAGGATCCGGCTCGGAGTACGGATGGCGGATATACCGCCGGCGGGCGACGCCGCGGGCGGGACGTCGGCCGACCATCGATGGTGCCAATGGCTAGCTTCGGATCGCTTCGCTGAGGCACATCAACAACGAAATCTCGGTGATCGGGGCGTCGTTCCGAGCGAGAAGGCGGGAAATGGCTACAGAGACTCTCCAGGCGCGGGCTGACGCTCGGGCTCAGACTTGGCGCCGATCATCAGGGAGCTACAGATGGCCGGCAAAACGAGTCTGAGAGCCATTGCTCAGGGGTTGAAAGGCAGGGATTCTAACACAAGAGCAAATGGTCTGCGGTCCAAGTACAGCGCGTATTAGGCCGATTTAATGGTGGCCGAAGTCTGTGGCCGCCGCCGGGCTCTAATTCATTGTCACGGCGGCGGTGTTCATTTCCCGACAAGAACACTGCGTTGTTTCAGCCGTGTTTCGTCCCGCAAGGGAAATGCTGTTCCTTTCTAGAAACTTAGGCCATGTGGCTGGCTGCTGCTGGCGCGCCTTCGCCCCAAGCAAAAGACCGGGCCCGCAATCCCCTAGGTCGGAAGCTCAGCGGCGGGTGGGAAAAAAACGCGCAGCGTGCTGTTCGCCGGAGGCTAGAAACCGGATGGACTGAATCGCTTATACGGTTATCGGGCTGTTGCTGCTCTTTGTGGCAGCTAAGTTGTTTTGGAAATGGCTCCCAGTAACGGTGCGGCCGTTTCGATCCGCTGATTGTGGTGAAACGGACTAAATTTGCTCACCGCGAGTTCTTCGCTTGTTGACCCCACGGCAAAGAAGCTGGGAATGCCGCGCCGGGTCCGATGTCAGGGCTAGCCTCGACCTACTTCTTCGTAATCTAGGCTGGCTCTTTGACCGGTTGCAGCATCCAGGTCTCACGCTCTTGCGCCAAAAAGCACATCCCTTGCAAAACTGCGCTTGAGCTACGCAAAAGCTGTGTGAGAGCGCTCCAAATCGTAGCTTGACTCAACGACTTCATAGTTGAATTTGAGTAAGCGGAGCGCATTTCGCCATCATAACGCTCTTCGAAGACTCGCTCTCGCTTACGATTCGCGAGAACCGACCTGCCAGGGCGAGCTAGACATAGCCGCTCACGGTTTTACGTAAGTCCAACCCGTCTCCTGCAGTTCCATCACCCGCACCACGCCTGACTTTACCACCTGCGCCTGAGAAACAATCGGTATGTCCTTGTGCTCGGCTTCGTGCATCTTTTCTTGGGTGTTACCGCAAGCCTTGAATGATACCTCCGGCATGCTCAGCGCCATCTGCTCAATTCGAGCTTTCACCGGGGACGTGTCATCGCGAAGCATATGCAGTCCGGGCCCGAACGTGATCACCTCGATTTTAACTTTCTCCCCGAGCTCCCCATAATGTTGCGTAACGTTCGCGGCGTTGTTCAACGCGAGATTCATCGCGCCAGCGTCATTCGTGTTGACCTGAAGGATCAAACGGTGCGTTTTGGAATCCGCGGCCATCGCCTCGAGAGAGGGTCGCTTCCGCGGCTGCTTGGCAGCGAACCGTTTCGTCGAATTTTTCACCAGCGATCGCCCCTGCGGGGCTCGATTGGTCTTGGTCTTATCGGAGGTCGGAGCTGAGGGGGTTGTCAGCGCCGGGTACGGGGCCGGCGTCATAGTTGTCGGCTCGGATGGCACCCAGTATCGTCCGCCTTGCTCCGCCGCCGCCATCTGAGCGGCAAGCAGGACCGCGAAGGCTCCTATAGCTGCGGCTTTCGCAATGCGCTGCGAGATGCTCATCGTATTTCTCCCTCGTGGTTTTGCTGAGATAGTCAAATAGCCAGGCGTTTCGCGCGGCATGTTGCCCGGCATCGCGGTCATCCAATTGAGAACATGTGATGGGCACCGAATTCGACGCCCGGCTTCGTATCGCAGACCCGCCTACCGGGCTACGCCTCGTTGATGAGGTCGCTAGTCGCATGATTATCGCCGCGGCCTCCGATTGTCGGTTTAGCGTGGCCGCCACTGCAACTGGTTGAGAACCCGCGTCTAAATTCGCTCGACTTTCGTTCATGATGGTGAGCTTGCGGGCGAACGCCTTGCTCCCGTTCCATCGATCAGTGACTTCCACGAATCGCTGCAAAGTCACAGCAGTGTTACGAGCGGGGCTATACGCTGTCCTATGCCTCTTAGGGAGAACTCACGTAACCATTTCGGGGTAGGCTGCGAACCCGCAAGCCTAAAGAGACATGTTCCGCGTGTCGCGCGGCGAATTTGGACTTTTGATCCAGTGGAGTTGGCGTATGGAGAATTCCACATCCAACTTGCGTGGAAGTTGGAGTGGCGTTCGACCTGCTCCGCCGCAAAGTGGTTGTGGAAATATCTTTAGTGGGAAGACTTCCCGCAATGGTCGTAGGTCCGATAGAGGACTTTGTGCATCGTCATTCATGACTTCCGAAGGGGATCCACTGTGGAGCCTGTTCTCGGCGATCCGCCCGTGACTTGGCTGTGCGTCCGGGATGGCATCTCGAAACTCGAAGTCTCTAAGCACGATCACGGCGGTTCCGACGGTCGCTCTTTCGGTGCGACACCTGCCGCAAAGTAAGAGAGATCCTTCCGTGTCGATGAAATCGAGCGGCCCTTAAACGCAAGACAATTTGCCAGAGCCGCGCGGACGAGCGAGGAAAGCCCTTCAAAGCGTGCGAACGAGACGCGCCGGCGTTCATGATATCCGCCGGATCAAAGGTGACCTTGATAGGGCGCTTCGCAGCGATGCCGCCGACATGGCCGCATCGCTCCAGTTCCGCCTTTAGACCATGCAGCGTCAGGTGCGGCGTCTGAGTGATCCGCTCGACGATGAAGGCGCGGTGCGGATCAAGGAGGGGGGCGGACACCGCGCATCTTGCCAGGCGCAACCGAGCCTGTCCCCGCTGCCGCTTTGACCACTTCACAACCGACGAGACCGCAACTCCCACAGACCGGCAGCTCGCGCCCACCAAAACCGACGCCACCACACGCTCGCGAAGATCCAGGGAAAGAGGTGGGGTTTTGCGATGCTGGCGCCTGCAATCCAGTCAGCATCTTGAATCACACTCCGCCAAAGAGGTGAGGGCCGCCCGCCGGACGGTGTCGTTTTGGAGAGCAGAGCATGCAGGGCACACGTTCAGCGGCTCAAGCTGGGTCCTTTCCTCCTCACTCGCTGAGCGGAGACGGAAGTAGGCGTTGGTCGGCATGACTGACCTACGGTACTCGCTTGGAGGCCCCCGGAGTGCTGGCGGAACAGAGAAGCAGGCCGACAGTTCATCAACGGGGCGTGCGGATCGACTTGATCCGACTGATCTGTGCGGCCAAACTCCGCTTTCGGAGCCTGCTCTGATTTGAATTGCGCCTTGGCTCAGCGTTCGCACGCAATGCAGGTTATAAAGCAACTGATAAGGCTCCTGTGCGCATTCCCGCACCAATCGCCTATATAGTCCTCTACGTCGCGTTATACGCGGCGTTCGGCGCCGCATCTCCATTCTGGCCAAAATTCTTCGAAACGAGAGCTCTGGCGTCTCAGCAGATCGGTCTGATCCTCTCTGCTGCAATGCTGATGCGGCTCGTTTCCGGACCGTTGCTTGCTAGGCTGGCGGATCAGCTCGGGTCATTGCGCCTCGTGCTCGCAGGCTGTGCTGCCGTGGCGGCCTCAGCAGCCGTCGCATTGCTCTGGGCCGATAGATACTGGTGGCTGCTTCTTGTCGCGTTGGTTCAGGCTGCCGCTCTCGCCCCTACCACCTCGATCGCCGATGCGTTATCGGTCAATACAGCGAGGCCTCGCTTCGCCGGAAGGCCATTCGAGTACGGGTGGATACGGGGGGCTGCTTCCGCGGCTTTCGTCCTGGGAACACTGGTCGCCGGACAACTCGTCAGCCCAGCCGATCTCACGCCGGTTATCTGGATGAACGCTGTCTTCCTGATCGCCGCCACTGGCGCCACTGCATTGCTACCCGGGCAAGCCCGATCGCAGAGGTCGCCGTCCTTCGCTGTGTCAGAGCTGAAAGCCCTGATGAGCGTGTCGCAGTTTCGCATCATGATTATCGCATCGGCTTTGATCTATGGCAGTCATGCAGTGCACGATGCATTTGCAGTGATCAGGTGGAGCGATGCGGACATCAGCACTTCGGCGATTAGCTTTTTGTGGTCGGAAGCGGTGGTCGCTGAAGTGTTGGTGTTCATGCTGGTCGGCCCAGCACTCCTGGAAAGGTTTGGCGTGCGTGGCGCGGCTATCTTGGCAGCTGCGGCTGGAATCGTCCGCTGGTCCGTAGCGGGCGTGACCACCTCCCTATTGCTGCTCTCGCTGATACAGCCATTGCATGGATTAACGTTCGCTCTGCTCCATCTCGCTTGCATGCGGATGATGGGAACGCTGGTCGCACCAAGCGTCGCCGCAACTGCGCAAGCTCTCTATGCGTTTGGCTCAGGATTGCTAACGGCAGTACTAACCTTATTGTCCGGCGCACTGTATGCTCCCTATGCCGGGGCGGCGTTCTTTCCCATGGCGGCGCTCTGCATCATCGCGCTCCCCTTAGCCTGGTTTGGCTTCGCCGATGGGAGAGGCTGATACTTCGGTCGAGCGAACGGGGAGGACCACCAGTCTGCGCTCCGCCGAAAGCGCATCTGGGCTGCATCTCCTGTCTCGCGCGGTTGGTAACTTCGGCAGTCGGACGAGATCCTGTGCGAGCTCAGTGGCGCCGGTTTCTGTCGTCATGCGGACCTTGCAGAAAGGTGTCCCTATCGACATCAGCTCGTCTTGGATCTCCGCTATGTCAATTTTTCGCCGATGTCCAAGCGAGGACCGTTGCGGCTCAACCAAGGAGCCGGCTTCGCCCGAACATGAAACCAGTCGGTGCGAACCTTCTGGCCACCTCGAGCGCTTGGTTCTCGCTGCATTCCAGCGCGATCTTTTGTGAAAGCATAACATCTCCAACCGGCAGATTGCCACGCGGCATGAAACACAGGCCCCGCATCGCGCGCCCTTTTTCGTCGACCTCGCAGACGTTCGTCGACGCGCCCGCGTAGATCCTATATTTCCTGCCAGTATCGCCGCCGGTGACCTCGAAGTAACCCTTTTCCGTGAACTGTGCACGCTGGGCCGGCGATAGCCACGCCCGCAAGAGCTGCAGCGAGCGGCCCTCCGGAGTTCGTTCGGCGCCGTGTCTGATAAAGAGAGCCCGAATAGCTCTCGCGCGCCGGCCTTCACGCGGGCGAGAAAAGCCCAACATGGCGCGGGCCGATCACCCGCCGACCAGCCTGGGGAAGAAGACGGTTTCTTCCGCGTTCGGGTCGAACGATCGCATTTTCGATACTTGACCCGGACCCGTCCGGACTGCCGCGGTGAAGCCGCCGTCGGTCAATTTGTGGAATCGCTGCTCGGCCTTTTCGAGCTCTCGCGCGTCTTCTGGATTGAAAAAGTGACGGCTATCGCCGGTACTGTCCATCACGATCTGGATCGCCATGATCGTCATCCTCGGAATGATGATGGGCAAGACTTGTCCAAGTATCCCGCCGAAGTCGCGAAGTTTCAAGACAAGAAATTGCCGACTAGCCCAGACCTTCTCTTGGCGGCTGGCAAGGATGCCTGGCGCGGCCACACCGAACCGTATACCGTCGAGCCCTCAAACAACGTCTGAGTCGGCTTCCCAGCCCGCTAGCTCGTCGGGATTTAGCGGCCGCTTACGAGTTACGATGCAAGCGCCAAGGCTGAGATCAGCTGCTCGATTGAGCCTTTTGGTGGCCGTCCAGTATATTGGGGGCGGCCGTCTCCTTTTCGTGACCGTGGTCTGCAATGAAGCCGAAGATGACGGCAAAGCTCGCCTTCGACACGCTGGCAAGGGAAGCTTCGCCAGGGTGTCAGGTTTTGCCGCCAAGTCGGGCGAGTTCGCGACCCCTTACCTCGACAACATGGAGGCCCGCTTTGAAGAACAGGACCGGATGACGGTGCGTAGTGAACCGGCTGAGCGGTATTAAATCCGATCGTGTAAATACGCAGGGCGTGCGGCGAATGCTTGAGCGCTCCGAGCCGAGCATGTTCCCGCCAGCTAGGAACCAGCCGGAGCCAGGAGATTTATTCGTTAGACGTAATTTCGAAGGGTGTACCAATGGCGATCGATGCTTTTAGAGGCACAACGCCGCTGTTTCTTCCTGAACGTTTTTTCGTCGGGCGGCTAGAAGGTTGGGCAGTACTAGAAAGTCTAGTTGGCGGACTACTGAACCGCGCAACAATTGCCGGTCACGGCGAACTAGATGCCGACACTGATACAGTGCTGTTCATCGAGGCATATACATTTGACGATGGTCACAGCGATACTTTGCATTGGACGATCCGAAAGGGTGAGGAAGGCAAGTACACCGGCTTAGAAAACAGACTGGAAGGTGAGGCCATTGGGGAGCAAGGCGGTTGCGCATTCCACTGGAAATACACTCGCGATACGCCGCAAGGAGGCGGTAGATCGTTCAAGCTGAATTTCGACAATTGGTTTTACGGAATCGATGAACGAGCTTGCATAGTCCGCGGCCGTGCTGGCCGCGCTGGTATCCCGTTTGCGACGGCGCACGTGACTTACCGTAAGCTTTAGCCTCGCTGGTGTCTGCCGCTGCCACAGGCGAGATCAGGTGGGAGGCACAGGGAAAATTGGACCGCGGGCGCAGGTTGTCGGCAACTGCTGGCAGACGTCTCCGTATGCCTCGCAAAGCTCCGAGGGCGGCTTTATCGAAAATGACGGCTAGTGTCACTCAGCAGGATGCCGGTCGAGCTACCATCAACAACACGGCTTATTGCCAAAGTGTACAGCCCCGTGTTTAGCGAGACTGCACCCGAAGCACGGTAAGCCGCCCTGCCATACTCGTTGTGCAATGAGCCTGCGATGTGCCCCTCTCCAGTCTTCCGTACGTCGGCTTGTGGCCCCAATGCGGGCTTTGCCGCGCTACCCACCGACCGTCAGGTTATCTGCTTACCGGACATGCGTGTGCGGTTCGTCCGAGATCAGATTTGCGCCAGTAGACGCTTTCGCTTTAACGGAATGGAACAATGGCGAAGTGATCTGATTTGAGTTTGTTACGGCTCAGCTGGGATAGATCCCGACTATTCCTCGAGAAGCTTTGTTCATCAGGGAAGGTGCTTCACATGAATAGCGAAGGAAAATCATCAAAAGCGGGGGAACGGGCTGCTGAAGGCTTGCGAGGCGACTGCTAGAGAAGAAGCGAAGAACGAGAGCAAGACGGGCCACGATCTTGCTAAGGGCGCTGATCGCTTCGATGAACGCGCTAAAAGCTCCGATGGAAGAAGCGCGAAAGAAAAACAAAAAGGGTGACTTCATACAGCAGACCCGGCACGGTGTTTCCGTGGAAGAACCCTCATGCAGCGGCGATAGCTGACGGAGGTGACCGCCTGTTGGCGCTGCTGGCCTCCGTCACGAAGAATGCAACGCCGGTCGCCCAGTGAAAGCAGTTGCTTGAAACGGCGCCGTTTTCCCGATCACGCCTCCCCTTTTTGACCCGGCGCGATCCCGCTGCATCCGCCGTGCCGTCTTCGATTGCACCGTGGAGAGCATTATGATGGCGCCGCACGCGCGGCGTGTGACTCGATCGAGTTCGCCAATCGAATCGGTCTGCTTTGCGGCGAGGCGCAGCTGTTCGAAACCATGATCTTCGGAGGCTGGCTCGATCAGTTCCAGAACCGCTGCTCTACCTGGGTCGAGGCCGAGGCGATGCATGACGAAGCGGTCGATCAGGTTCGCCGGGGCCACCTGCGGGTGATCAAATGACCGACGAGAGCGTGCTTCATCTGCCCTATCGCTACCGGCTGGCGATCAACATGCTCGCAATCATCAACTCGATGTTCGGGCGCGACATACGGATGACCGCGCTGTTGACCCTGCAGCGCGGCGAGATCGAGGACGCCGCCGAAGGCGATGCCGGTCGATTTGAGGCTTTGGCGGATGCTGTCGGTTATGTGCTGATCGCCCACCGAAAAAGCGCCCCACTCAGGGGGCTGAAGTGGGGCCGTCACTACGCCGGGACCAGCCAATGGGGATTAACTGGGCTCGGGCGTTCCATTCGTTGTCTGGGGTGGCGCGACCGGCTTGCGTCGGAACTTGGAACTAGACGTCGCACGGCCTCGTCCCAAAAAGGCGGCCCCAACTCGCTGGGTGGGCAAAGTTGGGGCCGAGAAAGCTGTTCGAAGGGGCATGATTGTAGCGCGGCAATCTGGGTAGGAAGTGCGCGGCGATCAGGATGGCGAGGCAGTGTCGCGGCCTGATGATGATTGCCGCGATGATTGTCGCGCGCAAGAGTTTTGTTGAACTCTGATTGTCGCGCAGCGTCAATCAGCCACGGTTTTAGGTGTCGCGTGCGATGGCGGCCGTCCTGGACCGCGTTTTCGTTCGAGGGCGGTCCGTCTGCGATAGCTCTCGACGTTCATCTCGACGATGGTGGCGTGGTGAACGAGGCGATCGATAGCGGCGAGGGTCATGGCGGGATCCGGGAAGACCCTGTTCCATTCGCCGAATGGCTGATTGGCGGTGATCAGCATCGAGCGGCGCTCGTAGCGTGCACTGATGAGCTCGAACAGCACGCTGGTCTCGGCCTGATCCTTGGTGACGTAAGCGAGATCATCAAGAATCAGGAGATCGAAGCGATCGAGACGATTGATGGCCGCCTCGAGGTTAAGCTCGCGTCGCGCTAGCTGGAGCTTCTGCACGAGATCGGTGGTCCGGGTGAAGAGGACGCGCCATCCGTTCTCGATGAGGGCCAGGCCAATCGCTGCCGCCAAGTGGCTCTTTCCGCCGCCGGGCGGGCCGAACAACAGCAAATTGGCGCCCTTGCCCAGCCAGCTGTCACCGGCGGCGAGCGCCATCACCTGCGCCTTCGAGATCATCGGCACGGCTTCGAAGTCGAAGCTGTCGAAGGTCTTTCCGGCGGGCAAACGTGCTTCGACAAGGTGTCGTTCGATCCGACGGCGGCCGCGTTCGGCGATCTCGTGCTCGGCGATGGTCGCGAGGAAGCGGCCGGCCGGCCAGCCTTCCTTGTCGGACTGTTCGGCAAATTGCGCCCACAGCACCTTGATGGCAGGCAGCCGGAGCTCATTGAGCAACAGATTGAGGCGCGCGGCATCCACCGTGTTCGTTACGCTCATGCGGCACCTCCGGTCTCGGCGGTACCGATGAGGCATTCGTAGGTCGCAAGCGGCACGAGCTGCACCACGACGTTCGGCAGGTTGGCGGGATCGGGGGCGAAGTGAGCACGTAGCCGGTTGAGGTCGGGCAGTCGGCCGGCCTCGAGGTCGGCGGTGAGCTGATCGGCGAGTTCGGTCTCGCAGCCGCGTTCATGAGCGAGCGCGAGGAGATCGACCATGATCCGGCAGGCTTTTTTGTCCGGCAAGCGTTCGCGCAAGCGATCGAAGGTCTTCCGATAGGCATCGCGCGGGAACAGCCGATCTCGGTAGACCAGATTGAGAAGCGCCATCGGCTTGCGCCGCAGGGAATGGATCACGTGCCGATAATCGACGACCTGGTCGTACTTGCCATTGGGATGCGGCCGCCCACGCGGCAGGGTGACGAGATGGGTGCCGCCGACGAACACGTCGAGACGATCATCGTAAAGGCGCACCCGCAGCCGGTGACCGATCAGGCGCGATGGCACCGTGTAGAACACCTTGCGCAGGGTGAAGCCGCCGGACGATGTCACGCGGACGATCACCTCTTCGTAGTCGGAGGTGCGCCGATCGGGCAGCTCCTGCAACACCACGCGCTCGCTATCGATCCGCTTGGCGTTGCGGGCATTACGGCGGCTGACGATCTCGTCGATGAAGCCGCGATAGGTGGCAAGATCATCGAAGTCGACAGTTCCGCGCAGCAGCAAGGCATCCGCGATTGCTCGCTTGAGATGACCGTGGGGCCCTTCGATCGAACCATTCTCGTGAGCAACACCTCGATTGTTGCGGGAAGGCCGCATGCCGTAATGGGCACAAAGGGCCTCGTATCGCTGCGTCAGATCGTCCCGTGCATCACGATCGAGATTGCAGAATGCGGCCGACAGACTGTCGGTCCGATGCTCCCGCGGCGCCCCACCGAGCGACCAGAGGGCATTCTGCAGGCCTTCGGCCAAGGCAACAAAGCTCTCGCCGCCAAGCACGACATGGGCGTGCTCGAACCCGCAATAGGCCAAACGGAAGTGATAGAGACGATGATCGAGCGGTGCACCCGCAATCGTAACACCCAACTCGTCCATGTCTGTGAAGTCGGAGAGGCCGAGTTGGCCAGGCTCGTGGGTTTGGCGGAAGATCACCTCCTGCTCCTCGCCGTGGATCGCCCGCCATGCACGGATCCGACGTTCCAGGGTACGACGGATACCGCTGCCGAGATCCGGATGACGCCGTAGCATCTCCTCGAACACCGCCACCGGCCGTAAGCCAGGTGCCGCCTTCAAGATCGGGACGATCTCGGTCTCGAACACGTCGCTCAGCGGGTCCGGCCGTCGCCGGCCGCGGGGCGCCTTCCTTTGCGATGGAAATCGGGGGTCTCTCTCGATCCGATAGGCGGTCGACGCACTGAATGATGCCTTGGCCGCCGCCACTGGCGGGCTATCGGTCTGACGGTACTTCATGTAGAGCCTCATCTGGTGATCTGTGATGTGTCGGCCGGGCACGCGAGTGATTCCTCTTGGCGGAAGAACCACTTGCATAACCCCGCCGGCCGCGATCACCAGTCGGCGCGGTCCTCCTCGGGATCGCGCCGACGCTGGGCTCGTAACTCCGGTCGGGCTACGCCCTCCCTACGTCACGAGCCCAGCGAAACTCTCTCACCTTGATTGACGCTGCCTTCCATCCTGATCGCCGCGCGACACATGATGCTGGCCCAGCCCCAGCATCAAGCTGCCCAGCTCCCAACATGCATCCGGCTCGGTAATCTGGCGATATGGCAATCGATGTATGGGGTGGCGCGACGAGGCCGCCTCCTGTTAGGACGGATGGCGCGGCCGATGTACTCGTGCGTCGATCCTCGCGCTCCCGCGCGTGCTCGATCTCATTCCAGAGATCGATGACCAGCACCCGGATGCCATCGCGCAGGACCGCATCACGCGCAGAACGGATGAACCGAAAATGAACGCAGACGAAATTCAAATCCGCATTAGGAACGAACCGGCAGCTAGGAACGGTTTGTGAAAGGGATGGTCCGCAACGGGTCCAAAACGGGCTGTGGGGGTCAGTTCTGTCGTACGTCCGCTCTGCTCGGAAGAGCAGCCAAGCGGGAGTTGCTGCGATGGGCGGCTTCGGGCCAACAACGGACGTGGGCCAATTGCGTGAGGACTAAGCGACATAGAGCACGCGTTGAGGCCGCCCGACGGGATGGCCTCGGTGATTGCGAGCAAGCGGCGGGTTTCACTTCGCTGCGTCGGCACCCGCCTTTGCAACTTGGCCATCCTGAACTGACGTCCCGCCAGAGACGCCGATCGCCCCGACAATCTTGCCATCCACATTAATGGGAATGCCGCCTTCTAGCGGGGATGCCCCACGGAGTGCCAAGGAACGCAAACCGATGCCGCCCTGAGCCACGAGATCCTCGAACACCTTGCTGGGGCGCCTGTAGTTAATCGCGCTCTGTGCCTTGTCCTCGGCAGCCATGAGAGAGCCGTATTGGGTATTGTCGAGCTTGTGCAACATCACCATGTGGCCCGTGCTGTCGAGGACGACGATGGCCATTGCCCAATTGTTCTTTACGGCCTCCGCTTCCGCGGCAGCCATCACTTTCTTGGCCGCCTCAAGCCCAAGTGGCGCTCCATAAGGCGTTATCGGAGGTGGGGATGGCGCCTGTTGAGCGCTGGCTGTTGCCGTGAATATCACGGCAGCCAGGATGGAGGCCACTAGCGTCTTGCCCTGCGTCCTCATGTTGTTGTCCTCCCGATATCTGGTGGTTGACTAAATAGTTAGCCCCCTGCGCTTGGACCACTTGCGATTGCAGGATTGCGCCAATCCGTACGAGAGTCCATTGGCAGAATAGTGGCGCCGGAGCAAAAGGCAGAGCGGCCCCTCTTCAGACGGGCCACCTTCGATCGGCTGCGTGTCAAGGACCGCAACGCGTCACGAGCGTCGCCCTCTGCGATAGAGGGCCGCTCGTCGGCTTCCGCTATTCCCCGTTCACGACCGAGATCACGCGGCGCTGCAATAAGCAGCGAAGGCCCATAACCGGACTCATGCACCGTTGGTGCGGGCTCGAGCCGAGTCCGTATATTTTGATTTCGCGGGCCTTTCTCTCGGTTTGATCGTACGGCCTTTGTGCAGCCGGGTCATTGGTCGGGAGATTTTACACCCCTCTTACAAACTTTCGCATTGCGCTATCGGCGAGAGCCGGATCGCGGTGCAGATAGTTGGCATCCAAGGTCTCGACCACGATCCGCGCTCCATCCTGTCACTTTGCCTACCAGCGCTTCGAGCTGCTTGTGGTCGTTGTCGGATATTTTACTTGTAGTAACCGACACCGCATCCTAGCTCGCCAACTTTCGTGACGAAGCTGATTTTTGGAAACAGCGGCTCCGTGGTGCCGGGCTTGGGAAACATATATGGCTTGATTTCGGTGATTTGGCCTTCCGGTTTCTGCGCGGCGGCATAAAGCGCTTCGCCGTAGGCTTCGCCCTTATTGTCTTTGAGCGTGCGAACATCGGTGCCAGCCTTGACCGCTTTCGGCGTCGCGAGCGTCTTGGCGTCTGAGATTCGGAAACAGAACGGATAAAGATCGCGATCGAGGAATCCGTCCTCGCCCTTAGTGAACTTGATCAGGGCCACGACTTGATCCGCTTTGACCGCCGCGATGGCCTTGTCGAGCATCGCCCGCGCCTCTTGTTCTGTGCCGCCTTGCTGTGCGAGCGCAGTGCCCGAGAACGCGAGAACCGCCACTGTCGTCAATGGTACGCGCATGGTCTCCTCCTCGCTTGGTTGAACCTTCGATTGGCCGCGCCATTCTGTGCCCAGGATAGGCGAATTTCAACAACGTCAAATACGTTGCTTACTTATCGTCCCCCTCGGCGCGGCGAAGTCCGCAATGTGCCAATCGCCGAAGAACTTATGACGAGCACAACGGGTCCGCTCCGACCCACATACCGGACCTGACAGCGCACAGGACACTTCGTCGCTTCGGGCCATAACCGGAAATACAAGGTTCACTCGATCACCTCGTCGGCGCGGGCGAGGATCGAACGCGGGATTGTGATACCCAGCGTCTTGGCGATCTTTAGATTGGCAATCAGATCAATTTTGGTCGGCTCCTGGACGGGCAGATCGGAAGGCTTGGCCCCTTAGGTTTCTTGTCGACGTAACCGGCGCATTGGCCGAAAATGGCTTTGATGTTAGGCATGTAACTCAAGAGACCGCCTGCATCGCTAAGAAGCACGCTCGGCAGACGGTGCTCGCGCGCAAGATCGCCCAAACGCGCCCGATGTCTGTAAGTAAGCGACGAGCCAAGCGCCACCACGGCTTCGGCGTGCGCCCTATCCATCGCGGAATGGCAGATACGTCACTATTGCCTATGGTTGGGTGGGGCACTGGTAGTGAAAGCAGAGGAGAGGAATAGTAATGAATCGTGTTACGATAGCCCTAGTCTTTGTCCTGATCACACTATCGCCTGTTCATGCCCAATCTTCGGATTGGAACAGGACTATCCGCCAGCAATCCTGGTCCGGAATCGCTTACCGCGACGACAACGCCTACCGTGAGCAAGTTGAACGTTCCTTAGACCCTTCCAACCTTTTGGTATCAGACTCACAGAAGCAACTGATCAGGAATCAATACCTTGAATATCTGCGGCATCAAGAGCAGCAGCGTATTCAACAGCAAGGGCAAAGATACGAGATAAAGCGGAAACGGCAGCGCTAGCGAACGCGGTATCAAACTCCTCGACCGTTCTGGCGGGCACGAGTGCAATGTGACCGCCAGCTTCTGCGCCGCAACCTCCATCGACGGCATCGCGACCTTATGCTGCTCGTATGTCGAATCCCAGAGGATCGCGATCCGCCGGGCGCTGGGCACGGCTTGCGCCAACATCTCGAAAATCTCCGGGCCAAAAAGCCCAAAGCCGGTCAGGTTCTCGCCTGGCCGCGCCAAGCTTGCGACGATCCCTTCGGCGACAGGGTCGGCACTGAAGCAGAATACGGTTGGGACGGCGTTGCCCGCTTGCCGCAGCGAACGAATATAAGTCGTGTTCGCAGCCAACGATGAGATCGAGATCGAGCCGCACCAACTCCGCGGCCTTGGCGGCTGCGAGCGGGTCCGCTTGACCGCTCGCCCAGCGGTATTCGACCACACTGTTCTTGCCTTCTATGTAGCCAAGTTGGCGTAGCCCCTCGCGGAACGCCTCGATGGGCGGCAGGGAGGCGGGACGAATGTTGGTTCCTAGATAGCCGATGCGCGGGATCTTCGTTGCAGTCGGTTGCGCCCGCGCGCCCCCGAAAGCCGCAGCGACGAGCAACCCGGCGATAATATCGCGGCGCCGCATGAGTACCTCCTCGGCTATAGCGAGGAGCAATGAGCTGAGCCTAACGCTGCCGATATTATCAGTTCAAACACGCGCAGAGGGTACAAACTTCAGGCCGCCTCCCGGAGGATCGCCTCGCAAACGATTGCGCAGCTGACGGCTGGTCGACGTCGGCTCGGGGTCAAAGCCCGCAATACTCTGATTGACTGAAAAGTTATGCTTAGACGCGCAAAGCGGACGTCTTGCCTTTAACTACACCCCAAGCCGCCCCGCAAATTTACGGTGGCGTTAAGAGAGACAAGCCAGGATGGCGAGTACAACGTCTGCGCCAAGATCACCCGAATACGTCGCCAACAGAATCCCTACACCAAGGACAACGCCAACCACTTTAAGTGCAAGCATCTGAGTCGCCTCCGTTCACTATGGTAGGCTGGACTCAAATTGTTTCCGGCCCGCTTCGAGGAAGCGGCAAATGGTGTCGTTCACCGAGCCGTTACCTTAGGGAGCTGACTGGTCATAAGACGACGAAGGCCCGCGGTGTTTTTTGAAAGGTCCAAAAAGGGCAACACGATTGGCTGATTCACAAGCGTCGCGCTTTGTCACAAAACCTTGACGGACGTGTGCAAGCGTCTGGCAGCTGGGATTTCAGTACCCAGACTGGAATGCATTTGCGAACGCTGCCCGGCGAACATACCCCGCGCGAGCAGTGTGCAATATGGTCTCTTATTTTGAGGTTGGTGCATGTTCAGTGCGGAAACTACTGCGGTCCTTAGAGCAGTCCTTGAAGAAGTCTGCGAAAACATCCCCGTTAGCGAAATCGGTGCCCGAACACATGTTGCGTCGAAGATCCTTGAGGCCGCGGCACAGGGACATGTTTCGACCGACGCATTGAGAACGGTGGGCCACAAGGCCCTGAATCAACCTACGACGTTGCGTCGATTTAGGGTCTGCCGGGTTCACGCTAGCCGGCCATCAGTTCCTTATTGACTGCCAGCGGAACCAATCTCCAGGTCTAGGATTTAACCGTTTGCTTCTGGCCCCCGAGTCAGAAGACTGGAAATAACGGCTCCGGTTTTGCAAGTCTGGAGCCGTATTTATTTGGCTCTGCGAGGGCGCCCTAAATGCGGTAATGGGCCCTGCTCCGAGCAAGGGGTGATGATGGTGGCTGTCCCGGATAGATGATGAAACAGGCGTTGAGTCGGCGCGTACTCGTAATCCTTCGTTCGCTTCGCTCCGCTACCGACCGTTTTTGTGACCAGCAGCAAATTACGCGAAGGGCCAGGAACAGACTCATGCACCGCAGCAAACAGCACCATCAATCAATCACGTCGTCGGCAACAAGTCGAAACGCGCGGATAACCGTCAGCCCCAACTCTCTCGCCGTCTTGAGATTGATCACCAGCTCGAATTTGATCGGCCGCTCTACGGGGCAACTCTGCTGGCTTTGCCCCTTTCAGGATTTTGTCCGCATACGTGGCGGTCTGCCGGGCAAGATCGGGCAGGTTCGCTCCGAATTCCCTGGCTGCCCCCATTGCCGGCAATCTGTTGTTCGCCGCAATGCTCGCGATGCGTCTGTATTCGCCAAACAGCAACGGGCTGGGCTCCAGTAGCGCGATAGGTCGGCACAAGAGACAAAGTTCACTGCCCCTTGCAAACCGGCGTTGGCTGTTGCGCCGGTGCTGGACGATCCTTCTTGTATTGAGCGAGGATCGGACCGAGGGTTTCCTCTGGCCAAAATTTCGGAGCGCCGATTTCGTTCAAACAGGAAGTGTTCCAATATAGTCCCACGACGGACAGCGGCCGGCCGGCCGGCACTGCTCGCGCGACGGCTTCGATGTCGGCAGAGTCAGGATAGATGTAAAGCGTCGTCGGATTATTCTTCACTATCGCGATGATTTGCCCCGCGTCCGATGGCGACCAACTAGTGCAGCCGTTGCTGCGGCCGCCAGCGTAATCCTCCAGCGTTCCAAAAGGAACGTAACCGTCGTGGTTTGCGTATGGACTCCGCGGATCTTTTCGAAGACAGACGTTCCTCAGCAATTCGGCCGGATGCCCGCCAATCTCGCGCTCTCTGGCGTTTGCGGCCTTCCCTTCGCCGTCAAACTGAACGAACGAGCGGATCAAGACCGCGTCTTGTTTCGCCGAGACGCGATAATAGCCTTTGAAAGACGTCTTCGTCTCGGCGGTGACATAGGCTCCCCCGGCTGTCAGCCTCGAGTCCATCGCATTACCGAAGTTCTTGGCACACCGTCTTCCGTTTGCGAAATCCGCGATACCGTTCAAATTGCGACCGCCGCCGTGCCCCGCCGAAATCGCACGAAACGATCGGTCGGATTCGCACACAACGTAGAACCGGCGTCCCAATTTGCCATCGCTGAGGACGTTGGGACGCGTAGCGTCCATCGCGAAGTAGCAGGGATTTTTAACCACGCCTTTGCTCACTTTTTGCTGGTAAAGCGCGCGCGCCCTCTGCAAGACCATTTGTGCGATTTGACCTTCGCCTTCGCCGACATTGGCCCTCAACCAAGCCGGAAGGTCCGACGATTGCGACGCAGCAAAAGACTGCGGCGACCCCAATAAGGCGACAATGATGAAAACGCCGAAGATATTGGCGACAACCGGAAGGAGGGATCTTAACCGCAACGGATCAATTCTCCTTTCGAAGCGTTTAGCATGCTAGTTCAAGTGTCGTGGCGTGTTCAACCGTTAGCGCTGGATTACGTGGCCGGACGAGCGGCTTACTTCGCAAGGGCGCTCACAATCGTCGTGACATTATGCCTGACCATGTCGATGTAACTCGGAGCCGCGTCATTTCTCGGTCAAGCTATCCGAATAGAGTGTTCCGCCGATCGCTGCGCCGGTCTCGGAGGCAATTTGGCGCAGCGGCCTGGACCTTCAACAACATGTTTTCAGCCTATGCGCTTCAGGGCATCTCACATGCCAAAAAGGGCCAGTACACGCGCGAGGAACTGGCCGCACTCGCCCAAACCAACGTGGATTCGCTCTCATGCAGTGCAGCAAACAATTAGACGAAGCCGCCAACCTCACTGCAACAATATGGCGCTCGGTGCGATAGCCAATCTTCAGTCAACGGCTGGACGATCCTATGCCACGGTGACCTCGACCACGGCTCCGCGGCCGCAGCAGGCGCACAGCAGCCGCCGCCGCTACTCGGCTGCGACTATTGCTGGTCGGACCGTTTCTGGACGCTTGGCGCGCAGTTCGAGAGGTCCGAGGAGAATCTCGTCCCGCTCCGCCTCAAGCTCCTCGATGGTGCGCGGTCCGAGCTAGTGCACGCTGTAGACGAGCTGCTTTTGCACTTCGGGCGTCAGCACCGGTGAACCGAGGTCGACGTTGCAATCTGCCTTCCATGTTATAAAGTAACGCTGGATTTCCGGGATGCCCGAGGCTCCCCGGAAAGCGAGTGCTACATGAGTTGGTTTCGGAAACACCTCAAACTAGGCTCGCGGCTGGCGCTGTTCGCGCTCGTCGTCCAGTTTGCGGTGTCTTTCGGGCATGTCCATGCCTTTGCCGCGCAGGCGGCGCCTTCGTCCCCGACATCGCCGACGAAGGTGGCTGCGGCTATCAGCGAGGCCGTTCTTGCTCAAGCTATTGCTATGGGCATCTTTCAAAACCAGCAGCCTTCGAACGATGATCGTGATCATCCCGCCGGTGCTTGTGCCATCTGTGCAGTCATTTCGCTCGCAGGCGCTGCGTTATTTGCTGCACCGCCGGTGCTCTTGCTGCGGCAGCATGTCGATCTCCCGTATCTTGCGACCGACGCCGGTCTCCTCCACCTGCAATCGGCGCGCTTAGCATTCCAGTCTCGCGCGCCTCCCTTGTCCTGACATCGATTGATGATGTGCCTGTCGCCGTCGCCCGCCGCGTCATGGGTAGCGACAGCAGAGGAATAATCGATATCGGAGCCGTCATTCCACTCGACGGCAGTAGGATCGGGATAATGAGGTCTAGGCGCACGCGAGAATTCCACATCGGCGGAGCAAGTTGGCTCCTGCTTGCCGTCGCGGCGACACCGGCGACGGCACAGGAGAAGCCAGCAACCGAACTGCCGGCCGTCACCGTAACGGCGCCCAGTCCTATCGTGCGGCGGCGGGTGGTTACTCCGACACGCGCCCCCCTGCGCCTCGCCCGCAGCGCACCCGGACGCACCCACGAGCGCGCGCCGCAAGCCCAGCCGGCACCGGCGGCTCCGTCAACGCCACAGCAGGGCGTGCTGCAGGTCGTGACCGATCAGTTCGCAACGGTGACCGTGGTGCCGAACGAGGAAATTCGCCGGGAGGGCACGGCCCAGCTCGGCGACCTCCTGTTCTCCAAGCCCGGCATTACCGGCTCGAGCTTCGCACCGGGCGCCTCCAGCCGGCCGATTATCCGTGGCCTCGACGTCAATCGCGTCGGGATCATTGAGAACGGCAACAACGCCGGCGGTGCCTCGGATCTCGGCGAAGATCATTTCGTCCCGGTCGATCCGCTTGCCACCAACCAGGTCGAGGTCATTCGCGGTCCGGCAGCGATGCGTTACGGCTCGACCTCGATCGGCGGCGTCGTGAGCGCGACCAACAACCGCATTCCTGACGCCCTGCCCACATGCTCGGCCCTGCCGTTCCAGTCCTATGGACTACTATCGAAAGCGCCGCTGGCTGCCGCGCAGTCGTCACCTTGCGTGAACGTCGAGACGCGAACGGCCGTGAACTCCGTTGATCGTGGTGTCGACGGCGGCATCCTGCTCGATACCGGCGGCGGCAATTTCGCGTTTCACGCCGACGCCTTCGGTCGCAAGGCCAGAGACTACAACATCCCCGGCTATCCCTACCTGTTCGACCACGCCCGACCGGTCGGTGGGCAGCAGCCGAATTCGGCCATGCAGGCGGATGGTGTCTCGATCGGCGGCTCGTATATCTTCACAGGCGGCTTTATTGGCGCTGCCATCACGCAGAACGATTCGCTCTATCACGTCCCGGGCATCGATGGCGCCGACCACGACACCCGGATCGATGCGCATCAGACCAAAATCACGATGAAGGGCGAGTACCGGCCGGATGCGGCGGCCATCGATGCGATCCGTCTCTGGGCCGGCGCGACCGACTACCGGCACAGCGAGCTTGGGCTGGCCGACCCAGCCGATCCCTTCAGCGACGGCGTACGCCAGACCTTCACCAACAAGGAGCAGGAGGCGCGCGTTGAAGTGCAGATGATGCCGTTCAACGCCCGCTTCGCGCAGGTAACCACCGCGTTCGGCCTGCAGGGAGGCCATCAGGAGCTGACCGCCCCAAGCCCGGACGATCCGGGCAGCCCGCTCAACGGATTGTGGAACCCTAACAACAACAACAGGGTCGCCGGTTACGTCTTCAACGAGCTGAAATTCAGCGAGACCACCAAGGCGCAGATTGCCGGACGCATCGAGCAGGTCAACCTCGCGGGGACAACGCCGGCATTCATACCTCCGGTGTTCGACGTCAATGTCGACCCTGCCAGTATTGGTCCCGCCACGCCGCGCAATCTGAACTTCACGCCCAAAAGCGCGAGCATTGGCTTGATCCAGAATCTGCCGTGGGATCTGGTTGCTAGCATTACCGGTCAATACGTCGAGCGCGCGCCGAAGCCGGCCGAGCTGTTTTCACGCGGGGCCCATGATGCCACGGCCACCTTCGATATCGGCGATCCGAATCTCGGCATAGAAACCGCAAAATCGATCGAGGTCGGGTTACGGCGGGCGACAGGGCCGTTGCGATTCGAGCTCACCGGCTACTACACGAAGTTCAACGGCTTCATATTCCGCCGGTTGACCGGCAACACATGCGACAGTGGGGCTTGTGTGGACATAGCCAATCCGGACCAGCTCGAGCTTATGCAAGCGAGATATTCGCAGCGCGACGCCATCTTCCGCGGCGGCGAGTTCCAGAGCCAGCTCGATGTCGGGCCACTGAAGGGCGGCATCTGGGGCATCGAAAACCAGTTCGACATCGTGCGCGCCACCTTTACGGACGGCACCAACGTGCCACGGATTCCCCCGATGCGCGTCGGCGGCGGCGTCTACTGGCGCGACGACAACTGGCTCATGCGCGTCAACCTCCTGCATGCCTTCGCGCAGAACGAGATCGCCCCGATCGCCGAGACGCCGACGCCGGGCTACAATTTGTTGAAGGCCGAGGTCAGCTATAAGACCAAGCTCGATCCTTCCTGGTTCGGCGCCCGCGAGATGACGGTAGGACTTCTCGGCAACAATTTGCTCAACGAAAATATCCGCAACGCCGTCTCCTACACCAAGGACCAGGTGCTGCTGCCCGGCATCGGCGTGCGCGCGTTTGCGAGCCTGAAGTTTTGAGCCGAAAGGCCGAAGGAGAACGACCGCGACAGCCGGAAAAGGTCTCAAGGTGAGTGGCAGAAGTAGCGCAGCAATGGCTGGTGGCTTGCTTGGTATCGGCGGCGCCGATACCGGGCCGCGGAATGCTACGGGACTCGCGAACTGCGGCTGGCTCGTCGAGGTTCACTTGATCGGGGAACGCGAACCTGATCCCAGGTTCTTCGCTGTTGGAACACGCGACGCCGGTGAGGCAGAAGAGGCGATCCTGCGCTATCCGGGGATCCTTCGCGAAGACCAAAGGACCGCGCGGCGACGCCTTTCCAACAAGGAGATTGCGTGTATCGGACTGAGACCGGATGGCGTGAGGCCATATATTCTAGCGCCTAGTTCGGAATGATCAGCGCGATGCAAGTTCTGGATCGATGTGCCAAAGCCGGCTCCGGGGAGTCAACCGCTGAGTCGAAATTCGCAAATCTTCCACTCTGGATGGGGTGCTGGCATGTGGATGCGATACACACGGTTTTCACCAATCGCGGCCGGTGTTCTGCTGTTAGTTGCCAATCAGCCACCTACACTCGCTCGGGGCAGTCAGGTAGGGCACGAAGATCCCTGGAGTTCGGAACGTATCGATCGTTTACCACCCGAGGTTCGAAGTGCCGTCACCCGCATGTGCGGGAATGCGACGGCCGCTCATTACTTTGCAACCTTTCTCGACAATTCACGGTTGATCAGGCTCCACTTCGAACATCTGCATTGTGATGAGCAGGCACGATTTTGCAGGGGCGCCAGTTGCCTGCGACAGCAGTACATCTCTACGGGTGGGCATTACCGGCTCCAGAGAATCTATTACGGCCGCGACGACTGAACGCCAATCGCAGTATCGTGATCTCGGGGCGAGTCGTTTCACCGAAATCTATTTCGCTACGATGCGGAATTTTTGGTCGCCATCCGGCATAGCGGACATGGCCGGGTTTGCTGCCCGCCCCCGTCGCGAATGACTCCGAGCTGACCTCGGACGCCAGGGAACTTGATCAAATTGATGCGCCGCCGTGCTTGGGACAATTTATTTGGCAAATGCACTCGCGAACAAAGATTATCAGGAACGTAAAGGAGCGCCAGCGGCAATAATGACGCGCGAAACGCTGGCAATTATCTCAGATGAGTCATTTTCGACGGATTCAGCGGGAATTGTCGGCTGGTTGATGTCCGCTTTACAACGAAGCGCCCGAAGCCGGAGAGTCGCTCCTTTGACGTCAACAACGCGCTCGAACCGTTTCACTATATTCGCACGTGTATGAGTTTTCGGCGACCTTTGCCGTATTGGGAGGAAGGGAGCGCCTGACGGCGCTGTCCCGTTTATGGTCGAGAAACTCCGATATGGCCAGACAGCTCGCCAACAACGTCGTTGAGAGCCTGCGCACTCAGCCGCTCGTTCTGGCGCTGGTCCTGATCAACGTCATCGTGGTCGCAGGCTTCGCCTTCACGCAGCACGAGGTGAGCAAATCGATCGAGCGCAAAGATACGATGCTTCAGAGCTGCATCGAAAGGCGCTGAAAAAGAAAAGGCTCCGGATTGCTCCAGGGCCGGTTAGTCGGCACCCCATTCTCTAGTGCTTCATTGCGACACTTCCACCGGCTGCGCTTTCTCGCGCAGGATCGCGCAAAACACGCCAGCGATAATCGGCGAGACGATGAGGGCGATCACAAACCAGCCGAAGCTCGACCGGTTGCGTCTGACGCTGGCGAATAGGCCAACGGCGACCGAGAATGCAGTCCAAGTCAAAAAGAAGATCATTTCCTGTTCCTCCGTTTGTCCTTGATGAAGGTGACGAGGTACCGGGCCGCTTGTGCTGCTGCGATGGCGATCATAAAGCTGATTACCATCGCTAGGATGTTGGCCTGCGGGACCTCGGCCGGTTACGCCAGTTTGTAGGAGGTGACGCCGTCCTCGCGGGTACGCTCGGCCTTCGCGCCGTTCGGCAGCCGGGTGAGCGCTGCGCGCAGCGTGTGGCCCTGCCAACCCAGGGCCTCGCACATCTTCTCGACAGTCGAGCCCTTGCCGCTCAAAAGATCGAGCAGCATCGCGGTCTTCGATCCAGCGCGCGGGCCCTTCGCCTGGTCGGCGTTGGCCGTGGTCTTGGCGCTGGCCTTCCGCTTGGCGGCCGCCGTCTTGGCAGCGGCCTTCTTCTTCGCGGGAGCCTTCTTCGCGGCGGGTTTCTTCTTGGTAGCCATTTCAATTCTCCTGTTTGCGCGGCGACCGGAATGGTCCCGCTGTACTGCCCCGAGCCCAGAAACCCTTTCGGGTGCTGGGCAGTGGGCAGCCAGGAGGCTGCGGTTAGTCCTTGCGTCTTTCCCTCTCGGCCCGCTCGATGATGGCCTGGCGTGCCTTCGCCTTGCGGGCGAACACGCGGGCTGCGTAGTCCATGTCGACCCAGAGGCCGCCTCGCTCGGTAAAGAAGAACCCCTGCTCATCGAGCGCGGGAGTGTTCGGCCCGAAGACCTCGTAGGCTTCCACGTTGCTGTACGCGTGCGTCTCCGTGTAGTTGCCGGTCCCGAAAAACATGAAGTGGCGGCTCGTCGTCATTGTTCGCTCCCGTCGCTTGCTTACTTTTTGACAAGCGTCACGCGGCGCTCAAAGCCAACACCGGGCTCGCCAGTCCTGGCTTTACGATCCGGGCGAAGTCGTCAGCGCTCAGATTATCATGCACCGCCTGGGCTGTTGCTGCGGTGAGATCGAGGATTTTGGAAACGTACCGCATATATGCGGGGTGCCACGCTTCGCTCGCTTTGCGCAGGCCGATGATCTCGGCAAAATCGCCGTAGGTCATCGTGTTCGCCTGGCGCAGCATTCGCAACACAGCGCTGGCTTGGGCGATGTAGTTTCCTGCCTCTGCCGTCGTTGGCAGCGGAGGAGCGATGCGTTCATTCGTCATTCGGTTTTCCTTTTCGTGGTTTCGCGCTTGGCGTTGTTCGCCGCGCCGTTTCGTTGCCCCGTACATCGCTCTGGTGCGCCCGGCATCCAGTCCAATCGGAGTCATGGCATTGCGAAGATGCTGCAGAAGCAGCAATGGAAGTGCTGGCAGCGCTTTCCGTATTACCGAAGGGATTGCCTGCCTGGCCCGGATGCCCTTGGACAAAGGGCCCGACCGGTTGGCCTTGCCCTGGGCCACAGGCGGCCCGTGTGGCGCTTGGCGATAGGGACGCCCTAATCCCCGGCAAGGCGGAAAGAATGCGCGTGTGGCCAAGCGTGCGGCTCGGCCGAGTCGTTGGAACCAGGAGCATCCCTGGGTTCCGGATCGATAGTCCAACAGTCCCCATTCGGAGGGTCCGGTTCCAAACAGCTCGCGCTGCGCGTGACGCGGCACGGACCGCGAACGCCCTGGTTCGGAAAACGAGTACCGATAGAGCAGCGCATTGTGCGCCAACCCATTTAAGTCTGCGGGGAATAACTTTCTACGGGCCGGGGGGCGGTACCGGAAATCCTAAAGGAACCCGTTTCCGAGCGCGGCGGCGCTCCGATGTTAGCGGCCGCAGATCTGCGAAATTACTTGAAATAAAATTTCGTCGGCAGCAAGCCGCTCGTCACGGCCCCGAAGCTGCAGGGTCATTGGTCGAGGTATCGTCCGCATTTATTCCGAAAGGGCTGCCGGGTACTGTCCTATTTAGAATTAGATATGTCCCCAGCGATCCGCCGGTAAACCAGTGACTTAGATCAAGCGATCGAGTCCTAGAGGAACGGTCCTATGGACCGAAACACCCTCTACGTCCGCCTCTCCTTGATTTGGCTAGCTGTCGAGGCCGGCGGGCTTGTGTTCGTGCTGGTGCATTGAGGCCGCCGGCTTATCGGCGGGTTCAGGAACACCGGACACGGCCTGTTCGTTCGCTCAGAGATGAGCACGCGGCAATAGCCAGCTCATGATCTTTTCATAGGGATCACGATGACCCTGGACGAATGCATCTTCGTTCTGCTGGGCGGCGCTCCTGGCGAATTCAGAAATCGCCGCCAGGGACTGCCGCCGTTCCTTCGGAAGCTTCGCCCACTGGCGAATGATCTTTTCCCTTATGTCAGGCATCCGTACGCTCCTGAAGGGTGGTGGCTCGGCCAATAGCAGCCAACATGAACGTATGCTCGTGTCCAGAGCGCAATTTGGATTGCGGTGAGTTTGATCTCCGCGCGCTTTCAACGGGGGCCTTGAAAGGCTGCCACCTGCGACATGCCGACCGTACTGGAGGTGAAGACCGATTCCGAGGTGCCGCCGCTGTCGCCGCACATCACGCTGCAACAGGCCAAGAATTTCACGCTGGCCTTGCTGAAGGGCGATCCGAATGAGGGGGCGTGATCAGGGGCGCGGCGCGCCAGGTGCTCGAGACGATCCTGCCCGGAAGGAATGAGATGAGCCATGAGCTTCGCGACATTCAGCACGGCGTCAACGATCCCGTCGACGGCGTCGACCTGAAGCGACAGTTCAATGACAACCAGACGCCGCACGGTGCGCAGCGCCGCGCCAACGTGCGCGCCGAGCCGACGGCCTCGCCGGCCCTCCAACTTCCGTCACTTTCCGCTACTTGCGGGACTGGCCAACGCTCGGTCCCTTACCGAGCTCCTGTGCCATTTCGAGGTGATGGCGCAGCGTTGGCAGAGTCTTGCCGGCCCAGTCCTTCAGTTCGGAATTGTCGCCGCCCTTGGCGTAACGCTCGAACAACGATACCGCGTCCTTGTGCGCGCTGACCTGATAGGATTCGAAATCAGAGCTGAAGTCCTTACCCGAGGCCTTGTTGAGCTTGTCGAGCTTGCTCTGATGCGAAGAATCGAGCTCGGCCGGCAGGGTCGCCTGGACCTTGCCGCTGCTGACTAGGCCCTTCAGGTCACTCGAGGTCTTGGTGTGATCGGTCACCATCTGCTGGGCGAAGGATTTTTCCTGCGCGTTGCCCTTCTGCTCGGCGAGCTTGTTGGATTGGATCTCGAACATGTCGGAGATCGCGACTTCCTTGACGAAATCGGCGGTCGTCGGCGCAACCCCGATCGCGGAGTTCACGCCGGTCTTCTCACCCACGGATTGGGCGAGCGCGGGGCCCGCGAGCAGCACGCAGCTCAAGGCAATGATGGTGCGCTTCATGGTCGGCATCCTCTGGCTTGGCATCGCGCCGGTTCGATCGCGACGCCGCAATGTTTGTGGCGACCAACCACTCGCCGAAGCAGTTTGTTCCAATAACGCGCCGCAATAGGATCGCTTGCGGGCTACTGCGTCGGGTTTCTGCCGGTGCGCGGATTGAGTGGTCTGGTCGGCGTCGTCTCAAGAAAGGCTCGGCGGCGTCCTTCGCTGTAGCAACGATGCCTTTCTCCGCGCGGATATCGAACCAAGCGGAGGCGTTCATGACCGACATCAAGGCTTCATGTCCCGCAGGCATGTCGTGATGCAGCCGGCGCGACGCTCGCGTCGCTTGCCGTGGGGAGTGTTCGTCTAGGGTACAACCCGCAACAATGGTTTGCCGGGCTGCGCCCTGGCGTTTCCCAAGGGTTCCGATGGATCGAAACAACGCCGCTGCGCCTGGCGCGCCTGGCGCGAATTGGGCTGCCTGGGCCACGGAAAGGCGACCGCTGGCTTCCCTGGTCCCCTACGCCCGCAACGCCAGGACGCATTCCGATGCGCAACTGCAGCAGATTGCGGCTTCGATCCGCGAGTGGGGTTGGACCACTCCAGTGCTGGTCGATGAAGCCGGGATGGAAATCGCTGGGCATGGGAGGCTGTTGGCTGCCGAGCGTTTGGGGATACGAGAGGTCCCGGTCATCGTCGCTCGCGGTTCGCCCACCTGGTCGGCCCCGAGGCCAGGGATGTGCGATCGGGCCGTTAATGTGCAGCTGGTCTCGCACAGCGAACAAGAAAAGACTGGCTCCGAAGCCGTTCGCCTTGTTTAGCCCTCGAAGGGCTTCCCTCATTGACTGCGCGCGAACAGGGTCGGTCGTGACGGGTAGGATTGCATGAGCGGTTCTCTTGCTGAGAGCTAGTCCCAATTCGCGTGAAGTGTGAGGCAACTCATAAATGGCAGAACTCTGAGGTCATAAAAGCAGTGAGTACCTGAAAGCTTTGCGCTGGACGCGATTGAGTTGCGGCGCGCAATTCTTGAACGCCAGTCGCGGACGATCATTCCATCCACCTCATTGAGGGAGAATGTCCATGAGCGATCGCAAGGTGTTTACAGACAGCGTTGCTGAATTACCTACTCAACCCGGATTAACTAAGCACGGGCTGCTGGTGGCACCAGCAAAGCGCGACGCCCGCAACGAAACGATGGAATTGCTCTTTTCACTGGAGATGCCTGACAAAGACGATCTTGAGAAACGTGTCGCTGAGGGGCAGGTGTTGTCTGCAGAGCAACTGAACCAGAGGTACAGTGCAACGAAGGCGGACGTCGATGCGCTCAAGTCTTGGCTAAATGAGCAGGGTTTCGATGTCATAGGCGAGAGCCCAGACGGCACCGGTATATACGCCAAGGCCACTGTCGGTCAGATCGAACAAAGTCTCGACGTCAAAATGGTGAAGGTCACCAAGAAGGGGGTTACTTACACTGCCGCGCAGAGTGCTCCCAGCCTCCCCATGTCGGTCGGCGCGCCGGTTCACGCTATCATCGGCTTGCAACCCTTCCGACACGCTCAGAAGCACTTGGCGCACAAGATCAGCCACAACAATCGCGCTACTTTGGATCGGCACGGGCTGCCTTCGCCGAATGTCGCCAATTCTCCACCCTATCTTGTTTCCGAGATTCTTCGTGCGTACGGCGCGGACGCGCTGGGCGTCACCGGCGCAGGACAGACGATTGCGATACTGATTGACACCTTTCCGAACGATCATGACATTATCGAATTCTGGAAAGCCAACGAGATCGCAGTTGACCTGACCAGGATTGGCAAGATCAAAGTGGGCGCCGGCCATCTTCCGGCCCCCGAAGGCGAGGAGACACTCGACGTCTCCTGGACCAGTGGAATCGCTCGCGGCGCGAAGATTAAGATCTACGCGACCGGTTCACTTCAGTTTGTCGCGCTCGACAAGGCGCTCGATCGCATCATTGCGGACGCGTCGAGCGATCCAAGCATGAGACAGTTGTCGATTAGCCTGGGGCTCGGGGAAACCTTCATGGGCGGGCCAAATGGCGAGGTCGCGACACAACATCAGAAATTCCTCAGGCTCGCGGCGATGGGCGTAAACGTCTTCGTATCGAGCGGCGACGCTGGATCCAATCCGGGCATCGACGGCCAAACCGCCGATGGACCTCTTCAGGCGGAGTATGCAGCCTCAGATACAGCGGTCGTCGCGGTCGGCGGGACAAGCTTGAAGCTTGCACCGGCGCACGGGGCTGTCGCGCAGGAGGACGGCTGGGCCGGGAGCGGTGGCGGGGATAGCGTCTTCTTCAGCCGTCCCGTTTGGCAAACTGGCAAAGGTGTCCCGACCGGACCCAAACGCTCGGTCCCCGACGTGAGCGCGGCTGCTGATCCGAATGAAGGAGCCTTTTTGGTCCTGCATGGACAGCCCACCGGAATTGGTGGGACGAGCTGGGCCGCGCCCATTTGGGCCGGCTTGTGCGCGCTGATCAATGAAGCCCGTCACAAGGCCGGCCTACCTTCGCTACCTTATTTGAACCCGCTCATCTACCCACTGAACGGCACCGCATGCTTCCGAGACATAAGTCATGGCACCAATGGCGAGTTTACAGCTACTCCCGGCTATGACCGCGTCACTGGGTTGGGAGCTCCGGACGTGAAAGAATTGGTCACTGCCTTGACGCAAGCACCGGCGCACACGTCCATCGCAGCGTAGAACGCCCCGCAACAGGATGCAGGGCTGGAGCACAGCGCAGCAGCCCTGCATCATTTCCTGAGGAGTCCGGGTCTCCGGATTGTACGCGCACAAAAATTCTTACCGCGTTGTCGCCCTCAATCAACCGATCGACCAAGGAGAGCCAGATGGGCTGGCTTGATAATCTATCTAGCTTGCCGGAAAAGGGCACCAAGCTCGCAAGTTTCTTGGCCTCTGTCCTGGCTGTCGTGCCGGTTACAGTGACCGTGGCGGAGAACGGTTCGTCCCCGTATTTGATCTGAAGACATAAAATCTTATCCGCGTCATCTGGGGGATGACCGTGCCATCGCCCTGATGAAGTTCGGCCTTATCTTCCTTGGTGATAGCGTGAACATACACATCGGGAGCGCTGGTGGTGGTGCAAAGGACTGAGCTATCTTTGACAATGCCCCGGACAACCTCGCGATGGGCGGTATCCAAAAGGATCATTTCGCTCATTGGAAATTCCCTTTTCGAAATCTGAATACGTAAACTCAGGACAACTACTGGTCGCGTGTCCAGTCTCTCGGCTGGGGCAGGCTGAAGAAGTGATCGAATAGAACCGAAACTGCTGCGTTGCATAAGTCCGGTGGTGACCCTGGCTGTGTGAAAACGCTGTGCCGCTGCTATGATTCTCCGGTGATTCTTTTTGGGGGAATCGATGAGGCGCTTCGTTGAGGAGGCGGATCGTGGGCAATGCACGCTGTTGCCGGAATGCCTCGATGATTTCATTGACGAGAGTAATCCTGTCCGTGTGATCGATGCGTTTGTCGATGCGCTCGATTTGGCCGAGATGAGCTTCGAGGTTGAGCCGGCGGCGACCGGTCGGCCATCGTACCATCCCTCGGTTCTCTTGAAGCTCTACATCTATGGCTATCTGAACCGGGTGCAGTCGAGCCGGCGGCTCGAACGAGAAGCCGGACGCAATGTCGAACTGATGTGGCTGCTGGGTCGGCTCACTCCCGATCACAAGACGATTGCCGACTTCCGCAAGGACAATGGCCTGGCGCTGCGCAGGGTGTGTGCGCGCTTCGTTGAACTCTGCCGTGGGATGGGTCTCCTGACGACGGCGAGCGTTGCCATCGACGGCAGCAAGTTCAAAGCGGTGAACAACCGGGACAGGAACTTCACCCGGGCGAAGGTGGAGCGGCGACGCTCCCAGCTGGAGGAGAGCGTCGCGCGGTATCTAGGCCAACTTGACACGGCCGACCGGCAGGAGCCGACGGAGGCCCTGGCCACGAAGGTGACGAGGCTTACCGAAAAGCTGACGAAGCTGAAGGAGGAAATGGGCAAGCTTGCCGCTTACGAGAAGCAGATGCTTGCATCGCCTGACCAGCAAATCTCCTTGACTGATCCCGATAGCCGCTCGATGGCGACGAGCGGCCGCGGCTCCGGCGTCGTCGGCTACAATGTGCAGGTCGCCGTGGATACCGAGCACCATCTGATTGTGACGCATGAGGTAACGAACAGCGGCTCAGATCGGGCTCAACTGGCCAATATGGCAAAGCAGGCGAAAGAAGTGCTCCAGACCGATGCGCTCGAGGCCGTTGCCGATCGCGGCTACTTCAGCAGCGTGGAGATCCTCGCGTGCCACGAGGCCGGCATCACGGTAACTCTGCCCAAGCCACAGACGTCGGGTGCCAAGTCAGATGGGCGCTTCGGCAAGCAGGATTTTGTCTATTTGCCTGAAGAGGACGCCTATCGCTGCCCAGCTGGAGAGCAACTGCCTTATCGCTTCACGAGCGAGGAAGACGGGAAGCGGCTACGGCGCTACTGGACCACGGCCTGTCAAAATTGTTCGCTTAAATCGCAGTGCACGACAGGGCCAGAGCGGCGGATTCCACGATGGGAGCATGAGCATCTGCTCGAGGCTGTGCAGCAGCGTCTCGATGCAAACCCACAAGCCATGCGCCAGCGTCGAGAGACAGTCGAGCATCCGTTCGGCACGATGAAGGCCCGCATGGGAGCGACACACTTCCTCACCAAAACGCTTCCAAAAGTAGCCGCCGAAATGGCACTCTCGGTGCTGGCCTATAATCTGACACGGGTCATGAACATCGTCGGGATCAAGCCGCTGATCGCTGCGATCGGGGCCTGAGACACACGCGGCTCCCCGCTTCCGGGACCGACGCCCTTTGAGATCGTTTTTACACGGCCAAGACCCAACTCGGACGAACGAGTCCTTGTCTCCGACCGCACGGGCCCCGCGTCCGTCAAAGACACGGTCCCCTACCACCTGCGCCGCTACGTCGCGAACCAGCCCAACGTTCCGATCGCGCACTTTTCAGTACTGACCGAGATGACACAGCTTCTGATCGCACCAATGGAAATCATGGGCTACTCGCTGCCAGAGCACATGTTGCCGGACATTTCACACGGCAAGATGTTCTGCAGGTGGTTGATCGCCCTCAGCCTGTCAATCGGCGTTCGACTGGGACCCCCTATCGGCATCCAAAAGGGACCCCTTTGATCGGCGCGCTCTGCTGGTAGCGCTCGGGTCGTCGGAGCTGGTCGGGGTTGCGGAGACGGCGCGAGCGCGGGTTGTTTGAACATCGTCGCGGCTTTTGAAGCGCCAACTGTCGTTGCCGGTCTCAACGATGTCGCAGTGATGGGTCAATCGGTCGAGTAGCGCGGTGGTCATTTTGGCATCGCCGAACACGCTGGGCCATTCGCCGAACGCAAGATTGGTGGTGACAATGATGGAGGTGCGCTCGTAGAGCCGGCTGATGAGATGGAACAGGAGCTGACCGCCCGATTGCGCGAACGGCAGATAGCCCAGCTCGTCGAGAACGATGAAGTCCATGCGGGTCAGATGCTCAGCGAGCCGTCCCTGCCGTCCGTTGCGGGTCTCGGTCTCGAGCCGGTTGACGAGATCGACGACGTTGTAGAAGCGTCCTCTAGCACCATCGCGGATGCAACTTCTGGCAATGGCGATGGCCAGATGGGTCTTGCCTGTGCCGGTGCCGCCAACCAGCACGACGTTGCGTTGCTGGGCGATAAAGCCGCCGCCAGCGAGATCATTGACGAGAGTTTGATTGATCGGCGTGCCGTCGAACTGGAAGTCCGCGATGTCCTTGGCAAGCGGCAGCTTGGCAATGGTGAGCTGGTATTTGATCGAGCGGGCTTGCTTCTCGTTGATCTCGGCGTTGAGCAGGTCGCCGACAATGCGCTGGGGTTCGTGCTGGCGCTTGACGGCAGTTGCCATGATCTCGTCGAAGGCAGCCTTCATGCCGTAGAGCTTGAGTTCGCCCATGAGGTCGAAGATTTGGGTTCGTTCCATCAGATGGTCCTCCGGAGGTTGTCGTAGCGGGCACAATCGGCGATCGGTGCATGACGGAGTGTCAGTGCGGCCGGCGTCATGATGTTGGCCGGTGGGGCGGGTTCACGTTGACGGGCCAGGATATTGAGAACGACATCGGCGGAATGGACGCCATGACCGAGCGCTTCGGCACAGGCCGCTTCCACCGCGGGCAGACCGTCAGTCAGCACCGCGTTGAGGATGTCGACCATCTGCCGATTGCCATCGTCGGTGCTGGCAAGCTTGCGCCGGATCCGCTCGATCGCAGCCGGCAGCACCCAGTCTTTGAAGGGAGCACCGTTGCGCAAGGCGCCGGGTTTGCGGGCGAGCACCGGCACATAATGCCAGGGGTCGTAGACGGTATCGCCGCGGCCAAAGGATCGCGGGTGCTCGGCAACGATGCGCCCATCCTGACGGATCACGATACGATCGGCATAGGCTTGAACCTCGACCGGTCGTCCGACTGCGCTGGCTGCGACGGAGTACTTGTTGTTGTCGAAGCGCACCAGGCAGGTCTTCGAGACCGATGCCGTCACCGCATGGAAGCCGTCGAAGCGGCCGGCATAGGGAACGAGTTTGGGGCGCTCGGCTTCGAACACGTCCCAGATCGTCTGATCGGTCAGCTCCGGATGGCGATGAGCCTTGGCGTAGGCGATGCATTTGTCGAGCAGCCAGGCGTTTAACTCGTCGAGGTTCTTGAAGCGCAGCCGCGGGGTGAAGAAGCGTTCGCGGACCAGCCCGACCTGGTTCTCGACCTGCCCCTTCTCCCAGCCCGACGCCGGCGTGCAGGCGACCGGATCGACCAGATAGTAGCTGCACATCTGCAGGAAGCGGCGATTGTAGAGACGGCCTTTACCGACGAAGATCGTCTCTACGGCGGTCTTCATGTTGTCGTAGATGCCGCGGGTGCAGGTGCCTTTGAACAGGGCGAACGCCCGGTCGTGGGCGTCGAACACCATCTCCTGCGTCTCTCGCGGATAGGCCCGCACGAACAGCATGCGGCTGTGACAGAGCCGGACATGAGCAGCCTTCACCATCACTGTGGTGCCGCTCAGCAGGACGACCTCGTGGCTCCAGTCGAACTGGTAGGCTTCGCCTGGTGCAAAGCTCAGCGGCACATACGCCGACGCTGTCGAGGTGCCGCGTTCCTTGCTCCACCGTCGTGCGTATCGACGAACCGCATCATAGCCGCCGACATAACCGAGGCCGCGAAGCTCTTCGAATATACGGATCAGCGTCAGCCGTTCCCGCGCCGACTTGCTCTCATTCCCTGCCAGCAACCGGTCAAGCTCGGCACTCCAGGCACCCATCTTCGGGAGCGGCTGCGTCTCGCGCTCATACCGGAACTCCGTCGCTTGAGAACGAATGACCTTGCGAACCACCTTCCGCGATACGCCAAGTTCTCGGCAGATCGCCTTGATCGGACGACCATCAACAAAGTAGGCGCGACGGATCTTACCAATCGTCTCCACCACCAGCATCCCAACCTCGGCTTCCATGACTCGATGGAAGCCACTGTGGACCCTTGTCCCGGGGTCCCGATTGGATGCCGATTACCCCGAATACGGGGTCCTTATTCCATGCCGAAACACAGCGGCGCTCTCCAGGGCGCCCCCTGCACAGAAGGGTAGCCCGCTGTAGGGAGATGATTGCGCCGACGCGACGTAGGGAGGGAGCGATGGACGTCACCTATCACGTAGCGCTACCTTCGTGGTGGCGGACGACGGCGTCGCGCCGGGCGAGGCGGTGGAACGCATGAGCGAACGCGGCGGGAAAGCGCGCAAAGGCGCTCTCGCGATACCTTGGCTGCGTCGGCGAGCTCGCGTTCAGCCGGACTTGGAGTCCGGCCACCGGCGAGTTCGGCGACGCCACCCTGATCCAAAAGTCCGCACGTGCCGGACGATCATAGCGCTTTGACGGGCGCCCTCGGTTCACTCGTCCTTCAGACCGGTCGCAACTTTCGGATCGAGCAGGTTCAGCGCGGTTTCGATCTGGGCGAGCAACGCCTGGATTTCCGATCACTCTCGAGCCGCTCCAATAGTGCCTGTTTCCGCGCGAGCAGCTTTGCGACCGTCGACATGGCGACTCCCGATCTTAGACATCTACAAACGAACTGATGCGCCGACGACGAACTTGCCAGTCCTGGCTTTGCGAGGCCCCCGACCAGACTACGCTTGAGCACTATTTTGCCGGTGGCCGCAGTGGACCGTCCACCCATTTCCGGGCGGCGGGATCGTGCAGCGGATCGTCGTCGCACTCGGGACAGATATAGCGCTCTCCGTCTCTGGCGGCCTCGTGGCGTGCGAGCTTCATCGGCCGCCCACGGTGTGGGCACGGCTTCCGGATAGGGTGCAACAGCGACATTGGACTCCCCCGCCAGGGATCAGCCTAGTGCCGTTTGCCCGGGGCGCACAAGCGATGTCTTGACGTGGACATCGCTGACCATCGAAGATGAGCATTTGGTCATATAGTGGGGTGGCGTCATGGAAGAGTTCTACAGCGGCTTCGCGCAGCAAGCTCGCGACTTGGCGGAGAAGGCAGATCCGTTCACACGCAGAAGGCTGCTCGATTTGGCCAAAAGGTACGACGCCAAGAGCAGACCCGCCGGCAGCGCCCGGCCGCTGCCACCCCCACGCACCAGCCCGCCGCTCTTCTCCGGTCCCGGCGAAGCATGAGGAAAGGCGGGCCCGCAGAGGTCAGGTGCGACCTCCGCGGCCATACCCGGGGCATCAGCCGGCGCACGAGACCGAAGCGGGCCGCAGGATCTTTCTGGTCGGCTGTACGAAGTGCCGCGCCAAGGGAAGCATACCCCAAGCGGAGGGAACTTTATCCCGCTGCCCCGACGGTTACTCCCGAGCGCGGCGCAGAGCCGACTCGAGGGTTTCCCTCTGCTTCTCCAAATTTAGCGCCTCTCTGCGACCTCGGCGCGCTCGTCCAACGCCGCGCGCTCAGGTTCGACGGCCGCTTGCCTTCTCCTCGTGCTCCCGCCGAGCCTTGTTATCACCGCCTGCGCCTTTGCGACCGGCCTCTCCGGCTTCTCACGTGCCTTGAGCCGGCGCCGCCTGTTCCCGGCGCCGCTCGGCCCCTCGCGCCACTGCTCCTTCTCGAACTCCTGCGCGCTTCATTGTCGCTGATTGTGGGTGATGCTCGCTTCGTCGCGTCCGCCGTCTCTATCGCTACGCCCTGATGGAACAAATTGCTCCTCGTGCCCTGGGGTCAAGGCCGCCTTGATCGATGGTGTTGCCGTCGCAAGATCGTAGAACCCGAGCGAGGGCTTGATAGCTTGTGAGTCTTCTTGAGATCGCTTGAACTATCCAGTCACGCTCGCCCGGCGCCCTTCGTCAGGAACGACAACGCAATTGCGCCGTTCGACCTGCGTAGCGAATGTTATCCCACGTGAGCTGCCAGTGAGCGTACTTCTCGTAGAGGACGATCCCCTGATCCGTGAATTTGTCGTCCAAGCGCTGCGCGATGCAGGCTATCACGTGATCCACGCAAGCACCGGTGAGGAGGCGTTGGAGTGGTGCAAGCGCCACATCGCAGACGTGTTGGTCACCGACGTCAGGCTGCCCGGAAAGCTCGACGGCCGGCAGGTCGCGGAATGCTGCCGCGATAGCGATCCGGAACTGCCCGTCATCTACGCCACGGGCTACTCGCCCACGTCACCACATCCCGTGCCGGGCAGCCGCATCCTCAGGAAGCCCTTCCATCCCGACGAGATCGTCCGAATGGTAAAGGATCTCGGAGGCGACCGGCGCATGCAGCCCGACTAGTCTGGTCCTTGCGCGCCCGGCTCGGCGCGGGTTACGCCGTTCAAGAGACCACTCGGGGCCGGAGCGCCTTGCCTGTGTTGGTGCCGGCCAAGGCTCCAGGCCGGCCGATCAGATACCCTTGCATCTCATCGCATCGCTGCTGCAGGAGAAGCGACATCTGAGCCTCCGTCTCGATCCCCTCCGCAAGCACCGGCACGCCGAGCCCATGGGCGAGGCCGATGACGGCCCGCACGATCGCGAGCGACCGCGCGCTCTGCCCGAGGCGAGCGACGAAGGACCGATCGATCTTGATCCGGTCCAGAGGAAAGGCCTCGATGTATGACAAGGAGGAATAGCCCGTTCCGAAATCGTCCAGCGCGATTGAGATGCCAAGATTTTTGAGCGCCTGTATCGCCTTCCCGGCGCGCGCAATGTCATCGATAAAGACACTTTCGGTGATCTCAAGCTCCAGCCGGGAAGGCGGAAGCCCGCTCTCTCGTAGGGCCTTGCGGACCTGCACATCCAGGTTGTCGCGGCGGAACTGTGCTGCCGAGACGTTGACCGCCACCCTGAGGGGCTGATCCCATGAGGCAGCTTCCTTGCACGCTTCCATCAAGACCCAGTCGTCGATCTGCGCGATCGAGCCGCTCCGCTCCGCCACGGGGATGAACTCCCCGGGTGGGACGATGCCGCGAACCGGATGTCGCCAGCGAACGAGCGCCTCATATCCCGTGACGTGTCCATCCCGATGCTGTTGCGGCTGGTACTCCAGAATGAGCTCGCCGCGCTCCACTGCGAACCGCAGGTCGTGCTCGAGCGCGCGGCGCTCGCGAAGCTGCTGATCCATTGCGCTCGTGAACAGGCGGATCGCGCCCCTGCCCTCATGCTTGGCTCGGTAGAGGGCAGCATCGGCATTCGCCAGCAGCGAGACCGCATCCTGCGCGTCTCTTGGGAATGCGGCCACGCCAATGCAGAGATCGACACTCAGGGCGTGACCCTCGACCTCAATCGGATATTCGAAGGCGGCGCGCATCCTGGTGGCAAGCAGTTCCGCGCTCGCCGGCAATGGCAACTGGTCGGTGATACCGATGAACTCGTCGCCCCCTATTCGCGCCACGTATGAACCCTGCGCGGCCTCCTGCAGGCGGCGCGAGGCTTCCCGCAGCACGGCATCGCCGATTGCGTGGCCGAACTGGTCGTTGATCTCCTTGAAATGATCGAGATCGATGCAGAGGACGGCGAAGCCGCTGCCGGTGACAAGTGCCCGGTCGATCGCATTGACCAGATGCCGATCGAACGCCGTCCTGTTCGGCAATTCGGTCAGCGCGTCGTGGCAGGCGAGATAGCCGATCTTCTCCTGGGTTCGGTTGCGCTCTGTGACGTCGAAAGCGACGCTGACGTGGGCGGCGCGCTCGTCGTAGACGAGCGGCCGGGACTCGATCGCGACCTGAATCACGTCGCCACAAGCGGTTCTGTGCAACTCGAAATCGCGTTCCGACCCGTCGTCTGGCCCTCCGCACCGGAGCTGCTGCTCCGTCATGATGAGGAGCTCCTCGCGCCGGTACCCGTAATGTCGGCACATGGCGCCGTTCACGGCGATCAGTTGCCGAGTTTTCGAGTCCGCCACCCACATCGGGAGCGGGTTCTCTTCGAAGAGAAGCCGGAAGGACGCCTCGCGCCGCTTCAAGTCCGTAATGTCGATCCTGACACCGATGCTGCCGCCATCGGCGGTCCGTCTCTCCTCGACACGGATCCAGCGGTCGCCGGCCAGATGCTGCTCGTGGGTGTGCCGGGGCAGCGTGTGGCGCGCCATGCGCTCGGCGAGCCATTCCTCCTCCCGACCCGCCGCTTCGGGGTACTGTCGTCGTGCGAGCCCGACCCGCAGAATGCTTTCGAAAGGCGTCCCTGCCGCAAGAGCCTCCTCGCTCGCCGCGTAGAACTCCGCGTACTGCCGGTTCCAAAGCACCAGCCGATCATCCTTGTCGAAGACGGCGAGTCCTTCGGGGACGACGTCCAGGGCGTCGGTGAGATGGGTGTGAGCGGCGCGTGCGGCCGCTTCGGCCCGCTCGGCGGCGGACTTCGCATCGGCGAGCGCGGCCTCGGTCCGGTGACGCTCCGTGATGTCCTCGTGGGTCGCTACCCAGCCGTTGCCTTCCATAGGGCGATGCCGGATGCGGACGATGCGCCCGTTGGTCAGCTCGACCGTGGTGTCGGATTGCTGAGCGATTACCGGAGCGCTGTTGCGCCAGACCAGATAGTCCTGCTTGGACATCTTCGGAGCGCTGCCAGCCGCGTAGCGAAGGTCCACGATATCGTTCAGCCTCATGCCCGGCCGGACCATTTCAGGATCGAGATCGTAGATCTCGAGATACTGGCGATTGCAGACGATCAGGCGCTGATCCTCGTCGAAGAAGCAAAGGCCGTGCGACATGTTGTTGAGCGCCGTGTCGAAGCGCTCGGCGAAGGCGGTCGCGGTCTGCTCCGCGGCCTTCGCCCGCTCGCCCTCTTCCGCCAGCCTGCCGTGGGTCTGGACCAGTTGGACGAACGACCGGAAGTTGGTGTTGATCATCCGTCCGAGCAGAACGAGCAGGAGCAGCAGATTGATCCCGAGTGAGATCATCATCCCGTCTCCGGAAATCAACAGCACCGTTGCGATCGGGGCGCCGGCGATCAGCATCGTCAGCAGGGATGCCGGCGGAAAACTACCGAGGCAATACGCGGTGCCGACGCAGCCCATGAAGACGAGCAGCGCCACCGGCGCGCGGAGCTCAGGGTCAACGACCCCGAACAGCGCCAGAATCCAGAGCACGAACCCGGCATTGAGCAGGACCGCCACGAGGCGGGTTCTGGCGAGCTGACGGAACGCTTCCTCCGGCGTGAAATCGGCGCCGCTCAAGCGCAGCCATTGGATCAGCCGAACGAGACACACCGCGAGCAGCGCTGTGGGCAGCGCAAATCGGAGCCACGGCGACACCGTGGTCGGGAGCACCAGTCCTACACTGATACTGTCGACGAGCAAGACGGCGTAAAGAACCGGCACCTGCTTGCGCAGCACACAGAATTGCTCGACGAGCAGCGAACGACCGAGCGGGTCGGTCGTGCTGCCGATCGAAAACGCGCTGCCCGTTCGCGAGAGTAGGCCCATTGAAAATGTCCCCAGCCGATCAACAAGCTAGGGGCAGAATGCCGAACGCCACGTAAAGGCGCTTGGTGTCCCGGAGCTTAACGGTTCTGCTGCAATTGCGAAGGAGCGCGCCCGTCGAGCGCCCCGTGAAGGAGCCCTGCCATCCGGGCGAGATCGTTCGGATGGCTAGGGCGCGCGGGCGATTACCGTCACTTGCGATCGGGCTCCTTGGCAGGCGGACCGCTTTTGTTACCCGGCAGACCTTTGATGTTGGAGGTGTCCTGCTGCTGGACTGTTGGATTCTGCTGGTTCGAGCTGGCGCCGACGGTCTCTCCCGGCTTGGCGGCTGGACCATTTTTGTTGCCTGGCTGTCCCGCTATGCCGGCGCCCGAATTCTGCGCGGTCGGAGCGCCGGAGACGTCCGGCTTCGTCGTCTGTGCAAATGCGGCGGGGGCTGAAAGCGCCAGAGCAAAGACCAGCGCGCTCGCAATGGACCTCATGGTGAATCCTCCTCTGAAGGAATTCGGAAGCGCGGTTGCGGCTACCTTCACCTCGAACGTCGTGTTGCCTCGCGCGTTCCTAGCATGAGCGGCGAGTCGTTCTTCTTTGCGCTGGACTAGCTAGTCGTCAGCCTCCCCCGGGATCAACGTGCGCAGTCTTCGGGCAAGCCGTGGCTGACGCCCCTTAGGTGAAATTTGGCAAGGCAGAGAAACTGGCACTCTGCTCTCAGATCGGCGCTCGGAGAGCCAATTGACTTCGCCCCCTCGATCGAGCGGTCAATGGCAGGTGCATTGCACAAGTTGTCGTTTAGAACCGGAGTAATCCGAACACAAAAAGCAGCACAACAGTGACGAACGCAGAGATCAGCAGCGAGCCGAGACAGCCCAGGCGGTTCGAGAAGAAGAAGAACATGTTTCAGCACGCCATGATGTTGCACGCCCAAGCCCCCATCGGCACCAGCGTTCGGGAAGGCCTGTCGCGCTCCCCCTTATTAGTCGGCAACGAGCGTACTGATCAGTTGAAGCAGGGCCTGGTGTTCGGGCCCGTTTGCGCCAGCACGAAGGAATTGTCCGATCTCGGTCCGCGAGGTTCGTCCGCCAGAGCTGACATTCGGCTCGTGCTCCACCATTGGGGCACCCGATTGCGGATGCCGGACCAGCCGCCAAACATCACCATTCGCGCTTTCGTAGAGAACTCTCGCGGTCATGTCTCTCAACATCTCTGGTTGGGCGGTGTTCCTGGAGCGGGCAGGGTAAGAACCAATTCTGAGGCCGGACGTTGAGTCCACCGATGTCAGACGCTGTTGATTACTTCCGCGCCTACGCTGTCCGGGCCCTGTGCAAGGCTCGTGCGATGCCTCGCGGAAGGATGAAGCAGCTGCAGACTGTGGTTGGCCGGATCTACCACCTGCTTACGAAGGAGGCCGCGTACGGGCCGAACTTGCGTCATCTGGACGACTTCCGGGCGGCGAAGAAGCTCGAGATGTCGCTCGATGATGGCCTCAGGGACAAGGAGCAGTCGGGCGTCGGGCGATCCGGAGGGCGCGTCGCGTCCCGCGACGGTGTGCAAGTAGGACTTTCAAGAAAACTGGGCGGGAACGGAGACGGGTTGAGTGGCCGCCGCTGATTCACGAACCGTGGCGAAGCTCTTACGAGAATACGGGCAGCGGACTGCGTTGCGCGGGGGCAATCCGTATCGGGCCAAGGCGTATTCCCGCGCTGCGGACAGTCTCGCTGCGCTCGCGGTCCCGCTCCACGTCTTGATCGAGGAGGATCGCCTGACCGAAATTCCTGGCGTGGGCGATGCTATCGCCGACATCATCACGAAGCTGCATCGGACAGGTAGCCATCCCAGTTTGGAGAAGCTACGCAAGGAAATTCCCGAGGGCGTTCTTGAACTATTGACTGTGCCGGGCTTGCGGCCGGACAAAGTGCTTCGGCTCTACAAGGATCTCGGGATATCTTCCCTTGCAGAGTTGGAAACCGCAGCCAGGCAGGATCGCATCAAGAAGGCCAAAGGATTGGGGGCGGCCCTGCAGGCCAAGATCCTGCAGAATCTTGCGATCGCGAAGAGCGGCGAAGGCCATTTTCATCTGCACCGCGCCGCCGCCCTGCTTGAACACGGCAAGGTATCGCTTCAGAACGCCCGGCCCGACTTGAAGCATGTTACCTTCGCCGGAGATTTTCGGCGGGGGTGCGAACTCGTCGCCGACCTCGCCCTGGTCGCCGAAGCTCAGTCCGCGGAGGACGGGCAGACTGCCGACGCAGGTGGCCTCAGGGTGCATCTCACAGACCGGAAGCATTTTGGCGCAGCACTGCTGCACGCCACGGGTTCGGCCGAGCATATCGCGCAGCTCCGGATGCTCGCCGAACGGAAGGGCATGAAGCTCGATACCAACGGCCTCCGGAAGGGCCGCCGCCTGATCTCCGCTAACGAACGGGACATCTACGATGCGCTCGGGCTTCCCTTTATCGAGCCCGAATTGCGCGAGGGACGGGGCGAGATTGAGCGTGCTTCGAAGGGAAAGCTGCCGACCCTCGTCACAGACCAGGACCTGCGCGGAATCCTGCATTGCCACACGGACGCCTCCGACGGGACCGAGACCATCGAGACCATGGCAAAAGCCACGCTGAAGCGCGGCTTCGAATATTTCGGCGTAGCCGATCACTCGAAGTCGGCGCACTACGCCGGAGGCCTTTCACTGGAGCAGATCGAGGAGCAGCATCGGGAAGCCGACCGGCTCAACAAGAAGTTTGGCAAGGAGTTCCGGATCCTGAAAGGGATCGAATCTGACATCCTGGCAGACGGATCGCTCGACTATCCTGACGACGTCTTGGAAAGCTTCGACTTCGTGGTCGCCAGCATCCATGGGCGTTTCAAGCTGGACAGGAAAGCCCAGACCGAACGCTTGCTCCGCGCCATCGCAGATCCCCACACCACTATCATCGGCCATATGACTGGCCGGCAGCTCCAGCGCCGGCCCGGGTACGAGATCGACGTCGAAAAAGTGCTTCGCTCCTGCGCCAAGCACGACGTCGCGGTCGAGATCAACGCCCATCCATGGCGGCTCGATCTGGACTGGCGCTGGCATCAGGCGGCACTCGAATTCGGCTGCATGATGAGCATCAATCCCGACGCACACTCAATTGCTGAGCTCGACCACATGCATTGGGGTGTCGAGATGGCGCGTAAAGGCGGCGTGCCGGCGGACCGGGTGCTGAATGCCATGCCGCTAGTGGACATCACGCGATACCTACGCCAGCGACGGCGCCCCTTTGCACGTGCAGCCTGACGGACAATGGCGGGCCTGGTTCTCGAAGGCATCGTTGTGGCCGTGGCGGCAGATCGCGGACACCGGTTCAGCAAGATGCTGCAGCGCGACTCCCTGTTGGTGGAAGGCTATGGTGTCGAAGGCGACGCTCACGCTGGACCTTACGTTCGGCACAGATATCTGGCCCGAAGGCAGCCCCGCCTGCCCAATCTGCGCCAAGCGCACCTGATTCCATCCGAACTGTTCGGCACAGTGCGGAGATGCGGCTACGAGCTCGGTGCGGGAGACCTCGGCGAGAACATCACGACGGTCGGCCTCCACCTCGAGGCGCTGCCGCTCGGGACGCGAATCCTGCTCGGACCGACCGCCTCCGTGGAACTGACCGGATTTCGAACTCCCTGCGTGCTGATCGATCGCTTCCGGTCCGGCCTGAAACAACACGTGCTGTCATCCGAGAAAACGGGCCCAGCGTTCAGATGCGGTGTGATGGCCGCAGTTAGAACCGGCGGACGCGTCGCTGCGGGCGATGTTGCACGGGTGGTCCTGCCCAACCCTCCTCATCGGGCTCTCCCGCCCATATAGCTCCTCGGCCTAAAAACCCGGCCAGCCGCGACGAAGCGCGATCGGTTCACCAGCGGCGGCTCATTTCCAGGAGGGAACGAATCGGCCCGGAGGCGTTGAATCCGCATGTGTGCTGTAGCGTTGCGTCAGTCTCGCTCGGGAGTATCGCGCGTCGCTGGGGCGCGCAAAGCTGCTATTCCAGGTTACATCGACCCTTGTGATCCCACGTTGCGCGAGACTCCGCCGCGCGGCGAAGGTTGGGTCTATGAGATCAAAGCCGACGGTTACCGCGCGCAGCTACACCTCGACGATGGTGACGTCAAAGTGTATTCGCGCACGGGTTACGACTGGACCGAGCAGTTCTCGTCAATTGCCGCAGCGGCGCACAAGTTGAAAGCAAACAGTGCCATCATCGACGGCGAAGCCGTGGTGTACGGCAGCGGCGGATTACCGGACTTTCAGCAGCTCCGGCGCGAGCTGGGAAAGAAGCGCAGCGAGCGTGTCCGCTACCACGCGTTCGACCTGCTCTACCTTGATGGTTACGATCTGCGTGGCGTTGCGTACGAGGAGCGCAAGCGTTTGTTGCAGGCCCTGCTCAAGCAGGCGCCCGAGACCTTTATCTATGTCGAAAGCTTGGAAGCCGATGGCGACCGCATCTTTCACAACGGGTGCGAGCTGGGCTTCGAAGGGCTCATCGCAAAACGGCTCGGGCAACCCTACCTGTCAGGCCGGCAGGAGACCTGGATCAAGCTCAAGTGCAAGAAGAGCGAGACCTTTCCGATTGTGGCGTTCGTGGAGAAGCTTGGGGCCCATCCTCGCAAGATCGCCTCGCTCTACGTGGGGCGTCGTGAAAACGGCAAGCTGCTCTATGCCGGCAAGGTCCGCACCGGCTATACGGAGACGACTGCGCGTGAGTTGCGCGAGCGGCTGGATCCATTGATCCGGCGGACGTCGCCGCTGGACGTCAGGATAGAGAAGCCGAAGGCCACCTGGGTCGAACCAACGGTCGACGCTGAGGTCGAGTTTGGCGCGCTGACGGACGACGGCCTGTTACGCGAGGCCTTGTTCAAGGGGCTTCGCGACGAGCTCGCCGTGAGAAAGGTCAAGGCCCCCCGGCTGGTCCCCTCCCCCGCCGGACGGCCGAAGCTCGGAGTCCCCAAGGAAAACATCCTGCAACTGCTGCCCGACGCCGTCGTCCCCTCGAGGGAAGAACTCGCGGAGTACTGGAAGCGTGTTTGGAGGAAGGCGCTGCCGCACCTTGGCAATCGTCCGCTCAAGCTTGTCAGGCACGTCCACGGCACCACGTTCTACCACAAGGGGCCACTTCCGAAGCACATTCCGGAGGCCGTGCATCGGCTCCGGATCCAAAAGCGTGAAGGCGGCCAAGGCACGCGCCTATGGATCGACAGTCTCGATGGCTTCCTCGGCTTAGTCTTCATTGGGGCCATCGAGCTGCACCCGTGGAATTCGACGGTGGACGATTTCGAGCACGCCGATCGTATCGTGATCGATCTTGATCCAGGAGATGGCATCGAATGGGAGATGGTCGCCGACACCGCTCTCGAACTCCGCGCGGCAATGAAACGTCAGGGCTTCGACACGTGGCCGAAGTTGACTGGAGGTAAGGGCATCCATTTGATGGCGCCGCTGGATGAACCTATCCTGCACGATCAGGCGCATCATATTGCGAGAGGCCTTGTCTCTGACTTCGCAGCGCGCAACCCCGCCCGCTACATTCTCTCGGCACAGGCTAAGCGCAGCGGCCGGATCTTCCTCGATTTCTTCGCAACGGGCGCGGCACCACCGCCATCGGCACCTATTCCCCGCGGGCGCGTGAAGGCTTTCCAATTGCTGCACCCGTCACCTGGACTCGCATCGAGAGTGGCATTGGGCCGGACGCCTTCACGATGGACAATCCATTCCGCGCGAAGCGGAGGTAAGCAGCCATGAACGACGCTTTCGATGAATATTGGCAGTGGCGAGAAAAGCCGCCCGGCAGCAGGCTTGCAATATCCAACCAGGTATACGGCGCGGTGATGTCTTTGCCGGAAGCCGAGCGCACAAGTCGGGAGGCGGTCAACGCGTCAGCCGAGAACTGGGCCGAGCTGCGCCGACGTCGCCAAACCGTCTGGGTCTACCTGAACGACTTCGAGGACGGACATCAACGAAAAGCGGGCGAGCCGGATTGGGTTAAGCTCTTCGGCTCGGATGACGCTGCCGAAAGGTGGCTCCAGAAATACGATCCGGAAGGCATCGCCTGGGAATATAAAGTCGAAGACGGGCCATGACGAGCCTCCCTTTGGATCTATGTCTCGGATTCCCGCGCGATCGGAGACCCCGATTGGGCTAAATTGTTCGTCTCCAGGCAAGTCTCAGAACAATGGCTCGAGCAGAACGCTCCCAAGGGCAAGATTTGGAACTATCCACTTGAGGAGTAAGAAACGTGAGCACGTTCGTTGACAGCTCAGTCTGGTTTGCAGCCGCGTACAAGCGCGACCGCAACAATGAGCTCGCCAAGTCCATCCTCCTCAGCGTCGATCGCTGCACGCTTACGGACCACGTGCTGGTTCAGACGTCGCAATTGATCAAGGCGCTGTTTGGCACCGAACTCGCGAATACCTTTTGGGAGCGCTTGCGGGAGACTGATGCAGTCGTTGAACCTGTCACGGCGAGCGACCTCGAAACGGCTAGGCAAATGTCGGAAGCGTACCCCGGTGAGGAGCTTTCCCTCGTCGACCGCACAAGCTTCGCGGTAATGCAATGATGTGGAATCACGCGAGCGGCAACCTTCAGTTCGTCCTTTGAAACATTCAGGTATGGGCCTCGCAAGCAGGGCCTTCAAATCCTCGGCACAGGCCACAGCGGCGCCTTCCTCGCCATGAAGGAAGCCATCCAGGGTCCTCCACTGAAGCGGTCGGGAGCGCGGGGCTACCTGCGACGTCGAACGTCCGGTTGCCACGCACGTTCCTAGTCCGCCGGAGGCGAGCCGGCTTTCTCTTGCGGCTCGCTACGCCGACTTTCGCCGCGCTCCCGGCTTCTTCGCGGCCGCTTCCTTCGGCTTCTTTCCCTCGATCGACATCAGCATTTCCTTCTGACCGGCTGACGTCTTTTTCGGCTTCTTGGCCGGATTGGCGGCCTTCGCCGGCGCGGCTTCTTTGCCGACGGATCGGCGCAGCGCCTCCATGAGATCGACGACATTACCGGCGGCGGGCTTCCCCTTCGGCGTGATGGGCTTGCCGGCGCGCTTCTGGTTGATGAGATCGATCAGCGCGGTCTCATAGTGGTCTTCGAACTTCTCCGGATCGAACCGCCCCGCCTTCTGGTTCACGATGTGCTTGGCGAGATCCAGCATGTCCTTGGTGACCTTCACGTCCTGGATCTCGTCGAAGTATTCCTGCTCGCTGCGGACTTCGTAGGGATAGCGGAGCAGCGTGCCGACCAAGCCCTTGTCCATCGGCTCCAGCGCGATGATGTGCTCCCGGTTCGTCAGCACCACTCGACCGATCGCGACCTTGTCCATCTCGCGGATGGTCTCGCGGATCACCGCGAACGCGTCGTGGCCGACCTTGCCGTCGGGCCGGATGTAGTAGGGGCGGATCAGGTAGCGCGGATCGATGTCGGTCCTGTCGACGAATTCGTCGATCTCGATGGTGCGCGTGGACTCCAGAGCTATCTCCTCGAGTTCCTCTTTCGAGACCTCGATGAACTGATCCTTTTCGAGCTGGTAGCCCTTGACGATGTCCTCGTTCGGCACCTCCTCGCCCGTGTCGGCGTCGACCTTGAGGTACTTGATCCGGTGGCCCGTCGCCCGGTTGAGCTGGTTGAATGAGATTTTCTCGCTCTCCGAGGTGGCTGGATAGAGCGCCACCGGGCAGGTGACCAGGGACAGCCGGAGAAAGCCTTTCCAGTTGGCGCGCGGGGCCATGAACGCAGAACTCCATTGAGGCAGGCCTGGATTCAAGACGAACGAGGCGGCCCGGTTCCGACACGGCCGCCAAGGGGCGCTACGCAGATTTTCTGCAACATTCGCGAACCCCTGTTCGCATCCGAGTGTCCTAGTTTCGCCCAGGGAACTGTTTGTAGGTCGCAGGGTTTGGGAGTCGTCCTTAACGGCTCAAGGAGCGCTTTCATGGCCGAACGCCGTAGGGTGAAACACATCCGGTCCCTTGAAGAACGCATGGCTGAGCAGGCTGCCAAGCTCAAGGAGAAGGCCAGTCAGTTGCCGGGCGGCAAGCAACGCGATGACCTGCTTAGGCGAGCTCGGATTGCGGAGGCGGGATCTCATCTTAGCGAATGGTTGACTTCACGGGGATTGCAGCCACCGAAATAGGGAACGACCTGCGCCTCGCGGCTTTCTTAGACTTCATGCCACGCTACTTTTTCCATGTGATCCACGAACGGCGCGAGATTGATGAAGAAGGGGAAGAACTCCCTGACAAGCACGCTGCGTGGAAAGAAGCCACCGAGACGGCGGGACAGATGCTGCAAAGCCTCGACGGCAAGCTAAAGCCAGAACGCGACTGGCGCATGGAAGTCACTGACGAGTTCCAGAACACGCTGTACGTGCTTCACATCAGCGCGGAGAGGCCGAAGTAGGGCCGACCCAGTTCGCGGCCTCTTGGGTGGTGTGGACCGGCGCCTGGGCCCTCGGCCCGATGTCTTGCGAACGGGGCCGCGACCTTGGCCACGCGAAGTTGAGATGGCTCAAAGCGAACTCCGCTCACAGGCGTAGAGTTGGTTTCGTACCGAGCGGCAAGAGCGCGCGCTCAGGTGCTGTTACGGTTGCGGAGCCCGGACTCCTAGGCACTCCGGGCTCCGCCCCATAACTTGCGACCGCAGATGCGGTGTCGGCTCCGACAGCGGCCCGCAGGCACGTTCGATGGAACGAAGCCCGGACCTGCGGGTTGGACGGCGAAAGCATTGAACAGTTTGAGAGCACGATCGGCCCCTGCAGCAATACGGCTGCCGGGGCCGATCTGCATTCGATGCTATTCCTCGCTGGGCGCGGCGGCATTTCCGGGCTCGAGCACGCGGGCTCGATCTGCGCGAGCAGCCGTTCGATTTCCTCGCGTTCGTTCGGTCCAGGATCGCTTTCCAGCCGCTCAAGGAGCGCCTGCTTGCGCGCAAGCAGGTTTGTCATTGTCGACATCGCGCCTCCCACCGTTTTTGAACCTACAAACGATTTGGTGCGGCGCCAACGAACTTGCTAGTCCTCGCGGCCGGGCCCGTCGAAACCTTGATCAGGCGGAGCGCTGACCTTGATCGGTCCGGGCGCTGCCGGGTTCACCGAGCAGCTTGCCGGTCGTGCTGTTGACGAAGTGCACCGCCATGCAGGCTGGACACCGCACGGGCACGTGGGTGTTCTCCGGCGACGCCTCCGGCTCCTCGTCGAGCCGATGCTGGACGTTCATGCCGGTGAGCCTACTTTGCCGGTGGCCGGAGTGGGCTGTCGGCCCATCTGCGGGCGGCGGGATCGTGCATCGGATCGGTATCGCAGTGCGTGCAGACGTAGCGCTGCCGCTCCACGGCTACATCGTCCGGGACAGCCGCCAGCGGCTTGCCGCAGGTCGGACACAGCTTCCGGCTCGAAAACAGCACAGCCATCGGATTTCCCCACCCGTCGCAGCGTAGGTCCGTCGGAGCCCGCGTGCAACAGTGTCTCGGAAAGTTGTCCGGGCCTTGTTCGCTATTGACCTGTTGGCGGCCCGATATTGAAATCCAGCTTTCAGTGATGTTGCGGGGGGTGGCGTCGTGGAAGAGTTTTATGGAGGCTTCGCGCAACGGGCGCGGGACTTGGCGGAGAAGGCGGATCCGTTCACCAAACGGCGTCTGCTCGACCTGGCCAAACAGTACGATCTCAAGGGTCGCGGATCGAGCTACCCACGGACGCCGGCACCGCGCGCAACGCCGCCGACGGTGCTCTTCTCGGGCTCCGGGGAGGCGTGAGGGCCTCAGTGCATCCCGTTCTTCGGGTCCGCCGACGCATTGGCCCGGCGTTCGTACTCTTCCGCCAGAGCCGTGAGCCGCTGGATCACCTCCTGATCGGTGATGGAAGCGGCCAAGCGCCTGCACCTCTGGGCCTCGGTGAGCAATCGGGTCTTCTCGTCTTCCATGGCAATTCCAGCCAGCTTCCCGGCAAGTCGCGGCCTCCTCCGCGTCCGTCCATGCGTCATCCGCCCTTCGGCGCCGGCTCAGGCGGCATCGCGACCGCCAGGAGCCGAGACAGGCGAGAGGCCCCCGTGACGGAGCCGCCCGTTTTCCTCGCTCCCGCACTTTGGACATCGGAAGGCGATCTCGCGCTGCGCGTACGTGTCCTTCCCGGAGCTCACGGCCATCGGCCACGCGCCGCATCTGGGGCACTTCACCAGCAGGTCGCTCGTTTCCAGCATCGCGATGGCTCCTCAACCTGCGCCCCATAAAGCCGCCAACGAACCGATGCGGACGCCGTTCCTCGCACACCGCGCAGGACTGCCACCGCCTCAGCCGGGCAAGCCTCGCCCCGCGCAGGATACGTCCGCTGCGTCTCCATGGAGGGGCCTCTAACATCCGCAGTCAAGCGAACCCGGCGTACTCTCTCGAAAAGTTCGTGAATCGCTCGTATTTCGGGTACCTCGTGGAGATCTTGTGTGCCAGACACGGCCTGTCTGATACCAACCACCCGAGACGAGATGCTTGCGAACCCGACGTATCTGGAAGCGATGGCCGCGGAGCTGGCCCGGTCGCCCGACTACCGGATCCTGCGGCGCCTGGTAGCGAGACCACCATACAAGCCGACTGTCGGACAGGAGGTCCGGACCGCCATCCTGCTCGACACGGAAACGACGGGACTCGATCACGCGAAGGACGAGATCATTGAGCTCGGGATGGTCAAGTTTGACTACGTGGGGGACGGGCTGATCGTCGGCGTGCGCGACACGTTCTGCGCCTTCAACGAGCCGGGTGCGCCGCTTTCCTCGGAAGTGACGGCACTCACCGGCATCACTGACGAAATGGTCGCCGGACATAAATTCGACGATGCCGCCATCGAGGCCTTCGCCGAAGACGCCGTCATCGTCATCGCGCACAACAGCGGGTTCGACAGGAAATTCACAGAGCGCTACTGGCCCGTGTTCGAACACAAGGCCTGGGGCTGCAGCATGAGCGAGATAGACTGGCGCAAACACGGGTTCGCGGGCTCGCAGCTCGGCTATTTGCTGACCGGCGCCGGCTTCTTCCACCAGGCACACCGGGCGGTCGACGACTGCCACGCTTTGCTGGAGGTTCTCGCTTTCGAATTGCCGACAACGGGCTCGCCGGCGCTCGCCTTGCTGCTCGAGACCGCGCGCAAGCCGACACTTCGGATCTGGGCGGAGCAGACCGCTTTCGAGCTCAAGGACTCGCTGAAGCGGCGCGGCTATCATTGGAATGACGGCAGCGACGGTCGACCCAAGTCATGGTTCATCGACGTCGACGAGACCGCTCTCGACGACGAGATCGCGTTCCTGCGGACCCATATCTATATGCAGGACGTCGAGCCCACCGTGCAACGGCTGACCGCCTTCACAAGGTTCTCCGGCCGGATCTGAGGCCGCCTCGCTAGCTTACCGGCCGAGACGTTTCTCGACCCGCTTGCGGCTGTTGCCGACCTTCTTGACAGCTTTCTTCACGGCAGATGCCGAGCGACCAGTTTTCTTCGCTTCGTACCGGACTTCATAGTCCTGTCCCTTGGCCACCCGGGCGCGGTCCTGATTGCGTCCACGCGCGGTCTTCTTCTTCGCTGCGGCCATCGGCGCCTCCTCTTGCGAACTTATGGCGATGCAACGCCGCAGGGATTCGCGGGTTCCGGAAACGAATCCTGCCGTCCCGGCTTTGAGTTCTAGTTGTTGCGTGGAGTTGCTTGCGTGGCGTTTCAGCGGCGTAGACCGGCGGCGATCGGCGTCAAGGCGCCCTTGCCAGGCTTCGTAGAACCGGCCTTGGCATCATCGATTGAGAAGGTGCCGTCCGGAGCGCGGTGGATTCATGAAATCAAGTTCGACGGGTACCGCGTCCAGGTCCATCTGGCGAACGAAGCCGTGACGGTCTTCACCCGGCGTGGCAACGACTGGACCCGCCGCTTCAAGAAGGTGGCCGACGACGCTTGGCACATCAAGGCGGGATCCGCCATCGTCGATGGCGAGATCGTGGTGCCGGCCGCGGACGGCTCGACCGACTTTGCGGTGCTGCAGAATGAACTCAAGGGCGGTTCGAACAAGATCGTGCTGGTGGCGTTTGATCTGCTGTATCTGAACGGCCGCGATCTCCGGAAGGAGCCGCTATTCCGCCGCAAGGGGGAGCTCAAGAGGATCATCGCGGGCACGGACGTGCAATTCAGCGAGAGTTTCGAGATCGACGGAAAGGCCATGTTCGCTCACGCCTGCAAGGTCGGTCTCGAGGGCGTGGTGTCGAAGGTCCGCGACGGCGCCTACGCGAGCGGCCGCACCAACAACTGGGTGAAGAAGACCTGCGTGCAGCGGGAGACGCTGACGATCGCCGGCTTCGCGCTCGATGACGGGAAATGGGACGGCATCTACCTCGGAAGGCGCAGAGGCGAGGATCTGGTCTACGCCGGCAAGGTCGATCACGGTTTCGACAAGGTCTCGGCGGCCGACCTGCAGAAGCGATTGAAGCCGCTGATCCGCAGGACGCAGCCCTATTCGAAGCGGATCGCGCGCAAGGGAGTCTGGGTTGAGCCCAAGCTCCTTGCCGAGATCGAGTACCGCGCCAAGTCGGCTGAAGGAAAGGTCCGGCACCCGTTCTTCAAGGGACTGCGCGAGGACCTCTGACGGTCGGTATAGACGGGAAGAAAGGAGGGTGCGACATGAAGCGGAAAGGCGACGTCGATCGCGTCTGGGACATCATCGAAAAGGTCGGCGTGTGCATGCTGACGACGCAATTCGCGGGTGGGCTACGTGCGCGTCCCCTCGAAGCAAGGCCCGACCGCGAGGCCGGCCTGATCTTCTTCGTTACGGACGTCCACAGCCCGAAAGAGGATGAGATCGCGGCCGCTCCCGATATCGGTATCGTCTTCATCGACGCGGACGAGAAGGCCTACCTATCGATCACGGGCCGCGCCTCCGTCTTGCGCGACGTCGAGAAGACGAAGGCGGTGTGGCGGAAGACCGACGAGGTATGGTGGCCCGACGGTCCGGGCAGTCCGGACGTGAGCTTGCTCCGGATCGAGCCTTCCACGGCCGAATTGTGGGACGGGCCGGCAAGTGCAGCGGTCACCGCCTTCGAGTTCGCCAAGGCGAAGCTGACAGGACAGGAGCCGAACCTCGGCGAGAACCGGAAGTCAACCATCAAGATGTGACCGGGGCGGCGCCTTACAACAAGGTCACGGTCGATGCACGAACGATGATCTTGTCCTGCCGGAAGTCCGCCTCCAGCCGATGCCGGCAGCTCGTCCACCAGGACTCATCGAGTGCTTCAGTCAGCACTTCGAACACGATGATCTCGTCACGCACCGTTTTGTCCCCCTCCCGGCTCAAGCCCTGGGCGGGAGAACGGGTGAATGCCGTCAATCCGCCGAAGCGCTCGGTCAGGCTGTCGCGGACCGCTGAAAACTTCTCGGGATCGAAGGGCCGGCCTTCATTGTCGTTCAGGGGAAGAAGTATCTCGACCAGGTGCATTGGAGAGAATTCCTTCAGAACCGCAGCATTCCGAACATGAGGAGCAGCGCGACGGTGATGATGGCGGAGATCAGCAGAGAGCCGAAACAGCCCAGGCGGTTTGAAAAGAAGAAGAACATATGAGCCGTCGCGAAGGATTAGATGCGACGCTAACCAGCGAAACCCCGAGGTCGTTCCGGAAAGCCGGTCGCCCTCCTCCCCTCGTCAGTCGTCTAGAAGCGAGCCGATCAGTTGGAGCAATGCCTGGTGCTCGGGGCCACTTCCGCCCGCGCGAAGGAATTGTCCGATCTCCGTCAGCGAAACCCGCCCGCCGGAATTGCGGTTCGGCTCGTGCTCCACCATCGGCACACCTGATTGCGGATCGCGGACCAGCCGCCAGATGTCCCCATTGGGGCTTTCGTAGAGAACTCTCGCGGTCATGCCGTTCAACAAATTCAGCCTGGCACTGTTCCCGATAGCTGCCTGTAAGAACCAAGCCTCAGCCGAGGCGTTGAGTCACCATGTCGGACGCCTTTGACTATTTCCGTGCCCACGCCGTCCGAGCCCTTTGCAAGGCTCGAAGGATGCGTCGCGGAAGAATGAAGCACCTGCAGATGATCGTAGGGAGAGTGTATCACCTGCTCACCAAAGAGGCGGCATACGGGCCGAATCTACAGCATCTGGACGAGTTTCGGGCCGCGCAGAAGCTTGAGAAGTCTCTCGAGTGATGGCGTCGCGATCGACCAGCCCGTGGACGTGCGATGGCGTGACGAGCGCAACAACTATTTCTCGATTGATGGTGCGCCTAAGCCCTTCGGAAGAACAGGCCACGACAGGAGGAGCGTTGAGTGCCGGCTGCTGACAACCAAACTGTGGCCAAGCTCCTGCGAGAATACGCGCAGCGAACCGCGTTGCGGGGAGGCAATCCGTATCGCGCCAAGGCGTATTCCCGCGCCGCGGACAGTCTCGCCGCCCTCGCGATTCCGCTCCACGTCCTGATCGAGGAAGGCCGGCTCACGGAGATCGCCGGGGTCGGCGACGCGATCGCGGATATCATCACCAAATTGCACCGGACCGGGAGCCATCCGAGCCTGGAGAAACTTCGCAAGGAAGTGCCGGCCGGCGTCCTCGAGATGCTGACCGTGCCTGGCCTGCGTCCCGACAAGGTGCTGCGCCTCTACAACGATCTCGGCATTGCCTCTCTCACCGAACTGGAAGCCGCCGCTAAGGATCACCGTATCAAGAAGGCGAAAGGACTGGGCGCCGCGCTTCAGACCAAGATCCTGCAGAACCTGGCGATCGCGAAGAGCGGAGAAGGCCGCCTTCACCTGCACCGCGCCGCCGCGCTGCTCGCACACGCGAAGGAATCGATCCGGAAGGCCGGGCCTGAGCTCAAGCGAGTGACGAGTGCCGGCGATTTCCGTCGCGGCTGCGAGCTCGTCGCCGATCTCGCGATCGTCGCGGAGTCTAGGAAGGCTGACAGGACGTCGAAGGCCTCGGCGGAGGATGGATTGCAGGTCCGTCTGTCCGACCGCAAGCACTTTGGCGCGGCCCTTCTCTTCGCGACCGGCTCCGCCGCTCACATCGAGCAACTTCAGGCTCTGGCCACGGAGAAGGGATTTCGCCTAGACGCCGACGGCTTGCACAAGGGCCGCACCGTCGTCGCCGGCGAGGAAACCGACATCTATAGCGCGCTCGGCCTGCCTTTCATCGATCCGGAGCTTCGGGAGGGGCGCGGCGAAATCGAGCTTGCTCTAAAGGGCAAGCTGCCGAAGCTCGTCACCGATCAGGACCTTCGCGGAATCCTTCACTGCCACACCGACGCCTCAGACGGGACCGAGACCCTGGAGACCATGGCCAAAGCCACCCGCCAGCGCGGTTTCGAGTATTTCGGCGTCGCCGATCATTCCAGGTCCGCGCACTATGCCGGTGGTCTCACCGTGGAGGAGATCGCGCAGCAGCACCGGGAAGCCGACCGCCTGAACAAGGGCTTCGGCAAGGATTTCCGGATTCTCAAAGGCATTGAATCTGACATTCTGGCCGACGGCTCGCTCGATTATCAGGACAATGTGCTGGAGCGCTTCGACTTCGTCGTCGCCAGCATTCACGGCCGCTTCAAGCTCGATCGCAAGGCCCAGACGGAGCGCCTGCTGCGCGCCATCGCCAATCCTCATACAGCCATCATCGGCCACATGACCGGTCGGCAGCTCCAGCGCCGGCCTGGTTACGAAATTGACATCGAGAAGGTGCTGCGGGCATGCGCCAAGCACGATGTCGTCGTCGAGATCAACGCACACCCTTGGCGGCTGGACCTGGACTGGCGCTGGCACCAGGCGGCGCTGGATTTCGGGTGCATGCTGAGCATCAATCCGGACGCGCACTCGATTCCAGAGCTCGACCACATGCACTGGGGCGTCGAGATGGCTCGCAAAGGCGGCGTGCCGGCCGAGCGGGTGCTGAACGCGATGACGCTTCCCGAGATCTCTCGCTACTTCCGCCGGAAGCGGCGCTTCCTCGCCCGAGCGGCCTGATGGGCGGGAGCGTTGAGCGCTGGGGAGCACCGAATGTTTAGCTCACCGATCGACCCCCTCACTTTTCTTGAATGAGAGATACCGATGACAGACGTTTCCAAGATCAAAGAAAACATGGACGTGATTTCGTCCGATAAGAAGATGGTCGGAAAAGTTGATCATCTTGATGGAACCGACACGATCAAGCTGACGAAACAGAGTTCGCCGGACGGTCAGCATCACCACTTCGTTCCGCTTTCCTGGGTCGATCACGTCGATCAGCACGTGCATCTCAACAAGACCGGCGCCGACATCACCTCACACTGGCAGCACGCTCAAAGCTGACCCGGTTCAACTCCTGAATCACTACGGCAAAGGCGTCCAAACACACGAGGGCGACTTTTGGGTCTCGCAAAAATTAGAGAAAGTTGAAGAAGATCGCGCGTGGCGCATACGGCGCGATGGCAAAGCGGGAAACCGATACGCCACGAAGGGAGCCGCGTTCGAGGCCGCAATTGCGGCGCTGCGCGAGGGTCATGATGTCACAATGACCGCCGTCTCCAGCGAGACGATGGCCGGCGTGCCTAGGAAATAAGTTTCGTCCAGAGACCGAAGACGGTCAAGTGGCACCAACAGGCAGCACCGAAGACTCGGACCTTGAGGGGTATCGGTGCGCTCCGATGGCAAAGGCCAAGGTGACACGGCGGCAAGCCGAGCACCTCACGCACGGGGCCGAATGAGCGCCGATGGGCAGCGTATGCGCCCAGCCTGGACAAAGCGGCATAATGGGCGCGCACAGGATAACCCTTGTAGTCGGCGAAGCCGTACTCGGGATGACCCACTTCGAGGGTTCGCATCAACGCATCGCGCGCAACCTTGGCCAGAATAGAGGTGGCGGCAATGCTGGCGGACTTTGCGTCCCCCTTGATGATCGCCTGCTAAGGAATGACGATTTCCTTCACGGCGCGCAACTGAGGCTATGCTAGATATTTGAGGCTGATCGATTCATCTTCTGATAAGTGCTGCGCACAGGCCGCTCATTGCGCACCCGACACCGACGACCGCGAACACCAGAGATGTGTTGTGGGTGGCATCGAGCAGATGACCGATCAGGGGCTCAGCCAGCCCCGCGAATACGTACGAATACGTGTTCATCACACCAGTTGCCGTGCCGGCGCGCCGATGGCCGACCAAGTCAGGCACCAGCGCCCAGAATGTAGCATGAGGGCCATAGACGCAGAAGCCGCAGAAAAACAGCGCTATGATCGCCCAGGGGCTAGAAACAGGCAATTCGTACATGATTGCAGCAGCCACTACTGCTGAGAGCATAAAGAGTGCAATCGGTTTCCATCGTACGGCCCCAAACAGTCGGTCCGATATCCAGCCGTTCGAAAGGGCACCGAATGCCATCCCGATCGGCAAGGCAACCGCAACCCATCGGGAGCTGCTGCCCGAACCGATTGCGCGGGTCGCTTCTAGAAAATGAACCGGCACCCACACAACCAGGCCGTATCTCGCCGCGTTGTTGAAGCCCAGGGCTAGGCCGCCAACGTGGATCTTCACAGTCCTAAGGACCGCCTTGTATCGCTCCAACGAACTTTCGTTGACGTCGTGATCTGCAGGCGAATTGTCGTCTACGGGTTCGTTCTCGCGCTTGAATCCCATGTCTCTTGGGTCGTCCCGCACCACGAAGAAGAAGCAGATGCCTGCGAAAAACAGCAGGATCACTGGGACCCGAAATACCCACCGCCAGTCGAGGTGCAACGTGTCGACGACCACGAGACCAAGTACGAATGTGACGACAGAAGACATACCCGCGGCGAATAAATAAAGGCCATAGACCTTTCCGCGCTCCGTCTTAGTCCACCAGTTTGAAATGATCCGGCTGCCAGGAGCAAAGCCGAGCGCCTGCGTGTAACCATTTAACCACCATCCCAAAAGGAGCGTTTTGAACCCAAACGAGAAACTTACCGCCCAGTTCATCAAGCTAGACAAAATAGCGCCAGCGGTAACGACCTTCCGACCACCGAATTTGTCGCCGAGATTGCCATTGATCCCCTGCCCGATTGCATAGCCCCAAAGCATACCGGCAGATATCCAACCGATGAGCTGTTTGCTAATGCCAAACTCCTGTTGGATCCCTGGAATTGCGAACCCGAGTGTCTGTCTACCGGTGTAGTAGAAGAGGTAGCAGAACATCACGGCAAATAGCATCCGCCACTGAAGACGACGATATTGGGCGCCCACGTCGTTCTCGAAGGAGATTCCGATCGACGGTTCAGCTTCGGCCTTATTCTCAATAACAGCCATTAGTAACCTCCCCTTCGGCTTCCGACGAAGCAAAGCTGACGCTTGCGTCGCGCCTTTTCGGTGTGCTTTTGCGTGACGAATAGTCACCGCAATCACGGCTGCGGTTCACGCTCTCATATTTGAGAAAAGCGCGTGGGAGCGTGTCGGATACTCGCTCCCACCCAAGGATTAGTCGACGCCGTTCAAAGCGAAGTCGAAGATGTCGTAGTTGTGCTGAACTTCGCTTTTTGTCTTCTGCGAGTACTCTTCGTTAAGAGGGCGTGAAACAAGGAAGGGCACTGTTTCTTCACCGAGCCCACCATGAGAACGCAATCGATGTCCCGCAAGCTGTGACAGATCATGATCTTCACGGCGCGCACCGACGACCGTGTTGCGATCGGAAAAGACAGCGAAGTCCCCTTCGCGATCCAAAGGAAGATTAAATCTTTGGCATACTTCGGCTTTATCGAGCACGAGTTCAATGCCGGGCAAGCCACGCACGAACTCCATCATCGCACGCTGGTCAGCGGACTTCTGAAGGTGCACGCGCACGAAGGAGCCCAATGCACCATGATGTCGAACGAACGGATCGGCGATGGGGCATATTACGCGGACGGCCCCCTCCCCAAATCGATTCCAGATCTCGTCCTGTACGTAAACCACGTTAGGTTCGCCATTCGGCAAACACTTGTCGTTCATCCCGTGATCGGCAGTAATCGCGACAGTAGCGCCGAGCTTGATCAACTCCCCGATCCGATCATCTACTGACTTGAGGAACGCGTTCGACTCGGGCGCTCCGGGTGCATAACTGTGCTGGACGTAATCCGATGTTGATAGGTACATCAGCATCGGCTTCTTTAGCTGGAATAGCTTTATCCCTGCGTCGAAGACGAATATGGAGAGATCCGCCGAATACTGATCCGGACGAGCGCGTCCCACCAACACCTCCGCATTAGGGACGCCATCTATGTCCAATTTGGCGTTGTTGGCGTATTCAGAAGAGAATGCGACGCCATTCATCTTGTAAGCGAGAACTTTAAGTAGCTTGTCTTTGGCGGTGACCACAGCGGTCGGAACGCCGACTTCGCTCATTGCGCCTAAAATTGTCCCGCAGCGAAGGCGCTTTGCGTCCGTAACCATGATCTCCTCGCCAGTCTCGCTGTCGAGATAGTAATTGCCGTTTATCCCGTGAATCGCCGGCGGTACGCCCGTAACAATGGAAGTGTTATTCGTATTCGTAGTACTTGGCATCGAGCACTTGGCGTACCCCAGATAGCCGCGTCCTTCCTTAATCGTCTTCATCGTAGCGAGACGACCGTTCTCAATCCCATGTGTAAGATATGCGGGATCGAAGCCATCAAAACAGACAACCACCGTCGGCACTTTAGGTAGTGCGTATTGTCGCTGATTTACATTGACCGATTGAGCGGGGCGGTTGTTTGGAGCGGCAGAAAGATTTCCCATTGTCTAGCCTTTCGATGGCGCGATCGTGAGGCGGATGATTGGAGGATGTCGGCCTCTTTTCAATCGAATAAAACGACCGCTACATGTGAGAAAAATTCGTCGTGCAAAGACACTCTAGACTTGTCTCCTCGACGTCGAGCTGAAATCGCTTGTGCCATTGATGGGGCTCGCCCGTAGGGCTGGAATATCTCTGTCCTCATTCTTCGCATTGGTTCAGGCGGTTTATCGAAGAGCGAGAACCATTCACAGGAGATACGAGTTATGCTCATATCTTTGAGCCAAATTCGAGCCGAGCGAACCCGCCGGCGGCTGCGCTCGGTAGGGAACGGAGTCAATCATCGCCAGTTGTCGGGCAAGTCGACAGTACGCTTCACTCGTAAGCCTAGGCAAATAACCTTGTTACCTCGTAGCAAGTGAGTTAATTTCACACATGCCTCGTCGACTTCCTCCGTTGTCCGCATTGCGTGCTTTCGAAGTAGCCGCGCGCGCCGGCAGTTTCACAGCTGCCGCTGAGGAATTGGGGGTGACGCATGGCGCGGTCAGCAAGCAAATCCAAGTATTGGAAACCTGGTTAGGCCGTCAGCTTTTTCGACGCGCCGGGCAAAAAATGGAGCCCACTCCTCACGGCCGGGCGTTCGCTCGCGAAATCACCGGTGCATTAGACCAGATCGCTGATGCAACGAGACGCTATGGATCGTCTGCGTCGAGCAGCGTCTTGCAGGTTAGCGCGCCAGCTACATTTGCCATGCGTTGGCTAATTCCCAGGCTGCCCAACTTTTATGCCAGGCGGCCTCGAGCAGAGGTATGCGTTTCAACGTCGATGACGACGGACCATGGTATCACTGGACATTTTGACCTTGTTATTCGTAGGGGCCCGGAGCCTTGGCATCAATACGACTTTATCGAGTTTATGCGCGAGCGAAATACCTTGGTTGCTAGTCCTTTGCAGCTCAAGAGAAGGCCCTTGCGAAGGCTTTCAGATATTCCTCAACACACAATCCTTTCTACCGACAGTCGACCAGGAGACTGGGAAAACTGGTTGGAAGCCGCGAGTTACGACGGCGAGTTTCCGCCGAAGCGCCAGGCGTTTGATCATTTCTTTGTCACTCTTCAGGCGGCGCTGAACGGCCTTGGGCTTGCAATAGGTCCAGTGCCGGTGTTGGCAGATGATATCGAGAAAGGACATCTTATCGCACCCTTCGCCCGCATTGAAGTTGCGCGGAAGAGTTACTTCGCACTGACACCGAGGGATGCCGACAAGCCTCCGTTGCTCGTGAATTTTCTGGATTGGCTTCGCGAAGAAGGAAACGTTCGATAGAATCCGACGGCGCGCAAGGGCATACCGTCGCGCGGTATAGAGAAGTCGGCTAATACCGGCCTCATCCACGCGGATTGCTTTTCCTGCTCCGCAGGTTGTTGGACCAAGGACCAATACCGACATCACGACGTCGAGCTGGATATCGCCAGAATGAGTGAGTTCTGGAGAACGGGTGGAAACTCCGGATGCTCATTGATTAAGTCTACATCCCATCAATATCTGGAGTAGACGAGCGGGCCGAACAGGGCCGCTTTGGGCGAGCCCTATATGAGTAAGCCGTACGCCATTGAGGAGCGCGGTGATTCATTGGCGACTTGCATCGAGGTCAATCTCGACGGCATACAAGAGATGGGTCAACGAATGGCGAGGGCCCTATTTCTCTTCAAAGAAACACAGATTTGGGCGTCATAGGTGATTGATCACTCGCACGCTAAGATCTGCGTCGTCTGGAGAGTGCCAGCCCGCGACTTACCACTTCATCAGAAAGTGCCGGGAAAGGCGCCTCCATCAATTAAGATATTTTGCCCTGTTATATATCCAGATTGCGCCGAGCACAGGAAGGCACAGGCATCACCGAATTCGTGGGGCTGACCGAAGCGCTTACTCGGATTGGCCAACCTAGTTTCCTCCGTGACTACTGCGGCGTCGCGCGAGGAGTTTTCTTGCGAACGCAGCTAAATTTGATTTCAACCTGTCGGTATCGAACGTGCCAGGCAAAAGATTGTTGATCGTCACGTTGTGCTCGGCCACCGAGCGAGACAAGCCGGCAATGAAGCCAGTGAGACCGGTACGCGCACCGTTGGATAGTGCTAGCATGGCTACCGGAGCCTTAACCGCGTGCGAGGTCACGTTTACGATACGGCCGAATCTTCGTTCAATCATGCCGTCGAGCGTCGCCTTGATCAGGGCAATTGGTGCCAGCATGTTGCCGTCAAGTGCCTTGATCCAGTCATCGCGCTCAAGCCTACGAAAATCACCAGGCGGCGGACCGGCGGCATTGTTGATGAGAATGTCTGGAGCAGGACAGGCAGACAAGAGGGTGGCTCGCCCTTCATCCGTGGTGACGTCCGCGACTATCGCGTTCGGGCGGATCCCCGTTATTTTCGCAATCTCATTGGCTGTTGCTTCCAGCACCTCGCGCCGTCGCGCCGCAATGAACACTTCGACTCCCTCTCGCGCAAGCGCCATAGCACTTGCCTTGCCAAGCCCTTGGCTCGCCGCGCACACGATGGCCTTTCGACCCTTGATTCCCAGATCCATGATCTCTCGCGAGTACTTACTTCCCGTCGCTCAATGAATACGTTTACTTGTCCTTCAGTGGCTCTAACCGGCGGGCTTTGCGCCCCACATGCAGAAGCTCGTGGGCTCGAAGCCGAACTGACGCGGACGGTGGGTCTCATCATTCTCGATTTCCCCGACCCCGACCGAATATTCAAAGACCATGCCGTCGGGACCTTTGAAGTAAAGGAAACGCGCGCCGGACGTCGGATGCCGGCCGGGCCCGAATACGATTGGCACGCGTTTCTCGTTCAGAAGGTAGTAGGAGCGCAACACATCATCGCTGCTCTCGACTTGATGGTTGATGTGTTGGATGCCGGCGGCTGGCCCAGGGAGTAGCGCGATGGTGTGATGGATGGCGTTGACGCGCATCAGGGAAATATCACCAATGCGATCGCTAACTCTAGCGTTGCAAACCTGCGTCCAGAACAGCTCGTCACGCAAGAGATTGGTCGAGTTCAATCCGACGTGGCTGAAGCCTGTAATGCCCGCATCGCGGCTGGCGAAATAGCGGGGCCCACTGCGTTCCGGTCGGACGACCAATTCGATGTGGTTGCCGGTCGGATCGTAGAAGCCGATGAAGGCCTTCACTTTGCGCTGCTCGACCTCTTCGGCAGTTCCAGCATGGACGGGGTGGCCGAGCGCTTCCAGGGTGGATGCGGCGTCCTGCAGACTTGCATCGCTTTCGACCTCGAAGCCAACGGTTTGATTGCCTGCATCGCCTTCGAAGTAGCACAGCGTGTGTACCCGATCGTCGGAGCGCAAATAAAGCTTCTTCTTGCCGCGTTCTGCAACCTGCAGGCCCAGACAAGCGGTTGCAAAGGTTTCGGCCGATTCGAGATCTGGCGAGCCGAGACGGACATAGCTGACATCCTTGAGATAAATCATGCTCATCTCCCAGTTGAGTAAAGGGGTGCGCGCAGTTCCGGCACGTCTTTGCTCTCGCTGCCCCAGTCACATAACGAGCTAGCTACCAGTGGAAACTGTCGCGCCAACCGCGGCTTATCGCCGTATTCCGTCATCCCGTTGACGTACGAAAAGATCAGGCCGTCGGGTCCCTCAACGTGCAAGAAGATCTGCTTCGACGCAGCTTGGCGCCCGGGGCCCTGCACGATCTTGATCTGGCTTTCTTGCATGAAGTAGCTGTTCTGCATGATCTGATCTAGCGCTTCGACCTCGAAAGCTGAATACAGCAGCCCGTTTCGGTTCGAAGGGTATAGCGCGATGCGGTGATGCATCCTGTCAGTCCGCAAATACGTGATGTCTCCGACCCAATCGCTGACCTCGGCTCCGACAGCCGCCCAAAAGGCGAGGTCGCCCACATGCTGCGTTGTCCGAAGGCCGATGCTGTGAAAGTGCAAAATGCCCGCGTCCCGGCAAGGAAAATAGCGTTTGCCGCTGCGAAATGGGCGCACCACGAAATCGATACGGTTCTTCGAGGCGTCTTCGGCGAGAAGTGCAGATTGGACGTAGCGACGCCGGCACTCATCAGCGTCTGCGTTCCTAAATACGAAGCCGAAATCGCCCAGGCGCTTAGCAATGATGTTGAGCGCCGTGCTGTCCCACACTTCAACTCCGACGCTCGCATCTTCGCTCGAGTTGCTAAAGAGACCGATTGTGCGAAAACGATCGTCGGACCGAAAAGCAATTTCGCCATCTTGCTCCGCGACACGCTGCAAGCCGATGATGTCCGACATGAAGCGGGCGCTGGCGGGCAGCTCAGTGACTGGCAAGCGTACATAACAGACTGACGTGATAAGCGGCCTCTCATTGCCGTTGTTCATCGTTCGCCCTTCCTAGGTCCTGGTATCCTGCTCCCGGCTAGTTATGCCAGTCACTGTTTCGCGAACGAACACAGTGCGTCCCTCGACAATTGTGCGAATGGCCACGATGTCCTTTATGGCGTCATCCGGAACGCTTAGTATGTCGTCCGAAATAACAGCCATATCTGCGTATTTGCCCGGCTCTATCGATCCAGTCTTTCGCTCGGAGAACGAGTATCGCGCGGCGGCGCTTGTATAGAGGCGAATAGCCTCCTCGCGGCTGATTTTTTCCGCGGCACCGAACGTGTGGCCGCTCCTGTCACGCCGCGTCACCATGACATACATGTTGATGAACGGGTTCAGGGAATTGATTGGGTAATCGGTTCCTTGGCCCACCGCATCAAGCCCCATGACATCGATCATCGTGCGCATCGGAAAGGCACGATCAGCGGTTTCCTTCCCGAGAAACATCGCGACCGTCGACGCCTTCTCCCAGAGAAAGGTCGTCTGCGCGTCGACACGCACGTCAAGTTGGCGCGCACGCTCCATCTGGTCCGGGCGCATCAGACTGCCATGAATAATGATGAAACGACGCCCCTTGATCGAGCGTTCAGTATTAGCTCGACCGTACGCATCGAGCACCGTATCGATTGCGGCGTCTCCGACTGCGTGGACACCCACACGCCAGCCGTAGCGATTTGCCGTTGCAACCAGTGCGTTGAATCTTGCTGGCTCAATGACGATCGTGCCGTTGTATGCTGGATCGTCGGGGTACCCGTCGCGCATCGCCGCTGTACGCAGTGTCATGCCGCCATCAATCTGAAGTTTGACACCTGAAAAACTCAGCCAATCATCCCCGAAATCCGAGGCAACTCCGATGCGTGAAAAGAAAAGGTCCCACTCGTCAGTTGTCATGCTCGGGTTTAACCCGCCGGTGGGCGCATACATCGCGCTGATCCGTAGCGTGGCTTTCCCGGCTTGCCGAACGCGCTGATGCGCTCTCATTGTTGCCGGGTCGACTGCCGCGCTTATAGCCGAGGTGAGTCCGAACTCGTTAAAATACTGCATGGCATGCTGCAGTTGCTGATCGCGCTCGTCGTCAGACCATTGCGGCAAGACCGCGTGCACAAGATTTTCTGCGGCTTCCTCCAGGGTACCATTGGGCTCTCCCGTCGCCCCGTCGCGGTGGATGACTCCCCCCTCGGGATCCACCGTCTCCCGTGTAATACCCGCCATTGCCATCGCGCTCGAATTCACCATGGTGAAATGGCCGATGGGAAGACATACCGGGTTGTGAGGAGCGGCCCGGTCTAGCTCTTCCCGTGTGAGGAAACGCTTTTCCCTTAGCTGCGCAATCGGGTGCCATTCTGCGCCCCTCACCCAGCCGCCATTCGGCAAGTTTTCGGCATATTCTCTGATGCGATCGAGCGCCTGGGAAACAGTGGCTACATCGTTCAATTGCACCGTGGATTTCAGGAGGCCAGCTCTCTCGACGTGAGCATGGGTATCGATAAGGCCAGGCAGCACAGTCTTGCCCTTGAGATCGATGATCTCCGTCAATGGGCCGGCAGTCTCTCTGACTTCGCCAGTTTCTCCGACAGAGACGAACCTCCCGCCGCGAATCGCGACGGCCCGGACAACCCGGAAGGCGGCATCCGCGGTGATAATATTGCCGTTCAGGAAGATCGTATCCGGCCATGCATCGCGACAGCCGGCTTTCTCGCACTTGTCTGGCCACTTCATACAAACCTCACACCGCCGGCCTCAGAACCCCACGCCTGAGATTGGCCTATTGTCGATATTTTATTGTTTTTCGATATTTTGCAATATCTTGTTTTGGTGGCCTGCTCTGAGATTGTTGCCTTCGGACCGAGTTACCCCCACCGAGGAGAGTTGTTCCGCCGAGTTCCTATGCGCCGCAAAGGAAGTCCGAGGACATAGGCTCGCGACCGTATCGCAGTTTCTGTTCGGTTGAGCTGCGTGGCTATCGATTCAAGGCTTCGCCCCGCAGCAATTTCCTGCCGCAGAATTGAATCTTCGGCGTTAGTCCAAAGGCGCCTGACTTCACTCAACGACAACTCCAGCGTGTTGGCTGGCTGCAATAGCCCGCAGCATGTGAACCCGTAAATTTCCCTGGCATGCACGTCTCGCGTCGTTTTCAGCGAAACAGGGACCGGTCTTTCTTGATCGATGCGGAAATGAACTGACGCACCTCTTGTACCGGCCGGCTATTGTGAGTGTCGGAATGCGAGGCCAGCCAGTAAGTGCGCGTGAATCTCATTTCGGGAAGAATGCGCTTAAGCTCAGGATAACGCGATGCCACGTAGTCGTGCAGAACCCCGATTCCGTGACGGAGCGAATGGCCTCGAGTTGGCCAACAACGCTTCCGCACTCGTATCGGCGTGATGTGAACTGCCCGACAATCGACGCGTAGTCTGGGCGCGTGCGTAGGCGAGATCCTCGACGTGCGTTATCAGCTCTTCCAGGCAGGTCAGACGCAGTTTCAATTGCCCCTTCGCGACTCAGATATTGTTCCGACGCATAAACACTTAGGCCGTAATTGGTTAGTTTTGACAGCATCAATCGACCGTACTCCGGCCGGTCCAGCGTGATCGCAATGTCCGCTTCGTGAAGCGCCAGCGAAAAGGTGCGAGGCAGCGGTACAAGCTGGATCAGAAGTCGTGGATGCTGCGCTGCGAGCATCCCAAGCCGGTCGGCGAGGTAGTAGTTTCCAAACCCGTCCGGCGTCCCGACACGAACAGAACCGCCGATTTCGTCCCTTGCGACGCCAATATTCGACGTTACGCGAAGGAACTCTCCTTCGGCCCGCTCCGCGGCCGCAAACAGGACCTCACCGGCCGGCGTCAGTTGGCAGCCGGACCTGCTGCGCGCCAGCAGCCGAACCCCCAGGCTTGTCTCCAGGGCTGTGAGCCGACGAGCTACCGTCGAATGATCAAGCCTCAATCGTTTGCAAGCTTTCGAGATCTGGCCGACTCGGGCAACTTCCAGGAACGTGTGCACCCGTTCCCAATCAATCCCTTGTCGCCGACGCGGATCAGGCTTCACGCTTCCGAAGTCTCCCAACGAAGTCGTCCACATCTGCACCGAGTTTTGCCGAATGTCGGTTGAGCGCATCGGCGCATTCGAGCGCGAGACTTGCCGATGTTCCCGTTTCGATGGCCGCTCGGTTCACACCGCTGATCGTACGCGAAACGCTTTCAGTTCCGTCGGCCATTCGTTGAATATTGAGGGCGATTTCGCGCGTTGCCCCGCCCTGCTGGCTGACGGCAAATGTCACCTCAGCCGCTATCTTGCCGAGGCCCTCAATCGTGTGGGAAATACCCTCAATCGCTTCCACGGCGTTCATTGTCTTGTCTTGTATTGTCGTTACCTGGCTTGCGATCTGCTCTGTGGCCTTTGCAGTTTGGCTTGCAAGCGCCTTAACCTCGGCTGCAACGACAGCGAATCCTCGACCGGCGTCACCGGCTCGTGCGGCTTCAATGGCTGCATTCAGGGCAAGAAGGTTGGTTTGACTGGCAATCGAGCTAATCAGCTGAACGACGTCTTCAATGGTTTTGGCAGCTTCCGAAAGGTCTTTGATCGTGGAGTCGACCCGAGTTGCTTCCAACTGGGTCTGTTCAGCAATCCGGGCCGATTGAATGACCTGACGATCAATCTGCTCGATCGACGCAGTGAGTTGCTCGGTGGCGGCCGCCACAGCCTGGATTTTGCTCGCAGTTTCCAGCGCGGCATTGGCGCCCAGCGTCGACTCGCGCGCGACACCATCCGCAAGAACAGCCAGCTCTTTCGATATCCGTCTCATATCCGCCGCCGATAGGCCGGCCGCGTCGAGGGATGCGCGGGTTCCGGCTTGAAACTCAATTGCCATCTGGTCCATTAGCTTTCGCCTGTCGGTCGCGGACCTTTCTTCCAACTCCCGCTGTCCCGCCCGTAGTCGTTCGGCCTCGATCATATTGTCCTTGAAAACATGCAGTGACTTCGCCATCGCCCCGATCTCGTCAGCCCGATCGAGCGCGGGAACAACAGTCGACGTTTGCCCCGATGCCAAGTGCTCCATCGCAATCGTCATGGCTTTCACAGGTCGGACGATGCTTCGAGCTATCAGCAGGGAGATGATCACGACGGCCAGAGACACGCTGCCGATAAGTGCGCCGACCTTCATCAACTGACCGACAAAGATTGCCTCGACGTCGTCTGTGTAGATGCCGCTGCCGATCGTCCAGTCATACGGTTCGAACAACTCGACATACGAGATCTTCGACGTAGGTTCTTGACTGCCGGCCTTGGGAAAGCGGTACGACACGTATCCACTTCCGCTTCGGTGTACGAGGTCTACCTGCGCCCTTGAAAATTGAACGCCGTCCGGGTCCTTGACGCCTGACATATCCATGCCTTCGATCTTCGGGTTCGGATGCGCTTCCGTGATTAGATTTGGTCCGGTTGCAAAGAAATAGTCGCTTCCAAAGCGAAGACTGCGCAAAAGCGCCCGTGATCGAGCTTTGGCGTCTGCCTCTGTCAGTCCCTCACTCCTCGAGCGTTCATAGTCGACGTTCAAAGCGAGATGGGCGACCTGGACAAGATCCTTCAGTTTGGTCTTACGGTCCTCGAGCAGATTGTCGCGAAGGGTGGACAGGACGGCGAATGCCACAACAAAAAGGCCCAGAACTGACAGGCCAACCATCAAGAGCAGTTTATTCGAAGTCCCCAGCTTGGTCATTCCGATTTTCCTACGAATTTCGAAAATATTTCGTAGGAAATACCAGGCATCGCCTAATGGTGAGTTAAGAGGGGCGCTGTCGCAGAAGTATCGGCGGCGGCTCCGCCGTCATCGAGTCTATTGCGGTCGATGCGTCGCACGGCTTTAAATAGATGCAAGCGACCGACATGAACTAGCCCCGGAACATAGCTTGGCTATGCGCGCCTGCCCTGCTGTCCTAAGCCGAACAGAACTCCTTTACTGGGCGGTTCGGTCGTGTCGGGAAGATCAGCGCCGCGCCAGAGAGCCGCTGGGCTCTTCTTCCTTACGGACCATCGCATCGACGCTGATCGAGCCGCCGCCGGCCGCCGAGAGATAAAGGCAGACGAAGCAGAACAGGATCGCGGCCGTGCCGCCGTTGATCAGCGGCAGGAACACCGGCATGCCGGTCTTGAACATGTGGCCAATGAAGTAGGCGAACGCCATTTCACCGGCGAGGATGAACCCGGCGATGCGGGTGAACAGACCCAGCATTAGCGCGGCGCCAAGCACTAGCTCAAGCGCGCCGGCTGTCCAGATCAGCGGGGGGATGTTCGCGAAGTACGGCAGCACCGGAAACTTGAAAAGTTTGGCCACACCGTACTGGAACAGCAAGAGGCCGGTGATGAAGCGAAACAGGCTCAAGAGGACCGGCTGGTAGCGAGACATAAAGTTCATGATTTCCGCCCTTCTATCCGAATCCGAAGCGAGCTGGATCGCATTCGGTTGCCCCCCGCAGGTCTCGCGCTTTCAATTCGCGCTGACAATCTCGTCATGTGTAAACGGAACACCGTTGCATGCGATTCAGTCCAACGAATTTGTATAATTTGTTTGCGGATGTCGCCTGGTCGGTAGCTCCCGCGGTAACACAGACGGTCTAGTGTGATCGAGCGCGGCCGGAGCGATGCGGCTTGACCTTCGCCGAAGAAGTTTTCGGCGCCAGTGACTTTTCAAGATATTTCTGAGCGAGGTCGCCAGCGTGCCTGATGTGCTTGTCGAGGATGCTGACAGCTTTAACATGGTCGCGCTTCACAGCGGCTTCCAGTATGGCCTCATGCTCCTGGGTAATCGACTGATCGATACTCTTGTACTCGACGAAAGCCCGCCGATACCGCTCGCCGTTCTGGATCAGGAGTTCGCAGAAACGCAGCAACCAGGGAGACCCGCACCTGCTGTACAGAGCGAAATGAAACTCCCAATGACGCTCTTCCCAAAGATCGGCAGCCTTCTCCTTGCTTAGATCGCGGCTCGTTTGAACCCCCCTGAGCCGATGAAGCGCAGCGATCGCATTCGCTTCCCAGTTTACATCGCCATTGATGATCGAGCGACGAAGGGCCTCGCCCTCAAGCCTGGCACGCCAATCGGTAATCTCGAGCAGTTCATTTTGGTTGAGTTCAGCGACGCGGAAACCGCGTTGGCCGTCAGCGCGAACCAACCCCTCACTCGCAAGTTGAAAAAGGGCCTCGCGGATCGGACTGGTACCAACACCATATAGCCCCTTCAGGTCCTCCGATTTGACTTTGGCGCCCGACTTCAGCCGTCCAGAAATAATATCTTCCCGCAGCCGGTCGACCGTCGCATCGGTCAGCGTCTTATGCTCGCGATTCGACCCGATACGTACCGGGGGCCCCCAATCGAACGTCATCCGTGAATTCCTGAAAAGAGAGATTTCGGCGACCAATCTAGGGAATTTCGAAGTTTAAAACAATATCCTGGATTGCGGACCCCGATGATTCTGCTTGATCTCTTGGGTACGAGTCCAAGCAATAAGTCCCTCGAAACGCGGCGGGACAGTCCGAGGCAACAATTTCCTTCTGCAAATTTCGAAATATGCTATCTTATCGAAATACGTCTTTGAGAGGAGAGTCTGATGTTCCCCCTTCCCCTTGTCGATCTACTTTCGATCACCCGAGAGCTGACCGAGAGCCAGAAGCGCGTGAAGGTACTCTGGCAGGAGCCCGGATCACTTGCTTTTGTCGCTCGTGGTCGAGAGTACAGGAGCGAATTCCATATCAATGATAGCGACGAATTCACGTACATGATCAAGGGTACGATGAACCTCCATTACCGTGGATCAGACGGCAAGGAAGACGTGCTTATTATCCCTGAAGGGTCCGTGAACTTCATGCCGGCGAACGTTCCGCACTCGCCGCGCTTCCCGCCTGACGCTTTTGCCCTGATCGTCGAACGCAAGCGCAAGGAAGGCGAGGTCGATCGCTTCCAGTGGTTCTGTCCGAAGTGCGACAATCTTTTGCACGAAGAGCGGTTCGTCGTCGCCGACTATCGAGCAGATCCGGTGTCGAAGGCTTATCAGAACTTTTTCGACGATGAAAATGCCCGCACCTGCAAGAAATGCGGGAATGTGATGCCAAAGCCATGACCCCTGCGAGCGCCAGGTTCAAACCCGGACCTGGCGTTCAGCTACCTGACGCGCCTTCAAACCCGGCATTAGCCGCAAGGCATTTTCGCGCTCGACTTTTTCCAGGTCTGCAGGACTCGGAACAAGCTCGGAAAGACATCGAATCGATCGGCTCATTGTCATTTCAGGCGCATGCGGGTAGTCGCTTCCGAACAGGACGTGATCGACCGATGTCAAGCGGAGCAGCGCACCGAGCGCCAACTCGTTAGCTGAGAGCGCCGTGTCGAAATAGAGCTTTCCGAGTTGCTGCAGCACTCCATCGGGGACTGCTTCCCTGTATTCCGGTCTGGCTTCGAGCCGGGCAAGCCGCTCAGCAAGGAACGGGATCGTTCCGCCTGCGTGCGAGAAGATGAAGCGCAGATTTCGGTACTTCGCGAAGGATCCGCTGAACATCAGGCTGGCGATCGTCCGTGTGGTATCAAACGGGAATTCGAGTGAAGCCGGAGGCAGACCGCACACGCATTCGCATGGCCCCTCGGTAGGATGCACGTAGATCAGCGCCTTGCGACGATCCAGTTCCTCCAGCACGGGCGCAAACTGGCTAGCTCCAAGATAGACACCGCCGTAATTGGACAGCAGGCAAATACCCTCAGCTCCTAGAACGTCGAGACAATAGGCAATTTCTCGTAAGCTGCCGTCGACATCAGGCAGTGGCAGACTCGCGAAAGATCCGAAGCGGCCTCGATGGTCTCGGGTCATTCGCGCGGCATATTCGTTGCAGACGCGACATAGCTTTGCAGTCCCAGCGGCGTCGGTGCAGACGAATCCTGGCGCGGACAGCGATAAGACCGCGGTTTGGATCCCATTACGGTCCATTGCATCGATCGAGTGCGAGGGTGACCAGGCGGGCGCACGCCCAGACACAAGGGTACGTGCGATCGGACGATCTCCGACCGCTTCGACGTATGCCGGTGGGAGGAAATGATGATGGGTGTCGACGCGATACGTGAACACGAATAGCTCCTGATCTGTTCGACCGGGGTTGGACACGCAGCCAGCGCGGCTAAGGCAGCGTACTCTGGAGAATGTGGAATCGGCTTCGGCCGTGCCGCTTAGTCGAACATCGCAACGCAGTCGATTTCGATGTTGACCCCGGTCCTATGCGGCGTCGCGCCAATGCACGTGCGCGTCACCTTCTCGCCCTCAAGAAATTCCTTGAACACGTCGTTGAATCGGGGGAAGTCATTCACATTGCGCAAGATCACGCGCATATTCACAACGTTTGCCAGCGTCGCCCCACCCGCTTCGAGCACGCTCAAAAGGTTGCTGAGCGTTTGCCGCGCCTGAATCTCAATATCGCCTTCGACAACAGCGCGCGTTGCGGGATCGAGGGGCCCTTGTCCCGACACGAAAAGCATATTTCCGAAGCGAACTGCTTGCGCGATCGGAGCTGGCTTGCTCGGATCGGTGAAGCCCGTTGTCGGAGCAGATTGTGAGGTAACGATTATCTTTGGCATGTCGGTCCTGTCCTTGGAGCAAACTGGGTTAGTCCGTTCCGCTGACTGCCAGCGGGCTGCGGTCTCGCGGGCGTACCGCTGACCAACTATCGCATAAAATTTCGAAATTCAATCGCATTTGCCAACTTCCGCGTCGGCCTCCCGAACTGATCGTCAAATCGCTATTATGGAAATTACTTGAAATAACGAAATTTTTGCCTTAACGTCGCGCGAGCTTCATGCGCTGTCTCCAGGCATCGCCGTCTGCTGCCCGATGATCGTGCAGTCTCATAGTCCGAAGGAGTTCCCATGTTTTCGAGACGATCGATTGCAATGAGCTGCTTGAGCGCCGTCGCAATGGCGCTGCCGAACATCTGTTTCGCCGAGGATACGCTCAGGATCGGGCTCATCCTTCCGATGACCGGGCCTTTCGCATCCACCGGTCGCCTGATTGAGAGCGGCGTGAACCTGTATATGAAAAAGCATGGCGATACGGTCGCGGGGAGACGGGTCGAAATTATCCTCAAGGACGATACCGGCACGCCTGCCATCGCCAAGCGGCTCGCGCAGGAGCTAATCACCAATGACAAGGTGAATGTGCTGGCAGGATTCGGGCTCACCCCGATCGCCTTCTCCGTTGCGCCTCTGGCGACCCAGGCCGAAGTCCCAATGATCGTGATGATGGCAGCCACCTCGCTGATCACGGAAGCATCTCCCTACATCGTCCGAACGAGCTATACGCTGCCTCAGGTGACGGAACCCTTGGCCGATTGGGCCCGTAAGAATTCGATTAGCAAGGTCGTGACGCTTGTCAGCGACTATGGACCCGGCGTTGATGCCGAAAGAGCGTTTGGGGATCGTTTTTCCTCGAAGGGCGGCATAGCTGTCGGCGAACTTCGCGTACCGCTGCGCGATCCGGACTTCTCGCCTGCTCTTCAGCGGGCTGCTGATGCGGAAGCTGACGCACTCTTCGTCTTTGTGCCGACTGGCGCGGGCACATCAATCATGAAGCAGATCGTCGAGCGCGGCCTCGACAGGAAGGGCCTCAAGGTCATCACTGCCGGATCAATTGTGGAAGACGAGGTATTGAATAGCCTTGGGGACGCGGCGCTCGGAATTGTGAGTACCCAGCACTACTCAGCGGACCACGATTCTCCAGAGAACCGGGAATTTGTTGCGGCTTACAAGGCCGCCACGAACGGCGGCCGTCCCGATATTCCTGCCGTCCATGCGTATGATGGCATGCACGTGATCTACGAGGCTCTCAGGAAGACGGGCGGCGCCATCGATGGACAGCGTCTAGTAGATGCGATGAAGGGGCTCGCCTGGATGAGTCCTCGTGGGCCCGTCTCCATTGATCCGGAGACGCGCGACATTGTCCAGAATGTCTATATTCGCAAGGTCATGCGGAAAGATGGGGAACTATACAACGTCGAGTTCGAGACAATCCCCAACGTCAAAGACCCGGTCAAATTGGCCAAGAAGAAGTAACCCCGAACGACCGATCTTCACGATTGAAACATGCTGACCATTTTGTTCGACGGCGCAGCCTACGGCATGCTGCTATTTGTCTTGGCGTGCGGTTTGGCTGTCACGCTCGGCCTGATGAACTTCGTCAACCTTGCCCATGGCACTTTTGCAATGGCAGGAGGCTACGTGACTACCGTTCTGTTGAACGACTGGCATGTATCCTTCCTGATGGCACTTCCCACAGCATTTCTCGCAACAGCCACGCTGGGACTCGTGCTCGAAAAGACGCTCTACGTTCGCCTCTACACGTCCAGTCACCTTGACCAGGTACTTTTTTCGATCGGCATCGTTTTCATGTCGATCGCCGCGGTAACCTACTTTATGGGATCGCAGCAACAGGTATTCCAGGTCCCCGCGTCTCTTCAGGGCCGCCTTGACTTCCAACTCTTAAGCGTGGGTCGTTACCGTGCACTGGTCATCGCCATGGGCGTTGCCATTCTGATCGTGCTGCAAGCGATCCTGATGAAGACGAGCTTTGGCAGTCGCCTCCGAGCAGCCGTTGATGATAGGCGAGTAGCACGCGGGCTCGGAATAAGCGTCGGTCCGATTTTCTCGCTTACTTTTGCGATTGGCTCAGGCCTTGCCGGTCTGGGCGGTGCGGTGGGAGTGGAGATAGTCGGTCTTGATCCAAACTTTCCGCTCAAGTTCATGATCAATTTTCTGATTGTCGTGACGGTCGGAGGAACATCGGGACTCATCGGTCCGTTCCTGGCCTCGCTACTGCTCGGAATGGCAGACGTCGCAGGCAAGTACTATCTGCCGGAGATCGGATCTTTCGCGATCTACACGTTGCTAATCCTCGTTTTGCTGGTACGGCCGCAGGGTCTCTTCTCGAAAGCACATTAAGGACCAATGCTACCTCTTATTCAAATTGCCGGCGGACGCCGGAATACCAGCTTCCTCGCAGGGCACTCAGCGACGAGCGCTGCCGAGCTTGCAGTGTGGATAGTCCTGCTATTGGCTATGTTTCTGGCTCCTGGTCGTCATCAGCTTTTGAGCGAGATTGCAATTGTTGCGCTGTTTGTACTCTCTCTCGATCTCATCCTTGGCTATGCAGGTATAGTTTCGCTGGGGCAGGCGGCATTCTTTGGCGTGGGTGCCTATAGTGCGGGGCTAGTTGCAATTCACCTGACGAATGACGCGATAATCGGGCTGATCATATCAGCCGTCGTCGCTGGCCTCGTCGGGTTCATGACCAGTTTTCTGGTCTTGCGGGGCTCCGATCTGACCCGATTGATGGTGACGATCGGCGTAACGTCGCTGCTTGGCGAGGTGGCGAACAAGGCAGCCAGCATTACTGGTGGAGCGGACGGCCTCCAAGGAATATTGATGGGGCCGCTCCTTGGCATGATACCCTTCGATCTTTATGGCACCACCGCGTACGGTTACAGCCTAGCCGCCCTCTTTCTGGGAGTAGTGCTTGCCAAGCGAATCGTCACCTCGTCCTTTGGGCTATCGCTTCGTGCGATTCGCGATAATCCACTGCGCGCTTCAGCGGTCGGCATCCCTGTCAACGCGCGCCTTGTTGCAATTTACACAATCTCTTCTGTCTACGCAGGCGTAGCAGGCGCACTCATGGCTCAGACTACTCAATTTGTATCACTGGATGTCTTCGACTTTCACCGTTCGGCAGATGCTCTCCTGATGTTGGTAATTGGCGGCACCGGATACCTCTATGGAGGGATCGCTGGCGCTGTAGTCTTTAAGCTGATCCAGAGCGTTCTCTCCGACGCGACCCCTCAATATTGGCATTTTTGGCTGGGTCTTCTGCTCGTTGTTCTTGTCTTGGTCGGGCGCAATCGGGTGATCCAGGGCATCGCCAACCTTCTACGGCTGCGCGGCCGGGAATCATCTCCCCGGACCAACGACGGCAGGGTGAGTACATCCCGCTCATGAGCACACATGCGCTTGAAACCAGACAACTCGTTAAGCGCTTCGGCGGCCTAACCGCCACGGGTAGCGTCTCATTCACCCTCGAGAAAGGTTCGCGGCACGCGCTAATCGGGCCAAACGGTGCAGGCAAGACGACTTTCATCAATCTCCTTACCGGTGTTCTGCGTCCCACAAGCGGCTCCGTCCTGCTCAACGGAGAGGATATTTCAAGCGCTGGAGTTCACGAACGAGTACGTCGAGGCCTGGTGCGAACGTTCCAAATCAACCAACTGTTTCCGACGCTCTCCGTTCTGGAAACGCTCGGGCTAGCGCTTTCGGAACGCGCCGGGTTCGGCTGGAATGTCTGGCAGCATGCCTTGTTAAGGCGTGGACTTGTTGAACAGGCCGCTGCCTTCGCCGATACTTTTCTGCTGGCCGATGTCCTGCATACTCCCACGTCAAGCTTGTCTTACGGCAAGCAGAGGTTGCTGGAAATTGCAGTCGCTATTGCGTCCCAACCAAAGGTTCTCTTGCTGGACGAACCGGCAGCGGGCGTACCGGAGCATGATAGGGCGGCGATCCTTGATGTCCTGGCCGCTCTGCCGCGCGATGTTTCTGTCGTTCTCATCGAACACGATATGGATCTTGTTTTCAGCTTTGCCGACGTCATTACCGTCCTCGTCAGCGGTTCTGTGCTCACGCGCGGGCCGGCGGATCGGGTCAGTTCCGATCCGCGTGTAAAAGCCGTCTATCTAGGTGAAGCTGGTCATGAATAGCTTATTGAGCCTCAGGAATGTTCGAGCAGGTTATGGCCGCGCCGTTGTTCTGCCCGATATCTCCTTGGACCTTAACGAGGGAGAAGCGTTGGCTGTGCTTGGCCGGAACGGAGCTGGAAAAACAACGCTGATTGACACGATCGTCGGCGTAACCAGCCGGCTTGGTGGAACAATCGGCCTCGGCGGCCGACGTTTGACTGATCTTTGTCCCGAACAACGGGCCCGGGCCGGCCTTGGATGGGTACCTCAGGAGCGAAACATCTTTCGCTCGTTGACAGTGGAGGAGAACCTTACCGCGATTGCAAGGCCGGGCGCTTGGACCTTGAAGCGAGCTTACGAACTCTTTCCAAGACTTCGGGAGAGACGCCTCAACTTAGGCCACCAGCTTTCCGGGGGCGAACAGCAGATGCTGGCAATAGCGCGCGCGCTCATGTTGAACCCCAGGATCCTGCTGCTTGATGAACCTACTGAGGGGTTAGCGCCAATCGTGGTCGACGAGATTTTGAAGATCCTTCTCAAAATCTTCAAGTCCGATGGGATGGCCGCGATCATCGTGGAACAACACCCAAGACGGATTCTGCGTCTTACCGACCGCGCAATCATTCTTGACCGCGGATCGATTGTGCATGCGGCAACGGCCAAAGACCTTCTCGAAGATGGTTCGATCCTCGAAGACCATCTTACCGTGAGAAAGAAAGTTCAGGCTCCCAATCAGCTTACCGCCCGTGCAGAAGGCGGCAATTCAGCGCGATGACGCGTCGATTGCAGGAACGGGGATGCGGCTCATCTACCAACGATTCTTCGGGCGCTTCTCCCGAGATTGAAAAACGAGCTCGCATCTTCGCAAGATCAATTGCCGACCGCGCAAGGAGCGCGCTTTAGCACCGAAACCGCTGCGAGCAAGCCGAGTGTTTTGGAAGCGTGGATGCTCCATCATCTTATCAAGCCAAACGCCGGCTGCCATTTCCAATTGCCTCCTAAGATCGCGGCGCGATGTTGGAATTGTATGTCGCATCCGCCGATGAGGCTGGATGATCACATGGAGGCAGGCGGCTGTCGCACTCGTCCGGACCAACCTCCGGACGGGTCCTAAAACCCGGAAAGAGAATATCATTCCAGTTTAATTGTGGACTCCGCCCGCGAGGCTCCAGCTCGCGCGAGCTACCTGAACGAACGTGCCAGGTTATCAGCCGCCCTCGCCAGCAGTTGTAGATCTGAGCCTACGGCAACAAAGTTAAATCCCCACTCAATGTATCGCCTCGCGTCGGCCTCTACAGTGGCGAGTATCCCGGCAGCCTTTCCCGCCGAGGTAATCCGTTCCACTGCAGACTTGATCAGATGCTGCACGTCTGGATGCTGCGGATTTCCAATGTGCCCTACCGAGGCGCTTAGATCGGAAGGGCCGATAAAGATGCCATCCACTCCGTCAACCCTTGCGATTTCTTCAAGCTCGCTAAGCGCAACCGCCGTCTCTACCTGCACCAGCACACAGATTTGCTCGTTGGCCTCCTGCAGATAGCCCGCAACCCGTCCGTATCGGCTCGCTCGCGCGGTGCCCGTTATTCCGCGAAGTCCTAAGGGTGGATAGCGGCACGACGCTACGGCCCGCTCCGCTTCAGCTGCATTCTGTACAAAAGGTATGAGGAGCGTTTGGGCTCCGACGTCAAGGAAGCGCTTGATCAAAACCGGGTCGTTCCAGGCCGGCCTCACAACGGCGGCAGCTGTCCCGGAGTTCATCGACCGGAGTTGATCCAGAATTCCGGGCAATTCATTTGGCGCGTGCTCGGTGTCGAGCAGCATCCAGTCATAACCGCTATCGGAGACAAGTTCCGTCGCTGAGCTGCTGCAAAGGCTGCACCAAAGTCCGATCTGAAGCTTTCGAGCCCGGATCGCTGCCTTGAATGAGTTCTTCTCAAGATCTATCATCAGCGAATTCCGTTACACGAACTGGATTGCGACGCCGCCAAGCGGGCCGAAGTCTGCGTGAAGTGTGTCACCCTGGTTGGCCCAGACCGGGCGTGTAAACGACCCCGACAGTACGATGTGCCCTGGCTCCAGACCCGTGCCGAAGCGGCCGAGCTTGTTGGCTAGCCATGCGATCCCCATCGCGGGATGCCCGAGCACCCCGGCAGCTAGCCCCGTCTCTTCGATCTCGGAGTTGCGGTAGAATACAGCGCCGATCCACCGCAGATCGATGTCATGAGGCCTCACCGGTCGGCCGCCGAGAACGATTCCGGCGGCTGCGCCGTTGTCGGCTACGGTATCGGTGATCTTTCGCGGATTCTGGACACGCGCATCGATGACCTCTATTGCGGGTATCACGTACTCGGTCGCCCGCAGAACATCAGGCAACGTTACGCCCGGCCCCTTGAGCGAGCTTCCCAGGATGAACGCCAACTCCGGCTCGACCCGGGGAACGCAATAGTCTTGGTGTCTCAGCTTTGCACCATCGTCAATCATCATATCATCCAGCAGATGGCCATAATCCGGCTCATCAATCTGCGACGATTGCTGCATCGCCTTTGATGTCAACCCGACCTTGTGACCAATGACCCGGCGGCCGCTTGAGACCTTCCGGCGCGTCACCTCGCTCTGGATGACATAAGAATCCTCGACTTCAATTCCTGGAAACGTCTTCGACAACTGGACGGCAGGTGTTCGACTGCGCTCGGCCTCGAGAAGGATATCAGCCGCTTGCGCACGTTCTTGATCCGTCAACATTGTATTCTGCTCTCCCGATCCTGAAAATTACTGGATGCGCCGATCCATTAAAGTTTGACACACACGTTGCGGAGATCAGTGTAGAACTCCATCGAATGGACGCCGCCCTCGCGACCGATTCCTGATTGCTTGGATCCCCCAAAGGGCGTTCGAAGATCCCGCAAGAACCAGCAGTTTACCCAGGCGATGCCCACCTCGATCCGGGCAGCGACGCGGTGAGCTCGCGCTAAGTTTTCTGTCCAGATCGACGTCGCCAGTCCGTAAGGACTGTTATTGGCCGCCATAATCACCGCCTCCTCATGATCGAAAGGAGCGATATGGCAGCAGGGACCAAAGACTTCTTCGCGCAGGACAACGGCGTCTTCCCGAAGGCCCGTCCAGATGGTCGGCTCGATAAAGAAGCCGGAATTAAAGCGTGACGGCAGCTCCGGCATGCCACCACCCAGGATCACATTTGCGCCTTCAGCTTTCGCGCGCTCGTAATATGACAGGACCTTATCGCGGTGCGATTTGCTGATGAGCGGCCCCATCGTCGTGGCTTTATCGAACGGATCTCCCATTCTGAGAGCTGCACCAGCACCCGTGAGCTTGGCGAGAAACTCATCGAAGATCGGACGCTCGACATACACGCGCTCGGTCCCGAGGCAAACTTGGCCGCAGTTCGCAAAAACCGACCTGGTAACGCCTTCGATCGCGCGGTCTAGATCGCAGTCCGCGAACACGACAGCAGCGTTCTTTCCGCCGAGCTCAAGTGACACCGGCCGAACGCCCTCTGCCGCCGCCTTCATGATCGCAACCCCGGTCTTTGTCTCTCCCGTGAACGTGATTCCGTCCACCTTTGGGTGGCGGGTCAGATATTCACCCGCGCTATCCTGCCCCAATCCATGAACGACATTGTAGACTCCCGGCGGCACCCCTGCTTCATGCATGACTTCGCCCAGCAACGTAGCTGTCGTCGGCGTTTCCTCGGACGGCTTGACCACGACGGCATTCCCGCACGCGAGCGCCGGCGCAACCTTCCAGGTGAGAAGCAGGAGCGGCAGGTTCCAGGGGCAGACAACAGCAATGACGCCTCGTGGCACGCGGATCGCATAGTTCAACGCGCCAGCGCCATCCGGCGTTGCGGTACGGAACGATTCCGTCGATAATGTGAGAATCTGATCTGCGAAGCTGTTGAAGTTCGCTGCACTGCGCGGAATGTCGATGTGGGCGGCAAGGCTTGCCGGCTTCCCGGTATCAAGTACCTCAGCTCGTACGAATTCGTCAAAGCGGCGCAGAATCCCGTCAGCCACCTTGCGCAGGACGCACGCTCGCTCTTGTTCACTCATCCGGCGCCAAGGACCCTCAAGAGCGCGCCTTGCAGCGGTGACCGCATCGTCGACAACAACAGAGTCGGCCACGGGCACGACATTCACGAGGTCGGCGGTCGCTGGATTGATGTTCTCCAGCGTCAAACCACCTCCATCCACGAATTGGCCGCCGATGAAATGCGACAGCCGGCCAGCGGTGAGAGCTCGCCCGCAGTTCATTGTCGCCATACTACTTCCTCTCGCTATCGTGCTTCCAAGATCTTCGGACCGCACCAAGACTGCTCTATCGCCGTCCAATTCGGCCGATATATCTGATAATTTCGAAATAACAAGTTATTTGGACTGTCTTGTTTCGTGAACATGGGATCAGTCGGATCCGGTGAATGAGCCGCCGTCGGAGCGACAGCACGAACGCGATAGCGGATCGCAACTCAGTTCAGATCGCCTGGCATGAGACAGGGGGCGAGATGCTATTTTGCCAAGCGCAGAAAAGCCCCGTCGCCGATTGCAGGCGACGGGGTTGGCTTACGCGCCAAGTCAGGGAGGAACCCCCAAGGGGGAGCAGTGACAGGCCTCCGCCAATCACGCCGCCGCCGGTGGACTGCGCCCCAGACGCATCGACCGTCAACATTTTCGGTATAGCTGGCAATTTCGAAATTATCAAGTATGAATTTGCTGGTCACCGCACAATCTTTTCGTCCGTGATGCAAGTTGGTCTGTGAGCAGACAACTGCGGCCTGCCGCCCAAGTAAGTGCCTGAAACAACAATGCACCGGACTTTCAATAGGTTTATTGACCAACTCTGGAATGCGCGCACTGACGAAGATTTCGTCAGTGCAATGACGGCAGCCTCGTGTGCTCTCGAGTTACCATGCTTTGCATATCTCACCTTGCCGCACGGCGCGCATACCAAGCCACGACTCATCTCGACTTATCCAAAAAGGTGGACTGCGCATTACCTCGAGCACAATTATAAAGAGATCGATCCCGTCATCCTCAGGGCGCTGCGTCGACCTGAACCGTTTCACTGGGGCATAGACTTTGCGCCGACGGGTAGGACAGCCAGCGTGCACCGGTTCTTTGAAGAAGCCGCATCCCACGGGATTTGTGTCGGCTACACGGTCCCCGTCCATGAGGGCCATCGCCTCGTGGCGACGCTGACATTCGCCTGTGACCAGCGAAATTGCTTCGCCAGCCGGGTCAGCTCCTACTCTGGGGTCCTTCAGCTAATCGCCTTCTACTTTCACGCTCACGTTCATCGCAACCTGGTGAGTGAACGATCGTTTTGCGGTGTGACCTTGTCCAAAAGGGAAATCGAATGTCTGGAATGGGCGTCGCTTGGTAAGAGCGCCTGGGAAATCGGCGCGATTCTCGGGCTGTCCCGTAACACGGTCGCGTCTTATCTGGAAAGCGCCAAGAGGAAGTTGAAGGTGCGCACGGTGATGCAGGCAGCACTGCGCCTCGCCGCTGCAAAATCGGATGAGCAAAGATGAGGCGAGATCACTCTGCAACTACAGGCAAATGCTCCCGAGGCAGCTTCCCCCACGAGAGTTCTGTTCAGTTCTCGAGAGCATGTGACGCGGCTCATGACGCAGCCGAGCAGCCTCTGGAGCTGGCCTTGCTACTAAGCGTTCCATGATCTCGTAGATGACCCGGCTGACCTGCCACGAAAACTCTGTTGAGGCCTAGTTGAGCATTTCAAGTGTCGCTCTCGGCCAGTGCAGCTCGGAACTAGACCAGCCATTTACGCCTTTCTCTGAAGTGTATGATAACCCAGCGCAGCCCGCGCCTCGCCTATCGTGGCCCCTTGCTCGATCCGCTCGCGAATCGCGCTCTCGCTCTTCTCGATCGCGCGCGCGGTGTTGGCGACATCACGCGCGCGGTCTCGTGGGACAATCACGACCCCATTTGCGTCGGCAACGACGATGTCTCGTGAGACGACCCGCACGGTCCCGACCGACACGGCACCATTTAGGCCATCGATCTGAACCCGGTCCTTACCTGTGCGCATGAATCGGCCGACACTAAAGATCGGATAGCCGTCGGTAAGTGCGCGGTTCACGTCCCGGCAGACGCCATTGATAACTGTTCCTGCGATGCCCCGAATACCCGCGTACTGGGTCATGATATCGCCCCACACCGTGCAGTCCGTCCGCCCCTCATTGTCAATCACGATAATGTCGCCCTCCGCGACGTCATCGATGAAATCGCCCACCGTACCGGCCGGCGACGCCGCGGGTACATATTTTACTGTAAAGGCGGGACCGACGATAACATTCGGGTAGTCCGCCAGCGGACGAATGCCGAGAGCCTGACCGTGCAGTCCCAACTTGTCCAGCGCGTCGGAGACGCAAGGAGTGTCGAGACCAGCGAAGAGCCCGCTAACTTCACGGTCCTCGACGGCGGCCCTCTTAGGATTTCCGGACATGCCTAGTCTCCACAGTGTGCGGCTCTCATCGCTTGCAAACTTTGATCTAGGTTTGAGAGAGGCCGCACCTTGATGGGCGAAGCGGCCGTGAGGTTCACTATCGACAGCAGGCGAAAGATGTAAATTCCAACGGCAGTATGGGTTCGATATCCGGTACCAATCAAGACATGGACTTCAAGGTGAACTCGGTTGCGGCTCTACGGACTCTCCGAGCTCAGGCGGAGGTCGCGATTGGGCTAACCGCCTTTCGCTCACAGAAGCAGCTACAGTTCACGAATCGGGAGTCCGGCATCGTGGACAGATGATAGTCAGTTGCCGTAGGAGCCCTTGTAGGTGCCGGAGGCGATGCTCTTCATCATTTCGTCTTCTCGTGCAGCTTGCGCTTGAACAGCATCCAGCAGGTCCTCGGCCAATTCGGGGGCGAACGCCACGACGATGACATCCAGAGAGGGCGCGAACAGCACAAGCGTGACGCGGTCGCTTAACTGTCAATCGGCGTTCGACTGGGACCCCCTATCGGCATCCAAAAGGGACCCCTTTGATCGGCGCGCTCTGCTGGTAGCGCTCGGGTCGTCGGAGCTGGTCGGGGTTGCGGAGACGGCGCGAGCGCGGGTTGTTTGAACATCGTCGCGGCTTTTGAAGCGCCAACTGTCGTTGCCGGTCTCAACGATGTCGCAGTGATGGGTCAATCGGTCGAGTAGCGCGGTGGTCATTTTGGCATCGCCGAACACGCTGGGCCATTCGCCGAACGCAAGATTGGTGGTGACAATGATGGAGGTGCGCTCGTAGAGCCGGCTGATGAGATGGAACAGGAGCTGACCGCCCGATTGCGCGAACGGCAGATAGCCCAGCTCGTCGAGAACGATGAAGTCCATGCGGGTCAGATGCTCAGCGAGCCGTCCCTGCCGTCCGTTGCGGGTCTCGGTCTCGAGCCGGTTGACGAGATCGACGACGTTGTAGAAGCGTCCTCTAGCACCATCGCGGATGCAACTTCTGGCAATGGCGATGGCCAGATGGGTCTTGCCTGTGCCGGTGCCGCCAACCAGCACGACGTTGCGTTGCTGGGCGATAAAGCCGCCGCCAGCGAGATCATTGACGAGAGTTTGATTGATCGGCGTGCCGTCGAACTGGAAGTCCGCGATGTCCTTGGCAAGCGGCAGCTTGGCAATGGTGAGCTGGTATTTGATCGAGCGGGCTTGCTTCTCGTTGATCTCGGCGTTGAGCAGGTCGCCGACAATGCGCTGGGGTTCGTGCTGGCGCTTGACGGCAGTTGCCATGATCTCGTCGAAGGCAGCCTTCATGCCGTAGAGCTTGAGTTCGCCCATGAGGTCGAAGATTTGGGTTCGTTCCATCAGATGGTCCTCCGGAGGTTGTCGTAGCGGGCACAATCGGCGATCGGTGCATGACGGAGTGTCAGTGCGGCCGGCGTCATGATGTTGGCCGGTGGGGCGGGTTCACGTTGACGGGCCAGGATATTGAGAACGACATCGGCGGAATGGACGCCATGACCGAGCGCTTCGGCACAGGCCGCTTCCACCGCGGGCAGACCGTCAGTCAGCACCGCGTTGAGGATGTCGACCATCTGCCGATTGCCATCGTCGGTGCTGGCAAGCTTGCGCCGGATCCGCTCGATCGCAGCCGGCAGCACCCAGTCTTTGAAGGGAGCACCGTTGCGCAAGGCGCCGGGTTTGCGGGCGAGCACCGGCACATAATGCCAGGGGTCGTAGACGGTATCGCCGCGGCCAAAGGATCGCGGGTGCTCGGCAACGATGCGCCCATCCTGACGGATCACGATACGATCGGCATAGGCTTGAACCTCGACCGGTCGTCCGACTGCGCTGGCTGCGACGGAGTACTTGTTGTTGTCGAAGCGCACCAGGCAGGTCTTCGAGACCGATGCCGTCACCGCATGGAAGCCGTCGAAGCGGCCGGCATAGGGAACGAGTTTGGGGCGCTCGGCTTCGAACACGTCCCAGATCGTCTGATCGGTCAGCTCCGGATGGCGATGAGCCTTGGCGTAGGCGATGCATTTGTCGAGCAGCCAGGCGTTTAACTCGTCGAGGTTCTTGAAGCGCAGCCGCGGGGTGAAGAAGCGTTCGCGGACCAGCCCGACCTGGTTCTCGACCTGCCCCTTCTCCCAGCCCGACGCCGGCGTGCAGGCGACCGGATCGACCAGATAGTAGCTGCACATCTGCAGGAAGCGGCGATTGTAGAGACGGCCTTTACCGACGAAGATCGTCTCTACGGCGGTCTTCATGTTGTCGTAGATGCCGCGGGTGCAGGTGCCTTTGAACAGGGCGAACGCCCGGTCGTGGGCGTCGAACACCATCTCCTGCGTCTCTCGCGGATAGGCCCGCACGAACAGCATGCGGCTGTGACAGAGCCGGACATGAGCAGCCTTCACCATCACTGTGGTGCCGCTCAGCAGGACGACCTCGTGGCTCCAGTCGAACTGGTAGGCTTCGCCTGGTGCAAAGCTCAGCGGCACATACGCCGACGCTGTCGAGGTGCCGCGTTCCTTGCTCCACCGTCGTGCGTATCGACGAACCGCATCATAGCCGCCGACATAACCGAGGCCGCGAAGCTCTTCGAATATACGGATCAGCGTCAGCCGTTCCCGCGCCGACTTGCTCTCATTCCCTGCCAGCAACCGGTCAAGCTCGGCACTCCAGGCACCCATCTTCGGGAGCGGCTGCGTCTCGCGCTCATACCGGAACTCCGTCGCTTGAGAACGAATGACCTTGCGAACCACCTTCCGCGATACGCCAAGTTCTCGGCAGATCGCCTTGATCGGACGACCATCAACAAAGTAGGCGCGACGGATCTTACCAATCGTCTCCACCACCAGCATCCCAACCTCGGCTTCCATGACTCGATGGAAGCCACTGTGGACCCTTGTCCCGGGGTCCCGATTGGATGCCGATTACCCCGAATACGGGGTCCTTATTCCATGCCGAAACACACGCTTAACAAGCGATCAGCACGTTTATGTCATCTGTGGAGCGTTGCGTAAGAGGGTTTTCCTCGCTATCGCCTCGATCGCCTTACATGCTTGTTTACCGGGGCCTGCCGAGGGATTTCCGCCTCAAACCCGTCGGGTGAATCGCGCTCAAGATACGATGCATCTACCCGGCCGTTCTCGGAGCTAGGCGCCAACGGGGACAATTTCAGCGCACCAGAGATATGCCGCCGCTGGTCCGCGCACTCGGGGGAAGCGGCTTTTCGAAGGTGCGAACGGTAACAAGAAGCACTGCGCGCTAACCGGCTGCAAAATCACCGAAGCAAAATTGAGGCGCGACCACTCCCACAACTACAGGTAATGCCTCTCCAGCGCGGTTTTCCTATGGAGGTGTTGTCATGTTTGGGAGGGGCCATGATACGTCTCATAACCGGATCGTCCTATGCGCAATTCAGCAAGACGCTGAAGTCTATGCATAGATTGCGGTTCCGCGTATTCAAAGAGCGCCTGAACTGGGCAGTTGAGACGGACGCCGGCCTCGAGGTCGACAGTTTCGATGCATTGCAACCCGCGTATCTCGCCCAATTGACCGACGAGGGTGAGGTGCAAGGCTCCGTCAGGCTGCTGCCCACCCTTGGCCCTACCATGCTGCGCGACAAGTTTCCCATGCTTCTTGGAGATGCGACTGCTCCCCAGCATCCGCAGTTGTGGGAGAGTAGTCGGTTCGCGATCGAAACGCGGCCTGACGCGCCAAAAGGCAAGCACAAGATAGCGCGGGCCACTTATGAATTATTTGCCGGCATGATCGAATTCGGTCTTTCACGCGGCCTGACCGACATTGTTACGGTCACCGATGTCCGGATGGAGAGGATTTTGCGTCGCGCCGGTTGGCCGCTCCGTCGCATAGGCGTTCCGCATCTTATCGGAAACACGACAGCCGTTGCTGGGTACCTCGGCATCTCGCACGAGGTCCTTATCGCAATCAGGAGCGCCGGAGAGCTCAACGAACCCTCCCTTTGGGCTCCAGTCTTGCAAGATCACCGCTAGTCTATCCACCCCCCGTCCGTCTTTCGAAGATGGCCCTCGGCTTTTTTGCCATCAGAATTCGCATGCAGAAAGCCATGGCCCAGGCAAGGAGGCGCGCCGAATGCCCACTCCGACTCTCAGGCAGCTTCAATTTATTCTTGCAGCGAATGATTGTGGAAGCATTCGGAGGGCGGCTGACCTCCTTTCAGTGCGGCATTCTGCGATGAGCCGCTCGATTCGTGAACTTGAACACACAATCGGTATCTCTCTGTTCGAAAGAACGAGCAGCGGCGTCAGGCCAACGAAAGCGGCGCAAAAGGTTCTTCAGACAGCTCGATTGGTCTTCGAGCATCTCGATGCTCTTGTCGAGATCGCCAAGAATGATCCTGACGGAGCTGACCGCGTTTCCATTGGCTTCTGCACCTCGGTTCCGGCGAGGGTTGCTCGAGCGACGCTGACCGAATTCACGAAGCGATTTCACCATCTACGCTGGTCACTCGAGGAGCAGCCACGAGATCTGCTTGTGGAGACGCTCCGAAGCCGGAAACTTGATGTTATTGTGCGATCGGGAATGAGGCCGTCGCCAGAGACCGAAGTGCTGCCGCTTTGGAGCGAAAGAATCTTCGTTTGGCTGCCTGAAGGCCACGCGCTGGCGAACCGTGCAGCAGTTTATTTCGAAGATCTTTGCCTGGACACCATTCTGTTGAGCCGGCATAGTCCCTGCTCCGAGGCTGAAGGTTTTCCTTTATCGCTTGTTGCTTCGGAATGCTTACCTGCAATCGAGCGCTACAACGTTGGAATTGGCGTCATTGCGGGCCTAGTCGCCCTAGGACGGGGCGTTAGCCTAGTGTTGGAATCGGAAGTAGATCTGCGGGTTGCCGGGCTGACGTTTAAAGAGCTCCGCAGCGAGTCGACCGCAAGCTCCGTGAGCTTTTCAGCAGAGTGGCGGACGGACAATGAGAACCCAGCATTGCAGCAACTCCTCGGGCTGCTCAAGGAAACTTACTCCCCTAAGACCTGAACTTTCTTTGCTTGAGTTCTCCTCGCCTTCTTGAACCCTCTATCTGTCGCCATGAAGCGCGCAAGCATGGGCGCGATCAGTTTCACGGGATCGATGCTCTGCCCGCTTTCGCTTGCCACGGCCTCCGCATAGGCGATGAGATCCCGATGGACTGACGCTGTAAGCTCAGTAGTGATCTTGACCGGCTTATCGTCTTGCAGCGCCCCTATTCTCAGCTTGGACATCCCCTATCCTCCGTAAGGCGCAAGTACGAGGTCACGATTGACGAGAACGCGAACCGGGAAACCGGGGCGCACGGTCAGCGTGGGCTGGATATTGAGACTGCGCCGAACCACCTGCTGCCCGGCTTGGTTCAGCGAGTCCGAGGCGCCGTGCCGCAATGCCTGGATAATGGCGCTGTCGTTGCTGTTGGTGTCCGAGCCGGCACCCAATTCAGTCCCGACCGCCAGAAACGTCGACAGTGCCGCAGCCTTGAACAACTCGCCCCAATGATTGTCGACCTGATCTTCGAGGCCTGAATATCCGGCGGTGTCAGCGCCAGTCTGCCGCTCGAGGACGATGGAACGTCCATTGGGCATGATCAGCCGTGTCCAGACGAGCAGGACGCGAGACTGGCCGAAAGTAACCTGGCTATCGTAGATCCCGATCAGACGCGCTCCCTGAGGCACAAGCAGAAACCGGCCGGTCGGCGTGTCAAACACATTCTCCGTGACTTGGGCCGTAATTTGGCCTGGCAGATCCGATCGGATCCCGGTGATCAGGGCTCCCGGAATGACGGTCCCGGCCTGCACGATATATGGTGAAGCTGGCCTCGTGACACGGTCAGGACTGACCGTGCGACGGTCCACGGACGCGTTGACGAAGGCAAGCTTGCGGTCCTGTCCATTCTGCGCAGATCCATCGTCCCCGGCGCTCGTGGCGTTTGACGGTACGACGCGCTCGCCTCCAAGAGACGTGGCGTTCGGACCTACTCCTCGTCCATTGGTCGAAGCGAACAAATGGCTGATGCGGGCTGCTTCGGTCTCTTGATCCCGGCGCTGCTGGTCCTGATCAGCGCCGGTCGTGGGTAACTGGCCTTGAGCAGCAAGGATCGGTCGACCGAGGTCCCCGGGTAGCGGTGGACCAAGCTGCGGAATCGACTGGCGCGGAACTCCGCCATAGTCCTTAGGCAGCGTCGTAATGCCGTCGGCAACATTGTGATGGTCGGTGCTATAAAGCTCTTCGGTTGCCTGTCCACCGGGATGCTCATTCTGCAGCGACCACAGGACCGCTCCACCGATGACAAGCAGGGCCACTGCGCTCCCTCCGGCTAGGACTTTACGCGACAACCGCGTCACCCGCGGATGCTCTGCTCTCAAGCGGAAGCTCTTGGACTGCTCCTCTTGTCTCTCTGGCGGCGCTGATGACTCGTGATCGTCTCCCCTCCGCGTGTTCATGACGACGGCCTCCCGTCGGTCCTGACAATCCTGACCTTCTGCTGGTGCTCACCGCCGAGCCGAAGTTCTGCGGCTGCAAACAGCCGGTCGACGATCAACACGTTGCCGTAGGCGCGATAGTTGACGAGTTCGGTCTTGCCATCTGGGCCGATGACAAAGAGCGGTGGCATCTCCCCTTGAACAATTCCTTGCGGGAATTCAACATAGACCTTGCGGCCATCATCGTATGCAGTGAGCGGCCGCCAGGGAGGACTGTCCCCTTCGATGGCATAGCGGGAGATGCGCTGCGCCGGCTCCGGAATAACGGGCTTCAGAACGACCGAGCGCGATCTTTCCCGCGTAGTTTCTGGATAGTACCAGGCAACAGACGGCATGTATGGCCGCTCTCGGGAGCGGAGCTCGATTAGGTACGTGCGCCGGTCGGTATTGACGACGAGATTGGTCTCGATCGAAGCTCGGGTCGGCTTAACCAAAATGTGGACGCGCCGCGTGTCGCCACTCCCGCTCTCGGTATCCCCCACGACCCAGCGTACGGTATCTCCGGCCGCGATCGGCCCTGCCCCCGTCAACTGCTCCCCTTCCTCCAGCGCGATGTCCGTGATCTGCCCGGGCGCTGCGTAAATCTGATAGAGCGCTCCGGGACTATAGGCGTAGATCTGTGCCGCGTTGAAATACCCCCGCTTGCGCGGTTCGACCCGTGCTGCGCTGTTTGCGGTCTCAACCCGTCTCGCGGGTTCAGCATCTTCCTTCCCTCCCGGCTTGCCGCCGAGGACCGGCTTCCAAAGCGGTGGAATGTGAAGCGGTCGCGACCTGTCGTCGAGGGCCACTGGAAGAGCCGGCAACGGAGGCACTTCAGCGTCATACCTGATCTCCGGCGGTATGTAGGTCGCGCACCCAGCAAGCGCCGACGAACAAAGCAAAAGAGCAGACAGAAATGCAGGCTTCGCGCTCACGAACTCGGGCCAAGCCGAATTGAGCCCAGAATTTGCGCAATGATGCTTCGAATGAACGTCGGACTTCATCTTGGTCACTGACTCAACTCCTTCGACCAGTTGATGGCGCGGACGTAGACGCCGAGAGGATTCTTACGCAGGCGCTCGGCGTCCCGGGGCGTTTCGATCACGATGGTGAGAATTGCAGTCCAGCGCTCGGTCGAGCTCAGCGAGCCGTTGTCGTAGGTGCGCTCGGTCCAGGCAACACGAAAGCTTTCCGACGATGCGCGAATGACGCTCGAGACGTCGACGGAGATCTGCGCCTTACCGAGCTTGGCAAACGGATCGTTGTTGCGCGCAAAGTCGTTGAGCGCGGCCGCCCCGCGATCAGTCGTAAACTCATACGCCCGGAGCCAGTTCTGACGGAGGACGATGCCGTCGGCCGGGAGGCCTCTGACGTCCTCGATAAAACGCGCCAGGTGGTAGGCGATCTGGGCGTCGGTGGGTTGATAGTCTATGTTGGCTGGCGCAACTCGTTGGGCCTGGCCCAGCCGATCAACTTCCACCACCCACGGCGTGATCGTTCCTTGCGCCGATTGCCAAACTAGCCCGCTGGCGAGGCCGGCAGATAGCATTAAGCAGCCGAATGCCATAAATCGCCAGTTCTTGGCCTGGACGCGCGCAGATCCAATGCGCTCGTCCCAAACCTGTGCAGCCTTCTGATAAGGCGTGACCGGCTCGGGCATGCGCCCGTAGTGAACGGAAGGTCGTTTGAACATTGATGATGGCCCCTAGTAGGCTTTTTAATTCGTGAGATGGCCGGGTGTGAGACGTCGCGGCAGCAGGTGGGGAGAGTGAAGACTCGGCTGGGTCAGCGCTCTCCTTCCGACAAGTCGACGGAGGAGCCGCTGCCGCCGTGATCGCCAGAGCGCACCGCGTGGCCAGCAGCCGATGCACCATGCCGAATAGTTTCGGCTCGCTTCATGCGCCGCGCCCAATCGGGCTGCCCTTCGGCCGAAGTGCCGGCGGCCTGCTCGCCCGCACGCCCGCCTCCGCCCAATGTTGCCACTGCGCGACGCAACGGGCTCATGACCACCGACGCGCCAGATTCCGCAGCGCCAGCAAGGCCGCCACTTCGATAGGCTGCGGATGCGCCACTTAAGACGGCACCACCACCGCGCGTGGCACCCGCGATCGCGCCGCCGGCGAGACCTGCACCGCCCGCAGCAAGGGCCGCGCCGGCCGCAACAACACCGCCCGCCGCAAGTCCCGTGCCGATCGCCGCGCCGGCGCCGAGCTGAGGTCCACCGGATACGAGGCCATTTGCGATTCCCGGCCCGAAGATGCCGAGGCCCAACAACGAGAGCGCGGCGAGGACCAGCGTCATCGCGTCTTCGATTGTCGGCTGGCCGCCAGCAAAGCCAGAGGTGAACTGCGAGAAAAGAGTCGAGCCGATGCCGACGATGACAGCCAGGACCAGAACCTTGATTCCGGATGATATGACGTTGCCCAAGACACGCTCGGCCGCGAAGGCGGTTTTGCCAAACAAGCCGAAGGGAATGAGCACAAAGCCGGCGAGCGTCGTAAGCTTGAACTCGATCAGGGTGACGAAGAGCTGGATCGCAAGAATGAAGAAGGCGAGCAGCACCACGACCCAGGCGAACAGGAGAACAACGATCTGGACGAAATTCTCGAAGAAACTGATATAGCCCATCAGATTTGAGATCGAGTCAAGCAGCGGCCGGCCGGCGTCGAGACCGACTTGAGCAATCTTTCCCGGTCGCAGGAAGTCTGACGCAGACAGGCTGGCGCCGGATGCCTTAAGTCCAAGACCAGCAAAACTCTCGAAGACGATGCGCGCCAGGCTGTTCCAGTTGCTTATGAGGTAGGCAAAGACGCCCACAAAAAGCGTCTTCTTGACGAGGCGCGCGATGATGTCTTCGTCCGGCCCCCAACTCCAGAACAACGCAGCAAGCGTTATGTCGATCGCCGCAAGGGTCGTCGCGAGATATCCGACATCGCTGCCGAGTAGCCCAAAACCGTTGTCGATATATCGCGTGAACGTTTCCAGAAACTGGTCAATGATTCCCGTACCAGTCATGGCTTGCTCGCCTCAGGTGTCGCAAGGTTCGGATATCCCTGCGGGATCCGGCTTTGATCCTTTGAGACAGCTATCGAACTGGTTGAGTCATCGTGGCCGGAAGCTGCGGCGCTGTCCTTCTTGCCAAGGAAACGACGCCGATTTTCGTCCCAAACGCGCTTACAATGCCGATAACCCGTTGTTTCCTCGGGAGTGACGCCACGGCAGCGTGCGAGGTCGGAGTTGGTTGCATCGGTCGTCTGCTCCACCTTCCGTGCCGGCGGAGAATCATCTCCGCCACGCAGTTGAATTGTGCAGGCAGCGACGGCCACTAGGCCGATTGTCGTAAGCAGCGACAGGGCCTTGAATGCCTTTACGTCAGTCATTAGTGGAACATCTGCACATTGGAGGATTGATAGCCCTGTCCTAGCGTCAGGAATCGCCTGAGTTGCTCTCGTCCCTGATCCTGGGCCGAGGCGCGCTGAGCCGCTTCGAGGCTCTGCGCCCTGCCCTGCGCCGTCACGACAGCGGTGAGGTCAGCGAGTTGCTGCGCATTTAGCGCGAGAAGCTGATTGCCAGCCTGCGTTGCCTGCAGAGCGCCGCTAGCACCTTGGCTTGACGTTACGAGCGCGGTCGTCTGGATGCGATTGGTGTCGAGATTGCCAACGACGCCAGCCTGGACGCGAAGCGCGTCTTGCGTTGCGGCATAGGAATTCTGCCACCGCGATTGAGCGTTCAAGATCAGCGATTGGTTCGACAGGCTGCTGGTCGCGGGCGCGTAACTGGTCGAGAAGGCGCGATCAATCTGCTGGACGTCGTAGGCGATGCGCTGGGCCTGGGCCAGTAATTGCTGGGTCCGCTGGATCGACGCTTGCAGTTGCTGCAGCGACGAATATGGCAGACTTGCTAGATTCTTCGCCTGATTGATTAGCATTTGCGCCTCGTTCTGCAACGAGGTGATCTGATTGTTGATCTGCTGAAGCTCTCGCGCGGCGGTCAGGACATTCTGAACGTAATTGTTAGGATCAAAGACGACCCATTGCGCCCGTGCCGGCACCGGGAGGCCAAGCACCAGCGCGACTGTGCCAGCGGCCACCAATAGGCCAAGTCGCCTCATTGCGATTTCTCCAGATTGACGAGATTGGGGATCAGATCTGTGGCCCACTCGACGCCACGGTGCCGAAGCCAGGCGGGCACGAAGCCATCAGGTCCATGTTCGGCGAGGAGCTGCGCGATGGCCGCCTGGTCGGTCTTGGAAGAGGCTGCGGTGAATGCGAGTGCAACCTCGCCAAGGCCAAGTTCAAACATCCGGTTGCCCCGGCGGGACTGGCAGTAGTAGTCGCGCTTCGGCGTGGCCCGGCTTAAAAGCTCGATCTGGCGATCGTTGAGGCCGAAGCGGCGGTAGATTGCGGTTATCTGCGGCTCGATTGCCCGTTCGTTCGGCAACAACACGCGCGTCGGGCAGCTTTCGATGATCGCCGGCGCGATCGCGGACCCGTCGATGTCCGAAAGCGACTGGGTGGCGAAGATAACCGACGCATTCTTTTTCCGGAGCGTCTTCAGCCATTCGCGGAGCTGGCCGGCAAAATCCTCGTCGTCGAGGGCAAGCCAACCTTCATCGACAATCAGGAGGGTCGGCCGACCGTCGAGACGGTCCCCAATCCGGTGGAACAGATACGCCAGCACGGCAGGCGCTGCGCTCGTTCCGATCAGCCCTTCGGTCTCGAACGCCTGGACCGCCCCTTCCCCAAGATGCTCGTATTCAGCATCTAGCAGGCGCCCCGAGGGACCGCCCAGACAATAGGGCTGCAAAGCACGTTTCAAGGAGTTCGATTGCAGCAGGACAGACAGGCCCGTCAGGGTCCGTTCCTGCATCGGCGCCGAGGCAAGAGACGTCAGCGCCGACCACAGATGATCCTTGACCTCAGGGGTGATCTCGATCTTCTCCCGTGCCAGGATCGCCCCGATCCATTCCGTCGCCCATCCGCGCTCGGAAGGATCGTCGATCCGGGCCAGCGGCTGCAACGCGACGGCTTGATCGCCCTCGTCAGACAACGCGCCGCCGAGATCGTGCCAATCACCGCCCATGGCAAGCGCGGCAGCTCTGATCGAACCGCCAAAATCGAACGCAAAGACCTGAGAATTCGGATAGCGACGGAACTGCAACGCCATCAGCGCCAGCAGCACCGACTTGCCGGCACCCGTCGGCCCCACCACAAGCGTGTGGCCGACGTCACCGACGTGGAGCGAGAACCGGAACGGTGTAGAACCCTCGGTCTTGCCGAACAGGAGCGGCGGACCCTTGAAGTGCAGGTCCCTCGCCTCGCCCGCCCACACGGCCGATATCGGAATCATATGAGCGAGGTTGAGGGTCGAGACTGGCGGTTGCCGCACATTGGCATAGACATGCCCCGGCAGGCTGCCGAGCCAGGCTTCGACGGCATTCACCGTCTCGTTCATGCAGGTAAAGTCGCGGCCTTGAATAATTTTCTCGACCAGACGGAGCTTTTCATCGGCAGCATTGGGATCGCGGTCCCACACCGTGATGGTCGCCGTGACAAAGGCTTGTCCGATTTGGTCCGACCCCAGCTCTTGCAGGGCCGCGTCGGCATCGAGAGCTTTGTTATGGGCGTCGGTATCAAGCAGTGTCGACGCCTCGTTGGTCATCACCTCCTTGAGGATGGCGCCGATGGACTTTCTCTTCGCGAACCACTGGCGGCGGATCTTGGTCAGCAGCTTGGTCGCATCGGTCTTGTCGAGCATGATTGCTCGGGTCGACCAGCGATACGAAAAGGCCAGGCGGTTCAGGTCGTCCAGGATTCCTGGCGTCATCGCACCTGGAAAGCCGACAATCGTCAGAACCCGCACATTGGCCGAACCCAGCATCGGCTCGAGCCCGCCGGTCAGCGGCTGGTCAGCCAACAGCGCATCGATGTACATGGGAATTTCGGGCACGCGAACGCGATGACGCTTGGTCGAGATCGTTGAGTGCAGGTAGGTCAGCGTGTCCTGATCGTCGAGCCAGCCACATTCGGGCATGAACCCTTCGACGAGCTGCAGCACACGGTTGGTTTGATCGACAAATCCGCGGAGCACCTCGCGAGCATCTGCACCAACCGTGCGATCGCGGCCCTCGTAGAGCAGCCGCTCCGCCTTGGCAGCGCCCTCCTCCGGCGGCAGATAGAGAAACGTCAGGAAATAGCTGGACTCGTAGTGCGCGCCAGCCTCCTCGAACTGAGCCCTGCGCTCCGCATCCACCAACGCCGACGCGACGTCTGGAAAACTGTTCGGTGGGTAAGACCCCGCAAAATGACGCTGCGCCTCGACGAAGACGGCCCAGCCAGATCCGAGGCGACGCAGCGAGTTGTTCAGACGACCGGCGACGGCGACGAGTTCAGCCGGGACTGCGCTGTCCAGGTCAGGTCCCCGGAACTTTGCCGTCCGCTGGAACGATCCATCCTTGTTCAGGATGATTCCCTTGTCGACGAGGGCTGCCCAAGGCAGAAAGTCTGCCAGACGAGCATTGGAATGACGGTATTCGGCGAGATTCATCATGATCGAGGCTCAGACGTTGAGATGACCGGGAATGCGCAGATGCCGGCGCACAACATCGACGAAGGCGGGATCGCGCTTGGCGGCCCACACGGCAGCCATGTGGCCGATGAACCAGAGGACGAGACCGGCGATCCACAGCCGCAGTCCAAGTCCAAGGGCGGCTGCCAAGGTGTCGTTGACGATCGCGACCGACCGCGGCGCACCGCCCATCAAGATCGGTTCGGTCAGGGCACGGTGAACGGGCACGACAAAACCTGCGACGGGATCATCCATCAGATCACCACGCCGCCGCCGAACGAGAAGAACGACAGGAAGAAACTTGAGGCAGCAAACGCGATCGACAGACCGAACACGATCTGGATCAACCTGCGGAAGCCGCCGGACGAATCGCCGAACGCGAGCGTCAAACCCGTGACGACGATGATAATGACGGCGATGATCTTGGCGACCGGCCCTTCGACCGATTGCAGGATCTGATTGAGGGGCTGCTCCCACGGCATGTTCGAGCCAGCCGCCCATGCCGGCGCGGTCGTCAGAAGAACCGTACCGGAAGCAGCCAGAGACGCGGCTTCTCGAAGAAAGCGAAATTGCGGACTCACGTCAGTCTCCTGCTTGTGAAAGGCTGTAGTCGCCGGCTGCTCCGAGCCCGTTGACGAGGGCGAGTTCGGCGACGCGACGATCGGCGCCACGGCCTGCAAGCACGGCGACGAGGTTGATGGTCTCAGCGATCAGAGCGCGCGGAACCGTGATGACGGCTTCCTGGATGAGTTGCTCGAGCCGCCGCAGCGCGCCGAGTGCGGTGCCCGCGTGGATGGTCCCGATGCCGCCGGGATGGCCGGTACCCCACGCTTTGAGCAAGTCGAGCGCTTCAGCACCGCGGACCTCACCGACCGGGATGCGGTCCGGGCGGAGGCGGAGCGATGAGCGGACGAGGTCCGACAGCGTGGCGACGCCGTCCTTGGTACGTAGCGCGACGAGATTGGGCGCCTTGCACTGAAGCTCGCGGGTGTCTTCGATCAGCACGACCCGATCGGAGGTCTTTGCCACCTCGGCCAAAAGCGCGTTGGTCAACGTCGTCTTTCCCGTGGACGTGCCGCCAGCGACGAGGATGTTCTTGCGCGCGGCAACCGCACGTCTCAGGGCCTTGGCCTGATCCGATGTCATAGTGCCGGCGGCGACATAGTCGTCGAGAGTGAACACAGCGACGGCGGGCTTACGGATAGCGAAGGCAGGAGCGGCAACGACTGGGGGTAAGAGGCCTTCAAAGCGCTCGCCGGTCCCGGGTAATTCGGCCGAGACACGTGGCGAGCCAGCATGCACCTCCGCGCCTACATGGTGTGCCACCAGACGAACGATGCGTTCGCCATCCGCCGGAGACAATGTTTCGCCGGTATCGATGAGGCCGCTCGACAGCCGGTCGATCCACAGCCGGCCGTCTGGATTGAGCATGACCTCGACGACTGCGTCGTCTTCCAGGTAACTCGCAATGGCGGCACCAAGCGCGCTACGCAGCATTCGCGCACCGCGCGAATTCGCCTCCGATTGAAAGGAATGGATTGCCATCGCTGCCCCACCGAAGGAGGACGTCTAAAGAGCGTCCTCATGGCGATGATTAAGAAGGCCACCAACCGACGTAGTGCAACCAGCGCTTTCAGCGATCGTAGCCCGGCGTAGGAAAAGAAAGGCTGGGAACGGATATTTTGACGCCTGCTCGAATGACCCAGTTCGATCGCAATGAATGCTGGTCAGCGTTCGTCGGGACAACCTTACGCGTAAGGTTGCGGGTCGCGGCTCACCACTCCGTATCGTCATCCGGCGGCATTAGTACGAGAGTTTGCTCATACGACATGACCGGTTCGACTACGTCGGAAACGCAAATCGGCGTGAAGAGGGGAATTGAAGCCATCCACCAGGTGAAGGATCGGAGCCACGGTAGCGCGAACCAAACGAACGCCGCGATCTGCACTGCCACGTTGAGTCCGAACGCAACTTGATACGCCAGGACGGACCTATGGCCATCCTCCGTGGACCATTGCTCCAGGATCAGGCCTGTCGCGTATTGAGCCGAAAATGCCCAACCGAAATGCAGAACGTTCAAGGCACCGTTGGCACGACCGGCGAGCTCTGATGGAAAGTAATCAGCTATCGCCGCGAAGCTAACCACGGTCGCTGTTCCAACAATTGCGACAACGGACCATGGCAAGATGGACGGCAGAGGCGCTCGCAGGATCAAGGCTAACTCGGCTGCGATAAACAGTAGTGCAACCATCGCCAATATTGTCTCAGCCCCGATTCCCTTTCGTTTGATGCAATGGACCGTCATACCGAACAGCCAAGCGCCGCCGCAAAGTACGATGGACATCATGAAAAGCTGTCTAACGAGACTTGCGCGATCAAATCCCTCTACGTCTGTCAGCCACGGCGATGCCCACAATCCCTGCAGGGACCAGGCCGATCCAACGCAAGTCGCCGACAACGGGGCAATGCGCCAGAAGCGCCGATCGCCGAAAACGGAGCCAAGGGTGGCGCGCGCTGTTGATGGGACAGCGCCTCGTTCAGGCACCACGACATAGATGAGAATGGCTATCGCACCAGTAGCGGCTGCCAGGATCTCAAAGAACTGCCGCCAGCCCATCCAAGCGAGCAGGTGTTCGACGGGAGCAGTAGCGGTCACCGCTCCTAGCGAGCCCAGCATGACCATGTAGCCGTTCAGCAAGGCAACTCGCTCCCTGGGGAACCAAAGGATTATGGATTTCAGACCTGCTGTCAGCGCCGCCGCCACACCAACCCCGATCATTGCGCGCGCGATCAAAAGTGACAGGAAGCCGGTCGATACCGCGAACAGTGCGGCGCCCACTGCTGCGAGCAAGAGCAGAACACTCTGGACGCGACGCGGACCAAATCGGTCCAACAATATGCCGACTGGGATCTGAGCCGCCGCGAAAACAAGGAAATAGACTGACGTAAGCAACCCGAGGTCGGCAGTCCCAAGCCCGGTATCCGAGCTGAGTTGACTGGCGATCAAAGCGTTGATCGTTCGAAACAGATACGAAAGATAGTATCCAGCGGCAAAAGGAAGAAAAACGCACGCGATACGACACCATGCTATTAAGATTTGCATGCTTGCCCCTTTTGCTCTCAGCTCGTTTGAGCCGATAGCGCGTCCAGCTTTTGCCAGTTCGGCTAAATTGCTGCCGTCGTGGGCTGGCGTAGGAAAAGAAGGGACAGCGCGATAGCAGTATCTAGGACGCTCAGTCAGGTTTCGTCGGCCGGGTCCTGACGGCGGATGTCTTCTGGAATCTCGCGCAAAAAGCTTTGCCCCTTTTGCAAGCGGCGCCCGAGCGCCTCGACAAATCCTTCGAAGCGCTCCCTTCCCTTCATCTGCGCGGCCGCCTGGGCGTCGTTGGGCAATGGTGGCGTGATCGTCAGCCAGAAACGGATGAAGAGAGCCAAGGTCTCGGCCGTCAGACCGACGTCGCGCTCCAGCCTCTGCATCTGACGCGACAGCCGATCCAGACGACGGGTAAATGCCGCCTCCCGCCTGTCCGCGCCGTCCGGTGACAGAAACGAAGCGACAGCCGCTTCCACGATCGCAGACCGGGAAAGCTTCTTGCGATCGGCAAGCTCCGAGATCTGTTTCAGAAGCTCTGGCGGGAAATAGACGTTCATCCGGTCGCGCATATCGCCTCAGAGCTCCATGCCGTCATTCGGGTCCATGGCGATTTGACGAGCGACACCGCGCATCTGCTGACGCATAAGTCCAGACTGGCGGACCGCATCCTCGTCGTCGTCAAGCACGGCGGCAAATTCCTCTGCGGGCGTCGGCTCGGTCGTCTCCTTAGCGATCGCGACGTGATCGGGGAGTTCGGGCTCGCGGCGCAGGCCGCTGTTCGCCGTGTCTTCCTCTCCTTGCCCCCTGTCGGTTGGGGGCGGCGCCGGCTTCAGCGTCCCAAGTGTTGACCATCCGTCCGTTCGCGATGACCGGCCGGATGCCGCCGGATCGGGCGGCGGCAAGATCCGCTCGGTAAACCGCCGATCCTCATAGTAGCGGGCTTTCTTAGCTCTGATCGGCGCCGTGCCTGCCACCATGACGATCTCGTCCATCGGTGGAAGCTGCATGACCTCGCCGGGCGTCAGCAGCGGCCTTGCCGTCTCCTGGCGCGAGACCATCAGGTGCCCCAGCCAAGGGTTCAACCTGTGCCCGGCATAGTTCTTCATCGCCCGCATCTCAGTTGCCGTACCCAGTGCGTCGGATACCCGCTTGGCAGTCCGCTCGTCATTGGTCGCAAAGCTGACCCGGACGTGGCAGTTGTCCAGGATCGCGTTGTTTGGCCCGTAGGCCTTCTCGATCTGGTTCAGCGACTGCGCGATCAAGAAACTCTTGATGCCGTACCCCGCCATGAAGGCGAGCGCGGACTCGAAGAAATCAAGCCGGCCTAATGCCGGAAATTCGTCAAGCAACATCAGGACTCGGTGCCGCCGATCGCGAGCGTGCAAGTCTTCGGTCAGCCGCCGCCCGATCTGATTCAGCACAAGACGAATTAGCGGCTTCGTCCGTGAGATATCCGAGGGAGGCACCACGAGGTACAGCGTCGTCGGGCGGACATCCGCGATCAGGTCCGCGATCCGCCAGTCGCAACGACACGTCACCTGGGCCACGACGGGATCGCGGTAGAGCCCAAGGAACGACATCGCGGTGGACAGGACGCCGGAGCGTTCGTTTTCGGACTTGTTGAGAAGTTCTCTCGCTGTCGAGGCGACCACGGGATGGGCCTCCTGCTCGCCAAGGTGCGGCGTGGTCATCATTGCCTTCAACGTCGCCTCGATCGGCCGTTTGGGGTCAGACAGGAACGCGGCCACACCGGCCAGGGTCTTGTCCGTCTCGGCATAGAGAACATGAAGGATGGCGCCGACCAGGAGCGAATGACTGGTCTTCTCCCAATGGTTCCGTTTGTCGAGCGAGCCTTCGGGGTCAACCAGGACGTCGGCCACGTTCTGGACGTCGCGCACCTCCCACTCTCCGCGCCGGACCTCGAGCAGCGGATTGTAGGCCGAGGACTTTGGGTTGGTCGGGTCGAACAGCAGCACACGGCCATGCCGCGAACGGAAGCCGGCGGTCAATTGCCAGTTCTCGCCCTTGATGTCGTGAACGATGGCTGAACCGGGCCAAGCCAACAGAGATGGAACGACGAGACCGACGCCTTTGCCAGACCGCGTCGGTGCGAAACACAACACGTGTTCCGGCCCGTCATGACGAAGGTAATCGCTGTCGAGTTCGCCTAGCACCACGCCGTCGGGACCGAGAAGCCCGGCGGCTTTGACCTCCTCCGCGTTGGCCCAGCGCGCAGAACCATAGGTCTCAACGTTCTTCGCCTCACGCGCCCGCCAGACCGACATGCCGATCGCCACCGCGATCGAAATGAAGGTCCCCGCCGCCGCGATGAAGGCTCCCTCGACAAAAACCTGAGGCGCATACGCGTCGTAGACGAACCACCACCAGAAAAAGACCGGCGGGTAGTAGACTTTCCAACCTAACAGTTCGAACCAGGGCCGGCCAAGCTCCGGTTGGTAGGCGAGCCGCCACGCCGTCCATTCGGTGGCTCCCCAGATCGCCAGCAGAACGATCAAGCCGACGGCGATTACCTGCCCCCAGAGGATTTTGGTTCCGGACATCCCGAACGCCCTTCCGCTACTGCATTGGTGAGACGCCTAGAGGCCAAGGTCGCGCTTGCGACCAATGCCCCACTCGATGCCACCGGCATCTTTCACAACGCCGGCGACGTGTTGGCCGAGTTTCCTGTCGAGCTCGCGCGACCAGGGCACGAGCTGAAAGCCGAGCCCGTTGTCGATCATGGCGAAACGCCCCGAGGCGAGCGTCAGCCGCTCTCGATACGTACCCGCTACACGCTCCCCGGAGGCGGCCTTCACATAAGGCAGGCCGGTGCCGGCCGAGATTTTTGCCGCCACCTCATCCAGTTCACGTCGACGCAAGGTGTTCAGGAGGTCGCGCTGCAGGATGATGCGCTGTCCCTGCTGGCGTGCCAGACCTGCCTGGGCCAGATGCTCGGCACGGGCTTCCATCGCGTCGCGGGTCTGGCGGCCGAATCCGCCCATCGCGAGCGGCAAGGGGTCGCGTTCAACAAGTCTATGGTCGAGCCAAGTGGCCCCTTTTGCAGTGACCTGATCGGCAAGATTGAGATCGGAACGGATCGCGAGCATCAAGGTGGGGCGTGGATCGCCGGCTTGACCGAAGCGACGGACTTCAACGATGCCTCCGACGGGTGGCGCATGTTCGAAGGCCTCGATCCCGCGGAAGCGGACATGATGAGCGCGTCCGTCTGTTCCGTCGATCAGGGCATAGGCCTCGCCCGTCAATTCGTCATGCAATCCACGATCGACCAGTCGCCCGATGATCTGGGACGCCGGCTGCCCGCCTTCGATGACATAGTCGGCAATGCCGCGCGGCTCCCCACGCTCGGTGAAGGCGCGGTGCATAGTCTTGATGATGTCGCCGCGCATCCCGAGGTCGCGCAAGCTGCGCTCGGCCTCGAGCCCGACCATCCATTCTCCGGGTAGCTCGGATGCGGCAAGCCCCATTTTCTCCAGGTGCTGAAGGCGGCCGACCATCAGGCGCCGGATCTCGGGATCGGACGGGCCCGGGTTCTCCGGGCGAAGGTCGATAGTGCCGGCCTCATCTGCCGCCAGCTGGATCTCCCGATCGAGCCGCGTCCATCGTTCCGCCGTGACCTCGCTCTCCAGCGAATTGCGGATCTCGCGCTCCGATTTTGGACCCAGCTCGATACCGACCAGTTCCTCGGCGCGTGAGCGGAGGCCCTGGCTGATGTAGTCGCGGGAGATCACGAGATCCGCCCCTTCCTCATCTACACCCCGAACGAGAAGATGGACGTGTGGGTTGTCCGTGTTCCAGTGATCGACGGCCACCCAATCGAGCCGCGTGCCGAGATCCGTCTCCATCTGCCTGACGAGATCGCGGGTAAAAGCCTTGAGGTCGGTCATGTCGCCAGCGTCCTCGGGCGAGACGATGAACCGAAAATGATGCCGGTCGTCCTTGCACCGTTCCGCGAAAGCAGCGCTATCGGCATGGTCGCCGCCAGCATCGAACATCTCGGCCCGCTCACCGCTCCGGGTCACGCCGTCGCGCTTCAGATATGAGAGGTGGGCGGTCATTGGCGCTGAACGGAAGGCTCGCCCCTTATGACGAACCACCCGCACCTTCACCACGACGCGCCGTGTCGGGCTGAACAACCGGCCACGGCTAAACGCGAGCCTGCCGCGTCCAAACGTCGAGCGCCCATAGGCTGCGGAACGCCTGCCAGCCGCAGCCTGACCAGAGGTGTGTCCGGCTTTCTTCGCGGCGCGTAGTACCTGGTTGATGAAGCTCTTCGGCTTCGGCGTGCGGGTGCTGCGGATGCGCCCGGGCCGAAGACGCAGATCGCTGTCGCCCGCGGTCATGGCCGGGCCTCGAACAGCGCTAAAGCAGCCACGGTGCCGAAAATGTCCCTGATTGCGTTGCTCAAATTGCAAGGCGCGGCACGCGCCCCGACCGACCGGCACGCCAGAACCCAAGCCATGCCAATGGCTTGCGGTTCGACCGGCGAGCCCCTTTTATCTCGCCTTCCTAATCGGGCGGGCGTAACCGTCCGGTCTCTGCACACCTTCCTCCTCGTGTGATGTCGTTCCATTTCGGGTTCTCTGCTGCTGTGGAGATTCTCCGGTGGGACCGAAACACTTCCAGAACAAAGCTCGACGCGAGTGGTGGTCGCTGCACATCGAAGCGTGGCGCCGAAGCGGTCTGGGGATCCGCAAATATTGTCGTCAGCAACGTCTCACCGAGAATACGTTTCGGCGTTGGCTGAAGCAGCTCGTCGGTGAGGAGACCGCACGGAAACTCGCGGAATATCAGACGGAATTGCGCCGCGAGCAGCGCCGTGAAGAGCGAGAAAACGTGCTGCGAAGGCGTCGGCGACGACGCTTTGGCGTGACCACGGACGTGCGCAATCGCGCCATGCAGGCGTTCTGGGCCATGCACGTCGAGGCGATGAACTGGAGCGGCATGGGCGTACGCGAATATGCCGCGGCGCTGTCCCTGTCGCCCTATGCGTTGCGCAAATGGAGTGACCGGTTGGCCGCCGGCGAGGTCGAAATCGACTGGCGCGCGCATCTTCATCCCTCCGCCCGCCCGGCCGTTAGCACTAGCGCCAGGAACTCAGCTCCCGAACGCCGCTTGACAGCCGCGAAAATCGGCGATCTGGCAGCGCCCGCCGCACCCCTCCGGCGCTTCTTCAGCGACGAGGAGAAGCTGGCGATCGCAAGGGAAACCGAACAACCCGGCGCCAAAGTATCCGCGGTTGCGCGCAAGCATGGGATCGTCACCGGGCTATTGTTCCGCTGGCGCGTGCAATTTGGAATCGGAAAAAAGAACCACGCGAAGCTCGCGCGTGTCGCGCTCGCCGAGAGCGCAGCCGAGACGCGGGTTCTGCGCAACCTCGTCCGTTCGCCCGAGGGAATGGTGGCCGTTAATCTTGCCGATGGAGGTCGCGTCTTTGCTCCAGTTGGCAGTGATCCGGATGCTGTGCGAGCGCAGATCGAGAGCGGAGAGATTGCACGATGATGTTCGTTCCGGCGGGCGTGAAGGTGCACTTGGCGTTGGGTTACACCGACATGCGCAAAGGCATGGACGGGCTCGCGATGCTGGTCCAGGACGTGTTGAAGAAGGATCCGTTCTGCGGTCATCTCTTTGCCTTCCGCGGCAAGAAGGCATCGGTGCTGAAGATCCTGTTCTGGGACGGCAACGGGCTTTGCCTGTTCACCAAGCGCATCGACCAGGGCGGCTTCGTGTGGCCGGTGATGGCGGGCTATGACGGTTCGATTACGCTCACACCGGCGCAGCTCGCGATGCTGATCGAGGGCATCGATTGGCGCGCTCCGGAACGCGTTTGGAAGCCCGCGATTGCCGGCTGAACAAAGAGATGACGCGCAAAAAACAGGGCTGAACTGGGCAGCGATTCTTCTACGAATCAGCATGTTCGAGTACCATCGGACATGCAGCTCGATCTCAACAATCTCCCCTCCGATCCTGAGCTTCTGCAGCGTCTGGTGTGCGACATTGCCGCTGCTATTGACCACCGCGATACTGAGATCGAGCGCCTCAAATCGATCATCAAGCAGCTGCAGCGAATGCAGTTCGGGCGCAGCTCCGAGCGCATTGATCCCGACCAGTTCGCGCTCGGCCTGGAAGATATCGACAGCGACATTGCCCGCGTTCAGGAAGGCCAGCCGACGGTCATCTCCGAAGCTCCGACGACGCAACCACGACGCAGAGCTTTGCCAGATCACCTGCCGCGCGAAGACGTTCGGCTCGATGTCGAAAGTGAAGTCTGCAACTGCTGCGGCGGCACTCTTCACCTGGTCGGCGAGAGCGTCAGCGAGATGCTGGACTGGGTGCCCGCTCAGCTTCGTGTCGTGCGCACCACGCGTCCCAAATACGCCTGTCGGGCCTGCAACAAGGTGATGCAGGCGCCCGCGCCGGAACGGGTGATAGCCGGCGGCCTTGCAACGCCGGCGCTGCTCGCGCACGTGTTGATCAGCAAGTACTGCGATCACCTTCCGCTCTATCGACAGTCTCAGATCCTTGCCCGCCACAACGTCGATCTCTGTCGTTCGACGCTCGCCGGCTGGGTCGGCGGCGCATGCTGGTGGCTCGAGGCGCTGCACGAACGACTGTGCAAGAACGTCTTCGCGTCCGACCATCTGTTTGCCGACGACACGCCGATCCCCGTGCTCGATCCCGGTCGCGGACGAACCAAGACGGCGCGGCTTTGGGTCTACGCCCGTGACCAGCGGCCATGGGGTGGACCCGAGCCTCCGGCCGCAATCTATTTGTTCGCCCCGGATCGCCGAGCCGAGCGACCCATCACGCATCTTGCGGACTTCAGGGGCATCCTGCATGTCGACGGATATGCCGGCTTCGAGCAGCTGGCCGACAAGGAGGGGATCACTCTCGCCGCGTGCTGGAGCCACTCGCGACGCAAGTTCTACGACGTAGCCGAGGCCTCCGGATCGCTTGTGGCGACAGACGCCTTGCGCCGGATCGGCCAACTCTACGCGATCGAAGCGCGTATCCGCGGACGATCGCCCGCCGACCGGCTTGCTGAACGCAGGACGTTCTCCAAGCCGATCGCTGACGCTCTGAATGTTTGGCTGGATGCGCAGCTCCGGCTCGTGTCGGGTCGCAGCACCCTCGCCGAAGCAATCCGCTATGCGCTCTCGCGGTGGCATGGATTGACGCGATTCCTGCATGATGGCCGCGTCGAGCTCGACACCAATCCCGTCGAACGCGCGATCCGTCCCGTCGCGCTTGGCCGCAAGAACCACCTGTTCGCCGGCAGCGACGGCGGTGGGCACGATCGTGTCCCCGGGCGTGGTGTAGCTGGCGGTGGGTGACCGCGTTCGCCGGCATGGGCCGGATCGGTCAGCTGGCGATTGCCGGGAGGCTGACGGTTGGATCATTGCTCAACGGCGCGATGGTTTCCAGCGTCATGTAGCGGGCGCGCTGGACGGCCCATTCATCGTTCTGCTCGAGCAGGATCGCACCGATGAGGCGGACGATGGCATCCTCGTTGGGGAAGATGCCGACGACCTCGGTCCGGCGCTTGATCTCGCCGTTGAGACGCTCGATCGGATTGGTCGAGTGCAGCTTGGCGCGATGCTGCGGCGGGAACGTCATGTAGGCGAGCACGTCGGTCTCGGCCTCGTCCAGGAAGCCGGCAAGCTTGGGCAGCTTGGGGCGGAGCTGGTCGGCAACCTTGCGCCACTGCGCCCTCGCGGCTTCGGCATCGTCCTGGGCGAACGCGGTGGCGATGAAGGCGGAGACGACGCGCCGGCCGCTCTTGCCGGCATGCGCCAGCGCATTGCGCATGAAGTGCACGCGGCAGCGCTGCCAGGTGGCGTTGAGCACCTTGGCAACGGTGGCCTTGATGCCCTCGTGGGCGTCGGAGACCACCAGCTTGACGCCGCGCAGGCCGCGCCGCGCCAGCTTGCGCAGGAACGCGGTCCAGAATGTCTCGGCCTCGGAGGGACCGACGTCCATGCCGAGAACTTCGCGTCGGCCGTCGCTGTTGACGCCGACCGCGACGATCACCGCGACCGAGACGATGCGCCCGTTCTGGCGCACCTTCACGTAGGTGGCGTCGATCCACAGATAAGGCCAGTCGCCCTCGATCGGACGGGTGAGGAAGGCCTTCACCTTGTCGTCGATCTCGCCGCACAGCCGGCTCACTTGGCTCTTCGAGATGCCGCTCATGCCCATGGCGTGCACGAGGTCGTCCACCGAGCGGGTCGAGACGCCCTGCACGTAGGCTTCCTGCACCACGGCGGTGAGCGCCTTCTCGGCCATGCGGCGCGGCTCCAGGAAGCCGGGGAAGTAGGTGCCTTTGCGCAACTTGGGAATCCGCAGCTCGACCGCGCCGGCCCGGGTCTCCCAGACCCGGTCGCGGTAGCCGTTGCGCTGAACCAGACGTTCGGGGCTCTTCTCGCCGTAGGCCGCCCCGGTCTGGCCCTCGACCTCCAGCTCCATCAGGCGCTGGGCGGCAAAGCCGATCATCTCGCGCAACAGATCGGCATCGGGGGACTTCTCTACGAGCGCGCGCAGGTTCATCATGTCGTCGGTCATCGGTGGTTCCTCGAATCAGGTTGGCTGTCGCAATCCAAACCTTACCGACGAATCATCGATGACCACCCGCAAAGCCGCTCGCTCGCTACGGCGCTTATCGGGCGCGCTTCGCGTGCGGCTTTGCTAATCAGCTACACCACTCCTTGGGACACGATCGTGGGCACCGCTGGGCGGTAATCTGCTCTCTTATCGCGACCTGCAAGCTCAACGACGTCGAACCTTACGCATACCTGCGTGACCTGCTGCAGCGGATGATCGACGGACATCCGGTCAACCGTCTCGACGAATTGCTGCCGTGGAGCTGGAAGCCGGCCGATCATGTCAAGACCTGATGCCTGTGCAGCGGTCGGACGCATACCGTCGTAGTGGCCCGGCCGCCCCCGACTGTTTGCGAGCGCTTGCGATAGCGATCGTTACCCGAAGGGCCGAGACACCCGTAGGGTGGCTCGGTGAGGTGCAAAGCGACGAGTAGAGCGCGGGCCGAAGGCATCGCCCGTACGCCCTCAGCACGTGCCACTTGCTCGGTGAAGCACGCCAAGGCTTGCGAACGCGCACACTTGCTCATTGCGATGCTCCCGAATCTGATCGAGGGACGAACACGCCAACAGGCCGGGGGACCATCGGCGAAACATCGCGCGCCGAGATTGCGGTCGTGACACCGCCCGACCGCATGAGCGCAAGCAACCGATCGCGCGTTTTCATGAGATCGGATCGCGTGACGAATAGCGTTGCAGTTGCTGATGACTCTCCGCTGGACGTCCACCTCGGCGGCAGTTCGATGGCCAGCAGATTTGCAAGCTTCGCGACGTACGTTCGCGTCTCCTCCGGTAAATAGCCGCCTGCGAGATGCTCTTCATAGCGAGATGGTCCCGCGTTGTACGCGGCAAACACGCCAGGCGAGCCATACCGATCGAGCAGTTCGCGCAAGTAAGCCGTGCCTGCCAAAATGTTGTCGTGCGGGTCGTAGGGGTCGTTCCCGAGATTATAGCGCTCGCGAAGTTCCGCCCAGGTCGCCGGCATGATCTGCATCAGGCCCATTGCGCCTTTTGGCGATCTGGCGCGCACGTCACCAGCACTCTCGATGCTTTGGACCGATCGGATCCAGTTCGGCGCGATCGCAAAGCGTTGAGAGGCTTCATCGATGAAGCCGGCAAATGAGTTCGCGGTCTGACTGACCGCCGGCGCGACAGCCGATCCGCTCTGGGCCAAAGCAGCACTGCCACACGCGGCCTGAAGAAGCATCAGGGGCACGACCGCACAAACGCGCGTACCCAACCGATCCCAGCACGCGGTCGGGCTCGCGCCAGCCTTGCAGACATCGATCGAGACCGAGAAATGATTCCGCAATCGATCGAACAAAGGAATGGCGAGGAAAACGCGTCGAATACGCACGATCACTCCTCCCACGTCCACACCGGCATAGCACGGCCGATCACGCTAGATGCCGGAAGAAATCCAAAATATCGCCCGTCGAGAGAGTCGTCCGACTGCCAGTTCATCAGAAACAGCTCGCCCTCGCCAACGGCGCGGCAGCCTTGCCATTTCGGCAGCGGCCGGCCGCGTCCATCGCGATCCCGCGCTTCGCCCACAGCGATGGTATCGACCGAAATCGTGAGCCCGCTCCTGCAAACCGTCTGCCCTGGCAGCGCCAAGACTCGCTTGAGCATAGGGACGCCGACGGGCAAATAGCCGTTAAGGTCGAGGAACGTCGCGAGCGGCTCCGGCGGCTGCACGGCGACCAATTCAGTGACACTGAATTGGTCCGCCGGTCGGAGGCGGTAGAGACCAACCGGCACGCTCGCGGATGCGTTCCAGATGTAAAGCGGAAGCGGCTCCACGACGATCGTCGCGATGAGCGCAGCAGCCACCCCTATCGTCACGGCCAGCATCATCAGGCGGCCCGTCATCGCATCACCTTTTGGCGATGAAGCCAGGCCTGATGGCGCGCTTTCGTATAGGGGCGCGGGTTTTCATTGACGGACAGGCGGTTATGAACGTGATGCCAATGGTCTGGCGCAACTTCAGCCGGATCGATGCCGAGCGCCTCAATGGCATCGATCATCTGCAGCACTCGCTCGACCTTCGGCCAGCCGGACAGACGCAGCAGAATCTCTCCGCCGGGTGTCACATAAGGGACGGTCGAGCAGCGCTGTCCCGGCGCGACCGCGCGCAAGATGTCGATCCGCGAAATGATCGTCCCAAAGTCGTTGGAGATCCAACGGACGAAGGCAAAGATGCTGCCGGGCGCAAATGACAGGACAAGCCGGTGGCGATCAAGCTTCCGTTCCTTGACAATACGACCGAACCGAATCCGGTTTTCGATCCGCTTCTCGAGCCACAACACTTCCACATCGGTGAGGTCGCTCATGCTGCCGCTCCCTGAAGCTGGAACTGGACGCCATAAGCTTGGGATTCGGTGAAGAGCGTGTGAGGCTTGCAAGGGCAAGCAGGGCCGACGGCCCACCGTGGCCAATCGCCTCCAATGCGGCTTGTGGTCTGGTCCGTTAGAAGAAATCCGAAGGATTTCTGGTTAATAAAGTTAGAGCAGCCGGAAAGCGCGGAGAAACAAGCTCTTAAGCTCGATTTCGGTCCCCGATAGCACGAGGATTGGGTCCCCGTCAGCACGAGGGTTGCGGTCCTCGATAGCACGAGCTGATTCACAGGTTGCCCTCCGAATTTGGAATGAGGCTGCGGCGGCGCAAGCGTGCCGTTAGGGATCAGCAGGCGTAGGTGCGAAGTTCAGTCGCTCGATACCGTTCGGATCCCGTGTCAGCACGAGCTGATAGCCAGGCAATGTCTGGCGCTGGACGATCTGACGAACGTCGTAAGCAAAATGCTTGAGCGGCGAGAGGATGCCGGACTTGGCATGGAGGTGCACAAGATCAAAACTCCAGCCGCCATCCTGGCGTCCACCGTGCTTGCGCACGAGCCGGTAGAGCCATCGCTCAAGCCCGCCCGTCAGATCGAAATAGGCGCGGTCGATCGTCAGCACGAGCGCGTCGTCAATGACGCCGGCGTAAAACCAATCCGAGAGAATCAGCTCGAGCCCAAATGGACGGCCATTTGCATCGGTCGTCTCCTTCCACTCATTGATCCAGGAGAAGCGATGGCGTCGCCGCTCTGCAGGCTGGCGGATAGACGTCAGTACGGTCGTTGACTGCAACCTGTCGAGACCGGCCTTCAGCCGATCGCAGTCTCGCGCGCTTGTCCCGCGCCCGACAAACGTAAGTATCTCATAAGGCGTTGCAGCCATCAGGCGCGACGTCTTCAAGCCAGCGTCGCGTGCTTCGACGATTTGAGACGCCGCCCAGATCAGAACGTCCGCATCCCATATAGTCGCCAAGCCGTGTTCCGGCACAGCTTCGACCCGAATTGAGATCGCACCCGCGCGGAAATCGATCGGCACGATCCGCTTGGTCTTTGCGAGCGAGAAGAACGGATATGCCATCAGATCCTGCGCATCGCGGGGCGCGAGATCACCGGGCAGCGCCCGAAAGAGCTGAAGCTGGTCGCGCTCGGAATGGTGTTTTCGCCGCATAGTCACTGCTCTCACGCGGGCTATCAGCGACGTTCCTGACCTGCATAGGGACGCAGGGCCGGATGCTTCTTGGCGGGCAGCACAGTCCCCTTGCCGGGATCGGATGTCGACGTCTTGGCGCCGCGATCGGCCCACGCTTTCAGGTCATCGACAGCGTAGACAACACGTCCGCCAATCTTCCGATATGTCGGTCCAGTACCGTACGTACGGTGCTTCTCCAGCGTACGACCGGACAGGCCAAGATAGCGCGCGGCCTCAGGTGTGCGCAGGAAGCGCGGGGGAAGACCTGCCATCGGATCGGGCATTTGAGAACTCCAGGAGGACAGCGCAATACGCTTGGCTAGGCCGGCGTGTGTGCGGTCATCATGGAGAAGCGCGATATCGGAGGGGGATGCCGAATATGGAGGGGGCGATTTTCGGCACCCCTCGGGGACTGCGCTACTCGTCCTTGCGCCCGGGCCGCAGAAGTTTGCGGTAACCACCGCGCATCAACGCGAAGCCGCCTTGCACCAAGCGGATTGTTCGATTGCGCAGATCATGCGTCTTCCAGGCGCGATCAGGGACGCGCTTCTTGCCGAACAGCGCTTCGGCGATAGCGCGATAGCTTGCGCCCGCGCCGTGCGCGTCGAGCGCACGGATCGCAGCGCTCAGGCGTTCGCGCCGCTGTTTAGATAGTTGATGAAAGGCAGAACCCGGCACGCGTCCATTCATCGAGCGCCACAGTCGGCGCGCTGCATACGCGCGAGCTTCGAAATCGCCATCAAACGGCAATTCGGCCGCATATAACGCGCCGAGCGCCAGCGCCTCTTTGGACCAAACACGGTGATCTATCGCACCGATGCGCAGCACGGCATGCCAGCCGTCGACGGCGCGGCGCATCTGGCCCGCTGTAAGGTCAAGCAATGGCTGAGAGGGCGCCCCGCCGTCCTCGGCCACTGCGGCCTTGACCGGAACGACCGTCGCTAGAACCTCAGGCGCCCAAAAGATCGTCTGCTCGTCGAACGACCTCTGCGGGTCATGGGCGAAAGCAGATACCCCATTTCCTCCTGAATTCGTCAGTCACGTCGCCGTTCGGACTGTTGGCAATCATCACCTCGTACTCACGCCGATAGTCGGCATTGCGGCGGAGACATTCCCAGGCGATGTCGGTGATTTCGGCGTCTTGTAGGCTCTTGTAGGAATCCGGCGACCGCCAGTCGAATTCAGGCATTGCTTCCGCCCCATTGCACGTAGCTAACAAGGATTGCGGCGCAATAGGTATGAACGAGGCGGTTGTAGGAAGCCCCTAGTTTGGCACCACGTGGTGCACCGGAATGACCACCCATCAGCAAAAGAAAATAGTTCTGCCTGCAAGTCGCCAATGGGCGATTTTCTTCTATTTTGTGTCGGCGCCGCGCAAGAGTCGCCCCTGCTCCGTCACCCATTTCGCGCGCGCCAGATGACTCTGATATGCGCGCAGTGCACGGTCAGGCTCTCGCTCGGGATCCATATGCAAAACTACTCGAGCCACTTCGCGCCAGTCCGCCCCCTCACCCTCGGCCTGCAGAAGGCGAACGTACGTGACGACATGCTCTTCGTCGTAGGCCGTCAGCGCCGGCTCATTCGGCGCGACATCCGCGACGTCAGGATCTAGTTGCGGTTTTGTCATAAGCATCCCAAGAAGCAGCGAATGGTTCAATCTCCCTGGTGGCCGAGGTCGTCCGCACGTCTCATTTTAGCCCCATTGCGGACTAGCCGACCAGCAGCCAGGTCGAAATACATACTATAGGAGATAAACCTCATAGTATGTAAAGCGCCAATTTGCGCCGATGGACATGCGCAAGTTGGTCGGCCGGAATTTCGCAAGACTGCGGAAGCAGAAGCGCTTCACGCAGGAGAAATTCGCCGAAGTGTCCGGATTCACTCAACAGTATATCAGTGACCTCGAGCGTGGCCGTCGCAATCCAACTGTCGTCACTCTATTCGAGCTCGCCAGCACGTTGGGCGTTAGTCATGTCGATCTGGTCCTGCCTGATGATGAGGCACGAGACGAGCGACCAAGACTAGGCAAGCGGCGATGATTGAGTTGCAACCGCACACTATGTCGCTTCCGGACAGCCTGTACGGCGTTTGCGATGGGCGCAGAAGCGGACTCAGGTGTTTGGGACACGCGCCATGCCGCGCGGTTCCTGACCTTAGGATGATGGAGCCCGCGCCAAGTGCAACGCGGCCTCCACGCCACCTTCCATGATCTGACGCGCTTTGGCAGCGTCAGGCACTACTCGCGCAAACTGCAAGGTGCCCACCATGAGGCCGAAGATAGCCGTCGCGCGGCGGTGCTTTTTGACGGAATCTTCGCCAGGAAGCAGTGCCGCCAGAGCCGTGACGTAGCTATGCAGTGCTTTCTCGTAATCTTGCCTGGTGGACAGGGGTTCGCGGGCGATTTCCGGAAGCAATGCCGCGGAAGGGCACCCGTCCGCGGCGCCTTCAAGGTGGGCGCGGTTCAGATATCGGCGGATCGTGCCTTCGAGATCGCTGCCCTTGAGCTGATCTTGTTCAAGGCAATGCTGCTGCTCACCGAGCGCGCTCGCCAGCGCTTCGCGAACGAGTGCGTCCTTGGACTCAAAGTGCGGAGAGAAGGCTCCTTTAGTAAGGCCGGCCTCGCCCATAATCCCCGCAATTCCCGTGGCGGAGATGCCGTGCCGGCGCATGCACTTCGATGCCACGTCGATGATGTGCCGTCGTGTCTCCGCCTTGTGACCTTTCTCGAAACGCATCTTTTCCCCAGTTCACCAATATCCTGCAGCCGTTAGGCTGCGGTCTCTTCCAACGGGGCCCCTTCTCCACGCGAAGCGACCCCGACGTTAGATCGCACTCCATTTGTCGCCCAAAATGCCTTCGATGCCGCGGGCAAGGCTTAGAAGCCTCCGGTCGCTCCCCGATGGGGCATCCAGTTCCAGCCCAATCGGCAGCCCCGTGCGAGACAAGCCAACGGGCAGGCTGATACCGGGCAGCCCCACGCTGCTTGCCGACACGGTGTGGTTCGCCAAAGCGAGGTAGCTGACTTCCCGCCCTGCTATATTGACGGTCGCCTGCTCCTCGATCAAAGGCGCTGTGCAGGGCGTGGTGGGTTGCAGAATGACCAGCGCCCCATGAGAGACGAACGCCTTGTCGAGCCGACGCTTGATTTCCGACCGGCTTACATCGAGCGCCATGTGATAGGCTTCTGCCGAGGTAGCGCCTGCACCACCCGGTAGTACTATGTGCCCCCACGCCTGCCGAAGTTGGGGCTTAAGGCCCTCGTAAATGGCCTCGAAGGTAGTCGGAATGTCATGGCGGCGAAGAAATTCCGAGATTGCGGCCATCGTCTCATGAGCGAAGATGCCCCACGTCGCGGTCTGGACGAGGGCATTGAAATCGTCGCCGAAGTCTACTTCAACGATCTCGGCGCCAGCGTCCTGCAGCCGCCGAACCACCTCGCGGAAGCGGGTCTCGATTTCCGAGTCCACCAGATCCAAGAACTGTCGCGGCGCAAAGGCCAGCCTGGCTCCCTTCAGGCCGCCGCTGTCGGTGGACGCCGCAGCCAGTTCATCAGTCATGACCTGATCCAACAGAATGCAGTCCTCAACCATTCGGGCGAATACACCCGTCGTGTCGAGCGTATGGGAGATCGGCGCAACGCCGTCGCGTGGCCAACGTCCAGTGGTTGGCTTGAAGCCCACGACGCCACAGAACGATGCTGGCACTCGGATCGACCCAACGGTGTCACCGCCCAAGGACGCGGGAACGAGGCCGGCGGCCACGGACGCGGCTGAGCCGCTCGAGGACCCGCCCGACACGCGATCTGGTGCGTGCGGATTCTTCACCTGACCGTAACGTGCGTTGTGACCGGTCAAGCCGTACGACATCTCGACGAGGTTGTTCTTGCCAAAGACCAAAGCGCCCGCACCCTTAATGGCCCGGACAGCATCGGCATCCTCGCGCGGCACGAAATGAGCGAGGCCTTCGACGCCCAGGCTGGTAGGCAGCCCTTTCGTCAAATAACTGTCTTTCACCCCGAGCGGCACGCCAAGTAGCGGAGCCGCCAATCCAGCCGCACGCGATTTGTCCGCGTTCCTTGCGGCCGCCAGAACCGCGGCCTCGTCGATGGTGATGAAGGCGTTCAGCTCGGCAAGCGCTCGGGCGCGCTGTAATAGCGCCGCGGTGTAAGACTCCGAAGTGATGTCGCCGTTGCGAACCGCTGCTGCAGCTGTTGCGAGCCCAAGTGATTCGACATCTGTGGTTTCTCGCGATGCGATGCGGGGTGAAGCTGTGGTCGTGTCGTCCATGAAAGCCTCGCAGAGTAGCTGCTTGGTGGCACCCGCTGCCGCTTAACGGCGGCTCAGCAATGCCATTACGGCCATAATATTAAATTACGATCGTACTTCAAAGGAAATGTCTTCCTCGCCGGACACATGAGCGTGAGGTGTGAGGTGCCGGCGGACAGATGGGTTGCGGGCACTATTGCTTTCAACAGTGACTTCCGCTTGGTCAAAAGCTGCCTTGGCCCGCTCACATCGCACAGTTCAGGTCACCTACCGGAAGCAGACCTCTAGGCGCTTTGAGCTAGGGTCAGGCCCGGGCGATGAGCCGACTTCCTCTTTTTTGGTGCCGCGCCCACAAATATCGATCACTCGCATCGGCACATCCGGCAAAACGGATAGCTGCTGACAGCTAGATCGAGGCCGTCCAAGGTCAGCCGATAGGCGAGTTCAAGCAGCGCTTTGGACATCGGGGGAAGCTGCTGTTGAGATAAGATCTGGTCGTCATGCAATACGGCGCAGGACCTCCTGCGCAAGTCCCGAGCCCCCAATTCAAAGTGAGCATTGATGCTGACTGAACTCACCGCCGATATGGAGGCAATCAGCAAGTGAGCTTCCCGGCCTTCATCGCCGCGATCAAGCAGGGTGGAACGCCAAGCCTTTCGCCGAAGTCGGCGCTATATTGATATGCTGCGTCGGCGATTCACGTTCTCGAGGTCTTATGTCTCAAGTCGACTGGCTGAGTCATCTCCTGCAGATCATCACCGTTACCGGCCAACTCGAGGTCCGCTGCGCGTACGGCGCACCATGGCGTATTATCTGGCCCAAAGCGGCGGCCAACGAGATTCCCTACCATGTCATCGTCAAGGGCCGGGCCATTTTCGAGGACCCGGATTCGAGAACAGTGCAGGAGCTTGGGAGCGGGGATATCGTGCTGCTCCCGCACGGTTCGTCGCATATGCTGCACGACGGCAGCGGCGAAACGCCGATCAGCACGCGCCCAACCAGGGGCTCCGCAGGATGGATGTTGAGCGAGAACGATGCACCGGGTGAGCAACTCGATCTGCTGTGCGGACGGTTTTTTGTCGTGCCGCCCCATGATCGATTGATCCGCAACTACCTGCCGGCAAACCTGGTCGTGCGGGCTATGGAAAAACATAAAGAAGCGGACATCGCGTCGGCATCGAGTCAACTTTCCGGACTGGTCGGCCTGACGCGAATGGAATCCGCTGGTGACAGAGCGGGAGGACGCGCCATTCTGAACGCGCTTTCTTCGGTCCTGTTCACTCTGGTTCTCCGCGCCGCGAGCGAAGCCGGCAAATCCACCGAAGGCTTGTTGGCCCTTGCCGGCAATCCGAGATTGGCAGCGGCCATTGCGGCGATGTTCGCGGATCCGGCGCGACCTTGGAAGCTTCCCGATCTGGCCGATCTATGCGGCATGTCACGCGCGACATTCATGCGCCAGTTTCAGGACAAGTTGGGCCGCTCCGCCCTCGACCTGTTGACCGATCTTCGCATGAGCATGGCCGCCAACGAGCTTAAGAAGCCAACGATTAGCACGGAAGCTGTGGCTGAAGCGGTCGGCTATCAATCCGTTTCGGCATTCCGGCGTGTGTTTGCGGAGAGGATGGGGATGACGCCAGGGGAATGGCGCCGACTGGCGCAGAACGGCGAGTAGGCTACAGAGACGCGACATAATGATCCTTTCGAGCATCATTTTGGCCCAATAGAGGCTCGAAATTATCAACTCCATCAGTAGGTTGGGGCTCCGTTGTCACTTGATGAGGGAGTTACCCAATGCACGACACTGCTACAACCGCTTCCCACCGCGAAACCTCCCGCTGGTTCGCGGGGCCGCTTCCGACCAACGCCGTCATCGAAACCATTCTGAGCCGCAGTGCTGCGAACTACTATGACTCGACCGCCACCTTAAGCGATGATCAGATCCGTGATCTGGTGCGGATCGGTACTTCAGCGCCGACATCCTTCCATCTGCAGAACTGGCGCTTTATCGCCGTGCGCTCAAGCGAAGCGAAGGCGCGGCTGCTTCCGATCGCCTGGAATCAGCCCGCAATCACCGAAGCAGCCGTGACTTTCATCATCATCGGCCAATTGGCTGATGCCAGTACCGTGCCTGAGCGCCTGGCCCCAGTCGTGGAAGCCGGAATCATGCCGGCACATCTGGTGCCGGAATGGGAGGGGCCTGCTCGCGGCCTGTACGACGATCATCCGCAGCGCCAGCGCGACGAGGCCGTGCGCTCCGCGACCTTTGGCGCCGCAGCTATTGTTTATGCGGCTCGCTCGCTCGGACTGGGGTCGACACCGATGATCGGTTTCGATCCAGAGGCGGTACACAGAGAGTTCGGCCTGGCCGAAGACGAGATCCCAGTCATGCTGCTGACCGTCGGGCCGGAGCGGCCCGGCAACTGGCCGCAGAAGCCGCGTCTGCCCGTGGCCGACGTGCTGCACTTCGCGTAACCAACCCCGAAGCAATCATTCAAGGAGAAATATCATGGCCAGAGCTGCTGCTCTGAAGCCGGAACACGTGCCGGCTTCTTCGAAACCGACCCTCGATATGTTCACTGGGAACATCGGGTTCACGCCAAACATGATGGCGACCTTCGCGCAAAGCCCGATCGCGTTCAACGCATGGGCCGCTCTGCTCAGCTCCTTGAGCAAGGCGCTCGACGTCAAGACGCGCGACAGCATCGGCCTTGCCGTCTCCGAAGTCAACGGCTGCGACTACTGCCTGACGGTACACAGCTTCACGGCGGAGCGCATGGCCAAGCTGCCGGCCGAGGACATTCTTCTCGCCCGAAAGGGTCATGCCAGGGATCCAAAGCGGGATCCCGCGGTTCAGTTTGCACGCAAGATCATCGAGAGCCGTGGCCATGTCACGGACGCCGATCTGCAAGCCGTCCGCGAGGCGGGCTACACGGATGCGAACATCATGGAGATCGTCGCGCTTGTGGCCATGTACTCGCTGACGAACTTCTTCAACAACGTGTTCCATCCCGACAAGGACTTCCCAGCGGTGGCACTGGCCGGGTCGATCTGAGCGCGGGAAGTTTGAATCTGAAAAACACCACAGGTAAAGGAGTCGAAGATGAAAGCGATTATTGTGACGGACCAGGCTGCCGGGTTTGCCGGGATGAAGCTGGTGGAACGGCCCGAACCCCAACCAGCGATAAACGACGTGATCGTAGAGGTTCACGCATCGGGGTTCGTTCCGACGGAATTGGAGTGGCCCTCGACGTGGACCGATCGCCGCGAACAGGACAGAACTCCGTCGATCCCTGGACACGAGTTTTCGGGCATTGTTACCACTCTTGGCTACGGCACGACGGGACTGTCGGTGGGGCAGCGCGTATTCGGCCTTGCCGACTGGTATCGCGACGGCTCGCTCGCCGAATATATTGCTATCGAGGCGCGCAATCTGGCTCCCTTGCCGGGTGACGTCGATTTCAAGGTGGGCGCGAGTCTGCCGATCTCGGGCCTCACTGCATGGCAAGGACTTTTCCAGCACGGCCGTTTGCAGGCAGGCCAGAGCGTGCTCGCGCATGGCGCGGCTGGTGCGGTCGGTTCTATGGTCGTTCAACTCGCACGAGAGGTTGGTGCCTATGTCATCGGAACAGGACGTGCGGCCGACCGGCAGAAGGCGCTCGACTTCGGCGCGAATGAATTCGTCGACCTGGAGAACGATGCGCTCAAAGACATTGGTGGGGTGGATCTCGCATTTGACGTCATCGGCGGCCACATCCAGAAACAGTCTGCAGCCCTCGTTAGAGCCGGAGGCACGCTGGTGAGCGTCGTCGGCCCGGCGGAGGCTCGGCCGCTGGACGGTTTGGCCATCGACTTCGTCGTGGAGGCCGATCGTGGCCAATTAAGCGAGATCGTCCAGAGGGTGCGGGACGGAAGACTGCGGACGAACATCGGAAAGGTCTCCTCCCTAGACGACGCTATCGCCAGCTTCAACTCGGCTCAGCGACGCCAGGGCAAGCCGATCATTCAGGTCCGCTCATAAGAGCCTGGGCAGAAAGAGGGCTCAGCTCTTCGAGCGAGGTTGTCTTGTCAGGAAACGACGTGCGGCTGTCCTGATCCGGAGGATCGGGTTCGTTGCCTAGACCAGAGCTCGGTGGCCAAATACGGATAAGGCCGTTATGCCTGGAGAACGATCCATGCGACCCCTGGCACTTTCCCGAAGCGAGCACAGTCAAGAAGCCCGCGCCCCGAATGGCGCCTGGAATCGGCGTGATGAAGCCGTCGCGAGTGTCGCGATGGCGAACCTGACCTTGGCTGCTTTGATTCGGGGATGGGGCCGAGAAGTCTCCATAAGGTGAACGGCGATTATGACGAGCTGAGTTCAAGGAGCATCAAATGGATACGCGCAGCTTCATTCCTGATGCCAGGGAAGAGCAAACTGTTTCAACAATGATGGCCTGGCGCGTTCACGAGTTCGGGTCACCAGAGATCATGAAGTTGGAGCGCATCCCGCGGCCCGAGCCCGGCCCTGGCGAGGTCCTGGTCAAAGTCAAAGCCGCCGGGGTCGGACCGTGGGACGGCTGGATCAGAGCTGGGAAGAGCGCTTTGCCGCAACCGCTTCCGCTCACTCTGGGTTCGGATCTGTCCGGCGAAATCGTCGCCATCGGCCCTGACGTTGCCGGCTTGGCTGTGGGAAATCAGGTTTATGGTGTTACGAACCCGCAGTTTGTCGGGGCCTACGCCGAGCACGCTGTGGCTTCCGCTGGGATGGTTTCAACTAAGCCAACCTCGCTAACCCACGTTGAAGCCGCCTCCGTTCCTGTCGTTGCCATCACCGCATGGCAGGCGCTGTTTGATCACGCCCAACTCAAAGCAGGTCAGACGGTGGTCATTCACGGCGCGGCCGGTAACGTGGGATCCTATGCCGTTCAACTGGCTCGTCAGGCAGGTGTGCAAACCGTTGCAACCGTGTCGACGGGGGATATTTCCGCTGTGCGCGACCTCGGCGCAGACACCGTTATTGATTACCGCACTCAGCACTTTGAGAAAGAAGTACGGGACGCGGATGCTGTTATTGATTTAGTCGGCCGTGAAACTCAAGAGCGCTCATTCCAGGTCCTTCGTCGCGGCGGCAAGCTGATCTCGGCAGTGTCCCGCCCGGACCAGGATCTTGCAAAGCGCTACGGTGTTGAAGCCGCCTTCTTTCTGGTCAACGTCACGAGCGAATATCTGACCAAGGCCGCTGGCTTCATCGGTGGTGGAATACTACGAACAAACGTGGGGGCAGTCTTAGCTCTCGCGGATGCGCGCGAGGCTCATTTGATGTTGGAACGCGTGCGGCCTCAGCCGAAAGGAAAGATCGTGCTCGACGTCGGAGCGAGTTAATCAGCGCAATTGCGTAGTTGCGCTCGCGCGCAATGCGCAGCCAAACCCCACAGTAATTCTTGGAAGGACGCAACAATGACACCCCGAAATCTCGCTCAGGCCCTCGTCATTCCCGATTCCTTGCTCGCGAAAGAGGCGACGGACATCCTGCGCGAACATTCCACCGATCTGCTATTTAATCACTCGATCCGCGTCTTCTTGTTCGCGACTGAGCAGGGGCGTCAGGAATCTGCGCTTCGACCGTGAGCTTTTGTACGTGGCCGCCGCATTTCACGATCTCGGCCTGATCAAGAAGTTCTCGAGTCCAGACGAGCGCTTCGAGGTCGATGGCGCAAATGCCGCACGGCAGTTTCTTAGCACTCACAACATCGCTGAAGATCAGGTGCAGATCGTCTGGGAAGCTATTGCGTTGCATACCACCCCCGGCATCCCGAAGCATATGGGGCCCGAAGTGGCGCTCCTGAACTCCGGTGTGCTTCTTGATGTCATAGGAGTGGGGTTCGATCAGTTCCCAGCGGAGCTGCGCGAGGAAATTGTCGCCAAGTACCCGCGCACAAACTTCAAAGAAGGCTTCATCCAGGAGTATTTCGCCGGTTTTGCGCACAAGCCAGCGACCACGTATGGCACCGTCAACGCCGCCGTTTGCGAACGTTTCATCCCGGGGTTCAAGAGTCCCAACGCTTGCGACCTGATCGCTGCTTCGCCCTTCCCGGATTCCCAGCACAAGGCTCACCATCATGACTAGAGCTCTGTTGTCGGTGCTGCTCAGCGGCAGCACATCAGGCCAAAGCTGATAGAGCCGGGATGGCTTCTCATCGGAAGCTTCACCATGACCACCGGTTCGGCTCTGCGTCCTGGTTTCAAGCAATTGCGTGAAGTCGTTAGAAGAGGAGGTGCGATGATGTCGATCAGTGGATTTGCGAATCGAATTGGTGCCATATCAAACATGGCGGCAAAAGCAGCGAGAAGAGCACTGCGAACGGCCGCCCTCCCGCTGATAGCAGCAGCGATCGCCCTAGGAGCCTCGCCGGCGTTCGCCCAGGACCGGGAGCAGGTGAAAGTCGCCTTCGCGCATGCACTGCCGAATGTAGAAGGAAAGAGGCTGGTTGCTGTGACGGTGACTTATCCTCCCGGAGCCAAATCGCTCGCTCATCACCATGCGGCGACAGCTTTTATCTACGCCTATGTGCTATCCGGGGCCGTCCGCAGTCAAGTCGGCGACGAACCCGCGAAGATCTATCACGCAGGCGAAAGCTTTTACGAAATGCCCGGTTCACATCACAGGATCAGTGAGAACGCGAGCGACAAGGAGCCCGCCAGCTTACTGGCAGTCTTCGTTGTCGATTCCAAGGACGCCCCCCTGACCACGCCAGACAAGGAGCCGGGACTACAATAATGGCGAGCCAAATTCGCCTGTCGCCTTGACGGTATTTTTCGAGTTACAAGGGCCGGGTTGGCTGGTGGAGAGCAAGATCGACCAATAGAAGTCCATAGCGCCTGGTTGAATGTTCGTTCTGTTGCCTCCCGGAGTGCGCCGGGCCTTTTGCAGGGTCCGGACTACCTGCATAATAGGGCACCAGAGTGGAGAGGCAGTAGCAGGTGCCGGTACAAGCCGTCGCGATCGTCGTCTGTGAGGGGGTCCAGGCGCTAGATGTGGTAGGGCCGATGGACGTGTTCAGCGAGGCAAACACGTTTCTCGGCAGCGCTGACCGCTACGAAACCGCTTTGGTTGCTGCTCACCGCAATCCGCTGCGCGCGTCGAATGGCATACGTATGGTGGCCGACATGACCTTCGAGGAGGCCGCGGGCGGTTTCGACATTGTTCTGGTGGCCGGCACCCCAACGCCACCGGACGCGGAACCGGAACACTGCCTGCTTGAGTGGGTCAAGGAGCTGCCGTGGCGATCGAGCATCTATGGATCGATCTGCACAGGGGCTTTTGTGCTCGGCTATGCCGGCCTCCTAGACGATCGGCGAGTCACGACCCATTGGCAGGATGCACGGGCGCTGGCGGCCAGGTTTCCGAAGGCAAAAGTCGAACCGGATCTGATCTATGTCCGTGATGGACGGTTGATCACCGCGGCTGGTGTGACTGCGGGGATAGATTTGGGCTTGGCGCTCGTCGGGCAGCGGCACGGCGCGGAAACGGCGCTCAAGGTCGCCAAGCGGCTGGTTGTCGTTGCCCAGCGTCAGGGCGGACAGTCGCAGTTCAGTCCGTATCTCACGGCACCTGCCGATCCGGAATCGCCAATCGCACGCATCCAGGACCATGTCATGGCCAATATTGGGGAGCGCCACACGTTGGAGTCGCTTGCCGCTGTGGTCGGCATGAGCCCCCGGAATCTGGCTCGGCATTTTGGGCAGGTGACCGGGACCACACCGCACGAATTCATCGAGCGCGCTCGTATTGATGCCGCGCGCATGATGCTCGAAGCAAGCGAGCGGCCGCTGAAGGCCATTGCCTTCGATTGCGGCTTCGGATCTGCGGATCGGATGAGGATTGTCTTCAGCACTCGTCTCGGCGTGACCCCTGTCCAATACCGCGCCAGCTTCCGGCGAGCAGAACCGGAATAGTTCGCGAGCTATCCGAGGACGAAACTGCGGGCTCATACTGCCCTGAACTCCGAGCGGCTGCCCTTTGTCAGAAAACGACGGACGGCTGTCCTGATCCGTAGCCTCCCGCTTGTTGTCCGGAGCAGAGCTCTGTTGCCTAATCCCGACAAGCAACCAGCCGTTATCCAACCAAGGAGATTGCTCCATGTCCGAAATCATCGCCGGCATTCGCGTGCCCGACAGCGCCATCGCGCGCGCGCCACGCAGCTCGTGCGCGATACCGAAGACGACTTGCTCTACAACCATAGTCGCCGTGTCTTCCTGTGGGGTGCGCTTACCGGCGAGCGCCGCGGGCTGAAATACGACCCGGAGCTGCTTTACCTCGGCGCCATGTTCCACGACATGGGCCTCACCGAGAAATACTCGAGCCCCGATCTGCGCTTCGAGGTCGACGGCGCCAATGCCGCCCGCAATTTCATGAAAAGCTACGGCGTGCCCGAGCGTGACGTCGAGGATGTCTGGACTGCCATCGCGCTCCACACCACGCCCGGAATCCCCGAGCATATGCGCCCGACCATCGCGCTGGTGACCGCTGGTGTGGAGATGGACGTGCTCGGCATCGCCTATCCCGACTTCACGCATGAACAGCGCCACCAAGTCTGCGTCCATCATCCGCGCGAGCCGAACTTCAAGGAAAACATCATAGATCACTTCGCTAGCTCCATCATCAAGAAGCCGCTGACGACGTTCGGAAACGTGAAGGCCGACGTCCTTGCGCTGAAGGACATGAACTATGCCCGTCAGAACTTCTGCTCGATCATCCTTGGCTCAGCGTGGCCGCACTGAGCCCTCGTTGCTCCCTGTTCGCTGAACGCGCAGATCTGGAGTCGATGGCCTCGGCGCAAAGCGGACATCTTGCGATACTGCCAGTTCTGCTAAGGGTTACAATGTGAAAAACTCAGATTGAGCAAATCTGGTCCGCTCTGTCGCCATGAGCGGACCTCGGACAGACACAGCGCAGTTTCGCAGCAGGCGGCAGCGAATGGCGTTACGCTGCGGGTAGGCTTTCAAGAAGCCCCGCCCGATTTGGTCGGGGGGGCTTAATTGAGCGCTCTTACTCGCCGGTCTTGCGCGGCCGCGACCAGAGCAGGGCGTAGCCTTCACCGCCTTCGTCGTCGAACAGATTGGCGTAGATCGGCGCGTTGAACGAAGGATCATCGAGCTTGAGCGAGAGATAGTCGCGGCCTTCCTCTGAGCGCTTCGACCAGGCCGCGCCGATCTCCGCGCGACCCACATAGATGCGGTGGCTGGGAGCGTTGTCGTTGGATCGGTTGGTCTCGGCGACGATGCGGACGCCCTTGGCCTTCAGGCTCAGGGTCGCGATCTCGCCCTGGAATTCGTTACCGACCTTCTTGAAAGAACCGATGTTAGCCATGTCACTTCTCCTGTTGTGTTTCAAGCCCGCGACCACCGCGGCCTCGATGGCGATCTAGGGCCGAGGACGATCGGCGACGCACCCGCACGGGCCGGAGCGCAGCGGAGGACGCCGTTGTGGCGACTTTCTTGTCTCGCGAGGAATGAGCGAAGCCCAGGGGAAGAAAGTCGCATCAGCGGCGTTGCGGCTCAGACGATCGAGGCGAAGCCGGTCTTCGGCCAGATCAAGCCATCAACGAGGCCACGTGCGTCCGCGTGCTGAACCACGATTTCAGGAGAAGCGTGGCTGTCTCGGATTTGATGAACAAGAGGCCGGAACGATTCAGCGGGGAAAGAGAAACAATCTACTGCAAAAGGCGGTATCGTCTCCCAAGAACCGATCGAGGTAACATCGCTCTGCCCCGGCTGGGTGGGCCGGACCGAATGCCAGCAGCTTGATTGAGGAGTTCCGAGGAGAACTGCCTTTCCCGCGCTCAGGTTTCGATCATCTCCCGTTAACGGCGCCGATCTACGCACCTGTTCGATGAAGGCGGGAAATCGCTCGGCCAATGCGGCCGTAAGAACTGCTTAGGACGGGTTCTCCACACCCCAACCGGCTTCAACGGGCGGGCATCGGCCAAAACCATCAAGCGCGTCCATGACGTAACGCCAATGCAAACCGCGCCCAGGCAAGCGAAGACCTCACGCCAAGCCAACGAAGGCACCCCGATGTGGGACAGGGCGAACACGATGTGATAGCCGGCGGCGGCGGCGGGAACAGCGAATGCCGTCGCGATCGCGATGCGCAAGGCCAAGGACCGGGTAATAGCGACGGCGACCTTGCCGAGGACGAGCGTCAACGCGCCGCCGACCGTTCCGAAGCAGCGCGCCGATGAGGCCGGCACCGCTCTGAAACGCCGTCATCCCGATACTCGGTGCGACGAAAAACGGCAGGGCATACACTGCGAGCGCGAAGATCGCCCAGCAGAACAATCCGATGCCGAGTGTGTTGAGAACAAGCCCAAGGGCGATCATGGTGGTGGCTCCATGTGCAAAGATATAACGGTCGCGCCTTCCACCACCACCGCGGCGCAACTTCGGCCGTAATATCGAAACGAGGCGGAGTTGCGGCGTGCAACTCCACCTTGTTTTATTAGTGAGCAAACGGCGCTCACGCTCCGCCGAACCTCCATACGGGAATGCCGAGACGCTTCGCCTTGTCGGCGAGGTTGTCCTGGATTCCCGTGCCCGGGAAGTGCATGACGCCGGTCAGCAGGAGTTCAAGTATGGCGTCGTTGCGCTTGAACGGCGCTGCCTTGGCATGTTTCGTCCAGTCTGGCTTGAAAGCGACTTGAGGCACCTTGCGGGTCGCCGCCCATTTGGAGGCGATCAGTTCGGCTCCCTTCGGGGAGCCGCCGTGCAGCAGGACCATGTCAGGATGCTTGGCGTGAACCTTGTCGAGGCGGTCCCAGATGAGGTTGTGGTCGTTGAAATCGAGCCCGCCGGTAAACGCGATCTTCGGACCAGCCGGCAACATGACCTCGGTCTCGGCGCGGCGCTTGGCCGCAATGAAGTCGCGGGAGTCGATCATCGCTGCGGTCAGCGTGCGGTGATTCACCAACGATCCCGATCGGGGGCGCCAGAATGAACCGGTGTAAGTCTCGAAGCGTTCGACGGCCTGGTCACGGAAGAGTTCCAGGCAATTGCGGCGCTCAATCAGTGTGATGCCTTCCGCCGTCACGCGTTCGAGTTCGACTGATCGAACTTCGGAGCCGTCCTGCTCGCGCTGACTCTTCTGTTGCGCCTGTTCGTTGTCGTCGAGTTGGCGACCGATGCGGTCGACGGCACGATGGAATAGGTTGACAGTCGACCAGAGAAGATCGTCGAGGTCCGGCTCGAGCCGCGTGTCTCTCAACGTGGCTACCAGGGCATCGAAGATGTCAGCGACGGCACCGGTAATGATCCTGCCCTCGGGAAGCGGCCGTGGATCTGGCTGGTCGTCGAAGGGGCGGTAACCGAAGAGCTGTAATTCGGTAAGAACGTGTTCGGTCGCAGATGCGGCGTGCGGCGGTTCGATGTCATGGTGGTCGGTCATGGAGGCGATCCTTTGCCGGCTCGGCCGCGACCATCGCGGCCTTCGTGGCGATCACTCAGACGGCAGGCGGAACGGGCCAGAACCCGGAGCAGAGCGGAGGGCCGAAGCGCAGCGGAGGATGGCGGAGGCCGGCTATTTTGCTTCGCGATGCAAAGCGCTGATATAGATAATGTGTACTCTCATTGCCGGCGCGCGGCGGAAAATAGCCGGTCGCAGCCATTGCCGGCCCGAGCCGCTTGCCGTCCGATCGCCCTCTAGAAGGCCGTGGTCGCGTCTCTCCCGGCATTGGCCTCGCCGCGACCGATCTCTCGAGACCGATCGAAGCGCCCCGGCTATTCCGCGCCAACTACCGGAGAATGCAGGAAACGGACGACATCCTCCGGTACGAGTTGAAGCCGCAAGCGTGCTCGGAGGGCATCGACCCCGAAGGTGTGGAGATCTTCGTTGAAGTCGCGCAGCCGAGGCGACAGTGCGATCGCTTCAATGCCGACGGCTTCCGCTCGCTGGGTGAGAATCGCCTGTACGGCATCTCCGGCAGCATCGTTATCGCGGGCGATATAGAGCCGACGCAGACCAGATGGCAGCAACATGGCTGCGAGGTGATTAGCCGAAAGCGCAGCGGCCATTGGCAACGTCGGCAGCGCGTAGCGCAGCGACAGCATGGTCTCGATCCCCTCGCCGGCAGCAAGCACGTCATCGACCACGCCGAAACGGACGGCGTTGCCGAGCAAGTTGCCCATGGCGCGTCGTGGCGTATCGACCGGGGCCTTGCCGAGACGAATGCGATCAAAGCCGTCTGGATCGAGCCAGGTTCGGTGCACGCCGGTGATCCGCTCCTCGAGGTCGGTGACGCAGGCAATCATCGCCGGCCAAGTTTCGGTCGGTAGATGCTCATCCGGTCGATAGAAGCAACGAGGGTGGAAGCGCAGGCTGCCACCATGGTGGACGCGGGCTATTCCGCGACGCCGCAAATACGTTTCGACCACGGTCCCCTCGATCGGGCTCGATATCGCAAAGAGCCGACGGGCGGCTTGCTTAGATCGACTCGGCGTCGTCGAACGAACGGGTTTCGAGGCTAGCTGCAGCTCAGGACGAGGCAGCTTCAGAAACCGCCTCGCTTCCTCGGCTGCTTCGCTGAAGTCGCGCAAACCCCGGCATTCGCGGATGATGTCAAGGAGGTCGCCATGCTCCCCGGTCGCAGCGTCAGTCCACTTGCCGGCGGGGCTCTTCGGTGATTCCTGGAGCCGCACGAACATCGAGCGACCCGGCGTGTTGCGGACGTCGCCGACCACCCAGTACCGCCCCGCCCGCTTGCCATTGGAGAGATAGTATCGGCACACTGCCTCGGCCTCGCGCGCGAGGCGGCGTGCCAGTTCGCAAGGCACGGGGGACATCACGCGGCCTCCCGCGCACTGGTGCGCGCTACCGGATGCGTGTCGAGCACCTTCGAAAGGGTCTCGACGCCGCCGGCGTCCGTGGGCACGAACATGCGCAGCTTCCAGGAGATGATCTCCCCAAAGAGGCCGTAAGGCCGGTGACGGTCGGGCATCGTGAGGTCGGGCGCCAGCACCTCCATGGCCGCGACGCCGCCCTGCTCGATCGCTTCGACGAGCTCGACGCGTGTGGCGAAAGGGAAGTCGGCGCCGCCCCAAAGGCCGACGCGTTGGGCATAAGCGAGGTCATGAACCGTGGTGGCCCCGGTCGCCCACACATAAACCACGCGTGCATTCGGCAAGGCGTGCTGAAGCCTCAGGCCCGCACGCCCCTGCTGAGAGGCCGCCTGGTCGCCGCGCTCGCCCCTGCCTCCGACCGCATTCTGTATGGCGTGGCCCTCGTCGACGACGATCATTCCGTCGAAGTCCGAGCCCAACCATTCAACGATCTGCTTGCCACGCGAAAGCTTTTCGCCACGCTCATCGGTCCGTAGCGTGGCATAGGTGGTAAATGGGATGCCTTCCGAAAGCCGGATCGCGGTGCCCTGGCGAAACCGCAGAGGTGTGACCGGCAACCGCTCCATTCCGAGCGCGGACCAGTCGCGCTGCGCATTCGCCGCCGCGGAGAACGGCGGGTTCATCAGAACGACGCTCGGCACAACGCTCGCGTCCAGGTGATCAATGATCTGCGCGGCGTCCAACCGCGTAACCTCGACGTTGACAAACAAATGATCCAGCAACGCACCGCGTTTTTCGACCAACTCGTTCAATACCAGAGAGCCGCCGGCGCGCTCGGCTAAGATGGCGAGTAACCCGGTCACCGCGGAAGGTTCCAGAACGCGGTCGGCAGTCGTAATACCAGCTGCGGTGCATGCGGCCAGTCCAAGCGAGATCGGCGTCGAGAATTGCTGAAACCCCAGGCTGACCTCGGAACGCCGCGTATGCGCCGGCAGACAGATTGCGATTCTCGCGAGCATCGGCAGCATGGCGGCCTTCGAGCCTGCCTTGGCGCGCATGGCTGGGCCGAACTTGCGAAGAAAGAGAACGGTTGCCGCCTCGCACAGGTCATAGGTGGTCTTCCAATTCCAGCCGCCTGCCGCTTCGGAGGCACCAAATGCAGCTTCCATGGCGCCACGCAGGACGGCGGCATCGATGCGGCAGCCGTGTTCGAGATCGGTCAAAAGCTGTCGGGCGGCCCTGACGGCAGCAGAGGTGAGACTTGCAGCGGCACGCATCGAAAGCGGCGGGGCGGCGGCGCCGCACGCGAGAGATTCAGTCATGACAGGATATCTCGGGAGAGCAGGAACCGGTCGAACCGCGCGGCGCTCTCCTTAAGACCAGGGCGATTCAAACCTTCCCGGCCCCCCTCTCCCTCTCGGCGCTCGCTCATAAAAATAGGGACCGGCGTTACACACCGCTCCCCGAGCAACTGCGGGACGGCCGGAGCGATCCCGCTCTGTGTCACTCAACGACGTCTTCACCGCGGCGGTGCCCAGGGCTGCAGCCACGGCACTCGGCCGTCATCACGTTCAGCGACGATCCTGTTGGTGATTTCGTCGTCAAGGCTTGTCCGGTCCTGGCCGGTGCGCGTCCGAAGATAGTGTCTGGACATCGCGGGTCTCCGCGACGGGCGCCGCGAGCCTCTCTCGGAGCCTGTAACCCGTTGCGGCAAAACCCTGCCGAAGCTCTTACTCTCAGCCTCTTCAGGGCTAGTCGACGCCGCGTGATTTGCGAGAGCGTCGCACGCACACAAACGACAGAACGCAGAATCTGCGACGCGCGCCGTCTTCGATTCGTCGGGACTTGGCCTTGAGGTGCTTTAGGACCGCAGGCCCGACCAGGCGTGCGCCAAAGGCGCATCGCCTCAACGCAAAATGGCACCCGCAGGAGCGTGAGCATAGCGACGCCGAAGGCGGCACGCGGGACCGAGTGCAGCGACAAGATGAAGTAACCGGGCACCGACCACTCGGGCGCATAATACGCCGATCGATTCGCCCAACAAGATGAGCTGGAGATCCTGATGAATTACTTCGCTGGACTCGACGTGTCTTTGAAGCGCACCGCGATCTGCATCGTTGATCGAGATGGAAATATCGTCCGGGAAGGAGTGACGGATACCGAACCCGAGGCGCTAATTTCTTGGCTAAGAAACACCCGCTTCGCTTTGCAGCGCATTGGGCTAGAAGCCGGCCAATGTTCCTCCTGGCTGCACAAGGGGCTTTCGGAAGGCGGATTACCCGTCATTTGTGTTGAGACCCGGCACGCAAAGAGCGTGATGCAAGCTCAAACTGTCAAGACGGACCGCAACGATGCTCGTGCGCTTGCGCAAATGATGCGAACAGGGTGGTTTAAGGCGGTTCACATCAAATCTGAAGGCAGCCAAAAGCTCCGAGCTCTGATGGGCAGTCGCCGGTGCCTGCTCGACAAGCAACGCGACCTCAACAATCATATTCGGGCGGCACTTCGAACCTTCGGATTCAAAGTGGGTCTTATCGGCCAAAGCCGCTTTGAAGAGCGTGTACGCGAGCTTATCTTGGATGACGGAGATTTACAGGCCCTCGTGGTTCCATTGCTGGAAGCTCGGCGCATACTCGGCGAACAAGCACGCGTGTTGACGCGCCTGATTGGGCGCCTGGTTCGTAGCGATGCTACTTGCCGCCGGTTCATGACGGTTCCTGGCGTTGGCCCCCTGACAGCATTGGCATTCAAGACGACCATCGATGACCCAGGCCGCTTCCGTAAATCCCGGCACGTTGGCGTCCATCTTGGACTGACCCCAGGCAAATACGCGTCCGGAGAGGTCGACTACAACGGGCGTATCACCCGATGCGGCGATGCCTTTGCTCGAGAACACCTCTTCGAAGCCGCTCATTCATTGATGGTCAACACAAGACGGTGGTGTTCGCTAAAGGCATGGGGCATCCGCATCGCCAAGCGAAGTTCCATGAAAAATGCGCTGGTCGCGGTGGCTCGCAAGATATCAGTCATCCTGCACCGTATGTGGTGCGACGGCAGCGACTTCCGGTGGGAGAAATCAGAGGCCGCAGCGGCAGCCTGACACCCGATTGCACTGATCAACAGAACACGGCCGCGAGGCTGTCAAGGAGTCCGGCAGGACGAGGAATGGCGAGGGTGATAACCGGTCTGCAGCGTGAGCAAATTACCCCGCGACTGCGTCCCCGAGATGGTCCCGCCACTTCTTCACGAACATCATCATGAGGCGGGGATTCCGACCTCGAAGAGAAGCGCGATCGCCGGATCGCTTGACACCACGGTAGGATTAGAAGGCAGAACGGCAATGCGATAATTGGATGAGATTTGATGCTTGACGTCTCAACCCCGGTTAGAGAAGACCGGTTAAGAGGGCACCCGGGAACGGGGCAGTGATAGCGATCGCTGCAGGCGAGCCCCTTTCCCGAGTGCCCCCGGCGAGGAGCTCCGCATCTCCTGGCGCGAAGGATCGAAGCCGTATGGCGTGCGCCGTTGTGGCGTGAAGAAGAAGGGAGTGTTCGAAAGAATGGAGCCTGCTGGTTGGGCTCTTACTTACCCGGCTTACCGGTGTCGGAAACGACTGAGACCTCGAAAGAGGAACGGGACCAGAGCATGCCGGGAAACGTCTCGAAATCGGGCGCCGCAGCCCGGTGGAGAGCACAGAGTAAGGTGTGCATGGTGAAAGCTGTATTGCCTGAATCCCAGTTTCCAGTCGCCAAAGGGCTGGCAGTAGCGAACGCGGCTGACACGCTACGCCGCGCGGGGCGGATCGCACCGGCCAGTGCGAATTGCCACCAGTCCGCGTGGGACGACCACCATCCGTGGGTCAAGGAGACGAATGGGACACCTAAACACACCGCGACTCCCCACACACGTAACTACGGGATCGCCTACAACAGGTTCTTTCGAGGACCTGTATGGCGACGGAGCCGTCATAGTACCCAAATGCCCGGCGTAATGGCCGGGACAGCCGCCGCGAGGCGGACGATCATGCGTATAAGGCCGGGCGACCGGACCGAAAGCGCCTCCGATCGGGGGAAGGACGATGCCGCGAATAACGGCATGTGCAGTATGCGTAGAAGAGATTCTTCGACGGAAAGGTTCTGCTGATGCAGGCCGTTACCATCCAGAGAAGAATTGAATCACTGCCGACTTTGTCGCGGTCGGGTAAGCGCGTAAATGGCCTTCACCGCCTGATGAGATGTCCGCATCTCTTCGAGTGGGCCTACGAAAAGGTCTCCCGCAACAAGGGAGCCCTGACGCCTGGTGTAGATGGCAAGACCTTCGACGGCATGTCGCTGGAGAAGCTCGCCGACATCGCCAGGCGCGTGGCAGATGGCACTTATCGCTTCCGGCCGGTCCGGCGGGTTTATATCCCGAAGGACAACGGCAAGACACGACCGCTGGGTATCCCCACGGTGGAAGACCGGCTCGTTCAGGAGGCGGTCAGGATTCTACTCGAAGCGATCTATGAACCTGTGTTCCTCAATGAATCACATGGGTTCCGCCCGGGGCGATCCTGTCATACCGCACTCAAGCTCATCAAGAAGAGTTGGACGGGCTGCAAGTGGCTGGTCGAAGTGGATGTGCGTGGGTTCTTCGACAACATCGACCATGACATCCTGCTTGGGCTTCTAAGGAAGCGGATCGATGACGATAGGTTCATCGGTCTGATCGAAGGAATGCTCAAAGCAGGCTACATGGAAGATTGGGTCTACGGACGCACTTACAGTGGCACGCCGCAGGGCGGCGTTGTCTCGCCCTTGCTCGCCAACATCTATCTGCACGAGCTGGACCAGCACATGCAGATGATGAAGGCGAACTTCGACAAAGGCTGTGAGCGACGTCCATTCCCGCGCTACGTGGCGCTGGAACGGCGCGTCCTCAGTCTCCGCCGGAAGATTGAACGGCTCCGTGCCGCAGGCGCGGATCGGGCCGAGATCGATGCTGCATTTGCGGAGATCAAAGCCATCAATAAGGAGAGACGGAAAGTGCCTTCCGTCGATCCGATGGACCCCAACTTCAAAAGGCTCCGCTACTGTCGCTATGCCGACGACTTCCTCATCGGCGTGATCGGGAGCAAGCGGGAAGCGTGTGAGATCATGGCCTGCGTCGAACGATTCATGACGGAGACCTTGAAGCTCGCCGTGTCGCCCGAGAAAAGTGGGGTTCACGCCGCTTCAAAGGGAGTGACCTTCTTGAGCTATCGCGTCTCGACATACACATCCTACGGGGCTGGACGAAAATCCAGCCGCAAAGGACCGGCTGGACGGACATGGCGTGTGATGCGTCGGCCGACCACCGGCAATGTCAGCCTGCGGGTGCCGCGCAAGGAAGTCACCAAGTTCTGCAAGCAACACGGCTATGGCGATCTCGCCAAGAAGACCGGCAGTCCGCGCGAGCAGTTCCTGGTAACCAGCGACGTTGCAACCGTCCTCGCCTATAACTCAGAGTTCCGTGGGTTTGCGAACTACCATTCGTTTGCCGACGACATCAAGAGCGCCTTGGGATTGCTGGAGCTTGTCGTGTTCCGCAGTCTTGTGAAGACGCTGGCGATGCGACATCGGACGACGAGAGCAAAAACCATGGCGCGGCTGTGGAAAGGCACGGACTACGAGGTTAGCTCCGTGGTCCGTGGTAAGCTTCGCAGCATCAAGCTGTGGAGACTGAAGCATCTCACCCGAGCCTACTGGACAAGTCCGACTATCGACAACGTCACGGCAGGTGCGTGGTGGGTCAAACGCCCAAATGATCTGATCGATCGACTTAACGCCCGCAAATGCGAAGCGTGCAGCGATACGACAGGACCATTCGAGATGCATCATCTCCGCCGCCTAGGTGACCTGCGAAGCGGATCGCTGACGGTCTGGAAACGGTCCGGTTGGCGGCGCAAGACCATTGTCCTGTGCCCGTCATGCCGTGCAGCCGTCTCCGGTCGAGAGCATGCGCGTACGGAAAGCCGTGTGCATTGAAAAGTGCCCGCACGGTTTGGGGGGAGGCGTAGGGATATCCTCTTCGAGGTGTCCCGCGCCTACCCTACCGAGACGCAAAGCGGCTCGGTTCATATGTGGACGGCCCCCGACCTACAAGGATTGGCTCGGGCAGCATGCTCGGATCGCTCGCGCTCATATATCCGGCCTATTTTCGGGTCCTACGACCACTGGCCAAGATGGGCTTCGCGGACAGTGAGATCCAAACACGAGAGCGGCATTTCCTGCCGGTAAACCGAGCGGAGTGTCTCACATGACCGGCTCGCGCCGAACGTACCACCTCTTCCTGTCCTGCAAGTTCCGGCCCCAGCGTCAAACCTGCCGGCCTGGCGCCAAGCTCTGTATTTCGTTCACGTCTAGGTCAGCGTCGGCATCGGTACGGCACTGCTAACGGGCCTGTACCGCTCGCCGCTAACCACCAGCTTCCAGGCGATCCGCGCCAGCTTGTTCGCCAACGCTATGGCCACCAGCTTCGGCGGCTTGCGCGCGATCAAGTCTTTCAGCCAGGGCCAAGAGCGATCGCGTCGTCGCACATCCGCGATCACAGCCGTCGCACCAGCCACCAAGACGGTTCGCAACATGCCGTCACCAGCGCGTGTGATGACACCGAGACGGTTCTTGCCGGCCGTCGAGTGATTCTTTGGCGTCAGGCCAAACCAGGCGGCAAAGTTTCTTGCCGACCTGAACCCGCGGGCATCCACGACCTTGATTGACAGCAGCGTCGCGCCGATCGGGCCAACTCCTGGAATGGTCGCCAGTCGTCGGCTCATCTCGTTACTCCTGTGAAGTTGCATGAGCTTCTTGTCGAGCTTGGCGATCAGATCATCGACGCGTGCCAATTCTGTCGCCAGCGCCTCCACCAACTCCATCGCCAAATCGGGGACGGTCGCGTCGGCCCGAATGTCGATCAGCAGTTGCGGAAGCCGCGAAAGCCCCTTGGGCGCTGTAAAGCCAACCTCTGCGGCGTAGCCGCGGATCGAATTGGCGAGCTGGGTGCGCCTGCCGATAAACTGGTTGCGCACACGTGTCAGCATCTGTGCGCCCTGCTGCTCGGCACTTTCGATCGAAACGAAGTTCTTCCGCAGTTTCGGTCGACTGGCCGCTTCACAAATCGCCTCCGCATCCGCCGCATCGGATTTCCCGCGCTGCACGTAGGGTTTGACATATTGCGGCGGGATCATTGCCACCTCATGCCCCAGCGACCGCAGCTCCCGCCCAATAGTGCGATGCTCCGCAGGCCTCCATCGCGACGAGCGCCGGCGGCAAACGGCCGAAGAACGCCAGAACCTGGCCGCGCCTCAACTTACGCCGAAGCACCAGCTGCTCCATCCCGTCAACGCCATGCAACTGAAATACGCTCGTTGACGTGTCCAAACCGATGCGAACAATCATTTCCACGGGCGGCTCCCTCGTTTCAGGTCATCGATGACCCATCTTGCCACGCAAACCGGCGGAAGGGGGCCGTCCACCCCAACACGAGAGCACGGAGGGCGGAAGCCGCACGCGGGAAGCGGAAACTCCACCAGTCAGAGGATCTAGATTTCCTCGCGCGCATGCGTTTGCGCGTCATAGATCCTGATTTGAAGCATGGGAAACCGCTTCTTTAGTTCTTCTCCACCTGCCCTGGCGCCGTCTCTGGTTGCAAATTCGGCTTTGAGTCGGCCGTCCACTTCAAGTGCGTAGCCAGAGGCCGGCAGTTCACGATTGGCTGCAACCATTTCATTCCCGTTGTGCAGTGTGGTGGTTGGAATGATGGGTACCGTGAGTCGCCCAAACCGCGCCAGACCCACTTGCCCGAGTGCGGTGATCGGCCATCGCACGTTGTGGATTGACACCTCGCAGTGGGCCCTTCAAGGATGGGCATTTGCATCGTCCGAACATGCGGACGGGCTTCCGCTGGCGCGGATGCATGCTCGATAGAGCCACGGTTCGACGTAGCTGCCCTTCCAGAGCCCTTGGCCCGCGCGCTCAGCTTCGCGCTGGGCTTCGTGATATCTGCCCTTCGAATATTGAGGCCAATCCAGCGCGAGACCGTTGCGCACAAGCCATTCCGCGAGATCCTTGCCCGCGACCGAACAGGTCGCGACCGTGCGGCCATACCGGTCGAGGCTGAGCGGGACACAGTTGACGGGGCGACCGGCAATGTAAGCGTCGAGCTCGTTCGCGGCCTTCGAACCGCAGCGGTACTGTAGACTGTCCTCACCGCGACACAGCTGAGTGCCTTCCGGAGCATCGACACCCCAAAGGCGGATCCGCGTTCCATGAATTTCCAATGTGTCGCCATCAATGATGCTGGCCTGACCGACAAAACTGTCGGCAAGCGCCATGTCCGATAACAGCAGCAGCGTCAATATAAGGACTCGGCGTTTGCTCATGGCGTTGGGTACCGGAGATTGCGGGGATTGAATTTCGGCCAGAGAGCGTAGATCTCATCCCAGTGCTCGCGGATATCGCGATCCTCCAGAGCCAGTCATATAGCCGGTCGGCGCGCCAGCGCGGCCCCCCACGCGGATAAAAGCCCTGGCGCGGCATCATGAATTCGGGGGTGCGCCCGGTCACCTTGCCGATCCGGCGCGCCTCATCCGACGAAAGCTTGCCGGGGCCGAAGCTGTAGCGCTGCGCATCATCGCAATAGAGCCACGCAGGGGTTACGCCGTTGACGTCCGTGACCACGTAGCACTCCGAATTTTCCCGGACTAAGGTCCAGGGCGGCTCGAAACGGCGGCTTAGGTCCATAAGGACACAATAAGAAGATACATCATTGACGGTCAACCTGGAACAGGACCGTGTCCTCCTCTCTGAGCCGACCGAACAGGACGACGGGCTGGACGCCGCTGTCGAACAGGCGATCGCCGTTTGCAGCGGCAATATGCGTGCGGCTATTCGCGCGCTGATCGTTGCGAACAAGCGGTTTCGCAGAGCGCGGGCGTCGTCGCCGCCGCGAGCCATGTAGCCCGCAAATTCGGCGTTCGGTCTGCCATGGCGTCGGTCTCCGCGAAGCGGCCATGTTCCGACCTGATCTTCGTCAAGCCGCACTTCGCATAGCGGCCCGACGGGCACGCGGGTCCGAGTGCAGCGACGAGCCCGGTTCAATACGGACACGGAGCAGTGATAACGATCGCCGCGGGCTAGCCCCTTTCCCTAGTGCCTCCGGCGAGGAGCACCGCAACGTCCTTGCGCGAGGGATCGAAGCCGCATGGCGGAAGCGCAAAGCGGGTCCGTTCACAGAGCCCGGCATAGCGAAGCGGACGTGCGAAAATGACAAATTCCACAGTTGGAGGAGCCGAGTTTGCCTCGCATGCACTCGGCTGTCGCCATAAGTTACAGCTTCGAAATGGCGCGCTTACGGCGACCCTTTAATTCGAGCACGTCATTCCGACAATCGAAGCTCCATAACCGCACCGTTCATGCGGGTTGAGTGATGGTTTGTCGGAATAAGCGCTCTTAGCTAAAGGAAATCACGTGCCTCTCGTCCAGCGGGCAACACAGCGCTACCGAAGGGCAGTTCGAACGGATGACCACCCGTTGAGTCATTTGCAATCGATTTCGGTCATCACTTGCGAAAGAAGCTCTCAAGCTAACTTCACTATGGCTATTCGGTTCTAGTGTTGCGCTGCGCCTACCCCGATCCGGCCGCTCGCAGGTCAACCCAAATTCGCTCCATCCCAGCCGATTCCCACCCCAACCATCGTTGCGCCTTGTCGCCCCGTGAATTTCGGCGTTCGTATTAGAGCGTGGATTTAGTACAGCTAGTGAAAGCCAAGCCTGGCACGAACCCTGACGGAGAGAAAATGATATCGAAGTTTTGGCATCCTTATGCGCTGCACGGTGACCGGTTAGATCATTAGCGCGTCGGTTGAGAGATGGCATCACGCCTTGCAGTTCCTGCTCGTTACCCGCCGGTCGGCACATGGCCCGCAGTCATGCGGGCGGACATGGTGGCTGCTTACCTGGACTACCGCAATACAGAGGAGCTTGCACGCGCGGTGGTCCGCGGAGAAGCTCCTGCGCCCACATGTTATCACGGCACTGGTCGCTCTCGAGAGCCCGCTTGGTCCAAGGCAGCCATTGATCATTTCACCACGCCGTACAGGACCACGAATGCAAATAGTTCAGACGGACTGGACTTGGTCTCGCTCGTATGAATATACCTCACAACGCACGTGCACTGCCTCGTTATTGTCGAAGAAAGCCATTGAAGCGTGGCGGTTGGGCATACTTTTTCGAGCCGCCCACTTGGGCGCGCAAACAAGGATGCACCGTCGCATCTGAAGCGCTGGGCGAGGATCTCACTGTGGCTGTAGATCGCGCCAACTATGTCCTGTTACCCGCTTTTGATAGTTGGCGTTCCGGAGGTCTAAGTGACATGTCGCCGGTTTCGATCGTACCCGGCACTTTCGACTGGCTCGTATTGATTTTCAAAACGCACCAGAAGTGGAAAGAACTCGATCACAAGACGCAGCGTCTGTATGATCAAGGCTTAGCACTCTTTGCTAATCACGAACTAAAGGATGGTAGCCGAGCGGGATCGAAACCGATTTCTGCCTTCTCTAGAGGATTTGTCGACGCCGTCTATGCGAAGTTGCTCGTCGTGGAACGCAGAACAGCCGACGGCAAAGCTGTCAAGCGCGAACGTCGGCGCTTCGCAAACGCAGCCATGACGGCCTGCAGGCGGGCTTGGTTTGTTGGCCTGCGCGCTCACGAAACAAAGGTACCAGAAATAAACCCGTTCTCGCGAATGGGGCTAAAGTCTCGCGCTCCCGGCCGACCGGTGCGAGAGACCCCCACGGCTAACTGGGACGAGCTTGTCGCGTTTAGGGTGGCTGCCAGGAAACTCGGATTTTACTCGATAGCTACGGCCGCCTTGCTGAGTTGGGAATGGCTACAGCGCGAAGAACACGTGTTCGGAGCGTTTGATTTAGCGCACTACCGGCCGGAGGGCCGATCCGATAGCGTCCGGATTGTCCATCCGAAGAATGGGGAGGAAGCATGGTGGCCCCTCTTTGACGAAGTTGGCACTCCGCTTTTCCCCGAGTTGATGGCAGAACTCGACGCTATCAAAGCGAGGGAGAGTTCCGGATTGGCCTTCCGGCGTGACCATCCTCATCGCAGATCGAGCATTCCGCTTCCATGGATCACCCAACGCAAAGACCTGCGTTATCTTCGCTTCGTCGTAAAAAAGATCATCGGCGCAGCCGGGCTTCGCAACGAACTTTCATTCACATCATTTCGCCATGGCGGCTTCACCGAGGGCGCCGACAGCGATCTCACGGACGCTGAACTGCGCACCGCCGGCCGTCATCGCTCGAAATACCAATTGCCAACTTATGCCAAGCGCACGCGGAAGCAGCTAATTGCGGCTACAAAAAAGCGCCGATTGCAGCGTTCTGGAACAGCCCACTTAGACGATCAGCTCGTAGTGCGAACGAGATAGGCATCGTTTGGCCGGGCTGACTCTCCGAGTTTGTTCCAACATCGGGTCTACCGCCCCGTCCACACCGGCTTCCGCTTCTCGCCGAACGCCTTCAGCCCCTCTTTGGCATCCTCGGTCATGGCGAGCAGCGCAATCTGGCTTTCGGTGTAGGCGATGCTCTCGTCGAACGACATCGAGGCGATCGCGCGCATGGCGTATTTGCCGCGGCGGATCGCAGTCGGGGATTTGTCGACGATGCGGCCGATCAGCCAGTCGACCTTGGCGTCGAGCTCGGCCGCGGGCACGGCGTAATTCAGAAGGCCTGCAGCCTGCGCCGCCTTGGCATCGAACGGCTCGCCGGTGAGCGCCCATTCGTTGACGAGACGCGGCGGCGCGATGGATTGCAACAGGCTCAGCACCTGCATCGGGAACACGCCGACCTTCACCTCCGGCAGGCCGAAGATGACGTGATCGGCCGCAACCGCCATGTCGGTCATGCACAAGAGGCCCATGCCGCCGGCCATGCAGACGCCGCCGACCCGCGCGATCGCAGGCTTGGTCGCGTTCTGCGACAGGCGGAGCAGATCGGCATAGTCGACATTCGGCCGGGAATGATCCATCGCGAAAGCGGCGCCGGAATTCTGCAAGTCGGCACCCGCGCAGAACGCCTTGTCGCCCGCGCCGGTCAGCACGATGACGCGGACGTCCTTGTCGTCATGGGCGTCGCGATAACCCTTGTTGATGCCGGCGATGACCTCGCCGTTCAGCGCGTTGCGCTTCTCCGGCCGGTTGATGGTGATCCAGAACGCCTGCCCGCGCTTCTCGGTGATGACGGCTGTGCTGTCGGTCATGACGTCGCTTCCCTGCTGTCCGTTTACAGCCATTTGCGGCAGGGCGGGCGGCAGGCGCAAGGGCAATCTGCAGCGAGGCGCCGCTTTAGCGCCTCGACACAAATTGCAGGCGATCGAAGCGCGTGCTCAGGCCGTAGCGGCTTTCCTGATCCAGACCTTGTTGTCGTGGAACGCGGCGCCGCCGATCGGCGCAACGGCTTCGGCTCCGGTCAGCATGTTGATGCCGCGCCCGCCAATATGGTTCTTATTGGGATGAATGGATTCCGCGATCAGCACGCCGCGCCGCACGCCGTCGAACAGCGTCGCGATCAGCGTGGTCTCGCCGCGCCGGTTGCCGAGCGTCACCGCATCGCCATCGGCGATGTCGAGCGCGGCTGCGTCCATCGGATGGATCATCACGCTCGCCCTGCCCTCGCGCGCCTGCGAGGACGGCGTCTCGTTGAACGTCGTGTTGAGGAAGCTGCGCGAGGGGCTGGTCGCGAGCCGGAACGGATGAGCCTGGTCGACCTGTTCGATCACCGCCCAATGGTCCGGCAGCGATGGCATGCTTTCGACATCGCCCATGGTCTGGCCGAACGGCGGATGCGTCCAATCCGCCCTGAAGTGGAATTTCTTGTCGGGATGGGCGAAGCCGTCGAGAAAATGCGAGGTCCGGAAATCCGGCTGCAGATCGCGCCAGAGGTCGGCTTCGAGGCCGGCGATGTCGCCGTGGTTGCTGAGCTGCAGCGTCGCGTCGATCAATTCACGCGGCGTCATCTCGAAGCCCCGGTGCCTGGCGTCAAGCCGCGGCGCCAGCGCCTGCAACACCTCATGGTTGGAACGGCATTCGCCAGGCGGATCGATCAGCTTCGGCCCGACCGAGATGTGCTGGTGGCCGCCGCCGTAATAGAGGTCGTCGTGCTCCATGAACATGGTCGCCGGCAGCACGATGTCGGCCATTTGCGCCGTCTCGGTCATGAACTGCTCATGCACCGCAACGAACAGATCCTCGCGCGCAAAGCCCTGGGCCACCAGCGCCTGCTCCGGCGCCACCGTCATCGGGTTGGTGTTCTGGATCAGCATCGCCTTGACCGGGCCCTTGCCGAGCAGGGCCTCGGCGTCGCCGGTGAGGATGCGGCCGATCTTGGACTGGTCGAGCGCGCGGACGCTCTGGTCGATCGCGTCGTGACCTTCGATGATGGATTCGTTGAAGCGCCACAGCGCGTAATTGTTGAAGAAGGCGCCGCCGCCCTCATATTGCCAGGCGCCGGTCACCGCGGGAATGCAGGTCGCCGCATGCATCTGCGTTGCGCCATTGCGCGAGCGGGTGAAGCCGTAACCGAGGCGGATGAAGGTCCGCTTGGTCTCGCCGACCGCCTTGGCAAAAGCCTCGATCTCCGCCACCGGCACGCCTGAGATCGCCGACGCCCATTCCGGCGTGCGTGTCTTCAGATGCGCCTCGAGCTCGGCGGGGCAATCGGTGTACTTGTCCATGTAGGCGCGGTCGGCATAGCCGTCGCGAAACAGGATATGCATCACGCCGCAGGCGAACGCGCCGTCGGTGCCGGGCCGCAGAATGATCTTGATGTCGGCCTGCTTCATGGTCTCGTTGTCGTAGATGTCGACCGCCGCGATCTTCGCGCCGCGCTCCTTGCGCGCACGCGCGGCGTGCGTCATCACGTTGACCTGGGTGTTGACGGGATTGGTGCCCCAGATCACGACGAGATCGGACAGCGCCATCTCGCGCGGATCGACGCCAGCGATCTTGCCGGTACCGATCGCATAGCCGATGCGCGCGACATTGGCGCAGATGGTCTGATAGAAGCGCGAATATTTCTTCACATGCGTCAGACGGTTCAGCCCGTCGCGCATCACGAGGCCCATCGTGCCGGCGTAGTAATAGGGCCAGATCGATTCCGCGCCGAACTCGCGCTCGGCCTGATTGAAGCGCTGCGCGATCTCGTCGAGCGCCTCGTCCCAGCCGATCCGCGCGAACTGCCCAGAGCCCTTCGGACCCGTGCGGCGCATCGGGTACATCAGCCTTTCGGGGTGATGGATACGTTCGGCATAGCGGGCGACCTTGGCGCAGACGACGCCCGCCGTGTAGGTCTGCTTCTTCGAACCGCGCACGCGGCCGATGCTGCGGCCTTCGACCACCTCGATGTCGAGCGCGCAGGCCGACGGGCAGTCATGCGGGCAGGTCGAATGGCGGATTTCGATCTTGGCGTGCTGATTCATGTCCCAGTTCGTAACACCAAAATACTGACCCGCCGAGCGCATTTTGCCGGCATTGCCCATGCGATTTGCTCAAACCGCGCGCGCCGCCGGTTCCTATCGCGCCCGCGAAATGGGCGCGCAGCCACACCGAAAACCGCCTGACATTCCCTGATACGATCGACTTTGTGAGCGTCGACAGTCCCCCTCCCCTGCGGCTACAGTGGCCGCCAACAAGAACGATATCAGGGAGGTGGGCGTGACGGCCCGACAATTCATGCTGGCGCTGGTCGCCGGCCTGCTCGGCGCATGCGCCGCAGCCCCCTCATTGGCGCAAGATTATCCCACCCACGCGGTCCGCATCGTCGTGCCCTTCGGCGCAGGCGGCCCGGCCGACGTCGCGGCCCGGCTGATCGGCAACGTGCTCCAGGAGAGCTTTGGCCAGCCCTTCGTGATCGAGAACCGCACCGGCGCCGGCGGCGTCATCGGCAGCGTGGAGGCTGCGAAGTCGCCGGCCGACGGCTACACGCTCTTGATGATGTCCAACACGCAGACCGCGAACGAATCGCTGCTGACACCCGCGCAACGCAAATACGAGCTGATGCGCGATCTCGCGCCGATCGCGCCGGTGAACTATTCCGATCTCGTCATCGTGGTGAACCCGCAAGTCCCGGTGAAGACGCTTGCCGAGTTCATCGCCCTCGCCAAGGCGCAGCCGGGCAAGCTGAACTACGCCTCCTCCGGCCAGGGCACGCCCTATCACATGGCCGGCGAGCTGTTCAAAGCGATGGCCGGCATCGACGTCGTCCACGTGCCCTATCGCAACAGCGGCGAGGCGCGCAGCGGCGTGATCGGCGGGCAAGTGCAGATGATGATCGACGCGGTGCCGGCGATGGCGCCGAACGTCGGCGAGAACCAGGTGCGCGCGCTGGCGACCAGCGGCAAGCAGCGCTCCACCGTGCTGCCGAACGTGCCGACCGCTGGCGAAGCCGGCGTTGCGGGCTACGAGGCGACGATCTGGCTCGGCCTGATGGCGCCGGCCGGCACGCCAAAGCCTGTCGTCGACAAGCTCAACGCCGCTGTCAACGCAATGGTGAAGCGGCCCGACATCGTAAAACTCTGGACCGAGCAGGGCGCAGTACCCATGTCAATGACACCGGAGGAATTCGACAAATTCCTGCGCGGCGACATCGAGAAATGGGCCGATGTCGTCAAGAAATTCGACAAGTCCTGAGGCCTGCTCATGCCCACCGTTCAATTCCGGCTCAACGGCGCAGCGATCGCCGTGGACACCGATCCGGACCAGATGCTGCTCGATGTGCTGCGCAGCCGGCTCGGCATCACCGGGGCGCATTTCGGCTGCGGCGCCGGTGAGTGCGGCGCCTGTCACGTCATGGTCGACGGCCGCGCGATGACTTCGTGCGACATGCCGATGTGGTCGGTGGCGGACAAGGACGTCGTCACGGTGGAAGGGCTCGGCACGGCCGAGCGACCGCATCCGCTGCAGCGCGCCTTCATCTCGGAACAGGCGATGCAATGCGGCTATTGCGTCTCTGGGATCTTGATCAGTGCTGCGGCCCTGCTCAAGCGCAATCCGTCACCGACGGAGGCGGAGGTCAGGGCGGCACTCGATCGCAACCTCTGCCGCTGCGGGTCGCATAACCGCATGGTGCGCGCGGTCCTTCGCGCGGCTTCGGAGTTGGCTACGCCATGACGTCCCCCGCCCCAAAGCTGCCGGTCAGCCTGGCAGCCAATCCGAAGCTGTCGTCCTGGGTACGGTTCACCGATGAAGGCCACGTGACGATCTCGCCGGGCAAGGTCGAGATCGGCCAGGGCATCGTCACGGCGCTGGCGCAGATCGCGGCGGACGAGCTGGATGTCGATCTGGCGCGGGTCGAGATGATCCGCGCCTCGACGGCGACCAGCCCGAACGAGGGCGTCACCTCGGGCAGCCTGTCGATCCAGCAATCCGGCCGCGCGCTGCGCCACGCCTGCGCCGAGGTGCGCCAGCGCTTCGTCGCGGCGGCATCGGAACGTCTCGGCGTCGACGCAGCGCTGCTCAGCGTCGATGACGGCACGATCTCGGGTCCCGGCAATGTCAGAACCAGCTATTGGGAGCTCGCTCGCGACGTCTCGCTCGACCTCGACGCCACCGCTGGCGCCGAGGCGAAGAGCATCGCCAGGCGCACCGTCGCCGGACATTCCATCCAGCGCGTGGACATTCCCGACAAGGTGTTCGCCCAGCCGCGCTTCATCCATGACCGGGCATTGCCCGGCTCGCTGCACGGACGCGTGCTGCGGCCGGACATCTCGGGCGCCAAGCTGATCGCGCTCAATGAGGACGCTGTACGCGCTGTCCCTGGCCTCGTCGCCATCGTCCGCGACGGGGGATTTGCGGGCGTGGTTGCCGACAGCGAAGCCGCGGCGGAAGCGGCGCTGAAGGCTTTGCGCAAGGGCGCGACGTGGTCGGCCGGCGAGCCGCTGCCCGACGAAGACGATCTGGCGGGCTTCCTGAAGAGCCAGCCGGTCGAGACGGCCGTCATCGACACCAGAGCGGCGGCAACGACAACGAAAGCCGCGCATACGCTTCGGCGGCAATACACCCGCCCCTACATCGCCCATGGCTCGATCGCGCCTTCCTGTGCCATGGCGCAGTGGGATGGCGACCGTGTCCACGTCTGGACCCACAGCCAGGGTGTCTACTTGCTGCGCGCCGACCTCGCCATCGTGCTCAAGCTGCCCGCCGAAAACATCATCGTCGAGCACATGGAGGGCGCGGGCTGCTACGGGCACAATGCCGCCGATGACGTCGCGCTCGATGCCGTGCTGCTGGCGAAAGCGGCCGGCGGCCGTCCAGTGCGCGTGCAGTGGTCGCGCCATGACGAGATGAGCCACGCACCGTTCGGCGCGGCGATGGCCGTCGAGATCGAGGCCGATCTCGACGCAGACAACGAGATCGTCGGCTGGCGTCACGCGATCTGGAGCAACGGCCACGCGGCGCGGCCGGGACGCGCGGCGCAGCCGGCGTTGCTCGCCGCCACCGAGATCGCAAATCCCTACCAGCGCATGATCTCGACCAATCCGCCGGCAGCCAACGGCGGCGGTGGCGACCGCAACTCCGTTCCGCTCTATGACCTCCCGGCCTGGACGATCACGAGCCACCGGCTATTGACGATGCCGGTGCGCACCTCGGCGCTGCGGACGCTGGGCGGACAAGGCAATGTGTTCGCCATCGAATCCCTGCTCGACGAGATCGCGACCTTGCGCGGCGAGGATCCGGTCGCGTTTCGCCTGCGGCATTTACGAGACGAGCGGGCCAAGGATGTAATCCGTAGCGCGGCGCGACGCGCGCAGTGGAAGCCCCAGAAGCGATCGGGCGTCGGTCACGGCGTCGGCTTTGCCCGCTACAAGAACACGGGCGCCTATTGCGCCGCGATTGCCGAGATCGAAGGCGACGACGATATCCGCGTCAAGCGGCTGACGCTCGCAGTCGATGTCGGCGAGGCCATCAATCCGGACGGCGTCATCAACCAGATCGAGGGCGGCGCGATCCAGGCGACGAGCTGGCTGCTGAAAGAGCGCGTCCGCTTCGACCGGACGCGCATCGCCTCGACTTCGTGGACGGACTATCCGATCCTGACCTTCAGCGAGGTGCCGGCGGTCGACGTCGAGATCATCCAGCGGCCGGAGATCGAGCCGGTCGGTGCCGGCGAAGCGGCACACGGACCGGTGACGGCGTCGATCGCGAATGCCATGTTCGATTGCCTCGGCGTGCGCGTCCGCGACCTGCCGATCACGCGCGACAGGATCATCGCAGCCATGGAGCTTGCATCGTGACGGCAGTGAACATTCTGAGCGGCGGCGCCGCGCAAGGTCTGGTGCGCGGCCTGGCCGACGCTTTCAAGGCGCAGACCGGCCTCAGTATCGACGGCGAGTTCGGCGCGGTCGGCATCATGGCCGACAAGCTGCGTGCGGGCACGCCAGCCGATCTCGTGATCCTGACGCAGGCGCTCCTCGCAAAGCTTACCGAGGAGAAGCTTGTCGTCCCCTCCTCGATCGCGGATGTGGGCCGGGTCGAGACCGCACTCGCAGTCCGCAACCGTGATCCCAAGGTGACGGCGAAGACCGAAGCCGATTTGCGCGAGGTGTTGCGTTCCGCGGACGCGATCTACGTCCCTGATATCAAGGCGTCCACGGCGGGACAGCACGTCGCAAAAGTGCTGGATCGGCTTGGCATTGCCTATGAGGTCGCCTCGCGCCTCAAGATGTTTCCGAATGGCGCGACCGCGATGCGTGAGCTTGCAAACTCCACCGCAACGCGGCCGATCGGCTGCACGCAGGCGACCGAGATCATCGCGACCGACGGCATCGCGCTGTCTGGCTCGCTGCCGCCCGGCTGCGAGCTGGTGACGATGTACACGGCTGGCGTGACCACGCGGGCCGCACATCCGAATGAGGCAGCGGCGCTGATCGCGATGCTGACTGGCGCAGATCACGGGGAGCTGCGCCAGCGTGTGGGCTTCGCCGGCTAAGTGGGATGAGATGAGGCTCTATAGGCGTGGTGACGGCGGTAGGCTCCCTCTCCCGCCTGCGGGAGAGGGTTGGGGAGAGGGTCTCTCGGCTGGCAAGAACTCCCCAAGAGGAGAAAACCCTCACCCGTATCGCATCTTCGATGCGATACGACCTCTCCCGCAAGCGGGAGAGGTGAACGAGCCCGCGGCAATCGATTCAAGCCAAAGCGATTCCGCCCTAGACGACCGGCCTATTTGTGCAACTGGGTGAGCCCGGTCGGCGGACCATCGACCGCGGTCCAGCCGCCATCGACGAACAGCGTGCTGCCGCTGACATAGCTTGCAGCATCCGAAGCGAGGTAGGCGACGGCAGTGGCGACCTCGTCGGCGCTGCTCCAGCGGTTGAACACGGTATGGCCGGCATAGAGATTGTAGATGTCGGGCCGCTGCTTGAACGGGCCGGTCAGCGCGGTCTCGGCGATGCTCGGCGCAATCGCATTGACGCGCACGCCGGCATGGCCGACCTCGGAGGCAAAGCCCTTCACCAAGAGGCCGATCGCCGCCTTGGTCGAGCCGTAGACGCCAAGGCCCGGCTCGATGGTCACCGCGCGGACCGAAGAGCAGGCGATGATGCTGCCGCCCTTCTGCGCGACCATGATGCGCCCGAAGGCCTGGAAGAACCAGACCGTGCCCTTGACGTTGAGATTGAGGACGCGGTCGAGATCCTCCTCGGTGTAGTCGAGGATGGTCTTGCGGATGTTGAGCCCAGGCGTCGTCACGGCGATATCGAGCCGCGGGAACTTCTGCATCACGATTTTCGCCAGCGCATTGACGTCCGCTGCGCTCGCGGCGTCACAGCTTGCTGCTTCGGCCCAGCCGCCCTTGTCGCGGATGCCGGCGGCGGTCGCCTCGGCCGCATCAAGCGCACGATCCGCGCAGACGACGCGGGCCCCTAACCCGGCCAGCGCCTCGGCCGACGATTTGCCGATCCCTGAGGCGGCCCCGAGCACCACGGCCGTCTTGCCGGTGAGATCGAAGAGCTTGCGATAGTCGGTCACGGACAGATTCTCCTGTTGCTGTGACGCAAACTACGCAAGGGTGATGCGCCGGCCAAGTGCCGGAGCACGCACGGCAGCTATCCCTTGTATCCCATCAGGAGGCGCGGCAGCCACAGCGAGAAGGCGGGAACGTAGGTCACGAACATCAGCGCTGCGATCAGCGCGGCGTAGAACGGCAGGATGGTGCGCATCACCGCGCCGACCGAAATGCCGCCGATGGCGCAGCCGACGAACTGGGTCGTTCCGACCGGCGGAGTGTTCAGTCCCAGCGCGCAGTTGATCAGCATCAGCATGCCGAACTGCACCGGGTCCATGCCGGCCTTCATCGCGATCGGCAGGAAGATCGGCGTGCAGATCAGGATCGTCGCCGCCATGTCCATGAAGGTGCCGAGCACGAACAGGATGACGTTGATGAGCAGGAAGATGACCCAGGGCTGCGAGGACACCTTGCTCATCAGGTCGCCGGCGAAGTCGGCCACCTCATAGAGTCCCATCAGGTACTGGAACATGGTGGAGACGCCGATCAGCAGCAGCACCACGCCTGTCGTCTTTACTGCCTTCGCCGCGGCCCGCAGGAAGTTCTGCAAGGTCATGGTGCGGTAGATGAAGAATGTCAGCAGGATCGTGTAGGTGACCGCGACCGCTGCGGATTCCGTCGCGGTGAAGACGCCGGATAGGATGCCCGCGAGGATGATGCCGACGATCAGAAGGCCCGGCAGCGCAGCGGCGAGCGAACGAAACACCTCGGCCCAGCCCGGGAACTTGCCGGCGGGATAGCCGCGCTTCACCGCGACCGCGTAGGCAGCGACGAGCATGCAGACCATCAGCACCAGCGCCGGCAAAAGGCCGGCGGCGATCAGCGCGCCGATCGAGACCTTGCCGCCGGCGGCGAGCGCATAGATGATCATGTTGTGGCTGGTCGGCATCAAGGCGCCGACCAGCGAGGCATGGGTGGTGACGTTGACGGCGTAGTCGGTGTCGAACCCTTCCTTTTTCATCATCGGGATCATCACCGCGCCCATCGCCGACACGTCGGCCACGGGCGAGCCCGAGACGCCGCCGAACAACGTGCAGGCGACCACGTTCGACATGCCGAGCCCGCCGCGGATGTGCCCGACCAAATTCTTGGCGAGCTTGACGATCTTGTCGGCGACGCCGCCATGCAGCATCAGCTCACCGCTGAAGACGAAGAACGGAATGGCGAGGAACGAGAAGATGTTCATCCCCGACATCATCTGCTGGAAGATGACGGCGACCGGCAGACCTTCGTAGAGGATGGTGCAGATCGCCGAGAGACCGATCGCAAAAGCGACAGGAACGCCGAGGATCAGGAAGCCGAAGAAGGTGGCGCCGAGGATGATCAGTTCCATGAGGGGACGACCTCTTCGCCGCGCAGGAGAGCAATGATGTGCTCGATGGAAAAGGAAACGATCAGGATGCCGGAGGCGATCAGCGGCACGTAACGGATCACCTCAGGCAGGCCGAGATTGGGAATCTTGACGGTTCCGACCGACGCGCCGAGGATCCAGCCGTTATAGGCCATGGCAAGGCCGAACACGGCCACGAGAACGTGGATCACGATCTCGATCTTCTCCCGCAGATGATCCGGAAGCATGACCAGCAGGCTGTCCATGCCGATGTGTCCGGCATCGCGCACGCCGACGGCGGCGCCGATTAGCGTGACATAGAGGATCAGAACCAGCGCGAGGTTCTCCGTCCAGGTCGGGCTGGAATTGAGCACGTAGCGCCCGAACACCTGGTAGAACACGATGGTGACGATGACGAGCAGGCCTGTCACCGACAGATACATGCCCAGACGCGCGACGGGAGCATTGATCCGCGACAGCAGGCCAGACGATGGATGTCCTTCGACCTCCTGCTCGTGGCTTGCGACGTGTGGGTCTGTCATTCCCGCGTCTCCTTGCGCGTCTGCTCGCGAGGTCCGGCGTCGCCTCGCAGGCGACACCGGACCCGATGCCGTGGCCTTACTTCGTGTCCTGGATGCGCTTGACGAGGCCCTTCAGCTTCTCGTCGCCGGCGAACTTGTCGTAGACCGGCTTCATCGCATCAACGAACTCCTGCTTGTTGGCGACCGTCACGACCTGGACGCCGGCCGCTTCGACGGTCTTGCGGGAGGCCTGTTCACGGTCGTCCCAGAGCTTGCGCATGACCGGAACCGATTCCTTGGCCGCCTTGCGGATCATCGCCTGATCCTCCTTGCTCAGCGTGTCCCAGACCTTCTTGGACATCACGAGAACTTCGGGCGCCAGCGAGTGCTCGGTGACGTTGTAGAACTTGGCCGCCTCGAAATGGCGCGAGGACTCGTAGGAAGGCCAGTTGTTCTCGGCAGCGTCCACGAGGCCCGTCTTCAGCGCGGTGTAGACCTCGCCATAGGGCATCGGCGTCGGGTTGGCGCCGAGGCTCTGGATCATGCCGACCCAGAGGTCGGATTGCTGCACGCGAATCTTCAAGCCCTTGAGGTCGGCGAGCGACTTGACCGGCGCCTTGACGGTGTAGATGGACCGGGCACCGCTGTCGTAATAGGCAAGGCCGACCAGGCCTGCGGGCTCCATGGCGGCGAGGATCTCGTCGCCGATCGGCCCGTCGAGCACGGTGCGCATGTGCTGCGTGTCCCGGAAGACGAAGGGCAGGCACAGCGCGATGGTCTCGGGCACGAAATTGTTGAGGGGCGATGCGTTGATCCGCATCATGTCGAGCGCGCCGATCTTCAGCTGCTCGATGGTGTCCTTCTCAGAGCCCAGGGCGCCGTTGGGAAACACCTTCACGCCGAGCTTGCCGCCGCTCGCGGTCGCGAGCTGCTTGCCCATGAACTTGACGGCCTCGACGGTCGGGTAGTCGGCGGGGTGGATGTCGGCGGAACGGAAATCGCGTGCGGTCGCCAGCGGCGCAGAAATCGCCAGCACAGCGGCAGCGATGATACCGGTCAGAGTCTTCATCTGGGCTTTCCTCCTGGGTGATTATGGCGTTATCGGGCAGGTTGCGGGCCGCCTTGGGTCGCTCCACTTCAGGTGCGAAGTCAAGCGCCATTGTCGTCCCTAGGGCGGGCGGCATTCCCTGTCCAAGCCAAATGCGGCATCGATCAATGCTTGAGTTGCATCGATCGATTGCGCGTGCCCGGGGAGGCGGCCGGCGGGCGATCACGTTTTTCCGAAGGCGCCCACACCGGCGCGTTACTTGACGCCGCACCCAGAGCCCCCTCTAGATGCTGCGAAGCAGAACGGACCATTTCGGGGACACGCCCATGCCGCGGAAGCTGATCGATATTTCGGTGCCGCTCAGAAACGACGTGACGGCCGATCCGCCGGGCAATCATCCGGCGATCCAGTATATCGATCACCAGCAGGGCTTGCCCCGCATGCTGCAATTTTTCGACGGCCTGAAGGCCCAGGATTTGCCTGACGGACAGGGCTGGGCTGTCGAGCAGGTCTCGTTATCCACCCATAACGGCACGCATCTCGACGCGCCCTGGCACTTCCATCCGACCATGAATCGCGGCGAGCGGTCGTGGACCATCGACGAGGTGCCGCTGGAATGGTGCCTTCAGCCCGGCGTGAAGCTGGACTTCCGGCACCTGCCTGACGGTTATGTGGCGACCGCTGGCGATGTCGAGACGGAGCTGAAGCGGATCGGCCATACGCTCTCGCCGCTGGAGATCGTCGTCGTCAACACCAGCGCCGGCGCCAGGTTTGGCCAGGCCGACTACGTCAATTCCGGCTGCGGCATGGGCTATGAAGCGACCATGTACCTGCTCGAACGCGGCGTGCGGCTGACCGGGACCGACGGCTGGAGCTGGGACGCGCCGTTCGTCTACACCGCGAAGAAATATGCCGAAACAAAAGATGCCGGCCTGATCTGGGAGGGCCACAAGGCGGGACGGCACATCGGTTACTGCCATCTCGAGAAGCTTCACAATCTGGACAAGCTGCCTTCGACCGGGTTCACCGTCTCATGCTTTCCGGTGAAGATCGAGCGGGCGTCCGCGGGCTGGACCCGCGCCGTCGCCATCATCGACAATTAGGTCGAGGCCGTCACTCGCCGTCGAGGCCGCTCTCGGCGAGCTCGCGCAGCGCATCGGTGTCGAGCACGACGATGGCGCCATGCTCGAGGCGGACCCAGCTGCGACCGGCCCAGGCACGCAATTGCTTGTTGATGCTCTCGCGCGTCATCCCCACCATCTCGCTGATCTCCTGCTGCGTGATGGCGAGCGTGCCGCTGCCGGAATCGAGCTTGCGCTCCTCGGTGAGACCGAGCAGCGCGCTTGCAAGCCGGCCCGGCAGGTTTTGCAGGATCACCTGCTCGACCTGCTGGCTGGTCCAGCGCAGCCGCGCGCAGAGCAACTCGATGAATTTCATCGCCAGCGCCGGCTGGCTCTTCACGAACGGCAGGAAGTCCCGCCGGTCGATGATGTAGAGCTCGCAATTGGTGTTGGCGGTCGCGTCCGCCGATCGCGGCGCGCCATCGAGAACGGCGATCTCGCCAAAGATTTCTCCGGGGCCGATCAGATTGAGAATGGCGTTCCGTCCGTCGGGCGACGAAGAGGAAATCTTCACTGTCCCCGAGATCACCGCGAACAGATTGTTGCCGGGATCGCCCTTGGCAGCGATGGTCGCACCGCGCTTCACCGTGGTGTGCTTGGCGTAGCGGCAGAGCTGATCGAGCGCGTCCGGCTCCAGATCCGCGAAGATCGGGTGCTTGCGCAGGACCGATAATTTGTTGCCCGCCGACTGTCGGGGGTCGCCGGTCTTGTCCTGAGGCACGCCGCGGGCTCCTAAGACTCGAGGCACTGAGGTTCCTGCGTAGTCAACGTTATCAGGCTTTTCAACCGGAAAGCACGGGCATGGTCTGAGGCAAATGCCCTCAAGATGCCGCAAGCCTGCATCCGAAGGATGCTCGACGCGCCGGAATCGATGCAGAGTTGTGGGCTGCGCAAGCCGCTGGTTGGGTTGACGCGCTGGCGAATGGCCCAGAATCGCTCAGGCGCGGATCAGGCAGTCGACCGTCAGACCTGACGATGATCTCAGGAGCTTCGACGCTTGGAATCCGGACCGAGACGGCCCGCGCTGGTTTGCCGGTCGGCCCAGGCCAGAGCTGCGGCGAAGGCGACGAAGATCGCAACGACGACAATGCTCATCAGCACCGCATCAATCGGCATCATGCTCCTCCCGGATTGTTCGAGGGCATTATTTGCCGCAGGCGGCCCGCGTCAGTGATCGGGATCAAAAATCCGCGAGCATCGCGAAAATCCCCGTCAGGCCGCGGCCAGAGCCTGGATACGAGCCGGGTCGAGCAGGCCGACACCCCCCTGGATGATCTCGATCGCGCCGTGGCGCTCCAGCTTGGTGAAGGTGCGACTGACCGTTTCGATGGTCAGCCCGAGATAGTCGGCGATGTCCTGGCGGCTCATCGGAAGCGGGACCGTGTCCGGCGCCCCCTTGAGCGCGAACAGCCGCTCGCGCCAGCCGAGCAGAAAGGTCGCGACCTTCTCGTCCGCAGAGCGGCGGCCGAGCAGGACCATGTGGTCGCGGGCCTGACTCAGCTCGCGGATCGCCAGCTCGTTGATCCGCCTGAGCAGATGCGGCCGGTCCGCGATGAAACGGCCAAAGGGCGTTTTCGCGAATTGGCACACGGTCACCGCGCCGATCGCATCGGCCGAAAAATTGTGGCGGCCGGAGATATTCATCCCCAGGAAATCGCCAGGCAAGGCAAAGCCCACGATCTGCCGCCGGCCGTCCGGCAGCAGCTTGTACAGCCGCATGACGCCTTCGAGGACGTTGTAGAACGAGGTCGTGATGTCCTCCTCGGAGAACACGGTCTCGCCCGCGGCGAAGTGGACGCGGCGGCCGAGATGCTCGAACTCCCTCAGCTCGGCTGCATCCAGCGACGCGCAAACCGCCGATCCGCGTACGGCGCAGTCGCTACAGAAATGCCCGTTAGGCTCGATCCTCACCACGGAAGCTCTCATCCACCGCTCCATGCGCCGGTCCAGGTCCGCCCCCGGAGCTGCGTCACCGCGCGCAGCTGCATTTTACTGCGCTGCCACAAACGCGATTGACCCAGATCAATTTTGGCGGGCATGGCCGCCTTGCTCTGATGTGGAACTCAAATGCCGCTAGACCGCCTGGACCGTCCAGCCGATCAGTTCCCTGGCGATACGGGCAAAAGCCGCATCAAATGCCGCGACTGCTGCCGCCGGCTCGACCTTTTCAAGCTTCTCGCTGGCGTCAATGACGCGGGATGCGACTACCTTGCCGCTCTTGTCCACGATCCGCGCCGACAAGGCGATCTCGACCCGCCTCTCGCCCTCCGTGGCGATCCGGAAGCGCCTGATGTCGATCAGAAGCTGGTAGTCTGCCTGGCCAAGGTCGGTGGTGCGCAACGGCGCGTGGGCAATGTCGTAGTTCTCAAAACTGTCGATCAAGCGCGCCTGCACCAGTTTTGGAATGCTGTCGGCCCAGAGGAATTCGGCAAAACCCGGATTGTCGCCCGCGGGCGAGAACAACATGCGCTGGGTCTGGAGCATCGCGACCGCGGTCGGCTCGGGAATGGCCAGCGACGCAGACAGCGTCTTGCCGGCCGGCCCGAGATCCTGCGGCGTACGCAAGTCGTAGGTGATCTTCTGGGTGGGCGCTCCGCCACCGGTCATCTTCTCGAGGCCCGCCAAAATGCCGTCGATCTTGCCGGTGTTGCGCGCGAGGCCGTCGGAGAACGTCCTGAGGTTGGCGATGGTGTCCTTCAGCGGACCGGAATTGTCCTCGAGCACGGTGTCGACCCGCCGCAGTGCATCGCGCGCGGCCTGCGTCATGCTCTGGCCTGCGCCGGCCTCCGCGATCAAGGTCACGGGCTCGCCGGATTTGGCAACGATCGTGCCGCCTTCCAGCGTCACCACCGGCACGCCGGTCAGTCCCTGGAAGTCGAGCCCGACCTTGGTGTCGGTGCGCACCGGCGTCGTCGAGGCCACGGAGATTGTCGCATTCACGAAGCGCGGATTGTCCGGAGCAAGGCCAAGCTGGGTCACCTCGCCGACACGGATGCCGTTGAACAGCACGCCGGCGCCCACCAGCAGGCCCGGCACCGGTCCCTGGAATTGCACGTGGTAATTCGTGCGCGGGCCGATGCCGCCGGTGTTGTTCAGCCAATAGACGAAGCCGAACCCCGCAACGATCGCGGCCAGCACGAAACTGCCGATCAGCACATATGGGGCGCGGGTTTCCATGTCTCATCTCATCTCGTGTTGCAGCATTTGCGAGCGCTTGCCGTGGAAATAGGCGCGCACCCAGGGATGCTCGGATTGCAGCAGCTCGCGCATCGGGCCGATCGCGACGATCCTGCCGTCGGCAAGCGCGGCGACGCGGTCGCAGACGGTGGTGAGGCTCGCGAGATCATGGGTGACCATGAACACGGTGAGCCCCAGGGTCTTTTGCAAGGTCCCGATCAATGCGTCGAAATCGCCCGCGGCGATCGGATCGAGGCCGGAGGTCGGCTCGTCCAGGAACAGGATCGGCGGATCGAGCGCGAGCGCGCGCGCCAGCGCCACGCGCTTGGTCATGCCGCCGGAAAGCTCCGACGGATATTTGTCGGCATCCTGCGGGCGCAGCCCGACCATCTCGAGCTTGGCGATCGCGATCTCGTCCATCAGCTCCTGCGACAGCGCCAGGTTTTCGCGCAGCGGAAACTGGATGTTCTGCCGGACCGTCAGCGAGGAGAACAGCGCGCCCTGCTGGAACAGGATGCCCCATGTCGTGGCCGCGCCTTCCGTGCGGCCGCCGATCGGCTGTCCCATCACTTCGATGGTGCCGGCCTGGCGCGGAATGAGGCCGATGATGGTCCGCATCAGCACCGACTTGCCGCCGCCGGACGCGCCGACCAGCCCGAGGATCTCACCGCGGCGGACGTCGAGCGACAGGTGATCGAGCACGGTCTGGCGGCCGAAGCCGACCACGAGGTCGCGGACGCGGATCGCGAACTCCTCTTGCGTCGCCTCCATCGTCACATTCCGATCGAGGCGAAGAAGATCGCGAACAGGCCGTCGAGCACGATCACGAGGAAGATCGACTTCACCACCGACGTCGTGGTCTGCCGCCCGAGCGACTCGGCGCTGCCCTTCACGCGCAGGCCCTCGCTGCACGCAACGATCCCGATCACCAGGGCCATGAACGGCGCCTTGAGGATCCCCACCTCGAAATGAGTGACGGAGATCGCCTCGTGCAGCCGCGCGATGTAGATCGCCGGCCGCATGTCGCCATAGAACTGCGCGACCAGCCCGCCGCCATAGAGCGCGGCAATCGATCCGATGAAAGCGAGGATCGGCAGCGCGATGACGAGGGCGGCAACGCGAGGTAGGATCAGGACGTGGACGGGATCGAGGCCCATGGTCGAGAGCGCGTCGATCTCCTCGCGCATCTTCATCGAGCCGAGCTCGGCGGTGTAGGCGCTGCCCGAACGCCCCGCGACCATGATGGCGACGATCAGGACGCCGAGCTCGCGCAGCACCAGGATGCCGACCATGTCGACGGTGTAGGACTCCGCGCCGAACCTGCGGAAATGAAAGAAGCCCTGCTGGGCGATGATGGCCCCGATCAGGAAAGTGATCAGCACGACGATGGGGATGGCCTGCCAGCCGATGCGGTAGAGCTGGTAGACCAGCGAGGTCAGCCGCAGCGACCGTGGGCGGCGCAGCACGCCGATCACGGCCATGAACAAGGCGCCGAGCATTTGCAGGAAGATGGTGATGTCCTCGCGCGCCCCGACCGTGGACTTGCCGAGATCGCCCAGCCTGAGCAGAACCGGATTTGGCGCAGGCGCAGGCGGCAGCGTGTGGCGGTTGACCTGGCGCACCTCGTCCATCAGGCCGCTGAAATGATCGGCGACGCCGACGAATTCCGCCGATCTGCCAGATGACGCGGCCCTGCGTGACAGCTTCTCCAGGACCCAGGCGCCGAGCGTGTCGAGCGCGCTGACGCCCGACATGTCGAGCGTCACGGCTGTCGATCGATCGACATCCGCTCCGACCGACCGGGACAGTGTTTCAAGCGTCGACACATTGGCCGCGGTCCACGGCCCTTCCGGGCGCAGGTTCAGCACATCGCCGGAGGGCGTTGCCAGCAACAGCGGTTCGGAGTTCACGCTTCACCTCATCGGGACAACCGGTCCCCATTCGACCGGCATTTCTAGGCCAGGGTATGACGGCCGGTTTGACCTGCCTCAAGACCATCCCCTCGCCGAGCGGCTTGACGCAAATCAAGCACGGCCCTGCTGGCGGCCCTTAGGGTCTTTTTATTCAATGGAGACCGATATCCATGTTCGACAGTGACAGGATGAGCGACGAACTTCGCGCGCTGAAGGTGGATGTCACGCGCCTCCTAGGCGCCGCCGGCGAGGAGATGCTCGACAGCTCGAAGGAGCGGACTGAGATTCTCGCCGATCAGATCAAGGCCGCGCTTGCCGAGCTCGGCGAGACCGTCGGCGACGAGCAGGAGCAGCTTCAGGGCCTGATTGCCGATCGCCCGATCACATCGCTTGCCTCGGCCTTCGCGCTCGGCGTGGTCGTCGGCTTCATGCTGAGGAGACACTAGGTGAACACGGAAAATGTCGTCAAAAACCTGCGCGTGCTGTGGCGCACCGACAGGATCATTGCGGACATCAGGCTGCGCCATCTGCTGACGGGCCTTGGCCTTCGCGCCTTTGCGGCTCTGATCGCGGCATTCGGACTGCTGATGCTGGAGCTGTCGGCCTATTTCGCGCTGGTCCAGATCTGGAGCGCCATCGCGGCGGCCGCCATTCTCGGGGCCACCAATTTCCTCATCGCGGGCATTCTCTTCGTCGTCGCCGGTCGTCCTCCGTCCGGCCGCGACATCGAGCTCGCCAATGAAATCCACGGCACGTCCATCGAAGCGCTTCAGCTCGAGGCGCGCGCCCTTCAGGCCCAGGTGTCAGGCGCGGTTCACCATCCGCTCAGCACGATCGTGCCGGTGCTGGTGCCGCTGATCGCGATCATCGTCAAGAGTCTGCGGAAAACGGCCAACGAGCCCACTGCTGCCACGTCGGCCGAGGCGCGCTCCTAAAGCGCGATGGCATGAAAATGAATCACCATCGCGCTTGAGGTTATTGTTTGAGCATGATCTTCGCGTAAAACCGCTACGTACTTTGCGCTAACGCGGTCCTCCGGATCCGGATCATGCTCTAGCGAAGCTTCAGCCTGACGTCGCAAATTTCCGGCTCGGTCGGGTCCGGCTTCACCTCGAAGCCGAGCTGACGACACATGTCGAGCATCACGGTGTTCTCCTGGAGCACATCACCCGAGATGGTCTTCAGCCCTTCTGACTTCGCATAGTCGATGATCAGCTGCATCAGGGTCCAACCGAGCCCCCTTCCCTTGAGATCGGAGCGCAGCAGGATCGCATATTCGCCGCTCTCATAGACCGAGTCCGAATGGAGCCGGACTACGCCGACCATCTCGTTGGTCGCCTCGTCGAACGCGATGAAGGCCATGGCGCGCGCATAGTCGAGCTGGGTCAGGCGCGCGATGAATTCGTGGGTGAACTCCTTCATGGGCGCGAAGAAGCGCAGGCGGAGGTCGTGCTGCGTGACGTGACGCAGGAATTCGTGGATGGTCGGCTCGTCCTCGGGACGCAACGGCCGCACGAAGATGCGCCAGTCGTCCTTGAGCGCAAGGCGGCGCTCCCATTGCGAGGGGTAGGCGCGAACGGCGAAATTGGCAGGTCCCGAGCCGGCGAACTTGCGCTGCGGCGGCCCCACCGCGACACGGGCATCGACCGCGGTTACGCCGGTCTCGTCCGCGAGCAGCGGGTTGATGTCGAACTCTCGTATCTCGGGAATGTCGGCCGCCATCTGGGCAAGCTTGACCAGCACCATGGCGACGGCATCCTGCTTCACCGCAGGCACGTCCCGATAGGCCTTCAGCAGCCGCGACACACGCGTACGCTCGATCAGGTCGCGGGCCAATTGCAGATCGAGCGGCGGCAGCGCCAGCGCCTTGTCGTTGATGATCTCCACCGCCGTCCCGCCGCGGCCGAACACGACGACTGAGCCGAAGGTGGGATCGTCGGCAAGGCCGAGGATCAGCTCGCGCGCCTTCGCCTTGACCACCATGGCCTGCACGATGACGCCCTCGATGCGGGCTTCGGGACGCAGCTTGCGCGCTCGGGCGAGAATGTCGGTGGCAGCCGCGCGCACCGCCTCCGGCGTGGTCAGATTGAGCACGACGCCGCCGACATCCGACTTGTGGGTGATGTCGCGCGACAAGATCTTCAGCACGACGGTCGCGCCTTGCGCGAACACTTCATTCGCACGGGCCACCGCCTGCTCGACGTCGTCAGCGGCATAGGTCGGCACCATCGCGATGTCATAGGCTTCGAGCAGGTGCTTGATCTCGACCGGCTCGAGCCATCTGCGCCCGTCGGCGATCGCAGCGGCGACGATCTGCTTGGCAGCCCGGGCGTCAGGCACGAACGTGTCGGGCATCGCCGGCGGAACCTCGCTCAGCTCCTCCACCACTTCGCGATGCCTTACAAGATGCATGAAGCCGCGCACGGCATCATCCTCGGTCGGGTAGTTCGGAACACCGGCACCGGAGAGCGCCTGAATGATGCGCTGATCGGCGCCAACCCAGGCGGCCAGCACGGGCTTGGCCCATCGGCCCTGCTGCTTACGGTACTTGCCGACCAGCTCCGTCACCGTCGCCGCGATATCGGCAGCCGAGGCGATCGCGGTCTGCACATTGAGGACGAGAACGGCATCGTTGTCGGGATCGGCGAGCAGCACCTCCAGCGCCGCGGCATATCGCGCTGCATCCGCATCGCCGACGATGTCGACGGGATTTGCGCCGGACCAGGTCGGCGGCAGCACCGCATCAAGCTTCGCGCGAGCGTCAGCCGAGATGGAAGCGGGAATTCCATCGAGTTCGACCAGCCGATCGATGGCGAGGACGCCGATGCCGCCGCCATTGGTTAGGATGGCAAGGCGCTTTCCGGCCGGCGATTCGACGCGGCCGAGCGTTTCGGCACAATCGAACAGCTCGCGCAGATCGGAGACCCGCAGCACGCCAGCGCGGCGGAACGCCGCGTCATAAACGGCGTCGGCGCCGGCGAGCGCGCCGGTATGGGTGGCCGCGGCTTTCGCCCCCTGCGCCATGCGGCCGGACTTCACCACGACGACAGGCTTCACCCGTGCCGCGGCGCGCGCCGCCGACATGAACTTACGGGCATCCTTGATGGCCTCGATGTAGAGCAGGATCGCGCGGGTCTTGTGATCCATCGCGAAATGATCGAGCAGGTCGGCAATATCGACGTCGATCTGATCGCCGATCGTCACGATGCCGGAGAAGCCGACGCCGCGCTGCGCGGCCCAATCGACCATGCCGGCCGCGATGGCGCCCGATTGCGAGATCAGCGCGAGATTTCCCGCCCCCGGCATGTGCGCGGCGAAGCTGGCATTGAGGCTCACGGCGGGCATCATGATGCCGAGACAGTTCGGCCCGATCAGCCGCATGCCGTATTTACGGGCCTCGGCGATGGCTTCCTGTTGCAGCGATCCCGGTCCATGACCGAGCCCGGCCGAGACGATCAGCGCGCCCGCCGAACCGCGACGTCCCGCCTGGTCGATAATGCCGGGAACCTCGCGCGCCGGCGCGGTGATCACCACGAGCTCGGGGACGAAAGGCAGCTTGTCCAGATTCTTCACCGCTGCAATGCCAGCGATCTCGGCATGGCGCGGATTGACGAGGCCGAACTGCCCCTTGAATTCCGCCTTGCGGATGTTCTCCAGAACGGCGCGCCCCACCGAGACCGGGCGGGCGCTCGCACCGACCAGCGCGACCGAACGTGGCGACAGCAGATTCTTCAGGCGATAGGTGGACATGACAGCAAATGCGCCCGGCCGGTGGTGGTTCCGATGGTTGAAGGTGAGGTCGAAAGATTGGTCGCACGCCTAAAGCGCGATGAGATTGCGACGAATCGTCATCGCGCTTTAGGTTATTGTTTGAGCATGATCTTTTCGGAAAACCGCTGCGCACTTTGCGCTAACGCGGCCCTCCGGGTCCGGATCATGCTCTAGTGCGATATCATAACCCAGCATGGTGGCTCGCCGATGACGGTCTTTGTCACACCGCCCCAGACGATCTCGTTCAGGCGCGAATGATGATAGGCGCCCATCACGATAGCGTCGATGGCATGGGAATTCGCCCAGCTTCCGAGCACCTTGCCGATCGAGCTGCCGCCGCCCTCCGTCGTTTCGAACGAGGCCTGGATCCCATGTTCCCTGAGATGATCGACGAGACTCATGCCGGATCGGGTGATCGCCTCGGTCTTGTCGTCCGTCACCGTGAGCACCTGTACGGACGCCGCGGCCTGAAGGATGGGCAACGCATCGCCGACGGCGCGTGCGGCACGGGCGGAGTGATCCCAGGCAATCATGACATTCTCGAATTCCGGTCGCAGCTCGTCCACGTGCTGTTCCGGGCAGAGCAGCAGCGGCCGGCCCGATTCGAACAGGAGCGCTTCAATCATGTGCTCCGTCCCGCTGTCATGCGGCTTTACGGGGACCAGGGTGAGGTCGCTGAAGCGCGCATGCTCGGCCAGGATCAAGGCGAGTTGATCTGCCGGCACCTTGGCCGATCGGCTCTGGGCGCGAATGTTGGCTCGCGCGGCTGCACCGCTGAAGACATTCAGGAGTTGCTGCGTGTCGCTTGATACGCTCGCACCGCCGGCCTCCGCGGGCTCCGGATCGCCGGGGGGTATGACCTTCGGCCGCACGAAAACTTCGTCCTCAAGCGCGAGCGCGGTGATCCTGGCGCCGAGGTCCGCGGTCACCGCCACGCATTTCTCGATCGCTGCGAGGCGAGGCCCGCGCGGCTGGCCGACAAGTGGCAGAAAGACATCCTTGATGGGCATCGGGATTCTCCTTGCCGGTTAGGATACGCTGCCTTTCGTCGGGATCCTTGATCCTTCTCAAGGCAGGAACCAGCCGCCGGCGGCGGGCCTTGATTGATGTCAAGGACTGGCCGCGATCCGGCTCTAAGGGGTAGCTTGGCGCCTCAGCGCTCGCCGACCTATCGGGACATGCCCGCAGAGATGACGGATGATTCTGCTACCCAGGAACGGGTCTTCCGGGCGCTCGGCGCGCGTCCCGGCGTGAAACGGATCGACACCCATGCCGCTTCGGTGTTTCTCGACCGGACACGCGCGCTGAAGATCAAGCGGGCGGTCAAATTTCCGTTTCTCGACTACTCGACGCTCGAAAAGCGCAAGGCGGCCTGCGAGGAGGAGATCAGGATCAACCGGCCGCTCGCCCCGCAAATCTATCACCGTGTCGTGGCGATCACACAGGAGCCGGACGGATCGGTGCAGGTCGGCGGCAGCGGCCGGCCGATCGAGTATGCGGTCGACATGGCCCGCTTCGACGAAAGCCGCACCCTGGATCATCTGGCGATGGCGGGTCCGCTGGATGTGGAGCTAGCCGTGGCCATCGCGGACGCGATCGCGGGCTCGCATGCCCAAGCCACGATTGCGGATGGAGCTACGTGGATCACTTCGATTCCCCACCTGATCGACGGCAACAGCACCGGGCTGCGCGCCGGCGACCATCTCGAGGCGGCGGCGATCGAGCAGCTTGGCAAGGCCTCCCATGAAGCCTTCCTGCGCCGGCGCGCCACGCTCGAGGAGCGTGGCCGCCGTGGCTTCGTGCGCCGCTGTCATGGCGACCTGCACTTGGCCAATATCGTGCTGATCGACGGCCGGCCCGTCCTGTTCGACGCGATCGAGTTCGATGCGCAGATGGCAACCGTGGATGTGCTCTACGATCTCGCGTTCACGCTGATGGACCTGCTGCGCTACGGCCAGACGAACGCGGCCAACGCCGTGCTGAACCAGTATCTGACGATGGCGCCCGTCGAAACGCTCGACGCCCTGGCCGCGCTGCCGCTGTTCATGTCCATCCGCGCGGCGATCCGTGCGCAGGTGGCGCTGGCGCGGCTGAAGCGGCCAGATGCCGAGCGGACCGGAATTCTCGACGAAGCGCGCCGTTATTTCGACCTTGCCCGGACGTTGATCCACCCGCCCGCCCCTCGCCTGATCGCCGTTGGCGGACTGTCGGGCACCGGCAAGTCCGTCCTCGCCCGCGCACTGGCCCCCACCCTGGCGCCCGAGCCGGGCGCTGTCGTGCTGCGCAGCGACGTCATTCGCAAGCAATTGTTTCAGGTCGGGCATACCGACCGGCTGCCGCCCTCCGCGTATGGCCCTGAGGTGACGGCGCGCGTCTACGAGGTGCTGATGCAGCGCGCCCGGCAGGTGCTGGCGCAAGGCCATTCTGCCATTGTCGATGCTGTCTTTGCGCGCGAATCCGAACGGGACGATTTGGCCGCCCTGGCCCGCGCCTGCGGCGTGCCTCTCAATGGATTATTCCTGGTCGCAGACCTCGCCACCCGCCAGGCGCGAATCGGCGGCCGTCAAGCCGACGCTTCCGACGCCACGCAAGAGGTTGCCGCGCTGCAAGAGCACTATAATATCGGCCATGTCGGTTGGGCGACCATCGATGCATCCGGGACACAAGCGCAGACGCTGGAGCGCTGCCGCGACGCGATCGCTGAGGGCAAATAGGGCAATCTGATTGGCGCGGGCTAAGATGGCGCGACCCACCAGGAGTTCGACGGCGGCCGCGCGCGCCAAGCCCGCGGCGCGACGTGGCGACCTGCCCGGCCGCCTCAGCCCCGGCATGGCCTGCGACACCGCATTCCGGATCATTGCCCGCCGTCACCTCGATGCCGTCCTCGCCCAGCATGAGGGCACATGCCGCGGCGATCCGGAGGCGCTGCATCAGATCCGGAGCGCACTGACGCATCTGCGCACCGCGATCCGCTTTTTCGCGCCCATGGTCGACGACGCCTTGCGGCCGAATGTCTGGACCGAGCTGAAATGGCTGCACAGCCAGCTCGGCATGGTGCGGGACCTCGACGTGGCGATCGAGCGCGTCGTCGCCGAGAGCGGCGAGGAGCTCGCCGTGATCGCCGAGCTCCAGCTCTGGGACGAGAAGCGCGCCGAGAGCCACCGCCTGCTGGCACGCGCACTGCAATCGGCACGGTATCGCCGCCTCGTCGAGCAGACCTCGGCCTGGATCAAGAGCGGCCCCTGGTCGACCCGGCGCAGCAAGGAGGCCATCAGGCTGCGCCGCTGCTTGCTCGCCGACCATGCCACGGCGAAACTGACGGAGTGGGAAAAGACGCTGCTCAAGAAAGCGCGCAAACTCCGCAAGCTCGACGTCGAGAAGCGGCACAAGCTGCGGCTTCTCAACAAGCGACTGACCTATTCGATCGAATCGCTCCAGGATCTTTTTGCCGAGGAATCGCTGACGAAGCAGAAGTCGATCCTCAAGCAATTGCGCAAGGCGCAACGGTCCCTCGGACAACTGAACGACGATGCGCGAGGGCAGACGCTCGCAGCATCCTTGAACGAGGCCGTCCCCGAGGCCCACATCCGCTTCCTCAACCGCAAGCGGGAAAAGAAGCTGCTGCGGACCGCCGCGCAAGCCTACCGCAAACTGGACAAGGCCAAGCCGTTCCGCTCCTCCGACCTCGCGCCGAATGCCGAGCCTGAGGATTAAAGCGCGATGAGATTGGGACGAATCGTCATCGCGCTTTAGGTTGTTGTTTGAGCATGATCTGTTCGGAAAACCGCTACGCACTTTGCGCTAACGCGGCCCTTCGGGTCCGGATCATGCTCTAGGTGTGGACGTATTGGCCCGGCGCGTCGGGTAGATCGCCCCCGATCTGGGGCGGGGCGCAGGGCTCGCCCGAGCGCGCCGCCAGCCATTGCGCCCATTCCGGCCACCACGAGGCCTCGACATGCCGTGCCAGCTTCAACCACTCTTCTGGATCGACATAAGGCCCATCGGCAGGCTTGGTCATGACCTGATAGCTGTGCCCGAGCTCGTCCGGGGGCGCGACGACGCCGGCGTTATGTCCACCGCTGGTCAGCAGGAACGTCACGTCGGCATCGACCTGATAGTGAACCTTGTGCACGGATCGCCACGGCGCCACGTGATCGGCGAGCGTGCCGACCACGAACAACGGCGCGTGGATGTCAGAGAGTGAAATGCTCCTGCCGTCGACGCGATAGCGGCCCTCGGCGAGATCATTATCGAGGAACAGCTTGCGCAGATATTCCGAATGCATGCGATAAGGTAGCCGTGTGGCGTCGGCGTTCCAGGCCATCAGGTCGCTCGGCGGCGCCGCCTCTCCCATCAGATAATCGCGCGACAGCCGCGACCAGATCAGATCGTTGGAGCGCAGCAGCGCGAATGCACCGGCCATCTGCGCCGTATCGAGATAGCCACGCTGCCACATCATGTCTTCGAGGAAGGCAACCTGGCTCTCATTGATGAAGAGGGTCAGCTCGCCCGCCTCGGTGAAATCCGTCTGCGCGGCAAGCAGGGTGATGGTGCCCAGCCGCTTGTCGCCGTCGCGCGCCATCGCGGCGGCTGCGATCGACAGCAACGTGCCGCCCAGACAATAGCCGAGCGCGTGGATCGTCCGGCCCGGCACGATCCGCCCGATCATGTCCAGCGCCGCCATTACGCCGAGCTTGCGATAATCGTCGAAGGCGACGTTCCGATCCTTTGCATCCGGATTGCGCCAGGAGATCGCGAACACGGTGAAGCCCTGCCCGGTCAGATATTTGACCAGCGAATTCTCCGGCGACAGGTCGAGGATGTAGTATTTCATGATCCAGGCCGGAACGATCAGGATCGGTTCAGGCCGTACCTGCGTGGTGGTCGGATGATACTGGATCAGCTCGATCAGCTCGTTGCGGTAAACGACTTTTCCGGGAGACGCGGCAACCGTGTTCCCGACGACGAACTGCTCGTCGCCGGCCGGCGCTGCAAGCGAGAGCATGCGCGTCAGATCGCTGCACCAGTTTTGCCAGCCGAAGACGAAATTTTCTCCGCCGCTCCGCAACGTTTTCTCAAGCACCTCCGGGTTGGTCGCCGCAAAATTCGACGGCGCCAGCATATCGAGCATTTGGCGGACCGAGAATTCGACGATGGCTTCATTTGCGCGCGAGACGCCGCGCACGCCGGTCGTGGCATCGTGCCACCAGTGCTCTCCAAGCAAAAAGGCTTGCGCCAGCAGATTGAACGGCGCGGCCTCCCATTGCGGCTCCCTGAAGCGCCGATCCCGCGACCGCGGCTGGATCACCGACCACGGCTTTTGGCCCGGCGAGATCGCGTGCACTGACGCTTCGAGGAACCGGGCGCTGTCGCGAAGGACGTTATGGGCGATCTCCATCTGGCGCTGCGGCGCGACGGCGAGATGCGAACTCCAATCGAGCCAGGCCAGAGACAGGGCGGCCGGTGAAATTCCGCCGGTGAATCGAGCCATCATCGCATGAAATGCGCGGTCGAGCGGGTGTGGCTCTGACCGAGGCTGCAAGTCCGCGACTGGCCTTCCGGCCGGTCCCTCGGGGGAAGCGGCACGCGCAACAGGTTCGACGGATGATTCCGGCGCTGCCGACTGCCCGGCCCGCGGAAGTATCTGCACGACGCTCATGACGGAAGGTTCCTGCACGCTGATGTATGTTCGCGGCAGGATATGTTCAGGCATTTCGGAAAGGTGTTGAGCTGCATCAATTCCGGGCACGGATCGCAATTGCTCAACCAGGGAGAAGCGGTTCCGTCCGATTGACCTGGGTCAAGCCTCATCGCGACGCCGGAGCTAGGTTCTCCTTCGACATCCAACGAACCTGCGGAGTTCTCCCATGCGCGCCCACCAGATCATGACCCGGTCGGTCATCTCGGTCACCCCCGACACCAGCATCGTCGAGGCCGCGAACATCATGCTGACGCGGCATGTCAGCGGCCTCACGGTGGTCGACGATGCCGGCAAGCTGGTCGGCGTCGTCTCGGAAGGGGATTTCATTCGCCGCAGCGAAATCGGCACCGGACGTAAGCGCGGGCGCTGGCTGCGGTTCATCCTCGGGCCGGGCCAGTCCGCAAGCGACTTTGTCCACGAGCATGGCCGCAGGGTCGCGGAGGTGATGACCGCTTCGCCCGTCACCATCACCGAGGATACCGCGCTCGCGGAGATCGTCGATCTCATGGAACGGAGCAATGTGAAGCGCCTGCCGGTAGTGCGCGGCGACAAAGTCGTCGGGATCGTCACGCGCGCCAATCTGCTTCAGGCGGTAGCGGGTCTCGCCCGCGAGGTGCCGGATCCGACCGCGGACGACGATCACATTCGCGTCCGCATCATCGATACCATGGAGAAGAACGACTGGTGCCCGTTCGGGCTGAACGTCATCGTTCGCGACGGCATCGTCCATCTCAGCGGCGTCATCACCGAGGAACGGGCGCGGCAGGCCGCGGTGGTTGCCGCCGAGAATGTCGAGGGCGTGAAGAAGGTGCACGACCATCTGTGCTGGGTCGACACGATGTCGGGCGTCTACCTGAACTCGCCGGAGGACGACGACCTCGCCAAAGCGAGCTGAACAGATTCAGCGGGGAATGACGGCGGTGGCCTCGATCTCGACGCGCGCCGCCTTCTCGACCAGCCGGACGACCTGAACCAGCGCCATCGCCGGATAGTGTGCACCGAAGACGGCACGGTAGATCCTGCCGAGCTCCTTCAGGTTCGTCAGGTACTCGTCCATGTCGACGACGTACCAGGTCAGGCGCACCAGATGCTCGGGCCGCGCGCCGCCTTCCGCCAGGATCGCGGCAATGTTGCTCAGGGTCTGGGCGACCTGCGCGACGAAGCCGTCGGCGAGACGCTCCTCGGCATCCCAGCCGATCACGCCGCCGGTCACGACGATGCGCCCCTCGGCGGCCATGCCGTTGGCGTAGCCCTTCGGCATCGGCCAGCCCGAGGGCTGGAGCACCTGCGCGCCCCCGCGGGGGGTGTCGTTTTCGGCCGCGGTCGGCAGCACCGCGAGCTGTGGGCCTTTCGGCGTCGTCACGGACAATTCTTGATCCTCATCTCATTCTGCGGCGACGCCCGAGGACGTCGCTGAGGCCTGCGCCAATTGCCTGAGGGCAAAGCGCTTCAATTTGCCGGTCTCGGTCTTCGGCAGCTGCGTCACGAACTCGATCGCGCGCGGATATTTGTACGGCGCAATCTCGCGCTTCACGTGCTCCTGCAACTCGGTTGCGAGCTGAGCGTCCGGCGTCACGCTGGGTGCGGCAACGACATAGGCCTTCACGATCATGCCGCGCGCCTCGTCCGGCGCACCGACGACGCCGCACTCGACGACCGCAGGATGCGTCAGCAGCGCGGCCTCCACATCCGTCCCCGCGATGTTGTACCCCGCCGACACGATCATATCGTCGGAGCGCGACTGGTACCAGAAATAGCCGTCGCTATCCATTAGATAGGTGTCGCCGGTGATATTCCAGCCGTTCCGAACATATTTGCGCTGCCGCTCGTCGGCCAGATACCGGCAACCGGTCGGCCCGCGCACCGCAAGATTCCCCATCGTGCCCGGCGGCACGTCATTTCCATCATCGTCGACGATCTTGGCTTCATAGCCGGGAACGGGCTTGCCGGTCGCACCGGGGCGGATCTCGTCCTCGGTCGCGCTGATGAAGATGTGCAGCATCTCGGTCGAGCCGATGCCGTCCATCAGCTTGATGCCGGTGGCCTTGAGCCAGGCCTCGAATGTCGGCTTGGGCAACGTCTCGCCGGCGGAGACGCATTTGCGCAGCGAGGAGATGTCGCGGCCAGCGAGCTTGCCGATCATGGCGCGATATGCGGTCGGCGCTGTGAAGCAGACCGTGGTCTTGTACCGCTCGATCGCCGACAGCATGTCGTCGGGCGTCGTCTTCTCCAGCACGACGAAGGAGGCGCCGATATGCATCGGGAACAGCACGCCGCCGAAACCGAAGGTGAAGGCGAGCGGCGCCGAGCCGACGAAGCGATCCTTCTGCTCAGCGCGCAGGATATTGCGCGCATAGCCGTCGCAGACCGCCAACATGTCCCGGTGGAAATGCATGGTGCCCTTGGGATCGCCTGTCGTTCCCGACGTGAAAGCAATCAGGCAGATGTCATCGGCAGCCGTGTCGACGGCCCTGAACTCCGGACTCGCGTCAGCGATCAGCGCCTCGAGCGAATGAGCCGCGCCATTGCCCCAATAGACCACGTGCCTGAGACCGGGCGCAGCCAGCTTCGCCTTCTCCATCTCGTCGGAGAGCTTTCCGTCGCAGAGCGCGAGCGCAATCGCCGCTTTCTGGATCGGATAGGACAGCTCCTTGGCGCGCAGCAGCGGCATCGTCGCGACGCAAATGCCGCCGGCCTTGATCACTGCGAGATAGGTCGCGACCATCATGGGATTGTTGGCCGAGCGGAGCAGCACGCGCTCGCCGGTAACGAGACCGAGCTTGCCGACCAGCACATTGGCGATGCGGTTCACCAGCGCTTGCAGCTCGCGATAGCTGTAGCTGACGGTGGGACTGATGACGCAAGGTGCGTCGCCATGCCCTTGCTCGACCCAGCGATCGAGAAAATAGCTGACGCAGTTCAGTCGCGGCGGATAGTTCAGCTCCGGCCGCGTGAAGATGAATTCGGGCCACAATTCCGGCGGCGGCAGATGCTGCCGCGCGAATGTATCGACATGAGCTGTCGCGGCATTGCCGTCATGCGAGCCCGAGACTTTAACCTTGGCGGCGTTGGCCATCGCACGCTCCTTTGCGCATGGAAAGCACCCGGCAGCACTATCTGGAAAAACATTTTAGGCTTAAAACAATTTAGCGCAATAGGGGATTTTGGGCACGGCGTGCTTTTTCCTGCGGCAAAAGGGATTGGAGGGCCGGCCCGAATGCGGGCTCAGGGCCGCCCGCGCGCGGCCGATTTTTGTGCGGACGCCTTGGTCTTCGCCAGGAGGCGCATCAGTTCGCGCACGTCTTTCGGCGTCAGGTCGGCGAAGAGATCGGCAATCCAGATCTCGTGCTCGGCAGCCATCCTGCGGAACTCGGCACGGCCGAGCTTCGTGAGGCGGATCACCTGGACGCGGCGGTCGGTATCCGAGGTGCGCCGGTCGAGATGGCCGGATTCCACGAGACGTTCGACGAGGCCGGTGACGTTGCCGTTGGACACCATCATGCGCTTGGAGACGTCGGACAGCGTCATGCCGTCGGGGGCCTTGTCGAGCTGTGCCATCAAATCGAACCGGGGCAGCGTGACGTCGAAGCGCTGCCGCAGGCGGCCTCGAACCTCGCCCTCGATCAGGGTCGTGCAGGTGAGCAGGCGCAGCCACAGCCGAAGCTCTTCGGCGTGATCTTCGGGCGTTTCGACGGCCTTGGTCTCGGAATCGAGCATCTCGGTGCAGTCACTCACGGCCGGCATTGGCGTCGGCGCGGATTCCCCAACGTTTTGAGCTTCAAATAAATCCGCGCCGGCCGCAAGTCCAAAGCTGCAACAATCGACCGCACGCGAGTTTCTTTAGGCTTCAAATAATTGGCGCGCCGCTTGCATGCACCTGGCGCGCGGGATGGCGACGCCGTGCACTTTGCTTGCCGCGGCAGCCATCATCGGCATAAGCTTGGACTGGAGTACGCGGCTTGCAGCGCAAGCCCTGATGTCACGGGGGACAGATCATGAAGACGCAAACGACCTTGGCTGCGGCCGCCTTGCTGCTCGGCACCGCGATGAGCCCTGCCCTCGCCCAGGAGAAGCTCAAGCTTGGCGTGATCGTGACCCTTTCGGGACCCGCCGCCGCGCTCGGCCAGCAGGTGCGCGACGGCTTTGCGCTCGCGGTGAAGGACCTCGGCAGCAAGCTGGGCGGCCGCGACGTCGAGGTCGTCGTGGTTGACGACGAACTCAAGCCGGATGCGGCGGTCACCAAGGTCAAGGGCCTGCTCGAACGCGACAAGGTCGACTTCGTGGTCGGCCCGATCTTCTCCAACATTCTTCAGGCAATCCACCGGCCTGTGACGGAATCCAAGGTGTTCCTGATCAGTCCCAATGCAGGTCCGTCGACGTTCGCCGGCAAGGACTGCAACCCGTTCTTCTATGTGACCTCGTATCAGAACGACCAGGTGCACGAGATCCTCGGCAAGGTGGCGCAGGACCGCGGCTACAAGCGGATGTACCTGATGGTGCCGAACTATCAGGCCGGCAAGGATTCGGTCGCGGGCTTCAAGCTCGACTACAAGGGCGAGATCGTCGAAGAATCCTACATGCCGCTGAACACGCTGGACTTCCAGCCGGAGCTGTCCAAGATCTCGTCGCAAAAGCCCGATGCGCTGTTCACGTTCATGCCGGGCGGCCTCGGCGTCAATCTCGTCAAGCAATACCGGCAGGCAGGCCTTGCCGACAGCATTCCGGTGCTCTCGGCCTTCACGGTGGATGAATCGACGCTGCCGGCGCAGCAGGATGCGGCGGTCGGCATGTTCGGCGGCGCGAACTGGGCGCCCAATCTCGACAATCCCCAGAACAAGAAGTTCGTCGCGGCCTATGAAGCCGCCTATAACAGCGTGCCCGGCACCTACGCCTTCCAGGCCTATGACGCGGCGATGCTGATCGACAGCGCGGTCAAGGGCGTAAAGGGCGACCTCTCGAACAAGGACGCTGTTGCAGCTGCGCTGAAGAAAGCCGATTTCACCTCGCTGCGCGGCTCGTTCAAGTTCAACACCAACGGCTATCCGATCCAGGATTTTTACCTGACCAAGGTTGCCAAGCGTCCGGATGGAAAATTCCAGACCGAGATCGTCCAGAAGGTTTTCGAGAACTACGGCGACCGCTATGCCAAGGATTGCAAGGCGGCGAACTAAGCCGAGCGTCGCGTCAAGGGAGGACTTCAATGAGCAGCGAAATCACCGGCATCACGCGGGCCAACGAGGGGATCCAGGGCATCTCCTGGAACATCCTCGGCCAAACCTACGTGCCGAAGAGCAAGACCGAGCACAGCTTCTCCTGGCACGCGACCTTGCCGCCGGGCACGTTCGTGCCGCCGCACATCCATCCCGATCAGGATGAGTATCTCTACATGCTGGAGGGCAAGCTCGACTTCATGCTCGGCAATTCGGAGGCGCAGGCGACCGCGGGCGACCTGATCCGCCTCGGCATGGGCGTGCCGCACGGCATTTTCAACAAGTCGGAGCAGACTGCGAAGGTGCTGTTCTGGGTCTCGCCGACCAAGAAACTGTTCGACCTGTTCTGGGGCCTGCACAACATGAAGGAGCAGAAGCCGGAGGACGTCGTGGCGATGGCTGCCGAGTTCAACATCCACTTCCTGCCGCCGCCTCCCGGCGCCGGCTAGCGGCCTGCCCTAGGCGCGGACCGCCGCCAAGCCCGGCACGGCGGCAAAGCCTGCCTTGGTGGCGTAGCCGCGCACGATGGCCTCGCGCTGGGAATAGCTCAGGACGTTGTCGACATTGTCGAAGCCGTCGGGCGCGAGCTGCTCGACGGCATCGATGACTCCCTCGGGGCCGCCCCGCCGGTTGGAGCGGACGATATCTGCGGTCATCGGCAGGCGCTTCCTTTCATACTCGATCAGCGCCTGGCGCGGATGCTCAGCTCGCACCAGCGCGTCGGCGAGGCAGCGCGCGTCGAGAATCGCCTGCGAGGCGCCATTGGAGCCGACCGGGTACATCGGATGCGCGGCGTCACCGAGCAGCGTGACACGGCCGGACGACCAGTAAGGCAAGGGATCGCGGTCGCAGGTTGGATATTCGTAGAATTCGGGCGTCGCCGAGATCAGGCTCTTCACGTCGATATAGGGCACCGAGAAGCGCGCCACGTGCGGCATCAGTTCCTCGCGCCGGCCCGGGCGCGACCAGTCCTCTTTCCGCGGCGGTGGGGCATTGCCCTCGCCGACCTTGACCAGCACGGCCCAATTGGTGAGGCGGCTCGCCGGGCTCGATCCTTCCGCGATCGGATAGATCACCACCTTGGCATTGAGCCCGCCGGCCACGATCATCGACTTGCCGGTGAGGAACAGCGGCCAGTCGCGCGCGCCACGCCACAGCATCAGGCCGTTCCAGCACGGTGGTCCCTCGTTCGGAAACAGCGTGTCGCGGACGCGAGAATGGATGCCGTCGGCGCCGATCAGGATATCGCCGCGCGCGGTGTGGATGTGCGCACCGGCACGATCGAAGAAATAGGCGGTGACACCACCCTCGTCCTGCGTGAAGGCGCCGAGGCGGCAGCCGGTGTGGATTGCGTCCGCGCCGAGCCGCTCCTCGACGGCGCGATGGATGACGCCCTGAAGGCGGCCGCGGTGGATCGAGAATTGCGGCACGTCATGACCGGCATCGATGCCGCGCGCTTCGCGCCAGACTTCCTGGCCATGGCGATTGAGATAATAGAGCTGGTCGGTGCGGATCGCGACGTCGTCGAGCTTCTGCAACAGCCCGAGGCCGGCGAGCTCGCGCATCGCGTGCGGCAGCGTATTGATGCCAACGCCGAGCTCGCGGATGGTATCGGCCTGCTCGAAGATCTCGCAGTCCAGGCCACGCGAGCGCAGCATCAATGCCGTGGTGAGACCACCGATACCGCCACCGACGATAATCGCCTTCATCGCCCCTACTCCACTCGAAACACGCCAGGCAATGCGGTTAACGTCGCACGGGCGGTCACTCCGCCGCAAGCGGCTTTGTCGCCTCCGCCTTGAGCTCGGCCCGGGTCTTGGGCTTAGCCTTAATGCGCAGCTCCTCGAGATCCTGGCGGTCGCGCACGCTGTTGCGGAAAATCTGATCCTTTCCGGGAAGGTATTGCGGCGGGCAGAACGCATCGTTCGCCCCGTACCAGGCGGCCGCCCTCATGGTGAAGAAGGGGTCGACCAGATGCGGCCGGCCGAGCGCGACGAGATCCGCCCGGCCGGCAGCCAGAATGGTGTTGGCCTGGTCCGCGGTCGTGATGTTGCCGACGCACATGGTGGCGACGCGCGCCTCGTTGCGGACCTGATCGGAGAATGGCGTCTGGAACATGCGCCCGTAGACCGGCTGCGAATCGCGCACGGTCTGCCCGGTCGAGACGTCGACGAGATCGACACCGGCCTCGGCGAAGGCGCGCGCAATTGCCACAGCATCGTCGCCAGTGACGCCGCCATCCGCCCAATCGGTCGCAGAGATGCGCACCGACATCGGCTTGTGCGACGGCCACACCGCGCGCAGCGCCTCGAACACCTCGAGCGGGAAGCGCAGGCGGTTTTCAAGTGAGCCGCCATATTCATCCGTCCGGGTATTCGTCAAGGGGGAGATGAAGCTTGCCAGCAGATAGCCGTGGGCGCAGTGCAGCTCCAGCATGTCGAAGCCGCAGCGCTCGCCGCGCTCGGCTGCCGCGACGAAAGCGTCCCTCACTGCGTTCATGCCGGCGCGATCGAGCTCGCGCGGCACCTGGCTGTCGGGGAAATAGGGCAGCGGCGATGCCGAGACCACGTCCCAGCCGCCCTGCTCCAGCGGCCGGTCCATGCCGTCCCACATCAATTTGGTCGCGCCCTTGCGGCCCGCGTGGCCGAGCTGCAGACAGATCTTTGCGGCCGAGTTGCCGTGGACGAAGTCCACGATGCGGCGCCAAGCAGCTTCCTGCTCGTCGTTCCACAGACCGGCGCAGCCGGGTGTGATCCGGGCATCGCGGCTGACGCAGGCCATTTCCGTGAAAATCAGGCCGGCGCCACCGATCGCGCGCGAGCCGTAATGCACCAGGTGGAAATCGCCCGGGACGCCCTCCTTCGCCGAATACATGCACATTGGGGACATCACCGCGCGGTTGGCGATCTCCATCTCGCGCAGACGAAACGGCTGGAACAGCGGCACCAACGGCTTATCGGTGCTGACATCGAAGCCGTTGCTGCGCACTTGCCTGGCGAAGGACTTCTCGACTTCGGCGACGAAATCGGGCGCACGAAGCTTGAGATTGTCGTAGGTGATCGCCTTCGAGCGCGTCATCACGCCGAAGGCGAACTGCACGGGATCGAAGTCCCAGAAGCGATCGACGTGCTCGAACCAGACCAGCGAGACGTCGGCGGCATGCTGGGTTTTCTCGACCTCCTCGCGGCGGCCGTGCTCATAGACTTCCAGCGCCGCCTTGATGCTCGGCGCGTTCTGCATCGCCTCGGCGAGCGCGATCGCGTCTTCCATTGCGAGCTTGGTGCCGGAGCCGATCGAGAAATGCGCGCTCGCCTTGGCATCGCCAAGCAGCACCATGTTGTCCTTGACCCAGCGCTTGCTGCGGATCATCGGAAAATTGCGCCACATCGAGCGGTTCGTCAGCAGCTTGTGCCCATCGAGGAACCAGCCGAAGATGTCGGCCATCCGGGCGGCGGACTCTTGCTCGTTCAGTCCGGTCAGCCCTGCCCGCTCGAACGTCTCCGGATCGGTCTCGAATATCCAGGTCGAGTGCCCGGCCTCGTACTGATAGGCATGGGCGATGAAGGGGCCCCACTCCGTCTCCTGGAAGATGAAGGTGAAGGCGTCAAGCGGCCTGGTCGACCCCATCCAGGCGAACTTGTTGGTGCGGAGATCGAGTTCCGGCTGGAAGTGATCGACATGCTTCTCGCGGAATCGGCTGTTGATGCCGTCGGCAAGCAGGATGAGATCTGCGTCGGCGAATCGGGACTCGTCGTCGATGTCCACCTCGAAATGCAGGCTGACGCCAAGCTCGCGCGCCCGCTCCTGCAGGATCAGAAGCAGCTTCTGCCGCGAGCAGCCGCAAAAACCGTTGCCTCCGACCCGATGGACGGTGCCGCGAAAGTGCACGGCAATGTCGTCCCAATAGGCGAATTCCTGGGTGATACGGCGATAGCTCGGAAGGTCGTGCTTCTCGAAATTGTCCAGCGTGGCATCGGAAAACACCACGCCGAAGCCGAACGTGTCGTCGGCGCGGTTGCGCTCATACACGGTGACGTCGGCGCTCGGGCGCTGCTTCTTGAGCAGGATCGCTGCGTAGAGACCTGCAGGTCCGCCACCGATGATCGCGACTTTCATGGGAGCCTCGCCAATTCACCCGGCCATGAAAACTATTTTAAGCCTAAAATAATTTCACGCAAGTCCCTGTAGCGGGCTTGGCTGCGGATAATAGCAGCCGGCTCAGTCTCCCCTGAAGACCGGCTTGACCTTGTTGGCGAAGGCCTCGAAAGCGCGCTCGAAGTCGGCCGTCGTCATGCACAGGGCCTGGGCAACGGCTTCCGCTTCGATCGCCTCCTCCACCGACATCGCCCATTCCATCGCCAGCATCCGCTTGGTCATGGTGTTGGCGAAGGTCGGCCCCTCCGCGACCTGCTTGGCCAGGATTTGCGCCTGGGGCAGCACCTGCTCAGGCGTGACGATGCGGCTGAAGAAGCCCCAGCGCTCGCCTTCCTCCGCGGTCATGAAGCGGCCGGTGTAGAGCAGCTCGGAGGCGCGGGACTGGCCGATGATCCGTGGCAGGATGGCACAGGCCCCCATGTCGCAGCCGGCAAGGCCCACCTTGTTGAACAGGAACGCGACCTTGGCCCCGCTGGCTGCCAGCCGCATGTCCGAGGCCATCGCGATGATCGCGCCGGCCCCGGCACAGATGCCCTCGACCGCGGCCACGATTGGTTGCGGGCAGGCCCGCATTGCCTTGACGAGATCGCCGGTCATCCGCGTGAAGGCAGTGAGCCCCTTGGTATCCATCTTCACGAGTGGTCCGATGATCTCGAAGACATCCCCGCCGGACGAGAAATTGCCGCCAGCACCGGTGACGACGATGGATTTGACCGCGTCGTCGAACGCGCAGGCGCGGAAGAAGTCGGTCAGTTCCCGGTAGCTCTCGAAGGTCAGCGGATTCTTCCGCTCGGGCCGATTGAGCGTCACGGTGGCAACACCGTCGACCACGGCCAGCAGGAAATGCTGCGGCGAATAGTCCGCAAGCGGCACGGTCACGGGATTGGCTGGTCTGCTCATGTGGTCTCCTTGCTTTCCTCGTTCCGCGCTTTCGTGCGCTAGATCTCACCGCCGGCCACGGCAATCGCCTGACCGGTAATCGCTCCGGCCCCCTCGCTGCACAACCAAAGCACGGCATTCGCCACTTCCTGCGGCGTGATCAAGCGCCCCTGCGGATTGTGCTTGGCGAGTTCGGCGATCGCCTGCTCGCGGCTTCGCCCTGTCTTCTTCATGATGTTCTCGATGCTGCCGGCGACGAGATCAGTATCGGTGAAACCGGGACAGACCGCGTTCACCGTCACGTTGCTGCCGGCCATTTCCAGGGCTAGCGAACGCACCAGACCGACCACGGCGTGCTTCGCGGCCGTATACGCACTGACATAGGCATAACCTTTCAGCCCAGCCGTCGATGCAATCGCGACGATCCGGCCATACGGGCGATCCTTCATCCCCGGCAGCACTGCCTGGACGGCATGGACAACGCCCATGAAATTGACATCCATCATGCGCGCGAACAGCGCGCTGTCCGATTTCGCGAACGGCGCGGATTCGGCGCTACCCGCGTTGGCGATCAGGATGTCGATCGGCTTTCGCGCATGCGCTTCGCCTATGGCAGCTTTCAATGATGCTTCGTTCGAGACGTCGGCAACGGCCGCGAAATGCGCAGCACCCACGTTGATCGCTTCTTCGAGCGTAGCGGCATTCCGGCCCAGCACCGTCACGGTGGCGCCAGCCCCGACGAGTGAGGCTGCGATCGCACGGCCGATGCCGCGGCCGCCGCCGGTCACCAGCGCGTGCGGCGAGTGTGGCAATCCGGACATGCACTGGCTCCCTGAAATCCGCTGATCGTTTCCTCGGATATATTTTAACCTTCAAATTTTTGCAATGAAATCGCCGATCAGCATCGCCTGAACGCCTGCATGCGAAAGAGCGGCCCGAAAATTGCTTTAAGTATAAAATTATCGCTTCCCATCGCCCACAAGCCTGTTAGCATCGCCGGGCCAAGCAAAAGGATGTCGCGTGTCGCAGCCGGCGCCAATCATAACAAGGGATGGACGCTTCGCCTATGAAGCCGCGGGCGATCCGGGCGCGATCCCTCTGATTTTCCTGCATGGCATCGGTGGCGCGGCACGGGCCTGGCGGCAGCAGCTTGCCACATTCGGCAACCGCTTCCGCGCGATCGCGTGGGACATGCCGGGCTATGGCGGGTCGGCGCCGCTCGCCAGCGTCAGCATCGCTGCCCTGGCCGATGCGCTCCAGCAATTCATCGAACAGATCGGCGCAAACAGGCCCATTCTGGTTGGCCACTCGATCGGCGGCATGATCGTTCAGAAATGGCTGATGCAAGCGCCGAAATTGGCGCGCGCTGTCGTTCTGGCGCAGACCAGCCCGGCCTTTGGCAAGGCCGATGGCGATTGGCAGAAATCGTTCATTGCGGCGCGGCTCGGACCGCTCGATCGCGGCGAGACGATGAAATCGCTGGCGCCTTCACTGGTGAAAGAGCTGATCGGCGACGACCCCGATCCCGAGGGCATGGAACTTGCGCGTGAGTGCATGGCAAGCGTGCCCGAGGGGAGCTATCGCGCCATGATGCTGGCCCTGATTGGGTTCGATCAACGCAGCACGCTCAAGGACATTTCCGTGCCGACACTGCTGCTGTCCGGCTCCAGGGACAACAATGCGCCCGCACCGATGATGGCGAAGACGGCGACCTACATTGCTTCTGCCGAATATGTCGAGCTGGCCGGCGTCGGCCATCTTGCCAACCTTGAACAGCCTGACGCCTTTAACGAGGCCCTTAGCCGGTTCCTGAACTCCGTCGCGACCAAAGCGTAAGGTGATGCGCAATGACCATGCAAGTCAGAAAGACGATCGGCACGACTGACAGGGTCGCGCTGGATGCGCCGATCTTCGATCCCGTCGCCTTTCGCCTGAGCGACGAGCAGGCCGGCATCATCGCGCGCGCGCGGGAGATCGGACAGAGCGTGTTCGCCGGCCGCGCCGCGACCTATGATCGCGAGGCGATCTTTCCGACCGAAAACTATCGCGACCTGCACCGCGTCGGGCTGCTCGGCATCGCCGTGCCCAAGAAGCATGGCGGGCTCGGTGCAAACTACCAGACCTATGCCCTGGCAGCCGCCGAGATCGGCCGCTATTGCGGCGCGACGGCGCTCACCTGGAACATGCATGTCTGCTCGACCTTGTGGTCGGGCCCGCTCGCTGACGATCTCGACATGGACGCAGAGACCCGCGCCGAACATGAACGCCGTCGCGCAGTTCACTACAAGCGCATCGTCGAGGATGGCGCGATCTATTCGCAGCCGTTCTCCGAAGGCGGCGCAGCAGCCGCGGGCGGCGTCGCGTTCGGCACGGAAGCAAGGCCCGTCGAAGGCGGCTGGATCCTCAACGGCAAGAAGATCTTTGCATCGCTCTCCGGCCACGCCGACTATTACGGCGTGCTTTGCACCGAGAACGAGGAAGGTGAGAAGGCCTCGCGCCGCAATACTCTCTACCTCGCCATCTCGGCAAACTCGGAAGGCGTCTCGGTCGTCGGCGACTGGGATCCGCTCGGCATGCGCGGCACGGTCTCGCGAACGCTGCTGTTCAAGGATGTCTTCGTTCCGGAAGATTCCGCGCTGATGCCGCGCGGCGTCTATTTCCAGGCGGCGATGCGCTGGCCACACATGTTCCTGACGCTGTCGCCGACCTATATGGGCCTTGCGCAAGCCGCTTACGATTTCACGGTGCGCTATCTGCGTGGCGAGGTGCCGGGCATGCCGCCGGTCAAGCGGCGGATGTACCCAACCAAGCAGATCGCGGTCGCGCAGATGCAGATCAAGCTCGAGCAGATCAAGGCGATCTGGTTCCAGGCGGTCACTGAAGCGCGCGCCAATCCGAGCAAGGAGCAGGTGCTCCGCGCCTATGCCGCGCAATATTCGGTGATGGAGGGCGCCAATGAGCTCGCGGCGCTCGCGATCCGCACTTGCGGCGGACAGGCGATGCTCCGCTCGCTGCCGCTCGAGCGCATCTATCGCGACAGCCGTTGCGGCTCGCTGATGCTGCCCTGGACCGCCGAACTTTGCCTCGACCGCATCGGCCGCGAGGCGCTGTACGAGAGCGGTGAGACGGACGACTGACGGTGGACCTCTGCAGTCTGATCGATCGCAACGCGGCGTTTTCGCCGGACAAGACAGCCATCGCCTTCGAGGGGCAGCGGCTGAGTTACGCGGCGTTTGCCGCGCGCATCGAACAGACGGCTACGGCGCTGAAGCAGGAGCTCGGAGTCGGGCGCGGCGACCGCGTCGCGATCCTGAGCCTGAACCGGCCTGACTATCTGGTTCTGCTCTACGCCTGCGCGCGGCTCGGTGCGATGCTGGTGCCGCTAAACTGGCGGCTGGCGGCCGCCGAGCAGCTCTTCATCCTCACCGATGCAGGCGCCAAGGTGCTGGTGCTGGAGCAGGCGTTTGCGGGTATTCTTCCCGAACTCGCGCCGGGGACTGCCGTCGTCGGCCTCGATTTCGCGCCACCGCGCGGCACGACGTTTGGGAGCTTGCTGACTCGTAGCGAGGGCAATGGCCGCAATCCGCACACCGATCTCTCCTGCCCGCTCCTGATCGTCTACACATCAGGAACGACCGGGCGACCAAAGGGCGCAGTGCTGCGCCAGGAGGCGCTGTTCTGGAACGGCGTCATGAGCCAGCACATGCACAACATGACGTCCGACGATCATGTGCTGACCGTGTTGCCGTTCTTCCATGTCGGCGGCCTCAACATCCAGACCACCGCAGCGCTCCAGCTGGGCGCGACCGTCACGATCCATGCCCGCTTCGCACCGGATACGGCGCTCACCGCGATCGAACGCGAGCGGCCGACGCTGACCGTGATGGTGCCGGCGATCATCCAAGCCGTGAGCGAGCATCCCTCATGGGCCGCGACCGATCTCTCATCACTCAAGGCGGTCGCGACCGGTTCGACCATCGTACCGCCGCACCTGATCGACCGTTTCGTCGCGCGTGGTGTGCCGGTGCTCCAGGTCTACGGTTCGACGGAGACCTGCCCCATCGCCGTCTACACACGCCTCGGCGGCGATCTCTCGCGGGCGGGATCGACCGGACTTGCGGGCCTGTGCTGCGAGGCGAAGGTGATCGACCAAGCGGGCCACGAGGTGCCCGCAGGTACCCCGGGCGAAATTGCGGTGCGCGGGCCCAACGTGTTCTTCGAATATTGGGGCAATGCGGACGCTACGCGCGACGCTCTGAACGACGGCTGGTATCGCACCGGCGATATCGGCTTGTGCGACGCGGACGGCTATTTCTGGGTGCGCGACCGCAAGAAGAACATGATCATATCCGGCGGGGAGAACGTCTATCCGGCCGAGGTCGAACGCGTCCTGCTCGAGCACCCCGATGTCAGCGAATGCGCCGTGATCGGCCGGCCCGATCCGCGCTGGGACGAAGTGCCCGTCGCCTTTGTGATCCCGCGATCCGGCTGCCGGCTCGACGCGGAGGAATTGCGAGCGCACCTTCGGGCGCAGCTCGCGCGCTACAAGGTTCCGCGCGATATCGTCTTCGTTACCGATTTGCCGCGCACGGCGCTGGGCAAGGTCCAGCATTTCCTCCTGAGGCAGCTTGATACGCAGTCGCGCGCACAAGGAGAAGCATCTTGAAGATTGCAGTCCTAGGTGGGGGAAACGGCTCTTTCGCGGCCGCAGGCGATTTTGCGCTGTCCGGGCATGAGGTCCGGCTCTGGCGTCGCGATGCCGATCAGGTCGCAGCACATCGCGCCGCCGGCTCGCGCATTCTGGTGAAGGATCATAACGGCCACCACGACGTCAAGCTTGCGCTGGTGACGACCGATATCGGCGAAGCCGTCAGCGGGGTCGGGCTGATCCTCTGCCCTGCCCCCGCCTTCGCGCAACCGGACGTCGCCCGCCTGCTCGCCCCGCATTTGCGGGATGGCCAAGTCGTGTTTCTGCCGCCGGCGACCTTCGGCTCGATGATCTTCGCGCAGGCCGCGCGGGATGCTGGAAACCATGCCAAGGCGAGCTTTGCCGAGACCGGCACACTGCCCTGGCTGACGCGGAAACACGGACCGTTCGAGGTTGCAATCACCATCCGTGCGAAGCGGCTGCCGGTTGGCGTGTTTCCGCTCGACCAGGCACCGCACGCACTCGAAGTGATTGGACGCGCCTTCCCCGATGCGATCGAGCCATGCGGAGATGCTCTCTCCGGCGCACTGATGAATGCAGGCCCGATCATCCACCCGCCGCTGATCGTGATGAACGCAGGTCCGATCGAGCATTTCGAGCGGTGGGACATCCACAAGGAGGGCACGCAGGCCGCGATCCGCCGGGTGACCGACACACTCGACGCCGAGCGGATTGCCGTGCGCGAGGCGCTCGGATATGGCGCCCCGCATTTCCCGCTGGCGCATCACTATGCGAAGGAGGGGGAAATCTGGATGTATGGCCGCGGCTCGCACGACCGCCTGACCGATTCCGGGGACTGGCGTGAGCGGATCATACTGACCGAGCACCGCTACATGCGCGAGGATTTGCGGCTAGGGTTATCGCTGCTGGTCTCTGTCGCCGCCCTGGCGGGTGTGCCCACGCCGCTGGCCAAGGCTTTCCTCGCTATCGGCAGCGCCATCTGCGGGGAGGACTTTGCACAGAGCGGGCGCACGCTCGAGACGCTGGGGCTTGGAAAGCTCGGCAAGGCCGACCTACAGACACTTCTGAGCACGGGATTCTGACCGATGACCAGCCGCGTCAAGATTGCCTGTCTCGGGGCCGGCCGCATGGGACGCGGCATCGCCGTCGCGTTCGCCTACGCGGGGCACACGGTCACGATGATCGACGTCAAGGCCCGTTCCGCGGAGGATTTTGCCAAGCTGGAGGCCGACGCACTCGGCGAGGTCAGGAAGACCTTTGCCAGCCTCTCAAAGCTGGGGCTGTTGACCGAGACGGATGTCGATCCGCTCATCGCGCGGGTGTCGGTGATGCCGGCGAGCCAGAGCGGCGCAGCACTGGCCCAAGCCGGCATAGTCTTCGAGGGTGTTCCTGAAGTCGTCGAGCTCAAACGCGAGGTGCTGGGGGCGGCTTCAAAAGAGATCGGCCCGGATACGATCATCGCGTCGACGACGTCGACCATCCTGGTTGACGATCTCTCCGGTGCGATCGTGCATCCCCGGCGCTTCCTCAACGTGCACTGGCTCAATCCGGCCTATCTGATTCCGCTGGTCGAGGTTTCACCCGGCAAGGCCACAGACCCTGCCATCATCGACGAAGTCAAGGCTCTGCTTGAAGACATTGGGAAGGTACCGGTGGTTTGCGCGGCGACGCCCGGCTTCATCGTTCCGCGTATCCAGGCGCTGGCGATGAATGAAGCTGCGCGCATGGTCGAGGAAGGTGTCGCCAGCGCCGAGGAGATCGACAAGGCGATCCGCTACGGTTTTGGTTTCCGCTATGCCGTGCTCGGACTGCTCGAATTCATCGACTGGGGCGGCGGCGATATTCTGTATTATGCCAGCCGCTATCTCGAAGGCGCGCTCGGCAGCGAGCGCTATCGCGCGCCGGAGGTGATCTCACGCAACATGCATGAGGGGCGGATCGGCCTGCGCACGGGCGCGGGTTTCCTCGATTATTCAGGCATGGACGTCGACGCTTACCGCGCCAAACGGCTACAGGCCATGGTCGACCTGCTCCGGCACTTCGACCTGGCTCGCCCGCCCGTGCTCGATCGCAACTAGCCGAAGACGTCCTGAAGAAGGCCTTCACGAACGACTGCGACACCATCGAGCTCGATCGTCGTTCCCATCATCGGTAAATCAAAGTGGCCTGCCGTATGGCGGCCGGCAAATTCGTTCGCCCCGGTCGAGAACAGGAAATTGCCGGAGACGGCGCGAATCTCGGTGCCGTTGGTGTCGCGCTGATCGTACATCGATAGCGCTTCGTAGCGCGCGCCGGGGTTCATGCCGAAGCCGACATGCGAGACCGCATAGGCTTCGCGATCGCCCCAGGCGGCGAGATAGGCGCGCATCATCGCAGCATCCGTGCCCTCGCCTTCCAGATCGACGACATAGTCGTCTTTCAAGGTCATCTTCACAGGCGAGGTCAGGTAGCGCTTGAAGGTGAGGTTGATGTCGCCGGGCGCCATCACCAGCGTGCCATTGATCGTCCCGCTCTTGGGGAAGCTGACGACGATGCCGCCGGGCCAATGCGCGAGCGTGCCTGGCTTGTCGGTCCAGCCCCACACGCCGACTGTGGAGGCACCGACCATATCTACGTCGAGCGCTGTGCCGGCCTTCGAAGTCACCCTCATCCGCCTGGTTCCGCGCAGCATCTTGGCAGCCGCGCGCACACGCTTCTCGAGCGCAGGATCGGGCACCATGCGCTCAAGCGCCTCGGGATGTTCGTTCGAGATCACGAGGATCCGCGCGCCGGCCTTCAGGATCTCAGGCGTCTCCACGGCATGCATCAAGCCTTCAATGGTACAATCGACCACGAAGCCGGCCTGCTGAAGCGCCGTGATGACCGGCCCAAGCTTCTGGATCGCCTCGCTCGCTCCCGTCGAGCGAACCGGCACGATGTTGCGGTTGCGCAGCGTCGGCATCACCACATGAAACGGCCGCGCACCCATGCGCAGCAGCGCAAGCTCCGCCAGATGCACGTTCAGCGCACGCGACTGGGTTTCCGAGAGGATCGCCGCGGTATCGCCGGGCTTGACGGCGCATCGTTCAAAAATCTCGCAAAACGCGTCGATCCATTTTGCTTCGATGCGGTCAGCCAGCATGATTCACTCCCGGTCTTTGGTTTCTTCTCGTCAGCTTACGCTTCGGGGAAGCCGCGCAGCAGATACGAGCGCACCGCCCCGAGCAGGCCATTCAGGATCAGGCCCAGCAGCGAGATCGTGATCAGCGGCACGAACATGTCGACGGCCTGGAAGGTCCGGGCCGCTGTCACCAGCGCATGGCCCAACCCGTCGGTCGACGTGATCATCTCAGCCAGAAACACCACGATGCAGGAAATGACAAGGCCGATCCGGCAGCCAGTCAGGATCGACGGCATCGCCGCCGGCAACACCACCTTGAACAAGATTTCGTAGCGCGGCGTTCCCGCGGCCATGGCCGACCAGATCAGCTTCTGCTCGACGGTCGACGCGCCATAATAGGTGGAGAGCAGGATAGGAAAAAGTGCGTCTGCAGCCACCAGCGTGATCTTCGAGCCGTGGCCGAAGCCGAGCAGCAGCAGAAGTGCCGGATAGAGCGCAACCTTGGGCAACGGCGCCAATACGCGCACGATCGGCCGAACCACGGAATTAAGCGCGGGACTGGCGGCTGCGGCGATGCCGATGCTGACGCCGAGCACGACCGCGAACGCAAAGCCGGCGAACAGCCGGATCAGGGTCGCCGCAATCTCCTGCTGAAATGCCCAGGTCACGAGCTGCTGGAGCAACCGGCTGAAGACGAAGCCTGGCGGCGGCAGCAAGACCGCAGGCGCAAAACCGAACGATACAAGGCCTTGCCACAGCGCTATCACCAGCACGATCGGCGCGAGCCCGAAAATGACGTTAGTGGGGAGAAGGCGCGGCATCATGAGAAGCTCAGCGGCATGTCGAACTGAGGCTCGGACCAGCGCACCAGCCGCGCGCGGATCCGCTCGAAGATCGCGTCGAGGCAGATGCCCATCGCTCCGACGATGATGATCATCGCAAAGACGGTGTCGTACTGTCCCATATCGAGCGCATTGAACAGGATGTTGCCGGCGCCGGACTGGCGCGCAATCATCTCGCTGGTGATCATGGTGATCAGCGCCAGCACGAGCCCCGTACGGCACCCGGTCAGGATCTCCGGCAATGCCGCCGGCAGCACGATCCGCACTAGCCGTTGCACGGCCGAAAGCCCCATCGCGGCACCTGACCACAGCATCTTCTCTTCGACTGCCTTGGCACCCTCGAAGCTGTGGTAGATCACAGGCAGGCTGACGCCAAGGAAGATCACCAGCGTCTTCGTGATGTCACCGACGCCGAGCCACAGCATGATGATCGGCATCAAGGCCGCTTTCGGCACCGGGTAGATCACCATCAGAAGCGGATTGAAGAAGGCCGCGACAGCCCGGCTGCGGCCCATCAACAGGCCGAGCGGAATCGAAACCAGCACGGCTATGCCGAACCCGATCGCCATGCGGCGGAGCGAGGCCAGAATGTTGATCAGTGACTCCTTGTCGCCAAGGATGTCCGGGATCGCGCGGATCGCCTCGATCGCTGTCGGAAAGCTGTCGTTCCTCAGCGCGAGAGAGGCGACCTGCCAAGCCGCCAGCAATACGATGCATGCGAGCACCGGGGCAGCGCGTCTGACCAAGGCGGCGGGCGTTATCATGCGGGCGCCCCGGCCTCGTCGCTCTCGTCGAACATGCGTTCGATGTCGACGACGTATTTCTGATAGCGCGGATCGAGCAAGAGCTCGTTACGCCGGCGCGGCCGCGGCAGATCGATGTCGATCACCTGCCTGATGCGGCCGGGCGATTTCGACATCATCACGACCTTGTCCGACAGGAAGACGGCTTCGTCGACCGAGTGCGTGACGAACAGCACCGTCTTGCGATCACGCTCCCAGATGTTCAGGAGATCGTTCTGCAGCCGCGTCCGGGTGTGCGCGTCCAGCGCGCCGAACGGCTCGTCCATCAGCAGGACCTCGGGATGATAAGCGAGCGTCCGAGCCAGCGCGACGCGCTGTTTCATGCCGCCTGACAGCTCCTTGGGGTAAAAATTCTCATAGCCCTTGAGGCCGACCATTTCGATCAAGGCTCGGCTCTGGGCTTCCGCCTCCCTGGCGTGCACACCTTGCTGGCGCGGGCCATACATCACGTTGCCGAGGACAGTCTTCCAGGGAAACAGTGCGAACTCCTGGAACACCGGCCCACGATCCGGCCCGGGCCCCGTAATCGCCTGTCCCTTGATCTTCGCCGCGCCGCTGGTTGGGCTAACAAAGCCACCGACGATGTAAAGCAAGGTCGACTTGCCGCAACCGGACGGACCGAGGATGGAGACGAAGGCTCCTTCGTCGATCGTCAACGAGATATCCGATAGCGCCAGATGATCTCTACGCGCCGAGGTCTGAAAGACCTGCGAGACGCGGTCGATCTCGATGATCGCAGAAGCCGGCTTTTGTGACGTCGCCGGTCCCACCCATTCGCTCGATCTCGAAGCCACCCTCGTCATCCCGTCTCCCGCTTCACTCGTGCGCGAACGTTACGCGACGGATCTGCCGAATATCCTCCATCAGCGGCACGAGCTTAGCAAGAAACCTGCCAGACAGGCGGACGTTTTCGCAAGGCAGCGGCGCGTCATTCGAACCAGGGCCATTCTGCCGGGCCTTCATGCGTGACGGCTCCGCCCGGCGCCTGCCCGACCAGCCGCGCATATTTTGCAAGCGCCCCCGCACGGTGACGCGGCGGACGTTGCTTCCAATCCCGTCGACGTGAAGCGAGTTCCTGCGCGTCGACCAGCATGTCCATGCGCCGGTTTGCGGCATCGATCCGAATCCTGTCGCCGTCGCGAACAAGCGACAGCGGACCACCGACAAATGCCTCAGGCGACACATAACCGATGCACATGCCGCGGGTCGCCCCAGAGAACCGGCCATCGGTGATCAGGGCCACTTTTTCGCCCATGCCCTGCCCGTAGATCAGCGCGGTGACACCGAGCATCTCGCGCATACCGGGGCCGCCGACCGGCCCTTCATTTCGGATCACGAGAACCTCGCCCGCCTTGTAGCTGCGGTCGCGAACCGCTTTGACACAGGCTTCCTCGTCTTCGAACACGCGCGCGACGCCCTCGAAGAACTGGCTCTTCAAGCCGGCAACCTTGATGACCGCACCGTCGGGACAGAGATTGCCCTTCAGCACCGCCACGCCACCATCGGGCATGATCGGCGTGCTGGCCGCGTGAACGATCTCGCCATCGGGCGCATTGGCGGCACCATATTCTTCAGCGAGTGTGCGGCCTGTGATGGTGATACAGCTACCGTCGATATACCCGCTCTGGATCAGCTCGCGGATCACCACGGCAGCGCCACCGATATCGTAGACGTCCTTTGCCGTGTACTTGCCGCCCGGCCGCAGATTCCCGATCAGCGGCGTTCGGGCAAAAACCTCGCCGACATCCTCGATCGTGAACGCAATGCCGGCCTCGTTCGCAATCGCCGGCAAATGCAGCGCGGCATTGGTCGAGCCGCCGGTCGCGGCGACGATCGCCGCGCCATTCGCAAGGGATTTCCGCGTCACGATGTCGCGCGGCAGCGGCCCGCCGCGTTCCAGCATCTCCATGATGAGCCGGCCGGCATGCCGCGAGATCTGCGCGCGCTCGGCATAGACACCTGGCACCATCGAGACGTTGGGGATGGTCAGGCCCATCGCCTCGGACACCATACCCATCGTGTTTGCAGTGAATTGGCCGGCGCACGCGCCGATGGTCGGCAAGCAGGCACGCTCGATCCGCTCGAGCGTGGTGCCGTCGATCTCACCGGTCATGAAGCTGCCGACGGCTTCATAGGAGTCGAGCACCGTGAGCGTCCGGCCATCCACGCGGCCCGGCAGCGAACTGCCGCCGTAGATGAAAATGGACGGCACGTTGCAACGAACCATGCCCATCATCACGCCGGGAAGCGTCTTGTCGCATCCGCCGTATCCGATCAGTGCGTCATAGGCGAGGCCGTGGACGACGGCCTCGATCGAGTCGGCGATCAGCTCGCGCGAAAACAGGGAGAACTTCATCCCTTCGTGATTCATGCTGATACCGTCAGACACCGAGACGGTCGAGAATTCGCGCGGCGTGCCGCCGGCCTCCTCAATTCCTGTCTTGGCCGCGGCCACCTGGAAATCATGAGTCATGTTGCAGGGCGTCTGCTCGCCCTTCATGCTGACGACGCCCACCATAGGCTTGGCAATTGCAGCATCGTCGAGCCCCATTGCGCGCATGAAGGCGCGGTGCGGGGCCCGATCGAGGCCGTCTGTCGTGACTCGTGATCGCAACTTTTTCATACGAACATCTTCTTCATGCAACGTCCCGGATCAGCCGGGACGCTGCGATCTCCTTGCTCGACGTTTAGCTGCTCGCCTATTCCAGCGGCGCGACGATCGTCGGATGCTTGAACTGCGCCGCGTCCAGCTTCGGTAGCATTCCCGTCTCGGCGTAGATGTCCAGCATCTTCTGGATCGCCGGGAAGTTCGGCGCGGCACCGGGATCGCGACCGAAATCATTGTCCTTGAGCAGATAGGTCTCCAGCACCGGAATGGGCGCCTTCAGGACCTCATTGACGACCTTCAGCGTCTCTTCGCGGTTCGCCAGCGCCTTCTTCATGCCCGCGGTGATGTCGCGGACATAGGCCTTGACCACCTCCGGGTTCTTGTCGACGAAATCGGCACGGCAGGCCTCCAGGATGTGCACGATGTTCGGCATGGCCTGCGACAGCGAGAACAGTTTTCTTGTTCCGCCCTTGGCTTCTGCACGCGCGGCAAACGGCTGGTTCATGTTGACCGCATCGACGCGGCCCTGGCGCAGGGCATCCTCGGAGACGGCAAAGCCGACCTCGACGAGCTTGATATCCTTGGCCGGATCGACGCCATTCTGCTTCAGCAGCAGATTGAACGGCCCTTGCGTTCCGCCGCCAATGACGGAAATGCCGACCGTCTTACCCTTGAGGTCCGCGATGGTCTTGATCGGCGAGTCATCCATCACCGCCCAATAGACCGAGAAGCCGCCAGGCTTTTCGAAGACGTGCTGCGCTACGATATAGGCCTTGAGGTTGCCGCCGACCACGCCGTTGGCCAGCGACAGTGGCGCCTGAGTCGCGCAGTCCAGCGCGCCGGCAGCCAATGCCTGCGTCATCGGCGCAGTGCCCTGAAATTGGGTCCATTCGATGTTGTAGGTCTTGCCGAGGTTGGGAAACTCAGCCGGGCGGCGCATCATCCAGTACTTGGATTCCTCGGCCGGGATCGTCCAGCCGACGCGGATCGTCTGCTGTGCCCATGACGAGCTTGCTCCAGCGCTCACGGCTGCTGCCGCTCCCAAAGTCAGGATCCACCTCGAGACGGTTCGCATCGTGCCAACTCCGCTGCTCCGGCGCCGACCGGCGCCACCCAACCCGACTGCCGCAAATGTTTCATGGTTCAAACAATCAGGCAAGCCATGCGGGTTGGACGGTTTCGCTGCCCGGCCTGCAATGTATGGTAAGGCGGAGTTTGCGCTGCGACAGAAAGAGGCAACCTATGGCTGATGCGAGCAAGACAAACCCGCAAGGCGTCGAGAGGCTCGGCTATCTCGGCCTTGGGCTGATGGGGACACCGATGACCCAGCGCCTGCTCAAGGCCGGCTATCAGGTCAGCGTCTGGAATCGCTCGGAGGGCAAGGTCGCTCCACTCGTCGAGGCTGGTGCAGGGCGTGCAGCCACGCCTCGTGACGTCATGGCGATCTCGGACATCGTCTTCATGTGTGTCACGGATGCCGCCGCCGTCGAAGAGCTGATTTTCGGGCCCGAGGGGCTCTCCACGGCGCCCGGCGCGGGAAAGCTCGTCGTCGACTTCTCATCGATCCATCCTGACGCCGCGCGCGACCTGGCGACGCGGTTGAAGGCGGCGAACGGTGCGGGATGGATCGACGCGCCGGTGTCCGGCGGCACCAAGGGCGCCGAGGAAGGCACGCTTGCGATCATGGCCGGCGGCGAAGCGGCTGACATTGAACGGGCGCGGCCCTATGTGCTGGCCATGGCCCGCAGGTTCACCCACATGGGCCCTACCGGCGCCGGCCAGACCACAAAGCTGTGCAACCAGGTGATCGTCGGTTGCGCGATGGCCGTGCTTGCGGAAGCAACACGCCTTGCAGTGAATGCCGGCATTGACGCCAACCGGTTGCCCGAAGCGCTCGCGGGCGGCTTTGCGGATTCCATTCCGCTTCAGCTGTTCGTGCCGCGGATGGTCCAGGGCATTCACTCCCCGCCTCTTGGGCACATTGCCACGATGCTCAAGGACCTCGATACGGTCGCCGACGTCGCGCAAACGACGTCGACACCGGTGCCGATGGCGTCGCTGGCGGGGCAGCTCTTCAGGCTGGCCAAGGCCGCGCGCGGCGCAGAAGCGGATGCGCTGGAAATCTACAAGCTTTCAGCAGCAGAGCGCTAGGCCGTCGCGCGGCTCGGAGCGCATCACGGCTACTTCTTGCGTTCGTCGTCAGTCAGGAACCGGCCATACGTCCCACGTGCAAACAGCAGCGGCTCGCTGGCGTTGTAGGCATAGGCCTCGACCGCGCCGAGAAAGATTACGTGATCGCCGCCATAATAGCGATTGACCGATCGGCATTGAAAATTGGCGACGCTCTCGGCGAGCACCGGCGCATTGCCGAGGCCCGGCGTCCAGTCGACGCCCGTGAACTTGTCCTCGGTCGATTTCGCGAACTTGTTCGCAAGCGCCTGCTGTGAGGTGCCGAGCACGTGAACGGTGAAATGGCTGGCGTTCTGAAACACGGTCAGGCTCGACGAATAGACCCCGAGGCTCCAGAGCACCAGAGGGGGATTTAAAGAGACCGACGCGAACGAATTGCAGGTAATGCCATAAGGCTTTCCGTCGGCGGCCGTGGCGGTGATGATCGTCACGCCCGTTCCGTATGTGCCGAGCGCGTTGCGAAAATCGCGAGGATCGATCGGCGAGCTGTCGCTCGCAAGTTCATTGGCTGGATCAGGAACGGCCGGCTGCTTCGGCAGGTCAGTCATCGGCCGGCCTCACAAAGTGAGGTTCTCGGACGGTAGCCCGAGAGCCACGCGCCCATAGTTGGTTCCGGCCGCATCGAAATTGAATGCAAGATGCGAGTTGATGGCGTGAGCGTCGCGGAATTGCCGCTGCAACACGCCTGTCGTGAACAGGCCGCGCGCTCCACTCGCCGCAAACAGCATCGAGACCGCCTCGGTGCACAGATTCACCGAAAAGGCTCCGTCGCGTCGATACCTGGTTTTCGTCGCCATATCGGGAATATGACGGCGTCTCGCATTCCCAACGGCTTCGATACAGGCCGAGCGCATGATCAGACGCGCAGCATCAATCTTGGCCGAAGCCTCCGCGATCTTGATCTGCGTGCTTTGGAAGTCGCTAAGTTTGGCGCGGTTGTAGGTAGAGATGCGATGACGCGCGACTTCCGCATAGTCGTCAAGACACGCTTGCGCATTCCCCAGTGCAACGCCGGACAGGACGTAGGGAAACAGCGAGAACACGGGCAGCGTATACGACGGATTGGGATTGACGCTGCTTCCAGGCGTCGGACCGCCGGCAAGATCGCCGACGGCGACCGTCATGTAATCGGGCACAAAGGCATCCTTGACCTCGACGTCGGAGGAACCGGTGCCGCGCAATCCCGCGACATTCCAGGTGTCCAGCACCTTGTAATCGTCTTTCGGCAGCAGAAAGATTCGATATTCGATGCCATCAGCCTCGTCGTCGGAGTAGACAACGCTCGCGAGCATATTCCAGTCGCAGGAGGCAACGCCCGACGAGAATGGCCAGCTCCCGTGCAGCCGGTATCCACCCTCGACCCTCGTGGCGCGACCGGCCGGAAAAATGAACGAGGACGCAATCAGCGCATCCGGATCGCGCCCCCAGACCAGATCCTGCGCCTTCTGCTCGAACATGCCGAGCATCCAATGATGGCTCGCCAGATTGGCGAGATTCCACGCAACTGATGCGTCCGCCCGTCCGAGCAGCTCCGCGCAGTCAACGAGGGCGACATAGTCAAGCTCGGCGCCGCCGACGCGTGTCGGCTGAAGCATCCGGAACAGGCCGGCGTCGTGGAGATCCTTCTCGGTTTCCGGCGGAAGATGCCGCAGCTCCTCCGTCTGCGCAGCCCGTTCGCGAAGCTGCGGCAGAAGCGTCCGGGCCTTCGCGATCATGGCCGTATAGGCGCTGCCTTCCGGTCCTGTCGGCTGGCCCATGCTCGGCTCCTGATCGGGCGCCATTCGTGTCCCTCGCTGTCGCTTAGTTATGCGGCGAGAGCATCGCCAAAGCAAGCGGATGCGGAGCCGGGCGCGTGAGCCTGACTGCGCGAGACCGACCGAGCAGGTTCAAAACGGTGCCGACGGCTTGCCCGATCCAAAAGCGCCCTTTTGTGTGAGCTCCGAGATCCGACGTTCGTCGTATCCCAGCGTATCACGCAGGACGTCTTCGGTATGCTCGCCCAGCAAGGGTGCCGCCACAGGATCAATCGCTCCGGTCAGGCTCATATTGATCGGTGGTTCGATGTTGGGGACCCATGCCGCCGTAGGGTGTGGAATCCGGCTCAAGCGATGGCGCTGCCGAGCCTCCGGCGCGTTGAATCCCTCCTCGACCGTGCGGAGATAGCCGACCGGAATATTGGCCAGCTTCAATTTCGCCATCCAGTTCTCGAGTGTATCGCTCGCAAACACCTCCGCGATGGCGGCACGCAGAAGCTCCTTGTTCTCGGAGCGCGCTTTGCGCGAGGCGAACTGCGGATCGGTGATCAGATCGGGCCGGTTCAGCACCTCGACCACCAGGCGGCGATAGAGCCGGTCGTTGGCGCAGGCCATGTAGAGCGGCCCGTCGGAAGCCTCGTAGACGCCGACGGTGGGAGACCCGCTCGGCGAATTGCCGAACCGGCCGGGGTTCTCGCCGTTGATGAGATAGGCCATGCCGTAGAAGCCGGTCATCCCCATCGCGATATCAAACAGGGCGACCTCGACATGCTGCCCGCGGCCGAGCCGGTCCCGCGCCAAGAGCGCCATCAGAATCGCGTTGCAGGCAGACATCCCCGTCGCCATGTCCACGATGGGCGGGCCGGTTCGCACCGCCGGGCCATCGGCAAACCCGTTGAGCGACATGAACCCGCTTTCTGCTTGAGTGATGGGATCGAAACCGGGGCGTGAGGCAAACGGTCCGGTGCGCCCATAAGCGGAGATCGAGCAATAGACCAGCCGAGGGTTCAGCGCCGCGACGGACTCATAGTCGAGGCCGAATTTCTTCATGACGCCGCTGGAAAAGTTCTCCACGACCACATCCGCCTTGCGGATCAGATCCAGCGCGATCTCGCGAGCCTCCGGCACGGTGAGATCGAGCGCGATGCCGCGCTTGTTGCGATTCAGGCTGAGATAGGCCGCACTCTCGCCGCCGATTTCGGCGTGCTCATAGGCCCGCGTATCGTCGCCGCCGTCTGGATTCTCGATCTTGATGACACGCGCGCCGAAATCGGCGAGCGTCTGCGTGCACGCCGGCCCCGCCACGACGCGCGTGAAGTCGACGACCAGAAGACCATCGAGCGCAGTCGGTCTGCCGGTCACCCGCGACGAACGTTCCGGCAATTGAGGCTTGGTGGGCATAGACAGCGCTCCCTGACATCGGCTTATGATCGCCGAATTTCCTGCAATACCAACTTAAAGCCCGGCGCCGCCGGCTTCGCAAGGGCTTCACCCGCATCGCTTCAATACGCAAAAAGGGCCCGGCAGCGGCCAAGCTGCGGGGCCCTCTTTTCTATGTTGAAAAGTTGCCTTCCACATCACGGGAAACCCGCTCCATTGTTCAGCGAAGCCATTTCCGCCAATAGGGGCTGTGTGGCCACGCCCAGGGCACTTCGGGCTCGAAGAGCCGATAGCCCGCCCGGATGAAATTATTCGCAGAGACCGGATTGTCCGTCGTGTCGGAGACTTACTGGCCCACTCCACACGCCGTCCCCTCGCCTTGATTGTGCGCATCAGCCTGCACTGAAGGCCCCGGCCCCAAATGCCGCTGCAACACGCCGAGCCTGGAGAAATAACCTTCGCTGCGAGCGTGCGTCGACGGCACGACGCCGGCAAACGCGACCGCCTCGCGACCATGATAGGCCAGCCACCACGCTCCCAGCTCGAATTGCCGCATAGTAGCGCCGTCGAAGAACGACGTCATCTGATGTAGATCGGCCAAGGTGTCGGCAAATGTCCCCATCGGACGCATCACTTGCCCAGCACGACCTTGATGCAGAGCCAGATGGCGCCCATCAGACCGGTGGCAATCCCTGTGATCACAGCCTTGAACGTGTAGCTCTGCGCCTGCTCGACGCCCTTTCGCCATCTCCGCAGGTGCTGAAAATCAACCCTCAGCTCCTTACGGTCGTCCACTTCGATTCCAAAAGAGGCCAGCACCGACGCGACAGCCTTCAACACGATCGCATCGATGTTCTCCCGCTGAATCCTGTGCTGCTCAGCGAGCGTTTCGGCGACGATCGCTCGAATCTGATCGACTTGAACCTTCACCGCGTGATGATCTTCGCAACATTCTCGAACTCGCGATTGGCGAAGTAGAAGGACACCACGAGATTGGCCGCAATGGCGGCAAAGCCGACTAATGCGTTGGTGGTAATGAGGTCGAGAACATTGTCCCAGACAAGGAGCTTGACCCCAAGCGCGATCGAGAATCGCGTTAGCGGCTGAGACGCGCGCCGGCGGCGTTGCGTTATCGCTGCGCATTATGCCGACGAGCAGACGGATAGCCATTCTGGTATGTCTGCGCGCGAGCGAGCGGATCTCGGCCAGGGTGCGCGACCTCGACATCTTCCTGGTTGCGGGCAAGTGAACTGGTGCACGCTCGAGCTCGCATTCGATGATTTCCTCGTTCATGAGAACGCCTCCTACAGCACGATTGCAACAAGGGCGGCGAGCGCGAGCGATATCGGATAAGCGCTCATTGTCTCTCCTTCAGAAAAAGATGCGCGGCAGATCGCGTGACGGAGGGCAATCGTTTCGAGCGCGAACCCTATTTCCGGCCTCGGAGACGGCAGCGGCACGAGCGAACAGCACCAGCGTCGCGAGGCCGGCACGTTCGCAGTGCGCAGCCAGCACTGGTTGCGACGTCGGCACGCTGATCGCTCAACGCGGATACGCGAGTGCGTGGCCGGAACGCGTAGGCGACCGTCCGATTCTGGGATCGAAAACGAAAAAGCCCGTCGCGGATTGTCCGCGTGGGCTGAACCAAACTCGTTCGATGATGCCAGTATGCCAGTGTTTTGCCCGACGCGTCAAACGAACGAATTGGCGGAAGCAGCGTTAGCCGACCAGGAGGAACGCCAATGACAGTCGAGACGTCTTCACCCAGGACATCGCGAGATCTGCCGGGACCGAAGCCGCGCATCGACGAAGAGCGCGACACGCAAGAGGCAATGGTCGAAGACGCCGGCGAAACGGAGGACAACGGCCGCGATCTCGTGCACGGCGATGGCGGCACCATCGATGTTCCCACCAAGCCCGGCGATGTGTCGAAGGACGATTAGGCGGACCGGCGATCGGTGTGCATCGGGGTGATGCCTTCTGCAGGTGTTCTGCCCGACGCGTCAACGGTGTGAGCGCGGACGCATAAGCCGCTCCTCGCAACTCAATATGTGGTGCGTAAGGGGCTTGCTTCAAGTCCCCGCTCCTGCCGTAGAACCCGCGGGCTCAACCACAAGCCGAGGGGGTCACGACATGCCTGTATTGCTTCCGACATCCAGCTCGCGCGGCCGAGCCAGCGCAACACGCGCGGCGACAGGCGGCCATGCGGTCATCATCGCCGGCGGCGGCCCAACCGGGCTCATGCTGGCCGCCGAGCTCTCGCTTGCACAGATCGACGTCGCCATCGTCGAGCGGCGCGCGGACCATGAGCTCGTCGGCACGCGCGCCGGCGGCCTGCACGCGCGCAGCATCGAGATCCTCGATCAGCGCGGCATCGCGGATCGTTTCCTGCGCGAAGGACAGATTGCCCAGCTCGCGGGCTTCGCCTGGATCCGGCTCGACATCAGCGATCTCCCCACCCGCCACGCTTACGGGCTCGCACTGCGACAGAACCATATCGAACGCATCCTGGCCGACTGGGTCGCTGAGCTCGCGGTGCCGATCTATCGAAGCACCGAGGTCAGGGGCTTCGCGCAGGACGAGGCCGGCGTCGACGTCACGCTGTCCAGCGGACAGGCGCTGCGGGCGGACTATCTGGTCGGCTGCGACGGCGGCCGCAGCCTGGTGCGCAAGGCGGCCGGCATCGACTTCGCCGGGTCCGATCCGACGCTCAGCAATCTCATGGCCGAGGTCGAGATGAGCCAGGAACCCGCCTGGGGCCTCCGTCACGACGCGCTCGGCTTTCACGGCCTCAGCAAGGCGGAGAGCGGGCGCGTTCTGGTCGTCGTGACGGAAGCAACGCTCGCGCGCACCGGCGATCCCGGGCTGCGCGATCTCAGCGAGGCCCTCGTCGCCGTCTACCGCACCGATTTTGACCTCAAAAATCCTGCCTGGATCTCCCGCTTCACCGATGCGGCGCGGCAGGCCGCCTCCTATCGCAAAGGGCGCGTGCTGCTCGCCGGCGATGCCGCGCACATCCATCACTCCGTCGGCGGGCAAGGCCTCAACGCCGGCGTGCAGGACGCGGTCAATCTCGGCTGGAAGCTGGCGCAGGTTGTCAAGGGCATCTCGCCCCAAAATCTGCTCGACACCTACCACGCCGAGCGTCATCCCGTCGCCGCGCGCGTACTGCGCAACACCAGGGCGCAGATCGCCCTGCTCCGCCGCGCCGAGGACGGCCTCAATGCCGCGCGCGATATCGTGTCCGAGCTGCTCGCCATGGACGAGCCACGCAAGCATCTTGGCGCGACGATGAGCGGGCTCGACATCCGCTACGATTGCGGCGAAGGCCATCCGCTGCTTGGGCGCCGCATGCCCGATCTCGATTTGATCGTTGACGACGGTCCGGCGAGGCTGTTCACGCTTTTGCACGGCGCGCGAGGCGTGCTGATCAATTTCGGCGAGGCACAGAATTTCGACATCGCGCCCTGGACTAATCGCATCAGTGCGATCAACGCCAGCTACGACGGGGCGTGGGAACTTCCCGCGATCGGAGAAGTCAGCGCGCCCGATGCGGTTCTGGTGCGCCCCGACGGGCATGTGGCATGGGTTGGAAACGAGAGCGAAAGCGGACTCACGGAGGCGATGACAACTTGGTTCGGCCCTGCCGCTGCGGCGTAGCGTCCAACGATCTCAAATGCGATCCATACAACAACGCCCGGGGTGCGCCGAGGCGTGATCGAGGTCACAAGGCGAGCTTGACCAGTTGCAAGTTAGCCCTCGTCCTTCTCCTGTGAAAGCAGCCAGAGCTCTTCGTGAGAGGCATCGAAGTCATTTATTGCACCGAGGCTTCCGAGAACACTGATTGGTGCTCGATGCACGCTCTCCTCAATCTCCGCTTCCATCGTCACGTTATCGCCGGGATGCACAATGACCCGCTCGATACGGTGAATAAACTCGAGGGGCTTACCGTCCTCGCTCGCAATCGGTTGCATCGGCTTGCGGCCATGTCGTCGAAGCGCGCGACCATAGCCCAGAATCCTCTGGAACGGGCGCGGGCATCGACATCACCGCAACAAGTTCGTTGCCACAGCGAATGAGCGGCGAATTCTGGCGAGCGCCCGCGTCGCCTCCTTCCACCGCCATCGGCAGTTCGGGATGTCGCGCGCGAATGGCTTTGGCAATCGCGACCATGTCGGGAGTTGCCGGGGATTCCAACAAGACCAAGGCGAGAAACGAAATACTCATCGGCCGCCCCACGCAAGTTCGAGGCGCGACTGATGCTCAATCACGGCTCGCCCTAAGGTTGAGATGCTGCCGTCACTTGGAACAAATAGAGAGCAACGTCAAACGGTCGTTCGATGTTCTGCGCAATGCGAAGTCGTGCTCCCCGCAAGCTCATTCCGCGCAAGTGGTCACCGCTCGCCGCCACCCTCCTCGTCTTCCCTCCGCGGTGCATCCATCGTCCTGCGTCCGAGAAACGTATCGGGCAGCGGCTGTCTCAACAGCTCTCGGCATTCATGCGCCAACTTCCGCATGAATTCGGCCCGCTCATGGTCGATTGGCAATGGGCGATAGATCCGCATCACGCGTGCTCCCTCGCATTGCAGGCGGGAGCACGATCGGTCTCTCAGCCACCGACGCCTACGGACGAAGCCTTGGCCGGTGATGTCTGGCCAACGACCAGAGGTCCCTATTGTTCAAAATTGAACACGGAAATCGCACCGCAGTAAAATGAGTAATTCGCTCAAACGTCTCAGACTTGGTCGAAGATTCTTTGCAGTTACGTATCATATGATACGGACTCTCCACCTGGACAGAACGTAAAGTTAACGCATCACCGCAAGGCCCGAGGCATCGATCGGTGATGAGAACGCCAATTGCGCTTCCCGCCCTACTCGAACAAGGGAGCAGCGCCATGCTGAAGCGGCGTCGATTCAAGCAAACCAAGACACTCGACCAGCGGCTGGCCGAAGAGGTGATGCGCCTGCGCGATGAGGCGCGCGCGCTGCCGCCGGGCCGCAGCCGCGAGATGCTGCTGCGCAAGGCGCGGCAGGACGAGGCGGCGATCCAGATCGAGGCCTGGCTTCGCTCGCCGGGCCTGAGGGCTCCGACATGATGCAGCAATATCGCGCTTACCTGGTCGGCGACAACGGTGTCTTCCGCTCCGCCGAAGCGTTCGAGGCCCTGTCGGACGAGAAGGCGCTCGCCTTCGCGCGGCAGTTCACCCGGCAAGGCAATGTCGAGGTCTGGCAGCTCGGCCGCAAGATCGGGCTTTTGAAGCAGGCGACGTCCGCCGCCGCCCCGGCCTGCATCCTCAATCCGTCACGCCCGTCCTGACATCCTCCTCTTTCGGAAAAGGCTCATAGGTCTTGCGGCCGAGGAAGGTGTCGGGCTGCGGCGCCTTCAGCACGCTGGCTGCTTGCGCCGTCATCTCGCGGATGCGGGCATTCTGCGCCCTGATCTCGGCGGCCAGTTCGTGCACGCTGTCGATGAGTGATCTGCGGGCCATGGCGGCGCTCCCTTCGCTTATGCAGGCGGGAGCGCGATCGGTCTCTCAGCCACCGACGCCTACGGGCAGAGCCTCGGCCGGTGATGACGTGACAATATACCTTTCGAGCAAAAGCTGCAGAGGTATTTCAGTCGCCCCAGACGTGTTTGCCGCACGCGCACAGATAGAGGCGAACCGTCGCGCCGCTGCGCGGGTCCAGGAATTTGTGCGTGAGCCTCGGCCATGCCCCGCATTCCGGACAGGGGCGGCAGAGGTGCACCGCCGACCCCACACGTTTTTCGTCGTCATCTGTCATGCTGTGAAGAAAGCAGCTTTTGCGGGGGCGCGCCCTGCCCCAGGTTAATCGGGGCCACTTTGGTTTCAGGACCCGCTTTCGGACCAATCTTCCGACCGATCTTGCGATTTGGGCCACACCCGCGGCATGGGCGCGGCCAGCAGCGCCTCCGCGGCCGCGATCATCTCGATGGAGCGGTGCAGCATCTGGAGCGTGACCTCGTTGCCGGCGCGAATGCGGCTCGTGCTCGCCTGAACGAGCATCGCGAGCCATTCCCGATCATTCGGCAACATCGCAATCGCTCCCGGACAGGACGCCCGGCAAGTTAACTCATGTTAAGCCGACTGGTTCCCGATCGCCTGGATCGGCCGACCGCGCTCGCCTCATTCCTCGGCCAGCTTGCGCTCGATATAGGCATCCACCGTCTCGGCGAACGAACGCTGCACGCCGACCGCGACGCCATACTGATCGAGCGCGTCGCGCTGGAGCAGGCGCAGGCCGCGCCCGCGGGCGCTGACCGGCGCCGTGTTGAGATATTGGTCGATGGCGCCTTTGGCGAGTGGGATGGCCTTCGGGTCCCCCCTCGCGATCAACAGGCGCAAGAGGCTCTGGCATTCGGCGAGGCCAGGCATTGTGTCTTTCACCTTTGCTGCGATTTCGGCTTCGGCTTCTTCACCGGCTGGGTATGGGTGCCGAACAGGGCCAGCAGAAACGCGACTTCTTCCTTCGAACCGATCTGGATCATGACTGTCTCCTTGTCGCTCCGTTGGTCGGGCCCGGGGGCGAAGGAGTTCAGGATGATCTGGTTTCAGGACTGTTTCAGGCGTGTTTCGTCGCCGTCTTCCGCCCGCGTCGGTGCGACAGGCAGCCTCAGCTCCTGTCGTCGCGGCGCGCCTTGCTCTCGACGCGCGACATCCCACTTTCGAGGATCGCGAAGCGAAGCGCCTCGATCTGCTCCGCATATTCACGGTCGAGACGCATCCTGTCCTCGCGCAGCTTGCGAGAAGGGCGTGTGCGTGCAACGGGTCGGGCATCGAGCATATATGCCAAGCCATGGAAACCTCCGCCTTCACATGCGTTAAGATAGGTCTCTCGACCCGTCCCGGAGGGATTCACCCATGGACTTTGTGAGCGAAGCAGCCCGGCACCGCCACCAGGCCGAAGAGCTGCGCGCCAAGTCCGAACTGATGGCCGACGAAGCAACGCGCGCGCAATATCTGAGGATGGCCGAGGCTTACGACGCCATGGCGGATCAGGAAGAGCGGATAACGCGGCTGCCGAAATCTGAGGGCTAGGGTCCGCGCAAGCGCCACGGCTTGCGTGCACCGTCGGTCACGGCCCCGGTCCAGACCGCTTGAGCTGCGAACCTTCGAACCAACCCGATCAAGGCTTTCGCTTCTGCGTGACGAGGCGTAGCGCGATCCCGTGCTGCCAGGCACGTGCCCTGATCGCCGCTTCGCTGCGCTTGAGGGCCCCGGCAATCTCGTCCGGTCGCCGGCCCGCCTCTGGCATCGCCATCAGCTGCTCGTGCTCTTCCGCGGTCCATTTCTTCAGCCACGGATAGCGGTCTTGCACGCGTTGCCTCTTGAATTGCCGGAGGGGGATTCAGGCCCAGCCGCAGAACGGGAAGAAGCGGCAAAAGTTCCTGAGCCGAAAGCGATCGTTCGTCTCTCCCGAAACACGCCTGCCCTGCGGCACTCCGCACTTCGAACCGAAGCAACCAATTCGAATCTCGCTTGTTGTCGCCGGCACAATCAACTGCCGGAGAACGAAAACATGTCACGTCTAACTCTGCTGGTCACAACCTTGCTGCTGCTCGGCTCTGTGCCCGCAGGCGCCCAGTCACAGCCAGCGCAAAGCGGGCCGGGAAACAACGCGGTCAACAGTTCCGATCAAAACAATTCAAACGCACCGGTCGCCGGCCGCAACAGCTTCACCGAGGGCCAGGCGAAGTCGCGGATCGAGGCGGCGGGATATTCCAACGTCTCCGGCCTGCAGAAGGACAACGAGGGCGTCTGGCGCGGCAAGGCCGACAAGGCCGGTACCAAGACCGATGTCAGCGTGGACTTCCAGGGCAACGTGAACCCCACCAAGTGACGAGCAAGCAGCGAATAGAACCAGAGCGAATAGAACCAGAAGGACTTAAGCAATGACGATCACCATCTCTCGTCTCTACGACAATTATTCCGACGCCGAGCGCGCCGTGACCCGGCTCGAAGGCGCCGGTGTGCCGCATTCGGACATCAGCATCGTCGCCAACAACTCGGACAATTGGTTCGGCTCTTCGCGCGGCAAAGTCGACCGCGACCGCGACGGCGTCGATGATCGCGCCGAGGGTGCCGGGACCGGTGCCGGCATCGGCGCGGGCCTCGGCGGCGCGGCCGGCCTACTTGCGGGTCTTGGCCTGCTCGCCATTCCGGGCCTCGGCCCGGTGGTCGCGGCGGGCTGGCTCGCTTCCACCGCCGTCGGCGCGGCTGCCGGCGCGGCCACGGGCGGAATCGTCGGCGCGTTGACCGAGGCGGGCGTTTCGCGGGAAGACGCTTCGCGCTATGCGGAAGGCGTTCGCCGCGGCGGCACGCTCGTGTCCGCCAAGGTGCCCGACCAGGACCGCGCCCGCCTGGATGCGCTGCTCGACGAAAGGTCCGTCAACCTTCAGGACCGCAGCTCCGCCTGGCAGAAAACCGGCTGGACCGACTTTGACGCCGCAAGTCCTCCGCTCGCGCCCGACGACATCCGCCGCGAGCGTGAACTCTACGGCACCCGGCGATAGAGTGCGCCAGACCCAGGAGACCCCCAACCCAAGAGAAAGGGCCCCTACCCGGGGCCCTTTTTTGGGGTGACTCCGATCGGGAAAACTATGCATCCAGGCGGCAAATGGGGCGCTTCCCTTCGGGCACGGCTTCAGCTTCGGCTTCGAAGGCGCTCATGCCGCGGTGCCGGCGCTGCGGTCGTGCATGGCCGTTTCAACCTGGTCCGCCAGCACCGTGAGATGGCCCGCGAGCGTGTCGAACAACTCGCGCTTGGCCTTGCCGGTCGCAAGATCGCGGATCAACGCGCATTCGGCGGCATCCTTGCGCAGCTTCTCGAGCTGCATTCGATAGTCCTGCATGGCGCCCTCCCTGGCGCGCTAGCGGCGGATTCACCGCCAGATCTCTTCACGGCAAGCTTCGCAGCGGTAGATCAGGACCGATCTGTCGCGTTTCACGTCGAGCATCGATGTGATGTAGCGCGACGGCATCTTGCATTTCGGACAGGGTGGCCCCGGCTGCGGACGGCCGGGCATCGTTCGTTCTGCCTCCCTCTGTTCGGTCACGACTCAAACCTCGCTTCGGGGTTCCTAAGTACCAAAGTGGACAATGGTTCCTGGCTTAACTCCGAAGGGTCAAACTTTAACTCAAATGCAACGATGCGGATTCGGCGGAATGAAATCCCTTCGCGCCATGCTGGGACATGTCGGGCGACATGATGGCGCCCGGGCTTTAAGCGGGCTGGAGAGATTGCCGATGTACTACGTCGCCGCCGCATTGCTGGTGCTGTCGGGACTGTTCTACTCCGCGAGCCATCACGAGCTCGGCCAGTTCGGCGCGAACATGTGCAGCTATGGCAGCGCATTCTGCGAGAACCCGCTGATCGTCTTTTCCGGGGCGGCGCTCGCCGCGGCCTGGGGCATGTTCGTCAGCGTCAAATGAGGGGCGCCTGCGCTCGTCTCCGGCGCTGGAATTCCGCCGGCGGATGCGGCCAGGCCCGCGGGCGGCCGGCACGCTTCGAGAGCTTTCGGGACGATGCCAATCTACAGGTGTTTTGCCCGACGGGCCAACCGAATTTAGCATAATCAGAAAATGCGAAGATCCGAAAAGGCCCGTGGAACTTTTGTTCCCGGCTTTGCATTGGCCAAGGAGACGCCGCACCGAGCCGAGCCCCCGCCATGACCGACAGCGCCCTGACCCCGACGAAATCCGAGCGGACCTTCCTGCAACGGCTGGGGCCGGGCCTCATCACCGGGGCGGCGGACGACGATCCGTCGGGCATTGCCACCTATTCGCAGGCCGGTGCGCAATTCGGCTATGGACTGCTCTGGACGGTGTTTCTGACCACGCCGTTCATGATCGCGATCCAGCTCGTCAGCGCGCAGATCGGGCGCGTCACCGGCAAGGGGCTTGCCGCCAACGTCATGCAGATCGCGCCGCGCTGGGCGGTGCTTGGACTGGTGGCGATGCTCGTTGCCGCCAACACGTTCAACATCGCCGCCGACATCGCCGCGATGGCGGAGGCGCTCTCGCTCGTCATCGGCGGCCTCAACCACGAGCACGCGCTCATCTTCGCGGCCGGCTCGACCCTGCTCCAGGTGTTCCTGCCCTATCGCCGCTATTCGCCGGTGCTGAAATTCCTCACGTTGGCGCTGTTCGCCTATGTCGCGACCGCCTTCACCGTGAAGATCCCGTGGAGCACGGCAGTGCTCGCCGCGGTGTGGCCGCAGACGAATGTCAGCGCCGACTATTTCATGATGGTGGTCGCGGTGCTCGGCACCACCATCAGCCCTTATTTGTTCTTCTGGCAGGCATCCCAGGAGGTCGAGGAGATGAATTGCGGCCAGCGCGACAAGCCGCTTCGCGAGCTGAAGCGCGGCGGCAGTCCGGAGCTTGCGCGCATCAGGGCCGACACCATTTCCGGCATGCTGCTCTCGAACGGCATCGCCTTCTTCATCATCCTGACCACGGCGTCGGTCCTGCACGCCAACGGCGTCACCAACATCAGCTCGGCGACGCAGGCAGCCGAAGCGCTGCGGCCGCTCGCCGGCGATTTCACCTTCGCCCTGTTCGCAACCGGCATCATCGGCACCGGCCTGCTCGCGATTCCGGTGCTGGCGGGCTCGGCGGCTTACGGCGTTGCGGAGATATTCGGCTGGCGCGCCACGCTGGAGGCAAAGCCGGACGAGGCGGCCGGGTTCTACACCATCATCGCCGCCGCGACCGCGATCGGCTTCGGGCTCGGCTTCACCGGGATCGACTCGATCCACATGCTGGTGTGGAGCGCCGTGCTCAACGGCGTCGTCGCGGTGCCGATCATGGCGATGATGATGCTGATCGTCTCGAGCCGCGCGATCATGGGCCGTTTCAGGGCGCGGTCGTGGCTGATCGCGCTGGGCTGGCTCGGCACAGCGCTGATGGCGCTGGCCGTCCTCGCCCTGCTCGGCTCGTCCCTGATCGGCTGATTAGAGCGGCGACAACGCCGCCGAGATCTGCGAGGCGATGATGAAGGCCGCGAACACGGCCGGCACGGCGATGAACCGCAGGAACTGATCAATCGAAAGCATTGCTGTCGTCCCCCAAAGACAAAAGCGCCCTCGCCCGCCGCGCTACTCCACCCCTTGTGCGACGTGCTGATCGTTGCGGCCGCCGCGTCCTTCGAGGTCACGGCGATCCGCCGTTAGGCTGGCAGTTGTGGCTGGAGCGAGGCTTGCGACCGGGCTACGGCGTCACGGGATTGACGGTCGGGGATGTCTTCGGCCCCGGCCGCGCCGGTTCGAGCGGCGACTTCGGCTCGGTCGGAAGCACTGCGGCACCTGCAGCACGCGCAGCCTCGCCGGTGGTTGCATACATCGCGACATGGGCCGGCTGGGTCTTGGCGCGATTCCAAGGACCGTGGTCGACGATCAACATTGCAGCGATCGTCAAGCCGGCCACGATCAGCGCAATCACGCCGGGATGGCGAAGCGCCGAGGACATGGAGTTCGCGAAACGATCCGTCGTCATCGAAAAATCCAACGCTGTTTCCTCTCGCAGGTTAATTCAAATTGGTCCCGCGAGTTCCCGCATACTTTGGGCAGTTCCCCGTTTCTGCGCGGAACTTGATCGGTCCCACGGCTTCACTTCTTCACATCCGGGCGCGCATCGCCGACGAATTTGTCGCGGTTCGGCATTCTGATGGCCGCGAGCGATTTAGCGTCGAGGATCGCATCCGCCCCAACAAGCCCGTTCAGGTTCAGGACATAGGCCGACACCGCATAGACGTCGTCGTCGCCCAGCGATTGCGGCGCATTCTGCGGCATCGCGCGGCGGATGTAGTCGAACAGTGTCGGCGCATAGGGCCAGTAGCTGCCAACGGTTCGGACCGGCTTTGCCGTTCCGATCGTGCCCTGTCCGCCGGCGAGCCGGTCACCGAGACCGCCTTCGCCTTTGTCGCCGTGACACGAGGCACATTGCTGAGCGTACACCTCACGCCCATGCGCGACCGAGCCGCTTCCCTTCGGCAAATTGCTGCCATCGCGGCCGACGTCGATATTCCAGCCTGCGACCTCGGCGGCCGTTGCCGGCCGACCAATACCGAAGGGGCTTTGTGCTTGCGCCGCATTCACCCAGATGCCGGCGGGGATCGCAGAGACGACGCCGCAAGTGTCAAGCCAGCGCATTGGCCACCTCGCCGTCTTGAGCGATGCGCCAGGGCCAGATCGCATTGTTGTGGTAGAAAAAATTCTCGCCGCGCACCGCGAGCAGTTCGGCCAGCGTCGGCTGCACATAGCCGGTCTCGTCGATCGCGCGGCTCTGGATCACGGCGGGCTTGCCGTCCCACTGCCACGGCAGACGGAAGCGCGTCAGGGCACGCGTCAGCACCGGCTCCTGCAAGCGCGCTTCCTGCCAGCTCTTGCCGTCGTCTACTGACACGTCGACACGCGCGATCTTGCCATGTCCGCTCCAGGCGATGCCGGTGATCTCGTGGAAGCCCGGCGCGCTCAGACGCTCGCCGCCCGATGGACGCGTGATGATCGACTTCGCCTCCATGTAGAAGGAGAACTCGCGCGCGGTGCCGTCCGGCAAGAGATCGGTGTATTTCGACGTCTCTTCGCGCGAATAGACGGGCTCTGCCGTCACATGCAGGCGCCGCAGCCACTTCACGCTCATGTTGCCTTCGAAGCCCGGCAGGAGCAGGCGCAGCGGATAGCCCTGCTGTGGGCGCAGCCGCTCGCCGTTCTGGCTGTAGACCAGCATGGCATCCTCGAGGCACTTCTCGATCGGGATGCTACGTGTCAGCGCTGCCGCGTCGGCGCCTTCGGCGATCACCCACTTGGCCTCCGGCTTCAGCCCGGCCTCCTGAAGCACCAGCTTCAGGCTGACGCCGGTCCACTCGGCGCAGCTCACCAGACCCACGAGGTCCGATGCCGTCTTGCCGTAGGGCTTGCTGTAGCCGGGATTGCCGGAGCATTCGAGGAAGTGGATGCGCGACTCCGATGGAAATCGCCTGAGATCGTCCATTGTGAAGATCAGCGGCCGTTCGACGAGCCCGTGCAGCATCAGCCGGTGCTGCGCCGGATCGATGGTGGGGACGCCGCCGTGATGCCGCTCGTAGAACAGCCCGTTCGGCGTGATGATGCCATCGAGCTCCTGCAAGGGCGTACGACTGGACGCAGAGATGTACTGCTTGAGAGTCTTCGAGATGTTTTTGACCACGCCCTTCTCGAACGGCGAGGGCGCGCCGTAAGGCTGGCTTCCCATGGGGTCGCCCGGCGCCTTCATCCACTCAGGAACGTTGGGCGGGAGATTGTCCGTCTCCGCGGCAACAGCAGGGCCCGCGCCGAGAACGGCGCCTCCAATGGCTGCCGAGCCGGCAGTCAAGAGACGGCGGCGCGTGGTCGTCACGGGATTGTCGTCAGGATGCGTCGTACTGCTCATTGCGGGCCCTCGGCTGGCGCTGAGCCCGCATCAAACAATCCGACTGCGGTATTTGCAATTCGCAGCTGTTTCAAAAGCCGGCGATTTCGATCGGGGCTGATCTAAATCTCGCGGCCGCAGGAGCAGTTCCTTTCCTTGCAGTGCACAAACGCGAGCAGCTTGATTCACTCCCCCGGGGCGATCGCATTGCTCGGCGTCGGCCGATCGGTGATCTGCTGGCCGAACAGACTGCCGATCAGCTCGACCGCGGTGCGCGCGGTCCGGCCGCGCTCGTCGAGGAATGGATTGAGCTCGACGATGTCGACCGATCCGACCACGCCGGAATCGTGCAGCAGCTCCATGATCAGATGCGCTTCGCGATAGGTCGCACCGCCCGGTACGGTGGTGCCGACGCCTGGCGCCACGCAAGGATCGAGGAAATCGACGTCAAAACTGACATGCAGCACGCCATTGCTCGCCTTGACCCGTTCGATGACGCGTCGGATCAGCACTGCGACACCGAACTCGTCGATCTGCCGCATGTCGACGACCCTGATCCGTCGCGCGCGCATCAATTCCTTTTCGAGCTTGTCGATCGAGCGCGCGCCGAACAGATCCAGTCTATCAGGATCGATCGAGGCGCGCGGATCGTCGCCCAGGAGGCCGTCAAGGCCCGGCTCGCCGCACAGGAAGGCGGCCGACATGCCGTGCATGTTGGCCGTGATCGTCGTCTCCGGCGTGTTGTAGTCGGCATGGGCATCGAGCCAGAGCACGAACAGCTCGCGCCCGCGCTCCTGCCAGTGACGCGCCATCGCATTGACCGAGCCCATCGACAATGTGTGATCCCCGCCGAGAAAGATCGGGAGCGCACCAGTTTGCGCGATCTCGTGGCCTCTGCGGCTCAGCACGCGCGTCCAGCGCTGGATCTCGCGGTAGTGATTTGCCTTCTCAGGCGGCCTGTCGGCGAGGTCCGGGACCTCGGCGACGGAGAGATCGCCATAATCGACGACTTCGAAGTCGAGACTTTCGAGCAGTGTGGCAAGACCGGCTGTGCGCAACGCTGCAGGGCCCATCAAGGTACCGCGCTGCGAGGCCCCCATGTCGATGGGCGCGCCGAGCAAGGCGATGCGCCGGGCTCGATCCATGGTCCGGTCGGTCACGGCAATCTCCCGAGTTCAGCAAGGCTGCACCAGCCTAACAGAGATTCGCAGCCGTCGTTTCCCGGGGATTTCGCAACGAGATGCGTCCGGCTGGAACTAATTCCCGTGCGGCGCATTTCCACTGCAAGGCCGGCACCCGCCGTTCAAAACGGCGCCTGTCGCGGATAGCCAAAGGTCTTCGGGCCCGCTGTTCCAAAACAAGCGCACGCGAGGATAGCCAAAGGTGCCGGTCTCAATCTTTCCGTCAGGTTCGGAGGTCGCGCGCTTGAGCACGGAAATACCGCAGCCCAATCCTCAGCCCGGCATGGCCGAACGCGCCATCGACGCCGCCACCGACGTCTCCCAAACCATCGGCGAGGTCGCGGGAGGCTTGCGCGCAGCGGTCGACCGTCTCACCTATGCAATCGATGAGGCGCGAAAGCCCGGACGACCACTCGCGACTGTCGCGGCGATCACGCGCGAAGCGCCCTTGGCCAGTCTGTTCGTCGCCTTCCTGTTTGGTGTGGCGGTCGCCCGCCGGCGCTAGCGGCCGAGATCAAGCAATTCAGGCCGCGGTGACGACTGCGAGTGCGGCCCTGAAAAATTGTGTCTCGAACGCCGCCACAGGCATCGGACGGCCGAAAAAGTAGCCCTGCCCTTCCTTGCATCCCATGCTGACCAGGAAGTCGGCCGTGGCGCGGTTCTCGATGCCTTCGGCCATGACCGTCAGACCGAGCTGCTTGCTGAGGCCAATCGTCGATCCGACGATCGCAGCGTCGTCGGAATCGGCGAGCAGGTCGAGCACGAACGACCGGTCGATCTTGAGGCCGTCCAGCGGGAATTTCTTCAGATAGCTCAGGCTTGCATAGCCGGTGCCGAAATCGTCGAACAGGATGCGCACGCCGAGCTGCTGGATCCGCTTGAACATGTCGAGCACGCGGGTCTCGTCATGGAGCAGGATGTCTTCGGTGACCTCGAGCTCGAGCAGCCACGGCGTGAGCCCCGTCGTTTCGAGCAGGGCCGCAACCGAATGCGCGAGATCGCCGGAGTGGAGCTGCGATGGCGACAGGTTGATCGCGACGCGCACGTTGTTGCCGGACAATTCCCAGGCGCGCGCCTGACGAGCGGCAGTCTCCATCACCCAGGTCGCGATCCGCTCGGACAGCGCCGAGGTGTTGACCACCGGCATGAACTCGCCAGGCGACACGTAGCCGCGCACGGGGTGCCGCCAGCGGATGAGCGCTTCGGCCCCGACCAGGCCGCCGTCGACCAGCCGAACCTGGGGCTGGTAGAACAGCTCGAATTCGCCGCGATCCGCGGCGAGCGCCAGTTCACTCTCCAGCGTCAGCCTGTTCTCAAGCTCCTGCCTGATCGCATTCTCGAAGATCACATGGCTGCCGCGCCGCGTCAGCTTGGCCTTGCTGAGTGCGAGATGGCCGTTGCTGAGGAGATCGTCGGCGTTGTGCCCGCCTTCCGGATAGACGGCGACGCCGACGCTGATCCGCACGCGATGCTGACGCGTGCCCGTTGTGAGCGGCGCCTCGAACGCGCGGGCGATGCGCTCGACGAACTCCGCAATCGGCTCGCCAACATCTGCGCTTTCGCGCACGATGGCGAATTCATCGCCGCTGAGCCGGGCAACGACCGAGCCATCTCCGGCCTGCTCCTTCAGGCGATCAGCGACCGCCTGCAGCACGAGGTCGCCGGCGGAATGACCCAGCATGTCGTTGATGCGCTGGAAGCCGTCGAGCCCGATCACCAGCAGCGCGACCCCGCAGGAGCGCCGCTGCGCATCCGCAATCGAGCCGACCAGCCCGGCATGCAGCATGTTCCGGTTGGCAAGTCCCGTCAGCGCGTCGTGTTCGGCGAGATACCTGACACGTTCGGCTTCGCGCTTGCGGACCGAGATGTCGCGCAGGATGGCTCCGTACTGGAAACCGTCCGTTCCCTGCCAGCCCGAGAAGCTGGCTTCGACGGGGAACGTCTCGCCGTTCTTGCGCCGGCCCACGAACTCGACGACGACGGCGCCACCGGGCACCAGCAGCGCCTGGCGCGCAGCATCACGCATGGCGAAAGCCTTTGCGCCAGCACCCGCGGGCACCGCACAGAGCGTCTCGAACGGCTGCCCGATCATTTCGGTCGGCATGTAGCCGAAGATCGCGCTGGCGCCGGGATTCCACACCGTGATCCGGTGATCCTCGTCGGTGCAGACCAGACCGTCGCCGAGCGACATTGCGATACGATGAAAGCGGCTTTCGGCGATGCGCCCCAAGAGGCTGCGGAAATCGATCTCGTCGAGCGCGATCGCCGTCAGATAGGCGATGATCGCGATATGAAACAGCGAGGTGTCGATGATGAGCGGCCATTTTACCTGTACGAAGGCAGCGGCCAGCTCGAGGCCAACCCCCGCAGCAACGAGGACCGCGACGCGGACACCGGGAGCGAAGCGGCGCCACGAATACATCATCAGCAAACAGATCAGGCCCAGGCCAATGAACATGCCGACATCGGAGGTCCAGCGCAGCATGCGGTTCTGGAGGATGGATTCCGCCGCGAGCGCCTGGAGGGCGGGCCCCGAGATGATCTTGCCGTTCGGAACGCTGAACCGGTCGCCCAGCTCGAGCGCCGTGGCGCCGACGATGATCTTCTTGTCTCTCAACTTGCCCAGAGTGGCTGCGTCGCCGCGCAGCACGTCGGAATAGGAGACGGTGGGGATGGAGGACGCACGAATGCTGAAATCGATCAGGAAGGGCGGCCGCCGATTGGCGTCCTGCCCGGCCAGCACGACGGCCATCGACGGCATCTGGGATTCGCCGAGCTTCTCGCCAACCGGATAACGGCGGACGAGCCCGTCGGATTCAATCGCGACATTGACGACGGCCGGCCACGACTGGTTGCTGAACAGCTTCAGAGGGCGATTGATGTGAGCCGTGCCGCCATTCGGCGACGGCTGCTTGAAGGACGGCAGGATCGTCGAACCGCCGACCTCGCGAAGCGCCGTGAGGAAGGCCGCGTCCGAGGCCGGATCCGACGGCGTGCTGAAATCGACGTCGAAGGCGACGTCCTGCGCGCCCGCCGCCTCGAGCCTGTGCAATAGCTCGGCATGGAGCCGCCGCGGCCACGGCCAGACTCCGATCTGGTCGATCGAGAGCGCGTCGATAGCCACCACGACGACGTTGCCGGTCGCCGGACGCGATTGCCAGGCGAAACGCAGATCGGTGAGCGCATTGCGAAGCGCGCCATGCCATCCCGTGGACAGCACGACCGCAAGCGCGATCACGACCAGAATATGCGGCCGATAACGTTTCACCCGATCCACCTACACACCCGCTTCAGCGCGTGCGCCCCCTCACCCCTTGGAATTCGCGTCAGTGTCGGCCGTTGCCGTGGCCGTTACTGCCGTTACCGCCGCCATTCCCGTTGCCGTTACCGTTGTTGCCCTTGCCGTTCCCGGTGGCACCACTGTTGCCGTTACCGTTTCCGTTGTTGCCGCTATTCCCGTTACCGTTGTTGCCGCCAATTCCATTGCCGTTGTTGCCATTCTTGCCTGACGCATCGCTGGTCGACCCGGCGCTGGTCGCAACAGTCGTCGTCGCACTTGTCGACGAAGACGTGGCACTGGCCGCAGCTGCACTGCTGCTCGTGCTAGCGGCCGTCGCGGTCGAGCTGTTCGCGGCCGTTGTCATCGTGCTCGTCTTGCTATCGCTCCAGACCGTCGCGGTATTGGTGCTGGCGTTCGCGTTGCGCACCTGTCCCGGAGCAGTCGCGCCGTGAGCAAGCCCGTTGGTGACCTTGTGGACGTTCAGCTTGACTTCGCCGAGCGAACTCGAGATGCGCACTACGCCGGCTTTGGGCGCGTGAGCTCCGCTCGCCTGATGCGATTGCTTCGGCGCGCCGGCTGCCTTCGTCCCCTTGTCGATCGGACCAAGCGCATGGATCGCATGGCCGTTGGCCGCATTGCGCGGCGCCGACAGGCCCGACTTCGGCACGGGGACGCGCTCGATCGTCGAGGCGCGCGGCTTGCCCTGCTCGATCGGATTGAAGGTCCCGGCACCGCCCAGACTGAGGCCGGGCTTGCCGTGCTCGAAGGCGGTTGCCGATTGTCCCGGCATGACTTGGGCGATCTGTCCCGTCTTGAAGTCCGACACTTCGACCTGGCCGCGCCGCACGCCGACTTTGGTGCTGCCCGCTCCGACGGTGACGCTGAACTGCGTTCCCTTGACGACCGCGGCGAGATAGGGCGTCTCGACCTCGAAATGCTTGACGTTACGCTTCTCGACCTCGAGCAGGATCGAGCCTGCCTGCTGGATGATCGTGGTCGAAAGCCCCTCCTTCTTCTCGGCCGGCAAGCCGACCACCGAGTTCGGAGAGATCAGAATGGTTTCTTCACCGCGCATGAGCAGCACGCGTCCGTTGCGGCCGGTGCGAATTGTGTCGCCAGGCTTGAGCGTGCCGTCCTGATTCAGCGACACGGGCTGCGCACCATCAGTGGCGAGCCAGACCTCGCCCGAGGACTTGCTGACCGACCAGACACCGTCGTCCGCGGCGTGCGCAGCAGAAGCCATTCCCAGGATCAGCGCAGCCACGAAGGCGCACCGCATTCCAACTCCGCCGAGCATGATGATCCTCAGTCCCCGTTACAGGAGGACCCCGAGGTATCCGAAATCACTCAACATAGAATTAGCGGGAAGCATCCGGTCGGCAGGTGCCATTAACGATTCATTGACCATAAAAACCTATGAAAAATCATGCAGCTAGCGAACCTTTACCGCCTCATGAGAATTTCTCCGTTGAACTACGGAGAGCGGTTAGACGCACAAGTTGCAAGGCGGCATGCCCTCACCGCGTTGGCGCTCGCAGCACCAATTCTCACGGGCGTTCCGCAGGCTTTCGCGCAGCAGGCGAACCAGCCGGGCTTCGATCCGCGACAGCCGGAGAAATACTTTGAAAACCAATCCGAGCAGGAGTCGCTGAGGCGTCCTGCAGTCAGATTGCCGACGGTCGGCCAGCCCAACACCGGCGGCGACACCAGGCCGCAATTCGTCCTGCGCGGCGTCAACGTCAGCGGCGCCCATGCCATTTCCGGCGATCGCATCGCTGCGATCTATCAACCCTATCTCGGCAAGAATATCTCGCAGGCCGACCTCGCCGCGATCGCAGGCGCGATCAGCGATCTCTACCGCGCCGCCGGCTTCCACTTAAGCCGCGCGATCGTGCCGCCGCAGGACATCGCCGACGGTCGTGTCAGCGTTCGGGTAATCGAAGGCGCCATCGTGGACGCCGAGTTGAAAGGCGACGGCGCCGAGCAGTTCGGCGTGAGGCCGATGCTCGCTCCGGTTCTGGCCGAACAGCCATCGCGCCTCGCGACCCTCGAACGCCAGCTCTTCCTCATCAATGGCAGGCCGGGCGTCCGGATCACCGATACCGCGCTCGAGGAGATTGGCGGTACGACCGGCCGCTTCCGTCTCACGGTCTATCTCAAGACCTGGCACGTTTTCACGTCGTTCGGTCTGGACAATCTCGGCTCGTCCTCAGTCGGCCCCTGGCAGACCTACGCGACCGGCGCGTTCAACTCCTATCTCACGCCCGGCGACACGCTGGCGATCAACCTGTCGACCATTGCCAACGATCCACGTGAACTCGGCTTTGCGCGCCTCTCCTATGATGCGCCTGTCGGCGTGGACGGCGTGCGTCTCGGCGCGTCGGTCCTGTACAGCGCGGTGCGGCCGGGCGACGCCCGCCGCCTCGACCGCGACATCACCACGACCGAAGCGTTCGAGCTGCGTGCCGGCATCGTGCCGTTGCAGTCGCAATCCTCCGCGCTGACGCTGACAGCGGCGACCACCTTCAGCAACGTCTCCGAGCATGATCTCTATGGCCCCTGGTACAACGATCACATCAGGACCGCGAGCCTGACCGCCGACTACCGGCTGCAGGATCGCTTCGGCGGCACCAATTTCGCGACGATGACCTACCGCCAGGGCCTCGACATCTTCGGCGCCTCGCATTTCGACGACGATCTGCTGTCGCGTGACGGCGCGTCCTCGAACTTCTCCGTGCTGAACTTCTGGTTCACGCGATACCAGACGCTGAACGACGCCTGGTCGCTCAAGCTCTCGGCGGCAAGCCAGACCGCATCGCGGCCGCTGTTCACCTCGCAGCAATTCTATCTCGGCGGCGCGGCCTTCGGCCGAGGCTATGGCGCGGCCGAGATCAGCGGCGACAACGGTCTTGCCGGCTCGCTCGAAGTGCGCTTCGACCAGAAGCTGAACTTCCGCTACTGGAGCGGCTACCAACTCTACGCCTTTGGCGACGTCGGCGCGGTCTGGAACGACGGCTACGGCCTGAGCGACGGCCTCTCGCTGACATCGGCCGGGGCCGGCGTGCGGTTTTTCCTGCCGGACGATTTCCTGGCCGATCTCGGCGTGGCCGTCCCCCTGAGCTACCGGGCGCCGGACAACGAGCGCCGGAGCCCGCGCTTCCTGTTCACCCTGTCGAGCGCGTTCCGGCTCTGCCCCGAGCGCGGCAAGGGCAGCTGCCTCTAGCCGCGCGGCCTCGAGCGCTTGCCTTGATGCGGCCTTTTTGCGGCGCTTCTCACAGACTTGCCTAAATTTAATCCCGTAACCTGCTCACGATCGCTCGATCCGGGAGTTCCCAATGACCACGTTTCAGCCGAAAGTGATTTGAGACGGGACCATGAAAAGGGTGTTTGCAATCCTGGCACTCCTTTGCGTCCTCGGCGTCGGCCAGTATTTCGTGGTCAGCCGGTTCGCGATCCGCCATGAGACTTTGTCCTTGTTCGACGCCACCCGCCAGCGGCCGATCTCGGTCGAGATCGCCGTGCGGCGCGATTACGAGAACAAGGCCAATCTCGGCCTCTGGAAGCTCCCGCTTGCCATCATCAGCAACGGCAACACCGTCAAGGCCACCGAGTATTCCTTCCTTGCCAACGTGCTCGCCGCGCGCGGCTACCTCGTTGCCAGCATCCAGCAGGACCTGCCGAGCGATCCGCCGCTGATGACCCATGTCGGCCAGCAATATGTCGGCCGGCGCGAAGTCTATATCCGCTGCGAGACCAACATCCTCTTCACGCTGGGCGAGCTGAAGCGGCGGCAGGAGAACGTCGATTACGACCACATCACCCTCGTCGGGCATTCCAACGGCGGCGACGTCTCCATGTATGTCGCCCATCAGCATCCGGAGCTGGTGTCGAAGGTGATCACGCTCGACAATTTGCGGGTGCCTTTCGTGGTCAGCGACAATTTGAAGATTCTGTCGTTCCGCTCCAAGGATCCGCACTTCCAGACCGATCCCGGCGTGCTGCCGACGCCGGAAGAGGCGAAGGCGCGCGGCATCGACATCGTCCATACCGGCGCACAGCACACCGAGATGAGCGATCGCGGCCCCGACGCGGTCAAGGAGAAGATCCAGGCAACGCTCGACCGCTTCCTGCGCGACAGCGCCAGCAGCGCGCTGGCCCCGGCCGACACGAGAAGCCCGATGATCATGAACCCCGGCGATTACTAGCCGGAAATCCTTTGCGGCAGATCAAGGCTGACCCCGGCCGGCAGCGCTAGGAAGGGCTTCACCATCCCCGGAGAGGCACGTGTCGCACGCCATCGAAAGCCTTGATAAGAAAAGCTTGGGTCTGCCCGCGACACGGACGCCGGCATTCGCGCGGCATCTCTATCGTTCCGCCCGCAAGGTGCTGCGATCGATCATCGCCCGCATCGATCTGTCGCAATTTCCGGGATCGTGCTGCGGCTGAGCACGGCCGCAAGCCATGCATGGGGGGGTACTGGGTGCGCGAGCATTTGAGACGAAGCTGTCTGATGGTTGTCGTGGCCTCGAGCCTCGGTGCGTCCTCTGCCCTCGCCGCCGACGCCGGTCACGGCGCCGACCTCGCCAAACGCTGGTGTGCGAGCTGCCACCTCGTCGGGAACGGGCAGGCCCAGGCGAGCGCCGACGTCCCCTCTTTTGCGTCGGTTGCGCGCAGGCCGGACTTCAGTCCAGAGAGGCTCGCCTTCTTCCTCCTTGACCCGCATCCAAAGATGCCGAACTTCCCCTTGAGCAGGACCGAGGCCGGCGACATCGCGGCCTATATCGGATCACTGCGCTAGCGGCACACTGCGCAAGCGCGACACATCCCACGAACTGCAAATCCCTGCCGGAGGACCGACAGGGATCAGCAGAAAGGATGACGGACGGCGAATGGATCCATTCGGTGGCCCATCATGGACCTGCACCAGCATCGAAATGCGGATCGCCGCGTCAGGCAAGACCAATTTGTGGGCACGCCCTGCACGAGCAGAGAATCAGGATTTGCCCTTGCCCGGTTGCATGAAGCTGCCGGTCATCTGGCGCATGTGATCTCCGGCGCTGGTGAACTGGCTGCGCAGGAAATCGGACTGGATTCGCATCGCTTCCTGAAGGTCGGTGGCATGGACGAGCTTGCGTGCATGCTCGAACGCCGACTTCATGTTCTGCTCGGTGAAAGCGAGCGCTTGCTTGGAGACCTCGGTGCCCGCTCCGGGAACCGTGGTCATTGACTTGGTAGCGGCTTCGAAAAACATGCCGAAGGCCTTTTCGGCCTGGTCAATCGTCTTCTCGGCCAGGTCGCGCAGTTCGGCCGGAACTTCGAGCTTCGGTTCGATCATGGTCGCACTCCTCCCTTTTTCTTAACTGATTACCACACTTGCCCGATCGGCTGCCAGCGGCCAGCCCCCGGGACAAACGTCGCCCCGCGGTCCGGCTCCTGGAGGAAACGAAGGAACAGGCGTAAGGCCGGCGCAGCCAGGGCTCAGGACAGGGGGTGTTCGGGGAGGGTTTCTTCGGTGGCGAGGTCTTCGACGAGCTTGATGACCTCGAAGCGCTGTCGAGGCGCGAGCTTCAAAAACGCCCGGAGCAGGCGCAGGCTTTCGACAGTGCCACTTGCAGGGGCGCCGAGCTTGAGGTGCAGTTCAGCCGCGAAATTGAGGTTTTTCATCTCGCACCTATGACAAGCATCGGCATTCGTGTTCCGATAGAAGCCCAACTCCAGAACCGAACGCCGTGACCGGACGTCACGGTGACGATCAGTTCGCGTCCGGGTGGCCCCGGCAGGGTAACACGCTGAACGACGTGTCCGAACGGACGGGCCCAACCGAGCAGGTTGCAGTTATGCCAAGGAACAACCCTTCCGGCAAGCCCAACCATCGGCCTAGCGATGCTTCGTCCGCATCTGACCACGGCAATTCCGGATAACAGGAATATCTGCGGTCGTCACCCACCTGCGTCAAGAAGCAGCATCAATCACGCACACGGCCTCAACCGCTGTCAATCGGCACAGCGTTTCACGGTGTGTCCGATGTGAACGGCGATTGGCGAGGTCAGATTAAAGTTTCTTCAGAGTATACACGTAATTGTTGAGTCCGACCTCGGCGGTTGTATCGTCGACGAAATGAACGTCGATCTCGCAGCCGGTCTCCAGCGTCCTGATCCGTGCGCCGGCGAAGCCGAGCGAGGCGGCGAGCGCCTTGGGATCGGCTTTCTTGTCGGCGTGCTGCATCTCGTCGAATGCTCCCTGGAAGATCATGTCGGGAGCGTAATCCGTCACCTTGTACTGCGGCTTCGCACAGGCAAAGGGACGTGGCCCCGATATCTCTCTCGCCTTGAAGACCACTGCCTTGCCCATCAGCCGCGTCCGCTCGGTATCGTCGGGCTTGCGGTGTGGATCGGCCCATGGCGCGACCGTCGCGGTCGTGAACGTCCAGCTACCCACGTAGAAGGGATCGGCGGCCGCAGCCGGGAGTGCCATGCCCAGCGGCGCCAGGAAGCAAACGATGGCGGTGATTTTCATCTGACGGTCCCTCAAGCTCTCGGGCTTGGACTCGTCTTCTGGCATCGAGGTTCATCGCAACGGACATGTTTCCGCCCGTGAACCGCCATTCAAGATCGAGCGACAAAGCGGTTGCGAAACGGCCACGCAGATCACGGGCGCCATGGCCGACGGACTCAATCGTTTAGGGCGCGCCTCAGCACCAAAGGACGACGGCATGCTTTCTCGCTGCGATCTCATCAAGGGCGCCGCGGTCGCGCTTTTCACCCTCTCGATACAAGGCGCATGGGCGCAGGAGACCAGGATGAATCTGTTCAAGATCGTCACTATCAAGGACGAAATCGTCATCGGATTGTCGGCGGAGGAGCTGCAGGCGCTCGGCGGCAATGACGCGAGCGCGGTTGCGCACGCGCTGGCGCAAAAGGGCGACCTCACCGTCTGGCAATACAACGTGCATCGCGGCCCGAGCGGCGAATTGCAGCAGGCGCCGACCGCCAAGATCGGGCTTCTGGCCAACGCCTCGCTCCGCGTCGAGCCCTATACGACACCTTACCAGATCGTGCCGCACCCGTAAGTGGCGGACCGGTACGCCTACGGCCGAAGGCCGCAGGCGTGCCGTCATCATTTGCGGCGGTCTGCACGCTTCGTTCCCGCTTCCGTCGCAAAGCCATAGATCAGCGCCAGCCGGTCCAGGCATTCGCGAAAGCGGCGTGCAAAATAGTCGTTCCAGCGCTGCGTACGGACAGCGCGACGCTCTCCGATCTGGTCCATGGTCAGGCCCTGCACCAGCACGTCGTGCACCAGCCCCGCGCCGTCGGTGCCGAGCTCGCGCTCGACCCGGTTCAGCCGCAGCACCGCCTGGCGCTGGCTCTCGGTGAGGGGCTCACGCGTGCTTGTGCCATCGACATATTCGCGCGTCGTATCCACCGCCTGCGGCCCCCGCTCCGCCCTCTCCCAATCGTTCTGAAAGGCGCGTCCGCCACGGTATTGCGCCTCGTCGATCTGATGGTGCGAATGCAACCGGCCGAGCGGATCGCTGCGGACCGAGCGGATGGCCATGATCTTCTCGCCGGGATCGAGCGCCAATGGATTGTCGACCTCGACCTCGGCCACGTCGGCATTGAACGGCATCTCGCGCGAGCGCCGGTCATAGATCCCGGTCAATTTGTAGGATTTGTTGCGTCGGGCACGTGCCACTCGGATACTCCTTGCAGGATAGACGATTGGACAGGCGGGTGACCGCCGCCTCAGGCGGCGAAAACCAGCCTCAGCACGACGGGACCGGCTGCACGGGCGGGCGCAACTCCGGACCGGCGCGTCAGGCGCGCATGCGGCGTGCAATAGCTGGAGCCTGGCTGGCGCGGATGTCCGCAGAAGGTGATCTCCTCCCCGTCCCTGTCGCCGCCATAGGGATAGCGGCAATCGCCGGCTGCGAGTTCGGCGAACGAGATCAGCCGCGGCTGGACGCCGACGCAGCGCAGCTTCACCTGTGCGGCGGGCTTCATCGCGGATTTCGGCGGCAGCATCAGGTTCGGCAATGCCGGGCGATGTGCCGAAAGCAGACAGGTCTCGCCTGGCAAGGACGGCGCGATCGGCGGGCTGGTCACCCGTGCAACCCCGACAAGTCCGAGCCGCTTGACCCGGCCCGCCACGGCATTGCGCGTGTAAGCCGTTCCAAACCTTGCGTTAATCTCTCTCCCGATCTCCGCATAGGATAGTCCTTTGAGAAAATAGTCGCGAAGCGCGTCGGAGTGTTCCGACGGCCAATGACCCGGTTCCATGCTGCTGTCCTGTGATGCGCCTTCTCCGGTCGCACGACCGGAGGCGAGACGCACATTCCGGTATTCCGAAGCGAGAGTCAAGCAATAATTCTGATATTCATAATTGCATTTATTCCGAATTCCGGACTACAAGAGGACAGTCGATGGGCAATCGAGGGAATCACCATGTTGGACGTTGCGATGATCGAGCGGGGCCTGGAAAAGACGGGCAAGAGCAAGGGCGGCCTGGCGGCGGCGATGGGCGTGCGGCCCGGCGCGGTGTCGGAGATCCTCGGCGGCGAGCGCCTGGTGAAGGCCTCCGAAATCATTCCGATCATGGAATATCTCGAGCTCAACCTCGCGCCGATCATGGGACGCGTCGGGGCCGGCGCGGTGATCGAGCCGGACTACGAACAGGTTCCGCCCGACGGGCTCGGCGACATCGCGCTGCCCTTCCCCATCATGGAAGAGACGATCGCATTCGAGATAGTGGGCGATTCGATGCTGCCAAAATACGAGAGCGGTGATGTGATCGTGGTCTACAAGGATCAGCGTCATCCGTTGTCGAGCTTCTACGGCGAAGAGGCCGTGGTCCGGCTGAAGACCGGGGAGCGCTATTTGAAGACCATCGAGCGGGGCAAATCCCCTTCCGTCGTCAATCTCACCAGCTTCAATGCCAAGCCGATCGTCGGCGTGAAGCTCGACTGGGTCGGGGAAATCTGCCTCTCCATGCCCAAGGGCCAGCTCGAGCGGCTGCGCGCCAAATCGGCCCGTCCCCGCAAGAAAGGCAAGTAGGGGCGATCGAGCGATTTCCGATTTTTGGAAATCGCACTTGACTTAATTCCGTTTTTCGGAAATACTCTGCCGCGCTTCCGACGGAGGGGCGCGGCAGGATCGTTTCATGCAGTATTTCGTCGTGATGATCGACTACGGACGACGCGGCCGCGAGGCGATCGTCGACCCCGAAATCACGCGGCGCGAGGTCATCTCGCGCGTCGTCTCGGGTGAATACCAGAACATCTCGTTCATTCACGAGATCGCGGAGAACTCGGTCGAGGACGTCACCGAGGCCATTCTGACCGAGGCCGCCCTCCCCCAGATCGCGCCCGAAGATATCGATCTCCAGGCGATCCGGCTCGATCACGCCCGCGACCTGCGCAAGCACGAGCGGACGTGACGCAAGGATAGCGAGCCTGCGCCAGCGCCTAACGGAAGATCGATCACACCGTCAGCACGGTCGATCCCGTCGTCTTGCGCGCGGCGAGATCGGCGTGCGCCTTGGCCGCGTCCTTCAACGGATAGGTCTGGTGCACCTCGATCTTGACCGCGCCGGACTTCACGACGTCGAACAGCTCGTTCGCCATCGCCACGAGGTTCTCGCGTTTGGCGGCGTAGGTGAACAGCGTCGGCCGGGTGACGTAGAGCGAGCCCTTCTGGGCCAGCAGACCGAGATTGAGCGGCTCGACCGCGCCGGAAGACTGACCGAACAGCGCGACGACGCCAAGTGGCGCGAGACAGTCCAGCGACTTCAGGAATGTGTCCTTGCCTACGGAATCGTACACCACCGGCACCTTCTTGCCGCCGGTGATCTCGTCGACGCGCTTCACGAAATCCTCGCGCGTATAGATGATCACATGGTCACAGCCATGCGCCTTGGCGAGCTTCGCCTTCTCGTCATTGCTAACGGTGCCGATCACGGTCGCGCCGAGATGCTTGGCCCATTGGCTCAGGATCAGCCCGACGCCGCCGGCGGCGGCATGGAGCAGGATTGTGTCGCCCGCCTTCACCCGATAGGTCTGCCGGATCAGATATTGCGTCGTCAGCCCCTTCAGCATCATTGCCGCCGCGGTCTTGTCGTCGACGCCGTCAGGCAGCTTCAACAAGCGGTCGGCCGGGATCAGCCGGGCTTCGGAATAGGCGCCGAGCGGCGAGGCGCCATAGGCGATACGATCACCCGGCTTCAAATCGGTGACACCGGGTCCGACTTCCTCGACCACGCCGGCCGCCTCGCTGCCGAGCCCGCTCGGCAATTGCGCGGGATAAAGACCCGAACGGTTGTATATGTCGACGAAGTTGAGACCGACCGCGGTGTGGCGGATGCGCGCTTCGCCCGGTCCGGGCTTGCCGACGCTGACCTCCTCCCAGACCAGGACTTCCGGACCGCCGGTCTTATGAAAGCGAATGGTATGCGTCATGGGCGTTGCTCCCTTATCGTTGAGGTGAAGTCCGAACACCGGATCGGCCTGTGAAATAGGCATTTAGTCCGCCCGTTACAGTACAGAGCCGTAACAAGAATGTCACAGCGAACCACAAACGCCGGCCGTTCCGCCTCTGTTCGAAAGAGTTGATGACGGCCTTCAGGCAACCGGCAGTAGCCTTCGCGCGGGGTTTGATGGGTCGCCTGCGAAGGAGAGCCGAGATGCCAGCTTATGTACAGCATCATCAGGATATCGAAATCGCGCCTGTGATTTGCCCGACGTGCATGGGGTTCCTGCCAATGTATGTCCGCGAGGTCGAGCCGCATTGGAGCCTTGCCAAGATCGACTTCGTCTATGAATGCGCCGATTGCGGCGCCGAGGTCAGACAAACCATCCGCAAGCCGGAGCTGCTGCGGCACTGATCGCGCGAACGGCGCAAGTATTTGCGTTTCGCGGAAAAAACGCCGTTCACGCGGGTCTGATGTCTCCCAAACGAGGCTTGTTCTTTGCCGGGAACGCAGGCAGAACAAGCGTCAAATAGGACGTTTGGGAGCGCCATTTCGTGGCTGATCAGAAGGCCTCGACGTCGATCGAGGCAGTGGAGAGCGGCCTCGCCGCGCAGGGCTATATCGCGAGCCGGCAGATCGCGACCGCCGTCTATTTGTCGCAACAGATCGAGAAGCCGATCCTGGTCGAGGGCCCCGCGGGTGTCGGCAAGACCGAGCTTGCCAAGGCGATTGCCGCCTGGCGGGGCATGAAGATGATCCGCCTGCAATGCTACGAAGGCCTCGACGAGGCCAAGGCGCTCTACGAGTGGAAATACGCCAAGCAGCTGCTCTACACGCAGATCCTCAAGGACAAGCTCGGCGAAGTGCTCGGCGGCGCGCAAACGTTGCATGCCGCGCTCGACCAGCTCCACGATTTCGGCGACGTGTTCTTCTCCAAGGAGTTCGTCGAGCCGCGCCCCCTGCTCCAGGCGCTGGAGCAGCCGGGCGGCTGCGTGCTGCTGATCGACGAGATCGACAAGTCGGACGCCGAGTTCGAGTCGCTGCTGCTGGAGATCCTCTCCGACTTCCAGGTCACGATCCCCGAGCTCGGCACCGTCTCGGCGATCACGCCGCCGACGGTGATCCTCACCTCCAACAGCGAGCGCGATCTCGGCGACGCGCTGAAGCGGCGCTGCCTGCATCTGCATATCGGCTTCCCCGAGCAGCGGCTCGAGGAACGCATCGTCGAAAGCCGCGTGCCCGGCATCTCGCAGGCGCTGCGCCGGCAGATGGTCGGCTTCATCCACGAGATCCGCTCGCTCGATCTGAAGAAGCTGCCCTCTGTCAGCGAGACCATCGACTGGGCGCGCGTGCTGGTGCTGCTTCAGGCGACCGAGCTCGACACCGATATCGTCAAGGATACGCTCAACGTGCTCCTGAAGTATGAGGCCGACATCGAGGCCGCATCGCCGCAGGTGACGACCTTCATTGCCAAGGCGGCCCGGTCCAACGTCTTCGGTTGACGCCGATGCGCGAGAACCTGCATCGTTTCTTTCGAGCGGCACGAGGCGTCGGCGTCCACGTCTCGCCTGCCGAAAGCATCGATGCGATGCGCGCGGTGTCGCAGGTCGGCTTTTCCGACCGCGCGATCCTGCGCGACGCGCTGCTGCTGACGCTTGCCAAATCGCAGGACGAGAAGCTGGCGCTCGGCGATTGCTTTGATCTGTTCTTCAGCCAGCCGGAGCCGCGGCAGGATCAGCCTGAGGCCGACGACAACGACAACGCCTCACAGGATTCGGATCAGTCGCCCTCGTCCAGCTCGGCTGGCGAGTCCGGCGAAGGACAGCCTCCGCAAGGATTAGGTCCGCTCGCGCAGATGCTGCTGTCGCAGGACCGCAACGCGATCGAAGCTGCCATCGCCAGCGCTTCCGGTGCAGCCTCGCTGTCCGATATCCGCTACTCCACCCAGCGCGGCATCTTCTCCAGCCGTATCCTCGACGCCATGGGCCTCCAGCGCCTGCGCGACGATCTCGACGGGCTGACTGCGACGAATCCGTCGCTGGCCGAGCGTCTTCGTGCCGCGCTCGACGGCTTGCGCGAGGCGGTGCGCGACACGGTTTCGCAAGGCCTTGCACTCTATGCCCGCGAGGAGGCCGAAAACCTCCGCAACGAGATCCTGCGCAACGCGCCGCTCGCCCGCATCGAGCGGCGCCAGGTCGCGGAGATGCGCGCACTTATTCGCCAGATCGCGCGCCGCCTGCGCGAGCGCTATTCGAAGCCGCGCAAGCGCCAGCGCCGCGGCCATCTCGACGTCCGCCGCACGCTCCGCCGCAACGCCGCCTGGGGCGGCGTGCCGTTCCTCACCGCATGGAAGCGCAAGCATCGCGACCGACCGAAGATCGTTGCGCTCTGCGACGTTTCCGGCTCGGTCGCGCAGGTCTCCGACTTCTTCCTGCTGCTGATCCATTCGCTGCACGAGGTCGTGGACGACGTCCGCTCCTTCGCTTTCTCCTCGCACTTGATCGAGGTCAGCGAGATCCTGGAAAAGAAATCGCCGGAAGAGGCGATGGCCGAGATCATGTCCAAGGTCGGCTTCGGCTCGTCCGACTACGGATCTTCGCTGCTCGACTTCGAGCACGATTTCATGAGCACGCTGACACCGCAGACCACGGTGATCGTGCTGGGCGACGCCCGCAGCAACAATCTCGATCCGCGCGCCGACATCCTGCGCCGCATCTCCGAACGCTCGAAGCGGCTGGTCTGGCTCAATCCGGAAGGAAGGCTCGCCTGGGGCTTTGGCGATTCAGAGATGCCGCGTTACGCGACCTTTTGCACGGTCGTGCGTCAATGCGCCACCGCGCAGCAGCTCGAGCGCGCGGTGTCCGATATCGTGGCGACTTATCAGTAAGCCGCGAAGGCGCGGCACAAATCAGCCTCGCGCAAGCTCCGCGTGAGAGGCATTGCACTCTCGGAAGTGATAGGCGATTTCGTCGAGCGCGCGCTGCTCCCATTCCTGGGCTTGCGCGAGCCAGAAAATCCGACGCTCCGAATCGAGCGCGACACGTTCCCGGCACAGGGATTCTTGACTGCGAATTGCCACCAGCCTGTTCATGCACTCCACCTCCTGCCGTGTGAAGCCATTCCCTACGAATCAAGCTAACAGAGTCTCGAACCCGTCGTCTCGTAATTTTTGTGCATATTGCGACGCAGAATGGGACAGCAGCATTTCCCGTGCAGCGCGGTAGCTTGCGGCGCAACATCAAGCCCGGATCATCAATATGTGATCCCGTTGAAGGACGATATGTGCACCCGCGCGATCTTAACTTTTGTGGCGCAACGAAGTGCCGCAATTCGTGAAGAGAAGTTCTAAACACTTTACCGAATTCCCGACTCATTGTCGTCGCACGGTCTTCATGCAGCGCCGCTAACAGGGGCGCGCGAACGGTACTGTCGCTTGAGGCAACATGAACGATTTCGACTTCGATCTTTCACCCGACCAGTGGGAAGCGCTGAAGGCGCTTCGCAACCCGGTGTCGAACGGTCGCCTCTCCAAGGCGTATGTCGTCGGAAGCCTGGTCGAGCTCGGCCTCGTTGTCGTCGATGGCGGCGTGCCTGCGATGACGCCTACAGGACGCAAGGTGCTTGTGCGCGGATCGTGCCGGCTGCTGGATCTCGTCGCGTGAAGCGGCTGCCTGTGTGCAGCGGAACTGCGCGAACGCCTGAAATATAATCTTTTGCTCCCTGCCAAAATCGGATTTGCTTTCCGTCACGGGATCGCGCGCAACGACGTCGTGCGAAGGCGGCGACGAAGCCGATGAGGGAGCTGACCATGAACGGACTGGGCGGGCTGAACAAATCGCCTGAGGGCGTGGTCATCGGGCTGGTGCAGTTGCAGCTGCCAACCGTCGTGACCAGGGCCGATCTGGCCAAGCAGACCGAGCGCATCGTCTGGATGGTCGGCAAAGCGCGCCGCAATCTCTCCACCATGGATCTGGTGGTGTTCCCCGAATATTCGCTGCACGGCCTCTCGATGGATACCAATCCCGAGATCATGTGCCGTCTCGACGGCCCCGAGGTTGCGGCCTTCAGGCAGGCCTGCCTCGACAACCAGATCTGGGGCTGCTTCTCCATCATGGAGTTCAATCCACACGGTAATCCCTATAATTCGGGTCTGATCATCGACGACCACGGCGAGATCAAGCTCTACTACCGAAAACTTCATCCCTGGATTCCGGTCGAGCCGTGGGAGCCCGGGGATATCGGCATTCCCGTCATCGAGGGGCCAAGAGGCGCGAAGATTGCGCTTATCATCTGCCACGACGGCATGTTCCCGGAGATGGCGCGGGAATGCGCCTACAAGGGCGCGGAGATCATGATCCGCACCGCCGGCTACACCGCGCCGATCCGCGAGGCCTGGCGCTTCACCAACCAGGCCAATTCGTTCCAGAACCTCATGGTTACGGCGAACGTCTGCATGTGCGGCTCCGACGGCTCGTTCGATTCCATGGGCGAAGGCATGATCGTCAATTTCGACGGCACCGTGCTGGCGCACGGCACCACCGGCCGCGCCGACGAGATCATCACCGCCGAGGTGCGGCCCGATCTCGTGCGCGAGGCCCGCATCAATTGGGGTGTGGAGAACAACATCTACCAGCTCTGGCACCGCGGCTACGTCGCGGTGAAGGGCGGCGCGATGGACTGCCCCTACACCTTCATGCAGGACATGGTCGCCGGCACATTCCGCCTGCCGTGGGAAGACCAGGTCAAGATCACCGACGGCACCTCCTGCGGTTTCCCGGCACCGGCGCGGATGTTCGGCAAAACGGCGAAAGCGGCAGAATAGACCGCCTTCACTGGCGACCCGCGACATTCTGGCACGGTTGTTGCTCCTTTTTGACGTCCAAGACGCGTCAAACCGGGGGAGTTTCAACATGTCGACCATCACCGCGGCACCCACCGCCGAACCGAAGCCGCTCTACACCTCGCTGTTCGTCCAGGTCCTGGCCGCGCTGGTGCTCGGCGTCATCCTGGGGATGGCCGCCCCGGACTTCGCCGTCAGCCTCAAGATCCTCAGCGACGCCTTCCTGAAGCTGATCTCGATGATCGTGGCACCGATCGTGTTCTGCGTTGTCGTGCACGGCATCGCTGGTGCCGGCGACCTCAAGAAGGTCGGCCGGGTCGGCGTCAAGGCGCTGGTCTATTTCGAGGTCATGACGACCGTCGCCCTCGTGGTCGGGCTGCTGCTCGCTTACATCTTCGGCCCCGGCCACGGCATGAACATCGATCCCTCGACGCTCGACGCCAAGGCGCTCAACACCTATGCCGACAACGCGCACAAGCTGTCCGGCGGCGGCATCGGCGCCTTCTTGATGAACGTGATCCCGACCACCTCCTTCGATGCGCTGTCGCGCAACGACGTGCTCCAGGTCCTGTTCTTCGCCGTGCTGTTCGGCGTCGGCCTCGCACTGGTCGGCGGCGAGAAGGGCGCGCTCGTCACCTCCATCATCGATGCGGCTTCCACCGTGCTGTTCCGCGTGATGGGCCTGATCGTCCGCGTCGCCCCGCTTGGCGTGCTCGGCGCGGTCGCCTACACGGTCGGCAAATACGGCGTCGGCTCGCTCAAGCAGCTCGTCTCCCTGGTGATGCTGTTCTACGTCTCGGTCGGCATCTTCGTGCTCGGCGTGCTCGGCGGCGTCATGGCGCTCGCGGGACTCAACATTCTCAAGTTCCTGGCCTACCTGCGCGAAGAACTCACCATCGTGCTCGCGACCGCCTCATCCGACGCGGTGCTGCCGCAGATCATGAAGAAGCTGGAGCGCATGGGCGTGAAGGATTCCGTCGTCGGTCTCGTCATCCCGACCGGCTATTCCTTCAACCTCGACGCCTTCTCGATCTACCTGACGCTCGCAGTCGTCTTCATCGCGCAGGCGACCAACACACCGCTGTCGTTCGGCGATCTTCTCCTGGTGCTCGGCGTTTCCCTGATCACCTCGAAAGGCGCTCACGGCGTGCCTGGTTCGGCCATCGTGATCCTTGCCGCGACGCTGAACGCGGTGCCGAGCATTCCTGCGATCGGCCTCGTGCTGGTGCTGTCGGTCGACTGGTTCATCGGCATGGCCCGCGCGCTCGGCAACCTCGTCGGCAATTGCGTGGCGACGGTCGTCGTGGCCGCCTGGGAAGGCGACCTCGACCGCGCCAAGGCAGCGAAGGTGCTCGAGGGCGGCGAGCTTGTGGACGTAACCGCGGGATAGCGCCCTTGAGGCTCAGTCATTCCACTGGAGGAGCGGCGTTCCATACGCCCTCCTCCAGACCGACAGGAAGCGCGGAAACCAGGAATGCGCCACCGCGCCCTTGTAGGCCCAGGTGCGGTACTTCAGACCCTGCTCCGAGATCAGCTCCTGATAGCCGCCGTGGACCTCGGTCGCAGTGCGAATGTCCTTCAATATCCCTTGCGCGCAGGCGCGGTAGGTGTCGCTCCCTGAGAATTCATCGAAGTCCAGCATGCGATCGGCGAACTCGACGTTGAACGTCGGCCAGGACGAGCGTCCCTGGTAGGCGGGCGCCGCGATCTTGTGGATCATCTTGTTGCGCGGATTATCCGCCGACACCAGGAAGTGAAACGTGCTGGGGATGCGAAACCGCGGCTCGGCGACGATCAGATCCGTCGTCGCCGCGAACAGCGCGCGCTCGCTCGCATCGTTCATATTCCAGAAGCCGCGATGCACGCTGACGAAATCCAGCGCGACCTGAGACACCGGCGTGCCCGCCGGGCTGTCGAGGGAATGCCTGATATAACCGTCCTTGCCGAACAGATGCAGCAGGCCGCTCTTGTACTCTGCGAGATCGCGCCCGAGCACCCGCTTCAGCTCGTTCTCCTCGAGGATGCCGAGCTGCGCGCCCCACACGAATGTCGTGTAAACGCAGGCATTGTTGACGAAACGCCGTCGCTCGGCGCGTGTGTCGGTTGCCGCAGAGCGCGGCCCGCTGGCGTCGCAGAGCAAATATCTGGTGCCGTCGGCGTCGAACGGTTCGAGCTCGCTCGCAAGCTTCAGGATTGCGCGCTTCAAATCGCTACCGTATTCGGCCAACAGCAAGCGGCCGGCATGGGCGCATTGCGACATCGCAAGATAGGACGATGCCCTCTCCTCCGCGGAGATCATCTGCCGGAGACCGGCGAGAACACCAAGCAGCGTATCCGAGGGGCGCGAGAAGTAGTTCACGCCGAGGTAGCGGCCGCGTCCCGCCGGAACGATGGTCGTCGTAACGACGTCGGCGCGAACCGCTTCGAGCAGCAGACGAACGCTCTTTTCGAGCAGGCGCGCCCGGCGCACCGCGTCCTGCGCATCCATGATGGTCTCGGGATCGAGGACATCAGGATAGAACCAGGCGAAGTCGCGCGGGTAATAGGCCGATGCGTGCGGCGCGCCGGTGACGAGAAAGGCCTCAGTCACCGAAAAGGCGCTGTCCATCGAGTGCCGGTAGAGGTCCTCGATGGCCGACAACGAATGGGGCGATTGTCTCAGGAATCGATCACCGAGAAAATTGACCGCCTGAAGGGCATTGGCGACGAAGGTCGCAGCCATGCCCTGGTAAAACCGGTTCTCCCGATGTGATGGAAAGGAAATATCGCTGTTCATCTGTGCAGGTCGGTGATGTCTCGAGATCCCGGTGACGGCGGTCACCCATTTTACACATGTCTGATTCGTGTCTCTACCCGGTGACTTGCGGCTTCATGACGGTCAGCTCTCGCCGGCGTGATCGTGGCGCGGCCTGAAATGCTCGATCACCCTGAGCAGCACCCGCGCGCCGGCATCGGCGTCGGCAAGCTCGACATGCTCGTCCGGATGATGGCTGATGCCGCCACGACAGCGGACGAAGATCATGCCGACGTCGGCGATGTCGATCATCGCCATGCCGTCGTGCCCGGCCCCGCTCGGCAGCTCGAACACGGCAAAGCCTTCCGTGGCGATCGCCCGCGCGATCTGGTCCTTCAGCCATGGCGCGCAAGGCGCGGTGCGGTTCTCGTGCGTGACGTCGAGCTGAAGCGTCAATTGCCGGCGCTTTGCGATCGCCTCGATCTGCCTGACGACATCGGCCACCGCGCGCTTGCGATGCATGTCGGTCGGCGCACGCATGTCGATGGTGAAGGACACCTCACCCGGAATGACGTTGGTGGCGCCGGGCCGCGCCTGCATGTAGCCGACGGTGCCGACCAGCCCGCTCTCGTCGGTTCGGCAGAACTCTTCGATCGCGCCGATACATTCGGCCGCGCCCGTGAGTGCGTCGCGACGCAGCGCCATCGGCACCGTACCGGCGTGGCCTGCCATGCCGGTCAGCTGCGCCGCAAGCCGTGTCGCGCCTGCGATTGCCGTGACCACACCGACGGGCAGGTTCTGCGCTTCCAGCACCGGCCCCTGCTCGATGTGCAATTCGAGATAGGCGAGCAGCTCGCGCCGCGTCCGCGCCGCCTTGCCGATGTGCTCCGGATCGAGCCCGAACTGAACCAGCGCATCGCGCATCGAGATGCCATCGCGGTCGCGTGTGTTCAAAACGCTCTCGTCAAAAGTGCCGGCCACCGCACGGCTGCCGAGCAGCGTCGAGGCAAAGCGCACCCCTTCTTCATCGGCAAATCCAACCACCTCGATCGCAAACGGCAGCCGCTTGCCACGACGGTTGAGGTCGGCGACGCAGGCGATCGCCGTGATGACGCCGAGAGGGCCGTCCCATTTGCCGGCATCGCGTACGGTGTCATAGTGCGAGCCGAGCATCAGGCAGGGCGCGCCCGGCCGCGCGCCTTCGTAGCGGCCGCAGACATTGCCGATCGCATCGAGATGCGCGCTCATGCCGGCGTCGCGCATCCAGCTCAGAATGAGATCCGCGGCCTTGCGCAGCTCCTTGCTGAGATAGATGCGGGTGAGCTTGTCGGCGTCTTCCGAGATCGCGGCGAGCTCGTTGATGCGGCGGACGATCTCATTTCCGAGCGATGCGTCTTGAACAGCGGTAGCAGCACCCATCTCGGTCGAGCTTTCCATCCTGAAGACCGCACGCGGCGATCGTGACAACAAACGATACAAGTTCGGTGCCAGCGAAGATCGCTCGGCCGACGCCGTGGTTAGCATGAATGCGGCCGACCGGCAGACGGTCCGGCTCACATCCACACATCGTGAGCGGGTTAATGCTGCTTAACTCTATTGCATACAATGAGGCTTGGCTGCTCACAAATTAATCTGCCAATTTCCTCGTCAGAATTTACATCGGACAGATAATTATACTGATCAAAGCCTTATTGCAGATTGCCTACTTCCTAAGCTCTGGCATGAAGCTTGCGACACTCTCCCTGGGCTCCGCCAGTCCGGCGCAGCCGCGAGATTGAAGGCGGGGCAGCCGCCAAGGGGAGCGAGCAATGGATTCTGGCAGGATTTCACGACGTCATGTGTTGCAGGGCGGCGCGGCCCTCACCCTCGGCGCTGCAGCGGGCCTCCGTCCGGCCTTCGCGGCCGAGACCACCATCGGCTTCATCTATGTCGGCTCACGCGACGACTACGGCTACAACCAGGCGCACGCGCAGGGCGCCGCGGCGCTGAAGAAAATTCCGGGCCTCAAGGTCATCGAGGAAGAGAAGGTGCCGGAGACCGACGCGGTTGAGAAGACGATCGAGTCCATGATCAATCTCGACGGCGCGACCCTGCTCTTCCCGACCTCGTTCGGTTACTACAATCCGCACATGCTCAAGATGGCCGCCAAGTACCCGAAGCTGCGCTTCGAGCACTGCGGCGGCCTGTGGAGCGACAAGGACCCGAAGAACGCCGGCAGCTATTTCGGCTACATCGACGAGGCCCAGTACATCTCGGGCATCGTCGCCGGCCTGACATCGAAGAGCGGCAAGCTCGGCTTCGTCGCGGCCAAACCGATCCCGCAAGTGCTGCGCAACATCAACGCCTTTGCGCTCGGCGCCAAGTCCGTCAATCCGAAGGCGACGACGCAGGTGATCTTCACCGGCGACTGGTCGATGCCGGTCAAGGAGGCCGAAGCCACCAACAGCCTGATCGACCAGGGCGTGGACGTGCTCACCTGCCACGTCGATGGACCCAAGACCATGGTCGAGAACGCCGCACGCCGCGGCGCCTCCGTCTGCGGTTATCACACCAACCAGTCGGCGCTGGCACCCAAGGCCTATCTCACCGGCGCCGAGTGGAACTGGGAGGCGCTTTATCCGAAGTTCGTCAAGATGATCGCCTCCGGCGAAGGTATCCCGAATTTCTACCGCGGGGGCCTGAAGGAAGAGATCGTGAAGGTCTCGCCCTATGGCGAAGCGGTGTCCGCCGAGGCGCGCAAAGCGGCCGACGAAGCCAAGGCAAAATTCCTGTCTGCCGACGGCTTTGCCATCTTCAAGGGCGGCCTCGTCGACAACAAGGGCAAGACGGTCATCCCGGCCGGCACCGATCGCGGCCAGAAGGATCCTGAACTGGAGAAGATGGACTATCTGGTCGAAGGCGTGATCGGAGCGACTTCGTGACCACGGAAGCCGCGGATTCTGCAGAAGCGGTCGGGGCAATCGCCCCGGCCGCCGATCCCGGCTTTCTCCAGCGCTACGGCGCGAGCATCGAATACGTCCTGATCCCGGGCGCGGCGCTGGCCGGCGCACTCGTGGTGTTCGGCATCTTCGTGGCGATGTTCGGCAAGAACCCGCTCGATCTCTATTTCTACATGTACTACGGCGCATTCGGCACCTGGTTCTCCTGGCAGAACACGCTGACGCGCGCAGCGCCCCTGATCCTCACCGCACTCTGCACCGCACTGCCCGCGCAGCTCGGCATGGTCATCATCGGCGGCGAAGGCGCGCTTCTGATCGGCGCGCTGTCGGCGACGAGCGCCGCGCTCGCGCTCCAGGGCATGCCGCCGCTCGTCGTGCAGATCGCCATGGTCATCGCAGGCGTAGTCGGCGGTGGTCTGTGGATCACGCTGTCAGGTGCACTGCGACAGTATCGCGGGGTCAACGAAACCATATCGAGCCTGCTGCTGGTCTACATCGCGCTCGCGATCCTCAACCATCTCGTCGAAAGCGTGATGCGCGATCCCGCCAGCCTCAACAAGCCGTCCACCCGCGAGATCGGCGCCGCCAACATGATCGGCAGCATTCCCGGCACCGACGTACATTGGGGTCTCCTGTTCGGCCTGATCGCCGCGATCGGCGCCTATATCCTGATCTATCACACCGTGTTCGGCTTCGCGGCGCGCGTTGCCGGCGGCAACATCCGCGCCGCAAAAATCGTCGGTCTCGGCGTCAGCAAGCTGATCCTGACCATCTGCTTCCTCGCCGGCGGCGCCGCCGGCCTTGCCGGCATGGTCGAGGTCGCGGCCGTGCAGGGGCGCACCAATGCCAACCTTGCAGCGGGTTATGGCTTCACCGGCATTCTCGTTGCCTTCCTCGCGCGGCAAAATCCGCTCGCGATCATTCCCGTCGCAATCCTTCTCGGCGGCATCAGCGCCAGCGGCGGCCTGCTGCAGCGCCGGCTCGGCTTGCCCGACGCATCCGTTCTGGTGCTCCAGGGCATCATCTTCGTCTTCGTGCTCGCCAGTGATGCGCTCTACGGCCGCATCGGATTCCTGAAAGGCAAATCCTGATGGCAGACGGATCGATCGGACTGTGGACCGTGCCGCTCGCCGTGCTTGGCGGCGCCATTCGCGTCTCGACGCCCTTCCTGTTCGTGAGCCTGGGGGAATGCATCACCGAACGATCCGGCCGCATCAATCTCGGCCTCGAAGGCACACTGGTGATGGGCGCGATGAGCGCTTATGGCATCTCCTATCTCACGGGATCGCCGTGGCTAGGGGTGCTCGCTGCCGGCATCACCGGCGCACTTCTCGGCGCGCTTCACGCCGGCATCTGCTCGCTGCCCCGCGTCAATGACGTCGCGGTCGGCATCGCCTTGATGCTGTTCGGCACCGGCCTTGCGTTCTATCTCGGCAAGCCACTGATCGAGCCGACCGCGCCGCGCCTGCCCGCGATCGATTTCGGCTGGTGGAGTGACATCCCGCAGGTGCGCGCCGCGCTGCAGGTCAACGTGCTGTTCCTGATCGGCGTCGCGCTGGCGCCAATCCTCTATTGGGCCTTCCGCACCACGCGCTGGGGCCTTCTCATCCGCACCGCAGGTGAAAGCTCGGATGCCGCGCGTGCGATGGGCCATTCCGTGCTCTTGATCCGCCTGCGCGCAACCATGGTCGGCGGCTTCCTCGCCGGCATCGGCGGCTCGTTCCTGTCGCTGTTCTATCCCGGTAGTTGGAACGAGGGCCTGTCCTCGGGCCAGGGCATCACCGCGGTCGCACTCGTCATCTTCGCCCGCTGGGACCCCCTGCTCTGCTTGTGGGCCTCGCTCGCTTTCGGCGGCGCCGCGGCGCTGGGACCGGCGCTGCAATCGGTCGGCGTCACCTCCGGCTATCACCTCTTCAACGCCGCGCCTTACATTTTGACGCTGGCGATCATGATCATCACCTGCTCGCCGAAACGCACGCTGACCGGAGCCCCGGCCGAATTGTCGATCACTCGCTAGGAAGCGAAATCATGCCCGAGCGCTACATCAAGTCCGAGCCCTATGCCTGGCCCTACAACGGCGATCTCCGCCCCCAAAACACCGCGCTCATCATCATCGACATGCAGACCGATTTCTGCGGCGTCGGCGGCTACGTCGACAAGATGGGCTACGACCTCTCGCTGACGCGGGCGCCGATCGAGCCGATCAAGAGGCTGCTCAGCGTCATGCGCGCCCAAGGCTTCCACATCATCCATACCCGCGAAGGCCACCGACCCGACCTCTCCGACCTGCCCGCCAACAAGCGCTGGCGCTCGCGCCAGATCGGCGCCGGCATCGGCGATCCCGGCCCCTGCGGCCGCATCCTGGTGCGCGGTGAGCCCGGCTGGGACATCATCGAAGAGCTGAGTCCCCTGCTAGGCGAGCCCATCATCGACAAGCCCGGCAAGGGCTCGTTCTGCGCCACCGACCTCGAATTGATCCTGCGCGTCCGCGGCATCGAGAACATCGTGCTCACAGGCATCACCACCGACGTCTGCGTCCACACCACCATGCGCGAGGCCAACGACCGCGGCTTCGAATGCGTGCTGCTGCACGATTGCTGCGGCGCGACCGACAAGAGCAACCACGATCACGCCCTGAAGATGATCAAGATGCAGGGCGGCGTGTTCGGCGCGGTTTCGACCTCCGACGCCTTCATCGGAGCGATTTCGTGATCATCGGCGAAACGCCACCTCCGGCGGGCGCCTTCGGCGTCGACGCCATCGCCATGACCATGCGCTTCGGCGACTTCCTGGCGCTGGACAATGTCGAGCTGAAGGTGCGGCCGGGCTCGTTCCACGCCCTGCTCGGTGAGAACGGCGCGGGCAAGTCCACGCTCGTCAAATGCATCATGGGCTATTACCACGCCACCGAAGGCGACATCCTCGTTGGCGGCCGCGAGCAGGCGATCGCCAACCCGAAGGACGCCCATGCGCTCGGCCTCGGCATGGTCTACCAGCATTTTACGCTGGTACCGGCCATGACGGTCGCGGAAAATCTCGTGCTGGCCCGCGATGATGTGCCCGCCGTGGTGAACTGGCCGAAGGAGATGAAAGAGCTCGAGGCGTTCCTTGCCCGGATGCCCTTCAAGGTCCCGCTCGGCGCGAAGGTTTCCGACATCTCCGCCGGCGAGCGGCAGAAGTGCGAGATCCTCAAGCAGCTCTATCTGAAGCGCCGCTTCCTGATCCTGGACGAGCCGACCTCGGTGCTGACGCCGGCCGAGGCCGACGAGGTGCTCGGCATGCTTCGCGACATGGTCGTCAAGGGCGAGCTGACCATCCTGATGATCACGCACAAGTTCCGCGAGGTCATGGCCTTCGCCGACGAGGTTACGATCCTGCGCCGTGGCAAGCTGGCCGGCGCCGGCAAGGTTTCAGAGCTGACGCCCGACGCAATGGCGCGCACGATGATTGGCGCCGAGGAGCTGACCGTGCAGCCGCCGCGTACCGGCGAAGCCGGCAAGGCGCGCCTTGAGCTGGACAAGCTCCGCGCGCTGGACGATGCCGGCGCCATGGCCGTGCATGACGTCTCCCTCACCGTCCGCGCCGGCGAGATCGTCGGCATCGCCGGGGTCTCCGGCAACGGCCAACGGCAGCTGGTCGAGGTGCTGGCCGGCCAGCGCGAAGCCGAGAGCGGCGAGGTCCGCGTCGCGGGCGATCCATACCACGCCAGCCGCGAGGAGATGCGGCGCCACAAGATGTCGCTGCTGCCCGAGGAACCGCTCAAGAACGCCTGCGTCGGCGGCATGAGCGTCGCCGACAACATCGCCTTCCGCGAGTTCGACCGCGCACCCTTTGCCAGCGGCGGCTGGTGGCTCAACCGCGGCGCCTTCCGCGATGATGCGACGAAAAAGATCGGCCAGTACAAGATCAAGACCCGCACACCGGAGACGCCGATTTCGGCGCTATCAGGCGGCAACGTCCAGCGCGCCGTGCTCGCCCGCGAGCTTGCGGGCGACGTCGAGGTGCTGATCGCGGCCAATCCCTGCTTCGGCCTCGACTTCGCAGCCGTGGCGCAGATCCATGCCGAGATCATGGCCGCGCGCAACCGTGGCGCGGCGGTGCTGCTGGTCAGCGAGGATCTCGACGAACTGCTCGAACTCTCCGACCGGCTGGTGGTGATGTTCCACGGCGAATTCGTGTATGAAGCACAGATCAGCGAGGCCGATCTTACGGTGGTCGGCCGGCACATGGCGGGGCATTGAGCACGGGACAGCGATGAGCGGCGCAGCCGAACGCGACGAACAGTTTTTACGCCTGTCCTTCGCGGTCGCCCGCCGGTCGCTCACCCATGGCAATCACCCCTTCGGCTGCGTGGTCGCCGATGCCGACGGCAAGGTCCTGATCGAAGCCGAGAACGGCTACATGCCGGATCACGACGGCACCGCGCATGCCGAGCGTCTGGCGGCCACGCAAGCCTGCCGCACGATCAGCCGCGATGTGCTGGCGACGGCAACGCTGTATTCCTCCGCCGAGCCCTGCGCGATGTGTGCCGGCGCGATCTACTGGGCCGGCATCGGCCGCCTCGTCTACGGCCTCAGCGAGCACCGTCTGCGCGGCATAACCGGCAACCATCCGGAGAACCCCACGCTCGACCTGCCCTGCCGCGAGGTCTTTACCAGTGGTCAGCGGGCAACCGAGGTCGTCGGCCCGCTGCTCGAGGATGAAGCCGCAGCGCTGCACCACGGCGTCTGGACAAAGTAGCTATTCCAGCAATCGGTACCGTAGGGTGGGCAAAGGCGCCCTTGCGCCGTGCCCCCCATCAGCACGCATGGAAGCAGAAGTGGTGGGCACGCTTCGCTTTGCCTACCCTACGGCAGCGGTTCTTTTCGCAAACACGAATGACGCCGCGCATCTCTACGCGGCGTCATTCGATCTCGAAATCCCTCGATCAGAACTTCACGGTGATACCGGAGTAGAGCGAGGACTCGGTGCAGGAGCCGGTGCTCACCTTCGTGCCACCGACGAAGGTGGTGCAAGCAAAGGCATTATTGTGATCGAGGCCGAACTTGTTCTGCCAGTAACGATAGGCCACCCAGACATCGACGAAGTGCGAGTACTTGTCGCCCCAGATTGCCTTCGAGGCATCCATTGTCAGACGGATCGGCTCCGAGTTGAACTCAACCTTGGTCGGATAGACGTTGTTGGCGACGCTGGCCGGAAGCGGCTCGGTGTCCGTTCCCTTCTTGCCGTACCACGCGGCACGGCCGCTGATCGAGAAATACTGCATGTTCGGCGGCAGGAAGCCGAGGTCCATGTAGTAGTTGGTTTCGATCGCCCAGGTCGGCTTGAACGAGGTGTTGCCGTCGGTCAGACACGGAGCGGAGAAGCCGGCCCCGCATTGCGAGAAGGAGTTGTGGTTGGAGAACTCCCAGTAAACCAGCGGCGCGACGTTGAAGTAGCCCTTGTAAGGCAGGTCGAAGGCGAACTGCAGACCGCCGACGACGTCGCGCTTGGCAGCGCCGAAATACCGGTTCTCCGTGTTGGCATCCATGCCAACCTCGAACGAGATGTTATGCAGCGGGCCTTGCGTGAATGCCTTGGTGTTGAAGAGCTCGTTCCAGCCGAAAGTGGAACGGAACAGGCCGTAGATCTCGGTCGCGCCGGCGCAGCTCGCCGGTGTGAACGCGAAGCCCGCCGCCGGCGAAACGATGCCCCCGGTTTGCGTGCAGGGACCGGCCGGATCGTTGTGGTCCGACTTGAACATCGAGATGGTGAAAAAGTTGGTGCCGTAAGCCCAGAGGTCGAAGTGGGTGAAGGAGTAGACCTGCTTGGTGGTCTTGGCGTTGATCACACCGTTGGTGTTGGTGAACGCGCCAGGCTGCGAGGCATTGAAGATGTAGGAGAAGGTGACTCGGTCGTCGATCACCAGGAAGAACGGCAGGTCGGCCGCCTTCTTGGCCGCCTTGACCGGCAGATCCGCCGCGAGAGCCCGGCCACCGGTGGCCAGCATAGCAAGTGACAGCGCCGTTGCTGCAATTGCCCTAGAACGAAACGACATCCTGAATACCCCCAAGTTTGGACACGTAAAAATCAACGCCCTTGGGTGCGACACTTGCGCCGATCTTTCGGAGTGAGAAGCCTCAACTTTTTTCAGCGCATGCCGCTTGTTTCGGCAGCGGACAGCAATTTCCTACGAGCTTTGGCGCTTGTTGTGCTTCGCCGCTGATTGCGGGCAGCAGCGCGACGTCCGACCCGCGCCACACATTCCTGCCTGATATTGTTAGGCTTTAGCGAATTTCTGAAAATTGGAATACGATCGCGCACGACCGGTGTCGAGCCGGCCGAGAATTGCATACGCGTGCTGGCGCGAATTTGCGCAACTTCACCTCACCCCTGCACAGCGGGTTCCGATTTGGCGTAGACCGTCACAAATTTGCAACAGGCTGCCTGCGGGCGTCAACCGTCTTGAGGTCGATCGGAGATGATGGGGCCTGGCGAGGCTGGCGACTCGCGAGGCCGAACCGCCTGCCGAAGCGTTGAGCAAGGGATGACGCTTTTTCGCATCTTACGCAGCGCCACAAACTAGCCCACAATTGAGGCACTCCATCCCATGCAAGCCCATCAGCGAATGTTGGATCCGACGCCTACCAGCCCGCATTCCGGCGAGCCCCCTCTGCTCCAGACGATCGGGCTCACCAAGCGCTATGGCGATTTCCTCGCCAACGATTCCATCGACATCGAGATCTGGCCGAAGCAGATCCATGCCCTGCTGGGCGAGAACGGTGCCGGCAAATCGACGCTGGTCAAGGCGATCTACGGATTGATCCAGCCCAGCGCCGGCGAGATTCGCTGGCGGGGCGAACGACTCGTGCTGTCCGGCCCTTCGGAAGCCCGCAGCCGCGGCATCGGCATGGTGTTCCAGCACTTCTCGCTGTTCGACAATCTCACGGTCGCCGAGAACGTCGCGCTCGGCCTCGACGGCAGGGAATTCTTCAAGGACATGTCGGCGCGATTGGAGGAGGTGTCGAAGACCTACGGCCTGCCGCTCGATCCCAAACGCGAGGTCTGGCAATTGTCGGTCGGCGAACGCCAGCGCATCGAGATCGTCCGAGCGCTGATGCAGGACCCGCAATTCCTGATCCTGGACGAGCCTACCGCGGTGCTGACACCGCAGGAGGCTGACCAGCTCTTCATCGTACTGGAGCGGCTCAAGGCGGAAGGCCGCGCCATCCTCTACATCAGCCACAAGCTCGAGGAGGTGAAGCGGCTCTGCGACACCGCCACGATCCTGCGCGGCGGCAGGAAGGTCGAGACCTGCAATCCCAGGCTCGAGACCGCCGCCTCGCTCGCGCGCATGATGGTCGGCGGCGAGATCAAGCAGGTGAAGGCGCCCGCGGGCCGGAAGACCACCGTGCCGCGGCTCGTCATCAACGATCTCTCGCTCGCCCCAGGCGAGGCGCACGGTGTGCGGCTCGAGCACATCTCGTTCGAGCTGAAGGGCGGCGAGATCCTCGGCATCGCCGGCGTCGCCGGAAACGGCCAGGACGAGCTGTTCGCCGCGCTGTCCGGTGAACGCCTGTCGAAGGACCCCGGGACGGTGGTGATCGAAGGCATCGCCGCCGGCCACCTCTCGATCACGCAGCGGCGCAAGCTCGGCGCCGCCTTCGTGCCCGAGGAGCGGCTCGGCCACGGCACCGCGCCACGCATGAAACTGTCGGAGAACGCGCTGCTCACCGGGCATGCCGCCAGTGGCATGGTCCATCACGGCTTCATCGACACCGCGGCCACGCTGAACACCGTCGATCGCGCGACGGAGACGTTTGACGTCCGCAAGGCCAAGCGCGATCCCGAGGCCGCGAGCCTCTCCGGCGGCAATCTGCAAAAGTTCATCGTCGGACGCGAGATCCTGCGCAACCCGGCGGTGCTGGTGGTGAGCCAGCCGACCTGGGGCGTCGACGCCGGCGCGGCCGCCGTGATCCGCCAGGCGCTGCTTGATCTCGCGACCGCAGGCGCCGCCGTGCTCGTGACCAGCCAGGATCTCGACGAGCTCGCGGAGATCGCCGACCGCATCGCCGTGATGTTCCATGGCCGGCTCTCCGCGCCGCTTGCCACCAGCGAAGCAACCCGCGAAAAGCTCGGCCTTCTCATGGGCGGCAGCAGCCTCGAGCCGAAGGAGGCCGCGCATGCAGCTGGTGCTTGAGAAGCGCTCCGAGCGGTCCAACACGATCGCGCTGGTCTCGCCGTTGATCGCGATCGGGCTGACGATCGCAACCATGGTCATCCTGTTTGCGATCCTCGGCAAGAATCCGCTGCTCGCCCTGCACGCCTATTTCATCGCTCCGCTCACCGACGGCTATTCGCTTCAGGAGATCGCCGTGAAGGCGACGCCGCTGGTGATGATCGCAATCGGGCTGTCGCTCTGCTATCTCGCCAATGCCTGGAACATCGGCGCCGAAGGTCAATTCCTGATCGGTGCCGTCGCCGGAAGCTGGATCGCCGTGAAGACACAGGGCACCGACGCGGGAGCCTGGGTATTGCCGGCCATGCTCGTGCTCGCAGCCGGCGCAGGCGCGCTCTATGCGCTGATCCCGGCGATCTGCAAGGTCAAGTTCGGCGCCAGTGAGATCCTGACCAGCCTGATGCTGGTCTATGTCGCCGATCTCCTCCTCGACTATCTCGTGCGCGGCCCCTGGCGCGATCCGCACGGCTTCAATTTCCCGACCACCGCCGAGTTCGATCCGGTCGCGACCGTTCCGCTGCTGATTGAAGGCGGCCGCCTGCACCTCGGCTCGATCATCGCCCTGCTCGTCGTCGCGGCTGCCGCGATCCTGCTCGGGCGCACCATCAAGGGTTTCGAAATTCGCGTCGTGGGTGCCGCGCCCCGCGCTGCCCGGTTCGGCGGGTTCAACGCCAACCAGCTGGTCATCCTGACCTTCGCGGTCTCGGGCGCGCTGGCGGGGCTTGCCGGCATCATCGAGGTCGCCGGTCCCGTCGGGCATCTCCAGCCCGGCATCTCGCCCGGCTACGGCTTTACCGCGATCATCGTCGCCTTCCTCGGCCGGCTGAACCCGCTTGGAATATTAATTGCAGGCCTTTTCCTCGCGCTGACCTTTATCGGCGGCGAGCAGGCACAGATCGCGATGAAGATCCCGTTGGATGTCACCAAGGTTTTCCAGGGCATTTTGCTGTTCTACGTGCTCGCCTGCGATTCCCTCATCCTCTACCGCTTCAAGCTGGTCTTCCCGAACCGACAGGTGGCCCGTGGAGCTGGTTGAAGCCATCATCCTCTCGGTGCTCGCCGCATCGACGCCGCTGCTGATCGCGGCGACCGGCGAGCTCGTGACCGAGCGCTCCGGCGTGCTCAATCTCGGCGTCGAGGGCATGATGATCGTCGGCGCGGCCTGCGGCTTTGCCGGCGCTTGGCTGACCGGGTCGATTCTGGTCGGCGCACTGTTCGGCATCGTTGCGGGCACGCTGATGTCGCTGATCTTCGCGCTGATGGCGCTCGGACTCGCGGTCAACCAGGTCGCGACGGGACTGGCATTGACCATCCTCGGCATCGGACTCTCCGGCCTGATCGGCGCCGGCTTCGTCGGCGAGCGCATCACGCCGGCCGCGCATCTGCATCTTCCCGGCCTCAGCGACATTCCGCTCATCGGCCGCGTGCTGTTCGGCGAGGACGCCTTCGTCTATTTCTCCATCGCGCTCATCATCGGCGTCTGGTGGTTCCTGTATCGCACGCGGGCGGGATTGATCCTGCGCGCCTGTGGCGACAATCACGTCTCGGCACATGCGCTCGGCTATCCGGTGCTGCGCATTCGCACCTTCGCCGTGATGTTCGGCGGCGCCTGCGCAGGTCTTGCCGGCGCCTATCTGCCGCTCGCCTACACGCCGTTCTTCATTCCCGGCATGACCGCGGGCCGCGGCTGGATCGCGCTGGCGCTGGTCGTGTTCTCGTCCTGGCGGCCCGGCCGGCTCGTCATCGGCGCTTATCTGTTCGGCGCGGTGACGATCCTGCAACTGCATGCGCAGGGCTGGGGCGTCGGCATTCCCTCGCAGTTCATGTCGGCGCTGCCATACCTTGCAACCGTCATCGTCCTGGTTCTGTTGTCCCGCGCGCGCACCGGCGGCTCGACCGCGCCGGCCGCCCTCGGCACAGTGTTCGTGCCTGACCGCTGATGTTTTTTCCGCGAGGTGCGCGATGGGGCGCGCACCTTGCGGATCGTGGCTTTCCCCTGATGTTTGGAGATCGATGATGAGGAAATCACTTCTTGCGCTGGCTGCCGGACTGTTGCTTGCCGGAAGCGTCAGCGCGGCCTCCGCCGCCGACAAGCTGAAAGTCGGCTTCATCTATCTGGGTCCGATCGGTGACTTAGGCTGGACCTACCAGCACGAGCTGGCACGCCAGGCGCTGGTGAAGGAGCTCGGCGACAAGATCGAGACCACCTATCTGGAGAACGTGCCCGAAGGCCCCGACGCCGAGCGCGCCATCGAGCAGCTCGTCCGCGCCGGCAACAAGCTGATCTTCACGACGTCGTTCGGCTACATGGACCCGACGCTGAAGGTCGCCAAGAAATATCCGAACGTGCATTTCGAGCACGCCACCGGCTACAAGCGCAACCCGAACATGTCGACCTACTCGGCCAAATGGTATCAGGGCCGCTACATCCAGGGCCTGATCGCGGCCAAGATGTCGAAGTCGGACGTGCTCGGCTATATCGGCTCGTTCCCGATTCCGGAGGTCGTCTCCGGCATCAATGCGACGATCCTGGCGGCGCAGACCATCAACCCGAACATCAAGGTCAAGGTCATCTGGGCCAACACCTGGTTCGATCCGGGCAAGGAGGCCGATGCCGCCAAGGCGCTGATCGATCAGGGCGCCGACGTGATCATGCAGCACACGGATTCGCCAGCGGCGATGCAGATTGCCAGCGAACGCGGCAAGCTCGCCTTCGGGCAGGATTCCGAGATGATCAAGTTCGGTCCCAAGACCCAGCTGACCTCGATCCTGGATACCTGGGGCCCCTACTACATCGAGCGTGTCAAGGCCGAGCTCGCCGGAACCTGGAAGTCCGAGGACAGCTGGGGCGGCCTCGACAGCCACATGTTCGCGATGGCGCCTTACACCAACATGCCTGACGACGTGAAGAAAATGGCCGAGGATGCCCAGACCGCGATCACCGCGGGCAAGCTGCACCCGTTCAAGTGCCCGGTCGTTGGGCAGGACGGCAAGCCGATCGAGTGCAAAGGCGGCGATCACCTCGACGACGGCCAGATCCTCGGCATGAATTTCTACGTGAAGGGCATCGACGACAAGCTGCCGGGCAAGTAGCACGCTTCTTGCATTGACTAAATCACCTGCTCCTCCCGGAGGAGGTTCGGAGGGGGTGGCCAGAAGCACCCGGCACTTGTGGTCGCCCCCTCCATCTATTCTGCCTCGATCATCCCGCCTGCATGGCCCGCGCCGCCGAACTGTGGCGGCGGATGAGATCGGCGACATCAAGGCCCGGGATCGCCCCGTCGACCACCGCCCATTGTCCCGCCACCATGACCCGGTCGGCGCGATGCGCTCCGCACAGCACCAGCGCGGCCAAGGGATCGCCGTGGCCCGAGAAGCGTAATTCGTCGAGCTTGAACAGCGCCAGATCCGCGGCCTTGCCGACAGCGATCTCTCCGAGTTCCGGCCGGCCGACGCAGGCCGCCGAGCCCCTTGTGGCCCAGCGCAGCGCATCCTTGTGGCTGACCTTGCTCACGCCATAGCGGGCGCGTTGCAGCAGGAACGCCGCGCGCACCTCCTGCATCAGATTCGATCCGTCGTTCGAGGCCGAACCGTCGACACCGAGTCCGATCTGGACACCGGCTTCCTCCATGTCGCACACGGGACAGCAGCCGGAGGCCAGAATCTGGTTGCTGCACGCGCAGTGACTGATGGTCGTCCTGGCCTTGCCGAGCCGCTTCATCTCCGCGTCATTGAAAAAGATACCATGGGCGAGCCATGTGCGCGCATTGAGCCAGCCGCATTGCTCGAGGTAGTCGAGCGGACGGCAGCCATACATCTGCTGGCAGAACTTGTTCTCGTCCTCGGTCTCGGCGAGGTGGGTGTGCAAGCGCACGTCGAGCTTGTCCGCGAGATCGGCGGTCGCGCGCATCAGCGACGTCGTCACCGAGAACGGCGAACATGGCGCCAGCGCAATCTGCACCATCGCATCCGCGCCGCGCTGATGATGTTTTGCGACCACGCGGGCGCTGTCGGCCAGGATCGTATCCTCGTCCTGCACGACGCTATCAGGCGGCAGGCCGCCGTCGCGCTGCGACAGGTTCATCGAGCCGCGCGTCAGCAACACGCGCATCCCGAGCCGCGTCGCGACGCCGACTTCAATATCGACGGCGTCTTCCAGGCCGGCCGGAAACACATAGTGATGATCTGTCGTCGTGGTGCAGCCGGACAGCAGCAATTCGGACATCGCCACGGTGACGCCGAGCTCGAGCCGCTCCGGCGTGAGCTTCGCCCACACCGGATAGAGCGCCTTGAGCCAGGGAAACAGCTCTCGGTCCATCGCCGCCGGCAGCGCCCGCGTCAGCGTCTGATAGAAATGATGATGCGTGTTGATCAACCCCGGCAGCACGACATGCTCGCCCGCCTCGAACACCACGACGTCGGCCGTCGCCGGCGCGCCGCCGGTGGGGACGAGCTCGACGATCCGGCCATCCCTCACCACGATCCCGCGCTCGGCGCCGTCGGCGAGGATAGCGAGGGGATCCCTGACCCAGATCGGCTTTGCGTCGCTCATGATCTCACCTCTCCTCACATTCGCGCGACGGGCACCCAATGCGGCCAAGTGCCCAAACGCCGTTCTGCCGCGACTTGTTTGTTGCGACTTGGCTCCGGTCTTGCAAGACTCATCCCACGATTCATCGGGCGAAAGCGCTGGCACAGCCATGGATTTGAATACCATCACGACGGTCGCCCATCCGCAAACGCGCGCGCAGTTGCCCGCCTGGACGGCAGGCGATGCCTGGCTCGCGGGCGGCACCTGGCTGTTCTCGGAGCCGCAAATCCACCTGCGGCGGCTGATCGACCTCACTGACCTGAAATGGCCGGCGCTGACGATCACAGACAGCCATCTCTCCATTGCGGCCACCTGCACCGTGGCGCAGCTCGATGGTTTCGCCTGCCCACCGGACTGGCTAGCGGCGCCGCTGATCGGCCAGTGCTGCCGCGCCTTCCTTGCTTCGTTCAAGATCTGGAAGACGGCAACGGTCGGCGGCAATCTCTGCATGTCGCTGCCGGCCGGACCGATGATCTCGCTCACCTCGGCGCTCGACGGCGTCTGCACCATCTGGAAGGCCGGCGGCGGCGAGCAGAAGATCGCTGTGGTCGATTTTGTCCTTGGCAACCAGCGTAATCGGCTGACGCCAGGTGACCTCATACGGCAGATCAACATCCCGCTCGCCGCGCTGAGGCGCCGCACCGCGTTTCGTCAAATATCGCTGGCGCCGGTCGGCCGTTCGGCGGCGCTTCTGATCGGCAGCCTCGATGCCGACGGCACGCTGACGCTGACGGTCACGGCATCGACGGTGCGACCGATCCAGCTATCCTTCTCCAAGGCCCCGGCCGCCAGCGCGCTTCGCGAGGTGATCGCCCAGCAGATCACGGATGATTTGTACCACACCGACATCCACGGCAAGCCGCTCTGGCGCAAGCACATGACGCTACGGCTTGCCGAGGAGATACGCGCCGAACTCTTGGGGGCAACGCCGTCATGAGTTTCGAGATCAACGGCAAGGTCTTTTCGGATGAGCCGCGCGCGGGCCAGTGCCTGCGGACGTTCCTGCGCGAGCTCGGGCATTTCGGCGTGAAAAAGGGCTGCGATGCCGGCGATTGCGGCGCCTGCACCGTGCTGCTCGACGGCGAGCCCGTGCATAGCTGCCTGATCCCTGCGTTCCGCGCCGAAGGGCGTGCCGTCACCACGATTGAAGGTCTCGGCGGCGATCATGGCGCGCATCCGATGCAGCAGGCCTTCCTCGACGCGCAGGGCTTTCAATGCGGCTTCTGCACCGCCGGCATGATCCTGACCTGCGCCTCGCTGAACCAGGCGCAGCGCACCGATCTTGGATCGGCGCTCAAGGGCAATATCTGCCGCTGCACCGGCTATCGGTCCATCGAGGACGCGCTGCTCGGCAAGACCAATGTCGAGGACAGCGTCGAGGCCGGCGCTGCGTTCGGCCGCAGCCTTCCGGCGCCCGCCGGCCCGGACGTCGTGCGCGGCAAGGCGTGCTACACGTTCGACACTGCCATCGCGGGCCTGCTGCATATCAAGCTGCTGCGCTCGCCGCATGCGCATGCCAGGATCGTCGCGATCGACACGTCGGAGGCACTGCGCGTCACCGGCGTGCACGCGGTGCTGACGCACGAGGATGCGCCGTCGGTCCTGATCTCGACCGCTCGGCATGAGAAGGACTGGATGGATCCCGAGGACACCCGCATCCTCGATGACGTCGTCCGCTTCATCGGCCAGAGGGTTGCTGCGGTCGTGGCCGAGAGCGAGGCCGCCGCCGAGGAGGCGTGCCGCCGGATCAAGGTCGATTACGACATCCTGCCGGCGCTGATCGATCCCGAGCAGGCGATGGCGCCGGGCGCGCCCGTCCTTCATCCTGACCGCACCACCGCGAACCGCATCGCCAATCCCCAGCGCAATCTTGCGGCGGAGACGCATGGCGAATTCGGCGACGTCGCCGCAGCACTCGCCACCTCCGCCGCCACCTATGAGGCCACCTTCCACAGTCACCGCGTGCAGCATGCCGCGCTGGAGACACATGGCGGCCTCGCCTGGCTCGATGCCGCGGGCGTGCTCAATGTCCGCACCTCGACGCAGGTGCCGTTCTTGACCCGCCGCGCGCTGTCCGACATCTTCCAGCTTCCCATGGACAAGGTCCGCGTGTTCTGCGAGCGCGTCGGCGGCGGGTTTGGCGGCAAGCAGGAGATGTTCGTCGAGGACATTCTGGCGCTTGCTGCGCTCAGGACGGGACGTCCGGTGAAGCTGGAGTTGACGCGCGAGGAGCAGTTCATCGCGACCTCGACGCGGCACCCGATGCGGGTCCACATCAAGGCCGGCGCCGATGCCGACGGCCGGCTGACCGCGCTTCAGCTCGAGGTGCTCTCCAACACCGGCGCTTACGGCAATCACGCCGGCCCCGTGATGTTCCACTCGCTGTCCGAGTCGATCGCCGTCTACAATTGCCCGAACAAGCGGGTCGACGGCTACGCCATCTACACCAACACGGTGCCGGCGGGCGCGTTTCGCGGCTATGGCCTGCCGCAGACGCAGATCGCCATCGAAGCCGCGATCGACGAATTGGCCAGGCAGCTCGGCATAAGCTCCTACGACATGCGCCGGCGCAACGTCGTCAAGCCGGGCGATCCCATGCTGTCGCCCCCGCCGTCCGAATTCCACGACGTGCTCTATGGCTCCTACGGGCTTGACCAGTGCATCGACCTCGTCGAGCGCGCGATGCAGCCCAATGGTTCGCAGCCGGAGCTATCCCCGGAATGGCTGATCGGCGACGGCGTCGCGCTGACCATGATCGACACGGTCCCGCCGGCCGGCCACATCGCCGATGCCATGATCGCGCTCAACAACGATGGCGGCTTCGACCTCACCGTCGGCACCGCCGAGTTCGGCAACGGCACCAGCACCGTGCACCGCCAGATCGCCGCGACGATCCTTGCGACCACCGTCGACCGCATCCGCCTGCGCCAGTCCGACACCGCCCATGGCGGCCACGACACCGGCGCCTATGGCAGTGCCGGCACCTTCGTCGCGGGCAAGGCCACGCACGCCGCCGCCTCGCAGCTTGCGACAGAGCTGAAAGCCGCAGCCGCCGACGCGTGGCTCTGCGACATCGCGAGCTGCACGCTCGACGACGAGGCGGTCGTCAGCGGCGTGCGGCGCATGCCCTTCACGGAGCTTGCGACGCTCGCGCGCGAACGCGGCCAGCCGTTCGCCGCTACCGGCAATTCCGGCGGCACGCCGCGCTCGGTCGGCTTCAACGTGCAGGGCTTTCGCGTCGCCGTGAACAAGGGCACTGGCGAGCTCAGGATTCTGCGCAGCGTGCAGGCTGCGGACGCGGGCGTCGTCGCCAATCCCATGCAGTGCCGCGGTCAGGTCGAAGGCGGCGTGGCGCAGGCGCTTGGCGCCGCGCTCTACGAGGAGATGGTGATCGACGCCGAGGGGCGCGTCACCAACCCGAAATTCCGCGACTATCACCTGCCGTCCTTTGCCGACGTGCCGCGCACGGAGGTCTTCTTCGCCGACACATCCGACACCATCGGGCCCCTCGGTGCGAAGTCGATGAGCGAGAGTCCCTATAATCCCGTCGCGGCCGCGCTCGGCAACGCCATCGCCGATGCCACCGGCATCCGCTTCACCGCGCCGCCGTTCAAGCCGGACCGGCTGTTTCCGGCGCTGCTCGAGAAGTTTGGATAGGCATATTTCAGGGGAATGATGCATGACCAGCGAACGGCATCCCGTCGACGAGGTTCTGCCGGTCTCTCGTCTCCTCGCACTCGGGCTCCAGCATGTGCTGGTGATGTATGCCGGCGCGGTCGCGGTGCCCTTGATCATCGGACGCGCGCTGAAGCTGCCGCCGGAGGACGTGGCCTTCCTCATCAGCGCCGATCTGTTCGCCTGCGGGCTCGCGACGCTGGTGCAATGCCTCGGCTTCCCCGGCGTCGGCATTCGCCTGCCCGTGATGATGGGCGTGACCTTCGCTTCCGTCGGGCCCATGCTGTCGATGGCGGCGGCGCCCGATATCGGCCTGCTCGGCATCTATGGCTCCGTCATCGCGGCCGGCCTGTTCGGCATCACCGTCGCCCCGTTCGTCAGCCGGCTGCTGCCGCTGTTTCCGCCCGTCGTCACCGGCACCATCATTCTCATCATCGGCATCTCCCTGATGCGGGTCGGCATCAACTGGGCCGGCGGCGGCCTGCCGACGCTGACCAGGGTGGTCGACGGCGTCGCCGGCAGCTTTCCCAATCCGGCCTATGGGCAACTGCAGGGCCTCGGCATCTCGCTGTTCGTGCTGCTCTTCATCCTCGCCCTGATCAAATGGGGCTCCGGCTTCCTCGCCAACGTCTCGGTGCTGCTCGGCATCATCGCCGGTGCCGTGCTCGCGAGCATTTTGGGCGTGATGCATTTCGACAAGGTCGCCGCCGCATCCTGGGGCGCGATGGTGATCCCCTTTCGCTTCGGCATGCCGCAATTCCATCTGGTGCCTGTCGTCACCATGTGCGTCGTCATGATCGTGGTGATGATCGAGTCACTCGGCATGTTCCTCGCGCTCGGCGACATCACCGGCAAAACGATCGATCGCGAGTCCCTCAGTCGTGGTTTGCGCGCTGACGGCGTCGGTACGCTGCTCGGCGGCATCTTCAACACCTTTCCCTACACTTCGTTCTCGCAGAATGTCGGCCTGGTCTCGGTCACCGGCGTGCGCTCGCGCTGGGTGACGATCACGGGCGGCTGCATCATGCTCGTGCTCGGGCTGCTGCCGAAGCTCGCCACACTGGTCGAGGCCGTGCCGCTGGTGGTGCTCGGCGGCGCGGGACTCGTGATGTTCGGCATGGTGGCGGCGACGGGTGCGCGCATCCTCACCTCGGTCGACTTCCGCACCAACCGCTACAATCTCTTCATCGTCGCAATCTCGATCGGCTTCGGCATGATCCCGCTCGTCGCCCCCGGCTTCTTCCGGAATCTGCCGCACGATCTCCAGCCGCTGCTGGAGTCCGGCATCCTGCTCTGCGCCGTCGTTTCGGTTCTGCTCAATGCCTTCCTCAACGGCCTGAGCGGCGGCGCTCAGGCGGAGGCCGATGCCGCGACGGTCGCCTCATCCGCTCAGCATGTCTAACTGCCGCGATAGGTCGAGTAGCTCCACGGCGTGACCAGCAACGGCACGTGGTAGTAGCCTTCCGGCTCGCTGATCGCAAAGCGCAGCGGGATCTCGTCGATGAACGGCGGATCGGTGAGCGGCACGTTACGCGCGGCGTAATATTTGGCGACGCTGAACCGGAGCTCGTAGCGGCCGATCGGCAGCGGCCGGCCGCCGATCAGCGGCTGGTCCGTGCGGCCGTCTGCATTGGTTACGGTGCGCGCGATCACGCGGCTCTCACCGAGGTTCGCTAGCTCGACCAGTTCGACCGGAATTCCAGGCGCGGGCTTGCCGGCGTGGTTGTCCAGCACATGGGTCGAGAGCCGGCCGTGCACCTTCAGCTTGTCGTCGGCAGCGACGAGCTGATCGAGCCGCAGCGCCGAGATACGGCCGATCTCCTCGATTGCACGCCGCGTCTCGGTCTTGGCGATATTGAGCAGCCGCGTCTCGAAATCGCGCAGCACGGAATCCTTGGTGTGACGGCGCACGCAGACGATGTAGGGGAAGCCAAATTTGTCGCGATAGGCGCTGTTGACGCGCTCGAACGCCGCGTATTCGGCGTCCGACAACCGGTCGAGGCCGGCGCTGTTCTGCTCGTCGGTCGATTCCGCCGTCAGGCCCGCGGCGCGCTGGGTCTTGTTGGCGAGATCGGGATGCGCGCGGATCAGCGCGAGCTGCGCGTCAGGCTCGGCGCTCTGGATCGCCGCCATCAGCGCCGTGTGCAACTGGTTGATGCCGGTGAAAGGCCGCTGCTCGGCAAGCTTCTCCGCAATCCACGGCGAATACTCGACGACGTTGGCGAGCGCGGCGACGAAATCGGCTTTGCTTGCAGCATTGAGATCGGCGAGCGAGATCTGCGGCATCGTCCTCTCACCCGATCTCGAACGCGTCGGCCGCGAGATGCGCGTGCTTGTCGTGCCAGTGCTGCGCGATCTGGAGCCGGGTCGGCACCCAGACGCGCTCATGCTTGCCGATGTAATCCAGGAAGCGGATCAGCCCCGCGGCGCGGCCGGGCCGGCCGGCGAGACGGCAGTGGAGCCCCACCGACATCATTTTTGGTGCAATCCCGCCTTCGGCGTAGAGTACGTCGAAAGCGTCCCTCAAATAGGTGAAGAATTGCTCGCCTTCGGCAAAACCTTGCGGGTTGATGAACCGCATGTCGTTGGCATCTAGCGTATAGGGAATGATGAGCTGCTTGCCGCCTCCGCCCTTGACCCAGTAGGGCAGGTCGTCCGCATAGGAGTCGCAGAGATAGAGGAAGCCACCTTCCTCCACCAGCAGGCGGTTGGTGTTGATCGAGGAGCGGCCGGTGTACCAGCCGAGCGGCCGCGAGCCGGTCGCCTCGGTGTGGACGCGAATGGACTCGGCGATCTCGGCGCGCTCCTGCGCCTCGGTCATGTCCTTGTGCTCGATCCATTTCAGGCTGTGGCTGGCGATGTCCCAGCCGGACTCCTTCATCGCCGCAACAATCTCGGGATTGCGCTTCAGCGCGGTGGCGACGCCGAACACGGTGGTCGGCCACTTTCGCTCATTGAACATCCGCCACAGCCGCCAGAAGCCGGCGCGCGAGCCGTACTCGAACATCGATTCGATGTTGGCGTGGCGCTGGCCTGGCCAGGGCTGCGCGCCGAGCACGTCGGACAGGAACGCTTCCGATGCGCGGTCGCCGTGCAAAATGTTGTTCTCGCCGCCTTCCTCGAAATTGACGACGAACTGCACCGCGACCCGCGCATCGCCAGGCCATTGCGGGTGCGGCGGGTTGCGGCCGTAACCGCGGAGATCGCGCGGGTAGCGGGCGTCAGTCACTCAGACTTCCTCGAAGCGGATCGGCAGCGCGCCCTTCCACAGCACGCTCTTGCCGAGGGTCGCGAGATTCTCGAGGCCCGAGATCAGCGTGATGAAATGGTTGCCGGCGAGCTGGCCCATCTTGCTGGCGAAATGCACGCCGCCATAGGCGAGCAGGATCTCGGTCTCGCTGATGCCGCCGGGATAGAGGATGATCTGGCCAGGCGCCGGATAGCTGGTGTGGTTCTCGTAGCCGACACCGAAATCGAGATCGCCGAGCGGCATCCACACGCCCTCGCCGCTCCAGCGCACATGGATGATGTGGCTTTCGAACGGCAGCGCCTTGCGGAATGCGGCGACGGTCTTGGGCGCCAATTGCTCCTCGAAGCGGGCATCGAAGGTGAAGTCGCCGGCGCGGATAACGAGTTTGCTCATCTCATCTCTCTGGGTCGGGGGCGATGGCCCCACGGGAACTTCCAAGCAAAGAGCATTCCATGGGCCTTCGCGCAAGTGGCGGGCGCCGTCACCGGCGGTCGTAGGACCAGCCGAAAATGCCGCTCCGCCGCGCCTCCGGCTCCGCCTCAGTGACAGGCGGCGGCGCCTCCTTCAGTTCCGCCTGCGGCGGTGGCGCGGGCGGTGCCGGAAGGTTCTCGCATTTCATGGAGTAGACCAGCTTGCGGTCCGCGGTGCGCCCGATCGGAGCGCAGGGGTCCGGATGCGCAGCCGTGGCCGTCGGGGTCAATTTGACCTGCGCGGCCGCCGGCGAGGCCATCAACAACAGGACCAGCAGATATCTCGACATCGTTGTCGCCTGGAAACCGAATTCGACCCATTGAACCGGATTGCGGCGGGCAAGTCCACCGCGTCACGGGCGCGATTGCCGAATATTTAGCCGGGACCAAAAAATTTGCTCGCTCCAACGTGAAGGCGGCGCCGCTGATATTCGGAAAGGCGCATCGCCATGTCAGCGGCGACGACGAACACACAAGACACCACTGCCGGAGCGTCGTCACGGGAGAAACGACATGCAAAAATCTTTCGCCATTTTCGGCGCCACCTTGATTGCCGCGGCCACCATCCAGACCGCAGCGGCAAGTGACCGCCACCACGTCCGCAAGGCGCATCCCGCCCCCATCACCCAGTCGGTGCGTAACTCCAACGCGGCGATGTGGCCCTCGCAGCCGACCGAACCCGACTGGTCGCGCTACGCCAACGGCGCGATGTCGGCACCAGCGGGACGGTGATTTGCCGGAAGTGTAGAGCGCCAGCTCGAACATCGTCGGCGCCGGATCCGTCATCCCTGACGACCGCATGATCGCCCCTCAAGGATGAGCCGGGATGGGCAACATATACGACAAATCCGAATTTCGGCAAATCTAAATATTTTTGGCTGCGCCGCTTGACGGACGAGCGACACAGCATCATCAACCGCGGCATCCCGGGATGCCGGAAGCAACAAAAAAGGGCGGTGCAAGGCACCGGCCCTTTTTGCGAAACCGGTCACCTAATAGGGATAGTAGCGCGGGCCGTAATAAGGACCGCCGCCATAATAGCCCGGGCCGCCGTAGTAAGGACGCGGGCCATAGTAATAGTTGTCGTAGTACTCCTGGCGCCGGCTCTCGGCGATCGCGCCTCCGATCAGACCTGCCGCCACGCCCATGAAGGCGAGACCTGCGGCGCTCGGCCCGCGTCGATAATAACGATGGCGTCGGGCTGCACTGAAATCGGTGGCATTGGACGAGGCCGGACCTGCCGCGGCGGTGGTGCGCAAGGTCTTGGCCGCGACAGGGGACGCCGCAACCGACGGCGATACCGAAGCCACAGCCAGGGCGAGGCTTGCGAACGCGGCCAGCGCAGCGGTGCGCCCAAACCTGGAACTGACGGGTCGATTGCTCATCTTGAGCGTCCTCTGTTCTCGCCAAAAAAAATTCAAACGTGACCTAACCCGCAAACCACTGAAATGGTTTCAGGATCGCGGCAATCTGCCACGCTTTGACCGATTGTAAACCGAACCACCTGATCCAGCTTGCACCACTCAACCTGAGCGGATAATGAACAGCCGCGCCGTTTTGCGGTCGCCGTAAGCGTTTACGTGAACCAACGCATCAACCGACGCCGTCGGGATCGATGCCATTTTAATGGGTTCAACGTGACTGACGCGTCTTTTTCCCCAAGAGAAATCAGATGATTGCGGTTCGCAAACTACCGGCGCGCTATGCGCCGATCGTGATGCCATTCGTGCTGTCCGTCCTCATGACGGCCGTGGTGTCAGTCATTTCGACGCTGCGGAGCCTCGGCGCAACGCCGGCGTTCCTGGCGACCTGGCCGGGCGCCTGGGCGCTATCATGGCTGGTCGCCTTTCCTACGTTGCTGATGGTGCTGCCACTGGTCCGCCGGATCGTAGCCTGCCTCGTGGCAGCGCCATCTCAACCAGGCCGATAGCCGGACGCGGGCGGCGCGCATGAAGCACGCCGTCCCGCTTCCATGATGACTCGACACCTTGGATCGATGGGCGCCATACGATCATCGGCGTGGTCCGCGTCGCGCTGGTGCGGCTCGGCGAATTCGAAAGCGGCATGACCGTCGTCTTACTCGGCGCGATGCCGGCGGAGTTCTCGGCGGCGTCGGCACCATCGATGTGGGGCGATCGTTGCCGTGAATGTGGCCGCGACTACGGGCCCGTATCGATCGCGACTATTGTCGCGCCGATTGCAGCTGGACCGGGGGCGCCCGTCGCACCGCGGCATGCGGCGACGACGTTGCCGGCGCCGGCTTGGGCGTATGAGCCGCAGCCGGACGTGGCGCAGGCACTGGTGCTGCGCTCGTCTTCTGCCCCGCGTTCGACCGGTCGGTCGTTTTCCCGGCGATCTCGGGCCTCTTGTTATCCGACGCCTTGCTTTCAGATGCCCTGTCTTCAGGGATCTTGGCGACGAGCCGCGCCATTTGTTCCTGGCCTGCTTTCAACTCATCAGCAAGCTTGAGATTGTCGAGCGACATTTGCTCCTGATTTGCTTTCAGTTGCGCTTGGCTCGCATTGAGCTGATCGATGCCTTGCTGCACGTTTGCGAGATCGCTCGCGAGCTTCTGCAGCAATTCGGTCAACTCCGGCGGGAGCGTGCTGCCGGTTGGCGCGACGACCTCCGGTATGGTTTCGGCGGCAGATGCCGGTTGCGGCGATGCCTCGGCCAATTGAGCAATCGGGCTCGTCTCGGCTTCGCGCACCGGCCCTGCTTGCAACTGCGACGACGTCGCAGCGTGCAACGGCGCCCAACCTGCGATCATCTGCCTGACCGTATCACCGTGGGATGATTGCGAGACGAAGGCTGCGATGCCGATCCCTGCAGCCAGCCCGAGACCGGCGAGGCCGCGCAGCGCTGGCCTGCCACGCCGCGGGCGAGTGCGCACGGCATCGCGCTCCAGCCGGGCAAGCTGCTCGTTGGCGCGCGCGATCTCGTCATCCACGCTCTTGATTTTCGCGAAGGTATGCGTGAGCTGTGCGTCCATGCGCGCGGACAGCTCATAAGGCGGCTCGATCGGTGTCGTTACGGAGTTCATTGGCGCTCCCCTTCCCAGCCCAATGTCGCCCGAAGGCGTCCGTCGCATTTGCTTGCCCCGATCATCGCTGACGCGGTTTGTCCAAAGCAAGACGTCTTCAAGGAAATTCAGAGGCGACTGCGGGTGCCATGGCCCTCCTCCAATACCTCTCTCGACCCAGAGGCCGCAGACCCTTACGACAGCGCCCCCAGCACGCCGCGCGTAGCCTTGTCGATCTCCTCGACATAGCGGCGGCGGGTGAAGGTCTCGGTGAGGAAACCAACCACCTTACGGCTATCGGTGGAATCGACCACCGCCAGCATCTCGGCTTCCGCCTCGTCGAACACCGCCATCGCCGACTTCACGTTCATTTCCGGGATCAGCACGATGTCGATCAGGCGAGCGAGCTCGATCACCTGGATGTCGTCGGCGATAGTGTCGAGGTCGCTGGAGAACAGGTCAGGCAACAGCACGAGGCCGACATATTCGTCAGCATTGTTGACGATGACGATACCCGGCCGCGAGCCGAGCGCGAATTCGCGGCGGACGGCTGCGATCGTCGTGGTCGACGGCACCTTGCCGACATCGGAGCGCATCAGCCGCTCTACAGTAAGGTTGCGCAGCCAGCCGACGTCGTTGGCACTGCGGATGGTCTCGCCGCGCAGATGCAGGCGCCAGGTCGAGAAGGAATGTCCAAACATGAAGCGGACGCAGATCGAGGTGACGATGCAGCCCGCCAACACCACGGCGGTGACGTCGACATTGCGGGTCATCTCGAGCACGAGGAACGACATGGTGAGGGGGCCGCCGACGATGGCGACCCCGAGCGTCGCCATGCCCGTCAGCATCGCGACCAGCGGATCGATCACGAAGTTCGGACTGACCAGCAGCAGCAACGCGGCGAAGAATTTTCCGATCAGGCTGCCGACGAACAGGGAGGCGAAGAACAGGCCGCCGCGGAAGCCCGACGCGAGCGAGATCAGGCAGGCCGTCACCTTCACGCCGATGATCAGCGCGATCAGGCCGATGGTCATGTCGTGAAACAGATCGAGCACCATGGCGCCGTGGCCGGCCGCCAGCACCTGCGGCGTGAGGATCGCAAAGCAGCCGACGATCAGGCCGCCGATCACCGGGCGCAGCCAGACCGGCAGCCATTTGAACAGGCGCTCGAACGTCGAGGAGGAGCGCATCACGGCGATGCCGACGCCGCTGGTGACGAGGGCGAGCCCGATCAATGCCAGATACTGCTCGATGCCGACCGAGCTGACCTTGGGGATTTCGATGGAGTACGGCGCGCCGCCGAGCCATTGCGCGGTCAGCGCGCCGGCGAGCGAGGCCGCCAGGATCGGCGCGGCGCTGCCGACCGAATAGACGCCGACGATCAGCTCGCAGGCGTAGAAGGCGCCGGTGATCGGCGCGCCGAATGCCGCTGCGATCGCCGCGGCGGCGCCGCAACCGACCATCAGGCGCAGATCGTTGCGGCGCAGGTTGAAGAACTTGCCGAGCAGCGAGGCGATGCCCGAGCCGATCTGGGTATAGCCGGCCTCGAGGCCGACCGAGGCGCCGCAGCCGTTGGAGATCAGCGTCTGGCTCGACACCACCACGCTGTCGCGCATCGAGAGATTGCCGCCGCGAAGGGCATTGGCTTCGATCGGGTCGACCGCGTTCGAGATCTTCATGCGCCGGCGCGACCATTCCATGATGCCGAGCGCCAATCCGCCGAGCGCCGGCGCGAGCAGCGCCGCCCAGGGACTGACCCGCGCATTGGCGGACAGGCGGACGTCGACGGGAATGCCATAGATCACGACATGCGCGATCTGCGCGATCTCCGCCATCAGCGTCACGATGGCGCCGGCCAGCGTGCCGATCACCAGCGCCAGCGGGATCAGGTAGAACTCGTTGCTGCGCAAGAGCGCCCGGAGCCGAACCATGGTGCGGTTCGTCCCCTTGCGATCGACGATATGTCTGAGCCGCACGAACACTGTCTGTCCGCCCTACCCTTCCGACAGGCCGTAGCCGGCCATGCGCTGGCGAACCCGCTCGATCTCCTCGCTCGACAGCAGCGGTGGTTGTCCGATCTGGAGACAGCCGTGATACTGCCGCGCCAGAGTCTCGACCTCGACGGCGAGCCACATCGCCTTGTCCAGCGTCTTGCCGATCGCGATCATGCCGTGATGGTCGAGCAGGCAGGCGAGCCGGCCCGCGAGCGCCCGCACCGCATGTTCGGACAGCTCCGCCGTTCCGAACGTGGCATAGGGCGCGCAGCGGATGCTGTCGCCGCCGGCGGCCGCAATCATGTAGTGCACGGGCGGGATCGCCATGCCCATGATCGCCAGGATGGTGCAATAGGTCGGATGGGCGTGGACGACGGCGTTGACCTCCTCGCGCGACTTCAAGATGTCGCGGTGGAAGCGCCACTCGCTGGATGGCTTCTGATCGGGCGCATGCGCGCCGTCCATCCTCATGAACACGATCTGGTCGGGCGTCATGGCCTCATAGGGCACGCTGGTCGGCGTAACCAGGAGCCCGTCCGCATGCCGGACGCTGATATTGCCCGATGTGCCCTGGTTGATGCCGAGCGCATTCATGCGGCGGCAGGCGTCGATGATGGCCTGTCTCTTGGCGAGCTCGTCCGCTGTCATCGACATCTCAGTTTCTTCTCGATTTCTTCTCGATTTCTTGGCGATGGGCGCTTGTTAGACCCGAAGTACGTCAAAGCAATATGGCAGTGCAAGAGAAAGCGGACCGGATTAGGCACGGTCCTGCCGGCTGTACCGTTACATCGAGAAACCAATTGTAAAATCAGCATATTAGCAGATTGTCGCAGGCTCAGGAAAAGCTCACTTTAACGGCCGCAATGCCGTTGATCACGAACTGCACCGAATAGGCCGCGAGCAGCATGCCGAGCACGCGCGAGAGCACGGCATTTCCGATACGCCCCAGCGTGCGGGCGATCAGGTGAGCCGAGACAAAGCACAGCATGCAGAGCAGGCACACCGCCAGAACGATCGTAATGATGATGGCGAGCTTGCCCCCGTAGCCGGCATCGCCTGAAAGCAGCAGCGTGGTCGCGATCGCGCCGGGGCCGGCCATCATCGGGATGGCCAGCGGGAACACCGCGACATCGGACGCGTGTTCCGATGTTGCCTTGTCGGCCTCTCGGGCCTCGCGATGCGGCCGGTCGCCGAAGATCATCTGGTAGGACACGCCGAACAGCAGCAGTCCGCCGGCGATCTGGAAGGCGGGGATGCCGATCCCGAGCTGGCGCAGCAGCCAGTTTCCGGCCAGCGCGATCACGACGAGTATCGAGGCCGCGATCAGCGGCGCGCGCAGCGCAGCCGTGCGCTTGACCTTGTCGGGCATGCCCCCTGTCGCAGCCAGGAAGGCCGGCGCGAGGCCAACGGGATCGACCACCAGCAACAGCGTCACGAAGGCGGACAGGGCGAAGTCGATCATGGAAGGGGTCCCGGATGGGCGAGGCGCAAGCCATAGCGGCTCGCGAAGGCCTTCGCGAGGAACATTTGCTCATCACGACTCTTGATCGCGTGAGGATTGAGGAAGGGCATGCCTTCCCGTGTCGCCTCATGAGGAGGATCTATGGCTAAACGAGCAAAGAAACGTGCAACCAAGCAGAAGACCGCATCGCGCCGCCCGCGTCAGGCGCCCAAGATGCTGAGCGACCTGTTCCTGGAGACGCTGAAGGACATCTATTTCGCCGAGAACAAGATCATCAAGACATTGCCGAAGATGGCCAAGGCCGCGCATTCGAAGGACCTTGCGGCGGCCTTCAACAAGCATCTGCGCGAGACCCAGGGTCAGGTCAAACGTCTCGACCAGGTCTTCAAGATGCTGGGTAAGCCCGCCCGCGGCAAGCCGTGCGAGGCGATCAACGGCATCACCGACGAGGGCGCCGAGATCATGAAGGAGTTCAAGAACGCCCCTGCCCTCGACGCCGGCCTGCTCGCCGCGGCTCAGGCCGTCGAGCACTACGAGATCTCCCGTTACGGCACACTGCGCACCTGGGCCGAGGAGCTCGGCATGCCGGACGCGGCGAGGCTGCTCCAGGAGACGCTGGACGAGGAAGAGGCGACCGATCACACGCTGACCGAGCTTGCCACCTCGGTGATCAACCTCGAAGCGGAAGAAGAGTACCGCGCCGCCGCCTGATCTGCGGCCTGCGCCCAACTATTGCCTCTGACGCCGCGGAACATCTCCGCGGCGTCGATGCGTCCGGCGGCAAGGGCCTCCTCGCTTCGAGGGGCCAGGCATGCTCCAAGCGCGCGATGCTGGAATTCCGGGGAACCATCCCCATATGCTGGTTTTCCAATCGCAGCGCCTTCCCCCGAGTTTTGCCATGCAACCCAAAAATTCCCTCGACTGGATGCTGTCCGAAGCTTTGGACTCGCTCACCCGCGCCGAACGGCTGCGCCAGCAGTTCGGCCGGCAGGAGGCCTGCTGGGAGCCGCCGATCGACGTGCTCGAGACCGAGCATGAGCTTTTGATCCTGGTCGCGCTCCCCGGCGTCAATCCGGACAATGTCGAGACGGTGATCCATGACGGCGCGCTTGTCATCTCAGGCCAGCGCACGCTGCCGCCGGAGCTTCGCAACGCCCGCATCCACCGCCTCGAGCTGCCGCAGGGGCGTTTTGAGCGCCGCATTGCATTGCCCCTTGGCCGCTACGCCATCAGCCGCTTCGTGATGGACGGCTGCGTCGCACTGCGCCTCGCCAAATCCTGAGGTCGATCATGGCCACCGAACAGATGAATACCGAACAGACGAATTCCCAAAACGGTCCCGACGTGAAGATCCCCGAAGACGCACTGATCATCATCCCCGTGCGCGAGATGGTGCTGTTTCCGGGCGCCATCGCGCCTATCGCGATCGGCCGGGCGAAGTCCATCGCCGCCGCGCAGCAGGCGCTGCGCGAGCAGCGGCCGGTCGGCATCGTCCTGCAACGCAGCCCCGAGATCGAGGAGCCCGGGCCGGACGACCTCTACCGGGTCGCGACCATCGCCAACATCGTGCGCTACATCACCGCGCCCGACGGCACGCATCACATCGTCTGCCAGGGCGTGCAGCGCGCGCGCATCCTCGACTTCCTGCCGGGGACGCCGTTCCCGGCCGCGCGCATCCAGCAGATCCCCGAGCCGACCACGAGCTCGCCCGAGATCGAAGCACGGGCGCTGAACCTGCAGCGCCAGGCGATCGAGGCTGTCGAGCTGCTGCCGCAGGCGCCGCCCGAGCTGGTCGCGATGTTCCAGAGCACCACCGCGCCCGGCGCGCTGGCGGATCTGGCAACCTCGTTCATGGACATCAAGCCGCAGGACAAGCAGGAGGTGCTCGAGACCATCGACCTCGCCTTGCGCGTCGAGAAGGTGTCGAGGCACCTGGCCGAGCGGCTGGAGGTGCTGCGCATCTCCAACGAGATCGGCCAGAAGACGCGCGCCAGCTTCGACGAGCGGCAGCGCGAGGCGATCCTGCGCGAGCAGATGGCAACCATCCAGCGCCAGCTGGGCGAAGGCGACGGCAAGGCCGCCGAGGTCACCGAGCTGACGGCTGCGATCGCCAAGGCCAACATGCCGCCGGAAGCCGAAGCGCATGCCAAGAAGGAGCTGCGCCGTTACGAGCGCATGCCTGAGGCTGCCGGCGAAGCCGGCATGGTCCGCACTTACCTCGATTGGCTGATCGAGCTGCCCTGGGCCTTGCCCGAGGAGAAGCCGATCGACATCAAGGAGGCGCGGCGCATCCTGGATGCCGATCACTTCGGCCTGGAGAAGATCAAGAGCCGGATCATCGAATATCTGGCGGTGCGCAAGCTGGCGCCGCAGGGCAAGGCCCCGATCCTGTGCTTCGTCGGCCCGCCCGGCGTCGGCAAGACCTCGCTCGGCCAGTCCATCGCCCGCGCGATGGATCGCCCCTTCGTGCGCGTCAGCCTCGGCGGCGTGCATGACGAGGCCGAGATCCGCGGTCACCGGCGCACCTATATCGGCGCGCTGCCCGGCAACATCATCCAGGGCATCAAGAAGGCGGGCGCTCGCAACTGCGTCATGATGCTGGACGAGATCGACAAGATGGGCCGCGGCGTGCAGGGCGACCCTTCCGCCGCCATGCTGGAAGTGCTCGACCCCGAGCAGAACGGGACGTTCCGGGACAACTACCTGGGCGTGCCATTCGACTTGTCGCGCGTGGTCTTCATCGCGACCGCCAACATGCTGGACCAGATTCCGGGTCCGCTCTTGGACCGCATGGAGCTGATCAGCCTCGCCGGCTACACCGAGGACGAGAAGCTGGAGATCGCGCGGCGGTATCTGGTGCGGCGGCAGCTGGAGGCCAATGGCCTTTCGGCCGAGCAGGCCGAAATCGAGCCGGAGGCGCTGAAGCTGGTGGTCAAGGGCTACACCCGCGAGGCCGGCGTGCGTAACCTCGAGCGCGAGATCGGCAAGGTGTTCCGCCACGCCGCGGTGCAAATCGCCGAAGGCACGGCCGCCAAGGTGATGGTGACGACAAAGGACATCGCCACCGTGCTTGGCCAGCCGCGCTTCGAAGGCGAGATCGCGCAGCGCACCAGCATTCCGGGCGTGGCCACCGGCCTTGCCTGGACGCCTGTTGGCGGCGACATCCTGTTCATCGAGGCTTCGCGCGTGCCCGGCCGCGGCGGCATGATCCTGACCGGCCAGCTCGGCGAAGTCATGCGCGAGAGCGTGCAGGCGGCACTGACGCTGGTGAAGAGCAGAGCCAGCCAGCTCGGCATCGATCCCCAGCTGTTCGAGAAGAGCGACATCCACGTTCACGTCCCCGCGGGCGCCACCCCGAAGGACGGACCGAGCGCGGGCGTTGCGATGTTCACGGCGCTGACGTCGCTGCTTACCAACCGTACGGTGCGCAGCGACACGGCGATGACCGGCGAGATCTCGCTGCGCGGTCTGGTATTGCCCGTCGGCGGCATCAAAGAGAAGGTGGTGGCCGCGGCCGCCGCCGGCCTGAAGCGGGTGATGCTGCCGGCGCGCAACAAGCGGGACTATGACGACATCCCGAAGAGCGCGCGGGACAACCTCGAATTCATCTGGCTGGAGCGCGTCGACGAGGCCATCGCCGCAGCGCTCGAGCCGGCGGAAGCCAAGGTCGATCCGAAGATCGAAGCGGCGGAGTAATGCGATGAAGAAGCTGCTGGAGAAAGCAAGGAGATCGCGCAAGACGCAGCGGCTGCGCCAGCTGCTCGATCGCGCCATCGACCGGGTGCGCGATGCGGTCGCGGGACCCGAGCCGCGGTTTGCGCCGGTCCCGGTCCGGGTGAAGCGCCGCAAGGGTTGAGCCCTCCGTCTCAGGCCCTTGCGACTGCCCCAAAAGGCCCCCTCTCATCGAGGGGGCCTTTGCGTTATCAGGCCACGGCGTCCTTGGCAGCCTTGACCGGGCGGGCGCGGACGATCTTCCGGGCCGGCTTGGCCTTGAACATCATCTCTTCACCCGTGAACGGGTTGGTGCCCTTGCGCGCCTTGGTCGCGGGCTTCTTGATGACCACGAACTTGGCGAAGCCCGGCACCAGGAACAGGCCGTTCTTCTTGAGCTCCTTGTGGCCGACGTCGGTCAGCGTCTCCATGACGTTCTTGACGTCGCGCTTGGAAAGCTCGGTGGCGGTCGCAATCTTTTCGATCAACTGCGATTTGGAAAGTTGGGTCGGCATCGTGTCTCCTCTGATTCGTTGCCGGTTGCATATTAGACCAACCGGCGAAGGCCTATAGCCTTCTGCACAGTTTTGTCGCGATTTTACGGGCTTTTTTGGCCCCCTGTGGCAAAAAACCCTGCTTTTTAGCTACTTCCGGAGCGGAGGAAGCCTCTGGCAGCGGATTTTACCTTGTTTCAAAGGCCCGCACGCAACCTTGCTAAAGCTGATTCGCGGCTTTCGACAAGCGACGACCGAACGACCGCGTGCGATTCACCCTGAAAAATAAGGGTTGGATCGCACTGCAGCCGCTTCTTCTCCCGGTTTTTAAGGGGAGAGGTGAAGCGGAGGCTGGTTAGAGGCGCTCGATGATGATGGCCGGCGCCATGCCGCCGGCGGCGCACATGGTCACGAGACCGCGCCTGAGGTCGCGCCGTTCGAGTTCGTCGAGCACGGTGCCGATCAGGATCGAGCCGGTCGCGCCGATGGGATGGCCGAGCGCGATTGAGCCGCCATTGACGTTGACCTTGGCGCGGTCGAGCTTGAGATCGCGGATGTATTTTTCCGCAACCACCGCGAACGCCTCGTTGATCTCGAACAGGTCGATGTCGTCGATGGTGAGCCCGGCCTTCGCCAGCACCTTGCGCGTCGCCGGCACTGGCGCGTTCAGCATCAACGTCGGCGAGTCCCCCATGTTGGCCATCGCCACCACGCGGGCGCGGGCTTTAAGGCCATGCGCCTTGGCGTAAGACGGCGAGGCCAGGAGGATCGCGGCGGCGCCGTCGACCACGCCGGATGAGTTGCCGGCGTGATGCACGAAGTCGACGTCGAGGTCAGGATATTTTTGGAGGATCAGGCCGCGATAGGTCGTGCCCTTGTCGTCGAGCGCATAGTCGGCGACGGCAGGAAATGCCGGCTTCAGGCTGCTGAGACCCTCCATCGTGGTCTGCGGCCGCGGATATTCTTCGTGGTCGAGCGCGAGGCTGCCGTCCTCGCGATGGACGGGCACGAGGCTCTTCTTGAAGTGGCCGTTCGCGATCGCATGCGCGGCGCGCTTCTGGCTTTCGAGCCCGAGCGCGTCGACGTCTTGCCGGGTGATGCCTTCCAGCGTCGCGATCGCGTCGGCGCAGACGCCCTGGTGCGACTGCGGATGCTTCGCCCGCAGGCGCAGATTGCCGCTGTCCATCATCATCGGACCGCCGCCGCGGCGTCCCTCCATCGACATCATCTCGCAGCCGCCGGCGATGACGAGGTCTTCGGCGCCCGCCATGATCGAGGATGCCGCCATGTTGACGCTGGTGATGCCGCTTCCGCAGAAGCGATCCAACGTCACGGCGCTGGCGCGCACGTCATAGCCGGCATCGAGCGCCGACATGCGGCCGAGATCGCCGCTTTGCGTCGCGACCTGCGCGCTGCAGCCCCAGACGATGTCGTCGACGTCGGCGGTGTTGATGCCGGTGCGGTCGGCGAGCGCGCGCAGCACGGTTGCACCCAGCTGCTGCGGATGAATGCCGGAGAGCGCTCCCTTGCCGGCCTTGCCGACGCCGCGCGGGGTGCGGCAGGCATCGATGATCAGTGCGTCGGTCATGGGCGTTGTCCTCTTGTTTTGCGTGTTGAGGGGCGTTGTGAATCAGGGGGCGAGTTGAGTCAATCTGCGGCGCCGGACGGCCTCTCTGCAAAAAGTGAAAAACAACCCCATGCACAGTAGAAGCACCGGTTCCGCGTGAGACGCGGTGATGCCTGTGAAGCGATTGGTCCGTCAGGCTAAACGGCAATTGTCGCGCAATCTTGCGTCAGGGCGACTCAAACGCGGCAGACGGGCGCGCGTCCCACCCGGATTTTCCGCTGCGCGTAAAATCGGGCGCGAAAGCTTCAGGGACGTCGTGGCCAGGCTTGTCCCGGCCATGACGACGCTATGCGATGGAAAAGATCACACCCCCGCCGCGTTCTTCGCGATGACGTTGCGGTAGAAGCTTGCGCTGAGCTTCGGCGTGCGCACCTGGGTGTCGAAATTGACGTGGTAGAGACCGAACCGCTTGTTCAGCCCGAACACCCATTCGAAATTGTCCATCAGGCTCCAGAGGAAATAGCCGCGCACCGGCACGCCCTCCGCCGTCGCCCGCTGGAGCTGGGCGAGATAGTTGCGCAGATACATGATGCGGTCGGTGTCGTAGATCTTGCCGTCGGGCGAGATCTCGTCCTCGCTGGAGGTGCCGTTCTCGGTGATGTAGATCGCATCCGTCTTCCAGATCTTTGCCGCGAGCCTCGGCACCCAGTAGATCGTCTCCGGCGCGACGCGGAGCCAGTTCGAATTCATGTGTGGAAAGGACTTCGGGATCGGCAGCGGCATGAAGCCGGCACCCTGGTCGGACGGCACCACGTAGTTCTGCGGCGCATAGATGTTGAGGCCGAGGAAGTCGACCGGCGAGGAGATGATCTTCAGCTCGGCGTCGGTGTATTTCGGCGCGTTGGCGCCGGCATATTTCAGGAAGGCGTCGGTATACTGCCCGGTCATGATGACGTTGAGATAGCCGGCATTCATCTCGCGCAGCGCGATCTCGGCGGCGCGGACATGCTCGGGCGTGTCGATCGCGGGAACGCAGACGTCGATGTTCTCGGCCGGCCCCACCCTGGTGCCGCGGCGCCCGCGCGCACGCACCGCCTGCACCGCGAGCCCGTGCGCGAGCGCGCTGTTGTGCCTGATCTGGTTGACCTCGGCCTGCGGCAGCGTCATGCCGGGCGCATCGATGCCGAGGCCGTAACCGAACTGCACGAAACGGCCGCTCTCGTTCAACGTGAACACGTTCTTGACGCGGTCAGTCAAGCGTTCGGCGACATAGCCCGCATAATCGCCGAAGATCTTGCAGGTCTCGGTCGAGCGCCAGCCGCCAAAACGGTCCTGCAGCGATTGCGGCAGGTCCCAGTGATAGAGCGTCGCCCACGGCTCGATGCCGTTCTTCAATAGCTCGTCGACGAGGCGATTGTAGAAGTCGAACCCTTTCGGGTTCGGCTTGCCGTCACCGTCCGGAAACATCCGCGGCCAGGCGATCGAAAAGCGATAGGCCTTGCAGCCGAGATCCTTGATCAGCGCGATGTCTTCCTTGTAGCGGTGATAATGCTCATTGGCGCGGTCGCCGGTGGTGCCGTCCTCGATCTTGCCGGGGATGCGGACAAACTTGTCCCAGATCGAGGCCCCTCGCCCATCCTCATTGACCGCGCCCTCGACCTGATAGGACGAAGTCGCCGTGCCCCAGAGAAAGCCTGGCGGAAAGCCATCCATGCCCCGCGGCGCCGGCTCCGGCTTGGCCTCGGCGACCTCGACGGGACCCGCGATTCCGGCTGCGGACAATCCCGCCAGTTTTGCGAACTGGCGACGTGAGACTTTGTCCGACATGTGATGCTGCTCCGAGGGTGATGCTGGTCCGCGTCACAATGACGCCTGGCGGGCAATTTGAGAAGCGCCGGAGCGGAAATTTGAGGATGCAGAATTGCGCGGCCAGGGGCGCGACGCGTCGAAGCGCCCGATGTGCCGATCAGCGCACGCTGCCGATCAGCGGGAGCGCTTCGGCAATTTTGGAAGCTTGTCGGGATTGAACGCGGGGATCTGCGCCGTTCGTTCGGGTGCCGCCACCGGCCGTTCCGTCAGGATCAGCGTTCCCTCAAGGACGACTCCCGGCGCCTGTCCCGCCGTCGCCGTGTACGTCGCGATCTTGCCCGGGCACGTCCCTACGATGTTCGGCGTGAGTTCATCATAGACGCCGAAGACCGTATCACGTCCTTCGGTATGACGCTTCGTCGACACGGTCGCGGTGAAGTGATCGCCGTCGACCTGACAGGAACCATGATACGTCATCAGGCTGTCGCGGCCCCAGATCTGGCCGTCTGCGACATGGACGATGCCGGTGCCCTGCTCGAGCGGCGTCTTGTACCACGCCGCGTAGGTACCGTCGTTCAGCATGGGAGCAGTCTCCCTTGGTATTCCCGCGCAGATCATCCGCATGATTAGCGCTAAGAAACCGTTAATCACGCGGCCCGTGTGAATCCGGCCCGTTGAGGGCGTTGCGCCGCAAGCCAGCGCTGATTTATCGCCGCACGCCGACGCGATTGACGCCGCCGTTCCAGTTGGTCGAGCTCGCCGTGCCGGCCCGGACCGCGGCGCGTGCCACCGGACGCGGACGGAGCACGACGCCGGCCCTGGCGACGCAGCTCGGGGGATAGTCGATGTACTGGCAATAGACCACCGCGTGAGCAGGAGCCGGACTGAGCGTGACGGTCGCAAATCCCAGCAGTGCGCTGGCTGCGATTCCTGCAACGGTCACGGACTTGATCGAACGGTGATGGCTGTGACGCATGACGGTCCTCCCCAAGGGCGCTTGCGAACTGACGGGCGGCGAAAGCCGCCGCATGCGCCGCCCTGTATGACGTGAGCACCGGAGGAGAGGCAGCGTTGACATAGATCAATTCAAGACCGGGCCGAGTTCTGCTCTAGGAGGACAGACGCAGCCAGACGTCCTTGCTCGCCAGCGTGCCGTTCATCGTGGCGATCTCCATGTCCACGACATCCAGCGAACCGGGCTCATCTCCATAGATGTACTTGAGGTGCCACATCAGACCCAGGTCCGGGGAGATGACAAAATCGTCCAATCCGTCGGTGATCGCCCGGACGGCCTGCCGATGCGTCAAGGGCGCCGAAAACATCGCATCGATCAGGGTGGCGAGGCTCATGCCGCCAACGAGCATCATTCGCGCGACCTCGTCACCGTAAACGTGCCGAAGCGCTGCAACGATGGCCGCGACTGCGTCCGGATTCTTCAATGACACGGTGACGTGAACCTCCGAGCCTATCATGCCGGAGGCGGGATATTCTGTGCAAGCCGTCCGCCCACGGCGCCGCCGGCCAAGGGCCCCGCCTCGGCCGCCGGCACCCGGCCTTTTCAGCGAATTTATTTCTCTCTCACGAAACCGGCACCGCGACGACGCGGCGCTGCGCATCGGGCATTTGCGAAAGCGCGCGCCGGCTCGGAGCAGGATCGGGCAAAGCATGGGCGCTTCAGGCAAGACGCTCGGCCCGGGCAGCGCCTAGAACGCGCTCGACCCGTAGAAACACGGACACCTGATCTGAGCTCGAAGCGATCGGGAGGAGCCACGCAATGACCGGGAGCACCACACTCATGCGCAATCCCTCCCCCAAGGGCTTGCCACCCATACTTGGCGCAAGGCCGGACGATCACGCGACGTCCGAGCGTCGCGCCGCCGATGCCGAGATGGCACGCGTGCTCAAGACGAAGCCGCTTCGCATGGCCTCCGATTGCAACAGCGGTGCCATCGCCTTTTGGAGGCACGAACCGCTGCACGACACCGTCGAGCCCATGGCCGATCATGTCGTCATGGCCTATCCCGCCGGCTCGCAGGCGCTGGAGCGTCGCACGGGAAGGACGGCCGCGATTTCGACGGCGCGTCCCGGGGTCGTGACGATCATTCCGGCCGGCTCGACATCGCGATGGGACATCCACCGCCCGATGCATGTCGTTCAGCTCTATCTTCCGCAGCGGACGCTGCTGCGGATCGCCGACGAGGCCAACACGACGAACCCCGGCGATCTGCTGGAGCGAACCGGGCATCCCGACGCCATCACGTCGCGGCTGCTGCTGAGCGCCGCCGACTCGCTCGAAGGCAGCGCCGCGCTGGACGCGCTGTTCAGGCAACAATTGACGGATCTGCTCGCCACGCGGCTCTTGGCCGCCCATGCGGGCGTTGCGGCTACGCCGCAGCCGATCATCGGCGGTCTTTCGCCTTCGGTCCTGCGCCGGTCGATCGAACGCCTGCGCTCGGACAGCGATGCAGATGTCTCGCTCTCGGCGCTCGCGTCCGACGCCGGACTGTCGCGTTTCCATTTCTGCCGGTCCTTCAAGGAGAGCACCGGGCTCTCGCCGCATGCCTGGCTGCGCCAGCACCGGCTCGAGCAGGCCATGGACATGCTGCGCGGGAGCGACGAGCCGGTGGTCTCGATCGCCGCAGCGCTCGGCTATTCCTCGCAGACCGCCTTCGCCGCGGCCTTCAAGAAGCTGACGGGCGAAACGCCGAGCGATTGGCGCAGGCGCATGCGGTAGCAGCAATCTCTCGACAGGGGCGGCAATCGCTCTGGCGCAGTCGACTATCCGGTTCGCTAAAGATCGCAACGTCACATCATCCGGACGGAGACGAACGATGGACTGGAAACAGCTTGCAATCGCACCGAAACGGAAGGCCGCCGCCTCGGCGCTCGTCTACGGGCTCTCGCTGACGGTGCGCTTCACCTCGCCGATCGCCGAAGAGGCGGGGTTACAGGGCCCACGAAGCGCCAATGCCGCGACGTCGATCCTGCTCGATCGCGGCTGGCTCGGGAAGCCCGCGATGCCGGTCGCCCTGCGCGGCTGGCCGCTCGGCCCGCGCAGCTGCCGCGCGGCTTGCGAGGGCCCCGCCCTGCTGTCCTCGCTACCGAACTGCACCGCGCCGTAACGGCCCGGCGCCCTCCGTCTCACCTCTTTGCGTCATCACTGGTCGTAACAGGCTCCGCTCGCATCGAGCGGCGGCGATGCCGCGCGCGTTTCGAACCAACCAAACATGGGAGACAATCACATGCGACTACTCATCATCGGTGCCGGCTTCGCCGGCATGTACGCCGCCCTCTCCGCCGCCCGCCTGCGCGACATTCAGGGTGTTTCGCCCGACGATCTCCAGATCGCGCTGATCGCACCGCAGCCGACGCTGGTGATCCGCCCGCGGCTTTACGAGCCGAAGCCGGAAACCTTGACGGCGCCGCTGCTCGATGTCCTCGAGGCGATCGACGTTGATTACATCCAGGGCAGCGCCGAGACGATCGACGCCAAGGCGCAGACGGTGCAGATCGCCACGGCCAGGGGCAGGAAGATGCTGTCCTACGACCGGCTGGTGGTCGCCACCGGCAGCCGCCTGTTCCGTCCCAACATTCCAGGCCTCGCCGAGCATGGCTTCAGCGTGGATTCACTCGATGACGCGATCGCACTCGACAAGCATCTGCACGGCCTTGCCGGCCGGCCGGCCGTCAACGGACGCGACACCGTCGTCGTCGCCGGCGGCGGCTTCACCGGCATCGAGGCGGCCACCGAACTGCCCGCGCGTCTGCGCCAGATCCTCGGCAAGGATTCCGAGGCGCGGGTGATCATCGTCGAGCGCAACAGCGCGGTTGCCCCCGACATGGGCGAAGGTCCCCGCCCCGTGATCGAGAAGGCGCTGCGCGAGCTCGGCGTCGAGACCCGGCTCGGCGCCGGCGTTGCCTCGCTCGACAAATCCGGCGTCACGCTCTCGACCGGCGAGCACATCGAAACCGAAACGGTGGTGTGGGCGGCGGGCATCCGCGCCGCGCCGCTGACGGCGCAGATTCCCGCCGAGCGCGACAATTTCGGCCGGCTGCTGGTGGACCGCGACCTGCGCGTGCCCGCCATCCCCAGCGTCTTTGCCACCGGCGATGCCGCACGGGCCGCATGCGATGACGACGGCAATTACGCGCTGATGTCCTGCCAGCACGCGACGCGCATGGGCGCCTTTGCCGGCAACAACGCCGCCGCCGAGCTGCTCGGCGTTGCGACCAGGCCCTATCACCAGAAGGCTTACGTCACCTGCCTCGATCTCGGCGAAGCCGGCGCGCTGTTCACGCGCGGCTGGGAGCGCGCGGTCGAGCTGGTCGGCGACGTCGCCAAGAAGACCAAGCGGGAGATCAACACCGTCTGGATCTACCCGCCCCGCGCCGAGCGCGCCGCGGCGTTAGCATCAGCCGATCCGGAACGCGTGACCAGCCTCTAGTCGCATCTCGCGACGGCAGCCGCGCTCTCCCGGCGGCGCGGCCTGCTCAACCATGACCAGCCGGAAGTCTTCACCCTGAAACAGGAGACCAACATGAGCATGCACAACACCTCATCCGCCGTGAAGTCGAAGCCCGAAGAGCTGGTCCCGTCGCGCTATGCGCTGAAGATCGGCGACATCGACGTGATGGTGGTCAGCGACGGCGTGCTGCCGCTGCCAACCGCCATGCTGGCCCACAATGTCGATCCTTCCGCCCGGGCGGCCTGGCTGAAGGAGATGTTCCTGCCGCCGGACGCTTTCGATTGGGCGCTGAACGTCGTGGTGGTGCGGAGCGGCAAGCAGACCATTCTGGTCGATGCCGGGTTGGGATTCGACCCGGACTTGCACTTGCCGCGGGCCGGGCAGTTGATCAAGCGACTGGAGGCCGCCGGCATCGATCTTTCGTCCGTGACCGACGTGGTGCTCACCCACATGCACATGGACCATGTCGGCGGGTTGCTGGTTGACGGTGTGAAGGAGCGGCTGCGGAAGGACCTGCGCATCCACGTGGCGGCCGCCGAGGTCAAGTTCTGGAACGCTCCCGATTTCTCCCACGTGTCCATGCCGCCGGGATTCCCGGATGCGCTTCGCTCGACCGCCAAGCGTTTCGTGGAGGAATACGGCAGTCAGCTGCGCCAGTTCGATGAGGAGCATGAGATTGCCCCGGGCGTCGTCGTCCGTCGCACCGGCGGTCACACCCCCGGACACAGCGTGGTTCGCGTGGTGTCCGGCGGCGACCGGCTGATGTTCGCGGGCGATGCCGTGTTCGCAGTCGGGTTCGAGCACCCCGACTGGTACAACGGCTTCGAGCACGATCCCGAGGAAGCGGCCCGCGTCCGGGTTCAGCTGTTCAAGGAGCTGGTTCAGACCGGAGGGCTGCTGGTGGCCACGCACCTGCCGTTCCCGTCCGTAGGCCGGGTCGCGGCCGACGGCGATGCGTTCCGGTGGGTGCCGGTGTTCTGGGATTACTGACCGCAGGTTGGACGAGGATCGATGCAGGGCGCGTTTATGCGCCCTGTTTCGGCACGAGGTTAGAACGTCACCCGCATGCCCGCATAGAACGCGCGCGGCCTTGCCGGGCTCAGCGAGCGCGGGTCGGTGAATTCTGCGCCGCCATTGGTGAAATTGGGCAAGGCTTCGCGGTCGAAGAAGGTGCCGACGGTCGAGTAGCGGTTGTCGAAGATGTTGTTGACGCGACCGTAAAGCTGGACGTTCTTGGTGACTTGGTAGGAGGTGTGGAGATTGAACACGGTATAGGACGGCAGCTGCGGAAACTGGTTGGACTCGTCGCCGACGAAATACTGGCTGGAAACAAAGAGCGCGTCGCCCCCGACCTTCCACACGTCGGTAACAGCATATTCGACACTGGCCTTGATGAGGTGGCTCGGCAGGCGCGGAATGTGATTGCCCGGCAAGACCTGGATGTGGCCTGCGTCGGCGAACGGGCTGTCTGAGCCAAGCGTCAGCGCATCGAGGAAGCGCGCATCCAGGAATGCGTAGCTCGCCTGGAACTGAAGCACATTCGACTTCAGGCTCACCTCGGCTTCGATACCCTGCCTGCGCGTCCGTCCGACGTTCTGGAAGAAGCCGAAGCCCGTCAGGCCCGGAATTGGGGTCGCGAGGATGTCATCGTAGTTGGTGGCACGGTAGGCACCGATTTTCCAGCCGAGCGAGCCGATGTTCAATTCCTTGGTGCCGCGGAAGCCCGCCTCGAAGGTCTTGGATACGACTTGCTGAAGGGGCGGGTCCGCGATCAGGAACTGCCCGATGATGCAAGGCCTCGCCGGATCGGCGCAGCCAAGTTCGAGCGGCGTCGGCACACGGTTGGCTTCGGAATAACCCGCATAGGCGGTCACTTCGGACGTGATCTTGTAGGTGCCGCCGATGATCGGATTGAATCGATCGTAGTTATGATCGCCGTTGAGCGCCGTGCCGAGCTGGTCCATCAGGGAGATATGGGCCGCATTGAACCGCCCACCTCCCGTGATCGCGAAGCGCTCATCCACGTTGAACGTGTCGAGCGCATAGAGCCCCTGATATTGGTTGACGGTGCGAAGCGACACAGGGCCAATCGATGTCGGGTCGCCGGACGGGCCCAGGAATATGCCGCTGCCCGTGATGACATAGTTCGTGCCTATCGTTCCCAATTCGGCGCTACCGGTGAACCGCGTGCTGCTGACATCATAGCTTGCGCCGACCACGAAGCGGTTCTCATGACCGAACAACTGATCGCTGTTAGTCGCCTGCCCGGACACGCCAAACGTGGTCGATTTCGTGCTGGTGCGATCGATCTCGCTGAGGATGGCACCTGGCGCAAAGGTATTGGCGAGCTGAACGCCATTGAGGCCATTGGCCGACGGTTGGAGGCCAGTCAAAGGGTCGACATCGCCAAAGCAAAGCAGTGTCGCATCGGCGTCGCAGGGCACCGTATCGGTCGGATTTCCGTCCACGGTATTCTGTTTGAAGGCCCGCACATGCGCCGTGCCCTCAATGGTCCAGGTCGGCGTCGCCTCCACCTTGCCGGTCAGGTTGAGATAGCCGACCTTGTTGGAAATGGTTTGTGGCGTTGTATAGGTCGCCCCCCAATATTGCTGGAGCAATTCGGCCGGAACAGTGCTGGGTCCAGCCAAGGAATTGTTGGCGATGCCGCCGTTGATGTGAAACTCGTTGCCTTCAAAGCGGTACCCGACATCGCCATAGAAGCGCCGGACGTCCGATGCCGAGAAGTTGCGGAAGCCATTGTCGTGAATGCCTTCGAGCGCTCCGTAGACCGCCCAGTTGTTGTCGACCTGCTTGCCCCATTGTGCAGAGCCCTGGATGCGGCCGAATGAGCCGCCCATGACGTCGATTTCGGCCCCTTGATAGTTGAAGCCGTCCTTCATCTGCAGGTCGATGGCGCCGCCGAGCGCGTTGAGGCCGAACGCGGGGTTATTGGTCACGACCACTGCCGATCGGATCGCTGCCGTCGGGATCAAATCCCAATTGACGATGTCGGAAAACGCCTCGTTGATGCGCACGCCGTTCTGGTAGACGGCAAGGCCCTGCGGCGTGCCGGCCAGAGGTGAAGCGACGTAACCGCGAAACTGCACATCGGGCTGGAATGGATTGCCGGTCACTTCGTTGATACTGACACCGGGCACGTACTGCTGCAGGGCATCGGCGATATTTGGCGAGCGGGTGCGCCTGATCTGGTTGGCATCAACCGCGTTGATGCTGGCTGGAATCTTGTCGACCTCGATGGCGCTGCCGGCTCCGGGGGCCGTCGGGTAGACGTAGATGCGCGTCTTCGGGCGTGCGGACGACGATGCTCCCGCCACGCGCGCGACCGGGCGCGAAGGCGCGGTGCGCCTCGGTGTCGACGGCGGCGCCGTCACCTCGACCGCCGGCAGGTTCTGGACGTTGGTCTCCTCGTCCTGCGCGGCGCCGGCCTGGCTCGCGCAGACCAGCCCCAGCCCGGTCGAAACCGAGGCCATCAACCAACGACGCTTGAACCAAAGATGCTTGAACCAAAGACGCTTGAACCAAAGACGCTTGCCCATCCCAGCCTTCCCATCCCCACCCCCCGGCTGTTTTGATGTCGCCGTTTGGTCGAGACGAGTGTAATCGGCGAGAGCCCATGCACCAGCCACAAAAGGTCGGGCAATATCCGAACCCGCCTTCCCGACCAAATCGGGAATTTTTCCCGATGTAATCAGGACACCACTGTGGGAACCAGCGCCTCCAAGGTCAGTCCGCCGTCGCCAGAGACGACGTTAAGCGTGCCGCCCAGCGCCAGGATCCGCTCGCGCATGCCGACGAGGCCGAAGCCGAGCTTCTGGCCCGGCTCCATGCCGCGGCCATTGTCGCTGATCCGCACCCGCGCACAGGAGCGGCCGCCGGCCTGCTCGACAGGCTCGATCACGACATTGACCGAAGTCGCGCCGGCGTGGCGGAACACGTTGGTGAGCGCCTCCTGCACGATCCGGTAGATGGTGAGATCGGCCGTCTCGCCCGTCGTCGGACCCAGCGCGGGCGAGATCGAGGTCTCGATCGCGACGTCGGGATGCGACTCCCGCCACAGCCGCGACAGCGATTCCAGCGCCTGGCGCAGGCCGAGCTCGGCAAGGCCGACGGGGCGAAGCCGCTCCAGCACGCGGCGATTGAACTGCTGGAGCGCGTTGATCTGCTCCATCATCGCGCTGCCGTGTTTTCGCACGGCGTCCGTGCTCGGGTCGCGCCCGTCCGCCTGCTTCGCCAGCGCACTGGCATGCGCCCGCAGCGAGAACAGATAGGGCCCGAACTCGTCGTGCAACTCGCGCGCGATCTCCTTGCGCTCGATGTCCTGGAGCGACACCGCGCGCTCGGCAAGACGCCGCTTGTCCTCGACGGCCTCGCCGAGCGTTGCGGCCAGGTGATTGAGCTTGGTGCAGATCGCGGCCAGCTCCGGCGCGCCGCCCGGCGCGACACGCGCCTCGTAGCGCCCGCCTTCGAGCTCGGCCATCACGTCGGACAGGGATTGAAGCGGGGTGAGCGCGCGGCCGACCACCGTCATCATCAGGAAAAACAGCGCGAGCGCGATCACCGAGCCGACCTCGAGCTGGGTCACGATGCCGTCCCAGATCTCGGCGATCTCGTCATCGGGATGCGAGGTGATCAGGAGAGAGCCGGGCTTGCCATGGACCGAGACCGGCACACTGACCGCGGTCTGCTCGGGATGAACCAGACTCACGAACCAGGCGGGCGGCCCGCGCGCGTCGTCATCGGTATCAGGACGGGGTGGCGTCAGCGGGCTCCCGCTGGAATCCATGAGGGCGATGCTGACATGGCGGAGCCGGCTGAGATCGCGCGGGATCTGGTTCAGCCTGGCATCGGGATCGGGCGCCTCGTTGAGATCAGCAACGATCATCTCGATGAACTCGCGCGCAAGCCGGATCACGCTCTGGTCCTCGGCCTGCACGCGGGGACCTGCTTCCGCGACCTGCCGGCCGATATTGACGGCGAGCCCCAGTGCCAGCAACAGCGCCAGCAGCAGGTTGATGCGCGCACGCAACGATAGATTTTGCCACATTGATGCTGCTCGTGTCTCGCGAAGGTTGGGCCGCACCTGTCCGATGACGTTGACAGGGGCGAAGCGCCCGATATCTAATCGAAAGCATACAGCAATCCCGGCCGGGTTGCATGATCCGACATGAGACACGTTTCCTCATTCGGGATCATGCGGCGCGAAATAAAGAGTCCGGCACTGTCACGGGGAACGCCTATGCGCATTCTGATCGTCGACGATCATCCTATCGTGGCCTCCGGCTGCCGTGCCGTGCTGGCCGACGAGGGTGAGATCGAAATCCTGGAGGCCGCCGACGCCGAGGACGGCGAAAGCGTCTTCATCGTCGAGCGCCCCGACCTCTCGATCATCGACATCAACCTGCCGACCGTTTCCGGCTTCGAGCTGGCGCGCCGCATCCTCGAGCGCGCGCCCGAGGCGCGCATCATCATGTTCAGCATGAATGACGACCCGGCTTTCGCTGCGCGTGCGATCGAGTGCGGCGCCAAGGGATACGTCTCAAAGACCGGCGACCCCGACGACCTCGTCGAGGCGATCCGCGCGGTCGGAGCCGGCGGCACATATCTGCCAACCGCGATCGCGCGCAGCATTGCGTTCGCCGGGCCGACGCTCGCGCAAAGCCCGCTGTCGAAGCTGAACGCGCGCGAGATGGAGATCCTGCGGCTGCTCAGCGCCGGAAAGAGCCTGTCCGAAATCGCCTGGCTGGTGCAGTCGTCCTACAAGACGGTGGCCAACACCTCCTCGATCATGCGACAGAAGCTCGGCGTGAAGACCTCGGTCGAGCTGGTGCGGCTGGCGATCGACAGCGGCGTCGCCTGACGAAACACACCGCCGCAAATTCGGTCACACAAGCGTTGCAATGTTGATGTGGTTAGATGCCACGGAGCAAAAGGCATGACGATCCAGACTGTCTCGACCAACAAATCCTACGGCGGCGTGCAGGGCGTGTATCGCCATGCGAGCCAGGCGACCGGCACCGACATGGTGTTCTCGGTCTATGTTCCCCCGCATGCCGACGGCGCCAAGCTTCCCGTGGTCTGGTATCTCTCCGGCCTCACCTGCACGCATGCCAACGTCACCGAGAAGGGCGAATTCCGCAGGGCCTGCGCCGAGTTCGGCCTGATCTTCGTCGCGCCCGACACCTCGCCGCGCGGGCCCGACGTGCCTGGCGATCCCAACAACGCCTATGACTTCGGTCTCGGCGCCGGCTTCTATGTCGATGCGACGCAAGAGCCGTTCGCGCGCAATTATCGCATGTGGAGCTATGTCACCGACGAATTGCCCAAACTCGTGGCGGGAAATTTTCCCGTCGATGGCAAGCGGCAATCGGTGATGGGCCACTCCATGGGCGGCCACGGCGCGCTGACGGTCGCGCTGCGCAACCCGCACCGCTTCCGCGCCGCGAGCGCATTCGCGCCGATCGTCGCACCCTCACAGGTGCCCTGGGGCATCAAGGCGCTGACCGGCTATCTCGGCCCCAATAAGGATGCCTGGCGCAACCACGACACGGTGGCGCTGATCGAGGACGGCGCGAAGTTTTCCGGCTTTCTGGTCGATGTCGGCGAGGCCGATAATTTCCTGAAAGAACAGCTCAAGCCCGAGCTGCTGGAGGCCGCCTGCGCCAAGGCCAGCATCCCGCTGACGCTGCGACGGCAGGCAGGATATGACCACAGCTATTATTTCATCTCGACCTTCATGAGCGATCACCTGCACTGGCACGCGGAGAGATTGAAGGGGTGAGCTTACTTCCTTCTCCCCTTGTGGGAGAAGGTGGCGCGAAGCGCCGGATGAGGGGTCTGTCTCCGCGAATTCAATGGCTACGGGACTCGCGGAGAGATACCCCTCACCCGGCTTCGCTTCGCGAAGCCACCCTCTCCCACAAGGGGAGAGGGAAAAAGTGCCCTACTCCGGCTTGCCGTAATTCGGCGCGAGCAGGCGGTTGCGGATCAGATAGCTCATCGTGCGCGACCAGGATTCGTCCGTGTTGCCGCGCATGTCGGCGCTGGCCGCCGTGATCATGCTGCCGGTCTTCACGTCGCGCAGATAGATATTCAGGTTGATGATCAGGTTCGAGACCTTCTGCACCATCCCGGTGATCTCGAGCTCGGCGCCGAGCTGCCCGGCAAGCTTGAGGTCGCAGCCGCCGCAGGCTTGCAGATTGGCGTGGTGGGCGGCGTCCCTGACCGGCGCGATGTCAAGCACCTGGAACTTGCCTGACTCCGCCAGTTCCTTGCGGAGCTGCTCGCTGATGCGCAGCAGCCGCGCCTCTTCCGGCTTGGAGCCATAGAACTCGCCGGGCAGGCTGGTGTCGATCAGCTCGAAATCGAACACCGCGAGCTTCGGCGGATCGGCGAACGCGACCGAGCTGGTCAACAGCAAAGCCGCGAAACATATCAGCGCTCGCATGATCGTGATTCCGCCTCCACAGCTCGCGACGACGAAATGCGGGGTTGCATGCCCTGACAAATCGGTCATGCTTCAGCAGAGACAATTCTCCACCGGCGGTCAAGCCGGGGAGAACGTTTGGAGGAAACATGATCCGATGGTTGGTCGGCCTGATCGGCTTAGGTCTTGCCGCGACGAGCGCGCTCGCGGCCGACCCTGTCACGATCGGCGTTGGCTATCTCGGTGTCGCCGGTACCAGATCGACGCTGTCGCTGGTCGAGCAGCCCGCCGAGAATGACGGCGTCGCCGGCGCGCGCCTTGCCATCGAGGACAACAACACCACGGGAAAATTCACGGGCCAGCGCTTCACGCTGGAGGAGCGCCGCATCAAGGAGGGCGAGGATGCGGTGCAGGCTGCGACCGACCTTGCCGCGCGCAACGGCTTCATCATCGCCGATCTTCCGGCGGACGCGCTGCTGAAGGTCTCCGACGCCCTGCGCGATCGCGGCACGCTGCTGTTCAACGCCGGCGCGATCGACGAGCGGCTGCGCGAGGCCGATTGCCGCGCCAATGTCATCCACACCGCGCCGACCCGTGCGATGCTGGCGGATGCGCTCGGCCAATACCTGGTGTGGAAGAAGTGGTCACGCTGGCTGCTGGTGGTCGGCTCGCATGACGAGGACAAGCTGTTCGCCGATGCACTGCGGCGCACTGCGGCGCGGTTCGGCGCCAAGATCGTGCAGGAGCGCATCTTCGAGGACAAGGGCGGCGCGCGGCGCACCGACAGCGGCGTGACGTTGATCCAGCGGCAGATGCCGGTGTTCACGCAACAGGCGCCCGCCTATGACGTGCTGGTCGCTGCCGACGAGAGCGAGGTGTTCGGCGCGTACCTGCCCTATCGCACCTGGGACCCGCGCCCCGTCGCCGGCTCGGCCGGCCTCGTGCCGCGCAGTTGGGACGCTTCGCAGGACCAATGGGGCGCGATCCAGATGCAGAATCGGTTCGTGAAGCTGAACTCGCGGCGCATGACCCCGCTCGACATGCAGGCCTGGACCGCGGTGCGCATGATCGGTGAAGCCACCTCGCGCACCAACTCCGGCGACGTCAAGAAGGTCACCGATTTCATCAAGGGACCGGATTTCTCCGTCGCCGCCTTCAAGGGCACGAAGCTGACCTTGCGCGACTGGAACCTGCAACTGCGCCAGCCGATCCTGCTGGTCGACGGCCGCATGGTGGTGTCGGTCTCGCCGCAGGAAGGTTTCCTGCACCAGGTCTCCGAGCTCGACACGCTCGGCTACGATCGCCCGGAGAGCAAATGCAAGCTGAAGTGAGCATTCTGAAATGAGTTCGAGCTGCCACCGCGACGACACTGCGCCCCCTCCCCCGCTTGCGGGGGAGGGTTGGGGAGAGGGTGTCTCCACAAGCGATAACCCCCAAGAGGAGAGAGCCCTCTCCCGTATCGCATCTAGCGATGCGATACGACCTCCCCCGCAAGCGGGGGAGGTAAGGACCGCCCGCGGACAGACGTTACGTCTGCTGATGGCAACGGTGCTCGTAGCGCTCACCGCAGCGCCCGCGCATGCCTTCATCGCCTATGTCTCGAACGAGAAGAGCAACACGGTCTCGGTGATCGACACCGACGGCTGGACCGTGACCAAGACGATCAAGGTCGGCCAGCGCCCGCGCGGCATCGAGTTCACCCGCGACGGCAAGTTCGTGATGGTCGCGGTCGGCGACGACGACACCATCCAGGTCATCGACGCCAAGACGCAAGCCGTGGTGGACAGCCTGCCCTCCGGACCCGACCCCGAGCTGTTCGCCCAGGATGCGGCGGGAAAAATTCTCTATGTCGCCAACGAGAACGACAATACGGTGACCGTGATCGACCTCGAGAAGCGCGCGCGGCTCGGCGACATCCAGGTCGGCGTCGAGCCCGAGGGCATGACCATCAGCCCCGACGGCAAGACGTTGATCAACACGTCCGAGACGACCAACATGGCGCATTTTATAGACACAGCTTCTCGTCAGATCGTCGCCAACGTGCTGGTCGACGCACGGCCGCGCTTTGCCGAATTCAAGCACGACAGCTCGGAAGTTTGGGTGTCCTCGGAGATCGGCGGCACCGTGTCGGTGATCGATCCGAAAAAGCACGAGGTGATCGGCAAGGTCACGTTCGAGATTCCGGGGCTGAGGAAGGAGGCGATCCAGCCGGTCGGCATCGGCATGACCAAAGACGACAAGACCGCCTTCATCGCGCTCGGCCCCGCCAACCGCATTGCCGTCGTCGACGTCCCCTCGCGCAAGGTGACGAAATATTTGCTGGTTGGGCAGCGTGTCTGGCACATGGCGTTCACACCTGATGAAAAGTACCTGCTCACCACCAACGGCGTCTCCAACGACGTCTCCGTCATCGACGTCGCCGCGCAAAAGGTGATCAAGACCATTCAGGTGGGCGAACTGCCCTGGGGCATCACGATCGCACCATGACCAGCCCTGCTCCCATCGCCGATCCGCGCGGGACGCCGAAGCCAGATCCGGCCGCGGTGCCGGCGCTGGCAATCGACGGCGTCAGCCATTCTTACGGCCCGCGTCGCGCACTGGTGAACGTGTCCTTCAATGTGCAGCCTGCGAGCTTTACCGCGTTGCTCGGCCTCAACGGCGCTGGCAAAAGCACGCTGTTCTCGCTCATCACGCGCCTGTTCGGCATCCAGACCGGCCGCGTCTCCATCTTCGGCCATGACGTCAGCAAGAGCCCGGGCGAAGCGTTGCGGCTGCTTGGCGTCGTGTTCCAGCCGCGCACGCTCGACCTCGACCTGTCGTTGACGCAGAACCTGCTCTATCACGCCGCACTCCACGGCATCAGCCGCCGCGAGGCCGCCGCGCGCAGCGCCGAGCTGCTCGGCCGGATCGGGCTTGCGGACCGTTCAGCAAGCAAGGTGCGCGATCTCTCGGGCGGACAGATGCGGCGGCTGGAGATCGCCCGCGCGCTGCTGCACCGGCCGCGCCTGCTTCTGCTGGACGAGCCGACCGTCGGCCTCGACGTCAAGGCGCGCGCCGACATCATCAGCCATGTCCGCCAGCTCGTGACCGAGCAAGGCATCGGCGTGCTCTGGGCGACGCACCTGTTCGACGAGATCATGCCCGGTGACGATCTCGTGGTTCTGCACCAGGGCAAGGTGCTGGCGCAGGGGCCGATGAGCCGCGTCGTCGCGGAGGCCGGCGCACAGGACGTCAACACCGCCTTCATGCGCCTGACCGGCGCGCAGACGATGCCGGGAGGCGGGGCATGAGCAGCATCACGACGCACGGCGCGCCGCGCGGTTTCTCGGCCGGCGAGTACATGACCTGCCTCACCGGCATCGTCTGGCGCGAGGGACTGCGCTTCCTGCATCAGCGCGAGCGCTTCGTCTCGGCGCTGGTGCGGCCGCTGGTGTGGCTGTTCATCTTCGCCGCCGGCTTCCGCCAGGTGCTCGGCATCTCCATCATCCCGCCCTACGAGACCTATATCCTCTACGAGGTCTATATCGCGCCGGGGCTGATGGCGATGATCCAGCTCTTCAACGGCATGCAGTCCTCGCTGTCGATGGTGTACGACCGCGAGATGGGCAACATGCGCACGCTGCTGGTGAGCCCCTTGCCGCGCGGCTTCCTGCTGTTCTGCAAGCTGCTCGCGGGCACCGCGGTGTCGCTGCTCCAGGTCTATGCGTTCCTGCTGATCGCCTGGTTCTGGGACATCACGCCGCCGCCGTCGGGCTATCTCACCGTGCTGCCGGCGCTGGTGCTGTCCGGATTGATGCTGGGCTCGCTCGGCATGCTGATCTCCTCCGGCATCAAGCAGCTGGAAAACTTCGCCGGAGTCATGAACTTCGTGATCTTCCCGATGTTCTTCGCCTCCTCCGCGCTCTACCCGCTCTGGCGGGTGCAGGAGGGCAGCCCCTATCTCTACTATCTCTGCCAGGTCAATCCGTTCACCCATGCGGTCGAGCTGATCCGCTTCGCGTTGTACGGTCAGATCAACTGGGTCTCGCTGGCGGTGGTCGCCGCCTGCACGATCATCTTCATGATCGGCGCGATTTTGGCCTATGATCCCTCGCGTGGGCTGGCGCGGCGAGGCCCTGCGGGAGGCGAAGGATGAAGGTTCGGGTTCTGGCGACGGCTGTTCTGGCACTCGCGCTGTCGGGCACGGCCGCACGCGCGGCCGATCCGCGCTACCCGGACTGGCCCTGCACGCAGGCCAAGGTGCCGGAGATCTCGCTGGCCGCGGTATGGGCCGGTCCGCCGCTCGACGATGTCCAGAACAAATGGAAGGACGACGCCAAGGTCAGCGCGCTGGTCGCAAAGTTGTCGGCGCGCAAGACGCCGCTGGACGAGGCCGAGAAGTCGGTGAAGGAGTTTCTTGCAGGCTCCGCTGCCGACAAGACCGCGAACGCAAAATTGCTGTTCGCCGGCCTGTTCGACACGCTCAACGCGCAGCGTTCCCAGGTCATGAGCGGGCTCGAACGCGTCAGCCGCAAGCAGCGCGACGCCGCCGACAAGATCCGCGACGAGACGCTTCAGCTTCAGGCTCTGCAAGGGGCGACGCCGCGTGACGACGCCAAGGTCGAGGCGCTCAGCAACGAGTTGATCTGGAAGACCCGCATTTTCGAGGACCGTCACAAGGTTGTGCGATTCGTCTGCGAGGTTCCCACCACGATCGACCAGCGCCTGTTCGCGCTGGGACGCGTGATCCAGCAGGAGATCGAATAGCGTCAGCCCCGCTGACGGCTCATGAAAAGTTCCCGCGATCGCCTCGGGATCGTTACGCTTTTGCCCCGCTATCTGCCGGAACCAAACCCATTTAAGATGTCTTGTCGAAGTGAACTCCAAGACGTCGGGAGGCCACGATGGGAACTGCAAAATTCATCTTCGCGGGCGCTGCGGCCCTCGGCATGCTCGCAACCAGCGCTCTTGCTGATGACATGACCGGAATGGTCACGCGGATCGATCGGCTCAACAACACGATCTCGATCCAGCAGATGCAGAAGGGCACCGTCGGCGGCAGCGCAGGCGGCGCCGGCGCGCTGCAGGAGTACAAGGCCAAGGACGCCGCGATGCTGGATGCAGTTCATGCGGGCGACAGGGTGAGCTACTCCGCGACCGACACCAACGGCACGGGGACGCTGACCAAGCTACAGAAGCAGTAGGGCTGTCTTCACCTCTCCCCCGCTTGTGACGCGGCGTCATGGCCGGGCTTGTCCCGCCATCCACGTCGAGCCGCGCGGAACGAAGAACGTGGATGCCCGGGACAAGCCCGGGCATGACGTCCTATCTTCTACTGCGCGGGCCGCGCTTCCGGCTGTGCCTCTTCCGTTGGAAGCTTCGCGCGCTCCCAACCGTCGGTGCCGTCAGGGTACCAGGCGACATTGGAATAGCCGTACGCCAGCGCGCGCTTGGCGGCGTTCCACGACATCCAGCAGTCGGCGAGGCAATAGATCACCAGCAGCGCGGCCTTGTCGTCACGCGATGCGCTCGCGAGGCCGCGCTTGAAATAATCGTCCATCGCCGGCGGCAGCGCGCCGTAGCCGGTGTCCGGCAGCCAGACACTGCCGGGAATGTTCTTCCGCGGGGCATCGCGCCACACCGTGCCTGCGGGCAAATTCTTCGGCTTCGGGGCGCGCGGCATCACGTCGATGAAGGCGCCGTTCTTCGCGCGCCAGATCGCTTCAGCCTCCCCTGTGGTCAGCACGCGCGCGCCCTCTAGCGTCGCCGGCACCGGCGCGCGGTAATTGTCGGTGCGATAACCCTCGGGCTCGAACGGCTCCTGCTGCTGCGCGCACACCGGCGCGACCAGCACGGCGGTGACCAGCGCAGCGGCAAGCTGCCGCCTCATGGCGTCTTCTTGGCCGTCTCCGCACCGAGCGGCTTGTCGCCCTCGTCGAGCAGCGGTACGCCGAAGTCGAGCAGGATCTTGTTGATCTCGCCCTGGTTCTCCTGGATCAGCTTGTTGAGCTGACGCTTCCAATTCTGGTCGACGGGACGCACGCCCATGCCGATGCGATAGACCAGTTTTGGTCCAGTCGTTTCCTTCACCAGCGGTGTGACATGGAACGAAGAGCCAGCCTTTTTCGCGTAATATCCGGCCATCGGTCCCCACAGCACCCCGGCGTCGATCTTGCCGGCGGCGAGGTCGTCGATCATCGCCTGCGCCGAATTGTCGAAGCGCGTGTCGATCATCAGCGGATAGGGCTTTGCATCGCCCATCAGCCCGGCCAGCGCCATGTTTGTCGCTGGCGGCGTGCCGGCGACGATACCCACATGCTTGCCCTTCAACTTCGGATCCTCGAGCGTGTCGACGTCCTCGAGGCCGCTGCCGGTCTTGGCAACCAGCGCGTAAGTCGTGCGGTAATAGGGATTGGTGCCCTGCACGAGGTCGTCGCCCTGTGGAAAGCCCATGATGACGTCGCAGCGATGCGCGCCCAGCGTCATGCGCACGAAGCCGGTGGCCTGCGGGAAGAAGACGTAATCGAGCTTCTTCTGCAGCTTGTCCGCAAAAAATTCGGCGAGCTTGTTCTCGAAACCCTCGCCCTTCTCGTTGGAGAACGGCAGATTGCGCGGGTCGGCACAGACGCGCAGCACCTTGGGATCAACCAGCTCGAACGAAAGATCGCCCGTCTCGTTCGTCTGCGCGATGGCGATGCCATTCATCACGCAAGATGCAGCCATCAACACCAGCGAATACAACCAGCGACGATGTCGTCCGGCCTCCGTCATCGTGCTTCCTCCTCATTTTGTTTGAATGTTATTCATGCAACGCATGACGCGCCATGTTTGCCAAACTTTGGTTGGCTTGACTTTGTTGCAGTGCAATGCGGCAAACCCTTTGAACTGAGGCGGAAAAGTGTCTCGCATCGCTCTCGTGATCGCAGCCTTGTCCCTGCTGGGGATACCGACGCTAGCACGCTCCGGAGCGGCCGAATTGCCTGTAAGCGAAGTCGCACCGGGAATCTTCCTACACTCCGGGACCATCGCCCTGATGTCCCGCGAGAACGAGGGTGACATCGCCAATGTCGGCTTCATCGTCGGCGAGGATGCGGTGGCCGTGATCGACACCGGCGGCAGCCTGCGCGAGGGCGAGGCGCTGCTGGCGGCGGTGCGGGCCCGCACAGCCAAGCCGATCCGCTATGTCATCAACACCCACGGCCATCCCGACCATGTCTTCGGCAACGCTGCCTTTGTGGCTGAAGGAACGAGCTTCGTCGGCCACAGCAAGCTGCCGCAGGCGCTGGCGAGCCGCGGGCCGTATTATCTCGACAATTTTAGACGGATCATGGGCAGCGAGCTGATCGACCCCGTCAAGATCGTCGCGCCGACGATGCTCGTCTCAGACACGCTGACGCTCGATCTAGGCGCGCGCCGCTTGACGCTGCGAGCGTGGCCGGCCGGGCACAGCGACAACGATCTGACCGTGTTCGACGAGACGAGCAAGACGCTGTTCGCGGGCGACCTCGTCTTCCTCCGCCATATTCCGGTGATGGACGGCAGCATCCGCGGCTGGCTCGGCATTCTCGGGAAACTCGAGGCAATTCCAGCGGTTCGCGTCGTCCCCGGTCACGGGCCTGTGAGCGACTGGCCTGCGGCATTGGCTGACGAACGGCGTTACCTCACGACACTGCTGGCGGATGTCCGGGCGTCGAACAAGAAGGGCGAGCCGATCCGGGCCGCCGCGGACAAGGCCGCCGCTGAGGAGCGGCCGAACTGGCAATTGTTCGAGGACTACAACGCGCGCAACGCAACCGCAGCATTTTCGGAAATTGAATGGGAGTAACGGGCGCGCTACGCTGGGCCAGACGGGATCAGCTCCCCTGACCCGGACAGCTTCGTCCGCACGGGACCACGACCATGACGGGATGCACACGCCGCCTGCCCCTGATCGCCGCACTGCTCGGCCTCGCCTTCGCCGGGCCGGCGCGGGCTGAGGAGGGCTACGATCCCTGGCCGGGCCTGGTGCAGGACATCTTCAACAGCCGTCCGATGAATGACGGCAACGACGTCATCGGCATCGAGATGCCCTATCGCGCCGAGGACGCGGCCATCGTGCCCGTGACCCTGCGCAGCAAGCTGTCGCCGGCTGACAGCCGCCGCATCCGCTCGATCACGCTGGTGATCGACCGCAACCCCGCACCGATGGCGGCGAAGTTCGAGCTCGGCGCGGATGCCAACGTCACCGAGATCTCCACACGCGTGCGCGTCAACAATTACACCGACGTGCATGCAGTGGCCGAGCTCAGCGACGGCCAGCTTTACGTCTCGAAAGTCTATGTGAAGGCGTCCGGCGGCTGCTCCGCGCCGGCGGCAAAGAACATCGAGGAAGCCAAGAACCGTCTCGGCCAGATGCGCTACCGGCAGTTCGCGCGCGAGGACGCGCCCGCTAGCCGAGTCCGCGAAGCGCAGATCATGATTGGCCATCCCAACAATTCCGGCCTGCAGATGGACCAGGTCACGCAGCTCTATATTCCCGCCTTCTTCATCAACCAGCTGAAGCTGACGCAGGACGACAGCCCCGTGCTGTCGATGGAAGGCGGCATCTCGATCTCGGAAGATCCCAATCTGCGCTTCACCTACGTCTCCAACGGCGCCAAGCGTTTGCGCGCCGAAGCAAAGGACACGGAAGGACACGTGTTCCGCAATGAGTGGGATGTGGAGAAGCCGGGGACCTAAGTCGCTATCTTACCCTCTCCCCCTGTGGGAGAGGGTAGATCGCCGCGGAGCGGCGAGACGGGTGAGGGGTATCCCTCCGCGCACGCCGCTCTCACTAGAATTCGCGGATAGAACCCCTCATCCGGCGCTTCGCGCCACCTTCTCCCACAAGGGGAGACAGAGGCGTGTTTTTTGTTGTCAGCGCCTGTAGCCGGCCGTCTTTCCACGTCTGTAACATCTTGAATAAGCAGCTTTTCCCTATTTTCCCTTCAGGGTCTGTCAGCGACTGTCGGCCCGCATCCAGCCGATTCACAGTACGCATTTACCGTACGAGGAAAAGACTCACCATGGCACACCGGCCCATTGAGACCGATCTGCAACTGAAGAACAAGAAACCCGAGGCGAAGGAATATCGCGTCACCATTGGCGGCGGCCTGTACGTTGTCGTCGGTACGAACGGCTCGAAGATCTTCCGCTGGGACTACGTGCTCGGCACCAACCCGAAGACGGGCAAGCCCTGGCGCAAGACCTTCACCATCGGCACCTATCCTGAGGTCAAGCTTTCCGAGGCGAGGCAGAAGCGAGACGACGCGCGCGACCTCGTCAAGTCAGGCATCGATCCAGTGCAGCACCGGCAGCTCGGTGAGACTGCATCCGAGGAGAACGGCTATCCGCCCTTTCGCAACGTCGCCAAGGGCTGGCTGACCACGCTGGCGGGCAAGAGCAAAAAGACCAGCCTGCGCGCGGAGCTGATGGTCCACTATCTCTGCGACGGCGTCGAGCTGGACGGGATCAAGGTCCCCGGCTTCGGTGACATCCCGACCGATCAGGTCAAGGGCAAGCACATGTCGCCGATCCTCGTCGCCTTCGAAGACCAGTATGAGACCCGCCGCCGCCTGCTTCCGGCCGCGCGCGACATCATGGACTACGGGATGCCGCGCGGCATGGTCCCTGAGGACTATGCGCCGTTCGACCGGCTCAGCGCGTCGAAGGGATTCGCCGATCACGTCACCACGAGCCGCCCGGCGATCATGCTGCCAAAGCCGTTCGGCGAGCTGCTGCGCAAGATCGAGACCTACAAGCTCGGCGGGACGCGGCGTCATCTGCACGACCGGATCGCGCTGAAGCTGCTGGCGCTGACCTTCGTCCGCCCCGCCAACGTCGGGATGGCGGAATGGGACGAATTCGATTTCGAGGCGAAGGCGTGGACGATCCCGTTCAAGAAACTGAAGATGGCGAGCCAGCGGAAAGAAAAGCGTGAGGTCGAGCGCGACCTCGTCGTCCCGCTGTCGCGACAGGCCATCGCGCTGCTGATGGAATTGCGGAAGCTGACCGGCAATAGCTGCTACTTGTTCCCGGGCTTCAGCAAGGCCGACCCCGAGGTCGAGATCGGACTGACCGAGGGTCGGCTCAACGATGCGCTCGTCTCGCTCGGCTATCAGGGCATCCACTGTGCCCACGGCTTCCGCTCGTCCGCCTCGACCATGCTCAACGCCGAGCGGATCGTGATCAACGGGCACCAGACTGTGCGCTGGCCCGATCAGAAGGCGCTGGTCGAGGTCCAGCTCGACCACGAAGACGCCTCGACGCAGGCCATCTATGATCGCGGCGGCCGTCTGACCGAGCGCGCCGACATGATGCAGTTCTGGGCCGACAAGCTCGACGCGATGCGCGACGGCGCGGTCGTGCTGCCGTTCGCCGCCTGACAATCACTCGCAAGAGAGACAGACAAGCCGCCCGAGGGCGGCTTTTCTTTTGCTCGGGGCGCAGAGACAAATTGTCTCACATGCTGCGCGATTGCATGGGCGCGCTGATACAAATGCACGCACAGATACCGCTCCACCCGCGCCGCGCTCTACCTGACGACGAACACCTGTCACATCCGTAACCTGCGCCGCTGCAATTCCTATGACTTTCCTATGCGCGCCGGATCGTGATGTCTCCGTTACCAAACCTTCAGTTTTGAACGCCGCCGCGCGGCCCTACCTAACGAGTTGAAAAACGAAGACGAGACAGCCTCATGAACACGACCACGCCACCGCCGCTCGCGATCCCCGCAGAACGCGCCGTGCTGATGCGCATCCTCATCGATATGAACCGCGCAGCATACGAGGGCATCCTGCACGAAGTGCCGAGCGAGGATTGCTGGCGGAAAGCAAAGACTTGCTGATGACCTAGCTTGCTTCGTCAGCCATCATTCCTTCAAACCCTGCCAGATCAGTTCGCCGCACTGGCACTGGAAAACGCGGACCGTCTTACCGGTGCGGGGATCTACATCGCCTCCAGCAGACGAGGCGTGGCTGAGCAGATCGCGCAGCACGGCCGCGAACGCGAAGCATTTTTGACAGCTGCGCGGCTACCTTCCATGCTGTCACTATGTACCAAAGTGCACATAACGTCCTTCACCTAGGATAAGGAACGAAATCGGGAACACGCAGTGCATGCGGCAGCGTAGACGGGAACGTTTGAAGTGTCGGCGCGATTGATCAGACAGAGCACAACGGCTCCCCTTGAGGGAGGGGCCCGACGATGGACCACACCAGCTCGATCTTCGATGAGCTGAGACAAGTCGAACGCGACGTAGTCGAAGGAGAGCGCCGCCTCGCAGAACAGGAACGGCTGATCATTGAGCTGAAGCGTGACGGCCAAAGCACTGAGCGCGCCGAACAGGAGCTGGAAACCCTGCGCAAGGATCAGCGCCTTCGCGAACACGATCGGCAACGGCTTCTATCGAGGCTTCAGCCCTGAACCGTTGGACGTACAGACGAAGAGAAATCGCAGGCCGAGATTAATTTTCGCGTTCGTCGAGGCCGGGGGCTTAATGGCCTACTCCTTTGATCTAGCCGAATTGTATAAGCGCGTTGCCAGCAACATCGACGCAATTTTGCGCGGAGCGAAGGCTGGCCATATTCCGTCGTTCTACCAAGTGACCAAATTTGATCTGTCCATCAACTTGAAGACGGCCCGGCAGCTGGGCCTTTCCGTCCCTCCTGCACTCTTGGCCAGTGCCGACAAGATAGTCGAGTGAACAGGTCCGGTTATGGCCCGTCGCCGACCTGCGCTCGAAGTGCCGGAACGTCTGCTTGCGGGAGATGAGCCGACCAAGGTGAAGCAGCCTGCCAAGGGCAGCTTTTGACCCGTTTCGCCCGTTCTGGAGTTGGAAGGCCACTTAGTCCAGGGTGCCTGCGTTTCTTCCAATGTTTCGGCCAGTTTTGGGTGAACTTTGTCTCACGCGGCTGCTTGTGCTACCTTGCTTCAGTGGTGGCAGACGGTAATTTCCTGAATAACTTCAGGTGGGACTACAAGATGTCACTCGAAAGGCTGATCGGCCGCTTGGAGGCTGTTAGTGGCTTGTCCCCGGTTGAGCGCGATCAACTGTTGGGTCTACCCGTTAAGTTAAAGCAGTTCGCTGATGGCGATTACATATTACGCGAGGGAGATACGGCCACTAACTGCGGCGCGGTCGTAAGCGGGTATGTCTCGCGCCAAAAGATAGTTGGCAGCCGATCGCAAATTCTCGCACTGTACGTTCCAGGCGATATTCCCGATTTGCACACCTTGCACCTCCCGCGCATGGATCATGATCTTTGCAGCGTGGGTCCCTCGACAGTGGCTTTTATTCCGCACTCGGATCTGCAAAACTTGCTGACATCATCCGCGGCGCTTACTCATGTTTTTTGGCGCGAAACTTTGACGGATGGCGCTGTCTTCCGGGAGTGGGTTGCAGCGCTTGGAGCGCGTTCAGCCTTGCCGAGGATCGGGCACCTTCTGTGTGAGCTTGCAGCCCGCCTAGAAGTAGTCGGGCTCATGCGCAACAACAGTTTTGAGTTCCCATTCACACAGCAGAACGTGGCGGACGCATGCGGCCTATCGGTTGTGCATGTCAACCGCATGATCCAAGAGCTTCGATCCCGTGGCTTGATCGAGTGGGAAAAGGGCGAGGTAATGCTGCTGAATCGTGGAGAACTAGAAGTCCTTGCAGAGTTCAATGCTGATTATTTGCACATTGATGATGGCAAACGCAGAATTTAGTCCGGCTTTGGCACGTACCGACTAGGCCCAGCCGTGGCAACTTTGCACAACGCGATAGCAACTCTATTACCGGCCAAGGCGGGCAAGGGGTGCCGGTGGGCTGAGAAGCGACGCGGCGCAAGGCCGACTCAGCTACCGACCTCTTTGACGAGGCAGGAATGTCGCATTCTGGCCCTAAGCGTCCTCCGGCTTGGCGCACGTGAATGTCCGTTGCTGGCCCATCTGCGAAGTTGCGCCTCGTCTGCCCAAGCTAATTGCGCCCGGGCGGGCCAAATTTGTTCAATCTGAGTTCTTCGCGCTTTGACCCGGAACGGACATTTCGCAATTGTCACCGACCTAGCCGAGCCTGTGATCGATGGCTGGGTCGAGTTCTCCTGTAGCAACGGCGGTCGGCTTGGCGCGCCGACCACCCTCGAGACTTAGGCGACCTTGTAGAGGCGGCTTTCGAACTCGGCGAACGTCTGCAACGCCTGCGGATCGGCAAACGGCAGGAATTGCATGAGGATGACGCCTGTGATGTTCTTGCTCGGGTCGATCCAGAAATAGGTATTGGCGAGCCCGGCCCAGGCGAGACTGCCGGCGCTTCGCCCGGTCGGCGCAGTCTCGGTGTTGATCATGAAGCCGAGCCCCCATTTTTTGACTATCCCGGGGAAGAATTCAGCATCGCGCGAGCTCCCGGGAATGACGCTCTTCAGCGCGGTGACGTTGGTGTTGCCGATCTGATTCTGTTCCATGGTCGCCACGGTCTCGGGCTGCAATAAGGTCTTGCCGTCGAGGCTGCCGCGGTTAAGGAACATGCGCACGAACTTCAGGTAATCGGGCCCGGTCGAGTAGAGGCCGCCGCCGCCCATGAAAAATTCCGGCTCTTGCGGCATTTCAAATTCGATCGGCTTCAACGCGCCGTCGTCGCCACGCGAGTGCATCCCCACGAGCCGCTCGCGTTGCGACGGACTGAGCCTGAAGCTTGTATCGGCCATGCCGAGAGGTCCGAAAATGTGCTCATGGAAATAACTTTCCAGCCGTTCGCCGCTCACCTTTTCGACCATCTTGCCCGCAAAATCGATATTGATGCCGTATTCCCAGCGGTCTCCGGGGTCGAAAGCCAAGGGCGTCTTGAGCGCATCGTCCTTGCAGGTGATGAGTTTCGGCAGGTTGGCCTGTTTCTCGTAGCGGCCGGTATTCTCGTTCCAGATGTCGTAGGTGTATCCTGCGGTGTGCGTGAGCAGTTGCCGCAGCGTGATCGGCCGCTTGACGGGGCGGAGCTGAGGAGTGCCAACCGCGTCAAACCCCTCCAGCACCTGCGCCGACGCCAAATCCGGCAGGATCTCGCTGGCGGGCTGATCGAGCTTCAGCTTTCCCTGCTCCACCATCTGCATCGCCGCGGCCGTCGTCACGGCTTTGGTCATGGAGGCGATCCAGAACACTGAATCAAGCGTCATTGCCTGCGGCTGCGCGAGGTTACGCACGCCGAACGCGCCCGAATAGATCGTAGCTTTGTCGTTGGCCGCCAGCGCTACAACCCCAGGCGCTTTCCCGGACTTGACCGCCTCGGTCAGCACCTGATCAATGCCGGCCGATCCAGCTGCGGTGTCACCGAAGACCGGGCGTCCAAGACCTGCTGCGAATGCTGCCGCCGCTCCCATCGTTCCGATTGCTTGACGTCTGGTGAGCCCTGTCATTGTTCGCTCCCTCGCCCGGCAGAACGACTTAGGACGGAGCAGCCGGATTGCCCGGTCCCCTGGCGCAGCGCGCCGTCAATTATGCTTCAGCTGGTACTTCCCGGATGGCGGGGTTGTGTGCAAATCTTCTGCCATTTGGGCTAGGTTAGCAACGAAAACCGCGTTCGACGCCTCATGGAATGCGCTGCACCCGACGTCATTGTCGTCTGGATTATCGCGATCAAGAGAATCTCAACAGGTCGATCGAGACGTGGCAACTGGTCGGACTTCCCAAATAACTGCCGTTGCGCAGCATGATCGAAAGACGGACCACTTCCGGTTTTGGCCCCAACCGAACATCTATTCGCACGAGGTAGAACCCACGATTTTCGAAGGAACGCCTTTCAGAGAAACCTGAACTTAGTCAGCGACCTTGACCAACCCGGAGCCGCGGAAATCTGCTAATTTTAATCTGGGCCTTTGGCCCCTGCGGGGGAGGCGACGGTGACCAACTCGGAAGTCTCCAACGACCTACCGGACAAGCCGGCATCCGATAAAGACCCACTGAACAAAACGGCTTCTGATAAAGAACCGGACAAACCAGCGTCGAGCCTCAACTTTAAGGGTCGCCTCCGTGCGCGATTGCAGGTGATCGGCGGGGCACTCGCTTCGATTGCCGCTATCGGCGCGATCGCGGGCGGCCTCGTCGGCTACTGGACGGTGTGGAAGACGCTCCGCACCGACGTGTTTCCGGACAAGCAACAGACGCAGAGGGAGGCGACGGCCCGGCCCGACATTGCTCCCCGTTTGTCGCTAGTCGTCCTGCCGTTCGCAAACCTCAACAACGATCCGGAGCAGGACTATTTCGCCGACGGCATTACGACCGATCTGACAACCGACCTCGCGCAAATGCCCGGCGCATTCGTTATCGGACGCGGAACGGCCTTTACATACAAGAACAAGCAGATCGATTTCAGGACGCTCGGCAAGGACCTTGGCATCCGCTGGGCGGTCCAGGGCGCGGTGCGGCGCAACGCGGATCAGGTCCGAGTCAACGTATCACTTACGGATATCGCGAGCGGTCGGGACGTCTGGTCCGATCGTTTCGACGGCGATCGTGCGAACCTCGCCATCTTGCAGGACCAGATCACAGCGCGGCTCGCCCGCTCGCTCAACATTGAACTGATCCAAGCCGAAAGCCGTCGCAGCGAAATGGATCGGTCGAGGAATCCAGATGCCATGGACTTCACGATGCGCGGTTGGGCAAAGTTCTACGAGGCGCAGTCGAAAAGCCAAAATGCTCAGGCAAGGGACTTATTCGATAGTGCGCTGGGCCTCGATCCGGACAACGTTGAGGCCATGATTGGGAAAGCGCGGTGTTTGGCCGCTGCTGTCAACAATCGATGGTCTGCTTCCGTTGTTGAAGACAGAAAACAAGCGATCGACCTCATCGACAGAGTTCTGTCAAAAAACCCGGCAAGCGCGAGTGCTCATACGACCAAGGGGCTCGTTCTTCTATTTGGACACCCTGAGGAGGCATTGGCTGAATACGATGCCGCGCTCGAAATTGATCCAAATAATCCAGCTGTCTACGGTGCTAAAGCTATTGTATTTGTCGTCACCGGGCGGGCGCGCGAAGCCTTCTCGCCTGCCCAGTTGGCTCTCCGTCTCAGTCCCAGAGATCCTTTTGCTCACCTTTGGCGCTACTGGCTCTGCCATGCACACTTGCACCTGCACCAATACAAGGAAGCGATCGAGGAATGCAGGCGCTCGGTCAATCTGAACAACTTGTACTTCTACACCTATGTAGATCTGACATCGGCTTACGGAGCCACGGGGCAATCGGAACAGGCACAGCAGAGTTTGACCGAATTGAACAAGCTTCGACCAGACTTTACGGTCCAGTGGTACCGTGATCTTGGCTACTCAATCTCAAGCAACCCGCAGTTTCGTCGGGAGTTCGATGACATTGTCGATGGGCTAAGGAAGGGAGGCGTCCGGGAGCAATAAAATGCAAGTCTATTCGCTTGCTGACGTGGACGGCCTCTTTCATCTCGAATGTCACCTATTGGCGCATCGGCGAAGTTGCGCCTCGCGGGTCGTAAGTCCGCTCGTTGAGCCAGAGCGGACCAGATTTGCTCAACCTGAGTTCTTCGCGTTTTGACCCTGAGCCGCCACTCACAGGCAGCACGTCACTGCTTAAAACCGACGCGGTTCAGGTCTCCGCAACGTTCGGCGATGAGCCATCCGTCGATGCCTCCGGCAGCTTGACGTCCATGATGAGAACGTCGGCGATAAAACGGCCTTTGGAGACTCAACGCGCGGAGGGCTGATTGTTCTCAAACTGACGCCGTTGAGCATAGATCTGGAAGATCGCTAGCTAGACGTTTGTTGGTCATCTCGACATCGCAGAACGCGCGATTGATCTTGGTTTATGCGGAGCTCCAACAATCCACAGGTTTGGAACGCCTCATCACAATGCCTGTTGACCTTCAGAAATGAAGTCGCCCCCCATTTTCTTGGAGCGTCAGATGACCAAACGCAAACCGGCGACAGCGCTGAAGCGCGCCCGCAATCCGAAATTGGCCGCTCGGGCCCAACGGAACAAGCAGGCCATTGTTCGAAGCCAGAAAGAGGATTTACTTTGCTCTGTTGCGGCAGTCCCGATTGAGTCGCCTCTTGGGCTTCATGATGATTCTAAAGAGCCTCGGGTGGATGCCTTACCCGATGACCTCAGTCAGAGAATGACGGGTAGCGATCCAATGAAAGGCTTTGCTTTAGCGACCGCAAACATGCAGGCGTATCAAGCGAAGCTTCTTGAGATTGCCGGGGCCAACGCGCAATTAGCTTTTGAATTCGGCCTCAGACTTGCGTCGATCAGGGCACCAACTGAATTTTTCGGCGTCATTACGGAGTTTACAAACAGGCGGTTCCATATGTTCGGGCAGCATTCGAAAGAACTGGCGGCATATCCGTTCTGGCGCATCAATCCGCCCTCTAGCGATTTACGAGATGGTCGGGAACAGCAAAAAACGAACTTACATTTTGCATAAGTTAGAGCGGGAACATCTCGCAATTTGAATCCTCGCTGCACCGGGCTCGAACCCGGTGAGAGCTGCTAGGATGCGCGGCTCTTGGAATGCGGCCCCGGTCATTCCCCATTTGGCTGGGGCCCTTTTTTGCGGTCAGTGGAAAACTTAGGACCGCACGCGGCGCGATTGACCTAAGTCAAACCGACGTTCTGCCAATCCCGACGATTCAACTGTAAGCGTAGCGCCGAGGCCCTTTGGATTGTTTGTACGGAGTCTTGAGAGCACCGCTAGAAGAGTCATCTTCTGCAAGGGTGCTCATAATGGACGACCAATCTGACGACATAAGACGACCGTTGTCACCACGTATCGAAGTGTATGCTGGTGCAGGTCGCAAGCGCTGGCCGGACGATTTGAAGGCGCAGATTGCCGCCGAAAGCCTCGAGCCGGGTGCGGTTGTCACGGATGTCGCCCGTCGTCATGGCTGCCGGCCCCAGCAGGTGCATGACTGGCGGCGCCGGGCGCGGTTGGGCCAGTTGGTGCTTCCGGCGTCGGCGGACACGCTGTCGTTCGTGCCGGTGGTATCGGAATCGGCGTTGCCGGCGACCGCAGAACCGTCCGGGTCGCCGGAAGCCGCCGTTGTGACGGTCGAGTTCCAAGGGGCGCGCGTAGAGGTGCGCGGGACGCCTGGCCTTGCTGTGCTGAGTGATGTGTTCCTAGCGCTCCGACGGACACGTCCATGCTGACAATGCCCGCGAGCCTCATGATTTACGTGGCGACGCAACCTGTGGACTTCAGAAAAGGTGCGGAGGGCTTGGCGCTGTTGGCGAAGGAGACGCTGGGCCATGACCCGATGAAGGGCGTAGCGGTGGTGTTCCGTGCGAAGCGCGCCGATCGGGTGAAGATTGTCGTCTGGGATGGCAGCGGCCTTGTGATGTATTGGAAGCGGCTCGATGGCAGCGGCTTCAAATGGCCTCCCATCGTGGCCGGCGTGATGCGGATGAATGCCGCCCAGTTGTCGGCGCTTCTGGCCGGCATGGATTGGACACGCATGCACGCGCCTCGAATCCCGCAGCCGAAAGCGCTTGCGTAAAAATACAAATCTTCGCTGCATCACGGCGCGAAGCATGGCAAGCTCGGGCCATGAGTGATTTGCCCGATGAGCTGCCGAGCGATCCAGCCGAGTTGCGTGTCTTTGCCGCGGCTCTGCTGGATCGCTGCGCCAGGCTCGAGCGGTTACTCAAGCTTGCGAAAGATGCGCAGTTCGGTCGATCCTCGGAAAAGCTGGACGCTGATCAGCTGCAGCTTGTTCTGGAGGACATCGAAGAGGCCGTCGCGGCCCTCGAAGCCACCGAGGATCGCGCCAATCCCAGAGTTTGCGAGAAGAGGACGGCCGAGCGCAGAACCAACCGTGGTCAGCTGCCGGAGCATTTGCCGCGCATCGTGGAAACCCTGATGCCGGCCGAGACCTGTTGCCCGTCTTGCGCGGGCGACCTCTTTGAGATTGGTCGGGATGAGAGCCAGAGGCTGGACGTCGTTCCGGCGCAGTATCGCGTCATCGTCACCCGCCGGCCTAAGCTCGCCTGCCGCGCCTGTCACGGCGTCGTCCTCCAGTATGCTGCTCCCGAGCGACTGATCAGGGGAGGATTGCCCACCGAGCGGCTGGTCGCGCATGTGATCGACGCGAAGTATCATTGGCATTTGCCGCTTTACCGCCAGGCGCAGATGCTGGCGACGCACGGAATAGCGCTGGACCGTTCCACGCTCGCCTTCTGGGTCGGCTATGCCGCCCAGGAACTGAAGCCGTTGTGGCATCGGCTGCGCCAGCTTCTGCTCGCCTCCTCGAAACTCTGCGTCGATGAGACCCCGGCGCCGGTGTTGGACCCGGGCCGCGGCAGAACGAAAACCGGCTACTTCTGGGCGCTGTCGCGCGACGACAGGCCCTGGGCCGGGCCTGATCCACCTGGAGTGGTCTATGCCTATGCACCGGGCCGCGGCGCCGTTCATGGCTTGCGGCTGCTTGAGGGCTATCGCGGCATCATCCATTGCGACGGCTATCAGGCCTACAAGACCATGACCCGAGAGACGCGTGCGGACGCCCTGTCCGGGACGCTCGCCTTCTGCTGGTCGCATCTGCGGCGGCAGTTTGTGAAGATCGAACGGGAGGTGGCGCCAGCGCCAGCTCCGGTTGCCCGCGAGGCTCTCGAGCGTATCGCCCAGCTTTATGCGATCGAGAAGGCTCTCCGCGGCCGATCTGCGGACGAGCGCCACGCCGGCAGGCAGGCGCATGCCAGGCCTCTGGCTGCAGCCTTGAAGCAGTGGTTTGAGGCCAAGCTTGATCACCTTGCACAGAAGAGCGACACGGCGAAGGCTTTGCGCTATGCGCTGCGGCATTGGAACGGCCTGACGCTATACCTTGATGACGGGCGCATCGAGATGGATACCAATGCGGTCGAGCGAGCGATGCGGCCGATCAAGCTCAACGCCAAGAACTCCTTTTTGCCGGCTGCGACGAGGGCGCCGAGAATTGGGCAGTTCTGGCTTCGTTAATCGAGACCTGTAAGCTCAATGGCGTCAGTGCCGAGCACTGGCTCGCTGATGTTCTCGCGAAGCTCGTTAATGGCTGGCCTGCGGCGCGACTGGACGAACTGCTTCCCTGGGCATCGACCTATACGATGCATGCGCTCGATCCGAGACTGGCAGCATGAGCCTTAACACGACCGTCGTCCGGATCAGGGTAACCCTCAAGGACGTGAAACCGGAGGTGATGCGGTGTCTTGTCGTACCGATCACTTTACGTCTTGACCGGCTGCATCTGACGCTTCAGGCGGCGTTTGGCTGGACGAATAGCCATCTCTTCGAGTTCCTAGCCGGCGGCGGCCGTTGGGGTATCCCTGATCCCGATGGAGATTTTGACCCTCAGCCCATCGATGCCCGCAAGACGCGGCTCTCCAATATCGTTCAAGAGACCGGCGCCAAGACGATCCATTATCTCTACGACTTCGGCGACAGCTGGGATCACGTGATCAAGCTTGAAAAGTGGTTCGACAACACGACAACGGAAGGACTTCCCCTCTTGCTCGAGGCCGCCGGCCGTTGTCCTCCGGAAGATGTCGGTGGTGCGTCAGGCTATGCCGAATACCTCGACGCCATCAGCGAGCCCACCCATCCGGAGCACGAACAAATGCGCCTCTGGGGCCCCGAGCAGTTCGATCCCAACGTCATCGACCGCAAGGCGCTTGAGGCGGCGGTCAACGCATTGTCCGACATATGGAAGCCGCGACGACGCGCTACGCGGACAAAGTAGGCGTCAAGCATCAATCAAAAGGGCCGCAGAGCTACGCTTACATTCAACTCGACCGGGGACTCCCCATCCGGTTCGCCTGGTCGAGCCGCGGCTCTGCGGGCTCCAGCCATCATCCAGAGGCTGGGGCTGTCCGGTGGAACGCAAGAACTCCGCAATGCATGATGACGAAGTATGATTTGCCAACGTTTTGGATTGTAGCACTCGGCGTCGTCCTTCCGATCGCCGTGATCTTGGTCATGTTGTTCGTTGTTGACCGGCGGCGCGTGAGGTCTAGCACCCCGTATCGACGGCTTCAGCGAGAACGTGATGCGCTTCATGCGCGAGATCGAGGCGCTGGACTGACAGAGGGCCGCTCACAACGGCGGCCCTTTTTTCATCTCGACGACGGCCCCGGCCAACGCAGGGACAATGCTGCTGAAGGAGAGTGCCGGGGCCGCGACGCGAGGTGCTTGGGTTGCAGCCAAGCAAGATCACGCTACTCCCAGATCCAAGCGCCGCTCTGTTCACTTGTGCACTGTCCCCCGAAGGAACGTGCGACGCGATTCACCTAGGTTAGAACGGGGACAGCAAGCGTCCGGGGTTTCGCTGCGGCCTTCGACCTTTGAAGTGAGCGCGCGTTCTCCCGCATCAGGCTTTATGTTGGACATCGCAAGACACTGGAACGGTCCCGGCCGTGGGCGCGGTTGAGGGTTTGAGGCCGGGACCGCCGACTTGGCGCATTGCCAGTGCCAGTGCCAAGTAGCTCGAAGCCTACTGGACCCGCGCGCCGTTCCTCTGTTCGGTTGAGCACCTTGTCGAGGAAAATCACCAATCGAGCCGCGACCAGAGGGCTACCAGCAGCACGAACACGGTGAGCCAGAACAGGATGCCGACCGTGCGGCGGGCTCGGTCCAGAACGGCGTGTCGGGCAGCTGGCTTTGCGAGCGCTGCGGCGCACAGGACACCGATGATGGTGACGACCAGCAGGCCAAACGACGTCATCGCCGCTCTGCCGCTAGGCATTCTTCGGATGCCCGATATGGATGAAATGAACCAGCTCGGCGCGCTCGTCGAACTCAAGTCCGTCTAGGGCGGTCTTCGCTGCAAGCACGCCGTTGCGCGCCTCGATGAGGGCGGTGACGTCTCTCGATGTGTCTTCGTGCCATGTTTTGCCGGGGGTGCAAAAGCAAATGCTGACCTCGAACAGGGGCATCCTCCGTTTCTCCCATCATCTGGAAATTCGCGCTCCGGGTGTAATGTCACGGAATTTACAACATGGGCGAGCGGGGGTGAAGTTGCGGCAGAACAGCGCGCTACAGGAGCGTTAATTGAATATCCGCCTGCCGTCCGTGGGTTTGAAGAAATTCCTCAAGAGAGGACGGAACCTCGGCGCGGTCGGCGCAGCGCTGTTGCAGTTCCTCGGCGATGTCCTCAGAGGCGTCCCTCGCCCGTGTTGAAGCAGACGATGCGGATGGGGTTGCTGTATTGCCCATCCATGAGATGCCGCAGCAGCGTCTCACGGTCGGTGTGTTCCTCGTCCGTCTCGGTCCATGCCCGGCCAAGGTGGCCGCCGAAGTCATCGAGCACGAGATAGATGTCCCGGTCGGAGCCGGGCACAATCGACGGGGAAGAACGCATAACACAGCTCCACCGAGGCGAGATCGATCGATCCAAGCGGTTCGCGCCAGATGCGTCAAGCTCGGCTATTGTTTCGTGGCCTTGCGTAGAAATGGACGCATGACGTCGGTGGTCGTAAAGCCGGTCTCGAACCCGTTTGGCAGCAATGGCAACTCGTCGGGCCCGACCCTGTTGCAGACGGGGCAGATCACACCCGCGCCGCCGCAGCCGCAGGCGTTGGGCCCTTCCCACGGGCGCTCGGGGTGGTTCTCGCAAACCCAGTGCGTGCCGTCGCAGCGCGCGCAAGTCATGTCGGACCTCCCTTCAATGCTATGAGCTCGGTAATCTCAGCCCGAGAGTTCTCTTCGTCTGTACGAAATGGACCGGATTGGAAATTAAATTCGAGGCGACCGGCTTTGAGGACGGCTCCGGTTGATCCGGCAAGGACCCGGAGCCGCCGCCAACCCTTCATGCGAGCCCGCGTGAAGGGCTAACGAGCAACCAAATTTTTCCGCCCGTGTGTTGTTCCTGCTGGGCGCGATGAAGAACAGCGCGATGTGATTGAAGCGGCCCCGGCCGCCATGACTGGAGGGGACAGATCTGTCGGTCCGGGGCCGCGCTTGCTGGCTTAGCGGCGAGCCAGTTGAGCAAAAAATGCGATCCTTGTGCGTCGTTCCTATCTCCGTTCTGACCGCGTTACCTTGTCCCAGTCAGATCCGCTGACGTTAAAAAAGATCGCCCATTCTTGAACCACCGCAGGGCGTCCGCGAGACCTACGTCCGAGGGGCTGGGATGGAGAGTTTCCATGACCAAGCAAATTGCCGCCTTTGCTCTCGTTATTGCTGCCGCCGTGACTGCGGCCATGGTTCCTGTTCACCGCGCCGTGCCTGCGAGAACGATATCTGTTGCGGCACTAACAGCAGCCGCAGGCCATCTCCCAGTCAGTGAATTCGAGGACCGATCAGTGATTTTTCTCACGGAGCGCTAGGTGACGATCGGACTGGCGATCACGCTACATCGGATGTCTGCAAGGCTCAGAAGATGACTGGGTCGTCAGGCTTATGGCGTAGCCGCACATAGGTGCCGCTCTCGTGCAATTCGAGCCAGCCCTTCTCGATTGCATACTTGATCCCAGCGCCGAACTCCGGACCGCTCGCCTTGAGCTGGAAGAGGAACGGCGCGTTGATCTTCTCGATGTGAATGCGCCCATCCTGAACCGGCGGGATGCTGGCGGCAAGCTCGATCAGTTTGCGTGCGGCTGCCTCCGGGTCGGCGTAGGGACGGTCCCCAACGCGCTTCATGCGCCGATCCCCCGGTGAGCGGTGTGAACGTGCAACTCGCAGGCAATCGGGATCAGCTCTCCGCAGAAGCACCTCGACCAGCCGTTGGCGCTTTGCGTTGGCATCCGGTACCCCCCAGCTTGCATGCGATACTTCCACGCGTGGAAGTCGCGGTCTCGCCGCCAAGCTTCAAAATCGTCCTCGCGAAGCGTCGGTTCTACGTCCTGCCACGCGCGCTCGAATGCGGCGCGGGCTTCATCGAATGTCGCGGACGAGCCGGAGCGCTGCGTGCCGGGTTCCATGCCCGGATAGAACCCAAGTTTCCAGCCCCACTGATCACCGCTTGTCGGAACGCCAGCGCGGATGCCGATCGTTCCGATGAGGACGTCGCCGAAATAGATGTGCCAGGTCTCGTGTCGGTCGTTGTCGCTTCGGCGACGCGTCAGATCGGTCATGGCGGCGTATTAGCAGGAACGGAACCGATCGCGCCACCCATACATCTATTGCCCTATCGCCCGAACTACCGAGCCCCGTACACGTTGGGCTTGTGACCAGCATGATCTGGCTGGTACCTGCGTGTGTTGGCCCCAACTCAGCGCCCCCTGAGTTGGGGCCGTTTTTTCGATCCGCGATTAGCACTCGCGTTCGGCCGCGTCCTCGATCTCGCCGCGCGGGCGGTTCGCAGATATCCGTTCGCTATATCGCAATCGACTCGGTGCCGGTGCATGCTGACCTTGGGCTGGCGAAGAGCCCAATGCTGGCCCTGTGCTTTCGGCCCCAACTTTGGATGCGAAGAGTTGGGGCCGTTTTTTGGACGACGCGCGCTATCGGCCAACCATGATGCGGTACGGCGGCTGCTTGGGGCGGCCTTGCTCGAAATCGTGGAAGAGTCCCGGTTACGCGCCGACAGCCTCGAAGCCCAAAGCGAACACCCTACCGAGACAGGACGTTGAGAGAGCCCTAATTGTGTTCTTTTTGGCACTCTCAGGGCATTGACTGCTAAGCCGCTAAGGAACAGCGTAGTTTCATCACCGCCCGGTCCGTGGCTTCAATCGGTGACTGAGAGACCCGTTTGCGCTCCCGCCTAAACAAGGGAGCAATGGTCATGCCGATTTCACGGCTGATTGCGAATATCGATCTTACCCACGAACAAGAACACGTTCTTGAACTCGCCTTCAACCACGCCCTGCGCAAGCTCGACTTGGTGGATCGAAGCGATCCGATTTGTGATCTCGTCGCCAAGAGGATGATCGACATTCACATGCGCGGCGTTAGTGACGCCGTCGCTCTGGCCGAGATGACAGTCCGGGAAATCAGAGTGCCGAAACAGTAAGAGGGCTTCTGATTTTCAACTAAGAACATCTATATCATTTGAAGAAAAGGCCGAACTGCACCCCGGCCAAAAAGAATAGGTTGTTATTTCAGCCGTCCTAATCCGGCCGAGTGTATCTTTTAATACATTCCGAGGGCGAGTTCCTTGCTAGCTTTTCCCGGAGCAATTGGGGACAGGCATGGATCGTCTAAGGAACGCGCTGGGGCATCTCGAAGCCCCGGACTGTCCGAATTGCCGGATCACCCATGAGATGGTTTCGCTCGGAGTTGGTGCGAGACACTCCGGATCCGTTAATCGCCCACCTCTTTGTCTGCCCGAACTGCAAGCGCGCTCAGCGGACCGATACAAAGTTCACGCCCGTTCGCGTTCCGCCTGACAAGCTGGCGGCTCCGAGGTTTCGTATTGTAAGGGGAGGACGATAGAGGGAGAGCGGGATGAAGCTTCTGGTCGAATATCTGGAGCGAGCTGTGCAGCTTGAACGTTTGGCGGCGACCGAGCAGCAAAAAACGAACTTACATTTTGCACATAAGTTATAGCGGGAACATCTCGCAATTTGAATCCTCGCTGCACCGGGCTCGAACCCGGTGAGAGCTGCTAGGATGCGCGGCTCTTGGAATCCGACCCCGGCCAAGCCCCATTGGCTGGGGCCGTCCCCTGTGCGATCGGTGAAAAACTTAGGACCGCACGCGGCGCGATTGACCTAGGTCAAGCCGACGTTCTGGCAATGCCGATGATTTAACGCGACCGGGGTCCCCCATCCGGTTCACCCGGTCGAGCCGCTTAAGCCCAACGGCGGCTCTGCGGGCTCCAGCCATCATCCAGAGGCTGGAGCCCGTCCAGTTTGCGGGGACGTAAGAACTGCTCAAGGGATGATGGCGAACGTGCTCTTGAGCCTCTGGTCGCGCATCGGCTGGTGATTTTCACAGCCAAGGTGCTCAAGCGAACAGAGGCACCTCCTCGGCAACACGCCGCCAAACTATGGCCCCTACTTGAGATACAGTCCACGTAAGTTCCAAGGAAAGCCAAAATTACCCGGATCAAATACGCACGAAGGGGCGAGGTCGTTCTCCCGCACCGCGACCGCGAACACGCAATAGGAGACGATCCCAAAGTGCCCTCGACCAGACCGTGCTAAGAAACACTTGCAATCTGCAGGAGACACCCCATGGGCTATTCTGTCGTAGATCTTGGTCCGATGCGGCCACAAGGAATAAGCAATCGAGGCGACGTCATCCTGGGCTCCGGGTTGAACCCGCCAAACTTTGTCCGCCTCGTGGACGGCACACTCATCACTCTTCCATCTGAGATCATAGCTGTACTGGCCATCAACAACGAGCGCGTTGTCCTCGCCAGAGTGCAGGGCTCCACCGGGCGGGAATACGCGCTTTACAATCTTCAAACGAATACGACCGAGCCGATCGCAATTCCGGGTTATCCCGCAATTGGACCCCTGGCGCTGAACAATTCCAGCGATGTGGTGGGAACAGCGGCAAAAAGCTGGAGCGTCTTGGATGATCAGAGAGGTTTTATCTTCAACCACAACACCCAGGCGGTTACTTGGGTGTTGCCAACGTTACCGTCGCAACCACCCGGATCGACGGCCTTCCTTGAATTGAAAGATATCAACGATCTTGGCCACGCAATCGGAGTTCAAGGGTGGGTACTAGGCTTCGATCAGCTCGAAGTGCCCGTCTTTTACGATGGTGCAAATCTGCACGCGGTGGCAAATCCCATCGTCGAGTCCAATGGAATTCGCATCACCAACGACGACAAGCTGTGGGTTTGGTTTTTTGGTCGGGGCGGCCCCGAAGTACAGGCAATTTACGATGCCACCACCAACACACTCACGCCATTCTCAAATGGCCAAATTCTTGACCTCAATGCTAACGGTCAAATCTTGTTTGAGCACGAATTTAACTACTATCTTCAAAGCGGAGGGTTTATCACAGCGGTAAGCGATCTCTTCCCGTCCGGATCCGGTTGGAGTCTAGACTTTGCAATTCAAATGAATGATTCCGGGGCAATTGTCGGCTGGGGTGAACTACATACCAATGCTGGTTCCTCCGCCGGACATGGATTCTTATTGAGCCCCCCACCTCTCCGAATTCCGCGCGGCAAGCGGGACGATATTATCGCGATCATCCTCTGGGGCGTGATCAACTGCGGTCCCGGGGTAGCAATAATTGGGGGACATTTAGTCCGAATTCCACCTCACGGACCGCTGAACGAACTTATGGCCGCACTGCCTGAAGCCCTTCGCAACGAGCTGACGCCCGTGATCAAGGATGCGCATTTCAGGGAACCCGCCGACGTGCGAGAGTTTCGCAGACGGGTCACGTCTGTAATCTCAAGCTACTCGCGCCGTACATTCGGTCGCTCATGAGGGCAGAGATGTAAAGTGCCCAAGCAACCGACCATGCCATCAGCAAAATAATTCCTGCTCAGAATCACCGCTCATGTTCTGTGCTCGGCGTCCACGTGCTGGACGCTTGGTATTACTGGGTGAACGGTGCTGCGGTCTCCTTGTCACCCTCGTGCTCTACGCGCCCGCTGCCCGGACGGACGGGCCGTAATCCTCTCGCGTGACTTGGTGCCCATACGGGACAAGATCGCTGGGCCGCGCCGAACAGGCAAGCCGCTACAGATTGCGGTGGATGACGTGGCGAGCACAACGGAGGCTAGAAACGCGGGGATAAACCGTGCTGGTCTGTTGTCAGCCCTCCGGGCTTAGGCCCCATTGCGCCATGTCCAAGCAAAGCCGGGTCAAGATGAAGCAGAAGAAAAAGCAGAAAAAGAAGAAGATCGAAATTAACGACCTGCCGAGACCAGAACGGATCAGGCTTGCCGAAGCCAAAATGACGAAGATCATCGATCACTTCCTCTATGTGATCGAACTTCACGCCAACAACTCGTTCGTTGTGTTCTCGCCGCTGCTTGCTTCTCAAATTCCCCGTTCCTATGCGGCGAACGCGTTCAATGCGTTTCAGCGCAGCATGCTCCAGATCGAGATCGTGCGCCTTTGCGCAATCTGGGACGGCATCGATCTTGACAAGGAGAACATTCCGACCGTCGTCGAACTGATCGATGATGCCGAGATCATCGAAATGCTGGCTGAGGAGGAGCGCGGCCGTCACATGTTCGGGCGTGCGGACGCATACGCAGACGAGCGCGCGTCGCTGGCTCTGACTGGACTGGAACACGCAATCAAATCCGCTCGCACAGTTCTCAGTTCAACGCGATTGAACGCGATCATGAACATCCGCGACAAGCATCTTGCGCACTCGCTCGAAACAACGCGCCGCGAGAAGAACGGACCCGTTCAGCCGATGAAGCATGGTGACGAAACCAAATTGCTGAATGCGTCGATCCCAATCGTCGAACAACTCTACTGCTGGGTGAACGGCACGAGCTTCTCATTTGAGAATTCGCAGGAGATAGATCAGCGCAACGCTGAGGCGCTGTGGACCGGTTGCAAATTTGTGGACCTTCGTTGACGCGAGATGCGAACGCTACCGCTCATCGTTCAGCCAGGGTCGTCAACAATCGGGCGCGCAACAGCAATGGGTTAGGCGGCAAATCTCGAGAAGCCGCCCCGGCGCAAAGCCAAAACTCACCCGGGTCAAATACAAAATGAAGGCCGCGCGGTCCCGCGCCGTTACGGCTTTCCCAAAGTACCTTAGCAATCGATGGTCTCCGGCAGGGACAATCGACCCACCTCGCGCTCCAACCCTTGTGGTTGGCGTATCCGGGCACGCGCTGCCGATCATGTAGCGGATGATGGGTGTCGCCCGAACCACGCGAGTGGTCGGTCCTACCTCGACGGCAGCGTGGAAAGTGGCGTGCATTGATCACGAGCATCGGGCGACGTCGTTACGCCGCGAGAAGTGGCACTCGGCCACACAATTCGGCGACGTTTAGCCGCTACTTTCGTAAGCATCCGGTGAGGACCGCGTAGCGGTCACTCAGGCTGCTTGGTTGACTTGCTTATTTCGGTCGCGCCAATTCCAGGGCAAAAGTTCGTCGAGCCGTTGTACGGGATGTGCAGCGATGCGTGCCAGGACGTCGGCGAGCCAAGCTTGTGGATCCACGTCGTTCATTTTGGCTGTGACGATCAGGCTGTACATCATCGCGGCACGGTCGCCGCCGCGGTCGGAGCCACAGAACAGCCAAGACTTCCGCCCCAGGGCGATGCCGCGCAGGGCTCGCTCGGCGGCGTCGTTCGACAGGCAGATGCGGCCATCGTCGAGGAAGCGGGTAAACGCATCCCAGCGCTTGAGCATGTAGTCCATTGCCTTGGCGACATCGTTGCGCCGTGAGAGCTTGGCGCGTTGCTCACGCATCCAGGTTTGCAAATCAGCGACCAGTGGGGCGCTGAGCTCCTGGCGTACGGCCCGGCGCCGCTGGGGCGTCTCGCCGTTGATGCCGCGCTCGATCTCGAACAGGGCATCGATCCGGCGCACTGCTTCCAGCGCCAGAGGCGAGATCACCGCCGGCTTTTTGCCCTGCACTTTGCGGCGCGCATTCTCTGCCAGATCAGCCATCACGAAGAACGGCCGTCGGGCATGGACCCAGCACGCGGCTTCCAGGATCGGACCTGCGTTGCGGCCCGCCTCGTAAAGCTTGCCGTAGCCACCATAGGCATCGGCCTGGAAGATGCCGCTATAGCCGGCCAGATGGGCCTGGGGATGCTCGCCGGCGCGGTCGCGTGAGTAATAAAACACTGCCCCCGGCGGGGCCTGCCCACCAAAAGGCTTGTCGTCGCGTACATAGACCCAGATGCGGCCGGTGTCGGTCTTGCCTTTGGCCAGGACCGGCACCGTCGTGTCATCCCCGTGCAATCGCTCGGCACTCAGCACATGGGCCTCGAGGCGCCGGAACAAGGGCGTCAGCGCAACAGTGCAGCCACCAACCTGGTCGGCGAGGGTCGACAGGCTGATCGGCACGCCTTCCTTGCCATAGCGTTCGGCCTGACGGTTCAGCGGCTGGTGCTGGCCGAACTTCTCGAACAGCACCATCGCCAGTAAGCTGGGGCCGGCCCAACCACGGTCGATGACTTGGAACGGCGCCGGGGACTGGCTGATCTTCTCGCAATCACGGCAGCTGAACTTCTCCCGGACGTGCTGGATCACCTTCCAGGACTTCGGGATCACCTCCAGCGTCTCGGTGATGTCCTCGCCAAGCTTGGACAGCCGCATACCGCCGCAGCAGATGCACGACGTCGGTCCCGGCACAAGCACCCGCTCGCGAGAGAGATGGTCCGGGAACGGCTGGCGCGACGGCCGCTTGCGCGTGAACGAGGCCACCTTCGTCGTCTTGGCCGCGGCCATTTCGGCAGCGAGTTCGTCCTCAGGCGCAGAAGCCTCGAGCTCCTCCAACGTCAGTTCGAGCTGATCCAGCAGCCTTGCGGTACGCTCCGAGCGAGGGCCATGACGATCGCGGTTCAGCTTTTGGATCTGCAGCTTCAGGTGCACGATCAGCGCCTGGTCGTCGGACTGCTGGGCGCGAACGCTGGCAAGTTCGGCCCGCGTGGCCAGTAACGCCGCCTGCAGCGCCTTTATATCTTCCGGCAGATTTTCGGGACCATCACCCATGCACCGATGGAATCACAAAAGCCGCGATTTGGCGCGACCTTTTTGCAATCTCACGGGACTATTGCGCTGCTTATCCTGCGCTCTGCGGCCGCCAACTATGTTGGGGGTTGCGCCAGTCGATCGCCTCCAGCAAATAGCCCATCTGAGCTGCCGTCAGCGACACCACGCCGTCCACCGTCGCCGGCCAGATGACATGGCCTTTTCCTGCTCGGGATCGCATCCTGCGCGTCCCCCGGGGTGTCGCGCGGCGATCAGGATGGAAGGCAGCGTCAATCAAGGTGAGAGAGTTTCGCTGGGCTCGTGACGTAGGGAGGGCGTAGCCCGACCGGAGTTACGAGCCCAGCGTCGGCGCGATCCCGAGGAGGACCGCGCCGACTGGTGATCGCGGCCGGCGGGGTTATGCAAGTGGTTCTTCCGCCAAGAGGAATCACTCGCGTGCCCGGCCGACACATCACAGATCACCAGATGAGGCTCTACATGAAGTACCGTCAGACCGATAGCCCGCCAGTGGCGGCGGCCAAGGCATCATTCAGTGCGTCGACCGCCTATCGGATCGAGAGAGACCCCCGATTTCCATCGCAAGGAAGGCGCCCCGCGGCCGGCGACGGCCGGACCCGCTGAGCGACGTGTTCGAGACCGAGATCGTCCCGATCTTGAAGGCGGCACCTGGCTTACGGCCGGTGGCGGTGTTCGAGGAGATGCTACGGCGTCATCCGGATCTCGGCAGCGGTATCCGTCGTACCCTGGAACGTCGGATCCGTGCATGGCGGGCGATCCACGGCGAGGAGCAGGAGGTGATCTTCCGCCAAACCCACGAGCCTGGCCAACTCGGCCTCTCCGACTTCACAGACATGGACGAGTTGGGTGTTACGATTGCGGGTGCACCGCTCGATCATCGTCTCTATCACTTCCGTTTGGCCTATTGCGGGTTCGAGCACGCCCATGTCGTGCTTGGCGGCGAGAGCTTTGTTGCTTTGGCCGAAGGCCTGCAGAATGTCCTCTGGTCGCTCGGTGGGGCGCCGCGGGAGCATCGGACCGACAGTCTGTCGGCCGCATTCTGCAATCTCGATCGTGATGCACGGGACGATCTGACGCAGCGATACGAGGCCCTTTGTGCCCATTACGGCATGCGGCCTTCCCGCAACAATCGAGGTGTTGCTCACGAGAATGGTTCGATCGAAGGGCCCCACGGTCATCTCAAGCGAGCAATCGCGGATGCCTTGCTGCTGCGCGGAACTGTCGACTTCGATGATCTTGCCACCTATCGCGGCTTCATCGACGAGATCGTCAGCCGCCGTAATGCCCGCAACGCCAAGCGGATCGATAGCGAGCGCGTGGTGTTGCAGGAGCTGCCCGATCGGCGCACCTCCGACTACGAAGAGGTGATCGTCCGCGTGACATCGTCCGGCGGCTTCACCCTGCGCAAGGTGTTCTACACGGTGCCATCGCGCCTGATCGGTCACCGGCTGCGGGTGCGCCTTTACGATGATCGTCTCGACGTGTTCGTCGGCGGCACCCATCTCGTCACCCTGCCGCGTGGGCGGCCGCATCCCAATGGCAAGTACGACCAGGTCGTCGATTATCGGCACGTGATCCATTCCCTGCGGCGCAAGCCGATGGCGCTTCTCAATCTGGTCTACCGAGATCGGCTGTTCCCGCGCGATGCCTATCGGAAGACCTTCGATCGCTTGCGCGAACGCTTGCCGGACAAAAAAGCCTGCCGGATCATGGTCGATCTCCTCGCGCTCGCTCATGAACGCGGCTGCGAGACCGAACTCGCCGATCAGCTCACCGCCGACCTCGAGGCCGGCCGACTGCCCGACCTCAACCGGCTACGTGCTCACTTCGCCCCCGATCCCGCCAACCTGCCGAACGTCGTGGTGCAGCTCGTGCCGCTTGCGACCTACGAATGCCTCATCGGTACCGCCGAGACCGGAGGTGCCGCATGAGCGTAACGAACACGGTGGATACCGCGCGCCTCAATCTGTTGCTCAATGAGCTCCGGCTGCCTGCCATCAAGGTGCTGTGGGCGCAATTTGCCGAACAGTCCGACAAGGAAGGCTGGCCGGCCGGCCGCTTCCTCGCGACCATCGCCGAGCACGAGATCGCCGAACGCGGCCGCCGTCGGATCGAACGACACCTTGTCGAAGCACGTTTGCCCGCCGGAAAGACCTTCGACAGCTTCGACTTCGAAGCCGTGCCGATGATCTCGAAGGCGCAGGTGATGGCGCTCGCCGCCGGTGACAGCTGGCTGGGCAAGGGCGCCAATTTGCTGTTGTTCGGCCCGCCCGGCGGCGGAAAGAGCCACTTGGCGGCAGCGATTGGCCTGGCCCTCATCGAGAACGGATGGCGCGTCCTCTTCACCCGGACCACCGATCTCGTGCAGAAGCTCCAGCTAGCGCGACGCGAGCTTAACCTCGAGGCGGCCATCAATCGTCTCGATCGCTTCGATCTCCTGATTCTTGATGATCTCGCTTACGTCACCAAGGATCAGGCCGAGACCAGCGTGCTGTTCGAGCTCATCAGTGCACGCTACGAGCGCCGCTCGATGCTGATCACCGCCAATCAGCCATTCGGCGAATGGAACAGGGTCTTCCCGGATCCCGCCATGACCCTCGCCGCTATCGATCGCCTCGTTCACCACGCCACGATCGTCGAGATGAACGTCGAGAGCTATCGCAGACGGACCGCCCTCGAACGAAAACGCGGTCCAGGACGGCCGCCATCGCACGCGACACCTAAAACCGTGGCTGATTGACGCTGCGCGACAATCAGAGTTCAACAAAACTCTTGCGCGCGACAATCATCGCGGCAATCATCATCAGGCCGCGACACTGCCTCGCCATCCTGATCGCCGCGCACTTCCTACCCAGATTGCCGCGCTACACCCGGGGATGGACCCGGCAAGGAAGGAGAATGCAATGCAAGGGGTTTGTGCCTTCGTTGGTCTCGACGTACACAAGGAGACAATTTCTGTCGCGGTGGCGGACGCTGGACGAGCCGGTGAGGTTCGGCATGTCGGCACGATCATGAACGAACCGGCAGCAATCGGAAAGTTCGCTCGGAGTCTGGCGCGGCGACACGGTGTCATCGAATTCGTCTACGAGGCTGGGTCTTGCGGCTACAACGTTCAACGTCAACTCTCGGCGATGGGGATGATCTGCAGAGTGTGCGCCCCTTCGTTGACGCCACGAAAGCCGGGCGATCGGATCAAGAATGACCGGCGCGACGCTATCGCTCTCGCTCGTCTGCACCGGGCCGGTGAGCTCAGCTATGTCTGGGTGCCGGACGCGCTTCATGAAGCGCTGCGCGACCTGATACGGGCGCGACACGCAGCCGGTCAAGATGTCCGCCGGGACCGCATCCGCATCCAGTCGTTCATGCTCCGTTGCGACTTGCGCTTCGAAGGTAAGGCCTGGAGTCGCCGACACCGAATGTGGCTCTGCAACAGAACGTTCGCTCATCCGGCACAACAGATTGCGTTCCAGACCTACCTCAACGCGCTCGAGCATAATGAGGCCCGCAAGGCAGGAATCGAGCAGCAAATCCGAGAAGTGATCACCGACTCTCCGTGGGCCAAGCAGATGCAGGCTCTGCAAGCATTGAAAGGCGTCGGTCCAATCGTCGCTGCCACTGTGCTCGCTGAGGTCGGAGACTTCTCCCGGTTCGCTCATCCGCGCCAGCTCGTTGCCTACTTCGGCCTCGCTCCCGGTGAGCACAGCAGCGGCGGGACGGCAAGGCCGCGCGGTATTACCAAGGCCGGCAGCTCGATTGCACGGGCGGTGCTATGTGAAGCCGCCTGGAGTTATCGAACGACGCCGAAGGTCGGGCAGTGGATGAAAGAGCGTTGCCCGCCGGTTTCACAAGACATCGCTGCTCTGGCCTGGAAGGCCCAGCTACGTCTACACAAGACCTATCGGAAGTTAACCGCGCGCGGGAAACGCTCAGTTGTCGCGACCGCTGCAGTTGCGCGGGAGCTGCTCGGCTTCATTTGGTCAATCGGCCAGCGCGTCCCGCTAGGCGTGTGATCGACCAGCATCCTACGATCCGCATCAGCGAGGACGCCGAGCGCGGAGAGGGAATCCTCGAGTTCATCTTGGACAGCCGTGTCGCCTACGTCCGTGGCCAGAGCGAGGCAGCCCTCCGACGCACCGTCATCATGGGGTAACCAATCCCCGCATAGGAGTTTGAGCGATCGTCGAGAACACTCGGCGTCCTCACCTATGCGGATCGTATGCATCAAAATATCCCCGTCCCCAAAGGAGCGGTCGGAAAGCTGTGTTCAAAACGGTTGACAAAGGCCATAGGAGATGAAGCGGCCACGGTCCAGTCGCTTGGCGTAGAGCGACAGCCCGATCCCGTCGTGCCAAAGGGCTTTGATCAGGGTGCCAGCACGACCACGGAACACAAAGACGTCGCCGGCAAAAGGATCCCGCCCCAGCCCCTCCTGCACCAGCAATGCCAGACCCTGCATGCCTTTGCGCATGTCAGTGTGACCGGTTGCGATCCAGATCCTCGCCCCTGCCGCGATCGGGATCATCGCCGCTCCAGCAGATCCAATACGCGAGACAACGCGGTCATATCAACGCCGGCGTCCACGATCACCCGACAGGCCTTGCCGACGACAATCTCCATGCGTCCGCTCGCTGGCCCCGCTAAAGTTACTGGCGGCGCCGGCGGTTGGTCCGGCATCACCATCGCTGGCACAAAGGCTGGCTGAGTTTGTTCGCTCGTCCGCGTCCCGAACGATCGTCGCCAAGTCAACAGGAGCGAGCGCGAGATGCCGTATCGTCGTGCTGTCGACGAGACCGCGCGCGGGGCCTGTAAACTCTCCAGAACGATCTTGAGTTTCTCATCATCGGTCCAGCGACGGCGACGGCCAGTCTCGACAACCTCGAACCGTTCAATCTGAGCACTGAACTTATTGCTGTCCATAAGGGCTGTTACACAGCACTGGTATTAACCCGACAAGGCGGCCCTCACCGGAGGGAGACCTACTTTCTCAAGTTCATAAGGCTTCTCCCATAGCCGCACATGCTGGAAGCGGTCGGGAATGGTCTCAGCAGCATAGCCAGTCGTGAAAATGAACGGTTTTCCGACACGCATGAGTTCGTCCGCTAGTGGGTAGGCCGAACTTCCTCGCAGATTGATATCGATGACGGCGACATCAAAACTATCGTGCTGTAGAGCCATCGCGTCGGCAAATTGGCCGACGGGTCCGATCACTTGAACGCCGAGCGAACCCCGAATCGCCTTCGCCAGGTCATCTCCGAGAAGGTACTCATCCTCAACAATCAGAACGCGGCAATTTTCAATAGACGGTTGGTGGGCCATCTGTTCCACCCCTCCGTGCTTCAATTTGCCTTATTCAGCCAAACGCCGACCAACAAAAGCGTTCCATGAAGCTGTTCAAAGTTCCCCGTCGAGCAGAGGGCTGATTGGGCGCTAGGCATTGCCTGCGGCGTATGAGGCCTGCCCGTATCATCAGCGCGGCAACCCGGTGGCGGTGTAAGAAAGGTGGCACTGCACCCCGGGCCAAAAAGGAGAAGTTGTTATTTCAGTCGTCCTAACATGGTCGAGCGTATCTTTTGATACATTCCGACGGCGAGTTCCTTGCTACTTTTTCCCGAAACATTGGGAGCAGGTATGGATCGTCTAAGGAAAATGCTAGAGTGCCTCGAAATACCGGACTGCCCCCAATTGTCGTGTCCCGACGAGATGGTTTCGCTCGGAGTTGGTGCAAGACGCGGAGGGACCTTTTATCGCGCACCTTTTCCTCTGCCCCAATTGCAAGCGCGCTCAGCGAACCGATACAAAGTTCACGCCCGTTCGCGTTCCGCCTGACAAGCTGGCGGCTCCGAGGTTTCGTATTGTAAGGGGAGGACGATAGAGGGAGAGCGGGATGAAGCTTCTGGTCGAATATTTGGAGCGAGCTGTGCAGCTTGAACGTTTGGCCGCGACCGTGGCATCGGCATATGCCAAGTCGGCGGCCCCGGCCCTCTACCGCGACCACGGCCGTCCGGACCGCAGCAGGCTCGCTTCTGGAACGCAGTAGACCCCGCCCGAGGGCGGGGTCTCCTTGTGCGCGGTCCGGAAACGCCCCCTGTAACGACCCCAGTCAATGCAGCTGGCAGACCGACTGACCGAGGTCGTGACTGGAGGGGTGCTTGGTCGGTTGCACCAAGCGGAGGTAAGGCTACTCCCAGACGAAGGGCCGCTCTGTTCGCTTTCGCACCGTCCGGCAGGAATGCTTTTGCGTTTTCGCACCCGGCGATTCACGTATGTTGTAGCGGGAACGGCAGGCATCGGGAAAACTTGGCAAACCGGGGCTGGCGGATAGGTTCACGTAAAGTCGTTTCACCCGGGTCTTTCTTGGTATGACAGAGGCCGCAGCGATCGAGTTCGCTGCGGCCTTCGTCTTTGCGCTGACTGCGCTCGATCCTGAGAGGTCGCTAGAGGACTTCCTCGACCGGCACGGCCAGCACGTCGATGTCCAGCTCTCGCTGCTCTAAACCGCTCTCATGTTGATAACGGCGGCCGTTGGTGGTCCCCCACGGTTCCGTGGTGCTACCATTTTGGGATGTCAACCGAGTACAAGAACAACCATGTTATGTGCCGGTCTGGCATCAGCGGCGCTTCCTGCCTGCAGGTCAGCAGGACAAGGAACTATTCTATCTCGATTTGAAGCCGGGAACGTTCACCACGCCCAACGGACTTGTCAAACCGCGCAAGGACCTCCGCCGGCTTGGCTTCGATTACTGCTTCGCCGAAGTCGATCTATACACGAGGCAGTTCGGCGGACAGGAGGTGCGGGATATCGAGCGCATTTTTTTCGGAGCAATCGACAATAGAGGCCGGCGGGCCATCGATTACTTCGAAGCTTTCGAACATCCCTCAGCTGACGGACCCGCGTTCCAGAATCTCATGACATTCATGAGCACTCAGAAGCTGCGCACGCCGAAAGGCCTTGCTTGGCTCGGCGAGCAGAGCGAGGCCAAAGACAGGCGCAGCACGCTCGCGCACATGGTCCGGCTATAAATACTTCTCGGACCGCAAAGCTGACTACAACACGCTAAAGATCGAAATCCAGATTCGGTCGCAACTGCAGCATGCGTGGGCAACGGCCGTCGAGACTGTGGGTACCCTGCAGCAGCAGGCGCTCAAGTCCAGCCAAGGCGAGAAAGATTGGCTGCGGTTCTTTGCGCTGGCCAGCAGCGCTTTTGCGTTGCGGGAAGGCACGCCGCCCGTTGCGGGAACGCCGAACGTCTATCGTGATCTCGTACGCGAAATGCGCGACTATGTGCGTCGCCTCGACCTGGCGAAGCGGCTGCAGGCCTACGGGCACGCGATGAACCTGTTGTCTAGCCCGCGGCACAGCAGAGGCGACAATCACTATTTCCTGCTGGAGATGAACCCCGCGTTGATGTCGGTCCAGGTCACCACCTTTAAGTTTGGTGAATCGACGCTGGCGAACGAAAAATATCTCGAAACAGAGCGCAGGCTGAAAGGCGTCCCCGGCGCGGAGGCCGTTCTTGTCTCGGTCGATTCCCTCGACGCGGTGCGAAAGGCCTATCCGAATTACTTTCTCGACACACAGGTTTTTGTGCGGCTCATTCGAGAGGCGACCAAAACGCTCAGTCCCCCAAAGCGCCTCCCAAGGAAGCCGCCCGATACAAGGCAGCTCGACCTGTTCAAGTAGCCTCAGTGCGGGCAGAACCTCGTAAGGACGATCAGGCCGCCCAGCGCGCAACCCCAGAAAATCAGGAGGGCGGCGGCGTTGCCGTCGCCGAGCCATCGCGGCGTCCGGAACCGCACGAGCACCATCCCGAAGGCGAAGGTGATAACGAACGGAACGAGGGCGAACCAACCGGCTGCAGCGCACATCAATGCCGCAGTCTGCTGGCGGCTTCCATCGGCCGCGCGCCCACCCGGTAGAAGGTCTGGCTACCGGATCGCCATGTCTCGGGGTCAAGCACGTTGAGCAGCGCCTGCTGCGCGCCAAACAGCGCGGCGCGGTCCTCGTCCCTGAGCTGGTCGTCGGAAAGGATCAGTTCGATCTCGAGCAGCTCGGCCTCGATAGCATCCCGGGTCACGGCCGCGCTGCCTCGCTGCGCTCTTCCAGCAAAACCCGCTCGATCCGCTCGGCCAGATCGCGCGTCAGCCGCCGCGACAGATAGGGCAGCTCGTTCGTCGGTGGCGTTGTTGATTGACTTGTGGCAGGACGAGGGGAGTCACTTTGCCGCCTTCATTCGTTACTCCCATGGCTTTATGTTCTGGCAGGTGTCGAGCGATGAGCGCAGCATCCAGCCCTTGATGCGCATCTTGGACGCGGCGTGCTCGCCCTCGATATAGGCCCACTGGCCGCCATGTTGGTCGTACACCTCGACGTCCATCCCGGCCGCGGTCGGCGCGAACGACAGATGCTTAGTGCCGCGCGATGGCATGGTCTTGACGGTGGCGTTGGGCTTCAGCTTGCAGTTCGCGATCAGCGCGCCTGCATGTGCGTGCGTCGTGATCGCGAGGAACGCGGCGGCGAGAACCAGTCGTGTCTTTGAAAGCTTCACCACGATCATCCTCTCAACTTGCCGTAAATCTGCGCTGCGAAGGTCTGGCGAATGAGGGCGCTTTGGTCGTCGGGTGCCGTCAGGTTGGCTCATTGCCGGTCCCTTGTATTTGCTGGAGGTACGCTTGAGCCTTGCCGAATTCCGTCTCTTTCGAATCCTTGCCGGTGACGGCACGCCTTCCGGCGTTGTCGTCATAATAGAAATACTTCCGTCCGCGGCTATGGCGGACCTCGAAGCTTCCGGCGTTGAAGCCTCCGAAGTTGTGATAGTGGTGCTCGATGCTCGGCCGGTCCGGAACGATGCTCGCGGTCCAGCCCTTCGCCTTGATGTAGGCGCGCGCCTCATCGTCGGTCATGCCGACGAGCGCCTTGAGGATCGGCGCGGCGCGGCGCACCGTGCCGTCGCTTTCGAACCCGGCAACGAAGTCCGGGCCTACGACGCGGACCAAATCGACATGGGATTTGGCGTTCATCGCCGTTCCCCTTTCTCCGCCGGCCTTAGCTGTTTGCAAGCGCTGAATACCCTGTGAATCCGCTGGCTCTCTACCTCAGGATGCCGTATGCGGAAACAGAGGGGGCATTTCCTAATGACCATTGCCGACGACTTCAGCGCGTTCAACGACGCCTGCAAAATCCCCACCGACAAGATAAGCTCGATAGCGTATCGCTACCAGCGAATCACGCGCCAGCTCAATCGCGATTTCTGGAACACTGAGTCCCCAACCGCGCACAGCCTCTATACCGGCTCCTATGGCCGCGACACCGCGGCAAAGGGCATCAGCGACCTTGATATGGGCTTCGTTCTGCCCACCGGCCTTTACCTTCAATACAGCTCCTACATCGGCAATGGACAATCTGCATTGCTGCAGGCCGTAAGACAATCGATGCGGAACACGTATCCGACATCCGATGTGGCCGGTGACGGACAGGTCGTCGTCCTTAACTTCGACGACAACATCACGTTCGAGGTCTTGCCCGTCTTCGAAAACAGCGACGGGAGCAGTTGGACCTACCCAGACGCCAACGGAGGCGGATCGTGGAAGGTCTGCAACCCCCGAGCAGAAATCTCGGCAGTCGAAACCAGAAATCAGCTGACGAACCGCAATCTCAAGCGCATTTGCCGCATGGCGCGGGTCTGGCGGGACTACTGCTCCGTCCCGATGAGCGGCATGCTGATCGATACCTTGGCCTATCAGTTCATTGAGCGCTATGCTCACCGCGACAAGAGCTTTCTCTATCACGATCTCTTTTTCCGCGACTTCTTCGAATACGTGGCTGGTCAGAATCAGCAACAGAACGTATGGCGGGCACCGGGGAGCGCGTCCTAAGTCTATCGCACCGGGACATTTGAGTTTAAGGCCCGAAGCGCCGAGTTGCGCGCGCGCGAAGCCATAGTTGACGATACTGCGGGCCGCCAGTGGTCGCGTCGCCAGAAATGGAGAGAAGTCTTTGGCCCATCTTACCCCGGATGAGGAGCACACTACGCTAGAATCGCAGGTCCGCGAGTGCTACGGGCGCTGTGCTTACTCCCATAAGACGCACGAGCGCATGGCCGATCGGCATGCGAAATGGCTCGGGCGCGTGAAGATGACCCAGATCGTTCTGGCTGCCCTGACCGCCGGCGGTGCCCTTGGTGTCATCTTCACGCAAAACGGGGCCTATTATGCCTACGCAACAGCCGCGCTTTCCTTCGTTAGCTTGGCCCTCAACAGCTACATGAAGGACCTCGACCCCGGCGAGGCTGCGCAAAAGCACCGCGAGACAGCGGCTGACCTGTGGAACATCCGCGAATCGTACCTCAGTCTGCTCACAGATATTCGATCTCAATGCGTGCCGCTTGAGGGTCTGCGCGAGCGCCGGGACAAGCTGCAGGACCAGCTTCACCAGATATACAGAACCGCGCCCCATACCGACGGCAAGGCTTATGTCGAAGCTCAGGACAGGCTGAAAAACAAGGAAGACCTAACCTTTTCCGACACAGAAATCGATGCGATGCTGCCAACCACGCTAAAGAGGTCAGACTGATCGCAAGGCTAGTCGGCCAACCGAGCGCGCGAACTGAGCGCCGTGACGCCATTTCGGGCCTTTCCGGAGCCGTTTGGGCCTCCCCGGGGGCACATTTTTTGTGTATTTTTTTGGGGCCAGAACGGGGCCGGTTCACAGTACGAATTTACAGTACGCGCGCAAATCCAGTATTGGGAAAAGACCCTGCTTTCAACTGCTTATTATCTAGATCTCGCCTTCTCCCACAAGGGAGAAGGAACAGAGCACCGTCTGCGCGGCACTAATTCAAAAACACCTCACCTCTGCCTCGGCCTGTGCGCGGCGCAAATCATTCACGGCCGTGTTCGCCTGCTCCGAGGTGCGAAACTGGACGCCGAGATTGCCGCGGACCTGCGACATGCTGAGCGCGGTCTCGGCGGTGACGTAGCGCGCATAGGGCACGATCGAGGCGACCACGTCGATCGAGCAGGAACATTGCTCAATGGACTGCCGGCTCTCGCCATTGGCCTTCATGCAGCCATAGACATATTCCGCGCGCGCCGACGTCGGATAATCATTGGCCTCCTCGGCCTGGGCCACGCATGCGGTCGCCGCCAATACCGCCAATGCGGCGACAATCGGTCGTAGCTGCCCGGCCATTTTCATGCGCGTCCTCCCGCTGGTTGCGACCAAAGCTATGCTATGCGTATTGTCCTGAAAAGCACTCTGTCAGAGGAAACGGCTCACAAGGTGATGAGAGCATTTGGTCGAACATTGGCGCTCGCGGTTACGCTGGCGCTGACGCTGGTTGCGCCCGGCCGCGCCGCCGACACGATCCGCCTTGCGGTGCAGAAGACCGGAACATTCTCCTGGGAGCTGGCCGCGATCCGCAGCGCCGGGCTCGACAAGGAGGCCGACCTGTCGCTCGAGGTCACCGAGCTTGCGAGCCCCGAAGCCGGCAAGATCGCGCTGCGCGCCGGCAATGCCGACATCATCCTGTCGGACTGGCTGTGGGTGTCGCGCGAGCGTGCGCTCGGCGCCAAGCTGACCTTCTACCCCTATTCCAGCGCACTCGGCGCGGTGATGGTGCCGGCCGCATCGCCGCTCAAGACGCTGGCCGATTTGAAGGGCCGCAAGCTTGGCGTTGGCGGCGGCGCGATCGACAAGAGCTGGCTGCTGCTGCAGGCGCGGATGAAGCAGGATGGCATCGACCTCAAGTCGGCGGCGACCATCGTCTATGGCGCCCCACCGCTGATCGCCGCCAAGGCGCTCGACGGCGAGATGGATGCCAGCCTCAATTTCTGGAATTTCTGCGCGCAGCTCGAAGCCAAGGGTTTTCGCCGCCTTGCCGGGATCGAAGACATTTTGCCGAAGCTGGGCGCGGAGGGCGCGGTGTCTGCGGTCGGCTATGTCTTCGACGAGAATTGGGCGGCCAGTCATAAGGCCGCCGTGGCGCGCTTCATCGCAATGACCCGGAAGGCCAAGCAGCTGCTGACCAGCTCGGACGAAGCCTGGGACAAGATCGCGCCGCTCACCGGCACCAGCGATGCCACCATGCTCAAGGCCTACCGCGAGCGCTATCGCGACGGCATTCCGCGGCGGAGCATCGACGACGAGGAAAAGGACGCACGCGTGCTCTACCGCGTGCTGGCCGAGATCGGCGGGCGGGACCTCGTCGGCCCCACAGCGGAGCTCGATCCCGGTACCTTCTATCACGCGGTCCCCGGAGATTGAGGTGCTGCGTCTTCTCTCGTTCGCCCTGTTTCTCGCGATCTGGTGGACTGCCGCGCTGTTCGTCGGCGGTGCAAAGCTGCCCTCACCGCCGGCCGTGCTCCAGGTGATGATCGCGGAGGCGTCGAGCGGCGCGCTGTTCCTGCATCTCGGCGCGACGCTGGCGCGCGTCGCGCTCGCCTTCACGCTCGCAATGTCGGTTGGCAGCGCCATCGGTTACCTGATGGGACGGGTCAAGCTCGCCGACCGGCTCGGCGATCCCTGGCTGATCCTGCTGCTCAATCTGCCGGCGCTGGTCGTGATCGTACTGGCCTATATCTGGGCAGGCCTGACCGAGGCCGCCGCGATCGCGGCAATCGCCATCAACAAGCTGCCGACCGCGATCGTCACCCTGCGCGAGGGCACGCGCGCGCTCGACCGTTCGCTCGACGAGATGGCGAGCGTGTTCGCGATGCCGCGCTGGCGCGCCTTCCGCCATGTCGTGCTGCCGCAGCTTGCGCCCTATATCGCCGCCTCGGCCCGTTCCGGACTGTCGCTGGTGTGGAAGATCGTGCTGGTCGCTGAACTCCTGGGCCGGCCCAACGGCGTCGGCTTCGAGATCGGCGTCGCCTTCCAGCTGTTCGACACGCCGCGGCTGCTGGCCTACTCGCTGACCTTCGCCGCGGTCGTGCTCGTGATCGAGACCTTGCTGGTGCAGCCGTTCGAAGCCCGCGCAACACGGTGGCGCCCCCGTGCGGCTTGAGGTCGGGATCACAGGCAAGACCTTCAGGAGCGCCGCGGGCGGAACGCACGATGTGCTCGCGCCGGTCAAGTTCGCGATTCAATCCGGCGAGGTCGGCGTGCTGATCGGCCCCTCCGGCTGCGGCAAGAGCACGATGCTGCGCATCATCCTCGGGCTCGATCACGACTTCCAGGGTCACATCGCGCGCCCGCCGGAGGCGCGGATCGGCATGGTGTTCCAGGAGCCGCGGCTGCTGCCGTGGCGCTCGGTCGAGCAGAATGTGCGGCTTCCGGCGCCCGATGTCACCGCCGCAAAACTGTCGGAGCTGTTCAGGATCCTCGAGCTGGAGGCGCATCGCAGCCACTTTCCCGGCGAATTGTCCCTGGGGCTCGCCCGCCGCGTCGCGCTGGCCCGCGCCTTTGCGGTCGAGCCCGACCTGCTCGTGCTCGACGAGCCCCTCGCCTCGCTCGACGATGCGCTCGCCGGCCGCTTGCGGGACGAAATCGCCACGCTGGTCGCGAGCCGCCCGGTGATGACGCTGCTCGTCACCCATAGCCTCGACGATGCGATCCGCCTCGGCGACCGGCTGTTCTTCCTGTCGCCGCGGCCAGCGCGGATTCTGGCCGAAGTGCCGATCACGACCCCGCGCGCTGCGCGGGGCGAAGCCGAGATCGCCGCAATCAAGGCCAGCCTGGTGCGGTGGACGCAAAGCGAGCACGCCGGGCGGGATATCTCATAGGCACCCGCGCCGCCTGCGTGCTAGACAGACGTGAAGCGGAGCCTGACGATGAAGGCAACGGTTGTCCTGACAGCGCTCGGTGTCGTGCTCGCCGCACAAGCGGCAAACGCGCAGGACATGATGCGCGACGTTGACCTCACCTCGCCTGCGATGACGTCGGCTGAGATGAGCCGGGCAGAGGTCGAAACCGTGCTCGCGGGAGCGAGCGCGGCTGCGCCCGCCGACTTCACCGGCAAGCGGCTCTCGGGCCTTGACCTGTCGGGCCTGAACATGTCCGGCGCCATTCTTCGCGCGGCGCGGCTGAACAAGACCAAGCTCGCAGGCGCCCAGTTGGATCGCGCGATCCTCGATCAGGCCTGGCTGCTGGAGGCCGATCTCATCGGCGCAAGCCTCAGGGGCGCGAACCTGTTCGCTGCGCAAATGGTACGTGCCCGGCTTGACGGCGCCGATCTGACCGGCGCTCGCATCGCCGCTGATCTCACCGGCGCAAGCCTCGTCGGCGCCTCGATCGCGGAGGCGCGTCTTGGCGCCGACATGCGCAACCAGTCGATGGGGCTGATGCGCGCCGTCCTGCGCTCGGCCAATCTGACCGGCTTGAACGCGCGCGACGCCGATCTCTCGCGCGCCGATCTCGAATTTGCTTCCCTCAAAGGCGCCGATCTCACCGCCGCCTCGCTCAAGGGCGCCCAGCTCGGTGGCGCCGACCTCAGCGGAGCAACCGTCATCGGCACCGATTTCGAGGGCGCCGATCTCGTCTCGACCAGGCTGATCGCGCCGATCGGCCTTGACCGCGCCAAGAATTTCGACAAGGCAAAGAACCGCGAGCGCCTGATCAGACAATAGCGGCGCCGCTTTGGGGGAGTGCGAAATGATGCGTTGGTGTCTCGTCTTGATCGCGGCGTTGGTGTGTGCCGGTGAAGCCGCCGCCCAAACGAAGGGCAAGGGCATCCGGCTCTGGAATCTGACGACCGAGACGATCTCCGGCTTCCAGCTCTCGCCCGCGGGCAAGACCGACTGGGGCCCGAACCAGTGCCTGAACGACAAGGACAAGGAAGTCGACCACGACGAGCGGCTGCGCATCACCGGCGTCGAGCCCGGCCGCTACGACGCCAAGGTCAGCTATCCCAATGCGCGGCAGTGCATCGTCCGCGACATCGAGATCAAGGCCGATGCGGTGTTCTCGATCGCCGACAAGGATCTGAAGGACTGCACGAAGTAGTGGCTCTCCCTCATCCTGCGGAGCAGGCGTCTCGAAGGATGAAGGGCCCGGCTGCAGTAGCGGGGCCTGCATGGTTCGAGACGCCGCTACGCGGCGCCTCACCATGAGGGACTAAGTCTGTGCGGGCAGCTTACGCCTTGTCGTTCGGATGCGGATATTCGCAGCGCCATCGCACCGCCTGCCACTTCGGGTGATCGCCGATCCATTGCGCGATATAGGGCGGCGCAGCCATCGCGCATTGCCGCGGCGAACCCGCATAGTTGAACACCAGATGCTGCTCCTCGCAGGTCGCAGGCGAGAGCACCGCACACACAGTCACCACAAGGTCGATCGGATTCATGCCGGGTCCTCTCGCGCGGGGCAATCAAGGTTAGCATGAAAGGCTACGTTCCACGGAAGGGGAAGTTTCAAACCGGCGTGAGGGATGCGGAACTGGCGATCCACATTCCTCTTCCCTTCTCCCCTTGTGGGCCTGTTGCGCTACTGCCTTTTGCGACAGGAGACGTAAAGAGAGAGGCTGTGTTCGGCCCGATTTGGGGGCGAGACGGTAGTTTGGTGCCCTTGGCGGGCGTCTCACGCGGCGATTGCGGCCCAGCGCCTCATCTTGAACGCGATAGAGGCAAGCAGGATTTGTCCGCTTGCCTTGGCGAGACCGACGTAGCGGATGCAGGTGAGCCGCATCCGGCGTTTGAGGGTAGCGAAGGTCGTCTCCACCGTTGCCCGTCGTCGTGCGATGAGGCGGTTGTAGCGCTTGAGCCTCGGCGGCAGCTGCGGGTGATGCCGGTTCGGACGACGTGCGATGCGGGGCTTCTTGCCTTCCGCTTTCAGCCGAGCCCGCCGGGCATGGGTGTCGTAAGCCGCATCGGCCCACACCACGGCTTCATCGCCGCGGATCAGTTCGTCGGCCGGCGTCGTGTCGTTGATGTTGGCGGGCGTGGTCAGGACTGCGCGGATCAGGCCGGATCCCTCGTCGACACCCATGTGAGCCTTGTACCCGAAGGTCGAACCACCCTTGCCCTGTCGCTGGTGAACCGGGCATCTGGGTCGTTTGACGGACGATCCTCCTTCGGAGGAACTGAGACGGCTTGGATCAAGGTTGCATCCAGCATCGTGCCGCGCTTGAGGATGACACCAGCATTCTCAAGCTGGCGATCCAGCTCGCCAAACAACTTCTCCAGAAGGCCCTGTTCAACGAGCTGGTTCCGGAAGCGGTTCAGAACCGTATGGTCGGGCGTCGCATCCTCAAGGCTCAGGCCGACGAAGCGCTTGAACGACAGCCGGTCGCCCAGCGCCTCCTCGAGCTCGCGCTCCGAAAGACCATAGAGTGACTGCAACAACAGCGCGCGAAACAGCACCAACACTGGGTAACCCGGCTGGCCTGGTCCCTTCTCATCTCGCAAATGGCCGATCAGCTTCTCGAACCGGTACCATTTGACCAAGCCTGCCAGCCGATCCAGAGCCGCATTGGCTTAGCTGCCACTACTCGTCATTTTTCAACGGAAACGCATCAGAGGTCGTTGATGATACTATAGGGAGGAACAGCATGAACCGACGAACTGTCCTGGCTTTGGGGCTGCTATCTGCTGCATTCGCCTGTGCAGGACCCCAGATGGGGCTCGCACAGAGCGATCTCTTGATAGGGACCTGGAGGCTCAACGTCGAAAAATCAAAATTTAGTCCTGGCCCACCACCCAAGAGCCAAACGCTAAATTTTCAGAGGGTCGGGCAAGATCTCCAGAATACTGCCGAGACGATCGATGCTCAGGGTCACGCCTCAAAGATCGTGTTCATGCACATCTACGATGGGAAGCCTCACCCCACCACGGGCAATCCCTTGTTTGATGCGACGACCTACACATCAGTCGATGATCACCACGTGAAGTGGGTCCGGTCCAAAGCCGAAAAGCCGATTCAAACCGGCTCCAACGAGATTTCGCCCGACGGAAAGACTTTCACAGTTACTACCGAGGGCACCGGCGCCAACGGTCAGCCCATTAGCAGCGTTGCCATCTACGAAAGGCAGTGAGGAACGTGCCTGGCGCTGCATCGGGCAAGCCGATGCAGCGCATCCGCAACTTCCTGGGCCATTGGCAGGCAAGTATGATCGTGCGCACGAAGTCCAGACCGGGCAGCACCTAAGTCTGCTTAGGGTCAAAGGCTGGCCCGGCGTCTCCAGGATGACTTTCCGCTCAACCCTCGGAAGCGGACGGTGCGAGGCCGAGAGCGGTGGTCAGCAACGGGCCAAGGGGAGACATTTCGAGGTGGCCCCTCGCCTGCTATAATTCCGCGCTAATCAGCGATCACGATAAGTCCCGAAGAGGTGTTTAACCCTTATGTAGGAGGCAACAATGAGCGATCCGAATTCGGTGATTGTGAAGATTTTGCGCAAGGAAACATTCCTTCCGTATTTGCGGTCCTCGACGCGAGCATCACCTGGCACGTTCCCGGTCATAGTCTGCTCTCAGGCAACTATACCGGCCACGATCAGGTCGGAGGCTTCTTTCAACGCACGATGGAGCTTTCCGGAGGCGCGTTCGGAATTGATGTTCACAATGTGCTGGCTGACCACGATCTCGTTGTCGCCTTGGTCACTGTGAAAGCAGAACGAAACGGGCTTTCCGCGTCGTTTCCGGAGATCCACGTCTGGCGGATGAAGAACGGAAAGGCGACCGACTTCCGCGAGTATCAAGGCGATGAGCAGCGGGAGGACCGGTTCTGGTCCTGAGACGCTGGCTCTCCTTTCCGGCCTCCCTTCGGAGTCAAAAGCAGCGGTCGGCCGCGAATTCTTATGGTCTGGTTGACCCTCCACAGGCGACGTTGCCACGGCCAGTCGGGTGTTCAGTTGCGAGCCACAAACGGACTTTGAGCTTAGTCGCTAGCAGTCGATCCAGACACCAAGAACTCATTCAGCAGGTGCCGCTTGATCCTAATCGGTTCACGCTCCCCTTGCGAAGCGAGCCAGAGGACGCGCTCGGCCACTTCCACGGCAGATCGCTGCTGCTGACGAGTGAACGACGGGTGGGAAAGAACATCATCTAGAACGTTGCGGAGCATATCTACTGTCGCTGTGTCGTATGCCATGCGCCAAATATCCCGGTCGTCGAAACAATATGCGCCGTAGCGATGGCGCGAGGGGAAAGGAAGTGAAGCGTCGCCGGGCTCGAAATATGCGTCCCGGCCGCGCCTATTCTCTAACTGGGTGCCAAAATACCAGCTACCTCCAATTGTGCAACGGTCATGCCACAGGTTTGTGACGCGTCTGCCGTGCCGCAGCGCTAAGTTGGAGGTCAGCTCGCAATCTCCAATTCAACCCGCTGGCTCTTCAAGGTCCGCGGTTTTTCATTTCCCGCGATGTACACGTTGGCGTGCATTTGGTTCCCCGTAAGTCGTTAATAAAATTAAGAAATTCTTGCCCCGCATTCGACTCGAGTGTTGCGCCTCGGTTACATCAACCTGCAGGCGAAGCGGGTAGCATTGATTCCTCGCGTGGGCCTCGTGCCTTTTTCGAACTTCTTTCTGGGGAGATTTCTCGTAATGAAAAAGCTCTTAATTGCCGCCGCGGGGATGATGGCAGTGGGTCTATCTGCTCCTGCGTCGGCGGCTGACATGGCGGCACGCCCCTACACCAAGGCGCCCCCGATGGTCTCTCCAGTCTATGACTGGACTGGCTTCTACATTGGCGCCAACGGCGGATGGGGCCAAAGCCGCGGTTGCGTGGATTTCGTAACTGCTCTCGGAACAGTCGCAGGTCGTTGCGCGGATCGCTCCGGCGGCCTTGTCGGCGGACAGATCGGGTATCGCTGGCAAACCAACCAGTTCGTTTTCGGATTGGAGGCGCAGGGCGATTGGGCCGACATCACGAACACGCGCGTGAGCCTAGTCGATCCGCTCATTTCGACCACAGGGAAAACCGACGCTATTGGGCTGTTCACGGCTCAACTCGGTTGGGCGTGGAACGCCTCGCTGCTCTACGTGAAGGGTGGTGCGGCCGTGACCCACAATCGTCTTGATGTCTTCAACAACTTCACCGGAGTGGGCCTGGACTCGGCAAGTCATACGCGCTGGGGCGGCGCCTTGGGCGTCGGCTGGGAATATGGCTTCACGCCCAACTGGACGGTTGGTGTTGAATACGACCACCTCTGGATGGGGAATGACACCCGCACATTCGTGGGTGCAGGCTTGGTCACGCCCGGTGGTGTCACTCTCGTTGGCGAAAGGTTCAGCCAGGACGTCGACATGGTCACCGTCCGGTTGAACTATCGCTTCGGCGGTTACGGCTCTCCGACCAGATACTAATCGCTTCAGTCTGCGCCAACCAAAGCCCCGGCGCGCCGGGGCTTTTTTGGTTATGAACTGCTCGCGATTGCTGCATTTGCGATGTCTGAGTTGGGTCAAAGGCTGCCTTCGAAGCCGGTCCGACAGTGGTCAGCTTTCCTTCGGCAAGCAGACGTCGCTACGCCCTGGGCTTGGTCAGCCTCGGGCCATCAGGAGACATTCGAAAGAACGAAGCCGCCCGCTAGGGCCGCGCGGCCTCCAAGAGGCCAATCGAAGTCGCGTTTGAGACGCTTTACTGCATTCTCTTTGAGCTTATGACGATGAAGTAGACCGGCCGCCGGGCTTCGTCGGCAACTTCGAGTGACCACTCCTGCCCAGGTCGAAACTTTCCGTCCACGTCGTGGAAGATTGCACCAGCAAACTTTATTGCTTCCCGCCAAGCAGCCTCAGCATCCGGCAACTCTTCCCCTTCGGTGTCGATGATTGGTTTTGTATCGTGGACGTTGAAGAAGTATCTCGGCATCAATCGGCCCTCGTTCGGGTCATTACTCACTGAGGGGGTGGAGCGCGACCTTTTGCGCCTCGAGGTCGGCTACCATTTCCATTGCCGCCACCTCCAGCTTCCGGTCGAGCAGGCGATAGCGAGCAATCTGGATGTCGAGTTCTACGCATTTGTCGCACATGAAGTTCTCCCAGCGGGTGTGCAACAGAGCAGCAGTTAAAGTCGTTCCTACACTACGCTCGACCTTAGCAGACTGAGGCGGCTACTCGTCCTCTTCCGTCTTAGGCGGTGGGTGCAGTTTGTTGCCGAGAAACGTGCTCGGAATGGGCAACCGGAGAAGCGCCAGCGACTGCGCACATATTTCCCTGGTTCGCTCAATCTCTTCGGCGATGAGGGCGGTCTGAACTGAAATTTTTCGAGAATACTCCGATATAGCAGCACTCCCCTGTTAGCAGGCGGGAGCGCGCTGGGTCTCTCAGCCACCGACACCTACGGGCAGAGCCGAAGCCGGTGATGAGGACCAGCCGCGTTGAGGATTAGTTGCTGGGCTTCAAGCCTCTGTCCGCTGGCTCCGCCGGTTGCGGTTCCAGCGGGAACGGCTCTTGTGTCTTCAGGCCTAGGAAAGTGTCAGGCTTGGGGAGCTTCAACGTCTCAAGGCTCTCCCGGTAGGCCCTAACGTAGCGAGCGTAGAGCAGTGCGTACCGCCCGTGATCCACACGGTGAGGCAGGTATACTTTCCGGGAACCGTGGTCTGCTCGGTCGATCCTAGCACCAGGGCGGCGCTCGGCGCCCCCCAAAAATGCGAAGAACTCAGAGCGAGCAAATCCACTCCGCTTATCCGCAAGGAGCGGGCCTCCGCCAGACGAGGCACAACTTCGCTGAAGGGCCATAAGCTGTCTTTCAAGTATGCGAACTACGCGGCATTGGTGTCATATCGCACACAAGATCCTCCCGAATTCCTAATTCACTTTAGGAACGACCAACCCGGCGGCCGATTGAAGATGAGCGACGTCAGTTCCGCGACACGCTGGCGTGCCGACACGTTAGTGCCGCAAGGGTACAGCCTTGCACGACATGCAAACCCACCTAGAAAAACTCCTCACCGAAGCGGAGGAGTGCGCGCTTATCAGCAGACGCCATGCAGCCGACCAATCGAAGAAGGAGTTGTTTGCTGATCTCTCCTCAAACCTATTGTGGCTCACCACCAAGGTGGAACTCGCCATCGAAGAGCGTCAGGACTGGTCTAACTGGTAGTGTGCATCGGCGAGCCTTTCCCGCGTCTTGCATTGACGCTCGGAGAGTATGTCTAATCGCGACAGGCGATCTGTAGTCAATGATCAGGTTCTTCCCTTCAATCCGACCATGATCGCGCAAACTTCACTGCCACACCTTTGAAGAGTGGCAACTACAGGGTCGCACCATCATGATAGCCAATCCGGCGATGTCGGCCCCTCTGCCCACGAATGCGCGGCGAGACAAGCAGTGCCGCACTACCCGCAATAAAATCCCGCCGGTTCGTTCGATCCTCATCAAAAACTGAGGGTCGTCGGTAGTTGCACAGGTGCGAACGCTGCAACGCGAGTGGGTCAGGACCGCTTCGGGTCACGAGCGCCCCTCGGAAAGGAAGACTAGTTGCGTCCGATCTACCCCAAAAAGCTGACCTGAATTTTCAGCATCTTCATTGGCCGGACAGCCCTAACAACCTTACTACTATTTCCGCAGATTGCATCGCGCGCCGTAATTCATCACTACATTCCCGGGTTCTGACTCGGCTTACTGTACGAATTTTGAGGCAATTCAGCCACTCGTGTTCCACCAACCTGGCCGCCGACAACCGCTGCGACGAATATGACGGCGGCCAGTAGGCATCCGCCCACAAATCCGTAAAAGCGCCAGTCCTGATGATTCATGATTGCTCCTGACGGCTAACGCTGCGACGGGAGAAATGTTCTTAAGCACGACGGTGGAGCATCGGCCCAGCCACGGGTGGTCTGGCCCTAATTTGACTGCTTTGGGTCAAGTGCGAAGAACTCAGATTGAGCAAATCCGGTCCGCGCGGGCGCAGTTAGCGGACCTTCGGCAGACGAGGCGCAACTTCGCCGATGGGGCACAAGCAAAACTTGGTCCGATGGCCAAGCAGCGGGCACAATTCGATGGCAGGCACGGCACCCCAGGCACTTTTCGCGCTGTGCAGACGGGTATTTATTTGGTTAGGCTGAAGCAGCGTTCAGACTGGAACAAAGAGTTCCTGTGCGTGGGGGACTGGATGGAATTCGAACATGACATCACGAAAGTCAGCGGAATTGCCGCTGTCTCGACCATTCTTGACGTGGTGAGTCGAACGACGGGCATGGGGTTTACCGCAGTTGCCCGCGTCACCGAGGACAGATGGATCACCTGTGCATCGCGAGACGACCTCGCCTTCGGGCTGAAGCCGGGCGACGAGCTGAAGATCGAGAGCACGATTTGCCACGAAATTCGCCAAAGCCGCGAGGCTGTGATCATCGACAATGTCAGCGAGGACTCAGAGTACTGCAACCACCATACTCCGGCTCAGTACGGTTTTCAGAGCTATATCTCGGTCCCGATTGTTCTTCCGGATGGCTCATTCTTCGGAACGCTCTGTGCAATCGACCCGAAACCGCGCAAGCTAAATACCCCTGAAGTCGTTGGCATGTTCAAGCTGTTTGCGGAGCTGATTGCAGCTCATCTCGACGCAGCCGAACGAATGGAATTGACCGAAAGCAAGCTTGCAGCGGAACGGAAGAATGCGGAGCTTCGTGAGCAATTCATCGCCGTCCTCGGCCATGACCTCAGAAATCCACTTGCCTCGATTCAGGGCGGCCTGCGGCTCTTAAACAAGAAGGTCGATCAGGAAGGGAAAGATTGGATCGCGCTTTTGCAGGGCAGCGTCAATCGGATGGCGGGTTTGATAGACAACGTCATGGATTTCGCCCGCTTCCGCCTGGGTGCCGGGATGCAACTGAGGTCCGAACGCCAGGACTTGCGACCCATCATAATTCAGATCGTATCCGAGTTCGAAAGCGTGCACTCAGAGCGCCGCATTTTGTTGGATGTTGACGCACCAGCGGCGGTAAACGTTGACGCGGGTCGATTGAGTCAGATGATATCCAATTTGCTCGGCAACGCGATTACCTATGGTGCGCCCGACGAGCCCATCAATATTGTTGCGAGGTCCAGTGATGCGGGCTTTAGGATCCAGGTGATCAACAAGGGACCGCCGATCCCAGCGCAAGCGATGCCGCACCTTTTTACCGCCTTTCACCGAGGTGACGTTCTGCCTAACCAGAAGGGATTGGGGCTTGGTCTCTATATCTCACAGGAAATCGCAAGGGCGCATGGTGGACAGATCTCTGCCACTTCGACGGACGACAGCACGATTTTCACGGCAACCTTTGCAGCACGCACCGACCAACAGAAGCGATGAAGGCGCAGCCACTCTCGTCGCAGAAGAGTGAGCATTCACCCAATACTTCCCCTCGGTCACGAGGGGGCTTGTGACGGTACGCTGCCCTGCGTCCGGCTTTGGGCTCAGGCCAGCAGCAGACCACCACGGCGCACGTTCTCAAGGAACCTCTTTGCTACGCTTTCGTTGTGCCGTCTTAAGAACGGCAAAGGAACACGATCATGGACCGCGAACATGTGAAGGGCGCTGCCGACAAGGCAAAAGGCGCGATCAAAGAGGGCGCTGGCAAGCTTACCGGAGACAGGGACCTCGAAGGCGAAGGCAAGATGGATAAGGCTAAGGGATCGGCCCACCAGGCTGCAGGAGATGTGAAGGACGCAGCGCGGGACGCCGCTGACGCCCTCAAGAAATAAGTAGAAGAAGGAAGATCGATCTTGGACTAGCCGCCTCGGGGCGGCCTTTTCTTTTCGCCCTAGATCAGAACTGATCCTGCACCCGGCGGTAGGCGGGATGCTTCGGGTTCTTGCTCTTGATCCAGTGGTCGCAGTGGCCCTCGCGATAGGCGCGATCAACCTGCTTCGAGACCATGCCCTCCAGCCCCATGATGCAAGCGTGCCGGAACAGGTCGGGTCCGATCCCGCCCTGCTCGAACGGAGCGGCGGCAATGCCCTCGGCTCGGTTGCGCAACAGCCGCGCAAGGTTCGTCTTGCGGAGTGAGAGCGGCAAGAGGCGATAGTCGTCACCATCGGCGCTCAGGATGTCGAAGGCGTAGAACTGCACCTCGTGGTCGTGCTTGCGCGAATGCAGCGCGCTGAAGTCGGAATTGCCATCGACGCCGAGCACGACCGCCTCGCCATCAAGAATGAACTGCTCGCTGCGGAGCGTCAGCGCGGTCTCGACAATCCAGGGATAGCGGTCGGTCCAGTCGTTGCCGCCCCGGGTGATGAGGCGCACGCGCTTGCCCTCCCGCATCAGTTTGATGCGGTAGCCGTCGTGCTTGATCTCGTGGAGCCAGTTGTCACCAGTCGGGACTTTGATGCCCTTGACCGGGAGGGCGAACTCAGTACGCGATACCATAAGCCGCGATCTATGTACCGGGGCGGGACATCGCAACGCGCCCGGCCGATCCGCTCTTTGACGAAGTCGGTCAGATCGAACACGAAGTCCTGCACGTTGCAACGGTAGTGCCGCGCTGGATCGATCATTGGTGCGGTTCCCATTTTTTGTGTGTGCCGGGACGAGTACATGGCGAAAGGGTCGCATCAGCAAGAAATTTCTGCACCGCCGACAAAACGCACGTAGCTGGATCGAGCTATCTCGTCTCACGGCGTCACCATCGAGCGCAGCTCCCATCACGGCGAGACAGGCGATGGGCAGGTCAGAGGCCCGCAGGAAGGCCGCACTGCGCGCCGGGAGCGCTGGACTACTGGGTGAAGGGATTTCTTCACCTTGATCTATGAAACACGCGAACTGGCCATAGTCGGGACCGTTTCGCGTTGAAGAATGAGACCGTCGCTGCTGGGGGCCAAACGGAGACAATCCGATGTACACTCGGACACTTGCTGCAGCGCTCGTGGGAGCAACTCTGTTCGGCTTTAGCGCCGCGCACGCCGCGCCTAAACCGAAGGCGAAGGCGAACCAAGCGGGCGCGGTCACCGTCACAGTGACGAACTCGCGCAAAGCGGATCTGATCCAGCTAGAGGCGACCAAGTCCGGCTCTGCAGACTGGAAGGAAGTGCTCGGCCCGCTGAAACCCGGCAAGCAAGCGTCGGCTAAACTGCCACAGGCCAGCGATTGCCGCTTCGATCTGCGCGGGAGGTTCGACGACGGCCAGTTGGCGGATGCTTCCGGCATAAACGTCTGCGCCGATAAGACGCTTAACCTGACCGATTGACACGGCGCACCGCATCAGCAGCACGACGCTAGGCATCCCGCCAATCCAGGACGGGCGCATTCGCATCGAGAAGCTCAACGCGCCGTTCCTCTACCAGCTGAAGGCGAGCGGCCCGGAGTTCGGCGCTGGGATCAAGTATGCGGTCGAGAAAGGCTGGCTCGAACTCCACGAGAGCGGCACCTATGTGCGCCTGCTGACGCCGGGCGACGAGCTGCTCTCCGGAAAATAGGAACGACGGTTGACGGACCGCATCTTTTGCTCAAACTGATTCGCCGCTGAGCCAGCAAGTGCGGCCCCGGACCAACAGACCCCCTCCAGTCGCTGCGGTCGGGGCCGCTTCAATCTCACCAACACACGTTCACTGGCCTGAGCCTCCAACCCCAGCCAGTCCAGACGCGACGCCATCGCGTGCAACCGCCATACGCTGCGTAACTCCAACCCGGCGCTCCCCAGCCGGGTCCCCAGCCAGGTCCTCCCCACCCCCAGCCAGGTCCCCAAGCTGCCGCGCTGGCGAGCCCAAGGCCGAGACCTATGCCCACAGCTGGTGCTCCCCATCCGCCGCCGCGCCAACCGCCTCCCCAACCGCCGCCATGCCAACCGCCGCCGTGCCATCCTCCATGAAAGCCGCGTTGGGCGGACGCTGCACTGGGCGCCAGGGCAAGCACCGCTGCGACGCTAAGAGCGAAAAACGCCTTCTTGATCATGACGACCTCCGGATTGAGTTGCGCGACTTAAACGCTTCGCGATCCCCTTTGTTCTGATCGCGCCCAACGGCGAACCAGCAGGAACAACACACCGGGGGTGAAATTTGGTTGTTAGCCCTTCACACGGGCTGGCATGAAGGGTTGGCAGGACGGCTCCGGGTCCCCCCGGGTCAAACGGAGCCGTCTTTCATCTAGCCGGTCGCCTCGAATTTAATCTCCAATCCGGTCCATTTCGTACAGACGAAGAGAAATGAGATTACTGCCAGCGCATGCGTTGGGTTAGCGTGCACGGGCGGCTCGTCACCTGCCAGCCCTGGAGATGGGCTTGGGGCCGTTCCGACCTATGCTCTACACGTGCGAGCCGGGCACAGCATTTAAGGGAAGCACGTGCGCCGCTATTCGAGGCTAAAACGGTCGGGCAGGTCGCATTCAACCACGATGAGTTTATGAAGATCGCGCTTGAGGAGAGCGAGGCGGAAGGGAAAGCCTAAATGCCGGTCCGAACTACCAAAGCGCCTGCTACTTGAACAGATCGAGCTGCCTTGTGTCGGGCGGCCCCCTTGAGGGGCGCGGTGGCGGCCTGAGTGTTTTGGTCGCCTCTCGAATAAGCCGCACGAACACCTGAGTGTCGAGAAAATAATTAGGATAGGCTTTCCGCACCGCGTCAGAGGAAACAACCGAGACAAGGACGGCCTCCGCGCCGGGGATGCCTTTCAGCCTGCGCTCGAAGTCGAGATATCTTTGATTCGCCAGCGTCGATTCGCCGAACTTAAAGGTGGTGACCTGGACCGACATCAACGCGGGGGTTCATCTCCAACAGGAAATAGTGATTGTCGCCTCTGTTGTGCTGCGGGCTGGACAACAGGTTCATGGCGTGCCCGTAGGCCTCCAGCCGCTTCGCCAGATCGAGCCGACGCACGTAGTCGCGCATTTCGTGGACGAGTTCACGATAGACGTTGGGCGTTCCCGGAACGGGCGGCGTGCCTTCCCGCAATGCAAAGGCGCTGCTGGCCAAAAGCAAAGAATCGCAGCCAATCCTTCTCGCCTTGGCTGGACTTGAGCGCCCGCTGCTGGAGTGTGCCCACGGTCTCGACGGCCGTTGCCCACGCATGCTGCAGTTGCGACCGAATCTGGATTTCGATCTTTAGCGTGTTGTAATCGACCGGGTCCCGAGGTCTTGCGGCGGCCTTGGAACGGCAGTGCCGGCCCGCACGTTTTTGAACTCGTTGCTGACAGGGTAGGCTGCCCGTCGTCGGATTTTTTGTGAGTTGCGTAGTGGCGAGGCGTACCAAAGCACCTGCGATGCCGGGCTTCATCAAGCCCCAACTTGCCACGCTCAAAAGCAAGGCGCCCTCAGGAGAAAATTGGCTCCATGAAATTAAATATGACGGTTACCGCATCCAGCTCCATATCGACGGCGATGGCCGCAAAGCATTTACCCGCACCGTCCTGAATTGGATCAAGCGTTTCTCCGTCATCGCCGGCGCTTTTGACCTTCCCGGTCAGGCGATCATCGACGGCGAAGTCGTTGTCGTGCATGACGGCCGGACCAACTTCTCCGAGTTGCAGGCTGACCTCGCCGGAGGCAATCAGGATCGCCTGTTGTATTACGCCTTCGATCTTCTATGGCTCGATGGCAAAGACTTGCGAAGTGCGTCGCAGCTCGCACGCAAGGAGCTGCTGCAGGAATTGTTATACTCACAAAATCGAGGCACCTGCGCTCTACAGTGAACATGTGATCGGCGATGGTAACGAGCTGTTCGAGGCCGCAAGCAAGCTGCACTACGAAGGTATCGTATCCAAGAAGGCCGAGGCTCCATATCGCTCGGAGCGCACCGAGGCTTGGCTTAAAGGTCAAAACTATACACAAGGGTACTTTCCCGGTGGTTGGGTTCATCAAAGACCCGTCGGGAGCAGCCGCGCTGTACCTTGGCAAGCAGCAAGGCGAAGAGCTGGTTTACGTGGGCAAGGTCGGCACCGGCTGGTCCCGCATGTTAGCGCCGATGCAAAAGTGATCCACTGCGCCGAAGTAAAACTGACCCACCTGGGAAATAATGACGGTTTTGCGCGAGCCGTCGATGTTGAGCCAGGAGCAAGCAGTGGAGATACGAGTTTTGGCCCGTCGGGGGTCTGGAGTGCGAGAGATAGCGCGACAGTTAGGCTGTTCGCGGAATACAGTGAGGCGATACCTGCGGGACCAGAAGGCAGGTCGATACGGGCCACGCGCCCCGCGGTCGACCAAACTGGACGGGTACAAGGACTATCTACTTGAGCGCGTCGGCCAGGCGCGGCCGCGATGGATACCAGCGACAGTGTTGCTGCGCGCTCGCGTGCATGCCACGACTAAGGCGATTCCGGCACGTCGTCTGGCGGAAGAGCGTGCGGTGATGCTACCGGCACCGGCGCTGAAGGCGACTGCGGGGATGCCGCTGCAGGTACCAGTTCCAGTCGAAAGCTTACAGCATCCGCTGTCGGTATATGACGCGCTTTTGGAGGTGCAGTCATGATCCAGCAGCAGGAGCGGATCGCCAGCTTGTGCGAACAACTGAAAATGGCCTGCCTGGCGACCGAATGGCCAGGCCTGGCTCAACAGGCGGCGCAGGACGAGGTCAGCTTCGCCGACTTCCTTGAGAAATTGCTGAACCGAGAGCTGGCAGCGCGCGAACAGCGGAAGCGCGCGACCTTGCTGAAGCTGGCCACGATGTCGGCGGTCAAGACGCTGGAGCAATTTGATTGGAATGCCGGCAGCGGTGCACCCAAGGCGCAGATCCTCGAACTGGCGCATCTGGCGTTCGTGGAGCGTGCCGAGAACGTCGTTCTGCTAGGTCCGAGCGGCGTTGGAAAAACGCACATCGCTCTCGCATTGGCATACCGGGCGGTTATGGCCGGTCACAAGGTCCGCTTCATCACCGCCGCCGATCTCATGCTGCAGTTGGCCGCGGCGCGAGCCCAAGGCCGCCTGAAAGAATACTTCAATCGAGCGGTGATGGCGCCAAAGCTGATCGTCATCGACGAGATCGGGTACCTGCCGTTCGGACGTGAGGAAGCCAATCTGTTCTTCAACGTGGTGGCAAAACGTTACGAGCGTGGCTCGATCGTGCTCACCAGCAACCTCCCGTTCACGCAGTGGGCTGGCGCCTTCGCTGACGATCAGACGCTGACGGCCGCCATGCTCGACCGCCTGCTGCATCATGCCCACATCGTCCAGGTCAGCGGTGAAAGCTATCGCCTGCGCGACAAACGCAAAGCCGGTCAGGCCGCCAGGAGGGTTACCGGAGAAAAATAGGACATTGTGCTGGCCAGCCGCTACGGGCTCCGCCCTCCGCAGCTGGCCAGCACAATATAGCGCCGGGGTGGGTCAGAATTACTTCGGCGACTTCCGCGAAGGTGGGTCAGATTTATGTCGGCGTTGACACCCGCACGACATCTGCTCAAATCCGCAAGGCGCTGGACACGGTGGTGAGCCCAAAAGCCAAGCTAATAAAGCCTATCAAAAAGCCTAAGGCGACGTGGGTCGAACCGGCATTCTACGCCGACATCGAGTATCGGGACATCACCTCGGAAGGCTTGCTGCGCGCAAGCTCGTTTAAGGGACTGAGTAAAGGAACGCGCCGTTCCTAGCTGAGTTCTCCTCTTCAAATAGGGAGGACGAGCGTGACCGATAACCTAACCAAGCGTGGTCAGCCCGACCGCAGCAAGATAAACATGCATGAGGCTCACGAGGTGAAGTACTGGACCCACTCGCTTGGCGTGACCCGCGAAGAGCTTCAGAAAGCAGTCGATAAGGTGGGCAACTCCGCAGCTACGGTGCGCAAGGAGTTGGGCAAAGAGGCAGATGCGCGATGAGGACCGCGAATGGCTGCTATTCTACATCGACATTGCGATAGCCGTTTGCATGTCTAGCCTTATGATATGCTTCGCTCGCATGGTCGTGGGGCTATTCTTTGGCTGACGATGATGGCGTGCATTGGTGGGATGCGGGCTTTGACCCGTCGCTAGGTCTCGGAGTTCAAATCGAAGGGAAAGAGCCGCATTGCGCGGCGCAAGCTGAAGAGGGCTTAATAACCGTCTTCGTCCATGTCGTACCGCCAAGCAGGTCGGTGAACGCATCAAAAAAGCCCACCATTCGCGGCGGGCTTATTTGTTTAGATCGTCCGCAATCACCCGATACGTAGGTTCTCCGCTGAAGCCTTGCCGGAGCGGCGGTCCGCCACGACCTCGTAGCTGACCTTCGCGCCCTCCGCCAAGCCGGTGTATCCGGCTCTTTCTACTGCAGAGATGTGGACGAACACGTCCTTGCCGCCATCCTCTGGCTGAATAAAGCCATAGCCCTTGGTTGCGTTAAACCACTTTACAGTACCCATCGCCACTTACGCTCTCCAAAAACGTTAGAAAGGAGCGAAAGCTAATCGGCTTTTTATGAAGGTTCAATGACGGCTGCAGGTATTAAGAAACCCGATGCGGGTGGCCCTAAACGCTCGGCCGAGTTTGGAGCTAGTGGCTTTCGGTCGCCGGGTGCGCGGTATCGAACATCAGCAAGCTCGTGAATTGGCAATTCAGTGCTGCTGGGTGCAAACCTAAGGTGACAGTATCGACCCTCCGGCAGGGCAAGCATCGATAGGCATATGCAGCCGGCAAGTTTGCGATCTCTGGGAGCATCGCAAGGTAATCCATAGGCTGCCTGCATTGCCTGCAAATAAGGATCGGAGGATTGTCCCGCGTCATCGCAATGCCCGTTTGAAAGCGGGCAGCATAAGTTCCAACGGTGCCGGCCGCACCTCCGGTGGACTACCGATGCCTATCGAAATTCGGCGGGCCTTAACTGCGAGGTTGATCGCCACGTTGTTAAGAAATTGGTCATTAGTGACTGGCACGATCACTGCGCTGGCCGCCATTTGCGACAGCGCGTTCTGAAGACAGTTTGATATTTCACCTCGCCCGGTTGGCGGTCTCTTGTAGGAGACACGCGATGTTTAAGGGCTTCGCGGCAGCGGTTTTTGCGGTCACGATTGTGGTGCAGCTAGACCAATACCTAACCAGCGGTCGTTACACCGAGGGGGCCTCGGCGATGCTGCAACAGATCAGGTCCGCGTTCGGGTTTGGATAAGTCCATCTGGGACTACTTTGGGGCACGCCATGGATGGTATCGCATGGGATGATCTCGATGAGGATGAGCAACGCGCAATTGCGGTCCTCGGGGCGGGGCTCTCGATCGAGCTGTGTGACCCCATGGCTCTCCTGACCTTGAGGCGGATCGGCCTGATCGTGGGATCGCACTTGACGGCTGCCGGACACAATTTGCGGAGAGGCGTTCTAACAGACCAGCTCGACGAGGGTGATCGGCCTTCATCACTTGAACTGCCAGCGAGCCGCGCAGGAGATTGCGAATGCGCTGAAGCCCTTAGCTCCTAATAAACTGGCATCCCCTCGGTCGAGAACCGTTCGTGTGGATAGGGCACCGCCCATTTTGGCAGCCGCGCAGCCTCAAGTTGGTCCCACACAAGTATTCCGATCACCGGGTAGCGACTTTCACATGACCAGCCCTGCTTCGCTTCTCAGCGGTGAAAATGCCGTCGCCTTTAGCCTCCAGCTCACGAGCATATGCCTGTGAGAGAAAAGCAAAAGCGTCGGTGAACACGATCCAGAGGTGGTCTTCCGCGATGGCGTTGCATATTTCCGCAACGCTTCTTCTGCGCAAGAAAGAACTTCGATGCCCCGGGATCTCATCCGAGACCCCCCCGAATGGGTGCAGGCACTTGTTGGCAAGTCTGCCTCGGTCGCGGAGTTTCTGGCGGCTCTGGGCGATCGGGCGCGAGACGCCCGTACCATGGATCAGCGTAAAGAACTCTTCACGGTGTTCGAGCAGTTCGCTCTGTGGCGAGAAGGTCGGGACGCCGCTGACCTCATTCTCGGCCCAGACTTCGCCTACAAACTGACGCTCGACTACGAACCGCATGTCGCCGCGCCCGTCGGGTTAAGGGATCCGGCCATCATTGTTTCCCCCGCCGACGTTCCAGTAATATTTCCAGGCGCCAATCCAGGCGTCTGGCTCAATCCCTGGCAAGATGAAATCCGTCTGGCCCGAAAAAGAGCTGCAGCCGCGCCACATCGATCGTCGGATATCCCAAGTGTGGCTTAACAATTGGCGGCCCTTCGTCGAGCTGTTCCTGTTCGACGGCCCCGACCTGCAAGGCCGGATGGCGCGCTTCGCCCGGATGTGGACTCCGAACGCCGATTTGCCGATCGAACTCGACGAGCAGTCGTTGCGGGGTCAGGCACGCAGCCTGCTCGGCGGCGAGTTCAACACGTCCGGTCGTCGCTTCAGCGCATCCGCGCGGCTCACTCAAGCAGCAGAGCAGTGCTTCGCAAGCGCGGCGGCAGCTTCCGCTTACGGCACGGCGACCTTGACGCGCGCCCCGCAATTCTCTTGGGACGGCTACGACCACTGGCTGAGAGAACCGCCGGGCACCCCCACAAAATGTTCTATTAATAAGAGAGCCGCATTGCGCGTTCGATGGGATTTCCAAATCGACATCGATTACGGAATCACGGTTGGAACAATGACTGCCGAAAACACGTTTTGGTGCCCTGGCGATTTGCGTCCCATCCAATGGGACGGAACCTCGATCTCGAATGATGTTCCACCTCCTTGGCGAGGCGGCTCTCATGATTTCCCGCCGCCACACCGCTGGGGAATGCTGCTGATTTACGCTGTCGGGCTCGAGTTTGCTAAGCAACTCCAGGGCCTTCTTCTTGACCTTGCCGGTTCACCCCCGAATTCGATGCTCGTCTTGCCGGGCCAATCGACGGCAATTCCTCAGGCACCTCAGCATGACCTCAGAGAGGTCGGGCAGACCACCGACGACGCGACAATCGTGTTCTTTCCTTAGGGAATGACTGTAAGCGACGACACAAGATGATGACGGGCTATGTCCGGTTCGGGTCAACATGCGAAGAACTTAGGGTAAGCAAATCTAGTCCGCTATGCGCCGATAAGCAGACCTCCGCCACTTGGCTGATGGGCCAATTGCTGCCGCTCCAAACGTGCATTCGCGGAAGGTGCCAGGCACCTCGACGCCCCCGAATTCCGGCTCAGCAACAACGGGACGTTGGCGAGCTTAGTGTTGTGAACGCGTAAAGGGGACAAAGCGCACGAGGGCGACGGCGCGCGTCGTCGTCTTGTCGGGCGCGATTTTTTCGACGACCGTGAGCTGCTGAGTGGTGTAACCGGGCCCCACCGGCATAACGAGCCGGCCACCTACTTTAAGCTGTTCAATCAGGGGCGGCGGTGGCTGCCCGAGAGCGGCAGTCACGACGATGGCGTCAAAAGGACCGCATCCGGGCCAGCCGTCGTATCCGTCGCCAAGCTTGACGCTCACGTTGTCATACGCAAGGTCCCTTAATGTTTTCGCGGCGGTCTCGGCCAATCTCGATGGTGCAGACCTTTCGCGCCAGGTGAGCAAGGACGGCGGCCTGATAGCCCGAGCCCGTCCCCACTTCCAGCACAACGTGATCGGGCGCGACCTCGACCAACTGGGTCATCAAAGCCACGATGTACGGCTGCGATATGGTCTGCCCGAGGCCGATCGGCATCGGTCTGTCCGCGTATGCGATGGAGCAAGGTTGCTCGGGGATGAACAGATGGCGCTTCGTTTGCGCCATGGCCTTAAGGACACTCTCCGACAGGCCTTGCTGTCCCAAGGCACTGGCGGCGGAACGGGCGTATGCCCGGATGGTTTCGACCATGGCGGCGCGCTCGCGGACGCATTGCGCGTCCTTGGGTGCGTCTTGAGCGGTCGCTTCCCGGGCCACGACAACCACGGCAAACACGAGACGGCAGCAAGGCTTTCATCGTGCGCTCTCCGAGAAGTAATCGGCTCACATCGACCGCTCGAGCGCAATGAGCCGATTCGACGCATCACCTCAGCGAAACACGGCGTCCGGTCCAAAGCCGAAAAGCCGATTCAAACCGGCTCCAACGAGATTTCGCCCGACGGAAAGACTTTCGCGGTTACTACCGAGGGCACCGGCGCCAACGGTCAGCCCATTAGCAGCGTTGCCATCTACGAAAGGCAGTGAGGAACGTGCCTGGCGCTGCATCGGGCAAGCCGATGCAGCGCATCCGCAACTTCCTGGGCCATTGGCAGGCAAGTATGATCGTGCGCACGAAGTCCAGACCGGGGCAGCACCTAAAGTCTGCTTAGGGTCTTGGCCGTGTAAAAACGATCTCAAAGGGCGTCGGTCCCGGAAGCGGGGAGCCGCGTGTGTCTCAGGCCCCGATCGCAGCGATCAGCGGCTTGATCCCGACGATGTTCATGACCCGTGTCAGATTATAGGCCAGCACCGAGAGTGCCATTTCGGCGGCTACTTTTGGAAGCGTTTTGGTGAGGAAGTGTGTCGCTCCCATGCGGGCCTTCATCGTGCCGAACGGATGCTCGACTGTCTCTCGACGCTGGCGCATGGCCTGTGGGTTTGCATCGAGACGCTGCTGCACAGCCTCGAGCAGATGCTCATGCTCCCATCGTGGAATCCGCCGCTCTGGCCCTGTCGTGCACTGCGATTTAAGCGAACAATTTTGACAGGCCGTGGTCCAGTAGCGCCGTAGCCGCTTCCCGTCTTCCTCGCTCGTGAAGCGATAAGGCAGTTGCTCTCCAGCTGGGCAGCGATAGGCGTCCTCTTCAGGCAAATAGACAAAATCCTGCTTGCCGAAGCGCCCATCTGACTTGGCACCCGACGTCTGTGGCTTGGGCAGAGTTACCGTGATGCCGGCCTCGTGGCACGCGAGGATCTCCACGCTGCTGAAGTAGCCGCGATCGGCAACGGCCTCGAGCGCATCGGTCTGGAGCACTTCTTTCGCCTGCTTTGCCATATTGGCCAGTTGAGCCCGATCTGAGCCGCTGTTCGTTACCTCATGGGTCACAATCAGATGGTGCTCGGTATCCACGGCGACCTGCACATTGTAGCCGACGACGCCGGAGCCGCGGCCGCTCGTCGCCATCGAGCGGCTATCGGGATCAGTCAAGGAGATTTGCTGGTCAGGCGATGCAAGCATCTGCTTCTCGTAAGCGGCAAGCTTGCCCATTTCCTCCTTCAGCTTCGTCAGCTTTTCGGTAAGACTCGTCACCTTTGTGGCCAGGGCCTCCGTCGGCTCCTGCCGGTCGGCCGTGTCAAGTTGGCCTAGATACCGCGCGACGCTCTCCTCCAGCTGGGAGCGTCGCCGCTCCACCTTCGCCCGGGTGAAGTTCCTGTCCCGGTTGTTCACCGCTTTGAACTTGCTGCCGTCGATGGCAACGCTCGCCGTCGTCAGGAGACCCATCCCACGGCAGAGTTCAACGAAGCGCGTACACACCCTGCGCAGCGCCAGGCCATTGTCCTTGCGGAAGTCGGCAATCGTCTTGTGATCGGGAGTGAGCCGACCCAGCAGCCACATCAGTTCGACATTGCGTCCGGCTTCTCGTTCGAGCCGCCGGCTCGACTGCACCCGGTTCAGATAGCCATAGATGTAGAGCTTCAAGAGAACCGAGGGATGGTACGATGGCCGACCGGTCGCCGCCGGCTCAACCTCGAAGCTCATCTCGGCCAAATCGAGCGCATCGACAAACGCATCGATCACACGGACAGGATTACTCTCGTCAATGAAATTATCGAGGCATTCCGGCAACAGCGTGCATTGCCCACGATCCGCCTCCTCAACGAAGCGCCTCATCGATTCCCCCAAAAAGAATCACCGGAGAATCATAGCAGCGGCACAGCGTTTTCACACAGCCAGGGTCAAAAGCTGCCTTGCCCGCTCACATCGCCGGTTCAGGTCACCTACGGGAAGCAGACCTCTAGGCGCTTTGAGCTAAGGTCAGGCACGGGCCAGAAGGAGACATTTTTTGGTGCAGCGTGGGGCGGCCGAGAGGCCGGCCGCCCCACCTTGACGATATGAATTTTTATTTCGCTACCGCCGCCCGCGCCGCTTCGATCTTGGCCTTCACCGCGTCTAGATTGAAGCTTGCCCCCCTCTGCATCGGCGGAAACTCGATCGCCGTCATGGCCAGTTTCTCGACCTCCTGCTGAACGAACACGAAGCGCCAGAATTCATATTTGAACCAGTCGAAGTATTGCTGCGCGCCAAATTTGGTCCCGCTATCGGGCCAGCCCGTCCGCTCGAACGGATCGAGGCGAAGGTTGGTCAAATAGGGCACGTCAACCTTGCTTTTTTCGCCCAGCCAGCCTCCAGGCTGGTCGATGAAACGATACTTGAAGTCGTCGATGCGCACGGCTCCCAGCTCGCTCTCGCCGAAGTACCAGATTTCGTGCCGGCTCGACGGCCCTTTGCCGGTGATCATGTCCATCTGATTGTAACCGTCCAGATGGCACTTGTAGGTGCGGTCCCCGATGTGTTTGCCCTTCTTCAACTCCTCGACAATGTTCGGGTTGCCCGCTGCGGCTAGTAAGGTCGGGAACCAGTCCAGCCCGGAGATGATGCCGTTCTCGACCTTGCCGGCCGGCACCTTGCCAGGCCAGCGGATCATTGCCGGCACACGGAAACCGCCTTCCATGACGGTGCCTTTGCTTTGCGCGAATGGCGTCTGTCCGCCATCCGGCCAGGTGAAGACCTCTGTGCCGTTGTCAGTAGTGAAGATTACAATGGTGTTGTCATCCACGCCCATGTCCTTGAGCTTTTGCATAACGATGCCGACATCGTCGTCGAGCTGCGCCATGCCGGCTTCATGAATCGTCCAGCCGTTCTTGGAATTGCGCATCGCCTGGTATCTTGGCGACAAGTGCGTGACGATGTGCATGCGGGTTGGATTGAGCCACAGGAAGAACGGCTTGTTGTCGGCCTTGGCCTTCTCAATGAACTTCAAAGCAAGGTCCCGGATTTCGTCGTCCACGGTTTCCATCCGCTTGGGATAGAGCGTGCCGGCGTCCTCGATCCTTTGCTTGCCCACCTTGCCCCAGCGCGGGTCCACGGTGGCATCGTCGACATCGGTCGCCCACGTATGGAGCATGTTGCGCGGACCGACGACGTTCAACAGGTCCTGCGGATAACCGGGGTGGGCCGGATCTTCCATCGCATCGAGGTGATACAGGTAGCCGAAGAATTCGTCGAAGCCATGCACCGTCGGCAAAAACTCGTTCTTGTCGCCAAGATGATTCTTGCCGAATTGGCCGGTGGCATAGCCCATGCCTTTGAGCGCGGTGGCGATGGTCACGGCCTCCGCCGGCAAGCCGGTGGGAGCGCCGGCCTGGCCGACCGTGGTCATGCCGGTGCGGATCGGCAGCTCTCCGGTGATGAAATTGGCGCGGCCCGCTGTGCAGCTCGCTTCGGCGTAGTAATCGGTAAACAGCATCCCCTCCGCCGCAATCTTGTCGAGGTTCGGCGTCCGGCCGGCCATCATGCCACGATGGTAAGCACCAATATTCCAGATTCCGATATCGTCCCCCATGATGACGACAATATTGGGCCTTTGTCCGGCTGGCGCGGGAGTGGGTGCCGGCTGCTGTGCTTGCGCAAAACCTGTCGCGCCGACCGCAGAGAGCGCTGAAGCTGCGACGATGGAGCTGCCGCTCAAAAGGAGATCGCGGCGTTTCAATCCTGCGCTGCCGGGTCCGGTCTCCTTGTTTGGCTCGGCCGGAATCCTATCGTTACTCATTACATGATCCTCTTCCTGGCGATGCGCCTGAAGCCGGAATGGCTTGCGGCGGCGTCGATCAGCTCGAGCTATCCGCGCCGATCGATGACGGCGGCAAGAGTCGCGAGCGCAAGGGTGTCTGCCGCCTTAAGCACCTGGCGCTTATTTGGATCGGATCTTTAGCCAGGCGATCAAAGCCAAGCGATTCCCGCGCCGGTTGATATAGATCAAAGAATATCCGAGGTGGGTTCTGGCTACGCGAGAGGGAGAGCAGATCCGCTAAGGGTCAAAGGCGAAGAACTCAGAGCGAGCAAATGCAGTCCGGTCAGCCGCAGGAAGCGGGCCTTCGCTGAACGAAGCGCAACTTCGCTGATGGCCCAAAGCCGGCGGTGGAGGCCGCTGCGAGCCGCTTCCGGTCTTCCTCGACTGCCGACGCTTGGGCAAGCATTGAGTTAGGCAGCTCGGGCCACGAGCAGACGAAGCGCTACTAGCAAAGGAATGATTCACGGCGTAAGCTGCCGAGAACCGCCCGCCAGAGGCGGGCGTTATTTTCGGAGGACGCCAAGATGTCGCGTAACCGTTCCATAGGACTATCATTCGCGGCCGTCATGCTGCTAACTACGAGCTTTAGCACTGGGCACGCGAAGCCCTTCATGATTGTCGGCCTCGATGAGAAACTTCTGTGGGACGAAAGCGGCAAGCCCATTCTGTCCGCACCCGGCAAGGATCAAGTTCTGATCGTCGACCTCGCATCTCCTGAGACCCCCAAGATCATCGCTGCCCTGCCGCTCAAGAACTCGGTCGTCGGACCGCCCGTGAACGTTGCGATCGATCCCAGCGGCGCGGTGGCGCTGGTCGCCGACTCCGTCGATGTCGTCAAGGACGGCGACGCGCTGAAACAGATGCTCGATAATAGGATCTACGTCGTCGACCTGCAGGCCAATCCGCCTAAGCTGGCGGCAACGCTCACGGGTGGGAAGCAGCCTTCAGGGCTCAGCTTCAGCCCAGATGGCAAGATGGCACTGGTCTCCAATCGCGGAGACAATTCGATCAGCGTCCTCTCCGTGAACGGCACGGACGTGAAGATCACGGACACCGTTGCGATGCCGGACAGTCCGTCGCACGTGACGTTCACCCCGGATGGCAAGCGAGCCTTGGTCGCCCGCTTCCCTGCTCATAAGATCTCCATGCTGGACGTTGCGGGCGAAAAGGTGACGTACAACAAGATTGATCTGCCCACCGGCCAATGGCCGTACAATGTTGCGGTCGCACCGGCCGGGAAAATCGCCCTAACCTCTGACAATGGTAATGCGGGTGCTTCCGATGGAAGTGTGGATACCACGAGCGTCATTGATTTGGAGGCCAATCCGCCGCGCATCATCGATCGCGTGGTGGTGGGCGACGGCCCCGAGGGACTCGCAATCAGCCCAAAGGGCGACGTCGCGGTTGCCGTGATTCTGCGCGGTTCAAATATGAAGAACGCATACTTCTACGAAAAGAACGGCAGCATTTCGGTGCTCAAGATCGACGGGAAGAAAGTGAGCAAGACTGGAGACATCGAGGTGGGCGGCTTACCCGAAGCGGCAGTGTTCACGCCCGACGGCAATTACCTCCTTGTTGGCAACTACCTTACGCAGGACTTCTCGATCCTGAAGGTCGATGGCAGCAACATCATGGACACCGGCAAGCGCTTCCAGGTGCCCGGACATCCCGCCTCGGCCAGGATGGGGCCTTAAAGCTTTCGCCATTCGAATATCCGTCGAAGGCCCGTCTTCCTCGCGGGCCTTCGTTATTTCGTTGGTAACGTTTGCGATCGGCCCGCCCAGCGCATCATGTACATCGATGCGTCCATGACCGCTTCGGGTCAAAACGCGAAGAACTCAGGTTGAGCAAGTCTGGTCCGCTCTGCCCCAACGAACGGACCTCCGTCAGGCGCGGCGCAACTTCGCCGATGAGCCATAGTCGGACTCAGGCGGCTCAGAAGATCGCTCAAGCACTCGCGGCCGACCGTGATACGGATGGGGCCGGCCCCAATTAGGATGCGCTGCCCGGATCGAAAGGCACAGTGAAGTGAAAAATGGCGCCGGGGCCCTTATGGGGGGTTACCGATATTTCTCCTTCATGCGCCCCGATGATCGATCGGCAGATCGCCAGCCCCATGCCCATGCCGTCCTCCTTGGTCGTGAACATCGGGTTGAATATTCGATCGTCGGTGCCCGGCTCGAGTCCTTTCCCCGTGTCTTGCACCGACACCATCACATATCTGGACTGATGGACTTCGGACCTTATGGAGAGCAAGCGCTCCCCATCCCCGGTGGCCATGGAGTCGATTGCATTCCCAATCAAATTCACCAGCACTTGCTGGAGCTGAATCTGTTCGCCTCTTATCCTCGGCAGTCGTTCGTTAAGGTCGGCTCGAACGGCGATCCGATTTGTTCGCAGCTTGTCGCCAACGACCGTCAGGGCTCCCCGGATGACATCGTTGATATCAAGGGAAGTGCGGGGCCGTACGCCCATCCTGAAATGCGTCCGGATATTTTCGACCAAGGCGTCCGCACGGTCTCCTGCAGTCACAACGCGCCGCAAAGCATCCCTGGCACGATCGAGCTCAGGCTCGCCGCGATCAAGCCAATTCAATCCTGCGTTTGCACTGGCTTTGATCGTTGTGAGTGGCTGTTTGATTTCGTGGGCAATTGATGCCGAAACGGCATCGCCGGTCATCAGCCGCGCCTCACGTTCGCGACGCTGCGCCAGGACCGCGCGGTGCAGCTGCGCGTAAAGCGTGGTTATCTCATGCAACAGCACAATGAGCACAAGAATGCTGGAGACGAACCCGAAGACGCGGCCGGCATACCAGCCGGCGCTGAACCGGGCCAGACCGGGGTACGAGACCAGATAGATCTCAATTGCATAGGCACAAACAACCGCCATCAGCCACAGATCGAGCACCGAGCGCTGGCGTATCCAGAGCAAAGTGAGCGCAATTGCGTTCCACAGGATTAGACAACCGGCAAGATAAAGCGCGAAGGTAGAAAAATAGACCGGGTCGAGCATGATGCGGGGTAAGTATGCATCACCCACTATGGCAAGGACTGTCACGGAACACACAACGGCTGACGTCATCGCAACACTCGAAAGAATCGTCGCGCCCACTGAGCCCTCCCATAATCGCTTAGGCGAATTGACACCCTTCAAGAGGGTATACGCGATGACGAACGTAGGAAAACCGGCGTACCTCACAGCGTTGAGCCAATCCGTGCTCTGTAACCCCGTGCCAAGCAGGCCAGCTGGCGCGAACGCTCCCGGAAAGACCAGCATCCAGGGGACAAGCATGAGCGCTGTGAAGAGATACCCGGTTGAGATTGCGAGGATGGCACACGAGCGCAGGATGGCGAACTGGTTGAACAGCAGGACCGCGGTGATCATGTCATTCACGAACATCGCCATGCCGTAGGCCGGGACGAAGGAGTCGATCCGCCTCAGCTGGATATTCGAGAGGCCCCCTGCCAAGATTAAAAGGACGCCAAGGAAGGCGAGCATAACCGCAAGGGCAAGCCGTTTCTGCGCGCGCCCGGGCGGTAAGGTCGAAAGGGTGAAAGGCTGATCCTCTGGCATGATGTCCGGCTTCATCATCGCAGCGGCTCCTCGCAGCGGCTAGAACACGCAGCACGAAACCCAAGCAGCTTCGCCATTCCCGTCACACGCTGCAAAGTTCACCGTATCTCTGCACATGGGACGGCGGACGACGATTGAGGAAATGTCGCCGCCTCCGAAAAGCTGGGACGGCGAGGTTTCCTGCGGTGGTGCGCCAATGACGAATATTCGGTCGTCCCGATTCCCGATTAGACCCCCAGACCTTGGCATCAGCCTATCTCGTTTGACCGCGTAGATCGATGTCAGGTTTGGGTCTTGGTTGTGTGCAAACGGATAGGTCGGACGCGGCGTGGTCGCCAATCATTGCAGGCGGCCGGTGCTGACGCATCGGATCGTCCAATGACCGGCCAAAGTGGGTATCGCGACGGGGTATTGCGGTTTTGGACGCGCTTTCCGGCCTTCAGGCGGCGCGGATGGCTGCAATCAGGCGCGGTTTGCCGACGATGTTCATCACCCGTGTGAGGTTATAGGCGAGAACATGCAGCGCCATCTCAGCGGCGACATTCCGTAGGCGCTTCATCAGGAAGTGGGTCGCACCCATACGGGCTTTGATCGTGCCGAAGGGATGCTCGACTGTCTCACGTCGCGTCCGCATGGCGTCAGGATTGGAATCGAGCCGTCGCTGGACCTCCTCGACCACATGCTCATGCTCCCAGCGCGTGATCCGGCGCTCCTTGGACGGCGTACATTGGCTCTTGATCGCGCAGCCTTGGCATGCCGCCGTCGACCAGTAACGGCGCAGCGTCATTCCATGCTCGATGTTGGTGAAGTGATAGGGCAGCAGCTGGCCCGATGGGCAGCGGTAGACATCCTCATCAGGCAGGTAGGCGAAGTCCTGTTTGCCGAACCGGCCCTCCGCCTTGGCGTTCGACGTCATGGGCTTGGGCAAGGTGACTGCAACGCCAGCCTCTTCGCAGGCCAATATCTCCTCTCCGTCGAAGTAGCCACGATCGGCGACCGCATCGAGTTTGTCCACTGCGAGCACTTCTTTGGCCTGCTTCGACATCCGAGCAAGCTGCCCACGGTCGTTGCCGACGTTTATGACCTCGTGCGTCACAATCAGATGGTGTTCGGTGTCCACCGCGACCTGGACGTTGTAGCCGACGACACCCGATCCGCGTCCGCTGGTGGCCATCGAACGGGCATCCGGATCGGTCAGCGATATCTGTTGATCCGGCGTGTTGCGCATCTGCGCATCAAGCACTTCCAGGCGGCTCATCTCCTGCTTCAGCCGAGCGATCTTTTCCTTGATCCTCGTCGTCTTGATGCTGATCGCTTCCGATGGCTCCTGCCGATCGGCGCTATCGAGTTGACGCAGATATCGACCGACGCTTTCCTCGATCTGCGCCATCCGCCTTGCCATCTTGGCATGCGTGAAGTTGCGGTCGCGGTTGTTCACCGCCTTGAACTTGCTGCCGTCGATTGCGACGCTTGCGGTCTGCAACAGGCCCATTTGCCGGCATAGTGCAACGAACTTCGCGCAAACCTTCCGGATCGCCGCGCCGTTATCCTTCCGGAAATCGGCGATCGTCTTGTGATCGGGAGCCAGGCGCCCAATCAGCCACATTACCTCGACATTGCGGCACGTCTCACGTTCCAGGCGGCGACTGGATTGCAGCCGATTGAGATAACCGTAGATGTAAAGCTTCAGAAGGACTGCCGGATGATAGGAGGGCCGGCCCGTCTCCTTGGCGATCACACGCTCAAACCCCATTCCATGCAGGTCGAGCGCCTCGACGAACACATCGATCACGTGGACCGCGTTGTCCTCGCCTACCCAATCCTCCAGACATTCCGGCAAGAGCGTCAGCTGGGATCTGTCCGCGCCTTCAACGAAGCGTCCCATCCGTATCCCCCATCAGGAAACGGAAGAATCCTAGCCGACTCGTGACTTTTCACACAGCCAGGGTCATAGACTGCCCTCGGCGTCTCCATGATGGCTTTCCGCTCAGCCCTCCGAAGCGGACCGTGCGAGGCCAAGAGGGGAAGTCAGCCACGGGCCAAAATCCGACGTGGAACGAGCCGTAGGAATGTCCCGCTCTTGGTCGAAAGATGAGGGCGCCGACTAGCGACGTGTGCTAAATAGTGAAAGCTTCAATTCCGATCGCATCAGCCAGAGTGGTTAGTGATGCTTCCCGAAACCCGATACGCCAGAAGCGGCGAGGTCCATATCGCTTATCAGGTCATTGGGAACGGTCCACTCGATCTTGTCTGGGTACCGGGATTCATCTCGCATGTCGATCATGTTTGAGATGAACCTCGCTGGGCCGGCTTCATGGAACGGCTCGCCTCCTTCGCTCGCTTGATCTGCTTTGATAAGCGCGGAACGGGGTTGTCAGATCGGGTTACGGCAATTCCTACGCTTGAGGAGCGAATGGATGACGCGCGTGCGGTGATGGACGCGGTCGGTTCGAAACGCGCAGCATTCCTCGGCATTTCTGAGGGCGGTCCGATGTCACTGCTGTTCGCTGCCACACATCCTGACCGTACCCTTGCTCTGATGCTCTATGGCTCTTATGGCCTGTTTTCGACGGCCGTGATGTCGCCGGATAAACTTGCCGGTTTCTTGGAAGAGGTTGAACAGTCATGGGGGAGCGGAGCGCTTGTTCCCGGGTTTGCACCGAGCCTTGCCCAAGACAGGGCGTTTCGCAACTGGTGGGCGCGCTTCGAGCGCCTCGGCGCCAGCCCGTCGGACGTGAAAACGCTCATGCGCATGAACAGCGAAATTGACATCCGCGGCGTCTTACCCGTCATTCACGTACCCACGTTGATAATGCACAGAACAAATGACCCGCGGGTGAATGTCGCGGCGAGCCGTTATCTGGCCACACACATTGCCGGTGCGCGCTACGTCGAGTTGTCGGGAAGTGATCACCTGTTCTGCGCAGGAGACTCACAACGCATTCTTGACGAAATAGAAGAATTCTTGACCGGGTCACGCTCTCATTCCGAAATGGAACGTTGTTTAGCGACCGTATTGATCACCGATATTGTCGGTTCGACAGAGCGCGTGTGCTCACTTGGCGACCGCGAATGGCGCCATCTCTTGGTTAGGCATGATTCGAGCGTGCGTCGCGAGATCGCTCGATTTCGTGGCAAGGAAATCAGGACGACCGGCGATGGGTTTGTTGCAACGTTCGACGGTCCCGCCCGTGCAGTACGTTGCGCCGAGGCTGTTCGTGAAACCGTGCGCGACCTGGGCCTGGAAGTTCGGGCCGGTCTGCACACCGGGGAGATAGAGATTTTACCGAATGATATTGGCGGGATTGCCGTACACGTCGCAGCTCGCGTTGCTCAACTGGCTGCCCCGGGGGAGATCCTAACGTCGAGTGTGCTCAGGGATCTGGTTGCGGGCTCTGGTCTCTCCTTCGAGGATCGCGGCGTTCATGCGCTCAAGGGACTGGCCGAAGGGGTGCGGATCTTCGCTGCGCGGCGAACTTCAATCGTGTAGGCGGCGAACGTGATGTCCGCTCCGGGTCTTGGTTGTGTGCAAACGGATAGGTCGGACGCGGCGTGGTCGCCAATCATTGCAGGCGGCCGGTGCTGACGCATCGGATCGTCCAATGACCGGCCAAAGTGGGTATCGCGACGGGGTATTGCGGTTTTGGACGCGCTTTCCGGCCTTCAGGCGGCGCGGATGGCTGCAATCAGGCGCGGTTTGCCGACGATGTTCATCACCCGTGTGAGGTTATAGGCGAGAACATGCAGCGCCATCTCAGCGGCGACATTCCGTAGGCGCTTCATCAGGAAGTGGGTCGCACCCATACGGGCTTTGATCGTGCCGAAGGGATGCTCGACTGTCTCACGTCGCGTCCGCATGGCGTCAGGATTGGAATCGAGCCGTCGCTGGACCTCCTCGACCACATGCTCATGCTCCCAGCGCGTGATCCGGCGCTCCTTGGACGGCGTACATTGGCTCTTGATCGCGCAGCCTTGGCATGCCGCCGTCGACCAGTAACGGCGCAGCGTCATTCCATGCTCGATGTTGGTGAAGTGATAGGGCAGCAGCTGGCCCGATGGGCAGCGGTAGACATCCTCATCAGGCAGGTAGGCGAAGTCCTGTTTGCCGAACCGGCCCTCCGCCTTGGCGTTCGACGTCATGGGCTTGGGCAAGGTGACTGCAACGCCAGCCTCTTCGCAGGCCAATATCTCCTCTCCGTCGAAGTAGCCACGATCGGCGACCGCATCGAGTTTGTCCACTGCGAGCACTTCTTTGGCCTGCTTCGACATCCGAGCAAGCTGCCCACGGTCGTTGCCGACGTTTATGACCTCGTGCGTCACAATCAGATGGTGTTCGGTGTCCACCGCGACCTGGACGTTGTAGCCGACGACACCCGATCCGCGTCCGCTGGTGGCCATCGAACGGGCATCCGGATCGGTCAGCGATATCTGTTGATCCGGCGTGTTGCGCATCTGCGCATCAAGCACTTCCAGGCGGCTCATCTCCTGCTTCAGCCGAGCGATCTTTTCCTTGATCCTCGTCGTCTTGATGCTGATCGCTTCCGATGGCTCCTGCCGATCGGCGCTATCGAGTTGACGCAGATATCGACCGACGCTTTCCTCGATCTGCGCCATCCGCCTTGCCATCTTGGCATGCGTGAAGTTGCGGTCGCGGTTGTTCACCGCCTTGAACTTGCTGCCGTCGATTGCGACGCTTGCGGTCTGCAACAGGCCCATTTGCCGGCATAGTGCAACGAACTTCGCGCAAACCTTCCGGATCGCCGCGCCGTTATCCTTCCGGAAATCGGCGATCGTCTTGTGATCGGGAGCCAGGCGCCCAATCAGCCACATTACCTCGACATTGCGGCACGTCTCACGTTCCAGGCGGCGACTGGATTGCAGCCGATTGAGATAACCGTAGATGTAAAGCTTCAGAAGGACTGCCGGATGATAGGAGGGCCGGCCCGTCTCCTTGGCGATCACACGCTCAAACCCCATTCCATGCAGGTCGAGCGCCTCGACGAACACATCGATCACGTGGACCGCGTTGTCCTCGCCTACCCAATCCTCCAGACATTCCGGCAAGAGCGTCAGCTGGGATCTGTCCGCGCCTTCAACGAAGCGTCCCATCCGTATCCCCCATCAGGAAACGGAAGAATCCTAGCCGACTCGTGACTTTTCACACAGCCAGGGTCAAAACGAAGAACTCAGGTTGAGCAAATCTGGTCCGCTCTGGCTCAACGAGCGGACTTACGACCCGCGAGGCGCAACTTCGCCGATGCGCCAATAGGTGACATTCGAGATGAAAGAGGCCGTCCACGTCAGCAAGCGAATAGACTTGCATTTTGTTGCTCCCGGACGCCTCCCTTCCTTAGCCCATCGACAATGTCATCGAACTCCCGACGAAACTGCGGGTTGCTTGAAATTGAGTAGCCAAGATCACGGTACCACTGGACCGTAAAGTCTGGTCGAAGCTTGTTCAATTCGGTCAAACTCTGCTGTGCCTGTTCCGATTGCCCCGTGGCTCCGTAAGCCGATGTCAGATCTACATAGGTGTAGAAGTACAAGTTGTTCAGATTGACCGAGCGCCTGCATGCCTCCGATCGGTTCCTTGTATTGGTGCAGGTGCAAGTGTGCAGCACCGGCCGACGGTCCCGAATCGGGCCGTGCATAGGATGCGCGGCGAAAAAATACTGGAAAAGGCTTGAAATCCGCTATTCCCGACACCTGACGGACACTCGCGGGGTTAGCCATTGAGAGTGTTGCGTTTTTCGCCGAAATGAGCTTCCCCTTGTGGGAGAAGGCGGCGCGAAGCGCCGGATGAGGGGTTCTATCCGCGAACTCAAATGTGAGACGGACCCGCGGAGAGAGACCCCTCACCCGTCTCGCCGCTATCGCGGCGAGCCACCCTCTCCCACAAGAAGGGGAGAGGGAAAGAGCGTCCTAAAAATTCACCCCGAACACGAGCCGCGCCTGGTGCCGCTCGAAATTGACGAGATCGAGATTGCCGCTCATCCCTGCCGGGCGTCCCCAGGCCTGCATGCTCCAGCTGAGAGTGAGCCGCGATTGCTCCGAAAGCTGGAAATAGGCGGTGGGTCCGACGAACAGGGCCTGCCCCGAGAGCTCGCCGAGGCCGATGCCTTCATATTGCCGGAAGTAGCGCATCTCGCCGCCGAGCAGCACGTTGGGGCGCACGCGCACCAGGCCGCCGAAGGCGGCACCGATGGTCGAGCTCCTTTCCGAGACGCCCGCCAGCTCGAAGCGCGCCCATTCCGGCTGATAGATCAAATTGAGCGCGCCGATGACGAAGTTCGGGACGAGCTCGCGGTCTAAGGCGAGCCTGAAGTCGGTCCCGTACATCCGCCCCTTGGCGCCGCTGATCTCGTCGATGCGGTCGCCGTGGAGCTCAGCGGCGATGGTCAGGCCGAACGGCGCACGCTCGCGGTCGAGCAGACGATAGCGCAGGTCGAGCGAGGCGCCCTGGAAGTTGAACTGGCGGCGGTCGTCGATGTCAGGGACGCCGGTGATGTCGTGCCAGCTGGCGGTGCCGCCGAGCTCGATGCGGAAGTTCGGCAGCGGCACCACCTCGATCTCGACCTCCTGCGCGAGGGCGCGATAGGTGCCGCCGCCCTTGCCGAAGCGCCCCGTGGTCTGGGTCTGGAATTCACGCTCACCGGGATTGCCGACATCGGTGCCGATCATGAAGCCGAAGATGTGCTCGGTATCGAAGCCGTCCTCGGCGCTGACGCATGTCGGTGCAGCCGCGAGGCCGCACACCACCGCCGTCCAAAATCTGAGAGCTCCGATCCGCATCCCGTCTTCCGCATGCGCGCGCCGATTTGATACGGCAACAGCGCTGACTGAGGGATCAGCGTAACACACTGCGGCTAGAGCACGATTGGGATTTTGGAGGAGAAGTGCCGACGTCCGGACAAGTGTGGCTTTGCATCAACGGCAAAGCATCGAGGACAACCTGCGGGACGCGGCCATGAGCGGCAGCAACACTGCCGCGGCTTCGACGGCATTCGCCATCGAAGCCGCGGCAGGTCGTCAGACTTACTTGCTTACTTGCGCGCAGCGCAGGCGTACATGTTGATTTCCATGCCGACCGGCACTTCCACGATCTTCGGAGCTTTCCAGGCCATTCGGGTCTCCCCAAGGAATTGAGCGCGACATCGCGCGGGGCAAAACCTAGGGCTGCCTCCTCCATAGTTCAAGCTTCGATTCGAGTGTCGTGCAGGTCTGTGTCGATTCTTCGCGACTGCATTTCTCTCTCGGGCAAAGCCAGTTCCCTCTTGGTCAAACACGACCCACTGAGAGCCAGCTTGTGCGGCGCACCGGGCGTCGAATCGACACGACCCTGGGCCTCGCCGTCAGCAACCTTTGTCGGCCGTCGCTGTGTTCGGCTTGGCACCTTCGGCCCGCTGAGCCGCTGTCGGCTCGCTCTGCATCTGCCGCTGCGCATCCTCGGACGACGCCGGTGTTTCACCGCTCGCGCGATTCATCGTGCTGGTCGGCGGATGCTGGCTGGTGTCGCTCGCTGGACTCGACGAATGGGACTGCGCCGAGCCCACCGTGACGGGACCGGAGCCGGCATCCTTGTCGTTGGCTGCGCTGCCGGTGTTGCAGGGGCCCGCGACGGCGACACCGGCGCTCAACGTCAGGATCGCGCATGCAGCAAGTACGGATCGTTTCGTGTTCATCTGCATCATCTCCTCTCTTCCCTTCGCGCAGCCCCGGGCGCCGGCAGGAGTTGCGGAGAGAACAGGCCGGGCAGCCCGATGTTCCTGATGTCGGGGCGGAATTGATCGCAATCCGCCGTCGTCGGCTTGTTCCGGTTGAGGCGCTCAGCGCAGCAAGCGCAGCAGCGCGCGGCCGGCGCGCGAGTTCAACTCCTTCGCATCCAGCGTCCCGTCCTTGTCGGGATTGGCTGCGTTGAAGCGCTGCTCGACCACCGCCAGGTATTCGTCGAGCGTGAGAGTCCCGTCGTGATCAGGATCGGCGGCAGCGAGCTCTTTCGCCGATAACCGCCCGCGCAACTCGCGCGCATCGAGGGTGCCGTCGTGGTCGGGATCGAGCTTGGCGAACAAGGCGCTCGCAGCCTTCTTCACCTCGGCGAGATCGAGCGTGCCGTCATTGTCGGTGTCGAACATCTTCACCGCGCTGCCGGAAGCCGACCAGGCCGGACCGGACAGCACTGCAATGGTGAGCGCAAGCGCAATAGAGCGACGTGACATCATCGAAACCTCCTGGCCAGAGCCCCTGATCTCGCGGGGCGAAAATGACATAAGTCCACAAGCCTGCCCCGATTCAAGCCCGGAATGCAACCTGCGCACCGCACAACCCGCGGAACCCGCTGGTCGAAACCGGTGGTCTGCGCTCGGCACCGCTTCATGCCACGGAATTTTTTGCAGCGCCTGCACACAAGCGCGGGTCGATTGTCAGGTTTCCGTAAGGCACATCCGCATATCGGCGGCGCACTTTCGACTTTCGTATTGACGGGTTTTGCATTCGGGCGGAGTGTTACGTCGCAGCGTCAAAAGGCGCGCATATTGGGAGGAACGGATGAAACGCTTTGCGATGGCCGCGAGCCTCGTCATGCTTGCATCGACATGTGCAAGCGCTCAGACCACCGAGCAACTGGTCAATGGCGCGACCGATACATCGAACGTTCTCAACTACGGGATGGGCTACAATCTCCAGCGTTTCTCGACGCTGAACCAGATCAACAAGGACACGATCAAGAACCTCGTCCCGGTCTGGAACTACTCCTTCAACGATGATCGTAGCGAGGAATCCCAGCCCCTGGTGTACCAGGGCGTGATCTACGTGACCTCCCACAACGCGACCATGGCGGTCGACGCCAAGACCGGCAAGCAGATCTGGAAATCCAAGATCGAATATCCCGCCGAGACGCCGCGCGTCGTCTGCTGCGGCATCATCAACCGCGGCGCCGCGCTCTACGACGGAAAAGTGTTTCGCACCACGCTCGACGCCAACGTGATCGCGCTCGATGCCAAGGATGGCAAGGAGCTGTGGCGGCAGAAGGCGGCCGACATCAAGGAAGGCTATTCGATGACCGTGGCCCCGCTGGTGGCCGACGGCGTCGTCATCACCGGCATCTCCGGCGCCGAGTTTGGCACCCGCGGCTTCATCGACGGCTGGGATCCGGCAACGGGCAAGCATCTCTGGCGCACCCATTCGATCCCCTCGCCGGACGAGCCCGGCGGCGATACCTGGAAGGGCGACACCTGGAAGCTCGGCGGCGGCTCGACTTGGATCACCGGCTCCTACGATCCCGAGCTGAACACGGTCTATTGGGGCATCGGCAATCCCGGACCGTTCAATTCGGCAGTACGCCCCGGCGACAATCTCTACACCTGCTCCGTGCTGGCGATGGATCCCAAGACCGGCAAGATCAAGTGGCACTACCAGTTCTCGCCGAACAACCCGTTCGACTATGACAGCGTGGCCGAGATGGTGCTCGCCGACATGAACGTCGAGGGCAAGCCGACCAAGGTGCTGATGGACGCCAACCGCAACGGCTTCTTCTACGTGCTCGACCGCACCAATGGGAAGCTGCTCGCGGCCAATCCTTATGTGAAGGTGAACTGGGCGACCGGCATCGACATGAAGACGGGCCGGCCAATCGAGACGGACGTTTCGAAGGACGCACGCGAAGGCAAGAAGGTTGTCGTCTACCCATCACTGCTCGGTGGCAAGAACTGGGAGCCGATGTCGTTCAATCCGCAGACCGGACTCGCCTATGCCAACACGCTCGCATTCGGCGGTCACTACAAGACCGAGCCAGTGACCTATAAGGCCGGCGAATGGTACCTCGGCATGGATCTGACGGACCTCTGGGACTGGCCCGACGGGCCGCGTGGTCACCTCAAGGCGATCGATCCGATGACCGGCAAGGCGAAGTGGGAGGCGCCGAGCGACATCCCCCGCTTCTCTGGGGTGTTGTCGACCGCGGGCGGCGTCGTATTCACGGGCGCGTTGACCGGAGAGTTTGAAGCATTCGACGCCGACAGCGGCAAGAAGCTCTGGCAGTTCCAGACCGGCTCGGGGATCGAGGGACAACCGATCACATGGCAGCAGGACGGCGTGCAATATGTCGCCGTGACCAGCGGCTATGGCGGCGTCTACTCGATCTTCTCGGGGGACGAACGGCTTGCGGGCGTGCCGGCCGGCGGCTCGCTGTGGGTCTTTGCGGTCAAGCAATAACCGCGGCACGATGCTGAAACACATCTCTCACAAGACGGTGGCGGTCCTCGCCACCGCCCTGGTGCTGACGGTCGCGCTTGCGGCGACCGTCCGTGCCGCGGATGAGACGACCGGCGATCCCGTGCAGGCGCAGATCGACCATGGCAAGTCAACCTACGCCTCGAAATGTTCGCACTGCCACGGTCCAAATCTGATGAACTCCGGCACCATCACGCCGGACCTGCGCGCCTTTCCCGACGATAAGACGCGCTTCGTCACCACGGTGAAGAACGGCAAGAACAACAAGATGCCGCCTTGGGGCGACATCCTCAGCGACGATGAGATCGGGAATCTCTGGGCCTTCGTTTCGAGCCGGAGAAAGCCGTGAAGACCTGGCTTGCAGCATGGAGCGTTGGCGCGATTCTCGCGGCGACCACCGCGCATGCGGCAGACGATCCACTCAAGATCTGCCTCGACGAGGACCGGCCGCCGCTCTCGGCGCATCACAGGGGCAAGCCGGATGCCGGCTTCGACGTGCTGCTGGCCCAGGCGGTCGCGCAGCGTATGGGGCGACCGCTGACGATCCAGTGGTTCGAGAGCAAGCTGGATGAGGATTCCAGCCCGCAACTCGAAGCCAACGCGCTGCTCTCCGACGGACGCTGCGCGCTGGTCGGCGGCTACGCGCTGACGGCGGATTCCCTCGTCAAGCCCGGCATGAAGACGGCGCGCCTGCCGGACTTTTCCGGCGCGACGCGCGATGACAGGCGCCGCCGTGTCGCGCTCGGCGTGCTTGCGCCGAGCCAGCCTTATCTCTATTCGCCGATGACGGTGGTGCTGGGGCCGACGGCGCAGAACCGCAAGATCGGCGACGTCGGCGATCTCGCGGGCCTTCGCCTCGCGATCGAGAGCGGCTCGCTCGGCGATGCCATCCTGATGACGTTCGACAGGGGACGCCTGATCGACAATATCACCCATCTCGTCCCCGGGCGCGACGACCTGCTCGGCGCGCTCCAGCGCGGCGACTATGACGCGACCCTGATCGATCTTGCCCGGTTCGACGCCTATCGCGCCGCGCATCCCGATACGGCCGTCACCGCCTCCGGCTATTATTACCCGATCGGCGCCAATCGCGGTTATGTCGGGCTTGCCAGCAATGGCGCGCTGATGGATGCCGTCAACAAGGCGCTGACGGAGCTTGCAGCGGACGGCAGGATCGCGGAGCTCGGCAAGCAGGCCGGCCTCACCTATCTGCCGCCGCGCGAGCCCGCAATCCTGGGCGACGTCTGGATGAAGATCATTCAGCGGTGACGATCATGGCGGCGAGCGGCAGCATCGCCCCCGCACTCCGCTGTCATGCCCCGGCTTGACCGGCATCCAGTACACCGCAGCCTATCGATTGAGCCACGACCGTCTCGGGGTACTGGATCGCCCGGTCAAGCCGGGCGATGACAGCGAGAGTGTGGAAAGGCTGTCGCGCCATACGCAAAGTTTCTGCAGCATTCCGTGCTATGCTCGGCATTTCATTCGCCGCTTTGGTGTCCCGTGAATTCCCCCACGATTCCCACCGCCGCGGGCCTCCGCGACCTCCTCGCCCGCGAGATCAAGACCGCCGAGCTCGTGCGCGCGCTGATCGTGGTCGGGCCGATGGTCGCCGCCTATTTCATCGCGCGCGAGACCGCGCTGCTCAACCTCGGCCTCGTCGCGGTGTCGCTGCTCATTCCCGCGCTCCGGCAGCACTTCCCGCCGAAAGTGGTCGCCTGGCACTATCTCACCATCCTCGTCACCTTCGCCGCGCTGTTCTTTGCAGCTCCGGTCAAGCCGCTCTTCGTGGTGCTGACGGCGCTCGCCGGCTTCCTGGCTGTCGCGGGAACGCGCTATGGCGAACATTTCCGCACGCTCGGCAATTGGGTGTTCATCCCCGCCGTCTATCTCGCCTGCGAGGTGCGCGAGGGCGTCAGCGCCTCGGAAGCGCTTCGCCATGCCGGCGTGATCATCGTCTCCTCGCCGATCGCGCTGGCGCTGGTCTGTGCCATCCAGATTTACGACCAGCGCCGGCGCGGCACTGCCGCGACCTCGTTCGGACCGCCGGCGGCCGAATGGTTTCTGCCCGCGCTCGCGAGCGCGATGGCGGTCTTTGCCGCAGCGGCGCTGGTCGAGATCCTCAACCTTGCGCAGGGGCAATGGGTGATGTGGTCGGCCGCGAGCGTCGTGGTCGGCGATCTCACGGCGTCCACAGGCAAGCTGAAGCAGCGGGCGATCGGGGCCTTCGTCGGCGTGCCGCTCGGCTTTCTCGCTGGCCTTGCCCTGCCGCCAAGCCGCGTCGGTTATGCGACCGCGGTGCTCGCGGCCACCCTCACGCTGATCTCGTTCTCCCGCTATATCGTCGGCTTCGGCCTGCGCTGCTTCTTCATTGCGCTGGCGGCCTCCTTTGCCGGCGGTGCCAGCGGCATTGCCGAGGAGCGTATCATCAACGTGCTGATCGGCGGCACCTTCGGCCTGATTGCGGTGGCCGTGACCGAGATCGTCTGGCTGCGGATGATGCGGAAGGCCTGATTGTTCGGCAGACGGGAGAAAGGGCCCTCCTCGCCTTTTCGAATGCGCCAATCTGTCTCGCCTGCTGCCCATGATGGCGCCGGCCCGATGCAGTAGGCTCGACAAAAATCGGGAGGGAATCATGTCCGCAAAATTCGACCGCCGCCACTTCATCGCGGGCGGCAGCGCCGTACTCGCTATGCCCTTTGTCCCGCGCGGCGCCTCGGCACAGGGTACATCGCAGGGTACTTGGCCCTCGCGGCAGATCCGCATGATCTGCAGCTACCCGGCTGGCGGGCAGACCGATTTGCTCGCCCGTGCCTATGGCGAATTCATCTCCAAGCAGGTCGGCAAGACCGTCGTCGTCGAGAACAAGCCGGGTGCTTCCGGCGCGATCGGCACGGCGGAAGTCGCCCGCGCCGAGTCCGACGGCCACACCATGCTGTGCTCGATCTCGACCACCTACATCATGAACCGGGTGGTGATAAAGAATCCGGGCTACGACATGGACAAGGATCTGACGCTGGTCAGTGTCATCCCGGGCGCCGGCCTGCTGCTGATCGCGAACCCCAAGACCGGCGTCAAGACGCTGGAGGATTTCGTCGCCTTCGCGCGCAAGAGCGGCAAGGTGAACTTCGGCACCTACAGTGCGGGCTCGGCGCCGCACATGACGATCAACGAGCTCAACAAGCAGTACGGCCTCAACATCGAGCCGGTGCATTATCGCGGGGAAGCGCCGATGTGGACGGGCATGCTGGAAGGCACGCTCGATGCCGCCATGGGTAGCTACACGGCGGCGCAATCGGTCCTGCAAAGCGATCGCGGCACCGTCTTCGCGGTGCATTCGAAGAAGGTCGACGCGCTTCCGGCCGTCAAGACGCTCCCCGAGCAGGGTGCGACGTCAAAGTTCTTCACGGTGAGCGGCTTTTCGGGGTGGGCGGTGCCGAAGGCGACGCCGCAACCGGTCGTCGACCGCCTCGCCGAGCTCTGCGTTGCCGCCAACAGCGATCCGAAGGTGAAGGAGGTTCTCGCGACCTTCGTGCTCGAGTCGGCCATCGGCTTCAAGGCGACCAATGACCTGTATCAGCGCGAGCTGCCAATCTGGATCGAGAGCGCAAAGTCGCTCGGCCTCGAGCCGGCCTGAAGCACGAACCGCGACGCGGCGCCGGTCGCTCTTCCGGCCCGGGTCCGACCAAAAGCCTAGTGTCGGAAAACGTACTTTCCCGCTATGATTGTGCGCCGGAAACCCTCGCCGGCGCGCACAAAAAAGGCCGATCGCATGACACCCGATGCCGTCGCCGTCGCCGTTATGATCATCCTGCTCTTTCCGATGGGCTATTTCACGCTGGCCTCGCCCGCCTTCCTGCTGGTGAAGCTCGATATCCAGCCCGTCGCTCAATTGCTGCGCGGAATGTTCAATGCGCATTTCCTGGTGATGCGCGTTGCCGGCCTCATCGGAGCGGTGGCTCTGCTCCTCGATGGTCGCCTGCTCGCCGCGCTGGGCGTCGGCATGCTCGCAGCCCTGGCCATCTGGGGACGCCCCTGGTTCATGCGACGGATGGACGACGAGCTCAGCGCGAGGGATGCCGGCGATGCCGAGGCCCCGCGTCGGCTACGCCGGCTGCACTGGAGCGGAATGCTCGGCAACGCGGCTTTGCTCGTCGCGCTCCTCGCCAGCATTCCCTACATGGCAACGACGGCCTGAGCGGCACCGTTATCGCCGGAGCTGTCCCGGCAATGCCGGCCTAATGCTCGTCTGCGACGGCGCTGGCCTGCTGCGCCTTGTGGATCGAGGATGGCACCACGCCGAAATATTTCCGGAAGACGCGGCTGAAATGCGATGAGCTTGAGAAGCCCCAGGAGAACGCGACATCGGTGATGGTCTTGCCGGCGTGGGCCTCGAGCTCCTGGCGGCAGTTCTGCAAGCGTGCCTGCCAGATGTAGTCGCTCACAGTCGTGCCGCGCTCGGAGAACAGCATGTGCAGATAGCGCTTGGAGCAGCCGAGCTCGGCCGAGATCTGGTCGATGCACAGATCCGGATCGCGCAGGTGCTCGCGGATGAAGAACTGCGCGCGCACATACATCGCCTCGGGCCCGACGCGATCGAACATCGTGTCGGCTTCGCGCAGCGGCAGCAGCAACAGGTCGATCAGCGAATCGGCGACGCCGACCGCGCTGTTCGCCGACAGCTTGGCCGCCTCGTCGAAGGTCGCATGGACGAAGTCGTGCGCGATCCGACCCGTGCCGGTCTTCGCCGACAATTTGCAGGCCGGCATCCGCTGCGACGGGAAGCCGCGATCGCGCAGCAACGACTTGGGCACGATCACGACGTCGTGACGGGTGAAGGCGGGGCTGATGATCGAATGCGGACAGGAGACGTCATAAGCGATGATGTCGCCGGGATTGAGTTCGATATGGCGGCCTTCCTGCTCGAAATAGGACACGCCGTAGGTCTGGAAGTGGATCTTGATGTACGGGTGCTCATTGGCCTTGGCGCGTGCCATCGTATGCGCGATGCGATGCTGACTCACCTCGATCTGGCACAGCTTCAGGCGCGAGACGGAGGTGTAGTCGATGCGGCCTTCGAGCGAGGACGCCTCCAGCGGATCGACGTCGAAATGCCCACACAGGCTCGTGAGCCCGTCGATCCAGCTTTGGATCTGGCGCTTCGGCGTCATTCCGGTCGTCGAGAGCGTGTGAATTGTGTCGGACATTAATCCAGCCACTGGTTTGATCCGGAGATTCGACGCGAATCGCGACCGGCGTGCCGGAGCCCTCAGCCGTGATTGCGTGACGTTTACCTCGAATTTGAGCGGTCTTTTGCAGCGAGCGCCATCGCTCCATTGCCACCCTTGAGGGTTAATCCTCCGCCTTAGTTGCACCGCCGTCAAGGGGAACCTGAGTGCTGACGGCGCTCCAGAAGCCGCGCGGAAGCCGCTGAATTCGCTACTGCAAAATCAAAATCTTCGCCTCCGTGCGCTGTCAAGCAAACCGCCTTCTCTCTTGGGCAAGTTTCCCTATGATGAAGCCGTTAGGGATTGCGTCAGGAACAACAAGAACGGGCCGCTCCTGCACGGTGGACCCGTGGCTCTCATCCAGGAGGAGGAAACAGCACAGCATCGTTTCTGGTCCCAATCGTGACCGCCCTGCACGAGCAGACGCCGGACGAGAAGCCCGGTGATTGATCAATGCTTCGGAAACAATAAACGAGACCAACGGAGGAATAACTATGCGCAAGGTGCTACTGGCGACCTATCTTGGCTCCGCGGCGGCTCTCGCCGTCGGCAGCGCCTCAGCCAATGATGAGCTGATCAAGATGTCGCAGAACCCGAAAGACTGGGTGATGCCGGCGGGCGACTACGCCAATACCCGCTATTCCAAGCTGAACCAGATCAACGCACAAAACGTGGGCAAGCTCCAGGTCGCCTGGACCTTCTCCACCGGCGTGCTGCGCGGCCATGAAGGTGGCCCGCTGATCGTCGGCAACGTCATGTACGTCCACACACCGTTCCCGAACAAGGTCTACGCCATTGACCTTTCCAACGAGAACAAGATCATCTGGAAGTACGAGCCGAAGCAGGATCCGAACGTCATCCCGGTGATGTGCTGCGACACGGTTAACCGCGGCCTGTCCTACGGCGACGGCAAGATCATCCTGCATCAGGCCGACACCAACCTCGTCGCGCTCGACGCCAAGACCGGCCAGGTGGCCTGGTCGGCGACGAACGGCAATCCGGCGAAGGGCGAGACCGGCACGTCGGCGGCGCTAGTCGTCAAGGACAAGGTCCTGGTCGGCATCTCCGGCGGCGAATTCGGCGTGCAGTGCCACGTCACCGCTTACGATCTCAAGAGCGGCAAGCAGGTCTGGCGTGCCTTCTCCGAAGGCCCGGATGACCAGATCAAGGTCGATCCGGCCAAGACGACGTCGCTCGGCAAGCCGGTCGGAGCCGACTCCTCGCTGAAGACCTGGCAAGGCGATCAGTGGAAGATCGGCGGCGGCTGCACCTGGGGCTGGATGTCCTACGATCCCGCTTTGAACCTCGTCTATTACGGGTCGGGCAATCCCTCGACCTGGAATCCGAAGCAGCGTCCGGGCGACAACAAGTGGTCGATGACCATCTTCGCGCGCGACGCCGACACCGGCATGGCCAAGTGGGTCTATCAGATGACGCCCCACGACGAGTGGGACTATGACGGCGTCAACGAGATGATCCTCTCGGATCAGCAGATCAACGGCCAGGCGCGCAAGCTCTTGACCCATTTCGACCGCAACGGTCTCGCCTACACCATGGATCGTGAGAGCGGCGAACTGTTGGTCGCCGAAAAGTACGATCCGAAGGTGAACTGGACCTCCGGCGTCGACATGGACAAGAACTCGGCGACCTATGGCCGTCCGAAGGTGCTCGACGCAGCTTCGACCGACAAGGCGGGCGAGGACCACAACGTGAAGGGCATCTGCCCGGCCGCGCTCGGCACCAAGGACGAGCAGCCGGCAGCCTACTCGCCGGACACGCAGCTGTTCTACGTCCCGACCAACCACGTCTGCATGGACTACGAGCCGTTCAAGGTGAGCTACACCGCGGGCCAGCCCTATGTGGGTGCGACGCTCTCGATGTATCCGCCGCAGGGTGAAAGCCACATGGGCAACTTCATCGCCTGGGACGGCAAGACCGGCAAGATCGTCTGGTCGAACAAGGAGCAGTTCTCGGTCTGGTCGGGTGCGCTCGCAACCGCCGGCGGCGTGGTGTTCTACGGCACGCTCGAAGGCTACCTGAAGGCGGTCGACGCCAAGTCCGGCAAGGAGCTCTACAAGTTCAAGACTCCGTCGGGCATCATCGGCAACGTCACCACCTATGAGAACGGCGGCAAGCAGTATGTCGCAGTGCTCTCGGGCGTCGGCGGCTGGGCCGGCATCGGTCTGGCAGCCGGTCTGACCGATCCGACCGCAGGTCTCGGCGCAGTCGGCGGCTACGCGGCGCTCAGCAACTACACGGCTCTCGGCGGCACGCTGACCGTGTTCTCGCTGCCCAACTAGGCCCCTCAGCATCGCTCCGGCGCGTGGATCGCTCCACGCGCCGGTTCGTCTCCACCGAACGCCTTCCGAGGAACAATCTCTTGCGTAAAATCTGCTTTGTCATTGCTGCGATGATCTTCGTTGGGTCGGGAGGAATTGCGATCGCGGACGGTCCGGGCGACCCGACCGCCGTGAAGAAGGAAGACGACGGCAAGTGGCTCGATAAGGAAGGCAATCCGACCTACAAGATTTCGGCCGACGGCACCGTGGACTGGTTCACCTATTCCGGCTACCGCCGTTATCACTCCGATTGCCACGTCTGCCATGGCCCCGACGGCATGGGATCCACTTACGCACCGGCGCTGAAGGATTCCGTCAAGACCATGAGCTACGGCGACTTCCTCGGCGTGGTCGCCTCCGGCCGCAAGAACATCTCGACCGCGCAGGAGAACGTCATGCCGGCGTTCGGGGACAACCCGAATGTCGCCTGCTACATGGACGATCTCTACGTCTATCTCCGCGCCCGCTCGACCGAAGCCTGGGGCCGGCAGCGTCCTTCCAAGAAGGAAGAGAAGAACGAGGCCTACACCAAGGCTGAAGACGCCTGCATGGGCAAGAAATGAACGTTACGGAGACTGCCAAGACTACGTCCTGGCGTCTGCTGAGAATTTGAGGAGCTACCGATGAAGACACGTGCCGCCGTCGCTTTCGAAGCCAAGAAGCCGCTCGAGATCGTCGAAGTCGATCTGGAAGGACCCAAGGCCGGCGAGGTCCTGGTCGAGATCAAGGCGACGGGCATCTGCCACACCGACGCCTACACGCTCGACGGCTTCGACAGCGAGGGAATCTTCCCATCGATCCTGGGGCATGAAGGCGCCGGCATCATCCGCGAGATCGGCCCCGGCGTGAGCTCGGTGAAGCCGGGCGACCATATCATTCCGCTCTACACGCCGGAATGCCGGCAGTGCAAAAGCTGCCTGAGCCAGAAGACCAATCTCTGCACCGCGATCCGCGCGACGCAAGGCAAGGGCGTGATGCCCGACGGCACCAGCCGCTTCTCCTACAAGGGCAAGCCGATCTATCACTACATGGGCTGCTCGACCTTCTCGAACTTCACCGTGCTGCCGGAGATCGCGGTCGCCAAAATCCGCGAGGACGCGCCCTTCGACAAGAGCTGCTACATCGGCTGCGGCGTCACCACCGGCGTCGGCGCCGTCGTCAACACCGCCAAGGTCGAGCCGGGCTCCAACGTCGTCGTGTTCGGTCTCGGCGGCATCGGCCTCAACGTGATCCAGGGCGCCAAGATGGCCGGCGCCGACAAGATCATCGGCGTCGACGTCAACGATTCCAAGGAAGATTGGGGCAAGCGGTTCGGCATGACCCACTTCGTCAACCCGAAGAAGGTCACGGGCGACATCGTCCAACATCTCGTCGGCCTCACCGACGGCGGCGCCGACTACACCTTCGACTGCACCGGCAACACCACCGTGATGCGCCAGGCGCTGGAAGCCTGCCATCGCGGCTGGGGCACCTCGATCATCATCGGCGTCGCCGAAGCCGGCAAGGAGATCGCCACCCGCCCGTTCCAGCTCGTCACCGGGCGCAACTGGCGCGGCACCGCCTTCGGCGGCGCGCGCGGCCGCACCGACGTGCCGAAGATCGTCGACTGGTACATGAACGGAAAGATCCAGATCGATCCGATGATCACCCACGTACTCAAGCTCGAAGAGATCAACAAGGGCTTTGACCTCATGCACGAGGGCAAATCCATCCGTTCCGTCGTCGTGTACTAGCCCACAGGCATCGCACCCAAGGAGGATCGACCCATGACTGTTGCACTCCATCCCTCGATCGATAACGGCGTCAAACAGGGCAGCGGCAGCTTTGCCGGCGGCACGCTGGTCTGCAAATGCAAGGACCACCCGGTCAAGGTCGCGGTGAAGGGCGACGTCGCCCACAACCACGCCTGCGGCTGCACCAAGTGCTGGAAGCCCCAGGGCGCAACCTTCTCGGTCGTCGCCGTGGTGCCGCGCCAGAACGTCAGCGTGCTCGAAAACGGCGACAAGCTCCAGATCGTCGATGAGTCCGCGGTGATCCAGCGCCATGCCTGCAAGGCCTGCGGCACGCACATGTACGGCCGCATCGAGAACAAGAACCACCCGTTCTACGGCCTCGACTTCATCCATCCCGAGCTGTTCCAGGAGCAGGGCTCGCAGGCGCCGCAATTCGCCGCCTTCGTCTCCTCCGTGATCGAATCGGGCGTGAAGCCGGAGCAGATGGCGGGCATCCGCGCGCGGCTGAAGGAAATCGGGCTCGAGCCCTATGACTGCCTGTCGCCGGCACTGATGGACGCGATCGCGACCCACGTGGCCAAGGCCAAAGCGGCCTGAGCGAGGCCGCCTGAACACAGCCCTGCCCGTCCGCTCACCGGCGTCGACCAACGCCGGTGAGCCGGACGGGTCCGGCCTCGGAACGATCGCGGCGTGCCCCGCCGCCTCCGTACGGCGCGTATGCGTGAGGGCCATTGGCTCCTCAGTCCTGGTCTCTGAATGACTGCGCAGTGCCGCCTGCTTCCTGATTGAAGTCCGCGGTGCCTGCGTTTCTCCCTCCCTCGACTGAGGCATCCTGCTTCGTCCGTGCAGTCTTTTCTCGCGGACGAAGCCTTTTTTGTGCGTCCGCTTGGAAGGCGCGCGGCGCGATGTCGCGCCCTGCTTTTGACAAACCATCGATGCAATCTTTTCCCGGTGAGAACACTCGGCTGTGAACGCCGGGTCGGCGCGATCTCTGCTACGGTCGAGCCGTCACGATGCCGCGCGAAGTTCAATCAATTAAGAACAAGACGGGAGGTATCGAGCACATCCAGACATCGCCATTGGCGTTCCTGCCTCCCTCCGGGATTTGCCCGCGCGGAACGACGGCAGATATTTGGCGATACGACGCACGAGCCACTGCCGATCCAAATCGGCGCATTTGAATTCGACATGCTTATGAAGAGCGAGGGACGATCATGATCAAGGTGAAGATCAACGGCCAGGAACAGAGCTGGGACGGCGACCCGGATCTCCCGCTACTCTGGTTCCTGCGCGACGAGGCCGGGCTCACCGGCACCAAGTACGGCTGCGGCCAAGCCCTTTGCGGCGCCTGCACTGTCATCGTCGACAAGGAAGCCGTGCGCTCCTGCATCACGTCGATCAACGACGTCGCCGGACGCGAAGTCACCACGATCGAGGGACTGCATCCGAACGGCGACCACCCGGTGCAGAAGGCCTGGCGCCAGGTCAACGTGCCCCAATGCGGCTTCTGCCAGGCCGGCCAGATCATGCAGGCCGCGGCGCTGTTGATGGACAACCCCAAGCCGTCGCACGACCAGATCCGCGAGGCGATGGCCGGCAACATCTGCCGCTGCGGCTGTTACCAGCGCATCGAGAACGCCGTCCACCTCGCATCGACGGGAGTGTGACATGAATTTCATCGACAATCCCGGCAAGCTCCGTGGCTTCGAAAAGCACATCAAAGTCGAGAAGGTCTCGCGCCGCAGCATCCTGAAGGGGCTCGGCATCACCGGCGGGTTCGTGCTCGCCGCACCCGTGATGTCGCGCCAGGCCTTCGCCTACGAGACCGGCGCCGGCAAGATGCCGCATGGCGTCGTGGTCGATCCGCGCGTCTTCGTCGCGGTCGCACCCGACGGCATCGTCACTATCCTCGCTCACCGCTCCGAGATGGGCACCGGTGTTCGCACCAGCCTGCCGCTGATCGTGGCGGAGGAGATGGAAGCCGACTGGTCCAAGGTGAAGGTGCAGCAGGCCCATGGCGACGAGGTCAAGTTCGGCAACCAGGACACCGACGGCTCGCGCAGCACGCGGCACTACCTGATTCCGATGCGCCAGATCGGCGCCTCCGCTCGCACCATGCTGGAGCAGGCCGCGGCCAAGCGCTGGAACGTGCCGGCGACCGAGGTCAAGGCCGTCAACCACGAGGTCGTCCATAGCGCCAGTGGTCGCAAGCTCGGCTTCGGCGAGCTCGCGGCCGACGCCGCCAAGGAATCGGTGCCGAGCATCGAAGGCCTCAAGCTGAAGGACCCCAAGGACTTTCGCTATCTCGGCAAGGGCCAGGTCGGCATCGTCGACCTCCACGACATCACCACCGGCAAAGCGCAATATGGCGCCGATGTACGCCTGCCCGGCATGAAATATGCCGTGATCGCGCGTCCGCCGGTGACGGGCGGCAAGCTGGTCAAGTTCGAGCCGGACGGCGCGCTGAAGATCCCCGGCGTCGAGAAGGTGATGCAGGTGCAGGGCTGGCCATGGCCGTCGAAATTCCAGCCGCTTGGCGGCGTCGCGGTGATCGCGCGCAACACCGGTGCGGCGATCAAGGGCCGTGACGCACTGAAGCTGACCTGGGACGACGGCGCCAACGGCAAGTACGACTCGGTCGCCTATCGCAAGGAGCTCGAGGAGGCCGCCCGCAAGCCGGGCCTTGTCGTGCGCCAGGAGGGTGATGCCGACACCGCGCTGAAGAGCGCGGACAAGGTCATCGTCGGCGAATATTATCTGCCGCACCTCGCGCACGTCAGCATGGAGCCGCCAGTCGCGGTCGCCGACGTCAAGGGCGACAAGGCGGAGATCTGGGCGCCGGTGCAGAGCCCCGGCGGCACCCGCGAAGATGTCGCCAAGACGCTCGGCATCCCCGAGGGCAACGTCACCGTCAACGTGACGCTGCTCGGCGGCGGTTTCGGCCGCAAGTCGAAATGCGATTTTGCGCTCGAGGCTGCCCTCCTCTCGAAAGAACTGGGCGCACCCGTGAAGGTGCAATGGACGCGTGAGGACGATCTTCACCACGACTTCCTGCACACGGTCTCGGTGGAACGCATCGAGGCGGGGCTCGACAAGAGCGGCAAGGTGATCGCATGGCGCCATCGCAGCGTGGCACCGACGATCGCCTCGACCTTCGCCGCCGGCGCCAACCACGCGGCTCCCTTCGAACTCGGCATGGGCCTCGTCGACATGCCGTTCGAGATCGCCAACATCACCTGCGAGAACCCGGAAGCTGCGGCGTTCACCCGTATTGGCTGGTTCCGCTCGGTCTCGAACATTCCGCGTGCCTTCGCGGTGCAGTCGATGGTCGGCGAGATCGCAGCTGCGACCGGCCGCGACCAGAAGGAGACGCTGCTCGCGCTGATCGGCAGCCCGCGCATCGTCAAGCCGGCGGTGAAGGACCTGTGGAACTATGGCGAGCCCTTCGACAGCTATCCGATCGACACCGCGCGCCTGCGCAAGGTGGTCGAGCTGGTTGCAGAGAAGGGTGAATGGGGCCGCAAGGTGCCCAAGGGCCATGGCCTCGGCATCGCGGTCCACCGCAGCTTTGTCAGCTACATCGCGAGCATCGTCGAGGTGGCCGTCGACGACAAGGGCAAGCTGACGGTGCCGCGGGTCGACACCGCGATCGATTGCGGCACCTATGTCAATCCCGAGCGCATCGCCTCGCAGATCGAGGGCGCGGCGATCATGGGGTTGAGTCTTGCCAAATACGGCGAGGTTACCTTCAAGGACGGCAAGGTGGAGCAGAAGAACTTTGATGACTTCCAGGTCATCCGGATGGATGAATCTCCTATCGTCACCAACGTCTACATCGTTCCGCCCGGACCCGACACGCCGCCGAGCGGCGTCGGCGAGCCCGGCGTTCCTCCGTTCGCACCGGCGATGATGAACGCGATCTTCGCCGCGACCGGAAAGCGCATCCGCAACCTTCCGCTCGGCAAGCAACTCGAAACCTGAAGCATGATCCGGAAAAGTGCGCAGCGGTTTTCCCTCGCGACAAACGCGGAACGCGTTTGCGCGGAGATGATGCGCAAACAACAAGCTAAAGCGCGATGATGATTCTGATCTCATCGCGCTTTAGGCGGGGAACACAAGGCGGCCTCGCGCCGTTTCCATCGATCTGACAGGAGCAGATCGATGACCAACATTCCAAAGGCGCTCGCAGTCTCGTTTCTGTCGGGCGCCTTTTTCATGACCACGATGGGCGCGTTCGCCCAGAGCAACACGACGCCGCCGACCACGGCGACCCGCCCCACCGCGCCCGACCAGAACTCGCTTCCCAACGCCAACGCCCCGCTTCCTTCAACCACCCAGACCACCGGGCAGCACAACCCGGATCCGAAGGTTCGGGAGATGAACCAGAAGGAGAAGGACAAGGTGGACAGGCAGGGGAAGTAGTTATCTGACGGCTGCGCATGGATGTGCCCTCTCCCCTTGCGGGAGAGGGCCGCGACGCTGGGAGATACAACCTTGCTTGGGTGAGGGGTCTCCATCCTCACGAATGGTCTTGCGCGTGGAGAGAACCCCTCATCCGGCGCTTCGCGCCACCTTCTCCCGCAAGGGGAGAAGGAAGAAGCAAAATGCGGCGGACGTTGCCGTCCGCCGCATTCTCCACCCCCCTGCTGCTCCGCTTTCGTCGATCCGCCGCGGAGCTATTTCTTCAGCGCGAACACCCAGATCACGCCGCCTTGCGGCACGTTGGACTCGATGCCGATATTGTTGGTCGCGAGCGCATCCTGGATGCGCTGCGCGTCGACGCCCCAGCCGGACTGGATCGCGACGTATTGGGTGCCGTCGACCTCATAGGATACCGGCATGCCCATGATGCCGGAGTTGGTCTTCTGCTCCCACAAGAGCTCGCCGGTCTTGGCGTTGAAGGCGCGGAAGTTGCGGTCGTTGGTGCCCCCGGCGAAGACGAGATCACCCGCGGTTGCCGTCACCGAGCCGAACAGCTGCGATTTCGGGAAGTTATGCTGCCAGACTTTCTTGCCCGTGGTGGGATCCCAGGCCTGGAGCTCGCCGAAATGATCGGCGCCGGGCTTCGCCTTTAGGCCGATGTCCTCCGGCTTGGTGCCGAGCCAGAGCTCACCCGGCTTGAGCGGAAGCTTCTCGCCGGTGAAGCCGCCGCAGAAATTCTCGTTAGCGGGGACATAGACGAGACCCGTCTTCTGGCTGTAAGCCGCCGACGGCCAGTCCTTGCCACCCCACAGCGACGGACAGAACTCGACGCGCTTGCCGATGACCGGCTTGTGGTCGGGATCGACGATCGGCTTGCCGGTCTCCGCATCGATGCCCTTCCAGACGTCGGTTGCCACGAACGGCCAGCCAGCGACGTAGTTGATCTTGGTCGGCGCGCGCTCGAGCACCCAGAAGATCGCATCGCGTCCCGGATGGACCAGGCTCTTGATGCTGCGGCCGTCACGTTGCAGGTCGATCAGCATCGGCGCCTCGACCTCGTCCCAGTCCCAGGAATCGTTCTGGTGGTACTGATGATAGGTCTTGATCTTGCCGTTGCTCGGATCGAGCGCGAGCACCGACGAAGTGTAGAGATTGTCGCCGGGATGCATCTCGCCGGGCCACGGCGCGGCATTGCCGACGCCCCAATAGATCGTCTTGGTGTCCTTGTCGTAATTGCCGGTCATCCAGGCCGAGCCGCCGCCGTTCTTCCAGTCGTCGCCCTTCCAGGTGTCGTGGCCGGGTTCGCCCTCGCCTGGAATGGTGAAGGTGCGCCACAGCTCCTTGCCGTCCTTGGCGTCATAGGCGGCGACATAGCCGCGCACGCCGAACTCGCCGCCGGAGCCGCCGACGATGACCTTGCCGTCGACGATCAGCGGCATCAGGGTCATGTACTGGCCCTTCTTGTAGTCCTGCACCTTGGTGTCCCACACCACCTTGCCGGTCTTGGCGTCGAGCGCGACGACATGGTCGTCGGTGGTGGCAAGATAAAGCTTGTCCTCCCAGAGGCCGACGCCGCGGCTGGTTGGGTGCAGCTGGAACAGATCGTCGGGAAGCTGCCGCTTGTAGCGCCAATATTCGTCGCCGGTCTTCGCGTTGAGCGCGATCACCTGTCCCATCGGGGTTGCCACGAACATCACGCCGTTGTTGACGATCGGCGGCGCCTCGTGGCCTTCGACGACACCGGTGGCAAAGGTCCAGACCGGCGTGAGATTCTTGACGTTCGAGGTGTTGATCTGGTCGAGCGGGCTGTAGCCCTGGCCGTCATAGGTACGGCGGTAGAGCATCCAGTTGCCGGCTTCCGGATTTTCCAGGCGCTGCTGGGTGACTGGCGCGTAGCTCTCGATCGGGCCGGCAATTGCAGCGGTCGAGACAAGACACGTGAAGGCGACGAAGCCGGACAGGTACCATTGCTTCCTGGTCATGGACGTTTTCATGGACGTTCCCCTTTTTCATCCGCTTGAATTCTTGTTCTGAATTCTTGTCGTTCGTCCCGTCGTCCGCCCCTCGGCGGATGCGGCCTCTCGTGACGCGGGCACAACCCGCACCGTCCATCATCCTGGCTGCGCGCCACCTACCTTTCCGATGAAATTGCCGGCGACGCTGAGCGAGCCGTCAGCGAGCGCCAGCGGCAGCGCGGCGAGCCGTCGCGGCGCCGGCCCGAACACGACCTGCGCGCCCTCGCGAGGATCGTATTCGGAATTGTGGCACATGCACTTGAACACATCCTTGTCGCCGACATCGCTCTTGACCCAGGCGGTGACGGGACAGCCGGCATGCGAGCAGATCGCCGAATAGGCGAGGATGCCGTCGACCGCACGCGCGCGGGTCTTCTCGTCGAGCTCGGCGGGATCGAGCCGGATGATCAGGAGCTCGTTGAGGCGCGAGGCGCTGCGCACGACCGATGTCTTGGGGTCCTTCGGCCAGGCATGCACCGGCGGTCCGCCCGCCGGCAGATCGGCGGCGGTGATGAGCTTTCCCTCCTGGTCTCCTTCGGAGAAGACGAGCACGTCGCCGTTTTGCGGACGCTCGTCGGAGCCGGGCGGATCCTCACCCGCGCGCGCCCGTGTGGAACAGCCGAGACACGCGGTGCTAGCGAGTGCGCCGAGCAGGATCGCTCGTCGCGTCTGCTCCGTACCCGCGTCAGCTTCGGGTTCCGCAATCGTCTCGGAGTATGAGAAAGGGGTGTTGAACGGTGCGCTGGCCATGCCCGCTAGCAGGCGCTGGAACTCTGCCGAAAACAAGGCGAAGGATTGGCGCCGCAGTGCATCAATATGTCTTTGCTCGTTTTGATTGAGCGAGAACACATGCGTTCGCGCGCGTTTTTGCGACTTCTACGTCGCATCGCGCGAACGGCATGATGATTTTGCAGATCAGACCGATGATGCTGGAATTGGTGCGACGCGCCATCGCGATACGAGCCTGCGCGTGTCTCGTGCAGGCATTCTGTATTTCAGGACCTCAGGAGGTGACGCGGCGAAGCGATGCGACCTGCGATGGTGGCCGAAGCCATTTCAAAGCTGTCGGCGATGCGCCGCGCCTTGTCGATGAACAGCGCAGCCGCCGGCGGCGGACAGACTTCGTGCGCCGTCTGCTCGAACAGATCGAGCCAACGGTCGAAATGATCGCCAACCAGACTCAGCGGCACATGCGCCCGCATCGGCGAGCCATGATAGCGGCCGCTCATCAGCACGACCGACGACCAGAAATCCCTAAGCTTGGCGAGGTGCTCGTCCCAATTCTGCACGATCGCGAACACCGGCCCGAGCAGCGCGTCCTCGCGCACGCGTCCGTAGAAGCGAGCGACGAGTTCCCCGATCATCTCCTCGGTGATCCCGGTCCGCTCGATCGCATCCTGGGTCAACGGACTCCGCCGCGCGGCCGCCGCCTCGCGCTCGGCCTTCAGTCGATCCGACATGTTTCTCTTCGTCCGTTTTCGTCTTTCCCTCTCCCCTTGTGGGAGAGGGTGGCTCGCCGCGGAGCGGCGAGACGGGTGAGGGGTATCTCTCTGCATGCTCTCAAGCGTTTGAGTCTGCGGAACTAACCCCTCATCCGGCGCTTCGCGCCACCTTCTCCCACAAGGGGAGAAGGAAGGAAGCTCGATGAAATTGCGCGCGGCGTCTTTGTCGCGGCGCAAATTGCGGGGATCGGACGGCGGACGCGCAAGGCCCGCCGCTTGCACCATGATCAGGTGCCGTAAGTGTAAAAACCCTGCCCCGTCTTGCGGCCGAGATGGCCGGCATCGACCATTTCCTTGAGCAAGGGAGCCGGACGGTATTTAGGATCGTTGAAGCCCTTATAAAAGACCTCCATCACCGAGAGCATGGTGTCGAGGCCGACGAGATCGGCCAGCGCCAGCGGTCCGATCGGATGGTTGCAGCCGAGCTTCATGCCGGCGTCGATCTCTTCCGCCGTCGCGATCCCTTCCTGCAGCGCGAAGATCGCCTCGTTGATCATCGGGCACAGGATGCGGTTGACGGCAAAGCCCGGGCTGTTCTTGGCCGTGATCGCCACCTTGCCGACGCGCTGGGCGAAATCGAGCGCCTTGGCGTGGGTGTCGTCGGAGGTCTGCAAGCCGCGGATGAGTTCCAGCAATGCCATCACCGGCACCGGGTTGAAGAAGTGCATGCCGATGAAACGATCGGGACGGTCGGTCGCGGCGGCGAGCTTGGTGATCGAGATCGAGGAGGTGTTGGTCGCAACCAGTGTGCGCGGCGACAGCGTGGCGCAGAGATCCTTCAGGATCTTGACCTTGAGCTCCTCGTTCTCGGTCGCGGCTTCGATGACGAGGTCGCAATCGGAGAGTTTGGCGCGGTCGGTGGTGCCGGTGATGCGCTTGAGCGTCGCCTCGCGATCGGCCACCGACATCTTCTCCTTCTTGACCAGGCGCTCGAGGCTGCCGCCGACGGTCGAAATTCCGCGGTTCACCGCCGCATCGGAAATGTCGACCATCACGACCGAAAGCCCGGCCGCGGCGCAAACCTGCGCGATGCCGTTCCCCATGGTCCCTGCCCCGATGATGCCAACGGTCTGGATCATTGCCTCACATCCTTCATCCTTGCGGGGCGCGCCGGTACGGCCCGGCCCCATTGTTCCCGTATCAGGGTCTAGCACCGCCGCCGGGCGGGGGCGACCTGATCATGCCCCTTCCTTAAAGCATCCGAAGCGGGAATAAAGCCGCCATTCGGCCGCGAAACGGCAAGATTTGGCGGCCTGGCAGGTTGTTTTTCCGAATTTGCGCGTGCTCGCCCCCGGCGCCTTGCAGTGGGGGACGGCTGAGCCCGACCCGTTCGGACCACCTTGATCTACATCAATCGGACGATGCGGTGCCCGCTGACGGTGTGCTGTAATCGATGCGCAATGGCCAGTGCGAATGCTTCGCGACGCCATTGTGACATAGCCCACATCAGCCTGGTGCCCCACCTGTTAGCGTCGCGCACATGACAAAACATATTGCACTTCCCATCTTCCTCGCCGCTCTGCTCGTCGCCACGCAGGGCCCGGCGGCCGAGACCAAGGGAGCCGGCTCAACCTTCGTTTCGCCCGTGATGGCGAAATGGATCGACGCGTACAGGTCGAAGACCGGAAACATTGTCAGCTACCAAGCCGTCGGCTCGAGCATCGGCGTCGGCCTGATCAAGAAGGAAGCCGTCGATTTCGGCGCCAGCGACCTGCCGCTCGATCCCAAGGAGCTGGACAGGCTCGGCATGATGCAATTCCCGATCGTGATCGGGGGCGTCGTGCCGGTGGTGAATATCGACGGCGTCAAGCCCGGCCAGATCCGCTTCACCGGGCCGGTGCTCGCCGACATCTATCTCGGCAAGCTCAGATCCTGGAACGACCCGGCCATTCGCGCCATCAATCCCGACATCAACCTGCCGAACACGGCGATCACCGTGGTCCATCGCGTCGACGGATCCGGCACGACGTTCAACTGGTCGAACTATCTCGCGAAGGTCAGCCCGCAATGGAAGACGAGCGTCGGCGAAGGCACCTCGGTCGAATGGCCACTCGGCCTCGGCGGCAAGGGCAATGACGGCGTCGCCTCGCTGGTCAGCCTCGTTCCGGGCGCGATCGGCTATCTCGAATACACCTACGCGCTGCAACGGCTCGATCGAATCTCATTCGGTGTGGTGCAGAACACAGCCGGCAATTTCGTCGTTCCCGACGCCGCCTCGTTCCAGGCGGCGGCCTCGAGCGCGGACTGGAAGGCGGAGAAGGATTTCCATCTCGTGCTGACCAATGCGCCGGGCGAAGACGCATATCCCATCACGGCGACGACCTTCGTGCTGATGCCGAAGATGCCGAAATCACAGGAGCGTGCCGCAGCGGCGATCGACTTCGTCCGCTGGTCTCTGGAGAACGGCAAGTCGGAAGCCCAGACGCTCAACTACGTCCCCCTGCCCGCCGCCCTGATCGATCAGATCGAGCGCTACTGGCAGCAGAACTTCGAAGCGCAGACGGTCTCCGCAGCGGCCAGCGTGAAACGTTGAGGCCCCAAAGGGCCGGCCGTCAGATCGAGATCGGGGCAGCTCGCCCCGATCTCGATTGACAGACATGCCGTTCCTTACTCCGTCGGCCTTTACATCACATCGGCGTCTTGGTTCACGTCCTCGACGTCGTTCGCCAATCCCGCCGTCATCATCGCCCGCTCGCTATCCGATACGTTCGCAGGGATCGGCCCTTGGGGCGTTCCGGCGTTCATCACCGGTCAACTCATCGGGGCCGGCCTTGCCGTTCTGCCGGCGCGCTGGCTCTGGGCCGCAGCCTCTAAGACGTGGAGCGCTTCTCCGCTTCCGTCCGATGGGCCTGTATAACCGGGCGTCAAATTCATTTCCTGAAATGAATCGCGTTTTCAAATCTCTTCCCGCGGGTATTCTGTGCATGTCGACCAGACCAGCAGAGACCTATCCGTGACGCGATCATGCAGCTTCGACATCGATGATCCCGAGGCGTTCGGCCCGCCGGCGAAGCGCCCGGCCGAATGAACGATTTCGCGCGATCCGTTGCCGCCGCGTTCGCGCTGATCGGCGAAGCCGATGCCGAACTACTCGGCATCGTCGCGTTGTCCGTGCGTGTCAGCCTGACTGCCAGCATCGTCGCGCTGCTGATCGGCGCGCCGTTCGGGGCCCTGCTTGCCATCACCCGTTTCCGCGGGCGGCAGGTCATCATCGTGCTGACCAATGCGCTGCTCGGCCTTCCGCCGGTCGTGGTCGGGCTCGCGCTCTATCTGTTGCTGTCGCGGTCCGGTCCGCTCGGGGCTGCCGGCCTCTTGTTCACGCCGACCGCCATGGTGATCGCGCAGACCCTGCTCGCCACACCGATCGTGGTCGCGCTGGTGCACCGGCCGGCGAGCCTGCTGTGGGCGGAGTATGGCGACCTCGCGCGGATCGACGGATTGTCGGCCCTGCGCAGCATGGCGCTTTTGTTCGCGCTGGGACGGACCTCGCTGCTGACCGCCTTTCTCGCCGCGTTCGGGCGCGCCATCGCCGAGGTCGGCGCCATCATCATCGTCGGCGGCAACATCCGCGGCTTCACGCGCACGATGACGACGGCGATTGCGCTGGAGACCAGCAAGGGCGACCTGCCGCTGGCGCTCGGGCTCGGGCTGATCCTGCTCGCGCTCAGCGTCGCGGTGTCGACCGTCGCTTTCCTGCTAGTGGGACGCGTTGGGGAAAAATAGCTGCTCCCCGCCGACCTTGTAGCCGGCGATCGCATCCTGCCCCTTCGACGAGACGAGCCAGTCGATGAAGGCCTGCCCGTCCTTCGCCTTCACGTTCGGATGCTTTTCCGGATTCACCAGCATGACGCCGTACTGGTTGAACAGCCGCTTGTCGCCCTCGGTCAGGATCGCAAGCTCGCCGCGATTCTTGAACGACAGCCAGGTGCCGCGATCCGACAGCAGATAGGCATTCGCCGACGAGGCCATGTTCAGTGCCGGGCCCATGCCCTGGCCGATCTCGCGATACCAGCTGTCCTTGCCGGCGGCGATGTCGATGCCCGCTTCTTTCCACAATCTCAGCTCGGCCGCATGCGTGCCGGACTTGTCGCCGCGCGAGATGAACGGCGCTTTCGCTGCCGCGATCTTGCGCAAGGCATCCGCGACGTCCTTGCCGCCGGCGATCTTCGCGGGATCAGCCTTCGGGCCGACGATGACGAAGTCGTTGTACATGACGTCGAAGCGCTTCACGCCCTGCCCTTCGGACATGAACTTGTCTTCGGCCGGCTTGTCATGGACGAACACCACATCCGCATCGCCGCGCCGTCCGATGTCGAGCGCCTGACCTGTGCCGACGGCGACGACCTTCACCTCGATGCCCTCGGCCTTCGAGAACAGCGGCAGCAAATAGCCGAACAGGCCAGACTGCTCCGTCGAGGTCGTGGAGGCCACGGTGATGCTGCGATCCTGCGCGAATGAGCATGTCGACCAGAACAGAACCGCTGCGATGGCGGCAAGCTTCCTCATTGCGTCGTCCTCGGACCTGGATTTCGGGTGCTCCAAGCTATGTCAGGCGAACTGCACAGGGAACCCCGACGGTTGATCCAGCCCGGGCGCGATCCGGCCGGCCATCGCTGCAAGTGCCGACGGCAATCTCACCTGCACGGCACGTGTGGATGTTCTGCAATTGGTCCCAGTCAGATTGACATCGGTGTGACAGGCGGGGCAGTTTTTCATATTGCTGACGAATCAGCGATTGCCTCACGCCGAGTACCTCTTGGACAACTCCCAGTGCTTTCGAGACTGATATCGTTGCTGCGCCGCATTCCTGCGGTGAAATGGGCGTTCACCCGACTTCGGCCCTTGCCGCACAGCGGAACCATCGACGTCGCGGCGAACGCAGCAAGCGACTCGCCAGCCATCCTTGCCGACGTCGCGGAAGCCGCTCCGACGCTCGACACGAGCAGCGCCGAACCATTACATGGCCAGGCCGACATCACGGCCACGACTCCCGTAGCCGAGGACGCTCCCACGATCTCCGTCACCGCGGAGAGTCCGTCAGCCACGCCAGCTGATATCAGCATCAACGACGAACCCTCCCGGGATATGCCCACTGAGGCCGATCCGGTTGTGGTCGAGCAGGCTTCGGTCCTGCCGATCGATGCCGCCAGCGAGCAGGATGAGTCTCCCGAAGTCGTCAGCGGCGATTCTCCCGGGGAACTGCTGGCGAGCATTGAGCCCGTCATCGCGGAAGAGACGCCGGTCTCGTCTATCGAGGTTGCGAGCGAACCGGCCGATGCTCCTGAAGCTGACATCAGCAGCGTTCCATCGTACGAACTCGCGACCGAGTTCGAGCATGCAGCCGCGGACGAGACTCTGGTCGCGTCGGTCGATGTTGCGATCGACGCGGTTGAGGCTCCCGAAGTCGTCAGCAACGATCCTCCGGCGGAAGTGCTTGCGAGCATCGAGCCCGTCATCGTGGAGGAGGCACCGGTCTCGCCTATCGAGGTTGCGAGCGAGCCGGCCGATGCTCCCGAGGCTGTCATTGGCAGCGTTCCATCGTTCGATGTCGCGATCGAGATCGAGCCCATCGTCGCGGAGGAGACTCTGGTCGCGTCGGTCGATGTCGCGATCGACGTGGTTGATGCTCCCGTTCTTCTCGTCGCCGACGATCCCACCCCCGACCTTCTCGTGGTTGACGCGCCGGCCGCTAACGACGGCTCGTGTGTCGCGTGCGCCGATGACAAGGCATTGGATGTCTCCGAGAGCAACATCGACAGCGATCCCGCTCCCAGCGTCGCGGCGGAGATCGAGCCGGTCGCCGTCAACGATCCTGCCCCCGTCATGGTGGTCGCGGCGGAGGACTCTTCCGCCGACGCAACCAGCGGCGTCGCCGAGAGCGCGCCGGAGCCGGTCCTCGAGTCTCCCGTTCCGGAAATTCTCCGCGCACCGAAGACCCGCACAAGGGTCACGGAACCCGCCGACCGTGCCGCGCTGATCCGACAGCGCTGGGCGGAGACCGGGATCAGGATGTGGAATCCGCGGCTTCACGGCACCGGCGATGCGACGCTGAACATCCAGGGCCGGATCGGACTGCTGCCGCCCGCGCCCGGCGAGACGATGCCGCGCTACGACAAGCTGGAATTCAAGATGCTCGGCGGGCAGATTGTCTGTGAGGGCGTCATCGTCGAAGCGCCCGCGCAGGTGGACAAGCGTAGCTTCACCCGGCTCGCCGAACCCGTGAAGACCGTCCGTGAGGCGGTGCGGGAACGCCAGGCCGCCCTCGCCTGACCCTTTTCATCTGCGATCGCGCTCGCCATATGCCAGGCTGACACCCTGGATATGGGACACCGCATGTTCGCAACATCATCGCGACTGGTCGTGATCGCTGCTCTCTGCGTCTCGCAAGGAGCTTTTGCGGCGTCCGGCAAACGGCCGCGCCATGTGCCGACAACGGCGGCCGCGATCGATCCCGCAGCGCCCTACAAGGCCGACCGGCTGTCCTCCTCGCGCGGCGAGACCTTCCTCAACACGCCCGGCCAGACCACCGTGCTGACGCGTCAAAGGCTCGACGACATGAACGCCACCAGCCTCCGCGACGCCATGCGCTCGACCGCCGGCGTGACGATCGGGCGTTAAGCGTCTGCACTCAGGGGATCGGATAACCCTTCCAGACCCACTCCAGCGCCGACGGCAGCGTCTGCGCGATCGTCGGGCGATCGACGTGCTTGGCGTTGCGCACGAACAGGAACTGGTACTGATAGCCCTTCTCCGCCAGCCCCTTGGCCATCAGCGCGTTCGACAAGGTCCAGTCGTGCATGCCGTCGGGAATGGTGGGGTTCGGATAGAACAGGTCCTGGTCGCCGCCGAAGAACCAGAAGCGGATCGGTTTGGCCGGCGCGGCGACGATCAGGGGCACGCCGGGCGGCTCGGCCGGCGTCAGCACACCTGCCTTGGAGATCAAATTGGGACCAACCGGCCCCGTCCATGCGCTGTGATACTCCCAGGCGCCGCCGCGCAGGGACGGGTCATGCGGCCATTGCTGGTTGACCATCGTCGGCGAGAAGGCCAGCACGCGGTGATAGAGATCGGGAAAGAACCAGGCCATGGTGAAGGCGGCCGCGCCACTCGAGCTCAATCCCATCGTCGCACGTCCGTCGGGATTCCTCGTCAGCTTGACGTCGGCGTTCTTCTCGACCAGCGGCAGCACCTCGCGCTCGACGAACTGCGCATAGGTGCCCGACACCGCGTCATATTCGCGGCCGCGCTGGCTGCCCTGCGCGTCCTGCCCGCCATTGCCAATCTGGATCGCGATCATCGGCGGCACGCGGCGTTGCGCGATCAGATTGTCGAGCGTGGTGGCGAGATCCTTGTAGGCGTTGGAGCCGCCGTCGCCGACCACGATGAACGGCGCCTCGGAGCCGCGCACATATTGCGCCGGCACGTAGACGTCGATCGTGCGCGACCAGACACCGGGATGGCTGGTGGTGACGATCATGTGCGACTTGTCGTCCGGCGCGGTGACCGTCGTCATGATCGAGGAGTTGGTGCAGCCCGCGACGTCGTCGCGGATCAGGCCGGGATTGTAGACCGTGCTCTCTTTCGATGACAACGTGAAGGATTTCGTCGTGCCGCGCGGCACGCCTTCCTTTGCGATCGTCTCCGGCGCGGGATTGTGGGTGGGGCCGATGATGAAATTGCCTTCGGCGCCTGGCGGCGGCAGCGTCCCGTCCGGCAGCTCGGTCGCGCGCGGGTAGTTGGCGCTGAAGGGATCCCGCGTCGGCGGCGCCGTCTTGAAATCGAGGCCTGTCGTGTCGATGAAGAAGGGCGCGGCCTTGTCGGTGGTGTTGGCACCAGGCGGCACGGCCATGTTCTGTGTGACGCAGACCGGCTGGGCCGACGCGATCGACAAGAATGAGACGACGGAAATCAGCATCCCCGCAAGGACGAACAATGGATTGGTCATTTCAGCTCCCCGTGCCGACGAGTCTTGCTGGCCCGTCTTGAAGCAAAGTATGCCGGGCCGCCGATGCCGGGTCAAACAGCAAGCGGCCGCATTGCAGCGATGGCCCCATGCTCAAACCGGGCGGCGCCCCTTATTCCGCGCATGCAGCGAAAATTTGAGAGCGTGATGCCGTTGCTGCCGTCCTCCGCACGACGTAGCTTGCGCACCGGCCGCGCCGCGCAGATGCCGCGTCTGGCCGAAACGACAAGAACACTCGGGAGGCAACCATGAGAAAGCTTACGGCCGCGCTGTGTGCGCTGGCGTTCCTCACAACCGGCGCGCAGGCGCAGACCATCAAGGACTTTCTGGCAACGGTCATGCAGAAGTGGACGGCGCCGTTCGAGCCGTTCCAGCTCATCGGCAACATCTACTATGTCGGCACCGACGGCATCGCCGTGTACGTCATCAAGACCTCGCAGGGCCTGATCCTGATGGATACGGCGATGTCGCAGTCGACCGGCATGATCAAGGACAACATCGCCAAGCTCGGCTTCAAGGTCGCCGACATCAAGATCATCCTCAACACGCACGCCCATCTCGACCACACCGGCGGCTTCGCCGAGATCAAGAAGGAAACCGGCGCGCAGCTCATCGCCGGCGAGCGCGACAAGCCGCTCCTCGAAGGCGGCTACTACCCCGGCGACGAGAAGAACGCGGACCTCACCTTCCCCGCGGTGAAGGTCGACCGCACGGTGAAGGAAGGCGACAAGGTCACGCTCGGCGACACCACGCTGACGGCGCATGCGACCCCCGGCCACTCGCCGGGCTGCACGAGCTGGGAGATGACCGTCAAGGACGGCAGCCAGGATCGCGACGTGCTGTTCTTCTGTAGCGGAACGGTGGCGCTGAACAGGCTGGTCGGCCAGCCGACCTATCCCGGCATCGTCGACGATTACCGCGCGACCTATGCCAAGGTGAAGGCGATGAAGATCGACGTGCTGCTCGGACCGCATCCGGAAGTCTACGGCATGCAGGCCAAGCGCGCGGAGATGAAGGAGGGCGCGCCAAACCCGTTCGTCAAGCCGGGCGAACTCACGACCTACGCGACGACCCTGTCGGAGGATTTCGACAAGCAGCTCGCCAAGCAGACGGCGGCGCTTCAAACTGCGAAGTGACAGCAGCCTCCACCTCTCCCTCCTGGAGAGGTGGACCGGCATCCCGCGATGCGCGGCCGCGCGTCGCACCGATGCCTATGGTTAGCAGAACGTAGCTGCGGTTCTCGCGGGGTTTTCGTCATCCGGACGCGCCCCTCCGCCACCTATCCTTAACGCCGTCTCACCAATACACGCGGCCGGAAGATCGCCGCGGTAGCGCGCAACTTGCGCGCGCTTTTGGTCCGGTTCCCATCTAACGCGCTCTTTACCCGAGCCGTGCAAGATCGCCTGCATTTTGAGGGGATCCGGGGCCGTATTGCAATGCCTGTCGCCGATTTGAAGTCTCACCTCGCCGCCGCGATGCGGCTGTTTCGCGTGCCGGCCGACAATCCGGACCTGACGCGCGCGCAGTTCGACGCCTTCTCCAAGCAGATCCCGCTGCTCTACTTCATCCTCATGAGCAACACGATCGCCGTCGCCTATACCTATGTTAACGTGGCGCCGGACTGGCTGACGATGGTCGTGCCCTCGGTGCTGACCGTACTTGCGGCGCTCCGGACCATCTGGTGGCTGCGCCAGCGTCATCTCGTGCGCAGCGATGCCGACATCCTGCGCAATCTGCGCGCCACCAACTGGATGACGCTGCCGATCGGCGCGGGCTTCACCGCGTGGTCGTTCGCGCTCTATCCTTACGGCGACCCCTTCGCCAAAAGCCAGGTCGCCTTCTACATGGCCGTCACCGTGATCGGCTGCATCTTCTCACTGATGCATCTGCGTTCGGCGGCGCTGATCGTCACGCTGGTCGTCGACGTGCCCTATGTGCTGTTCTTCTGGGCCACCGGCGAGCCAACCCTGAAGGCGATCGCCGTCAACAACCTTCTGGTTTCCGGCGCGATGGTGACCGTGCTGGTCATCTACTATCGCGACTTCGCCGATCTCGTCGCCAGCCGCAAATCCCTACTCGCACAGCAGGCGGCGACGCAGGCGCTCTCGGACGAGAATTTCCGTCTCGCCAATCTGGATTCGCTCACCGAGCTGCCGAACCGCCGCCGCTTCTTCGCCGAGCTGTCGAGTGCTTTCATCGACGCTGAGCGCAGGAAGGTTCGCGTCGCGGTCGGCATCATCGACCTCGACGGCTTCAAGCCAATCAACGACAATTACGGCCATTCGGTCGGCGACCGCGTCCTGATCGAGGCTGGCCGGCGTATCCGCGAGGTCTGCGAAGGCTTTGGTCCGCAGCGTGTCGAATTCGCAAGGCTCGGCGGCGACGAGTTCGGCCTCGTCGTATGCGGCGACCCTGACGATGCGGACCTGACGCGGCTCGGCGAACGCATCGGCGAGCAGGTCAAGCTGCCTTACCAGCTCGACACGGCCCATACCGGCCTGTCCTGCTCGATCGGCTTTGCGCTGTTCCCGGATTCCGCGACAACGTCAGAAGCGCTGTATGAATGCGCCGACTATTCGCTCTATCACGCCAAACGCCATGTGCGCGGCCGCACCGTGATCTTCTCGAGCGAGCTCGAGGCCGAGATCCGCAGCCGCGGCGTCATCGAGACCCTGCTGCGCACCGCCGATTTCAGCACCGAGATGGACCTGGTGTTCCAGCCGATCGTGGAGGCCATGAGCGAGCACACCGCCGGCTTCGAGGTCCTGGCGCGCTGGCACAGCGCCCGCCTCGGCCTGGTCTCGCCGGCCGATTTCATTCCGGCCGCCGAGCGCATCGGCCTGATCCGCCCGCTGACGCAGGCGCTGCTGGCGCGCGCGCTCGCGACGGCGAAGACCTGGCCAGACCACGTCCGTCTGTCGTTCAACCTCTCCGCCCACGATGTCTGCGCGGTCGAGGGCATCCTGCCGCTGATCTCGATCATCGAGACGAGCGGGCTGCCGCCGCACCGGATCGATTTCGAGATCACCGAGACCGCCGTCACTTTCGACTTCGTGCGCGCGCAGCAGTCTATCGCGACGCTGAAGGCGATGGGCTGTGGCATCTCGCTCGACGATTTCGGCACCGGCTATTCCTCGCTGAGCCATGTGCACCGGCTGCCGCTCGACAAGATCAAGGTCGATCGCAGCTTCGTCGCCGACATCAACGAGAATCCCGTCAGCCACAAGATCATCAGGTCGCTGACAGGTCTGTGCGACGACATGGAGATCGCCTGCGTCGTCGAAGGCGTCGAGACTCGTGCGCAGCTCGACACCCTGCGCCGCCTCGGCTGCGATTACATCCAGGGCTATTACTTCGCAAAACCGATGCCGGGCGATGCGATCGGCGACTACCTGGCGACCGAGCGGCAACGGCTCGATGGTGGAGCGGCCAAGGTCGTGGCCTGAGGCTCATCAGACCGCGCAGTAGCGCTCCTGAATGTCCTTGTCCGCCAGCAGCGCCGCGGCGCTGCTCTGATGCACCACCTCACCCTGGTCGATGATGACAGCGCGATCGGCGAGGCGCAGGGCCCATTCGACGTTCTGCTCGACCAGCAGCAACGTCTTGCCCTCGTCGCGCAAGCGGCGGAACAGCACGCCCATCTCTTCGACCAGGACGGGCATGATCCCTTCAGAGGGCTCGTCGAGCAGAATCATCTTCGGCTTCGCGATCAGGGCGCGTGCGATCGCCAGCATCTGCTGCTCGCCGCCTGAGAGCGTCACGCCTTCCTGCTCGAGGCGCTCTTTCAAGCGTGGAAATGTCTCCGCGATTTCGTCGATGGCGGCGCGTTCATCGATATCGCCGCCGGCGACGAGGCCAAGCCGGAGATTCTCGCGCACGGACAGGCCCGGGACGATACGGCGCTCCTCAGGCACGTACGCCAAGCCTAGATGAAACCGCTGATGGGCACGCAGCGGCAGGAGGTCCCTGCCCGCAAAGCGCACGCGCCCCGCCGCCTTTGGCATCAGCCCCATCATCGCCCGCAGGGTCGTGGTCTTGCCCGCGCCGTTGCGACCAACGAGTGCGACCACCTCGCCCGGATTCACCTGCAATGAGATGCCGTGAAGGATATGGCTCGTGCCATACCAGGCGTGGAGGTCATTGATTTCGAGCAGCGCGGTCTCAGCCATAGCCTTCACTCTGTCCGAGATAAACCCGGCGGACTTCCGGATTGCTCCTGATCTCGTCGGGCGCGCCGTCCGCAAGCAGGCGGCCGTGGTGCAGCACCACGACCCGCTTGGACAGACCCAGCACCATCTTCATCTTGTGCTCGACCAGCAGCACGGTGCGCTTGTCGGCGAGCCGTTCGAGCAGCGCGACCATGTCCTTGGTCTCCTCCGGCCCCATGCCGGCGGTCGGCTCGTCGAGCAGCAGTAATTCCGGTTCGGAAACCAGTGCGATCGCGATCTCCAGCGCGCGCTGCTGACCGTGGGAGAGGAATTTTGCCAGCTCGCCGCGCTTGCCGAGGAGCCCGACGGCCTCCAGTGCGGCATCGGCCCGCGCATTCAGCTCAGTCAGCCGGGCGCGGCTCCGCCAGATATCGTAGCTTACGGTGAGCGCCTGCGCCGCGACGCGGACATTCTCGTGCACGGACAGGTCAGGGAAGATGTTGGTGATCTGGTAGGAGCGCGAGATGCCCTGGTGCACTAAGCGGTGCTGCGGCAGGCCGTTGAGCTCAATTCCTCTGAAGTGCAGCTTGCCCGAGGTCGGGGCCAGGGCACCCGAGAGAATGTTGAAGAAGGTACTCTTGCCCGCTCCGTTCGGCCCGATGATCGAGGTGAGCTGTCCCGCTGCAAAGGACACAGTGATGCCCTCAAGCGCGACGAAGCCGCCAAAATGCTTGCCGATGCCCTCGGCGCGGAGCAGTTCGCCGGTCATGGCCGCGCCTTTCCGATACGAAGCGTATCGAGCAGCGTGCCCCAGATACCCTTGGGCAGGAACAGCACGAACAGCACGAAGATCGCGCCGACGAAGATCTGCCAATGCGGCGTCCAGAGCGAGATGACGTCCTCCAGGATCAGGAAGCTCGCCGCGCCGACGAAGGGCCCGAAGAAGCTGCGAGCGCCGCCGAGCAGCACCATCATCACGATCATCCCGGAGGTCTGGTAGTGCAGGATGTCCAGCGGCACGATCGACAAGTGCAGCGCCAGCATGCAGCCGCCGAGCGAGGAGATCGCGCCCGACAGCATGAACACGATCAGCTTGCTGCGCTCGACGTCATAGCCGCAGGCCCGAGCCCGCTGCTCGTTCTCGCGGATGGCTTCGATCACGGCCCCGAACGGCGAGTTGAGAATGCGCGACTGGAACCACATCGCCAGCGCCGCGAAGGCCATCAGCACGTAGTATTTGTTGACGGGATCGAGGAAATTGACCTGAAGGCCGAACAGGCTGATCCGGTCGACTGTGAAGCCGCGCAGGCCGTTCTCGCCCCCAGTGAAGAACGAGGCCTGCAGCGCGACGTAATAGACCAGCTGGGCGAGCGCGAGCGTCACCATCGAGAAATAGATGCCCCGCGTGCGGGTCGAGACGATACCGATCGCGGCGGCAAGACAGGTGCTCAGCAGCACAGCAATCGGCACCGCGGCGAACCACGGCACACCGTAGCGGCCGATCGCAATGCCCGTGAAGTAAGCCCCGGCACCGAAGAACGCCGCCTGGCCGAATGACAGCAGCCCGGTGTAGCCGAACAGCAAATTGTAGCCCATCACCACGACGCCGTAGATCAGGACGTTGACGGCCAGCGCCTGGGACGGCAGCAGCCAAGGCAGCACGGCCAGCACGGCGATGGATAGCAGCACACGCTGCTCGAGGAGCCAGCCCATCGCGCCGGACGAGGATGTGGCGGTCGCTTCGCCGCTCGATGATCCCGTCACGCGGTCCTCCCCCTCACGCCGAACAGGCCTTGCGGGCGGATCAGCAGCACCACCGCCATCAGCGCGAACATGACGATGGTCGCCATCTCAGGGGCGAACAGCGCGACCATGCTGATGGAGATGCCGACCATGAGGCCGGCAACGACGGCTCCGACGATCGAGCCGAGACCACCGATCACGGTAACCACAAAAGCTTCCGCCAGCACCAGCGAGCCCATCTCCGGATTGACGCTGCGCATGGGCCCGGCCAGCACGCCGCCGAGCGCGGCGAGGCCGACGCCGAGGCCGAAGATCGCAAGCCATACCCGGCCGATATCGACGCCGAGCACCTGCATGATGGTGGGATCGCGGGCGCCGGCGCGCACGATCAGGCCGACGCGGGTCTTCTCCAGCGTCAGCCAGAGCACCAGCAGCACCACCGCCACCAGCGCGATCACGAACAGGCGGTAACGCGGGAAGAAGCCGATGCCGAGATCGACCACGCCGATCAATTGCGGCGGGGTCGGGAACGGAATGCCGTCGCTGCCGAACACGATGCGCACGCCCTCGACGAGGATGTAGCTGAGGCCGAAGGTCAACAGCAGCGGATCGTCGATCGAGCGTCCATAGAGCCTGCGGATCAGGACGAACTCGATCAGCATGCCGAAGGCGCCGATCAGGATGGGCGCAAGCAGCAATCCCCACCAGAAACTTCCAGTCAGCGACGCCAGATAGAGGCCCGCATAGGCTCCGATCATGAACAGCGCGCCGTGCGCGAAGTTCACCACCCCGAGCATGCCGAACACGATCGTCAGTCCAAGCGCAGTGATCACCAGGACCGCCCCAAGGGCGATCCCGGAGAGAAGCTGCATGATGATCAGCGACAGGTCCATCGTCACAAGACTTAGGTCGCGTGGCCGAGCTCGCTGCAGCTGCGCAGCATGTCGTCGGAGCCGGCGTCGTTGGCGAGAATGGCGAACAGGTCGTTGTCGCCCGTCATGGCCGATTTCTTCTTGGACTCCAGCACCAGCACCGACTGCACCGATTGATGGTCGCATCTGCGATAGTGCTGCGGGCCTTTGGTCAGATCGTATTGCAGTTTCTCGAGGGCATCGACCACCTTGTCGGTGTCGGTGCCACCGGCGGCCTGCATGGCCGCGAGCAGCGATCCGACGCCGGAATAGCCATAGGCGCCGTAATCGGTCGGAATCGCACCGCCATTGGCGGCCTTGAACGCCGCGTTGAAAGCGGCTGCCGACTTGCTCTGCCCCTCAAGGCCCCAATAGTAATTGGCGCCGCCGACCACGCCCTCGAACACGTCGGGACCAACGGCGAGGCGCTGATTGTGCAGGATCACGGGGACGACGATCTTCATCTGCTGCTTCACGCCGAAATCCACGGCCTGCTTGATCGCATTGGCCTGGTCGCGGCCGAAATTGGAGATGCAGAGCACGTCCGGCCGCATCGACATCAGGCGCGGCATGAAGGTGGAATAGTCGGCCGCGCCGAACGGATGCAGGATCTCGCCGACATTGTCCGCCCCGATCGCCGCCTGCGCGCGCTTGAAGCCGCGCAGCATCTCATGGCCGTAGGCATAATCCGCCACAAGATGCGCGACCTTCATGCCCTTCTTCAGCGTCTGCCGCGCCACCGCCGCCGTCGTCATGTGCGGGTTCAGCGCTTCGTGGAACGTGTATTTGCTGAAATCCTTGGCTTCGTTGATGGTGTCGGACTGGCTGATCGAGACGTAGATCACGCCGCGAGCGCGGGTGACCTCGTTGACCGCGAGTTGCACCGCGCTGGAGAGTGCGCCGACCACGGCGTGAACCTTGTCCTTCTCGATCAGCTCCAGCGTCCGGGTCGCGGCTTCGCCGGCGTTGAGCTTGTCGTCACGGACCAGGAGCTCGACCTTGCGGCCGCCGATGCCGCCCTTGTCGTTGACGAGCTTGACGGCGAGCTCGGCGCACTTGACCTGATCGCGCGCTTCGGCGGCGAACGGGCCGGTGAGCGGCGTCGGGAAGCCGATGCGGATCGTCTCGTCCGCCGCGCGGCCGAGCCGGGGCATGGCGAGGAGTGCCGCGCCGGCCGAGAGACCGGCGAGCGCAGTGCGGCGGGTTATCTTCGACGTCGAACCGGATTTGGGCATGATTTCCTCCAACTGTCTTTTTTCTAGAATCGCTTCAGGGCTTTCAGGACTTTGGTGGGCGTGATCGGCACCGAGTTGATCGTGGCATCGAATGGCGCGAGCGCATCGTTGACGGCGTTGAGCACGCAGGCGGACGCCGCCGCCGTGCCGGCCTCGCCGACCCCCTTGGCGCCGAGCACCGTGTCCGCAGTCGGCGTCTCGACGTGGGCGATGACGATGTCGGGCATCTCCATCGGCATCGGGACGAGGTAGTCGGCGAGCGAGCCGTTCATGAGCTGGCCGGTGTCACTGTAGCGGCATTCCTCGAACAGCGCGGCGCCCAGCCCCTGCACGATACCGCCGCGGAGCTGCTCGTCCACCAGCATCGGGTTGATGACACGGCCGCAATCCTCGACGATGAAATGCTTCAGCACCCTGATGAAGCCGGTCTCGACATCGATCTCCAGCGAGCAGCCCTGGATGCCGTTGGTGAAGGCGAAGGGATAGCCCTGCGGCGCGAAGTGATGGCTCACGGTGAGCTGCGCCTGGGTGCCCGGCGGCAGCGTGTCGGAGCGGAAATAGGCGATGCGCGCGATCTCGGCGACCGGCATGCGCTGGTTCCGGGTCGCCGCGTCAACCACGTGCCCGTCGATGATGTCGAGCGCCGAGGACTGCTCCTGGAGAATGAGTGCGGCGATCTCCAAAATGTTGCGCTTGAGCGCGCGCGTCGCCTGGAGTGCGGTCTCGCCGCCGATGCCGGCGCCGCGGCAGGCCCAGGTGGCGCCGCCATGCGGTGTCACCTCGGTATCGCCGGTGATCACCTTGACGTGCTCCTGCGCGAGGCCGAGCTGATCAGCGACGATCTGGCTGATGATCGCCTCGGTGCCCTGCCCTTGCTCGGTAACCGAGATCAGGCAGCGCACCTCGCCCGACGGGGTCAAGCTGAGAATGGCGCCGTCCTGCGAGGAGATCCGCGCACCGCCGACGCCGTAGAAGGCCGGACTCGGGTTGGTGATCTCGACGAAGGTCGCAATCCCGATGCCGCGATAGATGCCGCGCTTGCGCAAGTCAGCCTGCTCGGCGCGTAAGCCGTCGTAATCCATGATGTCATGCAGGCGCTTCAAACAGGCCTGATGCGACAGCGCCTCGAAGCGGTAGCCGGTCGGCGAGGTCTGCGGATAGGCGTCGTCGGCGATGACGTTCTGCGCGCGGATTGCGAAGGGGTCGAGGCCGAGTTTCGCCGCCGCGATGTCCACAAGCCGCTCGGCGACGGCGCAGGCGATGGGGTGACCGACGGCGCGGTACTGGCTGGTCTGCACCTTGTTCTGGAAGATCACCTCGAGCGTGGCGCGATAGTTCTTGAAGCGATAGGGCGCGCCGATCAGTCGGATCACCTGATTGCCCTCGACCACACTGGTGCGCGGATAGGTCGAGAACGCCCCGATCGCGGTCAAGTCCAGCACGTCCATCGCCAGGATCTCGCCTTTGGCATCGAGCGCCATCCTGGCGTGGACGCGGTGGTCACGGGCGTGAATGTCGGAGACAAAAGACTCGATGCGATCTGCGACGTATTTGACCGGGCGACCGAGCAGGATCGACAGGCCGACCACGGCCATGTCCTCGTGATAGACATGCAGCTTCATCCCGAAGGAGCCGCCGATGTCGGTCGCGATCACGCGAACGCGGGCCTCGGGGATGCCGTAATGCCGCGAGTAGAGGTCCTGAAACTGATACGGCGTCTGCGTCGCGTGATGCACAGTGAGCGTACCGGCGGCTGGATCGTAGTCCGCGACGATGGCCCGCGGCTCCAGGGTCACCGCGGTATGGCGGCCGAAGGTGAATTCCTCTTCCACGACGTGCGCCGCACTCGCGAAGGCGACGTCGACGGTGCCGCTATCCAACTGGGCATGGAAGCAGGTATTGTTGGCGCTGCCGGAATTGATCACCGGACCACCAACCTCGCGCGCACCGTCGATGTCGACGACGAGCGGAAGATCCTCGTAATCGACCTCGATCAACTCCAGCGCATCCTCGGCAATCGCGCGGCTCTCCGCAACGACCGCGACGACCGCCTGCCCTGTCCAGACCACGCGATCGACCGGCAGCGGCAATTGCGGCGCCGAGGTCATGCCCCTGAAATGGTCGAGCGTGCCGGTCCAGGGCATGCAAATTTTTGCGAGATCCTCACCGGTGGCCACGAGATGCACGCCTTCGAGCGCGCGGGCCTCATCGGCATTGATCGCAGCGATCTTCGCGTGCGCATGCGGGCTCCGAAGGAACGCTGCATGGAGCATGCGCGGCAGTTTGAGGTCGCTGATATAGCGGCCCCGTCCGGCGAGTAGCCGCTTGGCGTTCGGCCGCGGCACCGAACGGCCGATATAGGAATTGGGGCGATCAAGCGAGGTCAGAGGCGCGATCATGTGGCGCCTCCGCCAGCGCTGCGTGCTTTCGCTACGGCGTCGATGGCGTCGACGATCGCTTCATAGCCGGTGCAGCGGCAGTAATTGCCCGACAGCGCGTCGCGGATCTCCTCGCGGCTCGGCTGCGCCACTTGCGACAGCAGCTCGTGGGCATTGATCAGCATGCCCGGTGTGCAGAAGCCGCATTGCAGCGCGTTGCGGCGATGAAATTCGGCCTGGAGGTCGGCGATCAGGCCGCTGTCGGAGAGGCCCTCGATGGTGTTGATGGCCGCACCGTCGGCCTGGACCGCGAACATCAGGCAGGAATGCACGGCGCGGCCGTCGAGCTGCACGAGGCAGGCGCCGCAGGCCCCCATCTCGCAGCCGGCATGCGTGCCGGTCAGCTCGAGCGAATTGCGCAGACAATCCACCAGCGTCTCACGCGGCGCGACCTCACAGGCGACCTTCCGACCGTTGACGACGAGGCGGACACGCACGGTCTCGTCCGCGTCATCCAGCAGGGTCTCGTCAGAATGATTCATGCGCCCTCGCCCAGACGTCCGAGCAGGCGGCCGAGCAGCACGCGGGCGAGATGCAGCCGCATCGCGGGCGGCACCTCGTCGCTGTCGGGCGGCGCGAGGTCGCCTTCAAGCGCGGCCTGGGCAGCGGCGATACGCTCCGCATCCAGGCTCGATCCGATCAGGGTCGCCTCGGCGCCCTTCACCCGCGTTGGCGTATTGCCGACCGAGAAGAAGGAGATACGGATGTCGTCAACGCGTTCGCCGGTGAAAGTCGCAAGCATGCCGCAGCCGACCAGCGCATAGTCGCCGCGCCGCCGCGCCAGTTCGTCGAACGCAAAGCGCTGGTCGGCCTTGAACAGCGGGACGAAGACAGCAGTGATCAGCTCGCCGGGCTGCAAAGCGGTCTCGAACAGGTCGAGGAAGAAGTCGTCGGCCTTGATGCGTCGGCCGCCCGAAGCGCCAGCAATCTCAATCTCCGCATCGAGCGCCAGCGTCATCGCAGGAAATTCGGACGCGGGATCGGCCAGCGCAACGCTACCGCCGAAAGTGCCGCGATTGCGGATCGCGGGATGGGCGACGAAGGGCGCCGCCGCATGCAGCAGCGGGGCGAACTCGGCTATCAGCGGCTCGCTCAGCATCTCGCAATGCCGCGTCAGCGCGCCGATGCGCAAATAGCCGCCGTCGCGCCTGACGCCGCGCAGCGCGTCGATATGGGTAATGTCGATCAGCAGCCGCGGCGCCTGGAGCCGCAGTGACAGCGCCGGCACGAGGCTCTGCCCCCCGGCGATGAAGCGCGCATCATCGCCAGCGCGCGCATGAGCATCCAGCGCCTGGTCGATCGTCGCAGCACGAAAATAGCTGAAAGCCCTCGCCTTCACCGCCGTTTCCTCGAGATCCGTCGGCTCATCAGCCGGGATGCCAGATTTGTAACCATCTGGTCTCAAAATCCTGACACGCCGCTGGAAGGCGGTCAACAGGAAATGACCATTTGGTCACAAATGCAGCTTTAGGCTAAGAAAGCGATGGAGAGTCCGATTCAGCGACGAAATGGCCAGAAAAGCGCAGAAGTCAGCGAAACGACCAGTCCGCAAGCGGGCCGAGACCGAAAAGTCCGCGCCAAAGCGCCGCAACATGCGTGCGGCCGACCGCGAGCGCGCGATCGTCGAGGAGGCGATCCGCTTCTTCGCCGAACATGGTTTTGAAGGCCAGACCCGCGAACTCGCCAAGCGCATGGGCATCACGCATTCGGCGATCTATCGCCACTTCCCCAGCAAGGAAGCGCTGATCGAACGCGTCTACCAGGAGGTCTATCTCAGCCGCTGGTCGCCCGATTGGGGGCCGATGATCCGCGACCGCACGCTGTCGCTCGAGGCGCGGCTGACGCGCTTCTATCTCGACTATGTCGAACGCGTGTTCGAGTACAATTGGGTGCGGATTTTCGTCTTCTCCGGCATGAAGTCGTTCGGCATCACCGGCCGCTATCTCGACATCGTCAGGCGCGAGATCATCGAGCCGGCTGCAGCCGAGCTGCGCCACGATCTGAAACTGCCGGATGCAAAGGCCCGACCGCTGAGCGAGCGTGAGACCGAGCTGTTCTGGGGCCTGCACGGCCGAATCTTCTATCTCGCGATCCGCAAGTTCATCTACGAGACGCCGATCCCGCCCGATCTCGACGCGATCGTCCGCGACGCCGTCCAGACCTTCATGGACGGCGCCAAGACGACGATGCCGAAGCTGCTGGGTAATACGTCGTGGCACGGCGCTTGACTTCACCTCTCCCCAGCGGGAGAGGTCTGATTGCGCAGCAATCCGGGTGAGGGGCCGCGGTGTTCAGAGGGACCGAAACCCCTCACCCGGACCGCATCTCACGATGCGATCCGACCTCTCCCTACGGGAGAGGTAAAAGAGAGAGCCGCAGCTACTACGCCAGGCTCGGCAGGTCGAGCCCCTTGTCGCGGGCGCAATCGATCGCGATGTCGTAACCTGCGTCAGCGTGGCGCATGACGCCGCTCGCGGGATCGTTCCACAGCACGCGCTCGATGCGCCTCGCCGCTTCCGGCGTGCCGTCGGCCACGATCACCATGCCGGCGTGCTGGGAATAGCCGATGCCGACGCCACCGCCATGATGCAGCGAGACCCAGGTCGCGCCGCTGGCGCAATTGAGCAGCGCATTGAGCAAGGGCCAGTCGGACACCGCGTCCGAACCATCCTTCATCGCCTCGGTCTCGCGGTTCGGGCTTGCCACCGAGCCGCTGTCGAGATGATCGCGGCCGATCACGATCGGCGCTTTCAACTCGCCGCGCGCCACCATCTCGTTGAAGGCGAGGCCGAGGCGATGGCGATCGCCGAGGCCGACCCAGCAGATCCGCGCCGGCAGGCCCTGGAACTTGATTCGCTCCTTGGCCATGTCGAGCCAATTATGCAGATGCTTGTCGTCAGGCATCAGCTCCTTGACCTTGGCGTCGGTCTTGAAGATGTCCTCGGGATCGCCCGACAGCGCGGCCCAGCGGAACGGTCCGACGCCGCGGCAGAACAGCGGGCGGATATAGGCCGGCACGAAGCCGGGAAAATCGAAGGCGTTCTTCAGGCCCATGTCCTGCGCCATCTGGCGAATGTTGTTGCCGTAGTCGAGCGTCGGAATGCCCTGAGCGTGGAAATCCAGCATGGCCTGGACATGCTCGACCATCGAGGTCTTTGAGGCGCGCTCGACCGCCTTCGGATCGGACGCGCGCTTGGTCTCCCAATCGGCGAGCGTCCAGCCCTTGGGCAGATAGCCGTTGATCGGATCATGCGCGCTGGTCTGGTCGGTGACGATGTCGGGCTTGACGCCGCGACGGACCAGCTCCGGGAAAATCTCGGCGGCATTGCCGAGCAGGCCGACCGAGACCGCCTTCTTCGTCTTCTTGGCCTCTTCCATGATCGCCAGCGCTTCGTCGAGCGTAGCGGCCTGGCGATCGAGATAGCCGGTGCGCAAGCGCATCTCGATGCGGCTCGGTTGGCACTCGACCGCGAGCATCGAGGCGCCGGCCATGGTCGCGGCCAGCGGCTGCGCCCCGCCCATGCCGCCGAGACCGGCGGTGAGGATCCATTTGCCGGCGAGGCTGCCGCCGTAATGGCGACGACCAACCTCGACAAAGGTCTCGTAAGTGCCCTGCACGATGCCCTGGCTGCCGATATAGATCCAGGAGCCCGCGGTCATCTGGCCGTACATCATCAGCCCCTGGCGGTCGAGCTCGTTGAAATGATCCAGCGTTGCCCAGTGCGGCACGATGTTGGAGTTGGCGATCAGCACGCGCGGCGCATCGGCATGGGTGCGGAACACGCCGACCGGCTTGCCGGACTGCACCAGCAGCGTCTGGTCGGCTTCGAGCTTGCGCAAGGCCGCGGTGATCCGGTCAAAGCTCTCCCAGTCGCGCGCGGCACGGCCGATGCCGCCATAGACGACCAGCTCGCTTGGGCGCTCCGCAACATCAGGATCGAGGTTGTTCATGAGCATGCGCAGCGGCGCTTCGGTCAACCAGCTCTTGGCGCTGATCTCGCTGCCGCGGGGAGCACGGATCGTGCGGTCATTGTCCAGTCGGCGGTTCATGCGGAACACCCCTTAGTCAAGTCTTGTTCAGTCAAGTTTCGGAAACGGATCGGTTGAAAGCCTGGCGATCGCCGCGGCCGGCAACGCATCGGCTTCGATCAGCGCAGCGGCCTTGGCGAGATCGCCGGCCATGTAGCGATCAGCGCCGAGCGCGGGCACCTGCTCGCGAAGCTTTGCAATGACGGCAACGAGCGGCGCGCTGGTCGCATGCGGCGCTCGCAGCGTGATGCCTTGGGCTGCGACCAGCAGCTCGATCCCCAAGATGGCGGCGAGATTGTCGGCCATATCGGAGAGGCGCCGCGCGGCATGCGCGGCCATCGAGACGTGGTCTTCCTGGTTCGCGCTGGTCGGCGTCGAGTCGATCGAGCAGGCGAGCGCCCGCTGCTTGTTCTCGGCATAGAGCGCCGCCGCCGTCACCTCGGCGATCATGAAGCCGGAGTTGAGGCCGGGATCGGGTGTCAGGAACGGCGGCAAGCAGAAATTGAGCGCGGGATCGACCAGCGTCGCAATGCGCCGCTCGCTGATCGCGCCGATCTCCGACAGTGCAAGCGCGATGGCGTCGGCGGCAAACGCCACCGGCTCGGCGTGGAAATTGCCGCCGGAGACGATCTCACCGGTCTCGACCAGCACCAGCGGATTGTCGGTGACGGCATTGGCCTCGACGATCAGCGTGCGTGCGGCCTGCGTGATCAGGTCGAGCGCCGCACCCCCGACCTGCGGCTGGCAACGCAGGCAATAAGGATCCTGCACGCGCTCGTCGCCTTCGAGATGCGACAGGCGGATATCGCTGCCGTCGAGCAGTGCGGTCAGCGTCGCGGCCGCGGCGGTTTGCCCGACATGGCCGCGCAGCGCCTGGATTTCGGAACGGAACGGCGCCGTGGAGGCCATTGCCGCATCAACCGACAGTGCGCCGGTGACAAGCGCGGCGCGGATCAGGCGGAATGCACGCAGCACGCCGGCGATGGCGTAGGCGGTCGAGAACTGCGTGCCGTTGATCAGCGCCAAGCCCTCCTTGGGGCCGAGCGTCAGTGGCGTAAGGCTGGCAGCGGCGAGCGCTTCGCTGCCGGATACAGTCTCCCCGTCAACAATCGCCTGCCCCTCGCCGATCATCACGGCAGTCATATGCGCTAGCGGCGCAAGATCGCCGGAGGCGCCGACCGAGCCCTGCTGCGGCACCAGCGGGTAGACGCCGCGCGCCAGCATGGCCTGCAATTGCTCGATCACCGCGCGGCGGACGCCGGAGGCGCCGCGCCCGAGCGAGATGATCTTCAGCGCCATCATCAGCCGGACGATCGGCTCGGGCGTCGCCGGGCCGACACCGCAGCAATGCGAGACGATGAGATTGCGCTGGAGCAGCGTGGTCTGATCGGGCGGAATGCGCTTCGAGGCCAGCTTTCCAAAGCCGGTGTTGATGCCATAGACGGGCGCCGCGGCGTGCGCTGCCTTCGCGACGATCTCCGCCGCAGCATCCACGCGGGGCCAAAAAGAAGGATCGAGCACGACGGACGCGCCCGCAAGCACGCGCGCGAGATCGTCGAGGCTGACCGTTCCCGGCTTGACGACGATGGCTGCGCCCTGCTCCGTCACTGCCCCCTCCATACCCGGCGGTGCAGCGGATTGAAGCCTATGCGGTAGACCAGCTCGGCGGGCCGCTCGATGTCCCAGATCGCGAGGTCGCACCATTTGCCGGCCTCAAGCGTGCCGGTCTCAGCGAGCACGCCGAGCGCACGCGCGCCTTCGCGGGTGACGCCTGCGAGGCATTCGGCGACATTCATCCGGAACAACGTCGCGCCCATGTTCATGGCGAGCAGCAGCGAGGTCAGCGGCGAGCTGCCGGGATTGCAGTCGGTCGCGAGCGCCATGTGCACACCGTGCTTGCGGAACACTTCGACCGGAGGCTTTTGCGTCTCGCGGATGAAGTAGAAGGCGCCGGGCAGCAGCACGGCAACCGTACCCGTCTTCGCCATCGCGGCGGCGCCGGCCTCGTCGGTATGCTCCAAATGATCGGCGGAGAGCGCCGAGAATCTTGCCGCGAGCGCAGCGCCGCCGAGATTCGAGAGCTGATCGGCATGAAGCTTGACCGGCAAGCCCAGCCCCCGCGCCGTCTCGAACACCCGCGCCGTCTGTTCGGCCGAGAACGCGATACCTTCCATGAAGGCATCGACGGCATCGGCGAGGCCAGCCTTTGCGACGGCGGGCAGCATCTCCTTGCACACGAGATCGATGTAGCGATCCTTGTCGCCGTCGGCTTCGACCGGCAGGGCGTGCGCGCCGAGGAAGGATGTACGGATCGCAACCGGCCGCTGAGCGCCGAGGCTGCGCGCGGCGGACAGCTGCCGCATCTCGGTCTCGGTATCGAGGCCGTAGCCGGACTTGATCTCGACCGTGGTGGCGCCCTCGCCGATCAGCGCATCGAGCCGCGGCAGCGCGGTTGCGACAAGCTCGGCCTCGCTCGCCTTGCGCGTCGCTGCGACCGTCGAGACGATGCCGCCGCCGGCCCGCGCGATCTCTTCGTAGCTCGCACCCTTCAGGCGCAACTCGAATTCGTGCGCGCGGTTGCCGCCATAGACGAGATGCGTATGGCAGTCGATGAGGCCTGGCGTAATCCAGCGTCCCTCGCAATCGATCCGCTCGATCGCGTCGACATCGCCAGGGAAATCCGCCGCAGCGCCGGCATAGACGATGTGGCCGCCGCGCGCGGCGATCACGCCATGCTCGATCTCGCCGAGATCGGGACGGTCGGCCCGCAGCGTGGCGAGCCGGGCATTGTGCCAGATCCGGTCGAAGCGCTCTGCCATGAAGGTGTCCCTTCGCGGATATCTCTGCATCCTGGGATGCTTGACTTATATGTCTAGACATATAATCGTAAGGCGGTTCTGTCCAGCCGGCGTGCAATCAATCATGACCCGACTGCATTTCGCCTCCGCGCTCCTGCCCTCGGGCTGGGCCAATGACGTACAGGTGGTGATCACTGCCGGCGCGATCGCGGAGGTGACGCCAGGCGTGCAGCCTGCCGCCGGCGCCGAATGCCACGCCATCGCGCTGCCCGGACTTGCGAGCCTGCACAGCCACGCCTTCCAGCGCGGCATGGCCGGACTTGCGGAACTGCGCGGCGATTCCACCGATACGTTCTGGACCTGGCGCGAGACGATGTATCGCTTCGCGCTGGCGATGACGCCGGATGACGTTACCGCCGTTGCCACGCTGCTTTATGTCGAAATGCTGGAGCAGGGTTTTACCCGCGTCGGCGAATTCCATTATCTGCATCACGATCGCGACGGCTCGCATTACGCCGATATCGGCGAAATGGCCGGGCGTATTGCGCAGGCTGCCGAGGCCTCGGGCATTGGCCTGACGCTGCTGCCGAGTTTTTATGCGCACGGCTCCTTCGGCGGCGCGCCGCCGCATGACGGCCAGCGCCGCTTCATCTGCTCGGTCGATGAGTTCGCAGAGCTCGTGACCGCCTCGCGCAAGGTGATCGCAACATTGCCGGGCGCCAATATCGGCATTGCGCCGCACAGTCTGCGCGCGGTCGCCCCGGACGAGCTCGCGGCGATCATTCCGCTTGCGAACGGCGGGCCGGTGCACATTCACGCCGCCGAGCAGATCAAGGAGGTCGAGGATTGCCTCGCCTGGTCCGGCCGGCGCCCGGTGCAATGGCTGCTGGAGCACGCGCCGCTCGATCAGCGCTGGTGCCTCATTCACGCGACCCACATGACGGATGCGGAAATCACGGCATTCGCGAAGACGGGCGCAGTTGCCGGTCTCTGCCCCATCACCGAAGCGAGCCTCGGCGACGGCATCTTTCCCGTACGCGAATTCCTCGCGGCCGGCGGCGCGTTCGGTGTGGGCACCGACTCCAACGTGCTGGTCGGCGCCGCCGACGAATTGCGCCAGCTCGAATACGGCCAGCGCCTGAAGCATCGCCAGCGCAACGTGCTCTCCAGCGGCGCAGGCCGCTCGACGGGGCGCACGCTGTTCGATCATGCGTTCGCAGACGGCGCGCAGGCGATGGCGCAGGCGATAGTCGGCCTCACGCCCGGCGCGCGCGCCGACATCGTCACGCTCGATACAGCGCATCCGTCGCTGGCCGGCCGCACGCACGACGCAGTCACCGACGGCTGGATCTTTGCCGCCGGCGGCGGCGCGATCGATTGCGTCTGGGCTGGCGGCCACAAAGTCGTCGAAGGCGGTCGGCACCGGCTGCGCCAGGCCGCGCGCGAGCGCTTCAACGCGGCGGTGCGGAGGCTCGTCGCATGAGCCTTGGCACCGATGCGGCCGACAAGCCGACGCTTTACAAGCGTATCCGCGCCGACATCGAGAAGCGGATCCTCACCGGCGAATGGCCGCCCGGTCATCGCATTCCATTCGAGCACGAGCTCGTCGCGCGCTACGGCTGCTCACGCATGACCGTGAACAAGGCGCTATCGGAACTGGCGCAGGCCGATTTGATCGAGCGGCGGCGGCGCGCCGGCTCCTTCGTGCGCCGCCCGCAGCATCAGTCAGCCGTGCTCAAGATCGCCGACATCCGCGCCGAGATCACCGCACTCGGCCGCGCCTACGGATACGAGCTGACCGGCCGCAAACTGCGGGCGGCGACCGCCGCCGACCGCGAGCGTCTTGGCATCAAGAAAGCCGGCAAGGTCGTTGCCATCACCTGCCGCCACAGCGCCGACAAGGTGCCGTTCGCGGTCGAGGACAGGCTGATCGATCTCGCCTCCGTGCCTAGTGCCGCGACCGCGGATTTCTCGCGCGAGCCGCCGGGCTCGTGGCTGCTTCATCATGTCCCATGGACAGAGGCCGAGCATACGATCAGCGCCATCGTTGCGGATGATCGCACGGCGGAAGCGCTCGACATCGCAATCGGCGCGCCCTGTCTCGTGATCGACCGCTATACCTGGCGCAGCGCGCGCACGATCACCGCGGTGCGCCTGCTCTATCCCGGTGACTCTCACCGCCTTGTCGCCCGATTCAAGGGAGGCTGAGAGAACAATGTCGGCACAATTCGTGCAATGCTTCGGGCAACGGTCCATAGCGGCCGACAGAGATCAACAGGACGTCAATCCATCGATCGGCAAGAGGACGACAATCATGCGTAGTTCGACGATTTTTGCGACAATCATTGCCCTTGCGGCCTCCACTCCCGTGCTCGCCGACGACGTCAAGGTCGGCATCGGCATCTCCGGATGGACCGGCTTCGCGCCGCTGACGCTGGCGAAGGAGGCTGGCATCTTCAAGAAGAACGGCCTCGACGTCACCATCAAGAAGATTCCCCAGAAGGATCGCCACCTCGCGATCGCCTCCGGCGACGTGCAGTGCGCGGCGACGACGGTCGAGACCTGGATCTCCTGGAACGCCAACGGCGTCGCCACCAAGCAAATCTTCCAGCTCGACAAGAGCTATGGCGCCGACGGCATGGCCGTGCGCAACGACGTCAGCGCGATCAAGGACCTGAAGGGCAAGACGGTCGCAGCTTCCGCGCCCGGCACCTCGCCCTATTTCGCGCTGGCCTGGATGCTCAAGAAAAATGGCCTCACGGTGAAGGACGTCACCGTCGTGAACCTCGAGCCGGCCGCGGCCGCGCAGGCCTTCGTCTCCGGCCAGAACGACGCCGCCATGACCTATGAGCCGTATCTGTCGACGGTTCGCGCTGCGCCCGACAAGGGCAAGATCATCGCCACGACGCTCGACTACCCGATGGTCATGGACACTTTTGGCTGCACGCCGAAGTTCCTGACGGAGAATCCCAAGGCCGCCAAGGCGCTCGCCGACAGCTATTTCGAGGCGCTCGACATGATCGCCAAGGACCAGGCCAAGGCCTACGAGATCATGGGCGCCGACGTGAAGCAGACCGGCGAACAGTTCGGCAACTCGGCAAAATATCTGCGCTGGCAGGACAAAGCTGCGAACCAGAAATTCTTTGCCGGTGACTTCCTGACCTTCAACAAGGAGGCCGCCGACCTGCTGCTCGAGATCGGCATCATCAAGGCCGCGCCGAAGGTCGAGGATCTCTTCGACGCGAGCTACATCAAGTAAGTCACTTTGGAGCTGCCGGCCCCGTCTCGCGGCGGGGCCGGCAAATCTGTTCACCGCCCGGATAGATCGTCGATGCGTCCCTTGGACCCTGTTACATCGAAGCAGCGTATGGCCTATGGCCTCGCGTTCTTCGTGCTGTTCGTTGCTCTCTGGTCGTGGGCGACGCTCGGCGGCCATGTGTCGAAGACCTTCCTCGCCAACCCGCTGACCATGGTGCAGGAGGGTTATGACCTCCTGGCCAAGCAGGGATTCATCTACGACATCGGCATGACGATCTGGCGCGTCGTCGGCGGCTTCGCGCTCGCGGCGATCATCGCGGTGCCGCTCGGCGTGCTGATGGGCGCCTACAAGCCGGTCGAGGCGTTCCTCGAGCCCTTCGTGTCCTTTGCACGCTATCTGCCCGCCTCCGCCTTCATTCCACTGCTGATCCTGTGGGCTGGCATCGGCGAATTGCAAAAGCTGCTCGTCATCTTCATCGGCTCGGTGTTCCAGGTCATCCTGATGGTCGCCGTGACCGTCGGCGCAACGCGGCGCGATCTGGTCGAGGCGGCCTATACGCTGGGCGCCAGCGATCGCGGCATCATCCGCCGCGTGCTGCTGCCCTCCTCCGCGCCCGAGATCGCGGAGATCCTGCGCCTGGTGCTGGGCTGGGCCTGGACCTACGTCATCGTCGCCGAGCTGATCGGCTCCTCTTCGGGCATCGGCCACATGATCACCGACAGCCAGGCGCTGCTCAACACCGGGCAGATCATCTTCGGCATCATCGTGATCGGACTGATCGGCCTCCTCTCGGACTTCATGTTCAAGGCGTTCAACGCCTGGCTGTTTCCGTGGAGGCTCGCATGACCACACTCAGAATCGAGCAGGTCTCGCGCACCTTCCCCGCACGCCACGGCAATGCGCCGACCAGGGCACTGGAACCGACCGATCTCACCATCGCCAACAACGATTTCGTCACCATCCTCGGCCCCTCCGGCTGCGGCAAGTCCACGCTGCTGCGCATCGTCGCCGGACTCGATCGCCCGACCAGCGGCCGCGTCACGCTTGACGGCCGCGAGGTCACCGGACCCGGCGCCGATCGCGGCATGGTGTTCCAGTCCTACACGCTGTTTCCCTGGCTGACCGTGCGCGAGAACATCGCCTTCGGCCTGCGCGAGCGCGGCGTGCCCGAGGCGGAGCGAAACAAGATCGCGGATGCCTTCATCCGCCAAGTCGGCCTCACCGGCTTCGAGAACCACTGGCCGAAACAGCTCTCGGGCGGCATGCAGCAGCGCACCGCGATCGCGCGTGCGCTTGCGAATGATCCCAAGATTCTCTTGCTCGACGAGCCCTTCGGTGCACTCGACAACCAGACCCGCGCCTTGATGCAGGAGATGCTGCTCGGCATCTGGGAGCGCGACCAGAAGACCGTGCTGTTCGTGACCCACGACATCGAGGAGGCGATCTTCCTCGGCAGCCGCGTCATCGTGATGAGCGCGCGCCCCGGCCGTATCAAGGCCGAGATCAGTGTGGACCTGCCGCATCCGCGCTCCTACAAGATCAAGACCACGCCGGAATTCGTCCAGCTCAAGGAACGGCTGGTCGAGGAGATCCGCACCGAGGCATTGAAGGTTGCCGAACATGCCTGACACCAAGCCGCGCGCCAATGGCGAGCGCGTCCTCGCCGACCTCAATGCGCTCCGCGCCATCGGCGCCTACAAGACCGGCGTGCACAAGCCGACCTTCTCGGAGCCGCACAGGCAATCGCTGGAGTGGCTGATGCAGAAGCTGCCCGACGCCGGTCTTGCCGCAACGATCGACGGCATCGGCAACGTGTTCGGCACCAGCGCCAAGGCTGGACCGAAGCTGCTGGCGGGTTCGCATCTGGAGAGCCAGAACTATGCCGGCTGGCTCGATGGCCCGCTCGGCGTCGTCTATGCGCTCGAAGCCGCGCGCGTGCTCAACGCCGATCCCGCGCTCGGGGGCGCGGTCGAGGTCGCAGCGTGGTGCGACGAAGAAGGCCATTTCGGCAGCTTTCTCGGATCGCGGTCCTATGTGGGACAAGTGACCGAGGCCGAGATCGATGCCGCGCGCGACCGCACCAGCGGCCGCCCCATGCGCGATGCCCTCGCCGACATGGGTCTCGCCGGGCGGGCACGCGTCGCGGCCGAGCCGGGCCGGCACGTCGGATATCTGGAGGCGCATATCGAGCAGGGCGACACGCTCGAAAGCGGCAAGCTCGCGATCGGCGTCGTGACGTCCATCGTCGGCATCTGGCAGTACAAGATCAATTTCATCGGCGAGCAGAACCACGCCGGCACCACGCGCATGGCCGTGCGCAAGGATGCGGGACTGGCGCTCGCCAAATTCTGCCTCGCGATCGACGAGCGCTTTCCGGGCGCATGCGGTCCCCGCACAGTCTGGACCACCGGCCGCATCACGCTCGATCCCGGTGCGCCGAGCATCATCCCGGGCGGCGCCGAGATGTTGTTCCAGATCCGCGACGACAACCCTGCCGTGATCGCGCGGCTGGAGGACCTGCTGCGGACCATGGCCGACGAGGCCAGCGAGAAAGGCCCCTGCACCGTCACCGTGGAGAAAATCCGCACCGGCGCGCCCGCGATGATGAACCCGGGCATTCAGGACGCGATCGAGACCGCGAGCAAGGCTCTTGCTGACGGACGCTCCATCCGCATGCCCAGCGGCGCCGGCCACGATGCGCAGATGCTGGCGACCGTGATGCCCGCAGGCATGCTGTTCGTGCCGTCGATCGGTGGCATCAGTCATCACTGGACCGAGAATACCGCCGACGCCGATATCGTCACCGGCGCGCAGGTGTTCGTCGATTCCTGCCGGCGGATCCTCGGCGGTTAGCCGAGCACCGTCCAGCCGACGCGCGGCAACCATCTCCGCGCGCTCAGCCATGCAGGTGCCTTGAGCAGGATCGTGCCAAGCGCGATCGGTTTGGGAAAGACTCTGGTTTCGCACGAGGCCTAATCTGCGCGCGCCCACGCGAGAAGGCCCCATCATGCCCGAGATCCCCGCCGCAACGCCCGCTGCCATCGTCGATGCCCTGAAGGCGGTCGCCGGCAATCCGCCGAAGGTGCGGGCAAGCTTCGCCAAGGGCTGGTGCGTTCGCGGCACCTACACCCCGTCGGATCACGCGGGAGAGGTCACGCGATCGCAGAGCTTCACGCGGCCATCGCGCGTGCTGGCGCGCTTCTCGGTCGGGGGCGGCAATCCCAATGTGGCCGATACCAACAACCTCGTGCTGCGCGGCTTCAGCTTCAAGCTCGGCGACGAGAAGCATCGATCCGACATTCTCGCCGAGAGCGCGCCGGTGCATTTTGCGCGAACGCTCGACCAGATGCTGGCCTTCCTCGAGGCGCGCGTTCCGGGTGCCGACGGCAAGCCTGATATGGCGAAGGTCAAGGCGTTCTCGGCGGCCAACCCCGAGACGCTCAACCAGGCGAACTACATCGCCGCGCGTCGGCTGCCCGGGAGCCTTGCCGGCACGACCTATTGGGGCGTGCACGCCTTTCCGGCAACGAATGAGCAAGGCGAGACCCGCTTCATCAAGTTCAAGGTTGCCCCGGCCGGCGGCGACATCACGCTGAGCGAGGACGAAGCGAGGGCGAAGCCGGCCGATTTCCTGCGCGACGATCTCGGCACGCGGATCGCGGCAGGCGATGCCCGCTTCAACGTGATGGCGCTGCTCGATCGCCCCGGCGATCCCACCGAGGACGTCACGATACGCTGGCCTGAAGAGGATCATCGCGAAGAGGTACGCCTCGGCACGATCGTGATCACCGGATTCGAGCCGAACGAGGCCTGCGACGCCTCTATCTTCAATCCGGCCAATCTCGCCGACGGCATCGGCCACCCGCCGGACGAGATCTTTGCCGCGCGGCGCGCCGCCTACACCATCTCACTTGCGAAGCGCCGCTAAGCACGCAGGCTCGAGATCACGCCCGGCCGCGCGAGGCACCAAGCGCCTCGCGGCGCCATACCGCCGGGCTGACGCCGACGATCGAGGAGAACACCCGCGTGAAGTGGCTCTGGTTGGCAAAGCCGGCCGAGATGGCGATCTCCGACAGCGGCAGGTCGCGTACGCTCATCAGCTGCTTGGCGGCCTTGACGCGCTGCTGCAGCAGCCATTGGTGCGGCGGCAGGCCGATCGAAATCCGGAACGCACGTGAGAAATGGCTGACCGAAAGGTCGAGCTCGGTCGCGATCTTCTGCAACGAGACCTTGCCGCCGAGGTCGGATTCGAGCCGCTCGCAGGCGCGCTTCGCCTGCCACGGCGCGAGGCCGCCGCGCGCGGAGGCGGACGCGCGCCGAAGCCCGCCATAGGTCTGGGCGACATGGGCGGTCAGGCCGAGCATCATGTGATCGACGAAGAGCTGGTTGGCCTCGTCCGGTCTGCGCAGGCCCTCCTGGAGCGAGGCGCCGATGTGGCGGATAATTCCGTCGTCATGGCCGACGCCGATCTGACAGTCGAGCTCGTCGACGCACGGTGCATTGCACTGCTCGGCGATGCTATCGAGCGCCGAGCGTGGAAGGTAGAAAAACAGCGAGTGGAACGGCTTGTCGATCACGTAGCGCGGATCGCGCTTGAGATCGTAGAGATAGGTCGTCCCGGCGCGGACATCCGCCCGCATGATGCATTTTCCGCGTTCCCAGAGCTCGCAGTCCGGATAGTCGTGCAGCTTCAGGCTGACGAGAAAGGCATCTTCGGCAGTCAGCGAGCCGGATAGGCCACGCACCGGGCGCTCATTGCGGGTTTCGGTGACCGCGAGCGCAGCGCTGCGCAGCGAGCGCGTGACCAGCGAGGGCGGCGCATCCTTCAAACGCAGGAATTGCCCAAGCCTCTGCCCGTAGGCGCCTGCCTGAGTCATCGGAATCGTCCTTCTGTGGAAGCTCAAATGCAGGCCTCAGGGCCCCGCAATTTGCAATTTGCATTATCCGACATTCGCCAATAGCTGTCCACGCTCGCACGCAGCAAGCTCATCACGGATTTTCACAAATGCACGACGCCTGCCGGGGGGCGTCCCGCCGCACCGCCGCGTCCTAGAACGAGGCGCCGCCGAGTGAGGGCGGCTGCATCTCGCTGCCGATAGCGGCGGGTCAGCTAGACTTGTTTCCGAAACACCGCCCGAACTTATGGGCAGGAATGCCGCCGTCCGTCATAGCCCATGTAAGTTCCTGATACCGGATCGTAGCTCTGAAAGTGCTGGCAGCCGGAGCCCCCGCGCGGTTTGTGCTCAACGCGAGCTGGTTCGCCTGGTATAATTGCCGATTTGCTGTTCTCCGCGGACACGTCCGGCTGCACTGCGGTCTGGGCGGGCTTCATGAAGGCGGCGTAGCTGTTTGCCCAGGCGGGCAAGGAGACACCGGGCATCTCTTCCACAGCGGCAGGTTTCTGCTTCATGGAGCGCCGCGCGTCCGCCAGTTCGGTTGCAAGCGCTTCGGCCCTGTCGTGCTCCTGCTGGAGAGACTGCCACAGTACTGCCGTCGCGTTGTCGACCGCTTGGCTGAACTGGTCCGCCTCGCCGTTGCGCATCGACAACAGCTTCCCGACGTACCGCCACGCCTTCACCAGTTCTTTTTCGAGCGCCTCGGCCCTGTCGTGCTCTTGCTGCAGAGACTGCCGCAGTTCGGCTGTCGCGCTGTCGACCGCCTGCTTGAGTTGCGCCGCCTCGTCGTCCCTCGGCAATGGCGTCTGTTGCGCCATGGCCGGCGGGATGATCGTGATGAGCTTTGATGACTCCTGCTGAGTGGCGTATCGCGCCAGATAGGCGACGACTTCGGCGTTGAGACAGAACCCGATGAGCGTCGCCGTGACGAGGGTTGAGGGGATCCAGGAAATTGCAAATCCCCGCCGCGCGCGTGACGCATCGAGGATGACGACGTTCGGTGCGGTCTCAATCGTATGGCGCATGTAAACCACCGCAGGGTCATCAGGCCATTGCTTCACTTCGACAGAAGCCTAATCCCACCCGTTGTGAGCCTCAAGCTACTCTTTTTGGTGATAGTTCCGGCTGCATGCACGCAACTCGCTAGGGCTACGAGACGGCTGTGCCGGCCCCTTGAAACCGAGCATGCGCACGGTCCATGCCTCGCAGCCAGCCGGTCGGCTTGCATGCGTGCTTCCGCCGCCTGCCGCCGCGTCGGCATCGTTGGTTAGGTTCGGCGCCCACGCCGCGCCGATTACTGCAACATGCCCAGCCGGATACACTATGCATCCACGGCTCAATCTCTGCGTCACGGCGCCGACCTGCGCTGAAGGAGCGACATTGCACCCGCGCCTTCATCTTTGTGTCGCGACGCCAACATGTGAGCTGGGATCGACTTGGCACCCGCGCTTACACCGCTGCGTCGCAACTTGAACTCACGCACCCTGTCGCGACGACGGCCCCGGCCTGGCAGGGGACATGCTGCTGAAGGTGTAGGCCGGGGCCGCGACTGGAGGTGCTTGGTCGGTTGCACCAAGCGATACTGAGGCTACTCCCCGACCGAAGGGCCGCTCTGTTCGTTTTCGCAATGTTCCCGGCAGGAACAACGGTCACCGCGCTGCGCACCCGCACTCACGTTTGTTATAGCGGGAACTGGAAGCAGCGGGAAAGCTCGGCAAACCGGGGCTGGCTCATAGTTCACGTAATTTGTTTCACCCGGTTTTTTTGACCACGGCGCGGGCCGCAGCGATTGAGTTCGCTGCGGCCTTCGTCATTGAGCACCGGCCATGCGCGCTGCGCTGCGCGAGCGCGTCCGTTCGCGCCGTCTAGCAAAGCCCAGAAGGCCAATAGCCCCGTTCAAGCAGACCATGATCCCGCCGAGCGTCATCGCGGAGTGAAGCTCCATCTTACGTGGGCTAAACCTCAAATTCGTTACCTTACGCGGCCCAACGGGAAACTCTGGCAAATCGGACGCGCGGATGATCAACCAATGATCCAGCTTATTGCGAGGAGCGCACCCCGGCCTAAAATGTAGAGCCAGCCAGCCATCGCAACCAGAACGCTTGCGCCGAAAGCCACGTTAATGGCGATGTCTTCGGTCGCTTTTTGAGGAGTATCCGCTGCCGCCTCGATATCAACGCGCTCCATGACGTCCATGCGCCCTTACTCCACGTAGATCGGGAAAAAGCGGCAACAGGGCAAGCTTGCCTTGCGTTCCCAGCCTCTCTTGCGTTCTTTTCGAGGCGACAGGCTGCGACCGGCTCGCACGTGAGCGAGTGGCTACGATCCTCAGAGCTACATCCGCCAAAATGAATTGTCGAAACGCAGTGGCCTACTTTGGTTTTGCGTCAGGTTCAGTGATGCTGCGCGTGGCTAATTTGTCCGGCTGCATGCTCTTACGGATCGCATCTAATGCGCTTCGCGCGTGTTGTGCGGCTTCCATGTTGGCGGCTTTTTCAATTTCTTCCAGGGCCCACACCAAGAGCTGCATGGCAGTCTGCGCGTGGGGATTGGAAGGATCGGTCATGCTGACGGTGTGCACTGGATTGTAACTTGGGTCGTCCTTTGCGCGCGCATAGAGGACATGCACTGAGCAAGGGTCCCTGCCAAAGTGAACAGTTCACACGGCTAGAGCATGGGTCGAACGGCCCCAAGCCCATCTCCAGGGCTGGCAGGTGACGAGCCGGGGCCGCCAGCGCATGCTAATGCATGCGCTGGCAATAATCTCGGCCATGGGACTTCTCTTCGTCTGTACGAAATGAACCGGATTGCAGATTAAATTCGAGGCGACTGGCTTAGAGGAAAGACGGCTCCGGTTGACCCGGGGGGGAACCCGAAGCCGCCCCGCCAACCCTTCAGGCCAGCCCGCGTGAAGGGCCAACGAGCAATCAAATTTCACCGCCGCTGTGTTGTTCCTGCTGGTCCGTGGGCAGTCGTGAGACCTAATCATTTGAAGCAAGTTGGGCGCGATCAGAACAAAGGTGATCGCGAAGCGTTTATGCCGCACAACTCAAACCGGAGGTTGTCATGGTCAAGAACGCATTTTTCGCTCTCAGCGTCGCAGCGGCGCTTGCCCTGGCGCCTAGTGCAGCGTCCGCCCAACGCGGCTTTCATGGAGGATGGCACGGCGGCGGTTGGCATGGCGGCGGTTGGGGAGGCGGTTGGCGCGCCGGCGGATGGGGAGCACCAGCTGTGGGCATAGGTCTCGGCCTTGGGCTTGCCAGCGCGGCAGCTTGGGGACCTGGCTGGGGGTGGGGAGGACCTGTTTGGGGACCCGGCTGGGGAGCGCCAGGTTGGAGTTACGCAGCGTATGGCGGTTGCACGCGATGGCGTCGCGTCTGGACTGGCTGGGGTTGGAGGCTCAGGCCAGTGAACGTGTGTTGGTGAGACGCGTGATCGACCGGGCGGGTGGATCGGTCGACTAGCTCGTTATTCGAGCAGGTCTTGGCCGGGAGACAGCAGCCGGACATAGGTGCCGCTCTCGTGCATTCGAGCCAGCCCTGCTCGATGGCGTACTCGATGCCCGCGCCTAACTCCGGCCCGGTGGCCTTGAGCGTGTAGAGGAACGGCGCGTTGAGCTTCTCTCGATGTGGATGCGACCGTCTTGGACCGGCGGAATGCTGGCAGCGAGTTCGATCAGCTTGCGCGCGGCTGCCTCCGGTGTTGCCGTAGAAACTTACAGGCGAGACGAACCTGACAGCGCCGTCCGTCCGTACGAAGCCTCGGGCTCACGGAGAGCAATCCGCCCTGCCCGCACCTCTCGCGCCCGGCGCTGCCGCGTCCACCGCAAGCCCGCCTCGCGACCATGACGACCACATGATCGCCCTCAAGGATGAGTCGGGATGGTCGACAAATACGATAAATCAGAATTTCGGTAAAACGCAATATTTTAGTCGTAAGGAGTTGGCGGGCGGCGACACAGCGATCAGGACAATGACCCGGCGGTCTGGCCCAGACCCGCGCAGAGACAGCCGGCAACAATTGCCCGGTCGCGACAATTCCACCGCTCTCCCCGACATAAAGTCGCGGCAATCATCAGGCTTGTCGAGTGCACCTCCTCTGCCTCCTTCCTCTTCCGGAGTTCCCATGCATTCTGCCGATCGGCCGGCGACCCGTCTTGCGACGCGGCTCGCCTTTCTCGTCGCCGGCTTCGGCATCGCCTGCTGGGCCCCGCTGGTGCCGTTCGCGAAGGCGCGGCTCGCCGTCGACGACGGCGTGCTCGGACTGCTGCTGCTCAGCCTCGGCATCGGCTCGGTGCTCGCCATGCTGCTGACCGGCGTCATGAGCGCGCGCTATGGCAGCCGGCCGATCATCATCGCGGGCGGACTGGGCCTTGCGCTGATCCTGCCGCTGCTGGCGGTCGCGAGCACGCCGGCAACGCTGGCTCTGGCGCTGTTCGCCTTCGGCGCCGCGCTCGGCTCCATCGACGTTGCCATGAACATCCACGCGGTCGAGGTGGAGCGCGACGCAGGCCGGCCGCTGATGTCCGGCTTCCACGCGCTGTTCAGCATCGGCGGCTTTGCCGGATCGGCGCTAATGACCGCGCTGCTCTCGCTGCAACTCTCCGCGCTCGCATGCACGCTGGTCTGCTCCGCCCTGATGCTGATCGCGATGCTGGTCGCCTGGCCGCGTTTGCTTCGCTCCGTGCAGGTGCAGGAGGGACCGCTGTTCGTGCTGCCGCACGGCTCGGTGCTGCTGCTGGCGCTGCTCGGCGCCATCACCTTCCTGGTCGAAGGCGCGATGCTCGACTGGGGCGCGCTGCTCGTGATCGGCGCGGGCCTCGTCTCCGAAGCGCAAGGCGGGATCGGCTATATCGTGTTCTCGATCGCGATGACGATGGGGCGGCTCGGCGGCGACGCCGTCGTCGCGCGCGTCGGAGATCGCGCGACATTGCTCTGGGGCAGCCTCATTGCAATCGCCGGTTTCGTCGTCCTGCTCACGGCGCCGCTTGCGGCGATTGCGATCGCCGGCTTCCTGCTGATCGGCCTCGGCGCGTCGAACCTCGTGCCGGTGCTGTTCCGCCGGGCGGCGCGGCAGACGGTGATGCCGACGGGGCTTGCGGTGGCGGCGATCACCACCGCGGGCTATGCCGGCATCCTCGTCGGCCCGGCCGGCGTCGGCTTCCTCGCGCGTGTCGGGGGATTGCCTCTGGCGTTCTGGCTGCTCGCCGCGCTGATGGGTCTCGTCACGCTGTCGGCGCGCATCGTCACGCGCGCCGCTGCGTGAGCCCGCTCAAAATCTCTGCAGTCCGATCGATTTGATCATGGACGCCAGGCTCGCCGCAGTCGCCTCGACGAGGCGCTGGAATTCGACCGGGTTCGAGGCGCTGTCCGGCTCCATGCCCTCGGCACGGTAATTGGCCTGCATCGCCCTGTCGGCCATGGCAAGGCGCGTCGCCTGCGCAATCCGGTCGATGATCGCATCGTCGGTCTGCCGGGGCGCGAACAGGCCGAACCAGCCGTCATAGCGCAGGCCCGGCATGCCGGATTCGATGGCGGTCGGGATATCGGGGGCCACGCTCAGCCGCTTTTCGGTGGCGACCGCGAGCATCCGGATCTTACCGGCCTCGCTCCACTGCTGCAGTTGCACCGACATCACTGCAATGATGAGCGGGATCTGGCCGGCGAGGAGGTCGTTGCTGGCCTGCGCGATGCCCCGATACGGGACATGGACGATGTCCAGACCGCCCGCCTGCAGCTTGAAGGCTTCGCCGACGAGGTGATTTCCGCTGCCGATGCCGGGCGTCCCGTAGGACAGCTTTCCCGGATTGGCTTTCGCGTAGGCAACCAGTTCGGGCAGGTCTTTGACGGGCAGCGACGGATGGACGGCGAAAACCAGCGCGCTGGTGATGAGGCGGTAGATGGCGCGGAAATCGTCCATTGCATAGGACGGATTTTGCGCGAGCAGCGGAATAGCCGCCTGCGTGCTGTCGTTTCCGAGCAGCAACGAGTAGCCGTCGGGCTTCTCGCGCGCGACTGCCGTTGTCCCGATCGCGCCGCCCGCACCGGTGATGTTCTCGATGAAGACGGGTCCGAGCAGCGACGACATCTTCTCCGCCCAGGGACGCCCGATCTGATCGCCTGATCCGCCCGCCCCGTACGGGATCACCAGGCGAATCGGACGCGACGGATAGTCGGCGGTTCGTCCACTGCGCGGAATCGCCGCAAGCGCCGCTGCGCCCGGCAATGCATGGACGATCTGTCGCCGCGAGAAGGAGGGCATGTTCGAGTCCGGGAGTCGGTTGTCACTGTCGAGGCGGGCCGGCTCCCGAACCATTCCATCACAGCAATGAATCACCGCCGTCAATGCTCCCTCTGGATTAGTCGGCGGCGTCATCGCCCCGTCATATTCGCTTAACCCGTTCCTTTTCAAGCAGGATTCCCGGTGACGGCTGACCCAAGCGGTGCACGCGGGGCTGCCAGCCCTGCCCCACTGCTTTCGGCCAGTTTACTGTACGTCTCGTTCTGATAGAGCAGAAAGTCATACCTTTTGACTCCCGTTGCGGGGGCCATGGCGCGTGCCAGATCGTAGCGAAGACTCGGCCATTTCCTTCGGGCCATTTCGACTGTTTCCGAAGTCCCGGCTCTTGGAAAAAGAGGGCTCGCCTCTGCATGTCGGCGGCCGCGCGCTCGATATTCTCATTTTTCTGGCCGAGCGCCCCGGCGAGGTCATCGACAAGCGCGAGCTGGTCAAACGGATCTGGGCCGACGTCAATGTCGACGAGGGCAGCCTGCGCTTCCATGTCGCAGCACTTCGCAAGGCGCTCGGCGATACCGGCAAGTCGGCCCGCTATGTCGTCAACGTGCCCGGGCGCGGCTATTGCTTCGTCGCCTCGTTCGCCCAGGCGACGGCGCCGGCCGCGCAGCCCACCGTCGACATCCTGCCGCCCCGCTCCCTCCCCGCGCCGCTCTCGAAGATGGTGGGGCGGGAGGAGATCGTCGAGAAGATATCGAACGGCCTTTCGCTCCACCGCTTCATGACCGTGGTCGGTCCCGGCGGCATCGGCAAGACCGCCGTCGCCGTCACTGTCGGGAACCGCCGCTCGGCGGATTTTGGCGGACGCGTCTTCTTCGTCGATTTCGGTCCGCTCCGCGATGCCAGCCACGTCGCGACCACCATCGCCTCCGCGCTTGGCCTCACCATCAGCGCGGAGGATCCGACGCCGGCGCTGCTGACCTTCCTGAAGACCGGCCCCGCCTTGCTGATCTTCGACAGCTGCGAGCATGTGCTGGATGCGCTCGCCCCGCTGGTCGAGCGCATCGTTCGCGATGTGCCGCAGCTTCGCGTGCTCGCCACCAGCCGCGAATCGTTCCGCAGCGAAGGGGAGCGCATCTTCCGGCTGTTCCCGCTGGATTGCCCACCCGAGCGCGAGGGCCTCGGCGTTGACGAGGTACTCGCCTATCCCGCGGCGCAGCTCTTCGTCGAGCGCATTGCGCAGAGCTCGGGTCCGTTCCAGCTCAGCGCGGAAGAGGCGCCGCTTGTGGCCAGCATCTGCCGGCGCCTCGACGGCATTGCGCTCGCGATCGAGCTCGCGGCGGGCCGCGTCAACGCCTATGGCATCGCCGGCACAGCATCGCTGCTCGACAGCCGCTTTTCGCTGCAATGGCGTGGGCGGCGCACCGCCGTGCCGCGACACCAGACCCTCGCCGCAGCGCTCGACTGGAGCTACGACCTGCTGCCTCCCGCCGAGAGCGCCACCTTGCGCCGACTCTCGGTCTTCGCCGGCCCCTTCGCGCCGGAAGCAGCCGCGGCGGTCGCATCCGGCGACGGCCTCAGCGCCTCGGAGACGTTGGAGGCGATCGACAGTCTCGTCACCAAATCGCTGATCTCGCCATCCGGCTCACGGTTGCTGCGCTATCGCCTGCTCGACACCACGCGCACCTACGCGCAGGGAAAGCTCGCCGAGCTCGGCGAAACCAAGCAGTTCGCGCGGCGCCATGCCGAGCACTTTCGCGATTTCTTCCAGCGCGCCGAGGCCGACTCGTCGACGCCGTTGCCGGAATGGCTTGGTATCTATGGCGCCGAGCTGGACAATGTGCGCGCGGCGCTGGACTGGGCCTTCGCGCCCGACGGTGACGTTGCGCTGGGAATCGCGTTGACCGCAGCCGCCGTCACGATGTGGGTGCGCCTGTCGCTGTTCGCCGAATGCCGCGAGCGCGCGCGAACGGCGCTCACGGCGCTCGGAGATGCCGGCGACGAGCGTATCCGCATGCAGCTTCTGTCCGCGCTCGGCTGGTCGCTGATGTATGGCGAGGGCCGCGCCCGCGAGGCGCGTCCGATCCTGGAGACGACGCTGGAGCTCGCCGACCGGCTCGACGACAAGGACTTTCGCCTGCGCGCGCTGTGGGGCTTGTGCATCGACCAGTTCAACAACGGACAGTTCGGCAAGGCCCGCGCGCTGGCCGATCGGTTTGCGAATGCCGCAGCGAACTCGCCCGACAGGACCGATGTGATGCTGGGTGACCGGCTGATGGCCGTGGCGCTGCACTATCTCGGCGACCAGAACGAGGCGCGCGCCTGCATCGACCGCGTGAACGCATCACTGCATGTGCTGGCGGAGAAGCCAAAGATCTTCCCGCTCGACCTGCGAATATCCACGCAATATTTCCGCGCCCGCATCCTGTGGCTGCAGGGCCTCGCCGATCAGGCCCAGGCGCTCGCCGCCAGAAACATCGAGGAGGGTCGTGCCAACGGCCACGCGCTGACCTTCTGCAGCGTGCTGGGGCAAGCCACCTGCCCGATCGCTTTCTGGGCCGGCGATTTCGAGGCCGCGGAGCGCCACGGCGCCGAGCTCGTCGAACACACCGAGCGCCACGCCATCCGGCTGTGGGGGCTGTGGGCGCGGGCCTTCAACGCGGCGGTGCTGGCGAGGCGCGGCGATATCGCGACGGGCCTGCCGCTCTTGCGCGAAGAACTCAATCGCGCCGGCGATGCGCGCTTTCTGCCGCGCTTTCTCCCGCTGCTCGGCGAGCTCGCCGCGTGCTTTCTGGAGGCCGACCAGATCGACCGCGGCCTCGACGTGATCGAGGACGCTCTGACCCGCTGCAACGACCGGCAGGAGCTCTGGTATCTGCCGGAGCTGATCCGCATCGAGGGCGAATTGATGCTGAGGAGCCCGCGGCACGCGGGCGACGCCGAGGCGCGCTTTCGCGAAGCCATCGACATTGCAGGGCGACAGGGCGCGCGGTTCTGGGAGCTGCGCTGTGCAACCAGCCTCGCACGATTCATGATCAGCGCAGGCCGATCCACCGAAGCCCTGCCGGCTCTGGAGAACGTCTGCGCCGCGTTTGCCGAAGGCCTGGAGATCGCCGACATGCGCATCGCGCGCGACCTGATCGCGCAATTGCGGAGCTGACGGCGCCTCAGGCGACGGCCGCCTCAACTTCCGACGCCGCCGACCAGTCGAGGACGGCGGTTCGTGTGCGGGTTCTCCGCAATCGCAGCGCGCAGCCACGCGCGAAAACTGACGATTTCAGGACAATCCGCGGTGCCTTCGGGCGCGATCAGCCAGTCACCCGGCCCGGATCCCTCATTGACGCGATCGCAGCGATAGCCCGGGTGGTGACCGACACCGCGGGCGATCAAGAGGTCGACCTTGCCCTCAACCAGCTCGTGCAGGCCGGCGGGCTGCAGCACGCGCAGGCCGATGTCGGCATGCCCGCTGCGGAACGCCGCCAGATCGAGCCGGCGCAGGTCGAAGCTGGCATGGACGCCCAATTGCAGCAGCACTGCACCTGACGGCTTCAATTGCGCGGTTGCGTCCGCGATGTGGCGGAAGCCTTCGGACACCCCTGGCAGATAGGCCTGGCCTGCGGCGGTGAGGATGAGCTGCTTGTGCAGCCGCTCGAACAGCTGCACGCCGAGGCGTGCCTCCAGCGCTTTCACCTGCTGCCCCACGGCGGCAGGCGTCACATGCAGCTCATGGGCGGCCAGCTTGAAGCTGAGATGCCGCGCGGCGGCTTCGAAAGCGCGGAGCGCGTTGAGTGGTGGAAGGGCGTAGGTCATCGCACAGCAAGTTTGACACTGATGAGCCGCAGTCTTGCAATAGATTTTCTTGCGCTCAGCCGCAGCAATGATGCTTTGCGCCGCGGCGATGTCGCTGGATACGGTCGGGGCGCAATTTGGAGAAGCCCAATGCCCCGACCTCATATCGTCAACCACAATCCCGCAACGGTCCATCCTCCCGCCGGCGGCTACTGCATGGGACTTGAACTGACGCAGCATCGCCGCCTGCTGTTCATCAGCGGCCAGGTGCCCGAGAGACCCGACGGCTCCGTGCCTGAGGGGTTCGAGGCGCAATGCGAGCAGGCCTGGCGCAATGTCAAGGCGGTGCTCGCCGCCGCCGGCCTTGGCGTCGATCATCTGGTCAAGGTCACCACGTTCCTGACCGACCGGGCTCAGCTCGTGAGCAACCGGACCATTCGCCGCGCGATGCTCGGCGACCATCAGCCCGCGCTGACGGTCATGGTCGCCCAGACCGTCAACAGCAAATGGCTGCTGGAGATCGAGGCGATCGCGGCGGAATGAAACCGGGTTCGCCGCCTTTGCGATAAGCCAATTTTGTCAGGTGTCCAATGACTGAGACCATCCATCCCTTTTACGCGCAGCATCGCGATGCCATGGAGGCCGCCATGCGCGATCGACTCGACCTTGCCGAAGCGATGCTGCGCGAACGCGCGCATGTCTCCGATATCCACGCGATCAGGCAGGAGGTGATGAACGAATTCGAGATCGTGCTCACCCAGATGCCCTATGTCGGCGGCGCCACGAGCCGCATGAGCGACTTCTTCATGCGCCTCATGGGTTTCATGGCGATCAGCCGGGTGCTGCGGCGGCATGGCGTGCCGCTGCCCGTGATCGGCGAGATCGAGCGGGAAACCTACAAGGCGCAATTGCTCACCGTGCCTGAAGCGGAACGTCTCGCTTCGGGGCGCCAATTCATGTCGTCAGAGAACCAGGCCTTGCTGCGCGAGCAGGCTGCAAGAAGCGCGAGCGCAAGCCACCAGGACGCGTTTCCGGAAGATTTCGTCTACGATTTCGTCGAACCGGGCCCGGGTGACGACTTCGAGTTCGGCATCAACTACAAGGCCTGCGGCTTCTGCAAATTTGCCGCTCGCCATGGCGACAAGGACATCCTGCCGAACATTTGCGGGCTTGATTTCGATGCCTATGCCACGCGAGGCATCCGCCTGGAACGGACGCAAACCCTGGCCGGCGGCGCGAGCCACTGCAATTTCCGCTTCTCGCGCCTGCCGGACTAAAGCGCGATGAGATCAGGATACATCATCATCGCGCTTTAGCTCTTTATTTGCGCATGATCTTTTCGGAAAACCGTTACACACTTTTCCGGATCATGCGTTCTAGATCTAGCCGCCCACGGCAGCCGCGCGCCGCGGCAGCTTCCAGTTGGGCCGGATGAAGTGGCAGGTGTAGCCGTCGGGATAACGTTCGAGATAATCCTGGTGCTCCGGCTCGGCCTCCCAGAACTCGCGCGCCGGCGCGACCTCGGTGACCACCTTGCCAGGCCACAGGCCCGACGCCTCGACGTCGGCGATGGTGTCTTCGGCGACCCGCTTCTGCTCGTCGCTGGTGTAGAAGATCGCCGAGCGGTAGCTCGTGCCGAGATCGTTGCCCTGACGGTTGAGCGTGGTGGGATCGTGGATCTGGAAGAAGAACTCCAGCATGGTCCGGAAGCTGGTCTTGGCTGGATCGAAGATGATCTCGATCGCTTCGGCGTGGCCTTCGTGATTGCGATAGGTGGCGTTCCTGACGTGCCCACCGGTGTAGCCAACGCGGGTCGAGATCACGCCCGGCTGCTTGCGGATCAGATCCTGCATGCCCCAGAAACAGCCCCCGGCCAAAACTGCGCGCTCCGTCGTCATCTGTCCGCTCCCGATTGATCGCCCTGCGTCCGTGTTATCATATGCATTCGGCTACCCGTCCGAAAGGCGGGCATTTCACCTATGTCCACCCGGTTCCTCAGAGCCGGATGGACATTGAGCTCGTCTCTAGCCGAGCTTGGCGTCGAGCGTGATGGCGGCGTTGAGCACTTTCGATACCGGACAGTTCTTCTCGGCCTCGCCAGCGATCTTGGCAAAGCCCGCCTCATCCAGATTCGGCACCTTGGCACGCAAGGTGAGCGCAGATTTGCTGATCTTGAAACCCTTGCCTTCCGGCTCGAGCGTGACGGCGGCTTCCGTCGAGAGCTCGTCCGGCGTGAAGCCGGCCATCTGGAGGCCGAAGGCCAGCGCCATGGTGAAGCAGCCGGCATGGGCCGCCGCGATCAATTCCTCGGGATTGGTGCCCTTCTCGTTCTCGAAGCGGGTCTTGAACGAATAGGGCGTATCGGTGAGCACGCCGGATTCGCTCGAGAGATGGCCGGTACCGTCGCGACCGGTGCCCTTCCAAACTGCTTTTGCCTTGCGGATCATCTCGGTTCTCCTTGTTTGTTTCAAGCACCGGCGCTCCGTACCGGTGGAAGGCGACATCGGCGTGACCGCCTGCGGCCGTTCCAACCGGTCGAGCGCCGCCACGGTTCCGATGCAGAACGGCGCGAGCAGGGGCGCGAATGCAAAGCGACGCGCGACGAACTGCGTTCTCGTTAGGACGGCAGCGGCTGGCCGGCCTGCTCGCGGACGATGTAGTCGGCGTACCAATCCGCCCAGTTCTCGTCATGCCCGCCGGTCCGCTTCTCGTGCTCACCATGCGCCGTCGCGGCACGGCGCAAGGTCGCGGCGAGTTCGGCCGTCGAGGCGAATGTCGTACTGCCTCCTTCGATGCGTCCAGGCAGCCGCGTCGTGACTTCCTGGAACAACCAGCCATTGCCGTCGGGATCGCTGAATGACGCGAACGAGCTGTAGCTGCCATGCTTCGGGTCAGCGCCACTGACCCGAACGCTGCCGAACAGATACGGCTCGTCCGGCCCGGCATGAACGTCGCCCCCGCCGTGGAATGGCGCGCTGACCGCGATGCCGCGGTCGAGCAGATCCTGTCGGGCCGCCTCCAGATCGGAGACGATCAGGTACAGGCCGCGCACTGAACCGGGCGCCGCTGGCGTGACGTTCCGGCCGAAGATCACCGAACAGGCCGAACCTGGCGGCGTGAACTGGATCACCCGCCACTCGTTGCCCGATGTAAAGTCCGCGTCCAATCGCCAGCCGAGGCGCGTATAGAACGCCTTGGCGCGGTCGACATCGGACACGGGGATGACGACGACCTCGAGCTTCAGATCGAGGCCGCGCGATGCCGAGGGCTTCGCCGCGGCGTCGCGGTTGATTTCGACTGTAGCCATGTTGAACTCCCGGATGTGAGGTGGAGCGACTGCGAGCAGAGACGGTTTCAGGCCGCGGGCATCACGATGGTCACCCGCGTGCCGCCCTGCCCGGCCTCGCCGTGCAGCCGCGCCTGGATGCTGCGTGCGAGCCCTTCGAGGATGCGGCTGCCCGTACCCTGAAGCGGGCCGGTCGCCCCGATGCCGTTGTCAGCGACGGTGCAGAACCAGGCGCCGTCGCGCCTTGCCATGTCGATGCGGATCAGTGCTCCCTTCTTGTTCGGGAAGGCGTGCTTTGCCGCATTCGTCACCAGCTCGGTCAGCATCAGCGCGAGCCGATGACATTGCGAGGCCGGCAGCGTGCCGCTCGCGATCGCAGCCTCGCAGCGGATGCCCGCCGGCGCCAGCACCGCCTCGGAGAGCGCTCCGCACAAATTCTCGAAGAAGCCTTCGATCGAGACCGGCAAGGGATCATCATTGTCGGACAAGAGCTGGTAGAGCCTGCCGAAGGCGACGATGCGCCGCTCGAACCGGTCGACCGCAACCGAGACGTCTTTCGGTCCCGCCCGCGTGAAATCGCGGCGGACTGACGCACCCAGCAGAGTCAGCGTGTTCTTCATCCGATGGTGGGATTCTCGCAGCACGAGTTCCCAATCACGCGACGGATCGTCGGGACTGGCCACAAATTCAGATCGAACGACGTGCTCGTTCGGCCGAGCGCCAATACCGGACATCATAGCCTCCCCGTTTGACGTAGTGCTGAACTCGAACGCTATACTGGATGCACTTTGCGCGCATTGCTCGTTAGACGTTGCAAGATTCTGTTATGATCGGCGGCAAACAGAGTGTGGCAGCGAAGCTGTCCTCTGCACGGCCAAGCACGCTGACGAATTGCCCCGGTCGCGTGGTAAGCTGCTCGCGTTTAAGCAAAATTTGTCACAGATCGGCAGACAGATTGCCGCGCGATTTCGCCACTTTCGGTTAGTTTACTGACGATCTCGTTCTGCTAGACCAAAGTGCGGACAACGCTCCCTCTCACTGGAATCATTGGCCCGTGCCGAACATTAGCGACCAGGATTCGGCTATTGCCTTCGGGCCGTTCCGCCTGTTCGCCAAGTCGCGCCTGCTGGAGAAGGACGGCGCCCCGCTTCACCTCGGCGGCCGTGCGCTCGACATCCTGATTTTTCTCGCCCAGCGCGCCGGCGAGGTTGTGGACAAGCGGGAGTTGATCAGGCGCGTCTGGGCCGACGTGAATGTCGACGAAGGCAGTCTGCGCTTTCACATCACGACGCTGCGCAAGGCCTTGGGCGATGCGGGCGAAGGCTCGCGTTACGTCGTCAACGTCCCCGGACGCGGCTATTGCTTCGCGGCTCCGCTGCTGCGGGCCGAACCTGCGGAGCGGCGAGCGAGCCCGGCTGTCTCGGCCCCTCATGCGCTTCCTGCGCCGCTTGCGAAGATGATCGGGCGGGACGATGCGGTCGAGCGGATTTCCGCCGAGCTGGCCCAGCATCGCTTCGTCACCATCGTCGGCCCCGGCGGCATCGGCAAGACCTCGGTCGCGCTCGCCGTCGCCCACGGCGAGCTTGCGGCCTTCGACGGCCAGGTGAGCTTCGTCGATTTCGGCGCGCTGACCGATGCCCGGCTCATTCCCGGGACGATCGCGGCGACCCTGGGCCTGACCGTCAACTCCGACGACCCGATGCCGGGCCTGCTGACGTTCCTGCGCAGCCGGCGCATGCTGCTGGTGTTCGACAGCTGCGAGCACATCATCGATGAACTCGCTCCCCTGGCCGAGCGTATGGTCCGCGAGGCGGACGAGCTGCATGTTCTTGCCACCAGCCGCGAGTCGTTTCGCGCCGAAGGCGAACGCGTCCACCGGCTGTTTCCGCTGGATTGCCCGCCGGAGCGTGCCGGGCTCGGCATCGCCGACATCCTCGCCTATCCCGCAAGCCAGCTCTTCGTGGAACGCATCGCCGAGAGCCTGGGCGACTTCGAGCTCAGCGAGGAGGACGCCCCGCTCGTCGCCGATATCTGCCGGCGGCTGGACGGCATTGCGCTCGCGATCGAGCTCGCGGCCGGACGAGTCAACGCCTACGGCATCGCCGGAACCGCCTCACTGCTCGACAACCGCTTCTCGCTCTTGTGGCGCGGACGCCGCACCGCGATTCCGCGGCACCAGACCTTGAGCGCTGCGCTGGCGTGGAGCTACGATCTGCTGCCCGCGACCGAAAGCGCGGCGTTGCGTGGATTGTCGGTGTTCGTCGGCCCCTTCACGCTGGAGGCCGCGCTAGCCGTGGCGTGCAGCCAGGGCATCAGCGAGTCTGAAGCCGCAGAGGCGATCTCGAACCTGCTCTCCAAATCCCTGATCGCGACCTCGCCCGCGGAGCGGCGGCTGCGCTATCGCCTGCTCGACACCACCCGCACCTTCGTCGGCGACAAGCTCGTCGAGAACGGCGAAGCGAGCCAAGTCGCGCGCGCCCACGCCGAATATTTCCGCGACTTCCTGCGCGACATCGCGCTCAAATCCACGGGCATGCAGAGCGCTGGCGGCTTCCTTCCCTATGCCGACCATTTGCCCAATGTCCGGGCGGCGCTGATCTGGAGCTTTTCGGATGCCGGCGACCGGACGATCAGCGTGGGCCTGGCGGCCTCCGCAGCCCAGTTCTTCCTCGAGCTGACATTGCTGACGGAGTGCTATCGCTGGACCCGGCGGGCGCTCGACGCGGCTCCGGCGGACAGCCGCCAGGAGATGACGCTGCAGGCCGCGCTGGGCGTCTCCGTGATGTTCACGCAGGGCAATACCGACGCGGTCCGGGCCGCGTTCACGCGCAGTCTCGAACTGGCGCGGGAACTCGAGGATCTGCACTGGCAGCTCTGGCTGCTGCGCGGCCTGCACATTTATCTCACCAGGCTCGGAGATTTTCACGGCGCGCTCGGGACCGGCGAACAGAGCGAGAGCGTCGCGCGCAAGCTGAACGATCCCGCCGCGACGCTGAACGTCGAATGGATGCTGGGCGTCGCGCATCATCTGATTGGCAACCAGGACAAGGCCGTACAGTTCTGCCAAAGCGCGATGCTGCACAATCCCGGCTCGCAGCGGCTGAACATCGGCCATCTCGGTTATGACGATCGCATCGTCGCGCTGGTGGCGCTGGCGCGCGGGCTGTGGCTCACCGGCCGGCCCGATCGCGCGATCGAGGCGGCCGGATACACGGTGCGCGAGGCCGAGCTGCTCGAACAGCCGCTGACGCTCGGCATCTCCCTGATCTGGACGATCTACGTGTTTCTCTGGGTTGGCGACTTCGCCAATGCCGAGATCCTGATCGAGCGGCTGATCGACCATTCGGCACGGCACTTCCTCGGTCCCTATCACGCGGTCGGCATCGGCCAGAAGGGCGAGCTGCTGCTGCGCCGCGGCGACGTCGCTGCGGGAATCGAGCACCTCCGCCGCAGCCAGGCGACGCTGTACGCGACACGGCACCGGATCATGACGACGGTGTTCGCGACCGCGCTCGCCGAGGGTCTCGCCGCGCAAGACCAGCCTGATCTCGCCTTGCAGACCATCAATGAGGCCATCGGTCAGATCCCCGATCACGGCGAATCCTTCGACATGCCGGAGATGCTCAGGGTCAAGGGCGAGATCCTGGCGCGATCGGGCAATGCGGCAGAGGCCGAGACCTATCTGCGCAGATCGCTCGATTTGGCGCGGCGGCAATGCGCGCTCGGCTGGGAGCTGCGCGGCGCGATCAGCCTCGGCCGCATCTGGCAGCGGGCCGGAAAAGCAGGCGAAGCACGCACGCTGCTCGCCCCGCTCGTCGCGCAATATCAAGAGGGCCTTCATAGCCGCGATCTGGCCGCCGCAAGGGGGTTGCTGAACACCCTGAATTGAGAGCGTCTTCAACGAGATACCGCCGTCCCGCGCGCTCGCAACTCCTAACAACTTCTAACATGCCAAGCCGCATGCGCCCCGCCATGGTGGTGGCGCTTCACGGCGGATATGACGGGATATGGCGCTTCTTGACGATGCAATCGATGCCTGCGGCGGCATGGCCCACTGGAACAGCCTGGACCGGTTCACGCTCCACCTTTCCGTCGGCGGAACGCTGTTCGCCAGCGCCGGGCATGCCAGGGAATTCAAGGACGTGACCGCGGAGGGCTCGACCCGCACACAATCGGTCCGCTTCACCGGCATCACCGGGGGTGAACATTCCGGCACCTTTCAGCCCGATGCGATCACGATCGAAAGCCTGGATGGCGACGTGTTGCGGACCTGGCGCAATCCGAGCCTTGCGTTTCCCGAGGTCGGGTCCCCTACGCTGGCCGACGAGTTGCACCTCGTCTTCTTCTGCGGCGTCGCGATCTGGAACTATCTGACCAATCCGTTCCTGCTCGCCCATCCCGATGTCGTCACCGAAGAGCTGGCGCCATGGCGCGAGAACACCGAGACGTGGCGGCGTCTGCGGGCGCAATTCCCCCCGCACCTGATCACGCTCGCGCCCGAGCAGATCTTCTATTTCGACGAGAACGCGCTGCAGCGGCGGACCGATCACGACCTCTTCGGAACGAAGGTCGCGCATTACTCCTGGGCACATGACAGTTTTGGCGGCATCGTCGTGCCGACGCTTCGCCGCGCACAGACGCGGCGGCCTGATGGATCAGTGGTCGCGAAGCCCGTGCTGATGGACGTTGAGATTTTCGACGCCGTGTTCGAGTAGCGGCGGCGACATGGGCGACGAGGAGCGCAGCGAACGGCCTGGAGGCGCGCCGAAGGCCTTTACCGACGCGATCCCGGACGTCGCGGCCGCAATCTAGCGATCAACGCGGCGAGGTCCACAGCGACGAGCCGCATCGATCGCCGCGCGACTGTCGCTACGCTGTCCCACGCCGAGGCCGATCTGCGTAAATATCCGAAAAATTGAGCGCACTCAGCGCTCCTGCGGCGGGCTGTCGCATCCGGCGTGCACCACAAAAACTAACACATCCTAATCACACCTAACGAGCGTCCTGGCCAAGTCGCGCCTATCCTCTCAACATGAAAAGAATTGGGTTTGCGCGCTTACCCATCGTTGCAAGAGCGGCAGAGCCAGGAGAGGACGAACGATGTCGACCAATTTGCACGCGTCGCATGGCGGGATCGAATTTCCGATCCGCCCACGGGATCACCGGATTTCCCGAGCCACGGAGGCGATCGCCCGGGAAAGCCAATGGCGTCAGGTCGTCCGCAGTCCGCAGGCCGACATCGCGGACATCACGATCTCGCGATGGGAAGACGCGCGAAGCGCCTCCTCGCATCAGACGACGACGCCCGAGGATTGCTATTTCGTCGGCATCGCCCTCAAGTCCACGCGGGCGAGATTGACGCGGGACCGTCAGGTCATCTTCGACGGCGCCATGCCCGAGGGCACGCTGTATGTCACCGCGCCGTCAAAACCGCTCGCCGGGCAATTCCAGTCGCCGTGCGCCTTCCTGCACTTCCACATCTCCGCGGACCATTTTCCGACGCAACTCGCCGCGGCCGAGGGACTGAACGATCTGGTACTGCTGCGCGACCCGCTGGCGGCCGAGCTTGCCAAGGCGCTGATCGAACGTGGCGATGCCGCCGACCACCAATTCACGTTCTGCATCGGCCAGACCCTCGCGATGCATCTGACCCGGCTGGAATCGCCGCGCGCGCGGGTGAATGCCTTACCGAAATGGCGGTTGCGGCGGGTCGAGCAATACATCGCCGATTATTTCGACCGCTGCATCAGCCTGTCCGAGCTCGCCAATGTCGCCGGCCTGTCCAGGATGCACTTTGCGGCACAATTCCGCGCCGCGACCGGCTACCGTCCTCGCGAATATCTGCTCAACCACCGGATCGAGCATGCGAAGACGCTGCTCGCGACGACCGGGCGGCCCTTGGCCGAGATCGCACTCGCCGTCGGCTTCAGCACGCAGGCGCATTTCTCGACCGTGTTCAAGCGCATCAGCGGCCAGTCTCCGGCACGCTGGCGCCTTGCGAGCAAGAACCAGCGCTTCGAGATCGAAGCACTGCCGCGGCGCCGTCCTTCGGCGGACGGGGATTGGATCACGAGCGCCGCCGCGTAGCTCGTCGACCTGCGCCGGCTCGCCCCTCTTCCTCCCGGATCTGCGAGCCTCTCGGGGCCGTCCCTGCGCCCACACAGGGCGGCCCCGTTTTCCGGCCTGTTGCAGCGTCGACGCTATCAGCTCCGCATCCTGAGGTGCGAGCGATGGGACGTTGAACGCCCCATCGGGAGCCTCGAAGGATCACCGGCCCCGACACAGCCGGGCCGTTCGTCCTTCGAGGCCTCCGCTTCGCTTCGGCACCTCAGGGGTGACGGTGATAGTTGAAAAAGCTTGCGGCCTTCACGTCAGCCAGAGCGACGATCGATGCGACAAATGTGATCAGCGCGGCATCGACACGACAATTGTAAATTGCCACCTCTCCATATTACAATCACATCGCCGGGCGCGGCCTGACGGACCAGATCAGGCGGAATATCGATTGTTCAAAAGCAATTGGAGCCCGTCATGGAGACATCAGATCATTCGTCCACCGGACTATCCCCTGCCTTTTTCGAGATTCCAAAATGGCTCGTCGAGCCGGCGGTACGTTCGTGCCGGTTGTTCAACACCGCACTGGACTTCATCTTCTACGACGTTCCGACCTTGCGCGCGGGATTGACCGAAAAGGACGCACAGATGGCCGCAGGGGACAAGAAGCCCTCCCGGATCGTGGACTTCGATGCGCTGGCCGATCCCGAAGGATCGATGCTGATCATCGATGCAACGACTGCGCCGTATGTTCACAAGTACAATAACGTCGCGACTTTCCTCGACTCCGCGGGCCAGGAGACGAAGGACGTCGACATCGTCACGATCACCGGCGTCGGCAGCTCGGCGCTGGGCAGTGCCGCTCTGGCCTGGGACATCTCCGTCGCGCTGCAGAAGCCCGTGCTGGCGCTCGTCCCCGGCTATGGTGCCGCCGACGTCGTTCTGCAGTCGCTGGGCGGCTGGTTCGCCTTCGGCCTGCACGATTACCTCGGCAGCAAGTCGATGATCCAGAAGAGTCTCGCTGCCGCCGCGCCGCAAGTCGCGCGCATCGGGCGCGACCTCGCGGCATCGGCGCCCAACGAGCCAACGCTGCGCGGAGCACCCGTGTTCCGGACAGGGTCCGGTTCGTCGGACGTGCTGCATGCGCTGCTGATGCGCCGCGAGCCGCCATTCCGCCTGCTGGTCGGGCACAGCAAGGGCGCGCTCCAGATCAGCAACGCGATCCGTTCAGTCCCGAAAGAGCGGCTCGATGGCCTAACCGTTGTGACGTTGGGATGTCCGATCGGCGAGGAGCTGCCGAACGTCGCCTATCACCAATATCTCGGCCTGTTCGACGCGCTCGGACAACTCAATGCCTGGGGCCACAGGCCAGAGCACTGGCCGCCGACCTGGCACAGCACCAATCCGGTGCTGCCGCCGGCAATGGCGGCGGGGAAGTTCGCATCGGAGTCCGTCAACAAGCGCGCGCCCGGCGCGCCCAATGTCGTGCCTCTCGACCCAACCATGGCAGTCGTCCGCTAAACCGGATCGAACGCCCGGATCGGCGGCAGATTGCCGGTGAACTTCTCCACCTCGACCGTCGTCAGCTGTCCCGTGCAGCCTTGCGCAAACGACGACGTCCCGATGTCGCGCGTGAGCACATTCGGATTGCCGTGCACGCAGAGCGGCGCCTCGTCCTCGGGGTCCATCGGATCGTACCAGGCGCCGGTCGGAAGCTGCACGACACCGGCCGCGATGCCGTCGGTGACGTGGACAGCGGCAAGGCACGCGCCGCGTTCGTTGGACAGGCGGATAATGTCGCCGTCCTTGATGCCGCGGGCATTTGCATCAACCGGATTCATGCGCGCGACCTCGCGGCCGCGATGCTTTGCGCCTAGCGAATGGCCGCCGAAATCGAGCTGGCTGTGCAGACGCGTCACCGGTTGGTTGGCGACGAGGAAGCAGGGTGCGCCAGGCTTCGGCATATCGGTCTTGTCGAGCCAGACCGGATGGCCGGGACAATCTGCATCACCATGGCCCGCGATCTTTTGCGAAAAGATCTCGATGCGGCCGCTCGGCGTCGGCAGCGCATGATTGACGGGATCCTCGCGGAAGCGGCGCAGCCGGCCGCCATCGTCGGGCTGCTGCGGCACGACCAGGCTGCCGCGCTGCCAGAATGTTTCGAAGCTCGGCGCCTCAAGACCGCGCTTGGCGAGCGAGGCGCGGGTCGGCTCGTAAAGATGCTCCAGCCATTGCCGCGATGTGCGTCCCTCGGTGAAGGGTTCGCGTGCGCCGAGACGCTCGGCGAGATCGGCAAAGATTTCATAGTCGTCGCGCGCAAGGCCGAACGGCTCGGCGATGCGGTGCATCGCGACCATCAGTGGATCGTTTGTGGAATAGCCGATGTCCTCGCGCTCGAGTGTCATCGTGCTCGGCAGCACGATGTCGGCATGGCGCGCGGTCGCGGTCCAGGCGAGCTCGTGCACGACGAACGTATCGAGCTGCGCAAACGCCTTGCGCAGGCGGTTGATATCCTGGTGGTGATGGAAGGGATTGCCGCCGGCCCAGTAGACGAGGCGGATGTCCGGATAGGTGCGCGTCTCGCCATTGTAGCGATAGGTCGCGCCGGGATTGAGCAGCATGTCGGCGATGCGCGCGACGGGGATGTAATCGCGCACGCCATTGCGGCCCTGCCCGAGCGTCGGCCCCGGCACGTCGTTGACGCGGCGGCCGTAATAGCCGATCGCACCTAACGAATAGGCATAGCCGCGGCCGGGAAGACCGATCTGGCCGAGGGCTGCCGCCAGCACCATGCCCATCCACACCGGCTGCTCACCATGCTCGGCGCGCTGGAGCGAATGCGAGACGGTGATCAGCGCGCGCTTGCCGGCGGCGGCACGGCGCGCAAGCGAGCGGATGGTGTCGGCGTCGACGCCTGAGATCGATGCGGCCCAGTCAGCGTGCTTCGCCTGCCCATCGCTCTCGCCGAGGAGATAGCGCAGGAAGACGGGCCATCCTTCGGTGTAGCGATCGAGGAAAGCTTGGTCGTGCAGGCCTTCGCTCACCAGCGTGTGGACGATGCCCAGCATCAACGCGGTGTCGGTACCGGGCACGCAGCTCATCCATTCGGCGCCGGCCTCGACGGGCAGGTCGTCGCGCAGCGGGCTGATCAGGACGAACTCGCAGCCGCGGCGGCGCGCAGCTTGCATCGCACCGCGCTCGACATGCTTGCTGATCGAGCCGCCGGCCACCATGGAGTTCTTCAGCGCCATGCCGCCGAAGGCGAGCACGATGTCGGTCTCGGCCGCGATCTGCTCCCAGGTGACATTGCGCTTGGTAATGTCCTCGTAGCCCGCCAGGATCTGCGGCAGCAGCACCGAGGACGCGCCCGACGAATAGGTGTTCACCGAGCGCACATAACCGCCCATCGCGATGTTGAGGAAACGGTGTACCTGGCTCTGAGCGTGATGAAAGCGGCCCGCGCTCGACCAACCATAGGAGCCGCCGAACACGGCGTCGGGACCGCGCGTATCACGGATGCGGCCGAGCTCGTCGCCAAGCAGATCGAGCGCCTTCTCCCAGCTGACGGAGACGAATTCGTCGCGACCGCGGCGATCGTCCGGACCCGGACCACGCTCGAGCCAGCCGCGGCGGATCGCCGGCTGGGCGATGCGCGCCTGGTGACGCAGCGCGCCGGGGAAATTGTCGATGATGCCGTTCGGATCAGGATCGCCCGCATAGGCCCTGACCTCGAGCCCGGCCTCGCCCTGACGCGCGGAAAACACGCCCCAATGCGAGGTGTGCGGCTTGAAGCCGTCCGACAGGTCGAGACCGGGGTCGGGGAAGCCAATCGTATCGTCCATCGCCTGATCCTTGTTCCCGCCCGCGGTCCGGGTCGTTTCCGAGTCAATTCCGGTGGCAGTATACCGATCCGCTCCCGCATGTCGTCGCGATCAGGCCAGCGGAAATGCCGGGCCCTCGTGCGCAAGTGCAGGTAAGTAAACCTTCGAGGGAACCATCGCGGCAGTTCAGCGGCCCGATTGTTCCTTTATTTCCAATATCTTGTTCCACAGCCCTCGGGAGCATTCTGATCGGACCGCCTGACAACACGAAAATTTCTGCCGACGATACTGACATTGGAATGTGTGATATGCCGCCCGTCCCCACAGCAACACCGGTCTCATCATGATCCAGCGCGTCTTGCCCTACGAAGGACTTCTCCACGAAGTGGTCGAGCACAATGGTGTGCTCTATATCGGCGGAATCGTCCCCGAGGATACGAGCCTCGATATGTCGGGCCAGGCCAGCGACGTTCTCAGGCAGCTGGCGCAGCTGCTGAAGACTCTCGGATCCGACATATGCAAGGTCCTGCAGGTGACCATCTACATGGCCGACCTCAAGGAGAAGGCCGAGTTCAACGCGGCCTGGAAGGCGTGCTTCGCCGAAGCGCATCTGCCGGCGCGCGCCGCAATCGGCGTCGCCGACCTCGGTCCGGGCGTCAAGCTCGAGATGACTGCGATCGCGGCCCGGCAATAGCGGCGCGCGAGTTCGCCAGACGCCGGCTCGGAGCAGGCCTGCTGCTCACCTAGTCGTACTGAGCCGTGTGCGAGCTTCCGCGCTTTGCGGTGCTTTCCGCAACCGCCGACACGTTTGCGGACGCGCCCTGGCCCGTCCTCGTGAGCTCCAAGGTCTCGGTCAGCTCGCCGCGCGCCATGATGACCTCCCGCCGATGCACCGAAAGAAGTTTCCAGCCCTGATAGTCGCCGTCCAGCTTGAGGCGCAGTGTCGTCTTGCTGTCCTCGTCGACAAAAATCCCGACACTCTGATCGCCGCCGATGACGGTTCCGACCAGCACCAGATGCAACTCGGCCTGCGGCGGGCCCGGCGGCGGTGGCGGCGCGCTCGACGCGGCGACTGAAGCCACGGGCGGTGGCGGGCGCCGCGAGGCCGAAAAGATCGGTCGCTCGCCCGTCTCCGACAGCGTTGCGAGCGGGACCGCCCAGAGCGGATTGCCCTTCATGGCCTCTCGCTTGACGGGCGAGGCGGTTCGCGCCGCAGGGCTGACGGCCGATGCCGATGTTGCGGGAACTTCCGGAAGTGGGCGGTCAGGCGCCGGCACGACGTAGGCCGGCGCGTCGGCATCCGAAAAATCAGACGGCAGCGCAAAGGTCGGCGCGGAAACGGCGAGCGAAGCCGCCAGCATGGGCGCGAGCCATGCCGAGATCCGCCGTATCGCCCGATGTGCTCGCATGTCCCTCGTCATCAGCCAATTGCCAGCAGTGCAAGATTCTCAAGTCACGGAAAGCTGGCGGCCTGCATATGCAGGACAAGCAGCGCCGAGGGAAGCAAGGCTTATCGGTTACCGATGTGACAGCCGTGCGAAGCGGCGATTACCTTGCCGATGTTTCAACGGCTTATCCGGACTGCAACGTCGCGCAGATGAATTTGGGCGTCCAAGCCGCCGGCGATGCGCCTTTGCGGTTGTAAATGTAACAATTCGCTACTCGCAATCGCCGCCGCGGGTTAGTATGATATTGTTGCTGGATCGTCATACTCACCTGCCATAGTATCGGTGTGTTGGACTGCAATGGTCGTGGTGCGGAGATATCGTGGTGCGTAGCGTCTTGTTGCGGGTGTTTTCCGCTGCCGCATCGTCCGCGCTGTGCACGTTCCCGGCCCCAGCCCACGAGATCAGCTCGGCCGCGCCCGCCGAGCTTCCGCCAGTCACCATTGCGGGGGCGGATCATCAGCATCCCAAACGGCACACCCACAGAAAGCCGCCGAAAAATGCCGGTGTGCGCAGCCAGGCTGCCGTTCGCACGGACGGCCAGACCGAGGGCGGCGGTGCGCCCGGCGCTGCGCCGGCCGGCTCGACCGCCCTGCAACCCACTGCCGCCAGCGCAGTGCGCATCAGCGGCGCACAGGTGAACGCTATCCCGTTCTCGCGGCCCGGCGAGGCGCTGGAAGTGGTGCCGGGCCTGATCGTCACGCAGCATTCCGGCGAGGGCAAAGCCAACCAGTATTTTCTGCGCGGCTTCAATCTCGATCACGGCACCGATCTTGCGATCAGTGTCGACGGCATGCCCGTCAACATGCCGACCCACGGGCATGGGCAAGGCTATGCCGATATCAACTTCCTGATCCCGGAGCTGATCCGGTCGGTCAACGTCCGCAAAGGACCGTATTTCGCCGACCAGGGCGACTTCGCATCCGCCGGCGCCGTGGCGATCGACTATGTCAACAAGCTGCCGCACAATTTCGCGGAGCTGACCTTCGGCAGCTTCGGCTATCGCCGCGCCTTGGCGGCGGGATCGACCAGCGTTGGCGACGGCACGCTGCTGACGGCATTTGAAGCCAACAAATATGACGGGCCATGGGACGTGCCCGACGATGTCCGCAAGCTGAACGGCGTCATGCGCTACAGCCAGGGCACCGCGACCGATGGCCTGACGCTGACGGCGATGGCCTATTCCAACGGCTGGAATTCGACCGATCAGGTCCCGCAACGCGCGATCGACCAGGGCCTGATCACCCGTCTCGGCACGCTCGATCCGACCGATGGCGGCACCTCCAGCCGCTTCAGCCTGTCGAGTAACTGGGCACAGTCGAGCGACTATGGGCAAACCAATGTCAGCGCTTATGTCGTGCGCTCCGATCTGCGGCTGTTCAACAATTTCACCTATTTCCTCGACAATCCCGTCAATGGCGACCAGTTCAGCCAGCTCGATGGTCGCACGCTCGGCGGCTTTGACGCGCGGCACACGTTCGACTGGCGCTTAGGCGGGCTCGAATCGCAGACCCGTGTCGGCGTACAGACGCGCTACGACGACATCCATGTCGGGCTGTTCAAGACCGAGCAGCGCTCATGGCTCTCGACCGTGCGCGACGACCACGTGCAGGAGGGCAATGTCGGCCTCTGGACCGACACCACCACGCGCTGGAAGGACTGGCTGCGCACCACGGTCGGCATCCGCGAGGACTTTTTTGCCGGACATGTGAACAGCGACACGCCGGAGAATTCGGGCAACGCGCAGGCCTCGATGGCGAGCCCGAAGGCCGGCATCGTGCTCGGCCCCTGGTACAAGACCGAGTTCTACGGCAATGCCGGCTACGGCCTGCACAGCAACGACATCCGCGGCGCGACGATCACCGTCGATCCCAACGACAAGGTGACCCCGCTCGACCGCGTGCCGCTGCTGGTGCGCTCGCGCGGCGCCGAGCTCGGCATCCGCACCAAGGTGATCGAGGGTCTCACCAGCACGCTCGCAGTTTTCGTGCTCGACTTCGACTCAGAGCTGCTCTTCGTCGGCGACGCCGGCACTACCGAGCCGAGCCGGCCCAGCCGCCGCGTCGGCGTCGAGTGGACGAACGAGTACAAGCCTCTGCCGTGGATGACGGTCGACCTCGACGTCGCGCAGACTCACGCGCGCTTCACCGATTTCGACCCCGCCGGGTCCCGCATCCCCGGCGCACCGGCGTGGGTGGCCAGCAGCGCGATCACGCTGGGCGGCGACACCGGCTGGTTCGGCAGCCTGAAGGCGCGCTATTTCGGTCCGCGCCCGCTCATCGAGGACGACAGCGTCCGTTCGCGGTCCTCGCTGATCTTCAATGCGCGCGCCGGCTACAGATTCGACAATGGCGTGCGGGTGCAGCTCGACGTGCTCAACCTCTTCAACGCCCAGACCAACCAGATCGAATATTACTATCTGTCGCGCTTGCCGGGAGAGCCCATCGACGGCGTCGCTGACCGTCACGTCCATCCGGCCGAGCCGCTTGCGGTGCGGCTGACGGTGGCGGCAAGATTCTGATCGCAGCGACAACGGGTCCTGACCGGTCGTCACAAATCCTGAAAAAATCTGACATAGAGCGAATGCTCTGATCGGCCGAGAACACCACTCGGCCGATGCAAAGCGTTCAGCTTGCCCCGCGCAGTCGGTCGCGTTCGAACAGGAGTGAAGGAATGCAATCTGAGCCGGACAGCATCGCGATCGCTTCGGCTGGCCGGTTCGCAGGCGCGGCGCAGGATGAGGCCGCGCCGGCGCGCACGCGCCAGGCTGCAAGCCGCGCCTGGGCTCTCGTGCCGATCGTGACCGCGTCGGGTCTTGCGGGCCTCGGCTACGAGATCGTGTGGACGCGCCAGCTGAGCCTCGTGCTGGGCACCGAGATGATGGCGGTGCTCGGGGTCATTGCCGGGTTCTTCGGCGGCCTGGCACTGGGCGCGTTCGCGCTCGATCGGCCGATCCGCCGCGCTGCATCGCCATGGCGCGTCTATGCGATGCTCGAAGCCGTCATTGCCGTGTGGGGCCTGATCAGCGTCTGGTTGCTGCCGGCCGCCGGTCGCGCTCTTGCCCCCCTGCTCGGCACCGAGCCGTCGGCTGCCCTGCTCTGGGCCGGCAGCCTGGCGCTGCCGACTCTCGTGCTGCTGCCGGCAACGATGGCGATGGGCGGGACGCTGGCCGCGCTGGAACGGATGATGCGGAACGCGCGTGGCGAAGCCCGCGTCACGGCCGGCGTCTACGGCGCGAATACGGCCGGAGCTCTTGCCGGCACGCTCGTCGCGACATTCCTTCTGATCCCGGCGCTGGGATTTTCGGGCACGTTGCTCTGCCTTGCCGCCGTCAACGCGTTCTGCGCGCTTGGCGCGCTCGCGCTCGGCCCAGCCGCCACGGCCGATGCCGAGGAACGGCGGCCGGAACGCATTCGCGACGTGCGGCTCACCATCACCCTGTTCGCCACGGGACTGCTGGGAATCGCCTTCGAGGTCCTCGTGGTCCGGATCGCCGCCCAGGTGATGGAAGACACCGTCTACACGTTCGCCGGGCTGCTCGCCGCCTATCTGCTCGGCACCGCGGCGGGGAGCCTGCTCTGGCAGCGGACCGGGCGCGATGCCAGGGATGGAAATCTCCGCGGCCTGCTCGCGGCAACCGCACTCGCCTGCATCGCGACCGCGGCGCTGGCCCCCTATGCCGGCCGCCTGGTCGAGGCCGTATCGTCTGCGGACATCTTTGGTGAGCTGGCCGTGGCGATGGTGTTGTTCCTGGTTCCTGCGAGCGCCATGGGCGCGCTGTTCGGCCTGCTGGCGCAACGGGTGAGCGATCAGCGCGGCTCGGTCGGAGCGGCGGTCGGCATCAACAGCCTTGGTGCCTGCATCGCGCCGCTGCTGGCGGCGCAATTCCTGATTCCGGCCCTTGGCGCATGGACGGCGCTGCTTGCCGTTGCGGTCGGCTATCTGCTGCTGCTGCCGCCCGGCCGATCGGCGCTGCTGTGGTCCGCGGTACCGGCAGTCCCCGCGCTCATCTTGTGGCTCAATCCTGCGCCATCATTGACGCGCGTGCCGCCGGGTGGCGCGCTGCTCGCAGTCCGTGAAGGTCCGATGGCGACGGCCAGCGTCGTCGATGACGCCGCGGGCGTGCGCTACCTCGAGATCAACGGCCACTTCCGCATGGGCGGGACGAGCTCGACGCGCTCCGACTACCGGCAGGCGATGCTGCCGCTGCTGCTTCACGAGGCCCCGCACCGCGCCTTGTTCCTGGGTATCGGCACCGGCGCCACCATGGTCGGCGGCGCGCAGATGCCCGGCGTCAGCGTGCGCGCCGTCGAACTTTCCCGCGAAGTGGTGGAGCTGTTGCCCTGGTTCGTCAATCCGCCACCGGCATCAGCGCCGCTTGTGACGGTGGCGGATGCCCGCCGCTACGTCGCTGCGGATACCGGCCAGCACGACGTGATCATCGCCGACCTGTTTCATCCCGCGCTCGACGGCAGCGGCGCGCTCTACACGGTGGAGCATTTCGCAGCCGTGAAACGGCGCCTCGCGCCCGGCGGGATCTTCTGCCAATGGCTGCCGCTGTACCAGCTCGATATGCCGTCGCTGCGCGCCATCGTCCGCGGCTTTCTCGACGTCTATCCCGACGGCGCGGCCTGGCTCAATCACTACAGCGTCCGCACACCGATGCTTGCGCTGGTCGGAACGCGGGACGGCGGCCATCTCGACACCGACGCGCTGGCTGCGCGGCTTCGCGATCCCGCGGTCGCATCAGCCGTTCGCCCCCTCGGGTTCGAGACATCGATCGATCTCCTCGGCCAATATGTAGCAGGCCCGCGCGCCCTCTCCACATTCGCCGGCGAGGGTCCGCGCAACACGGACGACTATCCGTTCGTGACTTTCGATGCGCGCCGAAATGTCCGTGCGCTCACGGCGGCGCCCTGGTCACTGCTGCTTGCCGTCACGAAGGAGATTCGCCCGGATCCGAATGAACTGCTCGTGAGCGCAGCCGAGCGCGACGCGCTGGGCACACGCCTCAATGCCTACTGGGCCGCGCGCAACCGCTTTCTCGAAGCCGGTGCGTCTCTGCCAGGCGATCCGCGCGGAGCCGCGTTGATCGACGCGGCGTCGCCGGGCCTCATCGACGCGCTTCGCCTGAGCGCGGAGTTCGATCCGGCCTATGGACCGCTGATGGGGATGGCAAAATCCCTGCTCGGCTCGGACCGCGCGGCCGCCGCACGCCTGCTGCGCAAGATCAACGAGGCAGCACCGTCCCGCCGCGAGGCAAGGGACCTGCTGCTTCGAGAGTTCGGCATGAGAAACGAGTGATCGACGGCCTCACGGCGCGAAGTTGATGCGATAGCCCCAGCAGTCCAGATGGTCCGGAATCGCGTTGAAGGCGATCGTGATCCGCTGCCCGCCCGGATTTCTGGGCACCTCGTGATAGAGATAGCTCGGGAACAGCACGAGATCGCCGGGCTCGGCTTCCGGCAAAACATATTTGCCCGCATTGAACGGCCCGATGGCGGCACTGCGGGTGTGGTGACGGAAGGAAAAGTCTGAGCCGCCGGGCGGCCGCACGAACACCGTCTTGCACGCCGCGTGCGAGGGCGTGAGATAGAAGATGCCGGACACGAAACTGTTGGCGTGCGAATGCAGCGTCTGGTTTCCGCCGGTCTCGAGCATGTTGGTCCACATCTCCTTGACCGTCCAGCGCAACTGCTCGCCGAACAGCAGGACGCCGAAATCGACCAGCTTCGGTGCGGCAAGCTCGGCGATCTGGCGAAACAGCTCATTGTCGCGGGGATCGGCAACCTCGGTGTGGAACAGTTGGCCCGAGCGCAGATTCCCTTCGATCGTGGTACTGCGGATCGCGGCGACCGCGGCCTCGTTCAGCGATGGCGGCAGCAGCCCAGGCGAGCGCATGAGGGGAATCGGGAAAAGCGGCTCGATCTGATCCATGTCGCGACATCTACCTGTTGGTGAAGCTCGGCCAACAATGCGCGGGGAAAGATGACGCTGCGATGACAGCGCGCAAGATCTCCGCTCTCGCTACTCGTTCGGCTTGAGCACTCTCAGCTGCTCGCCCGGCTGCAGCTCATGGCGGCGTTCGCGCACCTCGTCGGAGGCACGCGCGGCCATATCGACGCATTCGTCGAATTCGCCATTGCCGGCCTCGACCAGGGCCTGGTGCAAATGCCGCTCGGCAAAGTAGCGGGACAGATGATCGGGCGGCAGATCGGCCGCCAATGCGCGCGCCTCCGCCACCGCGGCGTTGCAGTCTTCCCGGGTAGGCTCGTCGGAGGCAGGCACCGCACCGGGGGTGGCCAGCGCGCAACCGAAGCCGGCAGAGAGAAGGGATAGTGTGCAGACCGAGATACGGAACAGTGACATCACGAGCGTGCTGGCAAGTCTAGCGGGTTATAAAATAGGTACGGCGGGACGCATTTGTCATGCGTCCCGCCGGATGGCCTCAAATCATCGCGTCAGTGATGGTCGTGATGATCGTGATCGTGACCATGGTCATGGTCGTGATCATGATCGTTATCGGCGCGCTGCCCGAGCCGGCGAGCCAGCTCGGCATTGGTCTCGACCAGCAGCTTCGGCGAACGCTCCGGCCGCACGAAGATCGGATTGGCGTAGAACCAGGTGTTCGAATAGGCCTGAACGTCGTGGGTCACCTTCTTGGCGCCGTTCACCGTTTCGAGATGCGCGGGGCAAGCCGGATCGGTGCAGCTGACCAGCGCGTTGTTGGCGTCGAGCAGCGGGTTTCCGGCGGTGTCGGTGACGTTCGGGGTGCCGTTCGGAATGTTGGTTCCGCGCGCGCGGATGTAGAACGGCGTGTTGCCGGCGCTGAACGTCGTCGTGAACTTCAGGCGGACAGCGCCATGGTGCTGATGCTCGCGATGCATCTGCTTCGCCAGGATCTGCTGCGCGATGGTCGCCGTCGGATTGTACACGATCGCCGCACCGGCCGTACCGGCCGCATTCGGAACCGAATAGCCGGCCGCATCGGGCGCAACAACGCCGGTGATCTTGCCGGTGATGAGGTCGACGTGGTCGAGCGACGGCTTGTTCAGCGGCTGCTTGATCCCGACGGGCAACAGCAGCGGGTTGTTGAAGCTGTAGGGGGCGTTGTTCTCGGCCGGGACGGTCATCTCCATCTCGACCGTCACCTTGTCCCCCGGCCTCACGACCAGCGTCTCGCCCATCGTCTTCCAGTCGTCGCCGCGCGCCTTGGCGCGGAACACCAGATCCGGTCCGATGAGGTCGGCATTGACCGAGTACGAGTTACCCGAACGCATGCCGTCGACAACGTGCTGCGACGAGAACCGTCCGGCATTCGGAACGTACAGCTTGGTGTACTCGCCGGGGATGAAGTCGGCGGTCGTGAAGGAATCACGCGCACCGCCCGCACCGCGGCTGTGCCAGTCGGAGCTCACGAAGATGAAGAAGTTGCGGCCTTCGCCGAGCAGACCGTCCCAGAGGCCGCCGACCTTCGCGGTGTAGATGCCGCTCATGCCGTAGGTGCCGCCGCCGACCGCGTTGGGCGTGTACGAGCCGGAGCCGCCGGTTGCGCCGCCTTCGGCGAAGTGACCGGGCGATTCGATGCCGAACGCCACCGTCGGGCCCGCGTTGTTGAAGTCGCGGAAGTGCTCGATGTTATAGCCCTTATTGGCGGTCGCGCTGAACGGTCCCTGGCGCTCGGTGTGGGTCGGGATGACGTAGGATTGCAGCGGATAGTTCTGTTGCAGCCACTTGATGCCCGTGAGCGCCTTCTGGTGACCCGCGGTGCCCGTGTTGTTGACGTTGTCCTTGCCGGGCCAGAGCTGGTTGCCGCCGGCATCGATGGTGGGACCGATCGCGTCGGTGTCGGCGCGGTCGAAGCGGTATTCGAATTCCGCCATCTTGTCCGCGTTGCCGGGCTTCCACCGGTGCTTCGGGTGCTGTCCGGTGATGACGGCGACGTCGACGTGCTCATGGCCGGGCGCGATCCACTCGAGACCTTCGATCAGCACCTTGTCGTAGGTGTTGGTGCGATTGACGATGGTCGGATACTCGACCTCGCGGATCGACTGCCAGCGCCACATCTGCGCGCCGCTGCCGGTGCCGTTCGGGGTGCCCTTCAGGCTGCTGATGGTGATGCCGTCGATGGTCTGACCGAGCGTCTGGCTCCAGGTCGTCGTGGTCTGTCCCGGAAGATTGGCGCTGGTGTCGCTGAAGCGGCAGTCGCGGTTGCCGGAGCCGCCATGGTTGCCGAGCGTGAACCAGTCGAGATCGAAATTGTTTCCGCCGGCGGACGCGGTGCCGCGGCCGACCGCGCGATCGATCGTGTAGCCGGCTGCGACCGAACCATCGGTGCAGGTGTTGTGGTTGTGCATGTCACCGGCAACATAGGGATTGCCGCGGCGCTCGCCGCGCCCCCAGTCGTCGGCTGCAGCGCTCTGCGTCAGCGCCAAGGTTGCCGATGCTGCAGTCAACAGGATCGTCTTGCCGGATGGAAACATCTATCGCCCCTCGTGTCACATATCGAGAAAATTAGCCAGAGGTGCGGAGAGTGAGAGCCGTTTGGCTCATCCGCGTGCGCGGCTCCCTGCACGCGGCGATACTGGCCAGAGTTACGATACAGCTTCGTGAAGGATTTGTGTTTGACCGCGACAACTGCGCACTGCGTGTGCGGCATCTTGCCTCTTGCGTTTTTCCATTGCATTTTTCTTCGCCGCATGAGCGTTAGAGGATGACAGATGAAAAGCACTGCCGCATAAGACGCGGCGACGCGCGTGCCAAGAAAGTTTGTGACAACCGTATGTCAATGCCAGCGACACCAGTTGAAGTGCAGCCCTTTCCGATATCGCGTATCGACGATTCAGATCCGAACGATGTCGCCCACGGCGCAACGAAGTCTTCGCGCTCGCTTGTCTCTCTATTTGCGCGGCTGTCGCGCGAGCCTCTGCTGCATTTCACCTTGCTCGGAGCGATCATCTTCGGCATCGACGCGGTGCTGCATCCTCCGGCCAAGGACGAAAAAGTCATCACCGTCACCAAGGCAATGCGGCAGTCCTTCATCGACAATTTCGACGAGGACAAGGAACGCGCGCCTTCCGAGGCGCAGCTCCAGAAGATGATCGACAGCTGGGTCGCGAGCGAGATTCTCTATCGTGAAGGCAAGGCGCTTGCCGTCGACCGCGGTGACGAGACGATCCGCGACCGGATCGCCTACAAGATGCAATTGCTGATCTTCGATCAGATCCGCGTGCCGCGTCCCACCGACGAGCAGTTGCAAGCATGGTTCGCGGAAAATCACGGCCGCTTCGACGAGCCTGAGCGCGTTTCATTCTACATCACCCCGCCCACCGATCAGGAAACGGCGCAGCGTCAGCTCGACGACATCACTCAGCAGCGCGAATCCGAGGAGTTGCAGAAGCTCACGCGCGCCATCCTCGGCCGCCCCGTCGAGAGTCTCTCGGCATCCTTCGGCGACAATTTCCGTGACGGATTGCTGGCGATGCCGGAGGGGGAATGGAAGCTGTTGCAGTCCAAGGATGGCTGGCACGTCGCCCGGCTGGATTCTCGGCAAGCCGGAAATCTTGCCAGTCTCGACAGCGTTCGGGATGAGGCGGCCAGGAACTGGCACACGGAGGAAACCCGCAAGCGCGCCTGGGAAGCGGTCAAGCGGCTCAAGGCATCCTATCAAGTGCGGAACGAGCCGTGACGACGATACGATATTTGCGGCTTGCGCTGCTGGCCTTGACCTTCGCTCTGGCCGTGCTGATCCGGCCATCGGTGCTTCATGCGCATGAAGCGGCGATGGGCGTGCTTGAATTCCGCGAGGTTCGCCCAGGCGCCTTCGTCGGCCGCTGGAGCATAGAGCCGTCGATCGGCGCCTCGCGGGTCGATCTGCGGGTGCCGCCGCATTGCTTCCTGCGTCTGCCCGAGATGAACTGCGGCCAGAAGGGACTGATTGGCCCGATCACCATCACCAATCTCGGCTCCAACATGTCGGTGGTCCTGATCAAGGTCGTCCCGATCGAGGGCGAGCCGCGCAGCTACACGATCTCGACGGCCAATCCCGTCGTCTCCGTGCTCGGCACCGGCGCACCGACGCTCGAGACCTGGATCGAGCTGGCCAAGACTTATGTGAATTACGGTATCGATCACATTCTGCTCGGCGCCGATCACCTGCTGTTCGTGCTCGGCCTGATCTGGATCGTCGGCGGCGGCTGGCCTCTGGTGAAGACCATCACCGCCTTCACGATCGGGCACAGCGCTTCGCTGGCCGCGGCGGCATTCGGCCTGATCGGCGTGCCGGAACGCCCGCTCAACGCCTGCATCGCGTTGAGCATCGCCTTCGTCGGCGTGGAGATCGTCAAGCAGCAGCGCGGCGAGATCGGGCTCACCGCGCGCTATCCCTGGATGGTGGCCTTCACCTTCGGCCTGGTTCACGGCATCGGCTTTGCGAGCGCCCTGGCGGGACTTGGGCTCGAACGCCGCCTGCTGCCCGCGGCACTGCTGTTCTTCAACATCGGCGTGGAGATCGGACAGCTTGCCTTCGTGCTGCTCGTGCTCGCATTGATCTGGGCGCATCGGCGGCTCGATGCCGTCGTGCCGCGCTGGGGCGAGGCGCTGCCGGCCTATCTCATCGGGTCGGTGTCGATGTTCTGGTTCTTCGGCCGTCTGGCGCGCGTGTTCGCCGTGATCTGAGCGAGAGTCGCAGCACAATGAATCTACACATCTCCCGAGCCCTCACCACGGCGATCGCAGCAATCGCGCTGACGCAACCGGCTCTCGCGCACGAGCAGGCTGGCGTGGCCGGCGGCCTCGCCAGCGGCCTGCTGCATCCGGTCACCGGCATCGACCATCTGATCGCGATGGTGGCTGTCGGGATCTGGGGCGCGCAGCTCGGCGCGCCCGCCATCTGGATCCTGCCGATCACGTTCCCGCTCGTCATGGCGGTCGGCGGAGTGCTGGGCGTGTTGCATGTTCCGCTGCCGATGCCGGAGCTGATGATAGCCATTTCCGCCGTGATCCTCGGCGTGGCTGTTGCGGCCCGGCTGCGCCTGCCCTTTGCCGCGGCCGCCGCGATCGTCGCGATCTTCGCGATCTTCCATGGACATGCGCACGGCGCAGAGCTTCCCCGCGCGGCGAATGCGCTGGCCTACGGCGTCGGCTTCGTCACCGCCACCGGCCTCCTGCATCTCTGCGGCATCATGATCGGCACGTTGACGCGCTGGCCCGCCGGCGAGCGCATCATTCAGGGACTTGGCGCCGGCATCGCCGGGATCGGCTGCTACTTCCTCGCGCAGGGTCTCGGAGCCGTCGCATGAGATCGCACCTTGCACGGGCCTTGACCGCTGCAGCGTTGCTGCTGACCGGGGCGAACGCAGCCGAGGCCCATATCGTCGCGGCCCGCCTCGGTGATTTCTACATGGGAGCCTCGCACCCGCTCACCGATCTTCAGGATGTCCTGCTCTGGACCGCGACCGGCCTGCTGGCAGGCACGCTTGGCGCCGCCAGGGGACGCTGGCTCATCCTGGTGTTTCCGCTCGGCCTGCTGGCCGGACTGCCGTTCGCGTCCCTGTTCGGCGCGGCCGCGACGCAGCTGGCCGACGCGACCATGATGCTCGCGATCGGCATGCTGCTCGCAGCAGCCGCGCAAGTTCCCACCTTCGTGTTGTGCGCGATTGCATTCGCGGTCGCCGTGATACGGGGCGCTGCGAACGGGGCCGAGCTCGGACCCGAAACCGACCGGCTGCTGTTTGCGGCCGGCCTTGCCTGTGCGGGCTACACGGTGATCACGCTGACGATGGCGCTGACCGCCGTCTTCAGGCAAACGACGTCGGACAATTCGGCATCTTGGCGGGCCATCGCCGTTCGCGCCCTCGGAGGCTGGATCGCGGCGATCGGCCTGATGATGGCAAGCCTCGCTCTCGCGACGTGAGCGGACCGAAATCGATCGCGACACTGATCTCACTGACAAGCCGGGACCGTGCCCGGCAAATGGTGTAGCGGGCACAAGCGCGCGGACTTCGAGCGGCCCGGCCGGCCGACTGCCGCTGATAGACGAACGCCATAGCCGAGCGTGGTGCTTCTTTAGCCAATCTCCTGCCGCACCTTGGCCGCGGCGTCGCACATTGCCTTCAGCTTCCCCAACGCAATTGCGCGCGGCATGTACTTCATGCCGCAATCCGGCGCGGGAACCAGCCGGTGGGGCGACACATATTTGAGGCCGTTGCGGATGCGGTCCGCGACAATATCGACGCTTTCGACCGCGGGATCGGCGAGGTCGAGCACGCCGAGCATGATCTTCTTGGACGAGAGATCCTTGAGCACGCCGAGATCGAGCTTCGGCTGCGCCGCCTCGATCGAGATCTGGTCGGCAATGGTGTCGTCGAGCTCGGCGAGGAAGGAATAGCCGGCCGGCTTGTTCGAGCCTGGCACGACCGCGGCATAGCCGAAGCAGAGATGCACGACGGTTGGCACGGTGATGCCTTGCAGGGCACGGTTGATCGCCTTGACGGCATAGCGCTTGGCGAGCTCGGGATTGTTACGCACCCAGGGCTCGTCGAGCTGGATTACGTCCGCGCCGGCCTTCTGCAGATCAAGCGCCTCGGCATTGACGGCCTCGGCGAGCGCCATCGCGAGTTCCTCCTCGTCCTTGTAGAACTCGTTCTTGGCCTGCTGGCTCATCGTGAACGGACCCGGCAGCGTGATCTTGGCGGCGCGGTCCGTGTTCTTGCGCAGGAACTGCATGTCGTGCAGCTCGACAGGGCCCTTGCGCTTGACGGGGCCGACGACGCGCGGCACCGGCGTCTGGGTGTTCCCGGTGCGCGCCACGATCATCGCGGGATTGTCGCCGTCGATCCCGTCGAGCGCCGTGGCGAAGCGGTTGGAGTAACTCTCGCGGCGGATCTCGCCATCGGTCACGATGTCGATGCCGGCGCGCTCCATGTCGCGGATCGCGACAATGGTGGCATCGTCCTGCGCCTCCTCCAGATGCTCCGCCGGCAGCCGCCACATGTCATGCAGGCGGGTGCGCGGCACCACCTTCGACAGCATCGCGCGATTCACCAGCCATTCGGGCTGCGGATAGCTGCCGACCACAGTGGTCGGCAGGATATGCGTTGGCATGGGCATGGGGATCTCCTTCTTATTGTTGTGAAACGCGGCTATCAGGCCGCGCGTCGCTCGTCCTTGACGGGATTGCGCAGGATGCCGATGCCTGAAATCTCGATCTCGACCGTGTCGCCGTCCTTCATCCACAGCGGCGGCGTGCGATAGGCGCCGACGCCGCCGGTCGTGCCGGTGACGATGACGTCGCCCGGCGCGAGCTCGGTGAAGGTCGAGCAATAGGCGATCAGGGCCTGGACGTCGAAGACGAGGTCGGAGATCGGCGCCTTCTGCACCTCGACGCCATTGAGGCGCGTGATGAGCGTCTGCTTGGTGACGTCGGTCAATTCGTCAGTCGTGACCATCCAGGGGCCGAAGCCGCCCGTGCCGGCAAAGTTCTTGCCCGGCGCGAATTGCGAGGTGTGGCGCTGCCAGTCGCGGATGCTGCCGTCATTGTAGCAGGCATAGCCGGCGACATGGCTGAGCGCGGCCTCGCGCGAGATGCGACGGCCCGCCTTGCCGATGATGACGGCCATCTCGCCTTCGTAGTCGAAACGCTCCGACTCCAGCGGCCGGATCATCGGCTGGCCGTGGCCGACCTGGCTGTTGGCAAAGCGGGTGAAGATCATCGGATGCGCCGGCGTCGGGTGACCGCTCTCGGCCAGATGCGTAGCGTAGTTGACGCCAATGCAGAAGATCTTGTCGGGATCGGGAATGGTCGGCAGCAGCGCAACATCCTGCAGCGCGTAGTCGGGCTTCTCGGCGGCGAGCTTCTTCAGTTCGTCGAACGAGCCTTTCGCCAGCAGCGCCTTCAGCGTCGGATAGGCCTTCAGACGCTTGCCGGCGTCGATGACGCCGTTGTCGGTGACGATGCCATAGCTCGGGCTGCCGGCGATCGTGAAGCTTGCAACTTTCATCAGTCAAACACTCTCTTCGATGGAGGATACATAGTCGTTGATCGGAAGTGCGATCTCGCCGTTGCGGATCGGAACGCATTGGGGCGGGAAATCCTGGCGGAAGCGGGCGCCGGCCGCCTCAGCGCGATCGAGGAACCGCTCGAGATGATCCATCGCGCCGGTCGGCAGATCGTGCAGCACCATCAGCGTCCAGGGCTGCCGGCTGCACTGGTCGAGCGCGCGCTCGGTCCAGCCACCAGGATCATCCCAGTCGCGCGGGATCGCATTCCAGAGCACGCAGCTGTGCTTGTTGCGGGCGAGATAGTCGACGACGGACGGCTTCAGCAGCCGCGCATCCAGATTGCCGCCGCCACCGAACGGCCGGAACCAGCGCTGCGGGTGCGCGAGATCGCCGATCGCAACTTGCGTCCGGCCGATCTCGTGCTCTGCCGTGTTGCTATCCTTCTGCTCACCGAGCGGAATGCTGTGCGTAAAGGTGTGATTGCCGATCCAGTGCCCTTCCCCGTGCGCTCGCGCCGCAAGCGCGCGCCGTGCGGGATCGGCGAGCTTCTCGCCGATCACGAAGAAGGTGGTCTTGATCCCGCGCTCGGCGAGGATGCCGAGTACGCGCGGCGTCACCTCGGGATCGGGGCCGTTGTCGAATGTCAGGGTCAAATCGTACACGCGGATACCTCAGGTCGCCGGCTGCATCGCGCCCGACGCGATCTCGTCATTGGCCTGACCGGCGCGGGTGCCGGTCTGCCAGATCGCCGCCTTGCGCTCGATCCAGCGGATCGCGGCATTGAAGGCGATGGCGAGGAACAGCACGAGCAATACGCCCGCGAACACGTGCGGGCTGTCGAGGATGGTGCGGTAACGCGAAATGAGATAGCCGATGCCGGCCGAGGAGATCAGCATCTCCGAGACGACGACGCCGACGATGACAAGCGCACCGCCGACGCGCAGGCCGGACAGCACGGTCGGGATCGCCGCGGGAATGATGACGCGGACCAGCCGCTGGCTCAGCGTCGCGCCCATGCTGCGCGCGGCGAGCAGAAGTTGCGGATCGATGGTCTGGATGCCTGCGGCGGTGGCGAGCATCGTCGGCAGGAAGCCGTAGATCGAGGCGAACGCGATCTTGGATTCCGAACCGATGCCGAGCCAGACCGTGAAGACGGGGTAGAGGATCACGAGCGGCACCGCATAGAGGCTCGACACCATCGGCATGATCAGCACGCGCGGGCGCGGCAGGCTGCCGACGATGGCGCCGAGCAGGATGCCGCCACCGCAGGCGAATGCCATGGAAACGACGACCTCGTAGAGTGTCACCGCGAGCGCGTGACCATATTCGGCCGCGTCCGTCCATCCCGCCATCAGCGTCGACGACAGCGACGGCAGAAACAGCTCGGGAATGAGACCGGTGCGCGGCAACAGCTCCCACAGGGCAATCAGGCCGATCACGATCAGGTATCGCAGCGTTTTGGCGCTCATCTCCGCCTCACGCCGATTTGCGGATGTGCCGCCAGATGCGATCACGCAACGCGCCGAAGGCATCGCCACTCAGCATCTCGTAGGTGCGAGGCCGCGGGAGCTGGACCTGGAGATGGTCGACGATACGGCCAGGCCGCGCCGACATCACGATCACCTCGTCGGCGAGATACACGGCTTCGGTCAGGCTGTGCGTGACGAACACGACGGTCTTGCCGGTCGCCGCCCAGATCCGCAGCAGTTCGTCGCCCATGGTCATGCGGGTCTGCTCGTCGAGCGCTGCGAACGGCTCGTCCATCAGCAGCACCGGCGGATCCTGCACCAGCCCGCGCGCGATCGAGACGCGCTGCTTCATGCCGCCGGACAGTTCATGCGGATGGCGTTTGCCGAAACCTTCGAGCCCGACCAGCTTGAGCGCATCCTGCGCCTTGGCGCGGCGCTCAGCCTTGGACACGCCGCGTAGCGCCAGCGGAAATTCGACATTGTCCTCGGCCGTGAGCCAGGGAAACAGGCTCGCTTCCTGGAACACCACCCCGACCCTGTCGGGGTCGGGCTGCGGGATCGGCGCGCCGCTGATCGTGATCGCACCGGACGTCTGCTGACGCAGGCCGGCCATCATCATCAGAAGGGTCGACTTGCCGCAGCCGCTCGGGCCGACCAGCACGACGAATCGCCCCGGCTTGATCTCCAGCGAAACGTCCTCCAGCGCGACGACGTCCTGCGACCTGGTCTTGAACACCTGGCCGACATTCTTCACCTCGATCGCGCCGGCCCGCGCGGCGGGTTTCAACGGGGTCACGTTCGCCAATGGCTGCATCGCGTTTCCACCCATCTGACAAGTTCGTTGAAGGTCATGGCAATCGCGGCCACCATCACGACGCCGGCCAGGAGCTGCTTCATCTGGAAATTCTCGCCCCAGGTCGCGATCTGGTGGCCGATGCCGTCGCGCGAGGCGTACATCTCGGCAAGGATCACACCGGTCAGGTTGAAGATCATGGAGATCCGCAAGGCCTCCAGCAGCACCGGCAGCATGCTCGGCAGATAGACCCGAAACGCCGTCTGCCATGGCGTGGCACCGTAGGAGCGCGCCACCGTCAGATGCTCGACCTTGACCGAGTCCACCGCCGTCGTGGTCGACATGATCACGATGAAGATGGTCGAGAAGAAGCCGAAGCCGACCTTCTGGGCAAAGCCGACGCCGAACACCAGGATGAACATCGGCAGGAAGATCGACTTCGGGATACTGAAGGCAAAGAACAGCAGCGGCTTGGCGACATCGGCGAAGTAGCGGTTCTCGGCAACCAGGAAGCCGATCACCGCGCCGAAGGGCACGGCCAGCGCGAACGCGGCGAGCACCTCGGTCGCGGTCACCATCAGATCCTTCTGCACCGCCGCGCGCTGCAGGAGATCGCCGAGCGTCGCGAACGTGTCGGACGCCGACGGCAGCAGGCGCGGATTGACGATGCCGGTGCGCGACAGCATTTCCCACAGGGCCAGGATCGCGACGATGATCGCGATCCGCGAAAGGTTGATGGCGAGCGTGCTCTGCATCGCTGCTACTTGGTCGGGACGGGCTTGAACTTGGTCGAGATCACGTCCTCGACCGGGACGATGTCCTTGAGGCCGCCGAGCTTGGCGAGATCGAGCGACAGCTGCACGGCCGCATTCACGTCAGCGGCGCCCATGTCGCCGCTGGTCTCGAGCTTCATGATGGTGTTGTCGTATTCCAGGCCGGCGATCTCCGGCGGCATTTCGTAGAGCTCGGCGATCAGCTTGACGGTGACGTCGCGGTTGGCACGCATGAACGCAACCGCGCCATAGAGCGCGTTCACCGCCTTCTGCACCAGCTGGGGCTTTGCATCCGCGAACTTGTCGAGCACGATCCACCCCGCCGTAAGGTTCGGCGGAACCGCGGTCGCGTAATCGAGGATGGTCTTGGCTTCGCCGGACTTCGAGATCTGGAAGCTGAGCGGCGAATAGACCACGGCCGCCTCGACGTTGCCAGCCAGCAGGTTCGGCACGAGGCCACCGCCGCCGACAGGAACGCGGGTGAAATCGATCTTCCTGTCCTGGATGGTCCAGAGCGCGAGCAGGTCGGAGCCGGAGCCGGCCGCGGTGATCGCCACTTTCTTGCCGTTGAGATCCTTGACGTCGAGCGTCGATTTGGTCGGGACCATCAGCTGCCAGCCGAAATTACCCATCGCGGCATTGGCGACGATGCGTGACATCACGCCCTTCTTGCGACCCGCGGAGACCAGGGACGGCGGATCGAGGATGATGTCTGCCGCGCCCGCGGCCATGCCTTCGAAGGTCTCGGCCCCGCTGCGATAGATGGTCAGCTCGGCCTGGATGCCTTCCTTCTCGAACAGCTTTTGCCGCACGGCCGTCTCGGCGATCGTCGTCGGCCAATAGGTTTTCGTGGGCAAACCGACGCGAATGGTGTCGGCGGCGCTCGCAGGGCCGGCCAGCATTGCGGCGGCAACGAGCGACATCAGCGCATGACGGCGATTGATCTTCATTGTTTCCTCCCGGTCTGTATTTTTTTGTGCCGAATTTCTAGGGATCGTCAGGTCGCGCGGCTCACCTCCGCAATGCGCGAGGCGGCGAGCTCCACGAATTCCTTGGTGATGCCGAAATGCTTTGACAACGCGCGAACTGCCGCATCCGCGTCGCGCTTTACCACGGCGGCGACGATCGCCATGTGCTCGGCCTCGACGTCACGCGACTTGCTGCCGAGCGCGCGACGGATCGAGAGCCGGCGGTAGCGCTCGCTTTGTTCATGCAGCACGTCGCGGAAGCCGAGCAGCCACGGCGAGCCGCAGGCATTGACCAGCGCACGATGGAAGATGCGGTGACGGATCACCCATTCCTCGTAGTGCACGGTGGGATCATCAGGATAATGATAGGGAACGGCCTTGAGATCCGCCCAGGCGGATTTCACCGATGCGAGCCAGGCCTCGCCGCCACGCTCGATCGAGCGGCGGAGCGCAAGGCCCTCGATGTCGATGCGCGTCTGCGTCACGTCGGCGAGATCGGCGAGCGAGACCGGGCTGACGCGAAAACCGCGCTGGTCGGAGGCCTGCACAAGACCGTCGGCGACCAGGCGCGACAACGCTTCGCGCACGGCGGCAAGGCTCACGGAGAACTGCTTGGCTAGTCCCGCGATGTGCAGCTTCTGCCCCGGCAGCAGCCGCGTCGCCAGGATGTCGGCACGCAGGCGCTCATGCAGCGCCGATGTCAGGCTGCGCGGACCATTCCCGGGGCTTCCGGACAATTGGAACTGAAGCGGACCCATGGTGGGATGATTGCAAGGCCGGGCTCGCAGGTCAATAAAAATCGAAAATCGATTTTTTGGTCAGATTGCGCCATCCCGTGCTCGACGTCCTAAGGATGAGGGGCTCCGGACGGCGCGACGTCGAGACGAACGGCGACACCGTTCAGTTCGGGGCTGGGCGCCGGGTAAAGCTTCATGACCAGCGGATCATGGCCGGGGACGATGTGGTCCGCGCTGGGTGCTGCGGCGCGCAGCTTGTCGAAACCCACCAGCATGTCGCCGACATGAAACGCCGTCGTGAACGGACGCTCGCTGGTCATGTTCTCGTAGAAATGACTGACGTCGGAGGCGAGCACGACGGGGCCGCGGCGCGTGTTGACGCGGACGAACTGAAGACCGGCGGAATGGCCCCCGGCGGCATGAACGGTCAATCCGGGCGCGATCTCAGCGTCGCCATCGTAGAACAGCACCCGCCGCGCGTAGTTCAGCCGCACGATTCCGCAGATATCCTCGACCTCGAAGGAATGCGACAGACGTGGATAATGCATGTAGCGCCCAGTGGCGTACGCAAGCTCGCGCTCCTGGAGATGAAAGCGCGCATTCGGAAACCGGTCGAAATTGCCGGCGTGGTCGTAGTGCAGATGCGTGAGGATGACGTCCTTGACATCGGCGACGTCGACATCGAATGCCGCCAGCGTCTCCACCGGGCAGCGCAGGAAATTTCGCCTGCGCTGCTTTGCCACTTCCGCGTTGAACCCGGTGTCGATGACGAAGGTGCGGCCACCTCCCCTCGCCAACCACATGAAGTAGTCCATCGGCATCGGCCCGTCGTGCGGGTCGCCGCCGATGAAGTGCTCGCTCCGCTGCGCATCGCGCGTGGCATAGCGGATGGCGAAGAGCTCGTATTCTGGGGCAGCCATGGGACTCTCGCTCAGGAACCGGCCGCGTCGACCTCGTTAAAAGCCTCGCGCGCGTTGCGGAAGGCGTCGATGCCGGCGGGCACGCCGCAATAGACCGCGACCTGGAGCAGAATCTCCTTGATCTCCTCCTTGGTCAGGCCGTTCTTCAGCGCGCCCTTCACGTGTAGCTTCAATTCGTGCGGGCGGTTCAGCGCGCCGAGCATCGCCAGATTGACGATCGAGCGCGTGCGACGGTCGACGCCTGGCCGCGTCCACAAGGCACCCCAGCAGAACTCGGTCGACCATTCCGCCATCGCGCGCGTGAACTCGTCGGCGCCGGCGATCGACTTGTTGACGTAGTCCTCGCCGAGCACCTCCTTGCGAACTTTGAGGCCTTTTTCGAACAGTTCGGTCTTGCTCATGATCGTCCCTTTCAGGTCTTGAGAGAGTCTAGTTGGAAGTTGTTTGGCGCGTCGCCGACGACGGACGTAGCGATTGCAGGAGTTCACCGACGTCATCGACCGCATCGAGCCGCCAGACAGCGTCGATGACGCGGTCCGCATCCCAATCGCTTCGACCGGTCCGTACGCCTTCGCGCAGCTTGTCTTCGATGTCGTGGTCCGACAGCGCTGCGGCCTGGCTGCCGCGCGGCGACGTCACGGTCTCGGTGAGCACCTCGCCGGACGACAGGCGCAAGGCGACGCGCGCAGCGCCGTCCGGCATCTGAGCATCGAGCTCCGCCCTCACCTTCTGCCGCATTTGCACGATATCGGGCCGGACCACGGTCTCGTGCACGAACTCGACCACACCCGCGGTGCCGAGCAGCAGTCCGCAGGCCACGCAATGATGGATGCTGACGCGGGCATCGCGCTCGTTGTTGACGGGACGATCGCCGCGCGCGAGCAGCAGCGCTGAGCCCTGCACCGTCACGGACTCGATCGGATCGACGTTGCGGCCGATCCGCTCGCGCAACATGAGGCAGGCATCGATGACCGAATGGAACACGATGCCGGCGGGATAGGGCTTGTAGGTGTTTTTTGCGATTTCCCAGGTCTTGCCGAGGCCATCGAGCAAACGAGCAAGATCCGGCACGTCACCCATGGTGCGCGCCCAGCCGAGCGGACCTTCGATGGCGCGCGGCGCGGCCTCATAACCCTGCTGTGCCAGCAGCGCGGCGAACAATCCGTTCCTGGCGGCGTTGCCGACGCTGACATTCTTGGCGGCGCTCGGCAGGTTCTCGACATTGCCGGCCGACTGGCTCGCCGCAACTCCGATCGCGTTCGCAATGCCTTCCGCAGGCAGGCCCAACAGCTTCGCACAGGCTGCGGCCGCACCAAAGATTCCGCAGGTGGAGGTGATGTGCCAGCCGCGCGCATAATGGCGCGGCGAAACCGAATTGCCGATGCGGCATTCCACGTCCACGCCGAGAATGAACGCGGTCAACACCTCGCGCCCCGACAGTTTTCGCGTCTCCGCAAGCGCAAATATGGGAGCGGCGACCGGCGCGACCGGATGAATGATCGTCTCGGGATGGGTGTCGTCGAAGTCGAGCAGATTGGCCGAGATGGCATTGAGAAACGACGCGCATAGCGCATCCATCGGCTCGGAGTGACCGATGACCGTCGATGTCGCGGCGCCGCTGAACGGTGACAAGGTCCGCATCGCGGCGACGACCACCGGATCGCGCGCGGAGCCGAGCGCGGTCGCAAAGAAATTGAGGATCGAGCGCCGCGCCTCGACACTCTGCGCCTGCACGTCCGCCCATGACGACGCCGCGACGAAATCGGCGAGCGTCCTGCTCACACTCGGAATTGGATCTTGTGGCACGCGGGGCGTCTTCCTCGTTTTCCCGAACCATAGGACGATCCGCGGCAAACTGTCGACCCCAAATGTTATGCTTGACAGCTTGTCTGACAATCATAACAATCCGCCCCGTTGGCGCGGGATCCCGCTGCCACGACGACGGCGGCCGGAAAGGCCGGCCGGCGACAACGGTTGACCAACGAGATCAAGAAGGCGCGCCCGTCACGGGATCGCGCGACAGGGAGTAGACGATGGCGGGAGAGATCCTCGGCGTAATCGGCACGGGCCGCATGGGCGGCCCCATGGCGGGGCGATTGATCGACGCGGGCTATTCGCTCGTCGTCTACGACACGCAGGCTGAGGCAGTGCAGCCGCTGGTCAAGCGCGGCGCGCAACTCGCAAAGTCGCCGGCCGACGTCGCCTCGCGCGCCGACATCGTGCTCGTCAGTCTGCCGACGCCCGACATCGTCAAGGCGGTTACGCTCGGCCAGGACGGCATCGGCAGCGGCAATCGCGCCAAGATCGTGATTGATCTCTCGACCTCCGGTCCCGGCGCGGCAAAGCTCGTTGCGGAAGGCCTGAAGGCCAAGGGCATGACGCTGGTCGATGCGCCCGTGAGCGGCGGCATCAAGGGCGCCGTCAACGGCACGCTGGCGGTGATGGTGTCGTGTCCGCAAGCGACCTACGAAACCGTGCAGCCGATCCTGAAGAATTTCGGCAAGCTGTTCTACACCGGCGACAAGCCCGGCGTGGCGCAGACCGCCAAGCTCGCCAACAATCTGATGGCGGCAGCCGCGCTCGTGATCACCTCGGAAGCCGTCGCGATGGGCGTCAAGGGCGGCGTCAACGCAAAGGTGCTGATCGACATCATCAACGCCAGCAGCGGCCGCAACAGCGCCTCCGAGGACAAATTCCCACGCGCAGTGTTGCCCGGCACGTTCGATTTCGGCTTCGCCACCGGACTTTCCTACAAGGACGTCCGGCTCTGCGTGGACGAGGCCGAGGCGATGGGCGTGCCGATGGTCTGCGGCGCGGTGGTGCGGCAGATGCTCGCAATCACCAATGCCAAATATGGTGCGTCGTCCGACTTCACCTCGATCGCAAAAGTGCTCGAGGAGTGGGCCGGCGTCGAGATGCGCGGCTAAGCGCAGCTCGCGTTCAGGGAGAGCGATTGCGATGACGATCGGCCCGACCGGATCAGGCAAACTCTCGCTCGCGCGCCAGATGGCGCGGAGCGCGCTTGCACTCGATCTCGGTGATTTCGGGCCGGACGTCGTCGCCAAGGCAAAGCTCTGCCTGCTCGACTTCCTGTCCTGCGCCTTCGAGGCCGGCCAGCATGCCTGGAGCCGCCAGGCCGTCGCGATCGCACAAGGCGGCGGCAACACGACGATCATCGGAACGTCGCAACTCTCCTCGCCGGCCGATGCCGCCTTCGCCAATGCCGTGATGGGGCATGGCCTCGTCCGCGAGGACATGCATGCGGCCAGCATCGCGCACCACGGCGTCGTGATCTGGCCGACATTGCTCGCGCTGTCGGAACAGGCGCCGCTGCACGGCGCAAGGCTGCTCGCCGCCGCCATCATCGGCTATGAGACCGGCGCGCGGATCGGCCGCGCTTTGCTGACCTCCGATCTCGCCCGCCTCTATCGTCCGACCGGCCTCGTGGCCCCTCCGGGCGCGGCGCTCGCCGGAAGTTTTGCGCTCGGCCTCTCCGAGGACGTAGCCACCAGCGCCATCGCGATCGCGACCAACACGTCCAGCGGACTGAACGAATGGCCGCATGCCGGTGGCTCCGACATGTATTTCCATCCGGGCTTTGCAGCCAGCAATGCGATCAAGGCGATCGGCCTGGCCGCAGCCGGCGCTTTCGGCTCCGAAACCATCCTCGACGGCGAGGCCGGCCTGTTCGCCGCATATCGCCGCCAGGCCGCGCCAGCCAGCATCGCGCTCTTCCCTGATGGCGAGTGCGAGATCATGGCCGTCTACAACAAGCCGGTGCCGGCCTGCAACTTCGCGCAGACCGCCGCGCAGGCCGCGCTCCGCGTCTCGCACGAGCTCGCCAGCCCTGACGAGATCGACCGGGTCGTCATCCGCGCGCCCGATGCCGCCGTTCGCTATCCCGGGTGCGATTCGATGGGGCCCTACCGCAACGCGCTGCAGGCCAAGATGAGCATTCCCTTCAGCGTCGCGGCGACGCTGGCGCGGGGCGAGATCGAGGAAGAGAATTACTCCGAGCTCGACGATGCCGACATCATTCGCCTCGTCGCGATCACGGATCTCGAGGCCGATCCTGGCTTCACCGCCGCCTTCCCCGGCAAGCAGGGCGCGGACGTGACCGTGCATCTGCGCAGTGGCCGGACGATCCGGCACGCGCTGCCCGACGTGATCGCGGCAACGCCTTCAGAAATTCGCGGCCGCTTTCGCGCTGCCGCTGCCAGAGTTCTCGGCGAGGATCGCGCGCACCGGCTCGAACAACTCGTCGACGATTGCGAGCGGCTCGGCAATGCCGGCGCCATTGCGGCGCAATGCCGCCTAGAGACGGAACGGGTCTTACGATCGGCATCATAAGAAATGCCGGAGAATACGGGGGAAACATGGTCGGCTTGGAGGCCAGTCTAACATTGTCGGCAGCGCGGAGGCGTGGCTGATGGAAGGATTTCTGCAAGCGCTCGCCGCGGGCCTGCTGATTGGCGCCGTCTATGGGCTGATGTGCGTCGGGCTCGGCCTAATCTTCGGCGTCATGCGCGTCATCAACTTCGCTCACGGCGATTTCATGATGCTTGGCATGTATACCGCCTTCTATCTCTTCACCGCCGCCGGCGTGCAGGCTCTGTTCGGCAATACGGTCGGGCCGTTCGTCGCCATCCTGCTGGCCGGCCCCGTGCTCGCCGTGTTCGGCTATTTCGTCCATCGGACGCTGATCTCGCGCGTCTCCGGCACGCGCACCGCCTCGCTCGAAGGCGAAGGCCATTACGCCCAGCTCATCCTCACGCTCGGCATCGCGCTGATCCTGCAGAACGGCGGCCTCATCGTGTTCGGCTCGGTGCTGGCCTCGATCCGCACGCCGCTGTCGAGCTCGGCCTGGGAGCTCGGCCCGTTCTTCGACATGAGCATCTTCCTCAACAAGGCCCGCAGCATCGATGCGGTCGTGTCGCTCGCCATGATGATCCTGCTCTCGCTGCTGATCGCGCGCACCCGGATCGGCAAGTCGCTCCGCGCCGCCGCCGACAATCCGACCGCGGCGACCTATATGGGCATCGACGTCGACCGCGCGCACCGCACTGCGTTCGCACTCGGCTGCGGCATCACCGCGATTGCCGGCGGCCTGCTCGCCACCAACTATCCGTTCCATCCGTTCGTCGGTCTCGAATACGTCATCGTCATGTATGCCGGCGTCGTGCTCGGCGGAATGGGCAGCATCATCGGCGCATTCTGGGGCGGCATGACGATCGGCCTCGTGCAGCAGATGTCGACGCTGATCCTGCCGACGCAATTGCAGAACGCCGCGATCTTCGCCGTCTTCCTCCTCATCATCTTCTTCCGTCCGCAGGGCTTCTTCGGGCGCATGGTCGAGAGGACGTGATCATGCTCCGGACGCGTTCCTTCCTGCCGCCCCTGCTCTTCACCCTCGCTTACGCCGGGATCTCGCTCGGCGTCACCAACTCATACTACCAGCTGATCCTGACGCTGGTGCCGGTCTGGGCGGTGTTCGGCCTGTCCTGGAACCTGCTCAGCGGATACACCGGGCTGATCTCGTTCGGCCATGCCGCCTTCTTCGGGATCGGCGCCTATGCGACCGCGCTCGGGCAGATCTATTTCAACATCTCGCCCTGGCTGCTGATCCCGATCGCTGCCATGCTCGGCGGCATCGCCGGGCTCCTGATCGGATTTCCGACCTTCCGCCTGCAGGGCCACTACTTCGCGCTGGCGATGCTCGCCTATCCGCTCGCCATTCTCTACGTATTCGAATGGCTCGGCTTCCAGGAGGTGACGCTTCCGATCAAGCGCGACGCGCCGATCGCCTTCATGCAGTTCACCGATCCCCACATCTACACGCTGCTGGGGCTCGCCATCATGCTGGCCACCATCGTGCTGACGCAGGTGATCGAGCGCTCGCGCTTCGGCATGGCGCTGCTTGCGATCAAGCAGAACGAGGCCGCGGCCGAAGCGGCCGGCATCAATACGCTGGCCTGGAAGCTGCGCGCGATCACCCTGAGCGGCGCCATCGCCGCCGCCATCGGCGGTTTCTACGCGCAGGTGCTGCTGGTCGTGACCCCGCAATCGGTGTTCGGCATGCTGGTGTCCGCGCAGGCACTGACGGTCGCAATGTTTGGCGGCGTCGGCACGGTCTGGGGTCCGGTCATCGGCTCGGTGATCCTGATCCCGCTCGCCGAGATCCTCCATGCGGAAGCCGGCGCGCGCATCCCCGGCATTCAGGGCGTCATCTTCGGCATCGCAATCGTCTGCGTCATCCTGCTGGCGCCGGAAGGCCTGTTCTGGAAAATGCGCGATCTTGTGCGCAAGCGGAACGCATCGAAGGCAACGGTCAGTGACGCGACGGAGGCAACGACCACCAACGTCACACCGCTGAAGCCCGCCGCGCGGCAGCGCGCCGCGACGGGCGAGGTCGTGCTCGAGGTCCGCAACCTCTCGCGCTCGTTCGGCGGCCTCAAGGCCGTGCAGGATGTCAGCTTCAAGCTGCACAAGAACGAGATCCTCGGCATCATCGGCCCCAATGGCGCGGGCAAGACGACGCTGTTCAACCTCCTCAACGGCTTCCTGAAGCCGAGCCAGGGCGAGGTGCTGATCGACGGCCGCAACATGTCCGGACAGCGGCCGCACGTGATCTGCGAGGCCGGCATCGGCCGTACCTTCCAGGTGATGCGGCCGTTCCTGCGCATGTCGATCCTCGACAATGTCGTGGTCGGCGCCTATGTGCGCGCAAGCTCCGACGAGGAAGCCCGCAAGCTGGCCGCCGACGCGGTCGCGCGTGTCGGACTCTCCGCCGTGGCCAGTCGTGTCGCCGGCGAGCTCTCGACCAAGGAGTTGCGGCTGATGGAGCTGGCTCGCGCGATCGCCGGCCAGCCGCGCATCCTGCTGCTCGACGAAACGCTCGCGGGCCTCGGCCATGGCGAAGCGGACGAGGTCGTCGCCGTGATCCAGCAGCTCGCGCGCGACGGCATGACCATCGCCATCATCGAGCACACCATGCAGGCGATGGTCCGCCTGGTCGATCGCTTCCTCGTGCTCGACCACGGCGCCGTCATCACCGAGGGCCTGCCGGAAGTGGTGACGCGCGACGACCGTGTGATCGAGGCCTATCTCGGCAAGAAGTGGGTGGGCCATGCTGCGAATTGAAGGATTGAGCGCGGGCTATTCCGCAAAACCCGTCCTGAATAACGTCTCGATCAATGTCGGCGCCGGCGAGTTCGTCGCGATCGTCGGCCCCAACGGCGCCGGCAAGACCACGCTGTTCAAGACGATCTCCGGCATCGTGAAGCCGAGCGGCGGCGGAATCACCTTCGACGGCGTTGATCTCCTCGCCGTACCGCCGCCGCAGCGCGCCCATCTCGGCATCGCCCACGTCCCCGAAGGCCGCCAGGTGTTCCCGTCACTGACTGTGATGGAGAACCTGGAGATGGGTGCGATGACCGAGAGCGGCAGGCGTGATTGGCGGGGCAATATCGAGCGGATATTCGAATGGCTGCCGGTGCTGAAGGAGCGCCGCAACCAGTTCGCGGGTACGATGTCCGGGGGCCAGCAGCAGATGCTTGCGATCGGCCGCGGCCTCGCCTCCTCGCCGAAGCTCCTGATGCTGGACGAGCCCTCGATGGGCCTTGCGCCCTCGACCGCGGACTTCATCTTCGATCGGCTGATCGAGATCCGCCGCCAGTCCGGGCTGACCATGCTGCTGGTCGAGCAGCGCGTCGCGGAGGCGCTGGAATCGGCCGACCACGGCTACGTTCTCGAAGCCGGACATGTCGTGCTCGAAGGCAACAACGACACGCTGCGCGCCGACGACCGCGTGCGCAAGGCCTATCTCGGCATGTGACCAACACAAGAACAAGGACAAGGGAGAGAACACAATGAACAAGACATCGAAGGGGCTTTCGCGCCGGACCGTGCTGTCCGGGGCCGCCGCCGTCAGCCTTGCCGGCGTGGCACGCGCGCAAGCACCCGCCGAGGTCAAGGTCGGGCTGATCGTGCCGCTGTCGGGCATCTACACCCGCCCCGGCCAGGTGATGAAGATGGGCGCCGAGATGGGCATCGAGCACATCAACGCGCAGGGCGGCATCAAGGCGCTCGGCGGCGCCAAGTTGAAGCTGGTCGTGATCGATTGCGGCGACACCACCGAGAAGGCCAAGAACGCGGCACAGCGCATGGTCGCGCAGGAGCCGGATCTCGTTGCCGCCACCGGCTCCTATCTCTCGTCCTTCACGCTTGCGGTCACTGAGGTCACCGAGCGTGCCGAACTGCCGATGCTGACGCTCTCTTATTCGGACCTTTTGACCGACCGCGGCTTCAAATACATCTTCCAGACCGCCGCGACCGCGAGCCGCCAGTCCGAACTCGGACTGCCGACGTTGATGAAGCTCGCCGAGAAAGCATCCGGCAAGAGGCCGAAGACCGTGGCGATGCTGATGGACAACACCGCAACCTCGGTCGCCACCGCCAAGGCGCTGAAGGAGAAGCTGTTCGCGCAGGAGGGCCTCCAGCTCGTGGTGGAGGAAGTCTGGACCCCACCACTCTCGGATGCGACGCCGCTGATCCAGAAGGTTCGTTCGGCAAAGCCAGATCTGCTGCTCTTCATGCCGAACGCGGTCTCGGACGCAAAGCTCGGGCTGGAGAAGATCAGCGAGTTCGGTCTCGGCCAGGGCAAGATCCCGACCGTGTCCTTCAGCATCACCATCGCCGAGCCCGACATGCTCCAGAGCGTGAGCCCGGAGATCGTACAGGGCATCATGACCATCGTCGCCAGCTGGGGCGCGAAGGGTCACGAAGCACTGATCGCCGAGCTCAAGGCCAAGTACAAGGAGCCTTGGGCGACGCAGAACGTCATTTCGACCTATGGCGACATGTGGGTGATGAAGGAGGCGCTGGAAAAGGCCGGCAAAGCCGACCGCAATGCGGTCGCACAGGCCTTGCGGTCGCTGGATGCCGGCGATTCGAAATATTATCCGGGCGGTCAGCTCAAATTCGACGAAAAGGGCCGCCGCGTCGGCGCCGGCGTCGTCATCGTGCAATGGCAGTCGGGCGTACCGGTCACCGTTTATCCGCCCGAGCTCGCGCAGGCAGAGCCGTTCTGGCCGAAGAAATCCTAACAGCGTCGCGCGATTTTTCAGGGAGGAGAATTGTCATGACTGCAAAGAACAAGATCACGATATCGCGGCGAACATTGCTTGCCGGTGCCTCCGGCACGCTGATCGCATCCCGCGCCGGCTGGGCGCAGCAGCCTTCCGAAGTGAAGGTCGGCCTGCTGGTACCGATCTCCGGGCTCTATGCGCGCCCCGGCACGGTGATGCGCGAGGGCGCCGAGATGGCGGTCGATCACATCAACGCGCAAGGCGGCATCAAGGCGCTCGGTGGCGCCAAGCTGAAGCTCGTCGTGCTCGATTCCGGTGACACCACGGAGAAGGCCAAGAACGCGGCCCAGCGGATGGTGGCGCAGGAGACCGATCTGGTCGCGGCCAGCGGCGCCTACCTTTCCTCCTTCACCCTCGCGGTGACCGAGGTCACCGAGCGCGCCAACCTGCCCATGCTCACCCTCTCCTACTCCGACCTCATCACCGAGCGCGGATTCAAATACGTGTTCCAGACCGCGGCCACCGCGGGTTCACAGGCGAAGCAGGCGTTGCCGCAGCTCATCAAGCTGGCAGAGACGGCCTCGGGCAAGCGGCCGAAGACGGTCGCGATCCTGACCGACAACACCGGCGCCTCGATCGCCTCCGCAAAGGCGATGCGCGAAGGCCTGCTGGCGGAGAACCAGCTGCAGCTGATCGTCGACGAGACGTTCACGCCGCCCTTGGCGGACGCGACGTCGCTGGTGCAGAAGATCCGCTCGGCGAAACCCGATCTGCTGTTCTTCCTGCCGACGGTGATCTCGGACGCAAAGCTGCTGCTCGAGAAGATGAACGAATTCGGCCTCGGCCAGGGCAAGGTTCCGACGATCTCGTTCGGCATCGCGATCGCCGAGCCGGACATGCTGCAGACCGTCAGCCCCGAACTGCTTCAGGGCGTCTTGACCTGCGTCGCGAGCTGGGGCGCCAAGGGCCACGAGGCGCTGATCGCCGAATTGAAGACCCGCTACAAGGAGCCGTGGATGACGCAGAACGCGATCTCCACCTATGGCGACATGTGGGTGATCAAGGACGCGCTGGAGAAGGCCGGCAAGGCTGATCGCGTCGCCGTCGGCGAGGCGCTGCGCACGATGGATGGCGGTCCCTCCAAATATTACCCGCTGGGCGAGATCAAGTTCGACGAGAAGGGCCGCCGGGTCGGCGCCGGCATGACCATCGTGCAGTGGCAGTCCGGCGTGCCGGTGACGGTATTCCCGCCCGAGCTCGCGCTGGCAAAGCCGTTCTGGCCGAAGACCTGACAACACCAACAAGAAACGGAGAGCAACATGGACAAGGCGACCTATGACCGCGGCCTCGAAATCCGCAAAAGCGTGCTCGGCAACGAGTTCGTCGACAAGGCGATCGCGTCCGCGGACGAGTTCAATCGCCCGATGCAGGACCTCACCACGGAATATTGCTGGGGTTACGTCTGGGGCCGCGAGGGCCTGACACGCAAGACCCGCAGTTTCCTGAACCTGGCGATGCTCTGCGCGCTCAATCGCCCGCACGAGCTGAAGACGCATGTCCGCGGCGCGCTCGCCAACGGCGCCACCAAGGAGGAAATCCGCGAGGTCTTCATGCAGGTCGCGATCTATTGCGGCGTGCCCGCCGGCGTCGATGCGTTCCGCAACGCCAAGGAAGTCTTCGCCGAGCTCGACAAGAAGTAGCGGAGCGATGGCTGTGATGAAGGGCAAATGGGCACTCGTGACCGGCGCGACCGCGGGCCTCGGACGGGCCATGGCGGACGGCCTTGCCGGCGCGGGTGCCAACATTGTCCTTCACGATCTCCTCGCGCCGAAGCAGACCGCGGACGAACTCCGCGCCCGCTTCGGCGTGGAGGTCGTCGCGGCAAGCGCCGATCTCGCCCAGCGCGAGGCGATCGAGGCCATGATGGCCGATTTGGTCAGCCGCTGCGGCGGCATCGATATTCTCGTCAACAACGCCGTCATCAGGCATTTCTCTGCCATCGAGCAGTTTCCGCCCGAGAAATGGGAACAGGCGCTGGCCGTCAACCTGTCGGCCCCGTTCCACCTGATCCGCCTGGCGCTGCCGGCGATGAAGCAGCGCGGCTGGGGGCGGATCATCAATCTGGGCTCGATCTATTCGAGCCGCGCGGTCGAGGAGCGCATCGACTACGTCACCACCAAGACCGCGATTTTGGGCATCACCCGTGCCGTCGCCATCGAGACGGCCCGCAGCGGGATCACCTGCAACACGATCTGCCCGGGCACGCTGCCGACGCCGGCGATCCTCAACAAGATCGCCGGCATTGCTGCCAATAGCGGCCGTCCGGTCGATGACGTGACGCGCAAATATCTCGGCGAGCGCCAGCCGACGCAGCGCTTCATCGGAATGGATGCGGTCGCCGCCATGGTCGTTTTTATCTGTAGCCCGGCCGCAAACGACATCACCGGAGCCAGCCTGCCCATCGACGGCGGCTGGTCGGTCGCATGAGGACCTTGGAATGGGAGTGCTGCGATGACTGAACAATCGGGCCAGACCGTCGTGCTGACGGGTGCCGCCGGCGGCATGGGTCGCGCCATCACCAAGGCGCTGCTGGAGAGCGGCCGCCGCGTCGTGCTGGTCGATCGCGATCCCAAGGCGCTGCAGGAACTGGCGGCGACGGGCGGGGACGCGGTGTTTCCGATCCAGCTCGACATCAGCGACGCAAAGGCCGCGGATGGCATGCCGGATGCGATTCCCGGTCATTTCAAGCCGGTCGACGTCCTCATCAACAATGCCGGACACGATATCGGTGGGCGGACCCGCTTCGACATCGGCTCCGCGGACGACTGGTCCAACATCATCCAGACCAATCTGATCGGCCTGATGCGCGTTACCCGCGCGATCCTCCCCGGCATGGTCCTGCGCAATACCGGCCATGTCGTCAACATCAGCTCGATCAATGCCGTCCGTATCGTCCCTGACATGGCCGCCTACAGCACCAGCAAGGCGGGCGTGCACATGTTCACTGAGACCCTCCGGGGCGAGCTGGCGGAAACCGCAATCAGGGTGACCGAGCTCCAGCCCGGCCTGACCCGGACCAATATCATCCTGACCCGCTACCGCGGCGATACGCAGAAGGAAAAGGACTATTTCGAGCAGTTCAGGATGGCGCTCGATCCGGCCGATATCGCCCGGTCCATCGTCTTTGCCCTCGACCAGCCGCCGCACGTTCAAATTGCCGAAATGATGATTCTGCCTGTAAACCGGTACTGACTTTTCCCGAACAGGACCCGGACATGGAAAGACGTAGCGAATTGCAGTCGACACTCCGCATCGAGGACGTCCCGACCGTCCGGGCGATGGTCGCGCAAAAGCTGCGGGAGGCGATCATGTCCGGAACGCTGAAACCGGGCCAGCGCCTGGTCGAGCGCGAGCTCTGCGAGATGATGGGCGTCAGCCGCCCCTCGATCCGCGAAGCGCTGCGCGCCCTCGAGGCCGACGGGCTGGTCAATACCGTCCCGCACCGTGGCCCCGTGGTCTCGACGATCAGCCTGGAGGAAGCCCGGCAGCTCTACGCGGCACGCGCGGTCCTCGAAGGATACGCGGGCCGCGAATGCGCCCGGCTTCATGACCCGGAAGTCGCACGCCGGATCGGGGATGCCCTGACACGGCTGAAGGCCGCTGCCGCCAGGCAGGATCTGGTCGGCTGCCTGGAAGCCAAGACCGATTTCTACGCCGCGCTGATCGCCGGCTGCCGCAACGCGTTCATCGAGCGCATGCTCAAGCCGCTCCACGACCGCATCCAGCTATTGCGCATTACGTCGATGTCGCAGCCGAAGCGAATCAACAAGAGCCTGCGCGAGGTCACGGCGATCTGGCGCGCGATCCAGAGCGGCGATGCGGATCTCGCCGAGCGCTGCTGCGTCGACCACATCAACGCGGCCGCAGTGGCCGCGCTGGACATGATTGAAAAATCGTCGGCGGCCAAGGAGGCGGCGCCTTCCGACGACTGAAAAATGCCGCCAGGGAGTGTTCGATGAAGTATCTCGTACGATCGCTGATCCTGCTTTTCCTGTTCTACCCTTGCGGCACCGCGATCGCGGACGACTATCCCAATCGCCCGGTCACGATGATCGTGCCGTTCTCGGCTGGCGGCCCCGGCGACGTCATCGCGCGCATCCTCGGCAACGCCATGAGTGCGACGCTGAAACAGTCCATCGTGATCGAGAACGTCGTCGGCGCCGGCGGTACGCTGGGCACCAACCGTGTCGCCAAGGCCGCGCCCGATGGCTACACGCTGCTGCTCATGCATGTCGGCCAGGCCACAGCGCCCGCTCTCTACGCAAAATTGCCGTTCGATCCTGTCGGCGACTTCGCCATGATCGGGCTCGTGACCGATGTGCCGATGATCCTGGTGGCCCGGCCGGACTTTCCGGCCAAGGATCTGAGCGAGATGATCGCGCGCATCCGCAGCGAGGGTGACAAGATGACCTTCGGCAATGTCGGCCTCGGCTCAGCCTCGCAGCTCTGCGGCCTGATGTTCATGAGCACCACCGATACCAAGCTCTCGCAGATCTATTACAAGGGCGGCGGCCCGGCTCTGAACGACGTCATCGCCGGCCATATTGATATCTATTGCGATCCCGCGACCGGGCCGACGCCGTATATCCAGTCAAAGACGATCAAGGGCTACGCGATCACCAGCAAAGCGCGTGTCGCGACCCTGCCTGACGTGCCGACCTCGGCAGAGGCCGGCTTCCCCGAATTCGACGTCACGACCTGGTACGGTCTCTACGCCCCGCGCGGCATACCGAAGCCGGTGGTCGACCATCTCGTCGGCGCGCTGCAGACGGCACTGAAGGATCCTGCCCTGATCAGCCGCTTTGCCGAACTCAGCATGGCGCCGGTCGAATCCAGCCGCGCAACGCCGGATGCCCTGGAATCCTTCCTGAAGTCCGAGATTGGCAAATGGGGACGGATTATCAAGGCGGCCGGAATCGAGCCCCAATAGACGCCAAGCGGCGGTGGCACACTAAAGCGCGATGAGATTTGGAGAATCGTCATCGCGCTTGAGGTCGTTGTTTACGCATGATCTTTCCGGAAAACCGCTTCGCACTTTTCCAGATCATGCTTTAGCGGCTTACTTCAGCGACTCGCTGATTGCGCTTGTGGTCTTTTGTACGACTTGGATAAGGGCCTCTTCCCGCAGCATGGCCATGCGTTATGGAATGCCGAATAACGTCACGCGGCGTCGTCGCAGGATGGATGTCGCGATGGCAGCCGCATGCCTTGTGAGCGGGGAGCCAGGGATTGCCGTGCACATCCGGGCCTGCACCGCTCATATGGACGCGTGATCCGGCGCGGACGCAGCATCGGCTTTATGGAAGCGGAGCAACGGGATTCGAGCGATCTGCTGATTGCAACGGCAAGTTCGACGGCAGCGATCCGGGTTCAGGAGCGCAAGGTTTCAAGCAAGCAATGAGTTCAAGCCGATCGTGTCGACATGCGCTCTGTGCATCGATCGGAACCGCTCCGCGAGAACCGCAAGACGGGGCGGCGCGGCGTGATCGGGATGCACCGGAAGAATTTTGCTTTGCTCCAGATGCGAGGGCCGGCTTAGCGCGGCTTGAGCAGTTCGCGCGCGACGATCAGCTTCTGGACCTCGGTCGCCCCTTCATAGATTCGAAGGGCGCGGACCTCGCGATACAGGCTCTCGACGATTTCGCCCTTGCGCACGCCGCGTCCGCCAAACATCTGCACCGCGCGATCGACGACCCGCTGGGCGGTCTCGGTGGCGGCCAGTTTTGCCATCGCAGCTTCACGCGTGGTGGGGAGCTTCTGGACGTCGCGGCGCCATGCGGCGCGGTAGGTCAGCAGCGCCGCGGCGTCGGTTTCAGTCGCCATGTCTCCGAGCGCGGCCTGGGTGAGCTGCAGATCCGACAGCGTCGCACCGAACATGCGTCGTGCCTGTGCGTGCAGTCGCGCCTCCTCCAGTGCCCGTCTGGCAAAACCCAGCGCGGCTGCAGCAACCGAAGCCCGGAAGATGTCGAGGGTCCGCATCGCGATCTTGAACCCCCCGCCAGGCGCCCCGAGCCGCCGGCTATTCGGAATGCGGCAGTTGTCCAGCCGCAGGGTCGCCAGCGGATGCGGCGCGATGATGTCGATGCGATCGGCAACGCTGAGGCCGGGGTCGTCCGGAAACACGACGAATGCGGAGATGCCGCGCGCGCCGGGCGCTTCGCCGGTTCGGGCAAACACCGTGTAGACGTCGGCGATGCCGCCGTTGGAGATCCAGGTCTTCTCGCCGTTCAGAACATAACTGTCGCCATCTTCGCGTGCCGTGCAGGTCATGGCCGCCACATCCGAGCCGGCCTCCTGCTCCGAAAGCGCAAAGGCCGCCAGCCATTCGCCCGAACGGACTTTCGGTAGCACGGCATGTCGCAGCTCCGCCGACCCGGCAAGCGCGATGGCGCCGGATCCGAGGCCCTGCATGGCGAAGGCAAAATCGGCGAGGCCATCGGCATAAGCCAGCGTCTCACGCGACAGGCAGATCGAGCGGGAATCGATGCTCGTCACGTCGCCGTCCGGCGCCGCAACCGCGCAATCGAGCAACCCCTCCGCGCCAAGCGCACGCACGAGCTTGCGGCAGGCGTTATCGACGTCGCGGTGATCGGCAGCCTGAAGACCACGCTGCGCGACGAAACGATCGAGCGCATCGCAAAGTGCACGATGACGCGGCTCGAAGAACGGCCAGTCCAGCCAGTCGCGGAAGATTGTCTTTGCCGGTGAGCCCATCTGTCGCTCCGCAAGGTCGGGTGTCTGCCGGGCGGCCGGCATGCTCTCTGCCACGCCGGCGATCGTAGGCGCCAATGCAGGCCGTGCCATAACTGCTTTAAGCCTAAACTATTTCCCTGCCCAAGGACATGTCAAGGCGCCCGAGGCGTGACGACATCCGGGCCGATGCGCATTGCCTGACGTGCATTCGCGGCCGTTCCCGGCAAGGAGTTCAAAGTATGATTTACGACGTTCGGCCAACGATCGATAAGTATCCGGCGGCACTGCGGATCCTGCTTTGGGTGCGCGCCCTGCTGATCCTTGGCCTCATCGCCGCTGGCTGGACGATGACCGTGCTGGATGACGCCCTCGCGCCGAAGTTCAACCTGCTTTATCCCTGGCACAAATCCTTCGGCGTGCTGGTGTTCCTGATCGTTCTTGCGCAGCTTGCGATCCGCGCGATGTCGCATCTGCGGCGTGCTATCTCCAGGGCTGGAAACGATCTCGACCAGGGAATACGCCCCGCCGGTCTCGGCAGCAGACACCCGGATGCAGCACCTTTCGCCGGGCCTCGTCTGCAGCCATTCGCCATCGCCTTCGGAGCTGATGGATGGGATCGTGGGCTTCATTGTCGATGCTGTCATGCTCAATCTCCGTATTGCCGATGTTTGCCCAGGCGAAAAGCCTGATGCAATCAACACGAAGCATCCGTTCGATCAGACAGCAATCGCGCAAGCGTTACCGCTGTAATGCGTGTCGCGACGCCGTCTGATGGTGACGGTCGCCGACAGCCGAACTGAGCCGCGCTCGCCTTCGAGCCTTCCCTGCACAAGGAGCATTTCAGTTTCAACATGCCGACACCGCCGTCAGCGACCATCGGTCAGCGAAGCCGCACCAACGGCTCAAAACCCCTGCCCCCACACGAGAGGCGCCTCACAGACGCCCGGCCTCCCATGCCTCGACACGTTTCACAATGGTTTGACCAGCACCTTGAAGGCCTATCCGAGATTGCGCACGGTCTCGATGGCCTCCGGGGCGCCCGGAGAGTTTTGTAGTTTCCGCCGCAAGCGACAGATGCTGACGTCGATGCTCCGATCCATAGTGTCCAAATTCAAACGGACCGCTTGCATCAGGTCCAACCTGGAAACGATCTCCTGAGGCTTTTCCAGAAACGCAAACAGAAGGGCAAACTCGCTCTTCGTGAGGGCGACCGGATCTCCGGTTTCGTCCCGCATAATCCGCGAGCGTCGCTCCAGCGTCCATCCGTTAAACGAGTATCCGCGGGGTTTGACGCCATGAGGCGATGCACCGGCGACATTTGGCTGATTGCTCAATATCGCGCGTGTTCGTGCGACCAGTTCACGCAGACTCAGCGGCCGTGCAAGATAGTCGTCGGCGCCACGTTCCAGGCCCGCGATCCCATTACCCTCGTCGAGGTCCACCGATGAGGATGACTGGCGCGTGAAAGAGGGATCGGATCTCACGCAGCAGATCAAGCCCACCCTCTCTAAGCAATTCAAGATCCAGGATCACCAGGTATGCGCCCGGCTGCATAAGGCATCGGCGCAGTTCCAGCCATCCCGACACTGAGGTCGCGTTCATACTAAAGCTTTCGAAGTAGCGGACCATCTCGAGCCGGCGTGTAAAGTCGCCATCGGCGATGATGATCCGTGTATTTGCTCCGGCGGCTCTCGCGGTAGAAAAAGACAATAACGATTGATTTGTATCGACCCTCATAGAAGCTCAAAGGCTATATGGCGCAAGATGATATGGATTAGCGGGACGAACTGCTTTTCGCCATCGAGCACGGTTGCCCGAAACACGGTCTCTTCGAACGCCACCCAACGACCGGCAGACACAGTTCGGCCGTTCGTTGAGTCTCGTTGTCGCAAAGCGTCATTTCGGGAGCGATGTCCCTTCGGCACAAGGCTCCTTAGCCGGCGGCGCAACAGAGCAGACACGCACTCGAAGGGGCCCTCGATCTGATGCTGCCTCCAGTGTGTACGATCATCGACTCTCCACAACGACCGATCGAATTGCGCATTGTGAAAGGATCTGGGCATGCGTTCGCGGATCGCTGCGCTCGCGACCCGACAGCCACGCCCGACAGAATATCTGCGCTGGACCAATGATCTGGCTGATGAAGATCGAGATCGGCATCTCGCGCGCAGCGCCCGATGCCACGAGTGGATCGAACCAGCTCGCGAGTCCATTTCGAAAGGCCTCGTTCTCCGCCTGCTGCTCCTTGCGGAAGTCCGCCAGCCATTCCGCTCGCGACTGCTCAAACAGAAACTTGGCATCCCGCCGCTGTTCCACGACCCATCCAAGATGCGCTGCAACCAACATTGCGACGCCGGTCTTCGCGTCGGGAGAAGAAGCCAGCGGTGCCAGCATGGCCGAATGATACGAACGAAGCGCGGCAAGGAGCAGCTCCGCGGCCAGCCCCTTCTTCGATCCGAAAAAATGAAAAAAGCTCCCGTTCGACGCCCCGGCCAGGGCGCAGATTGACGTCACGGTGGCGCCGTCGAACCCAACCTTTTCAAAGGTTCTAAGACCCGCTGAAAGTATCGCGGATTTCGCCGCTCCATACCGACTCACTGCTCTAAGTTTCCACTCTAGAGTTCAGATCTAGTTTCGTTAAGCGAAGACCCATCGGAACGCAATGCTTGGGAGAACACATTTTTTGCTGGCCGGCCGAGCGGTATCCCGCCCAGCGGCGGCGGCCGGCATCCCGCTGATCTTCGACGAGGTCGTCACAGGCTTCTGGAGACTGGGAGCGCCCTTTACCGCGCAGGCTTTGGGCGTCACGCCCGATCTCGTCACCTGCGCCAAGGGGATGAGCAACGGCGCCGTTCCCATGGGCGGCGTGCTGATCCATCAGCACGTGCATGACGCCATGTCGCAGGGACCGGAGGCCACGGTCGATTCGCTCATGGCTACACCTACTCCGGCCACCCGCTTGCCTGCGCCGCCGCGATTGCCACGCTCGATGTCTATCAGGAGGAAGGCATCTTCGAGAGAGTCGCGCGCATGGCCGGAAAATGGGAAGCCGCCATTCACGACATCAGGAGCGCCGGCGGCGTGGTCCGCGACATTCGCAACCTCGGGCTACTTGGGGCCGTAGAGATCGAGGCTGCCCCGAATGCTCCTGGTCAACGGGCCCGCGCCGTGGCCAACCATTGTCTCGAAAACGGAATCTTCATTCGCGCCGTTGGCGATACACTGATCCTGTCGTCGCCTCTCATCATCAGCGAGGAGCAGATTAGTCAGATCGCCGATGGTATCAGGAACGGCATTCGGACGGTCTGACCGTCATAGGAAATTGTCGCGGCCTTGCGCTTTGATCTCGGTCTCCAGCTGCCGATCGAGCTTGTCGAGGCTTCGCCTTAAAACCTCGACTTCGTGCGGATCGAGCGCGGCCATGAGCTTGCGCTCGACCCTAACGACGAATTTCTCAATGTCCTTGTAGACCTTGCGGCCATCGGCCGTGAGGCTCAGGCTGGTGCGGCGGCGGTCGGCCTTATCCACGTCACGATAAATCAACCCTCGACGCACCAGCAATTCGATGGAGCGCGCGACCTTGCGCAAGCTGGGTCGCCGTCAGCGGACCCGCCTCGTTGCGCGAAATCCCTCGCAGGACGACGTTCGATATCTGCGACAATCCGCGATGACGCCCATCCTTGCGGTCGAGAGCGTCGACGTCGACCGCGACAGGCGCCCGATCGTCTATCATGAGACCCGATTTGCAGGGGAACGCGTCCAGTTCGTGGTGAAGCGCGGCGATTGATTGCGGGAAGACAGGGCTGTCGCTCGCGAACACACGCTTTGGCCCATCGTCTGCCGACGCGAAGCAGCGTAACGTCCGCGGATGCGAGAGTTCAGCCAGGCGCACCGAGTTCTTGGTATCGCCGCATCCGCCATGCGCGCAAAAGACGACGCCAAATACCCACGCTCTCGTGACAAACATCAAAGGTGAACTGGTTCACAATTAGACGGGCCAGACTGCGATACGCTGAGTTGCGTTCTTGGCCGCCGTGTGCCGGTGCGGGCGGCATGTTATAGAACCCGTCGAACCTCGACATCGCCACGCAATTCATTAATCCGATTGGAGAATAAGTGCTGCGATAAATTGAGTGGAGGAAACCAAATGGTGAAGAGAGCTATTGCACTCGGCGGAGGCGGTCCGGCAGCAGGACTGCACATCGGTGTTCTGGAAGCTCTCGCCAATGCGGACATAAGGTTTGACGTGTGGGCGTTGTCCTGCATCGGCGCCTGGGTTGGGATTGTCTACAATCAATTTGATGGAGTTGAAAACAAAGCCAGGGCGGAAAAGACCTATCAATTCTTCAAGAATGGCGTGTTTCGAGACAACGAAAGCTATAAGCGCTTTCCCATCAACACCGTGTTCGGTCCAGATTGGGCAGGAAGCATTAGCAGGGCTCTGACCAGCTTCGTCATGGATCCCAAGAACTATCAGCATTTATGGGACCCATCGAGCATGATGAACGCCGTCAGGGATACTCTGTCGCTCTGGTTCCCTCAACAGAAGTTCACGATCCCGGACGAGGGAGACATCAACAGATGGATCCTTAACCAGGTGCTGGCACCCAATCCTTTCGTTCGCTATCTCACGTCCATGATGTACCTGTCCCACGTCACTGGCCTCTCCAAGATCAACTATCCGCATAGCCAATTCATGAAGAGCATAAATTTCAAGGCGCTTGAAAAGGCTGAACCATTCCCCTTCATATTTCACAACGCCTGGAATCTTGACGACCATAAGCTCGCGTTGTTTTCCAACCGACCAATGACCCAGCAAAGCGACAAGAAAGAGTACAAAGGGCCAATCAGCGCGTCCAGCCTATGTGCGTGTTCAGCTCTTCCCTTCATCGAAGAAACCGTAGAGATCGACGGAGTTACTTACTGCGAGGGAGCGCTGGTCGACACGGTCAACTTCGAGAGCTTGCTCGAGGAGCACCGTGATCTGGACGAAATATGGGTGAGCAGGATCGTCGATTCCGGGCAGGTCCGCAAACCGAAAGACCTTCATGATGCCCTGGCGAATCTCTGCCAGTTATTCGCAGCGACCGTTGGCGAGGACGACGTCAGGATCTTCAAATATCACGTGCAGTACGACCAGCCCAAATGGGACGGCATAATCGTCGAGATCCAGGTGCCGGGGCACATCAATTTCAAATGGAATCACAGCAACCTCTATAACGGGCGGGAGCTGGGAAAAGCCGCGGCGGAACAGGCCATCAAGAGGTATCACGCACATCGAGACCTTCCGCCGCATGACGGGCCACACTTCATAAATGAGCATCCGGAGAAGAACGACAAGGTGGGATGGCAAAAGGTGCAAGATACGTATCATAGATGCCGAGAGCGAGCGGATGCGTAGTGCCAAGGTAAAGCAGCTCTACGACCGTTGAGCCAGACTCCAATATCTGTCGTCCAGGCAGAATTACCGAAGTCGGTGAAGTAGCGCCTTTGCTTGCTTGAGATCCTGCGTTTCAGAGCCCTCGGTGAACCCCGCATAGACGGGGGCGAGCAGGTCGAGCGCTTCCTTGCGTCTGCCTTGATCGATCCACAAGGCGCCGAGGTCAACTGCAACTCGAAGTTCAAGGGCCTTGGCGTGTTGGCCTCTTGCAGTTGTCAGCGCGCACTCGAACAGTGATTGCGCCTCGGCACCGGCTCCCGGTACGTCATCAAAGAGCAGCACGCGCGCCTTCAGTCGATACAGTTCGGCCTCAAATATCCGCTCGCTATTGCGGTTGGTTGTGGCAAGCCCCTGCTCGATCAGCTCGAGCGTGGCCTCGCGCTGACCGATCGACAATAAGGCCGGGCTCAGGAGCACGTAGAGGGCCGTGATGCCGAGCTGATAGCCCGCGTTGCGATATTCGTTCATCGCAGCCTGGATTTCCGCGAGCGCGGCGGACGAAGGATCAAGAAAGGTGGCACTTATCCCCCGAACGGCGCGCGCCAATCCTCTCCATTGCCGAAATCCGTGCTCCTCCGACAAGGCAAGACAGCGTTCGGCAGAAGCGTGCGCAGCCGGGAACTCGCCCCGAAGAGCGTGGAGAATGGACGCATAGTAGCATCCATAGGCCTGCGAATGCGGATGACCGATGGCGTCGGCACGCTGAATGGCGGTATCCAGTCGTGCGAGTGCGGTATCGGGGCGGCCCAGCAGCCAGAGCGCCCACGACATCAGGGCAAGGTCGGCCACGCCCGCATCCTGGCCAGCGGCACGCGCCGCCAATCTGTCCTGCTCGTTGCTTGCCTCGAACGCTTCGAAGGCCCGTACGATAACGTCGTGGGCTCCTTCGAGATGTCCCATGAAAAGTCGAATCATGCCTTGCCCGCGCATCGCGTTGAGCAACGTTGGTCGATCGCCCCGCGCCTCCGCGAGTTCGAGCAGCGCCGAGATCATTTCCACGGCAACCGGCAACTCACCACGAATGACACTCGCAGTGGTCAACCAGAACATGATCTGTAGTTGCTCGGGGGGATCCTCGAGGCGCTGGCACAGCTCGCGCGCTCGAGCGAAGATCGCCACCGCATGTGGCGAGGCCGGTCCCTGGGTAGCGATCAAGCATGGTCCCAGCGCGAACTGGAAATCAAGCTCTCGTCTGTCCTTCCGAGCGCCGTCAGCCAAATGGGCGAGCACCTCGATGCCCTTGCGCAGGTGTGCGATAGCTTCGAGGTTGGCGGAGCGCATGGCCGCCTTCCTCCCCGCCTGCAGCCAATATTCTCCTGCCTTTTCGAACAGTCCCGCCTCCGTAAGGTGGAGTGCGAGAGTCTCGGGTTGAGCCTCCACAATTTCCGGGAACCGTTGCTCGAACACGTCCGCGATGGTGGCGTGCAGTGCTGCGCGCCGGCTCTTCAGAAGCCCCGATTCTGCGGCATCTCGCACGAGCGCATGCTTGAAAGTATAGACCGCACGAGGTATCTCGCCGCGGCAGAATATCAGCTCCGCCCGAACCAGCTGGGCGAGCGCCTCCTCTAGCGTCTGCCTTGGCAACTCGGCAACGGCGCTCAGCAGTTCGTAAGAGAACTCGCGTCCCACGACGGCGCCGATCTGAGCCACGTATTTCACTGGAGCCAATCGGTCGAGCCTGGCCATCAGCGATGCGCTCAACGTCGTTGGAATCGCCATCGATGGTAGCGGACGGCTGAGCGTGTAATGGTCGTCCCTCTCCTGTAACAGCCCTGTTTCCAGCACGGTCTTCGTCAGTTCCTCGACGAATAAGGGTACGCCATCGGTACGGGCGAGGATTTGGTGCATGACCTCCTCCGGGAGCGTCTTCCCGGCCGTGACACGCTCGACCAACGCCGCCCCGTTGCGCCGACTAAGCCGTGTGAGCGAGATCGTCGTCACATGTGCATGACCAGGCCAGGGCGGCGCGAACTCCGGTCTCGCGGTGATCAGCAGCAGCACTCGAAGCCGCGGCAGCTTTTCCAGTGTAACAGCGAGCAGCTCCAGCGAAGTTGGATCCGCCCAATGGGCATCCTCGAATATGACGAACACTGGCCGCTGCGCCGCCAATGCCTCAAGCTCGGCCAGGAACGCCGCCAGCGTCATGTCCTTGCGGGTCTGCGGGGTCATCTCGGGCAGGCGATAGCGGTCGTTGAGCGGAAGCGACAGAAGGTTGGCCAGGGCCGGCACCACGCGATCTGCATCGGCGCCGGACCGCAACAGCAGAGCTTCAAGCTTGGCAAACTTCTCCGTCGGCGTCTCGCCTCGCTCGAACCGGGCGGCACGTTCGAGATTGGCAATGAACGGGTAAAGCGCACTGTTGGTGTGGTGTGCCGAGCAGAAATGGCGGATCGTAATGTGTGGTTCGGCTTTGAGCCGCTCTTGAAGGGCCAGCGCGATGTGCGACTTACCGATACCTGGCTCTCCAGTTAGAACCACGACGCAGCCTTCACCCGATGCGACGTGCTGCCAGCGCCGCAACAGCAGCTCGATCTCCTCGTCACGCCCGATTAGCGGCGTCAACCGAGTCTTGTGCTGCGCTTCGAAGCGGCTTTCCACTCCGCTGATCCCGAGTACCTGCCAGGCAGGTATTGGCTCCGCCCATCCTTTGAGCACGACAGAGCCGAGATCGCGGTATTCGAAATGTCCATGTGTGAGCTGGTGCGTACTCTCGGAGATCAGCACCATACCGGGCTCGGCGAACTGCTGCAGGCGAGCGGCCAGGTTCGGTGTCTCACCAATGACTGCGTGCTCCTTGGCGGCGCCTTCGCCAATCAGATCACCCACGACGACCATTCCGGTGGCGATGCCGACGCGGACCTGTAGTCTCGTACCGATATCTGTCTGGAGGTTGGCCACGGCATCGACCAGTGTCAGCCCCGCGCGTGTCGCCTGCTCGGCATCGTCCTCGTGCGCTTGGGGATAGCCGAAATAGGCAAGCACGCCATCCCCCATGTACCGCGCGATGACGCCTTCATTCCGGGCGATAACACCAGCGATGCAGTCGTGATAAGCACCGATTATCGAGCGCAGGTCCTCTGGATCCAGTCGGGTCGCAAGTGCCGACGACTCCACCAGATCGCAAAACATGACCGTCAATTGGCGCCGCTCGGCGCTGTCTCGCGGCGCTGGTTTAGCGGACGTTTGGACTGATACGACGCCTTCACTCTTGAGTTCGGCAATCGCGCGCAGAATCTTGCGCCGGTGCCCAAGCAGGACGCCAAGATCCTTGAGGTCCTGCTCCGTGAGATCGCCAACGACCGAGAAATCGATGGCGTTCTCAGCGAAACGCTGGGCGTACTCCGCCAAACCGATCGATGCGAGCCACTCTGCAGTACCTGTCATGGGATACCTATGGCCTATGCCATGAGAATAGCACATTGGAGGGGTCTGCGAAGGAGCATCCGTCGATGGAATCGCCGATCGTCGGACCTTCTCGCTCGGCCTAACACGGTGGGCCAACTGAAATCGCGCGGCGTAGTACGCACTTTCGATGGCGTCCCGGCCCCTGTTCTTGAAGGTCCTAACCGCGTTCGACCACTGACGCGTTTGCATATCGAAAGATGCGGCAGCATGGCGCGAAGTCGATTTCTGATTTGGCGGCGCGGCGCGCAGTCGCCCCGATCGGCTGGCGTGGCAGCGACGCAGTTGGCGCGATCAGTTAGTCGATTGCGCCGCGCGCCGTGCACTAGATCTGCTGCGGCAGATTGAGTGCCCGATTCATGGCGCGCGCATTATCCGGCTGCCCGGACAGCGCTTTCGTGGCGAATTGTCCGAAGAAGTGAAGCCGGTCCGCGATGCCGGAGGACAAATCGACATTCAGTGAATGGTGCAGGCGGTCACATCGGTCATCGACGGCTGGATCCGCGAATATCCCGATCAGTGGCTGTGGCTACACCGTCGCTGGAGGTAGCACTTGACTGGCCGCGGTAGCCCCTAGTGGAGGTACATCGTCCAACTCGGCAATGCGGCGGTCAATCTCGCCGATCACGCGTTCCGAGAACGGCCCGAGGTGCATGTACAACGCCATCAGCATCACGATGTAACGCAGCGCGCCCGGATTGGTCTTGGCGACTTCGACAAAGGTCTTCCAGAACGGCTCACGAACTTTCGGCAGAGCCCGCATAATCTTGTTTAGGCTGTCGATGCCGCCAAGCCTCTTGCGCACATCGCCATCCGGCAGATCGCGGCGCCGGTCGGATCGGTCGAGCATGGCTGCGAGACGGGACAGCCGTCCCGCATATGCCGCCGGACTGTAGACGTGCCCGAGCACGGCCTTGTAATCGGAAAGGATGTCACGAAGTGGACGCTTGGTATCGAAATTGCACCCAAGCGTGCACTGATCGCCCGCCTGCTCGACGTTCATAAGGTCATGGCCGCGGTGCAAGCGGCCCTCCGTGGCCAACCGCCGTGTGAGCTGGGTGCCGGGCAGCGCATAAAGAAGCCCAACGATGGAGACTGGAATGCTCGTCTCCTCGATGAGGTCGGCCATCGCCTGTCCTATCGAGGCCTTTTCATTGTCGAACCCGACGATGAAACCAGCGGTGACGAACATGCCGTAGCCGTAAATCTTGTGAATGCACTCGGCGATGTTGCGCTTGGTGTTCTGCTTCTTCTTCATCTGCACGAGCGTCTCGGGATCCGGGCTCTCGATGCCGACGAAGATCGCGAAGAAGTTCGCATCCTTCATTGCCTGCAGCAGCTCGCTGTCGTCCGCGATGTTGATCGAGGCTTCGGTTGAGAACTCGAATGGATAGTCGTGCTCTTCCAGCCAGGCTTTGAGCCGCGGCATCAAGGTGCGCAGGTTCTTCTTGTTGCCGATGAAATTGTCGTCAACGAAATCGACATGCCCGCGATAACCGTGATCGTAGAGCGCCTGCAGCTCGGCGAGAATCTGATCGTTGGTCTTGGTACGCGGCACGCGACCATACAGCTCGATAATATCGCAGAACTCGCAGGTGAACGGGCAGCCACGCGAATACTGCACGCCGATGTATAGATAGTGATCGAAGTTAAGCAGATCGTAGCGAGGCATCGGGCTCAGCGTGACATCAATCTTGAATTTCTCGGCGATGAACACGCCCTTGCGTTCGCCGCTTTCCCAGGCGGCGATAAACTGCTCGATGACATGCTCGGCCTCGCCGATCACCTGAAAGTCCGCGTCCGCGTAAAGATGCGGGCTAGAGGAGACGTCCGGCCCGCCAACACATACTGGCTTGCCGTGCAGGTGGGCGAGATCGATCAGGTAGATGGCATCCGGCTGCTGGTTGAGCATACCGCCGATCATCACAAGATCGGCCCAATCGAGGTCCGCATCTGTCAACGCCTCGGTATTGCGGTTGACGAGCCGGATGTCCCAATGCTTCGGCAACATAGCGGCGACGGTGATCAGGCCAAGCGGCGCCGTGGGATACTTCGCGCCGACGAGTTCGCAGGCCTCCGCATAGTTCCAAAACGAATTCGGAACGAACTTCGGATAGATCATCAGGACGCGGCATGCGATTGTCATGCTGTTCCAGCCCCGGCGTTGATGACACAATGCCCCGCTGTTTATCGGGGCTCAAGGGTTCGCTTGGCTCGTCGATAAGGCGCTTGAGTGCTGGTTATGGAGGTGAGCGCTGCGATTCAGTTCGCGCACCTCGACGGTAGTGCATTGCGAATCAATCAGGCCTGACACGGACATCGCCGACCGTGAGGCTAGCATCAGTATGCACAGATACGCGTTCTATTTGGATTTTTTTTGGGCACGCTTTCTCGGTCCAGTTCCGGCATCGTCCCCACGGCAGGGCCAGGCATCCCTGAATGCTGCAATAGCGACGGTGATCCCCGGTTCATTCACTCGATCGGGATTGCCATCAAGATACTGCAGAAAAACCTTCGCACTTTGCAAAGGGCTGCCTTGCGCGGGGGGGCATGCACGCACGTCAGCGGGCAGATTTGGTGAAAAGAGCATCGCGGTTTCGATCATCCCCTCACATGCCCCTGCGGACCGAGCTTCGTCCTGATTGCGAGGCGAATTCTTGACAAGCAGTTCGCAAGACTTTTGCGCGTCGGCTCCCTTGTCGACAACCGTGGCATTGGCCTTCCCGATGATCGCTAGGGTAAGGCCGGCAACAATCATATGGACCCGCATCCGCGTCCCCCGAATACCGGCGCGATAGGTTGCAGGCATTTGAGTATGCCGCAATAGAGCGGCCGCCCGCGCCGTTCCAGGCGGCCTAGACGGCTTAGCTCAAAAAAAGCGCCTGATCCATCGTACTCGAATACGAGTGACGTGAACTCAGCTCTTCCATTTTCACAAAGCCGATAGAGCGCTTGTCGACTTGATAACACGCAGCTTTCCGCGCGGTGACCGCCGCAAAGGTCGGCTACACCGCGATCATGATCGCGGATCGACATAGGCGGCGACAAGCGTGCTGATGGTACAGATCTCGATTCAGCGCGGTGTACGCGACGTGCACTGGTCGATTGATGTTGATGCTCGGCCTCGACGCAGAACCATTGCCTCAGCAGTAATCTTCGTCTGCGACGACAAGTTCTGCGAATCCTCCTCAACTACGCCAAGGAAGACTTCGCCCCCGGAACGGTTTCGAACGAGAGCTTAGCAATGTCAAAGCAGAGGTGGACCTGCCTTGCAGGCAACGCCACGGGCGTTCCCATGATCTTCCCGGCCCATTCGTCAACCAAGCGAGGCAGCCCACGAATGTTGATCGTATCGAACCGCATCCTCAAAGAATAAGCTCGATTGAATGTCTTGAAGACCTCACGTCCATCCTGACGCGCGGAAAACTGGATGAACTCAATCCGAGGATTCTAGCCTCGACCGGGTTCGAGCTGCACCGTCTTTCGCCCCCCGTTCAGCTCTCTGAGTCTGTTGACGTATTCCTCAGGCTTTAGCAGATGAAACGGAGCGTTCAGGCCCATGAACGTCGCTATGCGGCCGATAAAGGCAGTGCAGTTTGCCGTTGCTGCATTCCAGAGCGGCGAAGTCTCCTGCTGGCGCTTGATATAAGCAAAGACCTTCTTGGCGTCGGCCTCAGACAAATAGACGCGATAGCTGGCCGTCAGATATTGCTCGTCAAGATCACCGTAGGTCGCACCCGTCTCAGAAGGGACAAACATGATGTGTCCCAGGATATAGGGCACCTCGTCGCCGGCCGGAGCCAGACCAGCGACCTCGACCTGCTTTTCGCCCGTCTTTCCGTACCAGACGAAGGCATGACCGTACGTTGCCGCCGTGCGGGCACGAAAATCAACGTAGTAGGGACCCGTGGCAGCAGCTCTTCGAGCTGGCTTTACATCGGATATCGCCGGCGTAGCAGCAGCCATGGTCGCTGCATGCTTCGTCACCGAACTGGGGAGAGCGTCCCGTTGCTGCTGATCGGTACGCGCCACGATTGGTTGCGCGCTACTGATCCCGGCCCCCAAGCCTACAAAGGCCGCCAGCATGGCGGCCTTTGCAAGAAGCTTTAGACCCGGATATTTCCGAATCACTCCAGCCATCTTCGAATCCTCTTGGATCCAAGATCCGATGCCACAGGTAGTCTGCTACCCCAAACGGACGCCGCTGGCGTCCGAATAGATAGTCAGATCAACCCTTGGTCACCAACGGAGCCGGGGCGGCGACCGGGTATTTGCCCACGGGGCTCTTACCCACGGGATATTTGCCGATCGGAGCTTTGCCAACCGGCGCCGCGGCGGCAACCGGCTGAGGCCGTGGCAGGTCCGCAGCAGCTGCGGTTCCCACGAAAGCCAAAGACGCGATTCCAAGGACAACGAATTTCAGCATCGGATCTCACCATTTGTTCGGGAGCGATTGGTATTCACCTGACACGCTTAGGAATAACCTGACACTCGCCACGGCAGCAACGAATAGACGCGGTTCCGACAGCTTTTTCTACCGTATGTTGCGGAAATGGCACGCAAATCGAGGCGTCTGGTTCCAAATCAGTCTCTGGGTACCATAGGGTTAGACGTGCCGGGACCTACCTCAGAGTATCCATGGGAAGACCCGACCGGTCCGCGCCATATACTCGCGATAGCTGTCGCCAAACGTCTGCAACATCATTCGCTCTTCCCTTGCGACGCGTCCAAAGAACAAGACCCCGAAGCCGGCCAGGCCCGCGAAACCGGCAATCCAATTCGGCAGCAGCAATGCCTGGGCGATAGCCCACAGCCAAAATGCCGAATACATCGGGTGTCGAACTCTCCGGTAAATCCCCTCCGTCACGAGCTCATGATTCTCCCGCACGTCGAGACTTATCGACCAATTCCGGCCGAGGGCACGATGCGTCAGGTGAAACACGCCCAAAGCCGCAATCGCAAAGAAAGAGCCCAGCCAAGCCAACGCGGGATAAAAGCCGTGAGCTGCGAAACGAGGCATTCCTGTCGCTACGTAGACGAGCGGCACAAGTCCAAGCCCCGAAAGAGATATGAGCAGGAGCGCGTTTTCCAGGGGGCCGCGAGCGCTCCACACAACCCTCGCACGGCGGGAACGCCGCGCGTACTTATAGCGTATGAGGTACCAGCCGATCACCAACGCAACGAAGATGACTTTTGAAATGGTGGGCGTCATTTAAATCAGGCTGCCGCGCCCGGACTTCGCAGCAGTTCGCTTTCCGACACCGGCGCGCCCGCAACAAGGCCTCCGTCGTCAGCGATCATCGACACAGCGCCGTCCGGGGCGAGCGTCTGGGATCTGGCTGAAATGGGTCCGCATGTGAGCATGAAGTAGTCGTACGATGTTCGCCTGTCATTTCCACTGACGAACTGGCAGTGCACGCGGAAGAAATTGAAGCGAATGCGTTGATACATGTCGTCGTTAAGCATTCGACTAATCTTCACGACCCTGACGGTCGCCTCGTTTTCTGTCGACAAGCCCATTTCGGCCATTGGCCGGCATTTGTAAAAATTCAACGCGTCGGTGAGGGCCTGATAGTCGCCCCAGAAGATCGCGCGGGAATTGGCGACGCGTTCCACCGTCCTGCGAAAGCGTACTGCCTTCGGGTGCAGGCCGATCTTGAGTATCGATGATCCAACGCTCAAGAATGTGACGGGACTCTTTTTCCGACCGAGCGCAGGGTCCAGCTTCAAGGCGCGATCAAGTAGATCGACCGCTAGTACGGCGCCAAGGCTGTGCCCCACGACCAAAATTTCGTCTGCGGCAGAGTTGGTCGCAGCAACCACCAGCTCGGCGGCCAACCTGTCCAGCCTTTGCTCTATTTTCGAGTTACCGAATCGAATGTACTCGCAAGAAAAAATCCAATCGTCGAACAAGTCGCCCAGGTGCAGCCAGCGCCACGGCCCCGCCAACACGGCTGCGAGCCCGAAGAGGCCGCCACCTGTAGCAATGAGAATTGATCCGGTGATCTTGAATGCAGCCACCCCGATCAAAAAGGCGGCCGCGATGAGCAATCCGAACGTGACGAATGGATAGAGAAAGAAAAGTGCGTATCGCCAATTGGCTTGCAAGTAACGCCAGAGAGTGCCGGCCAATACGAAATCCAGAAACGCAAGAATGCCGACGGAAATGCGTGAGCCGATGCTTCGCCCCCCGAACACCTCGATGACATCGTGCCATCGGACCAGACGGTAATCGGTTTCGACGAGCCAATCGGGGCCGGTTGTCGTCACGTTCCATTGGATCTGGTCAGCGGTATCATGCGAATCGTCGACGGTCGCTTTCACTGACCAGGTACGTTGGAACCTGGCAATTTCGCGCACGAAGCGTCGTTGCGCGCTGACATGCAACGTGATTGGATCGTAGCCGCCGATATGGAATACCAGCCGCTTCGCTACAGGCTGTCCGGTCATGGTCTCACCCGCGACTACCCGCGGATTCATCGGGTTACTCACTGCCCACGCGTCAATCCACCTGCAATTCAAGGATATATAGCGAAACGTCTGACGCTAACGGTTGTCAAGAGAGAATCGACCAGTTATTGGGGGAACATGTTTTTGACCTATTTTGCCCTCCGGACCCGAGCCGCTGGAATAATGGCGTCAATCGGCGCGGCCTTGCTTATCGGACTGTCCGGCAGTGGGTCCTCTCAAGCGCAGGACGAGTTATCATCTGCCGAGAAATGCCTTTCGGCAAATTTCAACACCTCGCTGGGTGCACAATTGCCCCGCACGGCGTCGCGTTTGAAATCCGGTGAGCCGTTAAGGATTGTAGCGATCGGATCGTCGTCGACAGTGGGACTCTGGATGCTTAGGTCCGCGGCCACATACCCGGAGGTCATGCGCCGAGAGCTAGCGAGACTTAGATCGAACGCGACGATCGAGGTGATCAACAGCGGCCGAGTCGGCGATACGATTCCGAACAACGTTGCACGGTTCGAGCGTGACGTTTTCGCGCACACGCCTGATCTCGTTATCTGGCAATTAGGTACTAATGACGTCGCCTGGGGTGGCCGGCCGGACCACGGGCTCAAGAGAAGCGTTCTTGAAGGGGTAAGAGCACTTAAGGCGGGGTCTGCCGATGTCGTGTTGATGGATCTGCAATATGCGCCACAGGTGCTCGCTTCAGCTGGCTATTCGACGATGGAGGACATCATCATCGATGTCGCAAAGCAGGAGCGGGTCGGGCTGTTCTCTCGTTTTGCGCTGATGCGAAACTCGGTCAGTGCCGGAGTTGCGCAAAGCGCGCTTGTAACGTGGGACGGATTGCACAACACCGCCGATGGTTATAATTGCATTGGACGAGCCCTTGCCCGAGCCATCTCAGCGAGTGCGCGTTGAGAGGCCCTAGCTTCGAGGGCTGTGGGTTCGCGTGGGTTTGGGCACCGGCCGTGACAGCGATGCCGAGCGTGCAGATGCCCGTCAACGCGAACAAAGACCAATTATCGTCGACAATCGCCGCATCTCTCGCAGCGGTGATAGCAACTCGCGCCGACGCTGTCAGGAGGTGCGCTTATGCACCATTATGCCAGCCAACTTGTTGACCTATTACTGGTGCTTGTCGCCGTGTGGATGGTGCCGGCCACCATTTTTATTATCTACGTCTATTTCGCTCGCCTTAAGAATCCGGTCAGCGAATCGGTCTTTGGACGTGCGGTCATCGTTTCCTTGTTCATCATAACCACGTCGATTTGGCTCCCGATAATTGTGGCCGCCATCGTCCTATCGCTGATCGGTCATTTGTGGTTCCGCTTCAGGGGACAACTACGCAAGTAGCTCGATACTGAAAAAGATAGAGTCGAATTAGAGCCTCCCATCAGCAAACTGAAAAAGGGAAGCGAAGCAATGTCCGCGTTCCTCCCAGCTCTGACGATAGCTGCCCTCAATTTTATACCAGTCGCCACGGCTGCAGAATGGCGACCGCAGTTTCTCTCAGCGTGCCGAAACGGTTGCGGGCAGCAAGGCGGCCTTTCGACGGACGCTTGCTTGCAGATTTGCATCTGCATGGCTTCAGAATTGGAAACGAAGTTTAGTACCGAGACTCTAGGCTCCATTGATCTCCCGAGTGCTGAGCAACTACACCAAACCAACGAAATCAGAATGCTTTGCGTCCGGCGAGTACTAGGACGTTAGAGCTGTTGCCATTGGCTGCGCCGGGAACTCAAGGCTTGCTTCCAGCGAATCGTGACAGATGCGGATGCACCATGTTTGGCGAACCATTTTGGGCCCGGCCCGCGCATGTAGTGACGCTCGGGCCGATACGGATCGGCAATGAAGCGCTTCTCGGCTACCAGCTTTCTCCAAACGGCCGCAATTCAACATTGAACGACCATGCGCTTCGATCCTGGTGGGCGACGTGCCAGATCTCGTCGGCGATAGCGCTCGGTTTGATGAAGAAATCGTCCGGCCGATCTGGCCAGCGTTTCCGTGTCCACTCGAGGTCGATCACGGCATCGACCACGACGTAAGCGACGTGAACGCCCTGTGGCCCGAGATCGCGCGCCATCGCTTCGGCCAGGATTCGCTGCGCCGCCTTGGTCGGCGCGAAGCCGGCGAAACCGGCTTTGCCGCGCAAGGCCGAGGTGTTGCCGGTGGCAACGATCGCACCCTTTCCGGCCGTCAGCATCGCGGGGACGAACCGCCGCGCCAGATACAACAGTCCCATGGTGTTGACCTGGAAGTTGCGATTCAGGATCGACGGATCGATCTCGCGGAATGTGCCGAACGCACCACCGACGGCGTTGTGGATGACCACGGCGGGATTGCCGAGATCGCGCTCCACGGCCGCCCCTACCGCGTCGATCTGCTCGGGATCGGAAACATCGCAGCGGAATCCTTTCGCGCCCGGCAGTTCCCTCTCAAGGGCAGCGAGGCGCTCCTCATTCCTGGCGAGCAGAGCGAGGCGATAGCCGCCCTCGGCAAACCGCCTGGCGAGAGCGGAACCTGTGCCAGGGCCGACACCGGATATCAGGCAGACAGGCGCGGTCATGCAATTAGTCCTCCACGTTCGGCCGGCAGGTCAGTTGCCAGCCTTCGCCAACAGCTTTTCGACGTATGGCTTCAGATCAGGCTGGAAATGCACGTGTTCGACGAGACGAGCGAAATGAGCAAAGGTCCGCGGATATTCATCCCGCACCGCCGGATGCAGGATCCTGTCCAGCCCGCGCTTGTGCAATTGGTCGGCCCGCGTATGCTCATTCATGAACAGCGCAAGCTCTGCGGCAAAGCAGATATCGGCCAGCGATAATCCCGTACCCACCAGTGCCTCGCGCCGCGGGAACAACGCCTGCTCGATCCCTGATGCATAGATCGCAAACGCTTCCCTTGCACGTGCGTGAACGGCCGCATCGACCGTGCCGCCCGACAGCGCCAAGAGATAGATCTGCGCATCCCGGGCAAACACCAGGCTGACGTCGAGAAAGCTGTCGATCCTGGACGCCTCATAGGCATCGTGCCCGTAGAGCCCGGACTTCGACTCGCCGAGCCGTGCCACCGCCCGCATGATGCTGTTCGATTCGAAGATCCCGATTTTGCCATCAGGCCCGAAGGCAGCAGGCACATTGCCGAACGGCTGCGCTGTCATGAACGCATCGGTCTTGAAGAGGCGCGAGCCGGTCAGCCCAACGCGACCGGCTCGCGCCAGCGAAGATAGCGAGGAGCGTTCATGCTCTGCCAAAGGATGGGCGTCATAGTCCCACAACCAGTCCCGCAGCTCCTTGGGCGGAGCTCCCCTGACCTCGACCTCCACACTGCAGAACCGCGCTGCGATGGTCGCCTTCCAGACCCGGGGGTTCGGCAAGTAGGAGAATATCCGCAAGTCGGCCATGATGGCTTCCTCCTGATCGTCTCCGCCCTCGTCGGTCCTCGCCTCGAGGCCGAGAAGTCACGCGGCGGATGGGTTACTCCGAGCTTGCGTCAAGAATCCCGCCGAACGGCTCCCAGCGGGTTCCGGTCCAGCGCTGAAGCTGCAGTTGCGTCCAGACCATGTTGTTGGTTTCGCTGGTGTTGATCCGGATGCCGGGCAATGCGGTCGACAGTGTGAAGTTCTTCAGCGACTTCGCTTGCCTAATGACGTTCTCGCGCGAGAGGTCGTCGCCGCATTGTCTGAGGATCTGTTCCAGCAGCATGCCCTGCTGATAGCCGGTCAGATAACTCGTATTGGTGATATCGGAGCCCGCCAGATACCGATCGAAGAAGGCGCGATAGGCCTTGATGGCCTCGTCGTCCTTCCAGCTCTCGTCGTTTGGATCCTTGTTGAAGGTGCCGACGATGACGCCCACGGAATTCTCCAGCCCCGCCGGTTTGATCGTTCCGGCAATCGACGACGATGGGAAATTGATCAGGATCGTCGGCTTCCACGCCGTCTCGGCCGCCCGGCGGATCGCCTGCGCGGCGAACTTGGGCGTGCCGGCGATGAACAGCGCCTGCGCGCCGGAACTCTTCAGCGCCACGACCTGCGAGTCGATCGTCGGCTCGGTGACCTCGTAGCTGGCGGTGACTACGCGCTTGTCGAACTCAGGGCCGAGAACGGCCTTGAACGCGCCGACGTAGTCGCGGCCCAGATCGTCATTCTGGTAGAGAATGGCGTATTTCGCCGAGGGCAACGCGCGCGTCAGATACTTGGCGTAGATCTTCCCTTCGGTGTCATAGCTGACGAGTCCGGTGGTGGTCAGCGGATAATCCTTGACACTGGTGAACTTGCTCGCGCCTGTGACGATCGCAATCGTCGGCACGCGCTTGGCAGCCAGATATTTCGCCACCGCCGTGTTGCCTGCGGTACCGAGCTGGCTGAACATGAACGCCACTTCGTCGCTCTCGACGAGTTTTCGTGCATGCTCCACGGATTTCGGCGGGCTGTAGGCGTCGTCGAGCAGCAGATAGTCGATCTTGCGTCCATTAATGCCGCCGCGCTCGTTGACCGATCGCATATACGCCAGCACGCCATGTCCGACCTGGCCGATCGAGGAAGCTGGTCCGCTGAGCGGAAAGATGCCGCCAATCTTGATGCTTGTTGCGGTGACACCGACCGAATCGCCCGCCCAGCAGGGTGCGGCTGCCACGATCAAGAGTGCACAGGCCAGTCGGATGCTCCTGAACATCACGTGTTCCTCCAGTGTTGCTTTTGCGCGCGGCCTTCCGTGCGGCAGGCCGTGACGGACACTTGGCGCTTCTTCAGGCGGCCAATTTGAGGATCTTGACGACGTCGCCGGGCTCACGGATCGGCTGAGGGTTCGCCCTCGTGAAGATGGACAGCATTGCGTTCTTGCCGATCAACTCGAAACGGTCCTCGGCAACGCCGACGTCCGCGAGCCTCTGCGGCAAGCCGAGCTCCGCGATGAACGTCGCAAATGCGTCGCTGGCATCCCGTTCCGGTGCGCCAAGCGCCGCTGCGATCGTTCTCTGAGCAGCCTCCGTAGCGGGCCGGTTGTATCGGAGCACGCTTGGCATCATCACGGCCGTGCAGAAATAATGCGGCACGTCGCAGGTTCCACCGAGGACATGGCCGATGGCATGGCTGGCACCCATCGGAACGCGCGATTGCAACCCGAAAGCTGACATCCAGGACCCCAACTGACAGTTCAGCCGCGCCGCTTCATCGTTCGGATTGTCCTTGGTGCGCCGGAGTCCGTCGTACAGATAGCGCAAGCCCTGCTGGCACACGGCGTCGACGAGCACATTGGGACGGCTGGAGCAGATCGCCTCGATGCCGTGGTCCATCGCGCGCGTACCTGATCCCAGCCAGAGCTTCTCGGGTGTGTATTTCGTGATCGCTGGATCGAGGATGATGCTTCGCGGCATCATCATCGGATGATTGAAAATCTGCTTCAGCTTGCGGCCGGTGTCGGTGACCAGCGCACCCGAATTGTACTCGCCGCCGGAGAGCGTGCTCGGGATGGCGATCATGCGCACTTTCGGGGTTCGGAATGGCCCGAAGCGGCGGTCCGGCGTGGTCTCGAACCCATCGAGCCCCATCGGCTCTAAGATCTCGTGCTCCATGCACATCAGCACGATCTTTGCCGCATCGACCACCGAGCCGCCGCCGATTGCAACGACCAGGTCGGCCTGGGCGTCCTTGGCCTGCCGGGCGATCTGCGTGACCACGTCCCGGGTCGTGTGCTGCGGCACCCCGTCAAAGGTCGCGGCATGGCGTGGACCGAGCGCCGTCCGAATCTTCTCGATCTCGTCGGTCGTCGTATTGAGCGTGCGGCTCGCGATCAGATAGACGCGCTTGGCGCCCAGGCGCTCGGCCTCCTCCCGCAGCGCCTCCGCCGCGGGCTTGCCGTAGATCACGGATTCCATGGTGGGGTATTGATGGCTACCTACGACAGGCATGCTCTTCCTCCCTGATGTTCTTTTCTGCTCACCACTGCGGCGTCAGCATCGCGACGCCGTCAGCCACCCCGGTCTTGTGCTCGTATCTCGCCCTTCGTCAGGCGACCGCACGCGCCCGTTGCGTCTCGACCTTGCCGTCAAGGAAGCCGGTCAACCGCTGGCGGATGATCGCCTCCGCTTCCGCCATGATGCGGTCGATCAGTTCCTTGACCGTCGGGATGTCGTGGATCAGCCCGACCACCATGCCGCAGCTCCAGGCCCCGGCATCCATCTCCCCATCGACCATCACCTTCGGATAGACGCCGGCCACCTGGTCGAGGATGTCGTCGATTTTCAGACTTGCGCCCTTCTCGCGCTCGATCTCGAGCAATTCGCTGACGCCCTTGTTCTTCAGCACCCGCTCGGTGTTGCGCAGGGCGCGCATCACCAGCACGGTGTCGAGCTCGGTCGCCGCAACCAGCGCCTGCTTCACGTTGTCGTGGACCGGCGCTTCCTTGGTGGCGACGAAGCGCGTGCCCATGTTCATGCCGGCTGCGCCCATCGCTAGCGCGCCGACGAGACTGCGTCCATCCGCCATGCCGCCGGAGGCCACAAACGGGATCTTCAGTTCGTCCGCCGCCCGCGGCAGCAGGATCATGTTCGGGATGTCATCCTCGCCGGGATGACCGCCGCATTCGAAACCGTCGACACTGACGGCGTCGCAGCCGATCTTCTCGGCCTTGAGCGAATGCCGCACCGAGGTGCATTTATGGATCACCTTGATGCCGGCCGCCTTCAGCGCCGGCATGTAGGCCTCCGGGCTGCGGCCCGCGGTCTCGACAGCCTTGATTCCGCCCTCGCGAATCACGGCGATGTATTCCGGATAGGGCGGGGCTGACAGCGTCGGCAGGAAGGTCAGATTCACGCCGAACGGCTTGTCGGTCATGTCGCGGCAGCGCGCGATCTCCTTGGCGAGGAGCTCCGGCGTTTTCTGTGTCAGGCCCGTGATGATGCCGAGACCGCCGGCATTCGACACGGCCGCGGCCATCTCGGCGAAGCCGACATAGTGCATGCCGCCCTGGATGATCGGATGCTGGATGCCGAACAGTTCGGTTATTGCTGTCTTCACGTGAAAACTCCGTCTTCCGATCAGTGGATGATTTCGAACAGACCGGCCGCGCCCATGCCGCCGCCGATGCACATGGTCACCACGCCGTATTTCGCCTTGCGCCGCCGGCCCTCGAGCAGGATATGCCCCGTAAGCCGCGCGCCGGTCATGCCATAGGGATGACCGATCGCGATCGAACCGCCGTTGACGTTGAGCTTGCTGGGATCGATGCCGAGCTTGTCGCGGCAATAGATCACCTGAACCGCATAGGCCTCGTTGAGCTCCCAGAGATCGATGTCATCGATCTTGAGGTTGTGACGCTTGAGGAGCCTCGGGATCGCAGCGACCGGGCCGACGCCCATCTCGTCGGGCTCGACGCCGGCAGCGACGAAGCCGCGGAAGATGCCGAGCGGCTTCAGGCCTTTCTGCGCCGCGATCTTGTCGCTCATGATCACGCAGGCGGAGGCGCCATCCGAGAGCTGGCTGGCATTGCCGGCGCTGATGGTCTTGCCCTCGAACACCGGCTTGATCTTCGACAGGCCTTCCGCCGTGGTATCTGGCCGCGGGCCCTCATCCCGGCTCAGCGTGACCTGCTGATAGCTGACCTGCTTGGTGTCCTTGTCGACGACGGCCATCTTGGTCGTGATCGGCACGATCTCGTCGTTGAAACGGCCGCCCTGCAGCGCCGCGCCGACGCGGCGCTGGCATTCGAGGCTGTATTCGTCTTGCTGATCGCGGCCGATCTTGTAACGCTCGGCGACCACTTCGGCCGTCTCGAGCATCGACATGTACATCTCTGGCTTCATCGCCATGAGATCCTGATCGATGGCATGGAACTTGTTCATGTGATCGTTCTGCACCAAGCTGATCGACTCGATGCCACCGCCGATTGCGATCTCGACGCCGTCGAGCATCACCGAACGCGCAGCCACCGCGATCGCCTGCAAACCGGAAGCACACTGGCGGTCGATCGTGGTGCCGGCTACGGTGACCGGCAGGCCGGCGCGGATCGCACCCTTGCGAGCGACGTTCATCACCATGGTGCCCTGCTGCATGGCGCAGCCCATCACCACGTCCTCGACCTCGCCGGGCGCTATGCCGGCGCGCTTCACGGCCTCGGCCATCACGTGGCCCGCCAGGGTCGGACCATCGGTGTGGTTGAGCGCGCCGCGGTAGGCCTTGCCGACGCCGGTGCGCGCGGTGGAAACGATAACTGCTTCAGTCGTCATGTCTGCCTCTCTGCTAGGCGGCCGCATCGAGCTGCGCGTAGCGCAACACGTGAAAGGCGGGATCGCCGAACTGGATGTTGATGGAGGAAATCCGCTTGAAATAGTGTCCGACGTTCAATTCGTCGGTCATGCCCATGCCGCCATGCAGCTGCACCGCCTGATCGGCGATGAACTTGCCGGCATAGCCGATCTTCGACTTGGCGCCCGACGCAAGACGCGACACGCCGGCCTCGCCTGCATCCAGGCTCAGCGTGAGATGCTGCATCAATGAGAGCGCTTCCTGATGCGCGATGAACATGTCGACCATCCGATGCTGCAGCACCTGGAACGAGCCGATCGTCGTGCCGAACTGCTTGCGGGTCTTGGAATATTCTAGCGTCGCGGCATTCAATTCAGCCATCGCACCCACCGCCTCGGCGCAGAGCGCGCCGATGGCACGGTCGCGGCAGGCTTCCAGCGCGGCCACACCCTCGCCCTCCTCACCGAGCAGCTGGCCAGCGACGCCGCGCAGGCTGATCTCCGCCGCGCGGCGGCCATCGATCGTCTTGAAACTCTGCAGATCTAGATTGGCGGCACGGCGATCAACCACGAAGAGACTGACCCCGCCGCGATCGCGCTGTTGACCGGACATGCGCGCCGAAACGATCAGAAAGTCCGCCCAGGGCGCGCCGATGACCGCGGTCTTTTGGCCGGTCAACACATAGTCCTTGCCCTGGCGCCGCGCCGTCGTAGTGACGTTAGCAAGATCGAAGCGCGAGCCCTTCTCGGTCCAGGCAAGCGCCCACACCTTGCTGCCGGCGACGATGTCGGGAATGAAGCCCTGCTTCTGCTCGGCGGATCCAAAGTGCTCAATCAGGCCGCCGGCAAGCACCACCGTCTCGACGAAGGGCTCGACCACGAGATGACGGCCGAACTCCTGCATGACGATCATGGTCGACAGCGGACCGCCGCCGAGACCGCCGACGTCCTCAGAGAACGGCGCCGCCAGCAGTCCGAGCTCGGCGAATGACTGCCATTGACTGCGGCTGTACCCCTCTTCGCTCGCGACGGCCTTACGGCGCGCATCGAAACCATACTGGTCGCCCAGCAGGCGCTGGACGCTGGATCGGAGCAGCTCCTGCTCTTCCGTGAACTGGATATCCATCCGATTCCTCCCGTGCTGCTGTTCGCTAGAGACCGAGCACGGCCTTGGCGATGATGTTGCGCTGGATCTCGTTCGATCCGCCGTAGATGGAGAGCTTGCGCGAGTTCAGGTACTTCTCTGACGCGGTGTGACCGTAATCCGGTCCCGGCATGAAGTGATTGGCGCTGACGGGGTGCTCGCGGATGGCCAGCCCGTAGTTGCCGACCGCGCGGTGGGTCAGCTCGGTGATGTCCTGGAATATCTCGGTGCCGCGGATCTTGAACAGCGAGGCCGCGGGTCCCGGATCGATGCCGCGGGCCATTTGAGCAACGACGCGCAGCTCGGTTGCTTCCAGCGCCAGCACATCGAGCTCGATGCGGGCGATGTCCCTGACAAATTCGATATGCGCCGGATCGTCCGCGGGAATCTCCGCCTTCACGATCTTCTTCAGCTTCTCGATATAGCGCGTCGAGCGGCCGATGCCGGCCATGCTGGTGCGCTCGTTGCCGAGCAGGAATTTGGCGTAGGTCCAGCCCTTGTTCTCCTCGCCGATCAGGTTTTCGACGGGAACGCGGACGTTTTCAAGGAAGACGTCGTTGACTTCATGGGAGCCGTCGATGGTGATGATCGGACGCACGGTGACGCCCGGCGACTTCATGTCGATCAGCAGGAAGGAGATGCCAGATTGCGGCTTTGCGGCTGGATCGGTCCGCACCAGGCAGAAGATCCAGTCGGCATGCTGCGCCAACGTGGTCCAGGTCTTGTGGCCGTTGACGATGTAGTGGTCGCCGTCGCGCACCGCCTTGGTGCGGACGGTGGCGAGATCCGAGCCCGAGCCGGGCTCCGAATAGCCCTGGCACCACCAGTCCTCGCCCGAGAGGATGCGGGGAAGAAACCTCTTCTTCTGCGCCTCATTGCCGAACGTATAGATGACGGGACCGACCATGGTGACGCTGAACGCCAAAGGTGGCATCGTGCCGGCACGCGTGGTCTCCTGCTCGAAGATGAAGCGGCGCGTGATGGACCAGCCGGGCCCGCCATATTCCTTGGGCCAGAGCGGCGCGATCCAGCCCTTCTTGTGCAGGACGCGATGCCATAGAAGCATCTGCTCCTTGGATAGGTCGGTCTCCGGATTGGGGACACGCATCGCGGCCGGATAGTTGTCGTTGATGAACGCGCGCACTTCGTCGCGAAACGCCGCGTCTTCCGGGGATAGCGCGAGCTCCATTGGCGCTTCCCCTACCACTTCTCGCCGAAGGGGCGGATCTCGAGCTCGAACGTCCAGGCGCTCTTTGGCTGCTGGTAGAGTTGCCAATAGGACGCGGCCACCGACGCTGGCGGCATCAGCAGGTCCGGATCGTCGAGCGCATTGGGGCCGAGCGCTTCAAGCCGGCGCTGCCGCACCCATTCAGTATCGACGCCAGAGTCAATGATAAGATGCGCGACATGGATGTTCTTCGGCCCGAGTTCGCGCGCCATCGCCTGCGCGACGGCTCGCAGGCCGAACTTCGCGCTGGCGAAGGCGGCATAGCCGGAACCGCCGCGCAAGCTCGCGGTCGCGCCGGTGAAGAAGATGTTGCCCTCACCACGCGGCAGCATCAGCCGCGCGGCCTCGCGCCCCGCAAGGAAGCCGGAATAGCAGGCCATTTCCCAGACCTTTCGGAACACACGTTCGGTGGTCTCCAGGATCGGGAAATTCACGTTCGCGCCGATGTTGAAGATGCAGACCTCGAGCGGCGCGTGCTTGTCGGCGTCATTGAGGAACGAGATGATTTCCTCCTCCTTTCGCGCATCGAGCGAGCGGGCGTGGATCTCGCCGCCGGCGGCCTCGATCTCCTTGACCAACGGCGCGAGCTTGTCGCCATTGCGACGACCGGCGAAGACCGTGAAGCCCTCGGAAGCGAACTTCTTGGCAATCTCGCCGCCGATAAAGTCACCGGCGCCGATCACCGCAACCGTCCTGTTTCTCTTCTGCATGGGACTTCTCCAGCCTCGTGAGATGTTGAAGCGATCTCGCCCGCGTCAGTTGCGCAGCGATTCCGCCAGCTTGTGTTTCAGCAGCTTGCCGGTCGACGTGGCCGGCAGCGCGTCCATGAGGATGATCTCGGACGGTCGCTTGTAGGACGTGAGCTCAGGCGCGACATGCGCCATCAAATCCTGCGCGGTTGCGGAGGAGCCCTTGAGGAGCTGGACGAACGCCACGATCTCTTCGTTGCCCGGGACCGGCCGTCCGACCACGGCGCATTGCACTACGTCGCGATGGGTGCTCAGCACCGCCTCGATCTCAGCCGGATAGACGTTGAAGCCGGACCGGATGATCATCTCCTTGGTGCGCCCGACGATGAACATCGCCTCGCCCTCGAAGCGCGCCAGGTCGCCCGTGTTGAACCACCCATCCGGGTCGATCGCCTTCGCCGTGAGGTCCGGCGCGCGGTAATAGCCGAGCATCACGTTCGGTCCGCGGACATGCAGTTCACCGATATCGCCGCTGGTCACGATGGCACCGTCACGGGCGACGATTCGAGCCTCGATGCCCGGCACGAGAGTGCCGACCGAATTGTCGCTGCGCGGCGCCTCCGCCCGAACGCCGGAAATGCCGGGCGAGCATTCGGTGATGCCGAACGCGTTGCCGAGCGGAAGACCGAGCTCCTTCTCGACCCGCGCTTTGAGCTCGAGGTCGAGCGGCGCACCGGCGACGCTCATCAGCCGCAGCGCGCCGCGCTCCAGTTTCGGCAGGCCCGCCGTCTGCTTGTATTCGAGCAGCCGCTGGTAGGTCGCCGGTACGCCGTTCAGGAGCGTGATGCCCTCCTCGGCCAGCGCCTTGGCAAGCGCAGCGGGGTTGTACTTCGTGACCAGCCGGGTGACGCCACCGACCATCAGCGTCATCGTCAGCAGCGAGATGCCGACGATATGCGAGATCGGCAGCACGCAATACTGCACGTCGTCCGCCGTCATGCTGCGCAGATTCGCGGTGGTCCTTGCGGAAAACAGCAGGTTGCGATGCGTGAGCATGACGCCCTTCGGCGTTCCGGTCGTACCGGACGTATAGATGAGCACCGCCACCTGGCGGGCGCCGTCGGTCTCGGCCGGCTCGGCCTGCGTGTCCTGATTCAGAGCAGACACGCCGATGCCGTGAAGCGGCCCGACATCCTGCAACGGAGCGTCGTAACGCGCCGCATGCGCGGCCGCCTCTTCGGAGACATTTGCCGTGAAGAGCATGCGTCGGGCGCCGCTGTGATCCCTGATCTGATCGAGCTCACGCGGCGATAGCCGAGGGTTGGCGACGATTGCCCAGGCATCAAGGCGGCTTGCCGCAAACAGCAGGCAGGCGAGCGCGATCGAATTCTCACTGACCAGCATCACGCGATCGCCGGCGCGGACGCCGAGCGCGCGGAGCGCATCCGCCGTGGCACCAACCGCCCTATCCAGTTCGCGATAGGTCATGGACGCGTTGTCTTCGATCAGCGCCGTCCGGTCGGGTGTGGTGGCAACATAGATGTCCATCACCTCATGGATGCGATGCGGCAACGTCTTCGTGATTTCAGCTGCAGCCTGCTGCCAGTTCGCCAATGAAACCTCCCAATGAAAGGCCCTTTGCGGGCTCGGCTCGTTCTGGATGCCTCCGCGCGATCAGGCGCTCTTACGCTGCGCCGCCGCCGATTGCGCTAGGATTTCGTCCTCGACATCGCGCAGGCTGTCCTTGCCAAAGTAGATCTCGTCGCCGACGAAGAACGTCGGCGAGCCGAACGTACCGCGCGCCACGGCGCTGCCAGTGTTCTCGATCAACCTCTTCTTGACGTCGTCCTGCTGGGCGCGCGCGCTGATGCGATCGATGTCCAGCCCTGACGACAGAAACGCATCGCGGAAGACCTGCGGATCGTCCATCTTCTTGGGCTCGACCCACATGTGGTGATAGGCAGCGCGGAAGTAGGGCTCGAACGCCCCCTCGAACTCCGCGGCAACGGCGCCGCGCATCAGCGCAAGCGTGTTCACCGGGAAGAACGGGTTCATCGTGAACTTCGTGACGTTGTGCCGGCGCAGGAAGCGTTGGGTCTCGAGCGCATTGTATTCCGGCTTGTTCCTGATCCCGCGCAGCGACTCGGCGGGCGACAGGTTGCCGGTCGCTTTGTAGACGCCGCCGAGCAGCACCGGCACGTAGTCGAATTTGACGCCGGTTCGTTGCTCGATGCCGGGCAGCGCGAGCTCGGCGAGGTAAGCGTTGGGACTGCCGAAATCGAAATGAAACTCGACCTTGAGCGGAGCAGCCATGGAACGCCCTTCTCTTCGACGGCGGCGGTTGTTCGCCACCCGATTGATCGTGCCGCACCGATAAAGTTCTATTTTAGAACTGTCAATATGATGTTTATCATACAATCGGCGTCGTGGCGCGCGAATGCGGGCATCCCATTGATTTTCCGTGAGTTCTGATTTAGAATTTATTTGCAGTGCCGCTACGGATTCGCTGGAGACTTCGATGAAATGGGATACCCTTGAGGAGGAGCCATGCTCTCTCGCCCGTACCGTGGCGGTGATCGGTGACCGCTGGAGCCTCCTCATCCTGCGCGAATGTTTCTTGCGCATCCGCAGATTTGATGACTTCCAGACGTCGCTCGGAATCACCCGCCATCTGCTCGCCGATCGGCTGAAGAAATTTGTCCGCTTTGGCGTCCTGCGCAAGATTCCGTATCAAGAAGCGCCGAAGCGCTACGAGTATATCCTGACGCAAAAGGGTCTCGATCTCTATCCAATCATCATGTCGATTGTGCACTGGGGCAACGTCCACATGGTCGACTCGCGCGGACGACCGCTGCTGCATGAACACAAGAACTGCCACAAGATGTTTGATCCTGTCATGATCTGCTCCGAATGCGGTGAGCCGCTGACGGCGAAGGCAGTCCATGTTCATCCGGGCCCCGGCGCGAGACGGTCTTTGCCGACGAGCAACGGCGTTTCGGCGAAGAACGCTGGTTGACCTCCGACGTCTCAACAGCTCGATGCAGGAAGGCAGGTCCGCTAGAACGTCGTGGACGACTTCAACGGGCCGATACATCCGCAAATGGCCTTGCCGTGGCCGAGCGCCCGGCGGCTTGGCGCGCAGCTATCAAAGCCGGATTCTCAGGCGAATTCAGGACCGATCAAGCCGATTTCCCGACCGAAAGCTCCGTACTCCGCGAGGTCTGTCCAAGTCTTTGAAAAGCTTGGTGGGCGCACCAGGGCTCGAACCTGGGACCCGCTGATTTAAGAGGCGTGTGATTTCGCCGGACAATCAATGACCATTCCGACAACCGAACTCAACTAGGCCTGAGCAGGTCGCAGACTAGTCAACGCCCCAGGCAATGCAGGATCAGCTGGACATCAGCTTGTCAAAGACCGGTACCGGGTCATCAACCTCGACAAGTCGCTGACCTGTGATGACCCAGATTCGCGTCGCCACAGCTCGGACAAATGCTCGATCATGGCTGACCAAAAGACAAGCCGCGCCATGCTCGACCAACTCGCTCTCCAGCGAGTCCTGCCCATTGATATCGAGATGATTGGTTGGCTCATCCAAAAGGTAGAAGTTTGGCTGGAGCAAGCGCAGAAGAAGCATTGCAAGCCGCGCTCGCTGCCCCCCCCCGAAAGGCGAGGTATAGGCGCAGTTTGGGCGTCTATGCCGACGCCGGCGCCCGCGAGCAGGGAGCGCGCCTGGTGGTCCGGGAGATTGCTCAGGCTCTTGAACGCGTCCTGTGGGGTCTTGAACATCTCGAGCTGTGATAGCGCCTGATTCGAATATCCCAACTTGAGGCTCGTCGCGACACGGATATCCGGATCGGACCCCGCAACAGCCGCCCGCAATCGCTCGATGAGCCTCGTCTGCCCGTACCGTTTGCTCCTAGGAGAGCAACCCGATCCCCGCTCTCGATCCATTTCGTACCGGTACGGAACAACGGCCTCCCATCCGGCGTGACGATGGCGGTGTCCTTGATTGCTATCAGCGCTTTGGCGTGGCTGCCGCTGTTGGTAAGGCGGATGGTTCCTGCTGAGCGCTCCAGCTGCGCCGGTCGGGCGCGCTCCTCGAGTTTGTCGGCGCGCTCCGACAGCTGCTTTGTCTTTACCACCAGTAGGTCGGACCCGGAATTGATGCCGATGTTCTTGAGCTTCGCCGCCTGTTGTCGAAGAACTTTGACCTTGCGCATATCGTTGTCGAACTGTCTTTTTCGCGCCGCGTCGTGATCCTCCAGCGCTTGCAGAGCGCGAGAATAGGGCAGAGAAAAGTCTGAACTTTCCTTTGGGCGCAAGAACAACGTCCGGCTGGTCACGTCGTCGAGGAAGGCGCGGTCATGGCTCGCTGCGACCATGGCGCAATCGCGAGGCAACGCTGCTAGGAACCTTTCCAGCACGCCGATCCGGCCGATGTCGAGGTGATTTGTCGGCTCATCCAGCAGGAGCAGGTCAGGTTCGACAATGGCGGCCCTCGCTAGAAGCATCGTCCGTTGCCAGCCGCCGGATAGAGTATGGACAGCGCGGCCCCTTATGGATTCGTCGACGAAAAGATCATCGAGCAGGACATCGACCCGCCAGCCCTGTGTTTGGGCGACCTCCGGAGCAAGAGCTTCTCGCATCATGGAAGCTAAGGGACCGGAGCCGTTCGGGTGGATCTTGCGGGGCGGCGGCGGCGATCAGTCCGCGTATGCGGGTGACGGTCCCCGCCGTTGCGTCTTCCTGGCCGACCAAAATACGAAGGAGGGATGATTTGCCGCGGCCATTAGCGGCGACAAGGCCAAGGCGATCGCCTTTGCCGATTGAGAAACTCAGGCCGGTGAAGAGCGAGTCAACACGAGTTAGAGAGAGGTCTTTGACGGAGATAAGTGACATTGCAGTCTCATGAATCAGTGAGCGCGACCAAACGCGCGCAAATGGCTGACAACGAGACCGCGATGCGCTCCTTGATCAGCCCCGCGAGATGAAACGCGGGGCGGACACAGGTCCTCGGGTTGGATTGTGGAAGCTATGATGATTCATCGACCTTCCCCCTCTGTCCTCAACCTTGGGGTAAAGGAGCGTACCAATTCAATCGTGTCAGGGCAAGGCTCTCCTTGCCCTCCTGTAGTACGCGCGATCCTATCGGATCGACAACGCGTAGCTTGCGATCGGCCTTTTTCCTGAAAGACAGAATTGCAGGTCGTCGGCAGCCAATACCCCAACGTTCGTGTCGACACGGTCTGCGGATTGACCGCGGAGGTCGAGCCGTTGCTAAGTTCGGGTGAGCTCGATCTCGCATTGATGCAGCGCGAGGCGCGGTCCGGTCCATGCCTCAGAAGCTGGCCGGAGCAGCTTGTGTGGGTTGGAGCGCGGGGTATTGCAGAGCGTCGCGACCACGATCCGATTCCCCTTGCCCTCTTTCCGCAAGGGTGCCTCTATCGCGAGCGCGCGATCTACGCGATGGAGACAGCAAAACTGCCCTGGCGCATCGCCTATGCGAGCGCCAGTCTGACAGGCATCCTCGCTGCGGTTTCGTCCGGCTTGGCAGTGACACTGTTAGCCCGTACGGCAGTACCCGCGAATTTGTGCATCCTCAATGGGCGGGCAGGCTTTCCGAATGTGCGAGCAACCGAACTGGCGCTAGTTGCCCAAGAAGAGCAGTTGCGGTCTCCTGCTGTAGAACAGCTTGCGAATTTTATCCGCCGTTCAATTGGACGGCGAGCGAAAGGACGTCTTATTGTCGGCGATCAGTGACTCCGCCTTTGAATTTACCGGAGTTCAGTCCCATCGATGGAGCCGTGGAGGCATCCTTGCGCCTTGCAGCCCGCGACGGCAATTTGCGCGCGGCGCTCCTCGCGGCAGAATAGGCAAGCCCCAGATTTGAACCGGCGCGCTGCAGAAGAGACGAGAGGAACGAGCTGAGATCAGGCTCATCTTCGACAACGAGTACTCGCATGCTATTTCAGTTCATCGTTACGGACGGGCGAAGCACGAGCTATTGGGCGCGACGCCGTGGAGTTGACCGGACTAGGGGATAAGCGAAGCTAAATCTGAGAACGCGGCAAACAGGACATCATCATCGCCGACCAGGTCAATGCCTCTGCTCCGACTTCCATGCAAGAGGATCGCTGCGAGATACGGGCATTTCTATGGTCAAATACCAAGCCGACCAGAAATCCAAAGTACTCAGTAATGCGAAATCATGGCTCGCGTGCAATGCTCGGGCAACAAAACCGATTCTGAGGATGAACCGCGATCCAACCGCCACACGGGCTCGACGTCGCGACCATGCTGCGTTATGTGAATGAATTTCAATTGCTTAGCGGCGACAACCGAAATCGCCCACGTCGGAGTCGCTCTCGGCCTCGGCGCTCCCGCCGGAGCGACGGCGAGATGGCCCGCGCGACGATTGAAGAAATCAGCCGCCTGTTCGCGGCGATTGGGATCACTCCTACGTTGGCCGGTCTTGGACTTCCCTCCGACAGGATTGATTGGACCGCCGAACTCGCCCTCGGCATCGATCGGCTGATCAAGAACAATCCCCGCCCCTCATACCTTCCCGCGATGAAACGACTGGTGAAAGCCGCCTACGACGGCGATTTCGCCGGCAGCGCTATCTAAGCTGACAGGACCCCCTCATGAACATGTCCCAGAACACGTTCAAGACCGATCAGGAAACCATCGACCTCCGCACTTATGCGCGCGGTCTCAATATCGACGGCCAATGGCGGCAGGCCGCTGACGGCCGTCTTATCGAAGTCGTCGATCCCTCCACCGAGCGCATGATCGCCGAGGTTCCCGATGCGGCCATGGTCGACGTCGAGGCAGCGGTGGAGGCCGCCGCCCGGGCGGCGGCCGGCTGAAGCCAGACACCTCCGCGCAAACGATCCGAAATTATAAGGCGCTGCTTCGAATTGACGACGCAGCGTTCCGAAACTCTTGCCGCGCTGATATCGATCGAGAACGGCAAGGCTTTGAACGATGCGCGCGGCCAGGTCGCTATGCCGCCGAGTTCTTTCGCTGGAATGCCGAGGAAGCCGTACGAATCACCGGCGAATTCGGCCTCGCTCCTTCGGGCGCGAACCGCATCATCGTCGACTATCAGCCGATCGGCGTCTGCGCTTTGATCACGCCCTGGCACTTCCCGGCAGCCATGGCGACGCGCAAGATCGCTCCCGCCCTGGCAGCGGGCTGCACGGTTGTTCTCAAGCCCGCGAGCGAGACGCCTCTCACGGCCTGCGAGCTCGCTGCGCTATATGAAGAAGCCGGCGTTCCCCCGGGCGTCGTCAACGTCCTTACGGTTTCTAATCCTGCTCCGGCCACCGCCGCCATGCTGGCGGATCCACGGGTGCGGAAACTGTCGTTCACCGGTTCGACCGGAGTTGGCCGCCTCCTCCTCGCCGAAGCCGCCAAGCACGTCATCTCCTGCTCGATGGAACTCGGCGGCAACGCGCCGTTCATCGTCTTCGACGACGCCGATCTCGAGGCTGCGCTCGACGGCGCGATGGTAGCGAAAATGCGCAGCGCCGGCGAAGCCTGCACCGCCGCAAATCGCATCTATGTACAATCTGGCATCCACGACGCCTTCGCCGAAGGCCTTCGAAAGCGCATGACGGCGCTCAAAGTGCAGGCATCGAAGCCGCCACCGAATGCGGTCCGACGATCACGAAAAAGGCGGTCGATAAGATCGATCGGCTGGTCCAGAACGCCGTCGCGCGTGGCGCCCGCGTTCTGTGCGGGGGCTCGGTCGGGAGCGGAACAGGTTTTTACTATCCTCCGACAGTCCTCTGCGACGTGCCGGCCGACGCCGCGATGGCGCACGAGGAAATCTTCGGACCTGTGGCGCCGATCTCGCGCTTCGAACGGGAGAGCGAAGCGATCGAGCGGGCGAACGACACGGAATACGGGCTCGCCGCCTACATCTACACCCGTGATCTCGCCCGCGGCATGCGTGTAGCCGGGAAGATTGAAACGGGTATGATCGCGCTCAATCGCGGGCTCATGTCCGATCCGGCCGCCCCCGTTCGGCGGCGCCAAGCAGAGCGGCATCGGACGCGAAGGCGGGCAAAGGCATGGCATCGCCGAGTTCATGGAGGCGAAATATCTCGCCGTTGCGATGTAGAAGGAGGACAGGTGCGACGCGATCCCTTCAACCGTGATCATATCGCGCCGGGGGGGTAGGAAGCAGAACTGCGGTGGGGTCCAGAAAGCCGTCAGGCTCAGGCCCTTCGAATAACAAGACAGAGGAGATTAATTGTGCGCACCATCAAGGGACCGGCAATATTCCTGGCTCAGTTCGCCGCCGAAGCTCCTCCTTTTAATACGTTGGACAGCATATGCGCCTGGGCAGCGGATCTCGGATACAGGGGCGTGCAGATACCTAGCTGGGTTTCCAGCTTTATTGACCTAGAAAAGGCTGCGACGTCGAAAACATATGCGGAGGAACTGCGTGGCACAGTCCATCGCCATGGACTCGAGATTTCTGAATTGTCGACGCACCTTCAGGGACAACTGGTCGCCGTGCATCCGGCCTACTCCAGTGCTTTTGATGGTTTCGCGCCGGCCGCAGTCCATGGGAATTCCTCCGCTCGGACCGCGTGGGCCATTCAACAATTGAAATGGGCCGCAAGGGCTTCGAGCAATCTTGGTCTGAATGCCCACGCAACTTTTTCGGGCGCGTTTGCGTGGCCTTTCATCTACCCTTGGCCCCAACGCCCCCATGGCCTGATCGACGATGCCTTTGGTGAACTTGGCCGCCGATGGCTACCAATTCTCGATGAGTTCGATCGCAACGGCGTCGACGTTTGCTATGAATTACACCCGGGCGAGGATCTACATGACGGGGGTGACTTTCGAAATGTTCCTCGATCAAGTGAAGAACCACGTCCGCGCCAATATTCTTTACGACCCAAGCCATTTTGTGCTGCAACAACTGAAGTATGTCGATTTCATCGATATCTATCACCAGCGCATCAAGGCGTTCCACGTCAAGGATGCCGAATTCAATCCAACCGGCAGGCAAGGTGTCTACGGAGGATTTCAGTCGTGGGTTAACCGCGCCGGACGTTTCCGATCGATTGGAGACGGTCAGGTTGACTTTCGATCGATCTTTTCGAAGCTCACGGCCTACGATTACGCGGGGTGGGCCGTGCTGGAGTGGGAATGCGCGCTGAAGCATCCGGAAGATGGCGCGCGGGAAGGAGCCCGGCTGATCTCCGATTACATCATACGGGTCACCGAGCGAGCTTTTGATGACTTTGCAAGCTCCGGCACGAACAGGGAAGCAAATCTGAAAATGCTTGGTCTGCGGCCAGATGAGGGCATGTCATGAGAAGCAGCGAGACGTCGCGCATCCGATTGGGAATGGTCGGTGGTGGGATCGGAGCCTTCATCGGCTACGTGCACCGAATTGCATCGCGAATTGACGACGATTATGAACTGGTTGCGGGAGCTCTGTCTTCCGATCCTGATCGAGCGCAAGAATCTGGTAGAAGGATCGGGCTGGCCGAAGATCGAATATATGCCAGCTTTGCCGAGATGGCGGCGAAAGAGGCAGCCCGCGAAGACGGCATTCAGGCCGTCTCAATCGTTACACCCAATCACCTGCACTTTGCGCCGGCCAAGGCATTTCTTGAGGCTGGAATTCACGTGATTTGCGATAAGCCGCTTACGTCAACGCTCGATGAGGCCCGTGCGCTCGCCAAAATCGAGCCAAAGAACGGCGCGAAGTTTCTATTGACGCACAATTACACGGGTTATCCTCTGGTACGACAAGCGCGTGCCATGGTGGCGAATGGTGACCTGGGCAAGATTCGAGTCGTTCAAGTCGAGTATCCGCAAGATTGGCTAACTCGCCCCCTTTCAAGCAAACAGGCGGATTGGCGCACGGATCCTGCTCGTTCAGGACCTGGCGGTGCGATCGGAGATATCGGTACGCACGCTTATAACCTTGCGAGATTTGTGACGGGTCTAAAAACGGTGGCCGTAAGTGCGGACCTGTCGACTTTCGTAGAGGGCAGACGGCTCGACGACAACGTGCACGTGCTGCTACGTTTTGAAGGCAATGCACGCGGGATGCTGTGGGCCAGCCAAGTTGCCGTGGGCTGCGAAAACGGTCTACAGCTGCGCGTTTACGGCGAAAAGGCCGGGCTTGAGTGGCGCCAGGACAATCCAAACCAGATGTGGTTCACGGAATTTGGCAGGCCCAAGCAACTTCTGACGCGAGGCGGCGCCATCTCCGGTGACGCTCCTCCGATTCAGGTACGACTGCCGAGCGGGCACCCCGAAGGTTATCTTGAGGCGTTCGCAACACTTTATAGTGAGTTTGCTCAGCTGATCCGCTCCGGAGACACTGCCTGTCCCGACCTGCCGTCGCTCGCTGACGGAATTGAAGGAATGGAATTCATCGCCGCCGCAGTCCGATCGAGTAACAATCAGAGCATGTGGACAAGCCTCAGCGATGTGTAAGGCGCGCGGCCAGATCCAACGCCAAAAGAACTCACGACGCGCATCATGGTGGATCGCAGCCGAATCCCCATGATCAGCAGCCCATAGAGCGCCGGAACCAACTTGTCGGCACGACGAAGACGTCCATTGAAACGATGCCGTCCGCACCGTCGCGAAGGAACGTCTTCCATCCCGGCGAAGGAAGGCCCCTCCTCCGCGCCATGTACTTGACGACGCTAGTTGGGCCGATCTCGATCCCGAGATTGAGAAGCTCTCGATGGGTTCTCGGCGCTCCCGGCTTCACAATCGTCAGCGCGTTGGTGGCGTTTGGCGCCAACGATACAGCCCAACAAGGATCGGGCGATCCGTCGTACTGAATGCCGGTCTCTTCGGCAGATGCGGGCGCCGGCTATTAAGTTGATGACGAGGGATCAGGATCTCAGCTTCCAGCGAGACCCGCGACCGGAACAATATGCCCAGCGCCGACCAGACCAGGCTGTGAGCTTCTCTCATAAGACAGAAGCATTGCGCGATGCCTCATGTGCCAGCCGGATTAGGTTTCCGACAGGGACACGTCGCGACATAGACCATGGTCTAGCCAGACGCGACTATCAGCCAACCCTCGACGCTTCGACATGGCTTGAGCTATTGCCTGTTTGGGCGATATGATTGATCTCGTCGCGAGGATGCCGCTTTGACATCAGATCCTCTTATTGCCTGTATCGACGATAGCAAGGCTGTCTGTGACGCAATAGCCGGATTTCTCAAGGCGCTTGGCTTCAGGGCTGCAATGTTTTCTTCGGCTGAGGAGTTCTTGCAATCCAATCTGCTTGAGCAGACATCGTGTCTGATTACCGACATCAAACTGCCCGGGATGTCCGGACTTCAACTGCTAAACCAGCTGGCGAGCTCCGGCAGCCGAGTTCCGACGATCGTCATCACCGCGTTCTCCGGCGAACACGTTCGCGCACAGGCACTGAGAGCCGGAGTGATTTGCGTTCTGGACAAGCCCGTCGCCAAAGACGATCTGCTCGCCTGCATCAGGTCGGCTCTGGAGCGATCGGAGAAATTTTGATGGCGCAAGCAACCCTCTATTCCTTCACGGCGCCGGCCGTCAAACCGCCCACGACGAAGTTTTGAAGGAGGAAGACGATCACGATGATCGGGAGTAGCGACAACACGCTCGCCGCGGCGACGAGTTGCATCGCCGAACCGGCGTAAGCGCCGAAGAAGTAAAAGATACCGACCGAGATCGGCAACATATCGGGCTGACTGAGCAAAATGAAGGGGACGATGAACTGCGACCATCCAAGCATCGCCGTTAGAATGAAAGTCGACGCCAGCCCCGGCAGGCTGACCGGAAGTATGATACACAAGAATGCCTGTAAACGACTGCAACCGTCAATCATCGCCGCCTCATCGAGCTCTCTGGGAACGGCATCGATGCTCCCTTTCATCGCCCATGTGGCGATCGGCGAGTACATCGCGATATAGACGAGAGTGGCACCAAAATGAGACTCGGTCAGGCCCAACGCCTGCATGGAGCGATAGAGCGGCACCATCATCACCAGCGGCGAAACCATTTGAAATCCCAGGACCAAAAAGAGCAACTGAGCTTTGCCTCGGAATTGCAGTCGGGAGAACGCATAGGACGCGGGAGCGGCGACAACGCAGGCGCCGGCAGCCCCGGCGATCGAGAGTTTGAGAGCATTCCATAGGTAGCCAAGGAACTGATGATTGTTCAGAACCTGGGCGAAGTTTTGCAGCGTAGGCGAATGCGGAATGACATGCAGATTCCTCACAAGGATTTCCGCCGGCGTCCGAATGGATAATGACAGCAACCAAAGCAAAGGAAGCGCAAAAAACAACATGATCAGCGCAAGCGCGATGTAGATTGTGATCCCCCGCTTGTTGCGATAATTCAACGCGATCCCCTGAATAACAGCCAAACGGTTGTCGCGACCGCAAGGTTGATGAGCAGCATCAGGACCGCCAGCACGCTGCCTTGTGCCAGATTGAAATCATGAAAAACCATATTGTACGCCGCCAATGCGAGGACCTCGGTTGAACGCCCGGGCCCTCCGCCGGTCAGCGGCATCACGATTTCAAAGGTGTTTAGAGAGAGGACGCTGACAATGATGATGTTGATCAGAAGCGTCGGTCTCAGTCCCGGCAGCGTAATGTGCCAGAAAGTTTGACTGGTGGTCGCGCCGTCGACCGCCGCCGCTTCGTACAAGGTCGGGGAGATGGTCTGTAAGCCGGCATAGAGCAAAATCACGCTGAGCGCAGTGCCATACCAGATGTTTGCTACAGTCGCAGACTGGACCGCCATCCAGGGTTCCGATAACCATGGCACGGGCGGCAGCGAGGTGAACCTCAGCATGGCGTTGAAGAGGCCGAAGTCCGCTTCGCTCAAAAGCAACTGCCACGCGATAGCGGAAGCAACGCTGGGAACGACCCACGTCGCCAGCACGGTGACCCGAACCACTCTCACCCCGAACAGGTGCCGTTTGAGTCCAGCCTGAAGAGCCAACGCGATCAACAATCCAAGTGCGGTTTGGCCAATCACGCTGCCGGCGACGAAAACGAAGGTCGCCTCCAGGATCTGCAACAGAGCGGGATCTGCCAAGATGGATCGATAGCTACCCAGAGTGTAGCGGTAGGACGTGTCCAACAGCGTTGCGTCTGTAAAGCTTGTGCGCAGGACCTCAAGAACCGGATAGACGTAAAAGACCGCCAGCAGGATGGCGACAGGACAAAGCCACCAGAAGGGATGATCACCCTGATTGAACCGTAAAGCGCTGCGCGCCGCGCCCGGGGAGTTCGTCTTTCGGTCTTCGCCCGAGTGCCGACGCTGCAGTCCCATTTTCATTTATGGCGTGGGAGCGACTTTGGCGACGTGCTCCATCGCCTCATCCACCGCGGCCTCCGCAGTGCGGGAGCCCGAAAGCGCGCTGCTGATTGCGATTTGCAATCTGTTTGAGATTGCGGTGTAGATCGGAAAGCCCGGTCGCGCCTGGCTCTTGTTCAGGTATTGCCTAATTCGCTGATAGACCTCGGAGCGAAACATTGGCATGGAATCGAACGCGCTTTGCCGTGTCGGCAACAATTGAAGAACTTCGACCGCCGGCACCATGTAGACTTCACGAACCAGGTCCATGCACGCCTTGACCTTCTCCGGATCCTTCGAAAAGGACACAAACGTCCAGCCGCCGCTGGCCGTCGAACGTTGCTCCGCCGTCGGCCCGGGCAACATCGAAATTTCCCATTTTGCGAAAGCATCAGGCGTCATCGATGCCTGCATCTGTCCGATCACCCAGTCGCCATTGATCATCATGGCGGTGCTCCCTGCGATAGCCGATGCAGTGAGGTCGCTGTAGTCGCTGATGCTCGCGACACGGGCCGGTGCGGCGCCTGACTTAATCAGGTCCTGATAATAAGCAATCGCGTTCAGCAGATAGGCCCTGTTCGGCTCCCTTCCAAATACAGGTGTCCCCTTTTCGTCGACGAGCTTGCCGCCTTGCGCCCAGAAGTTTGGCAGGAAATCGACCATCGTGGTCTCGTTGCGGCCACCATTGAACAGCAGGCCATCGAGGCCTGGGGTCGTCCGCTTGGCCGCCAGTGCCGCTTCTTTCGTTTGCTGCCAGGTGTCGGGTGGGTTGGGCACGTACGCCGTATTGCGGAATAGCAGTCGCAGATCGGTCGTCCACCACCAAGCATAGATATGGCCCTCGGCATCGGTCACGATGGGCCTGACGAAAGCAAAGAGTTCCTCGACCTCCTCCTTCGTGAAATATTGTTCGATCGGTTTCAGAAGGCCCTGTTGAATGAATAGAGGGACCGCGAATGAATCCATTGAAGTACAATCGGGTGCGATGCCATTCCTGGCCTGCTCCAGCAGCCGCGCATGTTCCTGCGGGATTTGAAGAGACATTAACTGAATTCGAACGCGCCAGTCAGGATGGTTGCGGGCATACTTTTCGTAAAGCTCCGCCATTCCCCTTGCATACTTCGGTTGTGCGTTGTTGTTCGAATGCGCCGTTAGAACACGGAAAGTGAAACTCTTGGGTGCATCGGAGCGGCCGATGCGATCTGGCGCTACAAGGTCTTCGGCCCATGCACTGCCCGTCGGCTGAAGACGGCCGATCAAGAGAATGACGAGCAGTAGCAACGTTCGGTTGAACTTCATTGCCGCCGGTCCCACTGTACGCGCATGATGCCGCTGAAGCCGAGGGGGCCAAGTGCGAATTTTGGCCTATTTTTTGCCCTTGCGCAAATATGCTGTTCTACTTTGGCTATCAAGAAAATATGCTGTTTTACTTGGGACCAACAAGAATAGATGGCCTCCTGGCACGCGATTAGCGCGAAATTACAGCACCGGCCAAGGCGAAGCAGTTGCCGCTCCTCGGTTGATAAGACAGACGGGTAAACCTAAGAATTACCGTCGAAGGCTGCTTCCGGAATCGATCACGACGGTCTGGCGCGATCATCGGGGAAGGTGAATGAACCTCAGCGACTACCAGCTTGAGATGCTGCGAGACGACGGGGAGTTTGCGCTACACCGGGCCCGCGAGCGCAACAATCCGGTTTCAGTGTTAGTGCTTACCACCCGTCGGCCAACGCTCATTAAGCGGCTCGAACGCCAGTACGCGCTCGCAGACGACCTCGATCCCAGCTGGGCGGCGCGGCCTCTGGCGCTAATCCGCGACGATGGGTCTGCCACCCTCGTACTCGAGGACAACGGCGCCGAACCTCTCAGTCGCCTACTCAATCGGAGGCTGGAGCCAGCGCAGTTTTTGCGCCTGGCCATTAGGCTCACGGCAGCTGTCGGTCAAGTCCATCAGAGCGGTTTCGTTCACAAGGACATCAAGCCGGCGAACGTGCTGGTCGATGCCGCGGGCAACGTCCGGCTCACTGGATTCGGTATCGCGTCGCGATTGTTGCACGAGTGGCAGGCTGCCGGGCCGCCCGAGGATATTGCTGGCACGCTTGCCTACATCGCTCCCGAGCAGACCGGGCGGATGAACCGCTCAATCGACGCTCGCAGTGATCTCTATTCGCTCGGGATCTCCCTTTACGAAGTACTCACCGGCACATTGCCGTTTGCTGCCTCTGATCCGATGGAATGGGTCCATTGCCACATTGCCCGCCTTCCCGTTCCACCATGCAATCGATCAACTGCGGTTCCGATTCAACTCTCATCCATTGTGATGAAGCTGCTGGCGAAGAACGCCGAAGATAGATACCAATCCGCAGCGGGTCTGGAGGCGGATCTGCGGCGTTGCCTGAAGGCATGGGAAGCACACCGCCGTATCGATCCGTTTTCACTAGCCGAGCACGACGGTTCGGATCGACTGTTCATCCCCGAGAAACTCTACGGACGCGAGGCCGCAATCGGCGCGCTTCTCTCGGCTTTCGATCATGTTGTGACGCAGGGCACGATCGAATTCGTGGCCGTGTCCGGCTATTCAGGTGTCGGCAAATCCTCGGTCGTGAACGAACTTCATAGATCGTTGACGCCGGCGCGCGGTCTTTTCGCGCTTGGCAAGTTCGACCAGTACAAGCGCGGCATCCCGTACGCCACGTTGGCGCAGGCTTTCCAGTCTCTCGTCAGGCAGATCCTTGCCAAGAGCGAAACGGAGGTCAGCCAGTGGCGGTCGGCGTTGCTCGAGGCGCTTGGTACCTACGGGCAACTGATGGTCAATTTGATACCGGAGCTTGCTCTCGTCATCGGAGCGCAGCAACCGGTTCCGGAGCTCCCGCCCCAGGATGGACAAAATCGGTTCCAGGCCGTGTTTCGCCGCTTCCTCGGCGTCTTCGCCAGGCCGGAGCATCCGCTTGCCTTGTTTCTCGATGATCTGCAGTGGCTGGACGCCGCCAGCCTCGATTTGCTTGGACACCTCGTCACACATCCCGATGTGAAGCACCTCCTGCTGATCGGCGCTTATCGGGACAACGAAGTAGATTCTGCGCACCCGTTGACGCGCATGTTGGCGTCAGTCCGCCAGGCCGAGGCGCGGGTCACACAAATTGTGCTGGCGCCCCTGGACAGCGACGACATCTGCAGCCTGGTTGCAGACGCGCTTCGCTGCGAAAAGAATGCTGTTCAGCCTCTGGCCGATTTGGTGCATGAGAAAACTGCCGGCAATCCGTTTTTTACGATCCAATTTCTCACTGCATTGGCAGAGGAAAGACTGATCGCGTTCGATCCGGAGACGCTCGCCTGGCGTTGGGACATGGAGCGGATCCGCGCCAAGGGGTTCACTGACAACGTCGTGTCTCTCATGATCGGAAAGCTGCAACGGCTGCCCAAGGTCACCCAGGACATTCTGAAGCAGCTGGCGTGCCTGGGTAACAGTTGCAAGACCGTCACGCTGAGCAAGATATCCGGCGCAACCGAGGCGCAGATTCACGCGGCTTTCTGGGAAGCAGTTCGCGCCGGCCTCGTCCTCCACCAGGGCAGCGGTTATACGTTTCTCCATGACCGCGTCCAGGAGGCTGCTTACGCTCTTATCCGCGAGGGTGAGCGGGCGGCGGCCCATCTAACGATCGGCAGAGCACTCGCTTCACCATCGACGGGGCCGGAAGAACTTGAGGAGAGCATTTTCGAGATCGTCGGCCAATTCGATCGCGGCGTCGGACTAATCACGAACCAGGAAGAGCGCGAACTCGTTGCTGAACTCAATCTCATGGCTGGAAAGCATGCTAGAGAAACTTCGGCTTACGCATCGGCGCTGGCCTTTCTGACCGCCGGAAGCGAGCTACTGGCGGCGGACAAATGGCAAAGGACTTATCGGCTCGCTTTCGCGCTCGAACTCTTCAGAGGCGAATGCGAGTACCTGACGGGGGACCTGGCGTCGTCGGAAGAACGGCTCAGGCTGCTTTCGGGTCGCGCGGCGAACCCGGTCGATGAGGCCGCCGTCACATGCCTGCGTGTGATGTTGCACACCAATTTGGATCAAAGCGACAGGGCGCTCGAGATAGGCTTGGAATATCTGCGGCGGGTTGGCATCCGCCTGCAGCTGCGCCCGACGGCAGAGGATGTCCGCCTGGACTATGAGGAATTGTGGCAGCGACTTGGGGCCCGCCCGATCGAGTCCCTCATTGACTTGCCGCCAATGCTTGACGCCGATCAATACGCAGTCATGAACGTCCTGTCGGTACTTGTGGTACCAGCCACCTTCAGCGGCAAGAGCAATAACCTCGGGGTGATCATCTCCATCCGGATGGCGGCGCTTAGTCTTGAACATGGCAACAGCGATGCGTCGGCCTATGCCTACGTGGCTTTGGGCATATATTTGGGCCATGTCTTCGACGACTTTCAGTCGGGTTACCGTTTGAGCAAAGTTGGCCTGGAATTAACGGAGACGTATGATCGTTTCCGGGCTCGCGTGTACCAGACTTTCAGCAATCACATCGCTCCATGGATGCAACACCTTCCGACCTGCCGTTCCCTTGTGCGGCGCGCTTTCGAAGCGGCGCAAGAGGCCGGCGACCTTTTTTTTGCAGCCTGTAGCTCTGCCGACCTGGTTACCAACCTCCTCGCTGCTGGAGAACCGCTCAGCGAAGTCGAGTTGGAGGCGGAGAATGCCCTGGCATCTGCACGAAAGGCCAAGTTCGGTCTCGTCATGGATGTCATAACTGGGCAACTCATGCTGATCCGGAATCTTAGAGTTCCTACTTCGCATCTTGTCTCCGTCAATGACGCGGTGCTTGTGGAGAAGCAATTCGAACAGCGTTTGGAGAGTGATCCCCAGCTGGCAAAGCCGATGGGTTGTTATTGGATACGCAAGCTGCAAGCGCACTTCCTTTTGGGTGACTACCCATCCGCGCTCGCGACGGCGTCGAAAGCGGCGCCTTTGCTTTGGTCGTTCTTCGGGGACTTCGAACTGGCTGAATATCATTTCTACAGCGCGCTCACGCGGGCGGCGGTCTGTGACTCGGCGATCCCTGGTCAACGGCAGCAACATCTGGAAGCACTGTCCGCACATCACGGACGGATTGTGGGTTGGGCAAGGAACTGCCCCGAGAATTTCGCAGACCGCGCTGCCGTGCTCGGAGCCGAAATCGCGCGCCTGGAAGGTCGCGCCCTCGACGCAGAGCACCTATACGAGGAGGCCATTCTGTTGGCCCGCGAACATGGCTTCGTCCAGAACGAGGCGATCGCCAATGAACTCGCCGCACGATTTTACATGGTGCGCGGATTCAACAAAATCTCCGACACATATCTCCGTGACGCGCGAAATTGTTATCTCCGTTGGGGTGCGGAGGCCAAGGTTCATCTGCTTGATCGCGACTACCCGAATGTCCGGAGCTATCCGACCTCGCCGATTCCGACCAGAACCTTCGACGCGCCCGTCGAACAACTGGATATCGGAACGATGTTCAAGGCCTCGCAAGCTCTTTCCAGCGAGATCGTGCTGGACTCCTTGATTGAGACACTGATGCGAATCGCCGTTCAGAATGCGGGAGCTGAGCGGGGCATGCTCATCCTTCTGCAGAACAACGAGCCGCAGATTGCAGCGGAAGCCTCCACTATTCACGGCACGATCGAGGTCACGCTTCAGAGGAAGTCAATTTCGTCAGGCAGCTTCCCTCATTCCGCACTTAAATATGTGGTTAGGACGCGAGAGGGCCTGATTCTGGACGATGCCACGGCAAGCGAGTTGCTATCGGGCGATGATTATGTGAAGGAGCGCCGTCCCAAGTCTGTTCTGTGTCTACCTATCATCAAGCAGGCCAAGCTCGTCGGCGCACTCTACCTCGAAAACAACCTGGCGGCGAATGCGTTTTCGCCGAACCACGTCGCAGTGCTGGAATTCCTGGCGTCGCAGGCCGCGATCTCTCTCGAGAACGCATACCTCTATGCTAACCTGTCACGGAGCGAAGCCTTTCTCGCGGAAGGGCAAAGAATGAGCCACACCGGCAGCTGGAGCTGGAATATTGCGACCGGACAGCTTGTTTGGTCGGAGGAACATAGTCGAATCTTCGGCTACAATCCGACGGCGGAGAATGGGCTGACTTTCCAGCTGTTCGAGCAGAGAGTGCACCCGGAAGATCGCCCCTATCTTCAGCAAAGGCTCGACGCGGCGGTCCGCAACGGCACCGGTTTCGCGTTTGATTTCCGGATTTTGCTTCCGGACGGATCGGTCAAATATGTACACGGCGCAGGCCGGCCAATTGTAGGGCAATCCGGAGAGGTGCGGGAATATATCGGCACGACAATCGATGTCACAGAGCGCAAACGCAACGAAGACGCATTACGCGATGCCCAGGCGGACCTCGTGCATGTTGCCCGGCTGACAACGATGGGTGAACTCGTCGCATCGATCGCACACGAGGTAAACCAACCGCTGATGGCAATCGTGACCAACGCCGAAACGTGTTTAAGCTGGCTTGCCAGGCCCGAACCTGATCTTGCCGAAGCGCGAAATGCCGCAGAACGCATCGTCAGAAATGGCCACCGGGCCGGAGAAATCATCAGGAGTATTCGCGCGCTGGCCAGCAAATCGCCGTCACAAATGGCTAATCTTGACGTGAATGGCTTGATCGAGAGCATTCTCGAATTGATTCAGGCTGAACTTGCCAGACATGAAGTCTTCGTCGAAACTGATCTGTTCAGCGGACTCGAGCCGATCATGGGCGACCGGGTTCAGTTGCAGCAGGTTGTCGCTAACCTGGTCATGAACGGCATCGAGGCAATGAGCGGCCTCCAGCACCAGCGGCGAGTATTAAGGATCAAAACGCGGCTCGGCGGCGAGGATGACGTTCTCGTTGCGGTGGAAGACGAAGGCATCGGGCTTGATCCAGCAAATGGAGATCGCATTTTCGATCCCCTATTCACAACCAAGCACGAGGGTCTGGGCATGGGCTTGTCGATCTCGCGCTCGATTGTGGAGGCCCATGGTGGCCGGCTCTGGGCGTCGCCGCGCTTTCCTGTTGGTTCCAGTTTTCAATTTACGTTACCAGTGCTGAAGAAAGGAACGTCGATTGACGACCTCGCGTGACGATGCTCAGCCGACCGTAATCGTTATTGATGACGATCAGGATATTCGCGACGCGCTCGAAGGCCTTCTGAAGTCAGTAGGCTTGCGAACAAAACTGTTCGCTTCGGTTCAGGAGTTTCTCGACAGTGATCCTCCGAGCGGCCTCAGATGTCTCGTCCTTGATATCAGGTTGCCAGGGCGAAGCGGGTTGGATTTCTACGATAGTCTCGTGGCGGAAGACATATTTCTGCCGGTCGTCTTTATCAGCGGCCATGCCGATATCCCAATGTCGGTCCGGGCCATGAAAGCAGGCGCGGTCGAATTCCTGACCAAGCCGGTTCGTCATCAGGATTTGCTGGATGCAATCCACCTGGCCATCGATAAGGACCGCGAACACCGCGAGACGGAGAGTTCGGTTGCGAAGATCCGGGCGAACCTCGCTACTTTGACGCAGCGCGAACGTGAGGTGCTGGAGCACGTGGTGGCTGGTCGCCTGAACAAGCAGATCGCCGCGGACATCGGAATCAGCATGGCGACGGTCAAACTCCATCGCGGCCACGTGATGCAAAAAATGCAGGCGGTATCGTTGGCTGAACTGGTTAGAATGGTCGACAGGATAGGTCTCTCAAAGCCGTAGAGAATCGCGGGCCTCCCCAACCCGCCAACGGTCACGGTCGCAATTCCGGTCTCGCTGTCACGCGAAGATGGCACGAACGGGCGCCATTCCGGCCCGATCCAATTCAACCGGCCGAAGAGCGGACTTCCCCATACTTCACTATCCTTTGGTCTAGGTCCTCTGGACCAGAGGTGGACTGCTGCTACACCCTTCGGTCCACCTTGCCGTCACAAGTTCAGTTGGGCGCGATATCCCGTGGCGCTAGTATCGCCGACACCTCGGGAGACTCGTCGCTCCCTATTGACATGCAAAGGGAATAGTTCGCAGCCGGCACAACCATTCATGACCCGAGCTATCGGTGTGGTTTCCAGGCCCGAACTATCCGCCGTTGCCTACTCGAGAAGGGATCAGAGTATGCAGACGAGCAACCAGACAGAGCCTCAGGTGAACAACATCACCTCGTTCGGTCCATTCAGGCTGGACCTGAAGCAGAGGCGACTCGATAAAGGCGACACTCCGCTCCGTCTCGGCAGTCGCGCTTTCGATATTCTGGCCCATCTGGTCGAACGCGCCGGAACAATTGTCAGTAAGAGTGATCTGATGGAGCGTGTCTGGCCGGATGTTACGGTCGACGAAGGATGCCTTAGAGTTCACGTCGTTTCGCTTCGCAAGGCACTCGGGGATTGTGGGGCGGGAGCGAGATATGTGACCACGCACTCCGGGCGGGGCTATTGCTTCGTGGCACCCGTCTCCCGTTCTAGCGCAACAGTCCTGACAAATGGCGAACGGCGAGTGGACGATGGATCATGCAAGCTGCCGAATTGCCCGGCTGGAACGGTAGGACGTGATGAAGCGATTCAACAATCATTGGCGCAGTTGGTCGCTGGGCGTTTTGTCTCCGTCGTTGGAACCGGCGGCATCGGCAAGACGACCATCGCTCTTTCCGTGGGTCACAGGCAGATGGAAGATTTTGCGGGCGCCGTTTGCTTCGTCGATCTGGGATCCGTCAACGATTCACTTCTCGTACCGAGCGCGGTCGCGTCGGCCCTCGGTTTTTGCATCAAACCCGACGACCCAACTCCCGACCTGATCAACTTCCTGCAGGACCGGCGGGTGTTGCTGATTCTCGATAACTGCGAGCATGTAATCGAGACCGTAGCGGCATTGGCCGAGCGTCTCTTTATCGAAGCGCCGCGGGTTCATCTTTTGGCGACGAGCAGGGAACCATTGCGCGTCAGGGGCGAATTTGTGTATCGGTTGCCCCTGCTCGGCGGGCCCCCTGCTGAAGCGAGGCTCTCAGCGAAGCGCGCGCTGGACTTCCCGGCAGTTCAGCTATTCGTTGAGCGCGTGGCCGCCAGCGGGACCGGCTTCGAGTTAAGTGATGCGGATGCCCCCGTTGTTGGCGAAATATGCCGCCGGCTCGACGGAATTGCTCTTGCGATTGAGCTTGCCGCGGGATGCGTCAACGCTTGGGGTCTGAAAAAAACCCTAGAAATCCCTGCCGATCGGTTCAACCTGCTTCGAACCGGCCGACGCACGGCACCACCCAGACATAAAACTCTAAGCGCAATGCTGGACTGGAGTTACGATCTGCTATCCGAGTCTGAGCGACTGACCCTCTGCCGGCTCTCGACCTTTTCAAGCGCCTTCACACTAGAGGACGCCCTCGCGGTCGCGGCGGATAAAGGCGTTGACGATACGGAAGTCATCGACGGGCTCGCGAACCTGGTCAATAAGTCGCTTGTTGCGGTGACTCCCTTCGGGGACACCACAAATTATAGATTGCTCAATGCCATCCGCTCCTATGCTTCGGGCAAGCTCGTCGAACTTGGCGAAGCGGATGCGATCAAGCGACACAATGCGCTTGCTAGCCGGCAGTGGCCTGCTCTGGCGGCTCATGTCGCACCTGTTGCTGAACCATCTGTCCCTCGTTGACGCCTGCTTGCGCACAAGCGCCGCTCCCATTCGCTGACCGCATTCCTCGACATGTTCGTTCAGCGCTGTACCGAGCTGTTCGTGCGCGCCGCCGAAAATTGTCGCCTCCCCCAGGTCACACGCAATGCCGCCAAGGAGACAATCGGCAGCGACGAAATTGCCGAAGTCCTGTTTGCTCTGATCGGGCTCGCCTTGCTTAAGGCGTGGTCAGTTCCAATCTCAAAAGCAGAGATGGACCGCTTGCGACCATCAGCTCCAAGCCTGCCTCCCAGCATCCACCTCGTAGGACCCGTTGAAAGCCAGGGTCTGCAGTCAGACCTTCACCGCAAACTCGATCTCTGAAGCGTAGGCGGAAGGCGATCTCGCTGTACCGAGAGGCTCGCTTACCGTCCGGGCATGCTTGGCGTAGACACTAACCTGCGGCCGAACCCGGCTTACATGAAGCCGTCAGCTCCGCCACCTGTGACGCGCCCCGCTCCGGTGTCGCCGGCGCGTGCCGGGGCATCCCGCCCGAATTCAAGCCCCAGCCGCTGCCGATGCAGCCGCGCTCGCAGTTTGAACGTGCGCTCGAACACCCGATCGCGCCGCCTCCTCCGCCGGCGCCGCCGCCCGTTCGCGTGGAGACGCACGGCAACTCGCAGACGACCGTGTCGGCTCCCGTTTGTGAGCAGGCGCATCAGCGGTTGAAGGAGGAGCTCGGACTTGATCACTTCGAAGGGCGATCTTGGCAGGGGCTTCATCGCCACGCCCTAATGACAATAATTGCCTACGCCCTCCTGCAACACCGTCGCCTCGCACACGCGGGGCGGAAAAAAAGAAACAACGGGCCTCCGCCCCAGCCAACCATGCCCGCCGTACGTCACGCCATCGTCGATCTCATCCTTCGGCCCCCGTCTCAGCAGTGCCCATATTGCCGAAAGCAAATCCTTGAAAAACAGTGGCGCAAACCAATTCTGCCAAAGTAGCGCTAGATGCGGTAATGGGCCCGGCTCCGGAGCAAGGGGTCATGATGGTGGCTGTCCCCCGATAGATGATGAAACGGGGTCACGACTTGAGTCGGCCCCAAGCATCTGGAGACGGAGGACAGCCGTGGAGAATTATGCCGGAATCGACGTGTCATTGGAACTGTCGAGCGTGTGTGTTGTGGACGCCCAGGGTAAGATCCTGAAGGAAGCGAAGGTCGCAAGCGAACCCGACGCCTTAGTTGAGTTTTTTGAGACGCTCGGCTTTGCAGTGAAGCGGATCGGGCTGGAGGCTGGGCCGCTGTCGCAATGGCTGCATGCAGGCCTGAAAGGTGCAGGATTTGAAACAGTTCTGCTGGAAACGCGGCACGTGAAGGCCGCATTATCTGCAATGACGGTCAAGACGGATCGCAAGGATGCCCGCGGGATCGCCCAGTTGATCCGGATGGGATGGTTTCGGCAGGTACACGCAAAGTCGGTTGATGCGCAAGAGATCCGGGCACTCCTGATCGCACGCAAACAGCTTCTCGGGCGGCTGATCGATGTAGAATTAAGTATCCGAGGGATTTTGCGCGGCTTCGGTCTGAAGGTTGGCCCGGTGACGCGAAGGAATTTCGAAGCGCGGATTCGAGAGTTGGTTGCAGGCCAGGCGACATTGGAGCGCATTGCTGGTGCGATGCTTTCGGCACGATCGGCCCTGAAGGCAGAATACGGAAGACTACACAAGGCTGTGCTGGCAATTGTGCGTGATGATGCAGTCTGCCGCCGGCTTATGACAGTACCAGGCGTTGGTCCCCTGGTGGCCATCACCTACAAATCGGCGATTGATGATCCTCATCGCATTGTAAAGTCAAAGGCAGCAGGCGCGCTGTTCGGGCTCACGCCAAAGAAATATCAATCGGGAGAAAAGGACGTCACGGGCGGAATCACGCTGGCCGGCGATGAGACGGTGCGGACGGCCTTGTATGAAGCCGCCAACGTTCTGCTATCGCGCATCACGCGGTTCTCAAAACTCAAACGCTGGGGGATGGACGTCGCCAAGCGGAGAGGCTCGAAGCGCGCAAAGGTCGCCTTGGCACGCAAGCTCGCAGTGATCCTGCATCGGATCTGGGTCGATGGCACGACTTACCGATGGGCCGAAGCGGGCTCAATCGCAGCATAGAAGACGTGGAGGAGATCAAGAACGCAACCGGGATGAACTGAAGCCCGGTGCCCGAAGTCCCGTCGCCGGGACGGTGGATGCGGTGAAGCCGTTACACGCCCAGTGGCGTCGTCCGACGAACCACGCGTATCTAGATAGGCTCACCGCTCCCTCTGACAGCATGATGTGGCGGCCAGGCGTCGACCACGAACAGAAGCATGAGCTCGGCGGCGTGGCGTTCACTCGGGAGGCTTGACATCATCGGGCCCATTACAGAAGGGCGTGTACTCATAATCCCAGCGCCGGTCTCTTCCACCTCCGAAAGCAGACATCACGGCGTCGAAGACTGAGGACCGCTAAGGGCAATAGGCGCCTTACTCATTCTCAGCCTTGGCTTGCGCGATAGCGCTTTCTAATTCGGATGCGAGGGCCCTGTAACGAACGACGATCCTATCGAAAATGGCGCGCTTTACCTGTGTCTTCGCGGCGTCTCTCAGTTGCTCGCACTTTGCGATTTTTCGCGCAAGACCGCGAGGTGTTCGATCATGTCCTGCATGATGTTTCCCGTAGGGAACATCGTACATGAAACTAGACACCTCCAAATTCAACTTAGGACACTGGGGATCAAATACAGACCGCACCCCGCTCCCTGGGAGCAAATCGTGAATTTGGGCTGTTTCGGGAACGTGACTGCCCGACGGCCGGAAGCCGCTATGGGTCAAAAGTGCCGTTTTGACCAGCCGTGGGGAACTTCCGGTTTACTCCCGACTTCGGGCAACTTGCCGCTACGCCCCAAAGGAAGCGACGGGTCATAAGCTGTCCTTCAAGCGTGCGGACTACGCGGCATTGGTGTCATATCGCAGTGTTTCCTAATTCGCTTTAGGAACGACCAACCCGGCGGCCGATTGCAGATGAGCGACGTCAGTTCCGCGACACGCTGGCGTGCCAGCACGTTAGTGCCGCAAGGGTACAGCCATGCACGACATGCAAACCCACCTAGAAAAACTCCTCACCGAAGCGGAGGAGTGCGCCCTTATCAGCAGACGCCATGCAGCCGACCAATCAAAGAAGGAGTTGTTTGCTGATCTCTCCTCGAACCTATTGGGGCTCGCCACCAAGGTGGAACTCGCCATCGAAGAGCGTCAGGACAGGTCTAACAGGTAGTGTGCATTGGCGAGCCTTTCCCGCGTCTTGCACTGAAGCTCGGAGAGTATGTCTAATCGCGACAGGCGATCTGTAGTCAATGATCAGGTTCTTCCCTTCAATCCGGCCATGATCGCGCAAGCTTTCCTGCCACACCTTTGAAGAGTGGCAACTACAGGGTCGCACGATCATCATAGCCAACCCGGCGAGTCGGCCCCTCCGCCCACGAACGCGCGGCGAGACAAGCAGCGCCGCACTACCCGCGATGAAATCCCGCCGGTTCATTCGATCCTCATCAAAAACTGAGGGTCGTCGGTAGTTGCACAGGTGCGAACGCTGCAACGCGAGTGGGTCAGGACCGCTTAAGGTCAAGACCAGAAAGGCTCGACCCGAGCATAAAATGTCGGCTCCGGGTCCGAGAGCCGACACCGATCATTAAACGCTCCACTATGGCCCCGACGGCATTACTCGTCGGAGCCATTCAAGATCACTCCGGCCGGGTGCATCCGCCGCGCCGCCCGATCTTTCTCGATTACTGACTCGATTAAGCGCAAAACGTGTCACCCGAACAACCTCGATGTGATCACATTGCGCACAAAACCAGTCAGCAGCCAGTACGCACCGCGCCCACTCGGCACGCCGCCGCTGTTCTGCGGTTAACGCCTTCTGACCTTCCAGACCCCGAATTATCTCGTCAATCTGTACACCATCCAGCGTCCGCTTGATCCGCAAGATGGTGGCCAGCGCATTCACCACGTCGCCATACGGCATCAACAGATCGTGCGCAGTAACATCGCAGTGTGCGATATTCGTTTCGACCGCCTCTTCGCTCTTACAGATCAGCAAGGCAAGCTCGCGCGCCTGCCGAAGATCGCCAATAGGCACAACGGGTTCACCGTCGAGCACAATACGCTCCGCCGCTAGAAGGTCGATGCACTTTGCGTAGACGCTGGCAAACACATCCGCCACAGGGTGACGATCTTCGCCAGCCTGCGGCATCGGCCGAGCAAGAATATCCGCGACCTTCCGCATACGCCTCGGTATGCCCGACACCCCAGCACATCCCTCGTAACCGCGCGTCGAATGGATTCACGGTGATCCGGCCTACATCGTGCCCGAGCAGAGGCGCGCAAATGGCATGCCCCGCCTCGTAAATTGCGATCCGACGATCCTGGTCTGGCGTTGGGCCAAGTGCGTCAGCAGTTCGTCCTCGATCTCCTCGGTCAGGCCGCCGCCGTTATCGGATAAGGTTCTCGACGTTTGGCCCCGCTTTGCGAAGCACGATGTGACATGCCCCGTCACCGCCGGTCAGCGCGATGGCCATCCCGACGAAACCCTCCTCCGCAATGGACAATTCGCGAAGAATAGTCATGGCCGGCTTGTCCTCATTAGCAGGAGCAACGTCACGGTATTGGCACCTGACATTTCGAGCATTGAAACTGCTGGTCTCCGGATCAATGCAGGCAAACCCGACCGGCACATGATCGGCGCGTGTAGCGGTGTTCCCCCTCACATAGGCGCAGCCATCCGCCTGCGAGATCCGGCAATTCGGACAGTCCGGGGCCTCGAGATGCCCCAGTGCATTCTTCAGCGATCCATGGCCCCATTCTTCAGCCGATCCATGGCCCCCTTTATCGGGAAATACTAGCAGGGCCATTTCGATCGCAGCGTATCAAAGGATACGGAACGCCAAATTAAGCACGGAGATAGCAGCTAACGCAGCCGCAGGCGTCATGTCAGGGCTTGCCGGCACTCGACTCGCCAGACGGCCCCGGCCGGCATGGCATTTGGGGAGTGTAGGCCGGGGCCGCTGCGCTCGGGCTCGGTTGCACCAAGCAGAGGCGAGCCTAGGCAGAGACCGAAGGCGGCTCTGCTCGCTATCGCACAGTCCGATTGCCTATTTTTCCCGAATTGACTCACATGGGTCAATTGCAATCCGGGAACGAGGGGCGCCCACTCACCAAGTCTCCAAGTGATTAGAGAGGTTATGGTGACTGAAAGTGTGCCCCCGAACAGATTTCTCATTCGCATGGGCGGCGTTGGTTGGATGGTTTACGATCGAGAGCGCCGGGGGCCGGCACTGATCGGCAGCGACTGGGCCGCGAGTTTGACGCGGGAGCAGGCCGAGCGAGCGTATGAAATCCTTATTGGCTCGGCAGACGACTCTGAATAGGTTCTACCGGCCAACTTCTGCTGCTCGATCAGTGCGGAGAGGAGCGCGGACTTGAAAACGATCGATGAACGTGCCTTCACCAACCCGGAAACCGCCGTGCGCAAGCTGATAGAGATCGCCAAGGGCATCGAGCCGTCCAGGACGGCCGCATCCACATTAAAAAGATCAATGCGCCGTTTCCCTACACACTAAAGGCTAGCGGGCCCGAGTTCGGCGCCGCCATCAAGTTCGCCATCGAAAAGGGCTGGCTGGAGCTGCACGAAAGCGGAACTTACGTGCGACTCAAGACGGGCCAGGACTCCATTTGAAGCGATAGCGATAGCGGGCCACCAACTGAGGCGGTCTTATCGGATCATGAGCATAGCGATGCTTGCAATGAGGGTGCCGAGGCCCGTTACCATTGTGGCGAGCGCCAGCGTACCCAGCCTATCCAACTTGCTTCCCGTCACCATCAGCCGCCTTTCGCATCTGGAGATGGCTTAAGTACCAAAGTGAACACTTGTTCCAAAGCAGCCTAGTTCATCTTGCGGCGTAGCTTCTGGACGATCTCGCGCACTCGGCAGCGTACTGTTCAATGATCCGCCGCGCCTCCTCCAGCCGTGACGGCTTTGGCTTTTTCGCCTCACTCTGTTTCTCGGGCTCGACTATTGCCCGATGGTCGGGCGTCCGTTGAGCCAAATCGACGCTCCAGCGAATTAGGACGCCGCGCAGAACAAACTAGGACACTAGAGGTCAAATACGGACAGGACCCAGCCGCCACATAGGAACGTTCCGCGGAAACGAGAACAAAGGCCCGCCAGCGTGAACCGGCGGGCCCGACATCATCGGGGCTTCAGGATCTTGGCGCGCCGCACCTATCCACACCCACGATAGTAAGTGGCTCGCAAAAAACGGCCCTAATCGCCGGAGCCGCTGGAGGCCTCGAGGGTAACGGGGGGCCGCCGAGGCCTCTTACGGTCTAGGACGATTCGGCAACGTCGTCTTTGGAAATATGCGCGGTTACAGGAGCTGCCCGATTGAGGCCGCCTTATTCTTGCGGGAACAACTGGTAGGAGTCCGATGAAGACTTATCGGCTTCGTTGTCACGTTTGAGGGGCAGATGATCCACTCGGTTGATTTGGTCTGTGGGACTGAGGAAAACGTCCGAGCACTTGCTAAGCGGCTAGCTGAAGCTAATCCCATGGAGCTATGGGAAGGAAGACTGACTCAGGCGGTCTGTCTCAATCGTGAATCGCACCCGCATGACCGGCCCGGTTTCGTCGCGAACCTCAATGGCGGCCTCGCCGGGTTTAATAGGACGGTGCAAGCTTTCTCGGGCCGCGTCGGCCATGGGCGATGGGAGGGGGCAGAGTTCTAGCGAAGACCCCGCCGACTTGGGCCGGCGGGGGTTTTATGTCGGGCGGTACTTGCTACCAATCCGCAAGTGCTCAGTCGCTAATTTCAAGGGTGGCTTCCGTGGCAAAAGCGCTTAGCGGATACGTGCCAGCGATATTGACGATTCCTGGCACTAGGGCCGCGGCAAGCCCGAGCCTGCGGTCCGCCCTCCTCCGACGGACAGCACCCGCGACGCGCTTGCGCAGAGCAGGAGAAACAGCGCGCGCTCCGCCTTGTACCTCGCGGCAGCGCGGCTGCACTCCGAGCCGGACATCACGACCTCGCCTCCAGCTGCGCAGACAGCCCACTTCCATCGGCCGCGGCCGCGTCGCTTCAACATGACATCGAAGCCCGCGTAGTTCTCTTCGTCGTTTCGAGTGTTCATGCCGCGACCCGTCCCCGCAAGCCGCCCTGGAGCTGGTCCAGGAGCCGCTGCTCGCGTTCGATCCGGCTCAGGTAAAGTTCTCGTTCCTTCTCGGTCTTGGCGCGGGCGAGCAGCAGCCGGTAGTGAGCTATGACCTTCTCGCTGCCGCGGATCAAAAGGTCCCTGACGTCGGTCATGATGCCGCCCCCGCGGTCGCAGGCGAGCACGGCGTCGGGGTCCTGAGCAAGGCGATCGGGAAGGTTTCGGACGTCAACGCCTCCAGCGCCGAGCCCTCCTCGGAGAGACGCCGTTCGATGAACTGGCGCTCGAGGTCGGAGAGCCGCGTCTTTAGAAGTCTTCGATAGCGGTGGACGTTGTTGCGGTGCGCACGGATGCGGGCAAGGTTCTGATCGAGCATCTTCATCACTCCTCACCCTCTCCTAAGCCGCTGCACGCTCGACCGACCGCAAGCGCATCGGCTTGCCCCCGGGAGAATTCCGGGCGCCTTCGTCCAGCGCGCAAAGCGCCTCCAAAATCTCGTCGATCGTGACCGGCGCCTTCAGCCCCTCGGGGGCCCGCAGTGACGGGCACGATGCGATCGCAGAAGCGTCCGATGCCCACGAAGCCAGGATGGCACGTTTCTCGGACAGGCTGAGAGAAGGATGGGAGACCACGTCCCGGGGATGCTCAAAGACTGTACCGGGATGAATGATGGCGCTGAGATCAACAACGTTGTCGTGAAGGGCGGTCGTCGGCCGCATGGCTTCCTCCATTTCCAAGACGAGTTGAGGAGATAGCCGCGCGGGTCGTCCCGCGCGGCTTGGTGGCTGTTCTGCGGGATGGCCTTAGGCAACCTTGGATTCGATCTGTGTCACGTTGCTCGGCGCGGCGCCGTTGATCGCAATGCGACGCGGCTTCATCGCCTCCGGAATCTCCCGTTGCAGGTCGATGACAAGCAAGCCGTTCTCGAAGCTGGCGCCTTTGACCTCAACGTGGTCGGCGAGCGTGAACTGCCGCTTGAAGTTGCGGGCCGAGATGCCGCGATGCAGGAAGGTCTTGTCGTCCTTCTCGCCCTTGTGACCTTCCAACGTAAGGACGTTCTGCTCGACCGTCAGCGCGACCTCATCCGGCGTGAAACCGGCGAGCGCTACCGAGATCTGGAAGCGGTTCTCGTCGAGACGCTCGATGTTGTAGGGGGGATAGGTCTCCTCGCCCGCGCGCTGGGCGGCTTCGGCGAGGTCAAAAAGACGGTCAAAGCCGATGGCCGAGCGGAAGAAGGGCGAAAAATCAACAGTGCGCATAGCCAGATCCTCCTGGGAGCAAAATGGTTACGAGCGACACCGGACACGACCGGTGCCCGTCTCAATGGCGGGACCCGAACGGCATCCCGATCGTCGTACGACGACGCCAAAAAAATTTGGAAGTCAGAGAAAAGTTTCAAGACCCCCGGACAAAATTTTTACGCAAGGAATCGCAATGGTTAACGCGGACTTAGGCGGCCTATTCCTGACCTTCCTGAGCGCCGCGCGCAGCCTGGCTGCGTGCTGCCGCTCGGCGGCGTCGAGGGGCGCCTGCGCTTTCGTCGTCGCCTTCTCGCGCCACTCCCGCTCCGAACGTCTTGAGCTTCCGCCATGCGCAGCAAGACTCGCGAAACTAGCCCCGGCGCGCGACCCAGAGGCCGACCAGGAACGCCGCGAACAGCGATCGCAGCGGCGCCTTCCTTCGTCGACGAAGAGCGTCCAGCGTAAGCGGGCGGGCATCATGCATCGTTACCAACCTGTGGTTGACTACATTCTTTGCGTTCTATATGGTGCATACTTCTGGCGCGTCTGAGTTCGGCCATGTCCAGGTTCGGAATGCTCGTCGAACTGATCGGGTACCTGGTGGCACGTACCGTCCTGCCATTCCTGTGGTTGGGGCGCGTTTATGTCGAGGTGTTCAGCGCAACGCCGGAGCCATTGCGATGGCTGGCTACCGCCGCGATGCGACAGGCCGGATCGAATTGCGACAAGCCGCTGCCGCATGGATCGGGTTCGGGATGTGCCTCTTGGTGTGCTCGCGATTATCAGCATGTTTCACGGCACGTTATTCTGAGTACGGCATGCCTTGCCCTGTTCGACGTCACTCGCCTATTCAACCCGCGGCTCGCGATCATGGGCACGCGAAACACGACCTGAAGGGTGGCCAAATCGTTATAGGCCAGAACAATTTTCGCCTCGACCTAATCAGAAGTGTATGGTCTGCGTCCCTCAGTAAGCGTTAGGGGCGTATTTTATGACCGGTTTCCAAGCCAAGTTGGAACGATTTGAGAGCCTCGCTACCGAACGCGAAATGATCGCGCACCGGGCGGTAGGTGGTGGCGATCGTGAACTGTACCTCCGCTTGAGCGAGCGTTATCGCGCCCAGGCGGCCGATATGCGGGCCCTGATTGCGACGATCGACGCCGCCGCCTAAGGGCGGTTCAAGCGCGCCCCGCCCTACTGGCTGGTCTCACGAATTCGAAGATCCGATCGAGGTCAACGGCCGCAAGCTAGTGACGCTGCGCGATGCCGGGGAGTGCATCGCGGCGCTGCCAAAGAAGGAGCATGACGCGCCAGAGTGGCAGGCGGCGATGGAAGCGCTGATCCTGGTCGCTGAGAACGGCGGCCCGGTCATCAAGGCCCGCATCGGCGTCATGCGGGCTTTGAACCGACATTACGTTCCAGCGTTCAACCCCAAGGGAAAAGAACCGCATTGGCGCCGGCCCAAGCTAAAGAGGGATCAATGACCGTCTTCGTGTACGTGAACACCGCCAAGCAGGTCGGTGATGCCAACCACGTCAAGGTCTTCGCTACGGTCGAGGCCGCGGAAAAGTGGTTCGAGGAGAACGACCCCGAGGGCGTTGCCTTTGAGTATGACGTTCTGGAATAGGTCGCTCGGACGGGCTCCTTTTTGCGCACTCTGCACAACATTTGTGCTCAAGGATCGGCGCGCAGGGGGGTTCATAGTTTGTGCGGGTCCTTGGTGCGACACCTCGTTCGCGCGAGCCTCGCGCCATCCATCCGCGAGCCCCCGCCCACCGTTAGGGAGCGGGGGCTTCGCTTTGGCATCCGTTGGACATCATGTTCCATGCCGCTGTTTTCGTTCAAGCTCATCAATTCCCACTTTGTCTCGGATTTTGGAGTGCATGACCTGCCGAGCGAAGCGGACGCACAGATAGATGCAATCAGGCTTGCTCGGTCACTGCGCGAAACTCGCCCGGAGCTGGTCGGCCTTCGCTATTCGATCTTCGTCAGTGACGATGATGGCAGAGCCGTGTGCACCATTCCCCTAGATGTTATCTTATGACGGGGCTGATCGGGCCCGCCAGCGAACCGGCGGGCCTTATACTTCGACGCCAAGTTCGATCAGAGCGGTGAAGGCAGCGAAAGCTCAATCGAGCCAAGCCTTAGCTCGATGCGCATCGTTCGCGGGAAGGCTCTGTTCGACGGCCCATCGGATCATCGCTTGCTCCTCCGATTCCATCTCGGGCATTTCGGCGACGGTTGGCGACTGATGTTCGTTGACGTCGGCATGTCGCCCCTCACTGACTCTGCATGTATGTGATCCTGATCCCCGGGCGGCGCCGAAACAAGACGCCAGCGCCACCCGTGAAGAGCGCAAACCAACTTTGGATCATCTCCGATCATTTCCCCTGTGGCTCGGTCAGGCAAATCGGCGAGTCCTGGTAGGCCTTTACACAGTTTCTGTACAATCGCTTTTCTATCGCATCGTCCAGTTGGCCGAAGATGGCGAGCAGCGCGAGCCCCACAGTGCCCGCCATCCCAACCGAACAAATTGCTGCGCGCTGCACGCGGCCCCACATTGACATGCCACTCGGTCATTGGAGAAGCAAATCTAGTACGAGCATCATTGGCCGCTGAGTCGGCTCTACATGCTCATAGAAATGAGGGCTGCCAAACCAACGGCGGCTATTCCCACGCCAGCGCATGCAACATCCATGGCCGCATTGTCGCCTCCCGTCGGCAATGGAGGATGCGGACCGATTGCGTGCGCTATTTGAGATAAATCAAAGGCTGAAGATGAGCGCGGTTGCGGCAGCCAAAGTGAAAACTCCGGCGCCGATGGCAATCACACGCACTAGTAGTTCTTCGCCCATGCCTCACCTTAACCTAAGTTAAGCAGGCGTGCTATGCGATTTCTGCCAAATCTTCCCGATGAAGCACCCTCACGATCACTACCCCCGAACCACCGGCGGCTCGGCCTTTGTCCGAGCAAGACAGAGTGTGATACGTCCGTTCTGCCTGCTCCCTAGTCAGATAGGCTGCCCACTCTGTGCCGATTAGCGCGGGCCCCTTGCGATCTCGACCGTAAACCATCCAACCGACGCCGCCCATCCGGACGAGAAACCGGCTTGCCCTAACCCCTCCTTCACTGTGCACGTTAAGCGAGTAGGCCGCTCTCCTTCCCATGCTTCGTCTAGGTGAATCATGTCAGGTTCATTAACCCTCCGACGCACTCGGACCGGAACCAGAGTTCCAGGTGAGCCCAGAGCGACGTGAGTTGGCGAGACCCAAAGGCCGCAGGCGCCTCTTTCAAAGCAGATCAATTCATTCGCATTTGTCGATTCGTGCCTCCAATTCTGCTTCCAGGTCACTGGCGTCTTCGCGTATGGCTCGCCGTCGATCATTCCGAATGACCGGCTCGATAAGGATTTCTATTTGGTCCTGGAGGAGTTCCGGGATGGCGCAGCGTTTCGTGAGACCGACGAAGGCGTCACCTAGGCCACGCTGATCGGGGACATGCTCACCGGTCCATACGATCAGGTTCTTCGCGTCGTCTTCAATCCGGTCGAGGGGTGGTCGTGGGACGCCTCAGAGGATATTGCGCGCGAACTCGAGCGCCGCATTGCCGCCGAAGGCCACGAGATCTCCGACGCCTTGAGACACTTCGTCCAGAGCCAGCTCGGCCGCGCGATCGGCATCCAGTTGGCGCTCCCACTGCGGATGGCGAGCTATGCCACGTGAAGGCAAACCGCACGGCAACTGGCGCCCGCAACGCGAGAGCAATCACTTCATCCGCTGCACGATCCGCGGCGAGTTGCTAGACATGCGCGACCTCAGCGAGGTGCAGCAAATCGAGGAAGAGCCGACACAGCATTGAAGGGAGGTCCGAAATGGCTTGCGCGCGCTGCGCCGGCACGCACTGGGTTTGCGAGAACCACCCCGAGCGCACGTGGGAAGGTTCGAAGGCCTGCGGCTGCGGCGGCGCCGGTGCGCCCTGCCCCGTCTGCAACAGGGTTGGCGCCGACAACGAGATGCCATTGCTGTCAGACGGGTTCGAGACAAGCTTCACGACCACCGACATCATGCGTCCATTCCTTCGCAAGCCAACGAAACGATAGCCGCCTCTCGACCTTGACGCCCCCGGCCCAACCCCTTTGGAATAAGGATCTATCGGAGCAAGCGTCATGCGTATCTCGCCGTCGATCGTGTCCGGTTCCGATCGGGACATCTATCTCGTGCTCGATGATTTCCGTGGACACCTTGGCCGAGCATGGACCGAGACGGACGAGGAGCACACCGACCGCAAGACCCTGCTGCGGCACCTCATGGAGGGGAAGTACAGCAATCCGGTCCGCATCGTCTGTTTCAACACTGGCGAGGGATGGTCGAGGGATGCCTCCGACGACATCGCGGAAGAACTGCAACAGCGCCGCGCCGACGGGACCGAAGTTCCGCCGACCCTCCAGGAATTTCTTCAAACCCACGGACGGCAGGCGGATATTCAATTAAAGCTCCCCAAGGATGGGAACAGTGCGAAAAGCGAACAGCGCGCCCTTAGATCTAGGAGTAGCCTTACCTACGCTTGGTGCAACCGACCAAGCACCTCCAGTCGCGACCTCGGTCAGTCAGTCTGCCAACTGCACTGACTGGGTGGGGGCGTTCCGGACCGCGCAAAAAAGATACCGCCTGATGGCGGGGTCTTCTTCGTTCCACGGCGCCCTGCCGCAACTTCACTCCCGCTCGCTCATGTTGTAAATTTCTCGATCTCACACTGGAACGCGAATGTCCGATGGGAGAACGAGAAATGCCGCTGTTCGAGGTCAGCATCTGCTTCTGCACTCCCGGCCAAACATGGCACGAAGACACATCGAGGGACGTCACCACCGTCATCGAGGCGCGCAACGGAGTGCTTGCAGCCAAGACCGCACTGGACGGAGTTGAGTTTGACGAGCGCGCCGAGCTGATTCATTTCATCCATGTCGGCCGCCCGAGGGTGCCTCCCCACAAGCGACGATGACCTCGTTTGGCCTGCTGCTTGTTGCGGTCATCGGTGTCTTGTTCGCCGCAGCGCTCGTATCGCCAGCGGAGCGGCTCGCCTTTCTGGGCCGAGCCCCGCCGCATGGTCGTCATCTTGCTTTGGCTCGCCTTGTTCGTGCTGCTCGTGAGTCTCTGGTCGCGGATCGGCTGGTGATTTTCGCAGCCGAGGTGCTCAAGCGAACGGAGGCACGGCGTGAGGGTCCGGTAGGCTCCTGGATACTTGGCATCGGCAATGCGCCAAGCCGGCGGCCCCGGCCCCTCACACCTCAACCGCGCCCGGCCGGGGCCGATCGACCACGCTTGCCCGACTTGCGATGTTCCGCCCGGCACATAATCGCTGTTATGGCTCCGGTTTTGAGTTCGCCATTCCGGTTAAGGGCAGCAAGGTTCCATCCGGTCCCGATTGGCTCCACGAGATCAAGCATGACGGCTACCGCATGAGGCTAATGCGGGAGAACGACCGGGTGCGCCTGATCACCAAAGGCGGCCACGACTGAACCAAGCGCTACCCGTGGATCATCGAGACCGCGCTTAAGATCCGAACCAAGCAATGGCACATCCGATTTCGATGCCCTGCATTCCCGCAAGCACGACCACGAGGTCCAGTTCTACGCCTTCGACATCTTGGCCGCCGACGGTGACGACTATCGCCGCTTGCCGCTGAAGCTGCGCAAGCCGAACCTCGCGCGGCTGTTGCGCAATCGCAGCGAGCGCATTCAAGCCGCCCCATTCGAGCAAGGCGAGATCGGCACCGACCTCTTCCGGCACGCTTGCATCATGGGATTGGAAGGCATGGTCTCGAAGCAGGTCGACCGCGCCTACCGCGAGGGACGTTGCAGGCGGGGAGCGCGATCGGTCTCTCAGCCACCGACGCCTACTAAAGTCTTGGCCGTTGATGGTTATAGAAACAAACCCTTGCGCGAAAGGTTGCTGGAGAAACTTTGACCAGCATGTTTGTGATGCTCACTGTTCGCCTGATCGCGCCCACTGACTACTCTGTCCGCGAAGACGGACGGCCGATCGGCCGCGTCAGGCTGGCTCACGAACGCGCGCCCGCAATTTGGCTCTGGCACGTGACCGTGCCGCTGCCTGGCCCGCCATATGGAGACGCGCACAGCCTCGATGAGGCCAAGGGCCGTTTCAAGGTGGCGTGGGAGGCTTTTAAGGCGCAGCAGAGTGCGGAGGTTCTGTCGCGGGCCTACGAGGCTATGGGCCACGCGAGCCGACCCGCTCGATGGGCCGCGACACGTTAAGCCTGCGAACGGAGTATTGAGCCGCCCAAGAGGATGGTTCCAAGCAAAGCCGAAACTCACCCGATACACACGGAGGCCGCGGTCCCGCGCCGCATCGCGACAGCCTTTGACCCTGGCTGTGTGAAAAGTCACGAGTCGGCTAGGATTCTTCCGTTTCCTGATGGGGGATACGGATGGGACGCTTCGTTGAAGGCGCGGACAGATCCCAGCTGACGCTCTTGCCGGAATGTCTGGAGGATTGGGTAGGCGAGGACAACGCGGTCCACGTGATCGATGTGTTCGTCGAGGCGCTCGACCTGCATGGAATGGGGTTTGAGCGTGTGATCGCCAAGGAGACGGGCCGGCCCTCCTATCATCCGGCAGTCCTTCTGAAGCTTTACATCTACGGTTATCTCAATCGGCTGCAATCCAGTCGCCGCCTGGAACGTGAGACGTGCCGCAATGTCGAGGTAATGTGGCTGATTGGGCGCCTGGCTCCCGATCACAAGACGATCGCCGATTTCCGGAAGGATAACGGCGCGGCGATCCGGAAGGTTTGCGCGAAGTTCGTTGCACTATGCCGGCAAATGGGCCTGTTGCAGACCGCAAGCGTCGCAATCGACGGCAGCAAGTTCAAGGCGGTGAACAACCGCGACCGCAACTTCACGCATGCCAAGATGGCAAGGCGGATGGCGCAGATCGAGGAAAGCGTCGGTCGATATCTGCGTCAACTCGATAGCGCCGATCGGCAGGAGCCATCGGAAGCGATCAGCATCAAGACGACGAGGATCAAGGAAAAGATCGCTCGGCTGAAGCAGGAGATGAGCCGCCTGGAAGTGCTTGATGCGCAGATGCGCAACACGCCGGATCAACAGATATCGCTGACCGATCCGGATGCCCGTTCGATGGCCACCAGCGGACGCGGATCGGGTGTCGTCGGCTACAACGTCCAGGTCGCGGTGGACACCGAACACCATCTGATTGTGACGCACGAGGTCATAAACGTCGGCAACGACCGTGGGCAGCTTGCTCGGATGTCGAAGCAGGCCAAAGAAGTGCTCGCAGTGGACAAACTCGATGCGGTCGCCGATCGTGGCTACTTCGACGGAGAGGAGATATTGGCCTGCGAAGAGGCTGGCGTTGCAGTCACCTTGCCCAAGCCCATGACGTCGAACGCCAAGGCGGAGGGCCGGTTCGGCAAACAGGACTTCGCCTACCTGCCTGATGAGGATGTCTACCGCTGCCCATCGGGCCAGCTGCTGCCCTATCACTTCACCAACATCGAGCATGGAATGACGCTGCGCCGTTACTGGTCGACGGCGGCATGCCAAGGCTGCGCGATCAAGAGCCAATGTACGCCGTCCAAGGAGCGCCGGATCACGCGCTGGGAGCATGAGCATGTGGTCGAGGAGGTCCAGCGACGGCTCGATTCCAATCCTGACGCCATGCGGACGCGACGTGAGACAGTCGAGCATCCCTTCGGCACGATCAAAGCCCGTATGGGTGCGACCCACTTCCTGATGAAGCGCCTACGGAATGTCGCCGCTGAGATGGCGCTGCATGTTCTCGCCTATAACCTCACACGGGTGATGAACATCGTCGGCAAACCGCGCCTGATTGCAGCCATCCGCGCCGCCTGAAGGCCGGAAAGCGCGTCCAAAACCGCAATACCCCGTCGCGATACCCACTTTGGCCGGTCATTGGACGATCCGATGCGTCAGCACCGGCCGCCTGCAATGATTGGCGACCACGCCGCGTCCGACCTATCCGTTTGCACACAACCAAGACCCTTAACAGACTCCGCCTTGGCGGGAGCTGGACTTGGCCTGATGTGTCGGCCTGCAGCTCAGTGTCCTGATTTTCCCGGCATCATTAAAGTTCAAGACCGCCTGCACTATGTTTTCCCCGCTGACGTACGAGATCATTGCGCCACCGTGCAAGGGCTGAAGATTGTCCAGCTCGGTCGCTGGGTGTTCCTGCAGACGGCTAGCCCAGTAGCCTCGCAGGTTTTCTCTGCCGGAGATCGCCAATTGGTCACAATCGCAGTAGACCACGGCATCTTCGGCGTACATTTCGAGTAGCGTTTCGATATCGCCGGCGCGGTAGGCGTCGAACCAGTCGACGGCAGCCGCCATCGGGTCAAAAGACATGCAAGCACCTCCTGCGCCAGAAACAGAAATTGGCCGGGGTACCCAGCTCAGTCTCTTCGCGACTCGACACGAAATTTTTCGTCTTCACTCGGACAAGCCCATATGCCGAATGCCATAGGGCGGATACTTATCCGCTGGTGATGGCCACTCGAATTCGAAAATGCGCGTTCGAGACGAAACCGTGGCAATAAGCTAGGACCGAACTCCGATTCAAAACTGAACCCAGGATCAATGACGACTACGACCCCATTGACGCGAGAAGCACATCTCAAACGGTGCAAGGAAAACGCGCTCGCGTTCTGAGCGTTGGCCGAATATGATGGTGGACATGCACGAGAGCCCGAGCGGCGGACTACCTCGTGAAATCCACGCATTCGGCATCGCTGCAGCGACGGCTGGCGACACAATGGCCGTGCGAGCGTACATCGAAGGCTTTATCTGATAGCCGTTCGGCGTCCCGCTCCATGCCCGTCTTGGCCCCAAGCCGCAGTATGTCAGCTATTCCGTCGCTGTAGGGCGTAGCGACGCGCTGATCCGCGGTAACGTTTGTGAGTCATGCGAGTGGCGAAGAGAAAGTTTGGGCTCAAGGCCGCCAGCGTCCGCTCCGCGACTTGTTCAGTAGCTCCTTCGACTCCGTCGAGGCGATCGGCCGGCCGTCGCGCGTTTTGAGCTTTTCTTCGTCAGTCTGATGGGGTCATCCTTGGTCACGATGCATATGCCATCTCCGGCAAAAGCCCGCCCGCGAAACCTGCGCCGGCGGGCTGTTCTTACTTCTTGGTGTCGTGCCCCTTCGACTTGGTGTCGTTCATCGTCGCCGAGGGGTTCGCAGACGTTGGGCTGCTCGAGGCGCCCTGGCCGGTGGTAGCCGCCGGAGAATCGCCGCCACCTCCGCCGGAACCGGAGCCCCCGCCCGCCCCAGCTCCCGCACCCGCTCCGCCGCCAGCGCCACCACCCGCGCCGCCGCCTGCGCCTTGAGCGGACGCTGCCGCGATCGAGCCGAACACCAGTGCCGCAGCCAAGGCAATCTTTGCAATCTTCATTGTTGCAGTCTCCTGTTGAAGTTCGCTTGAAACTCGGTCTCCGGGTGAACGTTCCTCGCTCGATGAGCCGCATCATCGCCGCGCCATCGAGGCCGAGTTTTAGGAGTTCGAGCCGCTGCTGCTCGATGGCACCTGGGCGGCGGCTCTGTCACGCTCCGGCTCTCCATCCTCGTTTCTTCTGGCCCGACTGCGCAATGGATCGGCCTGTCCACGCAATGTCGAAAGCGGCAAGCCCGAACCTGACAAGCAGCGCTGCGTTGAGAAGAATCTAACCGAGCTTGGTGCTGCGCATGGGCGGCTCCTTCGCGGGGCAACCGAAGCACAAGCGGCAGTTCCCTTTGGAGCGTTCAATTAGGCACTTTCGACCGCGGCAGTTGCATTTCGAAGAATGGCCGCACCGAAGTCGGCTTCAGCGATGAGGCAGCGCGCGGCTCATCCCTGCCCCGTCAATCGGAGAAATCGGACATAAAGATTCTCAACGCGGTCGCCGTTGGCGCAGCCCTCATCACGACATCCACTGCCAGCGCGCAAAGCGGATCGGGGACATCCCGCGCGAGATTGAGCATCAATTCATCCGGCACCCGCGTTGCGACAGGCGCCGGCGCATCAAGCTTGGATACGCCGGCCGATAACAATGGTGGCGGATCGAGCGCCCCGGCGACGGCCCCAAGGCTAAGGACGCAGTCACGCCCGGAAGAAGCGCGGCTCGGAATGTTTACTCGCCGGCAGGGAAATAGGCTCTGTGGCAACCGTGCAGGCCTCTGGTCACTTCGAATCCGAGTTGGGGTCAAGCGGCGACCGCCGAAAAGGCCCTCGCCACGGGAGCAGCGAGGACAGGATTTTTCAGAGGGAGGAGCCAAGCTAAACCGCTTCTCTCTTGGCGTTCCTAGTGATCCTGACGAAGTTGTCGCTCAATGTCGATTGCTTGATCTGCATTGCGTGCTCGCTTGAGCAAGGAGTTGCGTTCGTCGCCCAGAGGCTTTCCATCGGCCCGCTCACGCATTTCCTGTGCAAATTGCTCAAGCCGAGTTTCCAGAGAATCCGTCTGCTTGATTCGCCTGCGCTTCAATCCCATCGCATGTTCCTTCTGCTGACGAGTACCGATTGTACGTGAGGGTGCAAATTACCGCAGGAACATAAGTTTATTTCCGGCTTAGACCTTTGAATGAGCTGGCGCGGAGCAGTCCTTCGGAAGTTACGTCGCGATACTCGATTTCGGCAACAAACTTCGGCTCGACCCAAGTGGCCTTGGGTCTTTTGAGTTGCTTACTCAATCTACTCTTCGGGCTGACTACACTGTCGAGTGCATCCCTGATCTTGCGCGAGGTGGTCCGGCGCCATCCCGTGCCGACCTTGCCCATATAGCGCAGCTCCTTCCCTTCCTGTTTGCCGAGATAGAGAGCGGCAACACCGGTGGGATCTTTTATGGAGCCGACCACGGGGAATTTGCCCTTCTGGACTGCCTTGATCTTCTGCCAAGCTTCAACCCGCTCCGACCGGTAAGGAGATCCACTCGCTTGGAGATGATGCCCTCGTAATTCAGCTTGCTGGCTGCCGCGAAGAGCACCTGCCCGTCGCCTTCATGATGCTCGCTCGCTGTAGAGGATGGGCTCCTTCAGTTTGGTGCTATCGATTAGCTCCTTGAGCAGCTCCTTACGCGCAAGCTGGGAATGTTTCCGGAGATCTTGGCCATCAAGCCACAGGAGATCGAAGGCGAAGTACACTAGGCGATCCTGATCCCTCTGGCGAGGTGGGCCTGCAGCTCGGAGAAGTTGGGTCGCCCCTCGTGGATAACGACGACCTCACCGTCAACGATGGCCTGACCTTCGATGTCGAAGGCGCCGGCGATGAGAAAGCAAAGCATGACAGCTCGCGCGCATCATTTCGTTCCTCGCTGTTCCCTCAAGAATTTCACGACCAATAAGAAGATTACGCTCGTTGATCTCGACACCGGTGATGAGTTCACGACGAACCCGGAGAACGTTGCTCAGGAGCGCGACTTCAACCGGATCGAAACCGACGATCTGGCTCCGGACGCCCTCGAGATGGCACATGGCCAATTTGAAGGTGAACTGGCTCCGATCCTCCAATCGGTGGTCAACGGCAACATCGATGCAACCAAAGAGGATTTTGATTCAATCCTAAACCTCGTCGCGCTGCTTGCGATAAGAAACCCTCGCTACCGAAGCCCATTCAGCGAGCTTCAGGACAATGTCCGGCAACAAATATTGCAGCTCACCAGCGCCACTAAGGAGCGCTGGGAAGCACACATTGAGCGCGCCAACGCCGCTCGGCTTTGATTTGCTTTAGCTGTGGCCCCGTTGGGCCTCTAGCTGCGCCAGAAACTGCGAGACCTCCTTAATTCTCGATCAGGCAAAAATCTTCGGGCATAGGCACGGCGCTTCGCGCGGTACCGTGCCCTTTCGAGGCCTGGCGTCGAAACTTGGCTTCAGGAAGGCCCATCGCCCTTGCGGCGCCGAGTTCAAGGCCACCTTGAGCGGTTCCTGACCGCGACGATGGACGAAGTTCGTCTGACAACATCCGACCGTGGTTCAGAGCGTCCTGAACATGATCGGCCTCGAGGACGCCAATCAGTTTCGCGACGCGGTGCTTCGCCGCGAAATCACGGGCATGATCTAGTACGAGAAGCAGCGCGATCACTCCTCCCACACGCTCAATAATTATCTGCTAGGCTGTTACTTCTTTGTTCACAGCAAGGCGCTGCGCGACGCCCTTACCGTCGAGTTCGCAAAGCGCGGACCGCTCGGCACGGGCGCTCTTTTAATCAATCCTCCGCGATTGCGCCCAGGAACGAGCACTTCAACTTCCAATTATTCCCTGGTTGGCTCGTCTGCTCCGCGCTGCCTAATGTTCTTGGCCGTATAGCTCAAGGCTCAGTCATGACCACCGCTGAAACCGTACTGCTCATCGCAGCCTTGTTATTGGCACTTCTCGTCATCGGTAACATCGGCTTCTCCAAACTGGCCGAGCGAAGGAATCCGCCTATTGGCAAGTTTCTCGAGTGCGACGGCGTGGTACTCCACTATATCGATCGGGGCGATCCCGCGGCTCCTTGCGTCGTGCTGCTCCATGGCAACGGATCCATGATCCAGGACTTCATGAGCAGTGGGCTGGTCGATCTTCTTGCCCGTCGCAATCGCGTGGTGTGCTTCGACCGCCCGGGCTTTGGCCATAGTCAGCGGCCACGGCTCCGAATATGGAGCGCAGCGGCTCAAGCAGCTCTGCTGGTGAAGGCGCTCGAGCAACTCGGGATCCGCGATCCTGTGGTGCTGGGCCATTCTTGGGGCGCCTTGGTCGCTATCGCTCTCGGCGTGCGGAAGGATTACCCGATTCGGGGTCTTGTGCTTGCGTCCGGGTACTACTTCCCAACCGTCCGATTGGACGTGTGGTTGATGTCAGGTCCGGCGATACCGGTTTTGGGCGACCTGGTCAGCTACACTGTCGCGCCTATCATCTCGTGGGCCATGTTGCCGGGAGCCCTGCGCAAGATTTTCGCGCCCCGGCCTATCCCGCGGACGTTCAAAAATGAATTTCCAGCGTCTCTGGTTCTCAGGCCGACACAATTGAGGGCGGCTGCGCAGGAAAGCGCACTCCTCAGTCCAACTGCAGCACAATTCCAAGCTCATTATTCGACTATGGACAGCCGGGTAAAAATATTCCACGGAGCAGAGGACCAGGTGATCGAACAGAAATAAGCTCGAGATTTACATCAAGCGCTGCCTCGGTCCGATCTTCACCTGGTTCCGAATGCCGGACATATGGTCACGCACGCAGACCCCGCTGCCATTGCGGACGCCGTCAATTCAATGACGAACTCTTAAGGCAGCGTGTCTGTCGGCCGATCTTCCGGTCCCTATTAACCTGTCGGCCACCTACGTCACCAATAATGCCAAAATGCGTATTGTGGCAGTTTGCTTGATTGTTCGTTTCGCGCCCGCGAGAGCTTACTGTCAAACTTCCAGCCGATCGTTTGATAATTCGCGCTCCGCCGCCCGTGACACCCTTGTGCCAAAGCACACGTCTCAACCCCATTGATCAATGTCCGACCTTGACCCGACCGAGACACAGGCGCGTGCCGCGGTCCCGCGCTTCGCGTTTAGGACCATGGCGGCTCTTCGCTCGCTCCGACTGCCTCGTGATGGATCGTGACACCCGCCGAACGCAAGCCGCTCAGCAATACAGTTCTTACAGAGGCAGGATCGAATCCGATATCCTTGGCGTTTGGTGGATGTGCCTCGCTGCCCTTCAATCGGAGCGCCCAATTGCTCGCACAGCTGCTGAACGACGAGATTGATCTGATCATCAGTCATGATCTATTGCTCCCGCTATTGGGCTGCACCAAGGTCGCGCCGGCCGATCCTGAGTGGCCCTCTCAGAAGACCCGCCAACGCCTCGTGACACGCTTCCAGAGCGGCAGGGATGCGGCGTCGTCTTCGCGCGCAGAGGCGGTTGGGGACGCTCCGCCGTCCGACTCGGTAAGCCGCTCTACCAGACCCTCCAGTTGTGGCGGTAGCGGCGCCGCATCGTCCGCGAGGGTACCGCGAAGTCGCTCCCCAATCTCTTTGCAGATCGCCCGGCGGTGCTCCGGCTCCAAATAGGGAGACGGACCATGGGCGCGGTTCGGGGCGAGGTCCACCATCGCTGCCACCGTTTCTCGATGAGCACAGCTTCCCTTGCGTCAAGGATCGCGACGATCCTCTTGCGGAAATGGTCGCAAAGAAGATCATCAAGGTCGCGCAAAGCGTTGTGCATGACCCGGCGGAGATATCGGCTCTCGCGATCAAAGAGATCGAATTGCGGTAACACAGTGGGGACCACGCGCCCAAGCAGCGGGGCTTTGAGCTTGGCGATCCAGTTTAGCAACCTTCGTCCGTGTGGACAGTTGCCCAACATCACCGGCCAAAGACTGACCTCTGCAGGTGCCCGGTGGCAGAGAGAGCGATCGCGCTCCCGCCTGCATTCGAGGGAGCAACACAATGCTGAGAAGACTTCGTTTCAAGAATACCACTTTGGAAGAGCTGCTCGTGGAGGCGGCACAGGACCTGCGGGAAGAGGCCCAAAGCATTCCGCCCGGCAGGGAGCGAGTTGTTCGCCAAGCTCGACGAGCTAAGGCTGCTTCTCACCTGAGAGGGTGGCTGGCCTCGCAGGGCCTGCAATCGCCGAAGTAAGAATGAGGTTACCCTATTGGGTCTTCCTTCGGTCACCAACGGTAAGAGCGTCTGGTCCGTGTCCCGCAACTCCACCGCGCCGTCGAGCACATGGAAATACGGAGAAACACGGCATCGACTCTGCGGATTGAAGAAGGCGCCGCGAGAAGCAGCTGGCAACCTTATCAATTCCTCGCGGGCGGTAGCGCTAAGAACCAAGCATCAACACTGCCGCGCAAAGGGATATCCGCCCGCAACGGCCACGCCGACGAAAAAGCGCTCTACACTGTCCATAGCGAGATCACCTCGGATCGTCCGATAGCTGTAACGTTCGAAGCGGCATGGCGGTACTGAAAGAGTTGTTGCCTGGCTGGTGGACGCACTCGTCGAGCTTGGGCATGAGGTCACCTTGTTCGCGAGCGGCGATTCCAGGACCCGCGCTGCACTTTTTTTCCCGTCTGGCCCAAAGCCCTTCGCCTTGGCGACCACGCTCAGATCCGAATGCGGCTTTGGAGTCCAGTTGGAAGTGGTATTTGCGCTAACCCAGTTCGACGTGATTCACGCCCACATCGACTGGCTACATCTGCCCTTGCTATGCGCGCCAGGAACTTTTGCAGTTCAGGTCCCTTTGTTCAAAGTGGAGATCCCCTCAGCCGGACCGATTCAGTCGTGAGCCTGCTCGATCTTGTTCTCGGCCGGCGCTTGGCCAATAGGGAGTTCAGCGAACGCAAAATCGGAGCGTTCGAAGGGCTTCCCGCAATGGGGCTCGACGGACTCGGCTCGTCCGCTTATGGGCCCGAAGCGGCCCTCACAATTCTCATCCCGCTCGGCGCTGCAGCGACATCCTACATTGGATGGGTCATGGCGCCGATCGTGGCGCTTCTCGGGATATTGTTCGCCTCCTATTGGCAGACCATTCGGGCGTACCCCAACAATGGCGGCGCCTACATCGTCGCAAAAGACAATCTCGGCACCAATGCCAGCTTGCTCGCGGCTGCTGCGCTGATGGTCGACTACGTTCTGAATGTCGCGGTGGGCATCGCAGCTGGCGTGGGCGCGCTGGTTTCGGCTGTGCCGATCCTGCATCCTTACATTCTTCCGTTGTGCCTCGCGATTCTGGCTTTGGTAACGATCGTGAACCTTCGCGGCACACTCGATGCCGGCCGATTGTTTGCCTTGCCGACCTATGTCTTTGTCGCAAGTTTCGGGGTCATTTTAGCGGTTGGCATGTACAAGATGGTTATTTCCGGCGGATCGCCGCAGCCGGTGGTGCCGCCGCCGCCGATCGGGAAAGCGATCGAGGGTGCCAGCCTCTGGTTGCTGTTGCGCGCGTTCGCCAGCGGCTGCACGGCGATGACGGGCGTTGAGGCCGTATCCAACGGCATGACCGCGTTTCGCGAGCCTACGGTGAAATATGGCCATCGGACCTTAACCGCCATCGTCGTGATCCTCGGTATCCTGCTGATCGGGATAGCTCTCCTAGCCCGCGCCTACGGAATCGGTGCCATGGATCAGGAACAAGAAGGTTATCGAAGCGTGCTGTCGCAGCTTGCCGCCGCCGTCGTGGGCGACGGCATCCTGTACTACGTCGCAATCGGCTCCCTCCTGTGCGTGCTGGCCCTTTCCGCGAACACCAGCTTTGTCGATTTTCCCCGTCTTTGCCATGTGGTAGCCGAGGACGGCTTTTTGCCAAAATCCTTCGCGGTCGCAGGCCGTCGCTTGGTGTTTGACATCGGCATCCTCTACCTCGGGTTCACATCAGGGCTTCTCTTGATCCTCTTTGGCGGCATAACGGATCGGCTGATCCCGCTATTTGCCATCGGTGCATTCTTCACGTTCACGATCTCCCAAACCGGGATGGTCTGGCATTGGCGTCGCGCGATCGATCAAGCAGCAGAGTCGAAAGCGCAGCTAAGAGCCCATCTTCTGGTCAATACGGCAGGCGCAGTAACGACGGGCATTGCTCTGACCGTTATTGTTGCCGCGAAGTTCACCGAGGGAGCCTGGATAACGATGTTGGTGCTGCCAATGGTCGTCATCCTGCTTAAGGTGATAAGGGCCTACTACGACGAATTAGCCACTCAGCTCCGCGATCCAACCCCGCTAGATCTCAGCGGATTGGCTCCGCCCATCGTAATCGTTGCGTTTGAGACCTGGAATAAGCTGAGTGACAATGCACTGCAATTTGCGCTGAGCATCTCACCAAACGTGGTTGGCGTTCACCTGATGCAGTTATCAGGCCCGGATACCACGGAAGAGCAGCGCATGATGCGGGAGCAATGGCGGGCAGATGTCGAAGTCCCCGCACAGAAAGTTGGGCTTTTCCCTCCCCGTCTCATTGTACTCCATGCCCAATACCGCACCATTCAGTTACCCATATTGAAAGCGATTGACGAAATCAGGACTCAATTCCCGAGCAGGCGCGTCGCAGTGCTCATTCCCGAGCTCGTCAAGCGGCGCTGGTATCAGCATTTCCTGCATACCCATCGCGCGCTCCGGCTACGTAACCAGTTGATAGCTCTTGGACAAGCCGATCTGACTGTGATCAACGTTCCTTGGCGCTTGGATTCGAACAACGAAGTGCGCGACGTGCCTCGTAGAGGCCACCGGAGGTCCGCCTAAGTTAGTCCTGCTGGGCCGCAGGGATCTTCCCGAACAGCGCTATGCAAGCTGAGAAGGCGGCCGTTGCAACGGAGACGGCATCTGCAGCGCCTTCTTCGCATCCGCTTCATCAGCCTGCCACCATAAAAGCCGCCCCGGTAAAGACCATTGAGGGCTCCAATCGATGTTCCACTGCGTGACACGGCATATCGGGATCGACCGCGTCCATTGCGTTCATGCCGGATGTCCAGAGTCGACGTCCTTCGGCGTCTTCTTCGGCCAACACGCCGACCGAGCTGGGCCATATGGTTGCGGCAGAGGCTAACGATCTGGCGTCTGCATTGAAGCACGCCCGCGCCTCTGAGTTTCATCGCCCTGCTGAACGTTTCACTTGATCGCCACGGCGCTGAAGCGGTGGCGCAGGCTCTTGCGAGAGCCTTCCGCGACCGCCCCCTTCTCAACAAGCCTATCGACCAGCTCGAACGCCGCATTGCGGTTGCTCGGCAAGGCTTGACGCGGAACCGATCCAGACTTTGCGGCGTTACTGCCGCATTGCCATTTTCTTTTTCGGACGCCGAAGATGCCCCGCTACTTCTTCAACGTTTTTTACGGTCGCATAACCACCGATCGAGTCGGTGAGGAATTGCCTGACAGAAACGCCGCCTGGAAAGAGGCCACATCGATGGCCGGTCAAATTTTGCAGGGCATTGATGGCGATCTAGTGCCCGGCCGCGAATGGCGGATGGAGGTGACCGACGAATTTCGAAATACGCTCTTTGTCCTGCGCATTTGCGGAGAGATGCCGAAGTAGCGCTGGTTAAGCATGATCTTGTGGGAATGTCGCTTCAATCGCGCGAAGCTGAGTCATGAGCTCTGCGCCCCAACCTTCCGCCTGCGATCACACGAAAGCGAGGAGCAGACAGCTTGTCAGGCGGGACCCGAACCGGCGTGAACTTTGTATCCATCCGCTGAGCGCGTTTGCAGTTCGGGCAGACAAGAAGGTGGGCGATTATCGAATCCGGAGTATCTCGCAGCAACTCCGAGCGAAACCATCTCATGGTGATCCGGCAATTTTCACACTCGGGGGCTTCGATATCCCCCTGCGCATTCTTCAGCCGATCCATGGCGAGCCCCCTCTGCTCGGGAAACAGTAGCAGGGCCCTTTGGATCGCGAAGTACCAAACGATACGCAACGGCAAATTAGGCACGGAAAAAGCAGCCACCCACGTAGCCGCCACCAAACGTCCTGAGCGGCATTGTCAGCGCGCGTCTCGCCAGACGGCCCCGGCCCGGCGGAGAATTTGGGGTGTGTAGGCCGGGGCCGCTGGGCTTGGTCTCGGTTGCACCAAGCAGACATGAGCCTACTGACTGCTCGAAAGCCTGCTCTGTTCGCTTTCGCACAGTTCCGTTGCCTATTTTTCCCGACCCGATTCACATAGAGCAATGCGATCCGGAAAGCCGGGGGAGATAATCGTCAGACCGGGGCTGGTTGAATAGTTCACGTAGATCGTTTCACCCGGTTCATTTGACCGTGCGCGGGCCGCAGCGATTGACTTCGCTGCGGCCTTCGTCGTCGGGGCGCGTCAGCAATCGCCGATGCTCCGAGCGCCGACGAGGTCCGTACGAGAACAGCCATTTGGCGGCCGTGCGACCACAAGAATCTCGGCCCCTAGACCCGCCGTCCGTCTGATGGCCTTGGGGAGCGCTGAAGTTGAAATTGACCGGTGAACGTCCCTTTGCGACGCCGGAGGCGGCCGCCGCAAAGCTGGTTGAGTTCGCCGCCAGCATTGCACCGGTCCAGGATGGCCACATTCATATCGAGAAAATCAACGCGCCCTTTCTTTATACGCCGAAAGGCACTGGTGCGGAATTTGGCGCCGGCATCCCACCCGTCGAGCGAGGCCGGATGGAGTTGCACGAAAGCGGACCTATGTGCGGCTTAAAACGGAGAGCCAATTGCCAAAGGACGAAATGAACCGAGACGGCTAGTGACTCTCGACGCGCCTGCGATCGATCGCGGCGCGACCTTCAAACACCGCGACGATGATGGCGACAACGGCACCACCGCCAAGCGTCATGATGAGCAGCATTGTCAGCATTCGAATCGCCCCGCTCTTTGACGACATAAAGTACCAAAGTGGACAATTGTTCCACAAGCCTGAACCGACCTTCCCTCAGTGGTCCCTTCAGCAAGGAAAAGGGGGCTCTTCACGGCCGGTGCAATGAGCCCGTCTTGAACCAAATCGCCCATCGCCAGTTACACGCGAAAACCTGGATTGCGGAGTGAGTCATGGGTCTCGAGCGTACACATTCGCCGAAGTATTTTCGTACTCGGGCCGAGGAGTTTCGAACCAAAGCTGACAACGCACAGCATCAGCAAACGAAAGAGGCTCTTCGCCGCGTGGCAAAAACTTCCGACGATCTTGCCCGCCGCGCCGAGCAGATCAGGACGGTGGAAGACGCCGCCGAACAGCCGCCTATCGCCGGAACCAAAAGCTCGTTCTTATTTGGACCTGATACTTCGAACGGACCGTAATATGTGACCAGTGTGTCGAACTGGACGAGAAGATTGCGCGGTTAAAGAAAATTGCTGCGCGCTTAATGAACGAAGCTCTGGCCATCGCCGTGGCCGAGATGGAAGCGAGGAAAGCTGCGCTCCAGGTCAAAGGATAAGGCGAAGTTCTGGCGTCCGCCAAATATACCTCCGGAGTCGCTATGAAGAGCCCCCTGGACCGCCTTGGCCCGGCTCTGAGCGGACGAGCGTATGGTATGCTCGTTCAGCTTGCTCTCTCGTCAAATTAGCTGCGAGTTCGGTGCCGATCAGCGCCGGCCCCTTGCGATCCCGATCGTAAACCATCCAGCCGACGCCTCCCATCCGGACGAGAAACCGGCCAGCCCCCACCCCTCGTTCAGTCACCCCCGCCCTCCTGATCACCACTGCTCGTTCGGCAATAGGCCGCGCTCCCTTCTCGCTTGCATAGGTGAATCGCGGGACGAATAGAACCGCCGAACTCTGTTCCGTGTGGGAACCGTTTTCGAGGGGGCCTTAGCGCACCCGTGAGCCGGCAGTCCAACGGGCTGCTGGCGCCGTCCTGACTTCGTCTACTTCGCCGACAAGCTGGATCTTGTCGCCATCAACGCTCGGTTCGAGCTTGTTCTTGGGAGCCGGCAGGTGCCGATCCGCCGCGAAGAGCAGCGCCAGCAGTAGCCCGCCGACGAAAACGAAGTATCGAATGATCGGCATGGACGGCCGCTCGCAATCGTCGATGTTCAACAATTCGCTGATTGGATCGCGGTGGTCCTGGAGCGACTGCGGCGCGATCTCGTCAAGACTTCGCCGTGCCCGGCTCCGCCATCTTGCGATGTTGCTTGGCCAACACCTCCTTCGGCGTGACGTTAGCCACGGTCGTCAACGCCCTCTGTGGTGGCGAGATCGGTCTGGACGGCTTCTACACTTCCGCCAAGCCTGCGCAGCTCGGTCGCAGCCGTCTCAATTGCGGGCTCGTTCGCAACGATGACAAGATCAAAGCCGTTCTCGACACAGCACCTTGCGAGTTCCAGACCGATTCCGGTGGAAGCTCCGGTCACGACGGCGAACTTGCTGGCGGGCAATCGATCGGCGGACATGGGCGTATCCTCGCGGCTGACCTTGATGACGGCCAATCGCTCGGCGTCCGGCTCGTTCCTATCCGAACGTCCGCAATCAGGCGCGAAGATTTGCGGCTGCAATAGCAACCATCGTTCTATTCTGGACTTAGATGCCTCGTAATTCAGGCGGAGAACGAAAATGAAGGCGCTGGTTTGGCACGGCAAGGAAGACATCCGGTGCGATACCGTTACCGATCCGGAGATCCAGGACCCGCGCGACGCGATCATCAAGGTCACGAGTTGCGCGATCTGCGGCTCAGACCTGCACCTCTTCCACAATTTCATTCCAGGCATGATGCCCGGCGATATCATGGGCCACGAGACCATGGGCGAGGTCGTCGAAGTCGGCCACGGCGTCGACGGCAAATTGAAGAAGGGCGACCGCATCGTTGTCCCCTTCACGATCATTTGCGGCGAATGCGATCAATGCAAACGCGGCAATTTCTCCGTGTGCGAGACCACCAATCGCAAGAAGCACCTGGCCGATAAGGTGTTCGGACATTCGACCGCAGGTCTGTTCGGCTACACTCATTTGACCGGTGGCTATCCCGGCGGACAGGCAGAATATCTGCGCGTACCCTTCGCCGATGCCACGCATATCAACGTTCCCGCAGGCATCCCAGATGAACAGCTGCTGTTTCTCAGCGACATCTTCCCGACCGGCTGGCAGGCCGCCGTACAATGCGACATCGTACCGACAGATACGGTCGCGATCTGGGGGTGTGGTCCGGTCGGACAAATGGCGATCCGCAGCGCAATCCTGCTCGGGGCCAACCAAGTGGTCGCGATCGACTGCCTGCCCGAGCGGCTGTCCATGGCGGAAGCCGCCGGCGCGGCCACGATCAATTTCGAGAACGAGAGCGTTCTGGATCGGCTGAAGGAACTGACCGACGGCAAAGGTCCGGAAAAGTGCATCGATTGCGTCGGGATGGAATCGCATGTGATGGCGTCCTGGCCCGACACCCTGCTCGACCGCGCCAAGCAGATGGTGATGCTGGAGAGCGACCGGCCCCATGTCCTGCGAGAGATGATCTATGTCTGCCGGCCCGGCGGCATCATCTCGGTGCCCGGCGTTTACAGCGGCTTTTCCGACAAGCTTCCGATGGGCGCGTTCATGAACAAGGGTCTGACGATGCGCACCGGGCAGACCCACGTCAACCGCTGGACTGACGATCTGCTTCGCCGCATCGAGGAAGGCGAGATCGATCCGTCATTCGTCATCACCCACACCGTGCCGCTCGAGCAAGGTCCCGAAATGTACCAAATGTTCCGCGACAAGCGAGACTCGTGCGTCAAAGTCGTGCTGAAGCCCTGAAGGAGCAACCATGTTTCATTTCTCCAATGTCGTGCGCTCCAAGGGCGACCCCAAGATCGTTGAAGGCGGACCGAGCCTGAAGCAACCGACAGACCAGCTTGCACGCGCGCTTGGCTGGTTCAGCATTGGCCTCGGCATCACGGAATTCTTCGCGCCCCGACGCGTCACGGAAACGCTCGGGATGGAGGGACACGAGACGATGGTCCGTGCTTTCGGCGTGCGAGAACTCCTCGCCGGCGTCATGTCACTCTCGGTCGATAAGAACGCGGGGCTGTGGGCCCGCGTCGGTGGCGATGGCCTGGACGCGGCTGCGCTCCTTTCGGGCCTGACATCCGATAATCCCAAGAAAGGCAACATCGCGCTGGCGCTCCTCATGGTGGGCGGCATTGCCATGCTCGACTACCGGGCCGCTCAAGATACCAAGCCGCAGCGGCCCCGCCGCATGCGCGGCGCAAGCTGTATCCCAACCGCAGCGGTTTCCCCAAGGGGCTTCAGGCCGCGAAAGGTCGAGCGAAAGAGATGATCCAGCACGCGACGGCCGGTGTCACCTCTTGACCAGGCCGGGATTGCAGACGAGAGACGTCGACGCTCGCACTGAATTGCCGCCGTCGAGCTCGGGCTGATCAGCAGTACTTTCTCCACCATCGTCAGCCAGTTGTTCGCAGCGCGGATCGGCCGCGATGCGGCGGTGGATTGGATGACGGTGGCGACCATTCCGGCTCGCGACTGGGCGCTCAGCTCGGAGCCGTCGTGGAGCGCTGTCCTTTGTCGGCATTCCCTTCCGTCAATGGGCGGACTTTTCCTGGGCGGTATTCTTCTTTGGTGTCCTCGGACGCTGGACCGATCATCTGCGGCCTCCGGTGATTCTGCTTCTGGCGCTACCTTGGGCGATCTTCTCGTCCGGCATGGAATGGTTTGTGCTGGTGCCGCTCTTCCCGTTTTGGCAGCCGCTGTTCACGCTCCTGCAGCCATACTGGATCGGGCTTCTAGTCCACGCTTCATCGGCCCTGATGTATCCCTTCTTCGCTCGGCTGCGGTGGGCACGCGACGCGGCAGCCGCGCGAGATCTGCGGTTTACCGAAGCGTGGCTCGCAGGTGCACTGGCCCTAATGGTAATGCTCGGAATTGTCGCCGTGTTCGGTAGCCATGGATATGAACCGCCGTGGATCGGACGCAACAAGGATGCAGACCAGACCTACATGCGTCATATGACGACGCATCATGCCCAGGTATCGAGCTCGCGCGCATTGCCGCCCGGCGTGCGCAAGCTCGACACCTGCAAAAATTCGCGCTGCTCATGGTGGCAAGCCAGACCGGCGAGAACAGACTCCTTGCAAATTGGTGGCTGAGTTGGTTCGATACTGCGATGCCTGATTGCAGCTCCGACGAGCGCGCTGTCATGCCGGGCTTCCTTACACTGACCGAGATCAAGCTGGTTAAACTTGCGCCGCCCGATCAATTCGACGCGGTCTTCGTGGAGATGATGATCCGACATCACAGGGGAGCGGTCAAAATGGCGGATCAGATGTGGCATAGCCGCGGTGATCCCCGCCTGCGAGTCATGGCCCATGCCATTCGTCATGAGCAGCAGGGCGCGATCGCGTTGATGCACGGCGAGAGCGGCCTTGCCGCAGTCGTGACCGCAACCCGGAACATGCTGGGTGACAACGTCAATTGATCTAAATTCATGACGAAGCGATCGCGGCCCCAGGCTGGCCGACCTCAATAGGAACACCGCCGTTCTCGTGCTGTTTGCCCGCATGTCCCTTTCCGATCCCAAAGGTTGGCTTACGGAGATCGGCGTTGCCACGGCGCGACCAGCGGCGTTCATCCTCTATCTGGTATATGCGGTCTGCTGGGTTACCATGGGAAATGGGCTCGAGTGGCATTCATTGGCGACGCTCGCGACCTGGGGAATGACGCTTCTCATCCAGCGAGCCGAGCATCGCGACACCCAGGCCCTGCACGCCAAGCTCGACGAACTCCTGAAGGTGCATGGCGCAGCGGACAACTCGCTCATGAGAATTGATGAGCAAGACGCCGAAGAAGTCGAGAACGAGCGCTCGCATGTTCAGGGCTTGCGGCAATAGCTGACCGCGACGCCAAACTGTCCCACCTGATCCCTAGCGGTCGCCGTCGGTGTCCAGGAACTGTCCTACCCACGAGACGTGATGGTGTTGATATTTGGATCTTCTGGAGTGGACCGATCCCACCGGCCTTCTCAGCTTCCGAGCGATCGCCGACGTCTTCAAGCCAGCCTCAACCATCTCCCTCAGTTGCTTATCATCGGCCGGTGTCCAAGGCCTGGCCAGTAGTCGTCGGGACATCTCATCACCTTTTTGCCTTGACGCCCTTGGAATGCGTGGAGCACAGCGATCGTTCCTCTCACTAAGACGATTGCAGCGACCGAGCTGCCCCTTCGCCTCGGCCTCGCCACGACAAAGGAAAGCCCGTTCCGTTCCCGGGCATTCGTCGTCGCTACTGCGCAGCAGCTACATAGGAACAACGACAATACACGCCGGTTCGAGAACGGATGTTCCTCGCACCCTAAAGGGAAATCCATGTACCACCACGTCAAGAAACTGATGTTCACCGTTCGTGTCGACGAACCTGATCCCCGGTTCGGCAATATGCTGCTCGAGCAGTTCGGCGGCGCCAATGGCGAGCTTGCCGCCGCCATGCAGTACTCCATACAGGGACTCAATTGCGAGGATCCGGATCGCAAGGATCTCCTGATGGACATCGGCACCGAGGAATTGAGCCATCTCGAAGTCGTCGGCACACTCGCCCGCATGCATCTCAAGCCCTCGAAATTCGATCGCCAGGCTGCCGAAGCCGATCCGCTCATCGCGATCGCGGGAGGCGGTGGCGTGAACCTGTTCAACTCGCAGGGCAATGCCTGGACTGCCGATTACCTCAAGATCACCGGCGAGCTGGATGTCGACCTTCGGAGCAACATTGCCGCGGAGGCGAGAGCCAAAATCGTCTACGAACGGTTGATCAATTTCACCGATGACGCCGGCACCAAGGATGCGCTTCAGTTCCTGATGACCCGCGAGATCACGCACATGAAGGCGTTCTCGTTGGCACTCGAAAGCATGGCAAAGCCGGCATTCAGCATCGGCCGGATCGCGCCGACACCCGGCCTCGTCGATCAGTTCTTCAACGATTCGACGGGAACCGGCGATCACGGCGAGATCGACACGCGCGGGCCGTGGAATGAAGGAGGCGAATGGGTCTTCACCGACTCGCCTGCCATCCAGGCCGGTGAGCCCGGCCCGGCAAACGCGATCGTTACCGAGAGCTCTCCGTCCGTCGACGAAGCCGGTCTTGGCGAACTCCTGATCGACGAGCTCCGCGACATCCTTCACGCAGAAAAACAACTGACGAAAGCGCTGCCCAAGATGGCGGAAGCCGCGCGCTTCGATCAGCTGCGAGAGCTGTTCGAGCAGCATCTCGCCGAGACCGAGGCACAGATCGAGCGGATCAACGAGTGCTTCGAGATGCTCGGAAAGTCCGCACGCGCCAAGCCTTGCAAGGGCATGATGGGCCTAGTCGAGGAAGGTCAGGAAATCATGACCGAAGGCGAAGAGAAGGAAGATGCTGCTGCCGACCTCGCATTGATCGCCGCAGCGCAGCGGGTCGAGCACTATGAGATTGCCGGCTACACCACGGCAAGAAATCTTGCTCAGCAATTGCGCCACAGCGCGATCGTCAGTCTGCTGTCGAAGTCCCTCGCTGAGGAAGAGAACACTGATCAGCTCTTGAACCAGGTCGCTCGTTCGCTGATGTCGGTTGCGAAAATGCCGGCCGCCGTCGAGCAGACGGAATAGACGCTACACCTGTCTTCTGGCTGGCGGGATCTGCCTCCAAGCAAAGGTCCCGTCAGCGGCCATTCCTGTCAAGATGCTGTTGGACGCTCCGGCAGCCGCCCGGAGCTTCACCTGACCCTGCACTTCCATCGCATGTGGGCGTTGCATAACCAGCTATGAATGTGCGCCCATGTGCCAGGATAAAGGAGCTGCGCATCTACTACTCGACAAATGAACGGGCTGTCCCTTTCGGGCGACCGCTAATGCAAGCGCAGGCTTACTTGTTGGATGGGCCCGAACCCGTCGTGACGCTCGGGGCGTTGGTCGGAGTCGTGGTGGTGGTCTGATGACCGACATCGCCTCCATTGTAGAAGAAGACGGCCGCAACGACCGCTACGACGAAGATTGCGCCGACCATCCAGCCGACTGCGCTGCTCTGCCCTGATCGGACAGTGGCGTGGTCGTTTTGATCCATGCTGTTCTCCCGTGACTGCCTCGAAAACCTGTAGCCGGAAGAGACGTTCCTAACGCGGCCTGCTATGCCGCAGTGCGACGGTCCACCGACCGAAGACACACCGTGACGGCGGCAGCCCTGACGGCTGAACGCAGCGCCGGCTGCGTATCGGCTCAAATGAACGGCTTCCCGCCGGTAACAGCGAGAGTGGCTCCCGAGGTGTAGCTCGAGAGGGGATCGGCCAGCATCACATAGGCTGTCGCAAGCTCGGCCGGCTGTCCGGCGCGCTGCATCGGCACCTGCTTGCCGAAATTCTCGACGGAATCCTCGGGCATGGTCGACGGAATGAGCGGCGTCCAGATCGGCCCGGGAGCGACCGCGTTGACCCGGATGCCCTTGCTTGCCAGCATCTGTGCGAGCCCGCCGGTAAAGTTCTGAATGGCCCCTTTGGTCGTGGCATAGGCGAGCAGGCTCGGGTTCGGCATGTCCGAGTTTACGGAAGCGGTATTCACGATAGTCCCGCCAGGCCGCATGTGCGGGACAGCGGCCTTGGCCAAATAGAACATGGCGTGGATGTTCACTTCGAAGGTTCGTTGCCATTCCCTATCGCTGATGTCCTGGATGTCCTTGAACGTCGCCTGATGGGCCGCGTTGTTGACGAGGATGTCGATTCCCCCGAGTTCCTCGACCGCGCGATGGACGATGGAGCGGCAATGATCGGGATTGCTGATGTCGCCGGAAATCAGGACAGCCTTGCGCCCTTCCCGCTCGACCAGCGCCTTGACCTCGGCCGCGTCCGCATCTTCGTTAAGATATGCGATGACGATGTCCGCGCCCTCGCGAGCATAGGCAATGGCGACGGCACGGCCGATGCCGCTATCGCCACCCGTGATGATGGCCTTCTTGCCGGCGAGGCGCCCTGCGCCTCGGTAACTCTCTTCGCCATGATCCGGCCGCGGTCTCATCGCACGGGTCGAACCGGGCATCGGTTGTTGCTGGGCCGGAAATGGAGGTTTGGGATATTCGATCATGGAGCCGCTCCGGAATTTGCTCGGGTAACCAAAGGCGATCACAAGCGTTCCTCGGGGCGATCAGACTCTCTCGCTCCAATGGCGATGTCGCGCGGCAAGAGTCTGCCGATCTCAACTGACGATTAGGGAACGCGCCGCGTCGATGATGTGCACGACTCCGGGCCGCAGCAGCCCGTGCGTGTCCGAAATCGCGCCAATTCTGATCGCAGCCCTCCTGACATCCTGCCGACGGCCCTGCTGCGCTTAGGAACCACCGCACCAGGCTCGCATTGCCCGCATATCTAATCGGAGCGCACAAATGGGCAATAGCGGCGTCGGCATGCTTTTGGGAGACGTCTCGGCCACGGCATTGTGGCTGTGGTTCATCGGCGCCTTTATCCTTGGCGCCGCTATCTGGTATGGCGTCAGACGATCCGGCCATTTGCGCCGAAGTGAGCGCGCGCAACTGGACCGGAACACGGAAGCCGCCCAGCGCCGCGACGATCCGCAAAAGCCCGCGGCACGGTGATCGCGCGATCGAGGATGATACATGCTAGAAAATATTCGCGTGCTCGCTCAACCGGGAGCGACGATCGCCGTCCTCCTCGTCTTGCTGCTGATGGGCGCAGCCGATGCGGCAATCTTCATCGCGACCAGGGGATGGCCGTTCTGAGGCGGCAATGAACCAGCCCGATCGGTGCGATAGGAACCTTCATAGGCTTGACCGGTTCGCCCTGCAACAGGGGAGCACGGCGAACATCGATGCCCGTCCGGATGCGAACGGCTCTGGTGCCATTTGCGACGTTGCCGCTGGCCGCTTGCGCTGGCCGGCAGTCCGCGCTCGATCCGCAGGGGCTTCAGTCCGACCAGATCCTCCGGAATTTCTTAATCTTCCTGATCGTCGGGGCCGTCGTCTGGATCGCCGTCCTGATCGTGCTTTGTGTGGGCATGCTGCGCCGAAAGCGTGCGGCCGACCAACCGCTCGCGCTGCATCATTCGTTTGAACAGACGACCGGTCGTGTCGTCTTTGCCTTGGGCGTCGCTACCCTTGTCATCGTGCTTGGGCTCTCAATCGTCAGTTATGCCGGTCAGCGCACCGTCTTCGCCAAGGACGAGAACGCCCTCACCCTCAAGATCATCGGCCATCAATGGTGGTGGGAAGTCCGCTACGAAGACGACAGCCCCGACAAGAGCTTCGTCACCGCAAACGAGATCCGCATTCCGACCGGCCAGCCCGTAAAGGTCGAGCTGGAGTCTGCCGATGTGATCCACAGCTTTTGGGTCCCCAGCTTGACCGGGAAGATGGATCTCATCACCGGGCAGAAGAACGAGCTGCAATTCACGGCGAAGAATGCCGGCGTCTATCGCGGGCAGTGCGCCGAATTCTGCGGCCTTCAGCATGCCCATATGGCGTTCGCCGTGCTGGCGCTGTCGGCGGACGAATTCGGCCGCTGGCGCGACCACGAGAACCAGAGTGCGAGCAGCCCGACCGACCCGCTCGGCAAGCAGGGTGAGCAGCTGTTCCGCGCAAGAGGCTGTGCGCTCTGCCACACCATCCGCGGCACGCTCGCCGGCGGGCAGCTCGGTCCCGATCTAACCCACGTCGGCAGCCGGACGACAATCGCAGCCGGAACGCTGCCGATGACACCGGCCACGCTCGGCGGCTGGATCGCCGACCCCCAGCACATCAAGCCCGGCAACTATATGCCGAAGATGCCGCTGCAATCGGATGAGCTCATCGCGATCCTTCACTATCTGGAGCAGCTCAAGTGACCGTGGTGGCTGAACAACGCGAGTTGCGAGACGACGGGTTGAGCGGCCTGGAGCTGTCCGCGCGCCTCGACAGCATCTGGCGTACGCCGTCCGGCCTGCTCGGCGCGCTGATGTCGGTCGACCACAAGGTCGTCGGCCGACGCTACATCGTCACCGCATTCGCGTTCCTGCTTCTTGGCGGCATCCTTGCAATCCTGATGCGCATTCAGCTCGCCGGACCAGAGAAGACGTTCCTGTCGGCCGACAAGTACAACCAGATCTTCACGATGCACGGCTCGACGATGATGTTCCTGTTCGCCGTGCCGGTGATGGAGGCATTCGCCGTCTATCTCGTGCCGCTGATGGTCGGAACGCGGAACATCGCCTTCCCGCGCCTAAACGCGTTCAGCTACTGGATGTTTCTGTTCGGAGGCTGCTTCCTCTGGATCTCCTTCGCGCTCAACGTCGGTCCGGATGTCGGTTGGTTCGCCTATGTTCCGCTGTCTTTATTGCAGTACACGCCGACGAAGCGGCCTGACGTCTGGGCGCAGATGATCACCTTCACCGAAGTCGCGGCACTCGCGGTCTCAGTTGAGATCGTCGTCACCGTGTTCAAGCTGCGCGCGCCCGGCATGACGCTCGACCGAATCCCCCTCTTCGTCTGGGCGATGCTGGTCACGGCGTTCCTGGTGATGTTCGCGATGCCCGCGATCATGGTCGCATCGACCTCGCTGATCCTCGACCGTCTCGTCAACACGCGCTTCTACGATTCCTCGTCGGGCGGACATCCCCTGCTCTGGCAGCATCTGTTCTGGTTCTTCGGCCATCCCGAGGTCTACATCATCTTCATTCCCGGTACGGGAATGGTCTCGGCGATCCTGGCAACATTCGCGCGCCGGCCGGTGATCGGCTATCCGATCGTCATTCTCTCGCTGATCGCGACGGGCTTTTTGTCGTTCGGCCTGTGGGTCCACCACATGTTCGTGACGGGCCTGCCCCAACTCGGCGCCGGGCTGTTTACGGCCTCCAGCATGCTGATCGCGGTGCCGAGCGGGTTGCAGATCTTCTGCTGGCTGGCGACGCTCTGGGACGGCCGCCCGGTCTATCGCACCCCCCTCCTGTTCGTGATCGGCTTCATCGCGATCTTCGTGCTTGGCGGACTCTCCGGCGTAATGGTCGCCTCGGTACCGATCGATACACAGGTGCATGACACCTATTTCGTGGTCGCCCACTTCCATTACGTCCTGATCGGCGGCGCGGTCTTCCCGCTCATCGGTGCCGTCTATTACTGGTTTCCCAAGATTACCGGCCGGATGTTGAGCGAGCGGCTCGGCCGTTGGAACTTCTGGCTGGCCTTTGTCGGCTTCAATCTCGCGTTTTTCCCGATGCACATCCTCGGGCTGATCGGGATGCCGCGCCGCATCTACACCTACACCGCCGACATGGACTGGGCCCACCTTAACCTCCTATCGAGCGGCGGGGCCGTCGTTTTTGCGCTCAGCTTCGCGCTGCTGCTCGTCAACGTGATCATCAGTCTTCGCGCCGGCGCGCTCGCAGGCGATAATCCCTGGGATGCTTCGACACTGGAATGGGCGACGGCCTCACCCCCGCCCCCGCAGAATTTCGACCGCATTCCCGTGGTCAAGCACCGCGATCCGCTCTGGTTCGACAATGGAACCCTGCCTGTCGTTGCGGGCTTGAGTGTGGAGCGACGCGAAGTGCTTCTAACTTCGCTGGCCGAAGCAGAGCCGCAGATCCGTGAGGCGTCGCCTGAGCCGAGCATCTGGCCGCTGCTGACGGCCATTGCGACGACGGTGTTCTTCATCGGCTCGATCTTCACGCCCTGGGCGGTGCTGTGGGGCACGCCGCCGATGGCCGTCACCTTGATCGGCTGGTTCTGGCCGGGTGGGAGCAAGGAGGACGAGGAATGAGGCAAACCATCGTCCGCAACGTCGCGGAACTGCCGACCTATGGCTATGGCCCGCGCAGCGGCCCCTGGTGGGGCGCCATGGGGTTCATGGCGCTGGAAGGCATGGGATTTGCCATCGCAATCGGGGCCTACCTCTATCTCTATGCCGTCAACCCGAGCTGGCCGATTGGAGCTGCGCCTCCCGATCTCTGGCCCGGCACGGCCGAGACCATCATCTATCTCCTGAGCATCATTCCGAACCAGATGACCAATCGCGTAGCCCATCGGCAGGACCTTGCGAAAGTACGCATGGGCCTCATCGTGATGTCGCTGATCGGAATCGGACTATTGATCCTGCGCGGCTTCGAGTTCGCCCATCTCAACACGCGCTGGGACAACTCGGCCTACGGATCGATCGTCTGGCTGATCCTGGGACTGCACACGACCCATCTTGCCACCGACGTCGGCGACACCGTCGTGCTGACGGTGCTGATGTTCACGCGCCACGCCAGGCCGCGCCGGTTCAGTGACGTTACCGACAACGTGTTCTACTGGAACTTTGTCGTGCTGGCCTGGCTGCCGCTTTATGTCCTGCTCGACTGGATGTCACGCCTATGACCGCTACCGAAGGACATGGGAAACTGCTCTACTGGGCCGGTGTCGCGCTCGGACCATTGGCGTGGGGAATCAACCTGCAAGGGGTCTATGCGCTCGCTCATTTTTCGTGCGAGACAACGAGGCTGAGCGGGACGATCATGAGCGCCGTATTGGCCATCGTCGCCCTCGCGGGCACGGCGATATCGGCCCGTGCGGTTCGGCGCGGCGCCGGCGCGGAATGGGCCGATGCGCAAGGCGGCGGTCCCCGGACGTTCATGGCCTGGCTCGGCGTCGGCTCCGGCGTTCTGTTTGCGCTTGTCATCGCGAACCAGCTCGCGGCATCGCTGATAATCAGCCCATGCCTGCGCTGAGCTTGCTGGCCCTTCTGCTTGGCCTGATTGCTGCGCCGGCAAAGGCGCATGGAATCTCGGATGTCGATCCGGGCTCGCTCTGGAGCTTCGACCCCTGGCTTCTGGCACCGCTTTATATCGTCGGGATCGGCTTCTACGTCGGCACGCAGCGGCTCTGGCACCATGCCGGCGGCGGCCGAGGCGTCAGCTTCCGCCAGGTCGGCGCATTCTGGACGGGATGGCTGATCGTCGCGCTCGCCCTCACCTCACCGCTGCATTGGCTCGGCGAGCGTCTGTTCACTGCGCACATGATCGAGCACGAGCTGCTCATGGTGGTTGGCGCGCCGCTGATGGCCTTCGCCCGGATCAACGGGCCGCTGATGTGGAGCCTTCCGGCCTCGCTTCGTCCTGCTGCGGGCCGATGTCTCAATTGGCCGATCGTGGCGCGGCCGTGGGCAGTCATCAGCCATCCTGTCAGTTCGACGGCCCTGCACGGCTTGGCGCTCTGGGCCTGGCATGCGCCGCCGCTTTATGCGTGGGCGCTCGAAAACACCGCCATCCATCGCCTCCAGCACATCAGCTTCTTCGGCACCGCATTGCTGTTCTGGTGGGTGCTTCTCCATGGCCGCGGCATTGGACGCAGCATGCGGCTTCGGGACGGCATCGCAATTGCCTGCCTGTTCGTCACGGTTCTTCATTCCGGTGTACTCGGAGCGTTGTTGTCACTGTCAACGCGCGCATGGATTCCCGGTCAGGGCGCCCTCGCCGGGGAATTCGGGCTATCGCGACTCGAAGATCAGCAGCTCGCCGGCATCTTGATGTGGGTGCCGATGGGCGTGCTCTATACCGGTGCAGCCCTGTTCTTCGCTTATCGGTGGCTGACCGAGTTCGATGTACGCCTGCCTGCGGTGCGGCATGTCGGCTCGCGAGGAACATAGGAACTGCAGGTGCGGTGCAACGTTCGCCCTGCTGTCTCGGAAATCTTCGTGGAGGTCAGATGAGCAAGCGCACCGCCATGACGGCTGTCATTCTCGCCACGACTTTTGCGGCGCCGGAAGGTTCGATCGCGCAGGACCAACCGCGGCCGGGCATGTCGTGCCCGGTCGATCATGACCAGCTCGCCGACATTCTCAAGAAGAGCGTCAAACCCGGCGGCGGCCCGAGCAATGGCGGCCTCGACAACAATGAATGGGCCGCTGTCGTAAACCGGCAGGGCGTCGTCTGCGCGATCGCCTATAGCGGCAGCAAGGTCGACGACCAATGGCTCGGCAGTCGCGCGATCGCCGCCGAGAAAGCGAACACCGCGAATGCGTTCAGCCTGAAGAACAAGGCGATGGCCACCGCCAATCTCTATGCGGGCGCCCAGCCCGGCGGCCTCCTGTTCGGCGCGGCGCTCAGCAATCCGCCCTCCCCGGAAGTTCTTTACGCGGGCACGCCGGACGAATTCGGAACCGCACGCGATCCGATGGTCGGCAAGCCCGTCGGCGGCGTCATCGTCTTCGGCGGCGGGCTCGCGTTGTATGACGGCAACGGCATCGCCGGTGCGCTCGGCGTCAGCGGCGACAGCTCCTGCGCGGATCACAATGTCGCCTGGCGCGTGCGTCACTTCCTCGGCCTCGACCACGTGCCGGCCGGCGTCAACCCGAACATGAAGGATGCGATCATCTACGATATCGGGCCGGACGGCAAAAGCCCGTCGGGCTTTGGCCATCCCAAATGCGATGGCAAGGAAGATCAGATCGCCGTCGATCTCGGCGCCGGCGTCTCGGGAAATGTCGTGAGATAGCGACGCGACAGAGCTTAGGAACCAAGCGGGAGCGCGACGTTTGTACGTTCGCAAGCCGGCCTGCAACGCGGCAGGGCCTCATCAATGCCGTGGAGATCTCACTTATGTTAATGCCCAGCCTCAGGCGATTGCTGTGGGGAACGCTGAGTACGCTGTGCGCGTGCTCTGCATCACTTTCGCCTGGTTTTGCGCAGACCGATCTTGCCAGCCGCATGAAGGATCCCGGCCAATGGCCGATGGCGGCGCGCGATTACGCCAACACGCGCTATAGCGATCTCGACCAGATCAACGTCGGCAACGCATCGCGCCTGCAACTCGCCTGGACGTTCTCGGTTGGCGCCGATCGCGGTCAGGAGGCGGCGCCCCTCGTGGTCGACGGGACCATGTACGTGGTCGGCCCCTATGCCGGCCCCTACCCCAACCGCGTGTTCGCGCTCGACGCCACCACGGGCGAGTTGAAATGGTCGTATGCGCCGAAGCCGGAGCCTGCCGCGGCGGGCGTTGCCTGTTGCGACGTCGTCAATCGCGGGCTCGCTTTCGACAACGGCAAGGTGTTCCTCAACACGCTCGACAATCACTCGGTCGCAATCGACGCCAAGACCGGCAAGGAGCTCTGGCACACCAAGCTCGGCGAGATCAACAAGGGCGAGACCGTGACGATGGCCCCCGTCGTCGTGAAGGGCAAGGTGCTCATCGGCAACAGCGGCGGCGAGATGGGCGTGCGCGGCTGGGTCACCGCACTCGACGAGAACACCGGTGCCATCGCCTGGCGCGCCTACGCCACGGGCCCCGATAAGGACGTGCTGATCGGAGACGACTTCAAGCCGTTCTACGACAACCTCAAGGGCAAGGATCTCGGCGTCAAGAGCTGGCCTGCCGACCGCTGGCAGGTCGGCGGCGGCACCATGTGGGGATGGATCTCCTATGATCCCGACCTCAACCTGATCTACTACGGCACCGCCAATCCGAGTCCATGGAATGCGAACCAGCGCAGCGGCGACAATCTCTGGAGTACGACCATCTTCGCCCGCGATGCCGATAACGGACATGCGAAGTGGGCCTATCAGGTCAACCCGCACGATCTGTTCGACCATGATGAGATCAACGAGAACGTATTGGTCGACCTCGAGCTGAACGGTCAGCCGCGCAAGGTGCTGATCCATCCCGGTCGCAACGGCTACATGTACGTCATGGAGCGTACCACCGGCGAAGTGATCTCGGCGGACGCGTTTGAGTTCGTGAACGCCTATAAGGGCGTCGACCTCAAGACCGGCAGGATCATCCCCAACGAGGAGAAGACCCCGCTGGTCGGCAAGACGGTCGAGAACATCTGCCCGAGCGCGCCGGGCGCCAAGGATTGGCAGCCCTCCGCGTGGTCACCTCGCACAAAATTGCTCTACGTCCCGCATCAGCATCTCTGCATGAACTTCAAGGCGTCGCAGGTCGGCTATATCGCCGGCACGCCCTATGTCGGGGCCGATGTCGATATGTACGCAGGTCCCGGCGGACACCGCGGCGAGTTCATGGCGTGGGATCCGGTCGCACGCAGGAAGGTCTGGGAGATCCACGAGAAGCTGCCGGTCTGGAGCGGCGCGCTGGTGACGGCTGGCGACGTCGCGTTCTACGGAACGATGGACCGCCTGTTCAAGGCGGTCGACGCAAAGACCGGAAACGTGCTCTGGCAGTTTCGTGCGGGTTCGGGGTTCATCGGCCAGCCGATCTCCTATCGTGGTTCGGACGGCCAGCAGTACATCGCGATCCTCTCCGGCGTCGGCGGCTGGCCCGGCGCGGTGGCCAATGCGGAGCTCGATCAGCGGGTGCGCAATGGCGCACTCGGCTTCACCGGTGCAATGCAGGATCTGCCGTTCTACACCGCCGCCGGCAGCGAGCTGCTGGTGTTCAAGCTCGGGGGAGCCGATGGTCAGGACAACAGCCATGCGCCTCCGCAGTGATTGTGGCGCTCTTGCGCTTGCCGGCCTGATCGGGATCGCGTCACCCGCAGCGGCGGCGCCGAATGGCGAGCTGCGTGTCTGTGCCGATCCCAACAATCTGCCATTTTCCAACAGCGCCGAAGCAGGCTTCGAGAACAGGCTGGCGTCGTTGGTGGCAGGTGCCCTGGAACGATCCCTGTCCTATACCTGGAGGGCGCAGCGTCGCGGCTTCATCCGCAACACGCTGAAGGCCGAAAAATGCGACGTCGTGATGGGCGTGCCGTCCGGCTACGAACTCGTGGAGACCACGAGCCCCTATTATCGCTCGACCTACGTTTTCGTCAGCCGTCAGGATGCGCATCTCGATCTTTCCTCCCTGCTCGATGCCCGTCTGCATCGCCTGGCGATCGGCGTGCACCTCGTCGGTGACGACGGCAACAATCCGCCGCCGGCGCAGGCGCTCGGAGAGCTCGGCATCGTCGACAATGTCCGCGGCTACTCGATCTATGGCGACTACCGCCAGGCCGATCCGCCGGCCCGCCTGATCGAGGCTGTCGAATCCGGCGAGATTGATGTCGCCGCCGCCTGGGGGCCGCTTGCCGGATACTTTGCCGGGCTCTCCAGGGTACCGCTGACGGTCACGCCGATCCAGGATGGCGAACGCTTTGCACCTCAGCAATTCCAGTTCGCGATCTCGATGGGCGTGCGCAAGGGAGATCACGCTCTACGGGATCAGCTCAACGCGTTCATCGACGAGCATCGATCCGAGGTCACCTCTCTGCTGCGAAGCTACGGCGTGCCTCTAATCGACGCACCGGTGACGGCATCGGGAGGCCATGAATGATGTCTGCCATGGCGCTGCGCGCGAGTGCATTGTCGCTTCTCTCGCTGGCTCTGCCGGACGATGCCGTGCTTGCCCAGCAGACCCTGCCGCAATCCCAGGAGGCGCAGATGCCGACCGTGGGACCGCGGCCAAATTTCGGCGGCAGCGTCGGTAATGGCAAACCAGGCGTGTTCATGCAGGTTCCCGTGACCACCCTCTTCCCAGGTGCGCAGCCCGATCCGCCGCAAATCAAGAATCCGGTCCAGGGCGATCCGAATGCGGAGCAGCGGGGGATGACCTATTTCGTCAACTTCAATTGCGTCGGCTGCCACGCGTCGAACGGCGGCGGCGGCATGGGGCCGGCACTGAGCAACAACCTCTTCACCTACGGCTCGCAGCCCGAGAACATCTACCTCTCCATCTACCAGGGACGGCCCAATGGCATGCCGGCCTGGGGCGGCGTGTTGCCCGACAGCGTGATCTGGGACCTCGTCACCTATATCGGCAAGATCAGCAATGAGCCGAACCGGCAATGGGGCCGCACCTTCTCGGCAAATCCGCTGTCACCTGAGATCGAGCAAGTCCCGAGCGAGCAGGTCTCGACCACCGATCCGTGGTCCGCCACCAAGTCCTTCAATTTCGGCCAGAAGCCCTGATCGGAAAGGGAGCAGCCGATGATGTGTCCGACGACACGCTTGCTCATCGCTTCGCTGCTGGCCGTGACGGCTGGGGCTTGCGAGCCGGGCAAGGCTGCCGGCCCCGGCAATTTCATCGGCGATGCGCGGCGTGGCCCCGATCTCATCAAGCAATACCAGTGCGGCAGCTGTCATGAAATTCCCGGCATCGCCGGTGCCGACGGCAATGTCGGCCCGCCCCTGCACAGGATCGGCACGCGCACCTACATCGCCGGCTACATCCAGAACTCCCCGGACAACATGGCCGACTGGATTGAGAATCCGCAGCGGGCGCTGCCAGGCAACGCCATGCCGAGAATGGGCATCCCGCAAAGGGACGCGCGCGACATCGCGGCGTTTCTTTATACGCTGAAGTAGGTCAAATGAACTCCATACATCGCCCGGCAAACCTATTCCGAGACGCACCATGGCTGGTCGTCACCGTTTTGGTCGTCGCCATCATGGGATTGCGCCTTACCGCCGGTGGCGTCTGGCTCGCGGTGCTTGGCGGCTCCATCTACTATCTCGTCGCCGGTATCATGCTTCTGCTCACGAGCTGGCTGCTCTCGCGCCGCCGCGCCGAGGCGCTCTGCGTCTATGCCGCGCTGCTGCTCGGCACGATGGCGTGGGCGATCTGGGAATCCGGATTCGATTTCTGGTCGCTCGCACCACGGGGCGATGTCTTGGCACCGCTCGGCGTCTGGCTGCTGTTGCCCTTCATTGCGCGCCGACTGGCACCGCGCATGCAGACCGCACGTTGGGCGCTCGGCCTCGTACTAATCGCGGCCGTCGTCGTGCTCGGCGTTTCCCTGGCGAGGGACCGGCATGATATCGCCGGCACGATACCGGAGATCCAAGCGACAGGCGCCGTAGCCTCGTCCGCGCCGGCCCCGCCCGGCGCCGGCGAGAACTGGACAGCCTATGGCGGCACTGGCCTCGGCACGCGCTATTCCTCTCTCGGCCAGATCACCAAAGACAATGCGAAGGACCTCAAGCTCGCCTGGGAATACCGCACCGGCGATCACAAAGGACCTGATGATCCCGACGAGATCACAAACCAGGCGACGCCGCTCAAGATCGGCGACATCCTCTACACCTGCTCGCCGCACCAGATCGTGTTCGCCCTCGACGCGACGACCGGCCGTTTGCGCTGGAAGTTCGACCCGCAGGTCCAGCATAATAAAGCCTTTCAGCACATGACCTGCCGCGGCGTGTCCTATCACGCGAGGAAGCCGGGTGCGATCACGGCCGACGGCGCTCCGGCGCCTGGCGATTGTCCGGAACGCATTTTCGTGCCGACCAATGACGGCCGGATGTTCGCGCTGGATGCCCAAACCGGCACGCCCTGCGCCAGCTTTGGCAACCACGGCCAGATCGACCTCAAGCAAGACAGTGAGATCCAGACGCTCGGCTTCTACGAGGGCACCTCACCGCCCGTGGTGACCGACAAAGTCCTGATTGTCGGTGGTGCCGTCATCGACAATTATTCAGACCGCGTGCCGTCGGGCGTGATACGCGGCTTCGACATCTATTCGGGGCGGCTCATCTGGGCGTTCGATGCAGGCAACCTCGATCCGAACGAGATGCCCTCCGCCGCGCACCATTTCACGGCCGGCTCGCCCAACTCGTGGAGCATTTCCGCGGTCGACGAAAATCTCGGGCTCGTCTACGTGCCGTTCGGCTCGAGCTCACCCGATATCTGGGGAGGCGGCCGGTCGCAGGAGAAGGAGCGCTACGATTCGGCGTTGGTCGCGCTCGATATCAACAGCGGAAAACTGCGCTGGTCGTTCCAGAACGTGCACCACGATCTCTGGGACATGGACATGCCCTCGCAGCCGAGCCTTGTTGATTTGCGTTCGAACGGCGGCGTAACGCCGGCGATCTACATTCCTGCCAAGACCGGTGACATCTTCGTGCTCGACCGCCGCGACGGGCATCAGTTGGTCCCCGCGCCCGAGAAACCGGTGCCGCAGGGCGCCGCATCCGGCGACCGGCTGTCGCCAACGCAGCCCTTCTCGGAATTGAGTTTCCGGCCACCCGGCATGCTGACGGATGCGCAGATGTGGGGCAGCACGATGTTCGACCAGCTCGCCTGCCGCGTCAAATTCAAGCGTCTGCGCTACGAAGGGCCGTTCACGCCGCCCTCGGAGCAAGGAACGTTGGTCTTCCCGGGCGATTTCGGCATGTTCGAATGGGGGGGCATTGCCGTCGACCCACGGCGCCAGGTCGCGATCGCGAACCCGCAATCCGTCCCCTTCGTTTCCCGCCTCGTGCCGCGCGGAAAGGACAATCCAGCAACGCCGAATGCGGCGCATCCACCCGGCACCGAGTTCGGCGTGCAGCCGATGTACGGAGCTCCCTATGGCGTCGACCTCGGCATCTTCCTGTCGCCGCTCGGCATCCCCTGTCTTGCCCCGCCCTGGGGCAACATCGCGGCCATCGATCTCGGGACGCACAGGGTTGTTTGGCAACACCGCATCGGCACGATCCGCGATCAGGCCCCGCTCCCGCTGCCGTTCAAGCTCGGTGTTCCCATGCTGGGCGGACCGATCGTGACTGCAGGCGGGGTCATCTTCATCACGGGGACGATGGATGACTACATCAGGGCCTTCGACGTACGCGACGGCAAGCAGCTCTGGCAGGATCGCCTTCCAGCCGGAGGCCAATCGACGCCCATGACCTATGAGGCGGGCGGCAAGCAATATGTCGTGACGGTCGCCGGCGGCCACGGGTCATTCGGAACTAAACTCGGCGATTACGTGCGAGCCTACGCGCTGCCGTGATGTGCGTCGGCACGGCTCGTCCATGCCTGGCGACGCTTTGTCCCGATCTGCCGGCGCGACGCGTAACTGCTGAGGCCAGCAGAGCGACGCCCGCGGCTAGTGCCAGCACCGCAAGCCCCTGGCTGATGACCCCGGCCGGTGGAAGCTGCTTCCGCGCAAGCCAGCCGCCGTCAACAAACCTTCCCGGCCGATACGATTCAATCATAGTTCCTTCGCTGATCGGTGCGCGCCGCGCGCGCGACGGCAGAAACCGGAATGCGCTTCCCAGCAGATCCTCGGTCAATTTCGGCGCAATGGCATAGGCCATCTGACGGGCGCGTGCGGGCCACCCGACGGCGACCTCATCACGGGGCGTACGGACCAGATTCAGGAACGCCTGAAGCGACGTCCTCGGACTGGTAGAGCAGCGGGCCCGGGTCAAGCTTCCCCGACATGTTGGCACCGTGGACGAACCCCGGCGTATCCACCATCGCCGGGAAGACGCCGCAGACGTGGATATTGGGATGTGCGCCAAGCTCCTGGCGCAGGCTCGCCGTGAACCCACGCAGGCCGAACTTGCTTGCGGTATACGCGGCCGCAAACGGCGTCTGGGCCCAGCCGCCGATCGAGATGTTATTGATCAGGATGCCCCGGTTCTGGCGCAAGAAGATCGGAAGCACCGCGAACGCACCGTTCATGGCTCCGAGCAGATTGACCTCGAGGGTCCGGCGATGCAGCGCGAGATCGGCGTCCTGATAGGCACCGAACACACCCGTGCCGGCATTGTTGATCCAAACATCGATCCCGCCGAATGCGCGAAAATGACCCGTTCGGGCTCAAGGCTCACAAGCTGCTGGGCTGCGGCCCGGACCGACCGGCCGCCGAGCCGCAACAACAGGCGCAGATAGATCGGCGCCTTGCCGTCAGGATTGGCGTTGCCAAGCAGGCTTACAGCAGCCTGATTTGACGCGGGAAGATCACGGGAATCGAGGTTCTGCACGAGATCCGTCAGGATCAATGTGCGGCTCCGCTTGTCGAATATCTCCGCGGCCGTGACCGAGCGGATGCGCCTCGTTCGGCGGCTGGGTCGCCCGCCGATATCCATAGAGCAGCAGGGCCTCGTTGGACGTGTCCGACAGAATGAACGGCCCCGCTCGTCATCGACGAGCTCCCGGTCCAAAGCGCTGCACCGATCTTGGTGACGGCAACGAGGATGTTGCCGATCAACGCCGCATACACAGCGATCTTTGTCGACGCCCGTGCCTGCTCTCCCGCGCCCCTAATGGCCGGCCGCCGCTTGATGCGTGGTCGCCGGAGGCAGCTCGAACTGCGCAATCCGCTTGTCCAGCCGCCACAACTCGATGCGATGGATCTGCACGAGCGCAGCCGCTTCGCGTCTGGCCTGCTCGTCGTCGCCACACACGAGGTTGATGCGGCCTAAGACTTGACCATCGGGATCAATCTGGAACGCGCGGTAATGCTTGATGGCGGGCAACGTCATCCTCCTTGTCGTCGATAGGCGGGAGCGCTCAACCAGTCGGTCAGGTCCGAGGTCACCTCGTTTTGCTTGGCACGTCGCAATAGCATCTCGCGTTCCTTGCCCGGAGGCATGCGGCGCGCCCGCTCCCGGGCGGCCTCGGCGAATGACGTCAAGCGTCGCTGTAGTAGTTGCGTCTGTTTCCTGCGGTCACGTTTGGCAGTCATTCGAATGATCGGAGGTGCTCGTCCGAGGGAAAATGGCCCCGGCGGGAGGTATGGCGCCGGGGCCGATACGCGCCGGATCGGGGCGGCCCGGACAGGCATTGTCCATAGGTTCGCGCCGGACTCCGGTTCCGGCACTTCAACTTGTTAAGAAAACCAGATTTGTACGCTTGGACCAAAGAGTGACCGGATCGCCGCGGCGGAGATTTGCGACAGCCATAGCAACCATTGTTCCCGCCTGGACTTGGATGTCCCGCAACGCGAGGCTGAGGGCGGCATGACATGCCGCCGCCGCACGAGGTGAACGACGCAATGACTGCCGGGTCGAACGACGAAAGCCCGTGGTGGCAATCCGCGGTCATCTACGAAGTCGCGCTGATCTCGTTTCAGGATTCCGATGGCGATGGCAAGGGAGACCTTGCCGGCCTGATATCGCGCATCGGCTACCTAAAATGGCTGGGCGTCGATGCAGTCTGGCTCACGCCGATCTACAAGAGCTCGTTCCGCGATCTCGGCTACGATATTTCCGACTATTGCGCGATCGATCCAGCCTTCGGCAATCTCGGCACCTTTGATGCGCTCCTCACCGCCCTGCACGAGGCCGACATCCGGCTCGTCCTTGATCTCGTGCCAAATCACACCGCCGATGATCATGAATGGTTTGTCGGGAGCCGTAGTTCACGCAACAGCGCGAAAGCCGACTGGTACATCTGGGCCGAAGCCGCCGAGAACGGTGGCCCGCCAAACAATTGGCTGAGCCGCTTCGGCGGCAGCGCATGGGAATGGTGCGAAGCTCGGCGGCAATACTACTACCATTCATTTCTGGTCGAGCAGCCCGACCTCAACTGGCGCAATGCCGAGGTACGCGCGGCCATGGCCGACGTCATGCGCTTCTGGCTGGATCGCGGCGTCGACGGCTTTCGTGTCGATGCCAGCGCCGTCCTGATCAAGGACGCACATCTGCGCGACAATCCCCCGAATCCCGAAGCCGAGGGCAAGCCGCCACCGCAACGCCATACTCCAGTCTTCACCGACGACCGGCCCGAGACGATGCACTGCATCGAGTTCATTCGTGGCATCATCGACGAATATCGCGGCCGGTTGCTGTGCGGTGAAGTCCAGGGCAAGACCGATCGCATCGGGCATTTCTACGGCACCGAGCAGCCGCGCTTGCACCTGCCTCTCAACTTTGCCTTGCTCGACACTCCATGGGACGCGTTGTCGCTGCAGGCGGCGATTGATGCCTATTTCAACGCCCTGCCTGAGCAAGCATGGCCGGTTTGGGTGATCGGTGGTCACGACAAGCCGCGAGTCGCGAGCAAGATCGGCGAAGTACAGATGCGCGTGCTGGCGATGCTCCTGATGACCTTGAAGGGAACGCCGTTCCTCTACATGGGTGACGAGATCGGCCGCAAGCGCGTCTCGATCCCGCCCGATCGCATCCGCGATCCCTTCGAAAAGCTCGTGCCAGGCTTCGGCCTGTGCCGCGATCCCGAGCGCGCGCCGATGCGGTGGGACGCCAGCGCCAATGGCGGGTTCACGAGCGGCCGCCCCTGGCTACCGCTTGATCCGGAAGGTTCGGCCAATGTCTCGGGCCAGCAAGGCGACGAGCGGTCGATGTTGGTACTGTTTCGCGGACTGATGGCAGTGCGGCGCGAACATGCGTGCCTTCTCCGAGGTCGCTACGAACCACTGCGATCGCAGAGCGACGTGCTTGCCTTCAGGCGCGTCGCGGACGGACAGGAGATGTTGGTCGCTCTCAACATCGCCGCGGAGCCACGCAAGTGGCACTGGCAAGGGAGCGGCCACCTGCTGCTGTCGACCTATCTTGACCAAGCTTCGAGATCGCTGCCCGACGCCTCGATCCTGCTTCGTGGCAATGAAGGCGTGATCATCAAACTGGAGCCCCGGTGAGCTCAGGAACCATTTACCCCACGGAGAGTCTCACCCAAGCTTCCGGCACGCCCCATCACCGGAAGCATTTTGGACGAAACCGCGCCCCGGCGTTTTCCCCTTCCGGCGCCGGGGCAGCGGCGACTTCGGAGATCGCAATGGGCAGAGCAAAAAACATCAAGGAAAGGATTGTCGGTAAGGCCAAGCAGACCCTCGGCGAGGTCATCGGCGACCAATCGCAGCACGAGGATGGCAAGGCCCAGGCGGCGCATGGTCGCGATGAGCAGGACAAACCGAGAGAGATCAATCCACTGAAAAAGCTCAATCAGCTAACTTAGCTCCTCGCCACCGGGCTTGGCCCGATGGGAGGAACATTGAACACGGACAGACGTCGACCCGCATCCAACGGTCCATCCTCACAATCCACACGGAGGGATCAAAGATTAATGCCTGCCTTCTGCAACTTGACACAAAGTGCACGTGGGTGACGTGCGATCGGACGACCAATGCAGACTGGATTTACCTTCTCCAAGCTCGCCGATCATCTGGCGAGCCTTGGTGACGTAACTGTTGCCGATCTTGATCTTTTGGCAGAGATGCCGAGCACGATTGCGCACTTCAGTTCACATCAGGCTATCCTGCGCCACGGCGACGATAACCATCAATGCTGCCTGCTGCTCCAGGGCTATCTGTCCTGGCAGGACGCCGAAGGAATGGACGGGCAGATCACGTCGATCTCGGTCCCCGGCGACATTCCCGACCTCCAGACACTGTACCGGCCCCGCATCAACGGCAACCTCATCGCGCTCGGCCCCGCCGTGGTCGCGGTGGTCCCGCACCGCTTCTTTCGCGAATTATCGGCGCGCTCGTCCGCGATGTCGCGCACCCTGCTGCTGATGCTGCTTGGCGACCACGCCATCCAGCGCAACTGGACGATAAACCTCGGCAGTCGGGACGCCCTGACGCGGGTGGCACACCTGCTGTGCGAGATCACCACGCGCCTGCAAAATGTCGGGCTCGCCAAGGATTTCAGACTGGCTTCGCCGTTCACCCAATCCGACCTCGCCGCGGCCTGCAGCATCTCCCCGGTGCATGCCAACCGCACCATCCAGGAGCTGCGCCGCTGCAACCTGCTGCAATGGCATGGCAAGACATTGACGATCTCCGACTGGCCGGGACTGGTCAGGCTGGCGCGCTTCAATCCCGCCTATCTCGGCATCCGGCCGCGGGACCAAGGCGTGCGACCATCGGGACCGGCTAAAAGCGCCGTTGCGCTGGCCTGACGATGTTCACGCGACTCTTTGCGCGGATCTCCAAGGCTTGGCGCACTTCCGAGATCACAGCGCCCCAGTCGCCGGCCGGCTTTTGATGGAACAGCCGCAGGCTGGGATACCAGAGCGACCGGCACCCGGATGAAGGCCATCGCCAGTCGCAATCGGCGTGCAACAGCACCCAGGCTTCGCATCCGAGTGCGCCTGACAGATGTGCGGTCATGGTATCGACGCAAATGACGAGGTCGAGCCGGCGGAGCAGATGGCCGAGGGTTGCAATGTCGGGCGTGCTGATGTCCCGCGCGCCGATCTGCGCGAGCTCTTCGGTGGTTGCATTTGCCTGAAGCGAGTGAAGCGCAATGCCTGCAACAGCGAGATGTCGCAACAAGGCGGGCGGAATCGCACGCCGCTTGTCCCATTGACCGACCTCCCAGACCAGGCCGACGGCCAGGCCTTCGCAGTCGATCGAGGCAGTCACGCGTCTCGGGGGTAGCGTCAAATAAGGCGCGCCCATCTCGATCCGCTCTCGCCCGACCCTCAACGCCTGCGGCACCTCCATGATCTCGATATCCACCTCGAAGTCCGCTCCGGGCGTCCCCTCATGGAGCGCAAGCACGCGATCGACACCTGCCGTGCGCTCCACCAGCGGCAAGAGTCCGGCCTGGCACCAGACCGTGACGCTCCGCGCGACGCCACGGAGAGGCTGCATGAAGCGCATGAACTGGAGGGTGTCGCCGAGCCCGTGATAGCACCGGACGAGCACATGCTTGTCCGCGAGAGGCTCCCCGCGCCAGATCCGCTGGAGATGCCGCGGACCGGTGTGCTTGGGCGGATGCGACGTCGCCGCGAGATCGCGGTCGTTGATGGCCCAGGCGCGCGCGAAATCGCCCGCGCGCATCGCCTCCACCCAATCGTTCGCCACCGCCGGCGATCCGGCTAGCGGCGGACGAACTTGTGGAACCGGCTGAGCTTGCCGTCCTTGGTCCGGTCCTGGTGGAGGAACGCGATGCCGGCTTCGTCGAACTTGTCGAAGAACTCGTCTCAACCGATGCGGTCGAGCGCTTCATCCGGCGGATCGAAATCGATGCGCAGGATGCCGGCATGTCCGTCCTCCGCCTTGACTGTCGCCGGTTGCCCGCCGCGCTCCTCCACCCATTTGCGAATCGCGGTGTGATCGGTGGTTTGCTCAGCTTCGCTATTCTGGGTTTTGGACGTCATGTGGCACCTCGCTTGCTGGCAGGCCCGGCAATGCCCACGGCATCGCATCGGACCATCTGCGGTGAAACGCGGGTCGGCAAGATTAGTTCTTCACGGCACGACGCGGCTCATGCGAGACGACCAGCATCATCTTCTTCATCTTCATCCTGGATGATCTTCGTTCCCTTCGTGCGATGGCGGATTCTATCGCAGGTTAAGCCTGCCGCATTTTTTGCGCGGAATCGAACCGCGCCGCCGGCGCGGTGTCTCCAGCACAGGAACGAACATACCTTCCGGCACGTTCGCCGACCTACTTACGCCGACGCCCTGCGTCTTCCCGGAGGTTTCATCCATGCACTCCCGTCTTCAGGACAGGCGCCGCGTGCGCGTCGGCATCGTCGGCGTCGGCAATTGCGCAAGCTCCTTCGTCCAAGGTCTCACCTACTACCGAAATGCGAAGTCGAACGAGCCCGTGCCCGGGCTGATGAACGTCGATCTCGGCGGGTACCACATCAGCGATATCCAGATCGCGTCGGCCTTCGACGTCAATGCCACCAAGGTCGGGCGCGACGTCGCCGATGCCATCTTTGCCAAGCCAAACAACACGCATCGCTTCGCAGATGTGGACCGGACCGGCGTGATGGTACAGCGCGGCCCGGTCATGGACGGTATTGGGCACTATCTCGAGGATGACGTTCCGGTCGCCGACGTCGCGGAGGCCGACGTTTCGGAAGTGCTGGCCATGTCTCGAACCGACGTGCTGGTGTCTTACCTGCCCGTCGGCTCGCAGCGCGCAAGCGAATGGTATGCGGCGCGCGCGATCGAAGCCGGCTGCGGCTATGTCAATTGCATTCCCGTCTTCATCGCCTCCAATCCGGACTGGCGGCAGCGGTTCGAGGATGCGGGCCTTCCGATCGTCGGCGACGACATCAAGAGCCAGGTCGGCGCCACCATCCTGCACCGCGTGCTCGCCAATCTGTTTCGCGATCGCGGCGTGCGGCTGGACCGCACTTATCAGCTCAATGTCGGCGGCAACACCGATTTCAAGAATATGCTCGAACGCGAGCGATTGACCTCCAAGAAGATCTCCAAGACTCAGGCCGTCACCAGCCAGTTCGACGTCCCGATGGACCCCGATAACATTCACGTCGGCCCAAGCGACCACGTCCCATGGCTGACGGACCGCAAGCTCGCCTTCATCCGGCTCGAAGGCACGACCTTCGGCGGCGTGCCCTTGAGCGCCGAGGTCAAGCTCGAGGTCTGGGACTCCCCGAACTCGGCGGGCGTCGTGATCGACGCAGTCCGCTGCGCGAAACTTGCGATGGATCGCGGTCAGGGCGGCGCCCTGACCGGTCCCTCCAGCTATTTCATGAAATCGCCGCCGCAGCAGTTCACCGATGAGGAGGCCGGACGGCGGACGCGCGCCTTCATCGAAGACAAGGTATGCACCTGATGGCGAGGATCATCCATCTCGTGCGTCACGGTCACCATGCCCTGCTCGGCCGCACGCTGTGCGGCCGAATGAGCGGCGTCACGCTCGATGACATCGGCTGCGAGGAGATTGCCCGTTGTGCGGCCAACGTCAGCCCCCGGCCGTCGCTGATCCAGTCGAGCCCGCAGAGGCGCTGTATGCAATCGGCCAGCATTCTGGCCGCGCGCTTCGGATTGCCGATCGAGATCGTTCCCGCTCTCGACGAGCTCGACTATGGCGAATGGACCGGCCGGTCTTTCAAGGAACTCAGCAAGGATCCGCAATGGTCACGCTGGAACAGCCGCCGGGGCAGCACTCGTCCACCGGGGGGCGAGAGCATGCGCTCGCTGCAGAATCGCGTTGTCCATCATCTGGAGCAACTGCGCTCTGATCCTCTTGCGGACTCGATGATCGCAATCAGCCACGCCGAGCCCATTCGCGCCGCGCTATTGCATTACGCACGTATGCGGCTCGATGACTTTCTTTCGATCAAGATCGATCCCTCTAGTGTCAGCACGCTCAGTGCCGATCGACGCGGATTCAGGATCACTGGGATCAACCAGCGGGTGCCGGCGTGAAGATCGTCATTTTCGGCCTAACCATCTCCTCCTCCTGGGGCAACGGCCACGCGACCCTGTGGCGCGGCCTCTGCAAGCATCTTATGCGTCTCGGCCACATCGTCGTCTTCTACGAGCGCGACGTGCCCTATTATGCCGGTGCCCGGGACTTCAATGAGCTGCCCGGTGGGCAGCTGCGGCTTTTTTCGAATTGGGAGGAGACCCGCTCCCTCGCCCGCAATGACATCGCGGATGCCGATGTTGCGATCGTGACGTCCTACTGTCCCGACGCAATTGCGGCGACCGACCTGATCATGTCCGAAAGGCGCGCCGTTCCCGTCTTCTATGATCTCGATACCCCGATCACGCTGGCACGGCTCATGGCGGAAGAATCCGTTCCTTATATCGACACACGAGGTCTGCGCGATTTCGCGCTCGTCCTCAGCTTCACCGGCGGACCGCGCGTAGTCCAGGAATTTCGCTACCGGCTCGGCGCCCGCGATATCCGCCCCCTGTACGGCCACGTCGATAGCGATATTCACCGTCCGGTGCCGCCCGAGCCGCACTATCGCGCGGACCTGTCCTATCTCGGCACATACTCGGAAGACCGCCAGCGCGGGCTCGAGGCGCTATTCGTCGAACCGGCTCGAGTGCGACAAGACCTGCGTTTCCTGATCGGTGGGGCGCAATATCCTGACGGCTTTCCGTGGTCGCCCAACATCTACTTCGTGCGGCATCTGCCGCCATCAGAGCACGCGCCTTTCTTTGCGTCCTCACGCCTGACCCTCAACGTGACCCGCAAAGCCATGGCGGAGATGGGCTGGTGCCCCTCCGGCCGTCTATTCGAGGCGGCGGCCTGTGGCGTCCCGCTCCTGAGCGACGACTGGCCAGGCATCGAAGAGTTCTTCACGCCCGGCAGGGAGATCCTGATCGCCCACGACGCACAGGACACTTTGGCTGCGTTGGCGATGTCGAGCCCCGACCTCCAGTCCATCGCCAGGCGCGCCTATGAGCGGACGATGGATCAGCACACATCCGATAAACGGGCGCGCGAACTGGTGGCGCTGCTCGAGCAGGCGGCATCCAGCGGCACGCGTCACCCGCAATCCGAGGAGGCCTGACATGTGGGGCATCGTCCCGGCCGCGGGCCGCGGCAGTCGTATCCAGCCGCTGGCTTTCTCCAAGGAGCTGCTGCCCGTCGGCAGTCGGCGTGACGATGGCACCGAGCGTCCCTGCGCGGTCTCCGAGTATCTGCTGGAGCGCCTGATCCTCGGCGGCGCGGACAAGATCTGCTTCGTGATCTCGCCGGGCAAGTCCGACATTCTCGAATATTTCGGCGATCACTACGGCAGCGCCCAACTCGCCTATGTCGTCCAGCCCGACGCCTCCGGCCTGTGCGACGCCGTCTTCAGGGCCGGCACCGTCGTTGGCCATGATGAAGACGTCGTCGTCGGCCTGCCCGATACCGTCTGGTTTCCAAAAGCCGCTTTGCAGGCCTTGCCCGATGCCGACCTCTCCTTCCTGCTCTTTCCCGTCGAGCGCCCGGAATTTTTCGACGCTGTCGTGCTCGATGGCGACAGCGTGCGGGAGATCCAGGTCAAGCAGCCGAATCCGACATCGCGGTGGATCTGGGGTGCATTCCGAATGTCGGCCACCGGCTTTCGCCAATTGCACGCGCTCTGGAACCAACAAGACCGACGCGACGAGTATTTTGGGACGCTGGTTAACGCCTATCTCCAGGCAGGCGGGCTCGGCATCGGGATCAAGGCAGGCGAATCCTATGTCGATGTCGGGACCGTCGACGGCTATCGCACCGCGATGGCTCTTCTGGCCGAGAGCACCGGCACCGAAGGCCGGTCGCGGTTGCGGGCCGGCGCCTCGTCCGATGGGGCTCGACCGGCCCCTGCAATGGACAATGGAGCGACTGCATGACTGGAGCGCTGCTCACACGTGAGGAAATCCGCAGGCGCGTCGACGCGCTCGGCCCGTGGTTTCACAACCTCGATCTCAACGGCGTGCCGACCGCACCGACCCACTTCCTTGGCGACTATCCCAATGTGAAATGGCGGCGCTTCTCGGGAATCATTCCGGACCGCCTCGAAGGCAAGACCGTGCTCGATATCGGCTGCAATGCCGGTTTCTACGCCATGGAGATGAAGCGGCGCGGCGCCGAGCGCGTGCTTGGGGTCGACACCGACGAGGAGTACCTGGCCCAGGCGCGCTTCGCCGCCGACGTGACCGGTCTCAGGATCGAATTTCGCAAGATGTCGGCCTATGATGTGGGACAGCTCCGCGAAAAATTCGATCTCGTGATCTTCATGGGCGTGCTCTATCACTTGCGTCATCCGCTGCTGGCGCTGGATCTCATTCACGAGCACGTTGCCAGGGATCTCCTGCTGTTCCAGTCGATGCAGCGGGGCGCCAGCCATGTCGACGCGATCGACAAGAACTACGATTTCTGGACCACCGACCAGTTCGATTCCGCCGGTTATCCCAGGCTGCACTTCATCGAGCACAAATATGCCGACGATCCCACCAACTGGTGGGTGCCTAACAGGGCCTGCGTCGAGGCCATGCTGCGCAGCGCCGGCTTTGCCATCACCGCGCATCCGGAAGAGGAAGTCTATCTCTGCAAGCGCACTGAACGGCCTCAAATCGATGGTCCCGTCTATCCATCCCGGAGCACAAGCTGATGATCGAGGCGGCCAAGATTTGGAACGAGCCGAACAACAAGTCGCATTGGGATCTTCAGATCGATCCCGATTGGGCCATGTTCGCGGACCTTGCGACCGCAGCCGCCCAGGCGATCCGCAATGCACGGCATACGCTACCAGTCGTGCTCGGCGGCATCTCGCCGATTGATCCGTCTTTCATGCGCAACATGCAAAGCCGCGGCGTGCTCGACCATTTCGACGCGGTCGCCGTGCACGGCTTTCCACTCGACTGGAACCTGTGGCAGATCGGCGAGTGGCCCGCCAAGATCGAGGAAATCAAGTCGGTCACCACCCTACCCGTCTGGGTGACGGAGGTCGGCGTCTCCTCGTTCGGCGCCGAAGAGGTGCAAGCCTGGGGCCTGTCGCGCACCGCCGAGCTTCTGATTGGCCGTGCCCCGCGCATCCATTGGTATAGCCTTTATGACCTTCCCTCCGCCTGGGAAGCAACGACTCGCCACAAAGAGGCCGAAGGCTCCTCCTACTACAGGCATTTCCACATGGGCCTGCTGCGCGAGGACGGCACGCCGAAGGCAGCCGCTGATCTGTTCGGCGCCTATGTGCCCGCCATGGGATTGTGCCAGTGGTTCCACTTCGAGGATCACCGCCTGCACGACGCGGTGCACTGGATCCGTCGTCTCGGCGTGACCCACTTGCGGACCGGTCTGTCATGGGCTGACAGCTTCCGTCCCAATGCGCTCGACTGGTTCGATCGCCAGATGGAGGCGTTGGCGGAGTTTCAGGTTACGGTCACGTTCTGCTTCACGCCCGAGCATCGGGGCATCGAGCCCCATCACACCAGCCCGCCGCTCGATGTTAACGAATTTGCCGATTTCTGCGCGTCGATGGTCGATCGCTACTGTACGAGAACCGGCCTTGCATCCTCCCCAGCGGCAGCTGATCCTCCCATCAGAGAGCCGACATGCGTGCCCTGATCCTGGTGATGGACTCCGTCGGCATCGGCGGCGCGCCAGATGCTGCCCGCTACGGCGACGACGGCGCCGACACTGTCGGTCATATCGCAGAAGCCTGCATGGCCGGACGCGCGGACAGTACCGCACGCAAGGGGCCGCTCCGGCTTCCCAACCTCGTGGCGCTGGGCCTCGGGGAGGCCTGCCGCCTCGCCACGGGGCGCGTACCGCCGGGGCTGGACGGTCAGTCGCAGGACCGGCAATTCGGATGCGCCAGCGAGATCTCGAAGGGCAAGGATACGCCGTCGGGTCATTGGGAGATTGCCGGAGTACCCGTCCCGTTCGACTGGGGCTATTTTCCGCGCAAGACGCCGTGCTTTCCCGCTGAATTGACGGAGCACTTCTGCGCGCAAGCCGGACTGTCCGGCATCCTCGGGAATTGCCACGCCTCCGGCACGGAAATCATCGCCGAGTTCGGCGAGCGTCACATGCAGACGGGGAAGCCGATCTGCTACACCTCCGCCGATAGCGTGTTCCAGATCGCCGCGCATGAGCAGACTTTCGGCCTCGAACGTCTCTACGAGATCTGCGCGATTGCAAGGCGGCTGATCGATTCCCTCAACATCGGCCGCGTGATCGCCCGGCCGTTCATCGGCACAGGCGCGAGGGACTTCAAGCGGACCGCGCACCGTCGCGACTTTTCGGTACCGCCGCCCGGGTCGACCATGCTTGACCTCGCCGCAAGCGAGGGCCGTGACATCGTGACAATCGGCAAGATCGACGACATCTTCGCGCATCGCGCGACCGGGCGAAACATGCGCGGCGACGGCAACATGGCGTTGTTCGATGCCACCCTGAAAGGGCTGGCGAGCCTGGCGGACGGAGGATTGCTGTTCGCCAACTTCATCGATTTCGACACACTCTACGGCCATCGCCGCGACGTGGCCGGCTATGCCGCGGCACTCGAAGCCTTGGATGATCGTCTCCCTGAGTTGCTGTCCCGCCTGCGAAGCAGTGATCTTCTGATCATCACCGCGGATCACGGCTGCGATCCGACCTGGAGCGGCACCGATCACACCCGCGAGCAGGTACCCATCCTGGCCTGGTCGACGCAATCATCTTCGCCAATCGGCCGGCGTACCGGCTTTGCCGATATCGGCGCGACCGCGGCAAGGCACCTCGGCCTGCCCGCCGCCCTGCACGGCGCACACTTCTAGCCGATTGCAGCGCGCCGATTCACACTGGTTATTGATCCAGGTTAGAGAAATATTCGTTTGTACAATTTCGAGGAACGAACATTCCTTGCATCGCTTCTGACTCCAAACGTGACCGGCGCGCGGGTCGTCCGACCACTCAGTAAGTGCGCTTCACCTCACATCACAGATTGACCCAGAACGGGTCGGTCTTACGCTTGTACGGAGCGGTGAATGACGCGGGTATTGATCACAGGGGGCGCGGGCTTCATCGGCTCTCATGCAACGGATGTGCTGCTCGCCGCCGGCTACGTAGTCCGTCTGCTCGACAATCTCTCGCCGCAGGTCCACAGCGCCAGCCGCCAGCGCCCCTCCTATCTCGCCGACGAGGCCGAGCTCATCGTCGGTGACGTCACTGACAGCGTCGCCGTCGAGCACGCCCTGCGCGGCGCCGACATGGTCCTGCATCTTGCTTCCGCCGTCGGCGTCGGCCAGAGCATGTACGACATCGCGCCTTACGTGCGGACGAACGAGCTCGGCACCGCCGTCCTCCTCCAGGCGTTGTCCAGGCGCCCGGTCGAGCGGCTGGTGGTCGCCTCCTCCATGAGCATCTACGGCGAGGGCCTCTATCGCAGACCGGATCAAAGCGTCGTCGCCGGCGACGAACGGTCGATCGAGCAGCTCCGTAGAGGTGAATGGGACTTGCATGACACGGCAGGCCATCCACTCAATCCTGTGGCCACCCCGGAGAGCAAACTGCCCTCGCTCAGCTCTGTATATGCCCTGAACAAGTTTGCACAGGAGCGCATGTGCCTGATCACCGGCAAGGCCTACGGAATCCCGACAGTAGCGCTGCGCTTCTTCAACGTGTTCGGTCCGCGCCAGGCCCTGTCGAATCCATACACAGGCGTACTCGCGATCTTTGCCGCACGGCTGCTCAACGGACGGCCGCCGCTCGTGTTCGAGGACGGCGAGCAACGGCGCGACTTCGTCCACGTGCACGACGTCGCCCGCGCCTGTCGCATCGCACTGGAAGCGGAGCATGCGCAGGACGTCTTCAACGTCGGCTCGGGTCAAAGCCGGACCATTCTGTCGGTCGCGGAGAACCTTGCCGAGGTCATGGGACGCGGCGATATCGCGCCCGAGATCACGCGAAAGTACCGCGCTGGGGACATCAGGCACTGCTTCGCCGATATCGGCAAATCGCGCGATCTCCTCGGCTTCGAGCCGCACGTGGCCTTCAAGGACGGCCTCGAGGAGCTCGCCGACTATCTCGCAGACCAGATCGCCGATGACCAGGCCGAGCGTGCCACCCGGGAACTGCTGCAACGAGGATTGGTTGCGTGATGAACGAGCGAGACAAGAGACCCGTCCTGATCACCGGTGGTTGCGGCTTCATCGGCTGCAATCTCGCCGACCGGCTGGCAAACCGCGGCGAGCGTGTCCTGGTGTTGGACAATCTGGCCCGTGCCGGCGTGCGCGAGAACGCCCAATGGTTGAAGTCCAGATATGGCGATCTCGTCACCATTACGGTGGCGGACATTCGCGAGCCTATTCCAGTGATCGATGCCGTGTGTGAGGCCCGCGCCGTGCTGCATCTGGCGGCCCAGGTCGCCGTCACCGACAGCGTGAGCGACCCGGCCGCCGATTTCGAAATCAACGCACGCGGTACCCTGAACGTGCTAGAAGCGGTTCGGCTGCACAACAGCAGCGCCCCCTTCATCTTCGCGTCCACCAACAAGGTCTACGGCCGCCTTATCGAGGACAGCGAGATCGCACTCATGGGCCGCCGTTATACGCCCACGAGCCCCCTGCTGGCGGTTGGCATCTCCGAAAACGCGCCGCTGGATTTCTACAGTCCGTATGGCTGCTCCAAGGGAACTGCGGACCAGTACGTCCACGACTATGCACGGGTCTATGGCCTTCAGACCGTAGTGATGCGCATGAGCTGCATCTACGGACCGCGTCAGTTCGGCACCGAGGATCAGGGCTGGATCGCGCATTTCCTGCTGAGCGCAATCCGCGGCAGGCCGCTGACGATCTACGGCGACGGCCATCAAGTTCGCGACGCCCTGCATGTGTCGGATGCGACGGCGGCGTGGCTCGCAGTGCTTGACCGGATCGCGCTCGCGCGCGGCCGCGTGTTCAATCTCGGTGGCGGCCCCGCCAATGCGGTCAGCCTTCGCGAGCTCATCGACCACATTGCGGAATTGACCGGCCGCGAGGCCACTTACCGCTTTGCCGATTGGCGTCCGGGCGATCAACCCTGGTACGTAAGCGACACGCGTGCGCTGTCGACCGCACTCGGATGGTCGCCGCAGGTCCCCGTCACCGAGGGCCTTCGCTCGCTCCACGCTTGGCTGGACACTCGCTTCGGAGCAGCTCACGGCAGCCGCGAGGCTCTCGCATGACGCGCGTCGCCCTGATCAACCCGAATTGGGATTTTGGCGGCAGCATCTATTTCGGCTGCCGGTCCCCCCACCTTCCGCTCGAGCTCGGGATCTCCGAGCATTACCTGAAGGTGGCCGGGCACCGGACGCTGCTGCTCGATGCACACATGTACGATCTGTCATTCCAGGATATCGAAGCAGAGCTACGCGCGTTCAGCCCCGACCTGATCGTCATCACGACAGCTCCGACCTACCTGTTCTGGCGCTGCGCACCGCCGGAATTGCGCGTTCCGCAGGAGCTTGCACTGGCGGTGCGGGATCTTGCACCGACCCTGATCGCGGTCGGCCCGCACGGCTCGACGACGCCGCGGGCGGCTCTCAAGAAGCTCGCCGTCGACATCATCGTGATGGGCGAGTGCGAGGCATCCTTGCTGCGCCTGGCAAATGGCGAGCGCGATTTTTCCGGCCTGTGCTTTGCGGACGGCGACTCGGTCCGGGTCAATGGCGGCCCGCAGGCCGTCGACTTCAGGGATCAGCCGGCGCTCGACTGGCCGGACGAGATGATCCGGCGTCACCAGCACCACCATCACCGTTTCGAGGCCGAGCCGTTGGGGCCCGGAGCGGAGGTCGAGGCGTCGCGGGGATGCCCCTACAATTGCACGTTCTGCGCTAAGGAGAATTTTCGCAATACCTATCGCAAGCGGCCGCCCCCCATCATTCTTGACGAGATCGATCGCCTGCGCGGGCAAGGTGTCGAATATGTCTACTTCATCGACGAAATTTTCCTTCCGAGCCCCGAGCTCCTGGACGGGCTGAGCACGCGGGGTCTCAAGTTCGGCGTGCAGACCCGCATCGATCTCTGGAAGCCCGATATGCTCGCTTTGCTCGGCCGTGCCGGCTGCGTATCGATCGAGGCAGGAATTGAGAGTCTCACCGTTGAGGGACGCGCCGCGCTCGCCAAGAACTGCAAGATGACGACCGACCAGCTCGCCGACCGCCTGGTCGAAGCGCGCCGGCACGTCCCGTTCGTGCAGGCCAATCTGATCGAGGTGCCCGAGGACGACGATCCCGTGGTGCAGCGCTGGCGTCACAAGATGCAGGATGCCGGCATCTGGGCCAATGATCCGGTCCCGCTCTACCCCTATCCCGGCTCGCCGGATTACCGGAGGCTCTGGGGCGAGGCGGACGATTTCGCCTGGGAGCGCGCGCACCGGCACTATCTCGGAATGTTCGACCAGTTCAGCGACGTGCAGAACGATCGTCCCGTCCCGCTAGAGGCCCTCGAACATCCGGTGGCGTCATGAGCCGCCCGTCGCACATCCGAATCCTGATGACGACCGACGCCGTGGGAGGCGTTTGGACCTATTCGTGCGGTCTTGCGTCGAGCCTCGTCACCTCCGGTGCCGACGTCACCCTCGCGACAATGGGCCCGCCCGCAAGCGCCGATCAACGTGAGATGCTTCGCGGCTCGGGAGTTCACCTGATCGATACGAACCTTGCCCTGGAATGGCAGGACCCAGAAGGCCGTGATCTGAACAACGCCGCCCGCGTCCTCGCCAGGCTGGAAGCCCGAATCCGGCCCGACATCGTCCATCTCAACAGTTTCCGAGAGGCGACCCTCGCATGGCGTGCGCCGACGGTTCTTGTGGCACATTCCTGCGTCAACTCGTGGGCGCTAGCATGCCGCGATACGGCCTGGCTCGTCGAGCCACGATGGACGCGCTATACGAAACACGTAGCTGCGGCACTCGACAACACGCCGGCCTGGGTCTGCCCAAGCCAGTCCTTCCACGACGACATCGTAGGGATCTATAGGCCCCGCTCACCCGGAGCCGTGATCTGGAACGGCATTGCTGCCGGCGGCTCTCCGTGCCGAAAGCGAGAGCTGATCTTCGCAGCCGGCCGGCTCTGGGATCGCGCCAAGAATATCGGAGTGCTGGCGGCGGCGGCACCAGGGCTGGGCTGGCCGATTCAGGTCGCAGGCCCTGCCGGGGCGGATTCGTCAAGTGGCATCACCTGGCTTGGACAATTGCCGCACAATGCGGTGCGCGGACATCTCCAGCATGCCGGGATCTTTGTAAGTCCGGCGCTCTACGAGCCATTCGGCCTTTCCGTGCTCGAGGCAGCCGCCGCCGGCTGCGCGCTCGTGCTGTCGGACATTCCAACCTTCCGGGAGTTGTGGCGCGGAGCCGCGCTGTTCTTCGATCCCACTGACACTCAGGTGCTACACCAAGCTCTCTCTGCTCTCTGCGCCGATGACCTCGAAAGAACGCGTCTGCAACGTGCCGCCTACGAACATTCCCTGACCTATTCGCTGGCGCGAACAACCAGCACCTATCTGAAGCTCTACGAAGGGCTGCTCTCCTCCGATCGCGCGTCACCTCAAACCGGGCAGATCGAGGTGCGCGCATGAAATGCGTCCTGTTCTATCACGCCTTCACCTCCTGCTGGAACAACGGCAACGCACACTTTCTGCGCGGCTATGCCCGCGAGCTGGACGCGCTCGGGCACCAGGTCGTCCTGTTCGAGCCGATCGACGGCTGGAGCCGGCTGAATGCCATCCGCGAGGCCGGCAGTCAGGCGCTGCAAGACATCGGCCAGCTTTTCCCCGGCGTCTCCATTCGCCGTTATGACGCCTCGCTCGATTTCGACGAAGCACTGGATGGCGCTGATCTCGTCATCGTGCATGAGTGGAATTCGCCCGACGTGATCGAGAAGATCGGATACAAGCGCGCGCACGGCGCTCCCTTCACACTGCTGTTCCACGACACCCATCACCGCGCGGTTACTGCGCCGGAGGAACTTGCGCAGTTCGACCTCGATGCATTCGACGGCGTGCTGGCCTTCGGCGAGGTGCTTCGCCAGATCTACGTGAAACTCGGTTGGGGCAATCGGGCCTACACATGGCACGAGGGTGCCGATGTCGTGATGTACCATCCTCTGTCCAATGTCGAGCGCACCGACGATCTCGTCTGGATCGGCAATTGGGGCGACGACGAACGCAGCGCCGAGCTCAACGAGTATCTGGTCGAACCGGTTGCCGAACTCAAGCTGCGCGCGAGCATCTATGGCGTGCGTTATTCAGATGAGGCCGTCCGGACTATCCGAGCCGCCGGCATCCGCCATGGTGGCTGGCTGCCGGCGCATTGGGCGCCGGTCGCCTTCGCGAGCGCGCGCGCGACCGTTCACGTCCCACGCGGCCCCTATGTTCGGTCCCTGCCGGGCATCCCCACCATCCGCGTGTTCGAGGCGCTCGCCTGCGGCATTCCCCTGGTGTCGGCCCCCTGGTTCGATACGGAAGGCCTGTTTCCGGACGGCGCTTATCTCAAGGCCGCGAATGGCAGGGAGATGAAGCGCGCGCTCCGTGCCGTTCTCGACGATCGAGAGCTGTCTTCCGCCATGATCGAGACCGGCTTTCGCACGATCCGCGAGCGTCATACCTGTCGTCATCGCGCACAACAGCTTGTCGGGATCGCGGAGGACATCCTTGCGTCAGACTCATCGTCACGACCGCTGCGGTACATCGGAGCCTCCCCATGAAGATCTGCTTCTTCGGATCCAGCCTCGTCTCGTCCTACTGGAACGGTGCCGCTACTTATTATCGCGGCATGCTCAAGCAGATTGCCGCGCTCGGACACGAGATCACTTTCTTCGAGCCCGACGCTTTCGAGCGGCAGGCCCACCGCGACATCGCCGATCCCGACTGGGCCAGGGTCGTCGTCTATCCCGCGACGGCGGACGGCTGGCGCAGCGCGCTCGATGCGGCCGCGCGATCGGCCGAGATGATGATCAAGGCCAGCGGTGTCGGTGTCTTCGATCGCGAGCTGGAGCTCGCGGTCGCGGCCCTGCCCTCCAAAACCATGCGGGTCTACTGGGATGTCGATGCCCCCGCCACGCTCGAAGCCATGGCAAGCGACCCCGAGCATCATCTGCGGCGCGCAATTTCGTCCTACGACATGGTCCTTACCTACGGCGGCGGCAATGGCGTCGTATCGGGCTACCGCACGAACGGCGCGCGCGATTGCGTGCCGATCTACAACGCGCTCGATCCCGAGACGCATTTTCCGTCCCCGCCCAAACCGAGCTTCGCCTGCGATCTCAGCCTGCTGGCAAATCGCCTGCCCGATCGCGAGCAGCGGGTCGAACATTTCTTTCTCGACCTCGCACGCAACTTGCCGGACAAGACCTTCGTCCTCGGCGGCTCCGGCTGGGAGACCAAGGACACGGCGAGCAACATCCGCAAGATCGGACATGTCGGAACCGGCGAGCACAATGCATTCTTCGGCTCCGGCCTTGCCACGCTCAACATCAATCGCGACAGCATGGCGCGCTACGGCTTCTCGCCGCCGACGCGGGTGTTCGAAGCGATCGGGGCCGGCGCCTGCCTGATCACCGATCAATGGAAAGGCATCGACCACTTCCTCGAGCCGGATCGCGAAGTGCTGGTGGCCGCGAATGGAGCCGAAGTGGCTGGCCATCTCGGCGCCCTTAGCATCGATCGCGCCGCCGCGATTGCGAGCCGTGCCCGCGCTCGCATCCTGAGCCAACACACCTATCGGCATCGCGCCCGCCAGTTCAACCAAATCTTCGTCGGAAGCAGCTCGCGAATCGAGGCAGCAGAATGAACCTCAGCATCGTCGTCGTCGGTCTTTCGGTCACATCGTCATGGGGCAATGGTCATGCCACGACCTATCGCGCCCTGATCGAGGCGCTCGCGCGGCGAGGCCACAAAGTTACGTTCCTGGAACGCGACACTGCCTGGTATCGCGAGCATCGCGATCTCACCAAGCCGTTGTCGTGGACGGTCGAGCTCTATCAGTCGCTGAAGGATGTCCCTCGCCGCTTCGGAAAGTTGGTCAAAGACGCCGATCTCATCATCATCGGGTCTTATGTGCCGGATGGCATCGCCATCTCTGAATGGATCACGAGTCAGGCGCGAGGACTCACCGCCTTCTACGACATCGACACGCCGGTGACGCTGGCCCGGCTCGACCAGGGCCTCGACTATTTGTCCGCCGCGATGATCCCGCGTTTCGACCTCTATCTATCCTTCGCCGGCGGTCCGGTGCCGGAGATGATCGAGCAGCGCTACGGCAGCCCGATGGCACGGGTTCTCTATTGTAGCGCCGACACCTATACATACGCACCGCAACAGGCGCAGACGAAATGGGCGCTCGGTTATCTCGGAACCTACAGCGAGGACCGGCAACCCATCCTTGATCAATTGATGTTGTCGCCGGCGCGAACGCTGCCGTCGGAGCAATTCGCGGTCGCTGGCGCGCAATATCCTGAAGGTATCCACTGGCCCGAAAATGTCTTGCGGATCGAGCATCTGGCTCCGAAGCAGCACCCGATGTTCTACGCGGAGCAGCGGTTCACTTTGAATGCGACCCGCGCCGACATGCGCGTGCTGGGCTTCTCGCCGAGCGTCCGGCTGTTTGAAGCGGCCGCCTGTGGCACGCCCGTGATTTCCGATCGATGGCCAGGGATCGAGACGATCTTCGAGCCGTCGCGGGAAATTCTTCTTGCGTCAACCCCGCGCGACGTCATCGAGATCCTGCGCGATATGCCCGAAGAGCGCCGGCGCGCAATCGCGGAGAACGCGCGCCGGCGCGTCCTCTCCGTTCACACGTCCGAGCACAGAGCCCGCCAGCTGGAGGCCTACTACGCCGAAGCAGCCGCGCGACGCCACCGCAAATCCGCGCCCCGTCAGGCCAACCGGCCTGTGCAGGTCGCCGAACTCTGAAGGTGCTTGCCATGACACTGCAGACCCGTATCCCCACGCTTCGCCACTCGCCAACCGTGCTGATCGCCGGCGGCGCCGGGTTCATCGGCTCTCATCTCTGCGATTCGCTCCTGCAGCGCGGCAACGCGGTGATCTGCATCGACAATCTGCTTACGGGTAGCATCGACAATATCAGGCCGCTGCTAAACCATCCGAATTTCCGCTTCATCGAGCATGATGTGCGCGAGCAGATCGAGATCGGTGGCGAGATCGACCGGATCTACAGCCTAGCCTGCCCCGCCTCGCCCCGGCACTACCAGAAGGATCCGGTCGGCACGATGAAGACGTGCGTACTCGGCACCATCAACCTGCTCGAACTTGCGTACCGGAAGGGCGCCCGCGTCTTGCAGGCTTCCACCAGCGAGGTCTACGGCGATCCGGAGGTACATCCACAGCCGGAATCCTATCTCGGCAACGTCAACCCGATCGGACCGCGGGCCTGCTACGACGAGGGCAAGCGCGCCGCCGAGACGCTGATGTTCGACTACCACCGCACGTGCGGGACTGAGATCAAGGTCGCGCGTATCTTCAACACCTACGGCCCGCGCATGCTGGAGAACGACGGCCGTGTCGTCTCGAATTTCATCGTGCAGGCGCTCCGCGGCAAGCCTATCACGATATACGGCGGCGGCACGCAGACGAGGAGCTTCTGCTTCGTCGATGATCTCGTGCGCGGCCTCCAGCTGCTCATGGACAGCCCAGCCTCGGTGACCGGCCCCTGCAATCTTGGCAATCCGCACGAGGTCACTATAGAGGCCATAGCCCGAGAGGTCCTGACGCATACGGAATCGGTCTCGCCTCTCCGCTTCGAAGCGCTGCCGAAAGACGATCCAAAACGCCGCAAGCCGGTCATCGATACCGCCGTGCGCTTATTGGGATGGCGCCCTCGCGTCGCACTGCAGGACGGTCTTCAGGCCACGATTGCCTATTTCGCGTTGCGCATCGCGGGTGAGGCACCGACGCTGGTGCCGGCAATTGCACCACGTCGGACGGGGCATTCGGCACGAAGCCGGTTGAAGGCAACTGATCCAGGCGGATGACACCGTGTCGAGGGAGCTCGGGCGATATCCCTAATTAGGCGATGCCTCGGTAAGCTGGCCGATCCGCAATGTAGGTATCCTAATTTCCCTCTGCGGGTGCGAACGGCCCCGGGCATCTCCGGGGCTGGACCGAGACGCACCGAGACCGCCCGACGCACCGGCTCATGCCGGACGCCGGTTGATAGCGTCCCGCCCGGGATTCACTCGCGGAGTCTCAAATGATACAATGTCCTAAATCTAATCTGCGGGTGTCCCAATTAGGACAGCACCAGGGTCAAGACGAACGGGACGCCGAGTGAGGCCTCACTGCTTCCTCAGGCGTTCTATCCCGATCCTGAAGCGCACCCGCATGACCGGCCCGAGATCGTCGCGCACCTCAATGGCGGCTTCGCTGGGCTTGAAAGGGCGCTGCAAGCTTTCTCGGGCCGCATCGGCCATGGCTTGGGTGGCTTCCCTCCATGTCCGTGAACTCCAAGCCTTCCTCATCAACCACAAAGCCATCTTGATCAACCAAATCGAAGTAGTAGCGCGCCATTTGATCCGCCCAATCTAGGCCGATCAATCAACGCATGTTGCTTTCGTTCCAATAGACGCTACGGCTGGTCAACCGCCTAGACGAGCGAGGAACGAACGCCGCCGTACGAGCTTGTGGACTCGCCGGTTCGCCGACCGAGCTGGCGGAGCGGCCCCGGCCATACCCCCCAAGCCTCGGCAGGCCGGGGCCCTCTCTCCGCCTTCCCTTAGCGCATGCGAGGTCCGAGTTCGCCTTCTCGCCGCGCCCACCCTATGTTGGACTCCGGCCACTGGAGTTCTTGCGTATGGCCTTCCCTTCGATCATTCCGAACGACCGGCTCGATAAGGATTTCTACTTGGTCCTGGAGGAGTTCCGGGACGGCGCAGCGTTTCGCGAGACTGGCGAAGTTGTCACCTACTCCACGCTGATCGGCGGCCTGCTCGCCGACCAATACGATCAAGTCCTTCGCGTCGTCGCGTTCATCCGATCGAGGGGTGGTCGCGAGAGGCCAGAGGATATTGCGCGCGAACTCGAGCGTCGCATCGCCGCCGAAGGCCACGCGATCTCCGATGCCTTGAGGAACTTCGTCGAGTCAGGGGCTGCTTGGGCCATGGTCACTCTCACTTCAGGTAAGCTTCGAGGGACCGGCCGAGGCGCAGCAGGACGATAGGAACCCCTTCCAGATTCGCCTGAGCCGGGCCCAACAAAGACATGGGGGCGACACCGCAATTTCTCGCAGGTGCCTGGAAGGCCTTGAAACGACACGACACGCTTCTAATTTCATGGATAGCCGCGCAGCAATTGCACGGCACGATCGGGCGCCCGGTACAGGGCCCGGTCAGCGGGCATCCGGCAGGTGTCCGGGGTGCTCTTATCCATGTTGCTCAAAGGAGGATATGGCTATGACCACGCTTGATCTTGCCCCCTTGTGGCGATCGACGATCGGGTTCGATCGTCTGTTCGACCTTCTCGAGGACGACTCCGGGCGATGGACCAGCGGGGACAATTACCCGCCCTACGACATCGAACGTTTCGGTGAGGACCACTACCAAATCTCGCTGGCTCTTGCCGGCTTCAGGCCTGACGAGGTCTCCATCACGGCCGAGCAGAACACGCTGACTGTCGAGGGTCGCAAGGCCGAAAAGGGCAGCCATCAATATCTCTATCAACGCATCTCTTCGCGCCCGTTCCGACGGACCTTCAATCTGGCCGAGTACGTGCAAGTGAAGGGCGCCTCGTTCGAGAATGGCATGCTCAAGATCGATCTGGTTCGGGAGGTTCCCGAGGCGATGAAGCCGCGCCAGATTGCGATCAGCACAGGTGATGATCACCAGCAAGGTGAGAACAAGCAGGCGGCATAACACCACCTGCTCACAATTGAATTCTGCGGCGTAGCTTCGCCGCGTCGCGAAGCTTTGGAACAAAAGAAAAGGAGAAGCACTATGGCTATCACTGATCTGATCCCTTGGGGCCGCGGTCGTGATGTGACCACCCGTCGCTCCGAAAACTACAACCCGGTTCTAACCCTGCACCGGGAGATGAACCGGCTATTCGATGATGTCTTCCGCGGCTTCGATGTCGCGCCATTTGGCGGCAGCTTTCTCGAGCAGTCGATGAATTGGCCGAGCATCGAGGTCAACGAGAGCGAGAAGGACGTGAAAGTCACGGCAGAGTTGCCAGGTCTCGACGAGAAAGACGTCCAGATCGAACTCGCCAATGGCGTTCTCTCGATCAAGGGAGAGAAGAAGACTGAGACGGAAGACAAGGATCGCCGGTTCAGCGAGCGGTACTACGGCAGATTTGAACGGCGCATCCCGATCGAAGACGTGGACCAGGACAAGATCTCTGCTGCGTTCAAGAACGGAGTGCTGACTGTCACCATGCCAAAGCTGCCGCAAGCAGAATCCAAGGTGAAGCGTATCGCGATCAACTCGAAATGACAGAATCGACGGGAGCGGCCTCCGCTCCCGTCGTGCTTCTACTAGAGCAACCGTCCCGGGGGATGTGCCCGACCATGGACACAAAGCGGAAATCCAGTTTTGCAGGCGCGGCAGATGTCGCTGCGCACGCGGAGATCGCGGCTCAGCACATCAAGGACCTGAAAGCGGCCTGTGCGAACGGAGACAAGAACGCTGCCCGTCGATCGCTGCGCCAAGCCATCAGCGAACTCGAGCTGGCTCGCGCGATGGTGCGGACCGGTATCGATTGAGTCCACTCCAATTTCGGTTGCGTTCGCGTGCGTCTGGCTCAAGCAGACTAGTAGCTGGCTTTTGTGTGTAGCATCGCTTCGATCTTGGCTGAGAGTTCCCGCGAGGAAAACGGCTTGCTGAGGAGCACACTGCCGTTCATACGTTTGCCGGTTTCTTCGATGAGATCTGGATAGCCGCTACAGTACACGACCGGCAGGCCGGGCTGCTGCCGTTGAAGTTCAAGCCCGACGTCCAGCCCCGAGACGCCAGGCATCGCGAGGTCGATAATCGCCAAATCGATGGCTTGATGAGAAAGGGTTGCTAACGCAGCATCCAGATTGTCAGCCGCGATCGCCTGGTACCCGAGATCGTCAAGCATGCTCCGTGTCGTTTCGAGCACGCTGGCATCGTCGTCCACAACAAGGATGTGCTCCCTTGCTCCCACACTTGGAGGACTCAATTGGCGATCTTCGCCTCGTACAACTACATCGGTCGATCGGGGCAAGAGTATTCGCACAACCGTTCCCCGCCCAACCTGACTCTCAATTTTCGCTGTCCCGCCGGACTGGCGGGCAAATCCGTAGACCTGCGACAATCCGAGACCCGTTCCCTTACCGGGCTCCTTGGTCGTGAAGAATGGATCGAAGGCTCGGGCTAGGACTTCCGGAGGCATTCCAGTGCCGGTGTCTTTCACTGCGATCGAGACATACTCACCTGGCTTGAGCTCGGTTTGCAGATCCTCCGGGACGCCGTGGAGAACGTTTGTCTCTATCGTAAGAAGGCCACCCTCGGGCATCGCGTCTCGCGCGTTGATCGCGAGGTTGAGCAACATCAATTCCAGTTGGGTCGCGTCGACCAGTGCAGGCCAAAGGTCCTTGTGCGTGACGACGTCAACTCGAATAGAGGCGCCCAAGGTTCTGGACAACATTTCTGCAACGGTGCCCACGAGCTGATTGACGTCCACGGGCTCCGGCGCGAGCCGCTGCTTGCGGGAGAATGTCAGCAGCTGCCCGACGAGCTTGGCCCCGCGCTGCGCTCCATGCATGGCATTCCGGACATATCGCTGAACGCGTTCGTCCTCCACCCGCCGGGCAATCAGCTCAAGATTGCCGATGATTGCCATCAAGAGATTGTTGAAGTCGTGCGCAATTCCACCTGTCAGCTGTCCGACAGCCTCCATTTTCTGTGCCTGACGCAGCGCGACTTCGGTGCGCTCTCGTTCCACCATCTCGTCTCGCAGCCGCTTGTTCGCTTCCGAGAGCTGCTCGGTTCGCTCTTCCACGCGCCGCTCGAGCGTGTCGGCCAGCTGCTTCAATTGCCTCAGATACTGTTCAGCCTGTCGCTGCCGCCTGCGACCGCGCACTGCTGCGAGCACCGCACTCTTGAGAGAGGTGGCGGCCAATGGTCGCTCGAGGACCGTGACGTGTCCAAGCAGATCGATGAGTTCGGTAAGAGCCGGGCCATTGTTGCCGGTTCTCAGCGTTAGCAGCACGAAAGGAAAATCCGACCATGGCGGCTGATTGGCGATCCAATCAGCCAAGGCGCCACGATACTCGTGAACGAGCGCTTCCTCTGCAATGACGGCGGCGGCAGCATCACTCAAGCTGGACACCAGTTCGGAAAGACTCGACTGCTCTAACGCCTGAATGCCGACGTCGCGCAGAGCCGAACAAACCACCCTGGCGTCACGGCCAAACGGCGCTAGGACAAGTACCGGGCCGCTTTGGCTCTTCTCACGACCGTCCATTGGTAGCTGCCGTAAGTAGCGCGCCGTGCTGGCCGGTATAGATCGGCGAGCCTGATAACACGCCCTGGAATTCCGCCAGCGGCGGCCCGACGCGAATTCCGCGATTATCTAGCCGGTACTCTCTAATTTCGTCTTCGTGGCGTCCGGTGCGTTTCTTTAGGACCGAGATCGCGCGACGAATTTTTCCAGCAGCTTCGAAGAAGCGCAACAGCAAGACCGCGTCGCTCAGATAGGTGAGGTCGACGCTTGATTGCATCGACCCGACAAGGCCGTGCTGCGCAAGGGTCAGGATCGTCACGACACCGCGGTGGTTCAGATAGGTCAGCATTTCGTGCATGAGGAGCAGCATGAACTGCTCGGCAGGCATGGCGTTCTGATATCCGCTTAAGCTGTCCAGTACCACTACCCGGACATTGTCCGTCTCGACCCGCCGGCGAACCATCCCTGTGAGTTCTCCGGGGGAAAGCTCTGCGGGATCGACTTGCTCAAGCACCAACTGCCCCGATGCGATCGGCTGATCCAAGTACCAGCCCATGCCCGCTGCACGTTTCATCAGGATTGCTTTGGTCTCATCAAAGGTCACAAAGAGGGCGCGCTCACCACGAGCGAGCGCCGCCATCACGAACTGCATGGCGATGGATGATTTGCCGGAGCCAGACGGCCCCATGAGCAGGGTACTCGTGCCCCGGTCGAGACCACTTCCCAGCAATTGATCCAGCTCGTTGATACCACTCAGGAGCGGTTCTGCCGGCGGCTTGCCATCGAGGTGCTCGGACGCAACCAGCCGGGGAAACAGAACTATTCCGCCCTTGCGGATAACGAAATCATGGAAGCCACCACGGAAGCTGCGCCCCCTCATCTTGAAGATGCGCAGCCTGCGGCGCTCCGCACCATATTGCAGCGCATTATGCTCAAGCCTGACGACGCCATGGACGAGACTGTGCAGATTGAGATCGTCGGCCTGATCGGTAAGGTCGTCCAGAAACAACCCGGTGCAGCCCTCCTGGGCCAGGAAATGCTTCAGAGCAATGACCTGCCGGCGGTATCGCAGCGGATTTTGCGCCAGGAGCCTAATTTCGGAGAGGCTATCGAAAACGACCCGCTTAGGTGCAACCCGCCTCACCTCGTCGAAGGTCATTTTCGTCGTTTCGCCAAGCTCAAGGTCAGAGGCATAGACGACGGTCTGTTGCTGCTTGGGGTCGAGGCTGAGTTCCGCCGGGACGAGCTCAAAAATCTCGATCCCATCGAGATCCCAGCCGTGGGTTTCGGCTACTTGCCGCAGTTCGTCCTTGCTTTCGGAGAGCGTGATGTACAGACAGCGCTCCCCCCTGGAGACGCCGTCGAGAAGAAACTGCAGGGCCAGGGTGGTCTTGCCGGTTCCCGGCTGGCCCTCGATCAAGTGCACGCGGTGCGATGCGTATCCGCCATCGAGAATGCCATCGAAGCCGGCGATGCCCGTAGAGATTGCCTGCGTTTTGGTGCTGCCTTCAGGAATGTTCATTTGTCTTCCGGATGTCCAAGCGCGCGCCGGCCAGCAGGCGTCGTTCTGCCCGGCTGGCATGGCTGGATGTGATTGGCGTGGTTTGCGCGAAGACAGGGCCAAAGCCCTTGAGCAGGCACCATGGCTGCAAACATCTTCCTGGAGGGAATTTTCGTACGAATTTCCGGCGTTCTGTCAAGCCACTGAAACTGCCGCGGGCCGGAACCCGAATAAGAGGTTGGAGTTACCCGGCTCCCACGAAATCTCTGAGCACGACAGCTGCTCGGCAGGCCAGAGCAAAGGGACTCGGAAGACTGTGGCTTGGAATCAGTTTGTCGGCACCATCATGCTTCTTTATGCCCTGACGAACCCGGTCGGAGCCATCCCGGTTTTCCTGCCAATGACTGGGCGCGCCGGCGTGGTGAAGACCCACCGGATCATCGTTTTGGCCTGCGCGGCAGTAGCCGTTTTCTTCATTGGGTCTGCGATGTTCGAGAAGGAGATCTTGGCCTTCTTCAATGTGGGGCTCGATGACTTCCGGATCGCCGGTGGGCTGCTCGTTCTGGTGATCGCATTCGAAATGTTTCAGGCACAGTATGGAAAGTTCATTCCTCGCGCCGACGAGGCAAACTATAGCGAGGTCGACATACATGGCCTGGCCATCACGCCATTTGCGTTTCCCTTGCTGGTGGGGCCGGCCGAGTTGAGCATCATGATCACCCTCTCGAACGATAACCCAGGATGGCTTGGCAAGGCCTTCTTGGCCGCCGCAGCCGTCCTCGCGACCTCACTGATCGGTTTGACTTTGTGGATGGCTGCTGCGATCGAACGCTTCTTGGGCCGAACCGGCATCAACATTATGACCCGTGTAATGGCTCTCATCATCGCGGCAATCGCCGTGAATTTCATCATGAGGGGGATCAAGAGCCAACTGCCTGGCATGGTGAGCCGGTAGGACCATCCTCATTTTATTGTTATTAGGGCAAGTCTTGGCCAAGAACGCTGGCGATCGAAATCAATCCCTCATCTCCGAGAAGACGCGCTCGGGACTACGCCGCCGAGTTGAAGTCGCTCCTCTTGGCCCGCTCAGCCGCTGCACGGCTCGCCGCAATCGCCATCCAATCTCGCAACAATCCTCTGTCCTCCCTGGAAAAGGAGGCTCGCCGTTTGAAATCGTCAAGAGTCTCGCCGGGATGGCATTGCTCGAAATCCTGGCGGATCAGCGATTCGAGATATGCCGTCTCATCTTGAGTGGCACCGCCCAAGTCGGAATCCGGCTTGATCGGCATAGATCGCTCCTCCCTTCCGCGGTTCTCAAAGCTTATCGGGGCTATCAACCGCGTCCAGTTCGGCATCTATTTTTTCGAGAAGACGTTCGATCTCCTCGCGCTCCCTTGGACCTGGCTCTTCTTCTAGGCGGCTGATCAGGTGCTGCTTTCGCGTCAGGAGCATTGCCACGCTTGTCATCAAAGGTGTGAGTTCGGGATGCTGGTACATTGATCGACACCTTATCTTCATTGTCGCAATGCAGCGAAGGCGACACTCCGAGGCGCTCGGCCGGGAGCGTGCCAGAGTCCGCTCTGGACACGCGCAAAACTCACGACCGGAAGGTCAGTTCCTCCGACGCTAAGAGGGATCGCAATGGAGCAATCCGTCCAGCGCAGGGACGATCGCCTTGGCACAGGCGCTCCTTGGAACAGGCGATGTTCAGCATAGTTGCCAACCGAATAGCACCGAGTTCGCGTCGGCCGGCGGATAACAGCGCGGCCGTTCTCGGCTCTCGGCAGCGCTCTTAGGAAACCCGGTAGCGAATACGATGCCAACTCTCCCTATGACCGCGTCCGGTTATGCGGCTCTTCAGAACGAATTAGCCACCCGCATACGAATTACGCGGCCCCATCTTGCCGAGCGTATTCAGCACGCGATCGCGGACGAACCTAATCTTGTTGAGAATTCGGAGTATCAGGCCGCGCTGACCGAGCAAGGCCTCAACGAGGCTCGCATAGCCGAGTTGGAAACCAAACTTGCACGCGCAGAGGTCATCGATGTCTCGAAGCTCTCCGGCGAAATCGTCAAATTCGGCGCGACGGTCACGCTGACGGATCAGGATACGGGCGAGGAGCGAATTTGCCATATCGTCGGCGAGCCGGAGTCCGATGCGGCCAGAGGCAAAATTTCAGTCAGCTCACCTCTCGCACGGGCGTTGATAAGCAAGTCCCAAGGCGCAGTCGTAGCCGTCGAGACTCCAGGAGGCGAGAAGAGTTACAAGATTGAGCAAGTTAGATGGCTTCCCTAGGGGCAGAAGAATAGTCTTAATAGCAAATGGTCTTGCATGACCGGCAGATACCCGTCGGTGCGAAGCCGTTGTCTTGAACCCGTTTGCATCAGCGCAACAGACGAGTGGATGTGCTGCTTGCCTGGACGGGCGGAGCTACTTTCACAACTGCGGAACTGGTTTGGCCGCCCCGCACGATGGTAAGCTTCACATCCTGACCGATGCGTGCTAGGCCAATTTTGTTCCGAAGTTGCGACGCGGTGCGGATCGGACGGTCATCTGCCATGACCACGATATCGTCCTTGCGCAAGCCCGCCTTTTCAGCCGGAGAGTCTGGCGCGACCTCCGCGATCACTGCCCCTTCGTTGCGGCGAGAATTCGTCGACGGTTGGAGCTCGCGCAGTAAAACGCCAATGCGGCCACGCTCAACGTATCCTCTATCTACGATCTGCTCCATAACGAGCCGGGCCATATTCGCGGGAATTGCAAAGCCGATCCCGACATTCCCTCCGCCGGGCGAAATGATCGCAGAGTTAATGCCCTCCAACTCGCCACGAAGATTCACCAATGCGCCGCCGGAATTTCCCGGATTGATCGCAGCGTCGGTCTGGATGAAGTCCTCGTAGCCTTCCTTGCTCAAGCCAGTCCGACCCAGCGCACTGACGAGCCCGGACGTAACGGTCTGGCCGAGTCCGAAGGGATTTCCGATCGCAAGCACGAAATCCCCGACTTCAAGCGCATCACTGTCGGCGAAAGGAAGCCCCTGAAGGTCGGCAGGGTTTGGGATCTGCAGCACTGCGACGTCAGTCGGCGCATCGCGCCCGATTACCTTCGCAGATAGCTGCCGGCCATCCTTGGTCGTTATCTGAACGACTGAAGCGCCTTCGACAACGTGATTATTGGTCAACAAATAGCCGCGCTTGGCATCGACGATGACGCCCGAACCCGTCGAATTGATTTCCTTCTCGACCTGCTTGGGAATGTCGAAGAACTCACGAAAGAACGGATCGCGGTAAAGTGGATTGTCCTCGCGAACACGGCCGTGCACGGAAATATTCACGACCGCCGGCGTCACCTGTCGAACCACGGGCGCCAATGTTGGCACAGAACCACCCGTCTTCAGGTCCGGCACTTGGGCTGTAGCCGGTGAAGCCGCGAATAGCGCCACAACCAGAAGCCATGCCAATATTGTTCGCTGATCCAACATTCCGATCACCCTTGCATGCTTGTCGGACCGTCAATCACAGGCAGAACCATTCCTTCCAATGCTAGGAGCGGAATTGCCCAGACTGCTGCGACATGGCCAAGCAGCACGATGGCTAGAACGGCTTCCGTGACCATCACAGCGCCCTCCGCTGTGCGGCGGCGGCCCACGGCCGCCGCAGCCGCATGGGGACGCCACCGCCAGGGGGTGGATCATCATCGCCGTCTCCGTCGAGTTGCCGCAACGCTGCCAGTATGTCCGCCAACTTCACAGCGTGCCCAGTCCCGGGGACCTCCCGCAGGTCGGGATAGGATTCCACGGCGTACATGTCCGACGCCCACGAGGACAGGATGATCCGCTTCTCAGGCGTCGAGAGCTCCTTGTCATTCAGGACTTCCGCCGGAGAAACGTAGTGAGCGGCGGGATGGAGGAATGGGTGAAGACCACCGCCGTCGATTTTTACGTTAGTCATGGCTCGCCTCCCTACACACTCCTTTCTAAGGGATGGTGCTCGAGATTTAGGTGGCGGCGTAGTCGACGTCGCCACCCATGTTGAGATGAGATAGGACAGAGAGCAACTTCCGTTGCGAATCGCCCGTCCATGGATCGAGGCTACTAAGCGGCCTTCTTCTGCTCAATCTGCGACGAAGCAGCTGCTCCACTTCCGATCTGGATCTTGCGCGGCTTCATCGCTTCCGGAATCTCTCGAACGAGATCAATGACCAAGAGGCCGTCCTGGAAGGATGCCTGCTTCACCTGAACGTAGTCGGCCAGACTGAAGACTCTCCGGAACGGTCGCGCCGAAATACCTTGATACAGATACTCGCGCGCAACACCATCGGATTTCCTTCCTTCGATCGTGAGAGCATTCTGCTCGGCCGTCACGGAGATATCGTTGGCACCGAGGCCTGCCACCGCCAGCGTGATTCGATAGTGGTCCTCGCCGGACCGCTCGATATTGTACGGCGGGTAGTTGTCCTCAGTCGGCTGGCGCGACATGCCGTCGACGAGGTCAGCCAGATGATCGAAGCCGACCGTGGTGCGCCAAAGTGGTGCGAAATCAAGTGTCCTCATAGCCAAGTCCTCCAAAGAGCAATATGGATACGACGCAAGGCAGGATCGGAGTTTCGATTATCGTCGAACACCCCAGTCCAGCGCCTCGTGCCGAGCCCCGCCTGGCGCTCGACACACCGCACTGGCGGTCGAGAAACGAATTAGAACTGACACTCATGAGTTCAAGAGGCTGTGCGTTTTTTTCTGATGCCTCGCCCGGCAGCTCAGCGACTACGCGGCCAAGCGATCCGGGTGAGCGCCCTCGCGTAGGACATCCATCACTCGCTGCTCTCGCTCAATCCGGGCTTGATAGAGCTGCTGCTCTTGCTCGCTCCTCGCAGTTGAGAGCAGGCGCTCGTAGTGACCGATCACCTTTTGACAGCCTCGGATGAGGAAGTCGCGGACGCCAAGCTCGACTGCTGTGCTTGAGGCTGCATCGGAGCTCCCGCGCACGGAATGCCTCGCCGAATTCGCTTCAAACATGATTGTCGCTCGCTCTTGACGACCTTGCATAAGGTAGCGAGCGGCCTTTGCAGGCCGCTCACCGACATTCAGCTTGCTGCCGCCAGTCCGGCGGGATGGGGCGTCGGCTGCGGCCAAATACCCGTCGGCGCGGATGTCGGCGGCAGCAAGATGTCGATCTTCATCGTTGCCGCCGCAGGCTGCCACTTCAACCACGGCATCGTATCGAGATACGGGATTGGCAGCAGTGGCAGTCCAGTGAACACACGCTGTGTGGCCTCGGCTCCCCGCGGGCTTTCTAGGCCGTAAGCACCGAAGGCGGTCAGGGACATTGCGCTGCCCATTACTAGAGCGAGCAGGCGTCGCCGCAGATTGCGGTTGGTCTCCGTCCGGGCGGAGAACGTATGGTGATGGCTCAGCATCTATACTCCTCCAATCGTTCGAAAACAGATCCAGGCAATGGTGACAAAACTCAGGTAGAACATGAACCAGTGGATCGCGTCCTGCCTCATCCTGAGCCGACGACGATTAGACTTGTTCATGGGACACTCCATCTTTGGAAGCGATCTTCTCTCCTCTCAGCGGTGGAGCCCGGCCTTGATCGGCCGGGCTCTCTCGTTCAGAAGTCCATGGCGGGAGCGGCCGGAGTTGGTTCAGCCTTCTTCGGCTTCTCGGCCACGAGTGCCTCGGTCGTGATCAGCAGCGATGCGACCGACGCGGCGTCCTGTAAGGCGGTGCGGACGACCTTGGCGGGATCGATCACACCGGCTTTCACCAAGTCTTCGTACTCGCCAGTCGCCGCGTTGAAGCCCCAATTGTAACTCTGGTGCTCCAGAAGCTTGCCGACAATCAGTGAGCCATCCTCGCCGGCGTTCTGCACGATCTGCCGAGCCGGCACCTGGATGGCGCGGCGAACAATGTCAATGCCGGCCTTCTGGTCCGCGTCGGCGGTCTTGATGCCGTCAAGCGCTTTGAGGGCACGCAGAAGGGCTACCCCGCCGCCAGGGAGAATGCCTTCCTCCACCGCCGCGCGCGTAGCATGCATCGCATCATCGACACGGTCTTTGCGTTCCTTGACTTCGACCTCCGTCGCGCCACCGACACGGATCACCGCGACGCCTCCGGCGAGCTTGGCGAGGCGCTCCTGCAGCTTTTCGCGATCATAGTCGGAGGTCGTTTCCTCGATCTGAAGCCTGATTTGCTGGGCGCGCGCCTCGATATCCTTCTTGGCGCCCGTGCCGCCGACGATGGTGGTATTGTCCTTGTCAATGACCACCTTCTTGGCGCGCCCGAGCATCTTCACTGTGACCTTTTCCAGCTTGATGCCGAGGTCCTCGCTGATGACATTGCCGCCGGTCAAGATCGCGATGTCCTCCAGCATGGCCTTGCGACGATCGCCGAAGCCAGGCGCCTTGACGGCCGCGACCTTCAATCCGCCGCGCAGTCTGTTGACGACCAATGTCGCGAGCGCTTCACCTTCGATGTCCTCTGCGATGATCAGGAGCGGCTTACCGGACTGAACGACCTGCTCCAACAGCGGCAGCATGGTCTGCAAGCCGGACAGCTTCTTCTCGTGAATCAGAACGTAGGGATCCTCGAGTTCGACGCGCATCTTCTCGGGGTTCGTGACGAAGTATGGCGAGATGTAGCCGCGGTCAAACTGCATACCCTCGACCACTTCGAGCTCGGTGTGCAGACTTTTGGCCTCCTCGACGGTAATCACGCCCTCATTACCGACCTTGTTCATGGCGTCGGCCAGGAAGCGGCCGATCTCGCTATCACCATTGGCCGAGATTGTGCCTACCTGGGCGATTTCGTCGTTCGAGGTGATTTTCTTGGCGTGTGATTTCAGGTTGGCAACGACGGCGTCGACCGCCAGATCGATGCCCCGCTTCAGGTCCATCGGATTCATGCCGGCGGCGACGGACTTGCTGCCTTCCTTGAAGATGGCCTGGGCAAGCACGGTGGCCGTTGTGGTGCCGTCACCGGCGGCATCGCTCGTCTTCGAGGCGACCTCGCGCACCATCTGCGCGCCCATGTTCTCGAACTTGTCCTCCAGTTCGATCTCCTTGGCGACGGTTACGCCATCTTTGGTGATGCGCGGCGCACCGAACGATTTCTCGATCACGACGTTGCGCCCCTTCGGACCGAGTGTGACCTTCACCGCGTTTGCCAGTATGTCGACGCCCCGCAGCATACGCTCTCGGGCCTCGGTTGCGAACTTCACATCCTTGGCAGCCATTTTGATCTCTCCTTTCCTCTTATGACTGTCAGCGCGCTACGCTGCCTTCTTGACGGTGCCTGCCTTGTCGATGACACTCAGAAGGTCGCTTTCCTTCATGATCAGAAATTCCTCGCCGTCGATCTTGACCTCTGTACCAGACCACTTTCCGAACAGAACATGGTCACCGGGCTTGACGTCGAGTTGAACGAGCTGGCCCTGTTCGTTGCGGGCGCCGGGGCCAGTGGCGATAATCTCGCCCTGCTGTGGCTTCTCCTTTGCTGTGTCTGGAATGATGATGCCGCCCGCGGTTTTCTCTTCGGCGTCGAGACGTCGCACGAGCACGCGATCGTGCAAGGGACGGAAATGCATGCACATCCTCCTTGGGTAGGTTCAGCGATGTCCAAAATCCGGGTCCGTAACCGGCCCCCGGGCGAAAAAGCACCTAGGAGCGAGGGATCTACTTTCAAGAGGGAGGAAGAAAATTTTTGCGACGAAGGCCGCCGGCTGTCGCTATCGCTCGCAGCTCGCACCCGCAGAGCTTTCCCAGCGTCCAGAATCGTTCGCCGCACGTTGAAAACTGAGATCATCAAACCGAGATGTTTTCTCGGCGGCAGAGCAAACTCTGCGCAGCAAATTGGAGCATCTTCGAAAGGAGGATAACCAGAGATGCGGACTTTATTGGTACTTGCTGCTCTACTCGGGATGGTGGTTTCGCTGCAGGCGAAAGAAGCGGATTCGTCGCGACCAGTGCGAAGCTCCGACGCCGCCGTTAAGCAGTTTGTCAGCAATCAAAGCGACCAGCCGCGCGGCAAGCCCGCAAGAACAAGGTCCGATGGCCGCAAAGACAGTGATTTCTCAGCGGAAGCCATCGTGCCTGATATCTGCACCGGCTGCTGATCCATCGATCAGCAGCCGGCCAGCAGTTTCTGTGTTCAGCTTCTAGATGCGCCTGCTGAAGCAGCCTCAAGATCCGGAAGGTGTGCGCACATCATCCTCTTGATGCGCTTCAACGCACGCTGCTCGATCTGGCGGATACGCTCGCGAGAAATCCCGAAGGAATTAGCCAGATCGTCAAGCGTGCTTTGCTCTTCTGCCATGTAACGGGCTTCGACGATGGTGCGTTCTCGCGGAGAGAGCGCACTCAGCGCCTCCGAGAGTGCGGCCTTCTGCCGTTCACGGTCTCCGGTCTCCACAAGCTGGGTTTCGGGATCAGGAGATGAATCGGCGAGCCTGTCTTGCCATTGCTCGCCTTCTTCGTCACTGAGCTGAACGCTCAGCGTCATGTCGCCACGGATCCGGCCGTTCATCTCGACGACGTCGGTTTCCCTAACCTGAAGATGTTCAGAGATCTGCTTCACCTGCTCCGGCGAAAGCTCGCCATCGTCCGGCGCACCAAGGCGTCTCTTCAACTTTCGAAGGTTGAAGAACAGCTTTTTTTGCGCTGCAGTTGTGCCGAGCTTGACGAGTGACCACGATCTCAGGACGAACTCCTGCACGGACGCCTTGATCCACCAGGCGGCATAGGTCGCCAGGCGAAATCCCTTCTCAGGGTCGAACCGCTTGACGGCCAGCATCAATCCGACGTTGGCTTCCGAGATGAGGTCGGCGATGGGCAATCCATAGCGCCGATATTTCAGCGCGATCTTGGCGGCCAATCGTAGATGGCTCGTCACCAGACGGTAGGCAGCTTCGCGATCCCCGGAATCCCGAAGACGCCTTGCATACATCACTTCTTCGGATGCATCGAGCAGCGGGAAGCTACGGATCTCCTGCAGATACCGGGACAACCCGGCTTCCGAATGGATGGCAGGAAGGGCTGACTTGATTGACATGACCTGCCCTCCTTCAGAAGCCATCGCCGCTCTTGAGCTCTAACGAGCGGCCAGAGGGAAGACGCAGCCGCGGGGACCCACCGAGGTGAGTGGGGCTGATCGACTGCCAAGCGACGATACAGGTAGCTTTCATATCCAAATCCTCCATGGAGCAAAATGGTACGAGCCGCCGTATCGCCTGGCTTAGCTGGGCCCTGAGGCGCCCAACGGCACTCAGGCCGGCGGCGCCAAAAGAACTGCGAACCCAATGGGTTGTTCCCCGTATCAGCTAGCCAATTCGTCGGAAGCCAAGCTGCCGCGGCCCGATGAGGCGAGGGACGGGCCCGACGCTTGGGGCCTACTCTCCTGCTCGCCATGACCTCCGCGATCGAGGTGAAGTGCGAATCCGCTTGTGCCGGGAGCCTCCAGCCCGGCGCGGAGTTGCATGCTCGGGATCAGGTAATCGCCACCATTCTGTCGCCGGTACGGAATGGGCGCGGTGGTCGCGAGCGCGCGCATCCGCTCACGCAATTCTTCGGCAATAGGTGCAAAACCGGCGTCGTCCAGCCGGTCCACGCGATAGACCACGAAGGGCGGAAGGACTTCATAGCCGGGATAGTAGAGAATGCCGTGATTGATGGGGAACAGCAGGTCGTCGATCGGCCCGTTGACGCCGCGATCGGAATAGTGCTCCTCCCATCCACCGGCAGTCACGACCAGCATCGCGCGCTTGCCCTTCAAAGTCCCGTCGCCATAGCGATCGCCCCACCGCTTGTCGCTGTGTTCGCCGACCCCATACGCGAACCCGGAGGCGAACACCCGGTCGACCCAGCCCTTGAGGATCGCCGGCGTCGAAAACCACCACAGCGGAAACTGCAGAATCAGGACATCCGCCCATAACAGCTTTTCGATCTCGGCTTTCACGTCGCTGGTCAACGTGCTCGCCTCGAAAGCCTGCTTGGAGGCCGCGGCCGGCTTGAGCCGTTCACCTTGCCCGAGCGACGGAAAGTCCCCTCTGCCGACCTCCGACTTCCAGCCCTGGGCATAGAGATCCGACACCTGCACGTCGTGCCCGAGCCGCTTGAGTTCCCTGACAGCGACGTCTAGCAGCGCGCCGTTCAACGAGCGCGGCTCCGGATGGGCGAAGACAATCAATACTTTCACGACAGCACCTCCTGATGAGTGACGTTGATCAGGTGGCACGCAAAGCCGCAATCTAGTAGATGTAAATAATGGATATGATTATGCCAAAAAATGGATAAATCAGAAGTCACGCTTGAGCGCATGCGTAGCTTCGTCCGGGTCGCCGAGCGGGGCAATCTGTCCGCGGTCGCGCGCGAGCTGGAAGTCGGCCAGTCAACGGTGACGCGCCATTTGCGAGAGCTGGAGGACGCGGTCGGAGTGCCGCTCCTCAGCAGAACCACGCGCAGGGTGTCAATGACTGAAGAGGGCGCGCGCTACTATCGCCACTGCGTCCAGATCCTCCGCCAGGTTGATTTGGCCGGCGAGGAAGCGCGCAGCACACGCGGCGCGGCAGCGGGTACGGTACGCATCTCGTGCACCGCGGCCTTCGGAGTACTGCACGTCAGTCGTTTCATCTTCGCCTTTCAGGACCGCCACCCGGACATCCTGGTTGATCTCAGCCTCACGGACGAGCGCATCGACCTCGTGCAGGAAGGCGTCGATATTGCCCTCCGGCTTGGGCCACTTGGTGATAGCTCGATGAAGCTCAAGGCGCTGGGCCAATCAAGGCGAATGCTCGTTGCCGCACCCAGCTATCTAGCCGAACGCGGCAAGCCGGTGCGCCCGCAGGACTTGGCAGATCACGAAGGCGTCAGGATGTCCAATATCGCCGGCAGCGATCTACTCGTACTGCATGGTCAGCGCGGCGGGCGCCATGTGGTGCCATTCGGCGGTCGCTTGCGCGTTGATCATGGACTTGCAGCAAGAGAGGCCCTCGTAGCCGGACGCGGAATAGCGCCTGCACATCTCTGGCTCGTCCAGGATCTCCTCGCCGCTAACAAGCTCGAAGTGGTGCTTCCCGAATTTTCGCCACCGTCCGTTCCGCTGAACATGCTGATCGTACCGGAACGGTTGGGCATCGCCCGAGTGCGCTTGTTGGCCGACTTTGTCTCGGCACAGATCGCGCAAACACCTGGGATCAAGAAGCCGTCAAATGGAGCCTAGCGATCGGTCGATAGCGCAGCCGAACCTGCGAGGGTGCTTCACCACTCGTGTGCCCTGCCTGCCCTGCTCTCCAGCGCGACGCTTTGCGGCAGGCGGCACTCACCTCGATGGAGATGCCAATCCGGCACGGAAGCCCTCGCGCCAGGTCGGATAAATGAGCTTCAAGTCCAGCTCCCGTTTTGCGTTGGCGTTCGAAGCGCCACGCCCCTCATTCATCCATTGCACCGCTGCTTTGCTGGCAACGAAGAGACCGAGCCACGATGGAAGCCGGAGCGGCGGCCCAGCCCCACCGATTCCGCGAAATACGGCAACCACTCCGAGACTTTCGCCGGCTCATCACTCCATGATGTTCTGCTATTCTGATTCTCTCGACCTCCATTTTCTCCGTCCCACAACTGATGACAGCGCGAGCGAGCAAGTCGCGCGCCCTGAACGAACGCCCGGCGGGAACCGGGCCTTCTTTTCATCACCAGTACCAGTACGGATAAACCGGAGGATAATAGCGGACTACCCGGTACGGACGGCCATAGTAGTAGGGCGGGCCATAGACCGGTCCATAATAGACCGGTGGTGCGGTGGCGGCCGCTAGTGTTCCAGCGAACAATCCGAGAGCAAGCCCGGGACCGATACCCGGACCGCCCCAGCCATGATGACGCCAATGGGCCGAAGCCGGCGCAACTGATCCGATGAGGAGCGTTGCCGCCGCGACGACTGCAAGAGCAAGCTTTCTCATGTCGTTTCCCTCAAGTTACTACGCGCTCTGCGCACTTGTCTCCTTGTCATGGTCCACTTCGCCGAACCTCGGTTCGGCTATACAGTGAATTAGAACTGTCCGGGGCGAGTTCAAGTAACTCGTTGATGAGACCTGTCGATCTTGCCAGCGATTTGGCGGAGCCAAAAACCAGCATCAGGAGTTCTTCACCTGCTCCGGCGTTCTCAACGCGGTGGTGGACCAGCTCTATCTGGGGCGCGAAAATGAGCGCGCCGTTAGACCGCCCGGAGGCCTTCCTTCGGCATCTCCCGGATCAGCAGGTCAATATCGCTCTGCTCCAGCGTCTCCTTCTCAAGGAGCTTCTTTGCCGCGCGGTCCAGGATCGGACGCCGCGTGTTCAGTATGCCTTGGGTGCGCTCAAAGACCTGATCTACAGTATCCTTTACCTCGCGGTCGATGGCTGAGGCGGTCTCCTCCGCGTAGCCACGCTCGCGAACTGGATAGGGCTGGTCAGGGCCTGGGAGGAAATTGCCGGGCTCGCGGTCATAGGCAACGCTGCCGAGTTTCTCCGACATACCATAGCGTGTCACCATGCTCCGTGCGACGTCGGTCACCCGGCGCAGATCGTCGGCAGCTCCCGTCGATAGATGGCCAAACACGATGAGCTCAGCTGCACGGCCGCCGAGCAGAACGGCCATATTGTTTTCCAGCTCCTCCTTGGTCATCAAAAATCGGTCCTCGATCGGCCGCTGAATGGTGTAGCCGAGTGCACCGACCCTCACGGGGTATCATCGAGACCTTATGCACGGGATCGACACCGGGCAAGGAAAGCGCGACTAGCGCGTGGCCCATCTCATGAAAAGCGACGATCTCACGTTCCTTGGGATTGAGCAGCCGGTTACGTTTTCCAGACTGGCGACCATGCGTTCCACCGCGTTATTGAAGCTGACTTCCTCTCTTGGCCTCGCACGGTCCGCTTCCGGGGGCTGAGCGGAAAGCCATCGTGGACACGCCGAGGGCAGCCTTTGACCCTGGCTGTGTGAAAACGCTGTGCCGCTGCTATGATTCTCCGGTGATTCTTTTTGGGGGAATCGATGAGGCGCTTCGTTGAGGAGGCGGATCGTGGGCAATGCACGCTGTTGCCGGAATGCCTCGATGATTTCATTGACGAGAGTAATCCTGTCCGTGTGATCGATGCGTTTGTCGATGCGCTCGATTTGGCCGAGATGAGCTTCGAGGTTGAGCCGGCGGCGACCGGTCGGCCATCGTACCATCCCTCGGTTCTCTTGAAGCTCTACATCTATGGCTATCTGAACCGGGTGCAGTCGAGTCGGCGGCTCGAACGAGAAGCCGGACGCAATGTCGAACTGATGTGGCTGCTGGGTCGGCTCACTCCCGATCACAAGACGATTGCCGACTTCCGCAAGGACAATGGCCTGGCGCTGCGCAGGGTGTGTGCGCGCTTCGTTGAACTCTGCCGTGGGATGGGTCTCCTGACGACGGCGAGCGTTGCCATCGACGGCAGCAAGTTCAAAGCGGTGAACAACCGGGACAGGAACTTCACCCGGGCGAAGGTGGAGCGGCGACGCTCCCAGCTGGAGGAGAGCGTCGCGCGGTATCTAGGCCAACTTGACACGGCCGACCGGCAGGAGCCGACGGAGGCCCTGGCCACGAAGGTGACGAGGCTTACCGAAAAGCTGACGAAGCTGAAGGAGGAAATGGGCAAGCTTGCCGCTTACGAGAAGCAGATGCTTGCATCGCCTGACCAGCAAATCTCCTTGACTGATCCCGATAGCCGCTCGATGGCGACGAGCGGCCGCGGCTCCGGCGTCGTCGGCTACAATGTGCAGGTCGCCGTGGATACCGAGCACCATCTGATTGTGACCCATGAGGTAACGAACAGCGGCTCAGATCGGGCTCAACTGGCCAATATGGCAAAGCAGGCGAAAGAAGTGCTCCAGACCGATGCGCTCGAGGCCGTTGCCGATCGCGGCTACTTCAGCAGCGTGGAGATCCTCGCGTGCCACGAGGCCGGCATCACGGTAACTCTGCCCAAGCCACAGACGTCGGGTGCCAAGTCAGATGGGCGCTTCGGCAAGCAGGATTTTGTCTATTTGCCTGAAGAGGACGCCTATCGCTGCCCAGCTGGAGAGCAACTGCCTTATCGCTTCACGAGCGAGGAAGACGGGAAGCGGCTACGGCGCTACTGGACCACGGCCTGTCAAAATTGTTCGCTTAAATCGCAGTGCACGACAGGGCCAGAGCGGCGGATTCCACGATGGGAGCATGAGCATCTGCTCGAGGCTGTGCAGCAGCGTCTCGATGCAAACCCACAAGCCATGCGCCAGCGTCGAGAGACAGTCGAGCATCCGTTCGGCACGATGAAGGCCCGCATGGGAGCGACACACTTCCTCACCAAAACGCTTCCAAAAGTAGCCGCCGAAATGGCACTCTCGGTGCTGGCCTATAATCTGACACGGGTCATGAACATCGTCGGGATCAAGCCGCTGATCGCTGCGATCGGGGCCTGAGACACACGCGGCTCCCCGCTTCCGGGACCGACGCCCTTTGAGATCGTTTTTACACGGCCAAGACCCAAAGCGGACCAGCGTCCGCCCTCCCATGCGCGGCAACGCACTTCGGTGCAGTGTCAGCACCTTACACTATGGGTCGATCTCAAGCGGCTTGCAGTATCAACTCGCTCAGACGATCTGGTGCATCGAGCATGGCCATGTGCCCGACATCAGGCAGTTCGAACGTGGCCCAGGACTTCTCGCTCTTGCAGTCTGCCAGCGCCTTATCAAGGGGCGGCAGTGAAAATTTGGGGAGACGGATATATGTCTTCTTCGCCACCTTTTGGAGTGCCCCGGTAACCTTGATCGGCTGAAGATAGGTGCCGACTGGCTGCGGAGTCACTTTGGACTCGGCGAACGCGCGATCGCGTTCGGCAACGACAGCAGGCGGATACTTCGCCGACCCACGAACACCAGCCTCGCCCTTTTCGATGGCCGCTTGTATGCCTTTGCGAACCGGCTCGGCTGCGGTGTCTGCGGCCCTTTGTCCGTCGGCTGGAATGAAGGCATCAAGCCACACAGCTGACGAGACGCGGTCGCCGATGCTTTCGAGCGCGCCGGAACCTACATAACCTGCAAGGGACCACGCCACGAGGCAGACGTTCTCGAGACTTTCCCATTTGACCAGGTTGACGACGTCGGCGATGTGGGTGTCCAGATTGACGTCCTTGCTCAGCAAATGCGAGCGATCAGCCAAACCCGTGAGTGACGGAGCAAATACCTTGTGACCGCCTTGTTCGAGCCGGTCCGTGACACGGCGCCATATCCAGCCGCCGCAAAACGCCCCGCTGACGAGGACGAAAGTCTTTCGCGCCGGTTGCGCGCGGGCGACACCGGCCACGCTGGAGGTCGTTGCTGCCGCAAGACCGCCGGCTGTTGCGCTGCGAAGCATGCGGCGGCGAGTAATTCCACTATTCGTCATGACAAATTCCTGTTGTTCAAAGGATCGGCTGCCAGAGGACTGCAACCTAAAGGTTATCCGCGCATCTGTTCGCTGCCAAGGTCTGTAATTGGCCCATAGCCGACCTCTTGCGGCGCTCAGGACAACGTCCGCGAGTGGACCCATAGCAGACCTGCACCCGAGCATTCGCCGAGTGGCCGCCTTAACCTCGCAGTGGCAGCGCGATGGAAAGCAGTTAACGCGCGAGTGCAAACGGTATTGAACGAAACCCAGTTCGGGCGACTCATGGAGGTCCGCGCTGGCCTGGCAGTCGCTCTGGCGGCCTGCCTCGCGTTTGATCGCGCGGCACTCGCGGAGTGGCTTGCGCTCGCGGCGGGGCTCGGCCTCGCCGCCAGTCTTGCCTGGACCGGCCATGCCGGCTCGACCCTTGGGGCAATCGGCGACGTGCATCTCGCTGCAGATGCACTGCATTTGATCGCCGCCGCGGCCTGGATCGGTGGTCTCGTGTCGCTGGTCCTTTTCTTCGCTGCAGCCCGGAATCAGGCGACCGCCTGGGCACCGGTTGCGGGCGATGCGGCCGAACGCTTTTCGATCTTGGGCATGGTCAGCGTGGCCACGCTTTTCGTCACCGGCATTGTCAACGCCTGGATCCTGGTCGGCTCGTTTCGTGGGCTGTTTACAACCGAATATGGCCGGGTGTTGATGCTCAAGCTCGGCATATTCGCCGCCATGCTCGCAGTTGCCGCGATTAACCGATTCTACCTGATGCCGCGGCTCGCCCTGCCGCCACCAGAGTGCAGTCGGACTCACTCCGGCAACTCACGCGCAACAGCGTTATCGAGATCGCGCTCGGACTGACGATCCTCGCCATTGTCGGAATGCTCGGCTGATGCATCCCGCCGTCCATCTGGTCTCGACCTAACCATTTATATAGAACATGTCGGGTTTTGGCCCATCAGCGAAGTTGCGCCTCATCTGGCGGAGGCCCGCTGCTTGCGGCTAAGAGGACTGGATTTGCTCGCTCTGAGTTCTTCGCATTTGGCCCTTAGCTGACTTCCGCTTTTGGCGCCGCGCTTTCCGCTTTCGAGAGCTGAGCGGAACAGTGTCTTGGAGCTGCCACAAACGGCACCCTCAATACTTTCTCACCGCGCTGTCGAGGCTTGCGATTTCTGGATGCGCGCGCCTTGGGACGAGGCGAAGGCGCTACACGTGAGCCAGTCTCGATGAGGTTCGCAGGCTCACCCGGCTGTCCGATTGTTGCCTCAGCCCTCCATAAATCCCCAAAGTACGATCAAGTAATAGACCAAAACCGCGACGACAACGTTGATCGCAACTATCAGCAAAACATCGATAGGTAAGATCGGTTTCCGTCTAGCTATCGCTGTGATCCTAGCCGGGCTGAGATACCCTGACTGCTCACAAATGATGGCCGATGCACGTTACTCCGCTACTGTTGCGTTAGCGCCGCAGGTAGTTCCATCCTATGAAGTCCGATCGCGGCGATCATCTGCAGTGGCTTTCCAAGCGGCTACGCCAAAGTAGGCAGTAAGCGCCAGAGCAACCGCGACCAAAACAGAATTGAACTGGGTCATCGATCGGCCTCTCTCCCCAATACAGAGAAGCCCTTTCGATTTGGGTGCGCACGACTGAAAGCTGCAAATCTAAAAGTTTGCGCGCGCAATCCACAGAGAAGAGGTTACCGAACGTCTGCTTGTTTCCGGAAGTCTTCTTTCCCCGCCGTAGTGCCAACAGCGGAAGGGGCCGGTCCAATCGACGGCTCGTCAGCACGCAAGGAAGAGCGCCGACGCTTCCAAGCCAGGCCCGTCTTAACGGCACACGATCTGGCGAACAAGTCGCACCACTTTTGCGGGGTCACCAGAATCGTTCGCCAATTTCGGCGAGCGACGACGCAGTAGAAAGGAAACGCCGCAAAGCGTCGCCTTTCTCCACACGACGCAGCAGATGAAGATTCCGGAATGGCTGTGGCATGAAGGATGAAAAACGTTCGAGGCTCACCCGGCACACGCGTCCGATCGCATTTCAACGGCGCGGCGTTGATTGCGCCGGCATCATCACACGTCGTCACCCATGCGATCGGTCGCGGCGACGGCACGCACTGGGTTTGCGAGAACCACCCTGAGCGCCCGTGAAGGACCGAGGCCTGCGGCCGCGGCGGCGCGGTTGCGCCCTGCCCGTCTGCAACAAGGTCGGTCCCGACAATGAGATGCCGTTGCTGCCAAACGGGTTCGAGACCAGCTTCACGACCACCGACATCATGCGTCCATTCCGCCGTAGGCCGGCAAAGCGTTAGGTGCATCTGCGCCCGCGTGTGTAAGTGAGCAAGACAGCCGTATCGTCAGCCGCAACGGCTTCGACTGGACTCTGGCGCTTCCCTTGGATTGTCTCCGGCGCGCTCAAGAGGCGCGAGCAGCCCTTCGAAACGCGCCACTTCGACTCTTTTCGCCTCCTTGGCTCTAAGCGGGGCCGCATAATGCCTGCTTGTGCCCCCCTTAGCGACGCAAACAACGTGGGCCGTTGTCGGTGAAGTTGGTGCTCCAGCCATCAGTTCTGGATGAGCTTGACGGTTAAAATCGGCCATTCACTGTCATGCCGGATTATTGAAATGCGAAGTCCGTGCACGTCGTCGAGATAGACATGATCAATGGTTCCAGCTTAGCCTTCACTCATGACGACAGTCTTACCGATCAACTCGTCCTCGGCAGCGTGCAATTCACGGAGGACGCTAACGGCTCTTTCCTCACCAGTGCTCGACGTGGTCATGCGCGTAAAAAATGACATAGGCGTTACGAAGCAGACGTGCTCCGAAACGGACGTGCGAGCTTGTATCGTATGAGCCAAGCCCACAGCTCCGCAAACCAGTGAAGCTTCAGCAGCTTTGGCTTCACCGCCGCGAACAGTCGTTCCACAATGAGCAGGCTGGCGGCATACGCTGAGATGATCATGGCTGTGCCGGTGATCCAGTGGCCCTCGCCCGCCACCGCTACAGCGATGAGCTTCAAAGGCTCAACCAGACAGCGGCTAACAGCGCAAGTGACTGGTAGGGACCAAGTTTGTCTATGGCTTGCCTCACAGGTTTCCGCTTCCTTCCGCCCTAAGCGAATAGAACTCTCGGGTGCACAGTTGAGTTCCAGTGGCGGTTCGGATCGGTAAAGAGACTGGCCACATCCATTGCGGCTGCGAAGCGCTTAGGCGTCTGTGTTACATTTGCCCAGAACATGCACCACAACACTCCGGCGCAGTTCGCTCATGAGGGTCAGGCCCGTTCGAGTTCGGAATTGGCCCTTGCGAGACATGCTCGGGCCATCCTGAGAATGTCGGCTAAATGGGGTAGGCCGGAGGCCGTGATGATCTTGCCAAATCGACGCGAATGACCCTTAGCGCGCCCATGTCGTGCGGAACAAGGTTCAGAAAATGGCCAGCTTTAAATCACAATCCACCGCACGGCTTCACATAGGCCGGAGGCATCAATCGAACTGTATGCCCCAATGCCTGCAACTCACCGGACCAATAATGGGATGACGCGCAAGCCTCGATCCCCACTAAGCACGGCGGCAACTTCTCAAAGAATGACAGCACGAAACGGCGTTTGAGCTGACGGCGTATGACCACTTGGCCGGCTGCATCGACGCCGTGCACTTGAAAGACCGACTTCGCAACATCCAGACCGACCGTCGAAATTGACTGCATAGGCTGCTCCTCCGAATCGTGGGAGCCGCAAGAACGGCGCCCATACCTTGGAACTCTCGTCCCGGTGGAGGAGCCGTCCACAAATCAACCCATCTCTCCCTCGAGTGATGATCCGCTAGCGATAAGAATTGCCGCGCAAAGTGAGCCAACACTATCGCTAAGAACAGCTATCAACCGCCCGTGAGGTTCTAGCCTCGACGCGCATAGACCAATTGGCGGACGTCGATCTTTCCAGCCCTGAACCCCGCCTCACAGTAAGACAAATAGTATTCCCAAAGTCGTCGGAATTGCTCGTCGAACCCGAGCGAGGTCAGGTCAGCCCAGGCCAGACCGAAATTTGCTCGCCAGATTGCAATCGTCTTCGCATAATCTTGTCCAAAGACGCGCTCATGCCTCATAGGAATCTCGAAACGTTCGCCGAGCGAGCGCAGGATAGCGGCCGAAGGCAGCATGCCACCTGGAAAAATGTACCGCTGTATGAAGTCCACGCGGCGCCGGTAGCTGTCGAAGAGTTCGTCCTGGACGGTGATGGTCTGGATACCTGCCAGCCCGCCCGGCTTGAGCCTTTGATGCAGCTGATCAAAGTATGCGGGCCAGAACTGCTCGCCAACAGCTTCGAACATTTCGATCGAGGCAATGCGGTCGAATTGACCTGTTTGATCGCGATAATCCTGCAGCCGGACTTCGACCTTTTCGGCAAGCCCGGCTTCGTGAATCCGCCGGCGCGCAAATTCGTGCTGCTCTTTGCTGATGGTAAGTGCCAATATGCTGACGCCGCAAGTTTTCGCGGCAAACTCGGCGAAGCCGCCCCAACCGCATCCGATCTCGAGGACGGTCTGGCCGGCCTGCAAATCGATGTCTTTTGCTAGTTGCTCGTATTTGTTCCGTTGCGCGGCGGCGAGGTCGGCGGTCCCGCATGAGAACAGAGCCGACGAGTAGGTCATGCTTCGATCCAGCCATGCAGCGAAGAACTCGTTACCGAGATCATAATGCGCACGGATATTTTGCCGTGACCCTTCTCGCGTGTTGTGGCGTAGTCGGTGAAGCATCCTGCGGCAGAGCCGGACAAGCATGTTACCCGTAAAGACGCTGTCGATGAGGTCGTCGTTGAGACAGAACACATAAAGAAGCTGGGTGAGATCGGGCGTCGTCCAGTCGCCCCTGACATAGGCTTCAGCCATACCGATGTCGCCGCCCAGGATCAGACTACGGGCAAACGCATAATCGTTGATCTGGATCGTGGCCGACGGGCCTGATTCCACCCCTCGCAAGACCGTGGTCCTGTGGTCCGGAAGGCGCACGTGCACGCTACCGAACCTGAGTCGCGATGCAAGCCGCAGCGTGAGCCGGGCGAGGAACGGCAGATCGTCGAATCGGGCAGTCTGGTGATTGGCTACGACCTCCATGATCTCAAATTCCGCCCTGTTTCATCCTAGTCACGTACGGAACACCTTTGATCCAAAGCCATAACGCCTCCCAATGGATGGCGATCATTACCTTAACGGTGACAAGGGGCAGACCAAAGAATGCCGCAACAAGTCGAGGGCCGGTCAGCCGACGCCGTCGTCCGATAAAGGCGGCCGCAAAGATCGCACCCTGTTCGTTCGTCTGAAGGATTCTGACCCGCACATGACGCGCCGGCGGAGAGATGCTGAAGCGGTATTGCATCCTCATTTCCATGAAAGGCGAGACGTAGAACTCCTTGGCCTGAGTTTGCCGGATCGCCCTTGCACCGGCCGCCTTTAGCACCGGCAGAACGTAGGAATGCATCTCTCCGAAGGTGTTTCGCACCTCATAAATCAACAGCGCGAGCTCGCCGGAGGCGCGATAGCAGAAGTAAATCGAGAGCGGGTTGAACACGTAGCCCAGGAGCCGCGGATAACACAGAAGAAGAACCCGGCCACCCGACAAGTCGATGCCGCGCTCGACCGCCAATTTCCGCGCGTACTGGCTCAGTTTTGCGCCAGCACGGTTTCCATGGTCGCGTTCGTGGAAGCTGAAGATTGCTGCTCGATTGACTCCGAACAAGCGCGACTGTCGATCCGCATCGTCCAGTCGGTCCAGGTCGATGAGAAGGCTCATCACCTCGTAGGTGAATCTGTGCTGCACAGGTTGCCATCGCGCGTGCATCACCTTTCCGCGATAGAGCACGACCGGTGCGACCTGATCATTCCCTCTGGGCGGTCTCGACCCGAACATCGCATTTACTCGGCTGCTTGCGCCAGCAACGAGGTGGACTGACGCCAAGGCGGCGCACAGCCCATAGCCTCAGCCACTCGGATGCCGGACCTCAGACCGTCTTCATGGAAGCCGTAGCCCGTCCACGCACCACAGAACCATGTTCGGCGACGACCTTGAATCGCAGGAAGCCGCCGCTGGGCTGCGAATGCGGCTAAATGGTAGAGAGGGTGAGCGAAGCTGAATTTTGCAAACGTCAGGTCGGGGGCTGGCTCGCGCGGCGGGTTGAGGCTGACGAATAGCGGCTTGCGATCGTCAATACCCTGCAGGCGGTTCATCCAATAGGTCACGGCCGCGTCGTTCTCGACAAGCGTTTGTCGCCGCCACTGCAGGAAGTTCCATGATGCCCATGCCTGACGACGTTTGGGCATAAGATTGTGATCGCGGTGCAGATAGACTGCGTTCGGGCTGTATCTTATGGCGCCTAGTATTGACCGCTCTTGCGCGTCGGCATCTGATAGCATCGCCAGTGCCTGATCGCTGTGGCAGGCCATCACAACGGCATCATAGCTCTCCACATCGCCGTGACTGTCGCGGATGGTCACGCCCTGCTCCTCTCGGGTGATGGAAGTCACTGCACGGCCGAGGCGAATACTATCCTTGAAAATAGCGGTGAGCTTGTCGACATAGCATCGGCTGCCACCCTCCACGGTGCGCCAGCGTGGGCGATCCAGGTGCAGGAGTCTATGATTGTCGAAGAAGGTGATGAAGTTCTCCGCAGGAAATGAGAGAATAGCCGCCGCCGAGGACGACCAGATGGCTGCCCCCATTGGTCCGAGATAATTAGAGAACAGGCCCGCACCGAATGACCCCTTTTGCAGATACTCGCCGAGCGTCATCTTGTCCAGCCGGCCAGCGCGCAAGTCGGCCACGCTCTCCTTGTTGAATCGCAGGACGTCGGCCAGCATTCGAAAGTATGACGGCGACGCCAGGTTGCTCGGTTGAGCGAACAGTCCGCAGGCAGTCTGCAGAATCCCCTCGCCGCCCCCGCGCCATTCAAAGCGGCCTTGATCAGCGGACATCGCAAAGCTCATGCACGTCTCGACCGTCTTCACCCCCAGATGCGTGAACAGAGATGATAGCTCGGGGTAGTTCAGCTCATTGAACACGATGAAGCCGACGTCAACGTCTATGGCCTCGCCATCATAGTCGATCCGAACGGTATGACTGTGCCCGCCAGGTCGCAGCTCACGCTCGTAGACGGTCACAGCGTAGCGCTTCGAAAGGAGCCAGGCCGCAGCATTGCCTGCAATCCCCGTCCCAATCACTGCTAAGCGCATCTTTCAACTGCCCCATTTTGCGATACTGCCGGCCACCGACAGCGAGAAATGTCCGATTCTACGGGCAAAGCCCTTCCGCCCGGCTCGAAGCCACCAATTCGCATTCCTTTTGCAGGCGGCGCATAGGAACGCTCGCCGAGGCGGCCTGGATCACCTCGCGCATGCGAGCTTTGATTCTGAAACCGGCGCATACGGCGGACGTACCGATGAAAACAGCCCCGGTGAATGGATGCTTTTCCTGAATCTGCAGGCCATAACCGGCATTGCCCTGGCTCTTTCGGCATTGATGGCGCTCGCTTGGGAGGTGCAACAGCGCACTGGCAATTCCGGTTGGGTTGACGCAATCTGGTGCTATTCGGTTGGGTTCGTTGGCGCTGTTGCCGCCCTATGGCCTCTCGAAGACAGTTCGTCGGCTCGCCGGGCCCTTGTGGCAGGGCTGGTGTTTTGCTGGGCGGCAAGACTTGGAACGCACATTGCGCGTCGCGCCGCCGCAGGTGTCGACGATCCGCGTTATGCGAACTATGCACGCGAATGGGGCTCCGACGCTCCCCGTCGGATGTTCTTTTTCCTGCAGTCGCAGGCTCAAGCGTCGGTCCCGCTGCCGTTTTCGGTCTTTCTCGCCGCACACGCTCCGGACCCCGGCCTAGGGCTGCAGGACTATGCCGGCGCTGTCGTCATGCTTGCGGCAGTCACCGGCGAGGCGATCGCTGACGAGCAATTGCGGCGGTTCAAGCTTTCGCGCTCCAACCACAGCCTCGTTTGCGATGCGGGAATGTGGCGCTGGTCGCGCCACCCGAATTACTTCTTCGAATGGCTCGCATGGTTGGCTTACCCGGTCATCGCGTTGTCGCCGCAGTACCTATGGGGCTGGGCCAGCCTCTCGGCGCCAGCCATCATGTACTGGATACTCGTGAAGGTGACCGGCATACCCCCGCTCGAGGAGCAGATGCTGCGATCGCGTGGTGAACGCTATCGAGAGTATCAGGCGAGAACCAACGCATTCTTTCCGTGGCCGCCCAAACAGCCGCTGCAATGATCGGGCTCCCTATGCGCCGTGATTTGGGCTGCGTCGCGGGCCGCAAAAGCGCATGAGTAGGCGGATGTGATCCGATACGGCTTTCAGCTCGTTAAGCTTCCGTCCAGATCTCGAAGCTGGCGACCCACGGGTGGAAGTGGAAGCGGACATGAATATCGTCTTCCCATATCTCACTGTCACGGTGACCTTCGTTGGGCTCGACATGATCTGGCTCAAGAGCATGGTGGAAAGGCTCTATCGACCGGTGCTGGGTGATATGTTGCGGTCCGAGCCCAATCTAGCCGCCGCCGCGCTGTTCTACCTGGCGTATCCCGCCGGGTTGATCTGGTTCGCGGTGCTACCCGCGCAGCACGAAGGCGGTGCGCTGCGCGCATTTGCCTCGGGTGCGCTGCTCGGATGCTTCACCTATTCGACTTACGATCTGACCAATCAAGCAACGCTACGAAACTGGTCGACCGGGTTGTCGGTGGCAGACATCGGCTGGGGGTCGTTTCTCGCCGGTGTGAGCGCCTGGGCCGGCTTTGTCGTCGCTCAACGAATGGCGCCCTGATCATGCGCGGCGGAACCGAACGGCCGATGGACCAAGCCCGCAAGAGCTGGAAATGGTATCGCGGTGGCGCGTTCCTCTGTTTCGTTCCCGCCGCGGGGCTTCTGATCGGCGTGCTCAACCGGCCAGGGGCTTGGTATGCAGCCCTGAACAAGCCGTCCTTCAATCCGCCGGATGCGGTGTTCGCTCCGGTTTGGACCGTGCTGTTCCTGCTCATTGCCGTAGCTGGATATCGCACCTTCGAGGCGGAGCCGCGCGGCGCCGCGATTAGGTTATGGACCGTTCAGATGGTCCTGAACTTCGTCTGGTCGCCCATTTTCTTTTCGCTTCATCGCATGGACATTGCACTCGGCGTGATCGTAGCGTTATTCGTCGCTATCGTCGCATTTGTCTGGCGGCAATGGCCCGCAGACCGGCTGGCGGCGGCGCTTTTCCTTCCCTACGCCGGCTGGGTTGCGTTTGCGATGTCGCTGAATCTCTCGTTGCTTTTGCTCAACTAGCATTGCAGCCCGATTGCAGATGCCGTGGGCAATGGGCGCATCACGGAGCGAGTCAGGAATGCGTGCGTTCCCAAGCTTACCCATTGCCTCTCTGGTTATCGCGATTTTTTCTGACAATGACGTGAATGCGGACTGAACTCGGCCGTTTGCATCGTCGTCCAGCAACAGCGATGATGATTCGACCAGCCCGTCTCCCAGGTGCTCCATCACAGTCAGTAGGCGATGCAGACCATCCGCAGGCTGCTCGACCGCAATACGCTCGACCTCTCGCACGATCTCTTCGAGCCTGATGACCGCAAGCACCAGGCGGTCGTCGTGCCTGCGCATGGGAAATTCGATGATATCCGCGGTCAAGGCCGGTGCTCCCTCACGTTCAGGCCGCACCGGATGCAGCGAGGCAGTCCTTGCGCACAGTCAGGATAGCCCGGTGCAACCAGGTCTTTATCGTTCCCACGGGCACGCCGAAGCGTCGTGACAGACTCGCTCGGCTCTCGCCCTCAAGATAGGCGAGCGCCACCAGCTTCCGGCGATCTTCCGGCAACCGCGCCAATGCGCCAAAGGCAATGGGTTCGGTGCGGGCATAATCGAGGTCATCGATCGGGTCTTCACTTGCCGCAATCGATAGCGCCTCGTCGAATTCATCAGTCGGCAGTCTTTTGACCCGCAGATGATCGATTGCGGTATTGCGGACGATCGCGGACATCCATGCCATCGCTGGAGCGCGATCGACGTCGAACCGGCAGGCGTTGCGCCAGATCTTCAGATAGGTCTCTTGCAGGATGTCTTCGATGTCGTGAGACGGTGCTCCAACAGCGAGCGCCGTCCTGCGCAACCTGCCTCGCGTCAGTGTGTGCAGCGTCGAGAAAGCTCGTGCGTCGCCGCCTGACACACGCGCGAGCAGTTCGGGCAATCTGTCGCTCTGTCCCTGTCTTCCCGGACGTGAGGAGGCCATGTCCCGTCTCCCTTGCGTTTGGCATTGAAACGCTTCGGGCTCACGTTCGGATCACCGGCCTGGAGAGCAGTGAAGAGGATCAAAGCCGCACGAAGAGCCCGATCAGCCGACCAAGCAGACCATTCATGCGCAGATCACCGGTCATCGCAACCAGGCAGAGACATGGGCCTTCGTCGCCAACAATCGGACGATGATCAACCTCGTCATCACCATAGTCGAAATCGCCGGGGCCAAAACGACCGCCTTCGTGGCTGAAGCTGCCTTCGAGCACGAGCGTCAACTCGGTGCCGGTGTGAGTGTGTTCCAGCATGCGCGTGCCCGGCGCCGACCGCAGCAAGAAGGCCCGCGCCTTGCCCGAGCCGGAAAGCTCGATCGGCCGCATGCTGAGACCTGGCGCAACGCGCCTGGATTTGCCAACCCGGTAGTCTCGCAGCGCCGGTGGAACATCTCGCACCATCCCGAACGTGTCGGCCGAAGACGGCGCAGCTCTCGGTCCAGGCGCGACGTCGATCCGAGCCAACACGCGCTCGAACGCATCGGCTGCCATCGGCACCGGCTCGACATCCTCGAGTGCCAAGCCCGCGAGCTGCTCTATCGCGCGCACGAACCGGGCGCACCGGGCGCATTCTGCCACATGCACCCCCACGACCAGGTGATAGGCCTCTTCCAACCTGCCGGCGGCAAAGTCGGCCAAAAGATCTTCCGGAGGATGATGGTTGATGGTCATGCTTCTTCGTCCAATAGCTCTCTCAGGCGGTTCATCGCCAGTCTGATCCGCGACTTCACCGTTCCGAGCGGAATTCCGAGCAGGCTTGCAATTTCAGGATGCGGCCTCTCCTCGATGAACGACAGCGTCACTACCCTGGATTGCTCCGCCGACAGCCTCCCGACAGCTGACGTGATCCGGGCAGCGTCTTGAACGCGTGAAATGACGGCGTCGACCGGTTCGGCGGGATCCGGCGTGTCCGGCAGCTCGGCAACGCCCCGCACGCGGTCTGCCCGCGCCTTGCTGCGGAACAAATCAATCCGCAGGTTACGTGCAATCGTGAATATCCAGGCCGCGGCCCCGACCGTCGACGGATCGAACTGGCTCGCCTTGCGCCAAACGGCGATCAGGGTGCTTTGCGCGATCTCCTCGGCCTCGTCGGAACTGCACCCGGCCTTCAACATCAATCCCTTGATGCGAGGCGAGAAATGCTCAAAGAGACGGTTGAATGCCTCTCTGTCACCGGAAGAGGCGACGCGTCCGATCAAATCAGCCCAGTTCACCTTCGCCTTCGGCCCTTTGCTCACACCGGTCGACAGCCGCGCGACACCCCCGCGTGGCGCACTGGCCTTGGCCGGGATTGGCACAGTTAAAGCTCGGATAGCAGCGACCATAGTTGCTCGACAAGCGGCTTCTCCCACTTAAAACGTATGAGCGAGAGCCGCGGATCACTTCTTGCCGAAACGGCTGGGCTAACTGCTCGTTCCCCGGCAAATGGAAACGTTGTGCCCCTAGTTTGGCCGGTAAATCGAGGCGGCGGCGAAGTTGATCCCCATCGGAACGGCCCTAATGATTATACCGTGGCGTTCATAACCAGACCTCGTACTTCCCAGCGCTCGCGACTGTCTCGCTCGTTACCTTTCCTTCTGAGTTGGAGAAAGACGAAAGGGGCTTATCGCCGCCTTGGTCAATGGACTCGCAGACTATAGTGCCCGCGTTCTTCCCACCGAGAGACGCATTCATTCCCAGGGGACACCCGTCGGCGAAACATCGATGGCGAACGAGACGAAGGTTACGTTTGTCAAGCGACGTCCGGATTTGACCCCGCAGCGACATGAGGAAGTGACCCCCTTGTTGTTTGCAGGACTGTAGCAAGCCGCTCGCGAAGCGCGCCCGTCATAGCGCTGTAGCGAGCGAGCGGCTTGCTTCACGACTTCTTCTCCGATTTGGCTTCTGGTGCAGCGGGCTTCTGCAGCAGTCCGCTGCGGCGCTTCTCCTTCAAGCGATAGCTGTCGCCGCGGATCGTGATGACGTGACTGTGGTGCAGCAGACGATCAAGGATCGCGGTGGCAACCACGGGGTCGCTGAAGACCGAGCCCCACTCGCCGACACTGCGGTTGCTGGTCAGCAGGATCGCGCCTCTCTCATAGCGACGGCTAACGAGCTGGAAGAACAGATGCGCGGCATTGGGTTCAAAGGGCAGATACCCGAGCTCGTCGATGATCAAGAGCTTTGGCTTGGCAAATTGCGCGAGTCGCTCCTCGAGCCGCCCTTCGCCGTGACCTTTAGCAAGCTGCGCAACGACAGTCGTGGCTGCGACGAACTGAACGGAATGCCCAGCCAGGATCGCTTCGCGACCAAGAGCGACCGCAAGATGCGTCTTGCCAACGCCAGGTGGCCCAAGCAGCAGCACGTTCTCGCCATTGGCAATCCAGCGGGCGCTCGCAAGCTCGCGTATCTGCTTGGGGTCCAGCGAGGGCTGGGCCGAGAAGTCGAAGCCCGACAGATCGCGAACGAACGGGAAGCGAGCAAGTTTGAACGTCATCTCGACGCGCCGCTCATCCTTGCGGGCGATCTCGCGCTCGCACAGCAGCACCAGGGTCTCGCGTAGGCTCAGCTCTTGCCGGCCGGCCTCATCCAACAGCCCATCCAGCTGGTCGCGGACAGCCGTCAGCTTCAGGCGCGTCAGCATATCGCTAAGGCGGTCGGGGACAATGGCTCGCATCAGAAGCCCCCTCCCACAATCGCTTCGTACTCGCCGAGCGGCCGCAGCAGCGTCGGCGACGGCGGCGCGACAGGCGATAACGCGAGATCGCCAGCACGACTCGGTTTAAAGCCAGTCAGGCCCTCAAAGTGTTTAGGGTCGACGACGCGACGGCGACGGCCGACACAGATCGGATGAGCGGCCACCTCATGGATCCCGTGGTGGATGCACACCACGCCATCGGCGATCGTCGCTCTCACCGTCTCGCCGATCAGCCGCCATGGCACAGAGTAGGCATTGCCATCGATCTCGACCGCGCAGTCGGCCTGCACGCGACGGATCAGTTCACGTGCGACCTGGAAGGGCGGCCTCCCGGCGATGGGCTTCAGCGCAGGCGCCTCAGCGCGCCTGAAGCGCTCAATCGGTACTTCGCCCGTCGTGCCATGCTGGCGTAGGTCGGCGATCTCCCGCGTCCAAGCCTCAAGGTGCGCCTCAAAGGCCTCCCAGCTCGGGAAGGTGCGGCCGGCGACCGCATTCCGCTTGACGTAGCCGACGCCATTCTCGGTCTTGCCCTTGGTGCGGGCTCGATATGGCGCGCAGGCCCGTGGCCGGAAGCCCCAGTGCTTGGCAAACGCGGTCAGCTTGTCATTAAACACGACGGTGCGCGTCGCGGCATCGTGTTCCACGACCAGCGCACGCGCATTGTCGAACAGCACCTCCTCGGGCACGCCGCCAAACTTCACGAAGGAGCTTTCCAAGCCATCGAACCAGCTCTCTTGCCGTTCGTTGCGGAATGCCCTGACATGGTGCCGGCGCGAGTAGCCCAACGTGGCGACGAACAGGTAGGCGCGAACCTTGCTACCGCCGATCTCGACCAGCCGCTCGCCAAAATCGATCTGCAGCTGTTTGCCGGGCGGTGTCTCGAACCGCACCGTCGCACGCGCCTCGGCCGCAAGCTCCTGGCGATAGCGCTGGACGGCCCGCTCGACCGTGCGCAGGCTGACGATGATGCCTTTCTCGGCTGCCAGCTCCTGGCGGATCACGTCGGCATTGCCGTGGTGCTGCCGTAGGCGCTCCTTGAGCCAGATCTCCTGGCCATCGAGTGCCTTTTTGCGGTGCGGCTGCCGATACGGCGTCCAGCCGCCGGCCGCCACGTAGTCCTTCACCGTGTTGCGGCTAATCCCGAGCTCCCGGGCAATCCGTTTACTACCCCACCCCAGCTCGTTGAGCCGGAGTATCGCCGAAACCTCGTCCGGCTCCAGCATGGCCTCCCTCCGCGGATCTTTGAACCGCAGAGGACCTGAACTGAGTCGCTGCATAAAACCCCCGTTCTGACCGTGTTGCGAGGGGGGCAATTCCTCGTGTCGTCAGGGGGTCAATTTTCGGCTCTGACTCACTTTTGATGCAGTTTGGGGGATGTCTGGCGCTTTGATTGGGGGAGAATCAGCGCGATGCAGCAAGCACTCCACCGCTCCAGTCTGGTGCCGCGTGGGTTTGTTGTAGAGAGTGCGTACTACGAGGGTGATAAGGCCGTTGTTGTGGTCCGGGCGTCCGGAAGCGTTGGTCTGTGCCCATCGTGCGGAACGGTTTCGCGACGTGGCCATAGCCGCTATCGACGCCGCGTGACCGATCTTCCACTCGCGGGGCGGATCGTCCAGCTCCTGGTAATCGCCCGCCGCTTCCGCTGCGATGCCGTCCTGTGCGGGCGCCAAATCTTCACTGAGCGCTTCGCCGAGGGGATACTGGCTCCATCAGCGCGACGCACGGCGAGGCTGGACTCTATTGTCCATCACCTCGGTCTGGCGCTTGGTGGTCGACCGGCGGCAGGCTTCGCAAAACGGCTGATGCTGCCGGTGAGCAAAGACACGCTCCTGCGCGTGGTCCGACGCCGTAGCCGTCCGCCGGCCGACCCGCTCAGGGTTATCGGCATTGATGATTGGGCCTGGCGGCGCAATCACCGATACGCCAGCATCATCTGCAACCTGGAAAAGCGTCGGATTGTCACGCTGCTGCCGGATCGGGAGCCCGCAACCGCCCAAGCGTGGCTCGCTGCGCATCCCACGATCGCGATCGTCGCCCGTGACCGTGGTGGAGGATATGGCGAAGCCGCAGCAAAGGCCTTGCCGCACGCGGTGCAGGTGGCAGATCGTTGGCATCTGATGGAGAACGCCAGTCGAGCCTTTCTCGACGCCGTCCGCAAATCGATGCGACCGATACGCACCGTGATTGGCGCGACCACGATCGATCCCAAGCTGCTCACAGCCGCCGAGCGCCTCCAATATGAGGGCTATCTGCGCCGCGAGGAGACCAATGCAGCCATCCTGGCTCTGTCGAAGAACGGCATACCGATCAAGCAGATCGTGCGCCGAACTGGCCATAGTAGGAAGCTGGTGCGGCAGGTCATCCGCGGTGAACGCCATGATGTCTTCCGGACCCGGCAGAGCTCACTCGATCAGCATCTGCCATGGCTCGACGACCAGTGGGCGGCCGGCTGTCGAAACGGCGCTGAACTTTGGCGCCGCCTGGCGGCCCGTGGCTTCCGAGGCTCGCTCCGCGTCATCAGCGAGTGGGCGACCCGTAGACGACGGGCTGAAAAGGCCGACGTAGAAAACCTGCAGCGGATTCCGTCAGCCAGAACGATCGCACGCCTCATGACAGTCGGGCGGGATGTACTCACGAAAGCGGAGACCGTCACGGTCGCGGCGATCGAAGCTGGCGTACCAACCCTGGTCGAGGCGCGCGAGATCATCGCTGAATTCCACTTGATGATCCGGCGCAAAACTGAGGAGGGGCTCATCCCATGGATCGAGCGCGCCCGCGCCAGTCTCGTCGCCTCGTTCGCCAGCGGCGTTGCGAAAGATGAGGCTGCGGTACGGGCGGCAATCGCTTCACCATGGTCGAACGGACAGACCGAAGGTCAGATTACGCGCCTCAAGCTCGTTCGACGTCAAATGTACGGTCGTGGGAAAATCGATCTGCTTCAAGCCAGGTTGATCGGCGCAGAATAGTCGGCGCTGCACCAAACTTGCGTCAGAGCCCAAATTTGACCCCTCATCGGCGTCCAATTTTGGCTCTGACTCACTTTTGATGCAGTTTGGGGGATGTCTGGCGCTTTGATTGGGGGAGAATCAGCGCGATGCAGCAAGCACTCCACCGCTCCAGTCTGGTGCCGCGTGGGTTTGTTGTAGAGAGTGCGTACTACGAGGGTGATAAGGCCGTTGTTGTGGTCCGGGCGTCCGGAAGCGTTGGTCTGTGCCCATCGTGCGGAACGGTTTCGCGACGTGTCCATAGCCGCTATCGACGCCGCGTGACCGATCTTCCACTCGCGGGGCGGATCGTCCAGCTCCTGGTAATCGCCCGCCGCTTCCGCTGCGATGCCGTCCTGTGCGGGCGCCAAATCTTCACTGAGCGCTTCGCCGAGGGGATACTGGCTCCATCAGCGCGACGCACGGCGAGGCTGGACTCTATTGTCCATCACCTCGGTCTGGCGCTTGGTGGTCGACCGGCGGCAGGCTTCGCAAAACGGCTGATGCTGCCGGTGAGCAAAGACACGCTCCTGCGCGTGGTCCGACGCCGTAGCCGTCCGCCGGCCGACCCGCTCAGGGTTATCGGCATTGATGATTGGGCCTGGCGGCGCAATCACCGATACGCCAGCATCATCTGCAACCTGGAAAAGCGTCGGATTGTCACGCTGCTGCCGGATCGGGAGCCCGCAACCGCCCAAGCGTGGCTCGCTGCGCATCCCACGATCGCGATCGTCGCCCGTGACCGTGGTGGAGGATATGGCGAAGCCGCAGCAAAGGCCTTGCCGCACGCGGTGCAGGTGGCAGATCGTTGGCATCTGATGGAGAACGCCAGTCGAGCCTTTCTCGACGCCGTCCGCAAATCGATGCGACCGATACGCACCGTGATTGGCGCGACCACGATCGATCCCAAGCTGCTCACAGCCGCCGAGCGCCTCCAATATGAGGGCTATCTGCGCCGCGAGGAGACCAATCAAGCTTCTCAGAGACTCGCTTTTGAGCGGCGCCCTGGTAGTACTGCGACCACGATTTGCGCAACCGAAATTCCTGCACGTTATGCGCAAGCAACTGCCTGGTATATTCAAGAGTCGGAGGCCTTATCCGGCAGGAAGATGCATTTCGCGCGCCCCGACATTACTGTATGAAATACCGCTTTGGCGTGTCCTATGCACCGATTTTCTGGCTCGATCGCCCTCTACGCCGTGCTCCGGCGGCAGGCGAATAGAGGTTCAGACGCCTGACGCCGCGCCCGCGCGGATCCGGCAAACGCCGGGCACACGACGCACTCGCACCGCCCGCTAGCGTATCAAATCGCGCCCAGGCTCGCGTTTTTCACGATTCGATGAACATCCATACAGCTTGCGTGAGGGTAAGCTACTTGCGCGTCACGCCAGCAGCTTGTCCAGTGTGATCGGGAGGCGGCGGATGCGCCTTCCCGTGGCGTGATACACGGCGTTCGCAATCGCGGCGGGGACGCCGACAATGCCGATTTCGCCAAGCCCCTTGACGCCCAGCCTGTTGATGCGGTCGTCGCGCTCTTCGACGAAGATCACCTCGATGTCGTGAATGTCGGCATTCACGGGGATGTGGTACTCGGCGATATTCGCGTTCATGATCCGGCCGAAGCGGTGATCCGTCACGGTCTCCTCGTGCAGGGCCATCCCGATCCCCCAGACCACGCTGCCCATGATCTGGCTGCGACCGGTCTTGGTGTTGAGGATCCGCCCGGCCGCGACGGCGCTTACGACGCGCGCGACGCGGATGACGCCGAGCTGCTCGTCCACCTTTACCTCGGCAAAGACGGCCGAATGCGTGTTGCGTGCGTGCGACTTGTCCTCCGCGAATTGGTTGAGCTTCTGCTTCTCGATCCGCTCAAGCTTGCCGTAGCGCATCGCATCCGCGATCGAGACCGCAAAGCTCCTGTCGCCGTCCTTGGCGATCGTGCCGTCGACAAGGATAATATTGGCCGCATCAGCCAGCGGTGAGGCGGGTATCGCCTTGGCAAGACGCGCGAGTTCCTGGCGAATGTCCTCGGCCGCTCCCAACACCGCATGCGCACTCGATGCGGCCATCCACGAGCCACCCTCGACGGGGGCCTGCGGCAGGGTCGAGTCGGCGAGCCTGACGTCGATATTCTCGATCGGCAGCCCGAGCGCATCGGCTGCCACCTGTGCCACGATGGTGTAGGTGCCGGTGCCGATGTCGGACGCCGCGCAGGAGACTTCGGCATGGCCATTCGCGGTCAGCACGATGCGAGCTGCGACCGGCATCTGCAGCGCCTCCCACACGCCTGTCGCCATGCCCCAGCCGACCAGCTCCTTGCCGTCGCGCATCGAGCGCGGCGCGGGATTGCGCCTGCTCCAGCCGAAGGCTTGCGCACCGCGGGCGTAGCATTCGCGCAGCTGCTTGCTGGTGTAGGGGAGGTCTTCACTCTGGTCGCGGTCCGAGTAGCACTTCAGCCGCAGCTCGACGGGGTCGAGCTTGAGTGCGACGGCCAATTCGTCCATGGCGCATTCAAGCGCGCAGACGCCTGAAGCTGCACCCGGCGCGCGCATGTCGCAGGGGGTGGAGACATCGAGGCGAGCGAGCTTGTGGGAATAGCGGCTGTTCGGGCTCTTGTAGAGCTGTTCCGCCCAGCCGGCGTCGTTGCGCGCGAAATCCTCATAGCGCGAGGTGACGGCCGTGGCCTCGTGCGTGACCGCCTCGAGCGCGCCGTCGGACCGGGCGCCGAGCCCGACGTGCTCGATCGTCGCCGGCCGGTAGCCGAGCCCGTACATCTGCTGCCGCGTCAGCACCACGCGAACGGACCGCTTCAGCGCCAGCGCGGCAAGCGTTGCCAGCACCACCTGGTATTGCGGCCGCAGGCCGGAGCCGAAGGCGCCGCCGACATAGGGCGAGAGCACGCGGATATCTTCCGGATTCTTGCCGAACACGCTGCAGAGTAACTTGTGAACGTTCTGGACGCCTTGCGTCTTGTCGTAGACCGTGAGCCTGCCGCCGCCGTCCCAAACCGCCGTGGTTGCATAGAGCTCCATCGGGTTGTGATGCTCGGTCGGAACGAAGTAGTCCGCCTCGTGCTGTACGGGTGCTCCGGCAAGCGCTGCGACGGCATCGCCGCGGGGCTTGCTCGGTTGCTTGACCTCGGCGGCCTTGCGGCGCTCGGCTTCGAGGTCGGTCGCAAACGCCTGCTCCTGATAATCGACACGCACCAACGTCGCGGCGAATTTGGCGATTTCACAGTCGTCCGCCACGACCAGCGCGATCGGCTGGCCGTTGAACTTGATGCTGTCGTCGTAGAGCGGACGGAATGGCGAGCCTTCGTCCGGCGCCACTTCATCCTTCCAGGACTCGTCCTTGTCGGCGAGCAGCGGCCGATGCGCATGCGTGAGCACGTCGAGCACGCCCTTCACCTTCAGCGCTTTGCTGGTGTCGAGACGCGCAATGCGCCCGCGCGGAATGGTGGCCGTGACGACGAAGCCATGGGCGAGTCCATCGGCCGAAAATTCGCCGGCATATTTGGCGGCCCCGGTGACCTTGGCGCGACCATCGACGCGGGACGTTGGCGTTCCGACATAGGCGTTCATCGGCCCCTCATGCGATCTTCTTGTGAGCCTGGGACTGCGGTGTGGCGCTCGCGGCCTGCGTCAGCGTTCGCACGATGGCTCGGCGGGCGAGCTCGATCTTGAAGCCGTTATGCGAGCAGGTCCTAGCGCCCTCCAGCAGGAGATGCGCAGCGCGGGAAAAATGATCCTCAGTTGCCGCCTGGCCGCGCAAGGCCGTTTCGGCTTCAAGGCTGCGCCAGGGCTTGTGGGCAACGCCGCCGAGCGCCACGCGCGCTTCTCTGATCGCATTGCCGTCCAATTCGAGCGCGGCAGCGACCGAGACTAGGGCGAAGGCATAAGACAGGCGGTCGCGGACTTTCAGATAGCTGTAGTTATGGGCAAAGCCGCGCGGCGGAAGTTCAATTCCCGTGATGATCTCGCCGGTGCCGAGATTGGTGTCAACATGCGGCGTGTCGTCGGGCAGCCGATGGAAATCGGTCAGCGCCATCGTGCGCTCGCCGGATGGACCTGCGATGTGCACGAGTGCGCCGAGCGCCGCCAGCGCCACGCTCATGTCGGACGGATTGGTCGCGATGCAGGAGGCGCTGGTGCCGAGGATCGCATGGTTGCGGTTGAGGCCGTCGATCGCCGAGCAGCCGCTGCCGGGACTTCTCTTATTGCAGGGCGTGGCCGTGTCATAAAAATAGGCGCAACGCGTTCGTTGCATCAGGTTGCCGCCAACGGTGGCCATGTTGCGCAATTGCGCGGAGGCACCGGCCAGGATGGCGCTGGCAAGCAGCGGATAGCGCTGTTCGACCAGCGGATGGTAGCCGAGGTCCGAGTTCGGCACCAGGGCGCCGATGCGCAAGCCTCCATCGGCCGTCTCCGCGACCTTGCGGAGCGGAAGACGGGAGATGTCGATCAGCCGGGAAGGCTGCTCGACATTCTCCTTCATCAGGTCGATCAGGTTGGTGCCGCCGGCAATGAGCTTGGCGCCTGGATGGTCGGTGAGCAAGAGGATCGCATCGGCGACGTCCGTGGCGCGGCAATACTGGAAGTTGATCATGGCAGGCCCATTGCCTGCTGGATGGCAGCAACGATGTTCGGGTAGGCGCCGCAGCGGCAGAGATTTCCGCTCATCAGCTCGCGGATCTCGTCGGCATCTCCCGCGTGGCCTTCGGCCAGCAGGCCGGCGGCCGAGCAAATCTGTCCCGGCGTGCAATAGCCGCACTGGAAGGCGTCGTGGTCGATGAAGGCTTGTTGCAGGGGATGTAGCGCGCCATCGCTGGCAAGACCTTCGACGGTCGTGATCTCCGCGCCGTCGGTCATGACGGCGAGCATCAGGCAGGAATTGACGCGCCGGCCGTCCACAAGCACGGTGCAGGCTCCGCACTGGCCGTGATCGCAGCCCTTCTTGGTGCCGGTCAGCGCGAGATGGTCACGCAACGCGTCCAGCAGCGAGGTCCAGGGCACGAGGTCGAGCGTGCGCCTGTTTCCGTTGACGATGAGACTGATCGGAATGCGGTCGGGAATCTGATGCGTGACGTCGGCCGTGTCTTGGGACATGTCTTGCTCCCTGCGACGGAGGCCGAGCCGAGAAATCAAGCCGGTCTCGACGCGAAGGCGCGTCGTCTCCGCTGGCCAATAGCGCCCAACGGACGGCCGGCTACTTGGTTCCTAAGCGAATTTTCCTTGCCGCGACAAAGCCATCGGCGCGGCACGCAGCACCGTAGCGTGCGCCATGGAGTTGAGTCGGGATTTTTCCGAACCGCAAGACGCGACTTCAGCTGCGTAGCCGGACGCGCGACCGTTTGATGGTGGACGATACGACCCGATCGTAGGTTTCGAGTGCCGCTTCCGTCGCCAACTTGACCATTTCCCGGTAGGCGGCCTCATTCACTTGCGTGAAACTGTCGCGGATAGCTCCGGCCAACTCTTCTTCGGTGACCGACGATCGATTCGGCTCTGCTTGTCTCGTAAGGTGGCTATACAGATTGAGACGGTACACCTCGGTCGAACGTTGCCAGGCCCAATCTTCGAGATTTAGTTGTTCAGTCATCACCGCTATGCGGAACCCGAGGGATGGGAAGAACGACACCCGCGGGGAAGCAGCAGATAGCGGATGCAGATCATTTAGAAACCAAACCATGGCTGGCCCTTGCACTGCCCTGGTTGCGCCCTCGCCGCTTGGTGGCTCCATTGACTTCCAAGGCGAGCCAAGCTTACAGCGCGGGCCAGCGTTGCCAGACCGAACACCGCGAGGTTGAACTGGAACATCAATCTGCGGCCGCACCGATCCGCGGCCCCGATCGCGCCGAACAGTATACTCACGAATGTCGCGGATACGAACGTCGCGTTCTGAGCAAGATCGGAGAAGCCGAGCGCAATCAATTGGCCAAGGACGGCTCCTACGAACTGAATATCGAAGTCGCTAATCAGTCCGTCGGTGGCCGGGCCACCGGACGTCGGTCGAAACTGGTGACCGGAAGTCCATCAAGTCGTACCGCCGCAATGTGTCAAGCTTCCTGCAATTCGCCTGTTTGAGATTCACTGCGAGCAGTTTGCTGCGATGCGATTGCAGCTGCCGCATGCCCTAATGCATGATTTGCTTCAGAAACGCAACGAGTGCGCTCGTGCTTGGGATCCGAGAAGAACTGGTGAGGCAGGCCCTCTTCTACAATCATGCCAGCGTCCATGAACACCACCCTGTCCGCAACGCTTCGCGTACCATCTCGTGGGTTCGGGTCAGAATGCGAAAAACTCAGCGCGAACAAATCCAGTCCGCTCCGTCCGGCTAAGCGGACCTCAATGAGCGGTGTCGTCACTTCGCGGATGGGCCATAACCGGACTCATGCACCGTTGGTGTGGGCTCAGACTCCGTCTATTCTGATTTCCCGGGCCTTTCTCTCGGTGTGATCGTAGTGCCTTTGGGGGGCAGTCGGGCCTCGTCGGGAAATGTCACGCTTCTCTTTCAAGCTTTCGCAGTGCGCTCTCGGCGAGAGCCGGATCGGGGGGATAGATAGTTGGCATCCAAGGTCTCGACCACGATCCAGGCTCAATCCTGTCGCTTTGCTGGCGTTGCGTACCAACGCTTCGTGCTGCGTGTGATCGTCGTCGGATATTTTACTTGTAGTAACCGACACCGCATCCAGCTCGCCAACTTTCGTGACGAAGCTGTGTTTTGGAAACAGCGGCTCCGTGGTGCCGGGCTTGGGAAACATATACGGCCTGATTTCGGTGACTTGGCCTTCCGGTTTTTGCGCGACGGCGTAAAGCGCTTCGCCGTAGGCTTCGCCCTTATTATCTTTGAGCGAGCGAACATCAATGCCAGCCTTGACTGCTTTCAGCGTCGCGAGCGTCTTCGCATCCGAGATCCGGAAACAGAACGGATAAAGATCGCGATAGAGGAATCCATCCTCGCCTTTAGTGAACTTGATGAGGGCCACGACTTGATCCGCTTTGACCGCCGCGATGGCCTTGTCGAGCATCGCGCGCGCCTCTTGTTCTGTGCCGCCTTGCTTGGCGAGCGCAGCGACGTTGATGCGATCCGTCAACTATTTGGAGCACTGAACAGCCGCGTGGGCAATCTGCCGAGCATGCCGGGCATCTTTCCCGACAACCCTGCCCCTATCGTCCGCAATGCTGCAGACGGGCGCGAGATCGTGATGGCGCGGTGGGGAATGCCTTCGTCGTCCAAGGCCTTGATGGACGCAACGAAGAGACGCGCGGAGAAGCTCGAGGCCACGGGCAAGACTGTGGACTTCAAGGAATTGCTTCGGAGGGAGCCGGACAGCGGCACCACGAATATCCGCAACACCAGCAGCAGCCACTGGAAGCGCTGGCTCAGGCCTGACAATCGCTGTCTCGTGCCCCTTACATCGTTTTCCGAGTACGACGCGATCGACGGCAAAAAGATCCCTGTGTGGTTCGCGCTTGACGATTCTCGTCCTCTCGCCGCCTTCGCCGGCATCTGGACGAACTGGATGAGCGTGCGCAAGGCGAAGGAACGCGAGGTCACCATCGACGTCTTCGGGTTCCTGACCTGCGAACCCAACGCCGAGGTGAAGCGCGTGCATCCGAAGGCCATGCCGGTGATCCTGACCACGACCGAGGAGTACGATGTCTGGATTCGGGGGCCATGGGACTGCAGCGGCCCCTCCCCGATGGCGCCTTGCAACTGGCGAAAAGGAAGACCCTGCGCTGGAAGCGTAGCGTTCTGCACAAACGGTGCGGAACAGGTGGACAAGCCCTAGCCCTGCCGATTGCGAATCCCTGCCCCGTGCTAACCGCCCGGAACGAGCAGGGGTCGTAAGGATTCGCCCCGATAGGAGCCAACGCGATGCTGATGACTGCGCAAAAACGGAGTGCCATACGGACACTGAGAGGCTGGGCAGTTAGCGTGCTTCAGGAGGCGGGCGCTATCCGCGAATGCGAGGAGCACGGCTGGGCGCAGGACGGGGCTACCCGCATGCCCGCGAGCGCGCGCTCGATGTTGCCAGGCACGATCCGCCCGCGGGGATCACTCCGCGCGATGCCGTCGCATCATCTAAATCCGGTTGCGCGCCTGCCCTGAACCGGAGCGCACTTGGCCGAACACCTGAGCAGGACCGTCGCATCGCAATGCACGAGCGTGCCAGCGGAGCTTTCTTGAAGGAGGTCTCATGAGTGATCGCACAGGTTGATCTCATCGATCTCGGCGCCATCTAGAGTGCGCTTGATCCGCAACACGACGGACAACGCGATCACAACGTGACCATAGGGGATCAGCAAATCGCGCGCAGCAACTTCGCCGTGCGCGAGAAATGTTTCGATCGCCTCCTCGCTCTTGCAGATCAGCAAGGCCAAGTCACACGCCTGCCGGTGATCATCGACGCCAGACCGCGCATCATCATCGCCCAACAACATACGCTCAGCAGCCCGACCGGCTGCCAGCTCGATGCAATGGCTATGCACACTTGCAAAGACATCAGGGACGGAGCTGCGATCTTCGCCCGGTCCGGCATGATCTGAGCAAGCGCCTCCTGACATCGGAGGCATCACCGCGACCTTCCGCGAAAGCCTCGACGTGGCGGTCGCCCCATCCCGGGTCATCCGTCGCGCCGCCCGGCGAATGCCCTAGCAGACGCGCGCAGACGATGGATTCCGTCGGCGATACCTGCCCCGAGTGCCTGGCCGTATCGGCAGTTGACCAGTGACAGCCGAAGCAAGCCTTCCCTCACCGCTTGTTCTGTTTGGAGTGGCCGTTATCCCAGCGATCGCGGTGCTGGCGGGGTTCGCATTTCAATAGCCGCTTTCCAGGGAAGACCTTCTGCGCTGATCCTCCGGTTGCATCAGCCGCTGGGGAAATGGTGGGGGAAGCTGTTACGGTGGAGTGGTCTCGACCGCGATCAGGAAGTCGGCCAGTTCAGCGAGGCGAAGCTCGCTACCGCCACAATCAAAAAAGCGCTGATCAGAACCACGACGTAAGTACCCATACGTTGTGGGGGGTTCCGGGTCGCTAACACAACGCGACGAGCACTTTCATTTCTTCGACAATTGGACTCGGGCGAATTCACCAGGGGTTAAGAGCCCGTTGTGTGCAAAAGTGAACCCTAAGTCGGACCATTGTAGAAATGAGCCTGGCGGCGAAACAACCGTGCGCCGTTGGAGTCGTCTTCACTAAAGGAGGACGGGAGCGGCTCAGATGGACGAACGGGCGAAGCTGGAGCACCAGATCGAGTTAGCCACAAAGGTGGCAGGCTACATTCGTGACCAGAGCACCGCCAGCCGCTTGAGACGGTTTGCCGACGAGCTGAGGCAGAGGCTATTCCCGTCCACGCGAGATAGAGAGATCAAGATGCGAGCGCAGGAGCTCTGGGAGCACGCCGGCCGCCCAGTGGGTCGTGACCTGGACTTCTGGCTAGGCGGAACGGGGGCAGGGGGCGATCCGACGAACCATCAGCTTAGAGGACGGCGCCCATGGTCGTCTTCAGCGGGTTCCCCATTTGCCCGGCTTGAAAGGACGACGTTGATGTCCGGTCCCAACACCGGACCATCAGATGTCGCAAATGAGCCAAAAGCCGACACCAAGTGCGGGGAGGTCCGGGGGTCTGTCGGCATCCTCCCGCAGGTGTCTTAGCGCGCTCCACGGGGGAAGCCGCCCGTTTCCAGGGCACGAACCACCAGCGAAAGCAGACCTTCCCTGTGTGCAAAGGCCGCACGATCGACGCGGAGACCTTACGTCAGAAAGCCGCGACCGGTGTGCGGGTAGATTTAGGTTTTTTGTTTCTCGCCTGCGCTCTTTCCATCGGAGCTCTTAGAGCGCTCTTCGAAACGATCAGCCGCCTTAGCTAGATCGTGCCCCATCTTGCTCTCGTTTTTTGCTTCCTCGTTGGATGCTGCTTTGCGCAAGCCTTCCGCGGCCCGTTCCCCCGCTTCTGATTTTTTTCGTTCGTCGTCCATTGTAGCTCCTTCCTCCTCAAGACGCTTCCCAGCGAACGGCACATCCTCAGCTGAGATGGTCAACGCTCCAATTAGATCGCCTGAACATTGTTCCAAGCTCCCCCGGCTCTCCACGATCTGACGATGGAAGTGAGGCGCTCCGGGTCGACATGCTCAAAGCGAGCGATTCGCGTCTGCTTGACCCGGCGGAGCAGACCTCAAACCGGGGAGCCCCAACTTCTCGGAAGTGCTACAAACGGAGCCGCAAAACACAAAAAATGCAGCGCGGGCGCGCGCCTTCTTGACGAGCGCTTCGGACCGGTCCCATATTACCAAACCACCGACATCGGAGCCGGAGAAAGTTGGATGACTCTGTCCGACCGCGTGAAGTCGAACATGGAATTAGTGTTGGGAGAGACTTGCCGAGAGCTTCCGCACGGTGGAGATCACGAGAGCCGACGACTGATTGCCGAAGGCTTTTGCAGGCCGCCGAGGCAGGCCAAAATACTTTGGGCGAGCTTCGAAGCGGGGCTCTCCAAGCTTTCGCGACTGCAACGAAGATCACGTGGCAGTAGTTGAGCGGCGGCGTTTCATGGCTTCGGTATTCTTGGTCGAGGATGAAGCCCTCATCAGGATGATGGTCGCCGACATGGTGACAGAGCTTGGCCACATAGTCGAGGCAGAAGCGAACGACTTGCCGTCTGCATTACGGCACGCCCGCGACTCTGATTTTGATATGGCCCTGCTGGACGTTTCACTTGGTCGCGACAGCGCGGAGCCTGTGGCGGTGGCTCTTGCAAACCGAAACATCCCGTTCGCATTTGCGAGCGGCTTTGGCGCCGAGGCCGTCCCAGAAGCCTTTCGCGAACGTCCACTTCTCAGAAAGCCATTCCCCATCGAACAACTCGAACGTTGCATCGCGGAACTTCTACAGGCGTCCTAGGGGCTGTTCCAAAAGACGGAACGATCGGCAACATCGTTCGTTTTGCCCGCGCTCGGTCCGTTTCGGGCCGCTAACGGGCAGGATGAGCGATGCGGCGTCGCATCAAGCAAAGCCAAACGTTGGAGGAGAGGCTTCAGTCGGCTGCGCAAAAGCTAAGGGAGGAAGCCAAGTCTCAGTCGGAAAGTTGGAGACGGGAGATGCTGTTGCGGAAGGCGCGACAGATCGAAATGACCAGCAAGCTGACCACTTCCCTTCGCCCAAGCTAGGACGCATGCCCCGCTACTTTTTCCACGTGACTTACCATCGCACCATCATCGATGAGGTCGGTGAAGAGTTGCCCGATGATCGCGCTGCTTGGAAGGAGGCCACGGTGGTGGCCGGCCAGACCTTGCAGAGCATCGATGGAAATCTCGTGCCCGGTCGTGAATGGCGGTTGGAGGTGGCGGATGAATTTGAGAATACGATCCTTGTCCTGCGCATTAACGCGGAGGTGCCGAAACAGCGGTGAGCGAACGAGACTTGGGTTGCGATCGCCGGTAAACCGCAACGGGAAAGGCCGCCGATGAAGCGGCCTTTCCCGTTTGGCTAGTGAGGAGAGACGATTGCAGCCAAAGTGAATGCCACCAAGCAGGCTGCGGCTAGAGAACAGAGCGCAATTGCAATTTCTCTTGGTATGGAAATGCAAAACTAGCTGCGCGCAGCATGTTCCTAGCCTTCTTAAGTTTTCCGCTCGCCTGCCACAATACGCTTGACCAAGGGTTGGCCGTCCGCGGAGCGGCGCATCTAGCGCTAGCGGCTTGCTTCTGGCTCTTTCCGGCGGAATCAATTCACCATGACCACCAAGTCGCGCGAATACCTGTTCGGGACAACGGTCCGCGTTCTGGCCGAACGCGCCCGCGACGCCCGAAAGGACGCGGACATCCTCGCCTGCCAGGCCTGGAATGTCCGCATGCTCAGTTTTCGCGGCGACACTCGGTGACGCCCTCAATGCCGGCTACCGCTATTTGAGGTGAAGTGCGGCCCGCAAGCTGATAGAGATCGCTCGCGGCATCGAGGCCGTCCAGGACGGCCGCATTCACATCGAGAAGATTAATGCGCCGTTTCTCTACACGTTCAAGGCTAGTGGACCGGAGTTCGGCGCGGGCATCAAGTACCCGATCGAGCAGGGCTGGCTCGAACTCCACGAGAGCGGCACCGACGTTCGTCTGCTGGCGCAAGCTAAAGACCGGCTGACGAGCTAGCTTGCTAGCTTTGTCTCGACGGCGACACCGAACGTCAGTGGACAAGGTAACGCCCTATGGCATGCGGCATATGGGCTTGGCAGAACCGAAACAGCAAAAATTCACAGTCGATTGGCCAAAGACTTAGCGGGGTGCTTCTAGGCCAAATTCTGGCATGGAGGTGCTTGTATGTATTTCGATCCTATGGCCGCTGCCGTCGATTGGCTTGATGCCTACCGGGCGGGCGATATCGAAGCAATAATGGAAATGTATGCCGAAGATGCTGTGGTGTTCTGCGATTGTGCAGGCGTGGTTATCACTGGCCGAGAAGGCCTGCGAGCCTACTGGGCTGCTCGTCTGCAGGAATACCGGGCTGCCGACCTGGACGATCTTCAGCCCTCGCCCGGTGGGGCAATGATCACCTACATCACCGAGAAAAACATAGTGAAGGCCGCCTTGGCCTTTAATGATGTCGGGAAAATAAAGACCCTGAATTGCGGCCCGCTACAGCAGGGCTGCTCCAGTTCCTCCAAAATCGAGGCTAAGACACCGCCAAAGGTAGTAGGAACGACGCAAGGCGTCGAAAATTTCCCTGCACATTAGCCTTCACGCGGGCTGGCATGAAGGGTTGGCAGGACGGCTCCGGGTCCCCCCCGGGTCAACCGGAGCCGTCTTTCATCTATAAGCCGACCGCCTCGAATTTAATCTGCAATCCGGCTCATTTCGTACAGACGAATTGAAATCTCGGGCCGAGATTACTGCCAGCGCATGCGTTGGGTTAGCGTGCGCGGGCGGCCCCGACTCGTCCCTCACCAGCCCCAGAGACGGGCTTGGGGCCGTTCCGACCCGGATCGTTCAAGTCGAACGCCTTTCAGCTTCTCCCGAAGTACCGGAGAGAGTGCGGTGCACTATTTCCGCCTGCTCTCTGGTTAAATTGGCTGCCCACTCGGTGCCGATCAGTGCTGGACCTCTGCGCTCTCGATCGTAAACCATCCAGCCGGCTCCGCCCATTCGAACAAGAAATCTGCCTGCCCTCGGCCTTTCACTCACCATTGCGTCCTGCCTCTGATTAGGATGCAAACTAGGTTGTGCTCATTCCAAGATTGCATACTTTGTAACGGCCGGGCCAAACACGCAAGTCCTGGGCCGGAAAGCGGTCCAGTCCGGAAAATCGTGGACGCAGATTGCGGAACTGGGACAGTTCATCGGAAGTCCGGCGGAGACGGTGCGTCTGTTCGTACCACGCCTCCTCCTGATCGGCTCGCCTCTCCGCGGCTCAGATCGTCCGACAGGCGATCGGCGGATCCCGCACCAAGGCGAAGGTGCATCGCGGGCGGGTACCTGGAGGGCATGCCTACACCCGCACGGTCCACACCGACGCGCGCGGGCGCGAAATCCTCGAACACTGGGAAATCCACGGAGCCGGACACGCATGGTCGGGAGGCAGTCCCGCCGGCTCCTACACCGATCCAAACGGACCGGATGCGACGAGGGAGATGCTGCGTTTCTTTCTCGAACATTCGTTGCAGCGGAGACAAAATTACTAGCCTCGCTGAGGACGCAACGATCCGGTCTTGGGCTTGTGCTTGACGGCCGCCTCGCAAGCCAGCCGCTCCGCCTTCAGGCGCTCCCGGTTTGCATGGAATGTCTGTTGGTCGCGCTCATACTGCGAGGCCGGCACGCTGGCGCCTGAATCTCGAAACACCTTTGGAGCTTCACGCTCGACCGCGGTCGGCGCTCTCCGGTCCGATATGCGTTGCACATTGCTCCCTCCTCTAGGCGCAAATGGTCCTTGCGCTATAACTGCGCATTCGGACCGCCAACCGCGATGGCGTCCGCTCCAACAGCAAGCGGATGAGAACCGCGCCTGCAGACAACAAGAGTCTCCGCTAACTCGCTTGCAATAGGTTGCTGAAATATTTTTTATGACTTATTTTCGCGCGAAGTGAGTTTATCTCCGCGCTATGGATCTCACCAATACTCAGGATTACGCGATACAGGCAAAGCTAGCCGGTGTAATAGGCGCGACTGTTTTCTATCGCGTGTTCGCTGGCGTCAGATTCGCTGAAGTCGACGGACCGCTCTTGTACGTCTATGCAAAGGACGAAAGCACCGCTTCGGAGATTGAGGATGACTTCGCTTTGGTGATTGCTGACTTAGCTACGGAGATCTTGAAACAGCTGATTGAGGTCATAGTCGTGCTGCCCAAAGTCCTTCAGTAGCAGCCGCTGGAAACAACCCGCAGCTTGCCACCAAGCGAAATAGCCAGTGACGGTAGCTTGCAGGTCAAAAAAAACGGCCCCAGCACAACCCGCCGGAGCCGCTGTTGGAGACCTCGACAGTAATGGGGCGCCGCCGAGGCATGCCGAGGTCTAGGGTGATTCGACAATCGGGTCTGTATCCCTTTGGATATAAGCGGCGCTCTTGATCGCGCCCTCTGCGTCACGTTTGCTTTTCCACACCCACGACCGGCAGTAGCTCGCGAGCCTTGAGCCGCTAGGAATCGATAATTTGCGAGATACTCACGATGCCGCTTTGACAGGTAATGCCTCGCCCTGTTCGCCGCCACGCTCCAACCCACGCCGATGGTCGGCCGCTCAAGATCACTTTCGGTGAGATGCGCGAGATGGGGTTGCGCGGCGTCCTAGTCCATTGCCATTGCGGGCATCACATCGCTCTCGAGGCCGGCCGCTGGCAGAGCCGCTCCATGGGCGGGAGCTCGTCGATGTCGTTCCGGTGCTGCCCCATGGCCGCAGATCAGACTCCGACGACGAGTCCGCCGTCAAGGCCATTGAGATGGCCTCATGGGTTACTCCCGGAGCGCAACTCACTTTGCCGCTCCTTCCCTGTACAGTGGCTTTGCGCGCGGCGGAGCGCACGGGGACGAACGGCCCCGGCGTGTCCGCCAGCCTCGCGCGCCGGGGCCGTTCTCGCGTGCAGTATCGGAGCGCCCTGGCGGCTCAAACGGGGCGGGAGCGTATGATGAACTTGGTGGTCGCAATTTGAAGGCGCAAACCAAGGGGAAACAAAATGCGCGCCTTTTTGGTGGTATTCTTCGCATTGGCTTCGCTATTCCAGGCTCATGCACAAGAGGCAGCTCAAGGCAGAGCCGAGACGTCCGGAAGGGCAGATCCTAGCTTCCGCGAGGTCTGCACCTACACGATACGCGGGTATCCACAAGAGGTTCCGGCGGGCGTGAATCTTTGTTGGCGCGCACCATACCCGTATTTGTCGGAATATGGGCTATTGCACTGTGAACCAAAATACAACCTCCAAGAGATCACTCTGGTGAAACGCGGCGATCCTCGCTGCGAGCGATACGAGATCCGGCAATAGGGATGAACGACCACGTGAACTGGCGAGCCTGCGTGCGCTGGCACCGTCGAACAATCATTAGCCGATCCGGCAACGACTAGAGGTCGCACTTCGTGATGCCGTACATATCAGGTGCGAAACCATCGACCTCCACGACTCTCGGCTTCCTGTGCGAGCTTAAGCCACTCGGCGGCCAAGCGCTGCCACTCTTCCTTGTCTAAGGCGCTGATCGCCTTCTCCGCCAGGTGGAGGCAATCCTCGGCTTCCTTGCGGAAGAGTTCTGCGTCTGTCACGGCCATGTGCAAGGGTAACCCACAAGACAGGGCAAAGTTGAAAGGCCCGCGCCGATCGCGGCTGGCTCGAGCTGCACGAGAGCGGGACCTATGTGCGGCTCAAGCGCGAAGCAGCTCATACGATGAAAGAGGCCGCCAATTGAGGCGGCCTTATTCTTTGGGCTCATCAGGGAACGGCTCATATGTCTTGCGGCCCAGGAAGGTATTTGGCTTTGGTAACTTGAGGGTTTTCGGCCGCTTTCGCCGTCAACTGCCGAATGCGAGCGCACTCCTCTGCGATCTCGGAAGGCAGTCCGTGTATCTGCTCGCGAGTAGCGTTGATGTCGGCCATGACGGCGCCCCTTTCGCTTGTGCAGGTGGCGGCGCTCTCGGTCTCTCAGCCACCGACACCTACCAAATACGCCGTCGTCAACTAATCCCTGCATTTGCCTATGTGAATCGCCACAACATTCGAGCGCCCAACAGATGTTCCTGGCGGGAACAGTGCGAAAGCGGACAGAGCACCCGTCGGTCTGATAGTGCCTCACCTCCGCTTGGTGCAACCGACCAAGCACCTCCAGTCGAGGCCCCGGCCTACTCCTTCAGCAGCATGTCCCTGCCTGGTCGGGACCGTCGTCCGCTTTCCGATGCATATTGGCGCCGCGACAGTCTCGCCTCCGAGTTGACGGGGTTCGGCTCCGCGCAAGGCTAGCCAAGTTCTGACACACACACACGGACAGGCCGTCATCGATTCCAGTTCTACCTCTTTTAGGCACTTACAGGACGCGGTCATCGCCGCTACTTTGGCAGATTTCGGGGTTAATACCTTCAGGCCCTGGAAGACGGCTCTCGGCGCTCACTTTTTTGGAGTGCTATGGTGGCGCGATATTTCTTCGACGTCAGGAACGGGTGGGACTTCTGCCCCGATGAGCAAGGCGTGGAATTGCCTTCGCAAGCAGATGCTGAGGCAGAGGCTCTAGACACCCTGGCGAAATTGGCGCGCGATTTTGCGGAGGAAGCTCCAGGACAAGCGCTCCGGCCAGATGTTGCCATCGAGGTCAGAACAGCGTCAGGACCGGTCTTTCAGGCTGCGTTGCTCTTCGCGGCTAATAGAACCACGTTGCAATGATGCGCTTGGACCGCCCACTGGCACCAGCGGTGCGACCGCAATCGGGCCGGCGGCGCTTTCCTTGCCGTCTGTTTCATCATGGGCTCGCACCTGCTGCGGCCCGCCCGGAGCTTAGCAGCTCTGACTAAGAACGTGTTTTGAGTAAGTCAACGTAGCGCGCGTGCAATGTCACGAAGCGCTTGGTTCCGTCGAGGAGCACCTTGACCTGAGTCGCGGTCGCCCCTTGGCCAACAACGATACCGATCCGACCACTCAGGCGCGGCCCGGCCGAAGCAGCAACAACGATCCTGCGACTACTCATCAGCTCTTCTTTAATGACCAATAGGTCCGCGGACTTCGGCAGGTTACGGTTGGTGCTCCGGGGCATGGCCTGTTCCCTACCGCCATCTATGAACGTTGGACACGCGATTGACGGTGCACGCCTGGCTCGCGACCGCAAAGAGGCCGACAGAAGCCATCCCCAACATATGCCGGCGCGCTGCCGTTGCGCCACAGCTTCTGTTGCGGTGTGATTCGGCGCAAATTGAAGTGGGGATCTTGACGAACCAGATGCTACCCGACCGTCTCGGCATAATCCATGATGTTGATAGCGGACTCGCGATCTGATCCCATCTGGGACGGAGACGAATCACATGCGCGAGCAACAAGCAACCTTTGAGGCGACGTTTTTTGATCGGCCTCCCAATTGCGAAGATTGCCACATCGTCACGGCCCTTAGATCCGTTATCCGCGACTCTCGCGATGGTCGCCGGGTCTCTGTGTACGAGTGCTCAAACCGTGGCCGACTGGCTTGGAAGGATGACGCGACAGGGATTTCCGGCGAGCTCGGTGGTGCGCAAAGGAGATAAGCATCTGGTGTGGCCCTTACGCCTGTCGCGGACTGTATCTGCTGAGCGTCGGCAAAAGCCATTGAGTTATCAAGCCGCCGAGCTGCGCGCAAAAGAGCTCCAGACGATGGCTTTTTTCCTGATCGTCGCCTACTTCGCCATTCTTGCTCATGCTGTGTTCAGTTGAGGCAAGGCGCTGACGCCCTCTCCCATCCTGGTGTTCGCGCCACTACGGTCGTTAGCTGTAGGGCAACGACCCCGCGGCTATGCAGCTTCACGGGCGCAGCCGTATCGCCCTACTTGGTGCGCACTGTGTTGGCTCCGGCTCCTGTCAGCGCATCGGCGATCTTCTGCGGATCGTCGCCATGAAAAACCAACCGACACCTCAATCACGCCCTCCAGCTTCTGTCTTCCATCCTGTTCTGGGGCGACCTTGGCGTCCGCACCCGCCGCGCGTGCTCCGGCCGAGTTCGCGCCGCTGAATGAAGACGTCGCCGCGCGCCACACCGCATTCCTGAAGACATGCTCCACGGCTAGTTCGGCTTCACGGCGGGTCGCAAAATCTCCGATAATCGTGCTTTCCAAGATAGCCTCCGCGGCAAGGGTCGAGAGGCGGACAACCGGCCGGCGACGTTGAAGGTTCCTAGCACGAGCGCCGCGGCAAACCCGAGTCTGTGGTCCGCGCCTCTCCTACGGACAGCACCCGCGACGCGCTCGCGCCGAGCAGGAGAAACAGCGCGCGCTCCGCCTGGTACCTCGCGGCAGCGCGGCTGCACTCCGAGCCGGACATCACGACGTCGCCTCCAGCTGTGCAGACGGCCCACTTCCATCTACCGCGTCCGACATCGAATCCCGCATAGTTCTCTTCGCCGGTTCGAGTGTTCATGCCGCGATCCGTCCCGGTAAGCTGCCTTGGAGCTGGTCCAAGAGCCGCTGCTCGCGCTCGATTCGGCTCAGGTAGAGTTCGCGCTCCTTCTCGGTTTTCGCGCTGGCAAGCAGCAGCCGATAGTGGGCGATGACCTTCTCGCTGCCGCGGATCAGCAGGTCCTTGACGTCGGTCATGACGCCGCCCCCGCGTTCGCAGGGAAGTCCGGGCTAGGCATGGTGAGCGCGATAGGGAAGGTTTCGGACGTCAACGCCTCCAGCGCCGAGCTCTCTTCGGAGAGACGCCGTTCGATGAACTGGCGCTCGAGGTCGGAGAGCCGTGTCTTCAGAAGTCTCCGATAGCGGTGGATGTTGTTGCGGTGCGCACGAATGCGGGCAATATCTTCGTCGATCATCATCGCCACTCCTGACGGTCTTCCAAGCCCTTTTGCGGTTCGAGAAATGGGAAAGCGAATTCCCGGCGAAAAAATATTCGGCGCGAAAACCCTGTCAAGATTGTAGTGGTGCAGTGCGCCACACTTGAGCCCTGGCGTGTTAACCAATCCGCGAGCTCAAAAAAATTCGGCGGCCCCCCTTGAATCGCCCTTGCGTTTTTCTAAGTCGTTTTTCGCCGCGAGAGCGGTGTGCCGGGCGCCTTTATGGGTCCGGCGCGGGCGCCGGCCGGGTACCAGATCCGCTCTGACCCTGCCTTGCGCTCCTTGTATCCAGCTTGCTCTTTGGAGGACTTGGACATGAGGACCACCTTCGACTTCGCGCCCCTGTGGCGCTCCACCATCGGCTTCGACCACTTGGCCGACCTCGTCGACAGCACGCTGCGCCGCCCGAGCGAAGACCACTATCCCCCGTACAACATCGAGCGCACCAGTGAGGACCACTACCGGCTCTCGCTCGCCGTCGCCGGGTTTGGTGCCGACGACATCGCCGTGACCGCCGAGCAGAACGCGCTCACCATCGAGGGCAGGAAGCCCGAGAAGGCAGCCGGCGAGTACCTGTACCAGGGCATCGCCGCGCGACCGTTCCGGCGCGTGTTCAACCTGGCCGACTACGTCCAGGTGAAGGATGCCTGCTTCCGCGACGGACTACTGATCATCGATCTGGTCCGCGAGGTGCCGGAAGCCATGAAGCCGCGCCGGATCCAGATCGGAAGTGGCGCCTCTCCTGCCTCACACATCGAACAGAAGGCGGCCTGAGGCCGGCCAAGGTTCGACGGCGGAGCGCGGCGCGCGCAAGCCCGGCCGCGCTCCCTGGCTCATGCAACGAGGGAGAAAAACCATGGCAGTTCGTGATCTCATTCCCTGGTCCAGAAACCAGGAGGTCGCGCCGCCGCGCGGCACCCGCGATCCGTTCATGACGCTTCACCGCGAAATGAACCGGCTCTTCGACGACGTCTTCCGCGGCTTCGGGGGCGAAAGCCTCTCGCCGCTCATGGAGGGGCAATTCAGTTGGCCCAAGATCGAGCTCGGCGAGACCGACAAGGGGCTGACGATCTCGGCCGAGCTCCCGGGTATGACGGAGAAGGATGTTCAGATCGAAATCGCAAACGGGATGCTGATCATCCGCGGCGAGAAAAAGAGCGAGCGCAAGGAGGAAGGCAGATACTTCACAGATCGTTACTACGGCTCCTTCCAGCGGCAGATAGCCCTCGAGGACGTCGAGGAGGACAGGGCCGAGGCCTCGTTTAAGGACGGCGTCCTAACGATCTCGGTACCAAAATCCGAAAATCCGCGCGCGGGCGTCAAGCGCATCGCGATCAAGTCGCAGTAAAGACCATTTCGGGCGGCGGTCGCCGCCGCCCGAACTCACCGAAGACCCTCCGAGGAAGGAGCGTAAAAGGAGGCATCCATGACCAAAGCCGGCACGAACGCAGGCAATCTCAATTCCCTCTTCCATCCGGCGGCGCACTATGCGTCTCCGGAAGATGTCCTGAACGATCCGGGGCTCGCCGCGCCGGAGAAACGGTCATCCTATCGTCCTGGGCGTCCGATATGTTCGCAGTCGAGTCCTTTCCCGCCTTGCGCAAGGTACCTGGCATGAGCCACGCCATCCGGCTCGCCGACATCCTCGCCGCGCTGCGGCGGGTCGACGGCGAAGACGACGACCCGCCTCCTGGCGGGGTGCCGATGCGGCGGCGGCGACCTTGGGCCGCCGCGCTACGGAGGTCGGCATGATATTCACGCAGGCCGTCATGACGATGGTTCTGATCGGACACGCTTCGGCGATAACGACGACCTCGCCGTCAACGATCGCCTGACCTTGGATGTCGAAGGCGCCAGCGATGACGGAGTTACTCTGGATCGATCCTGTAAACGTCGCCCGGAATGAGGTCTAGTTCCTCGAATGACCTTTGCTGGCTTTCCGTAAGGACCACTGGAACAACTTGCGCCGTCCAGCCTTCGGGGACGGCGGCGAGTACCAGCGTCAGCGCCTGGCGAGGCTTGGCTAACGCGAGCCATGTCTGCTTCGTCGGTGGCGCGTCGTCTGAGGCCACCTCAACAATGGTGAACGAATTGCCGAACGACTCCGCCATCATTGGCTAACGCGGACGCGTTGTTGCTAGTTGCTGTTTGTAGGCAGTCGAACAGGGCCAGCTATCAACCGATATGTAGGTACCCAAGCGGTGTTCCACGATTCCATAGTCGCGCCGCAAACCGAGCAGTCGAAGCTCGCGATTTCCCGCGAAGGGGCCATCGCCTCGGTGCGGCTGTAGACAGCTCCGCACTGGCAGGTTCGGTGATGAGACTCGGACATGTCCCATTTATGCGCCTGAAAATAACAACCGGCCAACGCTTTGTTTTCGGACCAGCCCGGGGTCGCGCCCGGCGCGGGCCGATAAACGCTTCTTAGCGCAATACCTCCGCGCCGAACACCACACGGTTGCCCGTTTTCGAGGCAGGCAGCTCCCCTTTGACGCGCTACGATATATTCTAACTCGATGGCAACGACGCCTGATTTTTACATTGATGTCGTCGACACAGGAGAGCGCCCGCACCCTTGTCGGTGGGAATTGCGCAGGCGCAGCGCTCCGATGGGGGCGGGTTTGGCGCAACTGGCTTTCAATCATAGATGGCCGCCGAATACGCCGGGAAGCGAGCGCTTGTGACGTTCTTGGACGCCCTCGAATAAGAGGAGAGGCGCCGATGAGCCGGGAAGAAGCATTGTAATTGTTAACTGGCGCACCGATGAGCGCCCCTCAATGCTGCGGCGCGGCCCCTTCTAATCGTCCACTTCGAAGAGACGGGAATTCGCGGTGACGTATTCTGCCCACAACTGCTCCATCATCGCCTTCACTTCATGTGGCCGATAGTCCTCACCATTCGGGAGTACGTTTCCAAGTTGATTTGGATTTATGGTTCCAACGTATGGCGCGCCTGGATGCGGAGTATACGCAGCCCCCGTTGGCAGGTGGACAATACCCTTGGGCGCAATCTTAAACTGGTCTCGTCGAACCGGGGTGGACATTCCGCGGCCCGCGCTCAGTTCACCCATCGCCGCCATTCGGCGACGACGGTGGGATGATTGGTCACTTCGCGGAACTCCTCTGTCGTCAGTTCGCGGAGCGTGAGATTGCGGTCCACCATCATGAAATGGCCGCAGCAGTCGCAGACGGTGAAGTTTATCGACACTGTCTCAAGGTCAGGCATGCTATCGATCGGCCTGATCCCATCAAGCACGGTATCGCAGCATGGGCAGGCCCTTGGACTTATCAGGACAACCTTTGCCATACCGGCCTCGCTCGCCGCTTGGCGCGACCTTGAGTGTCGCTAAGAAGGACGACCGTGTCGCGCTGATTTTTTGGGCAAGGACTGCCGCGCCATCACGTCGCCGATGGATACCAATGCGGAAGCTGCGGCAAGAAGCTGCTTCTCAGCCTCGTACCAAAACGTGTCCATCTGTCCCGCCGCGTACAGGGCCGCCTGCGCTTTCGCCGGCGCCTTCTCGCGCCTGGACCCCAGTGCCTTTGGATCCGAGATGCGAGTGGCTCACCTTATTGATGTTCCGCTCAGATGCTCTCGCGATCTTGCCACTCATTTTGGTCTTTAAGATCTTCGGCGTTCATCTCGCGATACTGCCACGATCCATTGAACCATCGGCGCATTTTGTTTCTGTCCGCGTGCCACCGGCCGTCGCGTTGTTCCTGCTGTGATCGAAATTTGAGAAATCGGAACAGCAATTAAAAAACGGCGGCGACGCTAACCGCAGCTAGAAAGCCTTCCATGGCATTTTCTCCGCGACCAAAACTGCCTACGAGGAAATGAACCAAGTGCCGGAAGGTTCTCCTTGTGAAACAAGGCGACGGCCGCCCCAAACGCCGTCCTGAAACTGTCGCGCGCTAGCTTCTCGAGCTCGCCGGCCAGGTTGAGCCAGTACAAGACGGCCGGATCCATATCGAGAAGATCAACACGCCGTTTGCTTGAGCTGAACTTACGTGCGGGTGCCGGAGCCACAGCACGCTGAACTGACCACCGTGCTGTGGCCGTGAGCCTGCAGGTCCGAAGAGTGCGTGAGATAGCTACCCGGTTCGCATAGTCCGGCCCGCAGCTCGTCATCAACTTCGCCTTTGAGACGGCCAAAAACACCGTTTGAAAAACCGTTTTAGTTCGGCCGTCTCAAACGGTTTCTCTCGCTAAGGTCTTGATTTATATGGTGGGCGCACCAGGGCTCGAACCTGGGACCCGCTGATTAAGAGTCAGCCGTCATGTCAGCTGTTTCAATGATTTAGTCGTCGCAACGACTGCGCTTATAGGGGCTAAAATCGGCGTTCGTCGCACGGCGCCATTCGGGGTACTCACGATCGACAGACCGACGGTAGGAAGGCAGGATGAGTGGGCTTGATCAAGAGCGAGATCGCTCTGCGCCTAAAACGCGCAATGCACGATGAACGCCTCAGGCTAAAGGCTTGGAAAACAGCAGGTACCGCCAATCCGAAAGCAAGGGGTGGCAGGATGAGCAAAATGAACTGGAGCCCAACTGCGCCGACCAAGACGGCACGAAACGAGCCTCGCAAGATACACGCTTCTTACTACAACAGCCTTGCCGCGGGCTTTATGTTCGGCGGATACTTTGTGCCCCTGACGGCGCTCACCGCGACGTTTGCCTCGGTTCCGATCCTCGAATTCGCAATCGCTCTCGGGACCACCGGCGCCATTGGCCTTCTGTCGATCTAGCTCGCTTACAATTTTCGAATGGATGCCATCGAGCTACTGAAGAAATTTGAGGAGTGACGCCTAGCTGGCAGGTTGATCTCAGTAGATTCGCACATAGCCATGCGCGTCAATTTGCCGATCCGGCTTCCAATCGAACTCGCGGTCGCCGCACTTGCCACACGCTCGACGAGAAATTCATAACAGGAAAACATGCCACGCCTGCTGGGCAGGTTTCCCACGCACTTTTGAAAGTGGCGCCAAACAGGCGACGGATGATGTCGTGACGTTCGGTGGTGCCGTGCATATTGCACTACCATAGCCTGGCACGACTTGCCGGCCCCTCACCTTGGCCGATCGGCAGCGTCCGCCCAAAATCCGCTGGCCGAGATCGCCAACCTTCCGAAGCCTCTGCGAAGATCTGGAGCGGCGTTGTATGGGTAGGCGCGTGGCAACGCGTCACGTTGCCGGATGCGTCCGATCAGTCGGGGATTCAGGTCACTGGTCCGCGACATCGCGTGACCCGCGCATGCGAAAACACCAACGAGGCTGCTGGACATCCCGTCGCTCATAACGGTCTGGTTGCAGCTTCGAGTCCTGCCGGGCCCACCATTCCTTTGTCACCACACCAACCAGGCCAACGATTCATCATTTGCATGTGCGACCGCCGAATATCCTGCAGGCAGGAAGCCGTGTTGAATTTCAAACAAGCTGCCGCGCGACCAGATCGGCGAACAAGCCCTTGACCGCCATCAGCTCGTCGTAACGGCCGGTTTGCACCACTTTACCGCGGTCGAGAACGATGATGCGGTCGGCGCTCTTCACGGTGGTGAGACGATGCGCGATGACGAGGCGTGTCACCGCCAGCCGGTGCAGGCTTTCGGTTAGGCGGGCCTGCGTCACGTTGTCGACCGCGCTCATGGCCTCGTCGAGCAACAAAATCCGCGGCTTGCCGACCAGTGCGCGGGCGACCGCTAAACGCTGGATCTGGCCGCCGGAGAAAGCAGCCGCGGCTTCGGTCACGATCGTATGCATGCCCATCGGCATGGCGTTGATGTCCTGGTCGATATTGGCCTGTCGCGCAGCCTCCCACGCCTGGTCGAGCGTGCCCTCGTGGGTGCCCATGATGTTTTCATAGAGCGTGCCGGGAAACAGCGCGGTGTTCTGCAACACGCCGCCAATCTGCCGCCGCACCATTTCGATGTCGAGATAGCGCAGATCCTGCCGGTCATATTGCACGGTGCCGCTCGCCGGCATCTCAAACCCGAGCAGCAGCCGCATCAGGGTCGACTTGCCGGATCCCGAGGGGCCGACTAGCGCGACGTGCTCGCCCGGTGCCAGCGACAGCGAGACGCCCTGGAGCGCGAACGGCGCATCGGGGCCGTAACGGAAATAGACGTTGGTGACATCGATGTTCCCGGTCAGCACGCCCGGATCGCGCTTCGATCCGGCGACATCAGGCGCAGCGCGCAGCAAGGGCGCCACACGCCCCCAGGAGGGTTGCGAATTCCAGGCGGCAACGACGCTGCGCGCCAGTTGCAGCGAGGCGCCCATGTAGGCGCCATACGCGGCTATGAAGGACACGAACGCGCCGGTCGAGAGTTCGTCGCGCGACAGCTGCGACAGGATCAACAGGATGACCGCCAGCGCCAGCAGCTCGAAGGCCACAAGCGCGGTTTCGAACAGGGTGCCGAAGGTCCGCGCCCGGTACATGCGGGAGCGCAGCTCGGCGAAGTCCATGGCCCAGCGCGCAAAGCCGCGCTGCTCGGATCCGGTGGCACGCAGAGTCGTGATGCCATGCACGAGCTGGAACACGATGCCGTAGATATCGGAGAGGATCTCCTCCCCGCGCTGCAGCGCATCGAGCTGATGATAGCCGCAGAACGCCGCAACCGCGGCGATCAGGGCGAACAGCCCGATCGCCGCCCCCGCCGCCGCAGGCGAGTAGTAGAACATCAGGCCGATGTTGCTGACGAAAAAGAGCAGCGCCGAAATCGAGCCGAGCATCAGCGAATAGGCGCCGCGCCGCAATTGATCCGCCGCGACGAAGCGACTGGCGATATTGCCGGGGCTCATGCGCAGCGCGCTGTCGGGCAGCCGCAAAAGCCGGTCCATGAAGGCGGCCTGCAAGGCGCCCGCCCCGCGCCCATCGAGCCGCAGGCTTGCGATGTCGAACACGAAACGAAAGCCGGCGGCGATGAACGCGGCCAGCACGAGGCCCATGCCGAGAGTTAACAGCGACAGCGTCTGGTGGCCCGGAATGAAGCGATCGAACGCCAGTTGCATCGCCATCGGCGTCGCGAGGCCGAGCAGCGCGGAGGCCAGCGCCATGGAGACAGCGAGCGCCGCATCCCACCGGTTGCGCAGCCAGCCGAAACCGATGAATTGCCGAAACCCGATCGGCCGATCCGGGAACGGCGGATAGAGCATGTGCGCCTGCGGCGCCAGCCGGGCCGCCAGCGTGGCGTCGACCGGCGTCGGCCTGGCGTGCTCCGCCTCGATCATCACCCAGCGCTTCGCGTCGGTCGGGATCAGCGCCACCGGGTGCCGCGCGTCATCGAGGAAACCGATCAGCGGGCCGAGATCCTGCTGCAACCAGTCGCTGCTCAGCACCACCTGGCGGTTGCGCAACCGCACCGCGCGCGCCGCGTCGTCGACATTGCTCGCCCGCGACAGCTGTTCGCGCTGCCGGTTGGTGAAGTCGAGCCCGAGCTTGCTCGCAATGGTGACGAACGGCGCGACGAACGGCTCGTCGCCGACAGGCTCGGCGGCGGCTTGCGGCGCGACCTTGCCCAGCACCGCGTCGAACCGCGTGAAGGCGCGATTCACCGTGCGCGTGGTACGCGCCATCCGGCCTTGGACTGCCTCGCGCAACGCGTCCTGACGGGTGTCGTGCGCGCGCCGGACCAGCAAGAACAAAGTGGCGTGGGTAAACTCCAGCAGGCGCTGCCATTCCGACAGGCGAAGGATATCGGCGGTGCCGACCGCATGAACCTCGCAGGGCCGCGCCGGCGAGATCCAGATGCCGCCGGCCACCGCCGCCACCTGCCGGCGATTTATGCCGGCGACCGGCACGCCGCCACAGCATGACAGGTCGGCGCCCAATGCCGTCAACCAGACCACGCCGCCACGGGTCATGAGCGCGGCTTCGCCGGCGGCCTTCGCCTGTTCACCGGGCGCGAACGTGACGATATCGAGCGGCGCCGGGCCGACCATACGGCTCACGGCGGCGCTGAGATGACTAAGCCACCCGTCGATGGATGCGGCCACCGCGTTGTGTTGCTGCTCGGAGCCTTTGGCCTGGACCGCCAGCGTGTCGGTGCGGATGGCGGCGATCGCGCTGGTCTCGACCGCTACCGCGGTCACCAATAGATCGTCTGCCACCACGATCGGTGCGATGTACTCGCCGCCGCCGAGTTCGCACAGGAACATGCGTCCCGACAACTCGTCGCCGCTCTTCACGACGAGATAGATCTCGACCCGTCCGGCGGCGATGATGTGGCCTTGCTGGGTTTCGCTGAGCGCCAGAGCCTCACCGGGCTCGAGATTGATGCTGGGCGCGGCCGCGAACGGCGCGGCCAGCATTCCGTCACTCGACGCCAGGGTGAGCACGGGCGGGCGGGGCGCCATCATACCTCGACCTGCTTCTGGTAATGGCGATGCGCCGCCATCAGGGCGGTGTGGCGGCCGCGCTCGACAATGCGGCCCTCGTCCAGAACGATGATTTCGTCGCAATCTCGCAGGGTCGAAATGCGGTGCGAGATCAGGATGCAAGTGCAGCCACGGCGGCGGATGTTGTCGATGATTCCCTGTTCGGCGATGGAATCCAGCGAACTCATCGCTTCGTCGAACACGATAAGCACCGGATCGACCGCGAGCGCCCGGGCGATGGCAAGGCGCTGACGTTCGCCCGCACTGAAATTGCGGCCATTGTCATCGACGCGGGTCTCGTAGGCCATCGGACGCGACGCGATCATTTCGTGCACCATCGCGTCCCGGGCCGCCGCCACCACGCGATCCTCGCTGATGGTCAGATCCCACATGGTCAGGTTTTCGCGCACCGTACCGCCGAACAGCGTGGTGGTCTGGTCCACATAGGCCACCGCCGAGCGCAACACCGGCGCCGACAGCCGGGCGAGATCGATGCCATCGATCCGGATCACACCGTCGCGCGGTGTCATCAATCCAACCATCAGCCGGGCGAGCGTGGACTTTCCGCTGCCGGTGGCGCCCGTGATGGCGACGCGACCGCCGGCCGGCACTTTCAGCGAAATGTCGCGCAGGAACGGCGCCGTCACGGTCGTGTAACCGAAGGTCAGGCCCTGGATATCCAGGGCGCCATGCAGCGCCGGGATTACGCCCGATTCATCAGGGGCCTCGAGAATTGGATCGACGCGCTGCCGGCCGACATCGCCGAGCCGGTCGATATGACCCCGCGCCTGCTGCAATTGCGCGGTCAGTCCCATCACGCTGGTGACGGGCGCGTTGAAATTGGCCATCAGCGCCTGGAACGCCACCAGCATGCCGATGCTGATGGTCCCTTGCATCACGCCCACGCCGCCGATGAAGACGATGCAGGCACCTGCGATCGTGCCGAGCAGGATCGGGAGGCCGGCCAGCAGCCGCTGCCAGAACGCCATGGCCTGCTCGGCGCTGACGACTTTGGCGTGCTCGCCGGCCCAGCGCCGGAAGAACAGGTTTTCGGCGCCGCTCGCCCGGTAAGTATCAAGATTGGCGAAGCCGTGGATCATGGTGGATTGCATGCGGGCTTCATCCTGCAGCATCCGCCGGCTGGCGTCCGACAGCCGGCGCGACAACCAAACCAGCAGCGCCAGGTTGAGAACCGCGAATGCGATCACCACCAGCGCCAGCGGCACGTTGTAGGCCAGCATGACGAGCGCGTAGATCACGATCGACAGCAGGCCGATGAACGTCACCGCGATATTGCCCGAAAGCAGGCCGGTCAGGCGGTCGCTGACCATGAGGCGGTTGGTGATTTCGCCGCTGTTGCGCTGGGCGAAGAAAGCCATCGGCAAGCGAAGGATGTGCCACAACACCCGACCACTGGTATCGACGCCGAGCTTGACCTGGAACCGCGCCAGCGTGCGCTGTTGCAGGAAGGTCAGCAATCCCTTCGCCAGCGCGATCGCGGCGATGCCGCCGACCAGCCACCACAGCCAGCGCGACAATCCGGCGATCATGTAGTAGTCGACGAAAGCGCGCTGCAGGCCGGGGATGATCAGGCCCGGCACCACCAGCAGGAAGCCGGCGAGCACGGCGGCCAGGATCGGCGCCTTGAAGCCCGGCAGGGTCTGGCGGATGCTGCGCAGCAGATCAGGCGCTTCACCCCCCGGAGCAAAGTCGGGACCCGGCTTCAGGGCGAGTATCACCCCGGTGAACGCCCGATCGAAATCCTGCGTCGTGAGAACACAGGGACCGGTCGCCGGATCGTTGATCCAGACTTTCTCGCCGGTGCGGCGCTCCACCACGACGAAATGATTGAATTCCCAAAACACGATGCATGGCAGAACGTCGTCGGTCAGATCGTCTGGACCGACCGTGTAGCCGCCACCCTCGAGTCCGTAGCGCTCTGCGGTCAGCAGCAGATTTTTTGCATTGGTCCCGTCCCGGTTGACGCCGGCGACCTCACGCAACTCCTCGATCGGGACCCACCGGCCGAAATAACCGAGCAGGATGGCGAGACACGCGACGCCGCATTCGGCTGCCTCGTATTGAAGGATCGTAGGTGTCCTGTGCGCCGAAGTGTCGCCGATGCGTGCCCGCAGTGTTGGCCACGTGCCGGCAAACAGCAACGCCGCGCGCGACGTCGCCTCGGCGATTTTGGTTTTCAGCGCAAGCAACGCCCTCACGAACCGCTTCCCAGGACCTGCCGCAGCGGCGGGATCAACAGGCTCAGGAGCGGCAACGACATGGTCTCGATGTCGCTGCCGACCGTCGTGCCGGCATTGATGCTGAGATCGGGGCCGCGCGACGACGACCAGCGATAGCCGCTCGGCGTGTCCCTGGCGGCGAACAGATCCACCACGACTTCGTAAGGGGCGCCGTCCTTGGCGAGCGACTGTCCGAGCTGCCGGTTCTTCAGCGTGCGGTACATGCCTTCCGCAGTCGCCGGCACCTCCGCTACGGCGCGGACGCGGCCTTCGATGAAGCCGAACTCTTCCCGCCGCACCGTCGAGGGCGACAGGCGCACGTTCATGCCGGGGCGGACCTTCTTGCCGTCATTCGACGGCACATAGACAACCGCATAGAGCGGCCCGATCGGATCTCTGACATCCTTCGGCAGCGCCTCGGCGACCTTGTCGGGAATCAGCGAGAACAAAGCGGCGTTGCGATCGACGATTTCGCCCGGATTGACCTTGAGTTCGATGACAGTGCCGTCGTACGGGCTCAGCACCACGCTCTGGCGGTCGAGCTTCTCGCGCAACGTGCGGATCTTGCGCTCGGCGGCCGCGACCTTCAGGTCGGCATTGAGGCGCTCGCGCTCGTCGTCGGTCTGCGCCTTGGTGGCCTCGAAATCGAGGTTGCGAATGCCGTCCTGGGCCTGCGCGCGCTGCGTCTCCGCCTTGCCGATCTCGACGCGAGTCTCGAGCGCGCTCTTGCGTGTGAGGATCTGCTTGTCCATCAGCACGGCGTCGCCCTTGGCGATCTCGTCGAGCCAGCCAAGCTGCTTTTCAAGAAACGCGATATCGTCCTTGTAGCCCTGCCGGCGCTGCGCGATCGAGGCGGCGAGCGGCGGCCCGCGGCGCTCCTGGAATTTCACGATCTGGTCGCGTTCGCCGACCGCATCGCGGTATTCGGCTTCCGCGTTGATCAGGTCTTCGCGAATCTCCGGCTGATCGAGCCGGGCCACCGCCGTACCGGCCTTGATCTTGTCGCCGACCGCCACGCTGAAGCTCAGCAGGCGCCCCGGATTGTCGGCGGTGACGTCGAGCAGGCCGCCCGGCGACAGCAAAATGCCCTGGCCCGGCACCGTGACCGGCACCGTCAGGACGATGCTCCAGATCAGGCCGCCGACGACGAGACCCGCCAGCGCCAGCAGCGCGACCCAGGTCGGACGTCCGACAATACGGAGCCCCTGGTCGAGCCGCTCCGGCGCCGACAACCTTTCAAGTGCTGCTTCGCGAAAAATGCCCTCGTTCGCCATGCCCGTTCGCTACGCCTGGCCGCGCCCGTCCTGACCGGGCGGCCTGCCATATTTACACCAATGGCCTTGCGGCGCCTCAGCCTTTTGCCGCGGATGGTGAATTCCGCGGCGGCTGCCCGACCCCACGCCGTTAGTTATCCTTTCGCGGGCTCTCGGTGGCGCCCGCTGGCGCCTGAGCGGCCGCCTTTTTCGCCTCGTCCACCATCGCAGGCAGCTTGCGGGCGACATTGACCATCAGGCCAACATACTGGGCGATCCGCGCCCGGTAGGCGTCGCCGTTGGGCTGGCCTTTGGTCAGGATCGCCAGCACGGCCCCGAGCTTGTCGGTCTCGATGGCGGCGGTCCCCGGCGACAGCGCCAGGACCGCGGTCATCGCCAGGATCGCAATCTGCTGTGCGTCATTGGCGACGGCCAGTTGCTGGAGGGAGAGGCCCAGCGCCGTGCCCAAAGCCTCCGCCCCCTTTGGGTCTGCGGGATCGGCGGCCTTGCCGGACACCGGCACTTCGGTTTGATCGGACATGTGAGCTCCTGATCCCAAACTGACGCTTGCCTCACCAGCTGAAGAGCGACTGAAGGCCATGATAGAACGTCGCCGAGTTGAGGCCCAGCGGCTGCACGGTGGTGTTCGGAGGCAGGGCACTGGCCTCGGACAGCCAATCGCCCAGGCTCTTGAACGCGTCGGCAACCTTGTTCAGGCCAAGATCGTCTTCCACCTGTGTGGCGTAGGTGTTGAGCACGGTGGCGGCGGCCTGCAGGTAGGGATTGCTCAGGATCAGCTGGATCGCGTCGCCGCCGAGTGACAGCACGTCGCTGGCGAGGCTGAGCGGATGCCCGGTGAACAGATCCTGGAACGCGGCGCCGACATCCTGGGCGAGGTTCTGCACGGCCGGGAACTGGAAGCCCACCGAATATTGGAACAACGCCTGGCCCAGCGCCGCCCCATCGGATGCGATCTTCTGGGTGTTGCTGCCGTCGCCGAAAATACTCACGATGTCGGCGCCGATGGAATAGACCTGATTGATGTAGGTGAGCGCCGTGGTGTTCAGGAGGTTGGTAACCAGGTTGCAAGAGTTCGCGACGAGCTTCAGCGCGCCCACCAGAGGCCCTGAGATATTCGCAAGGACCGGATTGGAGCTGAGGGCACTCGCCACGGTATTCATGGTCATCAATGCGACCATGCCGTTCGAGGCCAGCTGAACCATCGTGAATGTCATGGCCGGGCTGAACTCGACGAGCGTGCCGGAGTCGAGCGTCACCTCGAATTCTCCCGCCTCGCCGGCGCCGCTTCCGGTCAGACCCTTGCCATAGCCGAAGCTGATCTTTTCCCACGCGTCCTTGAGCACATCGCCGAAGCCGTTGGCCATGTCCTCGGGATCGACAATCTCGCCCGTGGTGCCGAAGATCTGGTTGATCAGCGCCGACTGCATGGACTGGACATTTTTGCCGAGCCCCAGGGCGTTCATCAGCGGCCCCTGCCCGACCGGTAGGCCGGCCACCAGCAGATTTGACAGCAGATCCATGTACCCTTGCGCGCTGGTCGGATTGCCGGCGATCTCGCCGCCGATGATGCGCGCCAGCGGGAAGTTGGTCCACGCCGCGGTCCACGCGGCCTGGTACCAGGCTGTCGCTGTGTGGGCCGCCTCGGCCACGTCCGTGATGCTCGCATTGGCGGGCAATATCAGGACAGTCCACATCTGGCTGAGGTGAACACCGAGATCGGTCTCGACCGAGTAATTGGCCGCATTCCTCTCGACAGCGTTGATGGTCGCAACGCCGGTCAGCAACGACTGGATGGTCGCAAGGCCGCCGCTTTCGATCTGGCTCTGCACCGCCAGCGCGGCGTTGTGGATCGAGAGGATGCCGGGGACGGTGACGGTATGGACGCCGCTGCCTGACGGGATGGCCTCGGTCCCGCCCGCGGTGCCGTTGGCGATGTTGTGGGCGACGATATCGACCCAGGCATACGCCACGCTGTGCAGCGTGCTGTTTTCGCTCGACGAGGCCTTCACCAGCGCGGCCGTCAATTCGTTGTTCAGGAGCGCCATCGCCTGGGTGTACGGCAGGTATCCGCTGGTGATCGCGCCCACCAGGCCGGTTTCGGTGGTGCCGGTACCGATGCGATGGCCCAGCGCCACCAGAATTGCGGCGTTCGCCGCGGTGAGGGCGTTGTAGGCGCTCTGGACGGCCTGGAGATCTGCCGGAGTGTAACCGCCCAGCTGCTGCAGAAGCGTCAGGTTCGGCGCCGGGCCGACGCCGGCGTTCACCAGCGTCGACAGATGCATCAGCGCCACGTCGACCACATAGGGGAAGGCGCCGCTGTAGGCTTCGACGTTGGCGATCGCCGTCGCGGCGGTCATCGTTCCGGCGATGACGGCGGGGGCGTCCGTATAGGCGATGAGATCCTGGTTCAGCAGATCCATTGCGGGGACGAGCGCCTGCTGCAAGGTCATCGGCGCGGTGATGCCGCCGGTGACGCTGGCCGAATAGGGACCGCTCGACGGCACGCTCGACAGGTTGAGGACCGGCGTCGGAATATTCGGCCACGCGGCGGTCAAGGCCTCGGTGATGATCAGTTGGGCCGTCGCCAGGGAGACAATGCCTCCCGAGACCAGCTGGGCGAGGCCGCTCTCGGCGGCATCGCTGTTGATGCGGCTGTAGATCTCGGTCGCAAGCGCGTTGGCAGCCGTCGTCAGGCCAGCGCCCTGACTTTCGATCAGCGCGACGCTCAACAGCACATCCGCCGGCACACTGGCGGGCGTGTAGGCTTCAAGATCCGAGATCACCTGCGCCGCGGTCTTCTGGCCGCTGGCCAGCGCGACGAACTCACCCGCCGTATAAGTGATGGCCGCCTGGAATTGCGTGGTGCCGATGATGGCGCCTTCGAGGCTCGCGACTTCGTTGGCGACACCGGTCAGCAGCGTGGCGTTGCCATGCGCGTTCGCCGCAATGCCACCAAGGACCGCAATCGCCTGGCTGGCGGACAACAGATTGCCCGTGACGGCGGCACCGAGATCGCCGATCGCCTGCGCGGCGGTGACGCGGCCGCTGGCCACCAGCGTGGCGATTTCGGCGCCGATCAGCGGACTGGTCACGTGCGACGCGAGGCTCGAGAGCAACCAGATCGCCTGGTCGGCCCCGAGCACGTTGCTGCTGACGTCGTTATGCACCTGCGTCACGATCTGCGCGACGGTGGCGAGGGGCTGACCCTGGCTGTTCAACCGCGTGAGAAGATCGGCGAACGCACCGGCGAGCGCACCACAGGCGGTCATCGACGCCGACGACGCGCCGATAAAGGCGTCGATCTCGCCGATCGCCGCGACACCCGCCAGCGAGACGATGTAGTTGGCGAGGTTGCTGATCGCGTTGACGCCCGGCTGCCCGGCGATGCCCGAGGCCTCGATGGCGGATGACGGGAGGTTGGCGATGGTCGCCGCGAGCACATTGACGCCCTGGGCCTGGGTCAAGGCACCGCTCGTGACCAACGGCGTGATGTTGAACGTGTAGAACGAGAGCTGCTGCTGCACGATCATCGAGGCGAGCGCTGCGCCGGTCAGCATCGTGTTGGCGGCGCTGCCGGTGGCAACGCCGCACAACAACTGGCTCATGTACTTCGCCACGTCGGCGTTCAAACGCCAGGGGTACGTTTCGAGATTCGAGAAGACGGCCAGAGCCTGATTCGAGGTCAGCGTTGCCTGGATTTGCGAGATGATCTGGGCAGCGCCGAATTGATTGGCCAGCGATCCGACCTCGGTGATGATAGCAGGCAGACTAGAAGGCGCTTGCCACAGCAGCGCGCCGAGCAGGATGACGGCCTGTGAGCTGGACAGCGTATTCGACGTGACGGCCGCCGTGATATCCGCCATCAGCGCCGCCGGCGAGATCAGGGCACCCGAGCCGATCCCGGCCATCAGCGCGGTCAGCTCTACGGACACGATTGCTTGCAGGTGCTGAGACGGATCGTTCTGCGTCCAGACCAGCAACAGCGCCGTGGCAGCCTGTTGAGCCGTGATGACGTTGGTGGCGACGAGACCGTTGGTGACCGCCGCCGAGCCGCCCCCCTCCATGGCGACGAGCATCGCGACGGCCTGATTGGCGCTCATGGCATGGGTGTTGACGGCCGACGTGACCGCGGCGAGGGAATTGTTGCCGGTCCACCGGTTCATCGCAGCGCCGACAGCGAGCGCGAGCGCGATATCGCCGCCTTCGGCAAGCCCGATCAGCATCGTGAGCGCCTGTGTCGGCACGATCGTTCCCGCGAGAACCGAATTGACGATCGTGTTCGCCACCTCGCCGGGCGTGGTCTGGTTGGCGTTGACCAGGACGAGGAATTCCCCCGTGACTGCGCTCTGGGCCGCAGTGTCCTGCACCGCAAGCGACATCAGCAAGTTCACCGCCTGGGTGCCGCTGAGGCTGGCCCCGGCGGCGTTGCCGATGCCGTTGACAGCCTGCGCCACGGTGAGCTGGTGGCCCGATATCAGCGTTACGATCTCGCTGACGGCCGCCGACTGCACGGCGGTCGAGCCTTCGCCCGCGACGGTCGCCAACATCGAAAGCGCCTGCGAGAACGTGATCTTGCTTTCGACGAGCAATGCACCAACCTCGCCGATTACGGCGATCTGCTCGCTGGCATTGCCGCCGGCCGCGACGGCATTCAGCACCGCGAGTCCGGCGCCGGCCGGCATGGCCGAATTGGCAACGGCGTGGTCGATGTCGGTCATTGCCTGCGTGGTGGTGATCTTGCCGGCGGTCACCAGCGCGAGAATTTCGTTACCGACCGCGGTCGCGGTTGAACCGCCGGTGGCGGCGATACCCGCCAGCATCGCCATGACCTGGTCGGCGGTCATCCCGTTGCCAATCGCGCCGCCGATGGCAGTCGCCGCCTGCGTCGCGGTGATCTGATTTTGCCCGATCAGTGTGGAGATTTCGGTGCCGGCCGCGGACTGCACGGCCGTTGTGCCGATTTCCGCCAGGCCGACCAGCAGCGACAACACGTGGTTGGCGCTGGCGGGCGCGGTGGTGGTATTCACCCCGACGTTATCGACGGTGTAGGTGTAAAGATAACCAGGCCCTTGATACTGGGTGGTCGTGAAGCCGCGATAAATCCAGTACTGGGTCGCCTGATCGACAAAGCCGAGCGTTGGGACGCCCGCGATGATTGCGACATCCGCCATGGCGGCAGCCGCACTCAACGCATTGTTGGCAATCAGCGTGGTGATTCCGCCCAGGAAAACCGACTGGGTCGGAGCAACGTAGTTCGCCGGGATACTACTGCTGAAGATCGTATAGTAGCCCGATTGCAGGATATTGGCGGCGAATTCGGCGCCCGCGGCCAGCATGACCACCGCAGGTCCGGCGCCGAGCGTACCCGACGTGACCGCGGCGGTGATGTCGCCGACCGCCTGCGTGGCCGAAATCCAATTCAACTGCGTGAACACGAAGATCGTGTCGCCGGCCGCGACCTGGACGGCGGCTCCCGAATGCGACGAGATCACGGTCAACAGCGCAATCGCCTGATCCGCCGATATGGTCCGAATGTCGGCTCCCGTGCGCGCCAACGGGTCGAGACCCGCGGCCCACTGCGAATCGACCGCGGTCAGCACATCCGTCATCACTTGAGCGATGCTGGCCTGGTTGCCCGTGATCAGCGACGCGATCTCCGCGCCGCAGCTGGCTTGCAGCGCCGCGTTGCCCTGCGCGCCGACGCTGATGAGCAGGTTGACTGCCTGATCGGCGCTGAAATTCTGTCCGATCGCCGCGCCGATGTCCGACGCGATCGACGGAATAACGCTGGGCGTCTCTCCGGCGAGCTTGAGAAGTTCGGTCGTGATCGCCGACTGCTGCGACGGATCGCCGGCGAGCAGGTTCAGGAGCGCCGGAATAGCGGCTGCAGCGGTGATGCCGTGACTGGTGACCTGCGCATCGATGCCGGCGACGCCCTGCAGGTTCGCGATCTCGGTGGCCACCGCGGTCTGCACGGTCGACGATCCCGCGCTCGACAGCGCGCTGAACAGCGCCGTGACCTGGGCGTTGGTCAGCGTGCCGGCAGCGAGCGTGTTGCCGATATCGGTCATCGCCTGCGTGGCCGTGACCTGGCCGCCGGAAATCAGTGCGAGAATTTCGCTGACGACGGCGCCTTGCAGCGTTGCGTCGTTCTCGGTCCACAGCACCGCCAGCATCGCGATGGCCTGGTCGATCGAAATGCCGTTGCCGACCGCATTGGCGATGTCGGCCATCGCCTGGCTGGCCGAAATGACGGGACCCGTCAGGACCTTGATCTCGTCGGCGACCGCGGTCTGCACTGCCGTGCTGCCGTTCGCCGACATGCCGGACAAGACCGCGACGCCCTGGTCCGGCGTGAGCACACCGTTGGTGATGGCTGTGTTGATGTCGCTGATCGTCGCCGTGACGGTAATCTGGTTGCCGGCGATCAGCGCCGCAATGCCGGCGCCAATGGCGGTCTGAATCTGCGTGGTGCCGTCGCTGGCGACCACGGCCATCAGGGCGATAACCTGATCCGCCGTCAGCGCGCCCGCCGTGATCGCAGCGCCGAACTGCGCGGCCGCGACGTTGCCGTTGGTGATGAGCGTGACCAGCTCCTGGGCGACGGCGCCCCGAACCGTCGTGCCGCCCTGCAGCCACAGGCTCGCCAGCAGCGTCACGTCCTGATTGGCGGTGAGCACGCCGCCCACCATGCCGCCGATATCGGTCGCAGCCTGAGCGGCGCTGAGCCTGCTCTCGGTGACCAGCGCCAGGATTTCGCTGACCGCGGTGGCGGGCACGCCGGTGCCGCCGGCAAGCCAGACGCCGGCCAGCACGGTGACGCCGCGATCGGCAGTGAGCGCACCCGTCCCGATCGCAGTGTCGAGATCGGTCATCGCCCGCGAGGCGGTGATGCGGTTCGCCGCGATCAGCGCCGCAATTTCGGCACCAACTGCCTGCTGTTGCGCCGCGCTGCCGGCATTGGCGAGAGCCGCCAGCAGGCCGACCACCTGATCGCCCGTGAGGGTGCCGGCCGCGACGGTGCCGCCGATGTCGGTGAGCGCCTGCGCGATGGTGATCTGGCTGTTCTGGACCAGCGTGAGAATGCTGCCGATGGCGGCGGCTTGCAGCGCCGCCCCGCTTTGGCCGCCGACGCCGGCCAGCAGCGCGACCGCCTGGTCAACCGTGAGAGACGCACCGATAGTGCCGACGATGTCGGTCGCCACAGCGGCGGCCGAAATCCTGTTGGCGCCGACCAGCGCGGCGATTTCGGTCATGGCGACGCCGGCCACCGTGGCGCTGCTGGCGGCCGCGAGATTAGCGAGCACGGCAATCGCATGATCGGCCGTCAGCGCGTTGGTGGTGATGGCGGTGTTGATATCGGCCGTGGCCTGCGTGGCGGTGATCGTGGCGGCGGCGATCAGCGTCGCCAGCTCGGCCCCGATGACGGCCTGTTCGGCCGCGGTGCCGGAATTCGCCAGCAGGGCGAACACACCGATGGCCTGGTCGCCGGTCAGCGTGCCGGCGGTGATGGCGTTGCCGATATCGGTCATCGCCTGCGCGGCGGTGACCTGATGGCCGGAGATCAAGGCGAGAATTTCCGTCGCGGCGGCGCCCTGCAGAGCCGCATTGCCCTGAGCCGCGATGCTGGCCAGGAGCGCGACCGCCTGATCGGCGGTGAAGCCGGTGCCGATCGCGCTGCCAATGTCGGTGCCGACCTGGGCGGCGGCGATCTGGTTGCCGCTGACCAGTGCCGAGAGCTCGCCGATGGCCGCGGTGCGCACCGCAGCACTGCCCGCAAGCGCTTCGCTGCCGACCACGACAACGGCCTGATCGACGGTCAGTGCGTTGGCGGTGATCGCAGCAGCGAGATCGGTGTTGACCTGGCTCGCCGTCAGCTTGCCGGCGCCGATGAGGCTTGCGATTTCGCTGCCGATCGCGGCCTGCACCACCGCGTTGCCGCTTCCGGCAAGGCTCGCCAGCAGCGCCACCGCCTGGTCGCCGGTCAGCGTGCCGGCCGCGATGGTGTTGCCGATATCTGTCATCGCCTGCGCGGCCGGGATCTGATTGCCGGTGATGAGCGAGAGAATCTCGGCATCGGCGGCGGATTGCAGCGCCGCATTACCCTGGACCGACAGGACCGCCAGCAGCGTGACCGCCTGATCGACGGTGGCGCCGCCGGAGCTGACGGCAGCCATGATGTCCGTCATCACCTGCGCGGCGGTCGTGGCGTTGTTGTGCACCAGGGTCGCTATTTCGCCGGCGACCAGGCCGTTTGAGCCGGTGCCGTTGCCGACAAGGCTCAGCATCAGGACGACGCCCTGATCCGCAGTGATAATGTGTTCGGAGATGAGTGTGGCGATACCACCGGCCGCGGCCGGGCCAAGCGACGACAGCGCGCCGTTGAGCGCCGTCTGCAGCGACGCAATCTGCCCGTTTGTCGCACCGTTGATATTGGCGCCGAGCTGATAGAAGACGATCGCGGCCTGCGCCGCCGTCAATGCGCCGCCGGCGACGAGATTGTCGATGTCGGTCACGACTCGCTGCCCGCTCAACGTGAAGGGAGTCAAGTCTGCCATCTCGGTCGCCAGCGAAGCCTGAACGGTTGCGCTGGTGCCCGGCGCGCTGATCGCGCCTGAGAACACCGCGACAATCTGGTCGGGCGTCAGTTCCGCAAACGTCTGGACGGTGCCGTTCTCCAGGTCGGACAGAACCTGCGATGCCTGTCCGATCAGCGCGGCCAATCCGGCGCCGACGGCCACCTGCGTCGAGGCATCGGCCTGCTTTGCCACGTAGATCATGACATAGGCGGCTTGATCTGCCGAGATCAGCCCGGCCACCATGCTGGTGACAACATCCGACATGGCACTAGCCGCGGAAACGTGGCCGCTCTGGATAATCGACCAGATTCCGCTGGTGGTGACGCCACCGATGGTGGCCGGTTGACCAAATGCCGTCGGCCCGAACTGGCCACCCGCCGCCATCGCCGTCAGAGCCACGACGGCCTGATCCGACGGATGCGAAACGATGTTGGCGACCGCGCTCTGGAAGGTGACCTGATGATTATTGACGATCAGAAGAACGGCATTGGTGATTGCCGTCACCACAGCGCTGTTGGCGCTGGGCAGTAGCCAGGCAAGCGTTGCGACGGCATCAGCGCCCTGGGTCGGCGTTGCGATTCCCGCCGTCAGCACGGGATCCCAGACGCTGCCGTAATTGGCATCAAGATAAGCCGCCATCGCGAAGTAGTCGCCGACGGAAATGACGCCGGCGTTGATTGCCAAATGCAGATCGGCATAGGCCATCGCCGCGGACACGCTCGGGTTGTTGACGCTGATGAGTTGACCGATCTGCTGCGCGATCTGGTCAAGCGCTTGCGTCAGCTGGGTCTGACCGAGGCCAGCCTGGTGAAGGAAAGCGATCTGCGGGAGCAGATCCCACACCGCATCGTCTGGCTGCCTCGCGAGAGTGCCGATTTCGGCGAGAGCCGCGCTGTACAGGCCTGCATTGCCGCCTGCAGCGGCATTGATCAGCACCGCGACGGCTTGAGCGGCAGTCACCCCCTGCGACATCGTACTCGTAACGTCGCTGACGGCTTGCGCGGCGGTGGTGAGACCGCTGTTGACGAAAGCCGCAATGACGGCGCCAGCCTGCTGCAGCATCGCTTCGGACGCCGGCGCCACCAGATATGCAATCAGCGTGATCGCCTGGTCCGCAGTGAGACCGCCTGCGCTGACGGCAGCACCGAAATCGCTGATTGCCCGCGTCGCTGTGATCTGGCCGGCCGCGATCATCGCGTTGATTTCGGCGACGGCAGCCGCCTGCAATGCCGCAGAGCCCGTCGCCGCAACGCCCACCAAGTCGACGACCGCCCGGTCGGCGGTGATATGGCCGCCGCTGATCAGCGTGGAGATTTCCGCGCTGACGGCGGTCTGCACGGCGGTCGGCGCCGAGGTGGCGAGATTGATCAGCAGCGTGACGGCCTGGTCCGCCGTCAGCACCGACGGCACCGCGGCGCCGATATCGGCGGCCGCCTGCGCGGCGGTGAGGAGGTTGCCTGAAATCAGCGTGTTGATTTCGTTCGCCACCGCGCCCTGCACGATCGGGCCGTTGGCGGCGATGGCGAGCAATTCGGTCATCGCCTGCGTGACGGTGAGCCCGCCGATCAGGGTGTTTATCTCGCTAATGGCCGCGGTCTGCATCGCGGTCGGCCCGGTCGCCGCCAGCGTGGCCAGCACGCTCAAGGCCTGGGTCGCGGTGAGCTGGGACGCCGTCACCGCGTTGTTGAGGTCGGTGATGAGCTGCGCGGGCGTGACGAGGATTTCCAGCTCGTGCGCCGCCGCCGAGGCCGCGGCCGCATTGGTGCCGATCGCCATGCCGAGCAGGATCGCGACCGCCTGGTCGGACGTGAGGCTCGATGCGGCGACCGCATTGCCGATGTCGGTCGCTGCACTGGTGGCGGCAAGCGCGCCGGCCGCGATCAGCGCGACGATCGATCCGCCGGCTGCGAATTGCACGCTGAGCGAGCTTTGCGCGGCGATGCCCACCAGCAGCGCCACCGCCTGATCGCCGGTCAGCGACGCGCCGTGCACCGCCGTCGCGATGTCAGTCATCGCCTGCGACGTGGTGATGACCGAATCCGCGATCATCAGATTGATGTCGCTGATCACGGCCGATTGGACGCTGCTGTTGCCCACGTGTGCGAGCTGCGCCAGCACGGCGAACGCCTGATCGGCTGTCGCCGCCGTGATGGTCGCGTTGCCGACCAGCAGATTGATCTCGCCCGCCACCGCCGACTGCATGGCGCTGCTGCCGCCGCGCGCGAGCTGCGCCAGCAAGGCGAGCGCCTGAGTGACCGTGATCGACGACGCGCCCAGCGCGCCGTTGATGTCGGTCATGACCTGCGCGGGCGTCAGGGTCGTCTGCAGCGCCGGGTCGCCACTCGACGCCATCCCGATCTGGATGTTGAAGGACTGGTTGGCCGTGACGATCGACGGAACCGCGGCCGCGATTTCGGCCGTCGCCGCATTTGCGGTCAGAGCGCCCGACGAGACCAGCGCGGCGAATTCGGCGCCGATGGCGACTTGCGTCGTTACGCTGCTCTGGCTCGCGAGACCGAGCAGGATGTTGGCCGCCTGGGCGCCACTCAGCACCGTCGACGCGACGGCCGCGTTGATGTCGGCGATCGCGCCGGTGAACGTGATGGTGTTGTTGCCGATCAGCGCGGCAATCTCCGCACCGACTGAACTCTGGGTCGAGGCGTTGCCGGCAGCGGCGAACGCCGCCAGCACCGCAAGGCCCTGATCCGCCGTGATGGCGCCGGCGTAGATCGCGGTGTTGATATCGTTGAAGGCCGAGGCGGGGAATTGGATCTGAGTGAGGCTCAGCATTTCCTGCGCAACTACGCCGATGTTCGCGCTGTTGCCGTTGACCAGCATGCCGATCAGCACGCCGAACGACGCATTGGCAGCGCCGGACGCAGCGCCGACCGCGGCGACGAGCGCGGCGGCATCGGACGCGCTGACACTGCCGGCCTGGATCAGCGCGTCGATCTGGCCGCCGACCAAGATCTGGGCGCCGATGCTGATGGATCCGGCACCGACCAATAGCTGAACCGCCTGAGCGCCGGTCAATTGATGGGAATTGACCGCGGCAGTGATATCGGCTGTCACCTGGGTGAGCGGGAGCCCGTGGGCGGCTGTCAGAGTGGCGAAGACGCTGCCAATGGTGTTGAGGTAGACGGTGCTGTTCGCGCCGCTGGGTACGTCGGCCGCCAGCACCAGCAACAGGGCCGCCTGCTGCGTGACGTTGAGCGCGGCGTTGTTGTTGACGGCAGCGCTCAGCGCGACATTGAACGACACGAACTCGCCGCCACTGACCATGGACCAGATGGTGTTGGCGACAAGCGCATTGAGCGCCGGGTTGTTGTAGGCGGCGAGCGCTCCGAGCGCTGTCGCCATCTGGGGTTGGGTGATCGGCGCGACCAGCGACGACAATTGTGCAATGACAGCACTCTGCAAGCTCGCATTGCCGCTTGCGGCCGAGAACATCATCACCGGGATGGCGGGCAGGATGCTGGCCGGCGTGATGGTGTCGGTGGTGCCGAAGATGTCCGCGACCGCCTGGGTGGCGGTCACGGTGCCGGCCGTGACCATCGCGGCGATATCGGCGCCGACAGTGGCCAGCACCGTTGCGGACCCAGACTCGGCCAGATACGCCAGCAACGAGATCGTCTGGTCCGTGGTCAGCGCATTGGCGGCGCCCGCGGCGACGACGTCGGCCACCACCTGTGTGGTGGCGACCTGGTTCGCGGCGATAAGCGCATTGATGGCGGTGAGCGCGAAGACCTGCATCGCCGCTGTGCCGCCGGTGAGGAGACCGATCAGCGCCGTGGCCGCCTGATTGCCGGTGATGTAACCGCCGCTCACCAGCGCGGTGATTTCCGCTGCGGCAGCGTTTTGCACCGCCAATGAGGCCGGCGCCGCGAGATCAGCCAGCACGTTCACGGCTTGCGTCGCTGTCAGAATCGACGACGCCACCGCGTTGCCGATATCGGTCATCACCACCGCCGTGGTGATCTGGTTGTTCGAGATGAATGTGCCGAGTTCGGCGCCGACCGCCGCTTGCATGCCGGTGACGGTTGCGAGCTCGAGCAGGATGCTGACCGCCTGCGGGACCGTGATCGCCGCGCTGTTGACGGCCGTGGTAATGTATTGGGTCGCCTGCCCCGGCACGCCGAGGCCAGCCATGACGACGGCGGCGGCGCTTGCGGTCGCGCTGCTGCCATTGAGCGCGATGCCGGCGAGGATATAGAATGCTTCGTTGCTACTGATGGTGCCCGGGGCGAGGCCGCCGACCTGCGCAATGGCGGCGCTGGCGGTGATGGCCCCGGACTGGATCATCGCGGCGATGTCCTGGCCCGCGGCGAATTGCGCCGTGATGGAGCTCGCCACATAGGCGAACGCGTTGATCGCTTCCACCGCCGTCAGCTGGCCGTTGCCGACCGCCGTGACGATGTCCGCCACGGCCGCCGTCGCGGTGATCTGCGAGGGAACCAGCGCCGCGAGCGCCTGACAGATTCCGGTCGGGCCGAGCGGCGAATTCGGATTGACGTTGCCGGTGATGCCGAGCATCGCCGCCAGCAAGGTGATGCTTTGGTCGGCGGTAATCGCGCCGTTGCTCACCGCGGTGGAGACGCCACGGGCGGCCTGAGTCATGCTGAATGTCTGGGCGTTCAGCAAGGACACGATGGCAGCTGCCACCGCATTATCGAGCGTCAGGCTGTTGTTCGACGCAAATCCGGCCAGCACGACCACCGCCGTCGCCGGCGTGAATCTCGACGAGATCAGCCCGACGATGTCGTTGATCGCGGCCGTGTTGGAGACCTGCCCGGCCGCAACCAGCGCGCCGATGGTATGCGACACGAAGTTCGTCGTGAACGACGCCACACTGCCGCCTTCGCTGCCACCAGACCCGGTGAAGACGCTGGTCAGCCCCGTGATCGCCCGCACGGCCGTGATCTTGCCCCCGGTGACCAGCGCGACGATCTCTGCCGACATCGCGGTCTGCGTGCTCGTCGACCCCAACGAGCCGAGATTGGTCAGCAGGTTCACGGCCGCGGCTGCGGTGATAGCTGAGGCCCTAACGGCGCCGTCGACCGCAGCGGTGATCTGCGTCGCCGAGACCTGGCTAGCGCTCAGCAATGTCGAGATTTCCTGGGACATCATCGTTTGCCAGGAAAACCCGTCGCCGGGTGACGACGGGATGACGGAGAGGTCTACGAGAATCGGCAGCGCCTGCGGCGCCGTGATGGCGGACGCGTTCAGCACCGCGATGATGTCGAGGCGCGCCTGCCCCGGCGACACCAGCGTGCTGATGTCCGCGACAGCCGCACTCGTGGTCGCGGCATTGCCGCTGACCGCCATGCCGATCAGGATGTTGAAGGTTTCGGCCGAGGCGAGGCCACCGATCGCCGTAATTGCAGCGCTGGCGGTGATCGCGCCGGTCTGGATCAGCGCGGCAATCTCGGTGCCGGCGGCGACCTGCGCGTTGATGGGCCCGCCGGCAATCAGGCTGATAAACGCCGAGATGGCCTGCGCCGCGGTCAACTGACCACCACCCACGGCCGTGACGATGTCCGCCATGACCGCCGACAGGGTGAACGAACCCGAGACCAGTTGTCCGAGCGCCGTGATGATCGCGGCCTGATTGGTGGCGTTGCTCCCGACGGCGCCAAGCATCGACGCGAACAGCGCCACGGCCTGGTCGGCGCTGATGGCCTGGGTGCTGACCGCCTGCGTCACGTCAGCGATCGCGGAGGTGATCGACAACGCGCCGCCTCCGACCAAAGACAGAATCGCGCCGGCGACCGCATTGTCGAGCGCGGCGTTGTTGCTCGCAGCGAGGCTAGCGAGGAAGGTCACCGCGGTATCGGCCGGGAAGGTCGCCGAAATCAACCCGGCGATGTCGGCGTTGATCTCCGCTCGCACCGACGCATTGCCGCTCGCCGCGACGTTCATCAGCTGCACGATCGCGAGTTCGATCGACGCGACACTGCTCATGTTGATCGAGTGTGTGATGGCGGCGACCGCATTGGTGGTGGAAATCGAGGCCGAGCCGATCAGCGCCGCGATCTCGGCACCGGCCGCGGCCTGCATGGCGGTCGATCCGGCGCTGGACAGCATGTTCAGCAAGGAGACGGCCTGGTCGGCGGTCAGGACATGCGCGGTCACGGCGGCCGCGATGTCGCTGACGGCCTGAACGGCCGTGATCTGGTTCGCGCCCACGAGCGCGTTGATCTCCGCGACCACGAACGCCTTCATCGCCGTGGTGCCGCCGGGGAAGAGCGCCGTCAGCGCGTTGACCGCCTGATTCGCCGTGACGGTCGTGCCCGTCACCAGCGCGGCGATCTCCGCCGTCACGGCGGTTTGCACGGGCGTCGACGCCGGCGCCGCCACATAGGCCAGCAAGGTCACCGCCTGCGCCGCCGTGAGGACGGACGACGTCACGGCGCTGCCGATGCTCGCCATTGCCGTGCCGGTCGAGACCTGATTGCTTGCGATCAGTGCATCGATTTCGCCGGCGACCGCCGATATCATGTTCGCACTGCTGGCGAGGCGGATCAGCAGGCCCACGCCCTGCGAAGTGGTAATCGTGAAAGTGGCAATGGCGGAGTCGATATCGCTGACCAGCTGCGTTGGCGACAGCAGGCTCGCCATTCCCGCGGTGGCGGCACTTACGGTCGTTGTGTCGCCGTTGGTTGCAAGGCCAAGCAGTATGTTGAATGCCTCCGACGCCGACAGGTTGAGGCCGGCGATGTCGGTCACCGCCGCACTTGCCGTGATCGCGCCCGCTCCGATCATCGCGGCGATGTCGGACCCCAGGGTGAATTGCAGAGGCGTTGAGTTGGAAGCCAAAGACGCCAGCAAGGCAATGGTCTGACCGGCGTTCAGAACATGTGAAGCACCTGCGGCCGCGACGTCGGCGAATGCTTGCACCGTCGTGATCTGGTTCGCCGCGACAAGCGCGCTGATCTCCGTGGCAACGAATGACCGCATCGCAGCCCCGCCGCCCCCAACAAGACCGGCCAGCGCCGTGACCACCTGATCGGCGGTCAGATTGCCGGCGGTGACAAAGGACGCAATTTCCGCGGTGACGGCGGTCTGCACGGCCGTCGAAGCCGGCGCCGCGATGTCCGCCAGCAAGGTCAGGGCTTCCGTCGCGGTAAGAATCGATGAGGTCACCGCGCTGCCGATGGCGGTCATGACCTGAGACGTGGTCAGCTGGTGGTTCGAGATCAGGGAATCGATTTCACCGGCGACGGCCGCTTGCATACCGGTCGAACCGGCGAGATCGACCAGGACACCAAGCGCCTGCGTCGGCGTGATCGCGGTCAGGCCAATGGCGGAATTGATGGCGGCGACGGCCTGCGACGGCGAGCTTACGCTCGGCATTTCTGCAATCGCGGCGCCCGCGATCGCGGTGTTGCCGCTGCTCGCCATGCCGAGCAGGAAATTGAACGTCTCCGTGGTGGACCAGTTGGAGCTGACGATGTCAGCAATGGCCGCATTGGTGGTGATATAGCCGGACTGGATGAATCCGGCGATGTCGGCACCTGCCATGATCTGCGCGACCGTGGAGCCGGCGGCAAGGCCGCCAAATGCGGCGATGGCCTGCCCCACGGCCAATCGACCGGAATTCACTTCGGCGACGACCTCGGCAAGACTCCCCGTCTGCGCGCTCGCCGGCGCCAATTGGTTGAGTACGGCATCGACCGAGAGCGGACTACCGACGTTGTTCGCGAGATTGGAGTAGTTCGGCGCGAGGTTCACCAGCGAATTCAGCAGCGCGAAACCTTGACTGCCGCTGATGACGTGGCTGTTGATCTGTTGCACCAGATCGGCAACGGCCGTCGTCAGCGTGAGGTCGCCGGCATTCACCAGCGACAGCACGCTATTGGCCACCGCATCGTCGAGAACGGACTCGTTGCCGTTGGCGACGGCGTTCTGCATCGTGGCCAACAACGGCTGGAAACCCGCCAGAGCGCCATAATCGCCAGCGATCACCGCATCCATGGTCAGGGTTTTCGCGACCATGATCATGTTCATGTCGGCGGTCGTATCGTGGCTGATCCCAGAATAGGACTGCGCCGCTGCGGCACCGATATCGGCGGTAATGTGGTTGCCCGTGGTCAGACCGCTCGCCATCAGGCTGTTGTACTCGCTCGCCACCGCGGCGTGCATGGCTGGCGTGCCGGCTGCATCGTTCAGGACATTGATAACTTGATCGAGGGTCAGCGCACCGGCCGCACCATTTGCGTTGACGATGTCGGTTACCGCCTGTGTTGCGGTGAGGCTACCCGCGGTCACCAGCGCCGCGATTTCCGTTCCAGCCGCGGCCTGAACGCTCGCGGAAACCGGTCCGCTCATGCCCGCGAGCATGGTGACCGCCACATGGCCGGTCGACTGCCCCGCAGTAACTGATCCGGCGATGTCCGATATCGCCTGCGTGGCACTCACCTGCCCCGCGGCGATCTGGTGGCCGATCTCGGCGCCGACCACATAGCCATCATTGCTGTGGCCCGAAATCTGCGTGATCGCGCCGGCAAAGGCAGCAAGCCCCTGAGTGACGTGAGTCTGATCGTAGGCCGCAACCGCCTCGATCAAATGCATCGCCTGCGTTTCGGTGGTCTGGTGATTGACGACGGCCTGCGCGATCTCCTGAGAAGAGACGCCGGCGAGCATCGAGTTGGCATCGAGATTGAGGTGGGATGTATCGAAGCCCGCAATCGAATTGAATTGACCGGGAGGCGGCGTGATATTTCCGCCAACGATGCCATCGAGATCGTCCGCGCTCAGGGGACGGAAGTTGGCTGTCGTGCCGTCCGACGATTTGCTCGTGAGTTTACCCTTCGTCTTCACCGCCACCTCTCCCGATTACCATCGGCTGAATCACGTATCGTTTAGGCCAGTCTCGAGCGCAAGGCAGTTCGGCCCTCATGCGCGGGGCGAACCCCAAAAATGAGCAGATGCATGACCTTGTCGTGAATGCACGTTCACAACGCCGCTGAACGCGCGTTCACAATGACGCTCCGCAATAATCGGCGCCGTGCAAAATCCGCGCGGTGTGGATGAATCGGGCGTGGATGAATCGTCTGAGTCGGCTTCCTGAAATGCCGCGAACGCCACTTGGCTTCCACATAGTAGTGGTGTGCGCTATTTTCGGATGCTAGGGTCAACCACGAATTGCTTTCATTCGTCCGTGCCGACGAAACGTTTTTCTGGAGGGGGCATTGAACAAAATCGCGCTCAGTATTCTTGGCCTTGCGGCTCTCGTCGCGACGCCGGCGTTTGCGGCTGACATGGCCGTGAAGGCGCCCGTGGTCGCCGCACCGCCGGCGCTCAGCTGGACCGGCTTTTATATCGGTGGCAACATTGGCGGCGTCATCAATTCGAATTCGGGAACGTCGAATTTTACGGATACACTCCCTAATCGCGCATTTCCGGCTGCCAATCGGAATGACGCGACCGGATTTCTCGGTGGCGTGCAAGCAGGCTACAATTGGCAATTCGCCCAGCGCTGGCTTGTCGGCATTGAAGCTGATGGCGATTACACCAATGCCAAATACGGCTTCTGCCGTGGGACCATTGTGCCGGGTGTTTGCGGCGATACCGGCTTCGGCACGGATTCGCTGAGCAGCAAGACCGCTTGGCTTTCGACGGTGCGCGGCCGCTTCGGCACCATCGCCATGGACAAATTCCTGATCTACGTCACCGGCGGCGCCGCTTGGGGACGCGTTGATACAACGGCCACGCAGAGCTGTCTTGTCGGCGGCTGCGGCGTATCGCCCTTAGCGACCGCGGGAACGTCGAGCAGTTCGGTGACGCGGTCTGGATGGGTGGCTGGCCTCGGCGGCGAATGGAATATCGACGGCAACTGGTTTGCGCGCGCCGAATGGCTTCATGTCGATCTCGGCAACGTCACCAGTTCGGTATCGACGGCCGGATTTAGAGGCAGCACCCAGACCTTCAGCTGGTCGCGCGGCGAGCGGTTCGACCAGATTCGCTTCGGTCTTGACTATCGGTTCTGGCACGGCTGATCCTCGCGAATTTCGCGACGACCGGCATCATCAGGTAGCCGCTACGCCGCGCGCCTGATCGCCCTCGCAATACGGGCGACAGGCTTCGAGAGCCGCGTCGATGATGGCGAGCTTCACCGCTTGCGCGGCGTGATATTCGCGCCAGAATTCGGCCGATACCCACAACGCGGATTTGCCGCGGACGCCGGACCAACCAAGGCTGCCCATCGTCTCGGCGGTGGCGAATTTGCGGGCGAGTTGGCTCCGCGACAGATTGAGTCCCCGCGCCAACCACGAAACCGACGTCACATCGGTCGGAATGCGTGAGAGAGCGATCGAATCCTGCTGACACCCGACGATCAGGCGATCCATCACGACGCCGCCATCGTCGATCCAGGTAAACAGCGAGAAGGTTCCGTTCGGCTCCCGAACCGCGCGCGACGCCAGCAGGCCATCGGCGATGAGCGGCTGAATCGCGCCGAGCAGAGCCGGCCGCTCACGCAGTTCGACCGACCTGTTGCCGCCATCGAGCCCGTCCAGCGCCGTCAGATGCGCCCCCAGCCAATGCGACAACACTGCAAGGGCCATTGGCGACGGCTCGATCGGCCGATAGCGCCGGCCTTCGTTCCCCGTGACATGGCGCACGATGCCGTATTTCAGCATCTCGTTGACGAAGGCTGACGCAGTGTTGCGGCTTGCGAGTCCGTGGGCGACGATCGGATCGACCAGTCGTGCGGGCAGAATTCCGGAATCGATCTGCTGTGCCTCGTTGCGAAAATAAGCCGCCAGCATCGCCTGACTCATCAGCCAGCGCTGCTGGGTCGCGAACGGCGACGAAGTTCGCGGGCTGGCATCGTGTATCGCCAGCAACGCTTGAGCCTGGCCGCGAACGCAGCTCTCCAACGCCGGATGCGCCAGGATATCGTCGGCAGTCATCACCATCGGCGTCGGGACAACCCGGCGGACGGTCCGAAACCGTCAATCGCAAAAGATCCCAAGCGTCCCCCCCGGGTTCACGGACCGCCAACAGCGCGTGACGGCCTTCTCGATCGCACTTTGAAAAACGAGCAGCGCGGCGGCTCCGATCCGAAACCTGAACCTGTCGATCGCCGCCCCGCGCGCGGCATTGTGCTCGCTCATGCATCTCATGGAGTCGGGCCGACGTCTTCCAAAATTTTTCTGAAGTCCGGCGGAGAGTGACAATCCCAGGAGCAGCGGGGAGCTACCGGCCCCCTTTAAGGGTCTGGATCAACAGAAGAAAAAAGCGGGCAGCGCATATTCCTCCCTGAAAGCCAATGACGCGATCTGAAACGTGCCGAACCGTTCGGCCCGGATGCCGACACGATCAGGCTCAGGCCGACGTCCATCGACATGCTCTGGCTGCCCGCGACTCATGCCGGACGGGTGCTGAGCAAGCGGGAGTTGATCGAGGCTATAGACCGGACCTCCATGCCAGCGAACGCCGCCGCGGCGGCCGCGGGAGGATCGAACGGATCCGCGTCGTCACACACAAGGCGTGGGTGACGTGATGATATTGATGTCGATGATTATGCGGCTTCGCGCGCGATCGCGCTTTGGCGACAAGAATCCGCTTGGAGGAAGTTCGATCGTTTAAGTACCCTGCTCGGTGAAACGCTTGCCCCAACCGCGTAACTGGAGTGTGGGGAAAGGTGGTAACGCCAGCGTGACCCGTTCCTCCTACCTCGCCCGGCGCGGCGCCGGTCGCTATTTTCGACGAGGCGAGGCGCCGGCTGGTGGATAGTCTGGGGTGGGGACACGAGCTGATCGAGGCTCCTGGCCGAGTGGTGCGCCTTCGAGCACAAAGTCCGTCGCTACCTCACCAAGGCGCAGGAGCGCGGCTACGCCTGAGGAAAACGACGCTTGCCTCGTCTTCCCGAGCGATAACCTCGCTCAGGACGGAGCCTCGGAGTGGCTCCGCCACGTCGGATCACGCTGCGAAATCGCAGCTTCGAAACGGATGCGTCAGGCTAGGTTGCGGTGCGGGATCTTCCTTCACGCCGGGCCACTGTCTTGAGTGTGCCGTCTGGAAGAGGACGCCGTAGCGTCTGAGCCTTCATCCCAAGGCGCTCGCATCCAAACGTCGTACTCTTCCGCGGTCGTCAGGATCACCGGCATCGCCTTAGGGTGAATGGCGCCGACTTCGGCGTTCGGCTCAGTCGTGAGGAACGCATAGAGGTCGTTGGCGGTCTCTCCTTCCTTGGACCTTTCGCAATGACGTCCCGTTGACCCAGATACCGGCGAAGCAGGCGAGGGGCCGGGTCTCGTCGAGCGCGAACCAGATGTCGCCACCTTCGGCGTTGTTGAATTCGCTGAAGGAGTTGAATGGCACCACGCAGCGGTTCTCGACGCCGAGCTGCGCAGACCGGACGCGACAGCAATGGAGATGAAACAGCATGGCGCCTGAAGCCTTGTCCCGCGCTGATGTTTGTAAACGGCGCCGGCGAACTTGACCAAAAGCACGACGAGGACCTGCGTGATACTTGCGTCATGCTGCTCGATCGAGCTGGCTGCGACTTGCTGACGATCTGCGACATCACTGGACATTCATACCGAAGCGAACAGACCATCGTGAAGCACAACCGCGCCCGCAATGGGGCGCGTGCCGATTCCGGCATCGACAGGCTTGAATTGCAGGTTCGAAAGGAAGGGATGAAGGGCTGGACGGACGGCGGCAGAGTTTCGTTAATCCGGTGGAGCGGTGTAGCGCGCAATCACCGTCCGCGATTCCCGCCTTCCTAAGGCGAGGCGTACGCTTCATCGCTCTCCGCGCAAACAAGGACCGTCTGAGCTCGGTGCGATGAATAATTCCCCAAACATCTGAGACGTCGCACGGCGTGCGACCACCAAAAGCGTCGCATGACACTCGGTTTGTTCTGTCGAAGGAATGAAAAAAGCCCTTGCGGGCCAATCTCTTAAGGATGGTGGGCGCACCAGGGCTCGAACCTGGGACCCGCTGATTAAGAGACATGCTAGTATCATTGATTTTACGAGAGAATTTTTCCAACTGAGCCAAAATCCGATCATTAGAGGTCAATGGCTTACAACGATAAATCCAACCACAAGAGCCGGCGTAAGAGCCGGCCGTGTATCAGCCGGCCATATCCGTGCGCACTACCATAGCGATAAGCCCCGACACTGCCGATGTTGACCCGGGTCCCACCTCGCGCGGCGAGATCAGCGCGCGGCCCAGATCTCGGACCGAAGCGAGGCCCAGGGCCAGCGACAGAGGGACCGGGCTGCGGGGGACCCGCAAGGGCTGGGGGACCTGCTTGAGCCACCGGGGGCGGGCCGGCAGGCAAAGGTTGATAACGTCTTCGAGAGCATCGTCGACTCCATTCTAGATCTGGGGCTCGAGCACAGGCGCCGGGGCGTGGTGAGCGGGCCTCTGTTCGGCCAGTGCCTCGTTCGCAACGGCTTCGGGTTCTTGTGAAGGAGATTCATCCCCATAGTCCGGATGGATCCGGAACCACGCCACATAGAGCGCCGGCAGGAACAGCAGCGTCAGGAGCGTACCGACGATGATGCCACCCATCATGGCATAGGCCATCGGGCCCCAGAAAATCTCGCGCGCGATTGGAATGAGCGCGAGACTTGCGGCGGCGGCCGTCAGAAGGATCGGTCGCATACGGTGCTCGGTTGCTTCCACCACGGCTTCCCAGGCTGGCACCCCCTCCTTCTTCAGATCCTCAATCTGCACGATCAGGATCACGGAGTTTCGGACCAGGATGCCAATGAGGGCCAGCACGCCGAGGATGGCGACGAAGCCCAGCGGCGCGCCACTCGGCAACATGGCCATGACGACGCCGATCAGCGCGAGCGGCGCCACCGCGAACACCAGGAACAGGCGCGAAAAGCTCTGCAGCTGTACCATCAGCACGGTCGCCATGACGAACAGCATCAACGGCACGACCGCGATGATCGGCCCCTGGCTCTTGGCGCTCTCTTCCACTGAGCCGCCGGTCTTGATCGAGTAGCCCGCGGGCAGCTGCTTTGCAAATTCCGCCACCCTCGGCGCGAGTTGGTCGACGATCGTCTTTGGCTGAACGTCGCTGACGACGCCGGCCTTCAGCGTGACCGTCGGAATACGCGCGCGCCGCCAGATCGTCGGCTGCTCGAGCTCGTAGCGCAGATTGGCGACGGCCCCGAGCGGCACCGATTGGCCGCCGAGCCCGGTCATCTGCAGGTCACGCAGCGTGTCTATCGAGGCGCGTTCCGGCGCGGTCGCACGTCCCGTGACATTGACGAGATAGATGCTGTCGCGCACCTGCGTGATCGGAGAGCCCTGGAGCACCGAGTTCAGGGTTGTGGCGATGTCTTCCGAGGTCACGCCGAGCTGGCGCGCCTTGTCCTGGAGCACATCGACCTTGACGACGCGCGCCGGCTCCATCCAATCGAACACCACGTTGCCGAGGTCAGGACTGCTGCGAATGACGCCTGCAAGCTTCTGCGAGAGGTCGCGGACCTCAGCAATGTCGGGGCCGCTCAGGCGGTATTGCACCGGACGGCCGACGGGAGGGCCAACCTCGAGCAGCTTGACGTAGGTGTCGGTGCCCGGGAACGTCTTCCTCAAATAGTCCTCGAACTGCGACTTGAGCTTGTCGCGCGCGGCGATGCCGCCTTTGGTCACGATCACCTGCTGGCCGAACCAGGTGTTGGCGGTCTGCAGGTCGAAGGACAGCACGAAGCGCGGCGCACCGGTGCCGACATAGGTGGACCAGTGCTCAACCGAAACATTGCCCTGCAACTGCTCGCGCTCGAAGCGTGTCATCTGAGCGTTGGTGTCAGTGATCGACGCGTTCTGCGGCAGGTTCCAATCGATGACGAGCTCGGCACGGTCGGACGAGGGGAAGAACTGCTGCTGCACGAACTGCAAGCCGAACAATGCAAGAAGAAAGGCGCCGGCCGTCACGGCGACGGTGCTCCAGCGGTGATGCATGCAGAACAGGAGGAGGCGCGCGAACGTCTGCGCCACGCGGCCCTTCTGCTCGTGATGTCCCTTCATCCTGGCCGGCAAAATGGTGACGCCGAGCAGCGGCGTGAACAAGACGGCCACGATCCAGGAGACGATCAACGACACCGCGATCACCACGAACAGGGTGAACGTGAACTCGCCGGCGTTGCTGCTGTTGAGCCCGATCGGGATGAAGCCGGCCACGGTGACCAGCGTTCCCGTCAGCATCGGAAACGCGGTCGAGGTATAGACGTGGGTTGCCGCCTTTTCGAGGGGATCGCCGATCTCGAGCCGCGCCACCATCATCTCGACCGCGATCATGGCGTCGTCGACCAGCAGGCCAAGCGCGATGATCAGGGCCCCCAGCGAAATGCGTTGCAGCGAGATGCCGCAATAGGCCATCACGACGAAGGTGATCGCGAGCACGAGCGGAATAGCGATGGCGACCACGAGCCCCGCGCGGAAGCCCAGGCTCAGGAAGCTGATGCCGAGCACGATGATCACGGCCTCGAACAGCGCTTCGGTGAAGCCGGAAACGGCATGTTCGACCACGACGGGCTGGTCGGCAACGAGGTGCACGCCGACGCCAATCGGCAGGTCGGCGATGATCCTGCTCATCTCCTCCTTCAGAGCCTCCCCGAACTGGAGCAGGTTGGCACCGGACTTCATGCCGATCGCGAGCGCAATGGCGGGCTGACCGTTGTATCTGAACAGCGTCGACGGCGGATCGGCGTAACCTCGCGTGATGGTCGCAACATCGGTCAGCGGGAAGAAGCGATCGTTGATGCGGAGATTGACGGCTTTGAGGCTCGCCTCCGATGTGAACTGGCCATTCACGCGGACACTGATCCGCTCCGGCCCCTCCTGGAACACGCCCGAGGGCGCCACCGCGTTCTGGCCCTGGAGCGAATTCATGATGGCGTGGACGTCGAGGCCGAGCGCCGCGATCTTGCGGGTGGAGAATTCGAGATAGATGACCTCGTCCTGAGCACCGAGAATGTCGACTTTGCCGACATCGGGCACCGTCAGCACCTTGGCGCGGATGTCCTCGACCTCATCGCGAAGCTGTCGCTGGCTCAAGCCGTCGCTGGTGAACGCATAGACGTTGCCGAAGACGTCACCGAAGCGGTCGTTGAAACCGGGTCCGATCACGCCTTGCGGGAAATCGCCCCTGATGTCTGCGATCATGTTGCGGACGCGCACCCAGGTCGGCTTGACGTCCGCCGCCTTGGTCGAATCGCGCAAGTAAACGAAGACGGTAGTCTGGCCTGCGACCGTCACGCTCTTGGTGTAGTCGAGCGATTCCAGCTCCTCCAGCTTCTTCTCTATCCGGTCTGTGACCTGACGCGTCATCTCCTCGGGCGAGGCGCCCGGCCACTGCGCCTGGACCACCATGGTCTTGATAGTGAAGTCAGGATCCTCCTGTCGTCCCAGCTGGAGATAGGCAAACAGGCCGGCCGCCATGAAGGCGATCATGAAATACCAGACGAGCGAGCGATGGCCGAGCGCCCAGTCGGAAAGGTTGAACGACTTCATGGCTCTTGATCCTGTTCGAAGCGGACGTGCTGTCCCGGCTTGAGGCTGTGGATTCCGGCGGTGACGACGCGGGTGCCGGCGGCAAGCCCACCGGTGACGCGGATGCCCGCCCGTTCGACGACCCCATCGATCTTCTGCAGCGAGACGGTGCCGGCGGACTGATCGACCACCCAGACGAAATCGGCGCCATCCTTGGCGAGCACCGCTGATGCGGGCAGGCGCAAGTCCACGCTCTGGTCCTTGCCGAGCTTTGCCGTGACGGTCGCGCCGAGGCGGAAGCTTTCGGGTGGGTTGTCGAGTGCAATCCGGACACGTCGCAGCCGCGTCACTGCATCTGCTTGCGGCGCGATTTCGCGGATCCTGCCCTCGACCTGAACGGTGGGGAGGAGCTGCAGGCCGACGGTAAACGGGAGACCGACTTCGAGCGGCACAGGCAGATCTTCCCCGATATCGACGACTGCCTCGCGAACGTCCGGCCGCGCAACCGTCACCACGGTTTGACCGGGCGAAACCACCTGGCCTACTTCCGCGCCGACAGCGGTGACGACGCCACCGAAGTCGGCCTTGATCTGGGCATAGCCGAGTTGCTCGATCGCCTTCGTCAGGTTCGCCTGCTCCTGCGCGACGTTTGCTTCGGCGCCGGCGCGAGCCTGCTCGGCATTATCAAGCGTCTGCCTGGTGGTCGCATCGCTGGTGATGAGCGTGCGTTGCCGCCCCTCCGTGGCCTTGGCTGTCGCAAGCTGCGCCTCGGCCTTCGAAAGCTGAGCTTTGGCCGCGCGAACGGCGAGATCGAGTGCGGTGGGATCAATCGTCCCGATGATTTGTCCTTCGCTGACGATGTCGCCAACGTAGACCGGGCGCGAAGTCAGCCGTCCGAGTACGCGAAAGCCAAGGTTGGTCTTGTAGCGCGGTTCGACGACGCCGACGGCAGCCGTGCTGTCACCGCTGTTCGGCTTGGCCACCATTGAGAGCACGGGGCGCACGGGGGCCGGCGCGTTCGTCTCCTGCTGACAGCCGGTAAGCAACGAGGCCGCCGCGAGCGTGCCAGCGATCATCATGACCTGTCGCTTCATGATTGACCTCCCTCCTCAGTGACGGACTGACCGACACTCAAAAGCTTGCCGCCATCGACGACGACGCGCTCGCCGGGCTCGAGCCCTGCCTTGATCAGCACCTGACCGGCTTCATAGGCGCCGACAGTGACCGGCTTCAGCGACGCCGTCTGCGTTTTCGGGTCGACTGTCCAGACGGCAGGCTTCCTGCCCGCCGCCATCAGCGCGCTCCAGGGCAAGGTGATCTCATTCTGAGCTTTCGCCTTCACCGTTCCCGCGACGGCGCCGCCCAGCGTCATCGCAGCCGGTGGGTTCTCGATGGACACTTTGACGCGGATCGTGGAGCTCTTCGCGTCGATGGCCGGAGAAATCTCTCTGACCTCGCCCGCTGCTGCCACGGTGGGATCGGAGACCAGCGCCAGCGTCACGCGGCGGCTGTCGGGCTGGCCAAGGAAGACGGATTCATAGACCTCGAAGACGGCATCCCGCTCCCCGTCCTGAGCAAGCGAGAACACGGGTTGGGCAGCCGGAACGACCTGGCCGACCTCGAGATTTCGTGCGGTCACGACACCGTCGGCTTCGGCGCGCAGGACGGTGTAGCCAAGCGCATCCTGCGAAGTGCCAAGCTGCGCCTTGGCCGCTTCCAGCACGCCCTCTGCGGTTCGCAGGCCTTCCTGGGCCTGGTCGTAAACGGTCCGGGTGGTGAAGCCGCTTGCGATGAGAGCCTTCTGCCGCTCGAACGTGGCCCTCGCCACGCGCAGCTGGGCGTCGGCGGAGGCCACGGCCGCCGTCGCAGCATCCACGTCGGCCGCCTGCTCGGCCGGATCCAGGCGGGCGAGGACGTCGCCCTTGTTGACGTGAGCGCCGACGTCCACGGTGCGAGCAACCACGCGTCCGCTGGCGCGGAACGAAAGATCGGCACGGAAGCGCGCCTGGACCTCTCCTGTCAATGTGATGGAGGATTGCCGATCGCGCGGCTGCACGATCATGGTCCGGACCAGCGCGGCGCGCGTGGCCGTGTGCGTCGCGTGATCATTGCAGCCGCTCAGCGCGACGCTGACGAGCGCGGCCGCTGTAACGAGGACCTTCGTCGCACGCGGCGCTCGATGATTGCGATTGGAGCGCTGGTTCATCATGGCGCGTTTACCGGAAGGGAGAGCGTCAACAGCCTGCCAAGCGCATCGGCGGGTCGGCGGGAACCGAGCGCGGCCACGTTCGAAGCGGGGACTCTCGTGCGGCGCGGAGCCCTCATCTGGCGCGTTGCGATTGACCAGTTTGCGCCCCGTTCGCGCTCGGTCAGCGGGAACGAGAGGACAATCGAGGTGAATTCGGTCCCGAAACCCTGCTCGATCCGGCCGCCGAGCGCCCGCGCGATATCCCTGGCAATTCGCAATTCACGGTCGGAAGCTTCCCGCGCGGGACGCGAGCCGTTGTCCAGGATCACGCAGTTCACCAGCGCACCGGTACGCGTCAGCTTGATCGTGATCTGCCCGGCCCGGGCGTCGAAACAAGCGTGTCTTGCCGCGTGCATCACGAGCTCATGGACGATCAGCCCCAGATGCCAGCAGCGCTCCGGCTCAAGCGCGAGGGACCCGGTCGCGAATGCCAGCTGAATGTTCATCCGGTCCAGGAGTGCCCGGCGCATGCCACAGCCCAGTTTGCGAATGTAGGTCGCGGCGTGGGTCAGCGTGTCGCCCGCGGGCATGGCCAGCACACGATGCACGTCGGCGTAGCCATGCAGCAGCTCGACGACATCGCTGAGCGCGCTCTTGGCTTCCGTCCCGTCGACCCGGATGGCGGCGGCGGAGACCAGGTCGATAGCGAAGGCGACACCGTTGGTGACCCTGCGATTCAGCTCGCGTAACAGCACGCCCTCCTGAAAGCCGGACGGGGCTGGGCTCAAAACAGTCACGACATTCTCCTCATTGGGCTCGGACGATCGGGGTAGAACGCTTCACCTTTGCGACCCCGATCGTTTGGGGGCGCTCGCCAAGCTCGGGAACGTGCAGCCTGACGAAATAATAAACTATACCGTATATTTTCTTTTTGTTGCCTTTCTTTGCGAGCCATGTCAAGTGGGAAAGCGACGCGCACAGACTCGTGATTTCGGAGGTTCAAGAATGAAGAAGACGAAGCGAGGCAGACCGCCCAAGGATCTTGCCGGCGACGCACAGGAGCGAATTCTCGATGCGGCTCAGCAGCTGTTTTTGGAGAAGGGCTACCGCAGCGCCAGCATCGACGACATCTCCGAGCTCGCTCCCGCGAGCAAGCCGACGATCTACGCCCACTTCCCCGGCAAGGAAGCGCTGTTCGCGGCGGTGGTGGCCCGCACCATCGATGGGTTGACGGACTTCGAGGGCTTCTCGCCCGAGGGTCGCACCATCGAGGACAAGTTGCTGAGCCTCGGGACGGCCATCGTCGAGAGAGTGGTCGAGGAATCGCTCGGCATGGTGCGCGCGACGATCGCGGAATCGCAGCGCTTTCCCGAATTGAGCCGCAACGTTCACGACGCTGCGCGCGATCGCTCCCTGGCCGCAGTGTCCCAGTTGCTGGACGACGCCACGCAGAAGCTCGCTCGCACCCCGAAGGGCCCTTTCAGCGCCAAGCGAAGCCGTGCTACCGCGCAGATCTTTCTCGACCTGATTCTGCTACCGATGCTGTTTCGGTCGCTCGTCGGTGAAACTCAGAAGGACCTAAAGAAGGAACTTCCCGGCTTCGTGCGCGAGCGTGTCGGCTTTTTCCTGGCAGCTTGCGAGACGGACTGGTCGTAGGAGCAGGGCGACGCAAAGCGCCCGTACAAAATCTCAACATCTCGTCGAAGCTTGGCCGCAGCGTCGCAGCCCCGCCCCGGGATGGGTTGAGATGGACATCCATGGCTCCCAGCAGGCAGCAGGTGAGCGCCATCGGACTGCCGCCCTGCAGTTCCCCACATGCTTGCCCATTGCCGATGACCGGGCACACCAAGCCTCGGATCCTGTCGTCATAGGTGAGGACGACCGTCCAGTTCTGACGGACGGCCAGAGTTATCAGGTCTTGCAGTCGTCGATGCTTCGCCGGTCGACCTTCATTGCAGTCGGCGATGGCCTTCAGGATTGCGCCAAGGCGCCGCAGCGCTGGCCCACTGCCACGGGCCGCCTCAGCCGCCGCACTGACCGTCTCCTCGAGCACCTCCTCCACCACAGCCTCCTCGATCGCCTGTTTTGAGGGAAAGAATCGATAGACGTTGGCTGAGGACATCGACAAGCTCCGCGCGATGTCGGCGACGGTGGTCTTGTTGTGTCCCACCTCGCCATAGAGATGGATGGCGGCCTGCACGATCTTGCGGCGGGCGCTCCTCGTTCGGTCTTCAATCTGCTCGCACATACCGCCTCTCACTGCGCCGGAATGTTCATTAGCTCGCGGCGACAGGCCTCTCCGAAATCACGCAAGGGATCCATCTCCTCGATGAATTTGGGGAGATCGACGAATGTGCGATTTGGCGAGAGATAGGTTTCGATGATCAAGTGCCCGGCTCTCTCGGCGGCCTGAACGACCTCGTTGCTCGACAAGATCCGCATGCGTCCGACCAGCGTATAGAGGCTGACCAGTTGCGGGATTTCGGCGTGATCATTGACCAGGGCGTAGGCATAGAGCCGCGATGCCTCCTCTATGAAGCTATGGTACAATTGTTCGCGCTTCGAGAACGAGCGGGCATGATGAAGCTCGCGCCGCCTTCGGCGTCCGTTAAACCATCCACTGACGATGGTCGAGACCGCGCCGACCGCAGAGCCGCCGAAGGCAGCCAGGGCCGGTATGTACACCGTGCTCATAAGAACGCTCCTGTCTCCTGTCGCGGTGCGGATGTGGTTCAGGGCAACGCCCGGTCACATCACGCCGCAACGTCGCGCGTTATCTGCCCCTGACCGATCCGGTGGATGCCTGCTCGAAGACCGCTTTACAACCTTCGCTCAGATCCGACTTCCTGAGCCGCAGACAGGCTTCGACTCCCGACGGGTCGGGAATGTAGGCACTGCAGAGGCGAAAGGCGTCGGCCGTGCAGGCCGCCCGCTGCTCCGGTGTACCCCGGTTCTCCTGGGCAAAAGCTGCTGCGCTGCCAAACGCTACCACAGCCGCTGCGAACAACGCCGGCATCAATTTCGTCATGTCAGATCCCTTCTCTGCTCGAGACTTCTGGTTGAACCTGGCGGAGCCTCGCCGCCTTGATCACACGCGCTTGTGACGCACTCGTCTTGACTTCGGCCATGGCGCGTGATTTATATGAACTATACGGTGTATTTTATTAAGGAGACGGAGAATGTCAACCGTGCTGTTCGCGTTGATGCGCGAAAATCCGTTGCCCGGCCTCGCCGCCGCATCGCTGAACGTGATTGTCGCCGTGTGCCTCGTGGCTCTGAGCCTGCTGCTCGGCATCACGATCGCGATGATCGCGTGGGCTCATACGCTCGCCACACGCCAGACCAGCATCGTTCGACTGGATCGGAGGACAGTCGCATGACACCGGCTCTGCTGATCGCCCGCGACTGCATCATCTACTGGGTCAACATCTGGATCGCGCCGGTCGAATGCGTGTTCGACGTGATCGAGTCCGAACTCGCGCGCAGAGGCGTTGCGCCTGACGAAATCGACCGCCTCACGCACGCGGCGTGAAGCAGGACTGGGACCCGAGATGCTGAACTTCATCGAAGTCTTTGATGGAATGGAAGTGGACCCGACCAGCGGCGAGGTCGTGTGGACTGGTATGACCGGAACACGGGCAGCGCTCCAGCGTGACGGATTCACGATTGATCCCAACGCCGCAGCCTATTGTCCGACCGAATGGCTCGACGAGCGCGGCTATCTCGATGCCGAACGTGCGCGCCGGCGTCCGCGTCTCTGGAGCATCTGACGATGACACGGACAGATTCCGTTTTCAGGAGCCGCACGCCATGAGCCGACGATCCGCCATGCTCATGCGCGCGAGCCGATCGACCGACACCGCCCTTCCCTTGCGCGGCTATTTTCTGTCGGTCGGAGGCGCCCTGCTCTGCTTGCTTTGGGCGACCGGTTGGATGCTCCCGGCCCAACTGCCAAGCCGCTTCACTGAACCGGATCCTGCGCGGCCTCCGATCCGCATCCACTCCGACGTGAAGCGGCCGGAGCGCGTCGTGATCGATACCAATCAGTCGCTGCCCACGCTCTCCGACAAGGAGATCGTCGTCGCTCACACGCCCGTCGCAGGCGATTGACCAACCAGACCGAGATTAATTCAATGTCGAAGCAGCATTTGTTTGCCCTGATCATGTGGTCCGCCACGCTCACCGCGACCGCCGCCGTCGCTGACGTTCAAAAATCTGCAGATGCAGACAGCCGAAGCGCGAGCGCACAAAGCCAGGCCGAAGAGGCCGCTATCCAACGCGTGCTCTCGGAATTCCGTACCATACGCGTCCCGCTCAGCCGGGCGATGACGATCGCGGAGCGCCTGCATGACGGCTCGAAGGCGGCCGACATCAGCTTCGAGATCGATGGCCCGCCCGTTTACCGCGTTCGCACGATCCGGAATGAGCACGTGTGGGAGAACGCCATCGACGCAAATACCGGAAGTATCACGGGCAAAGAGACGGCGTCGTCGCTGAAGGAGCTCGATCGGGAAGACCTCGCCAACATCGTCGCCTTGAAATGGATCAAGCCGGAATTGTCGGATGCCGTAGAGGTCGCCGAGAAAGCGGCGGCCGGCAGCGCGCTGGCCGGCGGACTGATCCGACAGGATGGCAAACTCAACTTCGTGATCGTCGTCGCCTCCGGGGACCATTTGAAAGAGGTGCTGCTCGAGCCTCCAAATGTCGGAAAGCAAGACGCGAGTCGGCATTAACACGAGCATATTCATCAGCACTCAAAGAGCACATACGCCATGAACTTCCAGCCTCGATCACAGCTCTCATCCGCACAACGGCAGCTTCCTTTCGACTGCATCGCGCTGCTGTTGCAAGGCGGCGGTGCGCTCGGCGCCTATCAGGCCGGCGTCTATGAAGCCCTGGCCGAAGCCAGCATTCATCCCGACTGGGTTGCTGGCATCTCGATCGGAGCCATCAATGCCGCCATCATCGCCGGCAATCCACCCGAGTCCCGTGTTGACCGCCTGCGCGATTTTTGGACCCAGGTCACCTCGACCGCGCCCTGGGATTGGTCCGGCAATCCTTTCCTGGATTGGACGCGGAGCGACAATACGCGCAACCTCATCAACCAGATGAGCGCCGGTCTGGCGGCCACCTGTGGCGCCACAGGATTCTTCTCCGCCCGTCCCGTACTGCCCTGGCTGCAGCCCGGCGGAGCCAGCGATGCGACCAGCGTCTATGACACGCGTGCGCTCAAGACGACACTGGAGCGCCTGGTTGACTTCGATCGTATCAATGCCGGGCTGACGCGCTTCAGTGCCGGCGCGGTCAACGTCCGAACCGGAAATTTCGTCTATTTCGACAATACGACCCATACGATCCGGCCCGAGCACATCATGGCGAGCGGCGCGCTGCCTCCGGGCTTTCCGGCGGTGGAGATCGAGGGCGAGCACTATTGGGACGGCGGTCTGGTCTCCAATACGCCGCTGCAATGGGTGATCGAATCTGATGCCCCGCAGGACATGCTCGCATTCCAGGTCGACCTCTGGAGCGCGCGCGGTCAACTTCCCCGCAACATGGCCGAAGTAATCACGCGGCACAAGGAAATCCAGTATTCGAGCCGCACGCGCGCCAGCACCGACCAGTTCAAGCATGTGCAGCGCCTGCGGCGCGCACTCACGGATCTACTGGGGAGGCTGCCCGACGATCTCAGTCAGCATGAGAACGTGAAGCTGCTCAGTACGGCGGTCTCGCGGAACGTCTACAGCATCGTTCATCTGATCTATCGCGCGCGCAATCACGAGGGGCATTCCAAGGACTACGAGTTCTCGCGGCTGTCGATGCAGGATCATTGGCGCGCCGGCTACCACGACGCATTGCGCACCTTGCGCCATCCCGAGGTGCTCGCTCGGCCTTCGAGTCCTGACGGGGTCTTCACCTTCGATCTCGAACATGACGGCCGCGAGTAACCGAACCTCTTCGCCTGGAGATAACGCAAATGCGCGAGACTGATGTGAAACAACGTGCTTTCGCCATGCCGCTGACCAGCCCGGCCTATCCGCCCGGGCCGTATCGGTTCGTCGATCGCGAGTACCTGATCATCACCTATCGCACCGATCCGGCCAAGCTCCGGGCAGTGGTTCCGGGGCCGCTCGAGGTCGACGAGCGAGAAGCTATCGTCAAATACGAGTTCATCCGGATGCCCGATTCCAACGGCTTTGGCGACTATACGGAAAGCGGACAGGTCATCCCCGTCTCGCTCCGCGGGCGCAAGGGCAGTTACACTCATTGCATGTTTCTCAACGACGAAGGACCCATCGCGGGCGGACGCGAGCTGTGGGGCTTTCCGAAGAAGCTTGCGCAGCCGACATTGCGAACTGAGATCGATACGCTGATCGGCACACTGGATTACGGCCCGCTCCGGGTCGCCACGGGGACAATGGGCTACAAGCACCGCGAGGCCGATCTGGCGAAGGTCAAGGCTGGGCTCAACGAGCCGAACTTCCTGCTCAAGATCATCCCGCACGTCGACGGCAGCCCACGCATCTGCGAGCTAGTTCAATATCATCTCGAAGACATCGTGCTGAAAGGTGCATGGACCGGACCGGCGGCCCTGGCCCTGACGCCACACGCCTTGGCGCCGGTCGCCGAACTGCCGGTCCTGGAGATCGTCTCAGCCGTCCACATCCGCGCCGACCTCACGCTCGGTCTCGGGACGGTGGTGCACGACTATCTGCACCAGCCGGCTCGCGGCTCGATACGAACCGGCGAGAGAGCTCTGGTCTTCTAAGTCAAAATGCGCGCCGCGCTGATTGGTATGTTACAAGGAAAGTGCACGAGATGGGAATTCTGAACGGTAAGACGGCTGTCGTCACCGGCTCGACCAGCGGCATCGGCCTCGCCTGCGCCCAGGCCTTCGCCAGGGCGGGCGCCAATGTCGTGATGAATGGCATAGGCGCCCCGCCGATATCGAGAATGAACGCGCTGCGATCGAGCGCGCTTTCGCGGTTAGGGCCATCTACTCGCCCGCGGACATGACGAAGCCGAACGAGGTTGCCGAGCTCATCGCTCTCGGCGAAGCGACGCTCGGCAGCGATGACATCCTGGTCAATAATGCCGGCATCCAGCACGTTTCGCCGATTGAGGAATTCCCCGCCGAGAAGTGGAATGCGATCATCGCCGTCAACCTGTCCGCCGCCTTTCATGCCATCCGCTCAGCGGTACCAGGCATGAAGAAGCGCGGGTTGGGGCCGCATCATCACCACGGCTTCGGCGCATTCACTGGTCGCCTCGCCCTTCAAATCGGCCTATGTCGCGGCCAAGCACGGCATCGCGGGCCTTACCAAAGCGGTCGCGCTGGAACTCGCCCGCTCGAAGATCACCTGCAATTGCATCAGCCCCGGCTACGTCTGGACGCCCCTCGTGGAAAGGCAGATTCCAAATACGATGGCGGCTCGTCGCATGCGGAGGGACGAGGTCATCAGCGATGTCCTACTCGCCGCGCAGCCGACCAAGGAATTCGTCACCGTCGAGCAGGTTGCTTCGCTCGCGCTATTCCTGTGCAGCCACGATGCCGCTCAGATCACGGGAGCCAACCTCTCGATGGATGGAGGCTGGACGGCCGCATAGCCGCCCAATTCACGGAGCTTTGGATCATGTCTTCTCTCAAAGATGCCAACCGAGACGAGACCGGGCGCGCTTTCCAGCTCGATCCTACGGGAGAAAACGAGCTGGCCAACGCCCTGCGCGTGCGCGAGGAGACCTTTAGTTCAGATGTACTGCCCCACGATGCCGAGTTGATCGCTCCGAGCGACTTCTATGCGCCGATTGTTTCCGGGCCGCCGCGCACTCGGCCAACGACCAAGGCCGACAGGGCAGCGCTTTTTCCCTATCTCGCGGCCTGAGGACGCGGCAGCAAGCGATGAGGCAGTTGACCCAAGTCAATACGAGCAAAGCCGAGCTCGGAGATCATTCAATTTAGCCAATGGAGACGATCATGTCAGAGCAGAGCAGCATGCATTTTTACCTGAATTGGGCCAAGGAGCGCATCGACGAGATGGATGCCGCCCTCACCTCGTTCGAGGTCAAGGCCGGCGAGGCCAAGGCCGAATCCAAGGTCAAAGCCGAGCATATTATCGGCGATCTGAAGAAGCGCCGCGACGAATTTCAGGCGCAGCTCAAGACGCAAGTCGAAGTCGGCGAAGCGGCATGGGTACGCAGCAGGACGGAGCTCGAGAAACAATGGAACGGCTTCGAGGCACAGATGAAGACCTACTTCGAAAGCGCCGGCAAACAGATCGAGCAGCAGCAGGTGACGTTTAAGGACATCGCCGCCGCACAGGCAAAGGCCTGGCGCGAGGCCGCGGACAAGTTCCGTGAGGCGGCGGGCAAGGTGGCCGCGTCGCATACGGGCGACGTCGACGCCGCCCTAAAGCAGATGAAAGCCGACGCCTCCGAGGCAGAAGCTCGTCTGCAGAAGCTGAAGCAGGCCGGCAGCGATTCCTGGTCAGTGCTGAGCGCTGCACTAGCGGAATCCCGCAAAGCGTTCGATCAGGCCAACCAGGCTGCTTGGAATGCGCTGAGGGACGCTTGGCCGAAGAGCTGAAGGTTGCTGTGTTAACAGCCGCCGGTTCAGGGGAGACATGCCCGGCAGTCGCCCCTGAGCTCTCAAAGGTCATTGAACATCTTTGCGGTCCGACACTTTCGGCGTGAGCTGACGGCTCGTGTGATTCAGCTCAGTCGAAGTGGACAGAGAGCACCATCTCTCAGAGACAAACCTTCCACTCAAACTACTACCATTAAGCCCTCGAAATCGTAGTTGTCGGGCCCCGCGGTAGCAGGGAAGCGTTGCTGCTTTTCCCTCAGCCGACCCTGGTGATCGCAGCGGGCCATATTGCTCGAAGCCCAAGTCTCATCGATGAAGACGAGGCGCTTGGGAATCAAGCGGGGCTGGTCGTTAAGCCACTTCTGGCGTCGCTTTACGACGTTCGGTCGGTCCGCTCGCTGGGCCTGCGCGGTCTTTTTTTGCACCGTGCCCTGCCGGGCCAGGAAGCGACGGATGCGCTTGGCAAAACCGAGCCGACCTCAGTCGGTTGGACGTCGAAATCGTCCAACTGAAAATCCCGTTCTGATACCCAATCGCTATAAGTGATTGATTTTATTTGGTGGGCGCACCAGGGCTCGAACCTGGGACCCGCTGATGAAGAGACACGCTGCTGGCATTGATTTCTCAAAAGAATTGTCCCAACTGAGCCAAAATCCGATCATTACAGATCAATTGCTTACAGCGAAATCTCCACCAGGAGAGCGCTTCATTGCTGGGTGTCGGCGCATCTGGTGAGGTAGGCCGCCAGCACCATGTGCACAAGGCGATATGGAAAGGACGGAAAATCACCTTGAACCAATCGGCCGGAATGAACTGGCCGTCGGCGTTCACCGCATAGCCAGTTGGGGTCTGCATCCAGGAATTGGAGGAGAGAATCCAGAACGCCGAGATCAGCGTACAGATCGCGACCATCAGCGTCGCCAGGAAATGCAGCCGTGGGCCGACGAGCTTGAGGCCGAACAGCATCACGCCGAGGAAGCCGGCCTCAAGGAAGAGCGCGGTAAGCACCTCATAGGCCACTAGCGCGCCGATCACAGGGCCGGTCTTCTCGGCGAAAGCCGACCAGTTGGTCCCGAACTGGTAGGCCATCACGATACCCGACACGACGCCCATTCCGAAGGCGACCGCAAAGATTTTGAGCCAGTAGTTGAACAGGTTGAGGAAGACTTCGCGTCCGGTCAAAAGCCACCGCGCTTCCAGGACCGCAAGGTAACTCGCAAGCCCGATCGAGAACGCGGGAAAAACGATGTGGAACGACATCGTGAATGCGAATTGTGCGCGGGCGAGCGCGACTACATCCCATCCTTCGAACATGACGCACCTATATCTTCGACCCTACGGGATCCCGGCGTGCGCAATCCCGGTAATGTTACCCCGTACGTAGAGAAACTCTCGGCCACCGCTTCCATCAATCGTGCAAAATAGACCGGACCGGTTGCGGCGAAAGGAATCCGCAGGTCGCCCTTTGACGCTACTTAAGGTCCATCTGCCACGCTCCGTCCCAACCCGCCGCCGGCGGAGTCTTCGTGTATGCGTCTACCCGCTCCATCAATGTCATCGACGGGCCATCACCAGGCACGGCATCGAGGGCCGCCGCGAAAGCTCGCGTCGCATCATCCCAGCGGCGCTCGCGGTAGGCGGCAAGTCCTTCCGAGTATTGCTGCCGCAGCAGGGTCTGCTGCGAGGTGAACTCGCCCTTCCTCGCCATGATCTCGAAGACCGCTTGAGACTGCGTCTGGCCGACTGCCACAAGGCGATCGATCTCGCGCAGCTCGATTGCATGGGCGCAAGCGGAGGCGGTGGCCTCCGAGATCAGGCAGCGGCAGCCGTAGAATTTGTTGGCGCCCTCCAGGCGGGAAGCGAGGTTCACCGTGTCTCCCAGCACGGTGTAGCTCATCATGAGCCGCGACCCGATGCTGCCGACCAGCGCCTCCCCTGTCGCGATCCCGATGCGGACGTCGCAGTCAGTCGGAATCGTGCGCACCCCCAAGAGCTCGGGCAGCTCCTTCCGCAAGCCGGCGACGCATCCGATCATGTCGAGCGCGGCAAGCGCGGCGAGATCGGCCTGCTCGGCCTCCTCGACGAAGGGGGCGCCCCAATAGGCCATGATCGCGTCGCCGATATACTTGTCGATGATGCCGCCCTGGGCATTTATCGGCTCGGACATGGTCGCGAGGTAGAGGTTCATGATCTTGACGAGGCCGCGCGGCGTCACGCCCTCGCTCAGGCTGGTAAATCCCTTCATGTCGCAGAACATCACCGTCATGAGCCGGCGCTGCCCCTCCGTCGCGGCGATCGCCGGCTGCTCGAGCAGTCCCTCCGCGATCCGCGGATTGATGTAGCGACCGAAGGTTTCGCGGATCCTCTGGTTATGCTGCAACGTTTCGATCATGCGGTTGAATGCGGCCGAGAGCTGGCCGATCTCGTCTTGCGTCGTGATGGTGATGCTGCCGTCGAGCCGGCCGGCCTCGACCTCGCGCGCGCCCTCCAGGAGCCGCATGACCGGGCGCGTGATGCCGCTGCCGACGAGCATCGCGAACACGAAGCCGAGCACGCCGGCGATGGCGGTGACGATTGCGGAGATGACGAATGCGCGATTTTGTGCAGTCATCACGTTATTGGCGGCGGCTGCGACTTGCGCCAGCATGTCGGTCCGGATGGATTCGATCCTGGCATGGAACTCGTCGCGTAGCTGGTCTGTGCGAGCCATCGTTTGCTTCACGCCGGCTGTATCGCCGTCGTTCATTTGTCGCAGTAGCGTCGCGTTCTCCTCGACGAGGCGCCGGCGCAGGTCGCTGATGGCGTTGTCGATCCGGTCGTCGATGCGGCCCAGTTCGGCTTTGTTCGATGGCGTGTCGGGATCCTGAATGATCGAATCGATCAGCTTTCGCGCGGCGTCCGCTTCTCCGATCAGAACTGGATCGATATCTTCGTAGGCCTTGCGCGCAGCCGAGTATGCGACCTCGTCCGGCAGCGCCTGCATCTTCGCCATCACCATGCGCCGGAGCGCAAGCGAGCGCTCTAGCGAGCGAATGTTGACGCGGGCGAGGTGCCCATAGGCGGGGATGTAGCGGTTGGTGAGCTCGTCGAGCAGATGGCCGACCCGGCTTGCCAACACCATGGACAACAGTGAAGCGATCACGGCAAGCACGATCAATCCAGCGGCGATGCCAGCGATCTTCTGCCTGATGGATTTCCGGAACATGCGTCGTTCCCGGCGGTCGCCGCAATTGCCACTACGAAAGAACGTCAGTCCTTCGTTGCGGCCAACAGAAATAGAGTTTCAAGCGGCGGCACGCAAGCTGGGCAGCAACGGTCCACCCTCCTGAGTGCAGGCCGTCCGCGAATACTCGCAAGAGTCAACGTTCTCAAACAACTCACAACGGGCAATCATCCGGATTTGGCGCGTATCATCGGGGCGAAACGCAGGCACGCCATCGCCGCAGTCAAACGCGGCGAGCGCATGATCTTTGTGTCCGCAACATCGTGAGCAGCGAGGTAACCGAAGGGAAGGAACAACGCATGACCGAAGTCAGAAAAGAGACCGACAGTTTGGGCGTCGTCGAGGTACCCGCTGACAAATTATGGGGAGCGCAAACCCAGCGGTCACTCGAGCATTTCAGCATCGGCACCGATCTGATCCCCCGCGAGATGATTACGGGCTATGCGATCCTGAAAAAGGCCGCCGCCATCGCCAATCGTGACAGTGGGCGGCTGGACGACACGAGGTACAAACTGATCGTCCAGACCTGCGACGAAATCCTGGCCGGTCAGCACCACGATATGTTCCCGCTTCATGTCTGGATGACAGGCAGCGGCACTCAATTCAACATGAACGTCAACGAGGTAATCTCCAACCGGTGCAGCCAGCTTGCGGGCACGGCGCTAGGCAGCCATAGGCCTGTCCATCCCAACGATCACGTCAATATGGCGCAATCGTCGAACGATTCCTTCCCCTCGACTATGAATATCGCCGCCGCAGTGAACGTTAAACAACGCCTGACTCCGTCGGTGACGGCGCTGCGCGACGCGATCGCCGCCAAGTCGAGGGAGTGGGACGACATCGTCAAAATCGGTCGTACCCACATGCAGGACGCGACCCCGCTGACGTTGGGCCAGGAATGGTCGGGGTACGCCGGCATGCTTTCGGACGATCTGGAACGGATCGAAGCGGCCCTGCAAGGGGTCTATCGATTGGCGCTCGGCGGCACGGCCGTCGGCACCGGCATCAATTCGGCTCCCGGCTTTGCCGAAGCGGCCGCCGCCGAAATCGCCAAGCTTACCGGTCTGCCGTTCCAGACCGCGCCGAACAAATTCACCGTGCAAGGCGCGCATGACGCGCTGGTGCAATTGTCCGGCACGATCCGCACGCTTGCGGTGTCGCTCTACAAGATCGCCAACGACATCCGTCTGATGTCTTGTGGGCCGCGGGCGGGCTTTGCCGAGCTGTTGATACCGGAGAACGAACCTGGATCCTCGATCATGCCCGGCAAGGTCAATCCTACCCAGTGCGAGGCGCTTGCCATGATCGCAGTTCAAACCATGGCGAACGACGTCGCGGTCGGCTTCGGCGGGGCCGGCGGCTATCTTGAGATGAACGTCTATAAGCCGCTGATGATCTTCAACATCACGCACTCGATCACCATTCTGAGCGACGGTTGCGTGAATTTCCGCAAGTTCCTCGTGGAAGGGACCAAGCCGAACGTGAAGAAGATCAAGGAGTATGTCGACCGCTCCCTGATGTTGGTGACGGCGCTGTCGCCCGTGATCGGCTACGATAAGGCCTCGAAGATCGCCCATTATGCGATGGACAACGACCTCACCCTCAAGGATGCGGCGCTCAAGCTCGGGTTCGTCAACGAGGAAGAGTTCAACCGCGTGGTCGATCCCGCCAAGATGGTAAAACCCTACGTGGCGGCCGCGCCGACGGCATCGGCCGCCGGTTAAAGAACGGACGTACTCGGGCGGGGACCGTCCCGGTCGCGGGCGGTCCCCGATCTCCCGCATAGCGACAAGAGAAGGGCCATGACCAGTGAGGAGCGTTCCAACCTGATCCTCGCGTTCGCGACGGTCCTCTACGTGAACGGCCAGGCGACAGACCAGATCGTCGCCGCGATCCAGCGGCTCGGCAAGAAGCTCGGCGTCAAGGCAGAGCTCTTGCCGCGCTGGGGCCAATTGCAATTGAATGAGGAGAGCGGCGGGACCAGGTCGATTTCCTACGCGGCAGCCGACCCTGTCGGGGTCGACATGGATCGCGTCGCTTCCGCGATGCAGGCGGTGGCGGATATCGAGGCCGACCGGCTGTCGCCGGAAGCGGCGCGCAAGCGCATCGAGGTCATCGCCAAAGCGCCGCCGGCACCCGCGTGGCTCTTTGCCCTGGCTGCGGCAGCCGGCGCGGTCTCGCTGGCCATCATTTTCGGCATACAGCACATGCCTGCTGCGCTCGTCATCTTCGCGAGCGCCGGCGCCGGCGGCCTGCTGCGCCGCGCCCTCGGCGGCGTCAGCACAAACATCTTCGTTCAGCCGTTCTGCGCAACGTTGCTCGCCGGCCTCATCGGAGGATGGGCGGCGCGCTATCAGTTGAGCACCGCGTTCCGTCTCGTCGTCGTGTGCCCTTGCATGGTGCTGGTTCCGGGGCCGCATATTCTCAACGGCGCGATCGACCTCATCAGGGGCCGCATTCACCTCGGCGCGGCCCGGCTGATGTACGCCGGGCTCGTCGTGCTGGCCATCTCGACCGGACTGCTGCTGGGGCTCACCCTGACGAATGAAACGCTGCCGATCGACCCGCCCGGGCTGGCGGTACCACTGTGGTTCGACGTCATCGCGGCTGGCGTCGCAGTAGCTTGCTAAAGGCCCGAACGAAAGAACCTCGCTGTCCTGCGCCGACGGTGTGATCATGGCTTCGTTGCCTGAACGGCCCGGACCTTAGACCAAAGACAGGTCGGTCACCACAGCCTTTTGCGGCGCCTACCGAGTTCCGCGCGGTCCTCGTTGGCGGGGCGCGCTGGTCGGCGAAGTAGTCGATGATCAGCTTCGGCACGATCAGGCCGAAGCTCATCGGGCTCGGGCCAGCCGATCGTCTTCAGCCACGGTTGGCCGCTGTCGGCCGACGACTGGGACACGCAGATGCTGTTCTTCCTCAATCAGGGCTATCGCGTCGTCGCCCTCGACCGCCGCGGTCACGGCCGCTCCAGCCAGACGGCTGACGGCCACGACATGGATCATTATGCCGACGATCTCGCAGCTCTGACTGCGCATCTCGACTTGAAAGATGCAATTCACATCGGACATTCCACCGGCGGCGGCGAGGTGGCGCACTATCTGGCAAGGCATGGGGAAGCGCGAGCCGCAAAGGCTGTCATGATCTCGTCGGTGCCGCCTCTCATGGTGAGGACCGATGCCAATCCGGGCGACCTTCCGAAGGAGGTTTTCCACGGACTTCAGGCCCAAGTCGCCGGCAACCGTTCACAATTCTATCGCGATTTCGCGGCGGGGCCGTTCTACGGCTACAATCGACCCGGCGCCAAGACTTCGCAGGCCGTCGTCGACAATTGGTGGCGCCAGGGTATGATGGGCGGCGCCAAGGCACATTACGACGGGATCGTCGCATTTTCGCAGACCGATTTCACCGATGACCTCAAGAAGATTACCATCCCCGTCCTGGTGATGCACGGGGACGACGATCAGATCGTCCCGTATGCGGACTCGGCTCCGCTTTCGGCCGAGCTTCTGAAGAAGGGGACGCTGAAGACGTACAGGGGTTTTCCGCATGGAATGCCGACGACGGAAGCGCCCACCATCAACGTCGATCTACTGGCCTTCATCAAGTCCTGACGTTACGGCCGAGCCGAGGTGCCACCTTTTCGCAGCTTCGTTCCTGCCATGCGGAGACCCGTTGAGTCCGCCGGAAACACCTGACCAACGGTCGGCGCAGTCTTGAGCCTCGGAGAAGACAATACGACAAGGCGATTTCGACAAAGAGTTATCCCCCGCTAGATCGAATGAGGGAGATGCGACAATGAAAAAGAGCACGCTGATCCGTCTAAGTATTTCGGTGTCGCTCGCCGTCTTGGCAGCTGGTGTCGCGATTTCTGCGCAGGACAAGTACACTGTGCAAGTCCCGAATGGGCTCGCGTTCTCAGAGTTCAGGGGATACGAGGACTGGCCGGTGATCGCGATCAGTGAGAACGAAGGCCTCATTGCTGTGATCGTGGGGAATCCGGCAATGATCAGCGCCTACAAGGAAGGCGTGCCCGGCAATGGCAAGCCTTTCCCGGACGGCGCGAAAATGGCGAAAATTCATTGGATGCCGAAAAAACAAGAGGCGTATCCCGGCCAGCCATCCGTGCCAGGTACGCAGCACGACGTTGATTTCATGGTGAAGGACAGCAAGAGATTCGCGGATAGCGGCGGATGGGGCTGGGGCGCGTTCGACTATGACGCGGCGTCCGATATGTTTAAGCCCTCTACCGCAGCCTCCAAACCGCCGCAGGAAAACGACGCGAAGTGCGGGTTCGCGTGCCACACGGTGGTGCAGAACCGCGACTACGTATTCACGGAGTACGGAAAGAGGTGAGTAATCAGATTGACGGACGGTCGGCTGACTGCGCTGCGCCATCCGCCATCCTCCGACTGAGAATCATCCGCACGGATTCGTCCGATCTCGCTATGGCGGCACTAGCGAGATCACGCAGCCGTTGATCGGAAGATCGCTCTAGACGCTGAGGATTTCATCCGTTTGTCGGCTGGCATGAAGTCGGGCTTCGTTTGCAAATTGAAAACCTGCGCGATCGTGATGACGAGTTGCGTCAGCGCGAAAGCTTGGCAAGATCGAGCAGCCCTGAGTGCAGTTAGGTGCCGAAAACGTCCAACCGAAGAGCCCGTTCTGGTGCTCAATCGCTGCAAGCAATTGATTTTTATTTGATGGGCCCACCAGGGACCCGCTGATTAAGAGTTCAACACGATCAAATCGCTGGTGTTTCTAAATGCTCGCTACGCTACCACGATCATTTAAGAAGCCCTTTGTTTGTAGGGCCTTCTCGCATAGCGTCGCAGTCCTTCGCACTCAAACCTTCAAACACTTCGATTCACCAACACCGTTTGAAAACCGTTTTAGTGTGTCAGGACATCTATCATGGCTGACGTTCGCATTCTGCTGACTGACAAGACGATCGCCCAATTGCCTACTCCGAAAGATGGCTGGTATTTGGCACGCGACGCCGAACTGAAAGGCTTCTTCGTCGTCATCGGAAAGCGAAAGCGTACCTTCACAATTCAAGCCGATCTCCGCCGAGACGGAAAACGCGCCTCATCTATCAGGGTCTCTATCGGGGATACTTCCGAGATGTCGACCCGGACTGCGCGCGCCACAGCGAAGGAATACCTGGCGCAGATCAGCCAAGGGAAGCACCCAAAAGCGGCGAAGGAGGATCAGCCTGCCGACACCGCTGGAAAGGTCCCGAATAGGCCGCTCGCAGCGGAGATCACGCTTCGCGAAGCTTGGCAGCGATATCTGGAAGCCCACCTCATTCGAAAAGGTCGGAGTGAAAAGACGATAAGCGGCTATCGCGATCACGTCGAACGGATCTTCATGGAATGGCTGGATGTCCCATTGCGCGAACTGGGACTGGATCCCGCGCGAGCGGCAAAGAAACACGACGAGATCACCAAGTCGAATGGTCCATACATGGCGAACGGGAGCATGCGAACGCTGCGCGCGATCTACAATCACGCCCGCAAGACCAATAGGTCACTGCCGCCCGACAACCCCGCAGATGCTGTCGACTGGAACCAGGAAGAGCGCCGCGACACCGGAATGGGCGCCGGCGATCTTAAAGGATGGTTCACAGAACTGGCCGCCCTCGACAATCCAGTCCGGCGAGAATTTCACTTGTTCACGCTGCCTTCTGGATCCAGGCCGACTGCGTTGCAGGAGGTCAAGCCCACCCACATCGATTTTCGGCGGCGAACGCTGCACATCGCCAAACCCAAAGGCGGCAGGAAACGTGCTTTCGATATTCCGCTGTCGTGGGAAATGATCCTGTGTCTCGTTCGGGCGATTCGCTTTGGCAGGACGATGTATCCGGCTCAGGCACGGGAATGGGTATTCCCCGCCGACAGCGAGTCAGGCCACGTAGCAGAAACAAAGGAGGATCGAGATACGCTCTCCAGGTGGGGTAATGACCTTCGTCAAACATTCCGAACCATCGCGACATCAGCCGCTGTCTCTGAGGTTGACGCAAAGCTCCTGATGAATCACGCCATCCCGGGCGTGAACGCCGGGTATATCACCCGACACAAGCTCCTTGAGAACCATCTAAGGAGCCAGCAGCAAGCGATCAGCAGCGCCGTGTTCGCCGCTTTAGGGACGTCCCTTACCGACGTGCGAGCCTTGCAAGATTGGCTGGGGCGTGGAGCGAGCCAACGAGCGACCAAAGATAATAGGATCAGGCGAGTCAATCTCGATGCGAATCGAGGGATCCGGCGGGCCGCCTAGCCTGTGCGAGGACTCTCGGCTCACGGCCGCATTTTGAGATTCGTCACTACCGTCGGGGGTTCGAGTCACGGGTCAGCTACATCGCGAACCACACTATTTTGGAAGCCCTATTTCCTTATCGGCGAGCAGCCCAATTCGGAACGTCGGGCCTCGACAGTCCGCCAAAAACCGCCGTTCGTGCGAAATCCGTCGCCGGCTAGTCTAAAATCGTCGGCGAGTAGGTTCAAATCCCGGAGGCGCAACCACCGATACCGACATTCGCTGCAGGTTACGATCTGATCTCTGGCCTGCTAGCGATATTGCTACAAAATCCATTGTTGGTCAGATAGTTGGTCAGCGGGATCCGCCAACCGCTGCCCTCTGACGTCCTTATTCTTCAGCACGCGTTCGGTGCTACTATGCGCGCGCATCAGCACAGATCGACTTAGTCACCTTGGCCAACGCCCGCTTGCGCGCATCCGCCAGCAAAGCTGTGGTCCCCAAAATCCAATTGTCGGCGATCCTGCGCGGCGACGCACTTCGAGTAGGGCAGCCGGCAAACTTTGCCGGCAGCATTGCCTCGCGGGCAAGCTTGACGCCGTCCAGGATCATTGTGCGCGTTTCGGTCTTGCCATTTGCATGCACCCTGAGCGACAGGAATTCTCTGATCGCCTGTCCGATCTCACCGTAAAATGGGCCGTCGCAAAAGCGATCGTCCGGCTGGATCATGTATCCGTCAGACCGCACGCTCGCTTTGATGCGAGGTCCGCCGCACTCGTGCCGTGAACTTGACAGGCTGAACACGTTGACGAGCATGCGAAATTCCTTCCCATCGCCGATCGCCTTGTACAGCGTCGCATAGTCGACGTTTCCGGGGTCGTCCGCATCCAGGGACCTCGACGCGATCGCCAGAGCGGCGGCGCAGTTGTGCAGACAACTCGACAAATGCCGCTCCCAGCGACGACGGCTCTCAGCTGGATCTCGTTTCGCCGGAGCATGCGATGATATTCATCGCCCTAGCCGGCTCCCGACTCGAACTTCATCGCCTCATGATTGTTGACGACTTCTCGAACGACCAGAGCATGGAGTTTCTGGGTAAACTCCGGATCGAGCCCGCTCTGGGCGGCGAGCGTGCGAAGCCGCTTCAATTGCGCCGCCTCACGTCTGGGATCCCGAGAGGCCAGTCCATGTCGCGCCTTGAGCTCTCCGATCGCATGAGTACAGCGAAAGCGTTCGGCAAGCAGGTGCACCATCGCCGCATCCAGATTGTCGATGCTGCGGCGCAGTTCGGCCAGATCGCCGGCAAACTCCTGGTGAGGATCCGTCATCGATGGGCCGTCCCCGAGAGCGACGCGGCGGACAACCCGCCCTTTTGCAGAATGAAGCCCGCGATCTCATCGACACCATGGCCATTCTTCAGGTTGGAGAAGACGAACGGTCGCGCGCCACGCATCCTTCGCGCGTCCGCTTCCATGATCTCCAGATTCGCGCCCACCAGGGGGGCGAGGTCGATCTTGTTGATCACCAGCAGGTCGGATCGCATGATCCCAGGCCCCCCTTTCCGCGGGATCTTCTCTCCGGCGGCAACGTCGATCACGTAGATGGTCAAATCCACAAGCTCCGGGCTGAAGGTTGCGGCGAGATTGTCACCGCCCGACTCGACAAAGCAGAGCTCCGCGTCCGGAAACTTCAGGTTCATGTCATGGATCGCCGCCAGGTTCATCGATGCGTCCTCCCGTATCGCCGTATGCGGACAGCCACCCGTTTCCACCCCCATGATGCGCTCTGCTGCCAATGCCTGCGCGCGGGTCAGAATGAGCTGATCCTCCTTGGTGTAGATGTCGTTGGTGATCACATAGATCTCGTAGAAATCGCGCAGATGCTTGCACAGCGCCTCGACCAGCGCCGTCTTTCCGGAGCCGACGGGACCGCCGATTCCGACACGCAACGGCCCGTTGGTTGCCGAGACGCCAGGTGTGCGAAGCGACATGCTCTCGCGTTCAATCGTGTTCATGACCGAAACAACCTCGTATACTGGAGTTCGTGCGCGATGGAGGCGAGCTCGACCATCACGGCCGCCGAACCAAGATCGTCGACCGTCTCGCGGCTCGCCATTTCACTGCGCGACAGGATCGCCTGCTCGAGCGCCGCAATAGCGAGCTGACCATCGGTCTGACCGAGAGGCACCAAACGGACGCCCGCGCTCACCAGATTGGCGACGTGGCTGTGCAGGAATGCTGGAAGTGCGATGTCGACCGCTATCCGTTCGCGCGCGGCTCGCGCGCCGAGCAGGACGGCCAGCACGGGCGAACATCCCGGGTCGGAGAAAATATCCAGAATTCGATCCGGCCAAACACTGCGAAGGGTCGCAAGGCACGCCGACGATTGTTGCGCGGATTCGAGCACGAATTCCGATGTGCCGCGGGAAGCGGCCGCGAGTTCGGCCAGATCCGGAAGTTTGTCCTCGGCGCCCTCGGCGACGCATCGGTAGGCTTCGCTGAAAAAGATCGCCTCGTTTCGGCCGGAGCCATAGCAAAGGTCGGCCTCGAGCCAATCGATCAGGCTGCGCCGGTCGGAGACATAGCCGGCCTCCACAGCCCATTCCAGCCCGTGCGAGTAGCTGTAGGCCCCGTTCGGGAACGACGGCGAAAGCCAGCTCTGCAGCCTCAGGAATGCCAGCGCCGTATGTCCATAACTCTGGTCTGTCATCGCACCCGCCATACCGGCAACGCGTCAGTACATGAAATAGCGCTGCGCCATCGGGACCACATTCACCGGCGGACAAGTGAGAAGCCGGCCATCGGCCCGCACCTCGTAGGTTTCGGGATCGACCTCCATGAGAGGCAGCGCGTTGTTGAGGATCATGGAATGCTTGCCGATCGATCGCGTGTTCGATACTGGCAGGAGTTGCTTTGCGAGGCCCAGCTGTCTCGTCGTTTCGAGCGAAGCCTGACTGACGAAGGTCACTGAATTCCTGCCGGGAGAACGGCCAAAGGCACCGAACATCGGCCGGTAATATTCCGGCTGAGGCGTCGGTATCGATGCATTGGGATCTCCCATGATCGCGGCAGCGATCATGCCGGATTTCAGGACCATGTCGGGCTTGATCCCGAAGAACGCCGGATCCCAGACGACGATGTCTGCGAGCTTTCCGACCTCGATCGAACCAACATGGCGTGACATTCCCTGCACGATGGCCGGATTGATCGTATATTTCGCGACGTAGCGCCGGGCTCTGAAATTGTCGTTCTGCCCGGTCTCCTCCGGCAACCGCCCGAACTGCTTCTTCATCTTGTCGGCGGTCTGCCAGGTCCGTGTGATCACCTCGCCGACCCGCCCCATCGCCTGGCTATCCGACGATACGATCGAGAAGGCGCCGAGATCGTGCAGGATGTCCTCTGCGGCGATCGTCTCCTTCCGGATGCGACTCTCCGCGAACGCGACATCCTCCGGAATGCGGCGATCCAGATGGTGGGTCACCATCAGCATGTCGAGCGCTTCGTCGAGCGTGTTCGCTGTGTAAGGCCGCGTGGGATTTGTCGAGGCTGGTATGACATTCCTCTCGCCACAGACCTTGATGATATCAGGCGCATGTCCGCCACCAGCCCCTTCGGTATGGGCCGCATGGATCGTCCTGCCCTTGAACGCCGCTATTGTGCGCTCGACAAATCCGCCTTCGTTCAGGGAATCGGTATGGATCATGACCTGCACGTCCATGTCGTCGGCGACAGAGAGGCAGCAGTCGATCGCCGCGGGCGTTGCGCCCCAGTCTTCGTGCAGCTTCAGGCCACATGCACCAGCTTCGATCTGTTCGACCAGACCCGCGGGCACGCTCGCATTGCCCTTGCCGAATACGCCGAAATTCATCGGGAACGCGTCCAATGCCTCGAGCATCCGATGGATATGCCATGGTCCCGGCGTACAAGTCGTCGCCGTCGTCCCTGCGGCAGGTCCGGTGCCACCGCCCATCATGGTTGTCACACCGGAGAAAAGCGCTTCCTCGATCTGCTGGGGGCAGATGAAATGAATGTGCGTATCCATTCCGCCGGCGGTGATAATCTTGCCCTCGCCCGCGATAATTTCCGTGCCCGGCCCGATGATGATCGAAACACCCGGCTGAATGTCGGGGTTACCCGCCTTGCCGATGGCCGCAATGAGCCCGTCCTTGATCGCGATGTCGGCCTTAATGATTCCCCAGTTATCGAGGATCAGCGCGTTGGTGATGACCGTATCGACCGCACCCTGCGCGCGCGTGAGCTGCGATTGTCCCATGCCGTCGCGAATGACCTTGCCGCCGCCGAATTTCACCTCTTCGCCGTAGATGGTTAGGTCCTTCTCGGGCTCGATGAACAGATCAGTGTCTGCCAGACGCACCCTGTCGCCGACCGTGGGGCCGAACATCTGCGCATAGGCTCTGCGGCTCATCGTGTGGGACATGTCATCCTCGCCCTATTCGTTGAAGCCGGACGCATCGGTTCCTGATTCCAGAGGCCCCATCACGCTGCCGCTGAACCCGTAGATGCGCCGCGTTCCGCCGAACGGGATCAATGCAACCTCGCGCGACTGACCTGGCTCAAACCGCACGGCCGTTCCGGCCGGAATATCAAGGCGGCATCCACGAGCAGCGGATCGATCGAACGTGAGAGCAGCGTTCACTTCGGCGAAGTGATAGTGGCTGCCCACCTGGATGGGCCGGTCACCGGTGTTGGCCACGGCAATCGATAGACCCGTCCTGTCCCCGTTCAGGACGATGTCGCCGTCAGCCGCAATGACTTCTCCCGGAATCATGCCACGCCTCCGAGCAGCAGCAGCCCGACAAGGCCGGCACAAACACCCGCCGCGCGAAGCAGGCCTCTCCTGGCCGCACTTCTTCCCCAATGGCCAGCGACCATGCCAACGAGGAGAAGAACGGCGGTTGCCGTTGTGAAGCCGATCAAATAAGGAGCGAGCATCGAGACAGCTTCGGTTCCGTGTGCGTGACCATGGAAGAATGCGAACATTCCGACGGCCGCCGCGCCCAGCATGACGGGCATCCTGAATTCGAACGCAACGAACGCTCCCAGCGCCACCACCGAGAGGCTGATCGCCGCCTCCACAAAGCCCATCTGAAGTCCAGCGCTTGCCGCGACGAAGCCGCCCAGCATCGCGATCAGAAAGGTCAGCGGCCATACGGCTCTCGCAGATCCGCCCACGAGCGCGCTCCACGTCCCCACCAGCGTGATCGCAATCAGGTGATCCGCGCCGCTGAACGGATGGACGAGGCCGGCGTCGAACGAGCCGCCCATGCCAAGGACAGGATGCGCGAACGCCGGCGAGGCAAGTATGCTCAGCACAGCGGGGCAAAACGGGACGATACGCATCATCAACTCCCTATCGGATTGGGTTGTGCACCGGCACCAGCTTGGTCCCGTCCGGAAACGTCGCCTCCACCTGGATCTCGCGGATCATTTCGGGGATGCCCTCCATGACCTGGTCGCGGCGCAGAAGGCGGCCGCCCTCGGACATCAGGTCCGCGACCGACCGCCCGTCGCGAGCGCCTTCCATGATGGCATCCGAAATCAGCGCGATGCTCTCGGGATAATTCAGCTTGACGCCGCGCGCGAGCCGGCCACGCGCAACGATCGCGGCGAGGGCTATCATCAGTTTGTCTCGTTCCCGTGCCGTCAGATTCAAAATGCTTTCTCCACTTGGCCGGACTGCTAACAGGACCACATCTTCGGCACTCCGAAGGGACCGGATCCGAGTTCATGGCCGAGTTGATCGAGGAAGCGGCGCAGACCTCGCCTGAGATCCACGCTTGCAATCGCGGCGACCCGGATCACGATGATCGCGCCGACGATCGTGACGCCGTACGCGCATTCCAGGGAGGCGCCGATCTCGCGCAATCTCTCGAGCCGGCCCTCGGGACGCGGACCGAAATAGATCATTGTCGCGATCGCCCGCCAGTTCGAGAGAAGGGCCGTCCTCGAAAGCTGCGGGAACGTCGAATCCGACGCGAGGAAACCGTCCGCCCACACCAGACGGCCGTCGACCCTGATGCGCCAACTGTCCTGGACAAGTCCGCCGAGAACCTCCTCGCCGCTCTCGATGCGGCCAAGAACCAGCCACTCGAGTGCAATCAGCTCGGCGCCAGAGCTCACGTCGATCTCGGTCTGCCGCACGATGCGCGCCCGATTGAAGACGATCGTCTCCTGGGGAAGCCACGCCAGCCGAGCATTTCCGTCAGCCCTTAACCGGGTCAGGATTCGGGCAGGCCGATCCAGCGCCCGATAAATCTTCTCCGCAGCCTGCGTGGTCACCGCGACCGAGGCAGTCCCTTCAGCGACCACCTCGACCCTGATCTCATCGCCGCCCGCAACACCGCCCGAGCTGTTGATGAGGACCGCTTCCTTGCAGCGCCCCTCGTCGGCATTCGGGAAGGCAACGGCCACCGGAAATTTCTGATAGACGTCAACGACCTCCGTGCCGTTCGCGGCGCCGGAGAACACAACATGAGCTTTCCCGACAGCGCGCTGCAGATCGAACTTTTCCGTGGCGCCCCGCCTTTCTCCCGGATGGCCGGGATGAGCTGCGGACGTACCGCGAGAGCGCTCGTGAAGTGCTTCAAACATCCGTTTCGGGGCTCATGATTGATCTTGTGTGTCGCGCATGTCGGCGGGAGAGAGGCCGGGCGCGGAGCGGCAATGCCGACCACGCCCCGGCCTTGTGTCGCGAAACCGGGATCAGAATCCCGCAAGCCCCTGGGGGCTGTTGTACGGAATCTTGACGCTGCCGATCTCCTTCAACGAGCCGTCCGGCTGGGTGCTGTAGCTGACCAGCTTCGAGGCGTTGCCGTAGATCTGATAGAGATAGGCGCCGTCCGGCGTGATCCAGTTGTCGCTGGGACCGCTCGTCACGGTTCCGTTCAATCCCCGCGCGGTGCCGTCGCCAGGAACCTTCGGACATGCCGGATCGCACGCAATCTCGAGGCCGCTACCATTAATGCGGTAGCTGCTGATGTTGCTGTAGCCGAAATTCGTCGCGTAGATCGTGCGATCATCGGGAGCGATGGCCAGCCAGCACAGCTCGGTGGGCACACCTGCGCTGGTGTCGATCTTGACGAGCGGGCCAATCTCGATTGAGCCGTTCTTCTGGATGGTGCAAATGGAGCAGCCGTCGCCGACGGCATAGCCGATCACGAACGTATTCGGGCGCTGATGCAGGAAGGCGATGTAGAATGGAGAGCCGGCTTTCGCATCGTAGAACCTGACCGTGCCGAGCGAGCCGTCCTTTTGCAGAGCGAACACGGCGAGGCCGTCCGGATCCGGCGCATTCGAAGCGATCGAGTGCAGCGCACCGCCGGCCCGCTGGACCCAGAGAATGGGTGAGCCGTCCGGATACAAGCCCGTCAGCGCAATCGGCTCATCGAAAGTGGTACCGACGAGGACCAACTCCTCGTTCGGCGAGACCACGACCATGGTGGAGACACGGTTCCGCTTGCTTGAGGTGTTCACCGTGTATCGTTCGGGCCGCGGCTTCAGCATGCCTTCGGCGTTGACCGACATCAGCCGAAGGTGATCCGGCCCGAACGAGTGCAGCACAAACAGCGTGCGGGTCGACGGAGAGAAGGCAAGCGATTTGGCCGTGCCGCTCCTTCCCTCGACGGGGTTCCCGGTCGACTTCACGTCGAGCAGGTTTGGGCGGCCGTTGCCGTCCAGGCGGAAGCTCGAAACGGAGTTGTCTCCACCATTGGTGGCAAACATGAAGCGCCGATCGGATGTGATGATGACGCTCCCGGCGCCTTCGAAGGAATTGGGAGCGCTGTCCTGACCGCTGATCGGCTTGAACTCGCCGGAGCCGGCACCGCCCGTCTTGATCCGTTCAACCTCCACCAGCTTGCCGTCAGCCTGTCGGTTGTAGTGAATAATGGCATTCTCGATCTCGTTGGTCTGGATATAGAGATGGCCAGCCTGCCCTTTCGACATTCCCATCTCACTCATCGTCGCCTCTTTAGCCATCTCTCGCTCCTTTGATGATTGGCCTTGGTTAAATCGAATGACTTTCGGTGACCCGGACCTGCAGCATTGCTATTGCTTCAACGGAGGGTATCCATCGACGTAAACCCAGTCGGACGCCCGTGCCGGCACGTGGCACGCCTGGCATTGGGCCTTGAAATTCGTCGTCGTCGTTTTTGAGCGATCGCCCGCGTCGAACCAGGACCATCCCAGCCGTCGCCCCACAGTGCGCTCTCCGGGTGACTGTTTGCGGTGTCCTTCACCATGACGAACCAACCCTTCAAGGCGTCGGCGCGGCTGACGGAACCGGTCGTCATTTCCGAGGTTGCCGCCTTGAACACCTCCTTGATCAGCACCGCGCCGCCCGGAAAGCGCTTGTCCTTCCGATAGGCATCGATCGCTCCCGGCGAGGCGTAGACGACGTGAAACTCTTTCGAGCCGCGGCCGTCCTCCGCCGCAATCGCCCAGCTTCCCAGGAGCTGATAGGTCGTACGATAGTCGTCGGGCACATGCAGATGCCCGTCGCGATCGGCGACACTCACACCGCGCGAGACACCATCCGCCGCGTCCGCGCGCAGCGCTGACTGCCTGATCGCGGACCCGATCCCAAGGATCACGACGACCGCGGCGACACAGGCGACTTTGAGGATCTTCATGCCGATCTCCCGCCGACTACGCCGTCATCGCGCGTCCTTGTTGTCCAGCAGCGGATAGAACTGGGTCCAGACCTCGTCCTTCTTGGCGTTGGCGATATGGCAATAGGCGCACTCGTCCTTCGACTTCACCTTGGCCATTGCCGCCTTCGGTTCGTGGTGATTGAAGTTGAAATAACCCCACCCGTTGGTATCGGCGAAACGCTTCGAGTCCTTGACGGTCACGTCGGCGCCGTTCCACTTGCCCGGGAAGTAGCCGCGCCCCGACGCTTCCGTTCGCGAGCCGTCGGCATTCTCCTGCGGCAACGTCAGCTGCAGCTCCTTGAACAGGATCGTCCCCTCGGGGAATTCGCCGGTCCTCTTGTAGATCGCGTACGAGCCCGGCTCGATATAGACGTTGTGAAACTCCGGGAAATTCGCCTGCCCGCCGTTGAGGGCATTCGGCGTCAGCGGCGAGCCGACATAGACCCATTCGTGAAAGTTCTTCGGCAGGAGCAACTGCCCATCCGCGGTGTATTCCGGCAGGTAGCGCGCATTGCTCTGGGCGCTGCTATCCTTGAGCGATCCGAAGAACAGGATTGTTGCGACCGCACTGCCTACGATGACCGCCGCTGTTGCCTGGACTCTCATACGCATTGTCTTCTCCGCGACTGCGGCCGAACGCGCGAGGCGCCGGCACGATTGACCTGTCGAGAGATGACTTAGCCAGTCGCGGAAGATCTTGCGCGCTGGGGATTGCCTCCGCTTTGGCCATCTTGATACATTCCGTGCCGATCTTGCGATCGGTGAAGAGGTTCACGCTTCGAAAGCAAGACGCACAGCCCAATCGGCGTCGTGACGGCAACGCGGACTGGCCAGAGAGACGAGCGGGAGAGTGCGAGATCAGCGGGTGGGGCCTGAAAGCCCGGCCGTTCTCAGTGATCATTCGTATCACCGAAGAACGCTTGCGACACCCGGAAGACGACATTGCCCTCAAATATGCCTGGCCGATGATGGAGACCGATTGGAAGCTCGGTCAGATGCGAAGCGCAGGAGACTAATGCGGCGGGAGCGCGCTTGAACCACTTCAGGGCGAAACCGCATCTGATATTGAAATAGTTCCTGCCTGCGCAGCCGCGATTGCTTCGTCTTTCGCGATATTGATGCATTCAGCACGACGGCCATCGACAAGGGATCGATCAAGGTTCATGTGCGCTTACGTGGGCTGCAGGTTAAGCCGACGCGCGTTGGGGCATCCTGCGCGTCACCGCACAAGGGCACGCTTCCATGGATCGACCTCCCGTTTCTCGCGACTTCAAGTCCAAGCGACATGCATCCGAAGCCGACCGGCTGCCGCCGGGTCAGTACCTGACGACCGACTTTCCGGTGCTATCCGCCGGCCCGACGCCGGAGATCCATGTCGCCAACTGGAAGATTGCGCTTCAACTCGGCGGCTCGTTGCTGGGGAAATGGACCTGGGACGAGTTCGAGGCACTGCCCCAGACTACGATCACGGTCGACATTCACTGCGTCACCAAATGGACGAAGCTCAGCACGGTCTGGCAAGGCGTCAGCTTCGACGATCTTCTCAAGGTGGTCGGGCTGAGCGAACCGCCGGACGCCTATGTCATGGCTCATTGCGACGGCGGATACACGACGAACCTTCCCGTGACCGACCTGGTCGCGGGAAAGGCGATGATCGCGACCCGCTATGAGGGTCTGCCGCTGGCTCCGGCGCACGGCGGCCCCGCGCGACTTCTGGTGCCGCATCTTTACTTCTGGAAGAGCGCAAAGTGGTTGCGAAGGCTCCGCTTCATGCCCAAGGACGAGCCGGGGTTCTGGGAATCGCGTGGCTATCACAACTATGGCGATCCCTGGCGGGAGCAGCGTTATGACGGCGACTGACGCGCCTTTGCGGCAGCCCAAAATCGAGTGGCAGATCGGTCGCGTGCAGGCCATTGTGGCCGAAACCAGCCGCGTGAAGAGCATCATCCTGTGGCCGTCGCGCTGGTCCGGACACTGGCCCGGCCAGCATGTCGACATACGGCTCACCGCCGAGGACGGCTATCAAGCCGAACGAAGTTACTCGATCGCATCGCCACCGGAAGAACAACTGCTCACCCTCACCGTGGAACGGGTCGAGGACGGTGAGGTTTCCCCTTATCTACTCGACGAATTGCGGGTTGGCGACGCTCTCGAATTTCGCGGCCCCATTGGACGACATTTCATCTGGAGCCAAACTCTCGGTGGACCGATTTGCCTAGTCGCGGGCGGCACCGGAATTACGCCGCTGATGGCCATGTTACGCCACCGCAACAGGTCGCACTCATACATACCGGCGTCATTGATCTATTCGGCTCGCAGCCTTGCCGACGTCGTCTACCGGGATGAACTCGATACGATGGCTCGCGGCGATCGCAACCTGCACCTGGTTTATGCGCTCACCCGCGAGCATCCGAGCGACTGGAACGGACATCGGGGGCGGGTCAACGAGGTTCTGCTCGTAGAGAACAGCTTCACGCGCGAGCAGAATCCCACGTTCTTCATTTGCGGTCCCACAGGGTTTGTCGAAAGCATCTCCAGCATGCTCGTGAAGCTCGGCTTCGACCCTCTCGCCATAAGAACCGAGCGTTTCGGTCCAATAGGAGCATGATCGCCATGGCAGACAACATCGCCGACCTCATTCTTGGCGGTGATCCCAGCACGCACTTGCTTCAAGAAGCCTTTGCCTTCGACATCACCCTGACGAAGGTCCGGTGCGCGGCATGCAACACCGTGTCCTGCCTTGGCGCTCTGGCCGTCGACGGCGGGCACCTGGAGGCGCTCGTCAAGTGCGCCGATTGCGGAAGCAATCTGATGCGGGCGACGCGAACTTCGAGGGGGTGTGTCCTTGAAATGCACAGTGCCCGGCACCTGTACTTCTGAACGCCGCGCCCGATCGCCCGCCAAGCTCCGAAATCAAAGACCCGCCATGCACGGTGAAGACGTCCACGTCACTGAAATCGAGCGCCAGATTGCCGCCGCAGAGGCGAACCTTCGCGAGTTGATCGAACAGGGCGCCTCATATTCCGCCGCAACGGGTGCGGAGCTCGTCGGCCAGCGAATCGACGATCAGGCCGCGCGGCTCGAGGTTCTGATCAGGCGTCGCGAAGAGCTTCTGCCGGTACGAGATCGCCGGTCGCCTCCCTAACTGATCTATCGTCCCTCGGGATCAGTTCATTCGAACTTCCTGCGATAGTCCGTAGGCGTCCAGCCTGTTGCTTTGCGAAAGGCTGAGCTGAAGGAGCTCGTTTGCGCATAGCCCAGGCTGAGTGCGATGTCCGTAATCGATACCGCGCGATCCGCCAGTCGCAGCTTGGCGAACTCCATGCGCCGCTGCACCTGGTACTGGTAGGCCGGGATCCCGAACGACTTCTTGAATGCACGGCAGAAGTGATGAACGCTGAGCCTGGCAAGCTCGGCGAGCTTCAGGAGGCAGACCTGTTCTCCCAGATGCTCCTCGACGTACTCGACCACGACACGCTTCTGCCAGCCCGCGAGACCTCCACGAATGACTGGAGCCGGCTCGCGGACGAGATCGTGGTCAGACCTGGAAAGCTCGTGGGCGAGCACGCGGCAGAGCGCCTCGAGGTAGGGCACGCAATTCGTCTCCGCGCTCTCAATCGCCTTTTTCAGCTTCGAGGCCGTCTCCCAGACCAGCGGATCGTCGAAGTATATTCTCGGCGCAAGCCCGGTCGCGCCGTCGTCGGGCTTATGAAGCGCCGCGGGATCGAAGTAGAGGAAGGTCACGTGCGCAGACGAGGCAGTCTCGTGCCATTCCTGATAAGCGCGTCCCGCCGGGACAAATGTCAGCCTATGCATAGAACCCGGCAGCTTCAACGAGCAGAGGCCATCGATGGAGGTCTCGCCCCTTTTACGTGCTCCCTCGTTATACAACGCAAGGAGATGTCTCGATCCCTGAAACCGAAATTCAATCCTGCTGCCGACCGGAAGGTGAACGCTCTCCGAAAACCACCAATGCCAGCCTGTCCCAAGGCGCTTCACCAGCTCGGAAGGCGTTATGCTGACCGTCGGATAAAGCGCCGCCTCGGACGGCCTGGAAGACAGCGTCTCGTGCACCGGCTGGATTGGCGAAGCGCAGACCGGCATCCGCGCCAAGCTCTCACTCGAATTTGGTACGTACATCCCCATCGTCGTCGCCCTGTTCTGCGCTCCGGATGGCCGCGCCCAATCGCCAACGAATTTCTGCACGGAAGAGATGCCCTGATCGCATGGATACAGGCGTTGAAGCCGCAAGCTGCAAGTGGCGTTACCTCTCCGGTCAACGCACGCTACCAACACGGCTGGCGGCACTGCACACGGACAACATGCTTTTCATCGCGCTGGCGGACAATCTCACGCTTGTGCTGTTTCAGCCCATACTTAGGTATGGGTGGCGCGCAGGGACGGCGCCGAGATGAGTCAGCACCATATGCCTTTTGCCGGAGGCAAAGCATCAGCACTGGAGTTGGAGCGCTTCAGCCATTCGAACGAGCATTGCTGCGGTTTTTGCCCCCAGCTTCCGCATCACGCTGCCGCGATGCATCTTGACTGTCGCTTCGCTGATCGAGAGCTCGCTGGCGACCTGCTTGTTCATCAGACCGGATGCCACCAGCGTCATCACTTGCCGCTCGCGCGCGGTCAGGAGCGAAAACTTCTCCTGCAACCGCGCGAGGTGTGCGCTGTCGTCGCGCCGATCGATGTCCTTTCGTATCGCGGCAGTGATCGCATCGAGAAGATCCTGATCTCGTATCGGCTTCGTGAGAAAATCGACCGCCCCCAGCTTCATGCCTCTTACGGACATGGGAATGTCGCCGAAAGCGGTCATCAGGATCACCGGGATTCCGACATTGATTTTTGTCAGGTACTCCTGCAGCTCCAAGCCACTCGTACCAGGCAATCTGACGTCGAGCACCAGACACGCAGGGGCATCCGACAGTTCAACCTTCAAGAAATCCGAAGCGGATCCGTACAACGCGACTTTGTAGTGCAAGGACTCAAGCAGGTCGCCCAGGGACTCGCGGACCGCGCGATCGTCGTCGACAATATGAACGACGCCGGAAGGAGGCATGTCTACCGGCTTTCCGAAATCTGAACCGCCTGGCGAAGCGGGAGAGCGAAGGTGAACCTCGCTCCGCACCTCCCGTTTTCTTCCACCCATAGCTGTCCTCCGTGGAGTTTCACTATCTTGCGGCAGATCGACAGTCCCAGTCCGAGCCCCGCCCCCTTTGTCGTATACAGCGTCTCGAAGACCCGCTCTCTATCAGCCGGGCTAATGCCACCCCCCGTATCCGCAATTGCCACGGAAATCATACCATCGGCGACCTCGGAAGAGAGGGCCAAAATGCGGTTCCCCTCCTCGACCCCGGCCATGGCCTCAATCGCGTTGCGCACAAGGTTGAGAGCGACCTGCTGGACCTGAACACGGTCCGCTTCGACACGAGGCGATGATCGATCGAAGTCGGTACGGACGATCACACCGGCTCGCTCGATTTCCCTTTTCGACAGAAGCAGAACCTCCGCAACCGCCTCGTTGATGTCGAACTCGGCAAAATGAACCTGCGTGCCCCGTACCAGAGACCTGACCCCGGTCACAACCTCCGCGGCGCGACGTGCCTGCTTGATGATGCGCGCGACCGACTTCCGGGCTTCCGCGGCTTGAACGGGATTCCTGGTGAGCCACCGGAGGCAAGCTTCAGCGCTCATGATCATCCCCGTCAGCGGTTGATCGATCTCGTGAATGATCGAGCCGGCAAGTTCGCCAAGGGACGTCAGACCCGTCGCCCGCGACAGCTCATTTCGCGCGTCGGCGAGAGCCTGCTCCGCCGCCTTCCGTTGCGAGACATCCGTGATGATGCCTTCCAACTCGAGGTCTCCCGTGGGCCCCTCATCGAATTGTCCGACGGCCACGACATGTAACTTCTTGCCGTCCCGATGGACCACGCGGTACTCATGGGTGAATGGCGACTTCGTGCTGATCGCCTCGGCGAGCGCCTGCTCCAGCGCGGGATAATCCTCGGGGTGGACCCGGCTCCTGAACACCTCGAAGGGCACGGGGTTTACGTCCAGGTCGATGTCAAAAATGCGGTAACATTCTCGCGATCCACGCGAGAGCATGGTCCGCGTATTCCAACGATAGCTGCCCATCCCCCCGATCTGCTGACCTCTGACCATCCACATATTGGTCTCGCGCAGCGCCTCGAACAGGCGGACGGATTCAAATGAGACGGCGGCCTGATTGGCAAGCATGGATATCACCCAGACGCACCGCGGCGTGAAGACATCCGCGTCTCCATCCGCTTCGAGATAGAGAACACCAATCGCCCAGTTCTGGTGAATCAACGGCAGGCACAGCTGGGCTATCTTTCCGAACGGCGGGTTCGCGGGGTCGATCAGTGCCGAGCTTTCTGCGTCGGCTTGCCTCACGACCGTTTGCTTTCGATCGAGCACCTCCTCGGCAAGGTCGCTCGGCAAGCGAAATTCGGCATTCTGCGGGAAGGAGGCAAGAAAGTTCGCCCTCTCGCGCGGGAAGCTCGCATCGGCCTTGGCAAGCAACTCTCTTTGCCCGCTAAGCAAGATCGCCCCCCGACTAGCGCCGGAATAACTCAGCGCCTCCGTGAGGAGAGCCTTGGCCAATCCCTGATAGCTGATTTCTCTCGAAATGGCCTGAAAGGCCTTGGCGACCAGATCCAGTTCGTGCGTCCCGTTATCAAGCCTCATACCGAGAAGTCTCGTCGTGACCATCATATCCAGACGTCTCGACGCTCACCCCGCGGCTTATACGTCGAGGGATTGGGACGAGAGCGCGTCAGTACGCCGCAACATGTAACGGGACTTGCGAACGTTGCCAAGTTTGGCTGCGGGGAGCCACGGTTCACGAACCCGCAACAGACACTTCCCCGCACATCATCGCACCACATTTTTTTCGAAGCAGGTGTAACCAATCCGACCGTTGCTCCGAATATCCACGAAAGTGCAGAAGGGCGGCTTTGCGCCCTGCGGATCGTCGGCTGTTCGGCCCCAATCGGAACGTCGAGACCGCTGCGACGCAGGTCTGCATCGGCACCGTCTACGCCGTCATATTTCGCCCTGGTGAACGCGACCTATCTGTTGCCGTGCCGGGAGGTCGTCGAACGGCCGGCGATTGAGGAGATCCCCGGCCAGGCGCGCATGAAGATACGCATGCGCATGGATTCTTGGCCACCCTGCTCGGCTTCGTCGCCGCGGCGGCCGTCTCGTTGTAGCATCCCATGTTCGCGCTGGCCATGATCTGCGTCTGTCCGGCCGTGTATCTCAAGCCTCAAGTCGCTTCAGGACACGCGCCGCGTCCTGCTTCAGAAGATACAACGAGACCGCAAGCAGTACGACATCCTTCATCAGGAACGGAACGTTGCCCGTCATCGCCGGAAAGCCTCCGGCTGACGCGTCCCAACCATCCGGCATGAACGGAATGATCGTGACTGTCGCGATAAAGGTCCCGGTAGATCCAAGGGCGCCCAGAATACCGAGGCGCTTGCTCCAGAAACCCGCGAATATCAAAGCACCAAAGGTCCATTCGGAGACACCGAGAAACCAACTGGCACCTTGATGGCCGAAGGCGGGGTAGAGCCACCAGATCAGGGGACCGTTGCTGATGAAGGGCTCCAGACGATCCGCCTCGTACGCCCACCATTTCTGATACCCGAAGAAGAAGAACAGGATCACCATCGACGACCGGACAATGTGATAATCCAGATCTCCCGCAAGCAACTCCGATATCGGCAGTGTGCTTGCGAACGATTTCCGCGGTACGCCCGTCGATGTACTCATTGTGTAGATCCTTCCGATTTTGACTAACAGCCCCCTGCGTGGTCGGCGTCTGGCCGAGATCGAGTAGAAGTCGGCAGACAAGACCATCGGACGCGAAGTCGAGATCGACCTGCGCGCCCGCTTCCGCCGCGAAACGGTTCGACGACAGTGTGCTTCATGCGCAGACCCATTGCTGCTTGCTGAACCCGGACTCGATCAGCATCCGCGGCAGATTCTCAGCTTCCTGTCGAGATCCGCATCCAGGCCTTCCTGCTTACGGTTGAAGTCCGTAATGCGCTTCTGTAACGCATCCTCGGCAAGCGAATTCGGCATGAATGCATCGCCACGCGGCTGCACTTGCACGCTTTCAGCGGCGCTCGGCGCCTTCGGTGACGGCGTGGGGAGAGGATCCGCCAGGGCAGTGAGGGGAATGGCGGCGAAGCTCAAGATGAGGGATGAACGGAGTGGCATGGGCGCGCCTCAACGCAGTTGATTGCCGAGAAGACACGCTGAGTATGCAGGATCTACGCGCACCTCGCTGTTCGTGGATTGCGCCGATTGAGGCGATATTGTCGGAATGTTTCCGGCTGCGCCTTCGGTGCGACCCAAGGTGCCGCTTGCGCGGGTCTTCGCTCCGGAACGACGTCTTGCACGGCCTCGGGGCCGCGGTCGCAATCACGTCAGGAAACCAACATCGCCAATTTCTTCAGCCCGCGGTGGATATTGATCTTGACCAAGGCCGCTGACTGGCCAGTCGCGCCGGACGCTCGCGCGATGCTAAGACCATTGAGCTTCACGAGACGGATCACGCTCTCTTGTGCAGGCTTGAGCCGACCGAGCAACTGGTCCAGCGCAGCAGCGCTGATGGCGGCACCTTCGTGATCCTCGACTGCGATTTCGTCGTCGAGCGAGAGTGCACTGTAGCGCGATGCATCGCGAACGCGATCGACCCATTTGTAGCGGGCAATAGCCGTAACCCAGGCGCCAAAGGGCTTCGACGGCGCGAAGGTGTGGCGTTTGGCATGAATGGCCAGAAGCACCTCTTGCCGCGCATCGTCGGCGGCCGGATATGGAAGCCGGCGCGCATAGTAGGCACGAAGCCAGAGATCCAGTTCCCGAAGCAACTGCTCATATGCGGCTTCATCCCCTCCTCGCGCAGCAAGCATGAGCCGGCCCCATCGCTCCGAGCAATCGTTCCATCTCTCCCAGCGGGCCGTTTTCCCGCGATCGGGTCGCGACGGAGCCCCATCCTCCCGTGAGGGTGGACGCTGCAGTTCGTCTCCGCCAAAGGATTGCGTTGCCGTGGAGGACGTGGTCTCGTCTCCCGAGAGCGCTTTCATCGCCGAAGGCTCCTGTCGAGACACTCAAGCAGCGCGCTTGTTTCGAACGGCTTCCTGAGAAGGCAGAATGCGCCGATCGATGCCGCGTCCGCATCCAGCTGCTTGTGAGGAAGCGCGGTAATGAGAATCACCGGCGCTCCGACCTTCTGCTCTTGGAGCTTGCGAACGAGGTTGAGCCCACCCATTCCGGGCATGTGAACGTCGGCGATGATGCAGTCGAAGCTGAACCGATCAACGTAGCTCAGCAGCGCTTCGGCCCTGTCAAACGGCTCGGAGCGGTAGCCGATCGATCGCATCAGATCCACCAAAGACAGGCACAGGGCCTCGTCGTCATCGACGACTCCTACGAAAGGGACCTTCACCTGACTTACCCTCGCAAGGCGCAACCATCATCGAAACGCGATTGCAACGAGGTCGACCGGCGCGCAGGACGCACGCCGTCCGACGAAGCGACCGTAACGCTCCATGCTTTTTCGCGAGAGGCGCATGTTTGGTCTCCCCCAATGAGGAAAGTCCAGTAGCTGCGCCAGGATTGGTTGCGCAGATGAGCCCGGAGCATGCGTTCGGCAAGTGCCCCCTACAATCTCACGATTGTGATGCACGAACCCATACTTTGGTATGGGTTCGCGGCGGCAACACGAGCAGCCCGGGGCGACACGGACACGCAGCAGCAAAACTTCCCTTCGTCTCACGACGTCGTTCGCAGACGACAGAACGCAAGCGAGGTCAGGTCACGCGGATGCCGGTTGCTCGCGGCCAACAGCGCAATTTTGAGAAACGCGCGATAACCCGCGCACAGCGCGCCCTTCGAAGTTCGGCTACCGTTCAGGTGACGATCAACAACGACGCCACCCCTGACTCCAATCCGCGATCTCATGTGAGACGACATCAGATGGACCATCTCATAAAGAAACTGTCCGAGCTAGATCTTGTCAGGGGCGATCTTGACTACCATGCCACACGTGTGGCGATGATCGTGATCTTCTTCGTCTTCAGTTGCCAGAAATGGTTCGACTACGAGGCGCATGCGTTGATTCCGTTCATCAGCCACGGGCCTCTGATCTTCTGGCTGTATCCGGTGTTTGGCGTGCGCGGCGCGGCCTACTTCCTGGGCTCTGCGGAATTGCTGTTTGGATTGCTTCTTCTGCTCGGTTTCTGGAACCGAAAACTGGCCATCCTGGGATCACTGGGTTCATGCGCGACCTATGTCGCTACCGTCACGATCATTCCGTTTTTCCCCGATGCCTGGGCTGCGCCGGCAGGCGGCTTTCCCGCGGCCACGTTGCCGTTCCTCTTCCTCATGAAGGACGTCGTGCTGCTTGCGGCTTCGGTCTATCTGCTCAAGCAGGACATCGTCCGGGCAGCGGCCGAAGTGTCCCCGGCTCAGAACGGGATTGTCCGGCAGGAAGCGATGCAGTAGCGCGTGGCAGGCGATCATGCAGAGCTGCGACGGACGGGCTCCTAGCTCATTCTCGACGTGAGCATAGGTTTGCGGCGCGGGTTTATAGACATTGACGCTGTCCACGCCGAACCACCTTTCGACGTATTTCCAACTCCACCGCGTTCGAGCTGACGGCCCTGAACTTCAGTCAGGTTGTTCGTCACTCAGAGTTCCCGATCAAATTCAAATCTGCCTGTAACGCTTGCGGCAGCATCCTCGAATATTGGAGACCAGAAAAGCGACCAGCGTGAAGCTGGCAGGTTAGCTCTGGTGGTTGCCGTTGTCGGGGACTTTTCCGGAGAGTAGGGTGATGAGGGGGCGATTGGACGCTTGGCGGGTCTTCTCCACGAGGCGGCCGGCCGCCTCCGGAGTCCGGCAGATGAATTTGTCCTCGCCGATCCCCACGCGAGATGCCGATCTCGAACTTCTATGGGACGACGGCGAGCGCATTTTTTGCCGCGAATTGCGCCGGGGCCCCGATGGAACCGTCGACAGTGTCCTCGTTGTAAGGGCTGCAGCGGAACATCCGCCGGCGGCACTCCTCGACCGGCTCGCCCATGAATACGCCTTGCGCGACGAACTCGACCGGTCCTGGGCCGTACCGCCACTGGAGCTGATCCGCGATAGCGGTCGAGCCGCTCTGATATTGGAAGATCCCTGCAGCGAGCCGCTCGAGCGGCAGCTCGGCACGCCGATGAAGCTGGATCGCTTTTTGCGATTGGCTCTCGCCATCACCACCGCCGTCGACCAGCTTCATCGGCGGGGTCTGATTCACAAGGACTTGAAACCGGCAAATCTTCTGGTGACCGGAGCCGACGAGATCAGGATCACCGGATTCGGCCTCGCATCTCGCCTGCCGCGCGAGCGACAGCAAGTCGAACCACCGGAGACCATCGCAGGCACGCTGGCCTACATGGCCCCCGAGCAAACCGGCCGCATGAACCGGTCCGTCGATTCCCGCAGCGATCTGTACGCGCTCGGCGTGACGTTCTACCGGATGCTCACGGGCGCACTGCCGTTCACCGCGGCCAATCCGATGGAATGGGTGTACAGCCACATCGCGAGACGAGCCATTCCGCCCGCCGAACGGCTCGATGATGTGCCCGATGCCGTGTCGGCGATCATCATGAAGCTCCTCGCCAAGACGACCGAGGACCGCTACCAGACCGCAGCCGGCCTCAAGAGCGACCTCGCGCACTGCCTTGCCGAATGGCAGGCGCGAGGGCGGATCGACGGCTTCACGCCGGGCGAAGCGGACCGACCGGACCGCCTCCTGATTCCCGAACGTCTATACGGTAGGGAACACGAGATCGAGGCCTTGCTCGCCTCGTTCGACCGCGTCGCCCGCAGTGGAACGCCCGAGCTCGTCTTAATCTCGGGCTATGCCGGTATCGGCAAGTCCGCCGTCGTCCACGAATTGCACAGAGCCCTGGTGCCGCTCGGCGGTCTCTTCGCCTCGGGCAAGTTCGATCAGTACAAGCGCGACATCCCCTATGCGACGCTCGCGCAGGCCTTTCAAAACATCGTCCGTCGCCTCCTTGCGAAGGACGACACCGAACTCGCAGCGTGGCGCGACACCATCTGCGAAGCATTGACACCCAACGGCCAGCTGATGGTCGATCTGGTTCCTGAATTGAAACTGGTCATCGGCGATCAACCGCCGGTCCCGGAGGCTTCGCCGCAAGACGCTCGGCGACGATTCCATCTCGTTTTGCAGCGCTTCATCGGCGTCTTCGCCCGACCGGACCGGCCACTTGTGCTCTTCCTCGACGATTTACAGTGGCTGGACGCTGCGACACTCGATCTGCTTGAGGAGCTGCTGACCCGATCGGACCTGCGACATCTCTTGCTGATCGGCGCCTATCGCAGCAATGAGATCGGTGCCGACCATCCGCTGAGGCACAAGCTCGCCACAATTCACGATTCGGGCGCGCTCGTCCGGACACTCAGCCTGACCTCCCTCAATGGCACCGACGCCGAGCGTTTCATCGTGGATGCGCTTCGCTCCGAGGCAGCGCGCGCCGCGCCATTGGCGCAGCTGGTCCATGAGAAGACGGGCGGTAATCCATTCTTCCTGATTCAGTTCCTGCATGCACTCTCGGAAGAAGAGTTGTTGGCCTTCGATCACGAAATGAGCCAATGGCGGTGGGACCTGGAGCGCATCAATGCCAAAGGCTATACCGAAAACGTCGTCGACTTGATGATCCGCAAGCTAGGCCGCCTGGCCGACGAAACGCGGATGGCCTTGCAGACGCTTGCATGCCTCGGCAACAGCGCCGAGATCCCGACTCTGTCATTGATGCTGGGCATATCGGAACAGCAGGTCCAGCTGAATCTCATCGGCGCGGTGCGGCTCGAGCTGGTCGAGCTTCAGGACCGGCACTGCAGGTTCGTGCACGACCGGGTGCAAGAAGCCGCCTACGCACTTATTCCCGAGTCCGAGAGGCCTGCGTCGCACTTGCGAATCGGCCGGCTCCTGGTGGCACGCACGCCACCCGAGCAGCGCGAGACGGCGATCTTCGATATCGTCAATCAACTCAACCGTGGTCTTCCCCTCGTCGGCTCGCCAGGCGAGCGCGAGCAAATCGCCGAGCTCAACTTGATTGCCGGCCAGCGCGCCAAGGCATCCTCGGCCTATAGCTCGGCACTTTCCTATCTTTCCATCGGAACCGGGCTCTTGAGCGCCGATTGCTGGGCGCGGCGGCACGACCTTGCCTTCACGCTGCAAATGAACCGGGCCACATGCGAGTTCCTGACCGGCGAACCAGCCGTCGCGAACGATCGTCTGGCTGCACTGGCGGCGCGCGCGGCCAATTCGCTCGAACAGGCTGCCGTCGCGTGCCTGCGCATGGATGTCTATACGACGCTCGGCCAGTCCAGCCGGGCCGTCGATGTTGGCCTGGGGTACCTGCGGCAGCTAGGCGTGCACTGGTCTCCCAACCCGACGGAAGCGGAGGCGCGCCGCGAGTATGATCTTATCTGGTCGGGAATTGGGGAGCGCAGCATCGAAGACCTCGTCAAGCTGCCCTTGATGAGCGACCCAGCCTCTCTTGCGACCATGGATGTTCTGACCAAACTCCTGCCGCCTGCTCTCTTCACGGATATGAACCTGCTGTCCCTCACGATCTGCCGCGCCGTCAATCTCGGCCTCGAATGGGGTCATAGCGACGGGTCGTGCGTTGCTTATGTGCAGCTCGGAATGGTGGCCGGGCTGCAATTCGGCGACTACAAATCCGGCTTTCGCTTCGGGGAACTCGGCTATGAATTGGTCGAGCAGCGCGGAATGGCCCGCTACCAGGCCGCGACCTATCTGATATTTGGCGCACACGTTGTGCCGTGGACCAGGCACTTCAGGGCCGCGCGCGATCTCCTTCGCCGCGCTTTCGAGAGCGCTCACAGGAGCGGCGACCTGACCTATGCGGCATACAGTTGCAGCAATCTGAATGGCAATCTCTTCCAGGCAGGCGATCCGCTTGTCGAAGTTCTGAGCGAGGCCGAGACTGGCCTCGCCTTCGTCCGGAAGATGGGGTTCGGGTTCATCGAGGATATCATCGCCGCGCAACGCGGTTTGTTCCGGACCCTCCGCGGGTTGACCCCGAGATTTGGCTCCTTCGACGACGAGCAGTTCGACGAGCAACAGATCGAAGAGCATTTCGCCGCCAATCCGAATTTGTGGCGCGCCGAGTGCATTTACTGGATCCTCAAGCTTCGGGCGCGTTTCTTTGCTGGCGAGCACGCATCAGCGGTCGACATCCTGTCGAAGCTACAGCGCCGGCGATGGACCCCTCTGACTCCAGCAGAGGCCGCTTCGTATCACTTTTATAGTGCGCTTTCGATCGCTGCACTGCCGGAAACGATCTCCGGCGGGCACCGACGCATCGACGCCGTAACCGCGCATTATCGGCAACTCCGGGCCTGGGCGGAGAACTGCCCTGACAATTTCGAGCATTGCGCGGCGCTGGTCGGCGCCGAAATCGCTCGGCTGGCGGGCTGCGACTCCGATGCAATGCGCCTCTACGAACACGCGGTTCGCTCGGCCCGCGCAAACGGACTTGTTGCGGAAGAGGGCCTTGCCTACGAGCTGGCTGCGAACTTCTATGCGGCTCGCGATTATGATGCGTTCGCCGATATCGCCGATATATACCGTCGTAACGCACGCGACGCGTATGCCCGGTGGGGAGCCGACGGCAAGGTACGGCAGATCGACGACATGTATCCGCACCTTGCTGAGAACGCACCCGTGCTTAGCCCGGCCCATACGATCGGTGCACCGATCGAACATCTGGACCTCGCTGCGGCTCTGAAAGTCTCGGAGGCTGTGTCCGGAGAGATCGTCCTCGAGAAGCTGATCGACGTTCTGATGCGCACGACCATCGAGCACGCCGGTGCAGAACGAGGATTGCTGATTTTGCAGCGGGACGCTGAGCTGCGAATCCGCGCGGAAGCGGCGACCGAGGGAGTTCTGATCAATGTCGAACTGTGCGATCGACCGATTTCCCAGATGGAAATCCCGGAGTCGCTCGTCCTGTACGCGGCCCGCACGCATGAGCGCGTTATTCTCGACGATGCTGCGGAAAGTGGAGCCTTCGGAGGGGACCGCTACATCCAGCTCAAGAGCGCACGGTCGATTCTGGTCATTCCGCTCACGAAGCAAGGCAGCCTGGTCGCTCTGCTGTATCTCGAGAACAATCTTGCCAAGGCCGTATTTACGCCGGCAAAGGTCGCTCTTCTCAAATTTCTCGCGTCCGAGGCCGCGACGTCGCTCGACAATGCGCGTCTGTACCGGGAGCTTCAGGAGCGTGAGCAGCGTTACCGCGAGGCCCAAATGGAACTCGCCCACGCCAACCGCGTCGCGGTGATGGGCCAGCTGACGGCGTCGATCGCCCACGAGGTCAATCAGCCGAACACCGCGATTATCGCCAGCGCGCAAGCGGCATTGAGCTGGCTCAATCACCGCCCGCCGGCGCTGGAGCAGGCGCGCAGGGCACTGACGCGCACCATCGAGAACGGTATCCGCTCCAGTGAGGTCATCGGACGTATCCGCGACCTCATCAAAAAGTCACCGCCTCAGCGGGACTCCCTGGCACTCAACAACGTGATCGGTCACGTCATCGAGCTCACGCACGCTGAAGCGGCGCGGAACGATGTCTCGATCCGGGCGGACTTCGCCGATTGCCTGCCGAAGGTCCTCGGCGATCGCGTTGAACTGCAGCAGGTGACGCTCAACCTGATCCTGAACGCCATCGAAGCGATGAGCGGGACCACGGAGGGCAAGCGCGAGCTATTGATCCAGACCGCGAGAGCAGATGCCGACAGCATACTCGTATCGATCGCGGATTCGGGCCCGGGCTTGTCTGCGGAGGGGCACGCGCGGCTGTTCGAACCCTTCTACACGACCAAACCGGGCGGCCTGGGTGTAGGACTGTCGATATGCCGTTCGATCATCGTTGCGCACGGCGGCAGACTTTGGGTGACCACAAACGAACCGCGGGGGGCGGTCTTCCAGTTCACCGTCCCGATCGACGAAGGATTTGCAGCTGACTGAACCATTGCGGTCGGTGTCATCACAGCACTGAAATGGTGGGATGACCTGTAACCAAAGCCGGACTGCAGACGAAATATAGCCTCGGATCGCGTCGGCGAAACCAAGCATGAGCGGGAACAGGTCGGCATCCGCTGACGGCTAAAGGGAGAGATCAGTTGGGACTGTCCTGGCAACAAGGCCCGCTTTCAACGGGAGCAATCGGCCGCTTCCTCGTCCCCGAGCCGCTGCCCAAGCGACTATTATACGTCGAACCGTTGCGCCGCCGCATGCGCGTGCACTTCGGGGGCCGGTGGATTGCCGACAGCGAGAAGGTGCGCCTGTTGTTCGAACCGGGCCGTTATCCTGTGGCCTATTTCCCGCAGGCCGATGTTTCCCCAGATGTGCTGGAACCTACTGAGCACATTACTCAACATCCCGATCTCGGGCCGACGTCCTGGTACAGCGTTCGAGCCGACGAGCAACACATTGCGGCGCGGGGAGCCTGGCAGCACACCGACCTGCCCGCCCATGCGAGCGATTTGCGCGGTCTGATCGCCTTCGCCTGGCGGGCCATGGATGCCTTCTACGAGGAAGACGAACGCATCGTGGGTCACGCCGCCGATCCCTATCATCGCATCGACATCCGCCAGACCTCCCGCCACCTCGTGGTCAACCTTCAGGGTCGGGTCATCGCCGATACGAAGCGGCCGCTGGTGCTTTACGAATCCGGCTTTGCACCCCGCTGGTACGTTCCACGTACCGATATCGACGAGTCTGCCCTCACTCCGGTGAAGCTTCAGACCTTCTGTCCGTACAAGGGTCTCTGCAGCTATTATTCCATTGGAGATGCACGCCAGGCGGCCTGGTCCTACCCCGACGCCTATCCCGAGGTCCGTCGCATCTCCAATTTTGTGTCCTTCGAACCAGACATCGTAACCGTCCATCTCGACGGCACACTGATGCGTCTCGAGCTCGGCCAATCGGTGGTTCCGCATGGCCCTGACCGTAATCTTGACCTCGCCGAGGTGACCCCCGACGCTGGTAGCTAGCCGGTGGAATCTGCGACCCGCAGGTCAGAGTTCGGGCTCCTCGAGTCGGACCGGCATATGGCGCTGCCTATGCATTTTCGTCCCCCGATATCGCCTCTGCGCTCGCCAGCTCCAGCCCGTCAATCGTCGCTGGAGCCTGCGCGGCCTTTCGCCATTGCGCGGGGGTGATGCCGATGTGGGCCTTGAACGCCCGCTGGAACGCCGCCTCCGACTGATAGCCGACCGCTTCCGCGACCGCCCCGGTCGAGATCGACCCTTTTCTCAATTCATTCGTTGCCAGCGTCATTCGGATGTCGGTCAACAGCTCGCTTGGCGAGCGTCCGACCTTCTCCTGAAATTGACGGGCGAGTGTCGCACGCGACATGTTGGCGAGTTGCGCGAGCTCGGGCAGCGTCCAGGCACGCGCAGGCTCGTTGAACATGGCCGCGACCACTGGCGCGAGGCGCGGGTGACCTGCGAGCGCAAGCAGCCCGCGCGGCGCATCCCCGCTCTCGCTGGCAAGACGGAGCACGAGGGCGAACATCGCCGTCGACAGCGCGTTCAGCATCGCTCGGCCACCGAGATGATCATCTGCCGTCTCGCCACGCATCAGGGCAACGAGGCTCCCGAGCTGCCCGGCACTGTCCCGTTCGCCTGCCTGCTGCGCGCCGGTGCGCACGATCAGGACTGGCGGCAGATAATTGCGCAGCAGGCGGTCGTGCGGCGGGGCGATCGAAAAATGTCCGCACAACAGATCGAGCCGCGCGTCCGAGCCGAGATTTTCGCTGATCGTGAAATTGAGCGACGCGCGGTTGCGGGCCTTCAGCGGCACAGCTCCGCTGCCGTCCTGCATGACGTGCCGGGGGTTGCGCGGCAGCAGCAGAATGTCGCCGGCCTCCAGTAGCAGCGGCCGGCCTCCCGCCGGATCGTCCAGCATCGCCGAACCCGCGAGCACCGCGTGGTACGGGATTTCGTTGGCCTCGCCCGGCCCCTGCTCGATCCGCCACGGCGCGCCGTAAGAGCAGCGCAGGTCCAGACGACCGCGCACCCGCATCATCTCGAACAGCCGGCTCAACCAATCCATCGCACCCTCCGAAATGAGACGAATGAGCATATATAAGAGGCATTTAGAGCATTCAATATCTCATGCCTGGACCATACTGTCACTCCGCAATCGTTCACCACCCCGACCAAGGAGTGCCACCATGTCCCGTCTTCACGTCCCGAACCTCGAAGCTGATGCCGGCTCGTCCGGCCAGGTCTATGCCCAGATCAAGAAGGCCATCGGCAGTGTGCCGAACACCTTTGCGGCGCTCGCCGCTCACGGCCCGGCCGCGCTCAAGGCCATCCTCGCCGCGGACACCGTGCTCGCCTCTGGAGGCCTGACGAAGTCCGACAGGGAGATCATCAAGCTCGTGATCAGCGAGGCCGCCCGCTGTGATTATTGTGTCGCCGCCCACAGCCATCTCGGAAAGCTCGTCGGCCTCACACCTGAGGTTCTGAGGCGGATTCGCGACGGCCAGCCGACCGGCGATGCCCAGCGTGATGCGCTGGTCGCTTTCGTCGACAAGCTCGCACGCACCAGCGGCACCGTCAGCGACAAGGATTTCGCGGCGATCAAGGCTGCCGGGTACAGCGACGCACAGCTCGTCGACATCAGTCTCGCCTTCGCGATCACTGTGTTCACCAACGTCTTCAATCGCATCAACGACACCGAGATCGACTTCCCCGCCGTCGCGTGAAGCCATCGAGCGAGATGTCAGATCTCAACCATGAAAGGATCACGAGCATGACCACGTTGTCCGCAACCACCCAAAACCCGACTATCCGTGCGCTGAACGGCTCTGGCCTGCTCGCGGAAGACCTCGATTACCACGTCGTCCGCGCCTCGATGGTGATCATGTTCTTCTTCTTCGGTTATCAGAAGTGGTTTCCATACGAGTTCGAGCGGTTGGTGCCGTTCATCGGCAACGGGCCGTTGATCTGGTGGCTCTATCCCGTGTTCGGCCACACCGGCGCCAGCTATTTCCTCGGCGTCTCGGAATGGACCTTCGGCGCGCTGTTGCTCGCGGGCTTCTGGAGCCACCGGCTCGGCGTGCTGGGAGCGCTGGGCTCGACCGGCACCTTCATCGCGACCGTCACAATCATTCCTTTCATGCCGGAAGGCTGGGACCTCGCCGCAGGAGGCTTCCCGGCGATGACGGGCAACGTGCCCTTCCTGATGAAGGATGTCGTTCTCCTCGCGGTCTCCTTCTACTTGCTGCGGCAGGACCTGGTTCGCCTGATCCGGCATTAGGTGGCACTCTGCCGAGAAGCGATGCGTCGCCGGCGAGCTTTCGAGTTCGCCGGCGATTGCGCGTTTGTGCCGGCCTGAGGCTGTACGGCTTCGATTCGAGGAGTCCGCCAAGGACGTCGTAGGTGCGGGCGGCCCTTGTCATAAGCCATGAAGGCCAGCGTGCCGAGGCTCGCAGCCCTTCACTTGCTTCCGCAATCTGGCGGAGGCACGATGCTTCGGCGCGCAGGTTCCAACGCAGGCAACCGGTTGGTCCGTCGAACAGGACGTCCATCGTTATTCGGAGGGAGCTCCGCTTCTGTTACAGCTTCAACTCGCCTTTGTCCCCGAACCAGAACTTCCGATAGCTGCATCTGTGATGAAGCAACAAGGCAAGGCGGAGGGGTCACAGCGCCGCCTTTCTGTAGATTGAGGTGACTTTCTTTATCTTGCTGCAACCTTTGGCCGAGAGGTCGGAAATCGCCGGACGCGTCAGCACAATCGGTCTACGATCGGCTCGCAACCGCAACCGGCATTTCCGGAGGACGGCAGACCGTTTATGCGGCCGCGCCTAACTGGTATGTCAACGGAAACATCCGTTTCATGCTAGACTACCTGCATGGCAACGTCGCCAAGCAAGCCTCCCCCACCCCGACTGTCGACGTGGGATCGAGGTTTGACGCGGTTGGCATGCGCACGCAGGTGGCTTTCTAAGCACCCGGATCGCCAACAAGGATCGGAGCATCACGAGGCGGCCGAGGTTGTAACCAATTCGTGCCACAGCCCCCTCTCCTCGCCTTCTGCCAAGGCACAATGTCTTTCGGAGTGCTATACTCTATCGAATTCGAGCAGCCATTTTCTCATCCTTAACGAGGTCGGGAGAAGCGAGCGATGATCGATCTGGCAAAATGCACGGTTGAGCGCTTACGCACCGACGACATGTTCGTCCTCTATCGAGCGTGGGGCCCGAGCGAGCCATCTTCGCTTCTTGCATTGGTGCCACGACGACAAACCATACGCAGCCTGGAGAAGCTTGAGAGCGAATACGCCCTCGCGGATGATCTCAAACCGGCCTGGGCAGTGCTCCCGATCGAGCTCGTCCCGCACAAGGAAAACATGATGCTGGTGCTCGACGATCCGGGCGGCCGGCCGTTGGCCACAGTCATCGAGAATCCGCTCGATTTCGACACCCGGCTCCATTTGGCTACGAGACTCGCAGACTCGCTCGATTGCCTTCATCGACAGGGCCTGTTTCACTGCAATCTGAACCCAAAAAACATACTTGTCACCGAAGACAACGGAGTCCGGCTGACCGGCTTTTGGAACGCCAGGCGCCAATCGCAAAAGGATCTCGGGTTCAGCGCGTTGGCCGGCGCGCTCCCCTATATCGCTCCGGAACAGACCGGGCGACTGAAACAGCCGATCGATTGCCGCACGGATCTTTATTCGCTAGGCGTCACGTTGTACGAACTCTTTACCGGCTCGTTGCCATTTTCTGCCTCCACCCCAGAAGAATGGATCCATTGCCATCTTGCACGCACGCCGCGCCCACCTGGCGACCGGCTCGCGGGTTTGCCCGAGCAGGTCTCCGCCATAGTCATCAAGCTGCTGTCCAAAGAACCGACTGATAGATTTCAATCCGCCGGCAGCCTTCTTGCGGACCTCAAGGATTGCTCAGCGGAATGGGCCGCGAAACGGCAGATCAAACGATTCCCACTCGCCAGAGGCGACGTGGGCCGCTCACTACGGATACCGCGCAAACTCTACGGCCGCGCCAGCGAGATCGCCGCGCTTCGCGCGATCTTTGATCTTGTCGCCGAAAAGGGAAGATCCGTCCTCACCTTGGTCTCCGGACCCTCCGGCGTCGGCAAGACATCGCTCGTCGCGGAATTTCTTTCGGGGATAGCTCCGAATGCGGCACTCGTCGCAAGCGCGAAACTCGACATCCAGATGCGAGACGTACCTTACGCGGCCCTCACACAAGCTTTTGACTCGCTGTTGCGCAAACTTCTCACATGCGATGAGGAGGAGGTCGCGGCTTGGCGCCGAACGCTGACCGAGGCGACCGAACCGCACGGCGGCATCTTGACCGAGGTCATTCCGGCTTTCGAATATGTCGTCGGGCGGCAGCCTCATCCAACTCCGGCCCCTCAAGACCGGTCTCACCGGCTGCGCGTCATCTTCCGAAAGCTAATCGGCGCCTTTGGCAGACGCGGTCATCCACTGATTTTGTTCATTGATGACCTGCAATGGCTCGACACTGCAACGCTCGAGCTTCTCAACGACCTGATCGTCCACCGAAATCTAACGGACGTGATGCTGATCGGCGCTTTTCGTGACAACGGCACAGAACCTCTTCATTCGTACCTGCTTCAGATTGAATCAATCCACGCAGCCGGCGTTCCCGTCGAAAAACTCCGGTTGCAGCCGCTCGCGTCCTCCGACGTATCCAGACTGATCGTCGATTCCTTGGGATGTCGGGACAATCGAGTGCGTCCGCTGGCCAACCTGATCCATTCGAGAACCGGGGGAAATCCTTTTTTCGCCACTCAATTTTTACGGACGCTGAACGACGACGGCCTTCTCGCCTTTGATCCTTCGTTGGGGCGCTGGCATTGGGATCTCGGGCGTGTTCGCGCGATGGGCTTCGCGGAAAATGTCGCGAGCTTGATGGCCGCAAAACTCGACTTGGTGCCGGCTGAGACTCGGAGGACCTTGCTGCATCTCGCCTGCCTGGGAAGTTCAGCAACATTAGAAGATCTTGCGACGGCCAGCGGTCACCCCCTGCATGCCGTCACGACGAGCCTGAAGCCGGCGTCTCGGGCCGGCTTGATATCGATCACATCGAAATATTGCAGCTTCGTGCATGATCGCGTGCAGGAGGCCTCTTATGCGCTTTGTCCAAGCGCAGATCGAGCGGCACTCCATCTGCGAATCGGAATGGCATTGGCAAATCGCACACGTCCGGAAGACGACGCGAGCGAGCACCCTTATGTCGTCGCCAATCAGCTGAACCGCGGCCTCTCTCAGGTGCGCAGCGACGACGAACGGGACATGATCATCGCCATTAATCACTCTGCCGGACTTCGCGCGCGGAACACCGCAGCGTACGGAACAGCGATCATCTACCTCGAAGTGGCCCGAAACCTTCTCGCCGAGAAATCCGGTTCGGTGGACGGCCCTGACGCCTTCGCGATCGAACTGTTGCACGCGGAATGCGAGTTCCTGGTCGGCCGCCTGGACGCGGCCGAGGGGCAGCTGCGTACGTTGTCCCGTCGATACCCGAACCTTCAGGCAGGCGCCGAAGTGACCAGACTTCGCTCGCACCTCTACACCACGCGCGCTCAGCTCGAAGAAGCGGTGGAGGTTTGCCTTGAGTTCTTGCGTCAGGTTGGGATCGAATGGTCCGCCCATCCGAGTCGGGACGAGGTCGACCGCGAACGCCGCGTGCTCCGAGAGCTTGCCAACGGCGTTTCCCGTGACGAACTTCATCGATTGCCCGAAATGACCAACGTCGATCACTTGGCCACGATGGCCGTTCTTGCCGACCTCGTCGTACCGTCGTTCCTGACCGATCGCAACCTGTCGGACATTATGCTTCTTGCGGCAGCACGGCTGACTTTGCTTCACGGGATCTGCGCCGAGGCATGCTATCCGCTGGCCTGCATTTACGGGGTTCTCGCCGTCGACGCAAACGATGCGGGGCTCGCACTTCGACTGTCGGAATTTGGGGCCATGCTCGCGGATCAGCGTCCCATGAACGCAAATAGCGGGCGCGCGCTTTACTCATTCGGATACTATGTCACGCCTTGGGTCCGCCCGATCCGGTCAGGTCTGCCTTTCATCCAACGCGGCAAGAAAACCTCCTTAGCTGCAGGGGATCTTGCCAATGCTTCCTATGCGCATCACGCGGTGATTGCGGTTCGTCTCTTTTGCGGCGATCCCCTCCGAGAGATATACAAGGAAGCTGAGCAGCCACACGCGCTTCCCGCCTGCCCCGATTTCGCGCTCGCAGCGGAAGCCTGGGCCGTGCAGAAGGCTCTTGTCCTCGGGTTGATCGGGCACGACGAGGAAGATGGACTTGTCATTCCCGGCGCCGAAACCACGGCCAAAGACCGAGATCTGTCCCCTCCGAGCGCGTTTTTTCACTATGCCGGCTTGGTCCAGCAAAACATGATCGCTGGGCGTCCCCGAACGGCCGTCGCATTGGCCGAACATGCCGAAAAGCACTCCTGGTGCATGCGGTCCTACACTGAATTCGCCGACTACCGGTTTTATCTCGGGCTATCCCACGCCGCAGCTTTTGACATATCGACGCCTGAGGAAAGCGACAATCATGTCGCTGGACTGCGCGAACAACACCGCAAGATGACAACATGGGCGACGCGCAATCCAGCAAATTTCGCCGCTCGACATGCGCTGCTCGAGGCGGAGTTGGCTCGCATCGACGGGCACGAACTGAAAGCCGAACAACTCTACGAGTCCGCGATCCGCTTGGCACGCGAGTCCGGATTCGTGCACATTGAGGCTATTGCCGCCGAACGCGCAGCACAATTTTACGAAGCGAGAGGCATCCGCACGGTCGTTCTGTCTTACCTGTCGATTGCACGCGACTGCTACCAGAGATGGGGTGCGGTCGCCAAAGTATCCCAACTCGAGCACTCCAACCTGCACTTGCCGGCCTTCGATCGGATTCGCGCCTCGCTCGAGCCTGCCGAAGTGACCGAGCAACAGCTCGATATCAACACCTTGTTCACTGCCTCCCGCGCGCTCTCGGGAGTAATTGAACTCTCGACGCTTGTCCGAACCTTGATGAAGGTCGTGATCGAACACGCGGCCGCCGAGCGCGGCATCCTCTTTCTCATGTCGCAAAGCGGCCCCGAAGGAGTCGCCGAGGCGCACCTGGAGCCGGACGACATCGGTGTGACCGTGTGGGAAGGAGGCGTTCGCAACCTGGCGTACTCGCAACCGATAGTAAATTACGTCATTCGGACGCGAACGTGCTTTAGTTCCCACGAATCGACCAAAAACCTGCTGTCAGCCGATCCCTATCTTCGGCAGTCACCTCACCTCGCGCTGCACTGCCAGCCCATTGTCTTCCAAGCCAAACTCGTTGGAGTCCTCTATCTCGAGAGCCACGCCGCAGTCGGCGCGTTCACGCCGCACCGCCTGGCGTTGCTGGATCTCCTCGCAGCACAAGCGGCGGTCGCACTCGAGAACGCCCGACTCTACACCAATCTCCAGCGCAGCGAAGCTTTCTTGGCGGAGGGGCAAAGCATCAGCCACACCGGTAGCTGGAGTTGGGATGCGAAAAACGGCGAAGTGCTCTGGTCCGATGAACATTATCGCATGTTCGGCCTTCATCCGGATCGGCAGCACGCCGTCAACATCGCCAGCGCATTTCGGACGATCCATCCGGAGGACCGCGCAGGCCTTCGTCTGTTGGTTCAATCTTCGATGCGCAGCGGTAGTTCGTTCACTACTGAATGCCGTCTGATCCGGACGGATGGGATACGGCATCTGCAAATCGTGGGCCGGCCGTCCTTCGACGGTACCGGACGGCTCCTTGCCTATGTCGGTGCAACGAGCGATCTAACCGACTACAGGCGTGCGCAAGATGCCCTGGCGGCCGCACAATCCGATCTTGCCCGCGCGTCCCGACTGACCGCAGTTGGCGAACTGACCGGCCTGATCGCCCATGAAGTACGGCAACCTTTGTCGGCAATTGCCGCGAGGGCTGGTGCCTGGCAACACTGGCTCATGCGCAGCTCTCCGAACTTGGAACGAGCGACCATCGCTGCCGCTGAAATCGCCGCATACGCCGATCGCGCCACCGCCGTGATCGAAAGCATCAGGCAAATGGCCCGAAATGCGTCACCGACGCGATCGCTGCTGGACATCAATGATGCCGTCAAAGAGACTGTAACGCTTCTGGGAAGCGAGATTCGGCGGCAGCAGGTCGTACTCAAGCTAGACTTTGCAATTGGCCTGCCGATGGTGTGGGGCGACACGGTGCAATTGCAGCAAGTCGTGCTGAACTTAATGATGAACGCCGTCGAGGCGATGGCATTGGTGGAAGGCCGGCCGCGAATTCTCTCCTTGTGCACCGGAAACGATCACTCTGGACGCATCAAGGTTGCGATCGCGGATACCGGCGCCGGAATTTCCTCAGATGCGACGGAGCGTTTGTTTGAACCGTTCTGGACCAGCAAGCCGAATGGCCTTGGCGTCGGCTTGGCCATTTGCCGCTCCATTATCGAGAGGCATGGTGGCACATTGTCGTGCGCCCCCAACCAGCCTTACGGCACAATATTCGAATTCACCCTTCCTCAGAATTCGTCTCAAGAAACGAGCGGCGCCAGCTTCCTCAAGCCTCGGTGAATGTTGACTTTGACCAGAGCTGCAGATTGGCCATTCGCCAGCAATGCTAAGTCCCCTGAGCTCGACGAGGCGGATCACGTCTTGTTGCGACGCTTTTAGCTGGCTTAGCAACTCGTACGATGTCGCGATATCGCGTGCGTTACATGGCCTTCCGAGACAGACCGCTACATCGCCCCGGCCACCGGGGCCGCCCGCTGACACAACTGACCAACGAGACGGCCACCGAAGAGGCTGAACGGAACCGCGCCACCGCCGCAGCCATCGCGGTCTAAACCGCAGTTACTTCGCCGCTGCGCGGGCGGCCTGTACGATTACGTCGGCCACGACATCCGGGTTCGAGACCGTGACGGCATGCGATGCATTCACCTCAATGACATGCGATTTTGCACGATCGGCTTCGAACTCCTGCTCCGCCACAGGAATGGCAAGATCCTGCAGGGTCCTGATTTGCCAGCTCGGCTTACTCGTCCATGCCGCGGATGTCAGCGTCTCGGTCAAGGCTGCCAAGTTCATAGGGCGTTGGGTGGCGAGCAACATGGCGGCCTCGCGCGCGGGCACATCGGCAGCGACGTTACTGTGGAACTTGTCGGCCTGATAGAGGAGATACGTGCCGCTGCTTCCGTCAGGGAGAGAGTAGGCGACCGCTTCGACGGACGTGGGGAATGTGCTGCCGGGGAAGCGCTCGAGCAAATTGCTTGCAGCTTCCCCTGCCGCGGGCATCACTGCGGCTGCGTAGACGAGACCCTTGACCTTGGGGTCCGTGCCGGCCTGGGTGATGACGGCGCCGCCGTAGGAATGAGCCGCCAGGATCACAGGTCCCTGGATCCTGTCCAACACGCTACGCAGGTAGGCGGCGTCGATCGCCACGCCCAGCAACGGATTGGCAAAAGCGACGACCGGGTAGCCGTCGCGCTGGAGCCGCTCGATCACCTTATTCCAGATCGACGAGTCTTCGAAGGCCCCATGCACGAGCACGATGGGGGGCATGAGTGTTCCGGGATTCATCTTGATTCCTTCTCATGAGAGTTACGCAGGAGGTGGGTTCGCTGACGTGCGCGTTAAGCCGCGCCACCCAAGATCATCTGCCTTGTGAGTTGCAAAGGCCGGTCGTGGGATCGTCCAGGATCGCGGTGCGGAAAAGAGTCGCGTGATACGAGGTACGGCTAACTCCGCAAATAGTGTTGCCGGTACCACTTGTTGATCTCGCCGCTGGTTGTCACCCACACATCCTTTTGGCTCGCGATGTGGGCGAAGGCCGCCGCCAGGTGCTTCGTCCGAAACGCCTGCCCCGTGATAAAGGGATGCAAGGCAATGGGGAGAACCCTCGGAACCCGCTCCCCCTCTTCGTAAAGGACGTCAAATTGGTCTCGTATGATCCGGCCAAAATCTTCCGCGGACGCACCGAACGTCAGAACCGACGGAAGGTCGTTGCATTCGACGGAGTACGGCATTCCCAGAAGAGAGCCCTTCTTCACGTTCATCTGAAAGGGCAGATCATCACACGTATAGTCGCACAGATACTCGATGCCCCGCTCAGCGAGCAGATCCGGCGTGGCGTGCGTCTCCGTCAGGAACGGGCTGAGCCAGCCCTTTGGCTTTTCACCAGTGGCCGCCGCGATAACCGTGAGCGTGTCGTCAATCAGCGCCGCTTCCTCTTCCAACGAAAGGCCGTTGACGATCTCGGAGTTATTTCGTCCGTGCCCCATGAAATCCCACTTGCGTTTCGAGCCTTCCTCAATGATCCGGGGATACTCGCGACAGACATCGGAGTTGAGACACGCGCTTGCCGGCAAGCCATGCTTGTCCAAAATCTCCATCAACCGCCAAATGCCCACTCGCTGTCCATAATCCCGCCACCCGTAGTTCAGAGAGTCCGGCATGAAATGCGAGGTGTGCGGCACGATCGCCGGGCCAGGCCGGTCGTCCGGAAAGTGCTCCAAATTGATGTAGATCGCGACCGCCACGCGTTCCTTTTTCGGAAAGGATACAAGCGGACGATCGACAATCGGCGTGAAGTCGTAACGTTTGGTTTGGGTCAGCATCAGTCGGTCCCTCCTCGGTCAACTACCTCGGCCATCAGTCTCACGACGACGCCCAGCCATCACTGCGAACACCGGGCGTCAAAACCTCGCTTCCGAAATGCCTGACCAGCCGCGACAGCGACACGCGCGAATGCGAGGCTGACCGCCGATAGGTACGCCCTAAAGGTTCGGATCAGGCACCAGCCTGGTTACAGGCATCAAATAATGTTTATGACTATCCGGCGGGCCGCCTATTGTTACCGCGCCGCCGGTTGGCGACGATCTTGTCGTCGTCAGCCGAGTTGACGGATCAAGACAGTAAAATAGCTGGATGCGCCCTCTTCAGGCGTCGTTCGCGTGATCGACGGCGCCCGCGTGCAGCCGTTCCCGTAAAGCATCAATGAAGGCTCTCACACGGGCGGGCATTTGCGTACGGGTCGGGAAGACCGCCCATATGCCAATTTCGAGCGGCTTGACATCGGCGAGGACGATCCGCTGCAACTCTCCGCGCTCAACGAGTTTATGCACATCCCAGTAGGTCAAATAGGCGATGCCGACGCCGGCGATGCAGGCTGTCCGCACGGCATCGACTGTGCTGGCCGACAAGGCGCCGTTGACGCGGACCCGGTGTATCTCTCCATCACGCATGAATGGCCAAGTATCCATCGCGTGCAGCTTGATGCACGAGTGCGCCACCAGGTCGCCGCTTGTGGTTGGCGCTCCACAACGCGCGACATAGCCGGGCGACGCGCAGAGCGTGAACGGGTTGTCTGCCAGGCTGGTCGCAATCATGTCGGAAGGTTTCATCACCGCTACGCGAACCGCCACATCCAGTCCTGCCGTGGCAATGTCGATAACACCATCACTCAGGGTCAGATCGACGCGCAGTGCAGGATTGTCGGCGATCAAATCGGCCACGACGGGGACGACAACAGAATGCCCAATGACGTTTGGGGCCGTGATCTTCAATACACCCGACAGGCCTGAGCCGGCGATCGACACCGACTCGAGCGCTGAATCGCGAGCCTCAATGAGAGCAACTGCATGAGGCGAAAAGGCCTCGCCCTCGGGAGTAAGCGACAGAGAGCGCGTCGTGCGGTGAAACAGGCGCACGCCCAACTCGGCTTCAAGACCGGCCAGCCTACGGCTGACCAGCATCGGCGTTGTGCCGAGTTGGCGCGCCGCGGCCGACAGGCTCCCGACCGACACGATCGTTCGAAACAGCACGATGTCTGCGAGATCCATATTATAACGATAATCGATAAAGTGTTTATCGTCCAGTCTGACTTCTGCACGGTGGCGGCAGACGCTAAGTGAATGTCTATCGAGCTGCAAATCCACGGTTTCGAGGAAAACGCGGTTCTTTTGGCGTCAAAGGAGGCCTTGGCTATGGACATCGACACTGGTGCGCTTTTTGCGCCGATCGTTATAAAAGGCCATACAATAAAGAACCGCCTCGCTGTTGCGCCGATGACCCGCATCACGGCGACCCAGGACGGCCGGGCGACCGAAACCATGACCCGCTATTACGAGCGCTTCGCGCGGGGCGGCTTCGGCATCGTCAGCACCGAAGGCACTTACACCGATCAGGCATTCTCGCAGGGCTATGTCCACCAGCCCGGCATGACCGATCAAGCGCAAGCCAAGGCCTGGAAGCCGGTCGTCAACGGCATCCGGGCGCACGGGGCACTTGCGATCGCCCAGATGATGCACGCCGGCGCGATCAGCCAAGGCAATCGCTTTCGCGATGGCACAGTCGGGCCGTCGGCAATTCAGCCGAAGGGCAAGCAGATGACGTTCTATCATGGCAAGGACCGCTACGCGTTGCCAGCGGCCATTACGGAAGAACAGATCGCTGATGCCGTCACTGGCTTTGCTGACTCGGCCGCACGGGCAATCGAAGTTGCCGGGTTCGACGCCATCGAAATTCACGGCGCCAACGGCTATCTGCTTGACCAGTTCTTGACCTCCTACTCCAACCACAGAACGGACCGCTGGGGCGGCGTCACGGAAAACCGTGTGCGGCTCATCGTGGAAACCTTGAAGGCGGTGCGAGCTAAGGTCGGTACCAGCGTGCCAGTCGGCGTCCGGATCTCGCAGGGCAAGGTGAATGACTACGATCATAAGTGGGCGGGCACGGAGAGCGACGCCGAGATCATCTTCGGCAGCCTTGGCGATGCTGGCGCGGACTTCATCCATGTAACCGAATTCGAGGCATGGAGACCGGCGTTCGCCGAGGGCGGGCCATCATTGATGCGCCTCGCCAAGCGCTATGCTCCGAGAGCAAAGATCTTCGCGAATGGCAGCTTGCACAATATCAAGCAGGCGGTCGCTGCGCTCGACGACGGCGCCGATATCGTCACGATCGGTAGAGGAGCACTCGCGAATCCCGACCTGCCGAGACGCCTGTCCGAACGCAGCGCCTTGAAAGAGTTCGAACCGGCCATTCTTGGTCCTATCGCCGACATCAAGGAAACCGAACTGGCAATGTGAACGAAGCCTGGTTGCACCATCTCGGGAGACTATGTTCGCCAGCGCACCACTGAACCGGATGCTTTTCCGAAGATTGCTTCCGTAGCAGCAAGGGAAGATCATGCTCGACTCAATCTCTGATGCCTCGGTGGCGCTTTCGCTCATGCGAGAAGCGCTGGGCTTGCTAGATGGACCGGAGCACTTGAAGGCCGCGGCTCATCTTCGAGATGCGATCAACGAACTGGCGCCGCAGAAGCGGCAAGAGCCATCTTCATCTCGTGGCGCGCAGAGCCCGGGCTAGTCATTTGAGATGTGCCCCGCACCCACTTGGGACGACTGCTGCGCCGATATCTTAACCGCAGCAACGACACAGCCGCTTTATGGGTACGAAGTGAACACGTCACTCTTCGGGCGTCGAGCTTAGCTGGCTTCAGGGCCACTGACGAAAGAGCTCGACGCGAACATCTTCTCCCTTCAGGGATGGCAGCGAGCAAGACCAAGCGCCAGGAAGCCCCATCGGAGCGATACGAGTTATCATCACGATAAAGTTTTCATCGCCTATTCCAAATCGTACTTCCGAATAACCGATTTTATTAGAATAAAGCCTTGTTAACTCGACATATTTACCGATCGATGTACGCCCTCAAACGGCTATTGATCTAGCGTCATTTAAAAGGCGTTTTATAAAAAACACTTTCATAGGCAGCAGAGGCTTTGGTAAGAAATCATGCGTTGAAAACGCGCATCTCAGACGACAGCGAAAGGGTAACTCGCATGGTGAAGTTCGGCTTCTATGTTGAATTGAAGGCAAAGCCAGGAAAGGAAGCGGATGTCGAGTCTTTCCTGAAGCAGGGCGCCGTGATGGCGAAGGCCGAGGCCGGGATCGTATCGTGGTATGCGGCGAAGGAAGAAGAGCCAGGCGTCTATGGGATCATCGACACTTTCAAAGACGAAGTCGGGCGCGACGCTCACCTGAACGGTGAACTTGCGAAGGCGCTCTTCGGGCGTGCGGAGGAACTGTTCGCAGTGGCTCCGAAAGTTCATCGGCTTCACGTGATCGCCGAGAAGTAAGGCGCTGTTCTACGGCCCCTCTTTGCAAGACAGACGATGATCCACCTCCTGCGTAACCCTCTTGAGAAGGAAACCACAATGACTAGCAAATCACCCAAGCCCACAATCGTGCTTGTGCATGGGGCTTTCGAAGACGCATCGATCTGGAATCGCGTGATCCAGCGGCTCCAGCGCGACAGCTACCCGGTCGTTGCCTTCGCCAACCCGCTGCTGGGCGTGGCGGTCGACGCGGCCTACCTGCGGAGCGTGATCGACAGAATCCATGGCCCCATCATTCTGGTGGCCCACTCGTACGGCGGGGCCGTCATCACTGAGGCCGGCGGGGACGAGAAGGTCAAGGGCCTCGTGTACGCAGGCTCAATCTTGCCCGCGGCCGGGGAAGCCCCGCACCAACTTGTCGAACGGTTTCCCGGCACCTCATTCCCCACGTCAACCGATGTGATCCCCTACACCCGGCCCGACGGAACCAGCGGCAAGTATGTCCTCTACCAGGCCGACAAGTTCCACAGCCAGGTCGCCGCCGATGTGCCCGCGAGCGAGGCCGCCTTATTGCTCGCCACCCAACGCCACATGGACTTCGCATGCTTGACCGAGAAAGTGACGTCCGCTGCATGGGCGAGTAAGCCTACTTGGCAAATCTTGACCAGGCAGGATCTCGCCATTCCTCTGGCCGAACAGAAGTTCGAAGCCGATCGTGCCCGCTCCACCGTCATCGAAGTCGACGCTTCGCACGCCGTCACCATCTCCAAGCCGGACGTCGTGGCCGACGTGATCGAACAGGCCGCCCGCGCAATCGCGAACTAACGGCGTCTATCGAGACGGCGGTTCCCAAGCCGCGGACATCGAATTCCCTCTTCGTTATCTGTGCGAGCTCGACGGCGTCCTACGCACAGGGATCGAAGAGGGGCGATCCGTCGAGGTTTTTCTGGAGACCGGCTGTTGGATGCGTGCCATACGCGCCCGCCGCCGACGGTCACCTACACGATCCTGGTAGCCGGGCGTCCCAAGGGGAAAACGCATGGGAGCGCGCGAAACCGCCATGGTCTTCGGATTCGGACCAAGGCTCGGTTGGGCCTTAGCCAAACGCTTCGCCGCCGAGAACATGCGTGTCGGCGCCATGGCGCGCGATGAAGCTATTAAGATGCTGATCTATATTTGCTTTCTCTGACAGTTGGATTGAAACGCTTGTCGGTCCGCGTCGCCTCATTGTCCGCTCGCAAGATCGCCCCTTTCACTGGTAGACACGGGGCAGGAGGAGGCTTCCGCCGTGGAGCAGCTCGACCCGCTCCAAGTCTTCTGAACCGCATGTCGCCAGGCGAGTGCGGATTGATAGGTGCAAGGAAGTCTGCCCCATTGTGGTATCCGCCTTTGGGCGATCAACTTGCGGGAGCGACCCTTGACGAGCGGGTTACAGGAGGGGGAAATTAGGCAGGAGCTGCAAAACGGCGGGCACCTGCGCAATGTCCTCATCGTCACTAAGATTGTTGACGGTACGGTCGAACACCTGGCCTATGTTCGGCCGAGCTGGAGGCGCGAGTTCCTGCCGCTGCGGACGTGGGGCGACAAGGACGATCGTACCTACAAGGATTTGGATCGGCTGCTCGTGCTTCTGCGCGACGACTTCGGCTACCGGGGCTTCGTCGGACTTTACCTGGATGGTGACCCCGATTTGGCGCGCTATCGCGCGCTCTCGGAAAGCGATGAGGCCGACGAGAAAACGTAACGCTCACATCTCAGTAGTCCACCAGTAAACCGGTAGGAGAGTCGCCATGCCCCACAACGAGCAATTCGATGTGGTGATCCTCGGCAGCGGCCAAGGGGGCAAGCTGCTCGCTTGGCACCTTGCGAAGTCTGGCAAGAGGGTTGCCGTCGTCGAGCGCCGGTGGGTCGGCGGATCCTGTCCCGCCGTGGCTTGCCTGCCATCCAAAAACGAGATTTGGAGCGCGAACGTCGCTCATGTGGCCCGGAATGCTGCATATTTCGGCACCAACGTGGACGGCGTTCAAACAGACATGCGAAGGGTACGCAGTCGAAAACAAGATATGATCGACAGGGAGATTGCCGCTCACCTAAACGCCTATGAAGAGAGCGGTGCCGAACTGATCATGGGAAACGGTCGGTTCATTGGTCCGAAGACTATCGAAGTTGGGATGAACGACGGGGGCACACGCACGCTCGCCGGCTTGGAGGTCGTCATCAACGTCGGCACTCATGCCGCCATTCCCGACATTCCGGGCCTGATCGCGTCTCGCCCTCTTACGCACATAGAAGTCCTCGAACTCGATTATTTGCCCTCTCACCTGATAATTCTCGGTGGCGGGTATATCGGGATCGAGATGGCGCAAGCCTATCGGCGGCTCGGCAGTCGAGTGACTATTATTGAACCCGGGCGGCAACCCATGGGCCGTGAGGATGCGGACGTCGCTCAGGAGATGAACAGCATCCTGACGAGCGAGGGCATTGAGGTTCTCACCAACGTGAGGCCGACATTGGTGAAGGGGCTGTCGGGTGATGCCGTGACTGTCACGCTGCACACTGAGGACGCCGAGAAGACCATCGAGGGAAGCGACCTGCTCGTAGCTACCGGTAGGGTTGCCAACACCGCCGATATCGGGTTGGAAAAAACTGGGGTCGAGCTGGACGCAAGAGCCTTCGTCCGCGTGAATGAACGTTTGGAAACCAGTGCCCCGGGCATCTGGGCGATCGGTGAGTGCGCCGGCAGTCCGCAGTTCACGCATGTTTCCGTCGATGATTTCCGGATTGTTCGCGACAATATGGCGGGCGGCAATCGTAGAACGGACGATCGCCTCGTGCCGTATGTTATGTTTACTGAGCCGCCCCTCGCGCGGGTTGGCCTCTCTGAAGACGAGGCGAAACGGCAGGGCATTCCGGTGCTCGTCGCGAAGTTGCCGATGAGTCGGGTCCTTCGAACCGAAGCGACGGAAGAAAAGCGCGGATGGATGAAAGCAATCGTCAGCGCGAGTGATGACCGCGTGCTTGGCTTCACTATGATCGGCGCAGGCGCCGGCGAAGTGGTGGCAGCGGTCCAGACAGCCATAATCGCCGGATTATCTTACACGAAACTGCGTGATGCTGTGATAGCGCACCTTACGTATGCGGAAGGCCTTGGGCTCCTGTTTGCAGGCATCCCAGAGCGTCAAGCTTAGAATGGCTTCCGCAGGCAGCAGATCCTCCGTCTAATCGCCAAGTTCGGGTTTCGGTCCGCCGCAAATGCACGGTTCTGCCCGCGAACCAGACTTTGCTCAACTCGGTCGCACGCGCTTCACCGAGCTTCGCGATTTCGCAGAGCATGACTCTCAGTCGCAAACTGTCGCTGCGTTGAATCCAGACGAAGCGATCCTACGCCTCGCGCCTGCGGTGCTCGCAGGGCCGCGATGGCACACAATCTCCGCGTTGCTAAGCACGCTACTTCGTCAGCGGTGAATGTAAACCTTCCCAGCGGCCAGCCAAATCAATATCGATATCGAACAGGTCAAGTACGCGGCCGAGCGTGTAGTCGATCATTTGCTCTAAATTTCTTGGCTTCGCATAGAATGCAGGGACCGGCGGAGCGATGATTGCCCCCATCTCGGCAACGGCCGTCATTGCGCGAAGGTGCCCCAAGTGCAGGGGCGTTTCCCTCAGGAGGAGGACTAGCTGCCGCCGTTCCTTCAGCACCACGTCGGCGGCCCTGGCAAGCAGTCCTTCGGCGCCACCTGACGCGATGCCCGACATTGTCCGCACCGAGCAGGGCGCAATGATCATTCCGGACGTCCGAAAGGACCCGCTTGCAATGGGCGCGGACAAATCCTTTTGGCCATAGCTCCGATCAGCGAGAGCTCTGACCTCGGACAGGGGCTTTCCGACCTCATGGGCAACAGTAATGCTCGCTGCGTTGGACATTACCAAATGAGTCTCAACCCCGGCCGCGCGGAGCAATTCGAGCAGACGAACGCCGTAAACCGCACCGGATGCACCGCTGATTCCTACTACCAGCCTCTGATGCCGCGACTGGCTCTCAAGACGCTTGTTTCTGGGCGCGTCGTGCTCTGCGAACGCATTCAGGGGTACCACGCTCAAATTCGAACAATTATCACTGGGCATGGCCGTTCCTCACCGGAGTCCTCGTAAACCACCATCCGCTTCGCAAGTGAAGGGTCCAGACAGATCCCCAGTCGGCCACACCGCACGAACGGTTTAGCCGGAAGCCAGTAGAGACCGGCGAACCCGTTGTGCGGCCTGCTCATGATGCCTTCTTCCAGGCTCCCGCATCCGGTTCTCGGGCCGGCCCGATCAGAGATAATCCGAAAGCTTGACCTTTCCCCAATTCATCGGCCATGCGCGCCTGAAGTCATTGCGGTCGTGTCGTGACTTGATCGTCGCATCGATTCCCATCTTCCCGACAACGCGATATGGATAGAATTCTTCCGGCAGAGGCGTCGCGGATGGATCATAGAGCGAGCCGCGCGTGCGGGGGACCACGAACGTATCGCGCTCCGGGTCGCAACGAGTCGCGATCGCGTGATAGACGTCCGCAGGATCGTCCAGATCGGTGTCGGGACTAACCGCGATAACAAGCTTCGTATTGATCCAGGGCGCCCCCATCACCATCATCAATGCGTCGTTGACAAAGCCGTCATGACGGTAGTCGAACTGTATGATGCAGGACAACGCCGCCCCCCAAGTTGGAAAGCGCACGTCCTTGACGGCAAGCCCCATCTCGCTAAGGCGATTGTACAGAACAGCTTCGTGACAGAGCCGAGGTAACGTCTGATGGTCGGTTGCTGGGCACGTCTGATGGTTTCGATAGATGGGCCTGTCCTCCCGCATCGTGATCGCGGTGACTTCCAAAGTCGGCACATGCTCGTGCTGAGGAAGGTGGTACATGCTCGGCGAGGTCACTGCACCGACCGTCTGCGAGGCAAAGTGGACGTAACCCTCGATGATCACCTCTGCCTGGGCTGGAACCGGAAGTGGAACGGTCTCCGCATCAGCGACTTCGATATCGCGATCCATGATCGTACCAATCATGTCGAACTCACCCCAGACGTCGAGATGCAGACCGGAGTAGTTGGCCATGATCTCATAGGCGGGAGGTACGCCGCCCATCATCACGATCGGCATTTTGGTCTCGCCCATCTGGCGATATTTATTCATGATGCGGATGCTGTGCGGCGTTGCGAAACTGATCGCGCCACTATGGCGGCCGGTAACAGTCGTGCCGGCGTGATTGGAGTTGAGAAAGCCGGTTTCTGGATCCCGGATGATGTTGGCGAGCGTGATGTAGGGCCGCGTGTCACCTTCTTTGTGAAAGGGAATGGGCAGCCGCGTCAGGTCGGCATCGCCGCCGAGCCAGCGCACCTCTTTGACTGGGCCGCCGGAAACTTTCACTAAGGGACGCGGCGGCAGCCTGAGCCGATATGCAAGCGTCTTTAAATAGTCCTCGCGCGAAACGCCGAGCGCGCGCGCCTGATTTTTGCGGTTTTTCACCAGGATGTCTGCGACACGGAAGCCTGGCGCCTCGATGACATTCTCGAAGAGGATCGGATCATCCGTTTGGGCGGATAGAGCGCCAATGTCGCGTAGGCCAACGGGCTTACGAATTCGGACAACTGAGTTCGAGTGACTGTGAAGATAGTCGCGCAAGCTGGCTTCAAGCGGCTTGGACGGCTTAGCCACCGGTCGATCGCTTGGCGCGAATACAACAGCTTTGGTCATTTCGTTCCCTTTATTTCAATTTTGATCGGAACGGTTCGATGTCGTTGGCATGCTGCCACGTTGCAACGTTGACTCGACGGTGGACGCGATCTCCAACAGGCGGCGGTCTGTGCCCCTGCGGCCAATCAGCATCAGCCCGACGGGTAGGCCGCCGACCGGTAAGGGAAGCGAGATCGAGGGGCAGTCTAGAATATTGGCGACGCGAGGGTTACGGAGGACGAGCCCATTGCACTCATGAAATGTCGCATCGTCCTCAAGCGCCGACAAAAGCGGCGCGCGGATCGGCGTCGTTGGCAGAACGAGGACTTCGTTCGCAGCGAAGGACTGCTCGAAGGATTGCACGGCGGCACGGCGAAGCCGCATCATGCGCACATAGTCGACTGCGAGGATGCCCTCACCCGCCTCGATGCGAACCCGTGTCTTCGGATCGACCCCCTCGAGACTCCCAAGCCCGAGGCCGCGCAGCGTCGCGCCGACCTCGATGGATGGAAACGTTCCTATCCCATCGATCCGCGCCAGGTCGTCGAGAGCTGCGTCAATTGATCTCTCCGCAATCAGCACGCCGTACGACCCCAGACGCTGGATTGTATGTTCGAACGCATTAGCCACCTCCGGCTCGCAGCGCTCAAAGAGTCGGCCACGGGCAACGCTGAGACGGAAGGTCCCGAGAGACGCGGGTCGCAGTGCTGACGGTGTATGATGTTCCGACAGCACCATGTCGGCGGCCGCGCAATCCGCAACGCTCATGGCGATCGGGCCGATCGTATCAAGGCTAGATGACAGCGAGAAAGCGCCAGTCAACGGCACGCGTCCGCTCGTCGGTTTGAAGCCGACCGCTCCCGATAGCGCCGCGGGTATTCTGATTGATCCACCCGTATCGCTGCCAATAGCGATCTCGGCCATGCCATCGACCACCGACACGACGGCACCCGACGACGAACCTCCGGGCGCGCGGTTGCGGTCGCGCGGATTGCCTGGCACGCCGTCGTGAGGATTCGTGCCAAGTGCGGAGAAGGCAAACTCGGTCATCTGGGTTTTGCCAACGATGATCGCGCCCGCCGTGCGTAGATTCGCCACGACCACGGAGTCATGGGCCGCGACCGGCAAGCGACGCAACACAGCAGAGCCCGCGCTTGTCACTGTGCCCGCAACGTCGAATATTGCCTTCACTGAGATGATGCGACCGTCAAGCGGTCCGCGTGTGGACCCGGCGGCGCGCTGGTCCGCCGCCTCGGCCTCGCGCTGCGCGCTGTCGGCAAAGACCGTGGTAAAGACCTTGCTGCCTTCCATCTTGAGCGACCGACTACGGTCAAGTGTTGCCTCGAGCCGAGCGACGGCCGAACGACATGTATTGTCTCGAGTGTCTGTCATTGCCTTGGACCGGTTCTTGGGTGTGACGATCAGGAAATGATCGGCAGCACGGCAACTTCATAACCATACGTGAGAGCACGGTTGAGGACGGGGTCCTGCAGCTCCATCTCGAACCGCGTCCCCGGCCGAATGCCGCCAATCGCTCCGGGCGTGCCGCAAAACATCAGCGTGCCGGCCGGCAGCGTGTCCGCGCCGGTGTGGCGGCGGATCAGATCGCGCGGTGTGCGCATCGACGAAACCGGACTCTCCTGATAGAGCACGCGCTTACCGTCGATGGTGGCCCACGACCGCAGCATCAGTTGATCCCAGTGCTCTTCTATATCGGCGTACCACCAGAGCTGCGCGCCGACCGGCTTGCCGCAGAGTTGCTTCGACAGCGCGATGCCCGATGCCTCGGCCTTGCGATCGGTATGGTCGGATCCAATCCCAATCCAAAGCCCATCTGCCATCGCGACCACGATCGGCTCTGCTTCACCCGAGCTATCCGGGCCAAGCACGGCCAGGCTGAGTTCCTGCGTCAATGTCTGCGGCGCAACGCGGTAGTAGAGCGGCGTCGTCGAGGGACGTGGAATGCCGAGCGCAGCGAGTTCTTCGATGTGATGTTCGATCGTCGCTGCGTCCCGGCCTGCCCACCCCGCAATCACGAGGGTATTGATCTTGACGCCGATGTGGTCGGTCCGGTCTTTTGCGATGCGGTCAAATTGCAGCAACATGGGCTTCCCTATTCGAGGTCGATGTCATGAGGATTTCGCCGCGCTCAATCTGCAGTGTCCGGTCGGCGATCCGGTCCAGCAGTGCCGGCGACGATTCGGTGATCAGCAGGGCAAGCTCGGGGCGGCGCTTGCGCAACTCGCCAAGCGTGCGCGCATAGTCGAGCGCCAGCGCCGGGGCCAGCCCCTGGAACGGTTCATCGAGCAGCAACACCTTGCGCGCGATCATCAGCGCACGGCCGAGTGCAACCATCTTTCCTTGCCCACCAGAGACACCACCAGCCGGCCTCGCTCGCATGATGTGCAGCTCGGGAAGCAAGTCATAGACCTCGTCGAGCCTACGCGCGATCTCCGCCCTGTCGAGCTTTAGCGCCAGACCCGGAAGACGGATGTTCTCTTCCACGCTCAGCTCGGGAATCAGGCGACGATCCTCGGGCGCATAGCCGATCCCCGCGCGCGCACGATGATGGGCCGGCATGCGGCACAGGTCATCGGCGTTGAGACGGATAGAACCGCTGTCAAGGTCGAGAAGACCCATGATCGCGCGCAGCGTCGTGGTCTTGCCGGCTCCGTTGCGGCCGATCAGCACCGTCGTCTTGCGCTCGATGATGTCGCAGCTGACCCCGCGCAGAACGCGAACGCCCTCGATCGATACGTTGACCCCGTCGAGACTCAGCATCACGCCACCCCCACGACGCGTTCGCGAACCTGCGCGTTGTTGAACACTTCGTCGGGCCGTCCTTCGGCCATGATGTTTCCGGCGTTCCAGACCAGGACGCGGCTTGCGTAGCGCGCGACCACGTCCATATCGTGCTCGACGAATAGCGCCGTGATCCGGCGTTGGCGTAACGCACTCATCAGCGCTTCCATCAGAGGGAAGCGCTCCAGCGCGCTGACGCCGCTGGTCGGCTCGTCCAGCAGCAAGAGCCGTGGCTTGAGCGCCAGCGCGACCGCGATGTCCAGGAGTTTGCGATGCCCCTCCGGCAAGGTGCTGCTGATTCGCTCGGAGTCGTCGGCAAGGCCAACCAGGTCGAGCAGCGCCTTCGCCTCCTGGCGCCGAGCGGCGGTCTCGAGCGGGCGGGCCGCGCTCCACAGGCCTTCGTTGGCCGCCAGCGCCAGCATCATGTTCTCGATCACGCGCTGCGCGGAGAACAGCTGCGGAATCTGGAAGGCTCGGGCGACGCCGCGGCGCGCGATGGCGCGTGGCGAAAGCCGGGTGATGTCCCGGCCGTCGAGTTGCACACTACCCGACCTCGGCTTGATATAGCCGGTACAGATATTGAGCAGCGTCGTCTTGCCAGATCCGTTTGGTCCGATGATCGCGAGGAACTCACCCTCCTGAATCGCGATGCTTACACCATCCGCGGCCTTGACCCCGCTGAATCGGACGTGAAGATCCTTTGCCTCGAGAATGGGTTGCGTCATAGGCTCGACGCCTCTTTGCGCGAGAACAGTCCATAAAATCCCTGCGGCATGAACATGATCACGATGATCAGCGCCATGCCCACGATCAGGTTCCAAGCGTCGGTCACGCTGGCTGCTACACTGTGGAGCAACTCCAGGAACAGTGCGCCAAGGAATGCGCCGGGCACGCCACCGATTCCGCCGAGCACGGCAACCAGCACGAGATGCCCGGACGCGGTCCAGAACGCGAAATCAGGCGCAACACGACCAATCGCAAATCCGGCGATCGCGCCGCCAAGTCCCGCCAGTGCCGCCGAAATGACATAGGCGACCAGGAGAACTGCCCAGACCGGAATCCCGAGGTATTCGAGCCGAATTTCATTGGTATGGACGGCCGAAAGCGCCTGGCCCAACGGGCTGTTCAGGTAGCGCTGAACGGCAATGCCGACCAACACCATCAGCGACAGGCTCAGATAGAACAGAACGCTCTTGAAAACAGGTTCGGCCATTGCGACGCCGAACATTCCGGGAATCGGGATGGGCATGCCGTCGGTCCCGCCGGTGACGCCGTAGAGCTTGGCGCACAGCGCGAAAAATACCATGGAGACCGCAAGGTTCAGCATCGCGAAGAAGATCGCGCGATAGCGAACGAGGAACGATCCCACGGCGGCGCCCACAAGTGCGGCAGCCAGCACAGAGAGGACCAAGAGGCCCCCGAAATCATTGACGCCAGCCCGTGCCAAAAAAGCAACGCCATAGGCGCTCGCGGCAAAGAACATGGCATGGCCGATCGAGATCAGTCCGCTGCGGAGGAGAACCGCAACACCGAGCGCCGCCAAGCCTTTGGCGATCGCAAGCGTCAGCACGAATTGCAACCAGGGGGCAAAGATTGGAAGTACCGCGAGGGTGAGGACCGCGGCAGCAGCAAAGATTGTACGCATCAAATTCTCCGCGCCGTCATCGATCCGAACAGGCCGTAAGGGCGGATCAGGAGAACGGCCAGCATCGCCAAATAGGGCGCGACCGCATCCAGCGAAGGCGCCAGATAGATCGCGAGCACGCGTGCCAGGCCGACGATCAACGAAGCCACTGCAGCGCCTTCGATCTGTCCGAGGCCGCCGATCGCCGCCACCGCAAAGGCGAGGACCATCGTGTCGGCACCGAGGCCCGGCGCGACGCCGGAGGTTGGAGTCGCCAAGGCACCTCCCAACGCCGCAAGGAATACCCCAAGCGAGAATGCCAGGATAAATATCTTGTTGGTATCGATGCCGATCGACTGTGCCATCTCTCGATCGGTCACGACGGCCGTAGTCAGCCGCCCAAGCCGAGTGTGGTTGATCAGGAGCCGCAGGCCGATCACGACTAGCAGCGCCATCGCAATCAGCGCGATCTGGTAGTTCAGGTAGACGATCCCGCCAATGCTAGACGTGCCGAGCAATCGCATCGGTGCATCCTCGTAGAAGGATTGCACGCCAAAGGTCATGCGCTGCAGATCTTCCAGGATGAGAAACAGCCCAAAGGTGACCAGGATCTGGACGGCCTCCGACTTCCCGTAGGTCCACCGGATCAAGCTGCGCTCGATCAACGGACCGAATATCACTGCGACGAAGACAGCGCTGAAGAACAGCGCCGCAAACGATAGATATGGGTTGAGCTGCCGGCTCGCTATGAACAAGCAGATTGACGCCGCGACATAGCCTCCGATCGAATAGAGACTCCCATGAGCTACGTTGAGGACGCGCAGCACGCTGAATACTAAGGTCAGGCCGACCGCAGCGAAGAAGATCAACGCGGCGCTTGCAAGGCTATCTACCAGCAACGGAATGATTGCATTCGACATCGGCTTACGCCTCACGTGATAAAAGAAAGCAAGTTGGTGACTATTGTTACCTAATTGTAGCTTCCCGGCTTCGGCAGGTTCTTCGCGAACTCCGGCGTCAGCGTCGAAATCCAAGCAAGTGGGTCCTGACCGACCTGCGGCATCACGCTATCGCCCTTATAGCGAACCATGTCGCCAATGACGGGGAACGGCTGCGCCGGCGTTTTCATCGTGACGCCGACAATCTGGTCGACAAGGCCGTCATTGTCGGCGCGCGTTTGCACGGTGCCAGTCAGTGTCGCGACCTTGCTCCCTTGCATGGCGCTTGCGAGTTCTGCACGCGTCGGCCACCTGCCGCCATTCTTCAACATCGCGGCCTTATAGGCATCCTTCATATAGACCAAAGTATTGGCCATCTTAATGGATGGGGAAACCGGATACTCTCCGAAGCGAGACTTGTATGCCTCAGCAAATTTGATCGCCTCGGGATTGGCCTTGGCATCCGGCGACATCCACCAGCCATCACCCAGAACGCCAACGATCACGCCGTCGGGCAACGGAACGCGTTGCAGCACAGTCTCGCCGACCGCGAGGATCACTTGGCTGGAAGTGAACAGCCCGCGCGGCGCGGCCTGGCGCACGAAATTTTCTAGGTCAGCACCCCAGAGGTTAGAAAAAACGACATCCGGGCGCGCGGTAGTGAGGCGCGAAATTTCCGTCTGATAGTTCGGCGAGCCGAGTTTCGGATATAGCTCGGCGACGATCTCGACGTCGGGTTTCAGCGCCTTCAGCGCCGCTGTGAATATCTTGGCTGCGTCATGGCCGAAGGCGTAGTCTGGATTGATGATCGCGACCGTCTTCATGTTTGGTTTGCGCTCCAAAACATAGAGCGCGTAGGCGACGAATTCAGGTACGGTGTTGCCGTTCGGACGGAACATGTGTTTGCTTTTTCCGTCGATCAAAAGTTGATGGGTGTCACAGTTCCAGGCGACGGTTGGAACCTCCAACTGTTCAGCGAGGGGCGCCAGCGCCAAGCAGTTGGCGCTCGATAACGCCGCAATTAGCACCTGATTCTTTGCGTCGCCGGCCAAGCGGCGATATTCGGCTATGACGCCTTGGGTTCCTTGCCCTTCGTCGACATAGGTCGCACTTACCGGCACGCCCGCGATACCGCCTTGAGCATTGATCTGCTCGATCATCAGGTCGGCTGCATTTTTTCCCGGCATGCCAAAGGCGGCCGCGGGACCAGATGTGAAGGTGAAGATGCCCAGTCCGACCGAACTCGGCTTTTCCTGTGCCGCGACTGGAGTCGTCGCCACTACTCCGATCGCAAGTGCACCCGCGAGACCATCGACCACCAACCGTAGATTGGCCTGCGGCAGCCCGCCATCCAATCTGAAGAGCAATTGAAGCGACGACGCGCAACGCACAACTGCTCTGGAAATACCTCTGAACACCATAATTTTTCTTCCTTTGGCCGGTCAAATGGATGTTGTTGGCGATCGCGCGCCGGTATCAAACCGGATCAAAGTAGTGCATCTCGATCAGCAGGCAGCCGTTGACGGATTTGAACGGCCCGTGCGGCGCATGAGGTGGCCGGCAGGCATAGGTGTTCGGCGGGAAGCTCTTGCCACCCTCGCCCTTCTCGTCGTTGCCGACGATCAGGTCGCCCGAAACGAGATAGACCTCCTCCCAGTACTCGTGTGAGAAGGGAGTGGTCGTATAGACGCCAGGCGCGAAGCGGAGCAACCGGGTACGCGTCCCGCGCCTGTTCGCCTCGTCCAGTCCGCCCGCAAGGATCTTCTGCTGGATCCCCGCCGGGTAGCCGGCCGGCACTTCCCAACCGGCATTCATGTCGAGCGTATAGAATTCGTCGTGCTTCTTGTTGACAGGCATGGTTGTCTCCTTGGTTCAGGCGGCTTTGCTGGAAGATGAAACGCCGTTGAGGTCGTAAGAATCGAGCATGCTCTGGACCAGCCGATCGGCGCCCGCCCAGTCATAGGTGCGGTAGGAATGGCCCTTGGTGACGAAGGTCGCGCCGGAGTAGAACATCTCGTATTGCTGATGCCGCGAACCGAACTCGGAGCCGACGGCATCCCAGGCGAGCTTGTAGAACTTCACGCGATCATGTGAGTTGGCCTTCGGCGACTGCTGCGTCTTGCCGATCAGGGTCGCGATCTCGGGATTGGCGAGATCGGCGACGGACGAAGGCAACATGATCATGCCGCCGCCGGCGAGCTCGCGCAGGGTGTTGAGGATGTGCGTATAGAGCTGCTGCGTCAGCACCTGCGCGGAATAGAGCGTGTGCCGATCCGGGATGAAGTAGGGACCGATCTGCGTGCCCTTCGCCTCCATGGCGGCGACCATCGCGTCCACCATGCCGGTCTCGGCCGCGAGCTGCCCCAGCATCTCGCGCACCTGCGGAAATTGGGTGACGCCGTTCATCTCGGCGGTTCGGTGCGCAAGGCCCGCAAGGAACTTGAGCTTAACGCTCAGTCGGACCATCGCCTGATAGTTCTGATACACGTGACAAGGCGTGCCGTGAAATTGCCTTTGGCACATCTCGACATTGCCTTCGACGAAGACGCGATCCCACGGCACCTTCACATCGTCGAAATAAAGAACGGAATCGTTCTCGTCGAACCGGCTGGCCAGAGGATTGTCGAACACGGCGCCCGCGGCATCTTCGTAAGATTTGCGCGACAGCATCTTCAGCCCCTTCGTATTCATCGGAATCGCGAAGGACATCGCATAGCGCTCTTCACCCGGACGCATCGGCTGGATGGTCGTGACAAAGACCTCGTCGGCTACGACGCCGCCGGTAGCCAGCATCTTGGCGCCGCGGATTATGATCCCTTCGGCATCGCGATCGACGACGCCAGCGGTCAAGAACGGATCGACCTGCTCGGCCGCCCCCTTCGAACGGTCCGCCTGCGGATTGATGATGACGTAGGTAAGATAGAGATCCTTATCGCGCGCATAACGATAGTAGCTCTCGAGCGCACCGGCACGGGCCGGATCATACTCCTTGAAGACGTCCAGCCCCATGTAGAGCCCGGAAATGCAGGATGCGACGTGATCCGGCGCGCGGCCCATGAAGCCCGCGTGCAACTCGGCCCATGCCTCAAGCGCCTTTCGCCGCGTGACGAGATCGGCGTAGGTCGCTGGAAGCTGCCAGATGCGGTTGGCACGCCCGGCGTCCGTCGCGAACGTCATCAGATCCGCATTCTCGGGAGTGTTCGCAAAGTCGAACAGACCCGCCATCGAACCGGCGAGATTGCGGAAGGCATGGTGTTTCGTCACATCCCCCACGGCGGAGCCGTTGATGTAGATGGTGCGGCCGTCCTTCAGACCCGATAAATATTCCTTTGCGCTACGCATCGCGGTTTCTCCGGTTCGAAGCTAGTAGTGAATGGGAAGCGGCCAGGTCGGCTCGCGCTCGGTTTCATCGATGAGATCGCGGTATCGACCACGAAAGAAGATCAGGGGCGCAGCTGCATCGGGACGGGTCGTGTGGCGGACGACACGAACGACGAAGATGACGTGGTCGCCGCCGTCATAGTTCGCGTAGGGCGCGCATTCGAAGTGGACCAGCGCGCCCGAGATCAGCGGGGCCTCGGCATGGCCGACCGATGTCTTGACCTGATCCCATTTGTTGGAGAGGGCGCGCGCGAACTGGTTGGAGATGCTTTCCTGGTCGCGCGCCAGGATGTTCACCGCAAAGCCCTTGGCATCGAGCATCGCAGGCAGGCTGCGCGCCTTGCGGTCGACACTGAAAAGAACGAGTGGCGGATCAAGCGAGACTGAATTGAACGAACTCATGGTCACGCCGATAAGCTCTTCGCCCTTACCACGCGCCGTCACCACCGCAACGCCGGTCGCGAATTCTCCTAGCGCACGCCTGAATGCATGGTCCTCCATGGGACACCGCCTCGCTGTCCTGCCCTGCTTTATAATTCTCAAGTAGCTTTCTCACAAAGCTATCTGGAAATGTCAAGCCCTTGCTGTGCAGGCACATGCGTGCTTTTTAGAGGAAACCAGCGAAATGCCGTTCGCGGGGGGAGGAAGACCGTGATCGATGCGCTTTTGACAGTGTCGAAGCCCGACCTGCTCGACAAAAATGGGGACCGCACGTTTCGCGGTCTCCTCTACGACTATTTCGCGTTCGGACGCAGCCTGGAATCCGCCCGTGAAACGTTCGCGAGCTTTGCTGGCCTATCGCCTACCCAGTACCTGATCCTCATCGCGATCAAGAATTCGACGGCGGAGGAACCGATGGGGGTCAACCAGGTCGCCGAAAGGCTGTATCTAAGCGGCGCCTTCGTTACCAACGAGATCAACAAGCTGGTTTCCGACGGCCTGCTCGAGAAGAGCCCCCATCCGGGCGATGGACGGCGGGTACAGCTCGCCCTCACCCAACACGGAGTGGATCAATTGATCAGCCTCGCCGCCTTGCAACGCCCGGTCAACGACGCGTTGTTTGGGGTGTTGACACGCGAGGAGTTCAAAGTGTTGTCCCAGCTCCTGTCTCGCCTTGCTGCGAACGCCGATAGCGCGTTGAAGCTCGCCGAACATGTTCAAGCGACGCTCAAGTTTCAGGAGGATCAGCGGGCTTCCGGAGCCAATTTGTCTGACTCCCGCAAAAAGCCACGAGCCGCGCTTCGCAACAGTCGATGAAGCCAACAGGGCGATTGCGCCGCTCCTGCTCCACGTGGTGCGAAGGAACGGCGGCACCTTCCAAACCGTCAAGGACTCGACTTTTGAGACGTCCCCGCCGGCCGCTTCCAATTCCTTCCAGCTGTACTCCTTGCGCTCTGGCTGACGCGTGAGATCGCATAGCCGAGGCAATAATTGTTGGTGGGACAGCCCTGCGTTCCCGTGTCTGTGCAGGCGCTGTTCTGTGGCGAGAAGTGACACCTGCCGATTGCGGCTACGTGATCTCGCATCGATCAGGCGAGACCGAGGACACGTTCATTGCCGACTTTGCGGTTGCCATGGGCAGTGGACAGATCAAGGCTGGATCACTGTCCCGCAATGAGCGGCTCCCGAATTACAATCGCCTGCTCGAAATCGAGCGCGAGCTTGGCGCTGGGACCGTTTACCAAAGTCCATTTCCGAAAGCATGAAAGCAGCTCGCGTGCCATCTGACGACCGATCAGGCGAGCGAGCGTCTTGAGGGCCTGATCCGCGCGATTGAAGTGACATAAGTATCAGTGATCGGAATTTCTTCGTTCTCTTTCCTCATGAATGAAATCCTAAAGACCGCCAAGAAAATCGGTGCTTGGCCCGGCACGCGTTATGTTTTCTGGATCCGGATGGCCAAGCTCAGCGCAGCCGGAGCACTCGTCTGCGGCCGCGACGAAGCGATGAGTGTGGTTGCGGGGTTGATTTGAACCTGTCGGCTAAGCCGTTGATGTTGTTGGGCTCGATTTCGGACAAAAAATAACCCCAGCAAGTGCTTCAGACTGCTGAGGTTATTTGCCAACTTGGTTGCGGGGAGGCGCAACCACCGTGTCAATCGGCTTGCAAATTTTGACCCCTTGGCGCGGCGAGCTTTGCTGGTAGCGCTCGTCTCGTCGGAGCTGGCCGGGATAGCGGAGGCGAGACGAGCGCGGGTGGCGTGATCGTCGTCTCGGCTCTTGAATCGCCAACTATCGTTGCCGGTCTCGACAATGTCGCAGTGATGGGTCAATCGGTCGAGCAGCGCTGTGGTCATTTTGGCGTCGCCGAACACGCTCGGCCATTCGCCGAAGGCGAGATTGGTGGTCACGATCACGGAGGCGCGCTTCGCGAAAAATCCAAATAGACTGGCTCCGAGTTGGCCCCGGCCGACGTGAGGATGTAGGCCGGGGCCTTCTGGAGGGGGCTTGGTGTCGGTTGCACCAAGCAGAGGCGAGCCTACTCACAGCTCGAAGGGCTGCTCTGTTCGTTTTAGCACAATTTCGATGGCTATTTTTTTGATCCGATTCACATACATCAATGCAAGCCGGGCATGAGCGCGGCCTACTCATCAGTTCGCAGGAAATTGGGGGGCACGATGAGCGAAATTGCGCAGCCGGCGGGCCGATTTCTCATTCGAATGGGAGGCACTGGTTGGATGGTTTACGATCGAGAGCGTCGGGGCCCAGCATTGATCGGGACAGACGTCGCGGCCAATTTGACCAGGGAGCAGGCTGAGCGCGCATACATGATCCTGGTTGGCTCCGCAAACGAGTCTTGAGCAGACAGTCGCCGCCTGCAGGGCCCTGGACAGGTTACCTTCGGACGAGGTGCCTGCTATCGCCGCTGAAGCGACCGCGGCTGCCGGACATTGACGACCGGGCGCCGGAGTTCAATAATGTTGGAACTTCCCGACAATGAAGCCGGAGCAAGTTGGATGTCTTTGTCCGACCGGGTGAAGTCTAATATGGAAGTGGTGCTAGAATAGATGTGCCGACAACTTCCGCACGGGGGCGATCATGAGAGCCGTAAGATCATTGCGGAGCAGCTTTTAGAAGCTGCTCAGGCTGGACAAACCGGCCTGCCTGAGCTTCGCGCCGTCGCACTGCAGGCATTTGCGCGCGCAACAAAGATCACTCGGCAATAGGCTGCGCGAGGCGGCCGTGGCTTCTGTCGGCGGACGATGCGCAGAGTGCGGATTCCGCTCGATGTCGCCCACCATTCCGAGATGATCTCGCCCACCATTCCGATTTGAAGTCGCCCGCCCGTTCCGAGATGATGTCGCCCACCATTCCGGGATGATGTCGCCCGGGTGACGAGACCTCTTCTGGCTCCCATAGGGTCAACCCTTTCGGCTTTGCGAAGGGGACCTGGATGCCGACGGAGAGGCTTGCGATGCGCCGTGTGCGCGATGTGATCAGAATGAAGGCGGCCGGGCTGCCGAGCCGCGAGATTGCGCGACGGGTGGGCGCGGCACCCTCGACGGTGCGGCTGGCGCTCCGGCGGTTCGAGGCCGCGGGCTTGAGCTGGCCGTTGCCAGACGACGTCACCGACACGGTTCTGGAACTTCGCCTGTTCGCTAAGACCGGCAATGGCAACCGTCAGGGTCACCGCCGCATCGCCGAGCCCGACTGGGCGACCGTGCACCGCGAGCTCAAACGCAAGCACGTGACGCTGTCGATCCTGTGGGAGGAATATATCGCCACCGAGCCCGGCGGATACCGGTACTCGCGCTTCTGTGAGCTCTACCGCGCCTGGGAGGGCCGTCTGTCGGTGACGATGCGCCAGGCCCATGTGGCTGGCGACAAGCTGTTCGTCGACTACGCCGGCGATGGCGTGCCGGTGGTGGTCGACCGCCTGACCGGTGAGCGCAGAACGGCGCAGATCTTCGTCGCCGTGCTCGGCGCATCGAGCTTCACCTACGCGCAGGCGACGTGGACGCAGGGGCTCGCCGACTGGATCAGCGCCCATGTTGGCGCCTTCGCGGCGATCGGCGGCATACCGGCGCTGCTGGTGCCCGACAACACCAAGGTCGCGGTCATCAAGGCGAGCCTGTACGACCCGCAGATCAATCGTACCTATGCGGAGATGGCGGCGCATTACGGCACCGCCATCTTGCCGGCGCGGCCGCGCAAGCCGCGCGACAAGGCCAAGGTCGAGCAGGCCGTCCTCATCGTCGAGCGCTGGCTGCTCAGTCGCCTGCGTCATCGCACCTTCTACAGCCTGGCCGAGGTCAATGCGGCGATCGGCGAACTGCTCACGAGGCTGAACGAGGAACGGCCGATCCGACGGCTCGGCGTGACACGCCGCCGGTTGCTCGAGGAGGTCGACCGGCCGGCGCTCAAGCCATTGCCGGTGTCCCCCTACGTCCTCGCCGAGTGGCGGATCCGCCGCGTCAGTCTCGATTACCACGTCGAGGTGGAGAAGCATTACTACAGCGTTCCGCATCGCTTCGCCCGCGCCGAGGTCGAGGTGCGGTTCACGGCCCGCACCGTCGAGATCTTCCACAAGGGCGAGCGGATCGCCGCGCATCAGCGCATGAGCGGCAATCACAAACACACCACCGTGCCGGAGCACATGGCCTCCAGCCATCGGCGCTACGCCGGCTGGACCATCGCGCGTATCCGCCAGGACGCCGCCGCGATCGGGCCGGCGACCAGCGCGTTGTGCGACCTCATTCTCGACGAGCGCTCGCACCCCGAGCAAGGCTTCCGCGCCTGCCTCGGCATCCTCAGGCTCGCCGCCTCCTATGGGCGCGAACGGCTGGACGCCGCGGCTGCGCGGGCGATCGACATCGGCGCGCGCACCTATGGCTCGGTCAAGTCGATCCTCGCCAATAATCTCGATCGGCGTCCTGCTCACCAGCGCTCCGCGGACGATGCGCCGATCCTGCATGCCAACATCCGCGGACCGCGCTACTACAATTAGGAGATCATCCCTTGCTCACCCATCCGACCCTCGACCGCCTCAACGCCCTCGGCCTCCACGGCATGGCCAAGGCCTTCGCCGACATCGAAGCCACCGGTGAGGCCGCAAGCCTCGGTCACGCCGAATGGCTTGCTCTGCTGCTCGAACGTGAAGCCTCGCTGCGGCACGACAAACGGCTCGCCACCCGCCTGCGCTACGCCAAGCTGCGCCAGCAGGCGTGCGTCGAGGACATCGACTACCGCACCCCGCGCGGTCTCGACCGTCCGCTGTTCGCCAAGCTTGTCGAGGGCCGCTGGATCGACGACCACGTCAATCTCCTGATCTGCGGCCCGGCCGGCGTCGGCAAGAGTTGGCTCGCCTCGGCGCTCGGCCACAAGGCCTGTCGCGACAATCGCTCCGTGCTCTATCAGCGCGTCCCGCGCCTGTTCGACGATCTGGCGCTCGCCCGCGGCGACGGTCGCCATCCACGCCTGTTGCGCGGCCTTGGCCGTGTCGATCTGCTGATCCTCGATGATTGGGGGCTCGAGCCGCTCGATGCCGGCGCCCGTCACGACCTCCTGGAAATCCTCGAAGATCGCTACGGTCATCGCTCCACCATCGTCACCAGCCAGCTCCCCGTGGACCAGTGGCATCTGCTCATTGGAGATCCCACCTATGCCGACGCCGTGCTCGATCGCCTCGTCCACAATGCCCATCGGCTCGACCTCACCGGTGAGAGCCTGCGCCGAAGCCGGCAACCCGCCCGAAAGACCTGAGCCCGTCGCCCGTGGACATGCCGCTGCGCTTGGACAACGCCAAGGCGTTGCCCACATGCCCACAGCAACCGCAACAGAAACAGGAGAGTTCAAGCCGCGATTCCGGGTTGACCGCCCGGCTCGCCCAATGCCAGAAAATCTATCGGCCAGAATGCCTCGCTCCCGGGCGAGATCAAATCGGAAAGGTGGGCGACATCGTCTCGGAGTCCCCGGGCGACTTCATATCGGTACACCCGGGCGACTTCGTCGGAATCCGCACGCAGAGGATAGGGCGGTTTCTTGATTGGCCCGACGGGCCCCTAACTAAAGACGTGCGCCCGAACTTCTCCTCTCTGATGGACGATTACCGGGTAGGCGCCACCGGATCGGTCCCGGGAAGGTGTTGGCAATGCCTAAAGCGCGCTCCTCGTCCGTCTCGAGAGCTATCTTTTGAGCGAGCATGACGTCGCCCTCGACCAAGCCACCCAGCGGGACGAAACACCAGCCCTTTCCGAGCCGCCCGTATTCATCGATCTCTTTGACGTTACCGGATATCCCCCGCCGGATGCGGTAACGCTTCCCGCTATCGCCTCCTACGACTTCAAAGTACCCCCTGCTATCGAACTCCGCCCTTTGCGCAGGCGAAAGCCAGGAACGCAGCAGCCGCAGCGCACGAGCCTGAATCGTTTTCTCGGCCTTAGCCGCTTGATAAAGCCTACCCACCGCGGCGCTGCGAAAGGTCAACGGGCCCATGCGATCGAACCTTCTCTTCACTTGGTGATCATCCGCCCACGAGCCGCGGGAAGAACAATGTCTCTTCGGCCGTCGGATCGAACGCGCTGATCCTCGTTATTTCCCCGGGACCTTTCCGCACCGCGGCCGTATATCCTTTGAGAGTAAATTGCAGAAAATGCCTCTCCGCCTCTGCCAATGCCTCCGCATTGGAGTTGTCGAAGAAGTGCCGGCTATCGCCGCTGTGATCCATCACGATTTGCAGCGCCATGCTGAGGCTCCTTATTGTGTTCAGAGAGGAATGTGGAAGCCGAGCCCTCGTTCCTAAGTTCGACTGCTGCTGTAAATCTTTTCATCGTGCTGCATCATCGGCGCGAGACGGCGCATGCATCTCACTGAACGTGCGGGCGGTAATCCCGAGCCCTACGATCAGTTGCTGGGAGCCATTGGCTGCATGCCCCACTGGGAGGTACCGCATGCAGGCGGCGGCTCAGTGCAAGAGCGTTCCGCGCGCCCGAAGACCACACCTATCCACGAGCTCGAGCGCTATATGAGATGCAAGCAATGTTCAGAGTAAGCTTTTCGATTTTCTCTGCAGTCGGACCCTGCTTCCAGCGCGCCATTTTTCCGACCTCAACGGGCTTCAGCAACTATGGCCAAGTCCGCGACGATTTTCGCCAGTTCCGGTGAATTCACCATTGCACAGGGCTTTCCGTGTGCGGCACATCGCTTGGCACAAACTGCACTTGCCCAGGAGAGCGCGATATCTGCACCATCAGTGAGCTTGCCGCCCAGGATGTTCTACCTCCAATAGCACATGTACCACGGAGGGGAGCGCTGGCCCCGACGCTTAACCAGCCCCCTGTCCCGGCGTCGGGGCCACGTTCCGCGAGCGAGATTTCGCTGGTGTCCCGCCATGTCGGAGAAGTTGAGGCTTCGGCGGAGTGAGAGCATGAGAGACGTTCCGATATTCACCTGTGCCCACTGTCAAGTACAAGACGGGGATGTGATCAGCATTACCATCTCCTACCAGAAGGGAGATTCTGTCCATGGCAAGTGGCACCCAGCGTGCTTCGAGCAGGACAGGCCGATGCTGAAACGCAAGGGCGACCCCATAGTCGGCATCTGCAGCAGCGCACCGCCGAGCGACTCGCGTAGCATCGATCATCGAGGCCATCACGAACAATGGTTAGAGCTTGCGAGGGTAATCGGGCGGCAGATCGCGAGAGACGACGCCACGCCATGGATCGTCGAGTATTGGAGAAGGCCAACAGGCTGACCTACTCTGTCGCCGCGCGGCAAGCTCCTCGAGCTCGCTGCTAGCGTCGCGCCCGTCCAGGATGGCCGGATTCATATCGAGAAGATCAACGCGCCGTTTCTCTTCACTCTGAAGGGCAGCGGCCCAGAGTTCGGAGCCAGCATCAGGTACGCCGTCGAACACGGCTGCTCGAGCTGCACGAGAGCGGAACTTACGTCAGGCTGTCAACAAGGACTGAGCGCGGCCTCTCTGAAGCGTGCTGCTCTAATTAGGACACCCGCAGATTAAATTTAGAACGCTCTATCATTTGAGATTCCGGGAGTGAAATCCCGGGCGAGACGCTATCAACCGGGCGTGCCGCGTTGAGTATGGTGCGTCGGGCGGTCTCGGTGCGTCTCGGTCCAGCCCCGGAGATGCCCCGGGACCGTTCGTACCGGCGCAGGGGAATTAGGACACGAGATGTCGCCGGACTTCGCCCGGCTGCATGTTCAATGAAGCCGTCAGGTCCGCATCCAACTCCCGTTCAACGAGGCTCGCTGCCCAGCCTTCGGGAATGGCGTCGAGCACTCAATCCACAGCGGCGCCTCGCTGCGTCGCCGCTAGCCAGAGCTGGCATTTTCCGCTGTCGGTTGTGACCCGAACCAAATAAACCCGTTGCACCCCGTATAAGTAACAAACCGGGCGTACGTTTCTAGAGCTGAGCTATTCCGGAGGCTGAAGGCCGGGCGATTTCAGCCAATCGCTAATGTGCGCGCCTGTTTCCGCAATGCTGGCTCTTTTGAGAAGAGCTTCCCGCTCGGGCCCGGCGGGCAACTGGCTGGCCTGTTCTTTGAGCCGAGCAGCTTGCTCAGCCATCCGTTCTTCAAGGGAGCGGGTCTGCTTCACTCGACGGCGGTGCAGGGTCATCGCGAGCCTCTTGGAGCCGTTGTCGATGACACTCCTAACAGAGCGACGTACAAACAGTTCCGAGAACGAACTAGGCAAGCATGGCTTGCAATCTGAACGAATCCCCGACTGAACCGTCCTGCTCCTTAGGCGGCTCTGGGTGCCAGACGACCGGCACCGGCAGTCTCAGCAATTCCTCGGAGCGCGCAAGCGCCTCCCAGGACCGACGCAGCATTTCATGCGTCATCTCTTCCTTTGCACGGTGTCTTTCGATGTGGACTTTGATGTAATCGCGCCATTCCCGCTCAATTGGCAACATCGGTGTGCCTCTCACAGGTGCTAACCTAGGAGAGGAACTCAGGTTCAGCCGGCCGGTTCCGAGTCGGCCCAGACGATCCTGCCGCACGGGCATTTATAAACCCGAACAGTCCCCCCTTTCTTGGGATCGAGCATAGAGGCCGTCAGGCGCGGGGTTGCGGAGCAAGCCGGGCAGGAAGGCCGCATAGGTCGAGCAACACTGCTTTGGTCTTCCACGACTCACCACCATTCCCGGTAAGCCGCTCATTATGTGCAAAAGTGTACAAAGCTGAAATCACATAGGCTAACGGATCCTAGAGATTCCTGCCTAGTTCTCGTAAGTGCGCGACCCTTGAGCCTTCTCGGCCATGGCCAACCATTCCTCCGCCAGCCTCAGCCACGCCTCCTTGTCGGCTAGGCGCGTCGCCTTCTGAGCTTCTTCAAAGCAGTTCTGCGCTTGGCGAAGGTATCTGTCGGCGTCATCTTGCATGAGCCCCAAATGCACAGACGGGCCTAAAGTGCCCAAAAGAAAGCCGCACGCGTTGGTCTGGAACAGCGCCCGCGGCGTGCGCCGCGCCAATGGGGGCAAAGCGCGACACGACATACGCTACCACGAAGGTTCGCCAGCTTGAACCAGCGCCGCTCCACGGCTGTGGCCATGGCCAGGTGGAGTCGATTCACTTTGATTAATGCAGTTCTCCAGCAGCAGGTGCACCCTCGGCGTGCTGCCGCGGTGGGTGTTCCAGACGATTGGCGCCAGAGCGCTTTAAGGCGGCCTGGCTCTCCTCCAAGGCGAAGGTCCGCCCCGAAGAGCTAACGAAGGCGTTCGAGGCCATGGATCACGCCAACCGGCCGGGTCGCTACTCCCGATCTTGACGCGCCCACCACGGGGACTGGAAGCCGGTGCATCGGGCCGACTTCGTGTTCGACGTCGTGTGCGATTGAAGTGAAGCCGCGCCGTGCCGCGCAAGAGGCCGACTTGGTGTCGCAACCGTGGCAGCCTCCTTCGTGTCGGGCAGACGGGTGCTCCGCTTTAATAATCAGTCTTTCTTGGGTGGAGCTGGCGATGCTGTCAGCATTCGGATCTTCCATTTGTCGTCTGACTTGACGTAGACGGCGCTCCAAGTACCCGATGCATCCAGCGCGTCGCCCTTGTCGTTCTTGCCGGTGATGTGGAATTTGCCCATTGCGGCCGGGGTGTCATTATCAACCTGCCACACCTCATCGACCGTGGCATCGAGCTTGTTGAAACCCGCCTTGAAAGTACCCGCATAAGCGGTCGCCACGTCTTGCATTCCTGTCGCGTTAATAAAAACCCCATCCTTGGTGTACAGCGCGGCGACGCATGCCGGGTCCTGCTTGGTGTAGCAAGCCTCGTAGGACTTTGCGATCTGACTGGCTTCCTGCTTGAAGTCAGAGGCATACGCCGAAGCCGAGAACATAAAGGGGATGCACAACGCCAATAGAACCGGACGTTTCATTTTCATTCCCTCCATCAATGGTGCGCAATTGCACCGCGACGCCCACCGCGATGGGCGCTGCGTTGCAATCCTGAACCTTCGAGCCGCAAGGTTCGCGTTCTTGCTGGCCAAAAGGTTGATCTAGCTCAAGGGTGACCGACGGGCGCATTCCCATCGAGAAGATCAACTGTCCATTCCTGTACACGCTCCAGGTAAGCGGGCTGGGATGGGCACCAATCTGGCTCTGGACCGTCACCGTGCCCATTCCAGGCCCACCCTCCGGGAAGCCAAGGAGCGCTTCAAGACCGCGTGGCTCACCTTCAAGGCGATCGGACCCGAAGAGCTGGCAAAGGCGTTTGAGCCCATGGATCACCCCAAACGACCGGGCCGCTACTCCCGAGCTTGAGGGAACGTCTGGCAATCCGAAAATTTATCGTGATGTCGGGTCCTTGCCCAAGAACCCGGCGGAGCTGCTGAACTGGAGTAGCTCTTGCAATGCGGCCCCGGTCATGCCCCATTTGGCCGGGGTCCGTTCTATGAGCCTCGCGCGATTTCCGTCATCTGACAGGCAGTCTTTCCCTCCGGTCAAACCACCAAACTTATTGCGAGGGTGACGCCCCGGTATAAAACGTAAAGCCAGCCCGCCATCGCAGCCAGCACGGCAGTGCCGAAAGTGGCCTCCACGACGAGGTCTACCTCTGCTTTTTTTCCTGATGAGGGGCTTCCCCCGAATTGATGCCAACTTGATCCAAAGCATCCATCACTGGTACTCCACGATCTTTGGAAAGAACCGGCAACCCTTGGTTTTATCCACGTTCCAAGCCTCACTTGCGTTCTTTTGTGGGCAGAGGGCTGACTGTGTGGTTTCGCTCTGATCTTGACGCACTCGGCGCCGCCCGTTTGAAAGTGGCAGCGATGTCCAAGCGGCGTGCGGTGCATGACCAGAAACGTCGAGGAGCGGCCCTACGGCAAGCCGGAGGCTGCCGCGCGCAAGCTGATCGAGTTGGCTGGTTGCATCGCGCCGGTTCAAGACGGGCGCATCCATATCGAGAAGATCAATGCGCCGTTTCTCTTCACTCTCAAGGCGACGGGGCCGGAATTCGGTGCGAGGCTCGCCTCTGCCATCGAGCAGGGATGGATGGAGCTGCACGAGAGCGGCACCTATGTCCGGCTGCTGACACCTCCGACAAGCTAGCTTGCTACCTTCGCCTCGACGGTCCGGCAAAAGGCTAGTGGATGGGTATAGCCCTATGGCAACCGGCATATGGGCTTGGTCGAGTGGGAACAGCAAACATTCACGGTCGATTTGGCCAAAGACTTAGCTGGGTGCCTCGCCAAATCGCGGACATGGAGGTGCTTGTCATGTCTTTCGACCCAATGGCCGCTGCCGTCGATTGGTTTGATGCCTACCGTGCGGGCGACATTGAAGCGATAGTCGACATGTACGCCGAAGATGCTGTGGTGTTCTGCGATTGTGACGGATTAGCTATCACCGGCAGGGAGGCCCTGCGAAGCTACTGGGCTGCCCGTCTAAAGAATACCCCGCTGCCGAGCTGGACGATCTTCAGCCCTCGCCCGGCGGGGCACTGATCTCCTACGTCACCGCGAAAAAGGTCGTGAAGGCGGTCTTGGCTTTTAATGATGCCGGAAAAATCAAGACCCTGAATTGCGGTCCCTCCAGCACGGAGGCAAAGGCCCCTCCAAAGGTAGTAGGAACGACGCAGGGCATTGAAAATTTCCCTGCCCGTTAGCCCTTCACGCGGGCTGGCCTGAAGGGTTGGCAGGACGGCTCCGGGTCCCACCCCGGGGCTACCCGGAGCCGTCTTCTCGCTCCCTTTGAATTTAATCTGCGATATTCGTCATTTTATACATACGAACAGTAATCTCAGGCTGAGATTACTCCAGCGCATGCGTTGCGTTAGCGTGCGCTGGCGGCCCCGGCTCGTCCCCCTCCAGCCCCAGAGATGGGCTTGGGGCCGTTCCGACCCATGGGTCTGCACGGCTGCTCGCGCACATCGGAACGAGACAGGTCCGACGCGTGTCAAACGCCATCCGGAAGTGCCCCCTTTGCGTCATGAAGAACTGCCCCCACCCTCGGGTTCATGATGGCAGTTGAAGGTTGGCTCCGCCGCTGACGGGACGGAGGGAGGCGGAGCCGACCGGAGGGCCGTCAGCGGCGGGCGCCTTGATGAGGCCGCTCTTTCGCTTGGCGCGGAGCCGATAGCTGTCGCCGCGGATGGTCAGCACGTGGCTGTGGTGCAAGAGCCGGTCGAGGATCGCAGTGGCGACGACCGGATCGGCGAACACGGTGCCCCATTCGGAAACGCTGCGGTTCGACGTGATCAGCATGGCGCCGGTTTCGTAGCGGCGGCTGACCAGCTGGAAGAACAGATGCGCCGCGTCGGGCTCCAGCGGCAGGTAGCCGAGTTCGTCGACGATCAGCAGCTTTGGCTTCGCCAGCGCGAGCAGTTTCTCGTCCAGGCGCCGCTCGCCGTGCACCTTGGCCATGCCAGCGACCAGGGTCGTCGCCGTGGTGAACTGCACCGTGTAACCGGCCAGGATCGCCTCTCGCCCGAGCGCGATCGACAAGTGCGTCTTACCGACGCCCGGCGGGCCGAGCAGCAGCACGTTCTCGCCGTTGGCGATCCAACGTGACGCGGCCAGGTCGCGGATCTGCTTCGGATCGATCGACGGCTGTGCCTCGAAGTCGAAGCCCGCAAGCTCCTTCACGGCCGGGAAGTGTGCGAGTTTGAGCGCCATCTCGACGCGGCGATGATCCTTGCGCGCGATCTCGCGCTCGCACAGCAGGATCAGCGTCTCACGCGCCGATGCTCTTGACGAGCAGCTCGAAACGGTTTCGGCTCAGATAGCTCCGGTGCTTCTCAGGTCGCTAGAGATCCGCTTGCCTCATGGAATTCGAATATCGGCGAGCTCACGTTTAGATTGTGCAGTGTGGTATTTTTACTACGGCCAAGCCATTGAAAGTACAGGTGCCGCCAAACATTAAATCCCCATAGACGATCTTCCTGATCGTCCGAAGGTTGTTTGACGCGATTTAGCTCGATCACGCGGCATCGTCCTACGTCCCCCCAGCGCGGTTTCCTCCTTTGGAGGCTTTCGGGCGCCGGCCCCGTGCGCGCCGCGCCACCATCATGGGGCCGGCATCCGAAACCCTTCACAGGAGCCGACCTCCGACTTGAGAGTGATCGACGGATTTTGCTCGAATTTTTAATCTGATGGACGAAGATTTGTGCATCAATCTTCTCTATCGTTGGAAGCCGATTAGAGGAATGTTGGCTCTCTATGCTTTCACTTGGCATCGTATGGGCGGTTCTTGCCTCCACGGCCGCATGGGGGTCATTTCACTTCGCCCGGCGTGATCCACGCTCAACATCTTGGATGAAAGTCGCCGTTGCCGGGTCTCTGTTGCTCGTAACCGCAGCGGCACCTCTTTGGTTACGAGGTGACCTCATAGGAGAAGGATTGGCAGCTCACCTCCTGTTACTCGCATTCTGGGCAATGATCGGCTTTGGTGCGCCGCTGTGCCTTGGGTCGGTAGCCGGTACACTGGGTGCAATGTACAGGAACCGGCGACAATGATTGTTGAGTGGGTCCTTCGTAGTCCGCCGCGCGCGGCTATGGTCCGCAATGGGTCAAAGGACTAAACCGCTCGCGCGGTAGAACGCAGCGGCTGGCGACACGGCGAAGCAACAGGCGACCGTTCATCGTGACGAACGAGGCAATTAGCCCGTAGCTGGCAATGATGCGATGATCGAGCACGTGCTGATCTGGAAGACGGCATCCGAAACCCTTCACAGAAGCGGAAGTGCGGGCCCTTCCCACCCTCACTACGTCAGCTCGTCGAGTAACGCCTTAGCCTGCTTCAATTCCAACGTGTCAAAGCCCTCGGTGAACCAGCCATAGATGGGCTCGAGCAGGTCATAGGCTTCCCTGATCCGCCCTTGGTCGCACATGAGTGTTAGCGCCGATGCAAAAGTGATCCACTGCGCCGAAGTAAAACTGACCCACCTGGGAAATAATGACGGTTTTGCGCGAGCCGTCGATGTTGAGCCAGGAGCAAGCAGTGGAGATACGAGTTTTGGCCCGTCGGGGGTCTGGAGTGCGAGAGATAGCGCGACAGTTAGGCTGTTCGCGGAATACAGTGAGGCGATACCTGCGGGACCAGAAGGCAGGTCGATACGGGCCACGCGCCCCGCGGTCGACCAAACTGGACGGGTACAAGGACTATCTACTTGAGCGCGTCGGCCAGGCGCGGCCGCGATGGATACCAGCGACAGTGTTGCTGCGCGCTCGCGTGCATGCCACGACTAAGGCGATTCCGGCACGTCGTCTGGCGGAAGAGCGTGCGGTGATGCTACCGGCACCGGCGCTGAAGGCGACTGCGGGGATGCCGCTGCAGGTACCAGTTCCAGTCGAAAGCTTACAGCATCCGCTGTCGGTATATGACGCGCTTTTGGAGGTGCAGTCATGATCCAGCAGCAGGAGCGGATCGCCAGCTTGTGCGAACAACTGAAAATGGCCTGCCTGGCGACCGAATGGCCAGGCCTGGCTCAACAGGCGGCGCAGGACGAGGTCAGCTTCGCCGACTTCCTTGAGAAATTGCTGAACCGAGAGCTGGCAGCGCGCGAACAGCGGAAGCGCGCGACCTTGCTGAAGCTGGCCACGATGTCGGCGGTCAAGACGCTGGAGCAATTTGATTGGAATGCCGGCAGCGGTGCACCCAAGGCGCAGATCCTCGAACTGGCGCATCTGGCGTTCGTGGAGCGTGCCGAGAACGTCGTTCTGCTAGGTCCGAGCGGCGTTGGAAAAACGCACATCGCTCTCGCATTGGCATACCGGGCGGTTATGGCCGGTCACAAGGTCCGCTTCATCACCGCCGCCGATCTCATGCTGCAGTTGGCCGCGGCGCGAGCCCAAGGCCGCCTGAAAGAATACTTCAATCGAGCGGTGATGGCGCCAAAGCTGATCGTCATCGACGAGATCGGGTACCTGCCGTTCGGACGTGAGGAAGCCAATCTGTTCTTCAACGTGGTGGCAAAACGTTACGAGCGTGGCTCGATCGTGCTCACCAGCAACCTCCCGTTCACGCAGTGGGCTGGCGCCTTCGCTGACGATCAGACGCTGACGGCCGCCATGCTCGACCGCCTGCTGCATCATGCCCACATCGTCCAGGTCAGCGGTGAAAGCTATCGCCTGCGCGACAAACGCAAAGCCGGTCAGGCCGCCAGGAGGGTTACCGGAGAAAAATAGGACATTGTGCTGGCCAGCCGCTACGGGCTCCCCTCCGCAGCTGGCCAGCACAATATAGCGCCGGGGTGGGTCAGAATTACTTCGGCGACTCCGCGAAGGTGGGTCAGATTTATGTCGGCGTTGACACATGAGCCGCGCATAGCTTGTCGCAGTGCGCAGCTCCCAGGACTTCGCCTGTTGCTGGCGCGCCCGGTCGAGCGAGGCGAGGTAATTGCGCTCCGCACCTTCCAAGTCACCTTTGAGCGAGAGCACCCAGCCTTTGATCCTGAGGGTTTCAGCATAGTAGTGCCGTTCTTCCCAGCCCGGCCGCTCAATCTGGACGATGATTTCGCCGATCAGATCGAGCGCACCATCGAGATCGCCTAGTTGCGCGATTCCCTCGCCGAGAACCGATTTCAGGTGGGGGTTGCCGAGCCTTCCACCTCCATTCTCCCAGATGGCCACGCCCGCCTTCAGCGAGGCTACCCCTGCGGTGAATTCGCCCTTGCGGATCAGTGCAACTCCAAATTGGCAACGTACCAATACCTCTGTCACAAACGGAAGGCTGTTTTCGCGGGCCACTCGCTCGCCTTCTTCGACGCGCTTGAACAGCTCCTCAGGCTCGCCGACGTGCTCGAAAACCAATGCGCCATACGTCAGACACGAGCTCAGGTTGAAAGGATGCCCGACCCGGCGCGCATGGAACTCCTGGGCGTCGTTGATCTTTACGGCTTGCTCGGGATAGCCGCGCATCCAGGTCGAAAGCGCCATCCAGAATAAAGCGAACATTTTCAGGTCCTGATTAAGGAGACCAACCAGAGGCCCGTGCCGCTCTTCGGTGTAGAGCGCCAGCACCTTTCCAGCGTGCTCTCTGGTCTTCATTAGCTCGCCGAGATAAAAATTGGACACCGCGGCGTCGGCATGCCCGACGATCAGGAGATCCCCATCGTGGTACACCTCGGCCGCATCCAGTGTTTGCGCGGCCCAGCCAAGAGACTCAGCAACCCGTCCCGTCGTTGTAACATGCGCGTGGAGTCCCCATAGGATCGGCGCCGGCCCTGGCTCTCGCCCAGCGGCGCAACAGCAGTTCAAGCTCTTCTTCTCGTCCGACGAGCGCAGTGAGGCCGCCGGCGTGCATTGCCTCGAAGCGGCTCTCGACCGAACTTGCCCGCAGCGGCGCGAACGCTCGCACCGGACCGGCGATCCCCTTGAGCTCCTTTGGTCCAAGGTCCCGCAGCTCGAAGAGATTGCCGAGCAGATTGCGTGTGGCCTCGGCAATGACGACTGTGTTCGGCTCGGCGACGCCTTGAAGGCGTGACGCGAGATTCGGTGTCTCGCCGACAATATCATGCTCCGGCGCTTCGCCGGACCCCACAAGATCCCCGACGACCACCATCCCGGTGGCAGCCGCTATCCGCACTTGTAGGGGCTCAGGAGCCGGAAGCGTGGCGACCGCATCGATCAGCGCCAGGCCAGCCCGAACTGCACGCTCGGCGTCATCCTCATGCGCTGCCGGATAGCCGAAGTAAACTAGCACGCCGTCGCCCATGTATCTGGCGACGAAGCCCCCGAAACGGCGCACGGTCTTGGCGACGCTCCTCTGATAGGCCGAAATGACCTCGCGCAGGTCTTCCGGGTCCAGACGGGCCGAGAGCGCCGTCGAACTGACAAGGTCTGAAAACATCACGGTGACCTGGCGGCGCTCGGCGGTGTCCTTGGCGGCTTTGTCGGTTGCTGGGGAAGCGTCGGAGAGTGGCTTTGGTGCGCTCGCTCCAGCGCGCAAGGCAGCGATGGCGTCGAGCAGCTTGCGGCGATCCCCGACAAATTCGACACCAAGATCCTTCAAGTCCTCCGCCGTCAAACTCGGCAGGACCGTGTCGTCGATCTTGTTCTCGCGGAAGGCTGCCTCATAATGTTCGAGGCCAAGCCTCCGCAGCCAACCTCCGACGTCCATGGCGGCGCCCCGGTTCGCGCAGCACTACATGATCCCCCAGGCGAGGCAGCCTGTCTAGAAGAATGACCGGTTTGGGCACTCGCTGCGCACCTAAGTCGGCCCGGCGGCACCCGTATGGCCGCAAGCCTCTGAAAGCAGACACGATCTGCGCATCAACACGGATGCTCGGTACCCTCACGAACCGAGGAGTACGATCATGCCTGACGAAAACAGCCTCTCCACCAAAGCTCGTCGGACACCCTGGAACAAGGGAAAGCTGATCGGAGCCAAACCTCTGCTGCGGCCAAACCAAGTCTGGTTGATCCGAACCCGGCTCCTGATCGAAAGACGGGCCCGCGACCTTGCCCCTTCAACCTTGCCATCGACAGCAAGTTGCGTGGTTGCGACGTCGTCGCCTTGAGGGTCGAAGATGTCGCTCCGAATGGCTATGCGGTCGATCGTGCGACCGTCCGGCAGAAGAAGACCGGAGGCCGGTCAAGTTCGAGTTGACGGATCAAACCCGGCAAGGCGTTGACGACTTGAAGGAAGCCGGCAAGAGGCCAGGTGAGTATTTGTTCCGGGCTTGATCCGAGGGTGTATGGTATCCACTCTCTGCGCCGCACCAAGGTAACGCTGATCTACCGGCGCACAGGGAATCTACGAGCCGTGCAGCTCTTGCTCGGCCACACCAAGATCGAAAGCACAGTACGCTATCTCGGCATCGAGGTGGACGACGCGCTCGCGATTGCCGAACAAGTTGATGTCTGAATCACCTGGGCAGAGCGGACAGGCTCTGCCCATCGGCCGCCAGCAGCTTCGGGCCAGAATGAGACCTTCGGCGGTGCGAACGACCTACGAGGCAAAATATCAGGCTGCGTGGTGCGCGCCGCCAAAGCGGGGCTCAATCCGTTGGCTGCGGGCCGTCGTAGCCTTCGATTACGATGATATCGATGTCCACGGCGCCCGCGCGCAGTGCCCTCGCCTTGGTGTATTCCGGTGAGCGGTAGCAGGCGAGCGCGGTTTCGTAGTCCTTGAACTCGATCACGATGTTGCGCTCGCGCGCCTCGCCCTCCACCGCCTCGAAGGTGCCGCCGCGCACCCGGAATTTCGCGTCGTATTTGCGGAGCACCGCTGTGAGGGCGGGGCCGTAGGCTTTGGTGTATTCGGGTTTGATCACATCGATGCGCCCGATCCAGTAGCCGTTCGGCATGTTGTCCTCCTCATCTTTGCATTCTCAAATCGAAAGGGGCCACTGGGGGTCGAATTGCTCTGCGTGCCGATGGTGCCGTCGAGTTGACGACACCCGTTGCGGCTTGAGGTTTAGTGGCGCGGCGGGGCAAGTCTAATCGAGCGGGTCCGTTCAGGGTCATTGGCGTCGGCCTTACCGGATCACGGCGACTTCCGGTCTACCCGGGTGAACGGACCTTCTCGATAGGCGGGCATGTCTCAAAGGGACCAAGAGCAGGCGCCACGACATACAAGCTACTATGGTGCTACGTGTGCGAGCTTTGGACCTACCTGGCGCGTTTGTAGACAAGCTCTGAAGAGCCGCCGACCGATGTTGATGGGTTGGCGATCTTTAATTCGTCGCCAGCGATTGTGAATGCCCGCGTCTGTTCGGTCCCCACCCGATTTGGGAATGAACTTCCTTCAAATTTCAACGTGTAGGTCTTTTTCGTCTCATCGACCGTATAGGTACCGAAGGTGGAACTGCTTCCCTCTACCACGGCCTTGTTTTCCTCTGGTGTACCCTGCGCGCGGTTTTCGGACTTGAATTTTGGAAGATCGGAGCGAACGATCTGCGACGAGAAGTATCCATTTTCGGTCAAGATCAGCAGCCCTTTCGGATTCGTGCCCCACGCCGGACTGCCGTCCGGGAGCTTGGTCGTAGCGGAGACGAGTGTCCAAGTTCCCGCCAGTTGCTCCTTCATTGATCCTTTCTGGCTCATAACGCTGCTGGTCGGGAGGACGAAAGCCAGTGTGGTGATTGCCGCGATGTCAAGAATATTGCGCCTGTTCATTGCAGTTTCTCCCTTAGCTCATCCGTGATCGCACGCAAGGTAAGCTCGCCCTGTCGATGTGATCGTTGCGGCGCCAGCTAAAAAGATTGCGCCAGATGGGAGTAAAATGCCTGCCGGCGGCATATGGCCGCCCGTTCCCCTGCGAGATTTCGGCGATCTCGCTTCGAGGGCAGCTCACTCAATTCTAGCTAATTTCAAGCGTCCGAAAAAGATCGGATGAATGTCCCAGATGGTCAAAGGCTGCCCTCGACAGGCAGCATGCCCTTGGTCAGCTCTCCGTTCGAAGCGGACATTGCGGCGCACGCGGCGGGGGTCGGCCACGGGCCATGTGTGGACGGCTCCGGGTTGGCAAGAAGAATCTTCACGCTGCAGGGTTGGTCGGAGCAGCCATGTGTTCGGCCTTTTCGCGCGGTACACGTGACCGCTGGCCATAATGCCCTCCGCGGATCAGGTCCCGGTCAAAAGCACGCATTCGAGATGCCATGGCCCATGTGGGTTATCCTGATCGCCGGGTCGACCGGCACTGCATTACGTGCTGTCCGTCCTCCCAACCGTTACGTCACGCCGGATATGCCCGACGCGATCTCGTTTAGGCCGCCAGCGCGGCCGGTTCCTGGTAGCGTTCGTCCCTGGCCATCATCGCCCAGGCCATCCTGGGGAGCTTGTTGGCAAGCGCGATAGCGGCGACCTTGGTGGGCCGCCGGGCCAACAATCGCGTGAGCCAGGGCCGATGATCGGTCCCATGGATCTTGGCGTAGCGGATTACGGCGAGCGCACCAGCCGTGAACAAGCTGCGCAAGTAGCGATCGCCCTGCTTGCTGATGCTGCCTAGTTTGTCTTTGCCCCCGCTCGAGCTCTGCTTTGGAACGAGACCAACCCAGGCCGAGAAGTCTCGCCCGGATCGGAAGGCTTTGGGATCGGCAATGCTGGCGACCAGCGCTGTCGCCAGTGCCGGACCGACGCCGGGGATCGCGTCCAGTCGCTTGCTCGTCGCGTTTGATCGATGCCAGGCTATGATGCGTCGGTCGAACTCAAGGATCTGGGCCTTTAGGGCGCGCAATTGACCGCCAAGAGCAGCAAGGCACATCCGGGCAACCTCCGGGACCCGGTCTTCGCTTTATCGGCGACGACTTCCAGCAGTTGCTCGACACCACGACGCCCAACAGGGGCGACAATCCCGAACTCGGCAAGATAGGCGCGGATTGAGTTGATGACCGCAGTCTGCTGGCGGATGAAGAGATGACGCGCCCGGTGAAGCATCAAACAGCTCTGCTGCTCAACTGTCTTGGTCGGCACGAACCGCATGTTGGGCCTCGCCACCGCCTCGCAGATCGCCTCCGCGTCCGTGGCGTCATCTGCCGCTTGACGTAGGGCTTCACATAGGCCGGAGGCATCAACCGTACCGTATGTCCCAACGCCTGCAGCTCACGGGACCAATGGTGCGATGATGCGCAAGCTTCGATCCCCACCAGGCAGGCGGCAGCTTCTGGAAAAATGCCAGGACATTCCGGCGCTTCAACTGACGGCGTACGACCACTTGACCCAATGCATCAACGCCGTGCACTTGGAAGACTGACTTCGCAATATCAAGACCGATCGCCGAAATTGACTGCATAGGCTGCTCCTCCGAATCGTGGGAGCCTTAAAACGGCGCCCACTCCTTGGCACTCTCGTGCCGGTGGAGGAGCCGTCCACAGCATCAACTGCGGACGTTCCTTACAGACCTCGCGAGATCGGTGCCCTCATGGCGCCAGCGCGTCGAGTAACATTTTGGCGTCCTGCAAGTCGGGCGTGCCGAAACCCTCGGTGAACCAGCCGTAGATCGGGGCGAGGAGATCGCGGGCTTCGGCGTTCCTGCCTCGGTCGCTCCAGAGCCGCGCGAGGCTTGTGGCAGCACGCAGCTCCAGCGTCTTCGCACTCTGTCCGCGGCTGACTTCGATTGCGCATCGAAAACAGGCTTCGCTCTCGTCGGTTTGCCCGCGCGCCGCAAGCAGCCGCCCCCTAAGGCTGTGCATTTCGGCCTGGCACCAAACTTCACCGCTCACCGCTGTCAAGGCGAGCGCATCCTTCAACAATTCGAGCCCTTCGTCCGGCCTACCGAGATCTGATTTAGCGCTTGCCAAAACGGCCAGCATGTAAGGTCTGGTGACTTGGCGGACAGCCGAAAAGAGCGCGAGACCCTGTTCCATCGAAGCGATTCCGTGCTCCAGTTCGCCGCCATCCGCGGTCGCCCACCCCAAGAAGAAGATCCCAGCGCCGTGCATCATGGGAAAGTCGTGCTCTCGCGACAGTTCGATCAGCTCAGTTGCAAGATCACGGCAGGATTGTCTCTGGCGGCCGATCTGAAGGACGATCGCACAGAACCACATTGCCAGGGCGAGGCTGTACGGATGGGACAAGCTCCGAGCCAACGTGACGGCCTCGGCACTGAGTTTCATTGCTTTTTGAGGGAAGCCTAACAGCGCCAGGTTGATCGCGCCGGCCGCGTGAGCGCACACGCCAGGATCATGACCACTGAACGCGAACGCGAGAGCATGATGCCGGGTGCAGTCGTATTGTGAAATGCCTTTTTGAGAATGATCGCCTGCAGCGGGCAAGTTGCCGCACCAAAGCGACGTCGCCCACTTCGCGTGATGCCCCTCTAGGACGAGATCATCAGCGCCCAAGCGCTGCGCGAGCCCGAGAAGCTCGTCGGCATGAGCGGTCGCCGCACGCAAGCGTCCGGAGCTCATCGAATGATAGTAGAGGCCCCACAATGCCTTGAACCGCGCTGAATTTTCTTCACCCGCCTCGAGAGCGACGGCGCGGCTATAGATTGCTTCGACCTCCGATGACCCTGGGCCCTTCACCATCATAAGGGCCGGCCCGAGCTTGACGCATAACTCCAACTCTTTCGCTGCACGATCGGGCTTTTCACCGAGCTTGCTCAAGAGGTCCAGCGCAACGGAAAAGTGATGAATAGCCTCGGCGTGGCCCGAGCGCACCATCGCCAAATCCCCCGCCCGTTGCCAATACTCGACCGCGGCATCACTGCGCCCGGCCGCTGTGAAGTGATGCGCCAACAGTTCCGGCTCGACCGTAGCGGTGGCGGCAAAATCATCGCGTAACACTTCGCCGACGCGGCGGTGCAAAACCTGGCGCCGGCTCTTAAGCAAATTCTCATAAGCTGCATCCTGGATCAGCACGTGCTTGAAGCGATAATCGGCATCGGGCGGTAGGCCCTGTACCAGCAGAATGTCCGCCTCGGCGAGCCGTTCCAGCGCAATCTGTAGCGGCCTGTCCTCCATAGCGGTCACGGCGCGAAGGAGTGTGTAGGAAAAGTCGCGCCCGATAACGGCACCGATCTGGGCGACCTCGCGCGCCGGGCCAAGCCGGTCGAGCCGCGCCGTCAACGATTGCTGCAGGGTCGGCGGAATCGCCTGGATGCCCCGCCCGCCGCTCTCCAGCAAGAGCCGTGTCACCTCCTCGACAAACAGCGGCACGCCGCCGGTGCGATCGGTCACGCCGTCAACCACTTCCCTTGACAGCGCATAGCGAGAGGCAAGCTCGCCGACCATCTGGCGCACCTGCGAGCGATCGAGCGGAGCCAGGGAGATTGTGCTGTGATGTGAGCGCATGCCCCATGGCGGCCGGAACTCCGGCCGGGCGGTGATGAGAACGAGCAAGGGCGCCAGCGCACCGCGTTCGGCGATGCCGCGCAACAGTTCGAGCGTGGTCGGATCAGCCCAGTGCACATCTTCAAGTGCCAGCACCACCGGCTGAGTTCGCGCGCCGGCCATGATCCAATTGGTGAGCGCTGTCAGCTGTCGGCGCCGCAATTCTTCCGGCTCCAAAGTCGGCGTACCGTCCTGCGACAAGGGGATGTCCAATAATGGCGCGAGCAAGGTGACATTCTCCGCCGGGTCGAGTTTGACCAGCGCAAGCGTATTCTCCAGGTCCGCGAGACGCCGCTCGGCGGGTATGTCGGCGCCGCCGAAGCGCTGCCGACCCCAATCGGCGATCGGGTGCAGCGGCGTGTTCTGCAGAAGCTGCGAGCAACTCCATTCGACCCAAGTGTGCGGCACCTCGCGCAGCCGCGGGTGGAATTCCTCGATCAGGCGGGATTTTCCCAATCCTGGCTCGCCCACAATCATCACCAACTGACCGTCGCCCCGCCGCGCCCGCTCCCAGCGCCGCATTAACATCGCGATCTCTTCTTCGCGACCCACCAGCGGCGCGAGATGGCGCTGTCCCGCGCGGCGTCCGCCACCGCTTGCCCGCACCAGCCGGTACAGTGTCACCGGCTCCGGCACGCCCTTAAGTTCATGGCTGCCGCGGTCCTCAACGACGAACAGCCCGGCGACCTGGTGCTGCACCCGCGCCGTCACCACGACCGTACCCGGCTCCGCCAGCGCCTGCACCCGTGCCGCAACGTTCGGCGCGTCACCGTAAATCTCGCCCGCCGCGTCGATCACGACCGCTCCAGTTTCAATCCCGATGCGCGCGTTAAGCGCTGGCTTGCCAGCCTCAGTATCCTTGCGGTTCACGTCGGCGAGTGCGCGTTGGATCAAGAGCGCCGCCCGCGCCGCGCGTTCGGCGTCGTTCTCCTGCGCCACCGGATAGCCGAACAGCACCATGAGCCCGTCACCCAACTTCTTGGCGACATGGCCGCCCATCTCGGTCGCCGCAGCGCACGCGGCATCGAGATAACCGCCGACGAGGTCGCGCCACTCCTCGGCGTCGAGCTGCGCGGAAATGCTGGTCGAGCCGACGAGATCACAGAACATCACCGTGACATAGCGGCGCTCGCCGCTGGCCTCGGCGGAGATCGGCGGTGGCGTCGCGATGGGGATTGGCTCTGACGCGATGGGTGTACGACGCTGCGCTGCAGTCGCCCCGGCGGGCGCGGCTGGTGCGTTCTTCTCGATATCGTCGATGTCGGCAATCGCGCGCAATATTTTTCGGCGATCACCGAGGACGACCCCGAGCTCTTTCAGGTCCTGATCGGTCAGTTCACGAAGGACCGAGAAATCAATGCGGTTTTCAGCAAAACGCTGGGCGTACTCGGACATGCCGAGCTTTTCGAGCCAGTCGGCAACCTGCTGCATCACGGCCCCCTAGGGACTTCACGCTATCCAGTCCGGACCGAGGGGACAGAAAGTCTACCACGCCCTCCAATTTATTGCAGCGCCCGCATGGCGGGTCCGTCAGGGTTAAAAGGGTACGCCGCACCGGCATCCTCGAAGCCGCGCAGGAGGACCCGGCGGACCAGGCCGCTGTGCGTGACCGTGGCAGTACATCGGGATTTGGTGATGTCACACTACTTGGACAGTACCGCTTCGTGAACAATCAGGTAAGCGGAACGCAAGCGGCAGTACTGTTTGGGGTCAAGGCTCCGACGGGTACAACCGATCTCGTTGACAGGTTCGGTGAACTCTTCGAGGCCGAATTTCAGCGAGGATCGGGCTCTTGGGACGGGCTAGTCGGCGCAGCGTTTAGCCAGCGTCTAACCTCAGCGTTGAGCTTCCATGCCAACGTGCTCGCGATTGCTACTGGCACCGGAACGCAAAATACCAACCTTGGCAACCGTTTCCATTATAACGCCGCGCTTTCTTACCGGGTTTTCGGCGAGACCACGAGCGAGCCGCATACGCACGATCCACGGAAAGCTTATGCGCATGCTGGTCGTAGCCACTCCAGGGTAACCAAGGCTCCGACTATCGCCGCACCGCACGGCCACATTGCGCTCGATGCGCTACTCGAGATCAACGGCGAATTGCATGGCAGACAGCGAATTGCCGGGATCAGTGATCCCAATTCGGGCGGCAACACGATCTTCGTTTCGCCGGGTCTTCGGCTGACGGTCGATAACTGGTCGAGCTACGTGCTTGTCGGCATCCCAGTCTTCAACGACTACAACGGCGTGCAAGCCACGCCCGCATGGCGCACCTTGGTGGGAGTCTCTGCTGTCTTTGGACCGTGATCGACATGTTGAGCACGTGGGTGCTGAGCTTCTAGCGAAGTCGCGTCCGCTCAAGGATTGATTTAATGCACTAGCTCAACGGCAGCTAGTTTCCCCCGACTTGGCGGCGGCGGAACTTGAAGATTTCCCTGCCATACTTTTCGGAGGATGCACCGGTCGTTTTCGGTGTACAATTCGTGCGGTTGCCCCACTTGCAGGAGGTAAGCCATGAATAGGTTCTATGCTCTCGCGTCGGTTGGGTTCTGCGTAGCTTTGGCAGCCTTCACCACCACTTCGGCATCGGCTCTTCCAACGGAGGAAGTCCCGAAGACCGAACCAGAGTACATCGCCAAGGTGAAGACCGCCGCCCCGCCCTCGGTCGTGAATAACGCGACGATCACCATGCCGCAGGCGGATGGGTCTTCTAAGACCGTCCAAACCGGATCGAACGGCTTCACGTGCTTTATCGGCACGGACGGAACGCCCGAATGCGATGACCAAAACGCCATGGAATGGCGCAAAGCTCTACAGGCCAAACAGGAGCCGCCGAACAAGATCGGCCTGATTTTCATGCTGGCCGGGGACACCGGCACGAGCAATCATGATCATGCCGAACGCCACACGCACAAGCATTGGGTCCAGACCGGCCCGCACGTGATGATTGTCGGGGGCGCAGCACGTGAGATGCTCAGTCCCTATCCGCGCGATCTGGACGTCAAGGACGCGACCCAGCCTTACGTCATGTTCCCCGGCAAACCCAATGAGCACCTGATGATCCCGGTGCACTCGCAAGAGCTTACCACGGGCAGCGCGCGGTGACGCGCGTGAACGCCGCCGTGCCTCGAGACCAGCGGCACGGCGGACGTCAGCTCGGAGCTTCAATGGGGTAAAATCGAGTTAATCGGCTGCACGACGACGCACGTCGCCGTGTGGGAGTTGGGTCACGAGCGACAATGCTCTGGCTGATCGTAGGATTTCCGCTTGGTCGTCGAAAGCTGACGTCCGCGACTTTATGAGCCTCGCCTAGGCGACACTGCGCGTCGCGGTGCAGCCTGCGGCGCGCCGGCTTGCGTCAAGAGCTCGCCCCACAGGCGGAAGCGAGCGCCGGCATTCGCCTGCGCGACGGACCGCCACCTCTCGCACAGCAGATCAGCGAGATCTGCTCAGGGGTCATTTGGAGGCAACGGCCTCCTTAAACAGCTCAACCTTGCCGCACGTGTTGTCTGTCACCGCAACGACCTCGTAGAAATCGATCTGCGGCTTCATGCCGTAGCGTTGGATGATGCCGTCGAGCCACGGCCCGGTGTAGAACGCCTTGGCGTCCTCGATGCGCTCCCACTGGTACACGCCGCCGGCCCAGCCGCTTTCGGACCAGATGAAGTGCTTGCTGATCAGCCCCGTCACCTCGCGGAAGTTAGGTGCGATCTTGTGAAAGTGTTCGCGACACGCGGCGCAGTCGATCTGCGGCGGCAGTTTGTATCGTACAACGGCGGTAATCATGCGACCTCCTTGCAAGGATGCCTCCGACCGCAACATTGAGGTATTCCCGCGATCAAGCAAGCGAAGCGGGAAGCCGACATGGGTCAAAGGCGCAAAGCCGAACGAATCGTTAGCCTTCTACTGCGACAATCCGACTATTCCAGAGCCTGCTGGACCTAACGTTAGAAGTTCGGCCTCACCCTATAATAGTTGGAATAGGCATCCCTCAATTCGCGCAACACAGAGGCTCCATGCTGGTGCGTTCGCACCCACCGGAAGATCCATCATCCGCTCTCGCCGATCGCGGGTCAAAAGTGACAGACGCTGCCGTGAGTAGGTCAATACGATTGACGGCTGCCTTAATCGCCGCGCAGCTATCTGCTTTCAATTTTTTGCGGTAATGTGAAGCGCTTCACGCTTGTGTAGCAGACGGGTTCGCATGATGCCCGAAGAGAGGGGAGCTACGGCCCCGCAAAGCGCCACCCAGTTCCATTCCATTCACACGCGAGTTTGGGAGCGACACATGGAAAAGCGCGAAATTGGCAACAGTTTAACGAAAGATCTGTCCGAAGCGAAGCGGGGCGCCTTCTCCCGCCGCTCGGTGCTGTCGTTGGTTTGCACCCTCGGCGCCGCAGCGCCGTTTGGGATGTTCGGAGCGGCTCGCGCGCTGACGGCATCCGGGACTGGATCGCTGTCTTATATTCCTGGCGCCCCTTTTATTTGCCGCACCGCGGCCAACAGCGAAGAGCTGCAGGGGCCGCCCCGGCACCTAAAGCTCGCCTGGAACGCGAACGCGGCGTGCACGGTCGCTGCGCCGGTCGCAAAAGAACGGGGTATCTTCGCCAAGCACAATCTCGATGTCGATTTCGTCAATTTCGGCGGTTCGACCGACCAGTTGTTGGAGGCGATTGCGACTGGCAAGGCCGATGCTGGTTTGGGATTGGCCCTGCGCTGGCTCAAACCGTTGGAGCAAGGTTTCGATGTTCGGATCACCGCGGGTGTGCACGGCGGCTGCATCCGGCTCCTCGGCTCCAAGGCCGCGAATATTGACAGCCTGGAATCCCTGCGCGGCAAGGCTATCGCGATTAGCGATCAGGCGAGCCCGGCGAAGAACTTCTTTTCGATCTATCTCGCCAAGAAGGGCATCGATCCGGCCCAAGAGGTAGAGTGGCGCCAGTACCCGGCCAATCTGCTCGCGCTTGCCGTCGATAAGGGCGAAGTGCAGGCGCTAGCCGAGATAGATCCGCTGCCCTACATCTGGCTTAAGGAAGGCAAACTCAACGAGATCGCGACGAATTTATCGGGTGAATTCGCCGACCGCACCTGCTGCGTTCTCGCGATACGTGGCAGCCTCACCCGAAGCGAAATGGCGGTGGCGGCCGCTCTGACACGGTCGATACTAGAGGGGGCGGACCGAGTTGCCAGCGATCCCGCCGATGCCGCAACGATCTATTCGGGCTACGGCGGGAGAGGGTCCGTAGAGGATCTCGCCACCATGTATCGCAGCCATACTCACCACAATCATCCCGTCGGGGCGGTGCTCAAGAAGCAACTTTTACTCTATACCGATGAACTCAAGGCAGTGAACGTCATCAAGCGAAGCACTGACCCGGCCAAGTTCGCCGACCGCATCTATCTTGACGTTCTAAGCTGAGCCGATTGGGAACATCCGCAGTGAGCTCGGTCATCGATGAAGTGCCGAGGCCATCAGAGAAATCGGGTTTCGGCTTTTTTGAAAGTTCTACAGCTCGGTCGCTAATCGGCGGACTGTCTGTGGCCGCCGCATGGTCTATGGTCGCCGCGCTCGCTGCGTTCTGGCCAGATAAGCTCGAAAGCGATTGGGCCTACACGGGCGGCTTCGCCATTGCGTGCGGCGCATTGGCCCTTGTCCTTGCCTTGGCGGCCCTTGTCGGCGTTCGTTTGGTTGCTTTTCAGCGCCTCCAGCGGCTTTTTCCGTGGCTTTTCGCGCTGGCGGTGTTTTTGGCTGCTTGGGAGACCGTCACGGCAAAGCTCGGATTGTTGCCGTTGCCGTTTTTTCCACCGCCGCAGGCGATCATCGAAGTCGTAATCGACGATTGGGGCCGGCTGGCTGAGGGCATCTTCGCCTCAGCTCGTCTGCTAGCGACCGGCTATTTTCTCGGTGCGACGGTGGGGTTCGTGACCGGCGTGGCGATCGGCTGGTCGCCGCTCGCCGGCTATTGGATTCACCCGGTCTTGCGGTTCATCGGGCCGCTGCCCGCGACGGCTTGGCTGCCGCTCGCATTTTTCGTTTTCCCGTCGAGCTTCAGCGCCAGCATTTTCCTGATCGCGCTCGCCACCGGGTTTCCGGTCACCGTGCTCACTTGGTCGGGCGTCGCCGGCGTGAAGAGCGCCTATTACGATATTGCGCGGACCTTGGGCGCAACCCAGCGCTTTCTCGTGCTCAAGGTGGCCATTCCGGCGGCAATGCCACATGTCTTTGTTGGCCTGTTCATGGGTCTGGGCAACTCGTTCGCGGTTCTTGTGGTAGCCGAAATGCTGGGCGTAAAGGCGGGGCTCGGCTGGTATCTGCAATGGGCGCAGGGTTGGGCGGCCTATGCCAATATGTACGCCGCGCTGCTGCTCATGGCGTTCTTGTGCTCAGGGCTGATCACGCTGTTGTTCCGCTTCCGGGATCGCCTGCTATCCTGGCAGAAAGGTCTGGTGCGATGGTAGCGGCGATGTCAGGCGATCACTCGGTCCGTGGATCGACGCTAACACTCCGCGAAGTGAGCCATCGCTTCAATTTCGAAGGGCAGCCCCTACCGGTGTTGGACCGCATCAGCCTGCAGGTCGGCCGCGGCGAATTTGTCGCTATCCTTGGACCGAGTGGATGCGGAAAATCGACACTGCTCCGACTGGTCGCGGGGCTCGACACTCCAACAGCCGGCGCCCTGCTAACGGAGGGAAGGGAGATCGAAGCACCCGATCCGTCGCGCGTCGTCGTTTTTCAAGACCCCACGCTTTATCCATGGCGGACAGTATGGAGCAACGTTGCGCTCGGTCTGGAAGCCCGCGGCTTGCTGCGCACCCATCGCGGACGTATCGAAGACGCCTTGCGCCTGGTGGGGCTCACGGACTTCGCCAATGCCTACCCGCACCAGCTTTCCGGCGGCATGGCACAGCGCGCGGCTCTGGCGCGTGCGCTTGTCAACGACCCGACGCTGCTCATCCTCGACGAACCTTTGGGCCAGCTCGACTCGCTCACTCGCATCGCGATGCAGACGGAACTTGTATCACTTTGGCAGCGCTCGAGCTTCACAGCGCTGTTGGTCACGCACGATGTCGAGGAGGCGCTCCTGCTCGCCGGCCGCGTCATCGTGCTGAGCGACCGACCTGCACGGGTCAAGGCCGAAGTCGTCAACAGCCAGCCCTATCCTCGCCACCGGGGCGATCCGCATTTCGTTGAGCTTCGTCGCGAGGTGTTCGAGCATCTCGGCCTCGAGGAGGCATGGTAGCCGTCAAATGGAGCCCGCCGTGGCGGATCTTCTCATACGCGTCATAGAGCAGCCGCACGGCGTGCTCGCCGCGATTGCAATGCGATTGCTTTAGCGGCTTGGTAACCACCCCGTCGAGGTCCGAGCGCACGGAGACTTCGATGACCTCGGAATTCAGCGTCCACAGCGCTGCGGGCTATGAGCAACTCATGGGCCGCTGGAGCCGAAGACTCGCGCCGCTATTCATCGACTTCACAGGGGCTGCCGACGGCGAAAGGATTCTCGACCTCGGCTGCGGCAGCGGGAGCTTGACCTTCGCGCTCGTCAAAGCCGCCGACCTCGCCGAAATTGACGCGGTCGACTATTCACCAGTCTTTGTCGAGGAGGTGATCCGGCGCAACACGAATCCGCGAATAAAAGTCCGACAGGCGGATGCCTGCGCCCTGCCCTTCGAGCGGGGCGCGTTCGACCGCGCTTTGGCGCTTCTCGTGCTCCACTTCGTTCCCGAAGCCGGCAAGGCAGTGGCCGAGATGCGCCGCGTCGTTCGGCCGGGCGGCGTGGTCGCGGCAACGGTGTGGGATCATCTCGGCGGCATGCCCGGCATGCGCATGATGGTCGACACGGTGGCGGCACTCGGAGAAAGCGGACGCGAGCTGCGCCGTCGCCCAGGCTGTGTGAGAACCTCTTTCGGCGCAGGTCGAAAGTCCGGCATCGGCTTCGCGGCTTGATTCGGGCGGCCCGATGAGCAGCCAGAAGCTTCTGAACCCGAATGCCGACGATCTGACGTACAAATGTCGCTTACGTTTGCATCGCCTCCAGCAGGTGCGTCAGGATCGGACAGTGAGATTTGCTTGTCCTCGCTCTTCATCATCTCCGCATTGATCGAGTTGAGGCGCACGATCTCTTCCCTGAGCCTCTCGATCTTGCCCCTCAACCGCTCAACCTTCGCCTCCGGCACCGCATCGCCATGCCGATCGGCGGTTTCAAGCTGAGAGAGATAGCGGGCGATACTCTCATCGATCCGCCCGAGACGCCTCTTCATCTTGGCCTCGGTGAAGTTCTAGTCCCGTACATTGACGGCCTTGAAATTTGATCCGTCGATGGCAACACTCGCTTCACTGAACAGATCAAGCTTGCGGCACAGCGCGACGAACTCGCGACAGACCTCACGAATGGCCTGCCATTGTCCTTGCGGAAGTCCGCGATCGTCTTGAAGTCCGGCGCCAGCTGCCCCGTCAACCAGATCATCTCGATGTTGCGCTGGCATTCCCGCTCTAGGCGTCGGCTCGACGGAACCCGATTAAGATAGCCGTAGATGTAGAGCTTGAGCATAGTACCCGGGTGATAGCTGGGTCGGCCGGTGTCGAATGGCTGGACCCCGATGAACCCGAGCCTGTCGAGATCGAGATCATCGACGAACACGTCGACCGCTCGCACCGGGTTATCCTCGGCCACATAGTCGTCGAGCGAGGCAGGAAACAGTGTGCTCTGGCCGCGATCCAACCCTTCAACAAAGCGCTTCATTAGATTCCCCGTAAAATCGCCGGGAATCTTAGCGCGCGAATCATTTCAAACAGAGCCTTTTCACACAGCCTGGGCCCGAGGCCGACCTCCGCCCGCGCGCTGCAGTGTCCGCTTCCGAGCGGGGAGCTGGCCAAGGTCATGCTGCCTGTCGAGGGCAGCCTTTGACCCTGGCTGTGTGAAAACGGCGGGCTGCTGTTATGATTCTCCTGTGATTCTTTTGGGGGAATCGATGAGGCGCTTCGTTGAAGAGGCGGATCGTGGGCAGCGGACGCTGTTGCCCGAATGCCTCGATGACTTCATTGACGAGAGTAACCCAGTTCGCGTGATCGACGTATTTGTCGATGCGCTCGGTTTGGCTGAGATGGGCTTTGAGGGTGCGGAGCCGGCGGCCACCGGTCGGCCGTCGTACCATCCCTCGGTGCTCCTTAAGCTTTACATTTACGGCTATCTGAACCGAGTGCAATCGAGCCGGCGGCTGGAACGAGAGGCCGGGCGCAATGTCGAGGTGATGTGGCTGCTGGGTCGGCTCGCTCCCGATCACAAGACGATTGCGGACTTCCGCAAGGACAACGGCCTGGCGCTGCGCAAGGTATGCGCGCGCTTCGTCGAACTTTGCCGCGAGATGGGCCTGCTCGCGACAGCGAGCGTCGCCATCGATGGCAGCAAGTTCAAGGCCGTTAACAACCGGGACAGGAACTTCACGCGCGCGAAGGTGGAACGGCGACGTGCTCAGTTGGAGGAGAGCGTCGCGCGCTACTTGAGCCAACTTGACACGGCAGACCGACAGGAGGCGAGCGAGGCGCTGGCGGCGAAGGTGACGAGGCTTACCGAGAAGCTGACAAACCTGAAGGAGGAAATGGGCAAGCTTGCTGCCTCCGAGAAGCAGATGCTTGCTTCGCCGGATCAGCAAATCTCGCTGACCGATCCGGATAGCCGTTCGATGGCAACCAGTGGCCGCGGATCCGGCGTTGTCGGCTACAATGTCCAAGTTGCTGTCGATACCGACCATCACCTGATCATCGCGCATGAGGTGACGAACAGCGGCTCAGATCGAGCACAACTTGCCAACATGGCCAAGCAGGCGAAGGCTGTTCTGAAGACCGAGACGCTCAAGGCCGTTGCCGATCGTGGCTACTTCAGCAGTCCAGAGATCCTCGCCTGCCACGAGGTCGGCATCACGGTAACTCTGCCCAAGCCGATGACTTCGGGCGCCAAGTCAGACGGACGCTTCGGTAAGCAGGACTTTGTCTATTTGCCGGAGGAAGACGCCTATCGTTGTCCCGCCGGAGAGCGATTGCCGTATCGCTATACAAACGAAGAAGCCGACAAGATGCTGCGGCGCTACTGGACCAATGCCTGCAAGAATTGTTCGATCAAGGTCCAGTGCACGCCCGGGTCAGAGCGACGGATCACGCGATGGGAGCACGAGGATCTGCTCGACGCCGTGCGGCAGCGGCTCGATGCGAACCCGCTCGCTATGCGCCTTCGTCGCGAGACTGTCGAGCATCCGTTCGGCACGATGAAGGCACGCATGGGAGCGACGCACTTCCTGACCAAAACCCTTCCAAAGGTAGCCGCTGAGATGGCGCTCTCGGTTTTGGCCTATAATCTGACCCGAGCAATGAATATCCTTGGGATCAGGCCGCTGATCGCCGCGATCGTGGCCTGAGGTCGGCTCAGTTTTGGCTCAAAGACTGACGGCCTGTAAGGCCGTTTTTACACGGCCAAGACCCGAAACGGACATCTGCTCGCCGAGCGAATTCCGCTCCATCTTTTACCGATATCTGCGCTGGTTTGCCGCCGAACCGGTCTATCAGCGATGTGACGCCAGCCAAGCGACGATCTTCGGCCAGATAAGCACGTAAGCCTCCCGCCCCAGAAGAACTCCGAGGTGCTGCAATGCAATGCCGTTTTCGCCGCGGTATTTGATGAGCGTGACATCCTTGGTAGGCAACGCATCAAGGAACGGTTCAATCGAGCCGAGCGGTGCAACGTCGTCTGCCGTGTTGACGACCGCGAGCATCGGAGCATCGAGACATGACGGGCCAATCGTATGACCGAGTACGGTGAGATCGCCTCGGCAGAACCGGTTTTCCCGGTACAGCCATTCTGCAATCTGGTGGACCAGCTTCCACGGGAGCGGAGCCTCGTCCAGAGCCCAGCGCTCAACGCGCGCATGGACATCCAGGGCTCGCAAGTCGCCAAGGCTCATTGCTGCATCCGTCATGCGGGACCATACGAATGTGTCAGGGGAGGCGAATGCGCTTGCATGCGACAACAGCGAGCCCGGGATGATGCCGGTTTCACTCAAGTCAGGCGGAATCATCGAAACGAGCGCATCGCGAAATCTGTTCGTCGCTGGTTCAAAGCAAAGGGGCGCGCCGAGAAGCAACAGACCACAGCTCGCGGTTCGCATGCACAGAAGACTGCCGCTAACGTCCCGCCAAGCGAATGGCCGATCAGGAAGGGCTTCATCGCTTTCGGTTCGGTTGCGATCCTCGCCACACATACGGATATGCCTCTTGCGCATTCATCGAGCCCGACATGCCCGCCTGATGCTGTCGGCACAATCCATTCGAGGAGGCACACGCGCACGCCCCAGCTCAGGCAGTAGCGGATGGCACTGACGTTTGGCCCGAGATCCCAGATAATATAGGGTCGCTTGATTGGAGCAGCGATAATGAGCAGCGATGGTTCGCGGCCGCCATAATCGCGTAGCCGCCAATGATCTCCACTGGCAAGTATCGGATGCGACAATTCGGCAGGATCAAATCCGATAGCGCCCCGTGCATGTCCCTGTGCGCGGGCGCATGAGATCAAGGACCGTAAATTGGGTCTCTTGACAACTCTGCCGTCTCCCGCCCCTGCTTCATCGACCGCATCATGCCAGCCCAGGGGCTAGTCAATCAGTTGTTCCGTGGGGCAGCTGGCAACTCACGATTTGGAATTTTCACAGGTGCGCTGCCTGCCGTTATAGGCCACCTGGTCGCGCCTCCCAGTACGTCGGCGTTCCGTAATACTGGTGGGTGCGCGTTTCCCAGTCTCGATCCTGCCATGAGTCATCACTGAACTCAGGCGCGTCCCTCAGCTGTTGCTCGGTGATGTTGGTTCGAAAACCACCAAGCGACGTATCAAAGGCCAGAGCGCCCCAGGGAATGGGGTAATGGCTGTGACCCAAGCCGACAAATCCACCAAAGCTCATGACGGCATAGGCTACGCGACCTGACACTTTGTCGATGATGAGGTGATCAATTTCGCCGATATTCTTACCGTCTGCTCCATAAACCTCGGTTCCTTGAATGTCTTCGCTTGAGATGCATTGATGATCCGGATGGGCTGTTGCGCGGGCCATGGCTTCGTCTCCCTCACAGGTGGGCTTTGTCGGCTTAACTCGGCCGCGACGGGGGCGTTCCTGGGAGAACATGTCGCAGCGCCAATCACCAATCTATCGTCGCCGACATCGGCTCAACTCCAGCTCGGATGCTCTAGCAAGAAACCCGCATCAGAAGTCGCGGGTCTCCCATTCAACCTAGCTGGCTGGGTTGCCCTTGAGGCTTCATTGGTCGAGACACGTTCGTCTTCTGGTGGCACGCGAAGTGGGCAAAGCCGATGATGAAGAGGAAGAGGCCGCCAACCTTTTATGCCTCGGTCAATGTTGTCGCCGGTCACGCGACGCCCGGAACGGAAGGCCCCATACTTTTGTTCAGTCGTCCAGAGAGCCAAAGGAGAAGGGCTATGATCGCTAACAGACTTATCATCTTGGGTGCGGTGCTCGCCTTCAGCGCCAGCTCCGTGTATGCCGGTCCCTGCAACACGGCGAGCCGCGATGCAGGATCAGGAAATGTCCCGGGCCATACCGGACAAACCACCGGTTCCACAGCAGCTGATTCCAAGCAGCACCCGCCGACATCTTCGATGGGCAGAGCCTCGGAGCATACCGCAACGTCGTCGGAAGATGCGCAGCGCCAGATGCAGAGCCAGCCGACCGCCGCCGAGCAATCAACGGCGACCAAGCCCGCACCCTCCGCGCAGCAACCGGACCGGACGGCAGGCACGGTCGAGCAGACCCGCCCGGCGCCCACTGAACAATCAAAGAGGGCCACGGCCGGAGCGGCCGAACCAGCACCGTCCCAGCAAAAGTTGACGGCGGCTGAGCAGGACTGCGAGTAAGCGCGGGGGACAATGGTTTCTAGGGGACCATATCGCGGGCTGGCCAAACGCCTGAGATAAAGTAGTCGTCTGCTCCGGTTGAGTCGGCGCCGATTGCTCCGTGGGTAAGTCGCTCGGCGCAAGTTGGCTGCAACTCATGACAGCCATGTGCAGTCACCGACCGGATAAAGGACGGCCTGACGAAAGATCAGATCATGATGATGAGGCGCGAGGTGACTGGCAACCTTCTGATGGGCTGATAAGTCTGATTGAGAGGAGGCCGCGATGAGAATTGAGAGCACCCCATTTGGCGCGATTACGATTAATGGAAAGATTTATGAGCACGACGTAGTCATTCGCCTTTCCGGCGAGGTTGTGAAGCGGAAAAAGAAGTTATCAAAGAAGCTCTATGGTACCTCGCACGTGCTTTCAAAAGACGAGGCGAAATTTCTCTTTGAGAAAGGGTGCGACCAGGTCGTCATTGGCTCGGGTCAGATGGGCAACCTTCACCTATCACCGGAGGCCCAAGCCTATTTCGAACGGAAGGGCTGCAAGGTCCTGTTGAAGCCAACATCCGAGGCGATCCGGATGTTCAACCAGTCGCACGCAACGAAGATCGGGCTGTTTCACGTGACCTCCCCGCCGGTCGAGGCTTGCTCGCGCATCACGGCTCTTCGCAAGCTGTACTGGAAAAATACGAGCGAAGCGCGCGGCTTGCGGCTCATGCGGGACTGGCTATCGCCAGACCAACGAGAGCAATTCGATGGCTCTGGCTATTTCGAGGTCGTCGGTTGTGACAGCGGAAAACGATACCGCATCTATTATGGGATAGTTCCGCCGAACGTTTGCGAGATCGATGATGCGGGCCGTCCCAGGATGGGTTTGTGTTTCATGCCTCTTGGTTGCTTGGCGGCTGCGGACGTCATTCTTGCCCAAAAGATCGCCTTGGAGACGGATGAGCACAGCGCGCTAAAGGTAGCTAACAGGATTTCGCTAAGCCGAGAATTGCTCCGTAGCCGATCTCTCTGAACCAAGGTCTTTGGTGAATTGGAACAAACAAGCAGCCAACAAGGTCATTGCAGTCGAGCGGGCGCAGGCGCGGGCGCCATCCGAATCTTAATCCAAATCTCTGACTCCTCAGAACGGAAGTCAATTCGACAACAAAAGTCGAATACTGCACTTGCGATAATGGCTGCTCTGGCAGGTCGCAACGAATTTAGCGGACTTCGCGCAGCTCTCGTTCCGAAGGCTGAGCCGACATGCCGCGAGCTCTCCCGTCGGACAACGGCTGGATCTCGCGGGAATCTTCTCCTCTTGAAACTTCGCGGCTTCGGCCGGACCCGGGTCCTAGAGTATCGGCAAGAGTTTGTGATGGACCGCAGCGGCGACAGCCGGCACCGTTTCGACCCGAACGACGCACAGGCGAAGGCGGAGCAGCGCTTCCGCGAACTGACGAATGAAGGCTTTACCGCCGCCGTCCGAACCGGTCCAGGTCAGGTCTCGCAGATTCGATCGTTCGACCCGCTCGCGGAAGAGACCGTCTTTTTTCCCAGGCTGGTCGGCGGGTAAGCGAGACGCGCCGTGTTGGAGCTAACGGCGTACCGGGTGTACGCTCGCGCGTGACCTAACCTACGTCGGCTTGTGGCCCACAAACGGACTTCACTCAGTCATCGACCGGCGCGGCGGAGCGAACCCGGGCTCCTTGGCGGTCCTGATAATTGATCTAGCGCCTTTATTCGCAGCTCTCTCGCCGCGATAGGTTCTGCGCCAGCCCGCCTTTCGGCTTCGCATGTGCGAGAAACAGGAACGTCGCAATGCTGGTCCGCGTTGGGGAGCACCAGAATACGTCGTTGGAGGCCGCCCCATGAACAAAGCAATGCTGAACGGACCAATCGCATACGCCGCCCTGGTGCTCGCCCTGGCCATTGTTCCTGCTACGGCTCAGCAGGCTGGGCGAACGCAGGTCGGCACGCTCACCTGCAACATATCGCCGGGCGTTGGCATGATTGTCGCTGGACAGCGGCAACTGAGCTGCATCTATGAATCGGCGAGAGGCAGGGCGCGCGAGGCTTATGAAGGCACCGTCAGTACGCTTGGGCTCGACATCGGCGCCACGTCCGGCGGCAAGCTGACGTGGGCCGTTTTTGCACCGACCACACTACGCCGGGCGGCATTGGTGGGAACCTATACGGGTGCCACCGCCGGTGGCACCGTCGGCGCCGGAGCGGGTGCCAACCTCCTGATCGGCGGCTCGGACCGCACGGTCGCTTTGCAGCCACTGTCCGTGCAGGGTCAGACCGGCGTGAACATTACAGCGGGCGTGTCCAGCATGGAGTTGCGGCCGGCCAGTGCGTCTGCGCCTCGCAGGTCCCAGCGGTAACATCAGCCAGCGCCAGCGGACTTTCCGTTGATGCAGATCAAAGGTTGGTCACCCTTGCGGCCGTCGTGTTAGCGGCTAGAGGCTGACAGGATGGCGCAGCAGACAGTTGTGGTCGTAGTCGATGACGATGCGAGTCTTCTGAAGAGCGTGGCAACGGCTATTGGCGTGCCACGGCATCGAGAGCCGTACTTGCGCCTCAGCCGAGGCATTGTTTGAGAGCGGCAGCGTGCAGACGGCAACCTGCTTGCTGCTCGACATTCACCTAGGGGGAATTTCGGGATTGCGCTGCAGCGCCGGCTTGCAGCATCAGGATCAAAGTGCCCCGCCATCTTCATGACCGCCAGCGACGACGAGGCCCCGCGCGGACACGCTCGGCCCCTCTTCCTGGGTCGGGTTCGGCCAGAAGCGGCGGAACGCTTTGGCGACTGCCAAGTTTTCCCGATGCCCTTCCCCAAGGACGACCCCGATTGGCCCCAGCTTCGCCGCCCATTGCCCCGGAGCTGGGGCCATTTTTTGCACGAGTTTCGAAATGAAGGAGGCCGGCAGCCTTAGTTCTTCGTTAGAGGCTTCGTTGGTTCTTCGGCGACTGCCTCAATATCAACCGGGGGGAGTTCGCCTGTGCGGTCCTTCAGATCTGCTGCACGCTGGATCCATCCGGACGCGACCTGCGGGTCCTTTGTTGTTTTGGCCATTCGTAACAGCGTCGCCGCGGCTTCACGGGCAAAGGAGGTGTAGCGCGGCACGTCTCATTATCCCATGGAAGGTCCCCTGGAGACGAGTCAGGAACCCGGATTGCGTTCCAGTGCTTTGTGCAAAAACGTACACAGAAGAAAAAAACTCAGCTCCCACTGACGCCGAGCTGAGGTCCTTGTGTCGGCATCACGTTATCGAGGCGTGATCCGGAAGAATTAACTTAGGTAATGCCATTTGGTTCCCGATGTTAGGTCAGCTACATCGCTGAGCCGAACCAACCCCGCTGAGGCCACCATCGCTGTAGATACGGTGCAAAAAACCATACCTATGCGCCGTCCGAGGTGCTGTTGAGCGTAGCTGGCGGTGTACAGCGATCCTAGCGGGCCCGCCGCCGTCTTAAGCCAGTAACGCCGTATCCAATCGCGAGAATGCGAGCTAGTGTAGCGCGGCAATCTGGGTAGGAAGTGCGCGGCGATCAGGATGGCGAGGCAGTGTCGCGGCCTGATGATGATTGCCGCGATGATTGTCGCGCGCAAGAGTTTTGTTGAACTCTGATTGTCGCGCAGCGTCAATCAGCCACGGTTTTAGGTGTCGCGTGCGATGGCGGCCGTCCTGGACCGCGTTTTCGTTCGAGGGCGGTCCGTCTGCGATAGCTCTCGACGTTCATCTCGACGATGGTGGCGTGGTGAACGAGGCGATCGATAGCGGCGAGGGTCATGGCGGGATCCGGGAAGACCCTGTTCCATTCGCCGAATGGCTGATTGGCGGTGATCAGCATCGAGCGGCGCTCGTAGCGTGCACTGATGAGCTCGAACAGCACGCTGGTCTCGGCCTGATCCTTGGTGACGTAAGCGAGATCATCAAGAATCAGGAGATCGAAGCGATCGAGTGGCCGCCTCGAGGTTAAGCTCGCGTCGCGCTAGCTGGAGCTTCTGCACGAGATCGGTGGTCCGGGTGAAGAGGACGCGCCATCCGTTCTCGATGAGGGCCAGGCCAATCGCTGCCGCCAAGTGGCTCTTTCCGCCGCCGGGCGGGCCGAACAACAGCAAATTGGCGCCCTTGCCCAGCCAGCTGTCACCGGCGGCGAGCGCCATCACCTGCGCCTTCGAGATCATCGGCACGGCTTCGAAGTCGAAGCTGTCGAAGGTCTTTCCGGCGGGCAAACGTGCTTCGACAAGGTGTCGTTCGATCCGACGGCGGCCGCGTTCGGCGATCTCGTGCTCGGCGATGGTCGCGAGGAAGCGGCCGGCCGGCCAGCCTTCCTTGTCGGACTGTTCGGCAAATTGCGCCCACAGCACCTTGATGGCAGGCAGCCGGAGCTCATTGAGCAACAGATTGAGGCGCGCGGCATCCACCGTGTTCGTTACGCTCATGCGGCACCTCCGGTCTCGGCGTACCGATGAGGCATTCGTAGGTCGCAAGCGGCACGAGCTGCACCACGACGTTCGGCAGGTTGGCGGGATCGGGGGCGAAGTGAGCACGTAGCCGGTTGAGGTCGGGCAGTCGGCCGGCCTCGAGGTCGGCGGTGAGCTGATCGGCGAGTTCGGTCTCGCAGCCGCGTTCATGAGCGAGCGCGAGGAGATCGACCATGATCCGGCAGGCTTTTTGTCCGGCAAGCGTTCGCGCAAGCGATCGAAGGTCTTCCGATAGGCATCGCGCGGGAACAGCCGATCTCGGTAGACCAGATTGAGAAGCGCCATCGGCTTGCGCCGCAGGGAATGGATCACGTGCCGATAATCGACGACCTGGTCGTACTTGCCATTGGGATGCGGCCGCCCACGCGGCAGGGTGACGAGATGGGTGCCGCCGACGAACACGTCGAGACGATCATCGTAAAGGCGCACCCGCAGCCGGTGACCGATCAGGCGCGATGGCACCGTGTAGAACACCTTGCGCAGGGTGAAGCCGCCGGACGATGTCACGCGGACGATCACCTCTTCGTAGTCGGAGGTGCGCCGATCGGGCAGCTCCTGCAACACCACGCGCTCGCTATCGATCCGCTTGGCGTTGCGGGCATTACGGCGGCTGACGATCTCGTCGATGAAGCCGCGATAGGTGGCAAGATCATCGAAGTCGACAGTTCCGCGCAGCAGCAAGGCATCCGCGATTGCTCGCTTGAGATGACCGTGGGGCCCTTCGATCGAACCATTCTCGTGAGCAACACCTCGATTGTTGCGGGAAGGCCGCATGCCGTAATGGGCACAAAGGGCCTCGTATCGCTGCGTCAGATCGTCCCGTGCATCACGATCGAGATTGCAGAATGCGGCCGACAGACTGTCGGTCCGATGCTCCCGCGGCGCCCCACCGAGCGACCAGAGGACATTCTGCAGGCCTTCGGCCAAAGCAACAAAGCTCTCGCCGCCAAGCACGACATGGGCGTGCTCGAACCCGCAATAGGCCAAACGGAAGTGATAGAGACGATGATCGAGCGGTGCACCCGCAATCGTAACACCCAACTCGTCCATGTCTGTGAAGTCGGAGAGGCCGAGTTGGCCAGGCTCGTGGGTTTGGCGGAAGATCACCTCCTGCTCCTCGCCGTGGATCGCCCGCCATGCACGGATCCGACGTTCCAGGGTACGACGGATACCGCTGCCGAGATCCGGATGACGCCGTAGCATCTCCTCGAACACCGCCACCGGCCGTAAGCCAGGTGCCGCCTTCAAGATCGGGACGATCTCGGTCTCGAACACGTCGCTCAGCGGGTCCGGCCGTCGCCGGCCGCGGGGCGCCTTCCTTTGCGATGGAAATCGGGGGTCTCTCTCGATCCGATAGGCGGTCGACGCACTGAATGATGCCTTGGCCGCCGCCACTGGCGGGCTATCGGTCTGACGGTACTTCATGTAGAGCCTCATCTGGTGATCTGTGATGTGTCGGCCGGGCACGCGAGTGATTCCTCTTGGCGGAAGAACCACTTGCATAACCCCGCCGGCCGCGATCACCAGTCGGCGCGGTCCTCCTCGGGATCGCGCCGACGCTGGGCTCGTAACTCCGGTCGGGCTACGCCCTCCCTACGTCACGAGCCCAGCGAAACTCTCTCACCTTGATTGACGCTGCCTTCCATCCTGATCGCCGCGCGACAAGCTAGGCAGCAACGGGCCAAATCCCGACGCCAGAACTTTAGTCCAGTGCGTGAGCCCAGACATCTGCTCAGGTTAAATCGGCCGGAACGGGTCGTCAGCCGGCTGGCGCCGCCGCTGTCCTGGCAGCATACCGGACGCATATTCGCGCTAAGAGATTTCGAACGAAGTGTCTTGGCGCGACTTGGCGCGTTGAGACCGTCGCTCGCCGTCAACTAGACGGCGCATGTCGCGGATAGCCAAAGGTCCAATAGGATCCGCTGTTCTCAACTACATAGCGCTCGCGCAGATAGCTAAAAGCGGCGGTCTCCAGTTTCACAGAATGCCCGGAGGCAGAAAGGTTGGGCAGGCGCTGGTTCCTAAATCTCCGCGCCCTTTCGTCGAAGGAGACTTCGCCATGCCCTCTCGCAACGACATAGACCGCAAACACAGCCGATCAATCATGAAAGTGATTGGCCAGCAACTACGCGCGTCGCTGAAGCCTACGCAGGAACAACCGGAGAGCCTTAGAGGCCAAATCGAAAGACTTCAAGAATTGGACGAGCGCTCGCTATCAATCGTCCCCGCTGACGAATCGAAGGAAAAACGCGGCTGAAGCCGGATCGTGTTCGGATCAATTCCAATCTGCGGGTCGGTCTTCAGCAGGCATCGTGGCCATCAGGATTGTGACTGGCAAAAATCTCTCCAACGAATAAATGCGCTTCGGGTCAAAGGGTGCCATCGACAGTTCGTGACGCTTCTTGCTCACCGGACAGGGGACGCCCAGAGTGGAGGTCGGCCACGTGTCAGCAGCGGCTATCGTAGCTTCACGGCCTACGTTCTCTAGGAACCTCTCTGCTACGCTTCCGTTGTGCCGGGATCCTAAGAACGCAAAGGAACACTATCATGGACCGGGAACATGTGAAGGGCGTTGCGGACAAAGCAAAAGGCGCTATCAAAGAGGGTGCTGGCAAGCTTAGCGGAGACAAGGACCTGCAGGCTGAAGGTAAGATAGATAAGGCCAAGGGATCCGCCCACAACGCTGCGGGAGATGTGAAGGACGCAGCGCGAGACGCCGCTGACGCCGTCAAGAAATAGGTAGAAGAAGGAAAGTCTGAAACTCGCCGTCTCAGGCGGCCTTTTTCTTTTGTGTCGAGTCCGCGGCAGGTCAGCTCGGGCCCTTCCTCGTCGGTGAAAACCTCCTTGCCGTCTCTCAGGCCGAAATAGTAGCCAAACTTTCATGCCCTCACACGATCGCCTAACGTAAGTGAAACGGGCTTGCGGCTTAAGGCTTAGCGAGCGACGCCGGTGAGGTCGACTATGGGCCAGCAGCAGCTCATGCATCGCCGCAGCAAAGAGCATCTCTATTCGATCACCTCGTCGGCGCGGACGAGCAACGAAGGCGGCACTGTGAGGCCGAGGAGCTCGTAGTACGCGCTCTCGTCCATGTCCTGAAAGCGTCCCCAGCGGCTGACGTCGTAAGGAGGATACTGCCAAAGCCCGCGCGCCCGAAGACCGCCGCTACCGCCTTTCCAACACGTACCTCATCCAATCTTCCGCGCAGGATCGCTCGTGAGCCGAGGGACTGCCGCAGAGGGATGTTGCAACGCATTCGGCGCCCGATGAGTGCATCCGCTTGCAGAACGAGGACGCCTCCGAGCCCACCTGCACGGACCCGCCCGCCGCCTTTGCGGCCGTGCCCTTCCTATTCAATGCCCGGAGACGTCTGCCAGCAGTTGCCGACAACCTGCGCCCGCAGTTCGATTTCCCTGTGCCCCACCTGCTCTCGCCTGTGGCAGTGGCAGACACCAGTGGCAGTGGCAGACACCAGCGAGGTTAAAACTTACGGTAAGTAACGTGCGCCGTCGCAAACGGGATACCAGCACGGCCGCGGACGATGCAAGCTCGTTCATCGATTCCATAAAACCAATTGTCGAAATCAGCTTGAACGATCTACCGCCCCCTTGCGGGGTGTCGCGCGTGTATTTCCAGTGGAATGCGCAACCGCCTTGCTCCCCAATGGCCTCACCTTCCAGTCTGTTTTCCAAGCCGGTGTACTTGCCTTCCTCACCCTTTCGGATCGTCCAATGCAGAGTATCGCTATGACCATCGTCAAATGTATATGTCTCGATGAACAGCACTGTATCAGTGTCGGCATCTAGTTCTCCGTGACCAGCAATTGTTGCGCGCTTCAGTAGTCCGCCAACCAGACTTTCTAGCACTGCCCAACCTTCTAGCCGCCCTCCGAAAAAACGTTCAGGAAGAAACAGCGGAGTTGTTCCTCTAAAGGCATCGATAGCCATTGGTAGACCCTTCGAAATGCGTCTAACGAATAAATCTCCTCTGTTCGGCTGGTTCCCAGCTGGCGGGAACATGCCCGGCTCGGAGCGCTCAACCATTCGCCGCACGCCCATCGATTTGATACCGCTCAGCCGTCGGTTCACTGTTTCAGAGGCGTTCGGGAGGCTTGTCGCAAGGCGTATCCGGCGCGCGATTTCAAAATATTGATTGCGGCTTCGCAGACCGCGAGCACGAAAAGGAGACGGCCGCCCCAAGATACTGGACGGCCACCAACGGCTAAATCGAGCGGCTGATCTCAGCCTTGGCGCTTGCATCGTAATTCGTAAGCGGCCGCTAAAGGCCCGACTAGCTAGCGGGCTGGAAAGCCGGCTCAGACGTTGTTTGAGGGCTCGACGGTGTACGGTTCGGTGTGGCCGCGCCGGCATCCTTGCCAGCCGCGCCAAGAGAACGTCTGGGCTACGGCAATCTCTTGTCTTGAAACTCCACGACTTCGGCGGGATACTGGGATCAAGTCTTGCCCATCATCATTCCGAGGAATACGATCATGGCGATCCAGATCGTGATGGACAGTACCGGCGATAGCCGTCACTTTTTCAATCCAGACGACGCGCGAGAGCTCGCAAAGGCCGAACGGCGGTTCCACAAACTGACCGACGCCGGCTTCACCGCGGCGGTCCGGACGGGTGCGGGTCAAGCATCGCAAATGCGATCGTTCGAGCCGAACGCGGAAGAAACCGTTTTCTTCCCCAGGCTGGTCGGCGGGTGATCGGCCGCTATGTTGGGCTTCAGATCATCTCGCCCGCGTAAAGGCCGGCGCGCGAGAGCCATTCGGGCTCTCTTCATCAGACACGGCGCCGAACGAACTCCGGAGGGCCGCTCGCTGCAGCTCTTGCGGGCGTGGCTATCGCCGGCCCAGCGTGCACAGTTCACGGAAACGGGTTACTTCGAGGTCACCGGCGGCGATACTGGCAGGAAATATAGGATCTACGCGGGCGCGTCGACGAACGTCTGCGAGGTCGACGAAAAGGGCCGTCCGATGCGCGGCCTGTGTTTCATGCCGCGTGGCAATCTGCCGGTCGGAGATGTTATGCTTTCCCAAAAGATCGCGCTGGAATGCAGCGAGAACCCCGCCCTCGAGGTGGCCAGAAGGTTCGCACCGACTGGTTTCATGTTCGGGCGAAGTCGGCTCCTTGGTTGAGCCGCAACGGTCCTCGCTTTGCCCGCCCATTGCGCAGATGGAAGATCGAAGTTCGCGGGCACTTCCCTTTCTTTGTTTGACTTCTCTTGGGCTGGACCGCGCCTGTCCCAAGACAACAGCTCCGTCGCATGCCCGGCTGATAGCGTGCTCTAGGAGTGAGTAAGCTCTGCAGAGGGACCGCTGGGACAATCGGGTAAGGTATGACTGGCGTATGTGCCTTACGATAAACGATCTCGCGATAAACGATCTCGGCCTCCGACCGCGTCCACTTCCCGCTGCGGCAGCGCCCCCTCGCATGGCATGAGCGAAGTTAGCGATGCTTAGTCTAGCGCATGGGGTGGCGGCGCGGCGTAGCCTCGGGGCGGCTTGCGAGCGTGGCCGCCAACGGTGCTTAGTGCAGCCGACGCGCTTCGGCGCCTACGCGCTCTTAGGATGGCACCGCCCGCAGCAGCTGTCGATGGCCGCCCGATCGGCGAATAGAGCGCGGCAAACTCGCGCTCCAGCGCCGACAGCGCCTCCTTCACAGTCGTGCGGATCGCTCGCAGCAGATATCGCGGTGGCCCCTCCGAATCTCGTCGGAGCCAATGAATCACGGCCGTCGGTCCGTGGCGAGCACCTTTCAACAGCTGCTAGGGTTCGCGTGCACGGCGAAGGACAAAGACAATGTCAATTTACGAACTGTTGCGGCAGACGCTGCAGAGCGTGTGTGGGCCACACATCAGGCGGGCTTTTCCGACATCGAACATCCTAGGAGGACCCACCTCGGTCCGCCTACAGATTTACATCTTAGTGGAGGAATGGGAGCGATCAACGGGGACACTCGCAGACTAAGGTTCGGCTCGAGGTGGGTCTTTGGCGAGAGTCTCGATGAAACGCGGAAGTAGTCTTGGCTCGTTAAACTGTTCGCCGTTACGTTTGACGCATCGATTTACCATCTTGAGAAGTCGATCTTGGCCAGCGCTTCTCCTGGGTTACGACGGCTGTCGCAGTCATGAGGTGGTGCGCAGCCGCAGCCGTCCTTCTGTGGCTGGCAGCCATCCTTGTGCGGCTCGCCGCCGCCATCCTTGGCGTCCTCCGAGCCGTGCGTATCCTCCGAGCAATCGTCCTTCCAGTCTCCATTGCTGCCGTCGTCAGAGCAGCTGTAGTCGCCCCGCACAGCCTCGCCGACACCTTTGGTACCGAACCCCGTGAGACTGGCATCATGCGGCGGCGTCGCTTCGAGGCTTGTAGCTCCGATCTTGAGCGGCCCGGCCGCCGCTGCAAGATGGAGGATCATATCCGCTCCGTTAGTGATTTCCGGGCGGTGTGCTACGCTTACGCGCGTCATGTTTAGATGACGGAGGTTCGCACTGATTTCTCTTTCCTTCTCGGTGTCGAGATGGGCAGTGCCCTCGTCCAGAAACAGGATCTTTGGTCGGCGATAGAGAGCCCGCGCGAGCAGTATGCGCTGTTTCTGTCCGCTCGATAACGAGCTACCCATGTCACCGATGAGGCTGTTGTAGCTCATCGGCATTGCCATCACATCATCGTGGATGCCGGCAATCTGTGCACACTTGATCATCCCTTGCAAATCGAACGTTGCTTCAAAAAAGCAGATGTTGTCGGCTATCGATCCCGACAACAATTGATCCTCCTGCATGACCGCGCCGATTTGTTCGCGATAGGCGCGTGGTCCGATCTGGCTTAGCGGAAGGCCGTCGATCAGGACCTCTCCGCTCGTTGGCTCGAGCAACCCAAGCATTATCTTGACAAGGGTGGTTTTGCCGCATCCGGAATGTCCCATGATCGTCACGAACTGTCCCGGAGCAACGCTCAAATTGACGTCATTGAGGATCAGAGGCTCTCCTTCTGCATAACGGAAGCACACGTTGCGCAGCTCAATCGCGCCGCGGATCGTTCGCATATACGACAGGTCCTGGTCGTTCCCCCGCTCAATTGGGGTGAGCGCAATGTCGGCGAGGCGCTCCAGGTGCAGGCCGAGAATACGCAGGTCCACGAGCTTCTCGATTAGAAGCGCTGTCCGCTCGGCGAACTGCAGCTTGTAGCTGACAAACGCGAAGACCATGCCAACAGTCATGAAGTTGTCTAGTGCGAGACGAGCAGCAAGGTAGATCGTAACTACGTTCTCGAAGCCGAATATGGCATCGTTCATCGCTTTGAAGCTGATCTTCGCTCGGCCTAGCCGCACGTTGGCATTTACGTAGGAGGCATAACGGTTCAGCCATTGGCTCTCACGCTCGTTCTCCCGATTGAGCAGCTTGAGGCTCTGCACCGCCCGCACGGATTCGATAAAATTGGCATTCTCGTCTGCCTTGGCGTGAATTGTCGCTTCGTTCAGTCGTCGGAACATCCCAAAAAGAGCAAGCCGCAAAGTGGCATACAGCGCGAACGCGAATAGGACGACAGCTCCGAGCTGGACGCTGTAGGCGAACATCAAGGCCAGCATTAACACCGACATGAGACCGTCGATCAGGCCAGTGATCAATCCCTCCGCGAGCATGTTGCGGATGGGCTCAATCGAGTTAAAGCGCGACAGAATGTCACCGATGTGCCGCTTTTCGAAGAAGGAGAGAGGCAAACGCACGAGATGATGAAACAACCGGGCGCCAATCTGAAAGCTCAACGTATTCTGCAGAATGAGGACAATGAACGAGCGCGTCGCAGTCGACGCGACTCTGATCAGGAGGAGCAGCGCGAACCCAAATCCGAGGACGACCATGAAATCGGCGTCGCCTCTGGCGATGACCTCGTCAACCGTTAGCTGCATGTAGAAGGGGGCGGCGATCATCAGACTCTCGATGACCACCGATAGAACTAGTACTTGGATCAAGGAATGAGTGTTTCCGCTCATTCCGCGCCAGAATACCGAGAACGGCAATCGCACTCGTTCGTCTGTGCGGCAAAATTCTTCGGTAGGCGAGAGTTCGAGCACGACGCCGGTTAAATGTTTCGATGCTTCAGAGATGGGGAACCATTTCTCCCCGGCTGCCGGATCGTGGACCACGATCCCTTTTTTCTTGTACGCTTTCAGCACAACATAGTGAGCCATGTCCCAGTGCAGGATTGCTGGCAGACGCAATTGGCCAAGATGGCCCACCTCGATGCGCAGCGCCCGGCACACCAGTCCCAGGTGAGTTGCCAATTCCTTGAGGTCGCGGAGGGTGACGCCTTTCAGGGATACCGGGTGGCGGCGCCGCAGGCTATTCAGGTCAATTCGATGTCCATGATAGGACGCTACCATGGCTAGACATGCCAACCCGCATTCTGTCGCCTCCGTCTGCCTGATAACCGGGAGGAACCTGCGTCCGCTGAAGTTCAATAGTCCCTGCATTCGGCTACATCCTTGCGCTTAACACCGGATCAAGCAGCCACCTCATCAACGAGCGCTGCTCAAGAATGACGTCGGCCTTAAGCAGCATGTCCGGCTGAAGCGGCATCTTGCGCCCATACGCATCGATGTCGGACCTCTCCAGAGCGGCAGTCACACGGTAGGCCGGTTCTTTGAGGGTGATTGGCCCGGTGGTTTCGTTACCGGTTAGAATCGTGCGCGAGACGTTTGTCACGCTCCCGCGGTAGGCGCCAAATTTCTGATAGGGAAATGCATCGTAAAGGATCCTTACCTGCTGGCCAGGGCGCACAAAACCAAACGCCCGCGTCGGAAAGAACAACTCCGCTCGCAAATGCGCATCAAGCGGAATGATTTCGAGCTGCATATGCCTTGGATCGGCGACCTGGCCGACATTCGCCTGCAGCGTTGATACGCGCCCGCTCGTCGGTGCCTTGATGACATAGGCCTGCCGCCCGCTTACCTCGGCAACGCGTTGTTCAAGTGAGGAAAGATCATTGCGCAATACCCGTATCCTCTCTGCGGCGACGGTTGGGAGCTGCTCAAGTGTATGCCGAGCATCTGTCAATTGGGTGCGTCGCGCGGTGATCTGCTGATTGAGCGACACTACGCTCTGCTTTTGCTCAAGTGCAGCCTGCTCCCGGCGCTTCAGCTCTATCGGCGCCAATGCTCCGCTCTTAATTAGCGCAGCGCCCGACGACACGAAACTCTCAGAAAGCTTAAGCCGCTCGTCCTGGATGTTTCGCTGATCCTCGAGCTGAGCAATCTCTCCTTCGATACCTTTGATAGCGGAATCCAGGCGATCCTGCTCTGAGGTGGTCCGACGCTCTTCGGCAGCGATTTGGCGCTCGATTACATTGCGTTGCTGCTCCAGCACTGCGAGCACGGTAGCGTTGACGTCATCGCCGCTTGCAGTGATTTGCGAAGTGACCACGGTGAGGAGCGGGTCGCCTTCCTCAACCTCCTGACCATCCTTCACCTTTATCTCCTTGATAAAACCCTGTTGTGGGGCGAAAATTTTCGCCGTGCCGAGAGTTGGCGTTAGATAGCCGATCACGGTCTCCTTGCGCGCGTATTGCGCGGTGGAGAGAAAACAAAAGATGAGTACAACAACCCCGGCAAGAGCCCAACTGAGCATCGTACTCGATAACGGCTGAAGCGATATGACCTCGCCCCAGCTGTGGCGCTGACGCAAAAATTCGATTGCTTCCTGACGAAATAGAGGCGGCCGAGACATCATGCACGCACCTTGTTGTGCTCTTATTCGTCGATTTAGGCGCTGTGCGGAGTCTTTCCGCCCCAGCAAGACTCCGGCTGGAGACCGTACAAGGCGGTGGAGAACCGCCTCCCCTTATGGAGAAGCGGCTCGCCAACGCATCTTGCCGTTACCCGACGAAGATTTGGGATTGCTTGGACAGCAAACCAACCTGAACTTGGTTTCCGCTGAGAACATTGATGTCCCGAGTGCTGATCAGCGATCCGCCATCGTGGCATTCACAGCCGTAATTGCCGCCGGCGGCGGCAACGAGATCGAGCTCTTCATTGGACAGTTCGACAGGGTGAGCAAATTTGGTCATCTCTTGCATGTTGGTCTCCTTTCGATGTGAGTGGCGCGCCGTTGGTATAACTGCTGCCACGTCACCACTAGTTTTCGGGCGCCAATCTGGATGCAATGTCGGAAAAAAATTTTCGGCGCGACACCACAATGGCGCTCGCTTTTCATTCTCGTCTTTCATTGGCACGCCAGCTCGGTGAGCACCTCCAACACTCTCATCGACTGAAACACTCTGGATTAACGCCTTCCTCCGGCAAGTTCGGAAGAGCAGAAGTCGCGCAGCTTGGCGCGCGGGCCTTCTGCCGAAGGAGATATAGGCTGCACGCAATCGCCTTCGAAGCTGCAGGCCGTCGTCGGGCGCGATGGACGATCTGTTCGGCGGCAGAGACGCGAGCTCGTCGGACGTAGCGCGTTGCAAGGCAAGTGGCAGCGCGAGAAGCGCGCCAGTCTCATTTTGGCTAATTCGATTGTTGCACTTGTCGCGGCATGGCAAAGGCTTTCGTCAATGCTTGGCTCGCGCTTCAGGCGAGAGCAACGCTTCAGGCGAGCAGGAGGCGTACGCTGGGCTGGTGCCTGACTGTGATGACATCATTCGTGATGTGAAAAATGAAAAAAAATTCGGGAACAAGTTCTCGCCACGTGATTTGGATTTGCCAAAACGTGTAATTGGATTTGCCACAGAGAGCGGTTTAATTTGCTAAAAGCTCACTTCGCATTCCTAAAAATGCAAGTGGTCAGCATTGTCGATACGGAAATAGCTAGTAGGTCGCGTAGGTCTCGTCTGGTTTTTAGGACGGGTAACTTTGACCATGCCTCATCATGGTACCGATTTCGCAACGGCAGAGTCTCGCTCCAGCACGGCGCAGCGAGACACGCACCTCAACTGCGAGACGGTTTTCAGTTATGAAAGGGCGCTCCTCGAGTGCGCCTCCGGTTCGCAGTCGGCCGTAGGCGAGATCTATGCCCGGGAGAAGGACCAGCTGCGTGCGGTGGCGCATCGGATCGTCCACGACAGGTCGCGTGCCGAGGACGTCATACACGACGCATTCGCGCAAATCCTGCGATTTGCCAAAGACTTCGATCCGACACGCGGATCTGCGAGGGGCTGGATCTACGCGATTGTCCGCAACACGGCGCTCAAGGTGCAGGCGAACGCCAGGCGCGAACTCGCGCTTGAGGAAGACACCCTGAACGCCATCTGCGAGCGAGAACAAACCATCCCAAATCCCGCGTCCTGCATTCCGGACAGCATGGCATTACGGGCCATGCTCGATCAGCTGGAGCCAAACCGCCGCGCGAGCGTGCTTTTGGCGATTATCGATGGACGCACACACGAGGAGATTGCCGAATATCTCCGGGTTCCAGTGGGAACCGTCAAGGCTTGGATCCGGAGAGAACTCATGGGCATGCGCAGGCAGCTTGACCAGGCGAGAGGTTAGTTTTTCGCCGCTGCATCCATAGGCGTGTCGCGAGAATAGTGGTGATGCGTGGTCCATCAGCGACCGTCGCGATCGCCGAGCGAGGAGCAGAACCATGCGCACATCGAGTAGCCTGCCGGGTAATCTCGAACCGAAGGATAACGGCAACTCCATACCTCCCGACGACGTCGGCAAGAACCCGGGTGAGGCGCTGTCCAAATTCGACTTCTCCCATCTTGATCCTGGCTCTCATACCGATCTCGAGTCGCAAGGCCCGGATCATTCGGACGCCTATGCCGCGCTCGCTTCGATGTCGTCCGACGATGCCCTCGATTACGCCATCAGTCAGATGGGCCCGGCGGATCACTTGCCCCCGGATCACCTGGACGCAGGACATTTCGACGTAGGTGTGCCGGTAGACACATCGCATGACGCGTAATGCGCAGCGAAAAGTGCAAATGAGAAGGCGGGTCATCATGATCAAAATAGAAAAGCGCGAATTGATCGAAGAAAATCGCAAGATTTTCGAAGCGGGAGCGCAGCGCGCGGACAAGCGCACAGGTTCTTTTAGCTTTTTGACCTGGTCGTTCTTCCTCGCTCCGCTTATAACTGGCAAAGAGTTTCTGGTCGCGATAGGAAACTCCTGGCCGGCAGCCGAGGGGGACGTTACCGCCGCTCAGAAAGGTGCCGCGCTGCATGTGGCGAACAATGATCCCTCGGTGATTGATTTCTCGAAAACGAGCGGAGAGACAGAGATCGCCAACGGGCAAACTGCCTCGTCAGCGCATGCGTCTCAGGTCCATGCGATCGCGCTTGCGACGCAATCCCATGAATACCTGCCCGAATTGGGCAATGCCCACAGCGAAGCTGTCGCCGCCGCGAACGGTGAGCGAGATAAAGCGGGGAATGATAGCGATGGTCACCATGGAAGCAGTCAACTGCCGGGAGAGTCGGCGCTTGATTCCGTTCAGTCTGGTGTGCTTGGAAGTTCGTTCAGCCCCTCGGTGGCCGGCTCCGCGCCCGTTTTCGGCGATCTGAGCCACGACTTCGCCGCGGCGGTCGCGCCGGTCGAGCCGACGGTGCAGCCGGCCAATCCGACATGGGCCGATACCGAAAGCGGTGTGAACCAGGACATCATCAACACGCTAGCGCCGGTCCAGGCGATAACACAGCCGGTGCTCGCCACAGCGGGCGACACCGTCGATACGCTGACAACGGACGTCACCATCCCGCTCGCCCCGGTCGAGGCGGCCACACAGCCGCTGCTCGCCACCGCAGGCGACACCGTCGATACGCTGACGACGGACGTCACGGGGACGCTGGCGCCGGTCGAGGCGGCCACGCAGCCGCTGCTCGCCGCCGCAGTCGACACCGTCGATACGCTGACGACGGACGTCACGGGGACGCTGGCGCCGGTCGAGGCGGCCACGCAGCCGCTGCTCGCCACCGCAGTCGACACCGTCGACACGCTGACGACGGACGTCACGGGGACGCTGGCGCCGGTCGAGGCGGCCACACAGCCGCTGCTCGCCGCCGCAGTCGACACCGTCGATACGCTGACAACGGACGTCACGGGGACGGTGGCGCCGGTCGAGGCGGCCACGCAGCCGCTGCTCGCCACCGCAGTCGACACCGTCGATACGCTGACGACGGACGTCACGGGGACGCTGGCGCCGGTCGAGGCGGCCACGCAGCCGCTGCTCGCCACCGCAGTCGACACCGTCGACACCCTGACAACGGACGTCACGGGGACGCTGGCGCCGGTCGAGGCGGCCACGCAGCCGCTGCTCGCCGCCGCAGTCGACACCGTCGATACGCTGACGACGGACGTCACGGGGACGCTGGCGCCGGTCGAGGCGGCCACGCAGCCGCTGCTCGCCACCGCAGTCGACACCGTCGACACGCTGACGACGGACGTCACGGGGACGCTGGCGCCGGTCGAGGCGGCCACGCAGCCGCTGCTCGCCACCGCAGTCGACACCGTCGACACCCTGACAACGGACGTCACGGGGACGCTGGCGCCGGTCGAGGCGGCCACGCAGCCGCTGCTCGCCGCCGCAGTCGACACCGTCGATACGCTGACGACGGACGTCACGGGGACGCTGGCGCCGGTCGAGGCGGCCACGCAGCCGCTGCTCGCCACCGCAGTCGACACCGTCGACACCCTGACAACGGACGTCACGGGGACGCTGGCGCCGGTCGAGCCGGCCACGCAGCCGCTGCTCGCCACTGTCGGCGACACCGTCGATACGCTGACAACGGACGTCACCACCCCGCTCGCCCCGGTCGAGGCGGCCACACAGCCGCTGCTCGCCACCGCAGTCGACACCGTCGATACGCTGACAACGGACGTCACGGGGACGCTGGCGCCGGTCGAGCCGGCCACACAGCCGCTGCTCGCCACCGCAGGCGACACCGTCGATACGCTGACGACGGACGTCACGGGGACGCTGGCGCCGGTCGAGCCGGCCACGCAGCCGCTGCTCGCCACCGCAGTCGACACCGTCGATACGCTGACAAAAGAGGTCACCGCGCCGGTCGAGCCGGCAACGCAACCGGTCCTCGCCACCATCGACGACACCCTGGACACACTGACAAAGGAGGCCAACACCGACGGCGTGAGCGCCACACTTGCGCCGGTCGAGGCTGCAACGGAGCCGGTGCTCGCCACTGTCGGCGATACCGTGGACACGTTGACAAAGGACATCGCCAGCCCGACCGACGGCGTGAGCGCCACACTTGCGCCGGTCGAGGCTGCAACGCAGCCGGTGCTTGCGCCCAGCGATGTGGCGCAGCCAGCCGATACGGAGAACACGGCCAGCGACACTCTTGCGAGTGCGGCGCCGGACTACGCCTCCCCCGAGCCGGCGATCACCACAACAGCTGCCGCTGCGGACCATTCGACCACCGACGTGGCGCAGCCGGCCGACACGGAGAACACGGCCAGCGACACTCTTGCGAGTGCGGCGCCGGACTACGTCTCCCCCGAGCCGCCGATCACCACAACAGCTGCCGCTGCGGACCATTCGACCAGCGAGGTCGCGCAGCCGGCCGACATGGAGAACACGGCCAGCGACACTCTTGCGAGTGCGGCGCCGGACTACGCCACCCCCGAGCCGCCGATCACCACAACAGCTGCCGCTGCGGACCATTCGACCAGCGACGTGGCGCAGCCGGCCGACATGGAGAACACGGCCAGCGACACTCTTGCGAGTGCGGTGCCGGACTACGCATCCCCCGAGCCGGCGATCACCACAACAGCTGCCGCTGCGGACCATTCGACCAGCGAGGTCGCGCAGCCGGCCGACATGGAGAACACGGCCAGCGACACTCTTGCGAGTGCGGCGCCGGACTACGCCACCCCCGAGCCGCCGATCACCACAACAGCTGCCGCTGCGGACCATTCGACCAGCGACGTGGCGCAGCCGGCCGACATGGAGAACACGGCCAGCGACACTCTTGCGAGTGCGGTGCCGGACTACGCATCCCCCGAGCCGGCGATCACCACAACAGCTGCCGCTGCGGACCATTCGACCAGCGACGTGGCGCAGCCGGCCGACACGGAGAACACGGCCAGCGACACTCTTGCGAGTGCGGCGCCGGACTACGCCTCCCCCGAGCCGCCGATCACCACAACAGCTGCCGCTGCGGACCATTCGACCAGCGACGTGGCGCAGCCGGCCGACACGGAGAACACGGCCAGCGACACTCTTGCGAGTGCGGCGCCGGGCCATGACTCCGCCGCGTCGGGAGGCGACGTGATCGCCTTGAAAGACGCGCCACCGTCATCTGAAGATGCTCTGTACACCGGAACCGAGTACACCGATTACGGCGTTACGCTGAGCAGCGACATCGCAGTTCCTCCGCAGGAGACCGGAGGTACGGCCGATGCCGCGTCGGCAAGTGACGCTGGGCCGCCGCCTCCCGACATTGTGGATACGACTCATTCGACCGATCACCTTTCACATGCCATCCTTTAGCGAGGCGCGAACATGGCGGAGGTCGAGATACCGATCAATGCCCCGCGCAGGCGTTCGGCGAATCATCCTTCCGTCACACCCGGTGACGAGACCCGCGATCATATTGGACCTTTCAACCCGCTGGATGCCTGGCGTTCGGTGGCGCGCACCAACCTGATCGCAGTCACGGCATTTTCTGTCGTTGTGAATCTGCTGATGCTCACCCTGCCTGTCTACCTGTTCCAGATATCCGACCGCGTGCTGACGAGTCGCAGCCTCGAAACACTCCTGATGCTCTCAGCTCTGGCGCTGGCGTTCATCGGCATCCTCTCGACGGTCGACATTCTGCGACGTCAAGTGCTGGGGCGCCTTGCAACCAAAATGGAGGCCTTGCTTGGTGGCGCAGTGCTGGCGAGCAGCATCAATAACGCTAGGGCCGGCGAGGGCGGGACTATTCACGCGATTCGTAGCCTACACCAAGTGCGCGGATTCATCGCGAGCCCGGTCATGATTCTGCTGATGGACGCGCCACTCTCGCCACTCTACTTCGGAGTCATATTTCTTGTTCATCGAGATCTCGGCTGGATCGCCGTCGTCGCGGGCTTGGCCCTGGCGGTGATCGCGGTGATTAATCAGAAAGCGACTTCGGAGCGTCTGGGCCAGGCAGGCTTGCATGCCGCCGATGCCGATGCCGCGGCCGAGTCGCTGGCGCGAAACTCGCAGGTGATCAACGCGATGGGAATGCTGAGCGAGAGCATTCTCCATTGGGGACGTCGCCAGGCCCCGGCCCTGACGGTGCAGAGCCAGGCGCTCGACCGGAATTTCTGGATAAGCGGTGCTTCAAAATTCGTCCGGCTCGTGGCCCAAATCACGATTCTCGGCACGGGCGCCTACCTGGCGCTTCAGGGCGAGATCACCGGGGGCATGATGATAGCAGCTTCCATCATCGCCGGCCGTGCCCTGCAACCACTCGAGGGGTTGATCGAAGGATGGCGAAGCTGCGTTCAGGCGCGATCGGCCTATGGACGGGTCAAGCAGGCGGTCGAGTCGTTCCAGCGGGAGACGCCGAAGCTGCTCCTGCCCAAACCACAAGGGCGCCTGACCGTGGATCGGGTCCTATACCTGCCACCTGGCTCCAAGGAACCGGTGCTCAATGGTGTTTCGCTCGAACTGGCGCCCGGCGAGTCTCTTGCCATTGTCGGGCCGTCCGGATCCGGCAAGTCGACCCTCGCGCGCATTCTGGTGGGCTGTCTGGTGCCGACCGCCGGCAAGGTAAGGCTGGACGGAACGGAGCTGCGCAACTGGGATCGCCGCCAGTTCGGCGAATATACCGGCTACCTGCCTCAGGAGGTCGAGCTATTTCCCGGGACCATCAAGCAAAACATCTGTCGTATGCGCGACGATTTGCCCGACGCGAGCATCTATGAAGCGGCAATGTTCTCGGGCGTCCACGATATGGTCTGTCAGTTGCCACATGGATACGAGAGTTTGCTCGACCGTAGCGGCGGGCCGATCTCCGGAGGACAGAAACAGCGCATCGCCCTGGCCAGGGCTTTCTTTGGCAATCCATCTCTGGTCGTGCTCGACGAACCCAACTCGAATCTCGACGCGGCGGGCGAGCAAGCTCTGACCGAGACGCTACAGCGGGCCAAGAAGCGTGGCGTTACGGTAGTAGTCGTAACACTGCGTCCGGCGCTGCTGAACAGCGTAGACAAGGTGCTCGTCCTGCGGGCTGGACGGGCGGAGGCATTCGGGTCTCCAAACGACGTGCTGCATCGCCTGGTTCGGTCGCCGGGCGGAGCCGGCCAAAGCAGGCCGGACCAGCCACAACGCATCGAATCTTCGAGCCCAGCCGGTGATCAGCTCGAGAGGACAGCATGACAGCGGAGAAGGACACCATCGGCGCGTGGTATCGCGACGTGCCACTGAGCGCCAAATGGCCCATTTTCACCGGCTTGGCCATCTTAGTTGTATGGCTCGGTTGTTTCGGTGTTTGGGCTGGAGTCGCTCCACTAAACAGTGCGGTCGTGGCGCTGGGCACGTTCATGGCCACAGGACAGAACAAGCTGATCCAACATTTCGAGGGCGGCATCATCCGCGAGATTGCGGTCAAGGAAGGTGATGCCGTCGAGGCAAACCAGGTCCTCGTTCGCATGGACGATACCGCTGCCAACGCCAAGCTGAGGCGGTTGGTTCTAAAGAAGTATCGACTACTCGCCATGAAAGCTCGTCTCGAAGCCGAAATGCACTCCTCACAGGTTCTCGAAACTCCGGACGCATTCAGCAAAAGCGAAGATGATCCGGAAATCAAAGCGATTCTTGAGCGACAACGTGCCGAGCTGCGGGCACGCCAGGTCAGCCTCGCAACGGAGGTAAGCGTGCTGAGGAAGCAAATTGCCGGGCTGGAGGAGAGCATTCGCGGGTACGAGGCCCAAGTGCAATCCACCAAAGATCGTATTGCCCTATTCGTCGAAGAGCTGAAGGACAAGAATTCATTGCTTGGCCAGCAATTGATCCGCAAATCGGATGTGCTGGCGCTGCGACGCTCTGAGGCAAGTCTCGGGGGAGATCTCGGGGAATTTCTCGGCCGGATCGCCGATTCGAGGGAGCGGATCGCTCAAGCGAACGAAAGAATAGCCCAGCTCCATTCAACGGCACTACGCGATGCAATCAAGGAACTGCGCGAGACCGAAACTGATCTGGATGACGTGGAGGAGCAGATCCGCGCCGCCCGGGATGTCGTCGACCGGATGGACGTCCGTTCGCCGGTCCGTGGCGTCGTCGTGAAGAACAACTTCCATACGCCGGGCGGCGTAGTCGGTCCTGGAGCCGTGATCCTGGAGCTCCTTCCGATAGGCGACGAGCGCATCATCGAGGCACATGTGAATCCCAGGGACATTTCGCACGTGAGCGTTGGCCAGGAGGCGCTGGTGCGGCTGTCGGCGCTCAACCAGCGCATCACGCCCATGGTCGGAGCGACAGTCATCTACGTATCAGCGGACGCCTTGGCGGAGCAAGTGCAGGCAAATACCGAAACACGTCCCGCCACTGACACGCGTCGGGAATTTTACGTCGTTCGTGTGCGCCTGGACAAAGATGATATTCTCAAAAACATGCCTGATTTTACCCCGACGCCGGGGATGCCCGCCGACGTTTACATCAGGACTGGAGAGCGTACGTTTTTCGAGTACATCATGAAGCCAGTTCTCGACAGTTTCTCGCGCGGCTTCCGCGAAACTTGAATGAACGACCCAAGTCGTTCCTCAATGCCTAGCACATCGACAGCGTGTCGTGATAGCGAGTCAAATTGCACCAGGGCCCGAACCCGGGACCCGTTGGCCGCTGATTAAGAGTCAGTTGGCCTGATCCAAAGACGCCATCTGTTGATCGGATACATCGCAGTGTAGAACGCTAATGCGTTGCGAAGGCGGTCACGCGCTTCGCGTTTAGGACCATGGCGGCTCTTCGCTCGCTCCGACCGCCTCATGGTGGATCGTGACACCTGCCGAACGCAAGCCGGTCAGCAATACAGTTCTTACAGAGGCAGGATCGAATCCGATATCCTTGGCGTTTGGTGGATGTGCCTCGCTGCCCTTCAATCGGAGCGCCAAGTGCAATTGTTCGCAAAGCTGCTGAACGACGAGATTGACCTGATCGTCAGTCATGATCTGTTGCTCCCGCTTGGGCTGCACCAAGGTTGCGCGGCCCGATCCTGAGTGGCCCTCTCAGAAGTCTCGCCAAAGCCTCATGACACGCTTCCAGAGCGGCAGGGATGCGGCGTCGTCTTGGCGCGCTGAGGCGGTTGGCGACGCTCCGCCGTCCGACTCGGTAAGCCGCTCTACCAAACCCTCCAGTTGTGGTGGTAGCGGCGCCGCATCGTCCGCGAGGGTACCGCGAAGTCGCCCCCCAATCTCTTTGCAGATCGCCCGGCGGTGCTCCGGCTCCAAATCGGAGACGGACCATGGGCGCGGTTCGGAGTGAGGTCCACCATGGCTGCCACCGTTGCTCCATGCGCACAGCTTCCCTCCTCTACAACGCGCGACGCCGCTCGTTGCTCCCGACGTGGCCGTTCTTTGTGACGGGCGTCCGCATCCGTAGCCTTCAAACTTAGAGACGAGTAGAGCACCCGCCGGGGGTCTAAATTCGTCGGTGGATAGACGAATTAAGTGGGACCGGTTCCCGTATCGTGCAAAGATGGAACCATGGATCCTCGCATGCCGCGCCAGCACTAGCTGAAGTCGAGCAGCACATTGCACCCGGTGAGCGCCATGTTGTTCGGCAGACCCGGATCATCGACGAGCTAACCCGCGGAGGTCCACATGGACTTAGCGGTCGATTTGCTAGCTACCTTTGCCAGCTACAAGTCCGCCACCGAGCGCACTGTGACCGTATCCCGAAAGAGTTGGAGGCAGTTGAGCCTGCCTCCGGTTTAGAGATGGGTATTATTCACCAATTGATCCAAGAAGCCGCGATTGAGCCGGAGATGGTCAGCTGCATCACTAAAGCTTACGCGCAAACGCTCCATGCCCTCTGCGTCAAGGATCGCGACGATCCCCTTACGGAAATGGTCGCGAAGAAGATCATCAAGGTCGCGCAAAGCGGTGCGCATGACCCGACGGAGATATCGGCTCTCGCGATCAAAGAACTCGAAATGCGGTAACACGGTGGGGACCACGCGCCCAAGCAGCGGGGCTTTCTGCTTGGCGATCCAGTTTAGCAACCTTCGTCCGTGTGGACAGTTGCCTAGCATCACCGGCCAAAGACTGACCTCTGTTGGTGCCCGGTGGCCGAGAGAGCGATCGCGCTCCCGCCTGCATTCGAGGGAGCAACACAATGCTGAGAAGACTTCGGTTCAAGAATACCACTTTGGAAGAACTGCTCGTGGAGGCGGCACAGGATCTGTGGGAAGAGGCCCAAAGCATTCCGCCCAGCAGAGAGCGAATTGTTCGCCAAGCTCGACGGGCTAAGGCCGCTTCTCACCTGAGAGGGTGGCTGGCTTCGCCGGGCCTGCAATCGCCAAAGTAAGAATGAGAGCGCCCCTTGGGTCTTCTCATTCATTCGGTAGCCAACAGTAAGAGCGACTGGCTCGCGTCCTGCAACTCCACCGTGCCGTCGAGCACATGGAAATGCGGAGAAGCACGGCATCGACTCCGCGAATTGAAGAAAGTGCCGCGAGAAGCACCTGGTGAAATTATCAATTCCTCGTGGGCGGTAGCGCTAAGAACCAAGCATCAACACTGCTGCGCAAAGAGATATCCCGCCCGCAACGGCCACGCCGACAAAAAAGCGCTCTACGCTGTCCATCGCGAGATCACCTCGGATCGTCCGATAGCTGTAACGTTCGAAGCAGCCTAGTGTCCTAATCGGTCAGAATTGGTGTCCTAAGTTGAGAATCAAATTGCCACGCATCTACACGCTTAGTTCTTCCAGCAGCGTCTTGCCTTCCCTCAAGTCGCGCACGTCGAAGCCCTCATTGAACCAGCCGCAGACCGGCGCCAATAGACGGCGTCCTTCATCGCGCCTGTTTTGTTTGCACCAAAGCCGAGCCAAGCTCAGGGCAGAGCTGAGTTCCCAAAGCTTCGCGTTCTGTTGGCGCGCAATTGTGATGGCATGGCGAAAATCGGATTCCACGTCGGCCTCGGCGCCCGGTCGTGCAGTCAGGATCAGCTCACCTCTCCGCCGCAACAGCTCCGCCTCAAACCATCGCACCCCAGATTTTTCGGTTAGTACCAACGCCTCGCTTAACTGGCCGAGCGCATTTTCGAACCGCGCTGCTTTTGCCTCCGCTGTCGCAAGTTGGGCAAGATAGAACGGCAGAATCCATGCTGCGCCGGACGCCTGAAATCCTTCAATACCGCGTCGGAGCAACTCCACTCCAGCCTCGGTGTCGCCAGCCTCGACCAACGTCCAGCCGCGATATGCGGTGCCCATCGCGAGAAAGAAGCCAAAGCGCTGCTCCTTGGTAAGCGCGATTAGCTCCTCTGCCCGGCGGCCCACCATGGCCACATCATCGAGAACGAAATGCAGCCGGCACGCGACGCTAAGTGCAAATGCGAGGCTGATCGGGTGAGACGACTCGCGCGCCTCTGCCAAAGCATCATTGCTCTGATTGCGCGCCTGATCTGCGAAGCCAAGAAGACCACATGTCAGTGACAAGAACGAAAGCATTGCCACGCGGGCATTTTCGGCGAACAGAGCCGTCAGAGAACGCTGCTGCGCCGGTTCGTAAAGAGCGAGCCCCTGCTCAAGATGAGCGCGCGCCAAGGTCAAGTGGCCGCGATGGAGCCAGCTATCACCGACTGCGCGATGACCTGCGACCAGAATGGCCGTATCCTTCTGTCGTTTGGCGAAGTCGAGCAGGGTCTCGGCGATACGATGCGACCTGTCCGTTTCACCCCGTACGTGAAAATGCACGAACTCGCCCCAGAGCGCCTTGAGCAGGGTCGGGCAGTCGTTCAGCAGCTCGCAGAGGTGGCGGGCCCGAGCATAAGCCTTGCCTGTTTCTTCGGCCGCATGGCCCTTCACAGCGATTAGTGCCCCGCCGAGCGCGAGTTGAAGTTCCGTTTCGGCGCGCTGGCGCCCGGGGGTATCCGGCAGATGGAGAAGGAGGTCGAGCGCCCTTCTCATCTGCCCGATCGCTTCTGTCATTGCCGATCGAGCCTTGGAACGCTCACCGGCCTCTTGCCAATAGGAAACCGCCTTCTCAATCAGACCAGCATGTCCGCAGTGGTGAGCAAGGATCTCCGGTTGCTCCTGGATGCCTCTAGCGAGCCTCTCCTCGAGCACGCCCGCGATCCGCGCATGAAGTTTGCGGCGTTGGCTGCGCAACATTGTGCCGTATGCTGCGTCCTGCACGAGTGCGTGCTTGAACAAGAAGTTCGCGTCGGGCGGTTCGCCATGCCCAAATACGAGCCCGGCGCTGATCAGCCGGTCGAGCGCCGCCTGCAACTCGCTGTCACGCCGCTGCGCGATCGCGGCAAGCAAATCGTAGGAGAACTCGCGGCCAATGGCTGCGCCGACTTGCGCCACCTCCTTTGCTATCAGACCGATTCGGTCAAGGCGCGCCATCAATGAAGCATGCAGCGTGGCTGGCACAGCAACTCCGGGCAGCGGCGCGAAGGAAATGGCTCGCGGGATCTCCTCGGGGCTCGCTTCAAGCACCGCTTTGGTCAACTCCTCAACGAACAGCGGAATGCCATCTGTTCGTTCAGAAATTTCATTGACGATTTCGGTCGGCAGCGTGCGGACGCCGGCCACGCTCCGGATCAAGGCGGCGCCCGCATTCTGGTCAAGCCGGTTCAGCACCAACAAGGCGACATGCGGCTTCCCGGTCCATACCATCTGAAAGTCGGGACGGTGGGTGACAAGCACCAAGACCGGCAGGGCCGAGATACAATCGACCGTCCTGTCTAGCAACTCGCGCGAGCTCGGATCAATCCATTGCACGTCCTCGAACACGATCATGGTTGGATGTCGTCGCGCCAGAGCTTCGAGCTGTCTAATCAGAGCGGCGAAGCTTCTCTCCTTCCTTTGTTGCGGCGTTAAGGGAGACGGCAGGTACAGATCGCCGTTCGGGATCGACAGCAGCTCGGCCAGGATCGCCGCGTCCTCGTCAGGCGGCAATGCCGGGGATAGCAGCACTCGGAGCTTGTCAAGCTTGGCCCTCGGTGTGTCCTCACGATCGAAACAAGCCGCTCGCTGGAGTTGTGCAATGAAGGGATAGAGCGCACTCTCCTGATGATGCGGCGAGCAGAAGTAGCGCAAGCAGGTGTGCGGTTCGCGTTCGATACGCTCCTGAATAGCCGCGACGAGGCGCGACTTGCCGATCCCCGCCTCACCGGCGAGCACCACCACTTGACCGGAACCCGTGCTCGCACGCCGCCAGCTCCGCTCAAGCCAGGCTAGTTCATCGTCACGCCCAACCAGTGGGGTGAGCACTGAGGGGTGCAGCGCCTCAAAGCGACTTTCAGCCGTTCCCTCATGCAGCACCCGCCAGGCCTGCACTGGCGCGACGAAGCCCTTTAGCGTGACCAAGCCAAGATCCTCGTAGTCAAAGAGCCCGCCGATTAGCCGCCGCGTGTCCTCGGCAATGACCACCCCATCTGGCTCGGCGAGCGCTTGCAGCCGAGCGGCCAGGTTCGGCGTCTCGCCAAGGACCGCCTGTGCCTCCGCAGCTTCGCTGCCGATAAGGTCGCCGACCATCACGAGACCAGTTGCGAGTCCCAGACGAACCCGCAGCTCGAAAGCCGGTGGGCCTCGCGGCGCGCGCATGGAGGCGGCGATCTCAAGCGCGGCGCGCACCGCGCGTTCGGCATCATCCTCATGCGCTAAAGGATGACCGAACAGGATGAGCATGCCATCGCCGATGTAGCGGCTAATGGTACCACCGTACTTGCGGACGGCCGCTGCGACGCTGTCGCGATACTCGGCGATTATCTTCCCTAGGTCTTCCGGATCGAGCTTTGTCGCAAGCGCCGTCGAGCCGACGAGATCACAGAACATTACTGTCAGCTGGCGACGCTCGGCGGAAGAAGATGGCCCGGGTGACAGGCTTGAGCGCTCCGTGAGCGGTGGCACGGTGGATGTCGATGCGCGGGCCACTACCGTCGGCACGAGCTGGGCACCGCAGTCGCCGCAGAATTTCTTGCCCGACGGGTTGTCCGCCCCACAAGCAGGGCAGCGGAAGAATAGCGGCGCGCCGCAATCGCCGCAGAACTTTCTTCCCTCTGGGTTGACTCTGCCGCAACTCGGGCAATCCATGCCGCACCCGATCGAACTGCTGACCTATACGAGTCCACGTCAGTATAAGGCAAATATTCAGAGGTCTTCGAAGATACCTCTTTCGGCTGCCTACCAAGCGCCAAGGACCATCAAACTCACAATGATCAGGATGCAGACACAGGCGATAGTCGCAGGGAAAATAAGCCAATCGGGTGTCATCGTTGCCTCCCGAGCGGTTGTCTCAGAAAGCTTAAGGCGGCAGGCTCGACATGAATTATGAACTGGCTAACACTCTGCGACTCAAGCCCATTTTCAATCTTAAAAGGCTGACAACAGTCTCACACGACCCAAACGCGAAGTGACGATTCGCATCGTGCCCAGAAGCGGACATCAGCTAACGTTGTGACCTTGTTCGCGAGGAAGCGGCCAGCGTGTGACACCCTCTACGTAAACTTAATCCGGAGCCGACAACGTGCTGGAGACAGCGGCAATCTCAGAGGACGTCCGGGCCTCGTCCGTCGGGCGAGCCTCTCTCCACCGCGCCCTCACCAAGCTTTCGTCCGGAGCGTTGGGCAGTCTTTCCCGACGACCAAACACTTGCGCTTTTGCTCCTACGTCAGCGTCCAAACTCGGCCGTAGTGCGAGGGAATGCTTAACCAGACTTGGCGCAGCGCAAGAACATTCTTCAGATCCAGAGCGCCCCCATGTAGCTCTTCGGCGTAGTCGCCTGCGATAGGAAACCAGAACGGGACGGTTCGGTCGGTGTCGCCAAAATTGACGGCGACCAAGGTGTACCTGGCGCCGTCGTAACGCGCGAACAGCAGGATGCCGAACTGCTGATACCGGTCCCAATCATTGAAGAAGAAGTACGTGCCTTGGCGAATGTGGTCTCTCTGCCGCCGAATGCGCAGCAGCCTGCGCAACAGGCTCACGATCGGACGGCCTGACTCATCGTAGAAAAAATCCCAACGCATGGGTCGCAGCAGCGATACCCGGCCCATTCCGAAATCGGGCAGAAAATAGTTCTCCGCAAACTCCTCGCCTTGCCAGAGCATCGGAATGCCTTTGCTCATCAGCAAACAGATCAAATAGGGCTGCAGCAGGTACCAGCGCCTGCGGTCGCCTTCCGCAAACAGCGGATTGCCTGCTTCATCCGGATTGGAGGTGCCGAAGTTGCACAGGAATCGTTCGTGGTCGTGGTTCTCGATGTACTGGAGCGCGGTCTTGGGGATGTCGTCGCCATTGACAGTTTCCCGGTCCGGATAGCCGAACAGCCCGAGCTTCAAGCCGAGGTCGGAAAGCTGGCCGCGGTCGCCTTGGGCCACCGCACGCGCCGCGCCGAAGGTGCCATTCTGCCACGTGCTGTTGGAATAGGTAGATCGCAACACTTCCTCAGGGGCTTCGAGCTGCTCGGCCATCTGCACTAGCGCCAGCGGCTTACCGGCTCCCGCGTCGAAGCGACTCCAATACGGACGACCTGCGGCGATGTTCGCCTTGGTCAGTTGGTGGGTTTCATAGACGAGGCTCGCGTAGCCCACGCCCATCGGCCCGTCCCAGTAGTTCGGGACGCAGTCGTAGCGAAAGCCGTCGACGTGATACACGTCGAGCCAATGGTGATTGGCCGTAAAGAAGTAGTCTCGCGTGATTGCCCGATTGAAATCCGTGCTCTTTCCGAAATTGCTGAAGTAGTCCTTTGCAAACGGCCCCATGAACGGATTCTCGCGGTACTGCAGCCGCGTATAGGCATCGTAGTACGGGAAATCCACGCCAGCATGGCCGTAGACGACGTCCACGATCACGGCGATTCCATGCTGGTGGCAGATGTCGACCAGCTGCTGGAAATCCGACCGCTTGCCGAAGCGCTCGTCGACCCCGAAGTAGCCGATCGGCAGATAGCCCCAGTCGACCGAGTTGCCGACGTTGGATAGCGGCATGATCTCGATGGCATTGATCCCGAGGTCAGCGAGATAGGCGACGAGGCCGCGGGCGCGGTCGAGATCGTTGCCGAACTCCGCGATGTTCACTTCATACAGGATCAGATCCGCCAGCGCCGGCGTTCGCCATTGGGCTTCACCGGCACTCCAGACGTAGGGCTGGTAGCCCAAGGTGAAGGCGGACTGCTTGCCGACACCGAACTCGCGCGCAAAGGGGTCGATGATCCAGTCGACCGTGCCGACGTTCGGGTTCGTGATCGTGTATCGGTAGACGTAACGACCCGGATTGCCCCAGGCGGAGCCCTGGACCGCGGGCGGAGTCCCAGCGATGGGGACCGTGACCGACCAGAAATCCCCGTAAGGAGGACGTACACTGTGCGCGAGCTGAAACTCCCTAGCCGATATCGCCTGCAGAAACTGGTCTGCTTCATGGATGATCTTCACCGTGACGACATTGCCGTCGGCCGCCGAGACCCAAGGGAGCCAGAGTCCGAACGTTACGGTGCCGTTCGTCTCCACGGCACCCAATGATCCCAGCGCCATCAGGTTCATCGGTCACAGCGCCTTCCACTGAATGTTGCGAAAGAGCACGCGCCCCGTATGCGTCTGCAGGCCGATGAAGCGCGGGTCCTGTGCGGTCGATGGAAGCCCGCGGCGCGGAGACTGAGGATCGCCCGCGAAATGGAAGAGGTTGACCGTCTGTCCATTCAGGGCGACGGTGATGTCGGCGCCATCGACGGTGATCTCATAGTCGTTCCATTCTCCAACCGGATGGACGGTCAATGGACCATCAGTCGGGCCCTTGAAGGAGTAGACCGCTCCGGTCCTGTGGATCGGTGCGTTGTCGGGACGCGCCAACTGGTCGATCTGGATCTCGAATCCGAAGTTGACGCCGACATAGGCGGTGTTGTCGTAGCCCTCGTTGCGCGGGTCCGGAAAGCCGATGAAGACGCCTGAATTGTCGTCCGCCGCGGTCATCATCCATTGCAGCCGCAAGACGTAGCGGGCCGGTGTCGGTCTCTTGAGCCAGAGCAGGCCCAGATCCGTTCCGGTTCGTCCCTCGAGCACGCCACGTCGGACCCGAAACGCGCCGGGATCGTCGCGCCCCGGCTGGTTGCTGATCGTCGACATCGTCCAGTCACCGAGCGAGGTGCCATCGAACAGCGTCTCGAAGCCCGCATCGGCCGCGAACGGCGGCGGCGTCATGATGAGGTCGCCGGTGCGGCGCGACAACGCGATGCCGGTCAGCATCGGGTTGGGTGAGCCGATGCTCGGGAACAACGCCGGGCCCGCCGCATAGAGGTTTTCGGTGTGATGGAAACGTCCGTTGCCATCCGTGACGCTCGCGGTCGGGTCGGTCCCCATCCAAAGCGTCCCGGCTTCATGATGGGTCGTCCCGAGACCGTCTTGATTGTTCTGGAGTACCTGCATCGGCTGCCCGTTGGCAAAAATGGCGGCTACCTGCTGCATGGCCGCATCCATTGCGCCCCAGAGGTCCTGATCCCGAGGGGTCGTCGTGAGCGTTACCGACGCGCGACGAATTCCATACTCGTCAGGGCGCGAACTCAAGTCGACACGGCTTGGGTGGGCAGCAAGGTTAGCCGGATCGATGGGCTCCATCTCTCCGAGCCCTCTTATTGCGATAGCCACGTGCGTATCGTTGGAGGTACGAAGCTGGTCGTAAAAGTCGACATCGGGAACCTTGCGGTAGAGCTCATCCTCCCCGCCGACGGCATTGCCGCCACCGCTCGCTGAAATCTGAAGATGGAAACGGCCGATCAGATCGCCGTTAGGCCGCGTCGCTCGCCCCTTCACGAACAATGCCGCGGTTTGCAGTTCGTTGACGGTCGGCGAAAGGCCGGAGATCGCCGCGCGAGGCACGCGGATGACGAGGTTCGAACGCAGATGCGCGATCAGATTCTTGCCAATGAGCGGCAAGGTCGGAAGTCCTGTTGCGTCAAACGAAGCCAGCGCAAGCCTAGCGTTCTCGATCGTACCAAGCGCCATGATGACGGTACCACCCGGTGCCAGATCGATCGGGCCGCGGCTTGTATCGATGCCGGCAACGCGCCAGGTACCCCCTGCAGTCGGAACCGTACGCAGCGTCAGGACGTGCGTGTCCGGCAGCACCATGAACTCCTTGACTGAGTCATTGCCGTTGGAGTCACTTGCCGCCGTCCGGGCCGCCTTCATGAGGAGCGGAACGACGCTGAATTTGTTCAGCGGAAAGAATCCCGCATGGGGCGGCCGCGCCTGTACAGCGAGGGGCGCCTCCAGCTTCAACAAATTCAACAGGTCGTTTTGAGAAAGTCCGCCGGTAGACGTCAGACCGAGTAGCTGTGCAGGGTCAGCGCCCGGCTTCAAGAGCGGCGAAGGCGGCAGCGCGTCGAGGGAAAACACCCCGGGGACGCTGGCGAGATTGTCGAAAAGCCGACGTCGCAGGGCGTTCTGTAGTTCGCCGGCGATGAAATCGTTCGCCTCGTCGACACCGATCTGCCGGGAACTCTCGTCGAAATATCGGGTGTTCAGATCGGTCACGGCGGTCGGCGGCCACGTCGCCATTTCTTCATCGAGGAGACGCGGCGACCAGCCGCCCCAATAAAGCGATCTGCCACCCAGCGTATATGCCAGCCCCTTGAAGGGGATGGTCGATTTCCAGGGGATGCCCCAGACCTCGTTGCGTGGCTGCTCCGGCTGCGGCAGGTTCTCGTTCAGGAAGAATGGATTAGCCGGGTCGGCGAACCCCTGGATCCCGGTGTTCTGGACGTGCTCGGGAACGGTGAACCTCCCGGCGTCGACGATCAGCGTCCGCAATCCGCCGCTGGTTTGTTTTTGTCGGAACCACAAATGCTCGGCGATTGCCGAGCCGAATGTGCCGCCTCCCACGATGATGAAATCGAACGGACGCCCGCCTGCGGATTTCCACGCATCAACCTCCGCGAGGTTGTTGCAGAGGTAACGGCCCTGAACGTCTTTGGTGAACGAGGTCGTCTCCGTAGTGATCGGCATTGCCCGCCTCCTGGTGCAATCCTCGAACCCGCCTTTCTTCAGTGAGGCACGACCTCCTTCAACCTAAAATGATCTAGTTCACAGATCGCTCCAGCAAAGTTGAGCCTGCTGCCGCGAGAAAGCTTTGTGCAAACGGCACTCACCCCGCGTCCTCTCTGTCGGTCTCTCCCCAAGCTGGAAGGATTGTCCAGTCACCCCTCACCTGTTCGGACAAGGCCGAACATCCATCTGTGCAGTGCCTCTAGGTTCAATTGCCGACAGCTACGGTGTAGTCCGCGAAATACATGTGGCTGTCGGCCTTCGACCAGAGCCCGATCCGCCCAGAGACCGGTTGGCCCAGCGTATGCTCCAGATAGAGCTTGCCATCGAGATAGCCTTCTACCTTCGTGCCGTTCACGCGAACCTTGAGGTCGTGCCACTGCCGCGTCGCCGTCGGTGTATTGCGCACCCATTTGACAGAAGAGCGCTTGCCGTTCTCGAACTTCCACAGCACGATATTGTTCTCCAGGCAGTTCGCGCGGACTGTCAGGTAGTCTCCATTTGGCTTGAGATTGAAGAGGATGCCGGCGCCCTGGTCGATGCGTCCGGACAAGCCTTCAAAGCGCACCGAAATTTCGCCATCGCTGAAGTTGTCGATCTTTGGCGCGACGGCGTAGGGATAGTAGGCGTACGCCTGCACGCGATCGAGAAACTCAGCGTAGCGTTCCCCGTAGAGAGCCCGTGCCTTGTCGGCGATACCTGCCGACGATTGTCCCTCCTTCCACTGGCGACCATCGACCGTGATCACCTTCTTGCCCCCCTCCTCCTCGATCCTCCAGAAGCCAACCACTGGCACCAGTGATTTTGGCTCCCCGCCGACGGTTTCATTCGAGAGGTCAATTTTGATTGGCTCTGCGGCCAAGCTGGACAGCACCGCACAACCGATTGCCAAGAGGATGGCTGTTCCGACTTTGTTACTGACACTCATGGCTTGACTCCTTGATGAACGGCTGAGCCCTCGTTTTGGGGAGCCGGCGAATGTGTCGCCAGGCGAGAACGATCAGGAGCGGCAATCCGCCGACGAACCACAGGAGCGCCGCGTCCGCGCTGACGACCAAGGGATAACCAGGGTATTCTTCGCCAAGACTAGGCGCAGGTGGCTTCGCGCCCGCGAGCGCGTATAACAGCGGCAGAATTTCACGCGGGCTGGTGGAGCGGCTTACGTCAGTTCGATCACCGTACGCAAAATCAATCTGACCATAGGCGTCCGAATTGGCAATGTTTGACCGCCCGCTCGCGAGAATGACGGTGACGTCGGGCATGACGCGCTCGAGCTTCGCGAGAACGTTCCGGCGGAGATCGATATAGCGGGGGTCCTCGGCAGCGAGATCGACCCTTATGACCAACGGACGCCGAAGCGTCGCGAGCAAGCGCTCATCTGCGGACGAAAAGGAGTTGCGGCGATCCTGGCTGACGTCCACGGACTCCCTGATTTGGGCCGCGGCGGCGAGTCCAGCTACGATCGCCAGCACGCACAAGCCAGAACGGATTACTTTTGTTCGCACCGGCGTGCCGGGCGGAAGCCAGACGATCGTGAGCGCGGCGAGCCCACCAATTGCGGTAGTTATGCCGAGCACCAGGCCAGCCGACAGAAGCCCCTGCTCGAACGGACGTAGCGCCTGGGTTAGCGACAATTGCGCAAGCCAGGCCGACAGACCAGAGCCGCCAGCGAGCGCGAAGTCCAGCACCCATGATCCGATGGTGACGGCGAGCGCGATGATGGCGGCGGTTGCCGAACTGTCGGAGACGACCGCGGCAAACAAGCCAATGGCGCCGGCGAGCACACCGTACAGTAGATGGCCGAACAGAAGGTTCAGCGTCTCTGGTGCAGCCAGATGGCCGCCCAACATGGCCCAGGCAGCCAGCGCGGAAAGCGCAGGAATGCTCACGATGAGCCAGGCTGCCAGTGCGGCGCAGAATTTTGCGGCGACGAGCGTCGAGGTCCGGTAAGGCAACTGGACCAGCAGGCGCAATGCGCCACTTTCCTTCTCCTGTCCCAGCACCCGGATCGCTACGAAAGGAAACAACAACGTCACCGCGACATAAAACGAGCCGAATGTCGGGACCAGGATTCCGTCGAGCGGTGACAGGCTCCTCGCCAGAACTGGCGACTGCAGGGCCGCTGCACTTGACTCGCTGTACAGCGACACCGCCTGGACGAAGCTGTACCCGACGAGCGGACAAACCAGCAGTAACATGGTCCAAAGCGCTCGACCGGCCGTGACCTCGCGGAGCTCTTTTGCGAGCAGCGGAGCGATCGGTGCGGTGGGCCGCACGTATGCCTCACGTGAGTGCAAGGAAGATATCCTCCAGTGAGCCGTTCGGCAGTCCCGTCTGCCCACGCAATTCCGCAAGTCCTCCGGACCCGCGCACCTGCCCTGCCGAGAGCAGGATGAAGCGGTCGCAGACCCTTTCGGCGTCCGCCAACTGATGGATGGAGAGTATCAGCGTGCGTCCGCGTGCCGTGTGGCGGCGCAATACGCCCATGACATCGCGCGTCTGCCGCAAGTCAAATCCGTCAAATGGTTCGTCCATCAGCAGCAGGTCATGCGGCGCGAGCAGCCCGATGATCAGCATCAGGCGTCGGGCATAGCCCTTTGACAGAGCGTGCACGCGCTTTCGAAGCACTGGCTGCAACCCAAGCGCTTCGATGATCGAGCCGATGTCTGCGTCTGACCGTCGAAACACGTTGCCGACGAATGACACGACCTGCAGGACCGATTGGTCTTGGTATGGGCGGACGCCATCGGGCAGGTAGAACAGGACGTCGCGCCGACGGCCTGCATGCAACGGCTCTCCGCACCAAAAGACGTCGCCTGAATTCACCGGTAGAAGTCCGGCAACGGCTTCCAGGAGCGTCGTCTTGCCGGCGCCATTTGGGCCGATGATGCCGAGGATTTCGCCGGCGACAGCAGAGAACGTCACGCCGTCGATGGCGGCGCGGTCTCTTCCATAGCGCTTGGTCAGGTCTCTTACGCTCAGCAAGGACGCTGAACGATCTGGCGAAAACCCGCACTTGACGGATGACATGCTGCGTCCTTCTCGGAAATCCGGACGCGATGCTTGGGCATGTCGCCTCATGGGGAGATCGCCGTCCCCAAGCCCGGGACTTTGCCAAGGCGAGATTGCTTGTCAATTAGGAACCGGCAAGAAGACAGGCTTGCGAGCTTGGCGGCTTATTCACTTCAGCTTGATCGAGACCCTGATCACCGCTCTCTGCACCGGATCAGCGGGCCGCCTCGGCAGATGCAGGGACCAAGGCAAAGGACAACGATATTGCCGTTGCTGCTACTGCAAGAACACTATGACTCCTTCTCCGTTCGATGGAGGCTAACGGCCGGGCCAATTTCCGTTCGGAGAAGTCCGAACTGGGCCAACTGCGACATAGGAGGCTGACGGGCACGAGAGAGGCCGCCAATCGAGGGCGGTCCTACTCACTCTTAAATTCCGCTACTTTTCGATCTTGAATCCACAACTCTACGTCGTACCCGTCAGCCAGGCGTCTGGCGCGCTTTTTAGCTTCGGTTTCGTCCTGGCACATTAGAACGACGCTAAGCTCGATATGCCCGTCGAGGCCCATGATATACGCGCGGTATTCATGCATCTGCTGACCCCTTGCACAGAGGCGGCCTATTCTTCAGGAGGTTGCAGGCCCGGCGACGTCAGCCACCCGTCTACATGAGAAGCGGTTTCGAGTTGGCGCAGTTTGCTTTCCAAAAGATCGCGCTGGGGTCCTGGCTGTGTGTTTTCCAGTTCCGCTATGATGCGGGCTCTCTCCGCGTTCAGATTGTCGTCAAATGTGTGGGATGATCTTCGTCTCATAGCACTCTCCTTCCCCTGTGTTTGGGCGGGAGCGCAACCGGCGTTCTCATCACCGATCGAAGCAACGGTGCCGTGCGGTGATGTGACAAGTATGCATCCGGGACGAAAGCGATGCCAGAAAAAACCTAAACTCGAGGCTCTCGAGCGGTCTTCTGGCGGCCTTACTGCGCGGGCTAGATGGTGGTCATCGCCACTGCAATGAAGAGGAGGGCGCCGAAGATCGCGACGCCAAGGCAGATGCGTGCTTGGATTGAATATGAATGGAAATCAGGGTGGTCGATCATGGCGCTCTCCCTGTCGTCTCTGGCGGGAGCGCGATTGGTCTCTCAGTCACCGACGCCTCTCTTGTCGAGCGGTGATACAGGTTAACTGACGGGCTACCGTTCGGTTCAATGAATTAAGGTCAGACAGCCTTACTGTACGATCACGAGAACGCGTTTGCTGACGTCTTATAGATGGAAGTGACCAGCATCGGGCCCGGACTATTAATACAGGCGACCTTTTTGTCTCAAGTACATGAAATTTGTTGAGTTATTTATGCGTGATCTGCGGCGGGACTGATCGAGGGCCAAGGTGCTCGGCCAGCCCTCGATACTCTCCGATTCTCCCCGCACTTCTAGCAGTCCGTCGCCTTTTTCTCGGAAGGTGCGGGCTCCGCCGCGCCCGCCGTCGCCTTCTTTGACTGTTCAGTAGGCGCGGGACGGGTCTGCTCGACGGTGCCTGCTGTCCTATCCGGTTGCTGTGCGGAAGGTGCAGGCTTGGTCGCCGTTGACTGCTCTGCGGCGGTAGGCTGGTTCTGCATCTGGCGCTGCGCGTCTTGCGATGACGTCGCGGTATGCTCCGAGGCCTTGCTCATGGAAGATGTCGGCGGATGCTCCTTGGAATCCGTTGCTGTGGAACCCGTGGTTTGCCCGGTGTAGCCCGGGACGTTTCCTGATCCTGCATCGCGGCTCGCAGTATCGCAGGGACCCGCATAGACTGAGGTGGTGCTGAAGGCCAGCACCGCTCCCAAGATGGTAATTTTGCTCGTGATCATGGTCCTTCTCCTTTGCTGGACCCTCGATGTCTAAACAAAGGATTGGAGGCTTCTGTTCCTGTCCTGTGAGAGCGGCCGCAACCGCTCGCCAAAGGATCTGAGTTCGCCGACCTTTAAGATCGCAACGAGCGTCAACACACAGGGTACGACAGTTTGGTAATCACCGCGGCTTCGTCTTCGATGTCCCGACGAGTGATTTGAGTTGACGAAGGTCGTTTGAGGCCTCGGCGAGCAGCCAGTCGCGAAAGGTCGCGATCTTTGGCTGCGCCGCAGAGGCCTTCGGGCATACGATCCAATAGGTCTTGGAGAGCGGCGTTGACTCCGGAAATGCGAGTGCCAGCCGACCGTTGATCAAATCCCACGCAGCCAGCGTCGTTCGAGCGAGCGCGATGCCCTGTCCATTAATCGCGGCATCGATAACCATGCTCGCACGATTGAGCACAGGCCCGTGTGTGACACCGGCGTCCTCGATACCGACACCACGCAACCAGTTCCCCCAGTCGGATCGGCTGTCGAGATGGATCAAGGGAAATTTGAGGATATCAGCGACGCCCCCGATGCGACGGCGATTCGACAAGAGCTTTGGACTGCATACGGCAAAGAGCCGCTCCGTCGACAGCCTAATTGCATCTAGGCCTGGCCAATTGCCATCGCCGTGGCGGACCGCGAGGTCCACCTCCTCACGCGCAAAGTCTACATGGTGAAGGGTGGCAGAAACGCGCAGGTCGATGCCGGTATGCGCCTCGGCAAAATGGCCGAGCCGGTGCACCAGCCATTTGGCGGCAAAATCCGGAGACGTCGAGACCGTGAGCACGCCTGCATTCTGTCGCTGCAACAACCGCTCGGTGCCGATGGCGATTCGGTCGAGCGCATCGCGCACGACCGAAAGATAATCGCGCCCCGCTTCGGTGATGATCAGGCGCTGACGTTCACGATTGAACAGCTTGACCGCGAGCTCAGTTTCCAGCGCCTTCACCTGATGGCTCACCGCGCCCTGGGTGACGCAAAGCTCTTCAGCCGCGCGCGTAAAACTCTCGTGGCGCGCGGCGGCTTCGAAGGCCTTCAGGGCATTGAGCGGCGGCAGGCGTGGGCGCATCGCACCGACTTCATGAGAAAAACTAGGGCAAGCACGAGAAACGATGCTTTGCGGGGAAGCATCCCGCAATACTATTGAACAGCTCCAGAGAAGCATTTCAAGCGATTTGGAGCCCGTCGATGTCAATCCTGTCAACCGACATTTCGTCGATCCAGCCGGTCCGGGCCGCGGACGCTGCCACGCCACTTCCTCAATCCAGCTCAGAAAGACCATCGCCCGTTGGGCGACCGAGGTGGTGGGACTGGCTCGACCGGCCTTTTCAACGCCTCGCCTTGCGCGAGATCGCCGACGACCCGCATCTGCTCAACGACCTTGGCCTGACGCGCGACGAGGTGTTGCGAGAGGCCGCAAAGCCCTTCTGGCGCTGAGACCAATTACAGGAGACAACCAAGATGTCTGATCCGATCGTCTACGGCTTTCCACGCAGCACCTTCGTCAACATCGTCAGACTGATCCTGACACACAAGGACGTCGCTTACCGCTTCCACGACCTCGAGCCGGTCATGGGCAAGCCCGATCATCTGGGGCTGCACCCGTTCAAGCGCGTGCCGATCCTCGAACATGGCGATCTCACTATCTACGAGACGAGCGCGATAGCCGCTTATGTCGACGAAGCCTTCGGCGGCCCGTCGCTGACGCCCAAGGACATCAAGGCGCGGGCGCGCATGAACCAGTGGATCAGCGCGGTCAATTCCTACTACTACCCCTACATGATTTACCACGTGACGCACGAGCGCCTGGTTTTCCCCGAACTCGGCATTGCCTCCGACGAGAAGGTCGTGGCCCACGCGTTGCCCAAGGTCGAGACCGGACTTGCGGTGGCCGAAGGCCAGCTCGCCCATGGCAAGAACTTCCTGCTGGGCGACGAACTGTCGATCGCGGACTTCTACCTGCTGCCGAGCACCTTCGCGTTCAGCCTGACAGCCGAGGGGCAATCGATGTATCCGAAGTTCCCAGCATTCTGCCGCTGGCGGGAGCGCATGGACAATCTGCTGGCAACGCAAAAGGTGCGCGCGGCAGTGCAGCGCCTGCCGATCGAACACGCGCGCGAATGGGCCACTTCGCACCGGCCGAAGTATTGATCACGAAGAACCTTGCCGCGGAAGCTATCCGCCGCAGGCGGCGAGGCAAACCCGCCGGCCGGTTCGCCGTCGTGCCCCTTTAATTGTGTTCTGCGGGCTGGACGATCCGTCGAGCGCGCCCCCGATTCCTGATGGTACCAATTCCAGCCGCTCGCCCCTCGCCGTCACTGCGTAGCAACCATCGTCATGCTCGCCGAGCCAAAGGCATAGCTCATCCTTTTCGATGGACCATTTCCCGATCTTCTTCGTGCCCATCGCATAACTCCTCAGCGTACCGTCACGCTCGTAGACGAAGCGATAGTGCACTTCATCTGTGAGCTGCATGCCCGCAAGCCTAGCTTTGATCTGCAAGCCTGAGAGCTTGCGTGCATCTGCGGCGGCCACGCGGTCGGACGTCAGACCGCCAGCCAACACCGCAAGTCCGAGCAGCACCCGCCTTATCCCAACACGTCCAGCGCGGCGCGTCATTTTTTGCAGGACTTCATGCACATCTGGTACTCGGACTTGCAGGTCGGCCCCGCATAGTTCTTCATGCAGGCCTTCTGCTGATCGGCGCAGACCTTGCAACTGGTCTGGCCGATCGCGACGTTTATGCTCGCCAGCACGCCGGCTGCAACCATGAACATCATCATGAACGCTCGCATCGCTCGGTCTTCCCTTTGCGTCAGCTTTTCGTGCTTGCCGTCTTGTCGAGCGCCGCACGCAAGCCCTCGGCCAGCTTGACGGCGTCGTCGTTCGCCCAGAAATGCATGAAGAAGAGCCGCGGCTGCTCATCCAGCATATGGCTGTGAAGCGCCGTGACCTCGATGCCGTGCGTCCGCAGGGCCAGGATGACCGGGTTCACCTCGTCGCCCGTCAGCACGAAGTCACCCGTGATGGCCGCCTTCCCGCCGCCGGTCGGCTGGAAATTGATACCGATCGCGACGCCCATCGGGCCGACGGGGGTCAACGGCATGCCGTCCTGCATGATCGGGTCTCGCCGCTTGACGTTGAACTGATAGACGCCGCCGTTGGCCTGTCCCTTCACGCCGATGATCTGGTCGAGCTTCGCCGTGTCGAGATCGACGGCCGGCGGCGGGCTGGACGGTGCTGCGGCCGTCAGCGGGGTCTTGCTTTCGGCGAGCGCGTCGTGGATCGCCGAGGCCAGCTTGACGGGATCGCCGTTGCCGGCGACGTGCATGTAGAAGGTCGCCGGGCTCGCGCGCAGCAGATGATTGTGCACGGCGGTGATTTCGAGACCGCTCGCGATCATCTTCGCCATCACGGGATTGATCTCGGTCTCGAGCAGCACAAGGTCGCCCATGACCATAGCGCCGCCGTGCCCTGGCTTGAACGCGACCCAGCCACCGAGCGCCAGCGCCGGCTTGATCGTGACCCCATCCAGCGTCACGGGCAGATCGGTCCGGGGAAAGCCGTAGCGGTGGACGTCGTCCGAGACGGCAGCCTTCCGCCCCAGCGTCTCGTCGACCTTCTGCCAGTCGACGCTCTGCGCACGCGCCGGCGAAACGAAAGAGCCGAAAGCAGGTGCCAGGATACATGCGCCGAGCGCAATCAGCGCGTGAATTGTCCGTTTCATCATACTGCTCCTCGAACTCAGTTTCGCTCTTTGATCTGGCCGCTGCTGTCGACGACGAGCCGGACTTCCTTGCCGTTCTTCATCGCCTTGGCGGTCGTGCCTTCTGCCGTCGACTTGATGTCCCTCACCTGCGAGTAGCCGGCCGCCTGGATCTTTGCGACGAGCTCCTCCTGGGTCAGGGCGTGGGCGGGTGACCAAACGCTCGCTATCGCGAGCAAGATGGTTGCCTGAAGGACTGTCCGTGTTCGCATGTTGGTTCTCCTGGTTTTGTCCCTGCCCCAGGTCGTTCGTAGCCTTGCCTGCCGTAAAGTCAGCCCGGTCAGGCTTTGGCCTTGTTGGTCGGCCAGTTGTGCGTCTCCTTGGTCGCGTCGCGACACCATCGGTAGAACGAGTCGTAGAGCAGGAAACCCGCGTTCAACTGCTCAAGGTCGTCATCGAACATGCGCGACAGGCCGAGCGAGGCTGCGAGCAGGCCCGGTGCCTCTGGAGACAGATCAAGCCGCCCCGTGTCGGCGGCGCGGACCATCGTCGCGAGCCGTTCTAGCGGGGGCGACGACAGGCAGAACTCCTTGACCAGCACGTCGAAGGTGCAGAGTTCACCGCGGTGGCTCCAGAACACGTTCTCGACATCGAACGGCGTGGCCTCGAAGCGCTCGGCCACGGCTTCGACCTCGGCCGGCGCGACGAACAGGAATTGGGCAGTGGGATCGACGAAACGGCGGATTAGCCATGGGCAGGCGATGCGATCGATCTTGGGACGCGCTCGCGTGACCCATACCGTGCGACCACGCCCGTCGCGCTTCGGGATCTTGTTGGCTGGGACCGTCGGATGGTTTGCTTGCTTCCAGCCGAGACGGCCACCTTCGAGAATCTCGGCCGAGACCTTGCCGCAGCGGAGCCAGGCCGCGGTGCCTTCGCTGAGCTTCTTGCCCTTGTGACAGACCACGACAACGGACTGGCCCGTCAGGCGAGAGGCCCAGTCCTGAACGTCGAGTTGCGAGCGCCGCACCGCGGCGGGAATCAGGCGCGGATCAGCAGAGAAGTCCTCGTCGATGCGTACATCGATGAGCGTCGGCGCGGCCGCCGTGCCTATCAATCGAAACAGTTTGTCCGGTGAAATGGAGGTGTACGATGCTGACATGCTGCGCCCTTGGTGATCAGGACGCGATTCTTGGGCATGACGCCTCGCGGGGAGATCGCATTTCCCCGTGGCGCGAATAAAAGCCCAGATGGCGGGGCTGTCAACCCGCGTGTGCTGAAGGATTCCAAGCAATTCTGGACCGACGTCACGAAGATTTTTGGCTATCGAATGGAACGAAATTGATCTCGGCGCTGCACCTGACTTTGCATCCGGAGAATGACCACTTGATGGGGCCGCGCGACCTCACGTAGACTGCCCGAGCGGGATCAAGCAGACTCCCGGCGAGACTTCGGTCCAAGTTCTGCGCAGCACGCAACACGTGGAGCTTGCGCATGGATACCGAAAAACAACCCTCTCCCCGACGTACCGTCGCCATCCTCTCGCGAGGAGACGCCGTCGCGCGTCGAGACGCGACCTCGAAAAACGGCCGCTTCGTCGACGTCTTCGAGGCGCTCGCCGCCGTCGGCGTCGATGGGCGCCCCGCAATCTACGACGAAAGCTTCGCCGACGCCGTCCGCGAACAACTGCTCGCAGTGGACGGCGTACTCGTCTGGGTCAACCCGATTCAAGACGGCCGAAACCGCGCCGGTCTCGACGCCCTGCTGCGCGACGTCGCCGCGCGGGGCGTGTGGGTCAGCGCCCATCCCGATGTCATCCTCAAGATGGGCACCAAGGAGGTCCTCTATCGTACCCGCTCGATGGGCTGGGGATCAGACACGGCGCTCTATCAAACCGCCGCGGCCATGCGCGCCGAGTTGCCGGCGCGGCTCGCCACCGGCCCGCGCGTGATCAAGCGCAACCGGGGCAACGGCGGCCAAGGCGTCTGGAAGGTCGAGAAGCTGCCGACCTCTCCCATGATAAAAGTGCTGGACGCGACCAAGGACGCGCCCGAGGAACTGACGCTGGATGAATTTCTCCGTCGCTGCGCGGAGTATTTCGAGAACGGCAGCGTGATCGACCAAGCGTTCCAGCCTCGCCTGAGCGAGGGCGTGGTCCGCTGCTACATGGCAGGCGATCGCTGCGCCGGCTTCGGCCATCACAAAGTCAAAGCCCTGGTCGACTCGCCGGCCGCGCGTTCCGAAGCCGGACCGCGGCTCTACACGTCGAACGCAGACCCCCGCTTCCAGCGGCTGCGTCGGTTGATGGAGGACGAGTGGACGCCACAGTTAACCTCGCTGCTGGACATCGCGCGAGATGACCTCCCCGCGATCTGGGACGCCGACTTCATGCTCGGCCCCGTCCAGGCCGATGGGAGCGACAGCTACGTGCTCGGCGAGATCAATGTCAGCTCGGTGCATCCCTACCCGAACGAGGCGCCGACGGAGATCGCCAGGCGGGTTGCCGACCGGCTGCAGCTTAAGCTTTGACGCATGCTGACGGTCCGCGGGCTCAAGCGCCTGCACATCTCCGTGTCGTTCGACTTGCAGGACGGTGAATGCGTCGCCCTGCAAGGGCCTTCCGGAGCAGGAAAGACCTTGCTGCTCCGCTCCATCGCGGATCTCGATCCCAACGAAGGCACGGTCAAGCTGGACGGAACGCTCAGAGAGGCGATGCCCGCCCCCGCCTGGCGAAAACGAGTGACCTATCTCGCAGCCGAGCCTGGCTGGTGGTCGGACACCGTGCAAGATCACTTTAGCGGCTGGGATGATGCCCTGCCGCTAGTCAAACGTTTGGGACTGCCGGACGACTGCGGACCTTGGCTGATCCAAAGACTTTCGACCGGCGAGAGACAGCGATTGGGGCTGGTGCGGGCGCTCATGCTGCGATCGCGGGTGCTTCTGCTCGACGAGCCAACCTCGGCGCTCGACTCTGCATCCGCTGCTGCAGTGGAATCCTTGATCGCCGAACGCATTTCGAATGGAACCAGCGTCATCTGGAGCACCCACGACAACGCTCAAGCCCGCCGCGTCGGGTCAAGGATATTCGCGATGGGCCCCGATGGTGGCATCGAGGAAAATCGGCCGTGACCTACATCCAGCTTTCGTACGGTGACCTGGCCCTGCCCGCGCTCCTCGTCGTCATGGACGGCGTTCTCTCGCTTGTTCTCCGCCTCAAGCTCGAAAAACAACTGGCCATCGCAACAGTGCGGATGGTGCTTCAACTCGTGCTAGTGGGATACGTGCTGACGTTCCTGTTTGCCGCGGTGTCGCCACTCTGGACCGCGCTCGCCGCCTCCATCATGGTTCTGTTCGCCTCGCGCGAAATCGTCGCGCGGCAGAAGCGACGCCTACCTGGCATTTGGAGCTACGGCTTGGGCGCCGGTTGCACGCTGCTCGCCGCCGGTACCGTCACGATGTTCGCGCTCCTGACGGAGCTACGCCCGGATCCCTGGTATCATCCGCGCTATGCGCTGCCTTTGTTGGGCATGATCCTGGGCAACACCATGACCGGCATAAGTCTCGGCTTGGACGTGCTGACAAATAGTCTGGTGCGCGAACGAGCCGCCATAGAAGCTTGTCTTGCGCTCGGCGGCACCCGGTATCAGGCCCTGCTACCAGTCATACGGGATGCGTTGAGAAGCGGCTTCATGCCGATCATGAACAGCATGGCGGCGATCGGTCTTGTTTCCTTGCCGGGGATGATGACTGGCCAGATTCTCGCGGGTGTCGAGCCGGTCGATGCGGTAAAATATCAATTGCTGATCATGTTCCTGATTGCCGGCGGGACCGGGCTCGGAACGCTGGCCGCTGTCCTGGGTGGCGCACACCTGCTGACCGATCATCGCCACCGGCTACGTCTCGATCGAATTTCCCGCTAAAGAGTTCCCTGTCACGATCACTGCTGGCGGCGCCCGCGTCCTCAGCGCGCACCTCAAACTGCGGCAATGTAGCCGGCAAGTAAGGCTTGGCCGCGCGCCCGCCAAGGTATATCGCCGCCTCGCACCTGGGCGTTACCAGCAACGAGAGCGTAGAAGAATCGTCGTTTTGCTTACAAAATCGTGGCCCGGCGTAGCGGGGGAGCGAATCGAAGCCCGTCCCAGACAATCCGGTTCTGGCTCTGCAGTAGGCATACCTTGCGGCGCCGCGCAGAACAGATTGTCCGTTTTGTTCGCCCTAATATCCTGTTCTACGACGAGCAAGTACTCGCACTGTACCATCAAATCTAGGCGCTGTATCGAATGGGTTGAAGATACATAAGCAAGGAGAAGATGCGGAAACAAAGGAAAAGTCGCGCGAAAATCCAGCCGTGCGACATCCAATCAGAGAAACGTCGCACGATCCCCTTTTTGTTCTTGGCCGTTATCCCGCGAAGGTCCTGGAAAAGAAGATTTTTCCTTTGGTGGGCGCACCAGGGCTCGAACCTGGGACCCGCTGAGTTTAAGAGACAGCCCCGGGGTGAGAACAATCAATGACTTACTGGTCGCACCGCTGGGCTTATCCGACTGAAAGTGGGCATTCGTCGCACGATCATAGTGCTTCGTGTACTTACTATTAGTGGCGCCTTGATAGTCCGCCAAATGTCGTCGTTCTTGACGCTATGACCTCGATACCCCGACATTGATGCCTGTGCTTCCCGGTATCAAACCGACACGAGATCTCCGGTTTCCGCCGCGCGTTTGATCGCATCGATCACGCGAAGGGTTTTCAGCCCTTCACGCCCGGTCACTACAGGCTCGGTCGTACCGCGGATGACGCCGCAGAAATTGGCTATTTGCAGGCCGAGCGGGTCTGCTGTCTCGTAGCTCAGCCGCTCACGCTCAATCGGCGCCCACCAGCTGGCCTTGCTTGGGTGATGCCACAGATCGAGTTGTGGAACAGCCAGCGATGCCCTCGTGCCGCCGATCTGGTAACACGGCTCCTGCGTATGACTGTACGCTGGGTTTTCACCTGCAGTGAATTCCCAGCTCCAAGGCGACTGAATGGTGTCGGAGACATTGACAGTTCCCAACGCACCCGAGGCGAAGTGCAGGATAATTACCGCGGTCTCTTCGACCGCATTTCCACGCAGCCGATTGGATTGAGCGGCTTGCACCGCGACGATATCCCCACACAGGTACCGCAGCAGGTCGACATCGTGGATGAGATTCAGGAAAACAGGCCCCGCTCCTTTTTCGCGGCGCCAGGCCACGTCGAAATACTCGTCCGGCTTGATCAGCCAGAACATGCCATGCACCGACACGATCTGGCCGAGCCGGCCGCTGTCGACCTCCACCTTGGCGCGTTGGATCATCGGATTGTGACGGCGATGATGGCCGGTGAGCAGCGGGACGCCCGCGCGCTCGGCAGCTTCGACCAGGGCCTGTGCTGCGGCAACATCATCCGCTAACGGCTTCTCGATGAGCGCCGGGATGTGAGCTGCGATACAATCCATGCCGTTGGCCACATGCATCTGATTGGGGGTGGCGACAACCACCCCTTCTGGCCGATTTCCGGAGAGCATGTCCTGAAAGGACGGAAACCAGTCCACCTTCAGCGACGCCGCCAAATCTCTAGCCGCCGGCATCGGATCGACGATCGACGACAGCATCGCCTCCGGTCGCGCGAGAATGTGCTCGATATGTCGCTTGCCGATGAGACCCGCTCCCATCACCGACAGGCGGACTGGTGAACTCATACGATGCTATTCCTTCTTCTCATCAAGCAGCTTGGCTACACGACGCAAGCCGAGCAGATAACCCTGGGTGCCGAAGCCTGCGATGACCCCATCAGCTCGTTTGGAGACAAACGAGTGGTGGCGGAATTCCTCGCGCTTGTGCACGTTGGAAATATGCACCTCGATCACTGTCCCCTCGAACGTGTTCAGAGCATCCAGGATGGCGACCGACGTATGGGTGAACGCCGCGGGGTTCATCACGATACCGGCTGCCGTCTCACGCGCCTCGTGGATCCAGTCGATCAGCTCATATTCCCTGTTGGATTGATGAAAGCGAATCTCCAGGCCAAGCTCCTTGGCCAGCGCCCGGCAGTCTCGCTCCACGTCCGCAAGCGTCTCGTGACCGTAGATGTGGGGCTGGCGCTTGCCGAGCAAATTGAGATTTGGTCCATTGAGGACGTAGACAAGGCGACTCATGGAAGAACTCCGTTCAATGATGGGCGAGGATCTCGCCGAGGAACTGCCTGGTGCGGGCGTGTTGGGGATTGCGGAAGAAAGCGTCGGGCGCGCCTTCTTCGATGATCTGCCCTTCAGCCATGAAGATGACCCGGTCGGCAACCTGGCGGGCAAAACCCATCTCGTGGGTGACGCAAATCATGGTCATGCCGTCGTTGGCGAGGCCGATCATCGTGTCGAGCACCTCCTTGACCATCTCAGGATCGAGAGCTGAGGTCGGTTCGTCGAACAGCATGACCTTGGGCTGCATGCAGAGCGCACGGGCGATCGCGACGCGCTGTTGCTGACCGCCCGAAAGCTGAGCCGGATATTTCTCGGCCTGGTCACCGATGCGCACGCGCTCGAGGTATTTTCGCGCAATCGCCTCCGCCTCGGTCTTGGCGATGCGGCGCGCGCGGATGGGCGCCAGCATGCAGTTCTGCAAGACCGTCATATGCGGAAAGAGATTGAAGCTCTGAAAGACCATGCCGACGTCCTGACGTACGACATCGATCGCCTTGATGCTGTCGTCAAGCCGATGACCGTTCACCACGATGCTGCCCTGCTGGATCGCCTCGAGACGGTTGATACAGCGGATCAGCGTCGATTTGCCCGACCCGGACGGACCGCAGAGCACGATCTTCTCGCCCTTGCGCACATTGAGATTGACGTCACGGAGGGCCTGGTACCCGCCGTACCACTTCTGCACGCCCTTCATTTCGATCAGGATATTGTCCTGCATGGCTTCGGCTCCGCTATCGGACGGCGGCCAACGCGGATCGTGCGTCGGCCGCTCGCAGGTGGCTATTGAACTGTGAAGGGAACGCCGGGAACCGCCTCCGGGAAGATCGGCACGGGCGCCTTCATCCATTTGGCGTAGAAGCTGGCCAACTTGCCGTTCGACTTGATCTGGTCGATGAACTTGTTGGCAGTCTCGTTCCACTCCTTGTCGCCGAGGCGGGTGCAGGCCCCGTTATACAGCGCGGTGAAGTGAAGCTTGGGCTCGAACCCAAGTTCGGGCTTTGCGGCGTTCAGGCGCTGCGGATAGAAGCTGTTTGCGCCGACAGCCTGCACCTGCCCCGAGAGCAGCGCCTGGATCGTGGCCGCATCATCATCAAATCTGCGGATTTCCGTGCCCGCGGGAGCGCTATTGGTGACCTGGGTGTCCTGCGTGGACGACCTCGGAACGCCGATAACGAACTTGCCCATGTCGGCATTGCTGTTGATCGCCGTCGCCTGGGCAGCAACAAGCGTGATCTCGTTGGCGACATACGGCTTGGAATACTGCACCGCCTTTGCACGCTCGGGAAGCATGGCCATGGTCGCGAACAGAATGTCCACGCGACCTGTGGTCAGCGCCGGAATACGATTGGCCACCGCCAGCGGGACGAACTCGGCCTTCACGCCGAGATAGTCAGCGAAGGCGCGCCCCATATCGGCATCGATGCCGTCCTGCTTTCCCGAGCTATCGACATAGCCCCAAGGAGGATTGTCGCCCTGAATACCGATGACGACGACGCCCTTCTTCTTCACGTCTTCCAGAGTGCCGGCCTGCGATTTTCCTGCGACGGCGATAGCCGCCAATGCTAGCAGTGCAACCCCGAGCTGGCGACGGTTGGGTGAAAACAACATGAGTATCTCCTCCTGGTGATGGCTGTTTGTGATTGAGTAGGTGCGCCGCTCCTACCTTTGACTGGCCAGAGCGAGCCTGGCCTCCATCCGGCTGCCCCACCACGAGAGTGGCCAGCAGAGGATGAAATACATCGCGCCGACCACGCCGAAGACGAGCAACGGCTGGAAGGTCTGGTTCGAAACGATTTGACCGGCGCGGGCGAGTTCGATGAAACCGACGATGGCGGCGAGCGACGTGCCCTTGATGAGCTGCACGAGATAGCCGATGGTCGCGGGAAGCGAGATGCGGATTGCCTGTGGCAGCACGATGTCGCGCATGCGGGAGGAATAGTGCAGTCCAAGCGCCATCGCCGCCTCGGTCTGCCCGCGCGGCACGGCCTGGATTGCGCCGCGCCAGATCTCACCCAGGAAGGCGGAGGCATTCACGGTGAAGCCGATCGCCACCGCGACGAAGGCGTCGAGCTTGAGCCCGGTTAACGCCAATCCGTAGTACACGACGAAAAGCTGCAGCAGCAGCGGCGTGCCCTGGAATATCCCGATGTAAATACGAGTGATCCATTCCACGCCCTTATGACCACAGGTGCGGAGCAGCGCGACGGCGAGCCCCGCCGTGCAGCCGCCTGCGAATGCGACCAGCGTGAGCAGCACCGTCCATTGCAGCCCACGCAGCAGAAAGCCGAACTCGGCAAGACCAAAATGCGGTGTCATGATCGCTCCCTCAGCGTGTCGGATATGAGAAGAAGCGGTGAGAGACGACCGCGAAGCCCAGCATCAACAGCCAGGAGATCGCGAGATAGAGGAAAGTGACGGAGAAATAGACCTCGAAACTACGGAATGTGTCGCTTTCGATACGCTGCGCAACCGACGTCAATTCGTAGGCCGATACCGCCGAGCAGATCGATGAGGTCAGCGTCAGCATGATGAACTGGCCTGTCAGCGAGGGGTAGATCGCGCGAAGCGCGGGCTTGAGCACGATGAAGCGGAATACCTGTCCTTTGTGCAGGCCGAGCGCGTAGCCGGCCTCCACCTGTCCCTTATGAATAGACTGGACGCCGCCGCGGATGATCTCGATGGCGTAGGCGCCGCCATTGACGCCGAGCGCGATGATGGCCGTGGCTGTCGGATTGAGCTTCAACCCGATGAGCGGCAGGGCGAAGAACAGAAAGAAAATCTGCACCAGGAAAGGCGTATTGCGGACGATCTCGACGAAGCCGATCACGAGAGCACGCAACCAGGCCGCCTTCGAATCGCGTGCCGCGACGCCGGCGACACCGATCACCATCGCGAGCGTCATTCCGGCCAGAGCCAGGCCCAACGTACCCACGCACCCCCACAGCAGCGCGGGCATCGCATGCCAAACCACCGAGAAATCGAGCGTATAGCCCATCTTGCGTTTCCTCTCGGGCGTTGTGCGTGCCGCTCGCCCATCGGCCTGATGTCACCCTCCCAGGGATGCAAAGGTGGCGAAGAAGACGTCCGGATCAGGTGAGATGCCCGTGAACAGGCGAAATGCTTCGGTGCCCTGGAAGATCGCCATGCCTCCGCCATCGACGGTGCGGCAGCCGAGGGCACGCGCCGCGCGCAGCAGCGCGGTTTCCAGCGGGAAGTAGACGATCTCGGCGACCCACAGATCGGGACGCAGCAGAGCCGTCGGCAGCGGCGTCCCAGGATATTTGTCCATGCCGATCGGCGTCGCGTTGACAATTCCGTCTGCGCCAGCAACGGCGGCCGCGACATCCTGGCCCACCCTCAAGCGCCCTTCTACAAATCGGGGGGACAAGCCGTCGACCACACTCTGCGCCTTGGCTACGTCCACGTCGATAATGGTCAATTCCTGCACGCCGAGCTTCATGAGTGCGAAAGCGACCGCCGATCCTGCGCCGCCTGCACCGAATTGGACGACTTGGCCGAGCGAGGCACCCTGCATATTGCGACGAAAGTTCTCGGCGAAGCCGAACCAGTCAGTGTTGTGGCCGGTCGTTCGACCGTTCCTGATCACCACGGTGTTCACGGCACCAAGCGCCTCCGCGTCAGGCGAAAGCTCGTCCAGGAGTGGAAGGATCGCCTGCTTGCAGGGATGGGTCACGTTCAGCCCGTCAAAGCCCATCCGCCTTGCCGCCGTGAGCAAGTCCGGCAGCGCTTCGGCACCAAGTTTCAACTCAGTCAGGTCGATCTTCTTGTAGAGATATCGGATGCCCGCCGCATCAGCTGCCGCTTCATGCATGGCGGGGTGCGGGACGCAGCGATGCCGCTGCCGATCAGGCCGACGAGAAAGCTGGACTTCGGATGCATGCTCGGCATCGCGTCAGCTCAAGGGAACGGTCAGTTCGGCAATGACCTGGGCCGTGCTCGGTCGAACGCCGCGCCACCAGGCAAAAGCTTCCGCCGCCTGCTCCACCAGCATGCCGACGCCGTCCGTCAGCTTGGCTACGCCTTCGACGCGGGCCGCTTGCAGAAAGGGAGTGAGCCCCTTGCCATAGGCGAGTTCGTACGCCAACTCGGCGCCGCGGAAGACATTGCCTGGAAGCGGCGGCATCTCACCCCGCAGGCTGGCCGATGTCGCGTTGACCACGACGTCATAGCCTTCAGCAAGATCGGCCAGTTCAGCATAGCCGCTGACGATCAGGGGACCGCAACCGGCAAACTCTTCGGCCAATGCCACAGCCTTCGATAAGATACGATTGACGAGAACCAACTCGGACGGCTCCTGGCGGAGAAACGGCAGCAGCGCGCCACGAGCCGCTCCTCCAGCTCCGAGCATCAGGACGCGGCGGCCGGCCATCTTGACGCCGAGATTGACCGTGATGTCACGCACAAGGCCGATCCCGTCGAAATTCTCGGCAATGATCCGATCGCCGTCGAACTTCAGGCAGTTTGCAGCGCCAGCTCGGTCGGCGCTCTCTGAAAGCTCGTTTGCGTAAGCGAAAGCATCGAGCTTGAACGGGGCCGTGATGTTCAGTCCCTTGGCGCCCTCTCTCCGGAATTGATCAACCCGTTCGCTGAAGCCATTGAGGGGTCCCTCGATCGCCTCATAGACAAGATCCTGTCCCGTCATTTTGGCGAAAGTGCCGTGGATGAGGGGTGATTTGCTGAAGCCGATTGGATTGCCGATCACCGCATAACGGTCGCTCATCGCTCACTCCTGTACCGCGGCTTCGTTGTAGAGGACACCGTCGCGCACCATTGTCTCAACGAGCTCAGCCGAGAGCCCCAGCGACACAGCAATGCGGCGATTGTCCTGGCCGAGCAGCGGCGCCGGCGTGCGCACCGTGGTGTCGCAGTCGGAGAAGCGGAACGGCAGGTTCGGCAGCGTCACCTTGCCAAGCACCGGATGCTCCTGCTCGACTAGCATTCCGCGCGCCTTAATCTGCGGATCCTTTACGACCTCTTCGATGGTCTTCACGGGAGCGGACGGCACGCCTGCTTTGTCGAGAGCCGCAAGACAGGCGTCACGAGAGGGTTGCGAGAGCGTCCAGTTGCGCACGATCTCCATCGCTTCGGCATAGTGAGCGTTGCGCGCAGCAGGCGTGGCGAAGCGTTCATCGGATGACAACGCGGGGCCACCGATCAGCATTGCCAATCTTTTCCAGGCATCATCGACTTGCGCGGCAATGACGAGATTGCCGTCCTGGGCGGGGAAGACTCCGTAGACGGTCGAATCCGGCTGGCCACTGCCGGTCTGCTTCGGCAGGTCGGTGCCGCCGGAGAGGAAGTAGCGCTGAACGGCATAGTCGTGCATCGAGACCATGCAGTCGTATAGCGCCAGATCGATGTGTTGACCGCGCCCGGACGACGCGCGGCCGACCAGCGCGGCATTGATCGCAGCCACGCCGTGGATGCCGGTGTACATGTCGGCCAATGGCATCCGCAGCAGCGGCGGCGCTTCGCCAGGATTACCAAGTTGGGCCAGAGCGCCCGACATCGCCTCGGCGATCAGGCCGAAGCCGGGACGGTCGGCATAGGGACCGGTGTGACCGTAGGCGGAGACCGAACAGTAGATCAGCCCGGGATTTCGCGCCGAGAGCGCCTTGTAACCGAGTCCGAGGCGCTCGAGTGCGCCGGGGCGGTAGTTCTCGATGAAGACGTCGGCCGTGTCGACCAGCTTCATCATCATGTCGAGGCCACGCGTATCACGCAGGTCGATGCACAATCCCTGCTTGCCCATGTTCTGCTGCAGGAAGTAACCGGATTGACCGTCCTTGAAATAGCCATGGGCGCGGCCCGCATCGCCCTGCTTCGGACGCTCCACCTTGATGACCTCAGCGCCCATCGCGGCGAGGCAGCGGCCCATGAACGGGCCCGCCAGGAAATGGCTGTAGTCGATAACACGAATGCCCTTGAGCGGCAGATCCCGGAGCGGCAGCTCTTGCGCGGTCATGCCTGCTCTCCTGCGGCGCTGGTCTTCGGGCGCATCGGGATCATCAGCCGATGCTCACCGAGTTGCACCACCTCCCCGCGCTGATTGATCAACTCGGAGGGGAGCACCACGATGCCCCACCCATCACGCTTGGTGGCGCGCATCGAGCCGACGCGGAACTTGACGTGCACGGTGTCGCCGAGCTTGATCGGCAGTTTGAAATCCCATGTCCAGCCCAGCGACATTCCGGGAAGGAATCGGTAGTCGGCACGGGTCTTCAAACCATCGGCCAGCGACAGACCAAACAGCCCGTGCGCGACGCGCGTTCCGAATGGTGTAGTCTTGGCGTATTCCTCGTCGACATGCACCGGCGTGAAATCGCCCGTTAGCTCGGCGTAGGCATTCACCATTGTTTCGGTAACCGTCACTGAGGGAGTGACACATTCGTCACCGACCCTGGCATCGTCCCAGTAGCGCTCATCGGTCATGTCGCGTGTTCCTTAGGCCCGTGGATTGATCGCCAGCGCCGCTTCCACGGCACCCGCACTGGCTTGCAAGATTTCGACGTTGAGCCCGCCCGGCAGCTCGAGCCAGTTCGGCCCGGCGGGCAGTGCTTTGGCGCCCCAGCCGGCAGCACGGGCGAGCACACCTTCGTAATCGTCGACCATGATGCCAAGATGGGCGAGACGCCCCTCTGGCCCGACGAAATTGGGGTCTTCGATGAGCTGCACGCTTCCGAGCACCCAGACCTGACGCGGCCGGGCACCGTCGGCGGGTTGCTCGTCGCGGATAGTGAGACCAAGCACCTCACGAAAGAAGCCGACGTGACGATCAACGTCCGGCACGCGGATCGCAACATGTTCGACATAGGCCCGCGGTAGCGACATCGTCTCAGGCCTTTCCTGGATAATCGCTGCGGGCGTATTCGAGCCCCTTGACCAACGCGACGAGGGTGGAATTGACGGGGGTCGGCACGTTGAGCTTCGCGCCCCAGCGCACGACGGAGCCGTGGATGTAATCGACCTCGGTCAGATTGCCGGACTGCAAGCTCTGCAACATCGACGTCTTGAACTCGGGCGGCAGTCCAGCGGACGCCATCGTCCAAGCACGGCGCGGATCGGCAATCGAGATTTTCACGCCGGCAGCTTGCGCGACCGCGATACCCTCCGAAATTGCGGCCAGCGCGCAATCCTCCAGGATCGGCAGCGAATAGAGACCGCCGTAAGTCAGCCCGGTCACGGCGGTGATTCCGCCTCCGGCGACGTTGATGAACAACTTGTCCCACATCGTGCCCATGATGTTGTCGCTGAGCAGCGTGAGAATGCCGGCATGATTGAACGTCTCGGAAATCCGCTGTGCGCGTTCCGTCAAGCGCCCATCAAGTTCGCCGATGATCGTTTCCTTGCCGATGACGCCAGAGCGAACATGACCAGGGCCCAGCAGCACGCCACCGACATAAGTCTTGCCTGCCAGCACCCGGCCACGGCCGACTTCCTCCGATAGAATTTCCTCGTGGCCAAGACCGTTCTGCAGCGACATTACGACCGTCTGCGGGCCGATGATCGGCGCGGCGGCGCGGATCGCGTCGCGCGTATGGTAGGATTTGACGAGCACGATCACGAGGTCGGCCACCCCATCGACCTCTGCCGCGGAGGTGCACGCGGTGACCTTTGCAATGCTCTCGACATCGCCCTCCAGCATGCGGAGGCCATGCGCATTGATCGCTTCGACGTGAGCACGGAATGGGTCGATCAGCCAGACGTCTGCCCCGCCCCGCGCCAGCGTGCCGCCGATCGTCGAGCCCAAAGCCCCCGCTCCGACAAAGCAGATCCTCATACGAACGCTTCTCCCTGCGCAACTTTGACGTTGGAAGCTCGGATATCAGCCGACGGAACATTTCGATATGCTATGGGACTTATATTGACTATTATGAATCACAATGACGCGTCATGACCTGCCTCACACCAACCTGCTCGACCCCCGCCTGTTGCGGCTGTTCGACGCGCTGTTCACCACCGGCAGCGTCACCAAGGCGGCCGAGAGACTGGGTCAAAGCCAGCCGACGGTTTCCATATGGCTTGCGCGCCTGCGGCAGGAACTCGACGATCCGCTGTTCATTCGTTCGCCCGAGGGAATGCTACCGACGCCTCGGGCCGAGGCGCTCATCGGCACCGCGAGGCAGGCACTGGAAATGCTGCGGCGGCTGGCAGAGCTGCGCACGGACTTCGATCCAGCCACCGCCAAACGGCGCTTCAGCATCTGCATGACGGACGCAAGCCATATTACGCTGCTTCCAGCCATCCTCGCCCATGTTCGCCGTGTCGCGCCGGGCATTCGGATCGAAGCGGCACAGATCGGCTTGGACACTCCTCGCATGCTTCAGTCCGGCGAAGGCGATCTTGCGCTCGGCTACATCTCGGATCTTGATGCCGGCCATTTCCAACAGGCCCTGTTTCCGCAGGATTGGGTCTGTTTGGCGAACGCTCATCATCCTCGCATCAAGAACCGCATCACACTAAGAGATTTCAGGCGTGAGGCTCACGTGCTCATTCGGTCCGGCACGGGGCATCAACTGCTCGCTGACGCCTCTCAGGAACAGGGGATGGCGCCGGACATCGCGCTGGAGTTGCCGGGCTTTCTCGGTCTGCCCGCGATCATCGGGACCACCGACCTGATCGCCACGCTGCCGCGCCACATCGGCGAAACCCTGGCACACTACTACGGGCTGCGCGTGCTCGCGTGCCCGCTAATAATCCCCAGTTTTACAGTCAAACAATACTGGCACGCCCGCTTCCATCATGATCCCGCAAGCCAATGGTTGCGCGGCGTTTGCGCCGAGCTTTTCCAGCAACAGGACGTCCGCGGCCTGCATCGCTCAGCCCGACCGCGGAGACGCAAGCCGACTTGACTGACGGCATGGTCACCGAAGCGGCGGCGGTCTCCGAGAATTCTGATTGGGCAGATGGTGTTGCGGCCCGGCCCCATCTACGAAATGGAGCGCGGCGATTCTCGGCGAATTGGGCGTAGCCGCGGGTTCGAGGCGACGAGCGATTTTCGCAGTCCTTCAGGTTCTCCAAGATATCTAAGCTGTCGACGACATTGTCGTCGCGGCTGAGTGGCGCGTAAGTGCCGCGCGGTTCTGTCGATCTCTCGCTTGTCGCCAATCTTCAAATCACCTTGCGCCTTCCCCGCAACGAAAGATCACGTCGCTCATCTTTCGCCCGGTGAAGAGATTGCTTCCACATCGAGAATGAAGACGTCGGTCCTGTGTTCGCGTGTCTTTCCATTCGCTCCCCGATCTGATCAGGGCTTCTGCATCCGCAGCGTCGGACCCGTGTCGCGCTCGATCGTCCGGGGGATGACGCTCTCGACAAACAGCCCGAAGCGGCCACGCCTGTAGCGATCGCTAAGGCATTGACATTCTTATCCCTTCCGGCCGGCCCTATCGGTTTGGACAGGGGCTCCGGAGGATTGCGAGCGCAATACATATGTTTTCTATATCTTTCATCTGTTGCATGCTCGTAGATACGTATGTAATGGATATTGAACCGACGAAAGCGCGCAATGGGAAGCCAGTCTGGGCAAATTTTGATGAGCCGAGCTCTATTCATCCACGGCGCAAACGATGCGCGGATTGCGCCATTCAATTTGCGCGAGGGACGCGAAGGCGAGGTATTGATGGATGTCGCCTCGGTCGGCTTCTGCGGCAGCGATCTCCACTATTTCAAGGATGGAGGTATCGGCGCGGCTGTCATTGCGGAGCCGTTCGTCCCCGGACACGAATTCGGCGGCTATCTTTGTGATGACGTCGAAGAGCTTGGTTTCAAGCGCGGCCAACTCGTCGCCGTCGACCCGAACAAGGCCTGCGGCCGTTGCGATTGGTGCCACGAAGGTCACCCCAATCTCTGCCCCAATGTCGAATTCATCGGCGCGCCACCATTCGACGGAGCGATGACGCAGCGCATCTGGGTGCCGACCTCGCAGCTCGTCGCCCTGCCCGAATCCTTTGACGCACTCGACGCTGTCATGCTCGAGCCGCTAGGCGTCGCGATCCATGCCGTCGGACTTGCCAAGCAGCGCATGCTCGAGCGTGTTGCCGTGCTGGGATGTGGCCCGATTGGCCTGCTCATCATCCAGGTGTTGAAAGCGACCGGCGCGGGAGAGGTTCTCGCTTGCGACCCGCTCGCCCATCGTCGCGCCATGGCTGCGAAGATCGGCGCGGATCATGTCGGCGAGAGCGTTGCCGACATCGTCGAATTCTCCAAAGGCGGCTGCCCGCTTGTGATGGAAGCGACCAACTCGCCGTTCGGCTTTCGCGACGCCGTGGCTGCGGCCCGCATCGGCGGGCGCATCGTGCTGGTCGGCATTCCGGACGGCGACATCTACACCCTGCCCGCCGCGGACGCCCGCCGCCGCGGCCTGAAGATTAAATTCGCCCGGCGGATGGGGGACGTCTATCCGCTGGCCATCAAATTCCTCGCAGCTGGCAAGATCGACGTGCGGTCGATCGTCACCCATCGCGTCGGGCTGGAGGAAGCGCCTGGCGTATTCACGGCCCTCGCCGAGAACGCGCCCGGCTACGTCAAGGTTCTCGTCGACCTGAGGGGACCCTGAACCGACCGCGAAACGCACCTTCGAAAATGACAAAAAGGGAGGAATTGGACATGAAGAAATGGTTTCTGGCGACGCTCAGCGTGCTCGCCCTCACCGCAGGCGCCGTCATCGGCCCCGCACCTGCCCGAGCCGAATGGGCGCTGGACAAAGCTGCCGAGCCCTACAAGGGTAGCCAGATCAATGTGATCTTCCTCGATCGCCCCGGCTATCGCGCGATCATCAAGCTGCTACCCGAATTCGAGAAGAAGACCGGCATCAAGGTCAATTACGAGATCGTTCCCTACGAGAACAGCCGCGAGAAGCAGGTGCTCAACTTCACTTCGAAGGGCGATCTGACGATGGCGCTCGTCGACCTCGTGTGGATGGGCGAGTTCGCGGAAAACGGCTGGATCGTGCCGATCGACAAGTTCACGAGCGACGCCTCGATCACCGACCCCGGTCTCAACCTCAAGGGCTTCTTTCCGCTCCTGCTCGACGCCTTCGGCTCCTGGGGAGGCCAAGTCTATGGCTTGCCGTTCGACAACTACTCGGGCTTGCTCTTCTACAATAAATGCATGCTGAAGGACGCAGGTTTCGACAAGCCGCCGGCAACCTGGGAGGAGCTCTACAAGACCTACGCGCCGAAGCTCACCAATCCCGAGAAGAAGCAATATGGATTCGCGCTGCAGTCTTTGCGTGGAGAGACTCAGTCGGCCGACAGCTTCATGCGCGTGCTGTGGCCGTTCGGCGGCTCGCTGCTCGACAAGACGTTCCATTCGAATCTGCTGTCGAAGGAGAGCCAGACCGGCCTCAAGTTTCGTCAGGATCTCATGAAGTACATGCCGCCCGGGGTCGTCTCCTACGACCACAACGAGGCGGTCAACGCCGTGGCCCAGGGCCAGGTCGCGATGATCACGGAATGGTCCGCGTTCTACGGTACGCTGACCGACCCGAAGACCTCGAAGCTCGGCGATTGCCTCGGCGTCGCGCCGGAGCCCGCCGGCCCCGCCGGCCGGTTGCCGGCACTTGGCGGCTTCTCGCTCGCGGTCGCCTCGCAGGCCAGCCCGGCGCTGCAGAAGGCGTCCTGGCTCTTCATCCAGTGGGCGACGTCGGAAGACATCGCCCGGGCCTATGTCGATGCCGGCGGCGTCTCGGGCCGCAGCTCGATCTACGAACAGCCCGATATCAAGGCGAAGTACAAGTTCGTCGAGCCGATGGTCGCCTCGTGGCAGAAGGGTGTGCCGGAATTCCGCCCGCGCTTCCCGGCCTGGCCGGCGATCTCCGAAATCGTCGCCGAAGTCGGCTCGAAGATGATGCTCGGCGAGGTCTCGACTGAGGAGGGAGCCAAGCAGATCGGCGGACGCATGGAAGACATCCTCAAGAAGGAAGGATACTACGACGGCAAGAAGGCCCTGCGACAGTAGGGTAACCGACGGCGGGCGCACTCCCTCTGTGCTCGCCGTTGCGTTGCAAACCTGGGCGTCCGCGTGACGCGGACGTCCCCTTTTTCAGAGACAGCCATGACGACGCTATATCAGGCAGCGCTCGACGATCTCGCATGCGTGTTCGAGCGCCTCGACGAATCCGCCGTCGCGCGAGCTGTCGAGGAGATCGCCTGCGCGCGACGGATCGCGCTCTACGGCGTCGGCCGCGAGGGACTCCAGATCAAGGGTTTCTGCATGCGCCTATTCCATCTCGGCCGCCAGGCGGCGATGGTGGGCGACATGACAACCCCGCCGCTCGGGACAGGCGATCTGCTGATCGTATCGGCAGGTCCAGGCGATTTCTCGACCGTAGCCGCCCTGATGGGCGTTGCGCGCCGAGACGGTGCCCGGACGCTGATCGTCACGGCGCAACCGGACGCGGAATGCCCGCGCGTGGCCGAAATCGTGCTGCCGATCCCGGCGCGGACCATGGCCGACGATACCGGCCCCTCGCTGTCGGTTCTGCCCATGGGCTCGCTTTTCGAAGGCGCGCAGTACATTCTGTTCGAGGTGATGATCCTGAGGCTGCGAGATCGCCTTGGAATTACCCCAGAGGCGATGCGCGCCAACCACACCAACCTGGAATAGCGTCTTGACGTCAACGCCGCAAAGCCTGTCCGAGCAGTCGGCCGTTGTCGTGGCCCGCGATCGTGCGCGACGTCATCATCCGGGCTATGGCCGCTTTACGCCATTGTTCTTCCTCGCGCCGGCAGTGCTCGCGCTGTTTGCGATCGGCATCTACCCGACCATATTCGCGGTGCTGACGTCGTTCAGGCGCTACAACATCACGCGCCGCGCCGACCAGCTGGACGGCTTCCCATTCGTCGGATTCGACAACTACCTCGCCGTACTGCACGACCAGGGCTTCTGGGACAGCCTCCTGCTGACCGGGAAGTTCTATCTCAGCGTCGTTCCCCTGCAGATCCTGTTCGGCGTCCTCATCGCACTGATGCTGCACAAGCCGGGCTGGGGCCTGCTGCGCGCGCTCACGCGCGTCTCGCTGGTCGTTCCGCTCGCGACGACATATGCGGTTGTCGGTCTGATCGGCCGTCTCATCTTCAATCGCGATTTCGGCGTCGCCAACCAGTTCATGGGCTGGGTCGGCATCTCCTCATCGGACTGGCTCGGCAACCCGACCGGAGCCTTCGTCGCCATCGTCATCATGGACCTGTGGCAATGGACACCGTTCGTCGCACTGATCTTCCTCGCGGGTCTGTCGATGGTGCCGGTTGAGATCGAGGAGGCCGCACGGCTCGAGACGAAGAGCCACTGGGCGCTGCTGCGCCACGTCCAGCTTCCCTACATGTTGCCAGGCCTGACGGCAGTCTTGATCTTGCGTTCGGCGGACGTCCTGAAGCTGTTCGACACAGTATTCGTGATGACGCGCGGCGGCCCGGGAGCCGCGACCGACCTCGTCTCGATCTATGTCCAGCGGGTCGGCTTCAAGGTGTTCGATCTTGGGCTTGCGTCCGCGCAGGCGATCCTGCTGCTGATCTTCACCATCGTGCTGAGCCGCCTTTATATACGCATCTTCTATCGGGAGATCGAATGATGGTAGCAACACGGATCGGCGCACTGCTGCACGCACTCGGCCTGCTCATCGTGCTCGCTCTCGCGCTGTTTCCCTTCTATTGGATGGTGACGTCCAGCCTGAAGGACCAGACCGAGCTGCTCGCCTCTCCCCCCGTGTGGTTCTTCCACCCCACGCTTGCGAACTACATGGACATTTTCGCCGACACGAAGGTGACAACGGCGGTCCTGAACTCCCTGATCGTCGCGGGTTCGACCACAGCCTTGTCCGTCGTCCTAGGCACGCCGGCAGCCTACGCGCTGGCGCGCTTCGAATTTCGCGGTAAGGCGGACCTCTGGTTCTGGTTCATCTCCAACCGCATGATCAGCCCGATCGTGCTCGCGCTGCCCGTTTACCTGTTGTCCAGGCAGGTCGGCCTGCTCAACACACACCTTGTGCTGATATTGATCTACCTGACCTTCAATCTGCCGATCGTCGTCTGGATCTGCACCGATCAATTCCGTTCGATTCCTCCCGATCTGGAGCAGTCGGCCCGGCTGGAGGGCGCCTCGCAGTTCGACATTTTCTGGCGCATCTATCTGCCGCTCGGTATTCCCGGCGTGGCCGTTTCCGCGATTTTCGCCTTCATCTTTTCGTGGAACGAACTTCTTTATGCGCTCGTCCTGATCACGAGCCAGGGGCTCAAGACGGCGCCCGTGGTGGCGACCAACTTCATGTCCGGCTACGAGCTGCCCTGGGGGAAGATCATGGCGACGGGCACGGTGATCGTTCTACCCGTGACCGTCTTCGCACTGCTCGTGAGCCGCCACATGGTGCGGGGCCTCACGATGGGCGCGACAAAGTAGCGAGGGAGATCGGGTCCCATGACGTTCGGTGTCAATCTGTCATTCTGCGTCAAGCGCTGGGTCACGCCCGCGCTGTGGGCACCGGTGGTCCGCGAGGATCTCGGGCTCGATCTCATACAGCTCTCGTTCGATCTCGTCGATCCGACCTGGCCTGACGATCTGATCGAGCCGCTCGCCGACGACATCCGCAGGCATGCGGACGCTTTCGGCATCAATGTGCATAGCGCCTTCATTGGTCTTGCCCATTACACGTTCAATCAACTCCTGCATCCGGATCCGCGCGTCCGCGATGTCGCCGAGGCTTGGCTGCGACGCGCCTACCGCTTCGCGGGACGCGCCAGAATCCCGCGCGTTGGCGGGCCGCTCGGTGCGGTTGCCTCGCGTCGCGATGGACGCGAAGCGGAGAACCTGTCGCCTGCCGATTACGATGACCTGATCGCGCGCATGCATCGGCTGGCCGACGCCGCCAAGGGGGAAGGAATGGCCGAGCTCTATGTCGAACCGACGCCGATGCGTCGGGAATGGCCTTGGACCGTCGACCAGGCGCTCAAGATGGCCGAGGACCTCAGGACCACGACGGTTCCCTGGAAATTCTGTGTCGATTGGGGCCATGGTACCTTCGAGCCCCTCTACGGTCGCTATCGCGCCGGCATGGCCGACTGGTTCGCGGCGCTCGGCGCAGAGATCGGCGTGGTCCATGTGCAACAGACCGATTTCCAGCATGACCGTCACTGGGATTTCACCGAACCTGGTCGTGTCGATCCGATCGCGACGGCCGCGCTGCAACGCGCGCATGGACTTGCCGCAACACCTACTTTCCTTGAAGTATTCTATCCGTTCGAGCGCGACGACGCTTCCGTGCTTGACGCCATGAAGCGTTCCGTCGCGCTGCTCAAGCCGGCATTTGCGTGAGGTGCGGCAGTGGTTGATGGAGCCAACGATGACACCACCAAATTGCAGTCCGGCGCGACGGATCTGAGCGAAGCGCAGATTCAGGCGCGCGCCTGCTGGTACTACTATGTTGGCGCGATGACCCAGCAGGAGATCGCAGACCGGCTCGGGCTGACACGACTGAGGGTCAACAAGATCTTGGGGCAGGCGCGGCAGGACGGGCTCGTCAGCGTTGAGATCAAGCTGCCGCTCGCCAACTGCATAGCCCTGGAGGAAAAATTGAAGGCGCGTTTCGCGCTGGACGACGTTTCGGTCGTGCCGACGTTGTCGGATCCCGATACGCTGCAGCAGATCATCGGGGAGGCAGCCGGTGCGATGCTCGATCCCCTGCTGGAGGACGGCATCGGTCTCGGCGTCGGCTGGGGGCGCACGCTGCGCGCCACGTCTCGCGCGCTGAAGCCGCGGCGATTCTCGCGTAGCTGGGTGACGGCGCTGATGGGCGGAATGACTCGCGGCGCCGGCACCAACACATTCGAGGTAGCGACCGAGTTCGCCCGCGTGATCGGTGCCGAATGCTATTACGTGGCAGCCCCGATCTATTTCCCCTCCGTCGAGAGCCGCTCGACCCTGCTGACGCATTACGGCCTCGCTGAGGTCATGCGCAGGGCGCGCGAAGGCCACATCGCACTCGTCTCCTGCGGCGACCTGACGCCCCGTTCGCTGCTGGCCTCGACGCATATCGTCAGCGAGGTCCTGGACGAGTTGCGCAAGGCGGGCGCGGTGGGGGATCTGCTCGGAACGTTCCTCGACGAATATGGCCGGCCGGTGGACCACCCGCTCAATTCACGCGTGATGGCGCTCGATCCGCGCGAGCTGAAGGCTTATCCCACCTCGATCCTGGCCTCGGGCGGGCTACCCAAAGCGCAGGTGATCCGCGGCATTCTCAACGCGCGCTACGTACGCCGTCTTGTCACCGACGAATCCGCGGCGGAGGCACTGCTGCAATGAGCCTTCTTCTTGCCATCGACGTCGGAACGCTTTCCGCCCGCGCAGGCCTGTTCGACACGTCGGGCAGGCTTGTCGCGGCGCGCAGTCATCCCTTCGAGCTCTTACGACCTGCGGAAAACCACGCCGTCTATCGCATGGACGATATCTGGGCTGCCGTGTGCCATGCAACGCGAGCCGCGATCGCAGAAGCGCCGGGTGCGGCTGCGGCGGTCGCTGGCGTCGCGATCGACGCGACCTCCTCCACTTATTTCAGGGCAGATGGGGCCCGACCGCTCGAGGGCGACGCGGACGTCGTCTGCTGGATGGACCACCGCGGCGAGCGCGAGGCCGAGGAAATCGGTGTATCCGGCGATCGCTACCTCGACTACGTCGGAGGCACCGTCTCGCCGGAAATGTATCTGCCCAAGATCCTATGGGTGAAGCGTCACACGCCACAGGCCTGGGCGCGCGTGACCGCGGTATCGGATCTTTCGGACGAGGTCGCCCACCGCGTCACGAGCGTCGATCGTCTTTCGGTCTGCGGGCTTGCTTGCAAATTTCCCTATCTGCCCGGCGACCCCGAACCATGGCGTCGCGAGCTGCTCGCAACGCTCGACCTGCCCGATCTGCCGCGGCTCGGAAAGCTTGCAGAGCCACCGAGACGTGTCGGCGAGCTGCATGGGACGGTTTCCAGCGCAGCCGCGAAATTGCTCGGCATCGCGCCTGGCGCACCGGTGGCGATCGGGCTGATCGACGCGGAAGCCGGCGCGCTCGGTGTCGTCGGCAGAGGTTTTCGCGACAAGATGAACCGCACGCTGGCTCTGATCGGCGGCACCTCGAGCAGCTACATGTGCTGGGCGAAGGACGAGCGACAGATCTCCGGGATCTGGGGACCCTTCAAATGAGCATCTCGGGTGCAGCACTGGACGCTGTCCTCAATCATCATCCTGCGAGTCCCGGCGGCGCCTCACCGGAGCTGCACGCCCAAACGGCGCGCGATATTCTCGGATTGCTCGACCTCGAGGGACCCGCTTTCGGCGCGCGGCGCCATATCGTGCCCGACTGGCTCGGCAATCGTGCACCATATGGCGATGGAACTGTGCGCGCGCTCATCAGCGGCATCGGACTTGAGACGAGCCGCCGTTCTTTCCTCGAGCACTATTACGCAACGGCCCGCGCGCTCGCTTTGCAGAGCCGGCACATCCGCGAGCACCTGAATACGCACGGCTATGCGATCGATCGCATCTGTCTCTCGGGAGGGCATACCAAGAACCCTCTGATGGTACGGCTTTATCGCGATGCGCTCGCCGCTGATCTGGTGATCTCGCATTCGCCTGAACCGGTGTTGCTCGGAACCGCCATGGTTGCTTCCGTCGCGGCAGGGCTTCATCCGGATCTGTTCGCCGCGCTTGACGCCATGGCGCCTGAGCAGACGATCCACAAGGCCGATCCAGGCTGGGTCACGGCCAACGAGTTTGCTTACGCGACCTATCTGAAGCTGTTCGCAGTCCGCAACGAAATGGAGGCGGAGAGCCGGCGGCTGGCCGGCCGCTCGTCTGCGCCCGCCGGAGTCATCTGAACGCCATGTCATTCCTTAAGCTCGACAACGTCGTAAAGCGCTTTGGCTCCTTGACTGTGGTCCACGGGGTCAGTCTCGAGGCCGAGAATGGCGAGTTCGTCGTCTTCGTCGGCCCGTCGGGCTGCGGAAAATCGACGCTGCTACGTATGATCGCGGGTCTCGAGGAAATTTCAGCGGGCGATGTCTCGATCGACGGCCGGATCGTCACGGGGCTCGCGCCGGCCGATCGCGAAGTCTCGATGGTGTTCCAGTCCTACGCGCTCTATCCGCACATGACGGTGTTCGACAACATCGCGTTCGGCCTGAAGATGGCGAAGATGCCCGCCGACAAGATCAAGGCGCGCGTAGACGAAGCCGCGTCCATCCTTCAAATAGGTCCCCTGCTGTCGCGCAAACCCCGCCAGCTCTCCGGCGGCCAACGGCAACGCGTTGCGATCGGCCGTGCCATTGTGCGCCATCCGAAGCTGTTCCTGTTCGACGAGCCACTGTCCAACCTCGACGCCGAATTGCGCTCGCAGATGCGGGTCGAAATCGCCAAGCTGCATCGCGAGCTCGGCGTAGCCATGGTCTACGTGACACACGACCAGGTCGAGGCGATGACGCTCGCCGACCGTATCGTCGTGTTGCGCGCGGGCCAGATCGAACAGGTCGGCTCGCCGAGCGAGCTCTACGACAGACCTGCGAACCGCTTCGTCGCCGGCTTCATCGGCTCGCCCAAGATGAATTTCATCGAAGCGAAGGTCGCAGCCGTGAGCGACCACGCGATCTCGGTCTCGCATCCCGCCTTCGCCGGAGGAACCCTGAGCATCGGACGCGCGCCGAAATGCGCGCTCGCTGCAGGTACGCCTGTCACCGTCGGACTGCGGCCGGACAATCTCGTGATCGGCGGGCCGAATCCCATCCTGAATCTCACTGCCGATTTCTCGGAAAATCTCGGCGGCCATACCCAGGTCTATGCCACCGCACCCGATGCGCCGCAGATCACCATCCTCGTACAAGGACGGCCGTCGATCGGACGGGGCGCCGCGCTCCCGGTCGGCCTCGCTTCGGGCCAGATCTACTTGTTCGACGCGGCGAGCGGCATCGCAATCTGATCGGACAGGCATACACATACAAGCACAGGATGCTGACGTGACCAGCCATCTCGGTATCGACATCGGCACCTCCTCGGTCAAGGCAGTCCTGATCGACTCCCGGCAGAACTTCATCGCCGAGGGCTCTGCACCGCTCGACGTGAGCCGACCTCAGCCGCTGTGGTCCGAGCAGGATCCGGAGAGTTGGTGGAGCGCCGCACAGACCGCCGTCGGCACCGTGCGAACCGCTGCACCGCGCGAGTGGAGCGCGCTTACCTCCATCGGCCTGTCAGGCCAGCAGCATGGCGCGACACTGCTCGACGCGACCGGCAAGGCCCTGCGCCCCTGCATCTTGTGGAACGACGGTCGAGCCGGGCTCGAATGCAGTGAACTGCTGGAGTCGGTTGCGGACTTCACGACGCGTTCCCTGAACACCACGATGCCGGGCTTCACGGCCCCGAAGCTGCTTTGGGTAGCGAAGCACGAACCCGACATCTTTGCGAAAACGGCGAAGATCCTCCTGCCGAAGGATTACGTACGCTTTCGTCTCTCCGGCGAATATGCCTCCGAAATGTCGGACAGCGCCGGCACTCTCTGGCTCAACGTCGCCCAGCGCCGTTGGGATGCAACGCTGCTTGCCGCCTGCGGCCTGAAAGAAGCACAGATGCCATACCTCGTCGAGGGCTCGGCGGTCTCCGCCTGTCTCTCGCCGCAGGTCGCGGCCGACTGGGGACTTGCCGGTTGCAATGTTCTGATCGCGGGAGGCGGCGGCGACAACGCCTGCTCAGCCGTCGGCGTCGGCGCGGCTCGTGCCGGCGACGGCTTCCTGTCGCTCGGGACGTCGGGTGTCATCTTCGCAGTTACCAACCGTCCGGCCGCATTGCCGGAGCGGACGTTGCATGCCTTTTGCCACGCACTGCCTGATCGCTGGCACGGAATGGTCGTTGCGCTCTCCGCGGCATCAGCGTTGTCATGGATCGCCGCGATCACCGGCGCCGGTGGCGATACCAAGGGACTTCTTGCGCGCGTCGAGCGCTTCGCCTCCGATTCAAGACGACGAGCGCACGCACCGGTGTTTCTGCCCTATCTAACCGGGGAACGGACCCCGCACAACGATCCTCATGCGACTGCGGCGTTCGGCGGATTAACGGTCGATCACGGTCCCGAGGCAATGGTCTATGCCGTCATCGAAGGCGTCGCCTTTGCCCTGCGCGATTGCCTGGATGTGCTCGTCGAAGCCGGCGCCGCACCGACCTCCTGCATGATGGTCGGCGGTGGATCGCGCAGTCTCTACTGGGCCCAGCTCCTTGCAGATGCCACGGGCCTCACGCTCGACCTACCGCAAGGCGCCGAACTCGGCGCAGCCTTCGGTGCCGCGCGGCTGGGAATGATCGCGGCCGGCGTGCCCGAGCAAGAGGCCTGCGTCAAACCGACGATCCGCACGACGTTTTCGCCCGACCGCACCAACGATGCCCTGCTCCGCGAACGCGCAGCACGCGTGCGGGAGCTATATCGTCGAAAATCCTAGCCTCACCTCGATCTGTAGATTCCCGGTCAATTGGAAGAAGCGCTGGCCGAGGCTCATGCCCTTGTGCGGCGAACGGAGGAAGGTGAAGCCCTGCCGCTCCTTGGCGTGCCATTCGGCATCGAGGACAATATCGACGTCGAGAACATGCCAACGACAGCGATCATCGCGCTGAACCCGATCGATGTCTTGATCCTCGGCAATCACGGTCTCGTGGTTGGCGCAGCAGACTGCGACGAGGCGGAAGCTCAGGTCCATGAGGTTGAAGAGCGCCTCTCGCTAGCCCCTCGCCGCCCCTCGGCGGTGGATGATCAAGCACTTTGCAGCATATGCTCAGGCACGGACTATCGCCTGCCGGCCAATCCTCTCTGCCACAGCATCGCCACCGGCCGCTTCAGCTGTGCGATTGCGGACAAGCGGCTCGCTGTACCCGGACCACGTCGTTTTTTTAGGACCGGGTCTACCAATATTGGCGGAAGGCCAGGACCTGACTGCCATGACAATGCATGCCAGCGCCGTTGGACTGCGCTCGCCCCTTTTGCACGCTGATTCCAGGCATTGGCGCCGTCATTCGGGCGGACGCCAGTCCCGGCGAGGCCATGTTGACCTGTCTCGCGCTCGTGACGGGCCGCCTGCCTCTCGTTCCGAGATCAGCTACCTGTCGGTCGAGAACGAGCAAGCCCTTTTGAATCGGGACGCCGAACGCTACCGGCGGCAATTGACCGCCGATCGCTGACGACGCTCCGAGCTGGGCATTTGCCAACGTCGGTATAGACGACGGTGCCGCGACGTCGGATAGTCCAAATCAATCGAAGAAGTCGTGATCGCGTTAAAGGAGGATACATGCTGAAATCGATCGACCCTCTTCTCAATGCAGACGTACTCTATGCCCTGCGGTCAATGGGGCACGGCGACGATCTCGTCCTCTGCGACACCAATTTCCCCGCCGACTCCGTCGCCCGCCAGACCGTCCTGGGCCGCCTGTTGCGCATCGACAATGCCAGCGCCGGACGCGCCGCGCGCGCGATCCTGTCGGTGCTGCCCCTCGACAGTTTTGTCGACAAGCCGGCGTCTCGCATGGAGATCGTCGGCCAGCCCGGCGAAATACCTGAAGTGCAGCGCGAAGTGCAGGCCGCGATCGATGCAGCGGAAGGACGCTCGTTTCCTATGGGGTCGGTCGAGCGATTTGCCTTTTATGAACTCGCCAAGAAATCCTATTGTGTGATCCAGACCGGCGAAAGGCGCTTCTACGGCTGCTTCATCTTCAAGAAGGGCGTCATCCCGCCCGACGCCTGATCGAGTTCTGGCGGTGCACATGCGTCCGGCATAATATGACGCCGGTGCCGTCCGGAACCCAACCCATTCGCGCTCGCCGCGAACGCCTTCGACGCTGCACGTCGTCTCGGCTGATCATCCATCTTGCGGCGCGGCATCATCGACGGCTGTCATCGTCGTTCACGTCGACATCGTACAGAGCTTCAGACTCGCTTGCTTTCGTTGACTTTCGAGTGAGCCGTTGCATACTCGACGCGGCCTCTATGCCTCCATCACGACGACACCGAACTCCGCGGGCGCAACTGCCTCGATGTGCTCCGGCGATTCAGACTTCGCGTCAAGAAAGTCAAAAGGGAGGGTACCGCGGTGAAACAGCAGGATCATGATCGGCATTCCGTAATTCAGCCGAACCGGCGTACTGTGCTGAAAGGTGCGGCTAGCGCCGCAGCGTTGGGCACGAGTGGCGCGCTCGGCACGTTCTCGGAGCTTGCGCTTGCGCAAGCCAATCTGCGCGCGCAGATCACCCAAATCCCGGGCATCGGCAAGGGCGCGCCGACGGACGCCGACTGGCAGAAAGTCGGCGAGCTCTGCCTCGGCCCGACCAAGGCGAGCATCAAGGAAGGCGAGTTCAAGGGCGTCGAACTCTCCTTCATGGGGCTCAACAATCAGAACCTGCACAATCTCCTCTTCCGCGGCTTCCTCAAACCATGGGAGGCATATACGGGTGCAAAAATCTCCTGGATCGATCTCGCGCAGGCGGACTACAACCCGCGCTTGCAGCAGGCGATCGCGACCAGCACTGTCGACTTCGACATCCTGGAGATGGGCGCGCCCTTCGAAGGCGACGTCTGCGGCAAGGGACTGGCGTCGGAGATGCCCGACTGGGTCAAGAAGCAGATCGATGTCGACGACTACGTTGATTACCTGAAGCCGCCGGTCGGAACCTGGAACGGCAAGACTTATCGCGTCACGATCGATGGCGACTGCCACAACTTCAACTACCGGACCGACGTCTTCTCCGACGCAGCCCTCGCCAAGGCCTGGAAAGACGCGGGCAACTCGACCGAATGGGGAGTGCCGAAGACCTGGCAGCAGGTGCAGGCGGTGACGAAGTTCCTCAAGGGCAAGAAGATCAAGAACCAGAACGCGTTCGGTTATCTCGACGCGCCAAAGCCTTGGGGCGGGTTCGGCTTCTATTTCCTCGGCAGCCGCGCCTCGGCCTATGCCAAGCATCCCGACGACAAGGCCTGGCTGTTCGACATCGACACGATGAAGCCGCGTATCAACAATCCGGCCTGGGTTCGCGCGATCCAGGACGTCATCGACGCACTGCCGTTCGAGCCTGCTGACCAGCTCAACGCCGATCCAAACACGACCGGCTTCCAACAATTCCTGGCTGGCATCGGCTCGATGATCCCCTGGTGGGGCGACATCGGCCAGGTGGCGAAGGCGAGCGACACCTCTGTGGTCGGAGACGTTGTCGGCTTTGACATCCTGCCGGGCTCAGACGATGTCTACAACTCCAAGACCGGGCAATGGGACAAGCTCGCAAGCGGCCCGAACCATGCGCCAAATTGCGCCTATCTCGGCTGGGGCGTTTACGTCATGGCGCGAGTCAATGGAGACGAGAAGAAGCACAAGGCGGCGTGGAGCGCTGCCGCACACCTTGGCGGCAAGGACCTGTCGCTCTGGATGGTGATGTATCCTTCGGGCTTCCAGGCCCACCGCACCAGCCATTTCCAGTACGACGAATGGGTGGCGGCGGGCTACGACCGCAAATACATCACCTCCTACTTGAACTCGCAGCTCGCCTCCTACAATCATCCGAACCGCGCCGTGGAGCCGCGCATTCCCGGCATTTTTCAGTACTACAGCATCGCGGAAGACGAGCTCACCAAAATCTTCGCCGGCAAGGTTGACGCGCAGACGGGCGCCAACAACATCGCGGCCGCTTGGGAAAAACTGACCGACCAGATCGGCCGCGAGCGGCAGATCGGGCTCTACAAGGCCTCTCTCGGCGTGTAGCGGGCACCTGCGCGATGCCATCGGCTGGCGCCTCCGGCGCCAGCCGAAAACTTGCCCGGCGACAATAACCGACTCAGAATGCGGCTCATCTCGATGCAGAATTCCGTACCCGTTAGCGACGACCTGCACCACCGGCCAGCGACGAAGCGCGTATCCGGCAGCAGGGCGGTCGCCGGCCGCGCGCTTATACTGCTGGCGTCGCTCGGCTTCCTGCTTGTTCTCTTCATTCAGGTCTTGCACACGACCGGCACGATGACTGCCGGATTTTCCGATTGGCGGCCGATCCTCATCGCCTATCTCGTCTGGGCCGTTGCATTTGGCGTCGGACAAGTTCTGACTCGTGGCGAGCGTGGCCAGCGCGCGCTGTTCCTGCTGCCGGCGGTGTTCTTCACCGTCGCCGTCGTGATCTTCCCGACGATCTTCGGGATCTATATCGCCTCGCTCGACTGGAATCTGAGCTCGATCGAAGGCCCGCGCTTCAGCGGCTTCGACAACGTCAGGGGCATGCTGAACGACACCTATTACTGGAATGCGCTCGGTAACATGGTCTTTTACACGGTCGCGGTGCTCGGCGAATACGCAATCGCGTTCGGGCTGGCGCTGCTTCTTAGCGCTGAGATCCGCGCGCGAAAATTCTTCCGCGTGGTCTTCCTGCTGCCGATGATGCTCAGCCCTGTCGCCGTCAGCTGGATGATCGGCAAGTCGCTTTTGGAGTATCGCTTCGGACCTATGGCGACGCTGGCGCGCTATCTCGGATGGGACAATCCAGCGTTCTTCGCCTCGCCGTGGATGGCGCGCTTCAGCATCCAGGCGATGGATGCATGGGTGTCGATCCCCTTCATCATGATTATCCTTCTCGCAGGCCTCCAGGCCATGCCGAAGGAGGTACAGGAGGCGGCCAAGGTCGACGGTGCGAATGGCTGGCAGTCGTTCTGGCACGTCACCTTTCCGATCATGCTGCCGGTTAGCATCACCGTCCTCATCATCCGCATCATTTTCAAGCTCAAGCTCGCCGATATCGTGATCAACGTCACCGCGGGAGGCCCGGGCGGAGCAACCGACACGGTGTCGAGCTTCATCTACCGCGTCTACCGCGACCGATCGAATGTCGGATACGGCACGGCGCTCGCTATGGTTTACCTGCTGATGATCATCGTGATCCTGACCGTCCTGCTGCGCCTGTCGAAGCGCTGGACGCAGAAAGTCGTCTAGGGCGCGGAAAGTCACTTCCAAACGGAGCTGCTCAACTTGGCGCGATCGACCCAGGCATCGAAGCTCATCCGGAGGCATCCGGCGCCCCCCCGCGCCAAGCGGATGTTAGGCCGCATGCTGATCTACGCTGCACTCGTGTTCTGGACGTTCATCTGCCTGTTCCCGATCTACTGGACCGTTACGACGTCGTTCAAATCGGCAGTCGATGTGACGCAAGCCCACCTGGTTCCCTGGGTCGATTTTCAGCCGGACTGGAAGGGGTGGCGCTCGCTCGGCCTGTCGCCAGATACACTGTTCGGGACCTCGACGGCCCGCTCCGAATTCGTCAATCGCTTCGTCAACAGCATCATCACGTCCGTCGGTGCATCCTTGCTGGCACTGATCCTCGGGTCTCTGGCGGCCTACGGCTTGAGCCGCTTCCGCTACAAGTTCGCCTGGATGCGCAACGATGACATCCTGTTCTTCTTCATGTCCCAGTTGATCCTGCCGCCGGTCGTGCTTGCGTTGCCGTTCCTCGTCCTCTACAAGGCATTGGCCCTACTCGACACGCGACTTGGCCTCGTCTTGCTCTACACGCTGACCGTGCTGCCACTCGTCATCTGGATCATGCGCGATCAATTCAATGCGATTCCGATCGAGCTCGACGAAGCTGCCTTCGTGGACGGTCTGTCGATCTGGGGCGCTTTCCTACGGATCATTCTGCCGCTCGCGGCTCCCGGAATGATGGCCGCATTCGTTCTCTCGCTGGTGCTATGCTGGAACGAATATTTCTTCGCGGCGCTGTTGACGAGCACCGACGCGAAAACACTCCCCGTTATGGTGGCGAGTCAGACTGGCTCGCAAGGCATCAATTGGTGGTCGATGGCGGCTCTGTCGACGGCGGCGATCGCACCACTCGTCTTGGTCGGCATTTTCCTTGAGCGCTACATCGTCAGCGGCTTGACTACCGGGGCTGGAAAGTAGCCGGGGCCTCGAGGCGGTGATCCGCCAGATGCGTGATTCCGCTTGCGATCCAGTCGACATCGTTTTCGCTAACGGACGATATTGGCGGGCGCGGCGAGCCCATTCGGCGGCCGGTGGTCATGAGAAGTTTTGGACCCCCTCAATCAGCATTCTTCACCCTTACGCTGAATAGCAGCCCTCCACCGTCAATTCGACCGCGTCCCGCCCGACAACGCTACGGTACAACATGACTAAGCTGGTCGTCGCACTCCAGCTGGAGTCGATGCGAAAGTCGAAGGGTATTGACGAATTTCGCGACACCAGCCGCGTTCCATTTTTTTCGAACACAACTGAGAACACGCGCGGAGGAACCATTACTTCTTGTCGCCGTTTTGCAACCTGGCAAGCCTAGGCGATATAGAGGGCTTTAATACCCGCGTGCTTGAAAGCGAACGGGGTCCAACGTGCATCTGACCATCCGACGCCTATCGAGCGCAACACGGACGCCGGAAGTGGTCGTCGTGATATGCTATAAAGGCATACGCGCGCCGACCCAGAAAGATTGTGTCAGTGGAGCGAGCCGCGGGGCTGATGGTTCTCTGACTGATCATCCAATTGAGCGCTCATCCGCTCCAATCGTTGCTCTAGCTGCTCATTGACAAGCATCAATGCCCTAAGCGCGCCGCGCACGTCACCATCACAAGCGGCGACGACCTCGTCAATCGCGAGTTCGTATGCATCAAGAAGAGAACTGGTGTGTGAGCGTGGCATGCGAACAACATACAAGCATAAAATCTTGCTGGAGAAATAATTGCGCAGCATCATCCCCGCTATTCACAGCGGAGCGGGCTTGCGTCAAATCGTTTCTGGATTTGAATTTCGACGGCAATTTTTACCGCGCTGCACATCAATCGGCCGTGCAGCATCCGAGACATTGAGTTGGTGGTCGGGGGTAAAGATGTTTGAAATCTATTTCAATCGTAAACGTGATTTTCTCGTCTTAAGCAAAGGCTCTCCGATCCCGGCACTTGATCCATCGATCAAATGGCGGAAGAGCAAAAAAAGAGTTTCTAGGGTCAGCGACGAGATTAGATTGGCCGTTGAGAGACAAGGCTACTACGTTCGGCGCTTGCGGGATGCCAAGGTACGGACGAACTCAGTTTGAACACAAACGGCACCCTCAATACTCTCTCACCGCGCTGTCGAGGCTTGCGATGTCTGGATGCGCGCGCCTTGAGACGAGGCGAAGGCGCTACACGCGAGCCAGTCTCGTTGAGGTTGGCAGGCCCACCCGGCTGTCCGATTGTTGCCTCAGCCCTCCATAAATCCCCAAAGTACGATCAAGTAATAGACCACAACCGCGACGACAACGTTGATCGCAACTATCAGCAAAACATCGATAGGTAAGATCGGTTTCCGTCTAGCCATCGCTGCGATCCTAGCCGGGCTGAGATACCCTGACTGCTCACAAATGATGGCCGATGCACGTTACTCGGCTACTGTTGCGTTAGCGCCGCAGGTAGTTCCATCCTATGAATAAAAGTCCGATCGCGGCGATCATCTGCAGTGGCTTTCCAAGCGGCTACGCCAAAGTAGGCAGTAAGCGCCAGAGCAACCGCGACCAAAACAGAATTGAACTGGGTCATCGATCGGCCTCTCTCCCCAATACAGAGAAGCACTTTCGATTTGGGTGCGCACGACTGAAAGCTGCAAATCTATAAGTTTGCGCGCGCAATCCACAGAGAAGAGGTTACCGAGCGTCTGCTTGTTTCCGGAAGTCTTCTTTCCTCGCCGTAGTGCCAACAGCGGAAGGGGCCGGTCCAATCGAAGGCTCGTCAGCACGCAAGGAGGGGCGCCGACACTTCCAAGCCAGGCCCGTCCTAACGGCACACGATCTGGCGAACAAGTCGCACCACTTTTGCGGGGTCACCAGAATCGTTCGCCAATTTCGGCGAGCGACGACGCAGTGGAAAGGAAACGCCGCAAAGCGTCGCCTTTCTCCACACGACGCGGCAGATGAAGATTCCGGAATGGCCTTCGAACGACAGCACAAACTCATTCGCAAATATGTAGTACGGCGTGGACACACGGGGCCCCCAGGGCGTTTATGTCGCGCACCACGCAAGGATGCGCCCCACGAATTCCATCAAATGACAGCCGCGCGGCCCGGTTGAACGACCGCAGCGACTGCGATCGCGCTCCATGAGTCAGCTTCCCGGTCCCGCCGACGTCCGGAAAACGGCAACATCTGCAACGTTGATTTGCTCGGCTCATATTAACAAGAGTCCTGTTGTCTTATTAAAATTGGATCGAAGTTGATGGTTAACTCGTACGCTTGACGCCGACCCGGCAGCTGGATGTCTGTGCTTTCGAGGCAGCCGGCCGGCTTCCCCGCAGCGCATGGATGCCGCCTTTGGCGCGCGAATTCACGACCAGCAATCTTGCTCGGTTGGTTCGTCTGACGACCGCCAACCGTTCTCGACCAATGGACTGGGCCGTGTAAAGGATCTGCTGGCGGTTCCTATCAAAACTATGAAAACGAAGTCTCGTCGAACAAAATCAAGTGAAGCCGCCGCAGTCCGAGCCGTAAACCGGCCGCGACACGCAGCAATCGTAACGTGCGCTATCGAGTTGAGCCTGGGATTTTCCGAGCGCGCAAAGAGGTAAGTTCAGCCGCGTAGCCGGACGCGCAACCGTTTGATGGTGGACGATACGACCCGATCGTAGGTCTCGAGCGCCGCCTCCGTCGCCAACTTGACGATTTCGCGGTAGGCGGCCTCGTTCACTTGAGTGAAACTGTCGCGGATTGCGCCAGCCAACTCTTCTTCGGTGACCGATAAACGATTTAGCTCTGCTTGTCCCGTAAGATGGCTATACAGATTGAGACGGTACACTTCGGTCGAAAGTTGCCAGGCCCAATCTTCGAGATTTAGTTCTTCAATCATTACCGCTATGCAGGACGGAAGGATGGATTTAAGAACCAACGCATGGTTAGCCTACTACTCCGCTCTGGCAGCGAACCCAACCATTTTCCGCGTCGGTCCCTTCGACTGTGGACTCAACCCTAGTGCATGATTTGCTTCAGGAACGCACGGGTGCGCTCGTGCCTAGGGTCCGAAAAAAACTGATGAGGCAGGCCCTCTTCAATAATCGCGCCAGCGTCCATGAACACCACCCTATCCGCAACGCTTCGCGCAAAGCCCATCTCGTGGGTAACACACACCATCGTCATCCCTTCGCGCGCGAGTGAGACCATCACGTCGAGCACCTCCTGGACCATCTCTGGATCCAGAGCCGACGTTGGCTCGTCGAACAGCATGACCTTCGGCTTCATGCAGAGCGCCCGCGCAATCGCAACGCGTTGCTGCTGCCCGCCCGAGAGCTGGCTTGGGTACTTGTCCGCTTGCTCGGCGATCCGGACCCGCGCCAGATACTGCCGTGCCGTCGCTTCGGCTTCCGGCTTTGGCACCTTGCGGATCTTGACCGGCGCGATCATCAAATTCTGCAGCACGGTGAGATGCGGAAACAGGTTGAACTGCTGGAACACCATTCCGACATCGCGGCGCACCACGTCCACATTTTTCGTGGTGTGATCTAGCTCAACGCCGTTGACGATGATTTTGCCATCGCGGTGCTCTTCGAGCCGATTGATGCAACGAATCATGGTCGATTTTCCGGACCCAGACGGACCGCAGACCACGACGCGCTCGCCGCGCGCGACACGGAAGTTGATACCCTTCAGCACCTGACTACTACCGTACCACTTGCTCACACCAGTCATCTCGATGATTGGCGCGGCTATGGCGGCAACTGTCAAATCAGGCTTGCTCATCATCGAGATCTCCAGGGCTCACGCGGCCATCCAACCGCCATCGACGAGAATGTTCTCACCAGTGATGAAGGTTGCATCGTCCGAGGCCAGAAAAAGCGCGGCCCCAGCCACATCGTCGGGCGCACCCAAGCGCGGCATCGGCGTGCGACTGCGTGAATAGTCCATCCAGCGTGTTTCTGCGGCGCGCCCCGGCTTGCCCGTCACGATCTTGCCGGGCGCCACCGCGTTACAGATGACGTGATCTCGCGCATAATCGGCGGCAATTTGCCGGGTGATGTAGACGACGCCAGCCTTCGAAGTGCCATAGGCGATATCCTCCGGACAGGCGATCATGCCGTGCTGAGACGAGATATTGACAATACGGCCGCGCACGTCGTTGCGCACCTCCTGCCTCAGCATCGTCGCAACCGCTGCCTTGCTCATCAGAAAGACGCCAGTGAGATTGACAGCAAATGCCCGGCTCCACTCCGCAAGGCTGATCTCGAGTAACGGCTTGCCGATGCCGATGGCCGCATTGTTAATGAGACCGTCGAGCCGGCCAAACTTCTCCACGGCGAACGCAATCGCCTGCTCCGCATCGGTTTCGCAGGACACATCAGTTCGAATGAACTCTACCTCGTAGCCGTCCGCCCGCAGCCGATCGATGGTCGGCACGCCCCCCTCGCGAACATCGGTGGTGACATCGGCGAGAACCAGCCGCGCGCCTTCGGCTGCAAACCGGCATGCGATGGCGCGCCCGATTCCAGACGAGGCGCCGGTGATCACGATGGACTTGCCGAATAACCGGCCCGTCATGACACGCCTCTCGATGCAGGGCCGTCGAGACCCATCCAGGACAGATAATCCGCTGCCGCCGTGTCCACGGGATAGGCAGGGTTGAACCCGGTGTCGCGCAGGAGACGCGCAACGCTCAGCGGCGCGCGGTCAACGGGAAGGTTGTAGCGGATGCCTGCAGTCTCGCCCGGCTCGGCGCAGCGCCAACGGAAATCCGGAAAGCGGCTTGAGAGCGCGCGGCACCAGTCCTGCAGGTCTGACATGCAGCCGCCACCGACGTGATAGACCGCATGGCCGAGGGCCATACCCATGGCGACTGCAGCGATACCGGCGGCGGCATCACGCGAGTAGATCCAGTCGGCGCGCATCGCACGCGGTAGCACCGCCTCGTGACCAGACCGTAGTGCCTGCAGGACCTGGTGGTGCGGGCTGAGCGCATCTCGCACTGGGGTTGGCAATTCCCAAGGACCATAGACCGGACCGAGTCGGACGATTCGTGTGTCGCAGCGGTGGAGATGCGCGATCCTGATCGCCGCCTGTTCCGCCGCAAGCTTGCTGATACCGTAGAGTGCGGAGGGCGCCGGATGGCTGATCGCCTCCTCAAAACAGCCGGACACGGTCGGAGCAGAAAAACCGTAGACGGCAACAGAACTCACCACAACGATACGCCGGATTCCGCCACGCGCGATCGCGCGCTCCATCAGGTTGACGGTACCGCCGACATTGACATCGACAATCCGGCGAGCATCCGTGCGTTCACGCTGCTCATTCGGCGTCACGGCGGCCGCGTGAATCACGCAGTCGATGGGCGCGGTCGCGAGCGCAGCGTCGAGATCGGCCTCGTCAGTAACATCGCCGCTGACATAGACCGCGCCCGCAAGCTCGGGGCGCGCCATCAGCTCCGTCGGAGCCGCCGGTAAGTCGAACAGTACGACGCGCTGGCCTGCCGCGAGCAAATGCTCTGCCAGCGCAAGTCCGATGAATCCGGCACCACCCGTGATCAGCGTGGCCATGACTACCGTGCCGCCAGGGCCTGCCGCTCCAGACGCGCGACCCAACGCGCAATCGGATACAGCAAGACGAAGAAGATCACCGCAGCCGCCATCAGCGGCGTCGGATTATAGGTCTGCTCCTGAGCGACACGCGCCGAGCGCAGCAGCTCGGGCAAAGCGACCAGCGCACCGATCGAGGTGGTCTTGACCAGCTCCAGTGAATTGCTGGCCAGCGGGGCCAGCACATTGCGTACGGCCTGCGGCAGGACAATGTAGAGCACGACATGCAAAGGCCTGAAGCCCAGCGCGCGCGCCGCCTCGTACTGGCCGCGAGACACGGACTCGATGCCCGCGCGAAAAATCTCGCCATAGTAGCCGGAGTTGTTGAGCACGATCGCAAGAACGGCGGCAGCAAAACCGCCCAAGGTCAACCCGAGGAACGGCAGGCCGTAGAACACCAGAATCAGCAGCACGACCACCGGAAACGCCCGGAAGACATCAATATAGACCAGCAGGGCAACGTTCAGCCAGCGATGATGGAAACTATAGGCCACGGCGATAGAGAGGCCCAGCAGGAGGCCGAGCGGCAGAGCCACCAACGCCAGGGTGACGGTGTAAAGTACGCCCTGCAGCAGCAGCGGATAGACCCGCACCAGCGCGTCGATGTCGGCAAAATTGTCCAGCAGCGCCTGCATAGTCTTCCCTTATCGTCCCTGCGCTGATCGCCACTCGATCCAGCGGCTGGCGACCACGAGCGGCAGAAAAAACAGCACGTAGAAGGCCGCGGCGAGCGTCAGTGGCGAGGGATTTGCGACCATCGCAGTCACGCTCTGCGCCTGCCCCAGCGTCTCCGGCAACGACACGGCGGTGCCCAGCGCAGTGCCCTTGCTGATCGAGATCGCCCGGTTGGTCAGAAGCGGCACCGACAGCCGGAAGGCCTGAGGCAGGATGATCTGCAGCAACGTGCGCACCCGCCCAAACCCGAGTGCGCTCGCGGCATCCCACTGTCCGCGGGGCACCGCCATGATGGCCGACCAGAATATCTCACTGCTGAACGCCGACAGCACCATCGCCAGCGACAGCACCGTGGTCACGAACGGCGAGAGGGTGAGCCCCACATAAGGCAGGCCGAAATAGATAAACACGATGATGACGAGTTGCGGCAGCGTCCGCAGTACGTCCACGTAAACAACGATCAACGCATTCAACGGCCGCAGGTTGGCACAACGCAGCAACGCCAGCAGCAGCCCCGTCGCGATGCCAAACAGAATAATCAGCAGCGTGACGGCAACCGTCACGCGAAAGCCCGCTAGTACGTTCGGAAACGCGAGCGCGATGACCTTCGGATTGAAATAGTACTCGAGAATACGGTCCATCGGCTGTCACCGTGTGGCCGCCGGACCGCTCTTGCGATCCGGCTGTGGTGCCCTCTATTTCTTGCAGGCCGGAATGTGGGCAGCGGGTTCGAAGCCCTTGAAGCCGGGAGGCCCGTAGCCGAAATACACTGTCTCGATCGCCGAGCCGGCATCCGGAGCGGCCCCGTACCACTTCTCGTGCAGCTTGCGCAGCCGCCCGTCGAGTTTCATGCATTCGATCACGTTCTCGACCTTGTTACGATACTCGGCGTCCTCCAGCCGGAACGCATAAGCGAAGTTGCGCCCATTGAAGTCCTTGTAGCCAACCTTGATCGTCTTGTTCTGACTGGCGGCATACACGGTAGTGGGGATTTCGTTCAGCGCAGTGAATGCGCGCCGAGTCAGCACGGCCTGCACGCTGTCCGGAAAGGTGTCATAGCGCTGCACCTCGAATCCGTACTTCTCTGCATTCGCGGTCGCCCAGGTGTCCGAGATGGTGCCGCGGTTCACTGCCACCGCCTTGCCCTTGAGATCGTCAAAGCTCTTCATCTCGTCGGCGGTGCGAGCCAGAAACCCGTTTCCGGTGGTGAATAGCGGCTCCGTATAGAGCATCCGCTCGGAGCGTTCGGCTGTCAGATTCAGCGGGTTGACCAGGAATTCGACCCTCTTGGCAAACAATGCCGCAAAGAGTCCAGAGAAGTTGATATCCACGATCTCGACCTTCGGACGGCCGAGTTCCTTGCCGATCTCGTTGATCAGATCCACGCCGAAGCCTTCAGGACCGTTCGTGCCTCGCACCATCCATGGTGCGACACCGAAATCGGACGCGACAACCAACGGCTTGTCGGAGGGGTGATCTGCCTCCTGGGCATGAGCCTCGATCCAGCCCGCGACCTGGACCCCGGCCATGATCAGCGCGATTGCAAGAAACTTCGATCGGAGTGTCATCGGTCGGGTCCTTCCATGGATCAAGTCTTTCGGGGTTGTGCGGGATGGGTGGTAATCCAATGCCGGGCAATGTCGGCGCGTCGGCACACCCACACCGCGTCACGCGTGGCGACGTGGTCAAGAAAGCGCGCGAGGCCCGCGGCCCGGCCCGGATGGCCGACGATCCGGGTGTGGAGGCCGACCGACATCATCTTCGGCGCGGTCGCGCCTTCAGCATAGAGCATGTCAAAGGCATCCTTCAGATAGACGAAGAAATCGTCGGCGGTCGCCATCGCGCCACGGATGAACTTGGCGTCGTTGTTGACCAGACCATAGGGGACGACCAGGTGCGGCTTGCCGACGACCGTGGTCCAGTACGGCAACTCGTCATTGTAGGCGTCGGAATCGTAGAGGAAGCCCCCCTCCTCGGCCACCAGCCGGCGGGTGTTCACTCCCGCGCCGTAGCGGCAATACCAACCGAGTGGTCGCTCGCCGATCGTCCGGGCCAGACTTGCCACTGTCTTGCGGATCCGCTCGCGCTCCTCATCCTCGCCAAGATGTTGATGCCGCTCCCAGCGCCAGCCATGGGCGCACACATCGTATCGATGCTCGCGGATGGCCGCTGCCGCTTCCGGATTGCGCTCCAGCGCAAGGGCGCACCCCATGACGGTGGCCGTCATGCCGCGCTCGGAGAGCAACCGGATCAGCCGCCAGAAACCGACGCGGCTACCATACTCGAACATCGATTCCGCAGCGAGATCGCGCCCGTCAAAGCCTCCCCCGCCGCCCTCCGTCAGCGCCGTCTCAGTGACGCCGTCGCCATCGGCAAACGAAGCCTCCGATCCTTCTTCGCAATTGACGCAGATGTTGAGTGCGACGCGAGCGGCGCCGGGCCATCTCGGATCCGGCGGATTGCGTCCATAGCCGACGAAATCGCGATCCTGGTCGGTTTGCGCGGTCATGACCATTACCTTCTACGAACCTGCCGGCGGCATAACGATGGTGACGGCGGCATCGGGACCGAAGAAGACATCATCGTTCTGCTGGCCGGTCACACCCATCGCCACCGCGAATTCCATAGGGGCGTCAAGCACGGTCATCGGATGATGCCACACATTGCGTGCGTAGGTGACGATCTGGTCGGGGCCAGCGATGAATCCGCGCAGCGTCGCCAGGTCGGGACCGCCGTCCGGCGTCGATGCGCAGACGATGGCCAGATAGCGCGTGGAACCTAGCGGCACGAAAGTCTGCGCCGAATAAGGATGCCGCTCGAGCGTGGTCAGCCGCAGCGGGAGCTGTCCGACCGCGGCCGCGCCGCTGATCCACAGCGAGAATGTTTGCGCCTCGTCGGCACGGTTCAGCATCGTCGGAAGGTAACGCCGTCGCTCACCGGTCGGGCGCGAAACCACGTCGCCGAAAGGACGAAAGGCCTCGGCGGACAGCGGCTCGAGCGACACTGTGTACGAAGGAGAATGATTCATTGAAGCTCTGGGACAGCCAACGATGCAGACGACACTCACCGGCTAGTAATACCAGTGGTATACCATTGGAGCTTAGAGGTACCGCCGTGTCAAGGGCGCGAGCCGTGACCTCTTCGCAGGGCAGCAATCGTGAGTAAGGGCCGGGACGGAATGCGGCGGACCCCGAACAGCCCAGCGCAGGTCGGCGAACTCACAGCGGCGGCATTCAGCTGTGGCTGTCGGGTAAGAAAATCCCGAACGTTTCCAACATCCCCTGGCGGACGTTGGTCAGATGCTGGATCATCGCGTGGCGCGCCACTACTGCGTCTCGCTTGATGATGGCATCGACGATCGCGAGGTGTTCGCGACACGCGGGCAACAACCGCTCGGGACGGCGCTCCACATTGCACATCCTGATCTTGCGGCGGGTCTCTCCGATCAGCGTGGCGAGAGAGCGGTTGCCGCAGTGGCTCGCAATCTGGTCGTGAATCTCGTCATCCAGCGTCCAGTGCTTGGCTTTGGTGACCTCGGCGGTGGACAGGATCTTCTCCAGGCTAGCCTTGATCGGTTGCAGCACATCAAGGCCGATACGCGTTGCAGCAAGCGAGGCCGCCTCGCTTTCCAGAATGAGGCGCAGATGAATCAACTCGAGGAGCTCGGCGATACCGATGTTGCGAACGATCACCGAGCCATTCGAAAGCTGCTCCAGCCTGCCCTCGCCGAGCAGACGGCTGATTCCGGCACGTAGCGGAGTGCGCGACACCTTGAGGCGAAGCGCAAGCCGTCGCTCCTCGATGACCTCGCCGGGCGTAAGTTGCCGTGTTTCAATCAAGTCCAGAAGCTTCCGATAGGTCGTTTCGGTGACGTTACCATCCGACCGCAGACGCTTCGGTGCCTCCGCCGCAGCCGCGCGCAGAACGTTTGTTGCGGATTTTGGCTTGCGCGCGGTCGACTTCGTCACGTTCATTCCTCGGGAGACAGTCTGGCAGATCGGTAGTCATGCAACTGCGGCTTGTCGAGGTGCTTCGCGTTCGCGGCTTATCCCGCACCGTGATGGGACATCCGACGCTTGCCGCTGCACCGCGACGGGATGCTTCCGCCGGAATTGCTGCGCAAGAACCGTGCATATTGCTGAAATGAATGGCTTGCAAGAGTTAGGCAAGACGGACGGTCTTGACTCTGCCTTTGCGATGAACCTGGTGTATCCGCATGGGATACCGCTGGCATGTACGATCAGCCACAGGCAGCGTGTTAGCTGAGTAAATTGGCACTGGGACCGTCCGCTCGCCAATTTGCAGAGCATCAGTCTCAGATAACCGTTGCTCGATCAGCCGTCCCCGGCAGTGCCGCACATGTTTTCAAATGCTTTTTTTGTTGGAGGGATAGAGACCGGAAACAAACTCTCTCCTCCGGCCCTCGACACAGGCAAGTCGGTAGGGAGAGGAACGCGAAATTCGCTTCACGAGTCGACCAGACTCTTCGCTCTCAACCACGGCTGGCATTCAGCGGATCTTTCGGCTTTAACAATGGCTTACCGCACGTGCTAACGGCCCCTATGTCCTTAGTGCAATCCTTCGTGGTTTTGTCTTGTATGCCGGCCAAGCCAGCTTACTTTCGGAGTGGTTAGCACTCGCTGGCTTCGATTGCTATTTCATCGAAAATAACGCAACTCGAAAAAATAGGAGGAGACCATGAAATTCCGTCCCCTTCACGACCGCGTCGTGGTCAAGCGCATCGACGCAGAAGAGAAGACCGCTGGCGGCCTCATCATTCCCGACACTGCCAAGGAAAAGCCCTCCCAGGGCGAAGTCGTCGCCGTTGGCCCGGGTGGCCGCGACGAAGCCGGCAAGCTGATCCCGATCGACTTGAAGGTCGGTGATCGCGCGCTGTTCGGCAAGTGGTCAGGCACCGAGGTCAAGATCGACGGCCAGGAACTGCTGATCATGAAGGAGAGCGACATCATGGGCGTTCTCACCGAGGTGGCTTCCAAGAAGAAGGCCGCCTAGTCCACCGCTCGCGCCGCTTACCCCTGAGGAGCGCCTGCCGGCGCCTCAAAGGGTGAGACGCAAGTAAAAACTCAGGGAAACCCAATATGTCAGCCAAAGAAGTCAAATTCGGCGTCGATGCCCGCGACCGCATGCTCCGCGGTGTCGACATCCTCCACAATGCGGTGAAAGTGACGCTCGGCCCGAAGGGCCGCAACGTCGTGCTCGACAAGTCGTTCGGCGCTCCCCGCATCACCAAGGACGGCGTCACCGTCGCCAAGGAAATCGAGCTCGACGACAAGTTCGAGAACATGGGCGCCCAGATGGTGCGCGAAGTCGCCTCAAAGTCCGCTGACGCGGCTGGCGATGGCACTACCACTGCGACCGTCTTGGCGGCTGCGATCGTCCGTGAAGGCGCCAAGTCGGTTGCCGCGGGCATGAACCCGATGGATCTGAAGCGCGGTATCGACATGGCTGTGGAGGCCGCGGTCGCCGACCTCGTCAAGAACTCCAAGAAGGTCACCTCGAACGAGGAGATCGCCCAGGTCGGCACCATCTCGGCTAACGGCGATGCGGAGATCGGCAAGTTCATCTCGGACGCCATGAAGAAGGTCGGCAACGAGGGTGTCATCACCGTCGAGGAAGCCAAGTCGCTCGAGACCGAACTCGAAGTTGTCGAGGGCATGCAGTTCGACCGCGGCTATATCTCGCCCTACTTCGTCACCAACGCCGAAAAGATGCGCGTTGAAATGGATGATGCCTACGTCCTGATCAATGAGAAAAAGCTATCTCAACTGAATGAATTGCTTCCCTTGTTGGAAGCCGTGGTGCAGAGCGGCAAGCCGCTTATCATTATCGCCGAAGACGTCGAAGGCGAAGCGCTCGCGACCCTGGTCGTCAACCGTCTGCGCGGCGGCCTGAAGGTCGCGGCCGTCAAGGCTCCGGGCTTCGGCGATCGCCGCAAGGCCATGCTGCAGGACATCGCGATCCTGACTGGCGGCCAGGCGATCTCGGAGGACCTCGGCATCAAGCTCGAGAACGTGACGCTCAACATGCTCGGTCGCGCCAAGAAGGTGATGATCGACAAGGAGAACACCACGATCGTCAGCGGCGCCGGCAAGAAGGCCGACATCGAGGCGCGCGTGGCGCAAATCAAGGCGCAAATCGAGGAGACCACCTCGGACTACGATCGTGAGAAGCTCCAGGAGCGTCTCGCCAAGCTCGCGGGCGGCGTCGCGGTGATCCGCGTCGGCGGCGCGACCGAGGTCGAGGTGAAGGAGCGCAAGGACCGCGTTGACGACGCGATGCATGCGACCCGCGCGGCTGTCGAGGAAGGCATCCTGCCGGGCGGCGGCGTTGCCCTGCTCCGTGCTTCCGAGCACCTCAAGGGCATTCGCACCAAAAATGATGACCAGAAGACCGGCGTCGAGATCGTGCGCAAGGCGCTGTCTTACCCGGCCCGCCAGATCGCGATCAACGCCGGCGAGGATGGCTCGGTCATCGTCGGCAAGATCCTCGAAAAGGATCAGTACGCCTACGGCTTCGATTCGCAGACCGGCGAATACGGCAATCTGGTCTCCAAGGGCATCATCGATCCGACCAAGGTGGTTCGTGTGGCGATCCAGAACGCGGCGTCCGTCGCAGCGCTCCTGATCACCACCGAGGCCATGGTGGCCGAAGTGCCAAAGAAGAACACCGGCGCGGGTGGCATGCCTCCCGGAGGCGGCGGCATGGGTGGTATGGGTGGTATGGACTTCTAAGTCCGACATTCAGAACTCAACAGAAGGCTCGGCAGCGACGTCGGGCCTTTGCTGATTTCCCGGCAGTCAGCCGGGGTCCAACGCTGGCGCACCGGGAACTATTTCCCGTGAGTTCTGCTCCGTTGCGATTCGTGCGGTGCCGGCATGTCGACCAATGGGAAAGACAAATCGGGCCGTGTTCGCATCCGCTGTTCCGCGGCGACGGAGAGCGGCATGTCCCCCGATGCAAAAACCTTCTATTTGGATACGGTTGAGAGCGCGGTTCTCAATGGTTTGCGGGCCGAACTGCGTGCACCAAAAGTTATTGCGGAGTACGCGCGTGCTTATCTTGCAGAGCGAAAGCGCCTCGCAATCACATCGAATGCGAAAAGGCAGCGCCTCGAACAAGAGCTTGGACAGTTGAATCGGGAAATCGAACGACTGGTGGATGCGATCGCCAAAGGGCACGGCGATCCATCCATTCTCGGTCTGCGATTGACCGCCCTCGGTGCCGAGCGCGAGCGAATATCTGACGAGTTGCGGCGTGAACCGCCAACCTCGAAGGAGGTCGCGCTGCATCCAACCATTCTCAAGCGATACGAGGAACAGCTAGGTCGGCTCGAGGAGGCGCTAACGAAGGGTATCCTCCGTGCGGGCGACGGAGAGGCGGCGGAAGCCATCAGAGACCTGATCGACACGGTCACCGTCTTCCGCGATCCAGGACGCTTGGGTGGCGTAACGGTGGAGATAGCAGGCCGGTTGAACGCCCTGTTGGGCGAAAAAGCCTTCCCAAACCAGGTCAAAGGGGTGTGGGGAAAGATGGTAGCGGGGGAGCGCTACCGCCTTTCCCCACACCAGCCAAACCTACGATATCTCATCCAATCCTTCGCCTGAGGCAGTTTGTGAGCACCTCAACTGGGCTCATGGCGCGAGCTGTTTGGGAAAGCGTTGACCGCCGGCCCTGTCAGCCGACGCTTTCAAATTCCGACGCGCGGGATGGAGAAGACAGATCTTGCAGCGCCGAGACGACACCGCGACGCACGACGAGGCGTCGATAATTTGAAATAAAAAGTGAAGAGAAAAGCGGGGATATTCCTCAAAGCTGACTTGATCTGTTCCTTCGCTGACTCCCTCAGGCGCTAGTAAGTGATGAGTAAGCAGCAATGACTGATCAGCAATTAGCCTTGGAAGCGATTAACGACGCGCAACTCATACTGGAAGAATACCTTCGGCCCTGTCCCAAGGATAATGCGCGTATCCTTGAAAAGCTGGTGGAAGTTCTCGAACGGCCTGCATTGATCGTTGCAGTCGGTCGATTGCAGCAACGCAGCAATTGAGCGCAGCCCATGAGCAAACCCCTTCAATCGTTTGCTCTAACAGTTGGCATTGCCGCGCTCTCATCGCTCGAAATGACTAGTGTGCACGCTAAGCAGCAATGCAGCGCCACCATGCCGCCAAATCCGCAAGGACAATGGTGGTCCTATCGTCTCATCGACGGACGAAAATGCTGGTACGCAGGCAAGCCGATGCTATCGAAAGCATTGCTGGAATGGCCCACAGAGCGGCTTCCCGAATTCGGGTCTCGCGGAGAAGCTCCAGGCATTGTCAATGCTGACAAGCCCGGCAATCCCTTAGATGCCCAAGCGTTGGCACTGAAAGAGGGCTTTGACACTTTTGAAGGGCGATGGCGTGCTAGGATCTCCATCTCCAACACTGGGCACGACTGACCGATACGAGCGACGAACAGATGTTCCGGAGGGCGCGAAACGATTACAGCGGTGATATGCCGCCGCGACAGGGCAAACGTTCACAAAGGCATCTCGTGGGGCTTCAACCAGCGAGAAGCAAAGCCGGACAAGAAAGGCCGGCGACGGCGGTGAGGGAAAACCGCCCCCGAGCCGGTCGCTTGCGCAACCCTCCTCCATGATCTCTCGGCATAGCGCCGGCGTACGAGGCGAAGGAGCGCCTCGAGTCGGCGCGATGCCACCAGCTTTCTCCAAACGGCCGCAATTCAACATAGTACTTGAAACTGGTGAACTTGCTCGCGCCCGTAACGATTGCGATCGCCGGCACGCGCTTGGCAGCAAGATATTTTGCCACGGCAGTGTTGCCTGCGGTACCGAGCTGGCTGAACATGAACGCGACTTCGTCGCCTTCGACGAGCGCAGCTGCCTTCCCGCGTGATGGTCGCCGGGTCTGGTTATATGGATAGCTGGTTATATGGATAGACCGGACCGACGGACCCCGTAGTCGTTTTTGTTCCGAAGCCGACTGCGTCGCTCGCTCACTACGTGAGCAATTACCGATAGCCCGAGAGGCGCTAGACCAAATCATTTTGGACTTCGCCGACCGGCCGACACCACGGGTTAAACGGTAAGGCTGGCGGCTGACGCCTCATTATTGTGGATTAGAAATCCGCTGCTCGATCCATTGAGCTACGGGCGCGACGGTCCGTTGCCGATGAAAAGTCGCCGGGATGGCTAGACACTCCGTTAAAAACCTTTGGTCCATCTGCGGTCCGTTGTGGCGCCGAGACAAAATTAAATAATTGATTTTGTTGAAGGGTGGGACTTCCGCCGGGCCCACCACGAAATCAAATGGTTTATGTTTGCTGAACAAGCGAATGCAGCGCCTTCACCGCGGCTTCCCGGCTCTCCATAGGGAGAAACAGACTGACCGAATGCGGCGACAACACGTACGTATCGGGGACGATCCCGTGACTCCTGAGAACCTGCAATGCCCTGAACGGCAATTCCGAGGAAACGCCGCCGAAGCAGGTGAGGCTCACCGAGCTCGACGCCTCGCGCCGCTTGCGCAGGTCCTTGGCGTGCTCCAGCGTGCGCGACAGAGCATCCAACCACTCCATATCGCAGGCCAAGGTCATGCTGGTTTTTCCTGCGGCGAAGTGTGATGCAAGGAGCTGCGGCCAGGACAAGCTGTTTTGCTTGAGATGCTGCGCGAGTTTCTCGAAACCGTGATTGAGATCGCTGGAATCGATTTCCACATGCTCGATGCGAGCTATCGAGTTGACGGCCAGAACCTTCCCATTTTCCATGCCCAAAACCTCTTTCATCACTTGCGTGCTGTGCTCGACGCCACCCCACTGCTTGAGAACCAGAGGCACATCCTGACTTTGCGCCAGCTCGACGCTGCGAAAATGTAGGATCTTTGCGCCCCAGAAGCACATCTCCGACAGGGATGCGAAGTTCACCTGCCGCAGGGGCCTTGCATCCGGCACGACGCGGGGATCGGCCGAACATATTCCGTCGACCTCCTTGATGATTTCACAGCGTTCGGCCTTCAGCGCCGCAGCCATCGCGACGGCCGTGGTGTCGCTGCCGCCCCGGCCGAGTGTGGTGATTTCTTTGGTCGCCGCGTTCACGCCCTGAAATCCTGCCAGCACCACAACGCGGCCGCGATCGAGCTCCTCACGCACGCGAATGGGCCGAACATCCAGAATGCGTGCGGAGGAATGGGAGTCGTCGGTCATCACGCCCGCCTGGCTGCCGGTGAAGCTGATCGCAGGCACGCCGAGATCGGAAAGCGCCATGCTCATCAGGGACATGCTGATGCGCTCACCAGTCGTCAGCAGCATATCGAGCTCGCGGCGGTTGGGAGTTGGGCTGACCTGATACGCCATCTGGATCAACTGGTCGGTGGTCGTACCCATGGCGGAGACGATCGCCACGACACGATGACCGCGGCCGTGCAGGTCGGCGAGACTGCGCGCAACCGCGCGAATCTTCGCCGGTGTTTCGAGGCAGACACCACCATATTTCTGCACGATGATGGGATGGTTGCTCATCTAACCTCGCTCGGAAGCCTTGCTCGCCTCGCCCATCGAACCGACACCGCCTATCCATGTGCCGACGACCTCAAAATTCGCATTAAATGCGACAAGATCCGCGCGGTATCCCGGCGCGATCCGTCCAAGCTCGGCCCCAAGGCCCAGAAATGCCGCGGGCGTCCGGGACGCCATGATAAGGGCATCGATCAGGGAGATTCCGATGAGGGCAACAGCGTTGCGTACCGCCTCGATCATGGTGAGGTGAGCGCCCGCGAGTGTGCCGTCTGGACCAGTCAGGCGATTGTCGTGCAACATGATCTGCCGTCCTTGCAGCAGGAATTGCCGGTCGTCCGTGCCTACCAATGGCATGGCATCGGTGACCAGCATCAATCGATCGCGTCCCTTGCAGCGGAAGGCAATACGCAAACCGGCGCGGTCAACGTGGATGCCGTCACAGATGATCCCTGCAAACAACCGGTCATCCTCCAGCGCGACACCCACCAAGCCCGGCTCTCGGGCGTTCAACTGCGACATGGCATTGAACAGATGGGTCACCCCCGAGACACCGCGATCGACCGCCTGTCCGATTTCGGCTGCGGTGGCGTCGCTGTGGCCGGCCGCGATACGCAGTCCGGCGCCGATCAATTCGTCGATCATGGACGCGGGCACGCATTCCGGGGCCAAGGTCACAATGGAGCGGCCGCGGTCCCCGAAGCTTTTGATGGCGGCGAGGTCGCGCCGATCGGGCACGCGTATCTCGGCTTCCGGATGAATGCCCTTGCGAGACCTGTTGAGGGCCGGACCTTCCAGATGAAAGCCGAGCACGCCAGGAATATCGAGGCACCCCCGAGCTGCTACGGCCAATCGTTCGATGACCTCGGGTCGATCGGTGATGAGGGTTGGCAAGCAGCCCGTGGTCCCGGCCTTGCGGTGCGCCTCGACGATGCGCCGAACGCCGGCCTCCGTCGGTTGGTCGTTGAGAAGAACGCCACCGCCTCCGTTCACCTGGATGTCGATGAATCCGGGTGCAAGGATCGCGTGTCGGGGAAGGCGTATTGAGGCCCCGGCTGCCTCATCGAAGCCGATGCTTTCAATCCGTCCCTGCGAGATCCTGACCGACCCCGGCCCGCGCATGTCGGTCCCATCAAAGATGTGGTGTGCGGCAATCGTGAGAGAGACAGAACCAGCCTGGTCCATCAGTATCGATCCGGTAATGGCCGTCACGGACTCGTGAGGCGAGTCTGCCACAAGAGTTCATATGTACGCTGCGAGGGCCTCGTGCGGACCCGAAGCGAAACCTTCGCGTTAACTTTCCATGGGAACAAAAGGTACCACGTATCTCGGCATCGATGGGGGCGGAACCCGCTGTCGCGCCCGGATAGACGAAAACGCCACGGCGCTCGGTGAGGCCAGCTCGGGGCCTTCCACGACACGGATTGGCGTCGACAAGGCCTGGCGGTCCATCATGGAGGCCACCGAAGCGGCGGCCACCCAGGCCGGGCTGAGCCGCGAGGATTTCGCGCAAATGCACGCCGGAATTGGCCTTGCTGGCATTGGCCGCCGGGGCGCGAAAGCGGCGCTCAGCCAGATCGCGCATCCCTTTGCGTCCGTTAACTTCATCAGCGACGGCCTCGCGGCCTGTCTTGGCGCCCATAGCGGCGCGGACGGGGCTATCGTCGTGGCCGGCACAGGCTCGGTCGGTGTCGGCCTGATCGACGGCCGCGAGATCCGTCTCGCCGGTTACGGTTTTCCCGCGTCGGACGAAGGCAGCGGCGCCGACATCGGCCTGCAGGTTATCCGACTGGCGCTGCGGGCTGCGGATCGCCGCCGCGACCTGCGTGCCAGCCTGAGGCGTCCTGACGCAAACGCAACAGCCGGCGCGTTACTGGCGGCGCGAGGGCGCCTCGACCTGCCCACGCCGGCCGCCCGAGAGAGAAACTGACCATGAACAGGCTCCGAAGTTCCGCGTTTGATGGCGCTTGGATCAACAGTATGGCCACCGAAGACGTCGATCTGAGATTTGCCGACCTTGACGCATGGCCGCTGATGTCAGCGATGGAAGCGATGTGGGAGGGTCAGCTTGCGGCGGTCGCTGCGATCGGTCACGCCCTCCCCTCTATCACCGCGGCGACCGAAGCGGCACAAGCGGCGCTGGGCGATCACGGTCGCCTTGTATATGTCGGCGCCGGCACCTCTGGACGCGTGGCAGTCCAGGACGGCGCCGAGCTGACGCCGACCTTCGCCTGGCCCAAAGAGCGCGTCCGCTTCATCGTCGCCGGCGGAGACAGTGCCTTCGTCACCAGCATCGAGGGTGCGGAGGATGACATCGATGATGCGGTCGCACAGATCAATGCCGCGCGGCTCACACCGCATGATGTGGTGATTGCGGTAGCCGCCAGCGGGACGACGCCGTTCACGGTCGCGGCGCTGCAGCAGGCAGGCTCGTGCGGTGCAGTGACGGTCGGTGTCGCCAACAACCCTGGCACCGCACTGCTGGCATCGGCCAAGTTTTCGATCCTGATCGAGACCGGCCGCGAGCTGATCGCCGGCTCCACGCGGATGAAGGCGGGCACTGCGCAGAAGGTTGTGCTCAACCTGATCTCCTCAGGAATCATGCTGCGTCTTGGGCGGGTGTATCGCGGCATGATGGTGAACATGCAGCCAACCAATGCCAAGCTGAAGCGGCGCGCCGAGGCCATGGTGGTGCAAATCGCGCATTGCGATCCGTCGCACGCGGCACGCTCGCTGGAGCAGGCCGAAGGAGACGTCAAGACGGCGGCCCTTCTGGCGCTGGGTATCAGCAGAACTGATGCCGAGACCATTTTGCAGGACGGCGACGGCAATCTCAGGCGCGTGTTTGCCGAGCTCGCCACGGATCGGGACTCGCATCGTGACCGGCATTCCAAGGCACCCGCGCCACGCAAGCGAGGCGGAGCAGTTGAGCCATGACGACTTCCGCGATGGTGCGTGAAATCGGGGAAAGCGCCGATACCGTCGCGAAAATCGTTCGTAGCCGTCCCGCCACGCGCGACATCGCGCAGCGAATTGAGATTGGCTCCGTCCCCTTGTGCGTCGTCTGTGGTCGAGGAAGCTCCGGACATGCCGGGGTTTTCTTGAGATACCTTGTCGAGACGCGGCTTCGCCTTCCCGTTTCAGCAAGCGCTCCCTCGGTGATCACGGCATTTCGCACATCCTTGATGCTGCGCGATGCGCTGTTCATCGTGATCTCGCAATCCGGACGCAGCCCGGATCTCGTCGCGGCGACCAGGTCGGCGCGCGCCTCGGGCGCCCGCACCATTGCCGTCGTCAATGCGACGTCGTCACCGGTGGCTGACGAAGCGGAGTTCGTCGTTCCGATCGAAGCCGGCCAAGAACACTCCGTAGCGGCGACAAAGACCGTCATCGGCTCGATGGCCGCCAGTGCTGGACTGGTTGCCGAGCTGGCGCAAGATCGCGCGCTGCGGTCAGCCCTCGACAGGCTGCCCGAGCGCCTGCACCGTGCGCTGGCGCTCGACTGGTCCGAGATCGCTGATGATCTCACCAAGGCGTCAGCTGTGTTTGTGGCGGCTCGGGGCCTGGCCCTGGGCTCGGCGAAGGAGATCGCGCTCAAGCTTTCAGAAATCCTGCGCCTGCCCTCCATCGGCTTGAGCGCCGCCGAGCTGCAGCACGGGCCACGAGCCGCGCTATCGTCGCGCACGCCCGTCGTCATGATGCGCCTCATGGATGAAACGGCAGCCACGGTGGACGCGCTTGCAGAGGAGTTGCGTGAGCAAAAGATCGCGCTGCATCTCTGCGGCGGACCTCATGGCTCGATGCCCTGGTTGGCCGAGGATGACCCTGTCACCGACGCTATCACCATGCTCGTTCCGGCCTATCGGATGATCGAGCAGGCGGCATGCGCCCGTGGATTTGACCCGGATCACCCCCCTCGCCTGAGCAAGATTACCGAGACGTTTTGACAACTGGCTGATCGCCTGGCTAGCGACCAAAGCTGGAGCGCCGCACCGGTTTCGCACCTAGAAACGGCGGTCGGTGCGTGGTTCAATCTTCAGGAAGCCTCGGACTTTTCAGACAAACGGAAGTCGGAAATCGAGGCGGCGCGCTGTGCCGGCAAGCTGCCAAAGAAAATGACGATGCGGAAGCGTTCTACAATCGAGGATCTTCTCGACGATTGGAGCAAGTCGGTTTGAGTTCAAGGCGTTAACCTCTGCCTCACAGGCTTCGTGCCGTAAATGTATTTCTGCCATTCTGTACCGACCGCAATCGCGCGAATCCGCGGCGAAGTTGCGTGCCGAAATCCGCGCCGCCAAGCGGCTCGGCGTAGCCGAGCCTGCGCGAGAACTTGAGGCGATAGCGACTGCTACGCCGACATCGATCGGCAAACCGGAGTTCCGAGCCTTCTATAATTATGCGAAATCAGCTCGCGGCCATCATATGGCGCTTTCGATGATAGCGACACTCTCGGCGGCGTTCACTTGGGCGCAGGAAAGCATCCTGTGGCGTCTAGGGCCCAACCCGCGGGAAGGCATGGAGTTCGATCATCCGGACGGGCGGATCGTCCAAGTTGCGACGCCCGAATTTTCCGCTTGGGTCGCTGCAGCTGATGCAATTGATCGACCTTCGATCGGCGACAGCTTTCATCTGGCGTTGTTCACTGGGCAGCGCCAGACTGACCGTCTAATCATGCGGAATGAGAGCGACATCGAAGGCCGCCACATGTTCCGCCAGAGCAAGACAGGCGAGCTTGTCGACATCAAAGAGGCGCCCCAACTCAGCGCGCGGCTGAATGCCTCGCGTGCACGCGTAAAGGAGCTCAAGCTCCGGCTTCAATTGGATAAGGTGCCTCCCGAGCTCGTGGTCAACGAGGACAATGGTGAGCCTTATGACGAGAGCACTTATCGGCATTGGGTGTCGACCGCCCGAGCCGTCGCAGTCTTCGGCTTTCTCGCGCGCGATAGCGCGCGCCAAGCGATTGTCCGCGCAGAGCGACTGAATGCCGAACTGACCAAGATCTCCGACAAGCTATTCGCTCCATTTCCTCTCGATGAAGAGAACAAGGCGCAGCGCGCTCGGGCGGTTGATCAGCGTAAGCGCGTCCTGTCAGAATGGCTGGATGCGCAGGCCGCACACGACAGCAATGGCGATGAGACCGCATGGCGACTAAAGCCTTGCCCCGCTCTGATGTTCGTCAACGGCGCCGGCGACCTCGACCAGAAGCACGACCAAGACCTGCGGGATACCTGCGTCATGCTGCTCGATCGGGCTGGCTGCGACTTACTGACGATCTGCGACATCACTGGGCATTCATATCGAAGTGCGCAGACCATCATGAAGCACTACCGGGCCCGAAATGCGGCTCGCGCTGGCTCCGGCATCGACAGGCTCGAACTGCAGGTTCGAAAGGAAGGAATGAAGGGCTGAACGGACAGCGGCAGAATTTCGTTTGCCCGGTTGCGCCTTAAGCTCGCAGGTCGCCAAGAGGCGGTGTGTCGCGCAATCAATCCCGCCACGCTTTCCGCCTTCCTACGGCGAGGCGTACGCTCCATCTCTGCCCGCGCTGTCCGCAAACAAACCGTCTGCGCCCGGTGCGATGAATGACGCCCCAAATATCTGAGACGTCGCACAGCGTGCGACGTGCGACCACCAAAAGCGTCGCACAACACTCGGTTTGTTCTGTCGAAGGAATGAAAAAAGCCCTTGCGGGCCAATCTCTTAAGGATGGTGGGCGCACCAGGGCTCGAACCTGGGACCCGCTGATTAAGAGTCAGCTGCTCTACCAACTGAGCTATGCGCCCGAAAGGCGGTCAAATGCCTTGCGAGGCCGGTCGTTTAGCAAAGCGATCCGGGTCTGGCAAGCGATGCGGTGAAGGTTTTTCCACAGTCCCCAAAAAGCGAAAAGCCGCTGGATTCCAGCGGCTTCGCCAAGGTTAATCCCCGTAAAATCCGCGGTGGCTCAGAGCCGGCCCTCCCGGTCCCGGTCCGGAGCGTCGTCACGGTCGAAACGATCGCGGCGGAAGTGCTCCATGCCGCGTTCCATCATCCGGTCCATGCCCCGTTCCATGAAGTGCCGGGACGGGCCGTCCTCGCCGCCGCCGAACGGGCCGCGGTGACGGGTCAGCATGGCGAGGCGCCGCTTCTGGCCCTCGTCGAGCGTCTTGTAGAGCGGATCTGCGGCATCGGCGATCTTCTTCAGGGCGGCGGAGGCCGCGCCCATGTCCTCGGCGCGCTGGCGCAGGCGGGCGACCGGATCCTCCGGCTTGTCGGCATCGCCGGGACCGGCATTCATGCGCGCATTGGCGCGGTCGATGCGCAGCTTGGCGAAGTCGCGCACGGCGGCCTCGACCGGCGGCCACAGCTTCTCCTGATCGGCGTTGAGCTTGAGCCCGGCATGGACGGCAGCGATCCGCGCGTCGACGAAGGCGGCACGGTCTTCGGGATTCATGCGGATGTGGCGGAAGTGCTCCATCCACGGACGATGATATTGGGCATAGACCGCGCCCGAGCCGGCGATGCTGAGCGCGGCGATGGCGGCGACGGTGAACTTCCTCATGACGAGCCTCCTCTGGAAGGATGGGCGTGAGGATGAGCGCCAAGCGGCTGACGCGCAACTTACAACTTGGACAGGGAGCACGTTCTTACGGAGATGTAACTACCGTGAATGTCCGTTCAGATGCACACTGAAACGATTTGCAACAGAAAGGGCTTCCGTGCCGGCACGGAAGCCCTTTGTTCATGCATTATATATCCGTGCACGACCTAGTCATCTGGAACGCAAGTTCGTCACATTAGTTGATAGCTCGAATCTCTACAGAGGAGAGAGCTTGTGGCGAATGCAGGTGAGCGAGGCCGGCCGATCGCGCCGTTGGTGCTTAGTCCGCCGGAGCGGGCGTACTTGGAGAGACAAGTTCGTCGTCATCGCGTTGCCCGATCGCTATCTGAGCGCTGCCGCGCGATCCTGCGGTGTGCGGATGGCTTGCCAAGCAAGTCTGTGGCTGTCGAACTCGGCCTCCACGAACACACCGTCGGCAAGTGGCGCCGCCGATTTTTGAAGGATCGCTGTGATGGCCTGCTTGACGAGGCCCGCCCGGGCCGCCCTCGAACCATCAACGACGATCAGGTTGCTGAGGTAATTGAGCGGACATTGCGTACAACGCCACCCGACGCGACGCACTGGTCGATCCGCTCAATGGCTGCGGAAACTGGCTTTTCCCACACCACGATCCGCCGAATGTGGACGGCGTTCGGCCTGCAGCCGCACCGCAGCCAGACATTCAAGCTGTCGAGCGACCCGCTGTTCGTCGACAAGGTCCGCGATATCGTCGGCCTTTACCTTTCCCCACCGAACCGAGCCCTTGTCCTCAGTGTCGATGAGAAAAGCCAGATCCAGGCCCTGGATCGCGAGCAGCCGGTCCTGCCGATGATGCCGGGCGTACCGGAACGGCGCACGCACAGCTATGTGCGGCATGGTACGACCTCGCTGTTTGCCGCGCTCGATGTCGCCTCTGGATTCGTCATCGGCAAATGCTACAAGCGCCACCGGGCAGTCGAGTTCTTGAAGTTCCTCAAAGAGATCGACGCTCAAGTCCCTGAAGGGATCGATGTCCATATCGTCATGGACAACTACGCCACTCACAAAACACCCAAGATCAAAGCGTGGCTCGCCCGTCGGCCGCATTATCATGTCCACTTCACGCCGACTTCCGCGTCATGGATCAATCAGGTCGAACGCTGGTTCGCTGAGCTCACCCGAAAGCAGATCCAGCGAGGTGTTCACACCTCCGTCAGGCAGCTCGAGGCCGACATCCGTACCTTCATCGACCTGCACAACAAAAATCCCAAGCCCTTCAAATGGACCAAGTCCGCAGACCAGATTTTGGCTTCCGTCAAACGCTTCTGCCACAAAGCCCAGCAGACTTTATGTGGCGAACTTTAGATTCACGTGACTAGTTTGTCGCGCGCTTAGTTGGTCGCGCTCTTGGCTTCCTTCTGGAACTCGTCGATCAGCGGCTGGCCGACGCGGCTTGCGGCATCCTTGTAGACCGGCTCCATCGCCTTCCGCATCGCGGCATCCTGCTCCGGCGTCAGCTTGATGATCTCGCTCTTGCCGCTCTTCTTGATCTCGGCGAGCGCGTCGTCGTTCTCCTTCTGCGACTGCGCGTTGTTGAAGTCGGTTGCTTCCTTCATCGCCTTTGAGAGCTGGTCGCGGATATCGGCCGGCAGGTCGTCCCAGAACTTCTTGTTCACGATCACGACGTAGCCGATGTAGCCGTGATTGGTCTCGGTGATGTACTTCTGCACCTCGTGCATCTTCTGGGTATAGATGTTCGACCAGGTGTTCTCCTGGCCGTCGACGACGCCGGTCTGCAGCGCCTGGTAGACTTCCGAGAACGCCATCACCTGCGGCAGCGAGCCGAGCGCCTTGAACTGGGCCTGGAGCACGCGCGAGGACTGGATGCGGAACTTCACGCCCTGATAATCGGCGGGAGTAATCAGCTTCTTGTTGGCGCTCATCTGCTTGAAGCCGTTGTCCCAGTAAGCGAGACCAGTGATGCCCTTCGGCTCGAGCAGCTTGAGCAGCTTGGCGCCGAGCGGGCCTTCCGTCACCTTCCGCAGCGTCTTCAGGTCGGGAAGGATATAGGGCAAATCGAACACCTCGAACTCGCGGATGCCGAGCGGGCCGAACTTGGAGTTCGACGGCGCCAGCATCTGCACGCTGCCGAGCTGGAGCGCCTCGAGCTCTTCCTTGTCCTTGTAGAGCGTCGAGTTCGGGTAAACCTCGACCTTGACCTTGCCGTTCGTGTACTTCTCGGCGAGCTCCTTGAACTTCTCCGACGCCTTGCCCTTCGGCGTGTCGGTCGCGACCACGTGGCTGAACTTGATGATGATCGGCGATTGGGCCGAGGCCGGCCCGGTCAAGCCAAGATTCAGACCAAGTGCCAGTGCCGTAATAGACGCGGCGATCGCGAAGCTACGCATAATCTCTCCCTTGTTATTCTCTTGGGCGGCCCAGTGTGAGCGGCCTAGCCTCTATGCGAGAGCATCAATAGCGGCTGGGAGAGACAGCCGCTATTGGCCCTTAGCAGGGCAGCTATTCACCATGAATGCTGCTGCGCCCCCTCTCCCGCTTGCGGGAGAGGGTTGGGGAGAGGGTCTCTCAACAGTGGGACTCCCCTAGAGGAGAAAACCCTCGCCCGCCGCCCTTCGGGCGTCGGCCTCTCCCGCAAAGCGGGAGAGGCGAAGTCAGCAACGTCAGCTCGCCGCCGCCGTCGTCACCGTGTCGCGCTGGCGCTTCATGACGATCTTGTTGAGCGCGCCGAGATACGCTTTCGCGGAAGCCACCAGCGTGTCGGGATCCGCCGCGCGCGCCGTCATCGAGCGGCCGTCCTGCGACAGGCGCACCGAGACTTCCGCCTGCGCGTCGGTGCCTTCGGTCACCGCGTGGACCTGATACAGCTCGAGCTTGGCCTCGTGCGGCACCAGGCGCTTGATGCAGTTGAACACGGCGTCGACCGGACCGTTGCCCTCGGCCTCCTCGATCTTGATCTGGCCGTCGACGTCGAGCTTCATGGTGGCGCGCTGCGGGCCATGGGTGCCGGCGATCACGGTCAGCGAGGTCAACTTGATGCGGTCGTGCGAAGCCGCCATCTCCTCGTCGACCAGCGCCTCGATGTCCTCGTCGTAGATGTCCTTCTTGCGGTCGGCGAGCGCCTTCATCCGCGTGAACGCATCTTCCAGCTGGTTCGGCCCGAGCTTGTAACCCATCTCCTCCAGCTTGTGCACGAAGGCATGGCGGCCGGAGTGCTTGCCCAGCACCAGCGAGGACTGCTTCAGGCCGACCATTTCGGGCCGCATGATCTCGTAGGTGGAGGCGTCCTTCAGCACGCCGTCCTGGTGGATGCCGCTCTCATGCGCGAACGCGTTCCGGCCGACGATGGCCTTGTTGTACTGGACGGGAAACGAGGTCGCCGCCGACACCACCTTCGAGGCGCGAGTCAGCTGCGTGGTGTCGATCTTGTTCCAGTACGGGAATTTGTCGTTGCGCACGTTGATCGCCATCACGATCTCTTCGAGCGCGGCGTTGCCGGCGCGTTCACCGATGCCGTTGATGGTGCACTCGACCTGGCGCGCGCCGCCGACGATGCCGGCCAGCGAGTTCGCCACGGCCATGCCGAGGTCGTTATGGCAGTGCACCGAGAACACCGCTTTATCTGAATTCGGCACGCGCTCGATCAGCGTCTTCATGAAGTGGGTGTATTCCTCCGGCACCGTGTAGCCGACGGTGTCGGGGATGTTCACCGTGGTGGCGCCGGCCTTGATGACCGCCTCGACGATACGGCACAAGAAATCCATCTCGCTGCGGGTGCCGTCCTCGGCCGACCATTCGACGTCGTCGATCTGGTTGCGGGCGCGCGCGACCATCGCGACCGAGGTCTCGATCACCTGCTCCGGGGTCTTGTTGAGCTTCACCCGCATGTGCAGCGGCGAGGTCGCGATCACGGTGTGGACGCGGCCGCGCTTGGCGAATTTCACGGCTTCGGCGCAGCGGTCGATGTCGGCCGGATGGGCGCGGGACAGGCCGGCGATGACGGAGTTCTTCGAGCGGCGCGCGATCTCGCTGACCGCCTGGAAGTCGCCTTCGGAGGTGATCGGGAAGCCGGCTTCGATGACGTCGACACCCATATCATCCAAGAGCTCGGCGACCTCGAGCTTCTCCTCGAAGGTCATGGTGGCGCCGGGGCACTGCTCGCCGTCGCGCAAGGTGGTGTCGAAAATGATGACGCGGTCCTTGTCGGACTTGTTCGCGGGGGCCATTTCAAATTTCCTTTTGAGCTTTGGCGCCCTTCATCTGCCTTGAGCGCCTGAGGTTGTCCGGTGATCTCGTACCAACCCCTGAGTGCCCAGGCGCGTGGCGCCCAGCCGGCCCTCAGGGGCAAGTAAGAAGAAGGCCGCCAATAAGGAGGGTGGGCAGCAGCGCGGCCGGGATCGTGGCGGCGGCCAGAGCCACCTCCCCCGAAATCCCATCGATTTGGCCGCGAATCAGCATTGCCAGACCCTTTTAAGCCCCAAATCCTCGGTCAAAACCGTTGACGGTTGGTTGCCGGGAGGCTCGATGCGTTTGTTTCTAGACGAGAAACGGGCGCAACTGCAACGCCAAAAGATGGTCAGGGGAGCTGACCTGATTGCGGGCGCCCAGGCGTTCCGGCTCGTGCCCCCCAACTCCGTCATCCTTCGAGGCACGTTCAGCGTCGCAGGCGCGCCACCGAACGCGCACCTCAGGGTAACGGTGATGGATTGGCGCTCGCGGTGGCCTCCGCGATTGCGAGCAAGGGGCGACGTCAGGCTATCCCGCGCGGCGAGCGCGAGCCCGGGTCTCCCAGCGGTTCAGCATCTGGCCGAGCTCGCCGGTGGCCACGGGCGCTGCCGGCCTGGTGCTCGATATCTCATTGGTGTTGGCGGGCGCGGTGGCGCGGTCCCAGTCCGGCTTTGCATAGCCGCGCATGCGGCGCGCCTGCGCATGTCGCTTGCGGGAGATCTGGTCGCGCGTGAAATAGCCGGCCGCGAACGCGATCCCGAGCAATACGATCAATATGACAACGCCACCCACGACCAACTCCGACCTGCGCCCCGGGACATTTTGTGCGCGGCAATAAGTTCGAAATCAAGGCTTGAAATGCCGGAGGCCGTGTTCGCGGAATCTTTCTGAGGAGAACGAATAGTCGTTCACATGTTGCGAGCAACCATATGCAGGTTTCCTGCGCGGCGCTGCCGGCGTTTTAGACAGACTTGCGACGAAATCACGACATCGCCCCCGCAATCGCCCAAAGCATGCAAAACCGGCTCTCGCAACTGACTGCGGACCGCATTAACCTCCGCTCCTGCTCGGCCGGATCAACCGGCCAGCCGAACATGATCGGGAGGACGCGATGACACGCCAAGAGGCTCGTGACCACGAGCAGCGTGACCGGGATGCTGCGCTTTCACGACGAACGCTTGTTCAGGGACTTGCATTCGGTGCCGTGGCCACTGCGGCTGCAACCGGCTCCGCGCTGGCGCAGACGGGACCAGCCGCACCACCAACGACAATCACCACCCCACCGCGCGATTTCAGCCCCCGCGGTGCGCCGACCACCTATTTCTGGGACCCCGACATCCTCGCGGTCGATCCATCCTTCAACGATCTCGCCCAGCCCAACACCGCGATCAAGCGCCTGTACACCGGCCTGTTGTGGGCCGAAGGTCCGGCCTGGAGCGCGCAAGGACGGTATCTGCTGTGGAGCGACATTCCCAACAACCGGCAGATGCGCTGGAGCGAGGACGACGGCCATGTCAGCGTGTTCCGCTCGCCCTCCAACAATTCCAACGGCAACTCGTTCGACTTCCAGGGCCGCCAGCTCTCCTGCGAGCATCTGACGCGCCGGGTGACACGCTACGAGCATGACGGCACCGCGACCGTGCTCGCCGATTCCTATCAGGGCAAGCGGCTGAACTCGCCGAACGACATCGCGGCGCATCCCGACGGCAGCTATTGGTTCACCGACCCGCCCTATGGCGGGCAGCTCTATGAAGGCGAGCCCGATGGTCCGGGCGGCCCGAGCAATACGAGCGGCAAGCTCAATCCGCGGATCGGACAGCCGGCCGGCTTCGCGCCGGGCAAGCGCGAGCTGCCGACCAATTGCTATCGCATCGATCCCTCGGGCCGCATCGACCTCGTCGTCACCGAGGAGCAGGTGCCCGACCCGAACGGCTTGTGCTTCTCGCCCGATTTCAAGAAGCTCTACATCGCCTCGACCGGCAAGGGACCGGGCGACACCGGTCCCGGCGGCAAGGGCGAGATTTTCGTGGCCGACGTTGGCACGGACAACAAGCTGTCCAACGTCAAGAGGTTCAGCGATTGCGTGATCGACGGCGTGAAGTGCGGACCGGACGGCCTGCGCTGCGACGTCAACGGCAATCTCTGGGCCTCCAGCAATGCCGGCCGCGCCGTCGGCTATAACGGCGTCACGGTGTGGTCGCCGGAGGGCAAGCTGCTGGGCCGCATTCGCCTGCCGGAGGTCTGTGGCAACATCACCTTCGGCGGCCCCAAGCGCAACCGCCTGTTCATGGCCGCGAGCCAGTCGCTCTATGCGGTGTATACGGCAACGCAAGGCGCCGGGCCGGGCTGAGGCAGCGCGCAACTCCAACGCGGCGCCGGCGTGCCTCGCCGGCGCCGAATTGTTTGGATAGTCCTTTCGATGCAAAAGAGACCGTCAAGGAACAAGCCATGCGTGTTGTGATCTGCGGCGGCGGCGTGATTGGAGCCTGCACGGCGTATTTTCTTCGCCGCCATGGCATCGACGTCATCGTCGTCGAGCGGACCGAGGTCGCAGCCGCCGCATCGGGCAAGGCCGGCGGCTTCCTGGCGCGCGACTGGTGTGCGGGCTCGCCGCTCGATGCGCTGGCGCGCCGCAGTTTTACGCTTCACGCGCAACTGCCGGACGAGATCGCAGGCGACTGGGGTTATCGCCCGATGAGCGCGTATAGCGGCTTCGTTGCGTCCGCCGGCGATGCGCGCCGGACTGCGCCGTCCGCGCTGAGCTGGCTCAGCGACGGCGTCGTCATCGCGCAGCGGATCGGCACGCCGCAGACGACCGCGATCGCGCATCCCCACAAGTTCACGTCGGCGGTGATGAACGCCGCCCTCGCGCTAGGCGCCGAGCTTCGCTTCGGCCGCATCACCGGCATCGAGCGTGATGCGGACGGCACGCGTGCGAAAGGCGTCGCGGTCGATGGCGCCACCATCGCGGCCGATGCCGTCGTGGTCGCGATGGGACCGTGGTCGCTCCTCGCAGCACAATGGATGAGCCTGCCCGCTGTCTATGGCCAGCGCAGCCCGAGCATCGTCTACGATCTCGGTCCCAACGTGCCGGCCGATGCCTTGTTCCTGGAGCAGGAGGACGACGGCGGCGCCGTCTCGATCGAGGTCTTCCCACGCGCCGACGGCAGCACGCATATCACGGCCTTGTCCGACATCGCGCCGCTGCCGCTCGATCCGGCAGCCGTGACGCCAGACAGCGACGCGATCGCGCGACTGCAAGCCATGTCCGTGCGGCTCTCGCCCTTGTTCACCCCTGCGAAGATCATCGCGCAACAGGCCTGCTTTCGTCCCGTGACCCAGGACGGCTTGCCGCTGATCGGCAGGGTGCCGCAGAGCGAAGGTCTTTATGTTGCGACCGGACATAATGTCTGGGGCATCCTCAATGCGCCCGCGACGGGGGAAGCCATGGCACAGCTGATCGCCGAGGGCACAACGCGCGATGTGGACCTCGCGCCGTTCGATCCGAACCGGCTCCCGCCGCTCGATCCATCGCTGCTGCAAGCGCGCTGAACGCAGCAGCATCGCAGCTTTTCGCTCGACGCCTGTTATTTGCGCGCCTTCGACGCACACGCATGCCCATCGACGAAATCTGCATGCCTGCGCGTGCAACGCGTTGTTCGCGCCTCTCCTGCCTGCAATTTACGCAGCGATAGACTTTAGTCCCCTTCTCACATTCCTGAATGCGGTTTCACTTGCCGAGAATTCCTTCGCCGTTATAGTCGCGCCCCAATAGCTCAAAGAAGCTTGGTTCAAAGGGAGAGAACAACATGAATAAAGCACTCTCTGTTGCATTGCGAATGACGCTTGGTGCGGCCGCGACGGGCGCGGTGATGGCAGCCTCAGGCGCAGCACTTGCAGCCGATCCGCTTCGGATCGGTGTGATCGCGGAAGCGCAGGCGATTGCCGGCGCCTCCATCCCGCAAGCGGCGCAGCTCGCCGCCGACGAGATCAACGCCAGCGGCGGCGTCGACGGCCGCAAGATCGAGATCATCTCTTACGACAATCACTCCTCCTCGGCCGATTCCGTGCGTGCATTCCAGCGCGCGGTGAACGAGGACAAGGTCAACGCGGTCATCGCCAGCTATATCAGCGAGGTGGTGCTGGCGCTGGAGCCCTGGGCGTCGCGGCTGAAGACGCCGTTCGTCACGCCGGGTGCTGCCTCCAACGAGATCAGCAAGAGCGTCCACGCCGATTACGAGAAGAATAAGTACACCTTCCACGGTTACCTGACCTCGGCCGCGCTGGCGCTTTCGGTCTGCGATGCCGCCAAGGATCTGCTCGTCGACAAGATGCACATGAAGTCGGCCGTCATCATGAGCGAGGACGCCGCCTGGACCAAGCCGCTCGACATCGGTTACGAGGAATGCCTGCCCAAGATCGGGCTGAAGGTGCTCGACCACATCCGCTTCTCGCCTGATACCACCGACTTCACGCCGATCTTCAACAAGATCGAAGGCGCCAAGCCCGACGTGATCATCACCGGCATCTCCCATGTCGGCGTGCAGCCGACGGTGCAGTGGAAGAATCAGCAGGTGCCGATCCCGATGTTCGGCATCTCCTCGCAGGCCACCAACGAGACCTTCGGCAAGGACACCAACCAGGCCGCCGAGGGCGTGCTCTATCAGGGCGTCTCGGGACCGGGCGTCGCGGTGACGCCGAAGTCGGTGCCGTTCGCCGAAAACTTCAAGAAGAAGTTCGGCAACTATCCCTCCTATGCCGGCTACACCGCCTATGATGAGGTCTACTACATCGCCGACGCGGTGAAGCGCGCCGGCTCGACCGAAGCCGACAAGTTGGTCGCGGCGCTGGAGAAGACCGACTGGGAAGGCACGATCGGCCGCGTCCAGTTCTACGGCAAGGACGATCCGTTCACCCACTCGATCAAATACGGCAAGGGCCTGATCACGGGCTTGATGCTGCAATGGCAGGACGGCAAGCAGAGCGCGGTCTGGCCCAAGGACGTCGCCAAGGTCGACGTCAAGTTCCCGAGCTTCATCAAGCTCTCGAACTAGCAGGAACAGCTCCCGGGACCATCTCCCGGGAGCTTCCACATGCGGCGCCCCGCAGCACCTTCCCTCGAAGCGGCAGTTTGACTGCCACCTGGCCAATCATACATGCGAGTTTTCCAGATCCTGATCGATGGCTTTGCCATCAGCGCTCTCTACGCTCTCGGTGCCACCGGCTTCACACTGATCTTCGGCGTCTCCGGCGTGCTCAACCTCTCCCACGGCGCCATCATGGTGGCCGCAGCGGTGGCAGCCTGGGCCGCCGCCAGCATCCTCGGCGTCGGCACCTATGCCGGCGCGCTGATTGGCGTCGCTGTCGCCCTCGTCACCGCCTTCGCCACTTATTTTGCGGTGGTGAAGCCGATCCAGGATTCACGTCGCATCCCGAATGAGGAGAAGGAGATCTTCGTCCTCACTGGCACGCTGCTCTGGGGCATCATGATCCAGGAGCTGATCGCCTATTTCTTCACCAACAACGCCAAAACGGTGCTGCCGATCGTCGAGGGCGTGGTCGAGATCCTCGGCGTGCGCACGCCGCGCAACGAGATCTTCACCGCCATCGTATGCTGCCTCGTCATCGCGCTGCTGTGGCTCCTGGTGAACCGCACCCGCACCGGCAAGGCGGTGCTGGCGGCCTCGATGAACCCGCGAGGCGTTACCCTGCTCGGGCTCGAGCTCACCAACATCTATATCGTGGTCTGGGCGATCTACGGCATCCTTGCCGGCATCGCCGGCGTGCTGCTCGGCATGTTCCTCGGCGTCAGCTCCTACAGCGTGGGACCGCTGACCGCGAGCGCGTTCTCGATCGTGGTGCTCGGCGGCCTCGGCAGCGTCTCCGGCTCGCTGATCGCGGCCTTCGTGGTCGGCTATCTCGAAACCATCACGGCCTATCTGGTCTCGCCGGCCTATCGCACCATCCCGGCGCTGCTGCTGCTCGTGTTCGTGATGTACATCCGGCCCCAGGGCCTCTTGGGGAGGCGCTGAGATGTCCACCTTCTTCACCTCGCGGCTGTTCTTCGTCTCGCTGGCCCTCGTCATCATCGCGGCGACGCTGCCGCTCTATGTCTCCGGCTATGTGCTCGGCCTGCTCACCGTCGCGTTCTATTTCGGCGTGTTCGCGATGGCCTGGGATTTGCTGTTCGGCTTCGCCGGGGAGGTCAATTTCGGCCCGACCTTCCTGATTGGCGTCGGCGCCTACACCGCCGGCATCTTGAACAACCAGTTCGGCTGGTCGGTCTATCTCTGCATCGTGCTCGGGGCGCTCGCCTCGGTCATCGCCGGCCTTGTGCTGGCGCTACCGGCGCTGCGGGTGCGCGGGCCCTATTTCGGCCTGACCACGCTGGTCGCGGTCTTGATGCTGCAAAACTTTATCGTCGTGTTCGCCGATCTCACCGGCGGCGAGATCGGCCTGACCATCCCCGATGTCATCACCATCAATGCCGGCGCCAATTACTGGATCGCGCTTGGATTCATGACGATCTCGGCGGCGATCCTCTATGGCCTGTCGCAATCGCCTGTTGGACTCGTGCTGCAGGCGAGCGGCCAGGATCCGGTGCAGGCCGGCGCGCTCGGCTTCAACATCGTCAAGCACAAGCTCGCCGCCTTCATCGTCTCGGCGTTCTTCTCGGGGCTATCAGGGGCACTGCTGGTGTTCTACTTCGGCACCGCCTCGGTCGGCACCGTCGTCGACGTCGCGGTCGGCGTGAACGTCATCGTCTCGGCCGTGCTCGGCGGCCGGCGCACCGTGCTCGGCGCGGCGCTGGGCGCGATCTTCCTGATCGTCGCCGGCGAATTCCTGCGGCCCACGGGAGAGCTGGCGACCTTCATCGTCTCGGCGGTCGCCCTCCTCGTCGTGCTGTTCTTCCCCGGCGGCTTCCTCGGAGCGGCCCTCTCGCGCGAGGCTCGTTCGTGATGGATATGAGACTTTCAAACCGGGCCGTGCTCGAAGTTCACGGCCTCACAAAACGCTTCGGCGGACTGACGGCGGTCAAGAACCTCGGCTTCGAGGTCAGTGGCGGCGAGATCTTTGGCCTGATCGGGCCGAACGGCTCGGGCAAGTCGACCGCGATGAAGAGCGTGATGGGCATCGAGCGCCCGACCGCGGGCGAGGTGATCTTCGAGGGCGAGAACGTCGCCGGCCTGCCCGCGCACAAGATCGCGCGCAAGGGTTTTGGCATGGTGTTCCAGCACTCGCGGCCGCTGAACCGGCAGACGGTGCTGGAGAACATCATGGTGGCGCTGCTGCCGGACAGCCTGTTCATGCTGTTCCCGGACAAGGCGCTGGTCGAGCGCGCCAAATGGATCGCCGACCGCGTGGGCTTGGGCAACGTCATGAACCGCCGTCCGCCGACGCTGCCCTTTGCCGACCTGCGCAGGCTCGAGCTCGCCAAGGCCATCGCGCGCGATCCAAAAGTCGTGCTGGTGGACGAGCCCTTTGCCGGCCTGACGCGGGCCGAGGTCGACATCTTCTCTGACCTGATCCGCAGCTTTCGCGACGAGGGCCGCGCCGTGATGCTGGTCGACCACAACGTCAAGAGCGTCGCAGCGCTGGTCGACCGCGTGCTCGCGATGTATCTCGGCGAGGAGATCGTCACCGGCAAGGCCGAGGACGTCATGCGAAACGAGACCGTGCGCCGGGTCTATCTCGGTGGCGCCATCGAGACCCATGCGCGGCCCGAGACCAGCTTCAAGGACAAGGTGCCGCTGCTCCAGGTCGAGAATGTCAGCGTGTTCTATGGCAAGGCGCAGGCGCTGGAGAACGTCTCGATCCACGTCCACGAGGGCGAGTTCGTCTCCGTTGTCGGCCTCAACGGCGCCGGCAAGACCACGCTGTTCAACACCATCTCCGGCTTCCTACCCTACACCGGCGAGATCGTGCGCGGCGGCGACAAGCTGCGCGGTACGTCTCCTGCCAAGATCGCTCGCAGCGGCCTTGTGCAGTGCCCGGAATCGCGCGAGCTGTTCGGCGAGATGAGCGTGCGGGAGAATCTCGATCTCGGCGGGCAGCATCTTTCCGACGACAAGCGCGCCGCGCAGCTCGCCTGGCTGTTCGAGCTGTTCCCGATCCTCAAGGAACGCCAGGGCCAGATGGCGCAGACGCTCTCCGGCGGCGAGCAGCAGATGCTCGCGATCGGCCGCGCGCTGATGATGCAGCCGCAGATCCTGATCCTGGACGAGCCGACGCTGGGCCTTGCGCCCGTCATCCTCGAGCAATTGTCCAAGGCCCTGACGAAGTTGCGGCAGACAACGTCGATCACGGTGCTGCTCGGCGAGCAGAACGTGACCTTCGCGCTGCCGCATGCCGATCGCGTCTACGTGCTGGAGCATGCCCGGATCGTCTGGGAAGGCGATCCCGGCCGCTTCGCGGCGGAGGCCGGCGCCGATTTTCTGTAAGTCCTCGACATCAACAAAAAGCATAGAAAGGGAAACGACCATGCGATCTTCAGTTCTCAGCGGCAGCTTCATCGCCTCGGCGCTGGCACTGTGCCTTGCCGCCCCCGCCTACGCGCAATCGAACGATCCGATCAAGATCGGCGTCATCGCCGAGGTGCAGTCGATCGCGGGCGCCGCAACCCCGGGCGGCGCGCAGATCGCCGCGGACGAGATCAACGCCAAGGGCGGCATCCTCGGCCGCAAGGTCGAGATCGTCACCTATGACAACAAGAGCTCCTCGGCCGACTCCGTGCGCGCCTTCCAGCGCGCAGTGAGCGAGGACAAGGTCTCGGCCGTGATCGCGAGCTACATCTCCGAGGTCGTTCTCGCGCTCGAGCCCTGGGCGGCGCGGCTGAAGATGCCGCTGATCACCCCGGGCGCCGCCTCGAACGAGATCACCAAGGCGATCCACAACGACTACGAGAAGAACAAATACACCTTCCACGGCTATCTGACCTCGGCAGCTCAAGCCCAGCTCGTCTGCGACGCCGCCAAGGACCTCCTCGTCGACAAGCTCAAGTTCAAGACGGTCGCGATCATGAGCGAGGACGCCGCCTGGACCAAGCCGCTCGACGTCGGCTACGAGGCCTGCCTGCCCAAGGCGGGCCTGAAGGTGGTCGAGCACGTCCGCTTCTCGCCCGACACCACCGACTTCACGCCGATCTTCAACAACATCGAGAGCAAGAAGCCCGACGTGATCGTGACAGGCATCTCGCATGTCGGCGTGCAGCCGACCGTGCAGTGGAAGAACCAGCAGGTCCCGATCCCGATGTTCGGCATCAGCGCGCAGGCGCTGAGCCCGACCTTCTGGAAGGACACCAATGGCGCCGCCGACGGTGTGCCGTCGCTCGCAGTGGCCACCCCGGACGTCGCCGTGACCTCCAAGACAAAACCGTTCGCGGCCGCCTTCAAGGCCAAGTTCGGCACGCCGCCGGCCTATACCGGCTACACCGCCTATGACGAGGTCTACTTCATCACGGAAGCGATCAAGCGCGCGGGCTCGACCGATCCCGACAAGATGGTGGCCGAGCTCGAGAAGACCGATTACGAGGGCACGATCGGCCGCATCCAGTTCTACGGCAAGGACGACGAGTTCACTCACGGCCTCAAGTCCGGCCCGGGCGCGGTGACCGGCCTCGTCTTCCAGTGGCAGGATCAGAAGCAGGTCGTGGTCTGGCCCGAGAAGATCGCGGAGGGCAAGCTGAAGTTTCCTAACTTCGTGAAGCTCTCGCAGTAACGCCCGGCGCCGGCGCGCTGCCGGCAGCCCAACACTCCGCAAGGCCCGCCGCCAGCACCGCGGCGGGCCTTCGCTTTGTGCAGAACGTAACCGGCCCGCTGGCATCAAAGGACCCATCCTGCGATCTTGCCGTTAATGCCCGGATGGGGCCGGAGGAGCCAGATGGACGATCAACCAAAGCAAACTGACAGCCTGATGCAGGATGACGGCTTCGTTCGGGTCCGTGGCGCGCGCGAGCACAACCTCAGGAACGTCGACGTCAAGATTCCGCGCAACGCCCTCGTCGTGTTCACGGGCGTGTCGGGCTCCGGAAAATCCTCGCTCGCCTTTGGAACGATCTACGCCGAGGCGCAGCGGCGATATCTGGAGTCGGTGTCGCCCTATGCGCGACGCCTCTTCCACCAGATGCAGATCCCTGAAGTCGACGACATCGAGGGCCTGCCGCCCGCCGTCGCACTCCAGCAGCAGCGGGGAGCGCCGACGACGCGATCATCCGTCGGCAGCGTGACGACCATCTCCAACCTGCTCAGGATGCTTTACTCTCGCGCCGGCGACTATCCGCGGGGTCAGCCGATGCTCTATGCGGAGGCATTTTCGCCGAACACGCCGGAGGGCGCCTGCCCGACCTGCCACGGCATCGGCCGGATGCTCGACGTCACCGAAAAATCCATGGTGCCCGATGACACCAAGACGATCCGCGAGCGTGCCATCGCGTGCCTGGCCGAGCGCCTGGCAGGGCCAGAACCTCCGGGACATCCTGACGACGCTGGGCTACGACGTCGACAAGCCCTGGCGCGAGCTGCCCAAGAAGGACCGCGACTGGATCCTGTTCACCGAGGAGCAGCCGACCGTTCCGGTCTATGCCGGCTACGACGCCGCCGAGGTCAAACGGGCGCTGCGCCGCAAGGAGGAGCCGAGCTACCAGGGCACGTTCACCGGCGCCAAGCGCTACGTGATGCAGACCTACGCCAAGTCCGAGAGCGCGATGATGAAGCGCCGCGTCGCGCAGTTCATGATCACGCAAGACTGCCCGACCTGTCATGGCACGCGGCTGAAGCCGGAGGCGCTCAAGATCAAGTTCGCTGGGCTCAACATCGCAGAGATCTCGCATTTGCCGCTCAAGCAGCTGCACGAGCTGATCAAGCCGTTCGCGAGACCATCGCCGGACAAGTCGGAGAAGGCCGTCGTCGCCCGGCGCATCTGCGAGGATCTGTCGGCGCGCCTCGCCGTCCTGCTCGACCTTGGCCTCGGCTATCTCGCCTGCGAACGCAGCACTCCCACGCTGTCGCCGGGCGAGCTGCAGCGTCTGCGGCTGGCGACACAAGTCCGCTCCAACCTGTTCGGCGTCGTCTACGTGCTCGACGAGCCGTCCGCAGGCCTGCATCCCGCCGACACCGAGGCGCTGCTGCGGGCGCTGGACCGGCTGAAGCGCGCGGGCAATTCGATCTTCGTGGTTGAGCACGAGATCGAGGTGATCCGGCATGCCGACTGGCTGGTCGATGTCGGGCCCGACGCTGGCGAGGGTGGCGGACGCATCCTCTATAGCGGGCCGCCCGCGGGGCTCGGCGGCATCGCGCAATCGCGAACCGCGACCTATCTCGCGCATCCGCGCAAGAAGCTGCCCACGACCCGCCGCGCGCCGAAAGGGCATTTGAAGATCAGGGGTGTGGTCCGCAACAATCTCCGAGGCCTCGACGTCGATATCCCGCTGGGCGTGATCATCGGCATCACCGGCGTATCTGGCTCCGGCAAATCGAGCCTGATCAGCCAGTTCTTGGTCGATGCCGTGGCCGATCATCTCGGGCACACGCTTGCCGCCGATCCCGAGGATGACAGCCTGGCGCCCACGATCGCGACATTGGGCGGCAGGATTGTCGCCGGCCTAGATCAAATCGATCGCCTGGTCGTCGTCGACCAGAAGCCGATCGGCCGCACGCCGCGATCGAACCTTGCAACCTATACCGGCCTGTTCGACCATGTGCGAAAACTGTTCGCGGCAACGCCGCAGGCCAAGGCTCGCCGCTACGATGCCGGGCGTTTCTCGTTCAATGTCGCGAAGGGCCGGTGTGCGACCTGCGAAGGCGAGGGGTTCGTTTGCGTCGAACTGCTGTTCCTGCCCAGCGTCTATGCGCCCTGCCCGACCTGCAAGGGCGCGCGCTACAATGACAAGACGCTGGAAGTGAAGATCCGCGAAAAGTCCATCGCGGACGTGCTGGCGATGCGCGTCGACGAGGCCTTCGACTTCTTCGAGGGCGATGCCACGCTGAACCGGTCGCTGTCGGTCGTCCGCGAGGTCGGCCTCGGCTATATCCGCCTCGGTCAGTCCGCCACCGAATTGTCCGGCGGCGAAGCGCAACGCATCAAGCTGGCGACCGAGCTGATGCGTCCGCAACGCGGGCACACGCTCTATGTCCTGGACGAGCCGACCACCGGTCTTCACCCACGCGATGTCGAGCGCCTGATCGCCCAGCTCGACCGGATCGTGGAGGCCGGCAACAGCGTGGTCGTGGTCGAGCATGACATGGATGTCGTCTCCCACAGCGACTGGATCATCGATCTCGGCCCCGGCGCCGGCGACGAGGGCGGCAAGATCGTCGCATCCGGCACACCGCATCAGGTCGCCAAGAACAATGGGAGGAGCAGCGGGAAGACGGCGCGCTATCTTGCCCGCCGCCTGGAGCAGTGATGGGCCTGTCCCGGGCATGGTCGCCTCGCCTCACCTATTGAGGGCGCGTAGTCGCGCAAGGCTAAACAGCTTCTCGCGCGGCATCTTGCGAGAACTCGCGTCGGCCGGCTCGATACGCGTCGGCATGCGATGCGCTCGATCGCTCCTTGATATGGTCTGCAACGAACTCTGCATCACGACCGATGCCGACGAACCGACCCGAGCCCCAGGTGTAGAGCCACGGCAGGCCGACCACATAGGCACCGTCGACCGACGTGATGCCCCGCTTGTGGGTTGGATAACCGGTGCCATCGAACATCGGCAGGTCGACCCAAGACCAGTCGGACCGGAAGCCGGTCGTCCATACGATGCTGCTGATGCCGCTCGCTGCGAGATCGAGCTCCGTGGGCGCCGCAGTGGGGGACCACACGGGCTCATAGTGAGGCGTCACGGGCGCGGCGATTCTGTTCTTTACGATGTGCTCGTCGATCATTCGGCAGATGCCGTTGTAGACCCGGTCGGCATTGTCGAGATTGACCTGGAGATCATCGCCAAGCTGCAAGGACGTCCCATGGCCGTCCTTGAGTCGACCGTAGAGCTTCATCCCCTCAAGCGCGAACCTGCGCAGGTCGATATCGCGGCCGCCGTCCCGCCCGGTCAGGTAATGGTTAGCATTCTTGCGAACGCCTTCCTTTAGCGAATGCTTGTCGACGGGCAAGTCGTACTGCCCGAGATCGTCGAGCCAGTCGACGGCGTCCCGGCCGCGATAGAAGCGCGGGCACCGCGGCGCGCTGCCGACGGCGAGATGCACCTTGCGGCCGGCCAGATGCAGGTCTTCGGCGATTTGGCAGCCCGACTGTCCGCTTCCAACGACGAGGATCTCGCCCGGCGGCAACTGATCCGGATTGCGGTAGGCTGAGGAGTGGATCTGCGTGATCGACGGATCGAGCCGGCCCGCAAACGGCAGCACTTTCGGAACGTGATATCCGCTGACGGCCAGCACGACGCTGTCGGCAGCGATCTCGCCGATTGTCGTCTCGAGCATGAAGCCACGACCGGATTGCCTGAGGCGTGTGACGGCAACGCCCTCGCGGACCGGCGCATCGATGTGCCTGGCGAAATCCTCGATGTAAGTGACGATCTCGTCACGCAGCATGAAGCCGTGTGGATCGCTGCCGGCGTAAGGAAAGCCGGGAAGCCGGCATTGCCAGTTCGGCGTCACGAGGCAAAACGCGTCCCAACGCTGCGTCTTCCAGGAATGCGCGATCGTGTTCTTTTCCAGCACGACATGGGCGATGCCGCGCGCCTTGAGTTGCGCGCTCATGGCAAGGCCGGCCTGGCCGCCGCCGATCACGACGACCGGATAGTGTGTGTGAAGGTCGGACATGATCAGCTCCTGCTATTCTTCAAACGAGACGATGGTGACGGAAGCGTCAGGCGTGGCCTCGAACTGCACGGCGGTCGCCTCGATCCGTGCGAGTTGCCCGAGCGCGCGCGAGCAGAGAAAGCCGTACTTCTCACGGACCCGCTCGGCCGCAATCGTCAGCGCAACGCGGCTTCGCTCGCGAAAGTCGTCGAGCGCGTAGGTCGTGCCGGCGACGAAATGATCCTTGATGACCAGCGAGGGCGAATAGCAGACCTCGATCCGCTCATCGGGCCAGCGCACGTGGAAGCGCATCTCAGGCATAGTGCACCTCGCGCATATCCTGATAGGTCGCCATGTGTGCCATGGCGGTGCGACTCCAGTCATGGTGCCGGGCGACTCTCGCGCCGTTCGCGATCAGGCGCGAGCGCAGGGGCTCGGCGAGGGCACTGAGGGTGGCATCCGCGATCGAGCCTGCGTGATGCGGATCGCACCAGGCAGCATCGTCCGGACCGAGATATTCCGTGAACGGTGCGGTATGCGAGACCACGGCCGGCGCGCCGCTGGCCATCGCTTCGAGCACGGCCAGGCCAAAGCCCTCGCGCAAGGACGGGAACAACAAGACATCCGCGAGGCGAAAGAGCGATGGCATGTCGGCATCGATCAGCGGCCCCGTCTCGATCACCGCACCAACAGGCAGTCCCGCATCGCGCAGCCGTGACTCGAACTGCTGCCGATAGACACCATGGTCCAGCAGCGAAGCCCCGCCGGCGATGACGAGCTGCGCGGATCGATGTACGGCGTACACCTGCCGGAACGCCTCGAGAATGCCCAGCGTATTCTTGCGCTGCTCGACGCCGCCGATCGACAGCAGGATCGGGCCTGCGCGGAGGCCGAGCCGGGCGCGCAGGAGCCGATCACCGGGTGACGAGACAGGCGAATATCGCGCCGTGTCGACGCCATTGCCGACCAATATTGCAGAGCGGGACATCTCCGCCTTCAAGTGCTCCTGCCAGAACCGGCTGACGACGAACAGGCCGTCAGCGTGGACGATCGAGCGACGGTCGAGTTCGCGGAGCCGTTCGTCCTTGAATGCATCGATGTGATGAACGGTGCGGACATAGCGTTGGATCAGGCCGCGCTGCTTCAGCATCGCAAGCGCATTGCCGGAGATGCCGTCCTGGGCATGGAAGACGTCGTACTGCCGCTTGGCCACATCGCCGAAATGCCGGACATAGTCGGCGATGCGCGTTTCGACCGTCGCAACGACGTCGCCCGAGACGGGCGATGCGGGCACGGAGCGCGTCTCCGCGACGCTGCGGCGGAAGAAGCCTTTGCCGGGCGGGTCGGGGGCGTGCACGACCGGCCGGTGTCCAAGATGTGCCAGGGCGTCCGCAAGCGCGAGCGCGTGCACCACGCCACCTCGTGGATTTGTCGAGTGCGTGAGGATCGCGATGCGAAGTCTTGACGAGCCGCCGCTCATGCCACGCTCCGCTGCCGATAGCCCTGCCCTGGCGCACATCCGATCAGGGGCTGCGCCGCGAAGTCCCAGACCGTTGCGCGACCGGAAGCGGCGCGAATGTCGACGCTTGTCCCCGCGCTGACGTCTCCGACCGCGGTTGCCGCAATGCCGCGCCGTTGGAAGCGCGACAGGATCTCGTCGACGTCTTCGGACTTCGCCGACAGGAGATAGCCGAAGCTCGGGAACGTCAGGAGCCAGCGTTCGAGCGGCGCGCCGGCAGGAATCGGAATCGCCTCGACGTCCAGCGTGATGGCGACCTGCGAGCACTCGGCCAGCATCGCCGCGGTCCCGACGATGCCGCCCTGACTGATGTCCTTGGCTGCGCGTGCAAGCCCCGCCTCGGCGATCGACGGCAGGATCTCCAGATCGCCGCGCAGTCGCTCCGCGGGTGCGTCGGTCGCAGCCTCCCAGTTCGCGAAGGGTTCGCGGTAGCGGCCGCGCAGATCGATCGCCGCAATGAGCTTGTCGCCGGGCCTCGCGTCAAAGCTCGTGAGAAGCCGCCTCGCGCGACCCAGGATCGCGACGGCAAACTGGCTCTGGTTGCTGCGCACATTGGTGTGGCCGCCGATGACGGGCACACCGAAAGTCCTCGCAGCAGCTTTCAATCCTTCGAGAATGGGCGCGGCCTTATCCGCGCCATCGGACCAGATCGCATTGACGATGGCCGTCGGCCGTCCGCCCATTGCCGCGACGTCCGAGATGTTGACCATGGCGCCGCACCAACCTGCAAACCAGGGGTCGGCGGCGACGAATTCGTTCATGAAGCCTTCGATGGCGAACAGGGTATAGCCGTCGCCCTCCGGGATCGCCGCGCAATCGTCCCCCACCGGGATGGCATCGCCGCTCGAGAGGTCGAGCGCGGCCGCAACACCCGCAATGTCGGCCTTGGCGGCGATGCCGCGGCTTTTGCGGAGCGTCTCGGCGAGGCTTGCGAGTGCGGCATCCGTCAGCATGTTCAAGCCGCCAGCTTTGCGAGTGACAGGAAGCCGGTTTCGGGCGTCCGGAACGGCGGGTAGTGGTCGAGATCGGCCTCCATGCGATGGTGCGGCCGGCCATGGAGCTCGAATTCGCCGAGCGAGCGCCAATGCATGTGCTGGAACAGAAGCGCGTTCTGACTTTGCACATTGGCAAGAAAGCGCCGGCAACCGCGCGCATGGGCAGAGGAGACCGCGAGCCGGATCAGGCCGGCGCCAACCGCGCTGAGCCGGCGATAACCTTTTTCGACGGCAAGGCGGGAGCCCCACCACACATCCGTCTCGTGGTCATCGGGGTGAATGCGCACGGTGCCGACGACTTCATCCTCGGCGACGCCGAGCAGCGACACGGCCACGAGCGGGATGGCGAAATCGTCGACCGCGTCGCGATCATCACCCGCAAACACGCCCTGCTCCTCGCAGAACACCTTGCGACGCAAGGCTGCGGCGGCGGCACGCTCCCAGGCTTCGGTCGCGAACTTCACCTGGAACTCCGGCGCGACGAACGGCTTGAATGGCTCAAAGATCATCCACGTGCTCCGCGCTCGTAAGTGGACAGGGCCGAGCAGGCGCCGCATTTGCCGCAGCCTGCCTTGATATCGGTGGCGCGCAGGCCGCCGGCGCGCAGCATCTCGGCGAGCGGACGCAGGATGTCGTGCATGAACCCTGGAGACGGCGTCGGATGGCTCTCCAGCGGCGTGCCGGCGATCGGCACGAACGGCACGACGAAGGGATAGACGCCGATATCGATAAGCCGGCGCGACAGCGCGAGAATCTCGGAAGGCTCGTCGCCAAGGCCAGCCAGAATATAAGTCGAGACCTGACCGCGGCCGAAGACCGGCACGGCCGCGGCGAATGCTTCCATGTATTGCTCGACCTGGACCTGCGCCTTGCCCGGCATGATCCTTTGCCGCACGGCGGGCCCGATGACCTCCAGGTGCATGCCGAGCGCGTCGACCCCTGAACTCTTCATGCGCTGAAACCAGGCGAAATCGTCCGGTGGCTCGCATTGCGCCTGGATCGGCAAATCGACGGCGGCTTTGACGGCCTGCGCGCTCTCCGCAAGGATGCCGGCGCCGCGATCGGACGTGTGCGGCGTGCCCGTGGTCATCACCATGTGCCTGACACCGTCGAACTCGACGGCCGCCTTGGCCACTTCGGCGAGTTGTGCCGGCGTCTTGCGCTCGACCGTACGCCCGGCTGCGAGCGACTGGCCGATGGCGCAGAACTGGCAGGTCTTGGTACGGCTTTGGTAGCGAATGCAGGTCTGGAGCACGGTGGTGGCGAGAACGTCGCGCCCGTGCAGGGTCGCGATCTTCCAATAGGGGACGCCGTCCTCGGTGGTGCGGTCGTAGAATTTGGGTCGCAACGGAAACGAGACGTCCGCGAGCACCACGCCGTCGCGCGAGATGCGGCTTCGCCCGGCCTCGTCGGGACGCTCGACGAGATAAGGGCTCTCGAAGGCCGGCGCGTTGTGGACCGGAATCATCACGGTCGCGCCGTCGATCGTGAACGGCGTGTGATCCGACGGCCCGGCGCCGCCGCGGCGGCTCGTTCCGCCGGTCTTGGGATCAGCGAGCCGGACTCCGAAGGACTGCAACTCGTTGATCAGCTGCTCGGTCGGGATCGCCTTGGGTTGCGGCATCTGCGGTCTCATCTGATTGGTCTCCCGGAATGGACATGAGGCGGTTCGGGTGAAAGCCGTGCATCGGACGCGCGGGTCGGTCGTTCAGCACCAGCGAAAGCAGCTCCGGCCGGGCGTAGTGGCCGACAGAATCCATCATCCGCTTGCGTTTGGTGATCAGAGCGAGATCGAGATCGGCGACAAGGATGCCCTCGCCGCTGGTCAGCGGCGGCACCAGATGGTTGCCTTCCGGTGAGACGATCGCTGTCATGCAGCCGCCGCGCAGGCCTTTGCGCAGGCCTTCCTCCGGCGAGATTTTCGCGATCTGCTCCTCGGTCAGCCAGCCGGTGGCATTGACGACGAAGCATCCGCTTTCCAGCGCATGATGCCGGATCGTCACCTCGATCTGGTCGGCAAAGACCTGTCCGACCAGCGAACCCGGAAACTGGGCCGCATGGATTTCCTCGTGCTGGGCCATCAGCGCGTAGCGGGCGAGCGGGTTGTAATGCTCCCAGCACGCCAGCGCGCCGACACGACCGACCGCGGTCTCGACCACCTTCAGGCCGGCGCCGTCACCCTGCCCCCAGATCATGCGCTCGTGAAAGGTCGGCGTGATCTTGCGCCGCTTCAGGACGAGCGCGCCGTTCGCGTCGAACACGAGCTGGGTGTTGTAAAGCGAGCCGTGATCGCGCTCGTTGACGCCGAGCACCACCACCATGCCGTGGCGCTTCGCCGCCTGCGCAATGGCGTCTGTGACGGGACCCGGCACGACGACGGCGTTGTCGTAGAGCTGGATGTGCTCGGCGCCGCTGAGGACCGGCGGACGGACAAAGGAGAAATACGGATACCAGGGAACGAACGTCTCCGGAAAAACGGCGAACTGGACTCCCTTGCCCGCCGCCTCCGCGATGGCCGCCAGGATCCGGTCGACCGTTCCGGTCGGCGTGTCCAGATCGGGCGCGATCTGAATCGCGCCAGCCCTGACCGTGCGTTTCGCTGTCACTGTATTCTCCCTCGTCCGTCGCGCGAGACAACCGAAGTCAGACGGTCCAGGTGTGGATCATGAACGCGTCGTCCCTGCGGTGAAGCAGGATGAGGTCGAGCACATCGAGCGGATTGATCGGCCGGATGCCCGGAATGAGTGACGGCTCGCCATGGCCGTAAAGCGCCTGCAGCGCGAACCGGCAGGCATAGACCTTGCCGCCTTCATCCATGAACTTTGCGAGCTGGTTGTTGAAGTTCTGCGCGCCGGGGAAGGCTTCGTCGCCGATCTTCGGGAAGCCGCGCTGAATGCCGAGCGTGACACCGGGACCGTAGAGCAGAACCGACGTCTCAAAGCCCTTCCGCTTCAGGCGCAGCGCCTGGAGAATATTGACGAGGCCGATGGAGCCTTCGAACGCGACGGTGTGGAAGGTGACCAGCGCCTTCTCACCCGGCTTTGCTTTGACGTCCTCGAAAACCTTCTCTTCATAGTCGACAAGAAAGTCGCCCTTCTGACGCGCGGGCATGTTCACTGCTGGCATAGACACCTCCTGTTCACGTCCGGGCCTCCCGGATCGAGATCAGGTTTTGCAATCAATGTGCCAAGCGACCTTCTGCACGACAAATCATCAAACCATACAATTTACATTCAATTATGCATTCAATGTTGAATGGAGACCTGACTGGATTTGGCTATGCTTGCGTTGTCCTCGAAAAATAGTGCCTGAAAAATGCTGGGCAGCGCGCCCGATCGGTGTGCAAAGCGCCCAGACGGAACGCCTCCGCAAGCAGCCAAAAATACGCGATGCAATTGCCTCGACGCTTGCAACAATATACAGTCAATTATGCTGACGTAACTGACCGGAACTGAACTATGGCCGACTGGCGACCCGATCTCTCGAGCAGCGACAAGCCGCGCTATCTCGCCATCGCAGACGCAATTGCCGATGATATCGCCGCCGGACGGCTTGTGATCGGCGACCGCTTGCCGCCGCAGCGGAAACTGGCCAAGCGTCTCGATGTCGATTTCACCACCGTCGCGCGCGGCTATGTCGAAGCCCAGAAGCGCGGGCTCGTTGAATCGAAGGTTGGACAGGGAACCTTCGTTCGCGACAAGCCGCGGCCGCGACGCTCGGCGACAAACTTTCCGCCTCGCCCCGTCGACCTGTCGATGAACCTGCCTCCGGAGCCTGATGATCCCGAGTTGATCGAGCGCATGCAGGCGGGCGCCGAGCATGTGATGCGCGACATCGTTCCGCTGCTGCGCTACCAGGGCTTTGGCGGCACGCAGGCCGACAAGGATGCCGCGTCGAGCTGGCTCGGCCGCCGTGCGCTGGTGCCGGCGCAGAGCCGCATTTTCGTCTCGCCGGGGGCACATCCGGCGCTGCTCGGCATTCTCTCGATCCTCGCGAAAGCAGGCGAGGTGGTGCTATGCGAGGCCATCACCTATCCCGGGATCAGGTCCATCGCCGCGCAGCTCGGCATTGCTCTCGTCGGCCTGCCGATGGATGACGATGGCATTGAGCCGCAGGCGCTGACCGATGCCTGCAAGAAGCTGAAGCCCAAGGCCATCTACCTCAATCCGACGCTGCAGAATCCGACGACCCTGACGATTCCGGACTCGCGGCGGCGCGAGATCGTCGCGATTGCACGACGCTTCAAGCTGCCGATCATCGAGGACGACGCCTATGGCTTCATTCCCGAGCACGGCCACGGCCACGCGCCCTTCGCCGCGATCGCGCCCGATCTGACCTGGCACGTTGCGGGACTGGCGAAATGCATCGGAGCAGGCTTGCGCACCGCCTATGTCGTCGTGCCCGATACGCGCTCGGCCTGGCCGTTTGCCTCGGCGCTCCGGTCCGCGACCGTGATGGCATCTCCCCTTACCGTGGCGATCGCGACGCGCTGGATCGAAGACGGCACCGCGGACACGATGTTGCGGTTCATCCGCGCCGAGACCTCGGCGCGGCAGAAGCTCGCGGCCGAAATCCTGCCCAAGGGGTCCTACCGGGGTGATCCCCTCAGCTTCAACCTGTGGGTCGCGCTGCCCACGCCCTGGAGGCGCTCGGCTTTCGTGGAGCATATGCGGCAGACCGGCGTCGGCGTCGTCGCAAGTGACGCCTTTGTCGTGACTGATCCGCCCCCCGAGGCCGTCAGAGTATGCATCTGCGGCCCTTCCACGCGAGCGCAGATTAGATCTGCGCTCGAGTATGCCGCTCACGCGCTGGTCGAAACTCCGGCCTTGGCATCGCCGTTTCTCTGATCCGTCAGGCGTACGATGATGCAGTGCCGGCTCGCGCCATCCGCGCCGCGCGGCCGACTGCGAATTGTCTGGTGCGCTGCATGTTGACTTTCACACGCACCCTCCAAATACTTGGAAAAAAACAACAAGACCGATCAACCGACGGGTTTTGAGGGAGGATAGGATGCCGACTTCACGCAGGCAGCTGCTGAAGGGTACGGCGGCTGCCGCCGCCGCACTCAGCCTCGATTGGACCAGGGCCCAGGCGCAAGCCGAGAATTTGCGCATCGGGCTGATCTACGACCTCACCGGCCCCTTCGCCGCCGGCGGCTCGGTCGCCTCGTCGATCGGCGCACAGATCGCGATCGACCTCGTCAACGAGAAAGGCGGTGTCGGCGGCAAGTACAAGATTGCTCCGGTCGCCGCGGATTCCCAGAGCAAACCCGACGTTGCCATCAACGAGGCCGAACGCCTGATCAGTCAGGAGAAGATCGACATCCTCAACGGCGTCTATGCGAGCTCGCATGCGGTGCCACTCGCGGCCAAGGTCGAGCAGCAGAAGAAGATCCTCTGGATCACGACCGCGGTCTCGACCGCCGTGTTCAAGGACAAGAACCTGCAATACGTGTTTCGCGCGCAGATCCATTCGGATCAATACGGACAGGCCTTCGCCGCCTTCCTCACCGAGCATGCGCAAGGCAAGCTCGGCATGGACCCAAAGGACGTCAAGGTCGCGCTGATCCACGAGGACGGCCCCTATGGCGTCGGCGTCGCCGCTGCGGACGAAGCCTATGCCAAGCAGGCCGGCATCCAGGTGGTGCTGCGCGAGGGTTACTCGGCCTCCGCGCCCGATCTCTCGGTGCTGGTCACCAAGATCAAGCGCGCCAAGGCCGACGTGATCTCGCATGCGGGTTACAATCCCGACATCACCCTGTTCCTGCGCCAGGCACGCGAGAGCGGATTGCGCTTCAAGATGCTGTTCGGCGCCGGCGCCGGCTACAGCCAGCTCGACAAGCTGCGCGCCACTTTTGGCGCCGACATCGACAATTTCTGCAACATCGATCCGGTGCCGGCACAGCTGCTCGATCCGGCCAAGCTCGCGCCAGGTATCGGCGATCTGACCAACGCGATGGTCACGCGCTACAAGGCCAAGACCGGCGCCACCGAGGTGCCGCCGCACTGCTCGATGGGCTTCAACCAGACCTGGGTGCTGCTCAACAACGTGCTGCCCGTCGCCAAGGAGAAATACGGCAGCTTCGAGCCGGAAGCGATCCGCAAGGCCGCGCTCGACGTCGACATTCCCGCCGGCGGCACCATCCAGGGCTATGGCGTCAAGTTCTTCCCGCCGGGCACGCCGCTCTCCGGACAGAACGAGCGCTCGACGCCGGTCGTAATGCAGAACGCCGGCGAGCACATCTCGGTGGTGTGGCCGACCAACATCCGCACGCAGGATCCAGTGTTCCCGCTGCCGAAAGGCTCGACCTACGGGGCGTGAGGCGGTGGGCCCTCTCCCCTTGCGGTGAATAACTCGCCAGACCGGCGAAGTGCTGAGAGGTTCTCGTCACGCGTGAACCTCTCGCGGATGAACTTGCGGCGACGGCCCTTCATCCGGTGTTGCCCCCTCATTTCGTTTCACGCTGCTTTCACGCCTTAATTCGATTTAAGGCCGAGGATCATCACGCGCAGGACCGGCTCGCATTACGGCCGTCCAGCCGGAATCAGAAAAGTTCTCAGGTCGTGAAATCCAGCGATGGGGGTGAAGATGCCCGCCATACTCGAATTGCTCTACAGGGAATTCTGCCGCGCCCGCCTGGCGGAAATGCGCAAACAGCTTCTGCTCACCGGCAAGCGTGATGAACTCGTTCTGCCGGACGAAGACTTCGCCGATCCGGATGCCGAAATGGACGCGCAGCACGACGAGTTGAACCGCACCAGAAAATAGCCGCCTCTCCCCGCGTCAGCGGCCTTTGAGAAAGGCCGCACTTGTTCAGGAGGCAACATTGAACACACCCGAGTTCTATACTGCATCGATTGCCTGTCTCTCGTGCATGACCATCGCGATCATGATCGCGGTCGGGGCCTGGTAGATGGCGACACCGGTCGCCTTTCCCTCTCCCCTTGTGGGAGAGGGTGGCATAGGCGGCCTTTGGCCGCCGTTTCCTAAGAACGCCGATGCTTTGCATCGGCTATGGCGATAGCGCGAGACGGTTGAGGGGTCTCTCTCCGCGCGTGAACCTGTTGCAGCGAACTCGCGGAGAGAGACCCCTCATCCGGCGCCATAGCCGAAGCTTCGCTTCGGCGTTCTCAAGAACGGCCGCCATAGGCGGCCTATGCCACCTTCTCCCACAAGGGGAGAAGGGTTTGCAGCGAGCCCGCGGCTCGTTCAGCGGACCCACCGCCCCTACAGCACCACCCGCCCCCCTCTTCCGCGGCCCAATAGCCGGCGTAGTTCACCTTGATCGTCTCATAGGCCAGCGCGAGATCCGACAGCGGCTGCCGGCCGCTCGCGGCGCATTCCATGAAGTCCTGGATCTCCTGCAAATAGCCGCGCGTCCATTCCTCCTCCAGGCAGACATATTGCCAGCCGGTTTTGCGGTCGACCTTCTCGGTAATGTAAACCGAGGCGAGCTTCTCCTCAGAGGTCTGGTAGCTCATCAGATGGGTGTTCGGCGTGATATTGGCGAACAACGAGCCGCCGGAGGTATAGGTCTCGATCAAATTGCGCACGCCGCCCATGATCATGTCGCCGGAAAACACGGTGGCCTTGGTGCCGTCGGAGAAGGTCGCGGTGAGCGTGCCCCAATCCTCGACATCGACGGGATTGGCCTTGATATAGGTGCGCTCCTCCGGCTTCAGGACGGCCGTGACGTTGCCGACATCGCAAGTCACGCTGGCGACATGGATGCTCTCGCCGCGCGCTTTGGCTTCGACCTGCTTCAGATAGAGCACGGCCGAGAGCGGGTGGCAGCCCATGCGGATCAGCGAGCCGCCGCCGGTCATCGCCCATTGCGCCGCATGCGCGGCATGCGAGCCGGAATGGCTCTCCTCGCCCTTCATGAACAGGATCTTGTCCTTGGTCGCCTTGATGATCTCCGCGATCTTGGTCACCGCCGGCGCGTAGATCCAATCCTCGGCATACATGAAGAGCTTGCCGGTGCGCTCGATTGCCGCGCGTGTCGCGTCCATCTCCTCCAGCACGCGCTCATACATCAGCGCCTTCGGCACGTGCCTGCCGATCGGCTGCTCGTCGCCCTCGCGGCCGAAATAGCCCGCGAACGGCTTTTCGCAGATCACGTGCTTGCCGGCCTGCATGCTGGCAACGATCATCTCGGCATGCAGGTTGGGCGGAGTGCAGATGTCGATGACATCGAGCTCGCGGTCCGCGATCAATTCGGCAAAGCTGCGATAAACGCGCGGAATATTGTGATGCTGGGCGAAGGTGACAACTTTGTCGCCGCGCGCGGCCACTGCCGCGACCTCCACATCGACGCCATAGACGCGCCGGAACGCATACATATGCAGCTCCGACACGAAGCCGCAGCCGACGAGCCCAACCCTGATTTTGGCCATAGCGCCCCCTCACCCTTTGGGCGACACTATAGCGCGCTTACCTGGCTATTCCACCGAGACCCGCACCAAGCCGGCGCTCATCATGCCGAGCGCGCGGGCGGCCGGCACCGAGAGATCGACGATACGGCCGCGGATGAAGGGGCCGCGATCGTTGACGCGGCACTCGATCGTGCGGCCGCTATAGGACACCTTGAGCACGCTGCCGAACGGCCGCGTACGGTGGGCGCAGGTCAATTCGCCCCGGCCGGCTTTCGCATAGCTGTAATAGGAGGCCAGTCCACTTTCGGCCTGTGCAACTGAAATAACGGCGAGAAATGAGGTCAAACAAAGCAAAAATGTCGTTTGCGCTTGCACGGCACCGCTCCCGGTTTGCCCTGCCCGGCGCTGCAAACGTCGCGTTGTTCCCTTAAGTTCCCAAAACACTGCCGCGCGATGCGCGGCAGTGCCATCACACATTGTTACGATTTGTGAAAAACCAGCGTTCGCACCTCGATGCTCTCGCGCGGTGCCGCATCCGGCGGCGTGGTCGGGTCGACGAACGCGGTGTGCGGCCCGAAGCGCGTGCGGCCGTCGGTTGCGGAATCATAGCATTTGAGCAGCAGCGCCTCGTCCGGCGTCATCTCGGGGAAATAGAACCAGCGATGGTTCGGATTGTATTTCACCGAATAGGTCTCGCCGCGGCGGTTGGGATAGATCAGATCGGAGGCAACGAGATCATCAGGCGCGACCGTCGTGCCGTCAGCCATTGCGAGCGGAGAATCGCGTAAAGGTCCGCGGACCGGCCGCCACAGATTGATCACCTGCACGCGGCCCTTCAGCAGCTCCTCGGCCTCATCTGGCAGATGCTCGCGCACGCGGTTGGCGCCGGAGACGGCGGTCTGGTCGACATGGACGCGCGTCGCCGGCTGGCGCGGCCCGCCGCCGCGAATGTCAGCGGCGCCCTCGACGCGCTTGCGCACGGTGTGATCGAAGATCACGACGCGATCCGCCTTCAGCGTCGCGCGCAGAAAGGCCTCGACGGCGGGATAGTAGACGGTGCGGATTTCCTCGTCGTTGTAAAAGTCCTTCACCTGCGTCGGATGGCGCACCAGCGCAAAGCCCTCGCGGTCGAGCGAGAAGTTCTCGGCAATCAGCCGCGCATCGAAGATCGGCACCTGATGCGGCTCCGGCAGCGACGTGCTCTTGGGCTCGCCGGGCGGCGGATCGAAGGCATAGGTGCGCGGCTTGCCTGATGTCGGCGCGAGATAGTTGAGTTCGGCAGTGACGAAGGGAAGCGATTCGATTCTTGTTTCTTGCAGGCCCATGGCCGGTCTCCCGATGTGGTCGTCGGATTGATTTTTGACGGCGCTCGGCGTGGTGCAAGGGAGGCGGTGCAAATAGCAATGGGGATGTTGTCGCTAGCCGAGAAGGCAGCAGGATTTTTCGAGGAAGGCAATTGCGCTGGAACGTGCTCCTTTCTCACGAGGCCTTGAAATGCCTGTGAGAGAGCTTCTTCCTTCTCCCCTTGTGGGAGAAGGTGGCGCGAAGCGCCGGATGAGGGGTATCTATCCGCGACCGCAGTCTCGTAGGGTGGGCAAAGCGAAGCGTGCCCACGGCTTCTGTCATCGAGGATGAGATGGTGGGCACGGCGCAAGTGCGTCTTTCCCACCCTACGCTTCCGGACTCGCGGAGAGAGACCCCTCACCCGTCTCGCCGCTATCGCGGCGAGCCACCCTCTCCCACAAGGGGAGAGGGAAGGTACCGCGTTCAGGAACATGAAATTGCGCTTACAGCCCCGCCCTCACGATCGCATCCGCAAACGAGCGGTCCACGATCTCGCCTGCATCGAGCTTCTGCTTGATCAGGCCCCAGCGGAAGTAGAGGTCGATCGTGCTCTGCTCGTCCGCGACCACGCCGTCGTCGATCGGCGCGATCCGGATCTTTGCGCGCGAGAGCCAGTTCTGCGGAACGGCGGTCGGGATATTCATCAGTCTGCCCCAGGTCGCGGCATAGCTGTCGATATTGTTCAGCGACCACGCGCGTGCCGCGGTCAGGCGCCGGACGAAGTCCGTGAGCTCCGCGCGCTTGTCGCGGATCGCGTCCGGCCGCGCGACCTGGAAGCTCAGACCCGGTGTCAGGCCCTCGGAGGTGATGATGCGGCGCGATTTGAACAGCACCTCCTCCTGGCTCACATAGGGCTCCCAGGTCGACCAGGCATCGACCGAACCTTGCGTATAGGCGATCTTGGCGTCGGAGGGGGCGAGGAACGCGATCTGCACGTCGCTTGCACTCCAGCCGTTCTTCTCGAGCGCCGCAAGGATGAGCTGATGGCCGATCGATCCGCGGCCGGTGGCAATCTTCTTGCCCCGCAGATCGGCAAAGCTCCTGATCGGCGAGTTCTCGGGCACGAGGATCGCTAGCCCCTCGCGCGTCTGCCGGATCGCCGCGATCGCCTTGACCGGCGCACCGGAGGCTGCGGCGAAGGTGAAGGGCGCATCGCCAACGAGCCCGGTCTCGATCGCGCCGGCGCTGAGCGCCTCCAACAGCGGGGCTGCCGCCGGAAATTCCTTCCACTCGATCTTGTACGGCACGTCCTTGAGCACGCCGGCCGCTTCCATCACGGCCTGCGAATTGCCCTTCTGGTCGCCGACACGAAGCGTCGTTTGCGCGACGGCGAGATCAGCGGCCGCAAACGCGAGGGCTGCAGCAACAATGAACCGGATCATTCCGCCGCGATCCCCCGCTGCTGGTCGCGTGCAGCGCTCAACTTGCGCGTCAGCGGGATCAGCTCGCGGCCATACTCGATCGCATCGGGAAGCGGATCGAAGCCGCGGATCAGGAAATGGCTGACGCCGAGATCGTAGTAATCGGCGAAGACCTCGGCGACCTGTTCGGGCGTGCCGACCAGCGCCGTGGTGTTGCTGTTGGCGCCGGTGAGCTTTGCGATCTCGGTCCACAGCCGCTTGTCGATGCGCGCGCCCTGGTCGGCGAGCGCCAACAGCCGCTTGGCGCCGTCAGTGGCGTGGTTCGGCCTGCGGTAGCCGGTCTGGTCCTGGAGCGCGGTGGCACGTTCCAGGATCTCCTCCGCCTTCTTCCAGGCGGCCTCCTCGGTGTCGGCGAGGATCGGCCGCACCGACAGGCTGAAGCGCGGCGTCGGCCGCCCGTACCTGACGGCTGCATTATGAACGCGTGCAGTGACGTCGCGCACCTGCGCGTATGACTCGCCCCACAGCGCGAATGTATCGGCATGCTTGCCGGCGACCTCGATCGCTGCATCCGAGCCGCCGCCGACGAAGGTGTAGATGCCGCCCTTCTGGACTGGCTTCACCTGAGAGAAGCCATTCTCGACGTTGTAATATTTGCCGCTGTAGTTGAACGGCTTCTCGCTGGTCCATTCCAGACGCACCACGTCGAGGAACTCGCTGGTGCGGACGTAGCGCCCGTCCTTGTCGTCAAGCGTGTTGCCGTCCTGGCGGAGCTCGATGGCGTTGCCGCCGGTGATGACATGCAGCGACACACGGCCGTCATAGAGCTGGTCCAGCGTGGCGAGCTGGCGCGCCAAGAGTGTCGGCGCGGTGAAGCCCGGGCGCTGCGCGATCATCACCTTGAGCTTCTTCGTGATGGTCAGCACATGCTGGGCGACCTGTAGCGCGTCTGGCGTCGTCGAATGGAACGCCAGCAGGGCGCGGTCGAAGCCGGCGAGCTCATGCGCCTTCGCCACCGTCTCGATATAGGCGGGATCGAGCACCGGACCCTGGCGCACGATGGTCTCGGAAGCATTGCTGTTGGCGATAAAGCCGATGAACTCGACGGACATCAGTGAAACTCCATTTGGGATTGATCAGATGCCCAGCGCGGCGCGCCCGGCGGAGATTTTCGTCAAGTCGTCCTGGGGCGTGTGGACCCGGCCGCAGAGCACGTCGCGGTAATGCCGCTCCAGCGGATTTTTGCGCGACAGGCCGTGATTGCTGGTCAGCGACAGAGCGTCCTCCACTGCGGCCACGGCGTTATTGGTCACCGTCAGCTTGACGATGTTGGACTCGATCGCGCTGAGCTGCAAGCCATCGTCGAAATCGGACGCAAAACTGTCGATCAAACGTACGTTGACCGCGAGCTTCGCCTCGATGCCGCCGAGGATTTCCTGGGCGCGCGGCAGGCTCGCCAGCGGCGCGCCGAGATTGGCCGGCACTCGTGTCTTCAGGAAGCCGATCAACCAGTCGCGCGCCGCTCGCGCGATGCCGTCATAGATCGCCGCGACGAAGATGGTGTGGACGGTTGCCTGCGCGACGTCGGGCGCGCGCCAGTCGGCGGGCTTGCGGACATCGACCTCGGCGTCGAGCGGGATCACCACGTCGTCGAAGATGACGTCGTGGCTGCCGCTGGCGCGCAGGCCGTGATGATCCCAGGTCTCGATGATGCGCGTGCCCGGAAGGCCCGCCGGCACCAGGAACTGGCCGACGCGCGGCTCGGCCTCGTCGGTCCGCGCCCAGACCAGGTACCATTTCAGGATCGGCGATCCCGTCGAGTAGATCTTGTGACCGGACAGGCGCCAGCCGGTCTCAGTGCGCCGTGCGATGGTCGCCGGCAGGCCGCCGCGCGCGGGTGAGCCGAGCTCCGGCTCGACGCGCAGCGCGTTGATGAGCGCGACGCCCTCGACACTCTCGCGCGCGAGCTTGCGCGACAGCCGCGCCGGCCAGGTCGGGCTCCGCGCCATCACGAGATGGTTGATGTAATGCATCGACAGCACCAGCGCCGTCGACGCATCGGCCTTGCCGATGATGCCGAGGATTTTCGCAGCGTATCGCGCGCCCGCGCCGCCGCCGCCATGGGCCGCCGGCACCGTCAGCGACAGCAGCCCCGCCTCGGACAGCTCGCGAAAATTCTCGAACGGAAAGCTGCCGGAGCGGTCGTGCTCGGCCGCACGCGCGGCAAAACCTTCGCCCAGCGCTTCGGCACGTTCGATGAAGTCGGGCTCGCTATTCGGCGAGCGGCCCTTGGCTGCAGTTGTCACCATGTGGCGTCCAGCCCCAGCAGGCTAAGGATCTGGCGGCGCAGATCGGCCAGGTACGGATCGCCGCGATGGCGCGGATAGGGCCGGTCGACACGGATGTCGGCCTTCACGCGCGCGGGCCGCTCGCTGAACACGATGACGCGGTTGGCGAGCACCAGCGCTTCCTCGGCATCGTGCGTAACGAGGAGCGTAGTAAAGCCCTTGCGCTGCCAGAGCGAGACCAGCTCGGCCTGCATCGTGATGCGGGTCAGCGAGTCCAGTTTGCCGAGCGGCTCGTCGAGGATGAGGATCTTGGGATCATTGACCAGCGCCCGAGCCAGCGCGACCCGCTGCGCCATGCCGCCGGACAGCTGGTGCGGATAGGCATTGCGAAACGAGGCCAAGCCAACGAGATCGAGCGCATCGTCGACGCGCTGCCGCTGGCTCTTCAAAATGCCCTGGGCCTCGAGGCCCAGGGCGACGTTGTCCCAGACCGACCGCCAGGGAAACAGGGTCGGGTCCTGGAACACGACCACGCGCGAGGGATGCGGCCGGGTGATGCGGGCCTCGTCCTCGCGCAATGTCCCCGCCTTGGGCTTGTCGAGGCCGGCGACGAGCCGCAGCAAGGTCGACTTGCCGCAGCCGGAGGGCCCGAGCAGCGCGACGAACTCGCCCGGCTCGACCGCGATGCTGACGTCGCTGAGAACAGGCAGCTCGGCGCTATCGATGTCGAAGGCGTGGCTGACCTGCTCGATGTCGAGCGCGGCGCCGGCGGCGGGGTGCGTGATCGCCTCGGCCAATGCAGCTGCGGCTACCATTTCACGGTCCCCTTCTGCCAGACCAGAAGGCGGTCGCGGATCGCAAACAGCAGCGTGATCGCGCCGGAGCAGAGCAGCGACATCACGATCAGCGCCGCATACATGTTGGCGTAGGCGGCCCAGCCCTGCGCCCATTGCAGGTACCAGCCGAGCCCGGCCTTGACGCCGATCATCTCGGCGACGACAAGCACCGCGAAGGACGAGCCGAGCCCCATGAACAGGCCGACGAAGACGTGCGGCAGCGCGGCGGGGATCGCGACCTTCAGCACCACGAAGGACGGTTTTGCACCCAGCGTGCGCGCGACGTCGTAATAGGCGTTGCTGACGCTCGCGACGCCCGACCAGGTCAACACGGTCACCGGAAATCCGGTAGCCAACGCGATCAGGAAGGTCGAGGCACTCCAGCTCGACGGGAACGTGAAGAACGCGATCGGCAACCAGGCCGTCGCCGGCAGCGGGCCGATGAAGCGCAGCACCGGATGCACCCAATAGCCGACCGCGCGCGACCAGCCGATCGAGACGCCGGTGAGAAACCCGATGGTCGCGCCGATCAGATAACCGCCGAGCTGAAGCCTGACCGAGGCGAACACGCTGTCGAGCAGTTTTGGCAGATCGTCGGTATAGACCTCGATGATCGATTGCGGCGGCGGGAAGAACGGCAACGGCAGCCAGGCGAATTTTGCGGTGGCGAGCTCCCACAAGGTCAGTAACGCGCCGAGCGCGACGAGCCAGGGCGCGCGCTTGTGCAGCGCCCTTCCCGCCGATCCCAGATAATCGGCGCCGACGGTGCCGAACAGCGCGACCGCCGCGATGACGAAGGCGGCGATGCCGAGCGAATGCGTGCGCGACCAGTCGCCGACATCCTCCCACCACAGGCAGGAGAGACCAAAGGCGATCCAGGCGAGGCTGGCGAGAACGCCGACGCCGGAGTCCCGCAACCAGGTCGCCAGCAGCGGCGCGCGCGAGACACGCGGCGCGCCGGAGGCAAGGCCGTCAGACAGCGAATACGTCGACATAGATGCGCTCCGCGAATTTGGCCGTGTCGGTGCTCTGCTTGAACACCTGCACGCTCTTGAGATCATCGGCATAGGCCTTGAGCTCGCGCTTCAGGATGTCGCCGACGGGATGATGGTGGTGGGTGTGGTAGCGCACCATGCCCTCGATATCGGCGAGCGTCGCCGCCTTCGGCGCATAGGGCTGGAACGATTTTGCCGCCACGACCGGATTCTGCGCGGTGAAAATCGCAGCATCGAGCAGCGCCTGCGTGATCGCGCGCGCGACCTGCGGCTCCTCGCGCACGAGGCTGCCGCGCAGGCCGACGATGCAGCAGCTCTTGTCGCGATATTCGCCGTCGAGATTGGAGGCGACCTCCTTGTACTGACTGTCCTTGAGCCAGAGATAGGCGAGCGGATCGGACGACAGGAACGCCTGCACCTCGCCCTTCTCCACAGCGACGTTGAGCAAATTGCCGGGATAGGCGCGCCAATCGACGTCCTTGTTGGGATCGATGCCGAGCTTTGCCAGCTGAATGGAGAAGAAGTTCTTGTCGGGACCGCCGAGATCGCCGACGGCGACGATCTTGCCCCTGAGGTCGGCGAGTTTTTCGACACCTGAATCAGCACGCGTCAAAACGCGCATGCAGCCGCCATGGGTGCCGGCGGCGATCTTGACGTCAAAGCCCTGCTCCAGCGGCTTCAGCCAGCGCAGCGCCATGCCGAGGCCGGCGTCGCTTTTTCCCGTCGCGATCGCCTCGAGCAGCTGGTCGGTCGAGCCGGAATAGTTGACCAGCTCAACGTCGAGATTCTGCTTCTGGAAGAAGCCGTGCTCGATCGCGACCGGCAATGGCGCAAGGCACACCGCGCCGGCATTCCACGACAGCTTCAGCTTGCGCGGCGCACCGGTCAGTGCGGGCGCATCGGATGCGGTCCGGCACAGCGGAAACTCCGAGAAGTCGACGCCAGGTGCGATGGCGCGCGGCGCAAAGGCCTGTGCTGCCCCGAAGGCGCCGAGCGGCGCGGCGAAGGCCGCGGCCAATCCCGCCTGGAGCAGATGGCGGCGATCGAGCCCCGAACCGCCGCGCTTGTTGTCGTTCTCCATCAGTCCCCACTCCTGCGCTGGCACGGCTCCGCCATGCGCGCAACGGTTCGCGTTGCGCATGTTCCGTGCGGAGCTGCGTTGAGAGAAATTTGTTCCGTCGGCGTTTGCGCGCCGCGTTGGTGCGATGCGCAAATCATGCGGCGCACGCGCGGCATCGTCAATGAAATGGAATTTCGAATGTGACGCGAGGTGAAGTCATTCTCTCCACCGGCGCGCGTAGCCGCGATGAAACGATTTCCGCTGCTGCATCGGTTGGCAGAGCGCGACGCGGCCGCTCGCCTGCTTCATTCCTGCGCATCCTGACGCTGCACGCACGACACGTTCTCGAAAGCTGCGCTTCGCAAAAACGTCCTTGCCCGATGCGTGCACAATACGAATGGCCATTTCATTGACTGCGCATTGCGCGATCATAGACTTGATCGTCTCGCTGCATCGCTCGCTCACGCGTCGTGAGCAAAGCAACAAGACAGGCCACATGAGCATCAACTCCGACGATCATTCCATCACCCGCCGGCTCGCCGCATCGCTGCTTGCCGCCGCCATCACGCTATCGACCGCCGCGGCTGCATTCGCCGCTGACACGGTGGTGCTGCGCGTCGGCGACCAGAAGGGCGGCAACCGCTCGCTGCTCGATATCTCCGGCTATGCCAAGGACCTGCCCTACAAGATCGAATGGTCGGAATTTCCGGCGGCTGCTCCCATCCTGGAAGCGCTCAACGCCGGCGCGCTCGACGTCGGCTACACCGGCGACCTCTCGTTCCTGTCGGTTTACGCGGCCGGCGCGCCGATCAAGGCGATCGGCGGCACGCGCTCGGATGCGAAGACGCAGGCGATCCTGGTGCGCCAGGATTCGCCGATCAAATCGGCGGCCGACCTCAAAGGCAAGCGCCTCGCCGGCACGCGCGGCGGCTGGGGCCAGTTCCTGATCGACGCGACCTTGGAGAAGGCGCAGATCAAGCTGGAGGATGCGACCTTCGCCCCGCTCGGCCCGGTCGACGCCAAGATCGCCCTTGTCGCAGGCTCGATCGATGCCTGGGCGGTGTGGGAGCCCTATGTCTCGTTCGCGACCTTGAAGGACAAGGCCCGCGTGATCGCCGACGGCGAAGGCCTGACGCCGACCATCACCTTCATCGTCGCCTCCGACAGCGCCATCGCCACCAAGCGCGCCGCGGTGCAGGATTTCGTGCAGCGCCTGAACAAGGCGCGGCTATGGTCGCTCGACCATCTCGCCGAATATGCCAAGAACACCGCCGAGCTGACCAGGCTGCCGGAGGACGTGCTGCTGTCCGCCTACGCCGCACAGCGCACCAGCCCGATCGTGATCGACGAGAACGTGGTGAAGGAAATCCAACAAGCGTCCGACCGCTCGACGCGTTACGGCATCCTGCCGAAGACGCTCGACGTCAGCAAAGCCGTCGACCGCAGCTTCACCGCTGCGGCTGCGGGATCGAACTAGGCGGAAGCGGCGGGATGCGCGCACCTCGCCTCAGGGCCGGCCCGCTGCATCTCGCCGCGATCGTGCTCATGCATTTCGCCTGCATGAGCCTGATCGTGTGGCTGTCGCTCTAGCTTACCAATATCCGTAGGACCGGTAGTAGCCGTAGCGATAGCCGTAATACGGACGGTAGGGCCGATAGTATCTGGGGTAAGCGTAGGCCGGTCCGTAGCCGTAATAGGCCGGCGCGTAACCATAACCATAGCCATAGCCCGGATAGCCGTAGCCGCCGTAGTACGGACCGCCACCATAATAGCCATAGCCGTAAGGCGCGGTGCTGGCGGCGATGGCGCCGCCGATGATCGCGCCGGCTGCGAAACCGCCGAGGCCCCAGCCCCAGCCGCCGCGCCAATACACCTGCGTGACGTCATCGCCGGCCGCGGCCTTCATGGTCGCGACATTGGTCGGCATCGGCGCCGCATTGGCCTGACCGATTTGGCCGGCCATGACCGCGCCCGCCAGCGAACAGGCAATTGCCGTTTTCCAGATCCTCATCGTCGTGCTCCCTGTCTGACGTTTGCTTGGAAATGGGATCGCGCCGGCATGATCGGGCATCCTTGCGCCAAATCAAAGCCTGTTCTCAAAGCCTGTTTCTCAAAGCCTGGATTTTGCGTGCGGCGCACAAGACGCGGCCGACCGGGCGCGCTATGCCGCGTCCAGCCTCGCACCGATGTGACACCGGGACGACGACGCGACGGGCCCGGCCCCCGCGGCAAAGCATTAAGCTTCCCGTGTGTTCGCAACCAACAACCACCTTCCCGATTTACTATTCGTACCGTTACTATCGGTTCCAATGCGCGCGGGCGGGGAAGCCTCTCGCGGAGCGCCCGAGCTGTGGGAGGATCACATGAGTGCCGCGAGACCCGAGCCGCTTGCCCGTCAGGCACTGGCGTTCGTCCTGGCCGGCGGACGCGGCAGCCGGCTCCTGGAGCTGACCGACCGGCGCGCCAAGCCCGCGGTCTATTTCGGCGGCAAGTCCCGCATCATCGATTTTGCGCTGTCGAACGCGGTGAACTCCGGCATCCGCCGCCTCGCGGTCGCCACCCAGTACAAGGCGCACAGCCTGATCCGGCATCTGCAGATGGGCTGGAACTTCTTCCGCCCCGAGCGTAACGAGAGTTTTGACATCCTCCCGGCCAGCCAGCGCGTGTCGGAGAGCATGTGGTATGTCGGCACGGCGGATGCCGTGTACCAGAACATCGACATCATCGAGTCGCACAATGCCCGCTTCATCGTCGTGCTCGCCGGCGACCACATCTACAAGATGGATTATGAGGTGATGCTGCGCCAGCACGTCGATAGCGGCGCCGACGTTACCGTCGGCTGTCTCGAAATGCCGCGTGTGGAATCCTCGGGCTTCGGCATCATGCATATCGACGAGGACGGCTGGATCCAGGAGTTCCTGGAAAAGCCCAAGGATCCGCCGCCGATGCCGGGCAAGCCTGATGTCTCGCTCGCCAGCATGGGCATCTACGTGTTCGACGCGAAATTCCTCTACGAGGAGCTCAAGCGCGACGCCGCGGACCAAAACTCCAATCACGATTTCGGCAAGGACATCATCCCCTACATCGTCAAGAACGGGCGCGCGATGGCGCACCAGTTCTCGACGTCCTGCGTCCGCTCCGGCAGCGACCCCCGCGCCTATTGGCGCGACGTCGGCACCGTCGATGCCTATTGGGCCGCCAATATCGACCTCACCGACGTGGTGCCGGAGCTCGATCTGTTCGACCGCGCCTGGCCGATCTGGTCCTATGCCGAGATCACCCCGCCGGCGAAATTCGTCCATGACGAGGAGAGCCGGCGCGGCCAGGCCGTGAGCTCGCTCGTGTCAGGCGGCTGCATCATCTCCGGCGCCTCGCTGCGCCGCTCGCTGCTGTTCACCGGCGTGCGCGTCAACTCCTATGCCAATGTCGAGAACGCCGTGATCATGCCTTACGTCCATGTCGGGCGCGGCGCGCGGCTGAAGAACGTCGTGATCGACCGCGGCGTCGAGATCCCCGAAGGCCTCGTCATCGGCGAGGACCCGGAGTTCGACGCCAAGCGTTTCCGCACCACCGAGCAGGGCATCTCGCTGATCACCCAGCCGATGATCGACAGGCTCAATACATGACGCCTGTTCGCGTCCTCGCGGTCGCCTCCGAAGTCTACCCCATCGTCAAGACCGGCGGCCTCGCCGATGTCGCCGGCGCGCTGCCGATTGCGCTGAAGGCGCACGGCGTCGAGATGCGCACCTTGATGCCGGGCTATCCCGACGTGATGCGGCTGCTCACCGGCGCGGACGAGATCCGGCGCTGGCCGGATTATTTCGGCGGCCCCGGACGCCTGCTCGCAGGCTCCCATGACGGCCTCGACCTGTTCGTGCTCGACGTCCCGCATCTCTATGCGCGTCCGGGCAATCCTTACGTCACCACCGACGGCGTCGACTGGGCGGACAATGGCATCCGCTTCGCCGCGCTGTCGCGCATCGCGGCCGATATCGGCCACCGCCTCGTCCCCGCTTTCGTGCCCGATGTCGTCCATGCCCATGACTGGCAGGCGGGGCTCGCGCCGGCCTATCTGCACTACGACAATCGTCCACGGCCCGGTACCGTGATGACGATCCACAACATGGCCTATCAAGGCAAGTTCGACCGCGGGCTGATCGGCGCGATCGGCCTGCCCTGGGAGTCCGCGTTCGACGTCCATGGCCTCGAATATTACGGCGGCATCAGCTTCCTGAAGGCCGGCGTCCAGCTCGCCGATCGCATCACCACGGTGTCGCCGACCTACGCGCGGGAGATCCAGAGCGACGAAGGCGGCATGGGTCTCGGCGGCCTTTTGCGCGAACGCGCCGGCGTGCTCAGCGGCATCCTCAACGGCATCGACACCGAGGTGTGGAATCCGCAAACCGATCCGCACATCGCCTATCGCTTCGGCGCCGGAGACCTGACGTTCCGCGCCGCGAACAAGGCGGTGCTCCAGCAGCAATTCAATCTGGATTCCTCGGACGAAGCGCCGCTGCTCGGCGTCATCAGCCGGCTGTCCTGGCAGAAGGGGCTCGATCTCCTGCTCGAGGCCATTCCGACCATCCTGGCCGAAGGCATGCAGCTCGCGCTGCTCGGCAGCGGCGATCGCGATCTCCAGGAACGCTATCAGGCCGCCGCCCGCGCCAATCCCGGCCGGATCGGGGTCATGATCGGTTATGACGAGATCCTGGCGCATCTGGTCCAGGCGGGCGCCGATGCGCTGATCGTGCCGTCGCGGTTCGAGCCGTGCGGCCTGACCCAGCTCTGCGCGTTGCGCTACGGCGCCGTGCCGATCGTCTCCCGCGTCGGTGGCCTCGAGGACACCATCGTCGATATCGGCGAGGCCGATGCTTCGGGCCGCGATGCCACCGGATTCAAGTTCGGCCCCGTGACCACCAATGCCCTCGTCGGCACGCTGCGCAAGGCCAACACCGCCTTCCACGACAAGCTGACCTGGCGCCGGCTACAACTGAGCGGCCTTGTCACCGACGTCTCCTGGCGCAACCGCGCCGGCGATTATGCCGCGCTGTATCGCGATCTCATGGCAGCGCGCCGGGCGTAGCGTTTTCAAGCGAAGTGGGTACCGGTTCGCGTCAAGAAAACGCGTCAAAACTAGAATCTGGAGCTTCGTTCCGATTTCATCGGAGCGAAGCTCTAGGCGTGGCCTTCGTCGAATCCATGCTATAGAGCGCGCATGGAACCATTCGTGATCAAGCTGATCGGCTTTGCCGCCGCCACCTGCACCACCGTGGCCTATGCGCCGCAGGCCATCAAGGTGTGGAAGACCCGCTCCACCGGCGACATCTCGCTCGGCATGTTCCTGGTCATGGTGCTGGGCCTCGCGCTTTGGCTCATCTACGGCCTGCTCAGCGGCGACGGCCCGCTGATCGCCTCGAACGCCGTCACCATGCTGCTCGCCGGCGGCATCCTGTTCATGAAGCTGAAGTACGGGTGAGGTTGAAGCTGCGTAGAGCGGATTGGCGCGTGTACCCATAAAAGCCGGGATGTCTGTTTTCGCGGGACCCCGGAGCCGACATAGACAATCAATCATCGTGTGGTCCGTGCGGTACCTGAAAAGTAACGGTCCTTGATCCAGATCAAGTCAGACTGTTTGTAGCCCGCTGCTTAATTGCCAATATGCCAGGCCGCTGGAGCCGCCTCCGTAGCGGCGCCGGAAGATTCTTCGTCGCTACGACGCCGCCGTAATATGAAGTGGCGGCGACAGACGCATTATCAACACCGATCTCGCGTTCCCGAGGGGGCGCCTATGACTAGATCAGAAGCTGACGTCCAAGATTTGCGAATGATGGAAAGATGCCTCGAACTCGCTCGGCAAGGGGTGAAGCAAGGAGAGCTGCCATTCGGCGCCGTAATCGCGTCTCGAGGACAGGTCATCGCAGAAGCGACCAACCACGTCTCATCGGAATGCGACGTGACCCGACACGCGGAACTCGTGGCTCTTTCAGAGGCGCAGAAGATTCTAGGACAAAAGCGTTTGCCGGATTGCACTTTGTATTCAATCGTCGAACCTTGCCCAATGTGTTCTTTCCCGACACGGGAGGCGCGGATTGGTCGCGTGGTGTTCGCCATTTCATCTCCGATCATGGGCGGATTTTCGAGATGGGACGTTCTGTCGGACAACAATTTGTCGAGCAAACTGCCTGAGGTCTTCGGACCTGCGCCGGAAATCGTCTCTGGCTTGCTATCCCAAAGGGCCGAGCAGGTCTGGCGCGACTGGAACCCGCTCGCCTGGCGATTTATGAGACGACGAGGCTGCATCGGACGAGCGGCCGAGCAGACTTCGTGCCATGCGGGCGCGCCTCGGCCAACGTTTTCCTGGAATGCGTTGGCGGATATTTTGGCCGCGCCAGCTCTTTCGGTGAGTAACGTCTTCCTGCGCCGGCGTGCAGATTCAAACACCTCGGACCTGGACAAGCCTCGAGTCTAGGATCGGGAGCGCGCTACTGCAGGATCAGGCGCGTGTGGCTATCGTTTCAAGTGCACGCGTCGGAATGGGAACTGGGTTTCGTGAACAGAGGTGCGGAAAACCAAAGTGAGTTCCGATCCGTTGCTTGGCGCTGTGCAAGGCCATCACCGCGATGACAGAGTCAACGGCGAGCCGGCTAAGACCAGGGAGTTGCCCCGGGTCTTGAACAAGCGAACGTCCAATCTTGCGCAGTTCAGCCTTACCCGCGGGCCCGATATCTATGAGCGCTGCCCTCGGAAGCTTTCGATGCGCAGGGTTTAGAACAACACGACAGACGGCAAAGGGAATTCTGAGTTCGGAAGCAATTCGAGCGACGGTCTGCGACTCCATATCAACGGCGACCGCCCCGGTGATGCCATGGAAGTCCCGCCTCTCTTCAAGACTCGTCATCGGGGAAGCGACTCCAGCTATTGCGGAATAGCTGGCACCCGGGATCATCCGAAGGAGCTCCTCGGCCCAGGGGACGTCAGCTGGATAAGCTTCATCTTTCGCGGCAAATACCGACGAGGCGATGACGATATGACCTGGTCGGAGCTTCGGATCTAGCCCGCCGCATACCCCAAAACTTATGATGCCGCGCGCGCCATGTCTGATAGCGTCACGCAAGTAAAAGGCGGTCCGGTCACCATCAGCAATCATCGCTGGCGCGCCGGCTATTCTGGCTTCGATCGCAAGTCCAACTACGGCGATGACCGCCTTCATGTCACAGCGGGGGGCGCCAGCCTGAGCGTCGTTGACCGTGACATGCAGCGTCATCAGAGGCGTCGATAATCCTGAAACCGAAGTGTCTCTAGACTCGGGCAATCAAGAGTAAGCCGGCACTAGCACTGCCCGTCTAGACAAAATCGACAGGCCTCCCGATTGGAAGCCAGTTGTTGGGGAACTGTGCCTCGGACGCCACAGCTGCCGCCTGATCGCGGCGCTGGCAAGCGAGATCAGCCGCCGAACACATACGACGCCATCGCGACGTTCGCGACCTCGTCGACGAAGACGCGCTTGCCGACATCGCTGCCGGCGGCGCCGGCGGCCACCATCAGCGGCAGGAGATGGTCTTCGCGGGGATGCGCAAGGCGCGCGCTCGGTGCGCTCTCCCAGTCGATCAGCATCGCGTTGCGGCGCGCCGCATCGGGGTTGCTGATCGCCTCGTTCAGATAGGCCTCGAAATCATACGAGACGGGCTTGGACTCCGCGCGGCCGAAGCCGCGCATGTTGTGATAGGTGAGCCCGCTGCCGACGATCAGAATGCCCTCGTCGCGGAGCGAGGCGATCGCCTGCCCGACCTTGATGTGCTCGGCCGCATCGTAAGTCGATCTCAGCGACAGCAGCACGATCGGCATGTCGGCGTTCGGATACATCAGCCCGAGCGGCACGAAGGTGCCGTGGTCAAAACCCTGGTTGGGATCCTCCCGACAATCGAGACCCGCATGCTTGAGCAGCGCCCCCACCCTGGCTGCAAGCTCGGGCTTGCCCGGCGCCGGATATTTGAGGTGATAGGTATGCTCGGGGAAACCGTAATAGTCGTACACCATCGGCGGATGCGCCGAGGTCGACACCGTGAAGGCGTCGGCCTCCCAATGGCCGGTGATGACGAGCACGGCCTTGGGCCTTTCGGGAAGAAGCTGCGGCAGCCGGCCGAACGCCTCGGCGGTCTTCGCATATTGCACCCGTCTGTCCTCCATGAACGGCCAGGGGCCGCCGCCGTGAGACAGAAACAGGGTTGGAAATCGCGTCATGGGTAAAGGCCCGGCTCGAAGACAACATGCGCGTGCGAGCTGCCCGCGCGATCGGCGGCGAGCATAGGCAAACCGGCATGGTTAGCAAGTCGTTAACGATTTGCCGCCCAAAGTCCCTGACGTGTGGCCGAAGGAGTCGGCCGATTGCCAGGGACGTGAGATGAGGAAGTTTGCGCTGGGGGACGTCGTCAACAGTGACAAGGGCCGCCGCGGCGTCGTTCGCGCCGCCTTCAAGTCGCGGGAAGGCCAGCAGTTCTATGCCGTCGAGAAGGACGGTGCGGTGGACTATCTGGAGGAAGACCGGCTGAGCCCGGCGCCGTGCGTCGAGCTCGCGGCCTAGATCCAACTCATCCCGCCTAGCGCGCGAGCCGGTCGAGACGCTCCGACAAGGGATCGTCTCCGCTCGCGATGTGGTCGTTCGTGATCAGCAGCAGGCGATCGCGGTCTGCGGCCGCGTCCCAGCGCGGCAGGTCGGGACCGTTGGGGTCGCCGCCCCTCACGAAGTTGACCCAGTAGCTGCGCATGCGGCTTGCGACCTCGCGGTCGCGGCGCGAGAAGATGCCTGCACCGGGCACACCCTCCACGCCGAAGATGAACTGCAACTCCCGCCCGTGACCACCGTCGGGATTTGCAAGCCGCGCTTCCGGCACATAAGCAAAACGATAACGAAACGTCGGCGCACCGTTTGCGGCATGCAGGCGGGCCAACAGCCGCACCGGCTCGGAGAAGACCTTGTCGGTGTAGAACCTCGCCGCAAGGTCTGAAGGCTTGGCGAGATCGGGATAAAAATTGCGCAGCTCCTCGCTCGTGGCGCCTGACGCTGCGAGCACCTCCTTGATGTCGAGGTCTGTATCGAGGCCCGCCTCGTCGTCGTTCGAGCCGATGATCAGGGGGATGCGGCTTTCATGGCCGGCCGCAAAGCCCTCGGCAATTTCTCCGGTCACCAGAGCTCCATCGATGAATGGCGCAAAGCCGTGCGGCGATTTTTCCAGCAGATGTTTTTGGGCGGCAACCAGGCGCCGCGGCTCGGCCGCGCGCAAATCAGTCTGCGACCCCAGCGCCGCCGCGAACTGCCGGCCCACGGCTTCGGCCTCCTGAGCCGAGCGCAAGCGGCTACGGCCCGGCACCGATTGCAGGATGGCTTTCTGAAACAGGCCGCGCAATGGCGCGGACAGCATCAACAGCGCGATCGAGGTCGCGCCTGCGTCGCTGCCGAACAGAGTGACATTGCCGGGATCGCCGCCAAAAGCCGCGATGTTGTCGTGAACCCAGTGCAGCGCCGCGATCTGATCCATCAGCCCGTAATTGCCGGAGCCGCCGTCCGACGATTCGGGATGGCTAAGCCAGCCGAGCGCGCCGAGGCGATAATTCACGGTGACCACGATGAGGCCCGCCTGCGCGAGCTTGGCGCCGTCGAACAGCGGATCGTTCGCCGTGCCCGAGACGAAACCGCCGCCATGGATGAAGACCATCAGCGGCAGCGGACCGTCGACCCCGAAGGGACGGAACACGTTCAGCGTCAGGCAATCCTCGCTCGCGCCTGGCAGCGCTGGCTGAAGGCACGGTGCACCGTAATCGTAGACGGTGCGCATCTCCGAGCTTTCGGCCGTTGCCTGCGGCGGCCGCCAGCGCAACGCACCGACCGGCGCCGCCGCATAGGCCAGCCCCTTGAACGAGGCCACCTCGCCCTCGACGGCGCCCAGCATCTGCCCCTCGCGCGTCAGCGCAAAGGGGAACTGTCCGACCGGCTGGGCGACGGCGAAGCCGGCACAGCAAAGGAACGCGGACGTCGCAATGAGCGCAAGCAGGGACCGCATCATGAGGGATCTCGATGCGCGGAAAGGTTCCTGCAGGTTACGTCTGGGATGCGCGAAGAGGCAAGCTCGGCGGGAGTCGTGCCTCTCCCTACTTGCAACAGCCGTCATGCCCGGGCTTGTCCCGGGCATCCACGTTCTTCGTGCAACGGGGAAAGGCGTGGATGGCCGGGACAAGCCCGGCCATGACGATGTGGAGGGAGCTGCACACATCAAGCGCAGCCGAGCTACCATTGCGACGGCGCGCCTAACCGCTCTTCGCGATGATCTCCGCCAGCGCGCGCCTTGCGATAATACCGAGCTCACCGAGCGTAGAGTGCCCCGCCTGCGCCGCCTCGATCAGGCGCTCGGCGATGAATTTGCGGCTGTCGTGATCGCCGCCATGCGGCAATTGGCGGCACGTCTCCTCCAGGACGACGTCCATGTTCGCTTTGGTTCGCTCGCTCAGCTCTGTCATGACGCCCTGGGACGCGTGGCGTGTAACCGCAAGCATACACAGAAGGATGTGCTCTGATTAGCCCGGACAATCCCGGCGATTGTGCATCGCGGTGCGTGTATCGTCGCGCGCCGCAACCGACTACCGAAGATTGCGCCTGCTCTGATGACAAGCCCAGCCTGCAGGATTAGCCTGCCGGCAAAACAAAATGCACGGGAGGAAATGCCATGCCTGACGCAATGGTTGCGACACGTGCCTCCGAGACGACGCGCGGAACCGCCCAAGAGGTCGACGTTGCCGTGGTCGGCGCCGGATTTGCCGGCCTCTATCTGCTCCACCGCCTGCGCAAGGCTGGCTTCTCGACGGTCGGTCTCGAAGAGGCCGGCGACGTCGGCGGCACCTGGTACTGGAACCGCTATCCCGGCGCGCGCTGCGATATCCAGACCATCGACTACAGCTACACCTTCGATCCTGAACTCGAGAGTGCCTGGACCTGGTCGGAGAAATACGCGACGCAGCCCGAGATCCTGCGCTATCTCGGCTTCGTCGCCGACCGCTACGACCTCAGGCGCGACATCCGCTTCAAGACCAAGGTCACCGAAGCCAGATGGGACGAGGCGGCCAAGCGTTGGCAGCTCACGACCGACAACGGCGCGCCGGTCTCCTGCCGCCACTACATCATGGCCACCGGCTGCCTCTCCACGCCGAAGCCGCCGGAGATCGACGGCGTCAAGGATTTCGAGGGCAAGGTCTATTTCACCGGGCGCTGGCCGCACGATGGCGTCGATCTCGCCGGCAAGCGCGTCGCGGTGATCGGCACGGGATCGTCGGCGATTCAATCGATCCCGTTGATCGCCGAGCAGGCCGCGCATCTCACCGTATTCCAGCGCACGCCGAATTTTGCGCTGCCCGCGGGTAACGGTCCGGCGCCGGAAGATCGCAGGACTTTCTTTGAAAGCGACCGCGCGGCCTATCGCGAGCAGGCGCGTCAGTCGATGGCCGGCGTGCCCTATCCGCAGCAGACGGTGGTGAGCTGGCAATTGAGTGATGCCGAGCGTCGCGAGCGGTTCGAGCGCGCCTGGGCGGCCGGCGACCTCGTCCACATCCTGACGCAGCTTTGGGCCGATCAGGCCGTTGACGTCGACGGCAACAAGATCGTCCAGGACCTGATCCGGGAGAAGATCCGCGCTGCCGTCAAGGACCCCGAGACGGCCGCGGCTCTGACGCCGCACGATCATCCCTTCGGCGCCAAGCGTCCGTGCCTCGACACCAATTATTACGCGACCTACAACCGGCCGAACGTCACGCTGGTCAATCTGCGCGAAGAGCCGATCAAGGCGATCACCGCAACCGGGATCACCACGGCCAAGCGCAATGTCGATGTCGACGTCATCGTGTTCGCGACCGGCTTCGACGCCATGACCGGCGCGATCCGTGCCGTGCACCCGATCACCGGACGCGGCGGCAAGTCGCTCACCGACGTCTGGGCACAGGGTCCACAGACTTATCTCGGGCTCACGGTCGAAGGCTTCCCGAACTTCTTCATGATCACCGGGCCCGGCAGCCCGTCGGTGCTCTCGAACATGGCGGTGTCGATCGAGCAGCATGTCGACTGGGTCGTGGATCGTCTCGCTGCTCTGCGCGACGCCGGCTTCAACACGATGGAGCCGACCGAGACGGCGCAGGCCGGCTGGGGCCGGCACATGGCCGACTGCTCGATGCTGACGCTGCACCGGCTCGCCAACACCTGGTACACGGGCGCCAACGTGCCGGGCCTGATGCCCTATACCGGCGGCGTTGGTCCCTATCGCAGCATCTGCGACGAGGTCGTCGGCCGCGGCATGCTCGGCTTCAGGCTCACCGGCGCGAACGGCACCGAGCAGTGCAATGACGGCGAAGTCGTGCGCCTGCAGCCCGATGTGCGGCTGGTCATGAACCTGCTCACGTCGCTCAACCTGCCGCCGATCGAGTCGATGGGCGCGTTCGGCGCGCGCGCCTTCGTCAACGAATTCAACAAGGGCCGGCCTGCGGGACGGCCGATCGGCGAGATCGTCGACGGCACCCTGCCCGGCGCCGACGGCCCGCTGCCTTACCGCGCCTACAAGCCGGCGACGCCGGGACCGCATCAGGTCGTGGTCTATTTCCACGGCGGCGGCTGGGTGCTCGGAGACGAACAGTCGGACGAGCCGTTCTGCCGCGACATGGTGCGGCGGACCGGCATGATGTTCGTCAGCGTCGGCTATCGCCACGCGCCGGAGCATCGTTTCCCGGCCGCCGCCGAGGACGGCTATGCGGCGGCGCGCTGGATCGCCGAGCACGCCACCGAGTTCGGCGGCAGACCGGGGCCGGTGCTGGTCGCGGGCTGGAGCGCCGGCGGCAACATCGCCGCCGTCACCTGCCAGCTCGCGCGCGACCGCGGCGGGCCTGAGATCGCCGGTCAATTGCTGGTGTGTCCGGTGACGGACTGCACCTTCGATCGTCCGTCCTACAACGACAATGCGATCGGCTATTTCCTGACGCGCTCGCTGATGTACTGGTTCTGGGACCTCTACTGCTCACCGGCCGACCGCACCGATCCGCGCGTCTCGCCGCTGCGTGGCAAGGTCGAAAGGCTGCCGCCGGCCTTCGTCGTCACCTGCGAGTTCGATCCGCTGCGCGACGAGGGCATCGCCTATGCCGAGGCGATGCAGGCTGCCGGCGTCCCCGTCGAACAGCTGAAGGCACGCGGCCATTTCCACTCGTCCTTTGCGATGGTCGACGTGGTGATCACTGGCGTGCAGGGCCGGGTACAGATGGCCGAAGCGCTGCGGCGCTTTGCCGGGCTTCCGCCGGAGGTCAGTCGCGGCGACGAGACCAGCCACGGTCATGTCAGTCCGGGGCACAAGATCGCAGCTGCCGCGAGCTGACGGGCAACAAGGCGGCCGGGAACCTTTTTCCGGCCGCCGCGTTGAGTGGCTGTGGCATTGAGATGCAGCGATAGTGGGCCCCGGCACGCAAACCAGCGTGCTGGGGTGTTTTTTGCGTGAGGGCGGGACAATGAGGGACGCATCAGTTTCAGGTTCAAAGGTCAATTTCAGTGCGCTTGCGGTCCTGCACAAATGGCCGTCACTGGCGAACCAGCGCCAGCCGGACAGGGACACCTATCAGGTGAGCGAAGGCACGCTCGATCAGTGCATCTCAGCTTTCATGGGCAAGCCGGCGACGACCAGACATCTCTATGAGATCCACACGACGGCGCAGCCGCCGCTGGTCACGGATATCCTCTCGCCCGAGCACGTCGCCGAGCTGTCGCGCTTGCGGGAATTTCTCTGATTGCGTGCAGGCGCTGAAAGCTGCACGCGCGCGACAAGCTTCCGATCAAGGCAGGAACCTTCTTCCGGTTTTTCCCGTTAATGGGGATCGGAAGTCAAGACGAGTGCCTCAAGATGCTTGAAGCCAGCGTACCATCTTCCATCGTGCCTTATGGCGCAGATCAGACCCTGTTCGTGGTGATCGATCGCCTCGACAAGGCGACCGAAATTCGCGTCGAGCGCAGCGATCTCGAAGCCACCATCGGCGAGCTCGTCGCCGGCTGCTTCAACGATCCCATCAAGGTGATTTCCTTCAACACGCTCGAGCACTGGATGAAGGACATCTCGACAGATGTCGCCGGCGAGATCCGGGCGCGCTGCGACATCGACGGCGTCACGCTGCCCGACTATCTCAGCGACTTCGTCGAGAGCCACACCTGATCGCGCATTGCGCAGCTGATGGACTTCAAATCGCACGCAACAAAAAAAGCGCCGCGTCCGCGGCGCTTTTTCGTGTCGAAATGTTAGTGGTGCCAGAACAATGCCAGCAGCAGAATGATCGGCAGCGGCACGCCAAGCAGCCAAAGCAAAGCACCTCTTCCAAAACCCATGATGTCCTCCTCCTCTTGCCTCGCCCAGATGACGCGGCAGGCGAAGAGAAGTTCCGCGCCTCAAAGAGAGGGCGAATGCGTTCAGTGCATGGATTAGAGGAGTTAGACGCGCCGGTACTTGCCGGCGATGAGTTCGATCTCGCGGCGGCGTTCGCCGGCGAAGGTCAGCAGCTTTTCGATCGTCAGCGCATCCGTGATCCGTTTGGCGAGCCGCTCGGCACGCGCGGCCTGATCTTCGAGATACTGGATCTTGTTCAAGCGTCCGCCTCCCCAACCGCACTGGATTGTTTGGGCAGCCATGGTGCGCGAGAAGCAGCTAACAGCCGGTTAAGCGCGGTGGGTCTCAGCTCGACGAATCGCGGCTCAATTGCTTGAGCATGATCTCCGCGCAAGCGCGTTCCGCGTTTGTCGCGAGGGAAAACCGCTGCACACTTTGCGCTAACGCGGCCCTTCGGGTCCGGATCATGCTCTAGCGCACGACGTCGAGCCTGACATTGGTGACGCCCTTGTCGACCATGCCGAGCGCCTCGGCCGCGGACGGCGAGATGTCGACCACGCGTCCGCGAACGAACGGCCCGCGATCGTTGACCCTGACGGTGACGAAGCGGCCGGAGGAAACATCGGTGACACGCAGCTTGGTGCCGAACGGCAGGGTCGGATGGGCCGCGGTCAATTCGTTCTTGTCGAACTTCTCGCCGCTCGCGGTTTCCGTATCCGAATAGAAGCTGGCAACGCCATGCGAGGCGCTTTTTGCCTCGCGAGTTTTATCAGGAACGCGCGCCCGGTGGATCGGCCGCGGATGGAATGCCGCGATCCTGTGCGGCCGCTCGATCATAGCTTGGCGGCTGGTGCCGAGATCCGCCCTCTGGCGGCCGACCGGCGATTGCGCGCACGCGGCGAGCGAAGCGGCACCGACGATGACCAGCAACAGCCGGCTCGAAGTTACCAGGGACATCCGGGCAGTTTCGGCACTTGCAATGCGAGACATGATGCGCCCTCCGAACAACCCCAAGTTTCGGTGGGCAATGAGGGCAGAACCTTGTCTGAACAAAAGCGGCCTTGCGGCCACGGTCCTTTCGCGCCAGCTGTGGCCATTCCACCACAGTCCTTGTTCCCGAATCGGAACAAAACTCGCGGGAAATCAACCCGATACAACCCGCAAAATGATTGCCCGCGCGTCCGGCCGGGCCTCACCTGTCTCGGCGTCACCCTTCAGGAGCCGCGTCAGCTCGCGCCAATAGAGCCGTCGCCAGCCGGTTTTCAGGCTGACGAGAAAGTCGAGCTCCAATTGCGTCAGTGTGCACATCACGAACCCGATTCCATTGCGACAACGCCGTCAGCCGAGCAGGCCTCCCATCGGTTTGATCTCAGCGCTGCCGGGGAAGACTGTCTCTGCCAGCACCTTCTCCTCGACGCGCAGATGATCCCTGAGCAGGCCCTTCAGCACGGCACGGAGATCCGTGGTCGGCTTGAGGTCGCGATCCTCGAGTAGTTGCGCCGGCTTCAGGCCCGGCCAGTCCGCGATCACGCGGCCGCCGGCGAGTCCGCCGCCGATGAGGAAGGCGATCGTGCCCGTACCGTGATCGGTACCTTCGGTGCCGTTGATGCGCGCCGTGCGGCCGAACTCGGTGACGACGGCGACCACGGTCTCCTTCCACGCCTCGCCCATGTTGCTCTCGATCGCCGCGAACGCGCCGTCGAGCGCGCCGAGCAGATTGTAGAGCTGGCCGGAGGCTGCACCTTCCGCGATGTGCGTATCCCAGCCGACGAAGCCCATCGCGCCGACGCGCGGGCCGTCGGGCTTTGCGAGATAGCGCGCGGCGGTGCCGGCGGCTTCGGCAAAATAGGCGCGCACACGCGCGATGCCCGGAGGCGCCAGGGTCGGATCATCAGACATTGGATCGCCCGCGCCCGGCGCGCCGCCGAGCGAAGCCAGCCTCATCCGCGCCTGGAGCACGGTCGCAAGCTTCGGATCGGTGTGCTGGTAGAGATCGAGCAGGCGGTTCTGCGTGTCCTCGCTCGCCGGCAGCAGCTTTTGCGGCACCCATGTCATCACAGGCGCCGAGCCGCGCACCACCAGCGGCGTCACCGAGCCGATGCCGAGCGCGCGGCTGCCGCGCGGGTCGACGCGCCCGCCGGATTCCATCGCAAGCAGCGCGCGGTTGAGCCATCCCGACGCGGTCACGCCGGGTTTCGAGATGCCGCTCTCCAGCACGTCCTGGCCGTCGAAATGCGAGCGCTCGCGATAGGGCGTCGCGGTGGCGTGAACGATCGCGGCCTTGCCGTTTCTGTAGAGCCGATGCAGGTTCGGCATTGCCGGGTTGAGCGCGAAGAAGGAATCGAGCGGCAGCGCCGGCGGCTTGCCGTCCAGCAGCAGCGCGCGATCGCCGCGCAAGGAGGCCCAGTCGGGATCGCCGACCGGCGCGACCGCACCGAGGCCATCGAGCGCGCCGCGCAGCACGATCACGAGCAGGCGCGGGTCGCGGCCTTCGGCGCGCGCGATCCGCGGCATCTGGCTCCACGCGAACAGCGCGCCGGAGCCGACCAGAAGCTCGCGCCGCGTGGGCAGATGATGATCAAGGCCCATGCTCACCTCCTCTGAAAATCCGCCGACATGAACAGCAGCGCCAGCGCCTGCTGCCGGCTCTCGGCGCGGCCGACCGCCTGCTTCACCTCGCTCCCGATCTGCGATGCAAACACGTCCTCGATGATCACTTGCGGATCGGCCATGCCGGTGATGCGCTCGGCGAAATTGTTGGCGACGTCGAGCCGCCGGCCGACGCCATCGATCCAGCTCACCTCGTCGTCCGGATAGCCCTTGGGCATCGATGGACGCCACAGCGGCTCGCCGAGCAGCTCCTGGCCGCCGGTGTAGCGGACGGGATCGACGACCGTGATCCCGGTCGCGCGCACCATGCCGATGACCCATTCGCCGGGACGCTTGAGCTTCGACGGCGGCCCGCGCCAGGCGTCGTCCGACGACACCATCGCGATCGCGACCTGCTTGAGATCGCCTTCGGTGTCGCGAAAGGTCTTCGCGAGCTGCTCGATCAGCGCCGGTGGCGGCTCGTCCGCAACGAAGTGCCGCGCGAGCTTGGTTGCGACATGGGTTGCGGTCGCCGGATGCGCGGCGAGGTCGCGCAGCACGGCGCGGCCCTGCTCGGCGTCGTCCTGGTCGTAGCGCTTGCCGAGCACTGTCTGCCCGCCGGGCTCGTGCAGACGCGGATTGAAGGTGAACTCACCGCCGTGAGTGGGATCAGCGCCCGGAGGCACCAGGGTCCAGCCGGTCAGCACGTTGGCGAAGCTGATGACGTCGTCCTGGGTGTAGCCGGTGCGCACGCCAAGCGTATGCAGCTCCATGATCTCGCGCGCAAAGTTCTCGTTGAGGCCGCGGCTGCGATTGATTCCCGCCGTCGAGTTGGCACCCATCGATTCCAGATTGTCGAGATAGAACAGCATCGCCGGATGGCCTTCGGTGGCCAGCAGCAGATCGACGAAGCGGCCGAGCGCATTGGCGCGCACCGCTTCGCGCTCATAGGCGCCGGACATGCTCTGGATCCGGTTGGCCGAGATGCAGAAATGATTGGACCAGAACCACACCAGCCGCTCGGCAAAACCGATCTCGGCGGACAGCGCGGCCTCTGTGCGCAGCTTGGCTTCCTGCAAGTAGATGGGGCGGCCGGGATCGGGAATGGCGTCGGCCGCCTGCTTTGCCGCCATCTCGGCGGCGTCCTTCTCCTGGCCTTGCGCCGGCGCCTGCCCCTCGGCCTGCGCCTGAGCCTGACCTTGCTCGCCCGTAGCAAGCTGCGTCGCAGCCATCTGCTGCTTCTTGGCCTGTTGCTGCGCCTGCTTGGCGCGCGCGGTGCGCCGCGCATTGGCGTCGGCCACAGTGCGATAGGCCTTCGCACTCGTCGGAAGACTGGCCGCTCCGGTCAGCGTGAGCGGCCGCTCGAGCTCTGCGATCAGCGCACCGCGCGGGTCCGTCCCGACAGCGGCAATCGATCCCGGTCGCGGCCCCATCCCGAAGCGATGAAGCGCCAGCACAGCTTCGGCCTTTGCGGAATTGCTCATGGCGAACGCCCAGATCTTTTCGCGCCGCCCGACGGCATGTCGCACGAAGCTACGAACCGTAATGCTACCGATCGTAACATTCGCAAGATGAGCGCGCAAGCAGAGATTGAGCGACCGCCATCAAGACATCGGAAGCCGCCGGCCTGTCTGGCCGGCGGCGAGAGTCGTCCTAAAGCATGATCCGGACCCGAAGGGCCGCGTTAGCGCAAAGTGCGCAGCGGTTTTCCGAAAAGGTCATGCGCGAACAACAAGCTAAAGCGCGATGACGATTCACCCTGATCTCATCGCGCTTTAGAAATTCGGCCCGAGCGCGATTTTCGTGATCGTGCCGTTCCTGACGCCGATGCGCCACTCCGCCGAGCCGTTGGCGAACTGGGCGACGTAGATGTCGCTGTCGAGCGCGGTGACGCCGCGGAAGGAGACCGCGCGCAGCGCACCTAACCGCGCCAGGATCGCCTGGTCGAACGGAAGCTGCTGGCGCGTGAGGTCGGCCACCTCCGGCGTCATGTGCTCGTAGTCCGGCCGGCCCTTGCCGACGCTCTCGATGTAACGGCGCAGCATCTCCTCGCCATTGGCGATCGGAACGGCGCGGCGTGCCGCGCGTCCCGGCTTGGCACCGATATTCGAGGCTTCCACATTGTGAAAGCGGGTCTGCCGGCCCGGCACCAGGATCTCCATGCACCGCCCCGACTTGTCGGCGATCACCCACGGATTGTTCACGGTGGTGGTCGCGGCCCAGGTCGCGTTGGGCCTGACGAGGCTCTGCATCCTGCGATTGCCGCCGGCATCGAGATTGAAGACCTGGATGTCCTCGCCCATCTCGTTATAGACCATGATCCTGATCGGCGACGTCCCGGCGTAGCCGCGCACATTCGCCTCCTCCGCGCAAAGCACAATGCCGCCGAGTTCGTCGTTGCCGTCGGCCCGGAACAGCACGTCGCCAACCTTGCCGTCGGGCTCGAGCAGCAGGCGGAATTCCGCCGTGCCGTTCTCGAACTTCGCGCCATAGATGTCGTAGCCGCCGGGGCCGACGCCGCGGAAGAAGAGCCACTCGACTGCGCCGAGCGCCGCGAACGTCGCCTGCGTTTCATTGAGCTGACGATGGATCTTGGCAGCCAGCGGGGCGCTCATGCGATCGTAGTTCGGCGTACCGCGCCGTAAGTCCTCGATCCCGCGCAAGATCAAGTCCTTGCCGCCGGCGACCGGGACCTGCTCCCGGAAGCGATCCGGAACTTCCGCGACACGGCGCGCGAAATCGGCCTCGATCGCCTGCGCCACCGCCGCGTCGATCCGCGGCGCAAGCCGCGCGCCGAACACCGCGTTCTGGACGAGAACCCGCGAGACCTTGGCCTGCGCGTCGCGCAGGAAGATCAAGAGATTGTCGCCATGGATCGAGAAGACGTCGGTCCCCTCGGTGAGGAGCGCCGCCTGGCCCTGCACGGTTTCCTGCACCTGGAGACGATCGCCGTCGCGGCGCACGGTGAGCACGCGGTTCGGCGCGACCCTGTACCAGCCGACATATTGATCAAGCGCTGCGGGCTCGGCCGCCGCCGTCGGCATCTCGGCGACGCGAACCGCGCGAATGTCGCGGCCGTTCATGCGCAGCATCAGCTCGGAGGAGCGGCGCTCCGCCTCAGCCGAGAACGTGATCTCGCCGGACGAGGCCGCGTAGGACGCGGTGCCGTCGCTGCCGACCGTCAGGCGCAGCCTGCGCTGCCCGGTGAGCTGGCCATAGAGCTCGTCGCCCTCGCGGAAGATGGCGAACACGGAAGACGGCCCCATGGCATAGAAATTGACGAAGGGGCGATAATGCTGGGCCGGCACCTCGCCGGTCTCGGCGGCGACGGGCGCGGGCTCGGGTGTGCGATAGGCGATCATGCCGGCGGACACGATCACGGCTGGAACGATCGCGGCCGCGATCCACAGCCGCTTGCGCCAGCCGACCGCGACGGGCATCGCGGCCGCCGCGATGATGCGCTCGACACGGGCGCGCACGGTCGAGGCGCGCGCCATCGCGAGCTCCACCGGCCGCGGTTTCACGGTGCTGGCGAAATCCAGCAGGATTTCGGCATAGGACAGCCGGTCGTCGATCACCTCGATCGCCTCGGCGTCGCTGATGATCTCGGCGAGCTCGGCGAGGCGCGCGAGCTGCCACCACGAGAACGGGCTGAACCAGAACACCGCGCGGTTGAGCGAGGCCAGCAGCAGGATGTAGAAATCGCCATTGGCGACATGCGCGCCTTCATGCGCGAGCACCGCGAGGCGCTTCTTCGCGTCCCAGCCGGCAAATTGCGGCGGCACCAGGATGGTCGAGCCGAAGGTGACCGGACCGCCGACGTCGCGGCTGACGCGCACGTCGGCTCCGATCATGGTCGCGCCGCTCACGGGCTGCGCCGCCCGCGCCAGGCGCCAGGTCAGGCAGAGGCCGATGGCGAGCCGCAGCAAGAGCAGCCCGGCGACGCCGGCATAGACGATGGTGGCGACCAGCCACCAATTGATCGAGAACCCGCCCCTCGCCGGCGCCACGACGGCGGCGCCCGGCGGCATCGCCAGGGCTGGCTGCGGCGTCTCCAGCATCGAGATGTCGGCCGGAACGACATCGTCCGGCATGGGCATCGGCAGAGGCAGCCGCGTGATGGTCAGCGTCGGCCAATGCATCACGAAAGGCATCGCCAGCGACGCCAGCAGCACGACGATCCACGCCGTCATGTGGACGTGTGGATTTCGCACGCGAAAAAGATAAAGACCGAACCAGACGACGCCTCCCAGCACAAGGGAGCGCAGCGCCGCCTCCGCCAGAGTTGCGATCATTCTTTCTTCACTCCCCTCGCCTTCTTCGCCTTGGCCACCTGATCGGCCAGCGTGCGCAGCTGCTGCTGGTCGAGCATCGCATTGTCCACCATGCCGACGAGGACTTCCTCGATCGAGCCGTTGCAGAACCAGTCGACGATGCGCTGCACCGCCTTGGCGGCGACCTTCGCGCGTGGTTCGGCGGCGGTGTAGACATAGGTCCGTCCGTCCACGGTGTGGTTAGCATAGCCTTTTTCTTCGAGCCGGCGCAGCACGGTGCGCACGGTCGACTCCTTCAGGCGCCGCGACAGCCGCTCACGCACGATTTCGGCCGTGACGGGACCATGGGCCCAAACCAATTGCATGACCTCGCGCTCGAGGTCTCCCAGTTCGGGCAAACGATCGTCCATGGCGGCTTACCTTGCGGCTTGAGTTTCTTGTAACGCTACAGATTGTCGCATATGCGACCGCGCGGCACAACGGCGATTCCACCTGGAATGCCGCCCCGTCATTCCCGGGCTTGTCCCGGGCATCCACGTTCTTCGTACCACCCGGCAAGGCGTGGATGGCCGGGACAAGCCCGGCCATGACGATGTGGGGACGTCCGCGCTAACCGCGCCGTTCTTGGCGCAGCATGCGGTTCAGTACGCCGGCTCGTACATCTGCGACTGCACGAGCTCTTTCACGTCGTTCGGCGCCGGGCCATCCGCGAGCCCGCGCTGATAGGCGACATCGGCCACAGCCGCCGCAATCCGCGCCGAGACCTCGCGGATGCGGGGCAGCGCCGGGTAGAGGCTGCCTTGCGCGAGGTCGTCCTTGCCGACGCAGTCGGCGAGCGTATGGGCGGCGGCCATGAACATCTCGTCGGTGACGAGGCGCGAGCGGCTGGCGATGACGCCGAGACCGACGCCGGGGAAGATGTAGGAGTTGTTGCCCTGACGCGGCACGAAGGTGCGGCCGCTCAGCTTCACCGGATCATACGGACTGCCGCAGGCGAACAGCGCGCGGCCCTCGGTGTAGCGGTAGGCATCCTCCGCCGAGCATTCCGCCTTCGAGGTCGGGTTGGAGAGTGCGAACACGATCGGCTGCTCGTTGAGCGCGGCCATCGCCTTGAGCACGTCGGGCGTGAACGCGCCGCCGACCGCGGCGACGCCGATGATCGCCGTCGGCTTCAGCGTCTTGATCGCGGTGAGGAAGTCGACGATCGGCGCTTGGCCCGTATGGGCGTAGCGCAGCTTGTGGCCGTGCAAGCCGTCACGACCGCCAACGACCAGGCCGCGGGAATCCACCAGCCAGTTGCGACGGAGCGCTTCGGCTTCCGACGCGCCCTCCGCCATCATGGCGGAGACCACGAGATCGGCGATGCCGGTCGCCGCTTCGCCCGCGCCGAGGAACAGGATCCGCTGGTCCTTCAACTTGCCGCCGGAGACGCGCAGCGCCGAGAACAGGCCCGCGAGCGCCACCGCCGCGGTGCCCTGGATGTCGTCGTTGAAGACGCAGGCCTCATCCCGGTATTTGTGCAGCAGCTTGAACGCCGAGTGATTGGCGAAATCCTCGAACTGGATCAGCACGCCCGGGAAGGTCTTGCGCGCCGCCTGCATGAACTCGTCGACGAAGCTGTCATAGGCCTCGCCCGTGAGCCGGCGCTCGCGCAAGCCGATATAATAGGGATCGTTCAAGAGCTCTTCGTTGTTGGTGCCGACGTCGAGCACGATGGGCAGGCATTGCTCGGGGTGAACGCCGGCGCAGGCCGAATAGAGCGAGAGCTTTCCGACCGGAATGCCCATGCCGTTGGCGCCGAGATCGCCGAGGCCGAGGATGCGTTCGCCGTCGGTGACGACGATCAGTTTTGCGGGATAGGGCCAGTTCTTCAGAATCTCCGCGATCTGGCCGCGATCGCGCGAGGAGATGAACATGCCGCGCGGCCGCTGGAAGATCAGGCCGTATTTCTGGCAGGCGAGCCCGACCGTCGGCGTGTAGATGATCGGCTGGATCTCGTCGATATTGTCGACGACGACGCGGAAGAACAGCGCCTCGTTGCGGTCATGCAGCGCATTCAGCGCGACGTATTTTTCCAGATCCGTCGGCAGGGTGCGGAGGTTGGTGAGCACGCGCTCGGCTTGCGTCTCCATCGTCAGTACGCAAGGCGGCAACAGGCCGCGCAGGCCGAGCGCAGCGCGCTCCGCTTCGGTGAAGGCGGTGCCCTTGTTGAGCAAGGGATCGCGCAGAAGCGTCATGCCGTGCGCGGTGTCGGATGATGTCGAATGGGCGCTGACCCGAGCAGGTCTATTCACGAATTCCCCCAGGGAGTTTCTTATTGAAGGGCGGCCATTGTCGGCCAGTGCTCACCCGAGATCAAGGACGCAGGCATCCCGGCATCGATTGTGATCTCGCACCGCAGCGAGGTTTTCGAGAACGATCCGCGGTGTTAGGGCGGCGACGCTCTTGCGCCTTATGAGGGGATTGAGAGGGCACGCCTGCTCACTCCTCTCGTCATTCCGGGGCGCGACGAAGTCGCGAACCCGGAATCAATCGAGCCGCAGATACCGCCGCACAATGGATTCCGGGCTCGCGCTGACGCGCGCCCCGGAATGACGAGAAAACCTCACAAACGATCAGGAAGACGAAGGACTTTACGGCAACCGCGCTACTCCGGCTTGATGTCGGCGGCCTTCACGATCGGCCACCATTTCTCAATCTCGGCCTTCTGGAAGGCTGCGAGCGCCGCGGGCGTCTGCTGATCGGGCGGAGGAATCTCCTGCCCGAGCTCAGTGAAGCGCTGCTTGACGGCGGGCTCCGCAAGAACCGTGACGATCGCCGCGTTGAGCTTTGTGACAATATCTTTCGGCGTGTTCTTCGGTGCCCAGATGCCGTGCCAGTAGGAGATGTAGAGACCGGGCAGGCCCGCCTCGTCGACGGTCGGGATATCGGGCGCGGAGGCAAGCCGCGTCGGCGAGGTCACCGCAAAAGCCTTGATCGCGCCGTTCTTGTATTGCGGCAGCGAGTTCGAGGCCTGGTCGAACATGATGTCGATCTGGCCGGCGACGAGATCGATCATGGCAGGTCCCGCGCCGCGATAGGGCACGAACTGGAAGTCGGTGCCGGTCTTGTCCTTGAAGAAGACGCCGGCGACATGCGCGCCCGTGCCCGCGCCGGCCGTGCCGGCGGTGGCCTTGCCGGGATTGGCTTTCAGCCACGCGATCATCTCTTTCAGATTGTTGGCCTCGAGCGACTTGCGGCCGACGATCAGCTGCGTGCCCATCGCGATCGTCGCGACTGGTTCGAAATCGGCGAGCAGATCGTACGGCAGCTTGAAGATCGCGCCGTTGAGCACATGCGTGCCCCAATGGCCGATGGTGATGGTCGTGCCGTCAGGCGTGGCGCGCGCGACGCGAGCGCCGGCGATGCTGCCGGAGGCGCCGGCGACGTTTTCGACCACGACCGTTGTATGCAGCTCGGCCGCGATCCGCTCGGACAGGATCCGCGCCAGTGTGTCGGTCGGGCCGCCCGCCGCGAACGGCACGATGAGGGTGATGGGACGCGATGGGAATGGCTGCGCACGCGCCGGCGCGGTCCATGCCGCACATCCGATCAGCGCGCAGATGACAATCACATGACCGCGTAATCCGGCCCACAGCCCCCGCATCAGTCTCTCCCACTCTTTTTGCCGCCCGCATGTTGTCAGCGGGCTGGAGCCGGAGTGAACGCTGCCGCGCAGGCCGAGGCAAGCCCAGAAATTATCCAGCCGCCCGCCGCGGCGTCAGATTGGCGGCACTATCCGCCGGCGGCGCGATCTGCATCAAGATGGTCTGGACCGGCGATGCAATCTCGACGCCGTGCTGCTGGAAGCGCAGCTTCATGCGGCGATTGAACTCGCGCTGGACCGGCCAGCGGCCGGCCTCGGTGCAGCGGATCTGGCCGACGATCGACACCATGGCGCCATCGACCTTGTCGATGCCCCACAGGTCGAGATCGCCGCGGATCGCGGCGCGAAACTCCGGCTCGCGCCGCATCTCGTCGACGATGTCCTTGAGGATCTGGCCGGCGCGGTCGGTGTCCTCCTTGTAGGCGACGTTGACGCTGACCGACGCATTGCCGGCGCCGCGACTGGCATTGGTGATGGTGGTGACCGCGCTGAACGGCACGATGTGCACGGCGCCGTCGCCGGCGCGCAGGCGGATGGTGCGGATCGAGACGTTCTCGACGACGCCCGAGAGACCCGAGACGCTCACGGTATCGCCGACCTGGACCGTGTTCTCCAGCAGCAGGAACAGGCCGGTGATGAGATCCTGCACCAGCTTCTGCGAGCCGAAGCCGATGGCGATGCCGACGATGCCGGCGCCGGCCAGCAGCGGCGCGACATTGACGCCGATCTCGCTCAGCGCGGTGAGCCCGACGACGGTTGCGATCAGGCACAGCAGCGCGGTGCGCAGCATCGGCTGGAAGGTGCGCAGCCGCGCCGCGCGGGCATAATGCCCGTCGCGGGACAGCGTGTTGATCTGGCGGTCCAGGAGCGCGTTGCTGGCTTCCCAGATTGCCGCCGCGATGAACACGGCCAGCCCGATCGTCACCACGGCCGAGATCAGGCGGCCGCCGATCTGGCCGCCATAGAACCAGACGATGGCATCGACGCCCCAGACTTCGAGCACGGCGACGAAGCCGATGAAGGCGATCACGCCGGAGACGATCCTGCGCAGCAGCGGCAAATAGCGGTTGGCGCGAACCTCCAGGCCCGGGAAGCGCTGGAGGATCTCCGGCCTGATGCGGAAGCCGCGATCGATCAGGCTCAAGGTCACCATGATGGCGACGCGGGTGATCAGCGCCACCACGATGGTGCCGACGAAATACTGCAGCAGCAGCGAATAGCCGTTGCGGATGTTGAGCGCCCACACCGCCCACAATGCGAGATCGAGCGCGATGGCAAGATAGTGCCAACCAGCGGCGATGCGGTTGCGCAGGCGCGCGGCGATACCCTGACGTTCGGCCGGCGCGCGAATGGCTTCGGCGACCTGGCGGCGGCATTGCAGGATGATCACGACGACGAAGAGATGCACGACCAGCATCACCATGCGCAGCAGTGCCGCGTAGCCGGCCCGATGCAGGCCGAGCAGCAGCGCCACATTGGCAAAGGCGATGCCGGAGACGCCGACGCCGACGATGCGGCGCGCCCAGATCTCGATATAGGCCGCAGTCTCGGCGCGCACCGGAAACAGGCCGAACGGCCCTGCCAGCGCGCGGACGACGCAGATGATCCCACGCGAGAACGCATAGGCGTTGACGACCGCGAGGATCACGAAGCGGACGGTGACGGGATCGCCGATCTCGGTGCCGAGCAAGGCGGTCGCGACGCCGATGAAGACGAACACCGGCAGCAGCTCGAGCAGAAGCCGGCCGAGCACGAAGGGCAGCCGCAGCAGCAATTGCCAGACCCGCGCGAGGCTATGGCGCCGCTTCTGCAACTCGGGCGCCGGCGTCACATCGGCCACCGAGGATGGCGGATCGGCGATCGGCAACGCCTGCACCGGCACGCGCGCGGTTTGCGGCACGCGGCCCTCGAGAAACGCCACCGGACGCCGGATCAGGCGGCAGATCACCCATTCGGCCGCGAGCGCGCAGCCGAGCACCAGCGCGAGCTTCCAGGCGATCTCGATCAGGAGATTGTAGGCGGCGGGATCGTTGGCGGTGCGGACGATCCAGTAATAGAACGCCGGGAAATGCGTCAGCGTCCGCGCCACGCTGGCGATCTCGCGCGAGATGTCGCCGATCTGCTCCGACACCGTGAGCAGGAGCTGCGCGCCGAGACCGTCCGCCGAGAGCGGGATCGGCGATGTCTGCTCGGGCTTGGGCTGCTGCGGGCCGGATGCATTCGCGATCGCGCGCAACGTGTCGATCATCTGGGCGCGCTTCTTGTCGTCCTGGAGCGTGTCCAGCGCGCGCTTCGCTTCGTCAGGCGACAGCGCGGTGGCCGCATGATTCGCGGCTGGAGCGGCCGGCTCGGCGCGGGCGGCGGAGAAAGACGAGATCGCGAGGAACAGAGCGGCAAGGAGCGCCGGGGCAAGCTTATGCGACACGATGATTCCCTGGAAAAAATGAATGCGCCGGCGGAGTCGGCATCGTCACCGCCGAAGCACTGCGTCATGTCGGATCACCGTTATTCGCCCCGGCCCTGTGTCGGAAGTTGGCCAATGTGGCGACATTCTCTTGGCATTTGCCGCAGTGCAGGAATGGGAACTGCGAGCTTCCGCGCGGGCTGTGGGCCGGCATCGCTCTGAGAGACGCGCCAAACCTCTTCCGTCATTCCGGGAGTCGGCCCGGAATGACGGCGAGGAGGAGGAGAGAGAAAACAGGATGTCAAACTTGCCGGTCGGCCTCGTCGGCCATCCGCTGCGTTCAGCGCGCTATGCTATCAAGGCGCTATCGAATACAGCGCCGGGACGGTAGGGGCCTTGCCTCACTGATGCAGCCCGCTAAACCTTGTCCCGGCGTGCCGTTCGCGGTTTTCGCCGCTATGCGATAGTCCGAACGAGCTCCATCGCAATTAACGCGGCTGGATTTGCGGAGGTGGTGTCATAGACCTCCCCTTGCTCTGATGTGGACGTTGGGCGTCGCTTGTTTGCGACCATGAGGATGCTCCTCCCGTGCCACAAAACTGTCAAGCAGGATCAATGACGCAAGGGATCACTTTTAGCGCGAGTTCCTTGGCCGCAACATTAGCGGCGAGCGCTACTGCGAGAGCGAGGCGACGAACGATCGGCTTGCACCGCAATCGTAGGGTGGGCAAAGGCGCACTCGCGCCGTGCCCACCACCTCTCGCCATGAAGAACGGCGGGCACGCTTTCGCTTTGCCCACCCTACGAAATCGGGAATCTGACTGCTACGAGCGGGGCCGCCTGCAACGAGAAGCACGCGGCGCGATGATGACATCATGCCCCTGTTTTGCCCGACGCGTCAACCTCATTTCGTAAAATCAGCAATGACGTCGTAAGGGTCGGCCAAGCCATTGATTCCACTCTCACCGGCTACTGTGCATGGGGTTGTTTTCGATTTTTTGTTCTCGCATGCGCTGGCGCCGCCGGTTCACTGTCACTTCTTTCCTCCCTTCCCCTCCTTCTCCAGCGCCTTGCGTACGGCCTCGAACTCCTCGAGCGAGGCCTTGTCGGCGCGAGGGAAGCGCAGGTCGAGCTTTTCGAGCGCGGCATTGATCACCGAGCCGATCACGACGCGCGCGAACCATTTGTGGTCGGCCGGTACGACGTACCAGGGCGCGTGCGGCGTCGACGTGTGGCGGACGATGTCCTGATAGACCGCCTGGTAACGCGGCCACAGCGCGCGCTCCTTGATGTCGTCCATGGAGAACTTCCACTGCTTGGACGGAATCTCCAACCGGTCGAGAAAACGGTCGCGCTGCTCCTCCTTGGAGAGGTTGAGGAAGAACTTCAGCACCACGGTGCCGTTGCGCGCGAGATAACGCTCGAAGGCGGAGATGTCCTCGAACCGCTCCTTCCAGATGTTCTTGGTGACGAGCTTGGGAGGCAGCTTCTCCTTGGCGAGAATCTCCGGGTGCACGCGCGTCACCAGGCATTCCTCGTAATGCGAGCGATTGAAGATGCCGATATGGCCACGCTCGGGCAGCGCGACGGCGTGGCGCCAGAGGAAATCGTGGTCGAGCTCCTTGCTGCTCGGCGCCTTGAAGGCCGTGACCTCGCAACCTTGCGGATTGATGCCCTCGAAGATCGCCTTGATCGCGCTGTCCTTGCCGGCCGCGTCCATGGCCTGGAACACGATCAGCAGCGACCAGCGGTCCTGGGCGTAGAGCTTCTCCTGGAATTCGACCAGCCGCTTCTTGTTGGCGTCGAGGATCTCCTGCGCCTTCTCCTTGTCGAGATCGCCCCTCTCGTTGGTCTTGTAGTCCTTGAGGTGAAACTTGCCCGATCCGTCGTAACGGAAGGGCGTGATGTAGCGGTCAAGTTCCTGGGCGAGCGATCTGGACGGCTTCTTGCTCATGAGCGCGGGGCACCTTGCGTTGGGGCTTCAATCGGTCGAGCAAGCTACCAAGGATACCCTTGGGAAGGAATATGATGAAGAGCACGAGCAGCACGCCGTAGACGAGATTGTCCCAGCCGACCGCCTTGGTGCCGAAGCCGATCCGCAGGGTCTCGGCCAGCAGGATCGTGATGATCGCGCCGAAGGTCGGGCCGAGCGAGACGAACAGGCCGCCGACGATGGCGGCGAACACCATCTGGAGCGACACCGCGATGCCGCTGACCGTGTCGGGCGTGATGAACATCTGGTACTGGCAGTAGATCGCGCCGGCGAGCGCGGTCATCAGCGCGCTGAGCAACGTGATCTTCAGCTTCTCCGCGGTGACGTTGACGCCGGCCGCGGCCGCGGCGTCCTCGTCCTCCGAGATCGCCTCCAGCGCATAGCGCGCCATGCTGCGGTCGATCCAGTGCCAGGCCACGATGCCGAACAGCCAGACCGCGAGCGCGATCAGGTACCAGGTGGTCTTGTCGTCGAATTGCAGCGCCAGCAGCTTGTTGCCGGAGGCCCGGTTCGGCGTATAGCCGAGCGAGCCGCCGGTATAGTCACGCGTCGCGGTGATGACCTGGAGCACGATGCCCGACAGCGCCAGCGTCACCAGCACGAAATAGTGCCCGGTGATGCGGAAGCGGAAACAGGGATAGCCGACGACCAGCGCCAGCGCGCCGGCCGCGACCATGCTGATGGGAATGCCGATCCAGGGCGACAGTCCCAGATGATTCCACAGGAGCGCGGTGACATAGGCGCCGATGCCCATGAAGCCGCCATGGCCGAGCGAGACGAGGCCGAACCGCCCCATCATCGACCAGGAGGTGTAGGCGAACGACCAGATGAGGATCAGCACCAGGATGTGCAGATGATAGGGATCGCGATAGACGAACGGCAGCGCGACCAGCGCCGCCAGTCCGATCCCCCACGCGGCGAGACGCCCCTGCCGCGTCATCGGCGCCTCGCCAGCAGGCCCGCGGGCCGGATGAACATCATGACGATGAAGAAGGCGAAGGCGAGCACATAGCCCCATTCGAGATCGGAGAACAGGCCGCCGAGCGAGATGATCTCGGCGAACAGGAAGGCGGCGATGAAGCCGCCGATGAAATTGCCGAGGCCCCCGAGCACGCAGATCAGGAAGGTGATCGGCCCAAAGGAGAGGCCGACGAAGGGATGCACGTCATACTGCAGCACCAGCAGGCAGGCGGCGAGCCCAGCCAGTGCGCCGCCGAGCGCGGAGGTGATGAGATAGATCCGCCTGGTGTCGACGCCCATCAGCGCCATGATCTGCCGATCCTGCGAGATGGCGCGGATCGCGGTGCCGGTGAAGGTGCGCGTCATGAACAGATAGACCGCGACCATGCCGACCAGCGCCGCGAGGAACGAGAGCAGCCGTGCGTAGCTGAAGTTCATGTCGCCGAAGGCGAGCACCGGCAGGCGGATGCCGAGATTGCGGAAGTCGATGCCGAAGGCAACGGTGGCAAAGCTCTGCAGCACGAACAGCACGCCGCCGGTCGCGAGCAGCTGGTTGATCGGTGGCGCCGTGAGCAGCGGCGCGATCACGAGGTAATGCAGCGCGGCGCCGAGCAGCGCGACCAAGAGGATCGTGAGCGGCGCCGCGACGAAATAGCTGACGCCGTAATACTGCACCATGAAGTACATGGCGTACATGCCGATCATCACGAGCTCAGCGTAGCAGATCCAGGTCACGTCGATGACGCCGAAGATCAAATTGAGCCCGAGCGCGAGCAGCGCCAGCACGCCGCCGAGCAGGATGCCGTTGATCACGGCCTCCAGCAGGTAGATGTCGAAAATATCGAGGAACGCCTGCATGCCCATCACACCCCGAGATACGCTTCCTTGACCGTGTCGCTCGCCAGCATCTCGGCCGAGGTGCCGGAGGCCCTGATCGTGCCCGCCTCGATCAGATAGGCGCGATCGACCACCTTCAGCACCTGCTGCACGTTCTGCTCCACGATCAGCACCGTCAGCCCGCTGGCGCGGATCCGCTTCACCAGCTCGAACACCTGCTGCACCACGACCGGTGCCAGGCCCGCCGACGGCTCGTCGAGCAGCAGCAGCTTTGGATTGGACATCATCGCGCGGCCGATCGCACACATCTGCTGCTCGCCGCCGGACATGGTGCCGGCCATCTGATGGCGGCGCTCCTTGAGGCGCGGAAACAGGTCGAACACGACCTCGAGCCGCTCGGCATAATGGCCGCGCGCCTCCTTCATGAAGGCGCCCATCTTGAGGTTGTCATCGACCGTGAGCTGGGGAAACAGCCGCCGGTTCTCCGGCACATGCGCAATGCCGAGGCTGACGATCTTGTGCGGCGGCGTTGCGACGACGTCGACACCCTCCATCCTGATCGATCCGCGCGTGGGACGGATCAGCCCGGAGATGACGCGCATCAACGTCGTCTTGCCGGCCCCGTTGGGGCCGATGACGCCGACGGCCTCGCCTGCCCTGACGTCGAGATCGACGTCGAACAGCGCCTGGAACGTGCCATAGCCGGCATTGACGCCGCGGAGTTCCAGCATCACTGCCCTCCCGCGCGGCGGCGCGCTTCGGCGGCCGCGGCCTGCGTGGTCTCGGCATCGGTGCCGAGATAGACCTCGATGACGCGCGGATCGCCGGCGACCGCGCTCGGCAGGCCTTCCGAGATCTTCTCGCCGTGGTCGAGCACCATGACGCGGTCGACGACGCGCATCAGGACGCCCATGATGTGCTCGACCCAGATGATTGTGATGCCGAGCTCGTCGCGGATGTTGCGCAGCATGTCGGCGGCCTGGTCCATCTCGGCCTCGTCGAGACCGCCGAGGCTCTCGTCGGCGAGCAGCAGCTTTGGCGCGGTGGCGAGTGCTTTTGCGAGCTCGAGCTTCTTGAGGCCGGCGGCGCCGAGGCCATCGACGCTGGCGTGTCGATCGGTCGGCAGGCCGACCATGGCGAGTGATCGCTCGGCCGCCTCCTCCGCCCTGGCGCGGCTATGGCGGCCCTGGCCGTAGAAACCGGCGAGCGCGACATTCTCGAAAATGGTCAGGCGGCGGAACGGGCGCGGAATCTGGAAGGTGCGGCCGATGCCGCTGTTGATGATCCGGTGCGGCGCGAGGCCCGCGATCTCGGAACCGCCGAACAGGATCGAGCCTGAGGTCGGCGCCAGCGTGCCGGAGAGCATGTTGAAGATCGTGCTCTTGCCCGAGCCGTTGGGGCCGATCAGGCCGAGGATCTCGCCCTGCTCGACCTTGAACGACACGTTGTTGACGGCGGTGAAGCCGCCGAACCGCTTCACCAGTCCGTTGACCTCCAGCACCGCCCCGCTCTCCTTGTCAAAAGTATTGCGCTACTGGTTGCTGTAGGTGGTGCCCTTCGGCAGCGGCAGCACGGCGTCGCGCTGCGCCTGGCTCTTGGGCCACACCACTGAGGATTTGTCGTCGATGTACTGGATCACGACCGGGAAGGAGCGCTCGTTCTGCCCCGCCATCGGCGTGCCCTCGCCGTAGAACTTGACGCCGAAGCCGAGCATGGTGCCGCCCTCGGGGATGTCGGTGTCGAGCGCGGCCTTGCGCAACGCTTCCGGATCGACCCCGCCATATTTCTTGATCGCACGCGGCAGCACGTCGTTCATGAAGACGTAGGTGTTGGACGCGCCGATGCCGACATGGGCGGAGCGGATTGCGACGCCGGGCTTGATCTTGTCGAATTCCTCACCGACCATCTTGATGACGGGCGCGAGCTTCGGGTCCATCGTCTTCTGGTTGGCGAGCCAGATCGAGATCGGGTCGGTGTTGAAGATGTAGTTGGCGTCCGCGCCCATGCCCTCCTTGAGCTTCTCATAGACGCCGTAGCCGGCGCCATGCCCGACCAGGGCGCCGAATTTCAGGCCCTGCTCGCGGGCCTGGCGCAGCAGCAGCGTGATGTCGGGGTTGTAGCCGGTGTGGAAGATCACGTCCGGCTTGGCGCGCTTGAGCTTGGTCACCAGCGCGGAGAGATCGGGTGCGGTCGCCGAATAGCCTTCCTTCAGCACGACGTTGAAACCGGCCTTCTTCGCGCCGGCCTCGTTGCCTTTGGAGACATCGACGCCATAGGAGCCGTCCTCGTGGATGATGGCGACGCGCAGATCCTTCGGCTCCTTGCCGAACTTCTCCTTGGCGTTCTGCGCGACGAAGTCCATCGTCATCATGCCGAACTGGTCGCCGCTCGCCTGCGGGCGGAACACGTATTTGTAGTTCTTCTCGTTGAACACGGCGGACGAGATGCAGGTCGTCATCCACATGAACTTCTTGAGCTGCTCGACGCGGGCGGCCACCGGCACGCATTGCGCCGAAGAGAAGAAGCCAAGCACCAGGTCGACCTTCTCCTGCTCGAGCAGGCGGACGGATTCGTTGATGGCGACGTCGGGCTTGCTCTGCGCGTCGGCATAGACCGCCTCGATCTTGTAGCCCTCGACGCCGGTCTTGCCGAACTGGTCCAGAATGATCTTGGTGCCGATATATTCGAGCTCGGACCCGCCACCCGCGAGAGGCCCGGTCAGGTCGAAAATCACGCCGATCTTGATCTTCTTCTCTTGAGCCTCAGCGGACGCCGCCAAGCCCGTCGCTGCTATCGCGACCAACAGCCCACGTACCAAGCGGGCAGCCATGCGCAGGCGCATCTAAACCTCCCTGGACGATTGTGCATTGCATTCTTGTTGCTTTTGCTTTTTGGCCCATCACATGGGCTGCGCGCAGCGATGTCAAGCCTCGCGCATCAGCGCGATGCGAACTGCTGCGCGACAAAGGCCGTGACAAATCGCGGCATGGTCGGCGTGAGATCATCCATCCCGCGCACGAGATGGATTGCCGACAGCTCCGGCTCGGCCTCGCGCGCGAGATTGGCTTCGATCCGGGCCCGGGCGACGTCGCCCGGCATATCCAGGTTGAGCACCTTGATCATTGCAATCGCGCGACCGGAGACGACACAGTGCCAATCCGCTTCGGCCCGATAGTCGTCGGCCGTGAGCCCGGTCTCCTCCTTGAGCTCGCGGACGACGCTGCCGGGAATATCGAGCCTGCCGTCCCTGACGTCGCCCGGATCGGGTGTGCCCGAGGGGAAATAGATGCGGCCTGCATTGGCGGTGTGGGGCGCCATTTCGCCCATGATGAAAGCGCCGTCGGATGCGCGCAGCGCCCCCATGCCGAAACCGTTGAACACGGTAGGGTCGGGAAATCCCCAGTCGCGCCAGGCGAGGAAGCTTGCGAAATCCACTTCGGAATAGGTCGCGGCGAAACCGCCGTCCGAGAACACGGGATCGCGGCCGAGCAGGATGCGGCCGTTCCAGATCTTCGGGCGCTCGCGCTGCTTCTCGGCGAAATGCGCCGCGATCTCGACGCGGCGCTCCTCCGCGAACGGCCAGACCACGGGCCGCACGGCAAGATCGAGCGTCGCGACGCGATGAATGGCTGGTGACGTCATGACAGCTGATTACAGCGCGTTCGCGTCAGTTATTTGGCACTCCCCGTGGTCTTCTTGGCCTGGTCCACGAACTTGTTGGTAAAGGTCTTGCTGACGTCGATCTTGGCATTGGCGACTTCCGGCGAGCCGACGCTGAACACCGCGAGCACGGCGTCGGCGCCCTTCGGGTCCATCTTGCCGGTTTCGGAGAACATCGGGATCGTGTTCTTCAGCGCGGCGAGATAGAGGTCCTTGTTCTTGCCGACCATCTCGTCCGGCATCTTCGCCATGATTTCCTCGGGCGAATGCGAATGGATCCAGGCGAGCGTCGCCAGCATCGCATTGGTGAGCGCCTGCGTCTCCTTCTCGTGGCCGTTGACCCAGGCCGCGGTCGAGTACAGCGCGCCGCCCGGATATTCGCCGCCGAACGTCTCGAGCGTGTCCTTCTGGGTGCGGGTGTCGGAGAGGATGCGCAGATCCTTGTGGCTGCCCTGGAGCACGGTGACGGAGGGATCGAGCATCACGGCCGCGTCGATCTGGCCCTGCTCCATCGCGGCGACCGCGGTGGCGCCGAGGCCGACGCCGATCACGGCGGCGCTGGTGGGATCGAGCCCGTTTTTCTTGAGCATGTATTTCAGGAAGAAGTCGGTGGAGGAGCCGGGCGCGCTGACGCCGACCTTCTTGCCGGCGAGGTCCTTGACCGACTTGATGTCATTGGTACGCGACGGCGCGACCACCAGCACGAGGCCGGGATAGCGGTCATAGACCACGAAAGACAGAAGCTCCTGCTTCTTGGCGGCGAGGTTGACGCAATGGTCGAAATAGCCGGAGACCACGTCGGCGCTGCCGCCGAGCACGGCCTTGAGCGCGTCCGAGCCGCCCTTGAGGTCGACCAGTTCGACATTGAGGCCGGCCTTCTCGTATTCGCCAAGCTGCTTGGCCAGCACCGTCGGCAGATAGCACAGGCAGGCGCCGCCGCCGACCGCGATAGTGACCTTGCTTTGCGCCGCGGCAAATCCGGTGGTGAGCGTCAGCGCGAGCAGCGCGCCGGCCAGCCTGGCAATCGTATTCTTCATTGGTTTCCTCCGTTCGGCTGGCGGCACCATAATGCAGTGCACCCGGCTTGAGAAGCGCAACTCAGGGCTCTGGCCATCGGCCTTTCGGCGCAATAGCATGCGCCCACAACAACAAGTCTTGATGGGGAGGATCACCATGAATCGTCTTGCTGCCGGCCTGTCGCTCGCCGCCGCCTTTGCCGCCGGATGCGGCGCAAACCAGCTGCTCCGGCCGGCGCTCGCCGCCGACAACGTCACCGCGCAGATCATCCATACCGGCGAGATGGAGGGCGATGCGCTCGGGCCCGCCAACAATGTCGGCTTCCGCTCGAAGATGTTCGCGAGCGCCGACGGCGCCACGATCTCGATCCAGGTCGGCAACGTGCCCAAGCACATGCATCCCAACACCAACGAGATCCAGTACATCCTGGACGGCACTGGGACGATCTGGCTCGGCGACAAGGAGGTCACGGTGAAGCCCGGCGACCTCGTCATCATCCCGAAGGGAACCGCGCATGGCGGCACCAAGCCGATCAGCGGCCAGGTCAAGGCCATCGCGATCAAGACGCCGCCGCAGGCGCCCGATGATACCAAGCTGCTGGATTGATGCCGCGAAAACGGAGCGTGGTTGAGTGTCCGGGCTCGCACTGCCGTGCGGGCCCGTTTCGTCAAGTCCGGTGCTAGATCGGGCGCGCCTGCTTGCGGATCTCGCTCGCGATTGGCTTGAGGGTGTCCCCCGGAAGCTGGCCGACGAGCGTGTAACCCATGCCGCTCTCCGCCCACACGAAGCCCGCAACATCGCCGGTTGATTGCGGCATCATCGGCGTATCCAGATTGCGGTTGCTCATCGGGCGCGTCAGCACGACGAGACGGTCGCCGCGATCGTCGTCGTACATGAACATCGCAGCCGGGCCATGCGAGGTCGCGACGACGCGGCCACCCATCAGCCGATAACCGGAGACGGAGAGGTCCGGCACCTTGACCGGCTGCTTCAGCCTGTTGGACGCCCATCGTACGAGCTCGGCGCTGTCGGACGCACGTATCTCGACCGGCCGTACGCGATCCGGTGCGTAAACGCCATAAGTATAGGCTGCCTCCTGCGCCAATGCGGACAGTCCGCTCGAACCATCCTGCAACACGCTGCGCATGGTCCATCCGCCGAGACCGCCGATGCCGAGCAGCAACATCGCCGCGATCGCGCCCCATAGCCGGAGCGGACGCCGCTTCCGGCCCTCGATGATGTGCGACAGGTTCAACTCCGCCGGCAGCGGCTCGTCGGCGATCGACGCCAGCGCGCCACGCAACTGCTCGCGCTGGGTGGCGAAGGCGGCAACGCGACTGGCGACATCCGGATGATCATCGAGATAGGATACGACCTCCGCGCGACGCTCGGGCTCGAGCACCTGGTCCACATAGGCGTGCAGATCGTCTTCCGTGATCGGCCGCTGGTTCATTTCAAGCTCCGCAATGCCACGACATTCCCCGGTGCAACGCCATCCATCTCCTGCTGCAGCCTCTCCCGCGCGCGCGACAGGCGTGACATTACCGTACCGACCGGGACGTTGAGAACTGCCGCAGCGGCCGCATAGGAGAGATCTTCGACCGCGACGAGCAACAGCACGGCCCGCTGCTCGTCCGGGAGCTTTGCAAGCTTGCTCAGGACATCCTGATAGATCAGCCTCTGCTCCTGCGCCGCCGCACTGACGAGCTCCTGCTCGCCTGCATCGTCGATCGGCATATGCCTGCCTCGTGCTGTGGCCTGGCGAAATTGGCTGACCGCCAGATTGTGGAGGATGGTGAACAGCCAGGCACGCACGCTGCCGTCGCGCCGTTGATGCCAGCGGCTGACGGCACGCTCCAGGCAATCCTGGACCAGATCGTCAGCCGCCGCGCGCTCGCGCACGAGCGCACGCGCATAGCGACGAAGCGCAGGGATCAGCGGTTCGACCTGAACCAGCATGTCCTTCATGACGCGCTCCGTCACCTCTTCGTTGCTGCTTTGGCCGAGGTCATTGCACCTCGATCTGAACGGCCTCGCCGGGCGCGGCCGCATCGCCCGCAGCAATCACCAGGTAGCGCTTTGCGGCTGCGGCAGACTGATCGACGATCTGTCGGATCGGGCCGGCCGCATTGACGATAGCGGATCCGGCCGGATTGGTCATGAACGCCGCCAGCGGCTGCAACGGTCCACTTCCGTCGCCATGCTCCGCCAGCGCGAGCACATATTTCTGCTTGGGCTGCAGTCCCGTCACCGACGCCTGCAAGATCTGAATCAGGCCTTGGTCGAACAGCGACACGCTGGTCGGCGCCTTGCCGTCCTTTGTACCATCTTTCGAGGCGAGCGACAGGTGAGCCACCTGGCCGGCAACGCCGAGTGCCTGAAGATTCTCGCGGTCATCGGGGTTGGGCGCAGCATTTGGAACATACGCGATCGCCTGCGGCGCCTGGCCGATCGGAACGTTCCCGACCACCGTGTTGGTCGCCGTGTCGATGGCCACCAGCGCATCGGCGTTCTCAAGTCCCACATAGATCCTGGTGCCGTCGCCGGACGGCCAGACACCGTGCGGCAGATTGCCAACCGGGATCGTGGCGACAAGCGAGAAGTCGTCGGTGCGGAACACCTTCACTTCGTTCAGGCCGCCGATGGTGACATAGGCGAACGTTCCCTTGGCGGTATGCGCGAAGTTGACGTGATTGGTGATCGGACCGGTGTCGATCGTCTTGATCGCGTTGAACGGGGGCTTGGCATTGAACACCTGCGTACGGCCGACGTCCTTCAGCGTGAACCAGACCTGGCTTCCATCCGGCGTCGCCGCGATGTTCGGGCAGAACGGGCTTTCCTGCTTCACCTTGGCGATGATCTTGTGCTCGGCCACCGCGACGACGTCGGTCTCGGGATTGAACGACGAGCAGATGTAGCCGTACTTGCCGTCTGGTGAGAAGATCTGCATGCCCGGCCCGTTCGGCGTCGTGATGCGGGTCTTCTCCTTGAAGCTGACGGGGTCGATGACGGAGATATAGTTCTCGCCGCGCACGGTGACCCAGACCTCCTTGCCGTCGGGGGTGAAGAACGCCTCGTGCGGCGATCGTCCGACATAGGTGATGTGCTTGACCCCGTTGGTCGCGGTGTCGATGAACGTCACCGAATTCGAGCCGATCGACACGACGGCGAGCGTCTTGTGATCGGGCGAGAAGCCCATGCCGTGCACCAGCACCTGCCCCTTGTAGAGCGGGCTGAAACTGCCGGGCTGCGGGTCGCCCAGCCGGATCACGCCAAGCAGCTTGTTGTCGACGGGGTCGGTGACTGAGACGGTGTTCGAGAACTGTTCCGCGGCGTAGACGCGGTCGTGGTGGCTGACCGGAATATCGGGGGCGGACAGTGCGCCGGGCGCCTGCCCTGCCCATGCGGCAGAGTCCGTGGCGAGCATGGTGGCGGCCAGGAAGATGCTCTTCATCATATTGCTTCGTGACATGGACATCTGCGGCTCCTACTTCTTCATTCCATTGGACATGTCCATCTGCATGCCCGGATGATGATGGCCGGCAGCGACGGGAACGGGTGCCGACTGGGTCGGAGCAGGTGTGGTGTCCGTGGCAGGCTCGCCAATGGCGAGCTTCATGGCCGCGATCTCCTGCATCTGGTCGACGATGATTTCCTGGGCGATGCGCCGCAACTGCTCGTTCTTGCCGTAGCGCAGTTCGATCACCGCCATGTCGATCGCGCCCTGATGATGCGGGTTCATCATCGCGACGAAGTCGCGGTCGACATCACCGGTCGGCTTGACCGCCATGTCGTTCATCATCTTGGTCATGGCGGCTTCGTTTTCTTCCAGGAACGCCCGTTCTTCCGCACTTTGCGCGGCCGGCGGGGCGGCTGGATGGGCTTCATGCGCGAACGCGAGCGGAGGCATCGCGAATGCGACCAAAATGCGCGCGGCAAGCAACGCCGTGCCGAGGCCCGGCCGGGGCCATCGACATCTGCCTGCGAGCGTTGCTAAGGCGCGGCGAAACTGTGAGGATGGCATCGAAAACTCCCATGCGGGTGGTTGCATGGGGGTTTGACGCGTGGGCGCGCGTTCTATTCCGGCCGGCCAATCACATAAATGTCAGCGGCCAAACGAGGCGGTTCAGCCGCGCCCGTCCACCGTCGGCCGCCACACCAGCAGCCTGCGCTCAACCAGCGTCACCCCGAAATCGATCAGGATGACGAAGACCGACAGCACGAACATGCCGGCGAAGACGCCGGCGACGTCGAACACGCCCTCGGCCTGCTGGATGAGATAGCCGAGCCCCGCCGCCGATCCCAGATATTCGCCGACGACAGCGCCGACCACGGCGAAGCCGACCGAGGTGTGCAGCGAGGAGAACATCCAGGACAGTGCCGAGGGCCAATAGACGTGCTGCATCAGCTGCCGCTCGCTCATGCCGAGCATGCGGCCGTTATCGAGGACGGTGCGGCTGACCTCCTTGACGCCCTGATAGACGTTGAAGAAGACGATGAAGAACACCAGCGTCACGCCGAGCGCGACCTTGGACCAGATGCCGAGGCCGAGCCACAGCGCGAAGATCGGCGCGAGCACGACGCGCGGCAACGCGTTGACCATCTTCACGTAGGGATCGAACACCGCGGCGACGATCGGCTGGCGCGCGAACCAGAAGCCGACAAGAACGCCACCGAGCGATCCGATCACGAAGGCGAGGATGGACTCGGCGAGCGTGATGCCGAGATGCTTCCATATCACGCCGGAGGCGAACCATTTCACGATCTGGCTGAAGACGTCGAACGGGTTGGAGAAGAAGAACGGCGGCAGCAGGATCTTGCCGAACACGGGAACGGTCGACAGCACCTGCCACAGCACGATGCAGACGACCGCGACCAGGACTTGCAGCGCAAACAGCGTCGGGCGCGACATCAGACCGCCTCCGCCGCGTGAGTGGATTGCGCGTAACCCTTCATCACCTCGTCCTTCAGCACGCTCCAGATCTCGCGATGGAGGGCGTGGAACTCCTTGTCGAGCCGCACCTCGAAGATATCACGCGGGCGCGGCAGGCTCACGCGCCAGTCGCCGATGATCCGCGAGGACGGCCCGGCCGACATGATCACCACGCGATCGGCGAGCGCGATCGCCTCTTCGAGATCATGGGTGACGAACAGCACGGCCTTGCGGTCGGCGTTCCAGAGGTCGAGCAGCAGATTGCCCATCACCTGGCGGGTCTGCGCATCGAGCGGCCCGAACGGCTCGTCCATCAGCAGGATCTTTGGATCGCGGATCAGCACCTGGGCCAGTGCCACGCGCTTGCGCTGGCCGCCGGAGAGCATGTGCGGATAGCGGCCGGCGAAGGCGCCAAGACCAACCGAGGTCAGCCATTTCTGCGCCCGCGGCAGCGCCTCGGCACGCGGCGTGCCTTTGATCTCGAGCCCAATCGCGACATTGTCGAGCGCGGTCTTCCAGGGGAACAGCGCATCGGCCTGGAACAGGTAGCCGGCATCCCGGTTCAGCCCTGCCAGCGGCCGGTCGAAAATCTTGACGTTGCCGGCGGCAGGCTTGAGCAGACCGGCCGCGACGTTGAGCAGCGTCGATTTCCCGCAGCCGGTCGGGCCGACGATGGCAACGAACTCGCCCTGTGCCACCGTAAGATGCGCCTTCTCCACCGCCGTATAGACCCGCCCGTCCCCGAGCCGGAACGCAACCTTGGCATCTTCCAGCGCCACTGCCGTGGGCGTTGTCATGTGTTCCCTCCAACTTGATCCGATGCCTTAGCCGCTCGCGCCGCCAAGTTCAATCAAGCCGCCAAGCGTGCTACGCATGGGCTCTTGCCGTGCTCTTACCCTCCCCTGGAGGGGGGTCGGTGCGCATGAAGCGAAGCGGAATGCGGACCGGGGTGGGGTGACGGTCCCTCCACGTCCAACACCGCCCGCGTTGAGAGATCACCCCACCCCGCCCGCGCTGCGCGCGAGCGACCCTCCCCCTCCAGGGGAGGGTAAGGAAGAGCGAGCCGCGTCGAATGCCTTCCAAGCTGGCCATCAGCTACGCCCACGTCACCAAGAGCTTTGGCCTGCTCAAGGCCGTGGATGACGTCTCGCTCGACATTGACGAGGGCGAGTTCGTGGCCATCGTCGGCGGCTCGGGCTCGGGCAAGACCACGTTGCTGCGGCTCGCCAACCGGCTGATCGAGGCCGATGCCGGCACCATCACGGTCGAAGGCGAGGACGTGCTAAACGTCGATCCGGTCGCACTGCGGCGACGGATCGGCTATGTCTTCCAGAGCGGCGGGCTATTCCCGCATTTGAGCGTCGCCGACAATATCGGGATCACGCCAAGATTGCTGGGCGCGCCAGCGGCGGATATCGCGGTGCGGGTCGACGAGCTGCTCGAGCTCGTGCAGCTCGACCGCAGCGCCCATCGCGACCGCCTCCCCGAAGCGCTCTCGGGCGGTCAGCGGCAGCGCGTCGGAGTGGCGCGGGCGCTGGCGGCGCGCCCGCGCATCGTGTTGATGGACGAGCCGTTCGGCGCGCTCGATCCCCTCACCCGCGATGCGCTCGGTGACGACTATCGCGCGCTGCACAAGAAGCTCGGCCTGACCACCGTCATGATCACGCACGACATGACCGAGGCCATCCTGCTGGCCGACCGCATCGCGGTGATGCGCGGCGGCAAGCTGCTGGCGCAGGGCACACCGGCGGAGCTGTCCAAGAGCAGCGACGCCTATGTGCTGGAGCTGCTGCGCACGCCGCGGCGCCAGGTCGAGCGGCTGAACGCGCTGCTGCCGCAGAGCGGTGCGGCATGAGCCTCCTCAATGATCCGCGCTGGGGCGAGGCGCTGGCGCATTTGCCCGACTATCTCGGCAACCATGTGCGGGTGAGCCTCGCCGCGCTGGCGCTCGGTCTCGCGGTCAGTCTGCCGCTGGCGATTCTCACGCGCAACAGCCCGGCGCCGCGCGCGGTCCTGCTCGCGCTCGCCAGCGTCGTGCAGACGGTACCGGGGCTGGCGCTGCTTGCACTGTTCTATCCGCTGCTGCTGCTAGCTGCCTCGGTCACGCTCTCCTGGTTCGGCGTCTCCTTCTCCGCGTTCGGCTTCCTGCCGGCGATGCTGGCGCTGGCGCTCTATTCGATGCTGCCGGTGCTGCGCAACGGCATCACCGGCCTCAACGGTATCGATCCGGCGCTGATCGAGGCTGCCAAGGGTGTCGGCATGACCGCGCGGCAGTCGCTCGTCATGGTCGAACTGCCGCTGGCACTGCCGGTGATGATGGCGGGCATCCGCACCGCCGCGGTGTGGGTGATCGGCACCGCGACGCTCTCGACACCGATCGGGCAGACCAGCCTCGGCAATTTCATCTTTGCCGGGCTTCAGACCCAAAACTGGGTGTTCGTGCTGTTCGGCTGCCTTGCCTCGGCACTGCTGGCGCTCGCCGTCGATCAGCTGCTCGGCCTGATCGAAAGCGGCTTGCGCCGGCGCCGCCGCGTGCGCACCGCGCTCGGCGGTATTGGAATTGCGGCGCTGGTCGCCACGACGCTGGTGCCGACGATGGCGCGCTCGCCGCAAAACTATGTCGTCGGCGCCAAGACCTTTGCCGAGCAATATGTGCTGTCGGCCCTGCTCCGCGACCGCCTCCAGGCGGCAGGTCTCTCCGCCACTGCGCGGTCGGGCCTCGGCTCCAGCGTAATCTTCGAGGCGCTGAAGGCCGGCGACATCGACCTCTATGTCGACTATTCCGGGACGCTCTGGGCCAATCAGCTGCACCGCACCGACATCAAGCCCCGCGCGGAACTGCTGGCTGACCTGAAGACGGCGCTCGCCAAGCACAACATCACCCTGCTCGGCGAGCTCGGCTTCGAGAATGCCTATGCGCTGGTGATGCCGAGGAAGCGCGCCGAGGCGCTTCACATCCGCAGCATCGCCGATCTCGCCGCACACGCGCCGGCGATGTCGATGGCCGGCGACTACGAGTTCTTCTCACGGCCCGAATGGGCCGCCCTGCAAAAGGCCTATGGCCTCTCGTTCCGCGCCCAGCGCCAGATGCAGCCGGACTTCATGTATGCGGCGGTCGCCAGCGGCGAGGTCGACGTGATCGCCGGCTACACCAGCGACGGGCTGATCGCGAAATACGATCTTGTCGTGCTCGACGATCCCCGGCACGCGATCCCGCCTTACGACGCGATCCTGCTGCTGGCGCCAAAGCGCGCCGGCGATGAGAAATTGCAGGCCGCGCTCAAGCCGTTGCTCGGCAAGATCGACATCGCCACCATGCGCGAGGCAAACCTGCGCGCCAGCGGCAATGATGCGAATTCATCGCCGGATGCGGTGGCGAAGTGGCTGTGGGGGAAGGTGGGTGAACGTTAAGCTAGCATTTCGTAGGGTGGGCAAAGGCGCGTAAGCGCCGTGCCCACCACAACGGAATGGTGGGCACGCTTCCGCCTTCGCTCTCCGAGCTACGGCGGACAAGTCGCTTTGCCCACCCTACGATCTCTACGATTCTGGATGCCGGTCCTCACAGCCCCCGGATCATCCCGGCATTGATCAGCAGCCGATTCAACCGCCGCGCCTCAGCGCCGTCCTTGCAGCCGTAGAAGATGCCCTTGCAGCGGAGCATGATCTGCTTCTGTTCGGCGAAGGACGGATCGAGCGGGATGCCGGCGGCCTCCTGGATCACCAGCGGCAGATAGGGGCCGTCGACCGTGTCCATCACGGCCTCGGTTTTGACCGGCGCGAAATTGACGGCATCGATCGCGTAATAAGTCGCGTAGAGGCGCGGATCGTAGGCGTCGAGCTTCTTGCCGATCGCGCCCTCGTCGAGCCCGGGCTCGAGCAGGTTCGGCGCGAATTCCGGCTGATGATCGCCATAGCGCACGATCAGGAACGGCTCGCCCGGAAAGTTCTTCTTCAGCCCCGCGACGAACGCCTTGTACTGCTCGGCGCTCATCGCCTGGCGGCGCAGATATTCGTCGATGGACGGCACATTGCCCGGCGCACGCCAGCTCGGCAGCAGGTCCGGACGGTAGCGCGTCTCCCAGGGGAAATGATTGGCGCCGAGATAGATGAAGGTGAACAGCGGCTTGTTCGGCGGCTGCTGGCCCATCAGCTGCAGCGCCTTGTCATAGAAGAAGCTGTCGGGCTCGACATCCCTGGCGCCGAGGTCCTTCGCGTCGAGGAAGCGCTCGACGCCGGTCGTCAGCTGAAAGCTGCGCGCGCCCATGAAGCCGCCATGGGCGGGATAGAGCGACATCGTATCGTAGCCGCAGCGGCGCAGCGCCAGCGGCAGGCCGCGCTCGACGCGGTTCGAGGCGATGCGCGTCACGAAATAGGCGAAGCGGCCGAACGAACGCGAGGAGAGTCCCGCGAGCACGTTGTATTCGGTGAACCAGCTCGGCCCGCCATTGCTTTCCGCTAGGAAGGTGCGCTGCCTGCCGTCCCAGGACTTGAAATGGCTGCCATAACCTACCGGCACCTTGATGCCATCAGCGGCGCGGATGTCGAAGCTCGATTCATCATGGATCATGATGATGTTCGGCCGGCGGCCGGCGGGATGGCAGGCATCGACCAGCGGCATGTTGAGCCGCTCATTGGTCGAGGCCGCCGACTCCATGAAGCCGTATTGCGCGAAATCGGAGACCGCGGCGACGCCGGAGCGGAAGAACTTCGAGAGATAGCCGTCGTCGTAATAGCCGCGCCAGGCCTCATCAGGATGATAGAGCGAATAGCCGACCAGCGCGGCAAGACAGGCGAGCTTGCAGGCGAGCGCGGGCAGGCGCCGGATCCGGAACGGATCGAGCCACCACAGCGCGTACATCAGCGGCAGCGTGACGAGGCCGGCCCCGATCACCGACCAGCGCAGGTTCGGGAAGATCGTGAACAGGAACGCGACGGTGTCGCGGTCGATCATCATCAGGTCGATGAAGTTGACCGTCATCTGCACCACGTCGTGCTTGAGGCGCGACAGTAGCACCAGCACGACGACCATGGTCAGCGACAGCGCGCCCGACAGCGCCGGCCGCCGCAGCAGCGTGATCCAGAAGAAGTTGAGGATGCCCCAGGCCAGCGCGAAGGAGAGACGCGAGCCGAAATCGGTCTCGGTCTCGTACATCAGCGCCAGCGCGGCGAGATGCGGCACCGCGACCGCGAGCAGCCGCCAGATGCCGAGCGCGGCGACGCTCGCCAGCACGGCGGTGGCGGCAGAAGGACCTGGATTGGGCGCGGACGCCATCGACGACACGCAACTTCTGGTCCGGTGCGGTGATGCCAAGCCGTCGAGCCGGCCCCAACGGCTGCGGCGTCCGGCGCAGCCGGAAGCCTGCACCGTGTCACAAAACTGTAACGGAACCGTCACGGGCAGGCAACGCGATCCGGCGTCCGACCTTCGCTTAATGTTAGCAACGCGCGAATGTGCCGCACGCTTCGGCGCATCTCATTCAACACCGCCCTCACCCTGAGGAGCCCGCGCGCCTCCTCCACCATGAGGGTCGGATGGCTAGGCCTTCGCGATCCCGGCGATGAACAGGTCGATCACCGCTTCCGCCATCCGGTCGACCTCGCCCGCCGCCACGCCCCAGCGCGGAAAGTGGCCGTCCAGATTCATGCGGGCGAAGCCATAGACCAGGGCGCGGCCGGCGATCTGGATGCGCTTGAGGTCGGCCGACCGCAGGAGGCCTTGGCTAGCGGCGTCAGCCAGCATCTGCTCGGTCAGCGCGATCAGCTCGGCATTGTCGCGGGTCAGCTCCTTGGAGCTGCCATGGGCGAAATAGCGCCCGGTGGAGATGATCTCGAAATGCGCGGGGTTGCGCATCGCCCAGCGCAGATAGGCAAGGCCGAAGGCGCGGAAGCGGCCGAGCGGATCGGCGGCCGGCGCCTCGCCCAGCGCCACCTCGATCTCGGCGCGAAAGCGCCGCTGCGCCTCCTCGGCCACCGCCGCCATGAGGGCATCGCGGTTCGGGAAGTGCCGGAATGGCGCCCCCGGCGACACCGCGGCACGGCGCGCAGCCTCGCGCACCGAGACCTCGGCCCCCTCTTCTGCCAGTTGCAACGCGGCATCGATCAGTACGCGGCGGAGGTCGCCGTGATGATAGGGCCGGGCTTCAGCGCTGTTGCGGCGGGCACGCGGTTTGGACGGCTGTCGGGCGGGCATGGCGCTTCCTAGAGCATGATCCGGAAAAGTGCGCAGCGGTTTTCCGAAAAGGTCATGCTCAAACAATAACCTAAAGCGCGATGACGAATCATCCTGATCTCATCGCGCTTTAGCATCACCTGAACGGGAATGTAAGCAGCGATTACACCGTTGACGGCTTCGCGGCAGCGAAATGTAATCGATGGTTACATAACGGAGGAGATTGCCATGTCACGACGTCAAGGCTGGTTCGAAGGCTGGCGGCTGCTCGTCGTATTCACCCTGAGTCTGATCGCGCTCAGCCTGTGGATCGCCTCGATGCGGCAGTTCGAGGTCGAGGGCGTGCGCATGGTGATCCGTTTCACGGCGCGCAGCTCGCTGCTGCTGTTCTGCCTCGCGTTCAGCGCCGCGGCTTTGGCCCGGCTGTGGCCCAACGGCTGGACGCGATGGCAGCGCCGCAACCGCCGTTATCTGGGCCTCAGCTTCGCCGCCTCTCACGCCATCCACGCGGTCGCGATCGTCGCCTTTGCCAGCATGGATCCGGCCGGCTTTGCCGAGGCCACCTCAGCCGCCTCCTTCATCTTCGGCGGCATCGGCTATGGCTTCATCATCGCGATGAGCGCGACCTCGTTCGACCGCACCGCGGCGCTGATCGGGCCGCGCGCCTGGCGCGCGCTGCACCTTGCCGGCGGCTATTACCTCTGGTTCCAGTTCATGGTGTCGTTCGGCAAGCGCGTGCCGGCGATGCCGCTCTATGCCGCGTTCCTCGTTCCGCTGCTCGTCGTGATGGCGCTGCGGCTGATCGCAATGGCCGCGCGCCCGCGCGGGCAAACCGTGGCGGCGGGCTGACGAGCCTGCCTCACTGCGGCAGCAACCCGAGCCGCTTGGCGATGATGCGATCGAGCGTCCGTTTCGGCAGCACGGCGCCGATCAGATGGCGCAGCGGGTCCGGCGTGATCTGGTAGCGCACCTTGGGGCTTGCCGCGGTCAGCGCCTCGAACACGATTTCGGCGATGCGCTCGGCCGGCAGACCCTTAGCGCCGAGCTCCATCATGAACGCCATGACCTTGTTCAGCGCCGGCAGATAGGGCGAGTTCTGGTAGACGGACAGATCGATCTCTTCCGCCTTGCTCCAGATCGGCGTCTTGACCGCACCGGGGGCGACGATGATGACGTCGATGCCGAACAGCATCAGCTCGCGGCGGAGGCTTTCCGACAATCCCTCGATGGCATGCTTGGAGGTACAGTAAGGCGCCGACAACGGATTGCCGTTCCTGCCGGCGACCGAGCTGATCATTACGATCCGCCCCTTTGGTCCCTTCAGCGACGGGTCGGCGCCGAGCAGCGGCCCGAAAGCCTGCGTCGCGATCACGGGGCCGATGACGTTGACGTCCATCTGACGGCGGAAATCATCCGCCGACAATTCGAGCACGGGGCCGGCGACCGCGACGCCGGCATTGTTGACGAGGCCGGCCAGGGTCTCGCCGCCGAGCGCCTCGCGAACTCTTCGCGCAGCAGCGAGGACTGCTGCCTCGTCGGTGACGTCGAACAGAAGCGCCGTGAAGTTTGGGCCGAACTCACCCTGGAGCCGCTCGGCATCGGCCTGCTTGCGAACGCTGCCGAAAACGCGATAGCCGCGGCCGATCAGGAATTTCGCAACGGCCCAGCCGATGCCGGTAGACACGCCGGTGATGACGACGGATCGCATGGTCCCCTCCCCCTCTAGTTCCCGGGATCATGCAGGAGAAGGGCGCACGAGCGCAATGGACGGGGGGTCTCAGGCCGCGCAGCGACGGCGCTTTCCACGCAAGCGAGGCGCCGCAAGAAGGTGCAGCGGATGCGGAATCTTAGGATGAAGTGGCACGCGAACGGCGCACAGCGAGACGAAGCGCGCGATGAGACAGTGAATGAAGAGCCGAATCTTTGACTCTGAAGACACTGAGCTTTTGGCGATCGCGGACGTCCCAAGAAATTCTGAGAAGCGACGCGAGATCAAGAATGTGGTTTAAGCGTCAGTTCTTGCTGCTCGGAGAGCAATTCAACTCGCGAAGAATTTGAATGAAGCAGCAATGCTTCGCGCGAGATGGAAGAGCGAGACCGCCATTTGCGATCTCGCTCCAAGGTAGTGGCGAAGGTTTAAGATTTGGTTTGGCGAGCGAAGCTTGTGTTTTCGCTCTCGTGTCCGACGCGGCGTAAGCGATGCGCCGCGTCTCGACGACGGCTCAGTTCTTCGACTTGTCGACCAGCGCGCCCTTCTTGATCCAGGGCATCATGTCGCGCAGCTTGGCGCCGACTTCCTCGATCGGGTGCGCGGCGAGCTTGGCGCGGGTCGCCTTGAACGAGGTCTGGTTGACCTTGTTCTCGAGCATCCAGTCGCGGGCGAACTTGCCGCCCTGGATGTCCGCCAGAACCTTCCGCATCTCCTTCTTGGTCTCGTCGGTGATGATGCGCGGACCGGTGACGTACTCGCCGTACTCGGCGGTGTTGGAGATCGAGTAGTTCATGTTGGCGATGCCGCCTTCATAGATCAGGTCGACGATCAGCTTCACTTCGTGCAGGCACTCGAAATAGGCCATCTCCGGGGCGTAGCCGGCCTCGACCAGGGTCTCGTAGCCGCCCTTGATCAGCTCGACCAGACCGCCGCACAGAACCACCTGCTCGCCGAACAGGTCGGTCTCGCACTCTTCCTTGAAGGTGGTCTCGATGATGCCAGCGCGGCCGCCGCCGACGGCGGAGGCGTAGGACAGGCCGAGGTCATGGGCGTTGCCCGAGACGTCCTTGGCGATCGCGATCAGGCAGGGCACGCCGCCGCCGCGCTGATACTCCGAGCGCACGGTGTGGCCGGGGCCCTTCGGCGCGATCATCAGCACGTCGAGGTCGGCGCGCGGGTCGAGCAGGTTGAAGTGGACGTTGAGGCCGTGCGCGAACACCAGGGCGGCGCCCTTCTTCATGTTGTCGTGCAGGTGGTCACGATAGATGTCGCCCTGGAGCTCGTCCGGGGTCAGCATCATGACGAGGTCGGCCCATTTGGCGGCCTCGGCGACTTCCATCACCTTGAAGCCGGCGGCTTCCGCCTTCTTGACCGAGCCCGAGTCCTTGCGCAGCGCAATGGCGACTTCCTTGACGCCGGAGTCCTTCAGGTTGAGCGCATGGGCATGGCCCTGGCTGCCATAGCCGACGATGGCGACCTTCTTGCCCTTGATCAGGTTCAGGTCGGCGTCGCGATCGTAATAAACACGCATAGTCGTTTCCTCGTTGCGGGCCGAAATCGGCCGATGGTCAGTGTCCGAAGGGTGAAATTTGCGGATTTCGGGGGCTGTCTAGAGCATTTCGGCCCCTTAGGGAAACCCGTTTCTGCATGGAAATCCGCGACATCATGCATCCATGAAAACGGGGTAGAGGGAGGCGAGCAGCAGGATTGCCATCAGGATATTGAAGGCGCGGACCAGCCGCTCGGAGGTCAGGACGGGCCGCAGGGCAGTGCCGAACAAGGCCCAGACCACGGTCGAGACGGTGCCGACCAGCAGGCTGATCAGGGTCTGGATCGCGATGTTGAGGGGGAATTGGGCGATCGCCGCATAGGCGGTGATGGTGCCGATCACGATCACCCAGCCCTTGGCGTTGATCCACTGGAACATGGCCGCGCCCCAGAAGGTCATCGGGCCGCGACCATCCTCCTCGCCCGGCTTGGCCGGACCCGACATGGCGATCACGACGGCGAGGTAGATCAGGTAGGCGGCGCCGGCATATTTCAGGATGGTCTGGAGGATCGGATAGGCCAGGAAGACGGTGCCAAGCCCAAGGCCGACGGTGGCGACCATGAAAGCAAAGCCGAGAACGATGCCGACGATGTGCGGGATGGTGCGGCGGAAGCCGTAGGTGAGGCCCGACGACAGCAGCATGATGTTGTTCGGCCCGGGCGTGAAGTACATCACGGCCATGAAGGCGAGGAAGGCGTAGAACAGCGAATAGGTCATCATCACCTCACGCGGTTTTCTGCAGCGCTTGCGGGCGCCTGGCCAGCACCATCACCGCGATGCCGCCGATCACGGTCAGCATGCCGGCGAGGCGCAGCGGGCCGAACCGTTCGCCGAACACGATGCTGGAGGCGGCGGAGCCGACGAACGGCACCAGCAGTGCGAACGGCACCACTTGTGCAGCCGGATAGTCGCGCAAGAGGCGGCCCCACAGCCAATAGGCGATGCTGGTCGAGATGGCGCCGAGCATCAGCATGCAAAGGGCCGACGTCAGCGACATGTGCGTCAGCGAGGCCCAGGTCGTCGCCGGCCCGTTGGCGATCAGCGCCAGCGCGAACAGCGGCACGGCCGAGGCGAGGCACAGCCAGGCGAACAGATCGAACATCGGCGCGCCGCGGGCGCCGCGCAGCAGCAGATTGCCGACGGCAAAGCTGACCGGCGAGATCATCAGCACCGCGAATGCGCCGACGCTGAAATCATAGCCGACGGTGCCACAGATCATCAGAAGACCGGCCGCGGCGATGACAATGCCGAGCGTCTGTAGCGGCGTCGGGCGCTCGCCGAAGACGATCGCGGCGAGCCCGATGGTGAATAGCGCCTGGCTCTGCACGACGACGGAGGTCAGCCCCACCGGCACGCCGTGGGCGATGCCGTAGGCCTGCGACAGGAATTGGCCGAGGAACAGCGTGAAGCTGATCGCGATCAGCAGCGACCAGGCGACCTTCGGTTTGGGAATGAACAGGCACGGCGCCGCGGCGATGGTGAAACGCATCGCCGTCATCAGCTCCGGCGATAACTCGTCGAGCGCGATACGGCTCGCCACGAAGGCAAGCCCCCAGATGATCGCCACCAGGAGGGCGATGAGGATGTCGGCCGGCTTCATTGTTGTTTCCGGTTCTGCCTTGTCGTGCAGCCCTGTTTTTTGTTCTGGTCTAGCCTTGCTCGCCGGCCTTTACGTGGAAGAATTGGGTTTCCGCAGCAGATACGTGCCGTGCATCGGCGCGTGGTAATCGGCCGAGACCAGTGTGAAGCCGACATCGGTCAGCATCCGCTCCATCACCCAGCCGAAGGTGGAATACTCGTCCCGCATATGCGTCACCACGCCCCCGCGGGAAAAATCGTGGTTCTTGATGTGGAAGTCAGCCCATTGCTCGACGTCGCGCTCGATCGCATCGGGCATCGAGGCGTAGACGATGTCGCGCAAATAGAAGCTGCCACCGGGCTTGAGCGCACGATAGATCCGCGACATCGCCACCGCCTTCCAGAAATCCGGCAGATGGTGCAGCGTGAACTCGCTGACGATGAGGTCATAGGATTCCGGCCGGTAGGCGAAGCTGAGCAAGCCGGCGGACTGGGTGCGCACGGGCGCCTTGCGGTCGCGGGCGTAGATCTCGGCGAGCGCCAGCATCGCCGGCGAGATGTCGATGGCGTCGACCTCGGCGCCCATCAGCGCGGCTTCGGTGGCAAGCACGCCGTTGCCGCAGCCGATATCGGCGACGCGCCAGCCGCGCTGCACCCCGAGCATTTTCAGCGCGGCGCGCGCCCGCAGGTCGGCATCGTCATGGTTGTCGTAGATCGAGGCCACAGCGGGCTCGATCCCCATCCGGTTCCGCTCGTTGTAATACCAGTCGCGCGCCAGCATGGTTCACATCCCTTCAGGCCCGCGACCGATCGCGGCAACGCCAGTGCGCGACACCTCGACAAGGCCGAGCGGGCGCATCAGGTCGATAAACTGATTGATCTTGTCCGTGTTGCCTGTGATCTCGAACACAAAGCTCTCGGTAGTGGCGTCGATCACGCGGGCGCGGAACGCATCCGCGAGCCGCAGCGCCTCGACCCGATGCTCACCCTGCCCGCGCACCTTGACCATCGCCAGCTCACGCTCGATCGAGCGCTTGGTCTGGGTCATGTCGACGACGCGGTAGACCGGGATCATGCGGTCGAGCTGGTGCTTGATCTGCTCGATCACCATCGGCGTGCCCGTCGTGACGATGGTGATGCGCGACAGGTGCTTCTGGGCCTCGGTCTCCGAGACGGTGAGGCTCTCGATGTTGTAGCCGCGCCCCGAGAACAGGCCGATCACGCGCGCGAGCACGCCAGGCTCGTTCTGCACGAGCACCGCGAGCGTGTGCGTCTCGTTGGGATCGTGACGGTCCTCGATGAAGTAAGCGGATGCAGGCTGGCTCATTGTCGTCCCCCTGGTTCTTCGTCATGCCCCGCGAAGGCGGGGCATCCAGTAATCACCGGCGTCGAGATTCCCACGACAGCCGCGGCGTACTGGATCGTCCGGTCAAGCCGGACGATGACAGCGGTGTATTTGGCGAGCGCTCGCGTCATCATGCGATCACCCATCGCTTGAACAGATCGAAATCGATATTGCCGCCGGACAGCACGAGACCGACGCGCTTGCCCTTCAGCTTGCTCTTTTCTTGCAACGCCGCGGCGAGCGCGGCTGCGCCGGCGCCTTCGGCGAGATTATGCGTGTCGGTCCAGTAGGCGCGAATGGCGGCGGCGACCTCGTCGTCGGTGACCTGCACGATGCGCGAGGCGCCCTTGCGGATCAGCGCCAGCGCATCCTCGTCAGGGATACGTGTCGCCATGCCGTCGGCGAGCGTATTGGCCGTCTCGGTCGTCACGATCGTGCCGGCCGCGAATGACAGCGCATAGGACGGCGCTTCCGTCGACTGCACGCCGACGATCTCGGTCTTCAGGCCCAGCAGATCGCGCGCCATGATGCAGCCGCAGATGCCGGAGCCCTGCCCGATCGGCACATAGAGGATGTCGAGATCGGGCGCCGAGCGGAACAGCTCGAGCGCGTAGGTCGCAACGCCCAGCACGAGGTCCGGGTGGAACGACGGCACCATGTGGAGCCCTGCGAACTGCGCGCGGCGCTCGGCCTCCTCGCGGGCGGCCTGGAAATCCTCGCCGTGCTCGACCAGCTCGGCGCCGAACGCCCTCATCGCCCGATTCTTCTCGACCGAATTGCCTGATGGCACGTAGATCACCGCGGGCACGCCGTGTCGGCTCGCCGCGAATGCGAGACTCTGGCCGTGATTGCCGCGCGTCGCCGAGATGATGCCTGGCGTGTTCGGCCGCTCGCGCTTCAGCCGGTCGAGATAGACCAGCCCGCCGCGCACCTTGAAGGCGCCGATCGGCGTATGGTTTTCGTGCTTGACGATGACCTCGGTGCCGAGACGCTCAGCGAGCAGCGGCCAGCCGCGCGCCGGCGTCGCCGGCACCGCCTGCCCCACGATCGCATGTGCGCGCTCGAGCTCCGTCAGGTCGAACATCGTAGGCCTTCCATCCACCGTCTCTCGCAGCTGTCATCCCCGCGAAGGCGGGGATCCAGTATTCCAGAGGCCCCTGAGATTGATCGAGAGGCCGCGGCGTACTGGATCGCCCGGTCAAGCCGGGCGATGACAGCGGAGTTTGTGACCATCACGCTCACACCAGCGCCTTGCCGCCGGCGAACGCCTTCGCCGTCGCCTCGTCATTGGCCTGCTCGGGCAGCAGCATCTCGTTATGCGCCTTGCCGGAGGGGATCATCGGGAAGCAGTTTTCGAGAGCCGCGACACGGCAGTCGAACAGCACCGGGCGCTTGACCGAGATCATCTCCTTGATGGCGCCCTCGAGATCGGCGGGCTTGTGCACCTGCAGGCCGACGGCGCCATAGGCCTCCGCGAGCTTGACGAAGTCCGGCAGCGCCTCCGAGTAGGAATGCGACAGCCGGTTGCCGTGCAGCAGCTGCTGCCACTGCCGCACCATGCCCATGTACTGGTTGTTGAGGATGAAGATCTTGATCGGCAGCTCGTACTGAACTGCCGTCGACATCTCCTGCATCGTCATCTGCACCGAGGCATCGCCCGCGATGTCGATGACGAGGCTATCGGGATGGGCAACCTGCACGCCGACCGCGGCCGGCAGGCCGTAGCCCATGGTGCCGAGCCCGCCCGACGTCATCCAGCGGTGCGGCTCCTCGAAACCGTAGAACTGCGCCGCCCACATCTGGTGCTGGCCGACCTCGGTCGTGATGTAGGTGTCCTTGCCGCGCGTGGCCTCGAACAGGCTCTGGATCGCGTGCTGCGGCAGGATGACGTCGTTGCTCTTCTTGTAATAGAGCGAATTGCGGGCGCGCCACTGCGTGATCTGCTGCCACCACGACTTGATGTCCGGCTTCTTCGCCTCCGCCTTGAACACCTGGATGATGTCGCCGAGCACGTTGCCGCAGTCGCCGATGATCGGCACGTCGACACGGATGTTCTTGTTGATCGAGGACGGATCGATGTCGATGTGGATCTTCTTCGAGCCGGGCGAGAACGCATCGACACGGCCGGTGATGCGGTCGTCGAAGCGCGCGCCGACGCACAGCATGACGTCGCAATCATGCATCGTCATGTTGGCCTCGTAGGTGCCGTGCATGCCGAGCATGCCGAGCCAGTTCTTGCCCGAGGCCGGATAGGCGCCGAGCCCCATCAGCGTGGAGGTGATCGGGAAGCCCGTGACTTCGACCAGCTCGCGCAAGAGCTTGGTGGCCTCCGGGCCGGAATTGATGACGCCGCCGCCGCTGTAGATCACCGGACGCTTGGCATTCGCGAGCAGCGAAACGGCTTTCCGGATCTGCGTCGCATCGCCCTTCACGCGCGGGGCGTAAGAGCGGTGCACGTCGGATTTGCGCGGCGGATGATAGGTGCCGGTCGCGAACTGCACGTCCTTGGGCACGTCGACCAGCACCGGGCCGGGACGGCCCGAGGTGGCGACATAGAACGCCTCGTGCAGCACCTTGGCGAGATCGTTGACGTCGCGGACCAGCCAGTTGTGCTTGGTGCAGGGCCGCGTGATGCCGACCGTGTCGCATTCCTGGAAGGCGTCGTTGCCGATCAAATGCGTCGGCACCTGGCCGGAGATGCAGACCAGCGGGATCGAGTCCATCAACGCGTCGGTCAGCGGCGTCACCATGTTGGTGGCGCCGGGGCCGGAGGTCACCAGCGCAACGCCCGGCTTGCCGGTCGAGCGCGCATAGCCCTCGGCGGCGTGGCCCGCGCCCTGCTCGTGGCGGACCAGGATGTGCTGGACCTCGCTCTGCTGGAAGATCTCGTCATAGATCGGAAGCACCGCGCCGCCGGGATAGCCGAAGATGTCGGTCACGCCGTGATCGATGAGCGCGCGGACGATCATCGCGGCGCCGGTCATCTGGTTCGGATCGTGGCTCTTGTCGCTCATTGGCTTGCTCCGGATGCGCTGTTGTCAGCGGCTTTCGTTCTGGGTTCGGGAAATAAAAAAGGCCCCGAAGAGGGCCCATGCACACCGCCTGTCTTGTGGATGGCAGCTAGCCACCCCCGGCGGTGTGCCTGGGTACGACGGCGATAAGGAGTTTGGTAATAATGTTACGCATGGCAGGTGCCCGGCTTCCCAAAGGTTGCGCGAAACATAACGGCCAAAGCCTGGATGTCAAGGCAAAGCGGCCGTTCCCGCGCGATTTAGGGAGTGTAGCGGTGTTCCCGGGGTTCGGCGAGAGGTAAATGCGGGAACCCGAGCACAAAAGCGCGTCAAGTCCCGCTCGTCATTCCGGGGCGATGCGAAGCGTCGAGCCCGGAATCCATAACCCCAGGCCAACATCGGGCACGAGACGGTAGCCAGCAGCCGCGGCCACATAACCGCCTGTGGTTATGGGTTCCGGGCTCGCACTGCGCGCGCCCCGGAACGACGACCGTCTCTTAATTCTCGTCCCGGGCCGCGTTCACGGCGGCGGCGAGCCATCCCCTCGCCTCCTCGAGCTTCACCCACTCGAATTCGGGGAGCTGATGCCGAAACCAGGTGAATTGCCGCTTCGCATAGTGGCGGGTGTCGGCGCGTCCGATCGTGGCGGCGTCCTCCAGGCTAAGCTCGCCGCGCAGATGCCGGATCAGCGCCGGCACGCCATGGGCCTTCATCGCCGGGAGCAGCGGATCGAGCTGGCGGGCGGCCAGTCGCTCGACCTCCTTCAGCGCACCGGCACCCAGCATCGCGTCGAAACGCGCATCGATGCGGGCATAGAGCTCGTCGCGCTCGGGCGCGAGGAACACCGCGCGATAACTGTCCCTGGGCAAGAGCGGCGGCTGGCCCTCATGGTGCCAATCCAGCAACGAGCGGCCGGTCGCCTCGATCACTTCGAGCGCGCGCGCGATCCGGGTCCGGTCGCGCAGGTTCAATCGCTCGGCCGCACGCGGATCGCGGCGCGCGAGTTCCGCATGCAGCGCCTCGACGCCGTTCCGCTCCAGCCGGGCGCGCACGTCCTCGCGCACATCAGCAGGGATCGGAGGCACCACGGAGAGGCCCGCCGTCAGCGCCTTGAAATAGAGCCCGGTGCCGCCGATGAAGATCGGCAGGCGGCCTTCCACTTGCGTCTCTTCGAGCGCCTTGGCTGCATCGCTCACCCAGGCACCGGCCGAGAAATTCACGGCCGCATCGACATGGCCGTAGAGCCGGTGCGGCGCGCGCGCCTCCTCGCCATGGGTGGGGCGTGCCGTGATGATGCGGAGGTCGCGGTAGACCTGCATGGAATCGGCATTGATGACGGTGCCGCCGGCGCTGAGGGCAAGCTCCAGCGCCAGCGCCGACTTGCCGCTGGCGGTCGGGCCTGCGATAAGCACGGCCTTGCTCGTATGCCCCTCGCTCACGAAAACCTCAAATGTCCCTCGTCGCCACGCTGATCTGCCACCCCGACAATCCCGCGCTCGACTCTACCATCGTCGACGGCGCCCGCGCCGTGCTGCCGAAGGCGCAACCGGCGCACTGGCTGTTCGACGGGGTTGCGGTCGATATTCCGTTCGGCGCGCAGGATAACCTCGAAGGCGACCGTCACGCCATCGAGCAGCGGCTCCGCGAGCTGCGCGGCGACCTGCCCATCGACATCGTGGTGCAGCCTGTCGGCTTCCGGCGCAAGAAACTTTTTCTCGCCGACATGGATTCCACCATGATCGGCCAGGAATGCATCGACGAGCTCGCCGATCTCGTCGGGATGAAGGCCCATGTCGCCGCCATCACGGAACGGGCGATGCGCGGCGAGATCGAGTTCGAGCCGGCGCTGCGCGAACGCGTCGCGCTGCTGAAGGGTCTTCCCGCCAGCGTGGTCGACGAGGTGCTGGATAAGCGCATCACGCTGACCCCAGGCGGCCGCGCGCTGGTCGCGACCATGCGTAAACATGGCGCCTACACCTGCCTGGTCTCCGGCGGCTTCACCCTGTTCACCAGCGCGGTCGCCGCCAAGATCGGCTTCCAGGAGAACCGCGCCAACGAGCTCGTCGTGCGCGACGGCAAGTTCACCGGCGAGGTCAAGGAGCCGATCCTCGGCCGCGCGGCAAAACTCGCGACGCTGGTGGATCTGATGGAATCGTTCGACCTCGACGACATCGACTCCGTCGTGGTCGGCGACGGTGCCAATGACCTCGCGATGATCCAGGCGGCGGGCCTGGGCGTTGCGTATCACGCCAAGCCGGCGGTCGCCGCGGCTGCGGCGGCACGGATCGATCACGGTGATCTCACCGCGCTGCTGTATGCGCAGGGCTACCGGCGCGACGAGTTTGTGGAAGCGTAGCTTCTAGCTGCACGCCAAGCACCCGTAGGGTGGGCAAAAGCGCGTCAGCGCCGTGCCCACCACTCTTGATGCAAGGGAAGAAAGTTGGTGGGCACGCTTCGCTTTGCCCACCCTACGAGACTGTGCGGCGACTACTGCACGCTCAGCGCGACGAACCGCAATTCGCCGTCACCGTTCGAGACCAGCAACAACACCGACTTCTTGCCGTCCTTCTTGAGCTGGTCGACGCGCTTCTGGATGTCGGCGCCGCTGGAGACGGCCTCCTGCGCGACTTCGACGATGACGTCGCCGGCGGAGAGGCGCTTCTCGGCCGCATCCGAATTGGCGTCGACATTGGTGACGACCACGCCCTTGACGCTGTCTTTGATCTTGTAGCGCGAGCGCAGGTCCTTGCTCAGCGCGGCGAGATCGAGGCCGAGCGCTTTCTGCGTCACCAGCTTCTCGGGCGGGGGCTCGTCGGTCTTCACCGCGGCCTGCACCTTGTCGGGATCCTGCAAGCGGCCGAGCGTGACCTTCTTGGTCTGCTCCTCGCCCTTGCGGATGATGACGACGTCGACCTCCTTGCCGACCGCGGTGTCGGCGACGACGCGAGAGAGGTCCTTGGGGTCCTTGACGTCCTTGCCGTCGAACTTGACCACGACGTCGCCGGGCTCGATGCCGGCGGGCTTGGCCGGGCCCTTGTCGTCGACGCCCGCCACCAGCGCGCCGCGCGCGGGCTTGATGTTGAGGCTCTCGGCGATCTCGTCGGTGACGCCCTGGATGCGCACTCCGAGCCAGCCGCGGCGCAGCTCGCCGAACTGGCGGAGCTGGTCGACGACACCCGCGACCGTCTTCGACGGCACCGCGAAGCCGATGCCGATCGAGCCGCCGGACGGCGAGATGATCAGGGTGTTGACGCCGATGACGTCGCCTTCGAGGTTGAACAGCGGACCGCCGGAATTGCCGCGGTTGATGGCGGCGTCGGTCTGGATGTAGCTGTCATAGGGCCCCGAGGAGATGTCGCGGTTCTTGGCCGAGACGATGCCGGCCGTCACCGTGCCGCCCAGGCTGAACGGATTGCCGATCGCGACCACCCAATCGCCGAGGCGCAGCTTGTCGCTGTCGCCGAACTTCACCGCGACCAGCGGCTTCGGCGGCTTGAACTTGAGCACGGCAAGGTCGGTCTTCTTGTCGACGCCGACCAGATCGGCCTTGATCTTGGTGCCGTCGTTGAGGATGACGTTGATCTCGTCGGCGTCGGCAATGACGTGGTTGTTGGTGACGACGACGCCTGCCGTGTCGATGATGAAGCCGGACCCGAGCGAGTTGGTCTTGCGCGGCGGCCCGCTGCCATTATCGCCGCCCTTGCTGCCACCACCGGGGCCTTTGCGGTTCTTGAAGAAGTCGTCGAAGAACTCCTCGAAGGGCGAGCCGGGCGGCAGTTGCGGCATGGTGTTGGCGCCGCCCTTGGCCTCGACGGTCTGCGAGGTCGAGATGTTGACGACCGCGTCGATCACCTTCTCGGCGACGTCGGCAATGCCCTCCGGTCCTCGCGCATGAGCCGGCGTGCCGAACGCGCTGAATGCACTGACGGCGAGCGCGGCCAGCCCTAAGCGCAAGCGGGTTGGGGCAATGGTGGCAGCGGTCATTGGTTTCTCCAGAGAAAAGGATTCGGCGCCAAGGATTCGGTTCCAAGACTGCGCTCGAACGGGGGGAGCGCGCAAGCGCGGAGCTTAACGGGGCCTCAGGACCCGGATAATACGGCGAAAACCGGTCCTTCGCCTTCACTTTGGCGTTGTCGTGACGCTCAAATCGGGCGGCGCATAACCCAGATCAGGATCAGACCGGCCACAGCCGAGCCGATCCCGACCGCCCGCAGGATATTGTCCGGCGTGGCGATGGCGCTTTTCATGGCCTTGCGCATCCAGTTCGGACTTGCCGCGAACATCAAGCCTTCCAGCACGAACAGGATGCCCAAGCCGATGAGGAAGTCGGCGAACGCAATGGACCTCATCGGATTGGAACCTTCCGTTATGCTGTTCTTGTGTGGACGCAGGGCGGCACACTTGCCGCCCCTTGTCTAGCTTACGGCTTCGCCGGCGTCTCGGTCGCCGCCCTGCCGGACGGGCTACCGAAATACCGGAAGAAATCCGAGTCCGGCCGCAACAGGAAGCGGGTGTCGCTCGACTTCAGCCCGTTCTCATAGGCGGTCATTGACCGGTAGAAGGCGAAGAAGTCGGCATCCTTGCTATAGGCCTCGGCGAACAGGCGGTTGCGCTCGGCATCGCCGGCACCGCGGGTCTGATCGGCCTGCGAATTGGCTTCCGCGACAATGACGGTCGCCTCGCGATCGGCCTTCGACTTGATCTCCTGTGCCTTCTGGCCGCCCTGGGCGCGGAACTCGGCGGCTTCGCGCTCGCGCTCGGTCTTCATGCGCAGATAGACCGCCTGGCTGTTCTGCTCCGGCAGATCGGCGCGGCGGATCCGGACGTCGACCACCTGGATGCCGTAGCCGTCGGCCTCGCGATCGAGCTGATCGCGGATGCGCAGCATCAGCTTCTCGCGGTCATCGCGGACCACGTTGATGAAGGTGACCTCACCGAGCACGCGGCGCAGCGCCGCGTTGAGGAGCGTGGTGAGCTGGATGTTGGCGGCCTGGATCGAGCCGACGCTCTGGTAGAAGCGCAGCGCGTCCTTGATGCGGTAGCGCGCGAAGGCGTCGACCACGAGCCGCTTCTGGTCGGACGCGATCGCTTCCTGCGACGGGTTCTCGAGGTCGAGAATGCGCTTGTCGATGTTGATCACCGAATTCCACGGCGCCTTGAAGTGCAGGCCGGGAGCGGTGACGACGTCGACGGGCCGGCCAAACTGCAGCACGATGGTCTGCTCGGTCTGCTGCACCGTGAACAACGACATGTAGCCGACGATCACGACGAGCAGGAGTGCGAGCAGCGTGACGATACCTGTGACCGGAGACCTCATCGGTTGCCTCCGCCCGACTGCTGACCGCTGGTCGGCGGCCGCTTGGTCGTCAATTCGTTCAGCGGCAGATAGGGCACGACGCCCTGGCCGCCCGGACCGCCGTCATAGACGAGCTTGTCCGCACCGCCGAGCACCCGCTCCATGGTCTCCAGATAGATCCGTTCACGCGTCACGTCGGGCGCCTTCTTGTATTCCTCGTAAACCTTCAGGAAGCGCGCGCTCTGGCCCTTGGCCTCGGCGATCGCCTGCTCCCGGTAGCCTTCGGCGGCCTGGAGGATCTGCGCCGCGCGTCCGCGCGCCTGCGGCACCACCTGGTTGGCGTAGGTCTGGGCTTCGTTCTGCAGCTGCTCGAGATTGGCGCGTGCCGCCTGCACGTCGCGGAAGGCAGCGATGACCTCGCCCGGCGGGTCGACCTTCTGCATCTGCACCTGGGTGATGAGAATGCCGGAGCCGTAACCGTCCAGGGTCCTCTGGATCAGTTCCTGCACGCCCTGCTCGGTAACGTTGCGCGCGCCGGTCAGGATCGGCTGGATCTGCGATCGGCCGATCACCTCGCGCATCGCGCTCTCGGCGACCGCCTTCACGGTGCCTTCGGGATTCTGGATGTTGAAGAGGAAGTCACCGACGCCGTCCGGCTTGATGCGCCAGAGCACGGTGAAGTCGACGTCGACGATGTTCTCGTCGCCGGTCAGCATCAGGCTCTCTTCCGGCACGTCACGAATGGAGCGGCCTCGCCGCGCCGGATCGTCGATCAGCGTCATGCCGATCGAGATGGTGTTGACGCGCAATGCCTTCGGCAGCAGCACGGTCTCGATCGGATAGGGCAGATGATAGTTCAGGCCCGGCTGCACGGTGCGAACGTGCTTGCCGAAGCGCAGCACGACGCCGAGCTCTTCGGACTGCACACGGAAGAAGCCCGACAGCAGCCAGAACGCGACGATGATCAGGATGATCAGCGTGATGCCGATGCCGGAGAAATAACCGCCCGGCATGATCTGCTGGAGACGGTCCTGGCCGCGCCGCAGAAGGTCTTCCAGATCCGGCGGCCTCGGCCCGACCGGTTGCGGGCCCGTGCCCCATGGTCCTTTTGGACCAGAGCCCCAAGGGCCACCGCCCTGATTCTTCCACGGCATTCGACGCTCTCCTCGGCAGACCGGGACTAAAACTAACCCGGCCCGCATTGTCCGGTCCGGCTTTATAGGGGACCGGCAGGTCCCTTACAACGCAGCCCTCGCCGTCTTCCGAGCTATGCTCGGGCACGAAAAAGTCAATGTAAACATTGGCGAAAGCGGTTAATGGGACGACCGCCGACGATATGTCACATAGGAGTAGTCGGCGCTGTCATCAGGGCCGGCCGGATGGCGGACACGCGCCACCTCGCCCCATTCCGCCTTGTCGATGTCGAAATGGGTATCGCCGTCGGGGCGCGCATGCACCTCGGTGATTTCGAGGCGATCGGCGCGATCGAGCCATTGCCGATAGATCTCGGCACCGCCGATGATTACGATCTCGGCGACCGAACGCCGCAGGGCATCGCCGCGCGCGACGTCGCCCGCAGCCGCCGCCGATGTCGTGACGATGGCACCCGCGGCGCGATAATCCGCATCGCGCGTGATCACGATGTTGGTACGCCCCGGCAGCGGCCTGCGCAGCGACTCGAACGTCTTGCGGCCCATGATCACGGGCTTGCCGATGGTGAGCGCCTTGAAGCGCGCCATGTCGGATTTCAATCGCCACGGGATCGCGTTGCCCGCGCCGATGACGCCGTTCTCCGCAATCGCGACGACGAAGAAGATCTCCATCAGTTGGAGCTCCCGGCAAGCCGCCTCAAGGCGGGACCGCTGACGCGGCACAGCGTCCAGTCGTCCATCATCACCGCGCCGAGCGATTTGTAGAACGCGATCGACGGCGCATTCCAGTCGAGCACCGCCCATTGCAGGCGCGACCAGCCATTGTCGACGCATTCCTTGGCGAGATAGACCAGCAGCGCCTCGCCGAGGCCCCTGCCCCGATGCGACGGCCGCACGTAGAGATCTTCGAGATAGATGCCGTGGCGGCCGCTAAAGGTGGAGAAATTCGTAAACCAGACCGCGAAGCCGACCGGCTCGCTGTTCCACTCGGCAATCGCGCAGTAAAGCCGCGGATCGCTGCCGAACAGGGCGTCAGCAATCATCTCTTCGGTTGCTTCGACCTCGTGCGAGAGCTTCTCGTATTCGGCAAGCTCGCGGATGAAGGCAAGAACGAGCCCGGCCTCGTCCGCGCGCGCGCGGCGGATGTTGAGAGACATCCGCGTCAGACCGCGACTTCCGCCTTGATGTGCGGATGCGGGTCATAGCCGACGAGTTCAAAGTCCTCATAGCGGAAGGAGAAGATATCCTTCACGTCAGGATTGATCCGCATCACCGGCAGCGCGCGCGGCGCGCGCGTGAGCTGAAGCCGCGCCTGCTCCAGATGATTGGAATAGAGGTGGGTGTCGCCGAGCGAGTGCACGAAGTCGCCGGGCTTCAGGCCCGTGACCTGCGCCATCATCATGGTGAGCAGCGCGTAGGAGGCGATGTTGAAGGGCACGCCGAGGAACACGTCGGCCGAGCGCTGATAGAGCTGGCACGATAGCTTGCCGTTGGCGACATAGAACTGGAACAGCAGGTGGCAGGGCGGCAACGCCATCTTCTCGACGTCGGCCGGATTCCAGGCGGTGACGATCAGCCGGCGCGAATCCGGGGTCCGCTTGATCATGTCGATGACATTGGCGATCTGGTCGATGCTGCGCCCGTCGGCCGTGGGCCAGGAACGCCATTGATGGCCATAGACCGGACCGAGATCGCCGTTGGCATCGGCCCATTCGTCCCAGATGGTGACGCCGTTGTCCTTGAGGTATTTGATGTTGGTGTCGCCCTTCAGGAACCACAGCAGCTCATGCACGATCGCCTTCAGCGGCAGCCGCTTGGTGGTCAGCATCGGGAAGCCGGCCGACAGGTTGAAGCGCATCTGATGGCCGAACACCGACAGCGTGCCGGTGCCGGTCCGGTCGGTCTTCTCGGCGCCGTCTGAAAGAATCCGCTCGAGCAGGTCCTGATATTGGTGCATGTGCGATAGAGCCTTTGGGGAGGCGGCGAACTTAACGGCCGCCCCCGCGCTGCGACAGCGGCGATTCGCTGCTCCCACAGATTATACCCGGAAAAGGTGAGCGTTCCCGGGGCAAACGACAAGGGGCGGAACTTGCATCCCGCCCCTTGCCTATCGGCTTGAAAGTGCTGGCTAAGTCGCCGGCTTGAGCACCGGGCTCCACTTCGCGATCTCGTTCTTGACGAGGGTCGCCAGGGCTTCCGGCGTCCGGTCCTTGGCGGCCGGGATGACGCTGCCGAGCTCGAGCAGGCGCTTCTTCACGGTCTCGTCGTCGAGCGCCTTGATGGCGGCCGCGTTCAGGCTCGCGATGATCGCGGGCGACGTTCCCTTGGGCGCGAACATCGCGTTCCAGGCCTGGGCCTGGAAGTTCGGCAGGCCGGCTTCCGCCGTGGTCGGCACGTTCGGCAGCGATGGATTGCGCTCGGGCGTTGCGATCGCATAGGCCTTGATGGTGCCGGCGTTGATCTGCGGAACCGCGTTGACGATCTGGTCGCACATGTAGTCGACCTGGCCCGCCACCAGCGCGTTCATCGCCGGACCCGTGCCGTTGAAGGGCACGCCGACCGGCTTGACGTCGAGGATCGAGTGCAGGAGCTCGCAGGAGACATGCGAGACCGAGCCGACGCCGGCATGCGCCGCATTCACCTTCTCGGCATTCGCCTTCACGTAAGTCACGAACTCCTTGAGATCCTTCGGCGGAAAGTCCTTGCGCGCGAGGATCAGGATCGGCGTGCCCGCGAGCAACGCGATCGGCTCAAAATCCTTTTCGGGATGATAGGCGAGCTTGGGATAGAGCGGCACGGATGCCGCGTGCGTGCCCATATGCCCGGTGATGAGCGTATAGCCGTCATTGGCCGCGCGTGCGGCGCGCGTGGTCGCGGTGGTGCCGCCGGCGCCGACCACGTTCTCGATGATGATGCTCTGCCCCAGCGTCTGAGCCATATGCGCGGTAACGATGCGCGAGATGACATCGGTCGGCCCGCCCGCTGCGAACGGCACGATCATGGTGATGCTGCGCGTCGGATAGTTTTGCGCTTTCACCGGTGCGACAAAGGCGCACAGCGATGCGAGCGCGGCAGCACATGCGCCCGTAGCAAGCACGCGAAGAGAGGTCATATCGTTTTCCCCGGGACACAAACAAAAATGCCGGCCACAAGGGCCGGCATTTTCATGTCACGAAGACATCACACACGTCGATTCGACTTCCGAATGCGGCGCGCGGACGCAGGGCGCAGCGCGGACGCAGGGCCGCGCGGACGCGATCAGTTCTCGGACTCGGTGAACACCTCGTCGCGCTTGGCACGCAGCGTCGGCAACACCGTGAGCACCAACAGGCCGAACGAGATCGCCAGCAGCACCGCCGACAGCGGCCGCGTCAGGAACACGCTCCAGTCGCCGCGCGAGATCAGCAGCGCACGGCGCAGGTTCTCTTCCATCAGCGGTCCCAGCACCATGCCGAGCAGCAGCGGCGCCGGCTCGAAATCGTGCTTGATCAGCCAGTAGCCGACCAGGCCGAACACGCCTGCGAGGATGACGTCGACCGGGGCGTTGTTCACCGAGTAGATGCCGATCGCGCAGAAGATCACGATCGAGGGGAACATCAGCCGGTAAGGCACACGCAGCAGGCGGACCCAGATGCCGACCAGCGGCAGGTTGATGATGATCAGCATCAGGTTGCCGATCCACATCGAGGCGATCATGCCCCAGACGAGATCCGGCTGCTTCTGCATCACCTGCGGACCCGGCACGATGCCGTGGATCGTCATCGCGCCGACCATCAGCGCCATCACCGCGTTCGGCGGGATGCCGAGGGTGAGCAGCGGGATGAAGGAGGTCTGCGCTGCGGCATTGTTGGCGCTTTCCGGCGCCGCCACGCCCTCGATCGCGCCGCGGCCGAACCGCTTCGGATCCTTCGCGAGCTTCTTCTCGAGCGTGTAGGCCGCGAACGAGGCGATCACCGCGCCGCCGCCCGGAAGGATGCCGAGGATCGAGCCGAGCACGGTGCCGCGCAGGATCGGTGGCGTCGAGTCGATCAGGTCCTTCCTGGTCGGCATCAGGCCGGTGATCTTCTGCTGCACGAGGTCGCGGTTCATCTCGGCGCCGGCGTCGAGATTGCGGATGATCTCGGCGAAGCCGAATACACCCATCGCCACCGTCGCAAAGCCGAGACCGTCGGCGAGCTCCGGAATGTTGAAGGCCATGCGCGAGGCGCCGGTCTCGATGTCCGAGCCGACTATCGAGAGCAAGAGGCCGAACACGATCATCGCGATCGCCTTCAGCACCGAGCCCTTGGCCAGCACGACCGCGAAGATCAGGCCGAGCACCATCAGCGAGAAATATTCGGCCGGACCGAACGCCAGCGCGAGCTTCGTGAGCGGCGCGCCGAGGACGGCGATCAAGACGGTCGCGACGCAGCCGGCAAAAAACGAGCCGATCGCCGCGATCGCCAGCGCCGGGCCGGCACGGCCCTGCTTGGCCATCTGGTGGCCGTCGATGGCGGTGACGACCGATGTCGCCTCACCTGGAATATTGACCAGGATCGACGTGGTCGAGCCGCCATATTGCGCGCCGTAATAGATGCCGGCGAGCATGATCAGCGCGCCGACCGGCGGCAGACCGAAGGTGATCGGCAGCAGCATCGCGACGGTCGCGATGGTGCCGATACCGGGGAGAACGCCGACCAGCGTGCCGACGAGGGCACCGATCAGGCACATCAGGAGGTTGATCGGAGAGAGCGCGACGGCGAAGCCGTGAGCGAGGTTGGCAAAAATATCCATCACGCCCTCACTGGATCAGGAAACGCGGAAACATCGGCATCGGCAGGCCGAGCACGTAGGGGAATAGGATCGCGCAGCCGAGCGTCAGGCAGGCGCCGACGATGGCGGCCTCCAGCCACCGCGTCTCATGCGACCCGGTTGCGGCGATCATGAAGCTTGCGAAGGCCGTGACGACGAGGCCGAGCGGGCGGATCGAGAGCGCGAAGAACAGGATCGCAACCATCACGAACAGCGGCCCGCGCCAGGAATAATGGGACATTCCCGGCCCGTCGGTCAGAAGGCCGGTCAGGGCGATGCCGGCGGACAGCGCGACCAGAAGCCCGCCGAACATCCGCGGCGCGGTGCCTGCGCCGAAGGAGAAACCGCGCATGCCCTGCAAATCGCTCGAAGCCCACAGCGCAAACAGGGCGACCGCCATCAGAATGACGCCGCCGACATAGTCCTGCGCCGAGCGGATGGTCATGAACAGCGTGACGATCGCCACCGCGAAGATCGGATAGGAATAGATCAGCGCCAGCAGCACATCGGAGGACGCCTTCTTGGTCTCACCGCCGGCCGCTGCGATCAGGGCTGCGGGCGCACCCGCCACCAGCGCGGTGGCGTGGCTGATCAGCACGGTGGCCGGGCCACGTCCCGCACCCCAGCCGAAGATCGTCCCGATCGACCAGATGAATTCGAAAATCTGCGGCGCAAGCGCCAGCAGACAAAAGCCGAGCGCCACCGCGGTGTTTCGGGTGGCTGTCGCCGAGTGGCCCATCGTATCGGCCATGCATGTCTCCTCCGCGACCCGTAAGTCACGAGCACTGTTGTTCTAAATCGGCTGGAAAGGGATCCCCGGGCCGCATCACTGCCTAGCGATTTTCATCACACAATGCCAGCAAAACCCAACGCTCCTCCGGCGAGCAGGAGCCAGAGCGGGTTGATGCGCGAGACCGACGCGATCACCGCAACCATCGCGGTCAGAAGCAGTGCAACAAGCGTGCGATCGGTCGACTGGGCCAGGATCAGGGCGCTCGCTGCCATCAATCCGATCGACAGCGGAACCAGTGCAGCCTGGATCAGGCCGGGCCAGCGCGACTGGCTGGGCCGGCTCAGCAGACCGCTGACATAATAGGCAAGCAACGCGGTCGGCAGGCACATCGCCAGCGTCGCCGCCAAGGCCCCGGGAATGCCGGCAACGGCATAGCCGATTAACGTGACGATAAGCACGTTCGGACCTGGCGAGAGCTGCGCGATCGCAAAGGCATCCGTGAACTGTTTCTCGGTCATCCAGTGATGCACGTCGACCGCGATGCGGTGCATCTCCGGCACCGCCGCCGCGGCGCCGCCGACCGCAAACAGCGACATTAGACCAAAGGTGGAGATCAGCGCCCAGATCGGGTTTTCGTTGGTCATGCTGCTACCTTCCGCCGCATCAGATATGTGACGCCGATGCTGACGGGGATCGCGACCAGCAGCACCGCCTGGAGCGGCAGGCGGAGCACGCCGATGGCGACGAACACGCCGAGCATCAGGAGGAGCACCACGACATCCATCCGCTTCAGCAGCGGCGTCATCATGCGGAAGACCACCGCGATCAGGAGGCCGACCGCGGAGCAGGAAATCCCGGCGAGGATTCGGCGCAGCACCTCGACGTCGCCGAACCGGGCATAGATGATCGCGAGCACGGTCATGATCAGTGTCGGCGGCAGCAACAGCCCGCTGAAGGCGGCAATGCCGCCGGCGATCCCGCGCAGCCGCGAGCCGAACACCATCGACAGATTGACGATGTTGGGCCCGGGCAGGAAATGGCAGAGCGCAAAAGTCTCGTTGAACTCGTCCGCCGTCATCCAGCGGTGCTGATCGACGATGGCGTGCCGGGCGAACACCAAGACCCCGCCGAAACCGGCCAGCGACATCCGGGCGAAGGCCAGGAACAGCGCCAGCAAGCCGGGCGGCGGGGCGTGGGCGACGGGGATATCCGGCTCTTGAACGGCCGGTACGGAATCCGGGGGCATGTCAGGAGCTTAGAACGGGCGCAGCGGCGCGGCCAAGGTGATAGGCGGACCTTCCGGAACCTATCCAAAGGGAACCGCGCGATCGCCGCTCGAAACCTCTGTTTTTTGAAACCTTTGCCCCCTATATTGGGGGTGCCGGTTCGCCGGCTATGGAAATAAACGGTCGTCGTAATAAACCATTCGGACCCGGGGGCGGTACCCGGCGCCTCCACCAAAGCCCACCCTTGGGCTGTTGCCAGAGCGGGCTTTGGCGGGGGCGAAATAGGATCGACGAGGGCGTAAAGGGCGTGCTTTTTCCCGGTATTGTTCCGCCGTTATCGGGCTACTGCAATAGTTGCCAACGACAACTTTGCTCCGGTTGCTCAGGCTGCGTAACGCAGTTTGAAAGACCACTCTAAAGTCCTAGCGGGTTAAGCTCCGCTAGGCGGGGTTCGGAGGCACCTGGCAACAGAAGCCTCCACTTTACTCTTTGATTTCCTCTCCGGCGGGGACTCCTGCTGACCCGTCAGGCGCGGTACTATTGCGGCTTGGCGAGTCGGGCCGGCGGGGTCTGGCTCCGGGGATGCAACAGGACCACCATGGCGACCGATCATATCCGATACGATGTGCTGGCCCGCGACGCGCTGCGCGGCGTGCTGCGGAAGGTGCTGACCGATGCCGCCGCCCATGGCCTGCCGGGCGAGCACCATTTCTTCATCACCTTCGTGTCGAAGGCCGAGGGCGTGAAGCTGTCGTCGCGGCTGCTTGCGCAATATCCGGAAGAGATGACGATCATCCTCCAGCACCAGTTCTGGGACCTGACCGTGCTCGAGGACCGTTTCGAGGTCGGCCTGTCCTTCGGCGGCATTCCGGAGCGGCTGGTGGTGCCGTTCAGCGCCATCAAGAGCTTCCTCGATCCGTCGGTGAAGTTCGGCCTGCAGTTCGACACCTCCGACGTTGCCGAGGTCGCGCCGGAAACATTGCCGGCAGCCCCCGCTCCTTCCGCCGTGTCGGTGCCCGCGCCTGCCGTCGAGAACGCGGAAGCCGCGGATGAGCCGACCCCGCCGAGCCAGGGCGGCGCCGAGGTCGTGCGGCTCGATCGTTTCCGCAAGAAATGATCTAGGGTGCGCGCGCGGCCGTCGCGTTCGCCCAAACTGTCTATATAGAGAAGCATATCGGAAGGCCGCGCGGCGTTTCGCGCGACAGGATGGATATGCTCATGGCCAAGACGACCCGCCCCGCACGCAACGCCGCAACCCGCACCGAGACCGACAGCTTCGGTCCGATCGAGGTCCCCGCCGATCGCTATTGGGGGGCACAGACCGAGCGCTCGCGCCAGAATTTCCGCATCGGCACCGATCGCATGCCGATCGCGCTCGTGCACGCGCTCGGCATCGTCAAGCTCGCCGCGGCGCAGTCCAACCTCGAGCTCGGCCTGCTCGACGAGCGCCGGGCCAATGCCATCATCCGCGCCGCGCGCGAGGTGATCGAGGGCAAGCTGGACGACCATTTCCCGCTTGTTGTGTGGCAGACCGGGTCGGGCACCCAGAGCAACATGAACCTCAACGAGGTGATCGCCAACCGCGCCAACGAGCTGCTCGGCGGCGAGCTCGGCGCCAAGAAGCCGGTGCATCCCAACGACCACGTCAACATGAGCCAGTCGTCAAACGACTCCTTCCCGACCGCGATGCACATCGCGGCGGCGCGCCGCATCAACGCCGACCTCGTTCCTGCCCTCGGTGAGCTGCTCGGGGCACTCCGCAAGAAGGAGAAAGAGTTCGGCAAGATCGTCAAGATCGGCCGCACCCATACCCAGGATGCGACGCCGCTGACGCTCGGCCAGGAATTCTCCGGCTATGCCGCGCAGGTCGAGAGCGGCATCGCGCGACTGAAGGTCGCGGTGAAGGACCTCTATCCGCTGGCGCAGGGCGGCACAGCCGTCGGCACCGGCCTCAACTCGAAACCGCGCTTTGCAAAGCTCTTCGCAAAGCACGTTACCGGGATTACGAAGCTCCCCTTCACCAGCGCCGCCAACAAATTCGAGGCGCTGGCCTCGAACGACGCCTATGTATTGGCGCACGGCGCCATCAATTCCGTCGCGACCGGCCTGTTCAAGATCGCCAACGACATCCGCCTGCTCGGATCCGGCCCGCGCTCGGGGCTCGGCGAATTGATCCTGCCGGAAAACGAGCCGGGCTCCTCGATCATGCCGGGCAAGGTCAACCCGACGCAGTGCGAGGCGATGACCATGGTGTGCTGCCAGGTGTTCGGCAATCACACCGCCATCACGGTCGCCGGCAGCCAGGGCCATTTCGAGCTCAACGTCTACAAGCCGGTGCTGGCCTACAACATGCTGCACTCGATCCGCCTGATGGCGGATGCGGCGCGCTCCTTCACCGAGCATTGCGTCAGCGGCATCCGCGCCGACGAAAAGCGCATCAGGGAGCTGATGCAGCGCTCGCTGATGCTGGTCACGGCGCTGGCCCCGAAGATCGGCTACGACAACGCCGCCAAGGTGGCCAAGACGGCGCATGCCAACGGCACCACGCTGAAGGAGGAGGCGCTGCGGCTCGGCTTCGTCTCGGCGGACGAGTTCGACCGCCTGGTGCGCCCCGAAAAGATGACCAGCCCGGGATAAAATTCCGAATTCCGATAGTCATCCGTAATGATACGGGCACTCGGCGCTCAGAAATATGCGGCTTTAGAGGCGGGATTTGATTACCGTCAATGAAATGGCCGAGCGGCGTGTTACGCCGCCGTATGCCTTGACGGGCGAAATTCATCGTTTGATGGCCCGAAGGGCCGATTGACGAGGATGAGCGAATGAAGATCAAGTCTTACGGGGCGCAGCGCGCCACCCTGTTTCTGAATGTTTCATCCTGCCTGATGAGGATCGGATGATGGAGACGCGGCATGGGGAACGTCATCAACCTGAATCGTTTCAGGAAGCGCGCCGAGCGGGAAGCCTCGGCGAAGCAGGCGGACGCCAACCGGGCGAAGTTCGGCCGCACGAAGGCGGAGCGGTCGGCGGAGGAGACGCGCGCGGACAAGGCGAAGGCGGATCTGGACCGGCATCAGATCGATCGCGAGGAGCAGCCATGAAGTCGCCCGTCGTGAAACGGTCGATCGTGGTCGCCGGCCACAAGACCAGCGTCAGCCTGGAAGAGGCGTTCTGGAACGGCATGAAGGAGATCTCGGGCCTGCGCAACATGACCCTGTCCGAGCTCGTCGGCGAAATCGACGGCGCCCGCCAGCAGGGCAACCTGTCCTCGGCGATCCGCCTGTTCGTGCTCGACTACTTCAAGAGCCGCGCCATGGCCGCCATCCAGGCGGACAAGGTCCCGGCGCAGTAGGGCCGAGGCTCCTTTCCCCACGCCTTCGTGATCTGCACTTTAAAATCACTCTAAGGTGCAGCTTCCGTGGGCAAGCGCGCTTGACCTCAATGCCCTGCGTTGAAAATACAGGGCATGACCGACACCCATGATACGCGCCGCGAGATGCCGCTGGGCCTGGCCCAGCGCGGCTATACCGGCGTCATCCAGCACCTCTCCGCCAAGGACGCAGGCTCGGCTCTCTCGGACATCGAGCTGGAGAGCCGGCTGATCGAGCTCGGCTTCGTCGAGGGCGCCCGGGTCGAGGTCCTGCACGAGGGGCTGGTCGGGCGCGATCCGATCGCCGTACGGGTCGACAACATCACGATCGCGGTGCGCCGTCGCGAAGCCATGGCCATCATCGTCGCGTAAGCAGCGACCGGATATCTGCTCCCATGGAATTACCCCTGCTGCATCTCGCCCTGGTCGGCACGCCCAACAGCGGCAAGACCTCGCTGTTCAACGCGCTGACCGGCAGCCGGCAGAAGGTCGCGAACTATCCGGGTGTCACCGTCGAGCGTAAGGAAGGCTTCTTCGTCACGCCCTTGGGCCGCCAGGTCTCCGTGGTCGACCTGCCCGGCACCTATTCGCTGCGCGGCCGTAGCCCGGACGAGGAGATCACCCGTGATTTCGTGCTCGGCAAGGCCTCCGGCGAGATCGTGCCCGACCTCGTGCTATGCGTCGCCGACTCCACCAATCTGCGCCTGACCATCCGCCTGCTGCTGGAGCTGAAGCGCACCGGACGGCCGATGGTCCTCGTGCTCAACATGTTCGACATCGCGAGCCGCCGCGGCATCACCGTCGACGTCGAACGGCTCGCCAAGGAGCTCGGCGTGCCCGTGGTCACCTCGATCGCGGTGCGCAAGGGCGGCACCGCCGACCTGCTGGCGCTGACCGACGAGATCTCGGCCAAGCTCTCGGCCGAGCCCGCCGAGAACAGCTGGCGCGCGCTCAGCGTCTCCGAGCTGCGTGCCACCCAGCGCGAGGCCGACCGCATCATCGCCGACTGCGTCAGCCTGCCTGCTAGGCCCGATACCTGGACCGCGCGGATCGACGCCGTGGTGTTGCATCCGGTCGGCGGGCTGATCGTGCTCGCGCTGATCCTGTTCGTGATGTTCCAGGCGGTGTTCGCCTGGGCGCAGCCGGCGATGGACCTGCTCAAGTCCGGCTTCGACACGCTCGGGGAGTTCGTGCAGGCCACCCTGCCCGACGGCCTGCTGCAGAGCTTCCTGCAGAACGGCGTGATCGCGGGCGTCGGCAGCGTGATCGTGTTCCTGCCGCAGATCATCCTCATCTTCCTGTTTATCCTGCTGCTGGAAGATTTCGGCTACATGGCGCGCGCCGCGTTCCTGATGGACCGCATCATGGGCGGCGCGGGGCTGCACGGCCGCGCCTTCATTCCGCTGCTGTCGAGCTTTGCCTGCGCCATCCCCGGCATCATGGCGACGCGCGTGATCGACAACAAGCGCGACCGGCTGACCACGATCCTGATCGCGCCGCTGATGACCTGCTCGGCGCGCATTCCGGTCTACACGCTGATCATCTCCGCCTTCATTCCGGCAAAGGACGTCTGGGACTTCATCAACCTGCAAGGCCTCGTGATGTTCGGCCTCTATGCCACCGGCATCATCAGCGCGCTCGCCGTCTCGTTCGTGATCAAGTTCTTCATGATCCGCGACTACGCGCCGGCGCCGTTCATGCTGGAGCTGCCGGACTACAAGATGCCCAGGCTGAAATCGATCGCGATCGGCATCTACACCCGCGCCAAGATGTTCCTGCAACGCGCCGGCACCACGATCTTCTCGATGATGGTGCTGATCTGGTTCCTGGCCTCGTTCCCGCAGCCGCCCGCTGGCGCCACCGAGCCCGCGATCGACTTCAGCCTTGCCGCCATCATCGGCAAGGCGCTGGAGCCGCTGCTCGCCCCTGTCGGCTTCAACTGGCAGATCGCGGTCGCCCTGATCCCGGGCATGGCGGCGCGCGAGGTCGCGGTCGCGGCGCTCGGCACCGTCTATGCGATCGAAGGCGGCAAGGAAGCGGCCGAGCAGATCGGCCAGGTGCTGGCGACGAAATGGTCGCTCGCAACCGCCCTGTCGATGCTGGCCTGGTACATCTTCGCCCCGCAATGCGCCTCCACGCTCGCCGTGATCCGGCGCGAGACCGGCAGCTGGGGGTGGATGGCTGCGACCTTCGCCTACATGCTGGTGCTGGCCTATGCCGCGAGCCTCGTGACCTACAACGTCGCGGTGGCGCTCGGCGCCGGATAGCCCTCGTAACCCAAACTTCGAAAACAACCCCATGCACAGTAGACAGGGGTTGCGATATCAAGGATTTGCGCATTATCCGAAATGCGTTTGACACGTCGGGCAAAACACCGGCATAATGGCATCATCGAAAGTGCCATACCGGCCGTATTACTTCGCCCGGCAAAGCCACTGGCACGATGGCATTGTCGAAGGAACTTCGTAACCGCATCGGAGATTTCTTCGCGCGCTTGATTTGAATCAAGCCCGTTCTCACAGCGCATTGGAAAATCGCGCAACGTCGTCGCAAGCTGGGCCCATTGTGGGGGGCACGGAGCGAGCGAGATGTCGTTGCTGGCGTACTTCTGGAAGGTCGGTGCAGCGTTGCTCGTCCTCCTCTTCCTTGTGGACTTTTGTCTCCCGAAAGCCCCGATCGCCGAGAAGGGCGCCGCAGACCGGCCGGCGATACGCATTCACTCGGATCGCAAATTGCCTGAACGCGTGATCCTCGATACCAGCATGCCGGTCATCGTCGCAGCGGCCCCCGAGGTGCCGGTCGCGCAAGCCACTGCTCCTCTTGACCGCGCAGAACCGCCGATGATCCGGGCCCAAACTCCGGCGGTTGCCAACGCACTCGCCATGACGCGCCCGAACTCGCCGCCAAGCGAGGCGGTCGGTCACAAGCGATCGCGCAAGTCCCAACACGCCTCTGTGCGGTCGAAGCGACACACGCCGCCCCAAATGGTCCTGGCGGCTCGGCAGGGGCCATTCGGATGGTTCGGGTACAGATACTGGTAATTGAGCTGGTAAAACCAGCATCCAAAGCATCGGAAGCCTTCAAGCACCCACGTTGCGCTAGCTGCGGTCTTTTTTCTCGCCGTCGATCCGATATCGCCACTGCTCCATCCACGGCGAGAAGCTCTGCAAGGCGGAAGCTGTGATTGGAAAGATTTGTCCGGCCAGGCTTCCTGCAAGGCTCGTCACGTTCGAGCCCGACGAGCAGAACGGCGCGTCGACCGACGACGCGCCGTCGAAGAGCAGCATCGTGCTGTCCATTGGTACAATGAACCTTATGACGATAGTCACCAGTTCCGCGTTAGAACAAGCTCGAATTTTGCGAGGAACTCGTGCGGCACGACACTGGCCGGTGTCACATGCGCCGTGGCTGACAAATCCGATCGTCGCCTGATTGAGGAGTTGGACAAATGCCGATGCACCAGACCTCGGCCTCGCTTCCCCGCCCACATACGCTCATAGAGTTCGGAATGCTCTCCGCCTCAAATCCGACGATCAGCCTGAGCGAGTTCACCTACACACGTGGCAGCGAGATCTACGGCGAGAAAGAGCCGATCGAATTTGTCTACCAAGTCAAGTCGGGCGCGGTACGAAGCTACAAACTGCTGTCCGGCGGACGTCGCCACGTCGGTGCCTTCCACGTTCCCGGCGACTTCTTCGGGCTGGAGAACGGCGATGTCCACCGCTTCAGCACGGAAGCCATGGTCGACACGATCGTGCATCTCGTCAGGCGCGAGAGCCTCGACGCCGCCGCCGAGAATGACGGCACCTTGACCAGGAGTCTTCTCCGCATGGCGGCTACGAATCTTGGGCATGCGGAAGATCATGTGCTGCTGCTCGGACGCAAGACGTCGATGGAGCGGGTCGCCGCCTTCCTGATCGAAATGGACAAGCGGCTCACCGCCGCAGGCGTTCTCGCGCTGCCGATGACCAGGCGCGACATAGCCGACTATCTCGGCCTGACGATCGAGACCATCTCACGATCTCTGTCGCACCTGCGCGAGCTCGGCATCCTTCGTTTCATCGACAAAAGCCAGCGTCACATCGTTCTCGTGGACAGGCAGCAACTTGCCGGGCTCGACCGCCAGAACTGACTCTGCAGCAACAGGCATCCCTGCTTCTTCGACCTCCCATGAAAAAGGCCCCGGTCGATGCCGGGGCCTGAGTTCACTGGGAAGACTTCAGATCAATAGCGCGCCGCGATCGGCGCACCGTACCCGCCGAAGCGGTAGTTCAACCGAAGCGTGACCATGTCCACATCCTGGCTGACCCCGCTGCCGGTCAGCGTGAACCCGCCGGGCGTGACCACACCTGCAAAGGCCGTGTTGTCACGTCCCATCCAGAGGTGGTCGTACTCGATGCCGAACGTCCAGTTCGGCGTGAAGCCGTATTCCCAGCCGACGCCCAGCGCTCCGCCCCAGCGCGTGTGGCCTGCCGAAGCGAGGCCGACGCCGGTGACATTGTTGAAGATGTCAAAGCGATTGCGCGTCACTGCGGCGCCGCCCTTCACGTAGAGCAGCGAGGCGTTCCATGCCCAACCGAGCTGGGCCGTGAACAGCCCGATCCCGTCGATCTTGCCCGTGGTCGAGATGAACGGATCGATCAGGCTGACGCGCGTGTTCTTGATCTCGGCCCAATCGCCCTGGGCTTCCAGGCCGAGCACGAACTGATTGGTTTGCCAGCGGTACCCGATCTGTCCGCCGGCGAGGCCGCCGGAGCGATCGGCGCAACCGCTTGCGACGGTTCCTGCGGGCGTTATGAAATCCACGCAACCGTGGCTCTGCCCCCAGCCTCCGTTGGCGCCAATGTAAAATCCGGTCCAGTTGTAAACCGCCACCACCGGCGCGGGCGGCGGCGCCTTGACGGCCATATCGGCCGCCAAGGCCGGAGCCGCCATGCTCAGCGCCGCGAAGCCGATCGCCGCGATCGAAAGCTTTTTCATCGTTTCGTCCCCTTTGCTCAAATTTCTTACGTCAGACGCAAAGCCTTATGCAGGCTGGCGTGCATAAACTCTGCGAACAGCCTGAAGTTTACGCGCGCGGGGAGTGTTGCCCCGTAACAAAATGGCAACACCTAAGCGCCATCGCTATGCATGGAAAAGTGCTTAGTCGGTGTTCGAAGTGCCGGTAGTCGCGGCGCCATCCTGTTCGTCGGCAAGCCACGCATTGATGCCGGAGGACGGGATTAATCGCCTTGGAAGGTGCGGGTTGATCGTGCCTGCAAAGACGGCGCATCCCTCATCGCGCTTGGCGCGCGCGAACAGCTTGGCTTCTTGCTCGGTCGCAAAAGTCTTCGTCTCGCGCGGGCTCCGCTTCCTCGGTAGAATGCCTCGCTGATGTATTTCAAAGGTGACGTACCAAGTCGGACTCATCGCTCACGCCAACATGTCACCATCCCTTGGCGTCGCGTTGTGGTGCAATTGTCATGCGCGCGCTTGATTCAGATCAAGCTGCTGCTTGACTACTTTTTATGGGCGACTGACGCGCCAGGCTACGGACCAACAGCCGGTTGACCCGGGGGATAGGGGCATGCGGCATCAGCGGTCACAGTACGAGCAAGATCGCGCTTCACCGACGAGCCAGTTCCATGAACCAGGTCAGTAGCCCGTAGGCTGGTAGAGCGAAAGCGAAACCCATCATTTCCCAACAGCGGCGATGGGTTTCGCTGCGCTCCACCCATCCTGCGATACTTCGGACAATCCGCTAACGCGTCGGCCGAAGCACCGGCATGATGGCATCATCGATTTTGACCTGCACGACCGTGCGGGCCGCTAGCGCGACTGATCGCGTCCATCCTCCGGATCGCTTTCCGGCTCCTGGATCAGCACCGCGGGTTCGTCATAGCCCGCGCGGCTGCTGTAGAACACCAAGGCCATCAGGCCGACGCCGACGATCAGCGAGAACACGACGCCGAGCACCAGCGCGACATAGCCTGCCTCCGGCACCTTGGTATCCGTGCTGACCCAGCCGAGATAGCCGAGCGCGCCGGCGCCGACGAGCAACGCGCACAGCACCGCGATCACCAGCCATCGGGCGAGCTTGCCGTCTTGCGGGCTGGATGGTGCCGGTTGGTCATGTGTAACACTCATGGATCTCTCCTTTTGTGCGCTAGGAGGGCCACGGCATCACGCCTACTGTGCCGTGGCCTTGGTTGCGATTGCATGCAGCGCGCCGGTCATTGCGGTGATGGCAGCCTTGGCCGGCTCGCCAACGCCATGACGCCCCGCGACATAGGCGGGATCGTTGTAAGACAGCCAGGTCGCGCCCTGTTCGTCCTGCCAAACCAGCGCCTTCAGTGGCAGGTCGATGCCGATGGTTTGGGCCTGCTGCATCAACGGCGTGCCGCCCTTGGCGTTGCCGAAGATGATGAGATCGGTCGGCCGCAGCGGCAGGCCGACCGCAGCCGCGCCCGCGGCGTGATCGACATGGGCGAATACAATGAGGCCCTTCGCCTTCACCTCGGCCTCAAGCCGCTTCATGGTGTCTTCGGGCCCGAAACTGCTCTTGATGGTGATGAGTCCGTCTGCAGCCATGACTTGCGTCTCCCATGAACATGTCGCTGCGATCAGCGCGAGGATCCTGATCAGTGCCGAAACCCTCATCAGCCGCTCACTTGTTGCGGAACAGTTTGGCCGGATCGAATTCCGGCACCGGAACGAAGCCGTCCCGATTGGGCATTTTGATCTTCGGCAAAGACTCCTTGTCGACCTTGCCATCGGCGGGAACGATGCCGTTGAGGCTCAATATGTAGGCGGTGACGGCGTAAGTCTCGTCGGTGCTGAGCGAGCCCGGCGTCGGATAGGGCATCGCGCGATGGATGTAGTCGAACAAGGTCGTGGCATAGGGCCAGAAGCTGCCGACCGTCTTGACCGGCATGTTGGAAGCGAGCGTGCCCTGGCCGCCGGCGAGACGATCCTTGATGCCGCCCTGGCCGTTGTCGCCATGACAAGCCGCGCAATTGTCGGCGAAAATCTGCTTGCCCTGGACCGCGGTGCCGCTGCCGTCAGGCAGGCCTTTGCCATCGGGGCCGACATCGATGTCCCACAGCTTGATCTCCTGGGGCGTCGCGGGGCGCCCGAAATCGAACGCCAATGCGGGAGCCGCGAGCAGACCGGCGGTGAGAATGCCAACGAAAACCAGCTTGTTACGCGAGGACATTGCGGACCCTCCCGGCCTCGTCGATGCTCCAGGTCTGCTGGGCGTTGTAGTGAAACAGCGCATTGGTCCCCATCGCGGCGATGAAGGACTGCCGGTCCGGCTGCACGTTGCCCTTCTCGTCGGTCGAGCGGCTCACGATTTTCGTCGGTTTGCCGTCCCACACCCAATCCATCTGGAAGCGCACCTGCGCCTTGGACAGCACCGGCTGGCTCAATTGCGCCGGCTTCCATGTCTTCGCGCCGTCGGTCGAGATCTCGACCCTGGCGATCTTGCCGTGACCGCTCCAGGCAAGGCCGGAGATGCGGTTGTAGCCCGGCTGAATCTGCATCATGCCCGAGGGCTGGGTGATGACCGAGTTGGTCTCCATCCGCAGCTGAAACTGCCGCGCCTTGCCGTTCGCGAGAAGCTGCGTGTAACGCGCGGTCTCCCAGCGCGTCATCCAGGGCGCGTTGCCGAACTTGAGGCGGCGCAGCCATTTGATGTTGAGGTTGCCCTCGAAGCCCGGCATCACCAGCCGCATCGGAAAACCGTGCGCGGGCCGCAGCGGCTCGCCGTTCTGCCCGTAGGCGACGAAAGCCTCGTTCACGATCTCGTCGGTGAGCGGAATGCTGCGGTCGACGCCCGCGCCATCACCGCCTTCGGCCAACATCCAGCTCGAGCCCTTGTCCTTGGCGACGAGGTCGATCAGGAATTTCAGCGGCACGCCGGTCCATTCATTGGTGCTGACGAGGCCATGCGTGTTCTGCACCGTGATGTCAGGGTCGGCCTTTTCCCAATTCTCCCATCCGTTGCCGGTGCACTCGATGAACACGACGCGCGTGACCGACGGCATCCGCTTCAGGTCCTCGACGCTGAACACCAGCGGCTTCGAGACCATGCCGTGAATCAGCAGCCGGTGCTGCGCGGGATCGATGTCGGGCACGCCGGAATGGCTGCGCTCGTAGTGCAGGTCGGTCGGCGTGATGTTGCCCATCAGCTTCTGGTGCGGCGTCTTGGAATTGATGGCATCGCCGGGATCGACGTTGCGCTTGCCCGGCGTGGCCTCGGGAATGCGATCGAGTTTTGCGAAACGGGAGCGCTCACTGTGCGCGCTGAGATCGGCACCGGGCCCGCGGTCGGGCACGTCGGCCAGGGTTTCGGCGCCGGCTGCCTCGGTCGCGACCGCGCCAAGGATCCCCGCCGACAGGCCTCCCACGAAGCCGCGGCGCGACACATTCGCAGGCCGTGGCGACAATTCGGTTGGCGTCTTGGACGTCATGGGCTCTCCCCTCGGTAAACGTGCTTTTTCGAAAATGACGGCCGCGCTCACGTCGCGACACTGACACGACGCTGCGACGATTGCGCGTTAGGTTGTGTTAGAAGGAATGAGGTCGGTGCGTTTGCTCACGCTTCCTTGAAAGCCTCATGCGCACGGGTCGCGTAGACCAGCGCGGCGCCGGCATTGACCGAGATGGCGGCGCCGAGCGCTTCGGCAATCTCGCCTTCGCTCGCGCCGTGCTTTTTCGCCTCGGCCGCGTGAACGGTGATACAGCCGTCACAACGCAGGCTGATGGCGACCGCGAGTGCGATCAGCTCGCGCGTCTTCGCATCGAGGTGATTTGTCTTGGCGCCCGCGCCGCTCAGGGTTGCGTAACCCTTGACCGTGTCGGGCGCCAGCTTGCCGATCTCGCCGACACCGGCGACGATCTGGCGACGATAGTTGTTCCAGTCGAGCATGGCCATGAGATGCTTCCTTCTCGTCGTGATGAGGGTAAGTTAGATGCGCTCTGCCGCTCCGTGGAATGGCCGGGCGGCTCGGACTCATGTCCGCGCGGATCAAGGGGAGAGGAATGTCGGAGGCGGAAGCGGCGGAGTTGTTGAAGGCGATGGTGCCGCTGTTCAGGATCCGTCCCGTGATCGAGGATTCCTGCAAGTTTGGCGGCAGCTGGGAGTCGCTACACGCACCAAACGGCAAGGGTTGGGCGCAATTCCACATGGTGACGCGCGGCTCTTGCGTGGTCGAGCGGCCGGGCCTCGGCCCGCAGCGGCTGGAGGCCGGCGACATCCTCCTGCTGCCGCACGGCGACAGTCACGCGGTCCGGAGCCAGACGAGCGGCGTTGTCGGGCGGATTTCGACCGAGCTCCGGAACGGCGTCCGGCAGCGCGCAACGATCGGTGCCGAGGTCGAGACCGAACTCCTGTGCGGCCGCTTCCTGTTCGAAACCTCGGACGAGAATCCGCTGATCGCGGCCCTTCCCGACGAGATCGTCCTGCGCACGGCGGGAGAGCCGCTGCTGGAAAGATTTCGGCACCTGCTGATCGACATCCGCGACGAGCTCGAGGCCGGGCGGGTTGGAGCGGAGATGGTCGCGGCCGACCTTGCGCGGGCGCTGTTCGTCATGATGCTCCGCGACCATCTCGCCGACGAAGCCTCCGGGAACGGGACGATGTCGCTGTTGCGGGACCGCACCACGGCGCGCGTCGTGGCGGCAATCCTCAACGATCTCGCCAGGGACTGGACGCTCGACGAGATGGCGACGGTCGCCATCGCATCGCGCGCGACGTTGGTACGCGCCTTCCGCAAGCGCGCCGGGCTCGCGCCGATGACGTTCCTGGCCGATTTGAGACTGACGATCGCGCGCAAGCGGCTGGCCGGCACCTCCGATCCGATCGCAAAGATCGCGAGCGAAGTCGGCTACGCGTCCGAAAGCGCCTTGAGCAAGGCCATGATGCGCAGATACGGCCTGCGCCCCAGTGCCTTGAGAGTGGCGGGACCTGGCCATCAGCAAGGCACGACGGGCTAAAGCATGATCCGGAAAAGTGCGCAGCGGTTTTCCGGAAAGATCATGCTCAAACAATAATCTAAAGCGCGATGACGATTCATCCTGATCTCATCGCGCTTTAAGCGCCGATTGACCCTGCGGGCAAAACTGGGGCAGATGGCAGTGTCGGTCCCGGCGTCGCTGGCCATCTCCAAAGCGGCAGTCTTTTTCCATGAATCGCTTCAGCACGACGAGGTTGACCGCCGAGCGGCTGAACGACAGTCACCTCGCCGACCTCATCGCGCTGCATCTCGACCCCGACGTGTCCCGCTATCTCGGCGGCGTGCGGGAGGCGGAGGCGACGACGCAATATCTCGCCGTCAACATGGCGCACTGGGACCAGTATGGCTTTGGGCTGTGGGCGTTGCGAACGACAGACGGCACCTTCGCCGGACGGGCGGGCATCCGGCACATCGTCGTCGATGACATCGACGAGATCGAGATCGTCTACACGTTCAAGCGCGAGTTCTGGGGCCAGGGACTTGCGAGCGAGATCGCGACCGCGCTGACGGAGATCGGGCTGTCGCAGCTCGAGCTGCCGTCCCTCATCGGCCTCGTCTTCGTCGGAAACATTGCCTCCCGCCGCGTGCTGGAGAAGGCGGACTATGTTCTGGAGAAGAGCACGATTCATCGCGGCGAGGATGTGGTGATCTACCGTATCCGGCGGTGAGAGGCGCGAGCTCGTAGGATGGGTAGAGCGAAGCGAAACCCATCACGCTTCGGCACGCTCGGCAGGCAATGATGGGTTTCGCTGCGCTCTACCCATCCTACAGGCCAGCGGTAAAAGCGGCTCACGCTGAGCCCCTGCGCGACCGGACAATCGATTGCGGCAGGGACGCGAGAAACAGCACAATGCAGACGCACAAGAGCACGATGTCCTTGAACAGGAACTCGCCGGCCAGATTCCAGGCCATCGGATCGGTTGAAAGGCTCCATGTCACGACGCCCGGCGTCGTGAAGAAGAATGACCATGTGATCGCGAAGGTCACGACGCCCATGAATGAACCGACCGCAGACAAGAGCGGACTGAAGCTGCCGGCCACAAGCAGCGCCGCAATCACGAATTCGGCGACACCGAGAAAATAGGCCTCTCCCCTCAGGCCGAACACCGACAGCCAGGAGATGAACGGGCTGTTGGTGATGAACTGAGCGATGCCTTGCGCGGATTGCAGCGTGAATTTCTGCATGCCGAACGAGATGAAGATGATCACCATGACCCAGCGAAGAATGGCGAGCGGACGATAAGAACCGCCACCGCTCTCGGCGACGTTGAACCCTTGCATGTGACGATGTCTCCCCGGACTGCTGGCGAACGAAGCGTTCGCTACGGGCTATACGGAGAGGAGCTTCCGGCGTTACCTGCGGCCGGCCGGTTCACAGATCACAGCTGCGTGCGGCGCGCGTCTCTTCGTGGCTTGTTCCACCATCTGGTCGTTCATCCATGGGCGCCTCTCTCGTTGCTTTCGCAGTTCCAATGCAACTCGTTCGCTGGAGTGCTTGAACGCAACCGACCTGAACAGCCGTTCAAGAAAGTTTCGTCGCTGTTCCTGCAACGGGTGATGGCGGCAGCCGTTACCCCGCGACGATGCAAACCAAGGAGGAACAGATGAGGAAGCTGACTTACGCTCTAGCAGCGCTAGCGACGCTTGCAATCGGTGCCCCCACTATCGCCAATGCAGCCGGCATCGGCGTCTATGTCGGCGGCGACAGGGATTACTATGACGGCCCGCGCGCCCGCATCTACGAGCATGACCGCGGCTGGCATCACGGCTGGTACCACCGCGATCGCGACTACGACCGCGGCTTCGTGATCCGCCGACATCATGACTGGGACGATTAGTGCGGACTAGCACGATTGAGCAAGGAGGCCCCGCTGCGGCGGGGCCTTTTGCATTGTCTTCGGACGCAGGGAGCCGCGACGGCGGCAGATGGATTTCGTCGCGCGGCAGGATGGGCTTCGCTGCGCTCCACCCATCCTGCGACGCCTTACCTGAAATACCCCAGCACGAGATCGATGTCCGAGCTGCGGGCCTCGGTCCCGGTCAGTTCGGCGTCGATGACGCGGCGGCAGGCTTCGATCGCGGCGTGGTCGCCGAGATCGTTGGCGGCTTCGAGAACGAGCCAGGCGGCGTCCACCGACGCCTTGTCCGGTGCGCCGACATCGGCGGTGACGGCCTGGTTGAGATTCTTGTTCTTGCGAACGGCGGTGCCGAATTGAGGCAACATTGCAATGACTCCCCTCTCGAATTCCGCTCAGTGAACCTGGAGCTCGGGCTGACGGCCCGCATCGGCACCCGCGCCGGACTTGCGCGACTGGTAGAACTTCAAGATGCTGCGCGAGGTCTCGATCTTGAGCCGGCCGAACTCGCGCTCATTGTCCTGGAGCTCGCGCGCCGTGATCAGATGATCCTTGGCGCCGAGGAACAGCAGCGACATCGTGGTGTCCCAGGAGAAGTCGAGCGCCTTGCACAGCACCAGCAGCATCTCGCGGTTGCGGTCCATCAGCGCGCGCTCGATCACGTCGACCGGCAGCGCCGACAGCAGCGACAGGCCGATCTGCACCTCGTCGAAGCGGTGCTGGCGCGCGTAATTCGAAATCGAGTCCTGGTTGAGGTTGCCCTGGCGGTGCTGCGTCGTCACCACGCGCTTGGCGACGAAATAGCTGCGCGAGGACGGGCCGAACTTGGACTGAAGGTCGCCGGTGACCTCGGTCACCGAGCTCTGGATCTGCGCCATCATCTCGGGACGCTCGGTCGCGAGGCGGCGGCGGACGTCCTCCGACGCCTTCGAGATCAGCTGCTGGAAGATGTGCCGCGGCACGTCCTTGCGCAGGCCAAGCTGCTCGGCGAGGATCGAATCTCCCTCGGCGCGGCGGACCATGTGCAACAGGCCGGAGCCGGAGAAGCGCGCGCCCTCGTTCCTGGCAACCGAGGTCACGACCTCCTGGTTGCCGCGCTTGACCAGCACGTCGGTCACGGCCTCGCCGATCTGCTGGCGCTGCGAGATCGCGAGCAGATGCGCCTGGCCCTTGGTCAGGGCGCTCTCGACCAGCATCTTCTCGTTGATGCGATTGGAATCGCGCAGCACGGGACCGGCGACCTCGATCTCGTCGTCGAGGGCGAGCTTCTCGATGACGTTGAGCGGGGCGTGATCGCACGCCGCCATCAGCTCGGAAAGCTGCGCGCGCGCCGCCACCTCGATCTCGTCGGCGAGCCGGCCGATGACCTCGCCGAACATGCTGATCTCGTCGTCGCTGTAGCGGCCCGTGATCAGGATGTCGGTCGCATGCCACAACGCCTTCGCACGGCTCTCGTCGGTGCCGCGCGCGATCGCGTCGTCCAGATCCTGTAGAAGCGATTTCGCCCCGTTCATCTCGATAACCCCAGTTCTTGGTTGCCCTTTGGCGCGCCGTCCTGCCCGTGCTGGCAGCACGTCGAATTCCTCTGGGAACAACGTTAGGGCCGAGATGCGAGAATTCAGTAAAATCGGCAAATCAGTTTTGCCGACCAAAATTCATTCAAATGCGAGAGAATGCGTTAACCGGCGGGTAAGGAGGGAAAGTCCTGCACGGGTGTGCCCCCTCTCCCGCTTGCGGGAGAGGGTTGGGGAGAGGGTGTCTCCGCAAAAGGGATAGCCCCCTAGAGGAGAGAGCCCTCACCCGCGCCTTTGGCGCGACCTCTCCCGCAAGCGGGAGAGGTTAAGAAAGCCCGCGGCCCGATCCCTGCGAACCAATCAGCCCCTACGGATTCGACTGTGGCGTCAGGACCAGCGGCGGCTTCGGCCTCGGCTTTGCCGGCGGCGGGCCCGGGGCCGGTCTCACCTCGATCGGTGGCGGCAGAGGTGCGACCTGCTGGCTTGCGAGCGGCGGGCTTGTAAGGGGTGGGCTTGGCACTGCGGGAGCGGCCTGCGGCGTCTTCGGCGTCGGCGCGGCCTTCGGCTTGGCCGGCGGCGCGCGACGCGGGTCGCGGCCGGGCAGCGGCACGTCGGTCAGCGACGGCTCCGGCACCGGATCGGGCGAGACCAGGGTCGGCAGCGCAGCGGTCGCCGGCGGCGGCTCGCCGCGCTCGATGGCGTCCAGCCGGCGCGTCTCGCGGTCGATGGTGCGCACGGCGAGCCAGGACGACAGCGGCGCGAGATCGATGGTGCGGCTCAGCCTGTCGGGGGGACCTGCCGCGAACAGCTGGATTTCCGGCGGCGCGCCGGAGAGCCCGGTCATGATCGGCGTCAGGCTGGCGCGGATGTCGGCCTGGTCGGCGGGAATATCGTAGCCGCCGGAGACGATGGCGCGCGCGTTCTTCGCTTCCAGCGGCGTTGCGCCGACCCGCAGCCGACCGTCGCGGATGGTGAACGGGATCTGCGCCGAGGCGACCGCGATGGGAGCTGCCGACAAGGCGGGCTCGACCAGCTGCCTCAGGCGGTTGTCGTCGCTGACCTGGCCGCCGTCGCTGGCGCGGATGGCGATCTCGAAGGCGCGCGGATTGAGACCGGATATCTCGGCGGACTCGAGCGTCACCGTGCCATTGCCGGCGAGCGCGCCGGTCAGCGCCGCGATGCTGCGCCCCTGGCTCGTCAGCGCCATCTGCACCGAGGCGCGTCCCTTCGGCAGCGCGAGATCGCGGTAGCGCAGGCTCGCCGCATCGACATTGGCAAGCTCGATGCGCGCGCTCAGCGCGAGGCCGTTGGCGCCGTTGCGCGCGTCGAAACTCGCCGACATCTCGCCGCCGCCGAGACCGCCCTTGAGACCATCGAGCGCGAGCGACTGGCCGTCGCTCCTGATGATGCCGCCGACGGGACGCAGCTCGATGCCGCCGGGCAAAGTGCCGTGCAGCGCCTGGAAGGCGATCCGGCCGCGCCAGCCACCGATGAGCCCCGCGCTGAGCGGCTCGCCCGCATCACGTCCGGCAGCACCAATGGCCATTGCGAGCGCGGGCATGAGATCGAGCGAGTCGAGGCCGACCTCGCCCTCGACGTTCCTTTCCGGGTCGAGCGTCACGGCGAGATGGCCGCGCAGATGCGAACCGGCCGCGCTGCTGTCGAGATCGTCGAAGGTCAGGCGGTTGCCGGATAGCCCGACGCGCGCGGACAGGTTGACGCTCTGCACCGATTTGTCTGCCGGGCTGGTGCCGAACAGCGGCGCCAGATTGGCATTGCGCACGCGCAAATTCACGCTGCCTTTGGGCTCCGACAGTTCGATATTGCCTTGCGCATCCGCGTCCAGCCCGCCGCCGCTGAGCTTTGCGTTCAATTGCAGCGGACGGCGCCAGGCGCCGCTGAGCTTGCCTTCGAACTGCGAAGCGCCCTCGCTTGCGGCCACCACGCGGTCGAGCCCGAGCAGCGCCAGCAAGGCGCCGGCCTGCGGCGTCGAGACTTTCGAGTCCAGCGTGAAATCGCTGCTCCGCAACTTCTCGAGATCGATGCCATTGACGGCGGCGACCGGTGTCTGCGCGGTCAGCGTCGCGCTAGCCTTGAGCTGCGGCGCGTCGAGATCGAGCACGGCGCGGGCGTTGCTGCGATCGGCATGCTCGGCGTTCTTGTCGAGGCTGAGGTCGAGCTTGAGGCGCGTCGCACCGGGCAGCGGCGGAACAGCATCGAGCCGTGCGCGCACAGCAGGCGCAAACGGCTCGATCAGCGCGGTCAGCTCGCGCAGCGAATTGGCGGAGGATGTCAGCGCGAGCTTGCCGGTGGCCCTGGTGCGATCAAAACTGCCGCTCGCTTCGGTGGTGACGCCGCCGGCCTGGCCGAACCGCAACTGCTCCAGCGACAGTGCCGCCGGGCCGTAACCGAGCTTGGCCATGAACGGCTTCAGCTCCTGGCCGGCGGAGATGGCGCGGCCGATATCGAGCGACAGCTTCGCCTCCTCCGGCCATTCGCCTTGCGGGCCGGCGAGCGCGCGCACGAAACTGGCGGCGGCATCGAGGTCGAGACGATCGGCCTTGATCTCGGCGTCGATATGCGAGCCCTTGCTCGCGCCTGTTTGCACGAACGCAACGCGGCCTTCGACGGCACCGCCCTCGATCTCCGCTTTCAGCTTGTCGACGGCGAGATGGTTGGCGGCGATGGTGACGTCGCCGGACAGGCGCAGCGGCCGCGTGCTGCGGCGGTTGATCTCGCTGCGGCCCTGGAGCCAGGCCACCAGCGTATCCGGATCGGACGACTCCACGCTGAGGCGGCCGCTGAAGCTGTCGGCGCCGGGCGTCGCACCGTTGAGCGACAGCTGCGTCATGCCGGGCGCGCGCAGTTCGAGCTTCTGGAAGGTCCACGACCGTCCGTCGGTCGAAAGCTCGGCGGCGATGTTCTGGAGCGGACGGCCGCCGAGCATGATCTGGTCGGAGTTGAACTCGATCTGCGCCGGGATCGGCGCCTGCGGGATCGCGGCCAACCCTGCGCGCAGCGCCGGCAGGATGCGCAGCGGCTCGGCATCGTCCTTGCCGGCGAGCTTGTCGGCATCGACCTGACGCGCCGACAGCACCGCGCGCAGCAGCGGCGCGGCGCCGAACCTGAGATCGCCGACGCCGCCGAGCTTGAGCGCGCTGTCCTCCGCGCCGAAGCTGGCGTCGACCTGCTCGAACTTGGCGCCGGCCGGATCGGCCTTGAGTTTTGTCGTGAGCTTCCACGGCGTCGGCCCGGCCTCGCCCGGCTTTTTGGCCGCGGGCACGGCGAGCGTCAACGCGCCGTCGAATTTCGGCTGGCGGTTGTCGAAGGCGAGCACGCCTTCGAGATCGGCCAGGATAGGACGCTCGCCGGGATCGACGTTGAGATGCAGACGCGTCGCGCTGCCGTCGGCGCTCGGGCCGGAGGAGATTCGGAACGGATAGCGCGAGCGGCCGACCGTAAAGCTGCCGTCGCCGCGCACCGAGCCGGCGGGCGAGCGGACGTCGCCGGAGAAGGCGATGTCGTTCAATTCCAGGGTCGAGCGGCTGGCGGCATCGTGCAGGGCGATGCGGCCGGTGAGATTGACCCGCTCGATCGCGAGCGAAGCGAGGTTGAAGGTGCCGCTTGCGGTCGAAGGCAGATCGACCCGCCCGCGCGCATCGAGGCCGAGATCGACCGCCATGCCATTGACAGAAAGCTCGGTGGCACGCCATTCGCCGCGCATCAGGGAGCCCAGGCTGAACTCGACGTCGAGCTTGTCGGCGCGCAGGCGGCCGAGATCGTTGTTGCCGCCGAACGTGACCGAGCGCAGCCGCAGGGTCGGCGCCGGCAACAGCCGCGCGTCGAGCTCGCCCGCGACCCGCACCGGCACGCCGATGATCCGGCTCGCCTCCGCCTCGAACTGGGGCCGGAACTGGTTCCAGTCGATGAAGTAAGGCCCGATCAGCGCGGCCAGCAGCGCAATGATGAAGGCAATCGCTAATCCGAGCAGCGTCGTCTGCACGGGTCTCCCCTCGGCCAAACCGGCCCGGGCCAAACCTGAGGGCTTCAGGCGCGCCGGAACAGCCCCTTATATAGGGCCAAGTGTGGCGAAGTCACAGCGACTGTTGCGCGCGGAGGTTAACGCGGCCCGCCCTCACCAGCTCGCCGGCAGCCGCTTCAGGCCGCGCAGCACGAAGGTCGGGCGCCATTCGGGGTTCTCGACGTCGTCGATCCGCAAGCCCGGCAGCCGCCGCAGCAGCGTCGCGATCGCGATCTCGGCCTCGATCCGCGCCAATTGAGCGCCCAGGCAGAAATGGATACCGCCGCCGAACGACAGCGGCCTGACATTGGTTCGGGTGACGTCGAGCCGGTCGGGATCGTCAGGATAGACCGCCGGGTCGCGGTTGGCCGAACCGAGCAGGCACAGCACCGATTCGCCCTTGGGGATCGTCTTGCCGCCGAGCTCGACGTCCTCCAGAGCGACGCGGGCGGTCATCTGCACTGACGAATCGTAGCGCAGGAATTCCTCGATCGCACCCACCATCAGCTCCGGCCGCGCCTTGAGCAGCGCGAGCTGGTCTGGGTTACGATGAAGTGCAAGGAGGCCGTTGCCGATCAGATTGACCGTCGTCTCGTGGCCGGCGCCGAACAGAAGGATGATGTTGGCGGTCAGCTCCTCGTTGGTGAGCTTGTTGCCGTCCTCCTCGGCCTGCACCAGCTGGGTGGTGAGATCGTCTCCGGGAGCACGGCGGCGCAGCTCGAACAGCTGCTGGAAGTACATCTGCGCCATCATGTTGGCGGCGTTGCCCTTGGCGATCTCCTCGGGCGACATCGGCACCGGATCGAGCAGCCGTCCGCCGTCGCGCGAGCTCTTGTAGAAAACCTCGCGATGGTCCTCGGGAATGCCGAGCATGTCACAGATGATGGTGACAGGCAGGCGGAAGGCAAAATCCTCGATCAGGTCCATGTGGCCGCGATCGATCACGGCATCGATGGTCTGGTCCACGATCTCCTGGATGCGCGGCCGCATGTCCTCGACGCGCCGGGCGGTGAAGGCTTTCACGACGAGGCCGCGCAGGCGGGTGTGGTCGGGCGGATCGGCCTGCAGCATCCAGTGACCCATGCTGCGGAAGATCGGCTCGTCCATGATCTGCGGGCCGTAGCGCCGCTTGGTGCGCTCGACGAAATCCTTGCCGAAGCGCTTGTCGCGCATCACGAGGCTGACGTCGGCATGGCGGCTGGTGACGAACTGGCCGAACGAGGTCACATGAATCGGATCGATCGTGCGCAGCCGGTCGTAATGCGGATAGGGATCACGGATGAAGTCCGGCGACAGCGGATTGAACAGCGGTCCCTGCCCTAAACTGCGCCTATGTCAAGAGTGAGAACCAGGCCGACCAGGGACGACACGCGCGATAAGCTGTTCGAGGCGGCCGCGCGCGTGTTCGAAGCGGACGGCATCGGCGGCGCCAGCATCAAGGCGATCGCGGCGGCGGCGGGCTTCACCCGCGGCGCGTTCTATTCGAACTTCAAGAGCAAGGACGAGTTGATCATCGCCATGCTCGAGGACCATGTCGAGCAGTCGATCCGGCGCAACATGGACATCCTCGCCCAGCACGACAATCTCGACGATTTCATCGCGGCATTGAAATCGATGGATCGCAGCAAGCAGGATCCGCTCGGCCGCTCACCCCTCCTCCACATGGAGATGATCCTGTTCGTCGCGCGCGCCGAGAAGCGCCGTCCCGAGCTTGCAAAACGGCTGCGCGCGCGGCGCAAGCTGGTTGCCGACATCGTCGAGGCGACCTTGAAGAACAAGCCGAGCGGCGGCACGCTGAATCCGCCCTGGATGGCCAGCGTCGTGCTGGCGCTCGAAGACGGCTTCCGCCTGCACCGGCTGATCGATCCCGAGACCACGCCCGCCGACAGCTTCTTGCGCGCGATCACCGATTTGCGGCGCAGGACGGGATTGGCGTCGGACTAGAATCTTCGCATGCGCTAATCCGTCGCAGTCCGGGGGAACGAACGCTTTGCCAACGCGGTCTTGAGCGGCCGCGGAACAGCGGAACGTGCTGATCTCTTCAATCACCGCGATCAGCTACGATGCCCCGCCGCCTTCGACGTCAGGGCAGCCGGCCAAGACGTACTGACGCGCGTCCGCACGCAGTTGCGAGGCATTTGCAATTAAAAGATCACAGTCGGCATTGGTGCCGTTCGCTGACACAGAATTAATTTGCCCCCTGCGCTTCCAAAACGTAACTGCCGATCAAGAGCGACGTGATCCGGCAATGGCCGGGCGAGAAGGCGCTGCAACAACAAGCAAGAAAAGCAAGCGACGCGCTACTTTTCGTCCAGGAGACATCATTGCCCGGCATCGTCCATGTCGTGGATGACGACGCATCGTATCTGACGGCCATCCAGCAACTTCTCGAGGCGAGCGGATACCGCGTCGCCACCTATGCCTCGGCGCAGCAATTGCTGGACCAGGCTCCAGACGAAAGCAAAGGCTGCATCCTTCTCGACGTCCGGATGCCGGGCCTTTCCGGACTCGAGCTACAGCAACGCCTGATGCAGCGCGGCTCGACGCTGCCCATCATCTTCCTGACCGCTTACGCAGACACCGGCACCACCGTGACGGCAATCAAGGCGGGTGCGGAAGACTTCCTCATCAAGCCTGTCGGCTCGGAAGATCTCCTGCGAGCGATCGCACGCGCGATGGCGCGGCATGGCAACGCGCGCGCTCTCGAGGGCGAAGTGGAGGCGCTTCGGCGCAGGCTATCGACGCTGACGCCGCGCCAGCGGCAGGTCTTCCAGATCATCGTGCGCGGCAAGACCAACAAGCATGCCGGGCGCGAGCTTGGGAGCTCCGAGCGGACCATCAAGGCGCATCGGCGCGCGATCATGGAAAAGTTTCAGATCCAGTCGCTGGTGGAGCTGGTCAGGATCGCCGAACGGCTCGGCGTCCTCGGCGCGACGGACGAGCCGGCGGCGGACGCATAAGGCGATCTCTGTTTGCGAGCGGAAGCGACCCGGCAGCGTGAGAGAATCAGCCGCCACTGAGCGTATGGCTGATGCGGGTGACGATCGCATCCCATTGCCGCTTCTCGACAGCCGGATAGTTGATCAGCACGCAGTGCACGTAGCGGCTTCCGAAATTGCAGCGATCGTACCAGATCTTGCCGCGCCGGGTGCTGGACACCACGAAGAAGCGCGGTGCGACGCGCTGGTAGATGATGCCGGGCGGCGGGTTCTTCCTGGCCAGAAAAGCGGCGGGTGAGCTGCCGTCGTTCGGGACGGCCTGCACCGTGAGGTCCGCACGGCCGTCGCCCGTCCGGTATTGCACGCCGTATCCGTCGGGCCGGCCGGCTTCGTCGGTGAAGACGGACGCGGGAATGTCGACGCTGGTCCCGCTCTCGGGAATGCGATAGCTGCTCAAGCTCTCCGCGCCGGCGGCAGCCGGCATCGCGCAGAGCACGATCAGGATTGCGGCGTTCTTCATCATAATGTTGCTCTTGTGCCGGTTGGTTGAACGGTAGCCGCCCGGCCGCAACAACGTCGGGAATAGCCGGACGTTCCGATCCAAAAAAGCAGCCCAGCCCGATGGGTGCTCGAAGAAACGCATCAAAGCGACGAGACGCCAGATCCTCCCCCTCGCCGACCTTCGCGTCCGTATCGTAGGGTGGGCAAAGCGAAGCGTGCCCACCATTTCTCTCGAAATCATTCATGGGTGGTGGGCACGGCGCGAGTGCGCCTTTGCCCACCCTACGATTCCGAGTTCGCGGAGATCCCCCCACGTCCCTCGCAGTAGCTCGCTTAGCGGCGGCCTTTGCCCTTGTTCGTGGGCAGGGGGCAATTGGTGCAGACGCTGTCGTCGCACATCCGGCAGATCGTGAAGCGATCCATCTCGGATGTGTCCTGCCTCGCCAGCAGTTCGTGGATCAGCGTCTCAAGCCGCTTCGTCTCTGTCGGCGACAGCACATCCAGAAGCGATGCGACGGCTGAAATCCTTGAGGTCATCAACTCGTTCCGGGTCGCCACGCCCGTGGCGGTCAGGTGCAAGGCAATCTCGCGGCCATCCTTTCCGGCACGGCGCTCGACGAGCCGATCCGAGACCAGACGGTCCACCAGGCGGACAGTGCCGGAATGCGACAGGCCGAGGATGCGCCGCAGCTTGTCGTTGGTCATGCCCTGACCGTAGCCGATGACGACAAGTGCCGCGGGCGTCTCGCCGCCACGGCCTATGACTTCGCGCGCGCCCTGCTCGATCCGATCCATGACCGCGAGCGAGAGCGCTCCCAGCAAATTCGCGATTCCGGTTTCCATGCCCGCAACAATATGTGCGCTGCGCACAAAAAACAACTTGACCAAACATGTGCGCTGCGCACATATTTGGTCGTGGGTAACGACGACGGAGAATGACGATGAATCCGAGCAGCGCTGCGCGGGCGACAGCAACGGCGAACGCCGGTGAACCCGCCCTGAAATACGTGCACGCCAATGGCGTGCGGTTCGCCTATCTCGAACAGGGGACCGGCCCCCTCGTGATGTTCCTGCACGGATTTCCCGACAACGCCTGGTCCTATCGCAAGCAGCTGCAGGTCTTCGCCGATGCCGGATATCGTGCGGTCTCGCCGTTCCTGCGGGGTTACGCGCCGACCGAGATCCCGGCGGACGACATTTTCGACCCCATCGCGCTTGGCAGGGATCTCGAAGCGCTCATTGCGGCGCTGAGCGAGGACGGACAAGCCTGCGTCGTCGGCATGGATTGGGGCGGCACGTCGACATTTCAGACGCTGGCCACGGCGCCATCGTCGATCAAGGCCGCAGTGGTGATGAACACGGCCCACCCGATCACATTCTCGAGCATCAGGCGCGATCCCGAGATCGTTCGATCCATCTTCCACGTCTACTTCTTCCAACTGATCGGCGCCGAGTCGGCGGTCAATGTCGAGGGACTTCCCTTCGTCGACTATCTCTGGAAGCTGTGGTCACCGGCATTCGACAACGAAGAGCATATTCGTTCGGTCAAGGAGACGCTCAGCTCTCCGGGCACCATGGCGGCGGCGCTCAAATATTATGGAGGCCTCACCGAAGCGAGCCGCATGGGCCGGCTGCCGATCAACGACATGCATACACCGACGCTGACGATCTATGGCAGCAACGATCCGACAGCGAAGTATTCGGTGAAGGAAGAGCGGCTGTTCAAGGGACCGCACGAACGTATCGTCCTGCCCGATGTCGGACACTTCCCGCACCTCGAGCGTGAGGCTGAAGTCACCGGGCTGATCATGGACTGGTTCAGGACGCACGCTTCCGCCTGAACGCGTGTCGCGCGCCGGACGGCGCCGCACGACCCCCTCATTCTCTCAGCAGGAGTGCACGCAATGGACCTCAAGACACAGCAGAAACACGCGGAGACGTTTGCGAGTCTTCACAGAACAGGCGATCCGCTCATTCTGTTCAACGCCTGGGACGCCGGTACCGCCAAGGCCATTGCGAAGGCGTCGCCGGCCATCGCGACCAGCAGCGGAGCAGTCGCCTCTGCGCTCGGCTACGCCGACGGAGAAAATGTCCCGCTCGACATGGTGGCTGGCCTGGTGTCGCGGATCACCGCGACTGTCCCGGTTCCGGTATCGATCGATCTGGAAGCGGGATATGGCGACACCCCGGAGGCCGCCGCGACGTCGGCGACCAAAATTCTGCGAGCCGGCGCCGTCGGCATCAACATCGAAGACGGGCTCTCCAGTGGAAAGCGCCAACTCGTCAGCCCCGAACAGCACGCCGCGAAGATCAAGGCGGTACGAAACGCCGCGCAAGATTTCGGCGTTCGTCTGTTCATCAATGCCAGGACCGATCCCTTTCTGCTGAAATTCGGATCGCCTGATGAATGCCTGAACGAAGCGGTGCGGCGCGCGAAGGTCTATGCCGAGGCCGGGGCCGACGGGATTTTCGTTCCCGGCCTCATCGACCTCGCGCTGATCGAGAAGCTGGTTCAGCTCATGCCCCTGCCGGTCAACATCATGGTGACGCAAGGTGTTCCCGAAATCCCCGATCTTACCCGCGTTGGCGTCCGGCGGGTAAGTCTTGGACCGTGGCCCATGATGGCAGCGATGCGTGTCATCGGACAGGCCGCCGCAGGGCTCGCCGCGAGCAAGCAATACGGCACGTTCCTTCAGCCGACAGCCTGAGCGAATCCTTCAGGCAGCCGCGCCCTACGCCGACCGCTTCACCGCCTCGCGTCCCGCCGCCGCAACATCGAGCCTTCCCAGCATCGCCTTCGCCTGCTCGGCGCAGTGCTCGATCAGCCAGCGCTCGAAGGCGACCGGCGCGAGGGCGGGGGCGTAGAGGAAGCCCTGGACGACATCGCAGCCGAGCTCGGCCAGCGTCCTGCGCTGGCCCTCGGTCTCGACGCCTTCGGCGACGACGGTCATGCCGAGGCCTTGGCCGACGCGCACCACGGCGGTGGCGATCGCGAGCGCACTTGCGTCCTTCTCGATGTCGCGCATGAAGCTGCGGTCGATCTTGAGCTCGCGGATCGGCAGATGGGCGAGACGGCTGAGGCTGGAATAGCCGGTGCCGAAATCGTCGAGCGAAAGCCCGACGCCGAGCTCGCGGATCGCGTTCATGGTCTCGAGCGCGGCGACGCTGTCGCGCATGAACGCGCCCTCGGTGATCTCGAGCATCAAGGCATCCGGCGGCAGACCGTATTCGGCGAGGATGTCCTTGAGCCGCGCGGCCAGCGTGACGTTGCGGAAGTTGATCGGCGACAGGTTCACCGAGACGCTGGGGATGTTGAGCCCGGCGCGGCGCCAGCTCGCCATCTGGCGGCAGGCCTCGCGCACCGACCACAAGCCGATCTGCTCGATCAGGCCGCACTCCTCGGCGAGCGGGATGAACTTTGCCGGCGAGACGTCGCCGAGCACGGCATCGTGCCAGCGCGCCAGCGCCTCGACGCCGTGAACGGCGCCATCGCAGCTGCGGATCTGCGGCTGGTAGCTGAGGCTGAGCGCGCCCTCGGCGATGGCCCTGCGCAGCGCCGCGATCAGCGCCAGCCGCTGCTCGGCGAGGCCGCTCATCTCGGCGCTGAAGATGCGATGGGTGGAGCGGCCGGCCTGCTTGGCCATGTACATGGCGGCGTCGGCCTGCTGCATCAGCGTGTCGATGTCGGTGGCGTGGTCGGGATAGAGGCTGATGCCGATGCTGGCCGACATCGGCATCAGTTTCGATCCGAGCCTCAAGGGTGCGGCCAACGCTTCCGTGATTCCCGACGCGACGCGCTCGGCGTCCTGCGCATTGCGCTGCGGCAGCAGGATGACGAATTCGTCGCCGCCGAGCCGGCCCAGCATGTCCTCGGGGCCGATATGCTCGCGCAGGCGTTGCGCGAGCTGGATCAGCAGCTCGTCGCCGGCGGCGTGACCGAGCGTGTCGTTGACGTCCTTGAAATGGTCGACGTCGAGGAAGGCGAGCGCGACATGGCCTCCGGTCGGGCAGGCATCGATCGCGGTGGTGATCAGGTGGCGGAGCTGCGCGCGGTTCGGCAGGCCGGTGAGCATGTCGTGATAGGCGAGCCGTGCGATCTCGGCGCGCGCCTCCTTGCGCTCGATCGCGAAGGCGCCGAGATTGACACAGGCATCGACGATCTGGCGGTGCCATCTGCTCGGCGCCCGCGGCTCGCGATAATAGAAGCCGAAGGTGCCGATGACCCGGCCGTCCTTGGCCTTGATCGGCGTCGACCAGCAGGCGCGCAAGCCCACTTCGAGCGGCCGCGCCTTGTAGGGCTGCCAGCGCGGATCGGCATCGATGTCGGCGACCAGAACCGGAATGCCGTAGAAAGCTCCGGTTCCGCACGTGCCGACTTCGGGGCCGATCGCGATGCCGTCGAGCGAACGGGAATAGTCATCGGGCAAGCTCGGGCCGCCCAGCGGATGGAGCAGGCCGGCGGCATCGACGTGCAGCAGCGAGCAGACGACGCCGGGCGCGATCTGCTCGACGCGGCGACACAGCCTGTCGGCGATGTCGGTGATCGGGACCTCGTCGGCCAGCGCGCTCATGATGAGCTGCTGGAGCGAGCGCAGCTGCCTGGTCTCGGTGATGTCCTCGAGCAGCGCGAAGATGTGCCTGACCCGCCCCTTCTTGTCGCGGAAGGCGTCGATGCGGGCGCTGACCCAGATCTCCTCGCCGTGCTTGTCGTAGACCAGCGTCTCGATTTCGCCGCGCGGGCCGCCGGCCATCAGGCGCTTGACGAGCTTTGCGACGCCATCGCGATCGGTGTGACAGCCGGCGATGAGCTCGCCTGCGCGGCGGCCCTCGGCCTCCTCGCTGCTGTAGCCGAACAGCGTCGCGAAGGACGAATTGACGTAGACGATGTTCTGCTCGACGTCGGTGATGATCACCGCGCGATTGGTCTGGTCGGAGACGGCGTGGAGCAGCCCGATCCTGACACGGCGTTCGGCTTCGGCGGTGACGTCGCGCGCGAACACGATGCGATCGGCCACGCCGCCGACGGTCGCGGACGACATCGAGACAAGCGCCTTGATCCGGCTGCCGTCGCGCCGCACGAGGCTGATCTCGTCGCGGAAGTCGGCAACAGGATCGGCCTGAAGGCATTTGAGCGTGAGAATGCCGGCATCGCGGCCGAGCGCCTCAGTTCGCGCGAGCTTCCAGATCCGCTCCGCCGCGTCGTTGAAATGCGTGATGCGATGCGCCGCGTCGACGATGACGATGCCATCGTCGGCGCATTCGAGCGCGGCGCGCAGCACATCCGGAATTTCGGTCACAACACAATCGGAGGCGGACATCGTCTGACCCGGCGGGATCGGGAAAATGCGACAATCAGCCCGAGATTAACGTTCCGATGGTGTCCAAGACGTTTTTGCAACCCGCCCGCGTCGCGCCGAAAATGCGACATGCTTAACGATCCGCGAAAGCGGCCCAGGTTATCTTGGTGTATCCGGAACTCTTCAGTCTGCGGTTCCTGGCCGGAGCCGGTGCAGCTGGCCGGCCACGGCCCGCACCTTGCGTGGCGCGGCCTGCCAGATCGCGAGCGCCGACAAGCCGCTCACGAGGATTGCGATGCCGAAGGCGAGTGTGTAGTCGCCGGCGCGATCGTAAAGAAACCCGGTCACCCACGGTCCCGCCGCGCCGCCGGCCAGCGCCGCCAGCATGATGGTGCCGAAGATGCTGCCTTGGTGCCTGCCCTGGAAGATCTCGAACACCACCGCGCCCATGATCGAGGTGAGGCCGTAGCCGAGCGCGCCTTGCGTGAACACCATGACGTAGACGAGCCACAGCGAGGGCTGGAACTTCAGCGCCATCAGCGCCGCGAAGCAGATCGCGAAGCCGACGCAACTGATCGCCCACACCCATTCCCGCCCGATCCGGTCGGAGACGTGGCCGAGCCATATCTGGCCGGGAATGCCGAGCAGGCTGACGATGCCGAGCGCCCACACCGCGACGAAAGGGCTGAAGCCGATATCGAGCAGGAATTTGGTCTGATGCACCTGCACCGCGTACCAGATATACAAGCCGCAGAAATAGCCGAGTGCGATCCACCAGAAGCGCGCGGTCGCAACCGCGCGCCTGAGCGTCCACTCCGTCGCGACCCAGGCGGGATCGACGACGTTCGAGATTGGCTTTGCGGCACCGGGCGCCGGCGCAGCGTCGCCATCAGGCTGCAGGCCGATATCCTCGGGGCGCTTGTGCAGCAACAGATTGATCGGCGCCAGCACGACCAGGAGCAACAGGCCCATCGCCGTACATGCGGTGCGCCAGCCGGTCTGCTCGATCATGTGCTGCACCCAGGGCAGCAGCGTCACCGAGCCGAGTCCGACGCCCGCAAAGGCGATGCCGATGGCAAAGCCGCGCGTGCGGATGAACCAGTTCGGCAGGAACAGCGATTGGCCGGAATAGCCGAGACACACACTGCCGGCGCCGACCATGACGCCGAGCGTCACGTAGAGATGCCAGGGCGCACTCGTCAGCGGCGCCAGCAGCAGCCCGCCGCCCATCAGCACCACGCCGAGCTCCATCACCGCGCGGGGACCGGCGCGGTCCATCAGCCGGCCGATCAGCGGGCTCGCGACGCCAGAGGCGACGAAGCCGAACGAGAACGCACCCGCGGTGACGCCGCGCTCCCAGCCGAACTCGGAGATGATCGGCGGAAAGAACAATGAGAAGGCGGTGCGCGCGTTGACGCCGATCGCCATGGTGACGAAGGTCACGGCGACCACGACCCAGCCATAGAAGAACGGAAGCCGCATGTTGTGTTTGTTTCATCCCTGGACAATCCTTCGGACCATCCGGGGGCGTCGGGGTCAAGTGATTTTCGCGCATGCGCGCGTTTGAGGGCCCGAAGCCTCCGCAGCGTCATGGCCGGGCTTGTCCCGGCCATCCACGTCTTGGCTATGCGGGGCGAAGAACGTGGATGCCCGGGACAAGCCCGGGCATGACGGCCTCTTGGAAATGTTCAAATGCCGCAAAGGCGCGCGTTCAAGCCGCGTTGCGCTGCGACGGCTGGGCGGATTCGTCGAATGCGATCTGGTCGACCGGCACCGGCCGGCCGAACAGATAGCCTTGGGCAAAATTGACACCGAGCGCGGTCAGGCGCTCGAACTCCTCGGCTGTCTCGACGCCTTCGGCGGTGACCGACATGTCGAGCCCGCGCGCCAGCGTCACGATCGAGGAGATGATGGCGGATGAGCGCGGCTGATGCGTGAGGTTGCGGATGAACGACTTGTCGATCTTGATCTTGTCGAACGGAAACGCGGTGAGATAGCTCAGCGACGAATAGCCCGTGCCGAAATCGTCGAGCGCGAGCTCGATGCCGATGCTCTTCAGCCGCTCCATGAAGGCGTGGTTCTCGACCCCGCGCTCCAGCAGCACCGATTCGGTGATCTCGATCTCCAGCCGCTGCGGCGGCAGGCCGGAATCGGCGAGCGCGGCGCAGATCATCTCGAACAGCTCGGCTTCCTTGAACTGGATCGGCGACAGGTTGACCGCGACCATCAGATCGGAGGGCCAGCCGGCCGCATCCGCGCAGGCGCGCCGCAGCACGAATTCGCCGAGCGGCACGATCAGCCCGGTCTCCTCCGCGAGCGCGATGAACTGGTCGGGCGGGATCAGGCCGCGGCTCGGATGCCGCCAGCGCACCAGCGCCTCGAAGCCGCGGCGCGCGCCGGTGAGCGCATCGACGAACGGCTGGTAGTGCACCTCGAGCTGGCATTGCGCGATGGCATCGCGCAAATCGCCTTCCAGCGTGTTGCGCGCATCGAGCTCGGCCGACATCGCCTCGTCGTAGACGGTGAAGCAGTTGCGGCCCGCCGATTTCGAGCGATAGAGCGCAAGGTCGGCCTTCTTCAACAGCTGCTCCTGGTCGCTGCCGTGATCCGGCGCAATCGCAATGCCGATACTGGTGCCGATCTCGACACGATGGCCGGGCAACAGGAACGGCTCGGCCACGAGTTTTGCGATCAGTGCCGCCAGCTCGGTCGCGCAGGCGCGCTGGTCCTCGCTCCCTTCCTGGATGATGGCGAACTCGTCGCCGCCGAGCCGCGCCAGCACGTCGCCGGCGCGCAAAGCGGATCTCAGCCGCTGCGCCACCTGGCGCAGCAGCACATCCCCGGCGCCATGACCGAGGGAATCGTTGACGTTCTTGAAGCGGTCGAGATCGAGCATCAAGATCGAGAAGGCCGCGCCGCTGTCGTCGAGCTGGCGGTGGAGCTCGTCGAGCCGGGCGAGGAAGAAGGCGCGGTTGGGCAGGCCGGTCAGGATGTCGGTCTGGGCGAGCTCGAGCACGCGACGGTTCGCCAGCGACAGCCGCCGCGAATTGCGGCTGGCGAGCATCAGATAGGTCGACAGCGACAGCGTCAGCAGCATGCCGACGATGAGGACCGCGGCCGCGCGATCATAGGCCGTCTCCAGCGCGCCGCCGGCCGTCGGCATGGCGCGCACCTGCCAGTCGGTGTCACCGATCTTGAGACCGCCCGACCAGTGCAGCGTCCGCCCGACATCGCGCATCGACTGCGGCGCGGTGGCGGCCGACGAAAAATCCGGCAGCATGTCCTCGAGGCTGACGATCTGCCCCGTGAAGGGCGGATAGACGTTGACGCTGACCGCAGGGCTTGCGCCGGTGGTCACGCGAATGGTGTGGATCAGCAGCGGCAAATCGAAGACGCCGACGACGAAGCCGGCGAGATTGCGGCGCCGGTCCGCGACCGTCTCGCGCGACGTTCCCTTGGCATAGACGGGAAGCGCCACGAGCACGTCAGGCTGCCGGCCGCCCTCCTTCGGCTCGAACAGGCGCGTGCGAATGGCGGCGACGCGGTCGTTGTCGCGCGCCCGCTCCAGCGCCGCACGGCGCTCCGGGACGGTTGCGTAGTCCATGCCGTAGACCAGCGAGGTCTTCGGCTGGGTCGAGTAGAACACCGGGAAATATTCGTCGCTCTGCGGCGCGGTCGAAAAGCTCTCACCCTGGAGCGACTTGATGCGATAGCCGGAGACGCCGTCCGTGATCGCGGCGGCCTCGTATTCGGCGCGCTCCTTGCGATTGACGCGCGGCAGCCAGGCGATGCGCAGCATGCCGGGATGGCGCTCGAACAGGCGGGCGCTGAAGGTCTCGAATTCGCTGCGGGTGATTTCCTCGCTGGTGGATTCGAACAGCGTACGCAGCGCGACCAGCCGCGAGATAGACTCGCTCATGCCGTTCTGCATGACGATGGCTTCGGTCTCGGCCGCGTTCTCGAATTCGATCCGGTTGACGCGGCCTTCCCAGCGCGCGACGGCGGCGGCGCCCAGGATCGAGAACAGAAGCCCGACGGCGACGGCAACGAGCGCAGGGCGATAGAGCCCGAGCAGCGGCGCGGCACGCCACCATCCGGTCATACGCTTCCGATCCTGATCGTTCTGATCGCGACCGCCCATCTTAATCCCGCAAGTCCCCCTCGGCGCGCCGGTACGAACTTCTGGTTGAGCCACCGGCGCGACTATCGGACAAGGATCGCGGTTAAGAACTGCACAATTTCGGAACCCGCGTGGTCCGCATCACGCGGCTTAGTTAACGATTGCCCCGCAAGTCTCAGCAGTCTGGACATAAGTTGCCGATTTTCCCCGGTATCGTACGGACCCGCTGGTCGTGACGCGGTTAGCCACCTGTTCAGGGCCTCAGACTTATCCTTCCACCAGACGCATCCAGCATCCGGCAAGCATCCTCATGACACGATCGCGATCCGCGACATCCGTCGCCCTGGCCATCGCATGGCTGGCCGCGTTGATGCTTACGGCAAGGTGCGAGGAGGCCGGCGTCAGCGCGGACACGATCCTGTTCGGCCAGGCCGCCGCTCTCGAAGGCCCCTCCTCCGCGCTCGGACAGCGCATGCGGCAGGGCATCGTCGCGGCGTTCACCGAGATCAACGCCAAGGGCGGCGTGCTCGGCCGCAAGCTCCAGCTCATCAGCCGCGACGACGGCTACGATCCCGACCGCTCCGTGGCGCAGACGCTGCACTTGATCGACGACGACAAGGTGTTCGCGCTGATCGGCGCGGTGGGAACGCCGACCGCGATGGCGACGATCCCGATCACCAGCACCAGGAACATTCCCTTCATCGGCCCGTTCAGCGGCGCCGAATTTTTGCGCGACCTCGAGCTCGCCAACGTCGTCAACATCCGTGCCAGCTATGGCGCGGAGGCCGAGGCCTGGATCAAGCACCTCACGGAGGATCGCGGCTTCACCCGCATCGGCATCTTCTACCAGGATGATTCCTTCGGCCGCGACGGTCTTGCCGGCGTGAAGCGCGCGCTCGCCAAGCGCGGCCTGGAGCTCGCCGCCGAAGGCACCTTCGAGCGCAATACCCGCGCGGTCGGCTCGGCCTGGCGCACCATTAAGCGCGCCGAGCCCGAGGCCATCGTCATGGTCGGGACCTACGGTCCCTGCGCGGAGTTCATCAAGCTCGCGCATCGCAGCGGCTCCTATCCGACCTTCGTCAACATCTCCTTCGTCGGCGCCAATGCGCTCGCCAAGGAGCTCGGCCCCGAGGGCGAGGGCGTCATCGTCTCGCAGGTGGTGCCATTTCCCTGGGACCGCTCGCTCAAGCTCGTCGCCGACTACCAGGCGGCGCAGAAGGCAATCGACCCGACGCTGACGCCGGACTTCGTGTCGCTCGAAGGCTACCTCTCCGGCAGGCTCACGGCCGCAGCGCTGGAAAAGGCCGGCCCGCAACCGACGCGCGCGAGCCTGCTGCGCGCCATCAACGATGTCGGCCGCTTCGACATCAGCGGCAGCATCGTCACCGTCGGCGTGCGCGCACTCGACACGCCGCCGAAGGTGTTCTTGACGGTGATCCAGAAGGACGGGACGTTCAAGGCGGTGGACCGGCTGTAGGGCAGTGCACGTCACGAATGCGCGGGCCCTCCAGGAGGGACAAGGCAATCGCGTTCGCGAACTCGGTCGTCAAAAAGAAACTAGTTTCTCGGTCAGCTCGGCGAAGCTGGTAACCCGCGACGTCCGAGACGGCACAGCACTTTCCGCAACAGCAGCCGTATCAAACCAGTAGGCATGCCGGAATCCGGCGGACAAGGCCCCCTCCACATCCGATCGAACATCATCTCCGACGAACACAGACGAGCGCGCCTCCGCGCCGATCTCCGCCAACGCGTGGTGGAATATCCTCGGATCCGGTTTGCGTAGACCGACGCGTTCCGAGATGACGACTGAGTCCATGAGATCCCCAAGTCCCAAGGCGCTGACGACGGCAAGCTGCATGTCCGAGCGGCCATTGGTGACGATCCCGAGCCTGACGGCTTTGCCCCGAAGCTGGCGCAGCAGTTCCTCAGCGCCCTGTCGCAGGCGGCAGGACTTCGGAAACGACCGCAGATAATCATTCAGAAGGCGCTCGTCGGCATGCCGTGCTTGCGGAAACTCGCGGCTCAACTCGCCGTATACCCGATCCTTCCAAACCCGCCCGCGCTCCTCGAGCTCGACGAAGCGCTGTGCGAACCGCATGGCATCAGGCACTTGCATCTCGAGAAGCCGACAGGCCTGGGAGGTGACGAAGGTTGGAATGGCGGCGGCACGATCGTGAAGGGTGTCGTCAAGGTCGAACAAGACTGCCCGCTGCATTGCGCCTCCCACGCTGCTCCGACACTCATGGTTGCCGTGAAACGACTATGGATGAGCGCTGTCACCTCGGCAATGCCGGCATCTGCCGCGACCGCCTCGATCCCAAGAGCGCGAGACGCCGCGGGCCGGAGCGAGGTTCAAGACAGCAGCATCGTAGGGTGGGCAAACCGAAGCGTGCCCACCACTTCTGTCGCACTTCTGGATTAGTTGTGGGCACGGCGCCAGTGCGCCTTTGCCCACCCCACGATTCCAGACTCGTTGAGAGATAGCCGCTCACTAATGCAATTGAGACTCCACTAGCGCACCGATGAAGGTGCGTTCCCTCCCCCCTTGTGGGGGAGGGCTAGGGAGAGGGGTGGCCCAGGAAAAGGTGCCGCTTGTTGACGACGCACTGGTTGGCGCGCGACGGAGAGAATCCCCGTGTGGCACCCCCTCCCTGCCCCTCCCCCGCAAGGGGGGAGGGAACGGAGAGAGCGGCGCTTGTTGGCGAGAGGGGCGTTAAGGCCGCCGCGTCCAGCGGTCGGCGTTGACGGCGCCCTGAGGCACCTCGCCTTTGACGATCGCCTCGACCTGCCGCACGGTTTCCAGCGACTGGTATTCGATCGCTTGCGGCGTCAGGCCGCCGACATGCGGGGTGGCGATGACGTTCGGCAGCCTGGCGAGCTCCGGCGTCGGCATCTGGTCGGGCGCGCGGCCGACATCCATTGCCGCGCCGGCGATACGGCCCTCCAGCAGCGCCTTGGCGAGCGCGGTCTCGTCGACGAGATTGCCGCGCGAGAGATTGACGAAGACGGCATGCTTTTGCATGCGGGCGAGCGCGGCCGCGCCGATCAGGTTCTCGGTCTGCTCGTTGGCGATGGCCAGACAGACCACATAGTCCGATGCGGAAAGGAGCTCGTCGAGGCTGACGTGCCGGATCGCGCTGTCGCTGACATCAGCGAAGGGATCGGCGACCAGCACCTCCATGCGCAGCACCTTTGCGATCTCGGCGAGATAACGCCCGATGCTGCCATAGCCAATGATGCCGATCCGGCTAGCCGCGAGCTGGCGTCCCATCCGCGCTTCCGGCTTGCGGCCGGCCTGGTAGTCGGCCGTCGTCCGCGACACGCCGCGGGAGAGATCGACCATGAAGCCGAGCGCGAGCTCGGCGACCGCCTGCACGAAGCCGGGCCCTGCGCGGGTCACGAGCACGCCGGCCTCCGAGGCCGCCTCCACATCGACGTTGCGGATGTCGACGGCGCAGCGGACGAAGGCGCGCAGGCGCGGCAGCTGCGCGAAGATCTCGCCACGTCCCTCGGTCATGCGATCGGCAACGATGATGTCGGCATCTTTCGCCGCGCGCACGAGGCCGGCCGAGTCGAGCGGATCGTCACCTTCGTGCAGGATCACCTCGGCGGCCGCGCGCAAGCCGTTCAGGCTGCGATCGCCATAGTAATTGCGGCGCATCTCCGGCGTATGGGCCAGCAGAACTTTCACGGCAAGACTCCTTCAGTAGCCGAATGCCCGCGGCAGCGCGGTCGAGAGCCATGGCACGAAGGCGATGACGAGCAGGCAGAGGAAGAGCAGGCCGAGATAACCCATGATCGGCTTCACGGTCTGCTCGATCGGCACGTTGCCGATCAGGCAGGCGCCGTAGAGCCCGAGCCCGAGCGGCGGCGCGAACAGGCCGATGCCCATCGCGATGACGAGCACGACGCCGAAATGCAGGGGGTCGACGCCGAGCTGCACCGCGACCGGCAGCAGCAGCGGCCCGAAGATGATCAGCGCGGCGGCGCCTTCCAGCACCGAGCCCATCACGATCAGCACGACGATGGCGAGCAGGATGAACAGCCAGACGCCCGAGGTCTTGGAGAGGCCGAGCATGAAATCGCCGACCGCATGCGGCACCTGCTGCAAGGTCAGCGTGAACGCCAGCGACTGCGCGGCGGCAACGATGAACAGCACGAGACCCGCACGCGTTGCCGCCTGGACGAAACTGTGCGCGGCCGATCTGAAGCCGAGCTCGCGAAACACCACGCTGCCGACGACGAGCGCATAGGCGACCGCGAAGGCCGAGATTTCCGTGGCCGTGGCAAAGCCGCTCTTGAAGCCGAAGAAGATCATGAAGATCAGGCCAAACGAGGCGACCGCGCCGGTCCATAGACCCGACACCGGCGCCTGCGGCGCGACGTCCTCGGCGTCCGCCGGCGGCTTGCCGAAGATGATGGAGACCGCAATCAGCACCAGCGCCATCAGCGCCGCCGGCAGAAGCCCCGCCATGAACAGGCCGCCGATCGACAGGTTCGCGACGAAGCCGAGGATGATCAGGTTGATGCAGGGCGGGATGGTCTCCGCCATCACCGCGGACGCGGCGAGCAGCGCCACCGCGCCGCCCGGATTCTGCTTGGAGCGGCGCGCGGCCGGAATCAGCACCGAGCCGACCGCGGCGACGTCGGCCATCTTCGAGCCTGAGATGCCCGAGAACAGCACCATCGAGGCCACCATCACGACATTGAGGCCGCCGCGCATGCGGCCGACCGCGCGCTGCAGCAGCTCGATCAGCCGCACCGACATGCCGTTGGCTTCCATGAGGTAGCCGACGAGGATGAAGAAGGGGATCGCGAGCAGCACGAAATTGTCGATGCCGCGCGCCATCTGCTGGGCGAAGATCACGCCGGGCAGTGCGCCCTCGACCCAGATGAAGATCAGCGCCGCCAGCGCCAGTGCAAAGCCGATCGGCAGCCCGCCGAACAGGGTTGCAAAGAAGCCGATCAGCATCAGCGTGCCCGCCGAGGGCGCCGACGACGGCGACAGATAATCCCAGGCGAGATAAAGGCCGGTGACGATGACGATCGCAACGAGGCCCTTGACGATGTCAGGGAGCGGCCTTGCGCAGAGATGGTCGATGGCGAACACCGTCATGAACAGCGCGCCGACGCCCATCGGGTAGAATGTCAGCTCCAGCGGCAGGCCGGAGCCGGTGGTCTGGCCGGCCGTGAGCGAGCCGAGCTTGATCGCATTGTAGGCGACATAGCCCGAGATCAGCACGATCAGCAGCGCGCTGGCAGCATCGACCAGCGCGCGCAGTCGCACTGGCAGGAGGTCGCGGAAGAAGGACACGCCGACATTCTCGCCGCGCGCGAGCGCGCTCGCCGCGCCGAAGAAGGCCGAGCCGACCATGAGGCCGCGCGCGACGTCATCGGACCATTCGACCGGCGCGTTGAAGAAGAAACGCAACAGCACGGAGGCGCACACCACGACGAGATCGGCGGCGAGCAGGATGGCCGCAATCGCGTCGCTGACGCGAAGCAGCAGGGTGATGCTCCCGTGGCGGCCGCCCGAGACTGGCACGGCGGCGGTCATGGTCAGCTCAGATTTGGTCATCTCAGGCTTGCGTGGCGCGGATCATGTCGATGACCGGCTTGGATTCCGGCCGCGCCTTGATGAAGTTCTCGATCTGCGGCGCGACGCGCTTCTTGAAGGCCTCGCGGTCGCATTCGGCCACGGTCACGCCCTTCTCGGTCAGGGCCGCGAGCGCCTCCTTCTCGACCGCGAGCCCATGGGCCCTCGTGTCGGCCGCGGCCTTCTTGGCGGCATCGAGGAAACCTTCGCGCAGCTTCGGATCCATGCGGTTGTAGGTCATGTCGCTGAAATAGATCGCGAGCGGCGAGAAATTGTGCTGCGTCAGCGCGTAGAACTTTGAGGTCTCGAAGAACTTGCTGGCGAGGATGGTCGGCGGGTCGTGCTCCAGGCCATCGAGCACGCCGGCCTGCAACGCCGTGTAGATCTCGCCGAAGGCCAGCGGCGTCGCGGCCGCGCCCATCAAGCGCAGGCATTCGGTGATGACGGGATTTGGCAGGGTGCGAATCTTGAGGCCGGCGAGATCCTCCGGCGTCTTCACCGGCTTCTTCGCCAGCACGCTGCGCGAGCCGAAATTGTAGGCCCAGGCGATGATGCGGATGTTGCCGCCCTTGAGCAGCGCGTCCTCGATCGGCTTGGCCGCGCCGGAATCGAACGCCTTGGTCTGTTGCGGGAAGCTCGAGAACAGAAAGCCGAGGTCGAAGGTGCCGACCAGCGGCACCAGATTGGCCGAGATCGACGAGCCCGACACCATGAGGTCGATGACGCCGAGCTTCACCGAGTTGATGACGTCGATTTCCTGGCCGAGCTGGTTGTCCGGGAAGAAGGCGACCTCGACCTGCTCGCCGAGGCCGTTGCCCTTCAAATTCTTCACGAGGTTGTCGTAATAGACGCGGCCGTTGGCGTATTTGGGATCGTTCGGCAGCGAGGAGGAGCATTTCAGCTTCAGCGTCGCAGCTTCGGCGCGGCCGATGATGGCGGGAGAGAGCACGAGGCCGGCGGTGACCGCCGCCGATGACTTGATGAACGCGCGACGGTTCACGGGCACGATGGTCATGGTGCGGTCTCTCCCAAGCATTCTTGTTTACGGCCGCGATCGTTGTCGCGGCCTGTTGCGTAGACTGTATGGCCAAAGCGACGGGGCAGGCAAGGGTTGCGCCCGGACCTCGCGAAGCCGCGCGCGGCGAATGGCGACGGCACGCGCGAGCAGCGAAGGGCCATGTTTTTGCGGGATTTGCGATCAGGACCAGCCTCCGGACCGGGACGCGAGAGAGCACGTCGTGCAGCGGCGGGGATCAATCCAATTGGCGCATGGATCAATGCGCAATTCACATGGATGGCACCAGAACGATGCTCCTCCCGCTCCGGCAGACGCCCTGCCCCATTTTGCCGCAGCGGGCAGGGTGATCCAGCGCACAGACAGTATCATGGCGCAGACGTAGAAAGGGTGACATCATCGCGCGCATTGCCGATGGAGGTGACACCATGCGCCGTCCAGTCCTTTGCAATTTGCTTGTTGCATCCGGCCTTCTTGCATTCACACAATTGATGACGCCAACGGACGCCGCTGCCGAAGCGCGGCTCGCGCTCGTGATCGGCCAGTCCGCCTATCGCACAGTGCCGGAACTGCCCAACGCCGCCAACGACGCCAAGGGCATGACCGAACTGCTCGGCAATGCCGGCTTCACCGTCACGTCGGCGGCCAATCTCGGTCAGAACGAGATGCGCGCGGCGATCTCGGACTTCGCCGACAAGGTCAGCGCCAGCGGCGCCGACACCGTCGCGCTGGTGTTCTATGCCGGCCACGGCCTCCAGATCGACGGCGAGAACTACCTCGTGCCTGTCGATCTCGATCCCAAGCGCGAGGCCGACATTCCGCTCCAAGGCGTGCGGCTGAACGACATGCTCAACACGCTCGGCGCATTGCCGACGCGGGCGCGCATCTTCATGCTGGACGCCTGCCGCAACAATCCGTTCCCCGCGCTCAGTGGCGCCGGCCACGGCCTCGCCATCGTCGACACCAAGGCCGGCGCGCCCGGCTCGTTCATCTCCTATTCGACCTCGCCCGGCGCGGAAGCCGAGGACGGCAACGGCATCGACAGCCCGTACACCACGGCCGCGCTGACCATCGCCAAGCAGCCGAACCTGCCGATCGAGGAGGTATTCAAGCGCATCCGCGTCGCAGTGGCGCAATCGACCGACGGGCGGCAGATTCCCTGGGAAAGCTCCTCGCTGACGACCGATTTCAGGTTCTTCGGCGGCGAGAGCAGTTCGTCGTCCCTGCCGGGCGCATCATCGATGGCGCTCGCCAGCGGCACGCGCAGCGTCGAGGACTGGCGCAAGGATCTGCAGGGCAAGGACGCCAAGGCGGCCTATGAGATCGTGATCGCTGACGACACGGTCGAGGCCTATCAGGCCTATATCGAGCTCTACGCTCAGGACGTCCGCACGCCGCGCTTGCGCACCGTACTGGAGCGCCGGCGCCAGATGCTGGCCTGGGAGCGCGCGGTCGCCATCAACACCCGCGCCTCGTTCGAGGCCTATCTCGCCAACTGGGACAACAGCGACCTGGCCGCGACCGCGCGCAGGCTGCTGCTCCGGGTGCAGAACCGTAACTATGCCTTGCCGGTCGCGGCCGCGGCGACACCTGCCCCGATCGCCGTCGCATTAGCGCCGACCTGCCCGTGCTCGACGCCGACGCCGCCGGCGAGCCCGGCCAACCCGGCCGTCGCGCCCATCATCAAGAAGCGCGTCGACGACACACCGCCAAAGCGCAAGGTCGACGAGACGCCGCCGAAGCGCAAGGTGGTCGAGACACCGCCAAAACCGCGCCGGCCGCCGCCCGACGAAGTGGTCTACGAGCGCGCACCGCCGCCGGATCGCGGCCCGCCGCCCGGCGCCATCATGCAAGGCATCGGCATTGGGATCGGGATCGGCATGGGCATGGGTGGCGGCCGCGGCGGCGACTACCACAACGACCGGGGCCGGTACTGAGGGCTGACGCCCGGTACGGAGGACCGATTTGTCCTCCGTCATTGCGAGCGCAGCGAAGCAATCCAGACTGCCGCCGCGGAGGGATCCTGGATTGCTTCGCTTCGCTCGCAATGACGACGGATGTAGAGAAATTGCGTCTGCCGCTTCCCGACACGGAAATGCTGTAGTCTTATCGGCTGACAAGCCTTTCCGGAGACGACTCATCGATGCCGCACGACACTCGCGCCAAGGGATCATCGAAGCACGCCTGGCCGCTGTTCAGCTCGCTCGCGTCCTACGCCCTGCCCGGCGATCTGATGGCGGGGCTGACGCTGGCGGCGATCGCGATCCCCGAGCAGATGGCGACCGCGCGGCTCGGCGGCTTCGCACCGCAGATCGGCTTCTTCGCCTTCATGGCGGGCTCGCTCGGATTTGCGCTGCTCGGCGGCAACCGCTTCCTGTCCTGCGGCGCCGATTCCACGATCACGCCGATCTTCGCCGGCGGGCTTGCCGCGCTCGCGGCCACCGGCACGCCCGAATATCAGGGCCTCGCGATCGCGCTGGCGCTGATGGTCGGCGCGATGATGCTGGCGGGCGGCGCATTCCGGCTCGGCGGCATCGCCAACCTGTTGTCGGTGCCGGTCATGGTCGGCTTTCTCGCCGGCATCTCCGTCCACATCATCGTCTCGCAACTGCCGGGCGTGCTCGGGCTTCCATCGCCCAGCGGGCCGACGCTTGATCGCATCGGCGTGCTCGCAAGCGAGATCGGCCAAACCAATCCCATCACGTTCTGCATCGGTTTCGGTGTGCTCGCCGTGGTCTTCATCTCCGAGAAGATCAGCGCGAAAATTCCAGGCGCACTGATCGGGCTGGTCGGCGCGACGCTGGCCACGATCGCGCTCGGCCTCGAGAGCAAGGGCGTCAGCGTCGTCGGCAGCGTGCCGGGAACGCTGCCGCGGCCGACCTTCCCCGAGCTCGCGCCGGAACTGTGGGTGCGCCTCGTCCCGCTCGCCTTCGTCATCACCGTCGTGGTGATGGTGCAGACCGCCGCGACGACGCGCTCGTTCCCGTCCGATCCTGACAAGCCGGCCGATGTCGACCGCGATTTCCTCGGCGCGGGCGCCGGCAGCGTTTTGGCCGGCCTGTTCGGCGCGTTTCCGGTCAATGCCAGCCCGCCGCGGACGGGCATCGTCGCCGAGACCGGCGGGCAGTCGCAGCTTGCCGGACTTGCCGCCGCGGCGATCGTGCTGGCGCTGCTCGCCTTCGGGACCGGATTGCTGCAGCACGTGCCGGACGCCGCGCTCGGCGGCATCCTGCTGTTCGTCGCGCTGCGCATCATCCGCGCCAAGCAGATCGTCACGATCTACCGGCAGTCGTTCGGCGAGTTCCTGCTGATCGTCGCCACCGCCGCGCTCATCATCGTGCTGCCGATTCAGCAGGGCGCCTTCCTCGGCATCGCGCTGTCGCTGCTGCACGGCATCTGGAGCACCACGCGCGCCAGGCTGGTCGAGTTCGAGCGCGTGCCGGGCACCACGATCTGGTGGCCGGCGCATCCGCACCTGCCCGGCGAGCGCATCGCAGGCGTTGCCGTGATCGGCCTGCAGGCACCGTTGTCGTTCCTCAACGCACCAGGTTTCCGCAGCGACGTGAGCAAGGTGCTGGGCACATCGACACCGCAATTGCTGGTGCTGGAGGCGAGCGGAATGGTCGAGATCGACTTCACCGCCGCGCAGATTTTACTCGATGTGTTCAAGGTATGCAGCGAACAGGGCGTCACCGTCGCGCTGGCGCGGCTGGAATCGGTGCGCGCGCAGGACGCGTTCGAGCGCTTCCGGTTGTTCGACGCCCTGCCCCGCGAGCATGTCTTTCACAGCGTCGACGAAGCCGTGCGCAAGCTGGCGAAATAGCCGTCTTCACGCGGTCCGCCGCCCAAGGGGGCGATACTTTTGGTCGCCGGCCAGTTCACGGAGTGAGACCGTGGCCTCCGCGTCAAAGCTAGTACTTGATTTCCTGCTGCGGCGGGCGACAATGACGTCGCGCCAGCTTCCGGTACCGAACTTCATATAAGACGGGGAAAACCCGCTTGGCCACGGCTATACCGTCGCTGCGCGGGAGGGATCGTTATGACGGTAGGGCTCAAGCGCTGGCCGCAGCGCCGACATGATCCAGGCCGCCGGTCGTATGGCCGTTACGATTGGGAGCGATGTAATCGCGCCGCTGCACCGCGAAGAACGCCCCCTGGTTCGCGGCGAACTGGCCACCCCGGCACTGCAAGCGGAACACCACCAAATGATCATCGAGCCAACGCATTGCGCAGGCATCAAGGCGCGCATGCGTTGAACCACGGAGACGTAATCGACTGAAAGGGACTCCAAGCCGGCGCAAGACTGGCCGTAGGGCATCAGCTCGGGCACATCGAGGAGGGATGCATGACGACAGTAACCCGACGTAACGTCCTCAAGGGCGGTACCGCGCTGGCCGGCGGCATGGCCGGCATCCTGGCGGTTGGTAGGGCGCCCGCCTATGCGCAAGCCGCCACGGTGCACTGGCTGCGCTGGACAGACTTCGTTCCGGCGTCAGATCAGCTGCTGCGCAACGAAATCGCCAAGGAGTGCGAGAAAGCGCTCGGCATAAAGCTCAATATCGAGACCATCAATGCCAACGACATCCAAGCCCGCGTCACCTCGGCGATCCAGTCCGGGTCCGGCCCCGACGTCGTCTGCGTCCTCAATAATTGGGGGCAACTCTACGGCGAAAGCGTCGCAGACGTCAGCGACATTGCTGAAGCGCTCGGCAAGAGCCAGGGCGGCTTCTACGAAACATCCCGCGCTGTCGCCAATGACGGCAAAAAGTGGATCGCAGTGCCGTGGTGCATCGTCGGCCTGCAGATCGCGTACCGAAAGTCCTGGTTTGCCGAGATCGGCTACACGGACGGAAAATTCCCCCAGACGTGGGAGGAGTATCGCGAGGCCGGCAAGAAGCTGAAGGCAAAGGGACGGCCAATCGGCCAAACGCTGGGTCACACCTTCGGCGATGCGCCCGCCTTCGCCTACCCCTACCTGTGGTCCTGGGGCGGCAAGGAGGTCGAGGCTGACGGCAAGACGGTTGCGCTGAATAGCCCGGCAACGGTCGAGGCGGTTAAATTCATGGTGGCATTCTGGAAGGACGCCCACGATGAAGGCGGGCTCGCCTGGGACGATTCCAACAACAACCGCGCTTTTCTGTCCGGGACATGCAGCGCCACGCTCAATGGCGCCTCGATCTACATCGAGACTCTGCGCAAGCCGGATACCTACAAGACGGAGGCCGGCGGGCCGCTGAAGGACGACATCCTGCATGCCGCGCTGCCCAAGGGCCCCGGCGGACAGTTCAGTTATCACGTCCCGTTCTCGAACCTCCTGATGGGTTATTCGAAGAACCAGGATGCGGCGAAGAAATTCCTTGGCTGGATTCACTCCAAGGACGTCTACGACAAATGGTTCGTCTCCCAGAAGGGCTTCTCGGTCGGCCCGACCACGGATTGGGAAAAGCACAAGCTGTGGGGCGACGACCCGATCATGCTGCCCTACAAGCAAGCCGCGCGCACAGGGCGCTTCGCTGGCTATGAGGGACCCTCTACGCGCAGGGCAGCCGAGGTCGTAACCAAGTACGTCATCGTTGATATGTACGCAAAGGCTGTCCAAGGCATGCCCCCCGAGGATGCCGTGAAATGGGCAGAGGCTGAGCTCAAGAAGGTCTACGTCTGAGGATAAGCCGCCCCCCTCCCATTTTTCGAGGGGCGGCGGAATCTTCCGGCCGACGAGGATCGAACATGGCGATAAGCGCGGTCTCCGACACCACGCTCCGCGAGGCGCCCCCTCCCCGGCGACAGCGTTTGCTCGAGGACGAGCGCTGGCTGGCGTTCGTGCTGCTGGTGCCGACCATCGTACTGCTCGGCCTGTTCATCGCCTATCCCTTCATGCGAGGGATATTGCTGTCGGTCACCAGCTCGCGCGTCGGTATTCCCGGCGACTTCGTCGGCCTCGCCAACTTCTACAAGATCTTCAACGACGGGATCTTTCGCACCGCCGTTTATAATACCTTCCTCTATACGGGCGTGACCACCGTCTTCAAGCTGGCGCTAGGGCTGTGGCTGGCCATGCTGCTCAACCGTAATTTCCGCGGCAAGGCTTTTACCCGTGCTTTCATCCTGCTGCCGTTCATTATTCCGACCGTACTCTCGACTTTCGCCTGGAAGTGGATGTTCGACCCGACGTTCAGCGTTCTCAATTGGCTCCTCTACCATCTCGGTTTGATCACCGGGCGGATCAATTGGCTGGGCGATCCGGACCTCGCTATGATCTCGATTATCATCGTCAACATCTGGCGCGGGGTGCCGTTCTTCGCCATCAGCCTGCTCGCCGGCCTGCAAACCATCAGTCCCGAACTCAACGAGGCCGCCGCCATCGACGGCGCCAAGCCGTGGCAGCGGTTCTGGCACATCACCTGGCCGCTGCTGTTGCCCGTGACCATGGTCGTGATGCTGTTCTCGGTGATTCAGACGTTCGCCGATTTCCAGATTGTCTATGTGATGACGGGCGGCGGGCCGGCCAACGCAACGCACCTGTTCGCCACCTACGCCTATCAGATCGGCGTCGGCACAGGCCTCCTGAGCGAGGGCGCCGCCATCTCGCTCGCAATGTTTCCGGTCCTGTTTCTGGTCGTCGTCATCCAGCTTCTCTACATCCGCCGCGTGGAGGTCCGCTGAGCCATGATCGAGGGCGCAAGGTGGCGAAAGTGGGTGTTCTTTTACGTCCCGATGGCGCTGTTCCTGCTTTTCCTGCTGTTCCCGTTCTACTGGATGGTGATCACTTCGGTGCGGCCGGACGGCGAGCTTTACCGGCCCTGGAATTCGAGCAACTACAATCCGTTCTGGACGTGGAAACCGACCTGGGACCATGTCAGGTATCTGTTCGAGGAGACGCTGTTCGCTTCGTGGCTGTGGAACACGACGTTCATCGCGCTCGCTTCAACCGCCATCTCGCTCGTGTGCGGCGTATTCGCCGGCTATGCCCTGTCGCGGCTGAACTTTCCATTTGCCGGCAGCCTGGGCACTGCCATCTTCATCACCTATCTGGTCCCTCAGACACTGCTGTTCATTCCGCTGGCAGAGATCATACGCAATTATCGCCTGGGTGACACGCCCTGGTCACTGATCCTGACCTATCCGACCTTTCTTATTCCGTTCTGCACCTGGATCATGATGGGCTACTTCAAGGCGGTCCCGAAGGAGCTCGAGGAATGCGCGCGCATTGACGGCGCCTCGCGCTGGCAAGCGATGCTCTACATCGTCATCCCGGTGGCGATCCCGGGCATCCTCTCGGCCGGCATCTTCGCTTTCACGCTGTCGTGGAATGAGTTCATCTATGCGCTCGTGTTCCTGTCCTCGCCCGAGCAGAAGACCGTGCCGGTCGGCGTCACATCGGAGCTGATCCGCGGCGATGTATTCTACTGGGGGCCGCTGATGGCTGGGGCCCTGCTTGGATCGATACCGGTTGCTATCGCCTATTCGTTCTTCGTCGAACACTACGTCGCGGGATTGACCGGATCAGTGAAGGGCTGACAGCGAATGGGGCAGGTCGTCCTCAAGGGGATCAACAAATTCTTTGACGGCGTGCACGCCGTCAAAGATGTCAACCTGCAGATCCGCGACAAGGAGTTCATGGTGTTCGTCGGCCCCTCCGGCTGTGGCAAGACGACGACGCTCAGGATGATCGCCGGACTCGAAGCGATCAGTTCCGGCGATATCTCCATCGACGGCAACGTGGTCAATGAATTGGCGCCCATGGACCGCGACATCGCCATGGTGTTCCAGAATTACGCTCTGTACCCGCACATGACCGTGTACGACAACATGGCGTTCGGCCTGAAGATGCGCAAATTCGAAAGATCGGAAATCGACAAGCGCGTGCTGGAGGCGGCCGACATCCTCGGCATCGGCGAATTGCTCACGCGCAGGCCACGCCAGCTCTCAGGCGGTCAGCGCCAACGTGTGGCGTTAGGCCGTGCCATCGTGCGCCACCCCCGCGTGTTCCTGTTCGACGAGCCACTGTCCAACCTCGATGCCAAACTGCGGGTGCAGATGCGCGTTGAGCTGAAGAAGCTGCATCTGCGTCTCGGCACCACAGCCATTTACGTGACCCACGATCAGGTCGAGGCTATGACGTTGGGTGACCGGGTCGTCGTCATGAAAGACGGCGTGGTGCAGCAAGTGGGGGAGCCGCTCGAACTGTATAATCATCCCTCCAACAAGTTCGTCGCCGGCTTCATAGGCTCCCCAGCCATGAATTTCGCGGCCGTTACGGTGACCGAGGCGAACGGATCGCTGATCGCCGAGAACTCCGGCCTGCGCATCAAGCTGCCGGACGAGACCGCGCAGCGGCTGCGCGGCCGTATCGGACGCGAGGTCATGCTCGGCGTGCGGCCGGAGGACCTCACCGTGGCGAGTGGCGCTGATCTCGGCCACCCATGCTTCGATGCTGTGATTGAGGTGGTCGAGCAACTCGGCTCGGAAATCCTGCTCGATATGAAGGTGGGCGAGAGTATCATGGTGGCGAGCGTCGAGCCGACCGCTGGGGTGAGTGTGGGCGACAAGCTGCGCGTTGCCATGCGGCCTTCCAGGCTTCACGTTTTCGACCCGCAGACCGAGGCGGCCATCTGACGCCAGCAATGCGGGCCTCGCGTACCGGATTTACGAGTACACGCCCCTTCTGTAATGGGCCCGATGATGTCAAGCCTCCCGAGTGAACGCCACGCCGCCGAGCTCATGCTTCTGTTCGTGGTCGACGCCTGGCCGCCACATCATGCTGTCAGAGGGAGCGGTGAGCCTATCTAGATACGCGTGGTTCGTCGGACGACGCCACTGGGCGTGTAACGGCTTCACCGCATCCACCGTCCCGGCGACGGGACTTCGGGCACCGGGCTTCAGTTCATCCCGGTTGCGTTCTTGATCTCCTCCACGTCTTCTATGCTGCGATTGAGCCCGCTTCGGCCCATCGGTAAGTCGTGCCATCGACCCAGATCCGATGCAGGATCACTGCGAGCTTGCGTGCCAAGGCGACCTTTGCGCGCTTCGAGCCTCTCCGCTTGGCGACGTCCATCCCCCAGCGTTTGAGTTTTGAGAACCGCGTGATGCGCGATAGCAGAACGTTGGCGGCTTCATACAAGGCCGTCCGCACCGTCTCATCGCCGGCCAGCGTGATTCCGCCCGTGACGTCCTTTTCTCCCGATTGATATTTCTTTGGCGTGAGCCCGAACAGCGCGCCTGCTGCCTTTGACTTTACAATGCGATGAGGATCATCAATCGCCGATTTGTAGGTGATGGCCACCAGGGGACCAACGCCTGGTACTGTCATAAGCCGGCGGCAGACTGCATCATCACGCACAATTGCCAGCACAGCCTTGTGTAGTCTTCCGTATTCTGCCTTCAGGGCCGATCGTGCCGAAAGCATCGCACCAGCAATGCGCTCCAATGTCGCCTGGCCTGCAACCAACTCTCGAATCCGCGCTTCGAAATTCCTTCGCGTCACCGGGCCAACCTTCAGACCGAAGCCGCGCAAAATCCCTCGGATACTTAATTCTACATCGATCAGCCGCCCGAGAAGCTGTTTGCGTGCGATCAGGAGTGCCCGGATCTCTTGCGCATCAACCGACTTTGCGTGTACCTGCCGAAACCATCCCATCCGGATCAACTGGGCGATCCCGCGGGCATCCTTGCGATCCGTCTTGACCGTCATTGCAGATAATGCGGCCTTCACGTGCCGCGTTTCCAGCAGAACTGTTTCAAATCCTGCACCTTTCAGGCCTGCATGCAGCCATTGCGACAGCGGCCCAGCCTCCAGCCCGATCCGCTTCACTGCAAAGCCGAGCGTCTCAAAAAACTCAACTAAGGCGTCGGGTTCGCTTGCGACCTTCGCTTCCTTCAGGATCTTACCCTGGGCGTCCACAACACACACGCTCGACAGTTCCAATGACACGTCGATTCCGGCATAATTCTCCACGGCTGTCCTCCGTCTCCAGATGCTTGGGGCCGACTCAAGTCGTGACCCCGTTTCATCATCTATCGGGGGACAGCCACCATCATGACCCCTTGCTCCGGAGCCGGGCCCATTACCGCATCTAGAGCCATTTCCGTTCCGATGGAATCTGAACGGGGCTCTGGATTCTTGTTTTGACGCGTTTCTTTACGCGAACCGGTATCCACTTCGCTCGAAAACATTCTAGGCCAGCGTCGGGTGATCGCGCTGCACTGTCTCGCGGATCCAGCTCGCGTGAATGGCGCGGAACAGGATCTGCGCGGTCTTGAGGTCGCCCGCCGTCATGCAGAGATCGACGATGCGGCGGACCGCGTCGTCGCGCATCAAATCGTCCGAGATCTTCATCGCGATCTCCATCGCCACCTTGGCGGCGCGCTCGTAGCGTTCGCTGTCGCGCTTGTCGCCTCGCCCCGAGCCGGCGGCGCTCGGAGCCGCAGCGTCGCAGATCGCGCGGATGCGCGCGGCGGCATCGATGTCGCCGAGCGGTCCTTCGATCGCTTCGTCCCAGATCTCCTGTCGCGTCTTGCGTGCGAACCACGTCATCGCCCCACCATCCGCGATCTTCGAGCCGCCATATCGCCGCGCTTCGCCGTCCCCAGCATAGAGAGACCAATCGAGATCCGCGAGCCGATCTTTCCGCAGAATGTTGACGTCTTCAGGACGTCCGACGTGGTCCGATGGCCTCGAACTGCGCCTTCTGCTCGTCGTTCAGCGTGGCGTAGAAATCCTCCAGCGCCGCGCGCACCGACTTGACGCCGTCGAGCATCACATCGAGCCGTTTGCGGACCGCGGCCATTCGCGCCGGCGGCGTCATCACCTCGCTCGGCTGGCAAGCCGCCTTGAGCGATGCGCTGACTTTGGCGCTGGTATCCTGGAGCACCTGTAGCGCGGCGCGCTGCGTATCGTTGGGGTGAAGCCTCGCCTCGATGTCGGTGCCGGGCCAATCAAGCGCGGCAGACGCGCCGCACGTCTGGACCAGCGATGCCGCGGTGCCGTTGGCAGCCGTCGCGCGGCGCTGATCTTCGGCCAGCGCATTGAACCGCGCCTTCTGCTCGTCGGTGAGCGAGCCATAGAAGCTGTCGAGGGCGGGCTGAACGAGTTCGACGGCTTTCACCATCGCCTCGACACGCTGCTGCATCGCGGCCAGCCGGCCGGGTGCGGTCGCTGCGACCTGCGACGGGCAGGACGCGCGGATCAGCGCTGCAGCGTCGATCGAGGCATTGCCGAGCGCATCGAGATTGGCGCCTTGCGCCTCGGTCGGCTGCACCGCGGCGGCGATCTGGTCGATCGGCAGACCGACGATCTCGCGGCGGTCGCTGCCGCAAAGCTGATCCAGCGCTACGCCTCGCGCTTGCCGCCGTCCCTGCGGGCGCTGCGGCAGATAGGCCGACAGTCCGTCATAGCCGTACGGCCCGAACAGGCCGGCATAAATATCTGGGTAGCCGTAGCCCCAGAAGCCGAGGCCGTCGCCCCAGATCGTGTAATCGTAGAGATCGTTATAGGCGAACGGCCAGAACAGCGGTCCAACCCAGCCGTAACCACCGCCCGCATGTTGCCACCATCCGCTGCTGGCGCCGTGCCAGCCGGCGAGTGCAGCCGCAGCCGTGATCTGGGCGCGTGCCGCCGGATTGCTGATCAGGCGGCCGTTGCGGAAGGCGCTGGAATGCGCGTTGAACGCGTTGCGGAAATGCGCCGGGCGCACGGACGCATTGCGGATCTGACCGAAGTTCGCACCGTGTCGGGCGCCGGTTGCAAACCGCATCGCGCGGTGATGACCGCCACCATGCGCATGTCCGAAGCCGTGACCGTGGAAATGGCCGCCGCCGTGATGGCCACCGCCATGCCCGCCGCCGTGACCACCACCATGTCCGCCGCCGTGACCACCGCCATGGCCGCCACCGTGTCCGCCCTTGCCCAGAGCCGTCCCCGCCAGCATGCAGGCAAGCGCCATCACGGCAATTCCAATGACCGGTCGCAACATCGCATCCTCCCGCAAGCCGCGCCATTGAGGCATCGGAAATAGTCGGGAATTGGAACCGGCTCGGCTGCCGAAAGTTCCCGAACCGCGCTCTACGCCTCCGGCACGATCTTTCCGGGATTGAAGATGTTGAGCGGATCAAGCGCCTGCTTCAGCGCCCGCATCGCATCCAACGCCTCGGGGCCGAGTTCCGCCTTCAGGTATTTCTGCTTGCCCTGGCCGATGCCGTGCTCGCCGGTGCAGGTGCCGTCCATCGCCTGTGCGCGCTCGACGAGGCGATGCATGAACTCCTCGCCGCGCGCCATCTCGGCCGCGTCGTTGGTGTCGCAGACCAGCGAGCAATGGAAATTGCCGTCGCCGACATGGCCGACGATCGGCGACAACAAATTGAGGCGCTTGAGGTCTTCCTCGGTCTCGCTGACGCAGTCGGCAAGCCGCGAGATCGGCACGCAGACGTCGGTCGCAACCACGCCGATGCTGTCGCCGGGACGCAGCGCCTTCACGGACCAATAGGCGTCATGACGCGCCTGCCACAGCTTGGTGCGGTCCTCCGGCTTGGTGGTCCAGGAGAAATCGCCGCCACCGCACTCTTTGGCGATCTCGCCGAAAGCCTTGGACTGCTCGGCGACTTCGACCTCGCTGCCGTGGAATTCCATCAGCAGCAGCGGCGTCTCCGGCAGCGTCAGCTTCGAATAGGCGTTGCAGGCCTTCACCTGCGCCGTGTTGAGCAGCTCGATGCGCGCCACGGGAATGCCGGTCTGGATCGCCAGAATCACGGCCTGACACGCCCCATGCACGGTCTCGAACGACACCGCGCCGGCCGCGATCGTTTCGGGAATGCCGCGCAGGCGAATGGTCAGTTCGGAGATGATGCCGAGCGTGCCCTCGGCGCCGACGAACAGATGCGTCAGGTCGTAGCCGGCGGAGGATTTCTTGGCGCGCGTGCCCGTGGTGATGATCTCGCCGTCGCCGCGCACCACTTTCAGCGCCAGCACGCTGTCGCGCATGGTGCCGTAGCGCACCGCGTTGGTGCCGGAGGCGCGGGTCGAGGCCATGCCGCCGAGCGAGGCGTCGGCGCCGGGATCGATCGGGAAGAACAGGCCCTGGTCACGCAGATGCTCGTTGAGCGCCTTGCGGGTAACGCCGGGCTGGATCACGCAGTCGAGATCCTCGGCGTGCACCGCCAGCACCTTGTTCATGTCGCGCAGGTCGACCGAGATGCCGCCGGCGGGCGCGTTGACCTGGCCTTCCAGCGAAGTGCCGGTGCCGAAGGGAATGACGGGGACGCGATTTTTGGCGCAGATCCGCACCACGTCCTGGATGTCGGCGGTCTCCTGCGCCATCACCACGCCGTCAGGCGGCTGGTTGACGATCCATGTGGTGGTATGGCCGTGTTGCTCGCGGACGGCCTGCGAGGTGATGAGGCGGTTGCCGAAGCGCGCGGCAAGCTGCTCCAGCGCGCTTGCGAGGGCTTTCGGCTCGACCCGCGGCGGATTATTGGTGATGGTCGTACCCACGGACATTCCTCCCGACAGAAGAACCGTGGCAAAGGACATAAAGCCGGTCAAGTCAAGCGACCGGACGCATACCCAGGGAATGAAACATGCCGGAGAGTGCCGCTTCGAAGCCCGCCGCAGAGCCGTTCCGCGCCTCGATCATGCAGATCGAGCCGCAGTGGATCGACTATAACGGCCATCTCAACATGGCCTATTACAACGTGATGTTCGACCGGGCGATCGACCAGATGTGGCTGCAGCTCGGGATCGGGCCGGGGTACATGAAGGAGCGCAACGGCTCGACCTTCACCGCCGAATGCCATGTGCGCTATTTGCGCGAGATCCATCTCGGCGATCCCGTGCAGGTGTCGGTCTGGCTGCTGGAAGCCGACGACAAGCGGCTGCATACGTTCGAGGAGTTGCGGCACGCCACCGAAGGCTGGCTGTCGGCGACCTCGGAGAACATGTCGCTTCACATCGACATGGCCTCGCGCAAGGTGGCGGCCTTTCCGCCCGACATTCGCGAGCGCATTGCGCCCGTGGTCAAGGCCCACAGCGCCGTACCGCGGCCCGAGGGCATCGGCCGCAACGTGGCGATGCCCTCGAAGCGATAGCTATATTCTGGTGCGGCCGCGCGCCAATCCGACCACGGCCGAGACCAGGAACAGAACGACCGCGATGAAGAAGATGATCTTGGCGATCTCGATCGAAGCGCCGGCGATGCCGCCGAAGCCCAGGATGCCGGCGATCAATGCGATAACCAGAAACGTCACAACCCAGCCTAGCATGGCGAAAACCTCGTCTTGATGTCTCTCTGCGATCGGCGCGGCTGACCGCGCCACCTGCCCAGACAATCTCGACGTGGGAACGATGGTTCCCCACCCGGCCGGGTGGAAATTCGCCCGGCTTTCGGGAACAAATCGAGCCGCCGCGTACGTGGAAAACCCCGCCCCGGTGCCCCATATAGGCAGCAATCCCTGTTAAGAAGGCTCCCTCCCGTCACCCCGCGGTGCCATCGTGGGGCCAAATGATTCGCATGACCGAGCCGAGCAAGATCACCAGCGTTCCCGACCACCAGCCCGCAGCCGGCGGCATCGCGGCGCGTGCGCGCGCGTCCGTGGGCCCGAAATATCTGTCCGGGCTCAATCCGGAGCAGCGCGAGGCGGTGGAGACGCTGGACGGTCCGGTCCTGGTGCTGGCCGGCGCCGGCACCGGCAAGACGCGCGTTCTGACGACGCGCATCGCCCATATCCTGAGCCAGGGCCGCGCCCGTCCCGCCGAGATTTTGTCGGTGACCTTCACCAACAAGGCCGCGCGCGAGATGAAGCACCGGCTCGGCCAGATGCTCGGCCACGCCGTCGAGGGCATGCCGTGGCTCGGCACCTTCCACTCCATCGGCGGCCGCATCCTGCGCTTCCATGCCGAGTTGGCGCAGCTGAAGTCGAACTTCACCGTGCTCGACGTCGACGACCAGGTGCGGCTGCTCAAGCAGCTGCTGCAGGCCGAGAACATCGACGACAAGCGCTGGCCTGCGCGCATGCTGGCCGGCCTGATCGACGGCTGGAAGAACCGCGGCCTGATGCCCTCGCAGGTGCCCTCCGGCGAAGCCGCTGTCTTCGCCAACGGCAAGGGCGGCAAGCTCTATGCGAGCTATCAGGAGCGGCTGAAGATCCTCAACGCCGCCGATTTCGGCGATCTCCTGCTGGAGAACATCCGCATTTTCCGCGAGCATCCGGATATTTTGCGGCAGTACCAGCAGCGCTTCAAATTCATCCTGGTGGACGAGTATCAGGACACGAACGTCGCGCAGTATCTGTGGCTGCGGCTGCTGTCGCAGGCGCCGTCTTCCAGTTCGTCATTGCCGGGCTTGACCCGGCAATCCATCGATTCTTCACAAGATGGATCACCGGGTCTCGACGCTTCGCGTCAGCCCGGTGATGACGAGAGAAATGATACGGCGCCGATTCCCGTTAGCGAAAGAGGCCCCACCAAAAACATCTGCTGCGTCGGCGACGACGACCAGTCGATCTATGGCTGGCGCGGCGCCGAGGTCGACAACATCTTGCGCTTCGAGCACGATTTCCCCGGCGCCAAGGTGATCCGCCTCGAGCGCAATTACCGCTCCACCGGCCACATCCTCGCCGCCGCCTCGCATTTGATCGCGCACAATGAAGGCCGGCTCGGCAAGACGCTGCGCACCGAGGACCAGGACGGCGAGAAGGTCACGGTGACTGGCTCGTGGGATTCCGAAGAGGAAGCCCGCGGCATCGGCGAGGAGATCGAGCAGCTGCAGCGCCAGGGCGAGAAGCTCAACGAGATCGCCATTCTGGTGCGCGCGTCCTACCAGATGCGCGAGTTCGAAGACCGTTTCGTCACGCTCGGCCTGCCCTATCGCGTCATCGGCGGCCCGCGCTTCTACGAGCGCGCGGAAATCCGCGACGCGCTCGCATATCTACGCGTCATCAATTCGCCGGCCGACGACCTCGCCTTCGAGCGCATCGTCAACGTGCCCAAGCGCGGGCTCGGCGACGCCACCATTCAGATGCTGCACGACCACGCCCGCAAGCGCCGCATTCCGCTGTTCGAAGCGGCGCGCGCGGTGGTCGAGACCGACGAGTTGAAGCCGAAGGCGCGCGGAAGCTTGCGCGGCGTCGTCGCCCAGTTCGACCGCTGGCGCGCCCAGCGCGAGGTCACCTCGCACACGGAGCTGGCGCAGATCGTGCTCGACGAGAGCGGCTACACCGAGATGTGGCAGAAGGACCGATCGGCGGACGCCGCGGGCCGGCTGGAGAACCTCAAGGAGCTGGTTCGCTCGATGGAGGAGTTCGAGAACCTGCAAGGGTTCCTGGAGCACATCTCGCTGGTGATGGACCGCGAGGGCGGCGCCGAGGACGACGCGGTGTCGCTGATGACGCTGCACTCGGCCAAGGGCCTCGAATTCGACAACGTGTTCCTGCCCGGCTGGGAGGAAGGCCTGTTCCCGAGCCAGCGCACGCTGGACGAACAGGGCCGCGCCGGGCTCGAGGAAGAGCGCCGGCTCGGCCATGTCGGCCTCACCCGCGCCCGCCGCCGCGCGATGATCTATTTCGCGACCAATCGCCGGATCCATGGCACCTGGTCGACCACGATCCCCTCGCGGTTCCTCGATGAATTGCCGGCGGCCAATGTCGAGATCACGGAATCCAAGGGTGGCTCGGGCTGGGGCGGCGCCACTGGCTATGGCGCTTCGCGCTTCGACGACATGGAGGCGTTCGGCTCCAGCTATTCGACGCCGGGCTGGCAGCGCGCCCAGGCCAACCGCAACCGCGGCGGCGGCCGCAATGGCGGCGGCCGAACCGGCGGTTTCGAGGAAGAGACCGCCTCGTTCTCGTCCGCCTCGTCATCCGGCCCCGATTTCGGCAACTTCGCCTCGCGCCGCCGCGGCCCCCTGACGATCGAGGGCGAGCTGGTCGCCAAATCGACAGGCACGACCTCGGAATTCTCGGTCGAAGATCGCGTCTTCCACCAGAAATTCGGCTACGGCCACGTCACCAAGATCGACGGCAACAAGCTCACCATCGCCTTCGACAAGGCCGGCGAGAAGAAGGTCGTGGACAGCTTTGTGCAGCGGGCGTGAGGCGGCCCTTGCACGCAGGGCCATCCACTCAGCCGTTCAAGATGTTGGCGCCCTGGTCGTAGATCAACTGGTCGACGTGCCCGGCACCCGGCGCGATTTCGAGTCTCCAGCCCAGCGCCACATCGAGGCTCCTGGCCAGCTTCGTGCAGTGTTCGAAATGCCAGAGACCGCGGGCAAGGCGATGAGGCCCTTGGGCCATCGCCTCGTCCCAGCGCGGCAGGTCGGGAGCATCAGGGTCGTTGTCGGCATCGCCCAGCAAGATGACGAGCGAGCGCCCGAGATACCTCCGCAAATCACTTGTATCGAGGCCAATCCCTCCCATGCCGTCCGGATAGTCTTTGGCGAGGTTCGGCAGCATGTAGCATCCGCAATTGGCGGCAACGGCCATATCGACGGACGCGGCTTCGTTGAGCGCAAGATAGCGCAGGACGAATTGGGCCCCCGCGGAATTGCCGAACAGACCGAAGGTCTCCCGGCTGGACCCGACGCATCTCGAACATGATGAAACAGCCGGTCGATCGCCCCGAAATTCCAGAGATCGCGCGGCAGGACCGTGTTGTCTGGCGGCGGCAGCCGCACACCGCCAAAATTGTATGCGGAGATGCCCGGGAACTGCTCCGGATCGAACTCCGGCACCAGCACGATTTGCCCGTTGCGCTCGGCCTGAGGGGCGAGCAGATCGCGAAACGCCGCGGCAGCGCGATCGACGCCATGCATCGCCACGATGATGCGTGTGTGCGCATTGCGCGATCGGGGGCAGAATGAAAAGACCCGCATCGTGCGTGGCGAAGGGACGGCACCATCGTCATGAAATACGAATGAACCGGCGCCTTCAGCCAGAGGCAATTTGCTCAATTGCTTGCTCCCCGAGATCCAGTATCCATAATTGAATGAAACCCGGCGGCACAACCATCGAGGCCATCAGTCCTGCCATGCCTCACTACGTTGCCATCATCGAAGACGCCGGCCCGGACGCCGTCAGCCTGTGGTTTCCCGACCTGCCGGGCTGCATTTCCGGCGGCGATGACGTCGACGAGGCCCTGGAGAATGCGCCCGAGGCGCTCGCCTTCTATGCGCAGGAGCTGATTGAGGACGGCCGCGAGCTTCCCCCGCCGAGAACGCTGGAGGAGCTCGAGGCCGCCCCTGAATTTGCCGACGCGATCCGGAGCCACACGGCCGTCCTGATCGAATGGCCTCCCGTCGCCGCCGCCACGGAGTGAGGACTGTTCGCCGCACTTGCCGAACTCTCGACCGTTCCGGGGCGAACAGCCCTTGACCATGGCGAACTTCCCCGTATCAGATGCACGCATGGTCCGGGGCTCCATCACACTGATCTTGCTGGCATTGGGGATGCCGTCGCTTGCGGCGGCGGAGACCATGAGCTTTGGCGATGCGATCGGAAAGCTGGCGGCGAGCTGCGGCGCGGAGATCGTCGCCAATTGCCGTGGCGTCAACCCGGATTCGACCCGGCTGAAGGAGTGCCTGTCGCGCAACCGCGACGTGCTCTCGCAGCAGTGCACGAGCGACTATCTCAGCGTCTTTGACGCCATCCAGAAGCGCATCGCCGCGCGTGTCACCGTGGCGAACGCCTGCCAGCGCGAGATCGTCAAGGTCTGCGGCGGCTCGACCAAGGAGACCAGCAAGTCGGTCCCGTGCCTGGTCTCGACTCCCAAGGGCATCAGCAACAACTGCCTGAAGGCCGTCGACGACGCGGGGTATCGCTGATGCGCGCCTCCTGGCTCTCCACCGCCGGAATCGGCATCGCGCTCGGTCTCGCCTTGCTTGCCGGCGCAGCCCGCGCGCAGACGGCGGCGGCGCCGCCGACCCGCGACGACATCGTCGCCAAGCTCAACCATTTCGAGGAGGCCGGCGAGGTCGATCTGCCTGCGCTGAAGCAGCAGGTGATGGAACGCGCCAAGGCCAGGATCAAGAATGATCCGGGTCCGGTGAACCGGCCGCCGATCGCGCCCGATCTCGCCAAGCTGCCCGCCTTCAATGCGCAGATCCAGTTCGATGCCGACACGCCGATCATCCAGCCGGCGTCCTACCAGACCGTCGGCCGCATCGCCGATGCGCTGGTTCATTCCTCGCTGCTGCCCTACACCTTCCTGATCGTCGGCCACGTCGAATCCAATTCGAAGACCCGCGAGGCCAATGCGATCCTGAGCCAGCGCCGCGCCGACGCGATCCGCGACGTGCTGGTGAACACATTCAAGATCTCGACCAAGCGGCTGCATCCGATCGGCCTCGGCGAGGAGCAGTTTCTCGACCGGGCCAAGCCGACCTCGGCGGTGAACGGCCAGTTGCAGATCCTGACCTTCGCCAAGGTGCCGGAGGAGGCGGCCGCGCATCCGGCTGCTGCGCCTGCGCCTGCGGCGAAAAAGCCCGCCAAGAAGCGCTGAGGATGGGCATCTCGATGCCCGGCGGAACCCATTGAAGTTCTTCCGTTTTGTGACCTGTCTCACAGCGCGACAACGCGGTTTTGCGCGACGATAGGGCCGGTTTGTGCACCGCCCTGTCAGGTGCTATAGCCTGTTCTCGCCCTTCCCAACCCCATGATGCACGAGACCGAGATGGCCAGTTATTTTCAACGCCAACTGGTGGACTACGTCGAATATCATCGCGATCCCTGGAACTGCGCGATGCACGTGGTCGGTATCCTGCTGCTGTTCACCGGCGCCGTGCTGCCGCTGACGCTCGTGCATTTCTCCGTGTTCGGGGTCGAGGTGAGCCTGGCGGTGATCCTGGCGCTGCCGGTGCTGGTCTACTGGCTGATGCTGGACGCCGGGATCGGGCTCGGCATCCTCGCCGCGATGATCGTGCTGCTTTCGGTCGCAACCGCGATCGGCAATCAGGTCTCGATCGTCATGATGTGGTCGATTTTTGTGGCGTTGATCGGCTTTGGCGTCGCAGCGCAGATCGTCGGCCACCGGGTTTTCGAGGAACGGCAGCCCTCGATGGTGGACCATCCCACGCATTTCCTGCTTGGACCGATGTTTGTCATGGCGAAATTGTTCATTGCATTGGGCTTCCGTCGCGACCTTGCCGCGATTCTGGCGCCTGTTCCGGCCAATTCCCTTTCAACCCGATAGCTCTAGAAGCGAAACGGCAAACCTTCTGCATGGCTCTCGTACTGGTTACCGGTGGCAGCGGCTTCATCGGACATCACCTCGTAGAAGCGCTCCGCGCCCGTGCGCAGCGGGTACGCGTTCTCGATGTCCGTGCGCCGGCCGCGGCGAACGCCGAGGTTGAATATGTCCATGGCTCGGTGCTGGACGTCGCCGCGGTCGACGCTGCCGTCGCAGGCGTCGATCAGGTCTATCACCTCGCCGGCCTGCCCGGCATGTGGGTCGCCAACAAGCAGGATTTTCACGACGTCAATTGCCGCGGCACCGAGGTGGTGCTCGCAGCCGCGATGAAGCGTGGCGTGTCGCGCTTCCTGCACTGCTCGACGGAATCGATCCTGTTCCCCTATTCCGACCTCAACGGCGTCGCCGCCGAGGAGGCGCTGCAGCCGGCCGATGCGATGCCCGGCGCCTATACGCGCTCGAAGTCGCTCGCCGAGCATTTTGCGGCGAAGGCCGCGGCCAGCGGCTTCCCGCTGGTCATCGGCACGCCGACCATGCCGATCGGCGCCGCCGACCACAATCTGACGCCGCCGACCGCGATGCTCTGGTACTTCCTCCAGAAGAAGGTGCAGCCGCATCTCAACTTCCTGGTCAATCTCGTCGATGTCCGCGACGTCGCCATGGGCCTCGTCCTGACCATGGAGCGCGGCCGCATCGGCCAGCGCTACATCCTCGGCGGCGACTGCGTCCCGCTCGGCCGCATCCTGCGGATGATGTCGGCGATGAGCGGCCGCCGGCAGTTTCCGGTGGTCGTGCCCGGCAAGATCGCCGAGCTCTCGGCGATCATGCTCGAATCCATCTCCGATCACATCACCCATCGGCCGCCCAACGGCACCGCCGAGGGCGTGCGCATCGCGCTCGCCGCGAGCGATCTCTCGATCGGCAAGGCGCGCACCGAGCTCGGCTATTCGCCGCGCCCGATCGAGCCGGTCTTGCGCGAAACCATCACCCATCTGCTCGCCCGCAATGGCCAGCAGCCCTCCGGCGCCATCGAGCATCACGCACTGTCCTCGCGCGCGAGCTGACGCCGCCGCCTAACGCAAAGAACCTTCATGTCCTTCGATTTCAGCAAGCTTCTCTCCGTAGCCTGGGGTGGCTGGACCACGACCTGGCCGACCGAACTCCTGGCCTTGATCTGGCTCGCCTTTCTCGCGAGCTGGGTCGGCGCCTCGTTCTGGCAGGGCCGCACCAAGAAGCAGGTCATGACACTGGAGTCGCAGCGCTATCGCCTGCCGATCCTGGTCGGCGGAATCCTGTACACGCCGTGGGTTGCAGAGCTCCTGGGCTGGAAGCCGCTCTGGGTGCTCGGCAACACCGGCATCACCATCGCCGCGGTCCTCTCGGCCGCCGGCATCGCCTTCGCCTGGTGGGGCCGGCTGCATCTCGGAAAATTCTGGTCCAACACCATCACCCACAAGGAAGACCACCGCGTCATCGACACCGGCCCCTACGGCATCGTGCGTCACCCGATCTACACGGGACTGATCGCCGGCATGCTCGTCACCGGCTTCGCGATCGGCACCGTCACGACGATCCTCGGCGCCATCCTGATCTCGCTCGGCATGTGGCAGAAGGGCCGGATGGAAGAGGTGTTTTTGTCGAAGGAGCTCGGCGAGGATGCTTACGGCGCGTATTGTCGCCGCGTGCCGATGATCATTCCGTTCCTGTCGCCGCGGTGAGGCGTCCCGAGGGTGCGGTCGCTGCGTTCCGCTTTCTCTGCACGACGTTACCGCTAGTGTCGGACTTGCGCTCGATGCCAGAGGAGTGATGTCCGTAAACTGACAGCGCTACGGAGAAGGCCATTATGCAGCTTTCAAAGATCGCCGCGTTGGCGCTTATCGCTAGCTGTCCAAGCCTACTGTCCGTATCTCGGGCGGCGGCCGCTTCTGAATGTTCAATCTCGGGCACACTAGCGGACTGGGGCGAGAACTCGACGGCCGACATTGACCTCGCGTCCGGAGCAAGTTGCCAATTTCCAATCAAGATGCGCGGCACGGTGAGTGGCGCAGACATCTCTCAAAAGCCGTCACACGGCAAGCTGAAAAAGCTCAACCTGTCTACGTTCGAATACAAAGCAAAGGCTAAATTTAAGGGTAGCGATACCTTTGCCATCAAAGCGACGGGTCAGGGGCCGACATCTTCTGGCACGTCGGTAATCACCGTGCACGCGACGGTCAAATAGCGTTCCGCGCATTGATTGCATGGTGAACGCTTAAGCGACAGCCGCCCGGTGTCTCGCGCCAATGCAACCCAATGAAGAGGGACCATCGGAGCGACCGATGGTCCCAAAGCCTCAAAGGTTCTTCGTTGGCAAAGGCCTTGCCGTGTCTTGCCAAGTTGGCTGCGAGCAGACTTGGCGGGCCGCTTGCAGGGTTGATGCTCGCTTTACGCTGGCCTTCTGGACCCTGGCCTCTTTGACGCTGGCCTTACGGACACTGGTCCCGTCGGACACTGGTTGCCATCGGCTCTGGTCACGTCGGCGCTCGTCGCTCTCGGCTCTGGATGGTGCGAGAAACCGGCTCGATCAACCAACGCCAATTGAACTGCCGACCCAACGAATAGTCTAGGTGTTGTTCTCGGTTCCTCTCGAAGAAATTTGGGTTAGCTAGGCTGCCAGTTCCCGCATCGTTGGATGTCTTTCTAACGAAAACCAGCAGCCCGCCGACCGAATTGCAAACGGCACCCGTCCTCGCGCTGGACTAGAGCACGATCCGGAAAAGTGTGTAGCGGTTTTCCGGAAAGATCATGCTCAAGCAACAACCTAAAGCGCGATGACGATCCATCTCAACTTCATCGCGCTTTAGTCAGCGCGAGTTTTTCTTTTCGGAGAACTTACCCTTCTGGCGGGTTTTGTCACTGCGATGTCAGCTACGGCATGGCTTGCAACTGACGCCGCGAGAATTTCGTATTGAGCATGCATCCAATGGACTTCCGCCTTTCCGTCGGGTTGACCATCGGCGACCCAGAGGTGGTAGGCGCGCTCGCGAATTGCCTCTTCCAGATTTGGCATGGGATTCTCCTTGCGAATGATCGGCCCAGCCCGGCCAAAAGACTTGCTCTAGTAGGGTTAATGAAATCTTAACGGCGCCTCTTTGAGGGCTCGGGGCCCGACTGACGCCAGTACAGCGAAGCTAGTCAGTCGATTGGCGCGAGCCGTTCGTTCCACCACGCCGCAAGGTTTTTGATCTGCTCGAAATGCAGGATCGCCGGTTCACCCTCGCGGACGATTGTCGTCCGCTTGCGTTCCTTGGGTGGCAACGTCATCGCGCGCGATACTGCCCCGCGCAGTTTCATCGAGCCGTGATCTGTCAGGGTGACGAGTTCTTCCGGGTCAAGGGCCATGGGTCCACACCTACGCTACCGGCTGGCCCGCAAGCCAGCACACGCGCCCCCGAATGCCCAATTCTCCAGATAGCCGAACATGGTTAATAGTTCGTTATCGTTTGGCTCTGTCATTGGAATTGGCGCGCGCCGGTAACGCGGCGTGTTGTCCCGTAAGTAAAATGAGCCTCTCAGGCTGCACCGGCCCTATTCGGGTCGAACCCCATCCCGCCCGATTTCAAATGCTAAAGGCGGTCGCTACCGCCAGGCTCACAGCAGGACGAGTTCGCCCGCTCCGCGCCTACCCGCGCGCTAGAACCCAGCGAGCCATTGCAGTCGCAATTGATCAGGCTACCGCTGCCAACCTGCCATCGGCATGCGGATTTGCGCAAAGCAGACGCTTGCGAATGGCCTCTTCAACGAGCGCGAGCGCTTCCTTGGCTTGTCGCGCTTCGGCTTCCGCAATTTCGGCGCGAAGCTCTACGGCCGTCAACTTATCCTTCTGAGCTTCAATGCAGCACTGGGCTTGCTCCAGCGCCCGGCAAGCATCTTGCAACTTGCGTTCGGTCGTGACGGTGAGTTCACGCTGTGCGCGCTCGGCGGCCTCAGCTCGCCCTTCGGCCAGCCGCAATCTTTCTAAGGCGCCCGTGCAAAGCGATTGGGCACGGGCTTCGGTCTCGCGGGCGTGCTTCTCCATATCGCGGAAGACATCGGCCGCTTGATATACCAGACCGAGAGCTGTTGCTCCCTTGTCTGGTGCCAGTGGTGAGGGAAAGCTCAGGACGCTCTCATCCCCTCCAACTGGCGCTCTGGATCCACGCTGCGCCATGTAGATCAAGCTCGTCGCGAACACACATACACGAGCAGTATCATGAACAACTATGGTTAACGGATGGTTAAACAGTTGCATGCCTGGAGATGTCGCGACGGCGCGCGGCGGGCAATGGCACGGAAAATCAGTCAGCAACGTTCTTTGGGAGTGCCTAGCGTAGGAGCAGAGGCTCGCGCCGGCGGCTGGACCGGCACATCGGCCGCTGCTGACTTTCCTCTCCATGCAAATTTGGTCGGCTGCCATTCCTCGGGAATAGGCGCTGGTCGAGTTCTGTAAAGGTTGACCTTTTTACCGCCAACCAGTTGGATGCGCGCGCAACGAGGCACGACGACATTTCATCGTTGATCTGGAGAGGTCGGCGATCAGGCCTGAGCCCGCGCGGGGCTTTTGGCGATCCGGCGTTGGACGGTGCCGCAGGATTCGACAGGGGCGTCTCATGACTTTTTCCAGCATCTTCGCGCAGTTCGTCGCATTGCTCGGCGGCATCGCGCTGCAATGGCGCAAACTGTCGGGCACGGAGCCCGCGCCGGCCTGGGGCCAAACGCCCGCCATTCCCGAAGCCAAGCCGCAAGGTGCGATCCCGACCCTGAAGATGCCGACCGCGCGCGGCTGGAGCGAGGGCCACAAGCCGACGGTCGCGCCCGGGCTCAAGGTCAACGCCTTCGCGGCCGGCCTCGACCATCCGCGCTGGATCGAGGTGCTGCCCAATGGCGACGTGCTGATCGCGGAAGCAACGCAGATCGCAGGTCCGCCGCGCAGCGTGTTTCACTACGCCATGCAGGCGACGATGCGCCGCGCCGCGGCGCTCGGCGTGTCCGCCAACCGCATCACGCTGCTGCGCGACAAGGACGGCGACGGCGTCGCCGAGTATCGCGGCGCCTTCATGGAGAACCTCAACCAGCCGTTCGGCATGGCGCTGGTGGGCGACACCTTCTATGTCGGCAACACCGACGGCGTGATGGCCTTTCCCTACGTCGCCAATGCCGACCGCATCACCGCGCAGGGCAAGCGGCTCACGACCTTCAAGCCGAGCGGCCACTGGACGCGCAGCCTGCTGGCAAGCCCCGACGGCAAGAAGCTCTATGCCGGCGTCGGCTCGCTCAGCAACATCGCCGAGATGGGCATGGAGGTCGAGGAAGGCCGCGCCGCGGTCTACGAGCTCGACCTCGCCGCCGGCACGCATCGCATCTTTGGCGCGGGCCTGCGCAACCCCGTGGGACTTGCGTGGGAGCCGACGACCGGCGTGCTCTGGACCGTCGTCAACGAGCGCGACGGCCTCGGCGACGAGACGCCGCCCGATTATCTGACCTCGGTGCGCGACGGCGGCTTCTACGGCTGGCCCTATTGCTACTGGGGCAAGACGGTCGACGACCGCGTCCCGCAGGATCCGGCGATGGTCGCCAAGGCGCTGCAACCGGACTACGCGCTCGGCGGCCACACCGCCTCGCTCGGCCTGTGCTGGATGCCGGCAGGCACCCTGCCCGGCTTCCCAGACGGCATGGTGATCGGCCAGCACGGCTCGTGGAATCGCAGCACGCTGTCCGGCTACAAGCTGGTGTTCATTCCGTTCGCGAACGGCAAGCCGTCCGGCCCCGGTCGCGACATCCTGTCGGGCTTCCTGTCCCCGGACGAGAAGGAATCCTACGGCCGCCCGGTCGGCGTCGTGATCGGCCCCGACAAGAAGTCGCTGCTGATGGCCGACGACGTCGGCAACGTGATCTGGCGCGTGACGGGGGCGTAAAAGTTCACGTCCCCACGCAAAGCGTGGCGCGCTGCTTGCGCAGCAGTGCGATCACGGACAGCGCGGTGATCATCCCGGTCTTGGGATTTTCAGACGGGACGTTCTCGATGCCCATCGAGAACCGCGCCGAATCCGCCTCGACCTCGATGCGATGGACGTTGCGCGTCACGGTGGGGTCGGCCCAGACCTGCATCTGGGTGCGATCGGGCCCGATGCCCGCCAGCGACAGCGCAACGGCGACGTTGACGTTCGCCGGAAAGCCTTTTGCCGCCTCGCGCGCGCTGCCCTCGAACAGTTTCAGCGGCTCGCGCAGATTATCGATGTCGATATTGTTCTCGACGATGAACGGCGCGCCCCTCAGGCCGTCGATCGGCTTGCGCGTCACCATCTTCACCGAATGGATGGTGCCGACCGCGGCGGCGTTGACGGCATCGAGTCCGATCAGCGCGCCCGTCGGCACGAGGATGCGGCCGCCATTGGCACGGGCGAGATCGACCAGATCGAAATTGTCGAGCAGGCCGCCGACGCTGACCACGACCGCAGCCTTGCCCCGCTTCACCGCGGGCTCGACGATCGAACGCAGATGGTTGCTCGGCGCGCATTCGACCACGATGTCGGCGGCGTCGCCGAGCTGGTCGATGGGCATGACTTTCGGCTGATGGCGCAGACCATTGAGGAAGGCCTGATGCTTGGCGGGATCGCGGACGGCCACCGCGGACAGCGCCAATCCCTCGATGCCCTGATCCAGCGCGGTCGCGATCTTGGTGCCGATCGAGCCCAGCCCGGCGATGGCCACCCGCAACTCGTTCGGCGCTTTCTGTTCAGTCATCGCATCCACCTTTGATCCAAGCCAATGTCATAGCCCCTCACGCCTCCCGCGCATAGCTGCGCAGGCGCGTCTCCAGCACCGCCAGCATGGCATCGCGCGCCGGATCGCGCGAGCCGCGCAGCCAGGCCGCCGCGAGCGGCAGGCGGCCAACCGGGCCGCGCTGCTTCGGCCGGAGCGGCACGAAGCGCACGCCCGACACCGCCATCCGCGTGGTCCAGCGCGGCACGATGGCAACGCCGAGCTTGGTTGCCACCAGGTTGATGATGGTCTGCTTCTCGTCGGCGACCTGCACGATGCGCGGCATCAAGCCGGCCTGCTCGAACAGCTTGATGGTGAGGTCGTGGCTGTGCGGCCGCGAGCGGCGGTCCGGCACCAGCATCGCCTCGTCGGCGATGTCGGCGAGCGTGATCGATTTGCGCGCGGCCAGCGCGTGCCGCTGCGGGAACGCCACGATGGCGGTCTCCTGAAGCAGATCGCGGAATTCGAGGCGCTTGTCGGCTCGGTCGGGCGGACGGACGAAGGCGAGATCGAGCGCGCCGGTCAAAATCTTCGGCAGCAACCGGACGGTCTTATCCTCGAGCAGCTGTACCGCGATGTCAGGATGCCTGGCGCGGAAATCGCGCAAGAGCGGCGGCAGGAGCCCGGCTGCCGCACTATCGATGGCGCCGACGCGGAGCCGCCGCGCGGCCCCTGCGCGCGAGCGGTTGCGCAAATTGCTCTCGACCGCCTCGACCCTGGCGAGGATGGCGCGGGCATCGCGCAGCAGCGTCGCACCGTCCTCCGTCAGCGACACCGCGCGCGTCGTCCGCGCGAACAGGCGCGTGCCGAGGTCCTCCTCCAGCAGCCTGATCTGCCGGCCGAGCGCGGAGGGCAGCATCTGGAGCTGCTGCGCCGCGCGGCCGAAATGCAGCTGCTCGGCCGCCGCCACGAAGCATCGAAGCTGATGCAATTCCATTCCTGGTCCTCACTCTCGCCCTGGGCGATCGCATTGTACGAGGACGTCATGGCCGGGCTTGTCCCGGCCATCCACGCCTTTCCCTGCAGCGCGAAGAACGTGGATGCCCGGGACAAGCCCGGGCATGACGCTGGGGAGCTTCAGTGCGCCCAACACCCACCTTACGCGCCTGGCGGGGATTATATCATTTTTTTGTATAAACCAGCGCCAATTGAGTCCCTCTCCTGCCCTCGCTTAGGCTCCACCGCATAACGAAGAACCAGAACCTGAGGAGGCCAGGTGGCGAGCGAGATTCAGACGCGCGTGCTGCGCAAGATCACCTGGCGCATCGTTCCCTTCATCATGCTGCTGTACTTCGTGGCCTTCATCGACCGCGTCAACATCGGCTTCGCCTCGCTGACGATGAACAAGGACATCGGCCTGTCGCCGGCGGTCTACGGCTTCGGCGCCGGCATCTTCTTCTGGGGCTACTTCCTGTTCGAGGTGCCTTCCAACATCATCCTGCACAAGGTCGGCGCGCGGATCTGGATCGCGCGGGTGATGATCACCTGGGGCCTCGTCTCGGCCGCGATGGCGTTCGTGCAGGGGGCGACCAGCTTCTACATCCTGCGCTTCCTGCTCGGCGTCGCCGAAGCCGGGTTCTTCCCCGGCATCATCCTCTACCTCTCCTACTGGTTCCCGGCGCGCCAGCGTGCCGCGGTGACCGCGCTGTTCATGGCGGCAGCCCCGCTCTCGACCGTGCTGGGCTCGCCGATCTCGGGCGCGCTGCTGGAGATGGATGGCCTGTTCGGTTTCAAGGGCTGGCAATGGCTGTTCGTGCTGGAGGCTTTGCCGGCCGTGCTGCTCGGCTTCGTCGTGCTGGGCTTCCTGACCGACCGGCCCGAGAAAGCAAAATGGCTCGCCGAGGACGAGCGCCGCTGGCTGGTCGAGACCATGAATGCGGAGACAACCAGCAAGGCCGCGACCGCAAGTCACAGCATCTGGCGGGGCCTCGCCGATCCACGCGTGCTGGCGCTGTCGCTGATCTATTTCGGCACCTCGGCCGGCCTCTACACGCTCGGCGTCTGGGCGCCGCAGATCATCAAGCAGTTCGGCCTGTCCTCGCTCCAGGTCGGCTTCCTCAACGCATTGCCGGCAACCGCCGCCGTCGTCGCCATGATCCTGTGGGCACGGCATTCGGACCGCACCGGCGAACGCACATGGCACGTCGTCTGGGCTTGCCTGATCGCTGCTGCGGGCCTCGCCTATGCCGGGCTTGCTGCCGGCGTCGTCGCCGTGCTGGTCGCACTCACGCTGGTCAATATCGGCATCTCCTCGGCCAAGCCGCCGCTGTGGAGCATGCCGACGCTGTTCCTGTCCGGTCCCGCGGCCGCAGCCGGCATCGCCACCATCAACTCGATCGGCAATCTCGGCGGCTTCGTCGGGCCCGCCATGATCGGCTGGATCAAGGACCAGACCGGCAGCTTTGTCGGCGGGCTCTATTTCGTCAGCGGTTTGCTCGTTCTCTCGGCGGTCCTGACCCTGCTATTGTCGCGCGCGAAAACCGCGCCCGTCGAACCCGTCCCGCAATCCCACTGACACCCCAAACGGAGCATCTTCATGCGCACCCATTCGATCGCAGCCATTCCCGCCGACGGCATCGGCCCCGAGGTGATCTCGGCCGGCGTCCGCGTGCTGGAGGCTCTGGCAAAACGCAGCGGCGACCTCGCCTTCAACGTCAAGACATTCGACTGGGGCTCGGACTATTACAAGAAGCACGGCGTGATGATGCCGGCCGATGGACTTGCTGAACTCAAGAAGTTCGACGCGATCTATTTCGGCGCGGTCGGCGCGCCTGATGTGCCCGACCACATCACGCTGTGGGGCCTGCGCCTGCCGATCTGCCAGGGCTTTGACCAATACGCGAACGTGCGGCCGACAAAAATCCTGCCGGGCGTCGCCTCGCCGCTGCGCAATGTCGGCGTCGGCGATCTCGACTGGGTGATCGTGCGCGAGAACTCGGAAGGCGAATATGCCGGCATGGGCGGCCGCGCCCATAAGGGCCTGCCGGAAGAGGTCGGCACGGAGGTCGCCGTGTTCACCCGCGTCGGCGTCACCCGCATCATGCGCTATGCGTTCCAGCTGGCGCAGTCGCGGCCGCGCAAGTTCCTGACGGTCGTGACCAAGTCGAACGCACAGCGCCACGGCATGGTGATGTGGGACGAGATCGCCGCCGAGGTCGCGACCGAATTCCCTGATGTGACCTGGGACAAGATGCTGGTCGACGCCATGACGGTGCGCATGACCCTGCATCCGAAGAGCCTCGACACCATCGTGGCGACCAACCTCCACGCCGACATTCTCTCCGATCTCGCCGGCGCACTCGCGGGCAGCCTCGGCGTGGCACCGACCGGCAACATCGATCCGCAGCGCCGCTACCCCTCGATGTTCGAGCCGATCCACGGCTCGGCCTTCGACATCACCGGCAAGGGCATCGCCAACCCGGTCGCGACGTTCTGGACCGGCGCGCAGATGCTCGAGCATCTCGGCGAGAAGGACGCGGCTGCGCGGTTGATGAAGGCGGTCGAACGCGTCTGCGCCGCCGGCGTGCTGACGCCCGATGTCGGCGGCAAGGCGACGACGAAGGAAGTCACCGACGCCGTGATCGACGCCATCCACGGGTCGAACGTGTAGCTGCCCTGGAGAGCACGGAACCGGATATTCGATCCGAGGGGGAGGCTTGGTGCGAGAGCGTCAAGCCCCTTCCAAACCTTGCGTCTTGAATGGCTCAGAATTTTCTGGTCGATGATTCCCAGGCGAATTTCAGCGGACCAATCCTGACGTCACCGCACGCCAAGGCGGGCGAGCTCGTCGCCGACCTTGGCGTTGATGAGCCTGGCCGCCGAGACGTCGCGATCGCCGGCTTTATCTCCCTGCCTGAGCTTGGCAAGCCCGCGCCCGTAGAGCGCGCTTGCCAGATTTGGCGCTGCACCCAATGCCGAATTGTAGTCGTCAATGGCCGCGGCAAGTTGGCCCATCTTCAAGTGGATCAGCGCACGTGAATCGTATGTCGCGGCATCGTTCGATCCTGACTGAATGGCCCTGTCGCAGTCGTCGAGCCCGGCTTGAAGATCGCCGATGACCGCCCGGGTCCAGCACCGCCCGCTCCTGGCCAACGTCAAATCCGGATCGAGGCGGATGGCCTCGTCGAAATCCCGCAGGGCCTGATCATACTGGCTCAGCTTAAGGCGGGCCTCCGCACGATTGGCGAAGGCGCTGCCATAACCGGGATTGAGCCTGATCGCCGCATCGAAAGCCTTGATCGCCTCGTCATACGCGCCCTTCCTCAAGTAGGCCACGCCGCGATTGTTCACCGGCTTGGCGTAGCCTGACGCCAGTTCGATCGCTTGACCGAAATCGCTGATCGCACGATCGTACTCGGCCGTCGCGATGTAGGCGTTGCCACGATTGTTGAAAGCCACGGCCAGCGCGTCCGCCCGGACATCTCCCGAATTGATGAGCACGGTACAGGCGGCAACCCGGGCCTCGGCCGGGATGCGGTCCGCTCCGTTGCACTGCTCAATAGTCTTGAGGCGGCTATTCTTCTGCGGCTGTTGCGCGCCCACCGGCGATCCGAGCAACAGCAGGGCGAGAATGAGGGCGAAGCTGTCGATGACGGTGGCTCTCAAGGCCATGTCCGGATCAGGCTTCGCTGAAACGAGCGGAACTCCGACTTGGACGTTTCGCGCGCCGCGATGGACGAGGAGAGGACGCCTGAAGATCACTTCAGCATCCCCGGCAGATGTTCAGCCTGGGACGGCTCTCCTGGTCGGGCTGCCGCACCGGGGCGCTGACGTGCTTCTTGAGCAATTTGCTCTTGCCCTCTTCGATGAGCGTCGAAAAATTGACAGCGCCGTCGTCCGAAATTTCGATGTGCGGCGTGGTGCCGCGGATTCCCATGGTTGCAACGGGCGTATCGACTTTCATGTCGCCGGTCTTCGCGACCTGGCCAGCGACAAATGTGGCCGTTCCTTTCGTGAGATTGAAAAACGACGAGTTGGACTTGCCGGCCGGTTCGTACACGTACTCATCCAGAGTCATCCGAGCATTGCTCGACAGATTGAACGACGAACCATCGCTGAAATTGATGCTGATCCGACTGTCCGCATCGGTGCGCACTACGTCGCGCAGATACACGGTATCGCCGACCTTGGTTTGAGCAACCTGATCGGGAAGGTTCGCCTGGACGACGACCGCACCTGCGTGCTCGATCGTGACCGAACCCGTGACGGCCACGACCTTTCCGATCGGTTGTGGCGCAACGTCCTGAAGGCCGGGCCTCACGGGATTGACTTGAGCCTGCGCCGGCGCAGCAAGAACCGTCGCGAATGCCCAGGCTAAACCAGCCATCAACGCCGCAATTGTGTGCCCGCACATGACCCGCCCTTTCCGAGAAGATCTTGTCAGCGTGCCCGCTCAATGGGTCTGTGAACCCTGGACAAGCCCGCACGTCGTGCATCGTCAGCATCTACGGCCCGGATTGGTCCTGCGGACCAGCCCTCCAGAGGGAGTACTTCTTTTTTGCCATCGATTTTAGGCCCAAGGCCGTTTGCCTCACCGCGGAAAGTAAGCGACATTTCGCGGAACTCAACGTCAACTGTTCTTGAGAGACGAACGCGCGTCGAGACGCCGCATCTCGCGTGAGCGTGTCGTCGTCTTGGCTATACCCGCGGAGATCGGGTCTTTTCATCAAGCGTTTTCGGCGTGCAGGCCTGGGTTGCCACGCCAGTATTGCCCCGGTGGCGTAGGCAAAACCGACAAGAAGACTGAGGCACCGCACCGAGTCCGAATGAGTCGGCATGCGAGGCCAAACCAATGTTCGTTGCTTTGAGCGTTGACCCCCGGAATGGGGCTGTTATGGCCCTGCCTCTCCAGATCATCGGCACAGTTCAGGCCGTGTTCGGTTACGCGACCCTCAGGCGCGACAACGGCGCGGCGATTAAGGTCAGAGTTGGCGACCTTGTCTGCCGCGGTGACGTAATCGAGACTGCTGCCGATGCGCAACTCGGAATCCGGCTGCTCGACGACACGGTATTCAACGTCTCCAGCGGAGCTTGCATCGAGCTTCGCGAATTCGCCTGCGATGTCCCCGGCTCTTCGCGTTCGACCGTCGTTGCGGTCACCAGCGGGAGCTTTGCTTTTGCCGCCGGGCGGTTGGCAAGCAGTGGCGCCCTGACGGTCGACACGCCCTTCGGAAGCGTTCGCGGCCGTTCCCATGCGAGCGGGTTCGGCATCCTGACGATGGCGGCGTTGACTTTCTCGACGATCAACGACGCACAAGCCACAGACCCAGACGCCACGATTCTGGATGACGACCAAGTCACCTACAAGGACCTTCAGCACGGCGTCTTCGAGCTCATCACCAAGGAGCAGGTGCCGCGACACATCATCGTCGATGATCCTGGCGAGACGATTGTCGTAAAGAGGATCGGCTCCTCGGTCAGCGTGAGCCAGGTTGCGAACAGTGCCGCACGGATGGAAGAGTTGCAGGCGGCCCAACATGACGTGCTCGCCAATCTCACGCGAGGGACGACAGGATCGAGCACACCTCCTTTCGGCGAGTCACTCTCGGTGCAGCATATCAATTTCACGTCGCACGACTCGACTAAGCCGCAAGACCTGCTTCCGCCACTGCCGCCGTTCGACATCCCTGTTCCCATCATCATACATCCGCCGCCGTCTCTGGGCGTGCCAGCCGGACCGGTCGAAGTCGACACGATCCATTTCGACCAGTTCACTACGGCGAGCGGTACTTTCACGGCCAGCAGTTCCGAGACCGGCGCCGTACTGGCCTTCGGCCTCAGCGGAGGAACATCCGGCAGCACGACGCTGAATGGAGTGACCTACAATCTTTCGCAGACGGGTCCCTTTGGCACCCTTTTCCTGAACAGCACGTCCGGCGCCTACGCCTTCGTTCCGAACAACGATGCAATCAACGCCCTGCAATCGCCGACGACGACGAGCTTCCTCATCACAGTTTCGGACGGCTCGCTCTCGGTGAGTCAGGCCTTCACGATCAACATCAACGGCGCCAACGACGCAGCCATCATCTCAGGCAACGTCAATGGCACGGTGGCGGAGGCAGGCGGTGCCGCCAATGCGGCGCCTGGCGCGCCAACGGCAACCGGCACGCTCACGGATGTGGACGTCGACAACCCGGCCAATACGTTCACGGCGGTCAGTTCGCCGACCAGGAGCACGGGTGGCTACGGCTTCTTCACGGTCACGACAGCCGGCGTGTGGACCTACACGCTCGACAACGCCAATCATGCGGTCCAAGCCCTCAACGTCGGGGATACCCTGACCGACACCTTGACGGTGACCAGCGTCGACGGCACCCCGCAAGTCGTCACGGTCACGATCCATGGCAGCAACGACGCCGCCATCATCTCCGGCACCACCGCCAGCGCTGTTACCGAAGCCAGCAGCACCTCGCCTGGTACGTCGATCGCGACGGGCATGCTTGCCGATGTCGACGTCGACAATCCGTCCAACACCTTCGTCGCGGCCGGCTCGCCGACGGCGAGCGTGAGCGGCTACGGCAGCTTTACGATGACAGCCGCCGGCGTGTGGACCTACACGCTCGACAATGCCAACACCAAGGTACAGGCGCTTAACAACGGCCAGACGCTGACCGACAGCTTCACGGTAACCACGGTCGATGGCACTGCACAGGTGGTGACGATCACCATCAACGGCAGCAACGATGCGGCCGTCATTTCCGGACAGACGACCGGTTGCGTGACCGAGGCCGGGGGCATCGCCAACGGGAAGCCCGGGATGCCGGTCGCCTGCGGTACACTGACCGACACCGACCCCGACAATCCGCCGAACACCTTCGTCGCGGTGAGCTCGCCAAAACCAAGCGCAGGCGGCTTCGGCACCTTCACGATGACGGCGTTTGGCACGTGGACCTACACGCTCGACAACGGCAACAGCGCCGTGCAGGCGCTCAATGCCTGCGGCACGCTGACCGACACATTCACTGTGACGACCATCGACGGTACGCCGCAGGTGGTGACCATCAAGATCATCGGCACGAATGACGCCGCCATCATTTCCGGCACCACGACAGGCTCGGTGCTCGAGGCGGGCGGAATCTCACCCGGCAGGCCAGTCGCGGTTGGCACGCTCACCGATACCGATGTCGACAATCCGGCCAACTGCTTCACCGCCGTGACCTCGCCGACTGCAAGCGACTGCGGCTTCGGTACCTTCACGATGACAGACGCCGGCGTATGGACCTATACGCTCGACAACTGCAACAGCGTGGTCAACGCCCTCGATGTCGGCGATACGCTCAGGGATCATTTCACGGTGACGAGCATCGACGGCACCAGGCAAGAGGTGACGATCTCGATCCATGGCGCCAGCGACGGCGACCCCAACGACTTCGACAATCTGGCCACAGGGACGACCGTGGTATCGGATCCTCCGTTCGTCTACGGGACCCCCAGACACGATAGCATCGCCGGCGGTGGCAACATCACCCAGATCGTCTACGGAGGCGCCGGCAACGACACCCTCAACGGCACCGGTGTGAATGACGCCATCTTCGGCGGCTCGAGCAACGACACGATCAAGGGCAACAACGGAGATGACGCCATCTACGGCGGCTCGGGACAAGACACGATCGACGGCTGCAACGGCAACGACACCATCATCGGCGGGCTCGGTGTGGACAAGCTCACCGGCGGCAACGGCAAGGACGTCTTCGTTTATCTGTCGGCGGTCGATTCCAGAGCGGGCCGGTGCGACACCATCAATGATTTCGCATCGGGATGCGACAAGATCGATCTGACGGCTCTCGGCGCGCTCGGATTTGTGATCCTGGCCTTGAACTTCGCAGGCACGTCCGTTCCGGCGCGTACCATCGCCTGGCTGTACGACAGCTCGGCCAATGAGACCGTCGTCTATGTCAATCCGACCGACCAGACCCTTCGGATCGGGGATTCCAGCCTGGTGGAAATTCATCTGCAGGGGATCACGAGCATCGACTCGTCGGATTTCATCGTCGACCCGACCGCCGCGCCGGCGGCGGTCATGGCGGACGCGATCGGCCTAACCGCGATGACGCAAAGTGACACGACCGTCGTCGCGGCCAGCACGTCCAGCCTCGCGACCGACACGACGGCCGAGACCCTCCCCGTCGACCAGATCTCACCGGCTCAAGCAGCCAACGTGAGCCATAGCAACGATGCCGGCCAAAGCCGGACCGGGCCGAGCGAGCATCCCAGCTCTTCCGGCTCGGACGGGACTGCGACACCCAGCCTCGTGGAAATGGCGAGCGTTTCGTCATTGGCGGACTTCAAGTTCGTCTTTGAGCAAATTGGAAAAGACGACAACAACCATCCGAAAGCGATCAGTCCGATCAGCACCGCAACCGAAAGTCATTCGGGACTGGAAGTTCCTTCCAGCACACCGGATGGCTTCCTCTTTGCATCCGCCCAACACACCAACAGCGGCAGCGCTGCCGAGGCGCCTGGTGATGCGAGCGCCGCCGATACCGGGGGCGCGCTTGACTCCAGCCCGTCGAACGAGTCCGCGAAGGGCAGCAACGGTCATTCGAACTTGCATCAAGCAAACGGACACGGTCATCTCGCGGCTGAGGAGCCCGGCGCGTTTGATACTCGGCTGCATTCCAAGGCTAACGGCGCGTTCGGCTCAGAAGCAAATCCGCACGCAGCAGACAATTTTAAATTCCTGAATCCGGGCCACGAGAAATCGAGCACCACCTTCGTGGACGATCTTCCGTCACCGCCCGACCGGCACGGACACGCGGGAGAAGCCAAGGGACATGCTGACGCGGCGCCAATGACCGAGGCTTCGCATACGGACAATGGTGCTCACAACGGACACATCGACCATCCCGTGCAGCACGATCTCATCGTGTGAGGTTGGCTGCTCAGCAAGCTCCGGATCCGCGGGGACGCTAACGCCGGCTTGGCGGCGTCGCCATCGCAGCGGCCGGCTCGGGCGGCGTCAGGTGGCGCGGGACGATGATGGTCTGGCCTGGCGTGAGCTGCGCGTTCTCTGCGAGCGAGTTGCTCTGCGCGAGCGTCCACAGCGGCACGCGGTTGGCGGCGGCGATGCTCTCCAGGGTGTCGCCGCGGCGCACCGGCACCCGTACGCCGCTGTCCCATAACTCGACCAGCGTGTCCCCCGGCACGAGATAGCGCAGCGGCACCGCATCGGCCTGGGTCTGCGGCGGAATGCGCGGCAGCTGCGTCACCATCTCGATGATCTGGCGATGGATCTCGTCCGACTTCTCGATGTTGATATGCGAGACGCGCGCGTTTTCCTTGAGGTCGTAGCTCGCATAGTGACCGCGATAACCGGGCACCGCCACGACATCGCCGCCGCCGAGCACGCTGTCGGACATGAAGATGTTGATGAAGCGCTCGACATTGAGCGGCACGTCGCCGGTCGCATGCGCAGGGTCGATAATGACCACGAGGCTGATCGGGATGTTCTCCTTGGCCGCCATCTCGGAGATCACTATCGAGCACAGCCCGCCCATGGAATGGCCGATCAGCACGATCGGTGCTGGGCTCTCCTTGTAGCTGGCGATGGCCCGGTTGCCGATCAGCCGGCAGATGGTGAATTCGTAGACATCCGCCGAGAAGCCCGCCTTGGTCAGCTTCTCGCTGAGCCGGTCCATGCCGGTCGAGAAGATCGGGCCCATGGCGCCGCGAAACAGGTAGATCTTTGGCGGCGCCAGCGGCGCGAAGGGCGCGGCAGGCGGTGCCGCGGGCACGGCCGGGACCGCCGCCGGCTTCGACTTCGCAGGTGACGCCGCAGCGACGACCGGATTCAAGGCGAGCAGCGCCAACGCTGCCAGCACGACGAGCCGCCTCAAATCCATCATCAGTTGAGCAGTCCCACCACAGGAGGTACGGACCTCCGCCAAACCGGCTCATTGACAACCGATTTGGTGGATTTTGGGGCGCGGGAACAGGGGCGCGACGCACCGACACACTGGATCAAAGGTCCGTGACCGGTTGGACGAGCAGGGCTCGTCACTGCCGGTTCTTGAGCCGGCTGCGATGCGCGGCCTGCTTGGCGCGGTTGCCGCAGATCGCCATCGTGCACCATCGCCGCGCCCGCCTGCGGGTGTGGTCGGCGAACAACATTGTGCAGTTATGGCCCTCGCACGCCTTCACGTCGGAAAAGTCTTCCTCGCAGACGAATGTCGCCATCGCCTCCCCGATGGGCAGCAGCAGAGATTCAGCCGATCGCCAGCGCCGCATCCTTTGCAGCATGAGACCGTCACCCTGCTCACCACGGCGCGGCACGATCTGCCGGAACGTCTCATCGCGCTCCAGGACGCTGTTGAGCGGGCCAAGCTCGTGCAGCGCCTTCGCGGTCAGCGGCCGGCCCTTATGCTCCTGGACGAAGCCCCTGAACCACTCGCGCAGGACGCGGGCCTGATCAGCGACCTTGTCCAGCTCGCCCGGCCTTGCGCGCGCCGCCAGCGCGTCCAGTTCCTCCGCCGGCACCAGCTTCGCCTGCGCCAGCCAGTCGATCAGGCCAACGCCGTCGTCGAGCCAATCGACGGGCGTGTCGACCGGCGTCGCCACCGAGTTGAGAAAATCGAGGCCGAGCGAGTCGGCGATGAACATGGCGGGCGGGCGGTCCATGAGGGGTCCCTGGAGTGCCGTGGGAAACAATCGGTAGGTAACCCGTAAAATGGCAATTGACAAGTTATCAACGATGCAAGTAACCTGAATTTATCGATTTAACAGGTTACATGAATTGGAGACGGTCATGAGCCCGACCAGCTACCGCACGGCAGACGTCGATGGCTTCAAGGTGTTCTATCGTGAGGCTGGCTCGAAAGGCGCGCCGAAGCTTCTGCTGCTGCACGGCTTCCCGAGCGCCGGCCATATGTTCCGCGACCTGATCCCGCTGCTCGCCGACAAGTTTCATATCGTCGCGCCCGATCTTCCCGGCTTCGGCCAGTCCGACATGCCGTCGCGCCAGGACTTCGTCTACAATTTCGAGAACATCGCGCATGTGATCGAGCGCTTCACCGAAGTGATCGGCTTCGATCGCTTCGCCATCTATGTGTTCGACTATGGCGCGCCGACCGGCTTCCGGCTCGCGCTTAGTCATCCCGAGCGGGTCACGGCGATCATCTCGCAGAACGGCAATGCCTATGAGGACGGCCTCAGCGATGGCTGGACCCCGATCAAGGCCTATTGGCAGGACCCCTCGCCGGCGAACCGCGAGGCGCTGCGTGCCTTCCTCACGCCGGAGGCGACGCGCTGGCAGTACACCCATGGCGTCCCCGATCCGGCCCTGGTGTCGCCGGACGGCCAGAGCCTCGACAACTTTTATCTCGCGCGCCCGGGCTCGGATGACGTGCAGCTCGACCTGTTCGGCGACTACAAGAGCAACGTCGCGCTCTATCCGCTATTCCAGAGCTACTTCCGCACCCGCAAGCCGCCGTTCCTGGCAGTGTGGGGCAAGAACGATCCGTTCTTCATTCCGCCCGGCGCCGAAGCCTTCAAGCGCGACAATCCCAATGCGGTGGTGCAGTTCTTCGACACCGGCCATTTCGCGCTGGAAACGCATGCGCGCGAGATCGCGGACGCGATCCGCGTGTTTCTGGCGTAACGGGAGCCGATGCGAAACGGCCGCGGCGTCGCAACGCCGCGGCCGCCGAGCATCACGGGAGAAGAGACTTCAGTTCCGCGCCGGAGCCGCGGCCGCCGCCGAGCGCGCGGGCCGCGGCGCGCCGGGTTCGGCGACGGGGGCAGCCGGGGCGCGCGAGCGCATGATCGCGGCGTCGATCTCGGCGATGACGCGGCGCTGGATCGCCTCGCTCTTGTCGATCGAGATGTGGCCGACGCCGGTGCCGCGGACGTCGACATTGTCGAGCTTGCCGCGCAGGCCCGCTGCGGCCCGTACCGGCTCGCCGGGACCGTCGCCGATATAGATGTTGATGTAGCGCTCCGCGCCGGTCGAGAGCCTGGTCTTGAACACGGAGTCGAGGCCGATCGCGAGCTTCACGGGAACGCCGAGCTGGTTGAGCTTGGCGATCATGTCGGGCAGCGCGGTTGCGCCGGAGGAATGACCGACCAGGATGATGGTCTTGAGGCGGCCGGCCTTGTAGTCGGTCGCAGCTTCATCGGCGAGCGAGGACCAGGACACGAAGTTGGCGACGGTCACCGGGATGCCCTGCGCCTGGAGGCGGGCGCCGATGGTGTCGAGGCCCAGCGAGAAGATGTTGAGCACGCCGCGGAGCAGGTAGACATGCGTGGTCGCGACCGCGGCCTGGCTCGGGGCCGCCCGGGCGGTGGTCGGGCTCATGGCAACAGCTGACAGCAGGAGCAGGCCCACCATCCACAGGCGGAGGGCGGACAACTGGCTGGCGCCGGCGGTGTGACGGCCGTTCGGTCTCATCGATGTTTTCCCTGGGAACAATACGCTTTGCGATTAGCCGGAATCGTAGCCACGGCCCGCTCGCGGACGCAACAAAGAGGCGCGTGAGTGGCAATCTTAGCGGCAAGCCGTGACCATCGCGCAACACTTACCCGAAACCTGCCCCTCAAGGGCCCGTTTTGAGGCCATTTTTCTCCGGGCAATTGCGACCGGGCAAGGCCATTCCTATCTCAGGGCACCGCTGACCCGCCTCCCGGCAGGTTCCAGCCCCCTTCCCCAACCTTTGCCCCTCAGCCTTGCGGCCATCATGTCATCCATCATTTCCGTCGCCAATCTGTCGAAGACCTATGGGTCCGGCTTCAAGGCGCTCAAGAACGTCAACCTCGACATCAAGCGCGGCGAGATTTTTGCGCTGCTCGGGCCGAACGGCGCCGGCAAGACCACGCTGATCTCGATCATCTGCGGCATCGCCAATCCCAGCGAAGGCAAGGTTCTGGTCGGCGGCGAGAACATCCAAACCTCCTACCGCAAGGCGCGCTCGCTGATCGGCCTCGTGCCGCAGGAATTGCACACCGACGCGTTCGAGAGCGTGTGGGCGACGGTGAGCTTCTCCCGCGGCCTGTTCGGCAAGCCGAAGAACCCCGCCCATATCGAGAAGGTGCTGAAGGACCTCTCGTTGTGGGACAAGAAAGACAACAAGATCATCACGCTCTCCGGCGGCATGAAGCGCCGCGTGATGATCGCGAAAGCGCTGTCGCACGAGCCGCAGGTCCTGTTCCTGGACGAGCCCACCGCCGGCGTCGATGTCGAGCTACGCAAGGGCATGTGGGAGGTGGTGCGCACCCTCCAGCAGTCCGGCGTCACCATCATCCTGACCACGCACTACATCGAGGAAGCCGAGGAGATGGCCGACCGCATCGGCGTCATCAACAAGGGCGAGATCGTGCTGGTCGAGGACAAGGCGACCTTGATGCAGAAGCTCGGCAAGAAGCGGCTGACGGTGCATCTGCAAGGCAAGATCGCCTCGCTTCCGGAGAGCCTCGCGCATTACGAGCTCGACCTCTGCGACGGCGGCGCGACGCTGGTCTACGACTACGACACCAAGGGCGAGCGCACCGGCATCACCAGCCTGCTCAGCGACCTCCGCACCGCCGGCATCCGCTTCAACGATCTCGACACGACGCAATCGTCGCTCGAGGACATCTTCGTCGACCTCGTGAGGACGTCATGAATCACCGCGCCATCCGCGCCATCTATCTGTTCGAAATGGCGCGCACCTGGCGCACGCTGCTGCAAAGCATCGTCTCGCCGGTGGTCTCGACCTCACTTTATTTCGTGGTGTTCGGCGCGGCGATCGGCTCGCGCATCAGCCAGGTCGAAGGCGTCAGCTACGGCACCTTCATCGTGCCGGGCCTGATCATGCTCTCGGTGCTGACGCAGAGCATCGCCAACGCCTCGTTCGGCATCTACTTCCCGAAATTCACCGGCACGATCTACGAGATCCTGTCGGCGCCGATCTCCTATTTCGAGATCGTGCTCGGCTATGTCGGCGCCGCCGCGACCAAGTCGATCATCCTGGGCCTGATCATCCTGGCGACAGCCGGGCTGTTCGTGCCGCTGCACATCCATCATCCCATCTGGATGCTGGCCTTCCTGGTGCTGACGGCGGTGACGTTCAGCCTGTTCGGCTTCATCATCGGCATCTGGGCCGACGGCTTCGAGAAGCTGCAGATGATCCCGATGCTGGTGGTGACGCCGCTGACCTTCCTCGGCGGCAGCTTCTATTCCATCGACATGCTGCCGGCGGGCTGGCGCACGGTCGCGCTGCTCAATCCGGTCGTCTATCTGATCTCGGGCTTCCGCTGGAGTTTTTACGAGATCGCCGACGTCAGCGTGTCCGTCAGCATTAGCATGACGGTGGCATTCCTGGTGGTCTGCCTCGCCATCATCTGGTGGATTTTCCGCACCGGGTACCGGCTGAAGAATTAACCTCTGCCGTCATTCCGGGCGCCCGAAGGGCGAGCCCGGAATCCATTCATCCACTGACGTTGCCGTTCGATGGATTCCGGGCTCGCGCTGCGCGCGCCCCGGAATGACGGCGATGGATTCAGCGATAGCAATGGAAGCGGTGATAGCCGTCATAGTACCCGCGGCAGTGACGGTAATGACGGTGCGGGATGCCGAACACGCTCTCCACCGCACCGACGGCGCCGCCGACACCAGCGCCGACCGCACCACCGACCACGCCGCCCACGGGACCGGCGATCCGGTTACCTTCATACGAGCCTTCCTGGGCGCCCCGCACGATGCCCTGGGCGTGGCCGGCGTGCGGCAGCGCCAACAGCGCGAGCAGGATGGCGGCGACTGCGAACAGCAGGCGGGCAGGCAAGCCGGCCGGCAGGGCTGCGGCGGCGATACGGGCTTTGTTCATCTTCAATCCCAAGGAGTGTTTGGCGGCGAACGCCGCCTGTCGAGGCCGGCGACAATCAACGTTCGAAACGGCCAAATGGTTGCGCCTTTGTGACGAATTGTCGGCGTTATGAATGCGCATCCGCTCGCGAAAATGTCAGCATCGCCGCCAGCCACGTGGCACAAAGCGGCCTTGCTTACATCACGCATCACGTTAACGATGGCTCGGCGGGCCGCTGGAACGAAAGCCGGATTGCGGGCATATTGCACGCCGGGGGACGGTGAGCCGCGGTGTTATTGTTTGAGCATGATCTTTCGGAAAACCGCTACACACTTTTCCGGATTATGCTCTAGCGTGAACAGGCCGGAGGCCAGACGTCAGATGCGTTCATATTTCATCGCTTTTGCTTCGTTGATGCTTTTGAGCGCGGGCACCGCGCAAGCCAAGGTCGACATCACCATCGACAAGGACAATCAGCAGATGACCGTCGTCGTCGACGGCGTGACCCGCTATCACTGGCCGGTGTCGACGGGCATTCCCTCGCGCGAGACTCCGAACGGCGCCTTCCGCGCCTTCCGCATGGAAGAGGATCACTTCTCCAAGGAATTCGACGACGCGCCGATGCCGCATTCGATCTTCTTCACCAAGGTCGGACACGCCATTCACGGCACCGACTCGGTCGGCCGTCTCGGCTCACCGGCCTCGCATGGCTGCGTGCGGCTGTCGCGCCAGAACGCCTCGACGCTCTACGCGCTGGTGCAGCAGCAGGGCGTACTCAACACCTCGGTGACGCTGACCGGCTCGGCGCAAGTGGCGCTGGCGCGCAACCCGCGCGGCCGCAATGCCAATGCAGTGGCGCGCGGCCAGCAGCCTGCCGAAGAGCAATACGCCACCTCAGGCGATCCCGTGAATCTGGCGCCGCCGGCGCAGCCCGCCCGCCGCTACATGCCGCAGGATGACAACTACATCTATCCGGCCGACGGCAGCGACACCGGCGCACGCTATCCGGCGCCGCGCTCTGCCGGCCGCCCGCTCTATGACGCGCAGGTTTATCAGCAGCAGCAGCCGCAGCAGTATTACAATCAGGGCTACGGCCAGCAGGGCTACTATCAGCCGCAGCCGCGGCAGTATTATCAACCGCGCGGCTACTATCAGAACTGACGTTGTTATTTGAGCATGATCCGAGTCCGGATCATGCTCTATCTGAACGCGGCTTCGCCGCGTTCGACGATCTTCCGCGCGGCATCGACGAAGGCGCGGGCGACCGGCTCGAGGATATCGGGCCCGGTCGCAGCAAGATCGTCCGACGGCGTATGGAACGTCCGATGGCGGCCGGCCATGCCGAGGAAATTGGCGTAGCCCGCGGCATGCACGTCGCGCAGCTCGCCGACCGCCTGCTTCTCCGTCACCAGCCGCTTTGCCTCGACTCTTGCGAAAGCCTCGTCGGTGAGCGCGACGGCCGATTTGCTCAGCACGAGATAGCGCTCCTCCTCAGGCCGATCGGTGCGGGCTCCTTCCGCAAAGGCGTAGCAGGCGTTCGACGAGCCGAAGTGAATCCAGGCCAGCGTGTCCTTCGGCGCCGGAGCGCCGTGCTTCAGGAACAGCTCCATGCCGCCATGGCCGATCTCGTGGCCCGCGGTGGCGATGAAGACGAAATGCGCCGGCCATTTCTCCGCGGCGACGGTGCGCGCGAGCGCGAGGAAGTTGGCGATGCCGGGGCCGCGTTCGCACACGCAGCTGTACCAGCCGGTCATCGGTGTGGAGACGACGATGGTCGGGCCGGTGCCGATCGCGGCGACGACGTTGCGGCCGGCGACATCGCGTTCGTAATGGCCCTTGACGTCAAGGGTGACAGGCGCGCCTGACGCGAGCGCGCGCTCGAAGGTCGGGCGCGATTTGGCGCCGACCACGATCACCGGCACCGGCCAGGGCGTGTCCTCCTGCGTGACGTTGTAGGCAAAGCGGTCGTCGGCGGGATTGCCGATCGTCAGGAGGATCGCCGCAGGCTTCTTCGCTGCGGCTTCGGCAATCGCCGCGCGATGGGCGGGGCCGAGATAGGCGCCGCGATCGAACGGCAGCTCGAGCAAGAGGATCTTTCCGGCGACATCGCCATCGCGCGCGAGCGGCGCGGTCAAATGGAAGCTCGCCTTGTCTTCTGGCGGCCACCAGAACGGCGTCGCCTCCACGCGGGTGCCTCCGGCCTCAGTGCTGGCCTGCTCGACGACATATTGCCGGCCGAGCACGACAGGCTGGAAGCTGACGTCAAACCCCGCCTGCTTCATCTCGCCGGCGATCCAGTCCGCGGTGGCGCGATCGCCGGCCGAGCCGAAGCGATGCAGGCCGAAGGATGAATAGCGCGTGACGTCTTCGTAAAGACTAGCCCCCGAAAGCACATCCTTGGCTGCCGCCTGCTCAACCATGAGAACTGCCGCCATCGCGATGAAGATGCGCTGCATGTGAGTCGTCCCGGAACCGATCCCGCCCGCGGCCAGTCTCGGCCTTCCGCCGCCGCCGTCAACCGCCTTGGCTCGCCGGCATGAGCGGCGCCCGGATCTGGCATTGCCACTGTCGGCCGCGGGACATCGCACCAGCCGGCGGGCATGGCTGCCTGGAAGGCAATTCCCTCACTTTTGCGAGAGAATCTTGTCTCCCGCCGTCGTGCCGACGGCCGGTCATCCAGCTGTAAAAACCCCGCAATACCGTCCGGCCCATTCATTGAGCTGAGACGTCCGGCGGGGAGTGTTGCGGTTGGCCCGGAATTTGTGCCGGGCGTGATTCATGCGACGGCCCCCCGCCCGCAGGATTGAGATCACCGGATGCGGAGACTGTCATGAAGCGAGGCCTTGCCGTTTTCGCCTCAGCCGCGGCGCTGATGGCCTTCACCTATTTCGTTGCCGGCAAATGGGCGATCCACCACACCACCATTGGGATGGCCGACATCCTGCGCGGCGACCGCGACGTGACCGTCGAGGTCTCTGTCCGCCGCGACCGCGAGATCCAGTCGATGGCTGAAATGATCGACCTGCCGGTCGTCATCCTCAGCCACGGCAACACGGTCAAGCACACCGAGTATTCGTTCCTCACCAACACATTCGCCGCGCGCGGCTATCTGGTCGTGAGCATTCAGCACGATCTTTCGACCGACGATCCCATGGTGACCAAGGTCGACGAGGAATATGTCGGCCGCCGCTCGCAATACAATCGCGGCATCGCCAACATCCTGTTCACGATCGACCGCCTCAAGCAGCTCTACCCGAACGCGGACTACCGCCATCTGACCCTTGTCGGGCATTCGAACGGCGGCGACATCTCGATGTATTTCGCCAAGCTTCATCCGGAGTTGGTGAAGAAGGTCGTTACGCTGGACAATCTGCGCGTGCCCTTCGTCACCGACGGCAGGATCAAGATCTTGTCCTTCCGCTCGAAGGATCCGCAGTTCAAGCCCGATCCCGGCGTCGTCCCCGACGACGAGACCTGCGCCAAAGCGGGCATCCAGGTGGTGAAGACCGAATTCCAGCACAACGATCTCAGCGACCGCGGCTCGGACCAGGTGAAGGGCTTCATCGAAGGCGCGCTGCACGACTTCCTCAACGAGCTCGGCGAGGACGACAGCCCGTTCAACATGCCGCGCCTCAGCAAGCCGCGCCCGACCATCGACCAGCTGGCGGCTGCGGTGCCGGACCGTTGAGCGCGCGGCCTTGCGCCTCTCGTGTCCCGGACGCGGCGCGGCATGAAATGACGCGACGCAGAGCCGGGATCCAGACAGATGGGCCCCGGTTCTGCAGCGCACCGCTGCGCGCTGCGCCGCGTCCGGGGCACGAGAGCCCGATCACTCCCCGTCCCTTATCCGCCGGTACAGCGCGCCCAAGATGTTGGAATAATCGTCGGTCCAGACCCGCACCCTGTCGTCGGCTTCGGTTTCCTCCCATTGCTTGGAGGATGCGATCCTGCCGACGTCGTCCGCATCGCGCGCGGAAATGACGACGTCGGTGGAGAAGATGTAGTCGGAATCGCGGCCCGAATCCTCGTTGTAGACCCAGCTCCTCAAGTCGTTGGCGTCGGCGATGCCGACCACGACGGGCTCCAGATCGAGATGCCGGTTGGAGACGTGCATCACGACGGCGCCGTGCGGGGCGAGCTTGTCCTTGTAGATCTTCATCGCCTCTTCGGTTGCCAGGTGAATCGGGATCGCGTCCGACGAATAGGCATCGACGATGATGAGGTCGTAGGCGCCGTCGGGCTCTTTCGCGAAGGTGAGACGCGCATCCCCGATCACCGGCTTCAGGTCGGGCAGGCAGCTCGAGATGTAACGAAAATTCTTCGGATCGCGCGCCGCATCCACCATGGACTGGTCGATCTCGAAGAACTTCCAGTCCTCGCCGGGTTGGGCGGCGCAGGCGAGCGTGCCCGAGCCGACGCCGATTGCGGCGACCTTCAGCGGGCCGCCCTTGCGCTCGCGCATCGCGGTGACGGCCTGACCGATGCCGCCGTCCTTGTGATAATAGGTGATCGGCTCCGGCCGACCGGCAACCGGCGTGCCGTCATTGTTGAGGAAGCGCTCGGCGCCGTGGATGGTGGTCCCGTGCATCAGCACGTGGAAATAGCCGCCGGGCGTCACCACGATCTTGTGCACGCCGAAGAAGCTGCGCACCGTCGTGACGCGACCCTCGTCGGCGGGATAGACGCGGATCAAGGCCAGCGCCAGCGCGACGGTCGCAAAAATCTTCCAGCGGTCCGCATTGAATGTCAGCGCCAACAGGGCGGCAAGCACACCGACGCCGCCGGCGACCCAGACGCGGTGATCCTCGAACCAGGTCGACAGATTGCCGGTGGTGGTGGACGGCACAACCAGCGCCACCGCGAGCGCGGCAAGCACCAGCCAGTACCATTTGACGACACCGGCGAGACGCTCGCTGACGGGCGGCCGGCACAGCGCGGCAAGCGCGACCAGGATCGGATATTCGGCGATCCACGAGAAGGTGAAGGGAGCAACGAGGCCGGCAAAGAGCCCGCCGACCATGCCGCCGAACGACAGCGCGACATAGAAGCCGGTGAGATATTTGGCGGCCGGCCGGGTCCGCGCCAGCTCGCCATGGCAGGCCATCGCGATGACGAAGAAGCAGAGCTGGTGACCGCCGAGCGTCAGCAGCAGGTTCTGCTCGCCGCCGAAAGCCAAAAGGACGACGACGCCGGCGATCGCGACCGGCTGGAGCATCAGCATCCATTTGTGCGGCAACAGCGGCCGCGACTGGAACACCACCACCCAGGTGAGCAGATACAGCGAGAGCGGCAGCACCCACAAAAGCGGCGCCGCCGCGACGTCGGTCGAGATGTGTGCGGTGACGGCGATGAGCAGGCCGGACGGCACCGCGGCGAGGAAGATCCAGCGCAGCCGGGTCAGGAGACCCGGCGCCGGCGCATTGATCTCCTCGGTTTGCGCATCGACCACGGGCAGGTTCGGCGAGCGCAGCAGCAGCACGCCGCAGCCGCCAATCAGGAGGATCAAGAGGCCGTAGCCGCCGGTCCAGAACCGGTTCTGCGTGTGCAGCGTGAACATCGGCTCCAGCAGGAACGGATAGGACAACAGCGCGAGGAAGCTGCCGATATTGGAGGAAGCATAGAGGAAATAGGGATCGTGGCCGGCGGGATGGCCGGTGCGGACGAACCAGGCTTGCAGCAGCGGGTTGTTGGCGGCGAGCGCGAAGAACGGCAGGCCGATCGAGACCACGAACAGGCCGAGCAGCCAGAATGCGTAGCCCGACGCCGGCGGCTCGCCATAGGCAGAGGCGATGCCGAGCGGCAGGGTGGCGAAGGCCGCGACCAGCAGCACCAGATGCACCACCACCGGAACGATGCGGTTCCTGACCTGCATCAACAGATGCGCGTAGGCATAGCCGGCGAGCAGCAGCGACTGGAAGAACACCATCGCCACCGACCACACCGCCGGCGAGCCGCCGAGCCGCGGCAGCACCATCTTCGTGAACAGCGGCTGCACCGAGAACAGCAACAGCGCGCTGACGAAGATCGCGGCAGTGTAGACCGTCAGCAGCAGCCGGTTGCGCGACGACGACGGCTGCTCCGTGGCGGCGGGTTGCACGATCGAATCCATGAAAGCTCCGGCAAAAGCGTTTTCCAGCGGAGTGGGCACCGGTTCGCGCGAGAAAACGCGTCGAATAACTCCCCCGGCGGGCGCCGGACCGCGCGCAATGGAGCACACCGCGCCTGAACGGGCAATAAAGGGGCACGTGATGTTGCAGCGGGGAATGCTTGATATAAGAGAGTCATTCCGGGGCGATGCGCAGCATCGAACCCGGAACCTCGAGATTCCGGGCGCGATGCTGCGCATCGCCCCGGAATGACGACAGGGACATCATGACCGAAACCGACGTCGTCATCATCGGCGCTGGCCATAACGGCCTCACCTGCGCGGCCTATCTCGCGATGGCGGGCCTGCGCGTGCGCGTGGTCGAGCGCCGCAAGGTGGTCGGCGGGGCCGCTGTGACCGAAGAGTTTCATCCGGGTTTCCGCAATTCGGTCGCGGCCTACACGGTGAGCCTGCTGAATCCGCAGGTGATCCGCGACTTGGGCCTCGCCGAGCAGGGCCTGCGAATCGTCGAGCGGCGCGCGCAGAATTTCCTGCCCGCGCCTGATGGCAGCTATCTCCTCACTGGCGAGGGACGGACGAAGGACTCCGTTGCCCGACTCAGTGCGCATGATGCGGAGGCGCTCGACGGGTTTTCGCGCGAGCTGGAGGACATCGCCGACGTGCTCAGGCAATTCGTGCTGCGCGCGCCGCCGAACCTGCTCGATGGGTTCGGCCCGAACGCGATCCGTGAGGCCGTGAACGCATTGCAGAGCGCCAACATCCTGCGCGGCCTCACATTGGAACAGAGCCGCAGCCTGCTCGACCTCTTCACCCGCTCGGCCGGCGAGATGCTGGACGAGCGCTTCGAGCACGATCTGGTCAAGGCGCTGTTCGGCTTAGACGCCATCGTCGGCAATTACGCCAGCCCCTACGCCGCCGGCTCGGCCTATGTGATGCTGCACCACGCCTTTGGCGAGGTGAACGGCAAGAAGGGCGTCTGGGGCCACGCCGTCGGCGGCATGGGTGCGATCACGCAGGCGATGGCGCGCGCCGCGCAGAGCCGCGGTGTCGTGATCGATCTTGATGCCGGCGTGCGCGAGGTGATCGTCGAGCGCGATCGCGCCGTCGGCGTGGTGCTGGAGAACGGCACCGCCATTCGCGCGAAATACGTCGCGGCCAACGTCAATCCAAAGCTGCTCTACACGCGCCTGATCGCGGCCGATGCCCTGCCGGCGGAATTCCTCGCCCGTATCAGGCATTGGAAGAACGGCTCCGGCACCTTCCGCATGAATGTCGCGCTGGACCGCCTGCCCTCCTTCACGGCGCTGCCGGGCGATGGCGATCACCTCACCTCCGGCATCATCATCGCGCCGAGCCTTCCCTACATGGACCGCGCGTATCTCGATGCGCGCGCGCAGGGCTGGAGCAGGTCACCCGTCGTCGAGATGCTGATCCCCTCGACGCTCGACGACACGCTCGCGCCGGAAGCCAAGCACGTCGCCAGCCTGTTCTGTCAACACGTCGCGCCGGAGCTGCCCGACGGAAAGTCGTGGGACGACCATCGCGACGAGGTCGCCGATCTCATGATCGCGACGGTGGACAACTATGCGCCGGGCTTTGCGGCAAGCGTGCTCGGCCGCCAGATCCTGTCGCCGCTCGACCTCGAACGGCAGTTCGGCCTCCTCGGCGGCGACATCTTCCACGGCGCGCTGACCTTGAACCAGCTGTTCTCGGCACGACCGATGCTGGGCCATGCCGATTATCGCGGGCCCCTCAAGGGGCTCTATCATTGCGGCTCCGGCGCCCATCCCGGCGGCGGCGTCACCGGGGCCCCCGGCCACAACGCCGCGCAGGCGATCCTGCGGGATCACCGCTCCCTGTTCGGAAACCGTGGATAGGCCTGTGGATGGGCTGTGGACAGGCCGTTGGCAAAGCTGTGGCAGGCCGGCAGGCACCCCTCGCTGCAAGTCGGGCAAACCCTGTTGAAAGGCCATGGAAAGGCTGGGGATGACCGGCGGGATAACGGCGTTGACAGCGTCAGGGAAAGGATGGGGACAGGCTGTGGCTTTCCTGTGAGAAAGCCCCCAGCAACGACCTCGCCCGCCAGAGGGCAATTCCCCCAGCGGGCGTTCGTCGAAATATGACTGTCCATGAAGAAAGGTGCCCCGCTGGGAAATAGGAGGCGGAAATTACTTCAAGGAGCTGCTAATCGAACCGAACTTCTCGTTCATCGTGGTGCCTAGGCTGTTCACCACGGTGATGATCGCCAGCGCGATACCGGCCGCAATCAGGCCGTATTCGATCGCGGTCGCACCCGATTCATCGGACCAGAACTTCAAAACCATGGACTTCAAGACTCGCCTCCGTTTCGATTTCAAGCTGTGTTGGTCAGCCCCAACATCCGAAAATCTACGGAGCCCGACCTGCAGTCGGGTTAATTGGCGAATTGCAAGTTGTATGAACTTTTGGAACAAAAGTTCAAAAAACTGAGCCTGACGGAACCTTAGCATGCAGCCTTCACCCACCCACCGCGCCAGCTTTTCGCTTGCCGACGAGACCTCGGCAAAGCGCGTCGTCGATCTGCTGACTGAGGTGTTTTTCGAGGGCGATGCGGCGGTCGCGGCGTTCGAGCGGCCGGACGGACGATGGGACGTCACACTGCATTTCGCCGACGCGCCGGATCAGGAATTGTTGCGCGAACTCGTTGCAACTTCAGCCGGAAATGAGATCGCCGCGACTCTCGTCTTCGATACGGTCGAAGCCAAGGACTGGGTCAAGGCGAGCCTTGAAGATCTCGTCCCGGTGCCGGCCGGACGCTTCGTCGTGCACGGCAGCCACGACCGCGACCGCGTCGCGCCGAACAAGCTCAAGATCGAGATCGAGGCGGCGCTCGCCTTCGGCACCGGCCACCACGGCACCACCCGCGGCTGTTTACTGTTGCTTGACCATGTCCTGAAGAGTTCCCGGCCGCGGAGCCTGCTCGACCTCGGCACCGGGACCGGCGTGCTCGCCATCGCAGCGGCGAAGGCGCTGCATCGCGCGGTACTGGCCTCCGACATCGACCCGCCCTCGGTGCGGGTGGCGGCCGAGAACGCGACGCTGAACGAAGTCGGCAATCAGGTCCGGGTGATCCGCGCGACCGGCTTTGCCGCACCCGATTTTGCCAGATCCGGCCCGTTCGACCTGGTGCTGGCCAACATCCTTGCCAATCCGTTAAGGCAATTGGCCGGCCCGATGGCGCGGCACCTCGCGCCCGGCGCCCGCGTCATCCTCTCCGGCCTGCTCACGCACCAGGCTCCCGCCGTGATCGCCGCCTACCGCGCGCGCGGCCTCGTGCCGCTCAGGCATCTGCGGATCGAGGGGTGGAGCAGTTTGTTGCTGCGGAAGGTGAGGTGACGGTGCACTCCCTCGCCCCGTTCTTACGGGGAGAGGGTTGGGGTGAGGGGCCGCTTCCGCAGAGATGGTGAGAGCTGGACTCGCGGAGAGTCCCCCTCACCCGATCGCTTCGCGATCGACCTCTCCCCGCAAGCGGGGCGAGGTAAGCAATGCCGCTACTCCGCCGGCTTCTCGTCCCGTTGCATCGCGCGCTTGCCCCGCAAGGCGCGCCTGGCGCGGCGCTCGGCGAAACGGAGGATCATCTGGCTGATGCGGCCGCGCGGCTTCTCAGGCTGTGGTGCGGCCGGGGCGCGGCGGGCCGGCGGCGTGATCTTCTCAAACGTGAACGCTGGCATCGTGTGTCCCCTCGCCGTTGAGATGAACCACTTGCTCGAATTTCCCTGTTATCCGGACGAAGCGCAACTGCTGCATCCTGTACTCCACTCAATTCGAATGGCAATTTTCAAGCACAGTCCATGCCAGATGCGCCGCAATTGCGTCCGGATTGCGGACCGATCCCCATGGTCCTAGATTGAGCCCATCATGTTCGAAGCGCACTTCCAGACATTCGAGGAGCCCGAGGCCGGCGTCGCATTGACGGCGCGCCTGGCCGCGCTCCGTGAAGAGCTCGCCCGCCGCAAGCTGGCCGGCTTCGTCGTTCCGCGGGCCGACCAGCAGCAGAACGAATATGTTCCCCCGTCGGAGGAGCGCCTCGCCTGGCTGACCGGCTTCACCGGCTCGGCGGGATTGGCGGTGGTGCTAACGCACGAAGCCGCCGTGTTCGTCGACGGCCGCTACACCATCCAGGCCGCCAAGCAGGTCGACGCCAAGGCCTGGGCGGTGGAGTCTCTGGTCGATCCGCCGCCGGAAAGCTGGGTGTCGGCGCATCTGAAGGCGGGCGATCGCCTAGGATTTGATCCGTGGCTGCACACTTCTTCGGCAGCCGAGCGTCTCGCGGCTGCCTGCGCCAAGGCCGGCGCCGAGCTGGTCGCCGTCGACAGCAATCCGGTCGATGCGATCTGGCAGGACCGGCCGCAGCCGCCGCTCGCCCCGGTCGCCGTCCACGGCCTGCAATATGCGGGGATCGCCGAGGCCGCGAAGATCGCGCAGATCAGGAGCGAGATCGGAAAGCTCGGCGTCGATGCGCTGGTGCTGTCCGACAGCCATGCCGTGGCCTGGACCTTCAACATCCGCGGCGCCGACGTTGCCCATACGCCGCTGCCGCTGTCCTATGCGCTGGTGCCGAAGGACGGCCGTCCCACCATCTTCATCGACCATCGCAAGCTCTCCAACCTGACGCGCGACCATCTCGAGCAGTCCGCCGACGTGCGCGACCCCGACGCGATGGCGCCGACGCTGATGGCGCTGGCGAAGAGCGGCGCGGCTATCGCGCTCGACAATGCCACCGCAGCCGACGCGCTGAGCCGGCTGATCGCGGGCGCCGGCGGCAAGCCGGTGCGCGGCAGCGATCCGATCGCACTGCTCAAGGCGGTCAAGAACGCGACCGAGATCACCGGCACGAAGACGGCCCATGTCCGCGACGCCGTGGCCCTGGCACGTTTCCTCGCATGGATCGACCGCGAGGCGGGAAGCGGCAAGCTCACCGAGATCGACGCGGTCGAGGCGCTCGAGACGTTCCGACGCGACACCGGCGCGCTCAAGGACGTCTCGTTCCCGACCATCTCCGGCACTGGCCCGAACGGCGCCATCGTGCATTACCGCGTCACCCGCAAGAGCAACCGGCGCATCGCGCCCGGCGATCTTCTGCTGATCGATTCCGGCGCGCAATATGAAGACGGCACCACCGACGTCACGCGCACCATGGCGGTGGGCGAGCCGACGGAAGAGATGCGCGACCGCTTCACCCGCGTGCTGCGCGGCCATATCGCGATCGCGCGCGCAGTGTTTCCCGACGGCACCACCGGCGCGCAGCTCGACACGCTGGCGCGGCAATATCTCTGGTCCGCCGGCGTCGATTTCGAGCACGGCACCGGCCACGGCGTCGGCAGCTATCTCAGTGTGCATGAAGGGCCGGCGCGCATCTCCAAGCTCGGCACCATGCCGCTGAAGCGCGGCATGATCCTCTCCAACGAGCCCGGCTACTACAAGACCGACGGCTTCGGCATCCGCATCGAGAACCTCGAGCTCGTCGTCGCCGCCGAGATCAAGGGCGCCGAGAAGCCGATGAACGCGTTCGAGACGCTGACGCTGGCGCCGATCGACCGGCGGCTGATCGATGTGGCGATGCTGAGCCGTGACGAGCTCGACTGGCTCAACGCCTATCATGCGCGCGTGCGGGCCGAGGTGCGGCCGGCGCTGGACGAGGCGACGAAGGCGTGGCTCGACCAGGCGACGGCCGAGCTGAAGGCGTAACGCGCGCCGGGGCACGTTGCATAGCTCTACGCGATTTGCGCAACGCTCCTCACTCCACCACAGCTGTCGTGCCCCGCGAAAGCGGAGCATCCAGTATTCCAGAGACGTCAAACGTATACGGTGAAGCCGCGGCGCACTGGATTCCCCGCTTTCGCGGGGAATGACACCTCATTTGTGGAACGAGACGTGCGCTCAATGGGTCGCCATCGCGCCGCTATTATAACCGTCCCGGAATCCGTATAGCCGCATTCCGAAACGCCGATATCCGTCTTGCGTGAGCGCGCTACAGTCGATTCGAATTCGAAAGACGGACATCTATGCACGGCATGATCAGCAGGCCGCCGGACGCGGCGACGAAGAACATCGCGACCTCGCGCGTGGTGTTGCTGCTGCTGGTCGTCATGACCGGGATCGCGCCGATCTCGCTCTACATCCTGGTTCCGGCACTGCCGGTGCTGGCGACGACGTTCGGGCGCGACATCTCGATCGCGCAGATGACGGTGTCGCTCTACATGGTCGGCATCGCGCTGTCGCAGCTCATCATGGGGCCGCTGTCCGACAAGTTTGGCCGGCGTCCGGTGCTGCTTGGAGGCCTCGCGCTGATGGTCGCAGCGAGCATCGCCTGCATCTTCGCCGAGACCCTGCCGCAACTGATCGCAGCGCGCTTCTTCCAGGCGCTGGGCGGCGCCTCCGGCATGTGATCAGCCGCGCCATCATCCGCGACATCTACGAGCGCGACCGCGTTGCCTCGATGATCAGCCTCGTGGTCGCGGCGCTGATGATCGGCCAGATGGTGTCGCCGCTCACCGGCGGCCTGATCGAGACCGCGTTCGGCTGGCGCGCCATCTTCTACGCCGTCACGATCGGCGCGATCGCGGTCGCCGTCGGCATCGCGATCGCATTGCCGGAGACGCGCCGCGACCGCGCAGTCGGCAGCGGCGGCTTTCGCAGCGACGTCGGCACCCTGATCAAGAGCCGCGCTTTCATCGGCTATGTGATGTGCCAGGTGCTGGCGTCGCAGATCATCTTCACCTTCGCCGGTGGCGGCCCCTATATCGTGGTCACGCAGATGGGCCGGACCAGCGCGGAATACGGCGCCTGGTTCGCGACCACAGGCTTTGCATATCTCGTCGGCAATTTGCTCTGCGTGCGCTTTGCGCCGCGACACTCGCTGGAGAAACTGATCTGGTTCGGTCTCGGCCTGCAGCTGTGCGGCAGCCTGCTGAACCTGCTGTGGAGTTTCACCGGTTGGAACGAGGCACCGGCCTGGCTATTCGGCACGCAGATGATCGTGATGGTCGGCAATGCCTTCGTGATGGCGAACTCCGCCGCCGGTGCCATCAGCATCCGCCCCGAGGCGGCCGGCACCGCATCGGGTGCGATGGGCTTCCTCCAGCAGGGCATCGGCGCGCTGATGTCGCAGTTCGGCGCCTATCTCGGCGGCCATTCCGCAACGACGCTGCCGCTGACCGCGGCAGTGCTGGCGATCTCGCTGCTCTGTGCCTGCATGATGATCTTCGTCGTCCCCCGCCGCGAATTGGTGGTGAGCGAGCAATTGATCGAGCAGGCCGAGGAGGAAGAGAGCGGGATGATGTAGCTGTCGCTGTGGGCGACGGCCGTCACGACACCGTCGGTGTCATCCCCCGCCACCGGGTCTCGCCTTCGGCGAGCCCGATGACAGGCTCAGGCGGGGGATCCAGTACGCCGCGGCGTCTCGGTTCGATCACAGCTGTCTCGGCGTACTGGATCGCCCGGTCATGCCGGGCGATGACGGCGGAGTGAGACGCGCGCTCGCCCCCTCACTCCCCGATCAGCTTCAGCCACTCGTCCTCGGTCAGCACCTTGACGCCGTGCTTGTTGGCCTCCGCGAGCTTCGAGCCGGCGCCGGGGCCGGCGACGACGAGATCGGTCTTCTTCGACACCGAGCCCGAGACCTTTGCGCCCAGGCGTTCCGCGGTCGCCTTGGCCTCGTCGCGCGTCATCTTCTCCAGCGAGCCGGTGAAGACCACCGTCTTGCCGGCCACCGCCGAGTTGCTCTTCGGCTTCTCGGCGTCGACGATCTCGACCTCTTTGGTCAGCCGCTCGACGATGCCGCGGTTGTGGCTTTCGCCGAAATAATCGGCGATGCTCTTGATCACGGTGTCGCCGATCTGGTCGAGCGCGTCCATGTCCGCCATCGCCTCCTCGTCGCCCTTGGCGACCTTGAGGCAGGCATCGTGGAAGGCATCCCAGGAGCCGTAGCCACGCGCCAGCGCCAGCGCGGTGGTCTCACCGACATGGCGCATGCCGAGCGCATAGACGAAACGCTCCAGCGCGATTTTGCGCCGGCTCTCGATCGCGCCGAACAGATTACGCACCGAGGTCGCGCCGTAGCCTTCGATGTCCTCGAGCTTCAGCTTGGAATTGCGCTTCTCCAGCGTGAAGATGTCGGCGGGCTCCTTCACCCATCCTTCATCGAAGAAATACTGGAGCTGCTTCTCGCCGAGACCATCGATGTCGAAGGCCCGGCGCGAGACGAACAGCTTGAGATGCTCGATCTTCTGATAGGGGCAGGCGAACTCGCCGGTGCAGCGCGCCCGCGAGCCTTCTTCGCCCGCCGCGGTCTCCTCGCGCGTGACGTCGGTGTGCAACGGACACGGGCACTTCTTGGGGAAGTGGAATTCCTTGGCGGTCTTGGGCCGCTTGTCGAGAACGACGTCGACCACCTGCGGAATGACGTCGCCGGCGCGCTGGATCACGACGGTGTCGCCGATCCGGATGTCGCGGCCCTCGCGCAGCACCTCGCCCTTGTTGCCGATGCCCTTGATGTAGTCCTCGTTGTGCAGCGTGACGTTCTGCACTATCACGCCGCCGACGCCGACCGGCTCGAGCTTGCCGACCGGCGTGAACGAGCCGGTGCGGCCGACCTGGATCTCGATGTCGCGCAGCACCGTCATGGCGCGCTCGGCCGGGAATTTGTGCGCGATGCCCCAGCGCGGCGTGCGCGAGACGAAGCCGAGGCGCTCCTGCCAGTCGATGCGATCGACCTTGTAGACGACGCCATCGATGTCGTAGTCGAGCCGCGCGCGCTGCTCCTCGATCGAATGATGGAAGGCGAGCAGCTCCTCGACCGAGTGACATAGCTTGGTCAACGGATTGGTCTTGAAACCGCAACGTTCGAACCAGCCGATCATGCCGCTCTGCGTACCCTCGGGCATCGCGCTCATCTCGCCCCAGGCATAGGCGAAGAAGCCGAGGGGGCGCGAGGCGGTGATGGTCGGGTCCTTCTGGCGCAGCGAGCCCGCGGCCGAATTGCGCGGATTGGCGAAGATGGTATCGCCGGCGGCCTTCTGCCGCTCGTTGAGCGCGAGGAAGGCCTTCTTGGTCATGTAGACCTCGCCGCGCACCTCGCAGATGTCGGGGACGTTGCGGCCCTTCAGCTTCTGCGGCACGTCTTCGAGGGTGCGGATGTTGGCGGTGACGTCCTCGCCTTCCGCGCCGTCGCCGCGCGTCGCCGCGGTGACGAGCTCGCCGCCCTCATAGCGCAGCGACATCGAGAGGCCGTCGATCTTCGGCTCGGCGGAGAAATCGACCTTGCCGTCGTCGAGCTTCAGGAAGCGCACGATGCGGCCGACGAAGTCGCGCACATCCTCTTCGGCAAAGGCGTTGTCGAGCGACAGCATGGGAAGGGAGTGACGCACCTTCCTGAAGCGCCCCGATGGCGCGGCGCCGACCTTCTGCGAGGGCGAGTCCGCGCTGACGAATTCCGGAAAGCGCTTCTCGATCGCGTTGAAGCGCTGGCGCAGCGCGTCGTATTCGGCGTCGGTGACGCTAGGCGCGTCCTCTTGATAATAGCGGCGGTCGTGCTCTTCGAGCTCGAGCGCGAGCCGCATGTGCTCGACCTTGGCCTGGGCCTTGGTGAGCTCGGTGACGTCGCGAAGCGGCCTTGCCTTGGATTTTGCTGCTCTTGCCATGGTGTCTGGATACGACGGAGCGGGCGGGAGGGTAAAGGCGGGGTGGCCGCTTTGTTCCCGGGATACTATGCAGCGACGTTAATGGTCCCGGCTCGCGCTGCGCGCGTCCGGACACGAGAATCAAGCCGTCGCCGCCTTGAGCAACCTCTCCGCGGCCGCCCTCGCCTCCGCCGTGATCTCGGCGCCGGCGAGCATGCGGGCGATCTCCTCGCGGCGGTGGTCGGCGGCGAGCGCATTGACGCGGGTGGCGACGCGCTTGCCCTTGTCGAGGGCGTCCTTGGAGATCAGCAGATGCTGGTCGGCGCGGGCGGCGACCTGGGGAGCGTGGGTCACGGCCATCACCTGCACCTTGCCGGCAAGGCGCGCGAGCCGCGCGCCGATGGCGTCCGCGACCGCACCGCCGACGCCGGTGTCGATTTCGTCGAACACGAGCGTCGGCGCCGAGCCGCGGTCGGACAGCACGACCTTGAGCGCCAAGAGGAAGCGCGACAGCTCGCCGCCGGAGGCGACCTTCATCAGCGGTCCCGGCCTCGTGCCCGGATTGGTCTGCACCCAGAACTCGACACGGTCGAAACCTTGCGGGCCCGGAGCTGCCTCGTCGGTCTCGACCTGGGTCATGAACTTGGCGCGCTCGAGCTTGAGCGGGGCGAGCTCGGCGTTGACGGCCTTGTTGAGCTTCTCCGCCGATTTCTGCCGCGCCAGCGACAGTTTTTTGGCGGCAGCCGCATAGCGCGAATCGGCCTCGATCGCGGCCTGCTCCAGCTTCTTGAGCTGCGAGGCGCCGGCATCGATCAGCACGACATCGGCGGCGTATTTGGCGGCCAGCGCGGCGAGGCCATCGACCGGCGTCGAATATTTGCGCGAGGCCGCGCGAAGTGCGAACAGCCGCTCCTCGATACGTTCGAGCTCGGCCGGATCGAAATCGGTTGCGGCAAGCGCAGCCTGGAGATGCTGATCGGCCTCCTCCAGCGCGTTGATCGCGATGTCGATCGCCCTTACGGCCGGCTCGACCAGGGCCGGCGAATTGACGCCGCGGCGCTCTAGCCGGCGCACGGCGGCCGACAGCGCCGCAACCGGCGAATGATTGCCGCCGACCGCCTCCTGCGCCTCGCGCAGATCGGAGGCGATCTTCTCGCCCTGCATCATGGTGGTGCGGCGCGAGGCCAGCGCGGTCTCCTCGCCGTCCTTGGGCGCGAGCTGCTTCAATTCGTCGGAGGCGTGGCGCAGATAATCGGCCTCGCGCGCGGCGCGCTCCATCCCGGTGCGGTGCTCTTCCAGCGCGGTGTTGGCGGTGCGGCGGGCGTCCCAGAGCGCTTCGACGGCGGAGACGTCCTTCTCGAGGCCCGCGAAGGCATCGAGCAGGCGGCGGTGGGTGGCGGCATCGACCAGCGCGCGCTCGTCGTGCTGGCCGTGGATCTCGACCAGGGCGGCGCCGACCGCCTTCAGCGTCTGCACGCTGATCGACTGGTCGTTGATGAAGGCGCGGGTGCGGCCGTCGGCGAGTTGAACCCGGCGAAGAATCATCTCGCCAGTGTCGTCCAGGCCGTTCTCGGCGAGGATGTTCGCCGCCGGATGATTCTTGGGGACATCGAACACGGCGGTGACCTGCCCCTGCTCCGCGCCGTGACGCACGAGGCCGGCGTCGCCGCGGCCGCCGAGCGCCAGCGCAAAGGCATCGAGCAGGATGGATTTGCCCGCACCGGTCTCGCCGGTCAAAACCGCAAGGCCGGTGGCGAATTCGATATCGAGCCGTTCGATCAGGACGATGTCACGGATCGACAGACGCGCCAGCATGGAACCAGATTTCCTAGCCGAGACCTACAGACCCATCTTCTTGAAGGTCCGGCTGATCCAGGACCCCTGATTCTCGCTCGGTTCGAGACCGCCCGATTTTACAAGATTATAGGCGTCCTTGTACCAGCGGCTGTCAGGAAAATTGTGGCCGAGCACGGCGGCCGCGGTCTGCGCCTCGCCGACGATGCCGATCGCCATATAGGCCTCGGTGAGCCGGAACAGCGCTTCCTCGACGTGGCGCGTGGTCTGGTACTGCGTCACGACGGCCTTGTAGCGGTTGATCGCCGCAGTGTAGTCGCGCTTCTGCGCGTAATAGCGGCCGACATTCATTTCCTTGCCGGCGAGCTGGTCGCGCGCACCCTCGATCTTGGCCTTGGCCGAGGTCGCATATTCCGAGTTCGGATATTTGCGCACCACCTCTTCGAGCGCGGCGATCGCCTTCTCGGTACGGCCCTGGTCGCGGCTGACGTCCGGAATCTGGTCGTAATGGGAGGCGGCGATCAGGTACTGCGCATAGGCCGCGTCCGGGCTGCCGGGATGCAGCGTGACGTAGCGGGTGGCGGCGCCGATGCAGCCGTCATAGTCGCCGCCCTGGTAGGAAGCGTAGGCCGACATCAGCAGCGATTTGCGGGCCCAGTCGGAATAAGGATGCTGGCGGTCGACCTCCTCGAACTTCTTGGTCGCCGCCTTCATGTCCTTCTTCTCGTTCATGAGGTACAGGCCCTCATTGTAGATCTTGTCGGCGGGCTCCTCGGTGAAAGTGTCGTCCTTGGCGGTGAACTTGTCCCAGAGCGCGCCGGTGCCGCAGCCGGCCAGCGGCAGCGCGAGCAGGATGAAGGTGGCGGCGTGAAGCAGCCCGCGGGCGCCAGACGAGAGGGAGAGATATCCGCGCGTCATACGCTGTGCCGACATGAATTTAAGACCTGACGCCCTGTGATGCGGTGCCCGCCAGCCCATGAACTCGGTCATGGGCGCGACATGTGACCGTGGTGCCTGCCATGCGACCACGCAGGAGTAACCGAAAAACGATCGCTAACTCACCCGATAGGCAGGCATTCCGCCCGGATTAAGGCGAAATTGCCGCAATGCTAGCGGATCATGGTTACCAGGAGTTTCCCGGGAAAAAGACCGCCGCGGATCCGCGGCAGCGGGTCTGTTCAGGACACGTCCGGCCCGTAGGCCGCAGCGACCCGGCCGCCGACGATGCCGCGGCCGACTTCGCCCATTGGACGCGTGGTGCGACGGACCGCCTCGCCCTCGACGACGCGCCAGGCCGTGCGGTCGGCGAGCAGCGCCGTCAGGACGGCATGGTTGAGCTTGTGGCCACCGCGAACCGAGCGATAGGCGCCGAGCAGTGGCAGGCCGGCCAGCGCGAGGTCGCCGATCACGTCCAGCACCTTGTGGCGGGCGCATTCGTCGGCGTAGCGCAGGCCCTCGGTGTTGAGCAGCCGCTCGTCGTCGAACACGACGGTGTTGTCGAAGGAGGCGCCGAGCGCGTAACCCGCGCTCCAGAGACGGGCGACATCGCACATCAAGCCGAAGGTCCGGGCGCGGCCGACTTCGCGGCGGAAGCGTTCCGGGCTGAGCTCGAAGGAATAGCTCTGCTGGCCGATGACGGCATTGGTGAAGTCAATCTCGACCTCGGCGCGGAACCCGTTGGCATAGGGCCGGATCTCGCCGAAGGTGTCGCCGATCTTGACCGAGATCGGCTTCAAAACCTGGATGAAGCGGCGCTGCGCCGACTGGGTGACGATGCCGGCCTGGTCGATCGCCGCAATGAAGGCCGCGGCACTGCCGTCCATGATCGGCACTTCCGGCCCGTCGATCTCGATGGTGGCGTTGTCGACGCCCATGCCCCGCAGTGCAGCAAGCACATGCTCCGCGGTGGAGACCAAAGGACCGCTGCGATCGCCGAGGACGGTGGCGAAATCGGTGGCGATCACCTGGTCGGCAGTCGCCTGAACTTCGCGATCACTTCCCTCAAGGCCGGTGCGGACAAAAATAAACCCCGCGTCGACAGGCGCAGGCCCAAGCGTGAGGGTGACGGGAAGACCGGAGTGAACGCCGAGGCCTGCCACGGTGGCTTGCGCGCGAAGCGTTGTTTGCCGGCTAAATTTCATCAGGAATCCGCCCCACTACGACCCATTGCGACTTATACTAGACACGCTTGGCCGGCCACTGCCGACGGTTGCGAATCTCCGTATCCCCAAGTCACGGCAAACCATAGTTGCTGCCTCAAACAGCGCCAACTCACGCTTTTTTACCGATTGTTACCCCAAACCTGCCGTATTCGCGCCAAGGCTTAACCAAATTAGCCTTAGGTTTTGGGCCGTTATCGGCAGTTTTACTGAACCACCGAATACGTAATTAATGATTTAAAATCAGTTGTTTGGCTGAGCAATCCGGGCATTCATTGGACAAAAGGAAAGGTCCCGGCAAGCTTGTTGCCGGGACCTTTTTTCGTCGGCCTTATTGTAACAATCCTCAGGTCGCCTGACGCCGCAGGAAGGCTGGGATATCAAGATGGTCGTCACCCTGTGGCGCCGGCGCAACAGGCGCCGGGCGGCCATGCATGTCCAGACCCTGGGGCGCGGGACGGCGGGCATACTCTGATACCGGCTCGCTCGCCGCGATCTGCTGTGCCACGGTCTTCTGAGGACGGCGATCGGGCAGCGGCGGCATCGCGGGACCGGCGGTGCGGGCGGCGACCGGCGGCTCGCTCTCCTCGTCGCGGCGGCCGAGGCCGACATTGGCGAGGCGCTGCAGCAGCGACAGGCGGCTCTTCTGCGGGGTCTCTTCTTCGACCTCGCCACGGGCCTGGCGAAGCTCGGCCTGGGCCGGCATCGGCAGTTCCTCGAGACGCGGCATCCGCGGCGCACGGACCGGCGGGCGCTCGGCCTGCGGCGGGATGAAGTTTTCCGGCGTCATCGGCTCCTGCATTGCGATCGGGGCCTGCTCAGGCTCCGGGAACAGGGTCGGCTTCTGCGCGATCGGGCGCACGGTGACGTCGCCATAGGTCTGCGGCGCCGGCGCATGCGGCACGTCGGAGACGGCAGCGGCGATGGCGGCGAGCGCGGCGCGCTCGACGTTCGCACGCGGCGCCGCCGGAGAGGCGGCGATCGGAGCCGACGCAGCGGTCGGGATCTGCGATTCCAGCTTCTGGGCCCGTTCGGCCAGGCGCTGGTTGTCGGCACGGAGCCGCGCGGTCAGGTCGGCGAGACGGCTCTCGGCAACGGCGGCCGGAGCGGCAGGGGCCTGCTGCACCTGCGGCGCGGCGTTCGCGACGGGAGCGGAGGTCGCCTGGCTGTTGCGGGCGATCGCCGCCTGCTCGATGCCGGTGGCGACGACCGAGACGCGGATCAGGCCGTCGAGCGCTTCATCGAAGGTCGCGCCGACGATGATGTTGGCGTCCTGGTCGACTTCCTCGCGGATGCGGGTTGCGGCTTCGTCCACCTCGAACAGCGTGAGATCCTTGCCGCCGGTGATGGAGATGAGAAGGCCCTTGGCGCCCTTCATCGATGAGTCGTCGATCAGCGGGTTGGCGATCGCGGCTTCAGCGGCGGTCAGCGCACGCTTGTCGCCGGAGGCCTCGCCCGTGCCCATCATCGCCTTACCCATTTCCCTCATCACCGCTCTCACGTCGGCGAAGTCGAGATTGATCAGGCCTTCCTTGACCATCAGGTCGGTGATGCAGGCAACGCCCGAATAGAGCACCTGGTCGGCCATCGCGAAGGCGTCGGCGAAGGTGGTCTTCTCGTTGGCGACCCGGAACAGGTTCTGGTTCGGGATGATCAGGAGCGTATCGACGACCTTGTGCAGCTCGTTGATGCCGGCTTCGGCGGTGCGCATGCGGCGGCCGCCCTCGAAGTGGAACGGCTTGGTCACGACGCCGACGGTGAGGATGCCCATGTCGCGCGCGGTCTTGGCGATGACGGGAGCTGCACCCGTGCCGGTGCCGCCGCCCATGCCGGCGGTGACGAACACCATGTTGGCGCCCGAGAGATGGTCGCGCAGCTCGTCGATCACCTCTTCCGCGGCGGCAGCGCCGACGTTCGGCTGCGAGCCTGCGCCGAGCCCTTGCGTGACCGCGGTGCCCATCTGCACGATGCGCTGCGCCTTCGACATCGTCAGCGCCTGCGCGTCGGTGTTGGCGACGACGAAGTCGACGCCTTGCAGGCCCGCCGTGATCATGTTGTTGACGGCGTTGCCACCGGCGCCACCGACGCCGAACACGGTGATCCGGGGCTTCAGTTCGTGAATATCAGGAACATTGATGCTGATGGTCATGGTTGCCTCTCGATCACGCGCGCGTGGGTTCGCCCCGGCCGGTGGCCGCGGGAGTTGGTGAAAATCGGGAATTGCGGAAATGAGTCATCAAAAGCCCTCGCGTAGCCATCGTCCGACCTTTCCGAAATAACCGCCGGTCCCTGTCTTGACCTGCTGCCGCGTATGCCGCGGTTCGACATGTTCGAGGTGAACATATTGCGGGTAGACGAGAAGTCCGGCCGGCACCGCGAACGCGGCGTTCTTCGCCTCGTTGGGCAGCCGGCCGAAACCGAGCGGACGACCGACCCGCACGGGCCGGCCGAGAATCTGAGTGCCGAGTTCGACGAGGCCGGTGAGCTGCGAGGCGCCGCCCGAGAGCACGACGCGGCCGTTGGGCTCTGAGGCGAAGGGCGAATCCTTCAGCTTGTCCCGAACCATTTCGAAGACTTCCTCGGCACGGTGCTTGACGATGTTGGCGATGGTGGCGCGAGAGACGATCTGCGGCAGATCCTGCTCGTCACCGGCTGTCGGTACAGACATCAGCTCACGCGAGTCCGATCCGCCGGTGATGACGGTGCCGTATAACGTCTTGATTCGCTCGGCATCGGCAATGGTCGCGGAGAGTCCGCGGGCGAGATCCATCGTGATGTGTTGCCCGCCAACCGCAAAACCGGCCGCATGCACGAAACGTCCGCCGGAATAGACCGCGATCGTGGTGGTGCCCGCACCCATCTCGACCACGGCGGCGCCGAGATCGGCTTCGTCGTCGGTCAGCACGGAAAGACCGGCCACATAGGGGCTCGCCGCCATGGCTTCGACGTTGATGTGGCAGCGCTCCACCGCCAGCATCAGGTTGCGCGCCACGGTGGCGTCGCAGGTGACGACATTCATGTCGACGCCGAACTGGTGCGCGACCATGCCGCGGGGATCGCGGATGCCCTTGACGCCGTCGAGCGTGTAGCCGACCGGCAGCGCGTGCAACACGGTGCGGCCTTCGCCGGTGGCGTGGCGCATGCCCGTAGAGGTCACGCGGCTGACATCGGCCGGCGTCACTGCGCCGCCACGGATGTCGGCGGCGGCTTCGACCAGCTGGCCTGAAAGCCGGCCGCCGGAGACCGACAGCAGCACGGAATCGACCCGCACCTTGGCCATTTTCTCGGCGAGGCCGACGGCCTGGCGCACCGCCTGCTCGCATTCGCCGAGATCGATCACCGCGCCGGCCTTCATGCCGCGCGACTGGATCTGGCTGTATCCGACCAGCTCCACCGCATGGGTGCGGCCGCGCAAGGCGTCGCTCGGGGGCGACGGCTTCAGCCGCGCGATCATGCAGGCGATCTTGCTGGTGCCGATGTCGAGGCAGGCGACGAGGCCGCCGCGCTTGTGCGGCATCGGGCGCGTCTTCGGGGTCTGGTTGCGATCAAGACCGGTCATGCGGCGTCCCCGGCCTTTTTCTTCTTCTTGTCCTTGAACTGCTCCTCGCGCGCCTTGGCGGCGTCGTCGGACAGCTGCACCACCAGGCGATCGGGCAGGCGCAGGTCGACGGCGACGATGTCGCGGGAGAACAGCCTGTCCTCCTTGTCGAGCCGGGACAGCATCGCCAGCGCATTGCCGACGTCCTGCTCGGGCAGGCGGATGTCGAGGCCGTCCTTGAGCCTCAAATTCCAGCGTCGCTCGCCGACATAGATCGCGGCCTTGGTCACCGAATTGATCTGCGGATAGCGCGCCAGCAGCGCCAGGAAATCGCGCGCCTGGGTGTCGGCGCCCTTGCCGACCACGAGCGGCAGCGCCAGGAAGCGGCGCGAGACATAGGGTTCGAGCACGGCGCCGTCGTCGGCGATCACGGAAAGCCGGCCGGCCTCCTGCCACAGCGCGAACGCCTGGCGCTCGGTGATGTCGATCATCAGCCGGCCCGGATAGAGCTTCAGCACGGTCGCATCCGCGATCCAGGGATTGGCCTTGAGCTTGTCGCGCACCGCGTCGGCGTCGAGGAACAGCAGCGAGGAGCGACCGCTGACGCCGCCGATCGCGAGGATCTCGTCCTGGGTGAGCTGCTTGCGGCCGTTGATCGCGACCGAGGTGATGCGGAAGCCGGCGGAATTGGCCAGCGCGTTGCGGGCATCGCTGACCGCGGTGATGAAATCCTGGAGATGGCCGCCCTTGACGATGCCGAAGCCGCAGCTTCCGAGCAGCAGCACCACGGTCATGGTGAGCCCGACCCGGCGCGGCAGATAGCGCTCGACCAGCGCGACCACGCGCGGCGGCGGCTCGCGCTCGACGACCGGCTTCAACTTCGCCTTGGCCTTGGCCTTGTCCTGGGCGGCAGCGCGCGCCTCGGCCCGCTTGTCCTGCACCCACTCGCGCAGAAGCACGACCGCTCCGACAGCGGCCGCCTTCAGGTCAGCTTGGGGCCTCAGCGATCTGAAAAGCGACCGGGTGAGGCTTCCTGCACCATCCATTGCACGAGCTCGTCAACAGTTAGCCCGCAACATCGCGCGGGTCCTGGCGAACATGACGTCTCGGACTTGCCGGGCCGGGTGCTGGTCTTCAGCAGAAGAAACCTCTCCCGTTCAAAGCGTTCGCTGGAGGTGACATCACCAGGACAGCTCACGCGCCGGCAGCCAAAACGCCATATGCGCCGCCAGCGTTAACCTTCGGCTGTCCTGGTAAACAAAAGGTAAACTTCGTTAACGCGGAATGCTTTTTGCCCCGTGATGTGAGGCATTTATGCCGCGATGTCCGGCATTTTACCGGATTTGGACCCCAAACCGGGCCATTTCGGCCGTTTGGCCGTTAACCAGTCCTAATTATTTTCGCACACCCCGCCCGGCGAGCTCGACCAGGCCGCGCAGGAAGTCGACGAACGCGATGCCTTCGGCTTTCAGCGCCTTGGGGTAGAGCGAGGACTTGGTCAGCCCGGGCAGCGTGTTGGTTTCGAGATAGACGAGGCCCTTCTCCGAGACGATGAAGTCCGAGCGGGAGTAGCCGGTGCAGGACATCGCCCGGTGCGCCAGCATCGCCTGCTCCTTCAGCGCGGCGGTGATCTCGGGTGCAAACCGGCCCGGGCAGATCTCCTGGGTCGACTTCAAAAGATATTTTGCCGCGTAATCGAAATTGCCCTCACCCGGGATGATCTCGATCGGCGGCAGCGAGATGATCGAGCCGTCGGGGCGCTCGAGCACGCCGCAGGTCGCCTCGACGCCGGCGATGTAGGGCTCGATCACATACTCTTCGTGCTTGGCGGCATTGCGGACCGCGACGAGGTCCTGCTTGGCGTTGACGAAGATCAGGCCGTAGCTCGAACCGTCGCGCGCCGGCTTGGCGATCAGCCGGCCATATTCGGCGAAGGCCTCTTCGATGGCCTCGAGCGCAATGTTGGCCGGCGGCGTCACGCCGCCGAGCGCGGCGAAATGCTTGGCTGCAATCTTGTCGAAGGCGAGATGCGAGGATGCCGAGCCCGAGCCGGTGAAGGGCACGCCGCGCGCCTCGCACATCACCTGCAATTCGCCGTTCTCCGCGCGCCCGCCATGCAGGCCGAGCACCAGCACGCGGCCTTCCGCCTTGGCCTGGTCGAGCGCCTGCGCCAGCGGAATGCCCCGCGTGCCGGGCGTGAACTCGTCCTCGAACGGGCGGGCATGCTCGAGCAGCTGCTTGGACTGCACCACATGCACCTTGTCCTCGATGTCCCACCACCAGAGATCGGCCTCGGGCAGCGCCTGGTGCAGCGCCTGGGCCGAGGCGACCGAAACCAGACGCTCGCGGTTGGAGCCGCCGAAGAGGATGGTGATGCGCATGTTCTCAGTTACCTATCTGCTCCGTCATTCCGGGATGCGCCGCAAGGCGCAGGCCCGGAATCCATAACCACGATCGTGAGTATGGATTCCGGGCTCTCGCTTCGCGAGCCCCGGAATGACGATGATCATGAAACCCCGATCCGCTTGATTTCCCAGTGTAGCTCAATTCCGGAATTCGCCTTCACGCGTTCGCGCACGGTCTCGCCCAGCGTCTCGATGTCGTGCGCGGTGGCATCGCCGGTGTTGATCAGGAAATTGCAGTGCATCTCCGAGACCTGCGCGCCGCCGACGCGCAAGCCGCGGCAGCCGGCGGCGTCCACCAGCTTCCAGGCGGAATGGCCGGGCGGATTCTTGAAGGTCGAGCCGCCGGTCTTCTCGCGGATCGGCTGCGCGGCCTCACGGTGGTTTTGCACCTCCGCCATGCGGGCGCGGATCGCCTCGGCATCCTTGATCTCGCCCTGGAAGCGCGCGGAGGTGAAGATGATGGAGGGATCGACGCCGCTGTTGCGGTAGACGAACTTCATGTCCGCGTTGGAGAAGACGTGCTTGGTGCCGTCGCGCCCGACGCCTCGCGCCTCGATCAGCACGTCCTTGGTCTCGCCGCCATTGGCACCCGCATTCATCCGCAGCGCGCCGCCGATGGTACCGGGAATGCCGAAGTAGAATTCGAGCCCGCCGATATTGGCGCTTGCCGCAACTTCCGCCACGCGCTTGTCGAGCGCCGCAGCGCCCGCGGTGACGATATCGCCGTCGGCGGTCGCCTCGCCAAAGGCACGCGGCGCGAGACGGATCACCACGCCGGCAATGCCGCCGTCACGCACGATCAGGTTCGAGCCGACGCCGACGACGTAGACGGGGATGTCAGATGCGAGACGCGCGAGGAAATATGCGAGATCGTCCTCGTCCGCCGGCGTGAACAGCACCTGCGCCGGACCGCCGACGCGAAACCAGGTGAGCTCGGCGAGCGACTGGTTGGCGAGCAGCCGGCCGCGGAGGTCCGGCATCGCGGCTTTGAGTGAAGGGCTGATGTCGAGGAAGCTCATGGCGTGCTGACCGACGTGCGAGCTGCGTTGAGACTGCCTCGCGCAACATTATCCGTCAGCGCCCGCAGCTTACCCCTCTCCCCAACCCTCCCCCGCAAGGGGGGAGGGAGCCCGATCAGCGTGCTCACCTCACCAAGCGTCACAGCTCCGCTCTGATCGTTTGCGCGAGTCGGGGAGGCACCGGCGGATGGGTTCCCTCCCCCCTTGCGGATGAGGGTTAGGGAGAGGGGTGGCCACACGGGCGGTGATCGACGATGACTCGACATCCGCACCCTACCCCAGCGCCTTCAATTGATCCGGCAGGGCATAGGCCCATTGCGTGATGTTGCCGGCGCCCAGGCACACGACGAGATCGCCCGACTTCGCCAATCCCTTGACGATACCCGCGAGTTCCGACGCTGCCGGCAGGGGCACCACCTCGCGGTGCCCATGCGCGCGCAGGCCCGCGACGAAATGATCGCGATCGACGCCCTCGATCGGCGCCTCGCCCGCGGCATAGACATCGGCGACGACCACGGCGTCCGCATCGTTGAAGCAGGTGCAGAATTCCTCGAACAGCGATTGCAGGCGGGTGTAGCGATGCGGCTGCACGACCGCGACGATCTTGCCGTTGGTGGATTCCCGCGCCGCCTTCAGCACGGCCGCGATCTCGACGGGATGATGACCGTAATCGTCGATCACGGTGACGCCGTTCCACTCGCCTGTCTTGGTGAAGCGGCGCTTGACGCCGCCGAAGCCGGCGATTGCCTTCCGGATCGCATCATCGGAGACACCGAGCTCGCGCGCGACCGCAATCGCAGCCGTGGCGTTGGAGGCATTGTGTCGGCCCGGCATCGGCAGCATGAGATCGGCGATCTCATGCACCGCCCCTGTCTTGCGATCACGGAACGCGACCTTGAATTTCGATCCGCCGCCCATCGGCGTCAGGTCGAGCAGCCGCGCGTCAGCCTGCGGATTCTCGCCATAGGTGACGATGCGACGATCCTCGATCTTGCCGACGAGCGTCTGCACCACGGGATGATCGATGCACATCACGGCGAAGCCGTAGAACGGCAGGTTCTCAACGAAGTTTCGGAACGCGTCCTGCACGGCGTCGAAGGTCTTGAAGTGATCGAGATGCTCGGGGTCGACATTGGTGACGATCGCCACGTCTGTCGGCAGCTTCAGGAACGTGCCGTCGCTCTCGTCAGCCTCCACCACCATCCAGTCGCCGGCGCCGAGACGCGCGTTGGAGCCGTAGGCGTTGATGATGCCGCCGTTGATCACGGTGGGATCGAGCCCGCCGGCATCGAGCAGCGTTGCGACCATCGTGGTCGTCGTGGTCTTGCCGTGGGTGCCGGCGATCGCGACGCAGCTCTTCAGCCGCATCAGCTCGGCCAGCATCTCGGCACGGCGCACCACGGGAATGCGCCGCTCGCGCGCCGCCATCAGTTCCGGATTGTCGCGCTTGATCGCGGTGGAGACGACGACGACCTCGGCGCCATCGACATTCTCGGCCTTGTGGCCGACCGAGACCTTTGCGCCCTTCTTGCGCAGGCGATCGAGATTGTAATTGTCGGAGGCGTCCGAACCCTGGACGGTATAACCGAGATTGACCAGCACCTCGGCAATGCCGCTCATGCCGATCCCGCCGATCCCGACGAAGTGGATGGGTCCGATCTCGCGCGGCAGTCTCATATGGTTTCCTTGGGGTCATCGTCCGCGAAGGCGGACGATCCAGTATTCCGCGACGCCAGAGATTCAAATCAGCTGCGTCGTATACTGGATGCCCCGCTTTCGCGGGGCATGACAAGGGGCTTTTTTGGCCATTCCGGGGCGGAACAGGCGTCAGATTCCAGCGACTTTGACCACCAGATCGGCCAGCCGCTCGGCCGCATCGAGCCGGCCCGCCCCTTTCGCCGCGGCGGCCATGACGGCAAGGCGCGCGGGCTCGGCGGCGAAGGCGGAGATCTCGGAGGCGAGACGGTCCGAGGTGAACTCGGTCTGGGGGATGCGGATCGCGCCGTCGACCTTGGCCAGCACGCCGGCATTGGCGAACTGGTCCTGGTCGATCGAGCCCGGCAGCGGCACCAGGATCGAGGGCCGGCCGATCGCAGCAAGCTCGGCCACCGTGCCGGCGCCGGACCGCGACACCACGAGATGGTTGGATGCAAGCCGCGCCGGCAGATCGGTGAAGAACGGCGCGAGCTCCGCCTTGATCTTCAGCTTGTCGTAGACCGCGCGCACGCGGGTCATGTCCTCGTCGCGGACCTGCTGGGTCAGGATCAGCCGGCTCCACAATGACGACTCCAGCCGCTCGATTGCGCCCGGCACGATGTCGGCCATGATGCGCGCGCCCTGGCTGCCGCCGACGACGAGCAGCCGCAGCGGGCCGTTTGGTTCAGGCGCGACATACGGCACGGCGGCTGCGGCGAGGATCGCCGGCCGCATCGGCGTGCCGACCGTCGTGGTCTTGCCCGCCAGGGCCGGATCGCGATCGAGCACGCCGGGCAAGGACGTTGCGATGGCGCGGACACGACTCGACAGGAACCGGTTGGCGCGGCCGAGCACGGCGTTGGCGTCGTGGATGATGCCGGGCACGCCCGCGAGCTTCGCAGCGACCAGCGGCGGCAGCGTCGGATAGCCGCCGAAGCCGACGACGGCGACCGGCTTCAGCCGCTTGATCAGGCGATACGCGGACAGCGTCCCGGTGGCGAGGGTGAGGCCGGCATAAGCAAGCTGCAACGGATTGCGGCCGCGCGCGGTCTCGCTGGCCACGACGTCGATCATGTCCTTGCTGAACAGCCCGCTATAGCGCAGCGCGCGCTCGTCGGTGACGAGACGGACGCGAAAGCCGCGCCGGATCAACTCGACGCCGAGCGCCTCGGCCGGAAACAGATGGCCGCCGGTGCCGCCTGCGGCGAGAAGAATCAGGGGGGAGGTGTCCATGGCAAATAGTCTTACAAGGACTTTTTCGTCATTGCGAGCCAGCTACACGGTGCACGTGCCCCGGGCGCAGCGCAGCGCGCCGCATCTTGCGGCGTGGTGCGCTGCTGAACCGGGGCCCATGCTGCCACATTTCTGAGTCCCGGCTCTGCGCTCCGCTTCGCTGCGCTGGTCCGGGACACGATACCTGTTAGGCGTAGCTGCGCATCGCCTCGGCGCGGCCGCTGGCCTCGACCTCGGTGCGCGGGCGCAGCCGCGTCAGCGCGAGCATCATGCCGACGCCGTAGGCGAGCGACACGATCGAGGAACCGCCGTAGGAGATGAACGGCAGCGTCATGCCTTTGGCGGGGATGAGCTGGAGGTTCACCGACATGTTGATCGCCGCCTGCACGCCGAACAGGATCGCAAGGCCTGACGCGGCAAAGCGCGAGAACATGTCCTCATTGGCATAAGCGCGCGACAGCGTGCGGATGACCACGAAGGCGAACAGCGCCAGCATCGCAAGGCACAGGATGATGCCGAACTCTTCGGCGGCGACCGCGAACACGAAGTCGGTGTGGCTGTCCGGCAGGCTGCGTTTGGCAATGCCCTCGCCCGGTCCAAGGCCGAACCAGCCGCCATTGTAGAAGGCCTCCATGGCGGTATCGACCTGGAAGGTGTCGCCGGAGGCCGGGTTCATGAAGCGCTTGATGCGTCCTGCCACGTGCGGAACAAAGAGATAGGCGCTGAACAGGCCGGCGGCGGCGGCGCCCGCAAGGCCGAACACCCAGATCATGCGCATGCCCGCGATGAAGAACAGCGAGCCCCACACCATCAGGATCAGCATGGTCTGGCCGAAGTCCGGCTCCATCACCAGCAGCGACACCAGCATCAGCAGCAGCACCAGCGCCATCGAGGTCGCCGGCATCTCCGGACGCTTGGTCGATTCCGCGAACAGCCAGGCGGCGATGACGACGAAGGACGGCTTTGCGATCTCGGAGGCCTGGATGTTGACGCCGAGCAGCGTGATCCAGCGCCGCGAGCCCTTCACCTCGGGACCGATCGCGAGCGTCACCACGATCAGGATGATGCTGACGGTGAAGATGATCAGCGCCGAGCGGCGGATCGACCGCGGCGACAGGAAGGACACCCCGAGCAGCACCAGGCAGGACGGGAGGAGGAACATCACGTGGCGGCTGAAGAAATGGAACGGATCGAGCCCGATGCGGGTCGCAACCGGCGGGCTCGCCGCCAGCGACAGGATCACGCCGGTGAGCATCAAGGCCAGGATGGCGCCCATCAGCGGCTTGTCGACGGTCCACCACCACTCGGAAAAGGGGGTACGTTCTTCACGGGAGAGCATGGGCGGCCGCTTTCGGACAGAGGTCCGTCCATTGGTCGCCGAGGTTGGTTACCGCAGGGTTAAGGAAACGCGGAAGATTTGATTTGTAGGATGGGTAGAGCGAAGCGAAACCCATCAATTCCACAGGAGCGATGGGTTTCGCTTCGCTCTACCCATCCTACGCATCTCACACCACCGGCTTCACACCCGGCAGCGCCTGTACCAGCTCGCGGAACTTGGTGCCGCGGATTTCGAAGTTGCGGTACTGGTCGAAGGAGGCGCAAGCTGGCGACAGCAGCACGACTGCGTCCGTGAGGCCCGAAGCTTCCGCATCACGCGCGGCGTGCTCGACGGCGACATCGAGGGTCTGGCTGATCTCATGCGGGACGGAGCCGAGCGTTCCCGAAAACTCCTGCGCGGCCTCGCCGATCAGATAGGCTTTGCGGATGCGCGGGAAATATCCGGTCAGGCTCGTGATGCCGCCCGCCTTCGGCTTGCCGCCGGCGATCCAGAAGATGTCCGAAAAGGATGACAGCGCATGCGCTGTCGCGTCCGCGTTGGTGCCCTTGGAGTCGTTGACGAACAGCACGTTGCCGCGGCGGCCGACCTGCTCCATGCGGTGCGCAAGGCCGGGAAAGCTGCGCAGCCCGTTCTGCAGGACATCGAGGCTGATGCCCATCGCGAGCGCGGCAGCGGCCGCGCAGGCCGCGTTCTGCGCATTATGCTGGCCGCGCAGCGAGCCGATGCCGCCGAGCTTTGCGATCTCGCTGCGCGCGCCGCCGGCGGTGCGCACGATGGAGCCGTGCTCGACATGGATGCCGGAGGCGAGCGGATTCCTGACGGAGATGCGCACCACGTTCTTGCCGGCGCGGTCGAGCCGGTCGGCAATGTCGCGGCAATAGCCGTCATCGACGCCGACGATCGAGGTGCCATCCGCCTGCACACCGGCAACGAGACGCTCCTTCACCGCAGCGTAATGTTCGATGGTGCCATGACGGTCGATATGATCCTCGCTGACATTGAGCAGAATGCCGACGGAGGGATCGAGCGAAGGCGTGAGGTCGATCTGATAGGACGACATCTCGATGACGTGGACGCGGCCCATGCGCGGCGGCTCCAGCGACAGGATCGCGGTGCCGATATTGCCGCCCATCTGGGTGTCGTAGCCGGCGACCTTGGTCAGATGCGCGATCAGCGCGGTCGTGGTCGACTTGCCGTTGGTGCCGGTGATGGCGACGAACGGCGCGTTCGGCGCATGGCGGCGGCGCTCGCGGCAGAACAGCTCGATGTCGCCGATCACCTCGACGCCCGCCTCTTGCGCCTTCAGCACGCTCCAGTGCGGCACCGGATGAGTCAGCGGCACGCCGGGCGCGAGCACCAGCGCGGCGAAATTCGCCCAGGAGACGTTGCGCAGGTCAGCGGTGATGAAGCCGGCCTGCGCCGCCTTGGCGACATTCTCGGCATTGTCGTCGGCGGCGATCACCTCGGCGCCGCCCGCCTTCAAGGCGTGGCAGGAGGCGAGCCCCGAGCCGCCGAGGCCGAACACTGCGACCGTCTTGCCGGCGAAGGACGTGACGGGGATCATGACTAAGCCTCTGTCATTCCGGGGCGACGCGACAGCGTCGAACCCCATTGCGCAATTGCGCAATGTGGAATCTCGAGATTCCGGGTTCTCGCTTCGCGAGCCCCGGAATGACAGCAAGATTGAGTCACCGCGACCATCAACGCAGCTTCAGGGTCGACAGACCGGCGAGCGCCAGCATCACCGAGATGATCCAGAACCGGATCACGATCTGCGGCTCAGTCCAGCCGAGCTGCTCGAAATGGTGATGGATCGGCGCCATCCGGAAGATGCGTTTCCCGGTGAGCTTGAACGACACCACCTGCACGATGACGGAGACCGCCTCCAGCACGAACAGCCCGCCGATCACCGCGAGCACGATCTCGTGCTTCACCGCGACCGCGATGGCGCCCAGCATGCCGCCGAGCGCGAGCGAGCCGGTGTCGCCCATGAAGATCGAAGCTGGTGGGGCATTGAACCAGAGGAAGCCGAGCCCGGCGCCGAGCAGCGCGCCGCAGAGCACCGCGAGCTCGCCGGTGCCCGCGACATATTTGATCTGGAGATAGTCGGCGAACACGGCGTTGCCGGCGAGATAGGCGATCATCGCAAAGCTCGCGGTCGCGATCATCACGGGAACGATGGCGAGGCCGTCGAGACCGTCGGTGAGGTTCACCGCATTGCCGGCGCCGACGATGACGAAGGCGCCGAACACGACGAAGAACCAGCCGAAATGCAGCACGGTGTCCTTCAGGAACGGAATCGTCAGCGCGGTCGACGCGGGATCGCGGTTCAGCCGCACCAGGGCGTAGCAGGCGACCAGCGCGATCGCCGCCTCGATCAGCAGGCGCAGCTTGCCGCCGAACCCTGTCGTGGTCTGCTTGGTCACCTTGAGGTAGTCGTCATAGAAGCCGACGAAGCCGAAGCCGAGCGTCACGGCCAGCACGATCCAGACATAGGGGTTGAGCGGATTGGCCCACAGCACGGTGCCGACCGTGAGGCCGGACAGGATCATCAGCCCGCCCATGGTGGGCGTGCCCTTCTTGCTGAGATGCGATTGCGGGCCGTCGGTGCGGATCGGCTGGCCCTTGCCCTGGCGGATGCGCAAATGGTCGATGATCCAGGGCCCGAACAGGAACACGAACAGCGCGCCCGTGACGATGGCGCCGCCGGTGCGGAAGGTGATGTAACGGAAGACGTTCAGGACGGTACGCACCGCACCGAAGCTCGGAAATGTGTTGGAGAGCTCGATCAGCCAGTAAAACATTCAGACGGTCCTATGGGGCCTTTCGCACGCGGTCTTGACCTTTTTCTCGGCCCTTCACCTCGGCCTCACCGTGCCTCACGCGCATTCGCTGGTCTTCGTCATGGGGTCGGGCGACCCTCTGGGCAAACGATCCGCGCCGCAAAAGGTGGGATTCGGGAACAGCGCCTTCCAAGCAGTTTACGCCTTTGCCTGCAAGGCGGCCACTAGGCCCGGCACAAACTTGTTGACCCAGAACATCTTCTTGCTGCCCTTGACAACCACGACATCGCCTGCCTTCAGCAGGCTTGCGACCGCGCCCGGTTGCAGCGTGGCGGGATCGTCGTGCCAGCCGAGGTCTTTTCCTACCGGCAGCAGCTCGTAGAGGTGGCGCATCAAGGGGCCGACGCAATAGACGCCGTCGATGCCTTCGAGATGCTCGGCCAGGCCGGTGTGATAGCGAGCTGCGTCATCGCCGAGTTCGAGCATGTCGCCGAGCACCGCAATGCGCCGGCCGCCGCTCATGCTGCGCGCCTGCAGGCTTTGCAGCGCAGCAGCGACGCTGGCCGGATTGCCGTTGAAGCTGTCGTCGATCACCGTGACGCCGCCGACCATTTGCTCGACCCCGCGACCGGTCATGATGCCGACCCGGTCGAGCTTGATCGCGAGCGTCGCCGCATCGAGATTCGCGGCGCGGATCGCAGCGAGCGCGGCGAGCGCATTGTGCACGCGGTGCGGCGCGCCCGGCGTCAGGCTGAAGGCGATCTCCTTCTTGCCGATCATGGCGACGATCTGCCAGCTCTCGCCATGCGGCGCGTGCGCGACCTCGTGCACCTCGGCATGCTCGCCGAAGCGCACCACCTTGCCCTTCCATTCGGACGCCTTGAGCCCGGCGGGCAGCACCAGCACGCCGTCCTCTGGCAGGCCAAGCGCGATCGACACCTTCTCGCGGCGGATGGCTTCGAGCGAGCCGAGCTTCTCCAGATGCACCGGCTGGACATTGACGACGAGCGCGACCGTCGGCCGCGTGAGCTCGCTGAGCCGCGCGATCTCGCCGGTCTGGTTCATGCCCATCTCGACGACCCAGAGGCTGGCATCGGGCCGCGCGTTGCACAGCGTCAGCGGCACGCCCCAGAAATTGTTGAAGCTCGCCGGGCTCGCATAGGCATTGGGATAGGCCGCCAGGAATTCCTTGGTGCTGGTCTTGCCGGCGCTGCCGGTGAGACCGATCACCGGCCCGCCAAAGCGCGCGCGGGCGGCGCGCGCGAGGCCCCAGAGGCCATCGATCAGCGTGTCCTTCACGATGATCTGGGGAATGCGGATGCCGGCGATCTCGTGCGGCACGATCATCGCGACCGCGCCGGAAGCCTCCGCCTTGTCCGCGAACTCCCAGCCGTCGCGCGCGCTGGCGAAGGCCGAGACGAAGCCGCCGCTCGGCGTGCCGCTCAGCGCGACGAACAGGCTGCCCGGCTTTACCAGGCGGCTGTCCTGGGTGACGAGATCGATCGGCGTGTCCGGGAACGATCCGGCCGCGCCCAGCGCGCGCGCCACTTCGGCCACCGTCCAGATTGGCCCGCTCATGCTGTCCTCGACGTCAATGCGGCGGCGACCGCCTCGTGATCACTGAAGGGGAGCACCTGGCCGCCGACGATCTGTCCGGTTTCGTGGCCCTTGCCGGCAATCAGCAGCGCATCGCCATCCTGCAGCTCCTCGATCGCGGCGCGGATCGCAGCGGCGCGGTCTCCGATCTCGCGGGCGCCCTTGGCGGCGGCGAGGATCTCGGCGCGAATGGCTTCCGGCTTCTCGCTGCGCGGATTGTCATCGGTGATGATGATTCCATCGGCGTTCTCCGCCGCGATCTCGCCCATGATCGCCCGCTTGCCGGCATCGCGGTCGCCACCGGCGCCGAACACCACGATCAACTTACGTTTCGCGTAGGGCCGCAGCGCCTGCAGCGCCTTCGCCAGCGCATCGGGCTTGTGCGCATAGTCGACGAAGATCGGCGCGCCGTTGCGCTCACCGACGCGCTCGAGCCGGCCCTTGGCGCCTTCGAGATGTTCGAGGCTCGCGAACACGTTTGCTGCATCGCTGCCGGTGCCGATGGCGAGGCCGGCCGACACCAGCGCATTCTCGATCTGGAATTCGCCGACCAGCGGCAGCCGGACCGCGTAGCGCCTGCCGCGATGTTCGATCGCGAGCACTTGCGAAAATCCTTCGACCTTCGCATCCACGAGACGAATGCCCTCACCACCATCACCGTTGCGGCCGACCGCCAACACGCGCAGACCGCGCGACGTCGCAGCATCGATCACTTCCGCCGAACAGTCATGATCCGCGGAAATCACCGCCGCTCCGCCGGGTGGAACCAGTTCGCGGAACAGGCGGAGTTTTGCGGCGAGGTAATGCGCGACGGTCGGATGGTAATCCATGTGGTCGCGCGAGAGATTGGTGAAGCCGCCGGCGGCGATGCGCACGCCGTCGAGGCGATACTGATCGAGACCGTGCGAGGACGCCTCGAACGCAAGATGCGTGACGCCTTCGCGCGCGATCTCATCCAACTGCCGGTGCAGCGCGATCGGATCGGGCGTCGTCAGCGAGCCATAGACCGTGCGCTTTGGCGAGACGAGGCCGATGGTTCCAATGCTGGCGGAGGCATGTCCCAGCCGTTCCCAGATCTGGCGCGTGAACGCAGCAACCGAGGTCTTGCCGCTGGTACCGGTCACCGCGGCAATCGTCGCGGGCTGCGCGGGGAAGAATCTTGCCGCGGCTAGCGCCAGCGCACGGCGCGGATTGGCCACCGTGACGAACGGCACCTTGCCGGCCGCAGGTGCATGATCGCCGACAACCGCCACCGCGCCCGCGGCAATTGCGGCGTCGATGAAGCGCGCGCCGTCGGTCTTGCTGCCGGCGAGTGCGAAGAAGAGATCGCCCGGCCCGACCACGCGGCTGTCGAGCGCAACGCCGGTCACATCCAGCGCCGCGACGGCGGGCTCGATCGCGGCGTCATTGCCAAGAACGTCCTGACCTAAGAGTTCACGCAGCTTCATGGTCGTCCAGTCGACATGCCGCGCCGGAAAGCCGAATCGTCAGGAAAAGCCGAATCAGCACCGGCGATGGCCACCCCAGTTGATTACTGGGTTGTCCTGGATGCTGCAAGAATAAGGCGGTCGGACGGCGGCAGGTCGAACCGGGGCTCGACGCCCAGAAGCGGGGCGATCCGCTCGATCACCTTGCCGCCGGTCGGCACCGCGTTCCAGCCCGAGGTGATGAAACCCTTCGTCTCGGGAATCGCCTGCGGCTCGTCCAGCATGATCAGGATTTGATATTTCGGATCGTCGCAGGGCATGATCGCGGTGAAGGAGTTCAGCACCCGCTTCTTGGCATAGCGGCCGTTGATGACCTTCTCGGACGTGCCGGTCTTGCCACCGACATAGTAGCCCTTGACGTCGGCAGTCTTGGCGGTGCCGATTTCGGCATTGAGCCGCATCAGGAACCGCATCTTGTCGCTGGTCTCCGGCTTGATGACCCGCTTGGCCATCGCGGCCGCTTCCTCTTCGGTACGCTTCATGAAGGTCGGCGGAATCAGGTAGCCGCCGTTCACCAGCGCATTGATGCCCATCACCGCCTGCAGCGGCGCCACCGAGATGCCCTGGCCGAACGCGATGGTCACCGTGTTCAATTCACCCCAGCGCCGCGGCACCAGCGGCGCCGCGCTCTCCGGCAGCTCGGTACGCAGCCGCGTCAACTGCCCCATCTTGGCGAGGAACGCTCTGTGCGCCTCGACACCCTGGCCGAGCGCGATCCGCGCTGCACCGATGTTGGACGAGTAGGTGAACACTTCCTTGGTGTTGATGAAACGGCCGAGCGCATGGCTGTCGTGGATGGTGAACTTGCCGTAGTGCAGATTGCCGCGCGCATCCCACGACGAGTTCAGATTGATCTTTCCGGAATCGAGCGCCATCGCCAGCGTGAACGCCTTGAAGGTCGAGCCCATCTCGTAGACGCCGGTGGTCAGGCGGTTGATGCGGTCGGGGTCGTGCGCTTCCTTCGGATTGTTGGGGTCGAAATCCGGCAGGGAGACCATGGCGACGAGCTCGCCGGTCTTGACGTTGGAGACGATGCCGGACGCCGCCTTGGCGTGGAACTTCTCCTTGGCTTTCAGCAGCTCGTCGCGCAGCGCGTGCTCGACGCGCAGATCGATCGAGAGCTCGATCGGCTTCTGCAGCCGGTCGGTGGCGAAGCCGGCGCGATGGAGATCGGCGAGGCCCTGATTGTCGAGCCATTTCTCCATGCCGGCGATGCCCTGGTTGTCGATGTTGACGAGACCAATGAGGTGGGCGACCTCGTTGCCGGTCGGATAGACGCGCTTGTTCTCGCGCAGGAAGCCGATGCCGGGAATGCCGAGCTTGTGGATGTCCTGCTGCTGCTTCGCCGTGACCTCGCGCTTAAGCCAGACGAAGCCCTTGCGCGTCTTCAGGCGCTCGCGCACCTCGGCCTCGTCGAGGTCGGATACGGTGGCGGTCAGAAGCTCGATCGCCTCGTCCTTGTCGATGATGCGGCGCGGCTCGCCGAACAGGCTCGCGGCCTTGACGTCGGTTGCGAGGATCGCGCCGTTGCGGTCGACGATGTCGGGGCGTGCGGTCGCGACCACCTCCTGCGCGGCGGCACGGCGCGCGCCATGGGCGTCGGCGCCGATCGCGAACATCACGAGACGGCCGCCGATCAGGAGATAGACCGAGGCAAAGGCAAGCATCGCAAGGCCGACGCGCGCGCGCGCTTTCGCGGCACGGTCGACATTGCGCCCGTAGAGCAGGCTGCGGATCAGCCGCTGCCGCCAAGGCTCGGTCTTTTGCATGGGTTTTGCGGGCGTCGCCGGGCTCATTGCTTGTCCTCAGGGCGAGGCACGGAGCCCGTCACGCTAGCAGGATCGCTCGCGGCCTCGATGGTGTTGAGCATGGCCCCGATCGGATCCGTCTCGCCCGGCCTGAACATCCGCGGCGGTCGCTCCGGCAGGTTCTTCAGGGAGTCATATTGCGTGCCGTTGACGGGCTTGAGCGGCAGATGCCGCTCGGACAGGCCCTGCAGGCGCAAGGGCGCATCGAGCTTGGCCCATTCGGAGCGGAGCGCTGCGATCGCGTCGCGCTGCTCGCGGATCTCCGCATGCAGCCGCAGCACCTTCTCGGTGCGCGCCGTAGAGTCCATCTTGATCCGGTAGACATAGGCCGCCGCGAAGATCAGCGCGCCGATGACGAGGAGGTGGATGATGCGCATGCGCTAGCCGCCTCTCATCACGTCGGAGAGCTTTGGCCAGGACGATGGCTCGCTGTCGTCATGCGCGGGCGCCGAGGTGCGCTCGGCGGCGCGCAGCTTTGCCGAACGCGCGCGCGGATTGTTCGCTACTTCTTGCTCGCCGGCGACCACGGGACGCCGCGTCAGCAGCTGGAAACTCGGCGCGGTCTGCGCCACTTCCGGCAGATGCCGCGAGCCGCCGCCGGTCTTGGAGCGCTCGGCGAGGAAATTCTTGACGATGCGGTCTTCCAGCGAATGGAACGAGACCACCACGAGGCGGCCGCCGGGCTTGAGCACGCGCTCGGCCGCGGCGAGCGCGGTCTGGAGTTCCTCGAGCTCCTCGTTGACGAAGATGCGCAGCGCCTGGAACGTCCGCGTCGCCGGGTGAATGTCGCCGGGTTTGGAACGCACGACCCTGCCGACGAGGTCTGCGAGCGCGCGCGTGGTCGTGAACGGCGTCTCCTGCCGGTCAGCGACGATGGCGCGGGCGACGCGGCGCGAATGCCGCTCCTCGCCGAACAGATAAATGATGTCGGCGAGATCGCTTTCCGAGGCACGCGCGACGACATCGGCCGCGGTCGGGCCCGTCTGCGCCATGCGCATGTCGAGCGGACCGTCGAGACGGAAGGAGAAGCCGCGCCCGGCCTGGTCGAGCTGCATCGAGGACACGCCGACATCCATCACGACGCCGTCGACGGCCTCAATGCCGTGGGCCGCGCAGACCTCGGCGAGGTTGGAGAACCGGTCCTCGACCAGCGTCAGCCTGCCGGCGGAACGCTCGACCAGCTCGGCACCGCCCGCGATCGCGGTGCGGTCGCGGTCGATCGCAATGAGTCGGGTTCCCGGCACGTCGAGAATGCCGCGGCTGTAACCGCCGGCGCCGAAGGTGGCATCGACATAGATCCCGCCTGCGCGCGGCGCGAGATGATCGATCGCCTCGCGGCCGAGCACGGGAATGTGAGGAGCGGTGCTCATGCGCCACGCCTGCCGAACGACCACGCCAGATCGGGGGCGAACCAGCCCATCACGCCTCGAATGATTCCGCGTCGCGGCGGTTCCACGACAAAGCCCCAGTCCAACATGCTTACCGAGCCCCGTCGTCCCGGGCTGCAAACCCAGAGTTCCCAGTGGAATTTGTCGGGCAGCCATGGGATTTCGAGCCAAAAATACGCTTTGGCCGCCTCCGGACGCGGGTCGGCTCTTCATCCCTCAGTAACGGCCCTTAGCGTTAAGAAAGCGTTGATCGGCCCGTTACAACTCGAAAAGGTGTCGGGCGTAAGGTAGGGCGACTGGGCAGTGATGCTGCATCCACACACCCGGCCAAAATGCATCCGTTAACCGCGTCGCGCGATTGCGCACGGCGGAGGGTAAAGGAATAGTAAAGAGAAGGGCTTGGCCCACTCTCGTTCGATCTGAGCTGTCCATGCCGTCCGGTTCGTCAACACCGTCTGATTCGAAGCGTCAACGCGTTCTCCCGGTTCCCAAGGCCGCGGCGAACATGCGGACGTTCGACCCGGATTCCTCGATCGTCTCCGACATCATCCCTTCGCCCAATTACGGCGAGCGCAACAAGGGACGGCAGCCGGACATGATCGTGCTGCACTACACCGGCATGCCCGACGTCGAGGGCGCGCTGGCGCGGCTGTGCACGGCGGGCACCGAGGTGTCGGCACATTACGTCGTGCTGGAGGACGGCCGCATCGTGCAATGCGTGCCCGAGGTCAAGCGCGCCTGGCACGCCGGCGTCGCGTCCTGGGCCGGCGAGGACGACGTCAATTCCTGCTCGATCGGCATCGAGATCGTCAATCGCGGCCACGACTGGGGCTATCCGGAGTTTCCGCTGCGCCAGATCGCCGCCGTGATCGCGCTGTGCCGCGGCATCATGCTGCGGCGAAAAGTGCCGTCGCAACGCGTGCTTGGCCATTCCGACGTCGCGCCCGCGCGCAAGAAGGATCCGGGCGAGAAATTTCCGTGGCATTCGCTGGCCAATTCCGGCGTCGGTCACTGGGTGACGCCCGCACCGGTCGTGCGCGGCGAGAGCCTGATGCTCGGCACCATCAGCGACGCGGTGCTGAGCATGCAGCAGGCCCTTGCGAAGTACGGCTACGGCGTGCCGCTGACCGGCAAATACGACGCCGCGACGATGGAAGTGATCACCGCGTTCCAGCGCCATTTCCGCCCGGCGCGGCTCGATGGCGTCGCGGACCATTCGACGCTGTCGACCTTGCAGGCGCTGCTGGCGAGCCTGCCGGCGGACGGAGCGACCACGCTGGCTTCGAAGTAGCGCTCTTGCGCTCCGTCGCGACAGGATTTCCTTCCCCGCAGTTCGCTTGAAAGTGATCGCGCGATCGCTGCTGCAACTCCTACCGCCGGGCTATCGTCCGACGATCGGCTCCGAGCGGGACGAACGACCCGATGCAGATTGATCGCAAAGTGCTGATTAACCGCCTCGCCGCCTTTCCGCGCCTGGGCCTCGCCGATCTTCCGACGCCACTCGAGCCGATGAAGCGGCTGACGGCCCATCTCGGCGGGCCGCGACTGTGGGTCAAACGCGACGATGCGACCGGACTCGGATTCGGCGGCAACAAGTTGCGCAAGCTCGACTACGTCCTGCACGACGCCGTTTCAAACGGCGCCGATACGATCGTCTCGGGTGGCGTCGTGCAATCGAACAGCCAGCGACAGGTTGCGGCAGTTGCCGCCAAGCTCGGCCTCCCCTGTCATCTGGCCGTTTATCACGGCCGGCTCGCGCCGCCGACGCCGGAATACGAGACCTCGGGCAACGCCTTTCTCAATCGGCTGTTCGGCGCGCAGCTGCACGACGTGCCGTGGACCGGCGATCGCAATGCCGCCATCCGCGCGCTCGTCGACGATCTCCGGACGCAGGGACGCAGGCCGTATTTCGTGCCTTACGGCGTTTCGAATGCACTGGGTGCGGTTGCTTACGCCACGACCATCTGCGAAATCGAGCAGCAGGCGGCGCTATCGGGCTTCAAGCCGGCCGCGATCGTGCATTGCACGGGAAGTGCCGGTACGCAGGCTGGTCTCGTCGTTGGCGCGGCCGCAGCCATGCCGGACACGCGAATAGTCGGGATTGATATCGATGCCGAACCCGCCCGGGTCCGCTCCGATGTGGTGGCCCTTGCGCGGCAGGCGGCGGATCTGCTCGGTGCAGGCTTCGACGATGACATGGTCGAAGTGGTCGCCGGCCATGCCGGACCAGCCTATGGGGTGCCGCACGAGGCCACGATCGAAGCCATCCGGATGGCAGGACAATCCGAGGCGCTTGTGCTTGATCCCGTCTATTCGGGCAAGGGGCTCGCCGGCCTGATCGCGATGATCCGCCAAGGACGTTGGCGCAACGACGAGGATGTCATTTTCCTGCACACCGGCGGCGCGCCCGCCCTGTTCGCCTATCAAAGCGCGCTCGGCATCTAGCCCATCTCCCGCACCCGTCGCGCATAGAGCCGCCGCAGCGGCTCGAGCTGCGTCGCCTCCGTCGCGAGAAGATACGCCTCGCGCGCCTCGTCCTTCCGCTCCAGCCGTCGCAGCAGATCGGCGCGCACCGCCTGCAACAGCTCATAGCCGTTGAGCCCGCCGCGCGCGGTGATCGCGTCGACGAGATCGAGCGCGCGTGCCGGGCCATCGACCATCGACACCGCCGCGGCATGGTTGAGCTCGATCACCGGTGACGGGCTGATGCGCAGCAGCACCTCGTAGAGCCCGGCGATCTGCGGCCAGTCGGTCTCGTCAAAACTTGCCGCGCGCGCATGCAGCGCGGCGATCGCGGCCTGCACCGCATAGGCCTGCGGCCGGCCGGGTAGGCGCAGCGCATCGTCTACCAGGCGCAGGCCCTCCTCGATCTGCGCGCGGTCCCACAGCGAACGATCCTGTTCCTCGAGCAGCACGATGTCGCCGGCCGCCGTCTCGCGCCCGGCGCTGCGCGCATCGTGCAGCAGCATCAACGCCAGCAGGCCCTTGATGCCGGCGCGATCCGGCATCAGCCGGTCGAGCAGGCGGCCGAGCCGGATGGCTTCGACCGCGAGATCGGGCCGCATCAGATCCGCACCCGAGGTCGCGACATAGCCTTCGGTGAAGACCAGATAGATCACGGTGAGCACGCCATCGAGCCGCGGCACCAGGGTGTCGCGTTCGGGCACCTCATAGGGAATGCCAGCAAGCCTGATCTTCTGCTTGGCGCGGACGAGGCGCTGCGCCATCGCCTCCTCGCTGACGAGAAAGGCGCGCGCGACCTGCGCGGTCGAGAGCCCGCAGACGGTGCGCAACGTCAGCGCGACCTGCACCTCGGGCGCGAACGCGGGATGGCAGCAGGTGAAGATCAGCCGCAGCTCGTCGTCGTCGAGCATTGCAGGCGGCTCGTCGGTCCCTTGCGCATTCAGCTCGAGTTCGTGCACCAGCGCCTGCTGCTTGCCGCGGAAGACGGCCTGCCGGCGGACGCGGTCGATCGCCTTGTTCCGCGCGACATTGACCAGCCAGGCGCGTGGATTGTCCGGAATCTCGCACAGGCTCCAGCGCTCCAGCGCGACCGCAAAGGCCTCCTGGAGCGCGTCCTCGGCCAGATCGAAATCGCCGACGAGGCGGATCAGCGTGGCCAGTGCCCGGCCCGCCTCGTCGCGGAAGATCGTCTCGATGTCGCGAGGCGAGATCACTTGTTGTAGATCATGACCGGCCTGATCTCGATTGACCCCTCCCTGGCCCCCGGGATCCGCGCGGCGAGACCAATGGCGGTGTCGAGATCCTTGGCCTCGACCAGATAATAGCCGCCGAGCTGCTCGCGGGTCTCCGCGAACGGACCGTCGGTCGTCATTGTCTTGCCGTCACGCACGCGCACGGTGGTTGCCGTCGAGGTCGGCTGAAGCCCGTCACCGGCCTTGAAATGGCCGCTCTGGACGATGGCCTGCGTGTAAGTGCCATACTCCGCCGACATTGCCTGACGGTCTGCGGGGGTCATCTCGCTCAATTCCGCTTCGTTCCGATAGATCAGCAGCAGATACTGCATCGCTTCACTCCTGTTGCTCGGCTGGATCGCCGACATCCAGTCGAACGGGGCACGCTCCAAACGACATCTTCAGGATAAATTATTTGGCCGCGGCGTGCGCGGCGATCTCGGCTTGACGGAACCGTCACAAATGCTCCATGCCTAATCCCGTCAGTCGGCCGGACGGCCGCTCCGGCAGGTGCCGAAAGGCCGCCGGGGAGGAAAGTCCGGGCTCCCTTGACATGCGGTGCCGGATAACGTCCGGCGGGGGCAACCCCAGGGAAAGTGCCACAGAGAACGAACCGCCTGCCTTCGCCCCTTCGGGGCTTCGGCGAGGTAAGGGTGAAAAGGTGCGGTAAGAGCGCACCGCGGCGCCGGCAACGGGGCCGGCATGGTAAACCCCACCGGGAGCAAAACCGAATAGGGACGGCGTAGCGGGCTGTTCGCGAAAGCGATAACGCCGCGGGGCGATGTCAGGCCCGCCGTCCGGGTAGGTTGCTCGAGGCCATGTGCAAACATGGTCCCAGAGGAATGGCCGTCACGTATCGTTCGCGCAAGCGGACGGTGCCCTACAGAACCCGGCTTACAGGCCGGCTGATATTCTAAAGCGTTTTCGAGCGAAGTGGTTTTCCGGTTCGCGTGAGGAAAACGCGTCTTACCAAGAAGCGACGAGGGGTTCGATGCTAGTGCATCGGACCCCTCACCAATTTTGGCCCGGCGAGCGGTCATTCAAACGGTGTCATTCCGGGGCTCGCGAAGCGAGAGCCCGGAATCCATCGGGCGGCAGCGACGGTGGAGAAATGGATTCCGGGTTCGCGACTGCGTCGCGCCCCGGAATGACGGGCGTGGGCTAAGCGACGATCTCGTTCAACACACCCATCAATGCCTCCGGCGCCGTGACATTCGGCGCGTGGCTGGCGTCGAGCTCGAAATAGCGCCAGCCATCTTCGCTCTTCGCGCGCTTGGCGAATTGCCCGAACACATCGCCCGGCGGGATGCGTTTGCAATAGATGTAGCTGCGCGGCATCGACGGCTCGCCATGCGTGAGCTTCAGCTTCGTCTCGAGGCATTTGATCGGCATGTCGACGCGGCGCTCATCGAGCCAGCGGAGATCGGCTTGCGGCGTATCCGCCGGCGGCGGGTTTGGCGGGACACGGTAGCCATCACCTGCGGCCGCCGCCTTGCTCATAGGCTCGCGGCCGCCTTCGTGCAGGTCGAACAGCGACTGGCCGTCGCGCGGCACGAAGGCGTCGAGATAGATCAGCTGCGATACATATCCGCGCGCACGATCGGCGACACCGGTTGCAACCATGCCGCCATAGCTGTGCCCCAGCAGCACGACATCGCGAAAGTCCTCGAACTTGATGACGTTCAGGATGTCCTGGATGTGGGTGTCGAGATCGACTGCGGGACTGGCGAGATGTTCACGCTCGCCGAGCCCGGTATAGGTCGGCGTCACCAGGCGGTGACCGGACTGTGCCATCAGCGGATGCATCTTCTTCCAGGACCATCCGCCGGACCATGCGCCATGACAGAGCAGAAAAATCTTCGAGCGTCCGGCCATCTACATTTTCCATCGTTAGTATCGGTACGATGGAGTGTAGTGGTGGGTCGCGCCAAGTAGAACTCACGACCACTTCAGGCGGCGCGCGAATCCTTCACAAGTACCGGAGCGAGCTCGCTTGCTTCGCGCCGCAGCCTGCCTGCCTCGAAGCCGTGCATGCCGATCTGCCATTGCAGGCCGACGATGGCGCCCTTGGTCGGCTGCAAGAGCGCGAGCGAGGCGAACAGCGTCACCGGCAGCCACACCGCCAGTTGCAGCCCGACCGGCGGCGCGTAGGCCGTCTCGATCGCAAGGATCGCCGGCACCACGAGATGGCCGACCACGACCATCACCAGATAGGCCGGGAAATCGTCGGCGCGCTGGTGAAGCAGCTCCTCGCCGCAATGATCGCAGCTATCAGCGACTTTGAGGAAGCGCCCGAACATGTGTCCTTCGCCGCAGTTCGGGCACTTGCCACGAAAACCACGCCACATCGCCTTCGCCAGAGAAACTGAACCGGTCGTCATGACGACACCTCTTCCGTTTTGCTGATCCATACAATACTATCTTGCATCCATACATTCAAAGGATATGGGCCTAAATTGCATGGACTGGACCCCTACAATTTCGGAGCTGAGCGGGCCGCGCTACCAGCGCATCGTCGAGGCCATGGAGGCCGACATCGCCGCGGGCCGTCTCGTGCGCGGGCAGCAATTGCCGACGCAGCGCGCGCTGGCAAAAGCGCTCGGCATCGATCTCACCACGGTGACGCGCGCCTACACGGAGGCGCGGCGCCGCGGCATCATGGAGGCGCGCGTCGGGCAAGGCTCGTTCGTGTCGGAGACCAGCGCGCGCCGCGCGGTCGACCTGCCGCATCCCGTCGCGATCGACCTCTCGATGAACGTGCCGCCGCATCCGCTGGAGGCACAGCTCGACGAGCGCATCATTGCGGGGATGGAAGCTCTCCGCGCGCAATCGGGCCTGACCGCGTTCCTGAATTACCAGCCGCCGGGCGGCAGCGCGCATGAGCGCGAGGTCGCAGCACGCTGGATGCGCGCACGCGTGTCGCACACCCATGCCGACAGGCTGGTGATCTTTCCCGGCGCGCAGACCATCCTGTTCAACCTGCTCGCTCATCTGGCGCGGCGCGGCGATGTCGTTCTCACCGAGGCCCTCACCTTCCCCGGCATCAAGGCCGCCGCGGCGCGGCTTGGCGTCAAGCTCGTCAGCGTCGCCATGGATGACGGCGGCATCCTGCCCGATGCGCTGGCAAAGGCTTGCCGCATGCACAGGCCGAAGGCGGTCTATCTCATCCCGACGCTGCACAATCCGACCACGGCGACGCTTCTTCCGGAGCGGCGCAGCGCGATCGCGAGGATCATCCGCGATGCCGACACGATCCTGATCGAGGACGACGCCTACGGGCTGCTCGATCGCGCGGCTTCGCCGATCGCGAACCTCATTCCGGAACGGACCTATCTTGCAACCACGCTGTCAAAATGCATCGCGCCGGCGCTGCGCGTCGCTTATCTCGTGACGCCCGACGACGACGCGCAGTTTCAGATGCGCAGCTCTTTGCAGGCGACCGTGCAGATGCCGGCGCCGCTGATGGTCGCGCTGGTGACGCATTGGATCGAAGCCGGCATTGCCGACCGGATCATCACCGCGATCCGCAACGAAGCGATCGGGCGCCAGCAACTGGCGCAGCGGGCGCTGAAGGATTTCCAGTTCCTGGCCAAGCCCGCCGCGCATCATCTGTGGCTGCGGCTGCCGGAGGGCCGCCCCGACATCGCGGCGCATCTGTTGCGCAACGGGCTCGCGGTGGTCGCCGGCGATGCCTTCACCGTGGACGGCACGCCTCCGCACGCCGCGCGCGTCTCGCTGGGCGCAGCGCGCAACAGGGCTGAATTGACGGAGGCGTTGCGCATCCTGGTCGGCGCGCTGCACAAGCCCGCCGACACCAGGCAGATCGTTTAGAGCATGATCCGGAAAAGTGCGAAGCGGTTTTCCGAAAAGGTCATGCGCAAACAACAACCTAAGGCGCGATGACGATTCTGATCTCATCGCGCTTTAGGCACTCGTTACTGATGGTGACGGCGGTGACGCGGGTGCACCACCGGCGCCACGGCTGACGGATAGGCCGCGTAGGCATTGCTCGGCATTCCTTGCTGGCCAAGCGCCGCACGGGCTGCCGGCGTGAGCTGGCCGCCATTGAGCACATCGCGGTCGGGATGTGCGGCCTGATAGGCCGCGGGCTCTGAAAACTGTGCCTGCGCCAAGGTGGGCATCAAGGCCATCGCCGACAGCAGCGCGGCCGAGACGGCCATCTTCGTGCGGGTCATGATCTTGCTCCATCATCTAAACCGGGAACAGGCCGATCGAAGCGCACCTTGCGTCGGGGGGCCCCCAATTGAAGTACGACCATCATGTAGGCCCAGCTTCCGCGAACGCCCGCCACCGGCGATCACGCTTGCGTGCGGTTTTGAAATTGACCGCCCCGGCCGCGGCTGTGCTATGCGGGCAGTGGCGATCAAGAATCCGGCATCGCCCATTGCGAAGGACAATTCGTTGGAAACGCTCACCTACGTGCTGCTGCTGTTCGGCGCGCTGGCCGGAGGCTTCGTCTCGGGGCTGGCCGGATTCGGCACGGCGCTGATGGCGCTCGGCATCTGGCTCTACGTGCTGCCGCCCTCGCTCGCAGTGCCGCTGGTGCTGATCTGCTCGGTGATCGCGCAGACCTCGACGCTGCCGTCGATGTGGAAGAGTTTTGACCTCTCGCTGGTCTGGCCGTTCCTGATCGGAGGATTGATCGGCGTGCCGCTCGGCACCTTGATGGTCGCCTCGGCCGATCCGAAAGTATTCAAGCTGAGCGTCGGCGTGCTGATCCTGATCTTTTCGTCGGCGCTTTATCTCAACAAGAGACCGCTCGCCGTCAAATTCGGCGGCCGCATCGCCGACGGCGCGATCGGCTTTGCCGGCGGCATTTTGGGCGGCCTCGCCGGACTGTCCGGGCCGCTGCCGATCCTGTGGGCCAACATCCGCGGCTGGAACAAGCATGAGCGGCGCGGCATCTTCCAGCTCTTCAATTTCACCGTGCTCGCCACTGCGCTGGTGTTGCAGACCGCCTCAGGTCTCGTCGCATTCAAGGTGGTCTGGCTCGCGGCTGTCGCCTTTCCGGGCACGCTGATCGGCGCATGGGCCGGCGCCCGCGTCTATCACGCGCTGAACGACAAGCACTTTGGCGATGTCGTGCTCGGCCTGTTGTTCCTGTCAGGCCTGACGCTGGTCTGGAACAGCATTGGCGCAATCTAGCTTGCGGCCTTGTTCGCGGGCGAGCGCCGTCCCCACGGCACCGCAAATTAGCCGGAGCCGTGAGGAGGTCACAAGCCGTCGCTACGCGGGCTCGCGCACGGGAGGCGCGACCGGTCGAGCCTCGGCCTGCCCGGACGTCGCCTCCTTCAGTGGCAAGGCAAGGCGCTTGCTGAACTCGCGGCGCAGCAGCCACACGTTCAAGGCCGCCTGGAGCGTGGTCGTCACGATCGACAAATACCAGACGTGCTCCATCCGGAAGCCCGGCCACGTCGAGAGCCAGATCGACGGCAGGGAATAGGTGAGGACCCGTATTGCCGAGGTCCACAACACCGGCTTGGTGTTGCCCAGTCCCTGAAACATGCTGGAGCAGGTGAAGATCAGCGCCTGCGCCACCATGTTGAGCGAGATGATGTGCACAAAGAGCAAGGCAACCGCCATCGTCTCCGGGTCATTCGAGAAACCGGTCAGCAACAGACCCGGCGCGGCCTGCGCGAGAATCAGGAAAACGATCGTCACGGCGACCGCGACAAGCGCCGCCTTCACGAAGGTCTCGCGCACGCGCGCACCATTGCCGGCACCGAAATTCTGGCCGGCGATCGGCCCTGCGGCGAGGGCGACGGCGAGCGCCGGCATCTGGATCAGGCCGAGGACACGCGTCCCGATGCCAAATCCCGCCTGCGCCGCCGGGCCGAAAATGCTGAGCACATAATAGCCCACGCCCATGATGATGAAGACCATCACGAACTCGCCGCCGGCGGGCAGGCCGACATCGAAGATTCGCTTCCAGTGCCGAAGCTGCGGCCGCCACTGCGCCGGATTGAAGGCGACGTAGCGCTCGACCTTGCGGAAATGGGCCAGCAGCATCAGGACGCCGATGGCGACCGCGATCGAGCTCGCGAGCCCCGCGCCGGCAACGCCGAGCGCGTAGCCGGTGCCCCAGCCCGAGATCAGAACGGGTGCCAGTGCAATGTTGATCGCGACCGCGACCGCCCGCACCAGCATCGCCGGGCGCACGATACCGGTGGCGCGCATCGCGGATGCCAACACCTGCATGGCGAATTCCAGCGCGAGCGCCGGCATGAACCACAACAGGTATGTGGTCCCCGCCTCGATCGTGGCCTGGTCCGCGGCGACCGAACGCATGTAGAGGCGCGACAGCGCCGCGCCCATGACCAGGGTCAACAAGCCGAACAACACCGACATCGCGATCGCCTGGTTGAAGATCAGATTGGCATCGTGCCGATCCTTGCGTCCCACGGCATGCGCGACCAGCGCCACCGTGCCGACGCCGAGCACCTGCAACAGCGCGTTGACGAGAAAGCCGGCATTGCCGGCCGCGGCGACGCCCGCCACGGCCGCTTCGCCGAGACCCGAGACGAAGTACAGATCGACCAGCTGGCAGATCATGATCGTGACCATGCCGAGCATGATCGGCGGCGACATGGCCAGGATGTGTCTCACGATGGAGCCGTGCGTCAGGTCTTTCATGTCATTCCATCCTCTGGCGGCGTGGCTGGCGATCGTCCGTCAGCCACGCGCCATTCCAAGTCCGTTACTCCGCTGCCGCGATGTGCCCGAGCTCCACCACCTGGCGCTCGAACAGGCCGCGATAGATGCCGCGCGGCTTGCCCGCGAGCACGGCATGGGTGCCTTGCTCGACGATCTCGCCGCGGTCGAACACCAGGATCCGATCGAGGCTCCTCACCGTCGACAGCCGGTGCGCGATCACGATCGAGGTGCGGCCTTTCATCAGCCGCTCCATCGCCTGCTGGATCAGCGCCTCCGATTCCGAATCGAGGCTCGAGGTCGCCTCGTCCAGGATCAGCACCGGCGCATCCGCCAGGAAGGCGCGCGCCAGCGCTACGCGCTGCCGCTCGCCGCCCGACAGCTTCACGCCGCGCTCGCCCACAAGCGTGCCGTAGCCCTTGGGCAGGCGCAGGATGAAGTCGTGCGCATTCGCGAGCCGCGCCGCCTGCTCGATCGCCTCCAGGCTGGCGCCCGGCCGGCCATAGGCGATGTTCTCGGCGAGCGAGCGGTGGAACAGGATCGGCTCCTGCTGCACGATCGCGATCTGGCTGCGCAGCGATTGCTGCGTCGCCAGCGCGATGTCCTGCCCGTCGATCAGCACGCGACCACCGGAAACGTCGTAGAGTCGCTGCACCAGCTTGACGAAGGTCGTCTTGCCGGAGCCGGAGCGGCCGACGAGGCCGACGCGCTCGCCGGCGCGGATCGTGACCGACAGCCCGTCGTACAGCGGCGCGCGATGGCCGCCATAGAGGAACGTGACGTCCTCGAACACGATCTCGCCGCCCTCGATCGCGATCGGCCGGGCGCCCGCGGCATCGACGATCCCGATCGGCTCGTCATGGATCGCCACGAGTTCGTCCATGTCGTTGACGGCGCGCTGGAGGTTGTTGATGTGCATGCCGACGTCGCGCAGATACGCGTGGATGACGTAATAGCTCGTCAGCACGTAGGTGACGTCGCCGGGCGAGGCCTGCCCGTACATCCACAGCAGCACCGAGCCGCCGATCACCGATGCCCGCAGGCACAGCAGCAGCGCAAGCTGCGCCATGCCGGTGTAGTTGTAGCGAAACCAGGTCCGCCGCACCCGCACGCGCCAGCGATCGATGACGCGGGCGAGCCGCGCATCCTCGCGCGCTTCCGCGCCGAAGGATTTCACCACGGCGTTGCAGGTCAACGCATCCGCCAGCGTGCCGCCGACCTTGGTGTCCCAGGCATTGGAGACGCGCGCGGCCGGCGCGATGTACCGCGTCGAGAACATTACGGTGATGGTGACGTAGAACAACGCGCCCACCGCGATCACCACGCCGAGCGAGGCCCAGTGCAGGCCGATCAGGACCATGGAGCCGATCAGCACCAGCAAGGACGGCGCCAACGCCATCAGGATGGTGTCGTTGAGCAGGTCGAGCGCCCACATGCCGCGCGTGATCTTGCGCACGGTAGAGCCGGCGAAGGAGTTGGCGTGCCAATCGGTCGAGAAACGCTGCACGCGCATGAACGCGTCCTGCGCCACATCCGTCATGGTCTTCAGCGTGAACGGCACGATGGCCTGGAGACCGATCAGCCTCAGCACCACGGAGGCTGCACCGAGCGCCACGATGGCGCCAAATGCGACCAGCGCGGCGTGGCGCGCATCGGGGTCCGATGAACCGCGCGTCAACGCATCGACCAGCTGTCCGGAGAAGACCGGCATGAACAGGTCGGCGACGGTCGCGCCCAACAGGCCGCCGGCGACGATCAGCGTGCGCCCCGGCTGCTTCAGCCAGTGGCGGAACACGAAGGGCAGCACCAGGCGTATCGCCGCGGGCTTTTTTGATAGAACGGTCATGACATCATCCGGCCGCTTGGCGCGGGCCGGCTCCATCGATGGACGCAAATCGGCCGCGAGGGCCGAGACGGCGTCACTTCAAGGTGGCTTTGACTGGGGAAGAGGAGCGATCGGGACGATGTGCCCAATCGAATCTGGCGGAAGAGGCCTCTAACAGGCCGCGTACATACCGAGCCAGGCGATCATCGAGCGCGGGCGTACGATCTGCGACTGCGACGTAATCATGCAAATCCCTCCCGGTTCGATTGAATGAGGTGCGCTTTATAGATGTGTCGTTTCCACTTTGCAACGGGGCTCACGCGAGATCACGGACGAGTGTTGCAATTTGGTGCGGGGGGCGGTGGGCATCGCCTTGGGGCGCATTTCGCCCGCCGCAATCTCCGCTGTCATGCCCCGCCTAGTGCGCAATTGCGCACGGGGGGCGGGGCATCCAGTACGCCGCGGCTTCTCCGTAAGCCACTGACGTCTCTGGAATACTGGATCGCCCGCCTGCGCGGGCGATGACTCCGCGTTCTTGGCTGACTAATGCGCGTCGCCGCCCCCGGCCAGCGGGGCCGGCTTGTTCAGCAGCGTCACCAGCACGCTGAGGCCGAGATAGAACAGCGTCAGCATGAAGAAGGCGTCGCCGAAGCTCATCACCACGGCCTGGCGGTGCACGATCTGGCTGAGCTGCTTCATCGCCATCAGCGTGGAATCGCCGAGCCCCTGGAATTTCTGCTGGAGCATGGTCAGCGTCTCGGTCGCGGTGGCGTTACCCCAGTGCACGCGCTCCTGCAGGCGCGTGATGTGCAGATCAGTGCGGTCGTTGAGCACGGTGTTGATGACGGCAAGCCCGACCGCGCCGCCGAGATTGCGCATCAGGTTGAACAGGCCGCTCGCGTTCTTGACCCTATCAGGCGCCAGCGTGCCGAGCGCGATGTTATTGGTCGGCACCATCGCGAACATCATGCCGATGCCGCGCAGGATCTGCGGCACCAGCAGCTCGTAGAAATCGTAGTCGCGGGTGATCCAGGTCATCTGGTAGGAGCCGATCGCGAACACGACGAGACCGAACGCGATCATGTAGCGCATGTCGAACTTCACCATGAGTCGGCCGACCAGCGGCGCGACCAGGAACATGGTAATGCCCGAGACGAACATGGTTTCGCCGATCATCAGCGCGCTGTAGCCGCGCACTTCGGCGAGATAACGCGGATAGATGTAGGTCAGGCCATAGAGGCCGATGCCGATGCAGAACTGCAGGAGACAGCCGATCGCGAAGTTGCGGTTGGAGAAGGTGCGCAAGTTGACGATCGGCTCGGCCGCGGTGAAGACGCGCCAGAAGAAGGCGATCGCGGAGATGGCGCAGATCCAGGCGCAGATCGCCACCGAGGTGTCCTGCATCCATTCATATTGCGGGCCTTCCTCCAGCACATATTCCAGCGTGCCGAGGAAGCCGGCCATGAACAACAGGCCCCACCAGTCGAAGCGGTCGAGCAGCTCGAAATGCGGCTCGTCGAAATCGACCAGCGCCAGCACGCCGAGGGTGATGGCGACGCCGGGCACGACGTTGATGAAGAACAGCCAGTTCCACGACATCAGGTCGGTGATGTAGCCGCCGACGGTCGGCCCGATAGTCGGCGCCAGGGTCGCGACGAGGCCGATGATGGGCCCGACGATGTGGAATTTCGTGCGCGGAAACACCATATAGGCCGAGGCGAACACGGTCGGGATCATGCCGGCGCCGAGAAAACCCTGCAGCGCGCGCCACAGGATCATCTCCTCGATGGTGGTGGCGAAGCCGCAGAGCAGGCTCGAGAAGGTGAAGCCCGCCGCCGAGATCGCGAACAACAGCCGCGTGCCGAACGCGCGCGACAGGAAGCCCGACAGCGGAATCGCGATGACCTCGGCGATCAGATAGGCGGTCTGGACCCAGGAGACCTCACTCGAGCTCGCCGACAGGCCGGCCTGGATTTCGCTGAGGGAGGCCGAGACGATCTGGATGTCCAGGATCGCCATGAACATCCCAAACACCATGATGATGAACGCGAACAGCCGCTTCGGCGCGATGCGCTCCTCGGCGGGGTTCGCCATCATGGCGGGGGAAGCAGTGGTGGCGTTGGCCATAACCTGACCTCGCAGCGCTTGTACGAGTTACTGCGGGTGGATCGCGGTGGGATCGTCGAGATCGACCTCGCTGTCGGCGTCGGTCGCGCCCTTGTTGGTGTCGACGGTCGCATAGACCGACATGCCGGCGCGCAGCAGGTTCTGCCTCGCGACCGATTTCGGCACGCGGATGCGGACCGGCACGCGCTGGACGATCTTGGTGAAATTGCCGGTGGCGTTGTCGGGCGGCAGCAGCGTGAACACGGAGCCCGCGCCCGCCGCGATGCTGTCGACCACGCCGGAGAACTTGCGCATGCCGTAGGCGTCGACCTTGATCGTCACCGGCTGCCCGGCGCGGATGCGCTTGAGCTGCGTTTCCTTGAAATTGGCGTCGATATAGACGTCGTCGAGCGGCACGACGTTGCCGAGCCGCTGGCCGACCGCGACGAAGTCGCCGGCGTTGACGAGACGGTTCGAGAACGTGCCGTCGACCGGCGCGCGCACCGCGGTGAAGGCGAGATCGCGCTCGGCTTTCGCCAGCGTCGTCTTGAGCTCGGCGAGCTGCGCTTGCGCTTCGGCCTGCTGCGCCTTGGTGACGTCGACATTGCTGACCGCGACGTCGTAGGCGGCCTGCGCGGCCTTCACCGCGGCGGCGCCCTGGTCGCGTCCGGCTTCCGAGCTTTCGAAGGTGGCGCGCGAGGCGAAGCCCTTGCTGCTCAGCGCCTGCTGGCGCTCATAATCGAGATCGGCGCGCTTGAGGCCGGCTTCGGCCGAGACGAGCTGCGCCTTGGCCTGCGCGACCTGGCTTTCGAGCGCCGCGATCTGGCGGCCGATGCGATCGATGGTAGCCTGCTGGGTCGCGATCCTGGTCGCGGCGGCGTCGACCGCGATCTTGTAGTCGCCGTCGTCGATGCGGAGGACGATGTCGCCGGCTTTCACCGGCGTATTGTCGCCGGCGAGGATCGAGGAGATGTGGCCGGCCACGCGCGCGCCCAGCATGGTGTTGTTGGCGCGGACATAGGCGTCGTCGGTCGAGACGTAGAAGCGGCCGACCAGCGTGTAATAGCCGGCATAGCTCGCGGCCGCGAGCGCCAGCACGAGGCCGACGCCCATCAACACGAATTTGCGCTTGCCGGATTTCGGCGCATCGGCAGCAGCAGGTGCAGCCGGCTTGTTGGTCACAGGCTTCTCCGGCGCCTCACTGGTGCGGCGCTTGGTTTCCTCGGCCACATGAGAGCGCAACTGCTCGGCAAGAGCGGCGGGGTTTTCGTTCGCGGCTTCACTGCCCGCCCGCTCCGGCGTCGTCTCCACCGGGTCCTGGCGAAGCACGCGCGCAGCCTGGTCTCTCGATACGGCCATGACGGCCTCCCCATAAAAAGGCACGACCAGGGACGGCCGTCCCGCGGACGGTTCCCTCTCGTGCATTCCAAATATCATTGACCGAACGGTTCGGTCAATATACATATTATTCCCGGGTCGACCCTATCGGCCCGAATCCTTTATTCAGGCTTCATGGGCTCTGGACCCGACCCAAAAACCTGCTGAGACCCTGAACCAATGGTTGTAGTCGACCCCGAACATCTCCGCGTCGTCCAAGAGGAGGACAGCTCCAAGCGCCGCCAGATCCTGGACGGGGCCCGCAAGGTGTTCATGGATCTCGGCTTTGACGGCGCCAGCATGGGCGAGATCGCGCGCGCGGCGCAGGTCTCCAAAGGCACGCTCTACGTCTACTTCGCCGACAAATGCGCGCTGTTCGAAGCCATCCTCGAGCAGGAGGCGCTCCAGCACGGCCAGGTCGTGTTCAATTTCGACCCCGCGCGAGATGCCGAGACCACGCTGAAGGATTTTGGGCGGGCCTACATCCACCTGCTCTGCCGCCCCGGCGGCGGATCGGCGATCCGCACCGTGATGGCGATCGCCGAGCGCATGCCCGATGTCGGCCGCCGCTATTATGTGCGGGTGCTGGACAAGACCATCAACCGCCTCTCCGACTATCTCAAGGCCCACGTCGCCTCCGGCGATCTCAGGATCGACGATTGCGATCTCGCGGCCTCGCAGTTCATGGAGCTGTGCAAAGCCTCGCTGTTCCTGCCGTTCGTCTTCCAGGCCGCGCCCGCACCGTCGGAAGCGCGCATGACCGAAGTCGTCGACAGCGCGACGCGGATGTTCCTGGCAGCGTATCAAGCGAAATAGCGGCAAGCGCGACGCGTTGCGCGAGCCGGTGACGCGGCACTATATTCGCGCCATGTCCCGTGATCTTCGCCCGCCGGTCGATATCCTCCATTACGAGATCGTCCAGGAACAGGCCTCAGCGCTTGGACGGATGGGCCGTACGCTCGAACAGGCGCTGACGCGCTTGCGCGAATTTGACGCCGCGCACGCGCTTGCCGAGACGCCGGCCTCGCAACCGGCAAGGCGCAAGCTGGTGGCGGAAGCCGGTCACGCGCTCTGGATGTTCGTGGTGCAACGCGAGGCGTCGGGCCTGCGCGATAGCCGCCACATCATGCGCACCTACAACGTCCCCGCCGAGGTGCAGCGCTGCATGGGGCTGGCCCCCGCCCCGTCGAAGCCGGGCGCGAAATGAGCTGCTAGCTACGCCCCGGCCTCTTCCATCGGGCGCCAGCCATGCACGACCTGCAGCCCGGCGCGCGCGAATGCGAACAAATTGCCGCCGCCAGCCGGCTGATCGTGGGCGCGGTCGATCGCATGCCCGGCAGTGTGGCAGAACAGCAGCGTGCCGACGCGGCCATGGCCGACGAACAGAACATCGCCCGGGCGATTGCGCGCCAGCACCGCTTCGGCCTCGCGCACGATGCGCGCTTGCGCATCGATGGCACGCTCCCAGCCGCGGACGCTGAGAAGTGGCTCTGCGAAGAAACGGTCGGCAACCTGCTCGAACTCGGCCGGCTGCAAAAAGCCGGTCGCCGAGCGGTCGTTCTCGTGCATGGCCTCGCGGATCTCGATCATGATGCCGAGCCGGCTCGCGATGATCTCGGCGGTCTCGATCGCCTTGCGCTCGCCGCTGGAGACGATTTGCGTGGTGCGCGCCAGCCAGCTTGCCTGCGCCAGCGCCTCGGTGCGGGCACGACCGATCGGGCTCAGGCCCCATTGCGGCACTGGCACGTCGGGATCGATTTGCACCTGCGGGTGGGTGAGATAGCGGACGATGGCCATTTCGCTAATCGTCCGCGTAGTCGTCCTCGTCCTGCTTGCGCGTCGTAGTCTTGTGCGCGCCGAGCGAGCCGGTCACGTAGGGATCGCGCGAGCTCGCATAGGGACTGCGCCGCTGCGCGCGCGAGGCAACCTCGTCGCCGGAGACGGCGGCCGGCTGGCAGATCAGGCGGCGGCTGGCACGGCGCATCAGATCCACATGGATGTGATCGTAGTGATAGACGTTCGATCCCGGCGCCAGCACCGTGGTGAAATGCGCGCATGCGCCCGACTGCACGTCGCGCAGGAAGCCCTGCTCTTCCGGCATGCCGCGCCAGCCGTCCTTGACGGTGACGCGGCGGCCGTCCGCGAGCACGAAGGCCGAGATGTCGAGCGCATTGCCGAAGGCGTGCTCGGAGATGTGGGCATGCGGATTGCCGTTCATGCCGCGGCAGGAATAGGCGGAGATCTGCTTGATCTCGACCACGCGGGCGCCGAACCAGCGCGTCGCCGACGGCTGCACGGTGTCGGCGAGCCAGCGGTCGAGCTCGGACACGATCGGACAGGCGAGCGTCGCAGTCGGCTTGATCGCGACCGGACCGACCGCGGTGACGGGATTGCCCTGCGCCGGACCAAGACGCGGCAGCGGCTGCTGCGCGGGCGCTTGCGAATAGGGAGCGGGCTGCCGCGCAGGATAGCTCGGGGCATTCATGTAGCGCGCCGCACCCGCGGCATCGGTGCCCTCGGGCGGCAGGTCGATCTCGTCTTCCTGAGGCTCCACGCCGGGCGCATTCAGTGACATCGGGCCGGATGAGGCGCCATAGCCGGAGGGTTGGCGCACCGCGCTCTCGGGATAGTTCGAGCGTTGCGGATAGGACGATGCCGGATAGGCCTGGCCTTGCGGGTAATTCGATTGCGGCTGCGTCACCGGCCAGCGCGGCTGGTTGCCGATGCTGCCGGGCGGGCGCAGCGTTTCGTCGGCAAAACCATAGGTGCCGGAGGCTTCGCCGATCGCGGCAACTTTGAGCGGGAATTCGGCGCCGCACATGCCGGGGCCGGAGATCGGGTCGATGCGGACGAGGTCTGGTCCCTCTTTCACCGCGCCCGATTTCAGGCATGCGGCCTCTGCCTCGGCCCGCCACGGTTCACGTTCGGCCTGGAAAAAGCCGCGTCCGCAACCCGCAAGCGAAACAAGGACGATGGAGCCGACGAGATACAAACGAACTCCGCGCGTCATGCACGCACGTTCGGTGAATTTACTTAAAGACTCTTCAACGTGTCGGTTTCAGCGTTCTTTAACTATGCCGGCCCGCGTGGCGCAGGATGAGCGACAGCAGGGCTGCCTTTTTCGGAAAGAGACTCTCTGTTAACCATGATGTTGGCGCGCAAAGAGGCGCGCATGGAGATATCTCATGACGTTCGCCGGGAGACTGAGCGTAGTCACCGCGTACCTCGCCATGGCCTTTGTCGGCGCCATCGTGCTCGGCATGATCTAGAGACGACACCGACCGCATCACCGGCTCACCCGCCACCCTCCCCTGGAGGGTAAGAGAAACGCTACGACCTCGCGCCCCACTGCCGCGACGTCGTCATCAGCTGCTCGCGCGGCTCCTCAACTCTTGTCCAGTCGTTGCCGGAGCACCAGAAGCGGCCGAGCGCGCAGGCTTCGACGTGGAGCCTGCCGGAGGTCTTCAGCGTCATCGTCGCATAATAGGTGTTGCCGGTGGAGCGGCTGTAGATGCTGCCGGTCCAGACGTCGTGCGATTTCGGCTTCATGTTGACGAGCACGCTCTCGCCGCGGGTGGACGCGTCGGTGAGTGCGAAGCCGCACAGCGCCGGGCCGCAGCGCTCGATGCGGACCGTGCCCTTGGCGCCCGTGCTCTCCCATTCGCCGAGCGGCAGATAGGCCGGCTCATCCTCGTTGCGCTTCGCCATCGTTGTGGCCGGCTTGATCTCGGGGTCCGCAGTGACGACCGGCGGCTCGATCCGCGGCGGGTCGAGCGCGATCGTCTTTGGCGGATCCAGGCGTGACAGTTCAACTCGCGGCGGATTGGGGCTCGGCGCTTCAATCCCTGACGCATCGCGTTTTGGCGTCGGCGGCGGCGGAACGGACTGCGACGCCGTGGCAGCAAGGGCGGGAGCCGGCGCGGGGGGCGGTGCGGTCACAATCGCTTGCACCGGTCGAATCGGGGCGGCCGGACAGGCCGGCTGCGGTGCCTGGAGCACCGGTGCGGGCGGCGGGGCCGGTGCCGTGCTGACATTGTCTGTTGTCCGCAAGCTGTGACTGGAAATCGAAACACAGGAGGCGGCCCGGCAATTCCGGGGCGCCTCGACATGGAAACGATGCCCGCCGACCAAAAAAGAGTAGGAACCGGCCTGGGCCGCGGGCGCCATCGCCATCAATGCGATCACCGTCCCAAGCGAAGTCACAAGCCGCATCATCGGCGCCCTCCTCAGTGTCCCCGAGACGTTACGCAGATGATGGGTGGCCGAATGTGCGCTGCCTCACCCAGTCGCGCACCGGCGTTGTGACGTCCATCACGGAAGGCGGGGTAGGCGCGGCGTAGGGTCGAACCACGCTTCATCCACCAGCGACACCAGTCCATATCGGGATCGCGCCCTTTTCGGAGGTTGTCATGAACAAGCTCACCGTCGCCGCCGCCGCGCTCTTCCTCGCTTCGACCGCGGCCGCGCATGCCGGCAACTCGATCTCGTTCCAGATCGACGGCCAGCACATCCGCATCGAGACTCCGCGCAACTGCGCTTCGCTTGATTGCGTCACCATCGTCGCCCCCGGCCTGTCGAACAAGCCGATCAAGCTGAACAACATCAACCTCAACGGCCTTGGCGGCTCCAAGGACGATGACGCCGACACCACGCCGGCTCCGGCGCCGACCGCGCAGCCCGCCCCGGCTCCGGTGCAGCAACAGCCCGTTCAACAGGCGCCGGTGCAGGCGGCCGCGCCTGCGGCTCCCGCTCCGGCCACGACGGTTGCCGCCGCGCCGCCCGCCGGCTACGACAACAACACGCAGCCCGCGCCTGTTGCGGCTCCCGCTCCTGTCGCTGCGCCCGCGCCCGTTGTTGCTGCTCCCGCGCCGGCGCCAGTGGCCGCCGCGCCCGTGACGGCACCGAACTCGCCGATCGGCGTGTGGGCGACCGAAGAGAACAAGGGCAATGTCCGTGTCGAGCAGTGCGGCCCCAATCTGTGCGGTTACGCCCAGAAGACCAACGAGCGCATCCTGATCAATATGAAGCCCGATGGCGCGAAGTGGAGCGGCCGCATCCACGATCCCGACTCCGGCCGCAACTACGACTCGACCATCGCGATGAAGGGCCCGAACGCACTGCGCGTGCAGGGCTGCGCCTTCGGCGGCATGTTCTGCGGCGGCCAGACCTGGAAGCGCGTGAGCTGACGCGCGAAGCGCGTCATCTCTAACACACGGTCTTCGTCATGCCCGGGCTTGTCCCGGGCATCCACGTTCTTCGCACCGCGCATTAAGGCGTGGATGGCCGGGACATAGGCGAGCGGAAGCGACGCCGTCCTTCGGACAGCTACGCCCGGCCATGACGCTGTGGAGAGGATATCAAGGCCTATTCACTCGCATCACGCGCCGTTCAAACGTTCGCCCCTCCCCTGCGACTCATGTTCATCCGCCATTCAGCTCGCTCCGGCTGATATCGGCCGATCTCGCCTCGCGTTCTTACCGGGACCTCCTCGTGACTTCATTGGTGGCTTGGCGCCCCTTCGTGTTCACGCTCGTGCTGGCCTTGCCGCTGGCCGGCGCGCGCGCGGCTTGTGCATCCGATGCAATCGAAATCGCGCAAGCGCAGCCGGCACCTGCCCCCTCCCCGACGCCCTCGGCATCGCCGACACCATCAGCTTCACCTGCTCCCGCGGCAGACGCGCAGACCACCACCGTCGAGCCGATCGGCAACGTCGCCACCGTGACGGGCATCGCGACCGTGATCCGCGACAAGAATTCCTATCCGCTGCGCGTGCGCGACGACATCTATCTCAACGACACCGTACAGACCTCGTCGAACTCCTCGCTCGGCATCACCTTCAACGACGCGACCACGTTCAACCTCTCCGCCAGCGCCAAGATCACGATCGACAATTACGTCTATGAAGACGGCGGCAAGCAGAACTCGGCGATCTTCGATATCGGCAAGGGCACGGTCGCGTTCGTCGCGGCGGCGGTGGCGAAGACCGGTGACATGAAGATCGCGACGCCGACCGCAACGCTCGGCATCCGCGGCACCACCGGCGTCGTCGACGTGCCGGAAGGCGCGGCAGCGAACAGCGCGAACAACGTCAACATAAAACTCTATCCCGATGCCGACGGCCGCGTCGGCCACATCGACGTCGACGACCGGACCAGCGGCACGCGGCTCGGCGCGCTCACGCGGGCTTCGAGCGGCTTTGCGATCCGGCCTGGCACAGCCACGGCCGGCGTCATGCGCTTTGCCGCGGTGCCGATCACGATTCCGGCGCAGCAGATCGCGCGTGACCGGGGCTTCGTCAGCCAGGTGCATCTGGCGCAGACCACCGGCCGGCAGATCGTCACCGAGCAGCGCGACTTCCGCCGCGCCAATCCGACCGCGGTCAGCCGCATTCCGCGCCCCATCCAGCCGCCGCAGCAGCAGCAATTGCGCCCCACAACAGCGCCGGCGCAGCAACCGCAGCGGCCGAACGGCCAGCCCGGTCAGAACAACCGTCCTGGCCAGCAGCAGCCGGGCACGCCGGGCCGGCAAGGCACGCAGCAAGGCCAGCCGCCGCAGCAGCGGCAAGGACAACAAGGACAAGGCGGCGCCGTGCAGCCGGGTGGCCAGCGCGCGGGTCAGGGGCAGCAGCCGGGCCAGCAGCAACGGGGTCAACAACAGCCCGGTCAGCAGCAAGGTGCCGGACGTCCAGGTGCACCGCGCGCGGGGCAAGGCGGTCAGCAAGGCACGCCGCCCAGTGGCACGCCGCAAACCCAGCCGCCGCGCGGTGGACAGAGTCCGGCGCAGCCCGGACCCGTGACCCCGCCTCAGCCGGGCGGCACCGCTCCGCAAGCACCGGGCCCGCAAACGCCGCGCACCGGCCTGCAACCCGGGCAGCCGCCAGCGCTGCAACAGCCGGGCATGCAGCGCCCAGGCGGATTCCAGCAGCGCCTCCCCGGCGCGCCGCGCAGACCGGCGCCGGCTCCGAAGGAGAAGAAAGAGCGGCGGTGACAGTGTTGCCGCTCAGCCTGAGGAGCTTGCGAAGCAAGCGTCTCGAAGGGCGAGGCCCCAGTATCGTAGGGTGGGCAAAGCGAAGCGTGCCCACCGCCTTTCTACAAAGCATAGATATGGTGGGCACGGCGCAAGATGCGCCTTTGCCCACCCTACGATTCCTCTCTCGCGGAGAGGGCGCTGCGTCACGTCGCCCTAAATTCTTTCAGGGAGTCTACGCCTCGCCGCGAAGCCAGGCTCGCACCTTCTGCAACAAGCCATGCCGCAGTTCGTCGACGGACGCCGCCTCGGCCGGTGTCAGCGTCTGCAAGGCGGCATCAATGTCGTCGGCCGCCAGCGTTGGCGTCGGCTCGGGCGCACGTGCGGGCGAAGATGCAAGCCCGGCGGCCGCAAGCGCGATCGGCCCGACCTGCGTCAGGAACGCGCGCTCGTATTCGCGCGACAGGCGGGCGAGCGCATCATCGAGCGTCAGCCAGTCCACCGCCTTGATGTCGTTCATCAGCTTGCGGACGGGACCGCCCTCGGCTTCCATCCGCCAGAAATGCACGACCTTGGAGCGCCCGCCCGACTGATACACCAGCGTGCCCAAAAATTCGTGCATCGCCACGTCATGGCCGGTCTCTTCCAGCACCTCGCGATGCGCGGCCTCTCGCGGCGTTTCGCCGTCGTCGAGCTTGCCCTTGGGCAGCACCCATTCGTTGCGCTTGCGCTGGCGCACGACCGCGATCAGCGGCGTCGAACCACGCCGCAGCACAATACCACCCGCCGCCATCACCGGCGCTCGCGCCATCACCCAATCCGTGGTCGTCAGAATCGTCCCCGCGGACGATATAGGCGACGGTCAGGGCAGATTGAAGGCTAGTTTCTTTTCAACAGCGCTTGACCTGCGCGAATGCGCGTGCCCTCGGCGATACCGTCGCAGAAGGTAAAATCTCCGGGCGCCAGGATGATGATGGTCGAGCCGTGCTCGAACCAGCCGAGCTCCTCACCCTTGGTCACGTTGACATCGCAAGGGAAATTGACGGGACCACGCGTCTGCGCGTTCAGCACCATGTCGAGGAAGTGCAACCGAATGCTTGCGACCAGGATCGCAGCAACCGGCACGAGCGTCACCGCCTCGCCGGTCGAAAGATGCGTGCGGATCACCGCGCGCTCGTTCTTGCAGAACAGCCGCTCGACGCGCTTGAGCGCGATCGGGTTGACGTTCCAGACGTCACCATGGATCAGCGTGACGCGCTCGATATGCGCGTCATAAGGCGCATGGAAGCGGTGATACATGCTCGAGGTCAGCCGCAGCGTGACGAAGCTTCCGTTGCGGTGCTGGTCGACCAGCGCGGAGTCGCCGACGAGATCGAGCAACGAATACGGCGCGCCCTTGACCTGGAACAGCTCGGTGTCGGCGATCCGGCCATGAGCGCCGACGATGCCGTCGGACGGGCTGGCGACGACAGCTGGATCCGGATCAAAGGGCCGCAGGCCCGGCTTGAGCTCCCGGGTGAAGCAATCATGCAGGCTGTTGAAATGGGTCTTGCGCGCCTCCGACAGATCGAGGTCGGAGAACAGCTTCCACAGCGCGATCGAGAAGTCCCGCACCAGGGGATTCTCGATCTTGGAGAACCAGCCCATGAACCGGGTCAGGGCCGCGCGGGGGATGCGGTTGGTCAACAGGAAGTTGAGGTCTTCCTGCTGGGTGAAAGAGGCGATGAGGGCTTTGACTGTCATGAATCTGTCAGCTCACAGGGTTAGCGCTTGTTGTCATGGAAACGACACTCCCGATTCTCTCGATGTCCGTGGCCGCCGCAGCGTCTGCTGCCGCCGTCCTCCCGAAGATCAAGGCGCGGGTCGAATTGTCCCGCGCCAAGCACCGCTCGCTCGCCGGACACTCCAAGATGTCGCGGCGGGTGGCAAAGCTGCTCCCGTTCTACGAGTTCGAGGGTGATCGATATTTCGGCTGCGACGGCGCGCCTGACAACGTGGTGAAGCAGCGCAAGGACGGCTTCTTCCGCCTCGCAGCTCTCTACGCCGATCGCTACCCCAAGGGCCGCGCGATGACGAAGGAGGCGGCGGAGACGATCTCCGATCTCAACTTCACCGAGAGCTACCGCGTGCCGTTCCAGTTCTCGCGCCTCGTCCGCGAGCATCTGGGCACCTCGACCTTCATGGAGTCCTCGAGCGGCGTCACCGTCACGGATGTCGACGGCAACACCTCTTACGACCTCACGGGCTCCTACGGCGTCAACATCTTCGGCAACGACTTCTACAAGGAGTGCATCGAGGGCTCCGAGAAACGCGCGCATGCGCTCGGCCCCGTGCTCGGGCCCTATCACCCCGTCATCCTCGAGAACGTGCAGCGGCTCTGCCAGATCTCGGGCCTCGACGAGGTCTCGTTCCACATGTCGGGCACCGAAGCCGTGATGCAGGCCGTTCGCCTTGCGCGCTACCACACCAAGCGCACGCATCTCGTCCGTTTTGCCGGCGCCTATCACGGCTGGTGGGGCGATGTGCAGCCCGGCGTCGGCAATCCTATCCCTGCGCACGAGACCTACACGCTCTCGGAGATGTCGGAGAAGACGCTGCATGTGCTGCGCACGCGCAAGGACATCGCCTGCGTGCTGGTCAATCCGCTCCAGGGCCTGCATCCGAACAGCAACGCACCCGGCGATTCCTCGCTGGTCGACAGCTCCCGCGGCGGCAATTTCGATCGCGCCGCTTATACCGAATGGCTGAAGCAGCTGCGCGAAGTCTGCACCGAGCGCGGCATCGTGCTGATCTTCGACGAGGTCTTCGTCGGCTTCCGTCTCGCTGCCGGCGGCGCCCAGGAATATTTCGGCGTCAAGGCCGACATGGTGACTTACGGCAAGAGCCTCGCCGGCGGTCTGCCGGTCGGTGTGGTCTGCGGCAGACGCGAGTTGATGCGCCGCTTCCGCGACGACCGGCCCGCCGACATCTGCTTTGCCCGCGGCACCTTCAACTCGCATCCCTACGTCATGACGGCGATGGACGAGTTCCTGAGCCGGCTCGCCAGCCCGAACTTCCGCGCCATCTACGACGGCCTGGATGCGACCTGGAACGGCCGCGTCGCGAGGCTCAACCAGATGATGACCGACGCCAAGCTGCCGGTGCAGTTTGCCAACGTCTCGTCGATCTGGACGGTGAAATACACCACGCCGTCCCGCTACAACTGGATGCTGCAATACTATCTGCGCGCCGAAGGCCTGGCGCTGAGCTGGGTCGGCACGGGACGGCTGATCTTCAGCCTCAACTACACCGACGCCGACTTCGCTGAAGTCGCCGATCGCTTCGTCCGCGCCGCCGAGAAGATGAAGGCCGACGGCTTCTGGTGGCACGATGGCGTGCTCACCAACAAGAACATCAAGCGGCAGATTTTGAAAGAGATGCTGGCCAAGCGCTTCGGGCGCTGAGGCTGGCTCGCCCCACACGAACGCTGTCATTCCGGGGCGAGCTCTCTCCTCCCCCTCGCCCCGCTTGCGGGGAGAGGGTCGGGGTGAGGGGGACTCTCCGCGAGCGCGGTGAGACTTGACGTACGACCATCTGGCAGCGCCCCCGCGGAGACTCCCCCTCACCCGGATCGCATCGACGATGCGCTTCGGCCTCTCCCCGCACGCGGGGAGAGGCGAAAGAGCCCCCAAGACGTGGATGCCCGGCACGAGGCCGGGCACGACGTAACCATCAGACATCGGAGTGTTTGGTGTGAGCTGCGCGCTCAGGCGTGCTGCTCTTCGAGCGCTGGCTCGGAGATGAGGCCCAGCGTGTGCTCGGGGTTGAGGTGCAGACCGGGATCCATCAGCTCGCCGCGCATCAGCGCCAGCGGAGCGCTGCGATAGAGCATCAGGTCGTGGAAGGGGTCGGTCAGGATCTTGGTCATCCAGACGAGGCCGGTCTCGACGTCGCGGATGAAGAACAGGTGCACGGTGCGGAACAGGAGGCCGCCGCCGCCGATCACCAGCCAGATCTTGGCGACCTGACGCATGAAGTCGGTCGCGGTCGCCCAGGGCGTGAACAGGCCGAACAGCGTGGGATCGACCACCAGCACCAGCGGCGAGAGCGCCCAGATCGCCATCAGCACCACCTTGCGCTGAAGGTTGTAGCCGACCTTGATCTCTTCCTTGTACTCGTGCGTCGCCTGGTTGATGTGGTCGTAATCGTGCGGCTCGAAGAAGAAGTGACCGGCCTGGCGCGAGGTCATCGAGACCAGCCAGCCCACCAGGGCGGAGATCATGGGGTCGACGAACAGCCAGACATAGGCGAAGAGAAAGCTCAGCGCGCTGACGAAGTGCAGGCTCTGATTGATGCGGCTGTGGTGATAGTAGCGATGGTCGTCCCAGCGCTGGATCCGCAGCTGCTCGAGATAGTTCTTGATCATGCTCTCCCCCAAAATGCTTCGGGTTCAGGATTTACAGGGATTCGATGTAGGCCGTGTGACATCATCATTTTGTCATATGACGATGTGCAGCGACGCGATGACGCACGCGGACGCGTGAGCGGCGGATCGCACCGCCGCTCTGACGCAGCCTGAACTCAGGCTGCCTTGGCGACGTCGACCTTGCGGAAGCGCACCAGCGAGAAGTGGCCGAGCGGCGGAATCAGACGGCGCTCGGCGAGCTCGATACCGTGCGCGCCGGCCAGCCATTTCGCGTAACGCGACCAGGCGAACTCGGCGGTACGGAAGCCGAGCGGACGCACCACCGGCTGGAGCTTCTGCTCGATGAAGCGGCGCATGCCGGTGTCGGCGCTGACGCGGGTCAGGATGATCAGCTCGCCGCCCGGACGCAGCACGCGGGCGAATTCGTCCAGCGCCTTCTCCGGATTCGGCACGGCGGTGACGACGTACTGCGCCATCACGACGTCGAAGGAATTGTCGGGGAATTCGAGCTTCTCGGCATCCATCACCGCGAGTCCCTCGACGTTCTTCAGCTTGCCCTCGCTGACGCGGCGGCGCGCCTTGTCGAGCATCGCGTCCGAAATGTCGGTGCCGAAGATGCGCAGGTTCGGGGCATAGAGCGGCAGCGAGATGCCGGTACCGACGCCGACTTCGAGCACGCGGCCACCGATCTTGTTGGTGGCTGCGATCGCGGCCTGGCGGCCCTTGGCAAACACACCGCCGAACACGAGATCGTAAACGGGCGCCCAGCGGTCATAGGCCTGCTCGACCGAGCCACGGGTGAGGTCGAGCTGCTGGGTGCCGTCAAGGTTCATGATCTTAGCCATCGATGAGGTTCTCGCTGTGGGTCAAAGTATGATCAACCGCGCACCGGTCGCCGCGCCATGACAGGCGAGGCGCGCAAGACGCGGCTGGGCTGAAGTGAGGTGAGATTGCCGACGAACTGGCGCGCGCTGTTCTCCCAGGAGCGCTCCAGCGCGAAGTTGCGGCAGGTCTCGCGCGACATGGTGAGCGCGCGCAGGCACGCGGTACGCAGGTCATGATCAATCGCGCCGATCGGATGATCGGCGATGACGTCCTTCGGGCCCGTGACCGGAAACGCCGCAACCGGCGTGCCGCAGGCAAGTGCTTCGAGCTGCACGACCCCAAAGGTGTCGGTCAGGCTCGGGAAGACGAAGACGTCGGCCGCTGCAAGATGCGCGGTGAGGTCCGCGCCCTTCTTCTCGCCGAGGAAGACGGCATCCGGATACTTCTTCTCCAGCGCCGCCTTCTGCGGCCCGTCGCCGACGACGACCTTGGTGCCAGGCAAGTCGAGCGAGAGGAACGCGTCGAGGTTCTTCTCCACCGCGACACGGCCCATGGTCATGAAGATCGGGCGCGGCAGGTCGAGCTTGGCGGGACTGTCGGGATGGAACAGCTGGGTGTTGACGCCGCGCGTCCAGAAGCCGAGCCGCTTGAAGCCGCGCTCGGACAGCTCCTGGCGCAGCGAAGGCGTCGCCACCATGGTCATGGCGGCGGCATCGTGGAAGTGGCGCAGCACGGCATAGCCGACCGCGGCCGGGATGCCGGTCCGCACCGAGACGTATTCGGGAAAACGCGTCGTATAGGAGGTGGTGAACGCCAGGCGGTTGCGGCGGCAATAGGCGCGCGCGGCCCAGCCGATCGGCCCTTCGGTCGCGATGTGCAGCGCGTCAGGCGCCGCCTTCTCGATCCGCCGCGCGATCTCCTTTGAGTTCGGCAGCGCGATGCGCAGGCCCGGATAGGTCGGCAGCGGCCAGGACGGAAAGCCGTCCGGGGTGAGGAAGTCGATCTCGACGTCGAGCGCCTTGGCCGCGTTCGCCAGCGAAGTCAGGGTGCGGACCACACCGTTGACCTGCGGATGCCAGGCGTCAGTCGCGATTAATACCCGCATGGGGAAATCCCGAGAGGTTGATGATTCTCGGCTTAGGACCATCAACCAAGGATATTTCAGGCGTGTGACGTCACATAAATGTCGGCCCGCTGTTTTGTTGGTTAACAGCCGCGCCGGGCCACGAAACTGTCATGAAACAATCCTTGCCGCGACGAAACCGTTTTCGGTTTTCCGCGCAAACGTCCCGAAACTTCTTTCCGTTAGGGATTTAGGCAACGGAGCACCGAAACGGTGCCGCGGTGGCATCACACCGAGCAAACAGGGGCGATCAATGTTCAATCTGGACACGTTCAAGACGTATTCGCGCGCCGTTGCTTTTGGCGCAGTCGCGATCTCCGCAATCGCATTCGCAGGTGCAGCCAAGGCCGCGCCGGTGCAGCTCTTCCCGTTCTTCCAGCCGCTGCCGCCGATGGCCGCACCGCAGCCGCTGCAGCCCTATCAGCCCTACCAGGCGCCGACCTATCAGACCGCGCCGTCCGAGGATCAGGACGCGGTCGAGATGCCGGCGCGCTTCCGCCGCCAGACCGTCTCCTATGCGACGCGCGAGGCGCCGGGCACCATCATCATCGATACGCCCAATACCTATCTCTATTACGTGCTCGGAGGCGGCCAGGCGCTGCGTTACGGCATCGGCGTCGGCCGCGATGGCTTCACCTGGTCCGGCATCCAGTCGGTGAGCAAGAAGGCCGAGTGGCCGGATTGGACCCCGCCGCCGGAGATGATTGCCCGCCAGCCCTATCTGCCGCGCCACATGGCCGGCGGCCCCGGCAATCCCCTTGGCGCCCGCGCCATGTATCTCGGCGGCACCATCTACCGCATCCACGGCACCAACGCGCCCGAGACCATCGGCAAGCACGTCTCCTCCGGCTGCATCCGCATGACCAATGAAGACGTCACCGACCTCTATTCCCGCGTCAACGTCGGCACCAAAGTGATCGTGCTGCCGATGTCGGAGCGCCGCGCCGACCTCGGCGCCGCGACGCGCTAACCGACAGGACATTCTGACGCAAACGGTCCCGGAACCCTCCGGGGCCGTTTTCGTTTGCCCCTCGACATCACGCGCGCGCCTGTTGCGGCGCGATGGAGGCGCAGATGCAAACCTCGCCGGGCACATGGTTGCGTGCGATCGCATACACCGGAGCATTGACGCTGCTCCTGTCCGTCCCCTCCTCGCTCGCGCAGCCGCCGGCAAGCGACGAGGCAGCACAACAGGCTTTCAACAATTCCTGCCGCACCTGCCACTCGGTGAAGGAAGGCGACAACCGTCTCGGCCCCAACCTCAACAAGATCGTCGGCCGCAAGGCCGGCGCACTGCCGGACTACAACTACTCTCCGTCGATGAAGGACGCTGGCTTCGTCTGGGATCAGGACAAGCTCACCCGCTTCATGGTCAAGCCGGACGAGGTCGTGTCCGGCAACAGGATGCAGCCCTATGGCGGCGTTTCGGCTGAGGAAGCGGCCAAGGTCGTTGCCTATCTGCAGGCGGCGGGTGGGCAATAGGATTGCGGGGCTCTAGGTGCTGGCGGGCTCATACCGTCGCTCCACATGAAACGATTTCGCGGTGATCAGCCAGGTATCCTTGATGCAGTGATACGCCAGATAATCAACGTACTGGAGCAAATCGATCCGAACACGCACCTTCACGAGCGCTTGCGCTGGCGACGCCAGATCGATCAGCAATATCTCCTGAAGGCGCGAAGCATTCTTTGATTTGGGCGACGGGGCCGAGGCCAGCATCGCCCTGTAGTCGCTAACGGGCAGAAGCCGCAATTCGCCATCGCGCAAGCCGTGGAGCTGCGCGGTCGGCGCGAAGACGCGATCGAACTGCGAAACGTCGTTGTCGTACATCAGGGTGAAGTAGCGCTCGACCGCCTCCAGCAGAGGCGCGACGGTCACATCTTCGGTCATGGCTCACTCCATCAGCAACAAGATCGGAGCAATCCATCCCACGGAAAGCCGAGGCATGTCCTTGCGAACTGCGCTAGTCTCGACGGCTCGGGCGCAATATTGCGCCCTTCTCGATCCAACAGGATGCGGTTCATGCCAAAATGCGAGCTGGATGCGATCGACCGGCGCATCGTCACCGAACTCCAGACCAATGCACGATTGAGCAACATCGAGCTGGCGGACAAGGTCGGATTATCGCCCTCGCCCTGCCTGCGTCGGGTGCGGCGGCTGGAACGGGACGGCTATATCGATGGCTACCGCGCCTCCCTGCGGCGCAGCCGCCTCGGGCTCGGCTTCTCGGCCTTCCTCGGCGTCAAGATCAACGGCCATGCCAATGACCAGGCGCTGGGCTTCGAGAGGACCGTCGTTGCCATGCCCGAGGTCGTAGCCTGTCACCTCGTCTCCGGCGAAGCCGACTATCTCCTCGAGATCGTCGTGCCCGAGCTCGAGGATTACCAGCGCTTCCTCGTCGACAAGCTGCTCAATCTGCCGATCGTGCGGGAAGTTCGCAGCAGCATCGCGCTGCAGACGCTCAAGGCCGGAGCGCCCCTGCCGCTGGCGCACCTGGCTTCGTCATGATCCGACTGCTCACGCCAACCGATGCGGCTCTCTACCGCGCCATCAGGCTGGAAGCCCTCGCCGCGCATCTCGAGGCCTTTGCCAGCACGTTCGCGCGCGAGCAGGACAAGCCGCTTGCCTGGTTCGAGGAGCGTCTCACGACGTCGGACGTCTTCGGCGCCTTTATCGCGGAGGAGCTTGTCGGCGTCGCCGGCTTCTGGCGGCAAGAAGGCGCGAAGACCGAGCACAAGGCCGTTCTCTGGGGCATGTATGTACGCCCCCACGCGCGAAAATCCGGCGTGGCGCGACGTCTCGTCGACGCGCTTGCGGCACATGCCGCAGAGCGGGTCGAACAGCTCCAGCTTGCCGTCGTCAGCGAGAATGCGGCCGCTATCCGGCTCTACACGGCCGCCGGGTTCGTTGAGTACGGCCGCGAGGTGGAAGCCCTCAAGCTGGACGGCCGATACTTCGATGAGATCCTGATGGCCTTGTTCTTTAACCGAAGCGGCAAGTGACAAAAGCCATCCGGTTCTCACCGGATGGCGCGTCGTCGCTCCGAGATCAGCTTCAGCCACGCGGCCGAATGAAACGCGCTCATCAAGAGATACATCGGCACCATGCCGCCGAGCAGAGACCCCTGCCCGGCGCCGCACAGCATGTCCGCCGGGCCGCCGCCGAGCGCGGCGGTCAGCACGGCCATGATCGCGAAGGTCGGCGTGGCTGCCAAACCGAGCCATCTGGCGAGGTGGCGCACGGCCACGACGCCATCGCGGCCTGCGCCGGCGGTTGCGCTGACGGGACTAGTCACGGCCTTCCGCGGCCTCCTTGCGAAACGCCTTTTCGCCGGCGTCCGTGACTTCGACCCATTTCTTGTCGGGCGCAGCACCTTCCGCGTAGCTGTCGTGCCAGTTCCACCATTTGTAGGTCGGCGTCTGCGGATAGCCTGCCGGCGAATCCTCCCAGACCTCCTGGCGGCCGAGCGGGGTGATGTCGAGATAGTTCCAGGTGCCGCCCATCTGCTCGTCGCCGCGGCTCTTGATGAAATAGGTGCGGAAGATGCGGTTGCCGTCGCGGTAGAACACGTTGGTGCCGTGCCATTCGTCGACGCCGAAATCTTTGTCGAAACTGTCGGTGACGGTGACCCACGGGATCTCCCAGCCCATCCGCTTCTTCAGCCTCGCGATGTCGACCTGCGGCGCGCGCGAGGCGAACACCAGCGTGGTATCGCGGGCGTTCAGGTGCGAGACATGGGCGACCTGGTCGGCCACCATGGAGCAGCCCCGGCAGGCATGATCGGGCCAGCCGAACACGCCGGGCTCGAAGAAGGCGCGGTACACGATCAACTGCCGCCGGCCCTGGAACAGATCAGTCAGACTGACCTTGCCGCCGGGCCCCTCGAACGCATAAGTTTTGGTCACTTCCATCCACGGCATGCGCCGGCGCTCGGCGGCCAGGGCATCGCGGGCACGGGTGTGCGCCTTTTCCTTCACGAGCAGTTGCTGACGGGCGGCCTCCCAGTCCTGCGGCGACACCACCGGCGGTGTTTGCATGGCGGTCTGTTTGTCTGCTGAAGTCATCATGGTTCTCCAAAACTCTTGCTTGACGTCTTCTTTGGACGGCCCTTCCGCGTCTCCCAGACGCGGAACCGCTCGCCCCTTTGCCGCATCGTGTCGGCCGTCAACGATTTCTGGCACCTCGCGGTTGCGCGGTGGGAGTAACAAGTGTGGCGGGATTTGAATGGAATCGCTGATCACGGCCGCGGCGCGTGCGTTGGAGGCCGGCGATCCGCTCGGCGCGCTGAACCGCGTGGCGCTGCGCAACGACGCCCCCTCGCTCGCGCTGCGCGGCATCGCGATGGCGCAGCTCGGCGATCTCGCCAAGGCGAAGGCGCTGCTGCGGAACGCCGCGCGCGCGTTCGGTCCGCGCGAGGCGGTGGCGCGGGCAAGATGCGTCGTGGCCGAGGCCGAGATTGCGCTGGTCTCGCGCGACCTGAGCTGGCCGGTGAAGGCGCTCGCGGCCGCGCGCGCAACGCTGCAACAGCACGGCGATCTCGCCAACGCCGCGCATGCGGGCCACATCGAGGCGCGGCGCCTGCTCCTCGTCGGACGCGTCGACGAGGCCGAGCGGACGCTGGCCGGCCTTGGCGCTCCCCCGCTTCCGCCTGCGTCTCAGGCCATCCGCGAACTCGTCGCCGCCGGCATCGCAATCAGGCGGCTCAAAACCAAGGACGCGCGCGCGGCGCTCGGCCGCGCGGCGCGCGCAGCGCGGCAGGCGAAGATCCCGGCGCTCCTGGCCGAGGTCGACAGCGCGAACCTCATCCTCGACACGCCGGCCGCCCGCCTGATCGCGGGCGGCAGCGAACACCCGTTGTTGCTGGGAGAGGTCGAAAGACTGGCGACCTCGACGGCGCTCGTCGTGGACACCTTCCATCACGTCGTGCGCCGGCAAGGCGTCGCCGTGTCGTTCGGGACCCGCCCGGTGCTGTTCGCGCTCGCGCGTCTCCTGGCCCAGGCCTGGCCTGCGGATGTCTCGCGAGAGATGCTGATATCAGGAGCGTTCCGGGCCAAGCACGCCGATGAATCGCATCGCGCGCGGCTGCGCGTCGAGATCGGGCGGCTTCGCACCAAGCTGAAACCGCTGGCCGAGATCAGCGCGACGAAGCAGGGTTTTGTGCTGGCGCCACGCAAGACGCGCGACATTCTCGTGCTGGCGCGGCCCGTCGAGGAGAAGCACGCGGCCGTCCTCGCCTTTCTCGCCGACGGCGAGCCGTGGTCGAGCTCGGCGCTCGCGCTGGCGCTCGGAACCAGCGCGCGCACCGTGCAGCGGGCGCTCGACGAGCTGGCGCGATCGAACAAGGTGCAGTCGTTCGGACATGGACGGGCGCGGCGCTGGATGACCCCGCCTGTCCCGGGTTTCCCGACAGGCTTGTTACTCCCCACGCCGCTGCTGAGGACGTAAGGTCGCAGCACATCACAGGGACCATGCGCATGAAACGTTCAGCCGCCGAGATCGTCAGGGAGTACGGGCCGTTTGCGGGTGTCGAGGCCGTGCACGGCGTCACCTATGACGGCACCCATGTCTGGTTCGCATCCGGCGACAGATTGAATGCGATCGATCCCGCCAGCGGCAAGGTCGCGCGCACGATCGATGTCGCCGCGCACGCAGGAACGGCGTTTGACGGCCGCCACCTGTTCCAGATCGCCGAGGACCGCATCCAGAAGATCGATGCCGCGACCGGCAAGGTGCTCGGCACGATTCCCGCGCCCGGCGGCGGTGGCGATTCCGGCCTTGCCTGGGCGGAGGGCTCGCTCTGGGTCGGGCAATATCGCGAGCGCAAGATCCATCAGGTCGATCCCGAAACCGGCAAGGTTCTCCGCACCATCGAGAGCAAGCGCTTCGTCACCGGCGTCACCTGGGTCGACGGCGAGCTCTGGCACGGCACCTGGGAAGGCGAGGACAGCGACATCAGGCGGATCGATCCTGACACGGGCAAGGTGCTGGAGCAGCTCGACCTGCCCGCAGGCACCATGGTCTCGGGCCTTGAGTCCGACGGCGGGGATCGCTTCTACTGCGGTGGCGGAGATCGCGGCAATGTAAGGGCGGTCCGCCGTCCGCGGCGCGCCTAGGCCCGCGATGCGCGGCAACGGCGCGTTAGCAACCGTTAACACATTTGCCCCAATTCCACCCCATCGGTGCGCTCTAGCGCCCTCCTCGCCCGCCCTGTAAAATCCCCGCCGGGGCGGCTTGGGGGATTGATGCGTCTGACGTTGAACCTGAAGACTATCCTGATCGCCGCGGCGGTGCTCGCGGCGTCGTTCTTCATCAGCCTGAAGGCGATGGACTTCCTGTCGCCGCGCGCGACGAATTCGGCACCGCCGGTCGCGCAGCTGCCGCCGCTGCCGCCGGTCGCGAAGAGCTCGATCGTGGTGGCGCCGGTCGCGATCGCGCTGTCGGCGATCCGCGAGCAGGCCGAGCGAGCCGCGCCGCGCAATTTCGCCGGCAAGGCCGACAACCCGATCTCGCAGATCCTGGAGAACGCCGACATCGGCTGGTCCGCCGTGCGCGGCCCGATGGCGGCCACCGGCGACAAGGACGTGCTGACGATCTCGACGCCGCTCAGCGGCAAGCTGAACGTCACGGGCTCGCTGTCGTCCAAGGCCACCGGCGCACTCGGCGATGCGCTCGGCAGCGTGCTCGGCGGCGACGCGGCGAAACGGATCGGCGCGGTCAACATCAAGAATCTGAACGCCAGCGCCGAGATCAAGGGCAACGTGGTCGTCACCTCGCGCCCGAAGCTTGCCGCCGCCTGGCACCTCGAGCCCAATCTCGGCGCCCAGGTCAATCTCGGCGACACCAACCTCAACGTCTCCGGCGCCAAGGTCAACGTGCCCGCGCAGGTCAAGCCGCTGATCGACAAGACCGTCGGCGAGCAGATCAACGCCGTCTCCGAGCGCATCCGCAACGATCCCTCGCTGCGGGAGAATGCGAAGCTGCAATGGGCCAAGGCCTGCCGCTCGATTCCGCTGCAAGGCTCAGGCAGCTCGGCCGCGCTGCCGCCGCTCTGGCTCGAGATGAAGCCGACCCGCGCCATCGCGGCGCAGCCGCGCGTCGATGCGCAGGCCGTGACGCTGCTGCTCGGGCTCGAGCTCGAGACGCGCGTCACATCTGCGCCGTCCAAGCCGGACTGCCCGTTCCCCGAAAAAATCTCGATCGTGCCGCCGACCGGCACGGGCGTGAACATCGGCGTGCCGATCGACGTGCCCTTCACCGAGATCAACAAGCTGATCGCGGCGCAGATGGTCGGCCACACCTATCCCGAGGACGGCTCCGGCCCGGTGGACGTCACGGTGAAGAGCGTCAACGTGATCCCGTCAGGCGAGCGCCTGCTGATCTCGCTGCTGGTCCGCGCCAAGGAAAAGAAGAGCTGGTTCGGCCTCGGCGCCGAGGCGACCGTGCACATCTGGGGCCGGCCGATGCTCGACCAGGCCCAGCAGACCTTGCGGCTCGCCGACATCGAGCTCGCGGTCGAATCCGAGGCGGCCTTTGGCCTGCTCGGCGCCGCCGCGCGCGCAGTGGTGCCGCAGATGCAGCAGGCGCTGGTGCAGAAGGCGACGCTCGATTTGAAGCCGATCGCCGCCAACGCGCGCGAGAAGATCGCGGCCGCGATCGCCGACTATCAGAAGAGCGAGGACGGCCTCAAGGTCGATGCCAAGATCGACAGCCTGACGCTTGCCGGCATCGCCTTCGACTCCAAGACGCTTCGCGTGGTCGCGGAAGCTGGCGGCTCGCTCAACGTGTACGTGAGCAAGCTGTCGGGGATGTAGCGGGCCTTTGCGCGCTCTCTCGTCGCTTGCGCGGCTGGCATTCTCGTCGCAGGATGCTAAGCTGTTTCACGCAACCTCGAACGAGGTGCTGGCAGCACTGTAGCTGATTGACGCGAGGACGAGATGGAAGCCGGCATGGTGACGCCTGCGCCGGCACTGGTGCGGTTTTCCGGCATTCAGAAGACCTATGATGGCGAGCACCTCGTGGTGAAGAACCTCGATCTCGACATCAAGAAGGGCGAGTTCCTGACCCTGCTCGGCCCGTCGGGCTCGGGCAAGACGACCACGCTGATGATGCTGGCCGGTTTCGAAGTACCGACCCAGGGCGAGATCTACCTCGCGGACCGGCCGATCAAAAATGTGCCGCCCCACAAGCGCGACATCGGCATGGTGTTCCAGAACTATGCCCTGTTTCCGCACCTGACGATCGCGGAGAACATCGCCTTCCCGCTCTCCGTTCGCAAAACCGGCAAGGCCGAAGCGCAGGAACGCGTCGGCGCGGCGTTGCGCATGATCAAGATGGAAACGCTGGCGCAGCGGCGGCCCGGGCAGCTGTCCGGCGGTCAGCAGCAGCGCGTCGCGCTGGCCCGCGCGCTGGTCTTCAATCCGCAGCTCGTGCTGATGGACGAGCCGCTCGGCGCCCTGGACAAGCGCCTGCGCGAGCAGATGCAGCTCGAGATCAAGCAACTGCACGAGACGATGGGCATCACCGTCGTCTACGTCACCCACGACCAGAGCGAAGCGCTCACCATGTCGGACCGCATCGCCGTGTTCAACGACGGCATCGTGCAGCAGATCGACAGGCCCGACGCGCTGTATGAGCGTCCGGTGAACAGTTTTGTCGCCCACTTCATCGGCGAGAACAATGTGCTCGCCGGCACCGTCGAGACGATCGACAAGACCTATTGCCGGGTTGCGCTCGCTGGTGGCGGCGCCGTGACCGCACGCGCAGTCAACGTCTCAGGTACGGGCGCATCGACCTCCCTGTCGGTGCGGCCGGAGCGGATCGCCATTGTCGCGGATGGCGCCTCCAGCGATGGACCGAACCGACTGCCGGCCAGGGTGCAGAACACGATCTATCTCGGCGACCACGCGCTGGCCGTGCTCGATGTCTCGGGGAACGCCGAGTTCATGGTCAAGCTTCAGCCGGGTGCGCATGAGGGCCTGACACCCGGCGAAAACGTCTTCGTCACCTTCCGTCCGGAGGACTGCCTCGCCCTCGATCCCGTCTGATCCAGCGATCAACACTCGACGCAACGCACATGAAGAAGGAACAAGGACCATGCTGAAGCGCAAGATTGGCAAGATTGCTCTGGGGTTCGCCGCGGCGTTCAGCGCCAGCGCTGCGCTGGCGACGGTCGCGCAGGCACGTGACCTCACCGTAGTGTCGTGGGGCGGCGCGTATCAGGACGCGCAGAAGAAAGTCTATTTCGAGCCCTTCAAGAAGACCGCTGGCATCGCCATGAACGACGAGTCCTGGGACGGCGGCGTCGGCGTGTTGCGCGCCAAGGTGCAGGGCGGCGCGGCCACCTGGGATGTCGTCCAGGTCGAGAGCGACGAGCTCGCGGTCGGCTGCGAGGAAGGCCTGTTCGAGAAGATGGACTATTCCAGGATCGGCGGTGAGGCCGCCTACATCCCGCCGTCGGTCAACGCTTGCGGCGTCGGCGCCATCCTCTACGATTTCGTGCTCGGCTACGACAAGGACAAGCTGAAGGACGCCCCGAGCGGCTGGGCCGACTTCTTCGACACCAAGAAGATTCCCGGCAAGCGCGCTTTGCGTCAGGGCCCCAAGACCACGCTTGAGATCGCGCTGATGGCCGACGGCGTCGCGCCGAAGGACGTCTACAAGGTGCTGGCGACCGACGAAGGCGTCGAGCGCGCCTTCAAGAAGCTCGACACCATCAAGGGCGACATCGTCTGGTGGAAGGCCGGCGCCCAGCCGCCGCAACTGCTTGCCTCCGGCGAGGTGGTGATGACCTCGGTCTACAATGGCCGCATCGACACCGCGAACAAGAACGAGAAGAAGAACTTCGGCATGGTGTGGGACGGCGCGCTCTTCACCCTCGACAGCTGGGTCATCCTGAAGGGCAGCCCGAACAAGGACGCCGCCTACAAGTTCCTGGATTTTGCCGGCAAGGCGGAGAACCAGTCGAAGCTGTCGGAGAACATCGCCTATGGCACCTCCAACAAGGACGCCGCCGGACGGCTTGCGCCCGCCGTCCTGAAGGACCTGCCGACGGCGCCTGACAACATCAAGAACGCGGTCGAGATCAACGAGGGCTTCTGGCTCGAGAACATCGACCGCCTGACCGAGCGCTTCAACAAATGGGCCGCGAAATAGCGCACCCTGCAAGGCTCGACTAATGACGGACGCGCTCCTGACCGGCGCCAATGCGTCGACCGAGGTGTCTCTCAAGCGCCGATTGAGGCGTGCGGAGCGGACACGTCAGGTCAAGGCATTGGCGCTGGTAGTGCCGCTTCTCGTCTTCCTGCTCTTCACTTTCGCCGGGCCCATCGCCGGCATGCTATGGCGCGCGGTCGATGACCGCGAGGTGCGCCAGGTTCTGCCGCAAACCATCGCTGCTCTCGCCGACTGGGACGGCAAGGGCCTGCCGGACGAAAAGGCCTATGCGGCGCTGGCAAGCGACATCCAGGCAGCGCGCGCCGGCGGCACCATCGCCATTGCGGCCAAGCGGCTCAATTATGCCCTGAACGGCTTTCGCACGATCCTGACAAGCACGGCACGCAATCTCAAACCCGTGCCCGAGCCCGGCACTGCAAAGGAGACGCTGAGCAAGATAAACCCGGCCTGGCGCGAGCGCAGCACCTGGACGACGATCAAGGACGCCAGCGGCCCCGTGACCGGCTTCTACCTTCTGGCGGCGCTCGACCTGACGCGAAACGCGGACGGGGCGATCGTCGCGGCCCCACCGGATCAGGCGATCTATCGCGACATCTTCGCCCGCACCTTCTTGATCAGCCTCGGTGTCACCGCACTCTGCCTGATCCTCGGCTTCCCGGTCGCATACCTCTTGGCGGTGCTGCCGCCGGGCCGGTCGAACCTGCTGATGATCTTCGTGCTGCTGCCATTCTGGACCTCGCTGCTGGTCCGCACCTGCGCCTGGATCGTGCTGTTGCAGAGCAAGGGTGTCGTGAACGACAGCCTGCACTGGCTCGGCATCATCGACGAGCCGCTCCGCCTGATCTACAACCGCTTCGGCGTCTGCGTGGCCATGACCCACGTGCTGCTGCCGTTCATGATCCTGCCGCTCTACAGCAGCATGAAGGCGATCTCGCCCGCGTACATGCGGGCCGCCGCCTCGCTTGGCGCGGCGCCCCTCACCGCTTTCCTGCGGATCTATTTGCCGCAAACCCTGCCCGGCATCGGCGCGGGAAGCCTGCTCGTCTTCATCCTGGCGCTCGGCTACTACATCACGCCGGCCCTCGTCGGCGGTGCTGCCGATCAGATGATCAGTTATTTCATCGCGCTCTATACCACCGAGACCGCCAATTGGGGCCTCGCTTCGGCGTTGGGCGCGGTGCTGCTGCTCGCCACACTTCTGCTCGCGCTCGTCTACGGCAAGCTGGTGCAGGGCCAGCAGGTCACGGGAGGCATGAAGAATTGAGCGACAATCCTTCACTCCGCACACCCAGCCAGCGCATCGCATGGATCGCGACCATCGCCATCTCGACGATGGTGTTCATCTTCCTGATCGCGCCGATCCTCGCCATCATGCCGCTGTCCTTCAGTTCCAGCTCGTACCTCACTTATCCGCTGCCGGGCCTCTCCTTGCGCTGGTACGACGACTTCATCAATTCGCCGCGCTGGATGAATTCACTGAAGAACAGCATGATCATCGGCATCGCCTCGACGCTGCTGTCGATGGTGCTCGGCACGCTGGCAGCTCTTGGGCTCGCGCAGTGGAAGAGCCGGTTCAAGCCGCTGGTGCTGGCCTTCGTGCTGTCGCCGGTCGTCGTGCCCGGCGTCATCACCGCCGTCGGCCTGTACTTCTTCTTCGCGCCGATTGGCCTCACCGGCAGCTATCTCGGCTTGATCCTGGCCCACACTGCGCTGGCGACGCCTTTTGTGGTGATCACGGTCGGCGCGACGCTGCAGAGTTTCGACACCAACCTCGCGCGCGCCGCCGCCTCGCTCGGTGCCTCGCCGCTTCAAGCGTTCCGCCGCGTGATCCTGCCATTGATCCTGCCGGGGCTCGCGTCCGGCGCACTGTTCGCCTTCGCGACCAGTTTTGATGAAGTGGTGATCGTGCTGTTCATGGCGGGGCCCGAGCAGCGCACCCTGCCGCGCGAGATGTTCAGCGGCATCCGCGAAAACATCAGCCCGACCATCACGGCCGCGGCGGTGATCCTGACGACAGTCTCGATCATGCTCCTCGCCACCCTCGAAGGCCTTCGCCGGCGCAACGAGCGGCTCAAGGGCGGCAGTTGAGAGGCTGCGCTCCTCCTTTTCCCTTCTCCCCTTGTGGGAGAAGGTGGCGCGAAGCGCCGGATGAGGGGTTGTCTCCGCGCGCACTGCTGCTACGAGACGGTACCTCGCGGAGAGAGACCCCTCACCCGTCTCGCCGCTATCGCGGCGAGCCACCCTCTCCCACAAGGGGAGAGGGTTAGGAACACCGCTCGCCCCTTCTGATTTTGCATTCCGCTATGGCGCGCACCGCTTAGCTGCCGCGACCGTTTGTCGCTACAACGGTCCCGCAACAAAGCCCAAACAACAACGCTGAGGGAGAAACACCATGCAAAAACTCATCGCCGCCGTGGCGACTGGTTTCGCGCTTGCCGCCACGTCCGGCGCGGCGCAGGCGCAGATTTCCGACGATGTGGTCAAGATCGGCGTGCTCACGGACATGTCGAGCCTCTATGCGGACGCGACCGGCAAGGGCTCGCTCGCCGCGGTCGAGATGGCGGTTGCCGATTACGGCGCCAAGGTCGCGGGCAAGCCCGTGCAGGTGGTCGCTGCCGATCACCAGAACAAGCCCGATGTCGGCGTCAACATCGCCCGCAACTGGTATGACAACGACAAGGTCGATGCGATCTTCGACGTGCCGACCTCCTCGGTGGCGCTGCCGATCTCGGCGCTGACGCGCGAGAAGAACAAGATCAACATCAATTCCGGCGGCGGCTCCTCCGACATCACCGGCCCCGCCTGCTCGCCCAACACCGTGCACTGGACCTACGACACCTATGCGCTGTCGAACGTCGCCGGCAAGGCGATGGTGAAGCGCGGCGAGGACACCTGGTTCTTCGTCACCGCTGACTACGCCTTCGGCATGGCACTCGAGCGCGACGCCGCCAATGTCGTCAAGGAAAGCGGCGGCAAGGTGCTCGGCGACGTCCGCCATCCGCTCAACTCCTCGGACTTCTCCTCCTTCCTGCTCCAGGCCCAGGCCTCCAAGGCCAAGGTGGTCGCGCTCGCCAATGCCGGCGGCGACACCACCAATGCGCTGAAGCAGGCAGCCGAGTTCGGCCTGACCCAGGGCGGCCAGAAGATGATCGCGCTGCTCCAGGAGATCACCGACACGCATTCGCTCGGCATCAAGGCGACGCAAGGCCTGATCGTCACCGACGCCTTCTACTGGGACATGAACGAGGAGACGCGCGCCTTCTCAAAACGCTTCAACGAGAAGGTCGGGCACATGCCGACCATGATCCAGGCGGGGCTCTATTCGGCGACCATGCACTATCTGAAGGCGATCGATGCCATCAAGACCGACGAGGCGCCGAAGGTGATGGAGCAGATGCGCAAGACGCCGGTGAACGACTTCTTCGCCAAGAACGGCAAGATCCGCATCGACGGCCGCATGGTCCACGACATGTATCTGTTCGAGGTCAAGAAGCCCGAGGACTCCAAGGGCGAGTGGGATCTCTACAAGCTGATCGCCACCGTGCCCGGCGACGACGCCTTCCGCCCGCTCGACAAGGGCGGCTGCCCGCTGGTGACGCACTGAGGCCGGTGGTTGCCGTCATTGCGAGCGAAGCGAAGCAATCCAGAAATGCATCTGCGAAGATAGCTCTGGATTGCTTCGTTGCTTCGCTCCTCGCAATGACAAAAAAGACACGACAGCGCGCCCGGCGAAAACCAGGCGCGCTTCGTTCAGCCGTTCAGAGCCGCATTACTCCGAGTACTTGAACTCGGGCATGTTCTTCAGCTCGTCCTTGCTCGCATTGAACACGGCGTGGTCCGGATACCACTTCGACGTGGACGACGTCGTGGTCGCCGCAGGCTTGTCAGTGCCGGTCGCAGCGCCGGTCGTCGTGGTCGCGGCGGGCTTGGCGCCCGGGTTCGTGCTGGCGCCGGTGTAGGCCACGGCCTCGCTGGCGAACTTCAACTTCTCATAGGGCACGGCGACCAGATGCTCGCCCATGCCGAGGAAGCCGCCGACGCCGATCACGGCGATCTTGATGGCGCCGCTCTTGTCCATCAGGAGATCGTTGATCGACCCGATGTTCTCGTTGGCGTCGTTGTAGACCTTCAGGCCCGACATCTTCGAGGCGCGCCATTCACCCGACGCAGTCGTGGTCGTGGCGGTGGCCGCAGGGGCCGCCTTGTCGGTGGTGGCGGTCGGCGATTGCGCGAACGCAACGGTTGCGAGCAGAGCCGTGCCGGCGAGGCCGGCGGCGATCGATTTCATCAGCATGTTGTCCTCTCCTTCCACAGAAAACTTGTGCGGAGAAAACAGCGCTGCTCACGCGCAGTTCCTTACACGCGGCAATTTCGTCGCGCGATGCGCACGCGAAAACGACGAGAATTGTTCCTGTCACCCAGGAACATTTTTGCGGCGCACGGTTCCCCGCCGACGATCATGCGCCCTGGGTGAAGCACGACCGCGGCGGGGAACGCGCCGACCTGCGTCGCTCAGGTCAGCTCTTGTAGTCGATCAGAAGCGCGGAGAAATCCGAATTGCTGGATGAGCTGCCGTTGGCGGCATAGGACGATGTCGACGATTGCGACTGCTGGAGCGCCTCGAGGAATTGCTGGAGGATCTCTGCGGTGGTCTCGTCGGTCGACGTGCTGCCGGTCGAATCCGTCGACGACGCAGAATCCGAAGAGCCGTCGCCCGACGGCGGCGGACCGGGCGGCGGTCCGCCCGCACCGCGGGCGCCCCCAGGCCCCTTGGCGAAGGCGGATTGAAAGACGTTCTTCAATTCGTCGGCCTGGTCCGAGGTCAGCGTGCCGTTCGACACCTCGCCCGAGATGAGGTCGTCGATCTTCGATTGCATCTCGTCCTTGGAGGGACGCGTGCCGCTCGCCTGGTCGCTCGACCGGCTCTGCTGGAGCGCCGTGTCGATGTCGGTCAGCGCCGTCGACAGCGCGGACTGGTCCGACGACGAGATCGTGCCGGCGGAGACTTCCGATTGCAATTCCTGCTGCAGCCGCTGCAACGGCGACTGGTGGTTACCGGCGGAGGCCGCCGAAATCGAGCTCATGATGGCTCCGTGGGTTTTGCTGGGTTTCGTACGGCGCCACGGTATGGTTAACGGGCTTAACGAGACCTTGCCGCAGCGCTGACCGGTCGTGTCCTGGCGTTGCGGCAGGAGCCTCAGAAATGATCTGAAACAAAAATCTTCGCCTTTTGGCCCGAATCTTGGACAAACAAAGCGCATGGCCGTTCCCAATCCCAACATCCTGGTCGTCGAGGACGACCGCGAAACCCGGACGTTGATTGCGAAGTACCTGCGCAGCAACGCCTGCAACGTCACCGCCGTGAGCGATGGCCGCGAGATGTCGCGCGCCATGGCCAATCACCGCGTCGACCTCATCATCCTCGATGTCATGCTGCCCGGCGAGGACGGCCTCAGCCTCTGCCGCAAGGTGCGCTCGGAGACGCAGACGCCGATCATCATGCTGACCGCGCGCGGCGAGGACGTCGATCGCATCGTCGGCCTCGAGATGGGCGCGGACGATTATCTGCCGAAGCCGTTCAACCCGCGCGAGCTGCTCGCCCGCATCAACGCGGTGCTGCGCCGCCAGGCCGCGGCGCAAACGGCAAGCTCGATCGAAGGCACCTCCACGCTCGCCTTCGAAGGCTGGCGCATCGATCTGCGCCTGCGCGAGCTGCGCAATCCGCAAGGTGCGCGCGTCGCGGTGACCAGCGCCGAGTTCGATCTGCTCCGCACGTTCTGCGAACGGCCCGGCCGCGTGCTGTCGCGCGACAGCCTGCTCGACCTCACGCAGGGCCGCAACACCGGCTCGTTCGAGCGCTCCATCGACGTGCTGGTGAGCCGCATCCGCCGCAAGATCGAGCCCAACCCGGCCGATCCCACCATCATCAAGACGGTGCGATCCGGCGGCTATTTGTTCACGCCGAGGACTGAAGCGGCAAACACTGAAGCGGTTGCGGCGCCCGTGAGCAGTTGAGAAGGACGCCGACGATGAAGCCGTTCGGGTTCTTCCACCTCAGGGGTATCGGCGGGCAGATCGCCGCGCTGGTGCTGGCTTCGACCGTCGCACTGCATCTCGTCGTCACCACCGCCTTCCTGATGAGCCGGCCGGACCGACCGGACACGCCGCCGGACGGCGCGCATCAGCTGACCGACGCCGCGCTGCTGCTCGGCGCGGCCGAGGCCGGCGAACGGCCGCGTCTCCTCGCCGATCTCGCGCGCGCCTTCCCCAAGCTCGGCCTCGACATGCTGGCGCCCGGCACGGCAGCCGTCGTCGAGCAGAGCGAAGGCCCGCACCTGCGCGGCCTGCGCCGTCACCTTGGCCGCGGCTACAAGGTGATGCGGCTCTCGCCCGACGACGCCCACCGCATCGGCGTGCAATTGCCGGACGGCACCATGATCGCCGGCCGGGTCGAGAACGGTCCGCGGCCGTGGTTCTGGGGCGCGCCGTGGCTGATGACGCTGATGACCGCCTTCATCTGCGTCACCGTGCTCGGCCTGTGGGCCGCGCGCGCGCTGGCCGCGCCGCTGTCATCCTTCGCCAGGGCCGCGGAGAATTTCAGCCTGGACGGCGCCGCCGAGCCGCTGCCCGAGCGCGGGCCGGAGGAGATCCGCTCCGTGGCGCGCGCGCTCAACCGCATGCATGAGCGGATCGCGCGGCTGATGTCGGATCGCACGCGGATGCTGGCCGCGATCAGCCACGATCTGCGCACGCCGATCACGCGGCTGCGCCTGCGCGCCGAGTTCATCGAGGACGAAACCAATCGCAAGCGCATGCTGATCGATCTCGACCAGATGCGTTCGATGCTGGAGTCCGTGCTCTCACTCCTGCGCAACGACCGCAAGGTCGAGGCGGTGACCCTGGTCGACATCGCCAGCACGCTCCAGCTCATCGCCGACCAGTTCGGCGACATGGGCCATGTCGTGCACTATGACGGCCCGGCGTCCGCGACCGCCGCCGCGCGGCCCGACGATTTGCATCGCGGCGTCACCAACCTGGTCGAGAACGCCGTGCGCTTCGGCGCCGAGGTCACGATCCGCCTCGATGCATCCTCCACCACGCTCGTCATCGACGTCGAAGATGACGGCCCCGGCATTTCGGACGCGCGCAAGCAGGAGATGCTGGAGCCGTTCGTGCGCGGCGACGACGCGCGCACCATGGACGACTCCACCGGCTTCGGCCTCGGCCTGTCGATCGCGCGCGCGATCGCGATCGCCCATGGCGGCGAGCTCTCGCTGCACGACCGCGAGCCGCACGGACTGATCGTGCGGATGCAATTGCCGATCTGGCAAGCGCCGCGGCTGGCGGCTTAGGGCACACTTCCTTCACCTCTCTCAAGCGGGGAGAGGTGAGGACAATGCGATCCGTAGCGATGCGCCTCAGGCCGCGAGCGGCGGATGCTCGATGGCCGTCTCGTCGAAGATCGCCACCGCCTCGAAGCGATATCCGCAGGCGTGGCAATTCCAGAGATAGGAGACGCGCCCCTCGCCTGGCTCGATCCAGTCCGGCTGGGGGATTGGCGTGCCGCACTGGGCACAGGGGTTCTGTCTGGGAACGTCGCCGATATGTGCCTTGTTTGATTTTGTCATGGCACCCTCCCACTTCGCAGGCGTCTTCATACTCGCTTTCGCTAGCCCATGCGAATAGACAGGCGTGCTGTCGCGAGCCGGGGGTCGTTCGCCCCACGCGTCACCTAGGCCAGCTTTGCGTCATCACGGCGGCTCGGCGCCGCAAAATCGTCGGCGGCGGCGTTTGGTCACATGATCGCCGCGTTCCGGGGGCCTAACCACGCTGGGTGCAGGTCACTTGTTAGACCCAAGGAATATCTCATGAAGATTTTACGCATTGCCGCGCTGCTCGCGGCCGGATTCATGGTGCCGCAAGCCGCATTCGCGGGCGAAGCCGAATATGCCGAGATGGTCGCGATGCATGCGCGCGCCAACGGCGTACCGGAGGCGCTCGTGCACCGCGTCATCATGCGCGAAAGCCGCTACCAGCCCGGCCTCGTCGGCCGCGGCGGCACCATCGGCCTGATGCAGATCAAGCTCGCGACCGCCCGCGGGCTCGGCTACACCGGCGATGCCGCCGGCCTGCGCGATCCCAACACCAATCTCACCTATGCGGTGAAATACCTCGCCGGCGCCTATCACGCCGCCAATGGCGACCACGCGCGAGCCGTGCGTTATTTCGCGGGCGGCTATTACTACGTTGCAAAGCGGCAGCGTCAGGAGATGGTGCAGCAGGCCAGCAACGAGTGGCTCGAGCCCAACGGCAACCCGCAGCCGATGTTCGGCACCGCGCCGCACAGGAAGCTCGCGCAAGGCGTCCGCAACGCGCGGGCGCAGGTTCCACACTAATCACATGTCATTCCGAGGCGACGCGCCAGCGTCGAACCCGGAATCTCGAGATTCCCCGGTGCGCAATTGCGCCCCTGAGGTTCGGTCCTGCGGACCGCCCCGGAATGACAGCCTTGTGGCTAACGCGTTGACACCAGCTCCCACTGGCATACATTAGAGCCGTTCCGAGGGGTGCTCCGAGGAGGAGCTGAGATACCGCTAAATGGGCAATACTGCCCAGGACCGCGGTGACCCTTTGAACCTGATCCGGGTCATGCCGGCGAAGGGACAGGGATGTTGCAGACGACCAAGCGATCGGATTCACCGGTATCCATTATCGGCGCAGGCATTGCCGGCGCCTGGCAGGCGCTATTGTTCGCGCAGGCCGGCCACGCCGTGACCTTACACGAGCGCGGTGACGCGGCGATGACCGAATCCACCAGCCACTGGGCCGGCGGCATGCTGGCGCCCTGGTGCGAGGCGGAGGTCGCCGAACCCATCATCTCCAGGCTCGGCCAGCGCTCCCTCGACATCTGGCGGCGCGAGCTGCCCGACACCCCCTTCAACGGCTCCCTCGTCGTCGCCCATCCGCGCGAGCGCAACGATTTCGAGCGCTTTGCCCGCATGACCGAGGGCCACCGCCGGCTCGACGCCGCCGCGCTCGCCGAGCTCGAGCCGTCGCTGGAAGGCCGTTTTCGCGATGCGCTGTTCTTCCCGGCCGAGGGCCATGTCGAGCCGCGCCGCGTGCTCCCGAAGCTGCACGCGCGGATCAAAGCTGCCGGCGGCACCATCAAGTTCGACAGCGACGTCAGCGCCAAGGATCTCGCAAGCCTTGATCCTAAAGGCATCGTGATCGACTGCCGCGGCCTTGCCGCGCGCGAGGAACAGCCGGAGCTGCGTGGCGTCAAAGGCGAGATGATCCTGATCGAGACCGACGAGGTGCAGCTGGCGCGCCCCGTGCGATTGATCCATCCGCGCTGGCCGCTCTACGTGATCCCGCGCGAGGACAATCTGTTCATGCTCGGCGCCACCTCGATCGAGGCCGAGGACACCGGCGTCAGCGTCCGCTCCGCGCTGGAGCTCTTGGGCGCCGCCTATGCCGTGCATCCCGCCTTCGGCGAAGCGCGCATCGTCGAATTCGGCTCGGGGCTTCGCCCGGCCTTTCCCGACAATCTCCCCCGCATCGGCATTCGCGGCGAAGAGATCAGCGTCAACGGGCTCTACCGCCACGGCTTCCTGATCGCGCCGGCGCTCGCCGAGCTGACGCTCGCTTACGTCGAGCGCGGCCAGATCGACAATGAGGTGATGCAATGCGCGTGATCGTCAACGGCGAGCAGCGCGAGGTGAACGCGGCCAGCGTCGATGCGCTGCTCTCCGAGCTCGACTATGAGGGCACCCATTTCGCGATCGCGCTCAACTACGACGTCGTGCCGAAGAGCCGCTGGGCCGAAACCGCGCTCAATGCCGGCGACGAGATCGAGATCATCACGCCGCGGCAGGGAGGGTGAGGGGATGAAGCGCCCACCACACACTCCGCTGTCATCGCCCGGCTTGACCGGGCGATCCAGTACGCCGCGGCATCACGGTTCTAGCCGCATTGCCGCGGCGTACTGGATCCCCGCCTTCGCGGGGATGACAGCTGCATTTAGGGAGACACCCAAGCCATGGTGACCTTCTACGGCAAATCCTTCTCTTCCCGCCTCCTCATCGGCAGCGCGCTCTATCCCTCGCCCGCGATCATGCAGGCGGCGATCCGCGCGTCGGGCTCGAACATCGTCACGGTGTCGCTGCGACGCGAGTCCGCCGGCGGCAAGACTGGCGATGCATTCTGGAAGCTGATCCGCGAGCTCGACGTGACAGTGCTGCCGAACACCGCCGGCTGCCGCAGCGTGCGCGAAGCGGTGACCACGGCAAAGCTCGCGCGTGAATTGTTCGGCACAAGCTGGATCAAGCTCGAGGTGATCGCCGACAACGACACGCTGCAGCCCGACGTCGTCGGCCTCGTCGAAGCCGCGACTATCCTGATCAAGGACGGCTTCGAGGTGTTCCCCTATTGCACCGAGGACCTTTCGGTCGCGAACCGCCTGGTCGATGCCGGCTGCAAGGTCGTGATGCCGTGGGCCGCTCCGATCGGCAGCGCCAAGGGCATCACCAACCGCGATGCGCTCAAGCTGCTGCGCGAGCGCCTGCCCGACATCACGCTCGTGGTCGATGCCGGCTTAGGGGCGCCCTCGCATGCGGCCGCAGCGCTCGAGCTCGGCTATGACGCCGTGCTGCTCAACACCGCCATCGCAAAAGCCGCCGATCCCGTCGCGATGGCGAACGCCTTCCGCCTCGGCTGTGATGCCGGCCGCACCGCTTTTGAAGCCGGGCTGATGAACGCCCGCGACTTCGCCTCCCCCTCCACCCCTGTCGTTGGGACTCCGTTCTGGCATGCCGTATCCTGATCGCTTCTATCCCGTCGTCGACAGCCTCAAATGGGTCGAGCGGCTGACAAAACTCGGCGTCGGCACCATCCAGCTGCGCGCGAAAGAGCTGAACGATGCCGAGGCGCTCCAGATCGTCACCGACGCCCTGGCGATCACTGAGGGCACGCAGGCCAAGCTGGTCGTGAACGATTACTGGCGCGCGGCAATCGTCGCCGGCGCAAAATACCTGCATCTCGGCCAGGAGGATCTGGCGGATGCCGACCTCAAGGCGATCCGCGAGGCGGGCCTGTCGCTCGGAATCTCCACTCATGACGACGCCGAGCTTGCGATCGCGCTCGAAGCCAAGCCCGATTGCGTCGCGCTCGGCCCGATCTTCTTCACCACACTCAAATCGATGCGCTTCGAGCCGCAGGGCATTCCAAAAATCACGGAATGGAAGAAGCGCATCGGCAACATCCCGCTTGTCGCAATCGGCGGCATCAAGTTCGAGCACGCCGCGGAGATCTTTGCCGCCGGCGCGGATTCCATCGCCGTGGTGTCCGACGTCACCCAGAACGCCGACCCGGACGCGCGCGTGCGGCAGTGGCTCGGCCAGAAGGAGGCGGCATGATGCGCACGCCCGCTCCACACCCTCAACTGTCATCGCCCGGCTTGACCGGGCGATCCAGTACGCCGCGGCCTCTCGACTCTAGCCGCACCGCCTCGGAATACTGGATCCCCGCTTTCGCGGGGATGACAGCGGAATTTGTCGCTCGCGCAGCGACGCCAACGAACTGAATTAAGGAGGATCCCATGAACATCCGCTCCAACCCCGACAAGACCATCCCCGCCGTCACCACCGGCCCCCTTCCTTCCTCGCGGAAGATCTTCGCCTCGCCCGATGCCGCACCGGACATCCGCGTGCCCTTGCGCGAGATCATCCTCTCCGAAGGCGCGGGCGAGCCGAACCTTCCGGTCTACGACACCTCGGGCCCCTACACCGACCCGTCCGTCACCATCGACGTCAACGCCGGCCTTGCGCGCAACCGCAAGCAGTGGGTGCTGGAGCGCGGCGGCGTCGAGGAATATGAGGGCCGCCAGATCAAGCCGGAGGACAATGGCAGCGTCTCCACCGACAAGGCCGCGCGCGCCTTCTCGGCCTATCACAAGCCGCTGCGCGGCCTCGACGGCCACAAGATCACACAGCTCGAATTCGCCCGCGCCGGCATCGTCACCAAGGAGATGATCTACGTCGCGGCGCGCGAGAACCTCGGCCGCAAGCAGCAGCTCGAGCGCGCGGAGGCAGCGCTCGCCGACGGCGAGAGCTTTGGCGCCGCGGTGCCCGCCTTCATCACGCCGGAGTTCGTGCGCGACGAGATCGCGCGCGGCCGCGCCATCATCCCCTCCAACATCAATCACTCCGAGCTCGAGCCGATGATCATCGGCCGCAACTTCCTCACCAAGATCAACGCCAATATCGGCAACTCGGCCGTGACCTCGTCGGTCGAGGAAGAGGTCGAGAAGATGGTGTGGGCGATCCGCTGGGGCGCCGACACCGTGATGGACCTCTCGACGGGCCGCAACATCCACACCACGCGCGAATGGATTTTGCGCAACTCGCCGGTGCCGATCGGCACCGTGCCGATCTACCAGGCGCTGGAGAAGTGCAACGGCGACCCGGTGGCGCTCACCTGGGAGCTCTACAAGGACACCCTGATCGAGCAGTGCGAGCAGGGCGTCGACTACTTCACCATCCATGCCGGCGTGCGCCTGCAATACATCCACCTCACTGCCAACCGCGTCACCGGCATCGTCTCCCGCGGCGGTTCGATCATGGCGAAGTGGTGCCTCGCGCATCACAAGGAAAGCTTCCTCTACACGCATTTCGACGAGATCTGCGATCTCATGCGCAAGTACGACGTCTCGTTCTCGCTCGGCGACGGCCTGCGTCCGGGCTCGATCGCGGATGCCAACGACCGCGCGCAGTTTGCCGAGCTCGAAACGCTCGGCGAGCTGACCAAGATCGCGTGGGACAAGGGCTGCCAGGTCATGATCGAGGGCCCCGGCCACGTGCCGATGCACAAGATCAAGATCAACATGGACAAGCAGCTCAAGGAGTGCGGCGAGGCGCCGTTCTACACGCTTGGACCGCTGACCACAGACATCGCGCCGGGCTATGATCACATCACCTCAGGCATCGGCGCGGCCATGATCGGCTGGTTCGGCTGCGCCATGCTCTGCTACGTCACGCCGAAGGAGCATCTCGGCCTGCCCGATCGTAACGACGTCAAGACCGGCGTCATCACCTACAAGATCGCCGCCCACGCGAGCGATCTCGCCAAGGGCCACCCCGCCGCGCAACTGCGCGACGACGCCCTCTCCCGCGCGCGGTTCGAATTCCGCTGGACCGACCAGTTCAACCTCGGCCTCGATCCCGACACTGCGAAAAACTTCCACGACGAGACGCTGCCGAAGGAAGCCCACAAGGTCGCCCATTTCTGCTCGATGTGCGGACCAAAATTCTGCTCGATGAAGATCACGCAGGACGTGCGGGATTATGCGGCGACGCTGAATGATCCGAACAGCGTGGGCATGTCGATCAGCGGCACCGCCGAGGACGGCATGGCGAAGATGAGCGCGAAGTTCAAGGAGATGGGGAGCAGCGTGTATCTGGACGCGGAGAAGGTGAAGGAGAGTAATCGGGTGCTGTAATCTCTCTGCTCGTTATGCGCGGGCTTACTCGAGCGTCTATAAGAAACGAGAAGCCGGGCGAAAGCTCGGCTTCTTTATGAGTAGTATCCACCTACACAGCTTACGAATTTGAGCGAAGACCAACGTCACCATCGCAACGAAGCTTTGAAATCTTGTTGAGCACCATCGCTGAGCCATTACTAATTCGATGAGACGATGATGGGAGAACGCAATAGTGCAGCCAGCCGTTAAGCGCCTTACTCAAATCGGCCCGTTGCCGAGTTCGAGCGCTGCCACCGCGTCGGTACTGCGGGAGCTGGAGACTTTGCTCGGCGAAGTGCAAACACCGATTACGGATGATGAGGCAAGGGCTTTGGTGCGACTGTTTGGGCCAGATGACTGTTTCGGCCTTGCTTGGTCGTTGCTTCACTTGATCGAAACGTCTCCTGGCTGGCCAATTGAAGGTGCGCTCCATGGCCTAAACGGCGAATGGATCAAGAGGCTGGCAGAGCGCAGCCCGTAGCCCGGATGAGCGAAGCGACATCCGGGATTGACAGCGGCCCCGCATGTCGCTGACGCTCATGCGGGCTACAACCCCAGAGTTGGTCGATTTGCCCGTTCCCACCCCCCACCGCCTCCCCGACCAGCTCCGCCCCAACCTCCGCCTCGTCTTCGTCGGCACCGCTGCCTCGACGCGCTCGGCTGAGCTCGGGCACTACTACGCCCATCCCGGCAACCGCTTCTGGCGGGCGATCCATGAGGCCGGGATCACGCCGCGGCGCTATCAGCCGGGCGAGTTCGCAGCGCTGATCGAGCTCGGGATCGGCTTCACCGATCTCTCCAAGACGGGGGCCGGGATGGATCACCAGATCGCGGCTGAGACGATCGACGTGCCGGAGTTCAGGGCGAAGATGGAGAAGTACCGGCCGAAGACGATTGCGTTCACGAGCAAGAAGGCGGCGAGCTTGTTCTATGGCAGGCCGTCAGCTGCGATTGCGCTGGGGCGGCAGGTGCGCGATGCAAGCCTGCCGGAGATATTTGTGCTGCCGTCGCCGTCTGGTGCGGCGTCGGGCCATTGGACGATCGAGCCGTGGCGGGAGCTGGCGGCGTGGATCAGTGCGTAGCTCCGTAGGGTGGGCAAAGGCGCGTCAGCGCCGTGCCCACGATTTCTTCGTGAGTCCCGGCAGCACGTGGGCACGGCGCGCGAAGGACGCGCTTTTGCCCACCCTACGGCAGCGGGGCTCACCCCGCATACGCCTTGTCCAGCTCCGCGATCACGATCTTCCGCATCCCCATCATGGCCTGCATGACGCGGTTTGCCTTGGTGCGGTCGGGATCGCCGAGATAGCGGCCGAGCGCGGTCGGGATCACCTGCCAGGACAGGCCGAACTTGTCCTTGAGCCAGCCGCACCGCGACTCCTCGCCGCCGCCCGCGGTGAGCGCTTCCCAAAAGTAATCCACCTCGCCTTGCGTCTCCACGCTGATGAAGAACGACACCGCCTCGTTGAAGCGGTATCGCGGCCCGCCGTTGAGCGCGTGGAAGCGCTGGCCTTCGAGCTCGAACACCGCCATGAAGTCGCTGACGGTCTCGACTTTTGCGTTGGGAAACACCGATTTGTAGAACGCTACGGCCTCGGGGACGTTGTTGTCGAACCAGAGGAACGGCGTGATGGAGGTCATGAGCGGGGCTCCTTTCAGCGCGGGGGCGCGGGGCATCCCAAGGACGCGGCAGGGAGCGGCGTCCCGACATGGAGAAGCGGAATTTTTTCGAGCGGCCGTAGGATGGGTAGAGCGCAGCGAAACCCATCAATCCGAGCGAAACGGCAGGCGCGGCGGTTCAATGGAAGCGGACGATGGGTTTCGCTGCGCTCTACCCATCCTACGCGGAAAATCGGATAGCCTGTCGGAAACCGCCCCGCTCGCTCGTCCTCTGGACCTGACGATCACCCCGGAGACCGCCAATGCCTCCCACCATCACCGCCTTCGAAAACTCGCCCGACCGCGGCCGGGGACAGGCGCGCGACATGCGGGTGCGCTGGGCGCTGGAGGAAATCCAGCAGCCCTACGACGTCCGCCTGGTTTCGTTCGAGCAGATGAAAGAGCCCGCGCACCTTGCGCGGCATCCGTTCGGGCAGATTCCGACTTATGAGGACGGCGATCTCGCGCTGTTCGAGTCCGGCGCGATCGTGCTGCACATCGCCGAGCACCATGCCGGGCTGCTGCCGGTCGAGCCGAATGCGCGGGCGCGCGCGATCGCATGGATGTTTGCCGCGCTGAACACGATGGAGCCGCCGATCGTCGAGCTCGGCATGGCGATGCTGTTCGAGCGCGACAAGAGCTGGTACGAGGCGCGCCTGCCCATGCTCAGGGATCGCGTCCGTGTCAGGCTCGGCGAACTGTCCCGCCGTCTCGGCGGCGCAGAGTGGCTCGACGGCGCCTTCAGCGCCGGCGATCTCATGATGGTGACCGCGCTGCGCCGGCTCAACACATCGGGGCTGCTGGAGGAATATCCTGACATCGCCGCCTATGTCGCCCGCGGTGAAGCGCGGCCGGCGTTCCGACGCGCGTTCGATGCGCAGCTGGCGGTGTTCACCGCGGCGTCGCGTTCGTAACCCACCCTACGAGAGCTGCGCTCCCCATTGCCTCCGTGCCCGCTCCCCTGCATGCTGGCCCGCCATCACAGGGGAGCCGCCGCATGCTGACCCTTTACTCCTATCCAGAACTGTTCGGCGTCGCCGACAACAACGGCTACGGCCTCAAGGTCTACGCCTTCCTCAAGCTCGCGGGCGTGCCCTTCGTGCACAAGCACATCTTCGACGCCTCCGCGGCGCCGCGCGGACAGTTGCCCTATATCGTCGACGACGGCGAGACCATCGGCGACAGCGAGACCATCATCGCGCATGCGATCGCGAAATATCGCCTGACCATCGATGCGGCGCTGTCAGCGGAGCAGCGACGAACCAATCACCTCGTCACGCGCATGCTGGATGATCTCTACTGGGTGATGTCGTACTCGCGCTGGAAGGACGAGCGCTTCTATCCGGCATTCCGCGACGGCTTCATCGCGCAGCATCCGCAGATCAATGCGGAAGGGTTCGAGAAGGCCAAGGCGTATAACGCGCAGCGCTATCATTTCCAGGGCATCGGCCGCTACACGCCCGAACAGGCTTACGCGCGGGGCCTCGCCGATCTGCAGGTGCTGGCCGAGATCGTGCCCGCGAACGGTTTCGTGCACGGCGCAGCGCCGACCAGCGTCGATGCCGGCATCTACGGCTTTGTCGCCAACATCTATTACGTCCCGATCCCGACGCCGCTGAAGGCGTTCGTCGATGCGCACCAAAATCTCGTCGCGCATTGCGAGCGGATTCATGCGATGGTGTCGGCCTAATCGGCGGTCTCGTAGGGTGGGCAAAGCGAAGCGTGCCCACCAACTTTTTCGTGTGTCGCTAACGTCGATGGTGGGCACGGCGCTTGCGCGCCTTTGCCCACCCTACGGCACCGTCGCCTACCGCATCGTGATCGCGAGCCCGCTGAGATCCGCATTCGCCATCAGGCCGACTTGCGTGCCGGTCAGCTCCAGCACCGCGCCCTTCTGGTTGGTCAACACGATGGCGCGGGCGCCGCGGCCGACGGCGAGGCCGGCGCCGGCAGCGCCATAGACGCCGGCGACGTCGGAGGGGCGGTTGATGTTGGAGACGCGGCCGCGCAGCACGGTCTTGGAGCCGCCGAAGACGAGGCCGTAATCGAGCCCGCCGGTCGAGAGCGAATAGGCACGGCCGCGGAAGTTGAGCACGCCGGAGCCGCCCGAGCCGCCGATGATCCAGCCCGCCTTGTAGATCGTCAGCACCACGGTGCCGCCGTCGGCCCGTGCGGCGGTCGAGAGGCCGGCAAGCGCGGCAATGGCGACCAGCGCGGCGCGGAAGGTGGATGCGATCTTCATGCAGAATCTCCGGGGACTATTTTTCAAGGGGGAAAGCGAATCAGACGCGACGAATCTATCCGATCGATCGCGGCGGCAACATGATCGGGGTGGGCGCGTTGGAACGATGTTGTTTCCGCTTGCACGGTCTGCTCCCTCGCCCCGTTCTTACGGGGAGAGGGTTGGGGTGAGGGGCCGCTTCCGCATAAACGGTGACAGTTGGACTCGCGGAGATTCCCCCTCACCCGGAATTTGCTCCGCAAATTCCGGCCTCTCCCCGCACGCGGGGAGAGGCGAACCACACCCACCGAGGCCGCCGCGATCATGCCATTCTGCCAGTGTTTTGCCCGACGCGTCAACTTTTACTTCTGTATTTCCGAACCAACTGACAAACCTCGTCTTTTCTACTGTGCATGGGGTTGTTTTCGAATTTTGTTTTTGCCCCCTCGCCCAATGCCGATTGCAACTCTCCCGCATGCCGCTACGCTCATGCGCCCACATGTCCCCGAGGTGACCCATGCCGATCCAGCATTTCGCGCCCCCGCCGCACGTCAAGGCGCCGCCGCTGTCGTTTGCGACGCGCGTCGGTGACCTCCTGTTCGTCTCCGGCATTCCCGGCTTCGATGCCCACGGCGCGCTGCCCGAGGGCTTCGATGCGCAGTTCGCCAACGTCGTCATCAACATCCGCCGCGTGCTCGACGAGGCCGGCGCGACGTTCCGCGACCTCGTCAAGGTCAACGTGCTACTGACCCGCGCTTCCGATGTCGCCGCGATGAATGCGCTCTATGCAGGCAGCTTCGGCCCGCCGCCCTACCCGGCGCGCACCACCTGCGTGGTGCACGCCCTGCCCGATCCGAAGATGCTGATCGAGATCGAGGCGGTGGCTTCGCTGGCGAAGTGAGCCGGGCCTAAGCGCGTGTGGCTTGGCGGGTACGCGGCCGAACCAAGTGCGCCGCTGCGTCTGACATGTCCGTGAACGGCCGCTCTCCCCGGCTTGCAAAGGACCTGCTTTTACCGCACGAACTTTCCGCTCACCCTTCCCCACAAGGAGATACTTCATGCGTCGCGTTCTCGCCCTCTGTGCCGTTGCCGGCATCGCTAGTTCCGTGTTTGCCGTGCCTGCGTCGGCGAAGGTCGGCTATTACGTGATCCGCTGGGACAACACCGGCATCTGCCAGGTCTGGAACGAGGACCTGAAGTACAAGCCGTTCCAGTTTGGGGCCTCGACCTACAAGGTCGTCAGCAAGCCGCTCCCGACTTTCACCGAGGCCTCCGATCTCCAGATCAAGCTGCGCGGGGAGCGCCGCTGCACGCTGTAGGCCTCACGCGACAGATCGCGTTCGGAAGGGCGGATCGCGGCAAGCGGTCCGCCCTTTTGCTTTGCCGGCGCCCTCGCTTTTTCGGGCGAGATCAGGCGTTTCCCGCGCGCACGCTTTGAACCTACCGCGCGAATGGAACTACTCACATCTTGTCCGGGGCGCCTGCCTGAAAGCGTCCCGCGCCACCTCCTCCCGTCATTGTCGGGAGGCGCATCACATCTTTCATTTGAGGAGCTATCATGCGTCGTATTTCCATGCTGTGCGCTGCCGCGGGTCTTGCCGTCACGGCCTTCGTCGCCGCGAGCCCTGCCGAAGCCAGCTATCACCTGATCCGCTGGCAGGACACCGGCTTCTGCCAGATCTGGGACGAGAGCATCCCGACCACGCCGTGGCCGGCCGGCTATCACCGCGCCAGCGAGACCGTGCCGACCTTCGTCGACGCGCTGATGCTGAAGGACCATGCGCTCAAGGCCGGTCACTGCACCTGGTAAGATTCTATTGGCGGACGACAAGGGTCGGGCAAGGATGCGATGCTAGCATCCTTGCCCGCTCGCGTTTCTATCCTTCGGCTTTCGGAGCAGAACGATGCGCCCGACGACGACAGCAACGGTTCTCGCCGCTTCGCTCCTGCTCGCGGTGGCGGCGCAAGCGCAGGCACCGCAATCCTTCCGCGTGATCTCGCCGATCTTCGGCCAGCTCGTCAGCTTCGCGATGCCCTCGCAATTCACCGTGGTGTTCGAGAACACCAAGGGCGGTCACTACATCCGCGAAGCCGTGCTCAAGGGCGAGACGGCCGAGCGCTGGACGCAGATGATCACGGTGACAGGCGAGAAAGGCATGACGCTGACGCCGGGTCACTCCCCCGAAGCATTCGCCGCCACGATCGCCGGCGGCTTCAAATCCGCCTGCCCCGACAGCTTTGCGGCGCAGCCGCTCGGCGCCATGACATTCGGCGGCTTCGAGGCTTTCGCTGCCGTGATCGGCTGCGGCCGCATCGACAGCGGCCCGACCCGCCACAGCGAGACCGCGCTGCTGATCACGCTGAAAGGCACGAGCGATTATTATTACACCATCCAATGGGCCGAGCGCGGTCCCGAGACCGACGAGCCGCCGGTCAGGGACGAACGCTGGCAAACGCGCCTGAGCGATCTCCGCCCGATCGCCCTCTGCCCGATCGTTGCAGGGGAAGCCGCGCCCTATCCGAGCTGCGTGAACAAGAGCTGAGGCGGCCGCACGCGCAACTGCCGTAGGGTGGGCAAAGCGCAAGCCTGCCCACCATTCCGTCCATCATGAAGAAAACCGTGGGCACGGCGCGATGCGCCTTTGCCCACCCTACGAGATCTCGATCTCACGCGTCCTTGTGCGCGCCGGGATGGATCAGGATGTCGCGCGCGGCGGCGAGGTCGATGAAGGCCTCGGTGCTGCCGCCCTGGTCGGGATGCATGCCCTTGGCAGCGCGGCGATAGGCCTGGTTGATGTCCTCGCAGGTGAGCTGCACGGCGAGCGGCAGGCCGAGCATCTTGCGGGCCCGGTCCTCGCTGGAGAGTTTCTTCGGCGCGGCGTTGCGGCGGCCGAAGCGCGGCGCGGCGAGATCATGGATGACGTCGAGGACCACAGCGAGGCGGCGCTGTGCCGCCAGCGTGACGCTGTGATCGTCATTGTCCACGGCCTGGCGCAGCACCGGAAGCGCCTGCTCGGCGGCCTGCCGCAGCATCGGTTCGGTGCTCATCCGCGCGATCTCGGCGACGAGCCGGCCCGCCTCGGCGAAGTCGGCCGACGGGGCCGAGCGCAGGCGTTCGAGAGCGAGTTTCCAGGAGTCCAGCCGTTCCATCATGCGCGCAACGTTTAGCAATCGAGATCAGTATGCCAAGGCCGCCGTTTCCGACCCCTTAATTTCGAGTTAGCCTTTCGTGAAACTTCGAAAAGAAATCGGGAGGAAATTGTCATGGCATTGCTCGCAAACCACATCGCCGTCGTCACCGGCGCCGGCTCCGGCATCGGCCGGGCGATCGCGGCCGGCTATGCCCGCGAGGGCGCGCAGGTGGTCCTGCTCGACGTCAACGCCGACACGGTCGCGGAAGCCGCCCAGGAGATCCGCAAGGCCGGCGGCAAGGCCGAGAGCTTTGCGCTCGACGTGACCCGGCGCGAGGACTGCTTTGCGCTGGCCAAGCAAGTGGCGGACAAGGTCGGACAGGTTTCGATCCTCGTCAACAATGCCGGCATCACCCGCCGCAACGCCTTCACCGCCGAGACGGAGACGGTGGCGAAGGATTGGAACGACATCATCTCGCTCAACCTCAACGGCGTCTTCAACATGACGCAGGCCTTCCTCGCACCTCTGCGCGCGAGCAAAGGCCGCATCGTCAATATCGGCTCGATCCAGTCCTTCGTGCATCTGCGCACGCCGAGCTCGGCGGCGTACACGACCTCTAAGCATGGCGTGCTCGGCTTCACCAAGGCGCTTGCGGTCGAGCTCGGCAAGGAAGGCGTGCGCGTCAACGCGATCGGCCCCGGCTTTATCGAGACCAACATCAACGCCCAGGTGCGCGCGACCAATCCGGCGTTGGTGCAGGCCTTCATCGATCACACCCCGCTGGCGCGCACCGGCAAGCCCGAGGATATCGTGGGACCCGCGATCTTCCTCGCCTCGGATCTGTCGGCCTACGTCACCGGCACGATCGTGATGGTGGATGGCGGCTATCGGACGGTGTGAGCGGCCCCTCGTCGGACGTCAGGCGTCTCGGAATACTGGATTCCCGGCCTTCGCGGGCATGACAGTGAGCGGGTCGCGCGCGATCGTCCCGCATCGCTATGCATCTCGTGCCAATCGCGGCCGCATCGCGGCATTCCTGAGGTCATCTGGTGCGATCGGGTTTGGTTAACCTTTCATTAACCAAACCCGCCCACCGTGGTTCTACGGCTTGGGGGTCGTTTGTTCTCGATCCGCTTCCAGCGAAGGAAGCGGGCGTTGATCGGGGTGTGTTGATGACCACTGTACATGTCGCGGCGCCGCAGGACGCCCAATTCCTGGCTCCGAACCAGATCGTTCCGCTGCTGATCGGCGCGACCGTCGACGAGGTCGAGCGCGAGCTCGTGCTTCAGACTCTCGCGCGCTGCGACGGCAATCGCACGCGCGCAGCGCGTGTGCTCGGCCTGTCGGTGCGCACGCTGCGCAACAAGATCAGGATCTATGCGGCGTCCGGCATCGAGGTGCCCGCGTATCACGATTAGTGCGCGCGTGACCATGCGAGGCGGATCATCCCGCCGCCGAGAATCGCAAGCGCGATGACGGCGACCGCGGCCGCGATCAGCTCGATGGCGCGGAGCACGAAAGCCGTCATCACGGCCCATGACGATTGCGGCTCATCGGCAAAGGCGATCGGCACGACGTCGGGCACCAGCAGATAGGCAAGGCCAAGCGCTGCCGCAAAGGTGACTGTAGACAGGCAGAAGATTGTCCAGGCTGCGCGCATCGGTTGCTCCTCGCGAGCGTGTGGCCGCGTGCCGTTCAATGGCACGGCGCTCCATGGCGCTGATTGATGTTGATCAAGCCCGCTGCAAGGGGTGGGCAGAATTGCTGCTGTCGTCAAACGCCGCTAAGTAGCTTGCTTCCGCAGAGGGGAGCAGTGGCGTGGCAGACGAACAGGGCCGGCAAGGACGACAGGGGCCTCAGGGCCGGCAGGGCGAACCAGGACGGCCGGGGCCGCAGGGTCATCCGGGCAAGCGGGGGCCGGACGGCGCGCGCGGCAAGCCGGGGCCTCAGGGCAAGCCCGGCCTGGCCGGAAAGGCCGGACCGCAGGGCAAGCCCGGCCTGCCAGGCAAGGCCGGCGAAGCCGGTGCGCGGGGGCCGGTCGGGCCGCAAGGAGCGGCAGGGCCGCAGGGCCCGCGCGGAGAGGCCGGACCGCCCGGCCAATTGCCGTCGATCGAGCAGGTGCTGCCCTGGCTGGAGCAGTTGTTCGATGCCTGGGACGAGCGCCGCCGCCAGCGCGAGCGCGAAGCCGCCGAGCGGGAAGCGCAGGAAGCAGCCGAGCGCGCTGCGCTGGAAGCCGCCGTGCAGGAGACTGACGAGACGCACGGCGAGGACGACGACGATGATGATGATGATAACGATCACAAGAAAAAGAAGAAAAAGAAGAAGCACGGCCACTAGGACTGGCGGACGAATCTAGTCCGTCCCGTCCTCACGTCGCGACAGCATGCCCATGCGCTCGAACTGCCAGCGCATGGCCCGGTACCAGAGATAGCCGACCGCCGCGCCGCATAAAGCGAGGATGACGACGTCCGCGCTCGAGAACGAGCCGCTCCACCACATCATCCACGCGGTCCACAGCAGCGTGAAGATGATGGCACCTGCTTTCAGCGGAAGAAGGGGGCGGCTCATGATCGTGCTCCGGGCTGTCAAAACCCCGGCCGACATCCTCGCAGCTTGGAACGGCTCCTACCGTGAGCCGGATCACGGAACGACTTAGCCGAACCGCAGCCGCGAGCGCTCCCTCGCCTTTTCCGCCTCGACCTCGCGGTCGCGCGCCGGCGCATGGGTATGCAGCGAGATCAGGAGTTTTCGCGCGGCTTCCGAGACCTCCGCCACCGCGCGCTCGAACACCTCCTCATTGGCCAGCGACGGCTTGTTGAAGCCGGACAATTTGCGCACGAATTGGAGCGCGCTGGCCTGGATCTCGTCCTCCGTCGCCGGCGGCTCGAAATTGAACAGCGTCTTGATGTTGCGGCACATGCAGTCTCTCCCGGAGGGTTTCCATAAGGACGATCGGCGCAGACGAAATCCTACATCCTCAAGTGCAGTTCTGCTAAGTTCCGCCGCAACGCGGCCGCGTTGACGAGCCGCAACGGGGAGAGAAACATGAGGACCTCTTGGGCCGCGCTGTCGGCCATTCTGCTGTCCATTTCAACATCAGTCATGGCCGCCGATTATCCGCCGCCGAAGCAGGGCGACTGGATCGCCAAGGATTTCAAGTTCCACACCGGCGAAGTTATGGCCGAGCTCAAGCTGCACTACACCACCGTCGGCGAGCCCGGCGGTCAGCCGGTGCTGGTGCTGCACGGCTCGGGCGGATCAGCGGCGAGCATGCTGACGCCTGCTTTCGCCGGCAAGCTGTTCGGCCCGGGCCAGCCGCTCGACGCCGCCAAATACTACATCATCATTCCCGATGGCATCGGCCACGGCAAATCGTCGAAGCCGTCCGACGGCATGAAGACGAGCTTTCCAAAATACGACTACGACGACATGGTCGAGGCGCAGTATCGCCTGGTGACGGAAGGCCTCGGCGTCAAGCATCTGCGGCTCGTCATCGGCAATTCGATGGGCGGCATGCACACCTGGCTGTGGGGCGAGAAATATCCGAAGGCGATGGACGCGCTGATCCCGATGGCCTCGCAGCCGACCGAGATGGCCTCGCGCAACTGGATGATGCGGCGGATCATGCTCGACACCATCCGCAACGATCCCGACTATGACGGCGGCAACTACACCAGCCAGCCGCGCATGATGAAATACGCCATCACCGCCTACGGCATCGCCAGCATCGGCGGCACGCTCGCCTATCAGCAACAGGCGCCGACCGCGGCCAAGGCCGACAAGATCGTCGACGACCGCCTTGCGACGCCGATCACGGCGGATGCCAACGACTTCGTCTATCAGTGGGAAGCCTCGCACGACTACAATGCCGGCGAGAAGCTGGAGGCAATCGAGGCCTCGCTGCTGCTGATCAACTCCGCCGATGACGAACGCAACCCGCCCGAGACCGGCATCACGGACGCTGCGATGAAGCGAGTCAAGAACGGCAAGCTGTATCTCATTCCCGCAAGCACCGAGACGCGCGGCCACGGCACCACAGGCAATGCGCAGTTCTACGTCGAGCAGATCAGGCAATTGCTGCAAACCGCGCCGCAGCGGACGATGTGAGACGAGCAGCTGGACAGTATGTCGAAGGCTCGCTTTCGCAAGGCTGCACTCGCGCTGCCCGGCGTCATCGAGGGCGCACATCACGGCCATGCCGACTTCCGCGCCGGCAAGCGCGTGTTCGCGACTCTGGGCTACCCCGACGACACATGGGGCATGGTGAAGCTCACGCCGGACCAGCAGGCCGTGCTCGTCGACGCCGAACCGGAGATGTTTCGTCCGGTGCCCGGCGCCTGGAGCAAGAGCGGCAGCACGAATGTGAAGCTGGCGAAGATCGATCCGGTGACGCTGCGAAGCGCGCTCGTGATGGCCTGGCGCAATGTCGCGCCGAAATCGCTGCTCGCATCGCTCGAGACGCGATAGCGAAGGTCATATCGCAACGCGTCATGTGCGGCGCCCTCGCGCGCCGCATATTATTTGAGCATGCAATGCGCTGACAGCTCGGGCTTAATCGCATCAACGATACGAATCGAACGCGACGGAGGATCGCATGCACAGGCTCGCGCCGTGCGTTTGGCTGGCCGCGACGATGGCGCTGACGAGCGCAGCATTCGCATTCGACAACGGCCAGTATGACCATGTCCCGCCCGATATCCGCGCCTGGTTCAAGAGCGTGATTGCGCCGAATGGCGTGCCGTGCTGCGACATCTCGGATGGCCATCGCACTGACTACGATGTACGCGGCGGCGCCTATTGGGTACCAATCGAAGGACATTGGATGGAGGTGCCCGAGCGTGCCATCATCCGCGATCGCGGCAATCCGGTTGGACAAGCCGTGGTGTGGTACGTCCGTCACCGCGGCGCTATCATCATCAGCTGCTTCGTGCCGGCGGATGCGGTCTAAGGCCTCTTGGTGATTTCGTTGGCTGGACGCGGCCTGATCGGCTAGTTTGAAGCCAAGCTGATGTGGAGGTACACCGTTGACCGATCTTTGCGCCGAGGACCTCGCCACCATCTATGCAAAGCCGAGCCCGCGCGTGATCGCGAAGGCGCGTCCCGCGATCGATGCGCATGCGAGGAAGTTCATCGGGATGTCGCCGTTCTGCGTGCTCGCGACGTCGGGCGCTGACGGCAGCGTCGATGCCTCGCCGCGCGGCGGCGGCATCGGCTTCGTCCACGTCGCCGGGCCCAACCAGCTGCTGATGCCCGACCGCTCGGGCAACAACCGGATCGACAGTTTTCGCAACGTCGTCGAAGGCTCGGGTTTCGTGCACCTGTTGTTCTTCGTGCCTGGAATCGACGAGACGCTGCGCGTCGGCGGCCGCGGCACGCTGTCGGCCGATCCGGATCTGCTGGCGTCGATGGAGGAATTCGGCAAGCTGCCGCGAGCGGTGCTGAACGTCGCCGTCAGCGAAGTCTATTTCCACTGCGGCAAGGCGCTGATGCGCTCAAAGCTGTGGTCGCCGGAGAAGGTGCAGCGCTCGGTGATGCCGAGCATCGGCGAGGTCATTCACGACCAGACGGGCCTCGGCGAACCGGAGAGCCAGGAGATCGTGGAAGCGCGCTACAAGACGCAGTTGTAGGGGCCGTTCCCGGCTCAATCAGACCGTCATGCCCGGGCTCGACCCGGGCATCCGCGTCTTCGTCGTGCGGCAAACGTAGATGGCCGGGACAAGCCCGGCCATGACAAATGGAGAGGGACGCGTGGAGCTTAATGCCCCTCGCCCTCGAGCCCGCCGACGTGCTTCTGGGTGTAGAGCTCGAGGCCGATGCGGCCGATCAGGTCGAGCTGGGTCTCGAGGAAGTCGATGTGGTGCTCCTCGTCGCTCATCAGCTTCTCGAACAGGTCGCGTGTGACGTAGTCCTTGACGCCGTGGCAGTAGGTCGCCGCTTCCTGGTACAGCGCCCGCGCGCTCATCTCGGCGGCGAGATCGCACTCGATGATCTCCTTGACGTTCTGGCCGATGCGCAGGGGATCGAGGACCTGCATGTTCGGGAAGCCGTCGAAGAACAGGATGCGCGCGGTGAGCTTGTCGGCGTGCTCCATCTCCTCGATGGACTCCTTGCGCCAGACCTTGGCCATGTCGAGGAGGCCCCAATTGTCGAGGAAGCGGTAGTGCAGCCAGTACTGGTTGATCGCAGTCAGCTCGTGACGCAGCGCCTTGTTGAGATAGTCGATGACTTTTGCGTCGCCCTGCATGGTTCACTCCAGCTCTTGCAGTCCAAATCGGCCCTAAACCGAATTTAGAATGCTTCTAAGTCAGTTTAAGGATGAGGGCAACCGGCTGCAGGGACGCAGCCGGGGAAAAGCTCAGCGGGGATTGTGGAAGTTTTCAGCAGGCAGCTAGGGCGAACTCGGCCGGCTCGTCATTGGCGGCCACCGTGTTGCTGTGCGGGCAGCCCGAGCAGCAGGACTTGGCGCAGGGGCCGAGCGCTTCGTCGATGATGGTCTTGATCGTCCGCGCGCAGCGGCCGCATTCGGCACTACAGCCGAGGCATCCATAGACCTGCTTGGCATGACGCACCGCATCGTCGGATTCGGCGACGGCGGCGCGGATGTCGTCATCGCTCAGCACGTTACAGGAACAAACGATCATGGAAGCGATAGGCCCTTCGGTGATGCGTCATCATCGATATTTAACGGGCCGTCCGGATGCAAAGGGAAAAACCGGTATTTGAAGCTATTCCAAACTAGCCCGGAAACAGCCTAGAACGGCTCTAAAATACGGTATTGCGGTGGATCAAGATCAGTCACCGCCACCGCCTCCACCTCCATCGCCGCCGCCTCCGCAATCCCCGCCGCTGCTGCCGCTATCGCTGCTCGAGCAGCTGCCGCTGTCGCTCGGGCCCGCCGCGCTGTCGCTGGAAAACCAGCTCCCCAGCGAGAAACCGTCGCTCGATCCCGAATAGCTGTCACCGCCGCCGGTGCCGCCATCCGTTCCGGCCGCTGCCCGCGAGCGCCGGCCCCGGTTCTGGAGATGGCTGATCCAGCCGTAGCCGATCGCGAAGATGACCCCGGCAGCAATCAAGGCATTGATCATCGCATTACCCATCATCGCCTCCCTGCTCGCCTCCTTGGCGGACCTGCGATCCACATTAATTGGTCGCATCCCGCAAAGGTGCCGTTCATCGGTCGTTCAAATGGAGTATGGAACTTAGGTCCCAAAGAGTTCCCCGAGTTGAAAGGCCAAGCCTATGAAGAAGTCGCTCCTGGCAGTTGCTGCCCTCGCCATCCTGGCCCTGGCGGCCGGCACACCCGCCCATGCACAGCGTGGCGTAGCCGCAGGCGTAGCCGCCGGGATCATCGGCGGCGCCATCGTCGGGGGCGCGCTGGCGTCTCCGTATTATTACGGACCAGGCCCCGGCTATTATGAACCGGGCTATTACCCGCCCCGCTACTACGCACCGGGTCCGGGCTATGTCGCCGACGATTATTACGGCGGTGGCTGCGTCTGGCAGAGGCAGCGCTTCTGGGACGGCTATGCCTGGCGCGTCCGCCGTGTCCGAGTCTGCGGCTGAGGCGACTTGAGCCGCGTGTGGACAGGTTCACTACGGACACGCCGTTCATCCTGGGGCCCGAAAAAGACCGCTTTTTCTCGTCACAGCTCCGTGTGCGTTTACCGTGGATTGACCATTTGCGCGCTTCCTAGCTGCAAGACCAATTCCATCAGAGTGTGCGTGAACCTTTGAAACCCGGGCGCCTCTAACAAGAGGAACCCATCTCCCAGGAGAGCCAAGAGCATGAAGAAGACTTTAGTTGCCGCCCTCACGGTTGCGACGGTCGCCGGTTCGCTGGTGACTGCCACTCCGTCCGCCAAAGCCGGTGACGGCGTCGGCGCCGGCATCGCGGCCGGCCTGATCGGCGGCGCCATCGTCGGCGGCGCCATCGCGTCGAGCCGTCCGGCCTATGGTGGTCCGGTTTACGTCGCCGAGCCCGGCCCGCCGCCCCCGCCCTGCTACTGGCAGCGCCAGCGCTATTGGGACGGCTACGGCTGGGTGGTCCGCCCGGTTCGCGTTTGCTACTGATGATCTCAAGGCGCTGATGAGCGCCGCGATCGAAGCCCGGCCGAGACCATCGGCCGGGCTTTTTCTTTTTGCTTGCCGCGCTATCGCGCCGCCTGGATCGAGCGCAGCACCTCTTCGCTCGGCCAGCAATCGACCTTCAGGCCTGCGGACTTCTGATAGGCGCCGAGCGCGGCGCGCGTCTGCATGCCGGCCTTGCCGTCGATCTTGTCCTTGTAGAGCCCGATACGCGTCAGGCCGCGCTGCATGGTCTCGACATCCTTCGTACGCAATTGCTTCGAAGCGGCCCAAGGTGTCGCGAACGGCAGCGGGCTCGTCATGCGATCGCTGAGATGGCCGACGAACAGCACGTAGAGGTCGGAGAAATTATATTCCTTGATGACGAAGTAGTTCTTCGTGGTCAGGAACGACGGACCGTAGATGCCTTCCGGTTGCAGCAGCGAGGCCGGCTGCGCCTGCTCGGCGGCGCTGAGCCTCGCGCCGCGCACTGGAACAAAACCTTCGCGCAGCCACTGGCCGATCGGCTTCGTCACCTCGGGCACGCCGGTGGTGCAATCGACTTTTGCGGGTGCTTGCACCTCGTAGGCCCAGCGCACGCCGCTCTGCCACCCCTTGTTGACGAGCTGCTGTGCAGCGGAGGCCAGCGCATCCGGCACCGAGTGCCAGATGTCGATGCGGCCGTCGCCGTCGAAGTCGACGCCGTGATTGTAATATTCGGACGGCAGGAATTGCGTCAGCCCGGTCGCGCCGGCCCAGGATGAGCGCATGTCCTTGCGCGTCACTACGCCCTCGCCCAGAATTTTCAGCGAGAGGATGAACTCGTTGCGATAGGTGTCCTTGCGGCGGCCGACATAGGCTTGCGTCGCCAGCACGCGGACGAGATCGTAAGGCAGCGTATAGCGGCCGTAGTCAGTCTCACGGCCCCAGATCGCGAGCATCACGGTCGCGGGCACGCCGGACTTCTTTTCGATCTGCGTCAGCGCGGAATTGTATTTTTGCAGCAGCCGCTGCCCCTCGCCGGCGAGCCGTGCGATCGACGCTTCCCTGACATAGTCGGCGGGCACCTGCACGAACTCGGCCTGCGACGGCGCGCCGGTCGCGGGCCGGCCCGGCAGGATCAGATCGGGCAGCTTGTAGTCAGGCTCGAGCCCGTGAGTCTGCTCATCGAACGTCGCGCGCGACACGCCGGCAGCCTGTGCCTCCGGCCACAGCGAGGCGATGAACTGCGTGAAGGCGGCATCGGCGGCGCGGGCGGGCGACCAGGTGCAGGTGACGACGATCACCGCAGCGATGAGCGCCCGTCGCATCATGCCGAAATCACCGCGTCAGCTTCTTGTACTTCACGCGGTGCGGGATGATGCTGTCCTGGCCGAGACGCCGCATCTTGTCCTTCTCGTAGTCCTGGAAATTACCCTCGAACCACTCGACATGGCTGTCGCCCTCGAAGGCCAGGATGTGGGTCGCGATGCGGTCGAGGAACCAGCGATCGTGGCTGATGATGACGGCGCAGCCGGCAAAATCCTCCAGCGCCTCTTCGAGAGCGCGCAGCGTGTCGACGTCGAGATCGTTGGTCGGTTCGTCGAGCAGCAGCACGTTGGCGCCGGACTTCAGCATTTTTGCCAGATGCACGCGGTTGCGCTCACCGCCGGAGAGCGCGCCGACCTTCTTCTGCTGGTCGGCGCCCTTGAAGTTGAACGACGAGCAATAGCCGCGCGAGTTGACCTCCTTCTTGCCGAGCAGGATCAGCTCGTTGCCGCCGGAGATTTCCTCCCACACGGTCTTCTTGCCGTCGAGCGCATCGCGCGACTGGTCGACATAGCCGAGATGCACGGTCTCGCCGACCGTGATCGTGCCCTTGTCCGGCGTTTCCTGCTTGGTGATCATCTTGAACAGGGTGGTCTTGCCGGCGCCGTTGGCACCGATCACGCCGACGATGCCGCCCGGCGGCAGCTTGAAGGTGAGATCGTCGATCAAGAGGCGATCGCCATAGCCTTTGCTGAGCGCTTCGAAATCGACCACGTTGGCGCCGAGCCGCTCGGCGACCGGAATGATGATCTGCGCGGTCTGGGTCTGCTTCTCGCTCGCCTGCTTGAGCAGCTCCTCATAGCGCTGATAGCGCGCCTTGGACTTGGCCTGGCGTGCCTTCGGCGAGGACGCGACCCACTCCTGCTCGCGAGCGAGCGTCTTCTGATGCGCGGCCTCCTCGCGGCCTTCCTGCTCCAGGCGCTTCTGCTTCTGCACCAGCCAGGACGAGTAGTTGCCCTCGTAGGGAATGCCGCGGCCGCGATCGAGCTCGAGGATCCACCCGGTGACGTTGTCGAGGAAGTAACGGTCGTGGGTGACGATCAGGATCGCGCCGGGATAGTTGCGAAGGTGACCTTCGAGCCACGACACGGATTCGGCGTCGAGATGGTTGGTCGGCTCGTCCAGCAGCAGCAGCTCGGGCTGGTCGAGCAAAAGGCGGCACAGCGCGACGCGGCGGCGTTCACCGCCGGAGAGTTTCGTGACATCGGCATCGTCGGGCGGGCAGCGCAGTGCGTCCATGGCCTGGTCGACCTTGCTGTCGAGATCCCAGAGGCCCTGGGCCTCGATCTCGTCCTGCAGCTTGGTCATCTCGTCGGCGGTCTCGTCCGAGTAGTTGACTGCGAGCTCGTTGTAACGGTCGAGGATCGCCTTCTGCTTGGCGACGCCTTGCATGACGTTCTCGCGCACGGAGAGCTTCGGATCGAGGTGCGGCTCCTGCTCGAGATAGCCGACGCGGGCGCCCTCGGCGACCCAGGCCTCGCCGGTATATTCCTTGTCGAGGCCGGCCATGATCTTGAGCAGCGTCGACTTACCCGAGCCGTTGACGCCGAGCACGCCGATCTTGGCGTCCGGGTAGAAGCTCAGATGGATGTTATCGAGCACCTTCCGGGTCGGGTAGCTCTTGGTCAGGCCCTGCATGAAATAGATGAACTGGCGCGCCATCGGTCCCGTGAAACCTTCGATTTGAGGAAATTTGCTTGCCGCCGATGTAACGATCCCGCCCCCAAAGGGCAACGTTTTCCCTCCGTTCACCACGGATGAATACGGTACGGACACCATCCGGACCCAGATCCGGACAATTGAAACCATTTTTTAATAAAGCAGGCCAAAGCTCGGTTTCGCGCGGAAACAGCGCCACCCGCTCAGAATGAGTGGGGAGAACAGCGAGACAGCGTCATGGCCCTGATCGAGACCCATTCTCTTCCTGTTCCGGCAGAAGTCGGGCACGTCTCCGGCGTCGTGTCGGAGGTCAAGGGCTTCTGGAAGCGCTTCTTCACCACCGCCTTCAACCCCTACCGGCCCGAGCTGCACTACATGCGCGGCCCCGGCCCCGCCTGGCGCGCCAAGCACGGCATGGACGCGCCGCCCCGGCTCAAGCCCCGCGACCTCTGAGGCTCCCTCTCCTATCGGATTTTTGAAGACGCAAGCTGCTTGCGCGCGAGGCTGATTGCGCGCAACCATGGCCCGGTTCCGACGATGGCGCCCATCGCCCAGCGCCGTTCCCTCTCGCCATGGATGAAGCTGATGAGCCGGCTGCGCTGCGCAATTCTCGACGACTATTTCAACCTCGCCCTCGATGTCGCCGACTGGCAGAAGCTGTCGGACCGCATCGACGTCACCGTGTTCAGCCATCCCTTCGCCTCGGAGCAGGCTGCGGCCAGCGCGCTCGCGGACTTCGAGATCATCTGCGCGATGCGCGAGCGCACTGCGTTCCCGAAGAGCCTGTTCGACAGCCTGCCGAAACTGAAGCTGCTGCTCACCTCGGGCATGCGCAACGCTTCGATCGACATAGAGGCCGCGAAGGCGCGCGGTATCGTCATCGGCGGCACGCAATATTCGCGCGATCCGACCGCGCCGCTCACCATGGGCCTGATCCTGGAATTGACTCGCGGCATCGGCCGCGAGAATGCGCGGATGCATGCGGGTGAGCCCTGGCAGACCTTTGCCGGTGTCGAGATCGAGGGGATGACGCTCGGCGTCGTCGGGCTCGGCAAGCTCGGCAGCAAGATGGCGGGGATTGCGAAAGCGTTCGGCATGAACGTGATCGCCTGGAGCCCGAACCTGACGCCGGACAAGTGCGCGGCGGCCGGCGTCGGCTACGCCACCAAGGAGGAGCTGTTCACCAAAGCCGACATCGTCACCATCCATGTGGTGCTGAGCGAGCGCTCGCGCGGCCTCGTCGGCCGCGCCGACCTCGCGCGGATGAAGCCGACGGCCTTCCTCGTCAACACCGCGCGCGGGCCCATTGTCGATGAGACGGCGCTGCTCGAGGCTTTGCAGCAGAAGAAGATCGCGGGCGCCGGCTTAGATGTCTTCTCGGTCGAACCGCTGCCGGTCGACCATCCCTTCCGCAAGCTCGACAATCTCGTGCTGACGCCACATCTCGGCTACGCGACCGAGGACGGTTTGCGCATTCATTACGGTCAGATGGTCGAAGCGGTAGACGCCTTCACCAAAGGCAGCGAGTTGCCGCGCAAGCTCGCCTGAAACGAAGAAGGGCGTGCCGTTGGCACGCCCTTGCCGAGTTGAACTGTTTCGAAGCGCTTAGCGCACGGTGACCGGCGCGGGCAGCGGCGGCACCACCGTCGGCTGCGTGCCCGGGACCGGGCCGGCCTGGGCGGACACCGGAGCCGGCGCGGCGGAGGCGGTCGCCGTTCCCGGCTGCGGACCGCCGGGCAGCACCACCACGCGGGTGCCGACCTTGACGCGGTCGAACAGGTCGGAGACGTCCTCGTTCAGCATGCCGATGCAGCCGGACGAGACGAACTTGCCGATCGTCGAGGGCTGGTTGGTGCCGTGGATGCGGTAGACGGTCGAGCCGAGATACATCGCACGGGCGCCGAGCGGGTTGCCGGGGCCGCCGGCCATGAAGCGCGGCAGATAGGGCTGGCGCTCGATCATTTCCGTCGGCGGATGCCAATCCGGCCACTCGGCCTTGCGGGTGATCTTCTGCACGCCGGTCCAGGTGAAGCCGTCGCGGCCGACGCGGACGCCGTAGCGGATCGCGCGGCCGCCGCCGAGCACGTAATAGAGGTAGGTGTTGGGCGTATCGACCACGAGCGTGCCGGCCGGCTCCTTGGTCTGGAACGCGACTTCCTGGCGGCGCAGATTCGGCGACAGCTGGGCCGGCGCAGCATCGGGCTGCTCCTCCGGCGGCAGCGAGGCGATCGTCATCGGCCGACCATCGGCGCCGACGGGCGGCTGGCCAGCCTGAACCGTTCCGGTCGCGGCGGGGCCACCAACGGCCTCCGGCGGACGCAGGCCGTCATTGGCTGGCGCCTGGCCCGGGCGATCGGCATAGATCACCGGCGGCGGACCGGCCGGGCGGCCGTAGCGCGGATCGTCCGGCGACATTACCGGTCCCTGCGGCGGCGCGGCCGAGTACACGGGGGCGCCGGCGGGTCGGCCATAACGCGGATCATCCGGCGACATCACCGGCCCCTGCGGCGGGGCGGCCGAGTAGACCGGCGGCGCGCCAGCCGGGCGGCCATAGCGCGGATCGGCCGGCGACACGATCGGACCGCTGGGGCCGGGCGGGGGCAGCGAGGCCTGCGGCACCGCGTCGTCGTCATCGTCCAGGGCGTCGAAATTCGGGGTGCGGTCGCCGGGCCGATATTGGGCCGGCGCGCCATAGCTTGGCGCCTGCTGGACCGGATAGCTCTGAGCCTGCGCGAGCGAGGTTCCCGCCGCAGCGACTGTTGCGGCAGCGCATATCGTCAGAAAGTGTTTGATCATCATCGCTCTTGTATAGCCCCCGGGCCCCGTCCGAGCCGTCAACGGCCAGATGACCGAAGATCGCGGCACATTCAAGACATATCAGGGTTATTTGCGCCGGATTTGCCATTTGTGATCCGCAACTCGACCGTTGCCCCATTGCATCACGGGCTGGAAATCGGCTCACGCCGTCAATTGCCGGAGTCATCCGCCCCGAATTTTAGGAAACGGCGCGAAGGCGTTGCGATATGGTCGAATCAGCCTGATTCGCCACCGCTTTGAGCTCCGATCCCCGCGTGGCGAACGCGGCAATCAGTACCGTCACCGCGTTCAGATGGCTCATGGGCCCCGGCACCGCCGTCGGGGCGGAAATTCGCACCCCGTCCGATGCTTCCCGGCTTTCGCTTCCTGCTTGCCGCGATCCTGCTGTCAACCTCCATCCTGGTGTTCGGCCTAGGCGCCGCCGCGCTGCTGCGCGCGACCCATGAGCAATATGTCAGCAACCCGTCCTGGCGGAATGGCCCGCAGGAGAAGGTGTTCGCGCAAGCCTCCGAGCCGGCCCAGCCGGTGCTCGCGGTCTTGCGGGCCGAGCCGGAGGCGGCGGCCGAGCCGACGCCGTCGCTGCGTGACAAGGTGCCGACCATCGGACTGCCGGTGAGCGAGCCGGAGCAGATGGCGGCGCTGACGAGCGAGACCGACGCGCAGCCGCAGGCCGTCGCGCCGCCGGCCGACAGCCAGCCTGCCGAACCGGCCAAGGCAGAGACCGAAACCAAGGCCGAGACGCCGACGGAAGCCGCAGTGCCAGCGCCGGCCGACACGCTCACCCCCGCCGACACCATGGCCACGATCGCCGACGCCACGCCTGCCGTTGTCGCGACCGCCAGCGCGCCGGCAACGGTTGATGCTGCCGTTGATCCCAGCCGAGCGATGGCCGCGGCGGCGCTCGACGTCGCGACGACCAGGCTGGCGGCGCTGAACGATCCGGCGGCCACGGCCTCGAAAGCCCCGCCCGCCAAGGTCAAGTCCGACACCGCCACACCAGACAGCAAGGCGACCAAACAGCGTGCGAAGGCCAAGAAGCGACAGCGCGTGGTGCGCCGCCCGCCGCCTCAGCAGTTGCAGCAACAGCTCGATCCGTTCGGTCAGCAGACGTTCGCGACAACGACGACCGCACGCGCGCGGTGATGTGCTTCACCTCGCTGCGTTTGCGGGGCCAGGCAATCTTGAACATTCACAAGAGGTCGTCATGCCCGGGCTTGTCCCGGGCATCCACGTTCTTCTTGCCGCGGATGAACACGTGGATGGCCGGGACGAGCCCGGCCATGACGCTGTGGCGGCTGCACCGCCTCCAATGCTCACTTATGTCGTAGCGGCGATCTCACGCCGGCCCGGTCGCGATCGGCGGGCCGTTTTCCTGGCCCCATTCCGACCATGAACCGTCGTAGAGCGCGGTGTCGGTAATCCCCAGGCGATAGAGCGCGAGCGTCAGCACGCCGGCCGACACGCCCGAGCCGCAGCTCGTCACGATCGGGGTATCGAGCTTGACGCCGGCATTCGTGAAGGCGGCGCGCAGATCCTCGAGCGGCTTCATCGTGCCGGTCGCGGCATCGAACAGCTGATTGTACGGGACGTTGCGCGCGCCGGGGATGTGACCGGAGCGGATGCCCGCCCGCGGCTCAGGCGCGCGGCCTTCAAAACGATCGGCGGCGCGCGCGTCGATCACCTGCTCGGCGCGGCTTTCGACGTTTGCGACCAGCTGCTGCATGCTGCGCACGCGCTTGGGATCGTAGCTCGCCTCGAAGGTTGCGGGCTTCGGCTTGACCTCGCCACTCTCGACAGTGCGCCCCTCAGCGCGCCATTTCTTCAGCCCGCCATTGAGGATGCGCACATTGCTGTGGCCGAAGGCCAGGAACATCCACCACGCACGCGGCGCTGCGACCCAGCCGCCGGCATCGTAGAGCACGACGGTGTCGGCGTTGGAGATGCCAAGATTGCCGACGTCGCGGCCGAACTGCTCGGCGCTCGGATACATGTGCGGCAGCGGGTTGGAATGATCCGACACCGCATCGACATCGAAGAACACGGCGCCTGGCAGATGCGCGGCGAGATAGTCGTCCTTCGGCAGCGGCAGCACGCCCGGCAGCTTGAAGCTGGCGTCGAGAATCCTGACGTTGGTGTCGCCCATGTGGGCGGCGAGCCAGTCGGTGGAGACGAGGGGATCGGTGGCGGTCATTGGTAAGCTCCGGCAATTGTCTCAGTCGTCATGGCCGGGCTTGTCCCGGCCATCCACGTTCTTGCGGCAAAGACGTGGATGCCCGGGTCAAGCCCGGGCATGACGGAGTGTGTGGTGAGGGAGGTGTTCACCTCACCCCTTCTTCTTCGGCTCCCACTGCTCGGTCGGGCCGCCGGCATCGCGCCAGGCGGCGTAGCCGCCGGCGATGTGGGCGACGGGCTTTAAGCCCATGTCCTGCGCGGTCTTGGCGGCGAGCGCGGAGCGCAGGCCCCCGGCGCAATGGAAGACGAACTTCTTGTCCTCCTGGAAGATCGGCTTGGCATACGGGCTCTGCGGATCGATCCAGAATTCCAGCATGCCGCGCGTGCAGGCGAACGCGCCGGGGATGCGGCCGTCGCGCTCGATCTCGCGGGGGTCGCGGATGTCGACGATGACGACGTCGCCGTTCTTGGAGATCTCGATGGCGTCCTTGGCGTTCAGCGTCTCGATCTCGGCATTGGCCTCGTCGATCAGCGCCTTGATGCCGCGGGTGATGTTTTGGGGCATGTGGTTCTCCCTTCTTCTCTTCCGTCGTTCCGGGGCGGTCGCAAAGCGAGCGAACTCTAGTGCGCAATTGCGCACCTGAGAACCTCGATCGTCACACTCCATCTCGAGATTCCGGATCGGCCGCTTTGCGGCCGACCGGAATGACGGGGGATGGTGCTAGTGCGTCAATTCCTTCATCGCACTCTCCAGCCCCTCGATCGTGATCGGGTACATCCGATTGGCGAAGATGCGCTTGATGATGGTGGTCGATTCCGAATAGTCCCAGTGCTTCTGCTGTACCGGATTCAGCCACACCGTGTGCGGATAGGTGCGGATGATGCGGTCGAGCCAGACCGAGCCCGGCTCCTCGTTGACGTGCTCGACCGAGCCGCCCGGCACCATGATCTCATAGGGCGACATCGAGGCGTCGCCGACGAACACGACCTTGTAGTCGTGCGGATATTTGTGCAGCACGTCCCAGGTCGGCGTGCGGTCGGTGAAGCGGCGCTTGTTCTGCTTCCACACGCCTTCATAGAGGCAGTTGTGGAAGTAGAAATACTCCATGTGCTTGAACTCGCTCTTCGCCGCCGAGAACAGCTCCTCGACCTGCTCGATATGCGCGTCCATCGAGCCGCCGATGTCGAAGAACACCAGCAGCTTCACCGCATTGCGCCGCTCGGGGCGCATGTGCACGTCGAGATAGCCGTGATTGGCGGTCTCGCGGATGGTGGTGTCGAGATCGAGCTCATCGGGCGCGCCAGTGCGCGCGAATTTGCGCAGGCGTCGCAGCGCCACCTTGATGTTGCGGATGCCGAGCTCGACATTGCCGTCGAGGTCTTTGAACTCGCGCTTGTCCCACACCTTCACGGCGCGGTTGTTGCGGTTCTTTTCCTGGCCGATGCGCACGCCTTCGGGATTGTATCCGTGCGCGCCGAACGGCGAGGTGCCGGCGGTGCCGATCCACTTGCTGCCGCCCTGGTGCCGGCCCTTCTGCTCCTCGAGGCGCTTCTTCAGCGTCTCCATGAGCTTGTCCCAGCCCATGGCCTCGATCTGCTTCTTCTCTTCCTCGGTGAGATACTTCTCGGCGAGCTTCTTCAGCCACTCCTCGGGGATCTCCGCCTTCTCCATGGCGTCGAGCAGGCTTTCCAGCCCCTTGAACACCGTGCCGAAGACGCGGTCGAACTTGTCGAGGTCGCGCTCGTCCTTCACCAGCGAGGCGCGCGACAGATAGTAGAAATTCTCGACCGTGTAGTCCGCGAGGTCAGCGTCGAGCGCCTCCATCAGCGTGAGGTATTCGCGCAGCGTCACGGGGACCTGCGCGTCGCGCAGAGAAGTGAAGAATTGCAGGAACATGGGTGACAGATTGCCCGTCGGGTGGCGAACGTCAAGGGGCGGAGGCCGGCGTGGAGCGCTGGACCGATAGGCTTTTTGCTCTAGAATTGGGGCCCTCAAGGGGTTGTTTTGGGGACGTTTGCCATGGGAATTCTCGCAGCACTGATCATCGGTGCGATCGCCGGCTGGCTCGCCGGCAAGATTGTCCACGGGGCGGGATTTGGCCTCATCGGCAACATCGTGGTCGGCATCATCGGCGCGCTGGTTGCAAGCTGGGTCCTGCCGCAGCTGCATATCGAGCTTGCCACCGGTACGATCGGCGCCATCGTGGACGCCACCATCGGCGCGGTGATTGTGCTGGTGATCCTTTCGCTGATAAGACGGGTCTGAAAGCCTGACCGAACCAGGAACGGCCGCCGCGTGCGGCCGTTCCCATGTCGCGACCGGGGCCAAAAAATTGGCAATGCCTGGGACGACGACCAACAAGGACGCGCAATGAAGTTTACCGGCACCAAGGACTATGTTGCGACCGACGATCTCAAGGTCGCCGTCAATGCCTCGATCGTGCTCGAGCGCCCGCTGCTGGTGAAGGGCGAGCCCGGCACCGGCAAGACGGTGCTGGCGGAGGAAGTGGCGAAGGCGCTGAACGCGCCGCTTCTCACCTGGCACATCAAGTCCACCACCAAGGCGCAGCAGGGCCTCTACGAATACGACGCGGTGTCGCGCCTGCGCGACAGCCAGCTCGGCGATGCCCGCGTCTCCGACATCAAGAACTACATCAAGCGCGGCAAGCTGTGGGAGGCCTTCACGGCCGAGCAGCGCCCGGTGCTTTTGATCGACGAGATCGACAAGGCCGACATCGAATTCCCGAACGACCTGCTGCTCGAGCTCGACCGCATGGAATTCCATGTCTACGAGACCGGCGAGACGATCAAGGCCAAGCAGCGCCCGATCATGATGATCACCTCCAACAACGAGAAGGAGCTGCCGGACGCCTTCCTGCGCCGCTGCTTCTTCCACTACATCAAGTTCCCCGACGCCGACACCATGGCCCGCATCGTCGACGTCCACTTCCCCGGCATCAAGAAGCGCCTGGTCGAGGAAGCCCTGCGCATCTTCTTCGAGGTGCGCGAGGTCCCCGGCCTGAAGAAGAAGCCATCGACCTCGGAGCTTCTGGACTGGCTCAAGCTCCTGCTCAACGAGGATATGAGCGTCGAGCAACTGCGCGAACGCGACCCGCGAAAACTGATCCCGCCCCTGCACGGCGCTCTGCTCAAGAACGAGCAGGACGTGCATCTGTTCGAGCGGCTGGCGTTCTTGAGCCGAAGGGAAGTGTGAGGGCGCAACGAGACTTGTAGGATGGGTAGAGCGCAGCGAAATCCATCGCTAAGCTTCCGGGAAGAGCGAGCGATGGGTTTCGCTTCGCTCCACCCATCCTACGCCCCCTTCAGGGTCGCTCTCCGAACTTGGTACCATCGTCGTATCGCGACAGATCACCGGCCCAATCTGCCGGATAGATACCTAGCTCTACATGGCGATGGAATGACGACGGCGGCCAGTCGCGGACTCGATTGACTAGGCAGTGTTTAACGGGATTGATGTGCACATAGTCGATGTGCCGAGCATAGTCCTCCTCGTCGCGGATGGTGTGCTCCCAATAGCGACGCTGCCAGATGCCGCTCTCTGCCCTGCTTGACCGACTTGCTGAAACCGGTTCTTCGATCGCAAGACTGCGGGAGAAGTGGATTTGATCTGCCGCCAGCGGGTTGCAAAATCGGCATCTCCATCGGGCATCGTCCAGACCGTGTGAAGATGCTCGGGCAGCACCACGATCGCATCGATCGTGAAAGGATCCCGCTGACGGACTTCGCGAAAGGCCGCGCGCAATAGGTCGATGTTCGCCGTCAGAAGCGGAAGGCTTCGATCGGCTAAGTTGACGGTGAAGAAGAAGCTTCCGCCGGGAACGAAGTTGCGCCGATAGGAGGTCATGCCTCACGATAGCACAACCTTTGCGAGCTATCGACGCGTCCTTTCCATCAAAACCGCAAGTCTTGTAGGATGGGTAGAGCGCAGCGAAACCCATCGCACCCCTCAGCGAGCGCCGCACGATGATGGGTTTCGCTTCGCTCTACCCATCCTACGAAGACCTCACGCCACGGCCGCATCCGGAATCCGCGCGGCTTCCATCGGCTGCTTGCCGCGGATCAAATCCGAGGCGCGGTCGGCGATCATCATGGTGGAGGCGTTGAGGTTCGCCGAGATCATGCGCGGCATCACCGAGGCGTCGACCACACGGAGGCCTTCGAGGCCGTGAACCCGGAGCTGGTCGTCGACGACCGCCCATGTGCTGTCCGCCGGGCCCATGCGGCAGGTGCAGCCGGGGTGGAAGGTGGTGGTGCCGCGCTCGGTGGCGGCGTGCAGGAATTCGTCGTCGGTGTTGACGTTGGGGCCGGGGAAATCCTCGTAGGCGTAATAGGGCGACAGCGGCGCACTCTTCAGAAGCCTGCGCGCGAGCTTCATCCCGCCGACGATGACGCGGCGGTCGAGTTCGGCATCGAGATAGTTGGTCTGGATGATCGGCGGCGCGAACGGATCAGAGGAGCGGATGCGGACATAGCCGCGGCTCTCCGGGCGCTGTTGCCAGGAGGCGACGGTCATGCCGGGCTCGTCCTCGAGCTGGCCCTGCACGCCTTCCTTATAAGAAGCGGGCGTGAAGGTGAGCTGCAGGTCGGAGCTCTCCGCACTCTCGCCGGAATGCCAGAAGCAGTAGACCATCGTCGGCGACAGCGACAGCAGGCCGCGCCGCGCGGTGGCCCATTTCAGCGCTTCGATCCAGAGCGAGAAGCCGCGGCGGAGCTCGTTGATGGTCTTGATATCCTTCACGCGCGCCACGGTGCGCGGGGCGTAATGGTCCTGCAGGCCTTCGCCGACGGGCAACGCGTGACGCACGGCGATGCCGTGCTGCTGCAACAGGTCCGGCGAGCCGATGCCGGAGAGCTGCAGGAGCTGCGGCGAATTATAGGTGCCGCCGGAGAGGATCACTTCCTTGTTGGCGCGCACTTCCACCGGCGTACCGCCACGGCCGCCCTTGGTGTAGCGCACACCGATGGCGCGCTTGCCCTCAAAAATGATCTCGGTCGCATGCGCATGCGTGTGGACATGCACGTTCGGCCGCTTCATCGCGGGCCTAAGGAACGCGGTCGAGCCGGAGACGCGCAGGCCTTTGTCGATGGTGCGCTGGCAATAGGAGACGCCTTCCTGGGTCTTGCCGTTGTAGTCGGGATTGCGGGGAATGCCGAGCGAGACCGCGCCTTCCATGAAGGCTTCGCAGAGCGGATCGCGCCAATCCATCGTGGTGACGATGAGGTTGCCGTCGCGACCGCGATAAGTGTCCTCGCCCTCGCCTACGCGCCTTTCCAGCCGCTTGAAGTAGGGCAGCACGTCGGCATAGCCCCAGCCGCGATTGCCCATCTGCGCCCAGGTGTCGAAATCCATGCGCTGGCCGCGATTGTAGATGTGGCCGTTGATCGAGGACGAGCCGCCGAGCGTCTTGCCGCGCGGCGCATAGATGCTGCGGCCGCCGGTGTAAGGCCCGGGCTCCTGCTGGTAGGCCCAGTTGATGCTCTTCATGTGGAAGGTTTTTATGAAGCCCGCCGGCAGATGAATGTACGGGTGCCAGTCGCTGGGCCCGGCCTCGAGCACGCAGACGCTGACATTCGGATCTTCGCTGAGCCGGCTGGCGAGGATGCAACCGGCCGAGCCCGCGCCGATGATCACGTAGTCAAATCTATCCATTCGTCCGCCCCCGGCGTGTCGTGAGATTGAGTGAGCTGCGGCCGCGGAGGCCGACACCTCTCCCGGAGGGAGAGGTCGATTTGCTCCCGGCGATGCGCAGCATCGTCCGGCGCAAATCGGGTGAGGGGTTCAGGTCCCACGAGAGACCGTTCCCCCCACCCGCGCCTTCGGCGCGACCTCTCCCCAGAGGAGAGGTGATCGAGCCCGCAGCCAAACCGTTGCACATCATCTCTAGCGCGGCTTTTCGTTGAGTTGATAGTTCAGATGCGTTTTCACTGTCGGCCATTCGGCGGCGGTGATGCTGTAGACCACGGTGTCGCGCAGCGTGCCGTTCGGCGCGACCTGGTGGCTGCGCAAGATGCCGTCCTGCTTGGCGCCGAGACGCTCGATGGCGCGGCGGCTCTGGTGGTTGAAGAAGTGGGTGCGGAACTCGACCGCGATGCAGTTCAGCGTCTCGAAGGCATGGGTAAGCAGCAGCAGCTTGCACTGGGTGTTGAGCGGGCCACGCTGCGCGCTCTTCGCATACCAGGTCGAGCCGATCTCGACACGGCGGTTGGCGGCATCGATGTTCATGTAGGTGGTCTGGCCGACGACCTTGCCGCCGGCATCGAACACGGTGAACGGCAGCATCGAGCCGGCGGCCTGGAGGCCGAGGCGGCGGTCGATCTCCTTGCCGACGTTCTCCGGCGTCGGGATCGCGGTGTACCAGATTGTGTAGAGCTCGCCCTCCTTCACGGCCTCCATCAGCCCTTCGCGATGCTCTTTCGACAGCGGCTCCAGACGGGCGTGCTGTCCACGCAGGGTGATGGGATCAGGCCAGGGCATTGCGGTGTCTCCAAGAAAACGACTGATCGTCATTCCGGGGCGACGCGAAGCGGCGAGCCCGGAATCCATAACCACGAGCCGGGGTTATGGATTCCGGGCCTGCGTGCTCGCGCACGCATCCCGGAATGACGGAAGAATTTGTACAGCACGTTCAGAATGCCGGCTCAACACATTCTCACTTGTTCAGGAAATTGAGAGGCAAACCGCCGCGCGGCCAGTCCATGGCGATCAGCTCGCCCTTGCCTGACAGCGTGATGTAGGCGGTCTTCAGCTCGGGGCCGCCGAAGGCGATATTGGTGGTGACGCGGTCGCCGGTCGGGACCTGCTCGACCAGGGTACCGTCGGGCGCGATCACCGAGATGCAACCGGAAACGAGGGTGGCGACGCAGACATTGCCGCCTCCCTCGACCGCGAGCGAATCGAACATCTGGTAGCCGCCGAGACCGCAGATCGGCGTGCCCCGCTCGCCGCGATAGATCACGTCGCGCGGCTTCAGCGTGCCGGGCGCGGACAGCTCGTAGGCCCAGAGCCGGGCCGTCGGCGTCTCCGCGATGTAGACGGTGTTCTCGTCCGGCGAGAGGCCGATGCCGTTCGCGGGCAGCACGCCATGCACCACCTCAACGATCTCGCTCATGCCGGGCTTGAGGTAATACATGCCGCCGACATCCATCTCGCGCGCGCGGCGTTTTCCCAGATCGGAGAACCACAGGCCGCCCTGCTTGTCGAAGACGAGATCGTTCGGCCCGCGCAGATCGTGCTCGCCGCATCTGGTCACGACGGTCTCGACCTTGCCGGATTGCAGGTCGACGCGCTGGATCGAGCCGCCGAGATAATCGTCGGGTTGCGGACCCGGCATGATCATGTTGCGGGTCGGGATCCAGGAGAAGCCGCCATTGTTGCAAATGTAGATCTTGCCGTCGGGACCGAGGGCGGCGCCGTTCGGGCCGCCCGGCACTTTCGCGACGATCTCCTTGCGGCCGTCGGGGTAGACACGGGTCAGGCGCTGGCCGCGGATTTCCACCAGCACCACCGAGCCGTCCGGCATCACGACCGGCCCTTCGGGAAATTCGAGGTCGGTGGCGAGAACGCGGACGTCGGACATGTGGGACCCTCCCGGCTGCTTGTTATGGCTTGCACGGGATGTCCGGCACGGGCTCCACACGCAAGATTTGCCTGCGGTTATGACAAAGTCATCCGGGCTTGCCAAGCAAGCGGGATGGTATGCCAGCGTTGCGCGCTACTCTCGCACCGGCAGCCAGATTTCAAAGCCGCCATTGCCGGTTGCGGGATCGAATTTTTCGTCATAGCGCTCGAAGGTCGGCGCGTCTGCGGCCTTGAGGCCAGAGGCCGGCAGCCACTGATTCCAGATCGTGTTGACGGTGCGCCTGACCGAGGCGACGTGGTCGGTGTGGGTGAACACCGCATAGCGCTGCTCGGGAATGCGGATGCGGCCGAAGCGCCGCGGCAGGTCGGAGAAATCGGCGACCTCGACGCCGGCGATGTAATCGAAATTCCCGGCATCATCGCCGTTGCAGCAGACGCCATAAGCGATGTTGCCGACGCGCGCGGGAATGTCGGCGACCTCCTGGTGGAAGCGCTGCCACAGACCGGGGATCATGGCGCCCTTGTCGCAAGCGATACGCTCGGCGGGGCCGGCAACCAGGAAGGCCTTTGCGGTTTCGAAACGCGGCGGGGCGAGATTGTCGAGCATGGTGGAGTCCATGAGGATCGGCTCCTGTAGCTTGAGTTTGTCGAGGCACGTTGCCGCCCTCACCGCTTCGGGTGTGGTGCCGAACTGGTCGCGGAACGCGCGGGTGAATGCTTCGTGCGAGCCGTAATCCGCCTCCAGCGCCAGGCTGAGAATGTCCGGCGCGCCCCCCGCAAGGCTGCGCGCCGCTTCACTCAGCCGACGCGCGCGCACGTAGCGCATCACCGGCAAGCCGGTGGCCGCGGCAAACGCGCGCACGATGTGGAACCGGGACACGCCTGAGACCGCGGCGATCTCGTCGAGCGTCATCGGCTCGGCGAGATGACTCTCGATGTACCAGAGCGCGCGCTGGGCTGGGTTCATGGGTTGCGTCTCTCGTTCGAAGCGTGGCGATGATGCGCCAATGCCTCCTATCGCGCTTGATCGGCATTGCTGTTCCCGCATGAGGATAGTCCGGGAATAGCCACTGGCAACGCCTTCGTGTTCGCGGCTACACTCGTTGAAACCGCTCACCAGAAAGGGGAACCGCGTCATGGAAATCACCGATGTGCGGGCGCACCATATCCGCATCCCCTATGACGCCGGCGTTGCGAGCTTTCGCCAGGGCGCCTCCGCCATCTCCGCGCTCGACATGGTGCTGGTCGAGGTCACGACCGATTCCGGATTGACCGGCTGGGGCGATGCCTTTGCCTATGTCTGTCCGCGCACCACGCGCAGCGCCGTCGAGGAGATGATCGCGCCGCAGGCGCGCGGGCTGAAGGTGACCGATGCAGCCGGCATTCCGGCAGCGATGGAGCAGATCCAGCGCAACCTGCATCTGTTCGGCCGCTACGGCATCACCATGTTCGCGATCTCAGGACTCGACATCGCGCTGTGGGACATCGCTGCGAAGATCAAGGGCGTGCCGCTGCATCGGCTGCTCGGCGAGACCAGGCGCTCGTCCATTCCCGCCTATGCGAGCCTGCTGCGGATCGGCTCGCCCGACAACATCGCCGGCGAATGCCGGAAGGCGCTCGCGCTCGGCTATGGCGCCATCAAGCTGCACGAGACCACGACGCCTGCGGTGTTCGCCGCGCGCGATGCGATCGGACCCAACATTCCGCTGATGGTCGACATGAACTGCCCGCTGTCGGGCGAACAGGCGATCGCGTTCGCGAGGGCATGCGCGGACGCGCAGCCGATGTTCCTGGAGGAGCCGGTCTGGCCACCGGAAGACTTCGCCACGCTCGCCGACGTCCGCAGCAAGGGCGGGCTCGGCGTCGCCGCCGGCGAGAACGCCTGCACCGAATATCAATTCCGCCAGATGATGAATGCCGGCGCGGTGAGCCACGCGCAGCCGTCGGTGACGAAGGTGGGCGGCATCACTGAATTCCTGAAGGTCGCCGCAGCAGCGGATCAGTTCGGCGTCAAGATCGTCCCGCACTCTCCCTACTTTGGTCCCGGCCTTCTGGCGACGCTGCATCTGCTGGCGACCCGCGACGACGGGCTCGTCGAGATGTTCTATCTCAAGCGCGAAGCCTGCCTCTGGGGCGGCCGCGCCGACGCCGATGCCACCGGTCATGTCGCGGTGCCGACCGGACCCGGACTTGGTTATGAGCCCGATCGCGACGTGATCGAGCGATATCGAGTCGTGTAATCGGCGCGCTTATTTCTGCGCATCCTTCGGCGGCGGTGCGTCCTGCTTCTTCTTCACGTCCTCGGCGATCTTGGTCTGCGCGGCCTGGAGATCGCCGAGCGTCTTCTGCAAGCCGGCGAGGCTCGCCTTCAGCGCATCGATCTGGCGATTTGCCGCATCCAGCTTCTGCTGATGATCGAGGTTGAGCTTGGTGATCGTCTTCTGAAGGAAGTCGACATTGCTCTGCAGGCAGCTGGTGCGCCGCTCCATGGTCTTCTCGACCGTGCAGATCTCGATGCCGGGCACGTCCTGCGCGCAGGCCGGCGCGTTAACCAGCGCGGCGAGCAGCAACATTGCGAAACAAGCGCCGGCATTTCGAAGCAGCATGAAAGGTTCCTATCAAATCGATCACGTCAATGTGCGCTGTTTGCGCGCAGCCGCCGGAGGCTACCACACTCGTACCGCATTCTCGCGTTGAGCTTGCGCCTGTTCCCTCTGACGGGGAATGATGATCCGCGCGCGGGAGAAGTGGGCGCTCTTTCGCGGCTTTGTTTAGGGGAGATTTTTCGAATGGCAACGCGCGATAGACGTCTGGCGGAGTTCGACGGCGCCGGAGAACCGCCACCTGGACTGCCGGTTGAAGTCTTGTGCGAGGACCACAGCGGAACGTATCAACTGCCGTTCGCCTGCCGCTATGTCGAGGGACGCTGGCAGAACCACGAGGCCGGCATCGCGGTGGAAGCCACCGTGATCGGCTGGCGCCTGCCACGGGTGAAGCACAGCGGCGTGGCCTGACGGGCCGCGCCTGTCTCAAAACGCAACGGGGCCGCGCTCCGTCTTAACCAACAGAACGCGGCCCGAACGAATCACGTCCGAATCAGCCGAAAGGTTCCGTACGCGGCTGTTCACGGCTAGATGTCGCAATCAGCCCGAACGGGTACACAATATCTGCGCAGCGCGCGGGCACGGCTGGGCCAATGGCGGGCGCTAAACGTTAACGGGTTCAAGGACATCCTAGCTGGAGGGCGAGGCCCTAAGCCTCGCCCCCAAAACAGGCAGGGCGTCGCCGCGCCTGCCTAATATTCGACCTCGAGCTCCTCGATCTCGGCCGGTTCTTCCCGCGCCGCCGCGATCCATTCCTCCATCTCGGGCATCGCCATGATGGTATCGGCATAGGCTTTCAGCTGCGGCTCGAGCTTGACGTCATAGGTGACGAAACGCGTCACCACGGGAGCGTACATCGCATCCGCCATGGTGCGCCGCTCGCCGAACAGGAACGGTCCGCCGGATTGCTCCAGGCAGTCGCGCCAGATGAACCAGACGCGGTCGATGTCGGCCTGCGCGCGCGACCAGATCTTGAAGCCGGGGAAGTGCCCTTTCAGATTGACTGGCAGCGAGGCGCGCAGCGTGGTGAAGCCGGAATGGATTTCGCCTGAGATCGAGCGGCAATGCGCGCGCTGGACCCGGTCGTCAGGCAGCAAGCCGGCTGACGGCATCACCTCGTTGAGGTATTCGGCGATCGCCAGCGTGTCCCAGACGGTCGCGCCTTCGTGCCGCAGGCACGGCACCAGGATCGAGGACGACAGCAGCAGGATCTCCGCGCGCGCCGAAGGATCGTCGGGCGCGGTAACGATCTCCTCGAAATCGAGGCCTGAGAATTTCGCCAGCAGCCAGCCACGCAGCGACCAGGACGAATAGTTCTTGCTGCTGATGGTCAGTGTCGCCTTCGCCATAGGGCCCTTCCCTCACGCCTGATCGTGGGCATCGCGCGGGCGTGCGCATTGCCTGTGCTTCCCGCGAAAAGAGCAGCAAGCGACGTGCCAATTCTGCGGCGGTCACGTCCGGCTTGGCGTCGATATTGCATAGCAACACGGGGCAACCGGGCTTTCAGTATGATGTCGATGTATTATCAGGCCTTTCAGAACCATATGGACCTGACGGCGCCGTGGCGGGCGGGGGCCTCGTCCGCGCTCAAATTCCTCAATCTGGTACCGCAGGGCCTGTCGGATCAGGTCGTCGGCCGGCTCTCGGCCGCACTGGAGCTGATCTCGCGCGCCACCCTCACCTATGACCGCCCGGCCTACGGCATCGACAGCGTCATGGTCGGCAATCGCGAGATCGGCATCACCGAGGAGATCGCCTATGCGACGCCGTTCGGCTCGCTGCTGCATTTCAAGAAGGATGGCGCGCCCGAACAGCCGCGCATGCTGCTGGTGGCGCCGATGTCCGGCCATTTCGCCACGCTCTTGCGCGGCACGGTGAAGACGCTGCTCCAGGACCACGACGTCTACATCACCGATTGGCACAACCCACGCGACATTCCGCGCAAGGAGGGCCGCTTCGGCCTCGACGACTACACCGAGCATCTCATCGACTTCCTGGGACAGCTCGGCCCGCGGCCGCATATGGTGGCGATCTGCCAGCCGTCGGTCTCCGCGCTCGCGGCCGCCGCGATCATGTGCGAGGACAATCATCCGTCACGTCCGGCGACGCTGACGCTGATGGCCGGCCCGATCGACACGCGGATCCAGCCGACCCGGGTCAACGAGTTCGCCAAGAGCCGGCCGATCGATTGGTTCGAGCAGAACCTGATCAATTACGTGCCGGTGCAATGCCGCGGCGCGCTGCGCAAGGTCTATCCCGGCTTCGTGCAGCTCACCGCCTTCGTCTCGATGAATCTCGAGCGCCACATCAAGCAGCACATGGATCTCGCCAACCACATCGCCAAGGGCGAGAAGGAGAAGGCGGCGAGCATCAAGACCTTCTACGACGAATACTTCGCGGTGATGGACCTGCCCGCGGAGTTCTACATCGAGACCGTGCGCGACGTATTCCAGGAGCACCTGTTGCCGCAAGGCAAGCTGATGCATCGGGGCCGTCCAGTGAACACGAAAGCCGTCAGCCGTATGGGCCTGATGACGGTCGAGGGCGAGAAGGACGACATCTGCTCGATCGGCCAGACGCTGGCGGCGCAAGACCTTTGCACTGGCGTGCGCGCCTATCGCCGCGTCCACCACATGCAGGCCGGCGTCGGCCATTACGGCGTATTCTCGGGCAAGCGCTGGAACAACGAGATCTATCCGCTGCTGCGGGATTTCGTGCACGTCAATTCGTAGCCGTCATTCTCTGCCGCCAAGACGAACCGCCGGGGAAACGGCGCGTGCCTCATGCTCTTGCGCGAGCAGCTCTTGCGCTTCCACGAATTCAGGAAGATGACGCTCCGCCTCGAATTCGGCGAGCACGGGCGCGAGCACTTCGGATGCCGCACCTGCCCGGCCATTTGCCTTGTGCAGGCGAGCAAGTCCAAGGGCGCTGCGCAGCTCGAACGTCTTCGTCTGCTGATGTCGCGCGATGTTCAGCGCTCGCTTGAGGTCGTCTTCGGCACTGAATTCGTCCGAACAATCGTGGCGCGACAAAAGCGTTCCGCGGACACGATACAGCTCGGCATCGAGCCAATGCTGGCCGGACTGTGCGGTCCGGGCGATCAGTTCATTCAGGATTTCCAGCCCGGTTTCGACCTCGCCTACCTCTGCATTCGCCACGGCGACATGCATCCCCCAAAACGGCTCGCAAAGGTAGCAATCGTTCTCGTGCAGCAAGGTCCAGCCGTGACGCATGTCCGCCAGTCCGGCCATTCGCTCGCCGGCACGCCACTTGGCGAGGCCATTCAGGTAGGTGCCCGCGGCCACATACAGCGGCATCGTGTGGTCGCGCGCGAGACCGAGCGCCAGGATCGTCTCTGTTTGCTGCAACATGCCCCCGCATACGCCGTCGAACACAGCGCGATGGACCAGCGCATTGGCCCGTGAAAGCGCCCGTTGTTCTCCCGAAGCACCCACCGCTTCGGCGGCGAGCTGGCGTGCGCGAGCGGTGATGCCGAGCGGCCAAAGCACCAGGGCAAGAAATCTCATGATCACGAACGGCAGATCCAGTGTCGAAGCCCTGAATGTCGCGGGATCCGGTTCGGCATCATAGATGGCCAGCGCCTGCTCGAGATGCGCTCTCGCGTTGACGTAATCGCCCCCGAACCAGCAGGTGACGCCGCCTGTCCAATGAGCAACGATGGCGGCCAGCGGCGAGTCCGGTCGCCGGTCAGCGGCGCTGCCGATGGCATCCGCCAGCTCCCGCATCGGAGCAAGTTCGCCATGTGTCAAGCAGGCATTGAAGAGTCCCGAATGAACAGGCGCAAGTTCAACGGGATCGTCGATGTCGGTTGCGAACTGGCGCGCGCGCGTCCATGCCGCGATCGTTTCGGGGGCGCTGTGCCCGAGGCTACCCCTTAGTGCACGGCCATATGAGATTTGAAGATGCAGCCTGCTCATCGCCCGGCGGGGTTCGTCAGGCAGTTCGTCAGCGGTCGCAACCGCCTTGCCGAGATGCGCGACCGCCTCGGAATAGGCGGAGCGCTTCAGCGCCTGCTGGCCCGCCCTGCGCCACCATTCGACGGCGACCTCGCTCAGCCCCGCTTCGGTGAAGTGATGGGCCAGAACTTCCGGCTCAGTCTCGGCGACGACTGGAAACTTCTCGCGCAGGACCTCGCCAATTCGCGTGTGAAGCAGCTGCCGCTTGCTCTTGAGCAGACTCTCGTAGGCAGCTTCCTGAACAAGGGCGTGCTTGAAGCTATAGTTTGATTCGGGCGGCGCCCCACGGCGAAGCAGAAGTTCGGCCTCTTCGAGCTGTGCTAGCGCAGCGCTGAGCGTCAGATCATCGCGTCCCGCCACGTATTTCAGCAGCGCGTATGAGAAGTCGCGGCCGATCGCGGCGCCGATCTGCGCCACCTCCTTGACTGGAGCGAGCCGGTCGAGCCGAGCCATCAGCGAATCCTGCAGCGTGGCGGGAATCGCAAGCGGCGGGAGCGGACTATTCAGGCGATAGCGCCCGGCATCTTCGACGAGCAGGCCGGACTCCAGCACCATCTTGGTCAACTCCTCGACGAACAGCGGGACGCCATCCGTCTTGTCGATGATCTGCTTCATCATCTCGCGTGGCAGCTGGCGACCGACAACCACCTGTTCGACCAGCGCGCGCGTGTCCTGCCGATCGAGCCGGTCGAGCCGCAACAGGCTGACATTGGCAAGGCCCGACCAGGATGGCTCGAATTCCGGCCGGGATGTCATCAGCACGAGGATCGGCAGCGCCCTGATCCGATCGACCGCGAGATCGAACAGCTCGAGCGTCGTGGCATCGGCCCAATGCAAATCCTCGCAGATGATCAGCAGAGGCTGATCTCGCGCCAGCCCCTCGAGCTGATCGAGAAGGGCGGCAAAGGTCTGTCGCCGCTGCTGCGCCGGGCTCAAGCCGAGGGGCGAGCAATGGTCAGCGGTCGGAATCGAAAGCAGCGCCGCAATCAGCGGTGTTGCCCGGCCGACCTGCTGGGTTCCAAGCGCCAGCATTGCCTCGAGCTTGTCGAGCTTTTGTTCTGGCGTGTCGTGCGAGCGGATTCCCGCGGCGCGCTCGAGCTGGGCGACGAAGGGATGAAGCGCACTGTTGGTATGGTAGGGCGAGCACTGATATCGCACCCGACGGTGCGTCCCCAACGAGGGACTTTCGGACAGCGTTGCGACGATGCGCGACTTGCCGATGCCCGCTTCGCCGGAAATCAACACGATCTGGCCCTGGCCCTGCCAAGCCTCGCGCTGGCGCGAGAGAATGAATTCGATCTCATCCTTGCGGCCGACAAAGCCGATCGAGCGCGCGGCGCGGACCGCCTCGAAGCGGCTCTCGGATGCCGTCGCTCCTTCCACCGCCCATACCGCGATGGGTTCGCCTATCCCCTTGACTTCGCGGCGGCCGAGATTGCGAAAAGTGAAGAGATCCCCGAGCAGCCGGCGCGTCGATGACGCAACGACGACCACTCCCGGTTCGGCCAGGCTCTGAAGCCGGGCGGCCAGGTTTGGCGTATCGCCGATGGTCGCGTGCTCCTCTGACGCCTCGCCACTGATGAGGTCGCCGACCACCACAAGTCCGGTCGCAACTGCAATCCGCAACTCGACCCGTTCGCCGGCGCCTGTCTTGAGCTGGCGGATCGCGGAGATGATGTCGAGGCCCGCGCGTACTGCGCGCTCCGCATCATCCTCGTGGGCGCGCGGATAGCCGAAATAGACGAGTATTCCGTCACCGACGAACCTGGCGATGCTGCCGTCATAAGCCGCGATGACGCGCGCGCATGCGGCGCGGTAGACCCGGATCACTTCCCACATATCCTCGGGATCGAGACGTGCCGAGAGCGCGGTCGAACCGACCAGATCGCAAAACATGACGGTGAGGTGGCGCCGCTCGGCGTCGTGAGGAGGAGCCGGTGATGCGATCAATGCGGCCGGATCGAGGTCCGCAATGGCACGCAACATCTTGCGGCGATGACCGAGCAGGACTCCGAGCTTGTCAAAGTCCTCATCCATCAGCTCGGGAAGGACGCTTACGTCGATCCCATTCTGGGCAAAGCGCTCCGCGTATTGCCCAAGCCCTAGCTTCTCGAGCCATTCCGCAATCTGCATGGCTCACCCATCTCATGGCTGGCGATTAGCAGACTCTTGGACCACGGCCGCGCCGAGACAATATGCCAACGGCACTATGATGGCACGCCCTGTTTTGTTTTGCGAAAATTAGGTTACTCGTTACCGACGGCGCTTCGATCAGGACATGGCTCGATGCGGACGCCTGCGCGACCAAACATCGCGGGCACGCAGCGTTGGACGGCAGAGGTTGCGATGAGTCGTCACGACTCACTCAGACCGACACTGCGGCTTGTGCTCACATACGATGCCCAGCTGGAGGTATTTCCGCGAGCGCACTTCCTTCATTGCTCGTTCACCGGCGCTTCGTGGTTGCGCGCCATCGTGCCCGCCGCAACCTGAAGCGAAGAACCTACCGCCCAGCAGCCGGCAACAAAGCTTATAAGACCGTTGGATAGATTTTGATCAAGGACAAGAATACTGACGGACAGAGTCGCGGCAATCGCTGCGCCGAACGTGCCAGCCGCACTCATGATTTCAGCCGACTCCGAACCGTTCCATTCTTCCGAGATGCTCGATTTCGGCCGCCGTGCGACGTTGCCGGACAAGTCAATTCCGACATAATAGCTGAGAGCTCCGTAGAGCATTGTGATCAGCACGATCCAGCCGCTTTCAAACAGTCCGCCTTTCTGACGCAACAGGGTCGCACCCACATAGAGGCCGCAAGAGGCTCCGACGGCTGCCAGCCCAATTCTTTCAAGGATATGGGCCGACCTGATCAGACTGGAACGGGCAATCCCCAGACTGCCGACGTACCTTGTGAGGGAAAATGCGTTGGAATTTGCGCTGCTTATCTTCATTGGGGGGCTCCTTCTGAGTACTTGGCAGCCTACTGGCCGACCCCAGATCGAATCTGCCGGGACGCGATTCTCGATGCCCTAGATTCCAATTTCTGAAAGATCTGTGCTGAGTGATGGGGCTGGCTTGCTCGCGAAGGCGAGGGGCCAATCCAAAGCTGCGGAGCACGCGGCAGCGCAGGTATTGCAACTCACCCGTGTTGTCGAGCAGGTCCGGGTGCGGCAATTTCTTGCGAGAGTCGTAGTTCAAAACGTGAGGGATGAACTATGAAGCGGTTCACAGACCGCTGTTCGCTGCCGCTCCATCCGGTCACAATTTCCGGAGCACGTGTGAAGCTCGCAGTCAGGCCGACCACTCCTCGCCCCAGACCTGCACGACGTGCCCCGGTGAGACCTCGCGATATTGTCGCAACGGCGGCTGGTAACCCGGTGCGCGCACCGGGCTTCTGATCTCGTCGTTCGACGCCTCGCGCCTGGTGCCGCGTCGTGACGGGTCGGGCACCGGCACGGCGGCCATCAACTTCTTCGTGTAGGGATGCTGGGGATTGCCGAACACATCCGCGCGCGGGCCGATCTCGACGATCTCGCCGAGATACATCACCGCGACGCGATGGCTCATGCGCTCGACCACCGCTATGTCGTGGGAAATGAAGAGATAGGCGAGGCCCATGCTGGCCTGAAGATCGAGCATCAGGTTCACCACCTGCGCCTTGACCGACACGTCGAGCGCGGACACCGCCTCGTCGGCGACGATCAGCTTCGGTCCGAGCGCGAGCGCGCGCGCGATGCAGATGCGCTGGCGCTGGCCGCCGGAGAATTCATGCGGAAAGCGCGCGGCCATGTCGGCGGTGAGACCAACGCGCACGAGCAGGTCGGCGACCTTGTCGCGCGCCTGCGACGCCGTGGCGAGCCCGTTGGCGAGCAAGGGCGCGGCGATCGCCGTGCCCACCGACATGCGCGGATTGAGGCTCGCGAACGGATCCTGAAACACGATCTGCATGTGCTTTCGGAAGTCGCGCAAGGTGCGGCCGTTCATGGCGAGCACGTCCTGCCCGTCGATCAGAACGGTGCCTGCGTCCGGCTCCGTCAGCTTGAGGATCGAACGTCCCGTCGTCGACTTGCCGCAGCCGGACTCGCCGACCAGCGCCAGCGTCTCGCCGGCGCGCAAGGTGAAGGAGACGTTCTCGACTGCATGGACGCGGCCCGAAACCTTTCCGAACAAGCCCGAGCGGATCGGAAAGCGCGTGGTGAGGTTTGACACTTCAAGCAGCGGACGCTCGGCCGTCGAGACTGTATCCGGCGTCTCCGCCGGCTCGTCCGAGGTGCCCGTCACCTTGTCGACGATGGGAAAGCGCATCGGCCGCGGACGGCCGTCCATCGAGCCGAGCCGCGGCACCGCAGACAGCAGCGCGCGCGTATAGGGATGCGAGGGCGCGGCGAAGATGCGCGCGGTCGCGTCCGTCTCCACCGCCTGGCCGCCATACATCACCACCGTGCGATCTGCGATCTCGGCGACCACGCCCATGTCGTGGGTGATGAAGAGGATCGACATCCCCTCCTCCCGCTGAAGCTCCTTCAAGAGCTCCAGGATCTGGGCCTGGATGGTGACGTCGAGCGCGGTGGTCGGCTCGTCGGCGATCAGCAGCTTCGGCTTGCAGGCGAGCGCCATCGCGATCATCACGCGCTGGCGCATCCCGCCGGAGAATCGGTGCGGATGCTCGTGGAAGCGCGATTTCGCCGCGGGAATGCGGACGCGGTCGAGCAGGCGGATGGTCTCGGCCTCGGCCGCCGCACGCGACAGGCCGCGATGCTGGATCAGCGCTTCCGCGATCTGGAAGCCGATGGTGAGCACCGGATTGAGGCTCGTCATCGGTTCCTGGAAGATCATGGCGACGTCATTGCCGCGGATATCCTTCATGCTCGCTTCGGGCATCGTCAGCAGATCGCGGCCGGCAAGCGTGACGCGGCCCTCGATGCGGCCACTCTCCTTCGGCACGAGTCGCATGATCGAGAGCGCGGTGACGCTCTTGCCTGAGCCGGATTCGCCGACGATGGCCACGGTTTCGCGCGGCGCGATGTCGAATGAGACGTTACGGACAACGGGGATCCATTCACGTTCGCGCATGAAGGACGTGGTGAGGCCCGCGACCGACAGCACCGGCGTGCGCGCTTCGGCAACGGTCTGGTCCGATCTGCTGGCGCCGATACTCATGCAATGCCCCCAGCGCTTGCCGTGAAGAAGGTGAGCCCCCTCCCCCGCTTGCGGGGGAGGGTTGGGGAGAGGGTGTCTCCACAATCGAGAACCCTCAGGAGGGGAGAGCCCTCACCCGCGCCTTTGGCGCGACCTCTCCCGCAAGCGGGAGAGGTGAACCGAGTCCGTGGCTGCAGCGAGGTCAACATCACCATCACACCCTCAATAGCCGCGATCACGGTCGATACGCCCCGGCAAGGGCTCGCCCCGGCGGTGGCGCGCGATGGTGTCGAGCACGTAATCGACCGCCGTCTCCGGCTTCGTCGTACTGGCAATGTGCGGCGTCAGCAGAATGCGCGGATGGCTCCAGAACGGATGGCCCGCCGGCAGCGGCTCGGGCTCGGCGACGTCGAGCACGGCGGCAGAGAGTATCCCACTGTCGAGCGCCACGATGAGATCGGCCTCAACCAGATGCCCGCCTCGCCCGACATTGAGCAACCGCGCGCCGCGCGGCAGATGCGCGAACAGATCAGCGTTGAGGATGCCGCGTGTCTCCGAGGTCAACGGCAGCAGGCAGACGAGAATGTCGGACTGTCCCAGGAAATCCGGCAAGGCCTCCGCGCCCGCATAACAGGTGACGCCGTCGATTTCGCGCGGCGAACGGTTCCAGCCGAGCAGCGAGAAGCCAAATGATTTGAGTCGTTCGAGCACAGCCTGGCCGAGCAGGCCAAGCCCCATCACGCCAACACGCCGCTCACCGGTGTAGGTCGCGGGGAGCTCACGCCAGACCTGCTCGCGCTGCTGGGAGATGAACTGCACGAGATCGCGATGCAGCGCCAGCACGGACATGCAGGCATATTCGACCATGCGATCGGTAATGCCGGGCTCCATCATGCGGACCAACGGAACATGCGGCGGAAGTTTTGTGATGTCGAACTGATCGACGCCGGCGCCGACCGAGAACACCAGCTCGAGATTTGGGAACGTCGCCGCGATGTCGTCCGGCGGCTGCCAGGCGACCAGATAGCGTACCGCGTTGGGATCGCCGATGTCGGGCCAGAGCCGGAACGGCACGTCGGGCGCGCGCTCGGCGAAGAAGCGCGCCCATTCCGCCCCGCGAACCAGATTGGCCTTGTAGAGGACCGTCATGCCGCCCCTCAGAACGGGCTGACCGGCGCGAGGCGCCGGCCGTCGATCATGCGCTTGTGGCTGTAGGCGGCGGGATCGACCAGCGGCGTCGAGCCGGTGACGATGTCGGCGGCGAGCTTGCCGGCCGCGGGACCAATGCCGAAACCGTGGCCGGAGAAGCCGGTGGCAAGGAAGAAGCCCGGCAGCGCGTCGACCGGTGAGATCACCGGAATGGTGTCGGGCGTGCAGTCGATCGTGCCGCCCCAGGCTTCCGCGACCTTGATCTCCTTCAACTCCGGATTGGACTTGATCAGCGAGGCCAGTGCCGCGTTGACCAGCGACATGTCGGGCGCGGGATCGCGCACGCGCTCGGCCTCGAACGGCGACGGCTTGTCAAAACTCCAGCTGGTGCCGCGCATGATCTGGTCGAAGAACGACTTGCCGAACGACAGCTTCAGCCCGTTCTTGCGATGCTGATAGGTCGGCCAGAAGGTCCACGCGTAGCGGAACAGGTCGGGCGACAGCTCGACCGTACCGCGGTTGCGCAGTGCGAGCGTGAAGCCGCCGTCGAGGCGGCGGCGGATGCAGTAGAAATCCGTGCCGAGCGCGCCCGCGGTGATCTCCGGTCCGGGCGTCGTCCGGCACGCCGTGGCATTGACGAGGCCGATCGGCAGCTCGATGCCGTGGCGGCGGCAGAACAGCGACGACCATGCCCCGCCCGACAGCAGCACGGCTTGCGTGCGGATGGTGCCCTTCTCGGTGACGACGGCGCTGACCTTCCCGCCTGTCGTCTCCAGTCCCCGCGCGGCGCAGCCCTGATGGATGGTGACGCCATGCTTGCGCGCGGCGGTCGCGAGCGCGGGCACGGCCATCGACGGCTCCGCGCGGCCGTCGCTCGGCGTGTGCAGGCCGCCGACCCATGTGTCGGCATTACCCGGCATGCGCTCGGCGACCTCAGCCGGCGTCAGCACGGTCGAGTGCACCTGCTGCTCGCGCGCAATCGCGGCCCAGCGCTCCCAGCCGGCGAGCTCGTCCTTGCTCTTGGTGAGGAACAACACGCCGGTGCGGCGGAAGCCGGCATCGACGCCGGCATCGTTCTGCATGTCCTCCCACAGAAGCAGCGCCTCGCGCGCGAGCGGAATCTCCTCGCGTGCGCGGCCCTGCTGGCGGCACCAGCCCCAATTGCGGCTCGACTGTTCGCCGCCGACATGGCCCTTCTCGACGAGAGCGACGGAATGGCCCTTCTTGGCGAGATGATAGGCCGCGGAGACGCCGATGACGCCGCCGCCGATGACGACGACGTCCACCTGCGCCGGCAGGCGTTCATCGCTGTTGATACGGTTGAGCGGCGGGGACATGGGGCACTCCTGGAGGTCAGTTCGATCGAGATCTTGTCATGGGATGTTCATGCGCGGGTCGAGCGCATCGCGCAGGCCGTCACCGAGGAAGTTGAAGCTGGTCACGGCCAGGGTGATGACGACGCCGGGCGCGATCGCCAGCCAGGGCGCGCTGGTCAAATAGATCTGCGCGTTGTTGAGCATGTTGCCGAGGCTCGCGGCCGGCGGCTGGATGCCGTAGCCGAGATAGCTGAGATAGGATTCCAGCAGGATCGCCTTGGCGACGTTGAGCGTCGCCGCAACCACGATCGGCGCGATCGCATTGGGCACGAGCTCGCGGAACATGATCCGCAGGTTCGACGAGCCGAAGGCGAGTGCTGCCACCGCAAACTCGCGTTCCCGCAGCGAGCGCACCTGGGCCTCGACGACGCGGGCCACCCACATCCAGGCGGTCGCCGCGATCAGTACCGTGGTGGTGACGAAGCCGGGCTCGGTGAGCGCTGCCAGCGCGAGCAGCAGGAAAATCGTCGGAAAGCACAGCACGGCATCGACGAGCCGCATCAGGACCGCGCCGACGACGCCGCCATAGAAGCCGGCGAAGGCGCCGACGACGATGCCGACCACCATCGCGATCACCATCGCGACGAAGCCGATCGACAGCGAGATGCGCGCGCCCATCATCAGCCGCGCCAGCACATCGCGCCCAAGCTCGTCGGTGCCAAGGATATGCGCGCCCGAGAGCGGCGGCGCGAACCGCTTCATGATGTCGATATAGGTGTCGTCGAAAGGCAGCAGATAAGGACCGAACGCCGAGCCGAGGACGAGAAAGACAATGGTCACGGCGCCTGCCAAGGCCAGCCGGTGCCGGCAGAATCGTCGCCAGGCGCCCTGGCTAGCTGTGGGTCCAGCGGTGGACAAGACTGCAGTCGCCATCGCTTCAGCCCACCCGGATGCGCGGATCGACGACGGCATAGAGGATGTCGGCAATCAGCGAGCCGATCAGCACCATGATCGCCGAGAACATCAGGATGCCCATCACCACGGGATAGTCGCGATAGCCGATCGAATCCAGGAACAGCCGGCCCATGCCGGGCCAGGTGAATACGGTCTCGGCCACCAGCGCGCCGCCGAGCAGCGTCGGAAACTGAAGACCCGCCACCGTGATCATCGGCAGCAGCGCGTTGCGTAACGCGTGGACCGTAAGGATGCGCCATTCCGGCATGCCCTTGGCGCGCGCGGTGCGGATGTAATCCTGGTTGATGACCTCGAGCATGGAGGAACGCATGAAGCGGCCCCACATCGCGGTCTCCACCAACGCCAGCACCATGGCCGGCGCGATCAGATGGTGCAGCAGGTCGAGGAAGGAGCCGTCGCCGACGGTCTCGCGGTTTCCCGCCGGCAGCCAGCCGAGAGTCACTGAAAACACGTAGATGGTGACGAGGCCGAACCAGAAGGTCGGGATCGACAGCGCGATCATGGCGCCGACGGTCGCGAGCGAATCGAACAGCGAATATCGCCTCAGTGCGCCCAATATGCCGATCCAGCAGCCGAGCAGCACCGCGATGATGGTCGCCGTCACCATCAGCTCCAGCGTCGCACCGAGATGCGACGAGATCACCGACAGCACCGCCTCGCCGTCGCGATAAGACTTGCCCCAATCGCCCTTCAGCATACGGCCGAACCAGTCGAGATACTGGATCGGCACCGGGCGATCCAGCCCGAGCTGCTTGGTGACGCGGTCGAGATCCTCCTGCGTCATCTGCGCAGAGGCCGCGAATTGCGACAGCGGACCGCCGGGGGCAAGATGCAGCAGGGCGAAGCCGATCGCGGAGACGATCACCAGCAGCATGACCGCCTGCGCCAGGCGATTGAGGACGTAACGGGCCATCAGGCGATCCAGCCAGCCTGAAGCATCAAGCCCAGTACCATTCGCGGATGTTCCAGCAATTGGTCGAGGTGTTGATGTTGGGGCGGAAGCCCTGCAGCCCCTCCTTCACGCCCTCGGCGATGAAGCCCTGGAACAGCGGCAGAATGGCGAGGTCGTTGCGAACCAGCTTTTGCAGGTCGCCATAGGTGGTCTTGCGCTGCGCGATATCGAATTGCCTGGCGCCTTGCGCGAGCAGCCGATCGGCTTCCGCGCTCTGGTATTGATAGGTGTTGTAACCACGACCGCCCTTGGCTGGGATCGCGCCGGAGCCGAAGCGGGGCGTCACGTCGGGATCGCTGCCAAGCATGAAGTTCACGCCGACGATCACCGAGTTGAACTTCGACTGCTGCCAGAAATCGCCCCAGATCACGGCGGCCGGCATGTTGTTGACGCGCATGCTCGCACCGATCGCCCGCCAGTCCTGGATCAGGAGCTGCTGGGTCTGCTCGCGCACGGCATTGCCCGATGTGGTCGAATTGGTGAATTCGAGCTTCACGCCGCCCTTCTCGCGCACGCCACCGGACCCTCGCACCCAGCCGGCGGCATCGAGCAGCGCATTGGCTTTGGCCGGATCGTATTTATGCTGCGGCAGGCCCTGCTGGAAAGACCAGGCCTCCTGCGGCACGAAGCTCTCGGTCTGGGTCGGCAGGCCGTAGTTCAGCGCATCGATGATCGCTTGCTTGTTGATGGCGAGATAGAGCGCCTCGCGCACCGCGCGGTCGGCGAAGGGACCGAACTCCAGATTGGGCGCGATGTGCTCCACCGACGACGTCGACGACACGAAGATCTTGCGCGCTTTCAGCGCTTTCGCCTCCTGCACGAAGTTCGGCAAAATGCCTTGCAGGCCGGTGTAATCGACCTGGCCGGTGCGGAACTGGGTGTAGAGGACGGTCAGACTAGGAATGTACTTGAAGACCAGGCGTTCGACGTACGGCCCTTTGCCGTGATAGCCGGCATAGGCGTTGAACTGAATGTGGTCGCCGGGCACGCGCTCGCCCCAGGTGAACGGCCCGGTGCCGACGGGGGCGTTGTGGAACGGCGACGAATTCGGATCGGATACCTTCTCCAGAATGTGCTTGGGCACGATGAAGGTGAGGGACAGGATCGACATGTAGGGCGAATAGGGAGCTTCCATTCGCCAGTGGATTTCGTCGGGCGCGACGATCGTGATGTCCTTGACCAGGCTGTGGCCGACACGGTTGCGGACGCGGAAGTCGGGATTGTTGATCAGATCGAGCGAGAACTTGACGTCCTCGGCGGTGAAGGCCGTGCCGTCGTGCCACTTTACGTCCTTGCGCAGCTTGATCTTCCAGGTCAGGCCGTCCGCCGAGAGGCCGCCATTCTCGACGGTCGGGACTTCGCGCGCGAGGTCGGGCACGAACTTGCCGTCGGGATCGATGTACCAGAGCGGCGAGAATACCTGCCACCAGACGCCCTGATCGACCTCGATGCCGGGCATCAAGGGATGAAAGACGGTCGGCTCCTGCGACAGCGCCGCGATCACCTGACCGCGCGGCTTGTCCGGCGGATTGGTCGGGCGTTCGACTTGCGCGAAAGCGTTGCCTGAAAGCGTCCATCCCGCCGCGGCGCCTGCGCCGAGCTGGAAGAACTGGCGGCGAGTAGGAATGCCGAGATGACGCAGTCCCCCAACGCCGAACTTGCCCGTGTCATCTGCCATGACCAGTCTCCGTTCCCGCACGCGGCACCGTCTCCCGCGCCCCCGAGACCCCGGCAAAGGGACAGGAGTGGGCTTTAGTGCTTCTAAATTTTTCGATCAAAAGTTCATCATGACTAAATACAGCTGTCAATCGCATTGCTAGTATGCGCGACCTTTTCACAGTGACTGAACCTCGGATCGACGCGGTCCCGGGGTGAGATGATGCATGGGAGGGCGACATGGATGGTCGCGGCGATACCAACGGCACCAAGGACGCACCGGCGATCGAGGCCGGCGATGCGGTCGACCAGCGCCTCGGCGAGACGGTGCGGCTGCTGCGCCAGCGCGCCGGCCTGTCGATCCAGGACGTCGCCAACAAGACCGGCCTCTCCAACGGCATGATCAGCCAGCTCGAACGTGCGCGCGCGATGCCGTCGATCCGCACGCTGCGCCTGCTCAGCATCGCGCTCGACGTTCCCATCTCCTACTTCTTCGAGACCAGCGCCCCCACCGATGTGCAGCGCTACATCGTGCGCAAGAACAACCGGCGCCTGCTGCGCCTCACCGCCAGCGGCGTCGTCAAGGAAGCGCTCACCCCCGACGGCAAAGGCCAGCTCGAGCTCTACGAGCTTACGCTCAATCCCGGCGCCTCGTCCGGCACGGACTTCCTGCAGCACACCGGCGAGAAGGCGGGCTATATCCTCTCCGGCAGCCTGCGGCTGTGGCTCGACAACCAGGCCCATGTGCTGGAAGCCGGCGACAGTTTTCGTTTTCCGAGCATCGTGCCGCACATGTTCGACAACCCGACCCAGCAGGCGGCGCGCGTGATCTGGGTCACGACGCTGCGCCAGACCGATTCGCCGGCAGGTTGAGCCACCTGCCATGTTCCCGGTGCCCTCGGCGCCGCAAATTGACCATCGACGGAGACGCGGGCAGTCTGTAGCTCACGTGATGCCGGGCTCGTCGACAGGGCGGCGGGACGGTCCGCTTCTGGCGTCTTTGGTATGAGAGCATGAAACTCAGGGGGCTTCTGACACTCGCGATCGCCACGCAGGCCGTCGTGACCAGTGCCGCTCTATTCGCCTCTTATGCCGTGAGCGGCGCCGCCGGCAGCTTCGGCATTGCCCAGACCATCGCCCTGCTCGCAAGCGGCGCCGTCGCGGTGTTGATCGCGCGGCACTGCACGCGCACGATCGAGAGATCGCAGGACAAGCGCATGGCTTCGCAACTGGCCGAGCACGCGCAGGCCGGCGCGGAACTCACGCAAGCCGTTATCAAGACCGCGCTCGACGCCTTCATCCAGACCGACGCCAACGGCGTCGTACTGGAGTGGAGCTTTCAGGCCGAAGCCCTGACCGGATGGACGCGCCAGGAGGCGCTCGGCACCGACGTCGTCGACCTCCTCATCGCCGAGCCGCTCCGCCATGGCTTCCGGCAACGCATGATGCGGCTCCTGCCGGAACTGTCGCATACGCCGATCGGCATCCGGTTCGAGGCAACCCTGCTGCACCGGAACGGCGACGAGATCCTGATCGAGGGCTCCAGCACGGCACTCCAGGTCGGGACACGGCGCGTCATCAACATTTTCGTCAAGGACGTCACCCAGAAGCGCGCCGCCGAGGAGCAACTGATCCAGGCGCAGAAGATGGAGGCGGTCGGCCAGCTCACCGGCGGCATCGCGCACGAGTTCAACAACATGCTCACGGTGATCACCGGCACGATCGAGATCCTCGCCGACGCCGTGAAGGACAACCCGCCGCTTGCGACCATCACCAAGCTGATCAGCGAAGCGGCCGACCGCGGCGCCGCGCTGACGTCGAGCCTGCTGTCCTTTGCGCGCAAGCAGGCGCTCCAGCCGGCCGAGATCGACGTCAACGAGCTGCTCGAAGAGCTGGCAAAGCTGCTGCTGGCGACCTTCGACAAGAAGATCGAGATCGTGACCAGGCTCGACGGCAATGTCTGGCTCGCCTTCGCCGACCGCGGCCAGCTGAGCTCGGCGCTGCTCAACCTCGCGATCAACGCGCGCGACGCGATGCTGGAGGGCGGCAGGCTGACGCTGACGACACGCAACGTCGTGTTCGGCGTGCGCGAGGCGGTGGCGGTCGGCGCCGGCTATGCCGGCGACTATGTCGAGATCGAGATCGCCGACACCGGCACCGGCATTCCGCAAGCCATCCTCGAACGCATCTTCGATCCCTTCTTCTCCACCAAGGATGTCGGCAAGGGCACTGGGCTCGGCCTCAGCATGGTGTTCGGCTTCGTCAAGCAGTCCGGTGGCGGCATCAAGGTCTCCTCCACCGAAGGCCGCGGCACGATCTTTACGATCTACCTGCCAAAGGCGGCGGCGAGCACGCTTCGCCCGGCCGGTTATGACGAGCGCAAGATCGTCGGCGGAACGGAGACCATCCTCTGCGTCGAGGACGACCACGACGTCCGCCAGTACGTCACGGTGCAGCTCGAAAGCCTCGGCTACAAGGTCATCCCCGCCGTCAACGCGACCGAGGCGCTCGCCATTTCAGCCGCAGGCACGCCGTTCGACCTGCTTTTCACCGACATCGTGATGCCCGGCGGCATCAACGGACGCGAGCTCGCCGAGCGGATGGTCGCCGCGCAGCCCTCGCTGCGGGTCCTGTTCACGTCGGGCTATGCCTACGACTCCCTGCATGCGCAGGGACGCGCCACCATGGGCGCGCCGCTACTGACAAAACCCTACCGCAAGGCGGAGCTTGCGCGCATGCTGCGCCGCTCGCTCGACACCGCGGTCGATTCCGTGGGCGATCCGATCCCCACGCCCTATTCGGTGCAGGCCGATGTCGAGGGCTTCTTGCGCAGGCAGGCCGCGGAAGACCGCCGCACGACGTGGCCGCGAAAATAAGCGTCGCGCGCTAGCTCATCCTACGACGCAGCGTGGCCGACGGCGTCTCGCCGAACTTTTCGCGGTAGGCACCGGCCATGCGGCCGAGATGGGTGAAGCCGAGATCAAACGCAATCTCGGTGATGGAGGCATCGGGCGCGGCCTGCGAGAGGCGCGCGTGCAGGCCGGCGAGGCGCATGTCGAGCAGCATCTCCGAGATCGACACGCCGAAGTGACGGCGGAAGCCGAGCTGAAGCGCGCGAATGCCGATGCCGGAGGCGCAGGCGAGCTCCGCGAGATCGAGCGGCTCGCCGGCATTGTCCGCAAGATGGTCGCGCGCGGCACGGAGCGCACGCGGCAGACGCTCCGCGTGGCCCGAAAACGTCCGGATCGCATCCGAGAGGCCATGGCGCTGCCCATTGAGCAGGTGATCGAGCAGCGCCTCGCGCCAATCGGCCATCGCGAGCAGCGACAACCTGCCGGATGGACCGAGACGCTCGGCCAGCATCATCAGTTCATCGAGCCTCGTGCGGAGATCGTGTCCGGACGGCGCGTCTAGGTCGATCACAGGATCGAACTCGACTGGGCCCACCACCTTGCCCGACAGAGCCGCAGCGCGCTGCTCGACCATGCGGCGGTCGAGCAGCAGGATGATTTGCGCACAATCCGTCCAGACCATCCGGGTCGGAATGGTCGGCGACAGCAGCGATGCCGTCCGGCCCGGCGCGGTCTCGATCTCGCAGGCTCCGGCACGAATGCGGGCCGCGCCGGTGAGCGGGATCTGCACCAGGAAGAAGCGGTCGAGGCAGCCGGGATCGATGCTCACCGATCCGCCATAGGCGACGTAGTTGATGGAAAAGCCTGCGAATGCCGCGCAATTGTGCCGGGCGGAGAAACCGGCTGCGCGCGCTTGCGCCGGCTTGAGATCGTGCGGACAGAAGATGCGCCCGATCTGCTCCGCAGCCTCGTCGACATCGTCAGTGGTGACGCGGGCGAAAGCCGCCAGCCGTTCGGCTGTGGACACCCTGGCGCTCGTTTCCAGCACGGCTGCGGACATCGTCGACCACGCTTCGCGTCGCGGAATTGCTTTAAGCCTATAATAGTTCCCCCGACGCGAGAAGGGCCGCGGCTGCAAAATCGTCGTGCTGCATGGCAACAGCCATGCCCGGATTCGTTTAGCGGATAGACAGGCGGCCCACGGCTGGCCGAAGCTCCGTCCCCGCCGGAATCCATGAGGAGCAAGCCATGACTGCACTCGAAAAGGGCATTACCGCCAATGGCACGGGCTATGGGGGCAAGAGCTGGAACATCCTGGGCCAGGTCTACTTCCCCAAGGCCATCACCGACTCCACCTTCGCGTTCGAGACCAACAGCGACCCCGGCCAGTTCGTGCCGGTGCACATCCATCCGACCCAGGACGAGTTCATCCTGGTGCAGGAAGGCACGCTCGACCTCAAGCTCGACGGCAAATGGGTCAAGGCCCATGCCGGTGACCTCGTACGCATGCCGCGCGGCATCCCGCACGGCTATTTCAACAAATCCGACAAGCCGTGCCGCGCGCTGTTCTGGGTCTCGCCGATGCAGAAGCTGGAGGCGCTGTTCAACCAGCTGCACAATCTGACCGACCCGGCCGAGGTCGTGCGCATCTCGGCGCTGCACGAGGTCGACTTTTTGCCGCCCGAGGCCAACGACTAGGCGCAGCGCGCCTCCTCGCCCACCTCCATCTGCTTGCAGCTCCGCCGGCCGCGCGTTGCGGCCGAACGCCGCCGCTTGCGCGCGAAACACCTGATAGCGAGCCATCCCATGGTCAGTCCCAAGTATGTCTGCGTGATCGGCGCCGGCGTCTCCGGCCTTGCCGCCGCAAAGGCGTTCTCCAGCCGCGGCCACCACGTCACGATCGTCGAACGCAGCGCCGATCTCGGCGGTGTCTGGGAGCCGGCGCGCTCCTATCCTGAGGTGCAGACGCAGAGCCCGAAGGATCTCTACCGCTACACCGACCGCGCCATGCCGGATGCCTATCCGGAATGGCCGACCGGGCCGCAGGTCCACGCCTATCTCGCCGATTACGCCAGGAGTTTTGGCCTCGACCGCATGCTGCGCCTCAATACTGAGGTCGCCGGCATGGCGCGCCGCGCGGACGGCAGGCCGGGCTGGACGCTTACCCTGACGAGCAAGGGCGGGACGCCGTCGAACGAGGATTTCGATTTCGTCGCGATCTGTACCGGGCAGTTCAACGAGCCGCGCGAGCTGCATTGCCGGGGTGAAGGCAGCTTCCTGGACCAGGGCGGCCAGATCCTGCATTCGTCGAAATACGGCGATCCGGCCCTCGCAAAAGGCCGCCGCGTCGTCGTGCTCGGCGGCTCGAAATCGGCGACCGACATCGCCGTGAACGCGGTGAAATCGGGCGCGCGCGAGGTCACCATCGTGATGCGCGAGCCGGTCTGGCGCATCCCCTACTTCATCGGCGGCCTCGTGAACTTCAAGCGCATCCTCTACATCCGCGCGCAGGAGGAGATGTTTCCAGGCTGGGGCGCGAGCGCGATGGCAAAGCTCGCGCTTCGTGTCGCCGCGCCTCTGATCTGGGCCAACTGGCGCGGACTGGAGAGCCTGCTGAAGGCGCAGCTCAAGCTCGGCCGCTGCAAGATGGTGCCGAAGGAGCGGATCGAGGACGGCGTTAATTGCGCGGTGCCGATCGCAACGCCCGGCTTCTATCCAATGGTCGCCGACGGCCGCATCAAGGCCGTGTTCGGCACGTTCGATCATTATGAAGGCGACACCATCGTGATGAGCGGCGGCGAGCGGATCGGTGCCGATGTCGCGGTGCTCGCGATCGGCTACAAGCTCGGCGTGCCGTTCCTGCCGGCGGCGTATCAAGAGAAACTGGTCGACGCGGACGGGCAGTACCGGCTCTACCGCCTGATCGCCAACCCCGACCTGCCGGAGCTGGGCTTCGTCGGCTTCAATTCCTCGTTCTGCACCGTGCTCTGCGCTGATCTGGCCGCGAACTGGCTGGTGCGCTATGCCGACGGCCAGCTCGCCAAACAGCCGACGGCGCAACAGATGCGCGACAACATCGAGATGATGCTGCACTTCAAGCGCGTCGAGCGGCCGGCCGCCGGCGTCTATGGCGGCCTGTGCGTCGCACCGTATCACTACCGTCATTTCGACGAGCTGATGGCCGACATCGGCGCGAAGGAGCAGAAGCGCGGCGGACTCAAAGGGCGCTTCCAACCTCCGGATGCGGATGCCTATGCGAGGTTCCTGGCGACGGCGCCGGACTACCGGGCGGCATGAGAGGAGAATTGCGGCTGCTCGCGTCTGATGCTTACGATCTCCCTGGCCATCGAATCGACGGGAACCAGCCATGGGATCGAGACGACTTGCCGCCATAGCCCTTGCGGCTGTTGCCTTCTTCATGACGGCGCCCGCCGTTGCACAGACGGGCGCGCCGACGACGCGGCAATCCGAGGCGCTCGCGACCTATGAGCGCGCGCTCGGCGAGTTCAAGGCTGTTCTCGCCGAGCGGCGCAAGCAGATCGACGCGAAGCAGCCGCTGCCGAACCTGCCGGGCCAGGCGCTTTATCTCGCGCGCGTCGCCGTCATCAGCAGCTACAAGGATCTCACCGACGCCATGCCGTCGCGGATCGGACGGCCCAACAAGTTCGAGATCCCGCCGGCCTATTTCGATGCCGACATCGAGCCGCTGATCGACGAATACGGAAAGCTGTTCGACATCATGGAGGCGCCGCCGGCCGGTGCTCAGAATTCGCCGACGCCGTTCAAGGACGTCGTCGATCTCGCGGTCGCGATTGCGCGCGCCAAGGGGCTGGCACCTGTTCACGCGGAAGCTGCGGGCCGCATCAGCCTGGGGCTGTTCTTTGCGGAGACCAACGGCAAGCAGAATGTCCGCAACGGACGCTCCAACACCTATATGGGCAGCTTCCAGACCGGCCCGTCCGAAGACCGCAACGGCCACAGGAAATGGGAAGCGATCAAGGGCGAGATCGCAGGCCTCGATCCCGAGCTGAGCACGCGCGACGACAAGGAAGAGGCGCGCGCCCGCGGCACCGACCACCGCTTCAATCACTGGACCAATGTCCGCGACGGCCTGATGAACGCGCATGCGGATCTGTTCCGGGAGATCCCCGCAATCGTGAAGACGCTGCCCGACCCGATCGACCAAATGAAGCTGTTCGAGCTGATCCAGATTGTCCCGACCCCGACGCGGTCCGCGCTCAAATCCGGCGATCTCCTGAACTACCGGGTGTCCAGCCCCACGGTCATGAAGCACCTGCGCAACAACAGCATCTTCGCGTTCGGGCAGGCCGACCGGGCGCGCACCTCGGCCAGCTTCCGCGAGATCCTCGCCGCGATGTGGCTGTTCAACCGGAAGTTCGAGCGCGCCATGGCGAAGTATGCGGAGATCAAGGGGCGCTGAAGGAACAGCCACAGCCCCTCTCGTCCGATGACCCAAGCCAACGCCGACAAGGCGAGCTAGTTCTCCACCTTGTAGCCGTCCGTCAGCGCCTTCAGGAACGCGATGATGTCGGCTTCGTCCTGCTCCGTCATCGCCGGCTTGTCGCCGGGGTGACGGTCGAGCGGTGGATCGGTGACGTCGACATTGGCGTGATATTTCTGCGGTAGGTCGTCGTATTTCAGCACCGTGCCGTCAGCTGAGCGCGGAAACACTTTCTCCGGATTGGTGTCGCGGAAATTGTAGAAATCCATCACCTGCTGAAGGGTGCTGAACACGCCGTTGTGGAAGAAGGCGTGCCGCGTGGCACTGTTGCGCAGCGTCGGTGTCAGGAACATGCCGCAATATTGCGTCTGCTCGGGAATGTCGGTGCGGTGCGGGCCGCAGACGCCGAGGTCGAAATAATTGGGGTCGCGATTATTGACGAGCGCGGCATTGCGCGGTGCGCCGAGCGCTTCGTATTGATGATCCGTGAACAACGGCGGCAAGCCGTCGCGGGTCGGCGCCGAGGTGTGGCATCCCGCGCAGTTGGCCTTATCGGGATCGTTGAACAGTTGCAGGCCGCGCAGCTCGCTCTCGGAGAGCCGCGCCTTGCCTTCGAGCCAGTAATCGTACTTGCTGTTGTAGGGATGGAAGCTCGGCTCCTCCACCTGGTAGCGCGCGACCGCAAACATCGCTTCGGCAATCAGCAGCCGCTGATTCCTCAGCACACCGGCGCCGAACAGCTCGACGAAGCGGCCAGCGTAAGGCGCGCCACGCAGCTTGTCCGCGACGATCTCGGCGCTGCCGCCGTCCATCTCGTTGGGATCGAGCAGCGGAAACAGCGCCTGATCCTGCAACGTGTCGGCGCGGCCATCCCAGAACAGGCCGCCCTGCGGCACGATGTTCGCCGACGCGCCGGTGCCGCCCGCGGTCTTGGTCGTGCGCGCCGCCTGCTGGCCGATGGCCGCCATCTGCGCGAGGTCGATGATGTTGTCGTCGTCGCCCTTGTCCGGGCCGATGCTGAAGTTCGGATGGCGATCGAGATAGGTCAGCGACGGCACCGCGCGGGCACCTTGGCGCGACAGCGTCGCGCCGCCGAGCATGACCGGCCCGTCGTTCGGCGGGCCGTAGGCGTGATCGGGGCTATGGCAGGATGCGCAGGAGAGCGTGCCGGAGGACGAGAGCGAGGCGTCGTAGAAGATCTCCTTGCCGAGCAGCGCCATTGCGGACAACGGCGCGACGGGTGGACGCATGAGACGGACCGGGTTCGGGTTCACACCGACCTGGTTCGTCTCTGCAAATCCTTGCGTCCCGGCAGCAAAGACGGCGCCGGCCAGGCAAAGCAGGCCGGCGCCGAGGAGCCACAGAGTGCGGCTGTTCATTCGTAGCGTCCCGTTGGACTAGTGATGGTGATGATGATGCTCGTCCGGCGGGCTGGTGATCACCGTGCCCGAGGTCGGGTCGAGGAACAGCGCGTCAGCCCGCAAGTCGTGGCTGTGGTCATGGTCGAAGTCGAACAGGTCCATGATCGAGCCGGAGTTAGCATCGAACGAGCCGCCGCCGAGGCGCTTGCCATGCAGCCAGTTGTCCTCGATGAAGCGGACCACCGAAGCCTGAGTGGTGTAGTTGTGGCTGACGTAGTTCGTCCTGGCGTAGGGCGACACCACGATCAAGGGAACGCGGGTGCCCGGACCGCAGCGGCCGTTCACCGGCTTGCCACCGAGACCGTTCGGCGCCGGCTGCTTGTTCGGACCGAGGCCGCACAGACCGGGGCCGTTGACCTGATCGGCGGTCGCATCATACGAGGCGTTCCTCGGCGCGACATATTGGTGATCGTACCAGCCGTCGGAGTCGTCATAGGTGATGATGACGGCGGTCTCGCGCCACTCCGGCTGCCTCTGCAGGAAGTTGATCAGCTCGACATTGCCGGCCTGCTCGTCGAGCGGATCGGAGTTGCCGGCATGACCGTCCTGGTAGGCCGGCATCTTGACGTAGGAGACGGCCGGGAAGTTGCCGGCCTTGATCGCGGCATAGAGGTCTTCGAGATCGTAATTGTGGTTGGCGGGATCGACCTTGCCATTGAAGTCATGGGTATGACCAATTGCATGGACCGAGCTCGGCCGCGCATGGGTCGGGTTGGCCGTGGACGCGTGATACTGGAAGAAGGCGTGGTGGGGGATGTAGTCGACGATGGTGCCGTTGACGTTGCTCGAGAACGTGCTGCGCGCACAACCGGTGGTGCCATTGGCGTTCTTGAGCGTCAGGTCGAAGCCGCCCATGAAGCTCCCCCAGCTGATGTGCTCGGCGGTGAGCAGGTCGCCGATATTCTTGCCGCCCATCAGCATCGTGCTGGTCTTGCTCGAGCAGACATCATTGCCGGGATCGGTGTCGCCGGTCAGCGTCAGGCCGCCTTGACCATCGGCGACCGACGACGTGGTGCCGACGACCGGCTGCACGCCGTTGGTCTGGCCGGCAACCACTTCGAGCATGCCGGGCGTCGACGGGCCAAAGGTGTCGGTCCAGTTGTTGTCGCTCATGGCGAAGTGCTGGGCGTAGTTCCAGAGCGCAGTGACGGTGTTGCCGTCGAAATAACCCATGACCTGACCGTTGGTGCCGAAGGCGCCGGCGCCGCCGGCAGTGCCGCGGCCGGTGAACTTCGGGAACAGGTCTTCCTTGCCGTTGTCCACGGCCTGCTGCTCGGGCGTGTAGGAGTGGTTCTGCGACCTCGTGTTGGCCTGGGTGCGGTCGAGGCGGAACGGATCGGTCGCGCCGGTGCCGTTGGTCGGATTGTTGTTGGGATTGTGCACCAGCAGATTGGCGTTGGCGAGGTTGTTGACCTTCGGCGTATGCGGCTTCGGCACGAAGGGGATCGAGCCGGACGGATTGGTCGCGTTCGGATAGGTCGCAAAGTAATGATCGAACGAGCGGTTCTCGTTGAAGATCACCACGAGATGCTTGATCGGCGTCTCGGTGTGGATGTCGTGCGGATGACGGTGATGATCGTCATGTCCGTGATCGCGATCGCGACCGAAATCGTCGGCAAGGACGGGAAGAGTGCACGCGAGCGCGCTCGCGGCCGCGAAAATCGCAGCCGTCGTCAGAAGTTTCGATTTCATTTTTTTGACGCCCCGGAAATGAGGATGTTTACGATCAGAAGCCTTCTAGACAGCGCCGGTGACAGCGCTGTGTCAGTTTGACGCACGAGACACTTTGCGCAGTGGCGCAGCGAAGATTTTTTAGGCAGGCGCCGGCTCCGCCGGGCCACGTCATGGCGCTTTATTCCCCGCACCACGGCAAAAATGATCGCGTCCAGATCGTTGCGCGACGCGCCCGGTTGCCTTTAGCTTAGCCGGACAAGAACAAGCTCTCAGGGGGAAACATGAAAGCCGCTCTTCGCAGGCGCACGCGCCATGCCGCGTCAGCCCTGGTCGCGACGTCGCTGGCTGGCCTCGCCAGTTTCGCGGCTCATGCCGAGATCGTCGTCACCGCCAATGACGGCAAGATGGTGCTGGAGAACGGCAATGCCGTGGTGCGCAAGCAGCCGCTGCCCGATACGGTCAGCGTGATCGACCTTACCGACGGCGCGCTGAAGCTTCTCGGCGAGGTACCCGCACCCGCCAGCGTGGTCGGCCCGCCGCCAAGCGTCGCGATCGCGCCGGATGGTTCGTTTGCGCTGGTGACAGGCGCGATGAAGCTCGATCCGGCGGACGCGACCAAGACGGTGCCCGACGACAAGCTCTCCGTCATCGACCTGAAATCCTCACCGCCAAAAGTGCTCGCGACGCTTCAGGCCGGCGCCGGTGCGGCCGGCGTCTCGATCAACCGCGCAGGCACCCTGGCGCTGGTTGCGAACCGCAGCGAAGGCACGGTCTCGGTCTTCACCATCAGCGGCAACGCGCTGACGCCGGCCGGCAAGATCCAGCTCGGCGACGCCAAGTCGGGCCCGAGCCACGCCGTGTTCTCGCGTGATGGCGCGACCGCCCTGGTCACCCGCGACGGCGACAGCAAGGTCTCGCTTCTCACCGTGGACGGCAGCAAGGTCGAGTACGCCAAGCGCGATCTCTCCGCGGGCGTGCGTCCCTACGATATCGACCTCACCGGCGGCGCCGCGGCCGTCGTCGGCAATGTCGGCGCCGGCAGCGGCGACAACGACACGATCAGCCTGATCGACATGACGGCCAAGCCAATCCGGGTCGTCACGACGGTCACGGTCGGGCAGACGCCAGAGGCGGTAAAGATGTCGCCGGACGGCAACCATGTCGCCGTCACCGTCATGAACGGCTCGAACAAGCCGTCCGCCTCGCCCTTCTTCAACGATTTCGGCCTGCTCAAGGTCTACCGGATCTCGGGCACCGACCTCACACCGGTTGCGGAAGCCAAGATCGGCCATTGGTGCCAGGGCATGGTGTGGTCCAAGGACTCCAAACATGTCGTGGCGCAGTGCATGGTGGAGAACGAGCTGATCGCCTTCTCGTTCGACGGCAAGGCGCTGACCAAGACGTCGACGCTCAAGCTGCAGGTGAGCCCCGCGGGCATTCGCACCGCGGAGCCCTAAGGCGGCGCGCGGCGCAGGCCTGCTGCGCCGCCCGGCCTATTCGGTGCGGATGGGCGCGTCCTTCAGGCCGTTGTTGTCATAGGCCCTGCGCAGCGTGCCGTTCGTGGTCGCATCCGTCATGAACTTGGTCACGAACGACAAAGCCTGGCTATGGCCGAGCGGGACCGCGACGGCCGTCACGGTCTTCTTGAAGGTCTCGTCCAGAACGCGCGTGCCCGGAATCTGCTGCGCCATCTTGTTGAGCTGGTCGCGCGACAACGCGAAGGCGTCGATCTCGCCGTTCTTCAGCAGCGCGAATATTTCATCGTAGGTCTGATAGCCCGTGACCTTTGCGTTCTTCAGATGCGCGACGGCGCCGCGCATCGTGGTCGTGGCGTTGACCGCGGCGACCTTGATGCCCGCCTGGTCGAGCGTGGCGAAGTTGGTGACGCTAGAACCCGGCTTGACGATGTAGGTGGCGTCGGCGACCTCGTAGATCGGGCCGAACATCATTTTCGTTTCGCGCTCCGGATCCTTCGGGAGCCAGGTGACGTCCCACGTGCCCTTCGACGCCGCGTCGGTGATCTGCCCGGAATTCTGGTGCACGACATATTCGACAGGCACGCCGAGCTGCGCGGCCATCTCCTTGCCGAGATCGACCGGCACGCCGGCATAGCCGGCTTCGGTCTTGGTCGACCAGAACGCACCGCCCGCGGGGCTGATCGCGATCGCGACCCGCAGCTTGCCGGTCGGCGCGATCTCGTCCTTCACGCCATCGGCTAGCGCGGGCATGGCAACCGCCGCGAGAACGAGGCCTGCAAGGGCCGATTGGAGGAAGGTCGGCATGTCATGGTCTCCTCACCTTTTCTTCTTTTGTACTTCTTTTCTTGCACGTCGATTCGTCCGGACCGCTTCACACGCCGTCACGCGGACCTTGCCACAATTCTGGTCGATCGTGCGCGCGGTGAAAAGCGGTTTGTCATGGCGAATCTGTCAAAGGCCACAGCGCCGTTTGCGGTGCAAGGCCGGTGACCGCCATGGCTATGGTGTTCCACGGAAGGACATTTGTTGGTAGCCTGCCGCACCGACAGACAATCATCGGGGGCCACCGAATGACCTCAGCGAATCCCGCTTCTTCCGCACGACACAACGAAGCGTGGAGACATATCGGGCGAGCCTTGGCCGCCACCGCGGCCGTGGTCGCGCTGGCCGGCTGCGAGGACAAGAACACGTTCGTCGCGCCGCCCCCGCCCAAGGTGGACGTGGCGACGCCGGTGCAGCGTCCGGTAACGCGCTATGTCGAAGCCACCGGCAACACTGCGCCGATCAAGAGCGTCGATCTCGTCGCGCGCGTGCAGGGCTTCCTGCAATCGATCGACTACCAGGACGGCAGCTTCGTCAAGCAGGGCACCCAGCTGTTCACGATCGAGCCCGAGACCTACAAGCTCAAGGTCGAGCAGGCGAAGGCCGCCGAGGTTGGCGCGCAGGCCACGCTCAAGCAGGCCGAAGCCGATTTCAAGCGGCAGGTCGAGCTGGTGCAGCGCCAGGCGGTCTCGCAGTCCACGCTCGACACCTCGACATCCGCCCGCGACAACGCTCAGGCCAGTCTGCAGCAGGCCCAGGTCAATACCAGGCTCGCCGAGGTCAATTACAGCTACACCAGGGTGACGGCGCCATTCGACGGCGTCGTCAGCGCGCACCTGGTCTCGGTCGGCGAGCTCGTCGGCTTCTCATCCCCGACCCAGCTCGCAACCATCGTTGCGATGGACCCGATCTGGGTGAACTTCACGGTCAACGAGCAGGACGTCCTTCGCATCCGCGCCGAAGCGGCCCGCCGCGGGCTGACCGTCGCCGACCTCAAGCAGTTCCCGATCTATGTGGGCCTCCAGACCGAGACCGGCTATCCGCATGAAGGCCATCTCGACTACGTCTCGCCGACCCTCAATACGTCGACGGGCACGCTCGCGGTGCGCGGCGTCGTGCCCAACGACAAGCGGGTGTTGCTGCCCGGCTATTTCGTCCGGGTCCGGGTGCCCTTCGATCAGGACAAGAACGCCCTGCTCGTCCCCGACACCGCACTCGGCAGCGACCAGGGCGGCCGCTATCTCCTCGTGGTCAACGGCGACAACGTCGTCGAGCAGCGCAAGGTGCAGATCGGCCCAACCGACAACGGCCTGCGCGTGATCGAAAGTGGGCTGAAGCCGGACGACCGCGTGGTGATCGCGGGGCTGCTGCGTGTAATCCCCGGGCAGAAGATCGATCCGCAGGTGACCAAGATCGACCAGCCGCAGGCGTCGGCCAAGTAAGGGGTCGCCAGCCATGATCTCAAAGTTCTTCATCGAGCGGCCGGTCCTCTCGAACGTCATCGCGCTTCTGATGATCCTGATCGGCGGCGTCGCGCTGTTCAACCTCGCGATCGCGCAATATCCGGACGTGGTGCCGCCGACGGTGCAGGTGACGACGCGCTATCCCGGCGCCAGCGCCAAGACCGTGATCGACACGGTTGCCTTGCCGATCGAACAACAGGTCAACGGCGTCGAGGACATGCTCTACATGCAGTCCTACAGCGGCTCCGACGGCACCTATACGCTGACCGTGACCTTCAAGATCGGCACCGACCTCAACTTCGCGCAGGTGCTGGTGCAGAACCGCGTCTCCAGCGCGCTGTCGCAACTGCCGCAGGCGGTGCAGAACCAGGGCGTCACCGTGCAGAAGCGGTCGACCTCGATCCTCCTGTTCGTGACGCTGACCTCGCCGGACAAGACCTTCGACAGCCTTTACTTGAGCAACTACGCCACCATCAACATCCGCGACGAGCTCTCGCGCCTGCCCGGCGTCGGCAACGTCACTGTGTTCGGCGCCGGCCAGTATTCGATGCGGGTCTGGCTCGATCCGAACAAGCTGCAGGTGCGCGGTCTCGTGCCGCAGGACGTCATCAACGCGATCCAGCAGCAGAGCCAGCAGGTCTCCGCCGGCCAGGTCGGCGCGCCGCCAACACCGCCGGGACAGGCGTTCCAGTACACGCTCAACGTCAACGGCCGGCTCGACGACGCCACGCAGTTCGAGAACATCATCGTCAAGTCAGGCACCAGCGGCGACGTCACGCGGGTGCGCGACGTCGGCTGGGTCGAGCTCGGCGCGCAGACCTACAGCCAGATCTTCTCGCTCAACAAGCAGCCCGCCACCGGCATCGGCGTGTTCCAGTCGCCCGGCGCCAATGCGCTCGAGGTCGAGCAAGCCGTCGAGAAGAAGATGGCCGAGCTCGCCAAAGCCTTCCCGCAAGGGATGAAGTACGACACGCCGTTCGACACCACGAAATTCGTGCAGGCTTCGGTGCACGAGGTCTACATGACCCTGATCGAGGCCGGCCTCCTGGTGCTGGTCGTGATCCTGGTGTTCCTGCAGGACTGGCGCGCGATGCTGGTGCCGGCGACCACGGTGCCCGTCACCATCATCGGCGCCTTCGCGGCGATGGCGGCGCTCGGCTTCACCATCAACATGTCGACGCTCTTCGCGATCGTGCTCGCGATCGGCATCGTGGTCGACGACGCCATCGTCGTGGTGGAAGGCGCGGCGCACAACATCGAACAGGGCATGAACGGCCACGACGCCGCGATCAGGGCGATGGACCAGCTGTTCGCGCCGATCGTCGGCATCACGCTGGTGCTGATCTCGGTGTTCCTGCCGGCCTCGTTCCTCGCCGGCCTCACGGGGCGCATCTATTCGCAATTCGCGCTGGTGATCGCGGCGACCGCGCTGCTCTCCGCCATCAACGCGGCGACGCTGAAGCCGACGCAATGCGCGCTATGGCTGCGGCCGGCAGTGCCGCCGGAGCAGCGCAACTTCTTCTATCGCGGCTTCAACAACGTCTATAACCGCGTCGAGCGCGGCTACACCCGGCTGATCACCTTCCTGGTCAAGCACGCCACCGCGTCGGTCGCGTTCGCGCTGGTGGTGATCGGGCTCAGCGGCTACGGCCTGTCGCGGGTGCCGACCGGCTTCCTGCCGATCGAGGACCAGGGCTATCTGATCGCCGCCGTGCAGCTGCCCGACGGCGCCTCGCTGGAGCGGACCCAGAAGGTGCTCGACAAGGCCGCCGACATCATCAGGGACACGCCCGGCGTCCAGCAGGTCATCACCATCGCCGGCATCTCCGCGCTCGACAACAGCGCCAGCCTTGCCAATGCCGGCGTTGCCTACGTCATCCTGAAGGACTGGGGGGCACGCGGCAAAGGCGAGGATCTGCGCTCGCTGGTCTACGGTCTCAACGACAGGGTCGCCACCATCATGGAGGCGCGCACGCTGGTGCTGCCGCCACCGCCGATCCAAGGCATCGGCAACGCCGCCGGCTTCTCGATGCAGATTGAGCTTCGCGACGGTAACAGCGATTTCGCCAAGCTCCAGGCCATCACCGGCGCGATGGTCAGCAACGGCCAGAGCCAGAGCGCGCTGCAGCGCGTGCAGTCCTCGTTCCGCTCGTCGGTGCCGCAGTTCAACGTCGAGATCGACCGCATCAAGACCCAGACGCTGCACGTCACCACCGACCAGGTGTTCGCGGCGCTGTCGACCTATCTCGGCTCGTCCTATGTCAACCAGTTCAACAAGTTCGGCCGCGTGTTCCAGGTCTATACCCAGGCCGATCCCGCCTTCCGCGTCACCGAGCGCGACATCGCCAACATGCAGGTGCGCAACTCCAACGGCGACATGATCCCGATCGGCACCGTCGCCACGATCACGCCGGCCACCGGCCCGTCGCTGATCAGCCTCTACAATCTCTATCCGTCCTCGACCGTGATCGGCCTGCCGGCGCAGGGCTATTCGTCCGGCCAGTCGCTCAAGCTGATGGAGGAGATCGCGGAGAAGACGCTGCCGCCGGGCACCGGCTATGAATGGACCGCGATGTCCTATCAGGAGAAGGCGGTCTCCAACCAGATCTACTGGGTGTTCGGCCTTGCCATGCTGCTGGTCTATCTCGTGCTCGCCGGCCAGTACGAGAGCTGGTACGCGCCGATCTCGGTGATTCTGGCGGTGCCGCTGTCGCTGCTCGGGCCGATGCTGATCCTCTCCGGGCTCAAGATCGACAACAACCTCTATTGCCAGATCGGCCTGATCCTGCTCATCGCGCTGTCGGCCAAGAACGCCATCCTGATCGTCGAGGTCGGGCTCGAGCTGCACAACCGCGACGGCAAGCCGGTCCTGGAGTCGGCGATCGAGGCGGCCCGCGCCCGCTTCCGCCCGATCCTGATGACGTCGTTCGCCTTCATCCTCGGCGTGGTGCCACTGGTGATCGCCACCGGCGCCGGCGCCAGCGCGCGCAAGTCGATCGGCATCACGGTGTTCTCGGGCATGCTGGCCTCGACCTGCCTCGCGGTGCTGTTCGTGCCGGCGTTCTTCGTGGTGGTGCAGCGGTTCGAGAACTGGCGCGCGTCGAAGAAGACGCCGAAGCCGCAGGCCGCGGCGGAGGTGAAGTCTTAAGCCTTCTCCGACGGTGCCTGCCTTGCTTCGCCGCTCGACACCAGCAGCACCGAGACTTTCGACTGCCGGAGCACGGCGTCGGCGACGCCGCCGAAGGAGAGATGATCGGCCTGGATGCGGTCGACGCCCATGACGACGAGATCGACGTCGGTGGTGTCGATCTCGCGCAGGATCGCAGCTTCAGGTGCCCGGTTCACGCGCAGCGTCGTGGTGATGTCGACGTCGTAGCGGGCGGCGAGATCGCTGGTGTCCTTGAGGATGCCGGTTTCCTGGCTGAGCCCGCGGGAGGCGCCGCGCTGCGCGCCCTTGTCCCGCGTCGTCGCGACATAGATCACGCGGAGCGAGCCTGAGCCGGCCTGCGTCAGTGCGACCGCGACCTCGGCGCCGCGCTTGGCGACGCCGCTGCCCGAGACCGGAACGAGGATGTTGAGTGCATCGGGCATTGGCTGCTTCAGATGTTTGCCCTTGGCCGCCACGATCGCCAGCGGTCCTTCGAACTTCGCGGCGATGTCCTCGATCTTGCGGCCGAAGCGGTCCTTGGAAGTAGCGACCTTGTCGACGCCGACGATGAGGAGATCAAAGCCCTTGCGCGCCTCGTCCGCAAAGGTCTCACCAAGCTCGGCGCGCCTGGCACGCGTGACGACGTCGACGCTGCCGGCATCGCCATCGCCATTGGCCGAGACGGCTTCTGCGGCCTTCTTCACCACGGCCTCGTGACTCTCCTCCTCGTCGCGGATCTTCTCCTGCTCACCGGCGCGCCTGCCGATGTGCAGCACGGTGATCGGCAGGCCGCGCATGCCGGCGATCAGGCCAGCGATGTGCGCAGCGAAGGTGGCGTTGACGCTCTCGTCCACGGCAAGCAAGGGACGTTCGAGATTGGCGACGAAGCCGCGCTTCTCGAATTCCTCGCGCTCGAGGCGCTCCTTCTCCTCCCTGTTCATCGGCAGCTTCGCCAGCGCCGCGCGCAGCATCGGCGGCATCGCCATGGTCGTCACGATCGCCATGGTCACGATCATCGTGAACAGGTTCTGGCTGAGCACGCCGATGGAGAGGCCGATGGTGGCGATGATCACCTCGGTCGAGCCGCGCGCGTTCATCCCGCTCGCGAGCGCCAGCGACTCCCGATAGTTCAGCCCGCCCACGGTGCCGCCGACAAAGGCGCCGCCGAACTTGCCGACGCTGGCGATCACGACGAGGAGGCCGGTGAGCAGCAGGAGATTGGGATCGCGCAACACCGAGAGATCGGCGGCAAGGCCCGCAAGGCCGAAGAACACCGGCATGAAGAAGCTCGAGATCAGCCCGCGCAGGCGATCATCGATCTGCCGGGTCAGGATCGGGGACTCGCCGACCAGGATGCCGGCGACGAAGGCGCCAAGCACCGTGTGCACGCCGATCAGATGCGTGATCAGCGCCATCGTGCCCATCAGCAGCAGGATGACGGTGATGACCGGCGCGGTGCTGACGAGGTTGTCGTTGGCCCACCGGATCAGCTGGAACACCAGCCGGCGGCCGATGGTGAAGCTGAGCACGAGGAAGGCCAGCGTGCCCAGCACGGCTTTCGCCACCGAGGCGATATCGAGCGTGCCATGCGAGGCCAGGCTGAAGATGACGGCTATGATGATCCAGCCGATGGTGTCGTCGATGACGGCGGTCGCGACGATGATCTGGCCGACATCGCGGCGCATGAAGTTCATCTCGCGCACGACCACCGCGACGATCTTCACGGAGGAAATCGACAGCGCTGTGCCCATGAACAGCGAGGCGACGAGGCGCTGCTCGGGGTTCGGCAGCAGCGCATCAGGCAGGAACTCGCCGAGCGCGAAACCGCAGGCGAAGGGCACGAGGATGCCGGCGATCGAGATCGCGATCGCGGCGCTGCCGACCTTCCTCACCAGCTTGAGGTCGGTCTCCATGCCCGTCAGCAACAGCAGCAGCAGGATCCCGAACTGGGCGATGCCGTCGATCATCGCCTTCTGCTCGGGCGTCTTCGGGAAGATCGCGGCTTGCGCCTCCGGCCAGAGCCAGCCGAACAGCGACGGGCCGAGGATGATGCCGGCGAGCAATTCGCCGATCACCGAGGGCTGGCCGATCCGCTGCATGAGCTCGCCGAGGCCGCGCCCGACCGCGATCAGCAGCACGATCTGCGCCACCAGCAGGAATTCGGACGGGCCGGCCGTTTTGCCGCCCGCGGCACCGGCCGCAACGGTGGTAAGGACAAGCGCTGCGGGGACAAGGCCGACCGGTCGGAGCAGGCTCCACTGCATGCAGGTGTCTTTTCCCCGTTTGCCAGCCCGGCAGGTGCCGTGGCCACGGAGATAGAACCCGTGGGAGGTGGAGCGGGTTCCCCTTCTCGCGCGGCGTTTCCAGGGGCGAAAACAAAAAGTGCGAAAACAACCCCATGCACAGTAGAGATGGCGTTGAACAGGCTGGCGAATATTCGGCGTTGCCGAAATCACTTGCGCCGTCGGGCAAAACACCGGCATAATGGCATGATGGGTGGTATGCGCGATGGGGCGCCATATCCCGCGGCCCACCGTATCCCCCGTCATTGCGAGCGCAGCGAAGCAATCCAGAGTCCCTCCTCTGGACGATTCTGGATTGCTTCGTCGCAAGTGCTCCTCGCAATGACGGAGGAGAGGCGCCGGGCAACTCTCCGTCATTCCGGGCTCGCGTTTACGCGCGCCCGGAATGACGGAGTCCTTACGCCGCCTGCGGCGTCCGGATCTCGCGCGGCAGGATGATCGCGGCGGCAATCGCGAGCAGGCAGAGGCCGGCGAACGCGTGCAGCATGGTGACGAAGCCGCCCTGCTCGTAGAGCCAGGCGACGAGGCCGACGGAGGCGCCTGCGGCCGTGAAGCCGACGAAGTAGCGCACGGCGTAGGCGCGCGAGCGCCACTCTTCGGTGGTGTATTTGCCGACCATGGCGTCGTTGACCGTGACCTGGCCAAACGCGCCCATGACGATGCCGATCGAGACCACGATCAGCGGCAGATTGTTGAGGCTCGCGGCGAGATACAAAAACGGCGCCAGCATGAAGGACAGCGGCAGCGCCACCGTCTTCAGCGAATAACGGTCGAGCAGCCGGCCGATCGTGTACTGCGTCATGGCGCCGAACACATAGACGCAGGCCGCGATGACGCCGAGCAGCGCGGGGCTCTTGGTGAGATCTGCCAGCCGCTCCGCGAACAGCTTTGGCAGCGCGACGGTGACGGCATTGAACGTCGTCGAGATCGCGATCACCACGATCAAGAGCGACAGCACCACGCGCCACATGTCCTGTTTGGCCACCCGCGCCTGCGCCGCCGCCTGCTTGCTGCCCTTGCGGTCCTCGTGCACCACCAGCATCGCAAAGGCGATGCCGATCAGGATGGTGACGGCGCCGGGAATGATGAAAGCTGATCGCCAGCCGAGATACTGGCCGATCACGCCGGTGACGAGCGCCGAGGAGGCCACGCCGAGATTGCCCCAGACGCCGTTGATGCCCATCTCGCGGCCGAGCCGATCGGCATAGGACACGATCATGGCGGTGCCGACGGGATGGTAGATCGAGGCGAAAATGCCGATCGCGAGCAGCGCCGCGCCGAGCTGCGCCGGGGTCTGCACGAAGCCAACCGAGATCATGGAGGCGCCGATGCCGACGAAGAAGATCAGCATCATGTGGCGGCGGCTCCAGCGGTCCCCGAGCCAGCCGGTGAGCAGAGAGCCGGCGCCGAAAGCGACGAAGCCAGGCGTCGCGTAGGGCAGAAGTTCCGAATAGGCCATGCCGAGCGCCGGCCCCATGATGATCACGGCGGCGGCGAAGATCAGCATCGAATAATGGTCGATGAAATGGCCTGCGTTGACGAAACTGATGACCCTGCTGGGGCTGTTCATTCGGAATCCTCTCCTGCTCCGAAATGAGTTATATGTCCTTGGCATGACGGGATGCTGCCAATGACTGTCTTGGAAACGCCAATCTTGGAAACGCCAATCCTGCGGGAGGTCCAGGGCAACCATCGCTCGCCGGCGGGCGTGCATCTGGTCGCGCGCGACTATCCCAAGGGTATGCGGATCGATCTGCACATGCATCGCGAGGCACAGCTGATCTATGCGGCCAAGGGCACGATGCAGGTGACGACGCCCGGGGGGCGCTGGCTGGTGCCGCCGGACCGCGCGGTGTGGGTGCCGGCGGGGCTCGAGCACGCCATCGACCTGCTCGCCGACATCGAGATGCGCACGCTGTATTTCGACCTCGCCTGGCTGAAGCGCGAACAGCGCTATGCGGGACTGACCCGGGAATTCGTGGTGCGGGTGTCGCCGCTGCTCAACCAGGCGATCCTGGCGCTGTTCGACGCGCGCAACACCGAGGAGCGCACCGGGCTGCTGGTGCGCCTCGTCATGCTGGAATTGCACCAGGCCGAGGATTCCGCAACCTTCGTGCCGCTGCCGCACGAGCCGCGCTGCCGGCGCGCCGCGATGATCGTGCTGGACGATCCCACTGGGCTACACGACATCGACACGCTGGCGCGCGAGGTCGGAACCTCCGCGCGCACGCTGTCGCGGCTGTTTTCGAGCGAGACGCAATTGAGCTTCAAGAGCTGGTGCCAGCGCGCCAGGATTGCGGCGGCGATCCAGCGGATATCGACGGATGCGAGCGTATCGGTGAAGCAGCTCGCGACCCAGCTCGGCTATGCCAGCGTGCCGGCTTTTTCGGCGGCGTTTCGCCAGGTGACGGGACGGACGCCGACGGAGTTTGCGGGGAAGTAGGGTAGCGCCAACCCCCGTCATTGCGAGCGCAGCGAAGCAATCCAGAATCTTTCCCGGGCGGCAGTCTGGATTGCTTCGTCGCAAGGGCTCCTCGCAATGACGGGGAGAGAGCGCTGGTATATCCCCAGAGCCGTAGGGTGGGCAAAGCGAAGCGTGCCCATCGAGTCTCGCGGCCATCGAAAGGTGGTGGGCACGGCGCAAGTGCGCCTTTGCCCACCCTACGGCAGCGGTTGAACCGATAGACCGCAGCCTACGAGATCCCGCCCTCACCCGGCATGCCAGCCTTCTCGAAGCGCACGGCCCGACTAAAGATGCCGCATTCCCCTGCTTGATTGTGATCGGCTTCCACCTAAATCCCGTGTAAGCTTCCGCATCGCACAAACCTGACACGAAAGCCCAGATGGCCAACGCCTTCTTCTCCGACCTGCTTGCCACCATCTCCGAGCGCGGCCGCACGCTGCTGCGCCGCGATTCTGCCGATACCAAACAGGACGCCGACGGATTGATCGCGCTCTGCGGCGCGCTGCTGTCGGGCCGGGGCGAAGCCTCCGGCACCGCCATGGCCCGCGAGGTGCTCGATCTCTACAGGGATCTCGATGCGGCAGGACGCCGCGCCTTCTTCGAGGCTCTGGTGCGCGACTTCGGGCCGGACCGGGAACGCCTTTCCAAAGCCATCGAGAAGTGGCGCGCCAAGCCGAGCGACGAGGACGCGAGTTCACTGCATTTCGCCTCCGAGCCGCGGCGGCAGGAGCTGATCCGCCGCCTCAACCGCGCGCCCGGCGGCACCGGCGATCTCGTCGCCATGCGCGCCGACCTGCTCGGCATGATGAACGGGCACACCGACCTCGCCGCGCTCGATCGCGACGTCTCGCATCTTCTTTCTTCGTGGTTCAACAGGGGGTTTCTCGTGCTGCGCAGGATTGACTGGTCCACCCCGGCCAACATCCTCGAAAAGATCATCCGTTACGAAGCCGTGCACGAGATCTCCGACTGGGACGATCTGCGCCGCCGCATCGATCCGGTCGACCGGCGCTGCTACGCCTTCTTCCATCCCGCAATGGTCGACGAGCCCTTGATCTTCGTCGAAGTGGCGCTGACCGAGACAATCCCGGGCGCGATTCAACCGCTGCTCGCGGTCGATCGCCAGCATTTGCCGATCGATCGCGCGCGCACCGCGGTGTTCTACTCGATCTCCAACACCCAGCGCGGCCTTGGCGGCATCTCGTTCGGCAGCTTCCTGATCAAGCAGGTGGTGGAAGAGCTGCGGCGCGAGACACCGAAGCTCGACACCTTCGTGACGCTGTCGCCGGTGCCGGGCTTCATGCAATGGATCAGGCAGGACAGGGACCTGCCGCTGTCGGACGAGGACCGCGAGCTCATAAAGCGCCTCGACGATCCCAAATGGTTCGAGAACCCCGAGACGACGACGCAGCTCCGCGCCTTGATCGAGCCGCTCGCCGCGCATTATTTCCTGAAGGCGCGTACGCCAAAGGGCAAGCTGATCGATTCCGTCGCCCGCTTCCATCTCGGCAACGGCGCCCGGCTCGAACGCATCAACTGGCTCGGGGACCTCTCACCCAAGGGCGTGCGCGAATCCGCCGGCGTGATGGTCAACTACCTCTACCGCCTCGACGACATCGAGAAGAACCACGAAGCGTATGCGAATGACGGCGAGGTCGTGGCGTCGAGCGCGGTGAAGAAGCTGCTCAAGGGCGAAGGGCGCAGGCTGCTGGACATGCGGCTGTCGTAGGGGCACCTGCGCCACATCGTCATTGCGAGGAGCGTAGCGACGAAGCAATCCAGGCCGCCTCAATGGAAAGATTCTGGATTGCTTCGCTGCGCTCGCAATGACGGAGTGTGTAGCGACATCGCGCGCAACTCCGCACCACCATGCATCGCAGAGCGAGACCGCAGGTAAACGGCACAGCTCGCTCCACCGTCATTGCGAGGAGCTCTTGCGACGAAGCAATCCAGGCTGCGTCAACGGAAAGATTCTGGATTGCTTCGCTGCGCTCGCAATGACGGAGTGTGTGGCGGCCCTCTCGCGGTCTCCGCACTAGCGGTCAGATCAGCGTGTCGTACAGATCCGTCCAGTCCGGATTGACGCTCTCGATCAGGGCGAGCTTCTTTTCCCGGCTTCCGCCCTTGATCTGCTTCTCGCCCGCAATCGCGTCGGTCATGGTGGCGTGCAGCTCGTACCAGACGAGGAGCTTGCAGCCATACTTCGATGAGAAGCCCTTCACCAGGCCCTCGCGATGCTCGAACGAGCGGCGCGGCGGATTCGAGGTGACGCCAGTATAGATCGTTCCATTGCGACGATTGGCGAACATGTAGACGCAGGGTTGCTTCATGATTGCGCTCAATTGACGAGGGTGCACGATAGCACAATCAAGAGATGATCGCGAGCATCATCTGCAATTGAAGCGATAGAGACGCAACTCTCGCTACATCGTCATTGCGAGGAGCTCTTGCGACGAAGCAATCCAGACTGCCGCTGTGGAAAGACTCTGGATTGCTTCGCTTCGCTCGCAATGACGGAGTATGTAGCAACATCGCGCGCAATTCCGCACCACCATGCATCGCAGAGCGAGACCGCGGGTAAACGGCACAGCTCGCTCCACCGTCATTGCGAGGAGCTCTTGCGACGAAGCAATCCAGGCTGCGTCAACGGAAAGATTCTGGATTGCTTCGCTGCGCTCGCAATGACGGAGTGTGTGGTGCGGCCTTCGTGCCTCAAGCACTCGAGCGCCGCAGCCCCTCTACTCCGCCAGCGTCTTCATCTCCTTACAGAGATCGGACTTGCCTTCGAAGCCGATGCCCGGGAGATCGGGCATGGTGATGTGGCCGTTCTCGACGCGGACACCGTCCGGGAAGCCGCCGTAGGGCTGGAACAGGTCGGGGTAGCTTTCGTTGCCGCCAAGGCCTAGGCCCGCGGCGATATTGAGCGACATCTGGTGGCCGCCGTGCGGGATGCAGCGGCTGGGCGACCAGCCGTGGGTTTTCAGCACGCCGAGCGTGCGCTGGTATTCGCACAGGCCATAGGACAGCGCGCAGTCGAATTGCAGCCAGTCGCGGTCCGGGCGCATGCCGCCGTAGCGGATCAAATTGCGGGCGTCCTGATGGCTGAAGAGATTCTCGCCTGTCGCCATCGGGCCCGGATAGAATTCGGCGAGCGCGGCCTGCAGCGCGTAGTCGAGGGGATCGCCGACTTCCTCGTACCAGAACAGGGGATAATCGCGCAGCATCTTGGCGTAGGCGATGCCGGTTTCCAGATTGAACCGGCCGTTGGCGTCGACCGCGAGCTGCGCGTCCTTGCCGATCTCCTTCAGCACCGCCTCGATGCGGGTGCGGTCTTCCTCGATCGGCGCGCCGCCGATCTTCATCTTCACGACGTTGTAGCCGCGATCGAGATAGCCGCGCATCTCGCCGCGCAGCATCGAGAGGTCCTTGCCGGGATAATAATAGCCGCCAGCGGCGTAAACGAACACGCGCGGATTGGCGGTCACGCCGTGACGTTCGGCGAGCAAACGAAACAGCGGCTTGCCCGCGATCTTCGCCACCGCATCCCACACCGCCATGTCGATGGTGCCGACCGCGACCGAGCGCTCGCCATGGCCGCCCGGCTTCTCGTTGGTCATCATCGCGCCCCAGACCTTGTCGGGGTCGAGATTGTCGCCGGCGCTATCGAGCAGCGACTTCGGATCGGCTTCGAGGATGCGCGAGGCAAAACGCTCGCGGATCAGGCCGCCCTGCCCGTAGCGGCCGTTGGAGTTGAAGCCGTAGCCGACAACGCGCTTGCCATCGCGCACGACGTCCGTGACGACGGCGACGAGGCTGGTCGTCATCTTGGTGAAGTCGATATAGGCGTTGCGGATCGGGGAGGAGATCGGTTTTGTGATCTCGCGGACGTCGACGATGCGGACGGACATGGGGCTGTGGCTTTCAGTGGTTGTTTTCGTCATTGCGAGCGCAGCGAAGCAATCCAGGGTGTCACTGCGGAAAGATTCTGGATTGCTTCGTCGCAAGGGCTCCTCGCAATGACGAGGAGAGAGCGCAGCGCGCTTACTTCTTATCCCTGAAATACGGCTCCACGGGCCCATGCACCTTGATGGTCAGCGGGTTGCCGTAGCGGTCCTTGGCGTTCCCGGCGGTGACGCGGACCCAGCCTTCGCTGATGCAGTACTCCTCGACATTGGTCTTCTCGATGCCCTTGAAGCGGATGCCGACGTCGCGCGCCAGAATGTCCGCATTGTAATAGGGGCTGTTCGGATCGACCGACAGGCGGTCGGGAAATTCGTCGCTCATGATTGTCTCGCTCACAACAGTGTTTCGATCTGGTTGCGCAGCCCTTCAGGCCGCGCGGTCGGCGCATAGCGCGCGATCACCTTGCCGGCACGGTCCACCAGGAATTTGGTGAAATTCCATTTGATGGAGGCCCCCAACAGGCCGGATTGCTGGCGTTTCAGGTACTCGTACAACGGATGCGCCTGCGGCCCGTTGACGTCGATCTTCTCGAACAGCGGAAAGGTGACGTCGTAATGGGTCGAGCAGAACGCCTGGATCTCGCTCGCCTGCCCCGGCTCCTGCGCGCCGAACTGGTTGCAGGGAAAGCCGAGCACGGAGAAGCCGCGCGGCGAGAGATCGCGGTAGAGATCCTCGAGGCCGCGATATTGCGGCGTGAAACCGCATTTGCTCGCGGTGTTGACGATCAGCAGCACCTGCCCTTCGAAGCGGCGCATCGGCACCTCTTCGCCGGCGAGCGAATTGGCCTTGAAGTCGTAAATCGCCGACATCGCTAACCCACGGGATCAATCGGCGACGGCGGCACGCCGCCCGCCTCGATCGCTTCGCCTGCAAGGAGACAGAGGTCCTCGCGATAGCGGCCGGAGACGACATGCACGCCGACCGGTGCCTTGCCGACGAGGCCGGTGGAGACCACGAGCCCCGGCAGGCCCATGAAGGGAATCGCGATCTGCGGCAGCTGCGCTTCCCAGACCCGCTTGAAGGAGGCGTCGTCCTTGCGGTCGAGATGATCGGGGAATGGCAGCTCGCCGGAGACCGGCGTCAGCAGCACCGCATATTTCTCGAAAAACTGCATCCAGTCGCGGGTCAGCGTGGCTCTTCGGGTCAGCGCCTTGGCGTAATTGGCCTGGTCCATCGGCGTGACCCTGGCGCGGTTGCCGCGAAGGCACGCCAGCGCGCCGGGATCGCCCTCGCGCTCGGCCATTTCCAGCTGCGCCTCATAGCCGTCGCCGAGCCAGAGCTTTATTTGCCACTCGACCGCCTCACGCATCGGCGGGGTGTCCTCGATCGCCTCCACGGTCCAGCCGGCACGCTCCAGGCGCTTGCCGGCATCGCTCACCGCCGCCTTCACCTCCGGCGCGGTCGCAAGACCGTTCGGGTTGAGGCAGAGCGCGGCGCGCTTGGGCTTTGCGGGGCCTTCCAGCGGCACCGGCACGAACCAGGGGTCGCGGATGTCGCGGGCCGACATCGCTTCGAGCGAGATGCGCAAATCGTTGACGGTGCGCGCGAGCGGGCCCGACACCGCCATGATCTGCGGTCCGATCGGCCGCTCCGGCAGCGCCGGGTTGAAAGCGGGGATGCGGCCCAAGGTCGGGCGCAGGCCGTGCACACCGCAGGCATAGGCGGGGTAGCGGATCGAGCCGGCGATGTCGGTGCCGTGGGCGATATGGCCGATGCCGGCCGCAACCGCCGAGCCGGCGCCGCCGGACGAGCCGCCCGGGGTCAGCGAGGCATCGCGCGGATTCTTGGTGTCGCCGTGGACCAGGTTGGTGGTGAACCAGCGATAGGAGAACGCCGGGCAATTCGTGCGGCCAAGCAGAGCGGCGCCCGATTTGCGGAAATTGGCGACCACCGGATTGTCCTCGCGCGCGATCAGGTCGCGCTGGAGTTTGAGGCCGTTGGTGGTGGCAAAGCCTTCCTGGTCGACATTGGCCTTGATGGTGACGGGCACGCCGGCGAGCACGCCGGGGTCCTCGCCGCGGGCGATGGCGGCATCGACGGCGTCGGCCTGCTTGAGCACGTCCTCCGGCCGGTGGTCGATCACGGCGTTGAGCTGGGGATTGACCGCGTCCAGGCGGGCGAGGCCGGCCTTGGCCGCCTCTTTAGCGGATACCTTCTTGGACCTGACGAGGGCGGCGAGGTCGGCGGCCGACAGGCGCCAGAGATCTTGCATGGGTTGCTCCGTGTAACCGGCGTCTTTTAGCGCCGGGAACGCGGCAAAGCCATGCGGATTTCGCAGGGAAACCCCCGTCATTGCGAGCGTAGCGAAGCAATCCAGAGCGCCTCCTCGGGGGCAGTCTGGATTGCTTCGTCGCAAGGGCTCCTCGCAATGACGTGGAGAGAGCGGGGGTCGGCTAGTGCCGGGTCGCCGACTGATCCGGCATGTCCAGCAAGGCCTCGGTGAAGGGAAACTCCAGCACGATCTCGCCGTCGTCGTCGGTGACCTCGATGACGGCCTCGAGCAGCGCCGGCTGGGCCCCCTCGGATTTCACCACTTCCAGGATCATCTGGCGGGCGACCTCCCAGGCGCGATCGGGGTTGCGCAGGTCCTCTCCGTCGGGATCCACGATCAGTTCGTCGCCGATGCGGGTGTTGAAGAAGTATTTGGGCATCACGAGGTCCACTTGGGTCGCCTGTACCGGATTGAAAGCTGCGGTGCGCTCACAACTGCTTTATCAGGACAGGGTTCACGACCGAATGCGCCAAGCGCAAGGCAGCGTCACCGGAAGTGATGTTCCATTACCATTTTTCGCGGCGCAACATACGCGCGCTCGGGAAAATTTCACTGGCGAACTTTTGCGCCCGCATTACTTTAACCCACGGGCGGACACGTCCGAATTCGCGAAATGGAGAGCCAAAATGGCCTGGAAAGCCCCGAAGATCGTCGAAGTGCCCTGCGGCATGGAAATCAACATGTATGTGAGCGCCACCCGCAAGTAAGCGGTTGGTGCGTTTGCGTTCTGCGCAGGTGGATCTTTCGGTCACGATCGGTTTCCGAATGACGGAAACCGTGTCGGCCTGAGATCCACTTCGCGAATTTGCCTCCAGGAGACGGATCATGCTTCGCGTCGTCGTCCTGGGCGCCGGGGCCGGCGGCGGAGTCCCGCAATGGAATTGCGGCTGCGAGGGCTGCCGGGCCGCCCGCGCGCACGGGCATGACCTCCAGAGAACCCAGGCCTCGGTCGCCTTCAGCGGCGATGGCGAGCACTGGTTCCTGATCAACGCCTCCCCTGATCTTCGCCAGCAATTGAATGCCACGCCGCAGCTGCATCCGAGGCCCGGCGCGCTGCGCCATACGCCTGTCGCAGGCGTGATCCTGACCAACGGCGAAGTGGACGCGGTGGCCGGCCTGCTGTCGATGCGCGAGGGCTCGCCCTTCACGGTCTATGCGCACGAGAAGGTGCTGGCGATCCTTGCCAGCAACAACATCTTCAACGTGCTGAACGAGAAGAACGTCAAGCGCCTGCCGATCGGAATCGGCGAGCCGTTCGAGCCGCGGCTGACCGATGGCACGCGCTCCGGACTGGAGGTGCTGCCGTTCGCCGTGCCCGGCAAGTCGGCCTGGTATCTCGAAGGCAAGGCGCATCCCGGCGGCGAGACCGGTGACGGCGACACGCTCGGCCTGAAGATCACCGACAAGTCGACCGGCAAATGTTTCTACTTCATCGCCGCCTGCGCCGAGGTGACCGACGCGCTCAAGGCCGAGATCGACGGCGCTTCGCTGGTGTTCTTCGACGGCACGGTCTGGCAGGACGACGAGATGATCAAGGCCGGGCTCGGCCACAAGACCGGCAAGAGCATGGGCCATGTCGCGATGTCCGGTCACGACGGCGCGATCGCGCGGCTGGCCGATCTCACTATCGGAAGGAAGATGTTTCTGCATATCAACAACTCGAATCCGGCGTTGCTGCCCGGCTCAAGCGAGCGCAAGACTGCCGAAGAGGCGGGCTGGCAGATCCCCGCCGACGGAACGGAGATCGTGCTGTGAATGCCGCGTCCATGACTGGAATGACCGCGCTCTCGATCGGCAAGGACATCCGCCTCAACTCGGCTGAGGAGTTGGAAGCGACGCTGCGCCATATCGGCGCGACGCGCTATCACAGCCTGCATCCGTTCCATAAGCTGCTGCACGGCGGCAAGCTGAACAAGGGCCAGGTGCAGGCCTGGGCGCTGAACCGCTACTATTACCAGAGCACGATCCCGATCAAGGACGCGGTGGTGATCTCGCGCTTCCGCGACCGCGCCACGCGGCTCGAATGGCGCCATCGCATCGAGGACCATGACGGCGATGTCGGCAGCGAGGGCGGCATCGAGCGCTGGCTGAAGTTGACCGAAGGTCTCGGCCTCGACACGGCCTATGTGGAATCGACCGAAGGCATCTTGCCGGCGACCCGCTTTGCGGTGGAGGCCTATGTTCACTACTGCCGTGAGAAGAGCCCGCTGGAGGCGATCGCCTCGTCACTCACCGAGCTGTTCGCGCCGAACCTGCACGAGGAACGCATCTCCGGCATGCTGGAGCATTACGACTTCGTCAATCCTGATATCATGAGCTACTTCAAGCGTCGCCTGGCGCAGGCGCCGCGCGATGCCGGCTTCGCGCTCGACTATGTCAAGGCGCATGCCACGACGCCGGAGCAGCGCGCGCTTGTGTGCAATGCGCTGATCTTCAAGACCAACGTGCTATGGGTGCAGCTCGATGCACTCCAGCACGCCTATGTCGAGGGTCACATTCCGCCGGGCGCCTTCGTGCCCAAAGCGAGCTGAGGAACAAGAGCAATGGCCGGGCCGCGGAACATCAGCGTCAGCGAGGCAAGCCGCCCCGTGCTGCCGCGGCATGCCAAGCTGAAATATGACGAGACGCGCAAGGTCTGGGTGATCCTGGCACCGGAGCGCGTGCTGGCGCCTGACGAGATCGCGGTCGAGGTCCTGCAGCTCTGCAACGGCGAGCGCAATGTCGGCGACGTCGCCGATCAGCTAGCTGCGAAATACGCCGCTCCACGCGAGGCGATTCTCACTGATGTCATCGCGATGCTGCAGGATCTCGCCGACAAGGGCTTCCTCACCGAGGCCCGGGAGAAGACGTCATGACCGACGTGCTCGGCAATCCCGTCGTCCCGCCCGAGACCAGCGACAGCCTCGCGGTGCTGGAGAAGCAGCGCTCGACGGCTGAGACCTTTGGCATCCCGCTCGCGGTGCTGCTCGAGATCACCCATCGCTGCCCGCTGCAATGCCCCTATTGCTCCAATCCGGTCGAGCTCGACCGCTCCGGCAAGGAGCTGACAACGGACGAGTGGAAGAAGGTCTTGAGCGAGCTCGCCGAGATCGGCGTGCTGCAGGTGCATTTCTCCGGCGGCGAGCCGACCGCGCGGAAAGATCTCGTCGAGCTGGTCAAGCACGCCAGCGACGCCGGCCTCTACACCAACCTCATCACCTCGGCCGTGCTGCTGACGCGCGAGAAGCTGGGCGACCTTGCCGATGCGGGCCTCTGCCATGTGCAGATCAGCTTCCAGGGCATCGAGGAAGGCCTCGCCGATCGCGTCGCCGGCTACAAGGGCGGGCACCGCAAGAAGCTCGAGGTCGCAAAGTGGACGCGCGAGCTCGATCTGCCGCTCACCGTCAACGCGGTGATGCATCGCCAGAACCTGCATCAGCTCCCCGACATCATCCAGATGTCGCTCGATCTCGACGCCGACCGGCTCGAGGTCGCCAATGTGCAATATTACGGCTGGGCGCTCAAGAACCGCGCCGCCTTGATGCCGACAGTCGCGCAGCTCGAGGAGTGCACCCGCCTCGTCGAGGAGGCGCGCGAGCAACACAAAGGCCGGCTGACCATCGACTACGTCGTGCCGGACTATTACGCGCTGCGGCCGAAGAAGTGCATGGGCGGCTGGGGCCGGCAGTTCTTCAACATCTCGCCCGCCGGCAAGGTGCTGCCCTGCCATGCCGCCGAGAGCATCACCGGGCTCGACTTCGAATCCGTCCGCTCCAACCATTCGATCGCCTGGATCTGGCAGAACTCCGACGCCTTCAACCGCTATCGCGGCACCGGCTGGATGAAGGAGCCGTGCAAGTCCTGCGAATTCCGCGAGATCGATTTCGGCGGCTGCCGCTGCCAGGCCTTCGCGCTGACGGGCGATGCCGCCAACACCGATCCGGCCTGTGCGCTGTCGCCGCTGCACGAGACCATCTTCAAGCAGGCCGAGCGCGAGGCCGAGGGCGAGACCAACCGCTTCCTCTATCGCAATTTCGCCGGGGGCACTCTGGAATCCGAGAATGGTGCCTGACGCCGACGCGGCCGTATCCGCCAAACGCGCCGATCCCTTTGCGCCGCTGACCTCCGACATGCTCGACGTCGGCGACGGTCACGAGCTCTATGTCGAGAGCGTCGGCCGCCCCGACGGCATCCCCGCGATCTATCTGCATGGCGGCCCCGGCAGCGGCTGCCAGCCCGATCATCGCAAGCTGTTCGATCCCGAACGCTTCTGCGCGGTGCTGTTCGACCAGCGCGGCTGCGGCCGCAGCCGTCCCAAGGGATCGCGCGAGCACAACACGACGGCGCATCTCGTCGCGGACATGGAGAAGATCCGCGAGAAGTTCGGCTTCGAACGCTGGATGCTGGTCGGCGGCTCCTGGGGGGCGACGCTGGCGCTGGCCTATGCAGAGGCACATCCCGAGCGCGTCTCTGGCATCGCGCTGCGCGCGACGTTCCTCGGCACGCGGGCCGAGGTCGAAACCGCCTTCACCTCGCGCCTGTCGCAATTCTATCCCGCGCTCTCCGAGGATTTTCTGGGCGTGCTGCCGCCCGAGGAGCGCAGCCATCCGGTGGACGCCTATTGGCGCCGCATCCTCGATGCCGATCCGGCGGTGCATGGGCCGGCGGCGCGGGCCTGGCACGACACCGAGCGCACATTGTCCGAGCACAAGCCGGCCAAGACACGGCTGGACCTCGCCTCGCTCAACGTCTGGCGCACGCTGCCGGCGACGCCGTTCATGGAAGCGCATTATTTCGTCAACAATTCCTTCATGAGCGAAGGCCAGCTGTTGCGCGACGCCGGAAAGCTCGAAGGCATTCCCGGCATCATCGTCCAGGGACGCTACGACCTGCTGTGCCCGCCAGAGACCTCTCATGCGCTGACGAAGGTCTGGCCCGGTTCCGAGATTCGGATCGTGGAAGAAGCCGGCCATTCGCTCTATGATGCCGGCGTGAGGGACGCGGTCATGAGGGCGATCGCAGACGTCGCGTCGAAAATCTCGCGCTAGAGATCTAGACCCTCATCCTGAGAAGCGCGCCTTTTGCGCGCGTCTCGAAGGATGAAGGCCGAGCTGTAGCAGCGGGGGCCTTTCATGGTTCACCCGGCGATGCGCAGCATCGTCCGGACGCTCACCATGAGGGGAAGCATGGGAAGGACAACAAGAAAATGCCACTCGCCGGGAAGGGGATGCTGCTGACGTCGATGAACATCGACGCCGCCGATGAGGCCGACTTCAACCGCTGGTACGATCGCGAGCACCTGGAAGAGCGGGTCGCGATCGAGGGTTTCCTGGAGGCGCGGCGCTATGTCGCGCATGCCGCCAATCCCAAATATCTCTGCCTGTACTCGACCGCCACGCTCGACGTGCTCGACAGCCCCGCCTACCAGGCGCGGCTCGCAAGCCCGACCGACTGGTCGCGGCAGACCATGGCGCGCTTCAAGGACATGCTGCGCGTGGTCGCGCGCATCACCATCAGCAACGGCACAGGGCGCGGGGTTGCGCTCGGCGTGGTGCGGCTGCGGCCGAATGCCGACAATGCCGGCGCATGGCGTGATGCACTGCAAGAAAGGCTGGCGCCGGAAACGCGCGATGGCATCATCTCGATGCATCTGCTCGAAAGCGAGCCCGAATTGTCGGGCGCGACGGCGGGAATTCCGGCGGCGCGCAACGACGGCGCGCGCGACTGGTTCGTGCTGATCGACGGCACGCATGTCGGAGCGGTCTCAGCCGTGATCGCCGAGCGCTTCACCGGCCCTGCCGCATCGCCCTTCCCGCTGCCGGTCTCCGTCGGCACTTACTGCCTGATGTGGGACCTCGCGAACAGCGACATCGCACGCGGCTGACGCGCACACACGCACTGCAACATATTGCACCGCACGCATGTCGCGCGCAGCGCGGAATGCTGTGCGCGCGCAGCTCCCATGAAAGCGGGGAAGCGCGCAAATTTGCCGTTGTACTTCGGACCGGTTCTAATAAGCTAACCCAATGACGTCATTCAGAAACCAGATCGACGCGCGTTAAGCGTTCGCCAAGCTCAAGAAGAGGCCGCCGGGTCCTTTGAGCCTGCGCGGACAGGGTAGGAATGAAACCGACCGATATCGCGGCCCCCGACTACTTTCACAAAGTGGTCGATTGCCAGTGGGCCTGTCCTGCGCACACCCCGGTTCCCGAATACATCCGACTGATCGCACAAGGCCGCTACAGCGACGCCTACATGATCAATTGGCAATCGAACGTGTTTCCCGGCATCCTGGGACGCACCTGCGATCGTCCATGCGAGCCGGCGTGCCGGCGCGGACGCGTCGAGGAAAATCCCGTCGCGATCTGCCGCCTCAAGCGCGTTGCCGCCGACTTCAAGGACGACATCAAGCAGCGCCTGCCGAAGCCCTCGCCGAAGAACGGCAAGCGCGTCGCGCTGGTCGGCGGCGGCCCGGCCTCGCTGACCGTCGCGCGCGATCTTGCCCCGCTCGGCTATCACTGCACGGTGTTCGATGCCGATCCGGAAGCCGGCGGCATGATGCGCACGCAGATCCCGAAATTCCGCCTGCCCAATTCCGTCATCGACGAAGAGACCGGCTACATCCTGGGTCTCGGCGTCGAGTTCAAGGGCGGTCACCGCATCGAGAGCATGAAGGCGCTGCTCGCCGAGAAGTACGACGCGATCTTCGTCGGCTCCGGCGCCCCGCGCGGCCGCGAGCTCGACATCCCCGGCCGGAAAGAGGCCGCCGCCAACATCCACATCGGCATCGAATGGCTGGCCAATGTGTCGTTCGGCCATACCGACAAGATCGGCAAACGCGTCATCGTGCTCGGCGGCGGCAACACCGCAATGGATTGCTGCCGCACCGCGCGCCGGCTCGGCGGCGAGAAAGTCACGGTGGTCGTGCGTTCCGGCTTCGAGGAGATGAAGGCCTCGCCCTGGGAGAAGGAAGACGCGATCCACGAGGACATCCCGATCCTCAACTACATGGTGCCGGTGGCATTCAAGCATGTCGCCGGCAAGCTCATCGGCGTCACCTTCCAGCACGTCAAAGCCGAATATGACGCAAAAGGCCGTCGCAATCTGGTGCCTTCGGGCGATCCCGATCAGACCATTCCCTGCGACGACGTGCTGGTCGCGGTCGGCCAGGAGAACGCCTTCCCCTGGATCGAGCAGGATTGCGGCATCGAGTTCGACAAATGGCACATGCCGAAGGTCGATCAGAAGACGTTCGCCTCGACCAATCTGAAGGTCTTCTTCGGCGGCGACGCCGCGTTCGGGCCCAAGAACATCATCTGGGCGGTGGCGCACGGCCATGACGCCGCTTTGTCGATCCACAAGATGCTGTCGGGCGAGGACATCACCGAAAGGCCGCTGCCGGAGGTGCAGGTCTCCTCACAGAAGATGGGCATCCACGAATGGAGCTATGACAACGACATCTCCAACGACAAGCGCTTCAAGGTGCCGCATCGCGACAAGGTCGTCGCGCTGAAGGACATCCGCGCCGAGGTCGAGCTCGGCTACGACGTCAAGCTGGCGCTGGGCGAAGCCGAGCGCTGCCTGAACTGCGACGTGCAGACCGTGTTCTCGACCTCGCTCTGCATCGAGTGCGATGCTTGCGCCGACATCTGCCCGATGGATTGCATCACCTTCACTGATAATGGAGAGGAGAGCGACCTGCGCCAGCGCCTGAAGGCGCCCTCGCCGCACGCGGACCAGGACCTCTACGTCTCCTCCGATCTCAAGACCGGGCGCGTGATGGTGAAGGACGAGGACGTCTGCCTACATTGCGGGCTGTGCGCCGAGCGTTGCCCCACCGGCGCCTGGGACATGCAGAAATATTTCATCGAGATGACTTACGCAGGATCATCATGCCCGACAAAAAGCCGATCAGCAGCGTAAACGACTTCGTCGTCCGCTTCGCCAACGTCAACGGCTCGGGCTCGGCCAGCGCCAACGAGATGTTCGCGCGTGCGATCCTGCGCCATGGCGTGCCGGTCTCCCCACGCAACATCTTCCCCTCCAACATCCAGGGCCTGCCGACCTGGTACGAGGTGCGGGTGACGGAAGACGGCCATCTCGGCGCCCGCGGCGGCGTCGACTTGATGGTGGCGATGAACCCGCAGACCTGGGACAAGGACGTCGCCGGCATCGAGCCGGGCGGCTACCTGTTCTACGATTCCACCAAGCCGATGCCGTCGACCAAATTCCGCGACGACATCACCGTGATCGGTGTACCGCTCACCGCGATCACCAACTCGACCTATACCGATCCGCGCCAGCGCCAGCTGTTCAAGAACATCATCTATCTCGGCAGCCTCTCGGCGTTGCTCGACATGGACCCGAAGCTGATCGAGCAGCTGATCGGCGAGCAGTACAAAGGCAAGGAGAAGCTGCTCTCCTCCAACGTCCATGCGCTGCATCTCGGCCGCGACTGGGCGCTGCAGAATTTGAAATGCCCGATTGGGCTGCGGGTAAAGAAATCCGACAAGGTCGGCGACCGCATCTTCATCGAGGGCAACAGCGCTGCCGCGCTCGGCGCTGTCTATGGCGGCGCCACGGTGTGCGCGTGGTATCCGATCACGCCGTCCTCGTCGGTGGCGGAAGCGTTCACCGCCCATTGCAAGAAGTACCGGCACGACCCCGAGACCGGCAAGGCGAAATACGCCATCGTGCAGGGCGAGGACGAGCTGGCCTCGATCGGCATCGTCATCGGCGCGTCCTGGAACGGCGCCCGCGCCTTCACCGCGACCTCGGGCCCCGGCATCTCGCTGATGACCGAGTTTATCGGCCTCTCCTACTTCGCCGAGATCCCGGCGGTGATCATGAACATCCAGCGCGCCGGGCCCTCGACGGGCATGCCGACCCGCACCCAGCAATGCGACATCATCGCCTGCGCCTATGCTTCGCACGGCGACACCAAGCATGTGCTGCTGTTTCCGGAAGATCCCGCCGAGGCTTTCGAGTTCGCTGCCGCCGCATTCGATCTCGCCGAGCGGCTTCAGACCACGATCTTCCTGATGCTCGATCTCGACATCGGGATGAACCACCGGCTCTGCCGGCCGCTGAAGTGGGACGACGCAAGGCAATACGACCGCGGCAAGGTGATGACCGAGGAGATGCTGGAGGAAGGCCGCGACTTCGGCCGCTACCTCGACGTCGACGGCGACGGCATCCCCTACCGCACCTATCCCGGCACGCATCCGACCAAGGGCTCCTACTTCACCCGCGGCACCTCGCGCGACCGCTATGCGCGCTATTCCGAGGAAGGCCCTGTTTATGCCGACAACATGCAGCGTCTGGTGCGCAAGTTCGAGACCGCGCAGGACCTCGTGCCGCGGCCGCTTCAGGCCAATGCGGAACGGCCGACCAAGTATGGCGTGATCTATTTCGGCTCGACCTCGCCGGCGATGGACGAGGCGATCGGCCTCCTGGAGGCGCGCGGGCATCAGCTCGACCGCCTGCGCATCCGCGCCTTCCCGTTCCACTCCAGCGTCGCGAGCTTCCTCGCCGAGCACGACTTCGTCTACGTGGTCGAGCAGAACCGCGACAGCCAGCTGCGCCAGCTCATCGTCAACGAGAACGGCATCGATCCGGTACGGCTCGTGCCCATCGTGCATTACGACGGCACCCCAATCACTGCCCGTTTCATCGCAAAAGCCATTGGCGATCACCAGGATCACCTCAAGGTGACCCCGCTCCGCAAGGCCGTGTCATGATGGCAAACTGTATCCACATCGTCATTGCGAGCGCAGCGAAGCAATCCAGAATCTCTCCGCGGAGCAATTTCTGGATTGCTTCGTCGCAAGGGCTCCTCGCAATGACGCCGTGGATACAACGGGGCTTATTCCACCACTTTCGCCGATAGAAGACGTCGGGGCATAGAGAAACGGTCATGACCTATATTGCCAAGCCGAAATTCCATCATCCGGGCCTCAAGAAGAACGAGCTCGGCTACACGCATCGCGATTACGAAGGCAAAATCTCGACGCTGTGCGCTGGCTGCGGTCATGACTCGATCACGGCATCGATCATCGAGGCCTGCTACGAGCTCTCGATCGAGCCGCATCGGGTGGCAAAGATTTCCGGCATCGGCTGCTCGTCGAAGACGCCGGACTATTTCCTCGGCAATTCGCACGGCTTCAACTCCGTGCACGGCCGCATGCCCAGCGTGCTTACCGGCGCCAATCTCGCCAACCGCGACCTGATCTATCTCGGCGTCTCCGGCGACGGCGATTCCGCCTCGATCGGCTTCGGCCAGTTCGCGCATTCGATCCGACGCGGCGTCAACATGACCTATATCGTCGAGAACAACGGCGTCTACGGCCTCACCAAGGGCCAGTTCTCGGCCACCGCCGACCGCGGCTCGAAGTCCAAGAAGGGCGTCACCAACACCGACAACGCCATCGACCTCGTCGCGATCGCGCTGCAGTTAGGGGCGACCTTCGTCGCGCGCTCGTTCTCCGGCGACAAGGCCCAGCTGGTGCCGCTGATCGCGGCTGCGATCCGCCACAAGGGCGCGTCCTTCATCGACGTCATCAGCCCCTGCATCGCCTTCAACAACCATGCCGGCTCGACCAAGAGCTTCGACTATGTCCGCGAGCACAATGACGCCGTGAACCGGCTCGACGTGCTGGTTGGCCGCGATCCCATTGCGGTCGACTACGCGCCGGGCACGGTGCAGATGGTCGAGCAGCATGACGGCAGCAAGATCGCGCTGCGCAAGATCGACGCCGATTACGATCCGCACGACAGGCTCGGCGCCCAGACCTTCCTCGCCAGGCACGCCGCCAAGGGCCAGATCGTCACCGGGCTTCTCTATGTCGATCCCGACGCGGAAGATCTGCACGAGCATCTCAACACGGTCGAGACGCCGCTCAACACACTGGAAGCCGACGATCTCTGCCCAGGCTCGGCGGTGCTGGACAAGATCAACGCCAGCCTGCGGTGATTACTTGCCGGAAACAGGCTGCCGGACACGTATCGTGATCTTGTCCGATACGACCGGCGGTTCGAACGGATAGTGCTTCGCATCGCCCAACACCAATTGCAGTGTGTGCGTGCCGGGCGGGAGTTCGAGCATGGTTTCGGTCTGCCCCGCGCCGAAATGCAGATGCGACTTGTCCTGCGGGATCGGCTCCTTGGGGTCGATGGGGTCGTTGACGTCGACCAGCAGGTGGTGATGACCCGCGTTCTGGTAGTCGTCGCCGGCATGCGTCACGCCCATGTTGCGCAAGCCGAACCGGACCCAAAATCCACTGCGAACCTTCTGCCCGTCGCGCGGCGTGATGAAATAGACCTTGGCGTCCTTAGGCGCGGTCTTGCCCTGCGCGTACGCCGCACCCGGGAGCAATGCGATCGCAGCCGCAAGTGCGACACAGGACATGAGCTTCATCAAATCTACTCCGGCAATCACGGACTGAGCGCGACACGGAATCCGTGCGTTGGGTAACGGACATTGGTGTCGTAACCATCGCGGTTTGACGGCCGCACATATCTTGAATCGTTCTTCCAGGAGCCCGAGCGCAGGACATGCGAGGCGCAGTCACCGCCGGTCCATGCCGAGCCGTCGCCGGGCGCGCCCTGATAGCTTCTGTGCCAGCAATCCTCGACCCACTGGTCGATGGCGCCGCCCATGTCGTACAGCCCGAACGGATTGGGCTTGAAGCTGCCGACCTTCGCCGGCTGCTCGGCTGCTAGATCACCGCAATCCTTGCACCCGGCCATGCCCGGCTGGAGCTTGTCACCCCACCAATACTTGCCCTGCGTTCCGCCGCGCGCCGCATATTCCCACTCGGCTTCGCTCGGAAGCCGGTACGGCTTCTTCGCCGCCTGGGAGAGATAGGCCACATATTGCTGCGCATCGGTCCAGCTGACATTGCTGACCGGCGCATCGTCCTTGCCCACGGCCGTGAAGGCGCACGCCTTCGCGGCGGCGCATTCGTTCCACTGCTGCACGGTCACCGGATATTTGCCGATCGAAAACGGCTTGACCGTGACCTGGTGGACCGGACGTTCGGTCGGATCATCATTGCTTCCCATGGCGAAGCTGCCGCCGCGAATGGCGATCATCTCGGGTTCACGGACGGGTATCGCCGATGGGCTGGGTACCGGCGAGGGCGGCGGAGGTGCCGAAGCCAAGGTGGGAGACGGCTCCGGCGTTTGCGTCGCCGCTTCGCGTGGAGCGGGCTGCGGGCTTGGAGATGCGGCCGGCGCGACGGTCGGTGCGACGGTCGGTGCGACGGTCGGTGCGGCGGTCGGTGCGGCGGCCTGCTCGTTCCGCCTGCCAGCCGGCTGGGACAGCAGATACCAAAGTACGCCGGCGGCGATGATCAGCACGCTGATCCCGAGGAAAAAGATCAAGGCATTCTCGCGCCGGCTTCGCGTTCTGCCGACCGCGTCTGCGTCCGGCAGCACGCGGTAGACTCGCACCGGATCGGTGATGTTCTTGACCTTGCGATCGCCGAGCGACTCGTAGCCGCACACCACCTTGTGCTTGATCTGCTCGTAAATCGCCCCCGAGATGTAGACCTGGCCCGGCTCGGCAATGCCTTCGATGCGCGTGGCGATGTTGACGCCGTCGCCATAGATGTCGTCCGGCTCGACGATGACATCACCGAGATTGACGCCGATCCGGTATTCGATCCGGGAATGCTTCGGCTGCGAAGTGTTGCGGCCGACGAGATTTTGCTGGATGACGATGCTGCATCGAACAGCCTCGACGGGACTATCGAAAATCGCAATGAAGCCGTCGCCGGTCGTCTTCACCAGGCTTCCATGGTGCTCGACGATGCTGGGCATGATGAGATCCCGCTCGATCCGCTTGACGCGGGCGTGCGTGCCCTCCTCGTCAGCCTGCATCAAGCGGCTGTAGGACGCGATATCGCCGACAATGATCGCAGCGAGTCGCCGAGGCAGCGCCCCGCTCGGAGGCGGCTCCCCTCGATTGCCGGATCTGAAGTCGCGAATTTCTCCCATCGCGGGGACTCCACACACTACAAGAGGCGGCCCCACCCTAAGACTGCCGAAAGCAATCGTCTGTGAACGCTATCACATTGACGAATTTGGACAATGTCGAAGGCGCGCGGCATCGAGTTCCCCTCGGAGTGAAGGCCAGAGCTCGATTGAACCTTCCCCGCCCGAGGTTCGACTAAGGCCGTGCGCGGAACCACGCGGCCTCGCTCCGCTCTGCGCGCGCATGCGAGCTGAGCGCGTCATGCGTGCGGCGACTGCCACCGCGCAGTGTTCGTGAAAGAAGGCAACGAGGTCCGCCTCGGCTGCGGACCGGACTAGCTGACCGGCTCGGGCTCAACTGCGGCGCGGCCGGAATAAGCGAGGCGGCCGGCCTTCCAATATTGCTTGCAGGTCTCCAGCAGCGTCTCGCCGTCCATGGTCAGGCCACTCGGATTGATCAGCACGCCCTCGGCGCCGACCGCCTGGTTCATCATCGAGATGATGCGCTTGAGAAAGCCGACGTCGAAGCGGTCGGCGACAAGGGGATCAAGCTTGAGCACCACGATCTTCTGGTTGCGGAATTGCCAGACCGATATGTCCCGCACCGATCTCCAGGCGATGGTGTCGTCGGCGATCCTGGTGTCGCGAATGCCGACACGGGTGATGAAGACGACGGGCGCCCTGGCGAAGAGCAGCGTCCAGAGCGTCCGCAAGGTGACAAGGCCGAACAACGCGAGGCCGACATAGCAGGCCGTGATCTGGAACGGCGTGAGGGTCTTGATCGGAAACCAGTTGAATGCGATCGCAGCACACACGAGCGTCATCAGCACGCCGGCGGCCAATATCTTCAGCAGCCGCGCGAGGGAATAGCCGATCGCAAGATTGGGCAAGTTCTGACTTACGGACATTTTGACCGCCACCAGCATTTGCAACAATCTGGGGTTTATCAGCGCCCCTCCTTCTAGATTATTAAGACTGGAACCTTGCGCGAGGCTCCCCGCGAGGAAGGGGCCAGAAACCGCTTGAACGCGCCCCGCGCCGCCCGCGACTAACCGCCGACCGGCCCCTCTCCCTGCGGGCCACGGCCCACGCGTCTGGTGCGATCATGAAGCTTGCCCTCGTCCTTCCGCTTGTCCTTGCCGCCTTGGCCGGCGCCGCCCGGGCCGAGGAGGCTGACGACATCCGCGAGGCGAGCAAGGCCGAGGCCGAAAGCTTCAACGCGCGCATCTATGCAGGCGCCCCCAGCAACAAGGCCTACGCGTGCTTCGTCCGCCGCTACGATGCCGAGCATCTGGCGCGGCATCCGAAGCAGAAGGTCGCCACGATGAAGCTGCTGGTCTCGGCCGAGTTGGACAAGGAGGACAAGGAGCTGCACAACTCCTTCCGTCTCGGCTTCCGCTACCGCCATCGCAGCGGCGATTTCGATTCCAGCGGCGACTGCCACCACGTCGTGTTCGTGAAAGATGGCAACGAGGTCCGCCTCGGCTGCGGCGTCGACTGCGAGGGCGGCGGCATCGGCGTCGCACTGTCGAAGGACGATAGATCGGCCGTCGTGCGCCTCGCGCGGGTCAGGGTCTGGCTGCACAACAAGCCGGACGACGAGGCCGAGCGATCTCTGGAGGCCGAGGCCGACGACGGGATTTTCCGCCTCGACCGCACCGACACCAGCGAATGCGCCTCGCTGGTGACCGACCGCAAGGAACTCGCCGCGCTGCGCCACAAGTGATATCCGTGCGGCGAAATCAGGCCTAGTCGAAAGAAATCACCATGAACCGCCGGAACATGTTGTGGAGCGCCGTCTCGGCTTTGGGCGCAGCGCTCGGCACCTCGCGAGCAAAGGCTGCGACCGAGCCCCCATCGGCGAACAAGCTCAAGGTCGTCTATCACCTCAGCGACGCCGAGAAGGTCAATTTCGTGCTCGGCAACATCCAGAACCATATCGATGGCGTCGGCGGCCCCGAGCACGTGACGATCGCGCTGGTGGTCCACGGTCCCGCGCTGAAACCGTTTCACGCGGCGCAGGCCAATCCCGACGTCAGCAAGCGCGTCGGTGAATTCTCCAAGGACGGCGTCGAGCTTGCCGCCTGCGCCAACACGATGAAGGCGCAGAACGTGACGCTCACGGAGCTGTTGCCCGGGTTCGTTATCGCGGAGAAGGGCGGCGTGGTTCGTTTGGCCGAGCTGCAATCGCAGGGGTATCTCTACCTGCGGCCTTGAGCACTTCGGCCGCCGCGAAATCGGTGCGCCCCCTCCCTCGCCTGGGGGGAGGGTTGGGGAGAGGTGTCTCCACGCAGGGACAATCCCCAAGAGGAAAGAGCCCTCACCCGGCGCGCGGGACGATGCTTCGCATCGCCCGGAACGCGCCGACCTCTCCCGCAAGCGGGAGAGGTAAGAGAAGCCTGCGGCGCCCTCCCCCAACCCATGTCCATCGCGCTTGACTTACCCATAACTCTACGGTTATGAGTCAATCCATAACCTCCGAGTTATGGATTTCGCATGTCCGCTGCCCACGACCTCCTGTTCAGGACGCTCGCCGATCCGACCCGGCGGGCGATCTTCGAGCGGCTGTGCCGCGAGGGCGAGCAGACGGTCGGGGCACTGACGGCGCGATCCGGCGTTTCCCAGCCGGCGGTCTCGAAACATCTGGGCGCGCTGAAGCAGGCGGGCCTGGTGCGTGACCGCCATGAGGGACGCCAGACCCATTACAGCGCGCAGCCCGGCGCGCTCAATCCGCTGATCGACTGGACCAGCCAGATGGCTGGGTTCTGGCAGAACCGGCTCGATGCACTGGATGATTTGCTGAAGAGGATGGACCAATGACCGAACAATTGACCGAGAAACGCTCAGTGGTCGTCGAGCGCGAATTTGCCGCCCCAGTGGAGCGTCTCTGGCGCGCGCTGACGCAGCCGCATCTGATCGAGGAATGGCTGATGCAGAACGATTTCAAGCCGACGGTCGGTCACAGATTCAATCTGCGCGGCGAATGGGGCGGCGTGCTGGACTGCGAGGTGCTCACCATCGAGCCGCAGAAGACGCTCGCCTACACCTGGAATTTCTCGCATGAGGACGCCGCGTTCGATCTGAAAAGCATCGTGACCTTCACGCTGACGCCGACGGTCGCCGGCACGCACTTACGCGTCGAGCAGGCGGGCTTCAGCCCGACGCAGAAGCAGGCTTTCGGCGGCGCACATGCCGGCTGGAAGCAGTTTTTCAACAAGCTCGACGAGTTGCTGGCGCGGGCCGGCTAGCTCCGTCGCTGCTCTTCATCCGATCAACTCAAGGGAGGTTTCATTGAACGGGAATAAATGGGTTCGGCAGATCCATCGCTGGCTGTCGATGGCTTTCACGATCGCGGTGATCGCGAACATTGTTGCCCTGACCATGCAGATTCAGGCCACGTGGATCGGACTGATGGCATTCGTCCCGCTGATCCCCCTGCTCGCGACGGGGCTATATCTGTTCGCGCTGCCCTATGTCAGCCGCAGCAACGCGTGAACGAGGCGAGATGATGAAGAAAGCCGTGCCCGCAAAGAAGAGCAGCGCGAAGGACGTGGATGGAGCTTCGCCTGCGAAGCTCATCGACGGCAGGATCAAGGAGCTCGGCGACTGGCGCGGCGAGATGCTGGGGCGCATCCGCGGCCTGATCAAAGAGGCCGATCCTGAGGTCGTCGAGGAATGGAAATGGCGCGGCGTGCCGGTGTGGGAGCATGACGGCATCATCTGTACCGGCGAGAGCTACAAGGAAGTGGTGAAGCTGACCTTTGCCAAGGGCGCGGCGCTGGATGACCCGGCCGGCCTGTTCAACTCCAGCCTCGACGGCAACGTGCGGCGCGCGATCGATATTCGCGAGGGCGAAAAAATCAACGAGAAGGCGTTCAAGGCGCTGATCCGCGCGGCCGTGGAGCTGAATGCGGCGAAGGTCAAGAAGAAGCCGCCGAAGAAGCTTTCGACTTGATCTCTTCAGCAGCCGCGGACTGTGTTTAACCTCTCCCGCTTGCGGGAGAGGTCGGCGCGTCCAGGGCGATGCGAAGCATCGTCCCGCGCGCCGGGAGAGGGTTCTCTCCTCTGGGGGACTCCCACTGCGGAGATACCCTCTCCCCAACCCTCCCCCGCAGGCGGGGGAGGGAGCGCACCGCCTTCGGTGCGCGAGTATCGTGTCACAGTGAAAGATAGCCTCAGGCCACCGCCGCCGGGATCGGGCGCGGGCTCACGACGTATTCGCGCAAAACCTTGTCGTTGGCATCGACCTCGATCAGCGAGACGTCATAGGTCCAGAGATCGGCGAGGTGCTGGAGCACGCGCTTGGCGTCGGTCTCGTTGAGCTGCGAGCCCTTGATGACGTGGTGATGCAGGATCAGCCGGCGGTCGCCGGAGAGATCGACGTCGACCACCTCGATATTGGCATCGATGAAGCCGACATCGTGCTGCCGCGCCAGCTCGCGCCGGACGCGGCGGAAGCCGCGCTCGTCGTGGATGGCATCGACCCTGATGCCGGCGCGCTCCTCGGGATCGTCGTGCAGATGGAACATGCGGAATTGCCGCATCAGCTTCGGGCTCAGGAATTGGCCGATGAAGCTTTCGTCGCGGTAATTGGCCCAGACGTCGCGGAGCACGCCCATGACGTCGTTCTTGCCGGCGATGTCGGGGAACCATTCGCGGTCCTCGTCCTCGGGCCTAGTGACGATGCGCTCGATGTCCTGCATCACGGCAAAGCCGAGCGCGTAAGGGTTGAAGCCGGAGAAGCGCGGGTCGTCGAATTCGGGCTGGAACACCACGTTGGTGTGCGATCCCAGGAATTCGAGGAAGTTGCCGTCGGTGATGCGGCCCTGCTCGTGCAGCTTGGTCATGATGCGATAGTGGACGTAGGTCGCCGTCCCCTCGTTCATCACCTTGGTCTGGCTCTGCGGATAGAAATATTGCGCGATGTGGCGGACGATGCGCAACAGCTCGCGCTGCCAGGGGGCGAGCCGCGGCGCGCTCTTCTCCAGGAAATAGAGCAGGTTCTCCTGCGGGAGGCCGAGCAGCTTGCGGCGGCGCTCGATGCTGAGCGCCGAGCGGCTCTTGGCGGCGCCCTTCGGCACGGTGCGCCAGAGATCGTTGAAGACCTCTTCCTCGTGCTGGCGGCGGCGCCCTGCCCGCTTCTCCTCGGCGCGCAAATCCAGCTTCTTCTTGCCGGGATAGCGGTCGATGCCGTGCGACATCAGCGCATGGGCGGCGTCCAGCGTGCGCTCGACCTCGATGCGGCCATAGCGCTCCTCGCAGGTCGCGACGTAGTTCTTGGCGAAGTCGAGATAGTCGAGGATGCCTTCGGCATCGGTCCACTGCTTGAACAGATAATTGTTCTTGAAGAAGTGGTTGTGGCCGAAGGCGGCGTGCGCGATCACCAGCGTCTGCATCGTCGCCGTGTTCTCCTCCATGAGGTAGGAGATGCAGGGCGAGGAGTTGATCACGATCTCATAGGCGAGCCCCATCAGGCCCTTGCGGTAAGACGCCTCGTGAAACGCGAAATGCTTGCCAAACGACCAGTGCTTGTAGAACAGCGGCATGCCGACCGAAGAGTAGGCGTCCAGCATCTGCTCGGCGGTGATGACCTCGATCTGGTTCGGATAGACGTCGAGGCCGAGATCCTTCAGCGCCACCTCCTCGCAGGCATCGGTGATGCGCTGCAAGGTGCGGAAGTCCCAATCCGCGCCTTCGAACAAGCGTTCCGTCATGGAGCGGCTTTCTCCTGTGCAGTATCGCGGCGCTGGAACAGATCGTGGAACACCGGGAAGATTTCGCTGCGCTCCGAGACCTTGCGCATCGAGAGCGGTGCGCCGCTGTTGCGCAAGCGGTCATAGAGGGTCCAGAGCGAGGAGTCGGAGAGATCGAAGGCGCTGCCGCCGGATTCCCCGACCTCAAGATAGGCGAAGAACTGGCAGACCGGCAGGATCTTGTCGGTCAGCAGCATGCCGGTGAGCTCGCCGTCGGAATAGGAGTTGTCACCGTCGGACGCCTGCGCGGCGTAGATGTTCCAGTCCGCCGGATTGAAGCGCTCGCGCACGATCTCGTGCATCGCCTGCAGCGCGCTGGAGACCAGCGTGCCGCCGGAGGCCGGGCCGTAGAAGAAGGTCTGCTCGTCGACCTCCTCGGCGCGATCGGTGTGGCGGATGAAGACGATCTCGACATGCTTGTAGCGCCGCTTCAGGAACACGTAGAGCAGCATGTAGAAGCGCTTGGCGAGATCCTTCATGTGCTCGGACATCGACCCAGACACGTCCATCAGGCAGAACATCACGGCTTGCGCGACCGGCCGCGGCACCTTCTCGTAGCGGCGGTAGCGGATGTCGAGCGGGTCGATGAAGGGAATGCGCTTGGACTTCGCCTTGAGCTTGTCCAGCCTCTCGATCAGCTCGGCCCGCAGGTCCTCGTCGGTGCAGGCGGCAATCTCCGCCTCCAGCTCCTCGATCTCGCCCTTGCGCGGACGGCGCAGCGCGATGCGGCGGGCGAGCGCGAGCTGCACGGTGCGGCTCACCGAGATGTTGGCGGGCGAGCCCGACGTGGTGTAGCCGGCGCGCTGGATGCCCTCGCTCTCGGTCTGCGCGATCTTGCGCTTGGCGAGATCCGGCAGCTCGAGATCGTCGAGGAAGAGATCGACGAACTCGTCGCGGGAGAGCACGAAGCGGAAGGCGTCCTCGCTGTCGCCCTCGCCAGGACCCGAATCCTTGGCGCTGCCCTGGCCGGAGCGCTGGAGGTAGTCGCCCTCGATGAACTTCTTGTTGCCGGGCAACACCATGTCGCGCGTTCCGCCTTCGCGGCGGAAACGCGGCTCGTGCATGCCGTCGAGTGGAATCGTGACCTCACCACCCTCCAGGACATCCTTGATGTCGCGTTCCTGCGAGGTCTTCTTGACGGCGCCCTGCACCAGCGATTTTGCCCGACGCAAGAACCGCTGCCGGTTCTCAAGGCTCTTGCCGCCCGGATTCAGGCGCCTGTCAATAATATGAATGGCCACGTTCCCATCCGCCTCAACCGGCCTGCTTCACACGCATGTACCATTCGACGAGCCGGCGAACCTGACGCTCGGTGTAGCCGCGCTCCACCATGCGTGCCACGAACTCGCCGTGCTTCTTCTCCGTCTCGCCGTCCTTCTTCGACCCGAAGGAAATGACCGGAAGCAGGTCCTCGACCTGAGAGAATATCCGCTTTTCGATCACGTCGCGAATCTTCTCGTAGGAAGTCCAGGTCGGATTCTTGCCGGCATTCTGTGCTCTGGCCCGTAACGAGAACTTGACCACCTCGTTGCGGAAGTCCTTGGGGTTGGCGATGCCGGCCGGCTTCTCGATTTTCGTCAATTCCTGGTTCAACAGTTCGCGATCAAGAAGCTGGCCGGTGTCGGGGTCCTTGAAGTCCTGGTCCTCGATCCAGGCGTCGGCGTAGTCGACGTAGCGGTCGAACAGGTTCTGGCCGTAATCCGAGTAGGATTCGAGGTAAGCCTTCTGGATCTCGTTGCCGATGAACTCGGCATAGCGCGGTGCCAGCTCCGCCTTGATGAACTCCAAGTAACGTTTCTCGGTTTCCTCCGGCAGCTGCTCGCGGCGGATCGACTGCTCCAGCGCATACATCAAGTGCACGGCATCGGCTGCGACCTCCTGCGGGTCATGGTTGAAGGTCGCAGCCAGGATCTTGAAGGCGAAGCGGGTGGAGACGCCGTCCATGCCTTCGTCGACGCCGGCGGCGTCGCGATATTCCTGGACGCTGCGCGCCTTCGGATCGGATTCCTTCAGGCTCTCGCCGTCATAGACCCGCATCTTGCCGAACAGCGTGGAATTCTCGTGCTTGCGCAGGCGCGACATCACCGAGAACCGAGCCATCGTTTCCAGTGTCGACGGCGCGCACGGCGCAGACGCCAGCTCCGACCCCTGGATCAGCTTCTCGTAGATCTTCTGCTCTTCGGTGACCCGCAGCACGTACGGCACCTTGATCACGCAGATGCGGTCGATGAAGGCCTCGTTGTTCTTGTTGGCCTTGAAGCTCGCCCACTCCGCCTCGTTGGAGTGCGCGAGAATGACGCCGGTGAACGGGATCGCGCCGATGTTCTCGGTGCCGATGTAGTTACCCTCCTGCGTCGCGGTCAGCAGCGGGTGCAGCATCTTGATCGGCGCCTTGAACATCTCGACGAACTCGAGGATGCCCTGGTTGGCGCGGTTGAGGCCGCCGGAATAGCTGTAGGCATCAGGATCGTTCTGCGCGTAGGTCTCGAGCTTGCGGATATCGACCTTGCCGACCAGCGAGGAGATGTCCTGGTTGTTCTCGTCACCAGGCTCGGTCTTGGAGACCGCGATCTGACGCAGCCGCGACGGCTGGATTTTTGCGACTCTGAACTGTGAGATGTCGCCGCCGAAGGCTTCCAGCCGCTTGTAGCACCACGGGCTCATCAGACCGGTAAGACGCCGGCGCGGAATGCCGTATTTCTCCTCCAGCATCGGCCCGAGATGATCGGGATCGAACAGGCTGAGCGGGCTCTCGAACACCGGCGAGAGCTCATCGCCGGCCTTGAGCACGTAGATCGGCTGCACTTCCATCAGCGACTTGAGCCGCTCGGCGAGCGAGGACTTGCCGCCACCGACCGGACCGAGCAGATAGAGGATCTGCTTGCGCTCTTCGAGGCCCTGCGCCGCGTGCCGGAAGAAACCGACGATGCGTTCGATGGTTTCTTCCATACCGTAGAAGCCGGCGAAGGCCGGATAGGTGCGGATGGTGCGGTTCAAAAAAATACGGCCAAGGCGTGGGTCCTTGGCCGTGTCAATCGTCTGCGGATCGCCGATCGCTGCTAGCAGTCGCTCGGCCGCATTTGCGTATTTCATGGGATCGCTTCGACACGATTCCAGATATTCCGCCATCGACATGTCGTGCTGGCTTCTCGCCTCGAACGACCGAGCGAAAGCGTTGAATAGAGAATCGTTGTACATGATCCCTCTCCGCGTGAGTTCCGCTACAAGCTGAAACGAAAGCAGTTACCGGACCGTTCCTCAGGCCATTTCGAATCAGCGTGAGCACATGACGATCATTGGACACCCGGGTGCCAACTCGACGCAACGCACAACGTAGGCACTCCATGAGTTACGAACAGGCACATGCCTGTAATTTGTGCGAATCTATGTCTATATTGGCTCATTTCCAGAAAATGTCACTTGGTCGCAACATCCGGGCATTACCGGGGATGCGCCCATCCGGCGCCGCAGCATAGCGAGCTGCGGGCGGCGATCTTATGACGCTTCTACGGCGAAGCCTTGAGCGCCGCCTTGCGTCGCTCGTTCATCTTCCTGCTGCAATGCAGTGCGCGGACCGCCGGCGGCATGACAGTCGCGACAAGCACGCAGCAATGTATCAAAATCGGTCGCCACCCCCTCCGAATGGATGACAATCCGATCGCTCTGCGCCCGTCGGCCCAAGCCGCGGATGGCGCCGAGCTGCCGCCGCAAGGCCGGCGTCGGCGTCAGCACGATCATCTTGTGCCCGCGGCTTTCCTCAGCCGAAATCTCCGCAATGGAGTCCCACAGCAGGAATTCATGACCGATGCGCAGATCGCGGATGCCGAAAGGAGTGACGAGCACCACCGGCCCAGCTCGGCCGGGTGCAGCCGGATCAGCCTGCTGGTCACCAAGCCAAACAAGGCGACACCGACATAGCCGTCCGTCGTACCGTAGTCGCCGAGCCCGTCCCACAAGTCGAAGGCGAGGCTTGCACTGAGCAGGGTCATCACAAAGCCCGCCGCGACCAGCAGTCGCAGGTGTGTCGCGCATTCACTGATTTCGAGATCGCACGACGCCTCGACGCTTGCGGACGGCGCGATCGATTGCGGGCTATTGGCAACGGCGACTGTAGCGCCGCCAGTATGTGCGTGCATGCGGTCCCCAGCATGACGGTTCGCGATCGGCCTACGGCAACGTGGCCGGCGCTATGCAACGGGACCTCGGCCGAACCGTTCGGCCAACGACTTTTTACGCAACACGGCTACTCCCGCCTGGATCGCCATGATCGCGACGGAGTTACACTGAGAGTATGACGCAAATACCCTTGATTGGTTCCCTCCGGGGAGCATGTAAGCTAGAGGATAGCGCGTCAGGACAGGCGCGGAAACCCCTCGCCCCCAGGCTTGGAGATAAATAAGCACCATGAATCCCGTCAAAGAACTGGAAAAGCACGGACAAGCCGTCTGGCTGGACTTCCTCGCCCGCGGCTTCATCGCCAACGGCGACCTGAAGCGGCTGATCGACACCGACGGCGTCAAGGGCGTCACCTCCAATCCCTCGATCTTCGAGAAGGCGATCGCCAGCTCGGACGAGTACGACGCTCCAATCGGCAAGGCGCTGAAGCGCGGCGACCGCACCGTGGCCGACCTGTTCGAGGCGGTCGCGGTCGAGGACATTCAGAACGCGGCCGACGTGCTACGCCCGGTTTATGACCGCCTCAAGGGCGGCGACGGCTATGTCAGCCTGGAAGTCTCGCCCTATCTGGCGATGGACACCGCCGGCACCGTCGCCGAAGCGCGGCGGCTGTGGAAGGACGTTGGCCGCAAGAACCTGATGGTGAAGGTGCCGGCGACGCCCGAGGGCCTGCCGGCAATCGAGACGCTGATCGGCGAAGGCATCAGCATCAACATCACGCTGCTGTTCTCCAAGGCGGTCTATCTCGAGGTGGCCGAAGCCTATCTTGCGGGCCTGGAGAAATACGTCGCCGGCGGCGGCGACCCCTCGCATGTAGCGAGCGTCGCCAGCTTCTTCGTCAGCCGCATCGACACCATGGTCGACAAGCAGCTCGACGAGAGGATCGCCCGCGCCAACGACCCATCCGAGAAGGAGCGGCTCGCCGCGCTCAAGGGCAAGGTCGCGATCGCCAACGCCAAGATCGCCTATCAGGATTACAAGCGCCTGTTCTCCGGTCCGCGCTGGGAGAAGCTCGCGGCCAAGGGCGCCAAGCGGCAGCGCATGCTGTGGGCCTCGACCGGCACCAAGAACAAGGACTACAGCGACGTCCTCTACGTCGAGGAGCTGATCGGCCCCGACACCATCAACACCGTGCCGCCGGCAACGCTGGATGCGTTCCGCGATCACGGCAAGCCGCGCGACAGCCTGGAAGAAAACATCGACGACGCAAGGCGCGTGCTGGAAGAGCTGGAGCGCTCCGGCGTGTCGCTCGACGCCATCACCGAGGAGCTGGTCAAGGACGGCGTCAGGCAGTTTGCCGATGCCGCCGACAAGCTCTATGGCGCGGTCGCGCACAAGCGCGCCACCGTGCTCGGACCCGCGATCGATCGCCAGCAGCTCTCGCTCGGCGACGGGCTCGGCAAGGCCGTGGCCAAGAGCACCGAGGAATGGCGCGCATCCGCCAAAATCCGCAGGCTGTGGCAGCGCGACAAGTCTGTCTGGACCGGAACGGACGAGAACAAATGGCTCGGCTGGCTCGACAGCGCGGCCAAGGCAGACGTCGCCGATTACGAGGACTACGCCAATCGCGTGAAGGGGCAGAAATTCTCCGATGCCGTCGTGCTCGGCATGGGCGGATCGAGCCTCGGCCCTGAGGTGCTGGCCGAGACCTTTGGCAAGAAGCCCGGCTTCCCGAAGCTGCACGTGCTGGATTCGACCGATCCGGCGCAGGTGCGGGCGATGGAGGCCAACATCGACATCGCCAGCACCGTGTTCATCGTCTCCAGCAAGTCCGGCGGCACCACCGAGCCGAACGCGATGAAGGACTATTTCCACGAGCGCGTCGCGCAGGCCCTCGGCCCGAAGGCCAAGACCGGCTTCCGCTTCATCGCGGTGACCGATCCCGGCTCGTCACTGGAGAAGGCGGCGAAGAAGCTGAACTACGCCCGCATCTTCCATGGCGAGCCTTCGATCGGCGGACGCTATTCGGTGCTCTCGCCATTCGGCCTGGTGCCGGCGGCGACCGCCGGCATCGACGTCAAGACCTTCATCAAGCATGCGCTGGCGATGGCCCGCTCGTGCGGGCCGGACGTGCCGCCGAGCGAAAACCCGGGCGTGCAGCTCGGCCTCGCCATGGGCCTCGCCGGCCTCGAAGGCCGCGACAAGGTGACGATCCTGGCGTCGAAGAAGATCGCCGATTTCGGCGCCTGGGCCGAGCAGCTGATCGCGGAATCGACCGGCAAGGAAGGCAAGGGCCTGATCCCGATCGAGGGCGAGCCGCTGGGCGAGTCCGCGGTTTACGGCAACGACCGCTTCTTCATCGACATCCGCACCGAAGGCGAAGCGGATGCGGCCCATGACTCCAAGCTTGCCGCCATCGAGGCGGCCGGCCATCCCGTGGCGCGCATCGTCATGAAGTCGATCGACCATCTCGGCCAAGAGTTCTTCCGCTTCGAGATGGCAACCGCAGTGGCGGGCAGCATCCTCGGCATCAACCCGTTCGACCAGCCCGACGTGGAAGCAGCCAAGATCAAGACCCGCGAGCTCACCGCGTCGTTCGAGAAGACCGGCGCCCTGCCTGCCGAGGAGCCGGTGGTCAGCACGGATGAGGCCGATCTCTACACCGACGAGGCCAACGCCACGGCGCTGCGCGCGGCCGGTGCCAATGGCGACCTCAGCTCCTGGCTGAAGGCGCATCTGTCGCGCTCGGGCGACGGCGACTACGTCGCCCTGCTCGGCTACATCGCGCGCGACAAGGCCACGATCGACGCGCTCCAGGCCATGCGGCTCGAGGTGCGCGACAAGCGGCATGTCGCCACCTGCGCCGAGTTCGGGCCGCGCTTCCTGCACTCGACCGGTCAGGCCTACAAGGGCGGACCCGACAGCGGCGTGTTCCTCCAGATAACCGCCGACGACGCCAAGGACCTTCCGGTGCCGGGCCAGAAGGCGAGCTTTGGCGTGATCAAGGCGGCGCAGGCGCGCGGCGACTTCGACGTGCTCACCGAGCGCGGCCGGCGCGCCCTGCGGGTGCACCTGAAGGGCCCGCTCAAGAAAGGTCTCGCGGCGCTCAATGCGGCGCTCAACGATGCGCTGAATTAAGGAGATCTCTCACATGCAACTCGGCATGATCGGCCTCGGCCGGATGGGCGGCAACATCGTTCGCCGCCTGATGCGCCACGGCCATACGACCGTGGTCTATGACAAGGACGCCAAGGCCGTCGCCGGCCTTACCGCAGACGGCGCGGTCGGCTCGGCCACGCTCGAAGAGTTCATCTCGAAACTCGAGCGGCCGCGCACGGCCTGGGTGATGCTGCCGGCCGGCCACATCACCGAGACCACGATCGAGACGATCGCCGGCGTGATGCAGGACGGCGACGTCATCATCGACGGCGGCAACACCTTCTGGCAGGACGACGTCCGCCGCGGCAAGGCGCTGAAGGCGCGCGGCATCCATTATGTCGACGTCGGCACCTCCGGCGGCGTCTGGGGCCTCGACCGCGGCTATTGCATGATGATCGGCGGCGAGAAGGCCGTGGTAGACCGGCTCGATCCGATCTTTGCCGCGCTCGCACCGGGCGCCGGCGAGATCCCGCGCACCGAAGGACGCGAGGGACGCGATCCCCGCATCGAGCAGGGCTACATCCATGCAGGTCCGGTCGGCGCGGGCCATTTCGTCAAGATGATCCACAACGGCATCGAATACGGCCTGATGCAGGCCTATGCCGAAGGCTTCGACATCCTCAAGAATGCCAATATCGAGGCGCTGCCGGCGGATCATCGCTACGATTTCGATCTCGCCGACATCGCCGAGGTCTGGCGGCGCGGCAGCGTGATCCCGTCCTGGCTGCTCGACCTCACCTCCACTGCGCTCGCCGACAGCCCGCTTCTGTCGGAATATTCGGGCTTCGTGGAAGATTCCGGCGAGGGACGCTGGACCGTCAATGCGGCGATCGACGAGGCGGTGCCGGCAGAGGTGCTGACCGCTGCGCTCTACACACGCTTCCGTTCCCGCAAGGAACACACCTTCGCCGAAAAAATTCTCTCCGCGATGCGTGCGGGTTTCGGCGGCCACAAGGAGCCGAAGCCGCCGGGCGCGGCGAGCCCAAATAAGCGCTGAAGCAACAAGTAACAAACGAAGGCCCAACATTCGTGACAAAAGACCCGCAAGCCAAGCGCAAGCCGGAAAATTGCGCCTTCGTCATCTTCGGCGTCACCGGAGACCTCACCCATCGCCTGGTGATGCCGTCGCTCTACAATCTCGCCGCCGAGCACCTGCTGCCGGAAAAGTTCTGCGTCGTCGGCGTGGCCCGCAGGGGCCAGTCGGATGACGAGCTGCGCGACAGCCTGCTGAAGGGCCTGCGGCAATTCGCGACGCGGCCCGTGGACGACGACATCGCCCGGAAGCTGCTCGAATGCGTCACCTTCGTCGAAGCCGATGCGAAGGACCCGCCTTCTTTCGATCGCCTGCGCGAGCATCTGGATTCGCTGGAATGCGCGCAGGACACCGGCGGCAACCGGTTGTTCTACCTCGCGACCCCGCCGGCCGCGTTCGCGCCGACGGCGCGCGAGCTCGGCCGCACCGGCATGATGAAGGAGAACGGCGCCTGGCGCAGGCTCGTGATCGAAAAGCCGTTCGGCACCGACCTCGCCTCGGCGCGCGCGCTGAACGGCGAGCTGCTGAAGATCATGGACGAGCACCAGATCTACCGGATCGATCATTATCTCGGCAAGGAGACGGTGCAGAACATCCTGGTGCTGCGCTTTGCCAACGGCATGTTCGAGCCGATCTGGAATCGCAATCATATCGACCACGTCCAGATCACGGTGGAGGAAAAGCTCGGCGTCGGCCATCGCGGCGGCTTCTACGATGCCACCGGCGCGCTGCGCGACATGGTGCCGAACCATCTGTTCCAGCTGATGTCGCTGGTGGCGATGGAGCCCCCCGCCCGTTTCGATGCGCATTCCGTGCGCTCGGAGAAGGCCGACGTGCTCACCGCGATCCAGCAACCGAACGAGGAAGAGGCGTTGCGAAGCTCGGTGCGCGCGCAATATCTCGCGGGGCGCATCGGCGAGGACGAGATCCCGGACTATCGCAAGACCGAGGACGTCAAGCCCGGCAGCAGCACCGAGACCTTTGTCGCGCTGAAGCTGATGATCGACAATTGGCGCTGGGCCGGCGTGCCGTTCTATCTGCGGACCGGCAAGGCGCTCGGCCACAAGCGCACGGAAGTCGCGATCAAGTTCAAGCAGGCGCCGCTGTCGATGTTCACGGGCACGGACGTCGACCGCCTGTCGCAGAACTTCCTCACCATCGGCATCGCGCCGACCGAGACCATCGAGCTGCAGTTCAACGCCAAGATTCCGGGGCCGAGCATCACCATCGACGGCGTCGAGATGAAGTTCAAGTACGGCGACTATTTCCGCGCCGATCCCTCGACCGGATACGAGACGCTGATCTACGACTGCATGATCGGCGACAACATCCTGTTCCAGCGCGCCGACGGCGTCGAGGCCGGATGGCAGGCGGTGCAGCCGTTCCTGGACGCCTGGAAAAATGCCGGCACCAACGGCATCGAGACCTATCAGGCCGGCAGCGACGGCCCGAAATGCGCCGACGAGCTGCTTCGCCGCGACGGGCGCAGCTGGCGGAAATATTCGTGATGGCTGCAGCCGGCCAGCCGGAGCTGATCGTCGCGGCCGACGCCGAGGCTCTGGCGCAAACCGCAGCCGAGCGGGTGATGGCGCGGATATCAGCCAATCCCTCGCGCATCGCGATCTGCCTCACCGGCGGCTCCAGCCCGAAGAAGCTCTATCAACTACTCGGCAGCGACGCATGGCGCGGCAGGATTCCGTGGGACCGCGTGCACTGGTTCATCGGTGACGAGCGTTTTGTCCCAGAGAGCGATCCGCTCAACAACATGGCGGTGGCGCGCGCGACCTTTCTCGATCGCAATGCGCCCGCTGGCCATATCCATCCGATCCCGACCACCGCCGGAAATCCCGATGCCAGCGCCGCGGCCTATGCGCGCGAGCTGCAGGCCTTCTACGGCTCGGACCGGCTCGATCCGGCGCGGCCGCTGTTCGACATGGTCCTGATGGGTGCAGGGCCGGACGGTCACACCGCCTCGCTGTTTCCCGGCTATCCCGAGATCGAGGAGACCGCGCGCTGGGTCGTCGGCGTGCCCAAGGCCAATGTCGCGCCGTTCGTGCCGCGGGTGTCGCTCACGCTGCCCGCTTTGGCGTCCTGCCGCGAGATGCTGTTCGAGATTGCCGGGCACGACAAGCAGCCGATCTTGACGCGCCTCCTCAATGGCGAGAATCTGCCGGCTGTACGCGCGCGCTCGAATGGTGAGACCGTCTGGCTGGTCGACAGGGCCGCGCTTCCGGAGGGAATTCGTGGCGGGCGTTGAAGCACCTTGTGCGTTGATCGTGATGGGCGTGTCGGGTTCGGGCAAGAGCACAGTTGCAGCCGCGCTCGGTGAGCGGCTCGGCTGGCGCTTCGAGGACGGCGACAGCTTTCACCCCGCGAGCAACGTGGAGAAGATGCGGGCCGGCCATCCCCTCACCGACGAGGACCGCTGGCCCTGGCTCAACGCCATCGCCGACGAGATCGCGCGGGTCTGCGGCAAGGGCGGGCACGTCATCATCGCCTGCTCGGCGCTGAAGCACACCTACCGCGACGTGCTGCTGCGCGGACGCGACGACGTCCGCTTCGTGTTCCTGAGGGGCACGAAGGAGCTGATCGCCGAGCGGCTGGCGCAGCGCAAGGGTCATTTCATGCCGCCCGGGTTGCTGAAGAGCCAGTTCGACACGCTCGAGCCGCCGGAGGCGGGCGAGCACGTCGTCACCGTCTCGATCGACGAGACTGTCGAGGCGATCGTCGACGGCATCGTCCGGCAGTTGAAACTGGGCGGCGCGACGCTGAGGCCATAACCAAAGGTCCTGCCATGACGAAAATCTCACTCGTTGTCTCCGACGTCGACGGCACGCTGCTGACCAAGGACAAAACGCTGACCGAGCGCGCGAGGAGCGCGGTGCAGCGGCTGCACCAGGCCGGCATCGGCTTCACCATCACCTCCAGCCGCCCCGCCATCGGCATGCGCTTCCTGATCGAGCCGCTGGCGCTGTGGCTGCCGGTCGGCCCGTTCAATGGCTCCTCGATCATCGATCCCGAGATGAGGCCGGTCGAGCAGCACCTGATTCCGGCGGGCGCCGCCGAACGGTCGTTGCAGATCCTGCGCGAGTTCGGCGCCGACATCTGGCTGTTCACCTACGACAAATGGCTGATCGACAACCCGAACGGCAAATATGTCGCGCATGAGCAGCACACCATCCGCTCCGACCCCACCATCGTGACGGATTTTTCGCCGTACCTCGCCAGCGCCTGCAAGATCGTCGGCGCCAGCGCCGATGCCGCCGGGCTCGAGGCTTGCGAGAAGGCGATGCAGGAGGCCCTCGGCAGCGAGGCCACCGCGGTGCGCTCGCAGACCTACTATCTCGACATCACTCCGCCCGGCTTCAACAAGGGCACGTTCGTCGAGGCCATGGCCAAGCGCCTCGGCATCTCGACCGATGCGGTCGCCACCATCGGCGACATGCAGAACGACCTCGCCATGTTCCGCGTCAGCGGCACCTCGATCGCCATGGGCAACGCCACCGACAACGTCAAGGACCAGGCCACCCACGTCACCGCGAGCAACGAGCAGGATGGTTTTGCCGAGGCGATGGAGATGGTCTTGAAGTGGAATGGGGTGGGCTAGACGGGCTGCCAGCTGGTTTCAACCTCTCCCGCTTGCGGGAGAGGCGGCGGGTGAGGGTTCTCTCCTCTCGGGGGTTCTCGCCCAGCAGAGACACCCTCTCCCCAACCCTCCCCCGCAAGCGGGGGAGGGAGCGCACCTCCGCTCTGGTAGCAATCAAAGCTCATGCACGGTCACTACTTCGACCGCTGCATCGCCGGCTTCTCGCTCTTCTGCCTCGCCGCCGACAGATTATGCGCGGTGTTGATCAGCGCGATGTGGGTCAAGGCCTGCGGGAAATTGCCGGTCTGGCGTCGCGCCACGGAATCATATTCCTCGGCGAGTAGCCCGACATCGTTGGCAATGCCGACCACGCGGTCGAACAAGACTTGCGCCTTGTCGAGATCGCCCGACAGCACATAGGCATCGGCGAGCCACAGGCTGCAGGCCAGGAACGCGCCTTCGAGCGGCGGCTGGTCCGCAGGCACCTCGCGCGGGTCGTGCCGCAGCACGAAGCCGTCGCGCATCAGGTGCTGTTCGACCGCCGCGATGGTGCCGCGGATGCGCGGGTCGTCGGCCGGCAGGAAGCCGACGCCGGGCAGCAGCAGCACGCTGGCATCGAGCAGCTTCGAGCCATAGGACTCGACGAAAGCATTCCCCTCCGCGTCGAAACCCCTGCGGCAGACGTCACGATGAATGGCCTCGCGCAAGGCGCGCCAGTGCAGCAGCGGCGCCTTGAAGCCAAAAGTCTCGGCGCTCTTGATGCCGCGGTCGAAGGCGACCCAGGTCATCACCTTCGAGAAGACGTAATGCCTCGGCTGACCGCGCCGCTCCCAGATGCCGTGGTCGGGCTTGTCCCAGACCTCGGCGAGGTGATTGAGCACGTTGCATTCCAATGCCCAGCTCTCCTCGTCGAGCTTCAGCTTGGCCATGCGCGACTGGTGGAAGGCGTCGATCAACTCGCCGTAGACGTCGAGCTGGAGCTGCGCATGCGCGGCATTGCCGACGCGCACCGGCTGCGCGCCCTCATAGCCGGCGAGCCAGCCCGCCTCCCATTCCAGCAGGCGCCGCTGGCCCCAGATGCCGTACATGATCTGCATGTTCGCCGGCGCGCCGGCGGCCGCGCGTAACAGCCAGTTGTGCCAGGCCGAGGCTTCCTCGGTGTAGCCCGAGTTCATCAGCGCCAGCAGCGTGAAGGTGGCATCGCGCAGCCAGCAGAAGCGGTAATCCCAGTTCCTGCTGCCGCCGAGCTTCTCCGGCAGCGAGGTGGTGGGCGCGGCGACGATGCCGCCGGTGGGAGCGAAGGTCAGCGCCTTCAGCGTGATCAGCGAGCGCACGATGAGATCGTGATAGGGGCCGTCGCGGGTGCAATGGCGGCACCAGTCCTTCCAGAACGCTTCGGTCTCTTCGAGCGCCTGCTCGGGGTCGATCGGCCCGGGCGGCTCGAGATGCGAGGGACCGTAGGTCAGCACGAAGGCGACGGTCTCGCCCTCCTTCACCTCGAAATCGGACACCGTGGTGAGGTCCTCGCCGCGGGTCTCGACCGGCGTGCGCAGCACCGTCATGTCCTGGCCGCAGATCGCGAGCAGGGAGTGGTCGATCCGCCGCACCCAGGGAATGTCGACGCCGAAGCCGAAGCGGATCACCAGCTCCATCCGCATCTTCACCGTGCCGCTGATGCCGCGCACCAGCCGGACGACGTCCGAGGCCTTGCCGCGCGGCGGCATGAAGTCGACCAGCGCGACGGTGCCGGTCCTGGTCTCAAGGCGCGTCTCGAGGATGAGAGTGTCGCCGCGATAGCGGCGCGTGGACTTGACGACGTCATCGGCTGGCGTGACCAGCCAGCGGCCGTTCTTGTTTGTCCCAAGGATCGCGGCGAAGCAGGCGTCGGAATCGAAGGCCGGCCAGCACAGCCAGTCAATCGAGCCGTTGCGCCCGACCAGCGCAGCGGTCTCGCAATCGCCGATCAGCGCGTAGTCCTCGATCCTCTGAGACAATGTCGTTCGAGCCTGGAAACCCCGGCTCATCAACGCCCATTGGCCAAGGAACGTTCCCGCGTCGCGGCCTTCAAAGCCGCGAGATCGACCTTCTTGGCGATCTGGTCGAGCGCAACGGGCAGGCGCTGGCGCCAGTTCGGATGCTCGTCGATCGTGCCGGGAATGTTGGGCTGGTCGATCACGCCGAGCAGGTCCTCCAGCGACACCGCCAGCAGCCGCGACGGCGTGCGCGACAGGAAGGCGAGCACCGAATAGAGGTCGTTGGCGCTGATGCCGTTCTGCCGCAGGATCTCGTCGAGCGCGCCGAGCGCGTCCCAGCGGGCCTGGTCGTCCTCGCCGGGATCGAGCCCGAGCGAGCGCTTCATCTTGAGATCGCTGAACGAGCGCCAGCCCGCATAGGTGCACAGATCATGGGTGTTCAGCGTCACCAGCGCGTTCGGCCGGTAGTGGTCGATGTTGCGGAAATGGCCGGAATCGTCACGCTCGAACATCATGACGAGGTAGGACCAGATGCCGAAATCCTGCATGGTCTCGCGGAAACCTTCCGGCACCGTGCCGAGATCCTCGCCGATCACGATGCATTTGTGGGCTGCGCTCTCGCGCACCACCGCGCCGAGCAGCGCCTCGAACGGCATCTGCACATAGGCGCCGTTGTCGGGCTTGAAGCCGCGCGGCACCAGATAAAGCCGCTTCAAACCGAGCACGTGATCGAGCCTGATAGCACCGGCATGGCGCATCGACGCGGCCAGCATGTCGGCAAACGGCACAAAGGACTGCGCTTCGAGGCCGCCGGCATTGAAGCCGGCTAGGCCCCAGTCCTGGCCGACGGTGTTGAGCACGTCGGGCGGCGCGCCGACCGCGAGATGGCGCGAGATCGCCATCTGCTCGTTCCAGGCGTCGAAGCCGTTGGACTGCACGCCGACGGCAACGTCGAGATAAAGTCCGACGCGCATGCCGAGCTGGCTCGCCAGCTCCCTTGCGGCACGCAATTGGCTGTCCGCCGTCCATTGCACGAATTCGACGAACTCGACCTCGCGCTTGTCGGGGCCGTTGCGCAAGCCCGCGCATTTCGCCTCATCCGGCTGCTGCCATTCCGCCGGCCAGTCCCACCACGGCCCCGTGAAGCGATGGCGCAGCACCTCGAAACAGGCAAAGCGCGACAACAGCGGCGCGCGTTCGGCGCGGAAGGCGTCGAACGCCTTCCGGCGCGCCGCGCTCGCGCTGGTCACGAAGCTGTTGAATGCGGCGCGCAACGCCGGCCATTTCAAGGCCGCCATGGCGGCGTAGGGCACGCGATCGCCCTGGCGGAGCCGCGCAGCGGTCGCAGCCGCATCCGGCACGAGATCTGCGGAAAATTCGGGGATTGCCTCGACGTCGATATAGAGCGGATTGAGGAACAGCCGGCTGTTCGGCGAATAGGGGCTGCAATCTGAGGGATGATCGTCGAACAACACGTGCAGCGGATTGAGCCCGACGCCGTCGGCGCCGAGCTGTTTTGCCAGCCGGAGGAGCCCGGCCAGATCGGTGAAATCGCCGATGCCCCAATTGCGGTTCGAGCGGACGCTGTAGAGCTGCACGGCGAGGAGCCAGCCGCGGTCGAAATCGCCGCCGAAGGCGCGCTCCGGCGCCACGATCATCGGCACGTCTTCGCTCACGCCTTCGGCATCGGTGAGTGTCAGCCGGTGATAACCGGGCGGGAGGCCCGCCGGCCAGGCGATCACAGGCTCGCGCGTCTCGCCTTGCGCGATGACGCTGTCCTTGCCGATGATTTTCCATCTGAGCGGCGCGGCGCCGATCGTCGCCAATTCGGTGCGCGGATTGCCCAGGGCACGGACCACGACCGGCCCGGCGACGAAGCGGTAAACCCGCTTTTCCGGCAGGGCGTCGAGGATGGATTTAAGGGCCACGGGATCGGTGACCCGCAGCTTGCCGAGGGCGTCGATAAATTCAGATTGAACGCCCTTGATCCGGGCTTGAGCTAAAAGATCCATTCGGCACGCAGCTTGCAGGCCATTGTCTGGCCGGTGGCATCGATTTTAACGAGGTCGCGGAAGAGGTTAGTCAGGGGTAACTCGCAAACTGCGCTTGCCGTTCCCGAGGGAACCAATGACACACAAGCGGCTTTCTATAGTGGTACCAAGCGTAGGTTCCCGACAAGGGAAACGGGCTCCTGCTTTCTTGTCAATGGCATCACCGTGAACAAGACAATTCAAACTGTCGAGAGTGCCGCTGCCGGCAGCGCTTTCCTCATCGAAAACGTCTATCCCTTGATCGACGGCGGCCGCTTCGCCGTGAAACGGATTGCGGGCGAGCGCGTCGAGGTCTGGGCCGACATCTATCGCGGTGGCGATGCCGTGATATCCGCCGCGCTGATCTGGCGAGGAGAGCAGGACCGCGAATGGCGGAGCGAGCCGATGATCCATCACGGCAATGACCGCTGGTCCGGCGCGTTCACGCCTGTCGAGCCCGGCCAATATGTCTATGTGATCGAAGCCTGGACCGACGAATTTGCGACCTGGTCAAACGGTGTCGCGCGAAAACAGCGCACCGGCGCCGATGTCAGCCTCGACGCGGTCGAGGGCGCCGGCCTGCTGACCAAGGCGCATGGCGCAGGACAGGACGCTGCAGCTGTCATCATCAGGCAGTGCGAGGATTATCTTGAGACCGGAAACGTCGCCCCGCTGCTTGGGGCCGAGCTCGGCAAGGCCATGGCCGAAAGCCAGTCGCGGCCCGACCTGACCCGCTCGCCGCCCTTCCCGCTTATTATCGACCGCGACAAGGCGCGCTTTGGCGCCTGGTACCAGATGATGCCGCGCAGCCAGAGCCGGGTCCCCGGCCGGCACGGCACGCTGCGCGACTGCATCGCGCGCGTGCCGGATATCGCCGCGATGGGCTTCGACGTGCTCTACCTCACGCCGATCCAACCGATCGGCCACACACGCCGCAAGGGCCGCAACAATGCGCCGGTGGCGACCGAAGGCGAGCCGGGCTCGCCCTATGCGATCGGCTCAGCCGCAGGCGGACACGATGCGCTGCATCCCGAGCTCGGCACCATCGAGGATTTCCGCGCGCTGGTCGCCACTTGCCTCGAATACGGCCTCGAGCTCGCGCTCGACTTCGCCGTGCAATGCTCGCCGGATCATCCCTGGCTGACGCAGCATCCGGAATGGTTCAAATGGCGGCCGGACCGCTCGGTGCGGACGGCCGATCGTCCCTATTCGGACATCGTCATCCCCGATTTCGCCTCGGTCGATCGGGTCGGGCTGTGGAACGCGTTCCGCGACGCCATGCTGTTCTGGATCGACCATGGCGTCACCATCTTCGCCATCGCCAACCACGACACCGCGCCGCTGCCGTTCTGGGACTGGCTGATCGGCGACATCCGCCGGCGGCACCCCGAGGTGATCCTGTTCTCCAAGACGTTTACGAAGCCGAAGCCGATGAAAGGCCTCGCCAAGCTCGGCTTCGCGCAGTCCTTCACCTATTTTCCCTGGCATACTTTGAGGTGGGAGCTGGAACAATATTTTGACGAGCTGACGCGCTATCCGGAGCGCGACTTCTATCGCCCGAACCTGTTCGTGAACACGCCTGACCTCCTGCCCTTTCATCTCCAGAGCGGCGAGATTTGGGCCTTCAAATCGCGCGTCGCGCTGGCAGCGACGCTGTCGGGCAGCTTCGGCATCTACAGCGGTTTCGAGCTGCTCGAGCACGAGGCCGTGCCCGGCCGCGAAGAGTATCAGGATTCCGAGAAGTACCAGATCAGGCAGCGCGACTGGGACAAGCCAGGCAACATCAAGGCCTACATCGCCGCGCTCAACCGCATCCGCAACGAGAACGCGGCGCTCCAGCAGACCGCAAGCTTGCGCTTCCTCGGCGCTGAGGACGGCGAGACCATCGCCTTTGCCAAGGAGGCGACTGACCCGGCCAACACGACAATCGCCGTCATCGCGCTCTCGCGTCATCCACGCGAATTCTGGCTGCCGCTCGGCGACCTCACCATCGACGTCGGCGGCGAACGCCGCCACGTCACCGCACTCGAAAATCTCCTCACCGGCGAACAGTGCCGCATCGAATGGGGTGGGCTCAAATTGCGTATCGATCCCGACCGCGATCCGGCACTCCTGTTCCGCTGCCTGGCGTAAGGGGTCACGCCATGAACGTATTGTCTTCCGTCGACACCAAGAAGGCCGAGTCTGCCGAGATCGTGGACGAGCTCTGGTACAAGGACGCCATCATCTACCAGCTCCACGTCAAGGCCTTTGCCGACAGCAACAATGACGGCATCGGCGACTTCGCCGGGCTGACCGAGAAGCTGCCTTATCTGCAGGACCTCGGCGTCACCGCGCTGTGGCTGCTGCCGTTCTATCCCTCGCCCGGCCGCGACGACGGCTACGACATCGGCGACTACGGCTCGGTCAACCCCGATTTCGGGACGATGAAGGATTTCAAGCGCTTCATCCAGGAGGCGCAGAAGCGCGGCCTGCGCGTCATCACCGAGCTCGTCGTCAACCACACTTCCGACCAGCACAAATGGTTCAAGCGCGCGCGCCGCAGCCATCCGGGCTCCAGCGCCCGCAACTGGTATGTCTGGAGCGACACCGACCAGAAATACCAGGGCACGCGCATCATCTTCACCGACACCGAGAAGTCGAACTGGACCTGGGATCCGGAGGCCGGCGCGTTCTACTGGCACCGCTTCTTCTCGCACCAGCCCGACCTCAATTTCGACAATCCGCGCGTCGTCAGCGCCATCATCCAGGTGATGAAGCGCTGGCTCGACGCCGGTGTCGACGGCTTCCGGCTCGACGCCATTCCCTATCTCTGCGAGCGCGAGGGCACCTCGAACGAGAACCTCCCGGAGACGCATGCGATCATCAAGCGCCTGCGCCAGGAGCTCGACGCGTACTCCAAGGGCAAGCTGCTGCTGGCCGAGGCCAACCAATGGCCGGAGGACGTGCAGGAATATTTCGGCCGTGGCGACGAGTGCCACATGGCCTACCACTTCCCGCTGATGCCGCGCATCTACATGGCGATCGCGCAGGAGGACCGCTTCCCGATCACCGACATTTTGCGCCAGACGCCTGATATCCCGGCGAGCTGCCAATGGGCGCTGTTCCTGCGCAATCATGACGAATTGACGCTGGAGATGGTCACCGACGTCGAGCGCGACTATCTCTGGACCACCTATGCCAACGATCCCCGTGCGCGCATCAATGTCGGCATCCGCCGACGCCTCGCGCCGCTGATGGACAACGACCGCCGCAAGATCGAGCTGATGAACTCGCTGCTGCTGTCCTTCCCGGGCACGCCGATCGTCTATTACGGCGACGAGATCGGGATGGGCGACAACATCTATCTCGGCGATCGCAACGGCGTGCGCACGCCGATGCAATGGAGCCCGGATCGCAATGGCGGGTTCTCGCGCTGCGATCCGGCCCGGCTCTACGCGCCGCTGATCATGGACCCGGTCTATGGCTACGAATCGGTGAACGTGGAGGCGCAGTCGCGCAGTCTGTCCTCGCTGCTCAGCGCCACCAAGCGGCTGATCTCGGTGCGCAAGTCGACGCTCGCCTTCGGCCGCGGCACCATGACCTTCATCCGCCCGGCCAACCGCGCGGTGCTGGCCTATGTGCGGCAATATCGCGACGAGGTCATTCTCTGCGTCGCCAATCTGTCGCGCGCAGCGCAGGCGACCGAGCTCGATCTGTCACCGTGGAAGGATCGCATTCCGCAGGAGATGCTGGGGCGCACGCGCTTCCCCCCGATCGGCGAATTGCCCTACATGATCACGCTGGGGCCCTACGGCTTCTACTGGTTCCAGCTTCAGGAGCGCGACAAGTCCGAGCCGGTGACGCCGCGCGCGGTGCCGGAGTTCGAGACGCTGGTGGTGCCGGTCAATTCGAACTGGGTGTCGCTGGCGCGCGAGCGCGGCGTGTTCGAACGCGACGTGCTGCCGGGCTTCCTGTCGCGGACACGCTGGTACCCCGAGCACAATCCCAAGCAGATCAAGGCCACGCTCACCTCCGCGGTGCCGTTCAGCGACATCGGCGACAACAGACCCTGGATCGCGTTCTTCGAGACGACGCGGGACGACGTCACCACGCGCTACGTGATGCCGATGCAGATCGAGTGGGTGCGCTTCGACCGCGAACGCTTCAACCCGAAGGCGCTCGCCGCCGTGCGCCAAGGCGCGCGCGAAGGCACGCTGCTTGACGTTGCGACCGAGCAGATCTTCATCGGGCTTTTCCTGCGGGGTCTGTCGCAAAACCTGGTGGTGGACGAGAACAATTTGCGGCTGGAGTTCAAGGCCACCAGCCGGTTCGCCGATTACACCATCAAGGAGCCCCAGCGCATCCGCGCGATCGAGCAGTCGAACAGCACTGCGCTGGTCGACAACCAATATGTCGCCAAGATCTACCGCCGGCTCCAAAGCGGGACCAGTCCCGAGATCGAGATCGGCCGCTATCTCACGGAAGTGGCCCGCTTTGCCAACGCGCCGGCGCTGCTCGGCAGCGTCGAGCTGATCGAGGGCGATCACCGCAGCGCGCTCGGCGTGCTGCATGCCTATGTCGAGAACCAGGGCGACGGCTGGACGGTGACCACGGGCTATCTCGACCGCTATATCGACGAGCAGCGCGTGCTGCCGCCAGGGGAAACGCACCGCGAGACCCAGGAGCAGGCCCCCTATCTGCACTTCATGGCGCAGATCGGCCGGCGGCTCGGCGAGCTGCATGTCGCACTGGCCGCGGCAAAGACCGACGATCTCGCCCCTGAGCCGATCGGCTCAACACAAATCGAGCGCTGGGTCTCCGACCTCAAGGCGCGCGCCGAGCGGGTGTTCGAGCGCCTCGCTGAGAGCCGCGACGGCCTGCGGGAGGCGGACCGGCCGCTGATCGACCGCATCATCGCGGCACGCAACACCCTGCCCGACCGGCTGAATGCACTATTGCGTTCCGGGATCGGCGGGTTGAACATCCGTCATCATGGCGACTTCCGCCTCGGGCAAATTCTGATCGTGAAGGATGACATCTTCATCATCGATTTCGACGGCGATCCGCGTCTGCCGCTGGCCGACAAGCGGCGCAAGCTGCCTGCCGCGCGCGACGTCGCCGGCCTGATCCGCTCGATCGACCTTTCGGTCAACGCAGCCCTTGGCCGCGCGCGCACGGGCGCGTCCGACGAGCAAGACCGGCTCGCCGCTGCGCTCGACGAATGGCGCGAGCGTGCGACCGCGACGTTCCTCACTGCCTATGACGAAGCCATGACGGATCGCCGGCTCTGGCCGGACGATGCGCAAGCCTCGGAAGGCCTGTTAAGGTTTTTCCTGCTTGATGAAGCGTTCGACGAAGTAGAGTACGAGCTGTCCCACCGGCCCGAGGGGCTCCATGCGCCGCTGACCGGACTGCTTCGCATTCTGTCCAGTACCGAGAGCGAAGCCCATGCCTAAACTGCCTGCCGAAGCCTACGCCATCATCGAAGGCCGTCACTCCGACCCCTTCCACTATCTCGGGCTGCATCCCGAGGGCGGCAAAAGCGTGGTGCGCGCGTTCCTGCCCGAAGCCTCCAATGTCGAGGCGGTCGGCGAGCATGGCGAGGTCGCAGCCCTCGACCGTGTCCACGCAGCCGGCCTGTTCATCGGCGCGCTGCCCAATGGCTCCAAGCACTATCAGCTGCGCGCAAAATTCGGCGACAATGTCGTCGAGTTCGAGGACGCCTACCGCTTTCCGCCGATCCTGACCGATTTCGATCTCTATTTGCTCGGCGAAGGCACCCATCAGCGCCTTTACGACAAGCTCGGCGCGCATCCGATGCGGCTCGAAGGCATCGACGGCATCGGCTTCGTGGTGCTGGCGCCGAATGCGCGGCGCGTGTCCGTGGTCGGCGATTTCAATTTCTGGGACGGGCGGCGCCATCCGATGCGGGTGCGCGGTGCCGGCTATTGGGAATTGTTCATTCCGCATGCGAAGAGTGGCGATCACTACAAGTTCGAGATCATCGGCCCGCACGGCCATCTGCTGCCGCTGAAATCCGATCCGCTGGCGTTTGCGAGCGAGGTGCGGCCAAAGACGGCCTCGATCGTGTTCGACGAGGCGCATCTGCCACGCCCCCGCCCGGCGCCCGACGGCATCAACGCGCTGTCGGCGCCGATGTCGATCTACGAGGTCCATCTCGGCTCGTGGCGGCGCAAGAACGGCAATGAATGGCTGACCTATCGCGAGCTCGCCGAGCAGTTGCCGGCCTATGCCCGCGACATGGGCTTCACCCATCTCGAATTCCTCCCCGTCAGCGAGCACCCGTTCGACGGCTCCTGGGGCTATCAGCCGACCGGACTTTATGCGCCGACCAGCCGCTTCGGCACGCCGGACGATTTCGCCGCCCTGGTCGATGCCTGCCATCGCGAGGGCATCGGCGTGCTGCTCGACTGGGTGCCCGGCCACTTCCCTGACGATCCGCACGGGCTCGGCAGCTTCGACGGCACGGCGCTGTACGAGCACGCCAACCCGCTCCAGGGCCGCCATCTCGACTGGGGCACGCTGATCTACAATTACGGCCGCACCGAAGTGACCAACTTCCTGGTGTCGAACGCGCTGTTCTGGCTGGAGCGCTATGCGATCGACGGCCTGCGCGTCGACGCCGTCGCCTCCATGCTCTATCTCGACTACAGCCGCCCGCCGGGCGCCTGGATCCCGAACCAGTATGGCGGGCGCGAAAACATCGAGGCGATCAACTTCCTGCGCCGCTTCAACACCGAGCTGTTCGCCCGCTTCCCGCAAGCCACCACCGCCGCCGAGGAATCCACCGCATGGCCGCAGGTGTCGCGCCCGGTCGAATTCGGCGGGCTCGGCTTCGGCTACAAGTGGAACATGGGCTGGATGCACGACACGCTGAACTACATCAGCAAGGATCCGATCCATCGCAAGCATCATCACGGCGAGATCCTGTTCGGCCTGCACTACGCCTTCTCGGAGAACTTCATCCTGCCGCTGTCACATGACGAGGTCGTGCACGGCAAGCGCTCGATCCTCGGCCGCATGCCCGGCGACGAATGGCAGCGCTTTGCGAATTTGCGCGCCTACTACAGCTTCATGTTCGGCCATCCCGGCAAGAAGCTGCTGTTCATGGGCGCGGAGATCGCGCAGAGCCGCGAATGGAATCACGACCAGTCGCTCGACTGGCACCTGCTCGAATACAAATACCATTCCGGCATCCAGGCGCTGATCCGCGACCTCAACCGGCTCTATCGCGCCGTGCCGGCGCTGCACCAGATGGATTGCGACCAGGCCGGCTTCGAATGGCTGATCACCGACGATGCCAACCGCAACGTGTTCGCCTGGCTGCGCAAGGGCTTTGACGAGCACGCACGCTGTCTCGTCCTCGTCAACTTCTCCCCCAACGTCTATCGCAACTATCGCGTGCCCGTGCCCTTTGCCGGCAAGTGGAAGGAAGTGTTCAATTCGGACTCCGGCCATTACGGCGGCGGCGACGTCGGGAACATCGGCGAGGTCCAGGCCGTTGACGGCGAGCTCCGCCTCACCGTTCCCCCTTTGGGCGCGATCTTCCTCGTTCCGGAAAGCTGAACCATGCGCCTGACCGCTGGATCGCCCGCACGCCTCGGCGCAAGCTGGGACGGACGCGGCACCAATTTCGCGCTGTTCTCCGCCAACGCACAGAAGGTCGAGCTCTGCCTGTTCGACATGCAAGGACGGCGCGAGCTCGAGCGCATCGAATTGCCTGAACGCACCGAGGACGTCTGGCACGGCTATCTCAACGACGTCTCGCCGGGACAGCTCTACGGCTACCGCGTGCATGGCCCCTACGAGCCCGAGCACGGCCACAGGTTCAACGCCAACAAGCTGCTGCTCGACCCCTATGCCAAGCGGCTCGCCGGGCGGCTGGTCTGGAGCGATGCGCATTTCGCCTACCGAACCGGCTCGCCGCGCGAAGACCTCTCCTTCGACCGGCGCGACAATGCGCGCGGCATGCCCAAGGCCGTCGTGGTCGACGAGACCTTCAACTGGGGCCGCCGCGAGATCCGGCCCCACATCCCCTGGGAAGACACCATCATCTACGAGGCCCACGTCAAGGGCCTGACGCAGAAGCGCGACGACGTGCCGCCGAATTTGCGCGGCACCTATGGCGGGCTGTCCTCGCCCGCCATGATCGAGCATCTGAAGAAGCTCGGCGTCACCACGATCGAGCTCTTGCCGATCCACAGCTTCGTCGACGACCGTATTCTGGTGGAAAAGAAGCTCGCCAATTACTGGGGCTACAACACGCTGTCCTTCTTCGCGCCGGAGCCGCGCTACGCCCAGGACAACGCGCTGGATTCCTTTCGCACCACGGTGGCGCGCCTGCACGATGCCGGCATCGAGGTGATGCTCGACGTCGTCTACAACCACACCGCCGAGGGTAATCATCTCGGCCCGACGCTGTGTTATCGCGGCATCGACAACGCCTCCTATTACTGGCTGAACCGCGAGAACCCGCGCTATTACGACGATTTCACCGGCTGCGGCTCGTCGGTGAACCTCACCCATCCGCGCGTGCTCCAGATGGTGATGGATTCGCTGCGCTACTGGGTCGAGGTCTGCCATGTCGACGGCTTCCGCTTCGACCTCGCCACCACGCTCGCGCGCGGGCCGAACGGTTTCGAGCGCGGCAGCTCGTTCCTGACCGCGGTCCGGCAGGATCCCGTGCTGGCGAACGTGAAGCTGGTCGCCGAGCCCTGGGACCTCGGCCTCGGCGGCTACCAGGTCGGCGCCTTCCCGTCGCAATGGTCGGAGTGGAACGATCGCTATCGCAGCGCCATGCGCCGCTACTGGAGCGGCGAAGGCAGCCTGATCGGCGACATCTCCAGCCGCATGACGGCGTCGTCCGACCTGTTCAACCATGACGGCCGACGGCCACGCGCCAGCATCAATCACATCACCGTGCATGACGGCTTCACGCTGGCCGACCTCTTCAGCTACAACGAGAAGCACAACGAGGCCAACGGCGAGGACAATCGCGACGGCTCCAACGACAACCACAGCAACAATTGCGGTGTCGAGGGCCCGACCGACGATCCGCAAATCCTCGGCCTGCGGCGGCAGCTGCGCAAGAACGTGTTGGCCTGCCTGATGCTCGCGCAGGGCGTTCCGCTGCTGCTGGCCGGCGACGAGGTCGGCAATTCGCAATCCGGCAACAACAACGCCTATTGCCAGGACAACGAGGTCGGCTGGGTCGGCTGGGACAATCTCGGCAACGACGGCGAGGACATGGTCGATTACGTCGGCCAGCTCGCCGACATCCGTCGCCGCTTCTCGCAGCTTCGCAGCCATCGCTGGCTCGACGGACGCCTAGCCGACGGCGCCTCCTACGGCGCGCTGTGGCTGACGCCTGCCGGCGACGAGATGACGGAGAGCGACTGGAAGTTTCCGGAAGGTCGGTTCCTCTCTTATGTGATGGGCCCGGTGGAACCGGGCGCGGCTGCGATCTTTATCGTACTGAACGCCGCCCCCGAAGAGATCGCATTCAAATTGCCCGAGATCGACGAATACAAGAGCTGGCAGCAGATCCTGAACACGACAGATGCCAAGCTGAACAGCATCGACTTCCTGCCCGGTAGCGACAGCAAGGCGCCGCCGCGCTCCGTGCTCGCCTTCGCGGGGGCGCCATGAGGCCATCCTTCGGGGCGAGGCCGACGAAAGACGGCGTGTCGTTCCGCCTGTGGGCGCCCGGTGCGCGCCGCGTCGATCTGCTGCTCGAGCGACGGCACGCGATGCAGCGGCGGCAGGACGGCTGGTATGTCGCGGACATCGACGATCTTGCCGTCGGCACTCCCTACAAATTCAGGATCGACGACGAGATCGACGTGCCAGATCCCGCCTCGGCCTTCCAGCCCGACGACGTGTTCGGCCCGAGCGAGGTGATCGACCACGACGCCTTCACATGGCGCGCGCGCGACTGGCGCGGCCGTCCCTGGGAAGAGACGGTGCTGATCGAGACCCATGTCGGCACCTTCACCGCCGAAGGCACCTACCGCGCCATGATCGACAGGCTCGATCATCTCGTCGCCACCGGCATCACCGCGCTGGAGCTGATGCCGCTCGCCGATTTCGCCGGCCGCCGCGGCTGGGGTTATGACGGTGTGCTCTGGTATGCGCCCGACAGCGCCTACGGCCGGCCCGAGGATCTGAAAGCGCTGATCGACGAGGCGCATCTGCGCGGGCTGATGGTGTTCCTCGACGTCGTCTACAATCATTTCGGTCCCGAGGGGAATTACCTCGGCCGCTATGCACCTGGCTTCTTCACCGACGCGCACACGCCCTGGGGCAGCGCGATCGACTATCGCGTGCCGCAGGTGCGCGCATTCGCGGTCGAGAACGCGCTGTCCTGGCTCGGCGACTACCGCTTCGACGGTCTGCGGCTCGATGCCGCCAATCACATCATGGCGGTGCCCGGCGAGCAGTCGATGCTGCAGGACCTCAGCGCCGCCGCCGGCGAGCTCGCCAAGGCCACCGGGCGGCACATCCACCTCGTGCTGGAGAACGGCGACAATCGCGCCAGCCTGCTCGACGCCGCGCAGGAGCCGCCGAACGGCAAATATCGCGCGCAGTGGAACGACGACTATCACCACGTCTGGCACGTGATGCTGACCGGCGAGCTCAACGGCTATTATGGCGACTACCAGACGCCGCGCATGGACCTCGCCCGCGCGCTGGCCTCCGGCTTCGTCTATCAGGGCGAGATCTCGGAATTCTGGGGCAAGAAGCCGCGCGGTGAGCCGAGCGGCGATCTGCCGCCGGCGACCTTCGTCAACTTCCTGCAAAACCACGACCAGATCGGCAACCGTCCGTTCGGCGACCGGCTCGAGAGCCTCGCCTCGCCGCAGCAGGTCGAAGCCGCGCTCGCAGTGACCTTGCTGGCGCCGATGGTGCCGATGCTGTTTCAGGGCGAAGAATGGGGCTCGACCGTGCCCTTCCCGTTCTTCTGCGACTTCCAGGGCGGGCTTGCCGACGCCGTGCGCAAGGGCCGCAAGCAGGAATATGCCTGGGCTTACGAGACATACGGCGACGAGGTGCCCGACCCGCTCGATCCGGCCACGCTGCGATCAGCCGTGCTCGACTGGACCGGCCGCACGCCGGAGCAGGACAAGCGGCTCGCGCTGGTCCGCGACTTGCTCATGCTCCGCCGCAAGGAGATCGCGCCGCGGCTGAGGGGCTCGAGGTTCGGCGATGCCGAGGCGGCCGACAACGGCTTGCTCTCCGCGCATTGGCGCATGGGCGATGGCACGACGTTGCGTCTCGTCGCCAATCTGTCGGACCGCGACATCACGCACTCGGACAACAATGCAGGCCCGCCGATCTGGGGCGGCGCGGCCGGCGACCGGCTCCCGCCCTGGTCGGTGGTCTGGCGCCTCGGAGGTTGACATGCCTCCCCCCATTCCGCTTGCGACCTATCGGCTTCAGCTCACCGCGGATTTCGACTTCGACAAGGCCGCCGCTGTCGTGCCTTATCTCAAGGCGCTGGGGATCACGCATCTCTACGCCTCGCCGGTGATGAAGGCGCGCAAGGGCTCGACCCATGGCTACGACACCGTCGATCACAGCCAGTTCAATCCCGAGCTTGGCGGCGAAGCCGGTTTTGCGCGGCTAAGCGATGCGCTGAAGCAGCACGACCTCGGCCTCATCATCGATTTCGTGCCCAACCATGTCGGCGTGCATTTTGCCGACAATCCCTGGTGGCTCGACGTGCTGGAATGGGGCCAGGCCTCGCCGCACGCGGTATCCTTCGACATCGACTGGGATCAACTGGCCTACCGCGCCCGCGGCGGCGTGCTGCTGCCGATCCTCGGCGCGTCCTATGGCGAGGCGCTGGAGTGCGGCGAGATCGAGCTGCGCTACGATCCCGACGAGGGCAGCTTTTCCGCCTGGTATTTCGAGCATCGCCTGCCGATCGCGCCGGAACGCTATGGCGAGATGCTGCGCATCATCGTGAAGGAAGCGGACGCCGCCGAGACCGAGGCCGGCAAGCGCCTGCTGGCGCTCGCGGCGCGCTACACCGGGCTGCGCCGGCCTAGCCGCAAGGAGGCTCCCGCCTTCAAGACGGAGCTGAAGGAGATCGATGGCGCGGCCGATATCATCCATCGCGGGCTTGCCGCCTACCGTGCCGCCAAGGATCGACCCGCGCATACGCTGGCGCTGCATCACCTTCTGGAGCGCCAGCACTACAAGCTCGGGCACTGGCGGCTCGCCTCCAGCGACATCAACTATCGCCGCTTCTTCGACGTCAACGGGCTGGCAGGCCTGCGCGTCGAGGACCCCGGCACGTTCGCCGCCACGCACCGGCTGGTGAAGCAGCTCGTTGCGGAGGGCAAGCTGCAAGGCATCCGTCTCGATCACATCGACGGCCTGCGCGATCCCGCGCAATATTGCCAGCGGCTGCGCCGGCTGGTGCGCGACGCGCAAGGTAATACAAAGCCGTTCTACACCGTGATCGAGAAGATCCTGTGCGAGCACGAGAAGCTGCCGCACTTCGCCGGCGTGCAGGGCACGACCGGCTATGAGTGGATGAACGCGATCACCCATGTCCTGGTCGATGCCAAGGGGCTGGAGGCGCTGGACGAGACCTGGCGGCAGATCAGCAACCGGCCGCCGCGGCTTGCGCCTTACGTCAAGGAGGCCAAGCGGCGCGTGCTGGAGACGCTGCTCACCTCCGAGTTCACCGTGCTGACGCGCCTGCTCGCGCGCATCGCCAACGGCCACTACTCGACTCGCGACTTCTCCGCCGACAGCCTGCGGCAGGCGCTCGAGCTCTATGTGCTGCATTTCCCGGTGTACCGCACATATCTCACCCATAGCGGCCCGACGGCGCTCGACCGCAAGCTGATCGACGATACCATCGAGCGCGCCCGCGCCGAATGGTTCGCGGCCGACGAGGGCATCTTCGACTTCCTGCGCGATGCGCTGACGATGGACCTGCTCAAGCCCGGCCGGCCGCCGCACAGCGCCCCGCGCGTGCGCCGCTTCGCGCTGAAGGTGCAGCAGTTCACCGGGCCGTTGATGGCGAAGTCGCTGGAGGACACCGCGTTCTACCAGTTCCACCGGCTGCTCGCGCTGAACGAGGTCGGCGGCGATCCCGCCAGCAACGGCCTCACCATTGCCGCCTTCCACGAGGCGATGCGAGCGCGCGCGAGGGAATGGCCGCAGGGGATGACGGCGACCGCGACCCACGACACCAAGCGCGGCGAGGATGCCCGCGCGCGGATCGCGGCGCTCAGCGAGATCCCGGGCGAATGGACCAGCGCGGTGTCGCGCTGGAAGGTGCTGAACGCGCCGCATCTCGCCCTCCACGGCAATCTGCGCGCGCCGTCGGCGACGTTCGAATACATGCTCTACCAGACCCTGCTCGGCGCCTGGCCGCTCGAAGAACCGGCCGATGCCGGCTTCATCGAGCGGATCCAGGCCTATGCGCTGAAAGCCGCGCGCGAGGGCAAGGAGGAGACGAGCTGGCTCAATCCGCATGAGGCCTATGAGAACGGCATTCAAAGCTTCATCGCAAAGATCCTCGATCCCGCGCTGTCGGGTGAATTTTTGGAGGCGCTCCAGACGCTAGCGCGCCGCATCGCGCTGCTCGGCGCCTTGAACGGGCTGAGCCAGCTCACGCTGAAGGCAACGTTGCCGGGCGTGCCCGACTTCTACCAGGGCACCGAATTCTGGGACCTCTCGCTGGTCGATCCCGACAACCGCCGCCCCGTGGATTTTTCCGCCCGGCACGCGGCGCTGGGCGTGCTCGACAATCCGGATTGGGGCGGCCTAACCAGGAACTGGCCGGACGGCCGGCTCAAGCTGGCGTGGACGCGGCACCTGCTCAAGCTGCGCAATGACCATGCCGAGGTCTTCGCACAGGGCGACTACCGGCCGCTGGAGGTGCACGGCGCGGACGCAGATCACGTCATCGCGTTCGCCCGGCGGTACGGCCGCGCCGCTGTGATCGTCGTGGTCGGACATCAGTTCGCCGCCTTCACGCGGGCCGGCCGGGAGTGGCCCGCATTCGAAAGTCTCGACGCAACCGTGGACATCGACGGCTACACCGTGCCGGGCTTTGCCGGCAACGAACTGCCGCTCGCACGGGCTTTCCGCGATTTTCCCGCATCGGTCAAGCTGGCCAACGCGGCGAGCGCCATCAGGCCTGCGCGGCAGCGCATGCGCGCCTGAAGCTCACTTCCCGCCGTCCTTGGTCAGCAGTAGCTGCCCGCGCTTCTTGATCGCCGCCTGCGCCATCTCGGCGAAGCGCTGCAGCAGCCACGGCAGCATCACCTCGACCTTCACATGGTCGTCGGCGACATCGACCTGTCCGGTCGCGATCTGCCCGAGCGCGCGGATGCGGAAGGCCAGAGTGTCGCCGCTCCAGCGCTCCTCCTCGACCTGCATCACGGGAATGCTTGCGGCCGCACGTCCAAGGCCGCTCTTGAGCCGGCGCACCGCCTCCTCGCGGCCGAGACGATGCGGAATGGAAACGACAAGCGGTGCTGACATGGCCCTGCCCTGTGCTGACTGATCTCACCTACTCATGCCGGCCGAACCAGCAAAGGTTCCATGCAAGATGATGGTCCGGCCGTGTTTCAATGTGGGAACTATAAAACCTGCGGCAAGTTGCCATTCGCACAACGGGACAGGTTGCAAACGACCCTTTCCACAAAGGGCTGGAGGAGACTCGCATGTCTATCGGTACGATCATTCTGATCATTCTCGTCATCGCCCTGCTCGGCGGCTTCAGCGGCATCGGCGGCGGTCCGTTCTACGGCACCGGCTATTACGGTGGCGGCGGCCTCGGGCTCGTCATCGTCATTCTGCTGATCCTGCTCCTGATGGGACGGATCTAGCGACACAACGAGGATCTCGTAGGGTGGGCAAAGGCGCTCTTGCGCCGTGCCCACCTTTTCTCTCGAAGCGTACATTGGTGGGCACGCTCCGCTTTGCCCACCCTACGGATCCCCTGCCCATGGCACCGATCTACTTCACCTTCCCCGCCAGCTTCTTCATCGCCGCCTTGATCGAGGCGGCCGCGTCGTCATAGCCCTCCCAGGCCTTCGAGCGCGGCAGCAGGCCCGGCACGGTCCGCAGCGTATATTTCTTCGGATCGAGATCGCTCTTCACCTGCGCCCATGTGACCGGCATCGACACGGTCGCGCCGGCGCGAGCACGCGGCGACAGCGGGGCCACCGCCGTCGACATCCGGTCGTTGCGCAGGTAGTCGAGGAAGATCTTTCCCTTGCGCAGCTTCTTCGACATGTTGAGCAGATAGCACTCGGGATCGTCGTCCGCCATCCACTGGCAGACGCCTTGCGCAAACGCCTTGGCCTCCTTCCAGCTCACCTTGTCGCGCGCGCCGTGCAGCAGCGGCACCACCACGTGCAGGCCCTTGCCGCCGGTGGTCTTGCAGAAACTCTCCATGCCGATGTCGGTCAGCCGCTGCCGCATCTCCTTGGCGGCCTCCACGACGTCGGCGAAATCGACATCCGGCGCCGGATCGAGGTCGAACACCAGCCGGCCCGGCGTGTCATAGGCGTAGGGCGCGCAATTCCAGGGATGCAGCTCGACGCCGCCGATCTGCGCCACGGCCGCGAGCCCCTCGATGCGATCGATCTGCAAGTATGGCTTGCGATCGCCGGAGACTCGCGCGAGCTCCAGCAGGTTCGAGGTCCCCTGCATGGCGTGGCGCTGGAAGAAGCTTTCGCCCTTGATGCCGTCGGGGGCGCGGATCAGCGAGCACGGCCGGCCCTTGAGGTGCACGATCATCCACTCGCCGACCGCTTCGAGATAATGCGCGAGATCGAGCTTGGTGACGGGCTCGCCCTCGCCGTCGTCAGGCCATAGCTCCTTGTCGGGCTTCGAAATGACGACGCCCATGACCTCGGCAGTGCCGGCATCCTTCTTGCCAGACTTCGGCGTTGCACGCTTTCTCGCGGAAGGCTTTGCGAGCTCGGTGTCCACGGGCGTTTCCGCCTCGACCTCCTCGGCCGGCTTGTCCTGGCGCAGCCCCTTGAACGCGGCCTGACGGATATTGCCGTCGGCGGTGAAGCCGGCGAACTCGATCTCGGCGACGAGCTCGGGCTTCAGCCAATGCACGTCCCGCGTCTTCTTTGGCGCGTTCTTGCCGCCGAACGGACTCTCCTTGGCTTCCATCGCCTGCAGCGACGGCATAATGCGCTTGACCTTGTCGGCGCCGAACCCGGTGCCGACCATGCCGACGAAGGCGAGATGATCGCCGCGATGCACACCCGCCATCAGCGAACGGAATTTGCCGTTGGTGGTCTTGTAGCCGCCGATCACGACTTCGTGGCCGGCGCGGCATTTGGCCTTGGTCCAGCTCTCGGTGCGGCCGGAGCGATAGGGCGCGTCGAGCTTCTTCGACACCACGCCTTCGAGCTCGAGCTTGCAGGCCGATTGCAGCACGGCGTCGCCGCCGCTCTCGAAATGCTCGACATAGCGGATCTGGGTCGACTTCCGCTTGCGCGCTTCCAGCAGCTCTTTCAGCCGCGCCTTGCGCTCGCCGAGCGGCAGGCGGCGATAGTCGCGGCCTTCGGCGAACAAGAGGTCGAAGGCAAAGAAGATCAGGTCCTCGGTCTTGCCGTCCGACAATGCGGCCTGGAGCGACGAGAAATTCGGCGCGCCGTTACGGTCGAGTGCGATGATTTCGCCGTCGATCATCACGTCCGTCAGCGCGCCTGCCTCCTTCGCGATCGCAGCGAACTTGTCGGTCCAGTCGAGGCCCTTGCGCGTCTTCAGCGTCGCCGTGCCGTCCTCGACCCGGAGCTGCACGCGATAGCCGTCGAACTTGATCTCGTGGCACCAGCCATCGCCGGCTGGCGGACGCTCGACGGAGGTGCAGAGCTGCGGCGCGACGAAATCCGGCATCTCCGCGACCTCCCTGGCGTTCGTTGCGGTCGTGGCCTTTTTCTTCGCGGTCTTTGCGGTCTTGCCAGCCTTCAACGCGGTGCGCGGCGCCGGCTTGACCGTCTTCCCTTTCGCCTCCTCGGCGCGGTTGGACTGCCAGACTGCATCCGCCTTGGCCCTGGTGCCCTTCGCCAGCATGAACGGTTTCGGCGCCCGGCCCTTGCCATCGGCGATCTGCTCCATCGCACGACCGGAGGCGACCGACTTATCCTCGCTGAGGATATCCTCGCTATCGCTGGCGTAGTCGTCGCGGTGCTTGATCAGGAGCCAGTTGGTACGCTTTTCGCCGCCTCGGTTGCGCATGCGCACCAGCACCCAGCTGCCGTGCAGCTTGTCGCCATGCAGGGTGAACTTGAGATCGCCCTTCTTGAAGCCGGCGTCCGGATCGTCCGATTCCCAGGTGCCGCGGTCCCACAGCATCACCGTGCCGCCGCCATACTGGCCTTCCGGAATCGTGCCTTCGAAATCGCCATAGTCGAGCGGATGGTCCTCGACCTCGACCGCCAGCCGCTTGTCGTGGGGATCGAGCGAAGGCCCCTTGGTCACGGCCCAGGACTTGAAGACGCCGTCGAATTCGAGCCTGAGGTCGTAGTGCAGCCGCGTCGCGTCATGCTTCTGGATCACGAAACGTCGCTGTTCGGACGGCGCCACTGCGGTCTTGCCCGAGGGCTCCGGCGTCTTTCCGAAATCACGCTTTTTTCGGTAAGTGGAGAGTTTTTGCAGCACGACCGGTCCCGCTTCTCTTGTCAGAGTCAAAGCCTATCACGGCAAAAGTCCCGCCCGGAACCAAAACCCGATGGCGCGGTTGGGGTTCCAAAACGCCTTGAAATCACTGGAGAACGGAATGGCCCCGCGCGCCTATTGGAAGGGAACGTTGAAGCTGTCGCTGGTCAGCTGCCCGGTCGTGCTCTACCCGGCGACGACGGCGGCCGAGAAGACGCGGTTTCACCTGATCAACCGCGAGACCGGCAACCGGCTCAAGCAGCAGATGGTGGATACCGAGACCGGCGACGTGGTCGAGAGCGACCAGAAGGGTCGCGGCTATGAGCTGCGCAAGGGCAAATATGTCGAGATCGAACCGGAGGAGCTCGAAGCCGTCCAGATCGAGAGCAACCACACCATCGACATCGAAAGCTTCGTGCCGAGCGAGGAGATCGACCAGCGCTATCTCAACCACCCCTATTACATCGCGCCCGACGGCAAGGCGGCGGCCGACGCCTTTGCCGTGATCCGCGACGCCATGAAGGACCAGGATCGCGTGGCGCTCGCCAAGATCGTGCTGACCAACCGCGAGCACATCATCGCGATCGAACCGCTCGGGAAGGGCCTGCTCGGCACCACGCTGCGCTTCCCCTACGAGCTGCGCGACGAGGGCGAGTTCTTTGGCGACATCAAGAGCCCGAAGATCACCAGGGACATGGTCGAGCTCGCCGGGCACATCCTGCACAGCAAGGCGGCGCATTTCGATCCCAGCAAGTTCAAGGACGAGTACGAGACCGCGCTGAAGGCACTGGTCAAGCGCAAGGCAAGCGGCAAGAAGATCGAGCTGCCGGAGCCCGAGGAGCGCCCGGGCAACGTCGTCAGCCTGATGGATGCGCTGAAACAGAGCCTGAAAGGACGCGGCGGCAAGAAGACGGCGGCGAAGTCGCACGCGCGGCGGGCGACCGGGCGGCAGCGCAGCGCGCGGAAGACCCATCGGACGACGGCGCGGCACCGCAAGGCGGGGTAGTTTTACACCGGCGTCATTGCGAGGAGCCCTTGCGACGAAGCAATCCAGACTGCCTCCGCGGAAAGACTCTGGATTGCTTCGCTACGCTCGCAATGACGACGTGGATACAGACGCGGGCCAACGCCATAGGCGTGGTCGGCGGAAGTGTTCAATCCCCCGCCTTCAGCCGGTACCCGATGCCCGTCTCGGTCAGCACATAGTGCGGGCGCTCCGGATCGGCTTCGATCTTCTGGCGGAGCTGGCGGACATAGACGCGCAGATATTGCGCATCGGTCAGCTCGTCCCAGAGCTCCTTGAGCAGGAAACGATGGGTCAGCACCTTGCCGGCGTGCTGCACCAGCACGCGCAGGAGATCATATTCCTTCGGCGACAGCTTCACGTCGCGCTCGCCGACCTTGACGATGCGGCGAACGAGATCGACGGAGAGATCGCCGGTGCGGAAGATCGGGCGCTCGCCCTGCACCTGGAGCTGGTGACGCAGCGCGGCGCGCAGGCGCGCCAGCAGCTCGTCCATGCCGAACGGTTTGGTGAGGTAATCGTCGGCGCCGAGGTCGAGCGCCTGCACCTTGCCGGCCTCGTCGCCGCGGCTCGACAGCACCACGATCGGCACGGCCTCGTTGCGGGCGCGGATGGTGCGCAAGAGCTCGTGGCCCTGGATGTCGGGCAGACCGAGATCGAGGATGATCAGCGCCGGCTCCTCCGTGAGCTTCTCCAGCGCCATCTTGCCGTTGGTGGCTTCCAGGATGTCGTAGCCCTGCGTCGCGAGCCCCATCCGCAACAATTTGCGGATCGGCGGCTCGTCGTCGATGACCAGGACCTTGATCGGGGCGGCACTCATGCGGCGGTATCCAATGCGGGGGTCTGTGCCGGGATGGGCAGGCGGATGATGAGCACGGCGCCGGTGCGGTCGCTGCGGTTGGCGGCCGAGATCGTGCCGCGCATCGCCTCGACGAAGCCGCGGGAGATGGCAAGGCCGAGCCCGGTGCCGGGCCGGACATGGTCGCCCTTCTGCACGCGGTAGAACTTGTCGAACACGCTCTCGAGCTCGCCGGGCGGGATGCCGCCGCCCTCGTCAGCGACTTCCAGCACCACTTGATCACGCTCGCGCCGGCTCTTGATCGAGATCGTGGTCTCCGGCGGCGAATATTTGGCCGCATTGTCGAGCAGATTGAACAGCACCTGCTCGAACAGCACGGCATCCAGCTGGAGCATCGGCAGGTCGGCGGCCAGCACCAGCTCGACCTTGTGCGCCGTGAGAATCTTGCTCGCGCGCCTGAGCGCGCTGCCGACGATCTCGCCGAGATCGTGCAGCGCCGTGTTCGGCACGATGGCGCCGGATTCGAGCTTGGTCATGTCGAGCAGGTTGGCGATGAAGCGGTTGAGCCGCTCGGATTCGTCGATCACGGTGGCGAGCAGGTCGCGCTTCTCGCTGTCGGACAGCGCGCCGGCGAGATCGCGCATGGTGGAGGCCGCGCCGAGCACGGAGGCGAGCGGCGTCTTGAGGTCGTGCGAGATCGAGGTGAGCAGCGCGGAGCGCAGCCGCTCGGATTCGACGGTGCGCCGGACGCGATCCATGTCCTCGACCAGCAGCACGCGCTCGATCGCCAGCGCGCCCTGGTCGACCAGCGCATCGAGCAGCCGGCGCTGGTCCGGCGTCAGCAGCGGACCGGTACGGTCGTTGTCGATGCCAATGACGCCGATCGGGCCGCGCCCGGTGCGCATCGGCAGGAACAGCCGCTTGGCGCCCGGCAAGGTATCCGAGCCGCGGCCTGCGGGACGGTCATTGCTCCAGGCCCAGTTGGCGGCGGCGAGGTCGGCCTGGTCGAGCTGGTCCTCCGGCGGATAGCCTGATTTCACCGTGAGCAGGCCGTCCTCCGGCAGCAGCAGCACGACGCGCACCTTCAGCATCAGCGCGATCTGGTAGGCCGTCGCCCACAGCACGTCGTCGAGCGTGGCCGTGCCGGCGAGCTTGCGGCTGAACGCATAGAGCTGCTCGGTGGTCCTGATGCGGCCGATCGCAGTGTCGGCCTGCGTACGCACGCGTCCCGCAACGTTCGAGACGACGAACGCAATCAGCATGAAGAAGAAGAACGCCGCGACATTGGTCGGATCGGTGATGGTGAAGGTGTAGACCGGCGGCAGGAAAAAGAAGTTGTAGGCCAGCGACGCCGCGACGCTCGCAAGCAACGAGGGCCACAGCCCGTAGCGCACGGCAACGGCCACAACCGCGGTGAGGAACATCAGGTCGACGTTCTCGACACCGAAATACGGCTTGATGAGCACCGCTGCGGCAAGGCCAAGCGCGGTGATCCCGAGCGCCTTCAGATAGGGCCGTGCATCGAACGGCTCCGACCGCGCCGCGGTCTGCACCGCGGTCTGCGGTGCCGGCTCGCTCGCGAGCTCGTCGCCGGGGATGACGTGAACGCTGATATTGCCGGCCCGGCGCACCAGATCATGCACGACGGAGCCGCGCGTGATCTCGAACCAGCGCGAGCGCGTGGATTTGCCGATCACGATCTGGGTAACGTTGTTGGCTTGGGCGAAACTAATGACGTCGTCGGCGATGCGGCGGCCGACGGCGGGAATGGTCAGCGCCTCGCCCCCGAGCGATTCCGCCAGCCGCAGCGTATCGGCGAGCCGATCGCGCTCCTCGTCGGACAATTGCAGGGATCGCCGGGTCTCGATCGAGACCGCGGTGAACGGCGCGTGCAGCCGGTCGGCCAGCCGCTTGGTGTAGCGGACGAGGCCGGCCGCGCGCGGATCCTCGCTGACGCAGACGAGGATGCGCTCGCCCGCAGCCCAGGGGCCGGCGATGGCATTGGCCTGCATGTGGTTGAGCAGCTGCTCGTCGACCCGCTCGGCCGTGCGCCGGAGCGCAAGCTCGCGGAGCGCGGTCAGGTTGCCGGGCGAGAAATAGTGCTCCAGCGCCCGCTCGGCCTGCTTGGGCACGTAGACCTTGCCCTCCTTCAGCCGCTGGATCAGATCGTCCGGCGTGAGGTCGATCAGTTCGATCGCATCGGCACGGTCGAAGATCGAATCCGGCACGGTCTCGCGCACCCGGACATGGGTGATCTGGGCGACGACGTCGTTCAGGCTCTCGATGTGCTGGATGTTGACGGCGGTGTAGACGTCGATGCCGTGCGACAGCAGCTCCTCGACGTCAAGATAGCGCTTGGGATGGCGGCTGCCGGCGGCGTTGGTGTGGGCGAGCTCGTCGACCAGCGCGATCTGCGGCCGGCGCGCGATCACGGCGTCGAGGTCCATCTCCTCGACCGTCTGGCCGCGATAGTCGAGCCGCTTGCGCGGGACCACTTCGAGGCCGCGCACCAGCGCCTCGGTCTCGGCGCGGCCATGGGTCTCGACGAAGCCGACCACGACGTCGATGCCGGCCTTGCGCCGGGCATGGGCGCTCTGCAGCATCTCGTAGGTCTTGCCGACGCCGGGAGCGGCGCCGACGAAGATCTTCAGCTTGCCGCTCGCGCTCTCCTCCCGCCGCGCTGCCTCCAGCAGCGCCTCGGGCGATGGACGTTGTTCGGGATCGCGGCGCTGTTGAACCATCAGGCCAATATAATCATCCTGATGCCACGGGCATAGTCCGCTACTTCGCCGACGCGCGATCGAGCGCGAGGTTCAGCGCGAGAACGTTAACCCGGGGTTCGCCGAGCAGGCCGAGCCAGCGGCCTTGAACGTTTGAGGCCACGAGCTGCTTCACCGCGTCTTCCGGCATATTCCGCGCCTTGGCGACGCGCGGCACCTGGAATTGCGCGGCCTCCGGCGAGATGTCCGGGTCGAGGCCGCTGGCCGAGGTGGTGACCAGATCGACCGGCACGGCGGCGTTCGGGTTTTCCGCCTTGAGCTTGTCGACATCCTCCTTCAGCCGGTCGGCCAGCGCCTTGCTGGTCGGGCCGAGATTGGAGCCGCCGGAGTTGGCGGCGTTGTAGGGCGCGGAGACCGTCTTGGTCGAATCATTGGGGTCCGGCGCCAGCGTCGCCGAGGGACGGCCGTGGAAATATTTGTCGTCCTTGAACTCCTGCCCGATCAGGGCGGAGCCGATCACCTTGCCGTCCTTCTCGATCAGGCTTCCGTTCGCCTGCGCGGGGAAGATCGCGCCGGCAATGGCGGTCATCGCGAGCGGATAGGCCAGGCCCGTGATGGCGGTGAGCACCAGCAGAAGGACGATGGCGGGGCGGATTTCTCTGAGCATGTGTTTTCTCCAATTTCTCTCGTCATTGCGAGGAGCGAAGCGACGAAACAATCCAGGCTGTCAACCGCGGAGACATTTCTGGATTGCTTCGCTCCGCTCGCAATGACGAACTCAAGCCAGGTGCAAGGCAACCACGACGAGATCGATCGCCTTGATGCCAATGAAGGGAATGACGATGCCGCCGAGGCCGTAGATCAACAGGTTGCGGCGGAGCAGCGCACCGGCGCCGACGGCGCGATAGGCGACGCCCTTCAGCGCCAGCGGAATCAGCGCGATGATGATCAGCGCGTTGAAGATGATCGCCGAGAGGATGGCGCTCTGCGGGCTCGACAGGTTCATGATGTTGAGCACGTTGAGCTGCGGGTAGAACGCTAGGAACATCGCCGGGATGATCGCAAAGTATTTGGCGACGTCGTTGGCGATCGAGAAGGTCGTCAGCGCACCGCGCGTCATCAACAGCTGCTTGCCGATCTCGACCACCTCGATCAGCTTGGTCGGGTTGGAGTCGAGGTCGACCATGTTGCCCGCCTCGCGGGCCGCTTGCGTGCCGGTGTTCATGGCGACACCGACGTCGGCCTGGGCGAGCGCCGGCGCGTCATTGGTGCCGTCGCCGCACATCGCCACCAGCTTGCCCTTGGCCTGCTCGTCGCGGATCAGCTTGAGCTTGTCCTCGGGGGTTGCCTGCGCCAGGAAGTCGTCGACACCGGCTTCCGCCGCGATTGCAGCCGCGGTCATCGGATTATCGCCGGTGATCATGATGGTGCGGATGCCCATACGGCGCAGCTCGGCAAAGCGCTCGCGGATGCCGCCCTTGACGATGTCCTTGAGCTGGATGACGCCGAGCAGCTTGCCGTCCTTGGCGACCGCAAGCGGCGTGCCGCCGGCTTTCGAGATCTCGTCGGCAATGGCCTGGATCTCGCGGCCGGCCTCCGAAAGCGGCGCTGGCTGGATGGCGCGGGCCGTATTGCCCGATGCGAGGGCCAGCGGCGCGCCGCCACCGACATAATTCAGCATGGCCTCGACCGCACCCTTGCGCACCGACGAGCCGCCGGCATCGACGCCGCTCATGCGAGTCTGCGCCGTGAACGGGATGAAGGTGGCCCCTAACTCGGCCATGTCGCGGCCGCGGATGCCGTATTTCTCCTTGGCGAGCACGACGATGGAACGGCCTTCCGGGGTCTCGTCGGCGAGCGAGGCGAGCTGGGCCGCGTCGGCCAGCTCCTGCTCGGTGACGCCGCGCACGGGACGGAATGCGGTGGCCTGGCGATTGCCGAGAGTGATGGTGCCGGTCTTGTCGAGCAGCAGCGTGTCAACGTCGCCGGCGGCCTCGACCGCACGGCCCGACATCGCCAGCACGTTGAAGCGCACCAGGCGATCCATCCCGGCGATGCCGATCGCCGAGAGCAGCGCGCCGATCGTGGTCGGGATCAGCGTCACGAACAGCGCGACCAGCACGATCACCGAGATCGAGCCGCCGGCATAGGCCGCATAGCTCGGAATGGTGACGGTGGCGAATACGAAGATGATGGTGAGGCCGGCGAGCAGGATGTTGAGCGCGATCTCGTTCGGCGTCTTCGCGCGCTCGGCGCCTTCGACCAGCTTGATCATGCGATCGATGAAGGTCGAGCCTTGCGCGGCGGTGATGCGCACGCGGATCCAGTCGGACAGCACCTGCGTGCCACCTGTGACCGCCGACCGGTCGCCGCCGGATTCGCGGATGACGGGCGCGGATTCGCCGGTGATGGCGGCCTCGTTGACGGAGGCGACGCCCTCGATCACCTCACCGTCGGAGGGGATGGTATCGCCGGCTTCGACCAGCACGATGTCGCCGACCTTCAGGCTCGTGCCCGGCACCAGCTTGAAGGCCTCGCCCGCGCCCGTCAGCAGCTTGGCCTGGCTCTCGGTGCGGGTCTTGCGCAGCGAGTCGGCCTGCGCCTTGCCGCGGCCTTCGGCGACCGCTTCGGCGAAGTTGGCGAACAGCACCGTGAACCAGAGCCAGAGAATGATCTGGAAGGTGAAGCCGAGGCCAGCGCCGCCGGTGACGAGATCGCGCAGGAAGATCACGGTGGTGAGCGCGGCCACGATCTCGACCACGAACATCACGGGGTTCTTCACCATCAGCCGCGGGTTCAGCTTGGTGAAGGACGCGCTGATCGCGGGCAGCACGATCTTGGGATCGAGCATTGCCGACATCGGGGCACGTTTTTGCAGTTTCATCGTTTCCATGGAGGTCACTCCAACAATCAGAAGGCTGTCAGAACACTTGGTTCAGAACATTTGGCTCAGAACACTGGCTCAGAACACTTGGCCGGCGTTCATCGCGAGGTGCTCGACGATCGGGCCGAGCGCGAGCGCCGGGAAGAAGGTCAGGCCGCCGATGATCAGGATCACGCCGACGACGAGGCCGACGAACAGTCCGCCCGTGGTCGGGAACGTGCCTGCCGACGGCGGGATCGATTTCTTGGCCGCGAGCGAGCCCGCGATCGCCATCGCCGGCACGATCATGAAGAAGCGGCCGACGAACATCGCGGATGCGAGCGTGAGGTTGTAGAAGAAGGTGTTGCCGGTGAGGCCCGCGAAGGCCGAGCCGTTGTTGCCGGTCGCCGAAGTAAAGGCATACAGCACCTCGGTGAAGCCGTGCGGGCCGGCATTGGCCATCGAGGCCACTGCCGCCGGATAGACCACGCCGACCGCGGTCCAGCCGAGATACATCAGCGGCAGCACCAGGATCGCGAGCATCGCCATCTTGACCTCGCGCGCCTCGATCTTCTTGCCGACATATTCCGGCGTGCGGCCGACCATCAGGCCGGCGACGAAGATCGCGAGCACGACGAACAGCAGCATGCCATAGAGACCGGCGCCGACGCCGCCGACGATGATCTCGCCGAGCTGCATGTTGATCAGCGGGATCATGCCGCCAAGCGCGGTGAAGCTGTCATGCATGGCGTTGACCGCGCCGCAGGAGGCGGCCGTCGTGATCACGGCGAACAACGAGGACGCGACGATGCCGAAGCGGACCTCCTTGCCCTCCATGTTGCCGCCGGTGAGGCCGAGCGCCTGCATGGTCGAGGTGCCGTGCGCTTCCGCCCAATAGGTGACGGCGACGCCGGCGACGAACAGCACGCCCATCACGGCCAAAATCGCCCAGCCCTGGCGCTGGTTGCCGACCATGCGGCCGAACACGTTGGTCATGGCGGCGCCGATCAGGAAGATCGACAGCATCTGCACGAAATTCGACAGCGCCGTCGGGTTCTCGAAGGGATGCGCCGCGTTGGCGTTGAAGAAGCCGCCACCATTGGTGCCCAGCATCTTGATCGCGACCTGCGAGGCGACCGGGCCGACCGCGATGGTCTGCTTGGCGCCTTCGAGCGTCGTCGCCTCGACATACGGCCCGAGCGTCTGCGGCATGCCCTGCCAGACGAGGAACAGCGTGTAGACCACGCAGATCGGCAGCAGCACGTAAAGCGTGGTGCGGGTGACGTCGACCCAGAAATTGCCGACGGTGCGCACCGAGGCGCGCGAGAAGCCGCGGATCAGGGCCACCGCGAGCGCGATGCCGGTTGCGGCCGACAGGAAGTTCTGGTGCGTCAGGCCGAGCATCTGCACGAGATAGGAAACCGTGCTCTCGCCGCCGTAGTTCTGCCAATTGGTGTTGGTGATGAAGGAGATCGCGGTGTTGAAGGAGAGATCCTGTGCAACCGCGCCCTGGCCTGCCGGATTGAAGGGCAGCATGGCCTGGAGCCGCATTACCCCGTAGATGATGAGGAAGCCGCCGACATGGAACAGCAGCATGGCGACCGTGTAGGTCAGCCAATGCTGCTCGCGCCTCTCGTCGACGCCGGAGATCCAGTAGATGCCGGCCTCGATCGGGCGCAGCACCGGCGACAGGAAGGTCCGCTCGCCGTTGAAAACGCGCGTCATGTACCCGCCCAGCGGTTTCGTGAGCGCGACGATGATGACGCAAAAAAGAATGATCTGGATCCAACCGATCATAGTCATGGCATTAACCCTTCAGACCTTGTGTCTGGCGCAACAGCGGCAGGAGCGCCGCCAGCAGGCCGGCGACGAGCAGGACGTCCGCCAGCAGCAATTCGACAAGCAGCAACACGGCTCAGAAGCGCTCCGGCCGCAGCAGCGCATAAGTGAGATAGACCAGGAGGCCGAACGAGACGGCGCCGGCGAGCGCATAGTCGAAGATCATGGTCCGCTCCCTCACAGCCGTTCGCAGGCATAGGTGTAGCCGATCGCAAGGGCGAAGAAGACGAAGCCCAGCGCCAGCATGAGAATGTCCATCATGGAATTGCTCCTCGTTGCGCGACGAATACCCGGCCTGTGTCCGGATCGCGGCGCCGCGCCAATGCAATGCATGTCTCCGGCGACCGGCCGGAGCTTTCACCGCACCGAGGTGCCATCACGCGCATAGGTTTTCGAGATGAGCCCTATGGCGACCTTATAGGAATCCCATAAAGACCGGCCGTGGTTGAGGGCGGCCGAATGACACCGGCAAAGCACTCCGGATATTGGCCCGAGACGGCAGCGATGCCGATCCGGCATCACCTTCACTGCCGATAGTTATGGCGGACCGTCGCCCTGGTCTTCCATAAACGCCTGCCGCGAAAAGCTGCGGACATTTCGCAAAAAGCGATGGTCGGACATGGGCGCCAGCCGCGCGCCCGGTCCGGCGGGGCCCGTGCCTTTATGGAATCCCTATATCTCTCACTCCCTCCTCATCTCGTTTTCAAATGCCGTTCCAGCCATCTTGGAGAGGCCGGCCGACTGACCGACACCCATTCCAGGAGGCCTGACATGACTGCCGCTCTCCGCCAATACGACCCACCGTCGCTCGGCAAGCGTCTGGGCAATGCGCATGCGATGACGCGGGTGTTGATGCTCGAGGTCATCGACCACGCCTGCCGCCGATTTCCTTCGCTGGGCCAGAGCGCGCGTACGGCGCGCCTCATGCGCCTGATCGACGCGGAGGCCTGGACCGATGCTGCGCTGGCTCTGATAGGGATCGAGCTGCCGCTTTGGCAGGTCCGCCGCATCGCCTATGACGAAGGCGAATGGCATTGCGCGCTCTCGCGCGAACGAGAGCTGCCGGACTGGCTGGACGCCGCGGTCGAGGGATGCCACAGCGATCTTGCGATCGCACTCCTGTCTGCGTTCGTCGAGGTCCAGGCGCTGGAAGTCGAATCGTCCCGGCCGAGCGTTCCCTCGGTGCGCCAGACCCTCGATCCGCTCTACGTGCCGGCCGCCTGTGAGAACTTCGGCTAAAGCGCGATGATATCAGGATGAATCGTCATCGCGCTTTAGGTTATTTTTTGAGCATGATCTTTTCGGAAAACCGCTGCGCACTTTTCCGGATCATGCTCTAGACCGACGGGTTCAGGCTTGCCGCAATCCCGGAACATGCCGCAGACGCCAGGCCCGGCGCGCGTGCTGGCACGCTTCGCCGTGCGCGTCGTGCTGCTGTCTGCCTTTGCCGCATTCGGCAGCATCGGCTTCGGACGCAGCCTTGCCGCCCTGCTCTGGATGTCGATCATCCTGTGTGCGTCCGTCGGCCTCCTCAGGCGCGAGCCGCTGTTTGGCGCCGTTCTTAATCACTGGGACGAATGCGCCGCATTCGGCGCGCTGTTCGCGCTGGTTCATCTCGTCAGCGAGCTGAGCTGAACAGCTTTATGCGCTTCCTATGAGATCGCCACACCGCCTCACTCGAAATCATATTCGCTTGAAAAGATATTGATCGGATGGTTGCGGACTTGCGTTCGCCGCCTCTGTCAATCGGAAGGACTACGTCAATGAAGCTCGTCGAACCTCCCTCGTACAGTTCCCCCTCGACCATCGTCTTCGTCGGCCGCAACCACAGGGGACAATGGGTCGCGCAGGAGCAGAACGGCCTCTATGGCGGCCTGTTCGTCAGCCGCGCCCAGGCCATCAAATATGCGCTGTTCGAGAACGGGCAGCACCCTGAAACCATCGTCGAGCTGCCGCGCGAGATCGAGCTCGACATGGGCAAACGCCCCAGCAGCATCGTCTCGCAGCGCGCCGCCTGAACCGGCGCCTTCCAGCGGGAAAGCCATGTTCATCCCTCCCTCAGCCTGGTTTACCGGTTTCATTCCGGACCTGCCGACGCCGTTCGACGCAGCGGACGCGATCGACATCAAGGCGTTCGCCGCGCTCTGCGAGCGCCAGATCGCGGCGAGTGCTCCCGCGGTCGTGGTCTGCGAGACGGCCGGCGAGGCATCGACGCTCTCGCCGGCCGAACAGGAGCTGGTCATCCGCACCGCGGTCGATGTCGCCCGCGGCCGCGTCCGGGTCATTGCCGGCGCCGTCTCGAATTCCACGAGCCATGCCATTGAGCTCGCACGGCGCGCGGAAGCGGCCGGCGCCGACGCCGTCATGTCGGTCGTCCCCGCCTACAACAAGCCGATGCAGGAGGGCATGCTCGCGCATTTCCGCGCCATCGCAGGCGCGATCGGCCTGCCGGTGATCCTGCACGACATCCCCTCCCGCACGCTGCGGCCGCTGGCCGACGAGACGCTGCTGCGTCTCATCGAGTCCCGCCAGTTCGTGGGCCTGCGCGATGGGAGCGGCGACATCACCCGCCCCATGCGCCTGTCGCGGCATCTGCCGGCGGGCTTCCGCTTCCTGTCCGGCGACGACAGCACCGCGTTCGGCTTCATGACGGATGGCGGCGATGGCGCGATCTCGGAGGTCGCCAATATCGCTCCCGATCTCTGCCGCACGATCTTCTCGCATGTCAGGCAGGGGCGCCTGCAATCGGCGCGCTACCTGCACAAGCGCCTCATTCCGCTGATCGCCTGCCTCGCGAAAGAGAGCCCGGCTGCGCTCAAATACGCGCTCAGCGTGCTCGGCCTGATGTCGGAAGCCACACGGCTGCCGATCGTGCCGCTGGAGGCGGCCGCGCAGCGGGAGGTGATCCGGGCATTCGCCGCGATCGCGGACGAGGAACTGATCGACGGCGTCGGGGCCTGAGGCGTCGCGGGCGGGCATCGCATGCCAACATTGGTCGAAGGGTCTCACAGGCTGCTCCACGCCTGGCAATTGGCGCTGCTGCGCTTTGCCGTGACACGTGATGAGTCCGACAGGCTCAACGTCGCGGCGCTCGCGGCCGAGCTCGATCACCTCGGCGGGCGGCGTCACGCCAACGATTCGCTGCACTTCTTCCGGCGCACCAGCTCGCAGCTCTGCGCGGCCATCGGCGGGCAGCACCCGAACGCGGCCGCGATCCTGGACGGCTTCTGCAAGCAGATCGATGAGCCGCGGCTGCGGCTTGCCTTTACCGCGGCGATCGGGATGACGCATTCGGAGCCGGCGCCGCCGCAGCCGCTGCCGAAGCGGAACCCCGATCTCTTCAGGGGGCTGTCGGCGCGACGCTCGGCGTCTTTATGAGATTCCTATGCCGGCACCCCGGCGGTCATCTCGCAATCCTACGCAGCGATGGACATCATAAACGGCAGATTGGAGCGGCCGTCCCGCCGTGCCAAGGACAAGGACTTCCAACATGTCGATCCTGACACATGGCCTTGACCGGCCCTTCCACGCCGAACGCCCGGCGCTGCTGTCAACGGAGCGCAAAGCCTCGCTCAAGCGCGTCGCACTCGGCGCGCTCGCCCTGCTCTCGATGGGCAGCGTGCTCACCGCGCTGATCGCGCTCAAGACCGCAATCTACGTCTGGCATCTGCACGCCTGAGCCGCAGGGAGGCCCCCATGACCTTGCAGATGTGTGAAGAGGCCGCCATGGCCGCAATCGCTCTTCAAGCCGCACATCGCCGGCCGAAGACCCGGCAGGCGCAGGCGATGCTCAAGCCACTCGATCCCGACGTCCTCAGCGCCGCCATCCCGGCCTTCTTCATCGGGCGCAACAGCGCCGGCCTCTGGGTCGCGCGCGAGGCGAACGGCCGCATTGGCGGTCTGTTCCTGTTCAAGAGCTCGGCGGTGGAATTCGCCAATCGCCAGAGCGCGCCGACGCGGTGCGCGCTGGTGTTTCCCACCGAGACGATCGAGCTCGACGTCGAGAACCGCGGCAATCCGCTGATCGTGCTGGTGGAGGGAGCCATGCGGCTTCTGGCGCGCATGACCACGAGGCCACCGGCATGATCGAGCTCAAGATCGCCATCCTGGTGGCGCTGATCAGCGCATTGCTGCTCGGCCTGCGCCTCACCGCGGCGCCGGACGGCTAGCATGCAGCTCCTCAAGGGAAATCTCGAGCACGCGGTCACGACGACGATCCTGACCATGACGCTGAGCCTGATCTGGGGCGCGGTCCTGACGCTCGTGATCACGCTTCTGGCCCGCGGGCTCGGGGTCTAGGATCTCGACCGCGAATTGACCATGGCTGCCTACGAGGCAAGCAGCCGGGCCCGCATGGCTGTCGCGATGCCCGTCTGAGGCCCGCGTATCCCGCGGAAAAAGCCCGGCCGATCTGGCGCAATTTCACGGAACCGTGTAGAGCGGTTTCATGAGCAACAGCAGCGTCCACGTCGTCGCCCACCCCCTGGTCCAGCACAAGCTCTCCCTGATGCGGGAGAAGGACCGCTCGACCAAGAGCTTTCGCGAGATTCTCAACGAGATCGGGATGCTGCTCGGCTACGAGGTGACGCGCGACCTGCCGCTGGAGCTGGTCGAGATCGAGACACCGATCGCGCCGATGCAGGCGCCGAAGATCGCCGGCAAGAAGCTCACGCTGGCGCCGATCCTGCGCGCCGGCGTCGGCTTCCTCGATGGCATGCTGGCGCTGATGCCCTCGGCGCGCATCGCCCATATCGGGCTCTATCGCGACCCCGAGACATTGCAGGCCGTGGAATATTACTTCAAGGCGCCGCAGGACCTGTCCGACCGCACCGTGATTCTGATGGACCCGATGCTGGCGACAGGCAACTCGGCCTGCGCCGGCGCCTCCCTGCTCAAGGCGCGCGGCGCCCGCGACATCCGCTTCGTCTGCCTTCTGGCCGCACCCGAAGGGATCGCGCAGTTCCAGAGCGAGCATCCCGACGTGCCGGTCTGGACCGCCGCGATCGACGAGCGGCTCAACGACCACGGCTACATCGTGCCGGGCCTGGGCGATGCCGGCGACCGGATGTTCGGCACCAAGTAGACAGCCGCGCGCCGCCGGGTTACTCCGGTTGCCATGAGCGCCAACGATTTTTCGCTGCAATCGCTGATCCGCCCTGAGGCTGCCGAGCCCGCCTTCGTGTTCGACGGCACACCGGTCTCGCGCGCGGAATTTTTGGCGAGGGTCGAGCAGACCGCTGCCTGGCTTGCCGCGCAAGGCATCGGCAAAGGCGATGTCGTTGCGGTCTGGCTGGTCAACCGGGTCGAATGGATCGCGCTGCTGTTCGCCGCCGCCCGCCTCGGCGCCATCGTCGCCGCCGTCAATACGCGCTACCGCAGCGCGGAGGTCGCGCATCTGCTCAAGGTGTCCGGCGCGAAGCTAATGGTGGTCGAGGCCGCGTTCCGCTCGATCGATTTCGCCGCCATCCTCGCCGACATTGCCAAGGACGATGTCCCCGCGCTGCAACAGCTTGCCGTGGTCGGTGCGGACAGGATTCCGGCGCAGTGGCCCTGCGTGCGTTTCGATGCCTTCGACGCGGTCCATCCGCCTGCCCCGCTGGCTCAAGACGACGTCGACCTTCCGGTCCTGCTCTACACGACATCAGGCACGACCAAGGGACCAAAGCTCGTTGCGCATTCGCAGCGGACGCTGGCGAGCCACGCCGTCTCCATTGCCAATGCGCTCCAGCTCGATCCGCAGCGCAATTCGCTGCTGGCCATGCTGCCGTTCTGCGGCACCTTTGGCATGACGAGCCTGCTCGGTTTCATCGCGGCGGGCGCGACCATCCATGTGCTCGATGCTTTCGAAGCGGCACCGGCGCTGAAAATTCTCAGTGAGCACAGGATCACGCACTCCTTCGGCTCGGATGAGATGTTCCGCCGCATCCTCGCCCTCACCGATGCGCCACGGCCGTTCCCGCATCTCGAAATCTGCGGCTTTGCCGCATTCCAGCCCGGCTGGCGCGAGCTCGCCGCAGAAGCCGAAGCGCGCGGCATGAGGCTATTCGGGCTCTACGGCTCGAGCGAGGTGCAGGCGCTGTTCTCGATTGCCCGCGGCGGCGACACCTTCGCAAACCGCATCGAAGGCGGCGGCTGGCCGATGTCGCCTGACGCAAAAGTGCGCGTGCGTGACACCGAGACCGGCGAGCTTGCCGCCCACGGCGTCTCCGGCGAGATCGAGATCAGCGCGCCCTCGCGCTTCCTCGGCTATTTCAACAATCCCGAGGCCACGGGCGATGCGATCACCACCGACGGCTTCTTCCGCACCGGCGATATCGGCCGGCTGCGCGGTGACGGCGCCTTCGTCTACGAGACCCGCGCGGGCGACGCGATGCGGCTCGGCGGCTTTCTCGTCGCCCCCGGCGAGATCGAGGACGAGCTCAAATCCTGCCCGGGCGTGGCGGATGCCCAGGTCGTCGCGGTTGATCTGAAAGGCCAGGCGCGCTGCGTCGCCTTCGTGATTGCGGCTGCGGAACCGCCGCAGCAGGAGGCCTTGACCGCGCGCTTGCGCGAACGGCTCGCCGGCTACAAGGTGCCGGCGCGGATCTATCTCGTCGACGCCTTCCCGGTCACGGACAGCGCCAATGGCGTGAAGATCCAGCGCGCCCGGCTTCGTGCCATGGCGATGGAACGGATCGCGACCGAATAGGCCGACCACCTCCTCGACGATCTCGTCTTGGACGCTCGCGATGATCAACTGAGGCGCCTAAGGCGCGATGAGATTTTGGATGAATCGTCATCGCGCTTTAGGTTGTTGTTTACGCATGACCTTTCCGGAAAACCGCTTAGTACTTTTCCGGATCATGCTTTAGCGCGCGGCGCGAAGCAGTGCCGACAGCGCCTCGCGGTGCTCGGGCGCAGCGACCGCGATCATGCGGCGCGCGCGCTCGGCAAGGCCGCAGCCGCGCAGCTCCGCGATGCCCCATTCGGTGACGATGGCGTCGACATCGGCGCGGGGGGTCGTCACCGTCTCGACATTGGCAACGATGCGGCTGCTCCCGTCCGACGCTGTCGCCGGCAGCGCAATGATCGCCCTGCCACCACCAGACGCATTGGCCCCGCGCACGAAATCGAGCTGCCCGCCGATCGCGCCGATCGCAATGCCATTGAGCGTCTCGGAATTGACGCTGCCGTCGAGCCCGACCTGGAGCGCCGAGTTGATTGCGACCAGCCGGTTGATCCGCGCCAGCACGTTCTGGCCGTGCGTATAGGATGTCGGCCGCACCGAAACCATCTTGTTTTCGTGAACGAAGCGATAGAGCCGCTGCGTGCCGATCACCTGGTTGGTGACCGTGATCCCGGCATCGATCCCCTTCTCCGCATTCGTTACCGCGCCACACGCGATGAGGTCGACAACAGCGTCGTTGATCAGCCCGGAATGGATGCCGAGATGGCGCGCATGGGTCAGCGAGGACAGGATCGCATCCGGAATCCGGCCGACGCCGAACTGGAGCGTGCTGCCGTCGGCAATCAGGCCCGCCGCATGCGCTGCGATGCGGCGCGAGACGTCATCAAGCGGCGGTGAGGCCAATTCCACCGGCGGACGGCGAGCGGGCGCACGCACATGGATCGGCACGTCCTGCGGCCATTCCGCGCCGAACGTGAAGGGCGCATCCGGATTGATCTCGGCAATGACGCAGCGCGCGCCGCGCGCGGCATCGATGACGTAGTCGTTGGAGAGGCTGGCGCTGAGCCGTCCCCCGGACTCCGCAAGTTGCACCAGAACGACATCGGCTTGATGGCGGCGCGCGGCGAAGTCGGCGCAGAAGGCGCTGTAATTGCTCGGAATCACGTCGAGCCGCCCGGCCTTCGCGAGTCGCCGCGCATTGCCGATCACGCCATAGCTCTGGAACGAGACGTTCGGCGCGCAGGACGCGGAGAATGTGTCCGAGAAGATCGGCCCGACCATGATGCGGAAGGCGGGCAGATGCCCGGCCTGCGCAACCAGCGCTTCGGTGAGGGTGACGGGCTCGGCCGTCGCCTGCCCGCACACGACGAGATCGTTCTCCCGGATCAAGCCGGAAAACTCGACATTCACGGCTTCCTGCCGAGCCATTCGCGCGGAGCCTAGTACGACTTCGCGAGGCCCAGCACCTTTTCCGCAATGAAACTGAGCGCGAGCTGCGGGCTGACCGGCGCGATACGCGGGATCAGCACTTCGCGCAAATAGCGCTCGACGTGGAATTCCTTGGCGTAGCCGAAGCCGCCATGGGTCATCACCGCCTGCTCGCAGGCATGGTACCCGGCTTCGCCTGCGAAATATTTCGCGGCGTTCGCGCCGGCTCCGCAGGGCAAGCCCTTGTCGTATTGCCAGGCCGCCTGCATCACCATCAGCCAGGCGGCCTCGAGCTCGACCCAGTTCACCGCGAGCGGATGCTGGATGCCTTGATTTTTTCCGATCGGACGATTGAACACGACACGGGTCTTGGCATATTCGGTCGCGCGCGAGAGCGCCAGCTTACCCAGCCCAACGGCCTCGGCCGCGATCAGGATGCGCTCGGGGTTCATGCCTTCGAGGATGTACTCAAAACCCTTACCCTCTTCGCCGATGCGGTCCTCCATCGGAATTTCAAAGTCCTCGAAGAACAGCTCGTTGGAATCGACGATCTTGCGGCCCATCTTCTCGATCTCGTGGACCTTGATCCTGTTGCGGTCGAAGTCCGTATAGAACAGGCTGAGCCCGTGGGTCGGCGAACGCACCTCCTCCAGCGGCGTGGTGCGCGCCAGCAGCAGGATCTTGTGCGCGACCTGCGCGGTCGAGATCCACACCTTCTGGCCGTTGACGATGTAGCGGTCGTTCTTGGCGACCGCGCGGGTCTTGAGCTGGGTGGTGTTGAGGCCGGTGTTGGGCTCGGTGACGGCGAAGCAGGCCTTCTCGCGGCCCTCGACCATCGGTGGCAGCATGCGCTTGCGCTGCTCCTCGGTGCCGAACACGACGACGGGATTGAGCCCGAACACGTTGATGTGCACCGCGGAGGCGCCGGACATGCCGGCGCCGGATTCCGCGATGGTGCGCATCATGATCGCAGCGTCGGTGATGCCGAGCCCGGAGCCGCCATATTGCTCCGGCACGCAGATGCCGAGCCAGCCGGCATCGGCGAGTGCTTTATGAAAATCGTGCGGGAAGCCGCCATCGTGGTCCTTCTTCAGCCAATAGGCGTCGGGAAAGCCTTCGCAGATTTTTGCGATGGCATCGCGAATGGCTTCCTGCTGATCGGTGAGCGCGAAATCCATGATGGTCTCCTTGTGGAGGCTCGTTAAGCTTAGCGCCCCATCTGCGAGGGCAGCCAGAGGATGATAGACGGAAACGCCACCAGGATCGCAATCGCGATCAGGTGCGCGATGAAGTGCGGAAAGGTGCCGTGGAACACCTCCGCGACCGGCCGCTTGGCATAGCGGGCGACGATGAAGCAGTTCAATCCGACCGGCGGCGTGATCATGCCGACCTCGGCGGTGACGATCTTGATGACGCCGAACCAGATCGGGTCGAAGCCGAGCGTCTTGATCAGCGGCAGCACGATCGGTACGGTCAGCACCAGGATCGCGATCTGGTCCATGAACGAGCCGAGCACGATGTAGCCGCACAGGATCAGCGTGATGATCACCCAGCGCGAGGTCGGCAAGCTACCGATCCAGGCGACGAGGTCCTGCGTGACATGGGTGAGCGTGAAAAAATAGCCGAAGATCGAGGCGCCGACCAGGATCATGATGATCATGCAGGTGCCGTGGCAGGCGCGCAGCAGCGTCCTGTAGAGCGAGGTCGGCGTGATCTTGCCTTGACGATCGCGAGCAGGAAGGCACCGAACGCGCCGAAGGCCGAGGCCTCCGTCGGCGTCGCGACGCCGAGATAGATCGTGCCCGTCACGATCGAGAACAGCACCACCATCGGCGAGACCTGCCATAGCAGCGCAAATTTTTCGCGCCATGGCACCGATTTCGCAGCCGGGGCACGCGCGGGATCCTGCCAGACCAGGAAATAGATCGTGGCCATGATGGTGATGGTGACGAGGATCGCCGGGATGATGCCGCTGATCAGCAGCTTGCCGATGTTCACCTCGGCCAGCAGTCCGAAGATGACGAGCGCAACGCTGGTCGGCAGCAGCATCGACAGGGTGCCCGAGATCGCGACCACGCCCGCGGCCATCTTCGGCTCATAGCCCTGGCGGATCATCGCCGGCAGGCTGGTCGAGGACAGCGTCGCGGCGGAGGCCGTCGAGGTGCCGCAGATCGCGCCGAAACCGGCGCCGGCGAGCGCGGTCGCCATGCCGAGGCCGCCGGGGATGCGGCCGACCCAGGCCGACGCCGTCTTGAACAGATCATCCGCGACGCCCGACAACAGCACGAGGTCCGCCATCAGGAGGAACATCGGGATGGTGATCAGCTCATAGGACGAGACGGTCGAGAGCGGCGCGGTTTGCAGAATGCCGAACAGCGTGGACCAGTCGCCGACCACGACGAGGCCGACCGAGCCGGAAAAGGCCATGGCGAAGCCGACGGGCGTGCCGAGCGCGAGCAGGCCGAACAACAGGGCGAGAACGATGAAAGGTGTCATGGCGGCCTGCCGTTACTCGAAGCTACGTGCTTCACCGACGCCGGTCACCGGCGGCAGCGGATAGAGGTCGCGACCGCTGACGAGGCTCAGCACATTGCCGACGAGCTGAAGCGCCAGCCGAAGCACCAGCACACCGCAGCCGAACGGCACCAGCGCCGCCGAGATCCAGGTCGGCCAGGGGATCGCGCCTGAGAGCACATCGTGCTGCTCGTAATTCTCCAGCGCGCGTTCGAACCCGACCTTGCAGATCAGGACGAACACGAACAGCCCGGCGAGCGCGGTGACGATCTCGGACAGCCGCCGTCCCGTCGGCGAGAACCGCGACAGCAGGATGTCCACGCCGACATGCGCATGTTCGCGCAGGCCGTCCGAGAGCGTGAAGAAGAACACGCCGGCGAGCAGATAGAGCCCGATCAGATCGTAGGTAAAGGCGAACGGACTGTTCAGCACGTAACGCATGAACACGTCGGTCACCACCAGCAGCATGATCACGAACAGGAACACCACCGCGATCACCGTCAGCGCGCGCTCCAGCGCACCGAGCACTTGCCCTGCCCGTTCGATCACTTCGCGCCTCCCTCTTCGTTTTGGGATTACTTGTGGCCGGCGGCGAGCAAGTCGTCGAACTCCTTCAACGCGGCAGAGGCCTGCTTGCCGCGGCTGTCGAGCCCGCTCGCCCACTGCTTGCCGACATCCTTGAGCCTGTCCTTGATCTCGGCGCGCGTCGCCTCCGGCAGCGGATCGAAGCTGACGCCTTCGTCCTGCATGTGCTTCTTGGTGACTTCGCCTTCCTTGTCGACGTCGGCGCAGGCCTTCGGCGTGATCGCCTCCGAGGCCTCGTTCATCGCCTTCTTCACGTCGTCGGGCAGCTTGTCCCAGACCGACTGGTTGATGGAATAGGCGACGATGAAGCTGCCGAAGCTGACGCCTTCAGTGGCGTGCTTGACCAGCTTGTCGAGGCCGTAGGACACGACGCTGTCGAGCGGGAACAACAGGCCGTCCATGGTGCCGCGCGACAGCGACTCGTAGGCATCGGGCGCGGCCATGCGCACCGGCACGGCGTTGAGCGCACGCAGCGTGAGGTCCTGTGCGCCGCCAGTGGTGCGCAGCTTCAGGCCCTGCATGTCCTTGGTGGTTTCCACCTTCGACTTGACGGTCCACACCTGATAGGGCGGCAGCACCACGGCCATCAGCAGCTTGATCTTGTTCGGGGCATATTCCTGCTTGGCCAAAATGCCTTCGCGCGCGGTCTTCCAGTAAGCGAGCGTGCCCTGGCAGCTGGTCGCGAACGCGCCCGGCAATTGCGCGACTTCCGACAGCGGCATCTTGTCGGAAACATAGGACGGCCCGATGTAGCCGATGTCCACCACGCCCGACTGTGTCAGACGCAGCATGTCGGCCGCCTTGCCGATCTGCTGGTTCGGATAATAGGTGAAGGTCACCGCGCCGTTGGTGCGCTTGGTGACATCGTCCATCCAGGGCTTGAGCAGCAGGCGGACGAGATAATGACCGGCGGGGAAAGAGTCGGCGACCTTCAGCTCCAGCGCCTGCGCCTGAAATGTCGAGACCGGCAGCGAGAGTGCGAACGCAGCGGCGGTCCAGACCAGTTTCGTCTTCATCTTTTTCTCCCTGAAGCGCCCATGCGGAAGGCGACAGCGAAACGCTGCAGCACAGTCCGGTCCTCACCCCATTTCTTGCTTGAAGAAAATGTACATATACGTGAATTTATATGTCAAGTATATGAACTGTGCATGGAGCCATGCGTCCGGGGGCGGAGCCGTCGAATTGACACCGACGCTTCGTGAACTCTAATTCCACATATGTGAATTTATCTAACGGGGACCCATGGGACCGCTCGCCGGCTTCACCATTCTCGATCTGACCTCGGTGCTGATGGGCCCTTACGGCACCCAGGTGCTGGCGGACATGGGGGCCGACGTCATCAAGGTCGAAAGCCCCGAGGGTGACATCGTTCGCCAGATCGGTCCTGGTCGCGTGCCCGGCATGGGCGGGATGTTCCACAACGCCAATCGCGGCAAGCGCAGCATCGTGCTCGACCTCAAGAAGGCGGAAGGCCGGAACACGCTGCTGCGACTGGCCAAGAGCACCAACGCGCTGGTCTACAATGTTCGCCCGCAAGCGATGGCGCGGCTCGGCCTCGACTACGAGACGCTGGCCGCGATCAATCCCGCCCTCGTCTATGTCGGCGCATTCGGCTACGGCCAGTCCGGTCCCTATGCCGCCAAGCCTGCCTATGATGATCTGATCCAGGGCGCCGCCACCATCCCGACGCTGCTAGCTGCCGCCGGCGACGGCACGCCGCGCTACGTGCCCGTCACCATCGCCGACCGCATCGTCGGCCTGATGATGGTGAATGCGATCATGGGCGGGCTGATGCATCAGCAGCGCACGGGCATCGGCCAGCGCATCGACGTGCCGATGTTCGAATCCATGGCGGAGTTCGTGCTGGTCGATCACCTCGGTGGTCTCACCTACGATCCCCCGCTCGATCATGGCGGCTACGCCCGCCTGCTCTCGCGCTATCGCCGGCCCTACAAGACCAGCGACGGCTATCTCTGCGTCCTCATCTACAACGACAAGCACTGGCGCAGCTTCTTCGAGGCGATCGGAGAGCCGCATTTCCTGGATCAGCCGCGCTTTGCCAACCACGCCGCGCGGACAAAACACATCGACGAGATCTACGAGGAGATCGGCCACGTCTTCCTCACGCGTACCACCGCGGAATGGCGCGAACTCTTGGAACGCGCCGACATTCCGGTGATGCCGATGCACACGCTGGAGACTGTTCTGGACGATCCACATCTCAAAGCTATCGACTTCTTCAGGACGGTGGATCACCCCGTTGAGGGACGCATCCGCCAGATGCGCGTGCCCTCCACCTGGAGCGTGACCCAGCCCGAGCCGGCCGGTCCCGCACCGACGCTGGGCCAGCACGGCCGCGACATTTTGCGCGAGGCCGGCTTCTCGGCCGAGGAGATCGAGCAGCTGGCAGAGCAAAAAGCAGTTCATCTGGCCGCGCCGCCCTAACGACAGCGCGGGCCAAATCGCAAGATGCAGGGAGGAGACCGCGATGGCCGGACTTTATTTCGAAGACTTTTCCGTAGGCCAGGAGTTCAGGCATCCGCTGACCCGGACCGTCACGGAGATGGACAACACCATGTTCAGCCTGCTGACGCTCAACCCGCAGCCGCTGCACATCGACGCGCATTTCGCCGAAAAGACCGAATTCGGCCAGCGCATTTTCAACAGCCTTTACACCCTCGGCATCATGATCGGCATGACGGTCTATGATACGACCTTGGGCACCACCGTCGCCAATCTCGGCATGACCGACGTCACCTTTCCGAAACCGGTCTTCCATGGCGACACGTTGCGGGCGACGACAAAGGTGCTCTCGGTGCGGGAATCCAAATCGCGGCCCAAGGCCGGCATCGTCGAATTCGAGCACCACGCCTTGAACCAGAACGACGAGATCGTCGGCAAATGCCGTCGCATGGCGCTGATGCACAAGAGGCCGGTCTGATGCGTTCGATGCTGTTCGTGCCGGGCGATTCCCCGCGCAAATTCGAGAAGGCGAGCGAAGGCAAGGCCGACGCGCTGATCATCGATCTCGAGGATTCCGTCGTCACCGAGAAGAAGCCGGAGGCGCGCACCCTCACGCTGGCGATGCTGAAGGGCCGTCCCGGCCCGCATCAGCTCTATGTCCGCGTCAATGCGCTCGACACCGGCATTACGCTCACGGATCTTGCCGCGGTGATGCCGGGCAGGCCCGACGGCATCGTGCTGCCGAAATCGCAGGGCAGCGACGACGTGCGGCAGGTCGCGACCTGGCTCGAAGCCCTGGAAGCGGCATCCGGCATCGGTGTCGGTGCAACCCGTATCGTTTGCGTCGCCACGGAGACAGCAAGTTCCGTCTTCGGCCTCGGCAGCTACAAGGGCTGCTCCCCTCGCCTCGCCGGCTTGATGTGGGGCGCGGAGGATCTCTCGGCTTCGCTGGGCGCCACTGAGAAAGCGAGCGGTGGCGTGTTCCACAGCCCCTATCGTCTCGCACGCGACCTCTGCCTGATGGCGGCGGCCGCGGCCGAGGTCGCGCCGATCGACACCGTCTACACCGACATCGACAATCTGGCGGGCCTCGAGCAGGAGACGCGCGCGGCGCGCCGCGACGGCTTTTCGGCGAAGGCGCTGATCCATCCCAAACACGTCGATGTCGTCAACGCGGCGTTCGAGCCGACGGACGCCGAGCGCGCCTGGGCGGAGAAGGTGATCGCGGCGTTCGCGAGCAATCCGAACTCCGGCACGCTGCGGCTCGACGGCCAGATGATCGACAAACCGCATCTTCGCGCCGCGAAGAAGATCCTCGGCCAACCCTAGGACGCAAACCTCGCCATGATCGTTCGCCAAGCCGCCAACGTCCTGGAGATCATGGAATTCTTCGCGCAAACGAGGAAGCCGGCGACGCTTGCCGAGATTGCCGATCATTTCGGCTGGCCGCGCTCGTCGACCTTCAACCTGCTCGCGACGCTGTCGGAGAAGGGCTATCTCTATGAGCCGCGGCCGCGCGCCGGCTTCTATCCGACGCCGCGGTGGCTCGCGATGGCGCGGATGATCTCCGAGGTCGAACCGCTGCCGCCGTGGACGCATCAGCTGATCGCCGATCTCTCGGCCGAGACCGGCGAAACCGCCTCGATCGTGGCGCCGGCCGGCGTGATGGCGGTGTTCATCGACGTCGTCGAATCCCAAGCCGCGATCCGCTATTTCGCCACCATCGGCCACCGCGTGCCGATCCACGCCACCGCGAGCGGCCGCGCGCTGCTGCTGCAATATTCGCAGGAGGAGCGCGATAGCGTCTATCGCAAGATCGAGTTCAAGCAATACGGCCCCTCGACGCCGATCAGCATCGAGGCCGTCGAGACCGAGCTGCGCAACTCGATCTCGCGCGGCTATTGCCAGAGCTTTGCGGACTACAGCCGCGACCTTGCCGGCGCGGCAATCCCGCTGCCGATCGGCGATCGCAGGCTTTCAGTCGTCGTCGCGGGGCCGGAGTTTCGGATTGGGCCGAAGGTGCCGGAGGTGGCCTCACTGATCGCGCGGACGGTCGACCGGCTGCGGCCGAAGACCACTGCGGCCTAGATTTTTTTGAGTTGAATCAAACTGCGACCGCATCAACGGTGCGCCCCCTCGCCCCGTTCTTACGGGGAGAGGGCTGGGGTGAGGGGCTTCTCTCCGCACGGAAGATCGTCGAGAGACCTGTACCCCCTCACCCGAATTCGATCTGCGATCGAATTCGACCTGTCCCCGCAAGCGGGGAGAGGTGAGGCCGCCAGCCTTAATCGAATCCCTGAACGGGCGGCGTCGTTGTCTCGGCCGGCGCCGCAGGCGCGGCTTGAGCCGGTTGCACCGCGGGGGCGGCCTGGACCGGCGGATTGCTCGCAGCTCTCATCTGACCGCTCGCCTCCATCGCCTGGCGCGTGCGCGGTGGAGCGGTGGTCGCAGCCACCGGGGTCGCCTCGCGTCGTGAGGGCTGCCGATGTCTTGCCGACCGCGAACCTCTCACACCCCAGGACCTCGCGATCGAAGGTCCGGCGGTATAGCCGATCACCGCGCCCGCGACGGCACCGACCGGGCCGAGCACGACGGCGCCGGACACGGCGCCTATCGCCGCAGAGCTTGCGCGCTCTTGCGCAACGGCGCTTGCCGGCACTCCGGCCAGCAGCACGATGGCAGTGATCAAAGCCTTGTTCATCAGAGCGCCTCCCTCACGGGAGATCACTCTTATGCAAATATGGCCGCAGCGGGTTTGTCCGTGGCCCAATACGGGGCAATCGCGGATGGAACTCCGGCATTTCAAGGGCCTCCGCTGCCGATCGCGGTTCCAGCGGAAGCCGACCAGCGCGAGCTAAAGCATGATGAGATGAGGCTTGACCGCTGCAACGGCGGAGGTGCGCTCCCTCTCCCGCTTGCGGGAGAGGGTTGGGGTGAGGGTGCATCCGCAATGGGACACTCCCCTAGAGGAGAAAGCCCTCACCCGGCGCTTCGCGCCGACCTCTCCCGCAAGCGGGCGAGGTGAACCGAGCCTGCGGCACTCGATTCAACCTAACGCCATTCCGCTCTAGACGATCTTGATCGACATGTCCGGCAGGCCCTCGAGCTTGCACAAGAGCACGTCGCCCTTCACCACCGGGCCGACATTCTCGGGCGTGCCGGAATAGATGATGTCGCCGGCCTTGAGCTCGAAGGCTTCCGACAGTTTTGCGATCTGCTCGGCGACGCTCCAGATCATCTTGCTGAGATCCGAGCTCTGCTTCACCGCGCCGTTGATCGCGAGCGAGATCGCGCCCTTCTCGAAATGACCGGTCTTGCTGGCGGGGTGGATCGGGCCGATCACCGCGGCGTGGTCGAAGCTTTTGCCGACCTCCCACGGCTTCTTCTCGGCGGCCATGCCGTTCTGGAGATCGCGCCGGGTCATGTCGAGGCCGAGCGCGTAACCATAGACATGGTCGAGCGCCTTTTCGGCGGGGATGTTGGTGCCGCCGGATTTCAGCGCCGCGACCAGCTCGACCTCGTGATGATAATTCTTGGTCAGCGACGGATAGGGATGATCGGCGACCTCGCCGATCGCGACGTTCTGGATCGCATCCGTCGGCTTCTGGAAGAAGAACGGCGGCTCGCGGTTCGGATCCGAGCCGCGCTCAATCGCGTGCGCGGCATAGTTGCGGCCGATACAGTAGATGCGGCGGACCTGGAACACCTGGGTCTCGCCAACGATCGGGATCGTCACCATCGGCACCGCGAACATCGGCTTGGGCCCGGCCTGCGCTGCCGCAGGAGAGCTATCGGCGATGGTGGCTGCGGTCACCACGGCGGCGCTTGCGAGCAGATCGCGTCGCGTGGGCGAGGAGGGTTTTTTCATGTCTTATGCTCCAGGGGACGGCCATTTGCGTCGGACCGACCGATAGTGGATCGGACATCTCCAGGCAACGCCTTTGGCCTCGATATCGCAGTGCATCATGCGAACGACGGGCTAGGATCAGTCATGTGACGAGACAACCGCCATGCAGGAGACCGATTGGAGCAGTCTGGACGTAGCTGCGCGCGCGATTCGCGCCGCCGGAATGGCACTGTTCGTCATCGCGCTATCACCGGGAGCCAGCAAGGGCGCGGCGATCGTCGATCCCAAAGCGATGAGAGCGATCGGCACGATCGATCCGCGCTTCCAGTCGTACAACATCGAGATGGTGGAGGTCACCGGAGGACGGTTCTGGAAACCCTACGCGCAAGGAGGCGGTCGTGGCGATCGCTACGCTTATCGCCCGCCGATCGATCTCGCCAACGCGCGGCTGCGCAAGCTGGCCGCGGCACTCGGGCCGGCCTATTTGCGCGTGAGCGGCACCTGGGCCAATGCGACCTTTTTCGCCGACACCGACAATCCGCCGGCCGCACCGCCTGCCGGCTTCGACACCGTGCTCAGCCGCACGCAATGGCGCGGCGTCGCTGACTTCGCGCGCGCCGCCGATGCGGAGATTGTGACGTCTTTCGCCGTCAGTCCGGGCAGCCGCGACGCTGACGGCGCCTGGACGCCGGACCAGGCCCAGCGCCTCGTCGACTTTACGCGATCGCTGGACGGACGCATCGCTGCCGCCGAATTCATGAACGAGCCGACGCTCGCGGCGAGCAATGGCCCGCCGGCGGGATATGACGCGAATGCATACGGCCGCGACTTCAAGATCTTTCAGACGTGGATGAAGCGCACGTCGCCGGAGACGTTGATCGCAGGACCTGGCTCGGTCGGCGACTCCACCTCATCCGCGGCCACCGGCATCAACTCGCGCGATCTGCTCGCCGCAGCAGGCCCGGGACTCGATCGCGTCTCCTATCACCACTACAATACGCTCTCGCCCCGCTGCGGCGTGCACGACGATCCGGCACGGGCGCTGTCCGAGGACTGGTTGTCGCGGACCGACACCGCGCTCGCCGTCTATCGCGGCTTGCGCGACGAATTCGAGCCGGGCAAACCGATCTGGCTGACGGAGACCGCGGATGCAGCATGCGGCGGCAATCCCTGGGACGCGACCTTTCTCGACAGCTTTCGCTATCTCGACCAGCTCGGCCGCCTGGCCAAGGCCGGCGTGCAGGTGGTGATGCACAACACGCTCGCGGCGAGCGACTACGGCCTGCTCGACGAGAAGACGTTCCGGCCGCGGCCGAACTACTGGGCCGCGCTGCTCTGGCATCGCCTGATGGGAACGACCGTGCTCGACGCGGGCATGGCCTCGACGCGGGTCATTCACGCCTATCCGCATTGTCATCCCACGACCAAAGGCGCGGCGTCCGTGCTCCTCATCAACATTTCGCAACATCGATCGCACGTCGTAACATTGGCGGCGCAGGCCGAGCGCTACACGCTTCGGGCGCGCCGCCTCCAGAGTGCGCGCGTGCAATTGAACGGTCCGACGCTCGCCCTGACCGGCGGCGACGATCTGCCCCGCCTTGTGCCGCGAACTGCATTCGCTGGCCGGATTCGCCTGCCGCCCGCCAGCATCACCTTTCTGGTGATGCAGGACGTGGCCGCCTGCCGCTGAGTGATTTCAGGATTTCAAGCTATCGCGCGCCGTCTCCGGCGCCATCAAGGTGGCGATGATCGTGATGATCGACAGCGCGATGATGTACACCGACACCGCCCAGTAGGAGCCGGCCCATGCCAGCAGCGCCGTCGCGATCAGCGGCGAGAAACCGCCGCTCAACGCGGCTGCGACATTGGCCCCCAGCGATGCGCCGCTGTAGCGGACCTGGGTGCGGAACAGCTCCGGCATGAAGGCGGCCTTCGGCCCGAACAGCAGCGCATGCGTCAGCGTCATCGTCACGACAAGCGCGAGCGTGATCAGCGCCGGCTCCTTGGTGTCGAGGAACCAGAACAGCGGAAACGCCAGCGCCACCGAGAACACGCCACCGGCGAGATACAGCGCCTTGCGGCCGAAAATGTCGGAGAGCCAGCCGGCCAGCGGCAGCGTCGCGAACTCGACGATCGCGGCATAGACCACCGCGTTCAGAATCACATGCCGCGGCAGGCCGAGCTTCGTGGTGGCATAAACGACTGTGAAGACGGTGAGGAGATAGGCAAGGCCCACCTCCGACACCGTGATGCCGATTGCCAGCAGAAAGCTGCGCCAGTCGCGGCGAAGCACTTCCCACACCGGCTGCGCCAGCACTTCCTTGCGCTCCACGACCTCCTTGAAGTGCGGCGTCTCCGCAAGCTTGAGCCGCACGATGAAGCCGACGCCGACCAGCAAGATGCTGATCCAGAACGGCACTCGCCAGCCCCAGCTCAGGAAATCCGCCTCGGGCAGCTGCGTCATCAGGCCGAAGATGCCAGTTGAGGCGGCGACACCGACGGGAAAGCCGATCTGCACGAGGCTGCCATAGAAGCCGCGGCGATTGCCGGCGTGCTCGATCACCATCACCACTGCGCCGCTCCATTCCCCGCCCAGTCCAATGCCCTGGATGAAGCGCAGGATAATGAGCAGGATCGGCGCCCACACGCCGATCTGGCTGTAGGTCGGCAGGCAGCCGATCAGGAAGGTGCCGAGCCCCATGGCGATCATGGTCGCGACCAGCATCTTCTTGCGCCCGAGCCGGTCGCCGTAATGCCCGATGATCGCGCCGCCGATCGGCCGCGCCACGAAGCCGACCGCATAGGTCGAGAACGCCGCGAGCGTGCCGACAAAGGGATCGAAGCTCGGGAAGAACAGCTTGTTGAGCACCAGCGCGGCCGCCGTGCCGTAGATCAGGAAGTCGTACCACTCGATCGCGGTGCCGAGCGCGCTCGCCCACACCACATGCGCCGTCGTCGATTTCTCCACTGATGTGGAGACCCCCGTTGCTGCCGTCATTGCCAGGCCCCATGAATTCCAGATGGCATCATGGCCAATCGTGATGGCGGTTGCAACTTGTCCGAGCATAATCGTCAACGAGGACCACAGCGAGAGACAGTTGCGCACAACTGTTTCAACACCGTCGTTGCGAGGAGCGAAGCGACGAAGCAATCCAGACTGTCTCCTTTGAAAGACTCTGGATTGCTTCGCTGCGCTCGCAATGACGGGCGTTGAAACTGCTGCGCGCACCTCTTCGTGATGTCTCCCCCGGCGATGCCGGAACTCGCGCGCGGCGTTATTCGCCATTGACAAACTCATTCGCTAATATCTAATTTGCTGCCAGAACAACCGGCCGCGCCAGGCGGCCCACAAAAGAGAGGGAAGAACGATGAGAGGGCTTTTGGCCTGCGCCATGCTCGCGGCCATGACATCGGCCGCCATGACCAATGTTGCGAACGCGCAAGTCTCCGACGACGCGGTCCGGATCGGCGTGCTGACGGATCTGTCGAGCTGGGGCCGCGACAACTCAGGGCCAGGCTCGGTCGAGGCCGCAAAAATGGCGGTGGAGGAATTCGGCCCGACCGTGCTCGGCAAGCCGATCGAGATCATCAGCGCCGACCACCAGATGAAGACCGACGTCGGCGTGCAGATCGTGCGCGGCTGGTTCGACAACGGCAAGGTCGACGCGGTCGTCGACATCCCCAATTCCGGCATCGCGATCGCCGTGCACAACATGGTGCGCGAACGCAACAAGATCGCCCTGCTCTCCGGCCCCGGCGCGAGCTCGCTGACCGACGAGCTGTGCAGCCCGAACACCGTGCACTTCACCTACGACACCTACGCACTGTCGAAGGTGACGGCCTCCGCCGTGATCAAGGAAGGCGGAAAATCCTGGTACTTCATCACCGCCGACTATGCCTTCGGCCAGCAGCTTGAGAAGGACGCCACGCGCTTCATCAATGAGATGGGCGGCAAGGTGCTCGGCGGCGTCAAGCATCCGACCAACACCGCGGACTTCTCCTCGTTTGCGCTGCAGGCGCAAAGCTCGAAGTCCGACGTCGTCGCTTTCGCCAATGCCGGCCAGGACACCGATAACGCGATCAAGCAGTCCGGCGAGTTCGGCCTGGTGCAGGGCGGCCAGAAGCTCGTGGGCTTGCTCATGTTCGACACCGACGTACATGCGATCGGGTTGAAGGCCGCGCAGGGCACCTACATGACCACGGCCTCCTACTGGAACATGGACGAGGCGACCCGCGCCTGGTCCAAGAAATTCTATGAGCGCACCAAGGTGATGCCGACCATGATCCAGACCGGCGTCTATGGCTCGGTGCTGCATTATCTCAAGGCCATCAAGGCCGCCGGTACCGACGATCCGGCCAAGGTGATGGCCAAGATGCGCGAGCTGCCGATCGAGGATACGTTCGTGCACGGCGGCAAGCTGCGCGAGGACGGGCGCGTCATCCGCGACATGTATCTCGCCAAGGTGAAGACGCCCGAGCAGTCCAAGGAGCCCTGGGACTATCTGGAGATCGTCAAGACCGTGAAGGGCGAGGACGCCTTCCGCCCGGTCTCCGAATCCAAATGTCCGCTCCTGAAGAAGTGAGGTCCAGATGACCGGCAACGAGCGCAACGCAAGCGAAACATACGAGTGCGATGTGCTCGTGGCCGGATCGGGGTGCTCCGGCATGTCGGCCGCGATCACCGCGCGCTATCGCGGCCTCGACGTGCTGATCGTCGAGAAGGAGCCGCGCTTCGGCGGCACCACCGCCCGCTCCGGCGGCTGGCTGTGGATTCCCAGCACGTCGCTGGCGAAGGCCTATGGCATCACGGAGACGCCGGAGCAGGCGCGCACTTATCTGCGGCACGAGGCCGGCAACAATTACGACGCCGCGCGCGTCGACGCTTTCCTGAGCGCCGGCCCTGAAGCCGTCGATTTCTTCACCACCAAGACTGCGCTGCGCTTCGACATGCCGCTGGTCTTCCCGGACTATCACGCCGAAGCGCCTGGCGGAGCGCAGGGCGGCCGCTCCATGGTGACGCGACCGTTCGACGGCCGCGAGCTCGGTGACTCCATCAAGGCCCTCGGCATGCCCCTGCCCGAGCTCACCGTGTTCGGCATGATGCTCGGAAGCGGCAAGGAGATCATCCACTTCATGCGGGTGACGAAGTCGCTGACCTCGGCGGTTTATGTCGCAAAACGCCTGTCGCGCCACCTGATGGACGTGATGCGCTACGGCCGCGGCATGACGCTGACCAACGGCAATGCGCTCGCCGGGCGTCTCGCGAAGTCGGCGCAGGATCTGAAGATTCCGATGTGGCGGTCCTCGCCGGTGCGCGAGCTGACGGTCGAGAACGGCGCGGTCACCGGCGCGACAGTGTCGCGTGAGGGCCGCGACGTGCGCGTCCGCGCGCGGCAGGGCGTCGTGCTCGCCTGCGGCGGCTTCCCACACGACGTCGAACGACGCAAGAAGATGTTCCCGCATGCGCCGACCGGCGTTGAGCATTTTTCGCCGGGACCGACCGGCAATACCGGCGATGGCCTGCGCCTTGCTGAAAGCGCCGGCGGGCATGTCGAGGACCGGCTGCCGAATGCGGCGGCGTGGGTGCCGGTGTCGCTGACCACGCGCAAGGACGGATCGAAGGGCGTGATGCCGCATTTCATCGACCGCGCCAAACCCGGCGTGATCGCGGTGATGCGCGACGGCAAGCGCTTTGCCAATGAGGGCAATTCCTATCACGACTTCGTCCAGGCCATGATCAAGGCCGCAAAGCCTGGCGAGGAGATCGCGGCCTATCTCGTCTGCGATCACCCGACACTTCGAAAGTACGGCCTCGGCTGCGTACCGCCGTTCCCGATGCCGCTGGGTCATCACCTCGATACCGGCTATCTCATGCGCGGCGACACGCTGGAGGCGCTCGCGGCGAAGGCCGGCATCGACGCCAAGGCTTTCACCGAGACCGTCAGGCAGTTCAATGCGACCGCCCCGCTGGGGCACGATGCCGCCTTCGGCAAGGGCTCAAAAGCCTATAACCGTTACCAGGGCGATGCGCTGCACGGCCCAAACCCGTGCGTTGCCCCGATCGAGAACGGCCCGTTCTACGCCATCAGGATGGTGATCGGCGATCTCGGCACCTATGCCGGCATCGTCACCGACGAGAATGCGCGGGCGCTCGACGCCGAGGGCCGGGTGATTCCCGGGCTCTATGCCGCCGGCAACGACATGGCGAGCATCATGGGCGGCAATTATCCCGGCGCGGGCATCACGCTTGGGCCGGCGCTGACCTTCGGCTACATTGCCGGCCGTCATCTCGCCGACAGCGCCACCAAGCGCGACGCGGCGTAGAGCATGATCCGGAAAAGTGTGCAGCGGTTTTCCGAAAGGATCATGCTCAAACAAAAACTCAAGCGCATCGGAGGCGCATGAAGAGAGAAAGCCGCGGCATCCAGTCGATCGAGGTCGGCGGAGAATTGCTCCGCGCGCTCGCCAGGAGCGGCGAGCCGATGATGCTGCGCGATCTCGCCCGCGAGGCCGGCATGACGCCGGCCAAGGCGCATCCCTATCTCGCCAGCTTCTCCCGCACCGGCCTGATCGAGCAGGACGAGACCACCGGCCGCTACGAGATCGGCGCGCTGGCGCTGGAGCTCGGCCTGATCAGCCTGAGGCGCCTGTCCGGCGTACGCATCGCGCGGCCGAAGATCGCGGGCCTTGCGAGCCAGATCGGCCACGCCGTCTCGCTCGCGGTCTGGGGCACGCATGGCCCGACCGTGGTGCAGCTGGAAGAGCCCGGCCAACCCGTGCACATCGTGATGCGTGCAGGCTCGGTGATGGCGCTGCTGGAGACCGCCACGGGCCGCGCCTTTGCCGCGTTCCTGCCGGAGAAGACCATCAACGCCGCGCTCGAAAGCGGGCTCGACCGCCACGGCGTCGGCTACAATCCGAAGCGCGCCGTGAAAGGCGCCAAGGTCGCCGAAATGCTCACCGAAGTCCGCAAGCATGGCCTCGCCCGCGCGCTCGGCGATCCCCTGCCCGGCGTCAACGCGTTCGCAGCACCCGTGTTCGACCATTCCGGCCATGTCGCGCTGGTCATCACCGCGATGGGGCCGGAAGGCACGTTTGATGCTCGCTGGGACAGCCCGATCGCGCATGCGCTGCGCGACTGCGCCGGTGGGATTTCGAAGCGGCTGGGTTACGGGATGACGATCGCCGCAGAGTGAGGCGCCGCTAGAGCGGCGCCACCCTCACCTCTTCCGCCGAGATCGATCCGCTGTCGACGACCAGCGCGACCGCGCCGCCCATCAAGGGAAGCTCGCCGGCATCCTGCACGCTGAACAGCTTCGTGCCGTCGACATAGGCCTCGATCCCGGTGCCGAACACGCGCAGCTCGACCTTGTATTTGCGGTCGAGCTCCCAGGCGAAGCGCTCGCTGGCGAGCACCACTTCGTCATGCACCCGCTTCACCAGGCGCACGCGGCCGCCCTCCGCGTGATCGAACATCAGCGCATAATAGCGCTCGCGGCCCTGCACGCGCGCGGCGAGGCCCCAGGCATTCGCAAGCAGCGGCGCGATCTCCGTGGTCACGCGATAATCCTTCCAGTCGCGTGAGCCCTGCGAGATGAAGCCGAGACCGTCGCCATTGGTGACGCGCAGGCCTTCCCAGCGAGTCTGGAACTGGCTGACATTGTTGACCCAGGCGTGCTTCCACATCGTGCTGAGATTGTTGTCCGGCCGCTTCAGCACCGTGTCGGCCGCACCGCCCCAGGTCAGGTAATCCAGATACAGCGTGCCGTCGACGCCGAGCGGATCGAGCGTCTCGATCTCGATGCCGATCTCGAAGACCGGATAGGCGTGCGTCTCCGGCACCTGCCAGCTCAGCACGGCCTCGCAACCGCCGGTCAGCTCCTGCGCATCGCCATAGATCTGTACCAGCTCGTCGCGCTCGTCATAGACGCTGGCGAAGAGGCGCGCGGCGACCGTGCCGCTGTCCGTCTCCGACTCCAGCCGACATTCGACGCGCTGCCCGGAATAAAGCGTCGGACAGGAGACCAGCTGATAGGTCGGCATCGTGAACACCTCCCGGTCGAAGAAGGTCGGGCTGGCGATGCGCGCCACGCGACCCGGCGCGAGGCGGCGGAAGTCGATCGCAAGGCTGCGCTCGCCGGTCCGGCTGTGGCCGGCGACGTTGCTGAGCTCGGCCTCGTGCAGCCGCGCCGGCGAGCCATTCTTGACGTGGAAGCCCTGCAAGCTGCCCGGGAAATTGAAGTTGAAACGAGCACCGTTCTTGGCAACCGCGAGTGCGGGCGCACCGGCGAGCGCCAATCCCGCCGCGACCAGCGACTGCGTCTCGATCACCGCATCGGTGATCGCGGCACCGCCATCGGCGGTCGAGATGTACATACGGTCGGCGATGGGGGTCCGGAAATCGGGTCCGGCGTCGAGGCCGGCAAGGCCGGTGCGGATGCCGAACAGGCAGCCGACATTGCCGGCGTTGCAATCGGTGTCCCAGCCGGCCGTGTTGGCGATCCGCATCGCCTCCTGAAAGCTGTTCTCGCCGTAGAGCGTTGCCAGGATGATCAGCGCATGGTTCGGCACGACATGGCAATTGCCGAGGAATTTGTCGTAGCCGTAACGCTCGGCGATCAGCGCGCGCGTGCGCTCCCAGTCGTCGCCGTTGTCACCGGCATGCCAGTCGCGGACGTCGTTGACGACGCGGCGGATCAACGCGTCTTTCGGCACGAAGGCAAGGCCCGTGTCGATCAGCTTCTGCACGTCGCGCTCGACGAAAGCCTGCGCCTCCATCGCCGCGAGCAGTTTTGCGGCATGCACGGATTCGCCGTCATGGCTGACGCGCCCGGCCTGGTCGGCGAGATAGGCGGCCTGCTCGGGATTGCCGGGGCTCACCATCGCCCAGCCGTCGATGAAGATCTGCGCGCCGATCTGCTCGGCCACCGTGGCGCCGTTCAGCTCGATCGAGCCGCTCTGCGGCGCTGATATGCCGGACTTCAGGCGGAGATAAGCGGTGTGTTCGGTGGAATTGCCGATGCCGCCCCACCATAGCACGGCACGCTCTTCGACGATGTAGTTCAACCAGGCCTGGCCGATCTGCTTTGCGGTCAGGCGCTTCGGATAGCCGTTGTCGGCGAGCGCGCGCGGAAATGCAAAGGTGCCGGAGACGTCGTCGTCGGTGACGACCAGATGGTGCGAGCGCAGCGCGACGTCGCGGCGCTCGTTGACGTAATAGTTGATCGACCCGAGCTCCTGCATGATGCGCTCATAGGTCCAGCCCTCGAAGGGCCGGCCGAGATAGACGCCGATGAGCTTGCCGAGCACGCCGGCATAGACGCGCTCCGCGTAATCATGAGGAATAGAGGTCACTTGTTCACTCCCGCGTTCAATCTGCGTCGCCCGGTCAGACCGACGAGCGTTGCATGATCTCGAATTTCAGCTCATGGCTCCTGCCGGGCGCCTCGAGTCCGCCCGGCGCGAGCCGCTTCACCAGCGTCCTCGCCGCCAGCGCGCCGAGGTCGAACTCCGGCTGCCGCACCGTGGTGAGGCCGAGCAGCTTTGCCACCGGAATGTCGTCGAAGCCTGCGATTGCGATATCGTTGGGAATGGACAGCCCCGCGCCGCGCGCCGCTTCCATCGCACCGAGCGCCAGCACGTCGCTAGCGCCGAACACGGCGGTCGGGCGCTCGCCCTTGCGTTCGAGCAGTCGCTTCATCGCGCGCGCGCCGGATTCTTCCGAATAGGCGCTGTCGGTGATGAAATCGGGGGTAAGCCCTGCTTCCCGCATCACTGCGCCGTAGCCCTGCGCGCGGCGCTGGCTCGGGCCGAATTCGGCCTGGATCATGGTGATGCGGCGATGCCCGCGCGCAATGAGGAGCCGCGTCATCTCTGCGGCGGCTTCCGCGTTGTCGATATAGACGCTGTCGATCGCGAGCGGCCCGTCCGGCTTGTGCCGGCTCTCCAGCCGCACCAGCGGAATGCCCTTGCGTGCGAGCACCGCAAGCTGCGGCACGCGCAGATGAAAGAAGGTCGCAACGACGCCGTCGGCGCGGCCTTGCAGCAACCAGTCGATCGCGCGCGCCTCGCGCTCGGGCTGCCCGTCGGTGTCGAAGATCAGCACGTCATAGCCAGCCGGCGCCGCAACGGTCTGCAGGCCGCGCACGAGGCCCGGATAGAACGGGTTGGTGATATCAGGAATGACGCACGCGAACGTCATGGTCCGTGCGCTGCGCAGCATGCGCGCCGGATGGTTCGGCCGGTAGCCCAGCTCTTGCGCGACTTCGAGGATGCGCGTGCGCGTCCCCGGTGGGACGGAGGGTGTCTCAGCCTTGTTCAGGACGAGTGACACCGCGGCCTGCGAAACGCCGGCCGCGAGCGCAATATCCTTCTGCGTGGGGCGGGACGGCGCCGCTTCGTCGCGCCCTTTCCCCCGCTTCGTCCTCGTTGTTGACGTCGCCATCGCGCCTAGTTATACGTATTACTAAGGCAAAATCAACAATTGCCACCGTGCCCCGAGGAAACCGAGGTTCTTCGCCATGACCATGACCCGACGCCAGCTCGTTGCTTCCATTCCCGCCGCGGCTCTTGCGGCAGGCCTGCCGCGCGGTGCGTACGCCCAGGACGGGCGCAAGGTCGTGACGTTCTGGTTCGGCCAGGCGAATTCCGACGGTCAGGCTGCGCTGCGCAACGATCTGGTCGAGGCCTTCAATGCTTCGCAGGACAAGTATCTGCTCCAGCTCGAAGTGAAGGGCGCAGCGGTCAACAACCTGCTGAAGGTCGCCCTCGTCGCCGGCAACGGCCCTGACATCGTGCAGACCGCAGGCCCCGCCTATCTCACCGCGATCGCGAATGCCGGCCAGGTGCTGCCGCTCGACGATTTCGCCGGGAAATACAAGTGGAAGGAACGTTTCCTCGCACCGCTGCTCAACACCAGCGTCTATGGCGGCAAGCTCTATGCGTTGCCGCGCGACTACGAGTCGATGCATCTCTTCTACAACAAGGAGCTGTTCAAGCAGAACGGCTGGAAGCTGCCGACCAACCGCAAGGAGATGGAAGAGGTCGCAGACGCCGCGCTCGCCAAGGGCATCATCCCCTTTGGCGCCGGCAATGCCGACTGGAAGGGCGTCAACGAGTGGCTGATGACGGTGTTCTTCAACAACGTCGCGGGCCCTGACAATGTCCGCAAGGCGCTCTCGGGCGAGCTGCCCTGGACAGCGCCGCCTTTCGTCGAGGCCGTCGAACTATCCAAGGCCTGGTACAACAAGGGCTATTTCGGCAAGAATTACTTCTCGCTGACGATTGAGCAAAGCTTCCTCCAGGTCGTGAATGCCAAGGCCGCGATGGCGTTCAGCGGAACCTGGTCGTTCGGCACCAAGTCCTACGGCATGTCGAAGCCCGACACGGTCATGGACGTGGCGCCGACGCCGACGCTCGGCTCGGCCTTCACGGGGTCGCTGGTGCATCTGGCCTGCGGCGCGACGCTGTCGATCGCGAAAACCTCGCAGAACGTGGAAGGCGCCGCCGCCGTGTTCGAGTTCATGCTCACGCGCAAGTTCTACGAAGCGATGAACCGCGACTGGCCGGGGAAGTGGGCGCTGCCGGTCAAGGATCTGCCGCCGGAGATGCTGAGCGGTATCGGCTATCCGCTGTTCGAGAAGACCATCGCGAATTTGCACGAGGCCTTCAGCAAGGGACAGTACGGCTTCACCACCTGGACGTTCTGGCCGGGCGCGACCAACTCCTACCTCATCGAGGGCATCGAGCAGGTCTGGCTCAACAAGATCACGCCGGATGCCTACCTGACGCGGATGCAGACGCTGTTCAGCCAGGAAGCCAGGGAAGGCAAGGTGCCGCCGCTGCCGCCACGGACGGCCTGATCTCGAGATGTGGCTGTTCGCGCTCCCGGCGCTGCTGATCAATATCTGCATCATCCTGGTGCCCGCCGTGCTGACATTCACGGCGGCGTTCTTCATCTGGGATGGCGTCGGGACGCCGGTTTGGGCGGGCCTCGCCAATTTCCAGAACATGGCCGCCGATCCCGTGTTCTGGTCGGCGCTGACCAACAACTTCATCTGGACCGCGATCTTCCTTACCGTTCCGGTTTGCCTTGCGCTGGTGATGGCCGCGGCGCTGCTGATGGCGCCGAAGGCGCGCATCGTCGTGCAGTCGATCATCTTCCTGCCGCGCATCATCGCGGTCGCAGTGACCGGGCGCATCTTCCAAGGCATGATCTTCAGCCCGGCGACCGGAATCGTCGCGTGGCTGAACGAGCACGGCTTTTCGATCTCCGATCCCCTCGCCGACCCCGACCGTTCGCTCTACGCGGTTGCCGCGGTCGACATCTGGCACTGGTGGGGCTTTCTCGCCGTCGTCTTCCTGGCGGCGATGCGGCAGATCAGCGTCGACCAGATCGAGGCGGCGCGCCTCGACGGCGCCGGTTTCTTCGCGCTGTTCCGCTACGTGCTGCTGCCGGGCATTCGCCCCACGCTGACACTCATGCTCATTCTCACCGTGATCTGGTCGTTCCAGGTGTTCGAGTTCATCTTCATCGTCACCCGTGGCGGCCCCGCCTATGGCAGCGAGGTGCTGGCGACGTTTGCCTACCGCCACGCCTTCTTCGAGGGCGACGTCGGCCAGGCCGCGGCGGCAGCTTGCGTCATGAGCCTGTTTGGCCTGTGCGCCACCGCCATCTATCTCTGGCTCCAGATCACCGACGACGCGCAATCGACATGATCGGAGATCGCTGGAGCAGGACGTTCGCCCTCGGGCTGATCGGCGTCGCGTCGTTCAGCTCTCTGCTGCCGATCGTGCTCGCCGTGATGAACGCGCTGAAGACGACGGTCGAGATCGGCAGCAATCCACTGGCGCTGCCGTCCCAACTGCACTGGGAGAATTTTTCCTCGGCCTGGCGCAACGCCCAGCTTGGGCCGAGCCTGCTGCACAGCGCCGAGGTCGCGATCCTGACCATCGTGATGGTCTGCGTCACCGCGACGCCCTGCGCCTACGTTCTGGCACGGCAGAAGGGCAAGTTCTGGCGCTTCATCACCTTCTACTTCATGGCCACGATCACCGTCCCAGTGCAGCTCTACCTCTACCCGCTCTATTTCATCTTCGCGAAGCTCGGCCTCGTCAATTCGATTCCCGCCGTGGCACTGATCTACACCGCGATGTTCTCGCCCTTCGCGATCTTCCTCTTGCGTACCTATGCGCTGGCTATTCCCGTCGCGCTGGAGGAAGCGGCACAAGTCGATGGCGCAAAGCCGTGGCAGACCTTCTTCCACGTGATCCTGCCGATGATGCGGCCGGGACTGCTCACGGTCGCCATCATCGTCGGATTGAACGCCTGGAACGAGTTCGTCATTGCCGTGACGTTCCTGCAGAACGACAGCAACGTCACGGCGATCGTCCGCTTCTACAATCTCACCGGCCAGTATTCGACCGACTGGGGCGAGATGCTCGCCGCGGCCGTGACGATCGTATTGCCGATCGTCGTGATCTTCGTCCTGCTGCAGCGCCAGTTCATCGACGGCATGACGTCGGGCGCGGTGAAGTCTTAGAGCGCGATGAGATCAGGATGAATCGTCATCGCGCTTTAGCTTGTTGTTTGCGCATGATCTCCGCGCAAACGCGCTTTTGTCGCGAGGGAAAACCGCTGCGCACTTTTCCGGATCATGCTTTAGGCCCTACTTGTCCTTCACCGGCACCGTGTAGTTCAGGATCAGCCGGCCGCCATCCGGATAGATGGTCTGTCCGGTGATGTAGGACGCATCGTCGCTCGCGAGAAACGCGACGACGGAGGCGACCTCGCTTGGCTCGCCGCCACGACCGGCCGGCGTGCGTGACATCACGGTCTTGCGGGCCTCCTCCGAGGTGTAGATGGACGACGCCACCATGTCGGTCAAAATCGTCCCCGGCCCGACCGCCACGACGCGGATGTTGTGCGGGGCGAGCGCGACGGCAGCGACCGACGTGAGCTGCTTCATGCCGCCCTTGGACATGGCGTAGGTCGCCAGCGCCGGGATCGCCAGCAGCGCGTTCACCGAGGACATGTTGATGATGACGCCACCGCCGCCCTGCGCAATCATCTGCTTGGCGGCCGCCTGCACACCGAAGAACGCGCCCTTCAAGTTGATGCCGATGATTTCGTCGAATTCCGCTTCGGAGATCTCCAGGATGTCACGGTTGCGGGCGACGCCGGCATTGTTGACCATGATGTCGAGCCGGCCGAATTCCTTCACGGCAGTGGCGACGAGCTGGTCCACGTCGGCGCGCTTGGCGACATTACCCACGACAGTCCGCAAGGCGGCCGGCCGCCCGAGTTCGGCGGCCGTCTTGGCCAGACCATCGGCATCGACATCCGAGATGACGACCTTGACGCCGTCGTCGAGGAATCGCTTCGCGCAGGCCTTGCCGATGCCGCGTGCTGCGCCGGTGATGGCGGCGACCTTGCCGGATAGTTTCATGGTCTTACTCCAGGATAGCTGCTCAGGCAGCGAGCTATCCCGGATAAGACTCCGGTTCAAGCCGCCGCAAACCCGAGATGAGCACGGAACCGGTTCTTGATAAAGACGGCATCGCGCGAGGGCAGCGAGCGCGGTGGATTTTCGGCCTTGACCTTGATGACAAAAAGCCGCGGGCCCGCGGCCGGTGTGGCGATTTGCATGGCGAGGTGCTCTACCTCCTCGAGCGTCCGCACGGTTCCGGTCGCGGCGAAGCCGCAGGCCGTGGCGATCGCCGTCAGATCGACGCCGCGGCCGGTGTGGCTGGCCTGCATCCCGGTCTCGCCAAAATGCTGGTTGTCGATCACGACGATGTCGAGATTCTTTGGACGCGCGACGCCGATGGTGGCGATGCCGCCGAGGCCCATCAGCTGCTCGCCGTCGCCGGTGAGAGCGAGGACGCGTTTGGAAGGCTGCGCCTGCGCGAGACCAAGCCCGATCAGCGCGGCGCCGCCCATGGCGCCCCAGAGATAAAAATTGTCGTCGCGGTCGCCGGTCGCATGCAGATCGTAGGTCGGCGAGCCGAGGCCAGAGACCACCAGCGTATTCTTGCGATCCTTGAGAAGTGCCGCGACGGCAGCGCGGCGGTCGAGCTGAGACGGAACGGACATCGAGATCACCACTTCTTCTTGCCGATCAGGCGCTGCCCGATCAGGACCGCGATCTGCTGGTCGGACTCGTAGGCGAGCGAGGCTGCGGATTCGACGGTCTCGACCAGGTCTTCCGCCGTCTCTGCGCGCATCACCTTCAGGCCGATCGCCTCCAGCGACGGCTGTGTCGCCCGGCTCATCGGCACCTGCCAGGGATTGAACTCGGCCCATTCGCCGCGCATCGTCACCAGCATCAAGAGCGGGAAGCGACCGATCGCCGACAGCGACAGCATGTTGATGCAATTGCCGACACCACTCGATTGCATCAGCAGCACGCTGCGCTGCCCGCCAAGCCAGGCGCCCGCGGCAATCGCGATGCCCTCCTCCTCCGTCGTCAGCACATTGGTGGTGACGTCGCGGTCGGCCGAGAACAGGCGGATGAGCTGGCTGTGGCCGGCATCCGGCACATAGGACATCTGCCGGACATCGGCGGCCTTCAGGATGCGATAGAGCTCGGACGGCCAGTCGTCGCCAGCGCGAGCTTCGGGACTAAGTTGAGGGCTGTGCACCGCGTGTTCTCCGTGAATTTCGAGCAGCACGCTAGCGATGTTCCGACACGAAAGCTCTGACCGTCTGGCATGAGCAGATATCGAGGGATTGTATAGCTGCGCATTGCTGCGCCCTCGCCCCTTGTGGGAGAGGGCATCGCCGCGGGTCGACAAATACTCACTTGGGTGAGGGGTCTTTTTCGCCGCACTCATATGCATCCATACGCGCGGAGAGATACCCCTCATCCGGCGCTTCGCGCCACCTTCTCCCACAAGGGGAGAAGGAAGAAAGGAAGAACCTCAATTCGCCGCTGATCTCGCCGTGGCCGGCATATAGATCTGCGCGTAGCCTTCCTTGATCGCGGAGGTGATGCGGTCGAGGCGGCGGTCGATGTGCTTTTCCAGCACGGAGACGCAGGCTTCCTCATTGCGCGCCTTCAACCCTTCGACGACCGCGCGATGCTCGGCCTGGGTGTTCGAGCGGTTGACGCGGTCCATGTCGATCCAGCGCACGAAGCGGATGCGGGCGTTGACGTTGCGCAGGACGCGCAGCATCTCGGCATTGTTGGACATCGCCATCAGCCGTTCGTGGAAGGTCTCATCGAGCTCGACCAGCTCCACCGAGGTGCGCTCGCCGGGATCGGGACCGGTGGCCCCGAGGAATTTCAGGAGCGCGTCGATGTCCTCGTCCTTCGCGCGCTTGACGGCGAGGCGGACCGCGGCGACCTCGATCGACTTGCGCAGCTCGTAGAGGTCGAAGATCTCGTGCGCGTCGAGCTCGCGGCAGAAGAAACCCTTGCCGGGCGTGAAGCGCAGGAAGCCTTCGGTGTTGAGCCGGTTGAGCGCTTCACGCAGCGGCGTGCGGCTGACGCCGAGGCGCTTTGCCAGCTCACCCTCGTTGAGCCGCTCGCCCGGCTTGAACTCATAGCTCACGGCCATCGCCTTGAGCTGCTCATAGACGCGATCGACGATACTATCGGAAGTCAGTTCCGCGTTGCTCATCATCAACTGCATTCAAGCCCGAACACGATCCAAATATACCGGGGCCGAGCGGACCGTGGCAATCCAAACGACTCGTTAGCGAGGCCTGTTCAGACCTTTACGACAGCAAGAATCAGGCAAAGGCGCGCGGGCGCAGCCCAGCATGAAACCAGGTGATCATGGAATAGATGTCGTAGACGGGCAGCCCCACCTCGGCCTGCAATGCCGCCGCATAGGGCGGCATGTTGGTGCATTCGAGCACGATCGCGCCGACATCGGGGTTTTTGGCGACGAGCTCCTTGCCCGCCTCGACCACGTCCCGCTCGGCCTGGGCGATGTCCATGTCGTCCTTCTCGGCCTTGATCAGGACGCGGAAGAATTCCTTGCCGTGCTCGGTGCCGACCAGCGGCGTGTCGAGCGGCACGCCGGCGCCTTCGAGATGGGCCGGCGTCAGGGTCGAGCCCGACACCGTGACGAGGCCGACGCGCTTGCCCGGCGGCAGCGTCGCCTGCACCCATGGCACCTGCATCAGCGACGAGGTCGCGACCGGCACGCCGACGGCGGCCGCGATCTCCTTCTGGAACAGCGAGAGGAAGCCGCAATTGGTGGTGATGGCCTCGGCGCCGAGCCGAACCAGGTCCTTCGCCGCGTCGATGAAGTCAGGCAACAGGCCGGCGGCGCCCTTCAGCACCACCTTCTCCGGCGAGGCGCCACTCACCACACGATAGAGCACCGGGAATGGCCAGGTCGTGCCGTTGCCCATGTCGCCGGGAATGCGCGGAAAGCGTGCTTCCAGCATCAGGATGCCGAGCGGTGCGCCGTAGATCGCCTTGCCGCCACGGGCGATGCGGGAAGATGCGTTGGCTGGACTGGTCATGATGCGACCTCAGAGGAAGCGAGCGGGCGAAAACGGCGCCAGCGGAATCTCAGGCGTCTTGCCGCTCAGAAGCTGGGCGACGAGACGGCCGGTGCGGGCCGAGCCGACCAGGCCGACATGGCCGTGGCCGAAGGCGTAGACGATGTCGCGCGAGGCGCGCGCATGGCCGATGCAGGGTAGTCCGTCGGGCATGCTCGGGCGATGGCCGAACCAGGTCTTGATGCGCGAGGACGGAATGTCCTTCGGCAGCTTCGGGAACATGCTGAGGAGATGGTCGCGCAGGATCTCGGCGCGCTTCCAGTTCGGCGCAGCCTCGAGGCCCGCGATTTCGACCGTGCCGGCGGCGCGCAGACCCTTGTTGGTCCAGTTCACCACCATCTTGGCGTCGGATGCCATCATCGAGCTGCGGGGACCTGACTCCGGATTCTCGATCATGACGTGATAGCCGCGCTCGGTCTCGAGCGGCAGGGGATCGCCGACCGATGCGGTGAGCTGTTTTGACCGCGCGCCGGCCGCGACGACGGCAGCATCGCAAGGAACCTCACCGGTCTCGGTGATGACGGCGACGAGCTTGTTGCCGGAGAGCTTCAGACCGGTCGCCTTGGCCCGCACCTGCTTCGCACCACTGGCGATCGCATGATTGGCAAGCGCCGCAACATAAGCGCCGGGATCGCGGCAGCGGCCGGCTTCCTCCACCACGACGCCAAAGGTATAGCGCGGATGCAGGTCCGGCTCGCGCTGGCGCATCTCGTCGGCATTGAGCTCCATCCATTCGACGCCGACCTTCTTGCGCAGACGCCAGCCGAGATCGTTGTCGAAATTGCCGCGCGAGGGGAAGATGTGCATCACGCCGTTGCGCTCGACCAGCTCAGGCACACCGGCTTCTTCGGCGAGCTTCCGGTGCAGCAGCGGCGCGTCCTTGAGGAGATCACGCAGTGCGAAGGCCGTCTTCTCGACCCGCGCCTCGGTCCAGCCTGACAACAAATACTTGATCAGCCAAGGCAAGGCCTTCGGCAAGTAAGACCAGCGGATCGCGAGCGGGCCGAGCGGATCCATCAGATAGCCCGGCACCTTCTTCCAGACGCCCGGCTCCGCCGGCGGGATCACCGAATGCGAGGAGAGCCAGCCGGCATTGCCGTAGCTCGCCGCCTGCTCGCCGCCGGGCTCGCCCGGATCGATCAGCGTGACGCGATGGCCCTCGCGCAGCGCCTCGATGGCGCTGATCACGCCGACCGCGCCGGCGCCGATGATCGCGACGTGGCGGTCCGCCGCCATCGCCTACGCCTTCACCGCGGGCGTGAAATCCTTGCCGACCGAGATCGCGCGCGGATCGATGATGCAGTGGAGGATCGCCGGCTTGCCCGAGGCCAGCGCCCGCTCGAACGCCGGCGCGAATTCTTCGGTGCGCTCGACCCGCTCGCCATGGCCGCCGAACGCCTTCGCATACATCGCGAAGTCGGGGTTCTTCAGCTGGGTGCCGACGACGCGCCCGGGATAGTCGCGCTCCTGGTGCATGCGGATGGTGCCGTATTGCGAATTGTCGACGACGATCACGATCAGCGGCGCGTCGTACTGCACGGCGGTCGCGAATTCCTGCCCGTTCATCAGGAAGCAGCCGTCGCCGGCAAACGCGACGACGACGCGATCCGGATATTGACGCTTGGCCAGCACGCCCGCGGGCACGCCGTAGCCCATGGAGCCCGAGGTCGGCGCGAGCTGGGCGGCGAAGCTGTGGAAGCGGTGATGGCGATGGATCCAGCCGGCATAGTTGCCGGCGCCGTTGCAGACGATCGCGTCCTTCGGCAGCCGGTCGCGCAGCCAGGTCATGACCTGGCCGTACTGGAACGTGCCCGGCAGCTCGCGCGCCTTGTCGGTCCAGGCGAGGTAATCGGCGTGCGCCTTCGCCGCCTCGCCCTTCCAGGCCACCGCGCCTGACGGCTTCAGCGTCTCGACGGCGGCAGCGAAGGCGGCGGGGGTCGCCTGGATCGCCAGCGCCGGCTGATAGACGCGGCCGAGCTCTTCCGAGCCCGGATGCACATGGATCAGCTTCTGCTGCGGGGTCGGAATCTCGAGCAGCGTGTAGGACGAGGACGGCATCTCCGACATGCGGCCGCCGATCAGCAGAACGACGTCGGCGTTGTCGATGCGCGCCTTCAGGCCCGGGCTCGGCCCGATGCCGAGATCGCCGGCATAATGCGAATGGTCGGCATCGATCAGCGAGGCCCGGCGGAACGAGGTCGCGACCGGAAGGTCGAACCGCTCGGCAAAGCGCGCGATGCTCTTGGTCGCTTCATCGGTCCAGCGCGAGCCGCCGAGGATGACGAGCGGCGCCTTGGCGCTCGCGAGCATCGCGCCGACGCGCTCGAGATCTGATGGCGCCGGCCAGCTCACGGCCGGCTCGATGCGCATGGCATCGGCAACGGCGGCGGTTTCGGTCAGCATGTTCTCCGGCAGCGCGATCACGACGGGACCGGGGCGGCCCTGCATCGCGACGCGGAAGGCGCGCGCGACCAGCTCGGGGATGCGGTCGGGGCGGTCGATCTCGACCGCCCATTTCGCCATGGAGCCGAACACCGCCTTGTAGTCGAGCTCCTGGAACGCCTCGCGCTCGCGCATGCCGGTATCGACCTGGCCGACGAACAGGATCATCGGCGTCGAATCCTGCATCGCGATGTGGACGCCGTGGCTGGCATTGGTCGCGCCGGGGCCGCGCGTGACGAAGCAAACGCCGGGCCGTCCGGTGAGCTTGCCATAGGCTTCCGCCATCATCGCAGCGCCGCCTTCGGCGCGGCAGATCACGACGTCGATCGGGCTGTCATGCAGCGCATCGAGCGCGGCCAGATAGCTCTCGCCCGGCACGCAGGTGACGCGCTCGACGCCTTGGGCGACGAGCTGATCGATCAGGATCTGGCCCCCGGTGCGGGTGTTGCGAATGGTCATGACGGCTCCCTGCTGGCTCTGGCGCTGCGTGCGGCGCCGTGCGCAAATATTGGCGCAAATCTCGTTCGGAGGTGGGTAGGACAGGCGGGCAGAGCGCGCAAGATCGAAAGGCCTCTCCTCTCCTGCGCAGGCATCATGCCCGGCTTCGATGATTGCACTACCGGCCGCCCGCGATGATGCGGCGGCAATGATCGAGCGCCGCGCCGATCAGATTGTCGCTCGCCTCGGGGGTACGGAACGCCGAATGCGCCGACAGCGTCACGTTCGGCAGCTTCGTCAGCGGATGGCCCGCCGGCAGCGGCTCGACGGTGAAGACGTCGAGGCCGGCATGGGCGATGTGGCCGGAGCGCAAGCCATCCAGCATCGCGTCCTCGTCGACCACGGCGCCGCGCGCGGTGTTGATCAGGATGCTCCCCGGGCGCATCATCGCAATGCGCTCGCGCGACAGGAACCCCTTGGTCTCGTCGTTGAGCAGCAGGTGCAGCGAGACGACATGGCTTTCGGCGAGCAGCTTCTCCAGCGAGACGAATTCGACGCCCGGATGCGTCTTCGGCGACCTGTTCCAGGCGATCACCTTCATGCCGCAGCCCGCCGCCATCCGTGCGGCTTCCGCGGCGATGCCGCCAAAGCCGATCAGGCCGAGCGTCTTTCCGGTGAGCTGCACCGCATCGCGGCGCAGCCAATTGCCCTCGCGCATGCCTCGATCCATCTCGCCAAAGCTCTTCGCCGAGGCCCACATCAGAGCGATCGCGCATTCGGCGACCGCGGTGTCGCCATAGCCCTTGATGGTGTGAACCGAGATGCCGTGCTGGCCAAGCTCTTCCGGATTCATGTAGCTGCGCGCGCCGGTGCCGAGGAAGACGACGTGCTTCAGGCCGGCACATTTGGCGGCAATCGCCGTCGGCACCGCGGTATGATCGACGATCATGATCTCGGCGCCATCAAGCAGGCGCGGCAGGTCGTCGGGCGTGATCGCGGGATTGCGGTTGATGGCGACCGGGAGATTGTCGGCACGCAGCAGCTTTTCAGTCACCGCGGCAAGGGTGTCGTTGGCGTCGACGAAGAGGGCACGCACGTGGTTGGCTATCCCATCCAATTCAAAATACCGTCTTGCATTTTAAACTGAATACAGAAATAGTCCAGACGCCGGGTTTGAACGTTCAGCAGAAGCGACTGCCCAGGAGACTGCCATGAATCGCAGGGACGCACTCACCACCGTCGCCCTCGCCGGCGCCGCGATCGCCGGGGCCGGATCGGCCAGGGCCGACACCGCGCCCGCCTCGACGCTCGAACGGATCAAGAAGAGCGGCGTGCTGCGGATCGCCGTCATCGCCGGCCAGGATCCCTACTTCCACAAGGACCTCACCACCAATCAATGGTCGGGCGCCTGCATCGAGATGGCGAACGACATCGCCGCCAAGTTAGGGGCCAAGGTCGAGACGCTGGAATCGACCTGGGGCAACCAGATCCTCGATCTGCAGGCCGACAAGATCGACCTTGCCTTCGCGGTGAATCCGACGCCGGAGCGCTCGCTGGTCATCGACTTCTCCACGCCGATCCTGGTGCACTCCTTCACCGTCATCACCAAGAAGGGCTTTGCCAAGCCGCAGACCTGGGCGGAGCTCAACAAGCCCGAGGTCAAGATCGCCGTCGACATCGGCTCGACCCATGAGACCATCGCGCGGCGCTATTGCCCGAAGGCGAACATCCTCGGCTTCAAGGAACGCAACGAGGCGATCCTTGCGGTTGCCACCGGACGCGCCGACTGCAACATCTCGCTGGCGGTGCTCTCGGTCGCGACCTTGAAGAAGAACCCGACGCTCGGCGAACTCGCGGTGCCACGGCCGCTCCTGACGCTGCCGACCAACATGGGCATCCGCGCCGAAGCCGACCGGCGCTACAAGGACTTCCTCAGCGCCTGGGCCGACTACAACCGCTCGCTGGGCCAGACCCGCGAATGGATGCTGAAGGGTTTTGAGGCCGTGGGTCTCAGCGCGGACGACATTCCCGGCGAGGTGCAGTTCTGACGGCGAGCTCGGGCCCTCAGAAATCCACCGTCATCGAGAGCCATACCGTGCGCGGCATGCCGCTGATGACATAGCCCGTGGGATTGGCAATCCAGTAGCGCTTGTCGAACAGGTTGGTGACGCTGGCACGGAAGGTGGTCGGCCGTCCCGCAAGCCTCGTCGCGTAGCGCGCGCCGATGTCGAAGGTCATCCAGCCCGGCACCGACTGGACATTATCGGCGCTGACATAGGCGCGGTTGGTGTAGATCGTGCGCGCGGTTGCCGTCAGCCCCGGCAGGAACGGCGTATCCCACTCGACGCCGAGATTCCCCTGAAGATCGGGCGCGCCGACGGCATGATGGCCGTCGTTGACGTGGCCCGCCGTGCTGGTCAGACGTGCGTCGACGAACGTCGCGCCGCCAAGCACGCGAACGCCGGGCGCGACCGCACCGAACATGTTCAACTCGACGCCGCGGTGACGCTGCTCGCCGTCGAGACTGAAGATCTTCGTCACGGGGTCGGTGACGCCGGCGGGCAGGTTGATCTGGAACGCGGCAAGGCTCGCACCGAAGCCGCCGAGATCGAGCTTGGTGCCGACTTCATATTGCCGCGTCTTGAACGGCGCGAACACCTGGTTCGGGTTGGCGGCCCCGGTCGGCGGCGTCGGCCCGGGGGTGAGACCCTCGATATAGCTGGCGTAGAGTGAGAGCTGCTGAATCGGCCTGACCAGCAGCGCGACCGAAGGCGAGGTCGCGCTCTGGTCATAATGCGCAGTCTCGAGGCCGCTCACCGTGTCGAAGCTGCTCGACACCACCTTCTGCTGACGCGCACCGACGGTCAGCTGCAGCTGGCCGTTCATGACCGAGAGAGTGTCGGCGACACCGACGCTTTGCAGCGTGAGCGAGCCCGATTTACCTTCCGGGACGGACGATAGTTGCACGCCCGGCCCCGCCAGCAAGGTCGGCGTGTAGATATTGGTGAGATAGTTCGCGTAGTTGGTCTGTCCGAGCCAGTCGGTCCGCTGCAGCGAGCTGCCGTTGACGACGACTTCGTGGGCGACCGGACCGGTGTCGAAGCGAGCCCGCACGCCGGCTTCGCCGGATGCGGCTTCCGATTTTCCCGTCTGGAATCGCGACGTCGACGACGCGTCGCCTGCGGTGTTGAGAATGGTCGCTCCCGGCGCCTCTTGCTTGTCGAAGCCGAAGCGATTGCCGCCGATAGCACCGAACACCGTGATGTCCGAGGTCAGGTCGTATTCGGCGCGCGTCAGCCCCGTGAGGCTGGTGGCACGCGCATAGTCGAAGGGCTGCGCGAGATTGATCCGGGGATCCGGAGCGGCGGGGACGGCGATGCCGGCAACCGGCGTGTAGCCGCGCGCCGCTGCCCGCATCCAGTCATCCTGATAGATGATGTCGGCCGACCACCTGAACCGCTCGCCGCGGTAGTCGACGCCGAGCGAGCCGGCGCCGTCGCGCACCGACTGCCGATCAATGGTGGTGTTGCCGCCATCCATTGCGCCGTTGAAGCGGACGCCCCACTCCTTCTGGTCGCCATAGCGGCGCGCCACGTCGAGCTCAGTGCCGAAACGGGCATTGGACATGTATCCGGCGGTCAATCGCGTCAGCGGATCGTCGCCGGCACGCTTGGTCACGACGTTGACGCTGCCGCCGATGCTGCCTTGCGGGGCCATGCCGAACAGGAACGCGGCAGGTCCCTTGAACAGCTCGATGCGCTCGATCGGCGCGGGATTGACACGATAGTTCGGCACGAGACCATAGAGGCCGTTCAGAGCGATTTCGCTGTTCTCCACGCGGAAGCCGCGAATGGTCATCGCGTCATAACGGTTGCTGCTGCCGATGGCGGCGCGGACCGATGGATCGCTGTTGGTCAGCACTTCGGCAACGCTGGTCGCCTGCTGATCCCTGATGGTCTGCTCCGTGTAGCTGGTGACGCTGAACGGCGTCGCCATGTAATCCCTATTGCCGAGCAGGCCGAGCTGGGCCCCGCGCGCGACTTGTCCGCCCGCGAAGGACGCGGGCAGCCCCGACCGTTGCGCACCGAGCGAAGGAACGGCGGGCGCCGTCAAATTGTCGCGGCTTGCCGCCCGCCGCGACGAAGCGGCGCGCGATGCCTGCGACGGCTTGCGCTGGCCGGGGGTGGATGCATGCCGGCGCTGTGCCGACTGCACGGTGACGGGAGGCAGATCCTGGCTTGCCGCGGCAACGCCGCGCGGGGCGGATTGCTGGGACTGTTGGGCCTCGGCCGGATGCGCGGCGAGTACGATCGAAACACATGCAACGGACAGCGCCGCTGCGCGCGGCAAATTCAACTCGTTCAACGTCGTCTCCCCAACACCCGTTCCCGAGGCCGCCTCGATCGTGACGAGACGAACGACCCGCAAGTTCGCGTTGGGCCAATAAGCAATGCGCGACGCGTGAGCCAGTAGAAGGCATCTAGAGTCGCAAGACGATGCGACAGCTGCGGAAGGTCAATCCCCAGATTTGGAGGAGTTGTAATTCCCGCGCGCAAGACAACCTGCTATCGGCTGCGCGTTTGACGAGAGGTCTGTATCGGGGCTTACGATCGGTGTTTGCCGTTAGTACCGCGTCGGCCCAGATCTCGGAGATGATGAGATCAAGAGAGGCGACCGCGAACAACACATCGCATCGCGCCGCATTAATAGTCCTCTGCTTCAATGTACAAACTGGTGCGTTTGTGCAATATGCGTTGGACCAGTGCCCCGGCAGGCGAAACTTGCCTTCACCTTCGAGGTGATCCGTGGAAACTGGCGGGAGAAACAGCAATGCTCGAGCGCATGCCGCCCCCATCGAAGCGCACCAACGACCCCGAACGCACCAAGCGCGATATCCTCGAAGTGGCGATGGCCGAATTCGCCTCGGAAGGCTATTCGGGCGCCCGCGTCGACGCCATCGCGGCGCGCACGCGCACGTCGAAGCGGATGATCTATTACTATTTCGGCGGCAAGGAGCAGCTCTATCTCGCCGTGCTGGAGGAGGCCTATCGCAGCATCCGCGCGCTGGAGGATCAGCTCGACATCGAGAGCTGCGACGCGCGCGAGGGATTGCGCCGGCTGATCGAATCCACCTTCGACCATGACGAGCGCAACCCGAACTTCATCCGCCTCGTCTCGATCGAGAACATCCACCACGGCAAGCACCTGAAGCAGAACCTGCAATTGCGCCAGCTCAATGCCAGCGTGATCGCGACCCTCGACGGCATTCTTGCACGCGGCCGCGGCGAAGGCGTCTTCCGCGACGACGTCGACGCCATCGACCTGCACCTCGCCATCTCCTCCTACTGCTTCTTCCGCGTCGCCAACCGCTACACTTTCGGCGCCCTGTTCGACCGCGACCTCAGTGAGCCCAGATTGCTGGCAAAGAGCCGGACACAGATCGTGGAGATGATCCTGGCGTGGCTGGAAGCGAAGGCGTGATGATGCGGTAAGGGCTCGGCGCGGCAGACGAAGCCGGTCTCCGCACACACCACTGTCATTCCCCGCCACCGGGTCTCGCCTTTGGCGAGCCCGATGACAGGCTCCGGCGGGGAATCCAGCACGCTGCGGCCTATCGAGGACTCACCACCGTCTCTGGAATACTGGATCGCCCGATCAAGTCGGGCGATGACACCGAGCGCGGGGCTACCCTCACCGGCCCTTCGGCGCCGCGTGCCGCCCGTTACCGCGCCGGGGTCAGCGCGGCGCAGTAACGATCCGGCAGATGATCGCCGATCCCGGGCGGCAAGGCCAACGTGAGCTCGCCGAGCGTATCGTCCCGCGCATTCTGCGAGAAGCCCACGAAGAGCCCGCGGAGCCGCGCGCCGAGCCCGGCGTCCGCCATCGGCTCATCCGATCCGAACGCGATCTGTGTCGGGCCGGCGCCGAATCTTGCACCGGACGCGCAGCCCAGATAGCCGCCGACATGGTGGAATCCGAGCAGCGGCGGAGGCACGGTGGGGACGATGTCCTCGCCGTGCACCAGACGGTAGGTCGTCGCTCCGAAGGTGATGTTGTAGGGCGCGACGAAGTCGGCGCGGCCGACGCGCGGACAGCCGAACAGGTAGACCTGCGCATTGCCGAGCTGAAGCTCCCGGCGCGCGAGATCCGCGGTGACCACCGCGATCGCGGCGCCCAGGCTGTGTCCGGTGATGAAGATCGGCGAACCAGCCTTGAGCGCGGCCGCGAGCGCGTCCTTGACGTCATTCCAGACCGCGGCCGCCGCATCCTGGAAGCCCTGATGCACGGCGGCATGCGGCCGGCCCAGCGTGAAGTCGCTGACCCAGTTCAGAAGATGCAGCGGATCGGTGCCCGCGAAGGCCACGATGGTCGCATCGTCCTTCCTGGCGATGACGCCCCCGCGTATCCGTCATCGGCAGCGCCGCGACCGCCGGCTTGCTCAGCACACTCACCGCGGAGAGTTGCAGAAGCTTGGAAACGGCGTCGATGGTCGCGGGGACGTGCGTCTCGTAGGCGAGCTGCGACATCCACATCATCGCGCGCGCAGTGCCGAGATTGAAAGTGTTCGATGTGTTGAAACCGGAGAAGGCGGCCCGATCATATTGCTCGGGCGGGCGCTCGACCAGGAAGCTCATGCTCAGCTCCTATAAATGGCCTATGGCTGCAATGCGTCAGTCAAAATCCAATGCAGCCACTGTGGCACACCCAGGAACCGAAGACAATCTCCGCGAGTATTGGCGTAACGGCGCTCCCAGCTTGCAGCCGACTAGTCGCATCGGGCTAGCGCTTGGGACATGGAAGCTGCCACATCGTCATGGCCGGGCTTGTTGTTTAGCCCGGACAGATCACTGACGGGTGTTCGGAGACATAGCTGACACATCAACATTGGCTGGATTGGTCCGATTCGGGAGGCCGTCCATGCCTTGGAGTGAGGTGTCAGCAATGGATCAGCGCCACGAGTTCGTGCGGCTGGCTTTGCAGGAAGGCGTCAACCGGCGCGAGCTCTGCCGTCGGTTCAACATCAGTCCTGATGTCGGTTACAAGTGGTTGCGGCGCTGGCAGGCTGGCGATCGGGAGCTGGCCGACCGTTCCCGGTGCCCGCATGCGATGCCCAAGCGCAGCAAGGCTGCGGTCGAGGCACAGGTTCTGGCTGTGCGGGACAAGCATCCCGCCTGGGGCGCACGCAAGATCGCCCATTGCCTGAAGCGGGATGGCCAGACGGTGCCGGTGCCGTCAACGGTGCACCGGATCCTGTGCCGGAACGGCCGGGTCACACCGAGTGAGACTGCGCCACCCAATCCGGGGCACCGCTTCGAGAAGGAAGCTCCCAATCTGCTGTGGCAGATGGACTTCAAGGGCCACCTGCCGCTCGCCAACGGGACACGGTGCCATCCGCTGACCGTCGTCGACGATCACTCGCGCTATGTCTTGTGCCTGAAGGCCTGCGCCGACGAGCAGCGTCTCACCGTGCAGGATCACCTGACGGCGACGTTCCGCTGCTATGGCCTGCCGGAGGCCTTCTACACCGATAACGGCTCACCTTGGGGCGATACGTCCGGCGTTCGTTGGACCGGACTGAAGGTGTGGCTGCTCAAGCTCGGCGTCAGGGTGGTGCACGCCAGGCCATGTCACCCGCAGGCCCGCGGCAAGAACGAACGCTTCCATCGCACCCTGAAGGCCGAGGTTTTTGCCATGCGTCGCTTCCGTACCCTCGCGGAAGTCCAGCGCGCCTTCGACGCCTGGCGACCGGTCTACAATCTGGAGCGCCCCCACCAAGGCATCGATATGCACGTCCCCGCCGATCGCTTCCGGCCGAGCGCCCGTGCCATGCCGGCGCGCATTCCGAAGGTCGAATACGACAGCACAGAGATCGTGCGCCGGGTCTCATCGACCAGACCCTATATCTCTTTCAAGGGACGATTTTGGAAGGTTCCCCAGGCCTTCGCACGCGAACATCTCGCGATCCGCCCGCTGGACCGCGACGGCCATTACGGAATCTTCTTCGCCAGCTGGCAGGTCGCATCGATCGACTTGACCAACGACCAACCTGTCAGTGATGTGTCCGAACAGGTGTCAGCCATGTCTCCGGACTAAACACTTGTCCCGGCCATCCACGTCTTCACCAAGAACGTGGATGCCCGGGCCTTCGCCTCGCCGAAGCGGCTTCGGCCGCGCAGGCGGGACAAGCCCGGACATGACGACATCTTAGAATGGCGCGGCTGTCTTGCCGCTTACGGGAAGAGGCAAAGCAGCATCCACCGTATCAGGTCCTATCGATGCTCGATGGCGCGGATCGCGCCACGCAGCTCGGCGAGGCCACGCAGGCGGCCGATCGCGGTGTAGCCCGGATTGGTGCGCTTGGTGGCGGCGAGATCGTCGAGCATGCGGTGGCCGTGATCGGGCCGGAACACGATCCGCTTGTCCGGCGCGCGCCGCGCGTTCTCCTTCAAGAGCGCCTTGAGCACGGCGACCATGTCGACGTCGCCGTCGAGATGATCGGACTCGTAGAACGACAGGCCGTCAGCCTCGCGCTTGGTCGCGCGCAGATGCGCAAAGGCGATGCGCGGGCCAAACCGTTCGGCCATCTCTGGCAGATTGTTCTCCGCGCGGACGCCGAGCGAGCCCGTGCACAGGCAGATGCCGTTCGCCTTCGACGGCACGGCATCGAACAGCGCCTGATAGTCGTCGGCAGTCGAAGCAATTCGCGGCAGCCCGAACAGCGGGCGCGGCGGATCGTCGGGGTGCAGGGTCAGCGAGACGCCGAGCTGCTCGGCGACCGGCGCCACGCGCGCCAGGAATTCGGCGAGATGCTGCCGCAGGATCTTTGGCGTGAGGTCGCGATAGGTCTCGAGCCGGTCGCGGAATTGCGGAATGGTCATCGGCTCGGTGGTCGAGCCCGGCAGCGCGCTGGCTATCACCATGATGAGATAGTCGATGTCGGCCTGGCTCATCTTCTCGAACAGCGCTTTCGCCCGCGCCTTCTGCCCAGGCGAGTATTCCTGAGCGGCCGCCGGCCGCTTCAGGATATGCAGCTCGAACGCCGCAAACCGGTCTTGGTCGAAGCGCATGGCGCGGGCGCCGTTCGGCAGCTCCCATTCGAGATCGGTGCGGCACCAGTCCACCACAGGCATGAAGTTGTAGCAAATGATCTTGATGCCGCTGGCGGCAACCGCCTCCAGGCTGGCGATCCACGCCTCGATGGATTTGGTCGCCTTGCCCCCGAGGCGCTTGACGTCGTCAGGGATCGGAATCGATTCCACCACCGACCAGGTCAGTTGCGAACGGCCGGGCTGGCCGTTCTCAATGAAATTCTTGCGCTCCTCGACCGCCTTGCGCGTCCAGGCTTCGCCGATCGGCACCTGATGCAGCGCCGAGACGATGTCGCTCGCCCCGGCCTGCCTGACGTCATCAAGCGAGACCGGATCGTCCGGTCCGTACCAGCGCCATCCCTCGAGCATCATGCGCGTTCTCCTAAAGCGTTTTCGAGCGAAGTGGATACCGGTTCGCGTAAAGAAAACGCGTCAATACAAGAATCTGGAGTCCCGTTCCGATTCCATCGGAACGGGGCTCCAAGGTCAGTTCGCGGTCAGCACGACCTTGACGCTCTGCGAGCGGTCGAGCGCCAGGCGCAGCGCATCGGGTGCGGTCGAGAGCGGCCGCTCGGCTGTGACCAGCGACAGCACATCGACGCTGCCGGCGGAGATCAGTTCCACCGCGGTCATGAACTCGAAGCCGAAGCGGAACGAGCCCCGCAGATCGATCTCCTTCGCCATCACCGCGTTCGACGGCGTCGGGATCTGGCCGCCCGGCAGATTGCCGATCTGCACCACCACACCGCCGCGCCGGACGATACCAATGGCGCTCGCAAGTCCCGCAGCCGTGCCCGAGACCTCGAAGGCGACGTCATAGGGACGCGAAGCAGCCTGCGCCTTTAGGCCCTCCTCGCCGGCCGACACGTTCTCGACGTGGGAAGCACCAAGCTTGGTCGCAAAGGCGAGCGGCGCCGGCGCGATGTCGGCCACCGTGATGTCGGCCAAGCTGGCGCGGTGCGCGGCGAGCATGGTCAGGAGCCCGATCGGACCCGCACCGAAGATGATGCCGCGCTTGCCCTCGATGTTGCCGGCGCGCGCCACCGCGTGCAGGCAGACCGCGAGCGGTTCGGCCAGCGCCGCCGCCTGATAGGAGACGTGATCCGGTATCTTCACGCATTGCGCGGGAATCGCATCGAAGTAATTGGCGAAGCCGCCCTGCATGTGCGGCGTCTTCGAGGCCGAGCCCATGAAGTAGATGTTCTCGCAGAGATTGGGCCGGCCTTCGCGGCAGGCGACGCAATGGCCGCACCAGCGCGACGGATTGACCGCGACGCGGTCGCCGACCTTCAGATTGGCGGCCGCGCCTGAGATCTCCACGACCTCGCCCGATATCTCGTGGCCGAGCACCAGAGGCGACTTCACCACGAAGTCGCCGGTGCGGGCATGGCGGAAGTAGTGCATGTCGGAGCCGCAGATGCCGCCGGCACCGAAGCGGACGCGCACCATTCCGTCCGCGAGTTTGTCGAGCGGATGCTCGATCATGCGCAAATCTTCGGGGCCGAACAGGGTTGCGGCGAGAGCGGTCGAGGTCATTTGGAGAGCCCCATGTATTTAGGCAGCCAAAGGGTCAGTTCGGGAATGTAGGTGATCGCGATCAGCGCGAGCAGCAGCGGCACCAGCCAGGGCAGGATCGCCACCGTCGTGCGCTCGACCGAGAGCTTTGCCACGCGGGCGAGCACGAACAGCACCATGCCGAGCGGCGGATGCAACAGGCCGATCATCAGGTTCAGCGTCATGATCAGACCGAAATGGATCGGATCGATGCCGAGCTTGAGCACGATCGGCAGCAGGATCGGCACCAGGATGGTGATCGCCGCCGTGGTGTCGATGAAGCAGCCGACGAACAGGATCAGGATGTTGGCGAGCGCCAGGAACACCCATTTGTTGTGGGTGATGCTGAGCATCCAGTCCGACAGCATCTGGGCGGCTTGCGACACCGTCAGCAGCCAGGCGAAGATCGAGGCCGCGGTGACGATGAACAGCACCGAGGCCGTGGTCTCGATGGTGTCGAAGGTCGCCTTCGCCACCGTCTTCAAGGTCATGGTGCGGTAGCGGACGAGGCCGAGGAACAGCGACCAGATCACGGCGGCGACCGCGGCTTCCGTCGGCGTGAACCAGCCGAGCGTCATGCCGCCGATCAGGATCACCGGCGCCATCAGCGCCATCACGGCCGAGAAGTCGAAATACCAGTCGATCGCCAGCAGCGTGCCGAGGCCAATGACGACGGCCATGTTGGTCGACATGCCGGCCAGCACCATCAGCCAGATCGCGAGCGGGAAAGCCAGCACGATGGCGATCTCGAGGCCGGCCGAGCCGAGCTGCGGCCAGGAGAACGGCGTGTCGCTGCCCCATTTGTTCTTGTGCGCGAAATAGGTGACGGTCGCCATCATCAGCAGCGTCATGACGATGCCGGGAATGACGCCGCCCAGAAACAGCGCGCCGATCGAGACGTTGGCCATCATGCCGTAAATCACGAAAGGCAGCGACGGCGGGATGATGGGGCCAAGCGTCGCCGAGGCCGCGGTGACGCCCACCGAGAATTCGGTGGAGTAGCCGTGATCCTTCATCGCCTTGATCTCGATGGTGCCGAGGCCGGCGGCGTCCGCAATGGCCGTGCCGGACATGCCGGAGAAGATCACCGAACCGATGATGTTGACGTGACCGAGGCCGCCGCGCATCCAGCCGACCAGCGCGACCGCGAATTTGTAGATGCGACCGGTGACGCCGGCGATGTTCATGAGATTGCCGGCCAGGATGAAGAACGGAACGGCGAGCAGCGGAAAGCTCTCGACGCCGGCGATCATGCGCTGCGCCAGCGTGACGTCGGGCGTCACGCCGCTGACCAGGATGTAGAGCAGCGACGACGCGGCCATGGCGATCGCCACGGGAACGCCGATCAGCATCAGGATGAGGAAGCCCCCAAGCAGCAACAGCATGATACTATCCTTCAAAACCGTCGTAGGCGCCGGGGCAGGATCGAATAGCCCTGCCGCAGATGTTGCAGCGCGACCTGCACCGAGCGCACGAACATCAGCACGAAGCCGGCCAGCACGGCGTAATAGACGTAGTCCTTGGGAAGATTGATCGTGGTCATGGATTCATCGCCGACGATCTGGATGTAGACCCAGACCAGCTTGATGGCGTAGCCGAAGAAGGCGATCCGGATCAGGTCGATCAGCGTGGACATCGTGCGCGCCACCATGTGCGGCAGGTAGCGGTAGATCAGGTCGACCTGGATATGTCGCGACAGCCGCACGCACATCGAGGCGCCGATGAAGACCACGCCGATCAGGCAATAGGTCGCGATCTCCTCGGTCCAAGCATAGCTGTCGTTGAGGACGTAGCGGGTGAAGAACTGGAGGAAGACGGCGAGCGCCATCACCCAGAAGATCACGAGCGCCACCCAGTCCTCGAAAGCATAGACGCCAAGATCGACCTTCGGCGTCGCCTCTTCCTCGAAGGTATGGGCGATCTCGTCGGCGGTGATCTGCCGGTGTATTTCGGCGGTGGACATGGGAATATCTCTCCTCAATCGTCGTTCCGGGGCTCGCGAAGCGAGAACCCGGAACCTCGAGATTCTCAGGTGCGCAATTGCGCACCGTGGTTCGGCTCTTCGAGCCGCCCCGGGATGACGACTACGTCGTCATTTGACTTCCTGAATCCGTTCCCAATCAGCCTTGCGATAGCCGAAGGTCTCGAACGGAACGTTCTTCAGCACGATGTCGCGGAATTCGTTCTTGTCGACTTCGGTCACGGTCAGGCCCTTCTCCTTGAAGAAGGCGACCAGCTTGGCCTCGTTCTGCTTGATCTCGGCGGTCGCTTTCGCAGCGGCCTCCTGCGCGACGTCGGTGAAGATCTTCTTGTCCTCGTCGGACAGCTTCTTCCAGAGCGCGCCCGCCACCACCGTGTTGAGGTGATCGACGATGTGGCCGGTGAGCACGATGTGCTTCTGCACCTCGTAGAACTTCTTGGCCTCGATCGTGGTCAGCGGGTTCTCCTGCGCCTCGACGGTGCCGTTCTGGAGCGCGAGATAGACTTCGGCAAACGCGATCGGCGCGGTGTTGGCGCCGCAGGCGTGCGGCATGGCCAGATAGGCCGGCACGTCGGGCACGCGCATCTTCAGGCCCTTGAGGTCGGCGCAGCTCTTGATCGGCTTGTTCGACGAGGTCTGGCGCACGCCGTAATAGGTCACCGCGACGATGTGGTGGCCGCTCTTGTCCTCGTAGCCCTTGGCGAGCTCCTTGAAGATATCGCTCTTGGTGTAGGCGAGCAGATGATCGGCATCGCGGAAGGTGTAGGGATAATAGGTCACGCCGATCGGCGGAAAGCTTTTCGCCGCGAAGCTCGAGCCGGAGATGATGATGTCGACCGAGCCGAGCGAAAGGCCCTGGTTGATGTCGGCCTCCTTGCCGAGTTGCGAGGCCGGATAGACGTCGATCTGGTAACGCCCGTTGGTGCGCTTGCCGATCTCCTGCGCGGCCCAGACCGAGGCGGTATGGAACGGCTCCGAGGTCTCGTAGACATGGGCCCATTTGAGCTTGGTCTGGGCCATACCCGGATTGGTCGCCGCGACCATCGCCGCGACCGAGGCCGCCAGCACCATCGTCATCTTCTTCAACATCGACTTATCCTCCACTGACTAAACTCTGCTTCTTGTTCGCCCGCCCCCGAAACGGATGCGAGCCGCCCAATCTCATCGCTGCGGCAAGCGGCCGCCCTTGACCTGCTTTTTGGCCTGCTTCTTCGCCACTTGCTTCGGTGTTGCCGGCTTGGCCTGATGTCGCCCCGCCCGGTCCCGCCCGGCAGACGAGGCTGCTGCGGCGGACTCGGCGCCAAAATTCTGCGCAAAGCGCTCCTGCGAGCGCGCCAGATGCTTTCGCATGGCCTCGCGCGCACTGTCCGGATCGTGCGCGGCAATCGCATCACGCACGGCGCGGTGCTCGTCGAGCGCGGTGCGCCACGTGCCGGGGCTCTCGAAATAATGCGCAAGCTGCGCGAAATAGGGGTTGAGGCGCTGGTCGAACAGCTCGCCGACCACGCGGAGCAGAACGGCGTTGCCAAGGCTTCCGGCGATCGCGATGTGGAATGCGCGGTCGTGCACCATCGAGGCTTCGCCTGGATGCTCGACGTTCTCCATCGCGACGAGGGACGCGTCGATGCGGGCGACGTCGTCCTTGGTCGCCACGCGCGCGGCCTGTTCGGCGATGGCGCTTTCCAGAAATTCGCGGGCGCGCAGCAGCTCGAACGGGCCCTCGATGACGGCGGCCGCAGGCGCCGGCGCGGCGTCGGCCGGCTCGATCACATAGATGCCTGAGCCGACACGGATGCGGACGCGGCCCTCGACCTCAAGCGCGATCAGGGCCTCGCGCACGGTCGGCCGCGAGATCTTGAGCTGCTCGGCGAGCTCGCGCTCGGTCGGCAAGCGGCTGCCGACCGCGTACTCGCCGCTGTCGATCAGGCTTCGTAATTGATCGGCGACCTGGCGATAAAGCCGTCTCGCCTCCACAGCTTCCAGCGGCACGCTGGCCTCCCCGAAAGGGTCGCGCGGGGTCGTCCCGATCCGCGGCCCGCCAATTTTGGAAAATTGGTCTTACCAATTGACCGGAGCATTGACCGAGGACGGGGGCCATGTCAAGCAGCGGCAAAGCAGAGGGGAGACGTCCATGCGCCCAAGTTCGATGCGTCTTGGCAGCGCCAATCTCGACCGGTTGCCGCCGGCCATCCGCCGACCGGCCTATGACCAGTCGCGCGTCACACCCGGCATCGTGCATCTCGGCCTCGGGGCTTTTCATCGCGCGCATCAGGCCGTCGTCATCGACGATTGTCTTGCCAGCGGCAGCTCGTCCTGGGGCATTGTCGGCGCCAGCCTGCGCAGCCCTGATACCCGCGACGCCCTCGCCCCGCAGGATCATCTCTATACCGTTGCCGTACGTGCTGCCGAAGGCACCGAGCACCGCGTCATCGGCGCGCTGCTCGACAGCGTGGTCGCACGCGAGAAGCCGGCGGCACTGGTCGAGCGCATGGCCGATCCCGCCATTCGCATCGTCTCGCTCACGGTCACCGAGAAGGGCTATTGCCACACGCCGCAGACCGGCGATCTCGACGAGCGGCATGCCGATGTCGTGCACGATCTCAACAACCCTGACGCGCCGCGCTCGGCGCCCGGCTTCATCGTTGCCGCGCTGGCGCGCCGGCGCGCGCAAGGGCTGGTCCCCTTCACCGTGCTGTGCTGCGACAATCTCGCCGCCAACGGCCATACCGTGCAGCGGATCGTGACGCAGTTCGCCGCGCTGCGCTCGAAGGACCTCGGCAAGTGGATCGCGGATAATGCCGCCTTCCCCTCGACCATGGTCGATCGCATCGTACCGGAGACGACGGACGCCGACCGCGATGCGGTCTCGAACGCGCTTGGCCTGCGCGACGCCTGGCCTGTGATGACCGAGCCGTTCACGCAATGGGTGGTCGAGGACCACTTCACGGCGGGCCGGCCCGACCTTGCCGCCGCGGGCGTCGAGCTCGTCACTGACGTCAAGCCGTTCGAGTTGATGAAGCTGCGGCTGCTCAACGCCAGCCACTCCGCGCTCGCCTATCTCGGCTATCTCTCAGGTTACGAGACCATCGCCGACACCATGGTCGATCCGCATTTCGCGCGCCTCGCCGCGCAGGTGATGGAAGAGGCCGCTGTGACACTGACGATGCCCGCAGGCACTGACCTTGCCGCCTATCGCGCCTCGCTGCTCAAGCGCTTCGCCAATCCGGCACTGCATCATCGCACCTGGCAGATCGCGATGGACGGCTCGCAAAAACTGCCGCAGCGGCTGCTCGGCGCGATCCAGGACCGCCTGCGCAAGGACTTGCCGATCGCGACGCATGCGCTCGCGGTGGCCGGCTGGATGCGTTACGTCAGCGCCATTGACGAGCAGGGCCGCCCCATCGACGTGCGCGATCCGCTCGCCGCCGAGTTCGCCGCGCTGGCGCGGGAGGCAGGTCCTGTCGCCGAGCGGCTCGCGCCCGCATTGCTCGGCGTGGAGAAAGTATTCGGGCCGCTGGGTACCGATCCGCGGCTGCGCGAGGCCGTGACCTCGGCGCTGGGCCATCTTTACAAGGATGGTGCGCGACAGGCGGTGGAGACACTCGTCTCGGCGTGACTACAAAGCGGGCAATGCTGCACTGCGGCCAAATCGAACGCAAAATCAAACGCAAGTCGCGCTTGATTTTTCCCTGTCATTGGCCCACCCGAGAGGTATGGCAAAGGACAGGAAGGTCATCGCCGCCAACGCGGCCTTCTACGCCGCCTTTTCGACCGGCGACTTCGCCGGCATGGAACGGATGTGGGCGGATGACGACGCCATTTCCTGCATCCATCCCGGCTGGCCTGCCATCGTCGGGCGCGCCACGGTGATCGGGAGCTGGCGCGACATCCTGCAAAATCCGGAGCGGCCGCAGATCGTCTGCGCTGAACCGCAGGCCATCGTCGACGGCGACAGCGCCCGCGTGCTCTGCATCGAGATCGTCGACGGCACCGCTCTGGCCGCCGCCAACCATTTTCGCCGTGTTGGCGACGGCTGGCGCCTGGTGCATCACCAGTCGAGCCCGATTGCGCAGATTGTCGAGCAGGCCGAAGACGATAGGGCGAGTCACCGGGTCCACTGACCGCGGCCCTCACGCCGGCGTGAGCTACTGTGCATGGGGTTGTTTTCCAGTTTTTTATTTGGGAGCCCCGAGTTCCGACAGGTCATCCAGCACCACCCGCGCCGCGCTGAAGTCGTCGTCCCAGAAAAACATGCTGCGCGTGATGAGAACCGGAATGTTCGCCCGCGACGCCGCGATCAGCCCGTTGGCGGAATCCTCGATCGCAAGACAGTCGGATGCGTCCAGCTTCAGCCGCGCCAGGATCTCGAGATAGACGTCCGGCGCCGGCTTCTTGTGCCTGACATCGTCGCCGGCAACGATGGCATCGAACTGCGCGGCCCAGCGCGCCCCCAGCGCCTGCGACAGCAGCGCGTCGATGTTGCCGTGAGACGTCGTGGTCGCAATCGCAAGCCGCTGGCCGCGCGCCCGCGCCGACCTGAGCAGCTCCGCCACGCCCGGCCGCAACGGGCAGAAGCCGGTTTCGATCAGTTCGGCATAATGCGCGGTCTTGATGCGGTGGAGCTCAGCGATATCCGCATCCGACAATGCCGGGGCGGCCGCCAGCCTCGCGTGGTAGGCACGCATGCGCTCCTTGCCGCCGGTGACCCGCAGCAGATCCTTGTAGACGGCACGGTCCCACTGCCAGTCGAGACCATGGCGGACGAAGGCGTGGTTGAATGCCTGCCGATGCAGCTCCTCGGTCTCGGCGAGGGTGCCGTCAACGTCGAAGATCAGCGCGGCCGCGCTGCGGATCAGCTCTACCGCACCAGAGGGCGTTATGATCGCCGCTTCCGCCTGCATGGTCGATGCCTCCCTGTCTTGAGCGACCATTGCCTGCACCGGCCGGCGAGACAAATCGCAATATCTTTTGTCGGACCCAAAAATCTCTTATGAGCGGTACGCGCGGCCAGCGCGAACGGGAACCTTGACCTGCACGGGAGACGCATGCGGCTCTTCATCCTCGGCCTCGGCTACAGCGCCCGGTACTTCGTCGGCAGGTTCGCCGACAGCTTCTCCCATATCGCCGGCACCGTGCGCGATCCCGCGCAGCGGAACGATCTCGCCGGCATCGAGGTGCACGAATTTTCCGGTGGCAGTCCGGCGCGCGAGACGGTCAAACGCATCAGCGAGGCCGAAGTCCTTCTCATCTCGATCCCGCCCGGCAGCACCGGAGATCCCGCCATTTCCGCATTCCGCGATGTGTTGGCAGCGGGCCGCCGCAAGGTCGTCTATCTCTCCACCATCGGCGTCTATGGCGATCACGCCGGCGGATGGGTCGATGAGAGCACGCCGCCGCAGGCTGCGCTCGAGCGCACGCGCATGCGCGTTGCGGCCGAGCAGGCCTGGACCGACGCAACCGGCGGCGATGCCGTAATCCTGCGGCTCGCCGGCATCTACGGCCCCGGCCGCAACGCGCTGGTGACGTTGCGCGCGGGAACGGCAAGGCGCATCATCAAGCCGGGCCAGGTGTTCAACCGCATCCATGTCGACGATATCGCCAGCACGATCATGGCGGCGGTCCAGTGCCAGGGCGGCGGCATCTGGAATGTCTGCGACGACGAGCCGGCACCCCCGCAGGACGTGATCGCCTATGCCGCGCAACTGATGAACGTTGCGCCGCCGCCGGAAGAAGCCTTCGAGACCGCCGAGATGTCGGCGATGGCGCGCAGCTTCTATGCCAGCAGCGCCCGGGTCTCCAGCGCGAAACTGAAGCAAGAGCTCGGCGTCGCGCTCGCCTATCCGACCTACCGCCACGGCCTCGATGCGCTGTGGCGCGCCGGCGAAGGACGCTAGGCACCTCCGGTGCGTCCCAGACATGCCGCACCCGCGCTTGACTTCGCTCGAGCGCGGTCGTGATCTAGGCGTCGCGCGAGCCACTCGCATAATGAGCTCGCCTGGGAGGATACAATGAAGAAGACGATCGCCATGATCGCGGCCGCGGCTGCCGTCATCACGTTCGGTGCCGCGCGTGCCGCACCCTTGCCCGAAGCAAATCCCGATGACGCCGGATTCTCCAAGCAGGGTCTGGCGCGGCTCGACAGTTTCTTCGCCCGAGAGATCGCCGCCAAGCGCGTGCCCGGCGCGGTCGTCGCCATCGCGCGGGACGGCAAGCTCGTGCACCACAAGGCCTATGGCATGCTCGATCCGGACAAGGGCATGCCGATGCCGATCGACGCGATCTTCGCGCTGGCGTCGATGACCAAGCCGATGGCCGCCGTCGCCGGCCTGACGCTGATGGAAAAGGGCCAGCTCCCGCTCCAGGCAAAACTGTCGGATTACTATCCCGGCTTTGCCGACATGAAGGTCGGCGTTCAGCAGGCCGACGGCTCGCTGAAGCTCGAACCGCAGGCCTCGCCGATCTTCATCCACGATCTCTACCGGCACACGTCCGGCCTGATGTATGGCGGCCGCCCGGACTCATCGAGCCCGGTGGCGCGGCAATACCCCGATGGCACCGCGCCGGCGATCGAAGGCGACACCCAGGCCTTCATCGAGCGCATCACCAAGCTGCCGCTGGCGCATCAGCCCTCGACCGTGTTCGAATATGGTTTCTCGATCGACGTGCTCGGCGCCGTCGTCGAGAAAGTCAGCGAGCAGAAGCTCGGCGACTATCTCGCCGCCAATGTCTGGCAGCCGCTCGGCATGAAGGACGCGACCTTCCACCCGACCGATGCGCAGCGTCCCCGCCTCGCCCGCCCATTCGCCAACGATCCGCTGACCGGCAAGCCGCAAGCCATCAAGCTTCTGGACACGCCGACCAAATTCGATTGCGGCGGCGCCTGCTCGTTCGCGACGGTCGGCGACTATGCCCGTTTCGGGCAGATGCTGCTCAATGGCGGCGAGCTCGACGGCCAGCGCATCCTCTCACCCAAGACGGTGCATCACATGACGACCAACCATCTTGGCCCCGAGATCAAGAACAACGTGGCCAACATCGAGCCGCATCGCGCCGGCTTTGGCTTTGGCCTCGCGGTCGCGGTCCGCACCAGTGAAGGCCTGTCGTCGGTGCCCGGCAATCCCGGCGAGTTCACCTGGAATGGCGCCTACGGGACGCAGTTCTTCTGCGATCCGAAGGAACGTCTCGTCGTGGTCGTGGGAACGGCGGCGCCGGGCGAGCTGCGCAAATATTATCGCGAGCAGGTCCAGGACATCGTCTACGGCGCGATGACGAAGTGAGCCTTGAATAGAGGAAGGGCGGTCACTCGGGCCGCCCTCATTTTTGAGCATGATCTCCGCGCAAACGCGTTCCGCGTTTGTCGCGAGGGAAAACCGCTGCACGCTTTTCGGATCATGCTCCGGCGTCAGCTCAATACGCCGTATTTCTTGAACCAGGCCTGCGCCTGCTTCCAGGCATCCTCCGCGGCATCCTTGCGGTAGCTGCCGCGATAGTCGGCATGGAAGCCGTGCGGCGCCTCGGGATAGATCTTGAATTCAGCCGTCTTCTTGTTCTGCTCCAGCGCCGCCTTGAGCTGCTCGACCTGCGCGACCGGAATACCGGTATCGGCCCCGCCATAGAGGCCGAGCACCGGCGCCTTCATCTCGGGGGCGAGCTGCATCGGGCTCTTCGGCCAGAGCGGATTGGCCGGATCGACCGGCGGACCGTAGAAGGCCACGCCGGCCTTGAGCGCGCCGCTATGGGCATCATATTCCCAGACGGTGCGTCCGCCGCGGCAGAAGCCGATGATGCCGAGCTTCGTGGTGTCGCCGCCCTGCGATCCCGCCCAGGCCACCGTCGCGTCGAGATCGGACAATAGCTCTGCGTCCGGCTTGGAATTGACGATCGGCAGCAGGTCCTTGATGTCGGTGATCTTGGTGAGATCGGCTCCCTTGCGGAAGTAATAGTCGGGCGCGACCGCGAACGCGCCGAGCTTGGCGAGGCGCCGCGTCACGTCCTTGATGTATTCGTGCAGGCCAAAAATCTCCATCGCGACGATGATCACCGGCGCCTTGGTGTTGCCGGCAGGGCGGGCAAAATAGGCCGGCATCTCCTCGGAGCCGACCTTGATCTTGGCATCCCCGGCCTGGAGCCCATTGGTGTCGGTCGTGATGACTTCGGCGCGAACCGGGCCGGCCGCGAGCGTGTAGCCAGCGGCGACGGCCGCCGTGGCGCTCATGAATCCGCGCGCGAGACCGGTGCGACTTTCGTCAGGCCGACGACGTCGGATGTCATGGTGGTTTCGGAACTCATCGGTATCCCTTCCTGCTTATTGTGGTGCCCCGGGGCGACGCATTCGCCGATAGTTAACGGGCAAAGGCAAGTCACCAGCCTGCGAGCACGCGGCTCCGTCTCATCCCTTCGTTGCCGCGGACCATCGGCCGCGCCGGACTCTGAACGCGGGACGGACCCATTCGCCAGCCGTTCGGATTTGATCGTATGCGGGCTTTAACCGCGTGGCTGCGCTGCGACGCAACATCCATTAACCCAACATTGCGGTTCTGCTGCCGCAACCCACGCGGTCAGAAGCTGCGGACCTGCGGCCGCTTCGCGCACTTCGAGACGCTCCGCCGCAACAAATGGGCTGTGCGATGACGGCAACGACACATCATGTTGCCCAGACGCCGCGCGCCGTCGGAATCCGGCCGGCGAAGCGCAGTCATTTGACTGAAATTTTCCGAAGAGTTGAGCCGTGCGATTCACTCGAACTTTCTTTGTGACACTCTAGTTCCACGTCCGGCGGTTCCCTCTTGGAAACCGAAGGGCCTCTTCCAAGAGCGCTCCGCCGTCCATCCCGGACGAAGGACCGCCGGAGATCCATTGTCGTCCACCCAGATTGCGCTACCCAAGGCTCAATTGAATAAAGCTTTATCCGACCTGGAATTGAAATGAATTTGGCTCGTGAATCGATTGAACTGTTGGAGCAGGTCGCGCGAATCCTCTGGTTCGAAGGCACCAAGCACGGCTTGCGCGACCGCGAGTGGATGGCGCTGCGATTCCTCTCCCGCGCCAACCGGTTTTCCAGGACGCCTTCGGCGCTCGCAAGCTACGTCGGCACCACGCGCGGCACCGCATCGTTCATCATCGGCGAGCTCGAGCGGCTCGGTTATCTGGAGCGAAAGCGCTCGGCCACCGACAAGCGGTCGGTGATGCTGAGCGTGACGCAGCAGGGCAAGAAGTTCCTGGTGCGCGATCCCGTCAGCGTTCTCGTCGAGGCGATCGCCGTCCTCGACGACGCGGCCAAGGTCCGCTTCCGCGATGCGCTCCGGCACGTGCTGGATCAGTCCGACGCGGCCGAGCAGCGGCACCACACCGACGTTTGCAAGCGATGCATCTTCCTGCGCGAAGATCGCAACACCCCGGACAGCAAGGCAGTCGAGTTCAGCTGCCGCCTGTTTCGCGCGCCGATCGCGGAAGCGGAGGTGGATCTGCTATGCACCAGCTTCGAGCATCACCGCCAATAGAAAGCGGCGTTCGCTCAGGGCGTCGCCTTGCGTGACGAATAGATGACGCCGCCGCTGGACTCCACCACCAGGCGACCGTTCTCGTTCCTGATCTCCTCGATGCGGCCGAGACCTGGCACCTGCTGTCCCAGCACGACCTCGATGACGCCGTTCGGACTTTGCAGGATCGCGATCCCCTCATAGGCCTGGCGAACCGACCAGCCCTTGACGACCTTCCGCGGCGCGGACGGAGGCACCGATCCCGTGACCTCGGGCGGCGCGAGCGAAGCCAGCATCGGTGCCGCCTGTGACGGCGGCTGCGAGGCAACGGCCGCGGGCGCCGGCGCCTGAGCCTGCACCTGGGCGAGCTTGTCGAGCTTCGCCGTCGAGGACGAGCTCACCCGCTCGATGCGGTCGAGGTTCTCGGCGAACCTGCCGAAGCGGTCATTGGTCGCCTTGCTCGACTGATCGACCGCGGTGCGCAGGCCGTCGAGATTTTCGGACACGCCCGAGACCTGCTTGCGCAATTGCGCGACCGTCTCGCGCAGAATCCTGATCTCGGTGTTGGCCGCGACGTTGCTCTGGGCAGGCTGCGTGGTGAGATAAGCGATCACGCCGGTGCAGGCGCAGACCACCAGGATGGCGGCGACCGCCAATGTTGCGAGCGGCACGACCCAGGGCGGACGCGGCGGCGGCGGCTTGGCCACGATCACTGCCGGCTTGATCACGGCCGGCGCGGGCTTGGGTATCGCCATCTTGTCGAGGCGCGCCTTGGCGCGAATGCGCTTCAACCCTTCGAGCGCCTCTTTCGCCAGCACTTCATCGTTCACCGCGGCCGACACGCGCTTCGCGCTCGCTGCGGGCTTGGCGTTCGGAGCAGGCTTGGCGTTTTGCGTCGCGTTGTCCTTCATCATGCTTGCCGCCGGAGCCGGCTTCGCCGCCGCGGAAACATCAGCGGTTTCGTTGGGACGAGCTTGTCCATCGGACGACATGTGAAAATGCTCCGTTCAGTTCGATCTGTTGATCGACGAGATTATTTGCCGAAGCTTGCCTGAAACGTGCGCGTCGAAAAGCTTTTCAACGCGCGCGACGCGACCTCACATGAGTCGAACGCGTCACGCACATGGCGAGAGTGCGACTCGAAAGACACACACTCGCCAAGATTTCGCCAAGCTGGAGTCCAGCCACCACACATGAGTCGAATTGTCGCATGTGGAAAAATGGGAGCACGAGTCAATCCGGGGTTGAAAACCCCTCGCTACGCGTCACCGGCAGCACCACTCAAAATTGCTGGGATTATACGGGCATGCGGAACTTTAGAACCGCCACGGTGCAAAACTAGTTCAAAATTCAAATCAACTGATGCGATTCAACATATCAAGAAACAACTCGAAACAAATCAACAGCATCAAACATGCATAGCAACCGCTTTGCGGCGCGCGCTTGATCGGAATTAGGCAATTGTTACGGTCCTACTCAAGTGATTCTCTCGCCAGTTGGCGAGGAGATCGACAAGGTTCAGTAGCGTTCGGACACGATGAGCAACTTGGCGCAACTGTACTAGGTCGCATTCTCAATCCGCTCCGCGGGGTGATCCGTAAGACACCGCCGAGCCTCACACAGTAAGCGTTCAGTATCGAGTCGAAGTAGCAGGCCTGCTCACGCAGGCACTGAATGGGTAGGGCTGCCCGCGAATATCGAAACCATAACAACGGTTCGCGGGAAGGAAATATCGTCAAACAGCATGGCTGCCGAGCCGGGGCATCACAAACAACCACCCGGCCGCTGCAAGTGCGAAACAGGGGCGAAGGACTGATGTATATTATCGTTGATGATCGCGAGAGCGTCACGAACAGCTACGTTGGAGGGCTCGTTCGCGAAGGTGTATCGTCGATCGGATTCTCCTCCGGAGAATTCTGGGACTGGCTGCAATCTGCGAGTGAATCGGATCTGGCAGCGGTCGATGCCTTCCTGCTCGGGGATTGCGATGCCCGCGGAAGCCTGCCGCGGGCGATGCGCAAGCGCTCCTCGGCTCCCATCATCGCCATGAGCGGCCAGAAGATGCTCAAGAACACGCTGGAGCTGTTCGAATCGGGCGTCGACGACGTCGTGCACGTGCCCATACACCTGCGCGAGATCCTCGCCCGTACGGCCGCGATCGCACGCCGCCGGGTTGGTGACCTGCCGAGACCTTGCGAGAGCCGGATCCAGGTCTTCTTTAACGGACGTGACCCCGAGATCGCGGGCCACGCCCTCACCCTGCCCCGCCGCGAACTGCGCATTCTCGAATATATGGTCGCCAACCACGGCAAGTGGATCACCAAGACGCAGATCTTCAACGCGGTCTACGGCATCTTCGAGTCGACCTTCGACGAGAGCGTGATCGAGAGCCACGTCAGCAAGCTGCGCAAGAAGCTTCGCGACCGCCTCGGCTTCGATGCGATCGTGGCCCGGCGCTACGTCGGGTACCGCCTCAACATCCCGGCCGGCGAGACCATCGACGTGCCGATGCAGGAGCTCGACGAGGTCGGCATCCTCCTGAACACGGCGCACGCCGCCCCGGCCGCTGCGGCATACCCCGCCGGAAACTGAGACGGCCGGCGCTGCTGCGAAACCGACAACGGCCTCTGCGGAGCATCCTTCGCAGAGGCCGTTGTGCTTTCACGGGCTGAGATCAGCTGGAGTCAGGCCACGCAGCGCGGTGCAGCCAGAGAGCCGCCTCACGCTTGTCCTGCGACGCCTACGGCTTCGACTGGAATTCTTCCTTCGAAACGTAGTTGAAGTCCTCGACCAGGACGTCCTGGACGACGTCGGCCTGCATCCGCTCGTTGACGCGCTGCTTGATCGCCGTCGTCAGGATCGAGAGATCGTAACGGGCGAGCTTCCTGAAATCGAGACGGTCGTCGGCGTAGATCCTGCGGAAAGCCTCGTCGACGACGAACGGCTCCGGCGGAACGTTGAGCTGGTGCATGGTCCGCGCCTCGATGGTGTAGACGAAGCGCGCCACGATGTAGCCCTGCACGCTGCCACCCTCGATCATCGGCACGCTCAGCGCCCGCGTCTTCTGGTATTGCAGCCCATCGAGATACTCGTCCTTCGCCGGCAACAGGCTGCCGTTTTCCTTCCAATAGGCCACGGCATAGCTCGTGCCCGCGGTGAGGATGCAGACCCAGAGGCCGGCCAGCACGAGTCTGATCATTTTCCGTCCTGCGCTGCGCGACCGGTATAGGTGCCGTCCGACTCGGCGTCCTTGATCGCCTTGACGATGATCGACGCGACCTCGCGCACCGCTTCGTAATGCATTTCGAGGACCGAGCGATTCCGCTCGAGCTTCTCGCGCAACCGCTGAATCTCTTCGGTGATCACGGCCTCGGCGCCGAGATGCATTCGTGCCCGCATCAGGCGGACGAATTCGAGCATACTCCGGCTCTTGCGAGCGCTGAAGTCGTCGAAATCGATCTTCTTGCGCGTCGTGAGCGCAATCGTCTCCTCCTCGACGATGCTCTCGAGCCGGCGGATCGCCGCCAGCAGGCCGCGCACCTCGTCCGATCTCGCCGCGTCGATGCCGTCAACCACCGCCGCGCCGCCGGCATTCGGCAATAGCACGGGCAGCTGCGCGCCGCCTGTTGCCGCTTCCATCGTAATCGCCTCGGTGTCCGCGACCGGCTGCTCCATCACCAGGGCCGCCGCGCTTTCTTGTGCCTGCATAGGAAATTCACCCCTCAACGTCTGTCACCCATTCCCGGATCATGATCCGGCCTTCCCCGTAATGTTCGCTGCGGCCGGATTCGCAGCGGCGAGCTGCTTCGCAATGCCGATGCCCTTGCCCTTGGCCAGCTGGTTACCGAGCTGCTCCGCCAGCATCGACTTCCAGACGCCGCCGGCCGTGCCTTTGCCGAAGACCTGCTCCGACTCTTTCGGCAACATCGTCTCGACGAAGGTCTGGAGGATAAAGGCTTCGAACTTCCGGTAGACCTCGCCGGAGGCCGGCGCCTTGATGACCTGCACCGGCGCCCCGTTCACGGCAGTCGACTGCGTTTCAGCGGCCTTCGCGGCTTGATCGGCTGTCGCCGTCCTGGCCTTGCCGACCTCCGCGTCCATCGTGGCGGCGAAATCTGCGTCGGATGATTTCAGCGCATCGAGCTTCGCGGCCGCTGCGCGCTGTGTCACGGGATCGGCAGCATCGAGAACGTCGAGAACGAGGTCGGGCGTCGCTGTCACGATCATGTCTTGTTCCGGCTGGCTGGCCGTGGCGTCCACTCGCGCACGGTGAGGCTTGTTCCTGCGATCTCCTCGAGCGAGCGCTTTTCGGCCTCTCGAAGCTTGTCAGCGAGCGCCGCCTTGGCGACTTCCTCGAACTGCTTCACGCGGCGGCTCTCGGCGCGGACCCGGTCGAGCTGCTGCAATGCATGCGCCTGAACCGCGCGCGCACCGACGCTGGTCCTGTTGAGCCGTCGCGCGATCGACTCGCTCGACGAACCCGCCGGCGGCTTTCCCTCGTTCAAGGCTCCGACCAGCCATTCCTGCTCATCCTGCAAGCTTTTCTCCTGCTGCCGTAGATGCGCAAGCTGCCATTCGGACAGCCGGAGCTGGAGCTTCACGAGGGAGACCAACCGAGCGAGCTTGTCCGCGCGCGACCTCATGACCGATCACTCCGCCAGCCACGACGAGACGCCGAGCATGAATTGCGTCATCAACTCGTCGCTGGTGAGGTAGAGCAGCAGGAAGCCGCCGAACAGCACGAAGGGCACCGAGATGAAATAGACCGGAATTGCCGGCGTCAGTTTGTTGATGAAGCCGACCGCGAGGTTGACGATGACCGAGTAGACGATGAAGGGGCTCGTGATCCGCAACGTCAGCACGAACGCTTCCGACAGACGACCGACCAGCTGGTCCAGCGCCATGCTGCCGCCGAGCCTGCTGCCGGGATGCCAGACGTCGTAGGAGTTCATCAGCCCGCGCAGGACCTGCCAATGCTGATCGGTCATGAAGAAGAGCGTGGTGACGGACGCCATGATCAGCGGCACCAAAGCGGGCGCCGGATCGGTGTCGCCTATCGGCGTGCCCGGGATGTTGCTGAGCCCGATCGCACTCGCCATCACGGTTGCCATGGTCTGGAGCGCCAGGAAGAACACGCGCCCGCCGAGGCCGATGACGCTGCCGACCAGGATCTCGGAGCCGATCAGCAGTGCCAGCGTCAGCGGCGCCGCATTCTCTGTGAGCGGTTTCAGGACCGCGATCAGGATCGGCGCCAGCGCAAACGTCGTCACGAGCGCGATGAACAGGCGGACCTGGGCCGGGACGTTGACGCTGGAGTAGCCGGGCACGAACATCAGGCAGGCGCCGATGCGGCAGAACACGATGAACGTGACCAGCACGCTGTCGGCAAGGCCGCTGATCACGATATGGCTGCGAGCGCGCGGATCTCGGCGCAGCGCGCGACCTCGACATGCGACAGGATCGGCAGCGTCGGGAACACCCGCTCCAGGATCATCCGGACATAGGGACGGGCTTCGGGGGTCACTGCCAGCACCACGCTGGTGCCGCTCTCGGTGAACTTGCGGATCGCCGTGCTGGCCTCCGTCGCGAACTGCTCGATCAGGCGGGGATCGGCGTCGAACTCGACCACGTCGCCCTTGGCGTCGCGCTTCAGGCTCTGGTGGAAGGCGAGATCCCAGCGATTGCCGAGGCGGACCACGTTGAGCACGCCGTTGTCGGAGAGGTCGCCGCAGATCTGCTGCGCCAGACGCGTGCGCACGTGCTCGGCGACCTGCTCGGAGCGCCGCACATGGGGCGCGATCTCGGCGATGGCTTCGAGGATCAGATGGAGGTTGCGGATCGACACGCGTTCGGCCAGCAGGATCTTGAGGATCGCCAGCAGGCCCGAATAGGAGATCTGCGACGGGCAGAGATCCTCGACCAGACGCTTGTATTCGGGATCGAGCCGATCGAGCAGCGCGCGCATGTCCTTGTAGGACAGCAGCTGGGCGAGATTCGCCCGGATCACTTCGCTCAAATGCGTGAGCAGCACCGAGAGATTGTCGACCGGCTTGCAGCCCTGGCGCTTGACTTCGTCGGTGAAGGCCTCCGTCACCCACAGCGCCTTCATGCCGAAGGCGGGCTCGATCACCTCTTCGCCGGGCACGTCGGGCTTGCCGTCCTTGTCGACCAGCACCAGCACCTCGCCGAGCCTGAGCTCGCCATGCGCAACGCGCGTGTCGTGAATCCGGATCTGGTATCCCTTGGGATCGATCGACAGATTGTCGGTGAGCTTGATCTCGGGAATGACGAAGCCGTACTGCTTGGCGAATTTCTTGCGGATCTTGGCCACACGGTGAGCGAGCTCGGTGCGCGCGCCCAGCAGATGAACCGAAAGGTGGCCGCCGAGCGCCAGCTCGATCTCGGCGGTCTTGAGCGATTCCTTGACGGATTCCTTGGCCTCGGCCTGGGCGCGTTCGTCGGCCTTGCGCGCGTCTTCCTTCTGCTTGAGCGCCGCCTGCCGCTTCGGCAGTGAGTAGCCGACGAAAGCCATGACGCCGCCGAGCAGCAGGAAGGGCGCCATCGGCAGGCCCGGCATCAGTGCCAGCACGAACATCATCAACGCAGCGGCCCACACGGCGCGGGGATAGCCGCCGAGCTGCCGCAGCACCGCCTGCTCCGCCGATCCCCTGGTGCCGCCCTTGGAGACGAGAAGGCCGGCCGACAGCGACACGATTAGCGCCGGCATCTGCGACACCAGACCGTCGCCGACGGAGAGCTTGGTGTAGACGTCGGCGGCACGCGACAGGGTCAGGCCGTGATGGGTGACGCCGATGACGATGCCGCCGAAAATATTGATCGCAGTGATGAGCAGGCCGGCGATGGCGTCGCCGCGGACGAACTTCGAGGCACCGTCCATGGCACCGAAGAACGCGCTTTCCTCCTCGAGCTCGCGGCGCCGGCGCTGGGCCTCCTTGTCGTCGATCAGACCGGCCGACAGGTCGGCGTCGATCGCCATCTGCTTGCCGGGGATAGCATCCAGGGTGAAACGGGCGCCGACTTCGGCGATACGCGTCGCACCCTTGGTGATCACCACGAAGTTCACCGTCACCAGGATCGCGAAGATGATCAGGCCGATGACGAAGTCGCCGCCCATGACGAATTTCGAGAAGCCCGCGACGACGTAGCCCGCGGCCTGCTCGCCCTCCCCGCCGCGCGACAGGATCAGGCGGGTCGTCGCGACGTTGAGCGCCAGCCGCAGGATCGTCGCGATCAGCAGCACGGTCGGGAAGGCGGAGAAATCGAGCGGCCGCTGGATCCACAGCGCGACCATCAGGATCAGCGCCGACAGCGCGATCGAGAAGGCAAGTCCGAGATCGATCAGGATCGGCGGGATCGGCAGGAACAGGATCGTGAGCATGGTCACGATGCCGCCCGCGAAGAAGGCGTCCGCCCCGAATCGGCGCGGGCTGGGCAGGCTAGCAGCTAACGTATCGGCCATGGGTCACCGGCAGAGGGTCCGCCCGGTAATCTGCCGCGCAAAGCTTACGCGAGGGTGGTGGCCGACGGCCGCGCGGCTCAGAAGCCGCGCTCGATATGCGAATAGACCATCTCGGTGAAAGTGGAGAGATGAGCGCCGATGAAGGAGCCGGAGACGGCGACGACCACGAGAAGGACGATGATCTTCGGAACGAAGGTCAGCGTCGCCTCCTGGATCTGGGTCAGCGCCTGCAGCAGCGCGATGGCGGTGCCGACCAGCATTGCGGCCCCGACCGCGGGGCCGGAGGCAACGATGATGGTCCAGATCGCCGCCTGGACGATGTCGAGGGCGTCGCGCTCGTTCATGACTGGCTGATCGTGAGCCCGGGCCCGACGGCGACTTTCGTGCCGTCCTCGAGGGTCGCGACGGAACCGTTGGTGTTGATGGAGATCGATGCGACCTTGCCGCTGAAGGACGCGCCGGTCGAGTCGGTGAAGGTGACCTTCTTTCCGATCAGCCCATCCGCCTGCGACAGCGACTGCGAGGACAGCAGCGCATCCAGCTTGTTATTGGTCTGCATGGCCTGCTCGACCGTCGAGAGCTGGGCGAACTGGCTCATATATTGCGACGTGTCCATTGGATTGGTCGGATCCTGGTTCTTCATCTCGGCGACGAGAAGCTGAAGAAACGTGTTGTAGTCGACGCCGGTCTTCGACGTGGACTGGGTCGAGTTGTTCGTATCGGACGACTTGCTGGTGCTGTCGGTCGCGCTGGGGACGTTCATGTTGCCTCTCCGCTGTCAGGCAGCCTCGAATGGGGCGGCGGCGCCGGCCAGGATGGCTTGCTCCACCGGGAACAGCGCCCGAATTCGCTTGAGCGCCTCGAAATAACGGGTCGCCTCGACCAGCTCGTCGACCGCGGCAAGTCCCTCCAGCATCTCGCGGCTTTCGCACACCGCGACCAGGGCCGCGTGGTGCTGCTGATAGAGCGTCGAAGCATCGCGGACGTCGGTCGGGTTCATCAGCATGAGTTGGACGATGAAATAGAGCTGGCGCATCGCCGTGGTGGCGTCGGAGGCCTGCATGACCTGCCCTTCGAGCAGGAACATCACGTCGTTGACGAGCTCGACCGAGACCTTGCGGTCCACACGCAGAACCGCGCCGTTGATGTAGATCCGTTCGCCCGCCCGCAAGGAGATCTTCATTAAAGCGCGTCTCGGATCATGCGGTTGATTTCGATGAGCTGCGTCACGTCGTCCGACTTTTCCTCGCGAAGGCGGTCGGCTTCCTTGACGACCCACAGACCGATCGAGATGATGTCGGCCCGCAGCTTCTCGGGAAGCCCGTTCTCCGGATGCGCGAGATCCTCGATGAAGATCGCCCACAGCCGCCGCACGTAGAGCAGGCTCTGGACCTGATCCTCGAAACTGGCGCGTCCCTTCTGGAGGCGCTCCAGGCGGTCGATGCCGAGGCTGAGCGCCTGGCGCTCGCGGCCCCTCGCCTCATAGCCGCTATCATCGACGACCGATTCATAGGCTTCAAACGTCATCAGGACCACACTGCGCAGGAAATCGACGAACAAGACAAAGGTTACGAGCCTTGGCTCAGAGATAGTTGAGGAGGCTGATCTTCTGGAGCTGCGACGTCAGCGCGAGCGCCGTCTGGATCTGGGTCTGCAAGGTGTTGACGCGCACCGAGGCTTCGGCCGGATCGACCTTCTCCATACCGACGATCTGATTGTTCAGAATGTCCTGCTGCGTCTTGAGCTTGTCGGTTGCGGAGGTGAGCCGCTGCTGGACCGTGCCGACATCGCCGCCGAGCGTAGCGAGGCCGGTGATGGCGTTCCCGACGAGGCCGATCGCCTTGTCCACGACGACCTGGAACGTCGACTGATCCAGGTTCGCGTTCCCGAGATCGGCCATCATGGTGTAGGCCTCGGCGAGCATGCGGAAGGCGGGTTGATTGGCGCTGACCGACGTATCGGCGATCTCGGTCGTGGAGATACGGCTTTGCATGACCTGGTCGGTGGCCGACGACCAGTTGGTGTTCCAGGCCGGGCTCGCGAACTCGGCATCGAAGGTGGTGTTGAGGAAGGTCTGCATCTGGGCCGGCGTTATGTTCTTCACGTTGGGCGAGGATTGCGAGAAGCCGAAGAACGTAGAGAAATCGGCGTCGACCCGGTTCTTGCTCGCGGAGCCGGCGGCGTAGGGTGTCACCGGCTGGTTCTGCGTGTTGATGCCTGAGAACAGGAACGAACCGTTATAGGAGACGTTCAGCGCGCCGATCAGGTCCTGCAGGTTGGAGGACGCAGGCGGCAGGATGATCCGTCCGCCGCCGTCGGTGCTGCGGGCCGCGATCAGATCCTTGAGGAAGGACGTTGCGGTCGTGTTGAGCTGGGTGATCCGATTCTGCGTCACGTCGAGGCGTCCCGCGACAAGCCCGTTGGTGTCGACAAGCTGATCGGCGAAGCTGAGGTCGGCACGCAGGGTGAGGTCGCCTCCCGTCGTGGCCCCGAGCTCGAGGCCGACATCGTAAAAGCGGCCGGTGGTCGCCTCCTTCGACGCCTTGCTGAGCAGGGACTGGTTGTTCGTGATCGACGACCTCAATGACGACGATAGCATCAAGGTCGAGATGTAGTTCGCGCTCATCATGGCTTATTTCCCCACGGCAGCCAGCAGGCTCTGCAGCATTTGGTCGACGGTCGAGATGATCTTCGACGACGCCGAATAGGTGCGCTCGACCTGGAGCATCAAGGACATCTCGTCGTCCATGTTGACGCCGCTGACGTTCGACAGCGCCGCGGTGCTGCGGTCGAGCAGCGTCTTCTGGTAGCTGACGTTGGCGTCCGCGGTCTTGCGCTGGTTTTCGATCCAGCTGGTCGACGACGATGCGAAGTCGATCAGGCTGCCGTTCGGCTTGCCTTGCGTGGTTGCATCGAACGGCTGCGCGGCATCCATGCCGCCGATGAGCTGCTGCAGCCGGGCCGAGTAGCCGCCGTTGCCTGCGGTGTTGTATCGGTATGCGACGTTGCCGCTGATCGCGCCATCGCGCAGCAGATTCGGGTTGCCGCCCTTGGCCGGGTCGACCGACGCCGCGACGCTGATCAGGCCGGCCAGGCCGACCGAGACGGTGGCGCTCGCAGGCATCGCCGGCGCGCCGGGATAGGTGAAGAGACCAGGAACGTCGGGCAGCGCCGCGGCGGTCTGATCGCTCTCCCTGAAGGTATTGATCAGGCCGCGCGCGATTTCGTCGAGCTGGCTCTGATAGGTGACGGTGTCTTTGTCACGCAGCTGGGCGAGGCCCGCGAGCTTGCCCGACTTCAGCGGCATCACCGAATTGGCACCGGTTACCGGGACGCCGTCGATGACCACCGCGTTGCCAGTGGTGCCGGGCGCATAGATGTTGGTCGCCGCGAAGCTGACCGTTCGGGCCGTCTTGTCGAACAGCACCACACCGCTGTCGGTGTAGAGCGCCGCGTCGCCGTTGGGGCGGAGCGACATGGTGACGCCGAGCTCCTGCGACAGCTGCGCGACGATGCTGTCGCGCTGGTCGAGATAGTCGGTGACGTCGTCGCCGGAGATCGTGCCCTTCACGATCGCGGTGTTCACGGTCCCGAACTGGGAGAGCAGCTGATTGATGTTCTGGACCGACGTTTTCATGTCGGCATCCGCACCCGCACGGACCGACTGCACGGTCTGCGTCGCCTGGTTGAGCGCGTTCGCCATGTCCTTGGCGGACGTCACCGCCGCCTGCGCCAGCGTGGTGTTGTCCGGAGCGTTGGCATATTGCTGCAGCGCCTTCTTCAGCGCATTGAGCTGCGCAGTCGGCGACTGGTTGAGCTCCGGATCGTCCACTGTGGCGGATGCGATCTTCTGGAGACCGTCATAGATCGCGGTCTGCTTGGTCGACGACGAGGTCGCGATCAGGACGTTGTCGTAGAGACCTGAACTCGCGGCGCGCTGGATCGCCGCCACATAGACGCCGGCCCCGGGCAGATTGTCCAGCACGGCGATCTTGCGCGAATAGCCGGCGGAGCTGGCGCCGGCGATATTGCGCGAGATCGTCGAGGACTGGATGCCCGACGCCATGAGCGAAGAGCGAGCGGAGTCGAGAGCGGCGGTAAGGGACATGATTGGCTCTTGCCCGGAACGAGCGCTGAAGAATTCAGCGCTTCAGGTTGACGACGATGTCGAGCAGGTCGGCGCCGGTCTGGAACGATTTCGAGTTGGCGGTGAAGCCGCGCTGGGCCTCGATCATCCCGGTGAGCTCGTCCGCGAGGTCGACGTTGGAACCTTCCAGGGCGCCGGACTTGATCGTGCCGAGGCCGCCGGTGCCGGCGTTCCCGGCCTGCGCGTTGCCGGACTTCATGTTGGTCGAATAGACGTTGCCCGGCTCCGGCGTCAGATTGTCGGGGCTGGCGACGTCGGCAAGCATGATGGTGAAGAGCGTCAGCGACTGTCCGTTCTTGAGGACCGCGGTCACGTGGCCTGTATCGTCGACATTGACCTTGTCGATGGCCGAGGGGACGCTGCCATTGACGGTGGCCTTGAAGCTGAAGTCGGTTCCGACCTGCGTCATGTTCGCCAGGTTCATGGTCATCGGCGCACCGCCAGGGACGGTGAAGGAGAGAGTCTTCGGGCTCGCCGCGGCCAGCGTGCCTTTGCCGGCTGCCGTCGTATCGAAGGTGAACGTGGTGGCGGCGCCTAGCGACGTACCCGTCGCGGAGTCGTAGACCCCAATCTGCCAGGTGTCCGAGCCGGCGGCTGTCGCCGTGTGGGACATGTAGACGTCGAGCGTAACGGCCTGGCCGATATTGTTGTAGGCCACGATCGAGCTCTTCGACGAATATGACGCCGGACCGGGCGGACCGGCGATCACGGCTGCTTTCGGATCCAGATTGCCGGTCGTAAGCGTGCCCGCCGTCGACGGCACAGGCACCTGCGAAACCTGGGCGATGTTGACGATCTGCATGCCGGACAGGCTGTTCTGCGAGAAATTATTCACGTTACCGGGTTGGCCCAGCAGGTAGAAGCCCGCCGCGTTGACCAGATTGCCCTGGGCGTCCGGCACGAACGAGCCGGCGCGCGTCAGATATTGCTGCGTGTTGTTGGCGTTCGACACCACGAAGAAGCCGTTACCCTGGACGGCGAGGTCCGTGGTCGACGTGGTGAACTGCGTATGTCCCGCGTCGCTGATGGCGTAGCGCACCGTGGTCTCGACGGCGCCGGAGTCGTAGTTGCCGGAGCCGCTCTTCAGGATCAGCGAGGAGAACTCGGTCGAGGCCCGCTTGTAGCCGGTCGTGTTGACGTTTGCGATGTTGTCCGAAACCGTCGACAGCTTGTTGGACTGCGCGCCCATTCCGGACACGCCGGTGCGCATAACACCATACAGGCTCATGAATTAGGCTCCTTCGGTAGGTTGCCGCTACAATGCGGGTTCTTGCTTGCGCGGGGCTGATGATTGGGAACCATGCACAACTTTAGGGTTGTCCTGGTCATGTCGTCTTTGGTTGACAGAACGAGCGCGCCTTGTCGGTCCATGCGCCGAAGCCGCTCGATACGAGATGCGCGACGATGTGGCAGACATAGCGCTTCTGCGCCGGCTGATTGTTGGGGCCGGCATTGTAGCGGGCGACCGCCATGGTCCAGCTGCCCTCGCGCTGCTTCAGCTCCTTCAGGAAGCGCGCGGCATATTCCACGTTCTTGGCCGGATCGAACATCGCGCGCACGGACGTGAATTTGTCGCCGTGATAGTAGTGGTTGATCTGCATGCAGCCGAGGTCGATGAGCTTGATGCCCTTGGCGCGCATCGCCTCGAAATTCGCGATCGCGTCGTTCATGTCCTTGGCGAACACGGTCTGGCCGTCGGCACCCAGCGCGTAAGGATAGAGCGCGCCGCGCCGTCCGGTTTCGGTCAGGCCGACCGCATAGAGAATGCCGAGCGGAATGCCGTGCTGCTGGGACGCACGCGCCATCTCGCGCTCGCAGGGACGCGCATTGTCGGTTGCCGCTGCCGCGGTGCCCGCGTTACAGATAAACAGGGCCGCGACGAGTCTGCTGGCCCACGTCCTGATCATGACGCGTCTCCTGGTTGGACTGGCGCTCCTGGCGGGGCTGCCTCGCCTCGCCATCCGATTGTCCCGACGAAGTGCCGGCACCGTCGAACGTGCCTTGCGACTGGGGCGGCGGCTGTTGTTGGCCCGGGAGCTGCGGTTGCGACTGGCCGGAGCCGCTCTGGAATCCATCCAGCGAGCCGTGCTGCACCGGTGCGACGTCAGCAACGTAACCTGCCGACTGCATCAGATCGCGGATCTGGTCGCGCTGCTGGTCCAGCATCTGGCTGGTGTCCTTGCGTTCGGCCGCAAGGTGGACGGACACCTCGGTGCCGACGAGACGAAGGCGCACGGTGACGTTACCGAGCTGCGGCGGCTCGAGATTGATGGTCAGAATCTTGAGCGGCTCCGGCGCGTTGGTCTGTGACATCGCGAGATCGGCCGCGGATGCCCCCGGCGCCGCGGTTTCCTTCAACTCCGTAACGACCGCATTGGCGACCTGCTGCGGCGCGTTGAATTGCGCCGGCGGCAGATGGGTCTCCTGCTGGACGACGGTGACCTTGGTCGCTTCGGGCAAGGTGTCCCGCGACGCGGCCTTGACCGCGCGCTCGACGTTGGCCGTGACGGCTTCGAAGCCTGACGTCGCAGGCATTGCCTTCGCAGCCTCGCCGCCTTGCTGCGGCGTGGCCTGCTGAGCTGCCACCGCTTGCGAAGCCGGACCTTGCGCGCGTGGGCTGGCTGGATCTGCAGTGCTCGCCGCGGAATCGAGCGCAGCCGCCTTGGAAGCTGCCTGGACCTCCCGCTTGGTCGAGGAGGACCGCTCATCTCGCGCGGGCGTGTCCTTCCTGTCGCTCGTCGGCAATTGCATCTGCGGATTCGCGGCTGCGAGCTCCGGGCCAGCGATCACCGGAGTGCTCGATCGGCTCTGGGCATCCGCTTTCGAGGCGATATCGACCGGATTTTGCTTCTCCGACGATTTGCTGGTTTTCTCGTCGGAAGTCTTCTCCGTTGCTTCGGGCTCGTCGGCCGCTTCGGCGCGCTCGTGCACCGTGCCGTTCTTCCCGGTCGGGTGCGCCAAGCGCGTGCGCAGCGTTGCGGTCTTCACGGCCGTGTCGCCGCCCTCATCGCTCAGTGCCCGCTTCGCGAGGTTCGAGACGGTGTGGAGCAAATCATTGAATGACGAATCCGCCTGCGATTTCGCACCGGTGCCTTTCCCCGAACGCGACGTCCCGCGCATGTTGAGGCTCTCGGCTAGGCCGGAGAAGACCTGTCCTGAGGTTCCGCTGAGCTTCGTCATGGACGACGATCCCTGGTGAGAAGTTCGAGTTCGCTGAGTTGCTTCTGCGAGCGTGCGAGGGCCGCGGTCGACGACGCGAGATCGAGACGCGCCGGCGTTGCCGGCGGCTTGTCGGCGGCGGCAGACCCGCTCGCGAACGGCTTGCGGACGTCGAGCGCGAGTTGCACCGTCGCATTCAGAAGCGGAACGTCGCGCTCGGGCAGTTTCGAGCGGTCGAGCGCCTTCAGCTCGGCAAGACCGCCGTCATATTCATCGGTGAGGGCACGCGAGGCACCGCGGAAGAGATGCGCCCGCTCGCGCTCCGCAGAAGCATCGGCACTGAGCGTCAGCGCACGCTCGCCGGCAAGCCGGGTCACTTCCATCCGTCCGCGCAGCATCGCGGCGCGTGCGATCACGAGATAGAGCTTGAGGCGGCTCGTGCGGTCGATCTGCTCCAGCAGGCTGCCGATCCGCGAGAAGCGGCGCTCGTCGAGCGCGATGCTCGATTGCGTCAGACCCGAGGAGAAGCGCTGCCAGAAGTCGCCGGCATAGATCGAGTTGCGATAATGGCGGATATAGGCCAGCGTCAGGAACTCGAACTTGTCGAAATCCTCGGCCTGTCCGACCAGCAGGATCTCGCGGCGCAGTGCGGCTTCCTCCACCAGCGTGCCGGGCAGAAGCAGCCGCGCGTCGTCGAGACGCTCGATTGCGAGCGATGCTTCAGAGCGTGCGAACAGCGCACCCTGAACCAGCGCGACCTGTCCGCCCAGGCCCGACGGAAGCGTCCGCGGCTTGACGTCCTTGAGCAGCTCGCGCGCTTCGTCCTGGCGGCCCTCGACATAGGCGAGCGCGCCGTCGAACAGCCGCCCCTCGACATTGATCTTGTCGCGCGGCAGCTTGCGAACCAGTTGCGGCGCGCCGCCGCTGAGCATGTAGATGACGACGGCCTGGCCGTTCTGCGGATTGCTCCACACGTTCGCATCGGCGGCGAGAAACTTCTCGCCGATCTGCCGGATCAGCGCGATGTGGCTGCCATGCGCCGCGGTGTCGCCGTTGGCAATACCGTCCTGCACCGCCTGCAATCCACGCACGAGCTCATATGGTTCGCTCGACGTCGATGCCGGCGCAGGAGCCGGCGCCGGTGCGGTCTCGGCCACGACGCGTGCAGCCGTCAGCGGCACCAGCATCAGCAACGCTGCGCAGAGGAGCAGCCTGATCAAGGGCGCTTCTCCCGGATCAGGATCTCGATGCGGCGATTCTGCGCGGCCGCCGGATCGTTCGGAAGCTTCGGCCGCCGGTCGGCGTATCCTTCGACATGCTCGATCCGCTGCGCATCGACGCCGGAGCGGACGAGCATGTAATAGGCCATCTGCGCGCGGGCCGTCGACAGCCGCCAATTGTCGTAGTTCTCGGACTTGTACGGCCGATTGTCAGTGTGGCCACGGACGATGATCACGCCCTGGCGTTTCATCAGCAGCGGCCCGATCTTGTCGATCACGCGGATCAGCTCGGGCCGCGGCTCGGCCGAGCCGACCGCGAACATGCCGAAGCTCGCATCGTCGGTCAGGCTGACCAGCAGGCCTTCCTCGACCTGACGCACCTCGGCCGCCGGTCCCGCGCCGGCCTTGATGTCCGACAACGCATCCGCGATCGCGGACTGGAGCTGCTTGACGGTCGGCTGCTGCGTTTGCGCCGCATCGCGCGGATCGGAATTCTTGGCTTGATCGCCAGGGCGCGACTGCGCGGCGGCATTGGCTTGAGCGGTAGCCTGGGCGCCTGATTGCGCATTCGCCTGGGCACTGCCATCGCGCTGCGCCTGCGACGGCGCAGGTCCCGGCGGCAGCAGCGGCGACAGGCTTGCGGACGCCGCATCGGCATTCGGAGCCACGCTTCCGCCGGCGTCATCCTGCAGGGCACGGCGCGCTTGCGGCGCGCCCTGCCCCGGTCCGGATGCGCCCTCGCGCGCCGAAGCATTCGGCTTTGGCTCACTGTCCACGAAGCGGTCCGCATCCTTCGACATCTGCGGCGCCAGCTTCCAATAGCCGGGATCGAACGGATCGCGATAGGCGTCGCCGCCCTTGAGGCCTTCCTCTTCGGCGGAGGTCAGGGCGCCGGCGCGACGCTGGCCCGAGGCCTGGTTCGAGCTGTTGGCAATCTCGGCAAGCGTCGCGAAAGGATCGCGGAACAGCACCTTCTCTTCGAAGGAAGCCGGCTTCTCCGCCGTCGGCGAGTCGCCGCGACGCTCTTCGTTCGGCCCGGCCGGCTGCCGCTTGCCGTCCTGGCCCTCGAACTGCGACGGCTCCCTCTTGGCGAGATCCTTGAGTCCTTTCGGTGCAGGCGCGTTCTCCGCGAGCTTGATCGGATTGAAATAGCTCGCGACCACCTGCTTCTGGTCCTGGTTGAGGGCGTTGAGCAGCCACATGACCAGGAAGAACGCCATCATCGCGGTCATGAAATCCGCATAGGCGATCTTCCAAACGCCGCCGTGATGCGCCTCCTCGGCGAAGGCGCTGCGCCGGCGGACGATCACGATCTCATGCTTGACCTCTTCCATGGCGACTACCGGCGCGCGTCCTTCAGGCGCTCGCTCCACGCCGATATCTGGGTCTCGATCACGGTCTGGTCGGCGACGACGCGGACCTCCAAGGTCTCGGCGGGCTCGTACTCGATGCTTGCTCGCCTGGAGGCGTCGAGCTGCGTCCTCACGAGATCAAGCAGCTCGCTCGGACCCGTCACCTTGAACACCGGCACCGGCGAATTGCCGGTCAGAGCCGCGACCTGCTCGACCAGCGACCCGATCGCCTTGTCGCGGACCGCATCGGCGAGGAACGGCAGCAATATGCGGGCGACGGAGCTCGCGATGTTGGTCTCGATCTCGCGGCATGCCGCCTCGAAACCGCTGACGATCGCTGCCGCCTGCTGGTCGGACCATTTGGCGCGCTCTTCGCCCAGCCGGATGGCGCTACGCACCCGCTCCTCGGCGACCTTGGCATCGCCTTCCGCAACGCCGGCGGCAAGGCCGCGACGATAGGCGTCTTCGAGAAGGTTGGCCGGTGGGGCTTCCGCCTCGGACGCCGGAGCCGGCGACTGAAGCTGCGGCTGCGATTGAGGTTGGCGTTGCGGCTGAGCCGGCGGCTGCGGCTCGCGCCAGGCCTCCTTCTGTCGCGTCAGCACGTCCTGGATCTTGGGCGGCGGAGGCGGCGGCGACTTGACCCGGCCGCTCGCGTCGAACTGCGTCAGGAGTTTTCCGATTGCCGCGTTCATGCCGCCTCCTCGCGTCGCATCCAGTCTTTAAGGATTGCTGCCGCCTGCATCTGATCGAGCCGGACGATCTGCTCCAGCCGCTTCTGCGGCGTGCGCTGCATCTTGCCTTCGAGGTCCTCGACGAGGTTGAGCTCGGGATCCTGGCTCTCGGCCAAGGCGAGAGCCGCGGCTGTCTCGAGCTCAGCGGCCTCGGCGGCCTCGGTCTGCTCCTGCTGCGCGCGGTGAGTCAGGATGCCGTTGACCGCGGGACGAAGCCCGAACCAGACCAGCATCGAGGCGACGGCGAGGATCGTCACCGCGTTGATGACGCTGCCGAGCTGCTTGTTGATCATCTCGACGAAGCTGATCGGCGGCACCGGCGCGAGTTCGCGCGAGCCTTCGATGAAGTCGACGGCCGTCACCTGGATCTGGTCGCCGCGCGTCTTGTCCAGTCCGCCGGCGGTCGCCGCGAGCTGGCTGATCTCGGCGAGCTTGCTGTCGATGATGGCCTGGTTGCTCTTGTCGCCGAGGTCGGCGACGAGCCGCGCACGGTTCACCAGCACGGCGATGAAGAGTTTCTTGACCGAATAGCCGTCGCTCACCGTCGTCGTGGTCTTCGAGGACACTTCGAAATTGGTGACGTCCTCGCGACGGGTCTTGTCCTCGCTGGAATTCTTGGTGCCGCCGGAATTGACCTGCTGGTCGGGAAGGTTCTGCTGCACCGTGGTCGGCTGCGAACGGTCCGCGTTCTGCGACGATTCCTTCTCGCGGACATTCCGCACCGAACGCTCGGCGCGGCTCTCCGGATCGTAGACGGTCTCGTTGATCTGCCGCTTGTCGGTGGAGAGCTGCGGGGCGACGCTCACCTCGAAATTGTCGAGGCCCAGATACGGCGTCAGCGCCTTGCGGATATTCTCCTGCACCATGCCGCCGACCGTCTTCTGGAGGCTCGCCATCTTGGTCGGCGCAGCGCTCGCCTCGTCTTCCTCCGCGAGCAGCATCGAGCCGTCGGCGTCCAGCACGGTCACCTTGTCGCGGCTCATGCCGGGAATGGCGGCTGCGACGAGATGGCGGATCGACTGCGCGGTGCGCGCCTCGATCGCGCCGTCGGTGCGCAGCACGACGGAGGCCGAAGGCGGCTGCTGCGTCGCGCGGAACGAGCCGCGCACCGGCAGCACGATATGTACCCGCGCCGCCTTGACGCCCTTCATCAACTGGACGGTACGCGCGATCTCGCCCTCGAGGGCGCGCAGCTTGGTCACTTCCTGCATGAACGAGGTCAGGCCCAGCGAGCCGATCTTGTCGAACAGCTCGTAACCGGAATTGGCGCTGGTCGGCAGGCCCTTTTCGGCGAGCAGCATCCGCGCCTGCATGGTCTGGCTCGGGCGTACCGAGACAGCGTCACCGGCCGTATTGACGTCGAAGGCGATGTTCTGCTCGCGCAGCGCCGCGCCCATGCGCGTCACGTCCTCGCGGGTCAGGCCGGTATAGAGGGTCTCGAATTCCGGCCGGCTCAGATAATACGCGCCGCCGACGACGGTGACGAGAACGGCAAAGCCGATCAGTCCCAAGGCCATCAGGCGTCGCGGCCCAAGCTCCAGCAGATTGTTGAGCAGTTGCTGTATCTGCGCACGACTGAACAGCATATGACCTCGTACCAATGCGAACGTAGAGGACACTCCGCTGCCAACCTTGTCTGAAGGTTGCGCAAGGACACGAATGTGTCAGTTCGCTGGCGAGGCGTTGTAATTTTGCAAGAATTTTGCTCCGACGCAGACGGTCCGGCAGCAGCTGTCGCGCACGCGAACGCACGCCAACGCAATCGGCTGCGGGTGCTGCATGAAGTCTGGCGTCAGGAGGTCATTGCGGGCACATCATGTGCCGCCAAATCCACCGTTCATGGCGGGGACCGTGCTCCCATGGGGAGCACGGTCGTCTTGAAAGCCGAAGCTTACTTGAACAGCGACAGGATGCTCTGGCTGTTCTGGTTGGCGATCGAGAGCGCCTGAACGCCGAGCTGCTGCTGGGTCTGGAGCGCCTGCAGGCGGGTCGATTCCGCGTTCATGTCGGCGTCGACGAGCTGGCCGATACCGCGATCCACGGAGTCCATTAGGGTCTTGACGAATTCCGTGTTGGTCTGGATGCGGTTCTTGACGGCGCCGAGATCGGCGGCGGCCGTAGCCACCTTGTTGATCGCAGCGGTGACCTGCGCGATGTAGGTATCGAGCACGGCCTGGTCGGTCGGTGCATCGGTCAGCGAGGTGATGGTCAGGTTGGCGACCGACACACCGCTGGTCGGCGTGTCCAGAATGCCGCTCGTGCCCGACGTGTAGAGCGAGTAGCTGGAGATCGTCAGGGTGATGGAGCCGATGGTCGGCGTGCTCTTGACGCGGGAGAACGACGACACCAGGTCGAAGGTCGCCGGGGTCGAGGCGGTCGCGCTCAGCCAGTTCACGCCGTTGAAGGTCGCCGCATCGGCAGTGCTCTTCATCTGCTGCTGGATCTGGGTGATGTCCGACTGGATCTTGGCCCGGTCGATACCGGCGGTCTTGGCTTGGACCAGCAGCGACTGGAGCTTGGTCAGGCCGCCGGTCTTGTCGCCGACGACGGCGGTCAGAGCGGTATATTCGGTGTCGACGGTCGCGGCCGACAGACCGAGCGAGTCGGAGACCGCGGAGAGCGCGGCGTTGTCGGCGCGCATCGAGGTTGCGATCGACCAGTAGGCGGCGTTGTCCGACGCGGTCGAGACGCGCTGGCCGGTCGAGATCCGGTTCTGCGTGGTCGCGAGCTGCGAGCTGACGTTGCGGAGGGTCTGCAGCGCAGTCATTGCAGACGAGTTAGTGAGAAGGCTAGAACTCATTTTTGACGTCCCCTGGAAATAGAATGAATCTTTTGGGACATACCGGGCTTGCACCGGTACGACAGGACGGCGTCATGCCTTTGGGCTGCGGAAAAGCGCGCCCAACCTGTCGTATCGGCGGCGATAGCACGCGAAGTTTGTGCGAGGCTTGCGGCGCCGTAACCGGGCCACAGTAGTGCAGCCGGAGTCACGGCATGCGCGGGACGTCACGCCAAAATGAAAGGGCCGCGCTTCGCGAGAAGCGCGGCCCCCTCGGATGGTTCTCGGGCTTAGCGGAACAGCGACAGGATGCTCTGGCTGTTCTGGTTGGCGATCGAGAGCGCCTGAACGCCGAGCTGCTGCTGGGTCTGGAGCGCCTGCAGGCGGGTCGATTCCGCGTTCATGTCGGCGTCAACGAGCTGGCCGATACCGCGATCCACGGAGTCCATCAGGGTCTTGACGAATTCCGTGTTGGTCGAGATGCGGTTCTTGACGGCGCCGAGATCGGCGGCGGCCGTAGCCACCTTGTTGATCGCAGCGGTGACCTGCGCGATGTAGGTATCGAGCGTGGCCTGGTCGGTGGCCGCATCGGTCAGCGAGGTGATGGTCAGGTTAGCGACCGACACACCGCTGGTCGGCGTGTCCAGAATGCCGCTCGTGCCCGACGTGTAGAGCGAGTAGCTGGAGATCGTCAGGGTGATGGAGCCGATGGTCGGCGTGCTCTTGACGCGGGAGAACGACGACACCAGGTCGAAGGTCGCCGGGGTCGAGGCGGTCGCGCTCAGCCAGTTCACGCCGTTGAAGGTCGCCGCATCGGCGGTGTTCTTCATCTGCTGCTGGATCTGGGTGATGTCGGCCTGGATCTTGCCGCGGTCGATACCGGCGGTCTTGGCTTGGACCAGCAGCGCCTGGAGCTTGGTCAGGCCGCCGGTCTTGTCGCCGACGACGGCGGTCAGGGCGGTATATTCGGTGTCGACGGTCGCGGCCGACAGACCGAGCGAGTCGGAGACTGCGGACAGCGCGGCGTTGTCGGCGCGCATCGAGGTTGCGATCGACCAGTAGGCGGCGTTGTCCGACGCGGTCGAGACGCGCTGGCCGGTCGAGATCCGGTTCTGCGTGGTCGCGAGCTGCGAGCTGACGTTGCGGAGGGTCTGCAGCGCGGTCATTGCAGACGAGTTGGTGAGAAGGCTAGAACCCATTTTGATGTCCCTTTGAGATTGATTGAGTGGGGACATACCGGACTTGCACCGGTACGACAGGGCGGCGTCATGCCTTTGGGCTGCTGAAAAGCGGTTAGGCCCAACCTGTCGTACGGCGACCGTAACGTGCGAAGCTTGTGCGAGGCTTGTGGCTCTGTGTCCCGACCGCAACAGAGCAGCCGAATTGAAGGCATGCGCGTAGCGTCAAGCCAAACGAAAGGGCCGCGCTTTGCGAGAAGCGCGGCCCTCCCCGGATTGTCGTTCGGCTTAGCGGAACAGCGACAGGATGCTCTGGCTGCTGTTGTTGGCGATCGAAAGCGCCTGCACGCCGAGCTGCTGCTGGACCTGGAGGGCCGCCAGACGGGTGGACTCCTGGTTCATGTCGGCGTCGACGAGCTGGCCGATACCGCGATCAACCGAGTCCATCAGCGACTTGACGAATTCCGTGTTGGTCGAGATACGGTTCTTGACCGCGCCGAGATCGGCGGCGGCCGAAGCGGCCGAGTTGATCGCAGCGGTGACCTGCGCGATGTAGGTATCGAGCACGGCCTGGTCGGTCGGTGCATCGTTCAGCGTGCCGATCTTCATGTTGGCGACCGACACACCGCTGGCCTGCGTGTCCAGAATGCCGCTGGAGGTCGCGGTGTAGAGCGAGTAGGCGGAGACCGTCAGGGTAATCGCGCCCGTGGTCGGCGTGCTCTTGACGCGGGAGTAGGACGACACAAGGTCGACCGTCGCCGGCGTCGAGGCGGTCGTGCTCAGCCAGTTCACGCCGTTGAAGGTCGCCGCATCGGCGGTGCTCTTCATCTGCTGCTGGATCTGGGTGATGTCGGCCTGGATCTTGGTGCGGTCGATACCGGCGGTCTTGGCTTCGACCAGCAGCGACTGAAGCTTGACCAAGCCGGAGTTCTTGTCGCCGATAACCGTGTTCAGAGCGGTGTATTCGGTGTCGACGGTCGCGGCCGACAGACCGAGCGAGTCGGAGACGGCGGAGAGCGCGGCGTTGTCGGCGCGCATCGAGGTCGCGATCGACCAGTAAGCGGCGTTGTCGGAGGCGGTGGCCACGCGCTGGCCGGTGGAAATCCGGTTCTGCGTGGTGGAGAGCTGCGAGCCCACAGACCGCAGGGTCTGGAGTGCGGTCATGGCGGTCGAGTTCGTAAGCAGTGACATTGCGATGTCCCTTTATGTACGCGTTACATTTTCACGAGGGGACATACCGGGCTTTCACCGGTACGGAGGGGCGGCATCATGCCTTTGGACTGAAGTGGGTGGGGTCCAACCCGCCGTGCCGCATTGCTAGCACGCCGAATCTTGCGCGCAGCTTAAGATCGGCTTGAATTTCTCAGCAAAATCATATGGTTAACATTACCCACCGCTAACCATGATGCGGTACTTCTCGCTAACCATAACCGGCCGCGCGGGCGGTCGCCGCCTTACGAGAACGACCGCACCAGGCCCGAGGCGAGCAGATTCCAGCCGTCGATCAGCACGAAGAACAGCATCTTGAACGGCAGCGCGAGGATCGTCGGCGGCAACATCATCATGCCCATCGACATCGTCAGCGTCGCCACGATCATGTCGATGACCAGGAACGGCAGCATGATCAGGAATCCGATCTCGAACGAGCGCCTGAGTTCGGAAATCATGAAGGCCGGAATGATGACGCGCAGATCGATGCGCTTGTCGTCGAACTTCTTGCGAAAACTCTCGGCGGCGAGCGCCTCGAAGGTCTGGAGATCCTTGTCGCGGACATGCGCCAGCATGAACTCGCGGAACGGATCGGTGATCTTCAGATAGGCCTCTTCCTCCGAGATCTCGTTCTTCATGAGCGGCTGGACGCCGGTCTCCCAGGCGCGGTCGAAGGTCGGCGCCATCACGTAGAACGTCATGAACAGCGCGAGGCTGATCAGCACCAGATTGGCCGGCGTGGTCTGAAGGCCGAGACCGGAGCGCAGGAACGACAGCGCCACCGCAAACCGCGTGAAGCTCGTCACCATGATCAGCAGTCCCGGCGCCACCGACAGCACCGTGATCAGCGCCATCAGCTGGATGATCCGGCCGCTGGTCGAGCCGTTGCCGGGCGGCAGCAGCGAGTTGAGGTCCGGAATCTGGGCGAACGCCACCTCGGGCAGGACGACCAGGACCAGCGCGAGCAGCAGGACTCTCAATTTCACTGAATCACCAACGTCTCAATGATCAATTCGCGGACCTTGCCCGACGAGCGAATGTTGGCGCGCTCGGTCAGGTCGTCGCGCAAATGCTGGAGCCCGCGGGATCCCTCGAACTGGCCGACCGACGCCGACCGCAGATAGGTCACGATGTCCTCGCTGATATGGGCCGCCAGGATGCCGGCATCCTCGTCGCTCATGCTATCGGTCACCATGGAGGCTTCGATACGCGCCCAGTTGTTGGACGGTGCGCCGAGATTGGTCACGATCGGGGACAGTTTCCTGAGCCGCGCGCTACCGGCGTAACTCGTGGCAAGAGGCGGCGGCGCGGCGGTCTTCTTCGCGTCGGCGACGCGCTCCGCGGCCGCAAATAGATGCAGCCCGGCGATCGCGCCCGCGCCGATCGCGATCAGGGTCAGCACCACAATGGCCGCGATCAGGCGCATCACGTCCCCAGCCCTCGCGACGCGGCCCGGCCGCCGCTATTCTCAGAATGGTGCCACGGCGTCATAGATCCGATGTCCCCATCCGGGTTGCTGCACGTCAGACAGATTTCCGCGGCCGCCGTAGGAGACGCGCGCCTCCGCGATCTTCTCGTAGGAGATCGTGTTGGTACGCGAGATATCGCGCGGGCGCACGATGCCGCCGACGTTGAGCACGCGCATCTCGGTGTTGACGCGGAATTCCTGCGAGCCGCTGATCATCATATTGCCGTTCGGCAACACGTCGGTGACGACGGCCGCGATCGACAGCTTGATGTCCTCGGTGCGATCGATCTGGCCATTGCCCTTGATCTGGGTGTTGGTCGAGAGGTTGGCGTTGGCCTGGCCCTTGTCCTTCCATCCGGCAACGTCCATCAGCCAGTCCAGCCCGAACTTGACCTGCGAATCGCGCGAGCGGTCGGTCTTGTTGTCGAGCTTGGCCTTGTCCTGCATCGAGATGATCACCGTCACGACGTCGCCGGTGCGGCGGGCGCGGGGATCGCGGTAGAGATCGGTGCCGTCGTCCCAGGTCGAGCGATAGCTGACGGGCGTGTGAACGCGAGGCGTCACCGGGATCGGTTCGGCCTGCGTCCTGAGGCCGCTGCCGACCGGCGACAATCGCGGACCGGTCAGCACCTCCGCTGGATCATTGAAGCATCCGGCGAGGAGCACCGACGACAGCAGGAGCGACAGGATGAGGATCGGCTTCTTCATCTATTTGGTCTTTCCGTCATCCACGCGGCGCATTCCGCCGAGCAGGTCGGCAAGGTGCGCCGCGCGCGCCGTATCCATCTCGTTGAAGATTGCGCTCGATGTCCTCGGGTTGAGTTTGGCGAGCACGGCGGCGGCGGTCTCGTCCGCCATGCCGGCGATCTGGGTGGCTGCGGCGTCCGGTTTCATGCGCGAGTAGATCTCGACGACCTGCGCTTCGGCCTTCTTCAGGAAGTCGTCGCGCAGCGCCATCCACTTCTCGTATTCGGCGCGCTTGGCCTCGACCTCGGCGATCCGCTCGCGGAGCTGGGCCTCGGCCTTTTCCAGCTCCTTGAGCTGCCAGGCCAGCCGCGCATCGACGGCGGGATCGGCAACGTTGCTGCAGAACAGCGCGACCTCGTTGTCCGCGGGCACGGCGGCCTGCGCCGGCGCAGGCTTCGGCGGTGCCGTGACGCTGCCGGGCTTGGCGGGACGTATCGGCGCGGCTGCGGGCGCCGGCGTCGGTGCAGGCGTCGCAGGGGCCGGCACCGCACCGGTGACCGCGGGACCTTGGTCTTCGGCCGCCCACGCCGTCGCGCGGATCGACGCATTGTCGCCCGATATCGGCGCCGCCGATGCAGACGGCTTCTGCGCTCCCACCGCGCGGCCGCGCGCGAACGAGAGCAGGTTGAGCGGCTTCGTCGGCTTGCCCTCGTCCAGCGCCAGCACGGGCGATCCGCCCGCAAACGCGAACGCCGCGACCAGGACGAGGAGTTTGGCTTTGTGATCCAGCTTCAGCATCGGGTCGCGTGCGATTCTCGGTCGAGACCTGAGCATTGAGCGACCAAGCTTGCACGACGCTTGTGCATCATTGCACGATGACGTCGGCCTGGAGCGCACCGGCGGTCTTGATGGCCTGGAGGATCGCGATGATGCCCGACGGCTTCAGGCCGATCTGGTTCAGGCCGCGCACGAGGCGCTGGAGATCGACGCCGCTGAGGATCGCCACCTGCGATCCGGCTTCGTTGGCCTCGACGATGGTCTGGGGCACGACGACCGTCTGCCCCTGAGAGAACGGCGCGGGCTGCGACACCACCGGAAGCTCAGTGACACGAACCGTCAGATTGCCGTGCGTCACGGCGACGGTCGAGATGCGAACGTCGCGTCCGATCACCACCGTTCCGGTACGCTCGTTGATCACCACCCGCGCCGGGGTATCAGGCTCGACCGTCAGCTCGCCGACTTCCGCGAGAAAGCGGACCGGCCCGACGTAGCGCGGCTTCGACAGCACGATCGTGCGGTAGTCGCGCTCGAAGGCGATCTGCGCCCGATAGCGGCCGCCGGCGTAGCGGTTGATGGCGTCGAGGATGCGCGTCGCGGTGACGAAATCGGGATTCTTGAGCTCCAGAACCAGGAACTCCATCTCGTGGAGACTTCCCTGCACCGCGCGCTCGACCAGCGCGCCGTTCGGAATGCGTCCCGCGGTCGGCGTGCCCTGGCTGACGTTCTGCGCCTGGCCTCCGACGCTGTAGCCGGCGACCGTGACCGCTCCTTGCGCCACGGCATAGACCGCACCGTCGGCCGCACGCAGCGACGTCATCACCAGCGTGCCGCCGAGCAGCGAGGTCGCATCGCCGAGCGAGGACACCGTCACGTCCATGCGCTCGCCGGGCCCGATCGAGGGCGGCAGATCGGCGGTCACCATCACGGCCGCGACGTTGCGCGTGCGCAGCGTGGTCGGACGCGGCGGATTGTTGGTGCTCGTTGTTTCGTTCCTGACGTTGATGCCCATGTTCTCGAGCATCGATTGCAGGGACTGTTCCGTGAATGGCGCGTTGCGGAGCGTGTCGCCGGTGCCGTTCAGGCCGATGACGAGGCCGTAGCCGACGATCTGATTCTCGCGCAGCCCCTTGATGTCCGCGATGTCCTTGATGCGGACGGCGGCCTGGGCGCTGGCGGCGGAGAGCAGGAGGACGAGCGCGAGCAGGAACCTGGTCATGACCCGTCCACGACCTTGACGGTGCCGTCCGGCTGGACGATGCCCCTGATGATCACGCCGGTATCGGTGTTGCGCACCGGGATCAGCGCGCCAGGCGCGCCCTGCTGCATCGCCGAGCCGTAAGTGACGATCGACAGGCCGCTGTCCTCGACCACGACCTTGACCATGGCGCCGCGTGCGACGGTCCAGGGCTCTTCCACCGAATTGGTCGGGATCGGCTGGCCCGGCAGCAAGTTGCGCCGCGCCATCCGGCCGACCAGGACCTGGCGTCCTTCGATGAACATGGCAACGCCGAGCACGTTCGGCGCGAAGACGCGCTCCGTGATCATGTCGTCCCGGATCAGCTCGCCGGCGCGGATCGACACGGCCGGCACGGGAAGCCGCTTCTCCTCGGCCACGGCGATGCGCGTGGAGACGAGAACCAGCAGCACGGCGGCCAACCCGCGCACGATCAGGCCCACCCTGTTCAACATGGAAACACCGGAACTAGCGAAGGCCCTTCGATACGGTCGAGGCCATTTCATCCGAGGCCTGGATGACCTTGGCATTCATCTCGTAGGCGCGCTGCGCCGAGATCAATTCGGTGATCTCCTTGACGGGATCGACATTCGAGGCTTCGAGATATTGCTGGTTGATCTTGCCGTAGCCGGAATCGCCCGGCAGACCGACGACGGGCGTACCTGATGCCGTCGTCTCCCGATACAGATTGCCGCCGAGCGGCTCGAGGCCCGCTTCGTTAGCGAAATTGGCGAGGTTGAGCTGGCCGATCTGCCGCGGGTTGATTTCGGTATCGAGCTTGGCAAACACCTGTCCGGTCTGGTTGACCGTGACCTGCACCGTTCCCTGCGGCACCGTGATCGCGGGGTCGAGCAGGTAGCCGTCGATGGTGACGAGCTGGCCGTTGGCATTGGTGTTGAACGAGCCCGCGCGGGTGTATTGCACCTCGTTGTTGGGACCGAGCACCTGAAACCAGCCGCGGCCGTTGATGGCGAGGTCATAGGGGTTGCCGGTCTGCGTCAGCGCGCCCTGGATGTGCAGCTTGCGGATCGCCGCCGACTTGACGCCGAGGCCGAGATTGGCGCCTTCCGGGATCGGCGAGGAGCCGTTGACGTTCGCGACGCCCTGCATGCGGTCCATCTGATAGAACAGATCGGTGAATTCCGCGCGCGCCCGCTTGTACGAGGTCGAGTTGATGTTGGCGATGTTGTTCGCGATGACTTCGATGTTGGTCTGCTGGGCGTTCATGCCCGTGGCCGCAATGGCGAGCGATTTCACGATCGTCACTCCCTCAGATCAAATCGACATCCGAACGACTTCTTGGTAGGCCTGCACGACCTTGTCGCGGACTGCGACCGCCGTCTGCATAGCCTGCTCGGCCGACATCAGCGCCTCGACGACCTTCCGCGTCGACTCCTTGCCCTGCATCGCCGAGATCGACGCCGCCTCGCCCGCCTTCAGCGTGCCGATCGCGTCCGTCGTCACCTGCTTCATCACCGACTCGAAGCCGAGATCGTCGCCTGCCTTGACCGCAGTCGGCGCCGCCGGCGCGATAGCCTGGGTCTCGGTCGCGCGGGACGCGGCCTGCCCAGCGGAGATCGCGGTGGATGAAATCGCTTCAAGCATTGTCAGCTCCTCAGAAGGTCGATGGTCATGCCGAGCATCGAGCGCACCTGCTTCACGACCTGGAGATTGGCTTCATACGACCGGTTGACTTCGCGCATGTCCGCCATCTCGATCATCATGTTGACGTTCGGCAGCTTGACGTAGCCGGCCTTGTCGGCGGCGGGATGGCCCGGATCGTACTCGACGCGATAAGGCGTGGTGTCGACGCCGATCTCCTTGACCTTCGCGAGCTGGGCGCCGGAGGCACGGTCCATCGCGGCATCGAAGGTGATGGTCTTGCGCTGATACGGATCGGCGCCGGCCGTGCGGCCGGTCGACGTGGCGTTGGCGAGGTTTTCCGAGACGATGCGCATGCGCGTCGACTGCGCTTCGAGCCCGGAGCTCGCGACCGTCAGAGAAGCACTCAGTGCGTCCAGCATGTCAATTCACCTCAGGTCTTCGCGCTCGATAGCAGCATGCGGTGGAACGACCGCACGACGGCCGCGTTCATCGAGTAGTCGCGATTGACGTCGTTGCCCTTGATCATTTCCTGCTCGACGCTGACCGAGTTGCCGGAGTGGACCACTTCCCAGCTGTCCTTCTTGGCGGTCGCGCGCGTGTCGGTCTCGGCCGCGGACAGCTGCAAGTGCGACGGCGATGTCGTCGCAAGCCGGACCGGCATCGTGTCGAGCACCTTGTTGAAGGGCTCGACGTCGCGCGCCTTGAAGCCCGGCGTGTTCGCATTGGCGACGTTGGTCGCGATGGTCTGCTGGCGGAGTTCGAGGTAACGCGCCTGCGACGATGCGAGTTCGAAGAGATAAAGCGGTCCCACGACAGCCCCATTCTGGTCCATTCGGGAGAACCCTAGGGCGTTAAGCTTTCGTCAAGCTGTTGCGCGAAGCGCCATCCCAGGAAATCTACTGGACCTTCTCGGGCCGCGGCGCCTGCTTCGACTGCAGGAAGTAGATGATCTCGGCGACGGGCCGGAAGAATTCGGCCGGAATCACCTGATCGACCTGAACCGCCTCGTAGAGCGCGCGCGCCAGAGCCTTGTTCTCGATCACCGGAATCCGGTTCTGCTCGGCGACTTCGCGGATCTTCAGCGCGATCACGTCCATGCCCTTGGCGACGACCAGCGGCGCCGCGTTCTCCTCGCGCTTGTAGCGCAGCGCGATCGCAAAGTGCGTCGGGTTCGCGATCACGAGCGTCGCGCGCGCCGCCGAGGCGATCATCCGCTGCCGCGAGCGGTCACGCGCCAGCGAGCGCAGGCGGGCCTTGATCAGCGGATCACCCTCGGCCTGCTTGTGTTCGTCCTTGATCTCCTGCTTGGTCATGCGCAGCTCGCGCCGCCAATGGAAGCGCGCCCAGGCGAGATCGATCGCGACCAGGACGATGGTGGCGATGCAGATCGCCGAGACGATCCGCATCGCGATGCTGAGGATCATCTCCGGCAGCGCGACCGGATCGGTGTACATCGCCTCGAAGGCTTTCGCCTCGGACGAGCGCAGCACGAAGGCGACGACGGCGGTCACCGAGGCGAGCTTGAACATCGACTTGGCGAACTCGACGAGGCCTTGCGTTCCGAACAGCCGCTTCCAGCCGCTGAGCGGAGAAATTCGCGAAAAGTCCGGCATGATGCGCTGGAGAACCAGGTTGGGCGCATTCTGCAGCAGCGAGGCCGCCAGCCCGAACACGGCGAGGATGACGAGCAGCGGCGTCAGAAACCGCAGCGCCTCGAGCCCCACGACCGTGAGGAGGTTCTGCGCATCTGCCGCCGTGCCGAGCGGGAATCCGTCGGGGTCGTCGAGAAGACCCTTCAAGGTCAGCGTTATTTGCTGCACGCCCCGACCGATCAGGAACGTCAGGATCACCATCAGCGCGGCCATCAAGGCGAAGATGGGCGCCTCCCGAGAGACCGGAATGTTGCCCTGTTCGAGCGCATCGCGGACTTTCTTCTCGGTCGGCTCTTCTGTCTTGCTGTCCTGATCGGATGTTTCTGCCATGCCCGTTCAGCGGTCAGCGGAAGACCAGCTCATCCTCCTGGTCGGGGTTGAGCTCGATCTCACCCTTCTCCGCGAGGGCGAGCGCGAGGTCGGTGATGACGCGGCGCGCCTCCAGCACGTCGCGCTGGTTCGACGGCTCGCCGATGGCAAGTTCGCTCTCGACGACACGGCGAACGCGCGAGGCAACCGCGGACAGGATGGTTTCGCGGAAACGCTTGTCGGTGCCCTTCAGTGCGACGACGATGCGGTCGGTCGGCACCTGGTCGAAGATCATGGTGCGCGCCTTCGGGGCCAGATTGATGACGTCGTCGAAGGTGAACAGCAGCTCCTTCAGCACTTCGGCCGACTTCGGCCGCTTCTCCGACAGGCTCTTCAGCATGTCCTCGATGTGGCCGCGCTCCATCTTGTTGATGATGTCGGCGACGCGGGCATAGGTGTCCGCGCCGAGGTTGCGGGCGAAGTTGAGCGTCAGATCCTCGTGCAGCGTCTTCTCGAGGACCTTCATCGCGTCGTCGACGATCGGCTTGAGGCTGAGCACGCGCCGCATCAATTCGTTGCGCAGGCTCGACGGCAGCTGGCTCATCACCTTGGCAGCGCAGGACGGCTTGACCTTGGACAGGATCAGCGCCGCGGTCTGCGGATGCTCCTTGGAGAGGTAGGTTGCCAGCGAATTTTCCGACACCGACGACACGCGGTCCCACACCGAGCGGCTCGAATTGCCGAGCAGGTCCGACATGATCGCCGTGACCTGGTCGGCCGGAAGCACGTCACCGAGCACGGCCTCGAGCCCGCCGAGCGTGCCGAGGATGTTGGCGCCCATCGAGAACTGCTGGGCGAATTCCTCGACGATCCCCTCGAGTTCCTGCGCGGTGATCGGCCGCAACTCGGCCGCCGCCTTGGTGACGATGCGGATATCCTGGGGCTCGAACTGCGCGAGCACGCTCGCGGCCGCCTGCCGGCCCATGGCCAGCAGGAGCGCCGCGACCTTTTCCGTTCCACCCAGCGTGGCAACGCCTCGCTGCTTGATGGGAGCGACCTGTGCCGCCATGGTCAGGTATCACCCTGCCCCAGCGGTCCGACGATCTCCGTGAGCGAGACGCCGAAGCGGGAGTTGTCCTCTTCGACGACGACCACCTCGCCGCGGGCGACGATGCGGCCGTTGACGACGACGTCGACGGGCTCGCCGACCCGGTGGTCGAGCGGGACCACCGCGCCGCGGCCGAGCTTCATCAGGTTCGCAACCGGAATGGTCGCCGAGCCGAGCACCACCTGCATGGTGACGGGAATCCGCATGATGGCATCGACGTTGGCGAACTTGCCGGTCTCCTCGGCCGTGCGCGCGGCAATCTCGGCCAGCCGCTCCAGCGGAGACGCCTCGGTCTCTTCCGATGCAGATGCAGACTCATAGTCGAAGGATTGCGCCATGTGGTATCGCCTCTTGGTAGTTCCGCCCCCGCAGCGCCGCGACGCTCCGGTCGTATGTGTTCAGCCTGCTCCGGCTTCAATGCTTGTTCACGTCGGCGCCGCCTGTGGCGGACGCGAGCCCGCTCCTCGCATCGAGTGCCGCAATCGCCTCGTGAGCCTGATCGATCTTCGTGCTCAGCACGTTGGCGAGCCGTCCGAGATTCGCGGTGGAATCGTGCGCAGCGGTGATGACGGTGTCGAAGGCGCCTGCCGTCTCGTGGACGATGGTCGAGAACTCGCCCTGGTAGCTGCGCAAGCGCGCGAGCTCGCGGTGCATCCGGGTCACCCGCATGCTGGTGAAGGCGAGCGCAATCAAGAGCACGGCATCAACGAGATAGGATATCATCGACGAACTCCCGTTTCTGATCGACGGGATCTGCCACCTGCATGGCATAATAGCCATCGAGCTGGCCGATCTGACACCAGAACAGCACTTGGTTGTTGCTTTCGAGACGGGCCAGCGTGCGCGGCGTGGCTTCGAGCTCGAGCACCTGGCCGACGTGGAACTTCACGACATCGTCGAGGGTTATCATCTTCTCGTCGAGCACGGCAGTCAACGTCACTTCGGTCTTGTTGACCTCGCTCTCCATCTGCTCGCGCCAACGCGGATCGGACGCCCTGCCGTCGCTGACGACGACATGTGCGAGCTTCTGGCGCAGCGGGTTGAGCGCAGAGTGCGGAATGATCAGGAACATCTGGCCGCCGCGATAGAGCGCCTGCACCATCATGTTCGCGCAGATCGACATGTTGCTGCTGCGGCCGATCGCCAGCGACGCCATCGCCGTCTCGACCCGCTCGACGCGGAAGGTGACGTTGGACGTGCCGGCAAAGGCGCCCTGCAGCGCCTTGGCGAACCGCTCGAACAGCGCCTGGACCAGGCGGATCTCGATGTTCGAGAAAGTGCGCTCGACATCGAGCGGCGGCTCGGCCCCGTCGGAGCCGAACATCGCCTCGACCATCGTGAACACGAAGTCGCGGTCCAGCATGATGATGACGCGCGAATCCCACTGCTCGGCATAGAGCACGGCGGCGACCGCGTTGCCCTCGTAGTCCTTGATGATGTCGCCGAGGGGGTCGTTGGTGATGCCGTTGACCGAGAAATAGCACGGCGTTCCGGCCATCGGTTGCAGGCTGTCGGTGCACGATGCCGCCATGCGATCGAAGATCACATTGAGCATCGGCATGCGTTCGATCGAGATACCCGCCGCATCGAGCAGGTAGTTCGGCAGCTGCTTCCGCTGATCGACCTCGACGTCTTCCATCGTCATGCGCGGGCCGCCTTCGGTTCAGCCTCGGTCGGGACAGCCTTGGGGCCCGCGATCGTCTCGTTCTCGACGACGTCGATCGAGGGACGCTCACTGCTCGAGATCATCTTGCGGCCGTGCTCGACCGCGATCTGCGGCATGGCGCCGTTCATGAAAGCCAGCAGCGTCTGCTTGACGATGATGTAGGGCCTGCACTTCTTCTCGCGCGTCATCTTGATCTTGATCGCGAAGGGCGAAAGCACACCGTAGGAAATGAAGATGCCTGCGAAGGTACCGACCAGGGCCGCGCCGATGAAGCCGCCGAGCAGCTTCGGCGACTGGTCGAGCGCGCCCATCGCCTTGATGACGCCGAGCACCGCGGCGACGATGCCGAGCGCCGGCATCGCCTCGGACACCGTCACCAGCGCATGGTAAGGTGCCAGCTTGCCCTTCACGATGGTGTGGATCTCCTCGTCCATCAGCGCCTCGATCTCGTGCGTGCGCGCGTTACCCATGATGATGAGGCGGACATAGTCGCAGATGAACTGGAGCAGCGACGGGTCGCCGAGCACGCTGGGAAACGCCTTGAAGATCTCGGACGACGAGGGATCGTCGATATGCGCTTCCACCTCGTTGCGGCCCTTGCCCCGCAGCTCACGCATCAGGGCGTGCAGCGCCCCGAGCAGGTCGAGGTAATAGCGCTGTCCCGGCACCGCGTTGGTGATGGCCTGCATGCAGGCAACCCCGCTGTCGACGACCGTCTTCCACGGATTGGCCAGGATGAAGGTGCCGACCGCGGTGCCTATGATGATCACGAATTCCCAAGGCTGCATCAGCACGGCCAAGTGCCCGCCCATGGCGGCAAAACCGCCGAGCAGCGCCGCTACCGTGATGAAAATCCCCACGAAACTGCCCAACACGCCGCTCCATCGCCGATCCCACCGGGAATCTCTAGTCGGCGACGCTTGCGCGAAGCTGGCTTGCCGCATCGCCAGCCCCGCGCAAGCAATTGGCGGCAGCTTGGGACAGGTCGCAAAGGCGGCCAAAGGGGCGCGTGCCATGCTATCGACCATCGCGGACTACACCAGACTGACCACGGACATGAGCAAGTCGATGACGCAGGTCGCGACGCAGCCCGATGTCAGCCGCGATACCGATTACTTCCTCAGCCATATCGGCAACGTGAAGACGATCGACGACTTCCTGAACGACTACCGCCTCTATTCCTATGCGATGAAGGCCTATGGCCTTAGCGACATGACCTATGCCAAGGCGTTCATGCGCAAGGTGCTGACCGAGGGGGTCTCGGACAAGGACGCTTTCGCCAACAAGCTCTCCGACACCCGCTACCGGCAGTTCGCCACCGCCTTCAATTTCGCCGCTCTCGGCGACCAGGCGACCTCGACCACCGCGGCCACGACCGGCACGGCGACCCAATACGTCACGCAGACGCTGGAGGAGAACGCCGGCAACCAGAACGAGGGCCTGCGGCTCGCGCTCTATTTCACCCGCAAGGCCTCCACGATCACGAACGCCTACCAGATCCTCGCCGACAAGGCGCTGACCCAGGTGGTCCAGACCGCCATGGGCTGGTCGTCGACGATCAGCTCGTCCGACATCGACGCCCAGGCCAAGATGATCACGGACAAGATCGATCTCACCGAGTTCCAGGACCCGATCAAGGTCACCAAATTCGTGCAGCGCTTTGCCGCGATGTGGGATGCGACCCAGGCCCAGAGCGACAACTCCACCAACCCCGCCCTGGTACTGATCGCCGGCGCGTCGACATCGGTGAACCTCGATACCGACATGCTCACGACGCTTCAGAACATTCGATTCAACAGGTAAGTCATGCAATCGGCTCTCTATGTGGGATTGTCGGCGCAGGTCGCGCTCGAAAAGCGCCTCCAGACGATCGCCAACAACGTCGCCAACGTGAACACGTCGGCGTTCCGCACCGACGTGGTGAAGTTCGAGACGGTGCTGTCCAAGGCCGGCGCGAACCCGGTCGCCTTCTCCTCGCCCGGCGACAACATCATCTCGCGCGAGCAAGGCAGCATCACCGAAAGCGGCAACCCGCTCGACGTCGCCGTGGTCGGCCAGGGCTGGATCGCCTTCGCCGGCCCGAACGGCACGGTCTATACCCGCGACGGCCGCCTCCAGATCGCTCCCAACGGGGATCTTCAGACCGTGGCCGGCTTCCCGGTCATCGACGCCGGCGGCGCGCAGATCACGCTCGACCCGAACGGCGGACCGATCTCGGTCGCGCGCAGCGGCGCGATCACCCAGGACAACAACGAGATCGGCACCATCGGCCTGTTCAACATCCCCGCTGATGCCAATCTCGAGCGCTACGGCAATTCCGGCGTCACGCCCGACCGGCCTGCGACCGCCATCGCCGATTTCTCCCGCGACGGCTTCAAGCAGGGCTATGTCGAGGGCTCCGGCGCCAATCCGATGATGGAATTGACGAAGCTGATCGCGGCTTCGCGTGCCTTCGACGGCACCAATTCGATGATCGAGGGCACCGAGAGCTCGCTCCAGAACGCAATCCGGACGCTGGGCGAGCCGGGCAAATAGACCTGCAAGTAGTTTGCGCCGCGCGCGCATTGAGGGTGGACGGTTTCCTTGAACGCTCTTCGGCAACTCGAGTGGGCGCTGCTGGAGCTTCAGCAGAGCACTCCCCTGGCCAGCGTCAGCGGCGCGATCTCCGAGATCGCGCCGACGCATTTCCGCGTCTCCGGCCTGTCGCGTTTCGTCAGGCTCGGTGAACTCATCGGCGTCAATTCCGGCGGCAAGCCGCAGATCGGCGAGGTGGTGCGGATCGACAGCGACGGCATCATCGCAAAGCCGTTCGACCGGCAATTTGCCGGTGGCCTCGGCTCCGTCGCCTACCGGATGCCGCCATTGTCGTTCGCGCCCGATCCGAGCTGGAAGGGCCGCGTCATCAACGCGCTTGGCGCCCCGCTGGACGGACAGGGCCCGCTCACGCCGGGGTCGCGCGCCGTCTCGGCCGAGGCCGAGGCGCCGTCGGCCATGAAGCGCGCGCGCGTGCACAAGCCGCTGCGCACGGGCGTGCGCGTCATCGACCTGTTCGCCCCGATCTGCGCCGGCCAGCGCGTCGGCATCTTCGCCGGCTCCGGCGTCGGCAAGTCGACGCTGCTTGCGATGCTCGCCCGCAGCCAGGGCTTCGACACCGTCGTGCTGGCGCTCGTCGGCGAGCGTGGCCGCGAGGTGCGCGAGTTCATCGAGGACGTGCTCGGCACCAACCGCAACCGCGCCGTCACCATCGTATCGACGGGAGATGAAAGCCCGATGATGCGGCGGCTGGCGCCGAAGACGGCCATGGCCGTCGCCGAATATTTCCGCGACAAGGGCGAATCGGTGCTGCTCGTGGTCGATTCGATCACCCGTTTCGCCCACGCCGCCCGCGAGGTCGCGCTGGCCGCCGGCGAGCCCGCGGTCGCGCGCGGCTATGCACCGACTGTTTTCACCGACCTGCCCCGCCTGTTGGAGCGCGCCGGCCCCGGCGAGGAGGGATCCGGTTCGATCACTGGCATTTTCTCCGTGCTGGTCGACGGCGACGATCACAACGAGCCGATCGCCGACACCATCCGCGGCACGCTCGACGGCCACATCGTGCTTTCCAGACACATCGCCGACCAGGCGCGCTATCCGGCCGTGGACGTGCTGGCCTCGGTGTCGCGCCTCGCCCACAACGTCTGGGACCCCGAGGAGCGCGAATTGGTGAGCAAGCTGCGCACCATGATCGCCAAATACGAGGACACGCGCGACCTCCGCCTGATGGGCGGATATCAGTCGGGACGTGATTCGGGCCTTGACCAGGCCATCGACATGGTACCGAGGATCTACAGCGCCATGCGGCAAGACGCCTCGGCTCCGCCGAGCGCCGATCCGTTCCGCGAGCTCCGGGACATGCTCAGGGGTGAGTAGCGCATTTTCGGTTCTGTTTGAATCAGAACCGAAGCTCTTGTTTTGACGCATTTTCTTCACGCGAACCGGCGGCCGCTTCGCTCGAAAACGCGTTAGCAAAGGTGCGCAATTGGTGCCCGCCACTGCAGCCATGCTCATGATCTAGACAGTCGATCATGCGTGCCGCCACGCTCGCCGCGCATGTGCATGCATCATCGCCGACATTTCCGTCGCAAGCACGTCATCCATTCGGTCGAGATTCGCGTGGCCAGGTTGAAAGTGATCCAACCGGCCCCATTTTGCGGGTATTACGGCAACAACCGCTGCGTGCAAACCCTGCGAGTTCCCTTGGCGATTCTCTTGCGGATCGCACAAGTTGTGGACGGCGCGCCGATGCGGATCGTCGCCATGCACAAGCTTCGATCACGCTGCTCCGACAACAGACGGCAATAAGCGTGCAAACAAAACCATCGTATATTTGCGCGCAGGCCGCTTGTTATACTGCATATTGCGATCACCATCATGTGTCCCGAAGCGCGATGATTGTCTTGAACGTGACAATTGCTTCGAGCGACATCCAGTCTCCTTGGGTGTCTTGACTTGATTTTGTTGGGAAGCTCATTCATCGTTTCGGTGAACATAAAGAAACGTCTGCGTGTGACTTGAACTTCAGGGGCTTCGGTTGAACAACTCCGATCCATCGTCCGCCAGTGACGGCAACTCGGGCTTTCGTTCGACGACGCCACGATTGGCCTACCATCGGCGACGCCGCGTCTCGCGTCGCGGCTTGCAATCCCCGTCAGTCCAAGTCGGGTGCCGAGCAGTCCGTGCTTTCGCGCGGACGCCGGGCATGACGCGCGAGTCGGACATTGCGGGTCATACGGCCTCCCGTAAAAGATTCGTGTGCATCGGCGGAATGCGGCTCCGGGGCGCCGCAGAAGTGATTCCCGGGGCGAGGTAAATCCATGCCGTTGGCACGTGAGGCTGTCGAGCTGCTGGTTCAGGCGGCGAGAGCTTGGTATTTCGAGGGCAATCAGCACGGGTTGCGCGATCGGGAATGGATGGCGCTGCGCTTTCTTGGCCGCGCCAACAGGTTTTCGCGCACGCCCTCCGCGCTCGCCGGCTTCATCGGCGCCACCAGGGCGACTGCGTCGCAGATCGTGAAGACGCTGGAGGGCAAGTCCTATTTGGTGCGAAAGCCCTCGCACGAGGACAAGCGGTCCGTGGTGCTCCATGTCACCGCGCAGGGCGAGAAATGCCTGAACCAGCACGACCCGATCAACCATGTGGTGAACGCGGTCACGGCGCTCGGCACCGAGGAGTGCATTCGCTTGCGCGACTCGCTTCGCGAGATTCTCAATCATCTCGACGCGGCCCATCAGCGGCTCGACGCCAGCATCTGCCGCGACTGCATGTTCCTTGCCGAACGCAGCCCTGGCCATGCCGGCACCAGCAAGGGACGCGCAGCGGCCGAGTTCATGTGCCGGTTGTATCGGGCCCCGATTTCGCTCGAAGAGACAGAGCTGCTCTGCACCAGCTTCGAGCGCACCCGCGATCGCCCGAAGATCGAGGAGCATCTCGACCGTGCGCGCGTGGCGAGCCAGGGATGAGACGCGCATAGTCTTCCGGAGTGTCGCGAGCCCCACCGCGCTCGCAGTGACGGAATACGAGGCAGTAACGCAATTTTCGGAACGGCGTCGTAGGATGGGTAGAGCGAAGCGAAACCCATCAACTCTCGTGAACGCCGAGGCATGATGGGTTTCGCTTCGCTCTACCCATCCTACGGCCTCGCGGACACAGCTTCACAATCTCGCGGCGCAATTCGCCCGAGCTTTGCTTGATCTCTCCACCCTCGAAGCCAAGAGGGCGCAGGGAAGGCCGGGTGCCGGCTCGCACCCGCGGTCCGCTGCGCGAAAGGTAGCGCAAGGAAACCGCACAGCAGCATACAGGTGAAGCCCAACACACGGCCTTCCCTGCGCGATGGTTGGACGGCTTATGCCGTGCTCTCCCGGGAGCCGAGTTCGTTCTGGCCTCCCTCGCCCTTACAGAAGTCGCCGGCAGCGCGCCGGTTGACGCGACTGCCGCATCCGCCAAGGCTTGACCGTAGCAACGACGGCCAGGACCACACGGTTTTGCCGTACGCACGGCCCGCTATTCGCCGCAGTTTTCCCAGCCCTGTCGACAGAGCCGAAAACTTACAGGCGAGACGAACCTGACAGCGCCGTCCGTCCGCACGAAGCCTTAGGGCTCACGGAGAGCAATCCGCCCTGCCCCTGGCCACTCGCGCCCCGACGCTGCCGCGTCCACCGCAAAGCCCGGCTCGCGAACATGACGACCACATGATCGCCCCTCAAGGATGAGCCGGGATGGGCGACACATACGACAAATCCGAATTTCGGTAAAGCGGAATATTTTCCGCCATGGGGTTGACGGGGAGCGACACATGCCGAGCTCCGTAGCCCGGAGGGAGCCAACGGGTCGGCGCGAAGCGGCGCCCGATGACAGGCTCCGCGCAATCCGGGGCCGCTATCGCTCGTGGCAAGAACCCGGATTACGCTGCACTCCCTCCGGGCTACGAATCTCCGTCGGGGGCTACGAATCGCCTGCATCGCCGACTGCGCCCCCCAAAAAAAACACCCGGCGGTTGCCCGCCGGGTGCTTCGTCGAACTGCTTTCGACCGAACTTACCAGTTGCGCTGAGCGCGGAGCAGCAGGGTGAACGAGTCCTGATCCTTCAGCTCGTAAGTCGCGGCCGGCTTGGCGACCGGGAAGTTGGTACCGCCGGCAATGACGCCAGCATACTTCTGGTCGACGTGGGTCCAGGTGAAGTCGCCCGAGAACGTGAGGTTCTTGACCGGGGTCCAGCGGGTGATCAAGCCAACCTGACCGATGTTGAAGTCAGGGTTGCACGAGGTCACGCCCGCAACCGACGAGAAGATGCCGCCAACGCCGCAGAGGAATGCCTTAGTCCCACCACCGAACTGGGCAGCCGCGTAGGCACCGTAGATCGCGGTGTTCCAGTAGGGATCCCAGTTGTGGGTGTAAGCGCCACGGAAGCCCCAGGTCTTGACGCTTTCCTGGGAGCCGCCCGTGATGAACGTGGTGTCCGGAGCGGTAACCGCGGCGACGCTCTGGTAGGCAACGCCCGAGCTGCCGTACATGAGGTACGAGCCGCCCGCCAGGTTCTGGAAGTTGTAGCGGGTGGCACCGTCGGTGTAGACGCCCGAAATGTTGATCACGTCACCCGCACCGGTCGGGATGTTCTTGATCGACAGAGCGAGCTGAACCGCCCAACCCCACTTGTCGTCGGGGTGGCCAGTCGGTTCGGTCGCGCCGTAGTAGGCAACGTGGTTGTCATGCGCAGCCACCGACGCCTGGAAGAGACCCCAAGCCTGATCGACACGCACCATACCGACGAGGTTCGGCGAACGCGAGCCGCCGATGGCGTTGGCACCCAGCGCACCAGTGGTCAAACCGGCGATAGCAGCAGCACCAGCAGCGCTGCTAATGTTGAGGTTGCCGGCCTGATAGTACGCAGTTGCGTCTTCAGCCGAGAACGCCGCCGTCACGCCCTGACCGAAGTCAGCGGTGTAGGTGAACTGGTTGACACCCGTAACGGTGCCCGAGCCGCCGACGAGACCGTCGAAGTTGTTGCCGGGATAGTTGGTCCAGGGCGCGTCGAACTGCGACACGGCCTTACCCATGGTGAAGCCGGCGAACTGGATGAAGGCGTAGTACACGCCGAGCGAACCGCCCGAGGTGCCGCCGTCAGTCGGGTTGATCGACGAACCGACCAGAGCCGGGGTCGCACCAGCGTTGTTGAGGGCCAGCGTGCCGGTATAGGCGGTGCCGCCGAAGCCAGAACCCGTGCCCTGATAACCGCCGGTGGTCCAGGAGAACGTCGCATCGAAGAAGGTGCGGACGACGCCGTACTCGGTTGCGGTGCGCGTGTCGATGTTGAGATCTTCACGAGCGCGCATGGTGTAGTAGTTGCTCAGGCGATTGCGCCCACTGGCAGGCGAGGTGCGCTGCGAGTCATAGATGCTGTTAGTGTTCAGACCAATTTCAGCGCGCAGATAACCACCCAGCTTGATGCAGGTGTCAGTGCCCGGGATGTAGTAGAAACCGGCACCGTACAGGGAGCAGATCCTCACGTATTCGACCGCCTTGGCCTTCACGGGAAGATCGGCTGCGAACGCGCCGGAGACGGCCATCAGGCCGGCTGCCGAGCCGAGAAAGAGCGTCTTCGTCAACTTCATTAGTAAACCTCCAGATGTCGGTTCAGGGGGCCGGGTCCTCGCTGGAGGCCGCGTTACCCACATCAATTTCCGTTCAATTCAGGTCCGCACTGAAGGTCCGGACTGAAACGACAGTGAGGTGCCCCCCCTCCGTCGTGCTTCACGTATAGTTTATAAAAACAATGGCCTCAATTCATTGATTGAATGAAGCGCAAGTTCGGAAGAGGATGTTGCCGCCAAGCAACAGGGGTGTTTTGCGGCCGGGGAATCACTGAAAACAAAAGAAAAAGCCCTCAGGGGGCATCCCGAGGGCTTTCTTGGAGGTCTCACATTGCTAGCTGTCGACGTGGTCAAGAGCAGCAAACTTTGAGTGGGACAACGTGTAACTCAATTAATTGTTTTCTGCAAGTGCTGAACGACCGAATAGTTTTCGCGGCACGACAGGCAGCCACGCCTCCCGCACGCTATGCACGGGACACGTGCCCAATATCCCGGTACAAAGATCTACTTTGCTGACCTGTCTGATTTCCTTCTGCCTGAGCGATCCCGGGACCACATGATTGAGAAGAGGCTCGACAGAGCCATTACGGACTTCATTTGGAATGTCGTCGAAATCCACTCTCAGCTCGAGGACATCCACGCCAGCTGGGCCACCCTGCTAGGCATTACCGAGCCGCAGTGGCTCATCTTGATGGCCATCACCGAACTCGATGGGGGGCGCGGCGTCGCGGGAATCGACATCGCGAACAAGCTGCGGATCCATCCGGCCTTCGTGACCAACCAGACCAAGAGCCTCGAGAAGGGCGGATTCCTGTCGCGGCGACCGGCAGCCGACGACGCCCGTTTCGTCCTGATGTCGCTGACAGAGAAGGCGACGACGGAAATCGGCAAGCTCTCCAAGAGAAGGCTCGCCTTGAATTCGACCATGTTCAATGAGCTCGATGAGGAGACCTTGGCCGATTTGAATGCTGCGCTGGCCAAGCTCGCCAAGAATGCGCGGCTTGCTGCGCGATTGCTGGCCATCGACGCTTCGTGATCCGCCGACGTCGGGCGCAGGACCGCCGGGCCATCGCTGATCGTCGTCACGCCGCGCCGGAGCGCGCCTGCACGCGATCCTCTCTGATCCGGCTGGAGCGTTTTCGAGCGAAGTGGACGCCGGTTCGCGTGACGAAAGCGCGTCAAAACAAGAATCCAGAAGCTTCGGTCCTGATTTAATCAGAACCGAAGCTCTAGAGATCAGTGACGCGATCCAGCTGACGGCCAGCTCCAAGCTTGCTGTCGAGCCATTCGAAAATGAAGTCGTCCACGGCGATGAAATTCTCGACCTCGCCCAGCGGATGAGGGATGCGGTTCGGCACCACGATCGAGCAATCGGCTCCGGCCTGCCGATAGAGCGTTTGAAGTTCGCGAGCCTCGCGTTCGCGCACCATCGAGCGACTGCCGACAACCACCAGAAGCGGGCAAGATAGTCGATGCGACGGCAGCATCGAGCCTGTCGAACTCCCGTCCTGGTCGCTCTGCTTCAGTCCGGTCATCCAGCGAAATGGTGCTCGGCGCATGACCTGCGTCAGAAGGCCACCGTCGCAGACGGCGGCAGCGATTCTGCGATCCCAAAGCGCAAGACGGGATGCATGCGGGGCGGCGGCTCCTTCGCCATAGATTGCGATCCGCTGCCGATCGACATCCGGACGAGCCTCCAGATAGTCCAGGCAGCATTGCAGCATGTGCTCCGGCTTGAAAGAACGATGATGGGACGAATTGCAGGCGTCGATCAGCAGCAGCGACATGTTGCGGCGACGCAAGGCTGCCGGCAGCCGGCGCATCATCGAGCTGCGGGTAATGTCTTCGTCACTGACGCAGATGACCGCGGGTGCGCAGGGCCCCCGACGCCCGCCCTGGACAAAGAAGCCGGCAAGCACCTCCTGACCAAAGCAATCGATCTCGACTCGATCGATCGCAAGACCAGCGTCATCCTCGAAGCTTTTCAGGCCGGTCGCGACCTTGTCTGCTAGGGCGGCGTCCGCGATGTCTTCCCGACAAGACAAGGTTCGCGCGACTTCGATCGCGGTCTGCGAGCACATCCACGCTTCGCGCGCGATTCGACTGGAACCGCCCGCGCGCGCGAATTCGGACAAGGTCCGATAGTCTTCTGCGACCCTAGCCCAGTCCGAAATCCACAGCTGCCTGTGTGCCTCGCTCGCCAGTTCTGCAACGGGCAGGCTCTCGAAGAATTCGGACGCGCGTCTGCGCAAACGTACCAAGTTTCCACCGGCGCCGTCACAAGAACCATGAGGCCAATAACCACCGTCCATCATGATCTCCGAACAGCAGCGTCAGCGGTTGCTAGACTTGCCGGCTTCACTTCCAGCATGGCGCGCTGCGCGCCCGCTCGATTCCGTCGCGACGCGCCTGACCATGTCCGTCGATCTGGCGTCTGCCGATCGCAACGAGCAGGCCTCATTCAAAGATTTAGGCTGGATCAACCCAGTGGTCAGTTCCCCGCGCCGTGCGACCGAGGTTCCCCACTCTGCCATGTTCGCGATCCCCGCGTTTTAACATTTGTGTCATCAATGATCAAAACAGCCCCGTGTGACGATGCGGCATCTCGTATCAGCCTTGAGCGCGGAATTTTTACGGCCTCAATCCGTCGCGCCGCCAATCACGAGATGGCGAAAGATGCGGCTGGTTGCCATTTCGTCAACACGACTATCGACAGAGAGGGACGGGAACCCATTGACGGGTCTCACTTTATATATCGTGAGACGATATGTATTCTAGCGTGCATAGCCGGCTCGGGGACATGCAAAACATCCGTTAAACGGAATTTCGGTAGGACAGAATATGTTGGTGGCGGCTGGCCGGGAATTGTCCTTTGGGGCGCGACCGGCGAGCCCGCTCAGCCCGATTGGGAAACCGCACGCCATCCGGACGATGGAACATCCTCTAACGCCTTGTATGCATTATCCCAGTTGCCATCCCCACGTAGTTCGCCTTACATGCCGGCAACTCGCCCGCGGACGACGGCCGGGGCTCAAAAATCACGCACATTGTCGAGGGGACGGAATATGGCGCGCAACATATTGATTCTCGGGGCTTCTTACGGCTCGCTGCTGGGCACGAAGCTGCTGATGGCCGGGCACAACGTCACCCTGGTCTGCCGCGCCAAAACCGCTGAGCTGATCAACCGCGATGGTACCGAGGTACGCATCAAGCTGCGCGACGAAGCCGTGCACCGGGCGATCTTTTCGCGCGACCTGCCCGGCAAGCTCGACGCGATAACGCCGCAGAATGTCGACCTCTCGCGCTATGACATGGTCGGCCTTGCGATGCAGGAACCGCAATACACCAACCACACGGTCCGCGTTCTCATGGTCAAGATCGCCGCGGCGAAGCTGCCGTGCCTGTCGATCATGAACATGCCGCCGCTACCCTATCTGAAGCGGATTCCGGCGCTCGCGGACATGGATCTCGAGGAGGCCTACACCAATGCGCAGGTGTGGGAGCGCTTCGAGCCGGGCCTGGTGACCCTGTGCTCGCCCGATCCGCAGGCGTTCCGCCCGCCCGAGGAAGCCGCCAACGTGCTTCATGTCGGCCTGCCCACGAATTTCAAGGCATCGGCGTTCGCCGACGAGAAGCACAACAAGGTGCTGCGCGAGCTAGAGGCCGACATCGACGCGGTGACGCTCGACGGCCACGACGTGCCGGTGAAGCTGAAAGTGTTCGACTCCCTGTTCGTGCCGCTGGCGAAATGGTCGATGCTGCTGACCGGCAACTACCGCTGCATCACGCCGCACGAGCCGCAGTCGATCCGCGACGCCGTGCACGGCGACCTCCAGCGCTCGCAGACGATCTACGACCATGTCGATGCGATCGCCCGCAAGCTCGGCGCCGATCCGCAGGACCAGGTGCCGTTCGCGAAATACGCCAAGGCCGCCGAGAGCCTGCTCAAGCCCTCGTCGGCCGCGCGCGCGGTCGCGAGCGGCGCGCCCTTCATCGAGCGCGTCGATCTCCTGGTGAAGCTGATCTCGCATCAGCTCGGCGTGCCCAACGCCGAGATCGACCGCACGGTCGACACCGTGGACCAGAAGCTGAACGAGAAGATCGTGCAGGGCGGGTCCGGCGCGCAGTAGCGCGCCGCTTCCGTTCCTGTCGGATATCGTCGACCTTGACGCAGCGCGCTCCGTTGCCCGGATCGCGCTGCGCTCCATCCGGGCCACGTTCGATCGCCCTCGCATCCCGGCCAGTTCCCGGTGAGATGCACGAGCAACGCGCCACGCGGCGCCTCATCATCACCGCACAATCACGCAAACGTGTCGCCTCTCCGCGCGCGAGCACACGCATCGCGCATATCACAGCTGCGTGAGAGAACGCGGGCTGCTCATCGTCCGTTTGGACTGCACGGCGGTGAAATGACGCCGTTTTGCCTGCAAATCCGTCAAGCGCGAGCGAAGCTCCCCGTCGCGGACGCTTGAAGCGATCGGCGAACTGCGTTCGCGATCCTGCATTTGCGCAGGCGCCGCATGCGCGCAGGTCAGCCCCCGCTTATTGTCCCGCAAAAAGGAGAAAGATAGGTTTTCGCCTCAGCCATTATGCAGTGCCGGCGTCCGGGAGCGGACGCAAACCAACAAGATAAATAAAAATGGATCAGGCAATGCTGAGCGTCGCTCGCGCGGTCGAGGCGGGCGCAACGACGCTGAAGGGCGTGATCGACGCCACCGGACTGTCCCGCCTCAAGATCGAACGTGCGTTGAACGCGCTGGAGAAGCAGAAGCTGCTGGTCCGCGACGGCCAGGGTTTCGCGCGACCGGCCTGCCGAAAACGGCGCGTCCCGCCCGGCAATGCGGGTCCTGCAATGCCTGTTGCGATATCCTCGAGGTGGCCGCGGTCGACAAGCCGGTGAACCAGCTCTGCAAGCATTGGCAGACCGGCACGGGATGCACCATCTACGACCGCCGTCCGCAGATGTGCCGCTCGTTCGTCTGTGCCTGGCTCCAGGGCCATCTCGACGAGGAGTGGTTCCCCGCGAAGGCCGGGCTCATCGTCCATTTCAGCCAGGACGCGGTCAACGTCACCGTCGACGACCATTGTCCCGATCGCTGGCGGGAAGAGCCTTACTTCAGCAAGCTCGCCGAATGGTCGCTGAACGGCATCAGGCGAATCGGCAATCGTGGCTATGCGACCCTGATCGTGTCCGGCCCCGACCGGTTCATGCTGCTCGGGCGTACCGTCGTTCCGGAACCGACGCTGTTCGGCACCGCGTTCCTGCCGCTGACGCAGGACACATTCCGCTATTGGAGGGCAAAATCGCCCGAACATTTGCAGCGGCTGCACGAACGCATCGCCGAGATCGAGCGGATCAAGCAGGAATTCGGCTCCTGCGCGATTCCCGAGAATGAGGACGACGATCCGCAGGCGCCCTATCGGCCCGCACTTCTACGGTTGTCGAATCGCGCCTGAACTCCGCCGTGGGCAACACGGCCTGATTCGCAGCGTAGCGCTCGACGCGCCCGGGCCGGATTGATAAAGCCCCTGTCCGCAGATGATGGGGACTTGAGTCGGGGCATGACGGTTGCGATCGAGATGGGGCAGACCACGGCAGGCGCCGCGGCCGCCATGGACCTCGAGGAATTGCTGGCGACCCGTCTCCTGGTGCAGGGCAATTCGGGCTCCGGCAAATCGCATCTGCTGCGGCGCCTCCTGGAGCAGAGTGCGCCGTGGGTGCAGCAGGCCATCATCGATCCTGAGGGCGATTTCGTCACGCTTGCGGAGCGATTCGGCCATCTCGTGATCGACGGCGAGGATCACACCGAGCGCGGCTTGCAGGTTGCCGGCGAACGCGCACGGCTGCATCGGGTTTCGACCGTTCTCAATCTCGAAGGGCTCGATGCCGAGAACCAGATGCGGCGTGCCGCAGCGTTCCTCGGCGGGCTGTTCGACGTCGACCGCGACCATTGGTACCCGATGCTCGTCGTCGTGGACGAGGCGCAGCTGTTCGCGCCTGCCGTCGCCGGCGAAGTCTCGGACGAGGCGCGAAAGCTGTCGCTGGGCGCCATGACCAATCTGATGTGCCGCGGCCGCAAGCGCGGGCTTGCCGGCATCATCGCGACGCAGCGTCTGGCCAAGCTCGCCAAGAACGTCGCAGCGGAAGCCTCGAACTTCCTGATGGGCCGCACCTTCCTCGACATCGACATGGCGCGGGCCGCCGATCTGCTCGGCATGGAGCGACGGCAGGCCGAATCATTTCGCGATCTCGAGCGCGGACAGTTCATGGCGCTGGGGCCTGCGCTGTCGCGCCGTCCCTTGCGCCTCAACATCGGCGCGACCGACACCAGCCCGCGCAATTCCACGCCGCGGCTGATGCCGCTGCCCGAAGCGACGCTGGAGGATGCGCGCGCCGTGATTCTGGCGGCGCCGCCGCCCGATGCCAGCCGGCCGCAGCGCCGGCCGGCGCCTGATTTGCTGGAGCAGCTCCGCGCGGCGAAGGCTGCGGCGACGCCGGAGGTCCGGCCTGAGGTGGTCGAGGTGTCCGTCAGCGCCGAGGAGCTCGCCGAGCGGCGCGAGCGCGTCGATCGTACGCTTCGTGCCGTGCTGGCCGAGCCCGATGCCGGCTTCCGCGCCATCGGCGTGCTCTACCAGGAGTTCGTGGTCCGCTGCCGCATCGAGGGCCTCGGCTCGGCGGTGCCCGACCTCAACGAATTCCGCCGCATGCTGACGCATGCACGCGCCGGGCTCGGCACTGATCTCGCCGAGGACGACGCCTGGCAGGAGGTGTCGCTGCGCGCCTCGATCCTGCCCGACGACATGCAGGGCGTGTTCATGATGATCGCGCGCGCCGCAAAGGAAGGCTGGCCCTGCCCCGGCGATGCCGCGATCGCCCGCGCCTACGGCTCGCATTCGCTGCGCCGCGCCCAGCGGTTGCTGGGCTATATGGAGGAGCAGGGCCTGATCGTCGTCCAGCTCGACGGCGGCGGGCGCAGGATCGTGACGCTGGTGGAGCTGGCCTGGGCGACCGCGCCGGGCGATCCCAATGCAGACGAGCTGCCGGCAGAGCAGGCAGCGAGCGCGGCTTCGCTCTGATCCCGGGGATTCAGGCCCGTCGCGGCACCTCGGTCGCATCGATCAGCATGTCAGGTGCGACACCGCGATCGTCAGCAAACATGCGGCGGTGGAGCGCGACCGAGACGAGCCAGGCGATCGCAAACAACGCGATCACGGCAAAACCGAGATTGGCGAGCGATCCGTTGAGACCGTCGACCAGCACCCACACGCCTCCGGACAGACCAAGCCGATCGGCGATCAGCCCGAGCGCCTCGATGCCGCCGATCAGCAGCGCCACCGCGACGGAAGCGCCAGTGATGGTGAGGTTGTACCAGAGTTTTCGCAAGGGATCGACGAAGGCCCAGCGATAGGCGCTGACCATCAGCGTAGAGTCCGCGGTGTCGACCAGCGCCATGCCTGATGCGAACAACGCGGGAAAGACCGGGATATCGGCGAGCGAGGCGCCGCGCGCGATCTCCGTGGCGGAGATGCCGAGCAGGCCGATCTCGGTCGCGGTGTCGAAGCCGAGGCCGAACAGGACGCCGAGCGGATACATGTGCCACGGCCGCGTCACCAGGCGGAACATCGGGCCAAGCAGCCGCGCGAGAAATCCGCGATTGGCGAGCAGCGCGTCGAGCCCTTCGGCGTCGTGAACGCCCTGCTCGCGCGCGATGCGGAACGCTCGCCATAGGCCGGCGAAGATGGCGAGGTTGATGGCCGCGATCACGAGCAGGAACAGCGCCGACACCGAGGTGCCGATCAGGCTGCCGATCTGCTTGAGCAGGCTGTCGGCGCCAAGACTGACGACGCCGAGTGCGAGCAGCATGGCCGCGACCACGACGATGGTGGAATGGCCGAGCGCGAAATAAAGCCCGGCGCTGCGCGGCGTATCGCCCGCCTGCATCAGCTTGCGCACGACATTGTCGATGGCGGCGATGTGGTCGGCATCGACGGCGTGACGCAGCCCGAACACCCAAGCCAGCAGCGCGGTCGCCATCACCGTCGGACGATCGCCGAACGCCGCGAAGGCCCAGACATTCGGCGACGTTGGCGGCAATGAGCCCGCCGAACAGCAACGCCATCCCGGGCTCGACCGCCCGCAAGGACCATCTCGTCACGAATTCAATCCGTCCACTGCGCGCGACATTGCGTCAGTGGTGTGATCTTTTCATAGAATGATCACACGGGCCAGCCCCCAACTATCGCCGGACGATCGCGTATGCGAAATTTGCAGGGAGATTCGTCATGCTCGGGCTTGTCCCTGGCATCCACGTTCTTCGTGCCCGTTGGCTAAGGCGTGGATGGCCGGGTCAAGCCCGGCCATGACGAATGGATAGATCCAACTACGCCGCCTCGGAGCCGCCGAGATAGGCATCCCGCACGCGGGGGTCGTCCTTCAGGGCCCGCGCCGGGCCGGACAGCACGATCCTGCCGGTCTGGAGCACATAGGCCTCGTGCGCGATCTCGAGCGCGAGGCTGGCGTTCTGCTCGACCATGAAGACCGAGACGCCCTCCTGGTTGATGGTGCGGATCAGCTCCAGCACGCGGTCGACATAGAGCGGCGACAGGCCCATGGTCGGCTCGTCCATCACGATCATCCTGGGACGGCTCATCAGCGCGCGCGCCATCGCCACCATCTGCTGCTCGCCGCCGGAGAGCGAGCCGGCACGCTGCGACAGCCGCTGCCCGAGCTTCGGGAACAGCGTGAGCATCCTGTCGAGATCCTGCGCCACCGCATCGCTATCGTTGCGCACGAAGGCGCCCATCAGGATGTTTTCGCGGACGCTCATGTCCGCGAACAATCGCCGCGCTTCCGGCACCGAAGCGATACCACGGCGGACGATCTGCGGCGTGGTCAAACCTAGCAGCGAGGCGCCGTCGAAGGTCACATCACCCGCACGCGGCTTCACGAGTCCCAAGATGATCTTCATCGTCGTCGACTTGCCGCTGGCATTGCCGCCGAGCAGGCAGACGATGTGGCCGCGCGCGACCGTGATCGAGAGATCGAAATGCACCTGGGCCTGGCCGTAGAACGTATTGACGTTCGATAGCGCCAGCAGCGGTTCGGGTGTGCTCGCCGTCATGCCGCGCTCTCCTGCTCCGGCGTCAGGCCGTGGCCGAGATAGGCTTCGATCACCTTTGGATCGCTCCGCACCTCTTCGCCCGGCCCTTCCGCGATCTTCTTGCCCTCGTCCATGACGATGACGCGGTCGGAGAGGCGCATCACCATCTCCAGCTTGTGCTCGATCAGGAGGATGGTCAGGCCCTCGGCCTTCAGCTCGGCGACAAGGGCCTGCATCTCCGCCGTCTCGGTGGGGTTCATGCCGGCGGTCGGCTCGTCCAGCAGCAACAAGCGCGGCTTGAGCGCGAGCGCACGCGCGATCTCGACACGGCGGCGGTTGGCATAGGACAGGCTGTAGGCCGGCTGGTCGATGCGCGGCAGCAATCGCTCGCCGAAGCGGGCGAGGATGGCCTTCACTTCTTCGCGGAGCCGTTCTTCTTCCGCCTTGACGCTCGAGGGGCGCAACAAGGCCAGGCCCAGCTCCAGCAGCGGGCCGATCACCGCCACGGCCGGCTTCACAGCTCGCAGCCGCGTGTGGGCGCCGATCAGGACGTTGTCCATGACACTGAGATTGCCGAAGACGCGGCCGAGCTGGAAGGTACGCGCGATGCCTTCGGCCGCGAGCCGCTCCGGCGACAAGCCCGTGATGTCCTGACCTTCGAAGTGGACCACGCCGGCATCAGGCCGGTCGAGCCCGGTCACGAGATTGAACAGCGTCGTCTTGCCGGCGCCGTTGGGACCGATGATGCTGATCAGCTCGCCCCTGGCGAGATCGAAATCGATGGCATCGACGGCGGTGAGGCCGCCGAAGCGGCGCGTCAGCCCGCGCAGGGACAGCATGGGCTCCGCCATCACATCGTCCCCAGCAGGCCCTGCGGCCTGAACCGCACGAGCAGCAGCAGCACGATGCCGTAGATCAGGATGCGGTACTCCGCCGCGATCCGAAACACTTCCGGCAGGCCAACCAGCGCCACCGCCCCGACGATGGCGCCGACGACATTGCCGAGGCCGCCGAGAATCACGACGGTCAGCGCCAGGATCGATTGCTGCGTGTTGAAGGTCTCGTGGTTGATGTAGGAGTAGAGATGCGCGGCGATGCCGCCGCTGACGCCGGCGGCGAACCCGCCGAAGATGAAGGCCAGCGATTTGTAGCGGTTGAGGCTGAGGCCATAGGCGCGCGCGGCAATGTCGTCGTCACGGATGGCGCGAAAGCTGCGGCCGAGATGCGAAGTGAGCAAGCGGCCCTGCAGCAGTGCGAGTGCGACCATCACGGCAAAGCTGAACCAGTAGATCGATGCCGGGCTGACCAGATCGTAGCCGAACAGCGACAGCGGCGGGATGCCGGAGATGCCGATCGGGCCGCGCGTGACGCTTTCCCAGTTCAGGATCACCAGCGAGACGATCTCGCCGATCGCGAGCGTCGCGATCGATACGTAGTGCCCGCGCAGGCGGAACGACGGCGAGATCAGCGTCGTGCCGAGCGCCGCACTCATCAGCCCGCCGGCGATGATGGCGAGACCGACCGGAACGTTGAGGGTCAACGACAGCAGCGCGGAGGTATAAGCGCCGATCGCGAGCAGCGCGGCGTGCCCGAGCGAAACCTGCCCCATCGTGCCCGCCACCAGCGTCAGGCTGAGCGCGAGCATGCCGAGCAGCCAAGCATTGATCAGGGTCTGGAGCACATAGAAGGACACCGGGAAGAACGGCAGGACCGCGAAGATCGCGGCTGCGACAGCCAAGGCCCAGCGCGGAATGCGCACCGGGCGGCTCGGCGCGATGAAGGTGCCGGTGAGCGGCTCGGGCGGCGCCTGCCGCGCGCTGGCGAACAATCCGTTCGGACGCAGCACGAGCACAACGACCAGCAGCAGGAACGCGAACAGGTTACGATAGCTGGTGCCGAACACGGCGACGCCGTAGCTCTCGACCAATCCCAGCAGCAGGCTGCCGATCACCGCGCCGGGCACGTTGCCCGCGCCACCGACGACCTCGGCGACGACACCCTTCAGCGTCGCCTGCAGGCTCATCGCGGTGTCGATCTGGTTGTAGTACATGCCGACCAGCATGCCGGAGACGCCGCCGAGCGCGGCGGCAATGCCGAACACCGCCTGATTGACGCGGTTGACGTCGACGCCCATCTGCATCGCGGCGTCGCGGTCCTGCGAGGCCGCGCGCACCGCCCAGCCGAGCTTGCTGTAGCGCAGGAACACGAACAGCAAGAGCGCGCTGCTGATGCCGACGCCGGCGATGAGGAGATCGAGCGGACCGATGGTGCCGCCGCCGACCTGGAAGCGGACATCAGGCAACTGGCTCGGCAGCGCGCGCGGGTTGGGCGAGAAGGTCAGCATCACCAGTTGATCGAGCACGAAGCTGATGCCGATGGTCGCAAGCAGCGGCGCGATGCGCACCGAGTTCTGCAGCGGCCGCAGGCCGAACCGCTCGATGATCAGGCCGACCACTGCTGCGGCCGCGGCCACCACGATGATGGTGAGCGGCAGCGGCGTATGCAGCTGCACCACCGCGACCCAGCCGATATAGGCGCCGACCAGATAGATCGAGCCTTGCGCGAAGTTGATCAGCCGGCTGACGCCGAAGATCAGCGCGAGCCCGACCGCAACGAGAGCGTAGACATTGCCGACGATCAGCCCGTTGATCGTGTAGTCGAGCCAGGAGGACACGCTGGGTTCCTAATGAGGAGAAAGGTCAGGTCGGCTTGCCGTCCCAGAGTGCGAACTGGCCCTTGCGCACGACCAGCTCGGCATTCATGGCGCCCTTGACGCGGCGGGTCGCGACGTCGAACGTCGCGGTGCCGAAGATGACGCTCGGGACGTCCTTGACCTTCGTGAAGCCGTCGCGGATCGCCTTGCGGTCGGCGCCGCCGATCCTCACCACCGCGGCCGCCATGTTCATCGCGTCATAGGAGTAGGCATTGAAGGCGTCGGGCTCCAGCCCGTTGTACTTCTTCTTGAAGCCGGCAATGAATTTCTGCACCTCGGGCCGTGGATCTTCCGGGAAGTAGCGCGTGCCGACATGGACGTCCTCGACCGCCTCGCCGCCGAGCTCCAAAAATTTCGGCGAATAGACCGAGCTTGCGGCGCAGATCACCTGCTTCAATCCGACCTGGCGCGCCTGGCGCGCGATCAGCGCTCCGTCCGAGTAATAGGAAATCAGGATCAGTCCGTCCGGATTGGCATCGCGCACACGCACCAGCGTGGAGCGGAAGTCGCGTTCCTCCGCGATATAGCCTTCGGTGACCGCGATCTCCGCGCCATACTCCTTCGCGGCGTTGACGAAATAGTCACGGCTGGTGCGGCCCCAATCGGTGTTGAGGTGCAGCACCGCGAGCTTCTTCAGGCCGAGCCGCTTCACCGCATAGCGCGCCAGCAGCGGCTGCTCGTCGGCCTGGCTCACCGACGTGCTCCACATGAAGTCGCCGCCCTTGGTGAAGTCAGGGTGCGAATTGGTGAAGCCGAACTGCACGAGGCCGCCGCGCTGATAGATCGGCGAGGCCGCCATCGAGGCGGGACTGGAGAAATCGCCGAGCTCCATGACGATGCGGGGATCGGAGACGAACTTTTGCGCGATCGCGACCGACTGGCGAGGATCGCTCTGGCTGTCCTCGAATTGATAGGCGAGCTTGCGGCCGTTGATGCCGCCGGCCGCCTGAATCTCGTCGAGCGCGAGATCAAAACCCTGCTTCCACTGCGTGCCATATTGCGCATTCGGTCCGGTCAAGGGACCGCTGACGCCGAGCAGGATCGGCTCAGCGTCCGCGAAGGCAGCGCGCGAGAAGGCGGCGCCCGCCATCATGGCGAGCGAGCCTTTGACCAGGGTTCGGCGATCGATGTTGCTCATGCACGGCTCCATCCACTCAATGTTGATACAAGCAGCAATTCTTGTGCCGGTGAGATTGCCTATTTCGAGGGCTCACCGAGCGACAGCATCAGCCGGTTCGCCCAGTTGAAGAACGAGGCGCCGTTGATGACGTCGACGATCTCGGCATCGTCGAGCCCGGCCCGGCGCAGCTCCGCGATATTTTCAGGACCGAACGCGATCGGCGTCGCCGCCAGCGCCACCGAGGCCTTGACCACGGCATTCCAGCGCTCGCCGAGATCGGCCTTGACGCCCTCGTCGAGCAGGCGTTGCACATCGTCGCGGCGCTTGGAATAGGTGCTGGCGAAGCGCGCATGCACCGAGGCGCAATAGATGCAGCCGTTGTAGCGCGAGGTCGCGGCAGCCGCGAGCTCACGCTCGGCGCGCGGCAGGCCGTCGGCGACGTTGTAGAAGATGTCCTTGTCGGTCTTGGTGCGCGCTTCCAGCACTTCGGGGTCGCGCACCAGCAGGCGGAAATATTCCGACTTGGCACGGGCGCGATCGACGAGGCCATTGAAATGCCGTTCGGTCAGCTCGGCCTCGGGCAGCGGCTCGATCCAGGAGACCCAGCCGAGCTCATCCTGGGTGAAGACGACGGGCGGATTGACGGTGGCGCTCATGATTGCGGCCTTCTCTTATGCGTTCACGGCTGCGAGCGTGCGCAAGCCGCTGACGACGCGCACCTGGAACGACAGGAATGCGACGAGCTGGGAGAACGTGACGATGCCGGTGGTCGACCAGCCGGCGGCGAGCAGCGCCTTCATGTCGGCGGAGGCGGCATCGCGCGGGCGGAACACCAGCAGATGCGCATGCTCGAACGCCGCAGCGAGCCTTGCGCCAAGGACGGACTTGCCCTCCGCGCTGACGCGGTAGATCAAGCCGGCCGTGTTCTCGATCGACAACGGTCCGGCCGGATACGCGCCGTACGGCCCCGAGGTTTCGCCGCGGCCGATTTCAGCTTCGATTGCTTCGACCAAACGCGCGCCATCGGTGGTCGCAGCTAGCTTCGCGCGGTAGAAGGCGGTCACATTGGGCTCTCGATGCAGGCCGATGACGAAGAGCGCGACTGCCGCGCGTTCCACCAGCGAGAACTCGCCGGCATCGATCGGTTCGAACAGCGAGAGATAGCTCTTTTGAGCATTCTCGCGCGCCTGAAGACGGCGGGCGCGGATGGCGTCCAGGGCCGAGCCCGGCTCGATCCCCGCCAGCGTGTCGATGATATCCGTCGTGCTCATCATTCAGCCTCGTGCAACACGTTGATGCCCGTCGGCCGCGCCGCACGGACCCAGCCCAGCGCCGGCGCGACCTTCTCGGCGACCAAATCGATCGAGCGCAGGATATAGGGATGCGGCGCATCGACCGAATGGGCCTGGAAGACCAGATCGGTCACCCGCTCCAGCGTGGCATCGGTGCGGAGCGAGGCGATGACGTCGTCGGCCACGCCGACATGGGTGTCGAACGCCGTGATCATCTCCTCCAGCGTCTCGCCGGGAGGCAAGTGCCCGCCCTTCATGAACTGCGGTAGCGCGCGCCGCAGCCCGATGTCTGCGAGGCGCATCGCCTCGGCGCGGTCGTCGGCGACGAAGACACTGCGCGAGGCCATGATGCGCGGCTCGCAGCCCGGCGGCAGCGCTTCGAGATAGGCATCGATGATCGGGTTCTGGATCTCGGCGAGCGTGGCCTTCGGCCCGTCCTTGGTCCGCGGCTGGGTCCGCGACAACAGCAGGCCGTCGCCCGCCTTGCCGGCGCGGGCACCGCCGGCGACCGAGAACGTCGCCTGCCAGATCCGGCCGTCCAGTTGCGGCCGCTGCGGATAGAGCGTGTCGCCACCTTCGAGCGGCTTGCCGGTCAGCGCGGCGCGGACGATCGCCAGATTGCGGGCAAAGATCTCGTTGCGTTGGGTGCTGTCGAGGCCGAAGGCGGCAAAGGCCGACGGGTTGCCGCCGGTGCCGACGCCGAGCTCGAAGCGGCCGTTGCAGATGAGATCGAGGACGGCGGCGTCCTCGGCCACCCGCACCGCGTTCTCGAGCGGCAGCGTCACGATGCCGGTGCCGAGGCGGATGCGCGAGGTTTGGGCTGCAACATAGCCCAGGAAGGTGAAGGGCGACGGCAGGCCGCCTTCCCGCTCGTGGAAATGATGCTGCGCGATCCACGCGGAATCGAGGCCCGCCTTCTCGGCGCGCACGATCTGCTCGGCGGCGAAGCGATAGCGCTCGGCGGGCGGCGCCTCGTCAAGGAGGCGCGTGAAGAATCCCAGTCGTTTCAGGTTTGCGAAGCGTTTCATTACGACCCCTGCCGGGCGAGGATGGGCCCCGATGATGTCGGTTGGCGCAGCTCCAGACAAGCAGGCATTGCGCAAGGCTGCCCGCCGGGACGGCCCCGCCCCTGAAGCCTGGCTAGGCAGAGTGCCTACCAGCTCGGCAGCACCGCGCCCTTGAACTTGGTCAGGACGAACTCCTTGACCTCGGGCGTGTGATAGCTGTCCACGAGGGTCTTGACCCAGGGCTTGTCCTTGTCGGCGGTGCGCACCGCGATCAGGTTGACATAGGGGCCCTTCGGGTCCTCGCGCAGGATCGGGTCCTTGACCGGATCGAGGCCCGCCTGGGTTGCGTAATTGGTGTTGATCGCGGCGGCGTCGACGTCGTCGAGCGCGCGCGGGGCCTGCGCCGCGTCGACCTCGATGAACTTCAGCTTCTTCGGATTCTCGGTGATGTCGAGCACCGTCGGCTTGAAGCCGGTGCCCTCCTTCAGCTTGATCACGCCCTTGTCGCGGAGCAGCAGCAGCACGCGGCCGCCATTGGTCGGGTCGTTCGGGATCGAGACCTTGCCGCCCTCAGGGATATCGGCGAAGGCCTTGTGCTTCTTCGAATAGACGCCGATCGGGAAGTTCACGGTCAGCGCGACGGCCTCGATCTTGTAGCCGCGGTCGGCCTTCTGGTTGTCCAGATAAGGCTGGTTCTGGAACGAATTGGCCTGGACCTCGCCGGCATCGAGCGCGGCGTTCGGCACGACGTAGTCGGAGAATTCGATCAGCTGGATGTCGAGGCCCTGCTTGGCGGCGATCGGCTTCACCGCCTCGAGGATCTGCGCGTGCGGTCCTGGCGTCACGCCGATCTTGATGGTCTCGGCGCTCGCGGCAGCGGACCAGGCGGCGAGCACGGTTGCGAGGATCAGGGGAAGGCGAAACGACATCTTGGTCTCCGGCAGTCAGCGGCAATGATGGGAACCGTATTCGCTTCTCCGCCGTGCGAAATCAATGAAATGAATATCCATATTGGCGGCAGGTCATGGGCTGCGCCTTCTCGATTCACCACCGAACGTGAAACGAATTCGCGGCGGCGATCAGGCCCGCGACGGGCGGCCGGCGCGTCACCGCCAGCCGCAAGCTCTCGACGTCATCCTCGCGCGCTGTCGACCAGCAGATTCCATATACGCTGGGTTTCGCACCGTTTGCGCACGTCGGGGCTTGTCTCCGGCTCCGAGCGTGAGCGTCTCGCGGCCGGCTTGGCCTCGGGCGGCGCGATCCATCGCTCCGAGATCGGATCGTACCATTTTCCGATCGACATTCCGATAAACATGTCGCTCACGAAGATCACCTCGCCGAACAAATTCGCGTGCCTCTCGCGCCCACCGCGTCTGACGCAACGGCCGTCTGGAAAACGAGGTTCGTTTGTGAACGTTCCTCCTTGGGGACGAACGGCCCGGCGCTTCAAGCGGGCTTTACCGGATGCTGCGTGCGGGGGTGACGCGCGTGCAGCAGCCGTGCGAGGTCTTCGCGCTCGCCGTCGCGCTGCTTCATCGCGGTCTCGAACAGCGCCTCCTGGATGTCGCGGGGCATGTCGCCCCACACGTCCATCGCCGCGCGCCCGAGCAGCCGGGCAAAATGGTCTTCTCCCTCGCCCATCGGTGTCTCCTGATCCCGCTAAAAAGATGGAACGGCTGTCGCGCTGCGGCGTTCCACCTCCGTCCCCGTGAATGCAGGCGTTGCCGCGACCGACCACGCTTGTCGGGCGTGTGCCTCCGCCATTTCGCCGCAGGGTTTTCCGCTCCTGCCGTCCCTTGCCGGCATTGCCGCCTCGTCCATGATGAAACATGATGGGGTGCTGGCGACGAATGTTCCAAGTGGAGGCCATCTGATGGACGAGAACGAAATCCGCAACCTGGTCGCGGAGGTGAAGCAAGGCACCCTGTCGCGACGCTCGTTCATCCGGACAATGGCGACGGTCGGGATTGCGGCGCCTGTTGCAAGCCAGATCCTGCTCTGGAACGACGTGGCGATGGCGGACGCCACGCTGCCCTACAAGCCGACCAAGGCCGGCGGCGGCGGCCTGCTGAAGCTCCTGCTCTGGCAGGCGCCCACCCTGCTCAATCCGCATTTCGCGCTCGGCACCAAGGACCAGATCGCCTCGCGCATCTTCTTCGAGCCGCTCGCCGGCTGGGACAAGGACGGCAATCTGGTCCCCTGCCTTGCCGCCGAGGTTCCGACCAAGGCGAACGGTGGCCTTGCGGCCGACGGCATGAGCGTGATCTGGAAGCTGAAGCAGGGCGTCAGATGGCATGACGGCAAGCCCTTCACCGCCGACGACGTCGTCTTCACCTGGCAATACGCCGCGGATTCTGCGACCGCGGCGTTCACCACGGGCTCCTATCAGAACATCACGGTCGAGAAGATCGACGACCACGCCGTCAAGGTGATCTTCAAGGCGCCGACGCCGTTCTGGGCCGACCCGTTCGTCGGCGGCCAGGTCGGCCAGATCCTGCCGAAGCATCATTTCGCCGATTATATCGGCGCAAAGTCACGCGAGGCTCCCGGCAATCTGAAGCCCGTCGGCACCGGGCCGTACAGGTTCGTCGAGTTCAAGCCGGGCGACTTGATCCGCGCCGAACGCAATCCCGACTATCACATCAAGAACCAACCGCATTTCGACACGCTCGAGATCAAGGGCGGCGGCGACGCGGTCTCCGCGGCGCGCGCCGTGCTGCAGACCGGCGAATACGACTTCGCCTGGAACATGCAGGTGGAGGAGGAGGTCCTCAAGCGCATGGAGGCGGGCGGCAAAGGCAAGCTCGACATCACGCCTTCCGGCAATGTCGAGTTCATCATCCTCAACACGACGGACCCCTGGACCGAGGTCGACGGCGAGCGTTCGAGCGTCAAGACCAAGCACCCGACGCTGTCCGATCCCGCCGTTCGCCGCGCGATCAATCTCTTGATCGACCGCGATTCGATCCAGAAGTTCATCTATGGACGCGGCGCCCTCGCAACCGCGAGCTTCGTCAACGCCCCCAAGCAGTTCAAGTCCCCCAAGCTGAAATACGAGTTCGACATCGACAAGGCGAACAAGATCCTCGACGAGGCCGGCTGGACCAGGGGCGCGGACGGCATCCGCGAGAAGGACGGCAAGAAGCTCAAATACGTGTTCCAGACCTCGACCAATGGCCCGCGGCAGAAGACGCAAGCCATCATCAAGCAGGCCTGCCAGAAGGCCGGCATCGAGATCGAGATCAAGGCGGTCACCGCCTCGGTGTTCTTCTCCTCGGATGTCGGCAATCCCGACACCTACTCGAAATTCTACGCCGACATGGAGATGTACAACACGACGCAGCCGCAGCCCGATCCGGAGCGCTTGCTCAACCAGTGCGTATCCTGGGAGATCGCGACCAAGGACAACAAATGGCTCGGCCGCAACAATTCGCGCTATTCCGATCCCGAAGCCGACAAGGCCTACAAGGCCGCGCAGAGCGAGCTCGACCCGGTCAAGCGCGCCGCGCTGCTGATCAAGGTCGACGAGACCTTCTGCGAGGCCCACGTCTTCCTGCCGCTGCTCTCGCGCCACATCGTCAACGCCAGCGTCAACAGCCTGATGACCGACATCTCGGGCTGGGACACCATCACGTGGAATCTGGCAAGCTGGTATCGGGTCTGAGGACGCGCGCGGAGGCGCGGCGAACGCGAGGCCCGCGCTGGCCCGCGGGCTCTGCGACATTCCGCGTGATGTGTGCTTCGGGTCACAGCAGAATCAGGCGCCCTCGCCTAGACTCCTCGGGGCATGGCCGCAAACAAGGTAACGGCGGTACGCATGAGGCTGCGGAGGCGATCAACAGCTCAGGACTTCTCGAAGCCGCCAGGGTGCAGAACCCGGCGGCTTTTTCTTGATCGCGAGACGCCGGTCACAGCGTATCCGGCGTCCGCATAGTGCTGGACCTGTTCTCGTTGCGCAGCTCCTGCTCGGCCGCGTGCCAGAATTCATCCTTGCGGCCTTCCGGCTTGCCGGCACGCTCCCACAATTGATGCGCGCGCTCCCTGATCTCTTGCTCGTTCGACTCGGACAATTGCGTCTCCTCATCATGAAGCGCAGCCCCGCCCGGGGGGGTATGGGCGGCTGGAGGCGGGACCGCGCAGGCCAGCCATCGGCGGCGATGCCGACCCGCCGATTCAAGCTTCGATCATGTTGAAGTGTTCCTTCACGTCTGACGTCGTCAGGCGGATTCCGTGTCGACCGCCAAGCCTGTGGTCGGCCTCGATCGTCGAACAGCAGACAGTGTCAAACAGCAGACACGCCTTCGCGCTCTCGCGGCGCAATCCGCCCGAGCTTTACTTCATCTCTCACCCTCTCGAGTCAAGAGGGCGCAGGGAAGGCCGGGTGCTGACCTCGCACCCGCGGTCCGCTGCGCGAAAAGTGCGCGAAGGAGGACCGCACAGCAGCATACAGGTGGAGCCAATCACTCGGCCTTCCCTGCGCAATGGTCGGACGGCTTATGCCGTGCTCTCCCGGGAGCCGAGTTCGTTCTGGCCTCCCTCACTCCCGCGAAAGTCGCAGCCCACTCTCTGCAAACAGTAGCGCGAGCCCACGACGCTTAAGACCGATGCGCGCCATCACAATGTCCCAAAAATAGAGCTGCATTAACCGCTCTTGATAGGACTGCAGCGTCCCGAAGGAGCCCTTATGTACGAGATCATGCCGGCGGCGCTCTATCTCTTTGTAGAATAGCCTCTCGTCCGCGAAGGATTTATTGCGCTCGCCGTATGCAGCAGCCAATTTCGATCGAATGGCATCGCTGGTTCCTCCGACAATGATTTCGAGAGCAATCCAGTACGAGGAAAATCGGAATGCCTCGTCTTTTTGATCCATTGCCGCATTGATGAAATTGCACGCCCGCTTCAGACGATCTCGGAATTCGTCCTGCTGGAGCGCTAGCCGACTCGCGATTTCGTTCATCAGTCCAGCATCCAGAATCTTAAGACATCACCGTAAAGAGGCCGTCGCACCACTTCGCCTGCCAAGCTAAGTTCGCCTTTCGCGTTGAAGTTGAAATCAGCTATTGAAGTGTAGAAGGGGAGCTTTCCGAAACTGAGCGAAATAAACGCCCGCAGAAAACTGATCGATTCAAACGCGGGAGTGTAGAGCCTTTCCGCACCTTCGCTCGTAACCGGAGAAATCAGAGCCAGATATGTGCAGTCTGGGAGAGCTAGCGGGCCTACCTGCGCCAGCATCTGGAACTGCCCGTTCTCCACGGCCAACACTTGCTTCGATTGCAGTGGAACTCAGCTTGCCAGCTTTCTTACGATTGCGATCGCTGGATGCCTGTTCGGAAAAATGTCGGCCTTGAGGGTCAACGAGCGGCAAAGATCATGAAATCGCTGAGGATCCGGTGGGATGAAGCTAAATAGCTTGCCGTGGAAGCTGGTGAAGCTGGGATCGATAGTGCTGAATTGCGTAGCGATATCTGCAAGCGACAGGGGTTCTTGAATCGTCATCGTGATTTATCCCGATGGATGCAAGCAGGGCGAACAGGTCGGGCGAGGTTGCGCGTCTCGCATCGATCACGTACCACCGGCGTTGAGGCAGAGGGCCGCCCGCAGGAACTTTGGGAGCGCCATTCTAAGGCTGTACAGCGGGTGAAGAAACATTTGGTAGCGGGGGAGGGACTCTCTACCCTGGCCAGAAATTCTTCAGCGAAATCAACGAAAATCGCCGCGTCTAAGCGACTGTGTCTTGTGCTGGTGATACAATTTACCGGCTCCAAATGCAACCGCAGCGGGTCGAATCGATCCCTGAGTTTCGTGCTGTGGAACGTCGGCCAAATCGGGCCGCTATTGCCAAGATGGGCGGCATCTCAACTTGTATAAAGCTCTCTCCGGACCGGAGCTTCACTTTCCGAAATGCGTGAAGGGTTCTCAATCATTGCCTTCTGCGGCCAAGCCAGGCCGCTGAAGAGCCACTGCCGAATATGGCCCCAGCCTCGCTGCCGACGCTCGACGACTGACTACTTAAGCTCCTCAGGCATCGTCTCTTCGGCCGCACCTATTGTGGCGCTTGTAAGCGAGGATGCATCGTGCAGGCCGCCTAAGCGCATCGCATCAATTACCGCGCGGTAACCCGCTTCAGATGGCAATTGCCAACGGCCAGTGGCATCCAGAGAAGGCCAGGGGATCGGCGGCTGGCTAGACCCGATATCCATGAGCGTTAGCGAACCAATGATCGATCCATCCGCGATCCGCAGCCATGTCAGCTTCTTGAAGTCTTGCAAGACAATCTGCCCGACCGGATCACCCGCCACAGGTCGGCCCGCGACAACATTGCCCTCTACACCATTCACTTCGACCCAATAGCGTGGAGGTCCGCCGGCAGCGGGCCACACACCGACCCCGACGCAACTTCCAATCCCTCTGCCACGACATCCAATCTGAAGGACCATTGCCAGGTCTCCCTGCGGGGTTCTCTGGACGTAAGAGATATCCTCAATCCACTCGGGCCAACCACCATTGGGCGCTCCGAGGCGCGAGGTTTCAGCGCCTGTTTCGATATCATAGACCTTCAAAACAGACTTGAACTGCTCGATGAATTGGATAGTTAGCAGAAAAATTTCGTCGAACCGCCATCGTAAGTCGCTGCGACGCCGAACTCGACCATCGGTCTTGATGAGATTCAGTTGAATACTCTTCGAGGAGCCGAACGCCTCTGGGCTCGACCTGCGAGTCGTCCAGCGCAGGAATCTGTTGCCATCCTCCGTGGCGTACACATTTATCGCTTCCGATGTGATTTTAGTCCCGAACCACTGCAGCTTTGATGGCAGAGCTATCTTTCCGATTTGTGTCAGCAACGTTGCATCGTAGACGAGAGCACTATTTGTCAACTGCAGAACAGCGACGTTGTCGCTCACGTAGCATTGGTGCACCGGGCCTGGGCTCTCAACTGATGCAGCCTTCCCGTCGCTCGCGAGGCGGTAGATCCCCCCAGCGCCACAAACCGTGATCGTTCCATCGTCAAGAACATCACCATCAAGAATTGCGCCAATGTCACGTATAGGAACGATCTTCTCAGCACCCGCGGCAAAGTCGTAGTGACGGACATCATTGTCCGAGTACGCGATCAAAACTGAATTCTGACGCGTAGCGCTGATGGTTTTCGGCGAAAATCGGCGATAAATCGGATCGGGCAACGCCGGCGACATCTGAATGAAGGGCAACTGGGCCAGCGGCGGGAGGTCTGTCGAGCGAACACGGAACACGAACATCCCTACACCTTGACGCCAAGCCAAAATGCGAGACGAATCCAAACTATATGCTACATGGGAGAGCGCACTTCCCTGCGTCGACAATTCCCATTCTGATCTGAAGGAGGTTTCAGTAGCTCCCTCCTTAAGCGGCAACCACTCGATCCAGGATGCCAACGTGCTTTCCCCACCTCCCACGGATTTTATAACAGCCGCATATTTTCCATTCGGAGAGACAACGCACGATCCTGACTGCGTTGATTGCTTGTCTGCGCTCAGTAAGGTTGTTCGAGCTGTAACAAAAGGAGCCGCTTTCCACTCGATGGTTAATTGCTCAACAGTTCCAGCTCGGCTTCCATCTGCGACAAGTATCTTCTCGCCATCGTCGGACACGCAGATTGTGCGTGGTGCCCAGTAATTCCGATCATCGCTCTTCGCAAACAAGTCCACGGAGCCGCGCGTTGACTGCTCGAGATCGAAGAGGTCGGCGGTGCTTGTGTGAATCACCATCAACTTCCGCCGATCGGAGAACCACAACCAATTTAGCTGAGAGGATTCGCCGGATTCCTCAAAGACCTGAACAAGGTTACCGTTCGGGTCCGACCTGAGAATGTAACTTCGCTCGGGACCGGCTATGACAAGGGCGTCTCCCCCAGCGTCCGTCACAAGCTTATGAGCGGCGCCATACGACAAGTTGGAGGCAGCAGCTTTGCGAATGCCTTTAACATTGTCGAATAATTCGATCTTCCCATCCGGGAAGAGGAAAAAACATCGACTGGCATTCTCGGCGCATGTTACGTCCCTGGCTCCCTGAACTATTGTTGTGAGTGCTTCTAGCGGCCGCTCAGCGGTGAGATCAAAAAGCCGAAACGAACTCAGCCCCTGGCCATTGCCATCGGGCCGTTTGATCACCAGTACCGCTCCGCGATGTCGGGCCGCAATGTTGACTCTCTCATCAGGCATCAGATCGACTTGATCGATGATGCGATCATTGTCCACATCCCAGATCTTTAGTCTGTTAGTGTCAGATCGAACAACGACGCGCCTGATATCTGGTGTTACGACAGTTTGATCTCCTTCGTCATCTTCCTCGAAGAGCACCGGGCTCCCGCCCAAATCTAGCTTTCTCCAGTATGGGACACTTTGCAATGCTTTAGCGATGATCTCCGACGCGCGTGGATTTGGCTTGATTGATTGAGCTGCATACGCGAGCGCGAGCGCTGCGGCTGGATTGTTGAATTTTGGATCAGGTTGGAGCGAACCGAGAGACTCCGCAAGATAGAATCTCGCTGTGGCTGTCTTGTACAGATCGAGCCAATGGTTGCCTTTGAAATAGAAGGTCGCTGCTACGCCCGTGACAGCAGCAATCAACAGGACGGCAAGCACAGCGAAAGCCTTCGCTACCTTATCGCGCCGAGCTGACTGATCGCGAGACGCTGCCGACGCAGCGATGAGCGAGGCCTCGCGCTCGGTCCACGCGCGCATCCCCGATTTTCCGTGCTCGACCACGGCAAGGTCGACCGGGTCAATAAGACCACTCTCCGGATGAGCAGGGTCCCAGTCCTGAACCCGGCTCTGAAGGATGCGTTCTGCCCGCTGCCCAGGCTTCACCGATGTATCGTAATTTGCACGAACCAACGGTGCCAGAGTGTCGTGAGCTAATCGAGTGATGCCGCCCTGTTCTCCGGGCGAGACGGTGGTGTTGTGTTCGATCGAATACAGCAATGAGTTAGTACCCAGGGACCTCATCACATCGAGCACGTGATCGGCCTGCCCACCGCTGACGCTCTTGCCGTACAGCTTCTCGATCTCCGATCCTGATAGCTCCGTTGCTGTCCCGTAGCCGGTTGTATGCCGGTACAACACATCCGTGACCAAGCCAGACGCAATGTCCTCCGGATGCGTTTGAGCCACTGCATCCAGCTGCTCGGCGAGGAAGCGGTTGAGATCCAACCTGCTCCGCATGCGCTCTTCATAAGTCTGGACGCTAAGCCTCCATTCATCGGGGCGGCCATTCCTGGCCTCGTTCCACATTCTCGTCAGAATGATGCTCAGAACCGGGCTGACCGGTGATGAGGGGTCTTCCAACAGGTCGTCTGCCACGCGCCGCGGCAGGTCCTTGTCCACCGCAAATTGATAGAACTTTCGCAGGCGTTCAGTACTGCTGATCCCGCGCACAATTTCCTCGATCTCGTCCCGCGCCAGCCGCTCTAGATAGAACTCACCGACAGCCAACCCTTCATCAGTCAATCGGGTGCGCACGTTGGCGAGCCACTCGCTCCGAAAAGACAGGATGATCTTGAGAAGGTGATCATTTCGCTGCGCTAACTCACCCTTGATGCGTTGCGCCAGCGACACTAACTCGGCGTTCCCATCGACCTTGGGGTCCGCGAAGACCTCCTCGATCTGGTCGAGCACAATGACGGCCGGGCGGCCGGTCTCCTGTGATGCAGTTCGCGCGACATCCAGCGTATCACTGAAGATATCGATCAATCGCCTTGAAGCTTCCCGCCGGGAGACTCCGACCTCATGATAGAGTGACAAGCGTGGCAACAAACCCGCCTCCAGGAGAGACGACTTTCCTATTCCGGAGGCGCCATAAAACAGCGTGACGGCAGGTGTATTTTCATCGGTCACCTGGAAGTAAAGGCTGCGAACCTTGCGGTTCCTTCCGAAGAACACCTCCGCATGCTCGGTGCCATACCAGTGAAGATATCGGAACGGCTCAACTGGAAGCTTTTGACGTGGCAGTCCTGGCAGACCGCGGATCGGATCGAGCGCAAGCCCGTAGGACGCGCAGCGTTCTTGCAAGCTGGTTGTTGCCAATGGGCAAGCATAGAGAATGCCGCCCGCGATATGCGGCACTTCGACCGCTCCGGTCCTGGCTTGGGCGATGAGGTTTGACCGAATGATACCGACGACAGCGCCGTCCACGAGGCATGGAGCGCCTGACAATCCATTTAGAGGATCTCCCAGGGCTGCTGCGGCATTTTCGCTGAAGAGCTGATACGTCCATGCATCCTGATATCGCGCGTCGCGATCCTGGACGCGGCCGGAGATCGCAACACCACTTCCGGTCAGACGCGCAAGCGTCGGAAACCCCCAGGTCTCGAAAAGTAGTTTGCCAAGCTGACCCTCAATCTCGCTCTCGGCGATTTCACCAAGCGGCAGCGGACGAATCCCAGAAAAGTCGCGGGTCGCCTCCAGCAACGCCCAATCCGCCACTGCATCGCTCGCATCCTCGACGATCTTGACGGAAACGCGTTCAGACTCGAGCCCCATTGGCTCGAACCACAGGTCCCGATACAACGCCAGCGATCCCTTCGCCGCGCTCGCGGCCCGATCACCAACGACATGAAACGCTGTCAGCAGATGTCGTTTGCCGACAACGAATGCACTTCCGACGCCCTCCTTGCCATCCAGCCGGATCGCTCGCAACCGCCCAATCGCCGCTTTGACTTCCGGTGTCATGCAATCTGCAACCTCGACCGTTCGGCAGGATGAAATGTCGACGGCTCAACTATTGCAGGCCAGACCAGACGATCTTTGCTACGTCGACATTGTCCAGATAGCCAATGATGCCGTGTCTGTTGTCAGTATGATTGTTGACCGCGCCATTGTTGGTGATCGACGGGTTCACGTCGAAATTGTCTCCGTCGAGAGGATATAGCGCAACGATGTCTCGTGGATCATAGGCGTTGTACCACCCCTTGCCGCCAACCGGGTTTGAGATCGGGGTCAGGCGCTTTCGAACCGCACGAATCGCAAGAGGTGAGCCGACCGACACGTAAAGAGGAACCTGGCCCGGCTTTGCCTTGAGGACGCTATACGCCACGACGCTGCCCAGTGAATGTCCAACGACCACTGCCGTGTCCTTTGACAGCATGTCTGCGACGATCTGATCGACAGCATTACGGACCATGTCACGCTGCGTGTACAGGAACACGTCTCGCAGGAAGACTTCAATCGTGTCTTGCGATACGCCTGTCAGACGGCGATCGATAAGGCGAACGACGGCCTGTACCCATTTCCAGTTTTGAATTCCCTTCTCGGCGGGTACTGGCCCCAATTCAGCCTGAACCTGCGCATCGCCAATGCCGGCACGAAGCCGCATCTCATCGGCCACCTGCGCTCGAAATTCAGCGTACTCGTCGAATACCGGACTGCCTTTGGGAATGATGGCCGGATCGGCTGGTAATTCGAACTGCTGAACAAACTGGTCGAGACGGTCACCGTAGAATGGAAAATCAAATGCGACGTCGGCAGGCAGTGACAAGCCTGCCTTGTGCAGCCCCTTCGTCAAGGTTTCGATCCATTCCGCTTTCAGCTTCAGGGGATCTTTGCCACCCTGGCTACGACCATGCACCAACAAAATTCTCATCGGATTTCTCCCAACTCACCGCGTTCGATCGCGTAAAAAATCGCCTGCGCGCGCGCTGGCGCAAAAGTCGTCCAGAGGGCCGGCTCAAGTTCGTCTTGGGCTTCATCGAGAACGCCGGGAAGCGTCACGCCCCGTGCACGCAACAGATTCCAGCCCTGCGTCAATGTCGGACAGAATGGAACAACCGGCGGGCCGGGATTAACTCGGTCCGTAATCTGCCGGGCTAGTAGGGCGATGTCGAACAACCGGCAGTCCAGATCCTGAACCATGAAATCGAGAACCGATTGGACGTCCTCACGTCGATCGGCCTCTGAATAGGCGTAAGCTGCGTATATCCCCAACGTAGGATCGAGGCCCTTTTCGACACGGACTTGCTCGGCGAGGTCACTGGCTCTCTGCCTGTCATTCAGCCGAAACACACCGAACTGGGCAGCAGCAGCCGCTGCCGCACGCAAGCGATCCAACCGTTCCCGACGATTGCTGTAGTCCGCCCAACGGTGCGTGTTTTCCGAGGGCACGTAACTGACATTCACGATCTTCCCGCCGTCCACGACTACATGGCCAATGAACTCGTTCAAGGCGGGGAGTGCCGCGCCGCAGCCATTTGTAAACCTGACCATAACTGTGCACGCAGGAGCGAGGTGCGCCTCAACTCGAATGACCCCTGGATTCTGGTCGTCCCCATGCGAACGAATGATAGGGCGCTCGCCGTTCGCTACAATGGCGTCCGAGATTACTGCGCCAACGATGGCGAAACCCGTCCCTGTCTCGAAGCGACGGACCTCTGGTACGATCGTTCCGACCCTGGCGATGACATTCTCGAATTCGGCCTCCTGCGCGAGCCTGTGGATCGCGCGTATCTCATCCGGCTCAATCGCTGTCTGCTGTCCCAGCGCTTCTTCCAGAGCAAGCGACGCCACGTCCCTCATATGAACCGCTGGTGGGGAAGGCACCACGTCCGCAATGTCGCCACTCAAATCAGCCTGCAACCTGGCTTTGCCAATGTAGACGTCATCATCGGAGAGCACCTCGGCATCGGGGGCCTGGTTCAGCTGGATGTTTACACTTGCCAGCAACGACGTGACTTCGCGCTGCAGGTATTTGCCAAGCGCACGGTTGGGAATGATCTTGATGGCTTTGCCGTCCTCCACGATTTCGCGAACCATGTCTGGATCAGGCTTTTCGAAGGCCTGCAGGAAACAGTGGGTGAAGACGTTTTCCGTGGCCTGCTGCTCGCCTATTGGCGCCTCAAAAGCCGAGGTGCCCTGCGCTGCAGCAACGAACTTGTCGACCTTTGCGCGAGTTCGCTGCACGTCTTCATTGGGAAAGATGATGCTTCCTCGCACCTTGAGCGCGCGGGGCGTATTAGGAATCGTGCGGCATGCATCAGAGATCAGAACGACGCTGGGTATTCCGCAATCCTTGGCGAACTCGGCGGTCTCGGCCCAGCTAACCGCTGCGTTAGCGTCGGCGGGCGCATCGGTGAGGAGCCAAAGCTCCGCTTCATTCTTCCAGTAGCCATGTCCGGAAAAATAGATGATAAGCTGCTGGAAGGTCCCAGAGTTGACAAACCTTTCGACTGCCCTAGCGATTTGTCCGTGAGTCACGGGACCGGCGCCGTCGGTGATGGTCACGACCTCAAAGCCCTCTTCAGCGAGCCATTTTCCGAAGTCTTCCGCGCCCCTGACTGAAGCATGGAGAGCAGGCAAGCCGCCCGTCTTATTGACCCCTATGACAACGGCGCCACGCTTCTTGGACATTGATCCGCCCCTCCCGGCGGGTGCAACGATAAATGAACAAGATATGTCCTTGCAACCTTTCTCACCGACCCAGCGGCTTCCGAACAGGGGTGTGCGCTGGTCGCCTGGGAAGCGCGAGAGAATACGCTGCCGTATCACCCGGCAGAATCTTCTCCATCATAGGTGGTCGATTGCATCAGGTTGGTGTCAGCGACCCCGACCTAACGGCGAACCATCGATAACCATGGTAAAGCCGTTCGCCCGCTACTGCGCCATGTGAGGGCGCGCGTGCGGGCGGACTTGCTCTTTGGAGCTACACCATCCGTTTGGGCAAGACCCGAGATTAGTCGCCCCCTACGCGTTGCAGCTGACCCGGCGCCGCCAGGAGGTCCTCGCAAGCGATCACAGCTTTCTGTAGGTCCTCCGTCAGGTGCTCGAAGGAGTAGGGATCTCCCCATTCAAACGGACTCCGTCCCCCAGTCTCCGGCAAGTGAAGTTCGCGCACCATGCGGTACTCAGTGATGGAATCCTGGGCGCGTGTCACCCACATAATCCGGCACTTCCCATATTTGAATCCATCCTCCTCCCGAAGGCAATCGATGATTCCCTCCACGTTAACCTCTGCTGCCGACTCGCCAATAACAATGAAATCGCCCCCGAAAATTTGGGTCGCCACGAACCGCAGCGGACGTTTGGCGGTACTCACGATCTCAAATCTGCGCATCTTGATGTTCCTTTCAGTTTGGTTTGCGGACTTTGACATGGGACACAGTTCCGGAGACTTTGTTCAGGAAGATTGCCTCTCCGATGGGCAAACTCTTCAGCCGGTCGGGGTGGTGCTTGTACGAACGCACGGATCGGAGTGAGCCGAGGGAATTTGGAAGGTCACTTTCCGTCTGCGCTGTCACTTCAAGATCGGCCGCCGTTCCAATAAGTGCTGCCGCCGTCTCCGCGTCGGACGGCGCGTTGAGCGCGTGAATGAGGTGCAAATTGATTGACGCTAATAAAGCGTCGAGGAATGACGCGTGCGGCCCTTTCGCGGAAACGTTCTGGAGCTGCGCATAGGCCTGCGTCCCAATGACCAGTGCGAGATTGAAGGACCGTCCCATGCTCGCAAGGGAAATCAGATTCTCGGCAGCGTAGCTGTGGGCCTCGTCCAACACGATGAGCCAGGGCGTTTCGTTCACGGCCGAGGCAGCTTTGATATCCTCGACGATCAACCGGCCAAGCTGACGTGTCCAATCCGGATAGGCCAGCGCCGGCAGCACGAAGTGCACATATGAGTTCTCGGCTCGGACCTGGGCAAGCTCGATGACTTTTCGATTCGAATCGCGAGTGTCGAAAAGCGGCGCCAGAGATGATTGAGATAGATTACGAATGTCTGCTCGCAAGCCCGCGATGTGTTGCTCGTTCTTCTGTTGTTCGACGATCTGATTTGCAAGCGACTGAACGTGCTCGCGATTAACAAAGTTCTTGCGTCGAAGCGCAACGAGCAAGCTCTTCAGATCGAGATATCGCGCTACCTGGAGGAAGTCGATGCGGAAACCTATCGCCTCCAGGACCGTAAATAGGGTCTGCGCAACACCGAGATTAATCTTGTAGAAGAACGGCTCGCTGTGATCCGACATTGCCATCACTCTGTTGGCACGGCTTGTCGCGTCGCCGTATGAGACCGGATTGTAGATGCACGAGCGGCTGGGATCGTTCGCATCGAAGAGGTAGGTTTCGGCTCCCAACCGTTCAGCAAGAGCGCAATTCTCGGTGGCCAGCGTGGAATCTCCCTTTCCACATACAAAGACCACGGAAAACCCTGCGCGGAGCCATTCCTCGACGAGGACCCGAATCGTGGTGGTCTTTCCAGTTCCGGTCGAACCGACGGCAAGCGTATGACGCAGCATCGCCGTGACCCCGATGGTGACGCGAGCGCCCGTCACGTGGTCAGTACCGAGCGTAATAAGTCCCTTGACATGCGGACGACGCGAGAGCCACCAGCGACGGAGGCGCACGAGGGGCGCGTCTCGGCGGCGGGAGGGAAATTTCGTCGCAAGCAGCTCGGCCGAGAACGAACGCTTCCTCGCGTCTCGCAGTAGAACAACGGCCGACGCGACGAGCAGACCGATTGGGAAATTGGTCAGCCATTCTGTGGGCTCTGCAAACGACCTGATCCATATGTTGTAGATGCCCGCCGCGCCGTATTGCGTGACGGCTTTGAGGTACGATCGAAAGCCTGCCAAGATATGGGGCACCTCAACCCGGGCCGCAGTCGCGGCGAAGACAACTAGGCTAGCGAGCGCGAGAGCCGGGAAAGCGGAACGCGCGTTCCCGGACAGCCAAGTCACCGCCCAAACAACGACAACTCCAACAACGGCGGGACCAGTGCAAAGGGTTGCCAGAACGCCGCACAGAATCGCGGACAGCAGCGTTTCCGCGCCCTTCTTCTCAAGTTCTGCAGCGCAGGACCGCCACGCGGCGTCGTATTCGGAGACCTTCACCTGTGCCAACGAGAGGTGCTTCGAGATTGTTTCGTACGAAAGATCTTCCTGCAGGGCCTCAGAGACGACCCCGGAGTTATGGCCCATGCCGCCGCGGCGCTTCTGCGGCTTCGCCAGTTCGAAAGAGCTCTCGCCCACGCCGTCTGCCGTAGTCTGCCCTGCCATCTATGCCTCGCAATTTGATATCCGCGAGGGTTGCAATACTCTTCATCGGCACAGCAACTAAGGACAGAATTCAAATTTATAGATTTGATTTTTGCTCCAAATCCTCTTCCTTCAAGGCTTCCCTGAGGTGCCAGCTCAGGCGCGGGATAACGAGGCGTTCTTGCCAGCCCAGAGCTGTGCGCACACCTTTGTCCAGCTCGTCGGGCAGTTTGAGCACCTCAAGCTTATCCCGACCTTTTGACGCGGCCAGCCCGATGGCGATCGTTGCAAAGCTTTTGAAGCGCCTGAATGCATCCCGGTTTCTATTATTCGACAGCTCGACTCCGGCTTGCATCGCAAGCGACCGCAATGACAGCAAGAGCTCTCTAGCGGCAGCATACGATTTGCGACCCGCGGCTCTTTTTTCAGCCGGATGGTCCTTTGCAATGCGAGTCGCGTCGTCGAATAAACTTCTGAGCTCCCTTGCCAAATTCGCAAGCTGGCCCTTGCTCAAACTTGACCTCGCCTTGTCCCAGTTCGATGTCAGCTGGTAATGAACAAGCGGATATTCGTCTGAGATATTTGAAGGCTCTTCGATCAAATCAACCAAGTGTTCCGCCGTTTTCGCTAAGTCGGAGAGGTAGTTCGAAAGATGGAGGCGGCGACCAATCGAAATATCGGCCACGATCGAGTTTGCAAATAGAGCAAACGCGGCACGAAGCGGCTCTTCGTGCCCGTCGAGATCGGTCTCAAGAGCTTTTCCCAATGCTTCCATTTCGGCTCTGGTTAAAGCAAATAAGTCGTCGCACATTCTTACGCGCAAACTATGCGAATATAACAAGTCAAAGTAGTTGTTATTGTACCGCCTCATGTCCCCTCAGGAGTCTGTCAATCGGCGTTCGACTGGGACCCCCTATCGGCATCCAAAAGGGACCCCTTTGATCGGCGCGCTCTGCTGGTAGCGCTCGGGTCGTCGGAGCTGGTCGGGGTTGCGGAGACGGCGCGAGCGCGGGTTGTTTGAACATCGTCGCGGCTTTTGAAGCGCCAACTGTCGTTGCCGGTCTCAACGATGTCGCAGTGATGGGTCAATCGGTCGAGTAGCGCGGTGGTCATTTTGGCATCGCCGAACACGCTGGGCCATTCGCCGAACGCAAGATTGGTGGTGACAATGATGGAGGTGCGCTCGTAGAGCCGGCTGATGAGATGGAACAGGAGCTGACCGCCCGATTGCGCGAACGGCAGATAGCCCAGCTCGTCGAGAACGATGAAGTCCATGCGGGTCAGATGCTCAGCGAGCCGTCCCTGCCGTCCGTTGCGGGTCTCGGTCTCGAGCCGGTTGACGAGATCGACGACGTTGTAGAAGCGTCCTCTAGCACCATCGCGGATGCAACTTCTGGCAATGGCGATGGCCAGATGGGTCTTGCCTGTGCCGGTGCCGCCAACCAGCACGACGTTGCGTTGCTGGGCGATAAAGCCGCCGCCAGCGAGATCATTGACGAGAGTTTGATTGATCGGCGTGCCGTCGAACTGGAAGTCCGCGATGTCCTTGGCAAGCGGCAGCTTGGCAATGGTGAGCTGGTATTTGATCGAGCGGGCTTGCTTCTCGTTGATCTCGGCGTTGAGCAGGTCGCCGACAATGCGCTGGGGTTCGTGCTGGCGCTTGACGGCAGTTGCCATGATCTCGTCGAAGGCAGCCTTCATGCCGTAGAGCTTGAGTTCGCCCATGAGGTCGAAGATTTGGGTTCGTTCCATCAGATGGTCCTCCGGAGGTTGTCGTAGCGGGCACAATCGGCGATCGGTGCATGACGGAGTGTCAGTGCGGCCGGCGTCATGATGTTGGCCGGTGGGGCGGGTTCACGTTGACGGGCCAGGATATTGAGAACGACATCGGCGGAATGGACGCCATGACCGAGCGCTTCGGCACAGGCCGCTTCCACCGCGGGCAGACCGTCAGTCAGCACCGCGTTGAGGATGTCGACCATCTGCCGATTGCCATCGTCGGTGCTGGCAAGCTTGCGCCGGATCCGCTCGATCGCAGCCGGCAGCACCCAGTCTTTGAAGGGAGCACCGTTGCGCAAGGCGCCGGGTTTGCGGGCGAGCACCGGCACATAATGCCAGGGGTCGTAGACGGTATCGCCGCGGCCAAAGGATCGCGGGTGCTCGGCAACGATGCGCCCATCCTGACGGATCACGATACGATCGGCATAGGCTTGAACCTCGACCGGTCGTCCGACTGCGCTGGCTGCGACGGAGTACTTGTTGTTGTCGAAGCGCACCAGGCAGGTCTTCGAGACCGATGCCGTCACCGCATGGAAGCCGTCGAAGCGGCCGGCATAGGGAACGAGTTTGGGGCGCTCGGCTTCGAACACGTCCCAGATCGTCTGATCGGTCAGCTCCGGATGGCGATGAGCCTTGGCGTAGGCGATGCATTTGTCGAGCAGCCAGGCGTTTAACTCGTCGAGGTTCTTGAAGCGCAGCCGCGGGGTGAAGAAGCGTTCGCGGACCAGCCCGACCTGGTTCTCGACCTGCCCCTTCTCCCAGCCCGACGCCGGCGTGCAGGCGACCGGATCGACCAGATAGTAGCTGCACATCTGCAGGAAGCGGCGATTGTAGAGACGGCCTTTACCGACGAAGATCGTCTCTACGGCGGTCTTCATGTTGTCGTAGATGCCGCGGGTGCAGGTGCCTTTGAACAGGGCGAACGCCCGGTCGTGGGCGTCGAACACCATCTCCTGCGTCTCTCGCGGATAGGCCCGCACGAACAGCATGCGGCTGTGACAGAGCCGGACATGAGCAGCCTTCACCATCACTGTGGTGCCGCTCAGCAGGACGACCTCGTGGCTCCAGTCGAACTGGTAGGCTTCGCCTGGTGCAAAGCTCAGCGGCACATACGCCGACGCTGTCGAGGTGCCGCGTTCCTTGCTCCACCGTCGTGCGTATCGACGAACCGCATCATAGCCGCCGACATAACCGAGGCCGCGAAGCTCTTCGAATATACGGATCAGCGTCAGCCGTTCCCGCGCCGACTTGCTCTCATTCCCTGCCAGCAACCGGTCAAGCTCGGCACTCCAGGCACCCATCTTCGGGAGCGGCTGCGTCTCGCGCTCATACCGGAACTCCGTCGCTTGAGAACGAATGACCTTGCGAACCACCTTCCGCGATACGCCAAGTTCTCGGCAGATCGCCTTGATCGGACGACCATCAACAAAGTAGGCGCGACGGATCTTACCAATCGTCTCCACCACCAGCATCCCAACCTCGGCTTCCATGACTCGATGGAAGCCACTGTGGACCCTTGTCCCGGGGTCCCGATTGGATGCCGATTACCCCGAATACGGGGTCCTTATTCCATGCCGAAACACAGTCCGTCGCTCGTCTTTGTGTTCTTCCCACAACGCAGTAAATGTTTCGTCACGAAACACTTTTTGCTAATGGGCAGCCAGGAACGAACCGCCAAAAGCGGTCGCAGGTCTAAGTAGGCCCTCCGATCCGATTTGCGAGAAGAGACTTATGTCGAGAGACAAAGAAGACGGCAGGATCTGCACGAAGTGCGGTGGCGGCCGTTTCAATAACTGGAACCGCTGCATGGATTGCCGCAACGCACGCGGTAGAAGTCGCAACACGCGCCTCGCCGCGAACGGCGGAAAGCACACGGCATCCGAATGGCGCGCTGTACTCGCTGTGTCTCCGACCTGCGCTGAACGCAAACGTTCCTGGGCAACGATCGCCCCGCGTCCAGATCCGCGATACAAAGCGGTGTGGACTAAAGGTCATATAGTCCCAGTCTATCACGGCGGGACCGACGATATCCGTAATATTCAGGCCGAATGCTATGAATGCAATTTCAGGAAGAACGCGGGAGCTCTAAAGTGAGCAGCGGGAAGCATCCTCCCTACGTTCTAGTTTGAGTTCGGAAGCTCCCTTGCCAACAGCGCCGCCAATTCGACGCAAAGATGAAGCGCCGCGTAGGCAGTCCCGAGATCAATCTCAGCCGCCTTAGGATGAACGCCAAAATCGCGAAATCCTTGCAAAGCATTCGCTAGCACGTAGGTATTTTTGGTCGCACAGCGCGCTAGTCGATCGCTCTTCTGCGTTCCGGTCATCAGATCGAGCAGGCGCAACCGCTGGCCTCCCTCCGGGAAGCGTGTCTTCCATTCCTCTGGGATTTTCTCCTCATTCCGCTGCCAGAGAGAGAACCATTCGCTTGGAATCCACGGCCTATTTTTTTGAGTGTCCCAGCATTCTGCTTTCCAGATGAGCGTAAGCGCTTGTTCAAGCATGCCGTGGACGCTCGAAAGAAACATTCCGGGATGCTCGGGAAAATCTCCAACACCCTGCCTGAGGTACCGATTGAGTACGCCATCCAAATTCTCGACCTGGCTAAGCCGGTGCTCCAAAGCTGCTTTCAAATTGTTGTTGTAAGAATGGACATCACCGAACATTCGGAGCAGCGCACTATTCTCATTGGGCTGCTCTTCAAGGTATCTTCCTAGAAGTCGGCTAACGCCCTGCACCTTATTTCCAACCAGCCGGACGAAACCCTTGTCCATGAGACTCTCGGCATCAGCGCCGATGGAGCCGGTTCGAAGTACCGCACCTTCTTCCATGACTCGAAATAGAAGATCTTGGCCTTGAGGGGAACAATCCCTCCAAAGCGAATCGATCTTGTCCTTAACGTATGGATAGGCGCTTTCACACGACGATTTCATCACTTCCGGCGTTACCGTGACAGCCTCGGAGATTTCGTCACAGAGACAGTTTAGCGCCTCGAGCATCATCACAGGACACCCATTGCTGGCGTTCCAGAGCTCGGTTTGAGCCCCACCCGTTAGCTTAAGATGCGGCAACTGATGAAGTAATGCTGCAAGGTCGTTCTCGTCAAAACACCCAACGCGCACCGGTGACGGGTCGAAAATGCCCCAGAAATCGCTGGTTTGAGATTCAGGATTGCGGATTAGATCGCGTAGCGTTCGGCGACTAGCAGTAACGAGCCTCAGGCTCGGCTTGAGCGCCAACTCACGGAGTTGATCCCATAAGTTTCGGGTTAAGCGGCCGTTCGACAACGGTTTGTCAAAGCCGTCCAATATTGCGAGAACTTTCCCTCCTTCCTCCTTTACCCGTCCGAAACGTTTCCCTTCGTCGAATGGCCAAAGATCACCTTGCGGGAACGTTCGCTCAAGCCCTGAACATCATCGATCATGCCTTTGAAGGCATGACGCGCCGAATAGTTCGAAAGACCAGGCCGGTGAATTTTCAGCTTCTTGAGACCATAGGTGCACGCCTTGGTGAGGACGTGGCTCCACATGATTTGCTCAGTCTTGGGTCTCACATAGACCTTCCAGTCGGGAAAGAGCCATTGCTCGTAAGCCTGGTCCTCGATAGCCGCCAGTTGCTCTTCCGAGAGATGATCCCGGCCGGCAGCCTCCTTGATCTTTGCCTGCCGGTAGGCACTCACAATCGCATTGCGATGTTCGATGATGCCCAGCTTGAGCAACAGCCGGTGGATTGCGATCCACCGATAGGCCGAGTTCGTCTTGCCTCGCGTTCCACCGGGCTGTGGATCGAACCGCTGCTTTTCTGTCTCGTCGGGCGCGAACGGTGCGTACCGGAAGTGCGGTTCGCCCCGGAAATCCAGGATATCGCGGCAGCGCAACTGCGCGATCTCGCTCGGGCGCATGCCGGCGAGCAGTTCGATCAGATTGGCCCAGAAGAAGTAACCCTGAACGTACTGATGGCCAGAGATCCAGCAATGGGCGATGCTCTTGCAGCCGGTGAAGGGAGCTGCGCCGAAGAAGGTGAGGACCTCATCTTCATTGTAGGCATCCCGCTCCGCCGCCGGACGGTTGAGCTTGGTGCCGAATTCGAAGGACGGGACCGGTCCATAGGCGAACCAGTGGTCGACGGCGAACTTCCAGAATGCGTTCAGACCGGGCGCATACTTGCCATCGAGGGTGGTTTGGCTGACGCGCTTGAGCTGGACTGCTTGTCCGTCACGCTCGCGCATCCAGCCGTTCTCCCGAGCCGCCGACCAACGGAAGTATAGCGAGCGCTCATCCTGCCCAAAGCCCTTCGGGTGCGGAATCTCGGCAACCTCCTTGGTGATGGTCAGGAGGTGATCTCCGTTGATGTCCAGCATCACGGGATCGTTCAGAAGATTGATCACGAAAGTGACGATCGGAGCGACCTCACTCTCCACACGACCATCGAACCCCTGGGCTCTCTGGGCGGTCACAAAACGGCTCAGCACCTCCGACATCTTCAGCCGGACGTACTTGGTGGATTGCACCGGGGCTGGCTGGACCGGCACGAGGGGCGCCTCGGCACCGAAGATCCGAATCGCCTCTTCCGGCGGTGACAGCACAAGCGGCTGGTTGGCCCGCGCATACACCAGGCGCTTCTGCTCCAATTGTCCTTCGACGGACCGAGCCTTTTCGAGCGCGTTGGACGCGCGGCTGTTCTCTCGAACCAGCGCCACGAAGTGCTCGTCCCAGCCGGGCACAACATCGTTGGGCTTGAGATTCTGGGAGCGCACGGCGTATTGGGCGCAAAATGCCGTCGACTGAAACGCGCGTCGCTCGACGAAATCGGCTTCGTCCCGAACGGGCTCGATCGCCAACGCCTGCAGCCGTGGCCACAGGGCCAGCAGCGCCTCCTTCGGATCTTCGGCGGCCTTGACGCTCATCATCCAGCTCGCAATTCGGGCGGCCCGGCGGACTGCGAACTTCTGGTCGGATGTCCGCAGGCTCATCCGAAACGCTGGCTTGGATGCCGGCATGAGGCAAGCCGGCAGGCGCACTCTAAACAGGTATCTGCCGTCCCGGCGGCAAACATAGGCATGACGAGCCATCTCGAACACCGTGTCCAATCGTGGGGACACAGGTCACGCCGCCACCGCGGAAAGCGGTGATTTCATTGGAATTGCTGAAGAATTTCCGGGGTTGGTAGCTACCCTGAGCGACCCGAGAGATAGGTAACGGTCCGTACCGGACACATGGGTTACACTTTCCGCTTTTGTTCTGCGGGAGGTGTGGATGCCGTGGAAAGCGAGTTCGGTGATGGAAGAGCGCCTTCGCTTTGTCGCCCGTCTGCTGGACGGGGAGGCCATGACGGACGTCTGCCGGGAGTTCGGCATATCACGCAAGACCGGCTACAAGATTTTCGATCGCTACAAGGAACAGGGGTTGGCGGCCCTGAGCGATCGCTCGCGGCGGCCGGTGCACTATGCCAATCAGCTCCCGGAGCAAGTCGAGGGCCTGATCGTCCGCCTCAAAGCCGAGAAGCCGCACTGGGGCGCGCGCAAGATCCGTGAATTGCTGGTCCGGCGGCTCGACGGCGATGTCAGGCTTCCCGCCAAAAGCACCATTCATGCGGTGCTCGATCGCCATGGTTTGGTCAAACGCGGCGGCGTGCCGCGCCACCGCGCGCGCGGCACGCCGCTGTCCGCGGGCGCTGTACCCAATGATCTGTGGTGCACCGACTTCAAAGGCGAGTTCAAGCTCGGCAATGGCCGCTACTGCTATCCACTGACCGTCACGGACCATGCCTCGCGCTTCCTGTTGCTGTGCGACGCGCTCGATTCCACCCGCGAGGAGCCGGCCATTGCCGCCTTCGAGCGGCTGTTTCGCGAGCGCGGGCTGCCGCTGGCCATCCGCTCCGACAACGGCGTGCCCTTCGCCAGCCCCAACGCCTTGTTCAATCTCTCAAAGCTCTCGGTGTGGTGGCTGCGGCTCGGGATTGCGATCGAGCGCATCAAGCCGGGCCATCCGCAGCAGAACGGACGCCACGAGCGCATGCACCTCACCCTCAAGAAGGAAACCACTCGGCCGCCGGGCGCCAATAGCTTGCAGCAGCAGGAGCGCTTCGACGCGTTCCTCCGCGAGTTCAACGCCGAGCGTCCCCACGAGGCCCTCGACATGAACTGCCCTGCCGAGCGCTACCTGGCCTCAACGCGCTGCTATGCCGGCCTGCCGGAACTGACCTATCCGTTCCACGATCACGAGCTACTCGTCACCGCCTGCGGACGGCTTTGCCTGCATCGCAAGCGGATCAATCTCTCCACCGTGCTGGCCGGACAAAAGCTCGGCATCAAGGAGGTCGACGACGGCATTTGGCTCGTCAGCTTCATGCACTATGATTTGGGATATTTCGACCTGGAGCAGAAAACCCTGCAACCCCTCGACAACCCGTTCGGCACGAGGTTGTCACCCATCTCTTAGGTACGATCCGTGACCTATGTCTCCGGGCCGGACACCCCTGGATATGGTAGCGGGGGAGCGCTACCGCCTTTCCCCACACCAGCTGAACCTGCGATATCTTATCCAATCTTTGGCATGAGGCACTCTGTGAGGTGCAGCGCGCTAAGCTCTATAGCCTTGAAGACTACTTTGAAGCGCCACGAACCCCAGTATCCGACTAAAGCGGCTGAATTCGCCACAACTCGAACCGTGGCGCATGTTCGTCGCCACCCTCGTGCTGGTCTCGTACTGATGCTTCGGGCGCCGGTAACCAAAAAGGCCGCCGTGTCGCGACAACCATGCGGCAGGAAGAGATTTGCCGCCCCGCGGGCAGTCGACACTACGCGGTGTCATTCGGCCCTTTAATTGCGGTTTGTTGTCAAGCTTGCATTTCTGAACTCGCCCATGGCGCGGTGGTAGCGCCCCCGCCATCGGAGCTGGTCGGGGTTGCGGAGACGGCGCGGGCGCGGCTGATACATGCTCTGCTGGCCAGGCGTGAATCGTACGGGCTGGTTGATGTCTTCGCTGGGGTCATGGTCCTTTCCGAGGTCGCGCAGCGCCTCATGATGATGTCCGGGTCGGACGCCTCAACGTCTGCAGCGGAGTACAGTCAAGCCGCCACCAGCCGAATGAACGAGGTCGCCACAATACCGTCCCAGCGGGACATCGCCAGTCCGGCAGGCCGGACCAGGAACTTTACAAAATCGGATCAGGCTTCCTTCGCCTGGCCCCAGTCGAACGATGTGCCGTCGCCCCAGATGCAGTGCAGAACAACGGCGATCTTGCGCGCGATGGCGACCTTCGCCTTCCTCATGCCAATCCTCTTGGCGAGCTTCATTCCCCAGGCCTTGAGCGAGGAACATTTCTTCGTTCGATAAAGCAGGACAGTCGCGGCCTCGAACAGGTAAGTTCGGAGAAGACGGTCGCCCCATCGTGATATTTTGCCATTGATGTCAGTTCCGCCAGATTGGTTGCGCCGAGGTGTAAGAACCAGATAGGCGCCAACGCTCGATGCCGATCGGAAGCGCGATGGGTCGTCGATCGTATGGCGGAAGGTCAAGGCGGTTACCACGCCAACACCAGGAACCGTCATCAGGCGGCGCGTCGTCTCATCCGACTTCGCCAATTGGCGGACGTCGTTGTCGAAGTCGCTTTGCTGCTTGCAGATCTGTTCATGGATCGACAGAAGCGGCGCGATCACACCGAGGAGCTGATGATCTTTGCCCAATAGCTCGCAGACCTGATTGCGAAACTGCAGTCCGATCGCGCGTGCAACAGCAAACCGTATTCTTTGATGAGGCTGCGGACCTGGTTCTCGATATCTCGACGCATGGCCACGAGCCGAGATCTCGCGACGAGTATCGCGCGGATCTTCTGACTTTCCTCGCTCTTGACTTTGACTTCTCGATACCAGCCAACTCGCACCAGTTCGGCCAGTCCTCGAGCATCATTCTGATCGCTCTTGTTCATGCGCACGGACAAAGCCGCGTGGGCATGCCGCGCGTCGATGCAGACCACCGGAAGATCAACTCTACGAAGTTCATGCCAAAGCCAGCTCGCCATCGCCCCGGTCTCAAATCCGATGCGCTCCGCCTGTGGCGCCCGCTTGCGAAGCAGTGCCGTGAGCGCCCCCGGGTCGGACTTGGCCTTTCCCTCGAACAAGACCTGGCCTACTTCGTCGACCACACATACTGACGTTTCTTTTTGCGAGACATCCAGCCCAACATATTGCTTCATGGTCCCATCCGATTCGTGAGATTGCGGGAAGGCTTGAAGATAGCGGACCTTTCGGGCCGCGGGCGCCGACCGCAATTACGTCATCGTCTGCAATATTGGCTCTGACGCAATTTTGGTGCAGCTCCGCCTTATTCTGCGCCGATTAGTCTCGCTTGATCGAACAGGGTACCGCCCACGAAGAAGCCATTCTCATAGCCCTGCAGCCTGAACCTGCGTCCGTCCACCAGCAGCTTTGCGCCCTCTGCGACACCGGCATCGATATAGCTCCGGACCTTCTCCAAGTGCTGTTTCGTGACGAGGGGCCCCATCTCCGCTTCGCGGTCGGTACCCGGCCCGACTTTCAGGTCCCTGACCTTGGGTTCGAGCGCGGAGATCAGCCTGTCCGCAGTCTCCTCGCCGACGGGCACAGCAACCGAGATCGCCATGCAGCGTTCGCCGGCGGAGCCGTAGGCGGCCCCCATCAGCGCATCCACCGCCTGATCCATGTCGGCATCGGGCATCACGATCATATGGTTCTTGGCGCCACCGAGCGCCTGGCAGCGCTTGCCGGTGTCCGCGGCCGTCGAATAGATGTACTGCGCGATCGGCGTGGAGCTCACGAAGCTGTTCGCCGAAATATCCGGGTGATGCAGCAGCGCATCCACCGCTTCCTTGTCGCCTTGCACCACGTTGAACACGCCGTCCGGCAAACCTGCTTCCTTCAACCACTCCGCCATGATGAGCGACGCCGAAGGGTCGCGCTCAGAAGGCTTCAGAATGAACGCATTTCCGCAGGCGAGAGCGACCGGAAACATCCACATCAGGACCATGACCGGGAAATTGAAGGGCGTGATACCGGCGAGCCACGCCGAGCGGCTGGCGCGCGGCCGTGTTGTCAAAGGAAGCCGATCGACAGCCAGGGCACTGCGGCAACAATCAGTGTGCCGATCAGGAGTGCGACCATGTAGCCCCACGATGGGCTTCATGCCTTCGTCCGGATTGATGCGGCTGATGGCGCAGGCCGCGTAATAGCCGACACCGAACGGGGGCGCGAACAGTCCGATGCCCATGGCGAGAACGACGACCATCGCGTAGTGGACATCGTGCAACCCGACCTGCCGCGCGATCGGGAACAGGAGCGGACCGAACAGGACGATGGCAGGAATCCCTTCCAGCACACTGCCCAGGATCACGAAGGTCACGATCGTCACGACAAGGAAGACCGGAACTCCGCCCGGAAGGGTGGTCATGAACCTGGCCAGAGAGGCAGAAAATCCCGATTGGGTCAGCGCCCAGGCCATGCCTGTCGCCGCTCCGATGATGAGCAGAATCGCCCCTGACAGAGAGGCTGTCTCGACCAGCATCGGATAGATGCGGCGCCAGTCGAACTGGCGGTAGATGAAGAGACCCGCGCAGGCCGAGTACAGGATGCCGATGGTCGAGACCTCCGTTGCCGTTGCGACGCCTTCGACGACGGCGGTCCGGATCACGAATGGCAACGCGATGGCTGGTATCGCGATGACAAAAGCGCGACCGATCTGCCGCCCCGTCGCCCGCTTGACGTGAGACAGGTCCTCGCGGCGGTATCGCCACCACACCACGGCCGCGAGCATGACGGCAAGCACCACGCCCGGAAGCAAGCCGCCGGTGAATAGGGCCGAGATCGAAACGCTGGTGACCGAGCCGATCGTGATGAGAACCAGTGACGGCGGGATCGTCTCGGTCTGCGCGCCAGTTGCCGCGAGAAGCGCAACCAGATCGCCTGGCTTGGCTCCCCGCTGTCGCATCTCGGGAAACAACACCGGAGCTACCGCAGCCATGTCCGCCGCCTTGGAGCCGGAAATGCCGGAGACCAGATACATCGCCCCGACCAGCACGTAGTGCAATCCACCGCGCACGTGGCCTAAGAGGCTCGCCAGGAAGCCGACCATGGCGCGCGCCATGCCGGTCATCTCGATCAGAAGACCAAGAAAGACAAAGAGAGGCACCGCAAGCAGGATCAGGTGGCTCATGCCCTCATCCATTCGTCCGATCATCACCACGTCGGGCGTGCTGGTTGTCAGGGCGAGATAGCCGACCGTGGCGAGACCGAACGCAAACGCTATCGGCACGGCCGCGATGACCATGGCGCCAACCGCGACAACGAAGAAAATCAGAAGATTCAGATTGCCGAGCGGCTTCAAGATCGGCGCCAGCACAACGAACGTCGCGATGATGCCTGCGACGATCACCAAGGACGCCAGCAGGCTGCGCAGGCTCGCGATGCGGATGAGCCGGAGGACCGCTGCGATGAGCATCAATCCGATCCCGATCGGCAAAGCCGCCGCACGCCAGCTATTGACGATCTCGAGCGCCGGCGTGGTGACGAATGCCTCGTCTGCGGCGAATTCATAGGCGGGCCAGACGACGAGGACGAGAAATGCGAGCGACGCCGCGGCCGCCACGACGTCCAGAAACGTCCGAACCTCAGCGCTGAGAACGCCGACGATCGCGGTCATCCGCATGTGCTCGCCGCGCTGGAACGCAATCACGGAACCGAACATGGCGAGCCAGAGGAAGAGAATGCCCGCGAGTTCGTCGGACCAGATGATGGGCGAGCGGAACACGTATCGACCCACGATGCCGGCAGACAGTACCGCAATCTCCGCCAGCACGAGCAGTGCTGCCGGGACCGCGACGACATGACCAAGCACCGTGTTCGCCGTTATCACCCAACTGCGCCGGCCTGCCTGCGACGCGCCGGCCGCCATACCGGCATCGACATGCGGGTATGGCTCATGCTGGTCATGATAGCCGGCCCGCCGCTTTTTCGAGCTGCGACCATGCCTCCTCGCCAAACTTGGCTTTCCAGTCGGCGTAGAAGCTGGTTTTTGACAAGGCCTGACGGAAGGCGGTGCGATCGACGTCGACGAATTTGAGACCCTTGGCCGAGAGGTCAGTGCGCAGGGATTGGCTGAGCTTTGCGATGTCGGCGCGCTGATCGATGGCGGAGCGGTCAAGCTCGCGTGCCACGATCTCCTGCACGTCCTTGCGCAGGCGCTCGAAGGCGCGCTTGTTGCCGAGGATCCAGTAGCCGTCCCAGACGTGCCCCGTCAGGCTGCACGTGCTCTGGACTTCATAAAGACGCGCGGTCGCAATGATTGGCAGCGGGTTCTCCTGCCCGTCGACGACCTTGGTCTGCAACGCGGAATAGACCTCATTGAAGTTGATCGGCGTCGGTCCGGCGCCGAGGGCCTTGAACAGCGAGGTCAGCAGCGGCGCGGGCGGAACGCGGATCTGGAAATTCTTCAGATCATCCGGCGTGCGCACCTCGCGGCCGGACGAGGTCACCTGGCGGAAGCCGTTGTCCCAGGCTTTCGACACCGCCATGATCGGTGTCTTGGCAATCTGCGCCCGGATATAGGTGCCGAGATCGCCATCCATGGCCTTCCATACGCTGTCGTAGTCGGCAAACGCGAAGCCGGTATTCACGATGCCCGCGCTAGGTACCAGAGTGGCAAGGATCGAGGACGACTGATTGAAGAACTCGACGCCACCGCTGCGAACCTGGGTTAGAAGCTCGGTGTCGGAGCCGAGCTGATTGGCCGGAAACAGCCTGATCTCCAGCCGGCCGCTGGTCGCTTCGCGGATACGGTCGATCGCCTCTTGCGCCCGGATATTCACCGGATGGGACGGATCCTGTCCGGTCGCGAACTTGTAGACGAATTCGGTGGCAGATACCGGGCGGGTCAGAATCCCGCAGAGAGGTACGGCACTGGCCGCCAGCAACAGCGAACGGCGGCTGACGCGTCCAGGTTTCGAGACAGTCATGTTTTCCTCCTGATCGTGTATTGACGTTGTGCCGGCTGCATCAGCCTGCGCTGGTTTTCAGCTTTCCGGGCTCCTCGACAGCCGCATTCGGGCAAGAGCCATCGCTCGCCCGCCGCAACATGCAGCGGGCGTAACTCTTCACTTGGGCTTGGCCTGATTGGCGCTTAGTGCTGGTGCGCTAGAGCCACAGCTTGATCTGCCTTGCGACCTCTGCGGTGGAAATGCCGTAGCGGTCGTGCAGTGTCGGAAGTGCGCCGGCGTCAAGAAATTCGTCCGGCAATGCAATCTGGCGGAACGGCGGATGAACGCCCGAACGCATCAAAAGCGCGGCAATTGCCTCGCCAAGGCCGCCAATGGTCGTGTGGTTTTCGGCAACGACGACAAGGCGGCCCGGCTTGCTTGCCTCACGCAAGATTGTCTCGGCGTCGAGCGGCTTGATGGTCGGAACGTGGAGCACCGCAATATCGACGCGGTCGTTCGTCAGAGTTTGCACGGCCTCGAGCGCACGCATGGTCATGATGCCGGATGAGATGATCAGCACGTCCTTCCCGTCACGGATCAGCTGGGCCTTGCCGAGCTCGAACTTGTAGTCATATTCGTCCAGCACGACGGGCACCTGACCACGCAGCAGGCGCATGTAAATCGGCCCCTGATGCGTCGCGATGGCGGGCACCAGCTGCTCGGTTTCATGAGCATCGCAGGGATCGATGACCGTCATATTCGGCATCGCGCGAAATAGTGCGAGATCCTCCGCGGCCTGGTGGCTCGGGCCATAGCCCGAAGTCAGGCCGGGCAGTGCGCAGACGATCTTCACGTTTCGGTCTTCCTCCGCGATCGTCTGGTGAATGAAGTCGTAGGCGCGCCGCGAGGCGAACACGGCGTAGGTGGTCGCGAACGGCATGAAGCCTTCGGCGGCAAGACCGGAAGCCGCGCCGAACAGAAGCTGCTCGGCCATGCCCATCTGATAATAGCGGTCCGGAAATTCCTTCGCGAAGATGTGCAGGTCGGTGTATTTGCCGAGATCGGCCGTCATGCCGACCACATCAGGGCGGCTGCGTGCAAGCTCGACGAGAGCGTGTCCAAAGGGCGCCGGCTTCGTCTTTTGTCCTTCAGCCGCGATCGATGCGATCATCGCCGAGGTTGTCAGGCGCGACTTGCCCGGCTGCGGTGCTGATCTCACGGTCTTCATACCTGCCTCCCGGCTTCCAGCGCGGCCAGCGCGAGCTGCCATTCGTGCTGCTCGACGCGGATGAAATGGTTTTTCTCGCGCTGCTCCAGGAAAGGAACGCCCTTCCCCATCAGCGTGTCGGCGACGATCATCCGCGGCTTGGTCTCGGTATGGGACTTGGCCGCATCGAACGCCGCAAGCACGGCATCGAGATCGTTGCCGTCGATGCGCTGCACGAACCAGCCGAAGGCCTGAAGCTTCTCGACCAGCGGCTCGAACGCCATGACCTGCGTCGAAGGACCATCCGCCTGCTGATTGTTGACGTCGACGATGCCGATCAGATTGTCGAGCTTGTAGTGGCCCGCCGACTGGATGGCCTCCCAGACCGAGCCCTCGTCGAGCTCGCCATCCGAGAATAAGGTGTACACCCGCGCCTCGGATTTCTTGCGCTTCAGCCCCAGCCCCATGCCGACGGCGATGCTGAGCCCAAGCCCGAGCGAGCCGCCCGACATTTCCATTCCCGGCGTGTAGGAGGCCATGCCCGACATCGGCAGGCGGCTCTCGTCGCTGCCATAGGTTTCGAGCTCCTCCTCAGGGACGATCCCCGCCTCGATCAAAGCCGCGTAGAGCGCGATGGCATAGTGACCATTGGAGAGCAGGAAGCGGTCGCGTTCGTCCCAGGACGGATCTTCCGGCCGGTAGCGCATCGCGTGAAAATAGGCCACGGCGAGGACGTCGGAAATGTCCAGCGCCTGTGCGATATAGCCCTGGCCCTGGACTTCGCCCATGCGCAGCGCATTGCGGCGAATGTTGTAGGCGCGGTCCGCCAGCTTGGGCGTGTTGGTCAGCGTTTCCATCGATCTGGACCTTATCTTACTGGCTCAGTGAATGAGCATGCCGCCATTGACGTCGATCACGGCACCGGTCACGTAGGCGGAAAGATCCGAAGCCAGGAAGGTGTAGATGCTGGCGACATCCTCTGCCGTGCCAAGGCGATTGAGCGGAATGCCTTCCAGGATCTTCGCCCTCATCTCGTCGCTCAGCTTGCCCGCGGTGATATCGGTGCCGATCAGGCCGGGCGTCACACAATTGACGCGGATGCCGTCCGGACCGAATTCACGGGCCATCGCCTTGGCGAGACCAAGCACGCCGGCTTTGGCGGCCGAATAATGCGGGCCGCCAAAAATTCCGCCGCCACGCTGGGCCGAGACCGACGACATGCAGGCGATTGATCCGGACTTGCGCGCGCGCATGTGCGGGATCACGGCCTGGGAGAGGAACAGAACACCTTTCAGATTGACGTCCTGGATGCGATCCCAGTCGGCCGCCGTTATTTCCAAGAGCTTCACCGGTTGGGTGATGCCAGCATTGTTGATCAGAATATCGATGCTGCCGAAGGACTCGATCACCCGGGCGACGGCCTGCTCGCAGGACGATTTGTCGGCGACGTCGCACCGAAGGCCGATGTGGGACTTTCCAAGCGATGCTGCAGCGTCGGCATCGATGTCCAGAATGGCGACCCGAGCTCCCTCGGCAGCGAACCGCCGTGCCGCGGCAAGCCCGATGCCGCGCGGCGATGCTGCGCCCGAAATGATGGCCGTCTTACCGCTGAGCAGCATCAGTTTCTCCCGCAAATTGTTTTTCCCATTGCACGGCTAGGAATGAACCGCGGACGCGCAACGGACAAGCGCACAGTTGTCACGGATCGATGAATCTGGTTCACTTATGGGATGCTGTCCAATGTTCCGATATCGGCAATTCGCGCCTTTGAAGCCGCTGCCCGCACTGGATCATTTCGCGATGCGGCGAATGAGCTTCACCTGACGCCCAGCGCGGTCAGTCATGCCATCCGCAAGTTGGAGGACACGCTTCGGACCGTATTGTTTGAGCGCAGCGCGCGATCCGTGCGGCTCACGCCAGCCGGCGAGAATCTGATGCGCCACACCGGAGCGGCTTTCGACCAACTCCGCCGCGGTCTCGAGGAAGTCGCCGCGCGCGGACCGCAACTGGTGCGCGTCCACTCAGCTCCGAGCTTTGCCGCGCAATGGTTGGCACCGCGGCTTGCACAATTTCTCGCCGCCTATCCGAAGCTCGAGGTTCGACTGGCTGCAAACACGGACTACGCGCGTTTCAGCAATGACGATTTTGATATCGACATTGTCTATGGTCCGCCGCGTGCTGAGGGCGTCGAAATTGTTCCTCTCCCCGAGGAGACGGTCACCCCGCTCTGCTCCCCGGCGCTTGCAAAGTCAATCAGGAATGCTGCCGATCTCCTCGATCGAACCCTTATCCGTTCCGACGTGAAGCAGGTTCAGTGGCACCAATGGTTCACGGCGAACGGATTGGAAGCACCTGCGCTCCACGGGATGAGGTTCGATCGCAGCTTTCTTGCAATCGCAACGGCTGCGGAGGGATTGGGAGTAGCGTTGGAATCAACGCTCCTGGCCGAACGCGAACTGGCGAGCGGGCGACTAGTTGCGCCGCTCGCAGGGCGAGCCAACGATATCCGCTACGTCGGCCATCGTCTGATCTGCCCGCGCGCCAGCCGACAGAGAACTGCGGTACGAGCCTTCGCGGATTGGCTCGTGGCGCAACTCGCTGGCGCGACCGTGGGTTCCTCGCTCTAATATCGAAGTCAAGCCGAGCAGCCCGCAACCAACCAAGCGTGCGGCTGTTTTGCGTCTCGAGCTCCGATGGTCGCGTCTTCAGCGCATCGAAGTCGGCGCCCAAGCAAACGGGCCTCCATAAATCCTCACAATCGTATCAGTCGTGCCCATTATCCGAGGTGCCACCATCGGGGTGGCGGAAGATCGTAGATTGGCGTGCAAAATCGTACGATTGGTAGCGAGCGCCGCGAGGGCGCTAGCTCTGAGACGTCGTTTCAAAGCATCGCGGAGCAGCTCAATGCAGCAGGTATCGAATAGCTGGATCGATGTGTGGAAGATTGAGGCTGAGCGAGCGCTGTTCGTCGGATATAACCGGGCGCTGACGAACTACTATGCGCGTGCTGAAGGAGGAGCGGGGCCGCGACCATCTGCCGAAACAGGAATTGGGAATGGACAAGGTCGTCTGTATTGAGGGCGCGCTTCACAACGGCGGGCTGCCGAGCTTTTGGAGTGAGCCCAGCGAGCGTACTCCGATGACGAAGGCGCGAGCGGGAGCACGGCGCGGTGCTCTGCCAAAGGCCCAACGGCCTCGGGAATCGCACCGGGTCGAGGCCCATCGGGCGACGATCATGGCTGTGCTCGAGGCCTCGCCCCGATAGCACTATCGATGAACTGCGGCACAGCTTGAGCAAAGAGGGCCTATGCTTTGGCTATGGCACGATCCGCCGCTTCTTCGAGCGTCACAAGATCACGCGCAAAAAGAGACTCCCATGACGCAGAGCAAGACCGTCCGGACGCTTCGAAGGGCGCCGAGGCTTGCGCGAGAGCCAGGACAAGGTCGACCGGGATCGTCTCGTCTTCATGTGTGAGACCTAGGCATCGACCAAAACGGCGCGAACACATGGTCGCTTCAGGCGCGACGAACGCCTGCGGGCACCATGCCTCATGGCCACTGGAATACGTGTCGTAGCCGCTCTCGCTAGATATGGCATCATCGGTCCTTGGGTGCTCGATGCCGGTAGGACTCCCATCGGCGTCCAAAAGGGCCTCCTTTGATCAGCGTGCTCTGCTGGTAGCGCGGTAGAGACGCATCACCGTGGAACGTGGTATTACTCGTGCGAGATCGACCTGGGATTTTGTGGGGCGCTCCGCGCTGCTGCGACGATCGTTGCCGACGATCCCATCTTTGGGAAGGTTTGTCACGGCGGCAACAAGGAGACGTTCGCTAACAGCCTGCGTATCTGGCCACGTGATGGCGTGCGGCGACGGCTCAACGTGCGGCTCCAGTCTCTCCGATTGGACTTGGTGCTACTCGACGCCCGACTCCGGGCGGATCGACCGATCATTCTGAATTTGGGGGAGGGGTGGATCAGCCTTGCGCCTGAGCCCTTTACCCCATCTGCATCGGGAGTGACGGTAGAATTGCGGTACAATGACGGGAGGAAGCGCAAGGAGTCGTCGACATCACGGACAGGCAGATCGTCGTCCGCTTGCCTGCGGCGCGCTTACCGCGGGTTCAGGTTCGCTAGATGTTTAGCCCCTGCCTTTGATGGTGCATCCTTATCGCACCATTGCAAGGAAGCGCCATGGGACATGATTTGAGACCGGAAAACTCGACCATTTATGACTAGAGTATTCGAAACTCTTGCGTCATGACGCTTTGCAACGACTACTTCGCGTGGCCGGCCGAAATAGGGACTTCGTCTCACGCATGCTTCAGGACGTCGCGGGTGACCTTGCCCCCATATGTGGAACGGCCCGCGTGGCAAGAGCTTTTTCAGTCGATTTCACACATTGGAACGGTGCGGTCATATGTCCGGCCTTTGCGCGCGGCACATGGCCGCTGGCCTCGATGAGATCCGCGGAACGAGGGGCTAAATCAAGTTTACGCGTTTGAGCGCATTGGGGGCAGTAGCTTCACTCGTTTCGGGATGTCGTCCCATGGGTTCATCGGCTGTTGTTGCACCTTGCCCTCTGCCGGCCTGCGCCGGTCAGATCGCTTTGGCGGTCACTGCGTCCAGCAGACGGCGGCCGCGGCAGTCAGCGGGTCGGGACGTCGGTACGTCCCGCCCTTGTTCAGAAGCGCCCAGATGATCCGCGCCGTCTTGTTGGCCTGCGCGACCGCGGCAACCTTGAAGGGCCGTCTGGCGAGAAGCGCCTTCAGCCACGGCCGCGCCCGAGCGTCGTTTCGGACAACCCGCAAGACGGCCGTCGCCCCGACAACGAGCAGAGAGCGGAGTTCCGGATTTCCCATCTTCGATATTCCTCCCAGTCGCTCTTTGCCTCCGCTTGAATGAGGCCGCGGCGTCAATCCGAGCCAGGCGGCAAAGTGGCGAGCCGACTTGAACCCGCCGGGATCCGGCACGAGCGCCTTGATCGTCGCCGCCGTGATGGCGCCGACGCCAGGTATCGTGGTCAACCGACGCATGTCCTCGTCGTGCTTGGTCTCCACAACAATCGCGCGCTCGAGCCTCTCGATTTGGTCGGCTGAAGCTTCAATCTCGTCGGCAATAGCCCTCAGCGCGAAGCGCGCTGCTGCGGGCAGGCGAGCATCTGTCTCATCCCGTACGATTGCGATCAGCGCCTCAACCTTTGCCAGGCCAGCGGTGGCGATGATGCCCAATTCAGCCAGATGCGCGCGCAACGCGTTGACCGCCTGCGTTCGCTGCCGCACTAGAAGTGCGCGGGTCTTCAGCACCATCGCGGCAGCCTGTTGCTCGGCCGTCTTGATCGGGACGAAGCGCATGGTCTTGCGGGTCACCGCTTCGCTGATGGCCTCTGCGTCCGCCGCATCCGTTTTGCCTCGCTTTACGAAGGGTTTGACATAAGCCGGCGGAATAAGCCGCACCTCATGACCGAGAGCTGCGATCTCGCGCGCCCAATAGTGGGCGCTACCGCAGGCTTTCATCCCCACCAGGCATGGTGGCAGTTTCTCGAAGAAGCGCAGAACCTCGCTGCGCCGCAATTTCCTGTTGAACACGGGCGAGCCCTCCGTATCCGCGCCGTGAACCTGGAAAACGTGCTTGGCCAAATCTAACCCGATGGTGCTAACCTGTTTCACGGAACGGTCCCTCCTTTGTGGCGTTCGAACAACGACCACGTTCTAGCACTTTGATGCTGTTGGAGCGGGCCGTTCCACCACATCAAGTTTTGTCCAGTCCTGAGTTCGCCCCGGCTGTTGGATTTACCCGAATGGGCGATGGTAGCGACGGGAGCTGGTGCGGAGCCATCGGCGTAGCGCAGCGCCAGATCCCATCGCGGGTTGCAGGTGAAGGCAAACTCCGATGGTGTTTTCCATCCGAGTTGCGAGTGGGGTCGCGTATCGTTGTAGTCGACCCGCCATTGCCGCGGCGGTAACGCAGAAAAAGTCATACCAGCCACGGGCGAGACGATCCTGCTTCATGCTTATTGGGATAGCTTGTTCGGCGGCTATTCGCCAGTGTTCGGAGCGATCACCGACGCCGAGGACAAATTCAACGGTGTCGTGCCAGATTCCGCGAAGGCTCAGATTCTCGATCCTGCCACCTGGGCCCAAGAAAGCTTCGAGCTGGCCAAGCAGAATGCTTATGCAGCTCCCATCCCGAATGACACGACACCGGTTCAACTAACTCGAGATTATGAGACCAACGCTCGCAACGTAGCTCGCAATCAGGCTGCGCTTGCCGCGGCACGATTGGCCAATCTGCTGAACCAGATGTTGAAATGAATTCGAGCGTCACACGCTTCGCTGCCAGGCGTTCGCCAAAGGAAACCGGCGAGGCGGGTAGTCGCGCTGAGTGTTCGGCGCATATCGCCCTGGCCGCAAGTGTTCCTGGTATTGCGAAACGTTGAAGAATACTCCTCCTCCCCAAGCACGAGGCCGTGGCGGTTTGCATGCTGATCTCCTATCGAGCTGATTAGGCTCCATAGGAAAGACCGAAATTATGCTCAGTTCGCCAGCCGGACGTCGTCCGAGAATCCCATAGATACAGGCTCCTGTTCCTGCGAGCTGCGCACAATCACGGGGGTGTGCCTAATCCCGCTTATGTCGAGATTTACATAAGCGCGACGACCGGCCCTTCGCCGGGTTCCCGCCGCCGGCAGCGGTGATTACGCCTCGAGCGACCCACGAAGCGAGCATCCCCAGATGCATCTGGCGGTCTTCGCCGGCGTCCTGCAAGCCGGTTGCTACAAAGCCGATCAGAGAATTTTGCCTTCCGTTTATTGTCGGCGTCAGCTTACGGACAGCTAAGCTGCTTATCGGCGGCGCCAGGTCTAATGACCTGAACACAATGCAACAACCATAGGAGTGTGGTCGCCATGGGCGGTCGAATTAACAATTGGTCGGATGCTCCATCCGCTGATGAGTATCATTACGCGAGCTCCCCGGAGCACAGGAATGCTGACTATTTCGCGGACGCGTTCGGTAGAATGGGATTGCAGGATTCGGGTGCCAGCTCATCCTCGCAGCCGAGTTATTACCTCACTTCAAGATCTCCCGTTGTTGAGATCGACCAAGCCGAATTCCGGGAACGGGTGAGGAGTTTTCATGGTGACGAGATCAATCATATCGCCAGCAATCCGCAGGAATACTCAGAATTTGTATCCGAAAGAGCCAGGCGCACCGCGGATGTCGCTAGCAGTTACGCGATCCGAAGGGATTCTGATGCCGCGCGATATTACAGCTACCAACTGGGAAATAGGAGCGTCGGCCTCCAACGAACGGAAGCCGGATTTCCTATGGCGGCTGAGTTCACCAGCCAACGGTGGCGAGAACAATTCCCCGGACGAACTGACGTCACATCAATCGTGGATTTTCAGGTTGCTCATCCGCTCGTCGGCAACGCCGGCGATATTCTGCTTGAGCACCAACTACAGCAAGACGGCGAACGGCCGCTGGTGAACTGGCGTCCTGCCAATGATGAAGCGAGAGCCCGTGCAGAACAAATGGGCTTCGTTCATGTAGATCACAATGATATGGTACTCGATCCCACCCAGTCCAGACAGTGGAGATACAGGGGTGGTGAATGGCAACGTGCAACCAATTCTCCGATGTATCTCTCCAAAATCAAAACGCCGAGTGATGATGAACCTTCACCAGAGTCCGATTCGGATGGAGACTTTATGTGACGTGAGATCTCCACCAATCGATTGAGGTGGAGCAGGAGCGCAGACCAACCGACACCTGCGGCTTACGATCGAGCGTTGGACGGAACGAAGCCGAAGTCAAATTCGGCTCAATCCGGAGGTGCGCTACTGACCGCACCGCGGCGGTTTAGGAGAGTTGGTGCCTGTAACAGCAAAAAAGAAAATCCCGGCTTCCAACCGGGGTTTTCGACTTTGGCCCGGGCGGGAGAAGCGGATTGCCTATGGCATGCGCGAGCGTCATTGCGTCCGCGCCATCAGAATTGCGGGTACCACGCATCATCATCGGGCAGCTCCCATTCCCGCAGGCCGGCGACGTATCTGGTCAGAGCGATCACGCCCGTGATCGTGGCTGGCTTCGACCGAATGAGCACATTTGCATGCTCCGTGAGAGCCAGGTTCGTTTGGCCGGTGACTTCGTCGGCGGCAGCAAATTCGGCACCATCCTCGAGCTTAGCCGAAAGCGACGCCGCCGCATCGTAGTGCGCGGACAGCTCGCGGTGGCGCTCGATTACTACGAAGATCAGATCCCGATCGGCTGCAGCAACCGACGGCGTGTAAATTTCTTGCGATGACAATGTTGGCCCCGAGCAAATATGAGGCGCCCGTAGCCCTTACCGGGGAAGGCTATGAATGTTGGACCGTCCGCAGGCACTACACGTAACTTCAGATCGAGCGTGAGGGCCGCCATGCCAATCCTTTGAACGGGAAAATTGAAGGCGCCCGAAATCGTCGAAGAATCCAAACAGGCTAAATCTCACCAAAGCCGTCGGTCGTGTTGCAGACACCCATACGGAATCAACCGACGCAGCCGCGACGTTAGCAGCGCTGTCATGACTAAAGTCGGCGCACATTACTCGGTGTGCGCTGGTTTTCTGCGCAGCCAAGCGCTGTCAGTGTGATCATCGTCGATCCGATCTCGGCGTATATGGGCGGCAGCGATGGCAACGGCAACGTCGAGACCCGGGAAGTCCTGGAGCCGTTGGCTCGTTGGCCGACATGGCTAACCGCCTGGGCATCGCCGTATTCGCCGTGACGCAGCTCAACAAAGGTGGAGGTGGGAGCAAACGGAGCGCCGTGAACCGGTTCGCCGGGTCGGTTGCGTTCGTGGCTGCAGCTCGAGCTGCGTTTGCCGTGATTGAAGATCTCGATGACGACGAGCGGCGGTTCTTGCTCCAGGCCAAGGACAACCTGGGAAGAAGTGCAAGGGGCTGACCTTTCGGCTCTAGCAGCGCCTGGTCAGCGAGGACGTCATGTCATCGAACGTCATGTTCGAGGGCGACCACGTCAGCAATTCGATCGACGAGGCGCTGTCTGCCTCGGAGAACCGCGGAGCCAAGAAGGGCCGCGATCATTTTTTATCAATCGAGCCCGTCTGCAGGCGCTGTCTGCTCTTTACCCGAGTGTCCCGCTGGGGCATTTTCCGCGTGTAGTACGCGCGGGAGAGAACGCGCTCGGGCACCTCGAACTCCCGGGCTGTCCGAATTGTCGGATCACCATGAGATGGTTTCGGTCGGAGTTGGTGCGAGACACTCCGGAATCGATAATTGCCCACCTTCTTGTCTGCCCAAATTGCAGGCGCGCTCAGTGTGACCGATACAACGCACGCCGGTGCCGTTTCGCCGTACAAAAATGGGCGCCCTCGTTTCCGTGTGATCGAAGGGGGACTGTAAGGTCGCCGCCTTAGCCGTCTATCGGCCTCGGTCCACATCAGACCGATCACCTAGCTCCACCGACAGCCGGTTATCTGGCGGATGATGTCGGCCGTCGTGACGTACTTCCCGTCCTTCTTGCTGCTATTTCGCAGTATCTCGCCAATTATCCGATATTTCGGCTTCTCTGAGCCGGCGGCTCCGCACGTTGGCCGGTTTTCTCAGACCAGGGATTGATGGCGATGGTTCCCGCCTCGACGGCGTACGTGAGAATGCCGCCAAGAAGCCCGGCCGTCCGCGTTGCCACTGCGAACAATGACTTTCCCGCGTAGCTTTTTTGTCTTGACCGAGGCTCGCGTCTTGCCGGCCATGATATCCTTCAGTACCTTTGATGTCTGCCTTGGTTTGTCTCACGCGCCGCCTGCTAAGAAGCGGGATGATATGGCGCTCGAATGCGGCGGGTATCGGTGATGATGGTACTGGGCTTCTTCGGCCGTCCACCCTTTCCTAGGATAGGGCCGGCGTTCAGATCGTTGAGGTAAAGAGCGCAGAGCTCCTTGACGGTGATCGCCTTGCCAGAGCTGGCGTTCCTCCGCGGGATTGTCGCTCTGTGCGACACGCCCCAATTGGACCTTCGCCTCCTGCCTCGGCTTTTGGGCGGTCCAGACGCCATGCAAGCCAATGGTGTAGCGGCGCGAGCGGCCGCTGTATTGGATGACGCAGCTACGCTTGGCCGGAAGTGAAGATGCGCAGACCGAAACCAGCAAAGGTCACGTCGTGTCGCGGATCCAACACGATCTCCAGATCGTCGTCCTTGCGCCGGCTCAGAGCGGTGTTGCTCATGCTCGCTCCATCCGTCGCATCGGCCACGGCGTTGCGTCGGACCGGACCGCGGCAGCGCGCGCACGGCGCGCCTCCTGCGACGTCAGGCCGGCGAACGCTGGTCTCGCCCCTGAGGGTCGCTTCGGTAGCGGGTGGCCGAGGTCTGGTAGTACTGCGTGGACATGGCCGCCATGGCCTCGATTAACGATCCCCACGGCGCCGGAAAGCACTCTTCCGCCGTCACCCGGTACAGCATGCGCGTATAGCCGGCCAGCTCGTCGTTAAGGAACTCCACCGCAGGCATAGCTGGATAGCGCTGAAGCAGCAGGATCGCCGCGTTGTCGGCCTCGCCGGCCAACGTGTCCTTGTCGCGTCCGTGCAGATCGTTCTGCAGGCGCCCTATCACAGAGATGAGTCGCAGGACCTGGCGAAACGCCGGACGCGCGCGCAAGGTCGCCATGTCCAGCCCCCACAGCAACGACAGGCAACAGAACACGTTGGCGTAGGCTATCGAATCGATGCCGTTATGCAGGTACTCGGCGTAGGACCAGCGTTCCGGCCCTGCCGCCTGCGCGTGTCCGGCGCGGAGCGCCGCGCAGTAGCGCCTAGTATCGGCGAGAAGCTGAGCATAGTCGCGATGATCGTAGGCTAGCGCGGCCAGCGAAGCGCGCAGCACAGCGCAGCCCTCGAATCCGGGGAGCGCGCACGGCTCGCCCTGCCCCAGCGCCAGCTCCACCGCGGCGAGCTGCTCCGGCACGATCAGGCCAAGGTCGTTGCAATCGTCGAGCCAGAACAGCAGCGCCAGTTCGCGATAGAACGCCACGATAAGTGTTTCGTCCTGCGGATCGCGACCGGTGCGGGCGCTGATGTCACGCAGGCTCGAGCGGATACGCTGCAGAATGTACTGGCCACCGCTGACCGCTTCCACGGCATGCTCGTCAGCGAACCCGGTCAGGGAACGCCCCCACTCCAGCACCTGATGCAGCGCGCGTTCTGCCGGGATCATGGGGTCGCTCCTGCTCTCTCGGTCAGGACGGGCCGCCCCCAACGAAGCGCCAGCCACAAGCCGGCGAGTTCGGCCACGCGCACGACCCGAGTGGGGCAATACAGTTCCTTGCCGATCCACAATGGCGTTTTCGGCAGTGCATGCGCCGCATGGCGGGCGAGCATCCACTCTAGCGCACGCGCCACCACCTGTGCGATGCGCCGGCGCCCTGTGGTTTTTTCTCTCTCGTCCATCACGCGTAATGCGAACAACGCATAGGCGGTTTCCTCGAATGTGGACGCGCGACCGGCGCCCCAGCCGCCGTCGCCGCGCTGCGCCTGCAGCAGCGCCGCCAGCGCGCGCTCGTCCCGCCACTGGGGCTTGCCTTGCGCCAGCGCAGCGACCGCATGCGCGGTGGGATACAGCCACGAAACGTGCCATTTTTCGTTGTCCCATAGACCGTGCGGGTTGCGATTGGCCTCGACGTAGGCGCTGGTGCCGGCGGCCGGCTTTCCCAACAGTCGCAACGCATGCAGGGCGTGGATGTTGGTCGACACCGAGGCATTGCGCTCGCCGGGGAAGGTGACGAACAGCTCGCCGATTTCAAAATGGCGCAACGCATTGACCGCCGCGTCGCGGCCTGCAAGGTGCAAGACGCATAACGCAACGGCCGTGTCGTCCGCATCAGCCGCGAAATGCAAGGCCGGACCCAGACCGCGCACGCTCAGGCGGGCGTCGAGCTGCGCGACAATCACGCGGACCGGCTCGGCGAGCGCGGGATGCGCGAACAGCCCGGCCAAATGAAGGGTGTACAGCGACCAGCATGGCTCGAACACATTGATCGGCCACACGTTGGGAACGACGCCTTCGATGCCGCTGCGCGTCGCCCGCGATGCCATCTGGAGATACGCATCCGCGCGCCCGACCTGTGGCGTGCTTCCCCGCGTCACGGCGTACGCACGCCACGCGGCGGTGGCCGCCGGACTGATGCCGATGCTGCCCTCGTCATCCGGGTATGCGGTCGTCGGCGACGTCCCCCAGGCTTCCCAGGAGTGCAGCAACGGATGACCGCTCGGCAACATCGCCAATGCCCGCAGCTTGTCCAGGCACGCTTGTCGCAACGGCAACAGCGCTGGATGGCGCGGAAACGCCGCGTCACCCAGCAAGGATGCGGCCTCACCGCAAAACTGCGGCAGGATCAACTCCGCGCCGATCGGCGCGTCTTCCGGCACCGCATGCGCGTAGGGATCGGGTTGGACCTGGAGGAACCGGATTGCAGCCCCGACAGCGTCGGCAGCACCGGGAAGAGGATCGGCGCGCTGCAATGCCAATAACGCTGCCCAGGTGGGCGCATGCCGGAACAGCGGGAAGTCCGCGCTTCCCCATCCGCCGTCGGCCTGTTGCTGCGCGATGAGCCACGCGTATGCGTCCTGCCGACCGGTGACGTTGCCGTGGAAGCGCAGCACCCGCGCCGTGTCGTAGACGGACGGACCGACGCTGCCGCCATCGCTCATTTCGCTCAGCAGGCCGCGCAATTCGGAAAGAATCTGTTCGGACAGCGCGTTCACGATGGATGTTCCTTATGCAGACGATTGAAGAGAACCGGGATCGGGCAGACGCAGCCCATGTCGCCCGCATGCTCGTCGCGTAGGGAGCGCCGGACGGCCGCCCTGCTCCGGCGTGGCGAGGTCCCCGATGCTCGCGCCGGTCCGCCGCGTAGGCTTGCGCGCGGGGCGCCGCGTGCGCCGGGGCGGGCAACCGCTGCGATCGGCACCGCGACTCGGACAAAGTGCAGCATCTCTCGCCGTCGATCGCAGCGGCACGAGGGCGTGTTCATCCGGACGGGCGCGCTCATGCGCATGGCGCGTGCTTGAAAAGATACGCGTTGGCCCGCTCTAGGAGTTGCGCCAACCGTTCCGCACGCGGTCCCAGCGGCGCGATGGCCTCCCCGGCATCGCGCAACAGATCCAGCGCGAACTGGCGTGCTGCCTGCAGTCCCATGATCGACGCGCAGGTCGGCTTCTGCGCCGCCGCGTCCTTGCCGGGGGTCTTGCCCAGCGTCGCGGCATCCGCTGTCACGTCGAGAATGTCATCGATCACCTGCAACGCCAGGCCGAAACAGGCGCTGTAGTGATCGAGCGCACAGTACAGCGCAGCGTGCGCGGCATTCTCCGCTAGAGCGCATAGGGCGCCCATGCGAACGGACGCGCGCACTAGCGCTCCGCTCTTCATCCGGTGCATCGCCACGATCCTGTCCAGCTCGACGTGCTTTCCCACCAGAGACAGATCCAAGGCCTGCCCGCCGGCGGCACCCTCGGCTGACACCGCCTGCGCCAGTTCGCGCACGAGCGCGATACGGTTGTCGCCCGGCGCGTCCAGGCTCGCCAGGGTCAGGAAGGCGTGCGCTTGCAGCGCATCCCCGACCAGGATCGCTGTAGCTTCGCCGAACTTGACGTGCACGGTCGGAAGGCCGCGGCGAAGCACGTCGTCGTCCATCGCGGGCAGATCGTCGTGGACCAGGGTGCAGGCGTGTATCATCTCGATGGCGGCGCCAACGTCATCGAGCATGTGCGCCGGCGCGTCGGCCAGTGTGCCGGCAGCCAGACATAGCAAGCCGCGGGTGCGCTTCCCGCCATGCAAGGTGGCGTAGCGCATCGCCGCCATCAGCTCGGTCTCACCGTCGTGTTGGGCGCAGAGAAGACGCGCCAGCACCTGTTCGATCCGGTTTGCGCCCTCATGCATCCAGATCTCGGGCAGCAGCCCGCCGGATGCGCCCCGCGCCTGCGCGCCCAATCCGCCGAGCGCGGAATCACCACTTCTGTCATCCTGTGGCGTAGAACCGGGCTGCATGTTGTTCATGTCCTTGTCCCTGACAGGCGAGCCGCCGCGGTGTTGTCTGCGTCGCACCGAGCGCGCGCCGAGTGCAGCAATCCCGCGCCTCGCCAGCGCCCCTGCCTCACCATAGGGGCATGTGATGCCCAGCTCATGAGAATCCGATGCGGATAGTCATGGACGGATGTGCGGTCGGGTAATAGCGGCGGCCTTTTTCGACGCCGTTCAGCAACCGCGGCCGCGTCCCGCCCTCGTGCATGGTCAGCGCCAAGGCGACGCAGAACTGCACCAGTTCCAGACATGCCAGGTGGTAGCCGATGCAGACGTGTGGGCCGGTCCCGAACTGCAGCATGTCCACCGGCCGGATAGGCTCGGTGCGTTCCAGCCACCGCGCCAGGCGAAACTGATGAGGCGCCTCGTACAGCAGCGCCGAGGTCGAGAAATGCAGCACCGGGATGCATAGATCGGTGCCCGCGGGAATGCGCCGTTGGCCGAGTCGCAATTCACGCACTGCGCGACGCACCAGGAGCGGCGTCGGCGGATGCATGCGCAGCGTCTCGCGGAACAGCGCTTCGGCGACCGGACACTGCGCCAAGTCCGCGTGCCGGGTCGGCACCGCGCCCACGCGTTGCGCCTCCTCGACCAGAGCGTCCCACAGCCCAGGCTGCCGCGCCAGCTCGATTACTATCCAGGCCATAGTCGACGCCGTGGTGTCGTGACCACCGAGCAGCAGCAAGCGGATATTGGCGACTAGGACCTCATCGGAGAGCGCATCGTCGCTCCGGTCGAAGGCGCTCACCATGTCGTTGATCAACCCGGTGGGCGCGGCATGTTCGCGCGCGTCGCGAACGAACTCGCGCAACCGCGCATCGATCCAGTCTCGGGCGGCCCGACCGCGCCGCAAGGGCAGTCCGGGCAGGTCGACCGGGGGCGCGACGATCAACTGCAGAAGTTGCCGGTACTTGCGACGCCATTCCGGCAGGTCCTGCGCGGGGATTCCCATGAGGCTGAAGATGAGTTTGAGCATTAGATCGCCTGTTTCGCGCAGGATGGTTACGTCGCCCCGGTCGCGCCACCTCTGCACCCGCGCCCGGATGACGGGCGCGAACAGCTCGCCGATGCCCGCCTGGGTCAGCGCCGTGGGCAGGAACGCCGCCTGGATCGCGCCGCGCGCCTGCCGGTGCGCGCCGCCGTCCTGGGCGACCAACGTTCCACCGAACAATTCGGGCGCGATATCTTCGATCAGCGCCGAGGACACATCCTTGTGGCGGAGCAGTGCGATCGCATCCGGATCCAGACAGGTCACCATGTGTCCGGCAGGGCCGAAGTCCAGCCAAAAGTGGCTGCCCAGCGTCCGTTCCGCACGCCGCAGCAGGCGCGGCAGGTCGCAGACGATAGCGGGAAGGTGCCCGACCAAGGGGAAAGCGCCGGGCACGACCGGGATGTCGTGCCGCAGCCGATCTCGACGGTTCAGCGGGTTGAGCAGCATGTCCATCACCAGCGCGGCGACGCAGCCGCTTCGGCGGTCTCGCCGGAAGGCGGCGCGGCGCGGCTGTTTCCACCGTCGGCGTACGTCGGCACATGCGCCAGCATGCCGCCGTCGATGCACACCACTTGGCCGGTGATGAACGCAGCATCGTCAGAGAGTAGGAACGCCACCAGCGCGGCCACGTCCTCGGGGCGGCCGACGCGCGGCAGGAGCTGGTGCCGGCGGAGATGCCGTTGCATGCACTCGTCCAGCTTGGCCAGGAGACGCTCGGTCATGATGAGACCCGGCGCAACCGCGTTGCAGCGGATCTTCGCATGACCGTACTGGGTGGCGAGCGAGGCCGATAGCATGTTCATCGCCGCCTTCGATGCGGCGTAGGACGTCAGCGTGGTGTCACCGCTGAGCCCCTGGCACGACGACATGTTGACAATCGCGCCACCGCCGCGGGCGATCATCCCAGGGATGGCCCGCCGGCAGCAGAGCAATGTGCCGCGCAGATTGGTTGCCATGGTCTCATCCCAGACCGCCAGGTCCAGGTCGAGGATCGCGCGGTCGCGCGGAGTCAGATGCATGGCGCCCGCATTGTTCACCAGGAGATCGACCGCACTGAAGTGCCGCTCCGCCGCATCGAACAGCGCTGCCACAGCCTGCGCCTCGGCAATGTTGATGGCCAGAGCCAGCGCGTGGCCCGCCTCGGCCGCGATTTGGGCGGTACAAGCCGTGGCCGCCGAACCATCGATGTCGGCGACCACCACTTTGCCGCCCTCACGCGCGATTGCGAGGGCGCATGCCTTGCCGATCCCGGCGCCGGCGCCGGTCACCACGGCCACCTTGCCTTCAAACCGTCCCATCGTGTCCTCTTGGATTGCGTTGGTCTCTCGCGGCATGCCGCTCCGCGTCCGCTGGAGAAGGCGCACTGTCGGCGCTGGCGCGCTCCTCACGGCTAGCTTCGCTTCTGATGACCCGAATGGCGGCGACCGGGCACTGGCTGGCTGCGAGACGCACGGCCGCGTGCAGCGCCTGCGGAACTGTCGCCCCGCACACTTCGGCCACGCCGTCCGATTCGCGCTGGCGAAAAATACCCGGTAGCGTCAGCGCGCACTGTCCGCTGGTTCCGCACAGATCCTGGTCGACTAAGACTCGCATCGCAGCCCCTGCGCATGCAGCCGCACCGGCAGCGCGCGGAACGTCCTAAGGAATGCGGAGGGCTCCCGGGTCGGCAGCTCGGCCAATGCCAGCGTGGGCAAGCGCGCCTGAATCCGCGGCAAACTTTCGGCCAACTGCACCCGGGCCAGTTGCGCACCGAGGCAGAAGTGGATGCCGTGGCCGAAGCTCAGCATGATCTTCCCGTCGGTCGACATGCCGGGACTAGTGCCGTAGAACCGGGAAGGATCGAAGCGGTCGGGATCGGCGAAGGCGTCGGAATCGCGATTCCCAGACGCGATCAGCACGCGCACGTCCGCGTTCTTCGGGATCACCACCCCGCCTAATTCGATGTCGTGCTGGGCGATACGCGGAATGGAGCTGAACATGGCGGGCGCGTCGCAACGCAGGACCTCTTCGACGAATGCCTTCACCCGCATGGCGTCTCCCTGCAGCCAGTGCCGCTGTTCGGGATAGGCCAGCATCGCCAGGACCGCATGGTCGATGGTCGCAGCAGTGGTGACGAAGCCACCCAGCAGCATGCCCCACAACATGCTGATCAACTCCGCATCTGAAAGCGTGTCGGCATCATCGTCGTGTGCGAGGACCAACATCGACACGATGTCGTGGCACGGATCGGTGCGCTTACGCTGTATGAGAGCGCCGAAGTAGGCCTTCACTTTGGCACTGGCCGCGTCCGCCGCGGCGAGCCGGGAATCGCTGGCGTGTGGGCTCAGGCCTTCCAAAATGGCGTCGTTGCCCGCGGCGAGCCCGAACATGTCGTCCTGGGGCATGCCGAACAGTTCGGCGAAGACCAGTATGGGCAAGGCCAGCGCGAATTCCCGATGCAGGTCCACGGCCTCCCCGCGCTCCAGCGCGGGCGTCATGCCGTCCAGCCGCGCTTCGACGATCCGCGCGATGCTCGGCCGCAGGTTGTCGATCTGGCCCATGGTGAAATCGCGCGAGATCAGCCGCCGCAGACGCGTATGCGTCGGTGGGTCCTTCATCGCTAGCGTGGAGGCCAGCAGATTGAGCGACAGGCTGGTCGCCGCATGCGGAAAATAGCGCGCCAGTTCGCCCGGCGGCGGTCCCCGAAACGCATCGCCCGTGGCCTTGAGGGCCCAGTAGATGTCGGCGTGGCGGCTCAACAGAAAAAGGCCCGACGCCGCGCGATGCACCGGGTCGTGCTCGCGCAACCACCGCATGAACGGATAAGGGTCGTGGATCCACGCTGGCGACGCCAGTTCGGCGAACGCGTCCCGGCATGCTGCCGTGGTTTCTTGCACGTCCATCTTCGTTACCTGTTGGCTGGCTGATCTGAGCGATGCAGGCAGGTGCGCCGGCAAACCGCGGACACGATTGCGTCCCCAGCGGCGTCCGCACATCACCAGAAAACCGGGAACTCCTCGAACCCGCCAGTGATGATCTCCTTGCGCAACTTCAATTGTTCGGGCGCGACGGCCAAGCGCAGCGCGGGAAAGCGCTTGAAGATCGAACCGAACACCGCCTTGAGTTCCAGCCTGGCCAGCTCTCCGCCGATACAGGAGTGCGGACCGTAAGAGAACGCCAGGTGCGGCTTTTCCTGGCGCCCGATGTCGAAGATTTCCGGCGCGTCGAAATGGCGAGGATCGAACGACGTTGCCGGCAGGCCGACCAGCACCTTGCTCTCGGCGGGAATATGCACGCCCGCGATGGTCACGTCGGTTTTCGGATAGCGCATGATGCCGTCCCAGCCCGCGCCCGGCGGATACATGCGCAGGATTTCCTCCACGGCCTTGTCCACCAGGGATGGATCGCCGACCAGGCGTTCGCGCTGTTGCGGATGGCGGAACATGGCCAGCAGGCCGCATTCGATCTGCGCGACGGTGCTCTCGTGCCCCGCCACCAGCATGCCTGCCGCCAGGCCGATTGCTTCTTCCTCGGTCGCCTTGCTCTGGTCGACCGCCGCGAGCAGATCCGTCAGCAGGTTGTCGCCCGGATTCTGGCGCTTGTCCCGCATCTTGTCGCGAATGTAGGCGCGCAGTTCTTCCCAGGCCAAGCGCGACGCCCTGCGCGGGCCGCTTTCATGCTGGTGCGTCATCACCTCGTCGGACAGCCGAGCGAAAAAGGCGTGATCCTCATAGAGCAGGCCCATCAGGGCGCTGATGACCATCGCCGGAAGCGGAAACGAGAGGTGGCGCCGCAAGTCGGCGGGCTGGCGCTGGGCCGCCAGGTTCTCGAACAACTGCGCAGCGATCGCCTCGACATGCGGCGTCAGCAGCTTCACCCTGCGGCTGCTGAAGGCCGGCGCGACGAGCGTGCGTAACCGGACATGCTCGCCCCCCTCGTGCGACACGAGCCACCCCGGCGAACCAAGAATCACCGAATCCGGGGTGAACGCCGTCGGCGGCATTCCCGCCGGCCGGAACGCCGCGTCCGACAGCGCCGCCTTGGCCTCGTCGTAGCCTGTCACCCACCAGCCTTCGTGCCCAGACGGGAAACGCACGCGGTGTATCGGACCGTTGGCGCGCAGCGCCAACATCTCGGGCGAGGGCTCGATGTGATCGACGCGCCACATCGGCAGCATCGGCAGGGGTTGTTCGGACACGGTAGCACTTCACTCTCTAAGCGATGGAGGGGCGCAAGGTGCCCACAGGCGCTGCGGTCACCGACTTTACGTGCGCTTGCGTTCACTTCTGTTGGTCGATGATGCAGCGGGGAAGGCAACCGAACCGTAGGGCGTCAAGTTGGCTTTAGCCAGCTACCGAATCTTGTAGTAGACTCCTAGGCTAAGCGCCTGGTGCCGCAAAACATATGCGGAAACTCTGTCGCCATGCGCTACCATACGGAAACCTATTTTAGATGGGTATCCGCCTATGTTGGTTGGCCTCATGCGCGTCTCGGAACACGGGCCTGCAGCGGGATGCGCTGCTCGGCTCGCCATCGTGACCTCGCTCGAAGGACAATTGGGTGCGTTCCACTCGCTGACCGAGAACCTGCACACGGCGATGCCCTCGGGCGAATTCCTGTTCCGGGGGGCGCCGCGCTCGCGCAGAGCGCGCTTTAATCTAGGACCATGTTGCAAGCCACTTGCGCACGTTCGCGTTGGCACCATTGCCAAACTCAAGAACCGCGTTCTCGTCGATGAAATACGCGGTTGCGGAATCCGGCGCGGCGCAACCTCGCCCGCCTCGGCTTCGTCATCGAACCCAAAGCCGGCTAGCTCTGCCAGCGCCAGCTTCCGCGGGAGATAGGGGCACCCTCGCTACGGCGAATTCGGTCGCGGCCTCAACCTGATCGCGCGTCAGCGATGGAATCGACAATCTCCTCGGCCGATTGCCCTCGGGCGAGGCGTCCACCATAGACGGGAACTCTCGTGTTTTAATGACCGGTTGGTTGCGATCACCTTCGACTTCTACCCACCGACGCAGTTCAGACGATGAAGACGGCTTTAGAGGTCGGTGTCGATCTTGCCAAGATCAAGGACTGGTTCGCCTAACCCGACTCGGTACGGGTCGAGGGACAGCTGCCGGATCGCTTCATACAGGCGAGCCGGGGTACGATCTCTGAGGGTCCATGGATGCCTGGCTCAGCCCGCAGGATAATAGCTACGGAAACACCAACCCAACGGCAGCTTCACGCACTGAAGCGGCTGAGTGGAATTGCCCGTGTCCCAAATAAATCCGAAGCCGTCACGTCGAAAGAGGAAGCGGAGAAGCTCTACGGGAGCGACTAAAACTGACAGTTTTCTCGCATATCGACTTGCGTCTATCTCGACGACCTGCAACGGAGAGCCTTCATGTACATACCAACCCACTTTCGAGATGACGACATCGAGAATATTCGAGCGACAATCCACTGCGCCCGATTGGCCAACCTAGTCACAGCGACATCAGATGGGCCACTTGCGACGCCTCTTCCGCTCTTCCTCGACGAGAGCGAAGGCGAACACGGCGCACTATACGGGCACTTGGCGAAGGGCAATCCGCAATGGCGCACGGCCCCGATCGGAGAAGCTCTGGCAATCTTTACTGGCGCAGAGGCTTATGTGACGCCATCCTGGTATCCTAGCAAGCGACAAGCTGAACATGTGGTTCCGACATGGAATTACATCGCGGTCCACGCCCATGGGCCGATTGAGTTCTTCGAGGATCCCACTCGCCTGCTTGAGGTTGTGACGCGTCTGACGAATATCCATGAGACATCACGTGCGACGCCCTGGGCCGTCAGCGATGCTCCCGCGGATTTCATCGGCGCCCAGTTGCGTGAAATCGTCGGCGTGCGCATCCCTATCACCATGGTCCAAGGCAAACGCAAGATGAGCCAAAACCGCCCCACGCCTGATCGCATTGGTATCGCCACCGGCCTAGCGGCGAGCAAACTGGCACGGGACCAGGAAGTTGCAGCTCTTATCTTGGTTCAGGACTGAGACGAAAATGTGCATGACCAGCAGCGCCGCAGCCATCTTACATCTACAGCTCTCACGAACCCCAGCGGTCGGGCCATCAATTAACTCGCGAAATTCACGAACGGAAACGTCAGCTCGGGCTTGCCGCACTGTGCAGACACTTGTCCGCATTCTGACAGAGGCACAATCTGTGTCAGGTCCAGTACAACGCGCATAGTAAGCGTCCAGACTTTCGAAAGCCCATTCGACTCTGCGGCTCCCTGCGCCGCCCGGGATGGCCATTGCTCAAAACAAAGCAATCCAGAAAAGAGCCGCGGAGGCAGCAATGCTCACGCTCTGCAAACTCCATCTCGTCCCCCGGAAGCAATTACATTGTTGAACCAATTCGCGCACAAGTGACAACGACTTGGAATGGAGACTCACCTCAGCGAGTTGCGAGCCGCGCAACTCAGTCTAGGAGCATGAGCAAGCAAGAGCCGCGACGCTTGTATATGCAGGCCAATGATTTGTCCCCAGAAAGAACCGTCATCGTCATAGTGAGCGATATGCCAGTTGAGACGGAACTTGCCCGCAATCTCGTCTCGTCAACGTATCAATCGTGGGATGATTTGTTTTCGAGGGGCGCTTCCGCGCGGCAGGGCCGGACTACATAATTCATGACCACCATAATCTATTGCCATTCAAGACCTGCCGTTTGCTCGCTCCTGGTGTCGCTTCGCGATTCGACATTCGAAGGGGTGGCTCGGTGAGCGAGTTCTTTCGTCACTCGGCCCAACCACTGGCTCAGTTCGAGTGACTCGTGCCAAATGCCACGATTCGTTTACTGCCCATGATCGAGTACATACTTGCGTTTTGCTTGGCACGATGCTTGCTGAAGATCATTTGTCCCAAGGGGTGAGGAAGAACTGCAAAGGCTTGGAAACGCAAAGATGAGCACAAACGCTTTGATCGGAGGCGCCATTCCGAGCACCGATGTTGCGAAACGTGCAGCGCGCATCGGTGCCGAAGTCAAAAATATCAAGCTATCAGGCGACCTACCGGACCACACGATCGCCGCGATCAACAGCTTATTGCTCGAGCACAAGGTGATCTTCTTCCGCAATCAAGGACATCTCAATGACGCTGAGCATGAGCGCTTTGCCGCTCGTCTCGGAAAGCTAGTGCCACATCCGATGCTCGGTGCTACCAAAGGGATGGCGTCGCTCCTCGAACTGGACTCCACTCGCGGCGGCGGTCGTGCCGACGTTTGGCATGCGGATGGGACCTTCGCCGACGCCTATCCCAAGATTTTGGTCCTGCGGGCCGTTGTAATGCCAATGTTCGGAGGCGACACCGTATGGTCGAACACAGCTGCCGCTTATCTTGGTCTGCCGCCGCCGCTACAACGGCTTGCCGAGGCCCTATGGGCCGTTCACAGCAACGTCTTCGATTACGCCGGGATCGCGCGGGTCCGTGAGGTCGACAAGAAACATTTTGACGAGGTGTTCACCAGAACGGTTTTTGAGACCGAGCATCCCGTCGTACGCGTCCATCCCGAAACGGGCGAGCGGACGCTAGTGCTCGGCGCCTTGGTGAAGCACTTTATTGGAATCCGCAAATACGACGGACAAAAGCTATTCGATCTGCTCCAGTCTCACATCACCGCGCCCGAAAACACTGTGCGTTGGAATTGGTTAGAGGGCGATATTGCGCTGTGGGATAACCGCGCAACGCAGCATTACGCGGTCAACGATTACGGGGACCAGCATCGCGTCGTACGTCGGGCCACGATCGAGGGTGACGTGCCTGTCAGTGTCGATGGCCGGAGCAGTGTAACGCGAAAGATGACCGAATAACTTCACGTCGACGCCCCCGCGCCCCGCGCTGAAAACTGGGAAAAATTGGCAATCGGAGCTGTTTCGGGGCAAACTCGGAAGAACTTTGCGACGCCATATCTCAGCTCTTGATGCCAACTCGGCAGCGTTTCGCTGTGCTGGCAACTATTTAGCGTGGGCAACGGCTTCGAGGAAACCACGAGCATCACTGTCCTTCGCCGGTGGCCGGTACGTGGCCTTCACGTTTCAGTTTAGAAAATTCTCGGTCAGCGGCCATAAAGCGCGCCAACATTGGGGCGATGAGTTTAGTTGGACCGACCAGTTGACCACACTGACGCGTAAGCACTTCTGCATATGCAATGAGATCACGATGCACGGCCGCGGGCAGCTCCGCACTCACTTTGACCGGCTTGTCGTCTGGAAGCTCTCCTATTCTAAGCTTGGGCATCCCTATCCTCCATATGGCGCAAGTATGAGGTCGCGATTGACGAGAACACGAACCGGGAAACCAGGTCGCACGGTCAGCGTGGGCTGGATGTTGAGACTGCGCCGAACTACCTGCTGTCCGGTCTGGTTCAGTGAGTCCGAGGCGCCGTGCCGCAACGCTTGGATGATTGCGCTGTCGTTGCTGTTGGTATCAGAGCCGGCTCCCAGTTCGGTCCCGACCGCCAGAAACGTGGACAGTGCCGCAGCCTTAAACAGCTCACCCCAGTGATTGTCGACCTGGTCTTCGAGGCCTGCATATCCTGCGGCATCAGCGCCAGGCTGCCGCTCGAGAACGATAGAACGTCCATTCGGCATGATCAACCGGGTCCAGACGAGCAGGACACGGGACTGGCCGAAAGCGACCTGGCTATCGTAGACCCCGATCAGACGCGCTCCCTGGGGCACAAGCAGAAAGCGGCCGGTCGGTGAGTCAAAAAGGTTCTCCATGACCTGCGCGGTCACTTGGCCTGGAAGGTCCGATCGGATCCCGGTGATAAGCGCCCCTGAAATCACCGTCCCAGCCTGCACGATGTATGGTGAAGAGGGTTTGGCGATACGGTCAGGGCTTACCGCTCGGCGGTCCACAGAGGCGTTCACGAAGGCAAGCTTGCGGTCCTGGCCGTTCTGCGCAGATCCATCATCGCCAGTGCTCGTTGCATACGGTGGCGTGACTCGGTCGTTTTCAACCGCCGCAGCGGACGGACGCGCTCCGCCATTGATCGCAGCGAACAAATGGCTGGTGCGGGCTGCCTCGGTCTCTTGTTCCCGGCGCTGCTGCTCCGGATCGGCGCCGATCGCCGGTGACTGGCCCTGAGCGGCAAGGATCGGCCGACCAAGGTCGCCGGGGAGCGGCGGACCAAGCTGCGGGATTGGCTGGCGCGGAACGCCGGCATAGTCCTTCGGCAGCATCGTAATTCCGTCGGCAACATTGTGATGGTCGGTACTGTAAAGCTCATCGGCCGCTTGATTGCGTGGATGATTGCTCTGCAGCGACCACAGCACCGCTCCGCCGATGACAAGTAATGCAACTGCGCTCCCGCCGGCCAGGATCTTCCGCGACAATCGCGTCACGCGCGGATGCTCTGCTCTCAAGCGGAAGCTCCTGGACTGATCCTCTTGTGTCTCAGGCGGAGCGGCTTGTTCCTGATCGTTTCCATTCCGGGTGTTCATGACGACGGCCTCCCGTCGGTCCGAACAATGCGGACCTTCTGCTGGTGCTCGCCGCCAAGCCGCAGTTCCGCGGCAGCAAATAGCCGATCGACGATCAATACGTTGCCGTAAGCGCGGTAGTTGACGAGTTCAGTCTTGCCGTCTGGACCGATGGCGAAGAGCGGAGGCATCTCGCCCTGCACGATGCCTTGCGGGAATTCGACATAGACCTTGCGGCCATCGTCATATGCTGCGAGCGGCCGCCAGGGAGGACTGTCGCCTTCGATGGCATAGCGGGAGATTCGCTGCGCCGGATCCGGAAGGACGGGCTTCAGAGCAGCTGAACGCGACCGTTCGCGTACCGTCTCAGGATAGTACCAGGCAACGGATGGCATGTATGGCCGCTCGCGGGAGCGTAGCTCGATCAGGTAGGTGCGCCGGTCAGTATTGACCACCAGGTTGGTCTCGATCGAAGCTCGGGTCGGCTTGACCAGGATGTGGACACGCCGTGTGTCCCCGCTCCCGCTCTCGGTATCGCCCACGACCCAGCGTACGGTATCTCCGGCCGCGATCGGCCCTGATCCCGTCAACTGTTCTCCCTCCTCGAGCGCGATATCCGTGATCTGCCCCGGCGCGGCGTAAATCTGATAGAGCGCGCCGGGACTGTAGGCGTAGATTTGCGCCGCGTTGAAATAGCCCCGCTTGCGCGGTTCGACCCGGGCTGCGCTATTTGCTGTCTCAACCCGGCTCACGGGTTCAGCATCTTCCTTCTCTCCCGACTTGCCGCCGAGAGCGGGCTTCCAGAGGGGTGGAACGTGAAGCGATCGCGATCTGTCGTTGACAGCCACCGGCGTCGCCGATAGCGGTGGCACTTCGGTGTCATAGCTGATCTCCGGCGGAATGTAGGTCGCGCACCCACCGAGCGCCGACGGACAAAGCAGAATAGCGGACAGAACTGCACGCTTCGAGTTCACGAACACGGTCCAAGCCGAATTGAGCTTGCTGCGCTTCGAATTAACGTCAAATTGCGTCTTGGTCACTGACTCAACTCCTTTGACCAGTTGATCGCGCGGACGTAAACGCCAAGCGGATTCTTGCGCAGGCGTTCGGCGTCGCGGGGCGTCTCGATGACGATCGAGAGAATTGCAGTCCAGCGCTCAATCGAGCTCAACGAACCGTTGTCGTAGGTGCGCTGGGTCCAAGCCACCCGAAAGCTCTCCGAAGAGGCGCGAATGACGCTCGAGACCTCGACGGAGATTTGCGCCTTACCCAGCTTTGCGAACGGGTCGTTGTTGCGCGCGAAGTCGTTGAGCGCAGCCGCGCCGCGATCGGTTGTAAAATCATAGGCCCGAAGCCAGTTTTGGCGCAGAACGATTCCGTCGGCAGGTAGGCTCCTGACATCCTCGATAAAGCGCGCCAGATGGTAGGCAATCTGCGCATCAGTCGGCTGATAGTCGATGTTAGCTGGCGCAACCCTTTGGGCCTTTCCAAGATGATCGACCTCAACCACCCACGGCGTGATCGAGCCTTGATTTGATTGCCAGACAAGTCCACCCGCGAGACCGACTGAAAGCATCAAGCAACCGAATGCCATCAGGCGCCAGTTCTTCGCTTGCACTCGCGCCGATCCGATGCGTTCGTCCCAAACCTGAGCTGCCTTTTGATAAGGCGTAGTCGGCTCGGGCATTCGCCCGTAGTGTACTGATGATCGTTTGAACATCGATGGTTGCCCCTGGTATCGAGTGATCGGTTTCAAGTCGTGCGGTGGCTCGGATTTTGAGGCGCTGTAGGGTGAGGTGTCAGCGCTCTCCTTCAGACAAATCGACGGATGAGCCGCTGCCACTATGATCGCCTGAGCGGACCGCTTGGCCGGCTGCTGATGCACCGTGCCGAATAGTCTCGGCACGCTTCATGCGTCGCGCCCAATCGGGTTGCCCTTCGGCCGAAGTGCTCGCGGCCGACGCACCGGTTTCCCCACCTCCGCCGAGTGCGGCGGCTGCACGACGCAACGGGCTCATGGCAGCCGAGGCGCCAGCCTCGGCAACGCCAGCAATGCCTCCGCTTCGATAGGCGGCGGACGCTCCACTCCAGACGGCGCCCCCGCCGCGCGCGGCCCCAGCAATTGCGCCGCCAGCGAGACCAACACCGCCGGCGGCAAGACCCGCGCCCGCCGCAACAATGCCACCGGCAGCAAGGCCCGTTCCAACCGCGGCACCGGCACCGAGCTGAGGTCCGCCCGACACCAGGCCGTTTGCAATACCCGGACCGAAGATACCGAGGCCCAGCAAGGAGAGCGCCGCGAGCACCAGTGTCATCGCGTCCTCGATGGTTGGCTGATTGCCGCCAAAGCCAGCGGTGAACTGCGAGAACAGGGTCGATCCGATCCCGACGATGACGGCCAGGACCAAGACTTTGATTCCGGAGGATATGACATTGCCCAGGATCCGCTCTGCTGCGAAGGCGGTCTTGCCAAACAAGCCAAACGGAATGAGCACGAAGCCGGCAAGCGTCGTGAGCTTGAACTCGATCAGGGTGACAAAGAGCTGGATCGCCAGAATGAAGAAGGCGAGCAACACCACGACCCAGGCGAACAGGAGAACGACGATCTGGACGAAATTCTCGAAGAAGCTGATGTAGCCCATCAGGTTGGAGATCGAGTCGAGCAGCGGACGGCCGGCGTCGAGTCCGACTTGAGCGATCTTTCCCGGCCGCAGGAAGTCCGACGCGGAGAGACTTGTGCCAGATGCCTTCAAGCCAAGACCGGCAAAGCTCTCGAAGACGATGCGCGCCAAGCTGTTCCAGTTGCCGATGAGGTAGGCAAAGACGCCCACAAAGAGCGTCTTCTTGACGAGACGGGCGATGATGTCCTCGTCCGGCCCCCAACTCCAGAACAACGCAGCAAGCGTAATGTCGATCGCGGCAAGAGTCGTGGCGAGATATCCGACGTCACTTCGCAGCAGCCCGAAGCCGTTATCGATATAACGCGTGAACGTTTCCAAGAACTGGTCGATGATCCCCGTACCCGTCATGGCTTGCTCGCCTCGGGCGTCACCGGTTGCGGATATCCTTGCGGGATCCGGCTCTGGTCTTTTGGGGCGGGCGCCAACGTTACGGGCGGTTTCTCTTGGCCTGGAACAGCGGCACCGGCTTTCTTGCCCAAGAAGCGTCGCCGGTTTTCGGCCCAAACGCCCTTACATTGCCGATAATCCGCTGTTTCTTCCGGAGTGACGCCGCGGCAGCGCGCGAGGTCTGAGCTGGTTGCATCGGTCGTCTGCTCCGCCCTCGGTGTCGGCGGAGAATTGTCTCCGCCACGCAGCTGAATCGTGCAGGCAGCGACGGCTACTAGGCCGATTGTCGTAAGCAGCGACAAAGCCTTGAATGCCTTTAAGTCGGTCATTAGTGGAACATCTGCACGTTGGATGATTGATAGCCCTGCCCAGGTGTCAGGAAGCGCCGAAGTTGTTCTCGTCCCTGATCCTGGGCCGAGGCGCGCTGAGCTGATTCAAGACTCTGCGCCCGGCCTTGCGCCGTCACGACAGCGGTGAGGTCGGCGAGCTGCTGCGCGTTCAGCGCAAGGATCTGATTGCCAGCTTGCGTTGCCTGCAGAGCGCCGCTAGCGCCTTGGCTTGACGTTACGAGCGCGGACGTCTGGATGCGGTTAGTGTCGAGATTGTCAACGATGCCGGCTTGGACTCGAAGCGCGTCTTGTGTTGCCGCGTAAGTATTTTGCCACCGCGATTGAGCGTTGGTGACCAGCAACTGGCTGGATTGGTTTCCAGCGGCCGGCGCGTAGTTCGTCGAGAACGCGCGATCGATCTGCTGGACGTCATAGGCAATGCGCTGCGCCTGGCCCAGTAATTGCTGGGTCCGCTGAATCGAGGATTGCAGTTGCTGCAGCGATGAATACGGAAGGTTTGCCAGGTTCTTCGCCTGATTGATGAGCATCTGCGCCTCGTTCTGCAACGAGATGATCTGATTGTTGATCTGCTGGAGCTCCCGCGCGGCGGTCAGGACGTTCTGAACATAGTTGTTGGGATCGAAGACAATCAGCGCCCGTGCGGGCACCGCGACGCCAAGCACTAGTGCGACAGTGCCAGCGGCCGCCAACAGACCAAGACGCTTCATAGCGGTTTCTCCAGATTGACGAGATTGGGGATCAGGTCGAGGGCCCAGGCGACGCCACGGTGCTGGAGCCAGGCGGGCACGAAGCCGTCGGCTCCATGTTCGGCGATGAGTTGCGTGATGACAGCCTGGTCTGTCTTGGAAGAGGCTGCGGTAAATGTGAGCGCAATCTCGCCAAGACCAAGTTCGAACATCCGGTTGCCGCGACGAGACTGGCAATAGTAGTCGCGCTTTGGCGTAGCCCGGCTCAGAAGCTCGATCTGGCGGTCATTGAGGCCGAAGCGGCGGTAGATGGCAGTGATCTGCGGCTCGATCGCCCGTTCGTTCGGCAGCAACAATCGCGTTGGGCAGCTTTCGATGATGGCCGGCGCGATCGCAGATCCATCAATGTCCGAAAGCGACTGGGTGGCGAAGATAACGGACGCGTTCTTTTTCCGAAGCGTCTTCAGCCATTCCCGGAGTTGCCCTGCAAAATCCTCGTCATCGAGGGCAAGCCAGCCTTCGTCGACAATCAGGAGTGTTGGCCGGCCGTCGAGACGATCACCAATGCGATGGAAGAGGTACGCCAGCACGGCCGGCGCAGCACTCGTTCCGATCAAGCCTTCGGTCTCGAATGCCTGCACCGAGGCCTCGCCAAGGCGCTCGAATTCAGCATCGAGCAAGCGCCCGGATGGACCGCCGAGGCAATAAGGTTGCAAGGCGCGTTTCAGGGAGTTCGATTGCAGCAGAACCGACAGGCCCGTGAGGGTGCGCTCCTCCCTCGGCGCCGAGGCAAGAGACGTCAGCGCCGACCACAGGTGATCCTTGACCTCCGGGGTGATCTCAAGCTTTTCTCGCGCCAGGATCGCGCCGATCCATTCCGTCGCCCACCCCCGCTCGACGGAATCGTCGATCCAGGCCAACGGTTGCAGGGCGACGGGGCTCTCGTCTCCGGCAGACAGCGCACCGCCGAGATCATGCCAGTCGCCATTCATGGCGAGCGCGGCCGCCCGGATTGAACCGCCGAAGTCAAACGCAAAAACCTGAGAGTTCGGATAGCGGCGGAACTGTAGCGCCATCAGCGCGAGTAGCACTGACTTGCCAGCGCCTGTCGGCCCCACCACGAGGGTATGACCGACATCGCCGACGTGGAGTGAGAATCGGAACGGCGTTGATCCCTCGGTCTTGCCGAACAGAAGCGGCGGACCCTTGAAGTGCAGATCCCTCGCCTCGCCGGCCCACACGGCCGACATCGGAATCATATGGGCGAGGTTGAGGGTCGATACCGGCGGCTGCCGCACATTGGCGTAGACGTGCCCGGGCAGACTGCCGAGCCACGCTTCAACGGCGTTCACCGTCTCGATCATACAGGTGAAATCGCGGCCCTGGAGGACCTTCTCGACCAACCTCAGCTTTTCGTCGGCAGCATTGGGATCGCGATCCCAGACGGTAATTGTTGCAGTGACAAAGGCTTGCCCGATCTGATCCGACCCCAGTTCCTGCAAAGCCGCGTCGGCATCTATTGCCTTGTTGTGGGCGTCGGTATCGAGCAGCGTCGACGCCTCGTTCGTCATGACCTCCTTGAGAATGGCGCCAATCGACTTTCTCTTGGCGAACCACTGCCGTCGAATCTTGGTCAGAAGCTTGGTGGCATCAATCTTGTCGAGCATGATTGCCCGGGTCGACCACCGATACGAGAATGGCAGACGATTCAGGTCGTCCAGGATCCCCGGGGTCGTAGCGCCCGGAAAGCCGACAATCGTCAGGACCCGAAGATTGGCTGAGCCCAACATTGGCTCTAGCCCGCCGGTCAACGGCTGGTCGGCCAAGAGCGCATCGATGTACATGGGAATTTCGGGCACCCGAACGCGGTGACGCTTGGTCGAGATCGTCGAGTGCAGGTAGGTCAGTGTGTCCTGATCGTCGAGCCAGGCGCATTCGGGCATGAAGCCTTCGACGAGTTGCAGTACGCGGTTGGTTTGATCGACAAACCCGCGCAGCACCTCGTGCGCGTCGGCTCCAACGCTCCGATCGCGTCCCTCATAGAGTAGTCGCTCCGCCCTGGCGGCCCCCTCCTCGGGGGGCAGGTAAAGAAAGGTGAGGAAGTAACTGGATTCATAGTGAGCGTCCGCCTCTTCAAACTGAGCTCGGCGCTCAGCGTCGACCAGTGCGGACGCGACATCCGGAAAGGTGTTCGGCGGATAAGCACCCGCAAAATGGCGTTGCGCCTCAACGAAGACTGCCCAACCAGATCCCAGGCGGCGCAGGGCGTTATTCAGGCGACCCGCGACGGCGACGAGTTCAGCCGGCACTGCGCTATCCAGGTCAGGTCCCCGGAACTTCGCCGTCCGTTGGAACGAGCCGTCCTTGTTCAGGATGATCCCCTCGTCGACCAAGGCGGCCCACGGCAGGAAGTCGGCAAGACGCGCGTTGGAATGGCGGTATTCGGCAAGGTTCATCATATTATCGAGCTCAGGTGTTGAGATGGCCGGGAATACGCAGATGTCGGCGCACGACGTCGACAAAGGCTGGATCGCGCTTGGCGGCCCAGACGGCGGCCATGTGGCCGATGAACCAGAGGACAAGACCCGCGATCCAGAGCCGCAATCCCAGCTCAAGGGCTGCCGCAAGCGTGCCGTTCACGATCGCAACCGACCGCGGCGCGCCGCCCATCAGAATTGGCTCGGTGAGCGCGCGGTGAACGGGCACGACAAAGCCTGTGACCAGTTCACCCATCAGATCACCACGCCGCCGCCGAAGGAGAAGAACGACAGGAAGAAGCTCGAGGCGGCAAATGCGATCGACAGACCGAACACGATCTGGATCAGCCTGCGGAAACCACCTGACGAGTCACCGAACGCGAGCGTGAGCCCGGTCACGACGATGATGATGACGGCGATGATCTTCGCGACCGGGCCTTCGACCGACTGCAAGATCTGATTGAGTGGCTGCTCCCACGGCATGTTCGAGCCAGCCGCCCACGCCGGCGCCGACGCCAAAAGCACCGCGCCGAAGGCGGCCAACGATGCACCTCGAAAAAAGCGAAATTGCTGACGCATGTCAGTCTCCTGCTGTTGAAAGGCTGTAGTCGCCGGCGGCCCCGAGCCCGGTGACGAGGGCGAGCTCAGCGAGGCGACGATCGGCGCCGCGGCCCGCAAGGACGGCGACGAGGTTGATGGTCTCGGCGATCAGGGCGCGCGGAACCGTGATGACGGCTTCCTGGATGAGTTGCTCGAGCCGCCGCAGCGCACCGAGCGCAGTCCCAGCATGGATGGTACCGATGCCGCCGGGATGGCCGGTGCCCCAGGCCTTGAGCAGGTCGAGTGCTTCGGCACCTCGGACTTCGCCGATCGGAATGCGGTCAGGACGCAGTCGGAGGGACGAGCGGACAAGATCCGACAGCGTGGCCACACCGTCCTTGGTCCGCAGCGCAACGAGATTGGGCGCCCTGCACTGTAGCTCGCGGGTGTCTTCGATCAGCACGACCCGATCGGAGGTCTTCGCCACCTCGGCCAGAAGCGCATTCGTCAGGGTTGTCTTGCCGGTCGATGTCCCACCGGCGACCAGGATGTTCTTCCGTGCGACGACCGCGTTCTGCAGGATCTCGGCCTGCTCCGAGGTCATGATTCCCCTGGCGACGTAGTCGTCGAGCGTAAACACGGCGACGGCGGGCTTGCGGATGGCAAAGGCCGGTGCTGCAACGACCGGGGGTAAGAGTCCTTCGAAGCGCTCACCGGTCCCGGGTAGTTCGGCTGATACCCTCGGCGCACCGGCATGCACCTCGGCACCGACATGATGTGCTACCAGGCGGACAATGCGCTCGCCATCGGCTGCGGAGAGAGTTTCGCCTGTGTCGATCAGGCCACTCGACAACAGGTCGACCCACAGCCGTCCATCCGGGTTGAGCATCACCTCGATGATCGCGTCGTCTTCGAGGTAGCCGGCAATCGCAGAGCCAAGTGCGCTGCGCAGCATTCGCGCACCGCGCGAATTCGCTTCCGATTGAATGGAATGGATTGTCACCGCTCGCCCCCACGAATGAGGACGCCCAAAGCGCGTCCTCAGATGGGGATGATTAGAAAATGCACCAATGCACTTAGCGCAACAAGCGCTTTCCGTGATCGTAGGCTGGCGTAGAAAAAGAAAGACTGAAAACTGGTATTTGACGGCTACTCAGTCGCATTGGCTCAGCGCGAGCTGCTGTTCACCACTCCGCATCGTCATCAGCAGGCAGGAGGACGACCGAATTCTCATACAGGCCAACTGACTCAACAGCGTCGGAGATATTAGCAGGCATGAAGAAAGAAATTGAACTCATCCATGAGGCGACGGATCGGCGCCAAGGCAGCACGAACCAGGCCAAGGCCGCGATCTGCAGTGCGACGTTGAGGCCGAACGCGACTTGATAGGCCTGGACCGGCCGATGACCATCGATCGCGGTCCATTGCTCAAGGATCAGGCCTGTCGCGTATTGTGCCAGAAAAGCCCAACCAAAGTGCAAGACGTTCAAGGCGCCGTTGGCACGACCGGCAAGCTGCGGCGGAAAGTAATCTGCTATTACCGCGAAGCTGACCACCGTTGCCGTTCCGGCAATTGCGACAACGGACCAGGGCAAGATGGACGGCAGAGGCACTCGCAGGATCAAAGCTAGCTCGGCTGCGATAAACAGCACCGCAACCGTCGCTAATACCGTCTCCGCCTCGATGCCCCTTCGTTTGACGTAATGGACGGTCATCCCGAACAACAAGGCGCCGCAGCTCAAAACGATCGACATTATGAACAGCTGTCTTACGAGACTTGCGCGATCAAGCCCCTCCACGTCGGTCAGCCATGGTGATGCCCACAGTCCTTGCAGAGACCAGGCTGATCCAATGCAAGTCGCCGAAAATGGGGCCACTCGCCAAAAGCGACGATCTGCAAAAACGGAGCCAAGGGTGGCGCGCGTTGTTGATGGCACAATGCCTCGTTCGGGCACCGCGACATAGATGAGAATGGCCGTCGCACCGGTGGCGGCCGCCAGAATCTCAAAGAGCTGCCGCCACCCCATCCAAGCGAGTAGGTGTTCGATGGGAGCCGTAGCAGTCACCGCTCCAAGTGATCCCAGCATGATCATGTAGCCGTTCAGCAAGGCAACTCGTTCCCTGGGGAACCAAAGGATGATGGATTTCAGACCTGCCGTCAGTGCCGCTGCCACACCAAGCCCGATCATTGCGCGCGCGATCAAAAGTGACAGGAAGTCGGTCGATACCGCGAACACTCCCGCGCCGATGGCTGCGAGCAGGAGCAGAACACTCTGGACGCGGCGCGGACCAAAGCGATCCAACAAAATGCCGACCGGGATCTGAGCCGCCGCGAACACCAGGAAATACACCGACGTAAGCAACCCGAGGTCGGCAGCCCCAAGCCCAGCATCCGAGATGAGATGACTGGCGATCAAAGCGTTGATCGTTCGAAACAGATACGAAAGATAGTATCCAACCGCAAACGGGAGAAATACGCGCGCGGTGAGGCGCCATGCCCCTGAAATCTGCATGCTGACCCCTGTTGCTGGCAGCTCGCGCGAGCCGATAGCGTGACCAGCTTTTCGTCAGTTTAGCAAAATCGCTGCGGGCGTAGGCTAGCGAAGAAAAAGAAGGACTGGCGAAATGGCCTTCCTACGTAGTTCAATCAGGTTTCGTCAACCGTCTCCTGACTGCGGATATCTTCCGGAATCTCGCGCAGAAAGCTTTGGCCCTTTTGCAAGCGACGCCCAAGCGCCTCGACAAATCCTTCGAAGCGCTCCCTGCCCTTTGCCTGCGCGGCCGCCTGTGCATCGTTGGGCAACGGTGGCGTAATAGTCAGCCAGAACCGAATGAACAGAGCCAAGGTCTCCGCCGTCAACCCAACGTCGCGCTCGAGCCTCTGCATCTGACGCGACAGCCGGTCGAGGCGCCGGGTAAACGCGGCCTCTCGCCGATCAGCGCCGTCCGGCGATAGAAACGAAGCGACCGCAGCTTCCACGATCGCAGACCGAGAAAGCTTCTTGCGATCGGCAAGCTCCGAGATCTGTTTCAGAAGCTCTGGCGGGAAATAGACATTCATCCGGTCGCGCATATCGCCTCAGAGCTCCATACCGTCATTTGGGTCCATGGCGACTTGACGGGCGACACCGCGCATCTGTTGGCGTATGAGCCGGGACTGGCGGACAGCATCCTCATCATCGTCAAGAACGGCGGCAAATTCTTCTGCCGGTGTCGATTCGATTGTTTCCCTGACGATAGCAACGTGATCGGGGAGTTCAGGTTCACGACGGAGTCCGCTGTTCGCCGTGACTTTCTCGGCCTCCGCGGCTTTGTCAGTTGGACCTCCCGTCGGCTCCAGCGCTCCGAGCGCTGACCATCCGTCCGTTCGCGAGGATCGACCGGCCCTCGCCGGATCCGGCGGCGGCAAAACCCGCTCGGTGAATCGCCGATCCTCATAGTAGCGGACCTTCTTCGCCCGGATCGGCGCCGTCCCCGCCACCATGACGATCTCGTCCATCGGCGGAAGCTGCATGACTTCGCCCGGGGTCAGCAGCGGCCTAGCCGTCTCCTGGCGCGAGACCATCAGGTGCCCCAGCCAGGGGTTCAATCTGTGCCCGGCATAATTCTTCATCGCTCGCATCTCGGTCGCGGTGCCCAGTGCATCGGACACCCGCTTGGCGGTCCGCTCGTCGTTGGTCGCAAAACTGACGCGAACGTGGCAGTTGTCGAGGATGGCGTTGTTGGGCCCATAGGCCTTCTCGATCTGATTGAGCGACTGCGCGATCAAGAAGCTCTTGATGCCGTACCCCGCCATGAAGGCGAGCGCGGACTCGAAGAAATCAAGCCGCCCCAGTGCCGGGAACTCGTCGAGCATCATCAGGACTCGACGCCGACGGTCGCGGGCGTGCAGGTCTTCAGTCAGGCGACGACCAATCTGGTTCAGCACCAGACGGATCAGCGGCTTGGTCCGCGAGATATCGGAGGGCGGAACCACAAGGTAAAGAGTCGTCGGGTGGCTGTCCGCGATCAGATCGGCAATCCGCCAGTCGCAACGGCAGGTCACCTGGGCCACCACGGGATCGCGGTAGAGCCCGAGAAACGACATCGCCGTGGACAGGACGCCGGAGCGTTCATTCTCGGATTTGTTGAGGAGTTCGCGCGCGGTCGAGGCGACCACGGGATGGGCGCCCTGCTCGCCAAGGTGCGCAGTGGTCATCATTGCCTTCAGCGTCGCCTCGATCGGCCGCTTCGGATCGGACAGGAAGGCGGCGACACCGGCCAGGGTCTTGTCCACCTCGGCATAGAGGACATGGAGGATAGCGCCGACCAGGAGCGAATGACTGGTCTTCTCCCAATGATTCCGCTTGTCGAGAGAGCCTTCGGGGTCGACCAGGACGTCGGCGACGTTCTGCACATCGCGAACCTCCCATTCCCCGCGCCGGACCTCGAGAAGCGGATTGTAAGCCGAGGATTTCGAGTTGGTTGGGTCGAACAACAGGACGCGGCCATGCCGCGAGCGGAAACCCGCGGTCAGTTGCCAGTTCTCCCCCTTGATATCGTGCACGATGGCCGAACCCGGCCAAGCGAGAAGAGATGGGACAACGAGGCCAACGCCCTTACCTGAACGGGTGGGTGCAAAACACAACACGTGCTCCGGCCCATCATGGCGGAGGTAGTCGCGATCGAGCTTGCCCAGTACCACACCATCCGGACCGAGAAGTCCGGCCGCTCGAACCTCTTCCGCATTAGCCCAGCGCGCCGACCCATAGGTCTCGACATTCTTGGCCTCGCGGGCCCGCCAGACCGACATGCCGATCGCCACAGCGATCGAAACAAAGGTCCCCCACGACGCGATGAAGGCTCCCTCGACAAAGACCTGAGGCGCGTAGGCATCGTAGACGAACCACCACCAGAAGAAGATCGGCGGATAATAGATCTTGAAGCCCAACAGTTCGAACCAGGGCCGGCCAAGCTCGGGCTGGTAGGCAAGTCGCCAGGCCGTCCACTCGGTTGCTCCCCAGATGGCCAGCAAGACGATCAGGCCGACAACGATCACCTGTCCCCAGAGGATTTTGGTTCCGGACATTCCGAGCGTCCTTCCGCAACTGAATTGGCGAGATTGCTAGAGGCCGAGGTCGCGCTTGCGACCAAAGCCCCATTCGATACCACCGCCGTCCTTCACGACACCGGTGACGTGTTGGCCGAGCCTCTTCTCGAGTTCGCGCGACCAGGGCACGAGCTGGAAGCCGAGCCCATTATCGATCATGGCGAAGCGTCCCGAGGCGAGCGTCAGCCGCTGGCGATACGTGCCCGCCACATGCTCCCCAGAGGCGGCGTTCACATGAGGCAAGCCGATGTCGGCCGAGACTTTTGCTGCCACCTCCTCCAACTCACGCCGGCGCAACGTGTTCAGGAGGTCCCGCTGCAAGATGACGCGTTGGCCCTGCCGCCGTGCCAGGCCCTTCTGGATCAGATGCTCGGTACGGGCTCCCATGGCGTCGCGGGTCTCGCGGCCGAATCCGCCCATGGCGAGCGGCATGGGGTCGCGTTCGACCAGCCTGTGGTCGAGCCAGGTTGCGCCCTTCGCGGTGACCTGCTCGGCTAGATCGAGGTCAGAGCGGATCGCCAGCACCACGGTCGTCCGCGGATCGCCGGCCTGACCGAAGCGTCGGACTTCGACGATGCCCCCGACCGGCGGTGCGTGGTCGAAGGCCTCGATCCCGCGGAAGCGCACGTGGTGTGCACGTCCGTCTGTTCCGTCGATCAAGGCGTAGGCCTCGCCAGTCAGTTCGTCATGCAATCCACGGCCGACCAGCCGTCCGATGATTTGGGACGTCGGCTGTCCACCCTCGATGACGAAGTCGGCAATGCCGCGCGCTTCACCACGCTCGGTAAAGGCGCGGTGCATGGTCTTGATGATGTCGCCGCGCATGCCAAGGTCGCGCAAGCTGCGCTCGGCTTCGAGCCCGACCATCCACTCCCCCGGCCCGGCGGAGGCAGCAAGGCCCATCTTCTCCAGGTGTTGAAGGCGGCCGACCATCAGGCGCCGGATATCGGGATCGGACTTGCCGGGATGCTCTGGGCGAAGATCGATGTAGCCGGTCTCGTCGGCTGTCAGCCGGATCTCCCGATCAAGCCGCGTCCATCGTTCCGCGATGACTTCCCTCTCGAGCGAATTGCGGATATCGTGTTCCGGTTTTGGACCCAGTTCGATCGCGACCAGTTCTTCGGCGCGTGAACGGAGGCCCCGGCTGATATAGTCACGGGAGATGACGAGATCCGCCCCCTCCTCATCTATCCCCCGAACGAGAAAATGGACGTGGGGGTTGTCGGTATTCCAGTGACCGACGGCCACCCAATCGAGCCGCGTGCCGAGATCAGTCTCCATCTGCCTGGCGAGATCGCGGGTGAAGGCCTTCAGATCGGTCATGTCGCCGGCATCCTCCGGCGAGACGATGAACCTAAAATGGTGACGGTCGTCCTTGCAACGTTCTGCGAAAGCCGCGCTATCGGCGCGGTCGCTGCCGGCATCGAACATCTCGGCACGCTCACCATTCCGGGTCACACTGTCGCGCTTCAGATATGAGAGATGGGCCGTCAGCGGTGCTGAACGGAAGGCTCGCCCTTTGTGACGAACGACGCGCGCCTTCACCACAACGCGCCGCGTCGGGCTGAACAATCTGGCGCGGTTAAAAGACAGCCGACCGCGGCCAAAGGTCGAGCGCCCATAGGCCGCCGAACGCGTCCCGGCCGCAGCCTGACCCGAGGTGTGTCCTGCTTTCTTCGCCGCCCTCAGCACCTGATTGATGAAGCTTTTCTGCTTCGGCGCGCGGGTGCTGCGAATGCGCCCAGGCCGAATACGCAGGTCGCTGTCGCCCACACTCACGGCAGAGCCTCCCAACGATCAAAAGCGCAAATGGTGCCGAAAACGCCTTTGATTGCATTCGTCAAAATGCAAGGCGCGGCACGCGCCCCGACCGACCGGCACGCCAGAACCCAAGCCATGCCAATGGCTTGCGGTTCGACCGGCGAGCCTCTTTTATCTCGCCTTCCTAATCGGGCGGGCAAAGTCAACTCATTCCTAGGTTTTTCCTCGAGTCCTCGCAAAATAAGCATCGCTGCTTCCCTCCATCTACGACGCACAAACGTCACCACACCGCGTTGCAGTGGCCTTCACCAGGCGGGGTCCATGCGTTCCTTCGCGTTCAGCACTTCGGCCGTCGCATGCTCTTCATCAGGTTCGTGAACAGGGCTGTCCAAGCAGTCCGGCGCTCTCGTCCCCGAAGGGCGGCAGCAGGCAAGAGATAGCGGACATTCCCCGTTTCGCGGCCCCGCCAGGGGACGCTCACCGCGCGCGCGGATCTCTAATTTCGTTCCCTCCTCAACATGCTGTGTCGTTGTCTCCCGGTCACCGGTCCCCGAAAGAGCCGCCGCGACTTGGCAGCCAAATCGCGAAGCCCCCACTGCTTCCAAGTGCTTGCGATAGCGATCGTTACCCGAAGGGCCGAGACACCCGAAGGGTGGCTCGGTGAGGAGCGAAGCGACGAGTAGAGCGCGGGCCGAAGGCATCGCCCGTACGCCATCAGCACATATCACCTGCTCGGTGAAGCACGCCAAGACTTGCGAACTCGCGCAATTGGTCATTGCGATACTCCCGCATCCGATCGAGGGACGAACACACCAACAGGTCGGGGCACCATGCGCGAAACATCGGGCGCCGAGATTGCGATCGCGACACCACTCGACGGCATAAGCGCTCGCAACCACTCGTGCGTTTTCATGAGGTCGGATCGCGTGACGAATAGCGTCCCAGCTGCTGATAACTGTCCGCTGGAGGTCCACGTCGGCGGCAGCTCGACGGCGAGCAGATTTGCAAGCTTTGCGGCGTATGCCCGCGTCTCGTCTGGCAGAGAACCTCCTGCGAGATACTCTTCATAGCGAGATGGTCCCGCGTTGTACGCGGCAAACACGCCAGACGAGCCATACCGATCGAGCAGTTCGCGCAAATAGGCTGTGCCGGCCAGAATGTTGTCGCGCGGATCGTAGGGGTCGTTCCCGAGATTGTAGCGCTCGCGAAGTTCCGCCCAAGTCGCCGGCATGATTTGCATCAGGCCCATTGCGCCTTTTGGCGATCTGGCGTGCACGTCACCAGCACTCTCGATGCTTTGGACTGACCGGATCCAGTTCGGCGCAATCGCAAAGCGTTGTGAGGCCTCATTGATGAAACCGGCAAATGCGTGAGCGGTCTGACCGATCGCCGGCTGCGGGGCTGATCCGCTCTGGGCCATAGCAAAACTGTCGAACGCGGTCAGAAGAAGCACCAGGGAAACGACAGCACCAACGCGCGTGACCGACCGACTCATATACGCGGTCTGGCTCGCGCCAGCCTTGCAGACATCGATCGAAACGGAGGACTGATGCCGCAACCGATCGAACTGGAGCATGGCGAGGAGAGCACTTGGAATGCGCACGATCACTCCTCCCACGTCCACACCGGGATCGCACGGCCGATCACGCTAGATGCCGGAAGAAGTCCAAAATATCGGCCATCAAGAGAGTCGTCCGACTGCCAGTTCATCAGAAACAGCTCGCCGTCGCCGACAACGCGGCAGCCCTGCCATTTCGGCAGCGGCCGGCCGCGGCCGTCGCGATCCCGCGCTTCCCCCATTGCAATGTCGTCGACCGAGATCGTGGGCCCGCTTCTGCAGATCGTCTGCCCCGGCAGCGCAAGGACCCGCTTGAGCATGGGGACGCCGATTGGCAGGTAGCCGTTAAGGTCAAGGAATGTCGCAAGCGGCTCCGGCGGCTGCACGGCGACCAGCTCGGTAACGTGGAAGCGTTCAGCCGGTCGCAGGCGATAGAGACCGATCGGCACGCTTGCCGATGCATTCCAGATGTAGAGTGGCAGCGGCTCCAGGACGATTGTCGCGGCGAGCGCGGCAGCGGCACCAAACGTGACCGCCAGCGTCTTCAAGCGGTCGCTCATCGCGTTACCCTCTGCCGGTGAAGCCAGGCCTGGTGGCGCGCTTTCGTGTAGGGGCGCGGGTTTTCGTTGACGGACAAACGGTTATGAACGTGATGCCAATGATCAGGCGCGACATCGGCGGGAGCAATGGCGAGTGCCTCAACGGCATCGATCATCTGCAGCACGCGCTCAACCTTCGGCCAGCCGGACAGACGGAGCAGGATCTCCCCGCCCGGCTTCACATAAGGGACGGTGGAGCAGCGCTGTCCCGGCGCGACCGCCCGCAGGATATCGATCCGCGAAATGACCGTTCCAAAGTCATTGGATGTCCAGCGAACGAAAGCAAAGATACTTCCGGGCGCAAACGACAGGACGCGCCGGTGGCGATCGAGCTTCCGTTCCTTGACGATACGACCGAACCGAATGCGGTTCTCGATCCGCTTGTCGAGCCACAGCACTTCCACCTCGGTGAGGTCGTTCATGCTGCTGCTCCCGGAACGGCGAATGTGGAGCCGTAAGCATTGGCGCCGGTGAAGCAGCTGTGCGGCTCATGCCGGAAAGGAGGAATGACAGCCCGCGGGCGCCAGTCGCCTGTGATGCGATGTCCAGCCTGGTCCGTTAGAAGAAATCCGAAGGATTTCTGTTTAGCCGGGGTACTGACCGGTGCCCCCTCGGCGGCCAAACTGCAGCGAAAATGCCTCGCAACGATTCGCGAACGGAACGCGCGGTGCGTTCCGGCGGTCGGCGGTGGAGGCGAACGATGGACGTCTATGCAGGGCTCGACGTGTCGCTGGAGGCGACGAATGTTTGCGTGGTGGACGGCGACGGCAAGGTCGTCCGGGAGACGAAACTCGAGACCGATCCGGACGCAATCGAGCTGTTTTTGGCGGAATGGGGCATTCACATCCGGTGCGTCGGCCTCGAGGCCTTTTCCTACAGCGCCTGGCTGTACACGGCGCTCGCTGAAAAGGGCCTCCCCGTGACCTGCATCGAGACCCGGCACGCCAAGGCGGCGCTGAACGCGATGCTGAACAAGACCGACCGGAACGACGCCAAGGGCATCGCCCAGATGATGCGGACCGGCTGGTTCCGTGCGGTCCATGTCAAATCGGACGGCGCGCAAACGTTGCGGGCGCTGCTGGTCGGACGCAAGGCCCTGCTCGGCAAGGTGCTGGATATGGAGAACATGATCCGTGGCCTGCTGCGCCCGTTCGGTCTCAAGGTCGGCGAGATCTCGGTCGGCCGCTTTGACGCGCGGGTGCGCGAGATCATGGCCGGGAAGAAGGAGCTGGAGCCCATTGTCGCACCGTTGCTGGACGCTAGAAGCGCGATGCGGCTGCAGCTGGCAAAGCTGCAGCGCCTGGTGCTGGCGGCGGCCCGCGGCGACAGCGCGGTGCGGCGGATGATGACGGTGCCCGGTGTTGGCGCACTCGTGGCGCTGACCTTCCGCGCGACCGTCGACGATCCGGCGCGATTCAGGAAGTCGACCAATGTCGGCGCGCATTTCGGCCTGACGCCGCGGCGCTATCAATCGGGCCAGACCGATCGGATCGGCAGCATCTCCAAATGCGGCGACGAGCTGACGCGGGCGATGCTGTACGAGGCGGCGATCGCGATCCTGACGCGGATCCATAAGAACTTTAAGCTGCGGCTGTGGGGGCTGCGGCTGGCCAGGAAGAAGGGTCTGAAGCGCGCGCCGACCGCGGTGGCGCGCGCGCTCGCCGTGCTGCTGCACAAGATCTGGATCGATGGCACGACGTTCCGGTTTGGCGCCGGCGGCAAGCGCGGCCGGGTCGCTGCGGCGATGTAAGGGCCTCAGCGACCCGGCCGCTCCCACGCGCGCCTTTTCCTTCCGCCACGGCGGAGCGGCGTCTCCCGAGGAGACGGGGATTTGGGTGAGATCGCAACTTTTCTTGCCGGCGGCTTCATGACAACGTTTGAAGCCATCAAGCACGGCGCTGGTTAGCCTGACCGCCCTTTCCTCAAATTCCGGCTTGTGGTGGCCATCGTGCCAACCACGGATGTTAGCGAGTTCTCCTCGACGAGCGAGTTGCTGCAAAAGGACGTGACGCGCACCAGGCGATGATGTTGACGTCAGTGATCGCGAAGATTTGCGCGCGATCGCGCCCGCGCGCGTGCAGTGGCGACAACAATCGTATTGCAGCGAAGCTTTGCGCGTGAGAGAGTGGATGCATGAGGCATCCTCGTTGCACGCGCGGCCGACTTGTTCACAACATACTGATTCACAACAAGAAGTTAGTGTCAGTATGTTAGTAAAGTTAGGACGGCCGGAAAGCGCGCAGAAACAAGCTCTTAAGCTCGATTCGGGTCCCCGATAGCACGAGGATCGGGTCCCCGATAGCACGAGGGTTGCGGTCCCCGATAGCACGAGCTGATTCACAGGTTGTCCTCCGAATTTGGAATGAGATCGCGCCGGCGCAGGCGTGCCGTTAAGGGATCAAAGGGAGCCGGCGCGAAGTTCAGGCGCTCGGTGCCGTTCGGATCGCGCGTGAGCACGAGCTGATAGCCGGGCAATGTCTGGCGCTGGACGATTTGACGGACGTCGTAAGCGAAGTGCTTGAGCGGCGAGAGGATGCCGGACTTGGCATGGAGGTGCACAAGATCAAAACTCCAGCCGCCCTCCTGCCGGCCGCCGTGCTTGCGCACGAGCCGGTAGAGCCACCGCTCGAGCCCGCCCGTCAGATCGAAATAAGCCCGGTCGATCGTCAGCACGAGCGCGTCATCGATGACGCCGGCATAGAACCAATCAGGCAGAATCAATTCGAGGCCAAATGGCCGACCATTTGCATCGGCCGTCTCCTTCCACTCGTTGATCCAGGAGAAGCGATGCCGCCGCCGTTCTGCCGGCTGGCGGATCGACGTCAGCACGGTCGTTGACTGAAGCCTGTCGAGACCAGCCTTCAGGCGGTCATAGTCGCGCGCGCTGGTGCCGCGGCCGACAAACGTCAGAATCTCGTACGGCGTTGCAGCCATCAGGCGCGACGGCTTCAAGCCGGCGTCACGGGCTTCGACGATCTGCGAGGCGGCCCAGATCAGAACGTCTGCATCCCAGATGGTCGCCATGCCGTGTTCCGGCACCGCTTCGACGCGAATGGCGATTGCACCGGCACGGAAATCGATCGGCGCGATCCGCTTCGTTTTTGCGAGCGAGAAGAACGGATAGGCCATCAGATCCTGCGCGTCGCGCGGCGCGAGATCGCCGGGTAGCGCCCGAAAGAGCTCAAGCTGCTCTCGCTCGGAAGGGTGCTTGCGCCGCATGGTTCTTGCTCTCACGCGGCGATCAGCGACGTTCCTGACCTGCATAGGGACGCAGGGCCGGCTGCTTCTTGGCCGGCAGCACGGTTCCCTTCCCGGGATCGGAGGTCGACGTCTTGGCGCCCCGGTCGGCCCACGCCTTCAAATCCTCGACGGCGTAGACGACGCGTCCACCGATCTTCCGATACGTCGGTCCAGTACCGTACGTGCGGTGCTTCTCAAGCGTGCGACCGGATAGGCCAAGATAGCGCGCAGCCTCCGGCGTACGCAGGAACCGCGGGGGAAGACCGGCCATCGGATCTGGCATTTGAGGACTCCAAGAGGACAGCGCACGACGCTTGGCTAGGCCGGCGTGCGTGGGGTCATCATGGAGGAGCAAGATCTCGGAGGGGGATGCCGAATGTAGGGGGTACGATTTTCGGTACCCCTCGGGGGCTGCGCTACTCGTTCCTACGCCTTGGCCGCAGAAGCTTGCGGTAACCACCGCGCATCAACGCGAGGCCGCCTTGCACCAGGCGGACCGTTCGATTGCGCAGATCATGCGTCTTCCAGGCGCGATCGGGAACACGCTTCTTGCCGAACAGCGCTTCGGCGATAACGCGATAGCTGCTGCCGGCGCTATGCGCATCGAGCGCACGGATCGCAGCACTCAAGCGCTCGCGCCGCTGTTTCGAAAGTTGATGAAATGCAGGACCTGGCGCGCGCCCATTCATCGCCCGCCACAGCCGCCGTGCTGCATATGCGCGCGCGTCGAAATCGCCATCAAACGGCAATTCGGCTGCGTATGACTCGCCGAGCACCGGCGGCTCCTTGGACCAGATTCGGTGATCTACCGCACCGATGCGCAGCACCGCGTGCCAGCCGTCGACGGCGCGGCGCACCTGACCAGCTGTAAGGTCGAGCAGTGGCTGAGACTGCGCGCCGCCGTCTTCAGGCACTGCGACCTTGACCGGAACGACCGCCGCTAAAACCTCTGGCGCCCAAAAGATCGTCTGCTCGTCAAAGGACCTCTGCGGGTCATGGGCGAAAGCAGATGCCCCATTTCCTCCTGAATTCCTCAGTCACTTCGCCATTCTGGCTGCGGGCAATCATCACCTCGTACTCACGCTGATAATCGGCGTTACGGCGGAGACATTCCCAGGCGATGTCGGTGATCTCGGCGTCTTGTAGGCTCTTGTAGGAATCTGGCGACCGCCAGTCGAATTCAGGCATTTGCTTGCGCCCCATTGCACGCTGCTAACAACGATTGCGGCGCAATAGGTATGAACGAGACGGTTGTAGGAAGCCCCTAGTTTGGCACCACGTGGTGCACTGGAATGACCACCGGTCAGCAAAAGAAAATAGTTCTGCCTGCAGGTCACCAGGCGGCGATTCTGTTCTATTTCGAGCCGGTGCCACGTAGTAGGCGGCCCTGTTCAGTCATCCATTTAGCGCGCGCAAGATGACTCTGATATGCGCGCCGCGCACGATCTGGCTCTCGCTCTGGGTCCATATGCAAGACCACTCGAGCGACTTCGCGCCAGTCGGCGCCCTCACCCTCCGCCTGCAGAAGCCGAATGTACGTGACGACGTGCTGTTCGTCATAGGCCGTCGGTGCCGGCTCATTCGGCGCACTGTCCGCCACGTCTGGATCGAGGGATGGCTTCTGCATCATACCCACTTTGGAATGCCAGGAACCTACGCCATGGTCTGGTCGCAAGCTAGACCCACGTTGCCCGGTAGAATCCCGGATTTCTTTTGAATCCGTCCGGTAAGTACGCGACGAAGATCGGCCGCGCATAGCGTGATCATCATTAGCACATTTGGATGCGAATAGGAACGATCGTTCCTAGAACGATCGTTCCGGCTCAGTTCCCATATCGCCATGGATCTCAAAGAGATCATGGCTGTGAACCTGCGTCGGAAACGCCACGATCTACAAATGACGCAGGAGGAGTTGGCCGAGCGTGCGGGTTTAAGCGCCCGTTATGTCGGCGCCATCGAGCGCGGCGACGTATCAGCAAGCGTCACCGTCCTCGGGCAAATTGCTGAAGCATTAGGGGTCGAACCCGGAGACCTGCTCAAAAGGGTTGCGCGGCTTAGCAAATCGTAAGCCGCCTCAGGCCTGCGGCGAAGCGCCCCGCCCGGCGGACCGGACGGGGCTTGGTGGGCGCTCTTACTCACCGTTCTTGCGCGGCCGCGACCAGAGGAGGGTGTAGCCTTCACCGCCCTCGTCATCGAACAAGTTCGCGTAGATCGGCGCGTTGAAGGAAGGATCGTCGAGCTTGAGCGAGAGGTAGTCGCGGCCCTCCTCGGAGCGCTTCGACCAGGCGGCCCCGATCTCGGCACGGCCCACGTAGATGCGGTGGCTGGGAGCATTGTCGTTGGAGCGATTGGTCTCGGCGACGATGCGGACGCCCTTGGCCTGCAGGCTCAGAGTGACGATCTCGCCCTGGAAATCGTTGCCGACCTTCTTGAAAGAACCGATGTTAGCCATGTCACTTCTCCTGTTGTGTTTCGAGCCCGCGACCACCGCGGCCTCACATGAGGAGCCACTCGTCAAGGCGCTATGCGCGCTGCGAAGTGGCGAGGAAGAAAGCTGGGCGCCCCGCCGAGAAGCGGAGCGCCCTTGGCCGGTCATCGCGACCAGATGAGCTTATGCTCGCCGTTGTCGCCCTGGACGAGGGAGGCGTAGACCGGCGCGGTGAAGGACGGATCGTCGAGTTTGAGCGAGAGGTACTCGGCACCCGAGTCCTTCGCCGCCTTGCTCCAGGCGGCGCCGAGTTCGACGCCGTTGGCGGTGACGCGGTAGTCGGGAGCGCGTTCGTTCTCCTTAGCGGCGGGCTTAATGGTCGCCTTGATGTTGATGTTGAGAGTGCGGATCGTGCCGACGAAAGAGCCGTCTTCGCTGCGGGTGAAGGTGCCGATCTGAGCCATGGTCGTATCTCCTGAGAGTTGTCCGAAGCCGCCCGATGCGGCCTCGATGGCGGGCGAGAAGCGACGGACCGGATGTCTGCATCCGAAGGACCGCAGCGTCAGCGGAGGACGGCGGTAGCCGAGCTTCTTGCTGCGCGAGGAATGCGGCGCAGCCGCAGGGGAAGAAGGTCGGCGGAGCCGTTGCAGGCCAAGGCCGGGCCGACGCTAGACCCGCCGAAATGAGAGGCCGTATCGGGGCTTCGCCGGAATCATCAGCAGAGAACGACGCTGGCGATCGGCGCCTCTTCAGCGCGTTCGGCGCTGCGCGTACTGGCTGTTTCCGCTCTTGAACCAAGGTCTGAACCCATTTCCTGATCCGCGCCTATGCACGTATCAACCTCACATCCGGTCGCCGCACGTGCGGCCGCACCATAATCCCGCCTTCGGCGGCAAGGGTTCAGGAGGACGAGACCATTCTCGATGACGGCGCTTCAGCCAAGCCGCGGTGCGGTCGTCCACCTGGTTCCGGCAGGCTGATTAGGCCCGGGCCGAACTGCGATCTGATGATGTCGTCATGGACGGACGACCGCTCCCTCTATCACGACGCCCGCGCTGACATATTTCCACAGAGCTACGATCAGCTTGCGCGCCAGCGCCGTGATCATCACTTTCTTGAAGCGGCCACCATTTTGGGCGACACGCTGGTTGAACCAGCGACTGAGCGTCGAACCCGGCTGATGGCGTAGCCAGAGCCAGGCCATTTCCAACAATGTTGAGCGCAAACGTCGATTTCCGGATTTTCCGATCCCCTGTTCCCGATCGATCGATCCGCTTTGCCAGGGCGTCGGCGCGAGGCCGGCATAGGCCGCCACCTGTCTTCGATTGTCGAAGTGCCGGAACAGTCCTTCGCCCCAGAGCACTGCCGCAAACTCAGGTCCGACGCCGACGACCTTTGAGAGCAAGCCAACCTCGCGGGCTGATTGCCGTTCTTCCGCAAGCAAGGCGTTTCGTTCGGCTTCGACGGCCTTGAGTTGGTCCAGCAGCACTTCCAGTCGATCGAGTTCACGTAGCAGCTGGCGCTTCATGTGATCAGGAAGCTTGCGTCCATCACCCGTCTGCAATCTCTCGAGCCACTCTCGGCGATCGCGCCGCAGCGGATCGTAGCCAGTGATCCCTTGCGAGAAGAGAAGTCCCTTGATTCGGTTGCTGTGCCGGATGCGTTCCTCCATCAGCACCTTGCGCTCTCGCACGATGCGGCGGCGATCTTCCTCCACAGGTGACGGTACCCGTAGCATGGAGCAGACGCGAGGTTCGCCGCGCTTGAAAGCCAGTAAGGATCGGATGAGGGTCTCTCCATCCAACCGATCGGTCTTCACGCGGCGCATACGCCGCGACGTGGCGATCGAGGCCGCATCAACGACATGGCTTTCGTAGCCTTCTCTCTCTAGAACACGGTGCATCCAGAAGCCGTCTAGCCCTGCTTCCTGAATGACGATGACTGGGTAAGACCGCCCCGTACGTTTAAGAGCCTTCTGTCTCAGGCCGACGAGACGCTCGAGGAGTCCGGCAACGTCACCGCCCGTAACCGTGTGGCGGGACAGTTTTTCACCAGCTCCCGGCGACAAAGACGTGATCAGCCAAGTTTTCCGACTCAACTCCACTGAAACAAAGATCGCGTTGATCTCTTTGTGCGTTCCCTGGCTCGGGTGTTCATTGGGAGTCATGTTGCTCTTCCTTGTTCGACGGCCACAACATCCACATCAAAACACGTCGCCGCCATTGACCATAGGATCTCGATGGCGATCTAGGGCCGAGGACGATCGGCGACGCACCCGCTCGGGCCGGAGCGCAGCGGAGGACGTCGTTGTGGCGACTTTCTTGTCTCGCGAGGAATGGGCGAAGCCCAGGGGAAGAAAGTCGCATCAACGGCGTTGCGGCTCAGACGATCGAGGCGAAGCCGGTCTTCGGCCAGATCAAGCCATCAACGAGGCCACGTGCGTCCGCGTGCTGAACCACAATCTCTGGAGAAGCGTGGCTATCTCGATTTTGACGAACAAGAGGTCGGAACGATTCAGCGGGGAAAGAGAAACCATCTCCTACAAAAGGCGGCATCGTCTCCCAAGAACCGATCGAGATAGCATCGCTCCGCCACGGCTGCGCGGGCCAGACCGAATGCCGGCAGCTTGATTGAGGAGTTCCGAGGAAGGCCGCGACTACCTCTCGATCAGGTTTCGATCATCCCCCGTCCAACCGCGCCGATCTGCGCGAAACGGTTCGACGATGAAGGCGGTGAACGGTCATCCCCTCGGGCCATGCGGCCGTAAGACTGCTTAGGACGGGTTCTTCACCACCCCACGCGGCTCGAACGGGCGAGTCTCCGCCAAAACCATCAAGCGCGTCCATGAGGTAATGCCAATGCAAAGTGCGCCGATGCAAGCGAAGACCTCACGCCAGGCCAGCGAAGGCACTCCGATATGGGACACGGCGAACGCCACATGATAGCCGGCGACGGCGGCGGGAACAGCGAATGCTGTCGCGATCGCGATGCGCAAGGCCAAGGACCGAGTAACAGCAAAGGCGACCTGGCCGAGGACAAGCGTCAGCGCACCGCCGGCCGTTGCGATAAGCAGCGCGCCAACGAGGCCAGCGCCGCTCTGCAACGTCGCCATCCCGATACTCAGTGCGACAAAAAACGGCAAAGCATACACAGCGAGCGCAAAGATCGCCCAACAGAACAAGCCAATACCGAGTGTGTTGAGAACAAGCCCAAGGGCGAGCATGGTGGTGGCTCCATGTGCATAAATTTACCAGTCGCGCCTTCCACCACCACCACGGCGCAACCTCAGACCTAAAATGGAAACGAGGCGGAGTTACGGCGAATGCAACTCCGCTTCGATGACCGACGGCGAACGACGCTCATGCGCCGCCGAACCTCCAGACGGGGATGCCAAGACGCTTTGCCTTGTCGGCGAGGTTGTCCTGGATTCCCGTGCCTGGGAAATGCATGACGCCGATCGGCAGGAGTTCGAGCATGGCGTCGTTGCGCTTGAATGGCGCAGCTTTGGCATGTTTCGTCCAGTCGGGCTTGAAAGCGATCTGAGGTACCTTGCGGGTCGTCGCCCATTTGGACGCGATCAGTTCGGCTCCTTTAGGGGAGCCGCCGTGGAGCAGCACCATGTCGGGATGCTTGGCGTGAACCTTGTCGAGGCGATCCCAGACGAGGTGATGGTCGTTGAAGTCTAGCCCTCCGGTGAGCGCGATCTTCGGCCCAGAAGGTAGCATGACCTCGGTCTCGGCGCGGCTCTTGGCAGCGATGAAGTCGCGGGAGTCGATCATCGCTGCGGTCAGCGTGCGGTGGTTCACCAGCGAGCCCGATCGGGGACGCCAGAATGAGCCGGTGTGGGTCTCAAACCGCTCGATGGCCTGGTCGCGGAAGAGCTCCATGCAGTTGCGGCGCTCGATCAAAGTGATGCCTTCGACCGTCAGGCGCTCGAGTTCAACCGATCGGACTTCCGAGCCATTCTGCTCGCGCTGGCTCTTCTGCTGCGCTTGTTCGTTGTCGTCGAGGTGGCGCTCAATGCGGTCAACGGCACGATGGAACAGGTTGACGGTCGACCAGAGCAGATCATTAAGGTCCGGCTCGAGCCGCGTGTCGCTCAGGGTCGCAACCAGGGCGTCGAACACGTCGGCAATGGCACCAGCGATCATCTTGCCCTCGGGAAGTGGTCGTGGATCGGGCTGGTCGTCGAAGGGACGGTAGCCGAAGAGCTGTAATTCGGTGAGGACCTGGTCAGTTGGAGAAGAGGCGTGCGGCGGTTCAATGTCGTCGTGGTCGGTCATTGGAGGGGCCCTTTGCCGGATCGGCCGCGCCCATCGCGGCCTTCGTGGCGATCACTCAGACGGCGGGCGGAGCGGGCCAGAACCCGGAGCGGAGCGGAGGGCCGAAGCGGCAGCGGAGGATGGCGGAGACCGGCTATTTTGCTTCGCGATGCAAAGCGCGCTGGTTTGATTGCCGATGTGTCTTCTCATCGCCGGCGCGCGGCGGAAAATAGCCGGGCGTAGCCATTGCCGGCCCGGTCCGGCTGCCGTCCGATCGCCCTCTAGAAGGCCGAGGTCGCGCCCTCTTCCGGCAATGGCCTCGTTATGACCGACCAATTAACGTCGATCGAAGCACCGGCCTATTCTGCGGCTACCGTCGACGAATGCAGGAAGCGGACGACGTCCTCTGGTACGAGTTGAAGCTGCAACGCTGCTCGGAGGGTCTCGAGACCGAAGATGTGCAGGTCTTCGTTGAAATCGCCCAGCCGAGGTGACAATGCAATCGCTTCAATGCCGGCCTCTTCCGCGCGCTGAATGAGAGTAGCCTGCGCGGCATCTCCAGCGGCATCTTCATCGCGGGCGATGTAGAGCCGGCGCAGGCCACACGGCAGCAACATGGCTGAGAGGTGATTGGCCGAGAGCGCCGCGGCCATAGGCATAGTCGGCAGCACGTAACGTAGCGACAGCATGGTCTCGATTCCCTCGCCGGCAGCGAGCACGTCGTCCACCACGCCGAATCGAACGGCGTTGCCGAGCAGGTCACCCATGGCCCGTCGTGGCGTCCCGACCGGAGCCTTGCCGAGACGAATGCGATCAAAGCCGTCTGGATCGAGCCAGGTTCGGTGCGCTCCGGTGATCCGCCCCTCGAGGTTCGTGACGCAGCCAATCATTGCCGGCCAGGTTTCGGTCGGCGAATCCTCATCCGGCCGGTAGTAACAACGTGGATGGAAGCGCAAGCTGCCGCCATGGTGGGCGCGGGCTATTCCGCGGCGCTGCAGATATTTTTCGACTGCCGTGCCTTCGATCGGGCTGGAGATCGCAAAGAGCCGACGGGCGGATTCCTGCGATCCGGCCAGTGCAAACGAGCGAACGGGTTTCGAGGCCAGCTGCGGCTCAGGATGAGGCAGCTTCAGAAACCGCCTCGCTTCCTTGGTGACCTCGCTGAAGTCGCGCAAACCCCGGCATTCGCGGATGATGTCGAGGAGGTCGCCATGCTCGCCGGTCGCAGCGTCAGTCCACTTGCCGGCGGGTCCCTTCCGCGATTCCTGGAGCCGCACGAACATCGAGCGGCCCGGCGTGTTGTGGACGTCGCCGACCACCCAATACCGCCCCGCTCGCTTGCCATTGGAAAGATAGTATCGGCACACGGCCTCGGCCTCGCGCGCGAGGCGGCGTGCCAGTTCGGAGGCGTCGGGAGCCATCACGCGGCCTCCCGTTCACTGACGCGCGCGACCGGATAGGTGTCGAGCACCTTTGTCAGGATCCCGACGCCGCTTGCGTCGGTGGGCACGAACATTCGCAGCTTCCAGGAGATGATCTCTCCAAAGAGACCGTAAGCGTGGAGGCGATCGCGCATCGTGTCGTTAAATCCCGACAGCTCGATGCGGTATGCGCCCATCACCCGGACGCGGCGGAGTTGGAGCCCCTCGGCGAGGTCGAGGATGGTGCGTCCCTCCGTCACGGCGGCAAAGGCAGCGTCCGGTGACAGCGTGGGCGCGTCCACCGAAATGGCGTTTGCGACCCACGCGGCAGAAACCTTGCGGCCAATGATGCGCTCGCCCGCGTCGGTCTGGAGCCGATAGACGCGGGTCGATTCGTTCGGCAGCCGCTTCCAGATGGGCAACAACAATCCCGCAACGACATGGATCGTGCTTTCCGTGAACTCGGGGACCTCGGCAAGCTCCGCCAGCCAGGCTGCGGCGAAGCGTTCTCGGTCCGCATCGACCCAATGGCTCTCCGCCATCATGTTCAAGGAGACTTGGTGCTGCTCCATAGGCCGGATCAGGCGGACGCGGCGCTCGATCTCGCCGTCGTCGAGCATGACGCTCGCGGTTGGGATCTGCACGGCGGCTCGTCCCGACCGCTCATTGATCAGCAGGACAGCACGACGATCGGAAAGGCGATCGAGAGCGTCATCCAGGTTCACAGGATGATTGCGCTGGCGCTGGGTGATCGTGAGCAGCCGGGTCTCGGCGCCAGTACCCGGATGGACATAGATCGTCCGCCGGTCAGTGACGACAAAGCTCTCGGCGCGGAGCGTTTCCAGCCCGGTGTCATAAGTGCCCGCCGCGACCGCACCTTCGATCCGAGCGGTCAAGAGCTGCTCGAAGGCGGTGAACAGGACATTCTGCAGATCGATGGTGAGCGCCAACAACCTGTTCAGGAAGGTTGTGATCGGCGGCAGGTCGTCCCTGAGCCCGTTGGCGTCCGTCAGCTTCAGGCCGGTCGCATCTTCGAACCTCCCGAGCGAGCATCCCTCGACCTTGCCTCGCGCCAGCAGCGTGTAGAGTTGACGCAACGCATCGCGCCCGTACTGGCTTTCGAGATTGTCCTCGGGCCGGAACAGGCCCTGCCCTCCGGTCTGGCGCTGGCCGCGCGTAATGGCCCCCAATGTGTCGAGCCGACGTGCGATGGTTCTGAGGAAGCGCTTTTCCGCCTTCACGTCGGTCGCGATAGGACGAAACAGCGGCGGCTGCGCCTGGTTGGTGCGGTTGGTCCGGCCGAGCCCTTGGATCGCAGCGTCGGCCTTCCAGCCGGGCTCGAGCAGGTAATGGACGCGCAGACGGCGATTCCGGGCCGACAGCTCGGCGTGATAGCTCCTCCCCGTGCCGCCCGCATCGGAGAACACGAGGATCCGCTTGACGTCGTCCATGAAAGCCGAGGTCTCGGCGAGGTTGGCCGAATTGGCGCGGTTTTCGACCACCAGCCGATGGCCCTTGCGGGCGACGCGGCGCGATCGGCCGGTCACTTCAGCGACCAAGTCGGTGCCGAAGCGCTGCACGATTTGATCCAGCGCGCCGGGCACCGGCGGGAGCGATGCGAGCTTCTCGATGAGGCGGTCGCGGCGGGCGAGGGCTTCCCGGCTCTCGACTGGCTGGCCGTCGCGATAGACAGGCCGAGAGCACAGGTTGCCCTCAGAGTCGGTGAACGGTTCGTAGAGCTGGACCGGGAAGGAATGGGCGAGATAGTCGAGCACATACTCGCGCGGGGTGATGTCGACCTGGACGTCGCTCCAATCTTCGGTCGGGATCTCAGCGAGCCGGCGCTCCATCAGCGCTTCGCCCGTTGAAACAATCTGAACGACCGCAGCATGGCCGGCGTCGAGATCGAGGTCGATCGATCGGATGAGCGACGGCGTCTTCATCGAGGTCAGCAGGTGCCCGAAGAAGCGCTGTTTGGCACTCTCAAAGGCCGATCGGGCAGCGGATTTTGCCTGCCCGTTCAGCGTCCCGGTTTCGCCGGTGATGTTGGCGGCCCGCATTGCCGCATCGAGGTTGTTGTGGATGATGCTGAACGCATCCGCATAGGCGTCGTAGATGCGAACCTGCTCCGGCGTAAGCTGGTGTTCAACAAGCTCGTACTCGACACCGTCGTAGGACAACGAGCGGGCCGCGTAGAGCCCGAGCGCCTTGAGATCGCGCGCCAGCACCTCCATCGCCGCAACTCCACCCTCCTCGATTGCCTCGACGAACTCGGCCCGCGTGGCAAACGGGAAATCAGCACCGCCCCAGAGGCCAAGGCGTTGGGCATAAGCGAGGTTGTGGACTGTGGTAGCGCCCGTCGCCGACACATAAACCACGCGAGCATCGGGCAAGGCGTGCTGGAGCCTCAGGCCAGCGCGCCCCTGCTGAGAGGCCGCCTGGTCGCCGCGCTCGCCCTTGCCCCCGACCGCATTCTGCATGGCATGGCTCTCGTCGAAGACGATCACTCCGTCGAAGTCCGAACCCAACCATTCGACGATCTGCCCAACACGCGAAAGCTTCTCGCCACGCTCGTCGGTGCGTAGCGTGGCGTAGGTGGCAAAAAGGATGCCTTCCGAAAGTCGAATCGGCGTGCCCTGGCGAAACCGGGACAGAGGCGTCACGAGCAGCCGCTCCATGCCGAGCGCCGACCAGTCGCGCTGCGCGTCCTCGATCAGCTTGTCGGACTTGCTGATCCAGACCGCCAGGCGGCGCCCCTTAAGCCAGTTGTCGAGCAGGATGCCAGCGACCTGCCGCCCCTTGCCCGCACCCGTGCCATCGCCCAAGAACCAGCCGCGACGAAAGCGGACGGCGTTCTCCACGCCTTCGCGCGCGGCGGCCACCACATCGAAGGTCGCATCGACCGTCCAAGACCCCGCGAGAAAATCAGAATGCGCTTCGCCAGCATAAATGACGCTCTCGATCTGGGCGTCCGAGAGAACTCCATTTGCCACCAGGGCCGAAGGCAGGTGCGGCTGGTAGGACGGCTTCGGCGGCGCAACGGATGCCATCGCGGCGGACTGCACGAGCTTGGTGGGATGCGCGCACGATCCAGGTATACGGATCGACTGCAATCCGTATTCCTCATAGAGAGCATCCGTGAGCCGGGCGCCTTCGGGCGGCGACCATTCGACGATCTCGTACGCCAGTTCCACACCTTCCGGTGCGCTCCCCAAAGTGGACGACGGGCTTGATGCAATGGTGCCAGCCGATCGGGACATTGCAGGGCGCCTAACGATATCGGCCACGATCGGCGCGGCGACGGGCAGCCTCGGAGGCACATGCTGGGTTACCCAATTGAGCAAAGTGGTGACATCGCCGGCCATGCCTTGCGAGGCAGGAAAAGCCTTCGGATCGGCAGCGGGCAACTTGTCGACCACGAGCAGCCTCGTGTCCGTCTGAGTGCCGTGTTTGGCGTAGACAGCGCCGTCGATCGCCGCAGAAAACACGACCCGCCCTCGCTCCTGGAGGCGAACAAAGGCCTCTAGCCAGGCCGGGTTTTCCGGCGTAAGGCTCGCGCCAGCGATGGCAACGAGGCGCCCACCGTCGCAGAGACGCGCGAGCGCCGAAGCGATGTGCCGGAAAGCAGCGTCCGCCATCCGTCGATCGACATTCGCCACCGCAGAGAACGGCGGGTTCATCAGGACAACACTCGGTAAGACGTTCGCGTCGAGGTGATCATCGATCTGCGCAGCGTCGAACCGCGTGACTTTGACGTGGGCGAACAAATGATCGAGCAGCGCCGCGCGGCCTTCGGCCAACTCGTTCAAGATCAAAGAGCCGCCAGCGAGCTCGGCCAGAATGGCGAGCAAGCCGGTCCCCGCGGAGGGCTCCAGAACGCGCTCGGCAGGCGTGATACCGGCTGCGGCGCAAGCGGCCAGCCCAAGCGGAATCGGCGTCGAGAATTGCTGAAGCGCCTGACTGTCCTCGGAACGCCGCGTGTGGGTCGGCAGACGGTTCGCGACTTTCGCCAGCATCGGCAGCATGGCAGCCGTCGAGCCAGCCCTGGCCCGTATGGCCGGGCCGAACTTGCGAAGGAAGAGAACGGTTGCCGCCTCGCAGACGTCATAGGCCGTCTTCCAGTTCCAGGCGCCGGCCGCGTCCGAGGCGCCGAAGGCAGCCTCCATGGCACCGCGCAGAACAGCGGCATCGATGCCCCGGCCGCGTTCGAGCTCGGTCAGGAGCTGTCGCGCGGCCCTAACAGCGGCGGAGGTGAGACTTGCAGCGGCACGCATCGAGAGCGGCGCGGCGGCGGCGCCGCCCGGGAAAGATTCGGTCATGGCAGGATGTCTCAAGAGAGCAGGAAGGGGTCGAACCGTCAGGCGCTCTCCTCTGACCTCGACGGCTCAAACCCTTCGCGGCCCGGCTCTCCCTCTCAGACCTCGCCCATAAAAATGGGACCAGCGCTGCGCACTGGTCCCCAAACAACCACGGGACGGCCGAAACCATCCCGCTCTATGGACGTCACTCAGCCGCGTCGAGCTGTTGCGGATCATCTTCGCTGACGTTTTCCGAATCCTCCTCGTCGGCGAGGAATTCGGGCAGCGGGCCCGCTTCGCCCTCCTGCGCCACTGGCGCCGCATCGGGATCGACGAGGCGCAGCGGCTCCGGCAGCCAGCCCGAGCCATCGAGTAGACGCTCGGCCTCCTTGGCCATCTCAGCCTTCTTCAGATGGTCGATCAGCTGTGCCGACGACTCGCCCTTGGCTTCCCGCACCGCCTCCAGAATTCGCGGCTTGGTGACCCGGCCCAGATAGTTGTCGACGGTCGGTCGCCAGCCAGCCTGTACCATGTCAAGCCCGACTGCGCGCGCAAGCACATCAGCCTGGTCAAGACGCGTGCGGACGCCGTGAGCGGAGACACGGCCCTGGTTGTAGCGGTTGGCCGGTTCATAGACGGCGTTGACCGCGAATGACGCGCAGTGGGCGAACAGCGATGCCTGTGCACCACCATCGAGAGCCGTCAGCGCATCCCAGAGATCGTTCTCGCTCTTCGGCAACCGTGCCTTCCACGCCTCATGCCGCGTCTCGACGGCCTTGGCTGAGCCGCTTTCTCGCAGCCCCGGAGCTTGAGCGGGAAAGGTCGGTGTACGAAGGCCGATCTCCAGACAGCTCCCGGACGATGCGAACCGATAAAAGGCCGTCAGCACGAAGTTATGCAACACCGCCTGGAATGCGATCGCGGGATTTTCTGCCAGCGCATCCCGCAACGCCAGCGTGCGATGCGCCGTCAGCTCGGTGATGAGCCGATCCGGCAGAGGTTTGGCCGTGTCCTCATCATCCTCTTCGGCATCAGGAACGCCACCTGCGACCGCGATCACGGTGCGCTGGGCGGAAGGGCTCTCTTCTTGACCTTCGGTCGACGACGCATCGGCGCCCTGCCCGACATCAGGATCATTTACTGGCGCCTCGTCCTCTGGACGGACGTAACCCCGGTCCACCGAAAGGCGTCCTTCGGAATCGATGCTGATGAAGACACCAGCTCGGGCGATCTCGGTCGGATCGAAGAGCATCGGCCGATCTTCGAACGCCGCCAGCGCCGACTCGATTTCGCCTAGACGCTGATCGACCTCTTCGGGCAATTCGTCGGCATCCTGGTAATCGGTTTCAAGCTTGGCCTGCTCGGCATTCAGGGCATCGATGGTGGCCTGTTCCTCAGGCGAGAGATCGACAGGTTTGCCCTCGATTTCTCGCAGGCCTTGAGCGTGACCGTAGGAGAACTCTACGGCGACTGAAATCCACTTCCAGCCTTCGGCAGCAATCGTCTCAGCTTCGGCTTTGAGCTTTTCCGTTACGAGGCGGTCGAGCAACACGATGTCTTGAAGCCAGCCGCCGTCGTCGTGCTCGAACAGATCCCGCAGAACGCCGCCACCCGCGCGCTGATAAGCATCGAGGCCCACAAACTGGGCCCGGCGATCGGACCCGCGCACGGTGTTCTCGGTGAGAAAGCGCCGGATCTGGTATGGCTCGTCATATCCGGAGCGGCTGACGTTGTCCCAGACTTGCTCTTGGCGGGCGTGATCCGCAGTGACTGAGAACGCCATGAGCTGCTCAAGCGTCATGCCGTCCTCGGCGTAGACGTCATGCAACTGCGGCGAGACCGACGCCAGGCGCAGGCGCTGCTTGACGATCGCGGAGTTTACGAAATGGCGCGCGGCAATGTCTTCCTCGCTCATGCCGAGATCGCGGAGCATCTGGAAGGCCCGAAACTGATCGAGCGGATGCAGGCCCACCCGCTCGTCGTTCTCCGCCACCGAATCGTCCTCAGCGATGCCCCCTTCGCGAACGACGCACGGCACCGCCTGCGTCTTGGACATCCGCTTCTGTTTCACCAGGAGTTCCAGAGCGCGATAGCGCCTGCCGCCCGCCGGCACCTCGAACATGCCGGTCTCGTTGCCATCTGCATCAACAACGGCCCGGACACTCAGGCTTTGCAGAAGCGTACGCTGCGCGATGCTCTCGGCGAGCTGCTCGATCGAGACACCGGCCTTAACGCGACGAACGTTCGACTGGCTGAGTACGAGCTTGTTGAACGGAATGTCCCGGGAAGGCGACAGCGTGATTTTTTGTACGGCTTTCGTCATTTTGGCTCTCCACGACGGGCGGCCGAAAGACTCTCTCTCGGCTTCCAACCCGTCGCGAACAGGCTCACCTCCTCTCACTCTCGCGCGGCCACGAGGCCGAGCATCACGCAGCCTTGTGACCGGCAACAACCGTGTCCAGCAACGCGGGCTGAATGGACCCTGGAACGAAGTCGAGCAAATAGTCTGCGGCCTTGCTCGCCTGCGAGGCGGCACGCACGATGGCCCGATTGTCTTCGCGCAGGACTTCGAGCCAGGAGCCGATATAGTCGGCGTGGCGCACGGTCGGGACGATCCCGAGCGACGCGCAGCTGAACGCGGAGCTCAACTCAGCGACCAGTTCTTCGAAGGCATATTTCTTCGTACCGTAGGATCCACTCTGGTCGCGCTTAAGGCGCGAGGGATGCCCAGTGGCATGACCGAGTTCATGCAGTGCCGTGCGGTGCCAGTTGATGGGCTCGAAATAGGCCTGCGGCGGCGGGACCTGAACATAGTCTTCGGTTGTTGCATAGAATGCGCGATCTCCACCGATCCGGAACGGAATTCCGCTAGCCTTGATCAGGGCGTCGACCGTGGGTTCGATGAGGCCAGCGGACGGCGGCGGCGCGGCGGCCGCGATACCATCGGGCAGTTCCCGACACTGATCGGTGTTGAAAACGGTAAATCGTTTGAGGAATGGAATTGCCTGCGCGTCTTCGCCGGTCTCAGCGGCGCGTCGCTTTTCGTCATTCGGCACGAAACGATCAGCGTAGACAACAGTGGTGCCACGCTCTCCCTTGCGAACATGGCCGCCAAGCGAGAGCGCCTGACGGAAGGTGAGCCAAGTTTGACCGCTAAATCCGCGTTCGATTGCCGCTTGCCAAAGGAGGAGGATGTTGACGCCGCTGTATTGCCGGGTCGTCAATGCGTTTTTCGGCATGGCCAGCGGCGCGTTCGCCGCGGCCGTACCCCAGGGCTGAACCCATGGGACGCGCCCGGCCTCAAGCTCGGCAATGATTTTATCGGTGATTTCGTTATAGAGGTTTGCCCGGTCCTGGCCGTCGCGCGCGCACGCAGTAGGGTTTGACATCGCGGGTCTCCGCGACGGGCGCCGCGAGCCTCTCTCGCAGCTTGTAACCCGTCACGGAAAAACCCAGCCTGCACTCTTACTCTCAGCCCCTTCATCTCCCTGGGCCGCAGGCCCGATCAAGCGTGCGCCAGAGGCGCATCGCTTCAACGGAAAATGGCACCCGGAGAGCGTGAGCATAGCGACCCGAAGGGGCACGCGGGTCCGAGTGCAGCGACGAGACCGGTTCAATAGCGGCACCCGGGAACGGGGCAGTGATAGCGATCGCCGCAGGCGAGCCCCTTGCCCGAGTGCCCCCGGCGAGGAACACCAAAGCTCTAGCGCGAGGGATCGAAGCCGCAAGGTGTGCGCCGTTGTGGCGTGAAGAAGAAGGGAGTGTTCGAAAGAATGGAGCCTGCTGGTTGGGCTCTTACTTACCCGGCTTACCGGTGTCGGAAACGACTGAGACCTCGAAAGAGGAACGGGACCAGAGCATGCCGGGAAACGTCTCGAAATCGGGCGCCGCAGCCCGGTGGAGAGCACAGAGTAAGGTGTGCATGGTGAAAGCTGTATTGCCTGAATCCCAGTTTCCAGTCGCCAAAGGGCTGGCAGTAGCGAACGCGGCTGACACGCTACGCCGCGCGGGGCGGATCGCACCGGCCAGTGCGAATTGCCACCAGTCCGCGTGGGACGACCACCATCCGTGGGTCAAGGAGACGAATGGGACACCTAAACACACCGCGACTCCCCACACACGTAACTACGGGATCGCCTACAACAGGTTCTTTCGAGGACCTGTATGGCGACGGAGCCGTCATAGTACCCAAATGCCCGGCGTAATGGCCGGGACAGCCGCCGCGAGGCGGACGATCATGCGTATAAGGCCGGGCGACCGGACCGAAAGCGCCTCCGATCGGGGAAGGACGATGCCGCGAATAACGGCATGTGCAGTATGCGTAGAAGAGATTCTTCGACGGAAAGGTTCTGCTGATGCAGGCCGTTACCATCCAGAGAAGAATTGAATCACTGCCGACTTTGTCGCGGTCGGGTAAGCGCGTAAATGGCCTTCACCGCCTGATGAGATGTCCGCATCTCTTCGAGTGGGCCTACGAAAAGGTCTCCCGCAACAAGGGAGCCCTGACGCCTGGTGTAGATGGCAAGACCTTCGACGGCATGTCGCTGGAGAAGCTCGCCGACATCGCCAGGCGCGTGGCAGATGGCACTTATCGCTTCCGGCCGGTCCGGCGGGTTTATATCCCGAAGGACAACGGCAAGACACGACCGCTGGGTATCCCCACGGTGGAAGACCGGCTCGTTCAGGAGGCGGTCAGGATTCTACTCGAAGCGATCTATGAACCTGTGTTCCTCAATGAATCACATGGGTTCCGCCCGGGGCGATCCTGTCATACCGCACTCAAGCTCATCAAGAAGAGTTGGACGGGCTGCAAGTGGCTGGTCGAAGTGGATGTGCGTGGGTTCTTCGACAACATCGACCATGACATCCTGCTTGGGCTTCTAAGGAAGCGGATCGATGACGATAGGTTCATCGGTCTGATCGAAGGAATGCTCAAAGCAGGCTACATGGAAGATTGGGTCTACGGACGCACTTACAGTGGCACGCCGCAGGGCGGCGTTGTCTCGCCCTTGCTCGCCAACATCTATCTGCACGAGCTGGACCAGCACATGCAGATGATGAAGGCGAACTTCGACAAAGGCTGTGAGCGACGTCCATTCCCGCGCTACGTGGCGCTGGAACGGCGCGTCCTCAGTCTCCGCCGGAAGATTGAACGGCTCCGTGCCGCAGGCGCGGATCGGGCCGAGATCGATGCTGCATTTGCGGAGATCAAAGCCATCAATAAGGAGAGACGGAAAGTGCCTTCCGTCGATCCGATGGACCCCAACTTCAAAAGGCTCCGCTACTGTCGCTATGCCGACGACTTCCTCATCGGCGTGATCGGGAGCAAGCGGGAAGCGTGTGAGATCATGGCCTGCGTCGAACGATTCATGACGGAGACCTTGAAGCTCGCCGTGTCGCCCGAGAAAAGTGGGGTTCACGCCGCTTCAAAGGGAGTGACCTTCTTGAGCTATCGCGTCTCGACATACACATCCTACGGGGCTGGACGAAAATCCAGCCGCAAAGGACCGGCTGGACGGACATGGCGTGTGATGCGTCGGCCGACCACCGGCAATGTCAGCCTGCGGGTGCCGCGCAAGGAAGTCACCAAGTTCTGCAAGCAACACGGCTATGGCGATCTCGCCAAGAAGACCGGCAGTCCGCGCGAGCAGTTCCTGGTAACCAGCGACGTTGCAACCGTCCTCGCCTATAACTCAGAGTTCCGTGGGTTTGCGAACTACCATTCGTTTGCCGACGACATCAAGAGCGCCTTGGGATTGCTGGAGCTTGTCGTGTTCCGCAGTCTTGTGAAGACGCTGGCGATGCGACATCGGACGACGAGAGCAAAAACCATGGCGCGGCTGTGGAAAGGCACGGACTACGAGGTTAGCTCCGTGGTCCGTGGTAAGCTTCGCAGCATCAAGCTGTGGAGACTGAAGCATCTCACCCGAGCCTACTGGACAAGTCCGACTATCGACAACGTCACGGCAGGTGCGTGGTGGGTCAAACGCCCAAATGATCTGATCGATCGACTTAACGCCCGCAAATGCGAAGCGTGCAGCGATACGACAGGACCATTCGAGATGCATCATCTCCGCCGCCTAGGTGACCTGCGAAGCGGATCGCTGACGGTCTGGAAACGGTCCGGTTGGCGGCGCAAGACCATTGTCCTGTGCCCGTCATGCCGTGCAGCCGTCTCCGGTCGAGAGCATGCGCGTACGGAAAGCCGTGTGCATTGAAAAGTGCCCGCACGGTTTGGGGGGAGGCGTAGGGATATCCTCTTCGAGGTGTCCCGCGCCTACCCTACCGAGACGCTGCGCGGCTCGGTTCACGAGAGCCCGGTGCGGCGACAGCCGCACTCGCAAAACGGATAAGGTGTCTGAAGTATCGGAAAACGGTTTCTTTAGTTCGTTCTCGCCCACCCTGGCACCTGGCCGGCTGGAAAATGCGGGCTTCGAAGGACCACGAGATCCCACGATGCGGAATCCCAGTCGTGTGTTAGCGATGGGGAACGTCTGCGGGACTAAACGATTCGTCTCAGCGAGGGTGATTCTTTCAATGCTGATGACCAAGCAGAGACGGCCGGCGATCCGCACCCTGCGCGGTTGGGCGATCAACGTGCTGCACGAAGCCGGCGCCATCCGCGAGTGCGAGGAGCATGGCTGGATGCAGGACCGCGCCGATCCGCATGCCCGAGAGCGGGCCTTCGACATCGCCCGTCGAGACCTGCCGGAAGGCGTATCCCGTCAGACAGCGGAGGCCGCGGTTCGCGACGTTCTGGACTCGATCGGTGATACCTGCCCTGAATGCCCCTCCGACTAGAAGGATCGCCGCCACCCTCGGACGCCAGCCCGTCGCTCCGACTCAGCGGCCCAGCCGTTTCTCCACACGCTTGCGCGAAGTGCCGACCTTTTTGACTGCTTTTTTCACCGCGCGTGCCGACTTTCCTGTCTTCTTCGCCTCGTACCGCACTTCGTAGTCTTGTCCACCGGCCACCAGCGTCCGGTCCTGTTTTCGTCCGCGCGCCGTCTTGCTCTTCTTCGCTACCGCCATCGGTGCCTCCTGCGTGACATCGAAGAAAACGCGACAAGGATTCGCAGGTTCCGGAACGATTCGAACTCCGCCAATTTGAATCGGCTGTAGCGTGGAGTTCTTTAGTGGCGTTTCAGCGTAAAAGGCCGGCGGCTATCGATGTCAAGGCGCTTCTCCCCGGCTTCATCGAACCGGCCCCGGCCACCTCGAGCGATAAGGTGCCGTCCATGCATTACGCAACACGCTCTGAAGGATTGGCCCTTGAATGAGCAGGACGTCGACCCTGCCCAAACGCCTACAGCCAATGCTTGCTACGCTCACCGACGCGCCGTTCGATGACCGCGGCTGGGTTTTCGAGGATAAATACGATGGCTTCCGGATGATCGCGGAAATCCTCCGGGGCAAGGTTGCGCTTGACAGCCGCAATGGCAAGATCATCAGCCGTAGCTATATCGAGGTCGCCAAAGCGCTGGAGGGCGTGAAGGGGGACGCCGTGATCGACGGCGAGCTCGTCGCGATCGGAAAGGACGGCGTCTCGCATTTTCAGCTGCTGCAAAACGCGCTGCGTCATGAAGCGAAGCTCCTGTATTGCGCCTTCGATCTCATGTTTCAGAACGCAGAGGACCTGCGCAAACGGCCTCTTTTCGAGCGCAAGGAGCGGCTGAAAGCGATCCTGCCACGTCACCGGCTGATCGCCTTCAGCCGTCACCGCAAAGCGAACGGCACGAAATTTTTCGCCGAGGCCGAGGGTCTGGAAGGCATCATGGCGAAGCGCGCCGACAGCGCGTATGCCTCCGGAAGCCGGACGGCGGATTGGCTGAAGATCAAGACATCAAAGCGGCAGGAAGTGGTGATCGTGGGCTTCACAGCGCCGAGCGCACGAGGCCATACTTCGGCGCCCTAGTCCTCGCCGTGCGGGAAGACAACGCATGGCGGTATATCGGTCATGTCGGCACGGGCTTCAGCCATAAGGTTCTGGCAGACCTCCATGCCAGGCTCGTGAAGCTGGCGACCCCTAAATCACCCTTCCTCGCCAAAGTGAAGGACGAGGCCGCCACGACCTGGGTCAGGCCCTCGTTGGTTGCCGAGGTCAAATTTGCGGAGTGGACGAGCAAGGGCGAACTGCGCCAGCCCGTCTACCTTGGGCTCAGGTCCGACAAGCGGGCGAAGGAGGTCGTGCGCGAGCGAGAACGTCCGCGCAAATAGCGCTTCCCTCCGGGCGTAACCCGGCAAACGGAAGGATTGACGCACTCGCCTCCTCCAGCCCTCCGCAGTGGGCAGTCAGTCGCCTCCAAGGTCGTGGATTTCTGGTCGCACGCCGTCAGGCGTGAGTTCGAGCGTCGCAAGCGTGATCGGCAGCTTGAAACGCCGGGGTCCAGCGCTGCCGGGATTCAGATAGAGAACGCCACCGACCGTGTCGATCTTCGGCAGGTGGGAATGCCCGGAGACGATGACGTCGATGCCGGCGCCGGGGTCAGCCTTCAGGGTCTTCAAGTCGTGCAGAACGTAGATCGACTTTCCCGCCAGGCGCACAAGGTTCGTGTCGGGGTAGTCGCGAGCCCATTCGCCACTGTCCACGTTTCCACGAATGGCCGTGACGGGGGCGATTCGGCGAAGCGCGTCGACGATCTCGGGGCGCCCGATGTCGCCGGCATGGATGATGTGATCGACGCCCGTCAGGCCTCGTTCCGCCTCGGTCCTCAACAGACCGTGCGTGTCCGAAATGATTCCAATCCTGAACATCATTTCCCGGCACTCTCGACTGCGATCGCCAAAAGACGATCGAGGAACTCTACCTGAGCGGAGAGCAGCTTGGTCCGCGCGAGCTCGATATCAAACCATTCCGCGCGGTCGACTTCGGGAAAGCTCTGCTGTCGACCGCTTCGGGGCGGCCATTCGATATCGAACGTATTGCTGGTCAGCGCTGCCGGATCAAAGTGGCCCTTGCCGGCGAATGCGATGACCCGCTTCCCACCTCGCTGTCGGACTTCCCCCAGCGCCTTAAGTGGGCCTATCGAAGCGCTCGGGCCGAGTTCTTCGGCAAACTCGCGTCGAGCGACATTCTCCGGAGCATCATTGGCCTCGATTTCGCCCTTTGGAATGGACCATGCGCCATCATCCTTCTTACGCCAGAACGGACCGCCGGGGTGAACGAGCAGAACCTCGAGCCCCCGAGCGCCCTTGCGGTATGCGAGAATGCCCGCGCTCAAGGTCGATCTCCTGGAAGTCTTTTTCACCGCAGCCATATCGCTCCTACTTTGCAGAGCAATCGAGAGCCGGCGAGCCGCCGTCCCGCCATGCCGGACCGCGCTCCCCGAGCGCCTGCTTAGCCTCGTCCTCGGTCCTATGCACCGTTACTTCGGCCTCGCGGTCGGCCGCCTTCCTGGCGCGCACACCGACCCGCCGGGCCGCCATTAGACGGCCGACGAGATGATCTCGCGTAACCTCGTCGAGATGGGATTTGCCATTCGCCAGAGCCTGCCGCAGACGACGAAGTGGTGATCGTCCGGCGTCACCGGATGCTTCGCGACACCTAAGCCGACTTCCGCTGCGGCTTGGCCGCCGGCTTCTTCGCCGCGGTCTCTTTCGCCGGCTTCTTGCCTGCGATCGGCATCAGCATTTCCTTCTGCCCGGCCGCCGCCTTGCGCGGCTTTTTTCCTGATTTCTTGGGTGCCTCTGTCGCGGACGCGGCCTCTCTTCCGATGCTCTTTCGCAGCGCGTCCATCAGGTCCACCACGTTCTCCCCGCGGGGACGCGCTTTCGCGGTAATGGGCTTGCCGGCGCGCTTCTGGTTGATGAGATCGATGAGGGCCGTTTCGTACTGGTCTTCGAACTTGTCCGGCTCGAAATGGCCCGCCTTCTGATTGACGATGTGTTTGGCTAGATCGAGCATGTCCTTGGTAACTTTGACATCCTGGATGTCGTCGAAATACTCATCAGCTGATCGCACTTCGTAGGGGTAGCGCAACAGCGTTCCCATCAGGCCCTTGTCGAGCGGCTCGAGCGCGATGATGTGCTCGCGATTGGTCAACACCACACGGCCGATCGCGACCTTGTTCATCTCGCGGATGGTTTCCCTGATAACGGCGAAGGCATCGTGCCCGACTTTACCGTCAGGACGCAGGTAGTAGGGGCGAATGAGATATCGCGGATCGATCTCGCTGCGGTCGACAAACTCGTCGATCTCGATGGTGCGCGTCGATTCCAGCGCAACGTTCTCGAGCTCCTCCTTGGTCACCTCGATGAAGGTATCAGTATCAACCTTGTAGCCCTTGACGATATCCTCGTTGTCGACCTCCTCGCCGGTGTCGGCGTCCACCTTGGCGTACTTGATGCGGTGGCCGGTCTTCCGGTTGAGCTGGTTGAACGAGACCTTTTCGGATTCCGAGGTGGCCGGATAGAGCGCGACCGGACAGGTGACGAGGGAAAGACGCAGGAAGCCTTTCCAGTTGGGGGGCCATGCCGGGGGAACTCCGATACTAATACCGGATTCAAGACGTACGATCCGGCTTGGTTCCGACATCGGGACCCGTCCCATATGAGGATTTTTCTCAGCGCCTGCCTACGGCGGACTCGACATTTGTTCGTGTTATGTTCTAATTCGGCATGACCGACCGACCCGCGAGCTGGCGCATGCCGACCCCGAAGCAGATGGAAAAACTGGCCGTTGATGCCGCCCGTAGACAAGCGCCGTCCGCTGCGGGTCCAGATGCTCCCCTCCCGGCCGAATATTGGGAATCGGTGCTCAAGGACCCTCGCGCCGGCGCGACCGTGGCCCAGGCCCGGCAGCGATGCCTTTCGGAAATCAAGGGCCACGTGCTCCGCGTCTCCTGCCGCCGCTGCGAGCGGACCGTGGAAATCCAGACTGCCGATGCCGTCCGCTTGTATGGCGCCAACGCGCTCTGGAAGGACGTGGCGCAGCGGTTGCTCGACAACACCTGCCGGCAGCGCACCGGCAGGCATGAAGAAGACGGGTGCTGGCCAGCGTTCGAGACGCCGTAGTCGCTCTGGATTTGCCGATCCGATCTCGTTGCGCCTGGATGTCCGGATGGCCCCGAAGTATCACCCTACGCCCCTGTCGGGCGGCGATCGCAAGGCTCTGGCGAAAGAGCTCGGCAAGGCACGCGCGATGGCTAGCATGCTGGCGACCCAATCGGCGGAGATGCGGGCCAAAGGCGAGGCGATGATCCAGCAGGCCGACAGGCTGCTTTGCGAAAGGTGGAACGAGCGGATGTGGAGCGACGGCGAACCGATCGACCCATCCCCGACGATCGATCAGGCCGTGAACGGAGGCTTCCCCTGGCTGGAGATCAGGTGCTCGCGCTGCAAGACGCCCAGCGACGTCGACCTCGCGGCGATGAAGCACCCGCCGACCACCTTCGTGTACGATCTCGCCAGCCGGCTGCGCTGCCGCAGATGCGCCAAGGCGGGCCGGCGTCCATCCGCGACTCTGCTACAGTTGACGTGGCAGCCGCGCCACCCTCGAACCGAATCCTGACCAATGTGCTGGTGTGGACGGCCTCTCAATCCCCACGGTTCTATGGCGCTGTCAGCGTCACAGCTAGATGAGAGGAAAGTCTGATGAATCTTCCTGTTCGCATCGGTATGGACACTTCCAAGTCGGTTTTCCAGCTTCATGGTGTTGATGATAATGAGGTGGTGGTGGTCCGCCGCCAGTTCCGGCGAGCCGAGATGATCCGCTACTTCGAGCGGCTTCCACCGGTTCTCGTCGCCATCGAGTCCTGCGGCAGCTCGCATCATTGGGCGCGCCTGCTGCAGTCGTTCGGTCACGAGGTGAAGCTGATCCCCCCTCAGTACGTGAAGGCTTACGTGAAGCGCGGCAAGAACGACGCGGCCGATGCCGAAGCGCTGTGCGAGGCGGTCACCCGGCCGAGTATGCGGTTTGTACCGGTCAAATCGAAGGAACGGCAAGCGGCCTGCATGTTAATGACTGTGCGGGAACGCCTGGTCAGCATGAAGTCGCAGCTTTCCAATGCTTTCAGGAGCTATGCGGCTGAATTCGGCATCGTCGGCCCCGCCGGTCGGCAGAATGTCGCGCAACTTATCAAACGGGTACTCGAGGATGACAGCTTGCCGGAAATGGCAAAGGATCTCTTCCGACTCCAAGCAGAGGAATATGCCGCGGTCGAAGCCCGCCTGGCAAAGATCGAAGCCAAGCTGATGAGGTGGCACCGCGACGATGATGTCAGCAGGCGGATCGCGACGATTCCCGGCGTCGGTCCGATTGGGTCGTCCATGCTAAGCATGAAAGCGCCGCCGCCAGAGACCTTCAGATCGGGTCGCGACTTTGCGGCGTGGCTCGGGCTGACACCTAAGGATCATTCAACTGGCGGCCGGCAAAGGCTCGGCGGCATTACAAAGGCTGGAGATTCTATACTGCGATCGACGTTGATCGTCGGTGCGACCGCACTGCTGAGGCATATTCGAAAGGGCCGTCATAGGCCCACACCATGGCTCGCTTCGCTGCTGGAGCGAAAGCCGCCAAAGTTGGTCGCGGTGGCCTTGGCCAACAAGTTTGCCCGCATCGCTTGGCGCTTGATGATATCGGGCGGCGTGTACAAGCAGCCGGTAGCCGTCATGCCGACTTGATCTGAAATCGGCCCGCGAGCAGGTCGCTCGGCGGATTGCCCACGAACTTGCAGGACGCAGTAGATGGAAGGACCGATCGGTCGATACGCGCGAGCTTCCGAAGATTACACTGGCAACAAGAATGTCGCCCATGTGCTTGGAGCGCGCGTAGCGAACACCATCTCGGCCAGCGGGCGTTGTCCGCGCAAACAGGCCGGACATCTGATAGCAAGCGATCTGGCCAAAAGTCTGCTACAATCCTGACAAGTGGGGGGCCGTCCACATCTGCAATCTTTATTCGATCACGACCAACCAAGCCGCGATCAGCGCGCTGTTCCGCGTCGTGAATCGATACGTTGGAAATCTGGCGCCGATGCCGGGGGTGTTTCCGGACTATCAGGCACCGATCGTGCGCAACGGAGCCGAGGGCCGCGAACTCGCTACGGCGCGATGGGGAATGCCGTCGTCATCGAAGGCGCTGATGGACGCCACCAAGAAACGAGCCGAGAAGCTTCAGGCCAAGGGCAAGGCTGTGGATTTCAAGGAATTGTTCAGAATGGAGCCGGATGGCGGCACGACCAACATCCGCAACGTGACGAGCAAGCACTGGACTCGATGGCTCGGCGTCGAAAATCGCTGCGTGGTGCCGTTCATCTCCTTCAGCGAATTCAACAAGGCCGAGGGCGGCGATATTTGGTTTGCGCTCGACGAGACCCGCCCCCTCGCCTGCTTCGCCGGCATCTGGACCAACTGGACGTCCGTCCGGAAGGTCAAGGAAGGTGAGACGACCAACGACCTCTACGCGTTCCTCACGACGGAGCCGAATGCCGAGGTCCGCGCCATCCACCCCAAAGCGATGCCTGTGATCCTAACGGCGCCGGATGAGGTAGAGACCTGGATGACGGCTCCTCCGGACGAGGCCCTGAAGCTGCAGCGGCCTCTACCGGATGAGACACTTCGGATCGTCACTCGCGGCGTCAAGGAAGACCTAACAGGGCCAACGACGTGACCGACGAGACTGACTACCGACGGCGCCAGCACCGCATCGGCGAAGATCATCCATGTCGATATGGACGCCTTCTACGCATCCGCGGAGCAGCGCGACTAATCAACAAGACAGCCAGGTTGCGTTCCGATCGTGATTCCCCCGGCAGATGCGACGCTACTTTCGCTCATGACGAAAGAAGCCTCCCGCCCGCGAGAATTGGGGGTATCGGATCGAGTTCCTCCTGCTCCAACATTTTTGCTTGCTCACCGCGAAGCCAAAGCGCTAATTGTCCGATTTCGCCTGAGCGCATAGCGAGTTTCTCGAGACCTTTCTGCGATTGCAGCGGTGACCCGAAGTCCCGCGCGAGTTTTGGCTCCATCTGATGCAGTTGAAGACGAGTTCCGAACGCATCTTCGAGATGGGCGGCAATTCTCAAACCACCTGCATCGATATCACCCCAATGGTACAGTGGGGTTTCCGGCGCCAGGAGAAGAGCGTGCCGAACGAGATGCACCATGCTCGACAAGACATCGCGCGCCGGAAATCCATCAGTCAGGAGTGCGAGATAGTTTCCATCGATTTCCGTGCTGTAGCGCCAAAAGCTGGTCGGATTCTCGACAGTCATCACGTAGTCGACGCCGTGAGCCAAAGAAGCTTGCCGAACCGAGAGCCATGGAAGGCCAATAAACGCATCTCCAGTACCATGGATATTCAGCGCGTCGGAAGAGAGCCGAAGCGGACCCTTGACCTGCAGGAGATGGGCTCGACGCGCGACGCCACTCGCTTCCAGAACCTCGCGCGGCTCTTCACCGGCCAGGCTCGGATCGCGACGCCGGAGCAACTGGGCGACGCGTCCTTCCACGCGTTCCAGGGCCTTGCTGTCTTTTACGATTCGGCGAGAAAAAGTCCGGTGATCGATATCGCGGCCCGACAGGTTCACGATGCCATGCACAAGACGGATAATCGTGAGGAACGTGTTGATCTCGCCCACCGAGAGCCCGAGAAAGGTCTTGTTGCTTTTCCAGGCTGCAATCGCCTCCTGCTCGATGTCTTGGAAGAAGGCATCGGCCAGGATCTCCGGGATGGCGGATAGTATCGCCTGATGCGCGGTCTCAGCGGTCGCTGTTGCGGGCGCTCTGACCAGGAATCGATAAAGCTGGTCAGGATCGACGAGGCGCACCCGCGCGAACTCGCCGGTGAAGCGTCCAAGTCGATCCTGCTCGAGCGCGATACCGCCCGCTCGTTCCGCATCCCGCAGCACACGATGAAATTCGTCCTGCGCGGCGGGACCCCCGACCAAGGTGTAGTCGATCGTCCGCGTGATGTCGCGTGAGCGAGCCAGCGGCGCCTCAAAGCGGTCGAGCAGCCGATTCAGCACTGTCTCCGCGGTGTATTGATTATTCCGCGGCATGCCTCCGCTCCTCGCGGACACGATCTTCGAAGAAGCTTCGCGGCTGATGCATCGGATTCTCTTTGCGCAAGAGAGCGTGAGCCTCGTGATGGAAGTGCTGCGGAGTCACCTGGATCGCGCGACCAACCTTGATAATCGAAATCAATGTATCGAACGTCTCTTGATAGAGAGCCTGGTGCGTTTTTGGCGCGGCCATGATGAGCTGCAAGCCCAGCTGATCGTAGAACCGGATGATCTTGTAGATATTGTCGGGATCGAGCTTCTCGAATGCCTCGTCCATCAGCATGAGCGCCGATTGAGGCGGCGCCTCGCGACTGCCTCCGAGGTGATTGAAGTAGGCTGACGCGGCCGCGACGCCAAGGCAGATATAGAACGGGACGAACTTCTGTCCTCCGCTGGCCTTGCCGCGGCGCTGCTCGAGGTCGGAGATCCTGCGGTAGCCCTGCTGCGGATCGCAGATATCGATGCTGAAACGAAAGTAACTCCGATAGTCCGCAAGCTCGCGAATTCGGCGGCGATTCTGGGCATCGTCGCCATTCTCGATCGTCAGCATGTCGATCAACTCTTTGATCTTCACCTGATCAGGATCGTTCGGATCCGGATTGCTCTGCATCAGAGCGGTGGCCTTCGGCGCCACGATGTCGAGCCGATCGATCAGGTAGCGGATGGTCTCCTTGTCCTGATCACGCTCCTGGCGGATCTGATAAACTTCCCCCATGAAGACGCTGCCGCGCAACGCCCGGTTCAGATCGTCCTTAATGCGGTCAACCGCATCAATGTTGCCGCTAAGGCGGCTCAGGAAGTCGTGCACCATTGTCTCAACCAGGGCGGCGACAGCTTTATCAATCTGACCCTTGAAGTTACGCAAAATGGTTTGGGTGAGCTCGCGATGCCTCGAGTCGATCCAGTCGTAAAGAGTGGTCGTCTGTTCGGTCGCGACAAACTGCGTCCACTCGAAGTGCGGATGCTGGTCCGGATTTGCCTGAACATAGTCCTGGATCGCGGCGTTCAGCCTCGCTACCCGCTGGGCCGGTGCCCTGTCCTTGAGAAGGCCCTCAAAGTGATTGCGGACATGCGCGGGATGCCCGCGTGTGGCGCGCTCCTGCACATAGGCAGCGCGAGCGCGCCGGGCGAACGCCTCTAGGCCAATCGCGGGATCGTGCCGCTGCCAGCGCCGGTCGAATGGCGGGAACGCCTCGCAGGCACGTTCGGCGGCCTTCTTGCGTTCATCCGCGTTTGTCTTCATCGCGCCCTTTCGTTGCCCGATGGCGTCGATGAGCTCGTCTTCCTTCCCCTCCTCTTCGTCTCTTTCCTTTTTGTATTGAACGAGCATTTGCTCGACCTCGCGCTTTTCCTCCATGACCCCTTGCGGCAACTCGGCCTCGAGGTCGCGAATGAGGACGACCTGGCGCTCGCTCTCGCGATCCGCGGATTCGATTGTCTCAAGCAGCTGGGCCGCCGCGCCGCGATTGGTCACGAGAATCGTCTCTGCGCGTTTGATGGCCTCAAGGACAGCGAATGATCGGCGTTCATTGTCCCGCGCGGTCTGCAACTTTGTCTCGAGCTCGCGTTGCTGTTCGCTGAGCTGGGCGATCTGCTGCTCGCGGACCGATTGTCCCAGGCGCGGAATCTGCTTGAGCTGGCGATACTCGATGCCGCGGCCATGGGCGTACTTGCCGTCGGCTGATGCGGCGAGATCGCCCTTGCGGATATCATTGGCGGAACGCGCGCGAATGATACGGCCGAGCCGCACGTTGAGGAACGCGCGCGCATATGAGTTATCGGCAACCACCGCCTCGGCCAACGTACCGGAGCGGACACTCTGGTCCTGGGCCAGCACATTCTCCGACTGAATCAGCTTGGCTCTGGTCGATTTATAGTGGCTGTCGAAATGGCGGTAGGCCTGGTCCATGAAACGCGGCTCGATGATGAGGGCATCGGCCCAGTCGCCGAGGATCGATTCGATGATGGCGCGCCATTCGGCAAACGCAGGAGCGATGTCGGCGACTTCCGAAAGACTTCGCGCCGGCACACGCATCTTCGCCATATCGGCCAGGAAGTCCTGCGTGTCGTTCGACATGTAGGTGCCGCCCGACCGCAGCTTCTTCAATATGCGATCGCCCTCGTCAAATTCCTTCGTCAAGCTCGCCTTGGCCGAGGCGGCGTTCTGATGGCGCTCGTCGAGCACGGCCCGGACATCGGAAAGCTGCGGCACAGCGGACACGAGCGCCGCGATCTGCTTGGGAGATTTCGGCCAAGCGGCATCGTGGACGCCGACCAGGTCGGACGTCAGCCTCGAAGCAAAATCTGTGATTTTGGCAAGACCGGTGGGAAAGGCGGGGCTGTGCGTAGCTTCGCGCAAGGCGTTGAGCGCATCGAAGATCGGCTTAGCCTCGATGACACCCGCCTTGCGGATGGCGTCCTGGGTGTTCCTCTCAGCCTGCGCTTTCTTGATCTGCTCAAAGGCCGGTGTTCCGTCGATCTGGTCCTTAATGGCGTCCAGTCGGCGCCGGATCTGCTCGATCCCTTCGGCGAGCGTCTGTTGATAGGATCTCGTGCTATCGAGCTTCTCCTGCATCTCGGCGATCTCTTGGCGCTGCTTGGCAATGAAGGCACCATAACGATCGTATTCCGCGCGCTGAGCACCGTAATTCCACATGCGCGTGTTGAATTGATCCTCCATCACGCGCTCGCATGCCGCTCGGATTGTCTCGACCGTCCTGATCTCCGCCTCGACGCGCTCGATGGTCTTCTGCATGTCGCGCCATGTGTTGTAGCGCGCCTGAAATGTCTCGATCTCGATCGGGAGGTCGTCAAGCAGGAAGCGCTTGACGAAGTCGGTGACGCTCGTGATCTGCGCGATGTCAAAGGACAGCGCCTGGCGCAGCGCGGCCCGCGCACGATCGGGATCAAGTTGGGTCCCGCGGGCATTCGCGTTGATGATCGCGTAAAGCTCCCGCAAAAAGGCCTGATTTTTCTGGCGCTGGAATGTCTTGACCTCTCGTCCCTTGCGGCGCTGTTCATCCAGGAAGGTCGGCCACGCCTTCTCCTCAAAGCCCCTGGGTTTCGGATGGATGAAATCTGCGAAACCAAGTATCTCGCCCTCCAGGATGAAGAGGCCGAGGACGTTCTCTTCACTGAGAGATGCCTTGGCCTCGAGACAGACGCCTGCGGTGCAGCGACGCGATCCGTCGACAGCCTCGAAGCCGAGAGCGATATATGTAAGGCAAGCGTCGCGCTGATAGCCTTCACCGTCGTCGAGCAGGCCAAGACAGGCCTCGCGCACGGTTCTGGTGCTACGCCCTCCCTCGGAAACGCGGCTGTTGAGATCGAGGTAACGCCGGTTCATGCCCGTCATGACGATCTGGATCGCGTCGAGCAGAACGGATTTGCCCGATCCGTTGCCACCGAGAAAGACTGCATTGCCGCGCCCGGAAATGGGGAAGTCCTGGGCATAGAGATAGAAATTGACGGCGGCGATGTTGCACAACACGAAGGCCGGAATCATGATGGTGAGCTCTCCGTCGCGCTATCGGAGGCATCGTCTGCGGCATCATCCTCGTGATAGACAGGTTCAGCGGCCCGCACCGGCTGACCGGCCCATACCTCGATGCGAGCCAGGAAAGAATCGTCGACGACCTCGGTGATTGTGGGGCGGATGTGGATGTCGGCGGACACTTGCAGCGAATGATTCTGGTCGAACGTGACCAAACCCTTGCGCTTGAATGTCGTGAGAATCGATCGCAATTCGCCCGGCTTGAGGGTCCGGGACCCCATGGAGGAAAAGACGGTCTGGATCTCCTCTTCTTCGACGAGGATCTGCGCGCTCGAGTCGACGAAATAGCCCTTCTCGGCGCCTTCGTTGTAAAGCATGCGAAGGCAGAGGAGGACGATGGTTTCCTGTGTCGGTACCCGCGCATTGCCATAGGCGACCGGGCTGACGAATCCGGCATAGCCCCAGGTGTCATTGAAGACGAAGCTGAACCCGAAGCTCGCGAACAGGTCTTTGAAATAGTCGAGGTTGCTCGCGATACGGTCGAAATGCGCAGCTCCGCCGAAATCACCGCGGGAGACGAACTGCCGATGCAGGAGGCGGTTGGCCGTCTCAGTGAGCTGCTCAGCGCTGAAGTTAGGGTCCTGGGCGGCTTGCCTTGTCGCCCACCGCGAGAAGTAGGTCATGCTTTGCCTTGTCTGCGGCGCACGAGCACGCCGGGGCCGGAAACAAATCTGTTTGTGGCCCGAGCGGCGCTCGTGCGCACTTCGAATTCGGGGTTCGATGCAAGCGCACCGGACCGTGCTTCGTAGAGGATGGCGATGTCACGGGCCGATTCCGGCTCGAACTGGTCGAGATCGAAGAAGCTGCCGTCATCCGGCACCAGCCTCCGCATACGTTCGGCGACGGCGCGGGGAGTAACGTCCATGGCGGCGACATAGGCGTCGATCATCTGCTCACGCTTGACGTCCGCCGGATCGACCGTCTTCGACTCGCGCGTCTGCGGTTCGACCGGCTCGCGCGCTTTCTTCGCCAGAGCCAGGGTGGCGTTCGCATAAGGAACCGGGATTTCAACTAGTGGCGTGACGCATTCGTCGTTGCCGGCGCTCCAGTGGGCAAACGCGAGGCGGATCGCGTCCCGCAATCTCTCCTCGCGCACGTTGCGCGCCGTCTCCTGGTATCGCACCGTTGTGGCAATCCGGCGCTCGAGCCGATGCGAAAAGCGGTCGATCACGTCCAGCTTTTCTCCGAGACCGGCGAACACAGCACGGATGCGCATGAGATCCTGGATGATCTGGGTTTCGGCTGCGGCGATGTCGGCGACCATGCCCTGATCCGCAAGCGCAACGGCGGCTCGCGCAATCTGGCCCTCATCGTTGATGAACAGATCGGTGTTCGTCAGGATACTGCGCTGGAAGCGCATCGGATTATAGGCGGACGCCTTCAGCGCGCGGTAGTTCTCCAGTAGTATCTTCTCGACAAAGCGTTCCATGAATTTGGCCAGAAGGTCAGCGAGGCCTTCGGACCGCATCAGGTTTTTTTCGATCCGATGGAGGGACGTCAGGACACCGTCGATCGAACGCCGCAACTGCACCGCTTGTCGGCGCGCACTGGCAATGTTCATGACCTTGGCCACGGGATCCTGATAGGCGGCGAAGATGCCGCTGTCGATCAGGCTGGCCTCGGCTGAGATGTCGACCTTGAGTTCCTCCTTAAGCGTGATCAGCGAGGAAAGCAGAGCGTGGGCCTCGCGGGGCATGTAGACCTCGGCGGCCTTTCGGTTCGCCACTTCCATGATCCAGCCGTCGTCCCGCAATCGCGCATAGATAACGTACTCGGCAATCTCGCTGGTCGAGCTCGGCTCGTCTTCGTCAGAAACGCTCCGGAAATCGGGGTTCTCGAGGACCTGGCGAATGACCTGCAGCACCTCGGATTTCTTCGGCGCGAAAGCAAAATCGTCGAAGAACTGCTCAAAAATGGCTTCCAGGATCGCTACGTTGCGAACGTGCGCCGGCGACGACAGCTGGCGAAACAACGTGTGCGGAATGACATCAAGAAAGCTCATTCTACCCTTTCATCGCGGGGAACCGTGTGTAAAATAAGTTAGCACAAATCAAACAAACCGACGACTGGACCTATGCCCCGCCCGCAAAAATATACCGATTCCGAAATTGTGGCGGCTGCGCAAGCATTGATTGCACGGGGCGAAGAAATCAATCCGATGCGCGTCCGGATGCGGCTGGGAGGGGGAAATGTCAAACGGATCAAGACGGTCCTTGCCGGGATGCCCTGGCGGCCGCCGCAAGGTCCTGCGCTTGCCGGACGCCTACCACCCGCATTGAAACGTGAGTTGCTGCACCTCACGGCCGAAGCCTCCCAGGAAATCCTGCTTCTTCTCGCCAAGTATTGGGCAGGCGTGCCCGCGGCATCAACCAATACGATTGGCGAAGAGAACGCTGGTCCTCGGACCCACATCACCGATCTGGACAAAAGCAGGCTCGTGCTGTCGGAGAAGCTTGCGCTCGCCCAAAGCAAGCGGGAGGAGACGGAACGCTGCATGAAGCAGGTTGCGACCGAGAGGGACGATTTGGCCCGGAACTTTGGCTCCCTGCAGTCGGCCCTACGCAATGCGGAAGCCGACTTTCGCGCTGCACAACGGACAATCGAAACCTTCGAGCGCCATCGGCGCGAGGATCGGGAGCAAATTCGGGACCTTCACAAGCGGATAGAAGAGATGATCGGCGAGATCGCACAGCTGAAGACGAAAGCGAGTGGCGCCCCGCAACGGAAACGGCCGCGTGGCGCTGGATCCTAGCGGATCACGCGTCAGCTGCGCTCTTGGGTTTTGCCTCATGCGTTCGCCTTGGCGAACGGAAGCGTCAAAGCGGCCGTGTAGGAACGGCCACGGCCGCCGTCGAAATCGAACTCGTAGAGCCGGACATGACCGAGCGCCGTCTGGCGCTGGCCGAGAAAGAACGTGAAGGCGTTGGGCGCGGCGATGAATAGATGGGTCATGCCGATCCCGTCGGCCTTCACGGCCCGAACCGCGCTGGTCGCAGAGTCAGCGAGTTCGAAAGCGTGGCGCCCACAGGTAACGGATTGTGCGCCCGATCCAGAATTCGGCTTCAAGATCAAAAGCCGTCCGACATTTGGAAGCGCGGTTTCGCAGTAGCGGCGCGCGTCGGCCGAAACGTCATGGGTCAGGCCAAGCGCGACGGCGAGATCCGGCTGATCGCCCCTCAGCTCCACCGTTTCCGCGACGAGGGCCGGCCAGCTCGGATCGGAAATTACGTCATCGGCCGACCAGAGCCGGCGGCCGGTGCTACGCTGCTCAAGCTCGACCTGGCGGCCCGACTTGATGTTGATGATGGAGCCGGCGGCGAAGGCCAGCGTGACGTGGGCGTCAAGCGCAAGCCGCAGGCGCGGCTGGTCCTTGGCAGCAGCGAGCAGAAAGCCTCGCAGCGCGGGATAGAGCTTCGTTTCCCAGTCGGCGTCGCTGCGGATATATCGCTCGTCAAAGGACGGGATCATGTCCAGCACGGCATGACAACGCTCCTCGAGGCGATCGAAGGCGTGCTCGAAGGATTTGACGCCGAAGACCCGCGGTCCGCCTCGCGCCGCGCCCAGCAGATCTTCCCGGGCGCAGACGGCGCGGAAGCCAGCGCGGTCGAATTCGAGCCGCCCTTGCGCCATCCACTGGAAGACGACATCGTCATAGGGGAACGCGCTCTGGTTGGCGGGAATGCGCTGCAGGCCGACATAGGCAAACAACAGGTCAAGCTGATCGCGCAGCCCATCGAGAGTGTCGGTCGCCTCGCCAAAGGCGAGCGTGCGCGCCAGCAGCCGAAGCTCGGCTTCATCGATGCCGAGATGCTCGCGCCAAGCCTTGCGCACGGCGCCGGCCTTGCTGTTGTCGGTCACCGAGCCATATAGCCGCTCGAGCCGCATCGCACCGGAGCGGGTGCCGACCATTTCGCGCAGCGGGTCGTTGCGATCGAGGCGCCAGTTAGTGACCAGTTTGAACCTTACGCCGCTGCCTTGGGGTGCATAAGCGAGCTGCGCCTCGCGCGCTCGTTGCAACAACGATCGCGCATTGGCGTTGATAAACTCCGGATCGACCAAATGGGAGTAGCCATAGTTGTCGGGCGTGACATGCCATTTGCACTGCATGTGCTCGCGCCGCAGCGGGTCGCCATATTGGTCGACTGCGCTGCGCGCGGCATCATATTCGACCCAGATGTCGTCAAAGCTTTTCGGTCCCGTCTCGAAGCCCACACGCACGACTGGGCTCTCCGGGTCAAGCAGACGCGCTGCGTGATACCAGAACAGCCGCGCCTGGAAGGTGTCTCCATCGCGCCTGACGGTTACGGCCTGCGTCATGCTCTCACCTCGGCAGCTCGCCGTCGCGGAAGGGGGGCGTCGGAACCATCGACCGGGCTATCTCCACCGCGCGCGCACCATCGACCGCCCTGGTCGGATATGCGTCTAGCACGATCGTGGGCAGCAGCCGTTGCGTCAGGTCGGAGAAGGTGAAGCCGTGGTCGCGGCCACCCCGCTGCGGCCCGGTCGCCGAGACCAGGGCGTCGATATGATGGCGGCCGAGGCCGATGGGCTCCAGCCGGCTGGACAACACGAAACGGCGCTGCTCGTCCGCGGGTCGAGCGAAGCTCAGCACGTCGGCCGCGCGGCGACGCACGGCCGGATCGAGCGCATTGAGGCGGTTGGTGCACATCAGGACGGCCGCCGGCAGCTTCGCATTGGCTATCCGGTCGATACCGCGGATGAAGGCGTTCACGCCGGCGCGGTCCTCGTGGTGCATCTGAGCCGCCTCGCGCGACTGCGCCAGCGCGTCGGCCTCATCGACCAACAGGATCACGGCCCCGCGCGAGCGGCCAGACGCCGATTTGAGCTTGGTCGCCTCCGCCACCGTGTAGTCGAACGCGGCCGAGAGCAGCTGCGTCATCTCGCCGACCCGGCCCTGGCCGCGGGTGGACAGGCTGAGCGGCAGCAGCGTGATGTCGATCTTCTCCTGTCGCGCCACCGCATCTCCGATCGTCTCGGCAAGCTCCGTCTTGCCTGAGCCGACGTCGCCGGCGAGCACGACCAGTGGCGGGCGCCGCAGCACCGCGTCGAGCAAAGCCTGGGCACCCGGATGATGCTTCTTCGCCCAGTCGGCGAGGCCACTCGGATTGACGAGCAGGCCGAGGATCTTCGCAAGCCGGTTCTTCTGCTCGTCGAGCCCGACCAGCCGGGCGAGACGCGCCTGCGGATCGATGTCGGGATAGGTGATACGGCGCTCGAACAGCTCATCGAGGGTCGGCTTGGTGTTCATCAGAAACTCCTGACGATGGCGCGATCGAGAGCTCTGCCCCCGGACGAATAGGTGCGGTCGCTTGCGAGATAACCCGAGACGCCCGGCTCGGCTGCGCCGCTGCGCGAGATCGGCAATGTCGCCTCGAACAAGTCGCGCTGGGTCTGCGTGAGCTGGTGCCACGCCGCGCTGTAGGTGAGATAGCTTTTGAACGTTGCGCCGCTGACGTCCGCGTTATGCCGGATGCGGCCGGGATCGTCGTCGTTGGCGGCCGCGCCAGCGAGATCCCGCGCGGTATAGCGCAGTGTCGGCTCGACCCACTTGCCGTCCTTCTGGAAGCCGTAGGTGACGGTGCCGAGATAGCCAGCCTTGATCAGCTCGGTCGCCTCCGCCTCGAATTCGGCGATGCTCTTGTCGGAAGGGCTGCCGTAGAAGCGCTGCATGCGCTTCAGATCGGTCGCGACCTTGGCGGCCATGTGCCGCGCGTGGGTGACCGTGAAGGTCGTGCTTTCGGTGAAGCTGTAGCTGTAGGACATTTTGACCTCACGCCTGGAAGGAGGAGCCGAAGACCTTCTGCCAATAGGCGACGGTCAGTTGCTTGTTGGGGGCGGCAAGCGCCGCATCGACCGCATCGCCGGCGTCAAGCGCGGCATCGACGATCGCCCCCGCGTTCGCCGTCGTGTAGAGGCGGGCGACGTTGTTGGTGGCGTTCACGGGGTCGATGATCTGCACCGTGTCGGTGAATGCGCCGACCGAGGAGGCCGGATAGTAATCACTGAAGACGATTTTCGAGCGCATGTCGGTGCGGGCGACATAAGTGAAGAAATGCTGGAGCGCCTCCGGATAGTCGGCGAAATCCAGGCCATCATCGCAGAGCTTGGCCAAGATCATCTCGATCATGAAGGATTTGAAGCGGAAGCCGTCCCGCTCCTGCTTCATGCGCCGCGCCCAGAACTTCACCAGCCGGACGACTTGCGCGAAATGCTTCTCCTGGGCGCGCTTCCGCTTGGCGGCGAAATCCAGATGCAGCGGAATGCTCGTCTTCAGGAATGAGCCGTCGTCCTGGCTGACGAGATTGCCGTACCATTTGGGGTCGCCGTCATAGAGGATCGGCACGACGTCGACATCGAGGCCCGTCCCCCGGAAGGAGACGGTGACGGAATAGGTCTGCGGCTGGACCTGGTCGGGGTTGAAGTTGGGGAAGGCCTTGCGCAGTCGCTCGGCGAGATAGTTGAGCAGCGCCTGCACGTCCTTCGGCGCGTCGGCGCCGCTGATGTAGCAGGCGATGTCGATGTCGTTGAGGGACCGAAGCGCCGTGCCTTTCGCCAGGCTGCCCGAGAGAAGCATCTTCTTCAGCGTGAAGTCCGGATGCTCGGACAGATAACCTTCGAGCTTCTCGCGAAGCCGCCGGGCTTGAGCCCGGTACTCATCCGCCGTCTCTTTGGGCAGGTTCACCTTGTCCTGCGCAAAGGTGGCGATCTCGTCATGGCCGACGTGTTGCCGTCCCATATCCTGCTCCATTTTGGCCGGCGGCCCAGGGGCGGCGGCGTTGAGACCAGGATATAATAGCCAAATTTTAGCTATTCAAGGGGTGAAAATACAGCTATTTCGCATTGACAAAATCCATTGATTCTCTATATGCTGCGCACAACGACGGAGGATGAGATGACGGCGAAGCGAACGATGACGCTGAACCTCACCGACGCCGAGATGCGGGTTCTGGACGAATTGTCGGCCCGGAAGGACATCACCAAGACTGCCGTGCTCCGGCAGGCCTTGCGCCTCTATCAAACGATCGATGCTCGGGTCGAAAAGGGCGAAAAGCTCTTGTTCGAGAACGACGCGACGAAGGAGAAGGCGGAGTTGATGCTTCTATGACGGTCGATGTCTCGAAAATCTATCTTCTCGATGTCGCGACCGGTGCAGATGTCGAAGCCGAGCTGCGCGATGCAATCGAGCAGGCGCAGCTCGACGACTGGCAGACAAAGTGGCGACCAGCCCTCTTGACCATACTTCAGGAGCTTGTGCGCAAGGGCGTACCGTTCGATCAGTGGCCGCAAAGCTGGCACTGGGATTGGAGCAAGAAGACGGCCCGCGTGCAGGGACTGCTGGCCTTCCGCGGATTCAGCATTGTCGCGCTCGGCGAGACGCAAGGCATGGCACAGGTCGATCTGACAAAGGCGGCACGGGAGGCCAACCAGCGCGGCAAGCCGCTCGTTTATCTCGATTACCTCGAGGTCGCTCCCTGGAACCGGCCAGACCTCGGGAACGCTCCGCGCCTGCGCGGCGTCGGTTCAGCCCTGATCACGGCAGCAGTCGCGCTCAGCGAGGACGAGGGCTTCAAGGGACGTCTGGGGCTGCATTCGCTGCCCCAAGCGGATAACTTCTACCGCAAGATCGGGATGACCGATCTGGGGCAGGATGCAGCGTACCAGAATTTAAGATATTTCGAGATGACTAGCGAGCAAGCTCGCGCGTTCTTCGAAAAGGAGGAGAACGATGAAACTTGAACGAAGCAAAGAGTGGTGGATGGCTCGGGCACGTCGTGAAGGCGATGCCGTCATCGGCGCCGGCTTGCTCGCGTTCGACCCGGTGCCGGAGGAGCGGCCGGCCACCACCGCACAGACTGCTGCCGTCGAGGAAACCCGCATCGCGTTCGGCAAATTCGTGAACTTGATGCGACGTCGCCGCGGCTTTTCGATGGAACGGCTGGCCGAGGTCGCCGACCTTGACGCCAGCGAGCTCCTCGTGATCGAGGACGACGTCCACTATGTTCCGGAGCCACGAACGGTCTTCAAACTGGCGCAGACCTTCGAGGTGTCGCAGCGGCGCTTGATGCAGCTCGCAGGTCTCGCCGCGGCGAATGATGCCGGCTTCCGGCGAGAAGCTGTGCGATTTGCTGCGCGCTCCGAGGCCGTGCACAAGCTCACGCCGGAAGAGAATTCCGCACTTGAAGCGTTCGTCGCTGTCTTGAGCGAGCAGGATCCCAAACGAGTGAAGTGAAAAACGTCAGCCTCAAAGATCGGACGATCGCCGACATCGACGGACAGGTTGACAAGGTCCTGCGGGGCCTTGGCAACCCCGAGCCGCCGGTCGATCTGCGCCTGGTTCGGGACCTGTTGAAGCTAGACCGCGGCTATTACTCGACCACCGACGACAGTCTTCTGCGCGAAACCTTCTCGCGGATGAAGGTCGCCGGCCTTCAAGTTCTATTGCGCCCGACCATCCTGCGCGATGCGGTCAAGAGTCTCAGCCTGAAAGCGCTCTATCTGCCCGACCAGAAGCGGATCCTGCTCGACCGGGATCTACCCATCCTCAAGCACCGCTGGAACGAGGCCCACGAGATCGGCCACGACATGATCCCTTGGCACATCGGCATGATGTTAGGCGACACCGAGCAGACGCTCACGCCCGCATGTCATCAGATCATGGAGGCGGAGGCGAACTACGCCGCCGGCCAGCTGCTTTTTCTCGCGCGCCGCTTTGTGGAAGAGGCTACGGCTTCGGTTCCGAGCCTTGCCTACGTCAAGAGCCTGAGCAAGGGGTTCGGCAACACCATGACCTCCACGCTCTGGCGCTTTGTCGAAGAAGGCCATGGCGGCCGGCCAATCGTAGCTCTCGTCACCGGGCATCCTCATCGCTCACGCCGCAAGGCCGATTTCGATGCTGCGAACCCATGCCGATATTGCGTTGAATCGCCGCCTTTCCGTCAGCGGTTCGGCACCATGCGCGAGACCGACCTGTTCGCGACGATCGTCGGCTATTGCGGTTCGCAGCGCGGCGGCAGTCTTGGCCGCAGCGAGGTGCTGCTCACGGACCTCAATGGCGATCGGCATGTTTTCGATTTCGAAACGTTCTTCAATCGCCATGAGGCGTTGACCCTGGGCTACTGGCTGCGCCTATACAACGCCCCGGTGCCAGTGCGAGTGTTCTAGGCGATGATCCGGCGATCAACTCTCGTGGTCGACGGACCGCTTGCGATACGGATGCAGCGCCTAAAGGCGGCGCGCGAAGGAAGCACCGGCCGTGAAATCATCACACTGCCACTCCTTGCCGCCCGTCTTGCCGGCGGATTCGTGGCGCCCATCGCGACCGACATTCTCTATCCCGCCATTCAGGCGGCGCTGGCGGCGGGCGGCTTCCGTGACCTCGGCCGTGTATCGAGCCTGCCGGGGATGCCCCGCGCGGTCCTTCAGTCGCTCATCGCGATCTGGCGCGCCGATATCGATCTTTCGTCCTTGCCGCACGTCGGCCGCTTCGCGGATCTCTGTCTCCTCGAAACACGCATCAGAGAACGCCTTCCCGCCTCCAGGATGCTGCCCCGCGATCTTCGCGACGCTGCATTAGCGCGGGCTAATTTTTCCAGCTCATTGCTCGGGCCGGTCACGCTTGATGGGATCGTTGAGATCGATGCCGTCTGGCGTCCCCTGCTCAACGAGATTGCGCGATTCACCGAGCTCTCCTGGAACATCCCAGGCCCGACGGAGGAGCAGGCGTGGTTCAAGGGCTTCCTCCACCGGCTGCCAGTAACACCGCAGGCGACATTCTCGGCCGAGACAAGCGCAGATCCCAAATCCGAGGTGGTGGAGGCGCTTCGCTGGGTGCGTCGGCTGCTGTCCTCCGGCAAGGCAAACGCGGAGGACATCGGAATTGCGGCGACGTCGACGACGGACTGGGACGACCATTTTCTCGCCCATGCAAATAGTGCGGGCCTACCCCTGCACTTCTCACACGGCATACCGGCGCTGAGCACGCCGGATGGGCAAGCCTGTGCCGCCTTGGCTGACGTTCTGACCACCGGTCTCAGCCAGGAGCGGATTTGGCGTCTCATCAGACGGCTGCCGCCACGGCCCTTCGCGGGCACCCTTCCGAAAGACTGGTTTGCCGGCATATCGCGCGGCGCGGGCCTGAGGACGCTTGAACAGTGGCGCGAGGCGCTCATCGCGGCGAGATCCCATCGCGCGGACGACATGGCTGCCGAAGATGCCTTGCTTCCGATTCTCGAGCTTCTCGCGCGCGGCCCTGAGGCCGGCCACGAAGCCGGCCGGCTTCTGCTCAGCGGCGCGAGCCTCGCCATGTGGAACGAAGCCTTGCGGAGCGCACCACCTCACTCCGTTTCGCTTTCGTTGCAGGCGATGCGGGTGCGCGATGGCCGGGACCCGGCGAACAGCGTTGTGTGGTGCCCTGCTTCGCATCTCGCTGCGAGCCCGCGACCGTTCACGCGACTCCTTGGCCTGACCAGCCGATCCTGGCCTCGGCTCGAGAATGATGATCCTCTGATCCCCCACCATCTTCTCGACCGCCAGATGCTGCATGGATTGACGACAGCAGATCGCGACCGCCGGCACTTCGAGGTCATCTGCAGTGGGACCCGCGAGCACTTGATCGTCTCGCGGCCACAGCGCAATGCAAAGGGGAGCATCCTGTCACCAAGCGCGCTCTATCCCGCGAACGAGCTGGTCCACAAGCGCGACCGCATCCCCGAGCATGCGTTCAGCGAAGCGGACCGGCTTCTGGCGCGGCCGCGCGATGCGGGGGCGCTCGAGCACGTACGACAGAGCCAATCATGCTGGCGCGCCTGGCAGCGGGACGAGACGCTGACACGCCACGACGGTTCGGTGGCAGCCGACCATCCCGCGATCCTGGCCGCTCTCGCCCGGACCCAATCGACGACGTCGCTTCAGCGGCTCCTGCGGGACCCGCTCGGCTACGTCTGGCGCTACGCGCTGGGATGGCGCTCCATCCGCCTGGAGGGCGAGCCGCTTCAGCTTGATCCGATAGCCTTTGGCGAACTGGTGCACGAGCTCATTGCCGGCGCGATAATACGGCTTGAGCCAAGGCTGGGCTTCGCGCGCGCCAACGCGGACGAAATCGAGGCCGCCATTGCGGCAGCATCCAGCAAGGTTCTGGCGTCCTGGCCGCTACAGCGGTCGGTGCCGCCAGCCATCCTCTGGCAACATACCGTGAAGGAAGCCGCTCGCCGCACGGCCAAGGGCCTTGCCTGCGACGATTCGACCAGGGCTGATACGAGGAGCTGGAGCGAAGTCCCGTTCGGCCAGGAGATGCGAACAGGCGGCGAATGGCCTTGGGATGAGACAGTCAAGGTTCCGATCGAGCAAGCGGGTCTTGTGTTTGGTGGTCGGATAGATCGGCTCGACATCCGCGCCTCCGGCGATGGTGCGCAGATCACCGACTACAAGAGCATCAAACCGCCGCCGAAGAGCCAGCGCATTGCGCTCGGACAAGGGCGTGAGCTCCAGCGCGTGCTCTATGCGATGGCCGTCAGGATTTTGCTCCCCGAGATCAGAACTATCGTCACAAGGCTGATCTATCTCGCCGACGAGCCGGCCAGGTTCGAATTGAAGGGCGACGAGCTTGATGCTGCAGTCGCGGAGGCCAACACCTATCTGGTCGCGGCCGTGCAAATCCTACGAAGCGGGCGGATTGCGCCGCGCTCGGAGCAGGACGCGGTCTACGATGATATGCGTCTTGCGCTGCCGGCGGACCGTGAAAGCTATCTCCGTCGCAAGGCCACCGACTTCCGTGCAGCCAGCCAGAAACTTGGCAAGCTCTGGTATTCGTCCAAATGACGCTGATCGACCAAGACAGTCGCCGTCGCGCGATGACCGACTTCACTTCGATCTTGCTGGTCGAGGCCGCCGCGGGAACGGGGAAGACCTCGCTGATGGCCGGTCGCGTCGCCATGATGCTGGCGAGTGGTTACTCCCCTGCGGATCTTGCCGCGATCACCTTCACCGAGCTCGCAGCAAGCCAGCTCGCGCGCCGCATAAAGGAGACCGTGGACCGGCTTCTCGCAGGTGACATACCCGACTTCATCAAACCCGTGCTTCCTGACGGCCTCTCGGCTGCCCAGCGCGCGGCGCTCTCTGCGGCGGCCCCGGGGCTGGACGAACTCACCGCGACGACGATCCATGGATTCTGCCAGGCCGTCATTCGCAGCCATGGCGTCCAGGCTGGCCTTGATCCCGGCGCCCGCATCGTGGACGAAACCGTAGCGAGCTCGCTATTCCTTGGCGAGCTGTCTGCATGGTTTTCGCGCAGGCTCGCCGCGGACGCGATCGAAGACGACCCCATCGTGGTTCTCGCGGAGCAGATTCCGCTGAAAGTCGTCGACCTCGTTTCCGAGCTTGCCTTGCTGCGGCGGAAGCACCCGGAAGCCGCACCAATATTGCCGCCGGAGGACGCGCGGCCCGATATCGTGTTTGTGCAGGCCGTCGATGATTTTGGCAGGTGGGAAGCAAGCACTGCCAATGACAAGCACGCGCGTGGCATCGCCCAAGAGCTGCGTCGGCTTGCGACACGATATGATCGCGTATTGGAGAGCCGCCCGAACTTCGCGGCACTGTGGCAACTCTGCGGGGGCGGTTCTTGCCGCCTGTTCAGAAAGGGCCTGCAGCTCAGGACGTATGAAGAGTCAGCGGAGCTCTTTGGTGCTTATCCCGGTGAGCACGCCAGCGAGATGGCGCTCTACCATTATCAGGCGGTCGATGACGCCTGGAACGAACTGATCGGGCACATTGCCGCCTCGCTTGTCTGTACGCTGTCGTCCTCGCTCGATCTGCTACTCGAAAGTTACCAGGCCCGAAAGCGCGCCGCAGCCGTCCTCGACTTCGACGACCTGCTCCTGCATGTGCGGTCTTTGGTCCGGGGTTATGAGGAGGTTCGCCGCGCGATCGGACAGCGATACAAGTATATTCTGGTCGACGAATTCCAGGACACCGACCGCGTCCAAAACGAGATCCTGTTCTCTATCGCCGCGACTGATGATCGTCCGGCACGCTGGGAAGACAGCCGCTTGCGGCCAGGCTCTCTCTTTCTGGTCGGGGATCCGAAGCAGGCGATCTATCGCTTCCGGGGCGCGGACATCGAGGCCTATGAGCTTTGTCGCCAGCTTATCAGCGCGCAGGAGGGCGGCGCCGTCATTGAGGTAACGGCAAACTTCCGATCCCAGCAGGCCATCATTGACCACGTCAATTCCTGCTTCGCGCCGGTGTTCGCACAGCCGGGCCAGCCCAAATATGTCGCACTTGCGCCGACCATTCCAGATCATTCGTACCCCGTGCCGTGCGTGACGCGGTTCACGGTCCAGGTGGCCACCGAAGGACGCATCTACGCCGAGATGTTCCGTGAGGCCGAAGCTTCAAAGGTTGCGGACATCTGTTCCCGCTTGATCGGAAACGTGATGATCAGACGCGCGGACAACACCTTCAGTCCCCTCCGTCCCGGGGATATAGCCCTTCTGACGCCCGGACACCGGGAGCTCTGGCGTTATGAGCGCGCGCTCGAGCAGCGCGGCTTGGCCGTATCGTCGCAAGCGGGTCAAACACTGATGCGGCGGCAGGAGACGCAGGATGTTTTCGCGCTCCTTCGCGTGCTCGCGGATTCCTCGGATACGCTCGCGTTCGGCGCCCTTATGCGCGGGCCACTGGTCGGGCTGAGTGACCAGGAACTCCTCGACATCACCGCTTCCCTGCCGGGGGGTGGGGAACGTCCGGAGTTTTTCAACGTGAGAACCGATCCCGCTTTGGTTCGGCATCCGGTCGCCCGATCAGTCCTCGTGATCTTGCAGGAGCTAAGGCGAAGAGCGGCAATCACGACGCCGAGCCAGATCCTGGCGGAGGCGGTCGAACGGCTGAACGTCCGCGTGATCATGGCGGCCCGTCACGGCAATCGCAACGCGCGCGCGCTCGCCAATCTGGACGCCCTTATCGAACGGGCACGCAGCTATGGGGTCTCGGGGCTTCCTACATTTGTCCGGAGCCTGCAGGCGGACTGGGAACGTAATGTGCGCGCGCCAGAGGGCCGCATCGATGCCGCCGAGCACGCGATCGAGATCATGACCATCCATACGGCAAAAGGTCTCGAGTGGCCGGTCGTGATCCCGATCAACTCAACGACGGAACTCTATCGGCCGGATCAGTTTGTGCATCGCCAGTCCGACAACACGCTGCACTGGATGGTCGGAGGGGTGGCGTCGCCGGATCTGGCGGTCGCACGCGCGGAAGAAAGCCGGGAAGACGCCAATCAACGCGAGCGAATCTGGTACGTCGCATCCACGCGTGCACGCGACCTGCTGATCCTCCCACATATCCCGCAGGCTTCGAAAAGCACGTGGTTTAGTTCGATCGACCTCCTCCAACGGGACATTCCCGAACTTGAGCTCTCGAACCTTTCGATCTCCGATGTCCGGCAGCCGGCGACATTCAGCAACGAACAATCGGCGGACGTGTTTGCGTTGGAACAGAAAAAGGTGAGGGATAGCGCGCCACCGATCGTCTGGCGCCGTCCGAGCGACCACGATCAGGATCGTCTCGACGATACGCTGGACGCGGTGGTGGTCTCTGACACGCTTGCCGAGCAAAGGGAAGTCGTGGGTGCTGGGGCATTGCGCGGGGTTGTCCTTCATAAGCTCATGGAGGAATTTTTGACGGGAGAATTGGAGGAAGACCAGGAGGCCGCGCTTTCGCGCGCACAGGTTCTACTCCTTCAGTTGCAGGCGGAGGCGGACGGTCGGCAGCAACTTCCGGATTCGGACGAAATGGCGCGGTGTGCGTTGCGCGCGCTCGCCCTGCCCGAGATCGCGGCATTGCGATCGTTTCTTGTCCCGGAGGTGCCCGTCTGGGCGGCATCTGCAGGGTATTTGGTCGCAGGCCGTGCGGACGCACTCGCGATTCGAGGCGAGCGGATCGAGGTGGCAATAGACTGGAAATCGGACGTCAATCCATCCGCAGCCACGCGAAATGCGTACGCCGGACAGCTGCGCGATTATGTGGTGGCGACGGGAGCAGAAAGAGGCTTGATCGTATTTCTCACGCTTGGCGAGATAGCGTGGCTTGAAGGTCGTCCATGAGGGATGCTGTCAAGCTCTTACGTCGCCTGAGAAAGTGATCAGGACGACGCTGTCCCGGATCGTTCGTGTCGCGGTTAGTTGCTTTTGGACTTAGCCTAAAGCAACGAATGCGCGTACCACCGAACGAATCGTATTGGGCCATCGGTTTACGCCGCCGAGGACAGGGGCGCCTTTTCAACAGCCTCGGGCTCCTCGAGCAGCTCATGGTCCGGCAAAGGATCATATCCGATGTTTTCGAATCGACGACACAAGCTCGCAAGGAAACGGATCTGGCGTCGCTTGAGATGCGTCGCACCCCAGCGATGAACTTTCTCGGCGAATTCCTGCTCGTGCTCTTGAAAGTCGAAGCGGCTGACATACGCAATTGCGCTCATCTCTGGGACCGAGTAGCCGGCATAATCCGCGAACGAGAGGGAATAGTGTTGAAGCCGCTTCAATACGGCCCACTCTTTCTCGGTGTAGACATAGTCCGGGGACCGCCGCACTTCGTCGGTGAGCCACTCAAATTCCCAGTCGTTCCAGTCGTTATATCGGTCGTGCAGAAGAGCTTTCGCGCTTGCGCGAAACTCGAGCGCTTCCGCCAATTTACGCTCAGCCTTGGTATTCCTCGCCATTGCATGCTCCGGGTTCGGAAGCAGACGCAACGCCAGTGCACAAGTACTGTATGAGGGGTGCAAAACTAGCCGATTCGACGGACTGTCGCCAAGTTCGATAGGTCCAATTCCCTGATTCGAGGAGATTTTCCGGAGTCAATGCGGCACGGAGGCTCGCCAGGCAGCCCTAGGCCAATCCTGCTGGCGATTTGCCGTAAATCGGTCACAGGGGTGCGGCGATTAATTCAGAACCCCTCGGTACGGACCGCTGTGGATAGCAGCTGTCTCTGACCTATCTATGCGGACACTGCGAGTGATGTCGAAAAAGGGCAGTACCGTCGCCCGTTCCAATATCTTCTCGAAAAGGGAGCGTGCGCCAACCCGGCACTGGCGACGCGCGATGGTGGTCAGCTTCATTTCGTTGGTGGCCATCATCGATTAGCTGCCCTCACGGTTTGCGCGAAAGGGCGCCCAACACGAAGCCGGGACGGCGACGACCCGCGGCAGAGCAAATGGTGTGGATCGGAACGCATGCGAACGGCGAACTGCCATTGTGAAGCTGCAGCTTCGCTCGCGTGCGTCATCCGCTGGCAGCACCCTCGCCCCTCGCCGCGCCTGACAGCGATCTACAGTGGCCTACGAACCCTGCCAGCCCTGGCTATGCGGGATCACGGGAGGGAGCCCCTCTCACTCATCCAGCCGGATGTGATCTGTGTTTGGTTGAAGGATCGTTGGGATCGCCGCAAGCTCGTACACCAATGACTTTACCTGTTGCACGATCCCGTTGCCTTCCACAGGTACGAAGAGCTCTGGTTTGAATACGCAAAGATTCTGTCCGGCGCTAATGCTGCTTTTGAAGGACACACCATCGAAACCTTTCTGCCGGAGACAATCCGCGATCAACTGGGTGATCGAATAGCGCGCCGTCTTCTCGGGGAGGACAGGCGTGGCCATTAATTGGTCCGCGGAGTAGAGAAAGTGAAATAGCTCAAGCTCGCGCTCGTTCCCGGCGAATTGCATGATGTCGGCATCGAGTGATGCGATCTTGATGTCCTCCCGGCATTCGAACTCGCCGATCGAAAGGAAATGTCCAGGATGCGGCCGAACCTCAGCCGCTGCGGTCGCGGCGTCGGAGGCAAGATACAGAAAGGAAACGCCTGCGCGATTTAACCTTCCCCCGGAGGCGCGCGGGGGCGGAGGCGCCCCCAACGATGTCCCGGTATAGGGTTGTCGCACAATCGAGCGTCGCCAGCCAAAATCAGAGTGATCTGCAAACTTCGCTTCGACGCCAATCCGCGCACGGAAGAATTTGGTGCCGCCCGCCACGACACGTGTCACGCGATCGGAAAACTCATCCAGAAAACCCAGCAAGTCTGGCTCAATATCGAAATGGTTCTGCCTGGCAAGCCGAGCGACGTACGACCTGAGGATCGGACTTACCTCTTCCTTCAGGGCGAAATTCATGCCCCGCACGTCATCGTCGTGCCCAGCGTAGATGGAGATGCCCTCATCCACAGGAGGGTACGGCTCCGCTGAAAGTAGCGCGTACAAGAATTCAATGCTGCGATCGGGCATCCGGGTTCGTGCCGTCGAGGACGAATCTTCCAAAATCGGATTGGGATTCACCAAGAGGCTTTCTGGCCCGTAATCACCGCCCCAATGATGGTTGTACTCATATTCGTTGTAGTAAAATCGAATAAGCGCGCTGATCAGATTGGTAAGTTCCCGCTTGCGCTCGGGCGCGCACGCCGCATAGGGATAACCGGTCTCCTGGCAGACTCCGCAGACCGGCCCCTCGACCGCGTGCAGCTCAACGAAACGCTTCAGGCTTGGATGCTTGGCGCAGTCCGCGCAAAGCGTTACGTCAACCGCATCCAGAGTTTCGGGGTCGAAGCCCTCGTATAGCTTGTGGACGTCTTTGTCAGACATGCGCTGTTGCCAGTTTGGGGCTTGCCGGTTGAGCTTGCCAAGCGTTTAAGAGCTTTTGCGGTTGTCTCGTCAACCTTAACTTTGAGACGGCAGCGTGCCGACAAACACGACGGAACCGGCCGCTGGAAAGGATCGTTGCGACATACTTCGCGCGGCAGAAAGCGGCGAGAGAACGTATAGCCAGGGAGGCACTGACTACTAATGAATGAAGGTGATCTTCCCGAAAGCTTCGTGGAAGCGCGAAAGCTTGGCTGCGTAAGCTCGTCGGACTGGCAATCCTATACGTGGAAGAACGAATTGTCCGAGCAACGACGCCGCATACTGCAACACCTTGAAGAGGTGTTGACCGATATCGACACGGAACATAATCCACTTCACATGCTCGAGCGAGCAATCGGCGTCGCCGCCGTTTGCATGCGGCGGCTGATCGAGCGCCGGCTCGTAACCGATCGATTTCGCGACTCGGAGCTCGATGTCCACGAAATTTCCGTCAAGGCAGATGTGGAATGGCGCGAGCCGTTCTTGATCCATACGGCTTCGGAAATCTTCAACAACTACGACATGAGAGCGCGCCATCCGGAGCGCCGGACGCCCAAGGTCATTTCCGACAAGATGCTGCACGCCCGCGTCATCGCGGTATTGTCAGGAAGTGCCTATTTGCCGGACGGGCTTCTGGTCGCGTCGGACACCCAGAGCAAGCGCAGCCTCTTTCATTTTACGCCGACAGAAATTGCCGCGGTCTTGGACTCATTTCTCACGGATTGCGTGCAATTCATGCAGGATGGTTTTGTCGACGTTGACACACACGGAACCGGCAAGGTCTTCGCCATCCGCGCATAGAGAGGCGCCAATCGCCCCCACTAGATTCTGACTAGTCTCCTTCACCCTGCGGCTCTGAAGGCGAAACTTCGTACGTTGAACGCCGCTTGATTGCTCACCACTAGGTGGGCTTCTTTTCTGCTTAACCTTCTAGGGTGTTCTTTTAGTCAACCGCCAGCTGCGGCTGCCCAGCTGAAGTCATAATGAGCGCTCAACAACTTCATTGCGACGACAGCAACGAGAACGCAGATGATTTGCAACAACGTTTTGGTCGAGAACACTCGATTGAAGAGCGTCATGAAGCCGCTCCTAGCGCTGGTGACCAAGCCGAATTCCCAGCTTGAGCGCCTTTTGGCGGAGTGAGCCTTCGGAGCGCTTTGTGAGCTTCGCAATTTTTGCAACCGGAGTCTTCGCTTTTGAATGAGCGCGCAGCTCCTTCACGTCGGCCTTTGTGTATTCGCGACGCACAGGTTTCTTCTTCGTAGCCGTCTTCTTTGCCTTCTTCGCCACTTTTAGCTCCTCGATTCGAGAGTGGGCGTACTAGCACAGCCGCATTGAGGCGCAACTCTCCATCAGTTGGCTCTATATCCTGGTCCGATGCGTGCTTCTCTCAGCAGACGCGGCCGATTTACCCATGCTGCCGAATTCTGACAGGAGCGCGATGATGCGGTAGTGAGCGGACGAGTTCGACTGGCTGAGCCGTGTCATCGAAATGAGTGACAGAGAATAGCGCGTTGAAAGTGGGTTGCTCCCTTAAATCGCACATCGATTAGTTCAACATGTTGGTTTCAAGGAGCGCCAGAAGTGAGCGCACCACTACTAACCATCGACGTCCGATCGTTGTCGTGACGATACGCCCAGCACCTATCAACTCGTAAAGCTTCGTGCGTCCCAGACCGGTCACTTCGCATGCATCGTCAATCGTGCAGGTGAGCCGCTGGGCGAATGGCGACGCGTTCAGTTCTGTGGCTTTCGGAGGAGATAGACTGACTTGTGACTGTTGTGCGCCAGTTTTCTCTCGTCGATTGTATCTCACGTGGCCCTCCTATTCGCACAGAGCTTGATATGAGAGTTGGCTGTGCGACGAGCAACGTCAATGCGAACATCCGAGGGCGCTGGCGTACGACAGCGCACGTCAGCGGCGGTTTGGATATTTCCGGACACCAAGGGCAACGGAGAGATTTTTCGCGAATGCGCCAGCCACAGTGAGGCATCGCGCCGAGGTTGGTTTGCCAATATTGGGAGCAAATTCCGCACGCGTTCGCTGCTGTTCACCAGCGTCTTATTCAACCAATATTCAACGAACGCGGCTAGCGGGCAACTAAGTGCCTGAATTTGCTGGCGCTCCCTAGGGGAATCGAACCCCTGTTTCAGCCTTGAGAGGACGACGGCAAAGCGCTTGAAGAAGGTGAGACTATTGAGCCACTCACCTCCGAACCGCGAACTGGCAACCGCACCAGTTTCGCACCAGAAACGACCTCATCGAAACGCAACAAACGCGATCGAACACAGGCGAAACCGCAGCAAAATCAACGAAGGTGATCGATAGTCTGCCGCTCATAACGGTCTGGTTGCAGGTTCGAGTCCTGCCGGGCCCACCACGCTTCGCCCTTCTGTGCGGACACTTTGAAAACGACTCGATTTCCGCTTTAAGAACGACTCGATTTCGTTTTGAAAACGACTCGATCCTAGATCCTCCTGACAGCACTAACGAATTTCCCTCGATTTTTTTTCGTCGATTTTTGAGCTCGAAAAAAGTCAGGGGGGTCTAATCACGCTCTTGCGTCCTCCGACACCTGCGAAATTGACCTGATCACCGATCGAGGAAGCCATGAAGCAACCAGCGACAAAGTTTGTGTTCCATGAGCAGGAAGTCGCCGGCGTTACGTTCCGGGCCGTAGTGGAGACGGGGCGCGTCGTACTGGAGATGGAGAATTCCAGCCGCAGGGAGTCAAGCGTTGACCTGATCGGCCGGGCATTCGCCCTGCCGTGTCTCTGCTATGCCGAGAAAGGCTGGCAGCGGCCCGGAATGATCTCAGGACCACCGGGCTGGGCCGTCTGCCACGACACCGCCCGCGAGCCCCGAATGTTTCTCGGGCACCTTCACGCCGACGACGTGCGGCTTCTGGCGCACGAATTCGGCCTCCACAACCTGGAGAGCCTGGGCTATCAGGTGGCATTCAAGGATTCAATCGCCGGACAAATGTTGAAGCAGATCATGCTCCACGAGTCCGGACGCGCATCGCTCTTTCGGAAGTCCGCTACTTTCCTTGATAGCTGGGCCGAGCAGGTCGTCTCTGAGGAGCCAACGCGGCCGGGCATGGATGCGATCTTTTGGCCTTAGAAATCAAGCATCCTGGCAGTAGTTCACAGCGAAAGGACCCAAGATCTACGCCAGCACAACTTCAACGCTGAAGCGGCGCCCAGCGACTTCCTGCATGCCGCCTAACTTGCTGAATTCGTCAGGGTCGCGCAGGTCACCGGAGTTGTAGATCAGGAAGACGAGCGTCTTCAGGTGCGGCCACTTCGCGTAAAGAACAAGATCCTGCGAGTATTCCTCGAAAATGCGTTTCTGATCTGACGGACCGTGAACGTACTTGATCTCGATCAGGGTACCGAGTTCTTCGACGGAGATATCCGCGCGGCTCGACTTCGTGCCGGCCACTCTCGGAAGTGGACCAGAACAAGGACATCAGGACCGCCAAGCGGATGGCGAAGGAGGTTTGATATGCCACTTAAGACAACCAAGTTCGACGTTCAGGACTATCTGAAGACGCCTGATCAGCAGGCAGCCTATCTGGAAGCAGCGCTTGATAGCGACGATCCTTCGTTCATTGCAGTCGCTATCGGAGATCTAGCTAAGGCTCGGGGAGTTTCAAAATTCTCTCGCGAAACTGGACTGAGCCGCGAAGCGATCTACAAGACGTTTCGCGCGGGCGGCAATCCAACGCTCGAGACGCTGAGCAAGGCGACGGTCGTTCTTGGCTACAAGCTAGCTCTTGTACCGAGAAGTCGGACGGTTGGCTCGTCGGCAAATAGCCGCCCGCGCGGTAAGCGCGCTACTGGCGCCACGGCAAAAAAGCTTGCTTGAGGCGCGGTCCCGACCTGGCGGGATGCGGCTGATGAGAGGAAGTCTTGATCTGGTCCTAATGTCAGCCGCGGGGCACGGCGGCGGGACCGCCTTGTGTGCCCGCGGCCACCCGCAGGGGCGGTAGACTCCGATTGAAGCAGAAAGACTCAGATCGAACGGCAAACGACAGCTTGTGTCGTTTCGCGTTCGATCTGAGTCTCGGAGCGAGAAAAGCCATTAATTTCAGTCGGGGGATTATGGCTCCTTCGGAGTCTATTCTGGTTCCATCGGAGTCAGGTAGCCAGAATTAGGGTTCCATTGGAGTCGCTTGGTCGGTCAGGCCAGATCGTACTGCTATGGCGAAGAATTAGGGCGGTGATGTCGAAGGATGAAGGCGCGTATCTAGCGCGAACGCTTCCTGAAGATGCTGCTGGTACGCGCCTTTCGCCCTGGTCGGGTCGAAGATCAGATTCCAGCTGTGATTGGACACCACACTTGGGATCACGACGAATTTGTGCTTGGCCAGGAGCGCATCCCCGAACGCCTGCTGGCCTGCGCCTGGGATGCCCGGTCGCAGCCAATTGGCGTTCGGAACGTCGGCAGGGCGAACAATATGAATGTCAGACACGTCGGCGATATGAAGCGCGGTCAACACGTGCGGGAGAGTGTCGAGTGCTTTGAAGCCTTTGTGAACCGCCACTTCGAGTATCGCGGTCGCTGGATCAAGCGCGCAATACACAACGCGAACGCCTTTGCTGTTCCACCGGCCGCCAACCTGGAATGCGCCTTCGCCACTATCCCAAGCCGACGCAAAGCGCGCCTGATCGAGGCGCCAAGCGATGAGCTTGCCACCTCCAAATGGCCCTACAGAAGGCGTCATGCATAGACGCCGTATGCGAGGCGTGTGAGGTACTGTTCAACGAGCTCGATGCCGGCCGGAGTGGCAAGCAGGTCGATCGGACGACGCTGGTCAAGACCGATGGCCGGACGCTCGAGCCACTGCTCGGCTTCTTCCTGCGAACCGAACACGTCGGTGGCCTTCGCCAGGATTTCGGCAAACTTCCAGGTCCGCCCACTTTGCTCCTGGCTGAGCGGCTTGTCCGGAGCGTCCTTGCGTCGCTGAAAGGTGCGAAGGCTCATTCCGAAGGCTTTTTCCAAAGAGTCCGTTTGAATGATAAGGAGGTGACGAACGAAGTGGGTCAACGCAGAGCCTGGCAGTCCGTCCAGCAGCAGTTCATGGGCGTCGAGGGCGCTTGTGATCCGGCGCGACAGGATGCGTGGCCCGCCGAGCAAATCGGCCACCTTCTGCAGATCATTGCCCGGCCCCTTTGGAGCCGGCTTCTCGGCCGTGGCAGTCATAGCAACCCTCGCGTCACGTGTCGCTAAATATACGTCACATGTCGCGACAAATCAAGCTTGGCCCTCCACGCGGTACCCCTGTCGTTTCGCATTCGATCTGAGTCCGTAAACCAGAAGGAGCAGGCGAGCCAGTTCGAGTCCTATTCTGGCTCCATCCGAGGCAGTCCAGCCGAATTTTGGTTCTATCGGGGTCGATCCCGGCTAGAGAAGGTTAGGACTGCGCAGCCGGGCTGGAAGCGGGTCGGCTAGAGCTGAGCCGTTGACATTCGGATAAAAACACGTATTTTACGTATTATGCCCATGCGTCTATTTTCTTCTTTGGACCTCCAGCAGCAGTCCGGTGAAATCCAGCGAGCTGCTGCTCAAGCGCCGGTCGTTATCACCAGCCACGGTAAGCCGCGCGCTGTAGTGATGTCGGTCGAGGAATTCCGCAGATTGAAAACCCTGGCTCGCGAAGAAATCCCGCTCGAAGCGATTGCACGGCAGCCGACAGTGTTCGGCCCCGAACCCGACGATGTGCTTGGCTATCCCGAGCACGACCCGGTCGAGGCCGTCCATCACATGGCAAAGGATGCCGCTGCTGGCATCAACCAGGACCTGGTGCGCCGAGAAGCCGACAGGTTTGCAAAGCACTTTGTTCGAGGCGCCAAGTGAACGCTCAGAGGTTCAGCGATAAAGATCCGATATTCCTCATCATGGATGCGCCGCCGATTGTGATGCTGTCGGCGATCGAGCGCCTGGATTGGCTGATGGAGCCCTGCGGCACGATCTGGATGACAGACATGGTCATGGAGGAAGTCACGCGCGATCCGGACTCGGGTAAGGATCCGCGGAGCCGCTGGCTTGCCTACACACGTTCGTGGATCGCCGCGAACAAATTCCGCATTCGTCGCGTGGAAACCGATACCTACAGAACGTACCAACTTGCGTTGGACGGCTGGAGGGCTCAGGGCTCGGATCCAGAGAGGAAGCCCAATTCCCGCGATCTAGGCGAAGCCATCATTATCCAGACGCTGAAGAGCTTTCGTGGCAAGGTGCAGCCGCGGCAGACAATCATCGTCCTTATGGACGAGTCCGATGGGCGAGACGCATTGAAGGGAATGCGCCGGATCAACCTCGATGTGTTCGGTACCCGCGCGTTCGTTGAGGCACTATACGCGCACTTTGGCATCGCGGAGGCCGAGCACGCATGGCAGGCAATCTTGAAAGTCATCACCGCGGATGAATCCAAGGATGACGATGATCCGTTCATCGTACGCCGAGCGATATAGGCCCGAAGGCGGGTTAGAGCCGATCGGACTTCCGACATTTCCCGCGGCGACAGACTCCAATTGAAGCAGAGAGACTCAGATCGAACCCAAAACGACAGTAGTTCTTCGAGTAGGGCCGACACTTCTTCGGAGATGCCTCCTTATGCGAAGTAGTCCCCTAATGCCGTTGTCCTCCGCTTGCTCCGGTTGCCTGCCGAACACGATCGAGCGGCGAATGGTCGGCGCGCGGACCGAGTGGTATCTATGGAATCAGACCACCGCGGGCGAGAACTTCTGCGAGAAGTGGAAGAAGCATCCCGAGCGAGCCATCGCATTCTTCGAATGGCATGCGAAATTCGTCTCCGACGTCAAGCAGCTCGCCGCCGCGCGAGGAGTCGACACGCTCCGCCGGCTGCTCGGCAACGTGGTCGGCACGAGGCCGGCTACTCTCGGCGGATCAGCTACCCAGAATGCTGCGCATCTCTGATACAACTTCGATCATCAAACGAGGCTCGATGCGACCGAGCCGTTCCGCGTGGCGGGCCTCGATCGTCGCGATCTTACAAGGTCGAATGATGGAGGGAGGAGGCAGACCGGCCTCTTCGTAGCGACTTATTGCAAGATCCCCCGGCCGGCGCCCCTACGATCCCTTTCTAAAGAAGTCGCCAGGAGACGTACTTTGGTCGGAAGTCGCCAGTTTTCGCGGCCCGTCGCTGAAGTCGAGATCAAGTTTTCAACAGCTTGCAGGAGCTATAGGGGACCTACTTTGGTCGGCGTCACACCCAGGCTTCACGCCCCCTTTTTGTAGAACAGACGGACCGTCTCGCTGTCGGCGACTGCAACTGTCGTGCCGGTAGGTAGACTCACCGAGAGACTCCTGTTCAACCGCGCGACTTTTGCGGGCGCTTCATAGTCAGAAGATTCGTCACATCATGCAGATCATCTGCCGATGCGACGGCAATCGTTAGCCATTTTCCGTCGATGTATGTTTTCGCGTCATCGTAGAGTTTGATCAATTGCGGGTGCCAAACATAGCGCCGCTCCTCAAACTTCTCTCGCTCTGCACTACCCATGACCACCACAGCTGAAACTCGTCGGAATTCCGGCACCAGGTGACAGAACGCCTTGGTCTTCTTGTAACGCAGGGACCAACCGCGGTTCTTTCCACCGTAGAGCCAATCCGGCGCGAAAACTTCTGGGTAGGATTCATCGATCCAGGTCCGCAGCTTGGCCCAGTATTCGAAGCCATCTGCGCCGATCCACTCGCGAACGGTTCTTTCATCGGGCGATGCTGATTTGTCGGTGATCCTGTCGCCGATTTGCGGAAGCGTACTAATCATCGGAAGACCTCGTGTTGATAGTCCCGCGGAGGGCCGGAGGTTAAACGGGCGATTCTCAAGGCTTGCCATGGGCCCTCAGAATGCCGCCGGTGCGACTTTGTCCAGAGCACGGAGAGCATTGCGATACGGTCTAGCGATCCTCGCGAGCACGGCTGATCAAGCAGCTACGTCTCGAAGCTCTCGCACGACTGTCAAGTCGATAGCGTCAATTACCTTCTCGCTCGCTAGCGGAACTTGTCCCTCTTCAATAAACGCGGTGGCTTGCAGCGGAAGGAATTGCAGCGTCTTTAGCCCAATAGAGTTCAGTGCCAGCGTCAGATAGGGCGTGAGAAAATCAGGCTGATTTCCTCGCTGCCCGGTAAAGACGCCGCCGGAAGCGACGCCGATAAAGACGGGACGATCCGGAATCATTCCCACCTTCCCGGCGGACGTTGACTCCATCGTGCGGCCGACGCGTAGGACCTGGTCGATCCACGCTTTGAGAACCGAAGGGATAGTGAAGTTGTGCATCGGCGTTCCAATGACAATCACATCGGCCGCCTCGACTTCCCGAATGAGCGTTTCGGCAAGGTCCAAAGCGCCCTTCAGCGGTGCAGCCAGTGTGGCCGGCGATGACAGCGTGTCCGCGTAGTCAGCCGTGGCGTGAGGCAAAGGATCAGCTCCAAGATCACGCCGCCTGATGCTCGCATCCGGCGCACCTTGAAGAAGCTTTTTGACGATCGCAGCCGAAAGCTCACGGCTATGCGATTTCGGGCGAGGACTGCTATCAATGTGGAGGATATTCATGTGACCGATCCAAATGGCTAGGAAGCTCTTGCATCAACGGCCTCCATAGCTCCTTGGAGGCGGTTGATACCACCGGCAGCTCAGATCGAGCCGGCCGGTGCGACTGCGGGGAAGTCCTTGTCGGGATTGAACACGTTGTTGAAGAAGTTCGTCAGCGAATACATGGCTACAAGCGCGACGATCTCCATGATGTTCGCATCCGTGTAGCCAGCATCGCGGACGGCTTGCAGATCGGCGTCTGTGACATGGCCGCGGGTCTCGATGATCTTGCGTGCAAACTGGATGGCGGCATCCCTCTTCGGATCCCTGGCGTGCCCCTTTCGGGCGAGAATAATGTCCTCGGCCGGCAGCTTGGCCATATGTTCGGCCGTGAAGCTATGCACCGTCAGGCAATAATTGCAGCCATTCACTTCGGAGACGGCGAGGCCGATACTGTCACGAGTCTTCACGTCGAGCGCCTTGCTCAAGGAGCCGAGCAGTGTGGCCCACGCGTTGAACGCGATAGGGCTCTGCGCGAAGGCCGCCATCATATTCGGCGTGAACCCGATGTTCTTGGTGAACGCATCGAGTGTCGGTTTCGATTCAGCCGGCACGTGTTCCGGCTTCAGAGCGGTGGCTCTGGTCATGATACTTCTCCTTAAATGATTGATTTCAGGGTTGGTTAGGCGAAGTGCAGCACGTCGGCCACGGGCAGACGCGGCTTCTGCGGCCAGTTGCCGGCCCGCTCCGGCCCGACGGTCAACAGCATGACCGGGATTTCGTGTTCGGCCAGGCCGAACTCTTTGTGCACGGCTTCTGAATCGAAACCGATCATCGGTGTCGACCCCAGGCCTAGCGAGCGGGCCGCATAGATGATAGCTGCGGCACCGAAGCTCGCGGAGCGTACGGCCTCGTCGCGCTGGCGCTGCGGATGATTGTCGTACAAGCCGCGGGCAGGCCCCTCCCATTCCGGCACCAGATGTGCCGGCATGATCCCGGCTTCCACGACCGAAGCCAGGCGCTCAGGGACCGTGCTGGCATCGGCCAATTGGCCGACGATGATGAAGGTCACGGCTGCTTCGGTGATTGCGGGCTGATTCCAGGCAATCGGAAGCAGCCGTGCCTTTGCTTCGGGCGAGCGCACGGCGATGAAGCGCCAGTTCTGCAGATGGAAGGATGTCGGCGCTGACGTGCCGATCCGCACGAGGTCGCGGATCTGATCGTCGCTGAGGACGGCCGTCGCGTCGTAATACTTCGCAGCACTGCGGCTCAGAATAGTTTCGATCACGGCGTTTGTCGGCAGCGGCTGCCCAAGCGAACGGCAGGGCTCCGGATCGGCAGCGGCAACAGTTGTAGCGGCTTGGTTCATTGGGTTGCTCCGTTATCAAGTGACGGAGCCCAATTTACCGTTGGGCACGATCGTTTCGAGCCTCAATTAGCTCAAATTGGTGCTCAAAAGGATCATTCTGGCGACGGTTCGGACTCATCTCCGTTGTGCGCCAGTCGGCGCCATTCCCCCGGTGTCATCCCCATCCTCTCCGCAAACACTCGCCGGAATGCCGAAACCGATTGATACCCGACCATCTCAGCCACAGCTTCCGTGCTGATCCTTGGCTTCTTGAGCTCGTTCGCCGCCATGCTCATGCGAAGATCGGTCAACAGGTCGAGGGCGGAGCGGCCTAACTTGTCCTGAAATTGGCGCATGAATGTTGCGCGTGACATGCCGCATAGATCGGCGAGGTCGGGAAGCTTCCAGGGTCGCGCCGGATCAGCGAACATCGCAGCAATGGCCGCTGCCAATCTCGGATTGCCAGCAAGGGCCAATAAGCCTTCGGTGGATTTGCCGCCTTCGCTCGCGGCGCGGAGAACGAGAGTGAACAAGACCGAAGAAAGCGCGTTCAGAATGGCGCGTCCTCCCGCTCTATCCTCAACGGACTCCATTCGCATTAGGCTCACCAGTCCGGAAAGTTGACTCGATGCCGACGCGATGTCCTCTTCCCCGTGGTTTTTCAGAGCCCGCACGACCAGATTTGCTGGCAGGTAGTTGCGGACTAATCGATCATGGGGTGGCACGACGAAAAATCGTCCGCACAGCAGATCTAGTTGCTCACCCCGTCCATTGTTCTCGCTCAACATCCATCCTGCGGAGCCCCTGCTTTCGTGCGTGTTGATTGGCGTTTTGCCGCTGCCGTCGTGCAGCACATGCGCCGAACCGTGAGGGAGCAGCACGATATCCCCGCTCCCAAGCTCCTGCACCGTTTTCGATTCAGGGTCCTCGAAAATCGCCCGGCCCTTGACTATGACATGGTAGGGGATCTCGTTCGCCGCCGCCCTAGGCCAGATAACACGCCATGGTGCGCCGTAGGCGCAGCGGACCTCAAGCTGGCCGGTAACGGTGATGATTTGCAGGAGATGACTCAACCAGTCGACTTGAGACGTAAGACCTCGAGAACCTGAATTGCCACGCAGCATATCGTATTGCGCCGAGCGCGCTTCTGATTACTACGGTCTGGAGATCAGCTAGTATTTCCAACGATATGTGTCCCCGATCTCTTCCTGGCTCCCGAGGAGGATCAGCAAAGACAGGAGCGGGAGAAAGAAGCCGTGAAATTGAAGTGGTTTCAATTCCGACGAGATGATGGACAGAATACCGCCGTTCGTCGCACGGACCCAGTCGGCAATCATGGAAAACTCGTCATTTGCCGGTGGCGAAACCACGGCCCCCATGAACCTGCATCCGCGGCGCTGGAACAGTCGCAAAGCGCACTGTACGGTTGCCTACGATCGAGCACAACTGAGGGAAGCGTGAGCGGCACCAATCACTACAGCTGCTCGACGCCACACCTCTTCGATTGCCGTGGACGGCGCAACAATTCAGTGCTCTTCGGTCTTGAGCCCGCCGACATGCTTGTGGGAGTAGAGCTCGAGGCCAATGCGGCCGATTAGATCGAGCTGGGTTTCGAGAAAGTCGATGTGATGTTCCTCATCGCTCATCAGCTTCTCGAACAGATCGCGCGTGACGTAGTCCTTTACGCTGTGGCAATAGGTCGCCGCTTCCTCATAGAGGGCACGCGCGCTCATCTCCGCGGCGAGATCGCACTCGATAATCTCCTTGACGTTCTGGCCGATGCGCAGGGGATCGAGCACCTGCATGTTTGGGAAACCGTCGAAGAAGATGATGCGGTCGGTGAGCTTGTCAGCGTGCTCCATCTCCTCGATGGACTCCTTGCGCCAGACCTTGGCCATCTCTAGGAGACCCCAATTATTCAGGAAGCGGTAGTGCAGCCAGTACTGATTGATTGCCGTGAGTTCGTGCCGCAGTGCCTTGTTGAGATACTCGATGACTTTCGGGTCGCCCTGCATGATGAACTCCAAGACTTGAGGCCCGTTCTTGACCCTCGCAAGTTTAGAACGATTCTGACGAAGAACAAGCAGACAGGCATTCTCTGGGCAGGAAACCGAGGGGCACCTGTCCAGCAAAATCACGGGAACTTAGGTTATTGTGGACGCGAATTTGGACTCATTCATCCTTGGTCCTACCATGCGGGCAGCCGGCCTGACAGGCTAGTGCGCGCCCCCTGTACGCCTCGTCAATAATCGTCCTCATGGTGTGCGCGCAGCGGCCGCATTCGGCGCTGCAACCGAGGTGCCCATATATCTGCTTGGCATTGCGCAGCGCGCCGTCAGCCGTGTTCACCGCGTAGCGAACATCCCGGTCGCTGAGGACATTACAGGAGCAGATGATCATGAAACTCGAAGGAAGACCCTCAGTAATACGGCGTCACCGATAGGAGACGGAACCAGTGCGCGTCGGAGCCTCCAAACAAGGAGGAGATGGTTGCGTGTCGACCGCCATGGGAAATCAGCCTTGACCTTTGATCTTTGGAGGTCAGCAGAAATCTGTTTGATCAATCGGGGCGACCGGTAGCTGCAGATCGGACGGAGGACACAGAAGCGCCGCTCCACGCCGGTCGAAGATCAACGCTTTCGGTTAACGTAGATGACACAGCCGCGGCTAAGCAACTTGTCTTGATCTAAGAACGGGATTGAGGACTGTCGCCGCACAATTCCCCCCGCTATGGAAACCATAAGTACTGGCTATTGGAAACTTTCGAACCGCGCTGCAACCTTGACAGCCACCCAGTCGAATGACCACCAGGACAACCGTTTCAACACGAGCAGGAGACCCCTGATGTCCGGATCCAATCCGCTCGCTTCCAAACCCGAAGACATTCTCACGTCGCTGCTCGAGCGTTTTCACTCCGACAAGGTCAGCGCGATGATGCGAGTGTATGACCCAAACCCCATTCTCATCACGAGTGACGGACAAACTACTACCACCGAAATCACCGCCCGACTCGAGTAGGATCTCAAGTACGGCTTGCCGCTCAAGGCCAGCGCGCGTGATGTGTACATTGCCGGCGATTTCACCGTGATCGTGCTGGATCGGTCAATTGATGGCAAATGTCTACGCAAATACGTTGGAGGCTCAGCGAGCGACGTCGTACGCCGCGCGGATCGACGATGGCGGTATCTGATCGACAATAACCAAAGGACGGCTGTGGCAGCTCTCAGCGATGGAGTCACTCGTCAGCTTGGCACCAATATCACCGCCACCTAATGAAGCAAAACCAACCGGAGAACTCGGACCTGCGCGCCCGAATTCCTTGAAAGACGACCGATTAGCTACTCGATGCAAAACTTGCCACCAGTGATCAGCCAGTCTCACCGGAGCGGAATGCTCCCGCTGGCATTTTTATCAGCGGTAGTTTCCTTGGTCGTCTCATTCGCCGCCGCGGCCGCTCCGATTCCCCTTTACAACACCTACCGGACAGAAGACGGGTTCACTAACGCCGGTATTTCGATGGCCGTCGTCGCGTACGCCGTCGGCACCATATCCGCACTGTTGGTACTGGGACGGCTGTCCAATCATCTGGGCCGCCGGGTCACTGCGATCACTAGCCTCGGTCTTCTCCTGCTGGGGTGTCTGCTGCTGCTGAATGTGCACGACATCGACACTCTGCTGGCCGGTCGGCTCCTCGTCGGCCTCGGCACCGGGTTGGCTGGCAGCAGTCTGACCTCCTACATCGTCGATGCGGCACCCAGCAGACCGGAATGGTTGGCGTCCGTTGTCACTAGTCAAGGACCGATGCTCGGCGTCGCTATCGGCGCCATAGCATCCGGCGCGCTTGTTGAGTTCGGCCCCTGGCCGCGCGAACTCATCTATCTCGTCTGCGTTTGCTTCCTATTACTGTCTGTTGCACTCGTCGCAATCAGTCCGGAAACAGCAACTCCGACTCCGGGCGCTTGGCGATCGCTGTTACCCCAGGTCAGCGTACCGGCGCGGGTCAGGCATCTGCTCCCTGTCGCGGCGGCGGTGTTTCTGGCTACTTGGGCCAGCGGGGGCTTCTACCAAGCGTTCATGCCTGCGCTTGTACAAGATGAACTCCACACCCGCAGCCCGTTGATCCTCGGGCTAGTGTTCGCTGCCTATATGACCCCCAGCGTTCTCGGCGCTCCCATTGGTGGCTGGTTCACATCCGCGGTAGCCCAACGCGTCGGTATGATCACCTTCGTGGCCGGAATGATCGGCATCAGTACTGCAATCTTAGCCGGCGCACTGGCGTTGTTCATCACCGCGACCATGGTTGCCGGTGCCGGCCAGGGCATCGCCATCAGCGCCGCCACACGCGGCTTGCTGCACGGGAGCACGCTCGCCGAACGGGCACCAATCTTCAGCGCGATCTACCTTCTCTGCTACAGCGGCGCCGCCTTCCCGAGCCTCATCTCCGGGCAACTTTCCAGCCTGTTCTCGCTTCCGCAGATCACGCTCGGATACGGCGGACTTGCCGTCGTCGCCACCCTATTCACCCTTCTCGGTGCGCGCAATCCGCACATCGACAGGACCGGGAAGAGCACGTCCGACGGCTCGACCGCTAGCGGTTCACCAGCACAGGGAACAGTGTCATGAGAATCGTCGCTATTCTGGGCGCCGCTTTATCCCGATTGAAGCGCAGATTATCGCCGCAACATACCCAGCAATGAGACAAATGACAGAGGAGATCATTCCCATGAAAGCGATCGTTGTGACGGACCAGGCTGCGGGAACGGCGGGGATGAAGCTGGTGGAGCGACCCGAGCCGCAGGCAGCGATAAATGACGTCGTCGTTCAGATTCATGCGTCTGGATTCACCTCGGGCGAGTTGACGTGGCCTTCGACCTGGACCGATCGTCTCGACCGTGACCGGTCGCCAACGATTCCCGGCCAGGAGCTGGCAGGTATTGTCACCGCTCTCGGCTATGGCACGACCGGACTGTCGGTAGGACAACGGGTGTTCGGTCTCTCGGACTCGTATCGCGGCGGCACTCTGGCCGAGTATGTGGCAGTGGAGGCACGCAATCTCGCACCGCTGCCAGGAGACGTCGAGTTCTCGGTGGGGGCGGCCGTGGCGATGCCGGGCCTGACTGCTTGGCAGGGACTGTTCGTGCACGGTCGCCTTCAGGCGGGGCAGAGCGTTCTCGTGCACGGCGCGGCCGGCGCGGTCGGCTCGATGGTGACACAGCTCGCACGAGAGGCCGGTGCCTACGTCATCGGCACGGGACGTGCCGCCGACCGTCAGAAAGCGATCGACTTCGGCGCGCAGGAGTTCGTCGACCTCGAGAACGACGATCTCGAAGGCGCCGGGGGTGTCCATCTGGTTTTCGACGTCATCGGGGGCGAGATCGGTAAGCGGTCCGCCGGCCTGGTTCGAACCGGAGGAACGTTGGTAACCATCGCCGGGCCGACCGAAGCGCGGCCCGCCGACGGCTTGACGATCGACTTCGTTCTGGTGTCCGATCGCGCGCAACTGGGTGAGATCGTCCAGCGGGTACGGGACGGACGACTGCGTACAAACATCGGAAACATCGCGCCCCTTGATGAGGCTGTCGCCGCTTTCAATCCGACGCGACGGATCAGCGGGAAAACGATCATCCGAGTTCGTCCGTGAGGAAGCAGCGAAGGCGAGCGGTTCTCCCCTCCCCCATGGATTGTCAGCGCTTCCCCGCGGGCCTGTGCGTGGGGCAGGCAGTGCCCATCCATCCCGTCGTCTCTCAGCTGATTTCCAAGGTCGTGCCCGGATACCCATGCCATACCGCGGCCGTATCGTTGCCTGCTTTTCTGGATGCACCAGCGGGCAAGCTCGGCTCGCATCCTGGCGGAGAATTCGCCTTTGCCCCGGCCCGGCGCGGCCCGCTTATCTAGGAGGAAGAAAGTGACCGTCGATCATCCAATTTTTGCGCGCTGGCCGGCCCAGTATCCCGATCGGCTGCAACTCTTTTCCACTTCCACGCCCAACGGAGTGAAAGTCGGCATCATGCTTGAGGAAACGAGCCTTCCTTACGAGCCGCACCGGATCGACATCATGGCGAACGAAACCCACGACCCGGCGTTTCTCGCGCTCAACCCCAACGGAAAGATTCCCGCAATCTACGACCCTGATGGGCCTAGCGGAACACCGCTCGCGCTGTTCGAATCGGGCGCGATTCTCCTCTACCTTGCCGACAAGACCGGACAATTCATCTCGGCCGATCCAAACACCCGCTATGAAACGATCCAGTGGGTGATGTGGCAGATGGGCGGAGTGGGGCCGATGTTCGGCCAGGTCGGGTTCTTCAACAAATTCGCCGGTAAGGCCTATGAAGACAAGCGCCCGCGCGACCGCTATGCGAACGAATCAGCGCGGTTGCTCGGTGTCCTGGACCAACGGCTCGCGGACCGGGACTGGGTGATGGGGGCCGACTACAGCATCGCCGACATTTCGCTGCTCGGCTGGGTGCGCAATTTGATCGGCTTCTACGAAGCACGCGATCTCGTCGGCTTCGACCGCTTTCTTCATGTGCAGGCGTGGCTCACCCGTGGCCTCGCGCGGCCAACGGTGCAACGCGGGCTACAAGTGACAGCTGGCTAGAAGCGCTCGCGAAGATCAAGGAGTGGTATCTATGATTGAAATCACTGCCGACATGGAGGCAATCATCAAACAAGCGATATTGTCGTTTGTGGCGACAGTCAACGAGGATGGAACACCAAATCTTTCCCCGAAGGCGTCTTTGACGGTGAAAAACGGCGTTCTATACTTCGCCGACATCGCCTCGCCTCGGACGATATTGAACTTGAAGCGCAATCCCGCTGTCGAAATTAACGTAGTCGACATCTTCCAGAGGCGCGGCTACCGATTCAAGGGCCGTGCGTTGATACTGCCGCCAGAAGATGGCGAGTCCTTGATGATCGCCGACTGGGTTCGGGCGACGAATGGCCTAGAGTATCCTGTCGATCACGTTGTCAAAATCGAAACCACTTCAATCAGCCCGTTGCTATCTCCAGCCCATGTCTTCGCCCGCCCTCCTCGAAGTCAGGACGAAATCAGGAGTACCTACTATCAAAAGTACGGTGTGAAGCCCATCGGGGCATAAGTGCCGGCTCCGAAAAAAGGCCGGTCGATACCCAGAGGTAGAAAGCCCGCGAAGATCCGAACTATTATCTCGACCGCCGCGTAGCGCAGCCTTATCGATGGCCGCCCCACGCTGATGTGAGTTCAGGCGCGAGGCTGCTCGCTGTCTACTGCCTCGACACCAATGACAAGGCGCTTACCGCGCTCATCAAATAACCCCCTTAGGACTTAAGAGGAGCGAGGGTCTTTCGTCGTAGGGCGGAAGCGGTCCATGCCATCGAATTTACCCGCGACGCCTCAACCGCGACGGTGGGAGCTTCCATGGGGGCGTTTACGAAGTTTGTTTTCTTTACTTTCTACTGGACGTGCCAGGAAGAGCCGGCAGCTCCTCGGTGGCGTATCGAAACAATGTGAACGTCCCGCGACCGTCGAAGGAAAGTAACCTGTTGAGATAGTGATCGGCGGCAGAGGCATCATTAGCTCGAAGATCGTTCTACTCCAGGGGGCATGACATTGTCGCGGCGTCGTGTGCATCAACATCGTCACTGGAGATGGCCAAAGAGCCACGGTCGGCGCACAGGTGGTGATCGACGTCTGTCGCTGACGTGACCGGTTAGCTGCCGCCTACGGCGAATACTTCACTCCGATCAGAAAACTGATCATGACCGCCTTGGTCGAGCTCGGCCGCGCTTATCTCATCCCAGTCCTGGCGGATTTCCTCATGCCCGCCTGGACCCAAGCAAATTGACTCCTCGCTGATCGAGCGCGGAGTCGCGGAACCTATTTGAGGAGCAAAATCGGCCCGGGGACCCTAAGCGCCCCTGCCATCCTTTTTGCCGAGCACGCAGCGCCATGCCGCGAGGCGCTCGGTCGGATGCTGATTCATCCAGTCGGCAAGCTGCGGTGCCCCCATCAGGCAGGACTGCATCGAGATGTCAGCGAAGTTCGAGGTGGTGACGGTCTGCTCGTGGCAATTTGCTGGAGAAGAAAGGCTGCAGAGTACGGCGATGATCGCGATCATGATACGCCCCCATCGCCGCGATCGATGTCTGCGCCCACGCGCATGTGGCTTGCGCATGCATTGTCCGACTGGTCGCAGGCGAATTCAGACGGCGGGAAGACGCTGTCATAGATTGCTCGAGCTTCTCGAACAAGTCGAGCTCGCTCTCGCTCTGACTTTGGTGCAAATCGAATGATCTCACCCACGTTTCACTCCTATCATGGTACATTATCGTACTATTTAGCGATTAAGGTTCGTTGACGGCGATTTGGGCCCCGGTGCAGTTAGCAAACGAGGGGGTAAGAACAAGTAACGGATCGGATGTTGTAGGCGTCAGTCGTTTGGCCCGGTCGAGTTAGTACGCTATAGCGCGGCTTCCCACCATGCGCCCCGAGCGATCGGCGTAGATGTAGAGCGGACGCGCCGTGCCTTCCACAACTTCGCGGGAAATCACGACTTCTTCCACACCTTCCAGGCCCGGCAGGTCGAACATGATCTCGAGCAGGATCGCTTCGAGGATCGAACGCAGACCACGCGCGCCGGTCTTGCGTTCGATCGCCTTGCGGGCGACCGCGCCAAGCGCCTCGTCGTTGAAGGTCAGCTCGATGTTCTCCATCTCGAACAGCCGCTGGTACTGTTTCACCAGCGCGTTCTTCGGCTCGGTGAGGATCTTCTTCAGCGAGGTCTCGTCCAAATCCTCGAGCGTCGCCACGACCGGCAGACGGCCGACGAATTCGGGGATGAGGCCGTACTTCAAGAGATCCTCAGGCTCGACGTGACGGAAGATCTCGCCGGTCCGGCGGTCTTCCGGCGCCATCACCTGGGCGGCGAAACCGATCGAGGTGGACCGGCCACGCGCCGAGATGATCTTCTCAAGGCCGGCGAACGCACCGCCGCAGATGAACAGGATGTTGGTGGTATCCACCTGCAGGAATTCCTGCTGGGGATGCTTGCGGCCGCCCTGCGGCGGGACCGAAGCCACCGTGCCTTCCATGATCTTCAGCAGCGCCTGCTGCACGCCCTCACCCGACACGTCGCGCGTGATCGAGGGATTGTCGGACTTGCGACTGATCTTGTCGATTTCGTCGATGTAGACGATGCCGCGCTGAGCGCGCTCGACATTGTAGTCGGCAGCCTGGAGCAGCTTCAGGATGATGTTCTCGACGTCCTCACCGACATAGCCAGCTTCGGTCAGCGTGGTCGCATCCGCCATGGTGAACGGCACGTCCAGGATGCGGGCGAGCGTCTGGGCGAGCAGCGTCTTGCCCGAGCCGGTCGGACCGATCAGCAGGATGTTCGACTTCGCGAGCTCGACGTCGTTGTGCTTGGTCTGGTGATTGAGGCGCTTGTAGTGGTTGTGCACCGCGACCGACAGGACCTTCTTCGCATGGCTCTGCCCGATGACGTAGTCATCAAGCACCTTGCAGATTTCCTTCGGCGTCGGAATGCCGTCGCGCGACTTGACCAGCGAGGACTTGTTCTCCTCGCGGATGATGTCCATGCAGAGCTCGACGCACTCGTCGCAGATGAAGATCGTGGGACCTGCGATCAAATTGTGGAGTGTAGTGTTGGAGATTGAGTGAATTGCCATGGCGGTCTCAAACCATATCCAGGTGGTTGTAAACGGGAATACGATCATCTGCGGCCCCGCGCCCATTGTCATTGTCAGAGAACAGTGAGGGTCAACCGCCGCATTTCGGCGCCAACAGATCGTTGAAAATATTGATCACGGAATCGAGCGCAGTTAACACCCGCGCGCCGTCGACGCCGCCAGCAGCGGCTTGCCGCAGCATCGCGGACTGATAGAATGAGGCGAGGTAGACGCGGCAAGCCTCATCTTTGTCGGCCGCATTCGCGGGTTTGCTGTGCACCGTCGCCAAGGCCGCGCGAGCGGCGTTAACATCCTTGTTTAAGTTGGACTCTGCGGCAGGCCCGGCATTAGTAGATGCAATGATCAGAGCCGAGGCGACGAGAACAGTGATTCTTCTCATGATCAGGCTCCAGAATGGCAGGTGTTGCGAGGGACTTACATTTCGGCCGGGCGATAACGCATCCAGGTCTTTCTTTGATCTCCGTTGCGCCAAGCCTAAGGCGATTGTCACGAGCGGCTCAATTGAGCGCCGGTTGAGCTCGGGCACCCAAAAGGGCGTGGGACGACGATCCGAAGGTTTAATGCACTCGAACAAATCGTAGAGTTCGTCCGCTTCGAACCGGCGGACGCCCACAATCCATGCGGGATTTGCTTCGCAATCAGGCTCGCACCTTCGCGCGAAACCGAATTTTCGGCCGTACACGATGAGCGGGCGATGCTAGGTTCCATATTTTCGATGAGGCCGGTTGGAGGAAAAACTATATTTCGTCTTGGAGTTGCCAGCCGACCGTCGCTGAGGGGCTGAGGCACGCCTTGTCGCGGGGAGAGGGCGCACTCGTCGATGAGGATCGGCTCGACGGAACCTTCGGATCAGATTCGTGACGCGGATTTTCGCCCTTGAGCTGCGGTCGCCGTGGTGAGTATGGCGGGCAAATCCCTCATTCTTGCTAAAATGAAGAAGGGTCAGTCATACAGCTTCCGGGGGTACTGTGGCCCCTTTAGACTACCTACGAGAGCACGGCGCGCCCGACACGCTCTTGGACCTCGCGCACCACTCGGTGATCGTCAGTCCGGCGCACTCATCGCCGACCTTCTCCTTACGCAAAGACGGCCGTATCACCTCCGAGCGCGTTGAGAGTCAGCTCGCGACCACCACCAGCGACGGAGCCACAGCAAGCGCCGCCGCCGGGCTCAGGATTGCCGCGTCGGGCGAAATCAGCGTGTGGGCAGAGCTGGAGACTGGGCAGCTCGTGCGGGTGCTGCCTGAATGGGATTTCGGCTCGATAGAACTGAATGCGCTTTTCGTGTGGGGAAAGACCATAAAGCCTGCCGCAGGGCATTTGCCGATTTCCTCGTCAGGGAGCTCCGCCCACCTCGCTGTGCACTAGCCCGGCTCTCAGAGCCTCCAGAAAGCGTGTCCGTGCGTCCAAACCAATAGACTGAGCCGTGCCAACGTGTGCATGCAAGTGGCATCCATATGCCGTCATTTCGGCGGCCCCCGTCACGGCGTCAAGAGCATAGACAGGAGCAAGTTATCGGAGACCCATGGAACTTCATCAAATTCGCTATTTCCTCGCGGTCGCGTCCACGCTTAACTTCACCCGCGCGGCCGAGCAGTGCAATGTAACACAGCCCGCTTTGACTAAGGGGATTCAGAAGCTGGAGCAGGAACTCGGGGGCCAGTTGATTTACCGTGAGCGCCAGCTGACGCAACTCACCGACCTCGGGAAGGAAGTTCTTCCGATGTTGGCGCGCACGCTGGCCTCGGCAGAGACGGCGCGTCGCAGAGCTAATAAATTCCAACGCAAGGAGGTCGCACCACTCAAGATCGGCCTCGCCCCCTCCATCTCGGCTTCGCTCGTCCTTGATCTGATAGCTGAGATCGCAAAGTTTGTCCCAGGACTTACCGTCGAGCTGCGCGAAGGCGCGGCGGAGACGCTCATCGACCTGCTGCTTGAGGGAGAGATCAACTCCGCAATCGTCGGGGACGTTCAGGACATACCCGCGCGCATCGACGACTGGTTGCTCTTCGAAGAGCGCTACGTCGCGGTTGTGGCGGCGACACACCAACTCGCAAATCGCCCCTCAATTGGGATTGACGACCTCCGCGAGACCGTCTTGCTCGAGCGCGTAGGATGCGACGTCGCTCCGAAGATCCAACGGTCGTATTTCCCCAAGGAACCTCCCCATCTGGGCCACTGCAGCGGTCACGACTTGCACCTTCAATACATGGCCGCAGCTGGCTTCGGCGTGATACTCGCGCCCGAGCACATGCCACGCCTTCCGACGCTAAAGACCATTCCCCTCGAGGGGGACCCGATTTCGCGGGAGGTGCGGCTGCTGGCTGTGCAGGGGCGCCGCTACTCGCCGGCACAGGACGCTTTCATCAAGGTCGCGCGGCTTCGAGACTGGTCGATTGAAGTCCGCCAGGGAGACATGCCGCCGAAAGGACCCTGGAGATGCCGACCTCACCCGCGCTGACACGCACGTCGACAACGAACCGATTCCAGCGCATCGATCCCATCGCTTGAGGCCTCACCCGTTCCAACCAAGACCTATGAGATGCTAGCTGGGATCCGAGCCGGTGAGTGCTTTCAGCGCCGCCGCATTCTCGCCAGGATGCGCGATACAACCGTGGCATCTCGACTAAACCACGCCGTCGTTAGTCCACGCGCACTCCTCACCCGCGTCACGTCTGTGGGCCGCCAGACCACTGCTTGCGGGCCTTCCCGCCCTGGGTTGATCGGAATCCTTCGAAGCGTTGCGGCGGAACGGAGACGTGTGATCTCGAGTTGCCCTCCATCTCTTGCTAGGCAGCCCCGCACCTCGTGGCCTGTCGCCAAACATTCACGAGGCCGCCGCGCCCAATCCCGGAGGACACTGAGTAGATCGTGCCAACACTCTTGCAGAACGAACTATCCTCACGCGGCGTCGGATTGCTCTATCGCCTCTTTGGCCGGAGCAGCCCTTGGCGAGCGTTCGCTCTGCGCATTGGACCGGTATTCTGACGGGTCGCTCCCGTAGTATCTACGAAAGCTGCGCGTAAAGCTGCTCCGACTCTGGTAGCCGACGTTTAGGGCGACTTGGTCGATCGATAGCGCGTTGGCCGAGAGGAGATCAGCAGCGTGGCGCATCCTTAGGCGGCGCAGCAATGACATGGGTGCCTCTCCGAAGGCAGCGGAGAATCGCGACATGAAAGCTGAGCGGCTCAGACCGACGGCGTGCGACAGACTTTTAACCGTGTGCGGAAGGGAGGGACGCGAGGCCATCTCAGCGAAAGCTCGTGCGATTGGCGGGTCACTTAAGATCGCGAAGCGCTCCACCCAGGCTTTCGTCGAGACCAGGCAACGTCGAAGCAGGGCGAGCAATACGACCTTCAGCAGCGCTGCCGACATTGGCCCCACACCGACATCCTGGGCCACTAGCTCGGCTAATGCGCAAGCGATCACCTGGTCGAGCTGGTCATTTACGTCGAATGTCTCAACAATCGGCGCTGCAAGGGATGCGAACAAGTCAAGCGCTGGGCCGTAAGTCGCTCGAAACGTGCCGCACGCAAGTACGAGTGTCGGTCGGCCATCTCCGACAGTGTGCCGGTACGACGAGCCGGGCACGAAAAGGCCTACGCTGCCCTTGCCGACATTTCGTAGTGCGGTCGGGCGCTCCGTGGCGACGATACTCATTGCGCGTCCGGGCGGAACGATTACCAATGTATGCGGCGTCAGACGGATGGGGCTTTCCCCGTCCATCAGGATGAAACCGACGCCTCGAAGGCAGTAGTGGATAGTGCACGCGTCCACGCGGGCAACGGCCAAGTGGGCACCAGCCGCAAGCAAGCATTTCGACAGCCTCACGAAGGTAATGTCCAATGTGGTCATCAACTTGTCGAGGTCTTTTCGCGATATACGCCAGAACGGCTCACCTGCCACGTCCAAAAACCTTTTGTTGCTCAGATTCATATGAACTCAGCTCCGGACGGCGGGACAACGCCACCTCACGCGAGCAGCCAGCATCAAAATCGAGCGAACGGGCCTTCCGCGCTCTGATCTGATCTAGGATTTTGATTGGTTCGGTCTTCGTTGCGTTCGACTGAACGCTGAGGAAATAGCCAGTTGCGGCTCACGGAGTAGTGGTTGCAGCCGAATTAGATATATTCAGCCGCGACATGAATAATCCGGCTGAGCGTCGCAACCTACCTGCGAACTATCATAAATTCGCGCGAACGCGCACCAACGCGCGTCGACAGGAACCTCAGCCCAATCGCAGCGGTTCGAGACCAACCAAGCCCGGATGTACAGTGTCGAGCAAGCAGGTAGTCCTGTCACCCTCCACTGCTTGGTCTGCCCCGCGATACTTATGCGACTAACCGTAAGACCGCAAACTGCCCTTTCATGCCCTGCTATGACGACCGACACCTCGACGACAGCAGAGTCTTCAACCGCTGATCGCAACAAAGCCAGGGCAGACGCGCACAGCACTCTGCGATACCCGTACCTATCGAATGCATATCCAAAAGGAATTTTCAATTTCCTCCGCTGTATCCGATCCTAGGCCTCGAGGGCCCGGCCACCGGATGCCAACGACCTAAAGCGACTGCAGACAATAGCGCCAATTCGCGCGGCGCGCGGGCAAAGGAGTCCCGATGAAATTACCAGCTATCGGCTCGCCGTTCCCCCGATATCAAGTGGCTAGCACTTCTCATGCTTTAACTCGACGACGATTTCAACTTTCGTTGCGCGGCTGCGCCAACTTTGAGCTAGGTAAAACAGGATGTTCGCAATGAACAACGCAGGAAAGGTTGGAGCTTTTTTCGCGACGCTCTTGTTTGCGGGAGCAGCTGCCGATCCGGGCTACGCGCAGAACGCTGAGCACGGAAAAATCGTCTTCCAAGCTTGCGCTACGTGCCACACTACGGATCAGACCAACCGTGTTGGACCCGGTCTGGGAGGACTCATTGGCAGGAAGGCAGGTACCGCCCCGGGATTCCACTACAGTGACGCGATGAAGAAGTCCGATATTGTTTGGGACACCAAGATTCTCGATGCGTATCTTGAATCGCCCCAGAAAGTGGTTCCCGGAAACAAGATGCCCTACGCGGGGATGACGAACTCAGCCGATCGGGCCGACCTCGTCGGCTATCTGGCAACACTGAAATAGGAGCTCGTTAGGCGAGACCTCAGCAAGGTGCGGCCCGTTTTTGATGTGAAACGTCCTTACTGCCGACTGTGCAAGCGTCCGAATCGCGGTCCTATGTCGATCGACTGATGTTCGAGGGAACCGACACGTGGAGGCGCTCGAAAGCTTCAAAGGATTTGAGGCCGGGGCGATTCTTGGCGAGAGGCTCGCGCCAGACATGATCACCTTCGGAGAACAGTTCTCCGTGATTTGCAACAAGGTCGAGGCACACATTGCAAAATTAAATGCGAGGCGCCCCGCCGGAACCACGCGACATCGCGATGTCATATCCGGCGTTGAACATTAGACTAATCGAAACTCGCAGCTTCCTGAAAACTGTGCAGCCAGACGAGATTGCCGGTGCGCAGTCCCACACGTACGAACTTACGCTGCCTACCGTTCGTGGATGGTTGGGCGGCGACGACTACATCCGGCACCTAGTACTACGGGACTTCTTTTTCCATATCTCAGTTGCGCACGCGATCCTCCGGAAGCTCGGAGCGAAAATCGGAAAGCGCGACTACTCGGCAATCTTGCTCAGAAGAGTGACGGTGAGACTACTCGTGAGAGGCGGCGCTGCGCGTGGCACGATCCGGGCCCTTCAAAGCAGCGAGGCGAGTTTGGCGGATGCCGTAGTTAGCCGCGCTGCGAGAGGACATCCGTACACGATTTGGCGGTGACACAACTAACTTCCTCGCCTCGAGGACGAACAGCAGGTTCGCACGATTGAGACCGTCGCGGCCGCCGTTTTCCGCCAGCAGGTCCCTACGGGCGAACGCGGATGATCGTCTTCCCGTTGCGCCGCCCGGTCCGGTTGAAAGCTGCGACGGCATCGTCGAGGGTCGAGATGGCGCCGACGTTCGTCCGCAGTCGTCTGTCCCGCACCCGCTGGACGATCTCACGCAGTTGGGCACGATCGGACTCGACGACGAAATCTACCGCAAAGCCGTTGGCGGGCCGTGCCTCGGGCGGCCCGGCGATCGTCACCAACGTTCCTCCGGCTCGAACCAGGGCCGCGGACCGCTTACCGATGTTGCCGCCGAAGACATCGAAAACCAGATCGACTGGACCGACGTCTTCCAAAACATCGTTCTCGAGGTCGACGAACTCTTGCGCGCCGAAGTCGAGCGTCTTCTGACGGTCCGCAGCGCGTCCGGTACCGATGACGTAGGCGCCGGCCTCACGTGCGAGCTGGGTTACCATAGAACCGACTACGCCAGCCGCGCCGTGCGCCAGGACGCTCTGCCCCGCCTGAAGGCGGCCGTGCTCGAACAGTCCCTGCCACGCGGTCAGGCCCGGCATCGGCAGGCTCGCGCCGACGGTGAAATCGACATCGCCCGGCAGCGCCGCGAGGTTGCGCGCCTCGACCGCGACATACTCAGCCAGTGTGCCGTCGCGATACCAGTCCGTGAGGCCGAACACGCGCTGTCCCACCGACAGCCCCGTCGTGCCATAGCCGAGCGCGGTGACCACTCCGGCCAACTCGTGCCCAGGGATCGACGGTGTTCGGTCATGATCGAGGCGATCGGTCCAGGTCGGTGGCCACGTCAGCTCATCCCACGTGAAACCCGACGCACGAACCTGAACGACGACGTCGTTTATCGCTGCCTGTGGCTCGGGCTGCTCCACCAGCTTCATACCGGCCGTTCCCGCAGCCCGGTCCGTCACAATGATCGCCTTCATGGGAATTCTCTCCTCGGTCATTTGCCTCTTCGGCGGCGGCCGTTCTGGCTTCATCTCGATCGGCGTAACCGCAACTCACTCCGCCGCGGCGGCCATCGCGTGGGTCGGCTTGCCCTCATCCTTTCCTTCCGCGAGGTTGCGCACGACCATGTAGAAGATCGGCGTGAAGATTAGGCCGAACAGCGTAACTCCGAGCATACCGAAGAACACGGCGACGCCGACGGCCTGGCGCATCTCCGATCCGGGACCGGTGGAGACGACGAGCGGCAGCACGCCGAGGATGAAGGCGAACGAGGTCATCAGGATCGGCCGCAGTCGCAACCGGCAGGCCTCGATCACCGCCTCCAGGCGCGGTTTGCCCTCAAGCTCGATGTCCCGCGCGAACTCGACAATCAGGATCGCGTTTTTGGCCGCAAGTCCCACCAGCACCACGAAGCCGATCTGGGTCAGGATATTAATGTCCTCGCCCATGATGCGCACGCCGATGGTGGCCGCGAAGAGGCACATCGGCACGATCAGGATCACCGCGAGTGGCAACGTCCAACTGCCGTACTGCGCCGCCAGCACCAGATAGACGAACAGCACACAGATCGGGAACACATAGAGCCCGGCACTGCCACCCGTCACTTGTTGATAGGACAGATCGGTCCATTCGAAAGAAAAACCGCTCGGTAATGTTTTGTTGGCCAATAGCTTGATGGTGTTGAGCGCGGTCTTCGAGCTCACGCCTGGCGCCGGCTCGCCCTGCAGCTCGGATGCTGAGTAGAGATTGTAGCGCGCGACACGATCGGGCCCGGAGATATCCTTGAAGTCCACTACGCTCCCCAGCATAACCATGTCACCGGCCGCGTTGCGGGTACGCAGCCGCGCCAAATCAGAGGCCTCTCTTCGGAATGGCAGATCGGCCTGCGCGGTGACATGATAGGTGCGCCCAAACAGGTTGAAATCGTTGACATAGGTCGAACCGAAGTAGGTTTGGATCGTGTCGTTAATGCTGGCGATGGGAACACCGAGCTTCTGCGCCCTCACGCGATCGATGTCGACGAATAGCTGCGGCGTATTCGCCGTGAACGGCGAGAACACCGACGTTAGGTTTGGCGACTTCCGCGCGGCGGCCACGAGTTCGTCCGTGGCAGCTCCGAGCAGCTCGGGACCGCGCCCCTGTCGATCCTGGATGCGGATGGCGAAGCCGCCGCCGGTGCCGATCCCTGGCACCGCAGGCGGTGGAATGACGATGATGAAGGCGCCCTGGATCGCCGACAGCCGCTTTCGCAGATCCGCTGTGATCACGCTGGCAGTCAGGCCCTTCCTAACTCGCGCCTCGGGGTCGTCGAAGACGGGGAACAGTGCCGCGGCGTTGCCCGCCTGCGTGCGGGTCGCGCCGGAGAAGCCAGCAAACGCCGCGACACGGATGATCCCTGGGGTATCCAGCGCAATTCGCTCGATTTCCCGCACCACCGCGGTGGTCCGCACCAGCGACGCGGCGCCCGGCAATTGCACCGAGATGATCAGATAACCACGATCCTGCGCCGGGATGAAGCCCTGAGAAGTGGTGGCGAGCAGCCAGCCAGCACCGCCGATCAGCGCGAGGTAGATTGCCAGCATCACCACCGTGTGTCGGATCACGATGGCGGTGGCGGCCGCGTAGCCATGCGCTAGGCGCTCGAAGATGCAATTGAAAAGCGCGGTGAAGCCGTCCCAACCACGTGCAACGATGTTCCAGCGCGCCGTTGGACGTTTCTGCTCATGCGGAGTAAGAATCCGGGAGGCCAGTGCTGGCGACAGCGTTAGCGAACAGAAGCAAGAGATCGCGGTCGCGACCGCGATTGTGACGGCGAATTGCTGGAAGAATCGCCCGGAAATGCCGCCGAGGAACGCGGTCGGCACGAACACCGCGCAGAGCACGAGGGCGATCGAGACCAGCGCGCCGCCGACCTCCTCCATCGTCTTGAGAGCCGCCTCGCGCCGGCTCATACCTGCCTGGAGATGTCGCTCGACATTCTCCACAACCACGATGGCGTCGTCTACCACGATGCCGACCGCAAGTACGAGGCCGAACAGCGTAAGGTTATTGATGCCGAAGCCGAGCACAGCCATCGCTGCAAATGTGCCGACCAGCGACACCGGGATCGCAACAATTGGGATGATCGCAGGCCGCCAACCTTGAAGGAACGCCAGCACCACGATGACCACGAGCGCCATCGCCTCGTAAATCGTCTTGATCAGCTCATGAACCGACTGGGCGATGAATTCGGTCGGATTGTAGCCGATGTTGTAATCGAGCCCCTTTGGGAAGCTCGCCTTGAGCTTCACCATCGTCTCGGAAATATGCTTCGCGGTGGCCAGCGCATTCGATCCGGGCCGCTGCGTCACCACCATCGCAACGGCTGACTTTCGTAGTATGAAGCTGTTGGTAGTGTAGGCCAGCGCGCCAAGCTCGATCCGCGCAACGTCGCGCAGCCGTACGGTACGGCCGTCGGAACCAGCCTTCACCACGATGTCCTCGAATTGCCTGATATCCTTGAGGCGCCCAGTGAAGACCAGGTTCGGCTGGAATGCGCGATCCGCAATCGGTGGCTCTGCGATCTGGCCGCCCGCGATCTGCAGGTTTTGGGCCCGGACCGCGGCAATGACGTCGCTTGCGGTCATACCGAGATTGGCGATCCGGTCAGGATCGAGCCACAACCGCATCGAATAGTCGCGCGCGCCAAACATCTGGATATCGCCAATGCCATCGAGCCGCAGAAGCTGGTCGCGCACCTGCAACAGCGTATAATTCGATATGTAGAGCTGGTCGAAGCTATCGTCGGGCGACAGCATGAACACGACCATCAGGATGTCGGGTGAGTTCTTACGGGTGACTACTCCGTTGCGCTGCACCTCCTCCGGCAGCCGCGGCTGCGCGATCGCGACGCGGTTCTGCACCAGCACTTGGGCCTTGTCGAGATCGGTGCCAAGCTTGAAAGTCACGGTTATCGTGAGCTGGCCGTTGGAGGTCGCCTGGCTGTACAAGTACAGCATGTCCTCGACCCCATTGATCTCCTGCTCGATGGGAGCTGCGACCGTATCGGACACGGTCTGTGCCGAGGCGCCGGGGTATTGCGTGGTGACCGTAACCGTAGGCGGCACTACCTGCGGATATTCAGAGACGGGCAGCGTCTGGTACGCGATCGCGCCCACAATCAAGAGCACGATCGACAGCACCATCGCCAGAATGGGCTGATTGACGGAAAGACGTCCGAGATTCATGACTTACTGCCGCTGATCTCGACGCTGCGCGGGCTCACCTTAGCGCCAACGCGTGCTCGCTGGAGGCCGTCGATGATGACACGATCCTCCGGCTTCAGGCCTGTGCGAACAACGCGCAGTCCCTGATCCAGCGGGCCAAGTTCGACCGCACGCGCTTCCACAGTGTTGTCATCCTTGACCACGAACACGATCTTGCGCGACTGATCGGTCGCGATCGCTACATCCGGCAAAAGAAGCGCCTCATACGGCGAGGAGCCAATCAGCCGGACGCGGCCGAACTGGCCGGGCAGGATGGATAGATCGTGGTTCGGAATAATCGCGCGGCTGCGCAGCGTGCCGGTGGAGACATCGAGCCGGTTGTCGATGAAATCCATACGGCCTTCATGCGATGGTTTGGCTTCGCCGGTCAGCGCCACCTGCACTGGATTAGGCGTATCGCGTGAGCTCGGCCGCTTACCCTCGAACCACAGCTTGCTGTTCTTGAGATAGGTCGCCTCGTCAACGTCGAAATAAATGTACATTGGGTCCATTGACACGATGGTGGTAAGCAGCGTCGAGCCGCCATTGTCGCTCCCCTGCACGAGGTTACCGACGCTCACGAAATGACGGCTGACGCGGCCGGTGATCGGCGCCGCCACATGCGTGAACTCGACATTAAGCTGGGCGGCCTTCAGCGCGCCTTGGGCGATAGTCTCGGCGGCGTGAGCTGCCTCCAAAGCTTCGCGACGCTGGTCGACAACTTGCTCGGAGACAGCACTGGTCTTTACGAGGGTGAGCCCGCGCTCAAGCTCGCGCTTGGCCAGCTCTGTCTTGGCGCGCGCATCGGCAAGCTGACCGTTCGCTTGGGTCGCCACCGCCTCGAATGGACGAGGATCGATGACGTAGAGCAGATCGCCAACGCGCACCATGTCGCCGTCTTTGAACTCGACACTAGTGACAAAGCCACCGACGCGGGCGCGGACTTGCACCTCCTGGATCGCCTCGAACCGGCCAGTGAACTCGTCCCAGTCGGTGACGATCCGTTTGACCGGTTGTGCCACCGACACCGATGGCGGCGCGGCCGCTTGCGACTGCGCCTTTTCGTTGCATCCGGCCATCACAAGCGCAAGCAGCATACAGATCGATGCGCCGATGCATCGGCGAGAGCGACGAGATCGAGGTCGGATGAACCGGATCGCCACAGCCATTCCCTTAGCCGCACGCTCGACTGACTGAGACAGGTCGGCAGTGTCTTCTTGCGGCAACGTGACGTTTTCGGTCATTTCTGATCGATCCAAAGGCAAATACTGCAGGAAACTCGCCAATATTTTGGAAGCAGATAACTCGATTGACGGCACCGCCATTAGAAGCGACAGCCTCAATTGCGCCGCTGCGCTGCATGTCGAGTCTCCAATAGCAACGTGTCCCGCGTGTCGGTTCAGCACTGAAAGTTGCAGTACGAGAGAGTGACCTTGCAGCGCGGCGAAGGGAAATTGCAATTCGCCATGGACTTGATAAACGATTGTTATTGGTGCTTTCCGAGTGGCATGATTTTGTAGTCGGAATGCACGACCATATCGCACATTTAGCCCGGCGTATTGTTTCAGTAGAGACCTCTTAGCCAGGCTGAGTCGGCGAATCCGCAATGAACGCCGTAATGACCGCACAAGGTAAACGCTACTTAGGCCGCAAGCGCAGAGAGACGCTCATCCGCAATCTGCGCGAGCGACACGCATTGAGAACTGTGAACTCAGCCATTCATGATGCCCATGAATAACTCAAATACATTTCGACCGGCTAGCGGGTTTGGTGTCTTGCGTGATAGCTGCGCCGTTCTATCTGGGCATTACTTGCCTTCTGCAGAACCTTTGCACTACCTGCCTGCCTCGGAAGTCGCCTCGTACTCGGTTTCTCGGCCGTGACTCTGTAGGGTTGATGATGGACGCAAGTGTTGGCGAGCAAAATCGCAGGACGCATCTCGAGAAGCGATACAGCTATCTCGCTCTTGCACCGGCGGCGGCGGCGATTTGTTATCCATTTCTGCTCGATGCTTTCCATGCTATCGTCGGTACGGAAGTGGTGAGCCTGCCACCTTTCGCAGTCGCCAGCGCGACCTTTGTTTTGGTTGTTGCGTTCGTGGTGCCGTTTCTCGGGATCGCCCTGGCTTGTCGACCAACGTCCGGTCCCGCTTCAAGACGCCTCGCCTATGCGAGCGTAGTGTCGCCGACGCTCTATGTGTTTCTCGGCGTTGTGCAAGCCCTAATCAAGAGCCCTATTCCCGATGAGGTCATTTGGTGCGCGATCTGGCTCGCAATCGCGAAATGGTCGCAGCCTGCCCGAGATCCAGTTAAATCAGCTGAGCCTGTGGTCGGAGGTTGGCGGAGTGTCCACGGAGTAACGGCCCTGGTCCTCAGCCTATATGTAGTGTTTCATCTCGCCAATCATCTGTTCGGCTTGATAGGTCCTGACGCGCACGCCGCAGTAATGAAGATCGGACGCATAGTTTATCGCTCTAACGTAGGTGAACCGTTGTTGGTGGCAACGATGCTTTTCCAGATCGGCACCGGCATCCATCTGGCGTGGCGCTGGAGCGCTTCGGCGCATAACTTCCAGAGGACCTATCAGGTAGCTTCGGGAGTCTACCTTTCAGTCTTTATTCTCGGCCACATGAATTCAGTTTTCGTCTACGCTCGAAGCTTTCTCGGCATACCCACGGATTGGAATTTCGCAATCGGAGCTCCGACCGGCCTCATTCATGACGCTTGGAACATCCGTCTAGTGCCTCACTACGCGCTCGGCGTCTTCTTTGTCCTGAGCCATCTCGCTTCAGGATTAAGGCTGGTGCTGATCGCACACGGTGTTGATCAACGTGTTGCCGGTCGTCTTTGGGGTACCTGCCTCGCTATAAGCGCGGTCGTAGCGTCAGCAATCATCGCGGGAATGTCTGGAGTCAGGATCGGTGCATTCGCCTCGTGAGTTTCGTCAGCTCTGGCATACGTCTTTTGGACAACGCATTGATTTGCTCTCCTGTCGATGCTTCCAAGCGAACCATTCTTAGTGTGGCGCCGCCAAACGATGACTACGATCCGGCCACCGCTGATGAGGTGTAGACCTGCAGCCTTCTCGAAGCAGCAAAGATCACTTGCGATCTTGATGCGCATGCAATCCGACGGTCTCACCTCGGAGAACCCCCCTGCAAAGAACCTTTGCCGAGTCATGTAGGTCATTTGGCGACAGATCGTAGTGTTGAAAGTTCGCAATTTTGGCCGAAACGACTGATCGACATCAAGTTTCGATCCAAGGAGCCCGCTGCTGAGAGTCCGCGCAAAGTCGACTCTTCAAAGCTCTTGCAGGGGATTGCTTACTGATGGGCGGAGCGGAATGTTTAGCGCCATCAAAACGATGCAGGACAATGTTCTGCATCTTGCTTGGACTTGGTCTAAGCTCCCTCGGAAGCGCAATCGTGAATATCGCCCTGCCGAATATCTCACGTTCTTTTGCAGGCAATGACGCGGCGACCGTTTGGGTCGTAAATGCGTATCAGCTTTCGGCAACAGTCTGCTTGCTGCCCGTCTCAAGTATGGTTGAATCGCTCGGCCTAAAACGCATCTATGCCGCCAGTCTGACCATTTTTGTTCTCGCGTCTTTGGCCTGCGCGTTCGCTCCAACATTGCCTGTGCTGGTGGGTGCCCGCTTGATTCAGGGAGCTGGAGCGGCTGGGCTTTCTGTCGCCGGCGTTGCCCTCGTACGCGTGGTCTATTCGCGCGGCATGGTCAGTAAAGGCCTTGCACTGGTTGCGTTGGCGGTTGCGATACCAGGTGCATTGGGACCCACCATCGCCGCTGCAATACTTGCCGTTGCAAAATGGCCGTGGTTGTTTCTGGTGAATTTGCCATTCGGCCTCGCGGTACCGCTCTTTATCAACGCCGCACCACCAGACGTTCGATTCCCTCGCGCCCTCGTTCTGACCGGGAGCGGTCTCAACACCCTTGGATTCGGGCTTTTTGTCATCGGCGTCGGTACGCTGGGTAGCAGCGACGCGCCCATTGGGATCGGAGAGATCGTCGCAGGTCTTTTCTGTTTTGGTCTCTTCATTCGACAACAACAGAAGCATCCCATGCCAATGCTGCCAATTTAGCTTATCGGTGTGGACATCTGTCTGCTCATATGCCGCACAAATCCTGGCCTACGTCTCTTTACCTTTCCTATTTGAGACGCGGATGCATCTTTCTGCTGTAGAAACAGGTTTGCTCTTGACGCCTTGGCCGTTTATGACTGCCGTCACGGCCCCGATCGCCGGTCGCTTGACAAACCGCTTCCCAACCTCATTGATTTGCAGCATCGGTTTGACGTTATTGGCGGCCGGCTTGCTTCTGATGGTCTTCTTGCCAACAAATCCGGCAAAGTCGGATATGGCGTGGCGATTAGCCCTTTGTGGTATCGGTTTCGGTCTTTTCCAGACCCCGAACAACACTGCGATGATGACGGCTGGACCAATCGGACGTAGCGGGGCCGCAAGTGGGATGAATGCTGCGGCTCGCTACGTCGGATGGTCGCTGGGCTCCGCCTTGATTTCGCTTATCTTCGGCGTAGGCGGAGATCATAGCGCGGTCCTTTGTTTGGTTGCAGGAATGACGTTTGCTCTGATGGGAGCTGCTACCAGCAGCGTTCGCCAACTCAAATAGTCAAACGCGGAATGCCGCACCTCGTCGAAGTTGTGTTGCGGTTATCTAGGCGGTGAGCCGCGGTAGACCGCGTGGTGGGACCCCAGATCATGCCCCGAGCCGAGCACCATCCAGACAGTTGCGCATTTATCTATCTCCCAGCTAATCCTCCGCTGGCTTTCATTTTTTTGCTAAAGATTTGAGGTGGCGGACAAAGCCGAGCACATCGTCAGGCATCAGACGGCCGATCGCGCGGGTCGAATAGACGGCCGTCACCACCCGACCTTCGGGGTTCAGGACGAAGCCGGTGGCCTGGAGGCAGACGGGATCGTCATTGACGAAGGCGCCGGTCACCGCGGAAACCGCTCGCGCGTCAGCACCGTACGCGACAGGGAAACCAATTTCGTGCTTTTCGACGAGCATCTCCGACTTTTCCCGGTCGTCTACCGATACCGAGACGACCTTGATGCCTTCATCGGCGAATTTGTCCGCCGCTCGCGCGAAAGCGGCCAGCTGAGCGTTGCAGTACGGGCACCAGGAACCACGGTGGAATATAACCACGCCGAACCAACCTGCTAGATCGGCAGGCAAGTTGATTCTGCCGCCCCCGACGCGAGCAAAGGTAAGAGAGGGAAAACTGTCGCCGTTCTGTAGCATCACTATCGGTCTCACTGTTTGAACCGCATGGCGCTCAAACCGCCCGCGGCTTCGTCAAGAACGGCCCGCGCATCCAACGACCACGTCGACTCGCTGATCCAATCTCCGGCGCGCCGATTTGGAGAGGCGGTTGTCTGGCATATCGAGCCTTCTAACTTCTCAGGCCGACATTGCATGACGGTCTCAGAATCAAATTCTACGATGTTGGCTTGGAGAATGATCCCAGAACGCCGGGGACGCAAAATCGCTTGTCGCCATAAAGTCAATAAACGATAGTTATTGCCCACTCCGAGCCAGATGCGAGTGTCCGCGTCTGCAGAAACTCACCGCCTCGGCAATCGGTCACCGTCCCAGCCTGCAAGAAACGGCCGCCTATCATTCCGCACTGACATCGCGGCACGTCAATGATGTCGTGCGTGGCGTTGACGTGGCACGCCTAATCAACAGGTGCGTGCGGCACGTGGGTCCCTCCCGCCGAACGATCAGAAAGGAGCCGCCTCTCCGCGCACTTTCGACCTCATAAACACGATTGTCGCGTTGGAATGGAAACCATAACAGTCAGACATTTCCCCGTGAGATGACGCCAGCTTAGCATCGCTCGAGCCAAACGAGCCACCCCGAGGCGCGCAAAGCAAGGATTAAGCTCATGAAGATCCGCACCATCATCAGCGCCGCTCTAGTCTTCTCATTGCCCGGCCTTATTTGCGCCCATGATAGCCGGGCGCAGACCGTCACGAAGAACTTCGAGGCGACTATTCCCAATATTTCTGGCAAGTCGCTGATTGCTGTGGAAGTCGATTACGCGCCGGGTGCGGCCTCTCCGCCCCACACCCATGCGAAATCGGCTTTTATTTATGCCTATGTGATCTCAGGCGCGATCGAGTCGAAAGTAAATGATAGCGGGACGCGCATCTATCGGGCCGGCGAGAGCTGGTCTGAATCTCCGGGTGCGCTCCACTCGATCAGCCGCAACGCAAGCAAGACCGAGCCGGCGAAGCTGCTCGCTGTGTTCGTCCTTGACACCAATGACAGCCGGCTCACAACGCCTAGCAACTGACGCTTTAGGCGCAGTGAGACAACGACGGTTCTCAAGGAGCCACAAATAGACGAGTGCAAGAGTTCACTTCGGTTCACCCAGCCTGCGTCGCATTAACGATCTTGGCCACACCGCCTGCACATTCACGGAAAGCCAACTGCCCACGCCGTCGAGGCTATTTGCGGTAATATTGATAACCCCAACCCAGATCTTCATTTGCGTCGATTGCTTAAACTACTTGCGCGACTCAGAACCAACGAACCTCAATATTGCTATACTTGTTGATAGCCAGCAATTCGGTCACTCAAAGTGCGCCAGCTAACAACGGCGGTCTGAGGAGGCTTCGGCATCCTGCAAGACTGCACGGACTTTGACAACATCTACCGTATTTGTGTCAGTGCACCGTCTCAAGGAGGTCCCGTCGGCTGGAGCGACGGCGCATTGGATTAAGCGAGTTTGCAAGCATACATCGCAAAGTTCAGAGAGAACACAGCTCTCCGCGGTGCTCGGACTAATCATTCATGCGCCGGGAACCATAGACTGAAGCACGTCATCGCGCAGATAAAAGTAGTGGAAGAGAGCCGCGGCTGTATGCACGCAGGCAACCCAGAGAATGGTGTAACCCAGCGTGGTATGTATTCCCATGATCAGATGACCAAGACTACGCGCCTTCGTGATCTGGGGAGCGATGTCGAATCCCGGAAGGGTGACGGGGATCCCCTCAAGCCAGGTACCAAGCACGGCCGTAGTAGGAATCGCAATGAGCAACGCATAAAGAGCGAAATGGACGAGCTGCGCGGTTAGAGTCATCCATCGCGGCATCGGCTGCTTCACTGGCGCGCCGCCGATCAGGCGCCATATCAACCGCAGTGCGACGACACCGAAGACAAGAACCCCGAGCGCCTCGTGTATCCTTCGGAGCCCGTCCGCGGAGGCGGAATAGAGCGAGTAGCCATCGCCACTGCTCAGCACATAAGCAACAAGAACCAGCATGACCGTCAACCAATGGAACAATCGGGCGCCGGCGCCGTAGCGAGAAGAAGTGCTGCGCAAAGCGATTACCTAACTTTAAGGGCGCCGCGGCATTTGATGAACTGTTGCGGCGCGTCGCGAGAGATGTGAGCGCGGATTACCTCTGGTTCAATAATGCCGGCGGACAACTCGTTGCCTTCCGCTTGGTCGCGTCCCGTTGGCGGCATTTAGCATTTGAACACGCTGGTTGAAGAATGACCCCGCAACTGCGGCGCGTGAACTCACCTTTAGCCATAGATTCGATAGGCAATCGTTATTGCCGCCTCCGCGGCGTGGCGACGCCATAGCGTGGAATGCCTGCAGGCCCAAGAGACCCGCGCTCGCGCCTTCGGACAACTCGACTTGGCTCGTTCCACGACGCCGCTCGCTCACCGTGTCGCCAACAAGGCGATCGGCATACGGCAACCTGGATCTCTGGAGACGCGACGGGTGGCATTCCTCGCCACGACGCCGTCGGTCGCCAATAACGGTCGTCTATCGACTCTATGTCGAAAGGTGATTTCCTTTGGCGGTCTTGCAAGCTCATTCTCCAACGCATCGTCGTACCGCAGCCTTCAAAGTGCGTCACCAACACGCGGTCGGATCGAGAAGCCGGGAGGCTCGATATGCAAAGCAACGGCGTAACACCGACCTCAGTAGCTGGTAAGGTCGCCTATTTCGGTAGGCCACGGAAAGATGGCGATCGGTACGCAACGGCGATCAAGATTGGCGAGACGCTCCATGCCTTCGGCCAGCCCAGCCACAAAGAAGTGTACAACTTGATCGCGCCGGATTTTCTCGATCAAGCCGCCCGGTTGCAGCGCCGCTGGCGTCACGCTTTTGGTGCCCCTCAGGGCAACGCTGAACAATTTCGTCGAGGAGACGGATGATGTCAGGTGGCCCTGCAGCAATTCCACTTCGCGCGCTCCCTCCGGATGACCGCGTTTTGGCGCGGGTGCTCGCGGCGTACGTGGCGTCGGCCACAATCTGGCTTGTATTCGCCACGGCCGTGGGGCTCCTTGTCAGCTTCAAATTCGCTTACCCCGATTTCGCGACCACGCCGGCGCTGTCGTTCGGTCGCTTGCGCGCGATACACACCAGCGGAACATTTTATGCCTGGGCGAGCCAGGCGCTGATTGGGCTTGCGCTGTTCGTCGCTGCTCGCAGTTCTGGCGTAAGGCTCTACAGCGAGCGCCTCGCATGGATCAGTCTGGCGCTCCTTAATCTTGCCGCGGTACTGGGCACAGTCACGCTCGATCTCGGGTTCACCTACGGCCAGGAGTATCGCGAATGGCTGTGGTGGATTCGCGTAATCCTTGGACTTGGCTTGATCACCGCGGCCCTGAATATGATCGCCACTGTCGAGCGCCGGGATGGTGAGCATATCTATATTTCCAATTGGTATACTATCGGGGGCACGCTGTGGACGATTGTTATGGTCGTGGTGTCGATGTTGCCCTGGTATCAGTACGGCCTGGGTCAGGTCGCGGTACAGGCATTCTTCATGCATAACGCCGTCGGACTATGGTTCACGCCTCTATCGCTTGGTGTGTCGTACTATGCGCTGCCGAAACTCCTGAATCGGCCGATCTATTCATATTCTCTCGGCGTCTTTGCATTCTGGACCAATCTCATCTTTTATCCAATCATCGGGGCTCATCATTTTGAATTCAGTCCACTACCATGGTGGCTGCAGACTACGGCCATCGTCTTCAGTGTGGCCATGCTCGTTCCAGTGTTGAGCGGCTCAGCAAACTTCCTTCTCACCTTCCGGGGGACTCACGAATGGGTATATCGCTCGCCCGCGGTTTTCATCCTCGTCGGCGTCTACGGCTATTTACTGGGATCAGCGCAAGGCACATTCGAGGCGTTTCGGTCGCTGCAGCAGCTTTGGCATCTGACGAATTACACGGTAGGGCACTCGCACCTCACGATGTATGGCTTCGTCACCTTCGCGATCTGGGGCGGCATCTATGGACTGTTGCCGCGCGCAACCGGGAAGTATCCCTATAATCTAGCGATGGGCATTCATTTTTGGCTGTCTGCCGTAGGTGTAGTCATCTATGTTGCGGCGCTGTCGGCCGCCGGCACCATTCAGGGGCTCGACTGGTTCAGAGGACTCACCTTCATCCAGTCGATCGAAGATGCCGCGCCATACTGGATGTGGCGCTCCGTCGGCGGCTCCCTGATGTTTGCCGGCCATCTAGTCTTCGCTTTCAACGTCTGGACGATGACCTACGGTAGGTCCCGCGCCGAGCTTGCCGCAGCCAAGACGGTGCCAGCATGAACAGGACATTTGCCATTTCTGGCGGCTCAACGCTGATCTACACTGGTTTGGCGGTTCTTATGGGCGTGCTGCCGGGGATCTGGCTGTCGAAGGTGCCGCCGACGCCAGGCCTTAAGCCACTAACCCCGATTGAGGCGCGGGGTCGAGACGTCTATGTCTCCGAAGGCTGCTTCTATTGCCATACCCAGCAAGTACGCCCGCTCTCCGGAGATAAGCCGTTTGGCCGCCCGTCTGCGCCGGGCGATTACGCCTACCAGACTACGGAATTGCTAGGTTCGGAGCGCACTGGTCCAGACTTGAGCAATATCGGCGCGCGGCAATCGAGTAGCATATGGCAGTACATCCATCTCTATCAACCGCGTGCAGTTGTACCACAATCGATCATGCCAGCCTTCCCCTGGCTGTTTAGGACTGTGGGCAGACTGCCACCAGGAGAGAAAGCGGTGCCATTGCCGCCCCAATTCGCGCCAGGCGATATGGTCATCCCCAGCGACGACGGCAAGGCGCTAGTTGCCTATCTGTTATCACTGAAGCAGCCCCCACTCGCTCCGGCACAGACCCGCGCCGCGACTAAGAGCTCTTCGACTGGATCCCTGGGGTTTGAAGCCACCAAGGGCGCTGCATTGTTCGCCGACAACTGCGCATCCTGCCATGGCGCGGAAGGCATGGGTGTGCCGGGAACGTTTCCGCCGCTTGCTGGAGATGCGGTGGTGAACGACGCCAATCCCACTGCACACATTGGCGCCGTGCTGCATGGACTTAGCGGGCGCGTAATCAACGGTCAGAGCTATGAAGCGCAAATGCCGGGGTTTGCCGATCAACTGTCTGATCAGCAGATTGCTGACATCATCGATCACGAACGATCCTCGTGGGGCAATCGTGGTGCCTTAATCAGTGCGGCTGATGTCGTCGCGGCCCGTGCCAATGAACCATTGCAAAAGCAAGCAGCGACGCCGAAAGAGGCCTCACCGGTAGCGGCCCCGGCATCGACGTTCGATGCTGCGGAAGGATCGAAGCTCTTCGCCGACAACTGCGGCGTCTGTCACGGTGCGGAGGGCAAAGGCGTTCCTGGCACATTTCCGCCACTTGCGGGCGATCCGGTCGTTAATGCCACTGATCCTGCCGAACACATCGTCACCATGCTGCGCGGCCTCAGCGGCAAGGTAATCGACGGCCAGAAGTACGAAGTGGAGATGCCACCGTTCGCTGACCGGCTCTCTGATCAGCAGATCGCCGATATCATCAATCACGAGCGCACGTCCTGGGGTAACCACGGGGCGTTGGTGACGCCTGCCGAGGTCACGAAGCTCCGCAGCAAAAAATAGGAGGTGACGATGACCGATACGATTACCGCCTGGATTCTCTCGGCGCTTGGCTACCTCTGCACCTCGCCTGCGACCGCTGGTGGTGCTGGCGGTCCGAACCTTGCCGGACCACTGCTCGGCAACGTGCTAGTGGCGGGCGGAGCCGGGCTCGTGACAGTTAGTTGCATCGTGGCGGCCGTGTCGATGCTTATCGCCCCGGGCGAACGAGACCCCGAACATCCAAAATATCGCGTCCTGCATGCCGACCGTTAAAGGAATGCAGCACGTGCCCGATCCGCGCATCCGAATCTATCTCGACGAAGCGGCCGATCCAGTGACCGATCAGCGGCCGCCGGCGCAGATATCGCTCGACACAAAGAGCCTCGCCGACGGCGAGCACGCCCTGCGCATCGAAGCCCAGGACGCCACCGGCCAGGTTGGCATCCGACGCCTCCAATTCCAGGTTCGCAACGGCCCTGGGATCACAATTAGCGGGCTTGGGGATGGGGCCCTCGTTCACGGTACGCTCCGCTTCATAGTCAACGCGTTTGGAGCCGAAGAGCCATTTGAGCCGCACCGGGCGGAATCGCCCTCGCCAATCCCTGTTTGGGTGTGGGTGCTGAGCCTCCTCATCGTTGCTTGGACCGCCTGGTATGTTGCAACGCTTTGGAACGTTCCGACGGACTACGCCAAATCGCCAACCTACTCCACGTCCATGAATCCCTTCAAATAGCGCGCCCGAGGCAACTAACGATAAGGGCCTAAGCCGGGATCAAGTTCACATGCCACGCATCATAGTCAACAAACACGGCTTCCCCGGCGTCAGGAAGCGCTCGGACTATGCTAGGCGGCGAAAGCCCTACTACGCCCGCATCAGCACTGGTTGCGAAACCTTCATTTATAGCAAGAACTTCGCGACAGCCGAAGAGGCCGCTTCGGAATATCAACGAATGAAGGCCGAAAACTCATCGCCACATCGTCCAGGAACTACCGGTCAGCGTCCTGCGACGAGCTACCCAACAAGTAAGAGGTTTGATCATGGAAATTCGCCTCGGCACCAGGCGAAGTGACCTGGCCCGCTGGCAAGCCAGTCACGTCGCCAATCTTATTCGCGGCGTCGAGCCGGCCGCTGAAGTAAGGATTATTTTCACAAGTTCGGTTGGCGATAGAGATCGAAGGTCGTCCTTTCATCAGTTTGGGGGCGTCGGAGCATTCACGAAGGAGGGAGAAGACACGCTTATGCGAAAGGAAGTTGACCTGGTCGTTCATTCTCTCAAGGATCTTCCGACTAGATTGCGGCAAGGCTTGGTATTAGCGGCTGTTCCCAAGAGAGAGGATGCTCGTGACGCCATCTGTGGCGTTACACTGGATCAGCTACGACCGGGGCTACGCGTCGGCACCGGATCAATTCGCCGCAAAGCGCAACTTCTCGCTCTATGCAGAGGTCTCGATGTTCGACCCATTCGCGGGAACGTTTCTCCAAGGCTTCGTAAGGCAAAGATCCGGGACGGAATAGACGCTACTCTATTGGCAGCGGCAGGACTGTCCCGGCTAGGGCTGTTACATGAGGCCTCACAGGTTCTGGACGCGAATGTCTTTCCGTATGCACCCGGCCAAGGCGCTCTCGCGGCCGAAGCTCGCGAAGAGGATACGGAACTCATAGCATTGCTTCATAAGATAGAAGATCGGAAATCGCGCATTGAAGTAGATGCAGAGCGCGCCCTGATGAGAAGTCTCGATGCGGGATGCAGCCTACCCATCGGCGTTTCCGCCACGTGGGTCGCCGGGACACTAACGCTTCGAGGACAGGTGACTCATCCAGATGGGCAATCGAAGATTGCTGATGAATGCGTTGGTCCGGCCGATCAGGCCGAGGCAATCGGCCGACGTCTCGGGCACAAGCTTCTTCAGCAAGGTGCAGGCGAGATACTGAAGGCCGTGCATCGTATGATGGAAGAGCAAAGGGCAATCTGAATTCGATACCTAGCATGATGATGGACTCAGGATCTGGGATACAGCATGCGACTTTAGCACGTAGTGCAGAGCCTGGAACTTGGCCGACTACACTAGATGCGGCTCCAAACACCGGCCCGCCGCCACCTAACGAAGCGGTTGTAGCAAGTGGTGTATGGGCCAAACGCCGCCGGCAGATCACGCCAGGGCGCTCATGATCGGAGGACCCAGAAGATGCCATTGAGGACCCGTCTGTCGTTCACCTGAGGAACGCCACGCGGCTTGTTCGGCAGCATTGGCTTGATGGCGGTCCATTCATAGTCGGCGAGTTCGTAGCGCTTGATTCGAGCCCTCGTTGGCGAGTTTGAATCACAGGGGCCGCCCAAACTCGGTTCGGCGCTTACAAGCAGAAGTAGATGTCATCCTGCCGACAATCCTGCAGAACCCGTCGAAATGACCCTGGCTGTGTGAAAACGCTGTGCCGCTGCTATGATTCTCCGGTGATTCTTTTTTGGGGAATCGATGAGGCGCTTCGTTGAGGAGGCGGATCGTGGGCAATGCACGCTGTTGCCGGAATGCCTCGATGATTTCATTGACGAGAGTAATCCTGTCCGTGTGATCGATGCGTTTGTCGATGCGCTCGATTTGGCCGAGATGAGCTTCGAGGTTGAGCCGGCGGCGACCGGTCGGCCATCGTACCATCCCTCGGTTCTCTTGAAGCTCTACATCTATGGCTATCTGAACCGGGTGCAGTCGAGCCGGCGGCTCGAACGAGAAGCCGGACGCAATGTCGAACTGATGTGGCTGCTGGGTCGGCTCACTCCCGATCACAAGACGATTGCCGACTTCCGCAAGGACAATGGCCTGGCGCTGCGCAGGGTGTGTGCGCGCTTCGTTGAACTCTGCCGTGGGATGGGTCTCCTGACGACGGCGAGCGTTGCCATCGACGGCAGCAAGTTCAAAGCGGTGAACAACCGGGACAGGAACTTCACCCGGGCGAAGGTGGAGCGGCGACGCTCCCAGCTGGAGGAGAGCGTCGCGCGGTATCTAGGCCAACTTGACACGGCCGACCGGCAGGAGCCGACGGAGGCCCTGGCCACGAAGGTGACGAGGCTTACTGAAAAGCTGACGAAGCTGAAGGAGGAAATGGGCAAGCTTGCCGCTTACGAGAAGCAGATGCTTGCATCGCCTGACCAGCAAATCTCCTTGACTGATCCCGATAGCCGCTCGATGGCGACGAGCGGCCGCGGCTCCGGCGTCGTCGGCTACAATGTGCAGGTCGCCGTGGATACCGAGCACCATCTGATTGTGACGCATGAGGTAACGAACAGCGGCTCAGATCGGGCTCAACTGGCCAATATGGCAAAGCAGGCGAAAGAAGTGCTCCAGACCGATGCGCTCGAGGCCGTTGCCGATCGCGGCTACTTCAGCAGCGTGGAGATCCTCGCGTGCCACGAGGCCGGCATCACGGTAACTCTGCCCAAGCCACAGACGTCGGGTGCCAAGTCAGATGGGCGCTTCGGCAAGCAGGATTTTGTCTATTTGCCTGAAGAGGACGCCTATCGCTGCCCAGCTGGAGAGCAACTGCCTTATCGCTTCACGAGCGAGGAAGACGGGAAGCGGCTACGGCGCTACTGGACCACGGCCTGTCAAAATTGTTCGCTTAAATCGCAGTGCACGACAGGGCCAGAGCGGCGGATTCCACGATGGGAGCATGAGCATCTGCTCGAGGCTGTGCAGCAGCGTCTCGATGCAAACCCACAAGCCATGCGCCAGCGTCGAGAGACAGTCGAGCATCCGTTCGGCACGATGAAGGCCCGCATGGGAGCGACACACTTCCTCACCAAAACGCTTCCAAAAGTAGCCGCCGAAATGGCACTCTCGGTGCTGGCCTATAATCTGACACGGGTCATGAACATCGTCGGGATCAAGCCGCTGATCGCTGCGATCGGGGCCTGAGACACACGCGGCTCCCCGCTTCCGGGACCGACGCCCTTTGAGATCGTTTTTACACGGCCAAGACCCACAGCGGACGTTCGTCCATGATCGTGATGATTGTCAGTGTGCTATGACCGCGCCAACCAATGTAAGCGCGCTTTGCGGTGTGGTCCTGATGGCGGCAAATGGTATTTCCGCTTCTGAAGCTGTACAGGGAGTGCTTCCATAGTGGTTTACGAGCCAAGAAAGTTGCTTCTGCGTGCGCTTGCCGGCGAACGTACGGAACGACCGCCAATCTGGCTTATGAGACAAGCTGGCCGGTACCTGCCTGAGTATCTTGTAACGCGGGCCGCAGCCGGCGGAATGCTGGAGCTGTGCAACTCGCCGGACCACGCGGTAGAAGTCACGCTTCAGCCGATCCGGCGATTTGGATTCGATGCGGCCATTCTATTCGCGGACCTTCCGCAGATTGCCGCAGCCCTTGGCCAAGTGCTCGAATACAAGGAGGGCGATGGGCCGGTTCTGTCGCCCCCGATCCGTTCGGCTGCGGATGTGGCGCGCCTTACTCTTACTTGGTTGCACCAGAAATTGGCGCCGATCTATGAGACGGTGCGACGACTCACCGTCGCCCTCCCTCCAAACGTGGCCTTGATTGGCTACGCGGGGGCGCCCTGGACAGTGGCTACTTACATGGTTGAGGGTCGCGGCGGAGGTGCCACCGACCATGCCACTATCAAGCGATGGGCGTTGAGCGACCCAGAGGAGTTTCAGCCGCTGATCGACCTTTTGACCGAAGCCATCACTCAGTTCCTGGCACGACAGATCGAGTCGGGCGCAGAAGCCATCCAGCTATTTGAGAGCTCGGCGGGTATCCTCCCTGAACCTTTCTTCCAGCGCTGGTGCGTGCAGCCGGTAGCCGCGATCGTCAGCGCCCTTCGCGCCAAATATCCCGACACCCCGATCATTGCCTTTCCGCGCGGCGCCGGTCTGCTTTACGTTGGCTACGCCGAGGCGACCGGGGTCAATTGTGTAGGCCTGGACAGCACCGTCCCGCTCGCTTGGGCTGCCGACAGAATACAGGGCGCCCTTGGGTGCTGCGTGCAGGGCAGCCTGGACAACCAACTACTGGCGGCGGGAGGCGCAGCGATGTATGCAGAAACCGACCGCATCCTGGCGGCCTTGGGCCGGGGACCGTTCATTTTCAATCTCGGTCATGGGATTCTGAAGACCACACGCCCCGAGCATGTCCAATCCTTGGTGCGTCACATAAAGTCGCAATAGCTCGATGGCAGAGGTCGAGCTACCTGGATCCTAATCGAAATCAAATCAGTGCCGTATCCGTATCGCTGCAACGATGCTCGCGCAAGCACATCGTACTTGGCCCATAATGTCCGCATCTATCAGCAGCACCATCGCTCGGCATCTATCAAGCGCGACGAGCAAACAACTGAACGCGATTCCCGGCGTCTGGCCACGGTGGCAACAGCTTGTGGTCGCCAGCATTGCTGACGCCAAGGCCTTCGTGGCTTTCGTCGCATCACGTCGCCGAGTTTATGAGCACGCGGCCTAAACCTCAAAGCTGGCGACCGCGTTTGTTGCCCAGCGCGCGCGAGAACTCCTCATTTTGTGTCGGCAGGTTAAATCAAATCTTGATCTGGCTGCGCTGACGCTGAAGTTAACCTTGTCAGGTTCCAGCTGCTTGCATTTCAGGTGGGACTTACGCGCCTTGGTCCGAGGGTCGCCCGGAACACGGGGACCTTAATTCGGCTCGCCGAGCACGAACGTGAAGGGCACAACGAAGAGTTCATCGCCCTGATCATCACTGACATGCAAAATCCAGTCACGCCAATCCTCGAGGCTGCTCTCTCTAGTGAGAGATTGTACGATACGGTTCGCATGATCCCTCGCATCAGCAATATCTTCCACCACTGCGCCGCGGCGATCGACGAAAACCTTCTTGGTGTTCGAACAGTGGAAATATACGTGCGTCATTTCGGCTCCTTCAAACGCGACGGTTTGCCAAGATACTTCAGCGTTGCTGGTTTCATTGATGATGGGATGCCAGGAGATTTCGGTTAAGTGCACCCCAGGTTTCACGCGTGGTTGTGAATCTGGGGGACAGCCTCGTGCCACTGATGGGCAGGAAAGAACCATCTCCTTTCCATTGTCCGGCTTGCTATTATGATTTCATGCCGAGGCTCCGCGACGCATCTCCGATAAGCTCCCGGTGCGAAGCTCCCCAGAGGACGACAGTCCCAACGGCGGCAGAGAGAATCGAGGCGGCGAACACAGCAATTTTTGCGGCCGAGAAGTCGGTGGCGTTTGGAAATGCCTGACCGGCGATGAAGAGCGACATCGTGAAGCCAATCCCAGCGAAGGCTCCTGCTCCGCCCAACTGTCGCCACGAGTACTCGTCTGGCTTGACGGCTAGGCCTGTGCGCACAGCCGCGGCGGCCGCGAGGAAGACGCCGAGCGGTTTTCCTAAAGCGAGACCAACGACGATCGCGGCCATGAGCCGGCCATGGCCGACGAAGACGCCTGGGTTGATCATCACTCCCGCATTCGCCAATGCGAAGATTGGGAGGATAGCGTAGCTCGATCGCGCGCCGGCATGTCGCAGCAACCGATCGGCGGGCGACTCAAGTCTCTCGTAGATTGCCTCGAGCGCGTGCAGAGCCGAAGTAGAGGGGCCGTTCCTAAGAACTTCACCCTCGTGCCGAGCCTCGGACGCGATGATGATGCTCGCCTGCGTCAGCAGGGCTTCTAAGTTGGCGGGCGGTCGCGTCGGAATAAACAACGCAAGTACCACCCCGGCCAATGTAGGCTGAAGGCCGCCAGCGTATACGGACGCCCACAGCGCAACCCCCAACAGGATGTAGGGCGACAGAAAGTAGACTCCAGATCGGCTCAGCAGCACTAGCGCAACTACAACTGTGGCGGCCGCAGCAAGGTAAGCCAGATGGATCTCACCAGAGTAACACAGAGCGACGACGACGATCGCGCCGATGTCGTCAACGATGGCGGCCGCAGTGAGGAAGATACGCAGCTCCACAGGGACCCGGGAGCCCATCACCGCAATCAACGCAACCGCGAACGCGGTATCGGTCGCCATCGGGACACCCCATCCGTGCGACCACGGCCCCGCTGGGATTATCAGCGCATACAGAAGCGCCGGTCCGACTATGCCGCCGAGCGCGGCCACGATCGGAAGCGCGGCCGAACGACGGCTTGCGAGATGGCCCACCGTCATCTCGCGCTTGACTTCCAATCCAACGACCACGAAGAACACTGTTAACAGCCCGTCATTGACCCAATCGAAGATGGGCTTCCGAAAGGTTATGTTGCCCAAGCTCACGCCGAACTCGCGGAGCCAGAGCGCCTCGAAGTGCGGCCCGATGGGCGAGTTCGTCAAGATGATTGCCGCCACGGCCGCGAGGACGAGCAGAATGCCGGCTGACGGGCCCCAGCTCGCAAAGTCCAAGGCAGCCGTACGAACGCGGTGACCGAGCGTGCCAAGCATCGCATCAACGAAGGAACTCTCGTCCCACGGCCCGTCGTAGCGCCGACGGTTGATGTAGAAACTTGGCGTGAATCTCACTCCGCTCGCACGCGCGCTTGCGATGTCCGACTCCACTCTCGACCTCGCCCGCCGTACGGCTTCGCTCTCGCCAAGCGAGAGGTCCGCGTTCACACCGAGGTCTGCGGCCACCGCGAAGAGATCGTCTTCCGTGAGCTGCGCCGATCTCGTCATTAGCTTCATGTGCGCGGACCAGAACGCTTCGGGCGTCCGAGCGAGCTCAACGATCTGTGCAGCCCAGAATGAAAGACTGTTGTTCGCAAGCGGCTTGTGACGGAACACATAGCAGATGCGGTCGCCGAGTTGATCGCGCGCCTGCGCGATGCGATCGTTGGCAGCCCTGCAGTGCGGACACGCGTAGCTGCCGTACTCGACCAGCGAGATCTCGGCGTCGGGAGGGCCGAGCACATGTTCCGTATCGTGATCGACCGGTCGATCAAGTCGGCCTGACAGAAATATGAGCCTCATCGCTGCGCGGTCCCGAGTGTTCGCGCCTGGCTACGACCTTGGCGCGGCCGTCGCGGTGTTGAAGGTTCGGAATACGCCACCACCGGTTGACGGTGTGTATAAAATCCTTGTTTCGACGACGCTGCAGGAGAGCCCAGTTGGCTGCACGCGCGGCAGGAAGAGGCGCACCACCGTTCCGGCACCAGGCTCGCTCTCTATCCAGACCGCGCCACCTTGTCTCTCAGCGAAGTGCCGGACCTGTGGGAGTCCGAGTCCGGTCCCGCTACCTTTGAGCTTTGTCGTGAAGTATGGGGTGAAGGCCTGCGAAAGGACATTCTCGGGCATGCCCTCTCCATGGTCGGCGACGACAATCTCGACAAACTCTCCGGCAGTGTCGGTGGAAGGCTCGAAATTCCGCGCCGCGACAGTAATCACGCCGCCGGTTGGCATTGCATCGGCCGAGTTTCGGCAGAGATTGAGCAAGGCGAAGTACAGCTCTTCCGCGTCGGCATTGAAGGTCCATAACGCAGGGACGATTTCCGTGCGGACGGAAACGTCTGGATGCAATACCCCGTCAAGCGTCCCCGCTATCACTGCGAGCTGACTGCCTGTTGTACCATTAGACTTTGGGCGCGGCCTCGCTGCGTCAAGGAGCTGCCGGCTAAGCGACGCGCTTCGTGTGATCGCATCCTGCATTTTATCGACGATGGCCCTCCGGTATGCAGCATCGCTCTGACGCTCGATTTCCCGCAGACCGCTCCCGATGACGGTGAGAAGATTATTAATGTCGTGAACGAACTGCCTCACGTCCGCTATCGTCTCCGCCATTGTCCCCCCGACGGCGCCTCGCGCCTCGCACGGCGGATCGGTATGGCGCAAAATCCCCGATACCTCGCCGTCGGACCCGACGACTTGGATCTCCACACATCTAAATGAGCGGCCGCCACCATCATCGTGCACGCAGCTCATCCTTCTGACCGCACGCTCCACTCCAACCGCAACACCGCATCCGTCCACGAGCACGACCACGTCCTCCAGCGGCGGGCGCTCGACGGCGCCGGGGATTGTCTCGCCGATGTGCATTTCGGGATCTCCTGGCATCGGATCGTTCGAGATAACGTCGGCAACTCCAGTCGCAGCCGGGGACGGGCGACGATGCATCTAGATTGGGCCAACGACGGCGGAAACTAAAATCACCTCTCGCCATAAAGTCGATAGCCGAGTGTTATCGGAATAGCTCAGAAGCGTGCGGCGTGCGGCGGGCGCCAGCTGCACCTAGTCGCCTCGGTCCGGTAGAACTCTTCGCGACCAAGAAGGGGTGTTCACGCGACGATCCTTTGCCGCGGGTTCCGAGTCTCAGCAATAGCAATGGTGCCGTGGGCGTCTCGTTAGCCAAAAAGCGCCCGCCCGTCCCCGCCGCGGTCGGAAGCGCGATTGCCAGTGCGGCAGAGCATTTGCGGCGACCTACCCTTACTTCGCGGTTCCCCACTCGCACGAATATAAGGAGGCCGATGACATCGGGCGAAGCAGAAGCCCGACCGCGACCAGGGACCAATGCCAATGCGCGCGACAAATTTCCTCAGCTAGCGGCGCCATCGCGCTGGGCTCCCTTGGACTCTAGCGGTCCGCCAATAATGGTCGTCTATCGACTTCATGGCGAGAGGTGATTTCACTGGCCCGAGCTGCAATGTCATTCTCCCGCAGAGTTCAACTCTAATAGGATTTGCCATGAACGCTCGATTTCGCATTTGCACGTCTGCGCTCGCACTTGTGATTCCGATCGCAATTGCCGCGTCGTCCAAATCGTCAGCTGCCCCAATTGTTAGTACGTCCATCAAAGCGGCCATACCGCCATTGACGACGGATGAGCGCTTAAGGGTGCGGCCTGGTCATCCTCTTGAACCGGCAGCATACGGTCGCTCGGCCTACGACGGCTCCTGGGACCTCGTCTTTGTGACGCAACGAGGAACCTGCGATTCCAGCTACGGTTTTACTGTCGACGTGACCAACGGGATTGTTACTCATCCAAATCTCGTGAAGCTTCGGGGTTACGTCGCGAAGTCGGGCGCAGTTCGCGCCTCCGTGACAGTCCACGACAAATATGCCGCGGGTACTGGCAAACTGTTCGCGACCACCGGTCGAGGAACCTGGAGCGGCCACTCAGGATCAGCGCGCTGCTCAGGCTACTGGTCGGCACAACGTAATTGAAGACGCAATCTCGCCACGCGCCTACTCGACTCTGGCCGGAACGCTATTGCCGCTATGCCATCTTACCGGACGAATGTTCTTCGGTGAGCCGGAGACCATAATGGAATGAGATCTCCCAAACTAGCTAGCGTTGCCGTCCTGCTTAGCTTGCTCTCAGCCGCTTCCGACGGGGCAATGCGGCCGCAGACACCTCGGTCCATGAGCGAGTCCATCCAGCCGGGCGACGCCACGCCCCCCGATACTAGTCGACTGGCGTTGGTGATTGGCAATTCAGCCTATCCCGATGCGGACTTTCCTCTTCCCCAAATAACACGCGATGCGGATGCCTTGACAAATGCTCTTCGCGAGGACGGCTTTTTTGTCTATGCACTTGAGAATACGACGCGTCTCGGAATGACCCGCGCAATCGATCATCTAAGAAAACGACTGCATTCGAACTCAGTTGTGTTGGTTTATTTCGGAGGTTACGGCATCCAGTCTGACGGACAGAATTACCTAATCCCTATCGATGCGACGATTTGGAGTGAAGAGGATGTTCGTCGACAAGGCGTAAGCATCGACCGCCTCCTTTCACAACTCAGAACTTCGGGAGCACGCGTCAGGCTCGCAGTCATTGAAGCCTCACGCCGCAATCCGTACGAGCGACGCTTTAGGACTTATTCACATGGGCTAGCACCCATTCCACCGGCCGAGAACGCGCTTGTCCTGAGCTCAGCCGGTCCTGGAGAAGTAGTTGAAGACCCTAAAGGACTGCATAGTCAGCTGATGAATGCTCTTCTTATGCAGATGAAAGCCTCGAGGGAGATCAAGGAGGTCTTCAATGATGCTCGAAACGCTGTGGTGGCTGCTACTCAGGGCCAACAGACTCCAGTCGTGTCATCTACGCTAACCGAGAGTTTCCATCTTTCGCCGGCGCAGAGCGGCGCTCCGGCGTACTCCGTCGGCTCTGCGGCTAGTGGTCACCAGTGACCATACAGATTCAGCTGATTCCAGACATTAGCGCTCAAGGCTCTCTTCCCATGGAGGGCGCCGTTCAATGGCCGCCAGCTTCTTTGAAACTTTTGACGAGGATGCACCGCGATGCCGAATAGATCCTGCTACCCCGGCTGCCGCTCCGAATGCGGTCTCTCAGTGCGCCCCCTTAAAACCATCATCCTTGCGGCTTACAGAACGCGCACGGCCTGCCAGGCCGGCTGCCCGCAAAGATCATGGATGACCGCTGGATGAGCGACAATCGCGCCCGCAGAGCCAAAGTTCCCTGGATTTGCGGGACAGATGCCTCTTAGTCTCGTGCCCTGGGCGGATACCTGCTCGCTCGATTTTACTCAGGAGCGCTCTAAGCTAAAATGGCCGAGACCCCGTCAAGCCTTCGAGGCCATCATGCAGGGCGACCCCAGAGTCATCGAGTATCTTAACAAGGGGCTGCGTCACGAGCTCACCGCCCTCAACCAGTACTGGCTGCATTACCGCCTGCTGGCCAATTGGGGCCTCTTGGAGATGGCCAATGTTTGGCGCAAAGAATCGATCGAGGAGATGCATCACGCTGACCGCATCGCCGACCGGATAATCTTCCTCGAAGGCTTTCCCAACATGCAGGTGCTCGATCCGTTGCGGATCGGCCAGAACGGCAAGGAAATCGTCGATTGCTATCTCGCCACCGAGATGAGCGCGCGGGCGCTGTACCAAGAGGCGGCGACGCATTGTCATTCCGTGAAGGATTATGTCACCCGCGACCTGTTCGAGAACCTGACGACGGACGAGGACCACCATATCGATTTCCTCGAGACACAGCTTGATTTGATCAACCGCATCGGGCTCGAACTTTACACCCAGAAGCATGTCGGTGAGCTCAAGACCGAAGAGCACTGAACTTTCGCGCCACACCGCAGCTGTTCGTACGCGCTCTCGCCGCGGCCGCGTGATGTCGCCGCGAGCCCAGGTCCAGCAAACGGGCGAGAGGCTGGACCAACCTCCTTCGCAGCGCGAACGTACGTGCATCGATGCGAGAGATGCGAGCCTCGCGGACTGGCAATTAGAGCATCCTAGCCTGCTCACTTGAGGCGACCTGAAGGGCTACAGCCTTTTCGATGAACCCTGCACGTTCCATCCGGTTCTTACTAAGACATTCTCGGGCGCGGCCTGTTCAGCGACCGGCATCACCACAGACCAGGGTCGAAACGATCGACAGGGCTCATCGGGCTCCGGAGCGATACGGACCTCGCCTGCGGCATGTGGCGCTAAAACGGCTCTTGAGTCGTCGCCCCGCGGTCCTCTGTGACTGGCGAGGCCGGAGCGACGGCGCCACACGCGTCGCCGCCCCGACTGCCGACCGACCCCGCAGCGTCCGTTGGTATCGAGCTGCTGGCGCTTATGCCTAGCTATGCGTGGACCGAGATCAACGGCACCCGTCTTTCGCGAGCCACCAGTCGCGAGGCCCGCCGGAGCATAAACCCTGCAGTATGGCATGGCCGTGGCGCGCGGCGATTGGAAGGGAAGCCTCAGTGGCGAAGAGACATTGCGCTCCTCGCATTCGCAGGGGAGCCGCAATTATGCGGTCGGGCGGCTATTCATTGGTGAAGCCTACAACCGGACAATTCACTAGATTTCCCGTCGTCTTCACCGGCCCTCCCGCAGGGCTCACCAGTAAGCCCGCCGCACTTTTGGATTCAAGATCGTCGCCGTCAGTGATCAGTTTCCTTTGATCCTTCGCGATAGCTTCATTGGTCCACTCGGCTAGTCGTACGTCCCACATCGGGGAGTATCCGGCGCTGATCTCAGTGAAGTGCGCGAGGATGTCGAGCGAAGGCCCCTCTCCCCTGATGGCACTGTTGAGTCCCTGGCGATTGGGATCTTTCGTCCCCATGCTGCCATTCAAAATCGTATAGATCACCTCAATCGCACCGCTCTGAAGAATGTCGCTTTCCGCAGGCGCAAAGGTGGACGCCTCAAGGGTCGCGGACTCCTCGGAATTTGCGTCAAAACTAAGATAACGCAGGTGTTTTCCGTTCGCGAATCCAGACCGGAGTTTCAAGTCGACAGTGCCCTTATCAGGACAGATGCTTGCTACGGAGTCTGTCACCACGGAGTAGTCAGGGCTGCCGTTGCAGAATGAAATTTTATCCGGCCCGACATCGAACGCGATGATCGGCGCATTGAAAACAATATTCATACGATTGGCCACCCGCACCAGTGGGCTGTAGTTCGCATCCCCAACAGATCCGGCTCGGGCTGTCTTAGGAGGAAAATAGTTGGGCGCGTCCCCTCCGACCAACTTCTGCGAAGGCGAGAAATCGACCCGCCCTGATTCAAATCTGAAGTTACCCGAATCGTCCATTTCCGCAACCCGTGTGCTCTTCAGGTCCTTGGCATCAGCGAGACTCGGCGCCCACGTAAGCCCCATCTCTTTCGAAGTAGCGTAATCGCTTACGTCGGTGAGCACGAACCAAACGGTCTCTCCCGACGCAAGACGGCCGCGATGGAGCGGTAGCGTCACCACCTCTCGTACCAGGTCCACCTGGCCCGACGTAAGAAATTGCTTCGTGATCATTTTGCCAGCGGCTGTATCAGCCGCTAGACTTACATGAGGTGTCGAAAATGCCGTCACAAACATCACCATCGATCCGCAAACGCATCTGACGAGCCTCTCGCTGGGCTTCATGACGCTACCTCTTTGCATTCAGTTTGGTTTTGCACAGGTGATATTGAAGCAGGTTCGCCGACAGCCTGTCACTTTTTGAGGCCGGGATAGCCTTGAACATAGATCCAGTCGGTCGCTTTGGCAGGGATGTGGCAACCTAGACAGTCTGATTGGAAGTTCGTTGAGCTCGTTTTCATCCGGTCATCCGCATTAAACCAGGACCAGCCCCAACCATTGCCCCACAACTTATTATCGGGGTGGCTGTTCTTGCCGTCCTTCACCATCATGAACCATCCTTTGAGGCTTTGTTGATGGCTAACGGTCCCAGTCGTCATATCCGACGTGGCCGCGGCGTACACTTCCTTCACCAGGATCGAACCATCGGGAAATTTGCCACTCGCCCGATAGGCCGCCGCAGTTCCGGGCGACGCGTAGACCACGTGCATCTCCTTAGCGCCTTTGTCACCTGCAACAGACCAGCTCCCGAGGAATTCGTAGGTCGTTCGATAGTCCTTCGGAATATGCATGTTGCCTGACCCGTCAACGAGTTGCTCCTGCGCAGGAGCGGCCTGGCTCGGTACGAGTTGCGTTACGAGGCACCCGGCGGCCACAGCGATGAACGATGCGGACGCCAGGGCCGCACTTCTGAGACTTTTCATTACGGGTGTCCTACTTTTTGATAGACGGATTCTCGCTGGGCGGCATTTTCTTGGAGCCACTCTGGCCGGGCGGTAGCGGCACCTGGTCGAGCAACGCGTAGAACTGCGTCCATACGTCATCTCGCTTCGCGCTTGCGATGTGGCAGTAGCCGCATTCCTCGACCGGCCGGACTTTAGCACTGGCCGCTTTTGGTTCATGGTGATTGAAGTTGAAATAGCCCCAACCGTCGCTTGCCTTATATCTCTCGGTGTCCTTGACGGTCACATCAGCTCCGTTGAAAGCCCCCGGGAAAAATCCTTTCCCCGATGGCGCGGTACTCGAACCGTCCGGATTGGTGGCAGGCTGCATGAGCTGCAATTCCTTCACGAAGATTGTTCCTTCAGGGAAGACGCCCGTTTTCTTGTAAATATCGTAAGAACCGGGCTCGATATACACGTTATGAAATTCCGGGAAGTTTGCTTGAGGCGGATTCAAAAAGTTGGGCGTCAGTGGCGATCCAACGTAAACCCATTCGTGAAAGTTTTTTGGCAGAATAAGGTCCCCGTCTTTCGTGTATTCAGGAAGATAGCGGCCGGTGGCGTGCCAATCGTCGGGTGGCGGAAGCTGTGGTTGCTGCGCGAAGGCTGCGGTTGCTAGAGCGCCAACGCCAAGGACCGCGGAAAGTGCCAGTACGGTGCGTCTCATAATCTCTCTCCTATGACAGCTCGATATTGCCGATGAGGCAATGACTGCATTTTCTGCGCAGGTGGTCTCGTTAACTACGCGCTGATTAGACTAGGCGTGGATCCCCAAGTGCGAAAGCAACAAAGGGGCATAAAATCGATGCCCGATGGAAATGACGCACTCGAACTTTCGATGTTTGATCATCGACTCTTACTGTTCTTTCGCAGAGCGGCGGAGTGAGTTGCGACTAACGACCATGTCCAGTCGGTGCTGATGAGCTAGACGCGTTGCTCATCTGCAGATTGGGCCATTGAGTATCCAATTCTTGTTATTCCAAATGTCGTACGTGATCCGACGGAAGGGGCCAGTGCAGTTTCTCGGCCGATACTGAGCTCCGATCACTCAATCCCTTTTAGCGCCGTCCGCTCGCTCGCGGCTTGCCTCTGCCTATTCTGAGCGAATGTCGTGTCGCCGCAGCTTACGAGCTAATGTCCATCGTGTTGGCAAAGGCACTCCGCTTCGAGAAGGCATAGTGTCTCGACTGGCACACCTCGCCGCGCCACCGCTGAAGAGGCCTCCTACGTCAAAATTGGTGCATGACACGATCGCCCCACTCTTCACTGGTGGCAGCCATCGAGCGGCTTGAACTATAATCTGAGCGGCATCTTAGAGTGCGGTGAGCGACGAACCATCTCGCTGATCTTACTGATCTGGCCGTACAGTTGACTTAGCTTTCGGGACCAAGTCGGGACCAGAGGGATTTTGCGCCCGGGCAGCGTGCGCCACCATTCAAAACGGCAGGAGCTTAGCTTAGGTCTGAGCTGCCTCAGGCAGCGGCGCTCGATCATAACCGGAGGGTTTTAAAATCATAACTGAGACGAGTGCGAAGTGCTCTGCGTGTTGGGCTATGGTCGACCTATGCTCGAGAGACGGATAGGGAAGGTTGACATGGAAGATCTGGACATATCGACTGAGCGTCAAGCGAAGGATCCTGCGCACGGAAGCTCAGGTAATGGACATTCGTGTACGGACACACATTCGTGTGCGGACATGTTGTGCATGAAAAGAGCGTTGACGAGGCCCACAGCGACCTTCTTCAAGGGCGCCGTCAATTTTTCGCCCGAAACATACGAACGTCACTTCCACGCTTCTCTTGAGCGCCTGCGCGGGGAACAACGTTATCGCGTCTTCGCTAACATCGAACGCGTCTCCGGTCGCTTCCCAACCGCCAGATGGCGACGCCCTGACGGGTCCGTTACTGAAATCACGGTTTGGTGCTCGAATGATTATCTGGGCATGGGACAACACCCGGAGGTCGTGGGCGCGCTGACCGCCACGGCACGCCGCTGCGGTGCAGGAGCGGGTGGAACTCGCAACATCGCGGGAAATAGTTCGCCTTTGGTTGATTTAGAGGACGAACTTGCTGATCTGCACGGCAAGGAGGCAAGTCTCGTCTTCACATCTGGCTACATATCGAACCAGGCCAGCATATCCACGATCGGTAAGCTGATTCCAGAGTGCGTAATCTTTTCTGATGCATTCAACCACAATTCGATTATCGAAGGCATCCGTCAATCAGGCTGCGAAAAGCGGATTTTTCGCCACAACGATCTTAGTCACCTTGAGGCCTTGCTGCGCGAAGCGGGAAGCCGCCCCAAGCTCGTCGTGTTCGAATCCGTCTACTCAATGGACGGCGATGTGGCGCCGATCGGCGCAATCTGCGACATTGCCGAGCGGTATGGGGCAATGACCTACCTTGACGAGGTTCACGCTGTCGGCCTCTACGGCGCTCGCGGCGGCGGAATTAGCGAGCGCGAGGGTGTGATGCACCGCTTGACAGTGATCGAGGGTACTCTCGCCAAGGGATTTGGCTGCATTGGCGGCTATATATCGGCGTCGCGATCTATTTGCGATGCGGTGCGCAGCTTCGCGCCCGGATTCATCTTCACGACCGCCCTCCCTCCACCGATTGCCGCCGCAGCGCGTGCATCTGTTCGCTACCTGAAACACTCGTCTGCCGAGCGCGAAGCACACCAACGACAGGCCGCTGCAACGAAAGAGGCGCTCCAAGCCGCCGGGCTTCCGGTTCTCCCGACCGGAACCCACATCGTGCCTGTGATTGTCGGCGATGCGGAGTTGTGTAAGGCGGCAGCCGATCGCCTTCTACAGCGTCACGCCATCTATATCCAGCCGATTAACTATCCGACGGTCCCGCGTGGGACGGAGCGGCTGCGCATCACGCCGTCGCCATATCACGCAGATACCCACATAGCTGAACTCGCAGCTGCGCTGGCTGAGACCTGGGACGCCCTTTCTCTTTCCTGAGAGCCGTGATCGGCAGCGCTCCTTTCGCGACCACCTTCCGCGGCCTCATCGGCTGGGCTTTCACCGACGGTGCAGAGTACACTCTGAGGGCGTCGGGCGTCCCCGGTCGTGCAGCAAGGCAGCAAGATGGGACAGACAATCCCTTTCACGTGTGTATGGGCGATCGCGTGGCACATCTTGCTGTCGGCGTTCATAATCGGTGCTCGCATCCGTAATGGGCAGCCCCGAAGAGCGGACCTCCTCAGCGTCCTGGACTGTTCTCCCCCACGAACCCACTCGAACACGTTTGTCCAAAATTGTCGTTCATTTCGATAAGCCCTCCAAACGAGGGTTCCTTGAAAACGATCACAGCGAAACAACGGACAACGAGAACTGAAAATGGATATCACGGAGCGGTCCCATCTGCTGATCGAAGATCTGTCCGTGGCGCGCGGCGAGCGCATCCTGCTTGGCGGGATATCTTTGCGACTAGGCTCGGGTCAAATCGCCGAAGTGACGGGTCCCAACGGAGTGGGCAAATCTACGCTCTTGCGTGCGATCGCCGGTTTTTTTCCACTGAGATCCGGCCGCATGTCGTGGGTGGAGTCCGAAGCCGCGGATCCGGCGCCCCTGGCAGAACGCCTCCACTACGTGGGCCATCTCGACGGGCTGAAATCGGCGTTGACCGCCCGCGAAAACCTCGAGATTGGCCTGGGATTTTTGGGGCGAGACCGGCGAACCGCGTTACAGGCGCTGGACCACATGGAGTTGGCCCACGTTCTCGATCTGCCAGTCGGTTATCTTTCCGCCGGGCAACGTCGCCGCGTCGCATTAGCTCGGCTCTTAATCGTCGATCGCCCTCTATGGCTGCTCGACGAACCGCTAACTGCGCTCGACCGGCACGCGCGCGCCTTACTGAAGGCTATCGTCGCGAGCCATCTCGGAAGCGGAGGATTGACGCTGGCCGCGACCCACGAACCTCTTGGTCTACCAGGGACAATCGAAGTCAGGCTTGGAGCCCGGTGATGGCCATTTCGCCGAAGAGCGGTCGCACCCCAAGTAGCTGTCTGTCTCGAGGTCGGGAAAGAAGGGATCAAGCTGCTCTTCCGATTTCAGTCCAGCGGTCTCGACGTAATAGCGATACCGGATGGGCACCATGACCCGTATTCTCCTCATCGTTTTTCTTCGCGACCTCATGCTAGCCCGCCGCATCGGTGGCGGCGGGATGCTCGGTCTGTTCTTTTTCCTCAGTCTTGTGACGGTCGTACCCTTCGCCATCGGGCCTGACATGCGTTTGCTGTCGCGCATCGGCCCAGCAATTCTATGGATAGCTGCACTTCTCGCGAGCCTATTGGGCCTCGACCGTCTGTTTCAGGCGGATCAAGAGGACGGCTCGCTGGACCAAATGTTTTTGTCGCCGGCGCCCCTAGAACTCATTGTTCTTGTGAAGTGCATGGCTCACTGGCTTGTAACGGGGCTGCCGCTCGTTATGCTCTCGCCTCTATTTGGCTTGATGTTGGATTTGGATGGTCCCGCCCTCCGATCGGTAGCAGCAACGTTGTTGGTTGGCACGCCGGCCTTCACCTTTCTGGGGGCGATCGGGGCGGCCGTTACTGTCACCCTGCGGCGCGGCGGTCTATTGCTATCGATCCTCGTCGTGCCACTAGCCGTACCGGTGCTGATCTTCGGTGTCTCCGCGGCGCAAAGCGCCACAATGCCCTTTTTGACACCGTTCCTGGTCCTCTGCGCGCTTGGACTCGCGTCCATCGCGCTCGCTCCGATAGCTGCGGCCGCAGCACTTCGTAGCGCGGCAGAATAATGAGGGCATACAACGATTGAGTTTTCTTTCAGGGCACTCTACGTGGAACGACTTCGGCCTGAAGCCAAGACCGCTTGACCTCAGGAGGAGCCTATAGCGGGGTATCGGAGTCAAACACAGCGGCAAGCCGATCCCGCTCGGCTTGGCTCAATGGTGCGGCTGGCGTGGACTGCTGGCGGCGCAATCTGAACAGGAGAGCGATGGCGCCCGCTACGAGCACGAAAGCCGGCGTTCCCCAAAGGAGAGCGGTTTCCAAGTCGAGTGGCGGTTTTAGCAGGATAAAGTTTCCGTAACGCTTCACCAGAAAAGCGCGGACCTGCTCGTCACTCTCTCCGAGCTTAAGGCGCTCGCGCACGAGCAGGCGAAGGTCCCGCGCGAGCTCTGCCTTGGAATCGTCGATCGACTGGTTTTGACAGACCAGACAGCGCAGTCCGGCGGAAATAGCGCGCGCGCGTGCCTCAAGTTTCGAATTGGTCAGGATCTCATCCGGCTGAACCGCCCTTGCCAAGCTAGGGGCCACGCTTGCGAGTACGATCGAAAGCAGAAGAATGCGACGAAGCCACGTCATTCGGCGGGCTCCGGCGCTGCGCGGCTGTCGGCGACGCGGAGGCGAGCCGCGCGGCGCGCGAAGCCAATTCGGAGGCGTCTATCGGACAACGACACGATTCCTCCAAACGCCATAATGATCGCACCGATCCAGATGCTCGTCACGAGCGGCTTCCAGAACAGGCGCGCATCAATCGAACCATCCGCGTGGCGGTCCCCAAGCGAAATGTAGATCTGCCCAAAATTCAGCGTTACGATCCCCGCCTCGGTGACGGTTGTCTGTCGTGTGGGAAAGCTGCGCTTGGCTGGCTCGACGGCGGTCACGTATGTGCCGCCCTGGCTGATGACCGTATGGCCAACGAGTTCGGAGTAGTTCGGGCCCTGCTGCAATCGAAAATTCTCGATGGTGGCCTGATAAGGGCCGAGATCGATCCTCTGGCCTAACTTGACGGTCGCGATCCGCTCCACACCCCAACCCGTCGCCGCCAAGCCCATGAGCGTCAAGCCAAGGCCGGCGTGAGCGATCGCCGCCCCCCACGCGGAGCGCGGCAGCCCGATCGCGCGGGCTAGCATAACCCGGCCGCCTTGCCCTCGTGCCCAGATACGCGACGCCACATCGGTGAACGAACCAACGATGAGGTAGACGGCGATGCCGAGACCGGCTGCGGCGAAGACGGGGCCGCCCCGGATGACGGCAACGAGCACAATGGAGACTACAAGACCACCCAAGGCCGCGACCGTCACCCGTTGCGCTGCGCCGAGCAGGTCGCCGCGCTTCCAGGCGATCGACTGACCGAGCGGCATCAGCAGAACGATAGGCGCTACGAGCGGGCCGAGCGTTAAATTGAAAAACGGCGCGCCGACCGAGATCTTGTCTCCCGTCAGCGCCTCAAGCGCGAGCGGATAGAGCGTGCCGGTTAGAACCGTAACACAGCAGGTGGTCAGCAGCAGGTTGTTGACTGCCAGCGCGCTCTCGCGTGAAAAAGGTGCGAACACGCTCCGCTCGCTCAGGGACGGCGCGCGCCACGCGTAGAGCGCGAGTGGCCCGCCGATGAATACGGTCAGTATGACCAAGATGAAGACGCCGCGAGCCGGGTCACTGGCGAACGAATGGACGGAGGTCAGTACTCCGGAGCGCACGAGGAACGTACCCAGCAGCGACAGCGAGAACGTAAGTATCGCCAGGAACAGTGTCCAAATCTTGAGGGCTTCACGCTTCTCCATGACAGCAGCCGAATGGAGGAGCGCGGTGCCCGCAAGCCAGGGCATCAGTGACGCGTTTTCGACCGGATCCCAGAACCAGAATCCGCCCCAGCCTAGGGTGTAATAAGCCCAGTACGACCCCATGGCGATGCCAAGCGTCAAAAAGATCCAGGAGATCAGTATCCAAGGCCGAACGTAGCGGGCCCAAGCGGCGTCTAGTCGGCCACTGATCAGCGCGGCTACCGCGAAGGAGAACACGATCGAAGAACCGACATAGCCGACGTAAAGGAGCGGCGGGTGTATGGCAAGGCCCGGGTCTTGAAGAAGCGGATTAAGGTCCTGCCCCTCAAACGGCGCAGGAAATCGTCGCAAGAAGGGATCGGAGGTGAACAGAATGAAACAGAGGAAGGCAAGGGAGATCCAGCCTTGGACCGCCAGGGTATTCGCGCGTAGTTCGTTCGCCATAGCGCGTTCAAAAATCGCTACAGCCGCTCCAAAAGCCGCAAGAATCAAAACCCAAAGCAGCATGGATCCTTCGTGATTGCCCCAGACGCCCGCGATTTTGTATATAAGCGGTTTGGTGGTGAGTGAGTTCTCGGCGACTGTCACGAGACTGAAGTCAGACGCCACATGGGCGTAGGTCAGTGCTGCGAAGGCATAAGCTAAGAGCAGGAACTGGGTGATTGCGGCAGGGACCGCGATTGAAGTAAGTGCCGAATCCCTAGTCCGGGTTCCCCAGAGTGGCAGAATTGATTGAAGCAGCGCGACAGCGAGAGCCAAAGCGAGCGCGTAATGTCCAGTTTCAATGATCATCTTGTGGTCCCATCAGCGGGGATGTTTCGTGGGAGCGGCGCTATTGCGCTCGCGCAGATCTTTCGCTGCGCCAAGTGCCTTCTTGCTTGAGCTTGTCAGCTACCCCCTTGGGCATATATCGCTCGTCGTGTTTTGCTAGCACGGTGTCCGCATGAAGAAGGCTCGGTCCTTCCACGGTGCCCTCGGCGACGACGCCCTGTCCTTCACGGAAGAGATCCGGCAACAATCCGGTGTAGCTGACTTCGACATCGTGCTTTAGGTCTGTCACCGCGAAGATGACAGTCGACGACCCCTCATGAGTGAGTGAGCCACGTTTCACTAGGCCGCCGATGCGCAACCGGGTGCCCGGCGGCGGCGCCTTTGCGGCCAGCTCGCTCGGCCCATAAAAGAAGACAATACTGTCTCGCAACGCGAACAGGATGAGCCCTATCGCGATCGTCAAAGTGACGCCAGCTGCGCTGATGATGGCGAGGCGCCTACCCTTTCGTGTCAATATCTACTCCTCTAAACGAAGCTGTCTGACGAGTTCATCCACGCGAGCCGACGCTTGCGCATCGCCTGCTAGCTGAGCACGTGCGCTTGCGACAGCCGCCTCGGCCCTTTTGCGCTCACCCAATGCCGCGTAAGACCTGATAAGTTGTAGCCATCCTTGAAGGTGATGGCCGTCCTTCGAGAGCTTCTCGGCGAGCTCCGCTACCATTCCCCGGATCGCGTTGCTCCGTTGCTCTGGAGGGAGCCCTTCAATGTCAGCTCCGGCTTGGCCGGCGTGGATGTCAGGAACTGCGGCAGCGAGGCTAAAATCTGCATTGGACCGCCTCGATGCGATCGGCATGTCAGGCTGGCTGGGAGCGCCGACCTTGAGGTACGACGCGAGCGCGACGAGCGGCAGGACTAAGGCGATCGCAAAAGCCGCTGCAGCGCGTCGCTGACCTCCGCGGCGCGACGTATGCGACCAGCCCTCGGAGGCCGAGTTGAGTGACGCGAGCAGCCGGCGCTCGATTTCGGCGCGAGTCGTCACGGACTCCTCAGGTGCTAGCATTCCGCTGCGCACGTCCTCATCCGCTTCGGTCAGAAGATCGCGATAGAACGTCACATCCAGATCACGAGCGCGAACAGCCTCGCGCCGCTCAGAGAGCGACCGGGCCAGCGCCAGCACGACTGACGACGTCATCATTGCAAAAATGACCCACAGCACGTTTTCAAAGACCTCCGTTCGTCCTCGCCACCGCACAGCGCACCGTCCGCCGGCATGCGCCGCCAGTGAGGCTCGGGCCACCTGACTGTTCCGCTTTCATTGCCAACTCGGAATTCCCGAACAACGTAGCGGACGGAGCACTACAACGCTGAGGCAAGAAACGATCCTTCTTGCATCAATCCCGGAAGGATGGAGAGCGTGCAATGCAGCCGTCATGGACGCTCAGCCTCGGCAATGGCGTCCACCAAACCAGGCCGGCTTGCGTCCGAGATGCCACCAACCAGCTTGTACACAATTGTGCCATCGCCCTTGATCACGTACGTCTCGGGAACGCCATAAACACCGAAATCGATCCCCGTTCGGCCTGAGCGGTCAGTGCCGACCTGTGCGAACGGGTTGCCGTGAGCGGCAAGATAGGCCAGCGCATTTCTGGGATCGTCTTTGTAGACAATGCCGGACAGTTTCACACCCAGTCGTTGCAGCGTAGGGTCGCTTGCCAACGCCATCAGGGCCGGTTGTTCTTCCCGACACTCAACACACCATGATGCGAACACGTTCAAGATCGTCACGTGCCCTCTCCGCAAATCTGCGCTCGACAAGCCAGGTGGACCGGATGTTGAAAGCCCTTCGAGCGGCATCAGCGCAAATTGCGGCACTGACCTGCCGATCAGAGCAGAGGGCACGAGTGAGGGGTCACCGGCCCCGAGCCGCACTAAAAGCAGTGTCGCAATTCCGCAGAAGACCAATAAAGGGATAACCACCCACAAGCGGGCCAGTGCGCTTCGGCGCGTCGACGCGCTCAATGATAGGTGAGTTGAGGCCGGGATGTTGCTCATGCGCGACCGCGCCGATCCGAGTGATCGAGAAGGCGGGCCAAGGTACGACGCTGAAGACCATAGTCGATAAGAATCGCCACGATCATTCCCGCCAGGACGGTGCCCGTCACCAGAAATGCCGCAATTATGAATGAGTCATGCCGCAACATAGGTTCAGGAACCCAATTCGGCAGTCGGCATGCGCGCCAGCGCCGTTTCGCCACTAGCCGCCCGCGTGATCGCAAGCCGCCGGGCTCGGCGTCGCAGGATCTCGTTGCGAACTGACATAGCGTGGAGCGTCACGAACAAGAGCGAGTATGCGAGCGCCATAGCGATCAGCGGCCATAGCATCGAGCCAGCAATCGCCGAGCCCTCCATCCGGAACACCGACGCGGGTTGGTGAAGCGTGTTCCACCAATCAACCGAGAACTTCACAATCGGAATGTCGATAAGACCTACCAGGGTCATAATCGAAACTGCTCGAGCCGCCCTACTCGGGTCCTCGATTGTCTGCCAAAGCGCGATGAGACCGAGATAAATGAGTAGCAGAACCAGCATGGAGGTGAGCCGTGCGTCCCAGACCCAATAAGTACCCCACATTGGTTTGCCCCATAGCGAGCCCGTGACGAGGCAAATGAAAGTGAAAGCTGCGCCGAGGGGCGCTGCCGCCTTTTGAGCCGCATCGGCGAGTGGATGACGCCATACCAAGGATCCGAACGCAGACATCGCCATGAATGTATAGGCAAGCATTGCGGTCCAGGCGGCGGGGACGTGGATGTACATAATTCGCGCAGTCTCACCTTGCTGGTAGTCGGAGGGCGCGTCGAACGTTCCAAATAGACCAATCGCGAAGGCGACTGCTGTCGAACCCCAAAGCAAAGGCAGCAGCTTTGCGGCGACGCGCACGAAATTGCCTGGGTTGCTGTAGGCGCTAAAGCTCTGCTTCAACTCTCGATCTCCTCGAAGCCAACCAGTAGGCGGGGAATCGCTCGCTTCCTAACGCGGCTCGCGTAGGGACTCTGCTCTCTTTTCGCCTGCAAAGCCGATGAGCATTGCATCACACGAGGCACGGGGTCGCAAATTACCCCCGGTTATCATTTCGATGCCCGAAGATCGGCGACTAGACATTTCTATCGAGTGGTCCGCCTTAGTCCACCACGCAGATTTTGCGCGAAGTGGATTTAGCCACTCTGAGCCTCGGTGTTGTGTAGTCATCCAGCTGACAAGGAGGATGTGGATAGCGGGCGGAATCCGTGATCACCTGGAGAAACAGTCTCGCGTCTGACGCATGCATATCGTGTTAACGATCGAAGCATGCAGTAGCTATTCGCACTCTCGCTCGCGGCGCTCGACTCGGAGGGGCAGTTATGGCCAGGCGGATAGTCGAGTGCGGTAAAGGTGGCGGCTTAAGGCAGCAGAAGCCGTTCGTCGTGTGGAGCGCCTTAAGCTTACGTATAGGACCCTTGCTCCATTTGGATGACTGGTCCGTACTGGCGTTCAATTGAGCCGCCTATCGCGATCATCGTATGTATGAGGCCGCGATGGTCCTCCTCTCCCCCCGCCATCGCTGCCCACCTTGGGCGCCTCCCTAGACTTGGGCCGCTTGTGGCAACGCAGGCGGCCCTTCTTTTGCGTACTCTCATTCCGGATAGACCAGCGTTCTATTCAACCAATACCTCTGCACTGTCACTTGATACCTGCGCCCAATGGCGTCAATCACGCGCACCGTGCTAGCTGTTGATACGGAATGAAACGCAACGGAACCGGCCCGCGAGCAGGCAGTTGCAGGATAAGGTCGGCGGCGTAGCGCCCGACCGACCCTTCCCCTGACCGAAACGTGCTTCGCCGATCCCGCAAGCCCTTAGTTCGACGGTTCGCTGCGGAGAGCCGACCATGAAAAACATCGTGGATCTCCTAATCTGGTTTTGGCGAGGGAGCCCGCCCGCGCCCAACACACAACTTGGGGCTATGGCCGAAAATCGAGACCAATCCAGCATGGCCGATTTTGTCCGCATCTTGCAGGCCTACGATCAAGACCAGTACGGAGGGAGTTAGGGGTGTCCGCGTAGCAATCGCTTTCGCGGGTCTCAGGGGCCGGGATAGAAAATGCGGGCCACGGGGAGCGCTATCAAGCGGTACGTTTCCAAACGGCCATCGCGGTACCAGTGCATCCTTCGAGAATCGGCCACGCATCTTCAAAATCAAACCCGTGACCGAACTCGTGAGAACTATCTCGCACCAATCACGATGAGCGCATAGTGGCCTATGGTGTTGTGACCGCGAAGATTAGGTACGCATTTCGATTGCACTCGCCACAAAGTCGCAAGCTCGGGCGGACGCGATGATCTACCACCTCCGAACGACTAATTTGCCGCGTCTGACGAGTTTGCTCGGCGACTGCATAGTTTGCCTCCGAGTAGGGCGTACGGAATTATTGATTTGCTACAGGCCTGACTAGCCGGCGCGGCAAACTAGAGCTGCACCAAAATTGGGTCCAGGCGAAACAATAGGCGCTTGAAGAACAGTCGTTCCAGGTTAGGACCCGCCGCCCGGTATTTCTGGTCTTGTGCTTCTCCGTAGCATGCGCGGGATCCTGAGGGACATCCAACCAACTCGGCGGCGCGCCCGACGGTTCAGGACTCCGAGTTGGCCATGTGAAGCTCCGCGTGAATTAAGTCGAAGCCTGGATATACGAAAGTCGCAGCTCGGCTCCGCGAAAGTCTATCCCCGTTTGGCCCTTCCTGTCAGACGCGCAAATGCGAGTGCAATTGAGGACCAAGGTATCACACGGCATGCTCACCTCGACCCGTTCGTCGCGGATTCGGGTGAAGAAAGCCGGCGCTCGGCCTAGTGCCCACGCAGAAACACCGCGACAACGGAATTAAAGAGTCCTGAATAGGCACCCGGAGGTCGACCCCATGTGTCTAGCAAATGACGGTCAGTTGACAGCACGAACCCACTTTGAGCGAACAGGAGAAGCCATGCCAGAAGGCCCCCTACTGCTTCCGACCTCCAAACTGGGAGCCGAACTCCACCAAGTCCGTTTACGGGAGAATTCGACGACGCTACGCCGTTCGCCGCGTGGCCCTAACGATCGGCACCAGCTTTCAAGATCGCAAGCGTTGCTTCCGATAACCCCGTCCCGAAACTTTGAAGGCGACCATGACTGCTCCATTTTTGATACAATTCGCCAATCAGATGGTCACCTCGTGGCGGACGTGATCCATCCTGTCGTTGAAATCTCTCCTTCCGACACTGTGGCACGCTTCAAGGTAAATGGGCATGGCATGACGGCCGAATCCTTGCGATTCACCGGACGAGGTAGAATCCAGAATCATTTTCGGGCTCCAGTCCATATGCTCGTGATGTACGAGAAGGGAGAGCGCAGTGAAGGAGAGACATTCGTGGAAGGTCTGCCGCGATCTGCGCTCCGAAACCTCGAGCGGAAACTGACATTCGTGCCGGCTGGCCGCGAATTTCACGATTGGCACGAGCTGCGCGGGTCGCAGATGCGGCTCATGTACTTCTACTTCGAACCTGAGAACCTGAAGGTTCTTTCTAAGCGTGGCATCACCGACCTACCGAACGCTCCACGTATACTATTTGAAGACGAAGCGCTCTGGCACACCGCGCTCAAGCTGAAGGCGTTCGTCGAGAGCCGTGCAGGAGACCCGATGTACTTCGGGAGCCTCGGTACTCTGCTCATACATGAAATCGTGCGTTTCACTTGCGGGATGCCCAGCATTCAACCTCAACTCCAAGGCGGCCTTGCACCGTGGCAGCAACGACTCGTCAGCGCCTATATCCAGGAACATCTCAATGAGCGGATACCGATTGGTACGTTGGCGCAGCTCGTTCGTCTGAGCCCATATCATTTCTGCAGGGTATTCAAGCAATCTGTCGGAATGCCGCCACATCGGTACCAAACTAAGCATCGTGTTGAGCACGCCAAGTTGCTGCTGGAAAAACGAGCGGGCTCGATGACGGAAATCGGTCGGGCGGTAGGCTTCAGCAGTCGTAGCGCGTTCGCCACGGCGTTCCGGAAGGCGACGGGAATTGCCCCGGCGGATTACCGCCGAAGCGTGGCTCCTCCTTTGACATATGAATGACCTGCGACGTCGCGACCAAGTTTGGTATTCGGAATGTGGAGGCATCTCGGCCTCTCATTGCGTCGAGGTCGGTCTGGCTTTCGGCGCTTTAGGAACGCAGCTCATGAGCCGGAAGAAGACCTGCATCTACGAGTGGTGGCCTAGCAGTATCCGTTCGCGCGACGTAACGGTGAGCACGGTATCCCACGTAAACGGGTCATTTCGGTCTTAATCCGCCGAACCGGTTAACACGCCGCAAATCGGAGACCTCCCGCACTCGATGCTCCCCCATAGACCGCAAGCAACCGGCTGAGCCGGAAGACTCGTGGCGAACAGAACGCAGAAACCCCGCCGTGGGAGCTCAGCAAAGCGACCGAAAGCTGAAGCGGCGCAAAGGGGACCGCCCCGCCCAAACGCCACCGAGTGATCCCGGGTTCCCTAAATCCGTCGCTGCTAACGGAGCGTGAAGGTGAGCTGACATTCATCGGGCGGCTACAGCATGGAGGTGAGGACATCAAACTGGCGAACTTCTCGTGGCCCACCGCGTTCCACGCTGGAACCCTCTCATTTGTTGAACTGCCTTGGTGGAGATGATTTTGCGGTCATGATGGGTTTTCATCCGATTTTGCGCGCTGCAGAGCCGATTCGACGCATCCGAGCAGAACCTCTTCGTCAATGGGTTTGGTCAGGTAGCCAACGACGCCCTGACCCAGAGCTCGAGTTCGCGCGCCGTCATCGAGGTAAGCCGTGATCAGAATTGTTGGTATGTCGTAGCCAGATCCTACCAAGCGGCTATGCAACTCAGTCCCAGTCATGCGCGGCATGTGGACATCAACGATCAAACAGGAGGTATGACGGACGTTAGGAGACGCCAAGAAATCCATTGCGGATGCAAAGACCTCAGTCGTGAAGCCCACTGCCTGCATGAGACCCGCTAACGCCTCGCGAGATTGCTCATCATCATCGATGATCGAAATCTGAGTCTCGCTAGACATATCCCCGCCTTCTATGCTGGGGACGCGGACCGCCGCATTTCGCGTTCCGTATCTCAAGAAGCGCACCGCGGGCTATCCAATCATCGTACTGTAACGACAAGCGTTTGGAGCCGCGATTATATTGTGGACGGCCCATGCCAGACCTCGGAATAATCGATGCTATACTTTGGAATAATTGATCCAGAACTTCTGAATAGGTCAACCCGATTTGGGCCACTTCCGAACGCTTGCGCTGATGCCAGGTCATTGCGCTCGACGCGTCAGGGGGGCACTTCCGGCATCAAAAGCTTCAGTTGGTTTGCGCCTAAACAATTTTCGCTGATGGAGCCACCACGAATCGATTAGGACCGTGGCGACTTTATACCGAGCGTCTCCGCTATTCTGACAAGCTCGGCTAGCGATTGCGCACCCATCTTCTGCATCACGTGGCCGCGGTGCGCCTTCACAGTGATCTCAGCTACGCCTAGCTGGAAAGCGATCTGCTTGTTCTTTAATCCAGAGGTCACGAGAGCCAGCACCTCTCGCTCGCGCGGGCTTAAACGTTCGAGACGCGATTTCAGGTCCGTAAGCCGCTGCTCGACCTTTCGCCGCGTCCGATCGCGCTCCAGTGCGATCGTCACCGCATCCAGCATGTCCTGATCGCGGAACGGCTTCGTCAGAAAATCGACAGCGCCTGCCTTCATCGCCTTAACCGACATCGGAATGTCGCCGTGGCCGGTCATGAAGATGACGGGAATGGAAGCGTTCATTTTCGACAGCTCGGTTTGGAAGTCGAGACCGCCCAAGCCCGGCAATCTAACGTCAAGTACAAGGCAGCTCACCACGTCGGGTAATAATTCGCCTTCGAGCAGCTCCGCGGCCGACCCAAACAACTTGACCTTGAAGCCGACCGAGTTGAACAGATCTCCGAGTGAGTCGCGGAAGTCCCTGTCATCGTCAACGACGGCTATAGTTGGCTCCTCGGCTACTGCGCGTTTTTGAATAGAATGCTGCGCCACGAGATACTCTCCCAACTTCGTGTAAAAATATCAGCTGCCGGCGCTCCAGGTTCGGTCCCGAGTTTCAGCTCGAAGATCGTTGCTCTTTGAATGGGTCGCCGTGGATGTGATATCCGTTAAATTCCCATAAGCCCGGCGATTCGCGATCCAAAAACTCGATCCCGCGTACCCACTTCACGCTTTTATACGCATAGAGGTTTGGCACCACGAGGCGCAACGGGTAGCCATGCTCGGCCGTAAGGAGTTCGCCGTTATGCCGTAGGGCGAAGATCGTCGTCGGGCGCAGAAAATCCGAGATTGGCAGGTTTGCCGTGTGGTTATTCTCGCCATGGACCATCACATGCCGCGCCTCTGGCCGCAGCTTCACTCGCTTCATTAATTCTGTGGCGAGCAATCCTTCCCAATGGTTGTCGAACCGACTCCAGTGCACTACGCAGTGCATGTCCGCAAATACTTCGCTCTGCGGCAGATTGGAAAGTTCCTCCCACGAAAGCCGCAGTTGCTCCTCTACCAGGCCGAACACTCGAAAATCCCACGTCCTGGGACGAAAGACCGGCACCGGGCCCACATGCTTCACCGGCCACTCGAGCGTAAGCGACTGTCCTGGGGGCAGCCGCCCAGCGGCACGCAACTCACGCTCTCGTTCACGTCGCTCGTTCGATCGCACAGCTAGCTCCATCGGAAAAGTATGGCGCGCGCAAAAGCACCGCGCGCCTAGTTAGCGTACCTTGTAATTTCCAGGGCCCGAAAACGCGGTCAGCCGGGTGCGGCGGACAAACTTTGAGCTCCCGGTACGCCACATGCCGAGAAGGTCCCTATGAAGAACTACGGAACCCGAAGCGGCGAAGGGAGCCTCACTGCTCCTCCCCCTCACCGATCTCGGAATCGGAATTATTTGCAGACTCGGAGAGTAAGCCAGGGACAGTCTTGCTGGTATTGTGACGGAAAATGTTGACGGCTCCGATCACTTCGTCGTCGTTGTCACGAATCGGAAAGACATTAACGAGCGCCAGGAGACGATTGCCGTTGGGATGCTCGCAAATCACATCGGCGTTGCGAACGGTGGCGCCGTTGTTGATCACCACGGATGGTGGTGCAAGTTCGTGCGGCATCACTTCTCCTGAAGGGTAACGCAGAAGGTGTGACCCGCAATACTTCTCCGAGGCTCCCAGAGACGGCGTGCGTCCCCAACCCGCGATTGCAGCTTTGTTGCACTTGACGACAGTGGCATCCTTTTCGAGAACGTATATCCCTACTGGGATAGAATCTATTGCCGCTTGGTCTGCAAGAATTCCTTTTGTGACGAGGTGCCCGTCGACGACTTCTCCTCGGAAGTCCATTTTGTCGAAGTCGCCATCCAAAATCATCGTGCTTGTTGCGTTGGTTGCCATTTTCAACCTCCTTTGTGTACCCACCTTGTTCATAGGACCTACTCGGCCTTACACTCGAATTTGAGTAAGCATAGTCTCGCAGGTCACTACCGTCGTCTCACCGTGCGCCGCACGATGTCTCATTTTGCGCCGATCGCCATTCGGTTGTTGTTCAGTTAAGGCCGCGGAGAGGCGGGTGCGGCGATCAGCTCGCCCGCTGGAACCGAGACGCAAAGGAACTCTCCACATCCGCTCTTAAAAAGTGGCAGCCCCAAAGTCTGGTACCCTCGCTTTGCCCATGTAACCGGTCTAAGTTAGGTTCCAAGGCATTTGGTCGGCCCACGGGATGATCATGCAAGTCCATTTTTCTACGGACCATATTGCGCCGCGCGACCGCGTGAGGTTCTGGTGCGACTATTTCGCGAAGCAGGCCCATAGCATCACGCCGGGCGAGATTCTGGATCCCGCTGCCTTTCGCGCGGAAGCGAGTGGATCGATTGCAGGCGAATTTGCGCTGCTGGAGATAAGTTCGGGACTTGAGAGGGTCCAACGGACGGCGGCCGACGTTGCCAGGGACAAGATTGAAGCGTTCTTCGTCCGCCGATTTCGCGCGCCCGTCATCTGGAGGGCCGCGGCACGCAGCACGCCAGTCGACCTGATTCATGAGCCCGGCGATTTCTGCATAAGCTCGACTGAATGGCAATTCAACGCGGAATGGAAGGGCCCAGAGTCGTTCGACATGCTGGTCATCCCGTGGGCTGCACTCTCGCCGCTTATAACCGGGGGTCGACTGGAACGCCCGTTTCGGTTGGCCGGTGCCTCGCCGCTCGGCTCGCTGCTCGGCGCAGCTATTGATGCGGTGAAGGGGCAAGCCCCGCTGCTCTCCAGCGAACACGGTGAAGCCGTGCTGCGCAATCTCTGCGGTCTCGTGGCACTGAGCTGTAACATCTCCAACGAAGGCATCAATGGGGGGCGGGATTCGCTACAATCGGCGCGGCTCGCGGCCGCCAAGCGTTACGTCGACCTGCATCTCGCCGATCCTTCCCTGACCGCCGCCAGCGCCGCGGCCGCACTCGGCATCTCGGCGCGCCAGTTGCATCGCCTGTTCGAAGCAAACAATGTCAGTTTCGCCCGATACGTTTCGCGCGAGCGACTGCTCCGGTGCCGCGACGCTGTCGCCGACGCGACGGGAACCGGCCGATCGGTGATCGATATAGCTTTTGGCTGGGGGTTCAACAGTATGGCGACGTTTTATCGCGCGTTCGCAAGCGAGTTCGGTAGCCCGCCCACCATGCTGCGTGCGGCGTCGCAAGGACGAGAGAATGGCCAGCGCACGACAGGAAAGGACACATCGTGAATGCTCGGGGCGATCTCCCGCTTGGCGCTAAATGAGACGTTGCTTGGCGCTAAATGAGACGACCTCGCGACGGCTTCCGTGTGAATGATGTCGCGACCCACGGAGATGCGTCAGGTTGCACGACGCATGCGCCTGAGGTGTCGCATCCGATTGCTTTTATGTGTCGCGCGCAGCCGAGTGAGCCGCGCCTGCACGCAAAGGAAATGACATCGTGGATGCTGTGCAGCAGGAGCTCGTTCAGACCACCTTCGCCCGGCTGGCGGCGATGCCTGAGGTCGCCGGGGCGTTGTTCTACGAGCGGCTATTCGCCACCAATCCGAATTTCCGGCCGCTCTTCAGAAACAACATGCGTATTCAGGGCGTCAAGCTAATGAGCATGCTCGCTATGGTCGTCTACAATCTACCCGCGCTGGATCAACTTTCGCCTGCGATCCATGACCTTGCCGTCCGCCATGTCGAGTACGGGGTTAAGCTCGCCGACTACGACGCGGTGCGGGAAGCGTTGCTCTGGACGCTCGAACAGGCGCTTGGAGAGGATCTCACGCCAGCTGTTCGTGAGGCGTGGACGGTCTGCTACGATGAACTCGCGGGTGAAATGAAAGCAGCGGCCGGCGTCTGATTTACGATCTCCCGCCTGGCACTAAGCGCCTTTTTCCTCTCTGGAAGCGGTGATCCCGATATGTCCTTTCCGGGTGTTGGTTGTGTGCAAACGGATAGGATCGGCCCGCGGCCGTTGTCGACCGACGTTTATGACCTCGTGCGTAACAATCAGATGGTGTCGCGGTGTCCACCGCGACCTGGACATTTTAGCCGACGACACCCGATCCACGTCCGCTGGTGGCCATCGAACGGGCATCCGGATCGGTCAGCGATATCTGTTGATCCGGCGTATTGCGCATCGCACGCATAGGACGAAGACCGCCTGATTGACGCATGCGCGCGAGAACCGGGTAGCGCTATGATAGCGCTGCGTGAAGGTTAGGCAGCTTGGTAAAGTGGTGATGCTGTGGCAACAAGAATGTCACCTATCCCGGGGCTCTCGGGGTACGTGCTGGTGCCCCTGCGGGAAAGCGCGGACTTTACCCTTTACCGCGGCCGAAAGCATGACGCCTCTTCGCCGGTCCTAGCGATCGCACTCTTCGAACAGCCGTCGCCTCAGAGTATCAGGCGGCTCATGCACGAATACTCGCTCGGAGCCGAACTCGATCCCGCGTGGGCTGCCAAGCCTCTGGCCATTACTCGTCACGAAGGGCGGACGATCCTCTTGCTCAAGGACCCTGGCGGTCAGCCGCTGGATCGGATTCTTAAGCGTGACCAGGGGCAACCGCTCGACTTGACTCGTTTCCTTAGCACCGCCATTGGGTTGGCAAGAACACTCGGTCAAGTCCATCAGCAGGGCCTCATACATAAGGATATCAAGCCTGCGAATGTCCTCGTCGACGACACCGGCAACGCGTGGCTCACGGGATTCGGGATTGCCTCCAAACTTACGCGCGAGCGCCAGTCGCCCGAACCTCCAGAGTTCATCGCGGGAACGCTCGCCTACATGGCACCCGAGCAGACGGGACGAATGAACCGTTCGGTCGATTCTCGGAGCGACCTTTACTCGCTTGGGGTGACCTTTTACGAGATGCTGACCGGGAGTCTCCCATTCGCGGCCTCCGACCCGATGGAATGGGTGCACTGTCACATCGCGAAACAACCAGCCGCACCCAGCGAGCGCGTAGGAACCGTACCGGCCTCGGTCTCCGCGATCACGATGAAGTTGCTCTCCAAGACGGCGGAGGAGAGGTATCAGACAGCGGCGGGAGTTGAGAGCGATCTTCGGCGCTGCCTGTCCCAATGGGAGTCCCAGGGGTCGATCGATGACTTCACTCCTGGCGCTCACGACACCCCAGATCGCCTTATGATCCCCGAGAAGCTGTACGGGAGGGTCCGCGAGGTGGACGCTCTGCTGACCGCCTTCGACCGCATCGTTGGCGGTGGCCGAGTAGAACTGGTGCTGGTCTCTGGATACTCCGGCATCGGAAAATCCGCAGTCGTCAATGAGCTCCACAAGCCGCTCGTGCCGCCACGCGGCTTGTTTGCATCAGGCAAATCCGACCAGTACAAGCGCGACATTCCGCACGCCTCGCTGGCCCAGGCGTTTCAGAGCCTCGTCCGGCGGCTCCTCAGCCAGAACGAGGAAGACCTGCGCAAATGGCAGGACGCACTTCGTGAGGCGCTGGGTCCCAACGGACTGCTCCTCGTCGATCTGGTCCCGGAATTAAGGCATGTCATTGGCGAACAGCCGCGAGTGCCCGAATTGCCGCCGCAGGAAGCGCAGAGACGTTTTCAGATCGTATTTCGACGGTTCATCGGCGTATTTGCGCGACCCGAACATCCGCTCGCGCTCTTCCTCGATGACATGCAATGGCTAGATGTCGCCACACTCGACCTCCTCGAAGACCTGTTGACCCGCAACGATTTGCAGCACTTGCTGATCATTGGTGCGTACCGGGACAACGAGGTCAATGCCACCCACCCGCTCCTGCGTAAGCTGGAAGCGATCCGTCAGGCCGGAGCGGCAGTGCAGGACATCGTTCTCACACCACTCAGTCGCGACGATCTAGGCAAACTGATTGTGGACTCCCTTCACTGTCAACTGGAGCGCGGCGCCCCACTGGCAGACTTGATCCACGAAAAGACCTCGGGCAACCCGTTCTTCGCAATCCAGTTCATTTCTACTCTGGCGGACGATCGCCTACTGAAATTCGATTATCGCGAGCGCCGTTGGGTATGGGACCTGCTCCGCATTCGTGACAAAGGTTTCACGGACAATGTTGTAGAGCTGATGGTCGAGAAGTTGAAGCGCCTTCCGCCAGAAACCCAGAAGGTACTCCAGCAGTTCGCCTGCATGGGCAACAGTGCAGAGTTCGAGATGCTGCGGATTGGGTATCAGGGCTCAGTCGAGCACATCCACGACCATCTCTGGGAAGCCGTGCGATCGGGCCTCATCTTCCGTGCGGACAATTCCTACCGTTTCCTGCACGACCGCGTGCAGGAAGCCGCCTACTCGCTGATTCCGAAGGAACTACGTGCCGAGGCTCACCTGCGCATCGGAATGCTCCTCGCCGAGCACACGCCCGCTGAAAAACGTGAGGAGGCGATATTTGAGATCGTCAATCAACTCAACCGGGGCTCCCATCTCATCACCTTAGTCGAGGATCGCGAGCGCGTCGCGGAACTTAATCTGATCGCCGGCCGGCGCGCGAAGCTCTCGACAGCATACGATTCGGCGCTCAAGTATCTCAGAGCCGGCAGAGCCCTTCTTGAAGAAGGGACTTGGAAACGTAATCACCAGCTCATCTTCTCGATCGAGTATCTGACAGCCGAGTGCGAGTTGCTCACTGTCACGGTTTGCCTCGCCGCCGGGGATCCACTCGCCGAAGTGCAAAAGGAATGCGAGAACGGCCTGGCATCCGCTAGGCGGGCGCGTTTCGGCCTGGCCATCGAGCGCTGCGAAGCACAACTCGGTTTGATCCTCACCTTGCGCGGGCTAACTGCAACTTTCGGATGCCTGGATCACGAGGGATACAGTGAAATCGATACCGAACGCCGCTTAGCCAAGAGCCCCGACTTAGTGCTCGCCGAGTTCTATTACTGGACGCGAAAGCTGCAGGCGCACTTTTTCGCCGGAGACCTTGCGTCGGCGGTTGACGCCTCGCTACACGCCGAACCGCTGCTTTGGACGTCGGCGGCAATGTTCGAGTCAGCGGAGTATCGACTCTATGGCGCGCTGGCGCATGCGGCGGTCTGGGATCACGCCACACCGGAGGAGAGACCGAGGCATTTCGACTCTGTGCTGGACCACTACCGGCAGCTCCAAATGTGGACGGAGGCCAACCCCGAAACCTTCGAAGATCGCGCCACGTTGGTCGGCGCCGAAATCGCCCGCCTCGAGGGCCAGGTGCAGAACGCTCAGGAGCTGTACGACAAGGCCATCCGCGAGGCTCACAAACAGGGATTCGTGCACAACCAGGCAATTGCCAACGAGATCGCCGGGCGCTTCTACGCAGAGCGCGGCTACGAGAAGATCGCAGCGACCTATTTGCGGGCGGCGCGGGCCTGCTACCTGCGCTGGGGAGCCGACGGAAAGGTCCGCCAACTCGAGGAGCTTTATCCGCACCTCAAGGTGGACAAGTCGATCCGGGATTCCGCGGCGACGATAGTGACACCCATCGAACAACTCGACTTGGCTACCGTACTCAGAGTGTCGGAAGCAGTGTCAGGCGAGATCGTCTTCGAGAAGTTAATCAACACCCTCATGAGTTCAGCAATCGAACACGCGGGCGCCGATCGAGGCCTCTTGATACTTTCGCGGGACGACAAATATCAAATTGAAGCAGAAGCGACAACCAGCAGTGACAATGTGAACGTGGTCCTGAAACAGGCACGCGTCACGGCCGCTGATCTCCCGGAGTCTGTGTTTCACTACGTCCTTCGGACAAAAGAAAGCGTTCTCCTGCACGATGCGTCCAGTCAGAGCTCGTTTTCAGCAGATGCCTATATTCGCGACCATCGCTCACGATCAGTGCTCTGCCTCCCGATACTTAAGCAGACCAGGTTGATTGGAATGCTGTACTTGGAGAACAACTTTGCGACTGCCGCATTTACTCCTACTCGAATGGTGGTGCTCACACTGCTCGCTTCCCAGGCGGCTATCTCAATAGAGAATGCCAGCCTGTACCGCGAGCTAGCCGAGCGGGAGGCCAGGATCCGACGACTAGTGGATGCCAACATCATCGGCATCTTCGTCTGGGATCGTGACGATCGGATCATCGATGCCAACGAAGCTTTTCTCCGCATCGTCGGATACGACCGCGACGATCTCGTCTCCGGTCGACTGCGCTGGCGGGATCTAACGCCCACCGAATGGCGCGATGCCGACGACCGACGCGTGGCCGAGCTGGAGGCGACCGGAACCGTGCAACCCTATGAGAAGGAGTACTTCCTGAAAAACGGCAGCCGCGTGCCGGTGCTGGTCGGGGCAGCGACGTTCGGCGGGCGACACGACCAGGGCGTTGCCTTCGTGGTAGACTTAACCCAGCGCAAGCGGGCAGAGGAGGAAATTCGCGAAAGCGAGCGGCGTTACAGCGAGGTGCAGATGGAGCTCGTGCACGCGAATCGGGTCGCAACAATGGGGCAGCTCTCTGCTTCGATTGCCCATGAAGTCAATCAGCCGATCGGTGCAACGCTCAACAATGCCTCAGCGGCGTTGCACTGGCTAAGCAAAGAACCGGCAGATCTGGAGAAAGCTCGGCAGGCTCTCAACCGGATCTTTGCTAACGGCAATCGCGTCAGCGAGATCGTCGGCCGGATGCGCGCGCTTTTCAAAAAAGCACCTCTCCGGAAAGAAGACGTGGACATCAACGGAGCAATCCTCGAGGTCATCGCCCTGACCCGTGGCGAAGTCGAGAAGAATGGCATTGTGGTGCAGTCACACCTCGTGGACGGCTTGCCGCTCATTCAAGGAGATCGGGTTCAGATGCAACAAGTGATCATGAACCTGATCATCAACGCGATCGAAGCTTTGAGCTCGATCTGCGAGGGGGCGCGAGAATTGGTGATCACCACCGCGAAGAGCGAGCCGGATGGCGTTCTTGTCGAGGTGCGGGATTCGGGTCCAGGTCTGAGCTCAGCGGATCTTGAGCGCGTCTTTGACGCCTTCAATACGACAAAGCCCGGCGGCTTGGGCATGGGTCTGTCGATCTGCCGCACCATCATCGAAGCGCACGGGGGACGACTATGGGCCACTGCCGCCGAACCTCGGGGAGCAAGTTTTCGATTCACGTTGCCCGCACAGTCAAATCGAGCCGCGTGAATCGGATATCCTGCAGCGAACCAACAGCGGAGCGAATATCTATCGACGGTGCGAATCTTGGTGTCTTTGGGCTTTTGCGATTTCAAGCACGTGCCCGTCGCTCACGTGACAGAGCTGCACCAGTTATTGAGTTGGCCCGTTGAGTCGCCTTGATGCAATGACAGATGGCGACCCCGGGGTGGCAAGCGCGCTTTAGTTGCTAATTCAAAAAGGGCAGCTACCAATCAACTAACCAAGGGCGACCTGTGCAATTTATTCTCGCTTGTAGGCCGCGGCTCACTTTTAAGCCAACTTAGATTGATAGGTGATCGAGACCACGGAGCTGCCGAGCAGGCCAGAGACGAAGCGGAACTACTCACTCGATAAATCCGCAAGAATGAGAACGCCGCAACAAGAACCGAGCTTACCGTCACGCGCAATCTGCTCTATCTCTCGCGAGACATCAGGACTGCAGCGTCACGGATAACCAGGATGCGAACCATATTCCCAGCGTCAACTGTATTGCCCACCGGTGTCGAAGTGACCGTGAGGGATACTAAACGCTGCGCCCATAACGTCGACATCCAAGGTCGCTATCGGCATATCGAGATCGGATCGACGCAATGCAAGCTTCATGATCCGGGGTGTTTTCCGGACCCTCGAGTTGAGCTGATATCATCCTCCGCGGCGTTAGCAGGAAAGAGCGTCGGTAAGAGAACTTTTCGCACCAGGGATATCGAGAGCTCCGGGCCGATGCACAGCTCCCATTTCGTCGGAAACTCCACGACCAATCCTTTTGCCATCGCCCCTGCTTCCCATGGCGACGACCTGAAATGGTCCGGACCATGGCAAATCTCTCGAGTGTGAGCATGCATCTGCAGTTCCATCAGGTGCGATACTTCTTGGCCCTCGCAAGGACGCTCAATTTTACGCAGGCTGCTAAGCAATGCAACGTAACCCAGCCGGCACTGACAAAGGCGGTCCACAAGCTGGAGGAGGAGCTCGGCGGTGCGTTGATTCACCGTGAACGTCGTTTCACCCAGCTCACCGAGCTTGGCAAAATAATTCTGCCCAAGCTGGAGGAGGTATTTCTCGCTGCGGAGGCGGTAAGGCGTCAGGCGCGAAGCTATCAAAAGAAGGCAATCGCCCGCCTCAAGATCGGCTTGGCGCCGTCAATTTCCGCCGCACTGATTACGGAATTGCTCGCGGAACTCGCCAGGACCATCCCTGAACTTCGATTCGATTTACGCGAAGCCGATGCCGACGAGCTCGTTGCGTTGCTTTTGGATGGCGAAATTAATGCGGCCCTTGTCGGCGATACCGTGGAGCTACCTGAGAGGATCGACCATTGGCCGCTCTTCCAAGAGCGGTACGTTCTTGTCCTATCTCGAGAACATGCGATAGCGAGGCAAGCCGCGATCCCCATCCAAGACTTGCGCGAGGTGGTATTTCTCGAACGGCTCGGATGTGACGTCGTGGGCAGATTCATGCGAGAGTGTTTTGGCGACCATCCTGGCCCTAAGGTAGTACACACCAGTGATCAGGAAAGGCATCTTCAGCAAATGGCATCCGCCGGTTTTGGAGCCATTTTGGCCCCAGAGCACGCTCCAAGGCTGCCGTCGCTCGCTGCTATACCGATTGAGGGCGACCCAATTGGGCGTGAGGTGCAGCTCATGGCCGTGGCGGGGAGGCAATACTCGCCGGCTCTTGACGCGTTTATAAAGACTGTCCGCGCTCGGGACTGGCAGAGTACACTGGAAAATCTCCGCAACGCATCTATCCCTGCCTCAAACAATGGTAACATTCACAACGCTGGCGTACAACGTGGAGGCTCCTTATTTGAGCCACGAATCCGGGTCGCTCGCCCGAGCGATTCTCAGACAGCTGGCGAAGATCTGGAAGCGCGGCTATCCCGGCAACCGCACTCAATAGAGCGGCGGTGACTACTCGCGAGACACGCGGTGTGGCCTTGGCACTCGACATAATGATCTTCGGGCTGCCCCTCAGAATGAAGGCCAATTCTAGGGGCGATCCTCGGGACCACCCCCGCTAGAGAGACAAGTCCCGACTCTATTGGCTTCATGCTCCCCCGCTTGGGCAGACCCGCGGCACGAAAGGAGGATCGAGTCACGCCGCCTTTCTTAGGGGCCAGCTGCTCAAGAAAACGCCACGAAGCCGCATGCCGATCAGTCGCCTCAAGTCGATGCGGCTTGCGGCACGACGTGGCTCATTCGTCTCTGCATTCTCTGCTGCAAATCAGTCATAGAGCCCTGCTTGGTACATCTCAACCTCGTAGGCGGCGCCCCAGCTGCGTTGCCGCAGTGTCTGTGCCCTAGCGATATCGCATTTCCCGCCGGGGCTCTGTTGCGTGACCACGAACTTGCTCGTCTTTAGGAAAGAGAGGTTCTTTGCCAGCCTCTCCCAGTCACACTCAAATCGCGTGTAGTCAGGTCGGTAGAAGGGTGTCCGTGACAAACAGCCCCTGGCGGATAATAGGGTTGCCACGGGCATTCAGTGCCTCTCCTGACGCACTTAGGGGAATTAAAAGAGCGAAAATGAAGTGTTTGTTACAGATGTCGTCTGGATGCGTAACCCCCTCGATGCGTAACCCTCAGCACAAAGCGCAACAACGATACTAGAACTCTCCGCGGATGCAGCTCATGGGTAATCCCCGGCTTTGGGCATTGTGCAGCATGGCAATAATGATTGTCTATCGACTCGATGGCGAGAGGTGATTTCCATCGCCGACGTTGCAGAGCTATTCTCGTTAGCAGTCCAGAACGAAAAGGAGCTACCATGAAGACTCAAGTCCGCGGCCTCGCGGCTGCGCTCGCAATTGCTGTTCCTATCGCCGTCGTCTCCACGGCTGAATCGTCGGCCGCGCCGATCAATGGCACGTCGATCAAAGCGGCGGTACCTACCGGAACGACGGACGTGCGCTATTGAGTACGGCGGAGCCCTCCCTACCATCAGCACTGGGGCTACCCCGCCTATTATTCGAGCTGGGGCTATCCCGCCGATAGTTCGTATTGGGGCTACCCGACCGATGAGTCATACGATGCGGCCTACGGTTACGGATATTACAGGTCAGGTTGCTTGCCCGGACCGCGTGTCGGCGCATTTGCAACCGCACCCTGGACTGACACACCGACGTGTCCGCCGTATTGATAAGATCTCCTACGCTTCCGAGGAGCTGGACGTACTTGCAAGGAGGTTAATGCGGCCTCCAGGCGACCCGCGATTGGATCACCGCCTTTGAAATCCAATGTATCGAACTATTACTGTCCCAACTCCTCGTGCCACCGGTGGTAACTAGGGCGAATTGTGACAGCAAAGCTTGGCAGCGCGCGGCGCCTCTCGCCGCCGCTAGCCGCGATGTTTTTGCAGCATTGTTCGACATGCAAAGCCGTCCGTCATCAAGGAAGCGGGTAAATGCATCCCAGCGGCTGAGGCAGTAATTGATCGCTTTGGTCGTGTCGTTGTTCCTGGAGAGCTTGGCGCGCTGCTCAAGCAACCAAGCCTCCAGCTCGACGATCAGAGGGCGGCTACGCCCCTGGCGCACACGCAAACGCTCCTGCGCAGCAAGACCGTTGATCTCGCGCTCGATGGCGAACAGGACATCGATGCGCTTGACCGCCTCGGCCGCGATCGGCGTTGGTGAGCCGCGCGAGATCAAAGAACTTGCGTCTGCCGTGCGCCCAGCACGCGGCCTCGATGATCGGGCCGCCCTTGCGATTGGCCTCGTAGAGCCTGCCAAAGCCGGCGTAGGCGTCGGCCTGCATCAGTCCGGCATAGCCTGCCAGAGGCTGCTCCGGATGCGCTCGCGTCTGAGTTCTCTCTTTGATAACTGAACTCGGTCGTATCGTGGAGCACTAGAATAGGCCCGTCAGTGGCAATCGTGCGCTCACGCGTCGATTGAAAGTGGCCAGCCAGAATATCCGCCTCACTGACCCGGTCGTTGGAGAAAAAACGATACGCGGCCTTGGTATTAGCCCAGTCCTGGCACACCAGCGGAATGCTTTCTCCCATGGCGCTCCCGATCTGCGCTACCAGTTTGCGGAGCCGCTTATTCAGGCGCTCGTCGGCAAGGTTGCAGCCAGCGAGTTCGCGATCAAACCATGCGTCGGCTTCTTCGTCCATTGGCACCGCTCCCTGCGAATCGGTGCCAGTCAAGGAATCACGGTCGATTCCTGCGATGCAATAGGTTGGTGCGCTTCCTCAGCCCTCCGGGCTAAATGTGGGTAATTGAAAGCTTCACCGGACGGATACTCTCACGCCGGCTCCTCCGCAGTCGTAACGGCGCCTACGGAGCCGCATTGGGACCGCTAACGAGATGTCCGGCTGGCGGCCGCAGCCAGTGCATCGAATACATCGATCATTAGTCGATCAAATCGTCGAGTCGCCAAGCATCTTTAGCTACGCGGACTCATCCATGAGCGTCCAACATCGATCAGGATTGCGATCAGACCGTGCGACCGGGGATACGCGACACGGAACGCACGTGTTTCAGGCAGGAGTTGCGTGCCATCGATCGCGTTGAGCGATCGTTCGCCACTGTAGTGGGGCACGATTTTTGTGCTGCTCGTTGGCATCTTCCTCTCGACGCACATCTAGATCGAGAGCACGCCTCCAAGTGATTGGCCACGAACAGAACGATAGCGCATTCACACTACTTTGGCGCTGTGAATGCGAGATAAGAACACGATTTGCTCAGACTCGATCGGGTGGGGACTCGCTGCCGCCCGTGCGCGGCTGGCACCGATCCTGAGGTACAAATCGGGAGCATTCAATGGAAGAGATTTCTGCGCAAACCAATTTTCTAAACTCTCGTACCGGCCCGCTTGAATTAAGCGCCTTAGACGCGGCCGCTCCGGAGAATGAAAACGATAACGATCCTGCATTTCTAACGGCGGACAGACAAGAATACTTTCCCCGTACACCTCATCGATACTCGGTGGCAAGCCGCGCCGCCCATCAACGCGGTTGATCTCGTTCGCCGCTCCTACTCTCGATGTCACAAGAACTCAAATGAGCAGCCCAGCATGCAGGAGTTGCGCTATGCCCTTTCGCCGCATCACAAAGTCTATCCAGACCCACCTCATCGACTATCCTGCAGCCAGCGTCTTGATGATCGCACCTTTCCGGTTGAACTTTAGCAAGAACAGTCCTGTCGCGCTCTGGCTTTGGGCGGTGACCCGCATTGCAGCGCTTCTGCCGCCCACTTTCGCGGACCACGCGACGGGGCTCGTCCGGGTCATCCATTACTGGCTGCATCCATGGATGGATGGCGCATCTGGCCCGATTTCCATTACTCACCCGTCTGCCCTCCATTTTGGTGGGATCGACATCTGTTGCTACCCCGTTCTCGCCGCTGCGGTCTTGCTGACGGCCCCAGCCCTGAGCGCGATCGAAACGAGCACTGCCGTAGCCCATCTCGGCACTCGGGCGATCATCGGGCGACCGCTTCGATTTTAGCGCAGCATTCCGTCGCAGAAAACGATGTGTCGCGCCGCCCCAGAATGAATCGATCGAATCCGGAGAGAATGCGATTGAGAAGATTTACATAGCCACTTACCTTTTCAATTAAACAAGACAAGCGCATGGTGGGCGGAGATGGCCAGCGCCTCCAAATCTGCGTGGCGGCCTTGCCCAACGCGGAGCTCTTCCCTTGATTGACACGCTACTTGCGAGGCTCAGACGGCTGGGCGACTGGCCGTCAAACCAGGTACGCGCGGTTGATAGCGAACCGCTAAACGACCGGATTAAGCAGGCCCATCGACTCCGTCCGGACCAGCGGGCGTGACCGCCATTCCCGACTAGGCGGCATTCCATCGAGATCCTGTCGCGGCTGACAGCGTGAGGACCGGGTTTTACCCCTCAGGTTATAATGGCTCCTTTCCGGAACGCGATGTAGTCCTCAAGAGTCGCGTAGTACGCGCAGAATCGTCGTTAGGTTCACCATCGACAATGAGCTACGAGTAATTCGCGAGACCCTCTAAAAGCTCAAGCCAATGAACTCCGGGCTAGATCCGTTCGGCCGAGCCGAGAAAGCTGATCCGCTAAAGCGCGGTGAAATGGCTTACATGCTTGCTTGAAGGGACGGATCGATCTAGGCAAGGGACGCCGCATGCATCGGCGCGCGCGTGTCGCTCACGGACAAACGCGGATGACCTTCTTCCCGTTGACCCGTTTAGCCTGGTTGAAGACGGCAACAGCGTCATGGAGCGGCGAGACGTTTCCGATGTTCGGCCGTAGTCGCCCGTCTCGCACCCGCTGGACGATCTCACCCAGTTGGGCGCGATCGGGCTCGACGACAAAGTCGATCGCTAAGAAGTTGGCGGGCTGTATCTCGACGGGCCCGACGATCGACACCAGCGTTCCTCCGGCTCTCACCAGCCGCGCAGACTGTTTGCCAATATCTCCACCAATGAGATCGAACACCAAATCGACGTCGCCGACGTCTTCCAAGGCGTCGTTCTCGAGGTCGACGAACTCTTGCGCGCCGAAGTCGAGCGCCTTCTGACGGTCTGCGGCCCGTCCGGTGCCGATGACGTAGGCGCCGGCCTCACGTGCGAGCTGGGACACCATCGATCCGACTGCGCCGGCAGCCCCATGCGCGAGGACGCTCTGGCCCGCCCGTAAGCGGCCGTGGTCGAACAATCCCTGCCATGCGGTGAGGCCCGAGATGGGTAAGCTCGCAGCCAATGTAAAGTCGACATCTCCGGGCAGCGGCGAGAGATTGCGTGCCTCGACCGCCACGTACTCCGCCAGGGTGCCGTCGCGATACCAGTCCGCGAGGCCGAACACTCGCTGTCCGACCGACAGCCCTGTCGTGCCATAGCCGAGGGCGATGACCACTCCGGCCAATTCGTGCCCAGGAACTGACGGTGTCCGCTCACGGTCGAGGCGATCGGTCCAGGTCGAGGGCCACGCCAGCTCGGTCCCGACGAATCCCGACGCATGAACCCGAACGACGACATCGTTTATCGCTGCCTGCGGCCCCGGCCGCTCCACCAGCTTCATTCCGGCCGTTCCCGCAGCCTGGCTGCTCACTGCAATAGCTTTCATCGTCCACCTCTTGAGCGTGGTATGTCGTGATGTTCGTATTGTTCGCGAGCCACCAAAATACGATTCAAGATTCGTTCGTCTAATGACCTATAGCTATGGAATCGATGCCATCGACCCGGCGCCCAAAGATGCAAAGGTGTGGTACAGATACAGATATCTGCTTCTTACGACGAAACCGAATCGTGAGGGGGTGGAACGTGATTATTTCTATGCAGCTTCGGCGTCGCTCAGCCGCGCGCCTGCTCGTTGCGGAAATTGGCGGCGGGTCGTTGAAGTCTGCCATTCGGCTGGAAGGCGTGCGGCGTCGATTGGTTCGAGGGCCATGTCGGAGCAGCTCCTCCTGCTCAAGAAGTCGCCCGCGCGGAACTCTCGACAACTGGGATGAGACATCCTCAAGGCGCGCCTGTAACCCACGCCATCATCGAAATCATGCCTTTACGGTTCGGTTCTTAATCAACAGGGCGACCAGGATGGGCGCGATCATAAGACTGTAGTCGAGGGCGTACAGTTCGCAGCGATTAAAATTGCAGACACACTCGCGGCGGGGGCATACGAGATCGACTGAGTCGCGGCACTCAAGAGCGAGATACTATATGTTTTCGGTGATCTTTGAGACGCTCCCAAATCGAGAGAAGTGGGATGACTACCTCGACAAGGTCCGGATGCTTCGCCCCGAGTTGGAGCAGGTTGCCGGAATGGGAAATCCCTGCGCGCGACCTGTACATGGAGTACCCGCAGCGCCAACGCGATGAAGCAATACGCACGGGCGGCGGCGGCAACAACGATCGTCTATCGATTTCATGTCGAGAGTTCATTTCCCTCGCTCGCGACGCGAAGTCACTGTTTGACCCGTATGGTGCGATCACTCTCAGGATCATTCGATGGCGCTCCGCGGTAGACGGCGTCGGACGATGCAGATTGGCGCAAGAGAGAAAAGCCGCTGATGTCTCAACAAGCCTACGATATTGTCGTTGTCGGTGCGGGGGCAGCGGGATGTGTGGTCGCGAGTTATCTTGCCGAACACACCGATGCTTCGATCGCGCTGATCGAAGCAGGCGACACAGATCGCGATCCGTTCATCCACATTCCTGCCGGCTTCGCCAAGATATTGGCACACGATCGGCATGTCTGGAAATATGAGACTGTTCCCCAGCACGGCACCAAGCGAGCCTATCGCTCAGGAAAGGTGCTTGGCGGCGGCTCCTCGATCAACGCTATGGCCTACGTTCGCGGTCAGATACGCGACTACACAGCGTGGCAGGACGCGGTCGGCGAGACTGGCTACTGGTCGTATAACGATTTGCTCCCCGTCTTTATCGCGCAGGAGAACAATGACACCTTTCACGACCAATTTCACGGCATCGATGGCGGCCTAGCTGTCCAGCAGCCCAAAGGCATCAATGAACTGAACCAATACTGCCTAAAGGCCTTCCAGGAATATGGGCTACCCTTCAATCCGGACTATAACGGCAAGAGCCAGATCGGCGTCTCACCCGTGCAGTCCACGGTCGGAAACCAGCAGCGCTGCAGCGCGGTCGACGCTTATCTGCGTCCACACCTGACGTCGGGCCGCGTGACTCTTGTCACCGGCAAGACGGTCGTCCGCATCCTCATCGAAAACAAGCAGGCTGTTGGCGTCGAGCTCATGGAGGGCGCCAGGATCACAGCCGGAAAGGTCGTGCTGTCGGCCGGCAGCGTCCATAGCCCGAAGATCCTCATGCACTCGGGCATCGGTCCAGCCGAGCAGCTTCGCCAGCACGGTATCGCCGTAATCGTCGATTCTCCAGAGGTCGGCGAAAATCTGCAAGACCATCCGATGGTACCGGTGCGTGCCTATGTGAAGGGCGATCTCGGCTATCAGGCCGTCGCGCAAGGCCTCGGCACCGTGAAGGCGGGCCTTCGCTATCTCGTCACCAAGGATGGCCCCCGCAGCGGGCAATGGCATCGAGACGGTTTCCCACTGGAATCCGTCCGACTTCACCGCCGAACCCACGATCCAATGCTATCACGCTCCTATCATCGCGAACCAGGAACTCAGCCCGACGGGCGACCGCTCCGTCATCACCTTCGAACTCGTAGTGCTTCAGCCCAAGAGCCGTGGCTGGGTGCGGTTGGCCGACAGCGACCCGACGTCGATGCCCCTGATCAATCCGAACTTCATCGGCGAGGAGGAAGACTTGAGAGCCGTGGTGGAATCGGTGCACGCGATCCGCAGGGTTATGGCGCAGGAGTCGTTGGCGCCGGTTATCGAGGAAGAGATGGAGCCGGGGCCGCGCATCCGGTCGGATGCCGAGATCGGCGAATGGGCGAAGCGCGCTGTGACGACGATGTGGCACCCGGTCGGCACGTGCAGGATGGGCCAAGATGCGCGAGCGGTGGTTGACGCGAGGCTCAGGGTCCGCGGGGTCGACGGCCTCCGGGTGATCGACGCCTCAATCATGCCGAACATCAGCAGCGGTAATACCAACGCCCCGACCCAAGCGCTGGCGCGCCACGCCAAGGCGATGCTGGTCGAGGATAAGCAGACCGAGGAGCTCTGGTGCAAGCCTGCGTGGCCTGACGATCGAAGGCCAAACCGACCATGCCGCGTCAACGTCAAAGGGCCGGCATCATTGTCCTCGATATGCTTCATCCTTGCGGCGGCTTCTGGCGGTCTCCAAAGGTCGAACTATCATCCGGGTGGCCATCGCGCGTTGGATGGGAATGAAGGGTGGTTCATTGCGCGGGGACTCAACGTCTCGTCGGCTGGCCTGGGTAATCTGCGATTGGCTCATGACGGGCTGAATAGATCAAAGTTGCCAAAGACCGCCACCGGGAGGAGCTCTTATCGTTCAGCTCGGGCATTGGAACGCAAGCTGTTCTGACCACTGGACGCCGGAAATGACCACTGACATCGAAATAGCCCTGAGGCAGGCTGCCGAATACCTGAAGGCCTCCGGCCAGGCTGAGAAGGCGTTAGCCGCCGGACGACTCGCGCCGGGCTTCTGTCTGCCCGGCCAAGATGGCGTAAAGACCTCCTTGGCCTCGATACTGCGCCGCGGTCCGCTCCTTTTTGATCTTCTATAGCCCATCAATCGAGGCAGGTGGAGCTTCGCTAGTCGTCATCTCGCCGCAGACAATTGAGGAGAATGCAAGAACCCGAAGGACCAAAGACGTAACGCTACCAATCTTGAGCAACAAATGCGGGAAGATCGCGCTGCAGTTCGGCGTTCGTTGGCGCATTCCCGAGCGCCTCCAGACATTGCATCTGAAGAGCGGAATCGATCTGCCAAGCCTTCATGGGGAAGATAGCTGGATGCTTCCAATCCCGGCACGGTTCGTTGTCGATCAAGACGGGGTCATCGCCTACTCGCAAGTCGATCCGGATCAAACTCACCGGTCAAACCCATCTGACATCCTTCCTGTACTGGATCTCCTCCGGAACGCGCGGGGTGCGTAGGCATCGCGGCCAAGCTCCGCGACGAGCTCGACGACGTTGCGACGGCAAGCCTTCTCAAAGTGTACGTAGACGCGGCCAAGAAGCGGGGCGTGGTTGCTGAGCGAGGCTGCACGGCCGCCCTTGATCGTCGACGGATGCGATGAGCCGAAAGTCCAAAACACGAAGCCGCGAGTCCGAAGTGGCCGCGTATGCGCTAGGACTCACGGCCGTTCGTCGGGAGCGGGTCAGGAGGCGTCCGCGCTGCGCGCGTGGCATCGGGACATGACGCGAAAGTGATGCTCGCCCAGGAGCACCGACTGGGAGAGACCTGTGTCATTCGCGGCTGCGTGCCGAAGATGCTGTTTGTGTACGCGAGCCGTTTCAACGATTCGTTCGATGAGGCTACAGAAATTCGGCTGGCGCTTGTCGGTCGCGCATTTCGACTGGCCGTCATTGGTCACCGCGAAGGACCGCGAGATTACGCGCCTGGAGGGGCTCTACGGCGCGCTCAAGCTGCAGGGAATGAAATCGATAACGCCACTTCCGCAGCAGCGAGAGCGCTGGCAGCGTTGCGCCGGCCGCCTGGACCAGCCGCTCGTCGACCCGGCGCGTGCTGCCCTTGCGTGGCGCCGAGCGAGTGGAATGGAAACAATAACGACCGGGCATTTCTAATGGTTGGCGTATCGGCATAGCCTTTCTGCGCGTCTAACCGGGCGCGACGGTCGTGCGGAGTACTTGCCAGCATAGGACGGCGTGATCGTCATCTTAGGTGGCTGCACTCGCTGCGTCGCAAGAACCCGCTCGAGAAACCAAGCACATAGGAGTCACCGATGTCGTTCCGCTTCATCACCAAGTCTATCCACGCTTACCTGATCGATTATCCTGTCGCGATCGTCTTGATGGCAGCGCCGTTCGAGCTGAAGCTCGGTCAGAGCGAACCGATCGCAATGTGGCTTTCGGTTGTTGTCGGCGTCGCGGCGCTACTCTTGGCCGCCATGACCAACCATCCCACCGGGCTCGTCCGCATCATTCCGTACTGGCTGCACCTTTGGGTCGATCGCGCTGTTGGGGTGGTGTTTGTCATCGCGCCGTTTGCCTTCAAATTCGCGGGGCTCGACGCCTGGTATTACTGGGTCCTCGCTGCCGCTGTCCTGCTCACCACGTCAGTCTTCAACGCGCCCGCAGAGCCAGTCGCGCGTTTGGGTTTGAACGGGCGCGCCGCGGGTTGAAGACGGCGCCGGCGTCCAGAGGAGCTACTTCAGGCTGAAATTGATGTGGCGAGGAGTGAGCCGCTCACGGAGTTCTCGATGCCGACGATGAACCGAACCACTTTGTGCTCCGGCTTGGTGCCAGCGGACTGGCTGATGGCCGGTGAATGACACCAACGCCGCAGGCGTTTCCTCCCTTGACTGCCCGGGGCTCAAAGCGAGCTCCGGGCTTTTTCGTTCGAAGGTCCGATTGGAAGGTGAAAAGCAAATTGTCGCTAAGTAGCGCTATACGGCCAGCGATATGCGCGCGTAATCGATACCCCCCAATGGACTAGGCGCGACTTGGAAAAGGCAAAAGCCTTCGACGAGGTCCCCCCCAACGATGTGCAGGCGTCGCGGCTCCAATAAGGTGCCGACAAAAAGCTGGTTTTGCCGCGGCTCAGCCCGGTTGTGTTAGATTGTTTCGAGGCTGGCGGCCCCAAAGGGCGCCCCCTCTCCAACGTCAACGGGAATTGTTCATCTCGGTGCGGGGTTGGTCGGACGTGGTGTCAGTCTCGCTCCGCGAAGGCCGGGGTCATGAGTGGTACTGAATGATACATCGAGAACGAGGCCAAGCCTCTGCCCGATGCCTACAACGCCGCCCTGATTAAAGCCCATTAGCTCGACCTCCAGTTTTGGCTTAGAACAAACTCACGCCCGCATCGCAGCGACAAGTCCGGCCTGGGTGATCCGAAATCGCCCCCACCCACTCAGAACTATCCATCTGTAATCGCCGGCAAACCCAATTCCACGCTCGGATTCGTAATCGCTGAGACCTGCCTCTGTGAGCCAAGACTGCGCCATAGCGTCCTCGATATCGATATCCGCTCCGCACCCATGCTCGATGAGAACCCGCATCACTCGCAACGCTTCTTGTTCTTCCATTCCTGTGCTCCTAATTCCCGTGTGGTCAGGTAGCGCCGGGGCGTGCGCCTGCCTTGCCACTTGACAGCGTAGTCCTGCAAAAGCGCACACAAGCGTGCCTATCGTCTACTAGCCCTGACGAAGTTGGACATACTGAAGGATGACCAGACTCGCTTCGGATCCGCATGCGAAGTGAACGACGGATCCTCGAGGCCAACTATGAGGACTCGCTTGAAGACGCAGATCGATGTGTCGGTGGGCCAACTGCAACAACCTTGGGAATCAGCTATTTTGGCTTGGCATCGCAAATAACTATCGGTTCCCATGCACCAACAATTCGCTATTCGGAGTGCCAACATTCAGCAGTTGCCGCTCGTACTCGCGCTCGATCAAGCTCCAGCAATGGCAGGAGATCTGCGCCAGCCGAAATACGTCACGGACTACGAGGCAGCCACGCATCATTTCAATAAGCCCATCCTTCCTGAGTTGAAGAAGGCAATCCGTAACGCCTGCGCGGCGCACTCCGAGAAGCTGAGCGAGCACTTGGTGTGTAAGAGGGATCTCGTCAGAGCCCAGGGCATTGCGAGCGAGCAGGAGCCATCGCGCCAGGCGCTGCTGTAGTTGATGGGCCGTATTACATGCCCCTGATTGGGCGGTCTGAATAAGCACGGAAGCGATATACGCGTGCACCACGCTGCGGAACGTCGGCAGACGGGCAATCGCTTCCTGAAAGCGATCTACGGTGAGGCGATTGGCCGCGCCGGCCACCTGCACAATTCGACGGTGCGTCGGCTGCGTTTTTGCTGTCAACGCGAGATGTATTCCGGCAAGCCCTTCCGAGCCGATCAGCCACACCTCAACGAACTGTTGCGGTCCCACCTTGGCACCGACCGACACAAGACCACTCTCGACGAAATAGACGTGTTGCATGCGAACGCCGTAGCGATGAAGAACTTGCCGCTTCGTAAGCGGCACCTCTTCCGAGAGCAACAGAACGTGCTTGAGTTCATCAGGTGGGAGCAGACGTAATAATCTGTTGCGAACTTCATACATCAGATTCAACGTCCTAATACTTTTTGAGTAAACGAGCTATCCAACTGTACGTTTTCGTACCAAAAAACTGAGCCGGAGAGCGATGTAACGCTCGTGGGTCAGCTCGCATTTCTTGAGGTTCGAGGACGAGGACTTGGCTCATGCCGCTATCAGTCCTGAGTATGCGAGGACAGTGCACGACAAGTCGACTGGAGCAGCTGCTTCATGATCAACATTGTCAAGATCGATGCATAAGCGCGCGCCCCGGCGGCAACGGAGTCTCTACAGTTGGTGACGGCTGAATTCTTAGCTTTGGCACTTGCGGATCGCGGCGGCAATAACGATCGTTTATCGATTCTATGGCGGGACGTGATTTCCCTCCGCAGCACTCGAAGGTAATTATCGTGAGTGGTGGACCGCCTCCGCTAAATCGTCTTCTGCACTGCTCAATGCCAGATCGATCAAGGTAGCGATACCTTCCGTGACAACGGACGTGCGCTATTGGGCGCAGCGGGGTCATCCGATGGTTAGTACTGAGGTTATCAACCTCGGCGCTTTTGCGACGGCGACCTGGACCGATACGCCGACGTGTCCGCCGTATGGATAAACTTCCCCTGCGTTCTCCTGAGGAGAGATGCTGAAATGAACAAGGCTGCAGAACCCCAGCCGGCCAATCGACGGGATATCGCATGGGCAATTTAGCGAACTGGCTTTATCTTATCGGGTCGCTGTGCTTTGTTCTTGGTACAGTGATCAACATGCTTCCGGTTTGAGGAAGGCGAACGCCCGTTTGAACAGTTTTAGCCTTCCGCGGTCATGCGCACTGGTTCTTGAGTCATTCTCGACGGAGCCAAGCGGTCCTGCCTGCCAATTGTTGTCCACTGAACCGACATGACCCTTGCATGTAGGTGAAACGACGCGAAGGTCAAAACTCGAAATTAGCCCCAGTGCAAAGTCGATGGAGGCGTTGAGTGCCCTCATTGGTCAGCTCGCTCGACCCCGCGATCTCGCACGTGCGCCCGATGAAGAGCACCGCCGATAGCAGCCGCCGGACCAAGTGCGGCTTTCCCATCACTGGGAACGGCCCGGGTGATCAATCGTATCCTTTGGTATGGTTGTTTCAGACAAATGCAGTGCGCAGATCGACCTCAGTGTAATGGTCCAGTCCGTCTTTCCTGAATAGGCTTAGATAAGAGGGAATAGTCGTCTGGAACTGCCATACGAAAACGGCCAAAAAGAAAGGAAAGAGTGATGGGCTGGATGTTCGACAACGTCGAACGTTTGATGGCCCGGCTGCAGAAGCCGGCCAATCGGTGTGAGCCCCCCACCTCGGACGATGCAACGACTGCCCTACGCCACACTCTTCAACCCGGTGACGTCCTGCTGGTCGAGGGCAAAGGTCGTATTTCCAGCAGCATCAAATATATCACTCAGTCGACATGGTCGCATTCGGCGTTGTACGTCGGACCGATATCGGGCGCCACAAATTGCGGCGAGCCGCACGTCCTGATTGAAGCCAATATCGACGAAGGGGTCGTGTCGGCCCCTCTGTCGAAGTATTTGCATTGCCAAACCCGCATATGCCGACCAGTCGGCCTGAGCGATGCGGACCGCGAACAGGTCTGTCGTTACGCATTCGAACGGATAGGTCTCGGCTACGATTTCAAAAACGTCGTCGACCTCATGCGCTATCTATTCCCTTGTCCATTCACGCAACGTTGGCGTCAACGAACCATTGCGCTCGGCTCCGGCGATTCGCGTCGGACCATCTGTTCGTCTCTGATTGCGCAGGCATTCGACGCCGTGCGTTACCCGATCCTGCCCAACATCACGCACATGGAGAACAAGTCCGGGCGGTGCGAGATCGCCGAGATCCGTCATTCGTCTCTATATGCGCCGCGCGACTTCGATCTATCGCCCTACTTCATGGTGGTGAAGCCCACGCTACCCACGGGCTTCAACTATAAAAACATGCGCTGGGCAGATCTCCAAGTTGACGCCGCACAGGCCACAGTTGCGCCGGACATGGAACGCGCGATCTCGGCAGTGGTATAGCCCGACTTCCGTGAGGCGGAATCGATTGTGCTGTTGTCTTAGTCGCCATGATCATGGTGAAGCACGAGCGGATCATCAGTCGATACGTTTTTTACAGCTAACCTCCCGGGCCTTGACGACGGGGTTGCCGTCTTTCCCTGCAAGCGCCCAAGTGTAGGTAGACATGTCCCCCATTGTCTGAATTAGGCCGGTGAACGCGAGGTCCATTTCCGGCATCTGCGCCTGTACCGCCTTAATCGCGAGTTTCGACGCCCGCATAACCCGAAAAACCAGTCTTCCTGCTCGCCGATGACCACGTCTTCTGCATAGGTTGAAGGAATGCCCGCGATGCGCTCAGCTGCGTCTCGGGTATTCCAGATTTCAGGTGACGATTGACTATCTTTGCGATGGGATTGGACATGTCTCACTCACGCTTGTGTGCAAGACGTGATCGCCCTGCGCTTGCGATCAGGCCATGCTGGCTCGGCACATCTGACGCCAACTAAAGCGCCGTTTAGATTGTAGGGCCAGACCGTCGTGCGACCAGCTCAGTTCGGCCCATCCAAGACAGCGTCGTTCCGATCATCAACCCATTCGCTATCAATGCGCACGCGATAGCGAACGTCCTTAGCTTCCCAACGGGCGTCATCAAACAAGCGGCGCACCCAAACGTAATTATTGAATCTTGCGACCAATGTCGTTCGCAATTCGTCCATCATCCCATTTTCACTGTCGCATCCAAGAGCCTATGCACTTTCCAGCGCATCCGGCCTAAGCTGATCGCCATCAGCGGCTCAATTGAACGATCAGTAACCGTTGGGCTCTAAAGGGTCACTGATACGATGCGAAGGTTTTATGGCGCTCGGACTCTAACGCCGACCACCTGCGCAACGAGTCAAGAGCGTCGCTCTCGGCAAAAGAGACTGCCCGACAACTCCCCTTAGGGACCAAGATCGCCCACCTCTGCCGCAGCACGATGGCACTGGCGCACAACGTGGACCTGCCGACAGGCGAAGCTGGCAAGGGGCATCGGCAAGCCGACGAACACGAACGAACAGGGCAGCGACGCCGAGATCGATCAGGGGACAACGAGGCCGACAAGGCAGTGGAGAAGGTTTCAAAAGTTGCTGAAGTCCTTTGCATTGATGTTGATAGTCTTCTTTGCAGCAATCGCTGCGGTCCGTCCAGGGAGAGCAAGCGGCACAACCATCGCCTGGAGCAGCCAACCGGCGGTTAGCCAACCGGCGAGCAGCCGCGCGATCCAGCCGACTTAGCGTTAGAAAAGAAGATCAAGACATATGCCGAGGCTGTTCGTGTTGCTCGACAGCCGGGGGGCGGAGTCGCTCCGGCGGGAGCCGCAATTTGCGCCGGCCAAATTGTGAGTCTCCTTACAGAGGCAAGCAAGACGCCGTCGACCCGACGCCAGAACGTCGCTTGTGACGCTCAACCAACATTCGATCGGGCATCCGAACGGGAAAAGTTCGGATGCTTCCTCATCCGTTTGCGAGCTAGATTCAGTATCTAGCGCTTGGTTCGAAAAAGGCCTCAGTCCTGGCCGGTTCGCCTGATATCAAAAGCGTGTATTCAACACGCTCCCCCGTGTCGAAAGCTGCCGCTCTAACAATGGGGCGACAAACAATCAGGGCGGCAGTCGTCTGGTAGCGATGAACGACGGCCATCCGACAGACGAAGTGCGCATTCATGATACCAGCACAGCCAATCGCCACCCAAACGCTGGCTTTTCTGGCGGCGCCGTTGGTGGCCATCGGACCGGTGCCGCCGATGACCGTGCAGATAGCGCGCCTCGCTTGAGACAGCCTCGCTGCCGAACTATCGTCGCCCTTGAGGGAAGCGAGTCCTTACCTCATCGTACTGACAATATCCCTTGCGTGGCGCACTGGTAGGAGCCGGCATCCGGGGAATATCGGTTGTGATGCCTCGGATGGTGCCTCCCTCGTCTCTGCTTTGAAATGGGGAAAATCCCGATGATCGTTACCGCAACATACGATCCGTCCCTCGTTGCCCTGTCCATCCTGGTCGCTGGCTTCGCGTCTTACACGGCCCTGGATCTCGGCGGACGCGTGGCGCTTGCCCAAGGACCCGCGCACCGCATACCCACGCACCCCATCTGGCTGGCGGCGGCCGCCCTCACCATGGGAGGCGGCATATGGTCGATGCACTTCGTCGCCATGCTCGCCTTCGAGCTGCCGATGCCGGTGTCCTACGATGTCGGCTTAACTGTCCTTTCCCTCGTGCTGGCGATCTTGGGCACGAGCGGCAGCTTCTACGTCATCAGTAGCCCGGGCGCATGGCGCCCCCGCCTCGTCCTCAGCGGCGTCTTCATGGGGCTCGGCATCCTCGCCATGCACTACACCGGCATGGCGGCCATGCGGGGGCCCGTCGAATTGAGCTACGACCCCCTGTGGTTCGCGCTCTCCGTGATCATCGCGATCGGCGCGGCGACGGCGGCGCTGTGGCTGGCGTTCGGAACCACGGACCCTGGGCAGAAGCTCGCCGCCGCCATCATCATGGGCGTCGCCATTTCCGGCATGCACTACACGGGGATGCGGGCGGCCATCTGTACCGCTCCCGCCACGACCGAGGTCGCCCACGAGGACGCGACCCTCGATCGGACTCCCTTGGCGGTGGGGATCGCCGGTTTCGTGCTCGTCGATCTGGCTGCCCTCCTCGCCTCCGTGGCCAAGCGCAAGCGCGCCGCGGAGGCCCTGCGTCAGACGCAGGCGGATCTTGCCCATATCCAACGGGTCACCGCCATGGGAGAACTGGCGGCCTCGATTACACATGAAGTCATGCAGCCGCTCGGGGCGGGAATGAACAATGCCGGGGCGGCCTTGCGCTGGCTGGATGGCCAACCGCCAAATCTGGACAAGGCCCGGGAGGCGCTTGGTCGTACCGTCGCGAACGGACAGCGTGCGGCCGAGATCATCAGCCGCATCCGTGCCCTCGTCAAGAAAGAGCCCCCGCGGAAGGATGCCTTGGACGTCAACGAAGCGGTCGTTGAGGTCATTGCCCTGACCCGTGGCGAAGTGATGAAAAACAATGTCTCGGTGCAGACGCAACTCGCGGAGAGCTTGCCGCCCATTCAAGGAGATCGAGTCCAACTTCAGCAGGTGGTGCTTAACTTGATCATCAACGCCGTCCAAGCGATGAACGGTGTAAGCGAAGAGTCGCGGGGGTTGCTGATCGGCACTGGGAAGGATGCATCGGGCAGAGTGCTTGTCGCCGTGCAGGATTCTGGTCCGGGACTCAACCCGAAGAGTTTTGAACGCCTGTTTGACTCATTCTACACCACCAAGCCGGGCGGCATGGGCATGGGGCTATCGATCTGCCGTTCGATTGTCGAAGCTCACGGGGGACGCATATGGGCCACCCCGAACGCCGGGCCAGGCATCACCGTGCAATTCACTTTGCCGATCAACGATCAAGCCACGGCATCCGCGCGTCCGGCGGCGTAATCTTCACTACTATCCAGAAATTCAGCCCTGTCGCCAACAAAAGATGGTGAAGGTCTGCAACAGAGAATTCTGGTTTTGGCCCATCGCGTCATTCCGTGGCGACGCGGAATTTACTTGTTATCTGGGCATAGCCGGTATCGAGCAGGACGCACCCACCACTGTAACTGCAACCAGGGATTTTCTTACAGCAGATAATATCAATAAGTGCGACTTGCGTGTACCTCGCATTCCTCACGCTCTCCAAAGGAGCCGAGAAACCGATTGGCACGCGGTCACCCCAAATTTGTGCCGTACTGCTCTTGATCGCAGAGTTGCAGAATGCGGACAGAATCGGCCCTGCTGGATCGATCACGATTTTTGGCTATAGCCGCTACCTGATTATTGGACGCGGGCTGGCTCCCTTGCCAAAACCGCGTTACGAGATCGACGATGTTTTTCAAGGCGGACGCCCCGCAGCCAACTGTGGCAGTAGACACTAATTACCGGAGCGGCAACACGCGGCTCGATCAAGAGAAACGCGGCGGGCGCTACGCCGCCGGCTTTGTTTTGCAACTGCCTGCTGGCTCGGTCGAGGCGCACGGAGTGCGTCGCGACGCAAAAGGCCGCCTGCGTTACCGCAGGCGGCCCACGCCTCAGGAGGAACGTCCAAGGCGGGCAGCGATAGCGAGGTGGGCTGGGGGGAGGTCTCTCGCTACCGCATACGGTATCTAAGATGATCGCGATCACCGGCTCAATTGTACGTCGGTAGACGTCGGGCATCACAAGGGATCATGGGACCGACACAAAGGTCTATGGCCGGCCACTTCCGCACTAGGGCAGCCGCCGTCACTGCCAGCGCATTACGTCGAGCATCTACAGCGTCATTACGAATTTGGCTGTGGCGTGACGAGTTCGCCTTTAAGGGCGAGACCTTCGCATCGTTCCATGACCACTTTGGATGCCGTACGATTACCTACGTTCAATTGAACCGCTGATCGCGATTGTCATAGGCTGCATCCGTGGGAAACACAGAATTTTTCCGCTATCACAGGAGCAGCCTTGAATATTGTTCTACTATCTCAGGTCATAGCGGCCGTCATCGGCGCGCTGTTTATGGCATACAACTTGTTTCATTACGTACTTTTTCTTTTGGTGACCCGACCGAAGGACGCGAGCAAGATCGGCCACCAGCTGAATGAATTCGAGCAGCGCCAACTGATTGAATGGACACCAAGGCCGCACGACTTTCTCAAACACGACGACGAAAAGCGCACATATGATGACGTATTCGGTACGTATCGCGACGAGCAATCGAACTACAGCACGTGTGTGTTTCCACGATTGGCATTTTCGCACCCTTACGAGGCCGAATGTGCACTTTTGAAGCCGAAAGACGGGATGCGATTCCTAGATCTCGGATGCGGCTCCGGCGCGGCAGCCGAATACCTGGCCAGGCGGAGCAATATCGAGATTGTGTGCGTGACCAATTCATCTGTGCAGGCGGAGATCTGCCGGCGGAAATTTGCGAGCCTTGGTGGGCGTGGACAGGTGATAGTCATCGATTTCGACAGCCTAGATCTCAAATGAACACTTTGATGCCATCTATGCGATCGAGTCGATTGGCTACACGAAAGACCTGGACGCCTGGCTAGCTAGATGCTGGCGGATGCTCAAGCCGGGAGGACGGTTGCTGATCCATTCGCCGGGGTCGCTGGATCATTGTCGCCGTACCAAGGATTACCTGAGTGTCACCGCCTTCTTCGAGAATTGGCGCTACAATTTTATCGGGGCCAATCTTCTCGTCTACAAGATGCGCCGACTTGGGTTCAGTCCAATCCACTATCGGCGACTACCATTCTTGGCCTGGGGAGTAACCTGGAACTTCATTCAACACATGCTGTTGTGGAAGTACCGGCTAAAGATGCGCACATTCGTGGAACTGGAGCGAATCATTTGGCGCACGTCGAAGGTGTTTGTGTTTGGCAACCCGTACAACACGGTGCTGGCGACCAAACCCACGGCACCATTTTGCTCCCAAACTCACACGTCGGAAGCAGTGGCGGGCTCAGCCGAAATTAATCACGAGGTTCGCGCATCAATACCGGCCTCATGATCATCGCGCTGTTCTGTGTGTATCTGCGTTCCTCCTGGCCGGCAATGACGTCGGCTTTGGCCCAAGCTTTGGCCTGTCTTGCGGCTCGAGCAGCGCTGTTGAGCGCTCGCTGCCGGCGGCTCGTGTACAGGGATCGCACCCGCCCGCAGTGTGGCAGGCGAAATATGATGCCTGCATTGACCCGCCCCTGATCGCAAACGCATGGCTTGCAGCCCGATAGCATGCATGACGTTTCGAATATAAAGCGACGAAGCCGCCACATAGACGATATCGTTATTGGAGACGTCATCTCGGTTTGCTGATGCAAAGCTCGGCTACGCCTTCTCCAAGCCGTGCCCAAAGTCCAAATTACGTGTCCACGAATCCGCGGCCCCTATTTTCTCTTTGACGAGCGATTTGCCTGCGCCTCAATTACGGGCCGAGGGCAGTTCCTCGAAGCAACGATCAAAAACGCAAGAATTTGCGTGAAATCCTAGCGCGAGATCGAGGTGCAGCCCGCCAAGTCTTCCGACGCTTGCGAGATGTGGTAAAGGAAAGCAGCATGGAGCAGTCTCCGCGGATCGGCGACAGGATCACTGAAAAATTAGAGCCGCCGGATGACAACACTGTCCGGGACTGGGTAGGTCAGAAGGCGTTTGTGCATTGGGTCGAGCTGCGGAATTGGATCGGAGCATACTACCCCGGTGTTTTCGCGCCGGATTGGCTATATGCCGGCAAGAAGCGCGGCTGGTCCCTGCGCTACAAGAAGTCCAAGGCATTCTGCACTTTTTTACCGGAATACAGGCGGTTTAGCGTCCTGGTGGTCTTGGGGAGAGCAGAGCGAGAGAAGTTTGAGCAGCGGCGCTATGGCTGGCGCTCGCATCTGGTCAACCTCTACGACCAAGCCAAAACGTACCCAGATGGGAAATGGCTGACAGCTGCCATCTCCTCGGCAGCTGATCGACACGATGTGACGGAGCTTTTGACTATGAAGCGCCCTCCACCATCACGCGGTTGACGTCAACGGCAAATTACCAAATCGGAAACAAATAAGGCGGTCACGGAAGTTGCTTCAACTGATCCGTCGACTCTCAGTTTCTATACTTGAGGCCGTTTATGGAGCCCCGATCGCCTTCATCGGCTGCATACGACATTCGCTTGCGCAGCAGGCAGTGCCGAGAAGAGCCAGGCAGCATCAGCCCAGCTGATTAGCCGTTACGTTTCACTCAAGCAACCGTCGAGTCCCGCGAGGTCAGCCATTGTTTGCCGTCGAATATTTTGTCGGCGCGCTCCTGTTGTGAAAGTGCCTGCTTTGGAGAAAGGCGGAACTCCGAAGCGAGAAAGTCCAGATGCCAAAAATCGGCGCTCTCTCCTGAAGTCTCTGCGCAGGAATTCTGCCGAACGCCGTTTGTGGGTAAAGATGATGCCGCATTCTTCCTAAGCGTGCGTGTAGATCCACCCAAGAAGATCGATCATGCTACCGACTAGTGGGACGTGCGCCGTCGACTTGTTCGACGCCTGACGCTCTTTTCCAGCGTGAACTAGATAACTAGGATTATCAATGCGCACCGCTTCCTCTGTGGCGCGAAGATCGCCGTTGTGGGCTCGCAACTCATTTGATTTTCGCATAATTTGGATCCGAAACCCAGCTCCAACATGCCAAACCCTGCGCAGAGACGACATGACCGATCGCCTCCTTGCTCTAACACTCTTCGTCCGTGTCGCACATACCGGTAGCTTCTCGCGGGCCGGCAAGGATCTCGGACTTTCGCAACCTTCGGCGTCCCGACACATCGCGTCGCTCGAACGCGAGGTAGGAGCGGCCCTCTTCGCGAGATCGACAAGGGCCGTTGTGCTCACCGAAGCCGGGGCGGACTACCTCGCGAAGGTCGAGCCCGCGCTCGCCATTCTGGAAGAAGCGACCCAAGCCATTCACGGCAAGGGCGTGCTTCGCGGCGTGCTCCGGATAGGCCTGTCGCCTAGCATGGCAATTCGGGAGGTCATTCCGCGCCTTCCAGCCTTCATCTCGAAGCACCCTGCGCTGCGGATCGATTTGGCGATGGATGACGGTCGCCAAGACCTCATCAGGGGCGCGATTGACGTCGCGATCCGGTCCGGAAAGTTGGAGGATTCCTCCGCGACTCTAAGAAGGGTAGGATCAAACCCTCTGCTCATCGCCGCCTCGCCGGCCTACCTGAAACGGGCTGGGTACCCGAAAACACCCAACGATCTGTCCGGACATCCCGTGTTGATTGGTGTTCCAGGTTCGAATGGCGTCTGTTGCTTCGAGAAGAACGGAAGAACAGTATCCATAAAGGTGGAAGCTCCATTGTCGGGGAACATCAACGAAGCGGCCGTGGCTGGAGGCGTCGCCGGAATCGGGATCGTCGCCTGCAGCCTCTGGGGCTGTCGCGCCGAGCTCAAGTCGGGTGCGTTAGTGCAGATCCTCAAGGATTGGAACATGGGTGCCGCCGAGGTCAACGCTATATTCCCGGCCGGACGCGGAGCGAAACTCGCGGCCCGCGCTTTCGTTGAACATTTCGCGAAAAACCTCAAGACCGATCCGTGAGTCCTGCCGACCGTCGCCCGATCGTCGTTCGCGTGGCATAAAATCGTGGGTTGTGTCCAGCATCCGACGAGAGGATTTGAGTTCACTGCGACTACTTCAAAAGCCACCTAAATGCGTTGCGCAGCTCAGCGGCGCCGTTTGCGTCGTGCCAACGGGCGCGCGCGGAAATGATGCGCTCGGGCTCCAGGCCATCATCCGTCTGGGCTGCCTCCATTTCATGCCGGTGCCGCCACTTGAACTTCAGCCGCAGATCACGGGACAACCCGCCGTTCGGAGCTGCGATGCCGCCGATCGGCGCGCGTGCAATCAGTCATCTGGCGCAGTCGCGAGCGGCCGGCGTCCGGGCCCGCGAGGTCGCAAGGTGACGAACGCCGCGAGTCCCGGTCCCCGCCCCTAGGGGAACGCCAGGCCGAAAGGAGCCGGATCGGGCTTCTCGCCGTCCCGGAGGACCAAGAAGCGCTCCAGCCCACCCGGCTGCGGATTCCGACGAAGTCGCCCGGGTGTACCGATATGAAGTCGCCCGGGGATTCCGAGACGATGTCGCCCACCTTTCCGATTTGATCTCGCCCGGGAGCGAGGCATTCTGGCCGATAGATTTTCTGGCATTGGGCGACCCGGGCGGTCAACCCGGAATCGCGGCTTGAACTCTTCTGTTTCTGTTGCGGTTGCTGTGGGCATGTGGGCAACGCCTTGGCGTTGTCCAAGCGCAGCGGCATGTCCACAGGGCGACGGGCTCAGGTCTTTCGGGCGGGTTGCCGGCTTCGGCGCAGGCTCTCACCGGTGAGGTCGAGCCGATGGGCATTGTGGACGAGGCGATCGAGCACGGCGTCGGCATAGGTGGGATCTCCAATGAGCAGATGCCACTGGTCCACGGGGAGCTGGCTGGTGACGATGGTGGAGCGATGACCGTAGCGATCTTCGAGGATTTCCAGGAGGTCGTGACGGGCGCCGGCATCGAGCGGCTCGAGCCCCCAATCATCGAGGATCAGCAGATCGACACGGCCAAGGCCGCGCAACAGGCGTGGATGGCGACCGTCGCCGCGGGCGAGCGCCAGATCGTCGAACAGGCGCGGGACGCGCTGATAGAGCACGGAGCGATTGTCGCGACAGGCCTTGTGGCCGAGCGCCGAGGCGAGCCAACTCTTGCCGACGCCGGCCGGGCCGCAGATCAGGAGATTGACGTGGTCGTCGATCCAGCGGCCCTCGACAAGCTTGGCGAACAGCGGACGGTCGAGACCGCGCGGGGTGCGGTAGTCGATGTCCTCGACGCACGCCTGCTGGCGCAGCTTGGCGTAGCGCAGGCGGGTGGCGAGCCGTTTGTCGTGCCGCAGCGAGGCTTCACGTTCGAGCAGCAGAGCAAGCCATTCGGCGTGACCGAGGCTTGCGGCCTCACCGGTGGCTTCGATGTCGGCGAAGGCCTTGGCCATGCCGTGGAGGCCGAGGGCGTTGAGGCGGTCGAGGGTCGGATGGGTGAGCAAGGGATGATCTCCTAATTGTAGTAGCGCGGTCCGCGGATGTTGGCATGCAGGATCGGCGCATCGTCCGCGGAGCGCTGGTGAGCAGGACGCCGATCGAGATTATTGGCGAGGATCGACTTGACCGAGCCATAGGTGCGCGCGCCGATGTCGATCGCCCGCGCAGCCGCGGCGTCCAGCCGTTCGCGCCCATAGGAGGCGGCGAGCCTGAGGATGCCGAGGCAGGCGCGGAAGCCTTGCTCGGGGTGCGAGCGCTCGTCGAGAATGAGGTCGCACAACGCGCTGGTCGCCGGCCCGATCGCGGCGGCGTCCTGGCGGATACGCGCGATGGTCCAGCCGGCGTAGCGCCGATGGCTGGAGGCCATGTGCTCCGGCACGGTGGTGTGTTTGTGATTGCCGCTCATGCGCTGATGCGCGGCGATCCGCTCGCCCTTGTGGAAGATCTCGACGGTGCGGGCCGTGAACCGCACCTCGACCTCGGCGCGGGCGAAGCGATGCGGAACGCTGTAGTAATGCTTCTCCACCTCGACGTGGTAATCGAGACTGACGCGGCGGATCCGCCACTCGGCGAGGACGTAGGGGGACACCGGCAATGGCTTGAGCGCCGGCCGGTCGACCTCCTCGAGCAACCGGCGGCGTGTCACGCCGAGCCGTCGGATCGGCCGTTCCTCGTTCAGCCTCGTGAGCAGTTCGCCGATCGCCGCATTGACCTCGGCCAGGCTGTAGAAGGTGCGATGACGCAGGCGACCGAGCAGCCAGCGCTCGACGATGAGGACGGCCTGCTCGACCTTGGCCTTGTCGCGCGGCTTGCGCGGCCGCGCCGGCAAGATGGCGGTGCCGTAATGCGCCGCCATCTCCGCATAGGTACGATTGATCTGCGGGTCGTACAGGCTCGCCTTGATGACCGCGACCTTGGTGTTGTCGGGCACCAGCAGCGCCGGTATGCCGCCGATCGCCGCGAAGGCGCCAACATGGGCGCTGATCCAGTCGGCGAGCCCCTGCGTCCACGTCGCCTGCGCGTAGGTGAAGCTCGATGCGCCGAGCACGGCGACGAAGATCTGCGCCGTTCTGCGCTCACCGGTCAGGCGGTCGACCACCACCGGCACGCCATCGCCGGCGTAGTCGACGAACAGCTTGTCGCCAGCCACATGGGCCTGGCGCATCGTCACCGACAGACGGCCCTCCCAGGCGCGGTAGAGCTCACAGAAGCGCGAGTACCGGTATCCGCCGGGCTCGGTGGCGATATATTCCTCCCACAGGATCGACAGCGTCACGTGCTTGCGTTTGAGCTCGCGGTGCACGGTCGCCCAGTCGGGCTCGGCGATGCGGCGGTGACCCTGACGGTTGCCATTGCCGGTCTTAGCGAACAGGCGAAGTTCCAGAACCGTGTCGGTGACGTCGTCTGGCAACGGCCAGCTCAAGCCCGCGGCCTCGAACCGCCGGAGCGCCAGCCGCACCGTCGAGGGTGCCGCGCCCACCCGTCGCGCAATCTCGCGGCTCGGCAGCCCGGCCGCCTTCATTCTGATCACATCGCGCACACGGCGCATCGCAAGCCTCTCCGTCGGCATCCAGGTCCCCTTCGCAAAGCCGAAAGGGTTGACCCTATGGGAGCCAGAAGAGGTCTCGTCACCCGGGCGACATCATCCCGGAATGGTGGGCGACATCATCTCGGAACGGGCGGGCGACTTCAAATCGGAATGGTGGGCGAGATCATCTCGGAATGGTGGGCGACATCGAGCGGAATCCGCACCCGGCACAAGCTGACCAGCAGGGTGCCTGGTCGCCGACCACCTTGATCGTATGCGGCACACCGCGGGGAAGAGCCGCGTAGGCGCCCGGTCCCACCTCGACGCGGGCATCGCCGACCCGCGCGATTAGCTGCCCCTGCACCACGTAGACCAGTTCGTCCTCGCGCGAGTGGGTGTGCAGCGGCGGCTCCTCCCCGCCCGTACCGTCCACAGGACAGCGCCATAGTCACCTCCGGACTGGCGGCTATCCACTTTCATCTCGATGCTCGAGCCGCCGCTCGAGGTCACCGTCTCGCCGGCGCGGGGCGGCCTGAGAACCGGCTGCTGGGCTGACATTTGTAGCTCCTGGTCATGTTGAACATGACGAGAGTGACATCGCAACGCCGACGAGTGGAATCACCTCTCGCCGTAGAGTTGATAGAAGATCGTTATTGCCAGCTCGCCGCGTGATGCCGTAGCGAGGAATGCCAGCTGCCTCTGCAGGGACTCCGAAACCCGTTGCCGCCCTTGGGCCAATCGAGGTTGCGCATGCCAACGCGCGCCGCCGTCCTTGACTCTGACGCCGCACCTACGATGGATCTGTCGGCGCGACTTCGCCGACCGGGTGCCGCACCAGGTAAGAGAGCGAAAGATATCGCGACTTTGCAAATTGAGGAGGACGTCAACAGAAACATTTCGCGAATCCGAACTCGGATCTTTGTGGTGGTGACCTAGATAGTGCCCCCAAATGACACTCAGGATTTTTGGATACGCGGACCCTTCTCCGTTTCCTGATTGGGGCCGACCGGGATCCGTCCGCGCCTTCAGCGAAGCGTCCCATCCGTATCGCTCTTGCCGGACTGCCTGGAGGATTGGGTAAGCGAGGACAACGTGGTCCATGTGGTCGATGCGTTCGTTGAAACGCGCGGCCCAAAGCGATTGTCGACCAAGATTTCGTCCGTTTGCGCACGCAAAGACCATTTGCGCGAGTGGTCCGCATTGAGGAGGAGCGCCCTAGACCTTCGTATCGGTCCCCGGCACCATTTGGATGACGCGACGACTAAACGTTCAATTGAGTTGCTGATCTCAATCGCCCTAGCATGCATGCGTTGGAAAAGCGCATGGCCTCATGAAGTGCGATCGTGAAAAAAGGATGATCTACTAACAGCTGCGATAAAGCCAAGAGGAGATTACAATGCCCAACTGCTCCGAAAGTCCTAGATCCGGTAGTGCCGCGCGATGCGCAGTTTGTGGTGGCAAGTTTGGTCTCGTCCGGCACTACTCGTGGCGAACACCTCTTTGTTCCAAGAAGTGCGTCGATCGCTTCAGAGCCCGCAGGGAAAGTGACCGCAATTGGGTGGGCTGGCTCCAGATCACCTTCAACCAGCTGCCAGAGAACCGCGCGAGGGTCTCGTGATGGTCCAGATCTCACAACGAGGCAAGGCATATTTAGAGACAGCATGGACTTTGCTCCGCGCAGCCCAAACCATGACCGACTCAGCGATCGCGGGTCACCTTAAGGACCTTGCCGACTATTACGAGTCGCGAGCTGATAACGCTTCGCATGCTTATGCGGCCAAACATTCGTCCGATAGGCTGAACGCATGACCAGTGCGCAACTTCAAACATGCTCCTTGGATTCTGTGCCTTAGAAAATTGAACTTACGCTCTGGCTCAAGAAGAGGCATCAAAGTCGAGCGGGTTCGCGGCAACTCGTTGGCCGTCGGTCCAAGCCTCGCCGGGTCGATATGCATGGATGTCCCTCAAAACGTCCGCAAGCTCACAGCGAGCCTGTGCGCATTGAAACTAACAATGGCAGGCCGAGTCGACCATCATGCAGTGGTGCACGTGCCCCCAAAGTGCACAGACTTACAGTGCGCGCCGTAGGATCTGAGCGCCGGTTTCAAGTATGCTTCCGCACGGGAGGTTTGCTAACGGCCGAGACGGCAAAACTGATAAGGTTTCGTATGAAACCTTATCGGTCGGGAGGTTGCCTTCTGATACTTCGGGCGCAATTCACTGGAGATCGATACCTTCCGATAACAGCTCTTCTCGGAAGTTATGGGTTGAGACCTAGATGACGGCGCCACTAGAACGAAGCCCCTGACGCTGCAGCGCTCCCCTGCCCGACGTAAACGCTCTGGATCCTCACGCGGAGCGTGAAGAAAGATCCGCCCCCGAGAGGCGCCGCGACTATCGTACCCGTCCGATTTCCGACCGAGAGCCGACATGGGGCCGCGGTTGCTGCGTCGGACATGTCTTGTAATTGGAACAATCGAGGTTTGCTTATCGGCGGCTCCATCAAGCTGGGCACTCACAAAGCTTTTCAGTTCGCTTGAGAACTGCGTCACGCCTGGGTCTTGCTCAAGCAAGACGTGGTTCTTGCCCGGCAACGCAATGAATCTGGCGTTCGGAATTCCAGCGGCCATTTCGCGGCCCAAGGCAATCGGTACCCGAACATCGTCGCGGACATGCATCACCAGCGTCGGCGCTCTGACCTGGCACAACAGATGGCGAACGTCGAACTCGCCAACTGTCTCAAGGTAGCGCACAGCGCACTCGGGCGAAGCGCTCAGACGCTGGATTTCGTTGAACGCGTCGGCCTGCTCCCGCGTGGCAGTCGGCATCATCTGAGATGTAAACATCTGACGGAATGTTGCGTCGTCCGAACCCCACCCGAGCTTCATCAATGTCTTCATGGCCGCCCAACGCTCGCAATCGGCGGTAGTGGTATTGGGTCTTTTATTGAAGCCAATTGCAAATCCGCCGCACAAGATCAGGTGCGACACGCGATCGGGGTGCTTTGCTGCGTAGGCGATCGAGACGGCGCAGCCTTGTGAATATCCGAGCAAGGGAAATCGGTCGAGGCCAGCGGCATCGACAACCGTCTCCATACGCTGACCCACGCATCGAAGGAGACTTCGCCGACGTCCCAATCAGAGAGACCATTGCCGCGCGCATCGTAACGAACCAGCGTAAAGGATTTTGCCAGGTCGAGAAGGCTATGGCGTCAACAGGCCGCTTACAACAGCATGAACAAATGGAAACTCCTCGCGGACGCGGAATGCTGGGAGCACTTGGCTGAGCTTGAGCTATCGTCCCACTTCCGGGAATGCAACGTCGGTAGCTCGACCAGCTCGCATGATCTGGCCGAGTGAGAAAACCCTTGCAGGGGGATGAGAACCGACCCAAGGAACTAACTCTTCAAACATCGGGGGCGTGCAATGAGTAACCGCAATCGTGCGTACAACCGCGTTGTCCTGTGCCAGCGCGCTCAGGCACTTCTTTCTCAGCTTGCCGAACTTGAGATACTTCGAGGCCGAGTGCAGGAGGCCGAGGAAAATGCAACTCTCGGTCAGTCGGCGGACCCCGTGAAGTCAACCATTCACTGATTGATCGCGGGTCTCACGGTCGAGCGCGTGCTGCTGGGAGGGTGCGCTGCATCACCCGATTGCGTGCTCGCGTCAAAATACCAGAGTGGTAGAATACAAGAATTCGCACCAAACAGGGTGCATTCGTGAGTGCTGCAAGTACCGGCGACGCGCGAGCGATGAACATCTTACGCGAACTTCACGAGGCCGAGACGGAGCTGGTCGGCAAGACGGTCGTCTTGACTGACGGCAAGGCTGGCACAATTGATCGCGTCTTTCTCGATGATGAGCACGGACTTCGCATCTCGGTCGCGGGACATGAAGGTCGCTGGCCGATTTCGACGGTGAAGCACATTGAGGGCTGATCGGCCGTGCGCGCGATAGCTTTGCCGCGATCTATGGCGCCTCGGCAGAGTGGGCAATGGAGGCGCGCAAGGTCGCTGACCGGCTTGCATGTGAAGCGTGAATAAACGCATGCTTGTCTTCCAAGGGCCTGGCCTAGCCATCCCGCCAGCGCCAATCGGAAGACGACGGCGATCCGTGAGCTGGAGCGATACATTGCTCGTTTCAGCGTCTTCGCCTTGGCGGCGCGCTCGCGTCCGTACATCACGCCCGTTAAGGAACCGGTTACAAGTCAGTGTCACCATTTCCCTATTAGGTCGCCATAGGCGGCAGCCAATTCCAAGAACGCTTTGATTTTTCGACACGCCCGGTTGGCGGTCTCTTGAAGGAGAGGCCCAATGTTTAAGGGCTTCACAGTGGCAGTTGTCGCGCTGATTAGCACAGCGCAGGTGGATCACTACCTAACCAACGGTCGGTACACCGACGCGGCCATGGCTATGCTGCGGCAAATCAGGCACGCGTTTGGGTTTTAGATAATCGTTTAACGCGGAGCCGCGTGATGGACATTTCATGGGCTGATCTAGATAGCGATGAACAGCGCACCATAGCGATATTGGGAGCCGGACTTTCCATTGAATTATGCAACCCTCTTGCCCTCATGAGATTAAGGCGGCTCGGCCTGGTCATAGGGGCGTCCCATTTGTCGGCTGCCGGACATAATCTGCGAAGAGATGCCGTTATGAGGAGTCTCGCGGGCTGAGCGTTGCGGGTTAGGTAATGAGGACTGGGGCAGGGAATGCCAAACGCAATCGAGCTTATTGTGAACGCTTACGTTCGCCTGAATGACAGGAGGGCTCTCGACGATTTGCGCATGCAGCGCCGGAAGCTGGCCGTGGACCTAAAGGCACGCACGGGATTTGATTGTGGGACAACCATTCAGCAGATTGAGGAAGATATCAACGTGACCGAGGCGGGGCTGGCGCAGTTGGATGGCGGCGCGACGACCTAGCTTTGCCTAGATCAATCCCCTCTTAGTAACCCGCAAGCTGCGAACGTAATAGCCTTGCCCCTCAACGGCCGCCCTGATCTCGTCGCTGACTTTCAGAACTCTTTTTCTTTTCTTGCGCCAGTTATTGTGCGAGCAAACGACAGGTATGGCAGAGCCATTGCTTAGAACCAGCAACTCGCGCTTATCATTGCGATAGACATCAAACACTTTCCGTCCCCGCTGATCGTATCGAAGTAAACACGAAGTATGTTTCAGTCATTCTGCTCGGCAGCTTACTACCTCGAATGGCTGTGCGGGTTGCAAATGTGCAACGCCCTCGCGACTTCTGCTGTACCGGCAAAGATGCTGCGGAACGTCCTTCGCCCAACCGAGAGCACCAGCCGCCTCGGGATTGCACACCTTCTTCAGTGCCACGGCGCCATAAAAAGTAGCTCCCGAGGTCGAACATTCTTGGGTCAACATGGTTACCGCACAGGTCCACTCAGCCGATTGGCTTTGCTCATCGGCGCTATTTGGAACGCTGCACCTTCAGGTGCGTTGGAGTGCTATTCAGATCGAAGGAGCGCGCGTTATGGATCGCGAACATGTGAAAGGTGCCGCCGATAAGGCCAAGGGCAGCATCAAGGAAGGCGCGGGTAAGCTGACTGGCGATAAGGACCTGCAAATGGAAGGCAAGGCTGACAAGGCCAAGGGCGCTGCACATAATGCCGCAGGTGACGTTAAGGATGCGGCGAGAGACGCAGCAGACGCCATGAAGAAATGAGTTCCGCTCATATGTAGGTTTCGCACTCGCCGCTCCTTCGGGGCGGCATTTTTGTTTGTGCTTCTGAACGAAAGCCCGCGTGCCATGCAGCGGCCATCAGAACCTGAGCACATCATCCAGTAACTGGCCCTGCAGCACCTTGGCCTCGTTCCAAGGCTTGGTTCTGATGACGTGGCCTTTCGGAACTCTTGTAGTCCGCAACGAGTTACAGAGCCGCCGACAGGAGGGAGCATGAGCGGTCGCGTGCGCGCTAGCACGTGGCTTCTTGATCGCACCGGCCGGCAGCACTTGAACAGAGAGAGGCGACAATGAAGGCACCACTTCTTCTTGCTGGCGCATTAATCATCGGATGCACCGCCCCAGCACTGGCCGATGAGTACTATGTCGTGCAAGGTCCGAGCCGCCAATGCACGGTTACCACCACACGCCCGGCGGACAAGGAGGTCGTAACACAGATCGGCCCGATGGCTTTCAAGAGCCGCGTGGAAGCCGAAGATCGCATCAAGCGGACCAAAGTCTGCGAGGAAGGGACAGTTGGCAGTAGCAGCACGACTGTCATCAAAGAGAAATAGTCGAGGGCATCATTCCTGATCATCTTTGGCTATTCGAGAAAAGTCGCGCCCATTCCTGTGGGCGCGACTTTTTTGTATTCTCCTGGTACCAACTGACCAGCGGTTCTTGGGTTCATTCCGGCCGCCTTTGCCGAATTCCGCCAACTACGTGAGCAAATGCGCGGATGCTCGAAATCCCACGCCGCTGCGACAACTGCGAAGAAGAGTTCGCGCCAGAAGAGCTGACCGTCCTTCCACCACCTGCCGGGGACGGCGAGCTGACGCTGCCAGCCAAAGCAATTTCTCGCTTCGGGATTGCACTAGGCGGGGGCCTTTACCGAGCCGAGACGTTTGCGGAGAAATGCCAGCACCATGATCTCGTCGGAAGTGAGCTTGGCGAATGGGCGCTTGAACTTCTGCGCGATCTTGGCTTCAATCATCTTCACAAGATCACCCGACATGTAGGCGTTCAGGACTTCCGGGTGCACGTAGCACTTGCGGCAGATGGTCGGCGTGTTGCCCAATTGCTTCGAGACCCTCTCGATCGCGGCGACGACGTTGCGCTTCGCCTCGGCCTGACTATCGTACTTCTTGAATTCGGCCAGGGCCAACGCCGCCAGAACCGTCCCCGCCCAGGTCCGGAAATCCTTGGCGCTGAAGTCCTCGCCCGTGACGTCCTTGATGTAGGCGTTGACGTCGCCGGAATCGATGGTGCGGGGCTGTCCGTCGTCGTCAAGGTACTTGAAGAGTTCGTGTCCCGGGATCTCCGCGCAGCGCTTCACGATCGCAGCTATCCGCTTGTCCTCGACGCGAAGCTTCCATTGTTTGCCCGACTTGCCCGTGAAGTCGAACCGAAGGACGCCGCGACCGACCGCGACGTGCTTGCGGCGCATGGTGGTGAGCCCGTAAGATCTGTTTTTCTCGGCATACTCGGCGTTGCCGACCCGGATCAATGTCTTGTCTAGAAGACTGACAATCGTGGCCAGCACCTTCTCGCGGGGTAGTCCGTCCAGCTTCATATCGGCGGCGACACGGTCGCGCAGCGCGGGCAGCGCAGCGGCGAACTGGATGATGTGCTCGTACTTGTTCTGGTCGCGCAGCTCGCGCCATTTCGCGTGGTAGCGGTACTGCTTGCGCCCCCGCGCATCGAGCCCGGTCGCCTGGATGTGGCCGTTGGCGGAGGGGCAGATCCAGACGGATTCGTAGGCCGGCGGGATGCCGATGGACTTGATGCGTCGGACAACGGCGGCATCGGTGATGCGCTTCCCATCCTTGTCGTAGTAGCTGAAGGTAGTCCCCGTCCGCTTGCGGGTGTAACCGGGCGCGGAGTCGCTGACATAGCGAAGGCCTTCTTCGGCAATGGTGGCTGCGACCTCGGCGGTGCGGTCCAGAACCTGTTCTTCGTGGCGAGTCTCTCGGAGCATGGGCCTGTCCCTCGGAAGCACCCTGGGATCGAGGCTCCACTCCTTTCTAAAGGAATGAAGACAGCGGTTGGTTCCGTTCGGAGATCGGGGGTCGTAGATACAGATCAGTAGCCGCGCAGAATACCGACCCCCAGCTAGAGCCGGCGGTTCCTCTTGACGGGGCGCTACGTAGGCTGACGATGGCGGCAAGGCCTAACTTCAGACAATCGCCACAAAGTTTACGGACACGCTTCCCCGATTAGTCTGTGCGAAGGCCGCTATGTCCCAATATTCGCTCGATGTGTTGCGTAAGCGCTATGTCGTCGAGAAAAGGCCGCTCGAGGCCAGCGTCGAGCAGATCTTGCGCGCCGACTGCCGCGCGGGAGCCCGTGCCATCCTGGCTTCGATCGATAAGCGTCGCTTCGAAAACAGGTCCGAAGGGCAGCGCCTCCGCAAGATGCTCCGCTTCGAGACCTCTCTTTGGGAAAGTGGCCAACATGCTGTGGCAGGCGTGGACGAGGCCGGCATGAGCCCGCTCGCCGGGCCAGTCTCCGCCGCTGCCGTGATCCTGAAACCCGGCACACGAATAGTGGGAATCGACGACTCGAAGAAACTCGACGCCGCGGCTCGCGAGGAACTCGCGAAGGAGATCAAGGACAAAGCAGAGAGTTGGTGCGTGGTGTTTGTCGAGGTCGAGGAGATCGACGCGATCAACATCCATTGGGCAGGCATTCAGGCTATGCAGCGTGCAGTCCGGGGGCTAGGGCTGACGCCGCAACACTTGCTCATCGATGCGAAGCGGTTGAAGGAAATCGACCTCCCTCAGCAGGCCATCATCAAGGGCGACGCCAAGTCCGCAAGCATCGCCGCCGCCTCCATCCTCGCGAAGGTCGAGCGCGACGCCATCATGCGGACGCTCGACATGCGTCACCCCGGCTATGGATTCGCGGACCACAAGGGCTACCCGGTGCCGGCTCATTACGAAGCCCTCGCCAGGCTTGGCGCATGCGCAGTTCACCGGAAGTCGTTCGGACCTGTACGCAAGGCTCTTGGGTTGCCGCCCTTGCCGCCGTGGCCTTCAGCAGCCGAGCGCGACGCGGGCTGAACCCAGGTCTTTTGACCCGCCTCCGCTGCCTTATTTTCGCGACCAGCTCTTTTCGCGAACGACGTCCTTGGCCTTTTTGTCGGATCGCAGGCCGAGATAAACCGGCTGGCGCAGCTCTCCCTTGCTGGTCCACTCCGCGAACTTCACCTCTGCGACCAGCGAAGGACGGACCCAGGTCGTGACCTGCTCATCCTTCACCTTGGCAGGAAACGGCGATCTGGCGGTTTTGAGCCTCACCAGCTTGCTGTGAAGCTCTTCCAGAACCTGGTGGCTGAAACCGGTGCCGACGTGGCCGATGTACCGCCACCCGCCATTTTCCCGCACTGCCAGCGCGAGAGCGCCGAAAAAGGGTCGGGTTCGCCTCGGCGCCGTGAAGCCGGCGATCACGACCTCCTGCCGCTGCGCGGTCTTCATCTTCAGCCAGTCGGCGGTCCGGCGTCCGGACGCGTACGAGCTGTCGGCACGCTTGGCCATGATGCCTTCGAGATGCCTCCGCTCCGCTTCTGCGAAGAACTTCGTCCCCTCGCCTTTGCGGTGGTTGCTGAATGCGATCAGCTTGTGGCGCGGCAGAATAGCCTTTAGCCGCTTCTTGCGCTCGAGGAGCGGCAGCGCACGCAGGTCCTCTCCGTCCGCGAACATGAGATCGAACGCGCAGAACAGAAGCTTGGCCTCATGGCGCAGCGCGTTCTGGAGCAATTGGAAATGGGAGACGCCGTCCTTGCCGACCGCGACGAGTTCGCCATCGATCACGGCGTCTGCCTTCACGCCCTCAAGCGCTTTCGCGACCTCGAGGTAGGAGTGGCTGATGATCTTCCCATTACGGCTGTAGAGCGCGACCCGACCACGCCGGATCTCCGCGACCATGCGGAAACCATCAAACTTGTCCTCGAAGACCCAATCGGGATCGTCGAACGGCGCATCCGTCAGCGTGGCCAGCATCGGCTGCAGGCGACGAGGCAGGGTCGATTTTCGGGCCATGGTAGGGTCTTTCTACACGGCCGGCAGCGGCCGAAACGAGGAGCACGGAAGGCGAACCCGCGCGGTATCACCAGCCGCGACCGTCCCGCCGGCCCGTACCACGCCCAGCACCCCCGATTTGAACGGAGGGCCCGTTTCCGCCGACGAGAGCACGTGCCGCTTAAGCCCGGCTCGGAAGCGGTCGATGAGGACGCAGGGCGTCCGGAGGCCCCTCAGCTCGACGACCGCGGACGGCCCGAGCTCGATCAAGGTCCCGAGCGGGATCCGTTCGAGGTCCAATCCGGCGGTGGTGAGGTTCTCGCCAAGGTCGCCGGCGCCAACCTCGAACCAGCTTCGAGGAGAGACGGGAAGAGTTCGGATGGGATCAGGTGGACTTGCGGGAGATTGGGCAGGCGGGGACGGCGGCGTGCCAAATAGCGGTGCCGGATGAACGGGCCGGCGTGGGCGTCGCCTTCGACGCCGTGGCCTTCCACCAGGATTATGCGCTCCTGAATTGGTTTGCTGAAGTGGTGCCCGCGATCGGCGGCGACCGCCACCACCCTTCCCCGCAATGAGAATTCGTGCTTCTGCGGCATCAAGCGGCGCGGGCGAGCGAGCGCCGCTTCTGGCGCAGGTAACGCGTGATCTCGGCAAGCGTCATCGCATTCAGGATCCGGTCGGCGGGGACACCGCCCTTGCGGGCCATCACGACGCCCCAGTGCATGTGGTCGAGTTCGGCGATCGAGTGCGCGTCGGGATTGATGCTCAGCATGCAACCGAAGTCGAGGGCCGCCTGGTGCCAACGCCAGTCCAGGTCGAGCCGCCATGGGTGGGCGTTAATCTCGACCACAACGTCGTGCTTGGCGCACGCTCGCAGTACCTTCTCAACGTCGATTTCATAGCCCGGCCGCCGCTGGAGCTGTCGCCCCGTCATGTGGCCGATGATGGTGGTGTGAGGGTCGGAAATAGCCCGAAGCAGGCGCTGCGTCTGCGCCTTGCGATCCAGCTTGAAGCGCCCATGGATGCTGGCGACCACGAAATCGAAGCGCTCCAGAACGTCGTCGTCATAGTCGAGCGACCCGTCCGCCAGGATGTCGGACTCGATACCCTTGAGGATCCGGAAGTCCTTGCCGAAGCGCTTGTTCAGTCGATCGGCTTCCCGGTGCTGCTGCGCGATCTCCTCAACGGAGAGGCCGCCTGCGTAGTGGGCGGACTTGGAATGGTCCGCCACGCCGAAATACTCGAAGCCCCGCTGGCGTGTGGCCTTAGCCATGGTCTCCAGCGTCTCGGTGCCGTCGGAGGCATCGGTGTGGCAGTGAAGGATGCCGCGCAGATCCTGGTCGGTGACGAGCTTCGGAAGCTTGCCTTTCAAAGCCGCCTCGATCTCGCCGCGCCCCTCCCGGAGTTCAGGGTCGATGAAGGGCAGACCGAGGGCGCGGTAGATCTCAGCCTCCTCGCCGGCGATCAGGGTGCGCCCCTTGTGCAAGCCGTCTGGCTCCAATCGCATCCCCTTCTCCGCCGCCAAAGCCTGGAGTTGTTCGACATGAGCGGCGGAGCCTGTCGCGAAGAGAAGGGAGGCGCCGAAGTGCTTGCGGTCGGACAGATGGATTTGCAGCCCGTCGGCCGATGGCGTCGATGTCTTGTCCGGCTTGGCAGCCTCCGCAACGATCGCGAGATCGCCGACGAGCTCGCAGCCGCGGCGGAAATCGCCAGCGATCGTCACGCGCCTGAGCTCGGGCCGGGCCTTCCGGATCGAGTCCTTCGCGTGCGCAAGCAGCGCGGCAGCGCGGTGCACATGGAGGTGGCCTTCTCCGCTCTTTGCGATGGCCAAATTCTGCAGGATCTTGGTCTGCAGCGCCGTGCCGAGTCCTTTGGCTTTTTTGATGCGGTCGTCCTTGGCGGCGGCTTCCAGTTCGGCGAGAGAGGCAATGCCGAGATCGTTATAGAGACGCAGCACCTTGTCCGGGCGCAGGCCGGGCACGGTCAGCATCTCGAGGACGCCGGCCGGCACGTCCTTGCGCAGTTTCTCCAGGCTCGGATGGCTCCCGGTCCGGTGCAATCTGGTGATGATGTCCGCGATCGCATCACCGACGCCGGGGATCTCCGTGAGCCGGCCTTCTTCGATCACGACGTGGAGCGGAATTGCCAGGGCGGCGAGACTGTCCGCGGCGCGGGAATACGCCTTGGCGCGGTACGGATTGCCTCCGCGCAACGAGGTCCGGTGCGCGTATTCTCGCAGGAGCTTGGCCACAGTTTGGGTATCAGCGGCCAGCATTCAACGCTCCTGCTCCCGCGGCCTGTTCCTCCGGGAGGTTTGCACGTAGTTGTTGCGGCCGCCAGGCCTTCGCACGTCCACCGGCTGCTCGATCGCGACGCCATTACTCAAGCGACTTCTCGAGCTTCTGCGCGGCCCGGAACTCGTCCAGATGCTGTAGATTCGGCCCGTATGCGGCCTCCTTGGTGAGCAGGTGATACACTCTCCCTACCATCATCTGCAGGTGCTTCATTCTTCCGCGACGCATCCTTCGAGCCTTGCAAAGGGCTCGGACGGCATGGGCACGGAAATAGTCAAAAGCGTCCGACATCGGTGACTCAACGCCTCAGCTGAGGCTTGGTTCTTACAGGCCACCCATCGGGAACGGCGCCGGGCCAAATTTGTTGAATGGCATGACCGCAAGAGTTCTCTACGAAAGCCCCAATGGTGACATCTGGCGTCTGGTCCGGGATCCGCAATCAGGTGTGCCGATGGTGGAGCACGAGCCGAACCGCAGCTCCGGTGGCCGGACTTCGCTGACGGAGATCGGGCAATTCCTTGGCGCGGGTGGAAGCGGCCCCGAGCACCAGGCACTCCTCCAACTGATCGGCAAGCTTCTTGACGACTGACGAGGGATGGAGTGCGACCGGCTTTCCGGAACGACGTCGGGGTTTGGCTGGTTAGTCTCGCATTCCGATCCTTCGCGACGGCGCGAACATGTTCTTGTTCTTTTCGAACCGCCTAGGCTGTTTCGGCTCTCTGCTGATCTCCGCCGTCATCACGGTCGCGCTTCTTTTCGTGTTTGGAATGCTGCGGTTCTGAAGGAATGTTTCCAATGCACCTGGTCGAGATACTTCTTCCCCTGAATGACAACGAAGGGCGGCCGTTCGATCCCGAGAAGTTTTCCGCGTTCCGCGAGAGACTGACCGAGCGATTCGGTGGATTGACCGCATTCACCCGCTCTCCCGCCCAGGGCACGACCCGTGAGGGGGACAAGACGGTGCGCGACGAGATCATCGTGTTTGAAGTCCTGACTGAAACACTCGATGAGTCTTGGTGGACGACATGCCGGCAGCGCCTGCAGGCGGACTTCCGGCAGGACAAGATCATCGTTCGTGCATCGGCCGTGACCTTGTTGTAGAGCCGACGCCCGCTCACATGTTGACGGTTGACTTCCGGTTTTCGCCGAGGTTCGGCTCCTGCCCTGTCAGCTTCGCCTTGACGAACTCGAAGGCGGTGACCGCTGCGCTCGCCGGTCCGTCCCACAATTCGGCCGTGGAAGGCTCGATCCGGAGCAAGCTCACGTCGGGACTGCCCGGACCGTCGGGCCACCATACCTCATCGTCTTCCGCCACATCGCCTTCGTCTTCTCGACGTCGCGTAAGACGGAGGCACGGCACGTGATCGATAGATAGGCCTTCTCATCCGCATCGATGAAGATGATAACGACATTGGGAGCGGCCGCGACCTCATCCTCCTTCGGGCTGTGGACGTCCGTAACGAAGAAGATCAGGCGGGCCTCGCGGTCGGGCCTTGCTTGGAGGGGGCGCGCACGTAGCCCACCTGCGAATTGCGTCGTCAGCATGCACACGCCGACCTTTTCGATGATGTCCCAGACGCGATCGATGTCGGCTTTCTCGTTCATGTCTCACCCGTCCTTTCGTGGCGTCCGATGCCGAGCGTCAGAGGTCCTCCCGCAGTCCCTTGAAGACCGGGTGCCGGACTCCAGACGGCACCTTCTCGATCGATGATGCCAAGGCCGGTTCTAGAAGCCGGGCAACGGCGCCTTGACGCCGATCACCGCCGGTCTACGCCGCTGAAACGCCGCGCAAGCAACTCCACGCAACAGCTAGGACTCAAAGCCGGGACGGCTGGATTCGTTTCCGGAACCCACGAATCCTTGCGGCATTGCATCGCCATCAGTTCGCAAGAGGAGGAGCCGATGGCCGCAGCGAAGAAGAAGACCGCGCGTGGACGCAAACAGGACCGGGCCCGGGTGGCCAAAGGACAGGACTACGAAGTCCGCTACGAAGCGAAGAAAGCCGGTCGATCAGCCTCTGCGGTGAAGAAAGCCGTGAAGAAGGTCGGCAACAGCCGCAAGCGCGTCGAGAAGCGGCTGGGACGCTGAACCGAGCGGCCGATCTTCCTCGCCAATTTCTATCAGCACGCCCAGAACCAGGCATACCTTCAGAGACCTTGTGTTGGCCGTAGTTATCGGCCAGCATGGGGAATATTTGTTGATCTCTCTCGGTTACACCCGGCCAATTTCAAGAGGGTGTTATGGCAGTTCACGAACATTGGCAGATGGATGCCAGCGCTCCCGAGCTGTATGAGCGCTATCTCGTCCCCGCTATCACCTCGGCTTGGGCGGATGATCTGCTCGATCGTATCGCGCCGGCGAAGGAAGAAAGCGTACTGGACGTGGCGTGCGGGACCGGCGTCGTGGCGCGCCGGCTGGCCGGGCGCGGCCACGTCGGAAGGCTGGTCGGCGTAGACCTCAACGAGGCGATGCTGGCCGTCGCCCGGGCGAAATCCAGCGAGGTCGAGTGGACTGAGGGCAGCGCACTGGATTTGCCCTTGGCATCGCACAGCTTCGATGTCGTGCTCTGCCAGCTCGGACTGCAATTCTTTCCTGACCGGCCGCGGGCTCTTAGAGAGATGGATCGGGTCATGACGCCGTCCGGACGCCTCGGGCTCAGCGTCTACAGCGCCATCGAGCACACGCCGGCCGCACACGCCTTCGTGCAGTCGCTGGACAAGTTTCTCGGCGCAGAGTCCTCGCGAACCAAACGCGCCGAGCATCTTTCCTGCAACGCCGACGAGGTGGGTAATTGGGTGCGACAGGCGGGTTTCGACCGTGTCGACGTCGAGTCCGTGACCAAGCAGATCAGCTTTCCGTCGACGCTCGATTACGTTCGCTTCCAGCTCACCGCGACCCCGATGGCTGCGCTGTTGAAGGATGAGGACGACTCCGGGCGTGAACGCATGATCGCAGCTATCGCCGACGACGTGGCGAGCCGTTTGGATTCCTCAATGCTGGCGAACGGTAGGCTGACGTTTCCTCAGGAGTCCTTCGTGGTTGTCGCATCGCATCGCTGACCGTCCATTTCCTCCATCAAGGACTGTTCGTAGGCCCCCCGCCGGCGCCCTAAATTAGAAAGCCGATCTTAGGAGCATCCGCACATGAACGAGCATCGGAAGGAGCCCGAGACGCCGCTTCATGACCGAACGTTGCTGCTGCATGGATCTAAGCGCAACGAGTTGCTGACCTTGGAAGAGGTCCGCCGGTACGGCAGCGACAGCTTCTCCGATCCGGACTTCATCCGGTTGTACGGAATGGCACCGGCGCAGTGGTACGCACGCGGGGTGCGTTTGCTCGGCCGGACCGCGGTAGAGTGCACCCGAGATGCCGTTGCGGACCGCATCGGGCAGGATGTGGCCGCCGTGGCCGCGTCGCTTCCGGTCGGCGGCCGGTGGATCGTCGTCGACCCGTTCGCCGGCTCTTGCAACACGTTGTACTGGATATTGCGACACGTGCCGCGATCACGCGGGATCGCGTTCGAATTCGACCCTCAGGTTTATCACCTGACCAAACAGAACCTCGCCGCAGTCGATCACACCATCGATCTGAAGCGCGGCGACTACCGCGCTATGTTGGGGCAAGTCGATGCTGCAAGGGACGACGCCATGATACTCTTCGTGGCACCGCCTTGGGGCACCGCGCTGAATGAGGTTGAAGGGCTGGATCTGCGTCGAACCGAACCTCCCATAACGGAGATTATCGGGAAGGTCGGCGACAGGTTTCCTGCGAGCCGGATCCTTTTTGCCGTTCAGGTGTATGAGAAATTGGATAAAGGGTCTTTGGCCGAACTTCGCGGAAAGCTCGATTGGTCTGACCTGAAGATCTACGATTTCAACGTTCCCGGCAGGAATCACGGCGTTCTCTTGGGAACGCGGGGATGGACGCCGTGACGTAAGCCTCGGGCGTCACGTCCGGCAGGAAAATCGCGTGAAGGGCGGCGATGCACCTTCAGTCGAGACCGTTGCTGCGCCAGTGCCTGCCCTCCCGCAACCGGCGGATCGGGCGAAGCGGCGGCGCGAACGCCGCGATCGTCGGCGGGAGGCGCGCGAACGAGCTCGGGCAAACGCTACCTAACGTCGCCACGTGTTGGGGAGCGGCCTCTCCTACGATACGGCCGCCCTTGCGGATTCTACGGAGAACAGTTGCAGAAACCTGGGAAATTTCCCGGCGCTCAAAGCACGAACGCGGCGATTGGGTGAGGCACGGAACTGGTACGCAAGTCAAATGACGCACAAGTCGATCTACGGATTGAGATCGTCGCTTTCGCCGGGCGCCCGAACCGGGCGGGCGCGCCGCTGAACATGCTGTCCTAGGGGCGGCGGCACGGCGCGCTCGCGCGAGGGTGGCCGCTCCGAGAGGTCCCGGCCGAGCTTGGATCGCAACTCCATCAGGTCGATGAAGACGTCGGCTTGTCGCCGAAGCTCATCGGCGATCATCGGCGGCTGGCTGGAAATAGTCTGTGAATCGGCACCGAAGCATCACCCCTCCAACGTGATGTGAATCAGAGACTTGTCGTGCCGATCGGCGTCGGGACCCCACGCCGATTCACACGCATTTCTCACGTTCGGGCTCTCCATCAAAAAAAATACCACAAATTATCAAGCAATCGCAGCCACTTGCGATATCGAGTCGTTCTCAAAATGAAAAAGGGGGTAATCGAGTCGCTCTTAAAGTCAAAATCGAGTCGTTTTCAAAACGGGGCATCGAACGCTTTCAAAGGGATAACCGAGTCGCTCTCAAAGTGGCCCCACACCTTCGTCGGGCTACGCGTGGCGCAGCCGCGCGGAGAACCAGGGGCGGAGCGTGGTGTCCGGCGTAGCCTAGCGAAGTGAGAGCGAAGACGGACGAACTGCTGCGAAGCGGGCGAAGGCTGCCGCGCCGAAGCCAACGGGCGAAGGCGGGCTGTAAAATCAATTCCTTGACCCCTTACCGAATTTTCCGGTGGACTGGCTGATTTTGTTGAAGCCAGACATGATCAAGATCACCACACTCCCCGGTGCGACACGCGACATCCGCGCGTGCATCCAGCGGCGGATGTGTGGCGCCGCGGCTACCTTCCTCACTCCTGCCTCTCTCACTCTTGCCTCTCTCACGCCTGGCTCTCTCATTTCGGGACTGAACATGCGCAAGCTTCTGGCGATCTTGGTGATCTCGTGCTGGGCCAATTTGGCTTACGCACAAAAGGCCGACCTCGTTGTCACGAACGCAAAAATCGTGACGCTGGATGGCGCATCGACGATCGCGCAGGCTCTCGCGGTCCGCGAAGGCAAGATCGTTGCAGTTGGCGGCAACGATGCCATGGAAGGTCTGATCGGGTCCGCGACGCGCCGCGTCGACGCAGGCGGACGCACGATCATTCCCGGATTGATCGATTCCCATATTCACGCCGTGCGCGCCGGCCTGACCTACGCAACCGAGGTCAACTGGATCGGCGCAAAAACGATTCGAGAGGCCATGGATCGCCTCCGCCAGGCGGCAAAAGCGCGCCCGGCGTCCTGGATCATCGTGGCCGGTGGCTGGAGCGAGTTGCAGTTTGCGGAGAAGCGGCGGCCAACCCTGGCCGAGGTGATGTCGGCAGTTCCCGACAATCCGGCGTACATCCAGCTGTTCTATTCGGCGGTGCTGATGACGCCGAAAACGCTGCAAGCGCTCGGGATATCCGCGGATCTGTTGCCGGCCGGAATCACGGCCGAGCGCGCCGCATCGGGCGAAACCACGGGCTGGTTCAACGGCTCCATCGTCAGCATCTCCGCGCTGTTCGATCGCCTGCCGAGGCCGAATGTCGAAGACAATGTCGCCGGGACCCGGCAGTTCTTCACGGAGCTCAATCGCCTCGGAATTACCGGGATCGTGGATCCCGGCGGCTTCAGCATTTATCCTGGCCATTACGCCGCCTTGCAAAAGCTTTGGCGCGAGAAATCACTTTCGGTGCGAATAGCCTTCAGCCTGTTCGCGCAGAATGTCGGCGCGGAATTCGAGGAGTACAAGAGTCTCACGCCATTCCTGCCGATGGGATTCGGCGACGACATGCTGCGATTCAACGGAATCGGCGAGCGGATCACCGGCGCCATGTACAACAACAACGCGCCCGACGCGGCCGCCAGGGACAAGTTCCTCGAGATCGTTCGCTGGGCAGCCAAACAAGGGCTTACCGTCACCATCCACTGGCAGGAAGACAAATCCGTCCACCAACTCCTGGACCTCTATGAAGAGGTCAACAAGGAGACGCCGATCGCCCCGCTGCGCTGGTCGATCGCCCATCTCGACAACGCCTCGTCCGAAACGCTGGCGCGCATGAAGACCCTCGGTGTCGGCTGGACCATGCAGGACGCCATGTACCTCGGAGGCGACCGTATCGTAGCGCAGGCGGGCGAAGCCGCGCGCAGCATGCCGCCCATCGTCACGGCGTTGCGCACGGGCGTCCATGTCGGAGCCGGCACGGATGCGCATCGGGTCGCATCCTACAATCCGTTCGTCGCGCTGCAATGGATGCTCGACGGCAAGACCGTCGGCGGACTATCGACGCGCGGCCCGGACGAAACACCCAGCCGCGAAGATGCCTTGCGCCTGTACACCGTGGGAAGCGCCTGGTTCTGCTTCGACGAGACGCGGCGCGGCACGTTAGAGGCCGGCAAGCTCGCCGACTTCGTGATTCTCGATCGGGATTTCATGTCCGTCCCCGTCGAGCAAATCGGCGCCACGACGTCTCTGCTGACGGTCGTGGGCGGCAAGGTGGTCTACGCAGCGGATGTTTTCGCGAGCGCGAAATAGGGGCTCGGGGCCGGCGGCCGCTCATAACGGTCTGGTTGCAGGTTCGAGTCCTGCCGGGCCCACCACGCTTCGCCCTTCGGGCTACGCGTGGCGCGGCCGCGCGGAGAGCCGGGCGCCTTGACGGATGAGGTCATGAAATATTCAGGCCGCCCAGCCTCGCACCAGCTTCGCACCAGAAACTCCCCGAACCGGACGCTACGGCCGCGCACGGTGGACCCCGCAAGCACAGCTGAACGCGAACTGACGGCACGAGAACGCGAACCTGCCGTGACGGTGCCCTCGATGACTCCGGTCGCGTTCGCCGGTTCGAAGGCTCGGAATGAGGTGCACTGTCGGGTCCCGACTGCCGCCGGATCGAAGAGAGGCTCAGCCATTCAAATGTCGTCAGAAGCTCAAATGTCCGCAGATGTTGCAATTTCATTCCTGTCTCACCTGCAGGCCAAGGTGTACGAGGTTGCCACGAGAGACCTTGAACGAAACCACGAGGCGGATCGTTATTGACCTGAGCCCAAGCGAACGCTGGGCCACGATATGCAAGAGCATCAGAGCAAGCTCCAGGCAATGGCGCGATTGAAAAACTCAAAGGCGCTTCCTCTGGTCTTGCTGGATACCTGGCAGTTGCTGCAAGACGATTACTCGAAAGACGTCCTGTTGGAGTTGTATCTTCAACGCGTGATAGGGCATGACCTCGTCAAGCTCTTTCGAAATTCGCCAAAATATTGGCAGGAACGGAGCCTGGCACGAAGTCTGCAAACGAACCGTCTGCCTGCGAAGAAAATCAGGAACATGAACTTCGAGCTGACTCATTTCGATCTGAAGGACATCGGCTACGATCTCAATCTGTTTTCCGCTCCCATCGGGATCGACGCCACGTTCCTGAAAACGCAATACGAGTATAGCGGTGTCAAGCCAGCGATCGCAGCAAAGACCGGGGATATCGTCATCGAAGCCGGCAGCTGCTACGGTGATACGAGCCTGTATTTTGCAACGAAGGTGGGACCCGAGGGCAAGGTGATCGGGTTCGAATTCATACCAGAAAATCTCGATATCTTGCGTCAGAACCTGGAACTGAATCCCAAATATGCGTCGAATATCGAGATCATCGAGAGACCGGTATGGGAGACATCCGAAAAGATACTCTATATGATGAACAATGGTCCGGGGAGCCAGGTTTCCGAACGCCCCCTCTTCCACGGCGCGACCGAAGTCAGAACCATTTCCATCGACGATATGGTTCGTGAGAGAAATCTGCCCCGTGTCGATTTCATAAAAATGGACATCGAGGGGGCCGAGCTTTCCGCGCTCAAAGGCGCCGTGGGCACGCTCGAACGGTTCAAACCATCATTGGCGATTTGCGTCTACCACAAGCCGAATGACTGGGTCGACATTCCCCTCTTCATCAATTCCCTGAACCTCGGCTACAAGATGTGGCTGGATCATTTTACGATCTACCCCGAAGAAACCGTGCTGTATTGCAGGCCTTTTTGAAACGAGGCGTGCCGCACCGAAACCAAGGAGCGAAGGCGCCGGCACGAGACTTATCCGGGATTGCGGTCGGATCAGTTTGACAGTGTAGTCAATGATCTCGGCCGCGTTCGCGGGTTCGAAGGCTCATCAATTAGGTGCACCGTCACCGCGATTGCGATCCTAGATCATGCGCCGGGGTTGTTGAAACGAGCCGCCGAAAACCTCCTCCTTTCGCGTTCGGTAGATGGTGACGACCTCCCGGCACGCCTTGACGTTCAGCCCGTGGAAATTGATCTTCAATTGATCCAGCTCGCCCGCGGTTATCCGGTAGTTGGCGGCGCCCAGGAACAGCAGCGCCATCGTGGTGGGCCATGAGAAATCGAGAGACTTGGCCAAGATCAACGCCGGCTCGCGATCCCTCTCGATCAATGCCCGTTCCGCGACGTCTACTGGAAGCCGACAGAGCAACGACAGGGCAACGGTGGTCTCGTTGAACTTGAGAGAGTGAGCAAGTTCGAAGACCTTGTCTTCTGTCAATTCGCCTCTCTCGTGCAGTTTTGCCACCGTGCGTTTCGCCGTGAAGTAATCCTTCGACGCCGGGCCAAACCTGGCGTGAATGGCCCCGGTGACATCGACCACGACGCGATGGACCTGATTTTCGATATCCGGACGCTCCCTCTTCAGCTTTTGCCGCACCTCTTCAGAGGCTTTGGCGATCAACTGGTGGAAGAGATGCCGAGGAATATCCTTTCGAAGTCCCACCGACTCAGCAAGGATCGAATCCCCTTCTGACCGTCGCACCAGGTGCAGAAATCCGGATTTCGAGAGATTCGCCCCAGCATTCGATGCGACCGAGGTTACGACCTCGGGAGATCCCCGCACCACCAGGACATCGGTGACCGCTTCCGGGACCGTTTGTCGCTTGGAGATTGCAAGCAGATGTTGCTGGCTCTTGTTCTTGGCACACGCAATCAATGTCTCGGTGTCAAGGCGCTCCGACTGACTGAGAACCGGCCACGCGACATCGATGCAGTCGTCGCTTGCCATCTGCCGGGTCAACGCATAGGGCGCGTTTGGGCTGCATGCGAGCTTTCCTGCGAGCTTCGCCCGCGCGCTCGCTTCAATCTCCTGCGCGAGACGACCGATGACCTCACCGAAAGTCCAGATCTGCTCCTCGGAATAAGTGCCGGCGATCAGGATGTCTGCCGCATGCCAGAGCGCCCGCAGACAACTCTCGGGATTTCCTCTCGCAACTGCTTCGTCCAACTCGGCCAAGAATGACGTGATACCAGCCATTGATGCGCTCGCAGTTTGAAATAATCGAACGACAAAAGCGGGATTTCAAAGGAATGGGCCATGACACCACTCGGTCCTGAACACGCGGTAAATCATTCCCGCCGCCTTGGAGCAGGCATAAGATCCGCCTAATCAGATCAATCAGATTTTATGTATTGCCTGACTTGGAGGCGGCCTCGAACTTCTCGATATCGCGATCGACGGGCCGGAATCCGACCATTCGGGTTTATCTTCAGATACTCACCGCGATCGGTGCTGAAAGCTGTGGTGCTGAGCAACGCCAGGCATTGCCCCATAGGCCCTGTTGGGCCCAAACCAGGGAGCCGCGCCGCCGGGGAGTTCGAGGCCCATTCTGCCTGCTGGCGTCAATTCGCAGTCGTTCAACACATCCCTATCGGGATATTGCGCCTGAAACGAAGCTGGATTTTGCGTAGCCCACGTCGGGCACTGGGCGCTTGCAGAGCTTATCGCGCCAATCGACATAATTGCTGCAATAATGGAAGTCCTGAATCCAATCATAGTCGTGCTCCGAACGGTTGTTGTTTCGTGCGGAGCATTCCCGCTGGCCAGAATCGGCTGCTCTGTCGAAAGCGTTTCCTTCGAACTTTTTTTGGACAGGGGTTAGGTAGGTACGCGCTTGAGAAAAGACACGCAGTGGAAAATCACAGCTGCGCGAACGGCAAATCAGTACGCTCACCGTTGCGTGACCCGCACATCCAGGCATGTCTGGCGTCGGGATTACGGTGACAGTGCAGTCAATGAACCCGGCTGCTCCGCGGGTTCGAAGGCTCATGAATTAAGTGCATTGTCTCTGGAATATGTAAGCTGGATGGCGAAGACCTGCTGACGCTGTACGGGCGGACGTAGAACCAGGCCTCGGTGACGGCTTTGCCGCACCTTTGCGCGAGGTCGCGTTTGACCTGCAGCAGCCTCTGGCCAGCGAAAGATGACCTCAGCTGGGGAAGCAGCACATCCCACCGAGTGGTTCGAGCAGCGCTCAGGACGGAGACAAGACCCAAAGCCATCAGCAGCATGCCAAGCCAGGTCCAGACCCATCCGTCATCGTCCGCCTCGGCGGTGGAAAGTGCGAGCGGCATCGTCGCAGCGGCAACAACCTCGCTGGCGGCCGGCGTCGCCACCAGGAGTGCCTCAACGTCGACCTGGCGCAGCGCGATCTCGTCGGCCGTGAGCCGGTCGCGTTTGGCAAGGGGGACCAGCGACGCGCGGGTTGCGATCCCGGCGAGGACGGGACTGGCATCAACTACCTGCACGGGCACGGACGGGCTCGGCCGGGACGTATCCGCAGGTGCGGAGCGCGGCAGCTCCGCGCGCGCATCCACGCCAGACTTCCGCTTGCGCGCCGCGGTCTGGTTCTCTTCGGCCGTGGCGACACGCTGTTTGGTGGCGCGTTGCTGAACCAGCTTCTTCGCCGTCTCCGTTCCTTTGGCGATCTGGAACCAGCATCTGCGCTGGCCTTCCACCCGATAGAACCAGTGCTGGCCATCGGCGCTCGGCTTGCCGGGCCGCGTCAAGCACTCCGCTTCCGCGGAAGCGGACGCAGGGGCTGTGGCGGGACCGGCATTGAAGAGTTCGGAAAGGGGAGCCGAAAACGCGGATGATGTCGACAGACCCGCAAGAAACGCAAAAGCGGCGTAATAAACTCGCAAATGACCGGACATGAAAAACCCCGGTGTTGCGCCCCCTGCCCGGACGGAAGTTTTGGCCGTGATCTAGGTCGCAATGCGACTTAAATCAGGCAACGCGGTGGATTTATTTTGGCCGCAGGCGAGATGCAGGCGACGATCCAGGCGACTTGGCCGTCAGCTCGATTGTCCATTTTCGCCATCCCCTCAAGGTCGCACTTTCAAGCATTGGCGCGCGCAAAGTTGCGAAGGCTGTCACTTTACCCGAATGGATGTAGCCGATGTTACGGCTGCCAGACGAAGCGCTATATCCGAACTGACGACTGGGCTTTCGACCTTCCCGGGATGACATTCTGTCCGTGCAGAACCCGTCCGATTGCGTGGAGCGATTGCGATGAGGGAGGCTAGGATGGATTTTTCGCGGATGTCGGATGGGATCCGGCTGCATCACGCCTCTCATCGGCACGATGGGTACGATGGCGACGACGAAGCGGGTCCGGCACCGAGCGCTCCGTTCCCGACCGACGCGGTCGGTGGTGGCACCCTGGTCCATCGTCCCGGCCCGTCCGCTGAAGCGCACGCCGCGAGCGCGAATACCCAGTATCGTGACTCCGACCCGATTCAATCCAAACACCCCACATCGGAGGTCGAGGTAGGCGGCCACGCCGGCAATCACGCTGCGGCGGGCCTGGATGTTTCGTCCACCACACCCGCGTCCGGCGTATCGCATCCCGGAACGGGCATTGCGACGGTCGAGAGCGGGGCCAACACGGCCGGGAACGGCGGAGACGGCTACTTCTACGGAAGTCTCATTCACGCGTCCCTGTTGGTCTATGAACCGATCAACATCTCGGTGAGCCTGGGATACGGCGCGATCGCCCTGGCCAACCAGTCCAACAATTTGAATGTCGATCAATCCGCCTTTCAGATGGCCGGCGTCGGCGGCCATGGCGGCAACGGCAACATTGCATTGGGAGGCAGCGTCAGTACGTCCTTAGGCGCCGGCGTGATCGCGAGCGGCGACAACGGCGCCGGAAACGGCGGCAGCGGCCATTTCTCGGGTGCGATCGTGGACGCTCCCGTGGTGATCTATCATCCGATCAACATCGCGGTGGCGGCCTCGAGCGGCACTGCGCATGCAAGTCAATCGAACACGGTCGACATCGATCAGTCGGCCACCCAGATCGCGGGCGTCGGCGGCAGTGGCGGAAATGGCAACGTGGCCGCCGGCGGCAGCGTCATGACGCTCGACCCCAGCTGGGGATCAAGCAACGGAGGGGGCGTCGGGGACGTTCAAACCGGCGGAAGCCAGGCCGGCAATGGCGGCGACGGCGCGTTCCATGGGAGTCTCGTCCATTCCTCCGTCGTGGTGTACGACCCGATCAACATCGCGGTCGCAGGCTATGGCTCCAGCGTTCATTCGGTCCAGACCAACGACGCCTACGTGGATCAATCCATCATGCAGATCGCCGGCATTGGCGGGCACGGCGGCAACGCCAACGCCGCGGCGGGCGGCCATGCAAACCTTCTTTCCCATGGCCTGTGGGGCGGCTCCGACACGATCGCGACCGGCTCGAACGGCGCAGGCAATGGCGGCAACGGATATTTTGCCGGCAGCCTGATCGATGTCAGCGTCGCGATCTATGCACCGATCAATATCGCGATCGCAGGTCCCCATTCGACGGCCGTAGCCGATCAGGTCAACAACGTGCACATCGACCAGAGTGCGATCCAGATCGCCGGTGTTGGCGGGGACGGCGGCCACGGCAATCTCGCGCTGGGTGGCGATCTCTCCGCCCATCTTCTGTCGGATCTTCACCTGATGGCATAGCGGGACATCGTGCCGCTCGCACAAGTTCGATCGCGAGCTGCGTCGATGCTCTGCGCATGCAAGCTCGCCCTGCGGCCCCCCGGATGTCTCGCGCTCCGGCGTTGCGCGACGAACGTCATACTTTCGTACGTAGGTCGACCAAGCCGGATGGTGTCCGATTTGACATCTATCGCCATCGCGCGTGGGCGGATCAGACTTCCCGCGCGCGTCCGCCTGATCGGGATGGATGATGCACGAAAGCCAACAGAGGGAGGCACACATGATGCCCAAAGCGATCAACATCTCGGACTCGATCGAGTTCAAATCGATCAGCACCGGTGGTCAGAGCGTCGGAAATGGCGGCGACGGCACCTTCAAGGGAGCCATCATCAGCAAGCCGACGCTCAACTTCGACCCAACCAACAAGGCAGTCGGTGCCGACGTTCACGTGAACACCGGCGATCACGTCAAACAGACGGCAGATTGGGATGCCGGCGGCGCCAACGCGAAGGCCTCGTGGTTCTCGAAGGCCCATGGCGGCGACGCCGAGTCGAACGGAAGCCAGAAGTCCTACAGCGGCCACGATACCTCCAAGGTCTACGCCAATACGGACGCGACCCAGATCAACAAGGTCGCGGTGGACCAGCACCAGGAGGTCGTGGCCGGCATCGGCGGCCATGGCGGAGACGGCAACGCCGCGCTGGGCGGCGAAGTCAGCTTCCATCTCGACACGTTCTGATCACCGGCTCGTCCGGCAGGACCGGTGGCCGCCGCCACCGGTCCTGAAGTTCGGGCCCATACCCCGCCGAACCCGTCGGCGGATGATTTTGGCCATCGGCCAAGTACGCCGGCCAAGTGCGCCGGACCTCGATTTCAGGCGGTGACGATCATGCTGATGCCGCCCCTTCGGTTGCCCATCCTGCCGCAGATCGGGACCCCACTGCACGCGGCCCTCCGGTCCTGCGCAGGACCGCTCGGTCTCGTATTCGCGTATAGCTGCAGCTACAACCTGCTTCTGTTTGCGCCCTCCATCTATCTTCTTCAGATCTACGACCGGGTGTTGTCGAGCCGGAGCGGCGACACGTTGCTCCTGCTCACGCTCATTGTCGCGGTCACGGTGGTCGTCGGCGGCGTGTTCGATGCATTGCGGCGCGCCGTCCTTGGGCGCCTTGGCGCCTGGCTCGACGATCGCCTTCGTCCTTGCGTGCTCTCGGCCGGCCTCGAATCGGCGCTTCGCAGCGATTGGACGCAGGCGTCGGGCGCATATCGGGATCTCACCGTGCTGCGCCAGTTCGTCGAGTCCGGCGCATGTCCGATGCTGTTCGACGCGCTCTGGGCGCCGTTGTTCCTCCTTGTCCTCTTCCTGATCCATCCCCTGCTTGGCGTGGTCGGCGCCTGCTGCGTCGCCTTCCTGTTCGCGCTCACGGTTGCCGGAGAGCTGGTCACGGAAGACGTTCTGCTCAGATCCGGCGCCGCGCTGTCCAGAAGCTGCGGCCGCCTCCAGACTGCAGCGAGCAACATCCACATGATCCGCGCCATGGGAATGTTCGACAACGCCGCACGCATGATCCACCGTGACGCGCAGCACGCGCGCAGAGAGCACGATGTGGCACTCCGGCGAGGCGAGATCGTCTCACTGGCCGCCAAGCCGGTTCGCGCGCTGTCGCAGGTCCTGATCATGGGCGCCGCCGCATGGCTCGTCCTCGATCACGGGAAGAGTCCGGCCATCATCTTTGCTGCCACGCTGATGTTCAGCCGGGCGCTCGCCCCGGTCGAAAGCGCGGTCGCAGGCTGGAAATCACTCGTGACGGCCGCGAGCGCCTGTCAGCGGCTCGGCGCTCTGCTTGCCGCATTTCCCGTCGCCCGGCAGCAGAGCGCGGAGGTTGCTCCGCCGCAGGCGCGAAGCGGTCTCGTCGTCGACAATGTCGACGTGCGGCTTGCGGGGACCAACCATCTTCTCCTGAACGGCGTCTCGTTCAGCCTCATGCCCGGAGAATGCCTTGGCATTATCGGTCCGTCCGGGTCGGGCAAGTCCTTGCTCGGCCAGGTGATCGCCGGGCTGTCGATGCCAACGCGCGGCCGTGTCCTTCTCGACGACACCGACGTCTCGCTGCTTCGCGAGGGCCGAAACGGCGACCGCCTCGGATATCTCCCCCAGGACATCAGCCTCCTCGGCGACACGATCAACGACATCATCGCACGCCTTGAAGATGTCGATCGGCGGAAGGTCATCGAAGCGGCCAAGCTCGTCGGTATCCATGGGGCGATCATGCGCCTGCCGCTGGGGTACGACACGGTGGTTCAGAGTGAAGCAACCTTCTCGCGCGGGTATCGCCAGCGCCTCGGTCTCGCCCGCGCCTTTTTCGGCAGTCCACGCCTCGTCGTTCTCGACGAACCCAACGCCAGCCTCGACTACGGGGGCGAGCGAATGCTCCTGGATGCGATCGAGCGCATGAAGCTCGCAGGGGTCATCCTCGTCGTCGTCACTCACCGGATGGGTCTGCTCGCCGCCACGGACAAGATTGCCATCATGGAGGACGGTGCGGTCGCCGCGTTCGGCGACAGCGAGGACATCTTTGAACGGCACCTGAGCCGCCCGCAGGTTACTTCGCAGATTGCGCCATGATCTGGAATTCTCTCACCATATGGAAGCATCCCGCCGTCTCGAGGCTTCCCATGATCTGGGACCAGCTCATGCGAGCGCCGACAAGCCCCCCGCCCGTGCGGCGATCTGGCGTCGTGGTGACCGCGATCGACGATTACGAGCCTCTGGAATTTCCATGGTGCTCGACGCCCACGCCGACCTCTCCGCGCGGAAGGCTTCGCGGTATTACCGTTGCGGGCAATCTGCTGGTGCTCTGCTTCATGCTGGGGCTCGGGACATGGGCGAGCCTCGCGCCGCTCGAGAGCGCCGCGATCGCGTCCGGCGTCGTGGAATCGGAATCGAGCCGCAAGACGATCCAGCACCTGGAAGGCGGTATCGTCAGCAAGATCCTGGTGTCGGATGGCGATATCGTGCGAAGCGGCCAGACGCTGATCGCGCTGGAGGACACAAGGGCGAGCTCGGAGGTGCAAAGTCTTCAAGGCCAATTTTGGGATGCGGCTGCTCGAGCCGCTCGGCTTCAAGCCGAGCAGCAGAGGTTCGAGAGCATCGCAATTCCGGACGCGCTGGAACAGGACAGCAGGCAGAGCGGAGTGGCCGCCGCTGCAGTGTCGGCGCAGCAATTCATTTTCCAGGCGCGCCTGCAGGTTCACGAGTCGCAGCTTGCGGTCATTCGCGAACGAAGGCATCAGGTCGAGAAGGAGATCGAAGGTCTCAAGGCGCAGGAAACCGCCACCGGGCAGCGGGTCGACATCGTTCGGGAGGAACTGGATATGGTCGCGACCCTCGTCAACAAGGGGCTCGAACGGCGGCCGCGGCTTCTGAACCTGCAGCGGGAGCTGGCCGAGGTCGAGGGCCGCCGCGGCGAGACCGCCGCGCAGATTGCCCGCGCCGGGCAGGTCATCAGCGAACAGCAGGCCACGTTGTTCAAGCTCGAGAGCGAGAGGCAGAACGAGATCGCACAGTCGCTTCGTGAAGCACAGAACCAGATATTCCAGCTCCGCGAGCGGTTGCTTGCGGCCAGGGATCAGCTATCGCGAACGGAGGTCAAGGCGCCCGAGGACGGCGTGATAACCGATCTGCGGGTTCATACAGCCGGCGGCGTCATCGGGGCGGGTGCTCCGCTCATGGACCTGGTGCCCCGGCAAGACCGTCTCATCGTAACCGCGCGCCTGAGGCCCGAGGACATCGATGTGGTTCATCCCGGCCTCAACGCCGAGGTTCACCTCGTACCGTACAATCAGCGTCGCGTACCTCGCTTGAAGGGAACCGTCGTGCACGTATCCGCAGACCGGCTCCTCGACAAGCGTACCGACCAGCCATACTACGCGACCAAGATCCGGATCGACGACGGGCAGATCGTCGCGAACGACATCCAGATCGTCCCCGGCATGCCGGTTCAAGTGTTCATCACGACGGGGCGCGGCACCGTGGCTCTCTACGCGCTCAGGCCCCTGCTCGACAGCTTCCGTGGTGCATTCAGAGAAGACTAGGTCTCCTGCATGGGAGCAGCGCCAGGGTCGTGATCGCGAATCTGCGCGGGCAACCGGCCGCGCCAGCGGAGGACGGCTTCCGTGCGATTGTGCGCGGCACATTTCCTCATGATATGCTGAATGTGCATTTTGACCGTGCTTTCCGAGAGGCCCAATTTGGCGGCGATCAGCTTGTTGGGCAGGCCGAGCTCCAGTTCCGCCAGAACCTGTTGCTCACGAGGCGTGAGATCGGTCACGCTCCTGTCGATAGCCACTCTGGCTCCCTCGTTCACCAGATATGCGGGCCCGCGCGCATCCGGTGGCTCGAAATCCGGTATCCTGTTGATCCCGGCCACGGGCAACGGCCTGTAGGCGCCGCCGACAAGAACAAGGCGCAGGCCGGCTATCGCGATCTCGATCGGTAGCGAGGTGGAAAGAAAACCGCGCACGCCCCGCTGCATCGCGGCCTGCACGGTCGGCTCGTCGTCATGGTTTGACAGGACCACGGTGGCGGCGTTGGGACAACACTCCGCAACGAAGGCGAGATCGTCCTCAACCGAGGGATCGCCGATGGGCTTGTCCGCGATGCTCAGCATCACCAGACGAACATCGCGGGCTGACGTGCAGTCCAGGCCCTGGGCCGTTGCCATGTCAAGGATCTCAACTTCGTCCAACTCCCTCCTGAGGATCTGCAGAATACATGTACGAGGCAACAGGAGCGGCTCGATGATCACCAGAACCGGCAAGTGAAGCGATTCATTGAGCCGTTTTGAAGTGCTGGTTATGTCGTGCATGATGTCCTCGAGCTGAAAAGAACTTCCGCGATATTCCCATTCCATATTGCGTCTCCCCTGCTGCTGCACTCATCCTGAATGCATCATCACGAGAGCGGCGCAGTGCCGCCGTTAGTTCCGCATCCGCTGCGGGATCACTTGACACCTGGGTGGAAATTCTTTCCGCTCAAATCATTTGGGGCGTGTACCGTCCGGTGGCGCCGTCGACGCATCCCCTAAATTGCAGATATTTCGATACGCTGTTGACGCCGCCGACCCTGACCTGCCGTCGACGACATATGCTTCATCCTCCTTCACGAGATACAGAAACGGCCGCTCTCCGGTCTCGCCGCCTGACGCGTTTCTTCCTTTCGCGCGCCCGCAAATCGTATCCACGGGGCGTCCAAGCATGTTCTTTCGCATTGCGCGCTTCACGTCGCTGAGTTCGACCGTTTCCGGAGCCCCCATCTGCGTCGCGATCGCAACCTTCGCCTTGTCCAGAGCAGGATCCGACATTTCCGCGGCCCGTTCGGGCGCCGGGACGCTGATCGTCGTCCGCGGCGACGCCGCTTTGGCAAGATCGGTCGATCCCCGCTTCTTCGGAGGTGATGTCTTGCCGGGCTTTGCCGGCGTTGCGGAATTCGATCTGACGACCGCAGGCTCTGGCGCCGACGCCTTCGGCATTGGCTGCGCGGATTGGGCGACAGCAACCCTGTCGAAACAGGGTCGTGACGCGCACCCGAGGAAATACCCCCGGGAAGGCGCAAACCAGCCAAAGCCGATCAGGACTCCTGCCAGCACTCCGACAAAAAGCAGTCCCATCCGATTTCCCCTCCTCGGGAGCTCGGCTCGCATTTGTAACTAGGACTAATTCCGCGCTGGTAATCTATCTGTTGCGCAAAAGCATTAAGCGCCCATTAAGCGCGCCGCTGTCCGGCCCATACCCAGATGTGCGGATCCGATCGGACTCCAACCGAGATGACCGCAAAAGGCCGATCGTGAAAGCAATCATGGCCGTTTTGGTCCACTCTTGGACCAATTTTGCAACTTGCGAGTTCGTCCAAAGGTCTGCGCTACCAAACGCTGCCGATCGCCGACTTAGGGCCTTCAGGCAAGTTTCGGAGCATCGCACCAGTTTCGCACCAGGAACGGCGTGAACGAAACGCAACCAAAGCAATTGGGCTCGAACAAGATCGCAGGAGATCAACGGAGCTGACCAACATTCGGCCGCTCATAACGGTCTGTTGCACTTAGACCGCAGGAGCCTGCGTGCGGCTGTCACACGTTGCCGAGATCATGAATGACAGGTTGGAGAGCGCCAATCCGATCCAAATCGAGCGTTGCCAGCGTGATCGGCAGCTTGAAGCGCCTGCGCCCCGCGCTTCCCGGGTTCAGGTAGAGCACGCCATCGACGGTCTCGATCGTGACGCGATGGGAGTGGCCCGATATCACGACATCGATCCCAAGCTCCTTCGGCTTGATCGTAAGCTGCTTGAGATCGTGCAGGACATAGAGGCCGCGGCCGCCAAGGCGCAACGTTTCGGTGTCACGGTAGCGCCTCGCCCAGTCGCCTGTGTCGACGTTGCCTCTGATGGCGGTCACGGGCGCGATCCGGTTAAGGCGGTCCACGATCTCCGGAGTGCCGATATCACCGGCGTGGATGATGTGGGACACGCCGGCGAGGCAGTGCTCGGCCTCCAGCCTCAACAGCCCATGCGTGTCCGAAATCACCCCGATCTTGAGCGTCATCCTTGCTCGCGGTTCCCAGTTGGCGACGAGGATCGAAAAGCGACGACCTTCGAGGATTACGGTGACAGTGCACTCAACGGCTCTACCATCTTCACGGATCCGAAGACCCGTCAATTGACAGCGCTGCCACCACAATGCGCACCGCGCCGTCCGCCCTCAGCATATCATCGGGTTATCTCCGTGGTCGCAAACGCCACCCGGCTGCTCCGCGGGCGCCGGCGCAAATGCGTGGTAGGCCGGCGTCGCGATCGACCGATCGCCCGCGATGCGACGGAAGCTGGACCCCACGCTCTGCTCGGCGTGTCGATCGCTGGCGCGATGCTCGTGCGCCTGCAGCGGCGTGCCAGAGATTGCAGTGACGACCAGTCCGGTCAACAGGGCCTTGAACAGCACCGACCCCATGGGATTTCTGAATGATGTCATCGTGGCTACTCCTTCTCGATTGGGCGATCTCCCGCGAGGCAAGAGATCCAATCCACCACGCCTAGACGTGCGTAGCCCGGTGCTTATTCCCAAGTCACGAAGTCGTTTTCGATTTGCCTGAGGCGCGTGCAATCGCCCGCGAACACGAGCCGTAAGGGCGGATTCGACTGCCCCGCATCGAACGTAAACAAGAATTCAGTCGGGCCGCTCATGACGGTCTGGCTGCAGGTTCAACCCTCACGTCTCCCGCGACGAAAGCTGCAATTTTTGTTGCGAATCCTGAACATTCCATCACGGAACGTTCAATCCGCATCAGCTTCACACCAGCTTCGCGCCAGAAACTGCCCCAACGGGACGCTATGGCCGTGCTCGGTGGATTCCGCACACCTGGCCCGGTCAGCAATTTTTACCTGGTCTCCTTCTGGTCACCACATGAATCGCCAAGAGCGCCGGGCTGCGGCCAAGCAACAGTCCAAAACGGTCGCACCACGAGCTTTGCCGCAGCATTTCGAGGCCTTGAAGCAGGGCCAATCGCTGTTTCATCTCGGCCGCTATACCGAAGCGCTCGAATGCTTCGACCTGTTCGAGAGGCACAATCCCGGCATCGCGCCGCTGTATCAGACGCGCGGGCTTTGCCTGCAGCGCCTCGGCCGGTTCGCGCAGGCGCAGGCCGATTTCGAGCGGTCGATTGCGCTCGCCCCCCTCGAGGCGGAGACGCACAAGAACCTCGGCACGCTTCATTCGCGGCTGGGCCGAATGGAGCAGGCCTTTGCCTGCATCGATCGCGCACTCGCACTTCGTCCAAACTTCCCCGCAGCGCTGACCGAAAAGGCGCGGGCGTTGTGGAGCATGCAATTGCTGGACGAGGCCTTCGCGGCCTTCAGCGCGGCGCTGGCGGCCGATCCGACCAACGCGCACACGATCTGGAATCTCTCGCTGCTGCAGATGCTGACCGGAGATTTCGAGCGGGGCCTGTTGGGACGCGAGGCGCGCTGGAAAGCCTCGCTTGGCCTCGTCGATCGCGGCTTTTCCGCACCGCTCTGGCTCGGCGACACCCCGATCGCAGGCAAGACCATCCTGCTGCATGCCGACGAGGGATTGGGCGATTCGATCCAGTTCGCGCGCTATGCGCCGATGGTGGCCGCGCTCGGGGCTCGGGTCGTCCTGGAGGTGCCGCCGCCGATCCAGCCACTTCTGGAAGGCAACAGCGGCGTCGCAGCATGCATCGGCCGATCGGCCGCGGCGTCGACCGCGTTCGACCTGCACTGTCCGCTTGGCAGCCTGCCGCTGGCGTTCGCAACGCGGCTCGACACGATCCCGTTCGCGGACACTTACCTTCCTGCCCCGCCGGCGGCGCGGGTGAAGGCGTGGGAGGACCGGCTCGGCCGGCGCGACCGCTTCCGTGTCGGCCTCGTCTGGTCGGGCAATCCGGATCACAACAACGATCATAATCGATCGATCGCGCTGCGCGCGCTCGCGCCGCTGCTCGATTGCGACGTCCAGTTCGTCTCCTTGCAAAAAGGCGTTCGGGATCAGGACCGGGCCTTTCTCGCCGAACGGCCTGGCATCGTCGACCTGACGGAGCAGCTGACGGATTTTTGCGAAACCGCGGCGCTGATCGGCTGTCTCGACCTGGTGATCGCGGTCGACACCAGCGTCGCCCACCTCGCCGGGGCGCTTGGCGTGCCGGTCTGGACCATGCTGCCCTTCAACCCGGACTGGCGCTGGTTGCTCCAGCGCGACGACAGCCCGTGGTACCGGTCGATGCGGCTGTTCCGGCAGCCGAAGCGAGACGACTGGGTCAGCGTCGTGGACTGCGTTCGGCGCGAGCTCCATGGGCTGGTGTCCAAATGGCGGTCGGGAGCACGGCAACTCCCGAGCAAGGCCCCGATCGCCAAACCGCTGGATGCAGTCGTCTCGAATTACCTCGGCCATATGCACCGGCAACACAGGCGCACGGACGAGGCCGTGCTGCACTTCCAGCGGGCGTTAGAGCTGTATCCCCAATATCTGGAAGCGGCGAACTGCTGCGGAAGGCTGTTGTTCAGTCTCGGACGGTATGCGGAAGCCCTCGAATGCCTTGATGTGGCCGAGACACCGGACCCGGATTTCGCACTCCTGCATCAAATTCGCGGCGATTGCCTCCAGGAGATGAAGCGGTTCGAGGAAGCGGAGGCCGCCTACGAGACGTCCATTGCGCTCGACCCCAGCCTGGCCGACACGCACAACAAATTTGGCGTGCTCCATGTGAAACTTGGCCGAATGGACCGGGCATTGGCGTGTTTCGATCGGGCGCTCGAGCTTCAACCGGCTTTTTCCGGAGCGCTTTCCAACAGGGCCTTGGTCCTGCTGAATCTGCAATTTCTGGATGAAGCTTTCGCGACCTTCCGCAGGTCGCTGACGGTCGCCCCGGGCAATGCGGTGGCCACCTACAATCTGGCGACACTTCAGTTGCTGACCGGAGACTTCGAGCCAGGCTGGCTCGGGCGCGAAGCGCGCTGGAAACTTCCTGTCGGTTTGCTCAATCGCGGTTTTTCCCAGCCTGTTTGGCTTGGTGACCAACCGCTCGAAGGCAAGACCATCTTGCTTCATGCCGACGAGGGATTCGGCGACGCAATCCAGTTTGCGCGCTATGTCCCCATGGTGGCCGCGCTCGGAGCACGGGTCATCCTGGAGGTCCAGCCTCCGATCCAGCAGCTGCTATCCGAGGTGTCCGGCGTCGCAATGTGTGTCGGCCGACCGTCCGCGGCGTCGCTGCCGTTCGACCTCCACTGTCCCCTTGGAACCCTGCCATTAGCGCTGAAGACGCGGCTCGACACGATCCCGAGCCCGGAGCCATACCTTCCTGCGCCCCCGGTGGCGCGCGTGAAGGCGTGGGAAGACCGGCTTGGCGCCCGCAATCGCTTCCGCGTCGGTCTCGTCTGGTCGGGCAATCCGGCCCACAAGAACGATCACGACCGATCGATCGCACTCAAGACGCTCGCTCCTCTCTTGGATTGCGACGTTCAGTTCGTGAGCTTGCAGAAGGGCCCCCGCGATCTGGACCGAGCCTTCCTCGGCGAACGTCCTGATATCGTCGACCTGACGGATCATCTCACGGACTTTTGCGACACCGCGGCGCTGATCGGCTGTCTCGACATGGTGATTACGGTGGACACCAGCGTCGCTCACCTCGCGGGCGCGCTCGGCGCGCCGGTCTGGACCATGCTGCCTTTCAATCCGGACTGGCGCTGGCTGCTCAATCGCGACGACAGCCCGTGGTACCGGTCGATGCGGCTGTTCCGGCAGCCGAAGCGAGATGACTGGGCCGGCGTCGTGGACAACGTTCGGCGCGAGCTGGAGGGCCTGGTGTCCGCGTGGCGCAGCCGCGATGGGATGAACGACGAAGGGCTGGCTGCACGCGCAGCCCTCACCCCTCCACCCGGTACAGCCGCCAGCGCTCCGGCACGCCCTTGAGCTGATGGCTGCCATGATCCCTGAAGCGGATCGTGGACGGCGTCTTCATCAGGTCCTTGACCGCGCTCGACACCAGGACTTCGCCGGCGCGCGCCTTGGCCGCGACGCGCGTGCCGATGTGGAAGGCGAGCCCGACCATCTCGCCGCCGCTGATGGTGTACTCGCCGGCATGCAGCCCCACCCTGATCTCGAGGCCCAGCGTGCGCACGGCCTTCTGGATCGCGGTCGCGCAATTGATGCCGGCGGCCGGAGCCTTGAAGGTCGCGAGCACGCCGTCTCCGGTCGTCACCACCTCCTTGCCGCGAGAGCTCTTCAGTTCCTTGCGCACCGCTGCGTAATAGTGGCCCATCACCTTGGTCCAGCGTGCATCGCCGAGTTTTGCGGCTTTCGCAGTTGAACCGACGATATCGACGATCAGGATGGTGGCGAGCGCCTGCTTGAGCTCGACGCTGGACGCGGCCGATCGGGGCCGGTTCGCGATGGACCCGCCGAGCGGCTCATAGCGATGGCTGCGGCGCCGCGTGATCGCGGATTTCGCATAGTCCTGGGCGCGCTCCGCGCTGCCGCACCGGATCGTCTTCTCCTGCGGCGTACGGCTCCAGTAGACCTTGCGGCCGCTCCCCGTGCCCTGGACCTCCACGGCGCCCCATTTCAGGAAAATGGTCGAGCCGACGCGCCTGACGCACCACGCCTTCGACGTGTACCCGGAGACGTTCGACTGATGGAGACCGATGCGAAGGAATTTTGGCATGACCTGCGGCCGATCACAGGAACGTCTGGCTGACCTCGGCCAAAACGTAATCGGACATTGCCGCGTTGGCAACGGTGCTTGCCGGCACGTTGCCCCGTTCTCCGCAGCCTAAGCACCCCCGCCGTCGCCTCGCTTGCCGATCGTGCAGCGCCAGGCAGCCAGACGTTCGGCCGGATGCTGCGCCATCCATTCGGCGAGCTGCGGCGCGCCCATCAGGCAGGACTGCATCGTCACATCGGCGAAGTCCGAGGTCGTGACGATCTGTTCATGGCAGTCCGTCGGAGAGGCAAGACGACAGAGCACGGCAATGATCCGGATCATCTCACGCCAGCTCCTTCGACCAGTCGTACCCGGTTCTAGCGGCCGAGCGCGCCACTGGCCTCGCTGCATCGGCGCTCGAGGCCTTTTCGGCGCGCCGCTGATAATCCTCGGCCAGCATCTTCAGCCGCGCCGCGACCGCATCGTCAGTCATGCTGCGGGCCGCGCGGAGCAGGCTCTGCGCCGTTTCCATATATTCCTTGCCACGTCGTGACATCTGGAGCGTCATGGGATCCTCACGGGGTTTTCTGCAAGCCTGTCGAAAGCGATCGGGAAACGCCCGACCCAGTCGCGATCATCCTGACGGCGCGCCGCGAAACGCTCGACGCACCTCTTCGAGCAAAGAGGCCTGCGCCACGTGTAGTAGCGAACGAGACCAAATTTGCCGTCGCAGACTGCGCATCGCCCGGTTCGGCCGTGAAGAGTTTCGGAGCAGGTTGGCATTGAAGCCTCCTCTGTTGTCACGCCGGATATCGCCAACGAAACCACCTTAGGAGTCCTGCGCGGCAATCTCTTTCAACCGGGCCTCTCCATTTGCCCATCCGCACGACTTGCCCCATCGCGGATCAAGGGCGAGCCGTGCAAGCGTGCGTTTGCGCAACCGGCAGGCCACGTCAGGTCGACGGATCCGAATTTTCGTTCGATCTCGGAAAATGCCGCGAGAAGGCAGGCCTGATCGCGGGCGCGGGCATTCAAGCCGGCCCTGACCGAAAGGTGACATGGAGATGGGTGACGACCACGCGCTCGCGCGCGTGTCAGCCGGGAAACGCGAACAGCTCGATCGGATCGCTGAAGCCGCGCACCTCGTATTTGCCGACCCGCTCCAGCTCGAATTTGGGCTGGACCAGCTCGGCGAAGTCGCGCGAGAGCAGCACGTTTCGCCCGACCTGCTTGGTCAGCGCCTCCAGGCGCGAGGCCATGTTGACGGCGGGGCCGATCACGGTGAAGTCGAGCCGGCTCATTGATCCGATATTGCCGTACATGACGTCGCCGACATGGACGCCGATGCCGTAGTTCAGCGGCGCGCGGCCGGTGCCGTTGTTGCGCGCGTTCAGCGCGGCCATGGCTTCGCGCCCCTCAGTCACGGCATGCAGCAGGTTGGCGCAGGCATCCGCTTGGCTCAGCGGGAAGATCGCAAGCAGACCGTCGCCGATGAATTTGAGGATCTCGCCGCCATGCTTCGCGATCGGCTCGGACATCGCGTCGAAATAGTCGTTGAGGAGATCGATGACGTCGTCGCGCGGCCAATTGTCGGAGATCTTGGTGAAATCGCGCAAATCGCAGATCATGATCGCGGCGCGCACGGTGGTGCCGGTGCCGCGCCTTGTGGCGCCGGCGAGGATCAGCTCGCCGGCGTGCGAGCCGACATAGGTCTCCAGCAGCGTTCGCGCCAGGCGGTTCTTGATGCGGATCTCGCTGACCAGCGCCAGCACCGGCAACACGTTCTTCAAGGCCGCGACATGCGCGTCGTCGAAGCCGCCGGGCCGGTCAGTTGCGAAGGTGACGAAATGGCGCTTGCCGAGGGTGTGATGGAGCGGCCAGACGACATAGTCGGTCAGGCCCTTCGCGCGCATCTCGTCATAGATCGCATGCTTGCGGCCGAGCGACGGATCGCCCTCGAGCCTTTCGCGTAGCTCGGTCGCGCCGTCCATCATTTCATTGATAGGACTACCGATGAACTCGGATCGCTCGACGACGTCGAAGTCCACCCGCGTGATCTTCGCCTCACGCATGCCGTCCGACCACATGAAGCCCGCGCCGAGCCATTGCGGATGCTGGATCCGGATGTGCATCGTCGCCCGCTTGAGCGGAATGCCGGCCTGCTGCAGGCGGATGCACATCTCGGCGAAGATGTTGTCGATGAAGCGCTGATCGCGCGTTCCGTTGGTCATCCAGTCGACGACGCCGTCGGACAGCGTGGCGGAGGGTGACAGCGTGGCGGAGGGTTTTGTGTCTGGCGCGCTCATATCCTGCCCTTCGCGGCGGTCCTGCATCAGGCAGATATCGTGCTCCGGCGGCGCCGCGTCAACCTGGCCAGTTGCGCAGATTGTGCGCAGCGGCCAGGGACAGACCGTTCAGCCGACGAGCTGGATCGACGCCAGCACCGCAGGTCCCGACACGAAGGCCAGTCGGGACGCCTCAGTCAGCTCGACCTTCAGCGTGCAGCCGCCAGGGATGACGAAATCCTCGCTATTGAGACGAATGCCGCAATCGCCGGAAACCGCGTAAACCAGATGCGTGCCGGCGGCAAGGTCACGGTCGCCGGGTTCCCTGAGCGCCACAAGCGCGATCTCCGCCGCACCGCGCCGCGCCATCAGATTGACGACCTCGACGGGGCCTGCCTCGAGCGCGGTGACGATCTCGAGCTCGCCGGCGAAGCGCACCGTCGTAAAAGGTTCACGCTCGTCGAATTCCCGACCCGGTGCTTTCAGCACCAGGCCGCGCCCAGCGATCATCATCTGCAGGCGGTCGATGCCGGGCATGTAGGAGAAGGGACCGGGCGCCACGATCGGCGTCGAGGCAAAGCGCCAGAGCAGGCTGTTCCAATCCTTCACCGGAGCGTCGGTGCGATGCGCACCCGCGATGTCGGTGAAGATGCCGCCGCCGTTCTTCCAGGGCGAGCGCGTATAGTCTTCGGATGTCAGCAGCGTGGTTTTCATGGGGTCAAGGTCTTGGACAGCAGGTGAGCCGATGTCATTCGCGCATCATGCGCGCGATGGAATCCTCAACCCCGCTATAGGCGCAACTCGCTCTACGGACAAGGCGCGCCGGCGCTGCCCCAATCCTCGATGAGCTTGCCGAGCTGTTCCGCCGAATGAGGCGGCCTTCGCTCCCGCTCCACCGTCCATGCCCAGCGCACCAGAGGCTCGGTCGTGACGTGATGAACGAGCTCGGTGATCGTCTTGCGATCGCCATTGCTGTCCGGATCCTTGAACTGCTTGCAGATCTCGGCACTCGACTTGCCGAACCACTGCATCTTGACCGGCGCGAGCTGCCACTCCGCCTCGCCCTTTGGACTCGTGGCCCCAGGCGGACCGTGCGGCGTCAGCGAGTTTTGCTTCGAGTGGCAGGTCGTGCAGGCGAGATAGTTGATGCCGTCGTCGCCACCTTTGGCACTGATGTGCATGCCATGCGGCCGCGGCGTGGCGCCGTATTCAGGCCCGGACCACATCGGCACCCGATCGGTTCCGACATGGCAGTTGGCGCAGCGCGGATGCGAGAAGACCTCGTGGATCTTGCTCCAGAGCGCGAGGCCGGACGCGGAATCCTCCGCCAGTGCCTGCGCGGGACCCGCAACCGGCAGGATGGCGAGCGCGTAGGGGATCATCGGCCCCTCCCCTCAGACGAACCTGATTTGCGGGTGCCTGATCAGCGGCAGTTCGTGCGCCCGGATATTGGTCGCAGCGAAGATGGCGTTGGCGAGCGCGGGCGCGGCCGGCGGAACGGCCGGCTCGCCGATGCCGCGAATGTGTTCGAGCCCGGTGTTTTCCAGCGGCCTGACCTCGATCTGCGGTGCCTGATAGAAGCGCATGCCTTCATATTGGTGGTAGTTCTTCTGCATCGCCTTGCCATCATCATAAGTCAGCTCGGCATTCATGGCGTGCCCGAGCGCCCAGATCACGGCGCCCTCGACCTGGTTCGTCAGATTGTCGCGATCGAGCACCGTGCCGACCTCGGCGGCGACGAAGACGCGCCTGATCGCGATGGCATCACCAACCTTCTCGACCTCGACCACTTCGGCGACCGGCACGCCGAAGGACAGCGTGAAGGCAAGGCCGCGCGCGCGGTTGGCGCCGGGATTGCTGCCCCAGTTCGACATCTCGCCGACGGCCTTGAGCACCTTGTAGGATGGCGCGTACACAGGATTGTTCGCGCACAGCCGCAGTCGCTCCTCCAGCGGATCGGCGCCCGCGGCATGAATCAGCTCGTCCAAAAAGCACTCGTGCATGAAGGCGTTGCCGGACGCACCAACCGAGCGCCAGGAGCTGACCGGCACCAGCTCGGGGACGCGGTAGCCCCGCACCCGGTAATTCGGAATCGCGAACGGCTGATCCCAGGCGCCTGCCACGATCGCCGCATCGGGCCCCGGGAACGGCAGGTTCAGCCGGCTGAATTGCGAGGCGTTCACCGACGGCGCGGCGATGGCGAGATCATAGGCCTCGACCTGGCGATTCTTCACCGTCCCGCTCATGCGCGCGACGGCGAGCGGTCGCGGGAGGTCGTGGGTCATGTCCTCCTCGCGCGTCCATGTCATCTTGATCGGCGGCCCCTGATAGGCCATGGCGAGCTCGATGCTTTGACGCACATAATCGTCCTCGAGGCGGCGGCCGAAGCTGCCGCCGCACAGCTGCGCGTGAACGTGAATGTCGTCTTCCGGCAGCCCGGTCATCTCCCGTGCGGTCTTGACCAGGAATGCCGGAATCTGGGTCCCCGTCCAGATGTCGAGGCGGCCATCCTTGAGCTGGACCACGGCATTCATCGGCTCGAGCGGGGCATGGGCGAGATACGGCACACAGTATTCGCTCTTGATCGGTTTGCCGGCGGCGAATGCAGCATCGACGTCGCCATCGTTCCTGCCGATAATCAGGCGGCACTTCGGGACGAAGGACGCCCGCACCGCATCGAACATCGCTGCGCTGCTGGCCGGATAGGACGCGTCCCCCCAGTCGCATTCAATCTGCCTTGCGGCCTCGAACGCGCGCCAGGTGTTGTCGGCGATGACACCGACGCCGCCCTTGACCGGCACGATCTTCAGCACGCCTCTTGCCTTCAGGGCCTTCGAATCGTCATAGCTGCGCAGGGCGCCGCCGAGGCGCGGATTGGTGCAGACCGTGGCGTAGACCATGCCGGGCAGGCGGATGTCGATGCCGAAGGTCGCGGTGCCCGTGCACTTGGCCATCATGTCGATCCGCTGCATCGGCTTGCCGAGATAGCGCCAATCCTTCGGATCCTTCGGCACGATGCCGGACGGAACCTCGATCGTCGCCGCCGTCTCGGCGAGAGACGCGTAGCTGAGCGCGCGTCCGTCCGGCAGGATCACCGTGCCGTCCCGCGTCGCGAGCTTGGCTCTTGCAACACCGGTCTGTTTCTCGGCCGCGCGCAGCAGCACCTCGCGCGCGGTGGCGCCGGCAACACGCAGCTTGTCGCAAGCGTCGGCCACGGTCGAAGAGCCACCCGTCACTTGGAGGCCCAGGATCTTGCCGGCCCCCTGGCCAATGATCTCCGCAACGGAATTGAAATGGCCGATCACGGAGAGCGGCACGCCCTCCCTGACCACCGTGGTGTTGGCGTAGACCGAGCTCGGCGCGCCCGGATCGACCTTGATGTCGTTCCAGGCGATATCCAGCTCCTCGGCGAGGAGCGCCGCCTGCACCGAATAGGCGCCCTGGCCGAGATCGGCGCGCGGCGTGATGAGGGTGACGCCACTCTGGTCGATCCGCACATAGGGCGTCAGCATGTGCTCGCCCTTTTTGATGCCGTTCGTGAGGCGCCGATTCACGCGGAACGGCTCGGTATAGTAGAAGCCGAACACGAGCCCGCCCGCCACGCTGGCCGCTCCGAGCAGCGCAATGCGCCGCGAGATCGTTCCCGCGCGGCTCACGACTTCTGTCCTTGCAGCCGGGCGGCAGCGGTCCTGATCGCCGCGCGGATGCGCGTGTAGGTGCCGCAACGGCACAGATTGGCCGACATCACGTGATCGACCGTAACGTCGAAATCCTTTTCGGCGAGCGGCGGATTGCCTTCGACCAGCCTGGCCTGCAGCAGCGCTGCGGCGGCCATGATCTGCCCGGGCTGGCAATAGCCGCATTGCGCCACCTGATGCTCGATCCACGCCGCCTGTACCGCGTGAAAGGCCTGCGTTTCCAGCCCGGCGATCGTGGTGATCTCGGCGTTGTCCTTGACGTCGCCGATCCTGAGCGAGCACGACCGCACCGGCCGGCCACCGACATGCACCGTGCAGGCGCCGCACATGGCGATGCCACAGCCATATTTCGGGCCGGTTTTGCCGAGCTCGTCACGCAGCCACCACAACAGCGGCATGTCGTCCTCGACATTCACATCATGCGGCTTTCCGTCGACCTTCAGCTGGCGCATGACCGCTCCGGAAAACAGATGGTTCTGACGAAATCAATCGCCGGCTAGCCGGCGCAGCTCAACTTCAGGCTTCAATATGAGGGCCATTATCGCGCGGGACGGACTCCCTGGCAAGACGTGGCTCGGCGGTCTTTCACGCTGAGTTCACGCAAGGCGCGAGGTCGCCGGTGCCGGGATGGAGCGCAGCGTAATCCGGGGCGGCTCGCGCGGCGGGAGCTACATCCCGCTCAAACCGCTATCGACCGCCAGCGTTTGCGCCGTGACGTAGACACTCTCGTCCGACAGGAAGAACAGCACGGCGTAGGCGATCTCCCATGCGGTCGCCTGGCGGCCGAAGGGGACGTGGCCCTTGCCGCGGTTGGGACGGCCGGCGCCGGCTTCGCGGCCGTTGGGGGTGTCGACGAGACCGGGATAGACGAGGTTGGCGCGGATGCCGCGGCGCGCGCCGAGATGGGCGATGTTGCGCATCAGGCCGCCGAGCGCGGCCTTCGAGGAGTCGTAGACCGCCATCTGCGATCCCGCTTTCAGGGCCGCGATCGAGGAGATGAAGACGATGGCGCCGCCATTGTCGAATTTCGGCAGGCCTGCGCGGCAGCACAGCATCGGGCCGCGGACATTGACGTCGTAGATCCTATTCCACTCCTCCGGGCTGACATTATCGAGCCCGGTCCTGCCGAAGGTGCCGATGTTCAGCACCATGCCGTCGAGGCCGCCCATCGCGCGGTGCGCTTCCTCGATCATCCGCGTCACGTCGGCTTCGGAGGTGACGTCGGCGGTGATGGCAAAGCCCTCGCTGCCTTCATCGGTGATGTGCTTGACGGTCTGCTGGGCGGAGGTACGGTTGAGATCGGCGACTGCTACCTTCGCGCCCTCGCGCGCGCACAAGATGCTCATGGCGCGGCCGTTGCCGATCGGATCGGTGGCCGCGTCGAACACGCGCTGGCCGCCGCCGACGATCAGGATGCGGCGCCCCTTCAGGCGTGCCCTGCCCGGCGCTTCACCTAACGACTCCGCGCTTGGCGGGCGGACATAGCGCTCCGGCTTACTCTCGGTATCGCTCATCTCAACCGCCTATTTCTTGCCGCCATCATAGACCTTCATGCCGGCCGCGGGATCGAGATCGGTTTCGGTCACTTCGGTCAGGCGCGCCATCATCATGTAGAAGCCGAGGGCGACGATGGCTTCGACGATCTCCTGGTCGCTGAAATGTTCTCGCGCAGCGGCGAAGGTCGCGTCGGGCACGCGGACGTTCTCGACGACCTCGCGGCCGAACTTCAGCAGCGCGCGCTCGGCATCGCTCAAGCCGGCCGCGTCGTAATCGCTTCGCTCCACCGCATCGATCTGCGCTTGGGTGCAGCCGACGCCGAGCGCGATCGGCACGTGCTGGCGCCATTCGTAGGCGCCGCCCTCTAACTGCGCAGCCTGGAGGATCAGGAGCTCGCGGTTGACGGCCGAGAGCTTCTGCTTGTGCAGGATCGAATTGCCGAGCCGCATTGCCGGGATCATGTTGGCCTCTGCATGGGCCATCATGCGGAAGATGTTGAGCTTGACCGGCATGCGGTCGAACGAGGCGCGGATGTCGCCGCTCGTCGTCTCAGGATCAATCAGGGGCAGCCTTGCCACGGTTCTCTCCCTTCGGCTTTCGTTTCTTGTTGTCGTCGTCCCCGTCATCTGCCGCGATCAGCGACAGGAAGAAAGTGAGATAGCGGTCGATCGCCTCGATCACCTTCGGCCGCGGCGAGGGCGCCGCGCCCATCACGTAATGCTCGAGGCGGATATAGATCAGACCGGCGGCGAACAGCCGCGCGGTCTCGCGCGGATCGGTGGTCGAGATCAGGCCGGCGAGCGCAAAGCCGCGGAAATAATCCGTCATCATGCTCTGCTCGCGCGCATAGAAATGGTCGGCGAATTTGGCGCGGATGCCGGGCACGCGGTTACGCTCGGCGGTGATGACCTTCTGGAACTGGTGCTCGCGCGGATCGGACCATTGCTCGACGAGGTCGAGCGCGAACTGCCGGCAGAACGCGGCAGGCTGGCGCGCCAGCTGCTTGTAGCGCACTTCTTCCAGCCGGCTCGCCGAGCTTGCCGGGCCGTGCTCGCTGACGATCGCTTCCAGGATCGCCGCCTTGCCGGAAAAATGATTGTAGAGGCTGCTCTCGCGGATGCCGACGCGGCGCGCCAGCTCGCGCATCGAGGCGCCGCCATAGCCGCTTTGCGCGAACAAATTCAGCGCTTCGGAGAGGATGCGCTCGCGGGTCGAGGGCGCAGCCGCTTCCGCCGCGCTGGAGGTATGGACAGCCATGACGGCTTGACTAACGAACGATCGTTCGCTAGTCAACCGTACGAACGATCGTTCGTCTCGCCAGTCTGGCGGCAGCGATCGTGGCCCGCAAGGGCAACGTTCTCGCGTTTCAACTCCGCTCCAATGAGAGGCGGAGAGCAAATTTGGGGAGACGACCCATGGCGCGCCTTGCCCGCCTTCGCTTGTCCGCGGCCTGCATCCTGTTGCCGTTGCTCGCGGCCAGCACCGCCTCTGCTCAAACCGCGAAATACGATCCCGGTGCCGACGACAAGACCATCAAGATCGGCACGACCGCGCCGCTGAGCGGGCCGGTGTCGGCCTTCGCCCAGATCGCAAAATCTGCGGAAGCCTATTTCCGCAAGGTGAACGACGAGGGCGGCGTCAACGGGCGGCGCATCCAGATGATCATCGCCGACGATGCCTACAGCCCGCCGAAGACGGTGGAGCAGACGCGCAAGCTGGTCGAGAGCGACGAGGTGCTGCTGATCTTCGGCGGTGTCGGTACGCCGACCAACAGCGCCGTTCACAAATATCTCAACGACCGCAAGGTGCCGCAGCTCTTCCTGGGCTCAGGCGCGGCGAAGTGGGACGATCCCAAGAATTTCCCCTGGACCGTCGGCTGGCAGCCGACCTATCGCGACGAGGCGATCGCCTACGCCAAATACATCAAGACGAGCCACGCCAACGCGAAGATCGGCGTGCTCTACCAGAACGACGATCTCGGCAAGGACTATCTGAAGGCGCTGGAGGAAGGGCTCGGCGGCGGCGAGGCCATCGTCGCCCGCGCGGCGTATGAGACCTCGGCGCCGACCGTCGACACCCAGATCCTGCAACTCAGGACCGCGGGCGCCGACGTCGTGCTCGTCGCGGCGACGCCGAAATTTGCCGCGCAGGCGATCCGCAAGATCGGCGAGATCGGCTGGAAGCCGACGACCATCATCTCCAACGTCTCGGCCTCGATCAGCGGCGTGCTGGAGCCGGCCGGCAAGGACAATTCCACCGACGTCATCTCCAGCCAGTATCTGAAGGACGCCACCGATCCCGCCAACAAGGACGACCCCGGCTACAAGGAATGGCTGGCGTTCATGGACAAGTGCCTGCCGGAGGCGAACAAGTACGACTGGCTCAACGTCTACGGCTACACCATTGCGCAGACACTGGTGACGGTGCTGAAGGCCTCCGGCAACGACCTCACCCGCGCCAATGTGATGAAGCAGGCGACGTCACTCAGGGACGTGCACCTGCCGATGCTGATCAACGGCACCGCTGTGAACAATTCGCCGGAGCACTACACGCCGATGATGAGCCTGCAGCTGATCCGGTTCGACGGCTCGCGCTGGGTGCCGTTCGGCGACCTCCTGAAGAACTGAAGCATGCGACAGGTGAAGATCGGCAGCATGCGGGTCGATCTCGTCAGCGAGATCCCTTCGCTCGCCTTCGACAAGACCTGGCTGTTCGCCAACGTCACCGACGAGGTGATCGCGGAGAACCGGAGCTGGCTCGATCACCGCTATATCGAGCCGGAGACCGGCCGCTTCATTCTCAGCCATCACTCCTACCTCGTGCGCACGCCGCGCTGGACCGCGATCGTCGATACCTGCTGTGGCAATTACAAGAAGCGGCCGCGCGTACCGGCGTGGAACAATCTGAACCAGCCTTATCTGGAGAACATGCGGGCGCTGGGTGTGAAGCCCGAACAGGTCGACTTCGTGATGTGCACGCATCTGCACGTCGATCACGTCGGCTGGAACACGCGCCTCCTCGACGGGCGCTGGGTGCCGACCTTCCCCAATGCGCGCTATCTGATGGGGCGCGAGGAGTACCGGCATTTCGAGACCGCACACAATGCCGCGCCGAGGAGTCCGGTCAATCACGGCTCGTTCGAGGATTCCGTGCTGCCGGTGGTCGCGGCGGGCCTCGCCGAGCTCGTCGAGACCGATCATCGCCTGTTCCACGACCGAGACGCCGCCTTGCGCTTCGCGCCGGCGCCCGGCCACACCGCCGGCAACATGCAGATCCATCTCAATGGCGGTCACGATCATGCGGTGATGTCGGGCGACGTGATCCATCATCCAATCCAGTGCGCCGCGCCGTGGCTGTCGAACGCCGCCGACGTCGATCCGGCCGCCGCGGTCGCGACGCGGGTGGCGCTACTGAAGGAGCTTGCGGACACGCCAAGCTATCTGCTCACCGGCCATTTTCCGGCGCCGACCGCGGGCCGCGTGATCCGGTACGGCGACGCCTACAGATTTCGTTTCGAGGATTAGGGGAATGCCATCATGATGCTGCGCACCGTCACGCTTTCGTTTCTCGCATTGCTGTCGATGGCGCTGCCGTCGCACGCCGAAGACCCTGCCGCTTACCCCACCCGCAAGATCCGCATGTTGCTGCCTTACGCGGCCGGCGGTGGCGGCGACGTGATCGGCCGTCTGCTCGCCGACAAGATGGGCAAGACGCTCGGCCAGAGCATCTATATCGAGAACCACACCGGCGCGGCCGGCACGCTCGGCACGCAGATGGTCGCGACCTCAGCGAATGACGGCTACACCATCACCGTCGGCGGCATGACCACGCATGTGCTGGCACCCGCGATCTATCCCAAGCTGCCCTACGATTCGATCAAGGATTTTACGACCATCGGCCGCATCGGCGTCTCTGCGATCATGCTGGTGGCGACCAAGGATTTTGCCGCCAACGACATCAAGGGCCTGATTGCGCTCGCCAGGAAGGGCGAGCCGATCCAGTACGGCAGCTGGGGCATCGGCTCGACCGGGCAGTTTTGCGCGGAAATCCTGATGCAGCAGACCGGCATCAAGATGGAGCACGTGCCGTTCAACGGCATCGCCAAGCTCGCGGGCGATTTGCTCGGCGGCCACATCTCGCTGGCGACGCTCGACATGGCGACCGCGACGCCGCTGGTGAAGGACGGTTCGATCAAGGCGCTGGCTGCCTGCGGCGAGCGCTCGCCGAGCCTGCCGGACGTTGCGACCTACCAGGAGCAGGGCGTGCCGTTCGATCGCAGCCTGTCCTGGGCGATGTATGCGCCCGCGGGCCTCGCGCCGCCGATCGCCGCGAAGCTGTCGGCGGCGCTCAAGGACGCGCTCGGCGATGCCGAGGTGAAGGAAAAGCTTTTGGGGCTCGGCATCACGCCGCAATTCGTCCCGGGCGACGAGCAGCGCGACATCAACGCCCGCGACATAGCGGCCTGGAAGCAGGTTGCCAAGGACGCCGGCATCGAGGTGAAGTGATTAGATAGACAAGAGGAGCGCGGGCATGAGCCGCATCTTCGGCGCGGTGCGCCAGAACGGATATATGGTGCGGGACATCCAGGCCGCGATGAAACACTGGATTGAGGTGATGGGCGTCGGCCCCTGGTACTACATGGACCGCGTCAAGACCGACTGGTTCCGTCATCGCGGACAGGACTCCGCGGTCGAGATGAGCATTGCGCTGGCGAACTCAGGTGATCTCCAGATCGAGCTGATCCAGCAGCGCAACGACGCGCCCTCGCTGTACAAGGAGTTCCTCGACGCCGGCCACGAGGGGCTGCAGCACATGTCCTACTGGAGCCATGACTACCAGTCGCTCTACGACAAGGCGATCGGGCTCGGCTACAGGATCGGCCATGAGGGTCAGATCGGCGGCGACAAGGGACGCTTTGCCTATTTCGATACACAGGCGCACCCGGGAACGATCATCGAGATCTCCGACATCAGCGGCACCAAGGGGCCGTTCTTCGAAAAAGTCCGGCAGGCGGCGGCAAACTGGGACGGCACGCGGCCGATCCGCGAAGTCGTCACGAAATCGTAGGCGCTTATCGCCGGCGGGGTCACCGTGCTGCTGGCGCGGTAGACGGGGAGCTGTGCTAACATTAGCCTCGCGTCCGAACCTTCAGCGAGGCAAGCATGTCCAGCACTGACAAGGTTTTCGCCGGCTCGATCCCAAAAATCTACGACGAATATCTGGTCCCGATGATCTTCTCCGTTTACGCGGAAGACATCGCAAGGCGCATCGCGGCGCGCTCGCCTTCCGTGCTGCTCGAGATCGCGGCCGGCACCGGCGCAGTGACGCGCGCGGTGGCGGCGGCATTGCCGCACGGCGTCCGTTATGTCGCGACCGATCTCAACGAGCCGATGCTCACGGTCGCGGCGCAGCGGCAAGGCGACGATGACCGCATCACCTGGCGCCAGGCGGACGGCATGGCGCTGCCCTTTGGCGACGCCGAATTCGACGTGGTCTGCTGCCAGTTCGGCGCCATGTTCTTTCCGGACCGCGTCAAGGCCTACGGCGAAGTGAAGCGTGTCCTGAAGAGCGACGGCACATTCGTGTTCAACGTCTGGGACCGCATCGAGGACAATGTGCTCAGCGACGAAGCAACGATCGCGCTCGCCAGGATGTTTCCCGATGATCCGCCCCGTTTCATGAGCCGGACGCCGCACGGCTATCATGACAAGGCGCTGATCAGATTCGACCTCGAGCGTGCCGGCTTCCGCGATATCTCGATCGAAACGCGAACTGAAATCAGCCATGCACCGTCGGCGGACTATGTCGCGATCGCGCTCTGCCAGGGCACGCCGCTGCGCAGCGAGATCGAGGCCAGGGATGCCAGCAAGCTTCAGGCCGCGACGGATCTCGTTGCCGAGGAACTTCGGTCGCGCCACGGCTCCGGCGCAATCGACGGCAAGATCCAGGCGATCGTGATCGAAGCGCGGCCGTAGCCGCGGACGGTCAGCGCAGGTTCGCGCGAAGCTCGCGCACGCCGCGTCCGAGACGTTCCCGCAAGAGTGTTCGGAGCGTCGCGCCGTCCTCATAGCCGACCTCGGCGGCGATCGCATCGACGTCGAGACCGCTGCCATGCAGCAGCGACTGTGCGCGCTCGACCCTGAGGTCCTGGAAGTAGGACAGCGGAGACTTGCCGAGCACCGCCTCGCAGCGGCGCTGCAAGGTTCGCGCGCTGGTCGCGAGCGCGCTGGCGGCCTCCTGCAACGAAAACCCCTGCTTCAAATGCCCACGCGCCCAGCGTTCGAAACGCTGGATGAGCGGATCGGCCTGCGCGAGATGATTGGGAATGATGAACGGCGCCTGCAAAGAGCGCAGGTCGGCCAGCAAGTAGCGCGACACGACGCCGGCAAGCTCGGGGCTGGCCTGACGTATGAACCACAATGCGAGATCGAGATGTCCCATGGCGGCGCCCGCCGTGACGACGCGATCCGATGTCACCAGCATGCGTTTCTCATCGAGCCTGACATTCGGGTAACGCTGACGGAACAGCGGTGACAGCCACCACGTGGTCGTCGCTCCCTGTCCATCGAGCAGCCCCGCCTCGGCAAGAACGAACGTCCCGATGCAGGATGCAGCGATGCGCGCACCATTGGCGTACCAGGACTGAAGCTGCCCCACCGCCTGCCTGACGTCGCGACGGCCGAGCGCCGGAATCAATTGTTCCGGCCGGCTCGTATTCAACGCCGGCACGATGACCCAGTCCGGCTTCAGGTCGGGCGTCACGGATTTGACCGGGAGCGCAAAGCCCTGCCCGGAGCGGACCTTCCTCCGCACGCCAACGATCGACACGTCAAAATGGGGTGCGCCGCCCGCCTGGGCGGCTGCGAAGTTGTTGGCGATCGTGAATGCATCGAGCGTCACGGTCAGCCCGGTGTCCCAAAATCCCTCGAGGGCGAGCAACGCGATGCGCATGGCGGAAATGCTCTCAAAGTTGTCGTTTACGACAATACCGCTCGTGCGGAGGGCGGCCTAGCCTACTCCCCATCGGCGCTCGGTCCGAGGCCCACACCGCGAACGAGAGATAGTCGTAGCGATCTGAGAAAACAACGCTTTTGCGGATGATCGACGCGATTATCGATGGCGCAAATGCCTCCAAAGTTGGCGCTTTCGCCCCTCTCTGCAGGGCCTTCGGACCGGACGCCGTCCTTTGACGAACACCATCCAAAAGGAGAGCCCCATGAAAGTCATCGCCATCGGCAACATCACCAAAGCGCCGACGCCGGAGCAGCGGCAGCAGATCATGCCGCGGGAAGTCCCGGCTACGCTCAAGCTGTATCTCGACGGGAAGATCGAGCAGTTCTGGTTTCGCCAGGACAAGCCCGGCGTGGTCTTCCTGATGAACGCCGAGTCCGTCGAACAGGCTAAGGCGACCGTGGACGCACTGCCGCTCGTGACTGACGGCTTCTGCACCTACGAGCTGATGCCGGTCGGCCCGCTCGCGCCGCTGGGTCTTCTGATCCAAGGCAAGTGAATCAAGGCAAGTGACAATGCGCTGGACCTGCGCCTGAAGTTCGAGCCTGCATCGCCGCCGCGCGCCGGCGGCGATGCAGCACGACGCAGCCTATGTAGTTGAACAGCGTAAACCTCAGGGCAAGGAGAACTCGAATGAAACCTACACTCGCTGCCGCCTTGGTGACTTTCGTCCTCTGCCTGGTGTCCGCGGTCCCGGGACGCGCGCAGTCACCCACGCCGCCGACGCCAACCACCCGAATTCTCGCGATCGGCACGATCAGCCCCGGCGCCGACGCCGCCGCCGCGCGCGCCATCCTGCCGAAGGAAGTGCGGGAGACGGTGAAGCTCTATCTCGAGGGCAAGATCGACCAGTGGTACTCGCTGCAGGATCGCGTCGGCGTCGCGTTCATCCTGAACGTCACGGATGTCGCGGCGGCTCACGACATGCTCGAAAAGCTGCCCTTGGGCGAAGCGCATCTCATGCGGTTCGAGCTGATCCCGCTTGGCCCGCTCAATCCGCTTCGACAGCTGCAGGGCATGTCGACGGGGTCACCCTGAAGCGCGATGAGATTTGGATAAATCATCATCGCGCTTTCAGTTGTTGTTTACGCATGATCTTTCCGAAAAACCGCTTCGCACTTTTCCGGATCATGCTTTAGAGCGCTCTCCTACCAGAAGCTCCGCGGCATCGGCTGCGCCGGCTGATAATATTGGTACTGGCCGCGGCGACGCGGATTGACGGGCTGCTGCGGGTTCGGCTGCTGGAAGAAGAAGCCAAAGCCGTTGCCGCCATTGTCCCAGTAGCCGTCATCGCTGGCAACGGCCATCGGCGGCGCGGTCGGCTTGCGGGTGATGAAGCCGCCCTGCGGATGGTTGCTCAGCACCGCGACGAACTCGGTGCGGTAGTTGGTCTCGCTGCTCAGCGGCTCGTCCGAGATGATGATCGACGAGCGCGGCAAGGCAGTCGGCCCGATGCGATCCCACACTTCCTGCGGGATGGTGATGCGGTCGAGCGCGCTCCTGGCATTGTCGCCGTCGTCGATCGTGACCATGCTCCAGCGCAGGCCGGTGTCGTTCTTCGCCATCGCCGTGAAGATGTGCGTGCCGAGCGGCTGGTCCGGATTACGGATCGTGACGGGGACCTCGATGCTGGTGTCGAACACCTCGCCGCCGCCGTCCGGCGCCGGCTTGTGCGTGTTCCGCCGCACATAGAGTTTCTGCGTCGAGCGGCTGATGTAGACCGAGACCGGCTCGAGCGCGAGCTTTGCGTCCAGTGCCGCCTTCACGGCATCGGCCTTCCTGGTCGCCGCAACCTTCGCGGCTTCCTTGGTGGCGGCGACGGCATCGCGCTTCGGCTGCGCCGCGGCCTTGGCGGCATCGAGCTGGGTTGCCGCGTCCGCCGCCTTGGCGGCCGCCTTCTGCTTCAGCTCCTCGGCCTTTGCCTTGGCCTGGTCGGTCTTGGCATTCGCAAGCAGCTTGTCGGCATAGGCGTTCTCGGCATCAGTGCGGGTCTTCTGCTGCTCCAGCTTGCGCAGCGTCGCCGGAAGCGATTGCGCCTCTTTCGCCGCCGCAGCCGCTGCCTTCTTGGTCTCGTCAGCAGCACGCGTCGCCTCCTCGGCTTCAGCCGAGAGCTTGCCGATACGGCCAGGGGCCGCCGCGATGGCCTCCGGCTTCGGGACGAACAGCGAGGGATGGGAGAAATCGACCGGGGCCGCATCGTTCGGCGAGATGATCACCCGCATTCCGATGTTGGTCTTGTCGAACAGGCCCTCGGCGAAGTTGAACGGCATGCGCACGCAGCCGTGCGAGGCGGCATAGCCGGGCAGCGGCCCGCCATGCAGCGCGATGCCGTTCCAGGTGATGCGCTGCATGTTCGGCATCCAGGCATCGTCATACATGGTCGAGTGATGGTCCTTGTCCTTCTCGATGATGGCGAAGACGCCGGCCGGCGTCTCCCGTCCGGTGGTACCGGTCGACACGGGAGCACGCAGGATCCAGCCGTCGGCATCGTAGAAGATGACCTGCTGGCTCTTGATCGACACGATCGCCATGATCGGCTCGCCGGCCTCGCGCGGCGCCACCGCCTCGGCCGCCTGGCGGGCCTGCTTGGCCGCTTCGGCGCTGGCGGTCAGCCCGGTCAGGGCGGCGATCGTCGCGAGCGCAACAAGTCCGGAGGTCCGCCAACGCCGCGTCGCCATCGTGGATTGCGCCGTCGTCATCAGGTCTTTCATGCCCATACCCCGGTCCAGTCCGCGTCCGTGTGTCGATCGCATGTCAGATTGCGATCTTTGGATTAAGAATTCGCAGCCACCTTGCGTTCCGTATCTGGCGATATTCGGACCGGTCCGGCGGCAAATCTCTCATATACGACGGCCCGGAAAGGCGGAAGATGGCCCGGGGCCGGGGCTGATCCGGGGCTGGGGAATCACTGCGGCAGAATGTCCGGCTAATGGGTCCGGCGCCCGATCAGCCGGGTCATTGCGGCGCCGAACAGGCCGAATAGCGCAAAGACCATGAGCGGCAACGCGCGCACTGCGGCCTGCGCGGCCGGCTCATGCTGCATGATCAGCAGCACGGCGAACACGGTGAGGCTGAGGAGCGCGCAGATGAGCGCGGCGGCAAGACCCAGCTTGCGCAAAACGGCAGCAAAGTCGGTGGCGGTCATGACCAGAACCGGGGCGAAGATGAACGGACCTACGCTAGGCCAGCCGGAGACGGCAGGATGTGACGGTCATCACACAGAGCTGTGTCACATGGCTGCCAGGCAGCCGGGGTGCGGGCGGATCGGCACGCGAACGGATGTCCGCCCTGTGAGCGTCAGACTTCGAGCCACTCTTGCCGCACCGCGGCGTTGGCTTTGAGCTCGTCGGGCGTGCCCTCGAACACGACGCGGCCGTGGCCCATGATGTAGACGCGCTTCGAAATCCGCATCGCGATCGACAGCTTCTGCTCGACAAGCAGGATCGCGACACCGGCCTCCGCGATACGCGCGATGAGATCGCCGACCTGCTGCACGATCAGCGGCGCGAGGCCTTCGGTCGGCTCGTCGATCATGATGAGATCCGGATCGCCCATCAGCGTGCGGCAGGTCGTGAGCATCTGCTTCTCGCCGCCCGACAGCACGCCCGCGGCCGTGTCGGCACGCGCGGCGAGATTGGGAAACATGTCGAGCATGTCCTGCAGCCGCCACTTGCCGGGACGGCGCGTGTCCTTGACCCCGAGCAACAAGTTCTGGCGAACCGTCAGGCTCGGAAAGATATCGCGATGCTCAGGCACATAGCCGAGGCCGAGCCGCGCGATCTTGTAGCTGGGAAGCCCTGCGATGTCCTTGCCCTTGAAGCGGATCGTGCCCTGCGGCGCGACCTCGCCCATGATCGCCTTGACCGTGGTGGAGCGGCCGACGCCGTTGCGGCCGAGCAGGCTCACGACCTCGCCGGCGGCGACGTCGAGATCGACACCCTGGAGGATGTGGCTCTTGCCGTAATAGGCGTGGAGATCCCTGACCTCGAGCATCAGTGCGCTTCCTCGCCGAGATAGGCTTCCTTGACCTTCGGGTCGCGCCGGATCTCTTCCGGTGTACCCGAGGCGATGATGTGGCCGTAGACCAGCACCGAGATGCGATCGGCCAGACCAAACACGACGCTCATGTCGTGCTCGACGATGACGAGGGTCTTGCCTTCGGTCAGCCGGCGGATCAGCGACACCGCGCGATCGGTTTCGGCATGGCTCATGCCGGCGGTCGGCTCGTCCAGCATGACGACCGTGGCGCCGCTCGCGATGGTGATGCCGATCTCGAGCTCGCGCTGCTCGGCGTAGGTGAGCAGCCCAGCCGGAACGTCGCGCCGATGCGTCAGATGGATGTCATCCAGGATCTGCGCGGTGCGCTCGCGCACCTCTGGCAGGTGGTCGACGTTCTTCCAGAACGCGTAGCGATGCCCCGTCGCCCACAGCACGGCGCAGCGGACGTTCTCCCAGACCGACATCCGGGCAAATACGTTGGTCACCTGGAACGAGCGCGACAGGCCGCGCCGGTTGATCTCGAAGGGCCTCAGGCCCGAGATCAGGTCGCCATTCAGCATCACCTCGCCCGAGGTCGGCTTGATGTGCCCGCTGATCAGGTTGAACGTCGTGGACTTGCCGGCGCCATTCGGGCCGATGATGGCGTGACGCTCACCTTGGGCGACGCTGAGATTGAGGTCGCGGATGATGCCGACATTGCCGAAGCGCTTTTCGACGGCGCGGACTTCGATCGCTACGGTCATGCCAAATACCCCCGGTCGCGGGCGACCGTGGCAGCCCTGTCCCACGCATCCGCGATCCGCCGCCAGGTCAGCCGCGCGACGAAGGCGCCGCCGATCACGAGAACCGCGGCAGCGACCCAGGTCACCGGCGATGTCGGCCTGAAGCCGATCCCGAACAGGTTGATGACGTCCCCGCCCGAATAGCGCGCGATGGTCTCGATCGTGAGAATGACGCCGCAGGCGAGCGCCACGGTCGGCACAACGGCGACGAGATAGGACGGGATCACCGTCCACAGCGTTCCGGCGCGAACCAGCGGCCGGTGCATCATCACGAGGCCCGCGATACCGCCCGGCGAGAACATCACGATGCCGATGAAGATGATGCCGAAATAGAGCTGCCACACGCTGGTGACACTGGTCAGTCCGAGCTGCAGATAAGTCACCAGGATCGCGCCGAGGATCGGGCCGAAGAAATAGGCAGTGCCGCCGATGAAGGTGGAGAACAGCACGAGGCCGGACTGGATCGCGCCGAGATAGGCGGAGTTGGCGATCTCGAAATTGATCGCGGCAAGCCCGCCCGCAACACCGGCAAAGAATCCGGCAAAGCAGAAGGCGAGATAGCGGACGACGTGGGGATCGTAGCCAATGAACTGGACGCGCTCCGGATTGTCGCGGACGGCATTGCTGATCCGCCCTAGCGGCGTCCGGGTCAGCGCGTACATCGCGATCGCCGACAGCACGAGCCAGAACGCGATGAGGTAGTAGACCTGAAGCTGCGGCCCGAACGACCAGCCGAACATTTTTGGCAGCGCGGTGCGGTCCGTGGTGATGCCGGACTCGCCGCCGAACACGGAGCGCAGGATCAGCGAGGACGACGCCACCAGCTCGCCGATGCCGAGCGAGATCATCGCGAACACGGTGCCGGCGCGTTTGGTCATCACCCAGCCGATGATGATCGCAAAGACCAGGCCGCCGAGCCCGCCGAACAACGGAATGAACGGCAGCGGGATCGGCCAGCCGTGCGAGACCACGGCATTCATCATGTGGCAGGCGGCAAAACCGCCGAGGCCGTAATGCACGGCATGGCCGAATGACAAGAGGCCGGTCTGGCCGAGCAGGATGTTGTAGGACAGCGCGAACACGATCGCGATGCCGATCAGGCTGAACGACGTCAGCGAGCCGCCGGAGGAGAAGACCATCGGCAGCACGATCAGTGCGGCAATGCCGATCAGCCAGACGCCGTAGAAGCGCATTCCGTCGCCGGCGGGCTTGTCTGCAATCTTGGATGTCGACGTATTCGTGGTGGTCATGACTCGCGCGTCCCCATCAGGCCCATGGGGCGTACGATCAGAATGATCACCAGCAGAAGATAAGGCACGATCGGCGCGACCTGGGCGATCGTGACGTTCCAGACGTCGGTGAGGACGGACGGCCCCGCCGACGGATCGAGCGGACCGAACGCGCTGGCGAGCGAGCCGTTCAGCGCCACTGCAAAGGTCTGCACCAGGCCGATGACCAGCGAAGCGATGAAGGCGCCGGGCAAGGAGCCGAGGCCACCGAACACGATGACCACGAACAGGATCGGTCCGAGCGCCGCGGCCATGTCGGACTGCGTCACCAGGGCCGGTCCCGCGATGACGCCGGCAAGGCCGGCGAGCGCGCTGCCGACGCCGAACACGACCATGAACACACGGCCGACATTGTGGCCGAGATGCCCGACCATGTGCGGATGCGTCAGCGCCGCCTGCACGATCAGGCCGACGCGGGTGCGCTTGAGCACGATCAGCAGCGCGACGAAGATCACGACCGACACGGCCAGCATGAAGATCTTGTAGGCGGGGTAGTTGGTCGAGAACACCGTGAAGGCCGGGAAGTCGAGCAGCGTGGGGACGCGGTAATCGACCGGACTCTTGCCCCAGATCATCGACACGATCTCTTCGATCGCGAACGCAAGGCCGAAGGTCAGCAGCAGTTCCGCGACATGGCCGTGCTTGTGGGTGTTGCGCAGGCCGTAACGCTCCACGGCCATGCCAATGGCGCCGACCAGCAGCGGCGCCAGCACCAGCGCCGGCCAGAAGCCGGACCACTTGGTGAGCTGGAAGCCGAAGAAGGCGCCGAGCATGTAAAAGCTGGCATGGGCGAAGTTGAGCACGCCCATCATGCTGAAGATGACGGTGAGCCCGCTCGACAACAGGAAGAGCAGCATGCCGAACAGCACGCCGTTCAGGGTCGAAATGACAATGAGTTCAAGCACAGCGCACTCATGGATATCCGGGGCCTGATGGCCCCGGTGAACATCGACCAATCAAACACAGTCCTGCTGCCGTCAACCCGCGGCCCATGATGACCGCGGGACAACGACAAGCTCAGTGATTACGGCCGCGCCATCTTGCAGGTCGTGGAGACCATGGCCTGCGGCGTGTCGATCTTCGAGACCAGATGCCAGCCCCAACCGGTGCTCTCCTCGTCGAACGGCTCGCTCTCGGTCAGCTTGCCGAAGGAGGAGATGTAGATCGGCTGCAGGAACTGATGGTCGTCCTTGCGCATGATGCCCTGGCCGCCGTCGAGGACCTCGAACTTCAGGTCCTCGAGCGCCGCCGCCATCTTCACGGGGTCGATCGAATTGGCCTTCTCGGCCGCCGCCTTGAACATGCGCATCTCGTTGACTGCGCGCGGATACCACAGCGACAGATTGACCTTGGCGCGGAACGCCTTCTCGTAGTCCATCGCAGCCTTGTTGCCGGAATTCGCAAAGCCTTCGGTGATCTGGAACACCTGATGATCCAGACCGGTCTGCTTGACGGCAGTGGGGCCGCCGGCTCCGCCGGCATAATAAGTATACCAGTTGACCTTCAGACCGGCATCAGCCGCGGCCTTGAGCAGCAGCGCAAAATCCTGGCCCCAATTTCCGGTGACGACGCTATCGGCGCCGGAGGCCTTGATCTTGGCGATGTACGGCGAGAAATCCGTGACCTTCAGCAGCGGATGCAGCTCGTCACCGACGATCTGGATGTCGGGCCGCTTCGCACCCAGCATCTTGCGCGCATCGGTGCGGACAGACTGGCCGAACGAATAGTCCTGGTTGATCAGGTACACCTTTTTGATCGACGGCGCGTCCTTCATGTAGTTGGTGAGCGCCTCCATCTTGATGTCGGAGCTCGCATCCCAGCGGAAATGCCAATAGCTGCACTTCTCGTTGGTCAGGCTCGGATCGACGGCGGCGTAGTTGAAGTACAGGACCTCCTTGCCGGGATTGCGCGAGTTGTTCTTGGTGACGAAGTCCGAGAGCGCCGCGGCGACGGACGAGCCGTTGCCTTGCGTGATGTAACGCACCCCGGCGTCGATCGCCTTCTGGGCCTGCACCAGGCTCTCCTGCGGATTGGTCTTGTTGTCGAGCGGGATGATCTCGATCTTCTTGCCGAGGATGCCGCCCTTGGCGTTGAGCTCGTCGGCGAGATACTGGAAGGTCTTCAAACCACCCTCGCCGACGCTGGCGCCGCCGCCGGAGAGCGGATCGATATAGCCGATCTTGATGGTGTCCTCAGCCGAAGCTGGTTGACCGAGCATCGGGGCGATCACGGCAATGGCCAAAGTGAGCTTGCGCATTGTTTGTTTCCTCGCTGGCTATCGACTTTAGTCGATGGGCTTTTTGCGCATGTTGCAGCGCATTTTCTAAACCCTAATGAGCAGAACGAACTTTGCTTTTCAAGCGCTAACGACATGGCTCGGGCCGCCGCTATGAAATGTGGCGTGGCTGGCCCGGCTCGTCCGCAGCATTCCGTGACAAGGAATAGAACGCAAGGGGAAACTCGCATGCGGCGGACGGCGGTACCGCGGAAGATGCTCGCCACCTAGAGCCGGTCGATCGGATCCGTGCTGCCCGTCACATCCGTCCCTGTCGCCAGAATGGAGCAGGCAACCGCCGCGAACGGCGCGACCAAGCCGAGCGTCCAGGCTCTGAGCCCTCCATAGGCAATGGCCAATGCCAGGCTCGATGCGACGAGCGCGCTGAACCCGGCGATGACCGCACGCTCCCAGGCGCGCGCATCCTTCAGCGCGCCGTCAATGACGGCGCAAAGAAGAAATGGCGGCAGTTCGACGAGATAGATCGCAGGCTGCGGCCACCACCACCTCTCGGCATGTCTCACAAGCAAATAGAGGCCGAGATACGTTGCTGCGGGACCGAGCAGACCGAAGATCGCAATCCGGATCACATATCGCCGCATGCGTCAGACCTGCCTCCGGGTGTGATGCGCCCGGCTAGACGCCCAGCGCTTTCCGGTTGAACGTGCGCGCGAAGCGCAGCGACAGCGTCCGGACATTGGCGACGTTCAGCAGCCAGGCCGTCGCGGCATAGGCAAGGCCGCCGGTAAGACTGACGATGATGAGCGACACGAGACCAGTGCCGCCGGCTTGCGATCGCGCGACCAGGATTGCAGCCGCCATCACGGCGGCGGAAGCGGCAACGCCGGCGAGGCGGTTGAGATCGAACGGGACCGGATGGGCGCGGTGCATCAGCACGACGGCGACCAGGAAGCCGATGGCTTCGGTCGCGAGCGTCGCCAGCGCCGCACCGTAAAGGCCGTAGCCGGCGACCAGGACGAACATCAGCAGCACGCTCAGAACGAGCGTGAGGAAGGACTGCGCCGCCAGCATGAACGGCCGCTCGGCGAGCTGAAAGCTGATCTGGACATAGAACTGGTTGGCGATGCCGAAGAAGCGCGCGAGCACGAGGGTCGGCAGCAGCGCCGACACGCCGGCGCGGAAGTCGACGCCGACGAGCGTGCCGGCGACCTGGTCGGCCGCGAGCGCAAGCCAGACCGCGACCGGCGCGACGACGACGAGCAGCAGCTCGAGACTTTCGGTCAGTCGCTCCCGCGTCGTCTCCTTGCTGTTCTCGGACAGCGACCGGAACACCAGCGGTACGGTCGCCGCGGCGACGCTGGAGGCGATCATGACCATGAACTGGCGCGGCAGATCGGCGGCGACACCGAAGATGCCAGCCGCGTCCTTGCCGAGCAGATAAGCCACAATGAGCCGGTCGCAGGCCGAATAGACCGCGACGGACAGTCCGGCCAGCGTCAGCGGCAGGCCGTAGCGCGCCAGCTGCATGAACTGGGTGCGCTGAAAGCGCGCGATCTTGCTGCGGTCGCCGACGAGGTTGAGAATGATGCCGGTGAGCGAGCCGAGGCCAAAGGCCGCAAGCAGGCCGAGGCCGCCCCAACCGAGCCAGATGCCGACGAGGCCGAAGCCGACGCTGGAGATGCTGCGCACGATCGAGATCGCGGCGAACCGATAGGGGCGCAGCTTGGCACGCTCGAACTCCTGGCCGACATCGACTGCATTGGCCATGATCGCGACGAACATGCTGGCCAGCAGCAGCTCGGCGCTGAGATCGCTGCGGAACAGGAACACCAGCGGCGTGGTGGCGCAGAGCACCGCCGCCGTCAGTGCGAAGGCGACCATCGCCGTGCCGCGGAAATCCACCTCCGCCGACATCGCCTGATAGCGCGACACCGACAGCTTAATCCAGGCGAAGAAGATCGCGCCCAGAATGCCGGCAAGGCTGATGCCAACGACATAGACGCCGTACTCCGCGGGCGTCAGCAGCCGCGTGTAGGCCGTGACGGCGAAGAAGCCCACCGCCGCGGGCAGGATATAGGCGACGAGATAGATCGAGAAATGGCGGTTCAGCATGCGGGACCGTTGCGATGATGACGGCCGTCAATCAATGGGCCTTAACGGGATCTTGGCGGGGCGAACGAACCGCGCCGCAGCATCGCGCAAGAGTGTCACATAAGTCTGCAGACCGGGCGGCGAATGAGGTTTTGACGCCGCTTTCGCCCGTTAGCGTTAAATTTGCCCTTTCGCCGAAGCGATTCTCGCGACCGCGAGGCGAAAGCCCTGATCCAGACTGGAACAACGCCACAAGGTTAACCCAACAACGGAAAACCCCGGCGTCGCAACGCGCCGCTTGGTACGATGGCGCGTTGGTTCCGAAAGGACGGCCGTGACTAGGCTCGACAGACGCGAATTTCTCCTCGGCAGTGCCGCGTCCCTTGTCGCGGGCGCGTCGGCGTCTGCCGCGCCGACGTCGAAGTTCGCCCAGCGCCGTCCCGGCTATGGCGCCGCCGCGACACTGTGGGACCTGCAAGCCGATCCGCGGCTTGGCGATGCCATCAGCACCTATTGCACCCAGGTGGTGCCGGTGCTCGAGCTGAAATGGCCGATGCTGCGGCCGGATGCCCATACATTCGCGTTCGAACGCGCCGACGCCATCTATGAATTCGCGCAGAAGAACGATCTGACGATGCGCGGCCACGCGCTCGCCTGGTATCACGACATTCCGGACTGGACCAAGCAGATCAAGGACGCCAAAGGCGTCGAGCGCGCCTATGTCGATCACATCGGCACCGTCGTGTCCTATTACAAGGACAAGCTGACGTCGTGGGACGTCGTCAACGAGCCGATCCTGGACAATCCCCGCAGTGTGAAGGACCGGCGCGACACGTTCTGGACGCAGCATCTCGGCGAGCGCTGGATCCCTCTGGCCTTCCGCACGGCGGCCGCGGCCGATCCCTTCGTCAAGCTCGCGATCAACGAATACGACATCGAGTCGGCGAAGGATTCGTTCATCGCCAAGCGCGCGGCGTACCGCACGCTGATCATGGACCTGCTCGACCAGGGCGTGCCGCTGCATGCCGTGGGATTGCAATCGCATCTGCATGCCGAGCTCGAGATCGACACGCACGGCCTCGCCGAGTTCGTCACCGAGCTGCGCGCGTGGGGGCTCGAGGTCTACGTCACCGAGCTCGACGTCGACGATCAGAAGCTAACCGGAAATGCGGCGGAGCGCGATGCCATCGTCGCCAAACGCGTCGATGATCTCCTGACGGCGATCTCGACCAGCGGGCCGGTGCGCTCGATCCTGACCTGGGGTCTCTCGGACCGCTACAGCTGGATCAACGGCGTTTTCGCCCGCGCCGACAAGCAGCCGAACCGTCCGCTGCCGCTCGACGGCGAGTTCAAGCCAAAACCGTTCATGGACGTGATCAGCAAGTTCACGAAGGACGTTTGAGGGTCTTCGGCACTTCGAATTCCGCCGCATCGCCGATGTGATCCGGCGAAAGACTCGGGGCGCGGCGATCGCGCGAACTGAAGCGGAACACGTCGCGGATGTCGTCGATCGAGGTCGACGAATAGGACTGGATGCACAGCGCGACCTGCTCCGGCGAAGCGGCCCGCATCATCGCCTCGATCGCGGCGCGGTCGAGGCGGGTGTCGTCCCAGTGCGAGACGGCGATGCTGTCCTCGGTGACCCGATGCCTCGCCAGATGTTCCGGCGAGTTCGCGACGAAGTTTCCGTAAAGCAGGTATTCGGAGAACTTCTTCTTCCGGCACAGCGCCAGCGCCCAGCTCAGGCCCGTCGCCGACTTGATGGCGGCGGTCATCGCCCGCGCGCTGTCCTTGTCCCAGACCAGCGCGTTGCCGACATAGTCGTCCGCGGGGAAGGACCGGTCCCTGACGCCGAGGAGCTGGTCGACGGTGCGCAGCCACAGCACATGCAAGGGGTGACCAGCGTCGATCCCCTTGCGCGTGACGAACAGCGGCGTCTTCTCACCGCCGGCATACTGGCCGACGTCGAATTCGCGGAAGAACAGATTGTCCGAGTCCAGGATGCAGACGCGCTGCTCGGGCGCGTTGAGGACGCCGGCGATCTTCAGGATCTGTTGGATGTGCCAGCCGTGCACGGGCGACGACAGCAGCGACAGCCAGACCCTGCGGCTGCTGATGAACTGAAGCGCCGGCGGCAGCGCGAACAGCCATTTCGGCAAGTAACGCGAGGCCGGAACGATGACGCGCTTGTCGGACGCGAACCGTTCGAACAGCGGCACATCCTCATCGTTAACGAGAACATAATGCCGCGTGTATCCCGTCAGCCAGGTGTCGATGCTCTCGCTGAGCAGCGAAAAGCGTTCGATATCCTTGGCATAGCTGGCAGTCAGCAGTGCAACGGAATGCATGGAGCGCGCCCGAATGGCCATCGAGCCGCAGTCATACAAGCGGTGCGAGACATTGGAAACTTGGATTCGCAATCAAGGTAAAATGAAACGAATCGTTAGCCATCCGACGGCAGCCCCTGCTCTATCCCGCGAAAGCGCAGTGGGGCCAGGGCAGAGGCGCGCTGCCACCAGTCTGCGACGCGGTCGTCGAGCGCAGTCACGCCTCGGCCCTGGCCGGGAAAGATCCGGATCTGCTGCACCGCCTCGGCTTCGAAGCGTTTGCCCTTGCGCGTGATCTTGAGGGCGGCGCCTTCGCGGTCGCGCTGGGTCAACGGCACCAAAAGGCGTCCGCGCGGGCGGAGCGACTTCAGCCAGAGCGGATGCGGATGCGAGAAGCCGGCGTGGACGATGATCACGTCGGCCGGCTCGCCAATGTCGCGGCAGCCGTCGCCGTGGACGACCGCGACATTATCATAGGCGCGGAGATAGGTCGCGGCCCGCGCCGCGAGCCGCTCGTCGCATTCGATCGCATGCACCCTGCCCTTTGGGCCGACGATCTTCGACAGCACCGCCGAGAAATAGCCAAGCCCGCAGCCGATCTGCACGACACGGTCCTTCTCCTTGACCTCGAGCAAATCGACGAAATGCGCCCACAGGCTCGGCAGCCCGGTGTCGAGCTTGCGGCGCGCGTCGATCGCGACCAGCACATTGTCATAGAGATGAACCGGATCGGCATCTGGCGTCAGCCGGTAGCTGCGCGCCGCCTCGCTCTTGATACGCCAAGGGCCTCTGGCGAGAAAATCCTCGCGCGGGACGGCAGCCAGCGCTTCGAGCAAGCGCGGTGAGGAAATCCGCTCGCGCTTGGCAATCATCGCGACGTAACGCGCACGCGCGGCGGCAAGGTCACTCATCGCACGGGATCAGCCGGTTCGCGCACGGATACTTCCGCACCGAGCTCGTTGACGAGCTGCATCGCCTGCTTCAGGTCCGGCGTGTAAAAGCCCTCGCTGAATTTGCCGACGATCGGCACCAGCAGGAGGCTTGCGTGCTCGCGCTTGCCGGCCTCGTGCGACAGGCGCGCAAGGCTGACGGCGGTGCGAAGCTCCCAGGACAGCGCGCCCTGCTTGCGCGCGGTCTCCAGCGACAGCGCGAACAGATCCTCGGCCTCCTGCACCGAGGCCGGGTCACGGTCGAGCAGCGTGATCTCGCCTTGCAGGCGATAGACCTCGGCGAGGTAGGAGTGATCGCCGGTCCGCCGCGCGGTCGCGAGCGCGCCGTCCAGCGCGCGCAAGGCGGCATCGCGCATCCCGACCTTGGCATAGGCTTCCGCCAGCAGGCAGCGGAACCAGCAGCCGGCGAGCCAGGAATCCATCGCCTCGTATTCGTCGAGGCCGAAGCGCATCTGGCTGATGCCTTCGTCGGCCTCACCGAGCTGCGCCAGCGCCCAGCCGCGCAGGATCGCGGCCTGCTGCTTCCAGTGCAGGAAATTGTGCTCGGTGGCGATGATCATGGCGCGGTTGGCGTAGTCGCGCGTGCCCTCGATGTCGCGCAGATGCTGGCAGAGATAGGCGCCGAACACGAGCGCGAAGGCGAGCGAGAAGGGATGGCGGATCTTCTCCGCATGCAGGATCGCCTGCTCGCTGTGCTGGCGCGCGGCATCTGGCCGGCCGAGGAACCACAGGAGATAGCCGAGATAGGACAGCGAGACGACGCCGGGATCGGTGCCGTGCCGCTCCATCAGATCGGAGTGCAGGTCGGGGCTGTAGAGGTTGATGCAGCGGTGCAGATGATGCTGGGACGCGGCAAAGCGGCCGCGATAGAGCATGGTCATCGCGATCGAGCGGTGCGCCTCGATCAGATAGCCGGTCTGCTGCGCCGGGTGGGTCCGGTCGTTGAGCCGCTCGCGCTTGGCGAACTTCAACAGCTCGACGCTGAGATCGTGCGCGCGGGTGAGGTCGGCGCGGATGAAATGGCACACCCAGAGGCCACGCGTGGCGGCGAAGGTCTTTTCCTCGTCGTCGAGCTGCTGACCGAGCTCGAGCGCGCGGGTGTAGTTCTCCTCGACCTCCTGCACCGCATAGCCCTTGGCCGCGATCAGCGCGTTACCGAGCGCGATGCGCAGCTCGAGCTCGATCTCGTCGGCGCCCTGCATGCGCGCATTGGCCTGCACGACGCTCAAGCCCCGGCGTAGATGGCCGATCGCCTCCAGATTGGCCCCGCTCTTGGCCGCCTGCTTGCCGGCCTTGAGCCAGAAGCTGGCGGCGCCCTCGCTCTGGCCTGATTCGGTCAGGTGATGGGCGAGCAGCTCCGGCTCGCGCTCGGTCTTCTCCGGATACATTTCCCCCAGCACCTGGGCGATGCGGGAATGCAGCTTGCGACGCTCGCTGTGCAAGAGGCTCGCATGCGCGGCGTTCTGGATCATCACGTGCTTGAAGGAGTAGAGCGCATCGGGCGGATGGCCGCGGCGCATGATCAGCCCCGCCTCCTCCAGATGATTGAGCGCAGCCTCGATCTGCTCGGCCGGCGTGTTGGCGACCGCGTGTAGCGTCTCGTAGGAGAACTCGCGGCCGATGGTGGCGCCAATCTGCGCGATCCGCTTGAACGGACCCATCCTGTCCAGCCGCGCCATCAGCGAGTCGGTCAGCGTCGCCGGAATCGCAAGCTGCCGCCACGGGCCCGACAGCACGTAGCGTCCGTGCCGTTCGGTCAGCAGGTTGGATTCGAGAACGGTCTTGGTCAGCTCCTCCAGGAACAGCGGCACGCCGTCGGTCTTGACGATGATCTCCTCGACGACCTCCTTGGGAAGCTCCCTGCCGGCGACGCGCTCGACCAGCGTCGTGCGGAGCTGCCGGCTCAGGCGGTTCAGCACCAGCGTCGTGATGTGCGAATGCGCGTTCCAGCTCGGCTGGAATTCGGATCTCGCGGTGATGATGACGAGGATCGGCCGGTTCTGCGCCCGGTCGACCAGAAGGTCGATCACCTCGCGGGAGGTCGGATCGATCCAGTGCAGATCCTCGAACGCGATCACCAGCGGCATCTCGCGCGCAAGCCCGAGGAAATGATTGACCAGCGCCGCGACGGTCGCGTCCTTCTGCTGTTGCGGCGACAGGTCGAGCGGCGGATAGCGATCGCCGGTCGGTATCGACAGCAGCGCGGCGAACAGCGGCGTGACCTGCTCGATGTCGCCATGCGCGGCGGCGACCGCGGTCTCCAGGCTCGCCAGCGACATCGCGGACGGATCCTCGCGGTCGAGGCCGAGCGAGAATTTGAGCTGCTCGGCGAACGGATAGAACGCGGTCGAGGTGTAATAGGGCGAGCACTGGAACGAGACCTGGCCATGGCGGTCGCCCGAGATCCGCTCGAAGATCTCCTGGATGATGCGCGACTTGCCGATGCCGGGCTCGCCGAACTTGACCACGACCTGGCCGTCGCCGTCCTTGGCCTGCTGCCAGCGGCCCATCAACAGCGCGATCTCCTCCTCGCGGTTGACGAGCGGCGTCAGCCGTCCGCCCATGGCGGCGGCAAAGCGGGTCTCCACCCGCGAGGCACGCACCACGTGCCAGGCCTGCACCTTCTCCGAGATGCCCTTGAGGACATGGACGCCGAGATTGCGGTAGTCGAATTTCCCCTTCAGCAGCGACTGGGTCGAGGAGGAAATCACGACGCCATTGGGCGGCGCCAGGGCTTGCAGGCGCGCGGCGAGATTGACGGTCTCTCCGACCGCGGAGTCGCGCTCCTCGGTGCCCTGTCCGACGAGGTCGCCGACCACGACGAGGCCGGTTGCGATGCCGATGCGGACGGCGGGCGAGTGGCTGAGCGCCCCGCGCGGCTCGATCGCACGGGCGGTCGAAAGCACGCGCACGATCTCGAGCCCGGCACGCACCGCGCGCTCGGCATCGTCCTCATGCGCGGTCGGATAGCCGAAATAGACCAGAATGCCGTCGCCGACGAAACGGGCGGCGAAACCTTCGTAATGCTTCACCACGCGGACGCAGGTCTCGCGAAAGCTCGCGATCATGTCGCGCACGTCTTCCGGATCGAACTGCACCGACAGCGAGGTGGAATCCACCATGTCGCAGAACATGGTGGTGAGCTGACGCCGTTCGGCGCCGACTTCCGTCCGGGTTTGCGGGCGCGGCGCTGGCGCCGGCGTCTCCGCGGTTTCCGCCTTGAACAGCGCGGCCATCGCCCGCTGGAGCCGCTTGCGATCGCCGAGCGGCAAGCCGAGCTCGACCAGATCGGATTCGGTCAGGTCCGCCATGACGTCGAGATCGAGGCGGTGTTGTGCGAAGAGATCGCTGTAATGGCCGAGACCGATATCCTCAAGCCAGCGCTTCAGCCCGCTTCCCGTTCCCGTGTCCGGTTCGTTCTCCAGCATGGTGATTCTGCCCGACCATCACTCCGTCGAAGGGCTTTTGGGGCCCTCAACCACAGATTTTGAGGCCCGAACTTCACCTCAGACTGGACGCGTTCCCTAAGTCTTGGGAAGAATAGCCCAATCAGATCAAAAGGGAATGGCGTTGTCCGACATTGCATCCGGAGCGGGAGAGGGATCGGACGGCGAAAGTGCCGAAACCAGCACCTTTGCCCATATCGGCGGTCTTCTCGAGCATTATGCGCGGAAAGCGCCGTCAGCACCGGCCCTCCTCGCCCCTGGCCGGCCGGCCCTCACCTATGGCGGGCTGGACGAGCTGATCCGGCATCTGATCCGCACGCTGCGCGGACTTGGCATCGGCCCTGCGGACCGGATCGCCGTTGCATTGCCACGCGGTGCAGACAGCGCGCTGGCGCTGATCGCGGTCGCATCAAGCTGCGCCTGCGTTCCCGTCAATCCCGATCTGACCGCGGACGAGCTGCAACGCTATTTCAGCGAACTGGAGCTCACCGCGCTCGTCACCCGGGCCGACTTGAACTCACCAAGTCGTGACGTCGCCAGGACGCTCGACATCGCGATGATCGATTTCGTTCCGGGGCCGAAAGACAACCTCGGCGGCTGCGCATTCATCGGCCCGACGGTCGCTCCAGCCAGCGGCAGCGGCGCTTCGCGCGGCGACGACGATGCATTCATCCTCTTGACGTCGGGCACGGCGGCGCGACCGAAAATGGTGCCGCTGACACAGCGCAATGTGTGCCTCTCCGCCTACAATGCCGGCCGCGTGCTGTCGCTCGCGCCGAACGATCGCCTGCTCAACGTTCTGCCGCTATTTCACGCCCATGGCCTGATCTCCGGCCTGCTGACGGCGCTGGCCGCAGGCTCCAGCGTGATCTGCACCGAGGGTTTCGATGCCGCGTCCTTCTTCGGCTGGATGCGGGAGCTGCAACCGACCTGGTACACGGCGGTGCCGACCATCCATCGCGCACTGCTGACGGCGGCGGAAGCCGACCCGGACCGCGCCCGTTCGTCGTCGCTGCGCGTGATCCGTTCGGCGTCATCCTCGCTCGCGCCCGCGATCCTGAACGGATTGGAGGCGACGTTCGGCGTTCCCGTGCTCGAGACCTACGGCATGACCGAAGCGGCCTCGCAGATCGCGGCCAATCCGTTCGAGCTACGCAAGGTCGGATCGGTCGGGCGCGCCGCCGGCCCCGAGATCGCGATCATGGACGAGACCGGCCGGCTGCTTGCGAGCGGCGAGCGCGGCGAGATCATGCTGCGCGGCCCCAACATGAGCCGCGGCTATTATAATGACGAGGCGGCGACGCGGACCGCGTTCCGCGACGGCTGGTTCAGGACCGGCGATCTCGGCTATCTCGATGCCGACGGCTATCTCTTCATCGTCGGCCGCATCAAGGACGTCATCAACCGCGGCGGCCAGAAGATCTCGCCGCTCGAAGTGGAAGAGATCCTCTTGAGCCATCCGGCGGTGCTGGAGGCCGGCGTGTTCGCCGTCCCGCACCCAAAGCTCGGCGAGAATGTCGCCGCCGTCGTGGTGCTGCGGCCGAATTCCGAGGCGACTTCGGACCAGCTGCGCCAATTCGCGCGCAAGCGTCTCGCGGCCTACAAGGTGCCGAGCCTGATCCGCAGCGTGGCGGCGCTGCCGAAAGGCGCCAGCGGCAAGGTCAAGCGCAATGCGCTGGCCGAGCTGATCGCGACGGCGGAGGACGCCGACGAGGAGCAACTGCCGCGCAACACGCTGGAGACCCAGCTCGCTGAGATCTGGGCCAGTCTCCTCGAGCTTCCGCAGGTCGGTATCGATCAGGACGTCTTCGCGCTGGGCGCGGATTCGCTCGCCGTGACGCAGATGCGCTCGCGCCTGCGCGAACGCTTCGGCGTCGACTTCTCGTTCGAGGACATCTTCGATTGCGCCACGGTCACTGCGCTTGCGGCGCGGATCGAGACCGCCGCAAGCTATCGTAAAGCCGGGCTGCCGGCCTGGCGCCAGGCGAGAGAAACCGACGCGCCGCTGTCGTTCCAGCAGCAGCGGATGTACGTGCTCTCCCGGCTCGATCCGACGCATTACAACTATAATGTCGTCGAAGTCGCGATCCTCAAAGGCCAAGTCGATGTCCCTGCGCTTTCTGCGGGCCTCACCGCGATCTGCGCGCGGCATGAGGCGCTGCGCTCGGTCTTCGTCGAACAGCACGGCGAGCCGGCACAGCGCGTGCTGCGATCGCCGCCGCGGTTCGATCGGATCAAGCTCAAGCCCTGCCCTGCCGGCACGCTGGCCGCGGTCGTCGAGCGCGAGGCGCTCAAGCTCGCGCAATATCCATTTGATCTGTCGCGCGAGCCACCGCTGAGGGTCACGCTGCTCTCGTTCAACAGATCCAGCCACGCGCTGGTGGTCAACGTTCATCACCTCGTCACCGATGGCTGGTCACAGCGGCTGTTCTGGGAGGAGCTTGCCGCCCATTACGCCGCGGCACGCAAGAAGGCGGTGGCGGCGCTTCCCTCGCCCACCTTCCAGTATCGCGACTTTGCGCTGTGGCAGCAGAGCTGGGCGCAGACGCTGGCGGCAAAGGAGCAACTTGATTACTGGAGGACCCAGCTCGACGGCGTCACCACGCTGCCGCTGCGGACCGACCGGGCGAGACCGGAGGTCTGGAGCGGTCACGGCGCCCGTCATTATTTCGAGTTCTCCACGACGCTGTCGGGCGATATCCGCGCGCTGAGCCAGGACCAGGGCGTCACGCCGTTCATGACGCTGCTCGCGGCGTTCCAGTGCTTGCTGTTCCGCCACACCGGGCATGAGGACGTCGCGACCGGATCGCTGATCGCCAATCGCAACCAGATCGAGAGCGAGCGCCTGATCGGGCTGTTCGCCAACACGCTGATCCTGCGCAACGATTTCGGCGGTGATCCCAGTTTTGGCGAGATGTTGCGGCGGGTGCGGCAGGTCACGCTCGATGCCTACCGCAACCAGGACCTCGCGATCGAGGAGGTGTTGCGCGCCTTGCAGGTGGCGCGACGGACGGACGGCAATCCGCTGTTCCGGATCATGTTCATCCTCCAGAACGCCTCGATCGAGGCGGCGCGCTTCCCTGGCCTGTCGACGCGGCGGATCGAGATCGATCCAAAGGTCGCGCGCTTCGACATCACGCTGGAGCTGGTCGAGGCCGACGGCCGCTTCACCGGCTTCTTCGAATACGCCACCGACCTGTTCGACGCGGCGACGATCGAGGACATGGCCGCACAATTCAAGACCCTGCTCAAGGCCGCCATCGCCAACCCGGAACAGCAGATCTCGCGCCTGCCGCTGCTGGCCGAGGCCGAACGCCGGCAGCTGCTGGCGCAAGGCCGCGGAGCCCGCGTCAATTTTGGCAAGCGCGGCAACCTCAGCGAACGCTTCGACGCCCAGGCGAAGAAGACGCCGAACGCGATCGCTATGTCCGATGGTCGAACGTCCCTGACCTATCGCGAGCTGGCGCGCCGCAGCGAGACTGTGGCGGGCTGGCTGGCGCGCGAAGGCGTTGGCGCCGAGAGCGTGGTTGCACTGCTTGCAGAGCGGGGACCCGACCTCGTCGCCGCGATGATCGGCGTGCAGCGCGCGGGCGCGGCCTTCCTGAACCTCGATCCCGAGCAGCCGCCAGCGCGGCTCGCGACCATTTTGGGATCGAGCTGCGCCGGGGTGCTGCTGGCTGCCCGCGCGCAATCGCCCATGGTCGAGGCGCTGCTCGATCCGCTGGTCGCGCGCATCCATGTGGCCGAGCTCGAAGACGCGATCGCGCCTGGGGCGGCCAAGCCGATCCGCGCCGCACCGCGCGACGCCGCGAGCCTTGCCTATCTCATCTACACGTCCGGCTCCTCCGGCGCGCCGAAGGGCGTCATGATCGAGCAGCGCGGACTGTCGAACCATCTGGCCTCGCTGATCGCCGAGCTCGGCCTCACGGCCAGGGACGTGATCGCCCAGACCGCGCCGCAGAGTTTTGTCATTTCGGTCTGGCAATTCCTCGCCGGGCCGATGGTCGGCGCGCGGGTCCATGTCTGTGCCAACGCGACCGTGCAGGACCCGATCCTGCTCGCGCAGGAGATCGCGCGCGAGGGCATCACGGTGCTCGAGATCGTGCCCTCCCTGCTCCGCGTGATCCTCGATCGCATGGACGAGCCCCAGATCCGGCGCGCCTTCGCAAAACTGCGGCTGATGATCTCGACCGGCGAGCCGCTGCCGGTCGATCTCTGCCGCGCCTGGTTTGCCCGCTGCCCGAAAGTGCCGCTGATCAACGCCTATGGCGCGTCGGAATGTTCCGACGACGTCTCCCTGCATCGCCTCACCAGGGCGCCAGCGATGACGACAACCAACGTGCCGGTCGGCGCGCCGCTGCCGAACACCCAGCTCTACGTGCTCGATGCAAACCTCCAGCCGCAGCCGGTCGGGGTGGTCGGCGAGCTCTGCATCGGCGGTGCCGGGGTCGGCCGCTTCTACGTCAACGATCCCGCGCAGAGCCGGCAGCGCTTCCTGCCCGATCCGTTTGCGCGCCGAGCCGGCAGCCGTCTCTACCGGACCGGCGACCTCGCCCGCCGCCGCAGTGACGGCACGATCGAATGCCTCGGCCGCGCCGACCATCAGGTCAAGGTCCGCGGCTACCGCATCGAGCTCAAGGAGATCGAGAACGCGCTTGCCGAGCATCCGGCTGTGCGCGCCGGCATCGTCGAGCCGCGCCGCGAGGCGGCCGGCGATGTCAGGCTGATCGCCCATATCGTCGCAAAGCCGGGGAGCAGGAGCAGCGCCAGCGAGCTGCGTGAATTCCTGAAGAGGCGGCTGCCGGCCCACGCCGTCCCGTCCGCATTTCTGTTCCTGGAGCAGGTACCGCTCAATGCCCATGGCAAGATCGACCGGTCGGCGCTGCTGGCACCTGCCCAGGTAGAGACGTCCGGGCCGGATGCGGCCGTGCCGGCGCGGCGCTTCACCGAAAAGGTGCTGTCTGACATCTGGATCGATTTGCTGAAGGTCGAGAGCATCGGTGTCACCGACAATTTCTTCGACCTCGGCGGCCATTCGCTGCTGGCGGGCCAGGCGATGGCGCGTATCGCCCGCGCGCTCGGCGTGTCGCTGCCGATCAAGACGATCTTCGAGGCACCGACGATCGAACAGCTCGCCCGGCGGGTCGACGAGGCCGTGGCGGCAAAGCCGCGCAAGCCTGCCGCTAGCTTGCAGAGGCCGTTTGAATCAAGACTGATTGAATCAAGGCTGGCCGAAAGCGGACTTCCCGTGCTCTCGATCGCGCAGGACCAGATGCTGCGGATCGAGCAGAACCTTTCGGGACTGCCGCTGTTCAACCTGCCCTTTGCCTTCCGTCTCCAGGGCCCGCTCGATCCGGCCGCGCTGGCGCAGGCGCTCGATGATGTCGCAGCCCGGCACGAATCGCTGCGGACCACGTTCGGCTGGGCTGACGAGGAGCCGACCAGCCGCATCATGCCGCCGGGCAAGCTCCGCCGCGTGCTGACGGTCGAGACGATCGGCGACGGTCACCCCCACAACAACAAGCGCCGCAAGGCCCTGGAACTCAGGAAGATCGACCTCCTGATCGAACAGGAGACGTACACCCCGGTCGACACCACGCAGGCGCCGCTGCTGCGGACACGGTTGTTGCGGCTCCATGCCGACGATCACGTGCTGCTGCTGACGCTGCATCACGCCATCGTCGACGGCTGGTCGATCGGCGTGCTGTTCGAGGAATTGTCGAGCCGCTATGCGGCGCTGGCCGGATATCCGTCGGTGCCGCTGCCGAAACCGCCACCGGCCTTCGCGGACGTCGCACGCTGGCAGCGCTGGTGGTGCAGCACCGACGCCGCCCGCCGCCAGGCCGCCGACTGGATCGAGAATTTGCGCGGGGCGGCCGCGCTCTTTGACGGCGAATCAAGCCCGGGCCCATCCACCGGCCATCATCCGGTCAATCTCGAGCCCGACCTGATCGCACGGCTCACAGCCTTTGCCGGCCAGCACAATGGCACCTTGTTCATGTGCCTCCTCACCGGCCTGAAGGCCCTGCTGGTGGCGCGAACCGGCCGTAGCGACATCGCGGTCGCCACGGCCATGGCCAATCGTGCCCAGCCGGACACCGACCGAATCGTCGGCCCGTTCGAGAACACGGTGATCGTCCGCACGAGAATCTCGCCGGAGCTGTCGTTCGTCGAAGCCCTGGCCCGGGTACGCCAGAGCGTGCTCGACGCGCATGCGCGGCAGGAGCTGCCGTTCAACATCGTGGCCGACCATCTGGAGCAGGAGGGGATCGATCCGGCCGCCCTGCTCCAGGTCTATTTCACGCTGCAAAATCCGCTGCGCCAGCCGCTCGACCTGCCCGATCTCACGACAACGTCGATCGGCAACGTCGCGCGCGAAGGCCAGCCTGTGCTGCCGATCGACCAGACCTGGCTGTCGCTGATGCTCAAGGAGCGCCCGACCGGAATCACGGGGTCATGCAATTACAAGAGCGAATTGCTCGACGGCGGTATGATCGGCGAGTGGATGGAGGATCTCGTCGCGCTGCTGGCGGCCGCCAGCGCCCAACCCAACACACCGCTCGGCCGATTGCTCGCGCGCCGAGCGGCATGACCGGCTATACAGCACGGGCGAATACGGGTTCACTCGCCAAAGCTGTGAATGGGCAAGTTGCATCTTGATTATTTGGCGCCACCGCGCAAGATTATTCCCGCCTTTTGATTTGGACGATCATTTTCAACCGGGGGAGTATGTTATGGGTTTCATCAAATTTACCAAGGGTACCTCGTTGAGCGACAAGGACCGCAAGGCCCTGCAAAAACTGCTGAGCAACGAGAAGAAGAAGCTCCAGGCCGCGCTGAAGGACGTCGACGCCAGCCTTTCGGTGCTGGGCGGCGCGAAGAAAGCCAAGAAGAAGAAGTAAGGTTCGTCGGCCGGGACGCCGCACGAATCCTCGGGCTTCATTCTACGGAAATCGGCCGCTCGCGCGTCGAGTTGGGGTCTCGCACAAGCTTGCGCCTGTAAACCGGCCTGCAAATCGACAAGAATTTGCCCGGGTGGACCGTTACAAACGGTCCGCTCAGTTGATTCTTGCTCAGTTGTTTCTTCTGTCGGGACCGGCAATCCAGCCTCAGCCCGATGCCAAAGGCCCAATTGATGGCAGACGACAGAATTGAACTGTTTGTCGGATTGATCGAGACCATTGACGCGCCGGGCGCCGCCGATGCGTGCCGCCGCCTGCTCTCGGTCGACGAACGGGTTCGCGCCGACCGCTTCGTGTTCGAGCGGCACCGGCGGCAGTATATTTTCGCGCACGCGATGCTGCGCTTGGCGCTGTCCCAGGTCGCGCCCAACGTCGCGCCCTCCGACTGGTCGTTTGGTGCCGGGCGATACGGACGGCCGTATGTCGCGGCGCCCAAGACCTCGGCCGCGCTGCACTTCAGCTTGTCGCATGCCGACGGCTGCGTCGCCTGCGTCGTGTCCAGGCATGAGGCCGTCGGCGTCGACGTCGAGACCGTGTCGCGGCGGGTGGCGCCGCTGTCGACCGCGCTTCGCTTCTTCGCGCCGGAAGAGGTCGAAGCCTTGCGCGGACTGCCGGAGCCCGCCGCGATCGAGCGCTTCTTCGACTACTGGACGCTCAAGGAGGCCTATCTGAAGGCGAGGGGTTTTGGGCTCAACCTGCCGCTCGACGCCTTCGCGATGCAGGTCTCGCGCGAGGCGATCGAGATCAGCTTCAAACCGGATATCGCCGACGATCCCCAGGGGTGGCGCTTCTCGCTGTGCTCGCCCTCCCCGTCGCATCGCCTTGCGATCGCCGACGGCTCCCGCGCAGACGGCGGCCTTCCCATCAGCCGCAACGCCTGGCCGTTCCAGGAAGCGGCGGAATGACGCCGGCGCGGCTGCGCGTCTTTCCCGCGATCTCGCGCAACCGCGACCCCAGAAAATATGTCGGCGAGCTGATGGGCGTGGCGCAGTTCGCCGACCGCAACGGCTTCGAAGGCATTTTGCTGTTCGAAGGCAATGACGTGTTCGTCGAGCCCTGGGCGATGGCCCAGCACATCATGGCGGAAACGGCGCGGTCTTCGCCGCTGATCGCGGTCAACCCGGTCTACATGCACCCGTTCACGGCGGCGAAGTTCGTCTCGTCCTTCGCGCAGCTCTACGGCCGCAAGGTCTACCTCAACATGATCACGGGGACCGCCGTCAGTGACTTGCAGGGCCTCGGCGATGAGCAGTCGCATGGCGATCGCTATGTCAGGCTCGGCGAATTCGTCGCGCTGATGCGCCAGCTGCTCGCGAGCCCGCGCCCGGTGACGATCGACGGCCGGTTCTACCGCGCCAGCAATTTGCAACTGCGTCCGCGCCTGCCGGCGGAGCTGATGCCGGAATTTCTGATCGCAGGCCAGTCCGAGACGGCGCAGCGCGTGGCGAAGGAGACCGGCTGCATCAAGATGCAGATGCTGCCGCCCGATCTCGATCACAGCCTCGATGCACCGGGCATGAACTTTGGAATTTTCGCCCGCGAGAGCCGCGACGAGGCGCGGCGAGCGGCGAAGGCGCGCTTTCGCGATAGCGTCGATGATCGCGAGCTGCTGGCGCTCACGGTGGAGAATAGCGACTCCGTGTGGAAGCGGCGGCTGTATGAAGGGCAGAACGGCGAACTTCAGGACAATGGCTACTGGCTGCTGCCGTTTTTGACCTTCCAGGCCGATTGCCCCTATCTCGTCGGCAGCTACGCGGAGATCGGCGCGAAGCTGAAGGCGTTCGCGGCGAAGGGCTTGACCACGATCATGCTCGACATGGTCGCGGATGAGACCGAGATGCAGCACGTCTGCAAGGCGCTCGCGGTGAGCGGGATGTTCTAGGTTCGTCGTCCTCTCCCGTTTCGGCGCAAGGGCCGAAAGCTCGCCTCATCGCGCTTTACGAACCTGCCAGCGCGCCCCGTCAACTGAAACGCGACGACGCCCCTCTGCGTTCAACCAGCTACCGCTCCCACAACTGTTAATTGTGGGGATAAGGGAGACGTTGCGACCTCGTCTCCTAGTCATATGCATCCTGCAATTGCAACACTCGCACGGGGATTTGAAAAGGGGCATTTCATGAAAGCCGTCATTGCTGCGGCGTGCTTGGCACGCTCGTTTCTGGTTGCGTCGGTACTGATCTTTCCAAACTCGTTCCGGGCTCGGTCTCACAGCTTCAGGCGGCATTTCAGACGACCGCTGAGCGCGAGGCGACGCTCATCACCCAACTTCAACTCGAGAATGACACCCTCGATTTCATGTCAGCCGGGTCGTATAGCTGCGGCGATCCGAACGACATGCAGCAACGACGGCTTCTAAGCGCCAAGGATCCGGCGCAATTCGTCAAGGAAGAGAAGGTGTCCGAGGCGTGGCAGAAGAGCCTTATCTTCCTGGCCGCCTATTTGAAGACGCTGAACTCGATCGCTGATGCCAACAAGCAAGCGCAGGAGGACATCGCGAGCTTGACGAGCATCGCGAAGGACGTCGCCAACAACGTGCCGGGATTCCCGACGGGAACGGCGGCCGCCGCATCAGCGTTTCAAGCGGTCATTAGCAGTGCGGTACTGAACTTCAATGCCGTCAAGATGCAGCAGGCCGCTCAACGCATGGAGGCGCCGCTGGAGGCGGCGGTCGCAAACGTGAAGAAGTTCTATCCCGTGTTCGTCGGCAACGAGCATGCTGCCTTCGTGAAATGGGACTCCTGTGCGCAGGAGAAATTACGCTTCATCCGCGACAATCCACTCTCGAAGGTCCGCGGCTATCCCCCGCTCTTCGCCATCGATTCAGGCACGAGACTGGACGAAGCCTATGCCGCGTATGCCGCCAAACGCAACCAGCTCCGGGGGACACCACCGATCGCCGACCTGGCAAAGGCTGTCCTCGCCGAGAACAGAAAGCTCGCCGATCCTCTGAAGAATCTAACTCTCAGCGATCTGGCTACTGCCGGAAACAACGCAGCGACGATCCTTGATAATTTGAAGGCCGCAGTAAAAGCCGGTGAAGCGCTGGCCGGCAACAAGACAGGTTCGTAACACCTGTCTTGTTGGCTGATCTGGATCACCTCGCCTCTTCGAATCCCGCCAGCACCGAGGTCAGGTTGGCTCCCAGAATATCCGAGAGATAGCCGCCCTCCTGCACGAACACGGTCGGCAAGCCGAGCTTGGCGATGGCCTGGCCGATCCGGCGGAAGCCGGGCGTGGTGACGGCGAGGCCGCGCAGCGGATCGTGCTCGGAGGCATCGAGGCCGAGCGCGATGACGAGGGCGCCGGGCGCGAAGGACTCGATCGCCTTGCGCGCGATGTCCATCGCCTGGATATAGCCGTCATCGCCTGTGCCGATGGCGAGGGGGATGTTGAGATTGGTGCCGAGGCCGGGGCCCTCGCCACGCTCATGCGCATAGCCCCACACGAAGGGATAGTACGCGACGGGATCGGCGTGGATCGAGATCGTGTAGACGTCCGGCCGTGCGTAAAAAATGCCTTGCGTGCCGTTGCCGTGATGGACATCGACGTCGAGGATCACGACACGCTCGTGCTTGAGCCGCAGATGTGCGGCGGCGATCGCGCTGTTGTTGAGGAAACAGAAGCCGCCAGCCATGTCGCGATAGGCGTGATGGCCGGGCGGACGGCAGAGCGCGTAGACCGCATCCTCGCCGTCCATCACCATCTGCGCGGCGGTGACTGCAACGTCGGTCGCGGCGCAGGCCGCGGCCCAGGTGCCGGGACCGATCGGCGCCGCGGTGTCGGCGGTGTGCCAGCCGAGCTTGCCGACGATATGGGTCGGATAAGTCGCGGCATGACGCACGGGATGGATGTTGCCGATCATCTCCGGGCCGGAATCTCCGAGCGCCGTCCAGGCGTCCCAGGCTTCGCTCAGAAACGACAGATATTCCGGGCTGTGAATGCGCGCACGCGGCCCCTGCCCGAATGTCTTGGGCTCGACCAGTTGATGCTTGCCGTCCTTCAGACCCTTGAGCAGGCGGTCGGCGCGCTCGGGCTGCTCGGTCGTGCGCTTGACGACGCCGCGAACCAGGAAGAATTGCGGATCATGGCTGCGGTGCAGCTCGGTATGGACGGCTTTCACTCAAACACTCCGTGGCATGCGCTCTTGGAATAGTGCCACAGATGTCTTGATCGCTGCGGCGGCCGGATGCAAGCAAGAAGAATGCCGCCCTTGCCGCGCCGCTCTGCGCCGAAAGCAGAACGCGTTCGACGCTCTTTATTCGAGCACGATCTTTTCGGAAAACCGCTTCACGCTTTTCCGGATCATGCTCAGCAGCGCCCGCGCTGGAGACAGTGCTCGCGGCCCTGCTGGTCGGTGCGGAAGGCCTCGATGAAGCCGCCCTGGCGCTGGGTGACGAAGACGGTCTTGCCGTCGCTGCCGCCGAAGGCGAGGTTGGTCGGCTCCTTGCCCTTCAGCGCGATCTCGCGCTCGACCGCGCCATTGGGCTTCATCACCGCGATGGTGCCCTTGAGGATGCGCGCAACGAAAAGGCGGCCGGCGACGTCCGTGCGCAGGCCGTCGATGGTGTCGGGCTGAAATGCCTTGACCATCTTCGCACCGGTGAGCTCGTTGCCGTTGATCGCATAGGACCAGATCTGGCCGCTGCTGGATTCCCCGACATAGAGCGTCTTGCCGTCGGGGCCGAGATCGATGCCGTTGGTGGTGCCCATCGCGCGCGGCGCCGACATTACCTGCCCCTGCACCGAGCCATCGGCGGCCTTGGCGATGCGCCAGATGTGGCCTTCCCTGCCCTTCCAGTTCGGATCGCTCGCATAGATCGTGCCGTCGCGCGCGAGCGTGATGTCGTTGGGCTGCTTCATCTCGTCGGAATGAAACCACACGACGGGCTCGGTCGCGCCCTTCGGGATCGCGAAGATGTTGTGCTTCTTGTAGTCGGCGATGAACATGGTGCCGCTGCGATCGAAGCGGATGGCGTTGCCGACGCTGCCCTCGGGCAGCGTCGCGAACAGCTCCGACGCCGCGCGGCCCACGGGCAGCCTTCCGATGGTGCCGGGCTTGCCGAAATTGACCACGAAGAGATTGCCGTCGAGATTCGCGGCGGGCCCTTCGATACCAAAGGTGTATTCGCCGCCCGGCGTCACCTGCACGCTTTCGAACAGCTTCGTGTCTGCTTGAGCGGACGCCGTCGCAATGACGAGGACAATGCTACTGCACAGGCACCAGATATTCCTGCCGGATGTAATAGCCATCGTCGTCGCTGCACTCGCCATTCAGATAGGGATCGGCCGGCCGGAAAAAACGGCTGAAGCCGGATTTGTCTACAGCGCTCCTTTGTGTCACGACGACGACCTTGCCGGCCGGTATTTCGCCGCATTCCTTGTTGGTTTTGCCAAAGAACTTGCGTTGCGGCGGGCCGGCCTTGATCCGCATCCGCGTGCCCGGAACCATTTTCGCGACCAGCAAGTCCGCGGTGTCGAGCAGGCGCGTGTAGCCGGGCTCGGTCTTCGGCAGGCTCTCGCCGCCCGGCGGCATCAGCTTCTCCGCGCCGATGCCGCGCAGCCGCGTGCGCAACCGGCCGGACTCGGGGTCGCCGGGGTAGATCCAGCCGTCCTGCGACAGCATGAAACGCAGCACCGTCTTGTCCTTCTCGGCGTCCGACTGTCCCGCCTTCAGGCCGAAATCGGAGTGGCAGCCGACGCAGTGCTTTTCAACGAGCCCCTTGCGAAGCGTGGTGAGACGGATGCTGTTCTGCGCGTCTCTCGCAACGAAGACCGCGAGCTGGTCGATCATCGCCTGGCTGCGCGTGTCGCAGGGGAGCGGCGCCGGTGGATCACCCGCGGCGCGATCGATGCGGATCACGGTCTGGTTCTTGTCCTCCACCAGCCAAATCGCGCCATCCTCGGCGACCGTCATGCCGACCGGAGCACCTTGCGGCCGCGCGCCGTTGACGCGGTGCCAGCCGGCGATCAGTTCCTCGAACGGCGCGGCGGCGACCTCGCCCGCCTCGGTCTGGAAGCTGTGGGTCGGATCGGCGGCGCAGCTGACATGATAGCGCACCGGCGCCGGAGCGGGTTTTGGGAAACCGTGATCGTCGACGTCATAGACGAGAACGCGGCTGCCGGTCGGGCGATAGCCGTGCAGGCCGACCAGGAGCTTGCCCTCCAGCTCCGGAAATTTGGCGCCGTGATAATAGAGCATCGCGAGCGGCGCGCCGTGCGGCGGCAGTAGCGAGAATGGCGGCTTGTAGAGCGCATTGACGGTACACAGCGACTTGTAGATTCCCGTTTGCAGCACCAGCCGGAATTCGGGGCTCGGCGTCGAGAGGTCATAGCAATAGGGCCAGCCATAATGCCTGCCCTGCTCGATCGCATTGATCTCCTCGTTCGGCTTGAAGATATCGGGCAGGTCGCGGCCGTTCTCGCCTTGCAGGAAGGCGTAGCCGGCGTCGGGGAAGTTCGGATGCAGCGCCAGCGCCATCGAATTGCGCAGTCCCCGCGCGTAAACCGTATGCGCCGGATCGGGGTCGTTCGGCTTCAAGACCGGAAAGACGCCGCCTGCGGGCGGCGTGAACAGCCAGATCGACGCCATTGCCGACTCGCCCTCGGCCACTGCGCAGGACTTTGTGATCGGCGCCGGCGTGATGCAGTCGTCGCTGTGCGAGCCGACATTGACGAACAGCCGACCATTTTTATCAAAGACGAACTGCTTGAGCGGATGCGCGCTCTCGTCGAGCCTGGTGCCGTCGGGCAGCTTGATCCGCCGGCCCGGCATGTGACGGATGATGGTTTCGACCGTGCCGCGCGGATTCTCCGCCAGCGGATCGAACCGGAAGATCGCCTCCGCGGACGAGGCATAGAGCTTCTTGTCGGGCCCGATCACGAGGCCGAATGGATATTCGATCCCGGTCAGCAGCTCCTTGAAGCGTTGGCCCTGCGGCGCGCGCGGATCGAGCAGCAGCAGCCGGCCGTCGGTGTGGCCCCAGCCGCCCATGTCGGCGACCACGAACAGGTCGCGGCCCGGCACCTGGACGATCGAGCGCGGAAATTTGAGATGGTCCTCCTCGCTGGCGACGAGGCCGGCGCAGAACCCTGCCTTCATGTCGATCTGGACCCTGGGAAAGGCGAGATCGCCGCTGCCGCAGAGGTCCGTGCCGATCGCATAGCCGCTTTTCTTCACCTGTTCGGAGGATGCTCCTGGCGCGGCGCCAAGCACGCCGGCGAGGACCGCCGCCAACAGGCGTCGGCATTTCCGCGACAATGTGAGCTGATTCACGGCGGCCCCCCGGACTTTCTCGTAAAGCTTGTTCCATGCCGCCGATACGCCGTCCAGTCGATCATCACCCGCCTGTGATTAAACCCGTAACGACCTTGGAGCCGACCAATCTCCGTAAATTCCCTTACCGGGCTCGCCCCGAATGTTTCGCGAAGGCCTCCGGTGGTATCGGTTTGCCGTCCCAATCGCTCCCAATAGGAGACGCATATGGTCCAGGTCTACTTTCACTGCTCCAACACCGAGGGCACGCTGATCGATCGCAGCGGCGCTGCCGTCGCCAACCTGACCGAAGCGCGCGACCGCGCCGCCCAGATCATGAGCTCGATGATCCTGACGCCAGGTGCCGAAGACTGGCGCGACTGGGTGATCCATGTCAGCGGCTCCGACGGCGAGGATCTGTTCGATCTCCCCTTCACCGCCATGCTCGGCAAGCCGCATTGAGGTGATGCCGTGCTGTCACTCAGCCTCATTCGCCAGCCGCTCAGCTTCGTCGCCGCCAAATGGCAGAAGCTGGTGCGGATCGCCGGCAACCCCTATCGCCCCGAGCTTCACTACATGCGCGGGCCCGGCCCGAAATGGCACGCCAAGTACCAGGCCAGCCGGCTGAACCGCTCGCTCTGAGCGCGGCGGCTTTCCCCAGCATCTCGATCTTCTCCGTCATGGCCGGGCTTGTCCCGGCCATCCACGTTCTTGGGACGCAAAGACGTGGATGCCCGGGTCATAGGCGAGCGTGAGCGACGCCGTCTTTCGGACGGCTATGCCCGGGCATGACGAGTGTGGGGGAACGGTCTTCTCCTCAACTTCCCGTAAACTTCGCCTTGCGCTTCTCGACGAAGGCGGTGCGGCCCTCGATCGCATCCGCGCTTTTGCGGATCGTCGCCTGAAGCTCGATCTCGCGGCGGAACTGCGCCTCGTAGGTCGCGTGCTCGCTCTCCTCGACCAGCGCGCGGGTTGCGACCAAAGCGCGCGTCGGGCCGTCGGCGAGACGGCGCGCCAACGCGAGCGCCTCGTCCATCAGCCTGGCATCGTCGACGACCTCACGCACCAGGCCGATCTCCTGGGCGCGTTCGGCCGTCAGCGGTTCGTTCAGCAGCATCAGCTCGAGCGCGCGCTGCCGGCCGATCAGGCGCGGCAGCAGCCAGGTCGAGCCGAGATCGGGCACCAGCGCGATGCGGCTGAACACCTGGATGAAGCTCGCCGACCGCGCCGCAACAATGATGTCGCCGGCCATTGCGAGGCTGAAGCCGCCGCCGGCGGCGACACCATTGACGGCGACGACCACCGGCACGCAGCATTCGCGGAGCGCCTTGAAGGCCGGCCAGTAGAAGCGCATCACGCCGGCGGCGATGTCCTCGCCGAGCGCTTCGGACGCCTTCAAATTCTGTCCTGAGCAAAATCCGCGCCCCGCACCGGTGAGGACCAGCGCGCGGACGTCGTCATCTTCGGTGATCTCGGCGATAGCGGCCGCGAGCGCGCCAAGCAGGTCCGGCGTCATCGCGTTCAGGCTTGCAGGCTCGTCGAGCGTCAGGATCCCGACCGCGCCATCCCGCGCCTGTTTCACACCTGCCATGTCGCGCCTCCGTTTGTTCTCGTTGACGGCAATGTGCCATCCTCCGCGCGCCCCGCCAATGCTGAGCTTCCGCGCCAGCGCCACAAACCAAAAACAACAGAGATCAAGACGACATCATGCCTCATCAGTTCAGCCTCAACCAAACCGTCCGCAAGCCCGCCGTCACATCCAAGGGCGGCATCGTCGCCTCGCAATCGCGGCGGGCGGCTGAAGTCGGGGCGCAGGTGCTGACTGCGGGCGGCGACTGCGTGGACGCGATCGTCGCGACCACCTTCGCACTGAACGTGCTGGAGCCCTGGAACAGCGGCATCGGCGGCGGCGGCGCGATGGTGCTCTACCGCGCCAGGGAAAATCGCACCGAGGTGATCGACTACGGCATGTGCGCGCCGGAGAGCCTGCGCACCGCCGACTATCCACTCAGCGGCGAAGGCGCGGCCTCCGACCTCTTCCCCTGGCCGCGGGTGAAGGACGACCGCAACATCCACGGCCCCGGCTCGGTCGCCGTGCCCGGCGTCGTCGCCGGCATGGAGGAGGCGCATCGCCGCTACGCCAAGATGCCGTGGAAGGATCTGGTCGCGCCGGCAGCCAGGCTCGCCGGCGAAGGCTTGCTGGCCGATTGGTGGACAACGCTGACGATCGCGGGCTCGGCCGCTGATCTCAGGCGCTATCCCGCCAGCGCGGCCGCGTATCTGAAGGATGGCCTGCCGCCAAGCGCGTCATGGGGCATCAAGTCCGAGACGCGACTGCCGCAGGATGCGCTCAAGGCGACGCTGTCGCATCTCGCCGAAGCCGGCCCGCGCGATTTCTACCAGGGCGACCTTGCCCGGAGCATCGCGTCCGACATCAAGGCCGACGGCGGCTCGCTGTCGGTGGAGGACCTCGCCGCGTTCCGCGCGCATCTGCGCGAGCCGCTGGCAATTCCCTATCGCGACGGCAAGGTCTATGCGACGCCGGAGCTCACGGCCGGGCCGACCATGGCGCATGCGCTGTGCCTGTTGCAGCAGAGCCTGAAGCCGGCGGGCACGCCGGATGCCTCCGCCTATGTCGAATATGCGCTCGCCTTGCAGGCGGCCTTCCGCGAGCGGCTCAAGGACATGGGCGATGCCGACGGCAAGCGCTCGCTCGGCGCCGAATATCTCGCGCCCGCCTGCACCACGCATTTCTCCGTGGTCGACCGCCACGGCAACATCGCGGCGGTGACGCAGACGCTGCTCTCGTCCTTCGGCTCGAGATACGTGACGCCGCACAGCGGCATCACCATGAACAACGGCATCATGTGGTTCGATCCGACGCCGGGCACCACCAATTCGCTCGCGCCCGGCAAGCGCTGCCTCTGCAACTACACGCCCGTCATCGCGGAGACCAAAGACGGCAAGCGCCTCGCCGTCGGCGCCTCCGGCGGCCGCCGCATCCTGCCCTCGGTGATGCAGCTCGTGTCCTTTGCGATGGATTTCGGCATGGACTTAGATGCCGCCATCCACCAGCCGCGCATCGACGCCAGCGAGGGCGCGATCGTGATCGGCGATGCCAGACTGCCGGCGGACGTGCGCGAAGTCCTGGCCAGCCGCTTCGACTATGAAGAGAGCCGGGTGCAGGCCGTGCCGCAAAAATTTGCCTGCCCGAGCGTGGTGATGCGCGACGGCGACAGCAATTCGGGCGCGGTCGAGATCTTCCACCCCTGGGCCGACGCAGTGGTCGAATCCTGAGCGTCACGACTCCTCCGCATTTGCGCGCGACATCGCGATCGATGTCGGTTCGTCGAACCGACAGATGCGTGCCTAACAAGAGAGGATTTCGGATGAAGAAGCTCGCGCTCGCCGCAACAATGATCATCGCTGCCGGCTTGACCATGCCCAGCGTGGCATTGGCCAAGGGCGGTCATGGTCACGGCCATGGCCATGGCCATCATGGCGGATACCATGTGCATCGCTATGGAACTCCGCCCGGATGGCATCATGGACGCAAGGTCGGCTGGCGCGGTCACGGTTGCCCGCCCGGGCTGTGGAAACAGGGCCGCTGCTGACGCTCCTAATTGCAAGTGTTGCAAGGCGTCGCTCCTGACCGGGCGGCGCCTTCTTCTTCAAATGCCGAGCCGGTCGCGCACGCGGCCCGCGATCACGGCGGTCGTCACGCCGACCGGCCAGAACGCATGCATCGGGATTGGCTTGATGCCCGTGATCGGCATGTCGATCTCGGCCTTGGCGCCGCCGATCAGCCGGCGCGCAAGCTGCGCGCCCATCGCGGTCGAGAGCGCGACGCCGCGGCCGTTGCAGCCGAGCGAGATCAGGATGCTTTCCGCCGGCTCGTGCACATGCGGGTAATGATCCCCGGTGATGGCGAGGCGGCTGTTCCAGCCATGGGTCCAGCTGACGCCCTTGAGCTGCGGCCACAGTCTCTCCGCATAACGCATGAGATAGGCGACATCGTTGGGTGACTTGATCCAGCGCATCGGGCCGCGGCCGCCCATCAAGAGGCGGTTCTGCTGGTCGATACGGTAATAGACGGTGATGTGGCCGCTCTCGTAGAGAACGGGGCGCGTCGGCATGATCGAGCGGGCAACCGCGTCCGACAGCGGGGCGGTGGCGGCGATCGAGGAAAACACCGGCACGATGGTGCGGCGGAGCGCGGGCCAGAGATCGTCCGTAAAGCCATTGGTCGCGAGCAGGACCTTGTCGGCATGCACCACCGCGCGCGGCGTCTCGATGCGCCAGCGGCTGCCGTCGCGGCGCAACGACAGCGCCGGCGTCTCCCCGTGGACCTTCGCGCCCGCCGAGATCGCAGCGCGCGCGAGACCGCGGGCGTAGCTGAGGGGATGCAAATCGCCGCCGCGCGTGTCGAGCATCGCGCCGATATAGCGGTCGGTGCCGGTCGTCTCGCGCAACTGCTCGCGATTGAGATACGACACCGGCATGCCGCGACGGATGCATTGCTGCGCCGTCTTCTCGATCGCCGCGGCGCTGGCTTCGTTATAGGCCGCGCGTAGCGTGCCGTTCTGCCGCGCTTCGCACGGGATCTGGTAGCGGCGGATCAGATCATGCGTGAAGTTCGTGGTGCCGTAGGAGAACGCGATCATGCGGCGGCCGAGCTCCGCGCCGAAGTCCGCCTCAATCTGATCGGGGTCGTGCTTCAGGCCGGGATTGGTGTGGCCGCCATTGTTGCCGGACGCGCCCCAGCCCGGCTCCTGCGCTTCCAGCACCAGGGCTTCGACGCCCTGCTCCGCCAGATGCAGCGCGGTGGAAAGGCCGGTGTAGCCGCCACCAACGATCGCAACGGACACGCTCTTGTCCGTATCGAGCGGCGGCGTCGCGACCGGCGCGACGGCGGTGTCGGCGTAAAGCGAGGGCGGCAGTGGCAGGCGCGTCATTATAGAAGTCCGGTCAGAGCGGATGCAGCACGCGGCGCAAGAAGTCCTGCGTGCGCGGGTGCTGGGGTTGGTTGAGCAGCGCCTTGGCCGGCCCCTGCTCGACGATGACGCCGCCGTCGATGAACAACACGCGGTCGGCGACGTCGCGGGCAAAGCCCATCTCGTGGGTGACGACGACCATGGTCATGCCTTCGTCGGCGAGCTTGCGCATCACGCCGAGGACGTCGCCCACAAGCTCGGGATCGAGCGCCGAGGTCGGCTCGTCGAACAGGATCGCCTTGGGCTGCATCGCCAGCGCCCGCGCGATCGCAACGCGCTGCTGCTGGCCGCCGGAAAGTTGCGGCGGATGCACGTCGGCCTTCTCGGCAAGCCCGACCCGGGCGAGCAGCGCGCGGCCGTGTTCGTACGCCCGGGCGCGCGGCTCCCTCTTCACGAACAGCGGTCCTTCGACGACGTTCTCCAGCGCGGTGCGATGCGGGAACAGGTTGAAGCGCTGGAACACCATCGAGACCTGGGTGCGGATGTTCACGATCGACGGCGCATCGCGGTCGACCTTCAGGCCTTCGACGCTGATCTCGCCGCGGTCGTAGCTTTCGAGGCCGTTGATACAGCGCAGGATGGTGGACTTGCCGGAGCCTGAGGGCCCGATGATGCAAACCACCTCGCCCTTCTGCACGGAGGCTGTGATGCCCTTGAGCACCTCGACCTTGCCAAAGCTCTTGTGGACGTCGTTCAGCTCGATCATTTCTTTCCGGCCCGCTTCTCGAAGTGACGGACCAGCAGGATCAGCGGAATGCTCATGGTGAGATACATCAGCGCCACCAGCGTGAACACGCTGGTGTTCTTGAAGGTGGATGACGCGATCAGCTTGCCTTGCAGCGCGAGCTCGGCGACCGTGATGGTCGAGGCTTGCGAAGAGTCCTTCAGCATCATGATCATGACGTTGCCGTAGGGCGGCAACACGATGCGCACGGCCTGCGGCAGCACCACGCGGCGCATGGTCAGCCACCAGCCCATGCCGATCGACTGCGCCGCCTCGATCTGGCCCTTGTCGATCGCCTCGATGCCGGCGCGGAAGTTTTCCGCCTGATAGGCCGAATAGGCGATGCCGAGCCCGAGGATCGCGGCCTGCAAGGCCGACAGCCTGACGCCGAGATCGGGCATGACGAAATAGAGGTAGAACAGCAGCACGATGATCGGGATGCCGCGGATCACGTTGATCAGGCTGGCGCTGAGCATCGACAGCGCCTTGATGCCGGAGACCCGCATCATCGCCCAGATCAGGCCGAGCACCGTCGAAAGCAGCAGCGAGCCGATGGTGACGATGATCGTCAGCGCGACGCCATTCATCAGGATCGGAAAGAACTCGACGGTGTCGTGCCAAAAACCTTTCATCGGGCAGCCTTCAATGACGCGCTATCGGCCTCGATCAACCTTGGGCCTTCAGGCCCCATTTATCGAGGATCTTGTCGATGGTGCCGTTGGCCTTCAGCTTCGCCAGTGACGCGTTGATCTTGCCGAGCAGCGCGGTCTCGCCCTTGCGTACGCCAATGCCGACCGAGCCGACGGTGACGGGCTTGTAGCCGTCGACGAGGCGCACCTCGGGAAAGCCGCCCTGCTTCAGATTGTAGGCGAGGATCGGATAGTCGGCATAGCCGGCCTTGAGGCGGCCGGTGTTCACGTCGCGCAGGATATCGGGGATGGTGTCGTAGGCCTTGACCTCGGCGAACAGGCCGCTCTTCTTCAGCGCATCGACGAAAGCGGTGCCGACTTGCGCGCCGACGGTCTCGCCCTTCAGATCGTCCTGGGTGGCATAGGCCTTGGTGTCGCTCTTCGGCACCACCAGACCTTCGCCATAGGTGTAGATCGGGTCGGAGAAGTCGACGACTTCCTTGCGCGGCGCCGTGATGAACATCGCGGCGGCGATGATGTCGATCTTGCTCGAGGTCAGCGACGGGATCAGCGCCGAGAACTGCATCGGCTCGATCTGCACGTTGAAGCCGGCATCCTTGCCCACCTCGGTGACGAGGTCGACCATGATGCCCTGGATGGTGTTGGTCTTGGTGTCGAGGAAGGTGAAGGGAATGCCCGTCGGCGTCGAGCCGACTTTCAGCACCTGCTGCGCCGAAGCCGGCGTTATCGCTGCAATTGCGAGTGCCGCGACCGCGGCCAGACCAAAACGCTTCATCGCATCCCCCTTTTGGGCTTGGCCGATGACGGCGCTCGCGCATCGTGATCAGACGTTGCGGGCCAAGCCGTTTCGGCCTATTTTCACCAATATGAAAATTTGGTCACACTTTCGCGGACGATGCAAGCGGTTTTCATGCACATGAAGGAAGCGGTTTGACGTGAGCGGTGGCAAAAGAATGCGCAAACCGGCCGCCGCAAAGCCGGCGACGAAGGTGAAGGCCAAGAAGGTGCCGGTCAAGGCTACCGCCAAGCCGGCCGAGCCGGCGATGGACGTCGCAGTCGGCCGCCGCATCCGCGATCTCAGGCGTGTCAGGCAATTCTCGCTGGAGACGGTCGCGGCGCGCACCGAGCTTTCGATCGGCTTCCTCAGCCAGATCGAGCGCGGCCTCTCCTCGCCGTCGTTGCGCGTGCTCGCCACGCTCGCCGACGTGCTCGGCGTCGGCATCGCCGCACTGTTCGGCGCCAGCCCGAGCGCCGACGGCGTATCGGATCAGGTGGTGACGCGCGGATTGCAGCGGCCCGAATTGAAGCTGTGGCGCTCCGGCGTGTCGAAACAATTGCTCAGTCCGGCCAGTCCCGACAACCGGCTCAACCTGTTCCTGGTGCATCTGGAGCCCGGCGGCTCCACCGGCGATGAGCTCTACACCCATGACGGCGAGGAAGCCGGCCTCGTGCTCGAGGGCGAGATGATGCTGACGGTGGACAGCGAGACGTGGTCGCTGAAGACCGGCGACAGCTTTCGCTTTGCGAGCCGCAGGCCGCACCGGTTCTCCAACCCGGCGAATGATGCGAAGGCCGTGGTGCTGTGGGTGAATTGCGTGACGGGGGCGGGGTAACTCGCCGTCATTCCGGGGCGGCTCGAAGAGCCGAACCCGGAATCTCGAGATTCCGGGTTCGCCTCTTCGAGGCGCCCCGGAATGACAGCGTCAATCATCCAAACCGGTGCTGATACCGCTCCACCGTCAGCGCGCTGACATCGACCTCCGGCTTCCTGCCCGACAGCATGTCCGCAAGCACGCGCCCCGAACCGCAGGACATGGTCCAGCCGAGCGTGCCGTGGCCGGTGTTGAGGTGGAGATTGGCGTATTGCGTCGGGCCGATCACCGGCGGGCCGTCCGGCGTCATCGGGCGCAGGCCGCTCCAGAACGTCGCCCTGGAGAGATCGCCGCCGCGCGGGAACAGGTCGGTCAACGAATGATCGAGCGTGGCGCGGCGCGCGTCGTACAGCTTGCTCGAATAGCCGGAGATCTCGGCGGTGCCGCCGACACGGATGCGATTGCCGAGACGGGTGATCGCGACCTTGTAGCTCTCGTCCATCACGGTCGATTCCGGCGCACCAGAGGCGTCCTTGATCGGCACGGTGATCGAATAACCCTTCACCGGATAGACCGGCAGCGAGATGCCGAGCGGCGCGACGAGGCGCGACGACCAGCTTCCGAGCGCGAGCACGTAAGAGTCGGCCTGCAACATCCCGGCGCTGGTCACGACGCCGGTGACGCGTGCGCCGTCCGTGACGATGCGGTCGATGCCGGTGTTGAACATGAAGCGCACGCCGAGCGCCTGGGCGTGCTTCGCCAGCGCCTGCGTGAACATGTGGCAGTCGCCAGTCTCGTCCTGCGGCAGGCGAAGCCCGCCGGCGAACTTTTCCTTCACGCCTGATAGCGCCGGCTCGACCGCGATACACCCTTCGCGGCTCAGCACCTCGAAAGGCACGCCGTACTGCTTGAGCACGGCGATGTCTTCGGCGGTGCCGTCGAGCTGGGCCTGGTAGCGGAACAGCTGGAGCGTACCCTGGGCGCGCTCGTCATATTGAATGCCGATGTCGCGGCGCAGATCGCGCAGGCAATCGCGGCTGTATTCCGCGATCGGGATCATCCGGCTCTTGTTGACCGCATAGCGCGCGCTGGTGCAGTTGCGCAGCATCTTGAGCAGCCAGACCCACATGACGGGATCGAGCTTCGGCCGGATCACCAGCGGGCCGTGCTTCATCAACAGCCACTTGACCGCCTTCACCGGCACGCCGGGGCCGGCCCATGGCGAGGAATAGCCGGGCGACACTTCGCCGGCATTGGCAAACGACGTCTCCAGCGCCGGTTCAGGCTGACGGTCAACGACCGTCACTTCGTGGCCGGCACGTGCGAGGTAGTAGGCAGAGGTGACACCGATGACACCGCTGCCGAGGATCAGAACTTTCACGCTTGGTCAAACTCCCGCGGCATCACGCTCGCCGCTGCAAGATAAAACTCCACAGCGGCGAGGGCAATTATCAGGCCACCCTCTTGATGGCGTCGCCGAGGATCGAGACGATCTGGTCGATATGGCTCTTCTCGACGATGAGCGGAGGCGACATCGCGAAGCTATCGCCGCTCATGCGCAGGTAGAGACCGGTGTTGAAGCAGTCGACCATCACGTCATAGCCGCGCGCACCGACGACACCGTCACGCGGGGCGAGCTCGACCGCGCCCATCAGGCCGCAATTGCGGATGTCGACGACGTTCGGCAGACCCTTCAGCGAATGCAGCGCATCGCGCCAGTATTCGGCCATCGTGGCGCCGCGCGTGAGCAGGCCCTCGTCCTTGTAGATGTCGAGCGTGGCGATACCCGCGGCGCAGGCGGTCGGATGCGCGGAATAAGTGTAGCCGTGGAACAGCTCCATCTGGTTCTCGGGGCCGACCATCATGCCGTCATGCACCTTGCGGCTCGCGAACACGGCGCCGCAGGGAATGGTGCCGTTGGTGATGCCCTTGGCCGTCGTCATCAGGTCCGGCGTGACGCCGAAGAAGTTGGCGGCGAACGGCGTGCCGAGGCGGCCGAAGCCGGTGATGACCTCGTCGAAGATCAGGAGGATGCCGTGCTTGTCGCAGATCTCGCGCAGACGCTGCAGATAGCCCTTCGGCGGCGGCAGCACCGCGGTCGATCCCGGCACCGGCTCGACGATGACGGCGGCGATGGTCTCGGCGCCATGCAGGCCGACCAGACGCTCGAGATCATCGGCGAGCTCTGCGCCATGCTCGGGCTGGTCCTTGGCGAAGGCGTTGCGGGTAAGGTCATGCGTGTGGCGAATGTGATCGACGCCCGGCAGCAGGGTCGCGAAGGCGCGGCGGTTGGCGACCATGCCGCCGACCGAGGTGCCGCCGAAACCGACGCCGTGATAGCCGCGCTCGCGGCCGATCAGGCGGGTGCGGCTCGACTGGCCGTTGGCGCGGTGATAGGCCAGCGCAATCTTCAGCGCGGTGTCGACCGATTCAGAGCCTGAATTGGTGAAGAAGACGCGGTCGAGGCCCTTCGGCGCGATCTCGGCGAGACGCTCGGCGAAGTCGAACGCGAGCGGATGGCCCATCTGGAAGGTCGGCGCGAAGTCCAGCGTCATCAGCTGCCGCTCGACCGCCGCGGCAATCTGCTTGCGGCCGTGCCCGGCATTGACGCACCACAGGCCCGCGGAGCCGTCGATCACCTTGCGGCCGTCGACCGTGGTGTAGTGCATGCCCTCGGCCGAGGAGAACAGGCGCGGCGCCTTCTTGAACTGACGGTTGGCCGTGAACGGCATCCAGAACGAGTCGGTCTTGATAGTGTTTGGAATCTGATGAAGGGTCACGGCCGCGCTCCTTTGCTGACCCGCTAGCAGAGCCACGGCTTCGATAGCGCAACAAGTCCTTTTCTGGTGACCTGCAAGCCATTGATTTCACTGGGGCTGCCGGTCCATATTTGCGCGATCCGCAACACCTGAAACAGGGCCAAGGGCATGAGCGTCGACATCGGTGGACGGCTGCGATTCATCCGGGCGCGCCACAAGCTGTCGCAGCGCGAGCTGGCAAAGCGCGCCGGCGTCACCAATTCGACCATCTCGCTGATCGAGTCCAACCAGATGAACCCGTCGGTCGGCGCGCTCAAGCGCATCCTCGACGGCATCCCGATGGGGCTCGCTGAATTCTTCGCGCTGGAGCCGGAGTCCAGGCGCAAGATCTTCTACCGCGCCGAGGAGCTGACCGAGGTCGGCAAGAAGCCGATCTCGTACCGGCAGGTCGGCGACAATCTGTTCGGCCGCAGCCTGCAGATCCTGAAGGAACGTTACGAGCCCGGCAGCGACACCGGGCGTGTGCACCTCGTCCATGACGGCGAGGAAGGCGGTATCGTGATCTCGGGCAAGCTCGAAGTCACCGTCGAGGACGAGCGCCGCATCCTCAATCCTGGCGATGCCTATTATTTCGAGAGCCGCCGCCCGCATCGCTTCCGCTGTGTCGGCGGCAAGCCGTGCGAAGTGATCTCGGCCTGCACGCCGCCGACGTTCTAACGCGCGATCAGCGCTATCCGGGCTCCTACGGGAGTGCCCGGTGTCTTACGGAGCTTGATCCATCTCAATTTCCGCGCGCCGATCCTCTATATGATGCGAGCCGTAGCCGAGAGACATTCCGGCGCCGCTTCATAAGGCTCGCAGATGAAGATCACGCTCGCCAATGCAGAGGCTGCGCTCGACGAAGTGCAGCGCGATGCCGACAAGCTCCATTCGCGCGAGCTGCGCAAGGCGATTGCCGAGTACATCGAGACGCAGCGCGAGGCGCTGAAGGCGCTCCGCAAGAAGCTGCATTAAAGCATGATCCGGAAAAGTGCGCAGCGGTTTTCCGAAAAGATCATGCTCAAACAACAGCCTAAAGCGCGATGACGATTCATCCTAATCTCATCGCGCTTTAGATGTGCGCGGCGGAGCGAGACGATCTCGCCCCGCCTTTTGCTTCAACGCTCCGTCAGCAATTCCTCGATCCTGATCGGGAACCGACGCACGCGCACGCCGGTCGCATGCCAGACGGCATTGGCGACCGCGCCGGCACTGCCGGTGATGCCGATCTCGCCGACACCCTTGATGCCCAGCGCATTGACATGCGGATCGTGCTCCTCGACCGTGATCACGTCGAGCGGCGGCACGTCGGCATTCACGGGGATATGGTACTCGCCGAGATTGGCATTCATGATCCGCCCGCTGCGGCGATCGGTGATGGCTTCCTCGTGCAGCGCGAAGGACATGCCCCAGATCATGCCGCCGAACAGCTGGCTCTTCACCAGATGCGGATTGACGATGCGCCCGGCCGCGAAGGCGCCGACCATCCGGGTGACGCGGGCCTGGCCGAGTTCGGGATCGACCTTCACCTCCGCGAACACCGCGCCGTGGGCATGCATCGCATACTCCTCCATCGCCGCAGGATTCGGCGCGCCGGTGCCGCGCGCCTCGACCTCGGCAACGCCGGCGCGCGCCAGGATCTCAGTGTAGCTTTCGCCGCGGCTCTCGTCGTCGCGCCGGATCAACCGGCCATCGCGCGCGATCACGCCGGCATTGCCGGCGCCGAACAGCGGCGAGCGTTCGTCGCCGGTCGCGAGATCGGCGAGCTTTGCGATCACGGCCGCGCCGGCGCTGTGGATCGCGGCACCTGCGGTCGCCGTGTGGGCCGAGCCGCCAGCGATTCCGGCATCGGGCAGGTCGGATGTGCCGGCCTTGAACTCGACACGGTCGATGTCGAGACCGACGGCATCGGCCGCGATCTGGGCGAGCGCGGTCCAGGCGCCCTGCCCCATGTCGTGTGCGCCGATTTCCATGGCACCTGAGCCATCGCGGCGGATCACAGCGCGCGCCTCGGCCTGGAACATCAGCGCCGGGAAGGTGGCGGTGCCCATGCCCCAGCCGACCAGAAGGCCGGCCTCGTCGCGCATCTGCCGCGGCTGAAGCGAGCGCTTCGCCCAGCCGAAGCGCGCCGCGCCCTGCTCGTAGCAGGCCCGCAGCGCCTTTGAGGAGAAGGGTCGTCCCGTCATCGGCTCGACCTCGGCATAGTTCTTGAGGCGGAAGGCGAGCGGGTCGATGCCGCAGGCCCAGGCCATCTCATCGATTGCGCTTTCGAGCGCGATCGAGCCGGTCGCTTCGCCCGGCGCGCGCATGAACAGCGGCGTGCCGGTGTTGACGCGCACGGCGTCATGCGAGGTGCGGATCGCCGGCGCGGCATAGAGCGTGTGCGAGGCATCGGCCGCGGGTTCGTAGAAATCGTCGAATGTGCTCGACACGGTCCTGGCGTGATGATCGAGCGCGGTCAGCCGCCCCTCGCCGTCGGTGCCGACGCGCAGGCGCTGGCGCGTTGGCGCGCGATGACCGACCGGCCCATACATCTGCTCGCGGCGCAACACCAGCTTGACCGGCTTGCCGACCAGCTTGGCCGCCATGATGCCGAGAACCGGGGGACCGGCCATCAGCCCCTTCGAGCCGAAGCCGCCGCCAAGGAACGGACTGCGGATGTGGATCTTGTCATGCGCAATGCCGAACAGTTCGGCAACGCGCGCCAGCGACAGCATCAGGCCCTGCGTCGGCATGTCGATCCGGAGATTGTCACCGTCCCAATGAGCGACGATCGCGTGCGGCTCCATCGCGTTGTGATATTGCGGCGGCGTCTCGTAGATCGCATCGATCCGCTTCTCGGCCGCGGCAAGGCCCGCCTCGACATCGCCGCGGTGGTTTTCCGTGGGATTGCCGACGCCGACGACCGGCGGCACATAACTTCCGCCGGCATCGAGGCCGACCAGCGCGGGCAGCGTCTCGTAACGCGGCGCCAGCAATGCGGCGCCTTCGGTGGCAGCTTCCAGCGTTTCCGCGATCACGACGGCGATCGGCTGGTTGGCGTAGCGGACCTCATTGCTCTGCAACACCTCCATCCGGAACACGAATGGATTGGTCTTGATCTCCGGATCGATCGCGAGCGCAGGCTTGTGGTCGGGCGTCATGACGTCGACCACGCCGGGATGGCGTTTTGCGGCGGCGACATCGAGCGAGGTGACGCGGCCATGCGCGATGCCCGACACCGCCATCACCGCAAACAGCATCCCGTGCGGATGATTGTCGGCGGCATAGGTCGCACGGCCCGTGACCTTGAGCACGCCATCGCGCCGGGTCAGCGGCTGGCCGATGTTCGAGCCGTGACGCAGATGGGCGGGTGCGCTGGTGAGATTGAGCTCAGGCATGGATGGCTCCGGATGTGGAGGCAAAGGGAGAGGCCGGCAGCGCGGGGATGCGCGCGGGCGTACCGGCGGCGGCGAGGGTCAGCGCGCGCACGACGATGCGGCGCGCGAGCTCGATCTTGAAGGCGTTGTCGCCGGATGGCTTTGCGTCGGTGAGCGCGCGCCAGGCGGCTTCCTGGAATGCGTCGGCCGTGGGCGCGACGTTTTTGAGCACATCCTCCGCCGCGCGGGCACGCCAGGGCTTTGCGGCGACGCCGCCGAGCGCAAGCCGCGCTTCGGCGATCTTGCCGTTCTCGATCCGCAACGCAGCCGCAGCCGAAACGACGGCAAAGGCATAGGATGTGCGCTCGCGAACCTTGAGATAGCGCGCATGCGCGGCAAAGCCGCGGGCGAGCGGCGGCAGGCGAACCGCGACGATGAGGTCGCCGGGCTCCAGCGCCGATTCACGCTCCGGCGTATTGCCGGGCAAGCGATGCAGCTCGTCGAGCACGATCTCGCGACGGCCGCTCCTGCCCTCGATCTCGACGACGGCGTCGAGCGCGACGAGCGGCACACAGAAATCGGACGGATGGGCGGCGATGCAGCTCTCGCTCCAGCCGAGCACGGCATGGGTGCGGTTCTCACCCTCGCGAGCGTCGCAGCCAGAGCCGGCCTCGCGCTTGTTGCAGCGGCTGGCGGTGTCGTAGAAATACGCACAGCGCGTGCGTTGCAGCAGATTGCCGCCGACGGTCGCGGCATTGCGCAATTGAGCCGACGCGCCGGAGAGCAGCGCTTCGGCCACGGCAGGATACGACCGCGCGAATTCCGCATCATGCGCGAGATCGGCATTGCTGACCAGCGCGCCGATGCGCAACGATCCGTCGGCGAGGGTCTCGATTTGATCGAGCCCGTCGAGATGCGTGACGTCGACCAGGCGATCCGGACGGCTGACGCCGCCCTTCATCAGATCGAGCAGATTGGTGCCGGCGGCAAGATAGACAGCGCCCGGCTGGGCGGCCGCAGCGACGGCTTCAGCGATCGTGACCGGCCTGACATAATCGAACTGTTTCATGCGGAGCGCCTCTGATTGGATTCGTCCATGCCGGCCTGCGCTTCCAGCACGGCATCGACGATGCCGGCATAGGCGCCGCAGCGGCACAGATTGCCGCTCATGCATTCGCGGATGCGCTCGGGATCGTTGCCGGCCTGCGCCTCCTGCATCATGCCGATCGCGCTCATGATCTGGCCGGGCGTGCAGAAGCCGCACTGGAATCCGTCATGGGCGATGAAGGCGGCCTGCACCGGATGAAGCTGGTCGCCGCGCGCGACGCCCTCGATGGTGAGGATGTCGGCACCGTCATGGCTGATGGCGAGCGCGAGGCAGGAATTGATGCGCTTGCCGTCGACGAGAATGGTGCAGGCGCCGCACTGGCCGCGGTCGCATCCCTTCTTGGTACCGGTGAGATGGAGGCGCTCACGCAGGAGATCGAGCAGCGTGACGCGCGGATCGTCGAGGACGAAGTCGCGCCGCGCACCGTTCACGGTGAGGCTGATGGAGTGGTTCATACAAGGCTCCGATCAGATATGGACATGGCTCATCGCTCGGCGCGCCACCGCCGTGGCCGCCGTCGATATCGTGTGGACCGGGCGGAACCCGGCCAACATCCCAACGAAGATACGGAGGCACCCTCCGCTTAACAAGGGCCGCGCAAAAATATTTGGAAATCGTCAAAAGCCCATGCGCATACAACGCGATGAAGCCAGCCAAGGGTTCAATCTAACCAATTCGTGATCTACATTGCCTGATATGGACGACCACACTGACCAGACCCGAAAGCCCCGCGCCGACGCCGTGCGCAATCGCGAGCGCGTGCTCGAAGCGGCCAAGGTCGTGTTCAACGCGGGCGGTCCGGAGGCGAGCCTCGAAGCGGTGGCGAAACGCGCCGGCGTCGGCATCGGCACGCTCTACCGGCATTTCCCGACGCGCGAGGATCTGTTCGAGGCGGTGTACCGACGAGAGGTCGAGCAGCTCAGCGAGCTTGCCGAGCAGTTGAAGAATGCCAAGGATCCGGTCGATGCCCTGCAACGCTGGCTGCGCTCGGGTGTCGAATTCGTCGCCACCAAGAAGGGCATGGTGGCAGCCCTGGCGCTTGCGGTCCAAAGCGGTTCCGAGCTGCACGCCTTCTCGTTCGATCGGCTGACGAAGGCCATCGGTTCGCTGCTCAACCGCGCAGTCGCGGCCGGCGAGATGCGCGCCGACATCAGTCCCGAGGACTTGCTGCGCGCGTTCTTCGGCATGTGCTACATGCACGACCAGCCCGGCTGGCAATCCTCTGTGCTGCGGATGCTCGACGTGTTCGTGGACGGGCTGCGGGTGCAGACGGCCGCCAAGGCCAAGGCGCGCACCACGAAGCCCGCGAAGCCGGCGGTGAAACGGAAGCGGTAGCGAGCCCGTACCTCCAAAGGTCGTGCTAGGATCAGCACCGCCGGGATTTCAACGCGGAGCCTGTCATGCGCATCGCCGCCTTGCTCGTCGCTCTCAGTATCGCGTTCAGCCCGATCTCAGCACGTGCCGACGATGTCGCGGCGGCACAGAGCGTCATCCGCGCCCAGGAGCAGGCGTTCGGCCGCAACGATGCGGCCGCGGCTTATTCCTACGCTGCACCGGCGATCAAGGAGATCTTCCCCGCCCCCGACATCTTCATGTCCATGGTGCAGAACGGCTACGCGCCGGTCTACCGGCACAAGAGCTTTGAGTTCGGCGAGAGCAAGAGCGAAGGCAACTGGATCGCCCAGCACGTCCACATCGTCGACGCCAATGGCGAAGCCTGGGAGGCACTGTACACGCTCGAGCAGCAGGCCGACGGCAGCTACAAGATCACCGGCTGCTCGCTGCTGAAGGCGGGACAGGCGGTCTAAGTGGCCAAGCCCGGACCGGCCCTGACCGAGCCCATCCGCGAACGGATCAGCAGCAGCACGACGATGCCGATGTTGAGCGCGTTCCAGGCGACGCCGTTGGCGAAGGCCGCGCCGTAGGAGCCGGTGGCATCGAAGATGACGCCCGACACCCAGCCGCCGAAGGACATGCCGAAAACCGAGGCGAAGATCACGATGCCGACGCGGGTTGCGGCTTCGCTCGCCGGCATCGCCTCGCGCACAATGATGGCGTAGCTCGGCACGATGCCGCCCTGGAACAGGCCGAACATCGCCGAGATGATGTAGAGCGAGGCGAGGCTGTCGAAGAACAGGTAGAACACCAGCGCAAACCCTTGCGTCAGCGATCCCACCAGCAGCGTGCGGATGCCGCCGATCTTGTCGGCGAGATAGCCAGAGCCGATCCGACTGATGATGCCGCAGGCCATCATCAGCGACAGCATCTCGGCGGCGCGCGCCACGCCGTAGCCGAGGTCGCCGCAATAGGCGACGATATGGACTTGCGGCATCGCCATGGCGACGCAGCAGGAGATGCTGGCGATCGAGAGCAGCACTGTCAGCGTGTTGGTCGAGAGCTTGAGATCGACCCGTGGCGGAGGTGCCTTGGCGTGGTCATGGACCGTGTCATTGCCCATCTGCGCGCGCAGCACCAGCACCAGGATGGTCATCAGGCCCACGCAGACGAGGCCGATGCCGATATGGGTGGTACGCCAGCCGATCGTCTGCATGCCCCAATTGACGAGCGGCGGCCACATCGTGCCGGCGACATAATTGCCGCTGGCGACGATGGTCACGGCCAGGCCGCGATAGCGTTCGAACCAGTGCGAAGCCTCTGCCATCAGCGGCGCGAAGGTCGCGGACGTGCCGAGCCCGATCAGAAAATAGGCCGCCACGAACTGCCAGAGCTGGGTCGACAACCCCGCCAGCGTATTGGCGACGCCAAGAAAGGCGATGCTGATCGCCATCGCCGGCACGATGCCGAACCTGTCGGTGATCTTGCCCGCGATCACGCCGCCGAGCCCGAAACCGAACATCATCAGCGTGAAGGCCAGCGACACCGCGCCGCGCGTGGCGGCGAACTCGGCCTGCACGGCGGGAATCATCACCACGATCGCCCACATGCCGACGCCCCCGATCGAGCCGATCAGCAGCGCGAGCAGCAGTCGCACCCATGCCTGACGGGAATCAGGAGTGAAGGAAGCCGGTCTTTGTTCTGGATGATTTGGCGCGTGCACGGCGCGGACCATGTTCGCGGATCGCCTCGCGGTCAAGCATCGTGCCGCGATAATGGGCATGCGCGGTGCACTGCGGTAAGAAGGAGCTTGGCGAAACCGCGCTTTGCCATTAGTTTGCAATCTGCGTGTGCAACATTGCCGCGCGAAGAGCATGTCGGCGGAATGTTGTTGCGATTGACACGATCGATGCGGATCAGGGTGGGGCGCCTCATTGCTCTCGCCTACCTGTTCTGCGTGCTCGCGCCGGCAGCCGCCCTTGCCTGGGGCAGTGGTCCAGCGCCATGCCTCGACGACGCGCGTCTTGCCGACCTCGTTCCGGCACATCACCAGATGGCCGCGAATCATGTGCACGGCGACGTGTCTCATGACCGCGCAGGATCGCACGCGCATCACCAGACCGCCGCACAGGACGCACCCGCGTCGCATCATCATGACGGCAAGGGCAAGGCTGGCCCGTGCTGCGCGATGATGTGCGTGAGCGCGCTGCCGGCCGATCTGCCCAGCGTCGCAAAGCCGCTTCAGCCCGTCTCCGCCTGCGCGCCCGAGATCGTGGCCAGCCTGCACAGCACGGCGCCGCCTCAGCGCTACCGCCCTCCCATCGCCTGATCTGACACGCGACGACGTCAGGCCGAGCGTGCATCCGCGCGCGCGGACCTGTGGTCTCCAGACAGATCAGGGATGATTCATGCTTACGCTTTCCGGGGCGAAGTCCGCCGCCGCATCTGCGGCGCGTCGAGGACGCTTTCTATTCAATTGGCCGCTGCTGGCCTTGGCTGCATTGGCGCTGTCCGGCTGCATGCCGGCAACCACGCAAATTGCGAGCGCGAATCCCGCCGATCCGGCGGCGAAGGTGGCACGCGTCGGCTATCGCTCGACCATCGCGCCCTACACCAGCCTGCGGCCCGCGACCCCGGCACCATGGCGCGACCGCAACGACGCCGTCGCGCCGCAGCCGAAGCAAGACCGGTAGGAGCGCGACATGGCACATCATCTTGCGCGGGGCCTGCTCATGCTCACCGCGTTCGGACTCTCCGGCTGCATGGCATTCTCACCGGACGGCGGCATGACGATGGTCTCCGACCTCACCAGCCAGACCATCAAGAAGGACGTCGCCTTCGTCCGATCGGCCGAAGGCGCCGAGGCCGTCGACGCGACCGTCCGCCGGTTGCTGGCGCGCACGCTGACCGTCGAGACCGCCGTGCAGATCGCGCTGCTCAACAACAAGGGGCTGCAAGCCGCTTACAACGAGCTGGCGCTGGCCGAAACCGAACAGGTCGAGCAGAGCCTGCCACCCAACCCCGTGTTCTCGATCTCGCGGATCTCGGGCAATGGCGCAAACGAGATCGAGCGCCAGGTCGTCGGCGACATCCTCGCCCTCGCAACACTGCCGTTCCGCTCCGAGATCGCCCGCGACCGCTTCCGTCAGGCTCAATTGCGCGCGGCGCTGGCGACGTTGCGGCTCGCGGCCGACGTGCGCCGCGCCTATGTCCGCGCGGTCACCTGCAACGAGCTGGTGGTGCTGCTGACGGACGCGAAGGCCACGGCCGAATCGACCGCCCAGCTCGCCGTGAAGCTCGGCGAGACCGGCTCGATCAACAAGCTCGACCAGGCCCGCGAACAGGTGTTCTACGCCGAGACCACCGCCGACCTTGCCACAGCGCGGCAGGCCGCGACGAGCACGCGCGAAAGACTCGCGCGCCTGATGGGACTGTGGGACGACGGCCTCGACTTCCGTCTGCCCAATCAGTTGCCGCCCTTGCCGGGCCGGCCGCAAGCCCTGCCCTCGATCGAGGCCGACGCGGTCGCCCATCGCATCGACCTGCAGATCGCGCGGCTGGAACTGACGGCGCTGGCAAAAGCGCTGAACCTCACCGAGGCGACGCGCTTCGTGACGCTGCTTGATCTCGCCGGCATCTCCCGCCGCACCCAGGATCCGGAAGGGCCGCCGTTCCGCGAACGCGGCTTCGACGTGCAGTTCCAGATTCCGATCTTCGACGGCGGCGAGGTCCGCGTGCGGCAGGCGGCGGAGACCTACAATCTCGCCTTCAACCGCCTGACCGAGCGTGCCGTGAACGTTCGCTCGGAGGCGCGCGATGCTTATCGCACCTATCGGTCCACGTACGACATAGCCAGCCATTTCCAGCGTGAGATCGTTCCGCTGCGCAAGATCATCACCGAGGAGATGCAGCTGCGTTTCTCCAGCATGCAGGTCGACATCTTTGCACTGCTGACCGAGGCGCGGCAGCGCCTGGCGTCGCTGCGCGGCGCGATCGATGCCAGACAAAGATTCTTCCTCGCGCAGGCCGACTTGCAGACCGCCGTCAATGGCGGCGGCTCGCCGACTTCCGGCAGCGACCCTTCAACCACCATCGCTGCGGCAGCGTCTGCCGATGGCGACCACTGAGACGGAGGCCATCATGTTTTCCCGCCGAGGATTTTTAGGCACTGCCGCGCTCGCCAGCGCATCCGTCGTCAGCGGCCGCGTGCAGGCGGCCTCGATTCCGGAAGCCCCGCACATGGACAAGGTGGTGATGCAGCCGCCGCTGCACCCCATCAGCGGACCCGATTATCGCCCCGTGGTCACGCTGAACGGCTGGTCGCTGCCGTTCCGCATGAACGGCGACTGGAAGGAATTCCATCTCGTCGCCGAGCCCGTGGTGCGCGAGTTCGCCGAAGGCATGAAGGTGAATTTGTGGGGCTATAACGGCCAGTCGCCGGGCCCGACCATCGAGGCGGTCGAGGGCGACAAGGTCCGCATCTTCGTCACCAACCGCCTGCCTGAATACACCACCGTGCACTGGCACGGCATGATCGTGCCAAGCGGCATGGACGGCGTTGGCGGCCTGAACCAGCCGCACATCGATCCGGGCAAGACCTTCGTCTACGAGTTCGAGATGAAGAAGAGCGGGACCTTCATGTACCACCCGCATTCCGACGAGATGGTGCAGATGGCGATGGGCATGATGGGCATGGTCGTCGTGCATCCGCGCGACCCGAATTTCCGGCCCGTCGACCGCGACTATGTCTTCGTGATGAGCACCTATCGCGTCGATCCCGGCAGCTATCTGCCGCAGGTCAACGAGATGACTGACTTCAACATGTGGACCTGGAATTCGCGGGTGTTTCCGGGAATCGATCCGCTGCCGGTGCGGCTCGGCGACAAGGTGCGCGTGCGCATCGGCAATCTCAGCATGACCAACCATCCGATCCACCTGCACGGCCACAGCTTCGCGGTGACCTGCACCGACGGCGGCTGGATTCCGGAGAGCGCGCAGATTCCCGAAACCACCACCGACGTTCCCGTCGGCGCGGTACGGGTATTCGACGTGCTCGCCGACAATCCCGGCGACTGGGCGTTCCACTGCCACAAGTCGCACCACACCATGAACGCAATGGGACACGAGGTGCGCACGCTCATCGGCGTGTCGCGCAAGGATCTTGCCAAGGCCGTCGGCAAGCTCGCGCCCGACAGCATGGCCATGGGCTCGACCGGCATGGCGATGGGCAACATGGAGATGCCCGCGCCAGACAACACGCTGCCGATGATGACCGGCACCGGCCAGTTCGGGCCGATCGAGATGGGCGGCATGTTCACGGTGATGAAGATCCGCGAAGACCTCGCGCGCGACGATTATCGCGATCCCGGCCCCTACAAATTCCCGCAAGGCACCGTCGCCTACGAAGTCACCCCACCGGCCGCAGAGCCGGCGCGGCAGCAAGGCGGCACCCCGCCGATGAAGCACATGAAGATGTGAGCGTTTCGATGAACCACCAACTGGAGAAGAAGATGAAGACGACGATCAAACTCGGATTCGCGCTGGCTGCGCTTTCAATCGCACCGGCCTTTGCCCACGACCAGCACGATCACGGGACCTTTTCGGCCGGCGAGCCGGGCGATCCCAAGAAGCCCGCGCGTATCATCGAGATCCTGATGAACGAGATGGACTACGCGCCCGCCAAGGTCGAGGTCAAACGCGGCGAGCAGATCCGCTTCGTGCTGCGCAATGTCGGCAAGGAGGATCATGAGTTCCTGCTCGCGACACCCAAGGAGAATCTCGCGCATGCGGAGGTGATGAAGAAGCATCCGCACATGGAGCACGACGATCCCAACGGCGTGCGGCTCGCGCCGAGCAAGACTGCCGAGATCCTCTGGAAGTTCACCAAGGCTGGCACGTTCGAGTTTTCCTGCCTGATCCCCGGCCATCGCGACTACGGCATGGTCGGCCACGTCACCGTAAACTGATGGAGACTCCCATGAACCGCATCATCCGCATCGCGGCAGCACTGGCGCTGACGGCGAGCCTTGCCACCGGAGCCTTCGCCGCCTCGATCAGCGGCGAGGTCAAGAAGATCGACGAAGGCGCCGGCAAGATCACGCTCAAGCACGGCCCGGCGAAGAACCTCGGCATGGAGGAGCCCATGACCATGGTCTACCGCGTCAAGGACCCCGCTTTGCTGAAGCAGGTGAAGGTCGGCGACAAGGTGACCTTCGAGGCCGAGGAGGCGCCGGCCGGGTACACGGTGACGAAGATGGAGAAGGCGAAGTAGGCGGCGGCTTCCTCGCCGCCGACTTGAGCACCAGACACCTCCACGACGTCATGGCCGAGTTCGTCCCGGCCATCCACCCCTTTCCACGCGGCACAAAGAACGTGGATGCCCGGGACAAGCCCGGGCATGACGACTTCTTCCGTGCCCGCAGCCCCCGAATTCCCCTGCCCAGACCTCCTGCCGCACCCTTCGTTAACCCTTTGCTAACCATACACCGGGCAAAAATTGCCGGGTGAAGTCGAGTGTCGTCGGCCGCGTTAGAACGGGGGATCCCCTGTGGACGCCAGTGCGGTGCCTCACTTTCGGAACGGCGGCCCCTCGGCCGCCGCGCAGACATTTGGGGCGCGCGGCCGGCAGTCGCGCGGGGAGGCAGCTACCATGGTCGACGTCACCGCGGGACAGGGCGTAGGCGCAGCCAAGCCCGGCATCCCCTCCCTCAACGAGATCGTCAGCGTCCTCAAGCGCGGCGACATCGCGCTCGCGCTCGGCATCCTCACCATCCTGGTGGTGTTGATCCTCCCCCTGCCCGCGATCGTGCTGGACCTGTTCCTGGCGATCTCGATCACGCTCTCGATCCTGATCCTGATGACCTCGCTGTTCATCCAGGCGCCGCTCGAATTCTCGGCCTTCCCGACCATCCTCCTGATCTCGACCATGCTGCGCCTGTCGCTCAACATGGCCTCGACGCGCCTGATCCTGTCGCACGGGCATGAGGGCACGGATGCCGCCGGTCACGTCATCGAAGCCTTCGGCAGCTTCGTGATGGGCGGAAATTTCGTCATCGGCATCATCGTCTTCGCCATCCTGATCATCGTCAATTTCGTCGTCATCACCAAGGGTTCGGGCCGTATCGCCGAAGTCGCCGCCCGCTTCCACCTCGATGCCATGCCCGGCAAGCAGATGGCGATCGACGCCGACCTCTCCGCCGGCCTGATCGACGAGAAGGTCGCCAAGCAGCGGCGCAAGGAGCTGGAGGACGAGAGCGGCTTCTTCGGCGCCATGGACGGCGCCTCGAAATTCGTCCGCGGCGATGCCATCGCCGGCCTCCTGATCGTCTTCATCAACGTCGTCGGCGGCATGATCATCGGCGTCGCGCAGCAGGGCCTCTCCTTCGCCGACGCCGGGCGCAGCTACACGCTGCTGACAGTCGGTGACGGCCTCGTCACCCAGGTGCCGGCGCTGATCGTCTCGACCGCGGCGGGCCTGCTCGTCTCCAAGGCCGGCGTCTCCGGCGCGGCCGACAAGGCGCTGATGAAGCAGTTCTCCGGTTATCCGCAGGCGCTGGCGATGTCCTCGGCTGTGATGCTGGTGCTGGCGGCCCTGCCGGGCATTCCGACCATCCCGTTCCTCGCGCTCGGCGCCGGCGCCGGCGCGCTGGCCTGGCACGCCCGCAACCACAAGCGCACCACGGTCAAGGCCGAGGAAGCCGCCAAGACCGCCCCCGCGGCAGGTCAGCCCGGCGCGCCGGGCGCCGCTGCAGCCGAGGAGCCGATTTCCGCGGCGCTGAAGATCGACGACCTCAAGATCGAGCTCGGCTATGCCCTCTTGCCGCTCGTCAACGGACCCGACGGCACCGACCGCCTCACCGAGCAGATCAAGGCGCTGCGCCGCTCGCTGGCGATCGAGATGGGCTTCGTGATGCCGGCGGTGCGCATCCTCGACAACGTCCAGCTCGAAGCCAACACCTACATCATCAAGATCAAGGAGGTCGACGCCGGCACCGGCAAGATCTGGCCGAACCAGTTCATGGTCATGGACCCCGGCGGCAGCCAGGTTCAGGTGCCCGGCATCCACACCACCGAGCCGACGTTCGGCCTGCCCGCGACCTGGGTCGATGCCAGCCTCAAGGAAGAGGCCTCGCTCAAGGGCTACACCGTCGTCGACGCCGCGACCGTGCTCTCGACCCATCTCACCGAGCTGCTCAAGGCCAACATGTCGGACCTGCTCTCCTATGGCGAGGTGCAGAAGCTGCTCAAGGAGCTGCCGAAGGAGCAGAGCGAATTGGTCAAGGACATCGTGCCGGGACAGGTCACGGTCTCCGGCATCCAGCGCGTGCTGCAGCTGCTGCTGGCCGAGCGTATCTCCATCCGCGACCTCTCGACCATCCTCGAAGGCATCGCCGACTCGCTCGCCTTCTCGCGCAATCCCGCGACCATGGTCGAGCACGTCCGCGCCCGCCTGGCGCGACAGATCTGCGCGCAAAACACCTCCTACAACGGGTATCTGCCGCTGATCGCGCTCTCGGCGAAGTGGGAACAGGCGTTCGCCGAATCCATCATCGGCCAGGGCGAGGAGCGCAGCCTCGCGATGCAGCCCTCGAAACTGTCGGAGTTCATGACGGCCGTGCGCGAGGCGTTCGAGCGCGCCGCCCGCGAAGGCGAGGCTCCGGTGCTGGTCACCTCTGCGGCAATTCGTCCGTTCGTACGTTCCCTGGTCGAGCGGTTCCGGGCCCAGACGACCGTGCTGTCGCAGGCTGAAATCCACCCCAGGGCGAGGTTGAAAACGGTCGGAAGCATCTGATTTGCCTTAAGAAGCCGTGTGTTTTTCGGCCACAGGCAAATGGTTTTTGAGTTCCTGGCGCTTTGTCGACCAAAGGCCGAAAAGGCGCCCGACGAGCACATTACATCTTTGAAATAATTATATAATCGAACGATCCAGCGTCGTTTTTGATCGCGATCTTTCACGTCCTTTCACGCTCTTGTGATGGCCTCTTGGGAACGAATCCCCCCAATACTACGTTGTTGGGCACCGGAAGCATGAACCTGCCTGAAACGGCCGGCGACTACTTCGGGTAGATGGCGGCAGGAGGCTTCCATGAACCACTCGATCTACAGCGCCGATCGCTCGACCCATTTGAAGATTGTGGTCGTGGCCCTCGTCGCAGGGATCGCGGTGGCAGGCTTCGGCATCACGGCACGCTCGGGTTCGGATGAAGGTCTGACCCAGACGGCCCGCGTCATCAAGGCCGGCAAGCCGGTCGTTATCACCAGCTCGAACGCGTCCCTCGTTCGATAAGGAGATCTAGCGAGTTTTGTGAATTCACGCGGCTCTTTACCAGCCCCCCAAAGTCGCCGCGTGGATATGTAGACGACCCCAACCCCAAGTCGACTACAGAAAGCGCCCGCCCCCCACGGGCGCTTTCTCATGTCTGGGTACCTCGTCATTGCGCGCGCAGCGAAGCAATCCAGACTGTCTCCGCGGAAAGATTCTGGATTGCTTCGCTGCGCTCGCAATGACGGAGTAAAGGGCGCGGCCGTCGCCCGCCCCAACTACCTCACCCCGTAAGTCGGCGGCGGCGCCTGCACCGTCGGCGCTGCGGCTGCGAACAGCTCGTCCTTGCTGCCCGAGAGCGGCGGATAGATCCGCTTGCAGTTGATGGTCTGCTTGGTCGCCTTCGCGGCCTGACCGGTCGTGCGGACCTCGCGATCCCACCCCTCCGTATAGAGCGCGCCCCAGCCGCCGAGATCGAGCACCGTCACGTACCAGTCGATCCGCAGCGGCAGCATCGGCCGGCCCGCGAGATCGGCCACGACATTGTGGCCCGCGAAACGGCCCATCGGCCGCGCGAACTGGCAGGACATCACGGTCGGATGCAAGCCATCGACGACGCTCGAGGCGACGTCGCCGGCCGCGAACACGCCGCCGACATCCGCCACCCGCATGAAGGGATCGACCAGCAGGCGCCCGAGGCGGTCGCGCGCGTCCGGAAAGCTCGCCGCGAGACGGCTTGCACGCATCCCCGCGCACCAGATCACCGTCTGGGTCGGGATGAACTCGCCCGAGCTCAGGTGCATGCCGGCGGCCTCGACCGATGCGACACGCACGCCGAGCCTTGTCTCGACCTCGAGCGAAGCCAGCGCGGTCTCAATCACGGGACGCGCATGCGCGCCGATGGTGGCGCCGACGGCCGGATTGGAATCGACCAGGATGATACGGCGACTTCCGGTGATGCCCGCGCGCGCCAGCCGGTCCGGCATTTCGGCCGCGACCTCGATGCCAGTAAAGCCGGCGCCGACCACCACGACCGTGGAGCGCCCCGGCGACGGCACGCTGCGTCCGAGCGAGGTGAGATGCTCCTCGAGATTGAGCGCCGCGGCATAGGTATCGACGTCGAACGCATGCTCGGCAAGGCCCGGAATGTCGGGCCGCATCACCTCGCTGCCGAGCGCCAGCACCAGGCGGTCGTATCTCAGCGTCTCGTCACCGCGGTCAGTGACCAGCGAAATCTCACGCCGTGCCGGATCGATGGTCTCGACCTCGCCGATGCCGTGACTGACGCCGATCGGATCCAGCAGTTGCGGCAGCGGAATGGCGACCTCGGACAGATCGACCTCGTAATTGCGCACGCGGATGTTGTGATAGGGATTGCGGTCAATGAGGCGGATCTCGATGTCGCTGTTAGCGCCGATCTCCTCGCGCATGCGCGCGGCACCGATGGCCGCCCACAGGCCTGCAAACCCGGCGCCGAGCACGACGATACGCGCCATGTCCGCCTACTACGCTTTCCCAAGGATTCCTACGGTCTGCCCGCGCTGGCAGGTATAGCGCATTGGCTCCGGCCGACCAACTGCGGCAGCGCGGCACCCGCTGCACAAAAACGTGGCTCAGGCCTCGCGCAATTGCGACGGCGTCGCGCCAAAGCGCTTGCGGAAGGCGCGGTTGAAATAGGACAGATCAGAGAACCCCGAGGAGTGCGCGATGTCGCTGATCTTGCGCGCCCTGGCGCGGGGATCGCCGAGCAGCTTGCGCGCCTGTAACAGGCGCTGCTCCAACACGAATTCGGTGAAGGTCGTGCCGGCCTGCTCGAACAGGCGTTGCGCCTGGCGCGGGCTGAGCCCCGAGCGCGTTGCGATCTCGGACAGGCAGAGATCGTTGCGGCCGAGCGCGGCCATCACGTCGGCGCGCATGAGATCGAGACGTGCCGCCGCATGCCCGCGGCCGCGGGCGAGGCTTGCATGCTCGGCATCGGTGCCGAGCAGGAGGCCAACGAGATCGACCATGTGCTGCGCGGTCAGGCGCTGTCCGACGGCGTCGAGATGCGGCGCGTGATGGGCGGCAAGCGCGTGATAGCGGAAGATGGTCTCGGCCACCGCACCGTCGGAGAGCACTTGCGACAGCTTCTCCTCGGCGCGCGGATTGATGTCGAGCAGCGCGCGGCGCGGCATGCGGATGGTGGTGAAGCGGTCCTCGTCGGTGTGCCCGACGGTGCCGGTGACGCTCATGTCGACCAGCACCATCTGCGCCGGCGCAAGCTCGACGGTATGGCCGTTCTGCCCGACCCGAACGAGGCCCGCATGGGCCGAAATCAGCACGAGGTCGTCGCTGCCGTCGGCAAGATGGCTCTGCGTGCGCGTGTATTGCGCGGAGGCGCCTTCGGGAAGGGCGAGCGCGATATTGTCGACCACGCTGATCTGGAGCCGGCAGTCGATGCTGTCGCCGTGGCTCGGCCCGATGTCGAGACCGCAGGCACCGAAGGCCCGCTCGCGCCACTGTTCGAAGGCCGGACCGTGCGGCAGTCCTGCATATTGGTGGACGAAGATGCCCGGCGTCCTTGCTGCATCCATCTGATTTCCTGCCCCTCTCCGGCGCGCGCGCGCCATCATGATCGGCGACGCCGACTGCAAATTCCGGGCATTTGACGCCCAGAATTGCGGGGAGGTTCAAATCGGGGCTGGATTGGGCGGAATTTGTCGGAATGCGACGGCGGGATGGACCGTGGCGACAGGAACCAGTTCCTGTCGCCTACTTCTTCGCGGGCGCCTGCGGCTGGGACGGCGGCACGGTCTCGATCAGCTTGCCGGAAAACACCGGCGCGGAGGTCGGCTGTCCCGTCGGCGAGCCGCCGGCCTGCTCGACGGTGACGGCGTAGGTGGCGCCGCTGACGACATCGGCGTCGTAGGAGCCGAGAACGGGGCGTGCCGTGAAATCGCCGGAGCCGATCACGCCGAGCGAGCGCGGGCGCGGCAGCTTGTCGGAGATCAGCCAGAGCTCGAAACTCTTGCCGGGCTCCGGTGTCGCGCCGACCTTGCGCACCGTGAAATTCCGCGTCGCGCCGTCGATGGTGAGAATGAAGGCCGGGCCGCCGCCCTGGCCCTGCAACAGCGCCACATATTGCGCAGAGGCGGCGAGCGGCGCCGCCGGCGTCTTCACCTCCACGGTCTGGATGCGCGGTGCGGGACGCAACGCACCCGGCAGCGCGTCGGGCCGGAAGATCTGGAGTGACAGCGTCACCAGCAGCGCGGCCGCAAGCGTACCGACGGCGGAGGCGATGGTGCGCCAGCGCTTCACGCGGCCCTCGAGATAGATCACGTTGGTGTCGTCGACGATCGGCACCTGCGGCACGTGCACGACCTCAGGATCGGGTGCGTGGACCTGCGGCATGAAGACCGGCGCGATGTCGCCAATCGCATCGGGTGAAGGACGCATCGTCTCGGGCTGCTCTGCCTCGGCAGGCTGCGGCTCAGGCTCCGGCGTCTGCTCCGACGGCAAGTCCGGCGGCGCGGTTTCGACCGGCGGAGGTGGCGGCGGCACGACTGCGGACGGGGCCGGCGGCTCCTGCGCAAGCGCCGTGCGCGCGATCTCGGACCTGATGTTCTCCCACACGATCGGACGCGGCTCGATATTGCCGACCATCTGGTTGAGGACGCCGAGCCGGTAAGACCAGGCCTGCACGATGTCGGCGAACGCCCTGTCCACCGCCATCATGGTCTCGACCTGCGCGCGCTCCTCGGCGTCGAGCGTGCCGAGCGCATATTCCGCGGCGAGCGCGATATGGTCCTCCGTGTAGGCCATCACTTTCCTTCACCTCTCCCGAAGGGAGAGGTCGGATCGCATCGCAAGATGCGGTCCGGGTGAGGGGTTACGCTCTCTCGTGAAATCCGCGGCCCCTCACCCGGCGCTACGCGCCGACCTCTCCCCGACGGGGAGAGGTCGACTGTTGCCGCTTTGGTTCGTGCCACTCTCATCATCCTCTAAAGTCCGAGGCACTCCCGGATATCCAGCATGCTGCGCCGCAGCCACGTCTTCACCGTGTTGACGGGCGCGGCGAATTTCTCGGCCAGCTGCTCGCGGCTCCAGCCGTTGTAATAGGCGAGAAGAACGAGCCTCTGACGATCCGGCTCGAGCCGGCCGATGCATTCCAAAAGCCGCTTCAATTCCTCGGTCATCTCCCGCCGCGCCAGCGGATCGGGACTGTCGGCCGCAACCTCCATCGCCTGAGGCTCTTCCTCGATGGAGAGTTCGGATTTCTTCCGGATGATGTCGATGGCGCGATTGCGCGCGATCGACGCCATCCACGTGATCGGCGACGACAAGGCCGGATTGAACTGGGCGGCACCGTTCCAGATCTTGACGTAGGTCTCCTGAATGACCTCCTCTGCGAGATCCTGTCGGCGCAAGATACGGAGCACGACGCCATAGAGTTTCGCCCGCGTGGCCGCGTAGAGGCGCTCGAACGCGGCCTGGTCGCCCTTCGCCACCGCCTCGATCAGCCCGACCAGCTCTGCTGGCGTCAGCATTCAGTCCCCCAAACGCGCACGGCTCCGCCGCTTTTCGCGCAGGCCCTGGCACTCCGCTACCATAGCGCGCGGCAAAGCCGACCACCAAGGGGGCGCGGCGCCACACTGTGGACAGCAAAGGCAAAACCCGGACCTTGCGGCCCGGGTTTTGTGAATTCTCGGCAGGTTTGCCGGCAGCGCCTTTTAGGCGACCGCTCCGATGCGGGCGCGCATCAGGCCGATGCTGTCGAGGTCGGCCTGCTCGCGGGCGTTCTCCTCGGCGCGTTCGCGGGCCTGGTCGCGCTCGTCGAGCAGCTCGACCTTCTTCAGCTCCTCGAAGGCTTCGGCCAGCGCGGCCTTGGCTTCGTCGAGCTGCCCCTTGAGCTCGTCGGCCGAGCGGGTCAGGTTCTCGCGGCGCTGGATCGCGGCCTTGGCATAGGTCGGGTAGGCGAAATGCGAGGGATCGTTGATCCCCGCGCGCTCCTGCTCGGTCTGGATCTCGCGTTCGAGATCGACCGACATCCGCTGGAAATCGGCAATCATGGTCTCGATCTGGGTGACCCGGCGGCGCTTCTCGTCGACCTGAAACTTCTTCAGGCGGATGAGGGTATCTCGTGACTTCATCGACTCGTACTCCCCAGAAGTCCCCTAGCTGCGCGTGGGACGACACCGGTCTCCCCACAGGCCCAATTTGGGCCAAGACCGGCTCTGCTACTCTGTGGGAGCGGATGATGACGCGACAAAGTTAGCGTTCCGTTTCCAAATTACCGAGGATTTGCGCCAATTGGCGATAGCCATCGGCCAGGGATGCATTTTCGTCCTTGCGCTGCCGCAGAAAGGCCTCCAGCGGCTCGTGCAGGCGGATCGCCTCGTCGACCTCGGGGCTGGAGCCGGCCCGGTAGGCCCCTAACCGGATCAACTCCTCCATATCGGCATAGGTCGCCATCACCTGGCGCGCCCGCTGGATGGTCGGCCAGAACTGCGGATCGGCCGATTTCGGCATGGTGCGGGAGACGGATTTGAGGATGTTAATCGCGGGGTAGCGGCCGCGCTCGGCGATCGAGCGCTGCATCACGATATGGCCGTCGAGGATGCCGCGCACGGCATCCGCGATCGGCTCATTATGGTCGTCGCCGTCGACCAGCACCGTGAAGATCGCGGTGATGGCGCCCTCGCCCAGGCCCGGTCCAGCCCGCTCCAGCAGCTTGGGCAGCTCGGTGAACACGGTCGGCGTGTAGCCCTTGGCGGTCGGCGGCTCGCCGGCAGACAGGCCGATCTCGCGCTGCGCCATCGCAAAGCGCGTCACCGAGTCCATCAGGCAGAGGACATCCTGGTCCTCATCGCGGAAATATTCGGCGACCGCGAGCGTCAGATACGCCGCCTGTCGCCGCATCAGCGCCGGCTCGTCGGAGGTCGCGACCACGACGACGGATCGCGCCAGGCCCTCCTCGCCGAGATCGTCCTGCAGGAACTCCTGCACCTCGCGGCCGCGTTCGCCGATCAGCCCGATGACGCTGACCGCGGCATCGACGTTGCGCGCGAGCATCGAGAGCAGCACCGATTTGCCCACGCCCGAGCCTGCGAAGATGCCCATCCGCTGGCCGCGGCAGCAGGTGAGGAAGGTGTTCATCGCGCGCACACCGAGATCGAGCGGGCTGCCTACGCGCTTGCGCGAATGCGCCGGCGGCGGCGAATTGCGGTACGGCATCGGCGAGGAACCTTGCGGCAGCGGCCCCTTGCCGTCGATCGGCTCGCCCAGCGCGTTGACGACGCGGCCGAGCCAGGCCGACGACGGCCGCACTTGATTTGCGGCATTGGCGATCACCGCCTTGCAACCGCGGCGCACGCCGTCGAGACCGGCGAACGGCATCACGACAGCGTTGTTGCCGGAGAAGCCGATCACCTCGCAGGGAATGGAGCGATTGGCGCCGGTCTCGATCACGAGCCGCGCGCCGACCGACATCGCATGAATGGGTCCAGCGACCTCGACCATGAGGCCGCGCACGCCGACCACGCGGCCATAAATGTTGACGCCGTCGATGTCGCCGATCTGTTCGGCAAGAGCCTTCATCAGGAGCGCGCCTTCATGATTTGGCCCTCACCGTGGAAACCTTAAGTTTCGCCATATTTCTGAACGGCGCTTAACTTCGTGTTTACCCGCATCATTAATCATTGCGTCACTGTCTTTGTGACTGAGCGTGACTTCCCTTCAGAAGAAGGCTGAGTCGCGGGAGTCGGTTAGCGCCGCCTCTTAAAGTGGAACTTGAACGGAGTCGGGTGACGAAAGCTGCTTCTCGCGCAACACCTTAGGGCGATTCGAGAAAAATTGCACCGGGGGGACTTGCGTTCCAGAATCAGGATTTGTTAACCATCTGTCGTCAGGATCCGAATCAGTTGTTCAAAGGCGTTTTGTTGAGTGCCGCGAATGCGGCCGACCTGACGCCCAGGAGCGGCGACTATGGGGAACTGGCATGCGCGTTTTGCTGATTGAAGATGACAGCGCCGTCGCGCAGTCGATCGAGCTGATGCTGAAGTCTGAGAGCTTCAACGTCTACACGACCGATTTGGGGGAAGAAGGCGTCGATCTCGGTAAGTTATACGATTACGACATTATTCTCCTCGACCTCAATCTGCCCGACATGTCCGGCTACGACGTGCTCAAGCAGCTTCGGGTCTCCAAGATCAAGACACCGATTCTGATCCTCTCCGGCCTCGCCGGCATCGAGGACAAGGTCAAGGGTCTCGGCGTCGGCGCCGACGACTACATGACCAAGCCCTTCCACAAGGACGAGCTGGTGGCCCGCATCCACGCGATCGTGCGCCGCTCCAAGGGTCACGCCCAGTCGGTCATCCAGACCGGCGATCTCGTCGTCAACCTCGACACCAAGACGGTGGAAGTCGGCGGCCAGCGCGTGCATCTGACCGGCAAGGAATATCAGATGCTGGAGCTGCTCTCGCTCCGCAAGGGTACGACCCTCACCAAGGAAATGTTCCTCAACCACCTCTATGGCGGCATGGACGAGCCCGAGCTGAAGATCATCGACGTCTTCATCTGCAAGCTCCGCAAGAAGCTGGCCAACGCTTCCGAGGGACGCAACTTCATCGAGACCGTGTGGGGCCGCGGTTACGTGCTGCGCGAGCCGCACGAGGCCGACGAGCGCATCCCGGCCTGATCCCTTTACGTCGCGAGCCATCGGGCTCGCTCCTCCCAGCCTGGACCCCGCCGCAAATGGCGGGGTTTTGTTTTTGGGGACGGGAGCGCCGCTTCGTCGCTCCCCCGGCATTGAACCGCTATCCTCCCGATGCCGACGAATGGTCGCTGCACGATGGGGGAACGATGATCCTGCAATCACTCGCCGGCCTGCCCGCCTTCCTGGTCTATTTCTGCACCGGCCTGATCGCCATCGTGGCGTATCTGTTCATCTATACCCGCATCACCCCGCACAACGAGTTCCAGCTGATCCGCGACAACGAGCCGGCCGCTGCGATCGCGCTCGGCCTCAGCCTGCTCGGCTTCGTGGCGCCGCTGGTCAGCGCGATCGCGCATTCGGCCAATGTGCTGGACTGCATGGTCTGGGCGATCATCGCGCTGATCGTCCAGATCATCGTGCTGTTTCTCGTCAAGGTGCCGGTGCCGAACCTGTCGGCGCGGATTGCTGCCGGCGAGCTTGCGCCCGCGATCTGGCTCGGCCTGTCCTCGCTCGCCGCTGGCCTCCTGAACGCCGCCTGCATGATCTACTGACGTGATCAACTGATATGGCGGACAAACCCACCAAAAAGGATTTCGGCAAGCGCCGGCCGCCCGCTGAGCCGCCGCCTTCGCGGCCGCCGGTGAAGCGCTCCGGCCATGTCGCGCTGCTGGTGATGGGCACGATCGCGGTCGGCACCACCGCCTACACGCTGATGCCGCACCAGACCTGCGAGCCCTCCCCCGGAGCCTTGCCGGGGCAGACGACCACGACGTGCAGCACCAGCAGCAGCAGTTCGTCAGGCGGCAACGGCGGCTCGCGCTGGTCGTCGCGATCGAGCTTCTTCAGCAGCGATTCCTCGAGCCACTCCTCGTCGGGCACGTCGTCCGATTCAGGCTCGAGCAGCGTGAGCCGCGGCGGCTTCGGCTCGTTCGGCCATGGTTTTTCGGGCGGCGGCTGAAGCGCGAGGTTTTGAATTCAACGCCGCGCGCCGGTCTGCTTAAAGTCGCGCGGGAGGACGCAACATGAAACGCTCGCGAAGGGTCATGCTGACGTTGATGGGAAGCGCCGCGGTCAGCGCGGCCTCGATGGGATTCACCAGGCGCGAACAGCCATGCGGCCCCGGGCTCGAAGCCGTTCCCGGCCTCGACGGCAAGCCCTATTGCCGCCCGAACTATGGCGGTTTCGGCGGCACGCTGCATCACATGCACGGCCACGGCGGACATGACCACGGCGGACATGGCCATGGCGGTCATGGCCATGGCGGCCACGGCGGTTGATCCATGCAACGCATCGTCTGTCCCGAGCGCGACGACTGGCGAGAGACCGCAGAGCAATACGGCTTCGCCTTCCACACCATCGACGGCGAGCGCTATTGGGACGAGCGCGCCTATTATGCCTTCACGCTCGACGAGATCGAACGCGGCATCGAGACGCCGACCGGCGAGATTGATGCGATGTGCCTGGAGCTCGCCGGCCGCGTCATCAGTGATGAGCGTTACTTGCGGCGCTTGAAGATTCCGGAGGCGTTCTGGAGTTTGATCGCCGAGAGTTGGGAGCGTGACGACCGCAGCCTCTACGGCCGGCTCGATCTGAAGTTCGACGGCGGAGCGCCGGCAAAGCTGCTCGAATACAATGCCGATACCCCGACCTCGATCTTCGAGGCCGCGGTGTTTCAATGGACCTGGCTCGAACAGGCGATCGAACGCCGCATCATCCCCGCACGCGCCGATCAGTTCAACTCCATCCACGAACGGCTGATCGAGGCGTGGAAGGCGACCGGCGCCGGTCGGCATCTGCATCTCACCGGCGCTACCGATAACGAGGAGGACGCCGGCACGCTCGCTTATCTCGAGGACACCGCACGCCAGGCGGGGCTCTCGACCACGCTGCTCGACATCGAGGAGATCGGCTGGCGCGATGAAGCCGGCGGCTTCGTCGATCTCGACGACCGCGACATGGAGCTTGTCTTCAAGCTCTATCCCTGGGAGTGGATGTTCCAGGACGCCTTTGGCGCGAAGCTCGCGAGCGCGCCGACGCGCTGGATCGAGCCGCCGTGGAAGGCCGTGCTCTCCAACAAGGGCATCCTGCCGCTGCTCTGGGAGATGTTTCCGAACCATCCCAATCTGCTGCCGGCCTTCTTCGAGGACGACGCGCGGGCGGCGGAGCTCGGAACGTCGTATGTACGCAAGCCGCTGCTGTCGCGCGAAGGCGCCAATGTCACGCTGGTGTCGGGCGGAATGCCGCTCGACGAGCACGCCGGCCCCTACGGTGCGGAAGGCTTCGTGCGCCAGGCGCTATCACCGCTGCCGAATTTTTCCGGCGTCTATCCCGTGGTGGGAAGCTGGCTGGTGAACCACGAGCCCTGCGGCCTGTCGATCCGCGAGGACGAGAGTCCGATCACGGGCAACAGCTCGCGCTTCCTGCCGCATGCGATTTTGTGAAATGCGCTCGCGACCTCATCGGCAAAGGCGCGCGAGCGCCAAGGTTCGCGTGCTGGCTTAGGGGGTCTTGACGATAAATCTTCCGTCGTACAGACCGGCGCCCTTGAACCCACTTTGCACGCTCTCGAAGCCACCCGTGCCCGTCGCGTTTGCGTAAGTCCCGGTGCCCGACAAGATTGTATATTCGCCCTTCGCCTTTCCGTCCTTGACCGCGCCGGCGTAGCGCGCCGTGATCGAGGAGCCGTCGTCAAAGGTGTAGGTACTGTAGCCGAAAATCGGTCCTGAGCCCTTGAGCAAGTCGGAGGAATTGACGAAGTCCTTCACGGCAATGCGGCCGTCCTTGAAGAAGGCAACGCCGAACATTTTGCCGGATATGACTGTCTGACCTTCGACATTCGCGACTTCCGTGACCTTGACGTCCATCGGCTTGGTGACGAGCTTGAATTCGAGTACCTGCTCGCCGGCAACAGCCGTCGCAGGCAACGAGAGCACCGCCAGCAGGAAATAAGAGGCACAAGACATTCGCATAGTATGTCCTCCTCGAAATAGGTCATGATCTTGAGCGAATTCCCGCCTCTGTCCGGCGGGACGATCGGCACCATAGCACAACCGCCAGATGCTGATGAGGAGCGCGATCGCGTCGCATCGCCGCGCGCGCTCTGCTGCGCGGTAGCCGAGTAATCTGCGCTGCTCAATTGCGAGTGAAGCGTCGCGTGCAACGGAGGGGCCGGCAGGTGCTACCGGTCATCCGCATCAACGTCACTCACTCCGATCGCCGCGCCGTGCGGCAAATCACCTTGCCGCGGCGACCTTCAGCGGCTGCGGCATCAATCCGCCCATCGGACGGCCGGAGCGTGCCGGATTGAGCTGGTAGAGGCCACGGCGCTCGGTGATGGGACGGAACGCATCGGTGATGCCGACGACGGATTCGGCGGCGCCAAGCAACAGCGTGCCGTCGGCTTCCAACCCCTTCGCCATCCGCTCGAAGATCACCGCCTTGGTGTCCTGGTCGAAATAGATCAGCACGTTGCGGCAGAAGATCACGTCGAACGTGCCGAGATGGGAGAAATCCTGCAACAGGTTGAGCTGGCGGAACTGCACCATCGCGCGGATGTCGGCGTTGAGCTGCCAGAGCTCGCCGGTTTGCGTGAAATACTTCATCAGATGCTGGATCGGCAGGCCGCGCTGCACCTCGAACTGGCTGTAGACGCCGGCCTTGGATTTCTCCAGCACCTCCTGCGAGAGGTCAGTGGCGACGATCTCGATGCGCCAGCCGGCGAACGCCGCGCCCATCTCCCTCACGCACATCGCGATCGAATAGGGCTCCTGCCCTGTCGAGGACGCTGCCGACCAGATGCGCAAAGACTTGCGCGCCGCGCGCGCCTGGATCAGGCCCGGCAGGATGGTTTCGCGCAGATGATCGAACGGAATCTTGTCGCGGTAGAAGAAGGTCTCGTTGGTGGTCATGGCTTCGACCACGTCGGTCGCAAGCCGGCCATCGCCGTTCCGGATCTTCAGCACGAGATCGGGAATGCCGGGAAGACTTGCCTTGCGCGCGAGCGGCAGCAAGCGGCTCTCGACCAGATACTGCTTGTCGGCGGAGAGATCGAGACCGGAGCGCTCTTTCAGGAACTTGCGCAGATAATCGTAATCTGCGGGCGTCACGAGCGGTCTCCCGCGAACAGGCGATTGACCTTGGCGCCGATCTGGTTGAGCGGCAGGATCGCCGCGCAGATGCCGGCATTGGCGGCCGCACCCGGCATGCCCCAGACCACGCTGGAGGCTTCGTCCTGCGCGATCACGCTGCCGCCTGCCGCGACGATGTCCTTGCCGCCGCGCATGCCGTCCGAGCCCATGCCCGTCAGGATCACGGAGAGGATGCTCCCGTGCCAGATGTCGATGGCGGAGGTGAACAGCGGATCGACCGCGGGCTTGCAGAAATTGACGGCGGGGCCGTCATCGAGCGCGATCGCGACGTCCGCGCCGCTGCGCGCGACGCGCATGTGCTTGCCGCCGGGCGCCAGATAGATCCGTCCCGGCTTCACCGGCTCGCCGTCGACCGCCTCGGCTGCGGGGCGGCGGCTCGAACGCGCCAGGTGCTCGGCGAGAATGGTGGTGAAGGTCGGCGGCATGTGCTGGGTGATCAGCACCGGGAAGCGGTCGATCACCGGGCCGAGCTCGGTGACGAGCGCCATCAGCGCCTGCGGACCGCCGGTCGAGGAGCCGATCAGCAGCACCTTCGGGGCCTGGGTCGAGAACGGGCGCGTCGACAACACCCCTGACGACGGCGCATGCACCGCCGGAGCCGGCGCGGGCGCAGCGGGCCGCGCAACAGCTGGTCCACGTGCGGCCGGAGCCGGGCTCGCGGGCGCCAGCGGTGGGCTCGCAACCGCGGGCTTGCGGCGCAGCCGCGCGCCGAGGTGACGGATTTTCTGGATCAGGTCGTGATGAAAGATGTCCGCGGCCTGCGCCTCGCGCGTCGATTCCGGTTTCGGAATGTAGTCGGCCGCGCCGAGCGACAGCGCCTTGAAGCTGATCTCCGCGTTGCGGCGGGTCAGGGTCGAAGCCATGATGATGACGAGGTCGCGCTTCTTCGCCAGCAGTCGCGGCAGCGCCGACAGACCGTCGAGCTCGGGCATTTCGATGTCGAGCACCGCAACGTCAGGATTGATGCGTTCGAGCTGGTTGACCGCCTCGAGCCCGGTGCGCAGCGAGGCCGCGACTTCCATGTCGTGCTCGGCACCGATCCAGCGCGAGATCAGACCGCGGATGACGACGGAGTCGTCGACGATCATCACCCGCAGCGGCCCGGCTTCGCGCGAGGGACCCGTGGTCGAATTACCTGCGAACGCAACACTCATTACTCACCAACTCAGACTGAAACGGTTCAGTTGAAAACAATCGCCGAAGGATCCGTTCAGCCTCCGGGTGCTTACTCAGATCAGGCCGACTTCCTGGAATTTCGCCGTCACGATGTCCTTGTCGAACGGCTTCATGATGTACTCGTTGGCGCCGGCATGAAGCGCACGTGCAATATGCGCGACGTCGTTCTCGGTGGTGCAGAACACCACCTTGGGCTGGTCGCCGCCGGGCATGCGGCGGAGGTGCCCGAGGAACTCGTAACCGTCCATCACGGGCATGTTCCAGTCGAGCAGCACCGCGTCGGGAAGTCCGCGCTTGCAGGCCTCCAGCGCCTTCTCACCGTCCTCGGCTTCGAGGATCTGGAAGTCGAGGCCCTCCAGAATCCGGCGCGCAACCTTGCGGATGACGCTGGAATCGTCAACGACGAGACAAGTTCGCATGTGAACCTCTGCTTCCTCCCCCTTTGCGGGGGGTACTTCCAATTGCAAGTCCGTCGGCGGCGCTTGCTGCCGTATCAGGCCGCCATCATCTCGGGCGCGAGCTCGAGCACGCGGTCAACATCGAGGACGACCATGAGCTGGCCGTCGAGACGGTGGACGCCGCCGGCGAGCTTGGCCATGCGGGGATCGAGGTTGACGGGGTTTTCCTCCTTGCCGTCCTCGGGCAGGCGCAGCACCTCGCCGATCTGGTCGATCAGGAGGCCGTAGGATTCGCCGCGAAGGTCGACGCCGACCGCCATCGGCGCCTTGCCGTCCTCGACCTTGGGCAGGCCGAGACGGGCGCGCATGTCGATCACGGTGACGATGCGGCCGCGCAGGTTCAACACGCCGGCGATCTCGCGCGAGGCCAAGGGCACGCGGGTGACGCGCTCGGGCATGAACACGTCCTGGACGCGCGAGATCGGCAGGCCGAACAGCTGGCCGCCGATCATCGCGGTGACGTATTCGACCATGGCGCCTTCGCCAATTTGCGTCTTCTTGCTCATCTCAGATATCTCCTCGCGCTCTTACGCCGCCGCCCGGCTCAGCTCGGAGGCGCCGGCCGCGCCCGCGGTCTGCTCCTTCAGCGCCGCGATGAGGCCGGGACGGTCGAACTTGGCGACATAATCGTGGAAGCCGGCCTGCCGGCCGCGCTCGATCGCCGCCGGCGACACCAGCGCCGACAGACCGATGATCGGCGTTGCCGCAAGGTTGTTGTCGGAGCGGATCACTTCCGCGAACTCGAACCCGTTCATGTCGGGCATCTCGATGTCGGTCAGGATCACGTCGAAGCTTTGCGCGCGCAGTGCCGCAAGGCCCTCCTGCGCGGTCGGCGCGGTGCGGACGCGGTAGCCGGCGGCCTTGAGGACGGGCGCCAGCATGTTGCGGAAGAAGGCGCTGTCGTCGACCAGCAGCACCGACTGCGAGTGCATCGACGGCTTCATCTCCTTGCGGGTGAACCAGTCGGCGAACGCCATCGGCAGGAAGTGGCCGACGTCGATCACCTCGGTGGCCTGGCCCTTGATCACGGCCGAGCCGAGAATGCCGGAGGAGGAGCCGCCGACCTCGATGTTGAGCCGTTCCTCGACGATGTCGATGATCTCGTCGACGACGAGACCCATGGAGCGGCCATCGTCGGCGAACACCAGGATCGGCTGGGCGCCTTGCGAAGCGATGGTGACGCTCTCCATGGCCACCAGCGGCATCAGCTGCTCGCGGTACTGCACCATGTAGCGGCCGTTGGAGAACTCGATCTTGTCGGCGGGCAGCTCTTCGAGGCGCGTGACGAGGCCAAGCGGGACCGCCTTGGGCTGGGACGAGCCGGCGCGGAACACCAGCAGCGAGGTGGTCTGCTCGCCACTTCCGATGTGGTGCGCGCCGTTCTCGTCGGCCATGTCATGGGCCGAGGAGCCGGCGGCGCCGAGCGCTTTCGCAATGCCGTTGGGATCGATGATCATGATCACCGCGCCATCGCCCAGAATGGTGTTGCCGGAGAACATGTCGATGTGACGCAGTTTCGTGGACATCGGCTTGACCACGATTTCTTCGGTGTGGAACACGCCGTCGACGACGATGCCAAAGGTCTGGCTGCCGACCTGCGTGACCACGATGAAGCCGTTCTCGGGATCGGAGGCGGCGCCGTCGTCGATCTTGAGCAGCTTCTTGAGATGGATCAGCGGCAGCAGCTTGTTGCGCAACCTGAGGACCGCGGTGTCCTTGATGCGCTCGATGCGGTGCTCGGAGTTGGCGCGGGCGCGGACCAGCTCGACCACCGAGAGCTGCGGGATCGCGAAGCGGTCACCGGCGGCTTCCACGATCAGCGCGGAGACGATCGCGAGGGTCAGCGGGATCTTGATGGTGACGGAAGAGCCTTCACCCGCCACCGACTTGATGTCGATGGTGCCGCCGATCTGGTCGATATTGGTGCGGACCACGTCCATGCCGACGCCGCGCCCCGACACCGAGGTGATGGCGGCCGCGGTGGAGAAGCCCGGCGCGAAGATGAACTTGTGGATCTGGGCTTCGCTCATCTTCTCGAGCTCAGCCTCGGTGACGAGACCTGACGAGAGCGCCTTGGCCTTGATCTTCTCGGTGTTGAGGCCTCTTCCGTTGTCGGCGATGCAGATGATGATGTGGCCGCCCTCGTGATAGGCGGACAGGCGAATGGTGCCCTGCTCGCCCTTGCCGCTAGCCAAGCGCTCGGCGGGGGTCTCCAGGCCATGATCGGCGGAGTTGCGCACCATGTGGGTGAGCGGATCCTTGATCAGGTCGAGCACCTGGCGGTCGAGCTCGGTGTCGGCGCCGTGCATCTCCAGCTCGATCTGCTTGCCGAGTTCGCTGGAGAGGTCGCGAACGATGCGGGGCAGCTTCTGCCAGGCATTGCCGATCGGCTGCATGCGCGTCTTCATGACGCCCTCCTGCAGCTCGGCGGTGACGTTGGAGAGGCGCTGCAGCGGCACCTTGAACTCGGTGTCCTCGTTGCGGCGGGAGATCTCCAGCAGCTGGTTGCGGGTCAAGACCAGCTCGGAGACCATGGTCATCAGATGCTCCAGCGTATCCACGTTGACGCGGATCGACTGGTTGGCGATGCGGTCGCCCTCACCGACACTCTCGTCGGCCATCGACTTCTTCGGCGCGGCCTTCTCCTTGGCGGGCTTTGCAGTTTCCTTGGCTTCCTTCGCTGCGGGAGCGGGAACCGCGGCCGCCGGCGCAGGTGCCGGCTCGGCCTTCGCGACGGGCGCGGGGACCGGCGCTTCGATCGCGGTCTCGCGGAAGGCGCGCTCGAGCTCGTCGAGCGAGACCTCGCCGGGACGCAGCGGGCGCTCCAGGGTTTGCTCGATCAGCGAACCCCTCGTCATTTCTTTTGCGGGTGCGGGTGTAGCGGCGGGTGCCTCCGGTACCAGCGGCGGGGCTTCAGCAACGGGAGCAGCAGCGCCCGCAGCCATTGCGGCCATGCCCTGCTCGACCATCGCTTCCAGCTTGTCGATGAGATCGCGGTCGTTGCCTTCGGGCTCGGCTTCGGTTGCCTCGAGGCCGGCGAGGATCTCCTTGATGCGGTCGATCGAGGACAGGATCACCGTCACGGCCTGGCCGGTCACCGGCATGCCGTCGCGGAATTTGCCCATCAGGGTCTCGCCGGCATGCGCCAGCGCTTCGAGCCGCGGCAGGCCGAGGAAGCCGCAGGTGCCCTTGATGGTGTGGACCAGGCGGAAGATGTTATCCAGGATCTTGGCGTTGTTCGGCTCCTGCTCGAACTTCACCAGCTGATTGTCGACGGTGTCCAGGCTCTCGCTGGTCTCCGTCAAAAACTCCCGCAACAGATCATCCATGAAAACAGGCCTTCATACAGGGAGGGCGCGCACGAGACGTGATGCGCCATTTCGGAATGAAGCCAGCTTCACCGCAAAGCGTTTAATAATGGTTGAGTATGTGCAAAAGAACGGAACCAACAAAGAGATAAGGCGCTCCGGACAAGCCGAAGCGCCTCGTAAAGATTACATTAACGGTTCGAACCGCGACGGGCGCGTTTACGAAGCGGTAACGATGATGGCCTCGCCTTCCGGCGCGAGCTTCACGGTGAGGCCGCAGGCCTGTGCGAGCAGGCGCGTATAATAAGGCTGGATCGCATGCGCATCCGCGGCAGGTCCCCGCTCGCCGCTGAGGAGCTCGGAGATGTTCTGCGGCAGGCGCGCATTGTGTCCGGTCGCGGTGATGCGGAAGCTCATGGTTTCGCCCTCGCCGATCGGATCGACCGTCAGCATGCCGCCGCGCGGGATCGTATGCTGGGCGACGACCAGCATGTTGAGCAGCAGCTTGACGCGATTCTTCGGCAGCAAAAGCCGCGGCAGATTCCAGGTGATCGCGCACTTGCCGTCCTCGATATGGCCGCGCGCCATTGTCTGGGCGTCGCCGAGGTCGATCTGCGCGCCGGACGAGCCGGCCGCGCCGAAGGCGAGACGGCAGAACTGGAGGCGGGCGGAGGCGGTCTTGGCGCTCTTGCGAATCAGGTCGAGCGCGAATTCGCGGTCTTCCGGCTTGGGATCGTCGTCGAGCACTTCGAGCCCGTTGACGATGGCGCCGACGGGGCTGATGAGATCGTGGCAAACCCGCGAGCACAGGAGAGCTGCGAGTTCGAGCATATCGGGGGCAGTAGCGGTCGCGGGCGACGAGGCGTCAGACATATAAAGGGGTCCTGGAGGGTTCCTGGAATTGCACGGCGCTGGACGCCGCGAATCACGCATGCTTGACGGATGCTGCGGGTTCTAACATTCGCCAGCCTGTGGCAGCTAGCTTGCGATAGGTTCGAAGCGGCCATAAAGGCCCAAGCGAATCGATCGGGGCGAATCAGGTGAAGAGGGGCGATATTTGCCGATGAATGAGGCATGCAGGTGAGCATCATCGACGCCGAGGCCGCAGCCCGATTGATGGAGCCGCTCACCGCGCTGGTGGTGAAGGCGGGCGAGGCGATCCTCGCGGTCAACCGTGAGGCGATGCGGGTCGAGGGCAAGCAGGACGGATCGCCGGTGACCGAGGCCGACCTGGCCGCCGACCGCATCATCGCCGACGGCCTGGCGCAGCTCGCCAGCGACGTTCCGACGCTCTCGGAGGAGCGGACCCAGCTCGCCTCGCCGCCGTTTCAGGGCAGCTTCTTCCTGATCGATCCACTCGACGGCACCAAGGAGTTCGTCGCCGGCCGCGACGAATTCACCGTCAACCTCGCCGTCGTGACCGAAGGCGTGCCGCTGCTCGGCATCGTCAGCGCGCCCGCGCTGGGGCTGCTCTGGCGCGGCATCGTCGGGCGCGGCGCCGAGCGCGTCAGGTTTGACGGCGCCACCATCGGTGCTGCTGAACCGATCCGCACCCGCAAGCTGCCGACCGAGGGCGAGCCCTGGGTCGCGGCGGTGAGCCGTTCGCATGGAGATCCCCAAAGCGAGGCGTTCATCGGTGGCCGGCCCAATTCCGTGAGAATGACCTGTGGCTCGGCGGTGAAGTTCGGCCGGATCGCGGAGGGCAGCGCCGACATCTATCCCCGCTTCGGGCCGACCTCGGAATGGGACGTCGGGGCCGGCTGCGCGGTCGTGACCGCTGCCGGCGGCAAGGTCACCGACGGCAAGGGCGGCGAGCTCCTTTTCGGCCAGCGCCGCGATAGCGGCTTCATCATCCCGGACTTCATCGCCTGGGGCGACCCCCAGGCGGTAGGCCGCTACTGACTAAGTTTGTCCTGGAGCGCCGGCCAGCGCTTGCCGACCTCATAGAGGAAGCGTTCGGGATCGGCTGCGAAGGCGTCGCGATTGGCTTCCAGGCTGAACAGATAGAGCCGCTGCGCCGCGATCACGAAGAAGCGGGGGTTGCCGGGGACCGTGACGCCGCGGGCGATGTCGGCCGGGTCATATCCGCCGAATTGCGGGCCATAGATCTCGGGATGGGCCAGGAAGGAGGCCCGATTGCCCTCGTTCCGGAAACGCCAGACCGCCCCCCACAGGTTCGCCTCGAACTCCGCCGTCCCCTGCTCGGCGGTGCCGTCGACGAAATAGCCGACGGGGTCAAAACCCTCGATGGCGACGCCCGAGAAGCGGTTGACCACGATCCGCTCGGTGGTGGCCGCTTGCGCCGGCAGCTCCAGGCAGGCGAGCCAAAGGCCCGCCAGAAGGCGGATCGCGAGCCCGATCAAGGCAATTCCGGGGCGCAAAGGGCTATCTTCCTGCCGTTGTGCCGTCATAGTTGCTGCGGATAACATCCGAGTCGAGGGGACATCCGGCGCAACCTAGAGCCGTGCCTGTTGGCGTCAGGTTAAGGAAGCGATCGGATTCGATAGCAGGGGTTCTTTTATGACTTTCGCATCACGCCTTGCTGCACTCGCGCTTGCCGCGATGGTGGGCTGGATCGTGCCGGCTTCCGCCCAGCAGGCGCCGCCGCCAAACCTGCCGCCGCCGCAGCGGACCCCGACGCCCAACACCTATGGGCCGGACGAGCTGGTGGGCGCCGGTCACCGCTTCTTCGGCAACGTCTCGCGCGGGCTCGCCTCGATCATCGAGAAGGCGGTCAGCCAATGGGGCCTGCCCAATGGCTATATCCTGGGTGAGGAAGGCTCCGGCGCCTTCGTCGCGGGCCTGCGCTACGGCGAAGGCACGCTCTACACCAAGAACGCCGGCGACCTCCGGGTCTACTGGCAGGGCCCCTCGCTCGGCTTCGACTGGGGCGGCGACGGCGCGCGCACCATGACGCTGGTCTACAACCTGCCCGCCACCAACGCGATCTACCAGCGCTTCGCCGGCATCGACGGCTCGGCCTATATCATCGGCGGCTTCGGCATGACCGCGCTCACCGCCAACAACATCGTGCTGGTGCCGATCCGCTCCGGCCTCGGCCTGCGGCTGGGCGCCAATATCGGCTATTTGAAATACACGCCGCGCGCGACCTGGAACCCGTTCTAGAGCGCCCTCCCCGGACAAGTTCCGGATTCACGTTAACGACAGGGCGGGGCTGGCTTTTTGCCGGCCCGCCATGCATTGTTGTTGGTAAATTTTTCCTTAGCTCTCGGAGTTCTGGCCCATGGTCGAACCGATCATGTACCTGGCGATCGGTTTCCTGCTCTCGATGCTGTGCGGGCTGGCCATCGTGCCGCTGGTGCATAACCGCGCGGTCCGCCTGACCACGCGCCGGCTCGAGGCCGCGACCCCGCTGTCGATGGCCGAGATCCAGGCCGACAAGGACCAGCTCCGTGCCGAATTCGCCATGTCGGCGCGCAGGCTCGAGATGAGCGTCGAGCAGCTCAAGAACAAGACCACCAGCCAGCTCGCCGAGCTCGGCAAGAAGAGCGATGCCATCAACCGCATGAAGATCGAGCTCGGCGAAAAGAACGCCACGATCTTCGCGCTCGAGGCGCGCGAGAAGGCGGTGAAGGAGCAGCTTCGCGCCACCGAAGAGGAATTCAGCGCCAAGACCGAATCCTTGCGCACCGCCGAGCAGGCGCTGACCGACAAGCAGGGTGAGCTCGCGAAAATCAATTCCGAGCTGTCCGACCGTTCGATGATGGCGGAGAGCCGCCAGGTCGAGCTGGTCGCGGTGCGCGCCCAGATCGAAGAGCTCAAGAACCGCGTCGGCGATGCCGAGAAGGAATTCGCCGCCACGCAAGCGCGCCTCGCGCAGGAGCGCACCGAATCCGAAACCGCTTCGCGCGAGCTTGGCGACGCGCGCGGCCGGGTCGAGAATCTCAGCCAGCGCGTCAACGAGCTCGACCGCCAGCTCCTCGTGCAGGTCAAGGAAGCCGAGATGCTGTCGGGCCGCGTCGCCGACCTCGAAGGCCGCCTCGCCACGCAAGGCAAGCTGCTCGCCGAGCGCGACTACGAGAACAACCAGCTCCGTCAGGCCAACGAGACCTCCGAGCGCACCGTCAAGGAGCTGCGCGTCGAGATCGCGGCCCTGAGCGGCGGCAAGTCGTCGGCCGCGTTCGAATCGCTGCGCGCGGAAAAGACCGCGCTGGAGGAGCAGCTCCGCACCGCGCGCGACGAGCGCGGCAAACTCCAGCGCGACATCAACGCGATCCAGCAGCAGGCGGAAAGCTCCTGGGCGACCGAGCGCATGGAGAACGCGCTCTTGCGCGAGCGCATCAACGACATCGCCGCCGAAGTGGCCAAGCTCGCGATGCAGCTCGAAGGCCCGAACTCGCCGATCGAGGCCCTGCTCGCGGCCGAGGCCGGCCAGCCGCCGAAGCCGGCGCCGCGCCCGGCCAACGACGCCGCGACCAATGGCGCACCGAGCCTGCCCGAGGGCGGTGGAACGCTCGCCGAACGCATCCGGGCGCTGCAGGCCCACGCCTCCCGCGCCCGCCAGCAGGGCGCGTAAGCGGGCCGAAACCCGGCCTCGCGGCCGGATTGCGCGATCGGCCAAGGTTTTCGCCTCCGCAAGGCACCTCGAAACTTGACACCTTCGGCCCGCACTTCTAAATCGCGGGCTCCAATGCACCGGCCGACTGACAAGTCCGGGCGCCTGCATGATGGTCCCGGGCGCATAGCTCAGCGGGAGAGCGTTCCCTTCACACGGGAGAGGTCCAAGGTTCGATCCCTTGTGCGCCCACCATCCATTCTCTGAACCCCATCGGTTGCGGACGACCATCGGTGCATGGCAGCTTTTTGGGCTGCCTCGTCAAAAATCTCGAAAACAACCCCATGCACAGTAGCCGACATCAGTCGGATCAATGGGTTACGATTTTTCCGAATTTTGATTGACCCGTCGGGCAAAACAGGCGCATGATGGCAGCATCGGAAGTCCCGCGTGCCGTCATTGCGAGCGCAGCGAAGCAATCCAGAGTGTGTCCGCGGAGGCAGACTGGATTGCTTCGCTGCGCTCGCAATGACGGAAGCACGGAGAGACGGCGCCGGTTCACGCCTCCAAGCTTTACGCGACCCGCCCCGGCCGCAACGCCGCGTAGAGACCAACCAGCGTTCCGATGGCGACCAGCCCCGCCGCCAGCAGCACCTGCAATTGCCCGTCATCGGTGGCGCCGACGGACGACACTAATCTGGTCACGATGACGAACAGAATGCCCACGGCGGCCGCGGCGCCTGCGCAGAGATAGGCGAGCTCTCGCGTCAGGTTGCGGCCGAGCAGGCCTAGTGCGGTGAAATACATCGCAGAGGCGTTGGGATGAACGAACAAGGCGACGCGCGCGTAGGGACCGTAGGCGTCGAACAGGGACTCGCATCGGGTCAGGGCCGCCTTCGAGGCGACCCGCTGCAGGAACGGTCTGAAGAAACGCGCCTGTCCGTAACTCAAGACCGCGCCCACGATGATGGCCAGCCACGCCATAATGAAAACGGAGACGTCGGCGGGCTTCGGATTGAGTGCCACGGACATCAGGATCAGGGCGGTGCCGGGAAAATAGCCGAAATACGGGAAGACCGACTCCAGCAGCACGCAGCCGAACATGAAGACCGGAAACCACCATGAACCGGTCGCGCCCTGGACGACGGCGTTCAGGTCGAAGAGCTCAGTCTTGTACAGGACGAGGTACATGCACATGGCGAGGCCCGCCAGCGCGTAGAACGGCAACGCTCCCGACAGAAACCGTCTCATCCAACCATCGGGATGTGTTGCGCGGACATAGCGGAGACCATCGATATCAGGACAAGACAGCGGAAGCGGGTGGCTGATGCTTTAGGCGAATGGAATGGCTCCTGTCGAGGGCGCTCTTTGCCACGCAATGCGCAAGACAGCCGCCCAATTCTACTTGCCGCGGTATCGCAGCGCCTCCACGAGCAGCGAGAAAGCCGGAGACGGCTGACGTCGGCTGGCATAGTAGAGATGGTATCCCGAGAACGGCGGACACCAATCCGAGAGCACGCGGACAAGACGGCCCTGTGACAAATAGGGCTGCACGTGTCCCTCGGTGAGATAGGCGAGGCCCAATCCCTTCAGCGCTCCCTCCAACAAAAGCCCTGCGCTGTTGAACACCAGCTGGCCCTCGACCCGCACGTTGAGCTCCCGCCCGTTCTTTTCGAACTCCCAGGCATAGAGACTGCCGCCATGCGTCGGCAGGCGCAGATTGAGGCAATTGTGGTGGGTCAGATCCTGCGGCGTTTTCGGCCGCTTGCGCTCGGCGAAGTAGGCGGGCGATCCGACCACCGCCATCCGGAGATCGGGGCTGACGCGCACCGCGATCATGTCCTTGGCGACGAGCTCGCCGGGACGGATGCCGGCATCGACCTGCTGCGCCACGATGTTGGTGAGGCCGTAATCAATGATGATCTCGACATGGATGTCGGGGTATTTCGGCAGAAGCTTTCCCAGCGCCGGCAGCAGGATCTCGCCGGCGGCATATTCCGTCGCCGTCAGCCGGACAGTCCCGGCAGGCTTCTCGCGAAACTCGCTGAGTGCAGCAAGATCGTTGTCCATCTCGGTGAACTTGGGGCCGATGCTCTCGAACAGCCGCTCGCCGGCCTGGGTCGGCGTGACGCTTCGCGTCGTTCGATTGAGCAGCCGGACACCCAGCCGCTCTTCCAGATTGCGGATGATCTGGCTCAGCGCGGACTGCGTCATGCCGAGCTTTGCGGCGGCGCGCGTGAAGTTGCGCTCCCGCGCCACGGCGAGGAAGGCAAGAAGGTCGCTCGCGTCGTCCCGGTGCATTGATTAGCAGTCCTAATAACCGCATTCGAAATCTATCATCTAATCGGGGATCAGCGAAGGCCCTAGGTTCGGAGCAGCCACCAGGAGCTCCGAAACCAGCATGCCGGTCACGACCATGCAGCCCGCCGCATCGCTTCGCGTCACCGCGACGTTGCTGCCGATCATGGCGGTGGTCTTCCTCGCCTTCCTCGTCATCGGCGTGGCGATGCCCGTGCTTCCGCTCCACGTCCACGACGGATTGGGGTTCGGCACGTTCGTGGTCGGCCTCGTCGCTGGCAGCCAGTTCGCGGCATCCCTGGTCTCGCGGCCGTGGGCCGGTCACTTCTCGGACCGACGCGGGGCGAAGCGCGGCGTCATCGCCGGCCTCGTCGCGGCCGCGGCATCCGGGCTGTTGTACCTGCTCTCGCTCGGCTTCACCGAGGCGCCGCTGGCCTCGGTGACCATTCTGCTGCTGGGCCGCGGCCTGCTTGGCGGCGCCGAAAGTTTCATCATCACGGCCGCAGTCAGCTGGGGGCTGGCACTCGTCGACAGCGGCAACACCGGCAAGGTCATCGCCTGGGTCGGCTCCGCGATGTTCGCGGCCTTCGCCATCGGTGCGCCCGCAGGCGCCGCGCTCTACGCCGCCTATGGCTTCGCGGCGATCGCGTTCGCCACGTTAGCGGCGCCGCTGCTGGCGCTGCTGTTCGTTGCGCAGCTTCCAACGGTCGCGCCGGTGCAGCAGGCGCGCTTGTCGTTCGCCAAGGTGCTCGGCGCCGTATGGGTGCCGGGCTTCGGATCGGCCCTCGGCAGCGTCGGCTTCGGCGCGGTGACGACGTTCGTCGCCTTGCTGTTTGCCAGCCGCGGATGGGCCGATGGATGGCTTGCCTATACGGCCTATGCGGTTGCCTTCATACTGGCGCGCGTCTTCTTCAGTCATCTGGCCGATGCGATCGGCGGCGCCAGGGTTGCGCTGCTCTGTGCCTTGATCGAAGCCGCCGGGCAGGCCCTGATCTGGCTGGCGAGCCGACCCGAGATGGCGCTGGCCGGCGCCGCACTGACCGGATTTGGCTTCTCGCTGATCTATCCCGGTTTCGGCGTCGAGGCGGTGCGCCGCGTGCCGGCGCAGAATCGCGGCCTCGCCATGGGCGCCTACACCGCCTTTCTCGACCTCGCCCAGGGCATCGCCAGCCCCGCGCTCGGATTGATCGCGAGCGGCGCGCGGCTGAACCTCCTGTTTCTCGCGAGCGCCCTCACCGTGCTCTGCGCCGCACTGGTCGCCTGGTGGCTGCTCGCTCACCCGTTCACCGTCGAAGGACATCAACAATGAGAACGCTCGCAAGCACCTTGTTGTCGGTCTGGCTGGTCGCCGGCGACCCGGTCGCCGCGGAGCAAACAGCCGTCAAAGGAGCAAATCCCATGTCGACATCGGAAGACATCCGCGCCGTTGCGCCAGCGCTCGAAGGCTATGCGCAAAAATTCGTCATCGGCGATCTCTGGAAGCGACCAGGTCTCTCGCCGCGAGACCGCAGCATCGTCACGGTCGCGGCCCTGATCGCGCGCGACCAGACGGTCGAGCTGCCGCACTATCTGGCACTTGCGCTCGACAACGGCGTGAAGCCGTCGGAGATATCGGAGATCATCACGCACCTCGCCTTCTACACCGGCTGGGCCAATGCGATGGACGCGATCCCGGCGGCACGCGAGGTCTTCAAGAGCCGCAACATCGGAGCCGATCAGCTTCCGCCGGCTTCGGAGCCACACCTGCCGCTCGACGAAGCCGCGGAGAAACAGCGGGCGACACGCGTCGGCGAGCAGTTCGGGCAGATCACGCCGAGCCTCGTGCAGTACACGACCGACGCACTGTTCCGCGATCTCTGGCTGAGGCCGGCCCTGGCGCCGCGCGACCGCAGCCTCGTCACCGTGAGCGCGCTCATCGCGACCGGTCAGGTCGCGCAGATCACCTACCATCTGAACCGCGCGATGGATAACGGGTTGACCCGGGAGGAAGCCGGCGAGGCGCTCGGCCATCTCGCCTTCTACGCCGGATGGCCCAACGCGTTCTCTGCGGCGCCGGTTATCAAGGACGTCCTCGAAAAGCGGCCGCGATGAGCGGAGACATGACGTGATCAGGCGCAGGGACGTGCTCATTGGCGGCAGCGCCGTTGTGATCGGAATCCGCCGGACGCAGGCGCGCGCATCGGCGGCACAAGAGGAGGCTCATATGGACATCGACATCAAGCGCAACGGATCGCGCCCGTCACAAAAGGGACCACAGGACTGGTTCACCGGAACGGTGCGGATCGATCCGCTGTTCCAGGCTCCTGATCCCGCCCGGGTAGGCGCGGGCCAGGTCACTTTCGAGCCGGGGGCCCGCACTGCCTGGCACACACATCCGCTCGGGCAGACGCTCGTCGTCACCGCGGGACTGGGGTGGGTGCAGCGCGAGGGCGGAGCCATCGAGGAGATCCGGCCCGGCGACGTCGTGTGGTTTCCGCCGGGACTGAAGCACTGGCACGGCGCGTCGCCGACGACGGCGATGACCCATATCGCCATCCAGGAATCCTCCGGCGGCAAGAACGTGGACTGGCTGGAGAAAGTGAGCGACGAACAGTATCGGAAGCCATGAGCGCGCATTGTAGAGTGCGTGCAGAAACGCTTTCGAGGAGCAGCGCATGGCGACCATCTTCATCACCGGCAGCACCGACGGCCTTGGCCGGGCGGCGGCGCAATCGCTCGCCGATCAGGGGCACCGCGTGGTGCTGCACGCGCGATCGGCGGGCCGCACCAGCGCGATCGGCGAGCTCGCATCGCGCTCCGCCGGGATGGTGGTCGGCGATCTCGCGCGAGGTGCAGATGTGAGGAGCATCGCCGATCAGGTCAACGCGATCGGGCGCATGGATGCGATCATCCACAATGCCGGCGTCTACACGCGGCCGGGCCGCGGCGCGACGCCGGAGGGCCATGCCGAAACACTCGCCATCAATACCCTTGCACCCTACATGCTGACCGCCCTGATCAAGCGGCCCGGCCGATTGGTGTATCTCAGCAGCGGACTGCACCGGGGTGGCGAGGATTCGCTTGATGACCTCGACTGGACGAAGCGGGCGTGGGATTCGGCCAAGGCCTATGCCGAGAGCAAGCTGCACGTGGTCGCGCTGGCCTTCGCGCTGGCAAGACGCTGGCCCAAGGTGCTGAGCAACGCCGTCGATCCCGGATGGGTGCGCACGAAGATGGGTGGCGCGGGCGCGCCGGTCGATCTCGACACCGGACAGCGGACCCAGTCCTGGCTGGCGGTGAGTGGGGATGCCGCGGCTCAGGTCAGCGGGCGCTACTGGCATCATCTCGAGCAGCAGCAGCCGGCGAGGGAGGCGACCGATCCGGAGTTTCAGGATGAGCTCATCGAGAAATTGGGCAGGCTGACCGGGGTTGCGCTGCCGCAGGTCTGAGAGGTCTCATAAGGTGAGATCTGCAAGCCTCGACCGAGGTGCGTTCCCTCCCCCACAAGGTAGGGCAATCGCATGTGAATTTCACGAGGATTGTCTGCGGGCTTGCTCCGCCTCTCCCGCTTGCGGGAGAGGCCGACGCGCTCGCAGAGCGCGGCGGGTGAGGGCTCTTTCCTCTTGGGGATTATCCCGTTGCGGAGGCACCCTCTCCCCAACCCTCTCCCGCAAGCGGGAGAGGGAGCCCAGTGCCCATGCCGCCGCATCGTGCAACTCATATGCGATTGCCCTGCCCACAAGGGGGGACGGAATGGAGAGGGCGCACCGCTCGCTACGCGATCGACAGGATCTCGATCTCCTGCGCGCCCGAGCCCACGACGTCGCCGACCGCCTTGCCCATCAGCGATCTCGCGACCGGCGCGACGAACGAGATCGATCCGGCCTTGGGATCGGCTTCGTCCTCGCCGACGATGCGATAGGTCTGCACGCGGCCGTCAGTGCGGCGGAAGGTCACCGTGCTGCCGAAGGCGACCGTATCTGATGACTCGGACTTCGCGACGACCTGCGCCGTGCGCAGCCGTTCGGTGAGATAGCGAACGTCGCGCAACGGCACCGCCGACTGCCGGCGCTTCTCGTTGACGTCTTCGATGGCTTGCGCCGCCTCATAGGCCGCGCGCGCCTCCTGGAGCTCCGACTGCAAGGCCTGCAAGCCGGCTTCGGTCACGAGGTTGGGATGAGGCGAGATCGGGCGATCCGGGAGCAGCGTCTCGGATGCGGTCTCGGCGCTTTCTTCCTTGGTAAAGGCGACGCTCAATTCGAAGATCCTGTCGAACTTGTCTGGCTGATTGCGGCGCGCGGGCGCCGCGGGCGATTTGCCTGACGAGAGTCCCGTTCCGATGGAACGCGTCTCTCGCTTCTTGGTTCGACGCGTTTTGTTCACGCGAACCGGAATCCACTTCCGCTTGAAAACGCTTTATATCTCAAGTTGGACGAAACGACGGAGCTTGAAGACGAGATCCGGCATGGCCTGGCGGAACCGCGTGGCGTTCTGGAAGCTGGTCGAGAACGGCGCGAAGGTGATCATGGCGTTCCAGTGACGGTACCCATAGACCGTGACCGAGGCACCGGTCGCCGGAAAATCTTCCAGCTTGTGCAGCTCGCCGAGCACGAGCTCGGCGATCGCTTCCGCGGGCAGCAATTGCCTGCCGTCGGCAGTCCTCGTGATTTTCGGGGGCGGCGCGGCCGGCTCCGGCGCGATCGGTGCAGCCGCGTCCGCGCGCTTGACGAGGTTCGCTTCGGGGACGATGGCGGCAGCCGCATCAAATCCGTTCGACGGCGCGGTTGGCGGAACCTCCGCGAGCGGCGGCGCGACGACGCTGTCCGCGCGCTTGTTACCCCCCAGGATGCTGCTGATCATGGCCACAAGGCCAGCATCCTTCACGTCGTCGCTCATTACTCCCCCCGGGGCTTCGGCCTACTCTAGCACCGCTCGGGCAGGCCGCCACAAGGGATGTATCGCCCGATTCCGGCCGGCAGGACCAGTGGTGCGGCGCGACGCCGAGTCGCGCCGCACCGCCGTGCAATGCGTCACTGCTTATCGAACGGAATATATTGCTGGTACTGCTTGGGCACCGAGCTGCGATAGCGCGCCGGAACCGTGCCGCTGTCGATCGAATGATCGATCTCCTGCTGCCGCGTCATCTTCTTCTTCGCGGACTTCTTCGACGCGCTCTTCTTGGAGTCGGATGGCTGGCTGGAGCTGTCGGTGGTTGTGCCCGGCGTTGTCGTTGTCGTCGCCGGCGCTGTCGTCGCCGCCGGCGCAGCGGTGGTCGCGGGCGCTGCGGTTCCGCCGGCGGCCGGCGCGTTCTGCGCCAGCGCGAGCGGTGTTTGCGCAAGAAGCGCCAGCACTGCTGTCGCAGCCAGCAAATATGACCTTTGCATCAAAGCCTCCAAAATGACCTGACCCGAACGAGACGAAGCCGCCGCGTCCCGGGATCGGCGCGTGCAAGTCCGCGGACGATAGGCGCGAAGCCTGCCGCAAACTGTGGCCGAGATCACATTGCTGACCGCGGCTCGCGCCGCATCATAGACCCATGTCGAACGCAGTGCCCACTGCGCAGACCAAGACGGGCACGACAAAGTGTCGGCCAAGTCCCGGAACACGCAGATGGAGCTTGCGGTTCCTCATTCACTCGCTCTCGAAGGAGTTTGAATGCGTCGCACTATCCTCACCCTCGCATCGTTTGCAGCCCTGATCGCCGCGACCTTCCCGGCGGCCCAGGCTCACGCCGCAAACGACCGGTATTGCCTGCAAGGCCGCAGCTGGGGCTATCCCGGCAACTGCCAATTCGCGAGCTATCAGCAGTGCCAGGCCAGTGCATCCGGCACGTCGGCCTATTGCGGCATCAATCCGCGCTACGCGTTCTCGCAGCAGCGCTATTACTGACGACGTTGTGGCGGCGTGCGCACGAGGCGCGCGCCGCCACAATTTTCACGTGAAGACTTTCTGCTTCGCCGATACTCCGGCGAACTCATGCGCGAAAAACTGCTTGCTCCCGTCGATGACGAGAATGTTATCCGTCATCGCTCCGGGAAAAATTTGCAAAGCACGACCGCAGCTTGCGCGTAGCGCCCTCCCCGGAACGACATCGACATCGCGCATTGTGTGAAGCAGCGGCTTGTGGCGCCCAATCACCTGATCTAGCGTCACATGCATATTCTGCTTCGAACAACTTTAACTTTAGTCGATTTTCCATGTGACTTTTCAGGGAGGAATTTGAAATGAGCAGCCGCCACGCAATTATTCCGCGCGGATTGAACACGATCCGATCCCCGCTTTCGCAAGGCCGCTTCGGCCGCATGTTCCGCAAGCTCAGCCTCAACCCGGCCAAGTTCGGACCCACCGACGCCGACAATATCGCCAACCTGTCGGCGCTCGCCGACAAGATGATCGGCAGCTTCGATGCGCCGAAAAACCCGCCGGACGCGGAAGAGAGCGGCATTCCCGCGCTCTACACCTATTTCGGCCAGTTCGTCGATCACGACATCACCTTCGATCCGGTCAGCTCGCTGACCAAGCAGCAGGATCCCGACGGGCTGGTCGATTTCCGCACGCCGTCGTTCGATCTGGACAATCTCTACGGCCGCGGCCCGAACGATCAGCCCTACATGTATGACGGCATCAAGTTCCTGCTCGGCGAGAAGCTGACCGGCGCGGGCGTCCCCGACGCCAACGACCTGCCGCGCTTCAAGGGCCGCGCGCTGATCGGCGATCCCCGCAACGACGAGAACAGCATCGTCTCGCAGTTCCAGGGCTTGATGCTGCGCTTTCACAACCGCATGGTCGACGACAATGACAGCCTGTCGTTCGAGGAGGTGCAGCAGCGCGTCCGCTTCCACTATCAATATGTCGTGCTGAACGACTTCCTGCCGCGCATCGTCCACGCCGACGTATTGAACGCGCTGAAGACCGCGGGCAGCTACGACCGCAGCAAGCTCGCCCACTATCACTGGCACAATTACCCGTTCATGCCGGTCGAGTTCTCCGTCGCCGCCTACCGGCTCGGGCATTCCATGATCCGCCCGGGCTACCGGCTCAACGACGCGGACAACATGCTGCTTCAGATCTTCCCCGATCCCAACAATCCCGACAAGAACGCGCTGACCGGCTTCCGCGCCATGGGCCCGGGACGCGCCATCGACTGGGGCCGCTTCATCGACATCGACACGCGCCCCTTTGGCGACGAGAACGACGAGAGCAATCCCGACAACAAGCGGCGGCTTCAGTTCGCCTATCGCATCGACACCTCGCTGGTCGATCCGCTGCGCAAGCTGCCACCGGAAGTCGCCTCCAATCCGGCCTCGCTGGCGCTGCGCAATCTCGAACGCGGCTGGCGGCTCGGCCTGCCCTCCGGCCAAGCCGTCGCCAGGGCGATGAACCTGACACCGCTGACGGACGATCAGATCATCATCGGCAAGGCCGTCGACCACCCCGAGGCGGGCGACCCCCAAACCAAGATCGCGACCATCGCGAACGGCGTGTTTGCCGGCAATTGCCCGCTCTGGACCTATATCCTGGCCGAGGCGCGGCAATTCCAGACCGCCGTCACGATTCCCGTCACCGGCGGCCCCGGCACCGTCAACACGCCGCAGCTCGGCCCCGTCGGCGGCCGCATCGTCGCCGAGGTCTTCCTCGGCTTGATGTTCGGCGACAGCTCCTCCGTACTGTCGCTCGACCCGCAATGGGCCCCGGTAACCGGCTCCGGCTTCGCACTGAAGGACCTCGTCGCCTACGCGCTCGGCCAGGGCGATCCGCTGCACTGAGCTTGCGACGAACGATGAAAGGCCGCTCGCGTCATGCGGGCGGCCTTGTCGTCTACTCGCGTCCCAAGGGGGATAGGCGAACCGCGCGCCCCAGGGCCGCGTCGATGCAGCCAGAGCTCATTCCGGTCTAGAAGCCGCGTGGGTCGATCGACGGATCAGCTCGAACGAGATAGTCGATCTCGCCTCTCGCGACCCCGATGTCCCTGAGCTCCAGGTCGCTCAGGCCGTCCAACGTCGCGCGCAAGGTCTGACGGATACGCCAAGCACAATAGGCGTCAAAATACCTCTTGAGAAAATTTGGGGCTCGCCGCGTCGACACGGACGTCTGCGCCGATCCCGCGGCAGCATAAATCGTGCTCATCGCTCTCTCCGGGGGGTGACTACCCACCGGGCGACCTTGCCAAGACAGATCGGAGCGCGCTTGACGCCGGGCTCACATTTTCCTCACCAGCGGCTTATTTTTTGCGTTGCGCCCTATGCTACATTTCTGATGCCAGACGGGAGCGATCTTGCGCTATCTCTTCGAGGGCCACGCATTGGACACCGACCGGCGCGAGCTTTGTCGCGGACCGGATGTGTTGGCCGTGGCGCCGCAAGTATTTGACCTGCTCGCGTACCTGATACGTCACCGGGAACGCGTCGTCAGCAAGGATGAGCTGATCAGCGCGATCTGGAACGGACGCGCGGTATCCGATGCCGCGCTCACGACCCGTTTGAATGTCGTACGATGCGCCATCGGCGACAACGGAGAACAGCAGCGTCTCATCAAGACGCTTCCGCGCAAAGGTTTCCGCTTCGTTGGCGCCGTGCAGGGCGTGGATAACGCTATGGTTGAGCCTGCCGGCTCGGCCATGCATGACGGCAGCTCGACGCCAGTGCCGTCACCGCCACATCTTTCCATCCTAGTGCTTCCTCTGGCCAGCCTCGGCGGTGAGCCGGACCAGGATTATTTCGCCGCCGGCATCACCGAAAGCTTGACCGCCGATCTGTCGAGGATCGACGGCACGTTCGTGATTGCCTGCAACACTGCGCTCACTTTCCGCGGCAAGGCCATAGACGTGCGACAGCTCGGCAGGGAGCTGAATGTAAAGTACGTCCTGCAGGGCTCGGTTCAGCGCGGAGCCGATCGGCTCCGCGTGAACGTCCAGCTGATCGATGCCGAAACACGCGCCCATCTTTGGACCGATCGCTTCGACAAGCCGATGACCGACCTGCTCGAAATGCAGGATGAAATCGTTACCAGACTTGCCAATGCCCTGGATGCTCAGCTGATCGAAGCCGAGGCGCGACGCGCGGAGCGCGCGCCGCATCCCGATGCGATAGATTTGTGTTTCCAAGGCCGCCATTTGTGGAACACAGGACTAACGCCCGAACGCCTGGCACAAGCTCGCGGCTTTTTTGAACGGGCCCTGGTGCTTGATCCAGAGAATGTCGAAGCATTGGTCGGCATAGCTCACGTCGACCTGTCAACCGCCACCACGTTCATGGTGAATGACCGTGACGCGTATTTCAATGCGGCGGACGTTAACCTGACCAAGGTCCTGTCGATGAACCCGCGCCACGCCCGCGCACGTCTTGCATTTGGCGTCTTGCACCTGTTCACGGGACGCGGCTCGCAGGCAATCGTGGAGTTCGAGCAGGCGCTGGCGCTTGACCGCAACATGGCCACGGCCCATGCGCTGATCGGATTTGCAAAGGTCTTTGTTGGCCAAGGCGCCGAAAGCGAGGCTCACATCCAGCAAGCGCTCCGGATTTCTCCCCGCGACAGTTTCACCTATCGATGGATGCACTGGCTCGGTGTCGCCAAGCTGATCCTGGGCGCCTATGAAGAGGCGATCGATTGGTTGCGCCGGAGTCTTGAAGCGAACCGGAACAATACGATCGTGCATCTCCAGCTTGCTGCGGCCTTGGCGCTGGTGGGATTGATCGATGACGCAAAGGCTGCCGCCCGCGAGGGACTTGCGCTCGACCCCGCCTTCACAACACGCCGCACGCGAGGGCTCATACTGAGCACTGATCCAACGTTTCGTGCCGGAAGCAGGCGTATTCGCGATGGCATGCTGTTGGCGGGCATACCCGAGGGCTGACATTGATTCCACAGCCGTTAACGCGCAGCGCCGAGACCGCTCTCGCCAAGGCGCGTCGCGAACCAGCGCGACAGCGGCTGCTCGACGATGCCGCCGGCATAGACCTCCGACGTGGTCACCCCGTACTTGTCCAGCACCAGCAGCACGCCGATCCAATAGGCGAACCAGACATGCGCATCGGTCATCGCTTTCAGCTTGTGCTGGTCGTGATCGAGCGGCGTGTGATTGCTCGCCTTGCGGATCTCCACAGTGAGCAGGTTGTTCGGGATCTCGCGCTGATGCACCACGACGTCGGGATAGATCGACTTGCCGAGATGATCGTCGGTCGAGATGATGGTGCCGTGCGGCAGATGCAGCGTGCGCTCGCCGAGCCGGTCGTAATTGCAGTCGACCGCCCAGCCCGAGAACTGTCGCTCCAGGTAAACGGCGAAGCGATGCGTGATCGCACGCTCGCCGATGTCCTTCTCGAACAAGAATGCTTCGTGCGCGTAGAAGTCCCGGAGCGCCGCGATCACCTTGTTCAGCTCGGTCTGCATCGTGCCTCCGGGCCTCGGCGCTCTGGGTTGGTACGCCCTACATCTGGACTTCGATCAGCCGCGGCCCGGGCTCGGCGACCGCCTCGGCCAGCGCCTTGTTGAGCTCGTCGGCATTGGTGACGGCGCGGCCGGGCACGCCCATGCCCTTGGCCAGCGCGACGAAATCGAGCGTCGGGCGGTCGAGGCGGAGCATGTCGTTGGCGCGCTGGCCGGGCTCGCCGGCGCCGACATTGTCGAACTCGCCGCGCAGGATCTGGTAGATGCGGTTGGCGAACACGATGGTGACGATATTCAGATTCTCGCGGGCCTGCGTCCACAGCGACTGGATCGTGTACATCGCGCTGCCGTCGCCGACCATGGTGATGACCTTGCGGTCCGGGCAGGCGATCGCAGCCCCAATCGACAGCGGCGTCGAGAAGCCGATCGAGCCGCCCATGTTCTGCAGCCAGTCGTGCGGCGCAGCCGCCGCCGTCGGCGGGAAGAAGCCGCGGCCGGTGGTCAGCGATTCGTCGACCATGATCGCGTTCTCGGGGATGGCGCAGGCGATCGCCTGCGCGATCGAGGCGAAGGTCAGCGCGCCGGTCGGCTTCACCAGTTCAGCCAACGCCTGCGGCTTGACGTCCTTGGCGCTCGCCTTCACGGCGCCGGCCAGCGCTTCGAGCGCTGCGACCGAATTCTCGCCCCAGGAGGTCATGCGATGCACCTCGCAGCCCTGGGGCTTGAGCATGCTCGGCTTGTTCGGATAGGCGAAGAACGCCACGGGATCGTCGGACTCGACCAGCACGATGTGGCGGAACTTCTCCAGCATCGGCAGCGCGTTCTCGATCACGTAATGGATGCGGTCGATCGAGAAGCGGCCGCGGCCACGCGCCATCTTCGGGCGGAAGGTCGGGCCCATCACGGTGCAGCCGGTCTTGCCGGCGATGCGTTCGGCCAGCGCCAGGCCCTGCTCGCTCAGCGCGCTGCCGGTCATCAGCAACAGCGTACCTTCGCCGTCCCCGTGCAAAATCTTGGCGGCCCGCTCGACCGCCTGCGGCGAATAGCTCGCGCGCTGCTGCTCGGCCGGCACCTCGGCGATGCCGTCGGCCTCGTTCCAGGCGGTGTCGGCGGGCAGGATCAGGGTCGCGATCTGCGGCGGCGCGCTTTTCGCAGCCGCAATGGCCGCGGCGCCGTCGGCGGCGACCGATTTGGAATCCGGGGAGGTGCGGACCCAGGACGACATCGGCCGGGCCAGGCCCTCGATGTCCGAGGTCAGCGGCGCGTTGTAGCCGATGTGGTAGACCGCGTGCTGGCCGACGATGTTGACGATGCCGGAATTGGCCTTCTTGGCGTTGTGCAAATTGGCAAGGCCGTTGGCGAGGCCGGGGCCGAGATGCAGCAGGGTCGAGGCCGGGGTGCCCTTCATGCGGAAATAGCCGTCGGCGGCGCCCGTTACCACGCCCTCGAACAGGCCGAGCACGCAGCGCATGCCGGGAACGCGGTCGAGCGCCGCGACAAAATGCATCTCGGAGGTGCCCGGGTTGGTGAAGCAGACGTCCACCCCGCCCTTGACCATCGTCCGCACCAGGCTTTCCGCACCGTTCATTCTGTCTGCTCCCGCAACCGGCGATTTCCAGTGATCCCCGCGATCAATCATTGTTCGCGCGTGCCGTCAAAGCAAGAGCGGCCATTGCGGCCCTGCCCCGCGCCGCAATTCGCGGGCTTGGCTAATGCCCCCGTTCCGATGGAATCGAAATGGGCATTAGATTCTTGTTTTGACGCGTTTTCTTGATGCGAACCGGTATCCACTTCGCTTGAAAACGCTCTCATGCTTTCCGGCAAACTGTCGCGGTTGCCGATTTGCTAACGCCATTCGTTAAGCAAGGCCTCCTCACGGGGCCGTGGCTTGCGAAAAGCCCGCGAATATGGCCTCTGGCCCTTGTTGAAGAGATTTTTTGCTTGGGGGTACCAATGATCCGGTTTTTCGCCGCGCCGATTGCCGCCATCGCACTGCTGACCGCCACCGTGCCCGGCGCATTCGCCGAAGGGTTCGACTCGCGCGACATCATGGGCGGCGGACCGAACTTCTTCTTCCGCGGCGGCTCGAGCCCAATCCCCCGCACCACCGTCATGTACAACGGCAACTATGCCCCCGGCACGATCGTGGTGAACACGGCCGAGCGCCGGCTCTATCTGGTGCTCCAGAACGGCCAGGCGCTGCGCTACGGTATCGGCGTCGGCCGCGACGGCTTCCGCTGGGGCGGGGTGCACAGGATCACCGCCAAGAAGGAATGGCCGGATTGGACGCCGCCCTCGCAGATGCTGGCCCGCCGGCCCGACCTGCCGCGCCACATGAAGGGCGGCATCGAGAATCCGCTCGGCGCACGCGCGATGTATCTGGGCTCGACGCTGTACCGCATCCACGGCTCCAACGAGCCGGAGACGATCGGCCAGGCCGTGTCCTCGGGCTGCTTCCGCATGACCAACGACGACGTCACCGACCTCTACAGCCGCGTCTCCGTCGGCACTCCCGTGGTCGTGCTGAACAACTAAGGCCTGCGCGAACTTCCGTAGGGTGGGCAAAGCCGAAGGATCGCGCCAACGCGCGGTCCTTTGGTGTACCAACCATTTTGAGTTGGTGGGCACGGCGCTTTGCGCCTTTGCCCACCCTAGGCATCGTGCTTGAGCGCGGGGAACCCGCCGGGCGCGTGAATTTGTGGGCTTGTGCGCGCGAGGCGAATACGGCAGCGTCGCGCAACGATGAGCGCATTCAACCAGCCCTCGGCTGCCGTCCGCCTCGCCCTGCTGGCGCTTGCAGCGCTCGCATCCGTGCCTGACACCGCTACCATCGCCGCCGCGGGCGAATTGCCCGCGATCGCCTCGCGCCAGCGCAGCGAGAAGAAGAGTTTTACCGACGGCGAGATCGTCGAAGGCTTTTTCAAGACGGCGTTCGGCGCCGAATATCACCTCGCCGGCCGCGTCGACCGCATCCGCAAATTCGACGGGCCGGTGCGGGTCTACGCCGAGAGCGACCGCGCCGACCGCAAGGCGCAGCTCGCCAAGGTCGTGGCCGACATCGGCAAGCGCGTACAGCATCTCGACATCGCCATGACCGGGACCAGCGAAGCTGCGAACGTGCGGGTCAAGCTCGTGCGCGACCGCGATCTCTTCCGCACCATCGCGACCTTCTACGGCGTGGACAAGGCGCGCGAGATCCGCTCCTCGCTCGATCCGCAATGCCTGTCCGGGTTCCGCAAGAACGACGATTTCGAGATCGAGCATTCCGACGTCATCCTCACCGTCGACAACGGCGACTTCACCTTCCTCGACTGCGCCTATGAGGAGCTGCTGCAATCGCTCGGGCCGATCAACGACACCACGAGCGTGCCCTGGACCATGTTCAACGACAACGTCTCGATGGGCTATTTCGACGTCTACGACCAGTACATCCTCAACCTGCTCTACGACCCCCGCATCAAGGCCGGCATGACCGTACCGGACGTCAAGGCCGTTCTGCCGCAAGTGCTCGCGGATGTCCGGGCCTGGGTGAAGCAAGTGAATGATCTGAAGGAGTGATCCCTCACCCTCTCCCCTTGTGGGAGAGGGTGGCTCGCCGTGGAGCGGCGAGACGGGTGAGGGGTCTCTCTCGGCGAGTCCAGTTCTAGCTTGAGTACGCGGAGAGAGACCCCTCATCCGGCGCTTCGCGCCACCTTCTCCCACAAGGGGAGAAGGGAAGAAAGTGCGGCCTCCTCGCCCTACTGCACGAGATCGGCGACGGTGGTTGCGGCCTTCAGCCCCGTGCCGGTGAGGACGGCGACCGTGGTCTCGCTCGCCTTGATGGCCCCAGCCGCGGAAAGTTTCTCCAATGCAGCCGCCGCGCTGGCGCTGGTCGGCTCGGCGAACAGGCCCTGCCGCGCGAGACGGCGAAGCGCGGCGACGATCTCGTCCTCGGTGAGCGCAATGGTGCCGCCGCCGCTCTCGCACAAGGCGGCGATGATCTCGCGCAGGCGCAGCGGATTCTTGATCGCGGTTCCCTCCGCAATGGTCTTGTTCACCTCGCGCGCGACGGGCGTATCGACGCCGGCCTGGAAGCTCGCATCGATCGGCGAGCAGTTTTGCGGCTGCGCCGCGAACAGGCGCGGCAGTCTTGCGATCTGGCCGGCCTTCAGCAACTCGCGGAAGCCGAAGGCGCAGCCGAGCAGGCTGCTGCCGGCGCCGACGGGGACGATGACGTTGTCGGGCGCGCGGAAGCCGAAGTCTTCCCAGATCTCATAGGCCAGCGATTTGGTGCCTTCGAGGAAGAACGGCTGCCAATTGTGGCTGGCATAGAAGGTCTGGCTCGACTGGCGGATGGCCTCGGCTTCCGACTCTTCACGGGGACCCTCGACGAGCTGCACCGTCGCGCCGTAAGCGCGCACCTGCGCGATCTTGGCCGGCGACGTCGAGGCCGGCGCCAGAATCTTCACGCGCATGCCGCCGGCGGCACCCAGCCCCGCCATCGACGAGCCGCCATTGCCGGAGGAATCTTCCAGGATGGCGTCGACGCCGATCTGCCGCAGGAAAGACAGCATCACGGAGGAGCCGCGGTCCTTGAAGCTGCCGGTCGGGTTGAACCATTCGAGCTTGAAAAAGGGCCGCAGGTCACCCCAACCCTGCTGAACCAGCGGCGTGCAGCCTTCGCCGAGCGTAATTGGCATTGCGATCTCGACCGGCAGCGCCGCGCGATAACGCCAGAGCGATCGCGTGCGGCTGTCGATGTCATCCCGCGAGATGCCAGCCCCCGGCGTCACCAGCAGCGGCGTGCGCTCGTCCGAGCACCAGCGCGGCTGGTCGAGCGGGTAGAGCTTTCCGTTGCGCGGGTCGATATAGCTGGCGGTGGACATGGCATTCTCCGGGGCAGAGCCGATCCGGACCATATGTCCGAATGCGGGCGGCTTATCCAGTCGGTCGCGGCCGCACCGCGCGCGGAGCATGGCACGCAAGCGCTCGGCGCGGCTCCCCACCAGCAAGATAAATATAGTAATTTCAATATCTTACAGAATTCCCGCGCGGGCAAATGTGCCCCGGCGGTCCGCCCGGACCATGGCGCCCGGCAGCCCTGCGCCATATCTCATGGGAGGTAGCCCGCCCCGACCTACGATTAACTTGTCTGTCGTGGCTCGCCGCTACAATATGTTGGATTGAGCTTGCGTCGCCGGTGCTCCGCATGGGCGATGCAGGTGAGCCAGGCCCGTCCAAGCGGCGGGCCGTTGGCTTTTTGGGAGCCTGGACATGAGCCGCGCGAACCGTACCGAGCATATCCGCCTGACCTCCCATCCGGAGCCGGGCAAGAAAGCTGCCTTCCCGATCCACTGGGGTGCCGCAGATGCGCGCGCCCGCGGTCCGATCATCGGCACGGTGTCGCGCGCCGGAGATCGCAACGTGATCGGCAGCCACGGCGGCTCCTACGCGATGTACCGCGCGCTCGCGGTCTCCGCCGGCGCGCTCGATCCCATCAAGCGCCCCGATCTCACCAACACCTTCCCGGCCGCGACCATCGGCCCGTTCGAGCAATGGCGCGATCCCGCAAAGATCGTCGCACTCGATCCGTGGGGACATCTCGTCGCCGAGAATTTCGGCAAGGACATCGCCGAGGGCGTCGATATCCGCCCAAGCATCGCGGTGACGCGGGCGCGGCTCGATCTGCCGGAGATCCGCGAAGCGCTGGCCGCAAAGCGGCTGCGCGCCGACGGTGAGGTCGTGCACGCCAATGGCAGCGTCTCGGTGGTGAAGATCGCAATCGATCCGGTCTGGTACCTGCCCGGCCTTGCGACGCGGTTCGGCACCAACGAGACCGAGCTGCGGCGCACGCTGTTCGAGCAGACCGCCGGCATGTTCCCCGAGCTCGTGACCCGGCCGGACCTGAAGGTGTTCTTGCCGCCGATCGGCGGTACCACCGTCTACATGTTCGGCGATGTGACAAAACTGCCGGACCATCGCACCAAGATCACCTGCCGCGTGCATGACGAGTGCAACGGCTCCGACGTGTTCGGCTCCGACATCTGCACCTGCCGGCCCTATCTGATCCATGGCATCGAGGAATCGGCGCGCGGCGCGCAGGAGGGCGGGCTCGGGCTCGTCGTCTACAACCGGAAGGAAGGCCGCGCGCTCGGCGAGGTCACGAAATTCCTGGTCTACAATGCGCGCAAGCGCCAGGAGGACGGCGACGCCGCCGCCGCCTATTTCGAGCGCACCGAATGCGTCGCCGGCGTGCAGGACGCGCGCTTCCAGCAGCTGATGCCGGATACGATCCACTGGCTGGGCCTGAAGCGCATCGACCGCTTCCTGTCGATGAGCGACATGAAATACGACGCGCTGACCTCGCAGGGCATCGACATCGTCGAGCGCGTGCCGATCCCGCCCGAGCTGATCCCGGCCGACGCCCATGTCGAGATCGCCGCCAAGAAGGCCGCGGGCTATTACTCGACCGACATCGCGCCGGAAAAGGATATGGACGGCGTGGTCGGCCGTTCGCTGGAAAAATACTGATCGCGCGATGGCGGACGCTTTGGAACGACAGGCACGCTCGCTGCTCACCGCGACAGCGGTGCGCGCACGGGCTGGGCAGATGCTCGAGACCGGCCTCGCCGGCGGTTTGAGCCACTTCACGATCGATCTCGACCGCATGGACGGCGTCGCTGAGGCCGTGCTCGCAGTCACGCGAAAAGCCTATCCGACGCTGGACATTCCGTTCCATGCGCGCTGGCGGCATTTTGTGCTTGGCGGCGTCGATCGCTGGGCGCGGTTCGCCGACGCTGCATCATGGCCGGATCGCGCAGCGCGGGCGCGCGCCGAGTTCGATCTCGCCATCGTCAGCGTGCTGCTCGATGCCGGCGCGGGCGCCGCGTGGCGCTATCGCGACGCGGTGACGGGGGAAAGCATCGGCCGGTCCGAGGGGCTTGCGATCGCCAGCCTCGATATGTTCGCGAGCGGCCTCTTCTCGCGCGATACCCGCGCGCCGTTCAGGGTCGATGCGGGCGTGCTCGCAGAGCTGCCGCTCGCCGCGCTCACATCCGCGTTCCAGGTGAACGATGCCAATCCGTTGCTTGGGCTCGAGGGACGGACCGATCTGCTGCGGCGTCTGGGCGAACTCGTTGCGGACCGTGCGGAGATTTTCGGCCTGCAAGACACGCCGCGGCCGGGCGGCCTGTTCGACCACATCGCTGCGCAGGCTACGGACGGGGCCATTCCCGCGCCCGCCATCCTGTCCGCGGTGCTGAACCAGCTAGGGCCGATCTGGCCATCGCGGCTCGAGCTCGCGGGTGTCCCGCTCGGCGATTGCTGGCGCCATCCGGCGCTCAAGACGGATGACGCAACCGCGGGCCTCGTGCCGCTGCACAAGCTGTCGCAATGGCTGAGCTACTCGCTGATCGAGCCACTCCAGCGGGCTGGATTTGAGGTCACGGACATCGATGGGCTCACCGGGCTTGCCGAGTACCGCAATGGCGGCTTGTTCGTCGATCACGAGGTGTTGCGCCTGCGCGACGCTGCCGATGCCGAGCGTGCGCATGAGGTGGATTCCCTGCTCGTCGTCGAATGGCGCGCGCTGACCGTCGCGTTGCTCGACCGTCTCGCCGAATTGGTTCGCGCAAAACTTGGCCGCACGCCCGAGACACTGCCGCTCGCCAGCATCCTGGAAGGCGGCAGCTGGGCCGCGGGCCGCGCCATCGCCTTTGCGCGCCGCCCCGATGGTTCGCCGCCGCTCAGGGTGATCAGCGACGGCACGGTTTTCTAAACCCTCTCCCCTTGTGGGAGAGGGTGGCTTCGCGAAAGCGAAGCCGGGTGAGGGGTCTCTATCCTCACCAACGGTATTGCAAGTGGAGAGAACCCCTCATCCGGCGCTTCGCGCCACCTTCTCCCGCAAGGGGAGAAGGAAGAAAGGTAGCCGATCATGGAAGGCGTCACGATCGTCGATCATCCGCTGGTGCAGCACAAGCTGACGCTGGTACGGGACAAATCCATCTCGACCAAATCGTTTCGCGAGCTGATCAAGGAGATCGGCATGCTCTTGTGCTACGAGGTGACGCGCGATTTGCCGCTCGCTGACACCGTGATCGAGACGCCGCTGGCGACGATGCACTCGGCAAAAATCGCCGGCAAGAAGCTGGTGTTCGTGCCGATGCTGCGCGCCGGCACGACCTTCGTCGACGGCATGATGGACCTGGTCCCGACCGCGCGCGTCGCCCATATCGGCCTCTATCGCGAGCCGCACAGCTTTGCCGCGGTTGAGTACTTCTTCAAATCGCCGTCCGATCTCGGCGAGCGCCTCGCCATCGTGGTGACGCCTGTCGTCGCCACTGCCAACACGGCCGTCGCTGCCATCGACCGGCTGAAGGAACGCGGCGCCAAGGATATCCGCCTCGCCTGCCTGATCTCCGCCCCGGAAGGACTGGAGCGGCTGCGCGGACTGCATCCGGACGTGCCGATCTGGACGGCTGCGGTGGATGAAGGCCTCGACGAGAACGGCTTTATCCTGCCGGGCCTCGGCGATGCCGGCGATCGCGCCTACGGGACGCGATAAGCGGCGAACCTAGATTCTTGTTTGACACAGTGGACGGGCTTCCCGTCGTTTCTGAACGGAAAATTCCTTGCCAGCGACCAAGACACGGCCGCTTGGCGCGGTGCATCCGCGACCCCGACACCAACCATTCGGACACGCACTGATGACGAAAGTGGTTCGCCGATCACAAGCCGCCAGGATCATTTGTTCAGCCATGTCGTTTGCTTTGGTGCTGCTCACGGTCCCGGTGCAGGGACTTAGGGGACAAGCTGGGCAAAGTCCGGGATGTCTGATCGTGACCCATGTCTGACATCACCCTTCAGGTACCCCGGCCATACGCATGCCCGCGTAGAAGCGTTCGCGCCGCGCTAAGTAACTCGGACTGTTGCTGGGTGACTGGCTCTGGAACCGGCGGATGGTAAAGGCTGGATCCAACGCTAGCCCCGCCTCCGCGGCGGCGCGGGCCTCTTCGAGCGACCCAAGCAGCGCAAACGCGACAGCAAGATGGAAATGCGCGAGGGGAAAATTGCGGTTGGCCTCGACGCTCCGGCGCAGCCAGGCGACCGCCTCGGCGTTGGCATCGAGGTAAACGCTCGCAATGCCAGCCCACATCATCCACCGGTGCGCGAACACATCGCGGGGTGAGAGGCGCAACGCTTCACGGACATGGGTCTCGGTCTCCTCGGCATGACAAAGAAAATGCTTGGCAAGACCGATCCAGCCGTGAGCATTCGCGAGATTGCGATCCAGCGACAAAGCCTGCTCACATTCGACAATGCCCTGGGCGACGCGCCCCATAAAAATATGAACGGCGCCCAGATACATGTGAGCCTCGGCGTATTGCGGAGCCAGCGACAACGCCCTCATTAAGGTCGCCTCGGCCGTCGCGAGGAGCACGGCCCGATCGTCAACACCAAAGTTAGCGGCCTTATTGAAGTCGACTGCCGCCGCGCCAACGAGTGCTTCGATGTTATCGCGATCGAGCACCAAGGCGCGCTCGAAGAAGCTTCGCGCTTGCCCCAGGTGTTCGTTGGTCAGCCCCTTGTGTAGGCATGCAATACCTCGGAAATACAATTCCATTGCGTCTGGATGTAACGAACGCTCGGCTCGCCGCGCCTCGGCCGCAATGAGCTGGGCATCCAGCGTATTGGCGAGCCTTGATACGATTTCGTCCTGCATATCGAAAAGGTCGGCGATGAACTTATCGAAGCGTTCGGCCCATAGCTGATTGCTTGTTTCCGCGTCGATCAGTTGCACATTAATTCTAAGCCGATTTCCGCTTCGCTGCACGGAGCCTTCCAGCACATAGCGGACCTTCAATTCACGCGCGACCTGCTTCACGTCAACTGCTTTGCCCTTGAAGTTGAACGATGTGCTGCTGGCTATTACGAACGAGCTTCTGATGCGCGATAGGTCCGTAGTCAGGCTTTCGGTCACGCCGTCGGCAAAATACTCTTGCTCGGGATCACCGCCGATGCTGGTAAATGGTAGAACAACAATAGACAAGCGCGGTGCCAAAGCCGGCATCGACGCCGCTCCTCCGTCGTCAGTCCCCAAGCCAAGTTCATCCCCGAGCACAGTATAGGGATGTTCCGGGCGGGCAACGCTTTTGCGATTCAGGTCGCCCTCATCGGCAACGACGAGCGCCCCAATAGACTGCGCCTCCTGCACTGCGCCAACGAAGCGGAAGCCCTTGCGCGGCAACGTTTTGATTAGGCGCTGTTTCTCGCCAGAATCGCCAATCGCGTTCCGAGCGGCGTTGAGGCGAGTCGTCAGTGCGGCATCCGAAACGATGCGTCCATTCCAAACAGCTCTGATGAGATCGTCCTTTGTGACGACACGCTCCCTATTTCTGATCAGGTAATCGAGCAGATCGAAAACCTGCGGCGCGATAGCGACCACGTCGCTTCCGCGATGCAGCTCGCGCCGGTCCGTGTCAAAGACGTAGTCCTCAAAGACATAGCGCAAAGCACCATTCTCCTTGGTAGTCTTCGGATATCAAAAGGCGCTCTAATCTGGAGTGAAATACAAAGAATAAGCCTGCGGTAAAGGAAATGTAAGCCATTCATTAAGCGCGCCGGCACTTGCTTTGACAGTCTTCAAGCCAAAGCAGGCTCGAGAGGTGCAGCTATGAAGACGAACGAGTTGGGACAGACCATCCCTTCCATCCCTTCGACACAGCGTGCCTTCCGTTTCTTCGAAACTTATTGGGTTGCGTTTCAAGCAAGGCGAAAACGAAAGAGGGCGCAAGCCGATTTGTACTCTCTAAATGATAGAGAACTAAGGGATATGGGCATTACCCGCGGCGAGATCGATAACGTCACCTCGCACTTCGCTGTCGACCCGCGGCGTTGATACAGGTCGCTGGGTCGCCGATCGGCATAGCGGACGAAGAAGGACCTCGACATATCCTTCGTTGGAGCGCTGCCAGGTTAGTCAGCGCTCCGGCCCGGATGTCTCTTCTTGGCCCCCAGTAGTCCTCGGTCTTCGACGCCGTGATGTCTGCTTTCAGAGGTGAAACAGACTTTTGCTGGAATTATGGGTACGCGCCCTAAATCTTCCCGCTGCCGCAGATGCCCTTCAGCGCCTGCCATTCCTTGTCCGTCAAGAGCGGCGGGCCGCTGGCGGGGCGATCCTCTTTCGTCATCCGCGCAAGGCGGTCCTCGGTCAGCGGGTGGCTGGCGAGGATCGTGAAGCCGCTGCCGCCTTCCTTGCCGGTGATGCGGAACATCAGCTCGGCGGCGGGCTTCGGCGAGCGGCCGAGCTTGTGCATGATCTCGATCGCGAAAGTGTCGGCGCCGGTTTCGGCCTCGCGCGAATAGGAGGCTTCGACCACGCTGCGCGAGGCGAAGATCACGGCGCTCGAGCCGGTGACGTCGCCGAACAACAGGCCGATCAGGAACGAGGTGCCGCCGTTGTAGATCAGCCCACGCATGTTGTCGTAATGCTTGAGATGGCCGAGCTCGTGGGCGAGGATGCCGGCGAGCTCGTCGGGGTTTTGCGCCTTGTCGAGCAGGCCCCTCAGCACGTAGACCTTGCCGCCCGGCAGCGCGAACGCATTCGGCACCGCCGTCGGCAGCACGCCGGCGGTCATGGCATCATCGTCGAGGCCGGCGGCATCGCGCAGGCGGTTGACGAGCTTGGTGAACGCGGCCTTGCCCGCGGGCTCTTCGCACACGCTGCGGCCGAAGATGGTCTTCACCTGGACTTCGGAGGCATCGCCGATGCGGCGCTCGATCGGCTTCGGCACCAGCGGCGCGAGCCGGTCGGCGGCGAGCGGCACGCCGAACAGCACGACGCAGACGATGGAGACGGCGGCGGCCACCGACCAGCCGACGATTTTTGCCAGCCCGCGGCGCGAGGTCTGGTGCTCGTCGAGCCGCGCACAGCGGACCATCACCTGCGTGGCCAGCGCGACGTCGCGGACCTCGAGCCGCGCCAGCAGCGGCGCGGTCGTGCAGGACAGCCGCAAGATGCCGGCCGGACTGTCGGCGCGGCGGATGTCGGCATAGGCCCAGCGCACCGGCGCTTCGCCCTCCTCGACGATCTCGAGCGCATCGCCGAGCGCGAGCGTCACCTGCCGCCTGCGGCTCGAAACGCCGTCGAAGAAGATGGTCGGCTTGGCGGACTGCGCCGGGGCCTCGGTGGACAGCTCACTCACAGATCAGAATCCCGCGACATCGAGCCCGTCGGCAAAGCCTTCGCCGAGCGCGCTGGCAAGCTCGCCGCTGCCGCGCACGTCCGCAGCCGCGCCGATGTTGTGCACCTCGACCGTTTCCAGCACCTTGGCCCAGATGTCGCGCTGCAGATACACCCGCATGACGATGTTGATCGCAAGTGCCAACGCGAGATAGCCGATGACCATCGCCACCATCATCGGGATGTTCCTGGTGGCATTGTCGGGCCCGAACGCCTGCTCGGCCGGCAGGCCGCTCAGCTTGACGAGGAGTATGGTGGCTCCGCCGAGATAGAAACCGAAGATGGTGGAGAGCAGCATCCACCAGCCGATCACTTTCCAGTAGAGGCCATAGAACGCATTGTGCGGCAACTCCGAGGACACGCTGACGCCGCCGATGCGGATGCCCTCGAGCCACCAGCGCCATTCGCGCGCCTTGAACTCGGCATAGAAGAACGGGGCGAGCGGGAAAATGATGAGCGCGATCGGGCTGAGCAGCCACAGCCACCAGCCGCGCTTGAAGAAGGTCCAGCCGTTGCCTTCGAACTCGCCTTGCAGATCGCCGAAATGGGTGTGCCGCATCTTGTAGCGTTCGAGCGAAGCCTCGCGCCAGGGCAGCGCCAGGCCGAGCGTGAGGAACACGAGCAAGCCCCACGCCATGGCGCGGAACGAATAGGCCCAGCCCGAGCCGTCCATCCAGAACCGCACGCCGCGCCAGACCGTGCGGGTCAGGCGATAGCGCCGCGCGCGAAAGATCGCGAACTGGCCGAAGGCGTAGAAGCTGATGAACAGCGGCGTCGAGGCAAAGCCCTGCCAGCGCTCGAACTCGATGCCGATGAGGAAATAGGCGAGATAGATCGGCACCAGGATCGCGAGCGCGAACAGGAAGCCGATCAAAAGCTCCTTGCCCCGCCCGGTGTATTCGGCGGCGTCGCCGTCGATCGCGGTGTTCGACCACAGATGACGGCGGATGTCGGTGACCAGCCAGAACCGGTAGAAGCCGAAGGTGACCAGCTCCAGCATGGCACCCTTGGTGACCATTTTCCGGAACTCGGTGCGGTTGCCGGTGAAATCGACCCGCGTCGGCGGCAGCGGCGGCGGTAAGGGTTCGGACCCGATCGGGGTCCATTGCATGTCGTTCACGGCGGCAACCTCGGGGTGCGGACCTGTCGGGATCAAACTTATAGATCAGGGGTTAGTCGAACCCCAAGATGGGCGGGTTCGATTTAGCTCGATTCCAGCCGATTTCTGACAGGATTTCATGACAAACGGCGTGCGGGAGATCACGTTGACACATCCCCGTGACGTCCGCCCAATCCCTCTCGCAAAGGTTGGATGTGGCAAAACTCTCCCTTGCTCCGGCGCAGACAACCGGCTGTAATTGCAAATCAAATCCCGCAGCGCAGAATTCATAAAAAGGCGCGGGGGAAGCCAGGGAGACGGTCATGCACGGGACCATGGAGAGCGCGTCCAAGCTCGACGCATTGCGCGAGCGCGCGTCATCACTGCCGCTGGAGCAGTTCGATCCCGGCGATCCTGAATTGTTCAGGACCGATACGTTCTGGCCCTATTTCGACCGCCTGCGCCGCGAGGACCCCGTGCACTATTGCAAGGACTCGATGTTCGGGCCGTACTGGTCGGTGACGCGCTACAACGACATCATGGAGATCGAGACCAACCATTCGGTGTTCTCCTCGGCTTCGGCGCTCGGCGGCATCACCATCCGCGACATCGATCCCGACCTGCGCCGCGAGAGCTTCATCTCGATGGACCCGCCGCGCCATGCCGCGCAGCGCAAGACCGTGGCGCCGATGTTCACGCCCACGCATCTGGACAATCTCGCCATCAACATCCGTAAGCGCTCGGCCGAGTGCCTGGATAATCTGCCGCGCGGTGAGGTGTTCGACTGGGTCGACCAGGTCTCGATCGAGCTCACCACGCAGATGCTCGCGGTGCTGTTCGACTTCCCCTGGGAAGACCGCCGCAAGCTGACGCGCTGGTCCGACATCGCCACCACCATTCCCGGGCCTGACGGCCTCGTCGCGACCGAGGACGAACGGCTGGCCGAGCTGACCGAATGTGCCGGCTATTTCTCGCGGCTGTGGAAGGAACGCATCGAACAGCCGCCGAAGAGCGATCTCTTGTCGATGATGGCGCATGGCGCGGCGACCCGCGACATGGATGCCAAGAACTTCCTCGGCAATCTCGTCTTGTTGATCGTCGGCGGCAACGACACCACGCGCAACACCATGTCGGGCTCGCTTCTCGCGCTGAGCCAGCACCCGGAGCAGTATCGCAAGCTGCGCGAGAATCCTGCGCTGCTCGACAGCTTCGTGCCCGAGGTGATCCGCTGGCAGACGCCGCTCGCGCATATGCGCCGCACCGCGCTCTCCGATTTCGAGTTCCGCGGCAAGCAGATCAAGAAGGGTGACAAGGTCGTGATGTGGTACGTCTCGGGCAACCGCGACGAGGAGGCGATCGAAAAGCCCTACGATTTCATCATCGACCGCGCCCGCCCGCGCACGCATCTGTCCTTCGGCTTCGGCATCCACCGCTGCGTCGGATTGCGTCTTGCCGAACTCCAGCTCAAGATTATCTGGGAAGAGATCCTTAGGCGTTTCGACCATATTGACGTGGTCGGCGAACCGAAGCGGGTCTATTCGAGTTTCGTGAAGGGACTGGAAACCCTGCCGGTGAAGATTGCGGCGTGAACGAAGAACTCCCCCTCTCCCCGCTTGCGGGGAGAGGGTCGGGGTGAGGGGGAGTCTCCACGGGGACGGAGAGAATTGGGCTCGCGGAGAGTCCCCCTCACCCGGATCGCATCTAACGATGCGATCCGACCTCCCCGCAAGCGGGGCGAGGTGAAGGAAGAACCAACTGGAGCCACAACCATGAACATCCAAGCGCCGGTTAAAGTGGACAAGGCCGAACGCATGCGCCGGGCGCGCGAGGAGGCCTATGCGACACCGCTGGCGCAGTTCCATCCCGGCGCGCCGAGGCTGTTCCAGGACGACACGCTGTGGCCGTGGTTCGAGCGGCTGCGCAAGGAAGAGCCGGTGCATTACTGCACCAATGCGCCGATCGAGCCGTACTGGTCCGTGGTGAAATACAACGACATCATGCATGTCGATACCAATCACGGCATCTTCTCCTCGGACTCCACGCTCGGCGGCATCGGCATCCGCGACGTGCCGGAAGGTTACGATTGGCCGAGCTTCATCGCGATGGATCAGCCCAGGCATTCGGCGCAGCGCAAGACGGTCTCGCCGATGTTCACGCCAGCCCATCTGGACGAGATGGCAAAGCTGATCCGGCAGCGCTCGCAGACCGTGCTCGACAACCTCCCGCGCAACGAGACCTTCAATTTCGTCGAGCGGGTCTCGATCGAGCTGACGACGCAGATGCTGGCGACCCTGTTCGACTTCCCCTGGGAGGAGCGGCGCAAGCTGACGCGCTGGTCCGACGTCGCGACCGCGCTGCCCAAGAGCGGCATCGTCGCCTCCGCCGAAGAGCGCCGCCGCGAGATGGACGAGTGCTACGCCTACATGTCGAAGCTCTGGAACGAGCGCGTCAATTCCGCGCCGCGCAACGATCTGTTGTCGCTGATGGCCCACAATGACGCCACGCGCTTCATGGACCCCGACAACCTCATGGGCAACATCATCCTGCTCATCGTCGGCGGCAATGACACCACGCGCAACACCATGTCCGGCTCGGTGCTGGCGCTGAACGAGAACCCGGAGCAGTACGACAAGCTGCGCGAAAATCCCGAGTTGATCGATTCCATGGTGCCCGAGGTGATCCGCTGGCAGACACCGCTCGCGCATATGCGGCGCACGGCGTTGCAAGACACCGAGATCAGCGGCAAGCACATCAAAAAGGGCGACCGCGTCGTGATGTGGTACGTTTCCGGCAACCGCGACGAGGAGATGTTCGAGAACCCGAACGACTTCATCATCGACCGGCCCCGCCCGCGCACGCATCTCTCCTTCGGCTTCGGCATCCACCGCTGCGTCGGCATGCGCCTCGCCGAGCTGCAATTGCGGATCGTCTGGGAGGAGATGCTCAAGCGCTTCGACCGCATCGAGGTGGTCGGCGAGCCGAAGCGGATCTATTCGAGCTTCATCAAGGGATATGAGTCGCTGCCGGTGAGGATTCCGGGATAGGCGCTGCTGTCGGGACGACCTTGGAGGGGGCCGCCTCTCCAATTCTCACTGTCATGCCCCGCGAAGGCGGGGCATCCAGTACGCCGCGGCTTCTCGGCTCAAGCACTGCGGCTTCTGGGATACTGGATTGCCCGCCTTCGCGGGCAATGACGCCGAGAGTGGGGCTAAGAGTGGGCGACCCTAGCCCAGCTATAAAATTCCGGCATGACAGCTCGCAAAGGATGCGAAGGGCCGACCGCGCGCGGCTGGTCTACGACACGAGCGCTAACTCAACTTGATGTCCCACACGCCTTCCTTGCGGCAGGCGGCGACCTCCTCGCGCAACAGCGCGGTGACGGCCAGCGAGGCCGTCGAGGGCGGGCGGTCGATCGGAGAAGCAAAAATGAGCTCGCGCGTCATCGGTTTCGAGACGACTGTCGTTTCCAGCCGCCCGTCCGCGACCTCGCCGTGGACCGACGAGGGCGGCAAGAGCGCGAAGCCGAGGCCTTCCTCGACGAGGCTCGTCAGCACCCGGAACGAATCTGCCTCTAACTGGACGTTGAGCTTGATCTTGCGCTGGGCGGCGGCGTGCTCGATCAGCGCGCGGAGGCCGTGGGAATGACTGGGCAGCACCAGGCGCTGCCGCAGCAGCCAGCCGATGTCGACGCTCTTCTTGCGCGCAAGCCCGCAGCCGCGCGGGCCGACCGCGACGATGTTGTCGCGTCCGAGGCTCTGCACATTGAGGTGCAGATCGGCGGAACGGCCGTAGAGGATGGCGAGATCCATCTCGCCGCGATGCAGCCATTCGACGAGATGACCGCTGTAGCTCTCGACGATGCGCAGCGTGATGCCGGGAAACTTTTCGACGCAGCGCCGCGCAAAGCGCGCCGACAGCACACAGCTCACGGTCGGAACCAGGCCGAGCACGACCTGCCCGGACGGCGGTCCCTTGGCCGACTGGATGTCGTCGCGGATCTGGTCGATCTGCCGCACGATGCCGGAGGTGCGAGCCAGCAAGAGACGCCCTGCTTCGGTCAGCACCATGCCGCGGCCGTTGCGGGTGAACAGCTCGGTGCGCAGCTCGTGTTCCAGCAGCTTGATCTGCCTGGAGAGCGCCGGCTGCGCGACGCGCAGCGTGTCGGACGCCTTGCTGAGGCTGCCGAGCTCCGCCACGCAACTGAAGGTCCTGAGCTGCCGGAAATCCATGCTTGCCAATCCTGGAAGGCTACTCCATACGCTATAGCAAATGAGCATAGGGGGCTGGCGATGTTTTCACAACGCCAGAGGGTTGGCCGGCGTTATCTTGACTGCCGCTACCAATGGGAAACGCCATGAGTGAAGAACACCACAGCGAAGATCATGCCGACATCCGCGAAGCCGTCGCAAAGCTCTGCGCGCAGTTTCCCGGCGAATATTGGCGCAAGCTCGATCGCGAGATGGCCTACCCGAAGGCTTTCGTCGATGCGCTGACCGAGGCCGGCTATCTCTCGGTGCTGATCCCGGAAGAATATGGCGGCGCGGGCCTGAAGCTTTCGGCGGCCGCAGCCATCCTCGAAGAGATCCAGCGCGCGGGCTGCAACGGCGGCGGCTGCCATGCCCAGATGTACACGATGGGCACCGTGCTGCGGCACGGCAATGCCGAGCAGAAGGCAAAATATCTGCCGAAGATCGCGAGCGGCGAGTTACGGCTGCAGGCCTTCGGCGTCACCGAGCCGACCAGCGGCACCGACACCTCCTCGCTCAAGACCTTCGCGCGCAAGGAAGGCAACGACAGCTACATCGTCAACGGCCAGAAGATCTGGACCAGCCGCGCCGAGCATTCCGATTTGATGGTGCTACTGGCGCGCACCACGCCGAAGGAGCAGGTCAAGAAGCGCACGGATGGTCTCTCCGTGTTCATCGTCGACATGCGCGAGGCCAAGAACAACGGTCTCGAGATCCGCCCGATCCGCACCATGATGAATCACGCCACCACCGAAGTGTTCTTTACCGACATGAAGGTGCCGGCGGAGAATTTGATCGGCGAGGAGGGCAAGGGCTTTCGCTACATCCTCTCCGGCATGAATGCCGAGCGCATCCTGATCGCAGCCGAATGCGTCGGCGACGCCAAATGGTTCATCGCAAAGGCGACGAACTATGCCAAGGAGCGCAGCGTTTTCGGCCGGCCGATCGGTCAGAATCAGGGCATCCAGTTCCCGATCGCCAAGGCCTACGCTTCGATGCGCGCGGCCGAGCTGATGGTGAAGGAAGCCACGCGCAAATACGAGGCCGGGCTCGACTGCGGCGCGGAGGCCAACATGGCAAAAATGCTCGCGGCCGACGCGTCGTGGGAAGCGGCGAATGCCTGCATCCAGACCCATGGCGGCTTCGGCTTTGCCGAGGAATACGACGTCGAGCGCAAATTCCGCGAGACGCGGCTTTATCAAGTCGCGCCGATTTCGACCAATCTCGTGCTGTCCTTCGTCGCCGAGCATGTGCTCGGCATGCCGCGCTCGTACTGAGGCCACCATCATGGGAGCACTTGACGGGATCAGGGTGATTGCGGTCGAGCAGGCGGTCGCGGCGCCGTTCTGCTCCTCGCGCCTGGCCGATGCCGGCGCGGAGGTGATCAAAATCGAGCGGCCCGAGGGCGATTTCGCCCGCGGCTACGATGCGGCAGCCAAGGGCCAGAGCAGCTATTTCGTCTGGCTCAACCGCGGCAAGCAATCGGCGGTGGTCGATCTCGCCACGAAAGAAGGCTGCGCCGAGCTGGAGAAGCTGATCGCAAGCGCCGATGTGCTGATCCAGAACTTGAAGCCGGGCTCGATGGACAAGCTCGGCTTCTCGCGCGAGCGGCTGCTGAAGGATTATCCCAAACTGATCTCGTGCACCATCACCGGCTATGGCGACGAAGGCCCCTACGCGCATCGCAAGGCCTATGATCTCCTGATCCAGGCCGAAAGCGGCCTTGCCTCGATCACCGGCAACCCCGACGGCGCCTCGCGCGTCGGCATGTCGATCGTGGACGTCGCGACCGGCGCGACGGCGCACGCGGCGATCCTGGAAGCGCTGATCGGGCGCGGGCGCACCGGCAAAGGTGCGGACATCCGCATCTCCATGTTCGACGTGATGGCGGACTGGTGCACCGTGCCGCTGCTCAACTCCGAGGCCGGCAATCCGCCCAAGCGCATGGGCCTGCGCCATCCCTCGATCGCGCCCTACGGCGTGTTCACCTCGAAGGACGGCAAGGACATCCTGATCTCGATCCAGAGCGAGCGTGAATGGAAGACGCTGTGCGTGAAGGTGCTGGATCAGCCAGATCTTCCGGCCGATCCGCGCGTCGCCAACATGGTCGAGCGCGTGCGTAATCGCGATTTCACCGACACGACGGTCGCCGACATCTTCGGCAGGATGACGCGCGACGAGTTGCTCAAGCGGCTCTCGGACGCCGACATCGCCTTCGCCGAGGTCAACACCATGGCCGACCTCACCAACCATCCGCATCTGCGCCGCATCGAGGTCGATACGCCGAACGGCCGCGTCAGCTATCCCGCGCCGGCGCCGATCGTCGTCGGCGAGACCCGCGCCTACGGCGCCGTGCCCGCGGTCGGCGAAAAGCCCCAGAAGAAGTAACAGAGCGAGGCGTCATGACCGAGAAGCTCGATATCGATCACTTGCGGCAATGGATCGGCCGCAGCACGGAGGCCACCGACATCGTCAGCGCGCAGCTCGTGAAGGGTCTTCGCGCGACACTGTTCCAGGACGTGGGCGAGCCCAACAAGGGTGACGCCGCGCCGTTCACGGTGCATTGGTGCCTGGCGCAGCCGGTGTTTCCGATGTCGATGCTCGGCCCCGACGGCCATCCCACTCGCGGCGGCTTCCTGCCGCCGGTGCCGCTGCCGCGCCGGATGTGGGCCGGCGGCGAGATCGAGTTCCTGCAGCCGCTGTGCGTCGGCGACGAATCGACGCGAACCTCGCGCATCGCCGATGTGCAGGTGAAGACGGGCTCGACCGGCGCGCTGTGCTTCGTCTCGGTCGAGCACAGCATCTCCTCCCCGCGCGGCACCGCCATCCGCGAGCGGCAGGACATCGTCTATCGCGAGATGACGAGCAGCGCACCCGCGAGCGCCAAGGCGCCGCCTCCGCCGCCGAAGGCGCAGCACCGCGAGACCCATGTCTCCGATCCCGTGCTGCTGTTCCGCTATTCCGCGCTCACCTTCAACGGCCACCGCATCCATTACGACCGCGACTACGTCACCAAGGTCGAGGGCTATCCGGGCCTGATCTTCCACGGCCCGCTGCAGGCGGCGCTGATCATCGAGATGGCGGCGAAGCTTCGCGGCGGCAAGGCGCCGAAGAAATTTACTTATCGCGGCGTGCAGCCGCTGTTCGAAGGGTCCGAGTTCTCCATCAACGCCAACGAGACCGAGACGGGGACCGAGCTGTGGACCGCGAACGCGGAAGGGCAGCCGACGATGAAGGGCACGGCGGTGTGGTGAGTCACCGCTGTCTCCCCGTCGTCATTGCGAGCGCAGCGAAGCAATCCAGAATCCCTCCGGGGAGACAGTCTGGATTGCTTCGTCGCAAGGGCTCCTCGCAATGACGGGGTGAGGCTGCTACCTTCCATAAGCAACAAGGGACGGAAACCAATGTCCAAGAACGGCAAGACCGGCAGCAAGTCCGTCACCGTGAAGCAGGCGACGCTCGACCTGCTGCGTGCCTTCGGCATCGACAGGGTGTTCGGCAATCCCGGCTCGACCGAGCTGCCGTTCCTGAGCGACTGGCCCGACGACATCGACTACGTGCTGGCGCTCCAGGAAGCCTCCGCGGTGGGCATGGCCGACGGTTACGCGCAGGCGACGCGCAATGCCGGCTTCGTCAATCTGCATTCGGCGGCCGGCGTCGGCAACGCGCTCGGCAACATCTACACCGCGCATCGCAACCAGACGCCGCTCGTGATCACCGCCGGCCAGCAGGCGCGCTCGATCCTGCCGCTCCAGGCGTTCCTCTACGCCGAGCGCGCCTCCGAGTTCCCGCGGCCCTATGTGAAGTACAGCGTCGAGCCGGCGCGGCCCGAGGACGTCCCGGCCGCGATCGCGCGGGCCTATTACACTGCGATGCAGCCGCCGTGCGGGCCGACCTTCGTGTCGATCCCGATCGACGACTGGGCCCATGCCTGCGCGCCGGTCGAGGCGCGCAAGGTCAGCCGCGAGATCGGGCCCGAGCCGGACGCCATGAAAGCGCTGGTGGCGGCGCTCGGCTCTGCAAAGCACCCTGCCCTCGTCGTCGGCCCCGGGGTCGACCGCGCCGGCGCGGTCGATCTGATGGTGCGCGTGGCCGAGAAGGCCAAGGCCAGCGTCTGGGTCAGCCCGTTCTCGGCGCGCTGCTCGTTCCCCGAGCGCCACCCGCAATTCGCAGGCTTCCTGCATGCTTCGCCCGCACAGCTCTCCGATGCGCTGCGCGAGCATGATCTTGTTGTGGTCATCGGCGCGCCGGTGTTCACCTTCCATGTCGAGGGCCATGCCGCGATCTTTGACGGCGGCGCGACGATCTTCCAGATCACGGACGATCCGGACGCCGCGGCGGTGACGCCCGTCGGCACGAGCATCATCGCGACGATGAAGCCGGCGCTCGCGATGCTGCTCGACCTTCTGCCCGAGAGCAAGCGCGCCACGCCAAAAGGCCGCGCGCTGCCGCCGGCGCCGCAGGCCGCCGATCCGCTGCCGATCGAATTCCTGCTGCATTCGCTGTCGCAGGCAATGCCGGATGGGGCGTCGCTGGTCGAGGAGGTGCCCTCGCATCGGCCGGCGATGCAAAAATTCCTGCCGATGCGGGGCCAGGACAGTTTTTACACCATGGCGAGCGGCGGCCTCGGCTATTCGCTGCCCGCCGCCGTCGGCATGGCGCTCGGCAAGCCGAAGCAGCGCACCGTGTGCCTGATCGGCGACGGCTCGGCGATGTATTCGATCCAGGCGCTGTGGACCGCGGCGCAGCGCAAGCTGCCAGTGACGGTTGTCGTCATCAACAATTCCGGCTACGGCGCCATGCGTTCGTTCAGCCAGGTGATGCAGGTGCGGAACGTGCCCGGGCTCGAGCTGCCGGGGATCGATTTCGTGCGGCTCGCCGAAGGCATGGGATGCCATGCGGTGCGGGTCAGCAAGGCGGCGGAGCTCGGCGAAGCGCTCAAGCGCGGGATGGCGCATGAGGGCGCGAGCCTTGTCGAGGTGATCGTGGATTCGGCGGTGCCGGTGCTGTACGGGCAGAAGCATTGAGGCGCGTGTAGCCCGGATGGAGCGAAGCGCAATCCGGGGCCGACGCGCTTGTGGCACGATTCCCGGATTACGCTTCGCTCATCCGGGCTACGACACCGAATCTGCCGCACCACAACGAAGCTACGAAGCGAGAAATCCGCCGTCCGCCGCCAGCACGTGGCCGACGACATAGGATGACGCATCCGACGACAGCCACACCACGACCTCCGCGACCTCCTCCGGGCTGCCCATCCGCCGCAGCGGCAGGCCTGCGCTGACGGTTGCGACATCGCCGACGCCGGCGCGCAGCATCATGTCGGTAACGACGCGGCCGGGCGCGATGGCGTTGATGCGGATGCCGCGCGGGGCATTCTCCATCGCGGCAGAACGCGTCAGCGAAATCGCGGCGGCCTTCGAGGCCGAATAGAGCGAGAAGCCGGGATTGGGGTTGCGCACGCCACTGACGGAGGCATTGACGACGATGCTGCCGCGCCCCTGCGCCAGCATCGCCGGCAGTTGATGACGCAGGCACAAAAACAGCGCGCGGACATTGGTGTCGAACACGCTGTCATAGGTTTCGGTGCCCTGCTCCTCCAGCGGCGCGCGGCGCTCCTGAAAACCGGCATTGTTGAAGGCGACGTCGAGACGGCCGCAGCGCTCGATGGCCGCACGGACCAGCCGCGCGACGTCCTCTTCTTTCGTGATGTCGGTCTTGAGTGGGATCGCTTCCACACCGAGCTCGCGGCACGCCGCGGCAGTCGCGTCGATCTCGGCCTCGCGCCGGCCCGCGACGATGACCGCCTCCGCACCTTCGGACGCCATCCGGAGCGCCGTGGCGCGGCCGATGCCGCTGCCGCCACCCGTCACGAGGCAGACCTTACCTCGCATCCGCATCCCCGATGGCAAAGTTCCGCTCATGGCACACTCCAAAACGCTTGCGCGCTTCGTTGCGCGCATATAGTTGTATGATACAACTATAAGCCGGGAGTCAAGATGGCCGAGCTTTCGCTGATCGACGACATCCGCGCCGCCTCGCGGCTGATGGTGCGCGAGCTTGGCTTCATGGATGCCACGGTGGCGGCATCGGACTATCCGCCGTCGGCGGTCCACACCATTTTGGAAATCGGCATCCGCGGCCCGATGAATTCAGGCGAGCTCGGCGATTTCCTCCGACTGGAGAAATCCAGCGTCAGCCGCCTGGTGCGCAAGCTGATCGATTGCGGCGAACTGCGGGAGACGCCGGATGAGGCGGATGCGCGCAGCAAGCTGCTGTCGCTGACGCCGAAGGGACGGCGCACGCTGGACGCGCTGCACGCATTCGGCCGGCAGCAGGTGCGCGGGGCGCTGGCGGCGTTGACGCCGGCTGAGCAGCGTACGGTGCGCGAGGGCATGACGCTCTATGCGCGGGCGCTGCGGGCGAGCCGGATGGAGGATGAGGCGGCGGCGTAGCTGCAGTCTCGGTGTCATCGCCCGCGAAGGCGGGCGATCCAGTACTCCGAGACATCAATGGTTCAATCGATAGGCCGCGGCGTACTGGATGCCCCGCCCCCGTGCGCAATTGCGCACTAGGCGGGGCATGACAGGTCGTTCGTGGAAACAGCGTCGCTTACTTCCCGAACTCCTCCCGCATCTTCGCCTGGATCTTCGCCATGCCGCCGATCCAGCGGTCGTAATTCTCGGTCTTCTTGCGCATGTAGCCGAGCACCTGGGGGTGCGGCAGGATCAGGAAGGTTTCCTGCTCGAGGCCGGCGAGGACGTCCTTCGCCACCTGCTCCGGCGTGAGATCGCCGTCGCCGGATTGCGGGCCCTTGGGGATCGAGCGCAGCATGTTGGTGTCGACGCCCTGCGGACAGAGGATCGAGACCTTGATGTTGTGGGCCTTGTGCGAGATCGCGAGGTTTTCGGCAAAGCCGACCGCGGCGTGCTTGGTGGTGGAATAAGCGGGGCTGCCGACCTGCGACAAGAGGCCCGCGGCCGAGATGGTGTTGAGGAAATAGCCGCCGCCACGCGCCTTCATGCGGGGGATCAGATGCCGCGCGGCATAGACATGGGCCATGACGTGGATCGCCCAGCTGCGCTGCCACGGCTCGTCGGAGGCGCCGCCGGCATTCTCCGACATCGGATCGAAGCCGCCGCCGATGCCGGCATTGGAGCAGAAGAGATCAATGGGGCCGAACTGCCGCTCGGTCTCCTCGATGACGTGCGTGATGTCCTTTTCCTGCGCGACGTCGCATTTGAACGCCGCTCCATTCACCGTGGCGGCGACCGCCCGCGCGTTGGCGGCATCCATGTCCGCGACCACGACCTTGGCTGCGCCCGCGTGGTGAAAGGCCTCGCACAGCGCCCTGCCGATGCCATTGGCGCCGCCCGTGACGACCACGACCTTGCCGGTCACCTGCATGCGACGTCTCCTCTTGTCTTGTACCGCTTTATACCGCGCCGCTTATTCCGCGTCGCGGATCCTGCTCAGCTCAACACGAGGTCGAGCACCGCGGTATAATGGCATGCCGCGCCGGCCAAGACAAAGCCGTGCCAGATCGCATTCTGGAAGCGCAGCCGCCGCCAGGCATGGAAGATCACGCCGAAGCTGTAGAACAGGCCGCCCGCAAGGATGAAACCCAGCACCAGCGCAGGCAGCGCCCGGACCACGGCGTCGTAAAGCATGAGGCCGCTCCAGCCCATCGCGAGATAGATGCCGACCGAGACGCGGTCGAACCGGCCGGGGTAAAACAGCTTCAGCACGATGCCGAGGATGGCGACGCACCAGACGCCGGCGAGCAGCACCAGCGCGAACACGCTGTCCTTCACTTCCAGGATGAACGGCGTGTAGGTCGCAGCGATCAGCAGGTAGATCGCGGAATGGTCGAACCGGCGCAGCAGCCATTTGGCCGGCGAGATCGGCCAGAGATTATAGGTCGCCGACAACACCAGCATCGAGAGCAGGCCGGCGACATAGATCGAGACGCCGACAATGTCGATCGCGGTCGCATAGATCGCCGTCAGCACCACCAGTACGGTCGCGGCGATGAGGCCGGCGAGGACGCCGATGCCATGGATGATTCCGTCGGCGATCATCTCGGCGCGATCGTAGTTCCAGCCGATCACGTCGGCTGCGGCGTGGACGGAGGTGGATGCGAACTGTTTCAATTGGAAGACGGTCATGGCAATCCGGGAAAGCTTGAGGCAATGCCCTTTTGTATGCGTCTTTCGGGGCCGGCGCGTCGTTCAAACGGCTGATTTGCCGACAAAGACGGTAGAAGTATGAAAGCTTGATTTTCATCAGGCAGTTGCCACTTTTGTGATTAATCCATTTTGCGTATCCCTCGCCCGAGCCCCCTCAACGTTCATATGGCATTCAGTTTCCAGGACATGGTCGAGGAGGCGCGCCTGTCGGCCCGGGCGCTGATCGACTATGGTGAGCACTTCTTCAACCCGACGGTGCGGCTTGGCGTCACCGGCCTGTCGCGCGCCGGTAAGACCGTATTCATCACGGCGCTGATCCATGGCCTCACCCGCGGCGGGCGGTTTCCGGTGTTCGAGGCCTATGCCTCGGGCCGGATCGCGCGGGCGCATCTCGCGCCCCAGCCCGACGATGCCGTGCCACGCTTTGCCTATGAGAACCATCTGCGCGCGCTGATCGAGGAGCGGTGCTGGCCGAACTCGACCGTCGACATCAGCGAGCTGCGCCTCGTCATCGACTACCAGCGCCCGAACGGCGCCGACCGCACGCTGACGCTCGACATCGTCGACTATCCCGGTGAATGGCTGCTGGACCTGCCGCTGCTCCAGAAGAGCTACGAGCAATGGTCCGCCGAAAGCCTGGCCCTGTCGCGCGAGACGCCGCGAGCGCATCTCGCCGCGGACTGGCACGCCCATCTCGCAACGCTGAAGCCCGAAGCGCGCGAGGACGAGCAGGCGACGCTGACGGCGGCGAAGCTCTTCACCAATTATTTGCGCGCCTGCCGCGACGAGCAGTTCGCGATGAGCCTGCTGCCGCCCGGCCGCTTCCTGATGCCCGGCAATCTCGCCGACACACCGGCGCTGACCTTTGCGCCGCTCGAGGTGCCCGTTGGCGGTCAGGCGGGCGAGGGATCGCTGTGGGCGATGATGGTGCGCCGCTACGAGGCCTACAAGGACGTCGTGGTGCGGCCGTTCTTCAGGGATCATTTCGCCCGGCTCGATCGCCAGATCGTGCTGGCCGACGCGCTCGCCGCATTCAACTCCGGCCCGGAGGCGCTGCACGATCTCGAAGCCGCGCTGGCCGGCATTCTCGACTGCTTCAACATCGGCCGCAGCACCATCCTCTCCAGCCTGTTCAGACCCCGGATCGACCGCATCCTGTTCGCGGCGACCAAGGCGGACCATCTGCATCATTCCAGCCACGACCGACTCGAGGCCGTGCTGCGCCGAGCGGTGACCCGGGCGGTTGCGCGCGCGGAAAATACCGGCGCGGCGATCGACGTCGTCGCGCTCGCCGCGGTGCGTGCCACGCGCGAGGCGCAGGTCGCGCATGGCCGCGACAAATTGCCGTCGATCCTGGGAACGCCGGCCGCGGGCGAAAGCGCCGGCGGCGAGTTCTTCGACGGCAACACCGAAGTTGCGACCTTTCCGGGCGATCTGCCGCTCGATCCCGAGCCGCTGTTCAACGGCAGGGACGCGTTCCGCGGGCTGTCGACACAGGCGGCCGAAAAGAGCGATTTCCGCTTCCTGCGCTTCCGCCCGCCCAGGCTCGAGCGCGAAGGCGCGAACGAGCCCACGCTGCCACACATCCGCCTCGACCGTGCCTTGCAGTTCCTGATCGGAGACAAGCTGTCATGAACGACCGATCGAAGCCACGGCGGCCGGCAACGTTCCGGCTCGACGATCCCGGCGTCGTCGTCACCGAAGCCGACGAAACCAGCCGGCTCAGCCGCGCCACCATCCAGATCACGCCGGAGCACGATCCGCAGGCGCTGCCGGTGCCGATTGAAGCCGCGCTGCCGTCGCGGCGCGGCTTTCCGTGGGGTACGCTGTTCTGGTCCGGCCTCGCCGGGCTGACGCTGCTCGGCACCGGGCTCGGCGTGGTCCACCTGATCGAGGATCTGTTTGCGCGCAGCGAAAGCCTCGGCTTCGTCGGTCTCGCCTTCGCCTTCGTCACCGCGCTGGCGCTCGCGGTGGTGATCGGCCGTGAGGCCTTTGGACTTGCACGCCTTGCGACCATCGAGAAATTGCATCAGCGCGCAGCCGCGGTGCTTGCCAGCGACGACCGCAAGGAGAGCGGCGTCATCGTCCAGGATCTCATCAAGATCGCGCACCAGAACCCGCAGCTCGCGCGCGCCCGCGCCACGCTGGAGAGCCACGCCGGCGAGATCATCGACGGCGCCGACATGATCCGCCTCGCCGAGCGCGAGCTGATGTCGCCGCTGGATGCGGAGGCGCGGCGGCTGGTGTCGTCGGCCGCGCAAAAAGTCTCGATCGTGACTGCGGTCTCGCCCCGCGCAGCGATCGACGTGCTGTTCGTGTTCGTCGCCGCGCTGCGGCTGATCCGGCAGCTCGCCTATCTCTATGGCGGCCGTCCCGGCGCGCTCGGCATGATCCGCCTGCTCCGCCACGTCATCGCCCATCTCGCCATCACCGGCGGCATGGCCGCGAGCGACAGCCTGGTGCAGCAGATGCTCGGCCATGGGATAGCGGCAAAGCTGTCGCAGCGACTGGGAGAAGGCGTGCTGAACGGGCTCTTGACGGCGCGGCTGGGCCTGGCCGCGATCGATGTGACGCGCCCGCTGCCGTTCGCGGCCCTGCCGCCGCCGAAACTGTCGGACCTCGCGACGGATCTGCTGCGGAAGAAGGACGAGGAGGAGTAATCCTTCGCGCCGCGCGTTCGCGGCACCCTCTCCCCTTGTGGGAGAGGGTGGCTCGCCGCGAAGCGGCGAGACGGGTGAGGGGTCTCTCACCGCGAATGAAGCTCTCGCAGTGGAATATGCGGAGAGATACCCCTCATCCGGCGCTTTGCGCCACCTTCTCCCACAAGGGGAGAAGGAAGAGAAACGCGCTATCCGAGCGAACGCTTTTCGAATTCCCCCGCCAGCACCTTCCACCAAAACAGCGGCGAATCCTTTGGCGGGGACAGCTCCGGGGTCCAGCCGGTGAGCTTTTCAATCACATAGGTATCCGTGAGAACACCGCGCCAACGGCGTTCGACGTCGCCGAGCGGCTGGCGCTGCGCGCGGATCGATTCCCACACCGGTGCGCGATTGTCCGGCTCGCGGCCGACATAGATGCCGGCGTGGCCCTTGATCTGGTCCAGGCCGGGGTCGCCGAAATCCTGGAAGCGGCCGCGCTCGTTGAGCTCGATGACGGGCACGCGGCCGCGGAACAGCCAGCGCATCATGGCATAGGTGCGGTAGTCCGTGGTGGCAATCCAGGTCGCGCCGGTCTCGTCGAGCGCGGCCTGGGCACGTGCTGCGACCTGCTCGAAGCCCGCCTCGGCGCCGATCGGGTCGATCTTGCCGAGCAGATTCCAGGGCGCTGCGATGTAGTACAGGAACACGATGACGACGAAGGCGATGCCCGAGACCACCGCCGTGTTGAGCCAGAACACGCTCAACCGGATCAGCCTTGCCGACCGACCCTCGCGCGACAGCACGGCGAGATTGACGGCGGCGGCGGCGAAGCCGACCGGCCACATGAACATCGGCCAGGTGTCGCCGACGCGGAGCGTCATCGACTTCACGAGGAAATAGAAGAACGGCACCAGCACCGCGGTCGACAGCAGGATCGCGACCGGCTCGCGCCTGCGGTAGCCGCGCCATGCCGTCATCGCGAGAGCCGAGAGGATCACCGGCAGCATGACGAAGCCGACGAGGCCGAATTGCAGGCCGATGTAGTCGCCGACCGTGCGCAGCGAGACGCCGTAATTGGTGGTGGCGCGCACGCCCTGGAAACGGAACGAGGCCCAATCGTGCTGCGCGTTCCAGATCAAGACCGGCGAAAACACAGCGACGGCGATCAGCACCGCGAGGTAAGGATACGGGCTGCGCAGCCAACGCCAGCGCCAATCCGGCACCAGCAGGAAGGCGGCCACCGCGGGCGCGAACATGATCGCGGTGAATTTCGACAGCAGCGACAATCCGGCGAACAGCCCGGCCGCGAGCCACCAGCGTCCGTCGCCGCTTTGCGCGAGCCGCACCAGCGCCCATATCATCGCCACCGCAAACGGGATCATGGCGACATCAGGCGCGACCTTGGCCATCAGCAGGCCGTAATAGAGCGCGGCCTCCGGCATCAGCACCGCGAACATGACCGCGCGCGCATCATGGGTGAGACGACGGACGATGTCGGCGAGCAGCAGCTGCGTCACCAGCATGGCGACGATGCCGCCGAAGCGCACGCCGAGCGTGGTGTCGCCGAAGATCGCGGTGCCGAAGCGAACGAACCAGGCGATCATGGGGGGATGGTCGAGGAAGCTCAGCGCGCCCTCCTTCGACCAGGTCCAGTAATAGGCCTCGTCGGTGCGCAGCTCGATCGCGGAGGCGTAGACGATGCGCAGCACCGTCATCGCGGCGATGATCAGCACCGCAACGAGGATGAGCCGGCGCTGGGCGCCGGCCGGCTTCGCAGAAATGTCGGGAGCGATCGTCACGGCCGCGCTTTTCCCCGACTTGGAAGGGGGAGTCAATGTGGGGTCCCAGCATCGGTGTCGTCCCGGGCAAGCGAAGCGCAGACCCGGCACCCATCACCACAGGGCGGAGTTTGGCGAAGACTCGGAGTTACCAGTCCGTCACACGACCGCTCCCTGGGGTTATGGGTCCTGGATCGGCGCTCCGCTTCGCTACGCTTGTCCGGGACGACAGCAGCTTATTTGGCAACTATCGCGCATGTGATCGGGCCAGCTGTCCACTCCGGGAATTAAAAGCTAGGCTGGCTGTTCTCATTGATGAACTGATACAAGCGAATCATGGCCACCGCTCCCGTCCACATGCCCGAACTCGTCCGCGCGACCGGCGTGCGGCAGGTGCGGCTGGTCTGCGGCATCATCCTGTTCTCTTACGTGATCAGCCATTTCCTCAACCATGCGCTCGGCAACATCTCGGTCGATGCCATGCAGATCGCCGTCTACTATCACACGGCGTTCTGGCAATTCCTGCCTGTCGCGATCGTGTTCTACGGCGCGGCCCTGACCCATATGGGGCTTGGCGTCTACGCGCTGTATCAGCGCCGGCAGTTCCGCTGGAAGACCATCGAGCCGCTCCAGCTCGTGCTGGGACTGAGCATCCCCGCGCTGGTCATGGCGCATGTGATCGGCGTGCGGCTCGGCCAGACGCTGTACGGGCACCAGAAGCTCTATCCGCAGGAGCTCTATCTGTTCTTCAGCTCGAACCGCATCTGGAGCATGACGACCCTGCTCACCATCGCCTGGATCCACGGCTGCATCGGCATCTATTTCTGGCTTCGTCTGAAGCCGTTTTTCATGCGCGCGGCGCCCTATCTGCTCGCGGCCGCCGTGCTGATCCCGACGCTGTCGCTGCTCGGCGTCTACCAGGGCGGCCGTAGCGTGATGTTCGATGCCGACGACGGCGAATGGCGCACGCACAATCTGACCCGCCGCCAGCTCGGCTCGACGGCCGAGGCCGCAACGCTCGACCGCATCACCAACACCCTCACCATCGGCTATGTCGGCCTGCTCGGGCTGGTGCTGGCGGCGCGCGGCGTGCGCGCTTTGCGCGAGCGGCGCGGCGGCATGATCGCGCTGTCCTACGGCAACGGCAAGACGGTGCGGGTGCCCAAGGGCCTGTCCGTGCTGGAGGCGAGCCTGCGCCACAACGTGCCGCATGCCAGCGTCTGCGGCGGCCGCGCCCGCTGCTCGACCTGCCGCATCCGCATCATCGGCGACCATGCCGCTCTGCCCGAGCCGTCGCAGCGCGAAGCGTTCGTGCTCGCCCGCGTCGGCACCGCCGATCCCTCGATCCGGCTTGCCTGCCAGCTGCGGCCGGAGTGTGACCTCTCCTTCTTCCAGCTCTTCACACCGCACACGCTGTCGGCGGGCGCGCACGCCTCGACGCCGGCCCGGATCGGCCAGGAGCGTTATCTCGTCAGCCTGTTCGTGGACATGCGCGGCTCGACGCAGCTTGCCGAGAAGCGGCTGCCGTTCGACACCGTCTTCATCGTCAACCGCTTCCTCGGCGCGGTCTCGCAGGCCGTGATCGAGCATGGCGGCCAGCCGAACCAGTTCGTCGGCGACGGCATGCTGGCGCTGTTCGGGCTGTCGGCCGATCCGCAACACGCCTGCCGGCAGGCGCTGAAGGCGGCCAGCGGCATCGCCGCCAATATCGACGAGCTCAACGAGCTCCTCAGCCATGATTTGCGCCAGCCGATCGGCTTCGGCATCGGCATCCATGGCGGCGAAGTCATCATCGGCGATATCGGCTATCGCGATCACATCGTGTTCACCGCGCTCGGCGACGCCGTCAACGTCGCCGCCCGCCTCCAGGACATGACCAAGACGCTGGCCTGCGAGGCCATCGTCTCGGAGGAAGTCCGCCGCACCGCCGGCCTTGGCGACGATTCGCTGCCGCAGCAGGAAGTCGCGATCCGCGGCCGCGACGAGCCGATGGCCGTGCGCGTGGTCGCCGATGCGAGAGAGCTTGCGGCGCTGGTCGACCGCGGCGAGCGCGTGGCGGCGTAAGACGCCTAACCACACCGGAAGTGCGCTCCCTCCCCCGCTTGCGGGAGAGGGTTGGGGAGAGGGTCTCTCCCCAACGGGACAATCCCCTAGAGGAGAAAGCCCTATCCCCTAGAGGAGAAAGCCCTCACCCGCGCGCGGGACGATGCTTCGCATCGCCCGGAGCGCGACCTCTCCCGCAAGCGGGAGAGGTGCACCATCGTTCGCCGCTACAGTTCGGATCAATCTCGTTACAAACGTAACACCGGCTTGCTGCAACGCAGCGGCATGGGCTTGCTGCGAAAGCACGAATTGACTTCGCCCGAGTCGTTGCGACAGATGAGCACGGGATCGCGGTGATGACCGCTGGTCCAACGAAAGCTCCGGGAGGAGACGACATGTTCGATCGACGCGACCTGCTCAAAGGAGCGGGACTTGCCGCCATGGCGGCCACACTGAATTCCACCAAAGCGCTGGCCCTCGACACCGTCGCGCTGCCCTTCGCCAATGGCGAGCGGCCGCTGGTGAAGTATCCGCAGAAGCGGCCGATGATCGGGCTGACCAGCCGGCCGCCGCAGCTCGAGACGCCGTTCGCGGTCTTCAACGACGGCCCGATCACGCCGAATAACGCGTTCTTCGTGCGCTATCATCTCTCCGACCTGCCCTACAATCTCGACCCCGACAAGTTCACCCTCGAGGTCAAGGGCAAGGTCGACAAGCCGCTCAAGCTGTCGCTCCAGGACATCAGGAAGATGAAGGCGACCGAGATCGTCGCCGTCAACCAGTGCTCGGGCAACAGCCGCGGCTTCTCCGAGCCGCGCGTTGCCGGCGGCCAGCTTGCCAACGGCGCGATGGGCTGCGCGCGCTGGCGCGGCGTGCCGCTGAAGGCCGTGCTCGAGATGGCCGGCGTGCAGGCCGGCGCCAAACAGGTCACCTTCAACGGCATGGACGGCCCGGCCAGCGACAAGACGCCCGATTTCATCAAGGCGCTGGACATCGATCACGCCAGCGACGGTGAAGTGATGCTGGCCTACGGCATGAACGGCGAGGATTTGCCGTTCCTCAACGGCTTCCCGCTGCGCCTGGTCGTGCCCGGCTATTACGGCACCTACTGGGTCAAGCACCTCAACGAGATCACCGTCATCGACAACGTCTATGACGGCTTCTGGATGAAGTCGGCCTATCGCATTCCCGATACGCCGAACAATGCGGTCGAGCCGGGCACCGCGCCGAAGGCGACGATCCCGATCAACCGCTTCACCATCCGCTCCTTCATCACCAGCGTCGCCGACGGCGCCAAGCTGAAGGCGGGACGCACGACGCTGCGCGGCATCGCCTTCGACGGCGGCAAGGGCATCAAGGAGGTCCAGGTCTCCACCGACGGCGGCAAGACCTGGGTGCCCGCCAAGCTCGGCAAGGATCTCGGCAAATACGCGTTCCGCGAATGGAAGCTGCCGGTGAAGCTTGCGGCCGGCCAGGTCGAGCTCAAGGTGCGCGCCACCGGCAATGGCGGCGAGACCCAGCCGGATACGCCGCGCTGGAACCCCGCGGGATACTTGCGCAACGTCGTCGAAACCACGCGCGTCACCGTGGCCTGAGGGAGAATGATCATGCAGCGCACCGTTCTCCTCGCCGCCTCGCTTGTCTTCGTCGCATTGCTGGGCTCGGCGCTTGCAGCGCCCATCAATTACAAGACCCCCGATGAGGTCGCCGCGTTCAAGCCCGGGCCCAATCTCGAGGTCGTGCAGGGCAATTGCACCGCCTGCCACTCGTCCGACTATGTCGCCACGCAGCCGCCGATGAAGGACAAGAAGGGCTTCTGGCAGGCCGAGGTCACCAAGATGATCAAGGTCTATGGCGCACCGATCGACGATGCCGATGTCGGCAAGATCGTCGATTACCTGGCCGCGACTTATTGATGGACGGCAGGGGCACTCCCGGCCATTTGACCGCCAAACGGGCAAAACCGGCAAAAACGCCGCGAAGTTGAGCGGAATTCGGCGAAATGCGGTTGTGGTTTGAGCTACCAAGCCCGCCACAATCCGCGTATCCTGTTAGGACCGAACCGGCCGGTTGGCGGGGACTGGCGGTTCGCAATCTCGGAGGAAGACCCGCGGAGAAGTCGTGATGGCTAAAGGTACGGTCAAGTGGTTCAACCCGACGAAGGGTTATGGATTTATCCAGCCTGCGTCGGGGGGCAAAGATGTGTTCGTGCATATCTCGGCAGTGCAGAAAGCCGGCCTGTCCACCCTGAACGAGGGACAGACGGTTGAATACGAAGAGATCGCAAACCGGGGCAAGACCTCCGCAGAGAACCTCAAAGTATAAGCCCGCCAGCCTTTGCTGCCTCCCGGATCAGTCCGGGAGCGGGGCCAAAAAAATTTCAGAAGACGGCCAGTGCATTCGACGACAGGGGTTGCGACTGCACACGGAGAGCTATTTTTCCCGCGAAAACCGCATCCTCAACGCCACAGCAATGACAATCGCGACCGCACTTCGTTACTCCACCGGCAACGGTGCGTCGCGCTTGATCTCCTCCATCACCGCATAGGTTCGCGTCTCGCGCACGCCCGGCATCGACAGCAGGGTCTCGCCGAGGAAGCGTCGATAGGCGGTCATGTCCGCAAGCCGCGCCTTCACTAGATAGTCGAAGCCGCCTGCAACCATGTGACACTCCAGCACCTCGGGCGCGAGTTTCACCGCGCGCGCGAAGCGCTCGAAATTGTCCGGCGTGGTCTTGTCGAGCAGCACCTCGACGAACACCAGCAGGCCAAGGCCCAGCCGGTGCGGATTGAGGCGCGCGCCATAGCCCTCGACAAAGCCCTCGCGCTGCAACCGCTTCAGCCGCTCGCCGATCGAGGTCGGCGACAGGCCGATGCGCTCGGCCAGCTCGACATTGGCGATTCGCCCATCCTGCTGCAGGACTGAGAGAATTTTGCGGTCGATTCGATCAAGTTCCATATTTTATGTGGCCATATTACTATTTGTCTTCATTTTCTAAGGCAAAATAGCTATCTTGTCTATCGAACTGCGGTCATGCCGGCCTTATCCTGAATTTGAGCCACAGGACACGCCATGCCCAACATTCCACCGCTCTTCACCGCGCCTTACGCCCCCGATGATGCCGAGATCGCAGCAAAGCTCCTGCCGGCCTCGCATCTGAGCCCGCCGCAGGAGGCGCGGATCGACCGCACCGCGACGCGGCTGATCGAGGCGATCCGCAAGCGCGACGACCGGCTCGGCGGGGTCGAGGACATGCTGCGGGAGTTCGCGCTCTCGACCAAGGAAGGGCTGGCGCTGATGGTGCTGGCCGAAGCACTGCTGCGCGTGCCTGATGCCCGCACCGCCGACCAGTTCATCGAGGACAAGCTCGGCGAGGGCGACTTCATCCATCACGAGACCAAGTCCACCGCGTTCCTCGTCAATGCCTCGGCCTGGGCGCTCGGCCTCTCCGCGCGGGTGATCCAGCCCGGCGAGACGCCCGACGGCACCATCGGCCGGCTGGTGAAGCGGCTGGGCGCGCCGGCGGTGCGCACCGCGACGCGCCAGGCGATGCGGCTGATGGGCAATCATTTCGTGCTCGGTGAAACCATCGAGCAGGCGCTGGAGCGGGGCAAGCCGCGCTCCGGCCAGAAGCCACGCTATTCCTTCGACATGCTCGGCGAAGGCGCCCGCACCGCGGCGGATGCGAAACGCTATTTCGATGCTTATGCCAGTGCGATCGAAACCATCGGCAAGGCCGCGGGTCCCCATCCCTTGCCCGACCGGCCCGGCATCTCGGTAAAACTCTCGGCGTTGCATCCGCGCTTCGAGGCGATCAGCCGTGACCGTGTGATGGCCGAGCTGGTGCCGCTGCTGCTGGATCTCGCGCAACGCGCCAGGGCGTATGACCTCAACTTCACCGTCGATGCCGAGGAAGCCGACCGTCTGGAGCTGTCGCTCGACGTGATCGCGGCGACGCTCGCCGACCCATCACTCGCCGGCTGGGACGGCTTTGGCCTCGCGATCCAGGCCTATCAGAAGCGCGCCAGCGCCGTGATCGACTATGTCGATGCGCTGGCCCGCGCTCATGACCGCAAGCTGATGGTGCGCCTCGTCAAGGGCGCCTATTGGGACACCGAGATCAAGCGCGCGCAGGAGCGCGGGCTCGACGGCTATCCCGTGTTCACACGCAAGGCGATGACGGATCTGAACTACGTCGCCTGTGCCGCCAAGATGCTGGCGTTGCGGCCGCGCATCTTCCCGCAATTCGCCACCCACAACGCGCTGACGGTCGCGACCGTGCTGGAGCTTGCGCATGGCAGCGGCGGCTTCGAATTCCAGCGCCTGCACGGCATGGGCGAAGCGCTCTACGAGCAGCTCGCCAAGGATCACCCTGATATCGCCTACCGCACCTACGCGCCGGTCGGCAGCCATCGCGACCTGCTCGCCTATCTGGTGCGACGGCTCTTGGAGAACGGCGCCAACTCCTCCTTCGTCGCGCAGGCCGCCGATTATCGCGTGCCGGTCCCGGCGCTGTTGCAGCGACCGGCGGATGCCATCGTCCGGCCGCAGGCGGCGGCGCATCCAAAAATTCCGTTGCCGGGCGATCTGTTCGCGCCGGAACGGCGCAATTCACGCGGCGTCGAGTTCGGTGAGCATGCCGCGCTCGATCAGTTGCTGACGGACGTCCGGGCTGAGGCGACCGATCTCAAGCCGATTGCCGATGCGGCGCCTGATCAGGCCAATGCGGCGGTGGCAGCGGCACGCGCCAGCTTCGCCGCCTGGAGCCGGACGCCGGCGGCGGTGCGCGCGGCGGCGCTGGAGCAGGCCGCGCATCTCCTGGAGAGCCGCGGCGCGCATTTCATCGCGCTGTTGCAGCGTGAGGGCGGCAAGACGCTCGACGATGCGCTGTCGGAGTTGCGCGAAGCCGCCGACTTCTGCCGCTATTACGCCGCGCAAGGGCGCAAGCTGTTCGGCGTCGATGCCGCGATGCCGGGCCCGACCGGCGAGAGCAATGCGCTCGCGATGCGTGGTCGCGGCGTGTTCGTCGCGATCTCGCCGTGGAATTTCCCGCTGGCGATCTTCCTCGGCCAGATCACCGCGGCGCTGATGGCCGGCAACTGCGTCGTGGCAAAGCCCGCCGAGCAGACGCCACGCATCGCGCGCGAGGCGGTCGCCCTGCTGCACGAGGCCGGTATTCCCAAGGGCGCACTGCATCTCGTCACCGGCGACGGCCGCATCGGGGCAGTGCTCACCGCGCATCAGGATATCGCGGGCGTCGTCTTCACCGGCTCGACCGAGGTCGCGCGCCTGATCAACCGCACACTCGCCGCCAAGGACGGGCCGATCGTGCCGCTGATCGCGGAGACCGGCGGCATCAACGCGATGATCGCCGATGCGACCGCGCTGCCCGAGCAGGTGGCCGACGACGTCGTCACCTCAGCGTTCCGTTCCGCGGGCCAGCGCTGTTCGGCGCTGCGGCTCTTGTTCGTGCAGGAGGACGTCGCCGACCGCATGATCGAGATGATCGCGGGCGCGGCGCGCGAATTGAAGATCGGTGATCCCGCGGAGGTCGCAACCCATGTCGGCCCGGTGATCGACCAGGAGGCCAAACAGCGGCTCGATGCGCATATCGTGCGGATGACGCGCGAGGCGAAGCTGCACTTTGCCGGCAAGGCGCCCGAAGGCTGCTTCGTCGCGCCGCACATCTTCGAGCTCAAGGACGCCGGCCAGCTCAAGGAGGAGGTGTTCGGCCCGATCCTCCACGTCGTGCGCTACCGCGCGGAAAACCTCGAGCACGTGCTGCAGGCGATCGCGCACACCGGTTACGGGCTGACGCTCGGCGTTCATTCGCGCATCGACGACACCATCGAGGCGATCATCGACCGCGTCCAGGTCGGCAACATCTATGTCAACCGCAACATGATCGGCGCCGTGGTCGGCGTGCAGCCGTTCGGCGGCAATGGCCTGTCCGGAACCGGCCCCAAGGCCGGCGGCCCGCACTACCTCGCGCGCTTTGCGACCGAGCAGACGGTGACGATCAACACCGCGGCCGCGGGTGGCAACGCGGCACTGCTGGCGGGAGAGGAGTGAGAACGCGTCTGAATTCGCGGCCCGCATCAGCGCACGATAGCAGCTCCGTCATCCTTCGAGGGCCGCTTCGCGGCCACCTCAGGATGACGGAGCACAGCAATGAGCCCTGCGCCTAGCGCCGTTGCATCCCCGCGAAACATCGGTCTAATGCTGGCATGACTTGGCCTGCGCCAATTCCAGCGCACGGGAAACAACAAGAGCGAGGGAGCTACGCCGCGATGGAAAAGGGCATTTTTGCGGGGCTGAAGGTTCTGGACTGCGCGAGCTTCATCGCAGCGCCCGCAGCCGCGACCGTGCTGTCGGATTTCGGCGCCGATGTCATCAAGATCGAGCCGCCCGGCGCCGGCGACCCCTATCGCAATCTGCCCAACATTCCCGGCTATCCGAGCAGCGAGCACAATTACGCCTGGCTGCTGGAGGCTCGCAACAAGAAGAGCATCGCGCTCGACCTCGCCAAGCCCGAGGCGCAGGCCGTGCTCTACAAGCTGGTGGAAGAGGCCGACGTCTTCATCACCAACATGCCGCCGCCTGTGCGCACCAAGCTCGGCATCACCTATGACCACCTCGCCCATCTCAACGACCGGCTGATCTACGCCTCCTTCACCGGCTATGGCGAGAAGGGCGAAGAGGCCAACAAACCCGGCTTCGACAGCAACGCCTATTGGGCACGTTCCGGCCTGATGGACCTCGTCCGCGCCGACACCAACACCACTCCGGCCCGCTCGGTCGCCGGCATGGGCGACCACCCTTGCGCCATGGCGCTCTACAGCGCGATCGTCACGGCGCTCTATCAGCGCGAGAAGACCGGCAAGGGCTCCCATGTCGCCTCCAATCTGATGGCCAACGGGGTGTGGGCCGCGAGCGTGCTGGCACAGGCAAAACTCTGCGGCGCCAAGTTCGCCGAGCGGCGGCCACGCGAGCGCGCGCTCAACGCGGTAGCCAATCACTACCAGTGCAAGGACGGCCGCTGGCTGATCCTGTCGCTGCTGAGCGAGGAGAAGCAGTTTCCGACGCTTGCGAAGTGCCTGGGACGCGAAGACCTCATCGCCGATCCGCGCTTCGCCACCAAGGCGGATCGCCACGTCCGCTCGGTCGAGCTGATCAAGATTTTTGACGAGACCTTTGCCACCAAGGATATCGCCGAATGGCGAAAAATTCTCGACGGCAACGGGCTCGTGTTCGGCATCGTCGGCATTCTGGACGACATCCCCACCGACAAGCAGATGCTCGACAACGAGGTGCTGGTGCCGTTCGAGAACGACACCATGCTGACGATCTCCAGCCCGATCTGGATCGACGGCGCCAAGAAGGTCCAGCCGCGCAAGCCGCCCGCGGTCGGCGAGCACAGTGACGAGATTTTGCGCGGGGCGGGATACGACGAAGCGGCGATCAAGGCGCTGAGGGGGTCGGGGGCGGTGGGTTAGCCCCATCGTCTCCGCAAACTCCGTCATTGCGAGCGCAGCGAAGCAATCCAGAGTCTTTCCGCGGATGCATTGCTGGATTGCTTCGCTGCGCTCGCAATGACGATGTGGAGCGATCTCGCTATAACAATCGGCAAAACACAAATGCCGTGAGGTCCCATGCCCAGCTACCGCCTGCACTACTTCCCGGAATCCGGCAACAGCTACAAGCTGGCGCTGATGCTGACGCTGTGCGGCGAGACGTTCGAGCCGGTGTGGACCGATTTCGGCGGCGGCGTCACGCGCACGGCGGAATGGCGCAAGGCCGTCAACGAGATGGGCGAGATTCCCGTGCTCGATATCGACGGTGTGAAGATGACGCAGACCGCGCCGCTCCTGCTGAAGCTCGCCGAACAATATGGCCGCTTCGGCGCCGAGACCGAGGATGAAAAATTCGAGCTGCTGCGCTGGCTGTTCTGGGACAACCACAAGCTCACCGGCTACATGGCGACCTATCGCTTCATGCGGGCCTTCACCGAGAAAAACGATCCGCAGGTGCTGAAGCATTTCCGCCGGCGGCTCGACGACTTTCTCGGCATTCTCGAGGGCCATCTCCAGCACAACGCCTTCGCGATCGGCGCCAGGCCGACGGTCGCGGACATCTCGATGATGGCGTATCTGCACTATCCCAGCGACGAGCACGGTTTCGATTTCGCGGCGAGCCATCCCGCCATCCATGCCTGGCTCGGTCGCATGGCGGCGCTGCCTGGCTGGAAATCGGCGTATGAGCTGCTGCCGGGAAAACGGATGGTGAATTACGCGAAGTGAGGTTGCTGTTTCTTCCCTTCTCCCTGTTCTTACGGGGAGAGGGTCAGGGTGAGGGGCCTCTCTCCACACGCGAGATCGCCGCGAGACCGGTACCCCTCACCCGGATCGCAAGAGCGATCCGACCTCTCCCCGCAAGCGGGGAGAGGTGAACCCCGCGCTCGCTCCGCGCGCTTTCAATCGCAAGAAAGCGCGGCTTACCTCAACGCCAGCCAGCCCAGCGTAAATAAAATCCCGCCGACGATCACCACCACCGCGACTGCCCAGGTGCTGACGCGGACGCTGCCGGTGATCTGTTTGGCCTCTTCATTGCGCGCGATCTCGCGATTGCGCTCCTTGTCGGCGTCGCTGGTATCCGTCATGGGTCATCCAAAATCGCTTGCTGGCCTTATCTTGCGCGTGATCTTTTCGAAAAACCGCTACGCACTTTTTCGGATCACGCGCTAACGCGTCTTGATGAAGCACATGCCGATGCGGCGCGAGGCCGCGGCAGCCTGACAGGTCAAACCTTTAGCACAGCTCCATGACGTAAAACTCTCATCCCGCGTTCCCGATCCCGCATTTTGCAGGGAACAATGCGCGCCCCAGCCGTCCTGATATTCGGTGCCGGCAAGCTCTTGGCTGCCGCGGGTCTGCGGCCGGCTGGCAAATCCGCGTGAGAAATCAGGACGATTGCCCGCGGCGAAGGCGGTCAGGATGTCGCGGCGGCGGACCTGGTCGCCGACAAAATGCGGCGAGGCCGGCACGATGGTGGAGTTGGACGGCTTGTCCGCGAGCCAGTCGACGCCCGGGAAATGGAAGCCGCCGATGCCGCGGGTCTGGTGGCAGCCGGCGCAGGTAACGTCGTTGAGGCGGCGCTGGAAGCCCGCGACCGAGCGGACGTTCTGCATGTCGCCGCGCGCGGCGGCCTGCTTCAGCGCGCCGACCACGTCGTTGTCGGTGAAGACCGGATTGTCCCTGCCCTCACCTGCCATCATGCCGAATTCCGGCTGCAACGCGGAGGCATCGAGCCCGGCGGGCGTCGGCACCACCGCGGCCTTGGCCAGGAATTTCTCGGGGATCAGCACGGTGCCGCGATCGAACGCGCGAAGATTATCCGGCGCGAGCAGCCATTCCTTGAAATCGCGCCGCAGCGCATCGTCCGCGACGATGCGGTCGCGATCGATCTGGTTCTCCAGCGTCGATTCCTCGAACGTCTTCGTCGCGGCGTCGTACTTGAACACCTTGAGCAGATAGTCGGAGCGGAAATCGTGCAGCGCCGATTTCGGCGCGACGGAGACCTGGATGTTGGTCTCGATGCGGTCGAGCGTGGCGTCGGAAGGATGAACGCTGCCGCCGATCAGTCGCTGCCAGTCGCCATTGTCGAGCCAGCGCCGCGCGACCTCGGCACAGGTGAGCGGCTTGCCGCTCGCATCCGTCTGGTGCGGGTCCCTCGCCTTCATCACCAGATTGAACGTCATCGGCAGGCGCGTTGCGGTCTTGCCGCCGTCCGGCTTGTTGTCGAAACGCGCGAGACGATAGATCAGCCGGATCTCGCCGCAGGATTCTTCCGAGACATAGGCGCGGTCCATGCGGTTGACGATGCCGGCCAGCACGAAGCGCGTGTCGGGCGATTTCAGATTGGCCCGATCGAACAGCTGGACGTCAAAGCCTTCGCCGACGCCGATGGTCTCGCTCGGCCAGGCCGCCTTCTGCTGCGCGACGTAGCGGTCGAGCTCCGTGTCGATCGCGGGCGGAATCTGCTTGAGCTGCGGCAGTTGCGAAAACATCTGGTCGGTCGTCAGCGGAACGTTCGCGTTCCGCTCCGGCCAGAGCAGCCGGGGGATCGTCAGCACGTCGTTCTGGTCTAGCTTCTTCAGCAGATCGGGATCGGTGATCGCCGTGCCGCGCATCAGCGCGCTCTCGGCCGCGAAAAGCGGAACAGAGCCGCCGGCCAATGCGGCAACAGCAACCAGAATTCGCAACGCGCGGCTCATGCCTCCAGTAACACCGCGTGTGCCAGCCTATTCAAGTAAAAAGGCGCTTCACACGGTGGTGAAGCGCCTCCTTAAAAACAAGATATTGGCGACTCAGCGCGCGACGATCAGGCCCTTGCTGGTGACGACCACCCAGCGGCCGTCCTGGCGACGGATCGCATCGACGCGGCCGACCCCGGGAATGGGATCGCCGGCATAGACCTCATATAGGCCGTCGCGGCCCTCGATCAGTGCGCCGCCATTGGCGACGTCGCGCAGCCTCCAGCCTTCGAGCGTCGGCAAGCGGCCGACCTCGGTCTTGGGCGCGGCCGGCGCGGGAGCCGGTGTGGCGGCCGCGGTCGCAACCTGGGTCGGAGCGATCGAGCCGGTGGTCTCCTTGGCGGGCGCTGCCGCAGCCTGTGCGGGGGCGACGGGCGGGGTGGCGCGGAGCTTGTCGACGGTCTCCGACAGTCTTGCGATCTTGGCCATCGGCTCGGCCTGCGCCTTCTCGAGCTTGTCGAGGCGGTCATTGGCCCGGTTGAACTGGCTGAGGCCGGTCTTGGAGGTGTGCTCGACATTCGCCCTGAGGGCGACGAGGTCGGCATCGATCCTGGCGACCGAGGATTCCAGCGCGCTGGTGTCCGCGACCTGCGCCGGCGCGGGGGCCGGGGCCAGGGCTGCGAAATGCATCATGCCCGCGGTCGCCAGCGCGCCGCTGATGGCACCGACGCAAGCGGCGATCGCGACCACCGCGGCCATCGCCGACAGGCGCCGCTGGTCGCTGGTCGCGCGCGGGGTGTCCGGCTTCACATGCGGGGCAAACTCCTCGCGCTCCCAGGACCGGTCCGAGGGCGCCATGACGATGAGCTTGCCGGGCTTCGGCTCGGGCTTGGTTTCGGGCTTAGTCTGGGTCTTGGTCTCGGGCTTGGCTTCGAACTTCGGCACCTCGATCCGGGGCGGTTCGATCCTGGGGGCATCTGCTTTCACCGGATCAGGCTTCGGCGGCGCCTCATGATCGGGGGCGATCGAGGGGGCCTCGATGCTGGCGGCAGCCTCGACGGCCTGCGGCGCGGTCGCGGCGGCTTCGACGACGCTCGTCTGTTCGCCGGTCTCCTGGGCAGCCTGCTCGGGCATTGGTTCGCTCACGGCTCAAATACTCCAGTCTGGATTGACCTTTTGGTAACTTTCATTGCTTGCGAAATCCTTACCTCCGGACCCGCTTACCGAAATTTTAGGAACTCATCGGGGGCCGAATTGGGTCGGGAAAATGGAACCGGCGTGGCGGCGTGCAACAAATCGTCAGCCGATGCTGCTGTGCGGCGTACCCTCGCCTTAGCCGAAGGGGCTGCTTGCCCGTCATCGGCCTCCGGCTAACATGGGCGGTCCCGTCAGCCAGAAGGCGTTTGGGGGTGCCAAGGGGGTGCCATGACGATCGAGAAATGCATCAACGTGTTTGGTGTCGATGACGTCATTTTCGAGGAGGGCTCGACCGGCCGCGAGCTGTTCGTCGTCCTCGACGGCGAGGTCGAGATCGCCAAGGTGAACGGCGCGAGCAGGACCACCATCGTCAAGCTCGGCAAGGGCGAGTTCTTCGGCGAGATGGCCGTGATCGACGGCTCGGCACGCTCGGCGACCGCGATCGCGGCGGCGCCGAACACCAGGGTGATGCGGATCAATCACGCCCGCTTCGTCTATCTCGTCAGCCAGCAGCCGGCGTTCGCGCTGATGGTGATGGATGCGCTCTCAAAACGCCTGCGCGCCTCCAACGCGGTCACCTATCGGGCGGCGCAATCATGAGCGACCGCAAGCCGACCGCCTTTCCGGTCCTGATGAAGAACGACACCTGCTCGCTGATCCAGGCCGCCGACGACGTCTACCAGATCCGCTTCGCCAACCGCGCCGCCAATGCCTATCTCGTGCGCGGCTCGGCGCGCACCATCTTGATCGATGTCGGCCTGTCCTCGAACTACCCGGCGATGGTGGAGTGCCTGAATTTCGCCGAGTGCCCGCCGGAGACAATCGACATGGTGGTGCTGAGCCACGAGCATCTCGACCATATCGGCGCCGCCTGGCACTTCAACGAGCGCCGCACCTTCATCGCCGCGCACCGGCTCGCCGCCAACAAGATCATGCTGCGCGACGACTTCTCGATGCTGCGCAAGATGTTCAACGAGCCGAACGTGCCGATCAATGTCGACATCTGGCTCGAGGAAGGCAATCTCATCGACCTCGGCAATTTCCGTCTCAACGTGATGCATACGCCGGGCCACACCTCGGCCTGCATCACGCTGTACGACCAGGACAAGGGCCTGTTGTTCGCCGCCGACACATTGATGCCGGGTGGGGTGATGGGCGTATTCGGCTCCGGCAGCATTGCCGACTACATCCAGTCGCTGGAACGGCTGAAGGGGCTGGACTCGAAGATCCTGCTGTCGGGACATGGGCGGCTGTCCGACACCCCGCAGGAGGACGTCCGCATTGCGATCGCACGCTCGCATGGCCTCTTGGAAGACACCGCGCAATTGTTCGACGCGCTTGACGCGCGCTCCAACTTCGAGCCGATCATGCAGTCGGTGCGGGACCTGAACAAGCTGGATGATTGAGGCTTGCGAGCGCCTCTGTCAAACCCGTCATTGCGAGCGCAGCGAAGCAATCCAGAATGTCTCCGCGGTGGCAGTCTGGATTGCTTCGTCGCAGGGACTCCTCGCAATGACGGGGGGTGGACTATCGCCCCGGCTACATCACCACCGGCGCATCCGGCAGTTCGTTCGGATGCGGGCCGCCCGGCGGAAAGTGCTTGGCCAGCTCCCGCGACACCGCGGCGATGCCGCCGATCACGCCGCGCTCGAACTGGCCCGCGGCGAACTCGGCCTCCATCGCGCGGCAGATGCTCTCCCAGCCCTCGGCACCCACCTTCGCATCAATGCCGCGGTCGGCGATGATCTCCACATCGCGGTCGGCGAGCAGCAGATAGATCAGGACGCCGTTGTTGTGCGCGGTGTCCCAGATCCGCAAATGCGAGAACACGTCGAGCGCACGCGCGCGCGCCGGCTGGTTGCGGAACAGCGGTCGGCCGTCGAGTGCGCCTTCGACCACGAAGCGGACCTGGCCGGAATGGGTTGTCTCGCTGCTCTTGATCGCCTGCTCGATGCGGTCGAGCACGGCTTGCGGAAATATCTGCTTCGCCCGCCAATGGTGCTGGAGCAGATGCCTGGTGATACGCCTGATGCTCATGACCTACCAGCTCCCCGAGGCGCCGCCGCCGCCAAAGCTGCCACCGCCTCCGCTGAAGCTGCCGCTGTCGCTGGACGACGATCCGCTGCTCCAGCCGCCTCCCGAGCTGCCGCTCGACCAGGAGCCGCCGCGCGACGACCTCGTGCTTGGCGCCATCGCCGAGAACAGGTCGGCAATGAACCCAATGATGAAGCCGACGACACCGAGGACCATGGCGAGTGCGAAAGAGCCGAGAATGAACCAGGCGAGCGCGGCGATGATGCCGCCGGTCACCAATGATCCGGCCAGCCGCCCCAGCATGGCGCGAAAGAACCCGCCCACCCCGATCGAGGCGAACAGCGTCACGATGAAGAGCGGTCCGAGGTCGTCCAGATTGCCAAAATTCACGCTCGGTGAAGGAACCGGCAGTGGCTCGCCGTCGATGACGCGGATCATGCGATCGACGCCGTCCGAGATACCGCCGCCAAAATCACCCGTCCTGAATTTCGGTGTGATGATCTCGTCGATGATCCGCCGCGAGGTGACGTCGGTGAGCGCGCCTTCGAGGCCGTAGCCGACCTCGATGCGCAAATGCCGGTCGTTCTTGGCGACGACCAGGATCGCGCCGTCGTCGACCTTCTTGCGGCCGATCTTCCAGGCGTCCGCGACGCGGATCGAGTATTGCTCGATCGTCTCCGGCTGCGTCGTCGGCACGATCAGGACGGCAACCTGGCTGCCCTTGCGCGTCTCGAAATCGCGCAGCTTCTGCGTGAGCGTGGCGACGTCGCTGCTGGAGAGCGTGCCGGTCTGGTCGACCACGCGGCCGGTGAGCTGGGGCACGGCGACGTCGGCAAAGGCGGGGACGGCAAAGGTGAGGACCAGCGCGACGGCGAGGGCAATCCGAGAGAGCATGACCGAACGAGCCCGCCACACCCTCGCGGACATCGCCCGGCTCGACCGGGCGATCCAGTATTCCAGAGACGCCGGTGGGATACGGAGGAGCCGCGGCGTACTGGATTCCCCGCCTTCGCGGGGAATGACAGTGGTGGGTGGGGCGCGCATCTGTGCCGAACGCGGCTACTTCGACGGCGCAGGCGCGGCGTTGAAATCCACCTTCGGCGCGGTCGATATCTCCTTCTCGTTCTCGACCGAGAAATTCGGCTTTTCCTTGTAGCCGAACGCCATGGCGGTGAAGTTGCTCGGGAACGAGCGGATGGTGACGTTATAGTCCTGCACCGCCTTGATGTAGCGGTTGCGGGCAACCGTGATGCGGTTCTCGGTGCCTTCGAGCTGCGACATCAAATCCTTGAACAGCGCATCCGATTTGAGCTGCGGATAGTTCTCGGTGACCACGAGGAGCCGAGACAGCGCGCTGGAGAGCTCGCCCTGGGCGGCCTGGAATTTCTGGAAGGCGGCGGGATCGTTCAGCACTTCCGGCGTTGCCTGGATGCTGCCGACCTTGGCGCGGGCATTGGTGACGCCGAGCAGCACGTCCTTCTCTTGCTGCGCAAAGCCCTTCACCGAGTTGACGAGGTTGGGCACGAGATCGGCGCGGCGCTGATACTGGTTCACGACCTCGGACCAGTTGGCCTTGATCTGCTCGTCCTCGGTCTGGATCGCGTTGTAGCCGCAATTGGTGAGGCTGAGCGAGGCCAGCGCCGCCAGCACGGTGAGGATCTTGCGCATCAAATTTCTCCCGGTGGAATCTGGTGCAAACTACCAGATTGCATGCGCGAGACGCCAGACGTCTTGGCGACGACACTAAAGGCAGCCGACAGACGCAAGCCTCTTGCCTATCCCCGGCTGGCATAGTCAACTCCGGCAAAACAACAATGGAAACGCCAGGGGGAACGCGATGTCCTCGTTCGAGACCATCCTCGTGGAGCGGCCGGAGCCGGCGATCACCCGGATCGTGATGAACCGGCCAGATGCGCGCAACGCGCAGAACCTGCAAATGACCTACGACCTCAACGCCGCCTTCGACGCGGCGGTGCAGGACGATACGGTCAAGGTCATCATCCTCGCCGGCAACGGGCCGCACTTCTCTTCAGGCCATGACCTGCGCCCCGGGGCTAAGAATGCCGCAGGCGTCGATTTTCCGCCGGTAGGAAATTGGGGCGGCTTTGCCGAACCCAATGCACACGGCCACTTCGCACGCGAGCAGGAAATATATCTCCAGATCACGCGGCGTTGGCGCAATCTGGCAAAACCGACCATTGCCGAGGTGCATGGCAAGTGCATCGCGGGCGGATTGATGCTGGCCTGGGCCTGCGACCTCATCGTCGCCAGCGACGATGCGCAGTTCTGCGACCCCGTTGTCACCATGGGCGTCTGCGGTGTCGAGTGGTTCGTGCATCCCTGGGAGCTCGGCCCGCGCAAGGCCAAGGAGTTTCTGTTCACCGCCGACAGCTGGAGCGCGCAAGAGGCGCATCAGCTCGGCATGGTCAACCAGGTCGTGCCGCGTGCGGAGCTGTCGGCACGCGTGCTGGAGCTGGCGCGCCGGATCGCAGCAAAGCCGTCCTTTGCATTGAAGCTGACCAAGGAGGCGGTGAACCGCTCGGTCGACGTGATGGGCCAGCCTGCCGCGATCGACCAGGCCTTTGCGCTGCATCAGCTCTGCCACGCCCATAACCTTCAGGAGTTCAGCATGATCGTCGATCCGTCCGGCCTGCATCCCTCCGTGCGCAAGCCGCCGGCGGCCGCGGAGTAGCGACATGGACCTCAATCTCAGTGACGAGCAACGGCTGCTGCGCGAGAGCGCGGAGCGCTTCGTGGCCGAAAGCTACGATGCCGATCACCGCCGCAAGATGGCGAGCGATCCGCTTGGCTTCAGCCCCGATGTCTGGAAGCAGTTCGCCGAGCTCGGCTGGTTGGCGCTGCCGATCCCTGAGGAGTTTGGCGGGCTCGGCGGCGGCCCGGTCGAGATCGGGATTCTGATGGAAGCGTTTGGCCGCGGGCTGGTGTCCGAGCCGTACATCGCGACCGTGGTGCTTGGAGCGGCCCTGATCGAGAAGTGCGGCACCACCGGGCAGAAGGAGGCGCGGCTGCCGAAGGTTGCGGACGGATCGCTAAAACTCGCCTTTGCGCATTCCGAGCGCGCGGCGCGGTTCGATCTCGCCAAGGTCGCGACCGTCGCTCACAAGACAGCGGAGGGTTGGCGCCTCTCCGGCAGCAAGATCGGCGTGCTCGACGGCCACGCTGCCGATGAGATCATCGTCTCCGCGCATATCCACGATCATCGGGGACCGTCGGGGCGCATCGGCCTGTTCCTGGTACCGGCGAAAACGCCGAGCGTTGCCATGAGTGACTATCAACGTCTCGGCGGCGGACGGGCCTGCAACATCGAGCTATCAGGCGTAGAGCTGCCGCAGGATGCTCTCCTCGGTGACGATAGCGACACACTGCCCGCGATCGAATGGGCGGTCGACCGCGCCATGGCTGCGCTTGGCGCAGAAGCCGTCGGCATCATGCAGACGCTGCTCGACACCACGCTGGACTACACCAAAATTCGAAAACAGTTCGGCCGGCCGCTGTCCGCCAATCAGGTGATCCGTCATCGCCTCGCCGACATGGCGATGCAGGTGGACGAGGCGCGCTCGATGGCGCTGCGGGCGGCGTTGAAGGTGGATGCTGAGCCGCTCGAGCGTGCTCGGGCGGCATCAGGCGCGAAAGCAAAAATCGGCAAATGCGCGCGCTTCGTCGGCGAGCAGTCGATCCAGCTCCATGGCGGCATGGGCGTCACCGAGGAGCTCGAGGTCGGCGCCTATTTCAAGCGGCTGGTCGCCTTCGACACGCTGTTCGGCGGCAGCGCCCACCACTATGCCCGCCACGCCCAGCTCGGCCGTACGGCCTGACCCCAGGAGCGCATCATGGACCTCACGTTCAATGCCGAGGAGCGCGCCTTCCAGGACGAGGTGCGCGGCTTCATCGCCAAAAACCTCACCGACGAGGTGAAGCGCGCGACCGCGCTAACGCCGTCGGTATTCTCCGACCCCGATATCGGCATGGCCTGGCAGCGCGCGCTGCACAGCCGCGGCTGGGGCGCGCCGGGCTGGCCGGTCGAATATGGCGGTCCGGACTGGACGCCGGCGCAGCGCTGGATCTTTGAGACCGAGTCCGCACGCGCGGGCGTGCCGAATGTCAACGTGATGGGCGTGAAGATGGTCGGGCCCGTCATCATCGGCTTCGGCTCGCCCGAGCAGAAGAATTTTTACCTGCCGCGGATTCTCTCCGGCGAGGACTATTGGTGCCAGGGCTATTCAGAGCCGGGCTCCGGCTCCGACCTGTCCTCGCTGAAGACGCGCGCGGTGCGCGACGGCGACGACTACGTCATCAACGGCACCAAGATCTGGACCACGCACGCCCACCATGCCAACCGCATGTTCGCGCTGGTGCGCACCAGCGACGGGCCGCGGCAGCAGGACGGCATCAGCTTCATCCTGATCGACATGAAGACGCCGGGCATCACCACGCGGCCGATCCTCACCATCGGCGGCGACCACGAGGTCAACCAGGTGTTTTTCGACGACGTGCGCGTGCCCGTGACCAACCGTGTCGGCGAGGAAGGCAAGGGCTGGACCTACGGCAAGTATCTGCTCGAGTTCGAGCGCGGCTCCGGCATCGCGTCAGCGAAGCTGCGCGAAGGGTTGAAGGCCATCGCGGAGCTCGCGGAGTCCGACCTGACCGGGCGCGCGATCGACAGTCCCGATATCGCTTCGCGCATCTCCGAGGTCGAGGTTGACATCGACGCGCTCGAGATGACCGAGCTGCGCGTGCTCTCGGCGCTCCAGACCGGGCAGAATCCCGGCGCGGTGTCGTCGATCCTGAAGCTGCGCAACAGCGAGATCCGCCAGGCCGTGACGCGCCTCGGCGCCGACGTGATCGGCCACGACGCCCTCGCCGTCGAGCCGATGCGCCCGCTCTACAGGCTGAACCACGAGCCGGCAACGCCTGAGGACATGCTGACGGTGGTGCCGGAATATCTCAACGGCCGGGCCTACACGATCTTCGGCGGCACGTCGGAGATCCAGCGCGATATTATTGCGAAGATGATGCTGGGGATTTGAGCGTTGTAGCCCCCACTGGCGCGACACCCTCCGCTGTCGTCCCGGACAAGCGTAAGCGCAGATCCGGGACCCATAACCACAGGCAGATGTGGTTACGGGGACTCGGAGTTGCCAGCTTCGCGCCAAACTACTCCCTGTGGTTATGGGTCCCGGATCGGCGCGCGCTGTGGCGCGCTTGTCCGGGACGACGGTTGAGAATGCGGCTACAGCTTGCGCGCAATAACTCTACGCTTTGGCCACCACCTTCGCGTCCCGGATCGCCTGCCAGATCTTCTGCGGCGTCAGCGGCGTGTTCAGCTGGGTGATGCCGAGCTCGGCGAGCGCGTCCATCACGCCGTTGGTGACGCAAGGCGGGCCGCCGATGGCGCCGGATTCGCCGCAGCCTTTTGCGCCGAGCGGATTGGTGCGGCAGGGTGCGGAATCATCCAGCGTCACCACGATCGGCGGCACGTCGTCGGCGCGCGGGATGCAATAGTCCTGGTAGCTCGCGGTGAGGAGCTGGCCGTCGGCATCGTAGGAGACGCCTTCATACAGCGCCTGGCCGATGCCTTGCGCGACGCCGCCATGGATCTGGCCGGTGACCAGCATCGGATTCACGGCGATGCCGACGTCGTCGACGGTGGTGTAGCGCACGACCTTGGAGACGCCGGTCTCCGGATCAATCTCGACCTCGCAGATATGCGTGCCGTTCGGCCAGCTCGGACCGTCCACCTCGCCTTCCGAATCCACGCTGAGTTTGGCGCCGCTTTCCTTTTCGGCAAGATCGAACAGGCTGATGCAGCGGTCGGTGCCGACCACGGTGAGCACGCCGCCCTGATACTCGATGTCCTCGACCGAGGTCTCCAGTACGTTCGCCGCCTTCTCGCGCGCCTTCTGGATCAGATCGTTGGAGGACACCGCCACGGCCGTGCCGCCGACGAACAGCGAGCGCGAGCCGACGCTGCCAAAGCCCATGGCAAGATCAGTGTCGCCCTGGACGACGTCGATCTTGTCCATGGAGATGCCAAGCGTGTCGGAGATCATCTGGGTGTAGGTGGTCTGCAAGCCCTGCCCCATCGCCATGGTGCCGGAATGCAGCACGACGCGGCCCTGCGAGGTCGCGTGCAGGCTGACCTTCTCGGTGTGGGCGCGGCCGCCGGTCCATTCGATGTAGGAGGTGAGGCCGCGGCCGTAGAGCAGGCCCTTCTTCTTCGCGGCCTTCTTGCGCGCGGCAAAGCCGTCCCAGTCAGCAAGCTTTACGGCACGGTCGAGCATGTGCGCGAAGGCACCGGAATCGTAAACCTGGCCGGCGGCGTTGGTGTAGGGCAGCTGCGCCGGCTTGATGTAGTTGGCTTTGCGGATCGCGCGCGGATCCATGCCGATCTTGCGGGCTGCGGCGTCAAAGAGGCGCTCGACGATGAAGACCGCCTCGGGGCGGCCTGCGCCGCGATAGGCACCGACTGGTGCGGTGTGGGTCATCACCGACTGCACCTCGAAATGCACCAGCGGCAGATCGTAGACGCCGGTCTGCACGAACGGCCCGAGCACCAGCGGAATGATGTTCGCAGCGCCCGACGAGTACGCTCCGGTGCAGCCGATCGACTTGACGCGATAGGCCAGCACCTTGCCCTTCTCGTCGAGCGCGAAGGACGCCGTCGAGGTGAGATCGCGGCCGTGGGTGCCGCCGACGAACTCGTCGGTGCGGTCGCCGCGCCAGCGGATCTTCTTGTTCAGCTTGGTCGCGGCATAGGCGACGATGCCGTCCTCGGGATAGAGGTTGGTCTTCTGGCCAAAGCCGCCGCCGATGTCGCCGACCAGCACGCGCACGCTGTCCTTCGGGCGCTTCAGCACGGCTTCCGCCAGCACGTCGCGGGTCGAGGCCGGCGTCTGCGACTGCACGTGCAGGAGGAGACGGCCGGACTTCTTGTCGATCTCGGCAATGGTCGAGCGCGGCTCCATCGCGGAGGGCACAAGGCGCTGGCTGACGAGGTCGAGCTCGACGGTATGCGCGGCCTTCGCGAAACGCCTCGTCCACCTTGGCAGCGTCACCATAGCTCATTGCGCCGACGATGTTGTCGGGCGCCTCCGGCCACACCGCGGGCGCGCCGGGTTTTACGGCCTCGACCGGATCGACCACCGCAGGCTGCACGTCGTATTCGATCGCGATCGCTTCGGCCGCGCTCTGCGCCTCAGCACGAGAGGAAGCCACGACTGCCGCCACCGCTTCGCCGGCGTAACGAACGATCTCATGGGCGAGCAGGCGGCGCGGCGGCACCGTCATCGGCTTGCCGTCGGGGCGTTTGAAGATGCTCAAGGTGGGGATGGCGCCGATATCGTCCTTGATCAGATCTGCGCCGGTGTAGATCGCGGTGACGCCGGGCATCGCGGCCGCGGCGCTGGTGTCGATCGAGACGATCTTCGCATGCGCATGCGGCGAGCGCAGCACATGCAACCACAACGCGCCGTCTTCCGGCTTGTCGTCGATGAATTGCCCCTTCCCGGTGAGCAGCCGCTGGTCTTCCAAACGCTTGACGGGCTGGCCCGCTCCGAAACGCAAATTGCCGGGAAGAATGTTCATTCCGTGGGGTCCTCTAAGCCTCAAAGTGCGGGCGCCTTTTAGCGGATCGAGGCATGCGAGGCCAGCCGCGGTTTTGGACGGAATATCCGCGATTTCGGCATGCCGTCCCGTAAATCTGCGATTCCGTAGGGTGGGCAAAGGCGCGCTTGCGCCGTGCCCACCATCGCTCGACGGACGCGAAGATCGTGGGCACGCTACGCTTTGCCCACCCTACGGCACTGATCGTGTCGGGAATGACGGCTCGCTAATCGAGCTCCCTCAAAGCCGCTTCCACGACCTTGCGCGCATCCGCCGTGAGCGGGGCCTGCGGCGGGACGGGATCGCCGACGTCGTAGCCCTGGATCGCAAGCCCGGCCTTGATGCAGGCGGCGAGGTTGAAGCGGGCGAAGGCTTCGTTGATGCGCCACAGCCTGCGCTGGAGCGCCATGGCCTCGTCCCAGCGGCCGGCCTTGCAGAGGTCGTAGAGCGCAACGCTCTGGCGCGGGATGATGCAGGCCGGGCCCGCCATCCAGCCGAGCCCGCCGATCAGCATCACCGCGGCGGGGATATGCGCGGAGGCCGAGAACACGCGCAAGCCATCGCCGCAGCGGTTCATGATCGAGAGCAGCCGGCCGGTATTGGTCGAGGCGTCCTTGATGTAGCCGATGCGCGGATGCTCGGCGAGGCGCGCGATCACGTCGAGCGTCAGATCGGAACGCTGGAATTGCGGATTGGTGTAGATGACGACGGGAATGTCCACGGCGTCCGCGATGGCGCGGAAATAGGATTCGACCTGGGCATCGGCGAGCGGGAAGTACGCCTCCAGGATCGCCAGGATGCCGCTAGCACCACACTTCTGGTACGCCCTCGCCTGCGCCACCGCATCCGCCGTCGAGGTGGAGGCGACGCCGGCCACGACCGGCACGCGGCCCTTCGCGGCTTCGATCGTGGTCTGCACGACCGCCATCTGCTGCGCGGAATTGAGATAGGCGAACTCGCCGGTCGATCCCAGCGGGGTCAGCCCGTGCACGCCGGCGCCGACCAGATCGTCGCAGAGCTTTGCGAGCACCTGCGTGCGGATCGCGCCATCCGCATCGACGGGCGAGACAAGATAGGGGAAGACGCCGTGGAAATCGGTCATGTCAGGTGGGCCCCCGGAAAGCTGGCCACGAAAGCTGGCTAGCGCCTGACCGGTCTTACCAATGCCCGCGCCGGCGATCAAACCTTGATCAGCCGCACCCGCGTGCCCCAGGGATCGATCGCCTCCACGCCATCCGCAAGCGCCGTGACCTTCGCACCGCCCTTGCGCAGGCGCTCCTCCTGCGCGGCGAGCAGCTCCTGCTTCGCCATCACCAGCGAGAACCAGGCAAGGCCCGTCGCAGTTTCGTCGCGCTGACCGGCGCCCTGGCTCTGCCAGACGTTCATGCCGAGATGATGGTGATAGCGGCCCGACGACAGGAACGCAGCGCCGTTACGGCTGCGGGTCGGGTCGAGGCCGATTGTGCCATGGTAAAAGTTCTGCGCCTGCGCGAGATCGCCGACCCGCAGATGCATGTGGCCGATGCGCAGTCCGTCCGGCGCCTTGGCATAATCGGGCACGCGCGTATTGGTCAGCGACAACAGGTCGGGGATGTTGAGCTCGTCGGTCGCCATCTTCACGCTGCCCTCGCTCCACTGCCATTGCGAGGGATCGCGGTCGGCATAGACCTCGATGCCGTTGCCTTCGGGGTCATCGAGATAGACGGATTCGCTGACGAGATGATCGGCAAAGCCTGACAGCTTCACGCGGTGCGAGGCCGCGTGTACCAGCCAGCGTGCGAGATCCTTGCGCGTCGGCATCAGGAAGGCTGTGTGGTAGAGGCCGGCGGCGCTGCGGGACTCAATCGCGGCCTCGGGACGGGCCTCCAGCACCAGCAGCGGGATGCCGGCCGTGCCGAGCTTTGCACCCGTCGCGGAGCGCTCCATCACGGTGAGCCCGATCACGTCGCGGTAATAATCCGCGACCGTGTCCAGGTTCTTCACCCGCAGCGTCACCATGCCGACCCGCATCGGCGTACGGCTGGCATAGGTCGGTCCGCCGCCCTGCGGCGTGCCTTCGGCACGGGCGGCCGCCGCGGCGGCCATCGCGAGCGAGCCGGCGCCGGCGAGTTGAAGCAGGGTGCGGCGGGTGAGATCGATGGTCATCAGTCAGGGCTCGCGGAAAAGGCTCGAGGCCGGGCGGTGCAATTTGGCGATTGCTACACGTTCCCGTGAGCGCCTCCCAATCACATATTCGTCGGCCGTGGTTCTTACGGAAGCCAGGTCCTGACGCGAAGTCCTGACGCGAAGTCCTGACGCGAAGTCCTGACGCGAAGTCCTGGCCACCCGGCCAGTTTCGCAAATGCCGGCGACATCCCAGATTGTGGGCAGCTTACAGGAGCCCGCTATGACCGACCCCACTCCTCTGTCTTCACTCTCGTCCGCGCTCGCGGACGTCGTGACGCGCACCGCGCCGTCCATCGTCTCCGTGCATTCGCATCGCTCCCGCTCGACCGGCTTCGTCTGGAAGCCTGGCCTGATCGTCACCGCCGACGAGGCGCTGGCCGACGAGGGCGAGGTCCAGATCGGCCTGCCCGACGGCAGCGCTGTCGCCGCCACGATCGCCGGTCGCGACCACACCACCGATATTGCGCTGCTGCGCGCCAATACCAATATCGCGCCGGTGAAACGGGCCGCGACGGTGCCCGCCCTCGGCTCGCTCTCGGTCGTCGTCACCACCGATCGCGACGCCCCGAGCGCGGCGCTTGGAATGGTATCGGCATCGGGCAAAGGCTGGCGCTCCCTACGCGGCGGCGACATCGATGCGCGGATCGAGCTCGACGTGCGCCTGCGCGATAGCCAGGAGGGCGGGCTCGCGCTCGATGCATCGGGCGAGGCCTTCGGCATGGCCGTGCTCGGGCCGCGGCGCGTGCTCGTCATTCCCACAGCGACGATCGAGCGCGTCGCGGCGCAGCTCGAGACGCGCGGCCGCATCGCCCGCGGCTATCTCGGCCTCGGGCTCCAGCCGGTGCGGCTCGACGACGGCGTCGGCGCGATGGTGATGAATGTCGACAAGGCGGGGCCGGCCGCCGCGGCCGGCATTCGCCAGGGCGACGTGATCGTCGCGGTCAACGACCAGAAACTCTCAGGCGTGCGGGCGCTGTCGCGGACATTGGGGCCGGCGAGCGTCGGCACGGTGGTCGACGTCGCGGTGCGCCGCGGCGGCGAGCCGGCCAGCTTCAAGGTCACGATCGGCGAGAGGCCGGAGGCGTGAGCGCGGACACGACGCCGGAGATCGTTCTGTCCCTCGAGATCGACGATCCCGCCCTTGCCGATCGCCTCGCAACGCTGCTCGGCAGCGTCGCGGGGCTTCGTCTTGCCGCCCCGGGCGAGCAGGCTGCTGCGACGGTCATCGCGCGCGATCCGCGCCGCATGCCCGAGGATATCGCGCTGACGCAGCGCGAGCTCGACGTGCTGGCGCTGATGGCTGAGGGCGCCTCCAACAAGATGATCGCGCGGCAGCTCAACATCTCCGTGCACACGGTGAAATTCCATGTCGGCTCGCTGCTCGACAAGCTCGATGCCACCGGCCGCACCGATGCGGTCGCGCATGCCGCACGCCGCGGCGTGATCGAGCTATGACGTGGGGAAGCTGAGCCGGACCGTGAGACCCGGCGCGTTGTCGTGCAGGGTTATCTCGGCGCCGTGGAGGCGCGCGACGGCTGCGACGAGGCTGAGGCCCAGGCCGTTGCCCGGCGTGTAGCGGCTCTGTTCGAGCCGGGTGAAACGCTTGAAGACGTGATCGCGCTGCTCGGCGGGAATGCCCGGACCGTCATCCGCGATCGCGATGTCAGCGCCGCCCTCGGCGCTGCGGCAGGTCACCGTGACCTGCCCGCCTGCGCGGCCGTGCTTGATCGCATTGTCGACGAGATTGGCGATGGCATCGAACAGCAGGTCGCGGTCGCCCGTCACGGAGACCTCGCGGTCGCCACTGATGCTGAGACGGGTCGCGACCTCTTCGGCGGCGGCGTCGTAGAGCTCGACCACCTCGCTGGCAACCTCGACGAGATTGAGCCTCCGGAAAGCGCCCTTGCGGGCGCGGGTCTCGATCTCCGAGATCCGGGTGATGGAGGCGAACATGCCGAGCACGGCATCGAGATCGGCGATGGTGTCGCCGATCAGCGCGGCGTCGGCCTCGCTGTTGCGCGGGGTGTGGTAGGCCTTTTCCAGCCGCCCGCGCATCCGTGTCAGCGGCGTGCGCAGATCATGGGCGACATTGTCGCTGACCTGCTTGACCTCGCCCATCAGGGTCTCAATGCGGTCGAGCATCTGGTTGAGGTTTTCGGCGACGCGGTCCCATTCGTCGTGGCTGCCGCGCAAGGGAATGCGCCGGTCGAGGCCCGACAGCATGATCGCGCGGCTGGTGGCATTGATCTCCTCGATCCGGCCGACCGTGCGCCGCGTCACCAGCACTGCCGCAAGGCCAGCCAGCATGGCCAGCAGCAAGGCGACCGCGAACATCGCGAGCCCGATCATCGCGGTGAAGTCGCCGTGATCGCCGGCATTGCCGACCCGGCTCCGCACATAGGCAAGCGTGCCGAAATAGACATAGGCCATGATCGCCGCGACGATCAGCCCGAACACCGCGATCGCGATCAGCGCCAGGCGAAAGGTCGAGGAGCGGAGCGTCTTAGCCAGGAGCACGGAGGCAATATCCGATGCCGCGGATGGTGTGGATCAGCGGATAGGCCTGGGCATCGTCGACCTTGCGGCGGACGCGCCCGACATAGACGTCGATGATGTTGGTGGAAGGATCGAAATGCAGATCCCAGACATGCTGGAGCAGCATCGCACGGGAAACGACGCGCCCCTCGTTGCGCACGAGATATTCGAGCAGCTGGAATTCGCGCGGCAGCAGCGGAATCTTGCGGCCGCGGCGGCTGGCATTGCGCGCGATCAGGTCGACGGCGAGATCGCCGACGCGCAGGATGGTTTCCTTGGCGATGGTCTCGCTGCGACGGCCCAATGCCTCAAGACGAGCAAGAAGCTCGACGAAGGAGAACGGCTTGACGAGATAGTCGTCGCCGCCGGCGCGCAAGCCGCGCACGCGGTCATCGACCTCGCCGAGCGCCGAGATGATCAGGAAGGGCGCGGCGATGCCGTCATCGCGCAACTGCCGCATCACGGTGATGCCGTCGATATCGGGCAGCATCCGGTCGATCGTGATCACGGCATAGTCGCGTGCCGCGCCGTGGCTGAGGGCCTCGCGCCCGGTCGCGGCGAGATCGACCTCATAGCCCGAGGTGGTCAATTCCTCGACGAGCTGGCCTGCGGTTTCCGGATCGTCCTCGACGACCAGGATGCGGCGGTGACCTCCGGTCATGCGAAACTCCGCGCGACGATCGCCACCAGACTATCCCGTTCCGGGGCTGAGCGGAACCGCCCGGTGGCGATCGCGACAATGGTGCGGTACGGCGATGCGTCTACCAATAGTCTCCGCACACATTGACCCATTGCCAGCCATAGGGCGTCAAGCTCCTGCGCCAGCAGCCATCGTCGTAATAGTTGTAATAATCGGCGTAGAAGGGCCCGCCGATGAAAGCGAAACGACGGAAGTGATTATGCCGGAAGAAGGCGTGGCGGCCGATGAAGGTCCTGCCGTGCCAGCCGGCGCCGGCAAAGCGCGGTCCGATCGCCGCATGCGCGAAGCGTGGTCCGCCGAAGGCAGGTCGAGCAAAGCCTGGCCCGCCGACACGGGCGAAGCTGGCGCCGCCCATCCCGCCGACACGCATGCCGCCGAAACCTGCGCCACGCATGCCGCCGCCGAAACCTCCGCCATGCATGCCGCCGCCGCCGAAATGCCCGCCGCCGCCGAAGCCGCCATGGCCCCCGCCACCAAAGCCGCCACCGCCAAAGCCGCCGCCGTGTCCGCCGCCACCGCCACCACCGCCGCCACGCGCGAGCACTGGTGAAGCAACCGCCATCATCGCTGCGAGCGTCGCCGCGGTGAAGCTTTTGAGAAGCCTGTTGTTCATCGAAGCATCCTCCTTCACTGCGGCGGTCACCGCGCCGCACGAGGATGATCAGATGAGGGGAAGGAACGGGCAGCTTCAACTTACAAACGCGCCAGATTCTGACGCGGGTGTTAGGGAGGCCCAGCTCGTGCACTCCCTCTCCCCGTTCTTGCGGGGGCGCGACGAGCTTGGCTCGCGCTGAGAGGGTGGGGCTGTGTCCACGAATTCGATTTAAATTGAGGGCGCACAGGAGCCGGATGGACCATTGATCTGGTCGAGAGTTTGCACTGCCCCTCACCCGGAATCCGCGCTGCGCGCGAATTCCGACCTCTCCCCGCAAAGGGCGGGGAGAGGTTAAAGAAATCAAGCCCGCTTGCCGTTGCTCTTCTCGGCGGCGCGGCGCATGGCTTCGGCGAGGGCGCCGCCGCCGGACGATTCCTGCTTGCGCGGCGCCGACGAGGTCATGCGGCTCGTGTTGCGCGAGTTGTCGCGCTGCATGCCCGGCGCGTCCTTCTTGGCGCCGACCTCGTCGTCGAGGCGCAGGGTGAGCGAGATGCGCTTGCGGGCCACCTCGAAGTCCAGCACCTTCACCTTGACGATGTCGCCGGGCTTCACCACCTCGCGCGGATCCTTGATGTAGTTCCTGGACATCGCCGAGATATGCACGAGGCCGTCCTGGTGCACGCCGATGTCGACGAAGGCGCCGAAGGCGGCGACGTTGGTCACGGTGCCCTCGAGGATCATGCCCTTCTGGAGGTCCTTGATTTCCTCGACGCCTTCCTTGAACACCGCGGCCTTGAACGCCGGACGCGGGTCGCGGCCGGGCTTTTCCAATTCGCGCAGAATATCGGTGACGGTCGGCAGACCGAAGGTCTCGTCGACGAAGTCCTTCGGCTTGAGCGTGCGAACGATCTCGCTTGAGCCGATCAGCGCCTTGATGTCGCTCTTGGTCGCCGCGAGAATCCGGCGCACCACCGGATAGGCTTCCGGATGCACGCCGGAGGCATCGAGCGGGTCCTCGCCGCCGAGGATGCGCAGGAAGCCGGCGCACTGCTCGAACGCCTTCGGCCCGAGCCGCGGCACGTCCTTGAGCGCCTTGCGCGACTTGAACGGACCGTTGGCGTCGCGGTGCGCCACGATGCTCTGGGCAAGACCCGTGCCGACGCCCGACACGCGGGCCAGCAGCGGCGCGGAGGCGGTGTTGACGTCGACGCCGACCGCGTTCACGCAGTCTTCGACCACGGCGTCGAGCGATTTGGCGAGCTTGGCCTGGCCGAGGTCGTGCTGATACTGGCCGACGCCGATCGCCTTGGGCTCGATTTTGACGAGCTCGGCGAGCGGATCCTGCAGGCGGCGGGCGATCGAGACCGCACCGCGCAGGGTAACGTCGAGGCCGGGCAATTCCTCCGAGGCGAAGGCGGAGGCCGAATAGACCGACGCGCCGGCTTCCGACACCACGATCTTGGACATCTTCAGCTCGGCGAGGCCCTTGACGAGATCGCCTGCGAGCTTGTCGGTCTCGCGCGAGGCGGTGCCGTTGCCGATCGCGATCAGCTCGACGCGATGCTTCATGGCGAGCCGGCCGAGTGTCGCCAGCGACTCGTTCCACTGCCGCTGCGGCTCATGCGGATAGATCACCGCGGTATCGACGACCTTGCCGGTCGCGTCGGTGACAGCGACCTTGACGCCGGTGCGGTAGCCAGGATCGAGACCCATGGTGACGCGGGTGCCGGCGGGCGCCGCGAGTAGCAGGTCGCGCAGATTGGAGGCGAACACGCGGACGGCCTCGGTCTCGGCCGCGTTCCAGAGCCGCATGCGCAAATCGATGTTGAGATGCACCTGGATCTTGGTGCGCCAGGCCCAGCGCACGGTGTCGATCAGCCAGCGGTCGCCGGCGCGCTTGAGGTCGGCGATGCCGAACCGCTTCATGATCTTCAGTTCATAGGCGCCCGGAACGCCCGCGGGCGGCGCTTCCTCGGCCTGAATCTGCAGATCGAGAATCTCTTCCTTCTCGCCGCGGAACATCGCGAGGATGCGGTGCGAGGGGAGTTTCGTCAGTGGCTCGGAGAACTCGAAATAGTCGGCGAACTTCTCGCCCTCGGATTTCTTGCCGTCGCGCACCTTGGACGCCATGCGCGCATTGGTCCACACGTCTTCGCGCAAGGCGCCAATCAGGTCGGCGTCTTCGTCGAAGCGTTCGACCAGGATGGCGCGCGCGCCGTCGAGCGCAGCGGCGGCATCGGCAACGCCCTTCTCGGCGTTGATGAAGCCCTCGGCTACAACCTTCGGATCGTTACCGGGCTCGGCGATGAGCTGATTGGCGAGCGGCTCGAGGCCGGCTTCCTTGGCGACTTCCGCCTTGGTGCGGCGCTTCGGCTTGAACGGCAGATAAATGTCTTCGAGCCTCGCCTTGCTGTCGGCGGCCATGATCGACGCTTCGAGCGCGGCATCAAGCTTGCCCTGCTCGCGCACCGACTCCAGAATGGCCTTGCGGCGATCCTCGAGCTCGCGCAGGTAGACCAGGCGCTCCTCCAGGGTGCGCAATTGTGCGTCGTCGAGCGCGCCGGTCGCTTCCTTGCGGTAGCGGGCGATGAAGGGAACCGTGGCGCCGCCGTCGAGCAGCGTCACCGCCGCCTCGACCTGCTCGGCCCGAACCCCAAGCTCCTGCGCAATTTTCTGGTTGATATTTGCCACGCGAGAATTCCCTCTATCCAAGCACGCGACGCAGACCGAAATCCGGCCGCGGGACGCCGCTTATGGACCAACCAAGGTTGATTCATCAAGGTACCGCGACAGACCGTCGACAAGGGATTTTTTTGCCAGACCGATGCGATCTCGCCACAATCGTGGGATGTCGGCGGCTTCTCGCTTGCGTCACGGCAGACCAGAACAGCAGACCCGTCAGGCTCGCCGAGGAGGCGAGCACCTCAGGGTGACGGTCAGAGATGAACGCGTGCCGCTTGACATCAGCCCCGTGTTCCGCGCCTGTTTGATCTGCCGGACCACCGAACTCCACACGAGGACTATCATGCGGACAACTGCGGTCGGCGTCTTCAAGATCGCCACCAGGGGCCCCGGTGACGTCTCCGGCCTGATGGCCCTGATCGGCTCCGGCGCGATCGATCCCACATCGATCCTCGCCATTCTCGGCAAGACCGAGGGCAATGGCGGCGTCAACGATTTTACGCGGGAATACGCCGTCGCCGCGCTGTGCACGGCATTGGCGCCCAAGCTCGGGCTGTCGCCAGAGGCCGTCGAGCAACGCATCGCCTTCGTGATGTCCGGCGGCACCGAAGGCGTGCTCAGCCCGCATATCACGGTGTTCACGCGCCGCGAGGCCGAGCGAACGGCCAGCCTCTCCGGCAAGCGGCTCAGCATCGGCATGGCGCATACGAGAGACTTCCTGCCCGAGGAGCTTGGCCGCACCGCTCAGATCGCTGAGACGGCCACGGCCGTGAAAGCCGCCATGGACGATGCCGGCATCACCGATCCCACTGACGTTCATTTCGTCCAGATCAAATGCCCGCTGCTCACCAGCGAACGGGTCGCGGCGGCAATCGCGCGCGGCAACAAGACGGCGACGACGAGCTCCTACAGCTCGATGGCCTATTCGCGCGGCGCCTCCGCGCTCGGGGTTGCGGTCGCGCTCGGTGAGACCTCATCTGACATTCGCGATGAGGACGTGCTGCGGCGCCACGACCTGTTCTCGAACGTCGCCTCGACCTCATCAGGCATCGAGCTGATGCACAATGTCGTCATCGTGCTCGGCAACTCGGCGTCGTCAGCGAGCGAGCTCGAGATCGGGCATGCCGTGATGAGTGATGCGATCGATGCCCCTGCAGTGGTGTCGGCGCTGAACAGCGTCGGGCTTGGCACGACGCCGCAGCCGGGCCGCGAGCTCGTCAACATCTTCGCCAAGGCCGAGGCCTCGCCTGATGGCACAGTGCGCGGCTACCGGCACACCATGCTGGAAGACACCGACATCAGCTCGACGCGCCATGCTCGCGCCGCGGTCGGCGGCCTGATCGCGGGGCTTGCCGGCACCGGCGCGATCTACGTCTCCGGCGGCGCCGAGCATCAGGGGCCGGCCGGCGGCGGGCCGGTTGCGGTCATCGCGCGGCTGCCTTAATGACGCCGCGACCCCTCCGCCCGGCGCAACCCTGCCCTTCGCGCCGGCTCGGTTGATTCATGCGGGCCCTTGCGAAAAAGGTGGCGCCCGCATCTTAGGGGATTTGACTTCATGACTTTGCCGATGAGCTGGAATGAATGGGCGCAGCACGATGGCGTCGCGCTGGCGGCGCGCGTCCGCAAGGGCGAGCTGACGGCCAAGGAACTGGCGCGGCAGGCGGCCGCCGGCGTAGCCAAGGTCAATCCGGCGCTGTCGGGCGTGGTCGAGCTGTTCGAGGACGTGATCGCCGAGCCCGCCAAAGACGGCGCCAATCTCGCAGGTCCCTTCGCAGGCCTGCCCTTCCTGATGAAGGATCTCGGCCCGACCATGAAGGGCCGGCTCCAGGAGATGGGCTCGCTGTTGATGCGCGGCAATCGCGCCGCCGCCGACACGTTCCTTACCGGCAAGTTTCGCCAGGCGGGATTGAACCTGATCGGGCGCACCACGACGCCGGAATTCGGCGTGTGCAGTTCGGCCGACAATCCCGCCGTCTACGTCACGCGCAATCCCTGGAATACCGACTACACCACCTGTGGATCATCGGCAGGCAGCGCCGCGATGGTCGCGGCCGGCGTGGTGCCAATCGCGCACGCGACCGACGGCGGCGGCTCGATCCGCATTCCCGCCGGCGTCAACGGCAATATCGGCCTGAAGGTCTCGCGCGGCGTGTTCTCGCTCGCGCCGCACATGTCCGACCTCACCGGCCTCGTCTCGATCCAGGGCTGCCAGTCGCGCTCGGTGCGCGACACCGCCGCCTTCGTCGATCACGCCCGTGGGCCCGCGCCCGGCGAGTTCATGCCGTTCTGGACCACGGCGCAGCCTTATTTGGAGATGATCAAGCGCGATCCGGGCAAGCTCCGTATCGCGCTGTCCCACACCTGGGGCGATTACACCGCGACGCCGGAGATCGCCGCCGAGCTGGAGAAGACCGGCCGTTTCCTCGAAGGCCTCGGCCATCACGTCGACTACGCGCTGCCCGAGCTCGACTTCCGCGCTGCCTTCGCGGCACAGACCACCTGCTACATCAGCAATTTTGCCGTGGTGATCTCCAACATGCTCGCCGCGCGCGGGCTTGAAAAGCCGCCGGAAGACCTGATCGAGCCCATGAATATCCGGATCTGGGAAGCCGGCCGTCACACCAGCTTCGCCGAGCGCGCGAAGATGCAGGGCGTATTCAACACCACCTCGCGCGGCTTCGGCGCGTTCTTCGAGCAGTGGGACGTGATCCTGACGCCGATCACCGCGCTGCCGACGCCGAAGGTCGGCACAAAAGAATATCTCACCATCTCCGACAATCCCGATGTGCTCGACTGGTTCGGCAATCTCTGGCGCTTCTTCGCCTTCACGCCGCTCGCCAATCTCTGCGGCATGCCGGCGATCTCGATGCCGATGGCGGCGCAAGACCACGGCCTGCCGCTCGGCATCCAGGCGATCGCCAAGCAGGCCAATGACGGCCTGTTGCTGCAACTCGCCGCCCAGATCGAGCGCGCGCTCGACGGCAAGTGGAACGGCGGCAAGAAGCCGAAGGTGCATGTGAGCTAGGCGAAGCTATTCGCTGCGGAGGGCCGCGCGCTTGCGGCCATCCTTCGAGACGCCCGACGTTGGCGGGCCCTCAGGATGAGATCTGATTTCGTGGTGATCTCAATTCTTCACCGTCGGAATCTCCTCCGCCGGCTGCTGCTGGCCCTGCTTGTACATCGCCAGAGCCTTGTCGAGCGCTTCACGCAAGGCAAGCGCGGCGGCCACGCTGCAACGCAGATGCGCGGTCTGGACCACGTCGACCCTGACCGCGGCGCCGACCGGCATCAGCAGGTTCGCGGCGAGCTCGATCTGGATCGCGCCGTTGTGATGGCCGAAGCAGGAGGCGCCGTCGAAATAGATGATCGGCGCGCGCTCCGAGCTCGAGCTCGAAATGGTGACGGGCCCCTGGGCGGGCGTTTCGGGGTCGGTCATGGGCGCTCCTTGCGGCTGGTCGAAACGAACGAAGCGCCCACCATCGTTGCTTCCGACCGCCCTGTCGAGGCCCAACCGGCCCGGCCTGCCGGCGCATTCGGGGGTTTTGCGCGGCGCCCGCCACTGGTCTAGAACGTCGTCATGTCCACTCCACCTGCCACCCTCCCCTTCGAGGAACTCGCCGAGGCGATCAAGGGCCGCCGTTCCGATTACGGCCATATCAGCGGGCTCCAGCTCGACCGCTTTGCGCCCGGCGAGGCCTGGTCCAGCCTGCCCTACCGCCCCGTCTTCGTCGGCGATAGCGAGACCGGCGTGCTACATGGCGGCGTCGTCACCGCGATGCTGGACGAGAGCTGCGGAATGGCCGTGCAACTCGCGCTCGACGGCACACGAGCGATCGCAACCCTGGACTTGCGCATCGACTACCAGAAGCCGGCAACGCCGGGTCTCAACATCAAGGCGCATTCGGTCTGCTACCGTACGACGCGCTCGATCGCGTTCGTGCGCTCCACGGCGTATCAGGAGTCCGAGGATGATCCGGTCGCGACCGCGACCGCCTGCTTCATGATCGGCGCCAACCGCACCAACATGCTCGCCGACCGCAGGATGGATGCGCGCAGCATCCCGACGCTGGAAGCACCGGAGGATCCGGACGGCCCGTTCGCAAGCAGCCCGTTCGCACGCTGCCTCGGCATCCGCATCAATGACGACGGCACGCTGACCATGCCGTTCTCGCCGAAAATCATCGGCAACCCGATCCTGCCCGCGATCCATGGCGGCATGACCGGCGCTTTTCTCGAGACCACCGCGATCGTCGGCGTAACGCGCGAGCTCGGCATCGCCGCGCTGCCCAAGCCGATCGGGCTCACCGTCAACTATCTGCGTTCCGGCCGCGCGCTCGACAGCATTGCCGATGTCTCGATCGTAAAGCAGGGCCGGCGCATCGTCGCTTTCGAGGCGCGGGCCTGGCAAGACGATGCGGACAAGCCGATCGCCACCGCTTTCGGCCATTTGATGCTGCGGCCAACGCCCGGAAGCGACGAGGAATAGGCGTATTTTCCCTTGACGGCAGGGGGCCGGGCCACAACGATAGCGCATTTCCTGCGAGAGGTATTGGGTTGCGGCATCCGCTCGACATCGTCGCCATGTTCGCCGCGCTCTGGCTGCTGGCAGCGATGGTGCTCGACGCGTTGACGCCGAAAGAGCTGACGGCGGTGATGATCGGGATTGCGATCGGGCCCGCCATCGTCATCACCGCCGTGTTCTACTATCTGCGCTGCCCACGCACCGATTTCGCGGTGATGTTCGCGGCGCTCTGGCTGATATCCGACATCGCCATGGCGTTCATCTCGCCGACGCAGCTGCCGCATTTCCTGATCGCGCTCGGCTTCCTGCCGGCCTTGCTGATCGGCATCGTGCTGCACTGGCAGCGCTTCCAACGCCGCCACGAGCGGCTGCCACTGCCGTCCGCAAAGCGCAGCTGAATCGGGTGCCCACTTCTCCCCGACGGGGAGAGGTGAACCGAACTTCCTCAGCTGAAATCACCGCGGCAGCAGATTGGTCTTCGCGAGGTCGAGCACCTCGTCGCCGCGGCCGTTCATCACGGCGCGCAACACCCAGAGGCTGAAGCCCTTGACCTGCTCGGCCGTGATGGTCGGTGGCATCGACAGCTCCTGCTTCGCGGTGACGACATCGAGCACCGCGGGGCCATTGTGCGCCAGCATCTCCTTCGTCGCGCCCGGCAGCTCGCCGGGGTCTTCGACGCGTTTGGCGAAGATGCCCATCGCACGCGCCATCGCCGCGAAGTCGGGATTCTCCAGATCGACATTGGTGTCGACGAAGCCCGCCGCCTTCATCTCCAGCGCGACGAAGCCGAGCACGCCGTTGTTGAAGACGACGACCTTCACCGGCAGCTTCATCTGCGTCAGCGTGATCAGGTCGCCCATCAGCATGGTGAAGCCGCCGTCGCCCGAGAGCGAGATCACCTGCCGGGCGGGCTGCGCAGCCTGCGCGCCGATCGCCTGCGGCATGGCGTTGGCCATCGAGCCGTGCGCGAACGAGCCGATCAATCGGCGCCGGCCGTTCATGTCGAGATAGCGTGCGGCCCACACCGTGGGCGTGCCGACATCGGCGGTGAACACGGCATCGTCGGACGCGTGGTCGCTGATGACCTTGGCCAGATATTGCGGATGGATCGGCTTGCTACCGGGCGTGCCCTTCGCAAGCGAGTCCAGGCCCTCGCGCGCCCTCTTGTAGTGCGCGACCGCATCGTCGAGATGCCGGCGCTGCGTCTTGGTCTTGAGCAGCGGCAGCAGCGCCTCGATGGTCAGCCTGACGTCGCCGACGAGGCCGATATCGATCTTGCAGCGTCGGCCGAGATTTTCCGGACGGATGTCGATCTGCGCGACCTTCGCATCGGTCGGGAAGAATTGCTTGTAGGGGAAATCGGTGCCGAGCATCACCAGCGCGTCGCAGGCGTGCATGGCGGCATAGCCCGAGGAGAAACCGATGAAGCCGGTCATGCCGACATCGTAGGGGTTGTCGTATTCGACATGCTCCTTGCCGCCGAGCGCGTGCACGATCGGGCTCTTGAGGCTCTCTGCGAGCTGCATCAGCGGCGCATGCGCACCGGCACAGCCGCGGCCGCAGAACAGCGTGATGCGCTCGGCGCCGTTGAGGAGATCCGCCAACGCCTTGAGCTCATCGGCCTGCGGCACGACCTTTGGCGCGACCAGCGCAAGCCCGCGCATCGTCGATATCTCGCGCTTGGGCGGCGAGCGGAAGGCGACATCGCCGGGCATGGCGACGACGGCGACGCCGCGCAGACCGACCGCCGCGCGGATCGCGTTCTCCAGCACATAAGGAAGCTGGCTCGCGTCCGAGACCAGCTCGCAATAATGGCTGCATTCGCGAAAGAGGTTTTGCGGATGTGTCTCCTGGAAATAGCCGCCGCCGATCTCTGCGGTCGGAATTTGCGCCGCGATCGCCAGCACGGGAACACGGCTGCGATGCGCGTCGAACAGGCCGTTGATCAGATGCAGATTACCCGGGCCGCAGGAACCCGCGCAGACCGCGAGGTTTCCCGTCATCTCGGCTTCGCCGGCGGCCGCGAAGGCCGCGACCTCCTCGTGCCGGACATGGATCCACTCGATAGTGGCGCGGCGGCGCAGCGCCTCGGTGAGGGCGTTCAGGCTGTCGCCGACGATGCCGTAGATGCGTTTGACGCCGGCCTGTTCGAGTGTCGCCACGAACAGATCGGCCACATTGTTGATCGTCATGTCGGTCTCCTGATCTCGCCGGTAGAGCAAGATAGGATAAAGCGCGACCGTGACGGCATCACGGCTGGTTTATTGGTGCTTCAGTCTTTCGCAATCGCCCGATCATAGGCCACAATCGTCGCCTTCGCGCGCGCCGCGACATCGGCGGCCGACATGCCGGGCTTGTAGAGGCTCGAGCCCAGCCCGAACGCCGTCACGCCACCCTTGATGTACTCGGCAAAGTTCTGATCGGAGACGCCGCCGACGGCGGCGATCATCACGCCCGCCGGCAGCACGGCGCGAATCGCCGCTATGCCAGATGCCCCCAGCACGCTCGCCGGAAAGAATTTCAGGCCCGATGCGCCGGAGCGTGCCGCGAGCAGCGCCTCGGTCGGCGAGAACACGCCGGGCAAGGTCACCATGCCGTGCTGATGCGCGCGCGCCAGCACGTCAGTATCGACATTGGGCGAGACCATCAGCTTGCCGCCGACATCGTTGAGGCGGTCGACGTCTGCGGCAGTCAGGACCGTCCCGGCGCCGATCAGTACGCCGGCCGGCGCGAGCTTCACGGCTGTTGCAATGGAGCGGAACGGATCGGGCGAGTTCAAGGGAATCTCGATCGCGGTCATGCCGGCCTCGATGAGCACGCCGACGATGGCCCCGGTCTCCTCCGGCTTGACGCCACGCAGGATCGCGACCAGCGGACGCTGCATCGGCGGAAAGGGAACGCTCATCTCAAAAATCCTTTTACTTGGTCCAGATCGCCGCAGCGGCCATCGACAGGCCGCGGCGGACCGCTTCATCCGCATCGACCGGCTGCACGGTGACCGACAGCGCATCGAAGGCGAGCCGGTACAGCGTCGCAAGCCGCCCCGACGCAATCAGCGTGATGCCCGCTTTCGGCACCGTACCCGAGAGCCCCGCGGCAAGCTCGGCGCCGATCAAGGTGCCCGACAGCGTTTCGCGCGCCGCAGCCGGCGTGCCGCCGAACAGCAGCTGCCGCGCCCGCGCCCCGAACAGGAGATTGGCGGCGAAGGCCGGAGCTTCGAACGCAGCTTTCACCGCCGCCTTGAAGCTCGCGACATCTTCAGCGTCGTCGGCATTGGCAACCGCGAGCGACAAGATCGTCTCGCGCGAAACGACGCTGAAGAGCTCACCGGTCATGAAGGTGGAAAAATGAGCGACCGTACCGTCCATCAGCCGCACCCACTTCGAATGGGTGCCGGGCATGCAGACCAGCGCCTCGCCGGCGGCATCGAGGCCAAGCGCGCCGAGCAGCTGCGTCTCCTCGCCGCGCATCACGTCCGGTGCGCTGGCGTCGCGCTGCGCGATGCCCGGCAGGATGCGGATGTCGCGCGCCTCGCCCGGCACGCGCGCGGCCTGCTTCAGGATGGCGGCGAGCGGCGCCGGCGTGTCGACATAGCCGGCCTCGACCCAACCGGTTTTTGCGCCGGCCATGCCGCAGACGAGAACGGGCAGAGGATCGGGCGCCTCGACTGCTCGAAGATGCGACTGAAGCACGCCGGAGAAGCCGGCCTTCGCCGCCGTCAGCATGCCCTCGCCGCTGCGGCGCTCCGCCAGAACCTGACCGGCGCGGTCGACCAGCCACAGGCGAAAACTGCTGGTGCCCCAGTCCACCGCGACAAAAGCGGGTTCGGTCATCGTGGCGCGTATCCTTGTCTCAGCGGCAAGACGCCGTCTCGCGACAATGAGACGGGGCCTCGCAAATCAGCCCCGGGATATCGGCTATTGCGGCCGCAAACCAGCCTTTTCTCGCAGGTCTGAGCTGTGGTCCGCGCTGGCACACGCCTTGCTGAAGCCTCTCCACTCACGTCCGTGAACCGCGCAGCAAGACGCGTCAACATCAGATGAGGAAACCCATGGAGATCGGCTATTTCACGATGCCTTCGCATCCGCCGGAGTGCGGCCTGAAGGAAGGGAACGACTGGGACCTGCAAGTCATGCGCTGGCTCGACGAGCTCGGCTATCAGGAGGCCTGGGTCGGCGAGCACCACACCGCGCCCTGGGAACCCAATCCCACGCCGGACCTGCTGATCGCACAGGCCTTGATGCAGACCAAGCGCCTGCGCATCGGGCCGGGCGGCTTCCTGCTGCCCTATCACCACCCGGCCGAGCTCGCCAACCGCGTCGCGATGCTCGACCATATGTCCGAGGGCCGGCTCAATTTCGGCGTCGCGGCGAGCGGCTTGCCGAGCGACTGGGCGATGTTCAACGTCGACGGCATGAGCGGGCAGAACCGCGACATGACCCGCGAGGCGCTGGAGATCATCCTGAAGCTCTGGAGTGAGCCGGCGCCGTTCACCCACAAGGGCAAATACTGGACGGTGACCAAGCCGGACACGATGTTCGACTTCCTGAAACCGCACATCAAGCCGCTGCAGGCACCGCATCCGCCGATCGGCGTTGCCGGGCTATCGAAGAACTCGGACACGCTGAAGCTCGCGGGCGAGCGCGGCTTCATCCCGATGAGCCTCAACCTCAACCCGGCCTATGTCGGCAGCCATTGGGACTCGGTCGAGATCGGCGCCGCCAAGACCGGGCGCAAACCGAACCGGCAGGACTGGCGGCTGGTGCGTGAGGTGTTCGTCGCCGACACGGATGAAGAGGCCTGGAAGCTCTCGACCGGCGACATGATGGGCCGGATGATGCACGAATACTTCCTGCCGCTGCTCGGCCATTTCGGCTTCAAGGACTATCTGAAGCACGCACCTGACGTGCCCGACAGTGACGTCACGGTCGAATATTGCGCCAAGCGGAACTGGATCGTCGGCTCGCCCGCGACCGTCGCCGAGAAGATCGAGAAGATCTACGACGAGGTCGGCGGCTTCGGCGTGCTGCTGGTGTTCGGCTTCGACTACAAGCACAAGGCCGAAGCCTGGCACCATTCGCTCTCGCTGCTCAAGAACGAGGTGATGCCGCGCCTGACGCATCTCGGCTCCGCGCGCAAGGCAGCTTGACCCGATGCGGGTGCGGCGCGATCGTGCCGCACCCGCTTTCATTTCGGAGATTTCGGCGTGAGCGTCGACGCAAAGGATTTCAAGCAGGCCATGCGCCAATGCGCAGGCGCGGTGGCGCTGGTCACGGTCGGCGCCGAGCACGGCAAGCGCACCGGATTGACCGTGACGTCGGCCTGCTCGCTGTCCGACAATCCGCCGTCGCTGATCGTCTGCGTCAACCGCAACGCCAGTGCACATGCGCGCATCCGCGAGGAAGGCGCCTTTGCGATCAACTTCCTGCACGAGGATCACGCGCTGCTGGCGCTGACCTTCAGCGGGCAGAAGGGCGTCAACGGCGACGACCGTTTTGCCTTCGGCCAGTGGGCGCGCGGCGCGACCGGCGCACCCGTGCTCAGCGATGCGGTCGCCGCGTTCGACTGCGTGCTGGCGCAGGAGTTCGAAACCGAGACCCATTCGATCTTCGTCGGCGAGGTGCGTGGGGTATCGCATTCGGACGCGGCGAGGCCGCTGGTCTATCTGCGGAGCAGTTTCCACGTCCCTGACGAAATCCACGAGACCGTTTCAGTCGGCGACCTCGACTCGCGACATCTGAGCTGGACGGATTTTTCGTAGGCGGCGCGGCTAGCTCGCTGCACCTTCTCCCCTTGCGGGAGAAGGTGGCGCGAAGCGCCGGATGAGGGGTATGTCTCTGCGTATTCCAATGCGAATTGGACTCGCGGATGGATACCCCTCACCCGTCTCGCCGCTAAGCGGCGAGCCACCCTCTCCCACAAGGGGAGAGGGGAAGAATGCTCGCGGCGTGCAATTAAACCCTACTGCGCCGTCTCGATCTTCAGCTGCTTGATCTTGCGATACAGCGTGGCGCGGCTGAGCTTCAGCGCGCGGGCCGCTTCGGTGACGCGGCCGCTGTGCTTGCGCAAGACCTCGACGATCGTGGCGCGCTCGGCCGCTACCAGATCGGGCTCCGCTCCTCGTCCGCCGAACGGCGGCAGATCGAGGTCCGCATCCGTGATGACGCCGTTCTCTGCCGTGCAGCCGGCGAGCCGCAACACGTGGCGGAGCTGACGCATGTTGCCGGGATAGGGATAGGCCGAGAGCAGCGCCCAGACCTCTTCAGAAAGACGACAGTTCGGCGCTTCCTCGCGCGCGATCTGGCGGATGATATCGTCCCTGTCGGCGCGATCGCGTAAGGCCGGCAATCGCACCTCCATGCCGCGCAGGCGGAAATAGAGGTCGGCGCGGAAGGCGCCCTCCTCCGCCATGCGGCCGAGGTCGCGATGGGTGGCGCTGATCAGGCGGATGTCAACCGGCACCGGCCTCCGCGCGCCGAGCGGCCAGACCTCGCGGTTCTCCAACACCCGCAAGAGGCGCGTCTGCAGCGCGATTGGCATGTCGCCGATCTCGTCGAGGAACAGCGTGCCGCCATCGGCCTGCACGATCAGACCCTTCGACCCCTCGCGCCGCGCGCCGGTGAAGGCGCCGGCCTCGTAGCCGAACAGCTCGGCGTCGATCAGGCTTTCCGGCATCGCCGCGCAGTTCAGCGCGACGTAATCGTTGCGCGCGCGGTTGCTGGCGGCGTGAATCGCGCGTGCGAACACGTCCTTGCCGACGCCGGTCTCGCCATGCAGCAGCACCGGCAGATTGTGATCGCCGATGCTCCTCAAACGCTTGACGCTTTTGACGAGGCCTGGATCGCGGCCGGCGAGCCGGTTCAGCGCGTCGAAGCGATCCGCGGGCACATCTCGCCGCGGAACGGGCGACCTTGCACGCTGCGGCGGCGCGATATGGCCCTGGCCCAAGGCACTGCCGTCGGCGCGGCGCAGCGCGACGACATCGTCCGCGCTGCGCCCGGCGTGATGATCGAATTTGAGGTAGCGCGACAGATCGATGCCGGAGGCGATCATGCCATCGGTAAGGCCGAGCAGCGCACGCGCCGAGCGGCAGGCGCCCACGATGCGGCGGTCGTCGTCATAGGCGATGAGGCCGCTGCCGCCGTCGCCCGGCACGGTCGCGATCCAGGCGTTGCGGAAATGGCCGCGGAAGATCGCGCCCTCCACCCGCCGCGTCGCCTCCATCGTCACCGCCAGCGCCAGCTGATGCGCCGTGCGCTCGAGATCCTCGCGGCAGGAGGTGATGTTGATGGCTCCGGCGAGCCGCCCGGCCTGGTCGAACAGCGGCGCCACCGCGCAGGAGAACATGCGCCACTGCGCACGGAAATGCTCGTCGCGATGCACCAGGATCGGCTTCTCCTCCGCAAGCGCGGTGCCGAGCCCGTTGGTGCCCTCGAACGTCTCGGCGAAGTTCGAACCGGTGTAGATCTTCCAGTCCAGGAACATCTTCGCGTCGGCCTCGCCGGGCAGGCGGCTGAACAGCATGGTCGCGTTCGCGTCAGCGAGGTTGACGCAATAGCCGGCATCGCGCAGCACGCGGGCGAGATCGTCGAGGTCGGGCGTCGCGAGCCTGATCACCTCTTCCATGGGTCCTGCGACGTGACGGATCTCGGCCTCGGTGAGCGTCTGCGGCGGACCTTGGCGGGCGGGATCGAGCTTGTGGCTGATCAGGCAGCGCCGCCACGAATTGGCGATACGCGAGGAGGCATCGACGTCGGCCACATGATTGGCGACGGACAGAACACGGGCGACATGGTTCGAGGCCGAAAGGCTGGCCATCGCGGACGTCTCCACCCTATATTATCGTGCAAAGTCTGGCAGCACGGGCGGGGATGTCAATCGGGAACCGGGAACGCAAGCACGGCGCGCTGTCTCCTCATCGTCATGGCCGGGCTTGTCCCGGCCATCCACGTCTATGCCGCGCATGCGAAAGGACGTGGATGCCCGGGACAAGCCCGGGCATGACGGTGTGGACGCAGATTGCCCAGATCGTTAAAGCGCGCGTTGCTGCACCGCCCTCACCACGTGTCGATACACGGCCGCTTCTTCGCTGCCCTCGGCGCCGGCTTCGGCACCGAGCGCAAGCCCGCCATGATCCAGCGCCGCGTCTCGGCGGGGTCGATGACGTTGTCGATCTCGAACACCGAGGCGATCGAGACCGCCTTGCCGTTGGCGTAGAGCTCGGCAACCTTGTTGCGATAATAGGTCTCGCGCTCTTCGGGATCGGCGATCGCCTCCATCTCCTTGCGGAAGCCGAGGCGGACATAGCCCTCCAGGCCCATGCCGCCGAACTCGCCGGTCGGCCAGGCCGCGGTGAAGAACGAGGCGTGGAAGCCGCCGCCGATCATCGACTGCGCCCCCAAGCCATAGCCTTTGCGCAGCACGATACCGAACAAGGGCACGGTGAGGCTCGCGCCCGTCACGAACATGCGCGAGACGTGGCGGACGATCGCGGTCTTCTCGGCCTCGGGCCCGACCATGAAGCCGGGCGTGTCGCAGAGCGAGACGATGGGCAGGTCGAAGGCATCGCAGAGCTGGAGGAAGCGCGCCGCCTTGTCGCCGGCATCGGCATCGATGGCGCCACCGAGATGGCGCGGATTGTTGGCGATCAGGCCGAACGGCTTGCCTTCGATGCGAATCAGCGCGGTGATCATGCCGACGCCGTAGTCGCGGCGCAGCTCCAGCACGCTGTCCTTGTCGGCGACGAGGTCGATCACGCTGCGGATGTCGTAGACGCGCAGCCGGTTCTCAGGAATCGCGCGACGGAGCAGGCGCTGGTCGGCCACCTCCCAGTCCTGCACCGCGCCCTGGAAATAGGACAGATACTTTTGCGCGACGCGCGTCGCCTCCTCCTCGCCCTCGACCAGGATGTCGATGACGCCGTTCGGCGACTGGAACGTAACAGGGCCGACCTCCGCCGGATGATAGACGCCGAGCCCGCCGCCTTCGATCATCGCCGGGCCGCCCATGCCGATCGAGGCGTTCTTGGTGGCGATGATGACGTCGCAGCAGCCGAGCATCGCCGCGTTGCCGGCGAAGCAATAGCCGGAGACGACGCCGATGACGGGCACGAGGCCGGAGAGTTTTGCGAACTGCACGAAGGACGGGCCGTCGAGGCCGGTCATGCCGAGCCGGTCGGTGTCGCCGGGCCGGCCGCCGCCGCCCTCCGCGTAGAACACCAGCGGCACGCGCCAGTCTTCCGCAAGCGTCAGCATGCGGTCGATCTTCTTGTGGTTCATGTGGCCCTGCGTGCCCGCGAGCACGGTGTAGTCGTAGGCCACGACGATGCAGCGCGCGGCGTCTCCGCCGAACTTCCCGGCGTTGACGGTGGCAACGCCCATGACGAGGCCGTCGGCCGGCGTGTTCTTGATGAGATCGTCGAGCTTGCGCCGGCGCCGCTGCGCCGCGATCGCAAGGCTGCCATATTCCATGAACGAGCCGTCGTCGACGAGCTGCGCGACGTTTTCCCGCGCGGTGCGCTGGTTGGTGTTGCGGCGTCGCTCGACCGAGGCCGGGCGGTTGGCGTCAAGCGTATTGGCCTGGCGCGCGATCAGCTCGGCGAGGTCAGGGCGGATATGGTCGAGATCGATGTCGGCTTCCGCCGCGGCGCTGTCAGCCGCGACGTCGAGCGGCTCGAGATACATGATCGGCTCGCCATGCATCAGCGTGACGCCGTCGCCGGCGACGAGTTTTGTCACCCGCCCGCCCTGTTCGGCCATGACCAGATGCTCCATCTTCATGGACTCGATCACGGCGAGCTGCTGTCCGGGGCGGACGATCTCGCCTTCCTTCGCCTGGATAGTGACGATGGTGCCCTGCAAGGGCGCTGCGACCAGCACCGCGCCTTCGGGCACGACTTGCGCGATATGCGCTTCCGCGCCGTGATCGCCGCGCTCGGTCGCCGCGAAGTAGAGCGGCTTGGCTGCCCCGTCCGCTGCCTCGACCAGTTTCGCAACGTTGCGGTCGATGAAATCGGTCGCGATGCGGTTGGTCCTGAAATCAGGATGGGCCAGCACGGCCTGAAGGAAGGCGATGTTGGTGACGACGCCGTCGATCCGGAACTCGCGCAAGGCGCGCGATGCCTTTGCGACGACGTCATGCCAGGCCTCGCCCGGCGTATGCACGATGACTTTTGCAAGTAGCGAGTCGAAGGCGGCGCTGGTCTTGTAGCCGGCATAACCAAAACTATCGACGCGCACGCCGGGCCCGGACGGCGGCTCGAACACGGCGAGCACGCCGCCGGTCGGATGGGTCGCGCCGGTTTCGTCCAGCGTCTCCATGTTGACGCGGAGCTGCATCGCATAGCCGCGCGGCCTCGTGACCGAACCTTGTGCCAGACCGAGCGAGGCCAGCGAGGCACCGGCGGCGACCGCGAGCTGGGCGCGGACGAGATCGAGGCCGAGCACCTCTTCCGTCACGGTGTGCTCGACCTGGAGACGCGGATTGGCTTCGATGAAAGCAAAGCTGTCCTCGGCCGTGCCGTCGACCAGGAACTCGAACGTGCCGAGATTGTCATACGAGGCCGCAGCCGCGAGCTGCTTCGCCGCTTCGATGATACGGCCGCGCAAGCCGTCGCTGAGCGACGGGCTCGGCGCCACCTCGATCAGCTTCTGGTGCCGGCGCTGGATGGTGCATTCGCGCTCCCAGAGCTGAGAGATCGCGCCGTGCTTGTCGCCGATGATCTGCACCTCGATATGGCGCGCCTGCCGGATCAGCCGCTCGGCATAGACGCCGTCGAAGCCGAACGCGGCCTTCGCCTCGGACTGGCAGCGCGCATAGGCCTCGGCCAGATCCGCCGCATTCTCGACGATGCGCATGCCGCGACCGCCGCCGCCGGCCATCGCCTTGATCACGATCGCCGCATTGCTGCCGAGCGAGGCGAAGAATGCCGCGATTTCCTCGAGGCTCGACGGCCCGCTGGTGCCGGCGATGATCGGCACGCCGCAACGCTTTGCCAGCTGGCGCGCCGCGACCTTGTCGCCGAACAGTTCGAGCGCCGCCGGCTTGGGTCCGACGAAGTAGATGCCCGCGTCAGCGCAGGCTTTTGCGAACGCCGCGTTCTCGCTGAGGAAGCCGTAGCCGGGATGAACGGCATCGCAGCCCGCGCTCTTGGCCGCCTTCACCACAGCGTCGATATCGAGATAGGCCCGCGCCCCGCGGCCGGGGATTTCGACTGCCTCGTCGGCAACCCGGACATGCAGCGACAGCGCATCGTCCGCGGGGTGGATCGCGACCGTCGCGATGCCGGCATCGGCCGCCGCGCGCGCGATGCGGATGGCGATCTCGCCGCGGTTGGCGATCAGGAGTTTCTTGAACGACATGCGGCGATCTCCATGCCCGCGCGGGCCGCGGGTCGGCAGGTTCGATGATCCTGCTTCTTCACTTTAGCCGCAGCCGTCAAGGGCGGGAAAGCCGGTCGCGATGACCGGTCCCGCAGGCCGGAATATCAATGGCCCGCATGCGCCGCGACGCGGCGAATTATCCGCACCACGGCAGACGCTGTCGGCGCCGTATCAGGCCGCTCGCACGCCCGCCACGAAGGCGCTGACCTCGTTCTCCAGCGACTGCAGCTTCTGGGTCAGCCTTCCGCTCGATTGCAGCACGAGGCCCGCCGCCTGGCCGGTCTCCGCCGTCGCATCGGTGACGCCGGAGATGTTTTGCGAGACCTGGTTGGTGTCCTCCTGCACGCTGTGCGCGATCGCCTGCATTCGGGTTCCCGTCAGCCGCGTTCGAGATGCAAGCTCTTCCAATCTAGAACATTTCGATATCGCCCCTCCACGCGTTGACTTGCAGACGGCCCTGACCGAACCATCGGCACAGATCGTCAGCGCATACTACGGCATGCGCGCACGCCAAGGGCCGGAGGCTCAATGCATCAATCGACATATCGCAGGTCCCTCGACCTTCCCGCGCTGTGCGCGGCGGAGCGGCTGTTCATCTGGGGATTTCGGGCAAAGGCGCGCAGCGGCAGTGCCGTGCCGACCGCGGCCGACATCCAGCAGGTGTACGATCATTTCCGCGTCGGCGATGCCGTGCCCTCTCTGGAGTCCATCATCGAGATCTTTGCCTGCACCGCCCATACGGCGATCGAGGTGCACTGCCCCACTTGTCCGCGCATGAGCGAAAGCGAGCACGGAATTTTGCACGCCATCGCCGCCGCGCAGCAGGAACGCATCGACATCGCGCGTGAGCAATTCGAATCCTGGCTGCCGCCGGTGGGTGCGGATTGGGCGCTCGCGCCCGTGCGGGGGCTCGCAACGATCTTCCGCATGGCCGGCCTGATCCTGCCCGACCGACATGTTCGATCCTTCGATCATGATCGGACGATGGCGATGAAGACCTGGCTGGTCGGAAGCCCCACGCTGCATTGACGAGATCGTTCATGATGCAGGATGCGTGCGGTTCCGTGCCGATCCCGGAAGCCGGCCAGTCGCCGCGCTGTGCGCTTCAGGCTGTGCATGCGACGCCGCGAAGCGTCGAAAGCTACGATCAGTTTTGCCGCATCGCGCTGTCGCTGTTCCGCTTCATCGGGGCGGCCTATGCGACCGGCGCGTCCGATTGCTGGGAGGCGGCGTATCGCTATGCCGACGAGGCGCCTGACATCGCCGACAGCCCGCTGCTGGTGGCGCGGGCGGCCGCGCTGGTCAGGATTCTGCGCAGCGGCCGGCCCTGCGAATTGTGCTTCATGCCGCCGTCGTGCCGGCGCCTCTCGCAGGACGAGGCAGAGTTGATGCGGCTGCTGGCGGTTGCGCGACGCAAGCAGCCTGGCGAGCTTGAGGCCATCATGTGCCAGTTCGTTCCCTCCGGGGCGGAGGCTGCCGCCACGCGCGCGGTCAATGCGCTCGCCTTGTGCTGATGCTTTGACGGGTTCTATTCGCCAATAAAGCCGGCTTGCGCTATCAACTTCGCCATGGAGACGCAGAGCTCGATGCCCTCCATGAAAACCTCCAGACGATCCCAGCGCGACCACCGCTGGGGTCGTCGTTCTCGTGATTATCGCCTAGCCGCCCTTCTTGCCGAGCACGAGATCGATCGTGTGAGCGGCAATCTTGCGTAGCTGCGGCTCGTCATCGAAGGCGCGTTCGAGCACGGCAAGGCCCCGCGTCACCGTGACGATGTGAAGCGCTACGGCCGCGGGATTGCCGCTGAACTCGCCGCGCTCCGCACCCGCCGCCAACGTGTTCTGAACCAGAGCGGTGATGCGCGACACGAGGCTCGCAAAAGCCTGGCGCGCCTCTTCGTCCAGCCCCTCGCCTTCAGCCGCGCCGAGCTCCATCAATCCGCGCGTGGTCGGACATCCGCGTGGCGGCGAACCCGAGCGGAAGTTGGTGATGGTCAGGTCGAAGAACGCGGTGAGGCGTTTGCGCAAGCTGCCCGCGCCGAGCGCCTTTTGCAGGGCGACGAGGTAATCGCCCGCGTAGCGTTCATAGGCCAGCAGGAACAGCGCCTCCTTGCTGCCGAAGGCATTATAGAGGCTGCCGCGCTGAACGCCGGCATCGCGCGCGATGTCGGACAGCGAGGTGCCGCGCACGCCCTTGCGCCAGAACTGGTCGAACGCGATACGCAGCACCTCGTCGTGGTCGAACTCGCGCGGCCTCAAATGCTGCTCCTCTTGCCCGCAATAATATTTGACACGATGTCAATAACATGGTTTCTCGACATCGTGTCAAAAACAAATTGGGATTGATAGCCCGTTTCGTCAACGGGCCGGACGGCCGGCGCTTGCATGCGCCGCGGCCGATCGGCGCCGCATGCAAAGGGACCAGCTGATGCCTCTCCTCCACATCTCGATGCGCGCCGGAAAGCCGGACGCCTACCGGCAGGCGATCCTCGACAGCCTCTATCGCGCCATGCGCGAGGCGCTGAACGTGCCCGAGGGCGACGAGTTCATGACCATCAGCGAGCTTTCGCCAGCAAACTTCCGCTGCGGCAACGCCTACGGCGTCAAGCGCAGCGACGATGCCGTGCTGATCCAGATCGCCGTGTTCGCCTCGCGCACGGCGGAGCAGAAGAAGGCGCTGTACCGGCGCATCGCGGAGCTGCTCGGCGAAAACCCGGGCATCCGTCCCGAGGACGTGTTCGTGAATGTGCTCGATGCGCCCGCGGAGAACTGGTCGGTCGGAAACGGCATCGCGCAGTTTGCGTGAGGCTGCGACAGCTTCAGCCCGCAACGCACGCGTCCATGATCCCGTCGAGCTCGGCCTTCGAGAGCACGCCGAGCTCGGCGATGAAGACGATCCGCGCGCGCGGCACGCCTTCCGCCGGAGCTTCGCCCGGCGCCAGCGTGGCGCGGCCGCCGGCGAACTGGAACACCATCATCCGGCCGGGCTGCTCGATCGTCTCGAACAGGCCCTTTGCGCGCGCAAGCTTTGGTGCGAGCCGGCCGATGGCCTGTTGCAAGCGCGGCAGCGAGAGCGGCTGCTCGGAGGTCCAGCTCAGCGTCTCGAAGCGCTCTTCGGCCGGGCGTTTCGGCCCCGGATCGCGCAGCGCGGACGCGCGATCCGGGGGCGCTGGGAATAGCAGCGCGGACGGAATCTCACCGTGCCTGGCATCGACCACCACGGCGGGGACGCGCTGCGCGCGGATGGCCTCGCGCATTCGCGCGCCCGCGCCTTCGTCCGCCAGATCGAGCTTGCCCAGCGCGACGATATCGGCGACGCGCAACTGCGAGCGCTGAAGGGCGTCGTCGAGCGCAGCCGGCGGCGTCGCGGCGTCCATCACGCAGAGCACAGTCTCCAGCGGAGCCTCGCGCAGGATCACGGGGTCCATCAGGTTGCGCACGACGTCGCCGGGATCGGCGACGCCGCTGGTCTCGATGACGATGTAGTCCGGCTTCGGATCGCGCCGCAGCAGCGTCGAGAGCGTACGGAGTAGATCACCTTCGAGCGAGCAGCAGATGCAGCCATTGGAAAGGCTGACCACGCCGTCGCTCGCGCCCGCGATCAACTCCGCATCGATGTTGATCGCACCGAAATCGTTGACCACGGCGGCAATCCGCCGCCCCTCCGCGTTCGCCAGCAGGTGATTGACGACAGTCGTCTTGCCTGCCCCCAGAAAGCCTGTCACCAGGAGAATGGGGACCGGCATGGGTCAGCCCTCGACGATCGGGCGGCGCACGGGCTTTCCGGGCCGCGCCGCGACATCGAGCACGCCGTCGCTGATCAACACCTGGCCGCTCACGATCAGATGCCGCACGCCTTCCGAGGGACGATTCATCGCCGTGAAGGTCGCGCGATCCGAGAGCTTCTCATAATCGAACACGACGATGTCGGCATCGGCGTCCTTCGCAAGCCTGCCCTTGGCGCGCATTGCGGGCGTGCTTTGCGACAGGATCTCCGCCGGGATCAGCGCGCATTTGCGCACGCCTTCGAGCAGCGACACGGTCTTGCGCTCGCGCACCCATTCGCGAATGAACTTCGTGAAGCAGCCGGCCGAGCGCGGATGCGAGGTGGCATCGTCCGGCAGCGGCCAGGCGTCGCCGGTATAGGTCTTGCCATCCGACGTCGTCCACGGCATCGCATCCGACGCGATCGCGCCTCCGGGATAGAGCACCGACATGTCGAGCAGGTCGCGGTGATGCGCATTGTTCTCGGTGTCGAGGATGTGCCAGAGCACCAGCGAGGACGGCTCCTCGGCCTGCGCCTTGAGCAGCTCCTCGCGGTCGTGGAAGCGATAGCCGTCAGTCACGCGCTGCACGGAGTCGTAGCCGGTGCCGTTGCGCTCGACGAATTGCGGATCGCTGAAAAACGCGGCGGCGAGCACGGTCGATCCGGTGCCGTAAGGGTAGGCCTCGACGGTGATCGGCAGGCCCTGCGCCTGCGCCTTCTCGACCAGCACGCGGCAGCGCTCGATGTCGGTCTTGCTCGACGAGTTGAAATGGCAGATGTGCATGTGCGCGCCGGTGGCGCCGGCATAGCCGATCAGGCGGATATAGGCCTCCGCCGCGCTTTCGGGGTCGATGCGCGACATGTAGGCGACGTGGGTGAAGGTCGGCACGTCCTGCTTGGCGGCGAGCTGGCAGACCGCGGTCAGCTCCTGCACGCCGGCGCCCGGCGCATAGGCGTTCAAAATGCCGATGCCGATGCCGCCTTCGTTGAGGCCGCGCGAAAGGCGCTCGATGATGCCGGCGACTTCCGCATCGCTCGCGACATTGTCCATCCAGCGGCGGTCGCGCATCGCGTTGCCGAACGCCTCCAGCGAGCTCTCGGCATTGGAGCCCGTCATCGCGCCGATGCGGGCAAAGGCCCAGTTGGTGGCGGCGCCGTAGTTCAGCACGCGGCCCTTCCGCGCCTGGCGCTCGTACCAGGACCCGACCGGCAGCACGCCGGCCTCAAGGTCAAGCGTGGTCGTCACGCCGTCGAACGCCTGCATGCGGTCGGCCGGGATCGACTGGCCATGCGCGTGCAGATCGATGAAGCCAGGTGCGACCACGAGGCCGGCGGCGTCGATCACCCGCTCGGCGCCGCCGAGGCCTGTACCGACCGCGGCGATCCTGCCGTCCACCACCGCCACGTCGCCGACGGCATCCATCCCGCTCGCGGGATCCACTACCCGGCCGCCAGAGATCACCAAACCGCTCATATCAAAACTCCTCCGCGCTGAAATCGCATCAAGGCAGATTCCGCGAACAACGACCACCCTCGTTGATGCCGATGCATCATGCCCGCATGTGGTAGCATTTTGGCAGGCGAATAGCAGACACGCGCTCGCAATCTCGCGGCATGACTTGCCCGAGCTCTGCGCTTCTTCGCAGCCTCTCGAAAGAAGGGGCGCAGGGAAGACCGGGCGCCAGCTGGCACCCATAACTCCTGCGCTGAACGAAGGGCCGATAGCTGCGACAAATCCGAATTTCGGTAACGTGGAAATATTTCGGCATAAGGCGTTGGCAGTGACGGACTGTTTTGTCCGACGGGCAGTTCGCGATCGAGGACCTTACCCCTGTTACAATATCTGCGTGTTGCTGTATTTTGTCGTTGATGGAGAACACAGTGCCAGTGAGTTTGGGGGACATCACCGAAGCCTTCGAGTTCGCCAACACCGACGGCGGCGTGGCGCAGTTTCGTGCCTTCGTGTGCAGACAGACCGGAAAGATCTACTATCAGACCAAGGGCCTGGACTCAGAAGATTTCGACGACGACCCGCCTGACGACATCGACGACGAGGAGAAGTACGTCCCGCTCCCTGACAAGCGTGAACTCGGCCTGGGCAAGCCACTGGTGCTGGATTTTGCCCGCGAGTTTCTGCCGGACGATGTCGACGACGTCCGTTATTTCTTCAGCAAACGGGGCGCCTATCCGAAATTCAAAGTGCTGCTTGCCAGAAGAGGCGCGATCGATCGCTGGCATGCGTTCCAGGCGAAAGCCACGGAGCGAGCGTTGCGCGAGTGGTGCGCGCTGCATGAGATCGAAATCGTCGGCTGATCTGATGTCCACTCTCGGACACAGTTAGGGAACTTCGCCGGACGCTCGCAAGTCCGGCGGCGCCGTACGCGAACGCCACGTCCACGCAACCGAGCGCGAAGTTGCTCTGCCGTCTTCTCGCCCGCATTGTCATTCAGGGAGTCAGGCGGGGCGGCTTACGGTGGGCAAAGTTCCCTGGGGTTCCGTGTGATCGTCCGACGTCATCTGCAACGCGATTCTCATATTTCTGTTTCGCGCCGCGCACTGCTCGGCGGGCTTGTGTCGGCAGGCAGTGCCCTCGCGCTCGGCGGATGCGCCGGCCTGGGCGCGACCGGCGCGCGTTTCGACGCGTCGTCACTCTCCGTTGATCCCACCTTGCTTGTCACCACCACGCGCAAGCCAATCAACGGCGGCCGCACCAAACCCTGGTTTGGGCCGGAACGTGCGACGAGCATGACGGTCGCGCGGGCCAAGCTGGTGGCGCCGGACGAGAGCCGCCTGTCTCTCGCCTCGGTTGGGCTCGGCGATTGGCGCCTTGACCGGATCGAGCCGGTGTCGGCCGACGCCGGCGATCTCGCCGCGCAGGCCGGCGGAGGGGACGTGCTGATCTATGTGCACGGCTTCAAGCAGACATTCGAGACGGCGGTGCTGGATGCCGCCCATCTCTCCGATGGGATCAAGTTCCGCGGCCGGACCATGGCATTCTCCTGGCCCTCCAAGGCAGGACTGTTCGACTATGCCTATGACCGCGACAGCGCGATGTGGTCTCGCGACGATTTCGAGCGCGTGCTCTCTGCGCTGGTGTCGGCTCCAGGCGGCCGCGTGCATATCGTTGCACACAGCATGGGAACCATGCTCACGCTCGAAAGCCTGCGTCAGCTCTACGCGCGATACGGCGACACGGTGACGAGCAAGATCGGCGCGGTCGTGTTTGCCGCGCCCGATATCGACATGGACGTATTCTCGTCGGCAATCCACCGCATCGGTCCGCTCGCCGGCAAGATCACCGTGATCGCCGCGACGAACGATCGCGCACTCGCGCTGTCGGGCCAGATCGCAGGTGGAATGACCAGAGTCGGCGCCGCCGAGAAGGATGTCATTCAGCGGCTCGGCGTGCGCGTGGTCGATGCCTCCCAGGAAGGCTGGGGCATCATCAACCACGATCTGTTTCTTTCGAATGCTGAAGTGCAGCGGGTGATCCGCCGCTCGATCGACGGCACGACGGCGTGAGAGAGCGCCCGCGCCGAGCCTGCGCAAGCTTGCTCCCGCGCACGCTCGCTGCGGCTCCGAGGGGAAATGAATTGCAGCTTGCGGATGGAAGACCTATGTTGGGTTTCTAGTCAGGCAGCCGCCCATCGTATGGCGAGAGTCTGCAGGGTCGACCTCACGGTGGATGGTTTCCATTCTGCATCGGAGGTGATGCTATGGCCATTGCTCCCACGCTCCAGAAATACCTAGCCGCTGAGAACATCCAGTACGAGGTGATTCCGCACGAGCTCAGCATGACGTCCGCTCGAACGGCCGAGGCATGCCATATCTCGGGCGACCGCCTCGCCAAGGGCATCGTGTTGCGGCGCGACGGCGGATACATGCTGGCCATCTTGCCCGCATCGCATCACCTTCGCTTGTCAGACCTGAGGACAAGCCTCGGCGACAATGTCCATATGGCCGATGAAGCCGAGATCAATCGGCTGTTCAGCGACTGTACTCGCGGTGCAGTTCCCGCCGTCGGCAAATGCTACGGACTGGATATCATCGTCGACGACAGCATCGGGGCGCAGCCGGACATCTACATGGAAGCCGGCGATCACGAGACGCTGCTTCATATGGGGCACGCGCAGTTTGCGCGCCTGACGGCCAACGCACCGCACGGGCGCTTCAGCGCGCATGACTGAGGATTTTGTACACCGCCCATTGTCCTTGCGATCTTGGGCGGGAACTCTGGCCGCGAGCTCGCCGTCATACTGTTCAGCAGGGTGGCGGCGAGCGCGTCTGCGCTTGTCTGGTCGGAGTTCGGAAGATGGGGCTGCCGCTGCATTGCATCAACGCACTCGAAACCCACGAACGGAGGCTCGCCATGAAAGTCAAAGACGTGATGCACAAGGGTGTCGATTGGGTCAGCCCCAGCACCCCAATCACCGAGCTTGCCAAACTGATGCGGGCGCATGACATCGGCTGTATCCCGATTGGCGAGGACGACAAGCTGGTCGGAATGGTGACCGACCGCGATATCGTCTGCAAAGGGCTCGCGAGCCACAGCTTCGATGCCGGCCGCGCGACGGCGCGCGACGTGATGACCGAGGGCATCCATTGCTGCCGCGAGGACGATGACCTCGCCAAGGCGATGCATCATATGGAGAAGCTGCAGGTCCGCAGGCTGCCGGTGATCAACAAGAGCAAGCGGATGGTCGGCATCATCAGCTTGGGCGACGTCGGCCGTTCCGCGTCGGGTGATATGCTCACCGAGACCGTCAGGAGCATTTCGGCGCATCACTGAACCTGCGGCCAGGACTTGCGGCCAGGACTTGCGGCCAGGGCTCCTCTCGCGATCACGGCTCGAACAGGCGTTGAGAGGAGCCCGAGCCATGCGCTCGTCATGCAACCATCGCGCGGCGCAGCAGCGACGGCGCGATGTGGTTCATTTTGCGCCGGAGTGAATGCAAGGCGGGTTCACGCGATCACTTCATCAGCGGCGACGCTGCGGCGCGCAACCTATGACCGGGCGCCGTCGCGCGGCCCGATGTCGTATGTTGTCGCAGAAAGTCGAGGAATATCGCGGATTTGGCGCTCCCTAGGGGAATCGAACCCCTGTTTCAGCCTTGAGAGGGCCGCGTCCTAACCGCTAGACGAAGGGAGCGTGAGGGGTAGCCAATAGCCTCGAAATTTGTCCGCCGCAAGGACCCGAACCGCCCTTTTACGGCTCATTGGCAAATTTCAGCTTTCCGGCGGGCTTAAGGGTGTGGGCATCGAAGGTGCGGATCTCGGTGACCCCGCCGATATCGAGCGTCACCACCAGCCGGTCGCCCGCGACCCCGGTCGAGACGATTCTGGCGCCCTTGGGCAGGGTCGCGGTGACGTCGCCGGCGGTCTCAACCGCCCTTCCCTCCGACTTGAAAAGGCGGTAGCCCACCGCGATCAGGACGGCGCAGATCGCCAGCGCCGTGGTCAACCCCGCGATCAGCATCATCCGCCGCACCCGCGCGAACAGCGCGGCCTGCTCGGGGGTCGGTTCGGGAATAGCGGTATCAGACGTCGTCATGGAAAGCTCTGGGTCAGCGCAAAGGTTGGAGGTCGTGGTCGAAGGCGACGAGGGCTCGGCCCGGCTTGACCGCGTGCTGGCGGCACGCCTGCCGGACCTGTCGCGATCGAGGCTCAAAACCCTGATCCTGGCGGGCGCGGTGAGCCTGAAGGCCGCCGCCATTCGGGACCCCGCTTATCACGTCGCATCCGGCGATACGATCATAATCGACGTGCCGGAGGCGGCCCCGGCGGAGCCCAAAGGCGAGGAGATCGCCCTCGATATCGTGTTCGAGGACGACGATATCATCGTCATCAACAAGCCCAAGGGCCTCGTCGTGCACCCCGCAGCCGGCCACGAGACCGGCACGCTGGTGAACGCGCTGATCGCCCATTGCGGCGCTTCGCTGTCGGGCATCGGCGGGGTGCGCCGGCCCGGCATCGTCCATCGGCTCGACAAGGACACCACGGGGCTGATGGTGGTCGCCAAGAACGACATGGCGCATGCCTCGCTGTCGGCGCAGTTCGCCGATCACGGCCGCACCGGCGAGATGCGGCGCGGCTATATGGCCTTTGCCTGGGGGCTCCCCGGCCGGCATCGCGGCACAGTGGATGCGCCGATCGACCGCCATCCGCATGCGCGTGAGAAGATGGCGGTGCGCCAGGGCGGCCGCGAGGCCGTGACGCATTGGGAGATCATCGAGAGCTTTGCCGGGCGCGACGGCAAGGACGTTGCCGCCCTGCTCGCCTGCGAGCTCGAGACCGGCCGCACCCACCAGATCCGCGTCCACCTTGCCCATATCGGCCATCCCCTGATGGGCGACGCCGTCTATGGCCCGCATTTCAAGACCAAGGCGAACCAGCTCGGCCCAGAGTCGCAGGCCGCTCTCGCGGCGCTCGGACGGCAGGCCCTGCATGCTTATCTGCTGGTATTGGAGCACCCCAGGACGGGAGAATTACTCCACTGGGAAGCGCCGCTGCCGGAGGATTTGCTTCTCCTTCAGAGCGCGCTAAAAGCGGCGCTATGACGCAGGCGGTTCCAGAAAAGCGTTACCTTACAAAAAGTTATAGCTGCCACACGGGGACGTGACGTCAGCAATCCTTCCCTTTTCGACCCCCCATGGGGTATATTGCCCCTGCGTTGAAATTCACCAACGCGGAACATCGCAGCCCGGCCGGCTTTGACACAGCGGTCGTCTGCCTGGCCCGCCGCTATCGGGGGCCTGAACCTTTGGAGGGCGCACTATGGCCCGTACCGCTGCTTTGCCGATTCTCAATGGAGAATCTGGCCTTTCTCGCTACCTCGCTGAGATCCGCAAGTTCCCGATGCTGGAACCCCAGCAGGAATACATGCTCGCCAAGCGTTGGCGTGAGCATGACGATCGCGACGCGGCGCACCAACTCGTCACCAGCCACCTCCGGCTCGTCGCCAAGATCGCCATGGGCTATCGCGGCTACGGCCTGCCGATCTCCGAGGTCGTCTCGGAAGGCAATGTCGGCCTGATGCAGGCGGTGAAGCGTTTCGAACCCGAGAAGGGGTTCCGTCTCGCCACCTACGCGATGTGGTGGATCAAGGCGTCGATTCAAGAGTACATCCTGCGTTCCTGGTCGCTCGTGAAGATGGGCACCACCGCGAACCAGAAGAAGCTGTTCTTCAACCTGCGCAAGGCGAAGAGCAAGATCAACGCGCTGGACGAAGGCGATCTCCGCCCCGACCAGGTCGCGACCATTGCCAAGCGCCTCGGCGTGACGGACCAGGACGTGATCGACATGAACCGCCGCCTCGGTGGCGACGCGTCGCTCAACGCCCCGATCCGCGACGACGGCGAAGCCGGCGAATGGCAGGACTGGCTGGTCGACAACACGCCCAACCAGGAAGCCCTGATGGCGGAGCACGAGGAGTATGATCACCGCCGTGACGCGCTGAACGGCGCCATGGGCGTGCTCAACCCGCGCGAACGCCGCATCTTCGAGGCCCGCCGCCTCGCCGATGAGCCGATGACGCTGGAAGATCTTGCCGCCGAGTTCGGCGTGTCGCGCGAGCGCGTCCGCCAGATCGAGGTCCGCGCCTTCGAGAAGGTACAGTCCGCGGTCAAGGGCACGATCGCAAGGCAGGAACAGGCCGCGCTGGAAGCCGCGCTCTAAGGCGAGGGTTTAGCGCCTACGAATTGGCGGATCGAGAAAGACGGAAAGCCGGCGGCAACGCCGGCTTTTTTGTTTGGGCGACGTGCAGGTTTCTCGGCGATCGCCGGATATGATGTTGGCGTGCCCGGCTCCTAGAGAGGCGAACTGACTATCGCGGGCGTTGCGCAACCTCGATCGCGACCATCAGCAGGTTTGCGGCGACGTCTTTACCGAACGTGTCGACAGTGATCGGACCTCTGTCCGGCACGCTCACGTCGAAGAGCACATCCCCTCCGCTCGAAAGAACTTCCAATCGGATACCGTCGAAAGCCGTATCGCTGGCCCACTGATATTCCTCGGCGCGTTCTTCGAATGTCAGTGTTCCCATGCCTGATGCCTATACCGAGTCGGGCCTGCCGATCCGCCCATTGGGTGATCAACCTCACCCAACATCGTTCAGAACCAAGCTTGCCTTGAACCCGCGCGGCCGGTCAACCGACCCAAAATGACCGACAGCATCCATGGACGGACACCGTGTCGATCATCCTGCAGTCCACCGTCGGCGGCTTCTCCGCCCAGTTCATGCGCAAGCTGCCGCTGGTCGAGCAAGCCATGCGCGAGCACGGGCTCGAGCCGTCCGAGTTCGTGATCTCCAAGGACTATGCGGGCACAGCGACGATCCCACTCATGGGCCCGTTCTTCTTCAGTTACAGCGTGTTTTTCGGCGACGAGACGTTCACCGTCACCGAGCCGAACGACATGGTCTTCCTGGACTACTTCTTCAAGCGCGTGCTGGCGGCGGACGGCCCGCCGGAGGTGCCGCGGCAACCGGGATTGATCCGGCGCTTGTTCGGCTGGATGGCGCAGCCGGTGTGAGGTCACCTCGCCACGCTTGTCCCACGACGTCGGCTGGTGTATGTGCTGCGGCCCCGGCGCAATACCGCGCCGCTTTGCTCACGCTCACAAGGGAGGCGGCATGAAGTTGAGATCGACATGTTCCGACCGCCGCCGCCCATCCGCGACCGGCAACCGGTCCTGAGCTGAACGCCGCTTCGCGGCTGTTCTTCCATTTCATCCCATCTGGTTACGAGGGGCGTGACGCAACACGGCGTCACGCCGTGTCGTCATGTATTTGCGGTTCGTTACACCGCTCATCCACCCGCGCAGCCGTGTGGAGAGCGGCTTCTTCCGTGCGTCCTGGTACATCCAGCGGACCAATTGTCCCGACTGGATCCGGCAGGAGCTCTCGGACCAGTTCGACTGGTTCGCACAGCATCTGCCGCTTCCCGGGCGCATCGCGCGGCATTTCAAGCGGCGCGATTCGATCTGGGGCATTTGCTGGTTCGATCCCCGGGCCCGCGAAGCGGTCAGCCGCGCGCGTTACTGCGCCTGGTTGCTCGAGGAGGGCGGCCTGCCGGTGCGCACGATCACGACTTCGCACCAGCGTGAGGTGATCTGGCGCGATGCGCATCAGATCGTCACGAAGCCGTCGGCCGACCTCCCCAAGGCGTTCCCCTGAACGGGGAAGGCTCACTGAAGCGCGATGAGATTTCGATGAATCGTCATCGCGCTTTAGCTCTACTCCCCCCACACCCGCGCCAGCGTCGCGAGCCAGCAGCCTTCGCAATAGCGGGCGTCCTTGTGGTCGATCCAGTTGTGGGCATAGACGTGGTCGAGCGGGATGTCGTAGCGCGCGCGCAGCACCTTCACGAGGATCTTCCAGGCTGCGACCTGCGCATCGGTCGGACCCGTGGTGACATCGGGATAGTTGCCGGCGAACTCGACGCCGATCGAATTGTCGCGCACCACCTGGCGGTAGGTCGACCTGTTGTCGATGTACTTGTTGTCGTTGCGGTTGGCGCCGTCGCCATGGGTCGGCACCAGGTTTTCCGCGACCGCCCAATAGACCGTGCCGTCGGTCTCGACCCACACCGTGACGCCGCGGCGGGTCGGATTCTTCGCCTGCTCCGCCGCGCCGCCTCGCGCCGAGCCTGATGGCCCCTCGGTCTGGTGCACGATGATGTTGCGCCACGCATGGGCGCTCTGGACGTCGCCCCACGGCGCGAGCCAGACGATCTTCAGGCCGGGAATGTCGGGCGTGCCGGAGGCGCGCGCGAGCTTTGCGAGCTCGGTGTCGGTTGCGGCGGCTGGTGCGGTCAGGAGGAGTGCGGCGAAAATCGCCGCGAGCAGGCGGGAGATCATCATGCGGGTCCAATAACGAACCCGAACCCTAGCAGGCTTTACGCGAATTTGCGCGCGGTCTCGGCTAAGCCGCCCGGCTCGGGCGCGAGCGGCGGGGCCGGATCGTAGACCGCAAAATCGTTCTTGCCGTTCTTCTTGGCGGCATAGAGCGCGTGGTCGGCATGCGCGATCAGCCTGTCAGGGAATTGGCCGACGCTGCGGTCCCACTCGGCAACGCCGATCGAGATCGCGATCGGGATGTCGGTGCCGGTGCAGCTCACGGCATCCTGCCGGCACACCTCGAGCACGCGGCGGGCGATCGTGGCTCCCTCGCGCAAGGAGGAGGACGGCAGCACGACGCAGAACTCGTCGCCGCCGGTGCGGGCGAGCATGTCGCCGGGCCGCAGGCGCGTCTGCGCCATCAGGGTGAAGTGCCGCAGGCAGGCATCACCGGCGGCATGGCCATGGGTGTCGTTGATGGTCTTGAAGCCGTCGAGATCCATCACCAGCAGCGAGAACGGCTCGCCGCTGCGCTCGGAACGGGCGCATTCCTCCGACAGCCGCTGCAACAGATGGCGGCGGTTGGCCACTCCCGTGAGATCGTCGAGCAGCGCGAGGTCGGCGACCTCGCCCCGCAATCGTTCGATCGCCATCAGGAGACAGGCGAAATTCCAGCCCATCGCCAGGAACACCAGCAACAGGATCATCAGGGCTTGCAGACCGTTGAAGTTGATCGCGGTGATCGCCCCGCCATAGCCGAACAGCACCGCGGCAGAGCGGACTGCGTGGATGGACAACAGCAGAAAACCCACGATCGCAGCAAGACGCGCACCCGGATTTTCCCGGCCCTCCTGCCTGCGCAGGAGCAGCGGCAGCGTCATCACAACCGGCGTCGATTGCGCCAGCGAGTAGATCACGACCCGCATCGGCATGTTGTCGGTGACGAGCAGGAAGAATGCGAGGCCAGCGCTGCATAAGAGAGAATTGGCGACTGCCACGGTCCAGGACACCGGACGGTGATAAAATCTGGCCACTCCCATGCAGGCGAGCCACGACGAAAAGATCATCAGGGCGCCGCCTGCGATCAAGGGAAAGCCCGGATCCATCACTTCGCGCAGCATCGTTATCGCCGCACCGACTGCCGCCAACACCGCAGCCGCGGTCCAATACCGCGCCGCCTCGAACTTCGGATAGGCGTGGGCGACATAGGCCCAGATCAGACCCAGCGCGAGAAAATTGATGATGATGACGGTCCAAAGCGTCGGTACGTTCAGCATGGCGCCCGCGATACGCGCAGCGTCCCGCCCCCTGTCTCTGGCAGAAGTTCGTCCATGACCCCGTCCCCGTGTTCTTGCGGAAGATCATGCGCGGATTGCGCTTAACGGAACCTCACTGCGATCGCCGAAAGCGCGCCCTTGGTTTTGAATTCATGAACGCCGTGCCGCGACTATCGGATCGTTAGGCACGTCGCCTGTGTCGAGGCACGGTCGCCTCGCCGCGCGTCGCGACGCGGATTCGCGGGTCAAAATCACCTGAAAATGCATCTGAGCTGTGGATAACGGGATGACACAGATGTGACAACGCGGGGCAGAGAGCTGCGAATCTGCTGAGTTCGTCTTTGAGGATGTTGCGAGGCTGGCCCTCCGCCGAGCGTTCCTCGTGTCGCGTTTCACCATTAACCCTTAAGAGGATCCTATGGCTAAGAAAGCGAAGAAGGCGACGAAGAAGAAGGCGAAAAAGGCCAAGAAGGCGAAGAAGAAGTAACGAGGCTTCTTTTTCTTTGCCCGGGTGGAGCCTCGCTCCGCCCGGGTATCGGGCACGGCTGGTTTGAAGGTGGCGGGCAACAGGCCCGCTTTTTTATTGGCCCGCTGCGCTGCTGGTTTCTCCCTCTCCCCGTTCTTACGGGGAGAGGGTTGGGGTGAGGGGCCTCTCAACACGCGAGATCGTCGATGGACCTGTACCCCCTCACCCGCATCCCATCCGCGATGGGATGCGACCTCTCCCCGTAGGCGGGGAGAGGTGAAGGAAGCAACGGGGACGAGGTGAGGAATTTACCGTTCCGCGAACGCCAGCTTGGCACCGAGTGCGGCAAAGCCCGCGGCAAAGCTCCGGCGCAGCCAGGCCATGACGGCGGGACGGGAGATGACGCGCTCGCGCACGGAGGCGGCGCAGAGGCCGTAGACGACGAACACCGCAAAGGTCATCGCCATGAAGGCGCCGCTCAATTCCAGCATCCGCGCCAGCACATGGACCTCGTCCGCGGCGATGAACTGCGGCAGGAAGGCGAGGAAGAAGATCGACAGCTTCGGATTGAGGATGTTGATCAGAAAGCCGGTGACGATGACGCGGCCAGCCGACCGCTCCTTGATCCTGCCCTCGACCGCAAGCGCCCCCGTCTCGCGCAGCGCCTGCCAGGACATGTAGAGCAGATAGAGCACGCCGCACCATTTCAGCGCGGCGAAGGCGAGCGCGCTGGTGTGCAGCACCGCGGCAAGCCCGAGCATCGCCGCCGTCATATGCGGCACGATCCCGAGCGTGCAGCCGAAGGCGGCCGCGACGCTGGCGCGCGAGCCCCGCGTCAGCGCCGCCGCCAATGTGTAGAGCACGCCGGTGCCGGGCGAGGCGACGACGATCAGCGAAGTGAGCAGGAAGGACCAGGTCATGGCCGGAGCTTAGCAGTCCGCCTCACTGCAAGAAAGCCGGACTTGGCCGTCAGGACAACTGGGCCCATCAAGACATCTGCGCCAGCTCGGCCTCGCGCAGCACATCCAGCGGCGCCCATGGCTTGGCCCAGAATTTCGCGCCGTCAGGCAAGGGCTGTTTCAGGGGACGGCCGGAGGTCACGACGACGTCGAGCCGGGGGTTGCGGTCCTTGGCGACGTGCGCGAGCTCGACCCCGTTCATGCGGCCGGCGAGCTGCACGTCGGTCATCATCAGGCAAAGCGCGCCCGCGTTCTTGTCGAGGATGCGCTCGGCGGCCTCGGCGCTTTCGCACTGGATCACCTGGTAACCGCTCTCTTCCAGCAGGACACACAGCATCTCCCGCTGCATGGCGTCGTCTTCAACGATCAGCGCTGTCGCGCGAAATGGTTTTGCTTGTCCCATCAGCGACTCCAATGCTTGCTTTCGTAACGTATGTTAAAAACCGGGAGAGGCTACGGTTCGGTTTCGTTTCAAAAAAATGTAAATCGTGGTTCCATCATCAGGGGCTTGGGGGAACATCATGACTGCGATTCGCGGCGCTGCCGCCATCACGGGAGCCGCCAGCGGCATCGGCCGCGCGCTCGCAATCGAGCTCGCCAGGCGCGGCTGCGATCTCGCGCTCGCCGATCGCGACGAGGCCGGGCTGAAGACGCTCGCTGCGGAGATCGGAGGACAGCGAAAGGTGAGCGTGCACCGCGTCGATGTCGGCGAAGCGAGCGACATCGCGCAGTTCGCGACCGATGCGATCGCGGCGCATCCCGCGCTCGGCATTGTCGTGAACAATGCCGGCGTGGCGCTGCTGGGGACGTTCGAGGAGATCAACCAGGCGCAGATGGAGTGGCTATTCGACATCAATTTCTGGGGCGTGGTGCACGGCACGCGCGCCTTTCTGCCGCATCTGAAGACGAAGCCAGAGGCGCATGTCGTCAACCTCTCCTCGATCTTCGGCATCATCGCCCCGCCCGGGCAATCGGCCTATGCCGCCGCGAAATTCGCGGTGCGGGGCTTCTCCGAGAGCGTGCGGCACGAGCTTGCGGTGGCGGGCAGTCCCATCAAGCTGTCGGTCGTCCATCCCGGCGGCGTCGCCACCGCGATTGCGCGTTCTTCGCGCACCGGCGTCGGCGTCACCGACAATGAGCGCCGCTCGCAGATGATCGAGCGGTTCGAGACCGCGGCGAAGACCACGCCGAAGGACGCGGCGCTGCGCATCATCAAGGGCATCGAGCGGAACGAGCCGCGCATCCTGATCGGCAACGACGCCCGCTTCATGGACCTGCTCCAGCGCTTCCGCCCGGGGACATACTGGGCGCCGTTGCAGCGGCGATTGGAGAAGATGGCGAAGGGGACGTAATCAGGGACGCGATGGCGTCACCTCACCCACCGCTGTCGTAGGGTGGGCAAAGCGAAAGCGTGCCCACGACTTCCGATAACGGACGGAAATGGTGGGCACGGCGCCTTGCGCCTTTGCCCACCCTACGAACTGTCATTCCCCGCGAAGGCGGGGAATCCAGTACTCCGAGACGGCGCGGCTAGAATCGAGCTGCTGCGGCGTACTGGATCGCCCGCCTTCGCGGTCGATGACAGTGAATGTGTGGCGCACGCTCAGCCGCTCAGCCCCTACTGCCCCATCAGCCGGTCCGCGAAATAGCCGATCGTCTTCCGGTACACTACCGCCTTGTTCCACTCGCGCATCGCCTCGAAATTGGCGCTGCCTTCGCCATAGGGCTGGCCCATCTTGAAGCCATTGGTGTGCAGCAGGTTCGCGGTCGAGGCGAGCACGTCGGGGACGCTGTGGCGGAGGTCGACATGGCCGTCGCCGTCGAAGTCGACGCCGTATTTGATATAGGACGACGGCAGGAACTGGGTCTGGCCGATCTCGCCCGCATAGGCGCCGATGAGATCGCGCAGCGGCAGGTCGCCGCGCTGCACGATCTTGAGCGCGGCGAGCAACTCGCCCTGGAACAGATCGGTGCGGCGGCAATCATGCGCGAGCGTCGCCAGCGTTCGGATCACCGGCAGCTTGCCAATGTCGCCCTTGCCGAAATCGCTCTCCAGCCCCCAGATCGCGACCAAGATCTGGCGGGGCACGCCGAACTGCTGCTCGATGCGCGAGAGAAGTGCGGCATGACGCTGCAGCAGCGCGCGGCCGCCATTGATGCGGCCGGCACCGACGCGGGTCGAGACGTACTGCTCAAAGCTCTTGTTGAAGGTGTAGCGCTGGCGCCGGTCGAAGGCGAGCACCGCGCCATCCTGGGTGATGCCGCTGAAGGCCGCGCTGGTCACGCTCGCCGAGACGCCGGCTCCTTGCGCTTCCGCAGCCATGCTGGCGACGAAGCTGTTGAAGTCGCCGCCGCAGCGCGCAGCCTGTGCCGACCCGCCGGCCAGCAAGAGGATGGAGGCGGCGGCGAGAAGCGGTCTCAACATGCGGAGGTCCTTTTGGAATTTGCGTAGGAAAGCAGCAGGCGATCATGCCCGGGAACCGGATTCGCGTCAAAGCGGCAAAACTCGCCAGAACCGATCCCGCCGCGAACGCGACTAAGGAGCAGCGCTCACCCCTGCCCCAACCTGATCGAGATGACCATGCCCATTCGTTGCCGGATGCTCGCCGTCCTCGCTCTGCTCTCGCTCCACACCGTTGCCGCCTCCGCGCAGACGCGCGATGTCGCAGGAGGGCGCGACTATCCCGGCATCGGCCGCTTCGCCGGCAGCGTCATCACCGGCTATGTCGTGAAGGAATTTGACGCGGCGCGGATGCAGGCGGCGCCCTTCAAAGACGGCCAGCCGACGGACGCACGGCGGCTCGAGGGCCGCATTGTCCGCATCGCCTATCGCACCAATCCCGGCCCCTCGATCCTGGAAGTGTCGCGCAATTTCGAGACGCAGCTGGCCAAGGCCGGCTTCGAGACGCTGCTTGCCTGCGACACCGATGCCTGCGGCGCCATTCCCTTCACCGAAAGCATCGACACACTCCCGGTGCCGCAGATGTGGGTCGACGGCTTCAGCTACCGCTACTTTGCCGGCCGCAAGACCGAAGGCGGCCGCGAGACTTTTGCGAGCGTCCTCGTCAGCCAGAACAACCAGGACATCTATGCGCAGGTTACCGTCGCCGAGTTAGGTGCGATCGCGAACAAGATGGTGGATGCCGCTGCGATGGCGAAAGGTCTCGGCGAGACCGGCCACATCGCGCTCTACGGTATCTATTTCGACACCGACAAGGCGGTGCTGAAACCCGAAAGCCGCCCGACGCTGGAGCAGATCGCAAAGCTGCTGACCAGCCAGCCGCAGCTGAGCGTCTTCATCGTCGGCCACACCGACAGCCAGGGCGCCTATGAATACAATCTCGATCTGTCGAAGCGACGCGCCGAGGCCGTCGCAGCGGAGCTGGTGAAGAGCTTTCGCATCGTGCCGACGCGGCTGCGCACCGCCGGCGTCGGCCTGCTGGCGCCGGTCGGCTCGAACGCAACGGACGCCGGCCGCGCGCTGAACCGGCGGGTCGAACTGGTGGCACCGTAACCCCCTGCTCTCGTCATTCCGGGGCGCCCGAAGGGCGAACCCGGAATCCATCACGCAGCAGAGGTGGTGAGTACTTGGATTCCGGGCTCGCGCAACGCGCGCCCGGAGTGACGGATGAGAGACTAGCCGCTATAGTATCGATGCTCGCGCGGCGCCGTCAGTTGGTGCGTTGGGCCAGCATGAGGCAGCAGGCCATGCCCAACAATCAGCAACCTCGACCGACCGATCTCCTCCGCAGTCCCCTCTTCCGCCTGCTCGCCATCAACCTCGCGATCGGCGCCTGCGCCGCAGTGTTGCTCGTCGGCGGACTGCTCTGGCTGAACCCCGCGCATCTGCGCGAGCTGATTTTCGCCGACCGCGCGGGCGGCGTCGCACTTGGACTGCTGCTGGCGTCGTTCCTCATCACCTTCGGTTCCACGGCGATGGGCAGCGCGATCATGGCGCAGGGGCGCAAGGACGATGACGGCGGACGTGGCGGCCACGGATCGCGACTCGCCGCGCAGGAGCTGGCGAAGCGCGCCCGGACAAGGTGAACGCACGTCGCGTGGCGCCGCTGCCATTAACATATGTTATCGCGCGATCCAGACGCGGACGGGAGAATGTGCAGATCGGCGCGTATTCCTACAAGCCGGATCGCTCTCGCTGCATCGCAAGAGCCGCAGATGCGAACAAACTGCTTTGATAATCCAAACAATTGCTTCGATGCTGCATTGGAACTTGACACCACGACAAGCGCATATCTGCTGCGCTCGCTGCGACATCGGCGCTCCCATGATTTGTCTTGCCACCGCATGACGCAGTCTATACGCTTCTATTCTAGGTTGTTGCCCTGCCAGCCCCGGGCAACGCTGAAGACCAAAAATAGACGGCGGGCTTTCGCGGCCCGCCGTTTATTGAGGGCTCGCTTCGAACCTCGCGAAGCGCCGGGCGCTTCAATCTCACGAACAGATATCGTCGATCGATTGCAAGGGCGGCTCACTTTCGCATTTGACAAGTCGCGAAGTCATTTGACTGCGGCGGCCTGATCGACGACAAGCCGCCATGGCCAAGAAACCCGGAACAAATCCCAAAGGCGAATTCGCCTTCTTCAACGTCGTCTATGAAGACGATTCCCAGCGCTCCAACCGCCGCGTCCCCGCCGAGCTGCTCGGCGGCCTCGACGGCGACGAACCCGCCCGCAACTTCATCATGGAGCAGGACCGCGAGATCGCGGAGAAGTCGGGACGGCCGGCGCTCGAGATCAAGCGGATCGAGCGGGTGGGGGCGAAGAAGAAGTAGGCGCTGCGCGCGGGTCGCGCGAAGCAGCGGCATAAAAGAAAAACGGCGGGCTTTCGGCCCGCCGTTTTCGTTTGGATGGATGCCCGGGTCGAGCCCGGGCATGACGATCCGAATTAGTTGTCGAGGAACGACCGCAGCTTCCTCGACCGCGACGGATGCTTCAGCTTGCGCAGCGCCTTCGCTTCGATCTGGCGGATACGCTCGCGCGTCACCGAGAACTGCTGGCCGACTTCTTCCAGCGTGTGGTCGGTGTTCATGCCGATGCCGAAGCGCATGCGCAAGACGCGCTCTTCGCGCGGGGTGAGCGAGGCGAGCACGCGCGTGGTGGTTTCGCGCAGGTTGGACTGGATCGCGGCGTCGATGGGGAGGATCGCGTTCTTGTCCTCGATGAAATCGCCGAGATGTGAATCCTCTTCGTCACCGACGGGCGTCTCCAGCGAGAGCGGCTCCTTGGCGATCTTGAGAACCTTGCGGACCTTCTCCAAGGGCATGCCGAGCTTCTCGGCGAGCTCTTCCGGGGTCGGCTCGCGGCCGATCTCGTTGAGCATCTGGCGGGACGTGCGCACGATCTTGTTGATCGTCTCGATCATGTGCACGGGGATGCGGATGGTGCGCGCCTGGTCCGCGATCGATCGGGTGATCGCCTGCCGGATCCACCACGTCGCGTAGGTCGAGAACTTGTAGCCGCGGCGGTACTCGAACTTGTCGACCGCCTTCATCAGGCCGATGTTGCCTTCCTGGATCAGGTCGAGGAACTGCAGGCCGCGATTGGTGTACTTTTTCGCAATCGAGATCACGAGACGGAGGTTGGCTTCCACCATCTCCTTCTTGGCCTGGCGTGCCTCGCGCTCGCCCTTCTGCACGGAGTGCACGATCTTGCGGAACTCGATGATCTCGAGCCCGGTGAGCGCCGCGAGCTGATGCACCTCGTGACGAAGGTCCTTGATGCGGTCCTTCTCGTGGTGGACAAAGTTCTTCCAGCCTTTTGCGGAAAGTTTCGAGACGCGGTTGAGCCAGCGCGGATCGAGCTCCGAGCCGGTGTAGTTGCGCAGGAAGTCGTCGCGCGCGACGCCGTGACTGTCGGCGAGACGCATCAGGCGGCCCTCGTGCGAGACGAGGCGCTTGTTGATGTCGTAGAGCTGCTCGACGAGGCTGTCGATACGCGCCTGGTTGAGGCGCAGCGACTTCACCTCGACGATGATCTCGTCCTTGAGCTTGCGGTACTTGCGCTCCTGGTGCGGCGACAGCGAGGGACCGTGCGAGGTGCTCTCGAGCTGGTTCTGGATGTCCTGCTCCTGAAGCTTGCGCAGCTTCTTGTAGCTTTCGGCGATCTTGTCGAAGATCTCGACAACCTTCGGCTTGAGCTCGGCCTCGATGGCCGCGAGCGACATCTGGTTCTCGAACTCGTCGTCCTCGTCCATGTCGGCTTCGGCGGCGGCTTCGCCCGGATCCTTCTCCTCGCCGCCCTGACCGCCAGGGGCGGGCTGCGCGGCGCGGAACGGGGTCGGCGACGGAGGCGCGGCGGGCGGGGCGACATGCGCGGGCGCAGCGGCAGACGCGACGGCCTCGCCGCCTTCGGCCGGCGCTTCGCCGTTCTCGCCGGCGGGACCGGCGATCATCGCGGTGTTCATGCCGCCCTTGGCGTCGGGGCCGGCATAGGTCGCTTCGAGATCGATGATGTCGCGGAGGAAGATCTTGCCTTCGTTGAGCTCGTCGCGCCAGATGATGATGGCCTGGAAGGTCAGCGGGCTTTCGCACAGGCCCGCGATCATCGCCTCACGGCCGGCCTCGATGCGCTTGGCAATCGCGATTTCGCCTTCGCGGGAGAGCAGCTCGACCGTGCCCATCTCGCGCAGATACATGCGCACGGGATCGTCGGTGCGCTCGCCCGGCTCGCTCTTCTTGACCTCGGTGACGGCCTTCTGGGTAACCTCGACGAGCTCGTTATCGGTCTCGTCGTCGGCCTCGTCCTTCTCTTCTTCGCCCTCGCTGTCGTCGGCTTCGGTGACGTTGATGCCCATGTCCGAGAGCATGGACATGATGTCCTCGATCTGCTCGGGCGAGGTCTGGTCGGACGGCAAAACTTCATTGAGCTGATCGAAGGTCACGAAGCCGCGCTTCTTGGCCTGCTTGATCATCTTCTTCACTGCCGCGTCGGACAGATCGAGCAACGGCGAGGGCGCGTCCTGGGAATCCTTCTCGGGAGCATCCGCTGCCTTGTCGTCTTTTTCCTTGTCCTTCGCCTGCAGCGTCTTTGCCTTGGTGGCCATCCATTGCTCCTAAACGCGCTTCATGCGAGACGATCGCCGCGCCCCGCGTGAATCCACTTGAACCTGTTGCTCGACGCTCTCGCTTCGGCAGCTCTCGACACGGAAAAGGCGGCGCACGTGTCTCTCGCCACCCCCAACTCTCTCTCGCCGGATTTGCCTAACGCTTCGTGAGCCTCTTTGTCGCAGCGGATGCAGGTGTAGTGCCAACAGCGATTGCGCGGATTCATTCCTGACGCGTCTGTTCTGCCTGCGGCCGCCTGGTGGCCAAAGTGCTACAAGACCGTTAAGCCTCGATTAACCCTGTTTTTGCCGCCAAACCTTGGATTTGGCGAGTCTTTTAGCGGTTCCGACCCCGGCCGTCCGCATGATTCTTTCATCACACGCTCTTCTGGAACCGGCCCGACAGCTCGCCAAAACCCTCGATCAGGGCCTCGGTACCGTCGACCTCGGCCAGCCGAGCCTTCACGTCACGCAGCCACGCCAAATTGGCCTCGCTGGGGTCTTCCCCCAAGGCCAGCTCGGCGTCTTTCAGCTCTCTAAGTAGTGAATGGTATTGCCGATGCAAGGCAACGAGCTGGTGCCAGGTGGCAAGAACGTCATCCCGCGCCGCACCCTCGCGGGCCCCGAACACCGCAGCGGTGGTGATGGCATTCTCAACCCTTTGAAGGAGCTGCGAAAAACCGCTCTTCTCGAGGTCGCCACGCATCTTCTCGGCCTGCTCCTCGGGGTCCGGGGAGTGGTGATGGTCGTTGGCGAAGGCAGCGATGATTCCGGCCCTGAGCTTGTGGGCCTCGGGATGGGCCAGCTCCAGGGCGGCGACCTCCTCGAGGTGCTCATGCAGCAGCCAGGGGTGGTTGATCAGGCATTGCAGGATCAGGGCCTCCCGGCGGGAGATGGCGCTGCGCTGGCCCTTCATGATCGGGCTAGCCGCCAGCTGCGGGCTCGCCGCCTGGTAGGGGCCGGAGGGCAGCAGCGTGGGCCCGGGCGGGCCGCGGCGCCCTTGGCCGCCGAATCCCTGGCCGCCGAATCGATTCGCGCCGGCCCCGCCCCTGGGCTGGAACGACCGTCCGCCCTGACCGGGGCGGAAATTGCCCCGGCCGCCAAAGCCGCGCCCGCCCTCGGGGGCGAAGGTGCGCTGAAGCCGCTCGACGAAATCGTCGCGATAATAGCGCCGCACCACCTCGTCGCGGATGCCGCCAGTGAGCTCCTTGATGCGCGCTTCCAGCGCGGCGCGGCGCTCGGGGGTGGCAAAATTGCCGCCTTCGAGCTCGCGCGACCAGATCATGTCGGCGAGCGGACGGGCCGCTGTGATCACCTCCTCGATCGCGCCGCGCCCACCTGAGCGGACGAGATCGTCGGGGTCCTGCCCTTCCGGCAGCAGTGCAATGCGCAGGCTTTTTCCCGGTGCGAGGAACGGCAGCGCGAGGTCGGCAGCGCGATACGCGGCCTTCTGCCCGGCGCGGTCGCCGTCGAAGCAGAGGATCGGCTCGTCCGCCATCTTCCAGAGCAGCGCGAGCTGGCTTTCGGTGAGCGCGGTGCCGAGCGGCGCGACGGCCCCTGGAAAACCGGCGGTGACCATGGCGATGACGTCGACGTAGCCTTCGACCACGATCAGCGCGCCGCCATCATGCGTGGCTTTGCGCGCGGTCTGGTGATTGTAGAGATTGTCGCCCTTGTGGAAGAGCGGCGTCTCCGGCGAATTCAGGTATTTTGCCGGAACGTCCTTCTCCAGCGCGCGCCCGCCGAAGGCGATGACGCGACCGCGCAAGTCCGTGATCGGAAACATCACGCGGTCGCGGAAGCGATCATAAGGAACGGGAATGTCGTTGCCCGCCACGAGCAGGCCGGTCTCGATCATGTCCTCGACGGAGACACCGAGCTTGCCGAGATGCTCCTTCAGCGCGAAGCGCTCGGGCGGCGGCGGCGCATAGCCGAGGCGAAACTGCAATTGCGTCGCCGGCGAGATGGCGCGGTCGGCGAGATAGCCGCGCGCCTTGGCTCCGACGCGCGAGGCCAATGTCTCCGCGAAAAATTTCGCGGCGAGATCCATGACGTCATGCAGCGACTTGCGCCGCTGCTCGAATCGCGCCGCATCCGGCGTCACCGCCGGCAGCGGCAGGCCCGCCATGCCCGCGAGCCGCTCGACGGCTTCAGCGAACGGCAGCCCGTCGGTCTCCATCACGAAGGTGATGATGTCGCCGTGCTTGCCGGAGGAGAAGTCGTGGTAAAATCCCTTCTGGTCGTTGACGTAGAAGGACGGCGTCTTCTCCTGCTGGAACGGCGACAGCCCCTTCCACTCCCGCCCCGCCTTCTTCAGCTTGACGCGCTTGCCCACGACTTCGGAAACCGAAAGCCGGGCACGAAGCTCGTCGAGGAACTGGGGCGTGAAGCGCATGGCCTGGGTGTAGCGCAAACCGGGGTGAGTCGGGCGAAGGATCAGGGATATAGGTGCGGGCCGGCTAAAGGCCAGCTTTAGGCGGGTTATCCGGGTTATTCGACCTATTCACAGGGCCTGGTCCCGTCACCCCCGCGCAATGGCGAAGCCATTGTCGCTGGAGGTGCCGCCCCTTCGGCGAGCCTCGAAGGGCGACGGCCGGGCTGCATCCGGGCCGATTCATCCTTCGAGGCTCACACAGCTATGCAGTGTGAGTACCTCAGGATGACGGGACCAATATCCCGGAATGATGGTGGTAAGGCTTGAACCCAGCCCGCTTCCACGCTTCCATGGCTCCATGTTCAGGACCTTTCGAGGCGGTCACAGCGGGGGCTGGCGCGTCACCTCGATTTCACCGGTGACGGGCGAGCCCCTGCCCTTCGTGCCGGCGCTGTCGGTCACCGACAGCGATGCCGTCTCGTTGCCGCTGGTACCCTCGCGCAATGCCTGGCGGCTGGTCGGTGTGCCCTCCAGCTTGCGCTACACCGAGCGGGCCGAGAAGGAGCAGCTCGTGGCCGTGCAGGCCGGGCTCGGCCGGCTGGAAGCCACCAGCGCGGCGCTGATCCCGATCCGCAAATCGCAGGCGTGGTGGGAGCTGACGCAGGAAGAGCGCCGCAAGATCTTCGAGGACAAGTCGCACCACATCGCGAGCAGTCTTCGCTTCCTGCCCGCGATCGCGCGCCAGCTCTATCATTGCCGCGACCTCGGCGGCCCCTTCGATTTCCTGACCTGGTTCGAATTCGCCCCCGCGGACGCCTCGCTGTTCGAGGAGCTGGTCGGGATGCTCAGGCAAACCGAGGAATGGACCTATGTCGAGCATGAGGTCGACGTGCGCGTGGTGAAGGAAGTGCTGTCGGCTTAGTGAGCCAGAAAGCAGCCACGATGACGGTCTGCTCCCTCGCCCCGCTTGCGGGGAGAGGGTTGGGGTGAGGGGGAGTCTCCGCAAGGACGGTGAGAATTGGACTCGCGGAGGCTCCCCCTCACCCGGATTGCATCTTCGATGCAATCCGACCTCTCCCCGCAAGCGGGGCGAGGTGAAGTCGGCATCCGCGGTTAGTGCTCTAGAAAACGCCCGGACTCGATGCGCGGCAGGTCGGTGACCGGCCAGTTGTAGACGTAGGTCCAGGCCTTGCCTGTGCTGCCATCCGCGCCTGTCACGTCGATCAGCTGCCGCAGATATTCGGTCGGCTCCGGAAAACCTTCGCCGCAAGCCTCGTACATGTCGAGCTCGCCCAGCAGCTCGTCCGGCACGCGCAGGTGAAACAGCTCGCCGTGAACGATGTCGGAGGCCGCATCCGACATCAGCAGGCCCGGATAATGCTTCACAAGAACGAGCCGGCCACGGCAGGTCGCTTCGCCGAGGAAATCCGCATGGCCCGCGAGCAGCCGCGCCATCGGATGGTCGAAGCCGCGCATCAGGGTGCCGTAGACGAAGAGACGATCGGAGGTCATGGCGTGTCTATAACCGCCAATCACGCGAAGCGACAGCGTCGCGCGTGGCAAATGTCGCCCCAATCAAGGGCGGGAGCGCGCGATATTCGGTCTTGAGATGAATCGCGGGTGGCGGCATCGTCCGGCAAGCTGGGATCAATTTCGGACAGGCGATTCCTGCCTGATTTCGAGGGGCAATTGCATTTTCGTTAGGCAATCAGGAATGACGCTGGACGCAGTCGACACGGCCGATCAACTTCTTGGCGAGGGGGACATTCCACCGGTGCATGAAGTGAATGCAGAAGGCGCATCGCCGTTCCTGCTCACCTCGGATCATTACGGACGGGTGCTGCCGCGCGCGCTGGGCGATCTCGGCGTCGCCGAGAGCGAGCTTGTCAGACACATCGCCTGGGACATCGGCATCGCTGGCGTTGCCGAGCGGCTGGCCAAGATGCTGGGCGCGCATCTGATCGCGCAGCGCTATTCGCGGCTGGTGATCGACTGCAACCGCTCGCCCGGCGTCGCAAGCTCGATCCCCGTGATCTCCGAAGCCACCAGAGTTCCGCGCAACGAGGCCATCACCGAGAGCGAGCGCGCGGCGCGGCGGCGCGAGATTTTTGAGCCCTATCATCATCGCATCGATGCCGCGATCAACCGCCGCCTGCATGACAAGCGGCCGACGGTGCTGGTGTCGCTGCACAGCTTCACGCCGGTTTATGCCGGCGTCGCACGCCCCTGGCACATCGGCGCGCTCTACAACCGCGACACCGTGCTGCCGCAGCTCTTGCTGAAACATCTGCGCAGCGAGGGTGATCTCGTCGTCGGCGACAACGAGCCTTATGCGGTCAGCGACCTCAGCGACTACACCATCCCCGTGCATGGCGAAGCCCGCGGCCTCGTCAACACCGGCATCGAGATCCGCCAGGATCTCATCGCCGACCAGGCCGGCCAGCAGCAATGGGCCGAGCGGCTGGGAAGGATCTTTGCCGAGATCGAGGTGGAGTTGCGGGCGGAGCTGTTGGTGTAAGGCAAAGTGCCGCCACGACACGCGGTGCGTTCCCTCCCCCCTTGCGGGGGAGGGTTAGGGAGAGGGGTGCCACACGGCGCGCTCTCTCATGAGAGCGAGAATTCTTCTCGACGACGGATACAGTCTTTGCTGGGCTACCCCTCTCCCCCGCCCTCCCCCGCAAGGGGGGAGGGAGCGCAGCGGAGTACGACGAACTGATCGGCCTCTCACTTCTAGCCGCCCCGCGTCGCGACGAACACCGCCAGTGCGGCAAAGATCGCGGCGATGCCCCATAGCACGTAGGCGAAGCGGCCGTCGCCGCGGGCGTCCAGCGTGGCCTCGGCCGGGTTGTCGGGATTGACGCGAACCTCGACGGTGGCACCGTCCTGGTAGCGGGCCATCAGCTTCTCCAGCATCTTGCCGGAGGCCGCCGGCGTTTCCGCAGCGACTCGCGCACATTCATTGGTGTAGCGGACGTTCTGATAGCTGTAGGTGTAGGACACACGCCGCGCGAACATCTCGACGCCGCGCGCCTCGCCGGGCTCGCTCGCCTCGTGATACTCTTCCATCTCCGACAGCTTGATGGTGCCCGGCACGACCGGCCAGCGTGTCGCCATTGAGGCCTGCCGCTGCACCGCCCACGCCATCAGCGCGATGACCAGGCCGAAAGCGCCGAAGCCGACGACGAGACCCGCAAGATCGGGCCGGCCGATGTGGTGCGCGAAATATTGGTAGCTCTGGTTGAGGCCGAAGGTCGAGCCGAAGATGATGGCGATCACGATCACTGAACCGATGCCAAGGCAGCCCCACAGGCCCTTGGGCAGATCGCGTTCCAGCACCGCCTGATCGGGATGCTTCGGATTGTAATAGACGGTGACAATGCTGCCGGCCGGGTATTTCGCAAGCTTCTCGGCGACCTGGAAATTGCCGAGGTCCTCGCCGATCGAGATGCGGTTGCAGCTCAGCTTATGCCCGCCGACCGCGTATTCATAAGTCACATTCGCAAAATTGCGGCTCTCCGTGCGAAAGCCGTCCTCGCGCTCGTCGTCGGAGACCTTGACCTCGCGCACTTCGGCAACGGATGTGACCACCTTGCCGGCGACTTGCGGCCAGCTGCGCGCCTCGCGCGCCTGCCAGGTCTTCACGACAGCGGCAATCAGGATCAGCGCGAGCGGCGCAAGCAGCATCGCGTAAACGAGCGGCGGTAAATTCGGCACGGCAATAATCCTTCGTCAGCGGCAATGCTCCCTTGGACGCATTGCCGCCTACGAAGGTTCAACGGGGCTCATTTGGCCCGGGTCAGCGCCAGCCAGATACCGCCGCCGATCATGAAGCCGCCGGAGACGCGCGACATCATCCGGGTGCGGCGAGCCGAGAAGAATTTCCGGGCGCGCCCGGCGGCGATGGCGTAGAGCGCGTCGGTCATCACGGCGGTGACCATGAAGGTGGCGCCCAGCAATGCGACTTGCGGAAAGTGCGGCTGGTTCATGTCCATGAACTGCGGGATGAAGGCGCCGAAGAACACCAGCACCTTCGGGTTCGACAGCAGCACCAGAAAGCCTTGCAGGAAGAAGCCGCCGCGCGGCGGCGCCGGCGGCTCGTCGACATTGACGCCCTCGACCGGCGCCCAGATCAGCCTGACGCCGAGCCAGACCAGATAGGCCGCGCCGGCAAAGCGCACCCAGTCGAACCAGTAGCCCATGGTCGCCATCAGCGAGGTCAGCCCGATCGCGACGATGCCGATCACGATGGCAAGGCCGGCTTGCGCGCCGGCGACATTGGTCAGCGCCGCGCGCGTGCCATGGCGCAGGCCATTGGCGATCACGAGGGTGACGATCGGCCCCGGCAGCAGCGCCAGCGCAATGCAGGCGGCGACGAAGGCGAGATAGGCTTGCATGGACATCATGGGCGGGACTCGGCTGAGGAGGGTTTGGGGATATTAATGCATGGGATGGAGGGGAACGGAAGTGAGTTGAGCGCAGGGCGCGCGCCCAACCAGCGGTGTCATACCCCGCGAAAGCGGGGTATCCAGTACGCTGCGGCTTCTCCGTACCCCACGACCGCCTCGGAGTACTGGATCACCCGCCTTCGCGGGTGACGACAGCGGAGTTGGTCGCGCGACCCCGTCTCCCTCACTTCCCATCCAGCGCCGCCGTCATCCATCCTCTCATCTCCTCCGTCTCCAGAAAGACGAGCGCCGCGCGCTGCATCGCACCGGCCTCTCCACGCCCCTGCACCACCGCAACGAACAGATCGCACCGGCGCGAGACTGCGACGCCGATCGCGGCGTGATGAACACCATCGGGCATGTCGAGATCATACCGCCTCGCCCGGCCGCTCATCGCTGCAACGCTGACTTCCTCTCCTGGCGCGACAGGCGCAAAGCGCGGGCTGACCAGATCGATATCGGTGACGCGGTCGACCTCCTCGTCATCGGCAACGCCGGTGTCGCAATTGCAGAAACCGCGCTTGGCACGGACGTAGAGCTCGGCTCCATTGCATCCGCCCGCGGTGCAGCGGAACGCGCGGCCCGTGGGCCAGCCATCGCGGGAAAACGGCCAGTTGATCTCCCGCCATTGCCCGACGCGTTCCGCCTCATCTGCGCACACGCGCCACGGCGCGCCGAGAGCCAGCATGACCATCAGCATGATCGCCGCGCGTCGCATCGTCAGTTCTTCGGCAGGCCGGCCACGGTGCGCGCAGGTCCCGTCAGCTCGAGAATATGCAGGCCGGTATTGGCGCGATCGACGATGTAGATGTAGCCGCGCTCATCGGTCTCGACATTGTTGGTCTGGATCGCGACCTTGCAGCGCTCGCCGCCCTCGACCGGAATGCAGCGCTTGTCGGTCGCGCTAGTGATCGATGGAATGAAATAGCCGACCTCCTTCGGATGATAGGGATCGCGGATGTCGAGCGCGCGCACGCCGGCATTGAAGAAGGCGATGAAGGCCATCTTCTTGTAATAGACCGGCGCCATGTTCTCGCTCGAGGAATGCGAGCCGAACCGGCCGCCGCGCTGGCAGAACCGCCCGCTCTCCTCCGGCACGGTGTAGCTCGAGATCATCATCGGCCGCGTCTCGGTGGTGACGTCGGCAAACCACACCATCTGCCGCGCCTCGCCGCATTCGTTGAGGATCGCCTCGTCCACGATCATCACGATGTCCCGCGTCTTGCCATCCTTGTCCTCGGCGAACTCGGCGACGGGCATGTCGAGCATCGGGAACGTCGTGTGCGCGCCGTTGAAGGCGGACATCGGCATCCGCGAAATCTCGGGATAGCGCAGATTGTCCGGCGTCGGCTCCTTCGGCCCGTTCAACAGCTTCTCGCGATCGACGATCTGCAGGATGCCGCCCTTGTTGGTGCCGTAGCCGAAATAGATGCGGTTGCCGTTCGGCCCGGTCGAGATCGGCCCGTGCAATTCGGTCGGCACCGCGCCGGTCGAACCCGGCTCCTGGCCGGGCAGGCCGAAGTCGCGGATCTTCTGGGGATGCGCGGGATCGCTGAGATCATAGACCTGCGTCATGCGCCGCGTGCGCCAGTCCGGTGCGCCCGAGACGAGAAAGGCGATGCCGGTGTCGCATTCCCACCAGCTCTTGTGCGTGTCCTTCAGACCGCCAATGCGCGTGAGGAGCACCGGATTGGCGGGATCGGCGACGTTCCAGATCTCATGCGCTTCGCTGCCGAAGGTGCGCAGCATGTAGACCGCATTGGGATCGCCTTTCGGCAACGATTTTCCGTCGCAGACCCGCACCATCTGCGCGCCGCCGGACTCATACTTGCCTTCCTGCCCCGGCAGATGCCGCAGATATTTGGGACGCGCGGGATCGGTGACATCGACGATCGAGGTTCCGTTCGGCTCCGCCTGCCCCGTCATCGGATTGACGGGAGCCGGCACGTCGTCGGTACCGCCGTGATGGCCGATATAGGCGATCCAGCGATCGCCCTGGTGATGGATGGTGGGCTGATAGGCACTGCGCGCCTGGAGGTCGTTGCTGCCGACCAGCTTCATGTTGGAAGCTTCCGGCGGCGCGCCAATGGTTTGTTTTTGCGCGTGGGCAACAGTGCTGCCGGCAAAAAGGACGAGGCAGGCAGCAGTCAGGACGCAACGGAACATCAAAGTCCTCCCGGAACCAATCTGTGTTGGCTGAGCTTCAACGCTAGCACGGCCGATTGTTGGCGACCAAAACACGATTTCTCAAGTTGTCATTCCGGAAACCGCGCAGCGGTTATCCGGAATCTCGAGATTCTCAGGTGCGCAATTGCGCACCATAGTTCGCGCGGAGCCTGTCATCGGGCCGCGCCTTGCGCGGACCCGGTGGCGCGCCCCGGAATGACGCCGCACTTGACATGCAACCATTTGGTTGCCTATTATTGCCACCATGGATGAGGTCTTCAAAGCGCTCGCCGATGCGTCACGACGCTCGCTCTTGGACAGGCTTCACGCCAGAAACGGCCAGACGCTGAACGAACTTTGCGAAGGCCTCGCGATGACGCGGCAGGCCGTCACAAAACACCTTGTCATTCTCGAAGAGGCCAACCTGGTCACGACCATCAGGCATGGCCGCGAGAAGCTGCACTACCTCAATCCGGTGCCGATCCATCAGATCGGCGAACGCTGGATCAAGAAGTTCGAGCGCGGCAAGCTCGCCGCGCTCAGCGAGTTGAAACGCCAGTTGGAGAAGCGCGATGAGTAAGCCCCAATTCGTCTATGTGAGCTACATCGAGACCACGCCGGAAAAGCTGTGGGAGGCGCTGACGTCGAGCGAGTTCACGCGGCAATACTGGTTCGGCGCCGAGGTGAAGTCGGACTGGAAGGTCGGCTCTCCCTTCGCGCTCATGCTCGACGGCGAGGTCACCGATTCCGGTGAAATTCTCGAAGCCGATCCGCCGCGACGCCTGTCCTACAGCTTCAAGCACCACAAATTCGAGGAACTGCGCGGCGAACCGATCTCGCGCGTCGTCTTCACGATCGAACCTTTCGGCTCGCTCGTGCGTTTGACCGTGCTGCATGACGGCTTCGTCGAAGGCGGTAAATATCTCGGCGCCGTCTCCAACGGCTGGCCGGCGATCCTGTCCCAACTCAAGAGCCTGCTCGAGACCGGCAAGCTGCTCGGCATCCCACGCGCAGCCCTCAACAAGGGATTCGACGCAAAATGAACCTCGATCAGTTCAAGCCTCTGACTGTCTACACCATCTACATCGCGTCCACGCCGGAGAAAGTCTGGGAGGCGCTGACCTCGGCCGGGTTCAGCAGGCTCTATTTCTTCGGCAACAGCGTGGAGGTCGAGCCGCGCCTTGGCGGCGCGTTCATCGTGCGCACGCCCGATGGGGCCCTGCACATCAGCGGCGAGGTTCTCGCTTACGACCCGCCGCGAAAGCTCTCGGTCACGTTCAACGTGAACTGGCCCGAGTTGATCGAGAAGCTTGGGCCGACGCTCGTCACCTACGAGATCGAACAGGTCGGCGACGCGGTGCGCCTGACCATGAGCGAAGGCCACGACCGGCCGCTCAGCGACGACATCCTCGCCGGCGGCCGCTCCGGCTGGCCCGCGATTCTCTCCAGCCTCAAGAGCGTGCTCGAGACCGGCAAGCCGCTGGTGGTGAAAATGGGGCCGCCGCAGCGCATGCTCGATGCGCTGAAGGCAATGGGGATCAAGACGCCGTAGGCGTTACAGATCAAGCTGTCGTCCCGGGGCGCGCGAAGCGCGAGCCCGGGACCCATAGCCACAGGAAGAGGTTTGGCGAAGACTCGCGGTTATCGGCTCGCCCGACACGTCTCCCTGGGGTTATGGGCCCCCGCCTTCGCGGGGGCGACGACCTTGATGGGCACCAACGCCATCACACGACACCATCAAAATCGTAGGGTGGGCAAAGGCGCCCTTGCGCCGTGCCCACGACTGACCGGCGGGCACGCTTCGCTTTGCCCACGCTACGGCACTGAGTGGCCCCGGCGAAGGCCGGGATGACTACGACACCGGCACCACCAGCCGCCGATACAGATGCCAGGTCGCGTGCCCGAGCACCGGTAGCGTCACCACCAGTCCGAGAAAATACGGCAGCGCTGACACGATCAGCAGCATCACGATCACGGCGGCCCACCCTATCATCGGCAGCGGGCTCGTCACCACCGCGCGCACGCTCGTCACCATCGCCGTGACGAAATCGACCTCGCGGTCGAGCAGCAGCGGAAACGACACCACGGTCAGCGAAAACAGAATCAGCGACAGCGCGGCGCCGACCGCATTGCCGATCGCGAGGAACAGCAGGCCCTCGTTCGTCGTCAGCACCACCGTCATGAATTCCTGAAGGCTGGAGAACGAGGCATGCAGGCCGAGCAGCAGCGCGATCAGGAGCCGCACCTGGTACATCCAGATCACGAACACGAACAGCGTGACGAAGGCCATCCAGCCGATCTCGCTGCGCGAGCGTATCGTCGACCAGATCGCGCCGAACGAGACCGGCTCGCCGCGCTCGCGGCGGCGGCTGACCTCGTAAAGGCCGATCGCCACGAAAGGCCCGATCAGCGCGAAGCCGGCGGCAAGGGGATAGACCAGATAGACCATGCCGAAGGCGGTGAGGCAGAGCATGATGACGATACCGCCTACGGCGTAGAGCGCGCCAAAGACAAGGCCGTAGAGCGGCAGCGCCTGGAAATCGCGCAGGCCCTCGACCAGCGCCTCCGCGATGTCGGTCGCCGCGACGGCACGCACCACCGGATCGACCTTGCCCGAGATGGACATCGGCTTCCTCCCTCGTCTGCCGGCGCGATCTTTCGTCGCGCGCGGATGACAATATTAGCGCTGCCGCGCCCACATGCAACGATGGCGGATGACGCGAAGATTGCAATGATGATACAATACGCGCAAAGCGAGATGCTTGTCTCTTCCGTGCGATTTTCGAGCCCATCCCTATGGACTGAGCAGACGATCGTGCCGCAAATTGTACCTCCGAACAAACACGCGCGAAGAGCGGATCCGCCCCACCGATGAGCCTGCGTACCCGGTTACTGATCCTCGTCATCGCGGCCATGCTCGTGCCGGCAATCCTCGTCGGCTTGCGTTTCGTGCAGAACCGGATGGGCGAGATCGACGCGGCCCTGGCCAATCTCGCGGCATCCGCCGAGGACATCGCCAGCGACCTGGACGAGAAGATCCAGGGCACCGCCCAGCTCCACTATGGCCTGGCCCGCGCCCGCGACGTTGACACACGCGACAAGGCGGCATGCTCGGCGTTCCTGTCCGATGTGCGCGAGGAATACCCGCAGTTCACCGGAATCCTGACTATCGATCCCGACGGCAGCCTGTTCTGCGATTCGCTGCGGACGAACCGCACGCTCGATCTGAATGACCGCGCCTATTTCAAGCAGGCGAAGGTCTCGCAAGGCGTCGTCGCGGTGGAGCCGGTGTTCGGCCGCCTCACCGGACTATCGGTGCTCCAGATCGCCTATCCCGTGCGCTCGGACGCTGGCGCGCTGAAATTCGTCCTGCTCGCTTCGTTCAATTTGAACAAATTCGCGGAATTTCACGACAGGCGTCTGCTCGCCGAGAAGGAGATCCTGCTCGTCGACAGCAAGGGCACGGTGCTGGTCGCGCCCAAATTAGGTGGCTGGCGCGAGCCCGTCGGCGCGTCGATCGCGGGCTCGGACCTGTTCCGCTTCGCGGCCTCGTCCGACGGCGAGGCCTCGCGCGAGTTGACCGATCGCGAAGGCCGCGCGCAGGTCTGGGCCGTCGCCCGCTCACCGTCGATGCGCAAGGCCGGCCTCTATATCATCGTTGGACGGTCCAAGGACGGGCTGGTCGCGGCGGCGAACCGCCGGCTCTACGAGGACATGGCGATTCTCGCGGTGGCCTCGCTGCTGCTGCTCGCCGGCGTCTGGATCCTCGCGACCGTCAGCGTCGGGCGCCAGGTCGGGCGGCTTGCCGCGATGGCGAAACGGCTCGGGCTCGGCGATCTCAGCGCACGCATTCCGCCGCCTTATCCGGGGGGCGAGCTCGGCGGACTGATGATGCTCCTCAACAGCACCGCCGAGTCGCTCGAGCAGCAACGTGCCGCCATCGCCGACCTAAGCCACAAGCTCAGCCAGTCCCAGAAGATGGAAGCCATGGGCCAGCTCACCGGCGGCGTGGCGCACGATTTCAACAACCTGCTGACCGTCATTCTCGGCAACTCCGAGCATCTGGCCGACAGGCTGGCGGGCAACAAGGAACTGCAAGGGATCGCCGACGACATCGCGACCGCCGCCGAGCGCGGCTCCGACCTGACACGCAGCCTGCTCGCCTTCGCGCGCAAGCAGCCCTTGAGGCCGCGCGAGATCGACATTGCCGAAAGAGTCCTCGGCATGGAGCAGTTGCTGCGTCGGACGCTGGGCGAGCACATCGAGTGCAGCTTCGCGTTCGGACCGGGTTTATGGTTGACCAGCGTCGATCCCGGTCAGCTGGCAACCGCCCTGCTCAACCTCGTGCTCAACGCGCGCGACGCGATGCCTGACGGCGGCAAGCTGACGGTCGAGGTGCGCAACAACTCGCTCAGCGAATCCGATCTCGACGTCAACGGCGAGCCGCGGCCGGGCGACTATGTCATGGTGGCCGTGACCGATACCGGCTGCGGCATGGAGGCGGACACCGCGAGCCGCGCGTTCGAGCCGTTCTTCACGACCAAGGAGGTCGGCAAGGGGACCGGCCTCGGCCTCAGCATGGTCTACGGATTTGCGCAGCAATCCGGCGGACTCGTGCAATTGCAGTCCGAGCCGGGACAGGGCAGCGTCGTCAGGCTGTTCTTCCCCCGTATTGCGACGGCGCCGAGCGAGGAGCCGTTACCAGCGGAGCCGATCGTTGCCCCCGACGGACACGAGACCATTCTCGTCGTCGAGGACGACGAGATGGTGCGAGCCTATGTCGAGAGCGAGCTGAGAACCCTCGGCTACCGCGTCATTGCAACGTCGAACGGGCCTGCGGCACTGGAGGTGCTGCGCCAGCCCGGGGACATCCATCTGCTGTTCACCGACGTCGTGATGCCCGGCGGCATGTTCGGGCCGGAGCTTGCGAGGCAAGCAAACCAATTGCGGCCCGGGCTCAAGGTGCTCTTCACGTCCGGCTACAGCCAAAATCCGGTCAAGACGCCGGATGGGGTCGACGCCCGCATCCTGACAAAGCCATTCCGGCGGCAGGACCTCGCCGCGACGCTGCGGTCGGCCCTGTCGGCGCCGTCGCGCTAAAGCGCGATGAGATCGGGATGAATCGTCATCGCGCTTTCGGTCGATGTTTGAGCATGATCTTTCCGGAAAACCGCTGCGCACTTTTCCGAAAAGATCATGCTCAAGTCAGCGAGATACGAGCAGCAGCGCCACGCCGAGATTGGCCGCGAACAGCGCCGCGTCGATGACGAAGATCCTGAGCATCGGGCCTTTGAGCACCGGCCAGTATGCCACCCCGACGCGCCCTCCGCGCATCAGGACCGGGATTGTAGGCGAACTGGCTGAAATGGCAGGCGGCGAAGAACAGGAATAGCGCGAGCTGCGCCTCGACCGGCTGGAAGAACGAGGGGCGAGCGGCCAGAAGATACAGCGACAACAACCCGATCGGCAGATTCATCCCGCCGAGGAACGCAACGCTGGCCGCAAGCGTCGGCGCGATCGGATTGCTACGCTCTTCTCGCGGCAGCAAGATCTTCAGCGTGTTGCGCTGGGCAATGCTGAACTGAATGAAAGCGCCACCGAACCAGAGCGCGTTGAGCAGCAGGACGAAATCCGAAAGGTGCATGGTCATTTTCCGTAAAAAGCTTCGCTGCGCACCACACGGCCCGCATCGTCGAAATCCATGAACTCGCTGGCGCGAGTGTCGCCGAGCTGCCACCACACGATCAGGCGCGCGATGACCTCGTCCCAGCTCCAGCTCAGGATCTTCAGGTCGGCGCTTTCGATGTGGCCATAGGCCTGGCGCCAATAGGCACGGATGTTCTCGGCGCCCGTGACGACGGGAGAACCGGTCAGCGACAGCGCCAGAGGGCTGCGCATCTGTGCGTCATCGGCAAAATGCGCGACGACCGCGTCGATGTCGACTTTGCACCAGTTCGCGCACCAAGCCGCGACGAAGCGCTCGGCGGCCGCGCGATCCATTTTCTTTGCGCCCATGACGCAGCCCTCCCCGGCTCGTTGCCGGGAAGGTGGCAAAGCGCGCGCCTCATGTCAACTATGTTGACTTCAGGATTCGTCAGTTGTTGTCGGCGATCGATCCCATCACGGCCATCCATGCCGCCGCCCCCGGCGCCCCGACCCGGTCGAACGCCTCGCGCAGGACCTTGCGCTCATGGTCCGACGCCTTCTGCTCGATGCGCTGGCCCGCGGCGGTCAGGCGCAGCAGTTTCGAGCGATGCTGCTCGGGCGACCGCTTCGACGTCACCAGCTTGCGCTCGAGCAGCAGATTGAGCGGCCGGTTCAGGGCCTGCTTGGAAATCCCGAGGATCTCGATCAGCGCGCCGATCGCGATGTCGGGCCGGCGCGCCACCACGTAGAGGATACGATGATGCGGACGCGACAGGCCCTGCTTCGCAAGATATTCGTCTGCCTCCAGCGTCATGCCGCGCCAGCCGTAATACATCAGCTCCAGCGCCGCATCGAGATCGTGCAGCTTGTCGAGCGAGGCGCGGTGAAGCCCCGCGGCTTGAGAGGCCTTTGCCATTGTCGGAAGCTATCCCCTCGCCCGCAGCTCGCGCCGCAGCACCTTGCCCGTCGCCGTCATCGGCAAGGTCTCGGCGAACTCCACGAAACGCGGATATTCATGGGCGGCAAGCTGCACCTTGACGAAGTCCTGGATCTCGCGCGCAAGCGCATCGCTGCCGGTAAAGCCCGGACGCAGCACGATCCACGCCTTGATGGACTCGGTGCGGATCGGATCGGGAATGCCGACCACCGCGGCCATCGCCACCGACGGATGCTTCATCAAGGTGTGCTCGATCTCGGAAGGGCCGACGCGATAGCCGGCGGTGGTGATGACGTCATCCTCGCGGCTGACATACCAGAAATAGCCGTCCTCATCCTGCACGCCAAGATCGCCGGTCAAGAGAAATTCACCAGCATATTTCTTCGCCGTCGCCTCCGGATTGCGCCAGTATTCCAGCATCGTGCATGGGCACGGCTGGCGCACGCCGATGATGCCGCGCTGGCCGCGCGGCTGTTCCTCGCCCTTGTCGTCGACGATGCGGACGTCGAAGCCCGGCGTCGCCTTGCCCATCGCGCCCGGGCGGATCGGAAACAGGTTCGAGTTGCTGCCGATCACGAGATTGCACTCGGTCTGGCCGAACACTTCGTGCGCGTCGATGCCGAAGGTCTCGCGCACCCAGCCGAGCAGCTCGCCGCCGAGCGATTCACCGCCGGTGAAGATGCTGCGCAGCTTGACGCCGGGATTCTTCACGCCCGCCTGCCGCATCAGCTTGAGCGCTGTCGGCGGCAGGAAGACGTTGCGGACGGAAAGATCGGCCATCATCTGCATCGCCGCCTGCGGCTCGAACTTTCGCGCGCGATGTCCCACCAGCGGGATGCCGTGGTACCAGAATGCGAACAGGCCGTTGATGAGGCCGCCGATCCAGGCCCAATCCGCCGGCGTCCACATCAGGTCGCCGGGCCTCGGCAGGAAGTTGTGGCACATCTCGACGTTCGGGAGATGGCCGAGCACGACGCGATGCGCATGCAGCGCGCCCTTCGGGTTGCCCGTGGTGCCTGAGGTGTAGATGATCAGCGCGGGATCGTCGGCGGAAGTATCGACGGTCGCAAAGTCCTCGGACGCGGTTTCGATCGCTGACCAGAACGGTTTTGCGCCGGCATGAACCGCGCCGCTCGTGATATAGATGTCCTGCAAATACGGCAACCGATCGCGGATCTTCGTCAGCTTCTCCCAGCCCGCCTCGTCGGTGACGATGGCTCTTGCTTGCGAATTCGACAGGCGGAACTCCAGCGCGTCCTCGCCGAACAGAGCAAACAGCGGAATCGAGATCAGGCCGGCGCGGAAAGCCGCCAGATGCGCGATCGGCAGTTCCAGCGATTGCGACAGGAACACCGCGACGCGGTCGCCGCGCACAAGGCCGTCGGCCTTCAGCACATTGGCGAAGCGCCGCGACATGTCCGCGATCTCGTCGAACGAGGTGCGCGTGGTCGCGCCGTTCTCGTCGACATAGACCAGCGCGAGGCGGCCGGTGCCGTCGGCATGGCGGTCGCAGCACGCCTCCGCCATGTTGAAGCGGGCCGGGATGTCCCAGCGGAAGTTGCGATAGAGCTCGTCGTAGGTTGCGGCTTCGGTGAGCATGGGCTTGGTCGTCTTCCCGGAGTCTCGGCGTCATGGCCGGGCTCGTCCCGGCCATCCACGTTCTTCTTGCTTGAACAGCCACTTTAAGCGCGTGGATGCCCGGGACAAGCCCGGGCATGACGATGGGGAGGCATCTTGTTTCTCAGGCGTCATTCCGGGGCGACGCGCCAGCGTCGAGCCCGGAATCCATTGCGCAGCGTTTGCTGCGGCCCGATGGATTCCGGGTTCGCCCTTCGGGCGCCCCGGAATGACGACGCACTAAGACCGCACCGTCCGGAAAAACGTCCTGACATCGCGCACGAACAGCTCCGGCTGCTCGAAGGCGGCGAAATGGCCGCCCTTCTCCATCTCGCTCCAATGGGTGATGTTGTGGAAGTTCGGCTCCATCCAGCGCCGCACCGGCGTGATGATCTCCTTCGGGAACACCGCGACGCCGGTCGGCACCTTGACCACCGGCGTTGTGCGGCGCTTGCCGAAGCTCTCCCAATAGAGCCGCGCGGACGAGGTCGCCGTCTCGGTCGCCCAATAGAGCATGACGTTGTCGAGCAGCTCGTCCCTGCTAAAAATGTTCTCGGGATGGCCGTCGCAATCGGTCCAAGCCCAGAACTTTTCGAGGATCCAGGCCGCCTGCCCGCTCGGCGAATCCGTCAGGCCATAGCCGAGCGTCTGCGGCCGCGTCGATTGCTGCCTGGAATAGCCGGAGTCGAGATCGACATAGTGCTTGAGGCCGGCGAGCGCGCGCTTCTCCTCCGCCGTCGGCTCGCCCTCGACTTTCGGGGCTGCGTTGAAGGCGAGCGTGATGTGGATGCCGGCGCAGTGCTCGGCGTCCTGCGCGCCGAGCGAGGTCGTCACCGCCGAGCCCCAGTCGCCGCCTTGCGCGCCGTAACTGTTATAGCCGAGCCGGTCCATCAGCTTGGCCCAGGTCGCGGCGATGCGGTCGACACCCCAGCCGGTGCTCTTCGGCTTGGCCGAGAAGCCGAAGCCCGGCAGCGACGGGCAGACCACGTGAAACGCATCGGCGGGATTGCCGCCATGCGCGGCGGGATCGGTGAGCGGCGCGATCACCTTCTGGAATTCCACGATCGAGCCCGGCCAGCCATGGGTGATGATCAGCGGCAGCGCGGACGGTTCTTTCGAGCGGGCATGGATGAAGTGGATGTCGAGCCCGTCGATCTCGGTGGTGAACTGATCGAAGCGATTGAGCTTCGCTTCGCGCGCGCGCCAGTCGTAGCCGCTCGCCCAATAGCCACAGATCTCCTTGATCCATTGCAGCGGCGCGCCCTGGCTCCAGTCGTCCACCAGCTCCGCCTCCGGCCAGCGCGTGCGGTCGAGGCGCGATTTGAGGTCGGCGAGGATGTCGTCGCTGATGGCGATGCGGAACGGCTTGATCGCGCCGGTCATCGGTTTTGCTCTCCCTTTCTTCTTGTCATTCCGGGGCGCGCGTAGCGCGAGCCCGGAATCCATTAAGCAACGGACTGAGCAGCACGATGGATTCCGGGCTCGACGCTTCGCGTCGCCCCGGAATGACGGCTAGCCCGTCAGTGCGGCCTTCACCAATCCGGACGCCTTACCGAAATCCATCTGGCCGGCATACTTCGTGCGCAACACCGCGATCACCTTGCCCATGTCTTTCATGCCGGCAGCGCCGGTTTCGCCGATGGCGTCCGCGATCGCCTTCATGACCTCGTCGTCCGACATCTGCTTCGGCAGATAGGCCGAGATCACCGCGATCTCTTCACGCTCCTGCGCGGCGAGCTCGGCGCGGCCGCCCTTGTCGTAGAGCTCGACCGATTCCTGGCGCTGCTTGATCATCTTCTGGAGCACTGCGAGCAGGTCGGCGTCGGTCAGCGGCGGCTTGCCCTGCCCGCGCGCGTCGATGTCTGCGTTCTTGATGGTCGAGTTGACCATGCGCAGCGTGGACAGCTTGCGCTCGTCCTTGGCCTTCATGGCCTCCTTGACCGCATTGTTGATGTCGTCGCGCAGCATGGCCGGGATCCTCTCAATCTGTCGCGCCTGATCTAAGCCGTTCGCGGCCAAGAGGCCAGACTGGACCGGCTGCCGGTGCTTTGTTTCCCCATCAGGGGCCGAAATGGCGCAAAGTTGCTGGTTCCTGCCTAAGTGCCTGAAGCCGCCCGTCAAATATGCAAAAACGCATGTGAATCGGCGCTTCTGCGCTTTGACGGGCGCCCGTGGGGGGCTTATGAAGCGGGCTCATGACCCAACATGAAAACGATACCGCCTGGCCGGACCATAAACCGACCGCGCTCCTCGTGCTCGCCGATGGCACGGTGCTCGAAGGCTTCGGTCTCGGCGCCGAAGGCCACGCCGTCGGTGAAGTCTGCTTCAACACCGCGATGACCGGCTATGAGGAGATCCTCACCGATCCCTCCTATGCCGGCCAGCTCATCACCTTCACCTTCCCGCATATCGGCAATGTCGGTACCAACGAGGAAGACATCGAGACGGTGAACATGGCAGCGACGCCAGGGGCGCGCGGCGTGATCCTGCGCACCGCGATCACCGATCCCTCGAACTACCGCGCCACCAAGCATCTCGACGCCTGGCTTAAGGCGCGCGGCATCATCGGCCTCTCCGGCATCGACACCCGGGCGCTGACCGCGCTGATCCGCAGCAAGGGCATGCCCAACGCCGTGATCGCGCATTCCAGGACCGGCGAATTCGATTTGCACGGCCTCAAGGAAGAAGCCCGCGAATGGCCTGGCCTCGAGGGCATGGACCTCGTGCCGATGGTCACGAGCGGCCAGCGCTTCACCTGGGACGAGACCCCTTGGCTGTGGGACAAGGGCTTTGGCCGCCAGGACAAGCCGGAGTTCAATGTCGTCGCCATCGACTACGGCATCAAGCGCAACATCCTGCGCCTGCTCGCCGGTGTCGGCTGCAAGGTGACGGTGGTGCCGGCAACGACCTCGTCGGAAGACATCCTGGCGATGAAGCCGGACGGCGTGTTCCTGTCGAACGGTCCGGGCGATCCGGCCGCCACCGGCAAATATGCCGTGCCCGTGATCCAGGACGTCATCAAGTCGGGCACGCCGACGTTTGGGATTTGTCTGGGCCACCAGATGCTGGGCCTTGCCGTCGGCGCGAAGACGAAGAAGATGCATCAGGGCCATCACGGCGCCAATCATCCCGTGAAGGACGAGACCACCGGCAAGGTGGAGATCACCTCGATGAATCACGGCTTTGCCGTGGACGAGACGACGCTGCCGAAGGGCGCGACGCAGACCCACATCTCGCTGTTCGACGGATCCAATTGCGGCATCCAGCTCGACGGCAAGCCGGTGTTCTCGGTGCAGTACCATCCCGAGGCCTCACCGGGTCCGCGCGACTCACACTATCTGTTCCAGCGCTTTGCCGATCTGATGCGGCAGAAGAAGAGCGCGTAAGCTCGCTCGCAAAGCTGTGTCACGCATCGAGCCCGGGCCTGGTCCCGGGCTTCTTCGTCAGAGGAACGTCGTCTCCCGCCCCTCGTTGTTCCCTGCTACGCTCACGCAGGAGCCCCAGCCATGTCCGTCGTTCGCGACAAGGCCGAGCCGCTCGCCATCGTGTTCGAGGATGACGGGCTCGTGCCGAACAACATCCTTCCCTTCCTGGTCTACCAGGGTGCGGTGAAGCTCGATCCCAAGCATCCGGAAGAGACGATCGAAAACCTGTTCGAGGCGAATGACTGGGGCGGCACGTGGCGCAATGGCGTCTACGATTATCTCCACTATCATTCGACCGTGCATGAAGTGCTCGGCGTCGCGCGCGGCCATGCGCGAGTCCGCTTCGGCGGCGATCACGGCCAGGAGCTGGAGATCAAGGCGGGCGACGTCGCGATCCTGCCCGCCGGCACCGGGCATCAGTGCGTCAGGGCGAGTAGTGATTTCTGCGTGATCGGTGCTTATCCGCCGGGTGCGAAGATGGAGATCACGCGCGCGACGCCGGAAAATCACGCCAAGGCATTGAAGGCGATTCCGAAGGTGGCGCTGCCGCCGACCGATCCCGTGACGGGCAAGAATGGCGCGTTGATGCGGTTGTGGCGGTAGCTACAAAGACGGTGCCGTAGGGTGGGCAAAGGCGCGCTCTTGCGCGCCGTGCCCACCAAACCTATCGGCAAGATGCAGTTCGTGGGCACGCTTCCGCCTTCGCTCTTCGAGCTACGGCGGACAAGTCGCTTTGCCCACCCTACGGAGCTACAGCAGCCGGCCCTTACGCCTCGTTGCCACCTTCCTGCCGTGTGGCTTCGAACAGGAACCACGTCCGCCGCTCGGTCTCGTCGATGAAGACTTCGAGGATGCTGGCGCTCGCGACATCGCCGGCCTCGTCGCAGACCTCATGCGCCTTCCGCATCGCGGCGGCCACGTGCTTGTTGTCCTGCATCAGCTCACGCAGCATCTCGCGCGGCGGGACGTAGTCCTCGTTGTTGTCCTTGATGGTCTGGAGCTTTGCGACCTGGCCGATCGATTTGAGCGTGGTGCCGCCGATCTTGCGGACGCGCTCGGCGAGCTGGTCGGTGGTGGCGAAGATCTGGTCGGACTGCTCGTCGAGCAGCAGATGGTAGTCGCGGAAATGCCGGCCGCTGATGTGCCAGTGGAAATTCTTGGTCTTCAGATACAGCGCGAACGCGTCGGCCAGAAGCACATTGAGCGCCTCCGAAACCTTGTTGACCGCCTGGGATGACAAATCGGTGGGGGTGTCGAGGTCGGGCGAGACCTTGCTGGGGGCTTTGCTCACGATGAACCTTCCTGTTAGGACGCGGACATTGACGGCGCGCCGTCGCACCCCTAACGCAAGGCGGCCAGCGCCGGTTCCTTGGCAGGAACCATTCGGCCCGGACCCTCGGATATCATGGACGATTGGATCGATTATTACGACTCGACGCATACGATCTATGTCAGCAAGCTGCATCGCGATTTGCACTTCCAGATCATCGCGCGGGACATCATTGGTTACATCCCCTCGCCCGACGCGACGGTGTTGGACTATGCCTGCGGCGAGGCGCTGTCGGCGGGCCAGGTGGCATCGGCCTGCGGCAAGCTGATCCTCGCCGAGCCGGCCCCCGGCGTGCGCGGCCGGCTGATCGCGCGCTTTGCCCCGAACACGAAGATCCGCGTCCGCTCGCTCGACGACGTCCGCAAGATGCAGGACCAGTCGATCGACCTCGCGGTGATGAACTCGGTCGCGCAATACATGACACCCGACGAGCTCGACGCCGCACTGCTCAACATCCGCCGCATCCTGAAGCCCTCCGGCAAGCTCGTGCTCGGCGATATCTTGCAGCCCAATGTGGGCATGGGCCGCGACGTGATGGCGCTGCTCAGCTTCGGCCTGCGGCACGGTTTTCTGAAGGATGCGCTGGTCGGGCTGATCAGCACCGCGCTGTCAGATTACCGTCACTTGCGCTCGCGCATCGGGCTCCAGCGCTACAGTGAGGACGAGATCACCACCAAGCTGAGGGCCGCGGGCTTCGCGGTCCAGCGCGCCCACGGCAATATCGGCCACAATCGCTGGCGCATGTCCTTCATCGCGCGGCCGCCTTTGGTTCGTTAAGCATAATAATTAGCTGAGGTGGCCCGCGGTATCCTGATCAGGCATGATCGCGACGGCCCGGTGGCGGAAGCGTCTACGCGAGGGCGGTGCAACGCTCTTCATCCTGGTTCAAATCCAGGCCGGGTCTCCACGCTTCGCCCCTTTCGGGGCTACGCGTGGCGCAGCCACGCAAGGCCCGAAAGGGGCGAAGCGTGTCCGGCGTAGCTGGAGCGAAGCGAAAGCGAAGACGGACTGCCGGCCAAATCGCACGCAATCGTCTCAACTTCAGTCCGCCTCAACCACCTCGCACTCCGGAAGCAGCTGAAGCCGGTCCGCATCCTTGGCCGCCGAGCTGATCACGGCATCGAGCAGGCCCGGAAACCGCGCATCCAGATCCTCGCGGCGCAGCCGCATGAAACGGTTGGTGCCGGCGACGCGCGTCAGCATCAGGCCGCATTCGCGCAGCTTTGCAAAGTGATAGGCGAGGTTGGATTTGCCGGCGAGCGCGGAGAAGTCGCCGCAGCAGAGCTCACTGCTGACACGTTCCTGCTGCGCGAGCTGGTAGACGATCGCCAATCGGATCGGATCGCTCAGGCAATCCAGAACCATCGGCAGCTCGATCTGCTCGCGGGTGGGATGGAGAGGCGTGCGGCTCATGATCCGGAATCATAGCAAAGCGGCCGCAATGTTCAATAGTTCTTGAACCAATTGACACTGAAACCGTTGCGCTCGATAGTTCAATAAACATTGAACATAGGGATCCACTGCACATGAGCGTATTCTGGCTGGCCCTCGGGGCCTTCGCGATAGGCACCGAAGGCTTTGTCATTGCTGGCCTTTTGCCGGCGATCGCCAATGATCTCTCGATATCGGTCTCCGCCGCGGGCCAATTGGTCACCGCCTATGCCCTCACCTATGCCGTGGGATCGCCGATCCTGGCGGTGGCGCTGAACAATATCGACCGCCGCACCGTGCTGGCGCTGGCGCTGACGACCTTCATCGCCGGCAATCTCGCGGCCATGGTGGCGAGCAACTATGCCCTGCTGCTGGCTTCGCGGATGCTGATGGCGCTGGGTTCCGGCCTATGCATGCCGACGGCGCTCGCCGTCTCGGTGGCCGTCGCATCCCCCGAACGGCGCGGCCGCGCGGTGGCGCTGGTCACTTCGGGCCTCACGGTTGCGACGGTCATTGGCGTTCCCCTCGGCAATCTCATTGGCAGCCTGCTCGGCTGGCGCGCGACTTTCGCCATGGTCGCGCTGATCGGCGCCGCCGCGCTCGCGGGTCTCCTGCTCGGTCTGCCCCGTGGCCTGCCGCGCAACACGGCTTCGCTCGGCGAACGGCTGGCGGTCGCGCGTCACAGCAATGTCGTGATCGCGCTGCTGATCACCATTCTCTGGGCGCTCGGCGGCTTCACCGTGTTCACCTATTTCGCGGTCCCGCTGCATGGCCTCGGCTTCGATGCCTCGCAGATCAGCCTGGCGCTGCTGGTGTTCGGCGGTGCCGCCGCGATCGGGAACATGCTTGGCGGCATCCTCGCCGACCGGCTCGGCACGCTCGCAACCGCGGCCCTCGGTCTCGCCGGCATGGCGAGCGCGCTGATCCTGCATTCGCTGGTCCTGAAGCTGATGCCCGGCCAGGCGCATTACGCGGTGCTGGGCGCGATCTTCCTCTGGGGCCTCTCCGGGTGGGCATTCTATCCGGCCCAGATCGCCAGCATCATCCGGATCGAGCCGCAGGCCTCGATGATCGCGCTCTCGCTCAATGCCTCCGCGATGTATCTCGGCTTCGCCATCGGCGGGGCGCTCGGCGGCGCGGTGCTGGCCACCCTGTCGGCAACCGACCTCGGTTGGATCGGCGGATCGAGCGTTGCGGCCTCGCTTCTGGTGCACCTCGCCCGCGGCTGGCAGGCACGGCCAAAACCCGTCAAAATTGCCGGTTGATGGGCGTTTTTCGGGGTTTCGCCGCCCCGAAAACTGGTCTAAGACCCACCCGCGCGCGAGGGAGACCACCGCGCTCTCGGCCAAAGGGACGCGCAACAGGCGCGCCCTTTTTTTGTGCCCAAATTCCAGTCCGGCGAGAGTTGATGCCCAAACGTACAGACATCACCACCATCCTGATCATCGGCGCCGGTCCCATCGTGATCGGGCAGGCCTGCGAGTTCGACTATTCGGGCACGCAAGCGGTGAAGACGCTGAAGGAAGAGGGCTATCGTATCGTCCTCGTCAATTCCAACCCGGCCACCATCATGACCGACCCGGAATTGGCGGATGCCACCTATATCGAGCCGATCACCCCCGAGATCGTCGCCAAGATCATCGAGAAGGAACGCCACGTCATTCCCGGCGGCTTCGCGCTGCTGCCGACCATGGGCGGCCAGACCGCGCTGAACTGCGCGCTGTCGCTGCGCCGGCAGGGCACGCTGGAGAAGTTCGACGTCGAGATGATCGGCGCCACCGCGGATGCGATCGACAAGGCCGAAGACCGCCAGCTGTTCCGCAACGCCATGGAGAAGATCGGGCTGCAGACGCCGAAGTCGCGGCTCGCCAACGCGTCCGAGTTGAAGAAGTCCTTCCGCGACAAATACCACGCCGAACGCGAGAAGCTGTCGGGCGCGGCGGTCGAAGAGCTCGACCGGCAATGGACGCTCGGCGAAGGCGACCGCCGCAAGCGCTATCAGGAATATGCGCTCGGACAGGCGATGATGGCGCTGTCCGAGATCGGCCTGCCCGCGATCATCCGTCCCTCCTTCACCATGGGCGGCACCGGCGGCGGCATTGCCTACAACAAGGAAGAATTCCTCGACATCATCGAGCGCGGCCTCGACGCGTCTCCGACCAACGAAGTGCTGATCGAAGAATCCGTGCTCGGCTGGAAAGAGTACGAGATGGAGGTGGTGCGCGACAAGAAAGACAATTGCATCATCGTCTGCTCGATCGAGAACCTCGATCCGATGGGCGTGCACACCGGCGATTCCATCACGGTCGCGCCGGCGCTGACGCTGACCGACAAGGAATACCAGATCATGCGCGACGCCTCGCTGGCGGTACTGCGCGAGATCGGCGTCGAGACCGGCGGCTCCAACGTGCAGTTCGGCGTCAATCCCGAGGACGGCCGCATGGTCGTCATCGAGATGAACCCGCGCGTGTCGCGCTCTTCCGCGCTGGCCTCGAAGGCGACCGGCTTTCCGATCGCCAAGGTCGCCGCCAAGCTCGCGGTCGGCTACACGCTCGACGAGATTGCCAACGACATCACCGGCGGCGCGACGCCCGCCTCGTTCGAGCCGACCATCGACTACGTCGTCACCAAGGTGCCGCGCTTCGCGTTCGAGAAATTCCCCGGCGCCTCCACCACGCTGACCACGTCGATGAAGTCGGTCGGCGAAGTCATGGCGATCGGTCGCACCTTCCAGGAAAGCCTGCAAAAGGCCTTGCGCGGGCTCGAGACCGGATTGACCGGCCTCGACGAGATCGAGATCGAGGGTTTGGGTCGCGACGACGACAAGAACGCGATCCGCGCCGCGCTCGGCACGCCGACGCCAAACCGGCTGCTTCAGGTCGCCCAGGCGATGCGCCTCGGCTGGACCAACGAGGAGATCTTCAAGTCCTGCAAGATCGACCCGTGGTTCCTCGGCGAGATGCGCGGCATCGTCGACATGGAGGAGAAGGTCCGGAAGAATGGCCTGCCCGGCAACGCCTTCGGCATGCGGACGCTCAAGGCCATGGGTTTCTCCGACGCGCGCCTCGCGGTGCTCGCCCATATGACGGAAGCCGAGGTGACGGCGAAGCGCCACGCGCTCGACGTCCGCCCCGTCTACAAGCGCATCGACACTTGTGCCGCCGAATTCGCCTCGCCCACCGCCTACATGTATTCGACCTATGAGGCGCTGTTTGCTGGCGCGCCTGCGGACGAGAGCACGCCGTCCGACAAGAAGAAGGTCATCATCCTCGGCGGCGGGCCCAACCGCATCGGCCAGGGCATCGAGTTCGACTATTGCTGCTGCCACGCCTGCTTCGCGCTGCATGACGCCGGCTACGAATCCATCATGGTCAACTGCAACCCGGAGACGGTGTCGACCGACTACGACACCGCCGACCGGCTCTATTTCGAGCCGCTCACCGCCGAGGACGTGCTGGAGATCATCGCGAAGGAGCGCAGCAACGGCACGCTGCACGGCGTGATCGTGCAGTTCGGCGGCCAGACGCCGCTGAAGCTCGCGCGCGCGCTGGAAGCTGCCGAAGTGCCGATCCTCGGCACCTCGCCCGACGCCATCGATCTCGCCGAAGACCGCGACCGCTTCAAGCGCGTGCTCGACAAGCTCAGGCTGAAGCAGCCGAAGAACGGCATCGCCTATTCGGTCGAGCAGGCGCGGCTCGTCTCCGCCGATCTCGGTCTGCCGCTGGTGGTGCGCCCGTCCTATGTGCTCGGCGGCCGCGCGATGCAGATCATCCGCGAGGAGAACCAGCTCAACGACTATCTGCTCGGCACGCTGCCGGAGCTGGTGCCAGCCGACGTCAAGGCGCGCTATCCGAACGACAAGACCGGGCAGATCAACACCGTGCTCGGCAAGAACCCGCTGCTGTTCGACCGCTATCTGTCGGACGCCACGGAGGTCGATGTCGACTGTCTCTGCGACGGCAAGGACGTCTTCATCGTCGGCATCATGGAGCACATCGAGGAGGCCGGCATCCATTCCGGCGACAGCGCCTGCTCGCTTCCGCCGCACTCGCTCGACGCGGAGATGATCGACGAGCTGGAGCGGCAGACCCGCGAGCTCGCGCTCGGCCTCGACGTCGTCGGCCTGATGAACGTGCAATACGCCATCAAGGACGGCGAGATCTACGTGCTCGAGGTCAATCCGCGCGCCTCGCGCACGGTGCCCTTCGTCGCCAAGGTGATCGGCACGCCGGTCGCGAAGATCGCCGCGCGCATCATGGCCGGCGAGAAGCTCGCCGACTTCAAATTGAAGAAGAGCGAGTTCAAGCACGTCGGCGTCAAGGAATCGGTGTTTCCCTTCGCACGCTTCCCCGGCGTCGACACGGTGCTTGGTCCCGAGATGCGCTCGACCGGTGAGGTCATGGGCATCGACCGCAATTTCGAGGTCGCCTTTGCCAAGAGCCAGCTCGGCGGCGGCACGCGGGTGCCGCGCAAGGGCACGGTGTTCGTCTCGGTGCGCGAGAGCGACAAGACGCGCATCGCGGACGCTGTGCGCGAACTGCATTCGCTCGGCTTCAAGGTGCTGGCGACGTCGGGCACGGCGCGCTTCCTCACCGACGAGGGCATCCCGGCCGAGAAGGTGAACAAGGTGCTGGAAGGGCGGCCGCACATCGTCGATGCCATCACCAATGGCGATGTCCAGCTCGTCTTCAACACCACGGAAGGCCCGCAGGCGCTGGCGGACAGCCGTTCACTGCGGCGCGCGGCCCTCTTGCATAAAGTGCCGTATTACACCACTCTTTCCGGGGCCGTGGCGGCCGCGCAGGGCATCCGCGCCTATCTGGGCGGGGACCTTGAGGTTCGTACCCTGCAGAGCTACTTTTCGGAAACCTGATCGCGGGCGCGGAAAGCTCAGCCTTTCCGCTAAGTGATTGGCAATGAAGCCACAATGGCCGGAGGAACTGTCCGGCCATGTGGTTGTTCTGTTCCGGCGCCAGACCCACATAACCCTCCGTGGCCGCGTGCTCAGCCCCGGACATAGCGACGAATCAAGGTTGCCGCGCCCCTCCGTTTGCGGGGGCGCGAAGCCGAAGGACGAGAGAAGAGATGGAAAAGGTTCCGATGACCCAGGCCGGCTTTGTCGCGCTCGGGGAAGAATTGAAGCAGCGCCAGTCCGTGGACCGTCCGCGGATCATCGAGCATATCGCCGAGGCGCGCTCGCACGGAGACCTGTCGGAGAACGCGGAATATCATGCCGCGAAGGAAGAGCAGTCGCACAATGAGGGCCGCATCGCCGAGCTCGAGGACAAGCTCGCGCGCGCCGACATCATCGACATCTCGAAGCTCTCCGGCGACACCATCAAGTTCGGCGCCACCGTGACGCTGGTCGACGAGGACACCGAGAAGAAGACGGTGTGGCAGATCGTCGGCGAGGTCGAGGCCGACGCCAAGAAGGGCCGTATCTCCATCACCTCGCCGCTCGCCCGCGCGCTGATCGGCAAGAAGAAGGGCGCCTCCGTGGAGGTGAATACGCCCGGCGGCGCCAAGGCGTACGAGATTACCAAGGTGGAGTGGCGGTAGGGTTTTCCCGCTGCGCTAATGTTCAAAAGGCCGCGCGATGCGCGGCCTTTTTGTTTTAGCGGGCCGCTCTTTCACCGTCACCCTGAGGGTGCTCGCCTCTTCGGCGAGCCTCGAAAGGATGACGGGTCCAACAGGCTTGCGCCCTACCTTCTTCCCTTCACGTCCAGCGGCACGGCGGCCTCGTATTTCGAATTATGCAGCACCAGCGAGGTCCGCACGTTGCGCACGTGCGGGGCGGCGGTGAGGTGCGTGACGAAATCCTGGAAGGTCGCCATGTCGGGGGCGACGCATTTCAGGATGAAATCGACCTCGCCCGATAGCATCCAGCATTCCCGCACCAAGGGCTCGGCGCGGACGAACTCCTCGAAGGCGCGCAAATCCGCCTCGGCCTGGCTGGAGAGGTGCACGGCGGCGAACACGGTGACGTCGAAGCCGAGCTTGCGGGCGTCGAGGAGCCCACGGTAGCCGTGGATATAGCCTTCCTCCTCCAGCGTCCGGACGCGGCGCAGGCACGGCGGCGGCGAGATGCCGACCCGCTTGGCCAGCTCGACATTCGTGATTCGACCGTCGGCCTGGATTTCGGTCAGAATTTTCAGGTCGATCTCGTCTAGGTTCCGCGACACGTGATTGGAACTCCTGGCCTTTGCGGCGGTATTGGGTGGTTTGTCGCAATCCTCATACCCAGTCCGCGCGGCCAGCGCAATTTTATTGCGCGTGCAGCGCAATCGACTTTTGTTCCGTGTTGGAAAAATCCGCTGACAGGGAATGCAATTCTTGCATGGCTCACCAGAAGGCTTAGATTAGCTCTGATATTTCAGCGCCTCCGCGAGGCCTCCCGGCACGTTCCGCGCCCGCGCTGCAAATCCCCCGTGAAAGGCGTCCATCGAAATGTCCGCTCCTGTTCATGCAAAGGTCGTCATCATTGGCTCCGGCCCCGCCGGCTACACCGCGGCGATCTACGCCGCGCGGGCGATGCTCGAGCCGATCCTGATCCAGGGCATCCAGCCGGGCGGCCAGCTCACCATCACCACCGACGTCGAGAACTATCCCGGCTTCGCCGACGTGATCCAGGGCCCCTGGCTGATGGAACAGATGGAGAAGCAGGCGGTCCATGTCGGCACCAAGATCGTCTCCGACCTGGTGATCAAGCTCGACACCTCGCAGCGGCCGTTCCGCCTCACCTGCGACAGTGGCGACGTCTATCTCGCCGACAGCGTGATTCTCGCCACCGGCGCACAGGCGCGCTGGCTTGGACTGCCGTCCGAGGTGAAGTTCCAGGGTGGCGGCGTCTCGGCCTGCGCCACCTGCGACGGCTTCTTCTACCGCAACAAGGACGTCATGGTGGTCGGCGGCGGCAATACCGCGGTCGAGGAGGCCCTGTACCTCACCAACCACGCCTCGCAGGTCACCATCGTGCATCGCCGCGATCACTTCCGCGCCGAGCGCATCCTGCAGGAGCGCCTGTTCAAGCACCCCAAGATCAAGGTGATCTGGGACTCTGCCGTCGACGAGATCTGCGGCACCGAGAACCCGAACAAGGTCACCCATGTGCGCCTCAAGAACGTCAAGACCGGCGCGCTCAAGGACGTGAAGACCGACGGCATCTTCATCGCCATCGGCCATGCGCCGGCGACCGAGCTCGTGAAAGACCAGGTCAAGCTGAAACCGTCGGGCTATGTCGAGGTCGCCCCGAACTCGACCGCGACCTCGGTGCCCGGCTTGTTCGCCGCCGGCGACGTTGCCGACGAGACCTACCGTCAGGCGGTCACGGCCGCGGGCCTCGGCTGCATGGCAGCTCTCGAAGCCGAACGATTCCTGTCCCTGCGCGCCAGCGAGCGCGCTGCAGCGGAATAACGATCATGCCTCGAACACGCGACGGATTTACAGACATGGACTGGGACAAGCTGAAGGTGTTTCACGCGGCGGCGGAAGCAGGCAGCTTCACGCATGCGGGCGAGCAGCTCGGCCTGTCGCAATCGGCGGTGTCACGCCAGGTCTCGGCGCTGGAGCAGGAGCTCTCGGTCTCGCTGTTCCACCGCCACGCCCGCGGCCTGATCCTCACCGAGCAGGGCGACCTCCTGTTCCGCACCGCGCATGACGTGTTCATGCAGCTTCAGGCGGCGCGCGCCAAACTGACCGACAGCCGCGAGCGGCCGAGCGGCGACCTCAAGATCACCACCACGCCCGGCGTCGGCATCAACTGGCTGATCCCGCGGCTCGGCGAGTTCACCGCGCTCTATCCGGAGATCCGGATCTCGCTGATCGTCACCGACGAGGAGCTTGACCTGTCGATGCGCGAGGCGGACGTTGCGATCCGCACCCGCAAACCGACGCAGCCTGATCTCATCCAGCGCAAGCTGTTCGCGATGGGCTTCCACGCCTATTGCTCGCCGGAATACATCAAGCGCTTCGGCACGCCGCGCACGCTGGAGGAGCTCGACTCCCACCGCATCATCACGCTCTCCGACGGCAACTTCGCGCCGCATCTTCAGAACCGCAACTGGCTGGTCGAAGCTGCGCGCAACGGCTCGGGTCCGCGCGAGGCTTATTTCAAGGTCAACAACATCCTCGGCCTCGTCCGCGCCTGTCAGCAGGGCCTCGGCATCGCCGCGCTGCCCGACTATCTCGTCGAAGAGCAGAGCCGCCTCGTGCAACTGTTCGGCGAGTCCGATTCGATCCAGCTCGACACCTACTTCGTCTATCCCGAGGAGTTGAAGACGGTCGCGCGCGTGCAGGTGTTCCGCGACTTCGTGGTCAGCAAGGCGCAGCGCTGGCCGTCCTGATTTCCGCATGTCTGACATGCGGCCTCGGCTGTTGCTGCATGGCGCTGGAGAAGCCCATACTGTTTGTACGCTGAGCCTTCGCGTTGCGCATTTGTCCCCCTCCTCCAGTGGCGCGGGAGTTCAGTAATCCCTCTTGGAAGGTGATTGTGTCGGCCTCACGTGGCCAATACCTAAGCCGGGCTCTTTGGGCCCGGCTTTTTTTCTTGTCATTCGGCTTTCGCCCTCCGCGTGTATTGACAGTTCCAGGCATACCCCGCATCATTTGCCCATGATCACGAAGTCGTGCGCCCTCGTTTCGAAAAAAGGCCCCCATCCGGGGACCTCGGAATGGTGCGCGCGCTAGGCTGACTTCGTCATCGCGAGCCAATCCCGAAAACCCCGCCACCTGGACGGGGTTTTTTCATGTGCCCTCCGTCTCAGGTTTTTTCCCGAGAAGGAGATGGAACATGACCGGACTACGCGATCAACTGCACGGCCTGTGGCTGCCGCTGGTGACGCCGTTTCAAGGCGGCAAGCTCGACGAGACCTCGCTGCGGCGGCTGACCCGGCATTACTGCGGACAGGCTATCGACGGCTTCATCCTGGGGGCGACCTCGGGTGAAGGCATGACCCTGCGCGAAGCCGAGCTCGAGCGCCTCGTTGCCGTGGTGCGCGAGGAGATGGCGGCGGGCCGCCGCAGCATCCCGATCTGCCTCGGCCTGTCGGGCGCAGACACGGCGCGGCTGAAGGATCGCCTCGACGAGACCGCGGACTGGCCGATCGACGGCTATTTGATCGCAAGCCCCTATTACGTGCGGCCATCGCAGCGCGGGCTCTCGGCGCATTTCGAGGCGCTCGCCGATCACGCCGCCTGGCCGCTCGCGCTCTACAACATTCCCTATCGCTGCGCGGTCAACATCACCAACCAGACCATGCTGCGGCTTGCCGAGCATCCCAACATCGTCGGGCTGAAGGATTGCGGCGCGAGCCGCGAGCAATCGATCGCGCTGCTGCGCGACCGCCCGAAAGGTTTTCGGGTGCTGACCGGCGAGGACGCAAACTATCTCGAGGCGCTCACCGACGGTGCCGACGGCGGCATCGTGTTGTCGGCCCATGTCGAGACCGCGGCGTTCGCGGCGATCTATAGCGAGCACAAGCGCGGCAACCACGATGCCGCGCAGGCGGGCTGGAATGAGATCGCGGAGCTGACGCGGTTGTTATTCGCAGAGCCGAGCCCGGCGCCGGCGAAGTATTGGCTGTGGCGCAGCGGCCTGATCGACAGCCCCGAGGTGCGCCTGCCGATGGTGGAGGTGAGCAGCGAGCTCGCGGCGACAATCGATCGCGAGATCGCGCGACGGATGAAAGTCGCGGCGTAGTCACTCTCTCCCCAAGCACGCTGCACCTTCTCCCTTGCGGGAGAAGGTGGCGCGAAGCGCCGGATGAGGGGTCTCTGTCCACGCGCAAGACTGCCCGTGAGGAGAGACCCCTCACCCGTCTCGCCGCTACGCGGCGAGCCACCCTCTCCCGCAAGGGGAGAGGATAAGAGGCGCCGTGGTTAACCGCGCGCGAATTCCGTTCGCTACTGCCCCATGGCGCATCCACGTCTCGTTTACGCAAGGGCGCCTATCGTTTCCCTCAAAGTCTACCGAAGGGGGAATATCCAATGGGGAATCGCAACCGGCCTACGGCCGCAAGCCAGTTCGCGCCCGCCGATCTTTTGCAGGGAATTCTCGTGGTGTCGTCGTTCGGATTCTGGGCGGTGGTGCTCGGCCTGATGCCGGTGCTGCTGTTTCGGATCTGGCTCACCTGACGGCGGCGCGCCGCGCGGATGGTTAATCCGTGGTGGCAAATGCGCTGGAAAAGCGCAGGAGCCTGCGGGACGGAATCTTAAAGCATCCCGCCTATCGTCCACGCCCATAAGCGAAGAAATCGCGGGGGCGTTTGTGAATAGTCATAACGAGGCGGCGTCGCATTACGACGCCACACAGCAGAACTTTACCACCGGGGACATTCTCTGGGCCGTCGGCATCTGGTCGGTGATCCTGACCCTGTCGCCGGTCATCGTGTTCTACATGCTGATGGTGGCGTGACTTTCATTTCGAGATTCCGGGCCTGGCACTTGCGCGCCATCCCGGAATGACGGGCGAAGGCAGAAACGCAAAACGCGCGGGCATCCGCGCGTTCGTCGTCCGGGGAGTGATGTGTGAAATTATGCTGCCTGCTTGTGCATTGCGCCGGACGCCGACGCCGTGCCGCGAATAGCCTTCACTGAACGCTCGATCGCCGCCCACAGCCTTGCGATTTCCTGGGCCGCGCGGCTCTCGGCCTGATACTCGCGCGCGCCTTCGCCGTGGCTCAGCGCCATCAGCAAATCCGAACGGTTGGTGATCTGGCCGCCCCACACCGGAGCGCGGAATTTCGCCAGCGCCTCGCGGGCGATGGTGACGATCGGGCTTTCGGCTTCGTCGCGCTTGGCCGGCGCACCGTTGAGCACGACCGCATAGGGCTTGCGCGCCGCACGGCACATCTGGATGGTTTCCTGCACCGCGTTGACGTCGAACACGCCGGGACGGGCGGGAATGACGACCATGGTGGCATTCTTGATCGCGTCGTCGACGACGGCCGACAGGTTCGGCGGCGTGTCGATCAACACCCATTCATAGCCGTCGCGCTTGGCAGCGGAGACGATGCCGCTGACGGAGTTCACCGCCGCCTTGATCGGCGGCTCGTTGGTGCCACGCAGCTTGTGCCACAGCGTGAGCGAGCCCTGCGGATCCGCATCGACGAGCAGAATGGGCTTGGTCGCCTTGATCTGCGCGGCGAGATGTGCAGCCAGGGTGCTCTTCCCCGAGCCGCCTTTACGCGATGCAAAAACAATAACGTTCATACCTTCGGCCTCCCAGATTGACCCCAGGCCACGAAAATGAATCACCCCGCTGATTCGGGAAAGAAAAATTTATCGGGAGTTGCGTCGCCGCCACGAAATAACAAGACGTGTTGGCTTTTGAGTCACACTGCCGGGAGCGACGAGACGCGAACTGCAATGAAACGCCTGTAATGCAAGCGCCTGTGCGCTTTTTGAGCAGCGCGGCGGGCCAACCGGAATGCAACCTGCCCGCGCAAACCTTCGACCGACTCTTTTCCATCGCGCGCGTCCGTAAGGACCGCAAATCCGCGCGGCGCTCGCGCGAACAAAAGGAGTCCGGAAGCTGTCGCGAGGCTGAGGGCGGGAGTCGTTCCGCCCCGGGAACGGCAAGCCTGCGTGACATCGGTCACAAGCGGAGCACGGAATGCAAATGCCCGGGGGAGCGCCCGGGCATCACAAGGTTTCAAGCGAGGAACGCAGCTAGCCGCGTTCAGCCCTCGTCGGTTTTCTTCTTCTTGCTTGCCTTCGCCGCCGGCTTCTTCTTCGAGGTCGTCGAGGCGCTTCTCGGCGCGACGTTGGTCGGCCTGCCGGCGCGCGGCGCGGCCGCCTCGCCCCGCTCCGGGCCGCGGCGGAAGAACACCGCGCATTGCGGCGAGAGCTGCGACTTCCTCTGGATCATGCAGGCGGTGATGGCGTCGACGTTCGGAACGAACTCGCCGCACAGCCGCATCGCATCCGGCGTGCAGGCCTGCTGCTGCTCGGGCGTGTAGGCAAAGCCAGAGCCTGGCTGGACCAGGACGGCCAGCGCAAGCGCGAGGCCTGCGGCAGCCATGGATTGTCTGAAGCGAAACACCGGCATCGTTCCCCCCAAATGTCGAACAGGAGGGAATAGTGGGTGAACGGCGGTTGGTTGGCAACCGAGGGGGGAAGCGAAAACGGGCCGCTGTGCGCTCTCGGCAACAGCGGCGGGGCCGTGGCGCAGGTGCCGTGGTTGACGGAGCCCGCCATCTCCTCCGCTGTCGTCGTCCGGCTTGACCGGGCGACCCAGTACTCCGAGACGCCTGATGTTCCCCGATAAGCCGCGGCGTACTGGATCCCCCGCCTTCGCGGGGGATGACGGCGGTGGGGTCGGTCGGGCAAAAATTCGAGAACAACCCCATGCACAGTAGCCATGGCACTGGGCTGCCTCGCGAATTTCGCAACCTTTGCGGATTTTACGAAATCCGTTTGACACGTCGGGCAAAACAGGGGCATGATGGCACCATCGAGGGCGCGTGGGGTGGTGAGGCCATATCCCCGTGAGGTTGAGGGGCGCATGGCCACCGTATTGATCGTCGCGCCGGTGTTCGCCCTGATCGCGGCGGGCTATGCCTCGGTGCTGTTCCGCTTCGTCTCGGAGACCGCGCACAAGGGCATCAGCGAATTCGCCTTCAGCATCGCGATCCCTGCGCTGCTGTTCCGCACCATCGTCGTGTCGGAATTCCCCGACGTCAGCCCGTGGCGCATGTGGGGTGCCTATTACGGCGCGCTCGCGCTCACCTGGATCGCGGCGCTGATCCTCTCGGCCCTGCTGCGCGCGCGGCGCGAGGACCGCGAGGACGGCGTCGTGTTCGCGATCGGCTCGGTCTACGGCAACATCGTGATGCTCGGCATTCCGCTCGTGCTCTCGGCGCTGGGCAACGAGGGAGCGGGGCCGATGGCGCTGATCCTGTCGGTGAACACGCCGCTGCTCTGGCTCTGCGGCATCCTGCAGATGGAGCTCGTCAGCCGCAAGCGCACGGGCTCGCCGCTGTCGGTGATCCGCCCCGTGCTCGCCGATCTCTCCCGCAACCCCTTGATGCTGGCGATCGGCTTCGGCGTGGTGTGGCGCTTCACCGGCCTCGGGCTCAATCCCGTCGTCGACAGGACGGTCGAGCTGCTCGCGCAGGCGGGATCGCCAGCCGCCCTGATCGCGCTCGGCATCAACCTGTTCCGCTTCGAGGTGAAGGGCGAGAAGCTCAGCATTTTGGTGATGTGCGCGCTCAAGCTGGTGGCGATGCCCGCGGCAGCGTTCGTGCTGGCAAAACTGCTCGGCCTGCCGCCGAATGCTGCCGGCGTGATCGTACTGTTCGCGGCGATGCCGACCGGCGCCAACGCCTACATTTTTGCCGCGCAGTATCAGCGGCTGGTGAACCCGGTGTCAGGCGCGGTGGCGCTGGGGACGTTGCTGGCGGCGGTGACGTTGCCGGTGGTGGTCGTGATGGTGGCGGGGGTGAGGTAGGGGCGGCACTTCCAGATTTTGTAGAGGCCGTTCGCCCTCCCGTCATCGCATGACCTTCAGGTCATGAGCCCAAACGATTGCCGGGACCGCTATTCAGCACGCTAAAGCATGATCCGGAAAAGTGCGAAGCGGTTTTCCGAAAAGATCATGCTCAAACAACAACCTAAAGCGCGATGACGATTCATCCCAATCTCATCGCGCTTTAGCCCGCGCGCCAGGCCATCTCCCAAAAATCTGCCTCGAGCCGGGTGGCTTCCTTGAAGATCGCGATCAGCTCGGCCTCGCGGGCCGGCGTGGCATAGAGATCGGCGAGATGCTCCATGTGCGCCCGCGCTCTGGCAGCGACCTCCTGGTACGGCGCGCCGGCGTATTCGGCGATCCAGATGCGATAGGGGTTCGTCGCAGCGTCCGCTTGGGGTCGCGAGGCGAGCCGCGTTGCGATCTCCGCGTACCCGATCACGCAGGGGGCAAGCGCCACCTTGAGTGCCAACAGATCGCCGCGCATTCCAGCGTCGAGCACGTAGCGTGTATAGGCCAGCATCTCGGCGGCCGGCGGGGCCTGTTCAAGATCGGACGGGGATAGACCCCAACCGGCACAGAGCTTCACGTGCAGGTTCATCTCGACATCGAGGATGGCCGAAAGGCCGGCCGCGGCTTCACGCATGTCGGCAAGTCTGGGCGACTTGTAGACCGCGAGCGCGTACGCGCGCGCAAACTCGATGAGGAACAGGTAATCCTGAACCAGGTAGTGACGAAACGCCGCTTCGGGGAGCGAGCCGTCTGCCAATCCGTCCGTGAAGGGATGCTCGGTGTAGGCCCGCCACTCAACGGATGCTTCTGTCTTGAGACGCTCGAAGAAACTCACGATCGTTCTCGCCCAGCTTGCTTTTCCATCAACGTCCTTGGCTCGCTACCGATATCGCATTGCGACCTAAGGAGCTACGGTGACAGCGCACAAAATTGGCCTTGAGCAGCGTTGCGGACAGGGCCCTCCCCGCGTCGAGAGTTTGGTGCACTGTCACCGTCATTCCTTCTCGGGATAGTTGCCGAAAATGATGCGCCTCGTCGCCAGCGCGTTAGCACTCTAAGTTAAGGCGCATATCGGAAATAAGAGGCTGTTTGGGGAGGCTCGGGAACGCCGCGAACTTCAGTTAGCCTAGGCGGTGGTGCGCCGGTTTCAAGGAGTATTTTAAGATCATTCAAAACGTTTCGGGTTGTAGCGAATGTGTTGTGATTGAGCCCGAACAATTCGTCTCCGATAGCGCTAACGTCGATGGTCGATACGGATTTGATGATAATCGGCCCGGACTCCGGTACGTCTCCAGCGCGAGGAATCCTGCCAGCAACTCGTTTCGAAAGCTGAAGGGCCTTGTCGTTCTTAGATGCATAGAGTGTTAAGCCTTTGGCGACCTTTGCAACTCGCGGAATTTCCTGAATGAACATGTCGCGGTCAACATCCGGCGCGGCCATAACCAGTTGAGCAATCACAGTAGGCGATTTTGTTGCCGCAGTAGTTGACAATGCATCCACTACAATCAGGTTGCCCATGCTGTGGGCTATGATGTCGACGGTTTCGAATTTTGCTTTGCGAAGGTTATCTATCACGCGGAGTAGTGCTACACGTGAACTAAGCGCGCTGTCTTTGTCATAGAGATAGTCCGCTATCTCGCCACGAGACGGCCACGAGAACAAAACTGCAGTACCGCCGAATTGAAGATCCCAAATTATCTGGGCTGTGCGAAAGACGGCGTCTCGAAATTTGGTGTTGAACCCATGCACGAATATTAGGGCTTTCTTTTTCTTGGTCGACGATAGCGATTTGATCCACTGATCTTCGCTCGTTTTTGCGATGCTGCGGATCGTAAAATGCTTCTTGGGATCAGGGCCATCCCTTGAGAAGGTAATGCCAAAGATTCTCCTGTTCGATGGCAATTCTATCCTTCCAATATGATGCCCTTCCGGGACGCGAACCCGAATGGCACCGAAGCTAAGATCATGGCTGCGCTCTCCCGTGTAGCCGCTAACAGCTGTCCAACCGTTCGAGCTATAGGTAGAACCGTCGCTTGTCTGGGTGCTGGTGCGTCCCTCGAACTCTATTGCGTCAGAGGACTCTTTTCGGTCCGTCGCATAGAAGAACTCCACGGTATATGGCTCGGACGGCGGGGCTATCGCTTTGGGCGGCCCACCTTTAGTTATGGGAGCTGTAGAGTCTGTTTCGGCTGTTCCCGCTAATAGACCTGCTATACCAAGAGTGGCCTGGGATGCTGCTGCAATGGCAAATGGAGATTGCCATAACTCGTCATCGGCCAAAGTAACTGGTTTATATCGTTCGATATTAATACGTCGGATCGATCCCTCGTCAGTGGAAAAGTACCAGACGCTGTCGTAACGGGTATTCTGGACCAGAAAAGTGACGCCACCTGAATTGCGGCTGGTCTCGGTCGCTGACAAACAGCCTTCAAGTAAGCCGGAGAGCCTGCCATAAATTTCAATGAACGACTTGCCAGCTTCCGGTAAAATGATCGCTGGCATGTTCTCGGCGGACTTTTTCGAGAACGCTTGGCAAATTTGGAGCACGACTTCGGCGTCAATGACCGGTTGTGCTACGCAACTGCCCGAGGGCATTCCTACGCTGATGAAAAATGCGAATGAAAGGAATTCGGACCAAATCCGACGCATGGCACATCTCCGCGATGTGTTCCTAAGGTCAGTCTAAACCGTGTTGGATGCCGCCAGCAACGGCAATCATTAGTTGTCGATGGAGAAGCGCCCAATTCGGGGATCTCCCCAGGCCCTTTCTTCCTGTGAATCGGCAGCCAATGCGGCGGTCAGGCGCGAGTGGTGGTGGTGATCGTGGTGTGGGTAGGGTAGCAGCACGAGCGGTCACGCGGTCATCCCGGTGCATCCTTGCGAGGAACTGATCTCCGCAAGCGCAGGATCAAACGTATCGCCAGCCAGAGCATCAGAATGACGATCGCGAATGCGGCTACCGGCGCGGCCAGGGCAAGAATTGAGACGAGGAGCGCACCTCCCAATTCGGCGGTCGCGACGGTCGAGTTGCCGAGGCCGGCCGTCATGACTGTCGATTTGGCCCGCAGAGCCGCGGTGACGCCGTGCACGATGCCGGCCGCGCCGCCACCCGCGACGATGGCGGCCGTCCATTTCATCATCGGTGGAAGATCTGCCATGGTCGCCGCCGACACGATGGCTCCGGCGATCACGGCAACAGGCGCGGCGATGACATCGAGCAAATTGTCCACGCCGGGAATGAAATACGCAGCAACCTCCAGGAGCGCGGCCACGCCAAACATCAGCATTGCGGCAGGTGTTCCAAGCCACGCGAAACCGTCGCCCCAAGCAAGCGAACCCGAGTAAGCGGCCACGCTGGCAACCAGCATCGGCAGGAACACCCGGAGGCCCGTCGCGGCCGCAAGACCGACACCAAGCGCAATCGACAACGCGAGATCGGAGTTCGACAGTAAGCGTAGCTCTGCGGCCCTTTTGATTGATGCTTGACGCCTACTTTGTCCGCGTAGCGCGTCGTCGCGGCTTCCATATGTCGGACAATGCGTTGACCGCCGCCTCAAGCGCCTTGCGGTCGATGACGTTGGGATCGAACTGCTCGGGGCCCCAGAGGCGCATTTGTTCGTGCTCCGGATGGGTGGGCTCGCTGATGGCGTCGAGGTATTCGGCATAGCCTGACGCACCACCGACATCTTCCGGAGGACAACGGCCGGCGGCCTCGAGCAAGAGGGGAAGTCCTTCCGTTGTCGTGTTGTCGAACCACTTTTCAAGCTTGATCACGTGATCCCAGCTGTCGCCGAAGTCGTAGAGATAATGGATCGTCTTGGCGCCGGTCTCTTGAACGATATTGGAGAGCCGCGTCTTGCGGGCATCGATGGGCTGAGGGTCAAAATCTCCATCGGGATCAGGGATACCCCAACGGCCGCCGCCGGCTAGGAACTCGAAGAGATGGCTATTCGTCCAGCCAAACGCCGCCTGAAGCGTCAGATGCAGCCGGTCAAGACGTAAAGTGATCGGTACGACAAGACACCGCATCACCTCCGGTTTCACGTCCTTGAGGGTTACCCTGATCCGGACGACGGTCGTGTTAAGGCTCATGCTGCCAGTCTCGGATCGAGCGCATGCATCGTATAGGTCGATGCCCAGGGAAGCAGTTCGTCCAGTCGCGCCGCAGGCCAGCCATTAACGAGCTTCGCGAGAACATCAGCGAGCCAGTGCTCGGCACTGACGCCATTGAGCTTACAGGTCTCGATTAACGAAGCCAGAACTGCCCAATTCTCGGCGCCCTCGTCGCAGCCGGCAAAAAGGGAGTTCTTGGCGTTGAGCTTGATCGGCCGCATCGCTCGCTCGACCGCATTGGTATCCATCTCGATGCGCCCGTCATCAAGGTATAGCGTCAGGCCGTTCCAATGCCGCAGCGCATAGCGCAAAGCCTTCGCCGTGTCGCTCTTCTGTGCAAGGTGATCAAGCTTGGCCTCAAACCACTGCTTCAAGGCTGCGGCCAGAGGCCTGGCATGCGCCTGCCTGCCGGCGTGGCGCTCGTCCGCAGATCGGCCGCGGAGAGCCTTCTCGATCGCATAAAGCTGGGCGATACGCTCGAGAGCCTCGCGGGCAACCGGAGCTGGCGCTGGCGCCACCTCCCGTTCGATCTTCACAAACTGCCGCCGCAGATGCGACCAGCAGAAGGCGAGCGTCCCGGACAGGGCGTCCGCACGCGTCTCTCGGGTCATGGTCTTGTAGGCCTGATAGCCGTCGCAATGGATGATGCCGCGATAGCCCTCAAGCAGCCGCAAGCCATGAACGGCGCCGCGGCCCGGTGCATAGGCATAGACCACTCCAGGTGGATCAGGCCCGGCCCAGGGCCTGTCGTCGCGCGACAGCGCCCAGAAGTAGCCGGTTTTCGTTCTGCCGCGGCCCGGGTCCAACACCGGCGCCGGGGTCTCATCGACGCAGAGTTTCGAGGAGGCGAGCAGAAGCTGGCGCAGCCGATGCCACAACGGCTTCAGTTCCTGGGCGGCATAGCCGACCCAGAAGGCGAGCGTGGAACGGTCCAGCGCTATTCCGTGCGTCGCCAGCATCTGCGCCTGGCGGTAAAGCGGCAAATGCCAATGATACTTCGCGTCGATCACATGCGCGACCAGCCGCTCGGTGGGCAATCCTCCCCTGATCAGTCGCTCGGGAGCAGCATACTGGAGGACGACGCCGTGACAGGCGCGGCAGGCGAGCTTAGGCCGGCGGGTGACGATGACGCGATACTGCGCCGGAACGACGTCCAGCCTCTGGCTCTCATCCCGACCAATCTCAAAGAGGTCGCCCGCGCAAGACGGGCAACAGGTCTCGGCCGGCATCAGGGTTTCCACGATGCGCGGCAAATGCTCCGGCAGCTGACCACGGTTGGTTCTGCGCTCGGCCGTCCTCTTCTCGCAAACTCTGGGATTGGCGCGATCCTCGGTGGCTTCGAGGGCCGCGACGGCCTCTTCGATGTCCTCCAGAACAAGCTGCAGCTGATCAGCGTCCAGCTTTTCCGAGGATCGACCGAACTGCGCATCTTTCGCAAGCTTGAGTAACCGCTCGAGCCTGGCGCAGCGATCCAGCAGAGCCGCGGCAAAGACACGCAACTCGGCTGGATCGCTCGGCAGCTCATCGGGCAAATCACTCATGGCCCGAGCTTGCCATGCTTCGCGCCGTGATGCAGCGAAGATTTGTATTTTTACGCAAGCGCTTTCGGCTGCGGGATTCGAGGCGCGTGCATGCGTGTCCAATCCATGCCGGCCAGAAGCGCCGACAACTGGGCGGCATTCATCCGCATCACGCCGGCCACGATGGGAGGCCATTTGAAGCCGCTGCCATCGAGCCGCTTCCAATACATCACAAGGCCGCTGCCATCCCAGACGACAATCTTCACCCGATCGGCGCGCTTCGCACGGAACACCACCGCTACGCCCTTCATCGGGTCATGGCCCAGCGTCTCCTTCGCCAACAGCGCCAAGCCCTCCGCACCTTTTCTGAAGTCCACAGGTTGCGTCGCCACGTAAATCATGAGGCTCGCGGGCATTGTCAGCATGGACGTGTCCGTCGGAGCGCTAGGAACACATCACTCAGCACAGCAAGGCCAGGCGTCCCGCGCACCTCTACGCGCGCCCCTTGGAACTCGACCGTCACAACGGCGGCTTCCGGCGACCCGGACGGTTCTGCGGTCGCCGGCAACGCCGATTCCGATACCACCGGCACGAACGACAGCGTGTCCGCCGACGCCGGAAGCACCAACTGGCCCAACCGCGCCCGGCGCCGCCAGTCATGCACCTGCTGGGGCCGGCAGCCATGACGACGGGCGACATCCGTGACAACCGCACCCGGCTCGAGGCTTTCGGCGGCAATCTGCGCCTTCAAATCGTCCGGCCAGCGCTTGCGACCTGCACCAGCATACACTTCGATACGTGGTGACAACGGTCGTCTTATGTCGTCAGATTGGTCGTCCATTATGAGCACCCTTGCAGAAGATGACTCTTCTAGCGGTGCTCTCAAGACTCCGTACAAACAATCCAAAGGGCCTCGGCGCTACGCTTACGTTCGACATGAGATCCCCAACGATTGTTGCGCTCGAATTTCCTCGGGAAGGCTGGACGCGATGCGGCCGAGGAACCAAGCTAAAGTCGAAACCAAGGCAGAGTGAGATAGACGCAAGCGATCATCGAGAGGACAGGAATGACCCACACCCATCCCGGCCAAACGTATCGCGCCAAGCGTTCGGCGAACGACGCAACAACGAGAGCGACGATCAGTGCCCCGAGCGCGGCCGTCGCGGCCCACCCGTACCAGTACATCGCTGGAGCCAGAAATCCCATCGCAGGGTCAGCAACGTCTCGCGAGTGATGCGTGCCCGCGAGCACGATGCCGAGCGACGGGAAAACGGTGAAAAGAGCAAGGTCCCTTGCGAGCGCGACCACGTAGAGGACCGCGAACGTGGTCCCGAATGCGAATGCAAAGCGGCGGAACGGGGCTGATGAAGTCATGAGCCGAAACCCATGATGTTGTTAGCGACGTGACCGGACAGAAAGCCCCACCAAATGATGAAGGCAAGTATCGAGGTGAGCGCCGTGCGCGTCTGAGCAGGTTCGTTGGCAAGCGGCCGGCGCCAGCAGACCCAGTAGGCGGGCAGCAACGCCAGCCCGATTGCTGCAAAATGTTCCTTGAGGTCGAAGAAGCCGAGGACATGCCAGTGACCCGCACGCTCCAATTCGGGTCTGACATCCACACGGAAATAAAGATAAAGGGTCCCACCCAGAAGCGTGGAAATGGCGTACAGCACGACCACGGCGTTGGCGAACGTGACTGACGGTATGGAACGAAAGCGGCCAAAGAACGAGCCGCGTCGCGCGCCCGCCGATCCCCATGCCGCTAAAGTCTGGTGTGTTATCGCGCCAAGCAGTGCGACCGCGACCAAGCCGTGAATGATCAGAATAGCTGTCGCCAGAACCTCACTCCGTAAACACAGGTGCCCTGCTCACTTGAAGAGTTCCTCGGTCCCGAATGGCTCTGCCGACCACGGCCGGAAGCGATTGAGGGTGAATTTCGTCTTCTGGCCTGGTTCGACGTCCACCAGCACGTAGTTGTACTCCTCTTGCGGAGGCTGGCCCTTCCAGTAGAGGTCCTGCGGATAGTCAGCGGGCACCTTGATGCTGGTTCGCCCCGGCAGGATCGGGTCTTGTTCTGCGCCCCCACCGCCCAACATCAGATACTTTATCCCATCTACGTCATAGATTTCCGTGGTGTGGACATGCCCGTTCAATACGACCACCTCCATGTCCTTGGCATACGACGCAATCACCTTGTGCGGGTTATCGGGAGCCGGGATCGGGCCCAAGCCTGACCGCGCAAACACGGGATAATGGAAGACGATAAACGCCTTCCGAATGCCATTGGCCTTCGCCTCGTCCATCCACTTTTGAAGCTGGGTCATCTGCTCGGCATATTTTGGCCGATCAGCGTCCCACAGCGACGGCGAACGGTAGTCGTACTTGCCACTCCAGAGATAGATGAGGCGGGTGCCCTTGAAATCGAATTTGTAGATGAGGTTTTCCGGCGTGACGCCGAATTTCCTCAGATACGGCACCGCCGAAAGAACGCCCTCAATCTTCGGGTCGGCCCACACCTCATGATTGCCCACACTCATGAAGAAGCGCCCATCCAGACCGGCTGCGCGCATCTCGTCATCCGGCGCGGGTAGCTTCTTCAACATCGTATCATTCACGCGCTTCCAGTATGGGCTCTCGCTGACAGTCAAGCCCTGATTGCCCCACCAGACGGCGTCACCGCTATTCACCACGAATTTGGCGCGACCGGATTGAACGTCCTTCACGATTTCACGGGTCACCCATTCGCCGCCCTGAAGCCGGAACATCGTCCGATGGACTCCAGGGAGCAGTTTCACGTCTTCAACGGATGCCTCGGTGACCCAACCCTTATCTACCGTCAGGGTCATCACTTCCGTCTTGGATGCGAATGGCATGACAATCTTGATCAGGTCCTTTGTGACCGGATCGAAGATCATCTTCACATCCTTCGCGACGACGGCCTCGGCGACCTTTTCCGGCATGACCAACCCGAACATCTCGACGAAGAACTTGCTGAGGTCCGGTTGTCCTTCTTTCAACGGGAGGTACATCATGGGTCGGGTATCGCCGACCGCAGCGAATGAAAAGCCGCCCCCGGCCGGACCGGGTGCTTGCCCGGTTGTTGTTTGCGCCTGCGCATTGTCAACGACCGGCATGGAGAATGTTGGGAGCGCCGCAAGTGCGCTGAGAACAAGGCGACGGCTTGGATCGTTAGGCCGGGAGCATGGCATGATGATCCCCGCTGATTGAGGGAGGCGAATGCGCCACCGCACCGTTCGCGGCTCGTTGCCGTTATCGACGTTGTTTCTGTCGTACCCTTGATGCAAATCAACGTCGTTGCGCCCGCTGCCCACGCTTGGTTGGGTGGGTACCGCCCGCCAGGCGGCGCAAATACGTCAGATCTATGCGGGGCAATTCAACTGGACTGGTACAGTTGGGTGGGTACTGCCTGCACTCAGCTTACGTGTTGATAAACAAGCATAATTTTGCGCCAGTCACGTGTGGTTTGTACCCACTTTTTGTATTATTTCAACCTACGGCACAATGCTCGCCTCCAGCTGGCGGAAGGCAGCAACCAGTAGCTTCCGCACCCTATAAAATTGAGAGTGCTTAATTCGGGTATTGGCCGTTCCTGTTTTCGTATGGACCGGGTGAGCTGTGAAGGATTTGATGCGCAGCTGATGCAACTCGTAAAGCCCGTCCTTCAAGAGGGGTAACGCTCGGAGCCAAGCTGGTGATGATGCCCCGACCGCGGCGCCATACGCTGGCATGATCAGGCCCCGCTTCTGGTAGATTTTCCGCATGGCAGCATCACAGAAACTGTCAATCGATACGACGCAAGCGTCGATGTCTGTCTCAAACCGCTGCTTTGCCTTTATGGCGATTTGTTCTGCTGCCGCATGGTCTGGCCCGAAAAATCGTTGCCAATCGTAAGGTGTCTTCGGCACACCGAGAACGTAAGCAAGGATCGGTCCAATTAGACTTGGGGCTCGCCCAGCCTTGGGTATAATCTTTGTCGCTCTCAGGAGAAGACGGGCTGAAAGAGCACAATCGTCGTAGGGTTTCGTTAACGGCAAGGTAGATTGAAAGAGAAGCGCAGCACCAGCCCTCGAAAAGTCGGGGTCGTTGTCTACCCGCATGGAAGCATTCAGGAGTGCAGCATAGCCAGGATTACCAAACTTGGCAGAGTCAAGATGATGGAGCATCCCCTGCCGAACCCACCAATCCCGTTCACTGAATAGCAGTGTTTCAAAATCGCGATAGGTCATACGGCCCGAGAGCAACGCCCACCGCGCCAGCGCGACTTTATAGGTTGGCTGCGGCCGCGCAATGGAAGAGCTGCGATACCGTCCAGCAAACAGACGCTCGTAAGCGAACGTTGAAAGCACCAATTCTTGCGAGGTGTTCACGCGACCCAAAAGGAGGTCAAGTATCATCGCATTCACCGCGTGATAGATTTCAGACTGCAAAACCAAGTCGATCAGGGCTTGGGATAGTTTTATGGGCAGCTTTTTGTATTTGCCCCAGTGCCGGATCAGGGTATCCGACAATTGAGGTTGACGCCGAAGAACTTTTAGCAAAACGCCATTTGTTTTTGCCGACGGAGCAAGGGACGCCAAGACATATCTGAAGCGGGTTACATCCGTTGGTATGCCGCGATTGGCCAGTAGCTGAACACGACGCCTGATCGTTTCTTGACTGCTCCCCCTGAGTACCGATGGCTCAGGAGGCTGACTTACCGATTTAATTTCTTCGGCAGGATCACTGATCTTGCGGATAGCAATCTTTGAGGACTGCGGAAACAGCCCAATTTCCTTGGCTGCCAGATCAAGGGTCACCAATCTGCGCCGAAGAGCATCCTCTGACTTGGCCGTGATCTTAATGTCATCGACATAGCGCAGGTAGCGAATGTCTCTGACCGAGCGCAAGCCAGCATCATCAATGTGTCGCAGAACGACTTCCGAGATTATACCCGATGACAACGGTCCCTGTGGGATGCCGTGCTCATGGTAGATGGGCTTTCTTCCGTCACTCCAGGTCGCGCAGGTCCACTCGCGCAGACATCGCATCAAAAAATCAACGGTATCGTGATCAATGCGCAAGTCTCGCAAAAGCGTCCTCAACACGTGGTGATCAATCGTGTCGTAGAACGCTGTCAGGTCGAAGCTGGCCACATACTGATAGCCCGCGTGATAATAGGAACGTACATACGAAGCATATGCACGATAGCTGTCCTGCCATTTCAAGTAAAAGAAGCGAGAGCTTTTGCCCGCGTATAGGTGCTGAAAAACGTTAGTACGGTAACGTGCTCTTGTTTTTCTGAAGACCGCTTCAGCAACAAGGTTTGCCACCGCTTGATAGGCTATTTGGTCGTTAACGGTGAGAAGGGAAATTGGCCTCAAAATGCCGGATGTCTTTGGGAGGTAGAGTTTAGAAGCCGGTGTCGGCGTGAAACGCTCCTGACTAATCTGCCGCTTCAGGAACTTTAGATTAGCCTCGGACGAAAGCGCATAATCGGAATACGCCGCGCGGAAATGCCCTTTGAAAAACGGCTCTGGGTTGCTGAGTATCCACCGATAGGCGCGCAGCAAATTGCCCTGATCGAATACCTGTGAAAATCCTGCCATAGCTAACTGTGATCAAATGAAAAACGTCCGCCGCGGACAGGCCCCGCACGGTCAAAGTGCAATCGCAATTCCTCTGTTTTCGAAATTTCCGCCGCCCCGAACTGACAGCGCTTGGCCGAATTCGCCAGCGCCGGTGCCCTGATCTACTTTATAGCGAGATGCGGCAATAAGGGAACCCAAGATTGCTGCGGCCCCTCTCAGCAGTTAGGCGGGTTCTTCCTCGCACCTGCGACGCGCGCCTGCAAATCGGAATTCCGGGGAATTCTAAATTGTTGCTTGCCGCTGCGGCCGACTGTATCTAATTCTCAAATTTGAGTCTGCGGCCGGTACAACCATGACCGAACGTGAGCTCGGAAATGAGCGCCAGTGCAAGAAATACGGCGCAGGCGCGCGCCCCGAGACTGACTGGGTTCATACGCGACGATCCAAACTACGACGGCGCGAAGAACTCTCGAAGAAGCGCAGCAGCCTCAATAGACGGCAAGTTGCCTATCTCCTGGTAGAGTACGATGGCCAAGTCACAGTAACGAGCGTGGTCAGCAGCGTTAACCGTGCCCGTCAAGAGCTGAAGGTCTTTAGCTGAGTACCCCCTGGAGGTAAGGCGCGAGACGATTTTTTCCCAAGCCTTGTCGTTATTGGGTGCGCCATATTGGGTTCGGCTTGAGGAGATAATGCGTGCATCTAACTCCAGTTCGCGTTCTGTGAGTTCTTTGGGAATCAATCGAATTACGTTTTGATCGCCCTGGCCTGATGCAAATCGGTAGCAGGCATCTTTGTCTTGGCTCTGGAGCGCGCGATATTGGTCAACGACAAGGCGTCCAAAGTCGACCAAAACAGCATCGTCGGCATAAGGAAGGCGCGCCTTTATGAGATTATTTAGTTTGGTTCGAGCCTCTGCGATCACTTGAGCCTGCGGTGCTCCCTTGATCGTGCCATCCATGAACGTGTCGAGTATCTCACCATACAAGTGCGGATACTTCTCCTTCATCACTCTGTACACCAGCGAGGCCTTTTGAAGCCCCTTATCCCAATCTTCGCGTGCTAGCCTGCCACCATCGCCAGCGATTGCGTACTCGTCGCCGCTTGTGACCTTAGTCACGACCCCTGCTGACACCAAATCCGCGTCTGAAGGTCGCCACATGTCGGCATTTTTTGTCGCCAAAGCTCGATCGACAAACGCAACGCTGACGCCAGATGCTGCGTAGATTGACCTTTCTAGGCTACCGTCGATCTGATCTTCTCCAGCGAAAGCTCCTCTGTGAAATCCTAACCGGGCGCCCTGCTTCAGGATTCGGTTTCGACCTGCAACGAAGGCCAAGGTGCAAGCAGACAAACATTTTACATCGACATAAGTATCGAGACCGCGGGTCTTGATAAGAGCGTTGAGCTTCTGACCTTCACCAATACGGCCACCAATGCTGTCGAGGTGAACGACGCGCACGCCCCTTGATGCATTTAGGACCTTTTCGAATTCATCAGAGAGACCGAACTTGATACCGCCAGATATCTCGGCTTCCGATCCGTTGCCCATGACTCTTATTGAATATGGGGGAATGTCCGGATCATCCATAAACGCAATACGGGTTGCCTCCGCGATTTGCGGAATAGCCGTCTTTGCGAGGACTCCGATTGTCTGCAATACACTGAGGCAAACCATAACTTTGGCTAGCCCAGCCCAGGGAGCCCGTTTGCTCAAGGTGGCACGTTGATCGATCCTATGTTGCGCTGACCGCCAAATGCCTACTGATTGCCATATCGCGAGACAGACAATGAACGACCAGAGCGAAATATAGAAAAGCAGGATGCCGATTGGGTTGATTGCCCCACCAATCAAAGCGGAAATTATTGCGACGACAACATACGCAGCAATGTTGCCAATAAAGCCAATGAGCCAATACGAAATCCCAAGCGGATACTCGCCCCGCCAATGTTGAGCAACGACGTTCTGACGTTTTGAACTGCCGGTTGATTCCAAAGGCCGCTCGAAGGTCGAGGGGGCCAACGGGCTTTTCTGCGCCACATCAAACGCATCCTCAACCTTCTGCCACCCCGAAAACCCCTGACGCCAAACGCGAACAAGGCTTGGGTTAGGATGATATTGAATACGGTTATCCAGTTCGCGGCGATCCATCGGACCGCGCTGGCTTTCACCGTCCCATAAGTACCAATCGGTCATTTCCGGCCCCCCGGGAATCGTCCGACACTATTGATTAAGTTGGACTGGCGCAACGTGCGCGCGAGCAAACCACGTCTACGACTTTTTGCGAAGCTCTAGGCTCTTTGAGCCGCCGCGACCCTGCTGATGTCTTAGATGCCGAGCTGAAACGAGAAGCCGCACGTCCAGGCGGAAAAGTCGGTGCGGCTGCGACGATATTCTGACGGCGATCAACGCCAGATACAGCAGCCCAGGCGATCAGGCCCAAGAGGCTTGGCTGGTTACCCTGCCGCCCGTGGTCCTACTGATCTGTGTTTCGGCATGGAATAAGGACCCCGTATTCGGGGTAATCGGCATCCAATCGGGACCCCGGGACAAGGGTCCACAGTGGCTTCCATCGAGTCATGGAAGCCGAGGTTGGGATGCTGGTGGTGGAGACGATTGGTAAGATCCGTCGCGCCTACTTTGTTGATGGTCGTCCGATCAAGGCGATCTGCCGAGAACTTGGCGTATCGCGGAAGGTGGTTCGCAAGGTCATTCGTTCTCAAGCGACGGAGTTCCGGTATGAGCGCGAGACGCAGCCGCTCCCGAAGATGGGTGCCTGGAGTGCCGAGCTTGACCGGTTGCTGGCAGGGAATGAGAGCAAGTCGGCGCGGGAACGGCTGACGCTGATCCGTATATTCGAAGAGCTTCGCGGCCTCGGTTATGTCGGCGGCTATGATGCGGTTCGTCGATACGCACGACGGTGGAGCAAGGAACGCGGCACCTCGACAGCGTCGGCGTATGTGCCGCTGAGCTTTGCACCAGGCGAAGCCTACCAGTTCGACTGGAGCCACGAGGTCGTCCTGCTGAGCGGCACCACAGTGATGGTGAAGGCTGCTCATGTCCGGCTCTGTCACAGCCGCATGCTGTTCGTGCGGGCCTATCCGCGAGAGACGCAGGAGATGGTGTTCGACGCCCACGACCGGGCGTTCGCCCTGTTCAAAGGCACCTGCACCCGCGGCATCTACGACAACATGAAGACCGCCGTAGAGACGATCTTCGTCGGTAAAGGCCGTCTCTACAATCGCCGCTTCCTGCAGATGTGCAGCTACTATCTGGTCGATCCGGTCGCCTGCACGCCGGCGTCGGGCTGGGAGAAGGGGCAGGTCGAGAACCAGGTCGGGCTGGTCCGCGAACGCTTCTTCACCCCGCGGCTGCGCTTCAAGAACCTCGACGAGTTAAACGCCTGGCTGCTCGACAAATGCATCGCCTACGCCAAGGCTCATCGCCATCCGGAGCTGACCGATCAGACGATCTGGGACGTGTTCGAAGCCGAGCGCCCCAAACTCGTTCCCTATGCCGGCCGCTTCGACGGCTTCCATGCGGTGACGGCATCGGTCTCGAAGACCTGCCTGGTGCGCTTCGACAACAACAAGTACTCCGTCGCAGCCAGCGCAGTCGGACGACCGGTCGAGGTTCAAGCCTATGCCGATCGTATCGTGATCCGTCAGGATGGGCGCATCGTTGCCGAGCACCCGCGATCCTTTGGCCGCGGCGATACCGTCTACGACCCCTGGCATTATGTGCCGGTGCTCGCCCGCAAACCCGGCGCCTTGCGCAACGGTGCTCCCTTCAAAGACTGGGTGCTGCCGGCTGCGATCGAGCGGATCCGGCGCAAGCTTGCCAGCACCGACGATGGCAATCGGCAGATGGTCGACATCCTCAACGCGGTGCTGACTGACGGTCTGCCCGCGGTGGAAGCGGCCTGTGCCGAAGCGCTCGGTCATGGCGTCCATTCCGCCGATGTCGTTCTCAATATCCTGGCCCGTCAACGTGAACCCGCCCCACCGGCCAACATCATGACGCCGGCCGCACTGACACTCCGTCATGCACCGATCGCCGATTGTGCCCGCTACGACAACCTCCGGAGGACCATCTGATGGAACGAACCCAAATCTTCGACCTCATGGGCGAACTCAAGCTCTACGGCATGAAGGCTGCCTTCGACGAGATCATGGCAACTGCCGTCAAGCGCCAGCACGAACCCCAGCGCATTGTCGGCGACCTGCTCAACGCCGAGATCAACGAGAAGCAAGCCCGCTCGATCAAATACCAGCTCACCATTGCCAAGCTGCCGCTTGCCAAGGACATCGCGGACTTCCAGTTCGACGGCACGCCGATCAATCAAACTCTCGTCAATGATCTCGCTGGCGGCGGCTTTATCGCCCAGCAACGCAACGTCGTGCTGGTTGGCGGCACCGGCACAGGCAAGACCCATCTGGCCATCGCCATTGCCAGAAGTTGCATCCGCGATGGTGCTAGAGGACGCTTCTACAACGTCGTCGATCTCGTCAACCGGCTCGAGACCGAGACCCGCAACGGACGGCAGGGACGGCTCGCTGAGCATCTGACCCGCATGGACTTCATCGTTCTCGACGAGCTGGGCTATCTGCCGTTCGCGCAATCGGGCGGTCAGCTCCTGTTCCATCTCATCAGCCGGCTCTACGAGCGCACCTCCATCATTGTCACCACCAATCTTGCGTTCGGCGAATGGCCCAGCGTGTTCGGCGATGCCAAAATGACCACCGCGCTACTCGACCGATTGACCCATCACTGCGACATCGTTGAGACCGGCAACGACAGTTGGCGCTTCAAAAGCCGCGACGATGTTCAAACAACCCGCGCTCGCGCCGTCTCCGCAACCCCGACCAGCTCCGACGACCCGAGCGCTACCAGCAGAGCGCGCCGATCAAAGGGGTCCCTTTTGGATGCCGATAGGGGGTCCCAGTCGAACGCCGATTGACACTGATCCTTGGCGCAGCGATTGGGTGGGTCTTCAGCGGGTTTCGTAGGGTCTGGAGTTGCTTTTCAAAGAACCTTGTTAAGATCAACATCATAACCGGCCGCACGAAGCTCTCTACACAAGGGAAGCCGCCACTCACCCTCCAATGAGATGTAAACAACTCCATCGAAGTCCGATGGACGTTCTACCTGGGGGCTCACCAATGCAGCCACCCGGTCCGCCCCCAGCGCCCCGATGAAGAAGCCCAGCTCAAAGATCACGTTCTGACGCGCGCGAAGATGCTGCTCGCCATCCCGAATACCTCCCAAGTCATCTGGGGTCATTAAGACGACCGCAAATCCAATGTCGGCAGCAACCTCCTGAAACTTTGTAATCAGCGCCCGTCCCTTATTCGGCTGCTCATGAAGAATGACGGCTTCGAGCCCGAGTTGCCCGAGAAAGCGAGCCACTGTTTCCCGGTGCTCGCCGTCTCGACCGTGGACAACAAAAATCCTGTTGGAGACCTCGACTTCATCCTGTCCTTCGTCTTCAACAACGACAGTTTGAACACCAACGAGGTCGTCTCTGCGCTCAATCAAGCTCTGCACTGCCTGCTCCAGAAGAGCTATCGACGCCAGACGGCTCCTTTCGTAGTACGGGCGGTGGTCGATCGACGATCCTCGGCCGACGATTATCGGCCCGCCCGACAAAATTGCTGCCGGACTGTACCGCTTGTATTCTGTTGTGTACGCGCCAAAGACCTCTTCCAGAGTTTGCTCAATCGAAACCTTAATGGCTTGGATTGCTGGACCTCCCCGGTCGTGCATTCCAGACGTGTTCAGGTTTTTCAGATCAGCAATCCTCCTCTCCAGTCTTGGAATAGCGCGCTGGATTTGCTCGATGCTCAACTCTGCGGGCCGGTAGGTTGTTTCTGGTGGTTTACGTGCCATTCTGCTTCTCTATGGAAGTGCGGGTGGACTGACTGTCACTAGCCATGTGCCGCTTTGTCGGCCGGAAGCTTTCCCAACATCTGAATGATACTTGGACCACCTTCGGGCTGATGTTTAGTGAAGCCGGTCTCCTGAGGAGCAAACATGCACGCGGCGGCTTGAGTAAGCACAATGTCCTTCTTGTCCTCTCCCTTCGCGGCATCCACGAGAGCTTGAAAGGTGAGCAGCGCGTTTTGCCTATGGCGGTTCACGATGGCGTTGTGGGTGTGCGCCAGAAAATTCCGCGCGCACAACACGACGAGATAGCCCACTGTGGTAAAGATCACCAACTTAGCTGCCAACAGTTGAATGGCCTCATATGCATCCTGAGGCTTAAGCAGCTCGACCTTTGAAATGAACAAGGATGCTCCTGCGACCACGGCCACCAGAGCCGCCGCCAAGATTGTCCAGACGCGCCACGTTCCTGCGGCTGCGTCGTGCTTCTCTGCTTCAGATTTGAAGTAAGCTGCTTGAAACCCAACCCCCTGCTCTGCGGCGACCCTACGAACGTCTTCCAAGACACGTTCGGCTTCCTTTTGGTGCTCAGCTAACGTCGAAGTAAGCCTAGCGGCCTCGTCCTTCGCCGATTGCGCAGCCGCTCGGGCTTCGTTTTCAAGGCGCGAAAAATCGCGCTGAATGCTGGTAGAGAAAACGAGCGCTGGCTGAATTTGGTTGAACCAGGTTTCGTAGTTGTCCCTGAGGCTATTGATGAGCCCCTGTCGTTCGGCCGTTGCGTTCGGCGTTTGGGCAGAAAAGTTTCTGATCTGCTCAAAGAGACTGTAGACCGTGTCGGCAGCTGCCCGGAGTTGGTTACGAGCGCTTGGCGGCAACAGCGGCACGATGTGTTCAGGGACCAACTGAAACAGGGCGATGGCGCGCTCGGCTGGGGCCACAGCCGCCTCGAAGGACCACTCGCGCCCTAGATCCTCGCGACGAGGCAACTGGGAAACATCGAACTGCTGAACGCGGATGAGTGAGCCACGCTCGGCGGTATGGTCTTGTTCTGCCATTGGATAATCCCCTGCCCTTCAGCCTCCCTATGTATCTGATTCCCGCGTGCAGGCCCTCCAGCGCTACCCGCGCAACGTGCGCTGTCCCAGCTTTCCCCAACCCTTGCATTGGGGACAGGCATGCAAAACGGAATCGCAGGGATTCCAAAACGACCGGTGTACATAACTTAAACGGACGATAAGGTTCTTTACAGACGGAAGGGCCTTAGCAATGCAACGCGCGCCGCTCATCACCTATATCCGCGTGTCCACCTCGGCTCAGGGGCGCTCAGGCTTGGGCATTGAAGCGCAACGGCACGCCCTCGCTCACTTCGCGAATGCCGAGGGATACGAAGTGGTACGTGAGTTTGTTGAGGTGGAGACAGGCAAGGGCTCGGACGCTCTCGACCGCCGACCGCAGCTCAAGGCTGCCTTGGCCGCCGCACGGAAACTGAGGTGCCACGTCGCTGTAGCAAAGCTGGACCGGCTCAGCCGGGACGTACACTTCATTTCCGGCCTCATGGCGCACAAGGTGCCTTTTGTGGTCGCTGAGTTGGGGCCCGATGTCGATCCGTTCGTGCTCCACCTGTTCGCCGCATTGGCTGAGAAGGAGCGCGCGCTCATCTCCACCCGCACAAGGCAGGCCCTATCGGCGGCTAAGGCACGCGGTGTCACCTTGGGCAATCCTAAGCTCCATGTTGCTCGCAGGGGCGCTGTGGAGGCTGTGAAGGCCGAGGCCGACCGCTACGCTGCGAATGTGCTGCCGATCATCCGCGAGGCCCAGAAGGCCGGTGCGAGCACGCTGCGGCAGATTGCCGACGCATTGAATGCGCGCGGTATCCCTACGGCTCGTGGCGGACGCTGGTACGCGCAGTCCGTAGCTAACGTGCTGGAGCGGGGTTGAGCTAGCCCCAAATACCCATGCGCTCCTAGCGAATCCATCGACTTAGCGAATTATCACCCTGACGTACTACAGCAAGGGTCGCACTCACGCTTCACAACCGAAAAGTTAGCTAACGGGACTCCGGGCCGACCTGGGGCCCCTGCCGGAAATTTTGGGCCCCCGTGGCTTCAAAAAGGTCGGGCTAAAGGCCAAAGCCGCTGCTCAGCTAAACAGCACGGTGCGCTTTCTTGAGAGTACCGTATTGGGCCCCAAATTGACCCTCGATTCCTAATGAATCCAGCGGCTTAGCTTTCAAACGTACCTACGTTCTACAGCAAGCGTATCAATCCGGCTGGAAGCAACAGACTCAAGCACTTAGCCAATTATCAGGCCCGCTCTATAGAGGAAGGCTCCCATCGTGGCGCCCTCCCAAAGGCACGCAGCCCAACAGCATCACAGATGACCAACCATCACAGCTAGTAACTTGGGTTCGCTGTCAGGCTGTAGCGCGGCAATCTGGGTAGGAAGTGCGCGGCGATCAGGATGGCGAGGCAGTGTCGCGGCCTGATGATGATTGCCGCGATGATTGTCGCGCGCAAGAGTTTTGTTGAACTCTGATTGTCGCGCAGCGTCAATCAGCCACGGTTTTAGGTGTCGCGTGCGATGGCGGCCGTCCTGGACCGCGTTTTCGTTCGAGGGCGGTCCGTCTGCGATAGCTCTCGACGTTCATCTCGACGATGGTGGCGTGGTGAACGAGGCGATCGATAGCGGCGAGGGTCATGGCGGGATCCGGGAAGACCCTGTTCCATTCGCCGAATGGCTGATTGGCGGTGATCAGCATCGAGCGGCGCTCGTAGCGTGCACTGATGAGCTCGAACAGCACGCTGGTCTCGGCCTGATCCTTGGTGACGTAAGCGAGATCATCAAGAATCAGGAGATCGAAGCGATCGAGACGATTGATGGCCGCCTCGAGGTTAAGCTCGCGTCGCGCTAGCTGGAGCTTCTGCACGAGATCGGTGGTCCGGGTGAAGAGGACGCGCCATCCGTTCTCGATGAGGGCCAGGCCAATCGCTGCCGCCAAGTGGCTCTTTCCGCCGCCGGGCGGGCCGAACAACAGCAAATTGGCGCCCTTGCCCAGCCAGCTGTCACCGGCGGCGAGCGCCATCACCTGCGCCTTCGAGATCATCGGCACGGCTTCGAAGTCGAAGCTGTCGAAGGTCTTTCCGGCGGGCAAACGTGCTTCGACAAGGTGTCGTTCGATCCGACGGCGGCCGCGTTCGGCGATCTCGTGCTCGGCGATGGTCGCGAGGAAGCGGCCGGCCGGCCAGCCTTCCTTGTCGGACTGTTCGGCAAATTGCGCCCACAGCACCTTGATGGCAGGCAGCCGGAGCTCATTGAGCAACAGATTGAGGCGCGCGGCATCCACCGTGTTCGTTACGCTCATGCGGCACCTCCGGTCTCGGCGGTACCGATGAGGCATTCGTAGGTCGCAAGCGGCACGAGCTGCACCACGACGTTCGGCAGGTTGGCGGGATCGGGGGCGAAGTGAGCACGTAGCCGGTTGAGGTCGGGCAGTCGGCCGGCCTCGAGGTCGGCGGTGAGCTGATCGGCGAGTTCGGTCTCGCAGCCGCGTTCATGAGCGAGCGCGAGGAGATCGACCATGATCCGGCAGGCTTTTTTGTCCGGCAAGCGTTCGCGCAAGCGATCGAAGGTCTTCCGATAGGCATCGCGCGGGAACAGCCGATCTCGGTAGACCAGATTGAGAAGCGCCATCGGCTTGCGCCGCAGGGAATGGATCACGTGCCGATAATCGACGACCTGGTCGTACTTGCCATTGGGATGCGGCCGCCCACGCGGCAGGGTGACGAGATGGGTGCCGCCGACGAACACGTCGAGACGATCATCGTAAAGGCGCACCCGCAGCCGGTGACCGATCAGGCGCGATGGCACCGTGTAGAACACCTTGCGCAGGGTGAAGCCGCCGGACGATGTCACGCGGACGATCACCTCTTCGTAGTCGGAGGTGCGCCGATCGGGCAGCTCCTGCAACACCACGCGCTCGCTATCGATCCGCTTGGCGTTGCGGGCATTACGGCGGCTGACGATCTCGTCGATGAAGCCGCGATAGGTGGCAAGATCATCGAAGTCGACAGTTCCGCGCAGCAGCAAGGCATCCGCGATTGCTCGCTTGAGATGACCGTGGGGCCCTTCGATCGAACCATTCTCGTGAGCAACACCTCGATTGTTGCGGGAAGGCCGCATGCCGTAATGGGCACAAAGGGCCTCGTATCGCTGCGTCAGATCGTCCCGTGCATCACGATCGAGATTGCAGAATGCGGCCGACAGACTGTCGGTCCGATGCTCCCGCGGCGCCCCACCGAGCGACCAGAGGGCATTCTGCAGGCCTTCGGCCAAGGCAACAAAGCTCTCGCCGCCAAGCACGACATGGGCGTGCTCGAACCCGCAATAGGCCAAACGGAAGTGATAGAGACGATGATCGAGCGGTGCACCCGCAATCGTAACACCCAACTCGTCCATGTCTGTGAAGTCGGAGAGGCCGAGTTGGCCAGGCTCGTGGGTTTGGCGGAAGATCACCTCCTGCTCCTCGCCGTGGATCGCCCGCCATGCACGGATCCGACGTTCCAGGGTACGACGGATACCGCTGCCGAGATCCGGATGACGCCGTAGCATCTCCTCGAACACCGCCACCGGCCGTAAGCCAGGTGCCGCCTTCAAGATCGGGACGATCTCGGTCTCGAACACGTCGCTCAGCGGGTCCGGCCGTCGCCGGCCGCGGGGCGCCTTCCTTTGCGATGGAAATCGGGGGTCTCTCTCGATCCGATAGGCGGTCGACGCACTGAATGATGCCTTGGCCGCCGCCACTGGCGGGCTATCGGTCTGACGGTACTTCATGTAGAGCCTCATCTGGTGATCTGTGATGTGTCGGCCGGGCACGCGAGTGATTCCTCTTGGCGGAAGAACCACTTGCATAACCCCGCCGGCCGCGATCACCAGTCGGCGCGGTCCTCCTCGGGATCGCGCCGACGCTGGGCTCGTAACTCCGGTCGGGCTACGCCCTCCCTACGTCACGAGCCCAGCGAAACTCTCTCACCTTGATTGACGCTGCCTTCCATCCTGATCGCCGCGCGACAGTCAGGCGACGCTTGCCCAATATCAGTAACCACACACAGCACTCAGCCGCGCCGCAGCGGCGCTAGAAAGGAACACAGACAACACAATGGCGAGACTACCAAGAGGCAAGACTAACCACCCACCATCTCACTCAGCGGCCATGAAGGCCAAATGGGCCGAACCGGAATACAGGGCCAAGATGGCCGAGCGGGACAGCAGAAGGGAAGAGCTGCGCAAAGCTGACCCTGAGCGTTTTAAGCGGACGGGAATTCCCAACGGGATGCGTCGAGAGGAGGCTGACCGCCTTTGGGCTATTGCTGACACACAGGCCGGCACGGCCATCCAGACCCTAAAGGGTGCCGGTGTGCTTCCAGAAACAGCAGAAGCAACCTCCACAGCAGCAGCGCAGTCTAGCGTCCCTGTTCCAGATACAGATGATGGTATGGCAGAGGCAACGCTCCGAGAAGTCTTCAAGCTGGCCTTGGGCCCCACAGGGACACGCGACAAGCTGGCGGCGCTGGCCATCATCATGAAGTACACGAAGCTACCGCGCATGGCGGTCCTACAGTTAGCTACGGGTACTGCTGAGGGTGTGCTCGATGAGCTTGCTAACAGAGGCCCGTAGAAAACAGCGGAGGGGAATAACAGCAGCTATTAATTGCTGGCTAATTAGCTTCTGCAATCTGCTCTCTATGCTGGGCTAGTCAAAATCCAAGGGTGAAATCGGCAGGTAAGTCCTGTGCCCTTCAAAAGCGGACCCTGCCCATTACGCTCTGAAACATTTCCTGCCTGTCCGCAAAGGACCCCCTGAACCCTCTAATGTCTTCCTTATTAGGGCTTTCGAGGGGTGCTTTCCATCAAGGTCGTATTCGACCGCCGCCAATCTCCTAATCCCATTCACAAGCCCACCGCTGGTGCTCCCAAGGGCACCTATCGGCTTGTCGTGTCCATAAGGAACACCACCCACTATGACCCCTACCACCACTCTTCTCCGGGAGCAGCACGCTCTCGCTCTTGTTTGCCCTGTTGAGTTCGCCCAGCGGATGAACCAGTACTGGACGACACTCCGGCCTAATGGGCTAGGGCTCCACTCATCGTCAGCCCTGATGAACCTATGGCGCATCATGGGCGAAACCTTCCAGCTAGCAACAGTGGAATCTGCCTCCGGTGTTCAATCACCCTGGCGCATCTTACAGCCACCGACAGGTACAGGCAAAACGCAGGGCGCCTGTGTCTACGCTGCCATGCAAACGGGCCTCAATCACGAGGCCGAAGGCACGCAACTAAAGCCCGTGGGTATGCTCATCGTTACGCGGCTGAAAGAGGACGCTGACACTATACGCAAAACCATTAACACCTTGGCAGGACGTGATGTGGCTGTCGTGCATCATTCCGACAGCTACGCTACGCCAGAGCAACTACACGCGAGTGATGTTGTGATTATTACCCACGCGGCGTTCATCAAAGCCAAGCGGGATACCAAGGGGCGCGATTGGAAAGCTTGGGACCGTTTGGTGTCTTGGCGTGGTGGGGAGAGGTACCTAACTGTTATCGACGAGGCGCTCGCTAACGTGGTTGATGAAAGCCACGCCACCACCGAGAACCTTGGCTTTGTCATCAACCTCATCCCACCGGAACTCCGCTCCGCGTTTCCGCAGCAGGTTGGCGTTCTCGAACAGGTGCATCGCGTACTTGTTGCCTTCGCCGATTCTGATGACCATGCCAGCCCCATGTCGATGATTTGGGGAGAAGGGGGTGCGCCGGTCGATGCAGACTTCGCCCCCTTCATCTTGGCGATGAGCGCGCTGCCCTACGATAAGATTGTGTATGCTCGGAGCAGTACAAAGGACCGGGCCCAACTAGCCGAGCGTGTAGCGGACACAATCACGACGGTGCAGACGTGTCTTGAGCAGTTCGCCTACTACTCCCGGTCAGGTGATTGGCATTCGATCAACACAGCATCCCTCGCTGTTCCCTTGGATGCTCCCGGACCTGTGGTGATGGATGCCACAGCCAAAGCCAACTTCCTCTGGGACCTGTTTGAAGACCGCCACAGACTGATCCCTGTCCCCAGCCATGCGCGGGACTACAGCAGCGTAACGCTTCATGTGGCTCGGGGCGGCGGCGTCGGAAAGAACACCATGATTGATAAGATCAATGAGCGCCTGCCCCGTATCAAGAAGGGCCTCGAAGAAGCCATCGGCCCAGAGCGCTCAGTGTTTCTATGCGTTCACAAGGATGTTGAGGCCGTCATTACAAAGAAGTCTAAGAACGGGGGCGATAGCTGGGTTGAGAAATTGCCATTCAAGCAATACTCCGTAGGGCACTGGGGCGCTGTAGACGGTCGGAACACATGGCAAGACTGCGATACGGCCGTGATCCTTGGACTGCCCTATCTTCCTCAGACGTGGGCCACCGGCGTGTTCTGCGCGCTCCAAGGGGCACAGGATGACGAATGGCTGCAATCACCGGAATGGAAGCAATACAAGAACGTCCGCCAAGTGATGGAGCAACGCCAGATGTCCGTGTCTGTGATCCAAGCTGTAAACCGTATTCGCTGCCGACAAGTGGTTGATGCCGAGGGCCGCTGTCCTCCTGCTGACATCTTTATTGTGCTGCCCACGGATGCCTTTGGTGATGCGGTGCTCGATGACATCAAGGCCGATATGCCGGGGATCAAGGTGACGGACTGGGCCTTCGCGCTGGACGCTCCGAAGGAGAAGAAACCTCGTATCGGCAGCTCTCACGTCAGGCTCATCGCCTATATGGAGAAGCAGGACGCTGGCCCGGTATCCTTGTCTATTATTCAGCGGGACATACAGCTCCCCAGCTTGAAGAAGCTACGAGAAACGCTGAATAACAGCGAGCACCCGACCACACAGGCGCTCAGGGAGGGAAAGGTAACCTACCTTCCCGGCGTCGGCCGGGGATCGAAAAGCTACCTCGTGAAAGCAGCGTAACAAGAAACAGGGCCGCACCCAGGTTTCCCTCGGGAGCCCGCGGGCGGCCTCTCTTGGGACTCGCATTCACAAATCGATCCGTCCGCTTAGCGCCACAAAAGCAAACCTACCAATCGAACAAATCCCGAAGTCCATTGCGCAACTAACCCGGCGTGTGAGCCTAGACATCTGCGACCGGATAGGTCGCCGGAGCCGGCGTAAGCCCGGCCAGTCTGCGGCGCGGCCGCTGTCTTGGGCAGCAAGCCAGACGCATCTTCGCGAAGAGAATTCGGAACGAAGTGTCTCGGCCCGACTTGGCACGGTGAGACCGTCGCTCGCCGTCAACTAAAACGGCGCATGTCGCGGATAGCCAAAGGTCCAATAGGACCCGCTGTTCTCAACTACAAAGCGCTCGCGCAGATAGCCAAAAGCGGCGGTCTCCAGTTCACGGAATGCCCGGGAAGCGGAAGAGCTGCGGTCGGCAGGCGCTGGTTTCTGATCTCGGCGCTTTTTGTCGAAGGAGACTTCGCTATGCCTCATCGCAACGAGATAGACCACCAACACAGCCGAGCAATAATGAAACTGATCGGCCAGCAACTGCGTACGTCGCTGAAGCCTACGCCGGAGCAACCGGAGAGCCTTAGAGGCCAAATCGATCGGCTTCGGGAATTAGAGGAGCGCTCACCATCAATAATCCCCGCTGACGAGGGGGAGAGAAGAGACAGCTAAATCCTTTCTAGCATATCGCATCGGCTTCCCCTCCGTGGGCACTTACTCTCGCGAGGCGACATCTTGCGCGAGCATTTCCAATTGGTGCGCTAAACTGCTCAGGCTATGCGCGATGTTTCTAAGCAGAGTGGATCGCCTCGGGGAGATCCCCTCTACTGTCGACTGGTTATTATAGCTGCTGGCTAGCTCGCGGCATTCGGAGGCGCTGGGCATGCTCCGCTCCTGTTGGTCAGGTATAAACAACTGGTTAATAACAGCAGAACTGACTGATAAACGTTGCGATACCGACACCGCCAATGGCAGCTCGGGAATTTTCGAACACTTCGACCGACCGAATGTCGGTTTAGGGTCAAACTGCGACTAAAACCCTACTTCAGGGCTGGTCAGGTCTACGACGGATAGCGGACCATGCGGGGGCTCGTGGCAAGGTCAGCAGCGGGCCAGAAGGAGACGACACGCAATGCACGGCGGCCTTAATGCTTAGTACTTGCGTTGCGGCGAACTATAGAAACACAGAACAACCGCTCGGTCCCCGAGCGAACTTCCACCGCCAAGTCGGGCGGCTCGCTTCTAAAGACCGACTCTTTGACGATCCCAACCAGGGTTTGAATTGCTTCAACTTCGGCTGCTTTTCGATTCGGCAAAGGCAACCCTTCCCCGTCTGCAAACAACTCGCGGCCGCTCTGAATATCGAAGAAATACCGTTCCATAGCGCCCTTCCAAGTTCATGAGGCGAGAGTTCTCCAAAAAGGCCACGACCGCCGACTTTCACGGTCCCCTTACTGTTGAGAAAAACAGCGTGAAGAGAGTTTGCCCGAGGCCGCCCGGCTCGTCCGTAACCCAAAGCTCCCACGGAGAGCCGCTCCACAGCGATTTACTCGCTCCCTCGCGCAGCATTTCCCCACTGAGCGTCACAGCGGCCTTGTGCGCGGCATCCAAATCAGCGAGGTTCGTCCCCTCGTGATCAAGGGTAGTCTTGCCGTCTTTGACATTAAAATAGTATCGGGGCACGCGATCCTCGACGCTTCTAGGCGGGAGCGCATCGCGTCTCTCAGCCACCGACGCCTATGGGCATAACCTCGGCCGGTGATGCGCGAACAATAACACGCTCATTGAGATGCTCAAAGCGGACAAGCTCTGCGGAAGGCCGATTCGTGAGGAGCCTTCACTTGCGCTCCTCGTGAAGCGCAGCCTTTTCGGCCTCTATCTCAGCAAGGCCCTTTCTCAGCAGTTCCTTTGTGAGGGGATCAAAATGATGAGCCAGAACGCGCTGGAATTTATCGATGCGACCCTGAAGTTCTTGGCACTTCTCACACATGGCTCGCCACTCGAACTAGGCGGGAGCCTGAAGCACTCTCAGTCACCGTCGCCCAGACTATTGACGGTGATGGAGATAAACTAGCACACATCAGTTTTGTTGTTAATCAGTCTCATTTCGGGGGCTGCAAACCCGGGGACCCCAGCCATTCGCTCATATGCGAGCCCGTCTCGGCTTGGCGAGCCCTGCGCAGGGCCTCGTCACGTACCGGCCCATGAGGGAGCAATTCGGCTTCTTCGCGGAGGCGTCTGGCTTCTTCGGCAAGGCGCTCTTCAAGGGACACCTGCTGTTTGAATCGTCGGCGTTTCTGCATGACGCTACCTCGGGTCCTAACCGTGGGTTTGAGTTCCCGATTCCTAATATGCCGATCAGCGTGCGCCGGTTCCAAAGTGGCCACCGTCGGCCATGGTTCAAAATGAGACTTGCTGGACGGCTAGAGCTTGGTCCGCTTCTCGTAGTTTAGCCATCTTGCGCCATCATCGGCTTGCCTTGGTGCCGCATGTAGACGTTGGCTTGCTCAGCGGTCAGACGCGACCTGTCCAGCGAAGGGGTTACACGTTCAATCCAGGTTGTAGCGCGGGAATTTCTTTAGAGCTTCGGCCATGGCCACCGCAGTCGGCGGGCCATATTTGCGCCCCTCAGTCGCCTGCGTGTGCCCTGTGATGGCGTCGTTCATTTTCTCCGGCATCTCAATTTCATCGCCGATTCGCTTAAAGAGGTGGCGCCAAGCATGATTAGGACTGAGTTCGGGATCATCAACACCCAATCCTCGAACCCATGTTCCCAAGTGAGCGCGAGCAGTGTCGGCGCGAGAACGCGACGGCTTCAAAGGATCATTGCTTTTCTTCTGTGGCGTCTTGTCATTGTAGAACAGCGCCCCTTTGCCAACCTGGTGCACCATTTCGATGAAGCCCTGAGCGATCAGGTGTTCGTGGATTGGCACAACGCGTGGCTTGCCTGTCTTGACCGTGCCCGCCTCGGGCGTCAGCTTCATCACATAGAAGCCATTCCGCTCTTCAATGTCGCCGCCGCGCAACTGGGTGATTTCACCTGACCGCGCTCCCGAATACGCACACAGCCATGGCACCCAACGGCGCGCCCTCTCGGTTGGCGTGTCCGGCTTTTGATACGCAAGGCTGGCTTTTAGAATGATGCTGGCCTCTGCGGTGGTGAAGCTGCGACCGTCCTCGCGAGTCTGCACCTTGCGGGGAACGTCAACCTTGACTTCCTTGAAGGGATTTTGGCGAACGCGCTTATGCTCGCGCGCCCATCCAAACACTCGACGCGAGGCAGAAAGCCAAATCTCGCGGACGGTGATCGCCGTACGTTCCTCGGTTATGAGACCATGCACCCACTTGCGCGCAGCGTCCTCGGTGATCCCATCCGCGCCCACCTCGGCAAACTCACGTTGCATTTCGAGGAATACGGCTCGCCAGCGTGCGACCGTGTTAGGTGCGGGCGTTGTCGCAACAACGAAAGCCTCGAACAATTCCCAGCAGCTCACGCCTGAGCCGCGCACGGGTCCGTCCGTGAACTGCGGAAAGCTCTCAGGGGTGTCATCGCTGCGGATTCCGACGAAGTCGCCCGGGTGTACCGATATGAAGTCGCCCGGGGATTCCGAGACGATGTCGCCCACCTTTCCGATTTGATCTCGCCCGGGAGCGAGGCATTCTGGCCGATAGATTTTCTGGCATTGGGCGAGCCGGGCGGTCAACCCGGAATCGCGGCTTGAACTCTTCTGTTTCTGTTGCGGTTGCTGTGGGCATGTGGGCAACGCCTTGGCGTTGTCCAAGCGCAGCGGCATGTCCACAGGGCGACGGGCTCAGGTCTTTCGGGCGGGTTGCCGGCTTCGGCGCAGGCTCTCACCGGTGAGGTCGAGCCGATGGGCATTGTGGACGAGGCGATCGAGCACGGCGTCGGCATAGGTGGGATCTCCAATGAGCAGATGCCACTGGTCCACGGGGAGCTGGCTGGTGACGATGGTGGAGCGATGACCGTAGCGATCTTCGAGGATTTCCAGGAGGTCGTGACGGGCGCCGGCATCGAGCGGCTCGAGCCCCCAATCATCGAGGATCAGCAGATCGACACGGCCAAGGCCGCGCAACAGGCGTGGATGGCGACCGTCGCCGCGGGCGAGCGCCAGATCGTCGAACAGGCGCGGGACGCGCTGATAGAGCACGGAGCGATTGTCGCGACAGGCCTTGTGGCCGAGCGCCGAGGCGAGCCAACTCTTGCCGACGCCGGCCGGGCCGCAGATCAGGAGATTGACGTGGTCGTCGATCCAGCGGCCCTCGACAAGCTTGGCGAACAGCGGACGGTCGAGACCGCGCGGGGTGCGGTAGTCGATGTCCTCGACGCACGCCTGCTGGCGCAGCTTGGCGTAGCGCAGGCGGGTGGCGAGCCGTTTGTCGTGCCGCAGCGAGGCTTCACGTTCGAGCAGCAGAGCAAGCCATTCGGCGTGACCGAGGCTTGCGGCCTCACCGGTGGCTTCGATGTCGGCGAAGGCCTTGGCCATGCCGTGGAGGCCGAGGGCGTTGAGGCGGTCGAGGGTCGGATGGGTGAGCAAGGGATGATCTCCTAATTGTAGTAGCGCGGTCCGCGGATGTTGGCATGCAGGATCGGCGCATCGTCCGCGGAGCGCTGGTGAGCAGGACGCCGATCGAGATTATTGGCGAGGATCGACTTGACCGAGCCATAGGTGCGCGCGCCGATGTCGATCGCCCGCGCAGCCGCGGCGTCCAGCCGTTCGCGCCCATAGGAGGCGGCGAGCCTGAGGATGCCGAGGCAGGCGCGGAAGCCTTGCTCGGGGTGCGAGCGCTCGTCGAGAATGAGGTCGCACAACGCGCTGGTCGCCGGCCCGATCGCGGCGGCGTCCTGGCGGATACGCGCGATGGTCCAGCCGGCGTAGCGCCGATGGCTGGAGGCCATGTGCTCCGGCACGGTGGTGTGTTTGTGATTGCCGCTCATGCGCTGATGCGCGGCGATCCGCTCGCCCTTGTGGAAGATCTCGACGGTGCGGGCCGTGAACCGCACCTCGACCTCGGCGCGGGCGAAGCGATGCGGAACGCTGTAGTAATGCTTCTCCACCTCGACGTGGTAATCGAGACTGACGCGGCGGATCCGCCACTCGGCGAGGACGTAGGGGACACCGGCAATGGCTTGAGCGCCGGCCGGTCGACCTCCTCGAGCAACCGGCGGCGTGTCACGCCGAGCCGTCGGATCGGCCGTTCCTCGTTCAGCCTCGTGAGCAGTTCGCCGATCGCCGCATTGACCTCGGCCAGGCTGTAGAAGGTGCGATGACGCAGGCGACCGAGCAGCCAGCGCTCGACGATGAGGACGGCCTGCTCGACCTTGGCCTTGTCGCGCGGCTTGCGCGGCCGCGCCGGCAAGATGGCGGTGCCGTAATGCGCCGCCATCTCCGCATAGGTACGATTGATCTGCGGGTCGTACAGGCTCGCCTTGATGACCGCGACCTTGGTGTTGTCGGGCACCAGCAGCGCCGGTATGCCGCCGATCGCCGCGAAGGCGCCAACATGGGCGCTGATCCAGTCGGCGAGCCCCTGCGTCCACGTCGCCTGCGCGTAGGTGAAGCTCGATGCGCCGAGCACGGCGACGAAGATCTGCGCCGTTCTGCGCTCACCGGTCAGGCGGTCGACCACCACCGGCACGCCATCGCCGGCGTAGTCGACGAACAGCTTGTCGCCAGCCACATGGGCCTGGCGCATCGTCACCGACAGACGGCCCTCCCAGGCGCGGTAGAGCTCACAGAAGCGCGAGTACCGGTATCCGCCGGGCTCGGTGGCGATATATTCCTCCCACAGGATCGACAGCGTCACGTGCTTGCGTTTGAGCTCGCGGTGCACCGTCGCCCAGTCGGGCTCGGCGATGCGGCGGTGACCCTGACGGTTGCCATTGCCGGTCTTAGCGAACAGGCGAAGTTCCAGAACCGTGTCGGTGACGTCGTCTGGCAACGGCCAGCTCAAGCCCGCGGCCTCGAACCGCCGGAGCGCCAGCCGCACCGTCGAGGGTGCCGCGCCCACCCGTCGCGCAATCTCGCGGCTCGGCAGCCCGGCCGCCTTCATTCTGATCACATCGCGCACACGGCGCATCGCAAGCCTCTCCGTCGGCATCCAGGTCCCCTTCGCAAAGCCGAAAGGGTTGACCCTATGGGAGCCAGAAGAGGTCTCGTCACCCGGGCGACATCATCCCGGAATGGTGGGCGACATCATCTCGGAACGGGCGGGCGACTTCAAATCGGAATGGTGGGCGAGATCATCTCGGAATGGTGGGCGACATCGAGCGGAATCCGCAGTCATCGCGTGAGTAGTCGCCATTCGCGCGCCTCTCCAGCAATATTATGGCGAGCAGGAGATTGTCGCTAACAGCATCGACAAAAAGCGCATAAGCGGTGGCGTTCAGCGCCTTACCCTCACTGGCAAGAAATGTCGCTACACGCGCCAGCTCCGCAACCTGCGGCCTCACCGCTTCGCGGACCTCGGGCTCCTTCTGCCACTCCCAGTGAGGATCGGCCTTGGGGTTGTCGTGGTAGGTTTCGGGTGCCTCGGGATAAATCACATCCCACACGAGGTGATCGCCCATTTCCTTCCAGCGCTTTGCCGGTCCAGGGTCATTCTCGTGCAGTTTCACGAACCAATTGTACCAACGGCCGGCGAGCGCGATTGCGTTCAGTCTTGTAAGCGGCTGTCCCTCGCCGTTCCTCTGGGCCCGCAGGGTGGCAATGCGAGTCTCGACCTCGGCTGCCCACTCTCCCAAGCGGACCTTAGCTTCATGTCGGGGCGTGTCGGCGGGCAACTTCAGATGGGCCTCGCGTTTCACGCCGTGCAGCCGTTGGTAATCCTCCCGAACGTCCTCGGGGATAACCTTGCGGGCGAACCATCGATTGTCAGGAAGTCTGTTGAGTGCGACCATTCGCAACGCCATTTGTGCAGCCTTTTGTATTTTAGGCGGCGCAAATCCGGCTGGTCTATCAGTAAGATGCTGAGAACGCGGCGTTATCCGCAACCTTGGTACAGTTGGGTGGGCTCGAACCACCGACCTCCTGTTCCACAGACAGGCGCTCTAACCAACTGAGCTACAACTGCATCCTTGCGAGCCGCGCCTTGGGACGCCCTGGGAGGGCTGGTCACCGAGGGGGGCTGGACGGGGCGGAAACTAGGTGCAACGGGGGTTTTTGGCAAGGCCGCAAACGGACGAAAAACCAGCGTAAATCACACTCCGTCCGACTAAATCGGGCCTGATGGTGACCACAGCGGTGCTGCGCTCTCCTCGCCCGCTTGGCGGCGACACTCCCCGTGAGGAGAGAGCCCTCTCCCGGCCTCTCCCGCAAGCGGGAGAGGTGAAGAAAAACCCGGGCCTCGCGGCCCGGGTTTCTTAAGCGTGCGATCCGCCGTTTTGATCAGGCGGCGGGCTTGTAGAACTTCGAGGCGCTCGCCTTGATCGGCTCGGCGGTCTCGTTGGCGATGCGCTGGGTCAGCTCGACCAGCTCCTTGGCCTGGGCCTGGAAGGTCTCGAGCTGGGTGCGGGCGTGGCCGGTCCACAGCGTGAACGCATCCGAGGGGGTCTTGGAGGCGAGCAGCTCCTGGGCGAAGTCCAGCGAGGCCGAGCTGTTGGCCTTCATGAACTCGACCAGCTTGGCGGTGTACTCGCTCGCGCCCTTGCTGGCGGTGGTGAACACGGCCTCGACGGTGCCGTTATGGGTCTCGGCGGCATCCTTGAACTTGGCGTAGTTCTCGCGGGCCTGCGACACGCCCTTCTCGGCGAACGCACGCATCTGCTCGGGGACCTCGAACGGAATGATCGAGGCAGAAAACGGATCAGTCGCACCTGTCATGGTCGTCCCTCACGATGATGAAAAAATGGAGTGAGCCTTCTGGCGCGCCCGCCGGGCCCCGAAGGCCTCAAATTCAGCGGGTACGAAAGACTGGAAACGCGAAACAATGGAGATGGCTCGCCCAGCGCGATCACTATTGCTGCCCATCATGTCAACATTGTGCACCGCAATGTGATCCAGGGGGGCGGTGCGATAATTTAATCTTGAAGGGTGAAGTTCCCGGGGTGGGGAACTCAGGGTTGCGGTACTAATCAACCGTCTCTCCGTTCCCTCCCCCCTTGCGGGGAGGGGCAGGGGGAGGGGTGCCACACGGGGACTCTGTCTGGAGCGCACTCTCCGGTGCATCAACACCGGCACCTTTTTCTGGGCCACCCCTCTCCCTAGCCCTCCCCCGCAAGGGGGGAGGGAACGCACCGCCGTCGGGGCGCGAGTGCCTCATCCCATCAAGCTTCAGTGCTTCGCCCGGGTCGCGTCCATGGTGGCGCGGCTGACGATCTGGCCGATTTCGCTGGCCTGCTCGGCCAGGGTCTTCATCTGGCCCTGGACGTAGTCGCCGTGCAGCCGCATCACCTCGGACAGATCCCTGGCGTGGACCAGGGACTGGGCGTAGTCGAGCGAAGCCTGCACATTGGTCTCGGCGAAGGCGACCGCGCGGGCGCCGATGTCCCGGGCGCCGGAGCGCATGCTGGCGCCGCGCTGCTCGATCGAGCCGGCGGCGGCCTCGGCATTGGCGAGCAGCTTCTCAAAAGCCTCGCGCGCCTGCTTGAAGCTCGTTTCCGCCATCGCGCGCATCTGCGGCGGAAGCTCGAAACGGTCTTGTCCCTGCTGGGTCATCCCTTCCACTCCTGTCCTGCTGCTGTCGGCCATGTCGGCCGTGCCCCGGCGCGCCCGCGCCAAGACTAGCGGCGGACGGTATTGCCGGTATGACGCGAGACGCCGGTCCCCGCCGATTCCTGCGGATGCAACCGGGCTTGCGGCTTGCGGGTACGGCCACATTAAGGTTATCGCGGCTTATGGCCGCCCCTGCGGACGGGGGGCCGTGGACCTGCCCGCGCCCGCGGGCGATACTAACCCTTTCTTAAGGCTGTCATTCCCGGCAGTCTGCCTTCTGAAGCTGATACGCAGGACTTAAAGCCGGTCGGATGACGAGTTCGGATTTCCAGTTGCGAGGCGTCAGCGATCCCCGGCTGGCCGTGCACGCGACCTCGCCACTGCCGAGCTGGCTCTGGTCGATCGACGGCGCCCGCGTGCTGTGGGCCAATCCGGTCGGCGCAAAATTCTTCGGCGCGGCCCATGCCGCGGCGCTCTCGGAAAAAACCTTCGGCCCGGCCGACAGCCATCGCCGCCAGGTCGCGCGGCTGGCGCGGCGGCTGCCGGTGGGCGGCGCGGTCAGGCTGGAACGGCTGCAAGGTTTTGGCGCCCGGCTCGGCATGCTGATGACCTGCGCCTGCGCGCGGCTCGAGTTTGCTGATGGAAGTTTTGGCGTGCTCATCACCGCGATGGATGCCGCAACGCGCAGCATGCCGCTGACCGAGCGGCTGCATCGCCTCGTCGCCGGCGCCAAGGTGCCGATGGCCGCGTTCGCGCCCGACGGGGTGTTCGCCGGCGCCAGCGAGGCCGCCCGTCTCCTGCTCGGTTGCCAGGATCTGAATGGTGCCGGGCTCGACCGGGCCCGCAGCGATGCGCTGAGATACGGCCGCGCCGAGGCGGCGATCGCTCACGGCCGGATGGTGCTGCAACGGGTCGGCACAGGCGCCGATGTCGCCCTGGTCGCGCTGATCACGCCGGCTGTGCAGCAGGCCGCGCCGGCAAGCGTGCCGGATGCGCCGATTCAGGCTGCTCAGCAAGCCGCCGAGATGCGGAGCGAAGCGCCACCATCGCAGGACGCGCCTGCCGGTATCGATCTGTTCGATGCCTTCGCAGAGCCGGTCGAGACGGTAGACGACACCATCGAGAGCACGTCCGAGCCGCTTGCGCGCGAAGCGGCAGCAGAGATCGTCCCGATCCAGGACGCCGTCAAAGCGACTGAGGAGCCCGTCCAAGAAACCGTCCAAGAAACCGTCCACGACTCGAACGACGACGACGCCCAAACTCCGGTTGAAAACCCGCCCGCAGCCATTGTGCCGCCCCAAGCCGCGCCGATCACATCCGGCATGGGTGAGTCGCCGTCAGCAGCGTCACCGCGCCAGCATCCGCTGCGCTTCCTGTGGCAGATGGATGCAGAAGGCCGCTTCGTGCTCGGCTCCGACGAGTTCATCCGTCTGATGGGCGCGCACACCGCCGCCGGCTTCGGCCGGCCCTGGCGCGAGATCGCGGAAGAGTTCTCGCTCGACCCGGAGGGGCGCGTCGCGCAGGCGCTGGCGAGCCACGACACCTGGGCCGGCATCACCGTGAGCTGGCCGGCAGATGGCGGCGAGCATATTCCGGTCGAGCTTGCGGGCCTGCCGATCTACGACCGGATGCGCAACTTTGCGGGCTTTCGGGGCTTTGGGGTCTGCCGCGATCTCGATGGCCTCAACCGGCTCGATGCGCTGCGCCGCTTCGAGCTGTTCGTCGAACCAATGGCGCAGCGCGAGGCGCCCGCCGACATCGCCGCGCCTGAGCCCGAGCCTGAAGCAGAGCCGCCGCCGATGGAGCCGCCCGCCCCCGAGCCTGAAGCTACGCCTGAACCTGTCGCCGAACTGCCCGACCCCACTCCCGACGCGAATTCACATCCAACCGATCCGGAAACGCCAGTGGAAACGCCCTCGGAAATTCCCTCGGAAACGCCCTTGGAAACTTCGCCCAATGTCGTGCCGTTCCGCCCGCCCGGTGACGCCCGATCGCCGACGCTGACGCCGGTCGAGAACAGCGCGTTCAACGAGCTCGCCCGGCAACTCTCCGAGCGGCTCGAGCGCGAGCGCGATGCGATCAGCGCGGCCGAGCCGATGGCTGCGGAGATCGCAGCGCCGACGGTTGAGCCCGAGGCGCCGCAAGCTGCGGCGCAATGGCTGACCGAGCCCGCCCCGCCCGCGCTCGGCCACAGCATGCGCGACCGCGCGCTGCTCGACCTCGTGCCGACCGGCATCCTGATCTATCGCCTCGACCGCCTGCTCTATGCCAATCCCGCCTTCCTCGCGCGCATGGGCTACACCAGCATCCACGCGCTGGAGGATGCCGGCGGGCTCGATGCGCTCTATGTCGAAATGGGCGTGTCCTCGGCGAGCAGCACCTCGCAAGCCGGCACGCCGATCACGATCAGCGCGGCGATCGCCAATGGCGAGGCGCCGCTTGCGACCACCGAAGCGCATCTGCACACCATCGACTGGGACGGCGACAGCGCGCATGCGCTGATCTGCGCGCTGCCGCAGGCTGTCGTTGCGCCGCCTGTTGCCACTGAAGCGGTCGCGGTGGTGCCGGTCGAGCCGGAGCCCGAAGCCGGCGATGCCGACGCCGAAGATCTCGCCGCGATCCTCGACACCACGGCCGAGGGCATCGTCATGTTCGATGCCGAAGGCAACATCCACGCCTGCAACCGCAGCGCCGAGGCGCTGTTCGGCTATGACGGCGCAACGCTGCTCGAGCAGAACCTCGTCAGCCTGTTCGCGCCCGAGAGCCAGCAGATCGTCGCCGACTATCTCGACAGCGTGAAGAGCCAGGACATTGCGAGCCTGCTCGACCATGGCCGCGAGGTGCTGGGGCGCGAGAAGAAGGGCGGCGTCATTCCGCTCGCCATGATCATGGGCCGCACGCGGCCTGACGGCCCGAACTTCTTCGCCGTGTTCCGCGACCTCTCGCACGCGAAGAAGGGCGAGAGCGAATTGACGCAGGCGCGCCGGCTCGTCGACGGAGCCGCCAACGCGAAAGCCGACATGCTGGCGCGGATCAGCCACGAGATCCGCACGCCGCTCAATGCCATCATCGGCTTTGCCGAGGTGATGATCTCCGAGCGCTTCGGCGCGCTCGGCAACGAGCGCTACGGCGAATACCTGAAGGACATCCGCGCCTCCGGCGAGCGCGTCATCACGATCATCGACGATCTCTCGGAGCTGTCGCGGATCGAGACCGGCAAGCTCGATCTCAATTTCGCCAATCTCAACCTCAACGACCTGGTCGAGGCCTGCGTCGTGGTGATGCAGCCGCAGGCCAACCGCGAGCGCATCATCATCCGCACCTCGCTCGGCCATGCGCTGCCGCAGGTCGCAGCCGATGCGCGCGCGATGCGGCAGATCACCATGAACCTGATCTCGAACTCGATCCGGCTCGCGAGCGCCGGCGGCCAGGTCATCGTCTCCACCGCGATGACCGACCGCCGCGAGATCGCGCTGCGCATCCGCGACACCGGCCACGGCCTCTCCGAGCGCGAGCTCGCCGCCGCGATGGAGCCGTTCCGCACCCCGCCGCCCGGGGACGCCTCGGACAATTCGGCGCTCAGCCTGTCGCTGACCAAGGCGCTGGTCGAAGCCAACCGCGCCCGCTTCAACATCAAGAGCGCAGGCAGCTCCGGCACGCTGATCGAAGTCGTGTTCGCGCCGGTGGTGGCGGGGGCGTGAGACCCTTAACCTCTCCCCGTAAGAACGGGGCGAGGGAGTGAGAGCGCGGCGCGTCTCCTACTGTTCAGCCGTCAAAACCCAAACAAAAAGGGCACGGCTTGCGCCGTGCCCTTTCGCATTCATGCAGCCTGATCTCAGCTGTAGATCTCGAATAGCCCCGCGCCGCCCTGGCCGCCGCCGATGCACATGGTGACGACGCCCCACTTGGCCTTGCGGCGGGCGCCTTCCTGCAGCAGATGGCCGGTGAGACGGGCGCCGGTCATGCCGAAGGGATGGCCGATCGCGATCGAACCGCCGTTGACGTTGTACTTGGCCGGATCGATACCGAGCTGGTCGCGGCAATAGAGGCACTGGCTGGCGAAGGCCTCGTTGAGCTCCCACAGATCGATGTCGTCGATCTTGAGGCCGGTGCGCTTCAAGAGCTTCGGGATCGCGAACACAGGGCCGATGCCCATCTCGTCGGGCTCGCAGCCAGCGGTCGCCCAGGCGACGAAGCGGCCGAGCGGCTTGAGGCCACGCTTCTCGGCGTCCTTGGCTTCCATCAGCACCACGGCGGCGGCGCCGTCCGAGAGCTGGCTGGCATTGCCAGCGGTGACGAACTTGCCGGGACCCTTCACCGGCTCGAGTTTTGCCAATCCTTCCATCGTGGTCTCAGGCCGGTTGCATTCGTCGCGATCGACGACGTAGTCGACGATGCTCTCGGCCTTGGTCTGCTTGTCGACCACCTTCATCTTGGTCTTCATCGGGACGATCTCGTCCTTGAACTTGTTTGCCTGCTGCGCCGCGGCCATGCGGCGCTGCGATTCCAGCGAGAACTCGTCCTGGTATTCGCGGCTGAGCTTGTAGCGCTCGGCGACGATGTCGGCGGTGTCGATCATCGCCATGAAGATATCGGGGGCGACCTTAAGCAGCTCAGGATCGATCGATTCCTTCGGCGTGCCGCCGCCCGGCATCGAGATGCTCTCGACGCCGCCGGCAACGATGCAGTCGGCGCCATCCGAGCGGATCGAGTTGGCGGCCATCGCGATGGTCTGCAGCCCCGAGGAGCAGAAGCGGTTCACCGACACGCCGGCGGTGGTCTTCGGCAGGCCGGCGAGCAGCGCGGCCTGGCGGCCGATGTTCGGCGCGCCATGGGCGCAATTGCCGAGATAGCAGTCCTCGACATAGTCCTTGTCGACGCCGGCGCGATCGACCGCGTGCTGGATGGCGTGGGCCGCCAGCGACATCGGCGGCGTGATGTTGAACCCGCCGCGGCCGGATTTCGCGAGGCCCGTGCGTGCATAGGAAACGATGACGGCTTCACGCATTGTTTTCTCCCTTGTCGAACGATTTGAGCAGAACGTTCTCTGAACGAATTGTCCTGACGCCATTGGTACACTGAGATTGCCGGGCGCGGGAAAAATAAAAACGCCGCCCTCGTTGGAAGGCGGCGTTGTTCCGTAGGTCGGAATATATCGGTGACTGGTGCGATAAAATCCAACTCTGTCGGCTTGCTGTGTCACCTCTCTCCATCGGGGAGAGGTCGGATTGCGCCAGCAATCCGGGTGAGGGGCCGCAGCATACGGTGAGAGCCTAACCCCTCACCCGGATCGCATCTTGCGATGCGATCCGACCTCTCCCTTCGGGAGAGGTGAAGGATCAGAACGTCAGCGCCTTGGCCTGCTTGACCTGCGGCAGGGCCTGCACCTTGGCGAGCAGGTCGGCCGGCACGGCGCCGTCGACCTCGACCAGCGCAATGGCATCGCTGCCGGGGGCGACGCGGCCGAGATGGAAGGTCGCGATGTTGATCTTGGCATCGCCGAGGAGGCTTGCGAACTTGCCGATGAAGCCCGGCTTGTCCTCGTTGGTGATGTAGATCATCGACTTGCCGAACTCGGCGTCGATACGAATGCCCTTGACGTCGACGAGGCGCGGCTTGCCGTCATGGTACACGGTGCCGGAAACCGAACGCTCCTGGCGTTCAGTCGCCACCGTGACGGTGATCAGGCTCTCATAGTCGCTCTGGGAGGCACGCACGATCTCGTCCACCACCATGCCGCGCTCCTTGGCGACGACGGGCGCGGACACCACGTTGACCTCGCCCAGCATCGGCCGCAGCAGGCCCGACAGCACCGCGGAGGTGATCGCCTTGATCTTCATCTCGGCGACATGGCCCTCATAGGTGATCTCGACCTTGCGGATGCCGGACTCAGTGAGCTGGCCGGCGAACGAGCCGAGCTTCTCGGCGAGCGCGATGAAGGGTTTCAGCTTCGGCGCCTCTTCCGCCGTGATCGAGGGGAAGTTGACCGCGTTCGAGATCGCGCCGGTGAGCAGATAGTCCGACATTTGTTCTGCGACCTGTAGCGCGACGTTCTCCTGCGCTTCCGTGGTGGAGGCGCCGAGATGCGGCGTGCAGATCACGTTGGGATGGCCGAACAGCACGTTGGAGGTCGCGGGCTCCTCGACGAAGACGTCGAAGGCAGCGCCCGCGATGTGCTTGGAGTTGAGCGCTTCGACCACGGCCTGCTCGTCGACGAGGCCGCCGCGGGCGCAGTTGATCAGGCGCACGCCCTTCTTCATCTTGGCGATCGCGGCCGCGTCGATGATGTTCTTCGTCTTCTCGGTCAGCGGCGTGTGCAGCGTGATGAAGTCGGCGCGCTTGAGGAGCTCGTCGAGATCGACCTTCTCGACGCCGATGTCCTTGGCGCGCTCCGGCGACAGGAACGGATCGAATGCGACCACCTTCATGCGCAGGCCGAGTGCGCGGTCGGCAACGATCGAGCCGATATTGCCGCAACCGACGACGCCGAGCACCTTGCCGGTGATCTCGACGCCCATGAAGCGGTTCTTCTCCCACTTGCCGGCCTGGGTCGAGGCATCGGCCTGCGGGATCTCGCGCGCCAGCGCCAGCATCAGGGTAATCGCATGCTCGGCGGTCGTGATCGAATTGCCGAACGGCGTGTTCATCACGATGATGCCCTTGGCCGTCGCGGCCGGGATCTCGACATTGTCGACACCGATGCCGGCGCGGCCGATCACCTTGAGGTTGGTCGCCTTCTCCAGGATCTTGGCGGTCGCTTTCGTCGCGGAGCGGATCGCAAGGCCGTCGTAATTGCCGATGATCTCGGCGAGCTTGTCCTTGTCCTTGCCGAGGTTGGGCTGGAAGTCGACCTCGACGCCGCGGTCCTTGAAGATCTGCACGGCGGCGGGAGACAGAGCGTCGGAAATGAGAACTTTGGGTTTGGTCATGGGGATGTGTCCTTCACCGTCCCTAAGGGAGGATCGGCCCGAGAGCCGGAAATGCGTGAGTGACTTGGAAGCTTGTTGCTCTCCCTCTCCCCGTCCTTACGGGGAGAGGGCATAGGCGGCCTTCGACCGCCGTTCCTAGAAAGGACGCCGATGTGGAGCATCGGCTATGGTGAGGGCAGCCACAGGCGAAGTGCTCGCGGAGAGAGCCCCTCACCCGGATCGCTGCGCGACCCGGCCTCTCCCCGTAAGAACGGGGAGAGGCGAAGAAAACAACTACGCGGCTTTCGCGAGCGAAGCCTTGGTCTCGGCAAAGGCCCAGTCTATCCACTGCGTCAGCAGCTCGACGTCCTTTGCTTCCACCGTGGCGCCGCACCAGATGCGCAGGCCGGCCGGCGCATCGCGGTAATAGGCGAAGTCGTAGCCGGCGCCTTCCTTCTCGACCAGCGCCACCAGCTTCTTCGAGAAGTCGGCCTGCGCGTCGTCGGAAAGCGAGGTGATCGCGGGATCGGTGAACTTCAGACACACCGAGGTGTTGGAGCGGATCGACGCGTCCTTGGCGAGGAAGTCGATCCACGGCGTCTTCGCCTTCCAGTCGGCCAGCACCTTGGTGTTGGCGTCGGCGCGGGCGATCAGCGCCTTGAGGCCACCGATCGACTTGGCCCAGTTCAGCGCATCGAGATAATCCTCGACGCAGAGCATCGACGGCGTGTTGATGGTCTCGCCGACGAAGATGCCTTCGTTGAGCTTGCCGCCCTTGGTCATGCGGAAGATTTTTGGCAGCGGCCAGGCCGGCTTGTAGGTCTCGAGCCGCTCCACAGCGCGGGGCGACAGGATCAGCATGCCGTGCGCGGCCTCGCCGCCGAGCGCCTTCTGCCAGGAGAAGGTGACGACGTCGAGCTTGGACCAGTCAAGCGCTTGCGCGAACGCGGCGGACGTCGCGTCGCAGATGGTCAGGCCTTCGCGGGTCGCGCTGATCCAGTCGGCGTTCGGCACGCGCACGCCGGAGGTGGTGCCGTTCCAGGTGAAGACGACGTCGCTCGCAGGGTCGACCTTCGAGAGGTCGGGAATCTCGCCATAAGCTGCGTTGAGCTTGGTGACGTCCTTGAGCTTCAATTCCTTGACGATGTCGCTGACCCAGCCCTCGCCGAAGGATTCCCAGGCAAGTGTGGTGACGGGCCGTGCACCGAGCAGCGACCACAGCGCCATCTCGACCGCGCCGGTATCGGACGCCGGCACGATGCCGATGCGATAATCGGCGGGCACTTCAAGCACTTCGCGCGTCAGATCGATCGCGAGCTTGAGCTTGGTCTTGCCGACCTTCGCGCGATGCGAACGGCCGAGTGCTGCGTCCTTGAGATTTTGGGCGTTCCAGCCGGGACGCTTGGCGCAGGGGCCGGAGGAGAAATGCGGCACGGTCGGCCGCGAAGCGGGCTTCGCTACAGTCATGATCTACCCTTCCAGATAGTAAGCCTCCCGTTGGGGGGAGGTGTCCCGCCGCGGCTGATACGGGAATCGGGCAGACCAGTCAAGAAAGTTCCGGCGGCTCACGGCGGAGTGATGGCGGCTCGGCTGCGATATCGGGCGATTCAACCGCCGCGAGCGCGTTCAGCAAGTCCGTGGCCTCGCTGATCAATTGCGCGGCCCGGCGGCGGCTGCTGACTTTCAAGATGCACTTGTCATTGGCCTGCACAACGTAGCCGTTGCCGACCTTGATCATGGAATAGCTTGTCATCGAAATCCCCGAACCGACCGAGCCCGGTGTCTGACGCTGCCTAGCACCGTTCGTTCCTGCGGGAACGTGAACGACGGGCGGGTAGTTTATCAGCTCTTAAGATGAATGAATGCGCGATCCGATTTGGTTGCTTGCGCAACGCCAAGGGCCAGAGCCCCATTCCGATACAATCGGAATGGGGCTCTGGATATTTGTATTGACGCGTTTTCTTTACGCGAACCGGTATCCACTTCGCTCGAAAACGCTCCTACTGCCTCAAAAGCGGACAGTCATGCCGACATGGCTCGCGGTAAATCCCAGCCGCTTGTAGAAGCGCTGCGCATCGACGCGCGTCTGATGCGTCAACAGTTCGACTAGCTTGCAGCCGCGCGCTTTCGCTTCGGCAACGGCCCATTGCACCAACTGCTCGCCGATGCCGCGGCTGCGACAATCGGCGGCAACGCGCACATCCTCGAGCAGACCGCGCACGCCGCCTTGCGAGCTGATGCCCCCGAGCACTGCGAGTTGCAGGCAGCCGACCACCCTGCCCTCGCTCTCGGCCACCACGAGCGTCAGGTTCGGATCGCGCTCGACCCGATCGAATGCCGCGTAATAGGCCGCAGGCAGCGGATCCTCGACGCGCTCGCGCCCGCGCCCGAGATGATCGTCGGCAAGCATCGCCACGATCGCTGCGACGTCCTCGCGGCGCGCGGGACGGATGGAGACGGACTTGTCGGTCATGTCGAAAAACTCCAGCCTAAAGCGCGATGAGATCGGGATGAATCGTCATCGCGCTTAGCTTGTTGTTTGCGCATGATCTCCGCGCAAACGCGTTCCGCGTTTGTCGCGAGGGAAAACCGCTGCGCACTTTGCGCTAACGCGGCCCTCCGGGTCCGGATCATGCCTTAGCGCGCCGGCGGCAGGCCGAGAAAGGCCTCGGCCTCACCAATCCAGCGGCGGATGGCCGCGTGACGACCGAGATCGAAGCCCCCTTCATGCGCAACGCGGGTATAGGCGAGCAACGAGACGTCGGCGAGCGACATTGCCTCACCGGCGAAGTAGCGGCCGCCGGAAAGATGCTGCTCCATGCGGTCGAGTGCCGCATAGCCGCGCTTGACCTTTTCAGGGTCGAGCTCGGAGGCGGCCTTGCCGAGATAGACGATGAGGAAGCGGCACACCGCGATGTAGGGCTCGTGGCTGTATTGCTCCCAGAACAGCCATTCGTCCATCTTGGCCGCCGTGAAGGCGTCGCGCGGGATCAGCGCGCTGTCGCGGGCGAGATAGCGGATGATGGCATTGGACTGCGCCAGCGTGCGGCCGTCGTCGAAGGCGACGGTCGGCACCTGGCCGGCGCCGTTCATGGCCAAGAATTGCGGCGTGCGCGTCTCACCTTTGCGGGTGTCGATCTCGATCCACTGATAGGGTAATGCGAGGTGATCGCAGACCCACTTCACCTTCAGACAATTGCCGGAATTGCTGTCGCCGTAGATCTGCATCGCTGTCACCCCATGTCGGGCAACAGAGCATCAGGCCGCAGCGAACCTGTCAACCGCGACGCGACGAAGCAGCGTTAGAACTTGTAGCCAAGCCCGACGCGCGCATTGTTCAGCGTGACGACCGTGTTCATGACAGGCGAGAATCTCACATACTCGTATTCCACGCGTGCGAACAATCCGTCCCAGATGCAATATTCGAGGCCGAGGCCGGCGGTCCAACCCACCGCGAAGGTGTTGGTCCTGTGCTGGCCCTGCGTCCCCGACTGCGTCGGAACGGGATCCCACGTCGTTCCGATGATGGTCGTAAAGCCGCCCAACCCGTTCGTGATCGTCGTGTCCGTGCGCAATCTCACGTCGCTCGTCACGGTGCGGGTGACGTCCATCCGTCCGACGGCAGCGCCAAAGAACGCGTAGGGCATGAAGGGGCCGCCATCCCAACCGACGCGACCGCGCAGCGTGACCATGTCCTTGACCTGGGCCGTGGCGGTACCGGTGAGCGACACGGCATAATTGTGGGTGATGCCGTCGGGCCGTACCTCGCCGGGCGGGTTGACGATCACGAGCGCATTGGAGCCGGTCGACCCGGTCGAGAGGTTGCCGAAATAGCTGTAGGTGCCTTCGAGACTGAGAATGGCGTCGTACCACTGCCAATTGCGGCCAATGAAGCCGCCGTAATTGACGCCCTGCGTGTTGGCCTTTTGCAGCAGCGACCACGTGGACGTCGGCCCCTGGAGCACGCTGTCGCGGAAGATGTAGTTGGTCAGGCCGACGACGCTCTGGCCGAAATCGGTCGCATCGGCCGTGTAGCCGGCGGTGCCGCCGACATAGAAGCCGTCCCAATTGTGGTTCGTCCTCGACAGACCGTCGGTGACGCTGCCGCGCAGGATCGGCAGGTCCGGCATGTCGGCCGCATGCGCGGCAGATACCGTCCCGAACATCGCCGCCGCCAACAAAAGCCCACGCATCGCAACGCTCCAAATAAACTCGAACTTTCGCCATGATCATGGCTCGTTAACCTTAACCAATGGTTGCGCCGGAGCTCTTCGCCGCCGCGAAGCCATGAAAAATACGCAAAGCAAAACGGCGCGGGATGATCCCGCGCCGTTAAGAGACTTTAACCGATGGGCTCGAAGATCAGCCCTTGGTGACCAGCGGCGGCGGCATGTAGGCCGGCGGGCTGCTGAGATCCCAGCGCACGCCGAGCTTCACGTCGTGCGAGGTGATGTCGTTGAACTTGAAGGTATTGCCGCGGGTGAAGCCCGTGAAGTCCGAAATGGCTCCGGTGGTGCCGCTCCCGAGATCGACGTAGCTGTAGGCCAATTCGAGGGTCAGGCTCGGGTTGACCTTGTAGGCCAGACCGGCATGGGCTGCCCACGCAAAGTTCCACTTCGAGCCGCTAGCTGCGGTCGCGAAGCCCGGAAACGTTCCGTTGGTGACGGTCGGACCAGGCGCCACGAAAGGCGAGACGGCACCAGTATCCGTGAAGTTCGAAATGTTGACGCGCGCCGCACCGACGCCGGCGCCGATGAACGGAGTGATGCACCACCACGTGCCGAGATCGACGTACGCGTTGGCAAGGAAGAGCAATTCCGACTTGCTGGCGTGGTAATTGTCGATCCCGGAATAACCGACACCGTAGGCAGAGGCCTGGAAGACATCCGTGCCCTTGAAGTTGGAGTTGCCGCGGTACTGAGCCGTGAAGTCCGTCCGGAACCAGCTATTGACGCGATAGCCGACGCCGAGGCCATAGATGCCCGCCGCGTCGAAGCCCGTCGTCTCGTTGAGGGAGCTGATCTGGGAATAGGCTGCAGGATCGGACTTGCGGATATTCTTCACGCTCTGATTGCTGAAGCCGATGTCGCCGCGGAGATACCAGCCACCGAAATCGGCGGGCGGAGCCGGCGGCGCGTACATGGGAGGCGGGGCAGCGATCGGCATGTCGGCGGCAAACGCCATCGACGAGATCAGGGATGCCGCACCCGCGGCAAGAAGAGACTTAACGCTACGCATTGGCTTCGTCCTTATGGCCGGTGAGGCAAAATGCAGACGCCCCACGTTCTGGAAACTCACGGGAGGACGATGGCATCAAATGCTTAAGCGCCACTTAACCCTAATTTTTAAGGTTGATTTTTTCTGAGCGCACACGCGGGATGCGGTGAGAGCGTTGCAAAAATGCGGCAGCAGGAAGTGCCTACTTCGCTGGAAGACGCTTTGTGGACGCCGCAATTGCTAACGATGTATGAAGCAGCAATACAGCGGAGCAGGTTTTGTTAACGCGCGTGCTGCGGCAGTTTGGGCAGGAACACGGCAAGCAGGCCGATCGCCGGCAGGTACGCGCAGACCTGATAGACGAACGCGATCGAGGTGTGATCGGCGAGCTTGCCGAGCACGGCGGCGCCTAAGCCCCCGATGCCGAAGGCGACGCCGAAGAACACGCCGGAGATCATGCCGAAGCGGTGCGGCACCAGCTCCTGCGCGAACACGATGATCGACGACGTCGTCGAGGAGATGATGAGGCCGATGATCACACTGAGCACCGCGCTGGTGTAGAGCCCGGCATAGGGCAGCGCCAGCGTGAACGGCAGCGCGCCGAGGATCGAGATCCAGATCACGATCTTGCGCCCGAAGCGATCACCCAAGGGACCGCCGAAGAAGGCGCCGACCGCGTTCGCGGCGAGGAAGATGAAGAGATAGATCTGGGCCGCCTGCGTCGACACGCCGAAACGGTCGATCAGGTAGAAGATGTAGTAGCTCGACAGGCTGGAGACATAGAGCTGTTTCGAGAACAGCAGCGCCACCAGCACGAGCAGCGCAACCGCGACGCGGCGCGAGCTCGGGCCGCCGGGCTGGGTATGGATCGGCGCAGCCTTCTTCGCCGCGATCTGCGGCGCATACCAGCGCCCGATGCGCCAGAGAATGAGAATCGCGAGGAACGCGATCGAGGAGAACCAGGCGATGCTGCCCTGCCCGAACGGCACCACGATCAGCGCGGCCAGCACCGGCCCCATCGAGGTGCCGAAACTGCCGCCGAGCTGAAACACCGATTGCGCAAAGCCGTAGCGGCCGCCCGAGGCGAGCCGCGCGATGCGCGCGGATTCGGGGTGAAACACCGCCGAGCCGAGACCGACCAGCGCGGCGGCGACGAGGATGACGAGATATTGGTGCGCGGCGCTGAGCAGCAACAGGCCGAAGAAGGTCGAGGCCATGCCGATCGCCAGCGAATAAGGCTGCGCCTTCTTGTCGGTGTAGTGTCCGACCACCGGCTGCAGCAGCGAGGCCGTGAACTGAAAGGCCAGCGTGATCATGCCGATCTGCGCGAAGTCGAGCGCGTAGGTGTCCTTCAGGATCGGATACACCGAGGCGATCAGCGACTGCATGGTGTCGTTGAGGAAGTGCGAGAAGCTGATGCCGGCGAGCACGATATAGGCCGGCCCCGCCGCCGACTTGGCAACGGGCGCGACGTCGCTGACGACAACGGGCTCGGTCAGCGTTTCCGCAGGTACGACGACAGGCTTGTTCAATGGAGCATCCCGGCGGGCGCGGCGAACCGCCGCAGCCGCTCATTACGATGCAACGCGCGGTAGAACCAGCGCCAATCGCAAATGGCTGGAATGCGCGGGTCTTACCCTCTCCCCTTGTGGGAGAGGGTGGCTCGCCGCGTAGCGGCGAGACGGGTGAGGGGTATCTCTCCGCGCATGGACCTCTCGATTTGAGCTGGCTGAGACAACCCCTCATCCGGCGCTTCGCGCCACCTTCTCCCACAGGGGGAGAAGGAAGAACCCCCGCCGCGTGTCCGATATCGTAGGGTGGGCAAAGGCGCATTTGCGCCGTGCCCACCATCTTTCCGATACGGTGACAGATGCGTGGGCACGCTTCGCTTTGCCCACCCTACGATATTTGTGGCGGGGACAGAGACCCCTGATCCGGCTCGCTTACGCCGCGGCTTGGCCGAGCGCGGAGACGATGGTGTCGACGACGTCCTCGACCAGAATGCGGTCCTCGCCTTCGCCCATGACGCGGATCACGGGCTCGGTGCCGGAGGAGCGGATCAGGAGGCGGCCGTGGCCGTTGAGGCGTTTCTCGCCGTCGGAGATCGCCGACTTGACCTCGGAATCATCGAGCGGCTTGCCGCCCTTGTGGCGGACATTCTTGAGGATCTGCGGCAGCGGATCGAAGCGGTGGCAGACCTCCGACACCGGACGGCGCAGCTTCTGCACCACGGCGAGCACTTGCAGCGCGGCGACAAAGCCGTCGCCGGTGGTGGCATAGTCGGATAGGATGATGTGGCCGGACTGCTCGCCGCCGAGATTGTAGCCGCCGCTCAGCATCTGCTCGAGCACGTAGCGGTCGCCGACCGGCGTGCGCACGAGATCGAGCCCGTGCCCCTTCAGGAAGCGTTCGAGGCCGAGATTGGACATCACGGTGGCGACGATGCCGGGCCGCGACAGCCGTCCGTCTTCCTTCCAGCTCTGCGCGATCACCGCGAGCAGCTGGTCGCCATCGACGAGGTGGCCGCGCTCGTCGACCAGGATGACGCGATCGGCGTCGCCGTCGAGCGCGATGCCGATGTCGGCGCGCATCTCGCGCACCTTCCTCGACAGCGCTTCCGGCGAGGTTGAGCCGCAATCCTTGTTGATGTTGAAACCGTCGGGGTCGACGCCGATCGGCACCACGTCGGCGCCCAGCTCCCACAGCGCTTCCGGCACCACCTTGTAGGCGGCGCCGTGGGCGCAATCGATCACGACGCGCAGGCCGTCGAGCGAGAGGTCACGCGGCAGGGTGCGCTTGGCGAATTCGATGTAGCGGTCATGCACGCCGTCGATACGGCGGGCGCGGCCGAGGCTCGCGCTCTGTGCGAGACGCTTGTCGATGGGCTCGTCGAGCAGCTGCTCGATCTGCTTCTCGACGTCGTCGGAGAGCTTGAAGCCCTGCGGGCCGAACAGCTTGATGCCGTTGTCCTCGAACAGATTGTGCGAGGCCGAGATCATCACGCCGAGATCGGCGCGCATCGACTTGGTCAGCATCGCGACCGCCGGCGTCGGCATCGGGCCGACCAGCAGCACGTCCATGCCAACCGAGGTGAAGCCCGCGACCATCGCATATTCGATCATGTAGCCGGACAGGCGGGTGTCCTTGCCGATCACGACGCGATGGCGGTGGTCGCCGCGCTGGAATGCAAGGCCGGCGGCCTGGCCGACCTTGAGCGCGAGCTCCGGCGTGATCAGTCCGTTGGCGCGGCCCCGGATCCCGTCCGTCCCGAAATATTTGCGACTCATATCGTCCCCCAGCGCAACAACCAGGGGACCCCTCTACAACCACGGGCTGCCCGTTCGGGCCCCGCATCCCTGATTTGCTGAGGTCTTATAAGCCCAATGCGGTCAATTTGGCTTCAAAAAATGTGATCAATCGTTACGGAACAGGGGTACTCCCTGCGTCGATAAAGGGTTGTTAACGTTATATTTCCCGCCGCAGCGCCGAAACGGGGGCGGAACCCGGCCTAGCCGGAGCGCTTGACATGGCCGTCGTCACGGCTCGGCGGCGGCTGGGTGACGTTGACGGGATCAGAGCCCGGGAAGGTCTCCTCCAGCCCCTCTTCCAGGGCCTCCTCGAGAGCCTGCTTCTCCTTGATCTGTTCCGGCGACGGTCCCGCGTGTGGCTTCGTCATGGCGCCCTCCTCTCAAACGATTTGGCTGTGCATCCAACCATGCTAGATGACCCCTCAATCTTCCGACGCAAGACTTCCGCTACGACGGGCCGGGGACACGTTCATGAAGCACATCACCTGTATCGACGATCTTCGCGCGCTGCATAAGCGCCGCGTGCCGAAGGCGTTCTTCGACTATTGCGACCGCGGTTCCTATGCCGAGGAAACGCTGCGCGCCAACCGCGAGGACATGCAGGCGATCAAATTCCGCCAGCGCATCCTGGTCGACGTCTCCAAGCGCGACACCTCGACCACGATTTTGGGCGAGCCCTCGACCATGCCGCTGATCCTCGCGCCCGTTGGCCTGCTCGGCATGCAGCATGGCGACGGCGAAATTTACGCCTGCCGCGCGGCGCAGGCCGCCGGCATCCCGTTCACGCAATCGACCATGTCGATCTGCTCGATCGAGGACATCGCCGCCAATGTCGAGAAGCCGTTCTGGTTCCAGCTCTACGTGATGAAGGACCGCGGCTTCATCAAGGAGCTGATCCAGCGCGCCATCGCCGCGAAGTGCAGCGCGCTGGTGCTCACCGTCGACCTGCAGGTCATCGGCCAGCGCCACGCCGACATCAAGAACGGCATGACGGTGCCGCCCGAGTGGTCGCTGGCGAAGCTGATCGATTTTGCCACCAAGCCGGCCTGGGTCTCGGGCGTGCTGCAGGGCAAGCGCCGCACCTTCGGCAATCTCGCCGGTCATCTGAAGGTCAGCGACGACATCACGTCGCTGTCGACCTGGATCAACTCGCAGTTCGACACCACGCTGAACTGGAAGGACGTCGAGTGGGTCCGCAGCATCTGGCCGGGCAAGCTCATCATCAAGGGCATTTTGGACGTCGAGGACGCCGAGGAAGCCGCCAAGACCGGCGCGCAGGCGTTGGTGGTGTCGAACCATGGCGGCCGGCAGCTCGACGGCGCGCCATCCTCGATCGAGGCGCTGCCGGAGATCGTCGACACGGTCGGCGACAAGATGGAGATCATGTTCGACGGCGGCATCCGCTCCGGCCAGGACGTGATGCGCGCGCTCGCGCTCGGCGCCAAGTCCTGCATGATCGGCCGCGCCTATGCCTATGGGCTTGGCGCCGGCGGCCAGGCCGGCGTCGCCAAGGCGATCGACATCATCCAGAAGGAGCTGCTGACCACAATGGGTCTGTGCGGCGTCAACCGGATCGACGAGATCGACGATCATATCATTGCGGTGTAGCCGCAGCGACGGTGCCGTAGGGTGGGCAAAGCGAGGCGTGCCCACCAATTCTCCCGAAGCGAGAGAAGACGTGGGCACGGCGCAAGTGCGCCTTTGCCCACCCTACGAGTCCAGCGCTCGATCACTCACATCGGCGGCGTGATCCCGTCCCGCCCGACATTGACCCGGTTCGCCTCCAGCGAGCCGTCGTCCTTCTTCGCCGCACCGAAGATGATCAGCTTGGCGCCGGGCTTCACCTCCGACGTGTCGCTGGCAACGAAGGTGACGATCGGGGTGTCCGGCGGCACCACGACTTTCTTCTCGCCGTCCTTGTATTTCACCGTGATGTTCTGGCCGTCGGTGCCCTTCACCGTCTGCGCCACGGTCGCATTCGTCATCGTCGAATTGGCGCGGGCGTCCCAGGGGCGGAAGCCTTCGGCGGCGCCGCGCTGGTTCTCCGGGAAGATGTGCACGGCGATCGCCTTCTGGGTGCCATCCGGCTCGGGCATGGCGGTGACGCCGATATAGGAGCCTTCCTTGATCTCGGAGAGCTCGGTCTTCACCACGGCGAAGACCGCGACGTTGTCGGTCATGCGCACCTTCACGTCGCTGCCCTCGCGGGTCTTGATGCCGAGCATGTTGCCGTCGACGCTCTCGATGGTGCCGCGGATGCGGACCGTCGGCGCCTGCTGCGCCGAGGCGGATGAAACGGCAATAAAGGTGACGAATGCAGCCACGGCGGCGCGTGGCATCCAGTTGATCAGTGTCGGCATGGCCTTGTCCCTCCAGGACGTTGCGGCGGTACATCACGGCAACCCCGTGCGACCGCCGCTATTCCCTGCTCGGCCGATCACATCGGCGGGGTCAGCCCGTCGCGGCCGACGCTGACGCGGTTGGTCTCGAACGAGCCGTCCGGCAGCTGCTTCATGAAGGCGATGACTTTCGCGCCGGCCTTCAGATCGGATTTGTCGCCGGGCACGAAGGTCACCACCGGCGTGTTGTCGGCGACGAACACCTTCTTCTCGCCGTCCTTGTATTTCACCAGCAGCGTGTGGCCGTCATTGCCGACCACGCTCTCCGACACCGTGGCGTTGGTCATGCTGGAATTGGGCTTGAGGTCATAGGGCCGCGAACCCTCGCCGGTGCCGCGCATGCTCTCCGGAAAGACGTGCACCTCGACCGCGTTCTGGCCGCCGTCCGGTCCCGGCACGGTGGTGGCGCCGACGAAGGAGCCAACCTTGATGTCGGCGAGTGAAATCTTTGTAATGCCTGACACGTTCACGTCAGGAGCGATGCGCAGCTTGACGTCCTCGCCGCTGCGCGACTTGACCTGCATGGTATCGCCATTGACGCTCTCGATCGTGCCGCGCACGCGCGTCGGCACCGGCGCCTTCTGCGCGAAAGCATAGAAGGTGGAAGCGGCCACCATCGCAACAGCGATGAGCGGGCGCGTGAAAGTTTGGCGTTGAACGGTCATGACGGTCTCCGATTGTCCCCACGGATGGAGAACGCCGAAGACCTCTTACTATTCTCTCAAGTCTTTGTGAGATCGGCCTCGACCAATGCGCGCAGCTCGGCCGTGACCTCGGGCCTGCGGCCGAACCACAATTCGAAGCCGCGCACCGCCTGGTGCAGGAGCATGCCGAGCCCGTCGGCGGTCTCGAGCCCGCGCGCCTGCGCGGCCCCAAGCAGCGGCGTCACCAGCGGGACATAGACGAGATCGGCGACGACGGCCTCGTTCGGCAGGCGCGCGACATCAACATCGAGCGACGGCTGGCCGTGCATGCCGAGCGAGGTCGTGTTCACGAGAAGTTTTGCGCGCGGCAGCACGTCGTTGATCCGGTCCCACGTAACAGGATGCACGTTCGGCCCGAACTGTTCTGCGAGAGTCTCGGCCCGCGCGATGGTGCGATTGGCGAGATGGATGCGCTTGATGCCGCGCTCGCGCAGGCCGAACACGACCGCGCGCGAGGAACCGCCGGCCCCGAGCACTAGCGCTTCCTCCGCCCTGTCCCAGCCGGGTGCGCTGGCGTCGAGATTGCCGATGAAACCTTCGACGTCGGTGTTGGTCGAACGCAGCTCGCCATCCGCAAACCACAGCGTGTTGGCGGCGCCGACGGCCCGCGCGCGCGCGTCGGGTGTCGAGAGCGCCAGCACCGCCTCCTTGTGCGGGATGGTGACATTGGCGCCGACAAAACCGCGCAGCGACAGCCGCAGCACGAAATCGCGCAAATCGTCGGGCGGAACCGCCTCGATGACATAGCCCCCTGCGATGCCGAGCGTGCGCAGCCAGTAACGATGGATCAGTGGCGAGCGCGAATGCGCGGCCGGCCATCCGATCAAGCAGGCTGCGGGAGCCTTGGTCACTGTCGTCGCCTCCGTGGGGTCGTATTTGGAGGCGATCCATTTCGCGTCCCGCGGGCTCTGTCAAGCCGGGAGGCTCAGTGCGACATCAGCTCCCGGCCACATCGCCCGGCGCCGGCTTCGCCGCACCGCCCTTGATGTCCGAGACCGCGCGCGCGATGGTCTCGCGATAGCGGGCGCGCGGCGGCGTCACGCCATGGGTAAGCAGCGCGCGCCGGACCGCGGGCGTGGCGCCGGTGATGAACAGGCGGATGCCCTGGCGATGCGCCTTGGCGGCGACGCGGCCGAGCACGTTGGCCGCGGTCGAATCCAGGAACGGCACCGCGGCGAAATCCACCACGAATCCCTTGCGCTTGTCGGCGACGCCGTCGAGCACGTTGCCGATCGCCGAGGCCGCGCCGAAGAAGAACGCGCCGGTGATACGATAGACCAGCACGTCGCGATCGACCGCGAGCGCGGGATCGTAGGGAACGCGCTCGCCATTGCCGTCATCGGGGCGGTCGGCGGCCACCAGCGGCAGGCGCTCCTCGATGCCGGTCATCTCCGCCATGCGATGGATGAACAGCACCGCGCCGAGCGAAAAGCCGACCAGGATGCCTTCGGTGAGATCGCGGAAGATCGTGAGCAGGAAGGTTGCGAGCAGCACCACCGCGTCGCCCCAGGACGAGCGCAAGAGCGTCGCGAACTCCTGCTTCTCCGCCATGGTCCAGGCGACCACCACCAGCACGGCGGCGAGCGCGGCGAGCGGGATGTAGCTCGCGAGCGGTGCCGCGATCAGCATGAACAGCAGCAGGAACACCGCATGCAGCATGCCGGCGACCGGCCCGCGCGCGCCGGCGCGGATGTTGGTGGCGGTGCGCGCGATCAGGCCGGTGACGCAGATGCCGCCGAACAGCGCCGAGCCGATGTTGGCGACGCCCTGCGCCACCAGCTCGCAATTGGAACGGTGACGTCGTCCGGTCATGCCGTCGGCCACTACCGCCGAGAGCAACGACTCGATCGCGGCGAGCAGCGCGAAGGCAATCGCATCGGGCAGCACGCCTTTCGCCTTCGCAAGCGAGAATGCGGGCAGCGCGGGTGACGGCAATTCTCGCGGGATGCCGCCAAAACGGCTGCCGATGGTTTCGACCGGCAGCGAGAACACCGCGCACACGATCGCCGCGAACACGACCGCGATCAGGATGCCCGGCCAGGACGGCCGCCAGATCCGCAATGCGGCGATGATGGCGATGCTGGCGATCGCAACCGCAACCGCGGACGGATTGATGGTGTGCAGGCCGCCGGCGAGCGCGACCAGTTTTGGCACGAATTCGCTGGGCTCCTTCCCTGCCAGCGTGATGCCGCCGAGATCGTGCAGCTGGCTGGCGAAGATGATCACGGCGATGCCGGCGGTGAAGCCGACCGTGACGGGATAGGGAATGAACTTGATGTAGGTGCCGATCCGCAGCAGGCCCGCGGCAATCAGGATGGCGCCCGCCATCATGGTGGCGAGGATGACACCGTCGACGCCATGCCGCTCCGCGGTCACCGCGACCAGCACGATGAAGGCGCCGGCGGGCCCGCCGATCTGGAAGCGGCTGCCGCCGAGCAGCGAGACGATGAAGCCGCCGACGACGGCCGTGTAGAGGCCGCGGTCGGGCGTCACGCCGGAAGCGATCGCGATCGCCATCGACAGCGGCAGCGCGACGATCGCAACCGTGAGGCCTGCAAAGACGTCGGCGCGGAAATCCGATAGGCCATAGCCCTCGCGCCAGACGGTAACGAGTTTTGGCAAGTACAGTTCGGCGAAGGTCGGCCGGCGCAGCCGATGCAGCCCGCTTGCGTGATCGCTTGTGATGCTCATGTCGGCAAAGTGCTCCGCTGCCCCCACAATGCTCCATGCATCGTGCGGCGCGTTGCGCAGCGATGCGCTAGCTCATCCTGATCCCAAGCACGACCAACGCGATCATGCCCCCACGCGGCGCGGCGGCCCCGGCTCCTTCAGGCGAACGCCCCGCCCGCCGCTGTCGCTGCGCGTCTGCTCGCCGATCAGCTCGACGCCGGCCCGGTCGAACGCCTCGACCACCTTGATCAAGGTCTCGACCACGCCGCGAACATTGCCGGTCGAGGCCTCCATCCGCTGGATGGTCGGCAGCGACACGCCGGCGAGCTCGGCCAGGGTTTTCTGGTCAATGCCGAGCAGCGCGCGGGCTGCCCGCATCTGGAACGACGTGATCACCTTGGCCTCACGTATCAGATCTTATAAGTGATGTCTGGAGCATTTACAATGATGTAAAATACATCATTTAGCGAGGAGGGCAAGGGAATTCGCTTACGAGCCCGTCTGTCCCCACCGTCATTGCGAGGAGCACTTGCGACGAAGCAATCCAGACTGCCTCCGCAGAGACAGTCTGGATTGCTTCGCTGCGCTCGCAATGACGGAGATTTGGGCGCGAGCTCGAGCTAAATGAAAACGCCGCACGCCTAGAGACAGCCCCTCACCCCACCCTCTCCCCGCGAAGAGCGAGGAGAGGGTGTGAGAGAGTGCGCGCCCCTTACTGCGCGAGAGCCAAATCACGCCGCGTGCTGATGCGCGGCGATGATCTGGTCGGCGGCGCGGCCCGTGACTTCGGCCATGTGGTCGAACTGGCGGGTGAAGCTGCCGGCGCCGGCCGTGGCCGAACGCAGCTCGACGATCAGCTCGCCGATCTCCGCTTCCGGCATCATGGCGCGGACGCAGTCCCAGCCGCTCCAGCCGTCGCGGGTGTCGAAGCCGAGGATCTGGCCGCGCCGTGCCGACAGGATCGCGTTGATCTTGGCAGTGGCATCGGTCGGACAGACGATCTCGACGACGTGGATCGGCTCCAGCAACACCGGCTGGCATTGCGGCAGGCCTTCGTTCAATCCGATCCGCGCCGCCGTGCGGAAGGCGAGATCGGAGCTGTCGACGCTGTGATAGGAGCCGTCGGTCAGCGTCACCTGCACGTCCGTGACGGGGAAGCCGAGCGGGCCGCGCGTCAAGCCGTCGACGACGCCTTCCTCCACCGCCGGGATGTAGTTGCGCGGCACCGCGCCGCCGACCACCTTCTCGGCGAATTTGAAGCCGTCGCCGCGCGGCAGCGGCTTGATGTCGAGCACGACGTCGCCGAACTGGCCGTGGCCGCCGGACTGCTTCTTGTGACGGCCGCGCTGGGTGATCGGCTTGCGGATGGTCTCCTGGTAGCCGATCGCGGGCGGATGCGACGAGATCTTGACGCCGAAGCGATCGCGCAAGCGCTCGACCTCGACGCGCAGATGCATCTCGCCCTGCCCCCACAGCACGGTGTCATGGGTCTGCGGATTCTGCACGATGACCAGCGAGGGATCCTCCTCGTGCAGGCGCGCCAGCGCCTGTCCGAGCTTCACATCGTCCTTGCGGTCGGTGGACGCGATCGACATCGCGAGCACCGGCGGCGTCGGCTCCGGGGCGGTGAGCGCAGCCGGCGGGGTCTTGCCGTTCGAGACCGTGTCACCGGTCTTGAACGGGTCCAGCTTGGCGAGCGCGACGGTGTCGCCGGCGTCCGCCGCGGCACGCTTGGTGTCGTAGGCGCCGTTGACGGCAAGGATGCCGGAAATGCGGCTGATCCCGCCGGAGGAGCATTGCAGCGTCGCGCCGTCGTCGAGATGGCCGGCGAGCAATCGCGTCAGCGACAGCTTTCCGCCATGTTGCGAATGCAGCGTCTTGAAGACGTAGCCGAGCGCATCCTTGGTGTCGGGAACGCCGAGCCGCTTTGCGGTCTCCGCGATACCGGGCGCCTCGTGGCGCAGCGCCTTCATCAGGCGCAGCACGCCGTTCTCGCGCGCGGCGGCCCCGAGCAGCACGGGGCAGATCAGCCCTTCGCGGAGTTCGCGGGCGAGATCATCGAACACGGCATCGCGCGGCGGCTGGATGTCTTCGAGCAGCTGCTCCATCAGCGCATCGTCATGGTCGGCGAGCTTCTCCAGCATCGAGAAGCGCGCCTCCTTCTCGCGATCGAGATCGCCGCCTTCGAGCGCGACCACCTCGGAGGCCTTGTGCTCGCGATAGACGAACGCGCGCTCCAGCGCCAGATCGACAAAGCCCTCGATCAGATCGCCCTTCCAGATCGGGATCTGGCGTAGCACCAGCGGCACGCGTGAGGCGGGCTGGAGCATCGCGAGCGTCTCGCGGATGCGCTGGCTGGCGCGATCGATCTTGTTGAGGAACAGGAAACGCGGGATCTTCAGCTCTTCCAGCTCGCGCAGGATGATCTGAAGCTGCGGCAGCTTCTTCTCGTCGGCCTCGCAGACCACGATCGCGGCATCGACCGCGGGCAGCGCGGCGCGCATGTCGTGAGCGAACTCGACGGAACCGGGACAATCGAGGAAGGTGTAGCTGTCGCCCATGAAACTCGTGGTGGCGGCAGTGAGGCCGACGGTCATCTTGTGATGACGGGCCTCGGGTGTGGCGTCGCCGACGGATGTTCCGGCATCGACGCTGCCGGCACGCGGGATTGCGCCCGTTCGCGCCAGGATTGCTTCGAGAAGTGTGGTTTTACCGCTTTGGAAAGGGCCCACCAGCGCAATGCACCGTGGACCTCGGGGACTTCTGACGTCTTGTCCCATTCGCCGCCTCCTTGGTGTGGAGCTCGGCCCATGATTGGGTCGGCAAACGGTGATGCTCTGCCCGTCGCCGAGTTTTGGCAAGCATCAAACGTCGCTGCGGTGCGTCGTCGGTTAGAAAATCAATTAGAACAAGTCTTGATGACTGACACGGCTATCGGCCGCCCGTTCCACCTCTCCCGAAGGGAGAGGTGAGGAGAGCGTTTCATCCGCGATGACCGAAAATTTTAACGGCCCGGGCGGAGTTCCAGGCTTTCGAGGCCGGCGGCGACGTTGAGGCCGACCTGGCCCTGCACGCTGAGCGGCTGGAGCGCGATCGAATTGTTGGAGCCGCCGACCAGCACGTTGCCGCCGAGGCCGACGCCGACCGAGGCGCTGCCCTGCGCGCCCGCGTAATTGCCGGAGAGGTCGCCGGGTCCGAGCCGGTCGACCGGCGCGAACACGCCCCAGGCCAGCGTGGTCTCCTGGGTGATGCCGATGTCGAGGCCGACCTTACGGATCGTCGCGACATAACGATCTTCAGGCACGCCCTCGGCGCGCAGCACGCAGCCGAGATTGGTCACCGATCCCACGATGAAGCCAACGCTGGCGCCGCCGCGGCATTCGAGCACGCCGACGCGGACCATCCGCTGCTGCTGCGCATCGCTGTTTGCGACGGAGGCAACGAGGCTGGCGGCAGCGAGCCCGGCGAAGATGAACGAACGGCGCATGAAAGATCTCCGGCTATGAATGTGATGCGAGCAGAGAGAGCGCCCCACCCGTGTTGCGTGATGGTCTATGCCACAGGAATTTTGGAGTTGCCAGATCGGACGTATCTGAAATGAACGCTTGGAGAGAGGCCCCTCACTCCCTCTCCCCGTAAGAACGGGAGAGAGAGTGAGAGAACCGTGCATCCCTCACAGCAAAAATTCGCGCTATCGGCGGACTAACCTCTCCCCGCTCTTTGCGGGGAGAGGTCGGATCACATCGCAGATGTGATCCGGGTGAGGGGCCATGCACAACGCCGACCAGAGCAGAGGTCCATCCGACTCCGTTCATCGAAACACAAACAAAAAGGCCCGCACGAAGCGGGCCTTTCCAATTCGCACTGTCTTCGGCTCAACGCAGATTGCCGCAGAAGCGCTGGATGCGCTTGCAGGCGTCTTCGAGGTCGGAGGTCTTGGTCGCGTAGGAGATGCGGAAGGCCGGGCCGAGGCCGAAGGCCGAGCCCTGCACCACGGCGACGCCTTCGGTCTCGAGCAGTTCGGTGACGAACTGCTCGTCGTTCGAGATCACGTTGCCCGACGGCGCCTTCTTGCCGATCGTGCCGGCGCAGGACGGATAGACGTAGAACGCGCCTTCCGGCCGCGGGCACTCGATGCCGTTGGCCTGATTGAGCATGGAGACGACGAGGTCGCGGCGCTCCTTGAACACCTTGTTGTTGGCGGGGATGAAGTCTTGCGGACCGTTCAGCGCCTCGACCGAAGCCCACTGCGCGATCGAGCAGGGGTTCGAGGTCGACTGCGACTGGATGGTCGACATCGCCTTGATGAGCTGCGCCGGACCACCGGCATAGCCGATACGCCAGCCGGTCATGCAATAGGCCTTCGACACGCCGTTCACGGTGAGCGTGCGGTCGTAGAGACTGGGCTCGACTTGCGCGACCGTGGTGAACTGGAAGTCGTCATAGACGAGGTGCTCGTACATGTCGTCGGTCATGACCCACACATGCGGATGCTTGACCAAGACGTCGGTGAGCGCCTTCAGCTCGGCCCTGGTGTAGGCGGCACCGGTCGGGTTCGACGGCGAGCACAGGATCACCCATTTGGTCTTCGGCGTGATCGCGCGCTCGAGCGCCTCGGCCCCGAGCTTGAAGCCGGTCGCGGCGGTGCAGACCACCGGCACCGGCTCGCCGCCGGCGAGCGCCACCATCTCGGGATAGCTGACCCAATAGGGCGCGGGGATGATCACCTCGTCGCCCGGATTGATGGTCGCCATCAGCGCGTTGTAGAGCACCTGCTTGCCGCCGGTGCCGACGATGATCTGGTTCGGCTTGTAGGCGACGCCGTTCTCGCGCTGAAACTTCGCGATGATGGCGTCCTTCAGCTCGGGAATGCCGTCGACCGCGGTGTACTTGGTCTTGCCGGCTTCGATGGCGCGGATCGCCGCCAGCTTGATGTTCGCAGGCGTGTCGAAGTCGGGCTCGCCGGCGCCAAGGCCGATGACGTTACGGCCCGCCGCTTTCAGCGCGCGTGCTTTATCCGTGACCGCGATGGTCGCGGACGGCTTCACACGGTCGAGCGCAGCGGCAAGGAAGGACATCGTCATCTCCTGACAAGCGTCGTGAGCACTTGGGCCTCACGACTCCAATTGTGGGAATGCAGCCACCCTAAAACGTGTATCGCTGCGCCGCAAGAAACTTCGGCCCGATCCGGCAAAAGTTTACGGATTTGGAGCGTTTCAAGGCGCGATTTCCCGCAATTTTCCGCAACTTTGTCGGGCAAACCGCTCATATCCCGCAAGGCTTGTCCTCGGAGCAATTTTGCGTGTTGCGATGAGACCAAAGGTCGTCATGCCCGGGCTTGTCCCGGGCATCCACGTTCTTCGTGCGGCGTCGCTAAGACGTGGATGGCCGGGTCATAGGCGAGCGGAAGCGACGCCGTCCTTCGGACGGCTATGCCCGGCCATGACGATGTGGAGGATCTCGGCGTCCCAGCTCTGACTGCTCAACCGTCTCACTAATGCACGGTCGAATGCATCCCGTGCGTTGACGCAAGCGTGAACTCATTTGCATCGTCGCGCGGAAATGATCTTCCGCGGCGTTGCAGTGCGGTAGGGTTTTCGAGTTTTTCTATCGGCTGGCCCTTGCGGCGGATTCGCATCGGCATCATTGTTTACCCGCGCTGCGGGGCAACACGTGCCGCGCCATTCCCAACCACGGATTCGAAACTCCCCGAATGTACAAGCTCTATTCGATGCAACGCTCGGGCAACAGCTACAAGGTCCGCCTTGCGCTGGCGCTGCTCAACGTGCCCTACGAAGCGATCGAGGTAGACATTCTGCGCGGCGAAAGCCGCACGCCGGATTTTCTGACCAAGAATCCGTCGGGCCAGGTGCCGCTGCTCGATGTCGGCGACGACCGCTTTCTCGCCGAGTCCAACGCCATCCTCTGGTACGTCGCCGTCGGCACGCCGCTCGCGCCGGAGAATCGCATCGACCGCGCCGAAGCGTTGCAATGGATGTTCTTCGAACAGCACGCGCTCGAGCCGAACATCGGCGCCGCCTATTTCTGGCTGTCACTGGTCAAGGGCGGCCGCGACCTGCAGACCCACGCGCTGGAGGACTGGATGGAGCGCGGCTATGGCGCGCTGCAGGTGATGGAGAACCATCTCAAGACCAACGCCTATTTCGCCGCCCGCCAGCTCACGGTCGCCGACATCGCGCTGTACGGCTACACCCACCTCGCCGAGCGCTGCGACTTTGATCTCCAGGCCTTCCCGGCGATCCGGGACTGGCTGAAGCGGGTGGAAGCCACGCCCGGTTATGTATCGATGGACTGGCGGCCGGCCGACATCGACAATCCCGCCAGCATCGCCGCGGGCGCCTGAGGGCTCGCCCGCGCTGGCGAATAGTGGGCATAAGGTTCATCCTCGCCGCAATCTCGCCATTTTCGGCGCGATAGCCGCCCCAATATTGCCCGTTGAAATAGTGAAATTGTTCGATGTCGCGGGTGATTCGCTCGCACATTGAAGGATTTAGACCATGATTCGGGCGTCCGGCACGGCGGGCTTTCAAAGCCGAACCGATACCGTTTCGTCTTCCCGGCTGACCAACGCGGTCGCGGCCTCGCTCGCCGTCGCCGCGCTCTCGCTGTGCCTGATCGTCACCCTGACGGTGCTGTCGACCAAGGCGACCATGGCGATGGGCCTGCCGGTCTGATTCCCGTCTCATCCTCGACTAGCCTTCAAGGCGCCGCGTGGCCCGCTCCAACCGGCATCGCGACAGGACGTCGATGAAATCGCCTGTGGTCATCGTTGCAATCACCCTGACTGCGGCCATCCTGGTCGCGGCGTCGCTGCTGATCTTGGTCGGCACGCGCAAGGGTCCGGGAACGTCGACGCTGCATGTCCCCGCGCAGCAAGAGCGCATGAAGCACGCGCATTTGGGCTAGAGCCCCGCTCCGCCGGAATCGGAACGGTGCTCCAGATTCTTGTATTGATGCGTTTTCTTGAGGCGAACCGGTATCCACTTCGCTCGAAAACGCTCTAAATCATCCGAAAGCTTTTCCTGGAACCGCAAGCGCCTCTTAAGCGCGCCGCACGAAATCGGATTGCGCTGGCGCAACGGTAGGTCAGTCTGACCGCCTTACTCGTTCAGGGAGGAACGAGATGCGGTTCGGATGGCGTGCGATCTCCGGTCCGGTGCTGACGGTAGCGGTTGCGCTGCTCGCGATCCTGCTCGATCGCACCATTCCTCTTTCCTCGCCTGCGCCGGTGCTCGTCTGTGTCGTCGCGCTTGCGGGCGCGCTGTCGGGTTTCGCCTCCGCGATGACCAGCGCGGTGCTCGCCGTGATCGGCGCGGCGCTGTTCTGCCTCGGCCACCGCGCCATGTCGCTCCATGCCGCGGCCGATCTGGTCGGCCTTCTCACCGTCACCGCCTTCGGCACCGCAGGCATCACCGGCCTGATGCGCGAGCGGCTGCTCGCGAGCTTCGCCGCCGAGCGCCAGAGCCACGCCACTGCCGCGCGGCTGTCGGCCGCGCTCGACCAGGTCGACATCGGCATCGTGCTGCTCGATGCCGAGACGCGGGCCGAATTCATCAACCGCGCCTTCCGCGATTATTTTGCGCTGCCGGACGAGATCGCCGACGGCAAGCCGCCCTTCATCGCGCTGATGTATCACGGCCGCGACACCGGCGCGTTCGAGCTGCCCGAGGACGAGCTCGGCACCTTCATCGCGCAGCGCATGGAGATGGTGCGGATCGGCGATGCCACGCCGATCAACATCAAGCTGCGCAATGGCGAGGTGCTGCGCTTCGTCTGCAACGCGCTGCCCGACGGCGGCCGCATGCTGAGCTACACGCCGGTCACCGACCTCGTCCGCCACACCGACGCGCCGGAGCGCGCCGACTACTACCGCTCGCTGCGCGATCCCTCGAACCGCAAGCTGATCCGATATCTGCGCGTGGCGGAGTAGAGCGGCAGACAATTGATCGACGCGCCCTTTATCACGTATGAAGGACGCTTCATCGATTGCGGAATTCTCACATGTCGCTCACCATTCGCGCCGTCACGAGGCATGACTACGATCAATGGCTGCCGCTGTGGGACGGCTACAACGCCTTCTACGGCCGCTCCGGCCCGACCGCGCTGGCGCCCGAGATCACGAAGGTGACGTGGCAGCGCTTCTTCGATGCCTATGAGCCGGTGCATGCACTGGTCGCCGAGAGCGACGGCAAGCTGGTCGGGCTGACGCACTACCTGTTCCACCGCAGCACCACCGCGATCGAGCCGTCCTGCTATCTGCAGGACCTGTTCACGCTGGAAGCTTCGCGCGGCAAGGGCGTCGCCTCGGCGCTGATCTACGGCGTCTACGAGCGCGCCAAACTCGCGGGGTCCCCGCGGGTCTACTGGCAGACGCACGAGACCAACGTCACCGCGCAGAGCCTCTACGACAAGGTCGCGGAGCGCTCCGGCTTCATCGTCTATCGCAAGATCTTCTGATTTTTGCGGGCCGGGCATTACGCTTCGGCGCCGTCATGGCCGGGCTTGTCCCGGCCATCCACGATCTTCGCGCGGTATCAAGAACGTGGATGCCCGGGACAAGCCCGGGCATGACGGACCCTTCCGCATTTGACCGTTCTGCGAGCCACACGGACACCCTGTGGATAACTTTGCCTGTCACCGGCGCGTAACACACCGGGATTAAGTTGCAGCTGCGTCTGATCAGGCCCCCCGTCACCGATCAAGCGCCCCAAGCGGTCCCCGTCAGTCGCCGCGTCTGACAGGGGCCGCATTTTTTTGCCCGCATGGCAGCAGCGCAGGTGGGCTCCTTGCCGGTCGAGTGCACCGCGGTCACAATACACCGCTGTAGACTTGTGACAGGGACCTCCCATGGAAATTCGCAATCTCGGCGCCTCCGGCCTTCGCGTGTCCGTGGTCGGGCTCGGCTGCAACAATTTCGGCCAGCGCATCGACCTAGAGGCCTCGCGCAAGGTGATCCATCGCGCGCTCGATCTCGGCATCACGCTGTTCGACACCGCCGACATCTATTCGAACATGGGCGGCTCGGAGACCGTGCTCGGCACCGTGCTGGGCGATCGCCGCAAGGACATCGTGCTGGCGACGAAATATTCGAAGCCCATGGCGGAGGACGGCACCAAGCAGGGCGCCTCGCGCCGCTACATCATGGAGGCCGTGGAAGCGAGCCTGAAGCGGCTGAAGACCGACCACATCGACCTCTACCAGCAGCACGACTACGACCCGCTGACGCCGATCGAGGAGAGCCTGCGCGCGCTCGACGATCTCGTCCACCAGGGCAAGGTGCGCTACATCGGCAATTCGAACTTTCCGGCCTGGCGCATTGCGGAAGCGGAGTATGTCGCGCGCGCGATGAACACCACGCGCTTCGTTTCGTGCCAGGACGAATATTCGCTGGTGGTGCGCGACATCGAGAAGGACCTGCTGCCGGCCGCAACGGAGTACAAGCTCGGCCTGTTGCCGTTCTTCCCGCTCGCCAGCGGCCTTCTGACTGGCAAGTACAAAAAGGGCGAAGCCGCGCCCGGCGACACCCGCTTCGGCCAGACGCCGCGGCTGCGCGACCGCTATGTCACGCCGCGCAACGAGGCGATCGTCGAGAAGCTGCAGGCCTTCGCGACTGCGCGGGGGCACAGCATGCTGGAGCTCGCCTTCTCCTGGCTCGCCGCGCGCCCGCAGGTGTCAAGCGTGATCGCCGGCGCCACCCGCGTCGAGCAGATCGAGCAGAACGTCAAGGCGATCGCCTGGAAGCTCAGCACGGAGGAGATGGCGGAGATCGACAGGATCACCTTGGGCTGATTTTTGCGGCGCTGATCTCTGCGGCGCGGCCTACTTGGCGCCGCGCCCCACAGTCTGCATCACCTCAAAGCCCTCGAACTGGGGATGGCCGAGATAAAGCGGCTTGTTGTCGCCCGCCCGATGATGCGCCGCGCGAAACGCCTCCGACTTGGTCCAGGCCTCGAACGCGGCATGGTTCGCCCACACGGTGTGCGAGGCGTAAAGCGTGTGGTCCTCCAGCTCCGGCCCGCGCAGCAGGTGGAATTCGACGAAGCCCGGCACCTTGTCCAGATGCGTGTCGCGCGTGAGCCAGACCTGCTCGAAATCGGCCTCGGAACCTTTGGCGACGCGGAAGCGGTTCATGGCGATGTACATGCGGTGATCTCCTGATGTCCGGCTCATCATGTCGTCATTCCGGGACGCGCCGCAAGGCGCGGGCCCGGAATCCATAACCCCAATCGGGAGTAGGGATTCCGGGCTCGCGCTACGCGTGCCCCGGAATGACGGCGCTTGTGGGTTAGGCCACCAATCCCTTCATCGGCCGTGCCGCCGCGCTGTCGGGGAACACTGTTTCCGCCAGCATGCGATCGGACAAGCCGAACTGCCCCTGCAGCACGCCCTTGATCACCGAGCGCAGATCTGTCGTCGGCTTGAGGTCGCGGCCCTCATACAAGTTTGCGGGCTTCAAACCGGGCCAATCGGAGATGACGCGGCCGCCTTTCACGGCGCCGCCGGCGAGCAGCGCGATGGTGCCGGTGCCGTGGTCGGTGCCGTCGGTGCCGTTGATGCGCGCGGTGCGGCCGAACTCGGTGGCGACGACAACGACGGTGTCGTGCCAGCGATCAGCGAGGCCGCTTTCGAATTCGGCGAGCGCACCGTCGAGACCGCCAAGCAGGAAGGCGAGACGCCCGACCGGGCCGCCTTCATTGGCATGCGTGTCCCAACCGTCGAAGGCGAGCGCGGCAATGCGCGGGCCGTCGTCGGCCGCCATCAGCTTGGCTGCACCGCGCGCGACCTGGCGCATCTGCACGACCTGGTTGCCGGGCTTGCGCTTCATGTCGTCGCCGTTCGCAGCCTTCTCGAGCTGGAGGCCTTGCGACAAGGCCGCGGCGAGCGCGGGATCGCGGTGGCGGTAGAGATCGGCGAGCCGCATCGCGGTGTCGTCATCGGCCTGCGGCAGTACGACCGGCGCCCAGCCGACGGTCGGCGCATTGCCGCGCAGCACCAGCGGCGTGGTCGGGCCGACCGCAAGCCCGCTCGATACGCGCTCGCCGCGCGGCAGCGCTTCCAGCGCGCGGTTGAGCCAGCCGGACTGCACGCGGCCCGGGCCGGCATAGCCGCTTTCGAGCACGTCCTGGCCGTCGAAATGCGAGCGGTCGCGATAGGGCGTCGCGACCGCGTGGATCACTGCGGCATGCATGTCGCGATACATGCGCGCGAATTCCGGCATCGACGGATGCAGCGCGAAGAAAGGATCGAGCATGATCGCGGGATGCGCGCCGTCGGCCGCCAGCGCGATCGAGCCATGCAGACCGGCATAATCGGGATCGCCCACCGGCGCGACGGTCGAGAGCCCGTCGAGCGCGCCGCGCAGGATCACGACAATCAACCTGGGATCGCGCCCGTCGGCCGCGCGCGCGAATTTCGGCAAATAGGCCCAGGCCGCGAACGAGGCGCCGCCGAGCAGGAGGCTGCGGCGCGAGGTGAGGAGCCGGTTCTCGACGCAGTCGATCATCATCATCTCCTCTGCATTTCCGGCGACATCAACAGCAGCGCCAGCGCCTGCTGGCGCGACTCCGCGCGCTCGATGGTCTTGCGGGTTTCGACGGACGCCGCGTCCGCAGCGGCGAATTCGAGCAGGTCGAGCGGATCGATGTTGTTGCCGAGCCGCGCGCCCATTTGCGCGGCGATGTCGAGCCGGAGCTTGATGCCTTCGGGCGCAGCCCATGCGGCGCTGGTATCCGGGAAACCGTTGGGGCCGGCCGGCGACCACAGCGGCTGTCCCAGCAGATTGAGATTGTTGAGATAGGCGCCGGGGTCCTCCGGCACGCGCGCGAGCAGCCGGCCGCTCGCGACCAGGAAGTCGTAAGGGCTACGCATCTTGGTCAGCGGCGCTTTCCAGGCTTCGTCGGAATCGACCAGCGCGGTGGCCAGCGCCTTGAGATCGCCGTCGGTCTTGACGAACACGTCGCGCAGCCGCGCCACCAGCGCCGGCGGCGGATCGTCCGCGACGAAGTGGCGGACGAACTTTGTCGCGATGAAATTCGCGGTCGAGGGATGGCGCGCGATGTCGGCGAGCGCGGCCTCGCCCTGCGCGAGGCCCGCCGGTTCGTAGGTCTTGCCGAGCAGCACTTGCGGCCCGGGCTGATGCGCATTGGTGTTGAACACGAAGGAGCCGGGCGTTCCCAGTTGCCCCTGCCGGCCGGCAAAGGTCCACCCCGTGATGATGCGCGCGAGCGAGGTGACGTCCTCCTGCGTGTAGCCGCCGCCGACGCCGAGCGTATGCAGCTCCATGATCTCGCGCGCGAGATTTTCATTCAGCCCGCGCTTGCGGTTCTGCCCGGCGCGCGAGTCCGGGCCGAGCGATTGCTGGTTGTCGAGGAAGAACAGCATCGCCGGATGCTGCTCGACGGCTTTCAGCATGTCGGCGAAACGCCCGAGCACGTGCGGCCTGATCGCCTCGCGCTCGAACGCGCCGGCCCAGATCCGCGCCAGCTCGCCCTTGCTGGCGGAGATGCAGAAATGATTGGACCAGAACACGACGAGCCGCTCGGTGAAGCCGCACTCCACCAGCGTCGCGCGCTGCAACCGCGCCAGCGCCTCGGCGCGAAAGGTCTTTTGGATGACGTTGAGCGGCTGCGGTGCAGGCTTTGCGGCCGGCGGCGGAGCAGCGCCCGGCTGCATGGTCTCGGGCTTTGCCGCAATGTCGGCCGGCTTCGCATCCGTCATCTGGCCCGCGATCTCGGTTGCGACCGCATTCAGCGAGAGGTTTCGGCGGAGGCCCGGCTTCTGATCTGATGGTGCCTGCGCTTCGGGGGGCGTGCCGGCCTTGGCGGCCGCCTCACGCGCCTGCTTGACCTGGTCCTGATAGGCAAACACCGCCTGCCCGAGCTGCGGCGTCGATTGCAGGCCCGGCGCCTCGAGCAGCACGCCATTGGGGCGCGCCAGTTCCGCCTTCACGAAACCTCGGGGATCGGAGGCTGCATTGATGAGATCGCCCGAGGCGCCACCGCGGGCGCCGAAGCCGAAGCGGTTGAGCGCGACGAGCGCGGCTTGCGAATCGCGGGCCATCGATTTGTCCTTCGCGCCTTGCCAGCCGCTTTCCTGATAGCTGCGCGGCGCCTAATATACCGCAGCGACAGATGAACCCGACATGAAAATGACGGCGCAGCTTTTGGGCAAATCATGACAATTCCGCAAGAATTTCCGTTGCCGGAACCGCGCCGCCTCGCCTGCTCCCGCTGCGGCACCGAGTTCGGCTGCGACCTCTCGGGCAATTGCTGGTGCGCGGAGGAAACGGCAAAGCTGCCGATGCCGGTCAAGGGCGAGGATTGTCTGTGCCGGGAATGCTTGCGGAAGGCGGCGGCAGGCGCTCGTTAAGCGCGAGAACGCGCGACATTCTCCAGCATCGTAGGGTAGGCAAAGCGAAGCGTGCCCACGATTGTCACTGCCTGTGCGGGAAAGACGTGGGCACGGCGCTTCGCGCCTTTGCCCACCCTAAGAAGCTTTCACCGGGACGACAGTGTGCCCTACACCGCGTGCCCCGGTGACTTGCGCGCCATGCCGTCGAACGCATCGAGCAGCTTCTCGCGCCAGGCGTAGATCGGATCATCCGCCTCCAGCAGCTTGAACGGGCTCGTCACCCGCGCCCATTGGAAGCCGCCGAACACGATGTAATCGGCATAGTTCGGCGCGCTGCCACCGATGAAGGGCTGCTTCTTCAGGGTCTGCCGCATCACCTCCAGGGACTTGCGGAACGCGATGACGCCGGTGTCGCGGCTCGCCATCACCTCTTCCAGGCTCTTGCCGCCAAAACGCGCCTCGCGCGACTGGCGGAAATAGGCGGCGTCGGTCTCGGCAAGGTTCTTGGGAATGTCGGCGACGATCAGCGGAAAGATGCCGCCGACGATGGCGATGTCGCCGAAGGCGTTGATCATGCGGGCCATGGCGCGGCCGCCCTCGCCGCCGAACAGCGACGGGCGATCCGGAAAAGTGTCTTCGAGATAATTCGCGATCGCCCAGGAATCGACCACCGGCTTGTCGTGATGCAGCAGCACCGGAACCTTTTCCGAGCCGTGCGGCGCGATCGCGCCCTTCTCGGTGAAACGCCAGGGCAGCGATTCCGCCGCAAGGCCCTTGTGGGCCAGCGCCATCCGCGCGCGCCAGCAATACGGGCTGAAGGGGCGCGCGGCGTCGGTGCCGACGAGTTCGAACAGTTTGAGTGACATGATCAATCCCATTGCTGCAGCTGCCGAACAGAGTAGCCTTCGTGGCAGGGAGCGCAAGAAAACCATCCTGTCGCCGGTGTCGGGGTGTGACCCGGCAAACCGATGGCCTCGCCCTCGCGCCGGACCGGCCGCTGCTTGTTGAGCCGGCCCCGGATTGGACCTAAGCTCGGGCATTTCAAACAGCGGGAGGCATTGCAATGACGAGGACCCTTCCACGGCGCGATTTCCTTCTCGGCTCAGCGGCCCTCGCCGGAGCCGCAGCCGCAAACGCCTTCACCTGTGTCGAGATCGCGCGCGCCGCGCCGATCGCCGTTCCGACCGTCGACAAGCTCTCGATCCGCGTTCTCGTGGATTCGAGCTTCGACCTGTTCTTCCGCCCCAAGCAGATCAATGGCGTCTCGATCGCGCCGGCTGCACGCAGCGGAGATTTCCGCAAGTCGCTGCACAATGAATGGGGCCTGTCGCTCTGGCTGGAATCCGAAGGCGGCGGCAATCAGCGCACGCTGATGCTGGACTACGGCTACACGCCGGAGGTTCTGCTCAACAACGTGGCGCTGATCGGCGTCGATCCAGCCAAGCTCAATGCGCTGATCGTCAGCCACGGCCATTACGATCATTTCGGCGGCCTGAACGGCTTCCTCGACAAGTTCCGCGACAAGCTCCCCGCCGACCTCAAGCTCTATGCGGGCGGCGAGGACAATTTCTGCCACCGCGTCACCCCGACGCCGACGCAGGGGCAGTTCGCCGATTTCGGCACCCTCGACCGCCGCCAGCTCGCGGCGCAGAAGGTGACGACCGTGCTGTGCGAAACGCCGACCGTGATCGCGGACCATGCCTTCACCACCGGCAAGATCACCCGCCGCAGCAGCGAGCGCGTGCTGCCGAACACGCTGGTCGAGTTCGGCATCAAGGACGGGCTAGGCTGCAATGTCGGCCACTATCTGCCCGCGGAGATGGACGGCAAGATCGTCCCGGACGAGCACATCCACGAGCATGCCACCTGCTTCAACGTGCGGGATCTCGGCCTCGTCGTGATCTCGTCCTGCGGCCATGTCGGCATCGTCAACTCGGTGAAGCAGGCGCAGGAGGTGTCGGGCATCGAGAAGGTGCACGCCATCGTCGGCGGCTTTCATCTCGGCCCCGCGCCGAAGGACTACCTCACGCAGGTCGTGAGCGAGATCAAGGCGCTCAATCCTGATGTCGTGGTGCCCATGCATTGCAGCGGGCTCAACTTCGCACAGGAGGCCAATGCCCAGATGGAGGGCAAGGTGGTGGTGACGACGACGGGCAGCCGCCTCACCTTCGGGCTGTGATGCGAGGCGCCAGCCGCTGGCTTTGCGTGATGCTGGCGCTCGCCTGCGCGGGAGTGGCGCAGGCGCGCTCGGCCGCGGAGACCATGGACATCCTGATGTGGAATCGGGAGCCGGTCGGCGGGCCGTTCGAGCTGATCGACCAGACCGGCAAGCATCGCAGCGATCGCGACTTTCGCGGACGGCTGATGCTGGTCTATTTCGGCTTCACCTATTGCCCCGACGTCTGTCCGACCGACCTGATGGCGATTGGACAGGCGCTCGAGCAACTCGGGCCGGATGCCGACGCCGTGCAGCCGGTCTTCATCACGCTCGATCCCGAACGCGACACGGCCGAGCATCTCGCCGAATACGTGCCGATGTTTCATCCGCGGCTGCTCGGGCTGACCGGCAGCCTCGACGCCATCGCGGCGGCAGCCGAGGCCTACAAGGTCTATTTTGCCAAGGTCCCGATCGGCAAGGACGCCGGCGACTACACGGTCGACCACACGTCCTTCATCTATCTCATGGGCCGCGACGGAAAATATCTCGGCTTCTTTCCGCCGGGCACTTCGGCTGAACGTATGGTCGAGATCATCCGGCCACGGCTGGCGGCGCCTTCGCGCTAGCACTCCGGCAAGAGCCCGTCGGAAGCAACGCGCTCACCGCCCGTTCGTTCGGAGCAACCTTTCGCCGCCTTCCGTCACGGCGATGACCAGCCCGATGCCGGGCAGTGTCTCGCGGGCGACGTAGCCACGCTCAGTGGCGTCTTCCCAGATGGTGAGGCGCGGGCACGAGGTCTTCCAGGTCGCGATCACCTCGGCATAGGCGCGCGGCTCGCGCGCGACCCATTCGACGAAGTCCAGCACCAGCGGATCGGCGTTACCGCTCATTGCAAACCTCCCTTTATTGCAATCCACCTTTGGCAAAGGCGGCAAGCACCGGCGCGCGAAGCTGGAGCCAGCCGCCATAGGCGATATAATAGCAGGCGATTGTGGTGATCAGCTTGTTCGACCAGGCCACGAATTGCTGATCGGTCATGGCTTCGAGGATGCGCCGCGCCAGCGTGGTGCCGAGCATCGAGGCCGCGATCGCGACACCGGCGAGCACGGGGTCGAGGCTTGCGGCCTGGTCGATCACGCCGCCGAAATAGATCAGCTTGGTGAAATGGCTGACGAGCTGGCACATCGCCTTGGTCGCCACCTTCTCGCGCCGGCCGAAATCGCCGCCGAGGAAGAAGGTGTCGAGCAGTGGGCCGGAGACGCCGGTCATCAGCATCAGGCCCATGCAGATCGTGCCGTAGACCGTGCCCTGCCAGAGCCTATCAGGGTCCGGCTTGATGTTCGACGGCAGCAGCCGCGCCATGAACGGCGTCGCACCCAGCATCAGCAGCGCTACCGGCTTGTCCGGCACGTAGCGCGTGATCGACCAAGCCGCGAGCGCAATGGCAGCGCCGACCATATAGTTCGCGACCGGCCGCCAGCGGATATGCGACCGCCACAGGAATGCGCGCCAGCCGTTCGAGGCCATCTGCGTGATCGCATGCAGCACCATCGCCGTCGGCAGCGGCATCAAGGCGAGCAGCACGCCGATCAGGATCAGCCCGCCCGCCATGCCGAACAGCCCCGACAGGAACGCGGTGGCCACCATCAGCAATCCAAGGGCAGCGATCATGATGGGCGTCACGTAGGGGTTCTCCTGTAGAGGGCACGTAAGGGACGCAGACTGTTTCACTCCCTCGCCCCGCTTGCGGGGAGAGGGTGGGGTGAGGGGGAGTCTCCGCGGGGACGGAAGCAGTGAGACTCGCGGAGAGTCCCCCTCACCCGGAATTTGCTTGCGCAAATTCCGGCCTCTCCCCGCGCGCGGGGAGAGGCGAAGGGGCCGCGCTCCGCCTTCAACAAATCAGCCCGAATTACGTTGATATTTCTGCCTCGCTTGCTCACCTCGCGCAAACTGAGTTATCTTGGCCTGGCATCAGCTTTCCTGAGGGTCGGGCAATTGCGGCGGCTGCTGTTTCTCAACGGCATCAAGGCATTCGAGGCGGCGGCGCGGACCGGCAGCTTTGCGGCGGCCGGGCTCGAGCTCAGCGTGTCAGCGGCCGCGGTCAGCCGCATGGTGCATCTGCTGGAAGAGCGGCTCGGCGTCGCGCTGTTCGAGCGCAAGGCCAACCGGCTGGTGCTGACGCAGGCCGGCCGCGCCTATCAGAGCGGGCTGACGCCGATCTTCGACGCGCTGGCCAGCCTCACCGCGCAGGTGACGGCGCCGTCCGGCATGCGCGTGCTGACCATCGGTGTCGGCCACACCTTCGCGATGCGCTGGCTGATCCCGCGCCTGTCGGAGTTTCGCAGCGAGGAGCCCGACATCGAGGTGCGCTTCACCACCGGCGGCGCCTCGGTGCCGTTCGGCGAGGACTGGAGCTGCGGCATCAAGCTCGGCACCGGCGACTGGCCGGGCTTGGTCGCGGAGCCGCTATTCGCCGGCGACCTTACGCCGGTCTGCGTGCCACGCCTCGCCACGTCGTTGAAGCGCCCGGCCGACCTCAAAGGTCCGAGCCTGATCCGCGTCGAACATTCGCCGGAGGACTGGCCGATCTGGCTGAAGGCCGCGAACCTCACGCGCATCAATCCACGCGGACCCGAGTTCCAGTTCTACGGCCAGGCGCTGCAAGCTGCCGCCGACGGGCTCGGCGTCGCCATGGGCATCCGGCCCTATATCGACGACGACATCGCCGCCGGCCGGCTGGTCGCGCCATTCGATCTCTCGGTGCCCAAAGGCATGCGCTGGTATCTCGTCTATCGCAGCTTCCAGACCGAGCAGCGCGACTTCGCCGCGTTCCGCCGCTGGATCATGCGCGTCGCATCGGAACCCGCAGCCCGGCCGCGGCGGCTCGGCCGGGCTACCGCACGCGGCTAGTTCCAGCTTCCAAACGCTCCGGCCCCTCACCCGTACGGGTGAAAAAGCCGGACCGCATGTGAACGGCTTCACATACCGAAATCGGCAAACGTGGTCCTCTAACCCTCCGACAAGAGCATTTGGGGACTACAAATGACGACCCTCTACGACGGCTTTGACATTGAATCCTTCGAGGCTGGCAAAGGCCTCTGGCATGCCCGGATCCGGCGCGCCGATTTCAGCCCGCTTGCCATCGACGGCGTGCTGTTTCCGGCCATGGAAGTCGGCTTCGCCTGGCCCAACAGCGACGCCGCGATTGCCGACGCCAAGCACCACATCGATCGCTTCCGCCGGCGCGCCGACAGCGACGACGAATAGGCGGATTTCCGAGGGACCAGCAGCGGGGTAAAGCAGGGAACCGGTCATGTCAGTCATGGAATTCGAAGACACACCGCGGCCTCGGATCCACACCCGCAGCGTGTTGTCGAAATGCCCGGAATGCAACGGCGATCTCGCGGTGCTCCGTGTGATCGGCGGCCGCGCCGGATGCGAGTACTGGACCATGCGCTGCACCGATTGCGGAGGCATCCACCTCGACATCCTGAAACCGCATCAGGCGGCCGGGGACGACGAGGGCCCGCTGCCGGCGGCGTGAGCGGGTCCTGCTGCCAACCTGCTGTCAGCAGCCTGAGCATGGTGGGTCATTCGCCCTTTATTGAGGGGCGGACTCGTCCCATATTCGGCTCATGGCGAAGAAACCTGCTCCCCCGAAATCCCCGAAATCCAAAGCACCGAATTCGAAGGCTCATCGGCCCGACGTGCAGCCGATCGGACCGGCGCTGGCCGAGCTGCTGAATCCCGCGATCAATCGCGGCGATGCCGGGCTGGGATCGGGCACCGGGCTGCAGCCGCCGCCGGACAATTCGCGCGACCGCCGCGCTGGCGGCGAGGCCGCCGCCCATCGCGCGCGCGCCTCGACGCCGAAGGAGTTTCCGCAGGACACGGCCAAAGACACGGCCAAGCCGATGCCGCTGCGGCCCAACCCGCAGCCGCCGGGGGCGCGCGTCTCGACCGAGGGTTTCGACGAGGCACCGCAGGCCAATTACGGCACCGCGGCCACGATCCCGACGCTCGATCCGGAATTGGCGCGGCAGCTCGGCCTTCCTACCGAGGAGGATGACGCCGAAGCGCTGGCGCGTCCGCCGCGCTCCAAGATGGAGGCGCTCGGCGTCAAGGCGACCGCCGATGCCCTGGAATCGCTGATCCGCGAAGGCCGGCCGGAGTTCCGCAAGGACGACGGCTCCATGAAGGTGTGGACGCCGCACCGCCCGCCGCGCCCGGAAAAGTCCGAAGGCGGCGTGCGCTTCGAGATCAAGTCGTCCTATGAGCCGCGCGGCGATCAGCCGACCGCGATCAAGGAGCTGGTCGAGGGCATCGAGCGCAACGACCGCAGCCAAGTGCTGCTCGGCGTCACCGGCTCCGGCAAGACCTACACCATGGCCAAGGTGATCGAGGCAACGCAGCGCCCTGCGCTGATCCTCGCGCCGAACAAGACGCTCGCCGCCCAGCTCTACGGCGAGTTCAAGAACTTTTTTCCGGACAACGCGGTCGAGTATTTCGTCTCGTATTACGACTATTATCAGCCGGAAGCGTATGTCCCTCGTACGGACACCTACATCGAGAAGGATTCATCCATCAACGAGCAGATCGACCGCATGCGCCACTCGGCGACGCGCGCGCTGCTCGAACGCGACGACGTCATCATCGTCGCCTCGGTGTCCTGCATCTACGGTATCGGCTCGGTCGAGACCTACACCGCGATGACCTTCGCGCTGAAGAAGGGCGAGCGCATCGACCAGCGCCAGCTGATCGCCGACCTGGTCGCGCTCCAGTACAAGCGCACCCAGGCCGATTTTACCCGCGGCACCTTCCGTGTCCGCGGCGACGTCATCGACATCTTCCCGGCGCACTATGAGGACCGCGCCTGGCGCGTGAATTTGTTCGGCGACACCATCGAACAGATCGAGGAGTTCGACCCGCTCACCGGCCACAAGCAGGACGAGCTCGAATTCATCAAGATGTACGCCAATTCGCACTATGTGACGCCGCGCCCGACGCTGGTTCAGGCGATCAAGTCGATCAAGTTCGAATTGAAGCAGCGGCTCGACCAGCTGCATGATCAGGGTCGTCTGCTGGAAGCCCAGCGGCTGGAACAACGCACCACCTTCGACCTCGAGATGATGGAGGCGACCGGAAGCTGCGCCGGCATCGAGAACTATTCGCGCTATCTCACCGGCCGCCGCCCCGGCGAGCCGCCGCCGACGCTGTTCGAATACGTCCCCGACAACGCGCTGATCTTCGCCGACGAGAGCCACGTCACCATCCCGCAGATCGGCGCCATGTTCCGCGGCGACTTCCGCCGCAAGGCGACTCTGGCCGAATACGGTTTCCGCCTGCCGTCCTGCATGGACAACCGCCCGCTCCGGTTCGAGGAGTGGGACATGATGCGGCCGCAGACGGTTGCGGTGTCGGCGACGCCGAGCGGCTGGGAGCTGAATGAGAGCGGCGGCGTGTTCGTCGAGCAGGTCATTCGCCCGACCGGGCTGATCGATCCGCCGGTCGACATTCGTCCGGCCCGCACCCAGGTCGACGATCTCGTCGGCGAGGTCCGCGCCACCGCGCAGGCCGGCTATCGCTCACTGATCACCGTTCTCACAAAACGCATGGCGGAGGACCTCACCGAATATCTGCACGAGCAGGGCATTCGCGTCCGCTACATGCACTCGGACATCGACACCATCGAGCGCATCGAAATCATCCGCGATCTGCGCTTGGGCGCGTTCGACGCGCTCGTCGGCATCAACCTCTTGCGCGAAGGCCTCGACATTCCCGAATGCGCGCTGGTCGCGATCCTCGATGCCGACAAGGAAGGCTTTTTGCGCAGCGAGACCTCGCTGATCCAGACCATCGGCCGCGCCGCGCGCAACGTCGACGGCAAGGTGATCCTCTATGCCGACAGCATGACCGGCTCGATGGAGCGCGCCATCGCCGAGACCAACCGCCGCCGCGAGAAGCAGGTCGAGTACAACAACGCCAACGGCATCACGCCGGAGAGCGTGAAGAAGCAGATCGGCGACATCCTCAACTCCGTCTACGAGCGCGACCATGTGCTGGTCGAGGTCGGCGGCCACGACATGACCGACGACGTCATCTCGATCGGTCACAATTTTGAAGCCGTGCTCGCTGATCTGGAAACGCGCATGCGCGAGGCCGCCGCCGACCTGAACTTCGAGGAAGCCGCCCGCCTGCGCGACGAAGTGAAGCGCCTGCGCGCGACGGAGCTTGCGGTGGTGGACGATCCCACCGCAAAACAGCGCGCGGTGCAGAGCAAGGCCGGCGCCTATGCGGGCGCCAAGAAGTACGGCGACGCCGCGAACCTCCCCGTCAGCGCCATGAAGAACAAGAGCGCAGCAACCGCGCTCAAGGCCGGCGGCGGCAAGGGCTCACGCGTGCACAAGCCGCATCTCGACGAGATGCACGGCCCGGAATCCCTGCCCTACCGGCCAAGCCCGGCGCTGCCGGCAAAGCCGTTCGGAAGTACGAGCCGGATCATCCAGCCGACGGACTCAAGGCAGTCCGGGCCGGAGTTCGGGCCCGCGCCGAAGTCGACGGGTGGCGTGCCGGGGCGAAGGGGCGGGTGGAAGAAGAGGTAGGGCGCAGCGGCGCCATTCGTGGTTATGGATTCCGGGCTCGCCGCTTCGCGGCGCCCCGGAATGACGGCGGAGAGATGTCCCCCTACCCCACGCTCGCCGTCACCACCGCCATCACCGACAGCAACAGCACGATGGTCACGAGCTGAAGTGACGCGACCGGCTGGGTGCGCCAGGCGATGATCTTGTCGGAGAGCGACAGATGGGCCTCGAAGAATTTCGGCTCGTAGACGGTCTTGAAGAAGGCCGGGAAGCTCGGGCCGAGGGTCACAGCTAACATCGCGTGGGCGAGCGATGCCACGGCGACGAAGATGGCGACGCCGGGGTCGCCGACGAGGTCGTGGTTGCCGACGAGCTTGAGCAGGAAGGCCGCAGCGGCGAAGGTCGGGAAGCTCTGCAGCGTCGCGGTCAGCGCGAGGCCTTCGAGCGCGTTGTGGAGGCGGGACTTTCTCGCGGCGGCGATGGTGGCGGCCATGGCATGTCTCCCTGATGACATGCACGTGACGTTAGCTGCTCCACGGGAGAGGTGATGTGAGATGGGTCACGTGCCTTTGGGCGCCGAACAAGTGTGGATGCTTCAGAGTCTTACGGCTTCGCCGTTCGCGCGAATGTAGCGACGAACTCCGCTGCGTTCCCTCCCCCCTTGCGGGGGAGGGCTAGGGAGAGGGGTGGCTCCGGGAGAGGTCAGCGTTCGTGGCCACCCCTCTCCCCGCCCCTCCCCCGCAAGGGGGGAGGGAGTGAGAGAGTGGTGGCCGCCTGACTCGCACGAGAACGACCAGCGCTACAGCTTGCCCTGCCCGTTCACCTGACCCTGCTGTTGCTGCTGCTTCGCCTGCTCCTTCGCATGATGCCTTCCATAGAGGCAGCCGGCAGCGGCGCCGAGCATGCCGTGATGGCCGGCATAGTGGCCGGCGACGCCGCCGACGACGGCGCCCTTGATGCAGCCCTTAGCGTTGGCGGCGGAGCTCGCGCCGAGCATCAGAAGTGCGGCGGCGATGGCGGGAAGCGGGGATTTCATGGATCGATGTCTCCGGAGCGATGTCCAGTTCTCAACGGGCGCAAGCGGGCCGGGTTCCCTGACGCGGCGCGCCCGCCGGTGCGTGCAGGGGTGTCACGGGGCGCGGCCGAATTCGCGCATGTGAATCCAGAAGCAACCCGCAATTGCACCCCATGAACCGGGCATTGTGCTCGCGCGTCATACCTTGTGTGCTTGTCCTGTTTTTTTCCTGTGTTTTTGCGGATTGAAGCGCGCGCACCGCGCGATAGCCTTGCAATCCACGGCCGAGGAAAGGCGGCGCCGCATGACGGTTGAAAAGCTGAATAGGCAGCGTGTGCTGCATTTGCTCGACGCCTTCGCGCGCGGCGATCTCGATACCGCGCTGTCGTGCTGCACCGAGGACGTCGACTTCCTCACCCATGCGCCGATCGACGTGCTGCCGCACATGGTGCCGCGTCACGGCAAGGCCGAGCTGCGCGAGCTCTGGCAGACGATCTGGTCGCGCTATTCGGAGATCCGCTACAAGGCGCCGCACATCCTCGCCGACGGCGACGAGGTCGCGACCTACCTGCACGGCTACTTCAAGAAGCGCAGCAACGACCGCATCGTGCAGTTCGACATGGCGGTGTTCTACACCTTCCGCGGCGGGCAGGTCTCGCAGATCCGCGAGATCATCGATTCCTACGACCTGGTGCAGCAGGTGCTGGAGCGCGAGATCGGGCCCCTGATCATGGGGCAGCGGGTGGACTGAGTCTGAGGGGCTCTCTCCACGTATCAGGTCGCCGTGAGATCTGTACCCCCTCACCCGGATCGCAAGAGCGAGCCGACCTCTCCCCGCAAGCGGGAGAGGTGAGGCAGAAACCGGGAAACTACGGGGTTCTGTTGTAAATCTCACAAAACGCCATCAATTGTGCATTGCAAAAACGTGAATTGCGTTTTGGCCGAAATCCCCTACCTTGTTCGCATACAAATGAGTTGAACGCCCCCGGGGCACATTGCGGTGCATGGGGCTGTTTTCCGTTTTTTCTGCAAGCCAGCTTCAGGATTGCCCCAAATGACAGAGCACAGCCTCTGGCGTTTCTCGCGCGCGTTGCACCGCGCGATCAACGACCGGCATTTCGATGACATCGAGGCCCTGATCGACGAGGACGTCGAGTGGGCGCTCTATGGTCCGATCGACATGTTTCCGTTCCTCGGCGCGCGCCAGGGCCGGGATGCCGTGCTCGAGGTCATCCGCCAGCTTGCCGACAATTTCCAGGTCCGCCGCTTCGACCGCGAGAGCATCATGTTGGGCGTCGATTCCGCCGCCTCGATGCTGCGCTATTCGCTGACGGCGCTCGATTCCAACAAACCGATCTCCTTGCGGGTCGCCCAATTCGCGCAGTTCAGGGCGGGCAAGCTGATCAGCATGCGCGTGCTGATCGACACCTTCGACCTGGTCGAGCAGGCACTCGGCCGCGCCATTCATCTGCCGAAGATGACCAGCGCCGGCTGAGGGGGACGCCAACGGGTCCCGCTCTCCGGGACCGATGACGACGCTTGACGCGACGTCCTGGCCTCCAGCCCCGCCGGATGCCGTCGTGTCACGAGCTCGTCATTGGGCGCGCGCCTTTTCGCGCGGCCCGTTGGTTCGCGTCCACGCGAGTTGCCACAATTTCGCAACGATAGATCAGCATTTATGCCGGCGGACCGAATGGCGCATGGTCATCACCGAAGGCCGCCTTATATTATTGGCGGACGGCATGCGCCGGGGCTCGCGGGCAGGACGATGGAATTCTCGACAGGTTTTGGCTGGACCAGGCTGCCGGTGCTGGCGGCCGTGTTCATTTTTGGCTCGGCGCTGACGGTTTCGGCGCAGATCATTCCGCCCTTCTCGCCCGGCCCGGCCGCAGCGCCCGACGAGGAGGCTGAGGCGGCCGAGGCCCCAGACGTCAACGATCCCGACGTGATGAAGGGCATCGACGTCGACAAGCTCGACTGGAGCCAGCTCGCGATCGACGCCGGCACGCTCAACGACATCATCGCCGCCAAGAAGCGCGCCCAGGCCGCGGCCAATAGCGGGCTGAACTGGTCGTCGAACGCCAACGCCAACGGCTCCTCGGCGGTGACCGTGAAGCAGTCGGTGTTCGAGTTCTGGGACACGCGAATTGGCGCCGACATGACGGTGACGAGCGAGCCCAGGACGATGTCCGAGCTCTTGGCACAGAAGGCCGCCAATGGCGGCAGCCTGCCGCAATCCTCGGGCAGTGCCTGGGCGACCGCGACCGCGCCGGGCGCGGGCTCGATCTGGGACAAGACTGCGGTGGAAGCCCGCGTCGATCCCGGCTCCGAGCAGAGCAAGCTCGGGGCGTCGCTGACCAAGTCGGTGCCGCTGTCGGGCGACACCTCGCTGACGCTCCAGAACGGCTACAGCGTCAATCAGCAGGGCACCACCGCGGTGCCCGGCATCGGCGGCCACATCACCCGCAATTACGAGACCGACCAGACCGCCAAGGTCACCATCACCGACACCGGCACCAGCATCAGCGCCGGCCAGTCGCTGTCGACCACCGACGACAAATGGCTGCGCAAGGTCGGCGCCGAGCAGAAACTGTTCGACAACGTCACCGTCTCCGGCTCGGTCGGCGAGACCTCGCAGGGCACCATCAACAAGAGCGTGACGGCGGGCTTCAAGAAGAGCTGGTAGGCCTAGCCTCCACCCTTTCCCCTCACCCTGAGGGCGCCCGAAGGAGCGCGTCTCGAAGGATTGAGGCGCAATGAGAGATAGGATCATCTTCACAGCAGCCGTTCACACTTCCCTAACCATACGCCACGGCAAAGCCCCCGAATGGTCCGCCCTTGCCGCATCTTGGCCCAGTTGCGGCCAAAATCGGGCGCCCTAGTCCCTTCACAGAACGCCGTCGTGCGGGGACACTCGCGCTGCGCTCAACGCGATCAGGGGAACAACGATGAACGCTACTCGTCCGGAAAAGATCGAATCCACCGAGACCGAGACGGTCGACAACGACCTCGCCGCCGTGACCGAGGTCGAGGCCGGCATTCGCGACTTCGTCCGCAACGACATCGCCTATCTGCGCCGCCCGGCGACGCCGACCACCGACGCGCCGCCGCTCGACCCGAGCGCGGAAGCCACCGTCACCAACGTCAACTCGCTGATCCAGCGCGTCGCCGGCACTTCGCTCGCCGAGATCGAGAACCTGATCTCCGAGTTGGAGAGCCTGCGCGACCTGCTCCATGCCGAGGGCCAGCGCGTCCAGCGCGAGATCTCCGGCTACGCCCAGCTCAGCCAGGCCGCAATGAAGTCGACCCGCATGATTTCCGACAACGTCGCGCAGTGGAAGCGCGCCGCCGACGGCCTGCGTAACAGCTAAGCACCAGCGCCAAGCATCACCGGCCGCCGCGTTCCCGGAAGGGAGCGCGGCGGTTTTGATTCTGGAGGGATGTCTCTCTCCCTCTCCCCGTTCTTACGGGGAGAGGGTTGGGGTGAGGGGCCTCTCCACACGCGAGATAAGCGTGGGACCTGTACCCCCTCACCCGGATCGCAAGAGCGATCCGACCTCTCCCCGCAAGCGGGGAGAGGTGAAGCAGTGTACGCTTTGAACCCACGCCCCCTTCCCCGCGACCAATGCCAGGCGCCCGTGCCGTCACGGCCGGGCCGGGGACATGTCAGATGGAAAGCATTCGGCCCGACAACACGGACCCCATCCCGCTGCAGCCCGCGCCGAACCAGTTCGGCACGATCATGCTGCGCTTTGTCGGGCTGCTCGTGGTTGCGATCGCCGTCCTGGCGTTCGTCTATAGTCGCTGAGCGAAAGGCCGATCCCGGCCGCGAAGACTTAAGATCTTACCTGGAGATCTTACTGGAGATCTTACCTGGCCGCTTCCACGGTCGAGGCTTCCAGGGTGTAGGCGCCGTCGGCGTAGCCCTTCACCACCATGCCGGCAACCAGCATCACGGCCAGCGTGGCGGTAGCAAAAATGAATCCGACCAGCTTGAGTGCGCCGCGGTCTGCCATGGTCCTCGTCCCCTGTCCTCTGCTAATTCGTTTCAATTAGACAGCGACAGGTTCATAATTGGTTAGCAACTCGATGGTTCCGCCAACTGCTTCGCGGGTAACCATGTTGAGCAGGCTTATGGCAGCGACCCGGAATCGCGTCCATAGCGCGGGGGCAACACTCGCTCGGTTTCTCCTCTCCCTCTCCCCGTTCTTACGGGGCCGCGACGAGCTTCGCTCGCGCTGAGAGGGTTGGGGTGCGGGGCCTCTCTCCGCGGATGAGATTCATCGAAGGACCTGTACCCCTCACCCGGATCGCAAGAGCGATCCGACCTCTCCCCGCAAGCGGGGAGAGGTGAAGAGGCAGCCGGCTCGATCGATTCTAAATCAGCCCGTCTTCCGCATCGGCACGAAGGCCGAGGGAGTGATCGAATAGACCTCCTCGCCGCGCTGGTTGGTGCCGGTGGTGCGGGCTGTCAGAATGCCCCAGCCGGGACGCGAGGCGGAGGTGCGCTTGTCGATGACGACGCTGGCAAAAGAGATGACATCGCCGGCAAGCACCGGCTTGATCCAGCGCAGGTCGCGAAAGCCAGGCGATGGGCCCCATACCGCGACCTCCTCGCCGCGCTCCGCGGCCTCGCGCGCCAGACGCTGGCCGTCGGCGACAACCAGGCTCATGCAGGCCGAGCCGACATGCCAGCCAGAGGCGGCGAGCCCGCCGAACAGCGAGTTCTTGCCCTCTTCCTCGTCGAGGTGAAAGCGTTGCGGATCGAACTTTGCAGCGAAGGTCTTGATGGCTTCGGCCGTGAACGTATAGGCGCCGAGCTCGCGGCGCTGGCCGATCGCGATGTCCTCGAAGAACCGCATCAGGCTGCCCCCTCGCGCCGCTTGATCAGGATCGGCGAGGTCATCTCGGCGAGCGCCTCCCCCACCGCGTTGCGCACGGTACATTTGAACTTGACGATGCCGAGCTCGGGCCGGCTCTTCGAGGCGCGCGCCTCCACGACATCGACGTCGAGCATGAGGTCGTCGCCGGGCCGCAGCGGCGAGAGCCAGCGCACTTCGTCGACGCCGGGCGAGCCGAGCGAGGCGGCGCGGGTGATGAAGCCGTCGGCCATCATCCGCATCATGAGCGAACAGAGGTGCCAGCCTGAGCCGGACAGGCCGCGCAGCATGCTCCTGCTGGCGGCCTCCTCGTCGAGATGCATCGGCTGCGGATCGAACTCGGCGGCGAAGGCCAGGATCTCGTCGCGGGTGACATGGCGCGGGCCGAATGTGCCGAACCGGCCGGTCGGGAAGTCTTCGAAGGTCAGGGTCATCTTGGGAGTGCGTTGCGGAAATGACAGATTGTGGCCGCAGTTTGCGGCAATCTCAACCCGCCGGCCCGCATGGCTCGTGCTACACAGGAGGCGGCTGTCTTGATTTGAGTCGGGTCAAGGCCGAGGCCCGAGTGACGTCCCGATCCGAAAGTCCCGATTTGCCCTGGGGAGAGCAATGTTTTCATTCAGCGACCTGTTTCAATGGGACCGCTTCATCACGCCGACCATCATCAAGACGTTCTACTGGCTGGTGATCGCGCTGATCTGCCTGTTCGGCCTCTCCGGCATCTTCTCGGGTCTGGCGACGATGGCGATCAGTCCGTTCGGCGGCTTCCTGGTGCTGCTGTCGTCGATCGCCAGCGTCGTCGTCGGCGTCGTGTTCTCGCGCATCGCCGCCGAGCTGATCCTGATCGTATTCCGCATCAACGAGCATCTCGGCGCGATCCGGGATCAGGGCGGCGGGATGAAGTGAGGCAGGCGCAAGTGCCGTAGGGTGGGCAAAGGCGCAAAGCGCCGTGCCCACCATCATTCCGCGATTTGAGAGATCGGTGGGCACGCTTCGCTTTGCCCACCCTACGGCACCGGTGTTGGTGCCTTACGTATTGAACCGGAAATGCATCACGTCGCCGTCGGCGACGACGTATTCCTTGCCTTCGAGGCGAAGCTTGCCGGCATCGCGGGCACCGGCTTCGCCGCCGAGCGCGACGTAGTCGTCATAAGCGATGGTCTCGGCGCGGATGAACCCCTTCTCGAAATCGGTGTGGATCACACCGGCCGCGCCGGGCGCCTTGGTGCCGCGATGAATGGTCCAGGCGCGCGCTTCCTTCGGACCCACCGTGAAATAGGTGATGAGTTGGAGCAGCGAGTAGCCGGCGCGGATCAGGCGATCGAGGCCGGCTTCTTCCAGACCCAGCGTCTCCAGGAAGTCGGCGCGCTCTTCGCGCGAGATGGTGGCGATCTCGGATTCGATCTTGGCAGAGATGACGACGGCGACCGCGCCCTCCTTCGCCGCCTGCTCCTCGACCGCCTTGGAGAAGGCGTTGCCGGTCGCGGCCGAGCCTTCCTCGACGTTGCAGACATAGAGCACGGGCTTGGACGACAACAGGCCGAGCATTGAGAACGCCCGCTCCTCCTCGGCCTTGCGCTCGACGAGGCGCGCGGGCTTGCCGTCGCGCAGCAGCACCAGGGTGCGGTTGACGAGGTCGAGCTGCTCCTTGGCGTCCTTGTCGTTGCCCTTGGCCTTCTTGCTGAGGTTGTCGACGCGCTTCTCGAGGCTGTCGAGGTCGGCGAGCATCAGCTCGGTCTCGATGGTCTCGATGTCGGCGAGCGGAGCGATCTTGCCCTCGACATGGGTGATGTCGGAGTCCTCGAAGCAGCGCACGACATGCGCGATGGCGTCGACCTCGCGGATGTTGGCGAGGAACTGGTTGCCGAGGCCTTCACCCTTGGAGGCGCCGCGGACGAGGCCGGCGATGTCGACGAAGGTCAGCCGGGCCGGGATGATCTGGCCCGACTTGGCGATCGCCGCGAGCTTGTCGAGCCGCGGATCGGGCACGGCGACTTCGCCGACATTCGGCTCGATGGTGCAGAACGGATAGTTCGCAGCCTGCGCCGCGGCCGTCTCGGTCAGCGCGTTGAACAAGGTCGACTTGCCGACATTGGGCAATCCGACGATTCCGCATTTGAATCCCATGGTCGTCCTCTATCCGTATTCGTCATGGCCGGGCTTGACCCGGCCATCCACGCCTTAACGCGCGGAACGAAGATCGTGGATGCCCGGGACATCTAGCGCGAAGACGCGCTTCGCGCTTCTGCCCGGGCATGACGGACAAAACGGCGCCCCTATTCCTTGCCGTTCTCGTCCTTGGTCAAAAATCCCTTCGCCTGCATGGCGAGATGCACCCTGTTGGCGAAGGTCGCGTCCGTGCCCTTGGCGATCAGTGCCGCGTGCTCGGCGACCGCGTCGCAGAGCGTCGTCACCCAGTCGTTGTCGGCCTTGGCGAAGTCCGACAGCACGTGGCCGTGCACCAGTTCCTTGACGCCGGGATGACCGATGCCGAGCCGCACCCGGCGGTAGTCGTTGCCGATATGCGCGGAGATCGAGCGCAGGCCGTTGTGGCCGGCGATGCCGCCGCCGATCTTCACCCGCACCTTGCCCGGCGGCAGTTCGAGTTCGTCGTGGAACACGGTGACGTCGCCCGGCGCGATCTTGAAGAAGCCTGCCGCTTCCTGCACGGCGCGGCCGGAATCGTTCATGTAGGTCGTGGGCTTGAGCAGGATCACGCGCTCAGTGCCGAGCGCACCTTCCGAGGTCTCGCCCTGAAAACGACGGCGCCATGGTGAAAAACCATGACGCCGCGCGATCTCGTCGACGGCCATGAAGCCGATATTGTGCCGGTTACGTGCGTATTTCGCGCCGGGATTGCCGAGCCCAACAAAGAGTCGCATGACGCGGCGCGCCCCTCGCTCGGCGCGCGGTCAGAGACCACGCGCCAGCTTTGAGAGATTACTTCTTCTTGTCGCCGCCGGCGGGAGCCTTGGCAGCCGCCGGAGCAGCAGCACCAGCCGCCGGAGCAGCCGCGCCGGCCGCCGGAGCAGCAGCGCCCGCAGCCGGAGCCGCGCCACCAGCAGCAGCCGCAGCCGCGGCCTTCTGCTCTTCGGCGTAGCCGGACGGCGGCACGATGGTGACGAGGGTCGCGTCCTCGCGGGTCAGCGCCTTGACGCCGGCCGGCAGCTTGACGTCCGACAGATGCAGCGAGTGACCGATTTCGAGCGAGCCGACGTCGGCCTCGATGTACTGCGGAATGCTCTCGACGCCGCATTCGAGCTCGATCGCGTGGGCGACGATGTTGACGGTGCCGCCGCGCTTCACGCCCGGGGAGCCTTCCGCCTTCACCACGTGCAAGGGCACGCTGATGCGGATGGTGGCGCCTTCGCCGAGCCGCATGAAGTCGACATGGATCGGGAAGTCCTTGACCGGATCCAGGTGATAGTCGCGCGGAATCACGCGGTGCTTCTTGCCGTCGAGGTCGATGTCGACCAGCGTGGTCAGGAACCGGCCGGCGAGGATGCGCTGGCGCAGTTCACGATCTGCAATCGAGATCGTCAGCGGGGGCTGGTTGTCACCATAGATCACTCCGGGAACTCGCCCGGCGCGACGCTCAGCCCGGGCGGCCCCCTTGCCGCTCTTCGGACGTGCGGTCGCCTTCAATTCCTTGACGGTCGTCGCCATGTCGTTAAGTCCTTGTTTTTGCAAAAGTTAATGGGCCGCAGCGCGGCCCATGGCATCATCCACAGCAAGCCTCCAGGGGTGCGGGGGCCGCGGACGTGGCGGGCTTTTACCCGGAAGATGTGGAAATGACAAGGAGAATGGGCGGCCGGAAGGTACCGGCCCCTGGTAGCCCGGATGGAGCGGAGCGCAATCCGGGTCAGTTCCAACGCCGAGCGAGATCCCGGATTTCGCGGAGCCTGTCATCGGGCGGTGCTTCGCGCCGACCCGTTGGCTCCATCCGGGCTACGGGAGTCGTCATGACCCGCCCAGCTTGGCCTCCAGCGCCGCGATCCGTGCCTTCAGGGCTTCGTTCTCCTCGCGCGCCAGGCGGGCCATGTCCTTGACCGCCTCGAACTCCTCGCGCTTGACCAGGTCCATGTCGCGCAGGAATTTCTCGGCCTGGGTGCGCATCACCGTATCGAACTCGCGCTTGACGCCCTGGGCGGCACCGGCGGCGTCGTTCATCAGGCGGCCGATCTCGTCGAAAAATCGGTTGCTGGTCTGGGTCATGTCGGTCTCCTGGCGCCGCCGATAAACTTTGCGCGAACTCGCGAGAAGACAATGGCAATCCGCGCCGCACGGTTCAAGAGCGAAGCGGCGGTATCCTTGTCACGCCGCGGTTTACTTGCAATCGTATTCAACGTCCCGCCATAAGAAGCATCAGAAGGCGCACGAGATGATCGACCAGCAGATCGCGATCCCCACCAAGGACGGCCACACCGCAACCTTCATCACCCATCCCGAACGCGCCGGACCGTTTCCGGTCATCCTGTTCTACATGGACGCGCCGGCGATCCGCGAGGAGCTGCGCGACATGGCGCGCCGGCTCGCGACCTCGGGCTATTACGTGATGCTGCCGAACCTCTATTATCGCTCCGGCGTGATGGAGCTCGGCCCGCTGCCGGCCGATCCGAACGCGCCCGAGCGCAAGCGCATGTTCGCCCTGATGGGCTCGCTCACGATTCCCATGATCATGGACGACACCCGCGCCCTGCTCACCTATGCGGAGGGCCAGGCCGCCGCGAACACCAAAATCGTCGGCACCGTCGGCTATTGCATGAGCGGCCGCTACGCGGTCAACGCCGCCACGCACTTCCCCGATCGCGTCAAGGCCGCCGCCTCGATCTACGGCACCCAGCTTGCGACCGACCGGGACGACAGTCCGCATCTTGCGGCAAGCAAGACCAAGGCCGAGCTCTATTTCGCCTGCGCCGAGACCGACATCTACGCGCCCACGGAGATCATCGAGAAAGTCAGGCAGGGCATGAGCGGCGCCAAAGCCGAGGTCGAGATCTATCCCGGCACGCATCACGGCTTTGCCTTTCCCAAGCGCCCGGTCTACGACCGCGACGCCGCCGAGCGGCATTGGGAGCGCCTACTGGCGCTCTATCGCCGCAATCTTGTCTAGACATAGAAGGCCTGATGCCCTTTCTGCTGATCGACTTCCCCGCCTTCAAACCGATCGCGATCGAGATCGGTCCGTTCGCGATCCGCTGGTACGCGCTGGCCTATATCTGCGGCATCGTGTTTGGCTGGCTCTATGCGCGCTCGCTCTTGAAGAACCAGCGGCTGTGGGGCGGACCGGCGCCGATCTCGCTGGCGCAGATCGACGACTTCATCCTGTGGGTCACGCTCGGCATCATCCTCGGCGGCCGCACCGGCTATGTGCTGTTCTACAATCTGCCCTTCTTCATGGAGCACCCCGCCGCGATCATCCGGTTGTGGGAGGGCGGCATGTCGTTCCATGGCGGCTTCCTCGGCTGCGTCGTCGCGGTGATGTGGTTTGCCTACCGCAACGGCATCTCGATCCTCTCGCTCGGCGACATCACCACCGCTGTCGCCCCGGTCGGACTCTTGCTCGGGCGCATCGCCAATTTCATCAACGGCGAATTGTGGGGCCGCGCCACCGATCCCAGCCTGCCCTGGGCGATGATCTTCCCGAACGATCCCACCCAGCTGCCCCGCCATCCGAGCCAGCTCTATGAAGCCGGCATGGAGGGCATCCTGCTGTTCACCGTGCTCGCGATCATGATCCGCTTCGGTGCCTTGAAACGGCCCGGCATGATCCTCGGCGCTTTCATCCTGATCTATGGCCTGACCCGCATCGCCGGCGAGCACTTCCGCGAGCCGGACGTCCAGCTCGGCTTCCTCTGGGGCGGGTTAACCATGGGCATGCTGTTGTCGATCCCGATGCTTATTGTCGGGGGCATACTTATTGTATGGGCAGTGCGGCGCGGTGCGCCGAAGCCGAACAAGGCCGTTCGTTAATTCATTTCGAGAAAGCACGCCGTGACCGACCAGCCGCTACTCAACGAGATCAAGGCGCTGATCAAATCCTCAGGCCCCATGCCGGTCTGGCGGTACATGGAACTGTGCCTGATGCACCCGCGCCACGGCTATTACATCTCGCGCGACCCGCTCGGGCGTGAAGGCGACTTCACCACCTCGCCCGAGGTGAGCCAGATGTTCGGCGAGCTGCTCGGCCTGTGGACAGCCTCGGTGTGGAAGCAGATGGGCTCGCCGGAATTTTTGCGTCTGATCGAGCTCGGCCCCGGCCGCGGCACCATGATGGCGGATGCGCTGCGCGCGCTCCGCGTGCTGCCGCCGCTGTATCAGGCGCTCCATATCCACATGGTCGAGGTCAATCCCGTGCTGCGCGAGCGGCAGAGCGCGACCCTGTCGGGCGTGCGCAACATCGCCTGGCACGACAGCATCGACGACGTGCCCGAAGGCCCCAGCGTCATCCTCGCCAACGAATATTTCGACGTGCTGCCGATCCACCAGATGGTCCGCCACGAGAGCGGCTGGCACGAGCGCGTGATCGAGCTCGACCCCAACGGCAAGCTTCAATTCGGCGCGGCGGCCGAGCCGACGCCGCGTTTCGATGTGCTGCTGCCGCCGCTGGTGCGCGCCGCGCCCATCGGCGCGGTGTTCGAATGGCGGCCGGACGCCGAGATCATGAAGCTCGCCACGCGCGTGCGCGACCAGGACGGCGCGGCGCTGATCATCGACTATGGCCATCTGCGCAGCGATGCCGGCGACACTTTCCAGGCGATCGCGCGCCACACCTTCACTGACCCCTTGAAGGCACCGGGCCAGGCCGACGTCACCGCCCATGTCGATTTCCAGGCGCTGGCGCGTGCAGCAGAAGACGTCGGCGCGCGCGTGCACGGTCCGGTGACGCAAGGCGATTTCCTCAAGCGTGTCGGCATCGACACCCGGGCCGCCGCGTTGATGCAGAAGGCGACGCCGGAAGTGGCCACCGACATTTCCGTGGCGCTGAAGCGCCTGACCGATACCGGGCGCAGCGGCATGGGCTCGATGTTCAAGGTGCTCGGCATCTCCGAGCCGCGGCTGTCGGGCATCGCCGGCCTCAGCGATCTCGAGCACCACGGAGGCAATTGATGACCCTCACTTCGTCGCTGCTGTCGGCGGTGCCCGGCCTGCGCCACGCTTTCTTCACCCGCGAAGGCGGCGTCTCCAGCGGCATCTATTCGGCGTTGAACGGCGGGCTCGGCTCGAACGACGATCAGGCCCTCGTTGCGGAGAACCGCCGCCGCATGGCCGAGCATGTCGGCGTCGCCCCGGAGCGCTTTCTCAGCCTGCACCAGATCCATTCGCCCGACGTGCGCGTTGCGGACGCGCAGTGGCCGAGCGGCCCGCGGCCGAAGGGCGATGCGCTGGTGACGAAGACGCCGGGCATCGCGCTCGGCGTCTCCACCGCCGATTGCGGACCGGTGCTGTTCGTCGATCCCAACGCGGGCGTGATCGGCGGCGCCCATGCCGGCTGGAAGGGCGCCCTCACCGGCGTGCTGGAAGCAACGATCTCGGCGATGGAAAAACTCGGCGCCAGACGCAGCGGCATCATCGCCGCGATCGGCCCATTGATCCGGCAAGAGAGCTATGAGGTCGGCAACGAGTTCGTGGCGCGCTTCATCGAGGCGGATGCGGACAACGCCATGTTCTTCATCCCGTCAATTCGCGACGGACACGCGATGTTCGATCTCGCCGGCTTCATCCGCAAGCGGCTCGAGGCCGCCGGCATCCTGATGATCGACGATCTGGGTCTCGACACCTACGCCGACGAACGCTTCTTCAGCTACCGCCGCTCGGTGCATCGCAAGGAGCCGGATTACGGCCGGCACATCCACGCGATCGCGCTGGAGGGGTGAACACAAGGGCAACCTCGCGTCATTCCGGGGGCGATGCGAAGCATCGAACCCGGAATCTCGAGATTCTCAGGTGCGCAATTGCGCACCATAGTCCGTCCGTCAGACGCCCGGAATGACGGTGGGTAGACGCGACGACAGTGGTCTATGTCGCCTCCGCCCTAGACGTTAATGCGTTTTAACGATATCGCTGCCCTCCATAATGAGGGATGCGTCATTCATCTTGGGCCGCGCGGGTTCGCGCGTGCTGGCGGTCATGCTGCTGGCCGCGGCGACCGCGCTCGGCGGCTGCGCCGGTGGCGGCGGTGCCGCCAACTCCTATGCGATGGCGCCGAGCGCCGGCTCCGGCGCGACGGTCGCCTTCGAATCCATCGACGGGCCGCCGCCGCAGGTGTTCGACCGCATGGTCGGCGTGCTCGACAGCGAATCCAAGCTGCGCAGCCTGTCCGTGGTCTCCCGCGAGGGGACGGCCGCCTACCGCGTGCGCAGCTACCTCTCCGCCCAGGTGGTGCGCGGCAAGACCGTGATCGCCTGGGTCTGGGACGTCTACGACGCCAGTCAGCAGCGGGCGCTGCGCCTCTCCGGCGAGGAACCGACTTCCGCCAAGGGCGGCCGCGATGCGACCCGCGATCCCTGGGCTGCGGCCGACGACCTGGTGCTGCGGAAGATCGCCCAGGCCGGATTCAGCGGACTTTCCAACATGATCAACGGGACGCCGGATGCCCCAGGCACCTCTCCGGCCCTGCGGGGACCAGCGGTGGCGAGCGCGATCAAGGAGGTCCCAGTGCCGGACATGCCGGCCTCGGCACTCGGCTATGCCGCGCAATAACCCCCGCTAAACCACGGGCTCAGTTTGCGGCCAAGCCGTTGGCCCGACTCAGGATTTTCGAAGGGAAAACGTAGCATCCCGGGTTGCCATTGCACGCTTCGGCCTGATATTTGCTCGCTCGTCGTAACCGTGCTCCCAGTGGGTATTCTCTGATGTTGAACGTCGTATCCAGCAAAGCGCGGGAGGAAGCGTCCATGTCGGCCAAGAACGGCTCCATCAAGCTTGTCGCCGGCAACTCCAATCCGGCTCTCGCGCAGGCGATCGCGCAAGGCCTCGACCTGCCGCTGACCAAGGCGGTGGTCCGGCGCTTCGCCGACATGGAGATCTTCGTCGAGATCCAGGAGAACGTCCGCGGCTCGGATGCCTTCATCATCCAGTCGACCTCGTTCCCGGCCAACGACCATCTGATGGAGCTCTTGATCATCACCGATGCGCTACGCCGTTCCTCGGCCCGCCGCATCACCGCGGTGCTGCCCTATTTCGGCTACGCAAGGCAGGATCGTAAGTCCGGTTCGCGCACCCCGATCTCGGCCAAGCTCGTCGCCAATCTGATCACGCAGGCCGGCGTCGACCGCGTCATGACGCTCGACCTCCATGCCGGCCAGATCCAGGGCTTCTTCGACATCCCGACCGACAATCTCTACGCGGCGCCGCTGATGGTGCGCGACATCAAGGAGAAGTTCGACCTCTCCAAGGTGATGGTGATCTCGCCCGACGTCGGCGGCGTGGCCCGCGCGCGCGGCCTTGCCAAGCGCATCAACACCCCGCTCGCCATCGTCGACAAGCGCCGTGAGCGCCCCGGCGAGTCCGAGGTCATGAACGTGATCGGCGACGTCGCCGGCCACACCTGTATCCTGGTCGACGACATCGTCGATTCCGGCGGCACGCTGGTGAACGCGGCCGACGCGCTGATCGCCAAGGGCGCCAAGGACGTCTACGCCTACATCACCCATGGCGTGCTCTCCGGCGGCGCGGCGGCGCGCATCGCCGGCTCCAGGCTGAAGGAGCTCGTGATCACCGACTCGATCCTGCCGACGGAAGCGGTGACCAAGGCGCCGAACATCCGCACGCTGCCGATCGGCAGCCTGATCTCCGACGCTATCGCGCGCACCGCCGCGGAAGAGTCGGTGTCGAGCCTCTTCGACTGATTTGATCTACCACCGTCATTCCGGGCGGCGCGCCAGCGCCGAACCGGAATCTCGAGATTCCGGGTTCTCGCTTCGCGAGCCCCGGAATGACTTCAGTAGCGAGGATGGTGGGCACGCTTGCGCTTTGCCCACCCTACGGCAGCCTGCCTAGCCGACGATCCCCGCCGCGACCTGGCCGCGTAGACGCTCCAGGCCATGCAAGGTCTCTGCACAGGCGGCCGCGACCTCGACGCCCTTGATTGCAAAGTGCCGGCGGAAGAAGTCGTAGTGCACCTCGGTCTCGTGGAATTGCTGCGGCGTCAGCACGGCTGAGAACACCGGCACCTCGGTGCGCAGCTGCACGTCCATCAGCGCCTTGATCACGGTGTCGGCGACGAACTCGTGGCGATAGATGCCGCCGTCGACGACGAGGCCGGCCGCGACGATCGCGGTGTAGCGTCGCGTCTTGGCGAGGATCTGCGCGTGCAGCGGGATCTCGAACGAGCCCGGCACCTCGAACACGTCGACATGGGTGAGGTGGCGCGCCTCGGCCTCCTTCATGAAGGCGATGCGGGCTTCCGCGACTACGTCGCGGTGCCAGCAGGCCTGCACGAAGGCCACCCGCTGCGGCTTGGCAAAGCGCGGATGCTCCGTCACCGGGTCCTGTGGAACCAGCGGTCGGGTGGCTTCGGACGTCTTCGCTTGGGACGTTTCGGTTTGGGGATCTTGCAACATCTGATTCATGGCTTTCCTCAGTTAAGGACCAGAATCAGGGCACACGGAACGACAAACAGCCGCATCTTGCGATGCGTCTGCCACCGACCGTTCTCTTTCATCCGGACTTTAACCGTCGGCTTCGGAGTTGCACCGAATCTGCTGACCCTTCCCTTCGGGATAACCCTCACGGAAGGCGCTCGCGGGCTTGGGCCTTTCGGCCCTTACCGCCGGTGGGGACTTTCACCCCGCCCTGAGAACATCGGCCGCTCGGGATTGAGCGACCTAGAAGGAAATATGACGCCGGTTCGGGGCCGCAGCAAGCGTGTTCCGCATGGAAAATCCGCATGGTCCCATGCCGCGATGGCAGCCCGGACATCGCGCGGCGGAATTAACGATTGGCGCTTTCAGGGAATCCGATTCCGGTTTGTTCTCGTCGTTAACAATTGTGGCCAACAGATGAGCTGTGGACGAAGGAGTCCTGGCTTGTGGACGGACTCGCGACCCCGTTGCGCAGATTCCGCAAATCACATCACTTGATCCGCGACAGGCCGCGCCGATCCGAGGGAGATCGCGAAAGCGACTCCCGGGATCGACGACGTTTAGGGAGCGCGCGCCGGACCCAACCGCGTGCGTATCAAAGACAACAAGAAGGCAAGAGGTCGAGACGGCATGTCCCTGCTCGAAGGCAATATCGATTCCCGAAATCACCCGCTCGCGGTGGTCGAGGATATCGCCGCCAGCAACAACTGGCCGTTCGAACGCTCCGGCGAGGACGAACTCACCATTGTCTCGAAGGGACAATGGACCGACTACCAGATCTCCTTCACCTGGATGGGCGAGATCGAGGCGCTGCATCTGGCGTGCGCGTTCGACATGAAGATTCCGCTTCCGCGCCGGAGCGAGGTGCAGCGGCTCGTCGCCGCGGTCAACGAGCAATTATGGGTCGGCCATTTCGACCTGTGGACCAACACCGGCATGATCATGCATCGCCAGGCGCTGGTGCTGCCGGGCGGCCTCACCGCCTCGACCGCGCAATGCGAGGCCATGCTCGCCGGCGCCATCCACGCCTGCGAGCGCTACTTCCCGGCGTTCCAGTTCGTGGTGTGGGCCGGCAAGACCACCGCGCAGGCCATGGACGCCGCGATGTTCGACACGGTGGGCGAGGCATAGGGCGCCTCACGACGTAGGAGAGCCGACGCTCCCTCCCCACGTCATCCCGGACAAGCGCGCCCAAAGCGCGCGCAGATCCGGGATCCATACCGCGTGATTTCGCTTGTGGCACGCGGCTTGTTGCCAACACCTCCATCCACTAGAACCAGTTGTGGTTATGGGTCCCCGCCTTCGCGGGGACGACGGCGAACGTGTGGCGGCAGCGATGGCAAACAGCACTCTTCAAAACATCACCGGCACCATCCTCCTCGCCGGCGCCGGCAAGATGGGCGGCGCGATGCTGACCGGATGGCTGGCCGGCGGGCTCGACCCGCGCCGCGTCGCGGTGGTCGATCCGTTCATCTCGCCCGAGATCACCGCGCTGGCCGCCAAGGGCGTCGCGCTCAATCCCGATGTCACGACGGCAGGCACCGTCGAGACCATGGTCGTCGCGGTGAAGCCGCAGATGTTCCGCGAGGCTGGCGCCAAGCTGAAGGCGTTCGTCTCCGCCAAGACCTCGGTGGTCTCGATCATGGCGGGAACCACGATCGCTTCGCTCGAACAGGTCATCGGCGGCGCCGTGGTCCGCGCCATGCCGAACACGCCGGCCGCGATCGGCCGCGGCATCACCGTGGCGGTCGCGGCGAAGAATGTCAGCGCCGCGCAGCGCGCCGTGGCCGACGCGCTGCTGCGCGCCACCGGCTCGGTCGAATGGGTCGACGACGAAGGGCTGATGGACGCGGTGACCGCGGTGTCCGGCTCGGGCCCGGCCTATGTGTTCCTGCTCGCCGAAGAGCTCGCCCGTGCCGGCGTTGCAGCCGGATTGCCCGAAGCGCTGGCGACCAAGCTCGCGCGCGAGACCGTCGCCGGCTCCGGCGAGTTGCTGCACCAGTCGGAGCTCCCGTCCGCGACGCTGCGCCAGAACGTCACCTCGCCCGGCGGCACCACCGCCGCGGCCCTCGCCGTGCTGATGGGCGAGCCGGGTCTGCGCGAGCTGATGATCCGCGCCATCGCGGCGGCGACGCAACGGTCGAGGGAATTGGCGAAGTAGACGGTGTCGTAGGGTGGGCAAAGGCGCAAAGCGCCGTGCCCACCAAATTTCTCAAATGGCGATGAAGGTCGTGGGCACGCTTCGCTTTGCCCACCCTACGGCATTACGGGACCGTGCCCTGCCGCTACGCCCCCAGCCGCTTGTTGAACATCGCGACATTCACCAGCCCGCGCGCATGGCGGCCCTCGCCGAGCTTGCGCGTTCCCTCGAACGCCTCGACCTCAAAGCGGATGACGCGGCGCTCGACCGCGACCACTTTCGCCGTGGTCCGCACCGTCGCGCCGACGAGCGCTGCTGCGAGATGGCGGATGTCGACCTCGGTGCCGACGGTGACCCAGCCCGGCTGGAGCGCTGCGCGGATCGCATCGCCCGACGTCACCTCCATTTCCAGGATCATCATCGGCGTCGCATAGACCATGGGCATGCCGGGCACGAAATGCCCGACCGTGCGCTCCACCGGCACCACCAGCGTGCGCTCGGCGCTCATGCCGACCTTGATGAAGTCGCGTGCGTCCATGGTGCTTGCTCGTCATTCCGGGGCGCGCGAAGCGCGAACCCGGAATCCAGAAGTTTACGGTGCGAGAGTCCGGGTTCAGCCCTGGCGGGCTGCCCCGGAATGACGCGAACGCGTCACTTCTTCGCCGCCGCCGCGCGCTCCACGAAGGTCTTGCCGCCCTTCATCTTGTGGCGGAGCGGGGCCTCGTTGATCTGGATGACGACGGCATCGGCGTCAACTCCGAGATTCTTCACCAGCGCCTGGGTGATGTCGCGCATCATGCCGGCCTTCTGCTCGTCGGTGCGGCCCTCGGCCATGCTGACGGTGATCTCAGGCATCGTTGTCTCCCTGCTTTCGTCATGGCCAGGCTTGTCCCGGCCATCCACGTTCCCTTCCATCAAACAAGACGTGGATGCCCGGGACAAGCCCGGGCATGACGGCCTGCCGGAATGGCTATCCCCACTTTACGTCATGGCGGCCCAAGACCTCGCGCACTTTTGAAACGAGATCGGCTTCACCGCACGAGAACTGCGCCGGGCGCGTCTCGCGCCATTCCTGGTTGGAGGCGATCGCGGCGGCCGCTTTCGCGCCTTCGATCAGATCCTTGATCTGCAGCTCGCCACGCGCCTTTTCGTCCGAGCCCTGGATGATCACGCAAGGCGAGTTGCGGCGGTCGGCATATTTGAGCTGATTGCCCATGTTCTTGGGATTGCCGAGATAGAGCTCGGCGCGGATGCCGGCGGTGCGCAGGCTCGCGACCATCTTCTGGTAGTCGGCGACGCGGTCGCGATCGAATACGGTGACGACGACGGGGCCGAACTCGGGCCGCGTGTCGAGCTTGCCGAGCAAGGTCAGCGCGGCCTGCAGGCGCGAGACGCCGATCGAGAAGCCGGTCGCCGGCACCGGCTCGCCGCGGAAGCGCGAGACGAGACCATCATAACGCCCGCCGCCGCCGACCGAGCCGAACCGCACGGGGCGGCCCTTCTCGTCCTTGGTCTCCAGCAGCAGTTCGACCTCATAGACGGGGCCGGTGTAATATTCGAGGCCGCGCACGACGGAGGGATCGATCTTGATGCGATCGGCGCCGTACCCCGACGCCGTCACCAGTTTTGCAATCTCTTCCAGCTCGCTGACGCCGGCCTGACCGACTTGGCTCTTGGCGAGGTAGGTTTCCGCTGCGGCAATCGCCTCTTTCCAGTCGTCGCGCGGCTTGGTGATGGCGAGAACGACGTCGGCTTCAGCCTCACTCAGGTTGGCGCCCTTGGTGAAGTCGCCCTTGCCTTCCTCGCCGCCATCCCATCGTCCAGGGCCGAGCAACTTGCGGACTTCGTCGGCGGAGAATTTGTCGAGCTTGTCGATCGCGCGCAGCACGGTCAGCCTGCGGCCAGCGTTCTCGTCGCCGCCGAGCCCGATGGCTTCCAGAACGCCGTCGAGCACTTTGCGGTTGTTCACCTTCACGACATAGGAGCCGCGCGCGATGCCGAGCGCCTCCATCGTATCAGCCGCCATCATGCAGATCTCGGCATCCGCCGCCGGCGTCGCCGAGCCGACGGTATCGGCGTCGAACTGCATGAACTGGCGGAAGCGGCCGGGGCCGGGCTTCTCGTTGCGGAACACGTAGCCGACGCGGTAGCTGCGATAGGGCAGGACCAGACCGTCGGTGCCGTAGCGCTCGCCGACATAGCGCGCGAGCGGCGCGGTCAGATCGTAGCGCAGGCTGATCCACTGCTCGTCGTCATCCTGGAACGAGAACACGCCCTCGTTCGGCCGGTCCTGGTCGGGGAGGAACTTGCCGAGCGCGTCGGTGTATTCCATCGCCGGCGTCTCCACCGGCTCGAAACCGTAGAGCTCGTAGACGGCGCGGATCTTCTCGACCATCTCGCGCGTCGCCCGGATCGCTGAGGGGTCGCGATCCTCGAGCCCGCGCGGCAGGCGCGCCTTCAGTTTCTGGGGTTTTTTGGGTTTCTCGGCCATGCGCGGCGTTTACCAGCCGGGGCCGGTGGCGGCAACCGGGGCCTTTTCCCCTCTCCCCTTGTGGGAGAGGGTGGATCGCCGCGAAGCGGCGAGACGGGTGAGGGGTCTCTATCCCCGAGCACGATCGCGAGAGAGCCCCCGGGGAAACAACCCCTCATCCGGCGCTTCGCGCCACCTTCTCCCACAAGGGGAGAAGGGAAGAAAACCTCTTACGGCTGCTCCATCCGCGCCCTCAGCGCGTCCGCATCCGCCTTCGGCAGCGACTTCAGCGTCGGCTTGATGGTTTCGCCGCCGACGATCTTGCCGTTGCGCATGAACATCCAGTCCGAGATGTCGGCTTCGCTGAACTTGACCGCGTCGCCTGCGTGCTTGCCGGGCAGGTCACGCGGCTCGTTGGCAAAGAAACCGGAATAAGACCCGTTCGGCAGCTTCTTCACCTCGGCGATCCAGATGTGCTCGCCGCCCTTGCGGGTCGAAAAGCGCACTTTTAGGGAATGACCGGTCTCCGACGACTTGGGCGATTCGTAAGAAGCCCAGAAGGTGGGGAGTGTGCCGCGGGCGCGGGCGATCGCGGCGTTCATCTCGGGGTCGGTGGTGCGCACGTCGACGATCGGCGAGCGGTCTTGCGCGACGACTTCCGGCACAGGACCGATGGTCAGAATGCCGAAAACGCTGACGCCGGTGATGGCGGCGAGAACGATCCACTTCAGCGGCTGGGAGAGCTTTGTTGCCATGATCGCGATGTCCAGGATGCTTGTTGTGTCCTGGCTTTGTCGCTCGGCGGCAGCAGCACGTTCAGTGCGCAATAAGCCACAAACCTTGCGCTTCTGCCCTCTCCCCTTGCGGGAGAGGGTGGCTCGCCGCAAAGCGGCGAGACGGGTGAGGGGTTCTATCCGCGAGTCGAACTCACATTTGAATTCGCGGAGACAAACCCCTCATCCGGCGCTTCGCGCCACCTTCTCCCGCAAGGGGAGAAGGAAGAAGAGTTTCAAAACACCTTGCGGATCCAGTTGTGGGGATCGTTGGTGCGGCCGTACTGGATGTCGATGAGCTGCTTGCGCAGGCCCATGGCGACGGGGCCGGCGGCGCCGCCCGAGATCTCGAAGTCGCCGCTCACCGAGCGCACCTGGCCGATCGGCGAGATCACGGCGGCGGTGCCGCAGGCAAACGCTTCCTTCAGGCGGCCCGAGGCCGCATCCTTGCGCCACTGGTCGAGCGAGTACGGCTCCTCGCGCACGGTCTTGCCGGCATCGCGGGCGAGCTTGATGATGGAGTCGCGGGTGATGCCGGGCAGGATGGTGCCCAGCGGCGGCGTCGAGAGCGAGCCGTCGTCGAACACGAAGAACACGTTCATGCCGCCGAGCTCCTCGATGTAGCGGCGCTCGACCGCGTCGAGGAACACGACCTGATCGCAACCGTGCTGGATCGCTTCGGCCTGGGCGCGCAGGCTCGCGGCATAATTGCCGCCGCACTTCACCGCGCCAGTGCCGCCAATGGCAGCGCGCGTATAATTCTCCGAGACCCAGATCGAGACCGGCGCAGGTCCGCCCTTGAAGTAGGATCCAACAGGCGAAGCGATCACCGCGAAGATGTATTCGGACGACGGCTTGACGCCGAGGAAGGTTTCGCTCGCGATCATGAAGGGGCGGAGGTAAAGGCTGCCCTCGCCGCCCGGCATCCAGGCGCGGTCGATGCGCACGACCTGCTCGACCGCCTCGATGAAGACGTCCTCGGGCAGCTGCGCCATCGCCATGCGGTCGGCGGAATCCTTGAAGCGCCGCGCATTGGCGTCGGGGCGGAAGAGGTTCACGCCCCCATCGTCGCGCTTGTAGGCCTTGAGGCCTTCAAAAATTTCCTGGGCGTAGTGCAGCACGGCGCCGGCCGGATCGAGCTGGAAACTGGCGCGCGCCTCGATCTTCGCCTCGTACCAGCCGCCCTTGGCCTGGTTGTAGCGGACGATCGCCATGTGGTCGGTGAAGACCCGCCCGAAGCCTGGGTCCACCAGCTTGGCGGTGCGATCCTTCTCGGACGTGGGATTGGATGCGGGCTGGATGTCGAATGTCATGCTCATGTCCTTGCCTCCCGCTGCCGGTCGCGGCGCGGTTTCTCGCGCCCGCCTGCCCGCTTCCGGGCCCGGCTGGCTTGATTGGTTCCTGGCCGGACCGCCGCCAGCCATGTTGCGGCCGGTTTCCGTGGCCAGCATGTCGCCGAGGACATGCTTTTGCGGAAGGCGGAAGTCCAGTATGTTTTGCCGAAATGCCGCTCGACAATCGCACGGTAGATCTGCTCCGGCCGTCGCCGCCTGTCGGCTCACTCCGGCCGCCCTGCTACGATGCCACCCGACGCGAAGCGATCTAAAATTTCGTGCGGGTCGATGGTTTTGTAACATTGAACCCAAGATACGTCAATATGCCTGACATAAATTTCGCGACTCCCCCCCAAGACGCTGCCGAGCCACGGCCGGCCGCAGGCGACGGAGGCAATTTGCGCTGGGATATCATCGAGCTGCTGTTCTTCGCCTACCGCGATTTCGTCGGCGATCCCGACCAGGAACTTGAGGCCTTCGGCTTCGGCCGGGCCCATCACCGGGTCATGCATTTCGTCTACCGCTATCCCGGACTGAAGGTTGCCGACCTGCTCGACGTCCTCAGGATCACAAAACAGTCGCTCGGCCGCGTGCTCAAGCAGCTGCTGGACGAGGGCTATATCGTGCAGAAGACCGGCGACAATGACCGACGCCAGCGCCTGCTCTACGCGACGCCGAAGGGCGAGGCGCTGGTGCAGAAGCTCGCCGGGCTCCAGACCACGCGGATCACGAAAGCGCTCGCCGAGATGGCGCCGCAGGATGCCGAGACCGTCAAGCGCTTCCTGCGCGCGATGATCGACCGCGACGATCCGGACAAGGTGCTGGAGACGATCTTCGCTTCCGTCAATCAAGACAGCAAGGAGTGACCGTGCCGCTCGCTGCCACGCTCGCACGACCGCCGGTGCAACCGGCCGACGACGCCCCGCATCTCCTGCTGGTCGATGACGACCGCCGCATCCGCGATCTGCTCTCGCGCTTCCTCGCCGCAGAAGGCTACCGCGTCTCGACCGCCGCCAGCGCCGGCGACGCGCGTTCGAAGCTGATGGGCCTGCATTTCGACCTGCTGATCCTCGACGTCATGATGCCCGGCGAAACCGGCTTCGATCTCGCCCGCTTCATCCGGACTTCCTCCTCGGTGCCGATCGTGATGCTGACGGCGCGGCACGAGGCGGAAGCCCGCATCGAGGGCCTGCAGATCGGCGCCGACGACTACGTGGCAAAACCGTTCGAGCCGCGCGAGCTGGCGCTGCGCATCAACAACATCCTCAAGCGCGCAGCCCCGCCGCCGCAAACCGCGGCGGTCGAGAAGATCGCGTTCGGCCCCTATGTCTATCATCTCGATCGCGGCGAACTCCGCCAGGGCGAAGAGGTCATTCACCTCACCGACCGCGAGCGCGAGATGCTGCGGATTCTGTCGGAAACGCCGGGCGAGACCGTGCCGCGCAGCGCGCTGACCGGCAATGGCAGCGTCAACGAACGCGCCGTCGACGTGCAGATCAACCGCCTCCGGCGCAAGATCGAGACCGATCCCGCCAATCCGCTGTTCCTCCAGGCGGTGCGCGGCATCGGCTACCGCCTGGTGGCCTCGCCATAAATCAGTGAAGCGCGCGCGATGAGCACGATCGATACCGGCCTGACGCTGCTGAAGAGCGCCGCCGGCCGCGTCTCGGCCGCCAATGGCTGGATGGGCAATGCGTTCAAGGGCTGGATGCCGACCGGCCTGTATGCCCGTGCGCTGCTGATCATGATCGTGCCGATGGTGATCCTGCAATCGGTCGTCGCCTTCGTGTTCATGGAGCGGCACTGGAACACGGTGACGCGCCGCCTGTCGGCCGCGGTGGTGCAGGACATCGCCGCGCTGATCGACGTCTACAAGGGCTATCCGCAGGACAAGGACCGCGACCAGATCCGCCGCATCGCGCAGCAGCGCCTCGGCCTCGTGGTCGATTTCCTGCCCGCCGGCGACATGCCGCCGCCGGGACCAAAGCCGTTCTTCTCGCTGCTCGACCAGACCCTGTCGGTGCAGCTCGGCCGCCAGATCGGACGCTCGTTCTGGATCGACACGGTCGGTCGCTCCAACCTGGTCGAGATCCGCATCCAGCTCGACGATGCCGTGATGCGCGTGTTCGCGCAGCGCAGCGCCGCCTATGCCTCGAACTCGGAGATCTTCCTGTTCTGGATGGTCGGCACGTCCTCGATCCTCCTGATCGTCGCGGTGCTGTTCCTGCGCAACCAGATCAAGCCGATCCTGCGCCTCGCCGACGCTGCCGAAAGTTTCGGCAAGGGCCGCGAGGCGCCGAACTTCAGACCCAGAGGCGCGCGCGAGGTGCGGCGCGCGGCGGTCGCCTTCATCGAGATGAAGTCGCGCATCGAGCGCACCATGGAGCAGCGCACCGCGATGCTCGCCGGCGTCAGCCATGACCTGCGCACAATCCTGACCCGCTTCAAGCTCGAGCTGGCGCTGATCGGCGACAATCCCGAGCTCGAGGGCATGCGCAAGGACGTCGACGAGATGTCAATGATGCTGGAGGATTACCTCGCCTTTGCCCGCGGCGATTCCGGCGAGCAGTCACAGCCGACCGACATGGCGCAGGCGCTGGAAGAGCTGCGCAGCGACGCCGAGCGCCACGGCCACGCCGCGACGGTGGCGTTCCACGGCCTGCCGGTGGTGACGGTGAAGCCGGCCTCGTTCAAGCGCTGCCTCGCCAACCTCGTCACCAACGCCGCGCGCTACGGCAAGGCCATCGCCATCACCGGCCAGCGCGATCACCGCTATCTCACCGTCACCGTCGACGACGACGGCCCCGGCATTCCCGTTCACTTGCGCGAAGAAGTGTTCAAGCCGTTCCTGCGGCTGGACAACGCCCGCAACCAGGACGAAGGCGGCACGGGCCTTGGCCTCGCCATCGCCCGCGACATCGCCCGCTCGCATGGCGGCGACATCACGCTCGGCGACAGCCCGATGGGGGGATTGAGGGCGAGTGTGAGAATACCGGTGTAGCTGGCTTTTCACCTCTCCCCGCCTGCGGGGAGAGGTCGAATTCGATCGCAGATCGAATTCGGGTGAGGGGGTTCAGGTCCCTCGACGATCGCTCCTGTGGAGAGAGGCCCCTCACCCCAACCTCTCCCCGTAAGAACGGGGCGAGGGAGCGCACCGGCTTCCGGGCTACGATCTCACCTATTCAGGCATCGCGATCTTCAGCTTTCTACATTCACGCCGCCAAACGATCTGCCAGATCCACGAAGCTGGTCGCGTAGACGTCGAACCAGCTCTCGGGCGAGACATCGGGCGCAGCGTCGGGCCCGAACTCCAATGGGCGAGGCACGAAGGCCGTCTTCATGCCGAATGCGCGCGCCGCCTTCAGATCATATTTGTGGCAGGCAACCATCAGGATCTGTTCCGGCCCATAGCCGAGATAGTCGACGGCGAGTTGATAGACTGCCGGCGCAGGCTTGTAGCTGGTCGCGAGCTCCGCCGTCAGGATCGCATCGAACGGCAAATCGGCGTGCTTCACCAGCGCGATCACACTGGCCATACCGGCGTTGGACAGGGTCGCCGTGCAAAATCTCCGGCGAAGCCGGGTCAAGCCCTCGATCGTGTCCGGCCAGGGATCGAGCTTGGTCCAGACCTCGTTGAGCGCGTCACGCTCGGCACCGTCAAAACGATCAGACAGGCCGCGCGTCTCGACGAGCTTGTCCAGTGCCTCGCGATAGATGCGATCGACCCGCAACCAGTCGCGGCGGCCGGCGATCACGGCATCCATCGAAGCGCGATAGAGCTCGCGCCACTCCGCCGACAGGGCCGCCCAATCGATGTCGAGCCCCTTGGCCGCATTGATCGCGGCTCCGGCGCGCAGCAGCGGCTGGAAAAAATCAACGCAGGTCCCCTGAACGTCGAACGCGATCGCCTTGATCCCGGTCAGCGCCATTACGCCCACCTATTTCGGCAGCAGCGCCTTCAATTTATCGACGTCGCGCACGTTCATCTTGAAACCGCCGGGCATCACGATGTCGCCGGGCTTCTGGTCGGGCTTGCAGGCGCCCAGCCACTTCGCTTCGAGCGTCATGGAGGTATCGCGGCCCGCGGGGCCGGCAACGCCGCCTTGCGCGTGTGAGGAGGTCTTCACCGTGTAGGCCGAATTGAAATCGCCCGTGATCTCGGCATGCGAGGTCGTGCTGATGCCGGCGACGTTGCACTCGGAATCGCTGACATAGCCGGTTGCGGTCTTCTTGATGTCCTGCCTGGAGCAGATCTGCTTGGCCATCGGGGAGACGTTGTTGCTCATCTCCTTGTCGACGGTCTCGTCGGTGCAGTGCTGCATGGTCATTTCCGGCATCGCCGAGCCGCTCCTGACCATCTTCATTTCCCAAAGGCCGGCCTTGCGCACCGGCAGGTCGTCGGCACTGGCCACGCCGGCCGACAAGACGAGGCAAAGGCTTGAGCCGAGCAAAGCGAGTTTGCGCGTCATGTTGGAGGCTCCCGGCTTGAGAGAGGCGGCGTTACGACGCCTCAGTACAGCGTGCGGATCGGCCGTTCGGCGGCGCCATAGGGCACCCAGCGGCAGGAGAACGAGATGTAGCCGCCCTCATAGGCCTGCACCGCGAGGAATTTCACGACCTTGCCGTAGCGCGCGCAGTGATCGACCGCGACCTGACGGGCATCGACCTGGGTCGCCATCGAATAGGCGATGATCCCACCGGTGTCGTTGCCCTTGAAAGGTGGCACTGGAAGGAGGTCAGCACGCGCCGACTGGCTCGCCATCATCCCCAGGGCGAGAAGGCCCGCGGCCGCAATGATTCGCATTCCCGTTACTCCAATTGGTTGGCGCCAGTTTACGGTGCCGGGATGGAAGTGAAAAGAACCGAAGCCCTGCCGGGCGCGCCCTTACGGTCAACTCCTCGCCAAGTGTTGCCGTGCTGCACTTGACCCCGCCCGGCCTTCGCGGCACCGTCCGAACTTCGCAAGACCAGCTGTCCGGATTGCCCATGCGCGCCCTCCCCCTGAAATCGCTCCGCTTCGCCGCCGTGCTCGGCCTCATGTTCGGAGCGCTGTCGCTCGGCGAGGCCAGGGCCGCCAATCCGCTTGAGCTGAACTTCTGGCTGAGCGGGCCGCGCTATGACGGCGCCGTCGCCGATTGCGATAGGGCGCTGCCGACGATCGCCAGCCAGTTCTGGGAGAAGGAAAGCTCGTTCTGGAATTCTCCGTTGAAGATCACGGGCTTCGCCGCCGTTCACGAGGTCGCGTTCCGGCCCTGGCAGTCCGACAACATTCCGCGCCGCTACTGCACCGGCGATGCCTTGCTCAACGACGGCAAGGTGCGCAAGGTGCATTTCTCGATCATTGAGGACGGCGGCTTTGCCAGCTACGGCAACGGCGTCGAATGGTGCGTGGTCGGGCTCGACCGCAACTGGGCCTACAATCCGGCCTGCCGCGCCGCCAGGCAGTAATTCGAGAAGCCCGATTCGGCCCGATCAAGCGGCCGAATGCGTCTCGCGTCCATTTTGTTCTTGAAATGTTCCTATCGCCTGCTAGGCTGACTGCACAGTCTAGTTGAGGGGCGTCGCCATGTTTCATTCCAGATTGCATTCATTCTCGCGCCTGATGATCTCGCTGACCCTGGCTGCCGGGCTGGTCACGCTGGCCGGCGGCGCCAAGGCGCAGGACAAGCGGCAGAACGCGCCCGGCGAATTCGATTTCTATGTACTGTCCCTGTCATGGTCGCCTTCGTTCTGCGAAGAGGCGGCGGAGCGCGGTGGGCGCTCCCAGATCCAGTGCAGCGGCCGGCCCTACTCTTTCGTGGTGCACGGGCTGTGGCCGCAATATGAGAGCGGCTTCCCCGAATATTGCCAGCGGCCGGCGCCGCGGCTGAACCGCAACATCGTCTCCTCGATGCTCGATCTGATGCCGGCGCCGGGCCTGATCTTCAACGAGTGGGACAAGCACGGCACCTGCTCGGGCCTCGAAGGCCGCAGCTATTTCGAAACGATCCGCAAGGCGCGCGCCGCGATCAAGATTCCGGCCGAATATCTCGACTTGTCGCAGGCCAAGACCGTGGCGCCGACGGAGGTCGAGGAGGCCTTCATCAAGGCCAATCCAGGCCTGAGCAATGCCGCCATCTCGGTTACCTGCAACCGGACACGGCTGTCCGAAGTGCGCATCTGCCTCAGCAAGGATCTGCAGTTCCGCGCCTGCGAGGAAACCGACCGCCGCGCCTGCCGCCGCGACCAGGTGACGATGCCGCCGATCAGGGGTGGTTGAGGCACAACGCTCTCGTCGTCATTCCGGGATGGTGCGCTAGCACCAGACCCGGAATCTCGAGATTCTCAGGTGCGCAATTGCGTACCATAGTTCGGTGCTGACGCACCGCCCCGGAATGACGGCAGTTACTTTCATCGCGCGATGTCGTAACTGTCCGCCATGAACTACCGCCACGCCTTCCACGCCGGCAACTTCGCCGATGTCATCAAGCACATCGTGCTCGCGCGCATTCTCACTTATCTGCAGGACAAGCCGGGGGCGTTCCGCGTCATCGACACCCATGCCGGCGCCGGACTCTACGATCTCGAAGGCGACGAGGCGCGGCGCAGCGGCGAGTGGCTGACCGGCATCGCGCGGCTGATGCAGGCGCGCCTGTCGAACGAGACCGCGGCGCTGACGAAGCCCTATCTCGACATCGTCCGCGCCTTCAATCCGAAGGGTGAGCTCAAGGCTTATCCGGGCTCGCCGCTGATCGCGCGCGGCCTGCTGCGGCCGCAGGACCGGCTCGTCGCCTGCGAGCTCGAGCCGAAAGCGCGCAAGGCGCTGATCGACGTGCTGCGCCGTGACGAGCAGGCCCGCGTGGTCGATCTCGACGGCTGGGTTGCATTGCCAGCCTTCGTTCCACCGAAGGAACGGCGCGGCCTCGTGCTGATCGATCCGCCGTTCGAGGCCAAGGACGAGTTCGAAAAACTCGGCGAAGCCTTCGCAACGGCCTTCGCGAAATGGCCGACCGGTATCTATGTAATCTGGTATCCGGCCAAGAACCGCCGCGCCACCGACACGCTGGCGCAATCGGTGGCGCGGCTCGCAGCCGCAGCAAAGCCTCCGGGAAAATGTCTGCGGCTCGAATTCAGTGTCGCGCCGCAGCTTGATGGCGCAGCGCTCACCTCCACGGGACTCCTGATTGTCAATCCCCCCTACACGCTACACGGCGAGCTCAAGACCATCCTGCCCGAGCTGGAAGTGCCGCTCGGCCAGGGCGGCGCTGCCAGATTCCGATTAGAGGTACCTCGACCGTAACACTCCGGCATTCTTGGGAAAAAGATGCAGGAGCGGTAGTCAATCTGCAACGAACCGTATTATGCTGTTTGCGTGACTGGCTTTACGTTCCGCTTCCGCGAATGGTTGCGGCGGAGTGAAGGCCCTAAGAAAGATCCGACCGGACCGATGAGGTCCGCCAAAGGATGGCCAGCTCCCGGGCTTCGTAAGGTCCGGTCATGTCGTGACGTGAGTCTGCGTCGCGACGGAGGAGCAATGAGGGGGAGTTTCCCGATGGCCATGACGGGGACGGTCAAGTTCTTCAACGGCGAGCGCGGCTACGGTTTCATCAAGCCGGACGACGGCGGTCGCGATGTCTTCGTTCACATCACCGCTGTTGAGCGGGCGGGATTGAAGGACCTTGCCGAAGGACAGCGCATTACTTTCGAAGTCGAACCGGACAAGAAGGGGAAGGGACCGAAGGCGGTCAACTTGGTCATCCTCTCCTAGCGCGACTGACTTAAAAAAAATCCCGGCCGCGAGCGACCGGGAGGTTGTGTCCGGTATTTTCTTCTTCAGCTATCAGAAGTGATAGTTCACGCCCGCGCGCACAACGCTGGCGCTATAGCCGTTTGACACGCCTGTAATCGCGAACTGGCTCGTCGACAGATTGATGTAGAGATATTCGAGCTTGGCGCTCCAGTTCGGCGCGAGGCCGACTTCGGCGCCGGCGCCGATGGTCCAGCCGGCGCTGGTGTGCGACTCCGTCCAGCCGAAGGTCTGCGCGCGCAGCTCGCCGAAGGCGAGGCCGGCGGTGCCGTAGAACAGCACGTTGCTGAACGCATAGCCGGCGCGGCCGCGCAGGGTGCCGAACCACGGATTGGAGAACTTCCACGGCGCGAATGTGTCGTCGGCGCCGGCGGCCTGGATGTCGCCCTCGACGCCGAACACCCACGGGCCGTTCTGAAAATTATAGCCGGCCTGCACGCCGCCGACGAAGCCGGACGGCTTTGCCGGATTGTTGTCGACCGAACCCCATTCGTAACCGATGTTGCCGCCGAGATAGGGACCGGCCCAGCTATATGCATTGAGCGGTTGATTGACGGTATAGGGCGCACCCTGCCCGTAATTGAAATCGGCGGCCTCTGCCGAAGCTGTCCAGCCGGCTGCAACCAACGCGGCTGCGCCCACAACGAACCTCTTCATCGGTACTCTCCAACACAACTGCCGTCGCCCGCGATGCCGCGCCGCCGCGCGAGACCACCGCATGGTTACGGAACCACGACTTTTTCGCGTAGGATTTATCGAGAGTTTTAAGTTAAAGGCCTGTTAAGCCGGGTTACCGCGCTGTTAACAGGCTTAAGCAAGCGTTACCGGAACTGCACCGCCAGCCTGTGCGTGCGGCATGGCCGGAACTTCAAATCGGCCCCCCTAGCGCCTAAATTCGCTCCATGGTTCACGATTCCCCCGATAATCCGGACGAGCGCGAGTGCAAACCGCCCCGCCTTGCCGCGACCGACGCCCCGCCGGAGAGCCTGACGCAGCCGGACCTCGATCCCGCCACCACGAGCGGCGAGGACGAGGACGATGCGCTGCTGCCTGACATCCTCGAAGAGAGCGGCGCGGTCGGCGAAGGTCCGCTGGCGACCGGCCATGAGGCCATCGAGCGCGCGGTCCGGCTCGCACCGACCTCGCCCGGTGTCTACCGCATGCTAAATGCCAACGCCGACGTGCTCTATGTCGGCAAGGCCAAGAACGTCAAAAAACGCCTGTCGAACTACGCGCGCCAGAGCGCCCCGCAGCCGGCCCGCATCCTGCGCATGATCGCGGCCACGGTGACCGTGGAGATCGTCTCGACCAACACCGAGACCGAGGCGCTGCTGCTGGAAGCCAACCTAATCAAGCAGCTGCGGCCGCGCTTCAACGTGCAGCTGCGCGACGACAAATCGTTTCCCTATATCCTGATCACCAGCGACCATTGGGCGCCGCAGATCCTGAAGCATCGCGGCGCGCAGACCCGGCCCGGGCGCTATTTCGGCCCGTTCGCCTCCGCGGGCGCCGTCAACCGCACCATCACCGCGCTTCAGCGCGCGTTCCTGATCCGCTCCTGCACGGACTCCTTCTTCGAGAGCCGCACCCGGCCCTGCCTGCTCTACCAGATCCGCCGCTGCGCCGGTCCCTGCACCCGCGAGATCGACTTCGGCGGCTATACGACGCTGGTGCGCGAGGCGACCGACTTCCTCTCCGGCAAGAGCCATGCGGTGAAGCAGGAGCTTGCCGGCGAGATGGAGAAGGCGGCCAGCGAGCTCGAATTCGAGCGCGCGGCGCTCTACCGCGACCGCCTCGCCGCGCTGTCGGCGATCCAGTCGCAGCAGGGCATCAATCCGCGCACCGTGGAGGAAGCCGACGTGTTCGCCATCCACCAGGAGGGCGGCTTCTCCTGCGTCGAGGTGTTCTTCTTCCGCACCGGCCAGAACTGGGGCAACCGCGCCTATTTCCCGCGCGCGGAGAAGACCTTCACGCCGGAGGAAGTGCTGGGCTCCTTCCTCGCCCAGTTCTACGACGACAAGCCGCCGCCGAAGAACATCCTGCTCTCGCACGAGATCGAGGAGAGCGAGTTGCTCGCCAACGCGCTGGCGATCAAGGCCGGGCACAAGGTCGAGGTCACCGCACCCAAGCGCGGCGAGAAGAAGGAGCTCGTCGCCCACGCGCTGACCAATGCGCGCGAGGCGCTCGGCCGCAAGCTCGCGGATACTGCCACGCAAAGCCGCCTCCTCGACGCGATGGCGACCACGCTGAGCCTGCCGCATGCGCCCAAACGCATCGAGGTCTATGACAACAGCCACATCCAGGGCACCAACGCGGTCGGCGCCATGATCGTCGCGGGGCCCGACGGCTTCGTGAGGAACCAGTACCGCAAGTTCAACATCAAGTCGGAAGGGCTCACGCCGGGCGACGACTACGCCATGATGCGCGAGGTGCTGGAGCGCCGCTTCAAGCGCCTGATTAATCCGCCCGAGGACGCCGCCCGCAAGGTGAAGGACGACGACTTCCCGCAATGGCCCGACCTCGTCATCATCGACGGCGGCCGGGGCCAGCTCAACGCTATCAGGGAGATCTTCGCCAATCTCGGCCTGACCCAGGTGTCGCTGATGTCGGTCGCCAAGGGGCCGGACCGGGATGCCGGCCGCGAGACCCTGTTCATGCCGGAGCGCGAGGCGATCAAGCTCGAGCCGCGCGATCCTGTGCTCTATTTCATCCAGCGGCTGCGGGACGAGGCCCACCGCTTCGTCATCGGCTCGCACCGCAAGCTGCGCAAGAAGGACATCCGCGAGGCCGGTTTGCAAGAAATTCCGGGCATCGGCCCGTCGCGCAAACGTGCCTTGCTGCATCATTTCGGAACCTTGAAGGAGATCGAACGGGCCTCGATCGCCGATCTCGGCAAGGTTCCGGGGGTGAGCGCCGAGAGTGCCCGCCGGATTTTCGAGTATTTCCATCCCCAGCCGGGATGAACTAAAGGGGACAGGGTCATATGGTCGTCGCATCCCGTACCCCATGTGGGAGGGACGGTTGACCTTAGGCCATCAGCGGTATTGGTAGGACGGATGAACATCGCCACGACACGAGGGACGACCAGCCGCGCGATGTCCCTCCCCAACATCCTCACCTACGGCCGGATCGCCGCGATCCCGGTCGTGGTCGGATGCATCTATGCGCAGTCGATCATGGACTATCCGCTGTGGCTGCGCTGGGTCGCGGTCGCCATCTTCATCGGCGCCGCGGTAACGGACTATCTCGACGGCTATTACGCGCGGATCTGGAATCAGCAATCGGCGTTTGGCCGGATGCTCGACCCGATCGCCGACAAGCTGCTGGTCGCCTCCTGCCTGCTGATGCTGGCCGCCGACGGCATCATCCACGGCTGGTCGCTGTGGGCCGCCATCGTGATCCTGTGCCGCGAGATCCTGGTGTCGGGCCTGCGCGAATATCTCGCCGCGCTCCGCGTCAGCGTGCCCGTGACCAAGCTCGCCAAGTGGAAGACCACCGTTCAGCTCGTCGCCATCGGCTTCCTGCTCGCAGGCCCGGCCGGTGACGAGCTCGTTCCCGTGGTCTCGCTGATCGGCCTCGTCCTGCTGTGGGCCTCGGCGCTGCTGACCATGTACACCGGCTACGACTATTTCCGCGCCGGCATCCATCACCTCATCAAGGAGGATGAGGCATGAAGGTGAAGTACTTTGCCTGGGTGCGCGAGCGCATCGGCAAGGCCGAGGAGACCATCGAGCCACCCGCGACCGTGCGCACCGTCGAGGAGCTGATCGCCTGGCTGTCCGGCCAAAGCGAGGCCTACGCCTATGCCTTCGAGAAGCCCAAGGTGATCCGCACCGCGATCGACCACGCCCACGTCAAGTCGGATGCCGCGATCGCCGGCGCCCGCGAGATCGCGTTCTTCCCGCCGATGACCGGCGGCTAGGCTCATGACCTGCCCCGTCACCATCCGCATCCAGGAAGACGATTTCGACATCGCGCGCGAGATCGCGGTCCTGACCAAGAGCCGCACCGACATCGGCGCGGTCGTGAGCTTCTCCGGCATCTGCCGCGCCGACGAGGACAGTTCGAAGATCTCGGCGCTCACGCTCGAGCATTATCCGGGCATGGCGGAGGAAGAGATCCAGCGCCACGTCGACGAAGCCATCTCGCGCTGGCCGCTCAACGGCGTCACGGTCATCCACCGCGTCGGGCGGTTCATGCCGGGCCAGAACATCGTGTTGGTGCTCACCGCCTCGCAACACCGCCGGGCGGCGTTCGAAGCGGCCGAGTTCCTGATGGATTACCTGAAGACCAGCGCGCCGTTCTGGAAGAAGGAAGAGAGCGCCACCGGGACCGGCTGGGTCGAGGCCCACGCCCGCGACGACGAGGCTGCCGCACGCTGGACCAAATCCTGATGGCAAGAGCATCCAAGAAGACCACGCGCGGCCGCGCCGCACCGAAGCTTGCGAAAGCGGCACCCAAGCTCGCGAAGGTCGGCCGCGGCGAGTTGCTCACGCTGATCGATTTCGTCCGCTATGCGGTGAGCCGCTTCACCGAGGCCAAGCTCGCCTTCGCACACGGCACGACCGATCCGGTCGCCGAGGCCGTGTTTCTGGTCTGCGAGGCGCTGCATCTGCATCCCGACCAGTTCGAGATCTTTGGCCATGCCTGCGTCACCGCGGCGGAAGGCAAGATGCTGCTCGATCTCATCCACAAGCGCATCACCACACGCAAGCCGACGGCTTATCTCGTCAACAAGATCTACATGCGCGGCATGCCGTTCTATGTCGACGAGCGCGTCATCGTTCCGCGGTCCTTCATCGGCGAGCTCCTGGATTCGCATTTCGGCGGCGACGGCGAGCCAGGCTCGCTGATCGACGACCCCACGGGGGTCGAGCGCGTGCTCGATCTCTGCACCGGCTCAGGCTGTCTAGCGATCCTCGCCGCGCATCATTTCCCGAATGCCACGGTCGATGCCGTCGACGTCTCCAAGGGCGCGCTCGAGGTCGCCGCGCGCAATGTCAGCGAGCACGGGCTCGATGACCGCATCACGCTCCACCGCGGCGATCTGTTCGTCCCGCTCGGCGATGCCAGGTATGACCTCATCATCACCAATCCGCCTTACGTGGATGCCGAAGGCATGGCGGCATTGCCGCCGGAATGCCGGGCCGAGCCGAAACTGGCCTTCGACGGCGGCGCCGACGGTCTCGACGTGGTGCGCCGGATCCTGCAAGACGCGCCCGATCATCTCACGGCGAATGGCGGCCTGATCTGCGAGATCGGCCGCGGCCGCGAGGTGGTCGACGAGGCGTTTCCGGAACTGCCGCTGCTCTGGCTCGACACCGAGGAATCCGAGGGCGAGGTGTTCTGGATTTCGGCCGCCGACCTCGGCTGATCCGTCGCGGCGATCACCGTCCAACGGAACAAGTCAAATTCCGCCACGTTCACCCCCCGACGAATTTCTCGCTCTCGGAGGATGTCCGCATGCTCGCGCCATCGGGTGAACTGCTGCGCGCCGGCATGGCGCTGAAGCTCAATCACGTCAAACGCGCTGCTCAATCCTATCTGCGTGACCAGACCAGCCACGCAACCGGCAAGGTGACATCCTACGCGGTGGCCGGCGGGCTGTTCGCGGTCGCGGGCCTGTTCGTGGTCGCGGCATTTTTCGTCGGTCTGGTCGCCCTCTACCGCTGGGTCGCGATCACCCACGGGCAATTCTGGGGCTTTGGTGCCGTCGGCGCCGTGCTGCTGGTGCTCGCCGCAGTCTGTGCCGGGATCGCGATGGCTCAGATGAAGCGCAAGGCCAAGCCGATCGTGCCGCTTGCGAGCCGGCTGCGGGTTGCGATCGCGACGCCGCGCATCCCGCGCGGAACGGTCAAGCAGGCAGTGAAGGAGGTGGCCACGACGATTCCCCTGGCGCCGCTCGCGCCGGGCGAGCGCGGCCATGGCGGCCGTCGGCCGGCGGGCGCCAACCGCCCCGTGCAGGTTGGCCTGATGCTCGCAGCAATCGGTCTGCTGGGCGTCACGGCTGCACGCCGCAGGCGCAACCGTCCCAGACTGGACGCTTGAGATGCAGGTGCGGCGCACGGACCAGCTCGATTCCTGGCTGCTGATCGCCGCCACGGCCGTGTTCGTGCTGACCGCCGAACGCTATTTCCAGGACTCCGGCCTTGCCCGGGCCGGACCTCCGCCGGACCATCGCAACAGCGAGGCGAACTCGCCGGAAACCAGCCCGGCCGGCGCGGCGGCGCAGCCCGGCCACGGCCGCCGCTCGAAAAGCCCGTTCGCGATCCCCTGGGCCGGCTGGAAGGACATCTTCTGGCGCACCTATCAGCGCATCGACGACGATCGCCTGCTCGCCACCGCCGGCGGCGTCGTGTTCTTCGGACTGCTCGCGATCTTTCCGGCCGTCACCGCGCTGGTCTCGTCCTACGGACTGTTCGCCGATCCCGCCACCATCAGCGACAATCTCCAGAAGCTGGCAATGATGCTGCCCCAGGGCACGTTTGAGATCGTCGAGGAACAGGTCGGGCGCGTGGTGTCGAAGGGCAATACGGCGCTCGGCGCCACCTTCCTGTTCGGCCTCGTGCTCGCGATCTGGAGCGCCAATGCCGGGGTCAAGGCGATCTTCGACGCGCTCAACGTCGCCTATGAGGAGCGGGAGAAGCGCAGCTTCATCAAGCTGAACCTGGTGTCCCTGGCCTTCACGGTCGGCGGCATTCTCGCGCTCCTTGTGATGGTCGGCACCGTCGTCGCCTTCCCGCTCGCGCTCGATCATCTCGGCATCGCCCCCGAGAGCAAGCTGATCGTCGCGCTGGCACGCTGGCCGCTGCTGTTCCTGATTCTCATGGTCGCGCTCGCCATCCTCTACCGCTACGCGCCAAGCCGCGATGCGCCGCGCTGGCAATGGCTGAGCCCCGGCGCGCTGATCGCCGCCATTCTCTGGATCGCGGGCTCGTCGCTGCTGTCCTGGTATCTCTCATCCTTCGCCAACTACAACGCGACCTACGGCTCGCTTGGCGCAGCAATCGGCTTGATGATGTGGATGTGGATGTCGGCGATCGTCATCATGTTCGGCGCCGAGCTGAACTCGGAGATCGAGCGGCAGACCCTGCGCGACACGACGACCGGTCGCCCCAAGCCGCTCGGCAGCCGCGAGGCGGTCTCGGCCGACACGGTCGGCGCCACCGCACCATTCTAAAGCGCGATGAGATTTGGATGAATCGTCATCGCGCTTTAGGTTGTTGTTTCCGCATGATCTTTCCGGAAAACCGCTTCGCACTTTTCCGGATCATGCTTTAGCCAAGGGCGACGATCAGGCCGGAGTTGATCCGGCCTGATCGCGCCGGATTTCACCGCTTGGTGATGACCGCTTCCAGATATTCGCTGTGCACGACGATCGTACCGTCGTCAGCATGGTTGAACTCGCCGAGCAGCGCCAAGAGATCGCGCTTCAGCGCGGCCTGGCCGCTCTCGTCGAGCGCGGCGAACGCCTTCAGCATCGGCCCGTAGAAGGACTTGAAGACATCGAGCCAGTGGTCCGGCGAGCGGTAGCGGAACACGAACATGCGCGGCTCGGCCACGATCTCGGAAGCCTTGCTGCCGAACATCTCCTCGAGCCGCGCTGGGGTGCCCCACAGCGCCGGCGACTTCACGCCGGCCGGCGGGGCGACATGCTTGCCGATGGTCTTGAACAGCTGGCCGATGAACCCCTGCGGCGTCCAGTTGGCGAGGCCGATCTTGCCACCGGATTTGCAGACCCTCGCGAGCTCGGATGCCGCCTTGTCCTGGTCCGGCGTGAACATCACGCCGAAGGTCGAGAGCACGACGTCGTAGCTGTTGTCCGCAAACGGCAGCGCCTCGGCATCCGCCTCGCGGAATTCGACCGTCAGATGGTCCGCCGCCGCGCGCTCCTGCCCGCGCTTGAGCAGCGCCGGCACGTAGTCCGTGGATGTGACGTCGCACCAGCGCCGCGCCGCGGCCAATGTCGCATTGCCGTTGCCGGCGGCGACGTCCAGCACCTTGCTGCCGGCGCGTATGTCGAGTGCCTCACAGAGCTGCTCGCCGACGATCTGCAAGGTGGTGCCGACGACGGCATAGTCGCCGGACGACCAGGCGCCGTGCTGGCGATGCTTGACGGCGGCAAGATCGGGTGTGGCTGGCTTGAGTGCGGCGGATGTCGACATGAGCAAACTCCTGCGGGTTGAAAAACGCCGGGACGATAGGGCGCATGCGCATCGCTGGCCTTGAGAGCGGCGTTATTTTACGCTGAGGCCGCCTTGATTTCCGCGCGGGAGCCGAGGAGGGATTGTGACGTTTCAGTTCGAGGATTTCGTGCTCGATCCCGAGCGCCGCGAATTGCGGCGGGCGAACGCGCTCATCGCGCTCGAGCCTCAGGTGTTCGATCTCCTCATTTATCTCGTCCGCAACCGCGAGCGCGTGGTGACGCGGGACAATCTGCTCGACGCAGTCTGGAACGGCCGCGTCGTCTCGGAATCGACGCTGACCAGCCGCATCAACGCGGCAAGGCGCGCGGTCAATGACAACGGCGAGGAGCAGCGGCTGATCCGCACCATCGCACGCAAGGGCGTGCGCTTCGTCGGCGCGGTGACCGAGCACTCGGACGCAGCGAAGCCGGCGGCCTTGGCGGCGCCCACGACCGCAGCGCCGACCGGACTGCCGCTGCCCGATCGTCCCGCGATCGCCGTCCTGCCCTTCACCAACATGAGCGGCGAGCCCGAGCAGGATTATTTCTCCGACGGCATCAGCGAGGACATCATCACCGCGCTGTCGAAGCTGCGCTGGTTCTTCGTCATCGCGCGCAACTCCTCCTTCATCTACAAGGGCCGCACGGTGCATCTGCGGCAGGTCGCCGAAGAGTTAGGCGTGCGCTATGTCGTCGAAGGCAGCGTCCGCAGGGGCGGCGACCGCGTCCGCATCACCGCGCAGCTCAACGACGTCGCCACCGGCAGCCATCTCTGGGCCGAGCGCTACGACCGCGAGCTCGCCGACGTCTTCGCCGTGCAGGACGAGATCACCGAAGCCATCGTCGCCGCGATCGAGCCGCAGCTTTACGCCGCCGAAAATTTTCGCGCCGAGCGCAAGCCGCCCGACAGCATGGACGCCTGGGACCTCGTGATGCGCGCACTGTCGCATTACTGGCGCGTGACGCGGCAGGACCATGTGGTGGCGCAGGCGCTGCTCGAAAAGGCCATCGCGCTCGACCCGAACTACGGCAAGGCGCTCGGCCTGCTCGGCACCAGCTACATGTTCACTGCGCATATGGGCTGGATGGAGATGGCGAGGGCCATCACCGCTGCCGAGCGCGCGGCGCGGGCCGCGATCCGGGCCGACGACGAGGATGCCTGGGCGCATAATGCGCTCGGCCACGTCAACCTGTTCGCGCGGCGGTTCGACGACTCGCTCGCCGAATTCGAGACCGCGCTGCGGCTCAATCCGAATTTTGCGCTGGCACAGGGCTATTATGGTCTGGCCTTGGGCTATTGCGGCCGTTGGCAGGAGGCCGACGAGGCGGCACGCAGGGCGATCCGCCTCAGCCCGCGCGATCCCTATGCCCCCGTCTATTTCGGCATCGCCGCCTATGCCCGCTTCCTCGGCCGCGACTATCAGGAAGCCATCCGCCTCGCCCAGGAATCCCTGCGCCAGCGCAGCGACTTCGTCGGCGCACACCGGGTGCTGACCGCGGCCGCGGGCATGGCCGGTCAAACCGGGATCGCCCATGCCGCCCTGGAGGAACTCCGTCGCACCCAGCCGAACGTGTCGCTGGCCTGGATCGCCGAGTTCATGCCGATCAAGCTCGCCGCCGACCGCGAGCACTACCTCGAGGGCTTTCGCCGGGCCGGCTTGAAATAAGCAGCACGGACGCCGCTATCCCCTCGAATCAACAATGATGTTAAGCTCGTGCGGCTTGGGCGAGCATGAGGCGTGACGGGGTTCGGACCGCGACCCGTGTTTTCCCGGGGTGAGGCAGTCAGCTCTTTGAGGCGTAACGCGCGGCATGATTCGCATTTCGACGATCTTCATCGCCATCTGCATGGTTCTGGTCGCCGCCTCGCTCGGGCTGGTGCTCTACTCGGTCGCCGGCATCAGCGGAACCGAATCCGCGATCGTGGCGCTGACCGCGCTGACCTTCCTGATCCTCTACAATGCGGTGTCGATGCGGCTGCGCGACCGCAGCGATGTCGGCGGCCAGATCGCAGACCTCTCGCGCGGCACCGCCGATCTCGCCCGCCAGGTCGCCGAGTTCGGCCGCCGCTTAGCTGCGATCGAGGGCCGCATCGCCTCGTCCAATTCGACCAACTCCGACCGCATCCAGTCGGTGGTCGGCGAGATCAACGAGCTTGGCGGGCTGGTCAAGCAGCTCGCCACCACGGTGTCGGCGCATGAGGATCTCCTGGCCGGCGCGGCGCCAGGGCCCTCTCCCGCTCCCGTCGCAAGGCCGGAGTCGGAGGCGCCAATCGACCTGCTTGCACCGTTCGATCAGAAGCCGGTCGCCCCTCCCCCGCTTGCCGCACCGCCACCACGCCCCGCCGCACCGGCGGTCCAGACCCAGACCGTCAATCAGGCTCACGCCGCGAGCGGCCGCAGCCAGACCCAATTGCTAGCGACGCTGCGCAACGCGGTCGACGAGAACCGCATCGACATCTTCCTCCAGCCGATGGTGACGCTGCCGCAGCGCAAGGTGCGGTTCTACGAGGCCGTGACGCGGGTCCGCGACGAGCGCGACCAGCTGATCGCCGCCGAGGAGTTCATCAGCATCGCCGAGGCCTCCGGGCTGATCGGGCGCATCGACAACATGGTGATGCTGCGCTGCGTGCAGGTGCTGCGGCGCCTGATGGTGCGCAACAAGGATGTCGGCGTGTTCTGCAACGTCGCGGCCTCCACGCTCGGCAATTCCACCACCTTCGCGCAATGCCTCGACTTCCTCGAAGCCAACCGGGCGCTGGCGCCCTCGCTGGTGCTGGAGTTCAAGCAATCGACCTTCCGCAATCTCGGCCCGGCCGAGACCGAGAATCTCGCCGCGCTGGCCCAGCGCGGCTTCCGCTTCTCGATCGACCATGTCACCGATCTCAGGATCGAGCCGCGCGAGCTCGCCGATCGGGGCGTGCGCTTCATCAAGGTGCCGGCGACGCTGCTGCTCGACCCCAGGCAGGCGTCGACCTCTGACATCCACCCGTCCGACCTTTCCGACCTGCTGGGCCGCTTCGGCATCGACCTGATCGCCGAGCGGATCGAGGGCGAGCGGGCCGTGGTCGATCTGCTCGACTATGACGTGCGGTTCGGCCAGGGCTTCCTGTTCGCGCCGCCGCGGCCATTGCGGCCGGAGGGGGCATCTGCTACCGGCGGGGCCGCGCCGAACCAGGCGCAGGACATTCAGGGATCCAATGGCTCCGCTTCCCCCAGCCCAGGCTCAACATCAAGCGCGACGTCAGCCGCAGCTCCGACACAACGCATCACCGGTAACGCCGCGCTCGCGCGCCGCATCTGATCGGCCGCGCACGTCATGACCACGCTGCATTTCGCCCAAGGCCTGCGCGAGCTCGTGGGCGGCGTCGAGGTCGTGCTTAGCGACATCTGGGGCGTGGTCCATAACGGCCTAGAATCCTTCCCCGAAGCCTGCGAGGCGCTGCACACCTATCGCAGCCGCGGCGGTACGGTGATCCTGATCACCAACGCGCCCCGCCCGGCCGACTCCGTGCAGCGGCAATTGCGCAAGCTCGGCGTCGCCGACGAGACCTATGACGCAATCGTGTCATCGGGCGATTTGACCCGGCTCTATGTCGCCGAGCACCCCGGAAGCAAGATGTTCTGGCTCGGCCCCGAGCGCGACAACTCGATCTACCGCGGCCTCGATGCGACCACCGCGCCGCTGGAAGAGGCCGACTACATCGTCTGCACCGGCCTCTATGACGACGAGACCGAAACGGCGGAAGATTATCGCGGCATGATGCTTAAGGCGCGCGAGCGCAATCTGACGCTGGTCTGCGCCAACCCCGACATCGTGGTCGAGCGCGGCGACCGGCTGATCTATTGCGCCGGCGCGGTCGCAGAGCTGTATCGGGAGCTCGGCGGCGAGGTGATCTTCTACGGCAAGCCGCACCGGCCGATCTACGAGCGCGCAATGCGGCTCGCCGGCGAACGCCAGGGCCACATGATCGACCGCAAGAAGGTGCTGGCGATCGGCGATTCCGTCCGCACCGACCTGACCGGCGCGCGCGAGTTCGGCATCGACTGCCTGTTCGTCACCCGCGGCATCCATGCCGAGGAGTTCGAGGGCCTCGACCAGCTCGACCCGAACTCGGTGACGGAATTGTTCGGCCATCCGCCGAAGGCGCTGATGCGCGAATTGAAGTGGTAGTGACGCGGCGGCGTGAACTGACGCCGGCTTAGACCAATTGCTAAGTGTCCAACGCCGTCATGGCCGGGCTTGTCCCGGCCATCCACGTCTTTCTTCCAGCATCCAAGAACGTGGATGCCCGGGACAAGCCCGGGCATGACGATCTCTATAGATAGCTCTTTTGTGGTCAGGCGGCGCTTACGCGCTCGCCATGTCCGGGAAGACCGCCTCGATCTTGGTCTTCAGCGTCGCCGCATTGAACGGCTTGACGATGTAATTGTTCACGCCGGCCTTCTTGGCCGCGATCACGTTCTCGGTCTTCGATTCCGCCGTGATCATGATGAAGGGCGTGGTGGCGAGATTGGGATCCGCGCGCACTTCGCGCAGCAGGTCGTAGCCCGTCATCGGCTCCATGTTCCAGTCGGAAATCACGAGCCCGTATTTCTTGCCGCGCATCTTGTTCAGCGCCGCCGAACCGTCGCTGGCATCATCGATATTATCGAAGCCAAGCTGCTTCAGCAGATTCCGGATGATACGGATCATGGTGCTATAGTCATCCACCACCAGAACCGGCATCGACAAATCAACCGCCATCTCGACTCCCCCAACGCATAACCCAGGAATATTACGATCGGACCTGCCAGACCGGAGCCCGGCGGTTCCACGCTCAAGGACTAGCATCAAGGCGTTAAACAGCCCGTTAACTGGGGAGGCCTTCGAAGAATTGAAATCGTGTTCAATCCGGTCCCACCCAGCCGCTTGACTTCATCTGGCCGGTCGCGCCACGGTCCCGGCCGGTCCCGCCGGCTCCGAGAATTCCCCTGATGGCTCCGCCTTTTACCGTTATCCGCGACAGCACGCCGGATTCCGCCATTCCCCGGGGCGCCGTGGTCGCCATGGGCAATTTCGACGGTGTTCATCTCGGCCATCGGGCCGTGATCGCTGCGGCCTTGGAAATGGGCCGGGCGCATGGCCGTCCTGCGCTGGCGTTGACCTTTGAGCCGCATCCGCGGCGGTTTTTCAGCCCCAACACCCCGCAATTCCGCCTGACGGACGAACGGGCCAAATTGCGGCTTCTGGCCGGCACCGGGCTTGCCGGTGCCGTGGTCATGACCTTCGACAAGGCGCGCGCCGGCACCAGCGCGCAAGACTTCATTCACCATGACCTGATCGGGCGCCTCGGCGTCAGCGGGATCGCGGTCGGCTACGACTTCCATTTCGGCAAAGGCCGCGTCGGCTCGCCGAGCCTGCTGGTCAACGAGGCACCCCGGCTCGGCATCGAGGTCGACGTGCAGCCGCATGTCGACATCGACGAGCGGCCGGTCTCCTCCAGCGCGATCCGGATCGCGCTCGCCGAAGGGCTGCTCAATGATGCCACCACCATGCTGGGCGCGCCCTGGTTCATCACCGGCGAGGTGATCCACGGCGAGAAGCGCGGCCGCGACCTCGGCTACCCCACTGCCAATATCCGCCTGGATGCCAATTGCGGGCTCAAGCACGGCATCTATGCGGTGCGGGTCGGCCGCGGGCCCGAGCGGGTGGAAGGGGTCGCGAGCTTCGGCCGCCGCCCGACCTTTGATAATGGCGCCCCGCTCCTGGAAATCTTCCTGTTCGACTTCAAGGGCGACCTCTACGGCCAAACGCTCGACTGCGCCTTCGTCGGCTTCATCCGCGAGGAGCTGAAATTCGACAGTTTGGAGGCCCTGATCCGCCAGATGGACGACGATTCCGCCCGCGCCCGCACTGTCCTGGCCGCCGCCCCGGACGCGTTTCCGCGGCTTGGCGTGATCGATTGAGGCCCGAATCCGACCCGCCGAACCTTTGCGCTTGCCCCGCCCGGCTGCTATGGAGGGCCCATGTTTGCGCGGCGCATCATAGGGATTAGCGGCCCGGCTTCCGCCTGAGCCTGAAGGCTCGGCGCAAGACCGGGATTTTGACGTTTCACCCCGCGATTCCCTGTCGCCATCCGTTCCCGCGCCCTTCCGAGCCAGTCAGCCTCATGTCCGAAAAGCCGCAAAAGTCCCAAAAGTCTGAAGCCAAAGACTATTCGAAGACCCTGTTCCTTCCGCAGACAGAATTCCCGATGCGCGCCGGCCTGCCGCAGCGCGAGCCGGAGATCCTGAAATATTGGAACGACATCGGTCTCTACGACAAGCTGCGCAAGGACGCCGAAGGCCGCGCCAAGTTCGTGCTGCATGACGGCCCGCCCTACGCCAACGGCAACATCCATATCGGGCACGCGCTGAACAAGATCCTCAAGGACGTCGTAACCAAGAGCCAGCAGATGCTCGGCTTCGACTCCAACTACGTGCCGGGCTGGGACTGCCACGGCCTGCCGATCGAATGGAAGATCGAGGAGGAGAACTACCGCAAGAAGGGCAAGCAGAAGCCGGATTTCCGCGACTCCGCCGCGATGGTGGCGTTCCGGAAAGAATGCCGCGCCTATGCGACGCACTGGATCAACGTGCAGCGCGAAGAGTTCAAGCGGCTCGGCATCATCGGCGACTGGGATCATCCCTATCAGACCATGAGCTATCCGGCCGAAGCGCAGATCGCGCGCGAGCTGATGAAGTTCGCCGCCAACGGCACGCTCTATCGCGGCTCCAAGCCGGTGATGTGGAGTGTGGTCGAGAAGACCGCGCTGGCGGAAGCCGAGGTCGAATACGAGGACTACACCTCCGACATGGTGTGGGTGAAGTTTCCCGTCACCTCGCCCGCGCATGGTGCGCTCGCCAATGCCTCGGTCGTGATCTGGACCACCACGCCCTGGACGCTCCCGGGCAACCGCGCCATCTCGTTCTCGCCGAGGATCGCCTATGGCCTTTATAAGGTGACGGATGCGCCGGCGGACAATTGGGCCAAGACCGGCGATCTCCTGATCCTGGCCGATGCGCTGGCCGCAGAGGTGTTCAAGCAGGCGCGCGTCACGTCCTACGAGAAGGTGCGCGACATTCCCGGCGACACGCTGGATGCCGTCGAATGCGCCCATCCCCTGCGCGGTCTCGGCGGCGGTTACGAGTTCATCGTGCCGCTGCTCGCCGGCGAGCATGTCACCGACGATACCGGTACCGGCTTCGTCCACACCGCGCCGAGCCACGGCCGCGAGGACTTCGACGTCTGGACGGCCAACACCCGCGAGCTCGATGCGCGCGGCATCTCGACCGCGATCCCCTACACCGTCGACGAGAACGGCGCCTACACCGCACAGGCCCCCGGCTTCACCGGCAAGCGCGTGCTCAACGACAAGGGCGAGAAGGGTGATGCCAACGAGGCCGTGATCAAGGCGCTGATCGAGGGCGGCAAGCTGCTGGCGCGCGGGCGCCTCAAGCACCAATATCCGCATTCCTGGCGCTCGAAGAAGCCGGTGATCTTCCGCAACACGCCGCAATGGTTCATCGCGATGGACAAGGACGTCAGCGAGAACGGCCATGCGAAGAAGGGCGACACGCTGCGCGCCCGCGCGCTGCATGCGATCTCGGTCACGCAATGGGTGCCGCCGTCCGGCGAGAACCGCATCAACGGCATGATCGCCAACCGCCCCGACTGGGTGATCTCGCGCCAGCGCGCCTGGGGCGTGCCGATCGCCGTGTTCGTGCGCGAGAAGGCCGATGGCTCGGCCGAGATCCTCCAGGACGAGATCGTCAACCAGCGCATCACCGAAGCCTTCATGGAGGAAGGCGCCGACGCCTGGTACATGGACGGCGCCCGCGAGCGCTTCCTCGGCTCCCGCGCGAGCGAAGACTGGAAGAAGGTCGACGACATCTGCGACGTCTGGTTCGATTCAGGCTCCACGCACGCCTTCGTGCTGGAAGATCGCCAGAACTTCCCGCAGCTCGGCAACATCGTTCGCAAAGTCGACGGCGGCGACGACACCGTGATGTATCTCGAAGGCAGCGACCAGCATCGCGGCTGGTTCCATTCCTCGCTGCTGGAGAGCTCGGGCACGCGCGGCCGCGCGCCTTACGACATCGTGCTGACCCACGGCTTCACGCTCGACGAGAACGGCCGCAAGATGTCGAAGTCGCTCGGCAACACCGTCGAGCCGCAGAAAGTGATCAAGGATTCCGGCGCGGACATCCTGCGCCTGTGGGTCTGCGCCACCGACTATGCTGACGACCAGCGCATCGGCCCGGAGATCCTGAAGAACACCATCGAGACGTACCGCAAGCTGCGCAACTCGCTCCGGTGGATGCTCGGCACGCTGCATCACTTCAAGGCGAGCGAGAAGATCGCCTATGCCGAGATGCCCGAGCTCGAGCGGCTGATGCTGCACGAACTGGCCGGGCATGCCGAAACCATCCGCAAGGCCTATGCCGCGTTCGACTACAAGACCGTGGTCGCAAGCCTGTCGGCTTTCATGAACTCCGAGCTGTCGGCGTTCTACTTCGATATTCGCAAGGACACGCTGTATTGCGATCCGCCGTCCTCGGTGGCGCGCAAGGCCGCGCTCACCGCGATCGAGCTTTTGTGCGATGCCCTCTTGAAGTGGCTCGCGCCGATCCTGAGCTTCACCACGGATGAGGCCTGGCGGATGTTCCGCCCCAAAGCGGAGCCGTCGGTCCATTTGACCTTGTTCCCCACGGATATTGAAAGCCTGCGCGACGACAAGCTCGCCGCGAAGTGGGAGACGATCCGCAACGTCCGCCGCGTCGTCACCGGCGCGCTCGAGCTCGAACGCGCCGCCAAGAACATCGGCTCCTCGCTTGAGGCCTCACCGGTGATCTATGTCGCCGACAGGGACATGATGATGACGCTGTTCGACGTCGATCTCGCCGAAGTCTGCATCACCTCGAACTACGAGGTGCGCGAGGGCGAGGCGCCGGCGAGCGCGTTCCGCCTCGATGCCGTCCCCGGCGTCGCGGTCGTGGTCGAGAAGGCGGTCGGCACCAAATGCGCCCGCTCCTGGAAGATCTCGCCGAGCGTCGGCGAGGACGCCGAATATCCCGACGTCACCCCGCGCGATGCTCAGGCACTGCGCGAATGGAAGGCGTTGGGCGTGAGCGTCTGATCGGCCAGCCATGACCCCGCTCCGCGCCGGCATCCTCTCGGCCGTGGTCACGGTCATCCTCGACCAGGCCTCGAAACTCTGGCTGCTGAACGTGTTCGACCTCGCCCATCGCGGCGCGGTGCGGGTGACGCCGTTCTTCGACCTTGTGCTGGCCTGGAACATCGGCATCAGCTTCGGCTGGCTCCAGAACGACGGCCAGGCGGCGCAGATCGCGCTGATGGCGGTCAAGGCCATCGCCGTGGTGGCGCTGGCGATCTGGATGGCCCGCTCGCACACCCTGCTGGCGACGGTCGCGCTCGGCCTGATCATCGGGGGCGCGATCGGCAACGGCATCGACCGCCTCGCCTATGGCGCGGTGGTCGATTTCGCCCTGCTCCACATCGAGATCGCCGGAAATACCTATAATTGGTACGTGTTTAACCTCGCCGACGTGGCCATCGTTGCTGGGGTGGCGGCGCTATTGTATGATTCCTTCCTGGGGGTACCCGCCGCAAAAGCGCCCTGATCCCGGCCGATACGGACCGACAGGTGGAACCCTGCTTTTGCGAAGGTTAGGCCGCGCGCGAGCGGCAATCTGCCACAATATGGAACAGGTACAGCGATGCGCAGCTCGAAAACCAGCGGTTCAATGGTTCGAGATCCCCAAGGCGGGGTCTGGCGGGCGTTGAAAGTGTCCGCTGTCGCGCTCGGCATCGGTCTCGTCATGGCGACGGGCGCCGCCCGCGCCGGTGATGACGAAGATGAAGATGACGGGATGACCTTCGAAGAGAGGCTCATCGACAATCTGATGTCCGGCATCGGCGCCAAGAGCATGGAAAAGCCCGGCATCGAATACCGCGAGCGCTCGCCGCTGGTCGTGCCGCCCAAGCTCGACCTGCCGCCGCCGGCCGGCGCCCAGGCCAAGAATGCGCCGAACTGGCCGAAGGACCCCGACGAGAAGCGCCGCAAGGAGGCCATTGCCGCGCGGAAGAAGGCGGTCAAGGCGACCGAGAACTGGCAGGCGGGCCGCACCCTTTCACCGGCCGAGATGGAAGTCGGCAGGACCGCGGCGCCCGAGCGTACCAGCAATGATCCGATTCAGCCGGGCACCAACTCCAATCCGTCGCTCAGTCCCGCCCAGCTCGGTTTCAGCGGCGGCCTGTGGGGCATGCTGAAGGGCGGCACCCCCGAAGAGAAGCAATTCACCAGCGAGCCGCCGCGCCAGTCGCTGGTCGAGCCGCCGCCGGGCTACCAGACGCCCTCGCCGAACTACACCTACGGCGCCGGCAAGGACAACACGAAGAAGACCTACTTCGACATCATGTCGGGCAAGGACAAGGAACAATAACGTTCCGTCCCAACGCGACATCCTGACACAAGCGGACCTGGCGCCGGCGGCCCCTGCACGCCGGCCGCGATCGATAAATTGCCTATCAGTAACTTGCCTACGCGTTGAGTTTGCTGCTTCGTGACGCGAAGCCTCAGCCGCGCGGCGTAGCATACCGCGCCACCGAGCCGGAGATCCGGACCTCGGCCTCTCACCAGGGATCATGATGTCCTCTTACCGATCGGCCGCCTGCCTCCTTGCCGCGCTGCTTTCGACGAGTGTCCTCTCAGCCAGCGCCCTCGCCCAAACCACTGTGACATCGGCTCCGCCCGCCAGCTTCACGCTCGACAACGGCATGCAGGTCGTGGTGATCCCGGATCACCGCACGCCCGTGGTCACCGAGATGATCTGGTACAAGGTCGGCTCGGCCGACGAGACGCCGGGCAAGTCCGGCCTCGCGCACTTCCTCGAGCATCTGATGTTCAAGGGCACCTCGAAGCATCCGGTCGGCGAATTCTCCCAGACCGTGCTCCGCGTCGGCGGCAACGAGAACGCCTCGACCTCGGTCGACTACACCAATTACTACCAGCGTGTTCCGAAAGAGCAGCTGCCGACCATGATGGAGTTCGAGGCCGACCGCATGACCGGCCTGATCCTCAAGGACGAGAACGTGCTGCCGGAGCGCGACGTCGTGCTCGAAGAGTACAACATGCGCGTCGCCAACAATCCGGATGCGCGGCTCAACGAGCAGATCATGGCCGCGCTCTATCTCAACCATCCCTACGGCCGGCCGGTGATCGGCTGGCACCAGGAGATCGAGAAGCTCGATCGCGAGGATGCGCTCGCCTTCTACCGCCGCTTCTACGCGCCGAACAACGCGATCCTGGTGATCGCCGGCGACGTCGAGGCCGCCGACATCCGCCCGCTGGTCGAGCGCAATTTCGGCGCGATCCCGGCCCAGCCCGCGATCCCGGCGCGGCGCGTCCGCCCGCAGGAGCCGGAGCCGGCGGCGCCGCGCACCGTCACGCTGGCCGACCCGCGCGTCGAGCAGCCGAACCTGCGGCGCTATTATCTGGTGCCCTCGGCGACGACCGCCGCGGCCGGCGAAAGCGCAGCGCTCGACGTGCTCGCGCAGCTGATGGGCAGCGGCAGCAATTCCTATCTCTACCGCGCCCTCGTCGTCGACAAGCCGCTCGCGGTCTCTGCCAGCGCCAGCTATTCGAGCATCTCGCTCGACCCGACCCAGTTCGCGATCTCGGCCGCGCCGAAGCCGGGCATCAGCTTCACCGAGGTCGAGCAGGTGATCGACGGCGTCATCGCCGACATCGCGCAGAACCCGATCCGCGCCGAGGACCTCGAGCGGGTGAAGACCCAGCTCATTGCCGAGGCGATCTACGCCCAGGACAACCAGGCGGTGCTGGCGCGCTGGTACGGCGGCGCCCTGACCACGGGCCTGTCGATTGAGGACATCAGGAGCTGGCCTGACCGCATCCGAGCGGTCACCGCCGAGCAGGTGCGCGCTGTCGCGCAGAAATGGCTCGAGAAGAAGCGCTCGGTGACCGGCTATCTGATCAAGGACACCGCCACCGCCAAGCGCGAGGAGAAGCGTTCGTGACCTATCCCTTCCTTCGACGCGTTGCCTTCTCCCTTGCCACCGGCGCGGCGCTTGCGCTCGCGACCGTTTCGCCGTCGCAAGCGGCCGCAAAGATCCAGCGCCTGGTCTCGCCCGGCGGCATCGAGGCCTGGTTCGTCCAGGACGCGACCGTGCCGCTGATCGCCATGGAATATTCCTTTGCCGGCGGCTCGGCGCAGGATCCCAAGGACAAGTCGGGCGTCGCCAATCTCGTCGGCGACCTGCTCGACGAGGGCTCCGGCGATCTCGATTCCAAGACCTTCCATGAGCGGCTCGATCGCCGCGCCATCGAGCTCTCCTTCAGCGCCACCCGCGATACGTTCCGCGGCAGCCTGCGCATGCTGCGCGACAACAAGGACGAAGCCTTCGACCTGCTCAGGAGCGCGCTGACCTCGCCGCATTTCGACACCGCCGATGTCGAGCGCATCCGCTCGCAGGTGATCTCCGGCCTGCGCCGCGAGACCACCAACCCGACCTCGCTGGCGAGCCGCAAATTCCTCGAGGTCGCCTTCGGCGATCACCCCTACGGCCGGCAGACCAACGGCACGCTGGAGAGCGTGCCGACCATCACGGTCGCCGACCTGAAGGACTATGTCGGCCGCGTCCTCGCCAAGGATGGGCTGAAGATCGCGGTGGTCGGCGACGTCGATCCCGAGACCCTCGGCAAGCTGCTCGACCACACCTTCGGCAGCCTTCCCGCTAAGGCCAACCTCACGCCGGTTCCCGACATCGAGGCGGCCAAGCCGCCGCAGCGCGCCTTCGTGACGCTCGACGTCCCGCAGACCGTGATCACCTTCGGCGGCCCCGGCGTGAAGCGCAGCGATCCCAACTTCATGGCGGCCTATGTCGTCAACCACATCCTCGGCGGCGGCGGACTGTCCTCGCGGCTCTATCGCGAGGTGCGCGAGAAGCGTGGCCTCGCCTATTCGGTATTCGAATCGCTGCTCTGGATGGAGCATTCGGCGGTCTTCATCGGCAACACCGGCACGCGCGCCGACCGCGCCGGCGACACCATCGATGCCATCGAGAAGGAGGTGCGCCGCATCGCCGAGGAGGGCCCGACGCAGAAGGAGCTCGACGAGGCCAAGTCCTACCTCAAGGGCTCGCAGATGCTGGCGCTCGACACCTCCTCCAAGCTCGCCCAGGCGCTGCTGCAGTACCAGCAGGACAAGCTGCCGATCGACTATATCGAGAAGCGCAACGCCATCGTCGACGCGGTGACGCTGGACGACGCCAAGGCCGCCGCCAAGCGCCTCTGGGGCCAGGGCCTGCTGACCGTCGTGGTCGGCCGCACCCCGCAGGCCGCGGCGCAACCGGCGACGAAGTCGAACTGACCCCTTCTCTATACGCTTCCTCAGATGGCCGGGCTCGTCCCGGCCATTTGCGTTTGCATGAGCGCCATTGCCGAACGTGGACGTCCGCGATATGTCCGGGCATCACGAATGGTGCCATCATGCTGCGGATATCCCGCGATCTCGTCATCGACGAGGACGACATCGAGATCGGCTTTGTCCGCGCCTCCGGCCCGGGCGGTCAGAACGTCAACAAGGTCGCGACCTCGGCCCAGTTGCGTTTTGACACAAGCAAGCTGGCGATCCCGGAGGACGCAGCCATCCGGCTCACCCGCATCGCCGGCCAGCGCATGACCAAGGACGGCGTGATCGTGATCCACGCGCAGCGTTTCCGCACCCAGGAGCGCAACCGCCAGGACGCCATCGACCGCCTCGTCGAGATCCTCAAGGAGGCCATGGTGCGCCCGACGCCGCGCCGTGCGACGCGGCCGACCTTCGCCTCCAAGCAGCGCCGGCTCGACGGCAAGAAGCGCCGCAGCGACGTCAAGGCCGGCCGAGGCGGCCGCTTCGACGATTAGCAAGCACAGGTGAAAAAACTCCGGCCGCAACGCGACCGGAGTTTTCAGTGTCACCCGGCGGGATTAGTAACGCTTGGATGGGGCGGCGCCGCCCGCCGTGGGATCGTCGGCGGTCCCCTTGTGCGCGGCGCTGCCCGTGGTGCCGACCGTGCCTCGGGTGCCTTTGCTCGGCTTCATGCCGGTCTTCTCACCCGCCGCGCCGGGCTGGGCATTCATCTCCTCATCGCCACTGCCCATCGTGCCTTGCATGGGCTTGCTTTGCACGGTGCCGCCTGTCTTGGCGGGCGGGGCGCCTTGCGCGAGAACGGGCGTCGCAATGAGAGCCGACAGGGCGCATGCGATCATCGAGGTCTTCACCAACTTCATCCATTTCTCCTGGATTTTTTCGCGATCAGTGGCTCGGCGGCTCCCCACGCCGCTCGTCTGCACCGGGCCATCGCATCGCGTAGAGAGTTCGAGCGGCGCGGCTGTCATGCAATGCGCATGGTGTGGTGATCGTTTAGGGATTTGACGGCGCTTTCGCGGAATTGTGCTCCGCATATAAGGCAGCGCGGAACACCACATGCCGCGCGCAGCGAAAATAGCCCGCTACTACCACCGCATCTTTGGCGACGCCTAGAGTTTGCGCACACTGGATTTGATGTGGACGGGCGAGCCTTGACGATGCGCGCAGTCGTGCTGGGGTTGTGCACCGCGATGGTGCTGGTGGTGCGGATCGCCGATGCGCAAATGCCATTGCCGGTCGCAAAGCCGCCGGATGGCGCGGCGCTGTTCAAGCAGCAATGCGCGGTGTGCCACACCACGAGTTCGTCGGAGCCGACGCGGCAAGGCCCACCACTGGTGAAGATCGTCGGCCGCCCAGCCGGCAAGGTCGACGGTTTCAAATACTCGGAAGCCCTCGCGAAGGCGGACTTCGCCTGGGACGAGACCAGGCTCGATGCATGGCTGACCAATCCGCAAGCCGTCATTCCCGGCGTGACCATGGTGTACCGGCAGGCCAAGCCGGAGACGCGCGCCGCCATCATTGCTTACCTCAAGGAGCAGAACTGAATGGCAAAGCCCGTTCATTCCATGATCCGCGTGCTGGATGAGGCGCGCTCGCTCGACTTCTACAGGCGTGCCTTCTGTCTCGAAGTCGCCGACCACCTGAAATTCGCGGACTTCGCCCTGATCTATCTGCGTCACCCCTCCTCACCTTTCGAGGTCGAGCTGACGGTCAATTTCGATCGCAAGGAGCCCTATGCGCTCGGCGATGGCTACGGCCATCTCGCCGTGGTGGTCGAGGATCTCGATGCCGAACATGCCCGCTTCGAGCGCGAGAAGCTCGCACCGGGCCCGTTACGCGATTTCAAGCACGACGGCAGGACGCTGGCGCGCTTTTTCTTCGTCAGCGATCCCGACGGCTACAAGATCGAGGTGATCCAGCGGGGCGGACGCTTCGGCTGATCACAGAAAATCCAAATCACAAAAATCCACGGAGGAATGCCATGAGAGAAGTCGATCGTCGAAGCAAGCACAGCCGCCGCGTCTTTCTCAAGGGCGCGGCGACCGCCGTGCCGGTCGTGGCTGTCGCGACCAGCGTCGCCGTCAGCATCGAGGACGCCTGGGCCGATGATGCCACCGCGCTCTCGCCTGCGACGATGAAGACGCTGCTGAAGGTCGCGCGTGACATCTATCCGCACGATGTGCTGGGCGACAGCTATTACATCATCGCGATCAAGCCGTGGGACGGCAAGGCCGCCAAGGATCCCGCCGTCAAGGCTCTCATCAGCGACGGCATCGCAAGGCTCGATCAGAACGCGAAGGATCGTCACAAGGCGCCCTATGCCGAGGTGCCCTGGGAGGCCGATCGCGTGGTGCTGCTGAAGGAGATCGAGGGAAGCGACTTCTTCCAGAAGGTGCGCGGCGACCTCGTCGTCTCCCTCTACAACCAGAAAGAGGTCTGGCCTCGCTTCGGCTACGAGGGCTCTTCCGCCGAGCACGGCGGCTACATCAACCGCGGCTTCGCCGACATCGACTGGCTGCCGAAGGCTTAATCGCACCCCAACGGTTCAGGAGAACGCATATGGCAAAATTCGATCTGAACGACAGCGGCGTTGTGGTGATCGTCGGCTCCGGTGCCGGCGGCGGCACGCTGGGCAACGAGCTCGCGCAGAAGGGCGTCAAGGTCGTCATCCTCGAGGCCGGCCCCCGCATCGAGAACCAGGACTTCGTCAACGACGAGTGGGAGAGTTTTTCCCAGCTCGCCTGGACCGATGCGCGCACCACGTCCGGCACTTGGCGCGTCGCCAAAGACTTCTCAGGCCTGCCCGCATGGATCGTCAAGGCGGTCGGCGGCTCCACGACACATTGGGCCGGCGCCTCGCTGCGCTTCGACGAGCACGAGTTCAAGGTGAAGAGCACCTATGGCAACATTCCCGGCGCCAATCTTCTGGACTGGCCGGTCACACTGGCCGAGATGGAGCCATGGTACGCCAAGGCCGAGAACAAGATGGGCGTGACCCGCACCAACGGCATTCCCGGACTTCCCGGCAACAATAACTTCAAGGTGCTGGAGGCTGGCGCCAAGAAGCTCGGCTACAAGACCGTGCACACCGGCAACATGGCCATCAACAGCCAGCCGCGCGACGGCCGCGGCTCCTGCCAGCAGATCGGCTTCTGCTTCCAGGGCTGCAAGTCCGGCGCAAAATGGTCGACGCTCTACACCGAGATTCCCAAGGGAGAGGCGACCGGCAACCTTGAAGTTCGCCCAAGCAGCATGGTGGTCAAGATCGAGCACGATGCCAGCGGCAAGGTCACCGGCGTGGTCTATGCCGACGAGAGCGGCGCGATGCAGCGCCAGAAGGCGCGCATCGTCGCGGTCGCCGGCAATTCGATCGAGAGCCCGCGGCTCTTGCTCAACAGCGCCTCGACCATGTTCCCCGACGGGCTTGCGAACTCGTCGGGCCAGGTCGGCCGCAACTACATGCGGCACATGACCGGCAGCGTCTATGCCGTCTTCGAGAAATCGGTGCACATGTATCGCGGCACCACCATGGCCGGAATCATCCGCGATGAATCCGTCAACGATCCGAAGCGCGGCTTCGTCGGCGGCTACGAGATGGAGACGTTGTCGATCGGCCTGCCCTTCATGGCAGCGTTCCTCAACCCCGGCGCCTGGGGCCGATCGTTCACGTCGGCACTCGACGGCTATCCCAGGATGGCCGGCATGTGGCTGGTCGGCGAGGACATGCCACAGGAGACCAACCGCATCACGCTCGATCCCGTCGTCAAGGACAAGCATGGGCAGGCGGTTGCGAGCGTGCATTTCGACGATCATCCCAACGACGTCGCGATGCGCGCCCATGCCTACAAGCAGGGCGCCGCGGTCTATGATGCCGTCGGCGCCACCGTGACCTATCCGACCCCGCCCTATCCGAGCACGCACAATCTCGGCACCAACCGGATGAGCGAGAAGCCCAGGGATGGCGTGGTCAACAAGTTCGGGCAGAGCCACGACGTCAAGAACCTGTTCGTCTCGGACGGCAGCCAGTTCACCAGCGGCGCGGCCTGCAACCCGACGCTGACCATCGTCGCGCTGGCGATCCGGCAGGCGGACTACATTGCGGGCGCGATGCAGAAGAAGGAGATTTGAGGCCGGCACACCGCTCTCTCCCCGTCGTTGCGAGGAGCACTTGCGACGAAGCAATCCAGACTGCCTCAACGGAAAGGCTCTGGATTGCTTCGCTTTGCTCGCAATGACGGTGGAACTACTCTGCCGCGTCTAGGATTTGCGCCACCGTGGGCTTGAACGCCTGCACCGGCGCCATCGTCTTCGAGCGGTAGATCAAACACGAGCACCGCAGCAGCGAGGCGAAATTGTTGACCTCGCCGTGGTGGTCGAGAACCTCGTTGTAGAGCGTGGTCAGGAACTTGCCGAGGCTCATGCTCTCCTTGGCCGCGATCTCCTCCAGCGTGTCCCAGAATGCCATCTCGAGCCGGATCGAGGTGCAGTGCCCGCCGATCCTTAAAGAGCGGGTCTGGGATTCGTAGTCGCGTTGGGGCTGGTGCGCGAAGAGATGGCACATGGCGTCCTCCCGTCCTGTTGCCATTTTTTCACGATGCTACACCGCGGCCCGGCCCCCCACAATCAGGACGGTCGCTGGACGTCGCTTGATCCGGCTTGCGCGATTTTCTCGAACGCCCAATGTCTTCAATGTGATAGGCAGCCCTCTTCCCCAGCCCGCCACACGGCTGTTGCCCAACACATGCTTTTGACGCAACACGGCTTAAGATAGCGCCGTCAGCGAATCCAGATCGCAAGCCTAAGCCCAGAGCCCATGCCCGTCCGCCAATTGCCAGAACAGGTCGTCAACCGCATCGCCGCCGGCGAGGTGGTCGAGCGTCCGGCGAGCGTGGTCAAGGAACTGGTCGAGAACGCCATCGACGCCGGCGCGAGCCGGATCGACGTCTTCACCGATGGCGGCGGCCGCCGGCGAATCGGCATCACCGACGACGGCAGCGGCATGACCGCAAAAGACCTCGCGCTCGCGGTCGAGCGCCATGCCACGTCAAAACTCGACGACGAGGATCTGCTCCAGATCCGCACGCTCGGGTTCCGCGGCGAAGCGTTGCCCTCGATCGGTTCGGTGGCGCGGCTGTCCATCACCACGCGGCATGCCAGCGAGCCGCACGCCTGGGCGCTGACGGTCGAGGGCGGCGAGAAGTCCGAGATCATGCCGGCGGCACTGGCCCACGGCACCCGCGTCGAGGTCAACGATCTCTTCTATGCGACGCCGGCGCGGCTGAAGTTCTTGAAGACCGACCGCACCGAGGCGGAAGCGATCCGCGAGGTGGTGCGGCGACTTGCGATGGCACGGCCCGACGTCGCCTTCACACTGGCGGGCGAAGAGCGCGCGCCGGTGACCTGGGCCGCAGCGTTGCCGGGCGCAGCCGGCCGCCTGACGCGGCTCGGCGACATCCTGGGCGCGGAGTTCCGCAGCCATGCCTTCGAGGTCCACGCCGAGCGCGAGGGCGTCGTCGTTGCCGGCTATGCAGCGGCGCCCGCGCTGACCAAGGCCAACGCGCTCGGGCAATATCTCTTCGTCAATGGCCGCCCGGTCCGCGACAAGCTGATCCTCGGGGCGGTGCGCGGGGCCTATGCCGACTACCTGCCGCGCGACCGGCATCCGGTGCTGGCGCTGTTCGTCACGCTCGATCCGCGCGAGGTCGATGCCAACGTGCATCCGGCCAAGACCGAGGTGCGCTTCCGCAATGCCGGCCTCGTCCGCGCGCTGATCGTGCACGGACTGAAGGAAGGGCTCGCGCGCGAGGGCCGCCGCACCGCCGCCAACAGCGGCGAGAGCGCCTTGGCCTCGTTCCGGCCCGCCTTCGCGCCGCAGCGCCCGGCAGGCTGGGACTGGCGCGCCTCGCCATCCGCTCCGGTCGCGCCGATGCCGTCATTCGAAGGCTCCGCCGCGCCCGTCTTCGCGGAGCGCGCACAGGCTACGTTCGATGTCGGCGCCCCGAGCGCTGACATCAGGATCGAAACACAGCCGGTAGCGGACCTCGTCGATCGCCCGCTCGGCGCGGCGCGCACGCAGATCCACGAGACCTATATCGTCTCGCAGACCCGGGACGGCCTCATCATCGTCGACCAGCACGCCGCGCATGAGCGCATCGTCTATGAGCGGCTCAAGGCCTCGCTGGCCGCGAACGGCGTGCAGCGGCAGATCCTCCTGATCCCCGAGATCGTCGAGATGGACGAGGCCACGGTGGAGCGCCTGCTGGAGCGCAGCGAGGAGCTGGCCTCGTTTGGCCTCGCGATCGAATCCTTCGGCCCGGGCGCGGTCGCGGTCCGCGAGACGCCGTCACTGCTGGGCAAGACCAATGCCGGCGGGCTGCTGCGCGATCTCTCCGAGCACATGGCCGAATGGGACGAGGCGCTTCCTCTCGAACGCCGCCTGATGCACGTCGCTGCCACCATGGCCTGCCACGGTTCGGTCCGCGCCGGCCGTAGGCTGCGGCCCGAGGAGATGAACGCCCTGCTCCGCGAGATGGAGGAGACGCCGAACTCCGGCCAGTGCAATCACGGCCGGCCGACCTATGTCGAGTTGAAGCTCGCTGATGTCGAGAAGCTGTTCGGGAGAAGGTGACGGTGCCGTAATCGCGCTGCCGTAGGGTGGGCAAAGGCGCAGAGCGCCGTGCCCACGACCTCTGCATGATCGAGACAGGTGGTGGGCACGCTTCGCTCTGCCCACCCTACGGCAGCGGCGCTACGGCTTCTTCAAAAACACAAACTCCGTGTCGTCGTACGCCCGGCGCTCCAATTCCTCATACCCTTCCGGCGTCACGAACTGCGCGGCCTTGGCCTCTTCCACCACCAGCAGCGCGCCCGGCGTCAGCCAGCCGCCATCGCGCAGGGACACAAGCGCCTTCTCCGCAAAGCCCTTGCCATAGGGCGGATCGAGGAACACCAGCGAGAACGGCTCGACGGGATGGGCGGGGCCGAGATCGGTGGCATCGCGGCGATAGACTTTTGTCACGCCGCCGAGGCCCAGCGATTCCACATTGTTGCGCAGCAGCGCCCGCGCCTCCGCGCCGTTGTCGACGAACAGCGTGAACTTCGCGCCGCGTGACGACGCCTCGATGCCGAGCGCGCCGGTGCCGGCGAAGAGATCGAGCACGCGCGCATCCTCGATCGGATCGTCATAAGCGTGCACGAGGATGTTGAACACGGACTCGCGCAAGCGATCCGCGGTCGGGCGGATGTCGCGCGAGGACGGTGAGGCGAGATTGCGCCCCTTCAACCTTCCGCCGACGACGCGCAAGCTAGTCCTCCCGCGGCGTCAGGTCGCGCTTGCCGTGATAGCCGCGCTTGGGACGGCGCGGCGGGCCGTAGCCGTTCGCCTCCATCTCGTTGCGCTCGCGCGCCTCCTCGCTGCCGGTGCGCTGCACCAGCACGCGGCGGCCCTTGCGGTCGGCGATCACGGCGCGCTTCATCGGCTTCTTCGGCGCTTCGTCACCGCGACCGGCGGATTTCGCGGGCACGTCGAACTCGGCGCCCGACTTCTCGATCACCTTGTCGCCGAGCTGCTCGCGCAGCACGCGCGACTTGATCTCGTCGACCTGGCCTTCGGGAATCTCGCCGAGCTGGAAAGGGCCGTAGGACACCCGGATCAGCCGGTTCACCTCGAGCCCGAGATGGGCGCAGACGTTGCGCACCTCGCGGTTCTTGCCTTCGCGGATCGCGAACACCAGCCAGACATTGGCGCCCTGGTCGCGCTCCAGCGTCGCCTCGATCGGACCGTATTTGACGCCCTCGACCTCGATGCCGCTCTTGAGCTGATCGAGCTGCGCCTGCGTCACGTCGCCATGGGCGCGAACGCGGTAGCGGCGCAGCCAGCCGGTGTCCGGCAGCTCGAGCGTGCGCGCGAGCCCGCCGTCATTGGTGAGCAGCAACAGGCCTTCGGTGTTGAAGTCGAGCCGGCCGACGCTGATCAGCCGCGGCAGGCCTTCGGGCAGATTGTCGAACACGGTCGGACGCCCCTCGGGATCGTCATGTGTCGTCATCAGCCCGCGCGGCTTGTGATAGAGAAACAGTCGGGTGCGCTCGCGCGGCGGCAACGGCTTGCCGTCGACCAGGACGACGTCGTTCTGCGTGATGTCGAGCGCCGGCGAGTTGATGACACGGCCGTTGACGGTGACGCGACCCTGCGTGACCATTTCCTCGGCATCGCGGCGCGAGGCGAGGCCCGCACGGGCCAGCGCCTTGGCGATGCGCTCACCGGTCTTCTTCGGCTTCGGCGCCTCGTCGCGGCGCGGCCGCCCTTCGAAATCGCGGTCGCGCTCGCGATAGGCGCCGCGCCCGCCGAAGGCCGGACGCTTCTCGAAGATCCTGCTGTCGTCCTCGTTGTCGCGGCGCGGGCGATCACGGAAGCGGCCCTCGCTGCGCGGATGCTCCTGCCAGTCCATCCGGCCTTCAGGCCGCTGGCGCGGGCGATCGAATTTCGGGCGGTCACCACGTTCGCTGTCGCGGTCACGCGGCCGATCGAATTTCGGCCGATCGCGGAACGGACGATCACCTGACGCCCGATCATCGCGCGAGCGCGAGAAGCGCGGACGGTCCTCGCCGCCACGGCCGCCCTCGCGGCGATCATCGCGCTGACGCCAGGGCTTTTCCTCGCCGCGATCGCGGCCGCCGAAATCCTTGTCGAAGCTCTTGCGGGGGCGATCGCTGCGCGGACGATCCTCGCGCTTCTGCCACGGCTTTGAATCGCTCCGCTCGCCACGATCGCGCGAGAACTTTCGCTCGCCGTCGAACTTGCGCTCCGGACGCTCGCCGCGCGGCGCATACGGCCGCTTGTCGCCGAACTTCTTGTCGCCGAAGCGACCGGCTGGACGCGCATCATCGCGATCCCGGCTGCGCTGCGGACGGTCGTCGCGGCCATGGGAGGGGCGATCACCGCGCGGCTTGAAGGAGCGCTTCTCGCCATCGCGCGCTCCGCGATCAGAAAAGGGACGGTCCCCCCGCGGCTTGAAGCTGCGCTCGCCGCGGCCCTCGCCGCCGCGGTCGTCGCGTTTGAAGCGCGGGCGGTCGGAGAAATCGCGGCGCGGGGCATCGCCCTCCTCGCGGCGGCGGTACGGGCGGCTGTCGCGGTCGCCGCGGGGCGGACGGCTGTCGCGGTCGTCCCTACGCTCGCTTTTGCCCTCAAAGCCGCGCTTGGCGAACTTCTTCTCGGGACCGCGCGGCTTGCCGCTGCGGCCGCCTTTGGCCGGGCCTCGCCGGCCGCGGGAATCGTTGTCTTTGTCGCTGTCGCGAGGCATGAATAATCTCACTTAAGGGGGCGGCGCGGGAGCAGTGCGCGCGCTCGTTCCGAGCCGCATGCTCAGGCAAAACCGGTATTCACTCTTGCTGAAGGCGGAGCTACTAGCAGGTTTCTGGCGATGATACGAGGCATGAAAGCCCCTTCTTTCATGGATTTGGCGCTCAGGACGGCCGAAAACGCCGGAAAATCGGGCGAGGTTCCGATCGGATGCGTGGTGGTCCGCAATTACGAGGTCATCGCCACCGCCGCCAACCGGACGCTGACCGACCATGACCCCACCGGCCATGCCGAGATCATCGCGCTGCGCGAGGCGGCCAGGAAGATCGGCAGCGAGCGCCTCGTCGACTGCGACCTCTACGTGACGCTGGAGCCCTGCACCATGTGTGCGGGCGCGATCTCCTTTGCAAGGGTCCGCCGGCTCTATTACGGCGCGGCCGACCCCAAGGGCGGCGCGGTCGAGTCTGGCGTGCGGTTCTTTGCCTCGCCGACCTGCCACCACGCGCCGGATGTCTATTCCGGCGTCGGTGAGAGCGAGGCGGCGCGGCTGCTCAAGGAGTTTTTTCGGGAGCGCCGCTAAGGCGCGAGGAAGAACTCGCGCAGCGCCTTCGCGGTCACATCAGGGTTCTCCTCGGTGAGGAAGTGCCCCGAATCCACCGGCATGCCGTCCACGTTGGTCGCCCATTGCTTCCAGGTGTCGAGCGGCGTCGCGGCGGCCTGCGCTATGCCGGCATTGCCCCACAAGGCGAGCATCGGCACCGTGATCTTCTTGCCGGCCTCGAAATCGGCCTTGTCGAGGTCGTAGTCGAAATAGGCGCCGGCACGGTAGTCCTCACACATCGCGTGCACGCGAGCGGGGTCGCGGAAGGGGGCGAGGTAGTGCTCGAGCGCGCGCTTGTCGATCGCATCCAGCGTCTTCGACTTGGTCTGGCTCGCCATCTTGAAGCGCAGGAAGAACTCGCCATTGCCAGATATCAGCGTCTCAGGCAGCGGCGCGGGCTGGGCGAGGAAGGTCCAGTGATAGATCTTCAGCGCGTAGGCGCGGTTCATCCGCTCCCAGTAATTATAGGTCGGCAGGATATCGAGCACGGCGAGCTTCGACAGCCGGCCGGGATGATCGAGCGCCAGACGATACGAGACGCGGCCGCCGCGGTCGTGGCCGGCGAGCGCGAAGTGGACGTGGCCGAGCCGCTCCATCGCCTCGACCATGGCTTTCGCCATCGCGCGCTTGCTGTAGGGGATGTGCAGCGCATCGCTCTCGGGCATGTCGGACCAGCCATAGCCGGGCAGGTCGGCGATGATCAGCGTGAACCTGTCGGCAAGCTCGGGCGCCACGCGGTGCCACATCACATGCGTCTCGGAGAAGCCGTGCAGCAGCAACAGCGGCGGGCCGCTGCCGCCGACGCGGGCGAAGATGCGGCCGAAGGAAGTGTTGATCCATTCCGAGGCGAAGCCGGGATAGAGGTCGGCGAGATCGGACATCTTTCTGCATCCTTGTCTGGTCAGTCGCGGGGGCGCCTCGACATGAAAGTCGAAAACAACCCCATGCACAGTAGCTAAGTTCAAGGCCTGCCTGTGCATTCTTGGAGTGCCGACGGGCGCGCGCAGGAATCGCGCGCCGGCCGGCAAAAAGCCTGTCAGCCCTTGGCCTTCTCCGCTTCCACCGCCTGCCAGCCGATGTCGCGGCGGCAGAAGCCGTCCGGCCAGTTGATCCGGTCGACAGCCTGATAGGCGCGGCTCTGCGCCTCCGTCACGGTCTTGCCGAGCGCGCAGACATTGAGCACGCGGCCGCCATTGGCGAGGATCGCACCGTCCTTCTCGACCGTGCCGGCGTGGAAGATCTCGACGGTATCGACCTTGGCGGCGTCATCGAGCCCCTCGATGCGCGTGCCCTTCTGGTAATCGCCGGGATAGCCCTTCGCCGCCATCACCACGGTCAGCGCGGATTCCGGATGCCAGCGCAGGTCGAAATGCTTGAGCTCCCCGTCGCAGGCGGCGAGGAACGCCGGCACGATGTCCGACATCATGCGCAGCATCAGCACCTGGCACTCGGGATCGCCGAAGCGGACGTTGAACTCGAACAGCTTTGGCCCCTGCGTCGTCAGCATGATGCCGGCGTAGAGAATGCCGCGGAACGGCGTGCCGCGCTGCTTCATGCCAGCGACCGTCGGCAGGATGATCTTCGCCATGATCGCATCGTGGATCGCGGGCGTCACCAGCGGCGTCGGCGAATAGGCACCCATGCCGCCGGTGTTCGGGCCGACATCATGGTCGAACACGCGCTTGTGGTCCTGCGCCGAGGCGAGCGGGATGGCGGTCTCGCCGTCGCAGAGCGCGAAGAAGCTGATCTCGCGGCCGGGCAGGAATTCCTCGATCACGACCTCGGCCCCCGCCTCGCCAAAGGCGCCCTCGAACATCATGGCGATGGCGTCCTCGGCCTCGCGCACGGTCTTGGCGACGACGACGCCCTTGCCGGCGGCAAGGCCGTCGGCCTTGACGACGATCGGCGCACCCTGGCTGTTGACGTAGTCGCGCGCATCCTCAGGCTTGGTGAAGCGCTTGTAGGCGCCGGTCGGAATGCCGAATTCGGTGCAGAGCGCCTTGGTGAACCCCTTGGAGCTTTCAAGCTGCGCGGCCGCGCCGCTCGGCCCGAATGCCTTGATGCCGGCGGCCGAGAGATCATCGACGATGCCGGCAGCGAGCGGCGTCTCCGGGCCGACCACCACGAGCTCGACCGCATTCTTCTTGCAGAACTCGATCACCGCGGCATGGTCGGCGATATCGAGCGCCACGCACTCCGCCTCGCGCGCCATGCCGGCATTGCCGGGCGCGCACCAGAATTTGGTCACGAGGGGAGAGGCTGCGATCTTCCACGCCAGGGCATGTTCGCGGCCGCCGGAACCAAGCAGGAGAATGTGCATCGAGGGCTCGAAATGAGGGGTTTTGCTGGGGGCGGAGGTCGCACGAATCGGGGTGGGGCTCAAGGGGGGTACCACAACCTTCCCGTCATTCCAGGACGCGCAGTGCAGGCGTCGGCCCGGGCACAAAGACCTCCTTTCGAGCCCTATAGCCGACTCAGTCCAAGCACGGTTTGGGCTCGTCGCATGTGGCCCTGCGCCGTGACGCAAAGGGGCATACCGGCTTGGTTCTGCCGGATCACCGAGCTACAACTCTTAATTGATCATTCTGAATGCCGCCCCTTGCTCTTGAGTTTTCAACATGGTTTCAATTCCTCGAGCTCTTCTCCCTCGCCCAGAACAAGCGATCTTCGATGATCTCGCGGCCCTGTGCGTAAGCCCTGGTTACATTCACGCTATCGCGCACTTCTGCTACCGAGATCACGTTATCGGCTTTGGCGACGTAATTCGTGGTGAAGATTACGCAAAGCTGTTCTCGCTCGACCGACTTATCCGCACCGAAATCTCGACGCTCATCGGCTTGATGCTTAGAGCGCCACGCGACCTGACGCTCCCTGACGAGAAGACACTCCAGTCGTATCTTGAACGCACAGAAGTACTTCTGAAGGAGCTGCACGAAGCGCTAAACGAACCCGCAAGGGCGGCGCTGGCCGCTGCTTTTGCTGATCCTTCGGGATCGACCAATCCCTTTACCGGGGCGGCGTTGTTGCGCGAGCCAATATTTTATGGCGCGGAGTCTGCTTATTCATCGCAATACCGCGACTTGTCCGTTTTGAAGTATGGCAGGGATGGCACGTGGTTGGCCGAGAATAAGGGGTTCTCTGCAGAAGACGCCCAGAAGGTTGTCACCGCGATCTCTGAATTTCTTAGCGAAAATCTGTTGAAGACCCTCAAGAGCTTAAAAGGGTTGCCGACCGAACAATGGACCATGTTGGGTGGATTCGGATTCACAGCGGCCGATGTCGTCACTGGTGCCGGTATTCATCCCGCGACAGTTGACGCGGTGCTTGCTGCATTTTGTTTTCCTGATGACGGCAACCCAACCTTTACCGCGCTCCATGAGTTCAATGCTGTAAATGCGTTTCCGATCCTTAAGGAAAAGGACGGGACTTATACTCTCTTTCTCTATGCGAGCCTCGCCGAAGCGTTGTACGAAACCCCGTTTTATTGGATGGCGGCCGACAAGCCTTATGAGGCGACCGCGATGACAAATCGCGGTCTATTCGCAGAAAAATTTACCGCCGATCGACTGGAGAGAGTGTTCGGCAGCACCAAAGTGCTCCGAAATGTCGACATCTGGGAAACGAAGGCACGCAAGAAGAAGGTCAGCGAGATCGATACGCTCGTTCTCTTCGGAGATCGCGCCATCGTTCTGCAGTCAAAGTCCAAAAAGCTTACTTTGGCTGCACGCAAGGGAAACGACCTTCAGCTTCGAGCCGATTTCAAAGGCGCTGTGCAGGATGCTTGTGACCAAGCGATGCTATGCAGCGAAAAGCTAATCAGCAATTCGGTGACGTTCACTGACTCTGAAGGAAATGAGATCGCGCTTCCGTCGCTCAAGCAGGTCTATCCAATCTGCGCTGTATCTGATCATTACCCCGCTCTAAGCTTTCAGGCTCGGCAGTTTCTTTCCTTCAAGACAACGAGCGTCATCCAAACTCCGCTCGTGTGCGACGTATTCTTTATCGACGTCGTCACTGAATTTCTAGAAACTCCCTTGCGGTTTTTGAGCTATCTCGAGTTGCGCGCAAGAGCTGGCGAGAACGCATGAGATCAACGCGCTAGGATTTCACCTCAAACGCAATCTGTGGCTTGGCGAGAACGACTTCATCGCGCTCGAAGATGATCTCAGCGTCGATCTGGACGTTGCGATGGCGGCTCGCCGCGATGGCTTGCCGGGTGAGAAGGTGCCACCGGGCATCCTCACCGTTCTCAAAGAGACGGCAGTTGGCCGCATTATAAATCAGATCGAGCGCCGCTCTGAGCCGGCGGCCATTGGCGTCGGCCTCGAATTGCTGAAATTTGGCGAGGAGAGTGTCAGAAAGCTAAGCCGAGGGATCGATGCAATAGTTGCTGCCGCCGCAAAGGAGAAAAAGCACCACGACATCACGGTCGCGAGTTCAGAAGCGGCAAGCGGCATCACCGTTCATACCAACAACCTGCCGAATGGAATCGCGGATGAAAGACTTCGACGCCACTGCGAGTTGCGCAAGTACAGCGTGAAGGCTGGGAGATGGGCGGGTTTACTCCTGGAGCCCGGCTCCGGTACTGTACGCTTTGGTGGATTGATCGAATTTCCTTGGGAAAAGGATGCCGCGATGGACGCCGCCACCGCCAACATGCCACAGGCGCGATCTATTGATGCGTTGGAGTCATTGATCAAGCAGGCCGGCAAGAATCCAAAGATCGGTCGGAACGAAAAATGCCCTTGCGGTAGCGGCAAGAAATACAAGAAGTGCCATTTGCTCAAAGGTGGATGGCCTTAAGCGACGGTGCGGCAAAATGGGCTCGCAGATCGTGCGAAGGCACGCGCGAGCACGCAAGCTGGCGGAGCGTCCGGACAAGAGTCTCGCTCCGCTGCGAGAGGCGTTCGCCAAGCGCATCGGCAGGCGGTGACGCTAAGGAAAATAGCAACGGCAGAATCATGGGCGCGACCGGATCAATCGACCAGAGAAATCCAAAGGAGCCAACAAACCGGGCAACGGTTGGAGATCGATTTTGGGTGTGGTTCGCGGATGAGCCTTCGGCGTTTGAAGTTCATCTAGCTGACACCCTGACCGCCTTTCCAAAATCAGAACCTAGTCAGGATGATAATGGAGTATTTCACGTAAGAGCCTACTCATGGCGTGGTCGCCCGGATTTTACGCAAGAATTTGTGCAAGCATATCTCCCTCGCTCCGTCGAACTACCCGACGATGGCATGATTAAGTTCGTAACAATCGACGACAAGTTAGAGTTCTCAATTCCGGTCGAGACGCTATCTTTTTCGTACAGTGCGGAAGCTGGCGCGATCCACGTCACTGCGCGCAAGATCATTCTAAGCGATCAGACGTTGATGATATTGGCATCTCGTCAATCTGATCATGATCGTGAGGCACCCGCTCTCACAGGATCGTTTGATGCGCTTGGGCTAATCTCGCTACTGTCCGGGAATGTCTTGCTTGGTCGCTGCCTGTTCTCCTCCTACTTCTGCACTACTCGCAAAAAGTTCCTCAGCGGAGCGCTCGGCGTTGTTGGTCCGTCCCCTGTCGATTGGGCACCAATAAAGTTCGCCGATGACAATCCAGACACTCGATTTGATGCGCGGAATAATCGGACCCATGCCGCGCTCTGGTTCGCTGGGTCAGCGTTCTCGGCAAACGACAACGCCTCAAAAGTAGTTTCTTATGTCACGGCGCTCGAAATTCTAACGGGAAAGAACATAAAGAACTATCTTAGCCGCCTATATCGGAAAGATTCAGAGTTACATAAGGCCGCGTTAGAGAAGGTACTCGCCTTGATGGACCTCCGCGGAGACCTCGTGCACAAAGGACAGCGGATCGTCCTGTCGCCTGAACTGGAGAGATACGCTCAGGCGTTTATCCTCGACGCGATCCGCGACAACAACAAGGTGGCATCCGCGAGATTCGCTGTGCAAAGTGTGATTGAGGCGACGCGGCGCTGAAGTCCCGTGCATCACCGCGCGCGAAGCATTCGTAGCATTGGCTGAGCAGGCTGGCGGCCGGGCGCTCCGGTTCTAGGACACGAGCATGATTGATCCAGCCAACGCGCTGACCTCCAAAAGCCTGCTACGAGACATCTAACCGGCGCTCCCAAAACGCTAGGTTTACAATGAGTGGCCCGCTGGCAGTCCCCCACCCAACAGTACCGGCCTTGCCGATAGACTACACCTGCTTCCCCGCGATGATCTCCTGCAGCGTCGCGACATGGCGCGCGAAGGCGCCGCGCCCCGTCGCGGTGGCGGTGACGGTCGTCTGCGGCTTCTTGCCGACGAAGGCCTTGTCGACCGAGACGTAGCCGGCCTTGGCCAGGGTCTCGATATGGGCGCCGAGATTGCCGTCGGTGGCGCCGGTGAGCTTCTTGAGGCGCGCGAATTCCAGCCCGGCCGTCGCAGGCAATGCGTTCAAGGCCGCCATGATCTTCAATCGCAGCGGCTGATGGATGATGTCGTCGAGCTCGGCCATCCGCTAGATCCGCCGCATCCAGAGCCCGCCGAGGATCAGGCCGCCGCCATTGACGAAGGCCATCCACAGCGGGAACGCCTCGCCGATGTAGAAGAAACCGATCAGCGTCAGCGCGGCGATGCCAAGACCGATCGCCACGAAGGCGTAGCCGAACCAGAGACCGGCCAGCGTATAGAACAGCATGAAATAGAGCGGCCAGAACGCACCGAGCTGACGCGGGCCGAAATGGCCGATCACGCTGGTGCAGAGATAGCCGAAGGCGAAGAACAGCACGAAAACCAGCACCAGCCTGATGTCGAAGGCTGCGCCATGGGGATGATGCGGCGGATTGAGCAGGCGGAGCGCAACCAGGCCGCCGACGCCCAACACGTCCACCACGACCCAGGCGTAGGCCGCGTAGACCGGCCAGAGCCAGGTCACGAGATTGCCCGCGAAGACCAGCACGCCCCACCAGACCGCTGCTTGGCTTGCCAGCTCGTAGAGCTGGGATTGCTTCACGCGCTGGACGATGTCGTCGATGTCGGCGAGCGCTGCGGACGCTTCCTTGCTGTCGATCATGACTGCCCTGCCCCGCGCGTTGCGACGTCGTCGGCGATGACCGAGATCGCCTTCGGATTGGTGACGATGCCCATGTGGTTGATGCCGTCGAGCACCTTGACGTCAACCGACGGTTTGATCGCCTGCACGGTCTCCGCATATTTGTCGGAGATCATCATCTCGTCCTCCGCGCCACCGAAGATCGTGATCGGATGTGTCGCAGCGGGTAGATCGACGCGATAGCCGCGCGTGGCGAAATTGCGCATCAGGCGGTCGGAATAGGTGGAAACGAGGATCTTCTCGAAGTCCGGCCGTACCGCAAAGGCCAGCACCGTCAGCTGCGAGCAGCAGTCGATACCGAGCTTGCGCAGGGCGGCGAGACCCAGGACGCGCGGCACGTCGGCATTGGCCCAGCCGCCGGAATGCGGCTTGTTGGTCGGCGCGTCGTAGCCGAGATAGGGCGCGAGCAGCACGGTGCGCACGAACATGTCCTGCATGATCGGGGTGGCGGCAACGCGCAGCGAGAAGCCGGCGCCGGCGGAGTGGCCGACCAGGGTGAGCGGCAGATCCGGCGCGCTCTTGCGGACATGGGCGACGAAATCGACGAGGTCGTCCTCGAGCTGGCCGACATAGCCGATATCGCCGCGCGTGCCGGAGCCGCCGTGGCCGCAGATGTCGAGCGCCCAGGTCTCCACCCCGCGCGCCGCGATGGCATGGGTCAGCGCGTGATTGACGGTGCCGCTGGAGCCGGACGAGCCGTGGATGAAGATCGCGCCGCGATCGGTCGCAGGACCGTTCGGCGCGTAGTGGCGAAAGCCGATCCAGGTGCCGTCGCGGGCCTGAAAGCGCTCGAGCGGAGGCAGCGTGGACCAGTCGATCCCCTTGCTGGAGTCGGAGACCGACCGCAGTTCGGGAGGCCGCTCCAGCGGCGTTGCGATCATGGCGGCGAGGATCAGCGCCACGCCGCCGACCGCACAGAGAACCCATTTCAGTCCGTTCAAAACGCCGCGCAGCAACCGGATCGCCATGGCTCACCTCCTCAAACTCATCAACAATAGAGAACTCTATAATACAGAGTACTCTTTCGATCAATCCCCGGATTGGCACTGCGCGGCGAAAATCCTTAACGTCGGGTCTGACCCCAAAATGCCGAATCGATTGCCGATGCCGCCTGCGGAACAACTTCACAACGCGCCCGAATTCACCGTCTCCGAGCTCTCACAGTCCCTGAAGCGGACGGTGGAGGACACCTACGGCCATGTCCGGGTCCGCGGCGAGATCTCCGGCTTTCGCGGCGCGCACTCCTCCGGCCACTGCTATTTCGCGCTCAAGGACGAGAGCGCCAAGATCGAGGCGGTGATCTGGAAGGGCGTGCACGGCCGCATGCGCTTCAAGCCCCAGGAGGGGCTCGAGGTCATCGCGACAGGCAAGCTCACGACCTATCCGGGCTCCTCGAAATACCAGATCGTGATCGAGGCGCTGGAGCCGGCCGGCATCGGCGCGCTGATGGCGCTGATGGAGGAGCGCAAGAAGAAGCTCGCCGCCGAAGGCCTGTTCGACGAGGCGCGCAAGCAGCTCCTGCCGTGGCTGCCGGAGGTGATCGGCGTCGTGACCTCGCCGACCGGCGCCGTGATCCGCGACATCCTCCATCGGCTCGAGGACCGTTTCCCCCGCCGCGTGCTGGTGTGGCCGGTCAAGGTGCAGGGCGAAGGCTCGGCCGAGCAGGTCGCGGCCGCGATCCGCGGCTTCAATGCGCTCCCCGAGGGTGGCAGGATCCCGCGCCCCGACGTGTTGATCGTGGCGCGCGGCGGCGGCTCGCTGGAGGACCTCTGGTCGTTCAACGAGGAGATCGTGGTGCGCGCGGCGGCCGAGAGCATGATCCCGCTGATCTCGGCGGTCGGCCACGAGACCGACATCACGCTGATCGATTTCGTCGCCGACAAGCGCGCGCCGACACCGACGGCGGCGGCCGAGATGGCTGTCCCCGTGCGCAGCGAATTGTTCGTCGAGGTCGCCGATCTCGGTCGCCGCACCCGCGCCTATTGGCAGCGCGCCCAGGAGAGCCGTCGCAGCGAATTGCGTGCCGCCGCGCGTGCGCTGCCGGCGGCAGGTGATCTGCTGGCGATCCCGCGGCAGCGGCTGGATTCGGCGGGCGCGTCCCTGCCCCGCTGTCTCAAGGCCAACACGCATGCGCATTTCCGCAGGTTTACCGCGGCCAGTTCAAAACTGACGCTGCGGGTGCTGCACGGCCAGATCTCTCAGGCCGATCACCGCCTCACCGTATGCGGCGAGCGGCTTGGCCTGTCCGCACGCTCGCTGCTGCGGCAGCGGCGCGACCGCTTTGCCGGGCTCGAGGTGCGCCTGCGCGCTTCAAAGTTGTCCAATGCACAGGCGCAGCGCAACGCGATTGCGCGCCAGCGCGAGCGCACGCATCGCCTCGCCGAGCGCGCGCAGCGCGCGCTGGCAACGCTGCTGCACCGGCTCGATACCCGCGTCGAGAACAGCGGCAAGCTGCTCTCGGCCCTGTCCTATCGCAGCGTGCTCGCGCGCGGCTTTGCGCTGGTGCGCGATGAGGCCGGCCATCCCGTGCATGCGGCGGACTCGATCGGTCCCGGCGCACGTGTCGAGATCGAGTTTGCGGACGGCCGCGTCGGCGCGACCGCGGATGCGGATCGCACCGTCCCGACGGCAAAGCGCGCGCCGGCGCAGCCGAAGCCGGCCGCGCAGGACACAAAGCCCGCGCCGAAGCGCGTCGGCAAGCCGGTGGATCAGGGCAGCTTGTTCTGAGGTGCGAGGGGCGGCTTCGAGGTGGCTTGGCGAGCGCTCTCATCCTCGTCATTGCGAGGAGCCCTTGCGACGAAGCAATCCAGAATCGTTCCGCGGAGGGACTCTGGATTGCTTCGCTACGCTCGCAATGACGATGTGGAGGCAGTGCGTAGCCCATTCAGCCCCGTCATGTCAGACCCTCATCCTGAGGTGTCGCGTAGCGAGCCTCGAAGGATGTACGGCCGAGATGCAGCCGGGCCGTCGCCCTTCGAGGCTCGCCGAAGAGGCGAGCACCTCAGGGTGACGGGACTAGCAGGCTGAGCTTCAGCGGCAGGACAATCCCGCGTCGATCGTGGTCCAGAAGCCGCAATGGTCCGGCGCGCGCATGGGGGCGCCGGCGTGGGCTTCGAACAGGAAGACCGCGACGGTGAAGACGATCAGGGCGGAGGCGAAGAGAGTGATGCGATTGCGCATGAGGATTGCGTTTAATCGACATCGTGGTCGAATGATGGCGCCGTCACCTGTTGAAACTCGTACCGCGCGCGATCCGTAGATTCCCGGTCGGCCATCAGGCTCCGTGCAGGGCGGTGGTCGATGCGGGGCTGTCCGCCTCACCTTGTTCCTCGGGCGGCCCCGCTTACCGCGCCAGCCACTCCGCGACCTCCTTCTGCGACTCCGCGCGCGCCTCGGAATCCGTGCCGAGATGGCCATGCTCGGGTGCGGCGGCGTCGCCGCTCGCAGCGGCCGCGTGCAGCGGCGTGTTGGCGCGGTCGAAATCGTGATAGGCGCCGGGATAGACCACGATGCGCGCGAGCGCGCTGCGCCCGTGCGCGCCGTCCACCATCTGGCGGCAGGCCGGCGGCGAGGAGACATCGTCATTGCCGCCGATCAAAACCAGGGTCGGCACCCGCGTGCTCCACCCCAGACCAGCGGAAATCCGGCAATCGGGATAGAACGCAATGGCGGCGCGGAAATCCGGGCTCGCGTCGCGCGCGCCGCCCTGCGGCCGCACCGCCCAGAGCAGCGCGCTGGCACCGTTGGCCCAGCCGATCAGGCTGACGCGGCTGCGCGCCACCCAGGTCTGCTTCATCAGCCAGGCGCGCGACGCCGCGATGTCGGCGACGCGCTCGCGCCGCGCCTTGACGTGCATCTCCTTGACGCGGCATTGCGGGCCGAGCTCGCGCGAGCCATAGCTGTCGGGCAGCAGCACGGCATTGCCAGCCTTGAGCAGGTGCTCGGCCCAGTCGCGATAGCGCGGCAGCACCGGCTCTGAATGGTTGCCGAGGCCGCCGCAGCCATGCAGCGCGATCACGGTCGGGAACGGCCCCTCGCCTTCGGGCTTGTAGAGCTGCGCATGAAGCACGCCCGACGACAGCGGAATGTCGACCTGCTGCGGCGCCGGCGACGCATGAGCGGCCGGGATCAGCAGCATCAGGAACAGGGCGGTCAGTCGAAGGCGCATCGGTGTCTGCGTCACTATCCTTCGGCCCAGCACTATCACGGGGAAACGGCGGCAAAACATCACAAACCGGTGGGTTTAACGGGCGGACAAGCCGCCCTATCTATGCTACATCCCGTCCAACACATCGCCCTCCCGGGTTTTCCCCGGAGCGGCCCCCTCCACGGAGACTTTCGACCGTGCTGAACAAGTTCGGCCCCTCGGGCCATGGCGAAGCGCAGGTGCAGTATCTCGACGGCGATTTCCGCGTGATCTCGCCGGGGACCTTCGTGCGCTGCGCCATCACCGACACGCGCATTCCGCTCGACGAGCTGAAATACTGGAGCGTCGATTTGCAGGAAGCCTACGCCACGCCTGCTGCCGTCTTGCAGCGGCACTTTCCGGGCGCGCTGAAGCAGCCGTGAGCGTGATTTCATAGATCTCGTAGGGTGGGCAAAGGCGCGTAGCGCCGTGCCCACCATCTCTTCAAGATCACGACGAGCAACGTGGGCACGCTTCCGCCTTCGCTCTCCGAGCTTCGGCGGACAAGCCGCTTTGCCCACCCTATGGCACCGGTCTCGTGGCATCGCTCCGCTATTGTGGCTCGGGACCATCCATGCCCACGCAAGTCTTGATCGCACTCTTCCGCGCTTCGCCGACGATCTTCTGATCGATCGCCTGCTTCAGGCAATCGAGCCGCGCCTGCGCCATGCAGAGCTGCATCTGGTCGCGCTTCTCCTGCCCCTTAAAATTTTGCGTCGTCGCAAGACAGGTCACGCGCTTGGTCGCGGGAACCGGCACGGTGGCGGTCGGACTTGGCGCAGGCGCCGGCGTTTGCGCCAGCACCGGCGCAATGATCAGACACACAAAGCTCGCGGCAAAGGCTGCGGACGGCAATCTCATCGAATTCTCCCGAACGTCCGACATCGATAGGCGCCTTGCGATGAATGTCACCTGAATGGCCGGCTGCCGCGGGATGGACAAAGCGAAGGCGCGATCTCGAGGCATGGCGATGAAAGTACCGGCGTCCCGACGGTATTCGCGCTCGCTCGAACCGCCCGTCTCACAGACAAATGACCTCATCATGCCGGTCTGCGTTGCATCGAACGGCGCGTGCACTCAATGGTGAGTCATTTCGCGCTGTAGTTGGATTCTTTGTTGCAATTCGGCGCGCTTAAGTTGTTTGACGAAGTCTTGGTGAAACACAGTGCTGCTAACATGCATGTTAGGTAATTGGCCCTGTTGCTTTTATCGCGCAGACAATCAAGTCAACCAAAAGCCGTTGAGCATTGGAATTGGCGCAGTCTGTGAACGGGCTCATATCGAAGAGCCATCTGACGGGCTAGGATCACCTCGAAAATTTGCAGGTGGAACATCAGTCAATCGAATATCGCCCGATGGGGGTGATCATGCCCACCATATTGGACCTGCTCTATCGTGAATATTGCCGCGCCCGTCTCGCTGAGATGCGCAAGCAGCTTCTGATCGCAACCGAACGCTTCGAAGCTCTCGAAGCGAATTGTCTTCCTGCGGATCAGGCTGACGAGGATGGGACGAAGGCGCACCGCAAGACCGGCCGCAGTACGCCGCATTGAAGCGGCTCCAAGACCGCCGACAAGACCGGCGATCTCTCCCGCGTAGCAATGGCCAAGCAATTGGCTGCAGTTTGGGAGGAAGCGATGAATACACCCGAATGCTATACCTTCATGGTGGCCTGCGCCTCGTGCCTGACCATTATCGGAATGATAGCCGTTGGGGCGTGGTGAGCACGACCGAGTGCTGAACCGCGATGGCAGCCGTAACGGCTGTAGGGTGGGCAAAGCGAAGCGTGCCCACGACTCTCACTTTCAACCCGGATGGTTCTGATGATGGTGGGCACGCTGCGCTTTGCCCACCCTACGAGACTACGCGATCTACAATATCATCGCCTGGAAAACAGCCGCTCGCGCGCCTTGTAGAGGTGATCGCTGATCAGCTGCCGCAGCGTTGCCGGATCGTCGAAGGTGAGCTGCACGGCGAACGGCACGATGCCGCCTGGCACATCGCTGCGGCCGCGCAGGCGCGCGAGGTCCTTTTCCGTCGTCACCAGCGTGAGCTGCTCGCGCCGGGCGTCCGCCGCAAGCAGGACGAGCTCGTCGTGGGAAAACCTGTGGTGATCGGCAAACGGGCGCGTGCGCGCGACATCGATGCCGCTGGCGCGCAAGCTGCGGAAGAAGCGCTCGGGATCGCCGATGCCGGCGAAGGCGAAAACGGACTTGCCGGACAGCTGCGCGACCGAGGCCGTATCCGGCGTCAAGCGTGCGCGCAGCCTCGGCTTGCCGCGCCGTTCGAGCTCGGCCGCGACATCGTCCGCGGCATGGCCGTCGCCGATCAGCACCAGCGCATCGGTGCGCGCGAGCTGCGCCTTGAGCGGCGCGCGCAAGGGGCCGGCCGGGAACACCTTGCCGTTGCCGAGGCCGCGCTCGCTGTCGATCACGATCAACGACGCATCCTTCTTCAGATGCGGGTTCTGGAAGCCGTCATCCATCAGGATCACGGTGGCGCCTTGCGACTTCGCCAGCGCGACGCCGTCGAGACGGCGGCGCGCGACCGCGACGGGGACGTCGCGCACCATCATCAGCGGCTCGTCGCCGATGTCGGCGGCCGTGTGACGCGCGCGATCGACCATCACCGGGCCCGTCAAACGCCCGCCATAGCCGCGGCTCAGCACCACCGGCGTTTCGCCGAGCTCGCGCAGCAGCTTCGTCAGCGCCAGCACGGTCGGCGTCTTGCCGGCGCCGCCGACATGATAATTGCCGACGCAGATCACGGGGATGCCGGCGTCAAAGCCCTTGCGCGCCATGCGGCGTGCGGTGATGGCGCCGTAGAGCGCGCCCAATGGGCTTAAGAGATGCGACTTCGGGGAACGTGGCCGGTACCAGAAGGCCGGCTCACGCATTGGCGGCTCCCATCTCGATCCGCAGCTGCAGCAGATAGGGCTCGAGCGCGCTCATGGTGCGGTCGAGCGCGCCGCCGAGCTGATCCACCACGCCGCCGCCGGCGCGCTGCATCTTGTCGCGCACGGTGGGATCGGCCAGGAGCTGGCCGAGCTGCTTGACCAGTGCTTCCTGCGTGTCGGTCTGGCGCGCGCCACCGCTCGCATCGAGCGCCTCGTAGACGTCGGCGAAGTTGAAGACGTGCGGGCCATGGACGATCGCGGCTCCCAGCTTGATCGCCTCGATCGGATTCTGGCCGCCATGGCGGATCAGCGATCCGCCCATGAAGACGATCGGCGAGAGCCGGTAGAACAGGCCGAGCTCGCCCATGGTGTCGGCGACATAGACGTCGGTCGCGGCGGTCGGCAGTTCCTCGCGCGAGCGCAAGGCGGGCTTCAGACCGGATGCCGTGATCACCCCCGCGATCGAGGAGCCGCGATCCGGATGGCGCGGCACGATCACGGTGAGAAGTTGCGGAAAGAAACCGACGAGGCTGCGATGGGCCGCGACCAGCATGTCGTCCTCGCCCGGATGGGTCGAGGCCGCAACGATGATGGGACGCCCGCGCGTCATCGCCATCAGCCGCTCCAGCCTCGCGGGATCGGCCGGCGGCGCGGGAACGTCGAGCTTGAGATTGCCTGTTGTGACGACGTCGCGGCCGCCGAGCGCGGAGAAACGCTCGGCATCGGTCCTCGACTGCGCGAGACAAATGTCGAAGCGCGACAGCAGCGCCGAGATGGTGCCGTGCATCCGCCGCCAGCGCGGGAAGGAGCGCGGCGACATCCGCCCGTTGATCAGCACCATCGGCACCCGGCGCGCCGCCCCCGCCAGGATCAGGTTCGGCCACAGATCGGATTCGATGAACAGCGCCAGCGACGGCTTCCAGTGGTCGAGGAAGCGCGCGACGTAGCGCGGCGAATCATAGGGCACGTATTGATGGATGACGTCGGGCGGAAAGCGCTTTGCGACGACGGCCGCAGAGGTCACGGTGCCCGAGGTGAGCAGGATGCGCAGGTTGAGGTCGCGCAGGCGCTCGATCAGCGCCGCCGCGGCAAGGACCTCGCCGACGCTGGCGCCGTGGATCCAGACCAGCGGACCATGCGGACGGACGTCCTGGGACAGACCCCGCCGCTCGCCGACGCGGGCGGGATCCTCCTTGCCCTGCTTCAGCCGCCGCTTGATCAGCGCAGGCGCCAGCGGCACCAGGCCGCTCGCCAGGTGCTGATACATCCGCAGCGTCATCGGAAGCGAACTAGCCATCTGCGGGTCCCGGACGGCCGAGCTGCGCATAGGCGCGGCGGGTCGCCTCGTTCAGGGTTTCTTCCAGCTCGAGCCGCAGGGTTTCCATCATGGCCGCGTCGGCGTCCGGCGGAACGTGGATTTCCTTGATGCCGACCAATGCGCCCCGCCCGAATGGCAAATTGATGGTGCTGCGGTCCCAGTTCTTGAGCCGGATGAATCGGCTGGTCGCCATCGCGAAAGGCATGATCGGCCGCCCCGATTCCCGTGCCAGCATGATGATGCCGAGCCCGGCCACACGCGCGCGCTTGGGGACATCGGCGGTCAGCGCGACATTACAACCGTCCTCAAGCGTGCGCACCATTTCCTTGAAGGCGCCGACGCCGCCCTTGCGGTGGAAGGCGCCGCCATGGTCGCCGGACCCCCTGATCGTGCCGATGCCGAGCCGTTCGGCGGCGATCGCGTTGTACTCGCCGTCGCGGTGCCGCGAGATCAGGACCCTGGCCTTGTAGGAGTCCTTGTTCTTGATGAACGGGGTGAGGAAATGCTGGCCGTGCCAGAACGCGAAGATCGCCGGGATCTGCGGTTCGACGATGTCATAGACGTCGGGCGGCTCGAACGTGAACGTGTTGGTCCGCCAGACAAAGCGCAGATATTCGGCCGCCAGGATCCCGACGGCACGCTGAAACCAGCTGCTTCGCAGCGTATTGCGAAGCAGTTTCTTCAACGCGCCGGCTTCGATTCTTGGGTAGGGTCGAGCAGCCGGTGGAGATGGACGATGAAATAGCGCATCTGCGCATTGTCGACCGTGCTCTGCGCCTTGGCCCGCCAGGCGGCGTGGGCAGTCGCGTAGTTCGGATAGAGGCCGACGATCTCGACGTCGTCCAGGTTCTTGAAGGTGTTGTGCTCGAGATCGACGAGCTCTCCGCCGATGACGAGATGCAGCAATTGTTGCGGGGCACTATCTGGCATGGGTTCTGTTCCTAACGGGCTGCCCGGCAAAGCAGTGACCGACAAGCACGACGAAAGCGCTTCAGGCTAAGGGGCGGTTTCGAAAATGCGCGACAATGCTCGCATGACGATCGCGACCCGCTGCCACCAGCACCCCGTGCGCCACTTCCCGGCGGTTATAGAGGATGGGATCTCCGGAGAGGTCGCTCATCCTACCATCCGCTTCCTGCACGATCAAATCGGCCGCCGCAAGGTCCCAATCATGGCTGTTGCCGCCCGCAAAAGCCGCATCCAGCACGCCATCGGCGACCCGGCACAGGCGCAGCGCCAGCGAGCCGATTCGCGGATGCAGCCTGATGTCGCCGCCGGCGGTATTGAGTCGCTCGACCATCGGCTTCGGGCCGGCGACGCGAGAGAAGTCGAGCGCCGATCCGCCCGCTGCCCGAACGGTCTTGCCGTTGAGCGTGGTGCCCTGGCCGCGGGCCGCGAAGAAGAACTCGTCGCTGGCCGGCGCGTACACCGCGGCCAGCACCGGCGCGGCATCCTCGACCAGCGCGACGCTAACGCACCATTCGTCATGGCCATTGAGATAGTTGCGGGTGCCGTCGATGGGATCGACCACCCAGGTCAGCCGCCGCGACAGCCGCGTGGAATCGTCGGCACTCTCCTCCGACAGCCAGCCATAGCCGGGAGTCGCTGAGCGCAGGCGCGCCTCGAGCAGGTCGTTGACGGCGATGTCGGCTTCCGAGACCGGCGAGGACGCGCCCTTGATCCACTTCTTCAGCTCGGTGCGGAACATCGAATGCGCGAGGCTGCCCGCCTCCCGCACCGTGTCTTTCAGCAGCGCCGCATCACGCGTCAGGATGGTTTCGAGGGAGTGCGCGTCAACGTCCGCCAAGCGTCAAACCCTCGATGCGCACCGTCGGCGCATTGATGCCGTAGCGGAACTCCAGATTGTTGGCCGGCTGCATCGACTTGAAGATCTCGAACAGGTGGCCGGCGATCGTCACCTCGCTGACGGGATAGGTGATCTCGCCGTTCTCGATCCAGAAGCCGGAGGCGCCACGGCTGTAATCGCCGGTGACGCCGTTGACGCCCGAGCCGATCAAATCGGTGACGTAGAAGCCCTGCTTGATGTCGGCGATCAATTCCGCTGGTGTCGGTGTGCCGGCTTCGAGATGCAGATTGTACGGCCCCGGCGAGGGCGAGGACGAGACGCCGCGATGGGCATGGCCGGTGGTGGTAAGGCCGAGCTCGCGCGCGGTGGCGCAGTCGAGCAGCCAGGTCGTCAGCACGCCCTCGTCGACCAGCGCGGTCCGCTTCACCGCGACGCCTTCGGCATCGAAGCTCTGCGAGCGCAGGCCGCGCTTGCGCAGGGGATCGTCGACGATGCGGATGTTCTTGGCGAACAGCTGCTGGCCGAGCTTGTCCTTCAGGAAGCTGGTCTTGCGCGCGATCGAGGCGCCGTTGATGGCGCCGACGAGATGGCCGACCAGCGAGCCGGCGACGCGCGGGTCGAACACGACCGGCACCTTGCAGGTCTCGACCTTGCGCGGATTGAAGCGCGCCACCGTGCGCTCGCCGGCGGAACGGCCGACGACCTCCGGCGACAACAGATCGGAGGCATGCGGCGCCGAGGTGAAGTCGTAGTCGCGCTCCATGCCGGTGCCTTCGCCTGATATGGCGGTGGCCGAGATGCCCTGGCTGGAGCGCAAATAAGAGCCGTGGAAGCCGGTCGAGGTGACGAGCACCATGCCGCCCATGCCTGCGGAGGCCGAGGCACCGCCCGACTTGGTCACGCCCTTCACGGCGAGCGCGGCGGCTTCAGCCGCGAGCGCGCGGCGCTCGAGCTCCGAGGTTGCGGGCACATCGGGATCGAGCAGATCGAGCTCGGGGAAATCGCGCGCGAGCAGCGCGGGATCGGCGAGACCGACATATTTGTCTGATGGTGCGACCTTCGCCATCGCGACCGCGCGTTCCGCAAGCTTGGTCACGGCATCGCCGCTGACGTCGTTGGTCGAGACCACCGCCTGGCGCTGGCCGACAAGGACACGCAGGCCGACATCGTCGCCCTCGGACCGCTCGGATTCCTCGACGCGGCCGTCGCGCACCTCGACGCCCTGCGAGACGCCGCGCACCGCGACCGCATCGGCCGCATCGGCGCCGGCGCGCCTCGCCGCCTCCACCAGCCGCTGTGCGAGATCGGACAGCGCGGACTGGTCGAACAGATCGCGATTGGCTTTTGAAGAGCCCTGTGAAGAGCCCTGGGGCGAAAGCGTCGAGCTTGGTGAAGGGTTCACAAACGAAATCCTGTTGGGGCGCGGGAGGTTTCGGGGCGACCGGCGCCCTGACCACCAGATGTGCCCAAATGGTGCGGACTTCAAGCACTTTCAGCCCGCAAAAAGCTCAGATTCGCACGGCCAAGGCAACGTCTCGTCAATCATGCGCGCCAAGGTCTTGTCAATCATGCGCGGCGGTGAGGTTGGATTAACCAGCCTTTTTAAGCGGTTTCGGAAATGGCCGCGCTAAGGTCCTCGCATCGACCGGGAACATAATCCCGGCGGGGAGAATGAAAGCCGTGAGGCGTCAAACAGCAACATGCGGGGTCGCTCCCGCCGGGTCGAGCCGCTCCTTGCGGCTCGACCCTCTTTCCCTTCCGGTCCGCTTCGATGCGCACGATCCGCGCGCCGACGGACACACCAGGCAGATCGAGCTTCATCGCGAACGAGTCGTGCTGCGCCGTGCCGTCCGCGGCATGCAGATGGCGATCAACGTGCGCGTCAGCGACTTCGTGGGCGTCGCGCTGCGCGGCAATGACGAGGCGCAGGCGCTCGTCCTCGTGCATCGCGATCCCTCGCTCTCCGTTCCGCTGCTGGTCAGCGCCGATGGCGAAGAACTCAACGAGGCCTGGGCGATCTGGAGCGAGCTCTTCGCGCTGCCGCAGCTAGACGAAGGCGCGCGCAAGCCCGCAGCCCGCCGTCGCCGCGCCAACGCGATCCGCACCCGCCGTCCGAAATTTTTGATGCGTCGCCGTACCGGTATCGCGCGCGAACTGCCGGTTCATCACGGCGAACGCGAGATCATCGCGCGGAATTGAACGGCCATCACAGGTGCCGTAGGTGGGCAAAGCGAAAGCGTGCCCACCTCCTCCATCGAATTGAGAAAGATCGTGGGCACGGCGCAAGGGCGCCTTTGCCCACCCTACGAGGCCTACGCCGCCCTCATGACGGCGTCGGCCAGCAATCCCGCGAACAGCAGCAGGCCCGCATCGCGGTTCGACTTGAACAGGCGTAGGCACAGCGCCGGATCGTGGATATTCAGCCGCGCGATCTGAAAGGCGAGATGCGCCGCAAAGGCCATAAGCCCGAGCCATGCCGGCCAGCGCACATCGCCTGATGCCAGTGCGACACCGATCAGCACCACCGCGAGACCGTAGAACAGGATCAAGGCCTGGTGGGTGTGCGCGCCGAACAGTCGCGCAGTGGATTTGACGCCGATCAGCGCGTCGTCCTCGGCATCCTGATGCGCATAGATCGTGTCGTAGCCGATCACCCAGGCGATCGACCCGGCATAGAGCACCAGCGCGGTGACATCGATGCGTCCGAAGGTGACGGCAAAGCCCATCAGCGCGCCCCAGGAGAAGGCGAGCCCGAGAAAGACCTGCGGCCACCAGGTGACGCGCTTCATGAAGGGATAGACGGCGACGACCACGAGCGAGGCGATGCCGGTCAGGACGGCAAAGCGGTTGAACTGGAGCAGCACGACGAGGCCGACCAGCGCCAGCGCGACCAGGAAGGCCAGCGCCTGCTTCACGGTGATTTGTCCCGCGGGCAGCGGCCGCGAGCGGGTGCGCTCGACCCTGGCGTCGAGGTCGCGATCGGTGATGTCGTTCCAGGCGCAGCCTGCCCCGCGCATCGCAAAGGCGCCAATGAAGAACAGCACAATGGTGAGCGGCAGGCGGCGGATGTCGTGTGCCATGCCGCTCGCGAGCGCCGCGGACCACCAGCACGGCATCAACAAGAGCCAGGAGCCGATCGGACGATCGAAGCGGGACAGGCGCAAGTAAGGTCGCGCCCATCGTGGCGCGAGCGTATCGACCCAGTTGCCGGTGGAATCGGCAACACGGGCGGATGTGTCGCTCATCGGGTGAGGACGTTGCCGTTGAGCGTGTCGAAGGTGCTGCCGCCCTTCTTGCCGGCGTTGGCTTCAGGCGCCGAGCCCGACCCCAGCACCTCGCTCAGCGACGGGCCGGCCGGACCGCGCGGCTGGTTCTGCATCTGCTGCGCAACGTTACAGACCTTCGTCGCCATGGCCTCGGTGTTCTTGTGGCCATCCTTCATCTGCGCGCCGACCTGCGGCGGGATTCCGCACTTCGCCGCGTTGGTCTCGATGTACTTGATCATCTTCGTTTCGGCCTGGCTGAAATTGCGAATCAGCTTGCAGGCCTCGTCCGGCTGAGCGTGACGGTCGCTCGCGGCCTTGATCAACTTGCCGCGCTTCTCGGCCTCCTCGCGCAGAGGAATGAAGGCCTTCATGCAGTCCTCGCCGGGACCGGCCTGCGTCGGCGGAGCGGCGCTGAAGGCGCCGGCGCCGCCGACGGGCGCAGCGCCATTCACGGGAAACGAGGATTGCGGTGCCGCGCCGACAGAAGCGGTCGGGGCCGAGCCATTCACGGGCGGAAAGGCCGAGCTGCTGGCGGCCTGGTTCGGCAGCGGCGCCGGGAAGGCGCTTTGCGCATAGGCGCCCGCGGCGCCCAGGCTGACCATGGCGGCAGTGATCGGAACCATCAAATGACGGATCATCAAGATAGTCTCTCCGGCAGGAGCTTACGGGGTTCGGCGTCTTCCCAATTGAAGCGCAACCAGCGTGCTCGCGTTTTTACGATTCCCGCCGGCCCTTAACAACCCGTCGAATAGGGCAAGAGCGCGGCGTCGGGACGCACCAATTTGGCGATATTTACCCCCGAAAGTGCTGCTTTCGGTTAAGAACGCCGGCAAATCGGACCTTTGGACCATGCCCTCCCACGATTTCCGCGCCCCCCGCCTGTTCGTCGACGCTCCCCTCGCCCAGGACGCCAAGGTCGCGCTCGACCGCGACCAGAGCAATTACCTCGGCAATGTGCTGCGGCTGGCCGCCGGGGCCGAGGTTTTGGCCTTCAACGGCCGCGACGGCGAGTGGCAGGCCGCCATCGAGGGCCGCAAGCGGCCGGATGGGCTGGTGATCTTGCAGCAGACCCGACCCCAGGACCGGCTGGCCGACCTCGCTTACGTCTTCGCCCCGCTCAAGCATGCCCGGCTCGACTACATGGTCCAGAAGGCCATCGAGATGGGGGCCGCGACGCTGCAACCGGTCCTGACCCGGTTCAGCCAGGCCTCCCGGGTCAATACCGAGCGGATGCGCGCCAATGTCGTCGAGGCGGCCGAGCAATGCGGCATCCTCAGCATCGCCACCGTCGCCGAGCCGGTGCCGCTGGAGCGCTACCTGAGCCAGCGCCCCGCCGACCGGCTGCTGATCTTTTGCGACGAGGCGGCAGATGTCCAAAATTCCGTCCGGAGCCTGCAAAACGCGCGGCAGGCCGCGGGCCAGGGGATCGACGTGCTGATCGGCCCCGAAGGCGGCTTTGCCGAGGAAGAGCGGGCATTGCTGCTGCGGCAGCCCAAGATCCTCCGGCTGGCCCTGGGCCCCCGGATCATGCGGGCGGACACCGCCGCCGTGGCGGCGCTGGCGCTGGTGCAGGCGGTGCTGGGCGATTGGGGCGGCGGCGGGGACTAGCACCTGATGCGCTGAAGTCGAAGTGAGTTGCGGCCGCCAGCCTATTCCCCTCGCAGCGACCGGTGCAGGGTCTCGGACGGCAGTTCTCCGAATGCTGCCCTGTAGCTCGCCGCGAACTCGCTGAGATGCCAGAAACCATGCGCAATCGCGCAGGACTTCACACTGCGCGCTGCCGGGCCGACACGCAGCTGCTTGCGCACCGACCAAAGGCGCAAGACCCGGCTGTAGCGATTCGGGCTCATGCCGCAGATGGCCAGCGTCGCACTCTGGAGAGTCCGCACAGACACGCCCATCTGCTCTGCCAGTTCGGTGGTCTTGGGCCAGATCATCAGATTGCGCCGGATCGACTCTTCCATGTCCACGACGATCCGCCGATAGCGATTCGTCAAGGATGGGACAGGCGCACTGTTCACGCCGGTCCGGATTGCGGCATCGATGGCGCCGAATAGCGATTGCTCGACGACGCCTCGCGAGGCTGGCTCGTCCGGGAAATCTGGATCATAGGCTGCGGTTTCAAGCGTCGCGGAGATCAAGCCGCGCAGAGCGGCGAGCATGCAAGGTGCCGTATTCAGCAGGTGATAGCCGTCGCTTAGTTGTGCCCAAGATTCGCGCCCGGGCGGACTGAAATACGCAACACCTATCAGGCGCCCCGCGGGCTCATAGACCAGGCAGTCGGACACCCCCTTTAGAATCACGATCGAGCTGCCAATCGTCTGCCCGTTGATCCGGGTCGCGGTCACATGATCCATCGGAACCACCACGGCGACGGCATGGGCCAGGTCATAACCGCGAATGATCCGCGGGAAGGTCCTCACCAGCGAGAGGGTCATGTTTGGCAGGCTGAGCCTGGCGCGCATGATGGCAGTTGTCCCGGCAGACAACGGCATGCTGGATGCGCCGGCATATCGCTCGGTTTCGCCGAAATGATCGAAGTCGTACGATTGAAGCTCGAGGGCTGAGGATGGCCGCAGCCCCTGGAACGACAGCACCCCGTTCGCCGCTACTTTTTGCGCTCCGTCGCGAGCGATGTTGAGACGGCTTCGATCCATATCCTACCGCTTATTTCGCCTTCCTCGTGGATGCAGCGCCCTTGCGGACGCGCAGATCGTCCGGCCCGTTGATGCCGGCGCGCTTGAGATCGCGAAGCAGCTTGGTCAGGAACAACATATTGGTCTTCTGCAGTTCGTGATTGTTTCCAAACCTGAAAGCGTTCTGCTCGGTCACGATGAGCCCGGCCTTGGTCTCGGCGAGAATCTTTCGCCTCTTAAGTCCTGTCACGCGACGGCGAACTGTCTCGAGCGGCAGGCTGAGGAAGCGAGAGAGCGCCGCCCGCGACACACCTTGCTTGATCGCATCAGGCTCGACCGCATGAATGCTGGAGAAGCTCTCGTCCAGCGACGGGTCGTTCATCACATTGATGACGTTCGCGTTGAGAATTGCATGAACGATCAGAAGGTCCAGCGGATCGAACTCGTCGTAATGCCGGAACATCTCGCTGATCGAGAACAGCATATAGGCCAACGTATGCCGCGAGACCGCCCGGATAACATCTGGAGCATTGCGCATGAATCGGAAACCAATGTTCACACTGTAAACGAAGGCGGCAGCAAACGGTTGATCCGCCATACCCAAAATGAGTATGCGACGACTTGCCCACCGCGCTCAATTTCTCAATGTGACGTCGAGCCCTGCGGTTGCTGCAGGGAGTCGCATGCGGCGGACGAAATCAGCGACCAGCAATGAGACTGTCGCTCGGGTGCGGCGGCGCGAGGAACTCAGACTCATCAAGCGGTTTCTCGGCATAAGGGACCCGGGCCAAAAGGCGCAGAATTCTCAAGCTGACCGAGCAGTTCGCAGATCACGCTGCGCTCGAAGCAGCAGTACTTGGCTTCGCTTCCACCGATGACGTGTGCATAGACGTCCCTGGCCAAACCAAGTGAAAGCCACACCTCGCGTTTCCGAGGTATTAAAATACCTGAAGTACTTTCCGCGAGATTGCGGCCTCCCCGCTCCAAAGCCGTTAAGGGATTGATCCATTGGAGGTCGAAACCGCTTTCGGGCCATGCTAAGGGCTGCGCCAATTCGCCTCCCCTTGCCCTGCCCGGTTCTACCGGGACGATGGACCCTGAGATGACCGCGACTGCCACCTCAAATGCTGCCGGCTCCGCCGCCTGGGCGGATACGCTGCTCTTGTCGTTCGCGCAGGCCGGCTATGTCAGGGCCGAGCCGGCGATCCTGCAACCGGCCGAGCCGTTCCTGGATCTGTCCGGCGAGGACATCCGCAAGAGCCTGTACCTGACCACGGACCTCTCCGGCGAGGAGCTCTGCCTGCGCCCGGACCTCACCATTCCGGTCGCCCGCGACTACCTCGCATCTAGCCGCGCCGGCCAGCCGGCCGGATTCAGCTATCTCGGTCCGGTGTTCCGCTACCGCAGCGGCCAGGCCAGCGAATTCCTTCAGGCCGGCATCGAATCATTCGGCCGTCAGGACCGCGCCGCGGCCGATGCCGAAATGCTGGCGCTGGCGCTGGAAGCGACCAGCGCCTTCGGCGTCCGCGACGTCGAGATCCGCACCGGCGACGTCGCGCTGTTCAATGCGCTGCTCGACGCGCTGAATCTTTTTCCGGTCTGGCGCCGCCGCCTGGTCAAGGATTTCAACCGCAAGATCAGTCTGGAGAAAGATCTGGAGAAGCTGGCGGCCGCGGCCACCGCGACCCGCAGCGAATATGAGGGCGTGCTCGCCGCACTCGCCGGCTCCGATCGCAAGGCGGCGCTGGCCTTCGTCACCGATCTGATGTCGATCGCCGGCACCACCAATGTCGGCGGCCGCACCACGGCGGAGATCGCTGATCGTTTCCTGGAGCAATCGACGCTGAAGGGCGGCGCGCTGCCGCGCGAGGCGATCGCCGTGCTCAAGCGCTTCCTGTCGATATCAGGCAATCCGGACGACGCCATCGCCGCGCTGCGCGCGCTCACGCTTGATGCGAAGCTCGATCTGGCTGCCGCAATCGACCAGTTCGAGAGCCGGGTCGGCTTCATGGCGGCGCGCGGCATCGACGTGAAGCAGACACGCTTCTCGACCGCGTTCGGGCGCGGCCTCGACTATTACACCGGCTTCGAATTCGAGCTGCATCACCGCGGCAACGGCGCCGAGCCGCTGGTCGCCGGCGGCCGCTATGACGGGCTGATGACCCAGCTTGGATCGGCCGAGCCGATCCCCGCGGTCGGGTTCTCGGTCTGGATCGATGCGCTGAGCCAGATCGGCCGCAAGGTGGGAGCTTAAGTCATGAGCGCGCCGTTCGTTCTGGCCGTTCCCTCCAAGGGCCGCCTGCAGGAAAACACCGAGGCGTTCTTCGCCCGCGCCGGGCTCAAGCTGTCGAAGGCCGGCGGCGCCCGCGATTATCGCGGCACCATTGCGGGCCTCGACAATGTCGAGGTCGCCTACCTCTCGGCCAGCGAGATCGCCGCACAGCTGTCGCGCGGCTTCGCGCATCTCGGCGTCACCGGCGAGGACCTGGTACGCGAGAACATCGCGGACGCCGACAAGCGCGTGTCGCTGATCGAAGGGCTTGGCTTCGGCTATGCCGACGTCGTCGTCGCGGTGCCGCAGGCCTGGATCGACGTGCGCACCATGGCCGACCTCGACGACGTCACCACCGGCTTCCGCGAGCAGCATCACATGCGAATGCGGGTCGCGACCAAGTTCATCAACCTCACCCGCGCCTTCTTCCAGAACCACGGCATCACCGACTACCGCATCGTCGAAAGCGCGGGCGCGACCGAAGGCGCGCCGGCGGCGGGCAGCGCCGAACTGATCGTGGACATCACCACCACCGGCGCGACGCTTGCCGCCAACGGCTTGCGGGTTCTCGATGACGGCGTGATCCTGCGCAGCCAGGCCAATCTTGTGGCGTCAAAAGACGCCGACTGGTCGCCGCAGGCGCGCGAGACCGCGCGCGTCATCCTCGATCACATCGCCGCAAGAGCGCGGGCCAACAAATACCGCGAGGTTCGGACCCGCTTCCGCCAGTGCGACGACGCCCTGCTCGGCGAGGCCCACAGCCGGTTCGGCGTCGAAGCCCCGTTCGGCGGCCCGACCTCGTCAGGTATGCTGACGCTGCACTGCCCGCCGGGCCAGCTCTATGCGCTCGCCAGCTTCCTGCGCGAGCATGGCGCCGAGACCGTCTCGGTGGTCTCGCTCGACTATGTGTTCGACCGGGAAAACCCGCTGTTCGCCAGGCTCGAGGCGTTCCTGCGGCAGTGAGCCCCAGGTCCGTTCAGCGTAGCGACAGCAAACGGCAGCTACCATATGCTGCTCCGATGACCTTGAACGCCTCTGGAACCTTGATCGATGACGCTGGGCTCTGATGTTTCCGCCCTGACGACCACCGCAGCGAATGCCGCCGCAAAAGGGCTGTCGATTGTCGTCCCCGTCTATAACGAGGCGGCGGGCCTTTCCGCCCTGCACCAGCGCATCTGCGATCTCTCCAGGACCCTGCGGCAGCGCTATCGGCTGTCCTGCGAGGTCGTCTATGTCGACGACGGCAGCGCGGATGCGACGCTGTCGATCGCACGCAGCCTGCCGGCCGATGCGATCGACATCCAGGTGGTGTCGCTGTCGCGCAATTTCGGCAAGGAGGCGGCGCTGATGGCCGGCCTCGACCACGCCCGGCTCGGCGCCGTGATGTTCATGGACGGCGACGGCCAGCACCCCCCTGCTCTCGTCGAGCAGCTGGTGCGGCACTGGATCGATGACGGCTACGACGTCGTCTATACCGCCAAGGCGCATCGCGACAACGAGACCTTCCTGCGCCGGCTCGCCGTGCATGGCTTCTACGCGCTGATCAACTGGGGCGCACGCCAGAAGATCCCGGAGGACGCCGGCGACTTCCGCCTGCTCTCGCCGCGCGCGGTCACGGCGCTGCGGCAGCTGCCGGAGCGCAACCGCTTCTTCAAGGGCCTCGCCAGCTGGATCGGCTTCCGCCAGATCCGCGTCGATTACGAGCCGGCGCCGCGGGCCCATGGCGTCACCACCTTCAACGCCGCGCGGCTGCTCGGCCTGTCGATCGAAGGGCTGACCTCGTTCTCGGTGGCGCCGCTGCGCTTCGCCAGCCTGCTCGGCGTCATCCTCGCCGGCATCGCCTTTCTGTTTGGCCTGTCGATCCTCTGGGAGGTCTTCACGACAGGCAAGCAGGTCCCCGGCTATCCCTCGCTCGTGGTCGGCCTGATGACGATCGGCGGCGTGCAGCTGATCATGATCGGCATCGTCGGCGAATATATCGGCAAGATCCTTTCCGAGCTGAAGGCGCGCCCGATCTACTTCGTCGCCGAGCACAGCGAAAAGCATTTCGAGGCCGATGACGCCGCCAAGAGGACCGCGGCCGAATGAGCGCGGCCGCGAGCCTGCGGCGGATCTGGCTCTGCGCCGACGATTACGGCATCAGCCCCGGCGTCAACCGCGCCATCCGCGACCTGATCGAACGCGGCCGTCTCAACGCAACCTCGGTGATGATGGTCGGCCCCGCGATCGAACGCAGCGAGGTCGAGGCGCTCCAGGCCTCCGTGAAGGCGAACCCGCGCGGCGCGATCGGACTGCACGTGACGCTGTCGGCGCCGTTCCGGCCGCTGACCATGCATTTCCGCCCGCTCGACGGCGACATGTTCATGCCATTTCCAAAGCTGCTGCGAGCTGGCCTTGCGCGCCGGCTCGACCGCGAATTCTTTCGCAACGAGGTGAAGGCGCAGCTGATGGCCTTCGTGGAAGCGTTCGGCCGCGCGCCGGACTTCGTCGACGGCCACCAGCATGTGCAACTCTTTCCGCAAGTGCGCGACGGCTTTGTCGATGCCGTCAGCGAGGGCGCGCCGAACGCCTGGGTGCGCCAGGGCGGCCGCGACCTGCCGCTTGCCCAGCGGCTGGCCTCACCGAAGGCCATGGTGCTCGACATCCTCAGCGCGCAATTCCGCCGCCGGGCGGGTAGCGCCGGCCTCGGCTTCAATCCGGGTTTTGCCGGCGCCTATGATTTCACGCGCGCTACCGATTTCGGCGCGTTGATGCGGCAATTCCTTCAGGGCCTCCCCGACGGCGGCCTCGTGATGTGTCATCCCGGTTTCGTCGATGACGTCCTCACCGGCCTCGATCCGATGACCGATGTCCGCGAGCGCGAGCACGCATATCTTGCCAGCGATGCCTTTGCGCGCCTGCTGGCGGACAGTGGCGTCACGCTGGGATGAACCCGGCCAAAAACAAGCCGCGGGTCAGCTTGTCGCATACCGAAATTTAATATGGCCGGCACTGTTGGGGCCACAATGGAACCCTACATCTTGCTCGCGCTTGGTTTGCGCGAGGGAGACTGATCATGACGCCGCAGGAACGCCAGCTCGTTGACGAGCTTTTCGACCGGCTTTCGAAACTGGAAAATGCACCGCGTGATCCCGACGCGATCACCGCGATCTCCGACGGCCTGCGCAAGGCCCCCGGCGGGGTCTACGCCCTGGTGCAGACCACGTTGTTGCAGGACGAAGCGCTGAAGCGCGCCCATAACCGCATCCAGGAGCTGGAAGCGGCCCATGCGCCCGAGCAGCAGCAGCAGTCCGGCGGCTTCCTGGACACCATGCGCGACACGCTGTTCGGCGGAAGCCAGTCTCGCGGCTCGGTTCCGAACGTGCCGCCGCGTGAGCAGCGGCCGGTCTGGAACACCGGCCAGGCGATGCCCCAGACCCAGCCGGGCTACGGCCAGCCGCCTTATGGTCAGGCTTACGGACAAGGTCCGGGTCAGGGCCAAGCTCCGGGCTATGGCGCCCCGCCGGTCGGCGGTGGCGGCGGCTCGTTCCTCGGCACGGCCGCGGCAGCCGCGGCCGGCGTCGTCGGCGGCTCGCTGCTGCTCTCCAGCATCCGCGGCATGATGGGCGGAGGGCACCAGCAGGCCTTCGGCGACACCACCATCATCGAGGAACGCGGTGGTGGCGGTCCGTGGGGTGGTAGTGGCGATCAGTCCGGCGGCTCGCTCGCGCGCGATGCTGGCCTCGGCGACATCGGCTTGAGCCGCGACTCCCGTCAGGGCTTCTCCGACCAGGCCTCGAACGATCGCGACAACAACGACCAGAATTACGACGACGATCACGACGACGGCAACATGGACATGGCCGACGACAGCGATTTCGGCGGCGGTGACGACGGCGGCAGCGATTACGCGTGAGGCTGCCCGATAGCGTGACAAACAAGAACGGCCGCCCGGGAGGCGGCCGTTTTCATCTCGAACGTCAGACGCTCGCCTCTTCCCGGCTTCGCTTTGCGATGCCCCCTCTCCCGCAAGGCGAGAAGCTTAAGAGAGCTCACATCACCACGACCCTGGTGCCGACGTTGACGCGGCCGTAGAGGTCGATGACGTCCTCGTTGCGCATGCGGATGCAGCCGGAGGAGACGTTGGTGCCGATGGTCCAGGGCTCGTTGGAGCCGTGGATGCGGTAGAGCGTCGAGCCGAGATACATCGCGCGGGCGCCGAGCGGATTCTCCGGGCCGCCTTCCATGTGCCGGGGCAGATCCGGACGGCGCGCGATCATTTCCGCCGGCGGCGTCCAGTCCGGCCATTCGCGTTTTGCCGTGATCGACTTGACGCCGGACCAGGTGAAGCCGGGACGGCCGACGCCGATGCCGTAGCGCATCGCCTTGCCGTTGCCCTCGACGAGATAGAGGAACTTGTTCGGCGTATCGACCACGATCGTGCCGGCACTTTCCTTGCCGCTATAGTCAACGATCTGTTTCTCGAATCTCGGATCGAACGGACGCTGCCGCGGATCGATCGCTTCCTGCTGGAGCGCGCCCTGCTGATATCCGCCCTGCATCTGCGGCTCGCCCATCGGCGGCAGGCGGCGCTGGTCGTAATAGCCGGGCTGCTGCTGATAGACCGGCGCTTGCGGCGCGTAGGCCGGGCCGCGGCCAGGACCATCGCCGAACAGGAACTCGATGAAGCCGCCGCCCATGTTCGAATTGGAGGCAACGCGCACCGGCGCGGGGGGCACCTGCGGGGCGTAGAGCACCGCAGGAGGGTCGTTCGGCACCGTGTTGTCGAAGGCGCTCGCGCTGTTCGCGCCGGCCATGAAGGAGCAAGCGCTGCCGAGCAGCGCGACAGACATTTTCTTGAACATCGACGTACTCTGTACTGTTTCGTCTAGATCATTTGCGTCATGGAGAGCTGATGGCTGATCGCGCTCCTCGACGTGGTCAATAAAGAGCAAAAGCCGTTTTGTTTGGTAAACGGAAAGGGCGTTTCGATTCACCACGTCGTACACGGGGCTGCAATTTGGCGATCAGCGTTTATTTTCGATGAATGCCGCGCACGCATGGTTAATCGCGTCTTTGCGCGCCGTCGCGCGCGTCTGCAAACACAGTTCCGGCTGTGAACTTCGTGTTAAATCGCTTCTGCCTACAAAGACGCGTGAGTGAGGTGGGGGGAGTATCCTGATGGCTGTTCACCGCAAACGTTTTCGCGTCGAAGATATCGTCGGTGGCGAGATGCCGATTCTTGACGTAACCGAAGAGGCAGGCCCGATGCATAGCGAGATCATGGCGGAGTTGCGCGCGATCCGCGCACAGATGGCGAAGGGCGTTGTGGCTGCCCCGCTGTCCGGCAGCGCGGCCATGGCGGCGATCGACGCGTCCACGGCCCACGAACTGTCCGAAGCCCGCACCATGCTCGAGACCTACCGGGCGCAGATCGAGCAGTGCGAGAAGCTGAAGGTCGAGCTCGACCTGATCCACGACGCCATCGACCGCACCAAGCGCGAAATCGCGACGCTGCACGGCAAGAGCTTCGACGGCGGCGAGATGGCCAAGGTCAATGGCGAGCTCGGCGCGGTCGTCGGCGGCACCGAGCAGGCGACCCAGCAGATCCTCGAAGCCGCCGAGTCGATCGACCAGGCCGCCAGCGCGATGTCCAAGGTGGACTCGGCCGACCAGCAGAAGCGCCTCGCCGACGACATCCAGGAACGCGTCATCTCGATCTTCGAAGCCTGCAACTTCCAGGACCTGACCGGCCAGCGCATCAGCAAGGTCATGACCACGATGAAGTTCATCGAGCAGCACATCAATGCGATGATGGACATCTGGGGCGGCGTCGACGCGATCAAGGCCCATGTGCCGGCGCCGGTCGATCAGCGCAGCGACGACGAGAAGCTCCTCAACGGCCCGAAGCTCGCCGGCGACGTCGGCCACGCCTCGCAGGACGACATCGACGCGCTGTTCGACTGAGCGCGCGAGACACGGACAAAGCAAAACGCCGGCCCAGGGGCCGGCGTTTTTGTTTTTGGCGGCGTCCCCCGCTGTCATCGCCCGGCGAAGACCGGGCGATCCAGTATTCCAGAGACGGCAGTGATTGAATCGAGAGGCCGCGGCGTACTGGATGCCCCGCTTTCGCGGGGCATGACGAAGAGGAAGAGAGACTACGCCCGTGGCGCGCAGCGGACGTAGACCATGTTGCCGTAGCGGGTGGCGGCGTCCTTGTCGATGAAGCGGGTGATCAGGACGCGGCCGTCGAACGAGACGATCTCGCGGTCCTGCTCGCCGGGGGTCGGGCCGGCCGGTCCGATATAGTTCTTGCCGCTGGGCGAGCCCTTCAGCCGCAGCTCCTGCGGGGTGGCCTGGTCGGCCAGATGCATGATCACGCCACCGGAGGAGCCGGCGGTGATCACGTAGGGGTTCTTGCACTGGGCCCTCGCCGCAGCCTCGGTGCGGGCGCGGTCGGCCGGGTTCTGGAACGAGGCGAGACCCCAGCGGCCGACGATTTCGTCGGCACGGATGCTCGCCGGCATTTCAGGACCGGCGCCGGGCTCGGCCTCGGGTGCCGGCTGGGAGGACGAGAACGACGGCAGGCTCATGCCGCCGCCGCAGGCGCCAAGCAGCAACGCCAGGCCAGAGGCAGCGGCCAGATTGGCGACCGTGCGCGCGCGAGCTGATTTGATCATGGCATTCCCCCGAACAAGACCATGGCCGCACCCCTCCCGCAGCCAAGCGCAAAACTGCCGCCGGGGCAATGACGTCCTTTAATACGCGGGCGCCCCGACCAAGTTTCTAATGCCACCATCCTATATCCGCCTCACCAATCGCTTAACCACCTTTGCTTGACAGGATCGCGGCCAAGCCATATTCCCGGGCCACTCTTAGCACTCGGAAAGCCCGATTGCTAAGCGCGCCGTTCGATCCTCGGGAAGAGGAGGAACGGTAGCGCCGCCCCACCGAATTCACTACTTCCGAAGCGAGCCTCCAAAGGGAAACGTCATGGCTAAATCCAAATTTCGTCCGCTGCATGACCGTGTCGTGGTCAAACGTATCGACGCCGAGGAAAAGACCAAGGGCGGCATCATCATTCCGGACACCGCCAAGGAAAAGCCGTCCCAGGGCGAGGTCGTTGCCGTCGGCCCCGGCGGCCGCGACGAGACCGGCAAGCTGATTCCGATCGACCTCAAGGCGGGCGACCGCGTCCTGTTCGGCAAGTGGTCGGGCACCGAGGTCAAGATCGACAACGAAGAGCTCCTGATCATGAAGGAGTCGGACATCATGGGCGTGCTGGCCTAAGGCCATCCGCCTGAACGGCCGCTGAATGTCATGCCCGGATCGCGCGATCCGGGCATCCATCATTCCGCCGCACAGCACGAACCAAGACACATCACGCAACACGAGGGACTGCAGACCATGGCTGCCAAGGACGTCAAATTCTCCGGAGACGCGCGCGATCGCATGCTGCGCGGCGTCGACATTCTCGCCAACGCCGTCAAGGTGACGCTCGGCCCGAAGGGCCGCAACGTCGTCATCGAGAAGAGCTTCGGCGCGCCGCGCATCACCAAGGACGGCGTCACCGTCGCCAAGGAGATCGAGCTCGAGGACAAGTTCGAGAACATGGGCGCCCAGATGGTGCGTGAGGTCGCCTCCAAGACCAACGACCTCGCCGGCGACGGCACCACCACCGCGACCGTGCTGGCCCAGGCCATCGTGCGCGAAGGCGCCAAGGCGGTTGCCGCCGGCATGAACCCGATGGACCTCAAGCGCGGCATCGACAGCGCCGTCCTGGCCGTGGTCAAGGACATCGAGAAGCGCGCGAAGCCCGTCGCCGCCTCCTCCGAGGTCGCCCAGGTTGGCACCATCTCGGCCAACGGCGATGCCGCCATCGGCAAGATGATCGCCCAGGCGATGCAGAAGGTCGGCAACGAGGGTGTCATCACCGTCGAGGAAAACAAGTCGCTCGACACCGAAGTCGACATCGTCGAGGGCATGAAGTTCGACCGCGGCTATCTCAGCCCGTACTTCGTCACCAACCCCGAGAAGATGACCGCCGAGCTCGAGGACGCCTACATCCTCCTGCACGAGAAGAAGCTGTCCGGCCTGCAGGCCATGCTGCCTGTGCTCGAAGCCGTGGTGCAGTCGGGCAAGCCGCTCGTCATCATCGCCGAGGACGTCGAGGGCGAGGCGCTGGCGACCTTGGTCGTCAACCGCCTGCGTGGCGGCCTCAAGGTTGCCGCCGTCAAGGCGCCGGGCTTCGGTGATCGCCGCAAGGCCATGCTTGAAGACCTCGCAATCCTGACCGGTGGTCAGTTGATCTCCGAAGATCTCGGCATGAAGCTCGAGAACGTCACGGTGAAGATGCTCGGCCGCGCCAAGAAGGTGGTGATCGACAAGGAGAACACCACGATCGTCAACGGCGCCGGCAAGAAGCCCGACATCGAGGCCCGCGTCGGCCAGATCAAGGCCCAGATCGAGGAGACCACCTCGGACTACGACCGTGAGAAGCTCCAGGAGCGCCTTGCCAAGCTCGCCGGCGGCGTCGCGGTGATCCGCGTCGGCGGCGCCACCGAGATCGAGGTCAAGGAGAAGAAGGACCGCGTCGAGGACGCGCTCAACGCCACCCGCGCCGCGGTGCAGGAAGGCATCGTCCCCGGCGGCGGCGTCACGCTGCTGCGCGCCAAGAAGGCAGTCGGCCGTCTCACCAACGCCAATGCCGACGTCCAGGCCGGCATCAACATCGTGCTGAAGGCGCTGGAAGCTCCGATCCGCCAGATCTCGGAGAATGCCGGCGTTGAGGGCTCGATCGTGGTCGGCAAGATCCTGGAAAACAAGTCCGAGACCTTCGGCTTCGACGCCCAGACCGAGGACTATGTCGACATGATCGAGAAGGGCATCATCGATCCCGCCAAGGTGGTTCGCACCGCGCTGCAGGACGCCTCCTCCGTGGCCGGCCTGCTGGTGACGACCGAGGCCATGGTCGCCGAGATGCCGAAGAAGGAAGCCGCGCCCGCGATGCCCGCCGGCGGTGGCATGGGCGGCTTCTAAGCCCATCCTTCATTACAGCGCCTACGAAGGCCGCCTCCGGGCGGCCTTCTTTTTTGCCGATCCTCTCCCTGACGCTTTGCAATTCAACCGACGGCCAAAACCAATTACGGTGGCGGCCGATTCTGTTCCTTCGAGGATTTCGGCGATGCGCGCTCTCCTGGTTTGCCCGACGATGATTTTGGCCGCTCTGCTCGCCGCCTCGCCCGAGGTCGCATCCGCCCAGATGAAATTGTCGCCGAAGGCCGCCGCGCCGGGCGGAACCGAGACGCGCTATTTCACCTCGATCGACGGGCTGATGGACGGCAATGCCGACGTGGTGCTGAAGGAAACGCGCCAGGGCAAGACCGTCACAGCGGCCGTGCTCGACGTCTGCTATCCCATCGCGAAGAATTCGGAGCGCAAGGACCGCTTCGTCGTCAATCTCCAGGTCGCCGGCCAGAACCTGACGGGCACGACGCAGAGCCTCGGCGAGAAATCGCCGGTCAGCGTCAAGCTGCTGCGCAAGCCGACCGGAGACACGTTCGAATTCCGAGGCCAGATTTCGATTGGCCAGGCCGTGACCGAGGTGACCTCGCCGGACAATTCCGATCTCAGCGAAAAGGAGTTTCTGGACAACCAGACCTCCGACGACGGCATCACGCCGCAGCCGAAGGATTTCACCGACGTCTCGCCGGAGGCGATCGCGGTCAAGATCAAGCTGGATGCTGCGACCGAGTTCCTGAAGAGCCTGAAGGGCCAGGACGTCGAGGTGACGCTGGCAAGCCTTTCGGTCGGCTGCGACGCGCTGCGCGCCGGCGAGCAGACCATCAACATGTCGGTCGATCCGGAGCGTGCAGCCGCGCTGCTCGGCAAGTTCAAGGCAATGCCCGGCGTCACCGCGGCCGGCTGGACCGCGGGGATGACCGAGATGGATCGCACCATCCGCATTCCCGCCGCCGACTGGCGCGAGGGCGACAAGGTCAACCGCGACAAGCTCGCTTCGGCCGTCGCCGGCGTGCTGAGCAGGACGCTTGCAGCCAAGCCGGTGTCGCACAATTTCAACCCGGCCACCGGCAAGCTCAAGCTGGTCTTCAAGCGGCCGAACCAGGATTTCCCAGCGCTCGAGCTCACCGACACGATCGAGGTCGCAGGCCTGATCTCGCCCGACAAGCCGGGCACCACCGACAAGCTGATGCTGTGGATCGGCAGCCCCGCGACCAGCACCGCCGACGAGAGCAGCGCCGCCAAGCTCAATCTCTCGGATGACGCTTCGGCCGACGAGGAAGGCGATCAGCCCGACGACAACGGCTCAATCGAGGCGCTCGCCAAGGAGCTGAAGGGCCAGCGGTGGGACGCGGACAAGTCGGTGTGGAAGTGACGTGACTCTCGTGCCCCGGACGCAGCGCGAAAGCGCTGCGGAGCCGGGTCCCAGAAGTCACAAGCGAAGTCGCGGATAAGAAACTGGGTCCCGGCTCTGCGTCGTAGCGCTTGCGCGCTACGCCTTGTCCGGGACGCGAGAGAGCTAATTCCCGTTCACGCGAAAGCGCAGCGGCTTCGGGCCGATCAGGGTCAGCACGTCGCCCTGGCGCTTCCAGGTTTCGATGCTGCCGAGCGCTGCGACGAGGTCGTCGTCGGCCTGGGCTCTCGCCGGCGGGCAGGACCGATCCTGTATCTGGCCGGGCACGAAGATCACGGTGTTGCCGGCGACCGAGAACTGGCCCTTGCCGCCCTTGCACCAGAGCTCCAGCACGACCTCGCCATTGTCGCCGATCTCGATGTTGGGAATCCGCTTCGAGCCTGCTTGCGGCAGCGCCTCCAGCGTCATCTCGGTGCCGAACGGAAAGCCCTCCTCGGCGCGAGCAAGGCCGGACGTCGCGAGCATTGCAACCGCCGCACACACCACCAGCTTGAACGAAACCATGACACCTCTCGACCGACCCGATTTGCGGCACCTTCTATAAGACGGCGGCGCCGTTGAGAAGGTTCGCCTGCGCACGATGCAAAAATCCCCGCGAGGGCGAGCCTCGCGGGGATTGGCGTTGAAGCAGGACGCCGACAGCTACTTCAGGACCATTGCCGTGAACGGCCAGACATAGGCCTGCAACGTCACCAGCACGCCGACGAGGCAGGCCAGCACGATCGAGTGCCAGAACACGAAGCGCAGGATCGTGCCCTCATGGCCGTACCAGTTGGTGGCGGTGGAGGCGACGACGATCGACTGCGCGTCGATCATCTTGCCCATCACGCCGCCGGACGAGTTCGCCGCCGCCATCAGGATCGGCGAGAGGCCGAGCTGCTGCGACGTGATCTTCTGGAGGTTGCCGAACAGGATGTTCGACGACGTATCCGATCCCGTCAGCGCCACGCCCAACCAGCCGAGCAGCGTGCCGAAGAAGGGATAGAGCACGCCGGTTGCGGCAAAGGCGAGACCCAGCGTCGCGTCGACGCCTGAGAGCCGCGTCAAGGTACCGATCGCGAGCATCGCCGAGATCGTGATCAGCGAGATCGCGCAGAGCCGGATGGTGCGGCCGTATTCAACGAGCAGCCGGCCCGGACCGACGCCCATCAGGAAGCCGGAGATGATCGCCGCGATCAACATGCCCGTACCCGTGAAGGACAGGTAGGTGAAGCCGAACACCGCCGCTTCCTTGGTCGGCGCCGGCGCGACCGGCGGCATCTTGTTGATCATCTGGTGCAGCTCGGGAACTGGATAGTTCCAGACGAAGATCCCGTTCGCCCAGGTCTTGAAGGCACCGTTGCCCCAGATCAGCATCACGACGCAGACGATGATCCACGGCAGCAGCGCGCTGAACAGCTCGCTTTGCGTCAACGGCGTCTTGTCGAGCGGCTTGGCCGTCGCCATGGTGGCGGCCGATTCATCATGGCCGCGCAGGGCCGGCGACAGCCAGAGCTGCCGCGGCTGCCATACGCGCAGGAACAGGATCAGCGCGCCCATCGAGATCAGCGATGCGCCGATGTCGACGATCCAGGGATTGATGAAGTTCGAGATCACGAATTGCGGGATCGCGAACGACACGCCGGTGACCAGGATCGCCGGCCAGACGTCCTTCATGCCCTTCCAGCCCGCGAACGCCCAGACCACCCAGAACGGCACGATCAGCGAGAAGAACGGCAGTTGACGGCCGACCATCGCGCCGAGGATGTAGGGATCGAGCCCGGTCACCGAGGCAAGGCCCTGGATCGGCGTGCCGAGCGCGCCGTAAGCCACCGGCGCGGTGTTGGCGATCAGCGACAGGCCGGATGCGGCGAGCGGCGAGAAGCCGAGGCCGATCAGGACGGCGCCGGTGATCGCGACCGGGGTGCCGAATCCCGAGGCGCCCTCGAAGAAGGCGCCGAACGAGAATGCGATCAGCAGCAATTGCAGCCGCCGGTCCTCGGTGACGCCGCCAACTGCGCGCTTGAGCAGCTCGAAGCGCCCGGTAGAGACCGTCACCTGGTAGAGGAAGATGACGTTGAGGACGATCCAGCCGATCGGAAAAAAGCCGGTCACGATGCCGAGGATCGAGGCGCGGATCGACATGTTCGCCGGCATGGTGAAGACGAAGATCGTGATCAGGTTGGTCACGATCACGGCGATGACGGCTGCGATATGCGCCTGGACGCGGCCGCTCGCGATCAGGACCAGCAGCGTGACGACGGGCACCGCCGCGGCGATCGTCGACAGCACGGGGCTGTGCAGCGGATCATAGATTTGATTCCACATGGTCTTCCTCCCCCACGCATGTGTTGTGGCAGGCGGCCTTGCGTGGACGGCCAAGCCTGCTTGACGCTGGGAAGATAACCCCCGAGCTGGACGCGAATTCCTTGCAAATTGTGGCGGTTCCCGTCCGCTCACAAGCTCGCGAAATCCTGGAGGCCCCCACCCCGCGCCGTCGAAGCCCATGCTAAGGTTGCGAGCCGCGACAAGCCAACGCAAATTGCAGAACTTGCGACTTTAGTCTAAGCGCAGCCAAATTCCGCATGGCCGCAGCCATTTGACTCCCGGCACTTGTGCACACCCCCCTCGAGGAGATCCTGCTCTGTGAAGAACATCAGCGCCACGCTCGCGGTCGTCTGGCGAATCGCCGGTCCGTATTTCCGATCGGAAGACAAATGGGCCGGCCGCGGCCTGCTCGGCGTCGTCATCGCGATGGAGCTGACGCTGGTGGCGATCAACGTGCTGCTCAATCAATGGCAGAACCGGTTCTACAGCGCGCTCCAGGCCTACGATCTCAACGAGTTCGTCATGGAGGTCTGGATCTTCATCGGCCTTGCCTTCACCTACGTCGCAGTGGCCGTCTACAAGCTTTACCTGAACCAGTGGCTCCAGATCCGCTGGCGGCGATGGCTGACGCAACACTATCTCGGCGAATGGCTCGAAGGCGCCACGCATTACCGGATGCAGCTCAAGGGCGACCCGGCCGACAACCCGGACCAGCGTATCACCGAGGACGTCAAGAACTTCGTCGAGCAAACGCTCGTCCTTGGCCTTGGTCTGCTGTCGTCGATCGTGACGCTGGCATCGTTCGTCGTCATCCTCTGGGGCCTGTCCAACAAGGCCCCCCTGCACATCTACGGCACCGATATCGTCATCCCGGGTTTTCTGGTCTGGTGCGCGCTGGTCTACGCGGTCCTGGGCACGGGGCTGACGCACTGGATCGGCGCTCCGCTCATCAACCTCAATTTCGAGCAGCAGCGCTTCGAGGCCGACTTCCGCTTCAACCTGATCCGCGTGCGCGAAAATTCCGAGCAGATCGCGCTGTTGAAGGGTGAGGGCGCGGAGCGAGGACATCTGCTGCACCGCTTCGGCTTCGTCATCGCCAACTGGTACGCGATCATGAGCCGGACCAAGCGCCTCACCGCCTTCACGGCGAGCTATGGCCAGGCGGCAACGATCTTTCCCTACGTCGTGGTCGCTCCGGCCTACTTCGCCAAACGCATCCAGCTCGGCGACATGATGCAGACCGGCTCGGCTTTCGGCAGCGTGCAGGATGCGCTGTCCTTCTTCGTCACGGCCTACCGCTCGCTCGCCGAATGGCGCGCCATCGTCGCCCGTCTCGACGGCTTCGAGATGTCGGTCAGCTCCGCCGCCACCCTCGCCGCGCGCGAGCCGACCATCGGCGTTGCGCGCTCGAGTGGCAAGGCAATCACCCTTGCGCAGTTGCTGGTGGATCTGCCGAACGGCGAGCCGCTGGTCAGCGCCGATGCCTTCACGGTCGAGCCGGCGGAGCGGGTGCTGGTGAGCGGGCCATCCGGCTCCGGCAAGTCGACGTTGTTCCGGGCGATCGCCGGCATCTGGCCATTCGGCACCGGGAGCATCGCCATTCCCGAAAAGGCCAGGCTGATGATGCTGCCGCAGCGGCCGTATTTTCCGATCGGCCCGCTCGGCGACGCCGTGATCTATCCGTCCGAGCACGGCACGGTCGCGCCCGAGAAGATCGCGGAGGCGCTCAACGCGGTCGGCATGCCGCGGCTGGCCAAACGGCTCGACGAGGACGGTCACTGGAACCGGATCCTGTCGCTCGGCGAGCAGCAGCGGCTGGGGCTCGCCCGCGCGCTGCTGCATACGCCGGACTATCTGTTCCTGGACGAGGCCACGGCATCCCTGGACGAGCCCTCCGAGGCCCGGCTGTACCGGCTGCTCGCGGACAAGCTGCCGCAGGCCACCATCGTCTCGATCGGCCACCGCTCGACGCTGGATGCCTTCCACACCCGCAAGGTGATGATGGTGCAGGACGGCAATATCCACACCCTGGGCGAGGCGGCCCAGGCGGAGACGACCGCGGCGCGCTGAGGTGGGCACACCCGCGCCAGTTCGGGACGCGCGTTTTTGGATAGCCGCTTCCACCGACTCGTCATGCCCGGGGCGAAGGCCCGGGCATCCACGTCCTTGTTGCCTCGGGCTGCAACTTGGATGGCCGGGACAAGCCCGGCCATGACGTTGTAGCGGCAACGAACCTGACCGCACAGGTCATCCGGAGCGAACTCCGGCAGCCCTCCCAAAGCAAAAGGGCGGCAGGTTGCCCTGCCGCCCTCGTAAGGTCGTCTCGGGAAGAACCTTACTTCAGGTTGCTCATCGCCGTCAGGTCGACCGAGAGCTTGGCGACGCCAGCAGCGCTACACCAGTTGGAGCCGAACGCCGTGGTTGCGTTTGCACCGCCGTTGATCGGGGTGACGAAGCCGGGGCTGGAGTTGGTGGCCGAGAAGTCGCTGGTGAAGGCGTTGCAATTGCCCTTCGACAGGTCGGTGTCATAGTAGCGCAGATCGAGCGTGAACACCTTGTAGGTGAAGCCGACACCGATGTTCCAGGTGTTGTAGCTGGGCTCCTTGATGCCGTTGGCATACCGCGGGTCACCCGCGATGCCGTAGAAGATGTCGGAGGTGCCGAGCCACTGACGGCCGAATTCACCCGACACATACATGCCGACGCCGCTGGCACCGAAGGTCGTGCTGGGCGCGGTCCACTTGCCCGTGATCGAAGCGTAGTTGCCCCAGGCGCCGAGGTTCAGGAAGTTCGGCGAGTAGTATTCGTTGAAGCCGACCGCCCACTGATCGTTCAGGGTGATGTTCAGCTTGGCATAGACTTCGTAGAAGCTCGCGTCCTTCTTGGCGAAATTGCCGTTGATCGGCAGGCCGATCGGGCCCACCGAGTTGTCGAGGCTGCTGCCGCAATTGCCCTGAGCGAGGGTGCCTTGCGAGCCAAAGCAGCTTCCGCCCGGATAGAGGTAACCCCAGATACCGAAGTCGAAGGCGAACATGCCGAAGGTCGGGCGGATACCGCCGTAGATGTCGACCTCGGCCGCAGCGCGGTTCGGGAACGAGATGCTCTCCGCGGACGTACCAACGTAGAGCTGGAGGTCCTTGTTGACGTTGTAGCGCGGCTCGAAATAAGCGGCGACCGACGGCTGGTGGTTGGATTGGGTCACGCCGCGGAAGATGTAGTCGCTCATGATACCGCCGCCGAAGGCGATGTCCCAGGGGTCGAAGGCGGGCGGCGGCGGAGCCTTCAATGCCTTGACCGGCATGTCTGCCGCAAAAGCCGAACCCGTCACCATTGCCAGCGCCGTTGCCAACAAAGCTACTTTCTTCATTTCGATCCCCATCACCAGTTCTCACCAGCCAGTCCCCCGGAAGCCCCCCGGGGCAGACGATCTGACTTCAAAAATTCGTAACTGCGGCAATTTGGATTGGGGCGGGTAAACCGTGAAGCAAAAAACGCGGGCATCTGCCGACTTTTTGGGCGTTTTGGCGATTCCACGAAAGGTTGTCAGGCTGTGTGTCTTCTCGATCACATTATTTGCATTCCAAAGTGCACTGGGCGGCCCGGGTTACTACGGAGAACCGAGCTGCAGTGATGTCCGCGCCACGAATCGGGCTGACGGCGAGAACGACCGCCGCCCCCCCGACCATCACGACGATGCAAAAAGGCCGCAGCGTCACCGCCGCGGCCTTTGCTGTTGTCGGTCGTCGTCGTTGGGTGGCCCCAGCCTTTCGCCGAACCTTGGGACCCAGTCCAAGACCCGGCCCAAGACCCAGTCCAAGGCCAGCCTCGCGGCCTAGCCTTGCCCGTCGGCCGGCGTCGGCTCCGCAGAAGACGAAGGCATCGCCCAGCTCGTCTCGGCAGCGGGCTCGGGAGCCGGAGCCGGCGCCACCGGCGCTGACGGCTTCGGCGCGGGAGCTGCCTTCGCTTTCTTCGGTGCTGCTTTCTTCGCAGCCTTCTTCGGCGCAGCCTGCTTCACAGCCTTCTTGGCCGACTTCGCAGCCTTCTTCGGCGCGGCCTTCTTCGCAGCTTTCTTGGCCGACTTCTTGGCTTTCTTGGCAGACTTCTTCGCGGACTTCTTGGCTGCTTTCCTCGCGGTCTTCTTCGCCGCTACAACCTTCTTGGCCTTTTTGGCCTTCTTGCTTTTCTTCTTCTTCGCTTTCGCCATCGTGGTCCTCCTGTTGCCGCCGAACAATGGTCGATCGGGCGTCGTTCTGCCGTCACCTGCGGACGAAAGCCCAGCCCTTGAAAGCTCAAACTCGCGCGTTCAATGCCGGCCGCGACCCGCCCGTAGCCCAATCGAGAAGCTCAATCGTGTGTACGACCGGAACTGACGTGCCACTGGCAATCTGCACCATGCAGCCGATATTGCCCGCGGCAATCATGTCCGGCTTGACGCTTGCGATGTTGGCGACCTTGCGATCGCGCAACCTGCCCGCAAGCTCGGGCTGGAGAATGTTGTAGGTCCCCGCCGAGCCGCAACACAAATGGCTCTCTGGGACATCTTTCACCACGAATCCATTCTTGGAAAGCAATTCTTTCGGAAGGCCCGTGATTTTCTGCCCGTGCTGCAACGAACATGCGGAGTGATAAGCGACGACGATGTCGTCATGCCGTGCAGTCGATTCCAGTCCGAGGCCGGCGACGTATTCGGTGATGTCCTTGGCGAGCGCGGACACCTTGGCCGCATCGGCGGCGAACGCCGTGTCCTCGCGCAGCAGATAGCCGTAGTCCTTGATCACGGTGCCGCAGCCGGAGGTCGTCACCAGGATGGCGTCGAGCCCCTCCCCGGCCGCTTCCTTTTGCCACGCCGTGACGTTGGCGCGGGCCCGCGCCAACGCATCGTGGTCGTTGCCAAGATGATGGGTCAGCGCACCGCAGCACTGCTCGTCCCGCACCAGCACGACCTCGATGCCGTGGCGGGTGAGCAGGCTGATGGCGGCCTGGTTGATGCGCGGCGCCAGCACCTGCTGGGCACAGCCTTGGAGCAGCGCGACGCGGCCGCGCTTCTTGCCGCGGGCTGCGAACACGCTGCCGGCGGCAGGCCCCGGCGCAGGCAGCCGGTCCGGCGCCAGCGCCAGCATCGCCTTGAGTCGCTGGATCAGGCCGGGTGTCGCCGAGGGCCGCGGCGTCGGCAGGAATACGGCGAGCGGGCGGGCCAGCCGCGCCAGCCACATGCTGATACGAAAGCGCTGCGGATCCGGCAGGACGAAGGCCAGCACCTGGCGCAGCAGCCGCTCGGCCAGGGGGCGCTCATAGCGCTGCTCGATCCTGACCCGGGCCTGGTCGACGAGGTGCATGTAGTTCACCCCCGACGGACAGGTCGTCATGCAGGCCAGGCACGACAGGCAGCGATCGACATGCTTGACCACCTCGGCGGTCGGCGCCTGATCCTTCTCCAGCATCTCCTTGATCAGGTAGATGCGGCCGCGCGGGCTATCGAGCTCGTCGCCGAGCAGCACATAGGTCGGGCAGGTTGCGGTGCAGAAGCCGCAATGGACGCAGGCGCGCAGGATCTTGTCGGCCTCCGCGATGTCGGGGTCGGCAAGCTGCGCCAATGAGAATTCGGTCTTCATGCCGCAACGCCCCGCCTCAGGCGTCCCCGGTTCAAGATGGCCTTCGGATCGAAACTGGCGCGCACCCGCTCGCTCAGCGCAGCAACGCCAGGCGCCTGCGGATGGAACACGTCGACATCGCGCCTGACGTCCTCGGCCGCCCGGATCAGCGTGGCGTGTCCACCAAAAGCATCCGCGCGCTGGCGCACGATCGGCGCATGCGCGTCCCCCTTCGGCGGCAGCGCGGCCCAGATCAGGCCGCCGCCCCAGTCATAGATCACGTCGCCGCCGGTCTCGCGCGCCAATTGCGTGCCGAGCGCCGCGCCCGATGCCGGCGGGCAGACGATCCGCCAGACCGGCCAGGCGCCGAGCGCGCCGCCGACCGCGAACGGCAGCACATCGCGGATGGCGGCCCACAGCGCGGTGGATGCCGCATCCTCGATCAGCGTTGCGGTTCCAAACGGCGCCAGCAATTCGCGCAAGGACCCGGCGCGGTGGGCGGCGGACGCCGTGATGCCCTCGAGCCGCAGCACGGTCAGCGCCTCGCCCTGGCCGGCGATATCGCCGAGCCCCTCGGTCTTGGCGCGGAACGCCGATTTCGGCAGATGCGCGGCTGCTGAAACGTCGAAGGGCGAGCCGAGCGCCGCGGTCATCGCCTTGTTGGCGGCGGCATCCTCCAGCCCGCGCAGCAGCAGGGTGCGCTCGGCCTCGGGCTTGGGCATCACCTTCAGCGTGACTTCAGTCATCACCGACAGCGTGCCCCAGGACCCCGCGAGCAGCTTGCAGAGGTCGTAGCCGGTGACGTTCTTCACCACCTTGCCGCCGGTCTTGAAGCTGTCGCCGAAACCGGAGACGGCGTGCGCCCCGAGCAGATGATCGCGCGCCCCGCCCGCCCTGATGCGGCGCGGGCCGGCGAGCCCCGCCGCGATCATCCCGCCGATGGTCCCGACCGCCGGCGTGCCGAGCAGCGGCGCCGTGTTCATCGGCTCGAAGGCGAATTGCTGGTTCTTGGCATCGATCAGCGACAGCACGTCGGCCAGCGGCGCGCCGGCCTGGAGCGTGACGATCAGCTCGTTCGGCTCGTAGGAGGTGACGGCATTGAGCGCGGAGACGTCGAGCACGGCGTTGGTCGCCATGGCGTGGCCGATGCTGCGCTTGCTGCCATGACCGATGATCTCGAGCGGCTGCTCATTGGCAATCGCCGCGCGCACCACCTCTTCGACGTCTTTGGCGTCTCTGACCCTGAGCGTGTCCACGGGAAAAGGCGGTAGCGAAATTCGCCGTCAAAATCAAATGCGGCGTGACGCCGGCGACCATTGCCATCGCGCTCGTGATCCTGCAGCGGCCCACCGCAACGCTGCGATCATAACCGCAGCGTTCACGACATCGACACTTCGATGACCGGCGAACCAAGCCGGTTCGGGCCGTCGCTACAAGCTCACACCGGTCGCGATCGAGACTGAAGGCGAACAGCAAGGAGGAGAGCCATGAACCACTATGCCACGCAGAAATCCCTGAGCGAGGCCGTCGATGGCGGCGGCCTGCTCGTCGTCGCGCAATGGGAGGCAAAGCCGGGCGAGGCCGACAAGGTCGCAGGGATCCTCGACCGCTTCCTTCCCGAGGCGCAGCGCGAGGACGGCGTCAAGCTGTTCCTGATCTCGCGCGGCAAGGACAATCCGGCCCAGTTCCTGTTCTACGAGCTGTTCCGCGACGAGGCCGCGTTCAAGGCGCACCAGGAGAGCGCCCATTTCAAGACCTGCATCGCAGGCGAAGCGCTGCCGCTGCTGGCAAAGCGCGAGCGGGCGCAGTACGGGCTGCTGTGAGTGTTTTGCGGAGGGAAGGGCTCACGGGCCTCTTCCCTCCGCGCGATCGCTCAGAACCGCGGAATGTCCGGGAAGGCCAGCTTGCCCGCATGGACATGCATGCGGCCGAGCTCGGCGCAGCGGTGCAGGGTCGGAAACACTTTTCCCGGGTTGAGCAGGCCTTGCGCGTCGAAGGCGCATTTCAGCCGCTGCTGCTGGTTGAGGTCGATCTCGGTGAACATGTCCGGCATCAGGTCGCGCTTCTCGATGCCGACGCCGTGCTCGCCTGTGAGCACGCCCCCGAACTCGACGCAGGCGCGCAGGATGTCGGCGCCGAAGGCTTCGGCGCGCTCGATCTCGCCGGGCTTGTTGGCATCGTAGAGGATCAGCGGGTGCAGATTGCCGTCGCCGGCGTGGAACACGTTGGCGCAGCCGAGCTGGTACTTTTCACCGAGCTCGCGAATGCGCGCCAGCGCCTTCGGCAGCGCGCCGCGCGGAATCGTGCCGTCCATGCAGAGATAGTCCGGCGAGATGCGGCCCACGGCGGGGAACGCGGCTTTCCGGCCCGCCCAGAACAAATTGCGCTCGGCCTCCGAGGTCGAGATCTGGCAGGTGGTCGAGCCGCAACCGTTGGCAATGGCCTCGACGCGCGTGATCAGCTCGTCGACCTCGATCTTGGGACCGTCGAGCTCGATGATGAGGAGGGCCTCCACATCGAGCGGATAGCCTGCATGGACGAAGGCTTCCGCGGCGTGGATCGCCGGCTTGTCCATCATCTCCATGCCGCCGGGGATGATGCCGGCGCCGATGATGCGCGCGACGCATTCGCCGGCCGCCTCGACTTGCGCGAAGCCGACCATCAGCGCGCGCGCCGTCTCCGGCTTCTGCAGGATGCGCACCGTGATCTCGGTGATGACGCCGAGCAGGCCTTCGGAGCCGGTGATGACGCCCATCAGATCGTAACCGGAATTCTCGCACCCCTTGCCGCCGATGCGCAGGATCTCGCCGCTCATCAGCACGATCTCGCAGCCGAGCACGTTGTTGGTGGTCATGCCGTATTTCAGGCAGTGCACGCCGCCGGAATTCTCCGCGACATTGCCGCCGATCGAGCAGGCGATCTGCGAGGACGGATCGGGCGCGTAATAGAAGCCGGCATGCGCGACCGCCTGGCTGATCGCGAGATTGGTGACGCCGGGCTCGGTGACGACCACGCGGTTGTCGAAATCGATCTCGCGGATGCGCTTGAACTTGCCGAGCCCCAGCAGCACCCCGTCCTCAAGCGGCAATGCGCCGCCTGACAGCGAGGTGCCCGAGCCGCGCGGCACCACCTTGATGCCCTGCCCGGCACAATATTTCAGGATCAACGAGACCTGCTCGGTCGTATCCGGTAGCACCACCACCATCGGCGGCTGGCGGTAGGCGGTCAGCCCGTCGGATTCATAGGCCCGCATCTCGGCAGGCGTATCGATCACGCCCTCGCCGGGCACGATTGCGCGCAATGCAGCCACGATCTCAGCGCGGCGCGCGAGTACCGCCTGGTCGCTCGCAGGCATCATGATGGCCATATCAAACCCCTTATGGCAAATCCTTCCGGCTCACGCCGCACGATCAATTTGTCACGCCAAATCAATCACGTCCGCGAGGGTTTGGGTAGGCCATCCGAAAGTCGGAGCCGCGATCTCCTGCGAGTTCGCTCTGGGACAAGTAGGCAGCCATGAAACCTGTCATGGTTTCAAAGCTTGTCCAAGCCGGGCGGGCCTGCCACAACCGGCGGGTTCGACGACTGCCGACCAGGCAAGAGACCGAACAGGCCAAACCCACCAGGGAAGAGACGAAGAGCACCCGATGACAAAACTGACTTTTGGCGCACTGATGATCCTCACCGTGACCGCCGCCGCACCCGCCGCGATGGCGCAGGATGTCGCGGCCGGCAAATCGTCATTCAACAAATGCCTGGCCTGCCACGCGATCGGCGAAGGCGCCAAGAACAAGGTCGGCCCCGAGCTCAACGGCCTCAACGGCCGCAAGTCCGGCACCGCGCCGGACTACAGTTATTCGGACGCGAACAAGAATTCCGGCATCACCTGGGACGAGGCCACCTTCAAGGAATACATCAAGGACCCCAAGGCCAAGATCCCCGGCACCAAGATGGCGTTCGCCGGCATCAAGAACGAGAACGAGATCAACAATCTCTGGTCCTATGTCTCGCAGTTCGACAAGGACGGGAAGATCAAGCAGTAAGCGTGCAAGCGGCCGCTTCGGTTCTGATTGAATCAGAACCGAAGCTCTTGCCTCTTGTTTTGACGCGTTTTTCTCACGCGAACCGGCATCCGCTTCGCTCGACTGCGCTTTAGTCGGCGACCGCCTGCGCCGGGATTATTCTCCCGATCATCGCCTCGATCTCCGTCTTCACCAGATCCGGCACGGCGTTCTGCACCATGTGACCGAGATCGGGCAGCACGATCAGCTTCGCATTCGGCACGGTCGCGGCGAACGGGCGCGCGTGGATGCTGGTTTTCACCGTCTTGTCCGGCTCGCCGGCGATGATCGTGACCGGCACCTTGATCTCGCCATAGCGCGGAGCTTGCGCAATCACCGCCTCTTTCAGTGTCACCAGATCATAGGCATTGGCGATGAACTCGCGCGGGCGCAGCAGCAGCGGCGTTGCGGAGTCCTGCACGAAACCATCCGGCATCATCTGCGGCAGGAACACGTTGCGCGCGCCGGGTTCGGCGAGAAAATAGCCGAGCGGCAGCGTGATGGTGTAGGCGAGCAGCGGCCCGATCACGGGCGTTGCGATGATCTGGTTGTAGCGGCCGACCCCGCCGCGCCACGGATGGGTGACGGGCGCGAGCATCACGAGGCCGGCGACGCGGGACGGATGATCGAGCGCGATCCGCGCGCCGAGCGCCCCGCTCCAGGAATGTACGACCAACACCGCGCGTTCGATCCCGAGCTTGCCAAGGGCCTCGTCGATCATCCGCGCCTGGATCTCCGGCGTCGAATCCTGCCGCCGCGCGCGTGTGCTCCAGCCATGGCCGGGACGGTCGATCAGGATGACGCGATGATCTCTCGCGAGCATGTCGCCGAGCGGGCGCCGCATCGCTTCGAGATTGGAGCTCGCGCCGTGCAGCATCACGATCGGCAGACCGGCCTCGCGGGGGCCGATGTCGAAGGCGTGGAGCGTCGCGCCCTCGACCTCGATCATCCGGCCCTGCGGTGGAAAGGCGCGCTGCACGGCCAGGATTCCGGCTTGCGTGACCAGCGCCAGCAGAACCAGCGCCGTCACGACTGACATCACGATCATGGGGAGAATCCGGACGTTCCAGGGCACAGGGTAATTACGGGTCTTGCACGCGCTAGTTTCGCCCGGAGAGCGTCAGCGCTTCCAACGCAATTGAGGGGCTGTGGATATGTGCATAATTGCCGAACTAAAAAGCCGAGTAAAATCAACGCCATTCCCTCGTGACACACAAGCCTCGGACCAGCTTCATGCAGTCGTCATCGCGGCTTCCATATAATCGCCATGGTCGGTTCCGCCATTTAGACGCGGGTGGGCGCCGATCCTCCTCGCAGCCTCAGGGGATGCGAGGAACGGCCGGCAGGATATGTCCTGGTTTGAACCGGAGAATTTTCGATGAGCTTCAGATCGAACGACACTGCGATCGACGAGATCGTGGCGAGCTGCAACGGTGATCTGCGCGGTGCCGTGCGGGCGCTGCTCCTGATCAACGAGCATCTCGAGGCGGAGTTGGCAAGGGCCTACGCCGCGGCAGCCGATCACGGACTGACTGAGCGCGGCGGCAGCGTCCTGCATTAGGACGCAGTCAGCCTAGTTCGTGCTGTCCTCGTCCTTTTCCTCGTCAGGGGTGACGGCAGGGCAGGCACGGATGGTCGAGCGGGCAAGCTTGGCGTCGTCCCTGGACTTGTAGGGACCATCGCCGAACCAGATGTCGCCGTCGATCACGGGATTGCTGGTCACGATGTTGCACTTGCCGGTTGCGCGGTTGCCGACCACCCAGAACAACCCGTCGGCGAGACTCACCGTCCCCCACGCCAGCAGCAATGTAACTGCAAGGATCAAACGCTTCATGGCTGTGCTCCTGCCATGAAGGTAAGCCTGCGGCCGTGGCGCCAGTCCCCCTTGCAACGCGGCGCGTCTCATCGTGGTTAATCCACCGCCGCCGCACCGGCTCAAGAACTGATCGAGTTGTCCGTATTGTTTGAGCACGATCCTCCTGGAAAGCCGTGCTCTAGATATCGCGGCCTTCGACCTTCTCGGTCAGCGCCTTGACCTGCTCGGGGATCTTCTCGAGGTGAGGATTGACGGCGAGCGCCTTGCGGTAGGCCTCGAGGGCGCGCTTCTCGTCGCCGACCTCCTGCATGATCATGCCGAGCCCTGCGAGCGCGCCGAAATGACGGGGCTCGCGGATCAGCACCTCACGGATATCGGCGAGCGAGCGGCCATAATCGTTCTGCATGTAGTAGAGCGTGGCACGCCGGTTCCAGGCCTCGATATAGTCGGGCCTGAGCTTGATGACCGAGTCCAGCAGCTTGATCGCGATGTCGATCTTCTGCGCCTCGACCGCGGTCTTGGCCCGCGCCATCAGCAGCGCCGCGGTGTCGCTCGGGGTCTGGATCCAGATCGCCCAGATCCGCGCCTCGACATGCTTGGCGCTGACCTCATCGGGTGCAGCCTTCAGCGCGCCGAACAGGAAATCGAGATTCTTGCTGCGATCGACCTTCGGCAGCTTGGAAGGCGCCTCCGGGAGCTTCTTCTGCTTGCCGGGCGGGGGCGGCGGCTCGACCTGTTGCGCCAGGGCTGGAGCCAGCCCGGCGGTTCCCAGCACGAGGGCTAGACACAGGGTGCGCGCGAAAGGGAATCTCACAGCCATGATCAAAGTCTAAACGCGCAAAGCCGCCCTTGCATAGCAGGGGCGGCGTCAAACTCGTGTGAGACCGTGGTCTTGCGGGAGCGCGCGAAAGGCGACCGCGAGGGCAATCAGCCGCTTAGCTCAGCCCTGCCGAGCCTTGAAGCGGCGCTGCACCTTGTTGATCACATAGACCCGGCCCTTGCGGCGGACCAGGCGGTTGGCGCGATGGCGACCGCGCAGCGACTTCAGGGAGTTACGGACCTTCATGGCAGAATCCTGAACGTTCGAAAGGCCGTGTTCGGCACTACCGTTTCGGCACGCGCGAATGTGGCAAAATGAGATTTTTCCCGCTGGCGGACCGACCGCCCGGGACGGGGCGGTTCTTAAGGCATGGCGGGAGGTCATGTCAATGTTAACTGCCTGGTTCCGGGCCAGCAAATTCTTGAAAACAACCCCATGCACAGTAGAAACGGCCGGATCGGCCCGATCTTGTCCATTCGCGGCCAGGCACAGCAAGGACTTTTGCAGGCAGCACTTTTGCCGCCGGCAACGCCTTGCCAAATTCGTTATATCATATAATCAATTTGACAACCCGTCGGGAGGACACCAATGCCAAAGCTGAAGCTGCCAAACATCGACGACGTCGTCGCCATCGACATCCACACCCATGCCGAGGAGCCCTGCGGCACCCATCCCGACGACGGCTATGACGATTTCCAGGCGCAGATGGCGGAGTACTTCAAGTCGCCGCGCAAGCATCCGCCGACCGTGCCGGAGACCGCGGCCTACTACCGCTCCAAGAACATCGCCGCGGTGATCTTTCCGGTCGATGCCGAGCGCGAGACCGGCTTCCGCCGCTACAAGAACGAGGAGATGCTGGAGATCGCCTCCGACCATCTCGACGTCCTCATCCCCTTCGTCTCGATCGACCCGCACAAGGGCAAGCTCGGCGCGCGCGAGGCGCGCAAGCTGATCGAGGAATACGGCGTGCGCGGCTTCAAATTCCACCCGACCATGCAGGGCTTCTACGCCAACGACCGCATGGCCTATCCGCTCTACGAAGAGATCAACAATGGCGGCGCGATCGCGCTGTTCCACACCGGCCAGACCGGCGTCGGCTCGGGCATGCCCGGCGGCATGGGGATGCGGCTGAAATATTCCAACCCGATGTACATGGACGACGTCGCGGCCGATTTCCCCGACCTCAAGATCATCCTCGCCCATCCCTCCTTCCCCTGGCAGGAAGAGGCGCTGTCGGTCGCGACCCACAAGCCGAACGTCTATATCGACCTCTCCGGCTGGTCGCCGAAATACTTCCCGCCGATCCTGGTGCGCTACATCAACTCGATCCTGCAGGACAAGATGCTGTTCGGCTCGGACTGGCCGGTGATCACGCCGGACCGCTGGCTGTCGGATTTTGCCAAGATCGAGATCCGCGACGAGATCCGGCCGAAGGTGTTGAAGGCGAACGCAAGGAAGCTGCTGGGGATCTAGCCTAAAGCGTCGGAGGCGCACTCCCTCTCCCGCTTGCGGGAGAGGGTCGGGGAGAGGGTGTTTCCGCAATGGCACAATCACCAAGAGGAGAAAGCCCTCAACCGGCGCGCGGGGCGATGCTTCGCATCGCCCGGGACGCGCCGACCTCTCCCGCATCTGCCTTCGCCAAAGGCTTCGGCGGACATGAGCGGGAGAGGTGAACGAAACCTCAGACTTGCGCCAGGCCACCATCAACGAAGACCTCGCCGCCCGTCATGAAGCTGCTGTCCGAGGATGCGAGGAAAGCGGCCACCGCCCCTGTTTCGGAGGGATCGCCCACACGCCCGATCGGCGTAGAGTTTCCGAGCGCATCGAACGCTTCCTCGCCTACGACCTCCAGCGCCAGCTCCGTCTTGGTCGGCCCCGGGGACAGCACATTGACGCGGATGCCGGTGCCGCGCAGGTCCTGCGCCCAGCTGCGCGCCAGATTGCGGATCGCAGCCTTGGTCGCACTGTAGATGCTGAACTGCGGCGTCCCCATCACCCCCGTGCTCGAACCGGTGAGGATGATCGACGCCCCCTTCGTCATCAGCGGCAGAGCCGTCTGCACCGTGAACACCAGCCCCTTCACGTTGACGTCGAAGATCTGGTCGTAGTGCTCGACCGTGATCTCGCCGAGCGGCGCGAACGATCCGGTCCCGGCGTTGGCAAACAGAATATCGAGCCCGCCCCGTTCGGCTTTCACCGCCGCATACAGCCTGTCGAGATCGGACAGATCGGTCACCGAGCCCCTGACGGCGCGCGCCGAGGGACCCAGTTGCGCAACGGCGGCATCGAGCGGCTCCTGCCGCCGCCCGAAGAGATAGACGAACGCGCCTTCGTCGACGAACCGTTTCGCCGCTCCAAATCCGATGCCGGTTCCGCCGCCGGTCACCACTGCCGTCTTGCCGTGTAGTCTGCTCATGATGTGCTCCCTTCATTGAGGTTGCACTGAGCTGGCGGCCTACCCACCTATCGACAAGTATGCACCTTTTGGTAAGTACCCAAAAAATGTCGTCAGATCATTCAAAGCAAAATTTGCCGCCCGCGCCGCCTCAATCACCCGTCCAGGGTTGCACGCCGACCTTGCCCGGCTTCACGTGCGGCCTCGACGCAACCCTGCGGGTCATCGCCGGCAAGTGGAAGCCGCTGATCCTGTACTTCGTCGCGCAGGGCGGTCCGACCCGCTACGGCGAGCTTCGGCGGTCCGTGCGCGACGTCAGCGACAAGATGCTGATCCAGCAGCTCAAGGAGCTGGAGTCCGATGGTCTCGTGAAGCGAACCGACTACAAGGAAGTGCCGCCGCGGGTGGACTACAGCCTCACGCCTCTGGGCCACAGCCTGGCCCAAGCGCTGGTGCCGCTCTGCACGTGGGGCACCGAGCACATGGCTGAGGTCAGCCGGGTCTTCGCCGAGCGGGAGACCTGGACGCGGCGGGGACATCCACAGACTGTCTAGCTCGCGCTGCTCTTCGTCCGGGGTCTGCTCCGCCCTGACAGCAGCGCGTTGGCGCAGCTCGTGCTGAGTCCGGCTCGGGCCAGAAGCGGGCGTGATTGCGCCGCGGAGCGGCACTGGTCGAGGTGTTGGGTCAATCCGGCCGCCGGAGCCGAACAACCACCCAGTCTCGAAGCGGAGCGCAAACTGACCCGGCGCCGAAAACTAGATTGCCGACACAACATCTCGACGAAACGAATGTGGCCCCAGAGGTGTGCGTGTGGGCAGTCGCCAGCTGTTCATCTCGCGCGTTCGGCCGCCGCAGTTAGCATAGGATAGCGGGCATAGAGCGTGTCGACGCGGTCCCGCCACATCGCCACGAACGCACCCGAGGTGAGACTATCGACCGACTTCCATTCGCGTTTGACCGCAGGCAGCGTGTTCCCCCAGATAGCGCGCTTGCACCATCGCTCGCCCTTCTCCGAGCCCTCCCGGGTTGCGCACATCGACTTCCAGGCAATCCGCTGCGGACGGCTGATGTGTTGGGCGGCTCCTTCCCAGCCCTGCTGGTGGATCAGGTAGAGGTCGGAAAGGGTCGGCTTCTTCTGCGTCATGATTTCGAATAGCGCAGCCTCGCTGAGAAACTTGTAGGCCGCACTTATAGCATTGTCGCGAGGATTGAGAATGTCGCCCGATCCGTATTTGCCGAACTCAAACTTGCTCAGCTGGAACAGGCCGATATAGGAGCCGGTGCGTTGCCTGGGATTGAAATCGGATTCGATTTTGGCGACCGCCTTCATGAAGTTGACATCGACACCGAACGCTTCGGCTGCACGTTCGATCTCCTGGACGGGCGTTCCGAGCGGAACGTCGCGCAACGCCGACAAGGCGATCTTCGCGGGTTTCTCCGGCGGCGGAATTTCCGAGTAGACGTAGTATTTGAGATACGACGGTTTGCCTTCGGCCGGATTGGGCGAAGCAACGGGCGGACCGTCCTGCTGTAGCTTTGCCGAGTTCTCGGGCGATGTTGCCTCAAGGCTGGCGACCTGCAACCTTGGCTCTGGAGAAGTGGATACATCGGACGGCGGCACCGAGTCCCGCGCCGCGGCGCTGAATCCCGCCGCAACAATCGCATTAGCCGACAATCCTGTATCAAATTTCGTTTCGATGGCCGGGGCCGGAAACGCGGCGCCGGCATTTGTCAGGACCGTCGTCACATTCAGCGGGATGCCGCTGAAGGCATCAGCCACTCTTACATTCGGCGTTGCGGTGCTTGGGCGCGGTACCGCAAGTTGACCAAGCGCGGCAAGCGAAGTCGCTGTCAGCGCGCCGGCGATACAGCTTGCTTGCCAAATCTTCAACGTCGCCAGCCGCGCGGCCACGGTTCCCCCAATCGATCCAACCACACATCGTGTTCAGCCCGGCCCCAATCCTGCATCGATTTATCTTTTGGATTCGCCACAACAAAGGCGTGAGGCTGGACGGATCGCATTTCTCACTGGCTGTTGCGGCGAAGACGCACTGGACAGCGATGCTGACCAACTTCGAAACCGATCTTTCCGTCTGTTTGCTTTGTAAGCGAACGCCATGTCAGTTGAGCTGCAAGCCGTATCCGCACCACAGTACCGATCATCGTGATGGCGGTTCCGCTGTATCGGCGTCCTCAGAGTCTGCTCAGGGGTGCGCTAGCTGCCGATCACGCCTGCAGTGGCAGACTTCCGTTCTGCTTTGGTAGGCTCACGATTATGCGCACTCCCCCAAGCGGACCTCTTGTGACCGCAACTGCCGGGAAGGACAGCCAATGCCCATCAAAGCCGTCGTGTTCGACGCCTACGGAACGCTCTACGACATCCAGTCGGTCGCGGAGATCACCGAGGATGCGTTTCCCGGCTACGGCGAGATCATCACGCAGGTCTGGCGCATCAAGCAGCTCGAATACTCCTGGCTGCGCTCGCTGATGCGGCGCTACCAGGATTTTGCCGCCGTCACCCGCGACTCGCTGGCCTATGCGCTGCGCGCGCTCAGGCTTGATTACGAGAACGACGCATTCGAGCGCGTGATCGAGAAGTACCTGCATCTCGATCTCTATCCGGATGCGGCGGCAGCACTCGCCGCGCTCAAGCCGCGAAAACTCGCCATCCTCTCCAATGGCAGCCCGGACATGCTCAACACGCTGGTGCGCAACACCAACCTCGACGGCCTGCTCGATGCCACCATCAGTGTCGATGCGAAGAAGGTCTTCAAGCCGAGCCCTGAGGCCTATGAGCTGATCGGTGAGGCGCTGGGCACCGCCCCGAACGAGGTGCTGTTCGTCTCCTCCAATCCCTGGGACGTCGCCGGGGCAAAGTCGTTCGGACTGAACGTCGCCTGGATCGAGCGCGTCACGCCCGAGGCGATGGCGCTGGCTTGCGTCGAGAACGAACTCGTGGCACCGCTGACGATGTTCAAGGCGATCCGCACCCAGATGGACGAGCTTGGCTTCGCGCCGGACCACCGCGTCCGCGCGCTGTCCGAGCTGCCAGGGATCATCTAGGGGTCACCCAGGTATCGCCGCCCGCCCGTGAGACTGGAATGAGCCTGGAATCCGTTCGCGCCTTCTTCGCCGACAAAGCCCCCGACATCTCCGTCATCGAATCCCCGATCAGCTCCGCGACCGTGACGCTGGCCGCCGAGGCCTATGGTGTCGAGCCGGGTATGATCGCCAAGACGCTGTCCTTGCGCGTCGGCGAACGCGTGATCCTGATCGTCGCGGCCGGCACCTCACGGATGGACAACAAGAAGGTCAAGACGCAGTTCGGCGGCAAGCCGAAGATGCTGGGGCTGGAAGAGGTCGCCGACATCACCGGCCATGAGGTCGGCGGCGTCTGCCCGTTCGGGCTGAAATCACCGCTGCCGGTCTATTGCGACGTCTCGCTGAAGGCGTTCGATGTCGTGGTGCCGGCCGCCGGCTCGACCCACAGCGCCGTGCGCATCGCGCCGGACCGCATGGCGGAGCTCGTCGGCGCCGAGTGGATCGACGTTTGCGAGGTCAGGCCTTAGGGAGGCGTCGATACGCGATGGCGGAACCGGGCGGCTCACGCCGCCTTGATCGCAGATGCGTGATGGGGGCCGGCGGGAATTGCGGTCCGCCTCGCGGCCGACCACATCAAAGCCATCGAGCTGGCAGGGCATGTTTCCAGGGTAGCATCCGCGTGAATTCATCTGGTGGAAATCAGGAATTGGCACCTCAGCCGACGCCGCCGGGCAAACGCAGCTTCAACAAATACGGCGTCGCCGGGCTGCTGGCCTCATCGGCCACGCGGGGTTGGTCGAATCTCGCGGCGGAGCTTCGCAGCCACAGCGGTACGGTCACCTGGAACAAGCCGCAGCCGGATGCCGAGGTCTGCATCGATGTCCGCGGCAGTCGGTCCGTCATCACGCGACGGCTGGACGGGGTCATCGATTCGACCGTGTCCGAACGCGGAACGATCTGGCTGCGTCCGGCCGGCGTGCAGGAAGGCCTGATCGACATGTCCGAGCCGGTGCCAGCGATACTGCATCTCTACCTTCCTCCCAGTCGGTTCTCGTCGGACCATTTTGGGGACGGGTTCAACACGACGGCGATCAGGTCACTCCATCGCGAGGGTGGTTTCCACGATCCGCTGCTTGCCGAGATCGCCTACGCCATCATGTCCGAACTGGAACACGAGACTTCCGCGGGCAGGCTGCTCGCCGAAACCCTGGCGTTGAGTCTGGTGGCAAGATTGATCCAGAACCATGCCGGTGCGTCGCCGTCCGACCTGGCCAACCCCGCTTCAAGGGAGGGGCTCGACCGGCGCAGACTGGCGCGCGTGCTTGACTATATCGAAGCCAATCTGGAAAGCGATCTGACGGTGGCGCGGCTGGCCTCGGTTGCCTGCCTGAGCGAATTTCATTTCTCGCGCGCGTTCAAGACCGCCTTCGGCGAATCGCCGCATCGGCATGTCAGTGCAAGGCGCCTCGAACGCGCCAAGGATCTGCTCTGCGACGCCGACCGGGCCCTGGTCGACATCGCGCTCACGCTCAGGTTTTCGTGTCAGGCCAATTTCACCCGTGCATTCCGGCGCGCCACCGGCCAGACGCCGGCGCAATATCGGCGCAGCCTGCTGGCCTGACTTCGTTACGGATGTAATGATCTGCTGCCGCCGACAGCAGGAAATGACAATAGCTGAGCAGGCGATGCACAGGCGCGCGACCTCGATCAAGGTAACTGTTCGCTCATCCGCACACTGATTGCGTGAAGGAGCGAATATGACATCCGAACGGAAAGTTGCCGTCATCACCGGGGCATCGCGAGGCATTGGCGCGGCGTTGCTCGGGGCCTATCGCGACATCGGCTATCACGTCGTTGCCACCTCCCGTTCGATTGCAAAGAGCGAAGATCCGTCGACTCTTGCGGTCGAGGGCGACATAACCAGCGCAAGAACCGCCGATCGCATCGTGGGACTGGCCATCGAACGCTTCGGACGGATCGATACGCTCATCAACAACGCCGGCCTTTTCATTGCAAAACCCTTTACGGAGTATTCCGAAGCCGACTTTGCCACGATGGTCGGGGTCAATCTCGCGGGCTTCTTCCACCTGACGCAGCGGGCGGCGGCGAGGATGCTGCTCGCGGGCTCGGGTCACATCGTCAACATCACGGCCACGATCGCCGAGCAGCCGATGGCCTCGCTGGCAGCGGCGCTCGCGGCACTGACCAAAGGCGGGCTCAACGCGATCACCCGCTCGCTCGCGATCGAGTACGCAAGCCGGAATATCCGCGTGAACGCCGTTTCTCCGGGTGCGATCGCGACCCCGATGCACGCGCCGGAAGCGCTTGGCTTCCTCGCGAGCCTGCAGCCAATGGGCCGCATGGGCGAAACACGGGAGGTCGTCGATGCCGTGATGTATCTGGAGCGAGCGGCCTTTGTCACCGGCGAGGTCATGCATGTCGACGGCGGCGCGTCCGCTGGTCGCTGGTAGGAGGTGTGCAATGTGGTCCGACCGACGTGTCGTTGAACTATTTGGGATCGACCATCCCATCGTGCTGGCGCCGATGGCCGGATTTTGCACGGTCGAACTTGCGGCCGCGGTGTCCAATGCCGGCGGCCTCGGCTCGATCGGTTGCGCGATCATGGCCCCGGAACTCGTTTTGAAGAATGTCGCGGAGCTCCGACGACTGACGACGAAACCGATCAACCTCAATTTCTTCTGCCACGATCCGGCGAAAGCGGACGCCGCTCGCGAGCGAGCCTGGCACGAGAAGCTTGCGTCCTATTATCGCGAACTCGGCATCGACCCTGCAACGGTGACACCGCGCCTCGATCTCGCTCCCTTCGGCGAGGCGGCGTGCGCCGTGGTCGAGGATGTCAGGCCGGAGGTGGTGAGCTTTCATTTCGGCTTGCCCGAGCCCAGGCTGGTCGATCGGGTCAAGGCCGCAGGCTGCAAGGTGATTTCATCCGCGACGACGGTCGACGAAGCATGCTGGCTCGAAAAGCATGGCGCTGATGCGATCATCGCGCAGGGATATGATGCCGGAGGGCATCGCGGCATATTCCTCGATTCCGATCGCAAGCGCGCGATCGCCTCGCAGGCCGGTACATTTGCCCTGGTGCCCCAGGTGGCCGACGCCGTCGGCGTGCCCGTGATCGCTGCAGGCGGAATCGCGGATGGGCGAGGGATCGCGGCGGCGTTCGCGCTCGGAGCCGCCGGCGCGCAGATCGGGACTGCATTTCTGCTTTGTACCGAGACGGCGACACCCCCGCTCCATCGCGAGGCGCTGCGGAATGCGCGGGCAAACCGGACTGTCGTGACAAACGTGTTCTCCGGACGACCGGCGAGAGTTCTTGTCAATCGCCTTGCCGCCGAGATCGGTCCCTGGTCGGACGCGGCACCGGACTTTCCACTGCCGATGGGCGAGCTGCCGCCGCTGCGTGCTGCGGCGGAGCCGAATGGGAGCGCCGACTTCATGCCACTCTGGTCAGGGCAGGCAGCCGCGCTTGTGCGGGAAATGCCTGCCAAAATGCTGATCGACATCCTGGTGCGGGAAGCCACCAGGTTTGGGGGCGGCTGATGGGCGCCGCCGGAGGGCCGAAACGTTTCGCACCGTCCATCGAGGCGACGGCGGACCCAGACCAAGCTCGTGTCTAAAGCGCGATGAGATTCGGATGAATCGTCATCGCGCTTTAGGTTGTTGTTTGCGCACGATCTTTCCGGAAAACCGCTTCGCACTTTTCCGGATCATGCTTTAGGCCTTGGCTGAGTGCCACGTTGCACGATTATGACGGTTTCGGGATAGGCGGCTCCGGATGCGATGCCTGATGCATTTGTCCGTCAGGAAGGCTACCATACTGAGGATGACCGACGACAAGGTGAAACGACGACTGACAACCGTGCTGTGCGCTGACGTGTACGGCTATTCTCGTCTCATGGAAGCGGACGAGACCGGAACGTTGGAGACGCTCCGCCGCTACCGCACCGCCATTGCGCGACTGGTCGAGCGTCATGACGGCCGCATCGTGAATACCTGGGGCGATGCCGTGATCGCCGAGTTCGCCAGCGTCGTCGAGGCCGTTCAATGCGCGGTCGAGATTCAGCAGGAAATTTCCAGTCAAGGTTCGGACGCGCCTCAGGCGAACCCGATGCAGTTTCGCATCGGCATCAACCTCGGCGACGTGATGGTCGATGGTTCCGACATCTATGGCGACGGGGTCAATATCGCATCGCGGCTGCAAGAACTCGCTGACCCCGGCGGCGTCGTGATCTCGAGCTCCGTCTACGATCAGGTGCACAACAAATTATCCGTTGGCTTCGACTGTCTCGGCCAGCGCCCCATGAAGAACATTGCTCCCATGACCAGCTATCGGCTGACCCTTGGCGGCGGGACCGCCGGGCAAGGGAGCTTCCCGATCAAGGGAAACGCAACGCCCTCGGAGAGAGCGCGTGCTCCGCGAATGGAAGACAGGCGCGCGCCACCATCGTCGACGAATGTCGTCACGGATTGGCTCAGAAAGCTGCCCCGGCCGGTTGCAGCGGCACTCACGGTGTCGGTCTTCCTGATTCTGATCAATCTCTTCACTGGCCATAAGATCTGGTTCCATTGGCCAGTCGCAGCCATTCTCTTTGCCGTGGCCTTGCGGACGGCGCTTGGACATCGACCTCAATCGGACAGCAAGCCAGAGCGCTGAACCAGGCGGCACGATCGCAATCTTTCGCGCCGACTGCTGCCTGGTTTTCCGATCATGCGCAAAAGCACGATGAGATCAGGATGAAATCTTCATCGCGCTTTGGCTTGTGGTTTGCGCATGATCTTTTCGGAAAACCGCTGCGCACTTTTCCGGATCATGCTTTAGACAGCGCTAATCGTCGTCATCGTCGTAGGGCCGCGGCTGCACCTGCTGAGGTGGCGGCGGCGCATTGTTATAGCGCGGCGACGGCGCGGCACGACCACGCGGCACCTGCTGCTGCGGCTGCACCTGGTTGTTGGACCGGAACACCGCGCGGCAGCCACTGGAGAGTTGCGGCGAGTTCTGTTGCAGGCAGGCCACGATGCGGTTCACGTCCGGAATCTGGTCGCTGCACAGCCGCCACACATCCGGCGTGCAGGCCATCTGCTGTTCCATGGTGCCGCGATATTCCTGCGCGAAGGCGGCGCCCTGCGCGACGATGCCGCCGATCGCGAGCGCCACACCCAGCGCAATCCGCTCTGTTCGCATATCCAGATCCTTCTCGCTTCTCTCAATTTGTCCTCAATCAATGAGACGCGGTCAGGTTCTGAACCAACAAAAAAATGTGAAAGTGCGGCTGGAACCTACTCCACCTTGCCGATCTTCTTCACCGCCGCGATCAGGCGCGTGCTGTCGGCCGCGACGAATTCGGAGAAGGCCGGCGCGTCCTGATAGGCGACGAGACTGCCCGAAGCCTCGAACGATTTGAGCACGTCGGGGCTCGACATCACCTGCGCCATCGCCTCGCGCAAGCGGGTCGCGATCGGCGCGGGCAGCGTGCTCTGTGCGAACAAGCCGGCCCAGATGTACATCTCGACGTCCTTGTAGCCGAGCTCCTGGAACGTCGGCACGTCAGGAAAGCTCGCGATGCGCTGGGCGCCGCAATTGCCGAGCACGCGCAGCTTGCCGTCGTCGACCTGCGGCTTCAGCGTGCCGGGTGCCGCGGCGATGGCCTGCACCGTGCCGCTCAGCAGCGCGGTCAGCGCCGGCCCCGCGCCGCGGAACGGCACGTGCAGCAATTTGATATCGGCGCTGCCAGCGAACATCTCCATCGCCACATGCAGCGTGCCGTAGGGACCGGAGGAGCCGTAGGTGATCTGACCGGGCCGTCTCTTTGCATCCTCGACGAACTCCTGCGCCGTCTTCCATGGCGCCGAGGCCGGCACCGCGAGCAGCGTGGGATCGGCGAGCACGCGCGCGATCGGCATGAACTGCGAGACTTCGTAGGCGACCGGCCGTTCGAACAGCCGGTCGGCTTCGGGCAGCACCGCGAGCGAGGACAGCGTCATCAGCAGCGTGTGGCCGTCGGGCTCGGCGCGCGCCGCCGCGGCGTTGCCGACCGATCCGCCGCCACCGCCGGCACGGTTGTCGACGATCACGGGCTTGCCGAGAATCCGCTCCAGCGCCATCGCGACGGGACGCGCCGCAAGATCGGCCTGCCCGCCGGCCGGAAACGGCACGATCAGGGTGATGTTGCGCGCCGGATAGGCTTGCGCGAAGGCCGGCTCCGGCCATGCAGCTCGCAACAACGGCAATGCGGCAACGGCGCGCAGGATATCGCGTCGATCCATGGCAACTCCCCTCCCTGGACTTTTCTTGTTTCGGCCCCAGCCTAGCGTGGCGATCGGCAAGAACAAGACGTTTACCAGGCATTCACCATGTTCAGCCCGGCCCGGAACGCATCCCTGGAGCGGCGGTTGCCCTTCCAGGAGTGGGTCATGCGTAATCTTGCTACCATCGACGTCGCCCTGGACGAGATGCTGGTGAATCTCGCAGCGATCGTCCTGCGGCTTTCGAAGCCCGACCTGACGCGAACGCCGGAAGCGCGGCGCGCTTTGGCGCAATCGGTCCATCAATACGCGGTGTGCGCGGCGCGTTCGACCGACCCGCGCGTGCACGAGTTGAAGACGCAGCTGGACGAGACGCTGAAGCCGAACTTGCGCATCATCGCGATCGACGGCGTGAAGGTGCCGTAGTCAGGCCGAAAAGCGAGGTGTCGTAGGGTGGGCAAAGGCGCAAAGCGCCTTGCCCACCATCACTCACCGAATTGCCCCGCGATGTCGCGCATATCCCTGCGGCACAACGCCGAAGAAGAACGGCCTGCCCTGAGCGCGTCGATATCGACACACTTGCGATCCCTCAGGCAAAGACGTGGGCACGCTTTGCTTTGCCCACCCTACGATAGCTTGCGCGGACGATAGACTCGTAGGGTGGGCAAAGGCGCAAAGCGCCGTGCCCACCAATCTATCCGGCTTTGCCGCCCTTCCTCGGCTGCCGCTTGCAGGTGCCCGGGAGCTTCGCCGCGAGGAAATCTGCGAGCGCCTCGACGCGCGCGGGGCGCGGGCCGCCGGGCGGGGTCACGAGGTGCACGGCGCCTTCGGCCTGCTTCCAGTCCTTCAGGATGACTTCGAGGGCGCCGGAGGAGATGGCGTCGCCGACGATGAACTCCGGCAGCTCCGCGATGCCGAGGCCGGCGAGCAGCGAGGGCATCACGGCTTCGCCATTGTTGACCCTGAGGGGGCCGCCCGGACGCACGCTCGCCTGCTCGCCGGCCGAATTGGTGTAGTGCCAGACATTGGGCGTGGAGAGATAGGCGTAGCTGAAGCATTTGTGCTCGGCGAGATGCATCGGATGCGTCGGCCGGCCATGCTTCCTGAGATAAGACGGCGCGGCCACGGTGAAGCGCGGCATGGTGAAGAGCCGCCGCGCAATCAGCGAAGAATCCGGCAGCCGCGCGATCCGCACCGCCATGTCAAAACCCTCGCCGATGAGATCAACGGTCGCATCACTCAAGTGCAGATCGACCGAGACTTCCGGATAGGTCTCGAAGAATTCCGGCAGCAGCGGCGCCACCGCCTTGATGCCGAACGTCATGGGCACCGCGAGCCGCACCAGGCCGCGCGGCGCCACCGATTGCGCCAGCGCCTCGTTCTCGGCCGCCTCGCCGTCGGCAAGCAGGCGCGTGGCGCGGTCGGCGAGCTTGTGGCCGGCATCGGTCAGCGCGAGCCGGCGCGAGGTGCGGTTGAAGAGGCGGGCGCCGAGCCGCTCCTCCAGCCGGGTGACCGCTTTGGACACCGTCGCCTTGGACATCGTGAGTTCGCTCGCCGCCCCCGCAAACGACCGTAATTCCACGACTTTTGCGAAAATCGCGAGCGCCTCGAAATCGGGGAGTTTTGCCATGGGCGTCGGTCCGTCAGGGATATTTCAGGAAACAATGCGTTTCAACAGTTTCTATTTCTATACCACAGGCGGAGGCTTATCCAAGGGTCATCAGACATTCAGGAACTGGAGAAATCCAATGACCAAGAAGCTCTCAGGCAAGGTTGCCCTCGTCACCGGCGGCTCGCGCGGGATCGGCGCGGCCTCGGCCCGCGCTCTAGCCGATGAAGGCGCGGATGTCGCCATCAGCTATGTCGCCTCGCCCGACAAGGCTGAAGCGGTCGTCGCCGAATTGAAGGCCAAGGGCGTGAAGGCCCGCGCCTTCAGGGCGGACCAGGCTTCCGCCAAGGACGTGACACAGCTCGTCAATGATGTCGCCAAGGAGTTCGGCCATCTCGACATCCTCGTCAACAATGCCGGCGTCGCTGCCGGTGGTGCGATCGACGATGCCAAGGCCGACACCGAAGCGTTCGCCCGCCAGGATGGCATCAACGTGCACGGCGTGATCGCGGCGATCCGCGCTGCCTCGCAATTGATGGGTGAAGGCGGCCGCATCGTGACGGTCGGATCGATGCTCGCCGACCGCGCCTCGTTCCCTGGCCTTGCCGACTACGTCGCCACCAAGGCGGCCGTGGTCGGTTACACCAAGGGCGCGGCACGCGACCTCGGCCCGCGCGGCATCACAGTGAACGTGGTGCAGCCCGGCTCGATCGACACCGACATGAATCCGAAGGACGGCGGCGAGTTCGCCGAGACCCAGCGCAAGCAGCACGCGCTGCAGCGCTTCGGCCGCCCCGAGGAGGTCGCCGCCGGCGTCGTGTTCCTCGCAAGCCCGCAAGCCTCTTTCGTCACCGGCACCGTGCTCAACGTCGACGGCGGTTTCAACGCCTGATCAACGCCCGCCCGTTCAAACCAAGGACTACGCAAATGATCGAACTCAGACCTTTCGACAAGCTCGGCGGCGCCGACCACGGCTGGCTCAAGGCCAAGCATCATTTCTCCTTCGCCAGCCACTATGATCCGAACAACATGGGTCACGGCTCTTTACGGGTGTGGAACGACGACGAGATCGCGCCGAACACGGGCTTCCCGGCTCATCCTCACGCCAACATGGAGATCATCACCTATGTGCGCGAGGGCGCGATCACCCATCAGGACAACCTCGGCAACGAAGGGCGGACTGAAGCCGGCGACGTGCAGGTGATGAGCGCCGGCAGCGGCATCCGCCACTCCGAGTACAATCTCGAGCCGACGCAAACCCGGATCTTCCAGATCTGGATCGAGCCGACGGCGCGCGGGGGACAGCCGACCTGGGGCTCGAAGCCGTTCCCGAAGGCGAATCGCTCCGGCAAGCTCGTCACCATCGCGAGCGGCATCGAAGGCGACACGGATGCGCTGCCGATCCGCGCCGATGCGCGGGTGCTCGCCACCACGCTGAAGGCCGGCGAGAGCGCCGAGTACGCGCCGCAGACGGCGCGGCATCTTTATCTCGTGCCGGCGGCGGGCTCGATCGAGATCAACGGCGTGCGCGTCAACGCCCGCGACGGCGCCGCGATCCGCGACGAGGCCAAGCTGAAGATCACGGCGCTGGAAGATTCGGAAATCGTACTCGTCGACGCGGCGTAACCACAAAACAACTCGTCGTGCCCGGCCTTGAGCCGGGCATCCATCACCTTCGCAAGGAGCTTTTCAAGCCCGATGGATTGCCGGGTCAAGCCCGGCAATGACAGCGAACAAAACAACTCAACACATCAAACCCACCCAACGGAGACCACCATGACCAAAGTTCTCGTCCTCTATTATTCCGCCTACGGCCATATCGAAGCGATGGCGAATGCCGTTGCCGAAGGCGCCCGCGAGGCCGGCGTCACCGTCGACGTCAAGCGCGTGCCGGAGCTGGTGCCGGCCGAAGTCGCCAAGGCCTCGTACTACAAGGTCGACCAGGCTGCGCCGATCGCCAAGATCGAGGACCTCGCCAATTACGACGCGATCATCGTCGGCACCGGCACCCGCTTCGGCCGGATGGCCTCGCAGATGGCGAACTTCTTGGACCAGGCCGGCGGGCTGTGGGCCAAGGGCGCGCTGCACGGCAAGGTCGGCGGTGCCTTCACGTCCAGCGCGACCCAGCATGGCGGCCAGGAGACGACGCTGTTCTCGATCATCACCAACCTCTTGCACTTCGGCATGGTCGTGGTCGGCCTGAACTACGGCTTTGCCGGCCAGATGAAGCTCGACGAGGTCACGGGCGGGGCGCCCTACGGCGCAACCACGATCACCGGCGGCGACGGCAGCCGCCAACCCAGCGCCAACGAGCTTGCCGGCGCGCGCTATCAGGGCCGCCAGATCGCGGAGACCGCGAAGAAACTGCATGGCTGAGCTGCATGGTTGAGCAGAACAGTTAAGCTGCGCGGCCGATTGCATGGCTGATGCGACGCGGGCGGCATTCTCATTCGGGGATGCCGCCCCATCTCTGTTCGCAGCACATTTCCACCAAAAGCGATACGAATGGCTTTCGAACTCTTGTTGATCGCGCAGATGATCCGCAAGCCCGCCCAGGCGCTGGCACGGCGCTGGTATTGCCGCAGCCTGTTCCGCGCCTCGCGCGGCCGGCTGCACTGCGCGGAATGCACGGGATCGTGAAGGGCTAGGCGATATCCACCTGAACTGAATCCGTCGGCGTTGGCGGCGGCGCCGTGGACAGCCACCAGCCCTCACCGGCGAACCAGCAGGTCTCGTCGGGACCGCCCTCCCTCCGCAACGACTGCACGCTTTCCCATCCTTTCGCGAACGCCTCGGCCAATCGGCGGGCGGCGTCTTGATCCTGCAAACCCGCGCAGCCGATGAACTGGGCACGGCTGAGGAATTTCGCCGGCCAGATCGCGCCGTCATCCGGGCGCGTGATCATCAGCATGCCGCCGAGCATGCCTTCCGGCGCCAGGGGAAACACCAGCCGGCCGCCGGGGCGCAGCGCATCAAGCCATTCCGTGGCCGGCTGCGCCGCACCCGCGCAGACATAAATCACGTCGGTTGCGGGCAGGTCCGAGGCGATGCCCGAACGTTCCCGCACATCGACATGAGCGATGTCCTTCAGGTTGTCGCGCGCGAGTGCCGCCAGGCGCTCGTCGATCTCATATGCGTGGACCCGGCCGCCGGGACCGACGAGATGCGTCAGGATCGCGGTGTAATAGCCGCTACCCGCGCCGATCTGGATCACGGTCTCGCCTTCCCTGACCGCACAGCCGCTGAGCCAATAAGCATGCGCACTGGGCATGCCTATATTGAGGCCGCGCTCCGGATCCAGTGCAAGAAGCGCGTTCTGATAGAGAAAGGCAGGGTCATTGTCGGGTGTGACCACATAAGGGTGACCGCCGAGACAGATCGACCACGGCCCAGAACCGGCGAAGGGCTCGCGTCTGACGGTCCGAAAGGCCTGTTCGAGCCGGGGATCCGCCGCCTTCGCCGCAGCGCAGATCAGCTGCGCATAGAATGCGCGATATTTTGCCGAACGATCTTCCATGTCGCCTCCGGGGAGAGGGCGACGATAGCACGACGATTGCGATCGTCGAATGACCCCCGCAATCCGGGGCCTTCACGCTAATTTGCAGCCTTGCCCATGGCGCGCGCGGCAAGGGCGGCGAGTCTCGGATGGCGGCGCAGGCCCTGCGCGGCATGGTCGCGCAAGGCATAAGGTGCCCCGCGCCAGGACAGCGCGACGCTGACGTCTGTCAGCGGCACCTTCTCCGCGCCGAAGCGGCGCTTGTAGTCGTGATTGCCGATGCTGAGATCGAAGCGGCGCACGCCCTGTGCATGCAGCGCGGCCATGGTGCGCTCGGTGACGAGCAGACCCGGCGAGCAGCTCGCCCATGAATGGCCGGCGTGGCTGATGCGCAGGAGAAAATAGGTCGCGCCATGCCTGACGCCGAGCGTGGTGGCGACGACGCCCTCGTCGCAGACCAGCGCCGAGATGACGGCATAACCTTCCGCAACACCCTGGCGCGCGACCTCGCGATAGAACTTCGCATGGGTCTCGTCGTTGAGGACGAAGCGCGAGCCGAGCTTGCGCATGCGCGCCTGCTGCTGGCCATCCATCACGTCCAGTAGCTCATGCGCGCGCGCGACATCCGTGGCGATCTCGAACCGTGCGCCCGCGTGCCGATTGAAGACGCGCCAGCAGCGCGGCATCTGCATGCGCTTGATCGAGGCCTGGTACGCCTCGTAATCGTCGCCGGTCAACACGAGATTGCCGTTGAGCGAGCTTGAGCCGATCCGGCCGAGCGACACCAGCGGGTTGGCCTTGCCCCCGACCTGGGCCGGCATCTTCTTCAGGCGCAGCAGGTCGAAGCCGTCGGGCAGCGCGCACAAGGCCTCGACCAGCGCCGCCCCGATCGCATCCATCGCCGCCGCGTCCAGCGCGGCATCGGACGCCAGGATCGGCGCGTTGTTGTCGGTGACGCCGAAATCGGCAAATTCGACGATGCGAATGCCACGCCTGACATGGCTGACCAGCGGCACCACCGCGATGTCCCTGCCCGTCGCCGCATCGGAGACCACTGCGATCAGCGGCGCGACGCCGCCGAACGCCTCGTACCAGGCGCCGAGCCAGTAGCCATGCTGAAACGCGGTGCGATGGCCTGCGCTGAGGCGCAATGCGGCCTGCCGCCAGTCGCGCACGAAATCGACCGCGATTCCCGACGCGCTGGACACCTGACCGTTGACTTGCTCGACGCTGAGAAACGTCATCCGCGGGACATACGATTACTGAATATTTCCAGATAGATTATGTTTTGCCGCAGACCACAAGCGACGTCGCTGCGTATCGTTAAGCCGATCCCACCAAACGGACTGCGACAAGCTGGCAACGTTCGGATTTCACCTGATCGACGCATTGGAACCTGGCCAGGAAATGCAGGCCCGCGACCGCAAGCGCGAACATGAACCAGATCGGATTCTGCCGTTCGAGCAGGAAGGTCTCGGTGGTTCCGTAATAGAGACCGAACAGCCACACGGTCAGGAACAGCTTTGCGAGCGCGCTGCTGCGGCTGTAGGCCTGGGCCGACTGGAAATTGCCGAGCGGCGCGAGCACGAAGATGAGGATCACGAGCAACAGTCCCGGCAGGCCGATGGTGACCGCGAGGTCGAGATAGCTGTTGTGGCTGTGCGCCGCGCTCGTCGCCCATTCGGCGCCCTGGGCGGTCTGCCGTGCGGTCACGTCGTCCCAGAAGGCCGCATAACCGTGGCCGATGATCGGCTTTTCGGCGACGGCCGCGAGCGCGAACTCCCAGATGTCGGAACGGCCGGTGAAGGTCGGATCCAGCGGAAGCTGCCGCGTCATGGTCCCCAGCGCTGGGCTCAAGACGCTGCCGACCGTCAAGAGGTTCATCACGATCAACGGCACGAAGCAGATGATCCGTTTCAGCCACAGGCTCCGCGTCACATAGACAAGCGATGCGAGGCCATAGATCGCAAGGCACAGCACCGTCGAGGTCTTGCCGCCGGTGAAGATCAGGAAGATGCCGGCGAGCACTGCGACCGCCGGCCCCATCACGAACGAGCCAACGGCGGTGAGGTAAATGCCGACATAGACCAGGATGGTCATCACCGGCGAAGCGACGTTCTTGTGGCCGAAGCTGCCGCGCCAGTCGCCGGCCAGCATCGGCTCGGTGATGTCGAGCGCGGTGTGGGTCGCGTATTGTGGCGCGAGGAAGACGCCGAGATAACAGAGCGCGAGCAGCATGAGCGCGGCCCCGCCGAGGCACAGGTTGAAGTTGCCCTGCGTCGGCGGCAGCAATGGGAGCAGAACGGCAAGCGAGGTCACGCTGGCGGCGAGCACAAAGCGCTGGATCGACACGCCGCGGCTCTCGGAGAAGACGATGTTGACGAACAGCCAGCCGACCAGACAGAGATGCAGCGGTGTGACCAGGCTCCTCAGCGAAGGCCCGTCCGTCGCGGCGACGAACAACACCGCCACCGCAGCCAGGAGCGCCCAGGAGATATAAGTGAGCGCCATGCGTCCGCCGACGACGGTGGTGGCAGCCTCGCTGCGCAAATCGGGAAACGGATCGAGCGTCACCAGCACGAGGAGCAGCGCGGCGATCGTGACGAGACATCGCGCCGCCTGCACGGCGTTCAGCCCCGCAAGCCCATCGCGAAACGCGTGACCGAGCGATCGGACCTCGACGTCGGTCATGTCAGCGGCGCTGCGATCCATGGCTCAAGGCAAATCGATGAAGCCGGAAAAGTTCAGGTACTAGCCGATGCCTGTTAAGCATCCGTCAACCACCAGGCGTGAGGCCTGCGGCGCCGCCTGCTGCCGCACGATGCCCTGCGCGATCTCGTAATATTGCAGTGCGCGCTGCTCCAGCGTGAGATTGTCGAGCACGAAGCCGCGCGGATCGAACCTGTCAACCGCACACCCCGCCCAGAAATCGTCCCAGCCCGACTCGAAGCCTGCGATGTCGGCGAACCTTACGCCGCAACGCGCGTCCCAGTACGGCACCGAGGACACCGGTCCGAACTGGACGCGGTGCGGATAATATTCGGGATCCCGCCACGGGCCGCCGGGGTCCCAGGCGAACACCGGCACGCCGCAGGACAGCGCCTGCTGATAGGCGATGCCCTGGCTCTCGTTCTGGCACAGGAAGATCATCGCGCGCGAGCGCGCCAGCGCGGCCTGATAGTCCTCCTCCTTGTAGCTGCCGTAACGCAGCTCGATGAACGAGCAGCCCTCCTTGGCGAGACGGGCGCGAACGGGCTCGATCAGCTCGGGCGCATAGCGCTCGCGGTCCCAATGGACCTTGTCGTAGACCAGCACGTCGACGGTCTTGTCCACGGCGGGCGACGGCGCCCAGAGATCGGTGTCGATGCCGACCGGCCAGGCCTCCGTGTCGGGCCAGTACGGCCGGTACATGTCGACGTACCACGGGCCTGGCACCACCACCTTCTTCACCGGCAGGCGCTTGAACAAATCAGGGTCGTCGAGCGGATGATTGTGCGCGGCGACGCCGAGCAGGATCGGGTTCTTCCACGCGAACTTGTCGAGCAGGAAGGTGCGGCCGATGATGCAGGCGAGCTCGCTCGGATGCTGCGCGATGTAGCCGTAGTCGTTGACGCGGTAGCGGATGCCGAGCCGGTCGAGCCCCGCGCAGAGATTGAGGAACACGCGAAGCTGCCCGCTCATGCGCGGCTCGCCGAGCAGCATGCGGCGCGCCATGCGCCGCAGATGCCGGTCGCCGGGAAACCAGCGATCGTCCTTATCCTCGTAGAAGAGATTGAGGACCATGGCATCGGGGTCGTCGTGGAATGTCTTTGCGGGCACTGAATCCATCCGCGAGCAGTCAGATGCGCATTTTCGCATGAGACCGGCTGCCGCACTCTTCCAAATTTGCCACAGGCTTAATGCCATCGGCTTAACGCTAATTGAGAAAACCGCGGACACGTCGGTCCTTGCGGAAAGGATTTGGCCGTAATGCGAGTATCATTCGCGGACGGGCCAAATGTTGCGATCGATCGCAATGTCGGCTCGGCAGATGCGCCCTGGTTAACGGATCCTTAAAGGCGAGCTGTGGCTCTGATCACCGCCGAAGACGTTCTCGATCTGCCGGCCTCCGCGCGTATCGCTCCGGCGATGCGTCTGCCGCTGCCGGCGAGCCCGACCACTCCGGTGTCCGTCGTCATTCCGGCCAAGAACGTTGCGGCCTATATCGGCGAAACCCTCGTAAGCGCGCTGGCGCAGAGCGAGGTCGGCGAGGTGATCGTCGTGGACGACGGTTCGTCGGACGACACGGTTGCGATCGTCCGCGCCATGCGCGACCCGCGGCTGCGCCTGATGACCAACGATTCCGCCGGCGTGTCGGCCGCGCGCAATCTCGGCGCGCGCCATGCGAGCGGCGATTGGCTGCTCTTCCTCGATGCCGACGACCGCCTGCGGCCCGGCGCGGCAGCGGCCCTGCTGGCGGCGGCGCGCGCCGCTCCGCGCGCGGTTCTCGTCTACGGCGACTACAACACGATCGACAGCGAGGGACGGCAGATCGGCCGGCGTGAGCTGCTGAAAGGCCGCCGCAAGCCTTCCGGCGACGTGCTGGCGCGGCTCGCGGCCGGCAACTTCATCGTCAATGGCGGCATCGCGCTCGCGCGCGCGGAAGCCTTTCGCGCCATCGGCGGCTTCGACACCTCGCTCAGATATTGCGAGGACTGGCATTGCTGGTGCCGCCTCGCGGCGATCGGCGAATTCGAGTTCGCGCCAAAGCTGCTGCTCGACTATCGCGTGCACACCGCCAACACCATGAACGCGGCGGTGCGGACGCCGCAGGATTTCTTCCCGGCGATCGCGCGCGTCTTCGACGACGGGCTGATCCTGGCGCGGTTGCCGGAGGGCACCGCGGCCGGGCTGCGCCAGGCCGCCGAGATTCATCTCGTCACCTATTCGGCGATGCAGGCGGTGCGCTTCGGCCGATATCGCCAGTCGCTGGGCTATCTCGGGATGATCGGCCGGCGCTCGCTCAGGGCGCTGCCGCGCGCGGCGATCCGGGTCGTCCTCACCTGTTTCGGCATCTGATCCCAACCGGGATCAGGACACAATCTTCGAGGCCTCATAGGGCTTCGGCTCGATGCCGAACGCCGCGAGCAGGGAGCCGAGCGCGACCAGCGTGGGATGCACGGCGACGACGGCTTTCGATGTCGCGAGCAGACGCGCGGAGCGAAGCAGCGACAACGGCAAGCGCGCCAGCATCTGCGCAAATACCCGAATCCGTGCTCCGGTGCCCCGCGCGGCCTTGGACTGCACACGGTAGTTGATCGCGCCGATGCGCAGGCCGCGCCTGGCGATCCAACTGAGGCTGGTGCGGCTCTGCGGCACGGTCTCGGTGATGACCGCTTCCGCGGTCCAGTGAAAGGTCATGCCGGCATCGCGGCAGCGCACGAAGAAATCGCAATCGCCGCCGCCGAGGAAATTGAAGCGCAGGTCGAAGGCGGGACGCTCGAACCGCTCGAACGCAGCCCGCGTGATCAGGCAATTGCCGCAGCCATAGATCAGCGGCACCGCGCCGGTGTAATCGTAGGCAGGACAGAAGGCGGGATGACGTCCGAGCCACGGCTTGCTGTCGTCGTCGAACACCGGCAGCACCGGCCCGCCGACCACGTCGGCGCCGGTCGCCTCCGCGGTGCGGACCATCAGCTCCAGCCAGTCCGGCGAAGCGATCTCGTCGTCGTCGATCATCAGGAAGCGGGTCGCGGCGGGAAACAGCGCCTGCGCCGTCTCGAACGCGGCGTTGATCGCCTGGCAATTGCCCTGCCGCTTCTCGACGAGGCAGATGCCCTGGAGCCTGCCGTCCGCGAGATACTCCGCCGCGACCGGCGCGCTCTCGCGCCGCGCGGCATCGTTCTCGACCATGACGACGGCAAAGGAGCGCGGCGTGCGCTGGTTCACGAGCGAGTCCAGCGTCAGCCGCAGATGCTGCGGGCGGCGGAAACAGGGAATGCAGACGACGATGCCGACCGACAGGTCTATGACGCGGGAGCTCGCCGCGATCTCCCGGTTGGGATCGCGCACGGCATCCTGGAGACGCGTGGCTGACAGGTCAGTCGGGATCAATGTCATGACGTTCTAGATGTCCGAGATAGATTGAAAAAGCCCTGCTTCGATCGCGCGGGATCGGCGCCGTCCCGCGACGGCACATCGCCGCGGTACGGATACGTCCCAAAATGAACGCCCGGCCTGGATGCGCAACACGGCGCCGAGCCGCATCTCGCCGTACCAATGCACTTAACCGCTTCCGCCTGTTTCCCGCGCACAATCATGCGCGCGTGGTACTGCAATTCGCGGTCCATCGCCGCGAAGACGGCTCAACATGAACAATGCCGTAGTTAACGGCAGTGCGCATTAACCCGAACGTAAGCACCGTGACGCGTGAAGCGGCGCGGCATCGGATTTGCTCTTCGGGCTCGCGCGTTTTTTCCTGTAAATTTGAATAGAACAAGCGCGGTCAGAAAAAAATGAACAAGCCAGCCACGATCGATTTCGCGACAGTCACCCACCTCTCCGCGGCCGCTGCACAGGCGCCGGCGCTGCACGACCTCGTGCCCGGCGAAGCGCGCGACAGCCTGCTCGCCGTGCAGGACACGCTGCGCCGCGAGCTGCCGCAGGGCCCGCTCGCGATCTACGAAGCCGGCGGCGGCTCGTGCAGCGTCGTGCCGCCGGAATTGCTGAGCCGCAGCAGGATCACCGTGGTCGACATCGACGAGGACCAGGTCCGCAACAACACCTACGCGGATGAAGCCATCCTCGGCGACGTGCAGACCTACCGCTTCGGAAAAGAGACTTTCGATCTCGTGATTTGCTACAACGTGATCGAGCATCTGCCCCATGTCGACGCCGCGCTTTTGAATTTCCGCGACGCGCTCAAGCGCGGCGGCATGATCTTGATCGGCGCGCCCAATCCGCGCTCGCTATCCGGCGTGGTCACCAAATATTCGCCGCACTGGTTTCACGTCTGGTTCTACCGGAATATCCGCGGCATCAAGGATGCCGGCCTGCCGGGCGAGCCGCCGTTCCCGACCTTCTTCCATCCGCTGGTGACGCTGCCGCGCCTCGAAGCGTTCGCCGCCGCCAACGGGCTCGAGATGATCTACCGCCGTGAGGTCGAGAGCCCGCGCTATCCCGAGATGCGCCGGCGCAAGCCGCTGTTCGCGACCCTGGTCGATGCCGGCGCCGCCGTGCTGAACGCCGTGCTTCCGCGCGGGACCGATGTCCGCCGCGGCGACTATCACGTCATCCTGCGGAAGAGGTGACAATCATGCGCGCGCAGGCGATCGCGGGAGAAGCAGAGCTTGGCGACATGCTCGCGCGCGGTAACGAACCGTTAATCTCTCGGAGACCGCGTTACGGTCACGCGTCGAAGAGCGGCATGCGCTTAAACGCTTTGTTTGCCATTTCGGTGAATAGTCCCTCAATGAGTATGGTTAATTTTCCCTGTTGCGTTGAGTGGGCACCTATTTCCCGGGTGCGTGGCGTAAAGCGAAGAGTAACCCCTCAGCCCGCGGCAGTTGGAATGGAAGCTGGGGATCATGTTTGACTATAACCAGCCGATAGATCGCGCCAGGCCGGAGGCTCTGCAGCAGAAGCCGGAGGCCGGTTTCACCGTGCTGGAGCTTTCCCATCTGCTCTGGCGCCGAAAGGTCGCAATTGCCGCGGCCGCCCTGCTCGGCGCGACGCTTGCCGTCGCCGTCGGCAAGAGCATAACGCCCCGTTACACCGCCACCGCCCAGCTCTATGTCGATCCGCGCGAACTTCAACTGGTCGATCGCGAGCTCACGCCGCGGGCGCAGGACGTCTCCGGCATGTCCATGGTGGTGGAGAGCCAGGCGCGGCTGATCACGTCCAACAGCGTGCTGCTCCAGGTGATCCAGCAGGCCGGTCTCGACAAGGATCCGGAGTTCGGCGGCAGTGACGGCAAGAGCCTGATGTCGTCGCTGCTCGGCCTGATCGGCCTTCAGCCCCGCGCGCCCTCGGCCGCGGACAGCAGGGAAGTGCAGCTCGGCGCGCTCGAGGCGCTGAACAAGCACATCACCATCCGCAAGACCGAGAAGAGCTTCATCGTCGACATCGAGGTCTGGTCGACCGACCCGGCGAAGGCGGCGATGCTCGCCAACACGCTGACCAACGCCTACCTCACGGAATCCCGCAACTCGCAGGCTTCCGCCGCGCGGCGCGCCACCAACGATCTCTCCGGCCGCCTCAAGGAGCTGCGCGATCGGCTGCGCAACGCCGAAACCACGCTCGCCACCTACAAGGCCCAGAACAATTTCGTCGGCACCCAGGACGCGCTGATCAGCGACCAGCAGCTCTCCGCCAGCAACCAGCGGCTGTCCGCAGCCCGCGCGGCGACGATGGACGCGCAGGCACGGCTCGACCAGATCGAGGCCAGCCGGCGCACGGCAGCGGATGCCGGCGCGATCCCCGAGGCGCTGCAATCGCCGACCATCGCGAACCTGCGCGCCCAATATGCCGACGCCCGCAAGAAATACGCGGAGCAGGCCGGCGAGCTCGGCCCGCGCCATCCGGCGCTGCGCCAGACCGAGAAGCAGGTCGAAGATCTCAAGCGCACGATCAACGAGGAGATCGACCGCTTCGCCCAGTCCGCCAAGAACGATCTGACGCGCGCCCGCGACTACGAGGCCTCGCTCAACCGGGCGCTGGAAGCGCAGAAGCGGCAGAGCGTCCAGCTCAGCCAGGCCGCAGTGCGGCTGCGCGAGCTCGAGCGCGAGGCCGATGCCAGCCGCGACGTCTATCAGTCCTTCCTCAAGCGCTCGCGCGAGACCGAGGAACAGGAGACGCTGAACACCTCGGCCGCCCGCGTTATCGGCGAAGCCACGGTGCCGCAGCGGCGCTCGTTCCCGCCGGGGATGACCCTGTTCGCGATGATCGGCTTCATCTTCGGCGCGATCGCGGCCTCGGGCTGGTTCGTGGCCGCCGAATTTCTGCTCGCCGGCGCGGCCGCACCCGTGCCGACGCCCGCCCGCCCCCAGCGCACGCCGGCGCCGGACACTGCGCGCGCACCGCAGGTCGCACGAACGCCGGAACCTGCCCCGCCCCAGCCGGTCCCGCAAGCTCCCGAGGTCGCGCATGCCCTGCCGGAACTTGCCGCGCCGCCGCTGCAACCCGCGATGGCCGAAAAGCCCCTGATCGAAAAGCCGTTGATCGCACGCTTCCAGGAGGCCGATGTCATTCACACGCTCGGCGCCATCCTCGCCTCCGGCGGCGGCGTCGATGTCACCCGGCTGGGCTGGCCGACGCTGCGCCCCGGCTTTCCGCTGACGAGCCTGCTCAACGCCTGGCGCGACATGCGCGCCGCCGCCGTCCGTCGCGCCGGTGGCAAGGCGATGCCGGTCATCGCGCTGGTCGGTGCCGGCGAGACCACCGGGCGCAGCGTGACCGCCCTGAATTTCGCCCTCGCGGCCGCGCGCGACGGCGTGCGCGTGCTGATGATCGATGCCGACCATCTGGCACATTCGCTCTCGAACAAGGTCAACCGTAACGGCAAGAGCGAGCCGAGCCGGCTCGGCTGGCTCTCGAACGGCAGCAAGGCCGCGCGCGAGATCAAGACGGTCAACGGCATCTCGGTTCTGCCCGCCGCCGAAGGCGATGCCGGCAAGGCGGCTGAGGCCATCCGCAAGGCGATTGCGCAGGCGCGTTCCGCCGGCGGCTATGATCTCGTGATCCTCGACGGCCCCGTGACGCCGCTCACCGCCGGCAGCCGCAAGCTGCTCGACGACACTGATGCGCTGGTGGCAGTGCTGCCGACCAGCCTCGACATCAACGACGGCCTGGAAGAGATCCTGAGCACGCTCGGCCGCGCCGAGCGCAAGCTCGTCGGCGTCGTGCTCGACGAGCTCACCCCCGCAACCCAAGCGCGCCAGCGAGGCAGACAATATGCTTGAGCGCCGCGTCAACCTCGACGGAAGGGCAGCCACAGCCGACGTGCCGCGCATCACGGTCGGCGGCCTGCGCATGGCCGCGCTCGACCTGGAAGCGACCGCCGACTTCATGATCGAGGCCACCAATCCCGACAAGCGCATCGGTCGTCCGCTGTTCCTGACCTCGGCCAATGGCGAAGTGCTGGCGCGCTGCTCGACCGAGCCGCAGACCGAGCGCCTGTTCCGCGCCGCCGACATGATCAATGCCGACGGCCAGCCGTTGGTGACGGCCTCGAAGCTGCAATCCTGGTTTCCGCTGCCCGAGCGCGTCTCGACCACGGACCTGTTCCATGTCGTCGCCCGCAAAGCGGAAGCTGTGGGCCGCACCTTCTACATGCTCGGCGCCAGCGAGGCCGAGAACCTCGCCGCCGTCGAGAACGTCCAGAAGATGTATCCGGAGCTCAAGATCATCGGGCGCAGCCACGGCTATCTCAGAGGCGAGGCGCTACGCGCGAAGGTCGACGAGATCAACGCGCTCGCGCCGGATTATCTGTGGCTCGCGCTGGGCGTGCCCAACGAGCAGGCATTCGTCGAGGAATTCACGCCGCATCTCACCAATGTTGGCGTTATCAAGACATCCGGCGGCCTGTTCAACTTCCTGTCGGGCAGCCGCGCGCGCGCGCCGGTCTGGATGCAGAAGATCGGGCTCGAATGGGCCTGGCGGACCTTGCTCGAGCCGCGCCGCCTGTTCTGGCGCTATTTGACCACCAACCCCCGCGCACTCTATCTTCTCTTCAGCCGCAACCGGCCGTTCAATCGCTGAGAGAAGAGTAGATTACGACATGACCGACCGACCGACCGTCCTCGTCACAGGAGGCGCGGGCTATATTGGCTCGCACGCCTGCCGCGCTCTGGCCGCCGCCGGCTATCAACCCGTCGTTTATGACAATCTCTCGACAGGTCATCGCAATTTCGTGGCCGGACCGCTGGTGACGGGCGATCTGCTCGACGGAGCGGCGCTGGCGCGCACCTTTGCCGATCACAAGGTCACCGCTGTGATGCATTTTGCCGCCGCCAGCCTCGTCGGCGAGTCCATGACCGACCCGCAGAAATATTACATCAACAACGTCCAGGGCACGCTGTCGCTGCTGCAGGCGATGCGCGACGCGGGCTGTCATCGCATCGTGTTCTCCTCGACCGGCGCCGTCTACGGCAACGCCGATTCCAAGGAGCTGCCGGAAGACTTTCCCTGCGCGCCGATCAATCCCTACGGTGCATCGAAGTGGATGATCGAGCGCATGCTCGCCGATTATCGCGCTGCCTACGGCTTTGGTGCGTTCTGCCTGCGCTATTTCAACGCCAGCGGCGCCGATCCGGCCGGCGGCATCGGTGAGCTGCGCGACAACGAGACTCACCTCATTCCGCGCGCCATGATGGCGCTCCAGGGCCATGTCGACTTCGCCGTGTTCGGCGACGACTACGACACCCCCGACGGCACCGCGATCCGCGACTACATCCATGTCACCGATCTCGCGGCGGCTCATCTCGCCGCCCTGAAGTTGCTGGAACAGGGGCATGCCGGCGGCAGCTTCAATCTCGGCACCGGCGCCGGCTTCTCGGTGCGCGAGATCCTCGACGCTATCAAGAAGGAGACCGGGCGCGAGGTGCCGCACACGGTCAAGCCGCGCCGCGCCGGCGATCCCACCTATCTGGTCGCCGACCCCTCCGCTGCGCGAAAAGTCCTGAATTTCGTGCCGCGTCACTCCGACCTGCCGACGGTGATCCGCACCGCCTGGGCCTGGCACCAGAAGGCGCATCCGCTCAGGGCCCGTTAAGCAACCGTAACATCCGTACCTTGCCTGCCGCACCTCCCAGCGGCTAGAATGCCTGTTCATTGCCGCCGTTGGCGTATCGCCGACGGCCGCACATTGAGGCATTGCCGACGATGATGTCGGCATGCATGGCCCGCCCGATATGCGCGAGCCGATTTTTCCGAACGCCAAGGCTGCGATCAAAATCCGTACGTCGGCCTGTCATCGGATGCAGATTCTGGGAGTATCGACCGCATGCATCAGGCTGTACGCCTGGAATTCGAGCGCGTGATGGATGAGTTCGTCCGCTGGCATGTCGTGCCCGAGGACGAGCGCTCGCCCGCGCCCGCCTGGTGGTGGGGGCCTGCGATGGCGGTGGTCGACGACCAGGAGCCGATGAACGCAACATGGTCCGCCGCGCTCGGCTTGAACGAGGGCGCGAGCTTCGCCGACGGTGCGCGAACGATTCTCGCGCTGTTCGTCGAGCAGACCTCGCTGACGGGACCGCAGGATTTTCCGAGCAAGGCGGAAGCCGGCGAGCACGACGTCCGCGAGCTGCACCCGCAGCCGCTAGATGACAGCGCGTTTCAGCCCTGACGCGGCGGCGTCGCCGGAGGCCGGCTCCGGCTGGAGCGGCGGCGCGACCGGCAGCATCATCGGCCGCAGCAGCTCGGCCATCTGCTTCGCGGGCAGCGGCTTGGAGATGAGATAGCCCTGCATCTCGTCGCAGCCATGGGTGCGCAGGAATGCCTCCTGCTCGGCGTTCTCGACGCCTTCGGCAACGACGGTCATGCCGAGCGCCTTGCCCATGCTGATGATCGCCTGCGCGATCGCCTGGTCTTCCGAATCCTGCGGCAGGTCGCGCACGAAGGAGCGGTCGATCTTGATGGTGTCGATCGGGAAATGCTTCATCAGCGACATCGACGAATAGCCGGTGCCGAAATCGTCGATTGCCAAGCGAATGCCGCGGCTCTGGATGGCGTCGAGCACCTTCAGCGCCCGCCCGACGTTGCGCATCATCATGCTCTCGGTGACCTCGAGCTGGAGCAGCACCGGCGACATGCCCGAGGCCGCCAGCGCCTCGTCGACGTCCTGCAACAGATGCTCGTCGGCGAACTGCCGCGGCGACAGGTTGACCGCCATCGACAGCGGCAGCAGGCCGCGGCGCTGCCAGGCCATCGCCTGCGCGCAGGCCTCGTTCAGCACCCAGCGGCCGATCGGCACGATCAAGCCGGTTTCCTCCGCAAGCGGAATGAACTGCGCCGGCGAGACGCTGCCGAGTTCGGGATGGGTCCAGCGCAGCAAGGCTTCGACACCCGTGATCTGGCCAGTCTCCATGTCGACCTTGGGCTGGTAGTTCAGCGAGAACTGCTCGCGCTCCAGCGCCCGGCGCAGCGCGCTCTCCAGCGAGAGCCGCTCGATCGATTGCGTCTTCACCTCCTTGGAGAAGAAGCGGTAGCCGTTCTTGCCGTCTTCCTTGGCGAGGTACATCGCCATGTCGGCGTTCTTGGTCAGCGTCTGCGCGTCGGAGCCGTTGGCCTGATACATCGCGATGCCGATCGACGCCGTGGTGTGACATTCGTGCCCGGCCAGCTGCATAGGCTCGGCCAGCGCCGTCAAGAGTCCAGTCGCGATGCGCTGGACGTCGTCGATCTCGCCGCACTGGTCGAGGATCACCACGAACTCGTCGCCGCCGAGACGCGCGACGACGTCGCTGGCCCGCAGCGCGCCGCGCAAGCGGTTCGCCACTTCGAGCAGCAGCAGATCGCCGGCCTCGTGTCCGAGCGAATCGTTGATGACCTTGAAGCGGTCGAGATCGATGAACAGCACCGCGAAACGGTGATCGCGGCGCTGCGCTTCATCGATCGCCTGCCGCAATAGCCCGTTGAAGGTCTCACGGTTCGGCAGATCGGTCAGGCTGTCATGCGAGGCGAGATATTCGATCCGCTCGTCCGCCTGGCTCTTCTCGTCGGCGCGGTCGAAATTCTCCATCGCAAAGGAGACGTTGTCGGCCAGACGCTGCAACAATTCGACGAATTCCGCCGTGAAGGCGGCCGGCTCGGTCGACATGTAGATCATGACGCCGACGGCCTGATCGTGCGCGGTCAGCGGGAACGCCGCGCCTGACCGCGCGCCGTCGCCGCGGACGATGGCATGAAAGGCGCGAACGCGATCGTCGTTGAGATAGTCATTGCTGATGCAGGGCTGGCGCGTGCGGAACGCCGTACCGCTCATGCCGCGCCCTTCCGGACGCTCGGGGTCGATGGAGAGGCGGACGTTGCGCGTGGTGTCGGCGGACGGTCCGGCCGCGGCCACGATCTCGAGCTGGTCGCTGTCGGGCCTCGCCAGCGCGATCGTGGTCGAAGTGAACTTGGCGCCGTTCGATGCGGCGACGCAGACGAGGTCGAACAGCTCGGCGCGCGACTTCGCCCGCATGATCGCCTCGTTGGTGGCGCTCAGCGCCGCGAACATGCGCGTCAGGCGCTCCTTCTGCGCCTCGGTGCGGGCCTTTTCCTCGGCGCGCTCGAAATTGTCCAGCGCGAACGACACGTTCTCGGCGAGCCGTCCCAGCAGCTGGACCAGATCCGGCGTGAACGAGCCTTCGTCCGGCGAGAGAAACAGCAGCACGCCGACCGCCTGATGGCCATTGCTGAGCAGCGGAAAGCAGGCGCCCGATTTGGTGCCCTGGATGCGGGCAATCTGGTGCCAGTGCGCGGTGCGGACGTCGGTGAGGAGTTCGTTGGCGACGCAAGGCGCACGCCTGCGGAAGCAGGTGCCGGTCAGCCCGCGGCCCTCGGGGTCGTCGGCCGACGTCGAGAACCGCCATTGCTTGACCTGATAGCAGCTCTCGCCCTTGGTCATCGCAATGTCGAGATAGTGTCCGGTCGCGTCCACCATGGCGATGGTCGCGGAGGAGAAGGTGCCGCCAAGCACCGCCGCTTCGCACACGACTTCGAACAATTCGGCGCGGGTCTTGACCCGCATGATGGCTTCGTTGGTCGCGCTCAGCGCCTCGAGCATGCCGCGCAGACGATTGCGCTGCATTTCGGCCTTGGCCTTCTCGTCGGCGCGATCGAAATTCTCCAGCGCGAAGGCGACATTGGCCTGGAGCTTGCGCAGCAGCTCGACCAGTTCCTCCGTGAAGGTGTCGCGGTCCGGAGAGTTGAACAGGAACACGCCTTCGACCCGTTCGCCGTTGAACAGCGGCAGCGCCGCGGAGGACGCGATGCCACTCCGGCGGGCAATGGCCTGCCACGGCGCGATGCGGTCGTCCGCGAACACGTCGTTGCTGATGGCAGGCTGGCGTGTGCGGAACGCGGTGCCGGTCAGCCCGCGCCCCTCCGGCACCTGGTCGGAGATGGAGAACCTGAAGTTACGGACCTGCGCGGCATTCGGGCCGTAGCTGGCGACGACACGCAACAGCTCGGCGCGATGGTCGACCAGCGCGATGCTGACCGAGGTGAACTTGGCGCCCTTGGCGGTCGCTTCGCAGACGAGCTCGAACAGCTCCGGGCGCGAGCGCGCGCGCAGGATCGCTTCGTTGGTGGCGCTGAGCGCCGCATACATGCGCGCCAGGCGTTCCTCTTCGGCGGCGATCCTTGCCTTCTCGGCCTCGCGGCCGAAATTCTCGATCGCGAACGAGACGTTCTCGGCCATGCGCAGCAGCAGCGCGACGATCTCCTCGTCCTTGGCCCAGGAACGGCTGATGAAGAACAGCAGCACGCCGACGCTCTCGCCGTGCCTGATCAGCGGCGCGACGACGCAGGCCGCGACGCCGGTGTTGACATTGGCCTGCTCCCAGGGCGAGCCCTTGGTGCGACTGGCAAGATCGTCCTCGACGATGGCTTTCTGCGTGCGGAATACCTCGCCGGAGAGACCCTTGCCGTAGGGATTGTCGGGGTCGATCGAATAGCGCGCCTGGGTGACCAGTTGGAGGTTCTCTCCGGTGGAGGCGACCGGGACCATCCAGTGCGAATCCGGCTCGCGCAGCAACACGATCGTCGCCAGCGACTTGCCGCTGTGCACGGCGGCATCGCAGACGAGCTGATAGAGCTCGAGATCGGTCTTGGCGCGCAGGATGGCTTCATTGGTCGCGCTGATCGCGCCGAACATGCGGTTGAGGCGCCGCATCGCGCGCTCGCCGGACCGCCGCGCGGCCTCACGTGCAAAATTTTCCAGCACATAGGAAATGTTGGCCGACATGCGCTCGAACAGCGATACCATCTGCTCGTTGAGCGAGTTGGCCTCGCTCCGAGTCACATAGAGCACGCCGACGCTCTTGCCGTCGCAGAGCAGCGGCAACGCCGCGGCCGCGCCGATATTGGCGCTGGCCGCGCCCGCGCGCCACGCCAGTGACCGCGGATCGTTCAGATAGTCGTTGCTGATGCATAGCTTCTGATCGCGAAACGCCTCGCCGCCGACGCCCGACCCTTCGGGCGTGTCGGCTTCCGTGGTGATCAGGAGCGCACGCAGCCGCCGAATGTCGTCGCCGCAACCGGCGGCGAAACGAAGCCGCTGACCATCCGCATCCACCAGGAACACGGCGACGGCCAAAAAATCCCCGCTCGAAAACCCGGCGTCGCAGACCTTCTGGTACAGCTCGTCCGGCGATTTCGCGTAGAGGATCGCTTCATTGATGGCGCTCAACGCCGCAAAGGTGCGCGCGAGTGTCGTCGACACGATCTTAGCTCCCGGGCATTTCTGCCTATTTATCCCGGATGCCTTTATGAAGGGCGACCGCCTAAGTGGTCGTTATTGCCTGCGGCAAACCATCGATCAAAGTGAACGAGCTGCGAACGTGCGGTACTAAACTCACGAAAATACCGCCGCACGGGACAAATCCTCGACCAAAGGCGCGCTCTCTTTACGAATTTGCAGCCCTGTATTGGTTTACGGGAGATTGATATCGCTCCCGCGCTTTGAGACGATGGCTCCCAACAAGCAGCCCGTTAAGGGCACCAGGCTGAGGGAACGCCATGCCGATCGTCAGGGCCGACCGCCTCACGCGCATCAGCGCCGCCCTGCTCCGGGCCGCCGGAGCGTCCGAAGAAGAGGCCGACGCGGTCGCCACCGGCTGCGTCAACGCCAATCTCGCCGGCCACGATTCCCACGGCGTGATTGCCGTTCCCACCTATATCGACCGCATCAAGGCCGGCCACATCGTGCCCGGCGCACCATGGACCATCGTCCAGGAATCGCCGACCACGACCGTGATCGACGGCCATTGGGGTTTTGGTTTCCACGTCAACGCCAAGGCGATGGCGCTGACGATCGAGAAGGCGAAGACGGCGAACGTCGCCGCCTGCACCGTGTTCCGCCAGAGCCATGTCGGCCGCCTCGCCGCCTATCCCTTGATGGCGATGCGCGAGGGCATGATCGGGATCGCGACGGCGGATTCCGGCCGCTCGCCGAAGCACGTGGCGCCATTCGGCGGCAAGGAGGCGCGGCTCGGCACCAACCCGATCTCGATCGCGGTGCCGTCCGATCTCACGGCGCCGTTCTACCTGGACATGGCGACCTCTGCGGTCGCAGCCGGCAAGATCCAGCTCGCGGTCGCGCGCGGCGAAGAAATCCCCACCGGTTGGATCATCGATGCGGAGGGACGGCACACCACCGATCCGACGCAATACCGCAAGGGCGGCGCGCTGCTGCCGCTCGGCGGCACCGAGGGTTACAAGGGCAGCGGCCTTGCCGCCATGGTCGAGGTGCTGTGCGGCCTGCTCACCGGTCTCGGCTTCGGCGTCGAGCCGACGGGACGGCACAATGACGGATGCTTCATGGCGGTGTTCAACGTCGCCGCGTTCCGCCCGCTCAAGGAGTTCAAGCGCGAGGTCGCGGAGTTCGCGCATTACCTGAAATCGACGCCGCCCTCGGAGGGCAGCAAGGGCGTCTACTATCCCGGCGAGATCGAGGGCATCCGCGAGCAGCAGCGCCTGCGTGACGGCATCGATGTTGAGGATGCCACCTGGGAGAAGATGCGCGCACTGGCGCGCGAGTACCGGCTCGACACGGTGCTCGATCTGGCCTGAGCGAATTTGGAGAACAGCAGCATGAATCGGCAGATGGTCCTGGTCGGCTTCCTTCAGGCGCAGAACTGCACGAACCTGCCGAGCTCCTGGCGCCACCCGGACTCCCGCGACGATTCAATGTCGGCGGATTATTACCAGGAGATCGCCAGGATTCTCGAAGCGGGCAAGTTCCACATGGCCTTCTTCGACGATCGCCTCGCGATGCCGGACCGCTACGGCAACGACCACGCGCACACCGTCGAATACGGCATCCGCTGCGTGAAGATGGATCCGCTGATCGTGCTGACCACGATGGGCATGGTCACCGACAAGCTTGGCCTGGGCGCGACCTGTTCGACCACCTATTACGAGCCGTTCGACGTCGCGCGCCGCTTTGCCACGCTCGACCTGATGTCCGGCGGGCGCGCCGGCTGGAACGTCGTGACCTCGCTCAACGACGGCGAGGCCCTCAACATGGGGCGCGATTCCCATCCCGAACACGATTCCCGCTACGACAAGGCCGACGAGTTCATGGAGGTCGTGCTCGGCCATTGGGACACCTGGGAAGACGGCGCAATCATCATGGACAAGAAGACCGGCCGCTTTGCCGATCCAGGCAAGGTGAAGCGGCTCGATCACAACGGGCCGGCCTTCAAGTCGCGCGGCCCGTTCACGGTGCCGCGCTCGCAGCAGGGCCACCCCGTCATCATCCAGGCCGGAGCGTCCGGCCGGGGCCAGCGCTTTGCGGGGCGATGGGGCGAGGTGATCTTCACCGCCGCGCGCAATCTTGCCGCCGCGAAGGAAGGCTATGCGTCCGTGCGCAACGAGGCCGCGAAGGCGGGACGCGATCCCGACCAGATGTTCCTGTGCAATCTGACCACGCCGGTCTGCGCCGCGACCAAGGCCGAGGCCGAGGACAAGATGGCGCTGATCAACAAGCTGCCGCTCCAGATCGACGCGCTGTCGCTGCTCGCCGAAGCGCTCAACTACGATTTCGCCTCCAAAGATCTCGACGAGCCGCTGACGACGGAGGACTTGAAGAGCATGCAGGGCATTCTCGGCATCCGCGACGGCGTGCTGAAGACTTCCGGCAAGAGCAATCCGAGCGCGCGCGACTTCGTCACCTTCTCCGGCCGCGGCCAGGTGCACGACGCCATGGTCGGCGGCCCCACGGAGATCGCCGACAGACTGGAGGAGATGTTCGTCGAGCGCGGCTGCGACGGTTTCGTCATTGCCGCAACCTATGTGCCCGGCTCCTATGCCGATTTCGTGCAGCATATCGTGCCGGAATTGCAGCGGCGCGGCCTGTTCCAGAAGGAGTATCGCGGCAAGACACTGCGGGAGAATCTCGGACTGCAAAGGCCAGCCGCCGGCGCCTGGAAGGTGCAGCCGCGCGACGCCGCGGAATAATAGCGAGGACTGGACATGCGCTGGCTGAAATTCACCGCCTCCGGCAAAACTTCCTGGGGAATCGTCGAAGGCGACCAGGTCATCGCAATCGACGGCGACCCGTTCGGCGAATGGCAGCGCACCTCGCGCGCGCATCCGCTATCGCAGGTCAAGATCGAGCTGCCGCTGATCCCGCGCACCTTCTATTGCGTCGGGCTGAATTACCTCAAGCACCTGAAGGAAGCCGCCGACAAGCGCGGCGAGATTCCGGCGGTGCCTGACCGGCCCGAGATCGGCTATCGCGCGCAGAACGCGCTGATCGCGCACGACGAGGACGTCGTGATCCCGTCCTTTGCGACCGAGAAGATCCATTATGAGGGCGAGCTCGTCGTCGTCATCGGCAAGAAGGTGAAGCACCTCACCAAAGAAAACGCGATGGATTGCGTGTTCGGTTACACCATCGGCAACGACGTCAGTGAGCGTTCCTGGCAAAAGGCCGACCGCAGCCTGTGGCGCTCGAAGAATGCCGACACGTTCAAGCCGATGGGCCCGTGGATCGAGACCGAGGCCGATCTCGCCAAGATGGAAACGGTCGTCCGGGTCAACGGCCGGGAGACCAACCGCTTCGCGACCCGCGACATGATCTTCGGCGTAGCACCGTTCCTGGTCGAGCTGACGAAATATTTTACGTTGTGGCCCGGTGACGTGATCTGGATGGGCACGGACGGCGCCTCGCCTGATATGAAGCACGGCGATGTCGTCGAGATCGACATCACCGGCATCGGGACGCTGCGCAACAGGTTCGTGCGGGAGGGGCGCTAAAGCATGATCCGGAAAAGTGCGCAGCGGTTTTCCGAAAAGATCATGCTCAAACAACAACCTAAAGCGCGATGAGGATCAATCCTAATCTCATCGCGCTTTAGATCAGGCCGTCGTCCCCGAGCGACCCTTCACATGATCGATAAAGGCTCGCAGCTTCGGCATGATCTGTCGGTGACCGGGATAGTACAGGAACACACCCGGCGTCATCGGCGCGAATTGCTCCAGCACAGGGATGAGCTTCCCCGCCGCCACGGCGCTCGCGGCCAATGGCGCGGGCATCTGCGCAAGACCCACGCCTTCGATGGCGGCTCCGAGCATGGTGGGAAAATCATTGGCGATGAAAGGTCCCGAAACGACGATCTCGATCGAACGACCTTTGTCGTCGAGCGACCAGGAAGCGAGCGCACCGTTCGATCGGCGCAACCTCATGCAGGCGTGTCCACGCAAATCGTCGGGGCGCTCGGGACGACCGCGGCGAGCGAGGTAGGCCGGACTGCCGACGATGACGAGAGGCAGCGGCTTGGTCAGGCGCACCGCGACCATGTCGGGGGCGATGAACTGGCCCATCCTGATGCCGGCGTCAAACCCTTCGGCGGCGAGGTCGACCAGCTCTTCGCTCGCGGCTAGCTCCACCTCGATCTCGGGATATGCCTGACAGAACGAGGCCACCAGCGGCTCCAGCAGGATCGGCACCACCGCGCGCGGCACGGTGAGACGCAGCAGCCCGGCCGGCCGCTGGCCAAGTTCTCGCGCCGCACCGCTTGCCGCGACGAGTTCCTCGAAGGCGGGCCGTGCGCGCGCAAAGAATCTCTCGCCGGCTTCGGTTAGGCCGACACTTCTGGTCGTGCGGATGAAGAGCGCGGCGCCGACCCGCGTCTCGAGCGCACGCACCGCCTGGCTGATGGCCGACGGCGTGACTCCGAGCTCAGCGGCCGCCCGGCGGAAGCTGCGATGCTGGGCGACACTCAGGAACGCCTCCACGCCGTCGAGCGCGCCCTGCCTGACTGTGAAGTTTTGCTTCATAGCCCATCAACATTATCGCGAATAGTGCCGCGCGGAAAGCGGTCTTACATCCGAATTGCTGATGAGCCGTACCGCTGCGTGCGCCGACATCGGCGACATCACGGCGACCGCCGTGACTGGAGACATGAAGCCGATGAAGACAATCCGCAACGTCGTATTGGCACTCACCCTCACACTGACAGGCGCTACTCTCATGGTCGATTCATCCCAAGCCCAAGCACAAGCACAAGCCACGTCGCCGACAACCGCGGTCATGGTCATCCTGACCGTCAAGCCGGGCATCACCCGCGAACGGGTGATGGCCGTCATGCCCGACGAAGTCAGGCAGACAGTTCAGCTCTACCTCAACGGGACGGTTCGAGAATGGTATTCGCGGTCCGACGGGCGCGGAGCCGTGTTCCTGCTGAACGTCAAGGACGTTGCCGAGGGACACGCGATCATGGATGGCCTGCCGCTCGCCAGGCAGGAGCTCGTCGACCACGAATACATCGCAGTCGGCCCGCTGATGCCGCTCCGTCTGCTCATGACGAAACCCTGAGCGTCCGCCGACGCGCGCCGTCTCGATCTCACCCGGCCGGACAAACAATCGCAAGGAAATCCCAAAGTGCCTCCGAGCTTCAACCTTCCATTCGTGCTCAGCGTCGCCGGCGCTTTGCTGACAAGCGCGGTGGTGGCTGCCATCTACGTCTGGCCGGCACTCCGCGCCATGCCGCGCTATGACGCCTTGAGGCTTCTCGCAGCCTTCAACGCGTTCAGGTTCCTCGGCTTGAACTTCATGGTGGCCGGATTCGTATCGGCGGAATTGAGCCCGGATTTCGCCGCCGAGGTCGGCTGGGGCGATCTCATCGCCGCCACCCTCGCCCTCGTTTCGATGGCGGCCCTCTCCTGGCGATGGTCGATGGCCATTCCGCTGGTCTGGATATTCAACGTCTGGGGCACGCTGGATCTTCTGAACGCCTACTACATGGGCGTGACGAAAATCCAGAATCCCGGCCTGTTCGGCGCCGGCATTTACATTCCGGCTGTTTACGTGCCGCTGCTGCTCATCAGCCACGTTCTCGTCTTCATGATTCTGCTGGGGGCCGGATCTGAAGCAAAAACGGCGTGACACGATCAACGGTGCCGTAGGATGGGTAGAGCGCAGCGAAACCCATTACCTGCTTCGTCGCGGAAAGAGCTTGATGGGTTTCGCTATCGCTCTACCCATCCTACGAAGCCTCATCAGAACGGCAGCGTCACGCCGGTCTTGATCTCCTTCAGCACCACGTTGCTGCGGACGGTGCGGATGCCGGGAATGCGGAACATGAACTCATCGAGGAAGCGGTTGTAGGCCGTCATGTCCTGCACGACGACGCGCAAATGGTAGTCGGCATCGCCCGTGGTCGCAAAGCACTCCAGCACCTCGCGGCGCTTCGTGACCCGGGCCACAAACTCGTCGACGAACTTGGCATCGTGCCGCTCCAGCGAGACGTGGAGGATGGCGGACATCGCAAAGCCCGCACGCTCGCGCGCGACCAGCGCCGCATAACCCTGGATGACGCCGCTCTCCTCCAGCGCCCGCACCCGGCGCCAGCAGGCCGAGGTGGACATGCCGACTTCTTCCGCGAGCTGCTGGTTGGTCGCGCGGCCATCCTTCTGAAGGTGGGCGAGTATTCGCGTGTCCTGTTCTTCGATCATGAAGGCCTCTCAGATCGGGAACATCTACCAAATTTGATGGCCTAACGCAAAATTCTACCGGATTTGTGATCAACGCGGGAAAAATAGGCAAGACCTACCAGCCTCCCAAGCATAACCTTCCATCATCGGGCAGGATGCCGCGCGAGGTCCGCCATGGACGCCATTTCGTCACTCGACACTTACGAGCTCTCCGACCGCTACGACCGCGAGGAGGGCCGTGTCTTCCTCACGGGCACGCAGGCCATCGTCCGCATTGCGCTCGACCAGATCAGGCGCGACCGTGCCGCGGGGCTGAACACCGCCGGCTTCATCTCCGGCTATCGCGGCTCGCCGCTCGGCGGCATCGATCTCGAGCTGTGGCGCATCCAGGAGCGATTGAAGCGCGATGCAATCGAATTCCTCCCCGCCGTGAACGAGGACCTCGCCGCAACCGCGGTGCTCGGCTCGCAGCAGGTCGAGACACAAGCCGACCGCAAGGTCGATGGCGTGTTCGGGCTCTGGTACGGCAAGGGCCCCGGCGTCGATCGCTCCGGCGATGCGCTCAAGCACGGCAACGCCTACGGCTCCTCGCCGCATGGCGGCGTGCTGGTGGTCGCCGGCGACGACCATGGCTGCGTCTCCTCGTCGATGCCGCACCAGTCCGACGTCGCCTTCATGAGCTGGTTCATGCCGACGCTGCATCCGGCCAGCGTCGGCGAATATCTCGAGTTCGGCGAATATGGCTATGCGCTGAGCCGCTTCTCCGGCATGTGGGTCGGCTTCAAGGCGATCTCGGAGATCGTGGAATCAGGCGCCTCCGTCGCACTGCGCCCGCCGCGCGCCTTCCGCACGCCGGACTTCACGCCGCCGCCGGGCGGGCTGCACTATCGCTGGCCCGATCTGCCGGGGCCGCAGATCGAGGAGCGCCTGGAAGCGAAGAAGCACGCGGTCTACGCCTTCGCAAAGGCCAATCCGATCGATCGCCATATCTACGACATCCCCAATGCCAGCTACGGCATCGTCACCACGGGCAAGGCGCATCTCGATCTGATGGAGGCGCTGCGGCTGATGGGGCTCGACGAGGCCGCCTGCCGCAGCATCGGCATCGACATCTACAAGGTCGGCATGGTCTGGCCGCTGGCGCTGCACGACGCGATGGAGTTCGTGAAGGGCAAGCGCGAGATTCTGGTGGTCGAGGAAAAGCGCGGCATCATCGAGAGCCAGTTCAAGGAATATTTCTACGACTATCCCGGTGCCAAGCCCGAGCGCATGGTCGGCAAGCACGACGAGCGCGGGGCACGGCTGATCTCCTGGATCGGCGAATTGTCGCCGCGTGCGCTGGCCGGCGTGCTCGCGCGCCGGCTCGATCCGATGTTTCCCGGCCTCAATCTCGCGGCCCGTGCGGCGGCCTTGATGCCGGAGGCCGCGCGCACGATCAACGTCGCCGGTGCAACACGCACGCCGTATTTCTGCTCGGGATGTCCGCACAACATTTCGACGAAGGTGCCGGAAGGCTCGAAGGCGCTGGCCGGCATCGGCTGCCATTTCATGGCGAGCTGGATGGACCGCGAGACCTCGTCGCTGATCCAGATGGGCGGCGAGGGCGTGAACTGGGCGGCATCGTCGCGATTTACCGGCAACAGGCATGTCTTCCAGAATCTCGGCGAAGGCACCTATTACCATTCGGGCTCGATGGCGATCCGTCAGGCGATCGCCGCCAAAGCCAACATCACCTACAAGATCCTGTTCAACGACGCCGTGGCGATGACCGGCGGCCAGCCGGTCGACGGCCCCATCAGCGTGCATGCCATCGCGCACAGCGTCCGTGCCGAAGGCGTCGCGCGCATCGCGCTGGTCTCGGACGATCCCGCGCAGTTTGCTCCGGCGGACCTGCCCAGCGGCGTCACCATCCATCCGCGCGAGGAGATGGATGCGGTCCAGCGCGAGTTGCGCGATATCCCGGGCGTCTCGGTCCTGATCTACCAGCAGACCTGCGCCACCGAGAAGCGGCGGCGGCGAAAGCGCGGACAGCTCGCCGACCCCAAGCGCTTTGCCTATATCAACGACCTCGTCTGCGAAGGCTGCGGCGATTGCTCGGTCGAGTCCAACTGCCTCAGCGTCGAGCCGAAGGAGACGCCGTTCGGCCGCAAGCGCCGGATCAACCTGTCGACCTGCAACAAGGACTTTTCCTGCCTCAACGGCTTCTGCCCGAGCTTCGTCACCGTCGAAGGCGCCACGCGACGCAAGAAAAGCGCAAGCGAGATCGACGCAGTCGGCCGCGCGGCCACGCTTCCCCTGCCCGTCACCACAACGCTCGATCGACCCTACGATTTGCTCGTGACCGGCGTCGGCGGCACCGGCGTGATTACGGTCGGCGCACTGATCGGCATGGCCGCGCATCTGGAACGGCGCGGCGTCTCGGTGCTCGACTTCACCGGCTTTGCGCAAAAATTCGGTCCCGTGCTGAGCTATATCCGGCTTGCCGCGTCGCCCGACGCGTTGCATCAGGTCCGCATCGACCAGGGCGCGGCCGATGCGCTGATCGGCTGCGACCTCGTCGTCAGTTCCTCGCCCAAGGCATCCGGCACCTATCGCCGCGGCAGCCGCGCGGTGGTCAACATAGCGGAGATGCCGACCGGCGACGTCGTCCGCTTCCGCGATACTGATCTCGCTTCGCCCGCGCGCATGCGCGCGATCGGCCACGTGATCGGAGAGAGCAATCTCGACACCATCAACGCCAATGCGCTGGCCGAACGGCTGCTCGGCGACGCCGTCTATGCCAACATCATCATGCTCGGCTTTGCCTGGCAGCACGGGCTGGTGCCGGTCTCGCTATCCGCACTGCTGCGCGCGATCGAGCTCAACGGCGTCGCGGTCGAGCGCAACAGGCAGGCCTTTGCCTGGGGCCGCATCGCCGCTGCCGATCCGGACTTCTTGCCGGAGGCGAGCGCGACGCCGCAAGCCGAGACGCTGGACCAGATCATCGCCCGGCGCGCCGATTTCCTCACCGCCTACCAGGACGAATCTTATGCGGCGCGCTACCGGACAATCGTCGCCAAGGTCCGCAACGCCGAAACGGCCGTGAACAGCACAGCGCTGACCGAGGCGGTTGCCCGCGCCCTGTTCAAGCTGATGGCCTACAAGGATGAGTATGAGGTCGCGCGCCTGCATATGCAGAGCGGCTTTCGCGACGAGCTGAAGCGCGAATTCGAGGACGGCTTCAGCATCCAGTATCACCTCGCCCCGCCGTTCCTGTTCTCCAAGCGCGATGCCCGCGGTCGTCCGCGCAAGCGCGCCTTCGGCCAGTGGATCCAGACGCCGCTCGCCGTGCTGGCACCGTTGAAGGGATTGCGCGGAACGCCGTTCGACCCGTTCGGCTACACGCATGAGCGGCGCGCCGAGCGGGATTTGATCAGCTGGTATGAAGGCCTGATCGAACGCATGCTCGGCAATCTCGACGCAGCGCGACTGTCCGACCTCGTTATCATCGCAAAAGCGCCGATGGAGATCCGTGGCTACGGACCCGTGAAGGACGCCGCGATCGCCAAGGTGAAGCCCGAGGTCGAGCAACTCGTTGCGAATTTGACGACATCGGTAATGCAAAAGATGCGCGCCCACGATTGACGCGGCACCAGCGAGGCCTCAGCCTCCGGACTTTAAGGGGCGCCCGTTGGCGCCTCCGCAAATCAGGTGACGCATCATGGATCTCGACCAGTTGACCCTGAGCCAGGCCGCCGCCGATCTTCGTGCCGGAAAAGTTGCGAGCACATCACTCACGACGGAAGCTCTCGCCCGCGCCAAGGCCCACGCCGATCTCAACGCCTTCGTGACTCTGGACGAAGCTGGCGCGCTGAAGGCCGCCGCCGCATTCGACGCGAGCAGCGACACGAGCAAACCACTCGGCGGCGTTCCCATCGTGATCAAGGACAATATCGAGGTTGCCGGACTTCCGTGCAGCGCCGGCACACCCGCGCTGAAGGACTACATTCCGAAGGCAGACGCGCCCGTGGTTGCCAAGCTGCGCGCCGCAGGCGCGGTCATCATCGGCAAGACCAGCATGCACGAGCTTGCTTTCGGCCTCTCCGGCTACAACACGGCGTTCAAGACCGGCGCGGAGTTCGGTGTGCGCAACGCCTATGATCGCTCGCTGATCGCCGGCGGTTCCTCGTCCGGGACCGGCGCTGCGATCGGCGCGCGGATCGTTACCGGTGGGCTCGGCACCGACACGGGCGGTTCGGTCCGGGTGCCCGGCGCGCTGAATGGATGCGCCTCGCTGCGCCCGACGGTCGGCCGTTATCCGCAGCAAGGCATCGCGCCGATCTCGCACACCCGCGACACCGCAGGCCCGATGGCCGCGACCATGGCAGATGTCGCGCTGCTCGACCGTGTCGTCGCCGGCGGCGACGATGTTACACCGGCGGATCTGAAGCAGGTCCGCATCGGCATCGTGAAGACGATGCTGACCAATCTCGATGCCGACACCGAAGCCGCTTTCCACGCGGCGATCGCGGCCATGAAGGCGCGGGGCGTCACCATCGTCGAGATCGCGATGCCGCAGCTCGCCGAACTCAACGGCCAGGTCAGCTTTCCCGTCGCGCTGTACGAGGCCTATGACGATCTGGTGGCATATCTCGAGCATACCGGCACCGGCCTCAGCATCGAGGCGCTGGCGAAGGACATCTCCAGCGCCGACGTCAAGGGCATCTATGATGGCTTCGTGATCCCGCGCAAACTGCCGGCTCCCGATGGCACGCTGCTCGACGCCAAGCCGCTCTATGACGCCGCGATCAAGACCGGGCGGCCGGCGCTTCAGGCGCTCTACAGCGACACGTTTGCCGCCAACAGGTTGGACGCCATCGCCTTCCCGACCACGCCGCGCGTGGCGATTGCCTCCAATCCCGACTCCAGCAGCTTGGAAAATTTCGGCCTGATCATCCAGAACACCGATCCCGGTAGCAATGCCGGCATTCCCGGTATCCAGATTCCGGTCGCGCTGGGCGCCACGAGCAAATTGCCTGTGGGTCTCGAGCTGGACGGCCCGGCAGGCAGCGATCGCCGCTTGCTCGCGATCGGCGTCGCGCTCGATGCCGTGTTTGGGAGATTGCCGCCACCACGTTGACACCTCCGTAGGGTGGGCAAAGCGAAGCGTGCCCACCATCTGTCGCGATCATTGACAGATCGTGGGCACGGCGCTTTGCGCCTTTGCCCACCCTACGGCACTGATGGCCGCGTCTCACGCATACGGATTGACCAGCTTCTGCTGCTCGGCGCTGTGGTGCACGAGCAGGTCGATGAAGGTCCTGACCTTGGCCGACAGATGATGCCGGTGCGGATAGACCGCGTTCATCGACAGCTCGACCGGCCGATATTCCGGCAGCAACCGGATGAGCCGGCCGGCGTCGAGATCGTCCTGGACGAGGAACCCGGCCATCAGGCAGACGGCAGCACCCTCCAGCGCCACCCTGCGCAGCGCCTCCCCGCTGTTGGTGACGAAGCTGCCGGAGATGCGCACCGCGGCCGGCGCGCCCTTGCGATCGAAGAAGCGCCACTCGTCGCCGAACGGATAGTTCAGGTGACGGCCGCAATTATGCGCGGTGAGCTCGTCGAGCCGCTGCACCCGGCCGTGCTTGTCGAGATAGTCGTGGGAGCAGCACAGCACGTGGCGCCAGGTGGCGAGGCTCCGCACGATCAGGCTTGAGTCGGGCGGCGGGGTCATGCGCAGCGCGACATCGTAGCCCTCCTCGATGAGATCGACATCGGCCTCGCCCATGCGCAGGTCGATCTTGAGCTCGGGATAGGCCGACAGCAGCTTCGCCACCACAGGCGCGACGAACGGCACCATGTGGGTCGCGACGTGGATGCGCAGCGTACCGCGGGGCACCGATTGCAGTTCGCTCGCGATGTCGTCGGCCTGTTCGATGTCGGCGAGGATCTGGACGCAGCGGTCGTAATAGGCCTTGCCGATCTCGGTGAGGTTGACCTTGCGCGTCGTGCGGTGAAGCAGCCTCACCCCGAGCCGGTCTTCCAGCGCCTGAACGTGATTGCTCACCATGGTGGTCGACATGTTGAGCTTACGGGCGGCTGCGGAGAAGCCGCCCGTCTCGACCACCCGGCTGAACACTTCGAGACTCGTCAATCGATCCATGGCCGCCGATTATCCCATTTCGATCGACAATCGGAGCAAATTCACCCCGATTATCTACACACGCCCTCGTCCCGCTCGCAGCTCCGTCCGAGCGCTAGGGGTTGGCAGCAATCGCGCGACAAACGTGGCAATCGCTCTGGGGCAGTCGTCGGCCTGCTTCGGTAGACCATCACAAGCCGGGAACAACGGTGCGGACTATCCACCCTTGATGGATAATCCTTCCCGAATTTCGCAAATTATCACCAGAGCCGGAACGAACGATAGTCTCAGCGAGCCGATAGGAGACTGCCATGTCCGAGATGCCCCGCACCGAGAATTTCGAGCAAGCGACTGAAATTGTTCATGATTACGCCAAGACGCCGCCGGCTATGCCGGCCCGGAACATGGTCCGGCGCGTGGCATTGGCTTTCGCGCTCCTCGCAGGCACGGCAGCGATTGCCTATTACGGCCACGACTACTGGACCAACGGCCGCTACCTCGAATCCACCGACGACGCCTATGTGAAGGCCGACTCCACGATCATCGCGCCGAAGGTCTCCGGCTATATCGCCAAGGTGCTGGTCGGCGACAATGAGCGGGTCAAGGCCGGCCAATTGCTGGCGAAGATCGACGACCGCGATTTCAGGGCGGCGCTGAACCAGGCGAGAGCCGACGTCGCCGCCGGCGAAGCCTCGGTGCGCAACATCGATGCGCAGCTCGAACTGCAGCAGCCGATCATCGAGCAGAGCACAGCCGATGTCGCCGCCGCCGACGCCAATCTGAAATTCGCGCAGGAGGAGCGCGCCCGCTACGACGACCTCATGAAGTCAGGCTCCGGCACGATCCAGCGCGCGCAGCAGACCGATGCGGCGCTGCGCGCCAGCAACGCGCAATTGCAGCATGCCAAATCCGGTCTCGTCGCCGCGCAGCGCAAGGTCGACGTGCTCACCACCCAGCGCGCCCAGGCCGCGGCGCAACTCGACCGCGCCCGCGCGGTCGCACAGCAGGCCGCGTTGAATCTGTCCTATACCGAGGTCACCGCGCCGGTCGACGGCATCGTCGGCGCGCGCAGCTTGCGCGTCGGCCAGTTCGTGCAGGCCGGCACGCAATTGATGGCGGTGGTGCCGCTCGATGCGGTCTATGTGGTGGCGAACTTCAAGGAGACGCAGCTCACACATGTTCGCCCCGGCCAGCCGGTCGAGCTCCGCATCGACAGTTTCCGCAACCAGACCCTGCGCGGCCATGTCGACAGCCTGTCGCCGGCGAGCGGTTTGGAATTCGCGCTGCTGCCGCCTGACAACGCCACCGGCAACTTCACCAAGATCGTGCAGCGTGTACCGGTGAAGATCGTGCTCGACGACCACAGCCTGACCGGCCTGCTCCGGCCCGGCATGTCGGCAGTGCCGACCGTCGACACCAAGCAGACGGTGCTGGCCGAGCGCGACACGGCCAGGCGTCTCGCCGAGAACGCGCCTCGCAAGAACGGCAGCTGAGGTCGGAAGACTGGCGGGACTATCAATTCCTGCCGGACGATCCTTCCCCAACTTCCGCGATTATCGAAACCAATCGCCTGACGCATCCTGTCTCCATATCCGAGACGAGGCTTCCATGAGCACGCTCCAACCCGCCCTCAACGCCGCCTCCGCCGCCACCATCCCTGCTCCGGCCGCGCCTGCCGCGCCCGTCATTTCCGCAAAGACCTGGATCGCGGTGATCGGCGCCACGCTCGGCGCCTTCATGGCGGTGCTGAACATCCAGATCGTCAACGCTTCGCTGGCGGACATCCAGGGCGCGATCGGCGCCGGCATCGACGACGGCGGCTGGATCTCGACCTCCTATCTGATCGCCGAGATCGTGGTGATCCCGCTATCCGGCTGGCTCGCGCAGGTGTTCTCGATCCGGATTTACCTGCTCACCAACGCGGTCCTGTTCCTGGCGCTGTCGGCGGCGTGTGCGCTGGCGCAGGATCTGCCGCAGATGATCGCGCTGCGAGCCGTGCAGGGCTTTACCGGCGGCGTGCTGATCCCGATGGCGTTCACTCTGATCATCACGCTGCTGCCGCGCGCAAAGCAGCCCGTGGGCCTTGCCATGTTCGCGCTGTCGGCGACGTTCGCACCCGCGATCGGCCCCACCATCGGCGGCTATCTCACCGAGAATTTCGGCTGGCAATACATTTTCTACGTCAACCTCGTGCCCGGCGCGGTCATGGTCGCCATGCTCTGGTACGCGCTCGAGGCAAAGCCGATGAAGCTGGCGCAGCTAGCGGAGGGCGACTGGGCCGGCATCATCACCATGGCGATCGGCCTGTCCGCGCTTCAGACCGTGCTGGAGGAAGGCAACAAGGACGACTGGTTCGGCTCGCCCTTCATCGTCAAGCTCAGCGTGATCGCAGCCGTGGCGCTGACTGCGTTCCTGATCTTCGAGCTCACCGTGAAGAAGCCGCTGCTCAATCTGCGCCTGCTCGTGCGCCGCAATTTCGGCTTCGGCATGCTGGCGAATTTCCTGCTCGGCATCGCGCTCTACGGCTCGGTGTTCATCCTGCCGCAATATCTGGCGCGCATTCAGGGCTACAATGCCGAGCAGATCGGCTTCGTGCTGGCCTGGACCGGATTGCCGCAGCTCCTCCTGATCCCGCTGGTGCCGCGCCTGATGCAGAAGTTCGACGCACGCATCATCATCGGCATCGGCTTCGCGCTGTTTGCGGCATCGAGCTTCATGAACATCACCATGACCAACGACTATGCCGCCGATCAGCTCTTCTGGCCGAACGTCGTTCGCGCCATCGGCCAGGCGCTGGTGATGGCACCGCTGTCGGCGGTCGCGACCGCGGGCATCGAGGCGGAGAACGCCGGCTCGGCCTCCGGCCTGTTCAACATGATGCGCAATCTCGGCGGCGCCGTCGGCATCGCGCTGCTCCAGACCGTCTTGACCAAGCGCGAGCAATATCACTCCAATGTGCTGATGCAGTCGGTCTCGGTGTTCGAGCAGGCGACGCGGACGCGGTTGGAACAACTCACGCAGTATTTCGTCAATCACGGCGTCCTCGACCGTGCGGATGCCGCCCATCGTGCCTATGTCGCGATCGGCCATACCGTGCAGAAGCAGGCTTTTATTCTCGCCTTCAGCGACACCTTCTATCTGCTCGGCATGGCGCTGATCGTCGCGCTCGCCGCCGTCCTGTTCCTGAAGAAGGCCGGCCAGACCTCGGCCGGCGGAGCCCACTGACCTCAACCCAGCAAGCAAGGAGAACGACCATGAAACCGCGCATGAACTTCTACCAGGCCGCCCCCGACACGATGAAGGCGCTGATGGCGCTGGAGGAGCAGATCCAGTCGACGGGCCTCGAGAAATCGCTGATCGAGCTCGTCAAGATCCGCGCCTCGCAGATCAACGGCTGCGCCTTCTGCATCAACATGCACACCGAGGACGCCCGCAAGCGCGGCGAGACCGAGCAGCGCATCTATCTGCTCAACGCCTGGCGGGAGTCCCCGCTCTACAGCGACCGCGAGCGCGCCGCGCTGGCCTGGACTGAAGCCGTGACGCTGATCTCGGAGACGCACGCGCCTGACGAGACTTACGAGCAGGTCCGCGCACAATTCTCCGACGCGGAGACGGTGAACCTGACCATGCTGATCGGCGCCATCAATGCCTGGAACAGGCTGGCGATCGCGTTCCGCGCCGTGCATCCGGTGAAGGTGAAGGCGTCGGTGGCGTAGGTATTCACGACTGTCATGCCCCGCGAAGTGTTTAGTCCGGAGACATGGCTGACACCTGTTCGGACACATCACTGACAGGTTGGTCGTTGGTCAAGTCGATCGATGCGACCTGCCAGCTGGCGAAGAAGATTCCGTAATGGCCGTCGCGGTCCAGCGGGCGGATCGCGAGATGTTCGCGTGCGAAGGCCTGGGGAACCTTCCAAAATCGTCCCTTGAAAGAGATATAGGGTCTGGTCGATGAGACCCTGCGCACGATCTCTGTGCTGTCGTATTCGACCTTCGGAATGCGCGCCGGCATGGCACGGGCGCTCGGCCGGAAGCGATCGGCGGGGACGTGCATATCGATGCCTTGGTGGGGGCGCTCCAGATTGTAGACCGGTCGCCAGGCGTCGAAGGCGCGCTGGACTTCCGCGAGGGTACGGAAGCGACGCATGGCAAAAACCTCGGCCTTCAGGGTGCGATGGAAGCGTTCGTTCTTGCCGCGGGCCTGCGGGTGACATGGCCTGGCGTGCACCACCCTGACGCCGAGCTTGAGCAGCCACACCTTCAGTCCGGTCCAACGAACGCCGGACGTATCGCCCCAAGGTGAGCCGTTATCGGTGTAGAAGGCCTCCGGCAGGCCATAGCAGCGGAACGTCGCCGTCAGGTGATCCTGCACGGTGAGACGCTGCTCGTCGGCGCAGGCCTTCAGGCACAAGACATAGCGCGAGTGATCGTCGACGACGGTCAGCGGATGGCACCGTGTCCCGTTGGCGAGCGGCAGGTGGCCCTTGAAGTCCATCTGCCACAGCAGATTGGGAGCTTCCTTCTCGAAGCGGTGCCCCGGATTGGGTGGCGCAGTCTCACTCGGTGTGACCCGGCCGTTCCGGCACAGGATCCGGTGCACCGTTGACGGCACCGGCACCGTCTGGCCATCCCGCTTCAGGCAATGGGCGATCTTGCGTGCGCCCCAGGCGGGATGCTTGTCCCGCACAGCCAGAACCTGTGCCTCGACCGCAGCCTTGCTGCGCTTGGGCATCGCATGCGGGCACCGGGAACGGTCGGCCAGCTCCCGATCGCCAGCCTGCCAGCGCCGCAACCACTTGTAACCGACATCAGGACTGATGTTGAACCGACGGCAGAGCTCGCGCCGGTTGACGCCTTCCTGCAAAGCCAGCCGCACGAACTCGTGGCGCTGATCCATTGCTGACACCTCACTCCAAGGCATGGACGGCCTCCCGAATCGGACCAATCCAGCCAATGTTGATGTGTCAGCTATGTCTCCGAACACCCGTCAGTGATCTGTCCGGGCTAAACAGAAGGCGGGGCATCCAGTACGCCGCAGCCTTCCGGTTCAAGCACTGACGTCTCGGAGTACTGGATCGCCCGGTCAAGCCGGGCGATGACAGCGGAGAACGCGGCTTAGACCGCCGTCGCCTTGGCGAACTCCACGTAGATCTCGCGCAGGCGCGTGGCCATCGGGCCGGGCTTGCCGTCCCCGACCTTCTTGCCGTCGATCGCGACGACCGGCTGAACGAACAGCGAGGCCGAGGTCGCAAAAGCCTCCTTCGCGGCCAGCGCCTCTTCCACGGTGAAGGAACGCTCCTCGACGCGGAGCTGGCGCTCCTCGGCGAGCGCGACCACCGCCTTGCGGGTGCAGCCCGGCAGGATGGCGTTTGAGTTCTTGCGGGTCACGATGACGTCGTCCTTGGTGAGGATGAACGCCGAGGACGAGCCACCTTCAGTGACGTAGCCGTCTTGCAGCATCCAGGCCTCGCCCGCGCCGGCTTCTGCCGCGGCCTGCTTCGCCAGCACCTGCGCCAGCAGCGCTACGCTCTTGATGTCGCGCCGCTCCCAGCGGATGTCGGGCACCGTGATCACGTTGATGCCGGTCTTGGCCGCGGCCGCATTGATGATGTCCTTCTCGGAGGTGAACATCACCAGGCTCGACTGGACGTCGCCCTTCGGGAACGCGAAGTCGCGCCCCTTGTCGGCGCCGCGCGTGACCTGGAGGTAGACGAGGCCGTTCTCGACCTTGTTGCGCGCGATCAGCTCCTTCTGCAGCTCGGTGATGCGCTCGACGGTCTCCGGCAGCTTCAGCTTGATCTCGCCGACCGACCGTTCCAGCCGCGCCAGATGCGAGGCGTTGTCGACCAGCTTGCCGTCGAGCACGGCCGAGACCTCGTAAATGCCGTCGGCAAACAGGAAGCCGCGGTCGAGGATCGAGACCTTGGCGTCCGAAAGCGGGACGAATGAACCGTTGACGTAGGCGATCGAGTCCAAGGCGGGTCTCCTGGCGGGAAAGGGGGATTTGGCGCGCTTATACGCCAGTTGGGGGAGCCGAGCACCCCTCTATTCGTCATTCCGGGGCGGCGCGAAGCGACGAACCCGGAATCCATTTCACCTCGCGTACTGCCGCCCAATGGATTCCGGGCTCGCGACTGCATCGCGCCCCGGAATGACGGCGGCGCTAGTGCGACAGAATCTTCGACAAGAACTTCTGCGCGCGGTCGCTGCGGGGCTTGCCGAAGAAGTCGTCCTTCGGAGCGTCCTCGACGATCTCGCCGCGGTCCATGAAGATGACGCGGTTGGCGACCTTGCGGGCAAAGCCCATTTCGTGGGTCACGACCATCATGGTCATGCCTTCGCGGGCGAGGTCGACCATGACGTCGAGCACCTCGCTGACCATTTCAGGGTCGAGCGCCGAGGTCGGCTCGTCGAACAGCATCACGATCGGGTCCATGGCAAGCGCACGCGCGATGGCGACGCGCTGCTGCTGGCCGCCGGAGAGCTGGGCCGGAAATTTCTGCGCCTGCTCCTTCAATCCGACGCGCTCCAAGAGCTGCATGCCCTTCGTCACCGCCTTGTCGTGCGAGCGGCCGAGCACCTTCTCCTGCGAGAGGCAGAGATTGTCGATGATCTTCAGGTGCGGGAACAATTCGAAGTGCTGGAACACCATGCCGACGCGCGAGCGCAGCTTCGGCAAATTGGTCTTGGGATCGTTCACCTTGGTGCCGTCGACCAAAATGTCGCCGCTCTGGAACGGCTCCAGCGCGTTGACGCATTTGATCAGGGTCGACTTGCCCGAGCCCGAGGGGCCGCAGACCACGACGACCTCGCCCTTGGTGACATTGGTGGTGCAGTCGGTCAGCACCTGGAAGGTCGGGCTGTACCATTTGTTGACGTGGCTGATTTCGATCATGATCGATGCGCTCTAGCGGATGATGGCGATACGCGCCTGGAGGCGGCGGACGCCGAAGGACGCGATACAGGAGATGGTGAAGTAGACGACGGCTGCGAACAGATACATTTCGACCAGACGGCCGTCGCGCTGCGCGACCTTGCTCGCCGCGCCCAGGAAGTCCGTGATCGACAGGACGTAGACCAGCGAGGTGTCCTGGAACAGCACGATGGTCTGCGTGATCAGGACCGGCAGCATGTTGCGGAAGGCCTGCGGCAGCACGACGTAGCGCATGGTCTGGGCGTAGGTCAGCCCGAGCGCGCTGGCTGCGGCCGGCTGGCCGCGCGAGATCGACTGGATGCCGGCGCGCATGATCTCGGAGAAGTATGCGGCCTCGAACATGATGAAGGTGATCAGCGAGGACGCGAACGCGCCGACGCTGATCGGGCGCGAGGCGCCGGTCAGCCACTGCCCGATATAGGGCACCAGGAAGTAGAACCAGAAGATCACCAGCACCAGCGGCAGCGAGCGCATGAAGTCGACATAGATGCCGGCGATGCGGCCGAGCAGCTTGAGGCCGGACAGGCGCATCAGGGCGAGCGCCGTGCCGAACACCAGGCCGCCGAACGCGGCGAGCGCGGTCAGCGTCAGCGTGAAGGTCATGCCCTCGTAGAACAGATAGGGCAGCGCGCGGCGAATGACGTCGAAATCGAAATTGCCGAGCATCGCTTATTTCCCCGTGATGTAGCCGGGGATCGCGACCCAGCGCTCGAGGAAGCGCATTCCGGTCACGACGACGGCGTTGACGAGGAGATAAAGGATGGTCGCGGCGGTGAAGGCCTCGAACACCTGGAACGAGAATTCCTGCATCGAGCGTGCCTGGCCGGTCAGCTCCAGCAGGCCGATGGTGATCGCGACCGCCGTGTTCTTGATGGTGTTGAGGAACTCGGAGGTCAGCGGCGGCAGGATGATGCGGAATGCCATCGGCAGCAGCACGTAGCGATAGCCCTGCACGGTGGTCAGCCCCAGCGCGGTCGCCGCCATCTTCTGCCCGCGCGGCAGCGAGCCGATGCCGGCCTGCAACTGCACGGCGACGCGCGCCGACATGAACAGACCAATGCCGATCGCCGCCGTCCAGAACGGCGCGTTCGGCAATTGCTTCAGCCAGAGGCCCGCGGCCTTGGGCAGGATTTCCGGCAGCACGAAGAACCACAGGAACAGCTGCACCAGCAGCGGCATGTTCCGGAAGAATTCGACGTAGCAGAAGCCGAACCAGTAGGCGCCCTTCGAGGGCAGCGTGCGCATGACGCCGACGATCGAGCCGGTGATCAGCGCGATGATCCAGGCCAGCACCGCGGTTTCGAGGGTCAGCACCAGTCCCGACAGCAGCATGTCGAGATAGGTACCGGTCCCCATCGGGTTCGGCTGGAAGAAGATTCCCCAGTTCCAGTTGTAGTTCACGTGTCCCCCGCGCGAACGCGCCAGTCAAAAATGTCCCGGCGCCTATGCAAATGTCCGGCCACTTCCCTCCAGAACGGCCGGCATGTCTTCCCTCTCTCCGCTTGCGGGGAGAGGGTGAGGGGGGTTCTCCGCGAGGAAGGTGATAGTTAGACTCGTGGAGAGTCCCCCTCACCCGGAATCCGCGCGTTCCGCGCGAATTCCGGCCTCTCCCCGCACGCGGGGAGAGGCAAACGGTATCTTACTTGTAATCGTCCGGGTTCGGCGAGTCCGAAGGCTTGGCGAACTCGTTCTTCAGCTCGGAGGAGATCGGGGTGTTGAGGTTCAGGCCCTTCGGCGGGATCTTGGCCGTGAACCACTTGTCGTAGATCTTCTGGGCCTCGCCGGAGGTGTAGAGCGCAGCGGTCGCCGCATCGACCACCTTCTTGAACGGCGCGTCATCCTTGCGCAGCATGATGCCGTAGGGCTCGGGCTTGGAGAACGCGTCCTTGGAGACGGCGTAGTCGTCCGGCGCCTTCGAGCCGGCGACGAGGCTGGCGAGCAGGATATCGTCCATGACGAAGGCGACGGCGCGGTCGGTCTCGACCATCAGGAAGGCTTCGGCGTGGTCCTTGGCCGGGATGATGTTGGCGCCGAGCTTCTTCTCGACGTTGGCCTCGGTCAGCTGCTTGATGTTGGTGGTGCCGGCGGTCGAGACCACCGTCTTGCCCTTGAGGTCGTCGATCGACTTCAGGCCGCTCGACTTCTTGAAGACGTAGCGGCTGGCGGTCAGGAAGTGGGTGTTGGTGAAGGCGACCTGCTTCTGGCGCTCGGCGTTGTTGGTGGTCGAGCCGCATTCGAGGTCGATGGTGCCGTTGGCCATCAGCGGGATACGCGTCGCCGAGGTCACGGGGTTGAGCTTGACCTCGAGCTTGTCGAGATTGAGCTCCTTCTTCACGGCATCGACGATCTTGTAGCAGATGTCCATCGCGAACCCGACGGGCTTCTGGTTGTCGTCGAGATAGGAGAACGGGATCGAGGAGTCACGGAAGCCGAGCGTGATGGCACCGGTGTCCTTAATGTTCTTCAGCGTGCCGGTCAGCTCCTGGGCCCCGGCCTGGCTGACGGCGAAGGTCGCGGCGAGCGCGAGCCCAATGCTACGGAAATGTTTCACTTTTTTCTTCCCCTTTCAGGATGATGCGGCGGGATGCAAGCACAAAACGGGCCGGAATAGAATGTGACTTTTGGCTGGACCGAAGGCTCAGGTTAACGGTTGCGGCAACTCCCCGAGATCCCAGAACAGCCCGGCCATCACCGTCAAGGCCTCCTCGGTCAATGGCAGCAGGATGTGCTCGTTGGGCGCATGCTGGGAGCAGCCGGGATAGGAGTGCGGGACCCAGATCGTCGGCAGTCCCAAAATCTCGGAAAACACGTCGTTGGGCAGCGAGCCGCCGAAATTCGGCAGCACCGCCGGCGGCTTGCCGGTGGTGTTTTGGACCGAATCCGCCGCCCATTTGATCCAGGGGCTGTCGAAATCGGTGCGCGAGGCGGCAAAGCTCTGCGCCGCCCGCACTTCGACCATCGGAAAGCCGTGCTGAACCAGATGCGCGCGGATGGCCTCGATCAGGCCGTCGACCTTGGTGCCGACCACGAACCGCAGTTGCAGCACGGCATTGGCATGGCCGGGAATGGCGTTGGCCGGCTTCTCGATATTGCCCGAGGACATCGCCAGCACTTCGAGCGTATTCCAGGCATAGAGCCGCTCGGCCGCCGACAGGCCCTCCTCACCCCAGTTCTCCGCCAGTGCCGGCTCGTCCGCGGTCGGGACCACCTGCACGTCGGCAAGATAGCTGCGGATCTGGTTGGTGAGGCGCGGCGGCTTCAGCGCGTCGAGCTGGAGGCGGCCATGGCCGTCAACCAAGGTGGAGATGGCGTTGACCAGGATGGTCGCGGGGTTGGCGAGCACGCCGCCCCAATTGCCGGAATGATGGCCGCCATCGCGCAAATTCACGTCGAGATGGATGCGGATGCCGCCGCGGCATCCCAGGAACAGCGTCGGACGGTCAGCGGAGAGCCGCGGCCCGTCGGAGGCCATGAACAAATCGGCCTTGAGCGCGTCACGGTTGAGGTCGCAGACTTTGCCCAGATCAGGCGAGCCGATCTCCTCGCCCATCTCGACGATGAACTTGGCGTTGAAGCCAAGCTTGCCGCCACGGGCCTCGCGCACCGCGCGGAGCGCGGCCATGTTGATGCTGTGCTGGCCCTTGTTGTCGGCGGTGCCGCGGCCGTAGAGCCGCGTGCCCGCAACCGTCGTGCGCCAGGGATCGCGGCCGTCGCGCCACTCGCCTTCCATGCCGTCGACGACGTCACCATGGCCGTAGACGAGCACGGTCGGCGCGGACGCGCTCTCTTGATGCTCGGCGAACAGGAACGGCGCCTTGCCGCTCGGGGATTCGACGATCCGGCTGGTGAAGTCGAGCGCGGCGAAGGAGGGCATCATCTCCTGTTCCAGATAGGCGCGCAGTTCCACACCGCGCGACGGGTTCTGGCTTTCGGTCCGATAGGCGACGCGGCGGTCGAGCTCGGCGAGGAAAGCGCCGGACTGGAAATCCTCACGGGCGCGGGCGATGGCGTCGGCTCTGGTCATGACTTGTTTTTCGAGGCTTTGCGACGAAGGACCCTATCCGAGACAGGGTGTCCTTCGAAAGTGGCGGGGACTTGGGCAGTTCTTATAGATCGCTTGTAGTTCTCTTGCAGTTCTCTTGGGATTTCGTTCTTGCTCGCTTGAGATTGGCTTGCCAGGGGCGGGAGCGCCGCTGATTTTGGCCTTGCCAAGGGCAAGCGATATGCAAGAACGTCGCGAGATTGGGGCGCACGTCTATCATTCGAAGAGCGCTCAGTACAGGGCGCCAGGGGACCAGCATGGCCAAAGAGATCAGGCTCAATGCCTTTGCGATGAATTGCGTCGCACACCAGTCACCGGGCCTGTGGACCCATCCGCGCGACCGCACCGCCGAGTATAACCGCCTGCCCTACTGGATCGACCTTGCCAAAACGCTGGAACGCGGCCGTTTCGATGGGCTGTTCCTGGCCGACGTGCTCGGCGTCTATGACGTCTATGGCAACAGCCCTGACGCGGCCTTGCGCAATGCAGCACAGACGCCGTCGAACGAGCCGCTGCTGCTGCTGTCGGCGATGGCGGCGGTGACCAAGAATCTCGGCTTCGGCGTCACAAGCAATCTCTCGTTCGAGCCGCCCTACCCGTTCGCGCGGCGGATGTCGACGCTCGATCATCTCACCGAAGGACGGATCGGCTGGAACGTCGTCACCGGCTATCTCGACAGCGCCGCGCGCGGCGCCGGCAAGGACAAGCAGGCCGGACACGACGACCGCTACGACATCGCCGACGAATACATGGAGGTCGTCTACAAGCTCTGGGAAGGCAGCTGGGAGGACGACGCGGTGCTGCGCGACCGGGCGCGCGGCATCTTCACGGACCCCAGCAAGGTCCATCGCATCAACCACGAGAGCGCGAACTACCGCATCAACAACACCATCCACCTCAGCGAGCCATCGCCGCAGCGCACGCCCGTGCTGTACCAGGCCGGCACCTCGCCGCGCGGGCGGCAATTCGCGGCGAAGCACGCCGAATGCGTGTTCATGTCGGGACCGTCGGCCAAGATCATCGCGCCGCGCGTCTCCGCGATCCGCCAGGAGGCCGCCGCGCTCGGCCGCAATCCGGCGGAGATCCTGATGTTCAACATGATGACGATCATCCTCGGCAACACCGAAGCCGAAGCCGCAGCGAAATATGCCGACTACCGCTCGCACATCAATCCGGAAGGCGCGCTGGCCCTGATGTCGGGATGGACCGGCATCGACTTCTCCGGCTACGAGCTCGATCAGCAGGTGCGTCACGTGCAGAACGACGCCGGCCGTAGCGCGCTCGACAACGTCACCCGCGGCGATCCGGACCGCGTCTGGACCGTGCGCGACGTCATCGAGCATGTCGGCATCGGCGGCGCCGGCCCGGTTGTGGTCGGCACGCCCGAAAGCGTCGCCGACAAGATCGAGGATTGGTTCGAGAAGACCGATGTCGACGGCCTCAACGTTGCGTTCGCGATCTCGCCCGGTGATTTCGAGGACATCGCCGACATGCTGGTGCCGGAGCTGACCAAGCGCGGGCGGTACAAAAGCGAATATGCGAAAGGCACGCTGCGGGAGAAGCTGTTCGGCGGCGGTCGCGCGCGGCTCGACGCACCGCATCCGGCGGCGGGGTATCGGGTGGGGAGGAAGGGGTAGCTGCGAGCAGTCCTTACTTCAGGCGATCAGCCACACTGCATCGACAAACACCGCTGCGTTCCCTCCCCCCTTGCGGGGGAGGGCTAGGGAGAGGGGTGCCACACGGGGACTCTCTGCAGCGCACGACCTATTCTCGACGACGGCAACACCGCCTCCCGGGCCACCCCTCTCCCCCGCCCTCCCCCGCAAGGGGAGGAGGGAGCAGAGCGGAGTGTGCTCCGTCTACACCTTCCCATCCACCATCACCTCGATCAGCTTCGTCCCTGGCCGATTGAACGCCGACGCCAGCGTCGCCTTCAGCTCGCTGACATCGCTGACCTTGATCGCCTCGCATCCGAGCGCCTTCGCCACTCCGGCGAAATCAACGGGCGGATCGACAAAGTCCATGCCGACGAAATTGTCATCGCCGTGGAAGGCGAGCAGGCGCTGCTTGATGATGCGGTAGCCGCCATTGTTGGCGATGACGACGTTGAGCGGCAGCTTGTGATGCGCCGCCGTCCACAGCGACTGGATCGAATACATCGCGCTGCCGTCGCCGGAGAAGCACACCACGGGACGATCCGGATTGGCGATGCTGGCGCCGACCGAGGCCGGCAGGCCCCAGCCGATGCCGCCCGAGGCAAGGCCGTGATAGCCATAGCGGTCGCGATGCGGACGCAGATTGGTGATCTGACGGCTGGAGGTGAGGCCTTCGTCGACCAGGATAGCATGGTCGGGCATGGCCTCGACCATTTGCAGCACGAGATAATCGGGATCGATGGGGTTGCGGCTCGCGCTCTTGCCGATCTGCTCGACCAAAGCGGCGCGGCGCGCGGTCCAATTCTTCGGCGCGAGCTCAGCGAGATGCTCCCTGGCGCGCCTCGCGAGCGCCGCGCCGCCCATCTCCTTCAGCACCGGGATCAGTGCGCGCAGCGTTTCCTTGACGTCCGCCTTCAGCGCGATCTCGGCGCCGTAGTTCTTGGCGATCTCCCAATCGACGAGCCCGATCTGCACGATGCCAAGCCCATCAGGCAGCGCATCGACCTCGCTATAGACCGACATCCGCAGGGGATCGCCGCCGAGCGCGACCAGCAGATCGTGCGGCGCCAGCGTATCGCGTGCGACTTTCTGCACGCGCGCGAGCGTGCCGACGAAGCTCGGGCTCTCCGACAGGAAGTGCGCGCCATAGGGCGTCGAGGACTGGTAGGCAGCGGCGCCGAGCAACTCGGCGAGTTCGGCTGCCTCCTTCAGCGCGTCGCTCTTGACCACCTCGTCCATCGTGACGATCGCGGGCCGCTCGGCCTTTAGCAGCCGCGCAGCGAACGCCTTCAACACCTCGTCCGAAGGCTTTGTGCGCGCGTCGATACGGGTCGAGCGGCCGAGATCGATGCCCGCCTCGCTGTTGAGAATGTCGCCGGGCAGCGAGATGAACACCGGCCCGGTCGGCGGCGTCATCGCGACCTTGGCGGCGCGGCGCACGATGCGCGGCAAATCCTCCAGCCGCGTCACCTCGACCGCCCATTTCACCAGCGGCTCGGCCATGCGCACCAAGGGACCGTACAGCACCGGCTCCATCAGGCCGTGGCCCTGCTCCTGCTGACCCGCGGTCAAGATCATCGGCGTGCCCGTGAACTGGGCGTTGTAGAGCGAGCCCATCGCATTGCCGAGGCCCGGCGCGACATGAACGTTGCAGGCGACGAGTTTTCCCGAGGCGCGGCTGTAACCGTCGGCGATCGCCACCACTAGGCTCTCCTGCATCGCCATCACATAGGTCAGGTCAGGATGGTCCTTCAGCGCATGCATGATCGGCAGCTCGGTGGTCCCGGGATTGCCGAACAGATGCGTGATGCCCTCGTCCTTGAGCAGCGCGAGAAAGGCGGAGCGGCCGGCGATCTTGTTCTTCATGTTTCCTCCAGGAGCGGACGTTGCCGCAAGGACGGAAAGCATGATGGCCGAAGTCTTGGCAGGCGCGCAAGGAAGCGCTGTCATGGCTGCCTTGCGCGCGCGAGGAGAAGCTGGAAGGATAGGCGGAAGCCGGAGGGACCGTCATGGCCTACGACGAAGGCACCGCCGCGCGGGTTCGCAAGTTGCTGGCGCGCCAACGCCACGTCGCGGAAAAGATGATGGGCGGGCTTTGTTTCATGGTGGACAACGTGATGTGCTGCACCATCAGCGGCCGCGGCGGCATGCTGTTTCGCGTCGGCCCAGAGGCGCATGCGCGGATGCTGAAGGAGCCGCACACGAGCCCAATGGAAATGCGCGGGCGCATCATGACGGGGTTCGTGAGGGTCTCTGATGAGGGCACGCGCACCGATGCCGGGCTCAAAATCTGGGTGAAGCGCGCGCTCGATTTCGTGGCGACGATGCCGGCCAAGCCGCCAGCGAAGAGGGCCGCGCCGCGCTCGGCGACGTCGGCCAGCGCGAAGGCTAAATCGCCTCCTCGCGGCCAAGCTCGAACGGGTTCTCGCCGCTAGCGCGCTTCTTCTTTTTCGAGCGCTGCCAGACCACGCCGGGAAAGCCCTTCAGGGGCACCAAGGGCTCGCCGGTATAGGCCCATTCCTGCAGCTCCTCGATCGCGATGTGGTAGAGCGGCTGGCGGCCGGTGCGCTCTTTGAACAGCGCGCGGGGGATGTTGACCATGTGCGGGCCACGAGGCCGCTCATAGGCGATGGGCGTGCCGCAATGCGAGCAGAAGCTGCGCGTGGTCCTGGTCGCCTTGTCCTCGTAGCGGGTCAGCGCGGTCTTGCCTGACGTGACGCGGAACCGCTTCTTCCAGCTGCCGACATAGGTGGCGTAGGCCGCGCCATGGGCGCGGCGGCTGGCGGCGGAATGGTCATGCCAGGCCCAGCGCGCGGGAACGTCGATCTCAAAGGTGACCTTGCCGCAGAGGCATTGGCCGGTGGCGGTTCCTGCGGCGACTGCGGCTTTGGCCATGGTAGTCTCTCCGTCGTCATTGCGAGCGCAGCGAAGCAATCCAGACTGCCGCCGCCGCAAGATTCTGGATTGCTTCGCTGCGCTCGCAATGACGGAGTTTGTGGTGTCAGTCGGGGCGACGCAATAGCCCCGTAGCCCGGATGGAGCGAAGCGCAATCCGGGATTCTCGACGCGGGGAAAAATCCCGGATTTCGCTACGCTCCATCCGGCTTACGGCAGCGACTTACGCCGGCGTCAGCTCATCATAAACAGGATAATCCGTATATCCCTTCTCCTCGCCGCCGTAGAACGTCGCGCGGTTGTACGGCGTGATCGGGTAGTCGTGCGCAAGGCGGTACGGCAGATCGGGGTTGGAGATGAAGATACGGCCGAAGGCGATGATGTCGGCGTGGCCATCGGCGATCGCGGCATTCGCCGTCTCGCCGGTGAAACCGCCTGCGGTCATCAGCACGCCGCTGTAGTGCGGGCGGAACAGCACCATCGCGGAAGGCACGTTCTCCCAGTGGACGTCGGCGCGGCCGGCGCCGCTGGAGCGGGGCTCGATGAAGTGCAGATAGGCAAGGCCGAGCTTGTCGAGCGCCTTCACGACATGGGTGTAGAGCGGCATCGGATCGGGCTCGCCGGAATCATTGGCGATGCCGTGCGGCGACAGCCGCACGCCGACGCGGTTCGCGCCCCAGACGTCGATCGCGGCCTGCGTGACCTCGAGCAGCAGCCGCGCGCGGTTCTCGATCGAGCCGCCATACTGGTCGGTACGCTGGTTGCTGCGCGATTGCAGGAACTGCTCGAGCAGATAGCCGTTGGCGCCGTGAATCTCGACGCCGTCGAAGCCGGCGGCAAGCGCGTTCTTGGCGCCCTGCCGGAAGGCCTCGACGATGTCCTTGACCTCGTCGGTCTCCAGCGCGCGCGGCGTCTCGTACTCGGAAATCTTGCCGTCGGCGGTCATCGCCTTCATGCCTTCGGCCTTGATCGCAATCGCCGAAGCCGAGACCGGCAGCTCACCGCCATGGAAGGAGGAATGCGAGACGCGACCGACATGCCAGAGCTGGAGGAAGATGATGCCGCCCTTGGCATGCACGGCATCCGTCACCTTACGCCATCCCGCGATCTGCGTCTCCGAATAGATGCCCGGTGTCGCCGGGTTGCCGCGGCCGTGCGAGAGCACCGGCGAGGCTTCGGCGATGATCAGGCCGCCCTTCGTTGCGCGCTGGCCGTAATATTCGGCGTTGAGCGGCCGCGGCGAAAAGCTCTCGCGCTCGGCACGCATGCGCGTCAGCGGCGCCATCACGACGCGATGCGCGAGCTTGTACGGACCGACCTGCAACGGTTGAAACAACGCCTCGAATTTCATGCTGGCCCCGAAATGGCTATGGAAGGACGTGGATCATATAGCGAGGGGCGGCGATCTGAAAAGACCACAGCTCTTCTCCCTCTCCCAGTTCTTACGGGGAGAGGGTCGGGGTGAGGGGCTGCCTCCGGGAAAATGCCGAGAGTTGGGCTCGCGGAGACTCCCCCTCACCCGGAATTCAAACTGCGTTTGAATTCCGGCCTCTCCCGCACGCGGGGAGAGGCGAAGAGGGAGAAAGTCTTACGCGGTCTTGATCCAGACCGACTTCACGTTGAGATATTCCTCGACGTGCTGCTTGCCGGATTCACGGCCGTAGCCGCTCATCTTGTAGCCACCGAACGGCACCGCCGGGTCCATCGCCTGGTAGCAGTTCACCCACACCGAGCCGGCGCGCAAGCTTTTCGCAACCGCATGGGCCTTGCTGACGTCGCGCGTCCACAGGCCGGAGCCGAGGCCGAAGGTGGTGTTGTTGGCGCGCTTGACCAGCTCGTCCATGTCCTTGAACGCGATCGCGGAGATGACCGGGCCGAAGATCTCCTCCTGCGCGATGCGCATGTTGTCCTGGACGCCCGCAAACACCGTCGGCGAGACGAAGAAGCCCTTCGACAGCGCGCCTTCGGTGACGCGGCCGCCGCCGGCGAGCGCGCGTGCGCCTTCCTTCTGGCCGATGTCGAGATAGCCGGTGACGCGCTCGAGCTGCTGCTCAGAGACCAGCGGGCCGATCTGGGTGTTGGGATCGAGGCCGTTGCCGACCTGGAGTTTCTTGCCGAACTCGGCGACGCGGCCAACGAACTCCTCGTAGATCGACTGCTCGACGAACAGGCGGGTGCCGGCGCTGCAGATCTGGCCCGAATTGGCGAACACCGCCATCGCTGCGCCGGGAACTGCGGCATCGAGATCGGCGTCGGCGAACACGATGTCCGGCGACTTGCCGCCGAGCTCGAGCGAGACGCGCTTGAGGTTGCCGGCGGAGGCGCGGATGATCGACTGTCCCGTGATGTGCGAGCCGGTGAAGGCGACCTTGTCGACGTCAGGATGCGAGGCGAGCGCGGCACCCGCGGTCTCGCCATAGCCGGGCACGACGTTGACGACGCCGGGCGGAATGCCGGCTTCCATCGCGAGCTCGGCGATGCGCAGCGAGGTCAGCGGCGCTTCTTCGGCGGGCTTGAGCACCACGGTGCAGCCGGTCGCGATCGCAGGGCCAATCTTCCAGATCGTCGCCGTGAGCGGACCGTTCCAGGGGATGATGGCGCCGACGACGCCGATCGGCTCCTTCAGCGTGTAGGAGAAGATCTCGCCGGGCAGCGAGTTCTCGATGGTCTCGCCATGGATCGCGGTGGTCTGGCCGGCATAATAGCGCAGCATGCCGACGGCGCGCAGGCGATAGGCACGGGTGCGGCTGAGAGGCGCGCCCATGTCGAGCGTGTCGAGCTGCGACAATTCGTCGAAATTCTTCTCGACGAGGTCGGCGAGCTTGAGCAGCAGGTTCTGCCGCTCGAACGGCTTGATCTTGCTCCACGGGCCTTCGAAGGCGCGGCGGGCGGCAGCGACCGCACGGTCGATGTCTTCCTTGTCGCCCTCCGCGACGGTTGCGAGCAGCTCGCCGGTGGCAGGGTTGTGAGTCTCGAAGCGCTTGCCGGAGGCCGCATCGACCCATTTGCCGTCGATCAGCATCTGCTTGTAGGACCCGTTGGCGAACGGATGGCGCGTGATCGGAATAGCCTGCGACACAGCCATGGCTGCACTCCCTGTCAAATGATTGATTGGTTCGATCTGCGCGGGATCGTTAGGTCGAAGAGAATACAGCGCTGCCGGAAAGGCGTAAAGTCAGCGCGGAACGAAGCCCTGCCATGCCGACTTGTGCAGGGTCGAATGGGCGCCATGTTATAGCTCGGCCCACCCCCTGCTCCGGAGACCAACCATGCCACATTCCGCCATCGTCAAAGACAATGTTGCCGTGATCACGGGCGGCGCATCCGGCATTGGACTAGCCGCCGCCACGGCCTTTGCGCGCGCCGGCATGAAGGTGTGCATCGCCGATGTCGATCAGGCACGGCTGGCGGAATCCGGAACAAAACTGTCATCCATCACGTCCGCCACACATGTGATGACGTTCGCCGTCGATGTCGGCAAGACCGAGAGCGTGGCGGAACTCGAGCGCGCCGTGGGCGAGCGCTTTGGCGGCACCGACATCCTCATGAACAATGCCGGCATTCAGCCCGGCAGTACGCTGTTCGCCGAGCCCGACAACTGGCAGCGGATCATCGGCGTCAACATGTGGGGCATCATCAACGGCTCGCGGATCTTCGCGCCGAACATGATCGCGCGCCGCAAGGCGGGCCTCATCATCAACACCGGCTCCAAGCAAGGCATCACCACGCCGCCCGGCGATCCCGCCTACAACGTCTCCAAGGCCGGCGTGAAGGCGTTCACGGAAGCGCTCCAGCACGAGCTCCGCAACACCAGGGATTGCAAGATCACCGCGCATCTGTTGATCCCCGGCTTCGTCTTCACCGGCCTCACCGCGAAGGGTCGCACCGAGAAGCCGGCGGGCGCCTGGACGCCAGAGCAGACGGTGGATTTCATGCTGACGCGGCTGGAGGCCGGCGACTTCTATATCCTGTGCCCGGACAACGACGTACCGCGGGCACTGGACGAGAAGCGCATGCTGTGGGCCGCCGGCGACATCGTCGAGAACCGCCCGCCGCTGTCGCGATGGCATCCGGACTATGCGGAGGCGTTCAAGAGGTTCGTGGACGGAAGCTAGCCGGGCTGATCACCCCAAAGCCAGCAGGAGCGCGCTTCCGATTGGCACGCCCCAGCCGGATACCGCGTCAAACCCTCGCTTCGCTTCATATCCGACGCCCGGCTTTGGCCGCGATGCGTTGTGACCGACCGTTATGTCGTGGCAGACGAACTCCCCCATCGGACGTCGAAGCAGGGGTGACCTGCGGTAAAGCAACGGCGCCAGAAAGCGCTGCCGCTTCTCTGGTGGCAATAGCGCGTTGACGCGTGCGATGAGTGCGGCGAGGAGCGGCGCGGATGCACTGGTCCCGCCACCATAATCCGGCTTGCCCCGGAAGATCATTGCGTAACCCGGTGGACCCGCGAGCGCCGCGATGTCAGGCACGACACGACCGTGCCGCCCGCTGTTCAGGGACCTGATATCGATGCCGCGTTGCCACGCCGGCCGGGGAAATATCTCGCTGATTCCGCCGCCGGTTGAACCTCCGCCCGCTTTCATGCGGCGTCCCGGCGTCTCCCACCACACCTGCTCCGTCACCTCGCCCGCGAGCCGCGTCATCATGGTGCCGCCGACCGCAAGAACGAACGGACTGCAACTCGGAAAATCGACATGTGCGGCCCCGTCCGCCTCCTCGTCACCGGTGCCGTCGTCACCCGACGCCCCACAGATCGTGATGCCAAGCGCCGCAGCCGCCTGAAGCCGTTCGTTGATGGCCGTGCGCGCGGCCGGCGACCAATCAGTGGAATCCTCCGCAGAGCCCCAGCTTACCGAAAGTGCCACCGGTCGGTCGATGATCACGCGATTCAACAGATCGATCCAGCCCTTCTGATCGAAATTCGCGAAGTAGACCGACAGCCTGGCTCCCGGCGCCAGACCCGCGACCACTTCGACATCCATCATCACTTCGCCGGTATCGCCAAGCGCGTCCTTGCGATCGTCTCGCGGCAATCGCTCGATTTGCCTGCGGTTGCGAACCGTCCAGTCAATCGAGACAATCTCGACCTTCGGCTTCTTGCGCCCGAATTTCCTGCAATAGAGCGCGAGGTCCTCGGCGAAATAGCCGCCTCCAAACTCGGCGATTGCGATCTGCTGGCCCGCGCCGTCTCCGGGCGGAAAGTGATACAGTGCTTCCAAAGCTGAGGGACTGAGCGGCGTCAGCCCGGCGCCGATCCTTGCCCTGCTCCTCCACATCACGCGCCGCTGACCAAATCCAATCAGCGCGGTCACGATCTTCTTGAGCGATACAGGAATCTTGTAATCGTGCTCGCGATCGCGAAATTCGCCCTGGTCCTCGCTCCAATAGACGCCGAGACGCGGCTGAAATGCCGTCTCCATCTGCGCGACGGTCCCGCTCACACGCATGCTTCGCGTCTCGAGCGACACGCCTTCGATTTTCAGGCCGAACGTCTTCAACACGCGCGACACCTTATCTGCGTCGCTCTTCGATGCACCGTACCTCGCCTTGAACTGGGCTCGCGACAGCGCCCGGCCTCCGAGCCGTCTGGCATCCGGCAGCTTCGGTCCGCGCAGCGTCAGGGTGATCTCGACGCGTTTACCCGGCTTCTCGGCGCGCAGACGTTTGGCGCCCGCAGTCGGCGGACGAGTGCTGCCGGGAACGACGACGGGCTTAGTGGCGCCGACCGCGGCTTTGGCTCCACGCTTTGCAGTCTTGCCGGCCGCACGCTTGCCGGCACGAGTCCTTGCTTTTGCGACTGATGCCATACCTAAGCCCCCGCCCTAGACACGACCGAAGGTTGCAGGCTATCGTTGATCGCATAATGCGTCAATTTACCGGGAGCCCCGCGGGTTGGCCCAGCCAGCCGCGTCGAGCAACCCCGACCATTTTTATTCGATCTGATTGTGATCCGAGGATTTGCTCATGCGCTCGATTTACGCACGGCTCAATCGCCGCTACGGCAAGAAGTTCATCGGCTTCGACCGTCAGAAGCTGGTCAGTGCGACGCTCGCGAACGCCATGGTCGTCACGGCGGCCACACCTCCCCGCGACATGCCGCGCCCGGCGCGGGTGGCGCGACGGCCGCGTGTCACGATCGTCGGAGCGGGACTCGGCGGCCTGATGGCCGGCTACACGCTCGCCCATTGCTGCGACGTGACGATTTTCGAGGCGCGCGAACGCGTCGGCGGCCGCGTCTGGAGCAAGAACAAGGCGAGCGGCGTGGTCGAAGCGGGCGGTGAGCTGATCGGCTACAATCATCCGCTGTGGCTGGCCCTGGCGCGCCAGTTCCGGCTGGGCCTCTCGCTGTTCACACTGGACTCGAATTTCGACGCACTCGATCTCGACATGCCGATCTATCTCGACGGTCGAAAGATCTCGAACCCGCTCGCGCTCAAGACGCTGTTCGAGCAGATGGAGGAATCGTTCGGACGGATGGCCAAGCGTGCGCGGCATGTCCACAAGCATGCCCCCTGGCGAACTCACGGCGCCGACGCGCTGGACCAGCAATCCATGGCCGATTGGATAAAGGACGAACACTGCTCGCCTCTCGCCAAGCTCGCGATGAAGGAGCAGTTCAGCAACGACGCCGGTCAGCCCGTCGAACGACAAAGCCTGCTCGCCAATTTCGCGGTCGTCCACGGCGGCGCACTCAAGGGGCATCCGAGCGCCTTTTTCACCCAGACCGAAACGCTGCGCTGCTCGGAGGGCAATCAATCGCTGGCCGAGCACCTTGCCGAGGAGATCAGGAAGGTCGGAGGCGTGGTCCATTTGTCCTCGCCGGTCATCGCGATCGACATCGACAAGGAGGGGGTGACCGTCACGCCGGAGGGTGCAGCTCCGCATGTCGCCGATTACGTCGTGCTCGCGATTCCGCCGAGCCTGTGGCCGGGCGGTCGCTTCGCCAGGATCAACATCACGCCGCAACTCACGCCCGACCACTACATCTCGATGGGCACCGCCGTGAAATACCTCAGTCCGGTCAAGCGCCGCTTCTGGATCGATCACGGGCTGGCGCCGGCCGCGACCTCGAGCCGGTTCGGCGTCACATGGGAAGGCACCGACAACCAGATCGCGCCGCGCGGTCGCGAGGTCGAGCTCAGCCTGTTCGCCGGCAGCAGACCGGCACAGCAGGCCCTTCGACAATGGGAGCGCGGCGGCAAGTCCGCTGTCGATGCATTCTACGCCTCGCGGATCGGCCAGGTGTATCGCGGCTATGAGGACAATCTCTCCCAGCCCCCGACTTCATTCCGTGGCCCGCCGATCCCTGGACCGGCGCCGGCTATTCCTGTCCCGCGCCCGGCGAAGTCACGCGAGCCGGACCGCTGCTCAACAGCGCGTTTCACAAGCGGATGTATTTTGCGGGCGAGCACACCTGCTTTGCCTATTACGGCTACATGGAGGGTGCGCTCCAGTCGGGCCTGAAGGCAGGTTCGGCCATCCTCAGGGCGATCCGGCGCTAGTGGCGCCACTCGCCCGAGCTGTCACAGCGTCTCCTGCTTGTGCCCGCAATTCTTGCAGGCGAACTTGACGCGGGTCTGGCCTTTTTCCGCCTGGACCCGGTTCGGCGCGCCGCACTTGCCGCAGACGGCCTCGATGCGGGTCGTGCCCTGCTTGACGACGATGGTCTTCTTTTCCATCGATTCGCGGATCAGGCGCTCGGCCTCCTCACGCAGGGATTGTTTCGACAAAGCTCATCTCCGCCTCTGGAAAGCGCGAGAGCCATATCGCACCTGCGTTGGAATCTCAATCGGCAATGGCGAGATCGCTGCGCAATCAAGAGAGTCATTCCGGGGCGATGCGCAGCATCGAACCCGGAATCTCGAGATTCCGGGTTGGCGCTTCGCGCGCCCCGGAATGACAAGCGCGTCAGACCTCGACGATCACATAACTGTCTTCGACATGCACCGCAAACGTCTCGGCCACATACGGGCCCTTCTGCAACTCCTCGCCGCGTTCCACCGCGACCGGATATGACCGGATCTTGACGCGTTTCGGATCGAACCAGGACTGGCCGTTGCGCATGTCGAACTCCCAGCCATGCCAGGGACAGCGCAGCATCTCGCCGACGCGCGAGCGCTCGTAGACGCCCGGCTCCGGCGAGGTCAGCCGCGCCACGCAGGCCGCCTTCTCCAGCGGCGCGCCTTCGTGTGGGCATCGGTTCAGAAGGGCGAAGAACTCGCCATTGACATGGAACACGACGATATCGCGCCCGGCGATATCGACGACCTTGTTGCCGCCGGGCGGGATCTCCGTGGTGCGTGCGACAATGTGACGGGCCATGTCCTCTCGAAACCTTCAGAACTTGTAGACCGCGCGGGCATTGCTGCTGAAGATCTTCTTCCGCTCGGCCTCGGTCAGCGGCGTCTTGAAGGCAAAGCGCGGATCGTCGAAATCCCAGTGCGGATAGTCCGACGAGAACAACAGACGGTCGACGCCGACCCATTCGATCAGCGCGCGCAGATGCCGCGCCTCGTCGGGCTCGTCGATCGGCTGCGTCGTGAACCAGAAATGCTCGCGGACATATTCCGACGGCTTGCGCTTGAGATGTGGCACTTCGCTGCGGAAGCGCTCGAAGTGCTGGTCCATCCGCCACACCGCCGACGGGATCCAGCCAAAGCCGCCCTCGATGAAGACGATCTTCAGCTTCGGAAACCGCTCCGGCACGCCCTCGATGACGAGGCTCGCAAGCTGCGCCGCGATGGTGTGCGCGTTCGACTGGTGCTCCTCGACATAATAAGACGGCCAGCCGCCGCCGGTTGGCGCGTGGCCGCCATAACCGCCGACATGGATGCCGAGCGGCAGGTCGAGCGCCTCGGCACGCTCGTAGATCGGCCAGTACCGGCGGCGGCCAAGCGGCTCGTTGGCGCGCGGCGAGACGTTGATCTGGATGTATTCGCCGATCTTCGCGCAGCGCTCGATCTCGGCGATGGCGAGGTCTACCCCATCCTGCCCGACCAGGATCGAGGCCTTCAGGCGCGGATCCCGGTGCGACCAGAAGGCCAACTGCCAGTCGTTGATCGCGCGCTGGATCGCGGCGCCGAATTCCAGGTTCTGCTGCGAGAAGATGAAGAGGTCGAGGACCTGCAGAATCCCGAACTCGACGTCGAGCGGATCGAGATGCTGTTTCTGCATGAAGGTGAGATCGGAGCCGGGCGGCCCGCCGGTCGGCGGCCAGGCGTCGCGCCGCGCGATCAGCGGCGAGGAGCGCGGGTAGGGTGTGGTGAATAGATACGGCGTGCGCAGATGGCTGCCATATTCCCTCAGATGCTGTTGCCAGCGTTTGGGCAGGAACTCGTTGAGGTCGTCGAGTGAATGCAGGCTCGGATGCACGTCGCAATCCACGATGCGCAAACGTGTTCCGGCGGGCTTCTCGTCGTCGCGCAGCGGACGGTCGATGACTTCACTCATGCGAAACCTCCGGAACTAGTTGGCGAGCGACAGCCGCGGAAACGTCTCCAGCGGATTGTCGACGCACATTTTCGCGATGATGCTCTTTGGCAGGTTCGGCGGGATCGGATCGTCGCCGTCGAACTGCCAGTGCGGATAGTCGGACGCGAACAGGAACATCTTCTCGGAGCCGATCTGGTCGATGATCTCCTCGACGCTTCTGGCGTCCCCAGGCGCATCGAACGGCTGCATGGTGACGCGAAAATTCTCGCGAATGATCGCAGCCGGCTCGCGCTCGACCCAGGGCACCTCGACGCGCACGCCGCGCCAGGTCTTGTTGGCACGCCACATGAAGGCTGGGAGCCAGCTCACGCCCGATTCCATCAGCACGACCTTGAGATTAGGGAACTTGCCGAACACGCCCTCATAGATCAGGCTCAAGATCTGCGCCTGAAACGCCTGCGCCTCGACGAAGTAATATTCGTAGCGATGCGACGGCCAGCCGGCCGAGCTCGGCGCCTGCCGATATTGCGTGCCGGCGTGGATCGCGAGCGGCAGCTTGTACTTCTCGGCGAGCTGGTAGACCGGCCAGAAATGCCGCCGTCCCAGCAGCGTCTCGCCCTGCGCCAGCACCAGGATGGAGACGAAGCGGTTGTCGCCGGCGCGGCGCTCGATCTCCTCGATGGCGAGATCAGGCGCCTGCATCGGCACCACGATGGAGGCGCGCAGGCGCGGATCGCGTGCCAGCCATTCGGCGGCGATCCAGTCGTTGATGGCCTTGCAGAAGTCGGCCGCCATGTAGGCGTCGAACACGGCCTGCGCACCGTAGAGCACGTTGAGAATGGCGTGGCTGGCACCGAGCTGCTCGAACGCGCCCTTCTGCACCATCGCGAGATCAGAGCCGGGCTTTGCGCCATTGGCCAGGCGCCAGTCGGCGCGGCCCGAAAACGGCATACTCGGCGGATAGGAGGTGAGATCGAGCCCGTCGATGGCGCGGCTCACCACCTGTTCTTTCCAGTGATCGCTGAGATAGGGAAGCAGCGTGGTGCGCGTGCCACCAACCGCCGGGTGGATGTCGCAGTCGATCCGCGTCGCCGCCATGGAGCTTCCTCGCGCAATCTTATTGGCGGCGTTTTGTGTGCGCGCCGCATGCGCAGAGTGCCCCTGCCCGCTTCGGCGCGCAAGGGCGCGCGCCCGCGCGATCCGTCATGGCTCGGTTGCATTTCGCAGGCGCGATATAAACCTAAACGATCACATCGCGCGAGGCGGCGCTTCGATCAGGGGATGGCTCCACGACGCGAACGGTGGATGCTTCGGCACCCACCGCTCCGTGCTGCAGATGGCCTCGCGCTTCGGCGCGCGCTCCTCAAGCCGCCTTGGAGACCTCCATCAGCAGACGCTCGGCCTTGGCATCCTCGATGCGGTTCACCAGCCGGCTGCTCTCGTGATTGTCGCGCACGGTCTTGGTGAGAGTGACGCAGGTCTGGATCAGCATCACGATGCCCATGGTGAGATAGCCCTTCATCCAGAGGTCGATCGGCAGGAAGAAGACGCCGAGCGCGACGAGGAAGGCGGAGGCTGCGAAGGACGCGTAAGTGAAGGTCACCCAGGCGCCGCTGTGGGGTTGGCCGTTCTGGTTCATGATGGTCTCCTATCGGTTCGAATGATGATGGGGTTTGAGAGATCGGGTTTGAGATCAGGCCGTCGGCATGCGCTTGGACTTCAACCGCGCCAGCACGTCGTCCGCGGTCGTCTTGAGCCGGGGGCCAAAGCCCTGCTCGGCGAGTTTCTCGGCGGTGGCGAGCGGACCGGTGGCCGCGTCGAGCTCGACCAGCGCATCATCGGCCGCCTGGGCTTCGATCTGGCGCTCGCGCAGGCGCCGCAAGGTGCTCTCCGCCTCCGGCAGCGTGGATTCGTAAGGGCGGGCTGCCTCGATGCCGCTGCGGCGGAGCGAGCGCACTGCTTCCGAAGCGCGGGCAACGCGACGGCCGCGATCGAGCTCGGTGATGCGGGCCTGCGCATTCGCGACGTGCCGCTTCAGCCTGGCGATCTCGGACGCGAACAGCGCGCATGCCGTCAGCGCCGCATCGCGGTCGGCCTCGAGCCCTGCGATGGCTTCGGCCGCTTCCTTGGCGAGATCCTCGCGGCCGCCATCGAGCGCCGCAACCGCGCGCGTCTCGAGATCGGCAATACGGGCGATCGTCGCTTCGAGCTTGCGGCCTTCCTGCTGGTCCTGGGCGATCGCCAGCGCCAGCGTCCGCTTGCTGCGCTCGACGGCCGCGGCCGCATCGCGCATCTGCTGGTCGAGGATCAGAAGGGCCGTCCGGTCCTCCAGCTCCTCGCCCGCAGCGGCCACGCTGCCGCGGAAAAGTGTCACTACGGTCTTGAACATTGGCTGCTCCCTGTTATGAGCGTTGCTCACAGGTGCTTTTGTAGCACATCTTGAGCGTTGCTCAAGATAAATTTGAGCAGCGCTCACGGTTTTGGTTAACAAATGTCTAAAGCCTTGGAACGTCGAGAGAAACTTCGGGCCGACTTGATCCTGGCGGCGGAACGGATGATCGCAAGCCGCGGATTGGCCGGCCTGAAAACCCGCGATCTCGCTCGCGAGATCGGCTGCGCCAATGGCGCTGTCTACAATCTCGTGGCCGATGTGGACGAGCTGATCCTCCGCGTCGGCTCGCGCACGCTGCTTCGGCTCGACGAAGTACTCAGCGCGGCGGAGAGCGCGGGCGAACCATCGCCGCAGGAGACGCTGGTTCGCATCGCGATTGCCTATTGCGATTTCGCCGCCGAGAATCTCGAACTCTGGCGCGCGCTGTTCGAGCACCGCATGGAGGCCGACAAGGCCGTGCCCGATTGGTCGATCGACGACCAGATGCAGCTGTTCCGCCACATCTACCAGCCGCTGGCCGTCCTGTTTCCGAAGCGCAGCCCTGAGGAGCTCGGCATCACCGCGCGCAGCCTGTTCTCGGCCGTGCATGGCATGGTGGCACTGGGGCTGGAGCAGAAGCTGGTCGCCGTTCCCTTGCCGGCGCTGCGCAAGGAGATCGCAGGCCTCGTGCGTGCGATGATCGACGGACTGATCGCCCATGCGGCGTAGAGAGTGCGCGGCAAAACGACCGGCTGACTAAAATTTCGCCTGTCGCATGGCGCACACCGCGCTTAGCCTTCGCGGCGAAACGTCCCCTCGTCTCGCTCCGGAGTCCCCCCATGCCCCTCCTCATCCGCGGCGGCACCGTCGTCAATCACGATCATTCGCGCCGCGCGGATGTGCTGATCGACGGCGAGACGATCGTGGCGATGGGCACGTCGCTCGAGGCGCCCACTGGCGCCGAAATCGTCGACGCCGGCGGCGCCTACGTCATGCCGGGCGGAATCGATCCGCACACCCATCTCGAAATGCCGTTCATGGGTACGGTGACCGCCGACGATTTCGAATCGGGAACGAAGGCGGCGTTGGCCGGTGGCACCACGATGGTGGTGGATTTCTGCCTGCCCGATCCCGGCCAGTCGATGCTCGCGGCCTATCAGGAGTGGCGGCACAAATCCGAGAAGGCGGCAACCGACTACGGCTTCCACATGGCGGTGACGTCATGGTCGAAGCAGATCCATGACGAGATGGAGACCGTGGTCAAAACCTACGGGATCAACACCTTCAAGCATTTCATGGCCTACAAGGGCGCGCTGATGGTGAACGACGACGAGCTCTACAACTCGTTCGCGCGCTGCGCCCATCTCGGCGCCATGCCCGTGGTCCATGCGGAGAACGGCGATGTCGTCGCGTTGATGCAGGATGCGCTGATCGCGCGCGGCGTCACCGGCCCCGAAGGCCATGCTTACTCTCGGCCGCCGGAGGTCGAGGGCGAAGCCACCAACCGCGCCATCATGATCGCCGATATGACCGGCACGCCGGTCTATATCGTGCACACGAGCTGCCGCGAGGCGCATGAGGCGATCGCGCGGGCACGCGCGGCGGGCAAGCGCGTCTACGGCGAGCCGCTGATACAGCATCTGCTGCTGGACGCCGATGAATACCAGAACAAGGACTGGGATCATTCCGCTCAGCGCGTGATGTCGCCGCCGTTCCGCGACAAGTCGCACCAGGACAGTCTGTGGGCGGGCCTGCAAGCCGGCTCGCTCCAGGTGGTCGCGACCGACCACTGCGCCTTCACGACGAAGCAGAAGCGGTTCGGGCTCGGTGATTTCAGAAAAATCCCGAACGGCACCGGCGGCCTCGAAGATCGCCTTGCGCTGCTCTGGACCGCGGGCGTTGCCACGGGGCGGCTGACGAAGGAAGAGTTCGTCGCGGTCACCTCGGCGAACATCGCGCGCATTCTCAACATCTATCCGCGCAAGGGCGCGGTCGCGGTCGGCTCGGATGCCGATGTCGTGGTGTGGGATCCCAAGGCGAGCAAGACCATCAGCGCCAAGCGGCAGATGAGCCGGATTGACTACAACGTGTTCGAAGGCTTTGCCTGCACCGGCGGGCCGGCCGCAACTTTGTCGCGCGGCCGCATCGTCTGGAAGGATGGCGATCTGCGCGCCGAGGCGGGCGATGGCCGGTATGTGGAGCGCCCGGCATTTTCGCCGGTGCACGTGGCGAACTCGACCTGGAAGGAGCTGACCGCCCCGCGCGCGGTCGCACGCGGCGCGGTCACGCCGTAGCACTCCCGTCATGGCCGGGCTTGTCCCGGCCATCCACGCCTGTCACGCGGCACAAAGAACGTAGATGCCCGGGACAAGCCCGGGCATGACGATCACTTGCAGGTATTCACCTCGATCGGTAGTCCCTCAGGCCGCCTTGCCCGCCCGCAGCCGGTCGAGCACCGGCAGCAGCTCGGACGGATCGGGGCGCTGGGTGTAGTCCGGGTTCACCTCGGCATAGGCGATGACGCCGTCGCGGCCGATGACGTAGCGCGCGGGCATCGGCAACACCCATGACGGATTGTCGTTGAACGTCGGCAGGTCGTTCTTGAAGGACCTGTAGAGCGAGACGAGGTGCGGCGGCAGCGCAAAGCGGATCCCGAAGGCATCGGCGATCTCGCTCCTGACGTCGCTCAGGATCGGGAATGACAGCTTGTTGTCGCGCTGCGACTTGCGGCTGTTCGGCGCGGTCTGCGGCGAGATCGCAACCAGGCTGGCGCCGCGCGTGGCGATCTCCGGCAGCGCCTCCTGGAGGGCCTGGAGCTCGAGGTTGCAATAGGGGCACCAGACGCCACGATAGAACGACACGATCAGCGGTCCTTTCGCGAGCAGGTCGCGCGAGGCGACCGGCTTGCCGTCGGGGTCCATCAGGGTGAATTCCGGCGCGCTGTCGCCGGCCTTCTTCGCGCGCTGGGCCTGGCCGCTGGCGATCAATTCAGCGGTGGCACGATGCATGGTGTCCAGCGCCTCCTTCGTCGGTTTGATCGGAAAGCGGCCACCTTCGAAATCGGCTTTGAAGGCGTCGAGTTTGTCTTGCAGGGCCATGAGAAGCTCCATCTTTGGCTGTTGGCCCGCTCTATCTGGATCATTTGCAAATGAAGGGGTATACGGCGATGGCGGACAAGATTTATTCGAGCTCCAAATGAGTGACCGGCTTCAGGAATTGGCCGTTTTCGTCCGGGCGGCGGAAAGCGGCAGTTTTTCGAAGGCTGCGCGCGAGCTCGGCCTGTCGCAGCCCTCGGTGTCGCGCATCATTGGCGAACTGGAGACCCGACTCGCCGTCAAGCTGCTGTTGCGCACCACGCGCCGCATCACCGTCACCGATGCCGGCGCGCTGTTCCTGACCCGGGCCCGCGAAGTGCTTGCCGACATCGAGGATGCCGAGGACGCCGCGCGCGGCGTCGACTCGCTTCGCGGCACGCTGCGTATCACGATGCCGATCGTCTACGGCACGAGGCACATTATTCCGCGCCTGCCGAAATTCCTTGATTCGCATCCCATGCTGCGCGTCGAGCTGTCGGTTGCCGACGAGCGGCATAATCTCGTCGTGGAAGGCACCGACGTCGCGATCAGGCTCGGCCCGCTGAGCGACTCCGGCTTCGGTGCACGCAAGCTTGCGACCCTGCCGCGCTTTCTCGTCGCGGCGCCGCCCTATCTGACCAAACGCGGCACGCCGAAGACGCCGGCCGATCTCGCCTCGCATGATTGCATCTTCGGTCCCGGCCTGTTCGGCCACACCACGTGGTCGTTCACCCGCAACGGTGCCGAGACCTCCGTCGATGTCCGCGGCCGCATCACCACCGATTCCGGCCCCGGCGTGTTCGCGAGCGTGCTGGCCGGTCTCGGCATCGCGATGACCTCGCCGGTGATGGCCGGTCCCGAGATCAAGGCGGGTGCGCTGGTGCCTGTGCTGAAGAGCTACAAGCTCGCACCTGTCGACGTCTACGCCGTGTTCCCCGCGGGTCCGCGTCCCTCGACCAAGGTGCGTGCCCTGGTCGATTTCCTGGCGGAGGAGTTGAGATAGGCCTGGAGCGGATGCGACGCCGTGAAGCGCGGCCGATGGCATGCGCCTTGCCTCTTTAGGGCGTAGATTTCCCGCAAAAGAGACACCGATGAGCGCATCACCTTTTGACATCACTCGCCGCAATTTGATGCTCGGCGGCCTCGGCATCGCCGGAATGACAACACTCGCTCCCCGCTTGGCCTCTGCGCAGGGACGCAGCGAGACGCTTCTGGTGGTGCAGGAGCTCGGGCCGAACTCGCTCGACATGCAGGGCGTCGGCTCCAACCAGACCGTGAACGGCCTGTCCTGGAATTGCTACGACCGCCTGCTCACCTATGCCTCGAAGACGCTGCCGGATGGGACGGTCTCGTACGACCGCGAGAAGCTCGCCCCTGAGCTCGCGGAAAGCTGGGAGGTCGCGGCCGACGGCATGTCCTGCACCTTCAAGCTTCGCAAGGACGCGAAATTCCACGACGGCACGCCTGTGACCGCCAAGGACGTCAAATGGTCGTTCGATCGCGCGGTGAAAGTCGGCGGCTTTCCGACCTTCCAGATATCCGCGGGATCGCTGGAGAAGCCCGAGCAGTTCGTGGTGGTCGACGACCATACCTTCCGCATCGACTATGTGCGCAAGGACAAGATGCTGCTGTTCAACGTCGCCGTCGTCGTGCCCTTCATCATCAACTCCGAGCTTGCGAAGAAGAACGCGACCGCCGAGGACCCCTGGGCGCTGGCCTGGCTGAAGAACAACGAGGCCGGCGGCGGTGCCTACAGGATCGAGAGCTGGAAGCCCGGCAGCGAGACCGTGCTGGCACGCTTCGACGACTGGAAGAGCGGGCCGCTGCCGAAGGTCAAGCGCGTCATCGCGCGCGACGTGCCCTCGGCCGGCACGCGCCGCGCCATGCTGGAGCGCGGCGATGCCGATATTTCCAGCGGTTTTGCGCCGCGCGACTTCGAGCAGATCATCAGGGAGGGCAAGGTCAAGGTCTCCGGCGTGCCGATCCCGAATGCGCTCTGGTACGTCGCGCTGAACACGGCAAAACCGCCATTCGACAATGTGAAATTGCGACAGGCCATCGCCTGGGCGATGCCCTATGAACAGATCCAGAGTAGCGCGTTCTTCGGGCGCGCCGTTCCCATGTACGGCGGAGCTGCCGAAGTCTCAAAACCGGTCTGGCCGCAGCCATTTCCCTATGTCACCGATCTCGACAAAGCCAAGGCGCTGATGAAGGAAGCAGGCTTCGAGTCCGGTCTGGAGACGACCTTGTCGCTCGACGCGGGCACTGCGACCGTCGGCGAACCGACCGCCATCCTGATTCAGGAGAGCCTCGCCAAGATCGGCATCAAGGCGTCAATCGAAAAAATCCCCGGCGCAAACTGGCGCACGACGCTCAACAAGAAGGAGCTGCCGCTCGCGCTCAACCGCTTCAGCGGCTGGCTGGATTATCCCGAATATTACTTCTATTGGAATTTTCACGGCAACAATTCGATCTTCAACATCTCCTCCTACCAGAACAAGGAGATGGACGCGCTGATCGATAAGGCGCGCTTCACCGCGGATGCAGCGGAGTACGATAAGACGGTGAAGGATTTCATCGCACTCTGCATGCGTGATGTTCCGGTCGTCCCGCTCAATCAGCCGATCCACGACGTCGCCATGCAGAAGGCCATCACCGGCTACGAATTCTGGTTTCACCGCGAGCCGGACTACCGCCAGTTTGCGAAGGGCTAGTTCCGACGCGCGACGCTGATTGCGCCTGAAGAAGCTCGCGCCTGCTCGGCCGGAAAACCGCGCTCCAGCCGCGCCGCGCTCGCATGCAACATCGCCGCATCGAGCCTGCCCAGCCGTGATCCCTCCAGGGCGCAGGCAAAGATCCGGTAGAATTGCGCGCCATCATAGGCGACCAGCAGCAGGTCGACGCCGGCATTGATCGCCTCGACCACGGCCTTGCAGACGTCGTTCTGATAGATCGCGCCCATCACGAGGTCGTCGGTCATGACAACGCCCTGATAGCCCCATTTGTCGCGGATGATGCCCTGGACAACGCGCTTCGAATGCGAAGCGGCGCGATCAGGATCGACCGCCGTGAGCGTGACATGGCCGACCATCAGCGCGCTGCGCGAATGCGACAGCACCTCGCGGAACGGGAGCCAGTCGGTTGCCTCCAGTTCCTTGACAGGGGTGTCGAGATTGGCGCTGAAATGATGCGTGTCGGTGCGCACGCGACCGATGCCGGGAAAGTGCTTGAGCGTGGCGCCGACGCCTGACACTTCCAGCCCGCGGACATAGGCGCTCGCGATCGTGCTGACGACGACGGGATCGCTCGCGATCGCGCGCCGGCCGATCAGCGTGTGAAAGTCGAGGCGGTTGCGCCGCTGCGGCGGCTTCAGATCGAGCACCGGCGCGAGATTGAGGTTGACGCCGAGATCTGCGAGCTCGCGCCCGTGGATACGGCCGAACTCTTCGGCTTTGGCCTGCTGGTCGTCAGGGGCGAGTCCCGTGAGCGTCGCCAGCGCCGGCACCTTGGTCAGCGGCGGCGCCAGATGCCCGACAATGCCGCCCTCCTGATCCGCGGCTACGACCAACGGCGGCAGACCGGCGGCGCGCCGCTTGTCCTGAAGTGCCGCGATCTCGGCGCGCAGTGCCTCGATGGTCCGCCCGCGGATATTGGGCCTGGTGACGTAGACGCCGCCGATCAATCCCTGCTCGGCAAGGCGCGCGATCTCGGGAAAGGAGGAATAGCCGACCATGAAGTGAGGCCCGAGCTGACGCGTCTCGGCAGCGCTGGCGGTGAGGACGTCGCGCTTGCGCAGCTCGAATTTCAGATGCGCCGCCGACATCAGCAGCGGCGGCAGGCACCAGAGCATGACGAGCAGCTTGCCCGCGATGCTGCGCCAGCGTCCTCTCCGCAGCAGGACGATGACGATCAGGATGCTTGCGACGACAAGCGCGATGTTTCCGGTGTCGCGCAGCACGAGCAGATAGGGATCGTTCTTGTTCGCAGCCGCGAATGCGACGAGTGGCGCGGCAAGCCAGAGCAGGATGAGACCGAGGCGATTGAGGAATTGCATGATGCGTCACGCGCTAGGAGTGGCGAATGCTTCGCACCTATCAAGGCGATCTGCGCTGCGCGAGAGGCAAAAGCGCACCTGCACGAAAACTGCAAAAGACTCCTGAAACCGTGCAGACGAAGGCCCCGGCTTCTGCGCAAGCGCCGTGCAGACTTCGTGATGCCACCCATCACGAAAGGTGTTCTGGACATGACGAGCCTGGCTTCGACGATCGCAGCGGACATCCAGCCGATCAGGCATTCCTCGATCCCGGCCAAGGTCGGCCTCACACTGGCGCTGGCCGCCCTCGCGGACTGGCTGTTCTACGCCCAGCGCACCGGGCTGTCGCTGACGCTGTTTGCGCTCGCGATTGTGTGCGTGTCGGTGCTGTTCAATCAAGCTTCACTCGACCTGCGGCGGGCGGGGATCGGCGCAGCCGTTCTCGTTGCCGGCCTCATGCCAGCGGTCGAGGAGCTCAACACGCTGTCCTTCCTGATCCTCGTCACCTCGCTGACGATTGCCCTGCTGCTCGCGACCAATCCTGAAACGACCGGCCTTGCCGACCGCGCCCGCGCGCTGCGCAACTTTGTCCTGTTCGGCCCCTTCAGATTCTTCCCCGAGGCGCTCCAGGTCTTCAACATGTCGGCCTTCACCCGCGGCATCGCGCTGTGGCTATTGCCGGCGGCGCTCGGCACCGTGTTCGTCGCGCTGTTCGCTGCCGCCAATCCCGTGATCGAGCAATGGGTGTCGCTGCTCAATCCGAGGCTCATCTTCGATCATGTCAGCATTCCGCGCGTGCTGTTCTGGACCATGATGCTGGCGCTGGTCTGGCCGTTCATCCATGTGCGCTGGCGGCGCAGGACCGTTGTCACCACCGATGTCACCGCTGTCCTCGTGCCGCCGGCGCTGCCACCCATGGTCTCGGCGGAGTTCCTGGGAGCCTCGACGATTCTGCGCTCGCTGATCCTGTTCAATCTGCTGTTCGCGGCCCAGTCGGTCCTCGACGGCATCTATCTCTGGGGTCATGTGGCGCTGCCGGCCAACATGACCTATGCGGCCTATGCCCATCGCGGCGCCTATCCGCTGATCGCAACCGCCCTGCTCGCTGCCGCTTTCGTTATGGTCGCGATGCGCCCCGGTGGGCCGGCCGAGAAATCCAGGGTGATCCGGCCGCTGGTCTATCTCTGGGTCGGGCAAAACGTGCTGCTTGTCGCCTCGTCCATTCTCCGGCTCGATCTTTACGTCGACATCTACATGCTGACCTATTGGCGCATCGCGGCCTTCATCTGGATGGGGCTGGTGGCTCTCGGGCTGATCCTGATCGTCGCCCGCATCGCGCTCAAGCGGTCCAACCGGTGGCTCGTCGGTGCCAATCTGATCGCGTTAACGATCGTACTGTATAGCTGTTCGCTGGTGAACTTCGACGCGTTCATTGCCGACTATAATGTTGCGCACAGTCGGCAAGTTATCGGGTTCGGCGAGCCGGTCGATATCGCCTACCTTATGCAACTTGGACCACAGGCTTTGCCCGCAATTGAGAAAGTGATGCCGTCTCGCCCAGAATATGATCTTGTCGGACGTGACCGACTTCTGGAGGCTCAGCGCCTGGACATGACCTGGCGTGCCTGGGGGTTTCGGAGCTGGCGTCTGCAGCGCAAGCTCGATGCCGGCGCAAGGAGCAAATCCAGCAGCCAGCCGGCCGGGTGAGCGGAGAGATTCTTGGCGCATCGCATTCTCATCGTCGACGACGAGGGCCACATCCGCGAGGTCATCCGCGTCGCCCTGAAGAAGGCCGGCATGGACGTGATCGAGGCGCGCGACGGCAAGGAGGCGCTCGCCCGCTTTGCCGCCGACAGGCCCGACCTGATCGTGCTCGACATCGGCATGCCCGAATTCGACGGCCTCGACGTCTGCCGCGAGATCCGCAAGACGTCCGACGTGCCGATCCTGTTCCTGTCGGCGCGCGACGAGGAGATCGACCGCATTCTCGGCCTCGAGATCGGCGGCGACGACTACGTGACAAAGCCGTTCAGCCCGCGCGAGCTGGTGGCGCGGGTCAATGTCATCCTGCGGCGCCTCAGCCCGCGCAACGGCGAGGCCAAGGCCGGGCCTTCGGCACTCACGCAAGGCGGCCTGCTGATCGATCCCGAGCAGCATGTCGCGACCTTCGCCGGCACGCCGCTGAAACTGACCGCGATCGAGTTCGGCATTTTGCGCGCGTTCCTGACCCGGCCGACCTCGGTGTTCAACCGCGAGCAGCTGATGCGCGCGGCCTACCAGCTCAACATCCAGGTCTCCGACCGCACCATCGACAGCCACATCCGCAATATCCGCGCCAAGCTCGCGGCGCAGAATTGCGAGAACGTGATCGAGACCATCCACGGCGTCGGCTTCAAGCTCGGCCGCTGCGAGAAAGAGGCATGAGCGCGGCGCCCGACAAATGGCGGCCATCGCTCACCCTCGTGATCTTCACGGTGCTGGCGACGGTCGGCGTGCTGCCGCTGGTCGGCCTGTTCTTCTTCCGCCTCTACGACAACCAGCTGATCCGCCAGACCCAGGCCGAGCTGATCGCGCAGAGCCGCGTGCTGGCAACGATCTATGCGCAGGAGGTTACGGCGAGGCTTGGCAGCGGCCTGGTGCTCGGCGCCGAGGTGCCGCCGAACATGCTGCCTGACCCCGGCGACCCGGTCACCCCGATCCGCCCCGCGCTCGACCTCACCGCCAACGATCTGCTCAGGCGGCGGCCGGATGCGCTGCCTGCATCCCAGCCGGCTCAGCCCGCTTACGTCGAGATCGGCGCGAGGATGACGCCGATCATCCGCGAGACGCAGAAGGTGACGCTGGCGGGCTTTCGCATCCTCGATCCGCAGGGCGTCGTGATCGCCGGGCGCTACGAGGTCGGGCAGTCGCTCGCCCATATCGAGGAGGTCGCGGACGCGCTGCACGGGCAGTACCGCGCCACCCTGCGCAACCGCGTGCCGGACAAGCCGCCGCCACCGATCTATTCCTTCAGCCGCGGCCTCGGCGTTCACGTGTTCTCGGCAATGCCCGTGATCGTAAATAACCGCGTCGCCGGAGTGATCTACACCACGCGTACGCCGAGCAACATCTTCGATCACCTCTACCAGGAGCGGGCAAAGTTCGTGCTGGCCGGGCTCGCGGTGATCCTCGGCACGATCGCGATCGGCCTCGTGTTCTCCCGCACCATCACGCTGCCGATGCGCGAATTGATCGACCGTGCCGCCAGAATTGGCCGCGGCGACCGCGAGGCATTTCGGCCGCTGCGGCACTATGGCACCCGCGAGTTCGCCCAGCTCTCGCACAGCTTCCTCGGCATGGCAGAGCAGCTCGCCAGGCGCTCCGACTACATCGCGACGTTCTCGGCCCATCTCACCCATGAGCTGAAATCGCCGCTGACCTCGATCAAGGGCGCGGCCGAGCTGTTGCAGGATTCGGTTCAAGGCAAGGCGGGCAGCCTGACGCCGGCCGAGCAGAAGACGTTCATCGCCAACATCCTGTCCGACACCCAGCGGCTCGAAGCAATGGCGCAGCGGCTGCGCGAGCTGGCGCGGGCCGAGAGCCTGCCGCAGAACGAGCGGACGGAGCTGGCGCCCGTGATCGCCGACCTCAAAAGCCGGTTTCCGGCAAGCTGCATCGAAGCCAGCGGCAGCCTCGACCGGGCGATCGGGATGTCGTCAGAGAAGGCGCTGATCGTATTGTCGCATCTCACCGATAACGCGGTGCGGCACAAGGCGGGGACAATCCGGCTGGAGGCGGTGGACGCACGGACGACCCTGCTTGTGACGGTCAGCAATGACGGCGAGCCGATCTCGGCGCCGAACCGCGACAGGATTTTTGATGCGTTCTTCACCACCCGGCGGGACCAAGGCGGTACCGGGATGGGCCTCGCCATCGCGCGCGCGGTGATGGCGAGCCATGGTGGCTCGATCAGGCTCAAGCCGACGGACCAAGGGGCGGCCTTCGAGCTTCAGTTTCCAATCGCCTAGATCGCGAACACCCAGGCCGCGACGATGGTGCCGATGGTGACGAGACCGGCGATGGTCCAGCCGGCGGCGTATTCCAGCTCGGGATGACCGGTGGCCCGCATGATCTCTGCTGGATCGGCGGTATGCTTCTCTGCCATGACAGCCTCGCACGTTACTTCCCGCGTCAATAGATAAGTCGCATCAGCCGCCATTAGGTTCCATCACGGAAATGCGAGGAAATGACGCAGCTTGGTTTGTTCACCAATCCGGACAGCGGTCCCGCCGGGCTTCGCTATGCGGAGAATTTTATCGATGCCGCCGCTGAGCAGGAGCTGATCGGCCGCATCGCAGCATTGCCGCTCCAGCGCTTCCAGTTCGGCGCCTTCGAGGGCAACCGCCGGGTGGCCTCGTTCGGCTACCGCTACGACTACACGCTGCAACGGCTCGCCGAGTCCGAGCCGATCCCCGTGTGGGTGCTGCCGGTCGCGCGCCGGGTCGAGGCATGGGCCGGCCTCACTGAGGGCAGCGTGCGGCAGGTGCTGTGCACCGAGTACGAGGCCGGCGTCGGCATCGGCTGGCATCGCGACAAGCCGCATTTCGACAAGGTGCTCGGCCTGTCGCTGGGCTCGCCTTGCAAATTCCGCTTCCGCCGCCGCAGCGGCGACAAATGGCAGCGCCATACGCTCGAGGCCCTGCCGCGCTCGCTCTACATGATGGACGGCGAGGCGCGCTCGCAATGGGAGCACAGCATCCCGCCGGTCGAGGCACGCCGCTATTCCATCACCTTCCGGACCATGAAGCGGGCGTGACAGGTCGGCCCAAACAAAAACTGCGAAAACAACCCCATGCACAGTAGCAAGCCTCGGCCGGCTTGAAGCGGGGGTCACGCGCGACAAACGGCTGACACATCGGTGCTAAACGGCCGGGCCGCGCATTCGATGCGGGATTGGCATCTTGCCTTCCAAATCCGGTTGCATGCTAGACTGGATGCCATCCAGGGCAGGAGGGAAGCATGGCCGACAACAAGGCGAAGCGCGGCGGAGCCGATCGGGCGCTGATCGCGCTCACCGAGAAATACGAAGTCGCCTACTGGTCGAAGAAGTTCAAGGTGACGCCGGCCAAGCTGAAATACGCCGTCGAGAAGGTCGGCCATTCCGCCAGGAAGGTCGAGGAGTACATCAAGCTCCAGAAGCACCGCGCCGCCGACAAGAGCCGGATCGCCCTCAGCGAGCCCTACGAGGTTCGCTACTGGTCGAAGAAGTTCAAGATCACCCCGGCCAAGCTGAGGCTCGTGGTAGGCGCAGCCGGCCATTCATCCAAGAAGGTCGAGGCCTATCTCGCGGCGCAGAAGGCGGCGAAGAAGAAAAAAGCCAAGAAGACCGTGAAGAAAGCCGCCAAGAAGGCTGCTACGCGCAAGAAAGCCGCCTGAAACGCCAGGTCGGTGGAGCAAAGATGAAATCCGTTCGATCGATCCTCGCCTGCGGCCTCGTTGCCGCCTGCGCGCAAGGTGCCACCGGCGCCTCAGGCGCCGCGCCTGCAAAAGTCTCGGGCGCGACGGCGCTGGCGCTCGCGGGCGTGATCGCACCGCTGTCGCCGGACCTGACGGGGCCCGAGAAGAAGGCGGTGGCGATGCTGTTCGCCGCCAATGCCGACATTCCCTACAAGAAGCCGATCGTGGTGACGGCGGACAAGATCGTCTGCCGCACCGGCAATGTCGATATCACCGTCCGCAACTGCGAGGTGAGCTTCGGCAAGAAGACCAAGACCGTGAACGGCTCCACCGCCAACGAGATCTTCGCCACGGAAGCGCTGGCGGGCATTCCGCCTGACGGTGCGGCCGGATCGAATTTCGAGAGCCTGAGCAAGCTGAGCTGCACGATCGACCCCAACGCGATCAGGCGGAAGGACGGCAGCGGGGCGGACTGCACGTTCCAGCCGGGGAATTGAGCGCGCCCGAGAACCAGCCACGCCGCCGCGAAATCGCCTCAAGCCCAGCTAACTAATAAGGCGAATTGAAAAGACAGGCCAAACCGGCGACCCATGATGAGGCGCGCAAGGCCGGCACCAATATGAAGAATTATCTCGCATTATTCCTGCTTCTGACCGTCACGACCGCCTCCGCGCATGGCCCGATGCCTGCGCGGCTGCTTCCCCCGTCCGATCTCGTCCTGACAGGCCTCACCGATTCCGACACGACCGCCGGCGGCACCGCTCGGCTGTGCGAGGATGTCACCTTCTCGCGCGGCCTGCGCTATGGCGAGAGCGAAGCCAACGTGCTCGACGTCGCCGCCAGCACGACCAAGGCGACGACGCCGCGGCCGGTGCTGGTGTTCGTGACCGGCGACACCTTCACCGGCGACCGCGCGGCGCCGGACCTGTCGCGCGAGATCCAGGACCAGGCCATGTGCTTTGCCGCGCGCAACGACATGATCGGGGTGCGAGTCAATTATCGGCTGGCGCCGTCGGCGGCCTGGCCGGTCGGCGCCACGGACGTGGCGGCGGCGCTGTCCTGGGTCCACGGCAATATCGATCTGTTCAATGGCGATGCCCGCGAGATCGTCGCGGTGGGCTACGGCGCCGGCGCCTTCCATGTCGCGACGCTGCTGGCACATCCCGAGCTCCAGACCGATCGCGCCGAGGTCGCCGCCGTGGTGCTGGTGTCCGGGATCTACCGCGCCGGCAAGGACCCGAGCGACAGCGTGAAGGCCTATCTCGGCTCCGACGCCGCCCAGTACGACAAGCGGTCGGTCTACCCCGGGATCCTCAATGTCGATGTGCCGATCGTGCTGGCCTGGGCCGCGGACGATGCGGCCAATCTGGTCGCGCAAGGCGAGACGCTGAAAAAGACGCTCTGCGGCGCCGGCCACTGTCCGCGCAGTGCGCTGCTGCGCAGCCGCGCCGGCATCGCCGCCGCGTTCGGGCTCGATGGTTCGGGCGACAGTCTCGCCGAGCCGACGCTGCTGCTGGTGCATCAGCTCGAGGCACGCGGGCTGCCGTAGGGTTGCGCTCGGACCATCCACTCGCACCTTTTGCTGGGCCACCCCTCTCCCCGCCCTCCCCCGCAAGGGGGGAGGGAGCGCAGTGTGCCGCACGGCGACAGCCGGTTTTAAGACTCGAAGCGAAAACTCAATGCGGCTTGCGGCCTCCGCCCCCCAACCACAAGCACAGGTGCGTTCCCTCCCCCTTGCGGGGGAGGGTTAGGGAGAGGGGCGCCACACGGGGACTCTCTCGATTGCGGAATCGACACGTCGCCAGAGCGGCGCGTCAACACGCCTGCCGTTTCGCTTCAGGACCATGCGTCGCATTGAAGCGGGCTGCCCGGCCATAGGAATGCCAAACGCTTGACCTAGATCAAGCGGCCTTGGAGCGGATCGGGCCGACCTCGTTGGGGGCCAACGACAAGGTGTCGAACATGCGCGTCACCGGCAGACTGCTGTTCGTTTCGATGATTGCTTTCGCCTCGCTCGGGGCGATGTCGCAGCAACACACCGAACAACCCGCGACCGACAAGGAAATCCGCATCGGCAATGTCATGCCGTATTCGGGGCCGCTCTCGGAGTTCGGCGCGATCGGCACCGCGGAGGCCGCCTATTTCGACATGGTCAATGCGCGCGGCGGGATCAACGGCCGCAAGATCCGCTTCATCACGCGCGATGACAATTCCGATCCGGCGACCGCGCTGGACCTGACCCGCAACCTAGTCGAGAAGGACGGCGTGCAGCTGATGTTCGGCTCGTTCGGTACGCCCGGCAATATCGCCACGCGCTGGTATCTGAACGAGAAGAAAATCCCGCAGCTGTTCGTCGCCTCCGGCGACGAGGAGCTGAGCCAGGCCAAGGCATTTCCCTGGACCATGGGCTGGCAGCCGTCGTTCCGCTCCGAGGGGCGCATCTACGCCAACTACATCCAGGCCTACTACCCCCGGAAGAAGATCGTGGTGCTCTGGCAGAACGATCAGTTCGGGCGCATGCTGTACAAGGGCATCCAGGAAGGGCTCGGCGATCTGAACCGTCAGGTCCTCGTCGACATCGCCTTCGACATCAATGACGAGCATCTCGACGGCCACGTCTCGATCCTCAAGCGCGCGGGCGCCGACATCTTCGTCTTTCTCGGCGTGCCGTCGACGGCGTCCAAGGTGATCAAGCTGGCGGCGTCAATGAAATGGCGCCCGGTCTTCATCGTGAACGATGCCTCCGCCTCGATCGCCAATGCGATGGCGCCCGCGGGCCTCGAAAATTCATCCGGCGTGATCTCGGCGGCGTTCCTGAAGGATCCGAGCGATCCCGCCTGGAAGGAGGATGCCGGCATGAAGGACTGGTTCGCCTTCATGGACAAGTACCATCAGATCGAAAGCACCAACAACAGCGCGGCAGTCTACGGCTACGCCGCGGCCGAGGCGCTGACGAAGGTGCTGAAGCAATGCGGCGACGATTTCTCGCGCGAGAACATCATGCGGCAGGCCGCATCGCTGAAGGCCTATCAACCCTCCGTCGCGCTGCCCGACATCAGGATGAACACCTCGGCGGACAGCTATCTGCCGATCCGGCAGATGCGGCTGGTGCAATTCGACGGCCGCTCCTGGCAGCCGTTTGGCGACGTGATCGAGACGGCGTTCACGGAGGGCGCGGCGAGGTGAATTGCCCCCGCGTGGAGGTGGCGTTGGTACGGCACGGCGTTCAACAGGCACCTTTTGCTGGGCTACCCCTCTCCCCCGCCCTCCCCCGCAAGGGGGGAGGGAGCTCAGCGTGCTACGCGGCAAGAGCTGGGCTCATCGCTTGCGCGTTTTGAGTCGAGTTATTCGTCACAACAAAGGTGCGTTCCCTCCCCCCTTGCGGGGGAGGGCTAGGGAGAGGGGTTCACACGGGGACTCTCTCGATCAGCAGCGCGTCAATCGTCCCCTCACGCCGGCTTCAGCGAGGCGAGCGCGTTCTCCAGCAGCGTTCGCACGCGGGCGGCATCGCCTGACTTCACCACGGCGGGATCGAGATAGAGCTCGAGGCCGGGCGCGCGTTCGGTGATGATGCCGCTGCTTTCGGCTGCGGCATCATTGAGCGCGTCGACCGAATAGGGAATCACCTCGCGGCTGATGCCCTTCATCGTGATCGCCGGCAGCGCGTGGGCGCGGACAATGTCGCTGACGAGCGCGAAAGTCTCATAGCTCAGCACGATGCCGCCGGGCTCGGCGATCGATTGCAAGCGCGCGGCGAGGTTCGCTTCGGCGCCGATGATGGTGTAGTCCATGCGGTCGCTGCTGCCGAAATTGCCGACATTGCAATAGCCGGAATTGATGCCCATGCGCGAGCGGAACGGCTGCTCGATGCCGGACGCCCGCCATTTCGCGTTGAGCTCGGCGAGGCGCTGCTGCATGCGCCAGGCCATCTGGAGGCAGGCCTGCGCGTCGGCGCGGTCGCCCTTGGTCTCGGGATCGCCGAAGAAGATCAGCATGGCATCGCCGATGAACTTGTCGACGGTGCCGCCGTGCTCATGCGCGATCGCCGACATCTCCGTGAAATATTCGTTGAGCAGCTGGGTCAGCAATTCAGGCTGAAGCCGCTCGGTGGTCGCGGTGAAGTTCTGGATGTCGGAGAAGAAGATGGTGAGCTTCTTGCGCTCGGTGTGGATGGTGACGTCCTTCTGGCCGGAGAAGATGCTCTTGTAGACCTGAGGCGGGATGTAGCGCGAGATCTTCATCGACAGCGAGGCGAGGAAGTCGTTGGCGGATTCGAGCTCCTTGTTCATAGTCTTGATGCGGCTCGCCTGCCGGCGCTGCAGTGAGAGGAACGAGAGGCCGCTGCCGGCGGCGATCAAGAAATAGGCCAGCAGGAACTTGAACGAGAAGATGTTGGCCGCGATCGGCTGGGCGATGATGACTTCCTGGATGCCTCTGATATCCCCGACCTTCCAGTCCTTCTTCGGGCTCTCGGGATGGCTGTTGTGGCAGCTGACGCAGGCCGGGCCCATCGTGACGGGCGCGACCAGACGGACCTTGTCGGAGAACAGCGAGGTCTCGGTGTCGACGATCTTCTGCTCGGGGTCCTTCCTGAGCGCATCGAGCGCGTCCTTCTCGAATTTGTCGAGCTGGTGCGGGGCGCGGTTCTGGAACGGGAAGTCGGAGACGAAACGATAGGTGATGTTCTCCTGCTGCGCGCCGATCACCCGCCCGAGCTCGAGCGACAATGTCGCGGGGATCGGGATCGCGCCCGGAACGGATTCGTAATTGTGCACCACCCTGGTAGTGCCGTTGGGATTGGCCAGGATCCGCCCGACCACGTTGGAGGCGTAATAGCTGCGCACGCTCGTGATCACCGAATTGAGATCGGCGGCCTGCCGGCGAAGCGCCGTCTTGCTCAGCTCGGTCAGGTCCAGCCAGACCGCAAGCGGCAGCGCGAGCAGGAGGAAAGCGATCGCGGCGCCCGTCAAGAGGCCGCTCTTGCGCTGCTCTTCGGAGATCTCTTGTTTCACTCTGTGGCTCCGTTGTGTGCGATTTTGTCGCAAATCTCTCGGGACTTGCGGCGCAGCCTTCGGCTGCACAGAGCCAATAAACACAGGCTCGCGCAACCCCATTTTATGGGAGGGTCATCGCTCATGCGAATGCGGAGGTCGTCATGCCCGGGCTTGTCCCGGGCATCCACGTTCTTCGTACCACGACGAAAGGCGTGGATGGCCGGGACATAGGCGAGCGGAAGCGACGCCGTCCTTCGGACGGCTATGCCCGGCCATGACGATGTTGAGGTATCGGTGCCCCAACCGTTGTCACCTGATTGCATCTATAGTGGTCGCGGCAGGCAGCTTTTCGTTTCATGATGAAGGTTTAAGATCGGCCTGAACCTGCATTCACGCCGCCGGGAGACCCTCCGAATGACCGATATCCGCATCAAGCGCTTCCATGCGCGCCCCGTGATCGTGCCGATGAACCTGCCGCTCCAGACCTCGACCGGCGCGGTCGTCAAGGCGCCGCTGGTGCTGATCGACTGCGAGACCGACCAGGGCGCCGTCGGGCACGCCTATCTGTTCTCGATCACCCCCTCGGCGTTGAAGCCGCTGACCGCGATGGTCACGGAAATGTCAGAGCTCGTCGCCGGCGATCCGCTGCAGCCGTTCGAGATCGAGCGCAAGCTGACCCAGCGCTTCACGCTGCTTGGCCTTGCCGGCCTGCAGCGCCTCGCGCAGTCCGGCATCGACATGGCAGCATGGGATGCGCTGGCCCGCAGCAAGGGCCTGCCGCTGGCACGCCTGCTCGGCGGCGCGCCGAAACCGGTGCGCGCGTACAATTCGAAGGGGCTCGGCATCATGCCGGCGGGCGCCGCTGTGGACGAGGCGCACAAGCTGCTGGCCGAAGGCTTTCACGCCGCAAAGATCCGCGTCGGCCGGCCCGATGCGCGGGACGATCTCGCCGTGGTGCGTGCGGTGCGCAAGGCCGTCGGCGACGACGTGACGCTGATGTGCGACTACAACCAGGCGCTGACGGTCACCGAAGCGATCCGCCGCGGCGAGATGCTCGACGACGAGGGCCTCACCTGGATCGAGGAACCGATCCGTCACGATGACTATGAGGGCAATGCGCGCATCGCGGACGCGCTGCGCACCCCCGTCCAGATCGGCGAGAATTTTGACAGCGCCTTCTCGATGCAGGCGGCGCTGGCCGCCGAGGCGTCCGATTACGTGATGCCTGACGTGCAGCGCATCGGCGGCGTCACCGGCTGGCTGCGCGCCGCCGCGCTCGCGCATGCCGCCGGCATCGAGATGTCGACGCATCTGTTTTCGGAGGTCAGTGCGCACCTGCTCTGCGTGACGCCGACCGCGCACTGGCTGGAATATGTCGACTGGGCCGACGCGGTGCTGGCGAGCCGGCTGAAGATCAAGGACGGCTTTGCGCTGCCGAGCGAGGAGCCGGGGAACGGGATCGCGTGGGACGAGGCGGCGGTCGCAAAATATCTCGTTACATAAGGCCGCCTGTCGCCCCGTCGATCACCGATCGACGGGCCTACGGCCGAACAGCGGCAACCATGCTCAGTTCGACCGGCGCCCCTCGCGGCAACTCGGCGACGCCGACGGACGTACGCGTATGACGGCCGCGATCGCCGAGGCGTTCGATCAGCCGGTCGGAAGCACCGTTCATGACTTGCGACTGTTGGGTAAATCCAGGCACTGAGGCGACATATCCCACGACCTGCAAGACCTGGACGATCTTGTCCTCTCCGCCTGTTGCGTGGTTGATGGCCGCAATACATAGATCGGCGCAGAGGGACGCAGCCTCTTGCGCGGCCGCGATATCGACGCCTGCGCCGACCTTGCCCGCATACAGCAGGTCTTCGCCGCGACGCGGCAGCTGACCACTCACATACGCAATTCCACCATGGATGATCACCGGCAGGTAGTTGCCGCCGGGCTTGTTCACACTGCTCATCTTGCCAGCCTGCCTTCTTTTCACATCCGGCGGAGCGACGCATTTCGCCGAACGCCATAATTCGATCGCACCAAGGTCGTTGCCATGGTGGGTGACCGGACAATGGCAGGCGGCGAGTCATGGATCAAGGCTGCGAAGGCGGCGCAGATCCAGCCCGACAAGTCCTCGCCTGCGCGCATTGCACGGCGGCGGTGCGCGCGATAACGATTTCCCATGACCACATGGCGTCCCCATCCTCACATCCGCGTCGTCGCGATCGGCCTGCACTGGCGCGACGGGCGGCTGCTGGCGGCCGAGGTGCGCGACGATGCGGGGCGGATCAAGGGCGTGCGCCCGCTCGGCGGCGAGATCGAGTTCGGCGAGAGCTGGCGCGCTGCGCTGGTGCGGGAATTCAAGGAAGAGCTTGGCATCGAGGTCACTATCACGAGCGAGCCGCTGGTGCTGGAGAACATTTTCGCGCACGAGGGATCGACCGGGCACGAGGTGATGTTCATCGCGGACGTCTCGTTCCCGGACGGCGCGTTCGGCGGCGAGGACCGCATCGACTTTCGCGAGGATAATGGAGAGCAAATCGTCGCGCGCTGGTTCGACCTTGCCGATCTCGAGGTCGGAGACGGTCCGAGTCTTTATCCGACCGGGCTGAAGGATGTACTGCTCGTGCGCAGGGACAAGACGAAGGTTTCAATTCCGTCATCCCCGCGCAACCGCTAAGCGGTTGTCGCTGGAGGCGCGAGTGGCGCGAGGCGAGCGCCTCAAGGTGACGGTTATGGAATCGTCATGGCGGGCGCTACCACACCTCCGCCCCCGGTATTTTCTTCCGCACCGCAATGCGCTGGATCCAGATGCAGCGACGGACGGACCTGTTGGAGCGGCCGACGGCGGATATGCCCTCGCCGGCCTGCAGCAGCGGTGCCACGTTCTGGCGCAGCTCACGGCAGCGCTGGAGCTCGGCCTGCCAGTCGATGATCGTAGCCTTGGCGCGCGGCGCCATCAGCGCCAGCACCGCCGCGGCCAGACAACTCGACCGCATCATATGCAGTTCCTTCACTGTGACCTGCCTCCATCGCGCCGGTAGCGGAAATTGCAATGAGAGGCGCCCTGCATGATCGTCTGGGTGCGCGTGAGCTTGACGTCGGCGCCGAACCCTTCCGCGGTCGCAAAATCCGCGGTGCAGACCAGGAGGAAGCCGAGCTCCGGTTCGCCGAGCGCCTTGTAGAACTCGGCATAGGCGCAGCGCGTCACGTCGAACGCAAAGGCGTCCGCCGTCTGCTCGATGACGTCATAGGCGAGCGCGTCGTCGCGGGCATAAGTCCTGAACGCCGAGGACACGGCCTTACCGAGATCGCTCTCATTCTTGGCCTTCCAGAACTCCTCACCGAAACCGCGGTAGAGATCGCCGAGCGCCCTGCGCACCAGCGCGTTGGCGCGCGCCTCGCCGAGCTCGGCCTGGAGTGCCTTGACCAGCGGCACCAGCACCTGCGCCTGGATCTTTGCTTGCTCGATGACGGACACGCTCATGGGCGGCCTCGCGCCTGAAGGGGGTGATCGTAGCCCCGATGGATCACCGGACGATAACTCAACTCGGTGTTGGCGGCGAGAGCTTGCGCGGTGCGTGCCACCACACCCGAAGGCCTCGACTAACCCTTCCGTGATGTCGGGGTTACCGCCGATCGTGCATTCCTGAAAACGTCGATGCGACCATCAATGGTATGACGATCACCATTCAAATGATGCCTGCCCAATGACCAGAGGTGAACATGACCCGGCCCGAAGCGTCTCCAAGCACCATCAGGCCACGACGATCTTTACGAAGCCGTCATGTCGCGGCGGTGACCGCAGCGCTGTTTCTCGCCGCAACGTTCTGGTCAGCCGAAAGCGCGCGCGCTGCCGCGAATGACGCCGAGGCACGAGCCATCTTCGAAAGATTCATCACGGCGCAGAATGCGCATGATGCGGACGCGGTGAAGGCCATGCTCCTGAATTCGCCCGGCACGCTGCTGTTTGCCAGAGGCATCGAGACGCGCGGCCGCGATGACGTCGCGGCCCGGTTCAAGACCTATTACGAGGGTACCTGGCACCTCGAGCCCGACATGTCGAAATTCCACGTCGCCGTGCTCTCGCACGAGATCATGCAGATCCTCGTCCCCATCGTTTTCACGCGCGCGCTTCCGGGCAAGCCGCCCCAGCAGAATACGTTTCTGATCAGCCAGACCTATGTTCAGGACGCGACCGGCTGGCACGTCGCCTCGATCATGCCGGTAGCGAATACGGAACTGAAATAGGCGGGGATCCCGCAAGCGGCGCCGTAGCCCGGATGGCGCGCAGCGTAATCCGGCTACGTATGTGCCGCTCAGCTGCGCAGCAGTCGCAACGCCCGGCCCTTGTGCAGGGCGACGTGGTCGGTCTTGTCGCTCTTGATCTCGTATTGCGGATCGTCCGGGCTCGCGTGGTGCGTGTAGCCCTTGTAGTCGACGTCCTCCGTGTGGACGCGCAGGATATGGCCGCGCACCCGGCCGGCCTCGGAATTCCAGCTGACGTGGTCGCCGCGCTTGAAGGTTTTTGTGGAGGCTTTCGGCATGGCGGAACAATGCCGGATGGCGGTGGCGTGTTCCAGGGGAGTGGAGCTAGACGCGACAGTCCGTCTTCGCTCTGCGAGCTACGCCGGACACGCTTCTGCCCTTATTGGGGCGTGGCTGCGCCACGCGAAGCCTTTTGGCGAAGCGTGGTGGGCACGACAGGGATCGAACCTGTGACCCCTACCATGTCAAGGTAGTGCTCTCCCGCTGAGCTACGTGCCCTAAAAGTCCACTTACGTCGGGTGGGGTCCCTATAACGGCTCAAGGGAGCGTGCGCAAGGACGGAACGGGCCTGATTTAGGCCGCCAGCATCTTGTTCACTTCGCTGACCAATTCGCGCAGATGCACGGGCTTGGACAGCACCTTGGCGTTCTTGGGGGCGTCCGAATCCGAGTTCAGGGCGACCGCGGCAAAACCCGTGATGAACATGATCTTGATGTCGGGGTCGAGTTCCGAGGCCCGGCGGGCGAGCTCGATCCCGTCCATTTCCGGCATCACGATGTCGGTCAGCAGCATCTCGAACGGCTCTTCCCGGAGCCGCTGATAGGCGGCCATACCGTTGTCATGGGACGAGACCTGAAAACCGGCGTTTTCCAGCGCCTTGACTAGGAAACGGCGCATGTCGTTGTCGTCTTCGGCGAGCAGGATCTTTGGCATGGCAGGAAACGTCGAATCCCCAGAGGATATCAGCAGCAATCACTAAGCCCGACAGACGGTAAATTTGGGGTGAAAATCTTAACCCGCGCCGGCTCGCGCTGCCGGACCTTTGTGAACCCGAAGGGGCTGCGAATCAATCGAGCCGGTCGCGCCCATCCCCACCTCGATGCCCGCACGGTTAAGACAAGTTCCAGTGCCCGTCACATCTTTTCGCTTGGCAGAATGGTTGCGATTCCGGACAATGACGACACATAAGAGCCGCTCGACCGGCCGAATCATTCGATCCGGGGGCCCGGATCGTGCGGCGAAGGGACGAAGCCTGAGAAGATGACGCGGTTTGACGGCGAGGTGTCGCCAGCCTTCGAGATCGTGGAGCCCGCCGAATGGCGCGCGCCAGTCATCTTCAACTCGCCCCATTCCGGCTCGACCTATCCGGACGAATTCCTCAGCGCATCGCGGATCGACCTGACGACGCTGCGGCGGTCCGAAGATTCCTTCATGGACGAGCTGATCGGACATTTGAGCGCGCGCGGCTTTCCGACCGTGCGGGTCAACTTTCCCCGCTCCTATGTCGACGTCAATCGCGAGCCCTATGAGCTCGATCCCCGCATGTTCTCCGGCCGCCTGCCTAGCTTCGCCAACACCCGTTCGATGCGGGTCGCGGGCGGCCTAGGGACCATTCCGCGCGTGGTCGGCGACGGCCAGGAGATCTATCGCGAACGCATCCTGGTCGACGATGCGCTGGCGCGGATCGAGACGCTCTACAAGCCCTATCACCGCGCGCTGCGCCGGCTGATCAACAAGGTGCACCAGATATTCGGCACCGTGGTGCTGGTCGACTGTCACTCGATGCCGTCGGTCGGCGTCAGCAGAGACGAGCCGCGCCGGCCCGACGTCGTGATCGGCGATCGCTACGGCACCAGTTGCACGCCGCTGTTGCCTGACAGGATCGAGGAGACCCTGGGCGGGCTCGGCTATTCGATCGGCCGCAACAAGCCCTATGCTGGCGGCTTCATCACCGAGCATTACGGCAACCCCGCAAGCGGCCTGCATGCCGTGCAGCTCGAGCTCAATCGCGCGATCTACATGGACGAGCGGCGGCGCGAGCGCGGCCCGCGCTTTGCGCAAGTGGCGTCCGACTTCGGCGTGCTCGCCGACGTGCTGGCGACGACGATCCCGTTCGGCGATCTCGGCCCGTTCCAGGCCGCAGCAGAATAGACGGCAGCTTTTCTTCGGATGATCGCGTCGCGCGCGCTGGGTGCGAACGCGTTTTCGCTTCGCCGCTTGCGCGCGCCAAAATGAAAACCGAGGCCCAAAGAAAAAAGGGCCGCTTCTAATGAAGAAGCGGCCCAAGTCTAGGGAGGAAACGCCCAAGGAGGGCAGCGGTAACGCGAAGCGCTACCGCACCGCAACAATATGCGGCCGCGACGCACAAAGTGCAAGGCCTTTTGAGCCGTTTCCCATGCAATATGCACATGGCTCAATTGCTTCTAGAGAAACCCAGATTCAGTTTCTTTGATAAGGAATTTCAATGGGTTGATAGTCATTTGCATACGAACGAGGCATACTCGGAACTAAGTTTTCAACTCTGTGATCGATATTTGGCCAGCGGATGACTCGAATGAGGCGACGGCCCTCTGCATTCAAAATACCAGGGTGCAAATCAAGACAGCGCTGCACGCGAGAGGCGATTTGAGCTAGGCAGATGCAAGCTTCACCCCACTTTCGTTTTGAGGACACGCCGTGACGGTGATCGACTTCTCCGCCTTCATCGGACGGCTCGCCACCGCCTCCGGCGAAACCATCCTGCCGTTCTTCCGCACCTCGCTGTCGATCGACGACAAGAGCAAGACCAAGGATTTCGATCCCGTCACCGAAGCCGACCGCGCCGCCGAGGCGGTGATGCGGCGGCTGATCAAGGCGAGCTTCCCCCAGCACGGCATCGTCGGCGAGGAATTCGGCAATGAGCGCGAGGACGCCGACTATGTCTGGGTGCTCGATCCCATCGACGGCACGAAATCCTTCATCGGCGGCTTTCCGATCTGGGGCACGCTGATCGCGCTGCTGCACAAGGGCACGCCGGTCTACGGCATGATGCACCAGCCCTTCATCGGCGAACGCTTCTCCGGCGACAACGGCTCGGCCAATTACAAGGGTCCCTCCGGCGAGCGCCGGCTCCAGGTCCGCCGCTGTGCCTCGCTGTCGGAGGCGACCACCTACACCACCTCCCCGCTGCTGATGAACGAGCGCGATCGCGCCATTTTCGGCCGGATCGAGCAGGGCGCGCGGCTGTCGCGCTATGGCGGCGATTGCTATTCCTATTGCATGCTGGCGGCCGGCCATGTCGACCTCGTGGTCGAGACCGAGCTGAAACCTTACGACATCGCAGCCCTGATCCCGATCGTGACTGGCGCCGGCGGCGTCGTCACCACCTGGGAAGGCAAGCCGGCGCAGGGCGGTGGCCGCATCGTTGCCGCCGGCGATACAAGAGTTCACGAAGAAGCACTCAAGCTGCTCAACCAATAACAAACGCGAGCGGGAGGCTTGCATGACCATCTCACGCAGGCTGCTCGTTGAATTGGTTTTGGGATTGTTCCTGCTGCTGCCGTCATTGGCATCGGCGCAGAATTTTCCCGCAAAACCGATCAAGCTGATCGTGCCGTTCCCGGCCGGCGGGCCCAACGACATCATCGCCCGCGTGATCGGCCAGCGCATGTCGGAACTGTCGGGCCAGCCGGTGCTGATCGACAATCGCGGCGGCCAGGGCGGCGTGCTCGGCACCGATGCGGTGTCCAAGGCCGCGCCCGACGGCTACACCATCGCGATCTCCTCGGCCGGCGCGCTCGCGATCAGCCCGAGCATGGAGCGCGTCGCCTACGACACGCAGGTCGACCTCACGCCGGTCACGCTGGTTGCGACCGTGCCGGAGATGCTGGTGGTCGCCACCAACGTGCCCGCAAAGGACATCGGCGAGCTGATCGCGCTCGCCAAGGCGCAGCCAGGAAAGCTCAACTTCGCCTCCTCCGGCCCCGGCAGCCTGCCGCATCTCGCCGGTGAATTGTTCAAGCTGACGGCCAAGATCGACATCGTGCACGTGCCCTATCGCGGCGCAGCTCCTGCGGTGAACGATCTCCTGGGCCAGCAGGTGCAGATGACGTTCCTCGATCTCCCCGTCTTGCTGCCGCAGGTCAAGGCCGGCGCGTTGAAGCCGATTGCCGTCGGATCAGTCGAGCGCGCCCCAACCGCGCCCGACGTGCCGACCACGAAGGAAGCGGGCTTTCCCGATCTGCGCATCGAGAACTGGTACGGCATGGTGGCGCCCAAGGGCACGCCGAAGGAGATCGTCACCGCGCTGCATGGCCTCGCGACCAAGGCGATGGCGGATCCCGCGGTGAAGGAGAAGCTCGCGGCCCAAGGCGCGACGCTTGTCGGCGATGAGCCGGAGCATTTCCGGCAGTTCATCGCCGATGAGACCAGGAAGTGGGCGCAGGTGATCAAGGACGCCGGGGTGGAGACGGCGAAGTAGCGAAGCGATAGGCGAACGACCTCACAACACAACAGGTGCGTTCCCTCCCCCCTTGCGGGGGAGGGCTAGGGAGAGGGGTTCACACGGGGACTCCATCGATCGCGCAAAGAAACTTCTTCACGACAGTCACACCTTTTGCCGGGCCATTCCTCTCCCCCGCCCTCCCCCGCAAGGGGGGAGGGAGCGCAGTTGAGTTCGCGGCTATGACGCGGGCTCACGCCAGTTCGCGGCAACAGCCCCCTCACACCGCCTCCGCCCGCAAATGCTCCACCAGCATCTTGGCCGGGCGCGGCAGCGTCTTGAAGCTGCGCGCGCAGATCACGAGCTTGCGGTTGGCCCAGGCATCGCGCAGGCGGACCATGGCGAGCGGCATCAGCTTGGCGCAGCGGCGGGCGGCGGAGATCGGCACCAGGGCAACGCCGACGTCGGCGGCGACCATCTGGCAGATCGCGTCGAAATCGCGCATGCGCGCGCGATAATGCGGGCGCATGCCGAGCCGGGCGGCGTGCTTCGAAATGTGCATCTGGAGCGCGGTCGCGCTCGTGAGCCCGACGAAATCGCAAGCGCCCGCCTCCTGGAAATCGATCTGGCGGCGGCCCGCGAACGGGCCGCGCCGCGACGTCACCAGCGTCAAATGATCCTCGCTGAAGACGAAGCGCTCGATATGATCGGGCAGCGCGTGCTCGGCGGCGAAGCCGAGATCGGCGGCGCCCGCGGTGATCGCGGCCGCGATGTCGGTGCTTTCGCGCTCCTCGATGTCGACGGCGACATCGCGATGCTCGTGCAGGAATCCGGCCAGCGCCTTCGGAAGATGCTCCGACAGCCCCGAGGTATTGACCAGGAAATGAACGCTGGCGCGCACGCCGCTGGCAAAGCCGGCGAGATCGCCGCGCATGGCATCGATCTGGTGGATGACGAGCCGTGCATGATCGAGCAGGCTTTCGCCGGCCGCGGTCAATTCGACGCCGCGACGCCCGCGCTTGAGCAGCGCCACCCCGAGCGCGTCCTCGAGCCCCTTGATGCGCGCGCTGGCGGAAGCCAAGGCGAGATGTGACCGCTCGGCCCCGCGGGTGATGCTGCGCTGGTCGGCGACAGCGATGAAGAGCTGGAGATCGACGAGATCAAAACGCATGGCAGGTCTCCAACCTTGTTGATTGAGCACGATCTTTCGGAAAACCGCTCCACATTTTTCCGGATCGTGCTCCAGCCTTCGTAGCTGGCGAAGGCTATCTCCGTATCCTCCAGATTGTGCCGGGATGCGGCTTCGGTCAATGTGGGCGGCATGATCGACCCGCTTCTCATTGTCATCGCCGCCGTGTTCCTGATCGCCGGATTCGTCAAGGGCGTGGTCGGGCTCGGCCTGCCGACCGTGTCCATGGGTCTGCTCGCGGTGAGCATGGCACCCAGCCGCGCGATCGCCATCGTGATCGTGCCCGCCATCGTCACCAACATCTGGCAGACCTTTGTCGGCCCCCATTTGCGCGACATCCTGAAGCGGCTATGGCCGCTGATGATCGGCACCGTGATCGGCTGCTGGCTCAATGCCGGCGCGCTCACCGGCCCCCATGCGCGCTACGGCACCGTGGTGCTTGGCGTTCTCCTGGTGATCTACGCGATCATCGGTCTCAGCAAATTCAAGTTCCGCGTCGCGCCGCAGAACGAGAAATGGGTCGGCGGCGTGGTCGGCGTGATCACCGGCGTGATCTCGGCCTCGACGGGCGTGCAGGTGATCCCCTCGATGCCGTTCATGCAGGCGATTGGCATGGAGAAGGACGAGCTGGTGCAGGCGCTCGGCGTGTTCTTCACCACCGCGACATTGGCGCTCGCCTTCAATCTCACCGCTGGCGGATTGCTGACGCCGGCCAATGCCGCGCCGGGCGCCGTCGCGATGGCGATGGCCTTTGCCGGCATGTTCATCGGCCAGTCGGTGCGGGCGCGGATGCCGGCCGAAGCGTTCCGCCGCTGGTTTTTGATCGCGATGATTTTGCTGGGGCTGTATCTCGCCGGCAGCGCGCTCGCGAAAGAGTTCGTCTAAAGCGCGATGAGATCAGGATGAATCGTCATCGCGCTTAAGCTTGTTGTTTGCGCATGATCTTTTCGGAAAACCGCTGCGCACTTTTCCGGATCATGCTTTAGGACAGAAGCAGATCGTAGGGTGGGCAAAGCGGAGCGTGCCCACCATTCCTGACCGTCCGGATCGCCAAAGCGTGGGCACGGCGCTTTGCGCCTTTGCCTACCCTCCGCAGTTGCGTGTCATCCGTTCGGATGAGCTACCGCGTCTCCAGCATGGCGACGCGGATGCCGAGATAGATGAAGAGGCCGCCGAGCGCGCGGTTGACCCAGGCGATCGCGCCTTCGGAGCTCCGCAAGCGGTGCGCGGCCTTGGCCGCGAACGCCGCCAGCACCAGGCACCACAGCGTTCCCGTGGAGATGAAGATCAGGCCGAGCGTCAGGAAGGCGAGCGGCTTGTGAGCGGAATCGGCTGCGACGAATTGCGGCAGGAAGGCCAGGAAGAACAGCGCGACCTTGGGATTGAGCGCATTGGTGAAGACGCCCTGGAGGAACACAAGTCGCAGCGAGCTCCGCGCCGGCTCGTCGATGGCCGGCGCCAGCGCCGGACGCGACCACAGCATCTGAAGCCCGGTGACGATGAGATAGGCAGCGCCGACCAGCTTCAGGATCGAAAACGCGGTGGACGAGGCCATCAGCAAGGCCGAAAGGCCGATCGCGGCGCCTGCGACGTGGAAAAAGCAGCCGCAGCTGATGCCGAGCGCGGCCGCGGCGCCGCCCCGCCAGCCCATCTGCATGCTGCGGCCGATCACATAGACGGTATCCGGCCCCGGCGTGATGTTGAGCAATATGCCCGACAGGATGAAGAGCCAGATCTCGTGAATGCCCAGCATGTGAGGTGCCCGCCCGACCGCCTGCCACAAAAGGTGGGCTTAATCGGTTCGCCCGCCGGCGTCCACCGCCGGCATGCGTCAAATTTACCTCGAATTTGCAATGCGGATCATACTTTCGCTCGGCCGCATCTGTTCTATAAAGGCAGGGTTCTTGAAATGCGGGATTCGAGGCGACTGCCACGCCGTGGCCGGTCCTCGATCCCTTGGAGCTCCGGGGATATGGAAAGACGTCTGGCCGCCATCGTCTGCGCCGATGTCGCCGGCTATTCGCGCATGATGGGCAGCGACGAGGCCGGCACCCACGCCGCCTTCAAGGCCCATCGCAGCGCGATTCATCCCATTATCCTCAATCACGGCGGCCGCGTCGTCAAAAACACTGGCGACGGCTTCCTGCTGGAATTCGCCTCGATCGTCGGCGCCACTGAGGCCGCGATCGCGATGCAGACGCTGATGGCGGAGCGCAACCACCATCTGCCGGCCGACCGCGCCATGCAATTCCGGCTCGGCATCCACATGGGTGACGTCATCGCCGACGAGGACGAGGTCTTCGGCGACGACGTCAACATCGCCGTTCGCCTCGAAGCGGTGGCGAGCCCCGGCGGCTTCGCGATCTCGGCCAAGGCCTACAGAGAGGCGAGCAAGCATCTCCAGGTGCCGCTGACCGATGCCGGCAACCATCGCTTCAAGAACATCAAGGACTCGGTCGGGGTCTTCACCTGGACGCCCGAGAACGCACCGGCGCTCGTCCCCGAGGTGCGGGAGGCGTCCGTCCTGTCGCAGCAGTACCGCACCGCGATCGTCGGCGTGCTGCCCTTCGCCAATCTCAGCGACGCCCAGGACGAATATTTCTCCGACGGCCTGACCGAGGACCTGATCCACGCGCTGGCGCTGCAATCGTTCTATCGCGTGCTGAGCCGCAATTCGACCTTCGCCTTCAAGGGCAAGAATGTCTCGACCCGCCTGATCGCGCGCGAGATCGACGCCACCTATCTGATCCAGGGCTCGGTACGGCGCGCCGGCGCAAAAATCCGCGTCACCGCCGAGCTGATCGCGCCGGAGACCGGCGAGCAGCTCTGGACCGGCCGCTACGACCGCGACATCGGCGACCTCTTCGCGATGCAGGACGAGATCACCACCAACCTGTCCGCCGCCATCGCCACCGAGATCGTCCGCGCGGAAGCCTCGGCGCCGGCGCGGCCCTCCACCGACGTGACCGCCTGGGACCGCTTCCTCAAGGGGCTGTCGCATTACTACCGGCAGACCAAGGAGGACCTCGCCACCGCCGTCGACCTGTTCCGGGAGGCCATCAGGCTCGATCCCAAACTGTCGATCGCGCACGCCTATCTCGCCACGATCCAGATCCAGAGCATCCAGTTCGGCTGGGTCAAGGGCACGCGCGAGATGTGGGCCGAGGCGATGAACCTCGCCGAGACCAGCGTCCGGCTCGACCCGCGTTCCTCCTTTGCGTTCTCGATCCTGTCCTGGGCGCATGCGATGGAAGCCCATTACGAGGCCGCGATGGACGCGGCCAAACGCGCGGTCGCACTCAATCCCTACGACATGGGCGCGCGCGGCGTGCTCGGCATCTGCCATTTCGTCATCGGCGAGCACCGCGAGGCGATCGAGCTGTTCTCGATGGCCGCCCAACGCGACAATAGTGACCCGCGCTATCAATGGGCCGCGCTGAACGCCTTCAGCCATTATCTGTTGAGACAATACGACGCGACGCTGTCATGGGCCCGCGAGCAGCTCTACATAAACCCGAACCACATGCAGGCGCTGGCGATCCGCGCCGCGGCGCTGGCACAGTTGCGCCGGGACGATGAGGCCGCGGAGGCCACAGCCGTGCTGATGGCCAATTACCCGACCCTGAATGTCGACCGTCACCTGCGCAATTTCCACTGGAAGCGGCCCGAGGACCTCGCCCATTACCGCGAGGGACTCCTGAATGCGGGCGTGCCGCTGGGCAAGCTGACCCTGGTCCAGAGCGACGTCAAACGCGCCGCCGAGTCCTGAAAAGGCAGGCGGCGGCCGCTTGCGATCCCCTCAGGGTTTTCCCCGACCACGCGCCTGGGCCGTGTTGACACGACAGTGAATTCGGACACACTTCGCCACACGCTGAAGTAGTATAGTGTGCTGCCGGTTTGTTAGGACTTTTCGCGCTCTATCGGCGCGCGTCATTTCACGATTCGCTGTTTTCAGGATTTGGGCCATGCACGACCCCGCTTCGAAGCCGCCCTTCGACCCCTCGATCCCAGTCTCGCCGGACAATCCCTGCCCGTTCCTGCGCGGCCTCGTCGGCGAAGGTTTTGTCGACGGCGGGACCGTCCCGCTCAACACGCTGTCGCAGACCATCGCGAATGCGAGCGGCGAGACCGGGCTGAAGAAGATCTGGGCCCGCATCCAGGTCCGCGGCGTCGCGACGATCGCCAACGGTTTCAGTCACATCCTGAAGAGCATCTGGACCGGCCCACAGCTCGACGCGCTGCGCGGCGGCCCGCTGGACAAGCTGGGCGCCGGCTCCCGCATCCTCGGCGTCGACGGCAAGGTCAACGAGGACGAGATCGCGCGCCTCCAGAGCTTCGGCCGGATCTACACCGATCCGAACACCGGCGTCAGCGAGCCTGGCCTCAACGCCGCGGAAATCAAGACTTTCATGCGCGACAATCTCGAGCGCGCCGGCAGCGCTGCGCGCTGGTACTACCCGGTGCTGATGCAGTTCGAATGGCCCGTGCTGCTGAAGATCATGGGCAAGGGCAAGGTCGACGGCAAGAAGACGGAGCTCTATCTCAGCGTGGCCGAGGTGCGCACGCTGTTCAACGAGCGCAAATTCCCCGAGCGGATCACCCAGCGGATCGTGTCACAGCCGCTGCTGTCATCCTGCGCCCTCAGGTTTCGCTGGGCTCTCGGGATCGCGGGGCTCGTCCTCGCCGGCGCTCTCGCCGCGCTCGTTGCGGTGGCCGAATTCCCCAACCAGGTCCGCGCCATGCTGCCGCAGAAGGGAATCCTCGCGCAGCTCCTGCCGCCGCCCCTCCCCGCAGTGCCGGACACGAAGGCCGCGTTCTGGCTCGAGCAAAACTGGTCGCTGAAGGACCGGCACTGGTTTCACCATGCGAGCCAGGGCACTGCGACCTTCCCGGTACCCTATGAGTGGTTCGTGGCGCTGGAGCAGCCGCGCCTGCGTCTGTTCTCGAAGCCGGGCATGATGAAGGACAGCGCCTATCTCGAAAGTTTCGGCTTCATCCCGAGCCCGCAGTCGGTCCAGACCGACGCGACGACGCTGCGCCGCTTCGGCTACGCCAATGTCTATGACACGACGCAGGTGTCCGACTGGTCGACGCGATGGACGCCAGCCGAGAACGTCGACGGCCTGCCGGTCGGCTTTGCACGGATGACCGGCGTCGTCGATCCCGCGAGCGGCCGACGCGAGGAGGACAAGATCGGGCTGACCTGCGCGGCGTGTCACACCGGCCAGATCCATTACCAGGGCATCGATGTCCGCTTCGACGGCGGCCCGGCCATGACCGACTTGAAGAAGCTCGAGCTCGCCACCGGCCTGTCGATCGCCTACACGCTCTACGTCCCGTTCCGCTTCGACCGCTTCGCCGATCGCGTGCTCGGCGCCGACGCCGGCAAGGCGGATCGCGACGCGCTCAAGCAGAAGCTCAGCGCGATCGGCAAGTTCCTGATCGGCTGGCAGGAGAAGTACAACGAGACGATCGAAGGCAAGAAGACCTGGGACGGCAGGCAGCAGAAGGACACCGAGGAAGGGTTCGGCCGCCTCGACGCCCTCAACCGCATCGGCAACCAGGTCTTCTCGCAGGATCTTGCGCTGAGTGGGCTCAAGGGCTTCGAGAAGAATCTGCACGCCCAGGACGCGCCGGTGAGCTATCCCCCGATCTGGACCGTGCCGTGGTTCAAGTTCGCGCAATACGACGCCTCGATCGAGCAGCCGCTGATCCGCAACGCCGGCGAAGCGCTCGGCGTGACGGCGCTGCTCAACCTGTCCGACGCCTATCCCGGCGACAGGATTTGGCGGTCCTCGGTTCACGTCAACACGCTCGGCTGGATCGAGGACATGCTGAGGGGTCCCGATCCCTTCAAGTCGGCCGATGCCGCCACCGGTCCGAAATTCGGCGGCCTGCTGTCGCCGAAATGGCCCTCGCAGATCCTCGGCGATGCCTGGAGGATCGACAGGGACAAGGCCGAGAAGGGCCGCAAGATCTACACCGAGATGTGTTCTGGATGCCATCTGCCGGCGATCGACACCCCGGCGTTCTGGTCGTCAGGACGCTGGGAGCCGAGCGGCGACAGCAAGGTGCTGAACGCGGTCACGATTCCCCTCAAGGAGATCAACACCGACCCCGAGCAGACGCTCGTGCTCAGCAACAGGATCATCGACGTGCCCGGCTTCCTGAAGGTCAATACCGCCGACCTGCAGACATGGTGGCAATGCGAGGTCCCGACCGCGAGCGCCTCGCCCAACGAGATGGTCTATGCGCTCGGCCTGATGACGGTGGTCGATCTCGTCGCCCGCAAATGGATGGACGACGAGAAGCTGTCGGACGCCGAGCGGGCGAAGCTGTGGAATCTCGCGCGCAAGAACTGCCTCAACCCGGCGGGGGGAGCACGCTATCGCGCGCGCCCGCTGAACGGCATCTGGGCGACGGCGCCCTATTTGCACAACGGTTCGGTGCCTTCGCTGTACTGGCTGCTGAAGCCGCAGAACGAACGCCCGACCAAATTCTGTATGGGCCGCCGCGACTACGATCCCGTGACCGTCGGCTTCGCCGTCACCGCCGACGAGCGCTGCAAGACGGGTGAGACGCAGTTCTCGATGACCGGGTCGGACGGCAAGCCGATCCAGGGCAACAGCGTGCGCGGCCATTCGTTCGAGCTCAGGGACGGCGAGCCGCGACGCGACGGCGTGATCGGCCGCATGTTCAAGGACGACGACGAGCGCTATCAGCTGATCGAGTATCTGAAGACGCTGTGATGCCGGCTGCCCGTCGTCGTGCCCGGGCTTGTCCCGGGCCCGGCGGCGCGAGGACTACGCCACGCCGGCGCGCAGCAGGTCGTGCAGATGCACGATGCCGACCACCTTGTCGGCCTCGGTCACGACCAGCGTCGTGATCTTGCGCGTGTTCAGCACCTCGATCATTTCGGTCGCGAGCATCGAGGGCGGCACGGTCTTGGGCTGCCTGGTCATGATCTCGTCGACGGATACCGTCAGCAGATCGGGGCGCATGTGACGGCGCAGGTCGCCGTCGGTGATGATGCCCGCGATGGCGCCGGCCTCATCGACGATACAGACGCAGCCAAGACCCTTGGCCGACATCTCGACCACGGCCTCCGACATCTCGGTGCCGAGCGGCTTGACCGGGATCTCCGCGCCGGTGCGCATGTAGTCGCGGACGAATTTCAGCATCGCCCCCAGCTTGCCACCGGGGTGGAAATGCGCGAATTCCAGCGCGGTGAAGCCGCGGCCTTCGAGCAGCGCGATCGCGATGGCGTCGCCGATCGCGGCCTGCATCAACGTCGAGGTGGTCGGCGCCAGATTGTGCGGGCAGGCCTCCCGTGCTTTCGGCAGCTCGATCACGATGTCGGCGGCCTGCCCGAGCGAGGACGCGGCGTTCGACGTCACCGCGATCATCGGGATGGCAAACCGCGCCGAATAGTTGACGAGGTTCTTCAACTCCGGCTGCTCGCCGGACCAGGACAGCGCCATGATGACGTCGTCGGGCGTGATCATGCCGAGATCGCCATGGCCGGCTTCGGCGGCGTGGACGAAGAAAGCCGGCGTGCCGGTGGAGGCGAGCGTCGCTGCAATCTTGCGCCCGATATGGCCGGACTTGCCGAGCCCGGTGACGACGACGCGGCCCTTGGCCTGGCGGATCAGATCGACGGCCGCCGCGAAGGTCGTGCTTAACGGGCCGCGCAGCGCCGCCGAGAGTGCGTTGATGCCTGCGCTGCCTGTCTCCAGGGTGCGGAGCGCGGATTCGACGCTGGCGGGGGTGGAGCCGGATGATTGGGTCATCAGCGGTTTCGAACTCGGCATGATCAGGTCCAAGGAAGGGGTGGGCGTTCGCCCGTTGCCGCCTGCTTAGCACGCCCGGGCGGGTGACGCGACGCGGCCGCAAATGCCCTCAACCGGTCATTAACCATAATTGTTTTAAGTCCATTAACGATGGTTCCGGCCGTCCGGCGGGGGCAATCGTGAAAGTGCTTGATTTCGTTGGAGTTATTCCATCGTGGGGTCGCCTCCAGGTAGAGGCCGGGGCAGCTGCGCATACGCTTTCCGCGCCGCTTTGCCATGCCTGCTGCTGACCGCGCTGGAAAGCGCGCCCGCGGCCGCCCAGAGCCTCACGCCCGACCTGTTCAATCCCAACCGCGGCGGCTTCGTCGCGCCCGACACGCTGCCGACCCGCCGCACGGCGGGCGTGCCGCAGGCCCCCTCAGACGCGCTGCCGACGCTGCCCGATCCGGGTGCCGATCCGCGCAAGCGCCAGCAGACGCCAGCGCCTTCGCGCCTCGGCCAAAACACAGCCGGTCAGGTCCCGACCTACGGCCTGCCGGCCGCGAACGGCGCGAGCGGCTCGGGCTATGACTCGCTCAATCGCAAGCGGCAGCAGCCAAAACTCTATCCCGGCCAGGCCAAGCCGAAGCGCCCGCTCGGCCCCGGCTCGCCGCCCCCACCCGCAACGCCGGTGACGACGCTCGGCCCGCCGCGCATCGCGCCGCCGCCGTCCGAGACCGCGCACAAGACGCCGGTCGCCCCGGCGATGGCCGGCAACGTGCCGGGCCAGCCGCTGCGCCGCCGCCTCAAGGCCGATGACGACGCCTTCAGTGCGGTCGGCGATTATGCCGGCAGCTTCCTGATCAGGGGCGGGCTCGAGCTCTCCGCCGGCTACGACACCAATCCGGCACGCCTGAACAAGCCGGTGGGCTCGCCGGTCTACGTCGTCGCACCCGACCTTCTTGTCCAGTCCGACTGGGAGCGCCACGCGCTGGTCGCGGATCTGCGCGGCTCGTTCTCGGGCTACACCAACAACATGCCGGCGACGATCGACGGCTTTGCCTCGCCCTCGCCGGTCGAGGTCGACCGGCCCGATTTCACCGGCCATGTCGACGGCCGCCTCGACGTCGACCGCGATTTCAAGCTGACCTCGCAGCTGCGCCTGCGGCTCGCCACCGACAATCCAGGCAGCCCGAACGTGCAGGCCGGCCTGCAAAAATATCCTGTCTACGCCGCCTACGGCACGACGCTCGGCTTCGACCAGACCTTCAACCGTTTCCAGGTCGCCGCCGGCGCCACCGTCGACCGCACCGCCTACACGGATTCGAAGCTCACCGACGGCTCGACCTTCAGCAACAACGATCGCGACTTCAACCAGTATGGCGGCGTCGGGCGCTTCTCCTACGATCTCAAGCCGGGCCTGAAGCCGTTCGTCGAGATCGAGGGCGACACCCGCGTGCACGACCAGGCCGCCGACCGCAACGGCTACTTCCGCGATTCAAACGGCGGCTATGCCAAGGTCGGCTCGTCCTTCGAGTTCTCGCGCATCCTCATCGGCGAGATCTCGGTCGGCTATTCCGCGCGCAACTATGTCGACCCGCGCCTCAGCCAGCTCGCGGGCTTCCTCACCGCGGGCTCGCTGATCTGGAATGCGAGCGGCCTGACCACGGTGAAATTCGCCACCGACACGCAGATCGCCGAGACCACCGTCCCCGGCTCCTCCGGCGTGCTGGTGCACACCTACGGGATCGAAGTCGACCACGACTTCCGCCGCTGGCTCACCGCGGTCGGCAAATTCACCTACGGCACCTACGACTACCAGAACCAGGGCCGCAACGACAAAACCTACTCGCTCGAAGGCAACCTGATCTACAAGCTCAACCGCAACATCTGGGTCAAGGGCACGCTGCGGCACGACATCCTGGACTCGAACCAGGCGGGATCGAGCTCGCAGGGGACTGTGATGATGGTGGGGGTGAGGCTGCAGAATTAGCGCTGCTTGCCTGCGCGTCTACTCAGGCGAGGCGCGTGGGCGCGGCTCTCTCCGCTGGTCATTCCGGGGCGCGCCACTTGGCGCGAACCCGGAATCCATCGGGCCTCAGGGTTTGTGGATGAATGGATTCCGGGCTCGCGCTTCGCGCGCCCCGGAATGACTGCACCTAGCGCGGCAGATCCGTCTTCCCCATCAGGAACGTGTCGATCGACCGCGCGCACAGCCGGCCCTCGCGGATCGCCCACACCACCAGCGACTGGCCGCGGCGCATGTCGCCGGCGGAGAACACGTTCGGACGCGAGGTCTGGTAGTCCAGCGTGTTGGCCTTGACGTTGCCGCGCGGGTCGAGGTCGACCGCGAGCTGCTTCAAGAGGCCTTCGTGCACGGGGTGCACGAAGCCCATGGCGAGCAGCACGAGCTCGGCGTCGAGCTCGAACTCGGTGCCGGCGATCGGCTTGAACTTGTCGTCGACGCGGACGCAGTGCAGCTTCTTGACCTTGCCGTTCTCGCCGGAAAACTTCTGGGTCAGTACGGCGAATTCGCGGATGGCGCCTTCGGCCTGGCTGGAGGAGGTGCGCATCTTCAGCGGCCAGTTCGGCCAGGTCAGGCCCTTGTTCTCGCGCTCGGGCGGGGCGGGCATGATCTCGAGCTGGGTCACCGACAGCGCGCCCTGACGCATCGAGGTGCCGATGCAGTCAGATCCGGTGTCGCCGCCGCCGATGACGACGACATGCTTGCCGCCGGCGAGGATGTCGGCGCCGCCGCCCAGCGGCTCGTTGGAGACGCGGCGGTTCTGCTGCGGGAGGAAATCCATGGCGTAGTGGATGCCGTCGAGCTCGCGGCCGGGGATCGGCAGATCGCGCGGGGCTTCCGCGCCGCCGGTGAGCGCGATCGCGTCATACTCGTTGAGCATCTCGCGCGGATCGACATTGCCGTCAGCGCCGACATGGCTGTTGTAGTGGAAGGTCACGCCTTCGCCTTCCATCTGCTTGACGCGGCGGTCGATGACGCCCTTCTCCATCTTGAAGTCGGGGATGCCGTAACGCAGCAGGCCGCCGGCCTTGGCGTACTTCTCGAACAGGTGCACGTCGTGGCCGGCGCGCGCGAGCTGCTGCGCGCAGGCCATGCCGGCCGGACCCGAGCCGATCACGGCGACCTTCTTGCCGGTCTTCTCGGCGGCGACCTCGGGCTTCAGCCAGCCATTGTCCCAGGCGCGGTCGACGATCGCGCATTCGATGGTCTTGATGGTGACAGGGTTGTCGTCGATGTTGAGCGTGCAGGACGCTTCGCACGGCGCCGGGCAGATGCGGCCGGTGAACTCGGGGAAATTGTTGGTCGAGTGCAGGTTGCGCGAGGCTTCTTCCCAATTGCCCTGATAGACGAGGTCGTTCCAGTCGGGGATCTGGTTGTTGACCGGGCAGCCCGGCGTACCGGGTGCGACCGAGCCGGTGCCGTGGCAATAGGGAATGCCGCAGTTCATGCAGCGCGCGGCCTGGTCGCGCACTTCCTTCTCGCTCAAGGGAACGACGAACTCGTTGTAATGCTTCACGCGCTCGGTGACCGGGGTGTACTTGCGGTCATGCCGTTCGATTTCCAGAAAACCCGTGATCTTGCCCATTAAACCCGAAGTCCCTGCCGCTTAGTTTTCTTTCCGTCGTTCCGGGATGCGCGCGCGGCGCGCAGACCCGGAACCTGGAGGTTATCTTTGCGAGATTCCGGGTTCGCGCATCGCGCGCCCCGGAATGACGCGAGGTGAGAATTACGCCCCGATCGCGATTTTCGGCTCGGCGTCCGCATTGGCGGCCATCTCGCGCAGTGCGCGCCGGTATTCGACCGGCATCACCTTGCGGAATTTGGGCAGCCAGTCCTTCCAATTGGCAAGGATCTCGGCGGCGCGCCTGGAGCCGGTCGCCTTCGCATGGCGCGTGATCAGGACGTGCAGGCGCTCGACGTCGGAGTCGAGCAGGTTCTTGAACACGTCGACCCGGCCATGCGCCTCGAGGTCACCGGAGTGGTTGTAGGTGCCGGCGTTGATCAGCTCTTCCGACAAAACCGGCTCGAGCTCGACCATGCTGAGGTTGCACAGCTTGTCGAAATCGCCGGCCTCGTCCAGCACATAGGCGATGCCGCCCGACATGCCGGCCGCGAAATTGCGCCCAGTCTTGCCGAGCACGACCACGATGCCGCCGGTCATGTATTCGCAGCAATGATCGCCCGCGCCCTCGACCACCGCGACAGCGCCCGAGTTGCGCACGGCGAAGCGCTCGCCGGCGATGCCGCGGAAGTAGCACTCGCCCGCGATCGCGCCGTACATCACGGTGTTGCCGACGATGATGCTCTCTTCCGGCACGATGCCGCCGTTGCGCGGCGGCTTGACGATGATCTTGCCGCCCGACAGGCCCTTGCCGACATAGTCGTTGGCTTCGCCCTCGAGCCCGAAGGTGACGCCGTGCGCGAGCCAGGCGCCGAAGGCCTGGCCGGCAGTGCCCTTGAGGCCGACATGGATGGTGTCGTGCGGAAGACCGGCATGGCCGTAGATCTTGGCGACCGCGCCCGACAGCATGGCGCCGGCGGAACGGTTGGTGCTGTTGATCGTGGCCTCGATCTTCACCGGCGCGCCGCGGTCGAGCGCGGGCTGCGCGTTCTCGATCAGCGTGCGGTCGAGCACCGCCTCCAGATGATGGTTCTGGCGCTCGGAGTGATAGATCTTCTGGCCCTTCTCTTCCTTCTGCTTGACGAACAGTTTTGAGAAATCGAGGCCCTTGGCCTTCCAGTGCGCGACCAGCCTGGTCTGGTCGAGCAGCTGAACCTGGCCGACCATCTCGTTGAAGGTGCGGAAGCCGAGCGAAGCCATGATCTCGCGGACTTCCTCCGCGACGAAGAAGAAGTAGTTGATCACGTGCTCGGGCTGGCCGGTGAAGCGCTTGCGCAGGACGGGGTCCTGGGTGGCGACGCCGACCGGGCAGGTGTTGAGATGGCACTTGCGCATCATGATGCAGCCGGCCGCGATCAGCGGCGCGGTGGCGAAGCCGAACTCGTCGGCACCGAGCAGCGCGCCGATCACGACGTCACGCCCCGTGCGGAAGCCGCCGTCGACCTGGACCACGATGCGGCTGCGCAGCCGCTCGCGCACCAGGGTCTGGTGGGTTTCGGCAAGGCCGATCTCCCAGGGCGAGCCGGCATGCTTGATCGAGGTCAGCGGCGAAGCGCCCGTGCCGCCCTCGAAACCGGCGATGGTGACATGGTCGGCGCGCGCCTTGGCAACGCCCGCGGCCACCGTGCCGACGCCGATTTCGGAGACGAGCTTGACCGAGACGTCTCCCGTCGGGTTGACGTTCTTGAGGTCGTAGATGAGCTGCGCCAGATCCTCGATCGAGTAGATGTCGTGGTGCGGCGGCGGCGAGATCAGGCCGACGCCCGGCGTCGAGTGCCGGACCTTGGCGATGGTCGCGTCGACCTTGTGGCCGGGCAGCTGGCCGCCCTCGCCGGGCTTGGCACCCTGCGCCATCTTGATCTGCATCATGTCGGAGTTGACGAGATACTCCGTGGTGACGCCGAAGCGGCCCGAGGCGACCTGCTTGATCGCCGAGCGCATGGAATCGCCGTTTGGCATCGGCTTGAAGCGGTCGGCTTCCTCGCCGCCTTCACCGGTGTTCGACTTGCCGCCGATCCGGTTCATGGCGATCGCCAGTGTCGTATGCGCCTCGCGCGAGATCGAGCCGAAGCTCATCGCACCCGTGGCGAAGCGCTTGACGATGTCCTTGGCGGGCTCGACCTGGTCGAGCGCTACAGGCTTGCGCTTCTCTTCGTCCGCGTTCTTGATCCGGAACAGGCCGCGCAGCGTCAGCAGGCGCTCCGACTGCTCGTTGAGGATTTTTGCGAAGGCGCGGTAGCGCTCCTGCGAGTTGCCGCGCGCGGCGTGCTGGAGCAGCGACACCGATTCGGCGGTCCAGGCGTGGTCCTCGCCGCGGCTGCGATAGGCATATTCGCCGCCGACATCGAGTGAGGTCTTGTAGACCTGCGCCTCGCCGAACGCGTCGGCATGGCGGCGCACGGCCTCTTCGGCGATCTCGGCAAGGCCGACGCCCTCGACGCGGGTATGCGTGCCCGCAAAGAACTTCGACACGAAGTCCGCCTTGAGGCCGACCGCGTCGAAGATCTGCGCGCCGCAATAGGACTGGTAGGTCGAGATGCCCATCTTGGACATGACCTTGAGCAGGCCCTTGCCGATCGACTTGATGTAGCGCTTGACGATCTCGTAGTCGTCGAGCGAGCCGGGCAGGCGATCCTTCATCGCGATGATGGTCTCGAACGCGAGGTAGGGATTGATCGCTTCGGCGCCGTAACCCGCGAGGCAGGCGAAGTGATGGACTTCGCGCGGCTCGCCCGATTCGACGACGAGGCCGACCGAGGTGCGCAGTCCGACGCGGATCAGATGATGATGCACGGCGGCGCAGGCCAGCAGCGCCGGAATCGGCACGCGGTCGGTGCCGACCATGCGGTCGGACAGGATGATGATGTTGACGCCCTCACGCACCGCGCTCTCCGCGCGCGCGCAGAGCTCGTCCAGCACCTGGTCCATGCCGGCCGCGCCGAGACCGGCGTGGAAGGTGGTGTCCAGCGTGCGCGACTTGAAGTGGGATTCGGCGACGTCGGAGATCGAGCGGATCTTTTCCAGATCTGCATCGGTCAGGATCGGCTGGCGCACTTCGAGGCGCTTGGTCGTGGCCATGCCCTGGAGGTCGAACAGGTTCGGCCGCGGCCCGATGATCGAGACGAGGCTCATCACCAGCTCCTCGCGGATCGGGTCGATCGGCGGGTTGGTGACCTGCGCGAAGTTCTGCTTGAAGTAGGTGAACAGCGGCTTGGCCTTGTCCGACAGCGCCGAGATCGGCGTGTCGTTGCCCATCGAGCCGGCTGCCTCCTCGCCCGTGGCCGCCATCGGCGTCATCAGGATGCTGATGTCTTCCTGGCTGTAGCCGAACGCCTGCTGGCGATCCAAAAGCGACAGGTTGGAGCGCACGCCGGTGGTCGGCACCTTCGGCAGCTCTTCCAGCACGATCTGGGTCCGCTCCAGCCACTCCTTGTAGGGATGGCTCCTGGAGAGCTCGGCCTTGATCTCGTCGTCCGGGATCAGGCGGCCCTGCTCGAGGTCGACCAGCAGCATCTTGCCGGGCTGCAGGCGCCACTTGGTGATGATCTGGTCCTCGGGGATCGTCAGCACGCCCATCTCCGACGCCATGACGATGCGGTCGTCCTTGGTGACGAGATAGCGCGCCGGCCGCAGGCCGTTGCGGTCGAGCGTGGCGCCGATCTGGCGGCCGTCGGTGAAGGCGATCGCGGCGGGGCCGTCCCACGGCTCCATCAGCGCGGCATGATATTCGTAGAAGGCGCGGCGCTTCTCATCCATCAAGGGATTGCCGGCCCACGCCTCCGGAATCATCATCATCACGGCGTGCGGCAGCGAGTAGCCGCCCTGCACCAGGAATTCGAGCGCGTTGTCGAAGCAGGCAGTGTCCGACTGGCCTTCGTAGGAGATCGGCCAGAGCCGGTTGATGTCCTTGCCGTAGAGCTCGGAGCTCACCGAAGCCTGGCGCGCCGCCATCCAGTTGGTGTTGCCGCGCAGCGTGTTGATCTCGCCGTTATGCGCGATCATGCGGTAGGGATGCGCCAGCGACCACGCCGGGAAGGTGTTGGTCGAGAAGCGCTGATGCACCAGCGCGAGCGCGCTCTCAAAATCCTTCTCGTGCAGATCGGGATAGTACTTGCCGAGCTGGTCGGCGAGGAACATGCCCTTGTAGATCACGGTGCGGCAGGACATCGAGCAGGGATAGTAGCCCGCAAGGCCGCGGTCGCGGCGCTGGTAGATCGCCTGCGAGATCGACTTGCGCAGGATGTAGAGCCGGCGCTCGAACTCGTCCTCGGTCTTGGCAACCCCGTTGCGGCCGATGAACACCTGCATGCAAGCGGGCTCGGTCGGCTTCACGGTGACGCCGAGCGAGGAATTGTCGGTCGGCACGTCGCGCCAGCCGAGCAGGGTCAGGCCCTCTTCCTTGATCTGGTCGGCGATGATGCTCTTGATGACGTTGCGCCAGGCGGTGTCGCGCGGCATGAACAGCGCGCCGATGGCGTATTCGCCGGGATTGGGCAGCGCGAAGCCGAGCTCCTTCGCCTTGCGGCTGAAGAAGGCGTGCGGGATCTGCACCAGAATGCCGGCACCGTCGCCGGCGCGCGGGTCGGCGCCGACCGCGCCGCGATGCTCGAGATTGCAGAGGATGCTGAGCGCGTCCGAGACGATCTCGTGCGACTTCTTGCCCTTGATGTTGGCGATGAAGCCGACGCCGCAGCTGTCCTTCTCCAGGCTCGGATCGTAGAGGCCTTCAGCGGCCGGACGGGAGTTGTGCTCCTGAATCGGATCGGCCGGTTTCGAGGCGACCGTCGCCGACAGCTGTTCTGCCACGATGTTTGCGCGCTCGAATTGCGACCCGTTCATTGTTCCTGTCCTCTCCGTGCGGCAAGCTGTCTCACCGCCATCTTCGGCGCACCTTGGGCGTTCCGCGGCACCCGCCTCTGGGTCACCGCTCGTCCGCTGCGAGCCGCATTTTCTTAAATTCAGGCCAAGGCGTTCTTCGTCCCCGAGAACGGCTTTTCCTGTTGCCTTATGGTGCTCGGAAGCACCGACTTTCGTTGCAATCCCTGTGCCGGAACCGCAAGCAAAATTGAGACAGTCTTCCTGTCCTAACCATCACCTTGCCAAATTTTTGTCTAGCACACAAGCGCGTGGAAGTCCCGATTCCCGATAAGTCAATCAATCGCTTTCCGAAAGTTGCGCAGCCCCGGTTTTGAAGCAAACGCGCCCTGATCCGGCCCAAGCGGCGCCGAAATCGCAAATGAAGCTTCGGATCGGCCCTTCGGAAGGCACGCCACGCCGCAAGAAGCGAAAGAGCGCGAGCATCCGGGGCCCTGACAGGAGCGTGTCGACCATGAAGTTTTTCACAGGATGTGTGGCCGCCGCCGCGCTGGCGATGGCTGCGACCGGGGCGCAAGCGCAGGTTCCGGCGAACGGAAGCGGCGGCGGAACCATGATCGCCGTGTCGGATTTCGACGGGCCCTATGCCCCGCCGGACGCCGCACCGCCAATGCCGCCGCGTTACGGCTATGGCTACGGCTATGAGGAGCGCGGTCCGGCCCCGGCCCTGCTGCCGCCCACCGAGGTTTACGCCGTGCTGCGGGAGAACGGCTTCTCGCCGCTCGGCATCCCGCGCCTGCGCGGCAGCGTCTACACCATCGCGGTGATCGACCGCCGCGGCGATGACGGCCGGCTCGTGATCGACGCCCGCGACGGCAGGATCATCCGCTTCATGCCGGCCGCCGATGCCTACGGCATGGCGCCTTCGTATGATGAGCCCGCGGTTGCACCTTACCGTCCGCAAAGTGCGCTGCCGCCGCCGACCATGGTCCGCGGTGGCCCGCCGCGCCCGCCTGCCCCGATCCCGCATGTCGCCAGCCGCACCGTGCCGCTCCCCAAGGCCGCCCCGCAGCGCGCCGAGGCGCCGGCGGCAGCCGCCAAGCCAGCTGAGCAGACACCACAGCAGGCCCAGCCCGCGCAGCAGACGGTGGCCGTGCAGGCCAAGCCCGCCGAAGCGGCCACACCCACCGTCGGTCAGGCCAAGCCAGCTCCGACCATCCTGCCGACACAGGAGATGCCGGCCGCGCAGGGACTGGATTAGCGCTGCGCGTTTGATGCGATGGGATGACCACACAAACGGTGTCGTCCCTGCGAACGCAGGGACCCATACCGCGTGATTGATCGGTGCGGATGAAGAGCGAGTCCCGAACTCCGAATCATCGCCAAACTGCTCCCTGGGGTTATGGGTCCCTGCGTTCGCAGGGACGACGGCGGGGAGATAGTGGAGCAAAACAAAAGGCGCCTGAGATTGCAGGCGCCTTTTGCATTCACGCAATCACCTCAGCTCCGCGGATACCCTGCAGCTTCCAGAATCAAATTCGCCACGTCCTTCGGATGCGACACCAGCGAGAGGTGGCCGGCGTCGAGCTCGATCGTGGTGGCGTTCATGCGCTTGGCGAGGAAGCGCTCGAGATCGGGATTGATGGTGTAGTCGTTCTTCGACACCGCGTACCAGCTCGGCTTGGAGCGCCACGCGGCTTCCGTGGTGCGCCCGGCGAAGATCGAGGCGGCCGTCGGCCATTGCACGGCGTAGAGCTCCCTCGCCTGCTCCGGCTTCACGCCATTGGCGAAATACTTCAGGAAGGACTCTTCCGACAGCTTGGTGTAGCCGTCGCGCTCGACGATCCCCGCGCGCACGGGGCCGGTCGGGAATTGCTTCGAGAGCGCGACGAAATCCTCGTTCGCATCAGGCGCGCGGGCGGCGACATAGACGAGGCCGGTGACCTTCGGGTCGGTGCCGACCTGGCTGATCACGGTGCCGCCCCAGGAATGCGCAACCAGCACGGTCGGTCCGTCCTGCTCGGCGAGCTCGCGCTTGGTCGCCTCGACGGAGTCCGCAAGCGACGACAGCGGGTTCTGCACGGCGGTGACATGCAGGCCGGCGGCCTGGAGGATCGGGATCACTTCCGACCAGCTCGAGCCGTCGGCCCAGGCGCCGTGCACCAGCACGACGTTCTTGGCCTTCACGGTTTGCGGCGTCTGCGCGTGAGCGAGGCTGAGCGGGGCCGCCAACAGGCTCGCGGCGACGAAAAGGCTGCGCCAAAGTGACATGATCATCTTCCGTCTCGTTAGGGTGCGATGCCCAAAGGACGGAGCGTGAGGCCGTGGCGTTACGGTCCTCACCGTTCTGTGACGCGAGGCAAAATGAAAAAACGCCCCGGGGCACCGGGGCGTTTTCGCAACCTGGAGGTCGCTTGTCTTAGGCGGCGGCCGAGTTCTCGATCACCTGCGCCTTCGGCGTTGCGGCGTTGATCGCGATCTGGCGCGGCTTCTTGGCTTCGGGAATCTCGCGCACGAGATCGACGTGAAGCAGCCCGTTCTCGAGCGAGGCGTCCTTCACCTGCACGAAGTCGGCAAGCTGGAAGGCGCGCTCGAAGGCCCGCGCCGCGATGCCGCGATAGAGCACCTCGGACTTGCTGTTCTCGTTGGCGACTTTCTCGCCCTTGATCGTCAGCGTGTTTTCCTTCGCGACGATGGAGAGCTCATCCTTGGAGAAGCCCGAGACCGCGACGGTGATGCGGTAGGCGTTCTCGCCGGTACGCTCGATGTTGTAGGGGGGATAACCGGGGCTGCCGTCCGAACCGGCCTGGTCGAGCAGGTTGAAGAGGCGGTCGAAGCCGACGGTGGAACGATAAAACGGGGTGAGGTCGTAGGTACGCATGGTTCAAGTCCTCCATTGAGCGACTGTTCAGGTAACCCGCCCGCCAATCGGGCCGGGCTTTAGTCTGTGTGCAGCCTGATGTTCCGGTTCCGAAACACTGGTAGCGGCCTGCACGAAGGTGATATGGGTGAGTCCAGACGGCGTTCAAGAGGGCGGCATTGGCCCCTTTTCGGCGCTCCCGCCCCTTGATTTGCAGCACCTGGTGCCCACGCACGCCCCATCATGACGCTGGTCTCGATTCCGTCCAACCCCGTTCCCGAAGACGTCGTCAGCGGCACCATCAAGACGTCCGACGGCGTCGAGCTGCGCTTTGCGCGCTGGGCGCCGCCGGCGAACCGCAAGGGCACGGTCTGCGTCTTCACCGGGCGCAGCGAGCAGATCGAGAAATATTTCGAGACCGTGCGCGACCTGCGCGACCGCGGCTTTGCGGTGGCGATGATCGACTGGCGCGGTCAGGGCCATTCCGCGCGCCGCCTGCGCGATCCGCGCAAGGGCTATGTGCGCGATTTCGCCGATTTCGAAATCGACGTCGAGGCCTTCGTGCAGCAGGTGGTGCTGCCGGACTGTCCGCCGCCGTTCTTCGCGCTCGCCCACTCCATGGGCGGCACCGTGCTGCTGCGGGTGGCGCATGCGGGCAAGCGCTGGTTCGACCGCATGGTGCTGTCGGCGCCGATGATCGACCTGCCCGGCCGCACCACCTCGTTTCCGGTGCGCGCGCTGCTCAAGACGATGCGCCTGCTCGGGCAGGGCGGCCGTTACGTCCCCGGCGGCAGCGACCGCCTCACCGGGCTCGATCCCTTCATCAACAATCCCGTGACCAGCGATCCCGTGCGCTATGCGCGCAATGCCGCGATCCTGGAGGAGGACCCGACGCTGGGGCTGGCCTCGCCGACGGTCGCCTGGGCCGACACTGCGTTCGGCGCGATGCAGACCTTCAAGGGCATGAACTACCCCTCCGAGATCCGCCAGCCGATCCTGATGCTGGCGGCCTCCAACGACACCGTGGTCTCGACCGCGGCGATCGAGGAGTTCGCCTATCACTTACGCGCCGGCTCGCATCTCGTGATCGCCGGGGCCAAGCACGAGATCCTGCAGGAGCAGGACCGCTACCGCTCGCAGTTCTGGGCCGCCTTCGACGCCTTCGTGCCGGGCACGCCGCTGTTCGGGTGAGCCAACTTCCCCCGGCTTTACGGGAGAGAACGTTTATTGCGGAAACCGCGCCGCCTTCTCCTCGAGCGGCAGCTTCAGGCCGTTCGCCAGATAGGACACTGTGCGGTAGAAGCCGCACAGCAGCATGATCTCGAGGATCTGCGCCGTATCGTAATGCGCCGAGAGCGCGGCGAATTCGTCGTCACTCAAGGTCGCGCGGTGATGCAGCGCATCGACCGCCGCGATCAGCGCCTGCTCGGCCGGCGACCAGCACAGCGAGGCCGCATCGCCTTGGACGGTGGCGCGAATCTCGTCCTCGGTGAGCCGCGCCGGGCCGGCAAAGATCGCGACGTGCACGCCCCATTCATATTCGCATCGGGTCAGCGCGCAGGTGCGATCGATCACGATCTCGCGCTGGCGCAGGGAGAGTGGACCCGGATCAAGAAGCCCGCCGGCGCGGAACTTGTCCCAGGCGCGGGCGTGGCCCGCCATCACCCGGAACAGCAGCAGCGGCGGCGCCCCGCGCATGATGCGATCGAACTGCGCCTGGATCTGCGGGGGATAAGGCGCCTCCAGCGGAGCGATGCGCGGTGTGGCCTGGGACATCGGCCGTCTCCCTTGCTACATTTATCGTAGCAATACGCTACACTTTCTGTAGCATCGCGCAAGAGGGATGTGATGGCAAGACAGGCCGACTCCAAGGCACGCAGCGTCCGCGGCTCGCGCACCGGGCGGCCGATCATGGCCTTGCTCGATCTGCTCGGGCGGCGCTGGACCTTACGGATCCTCTGGGAATTGCGCGACGCCCCCCTCACCTCACGCAGCTTGCGCACGGCCTGCGACGAGGCGTCGCCCACGGTGCTGCAGGCGCGCCTGACGGAGCTGCGCGAGGCCGGTTTCGTGGAGCTGGGCGAAGGCGGCGGTTACGGGCTGACACCGCTCGGGCGAGACCTGTGCGAGACCTTCATGCCGCTGCACCGGTTTGCGGAGCGGTGGAAGAGGTAAGAGTTCTCGCTTTCCCTCTCCTGGAGGGGCAGGGCAAATGCATGTGAATTTCACGAGGATTGTCTGCGGGCTTGCTCCGCCTCTCCCGCTTGCGGGAGAGGCCGACGCGCTCGCAGAGCGCGGCGGGTGAGGGTTCTTTCCTCTTGGGGATTGTCCCGTTGTGGAGACACCCTCTCCCCAACCCTCTCCCGCAAGCGGGAGAGGGAGCCCAGTGCCGATGCCGCATCGTGCAAGCCGCATGCGATAGCCCCGCCTGGAGGGGGTAAGAGCGGCTACGCCGCCGCGACCGTCAAATTCGCGCCATCCACCTGCACCACCTTCACGCGCGTTCCCGCCGGCGTGTCGGGGCCGGCGACGCGCCACACGGTGTCGCCGATGCGGACCGTGCCGGAGCCGTCGATGATCGGCTTCTCCAGCGTGAACTCACGGCCGAGCAGCGCCTCGGTGCGCCTGTTGAGGAAGGGGCTGGCGCTGGCGTCCAGCTTCGGGCGGGCGAGGCGCCGCCACACCGGCACGGCCGCTGCCGCGAAGATCGCGAACATCACGAGCTGGATCTGCCAGGACATCACGACGACGAACGAGACCAGGCCTACCAGCAAGGCCGCAAGCCCGAGCCAGAACAGGAATACGCCCGGCGCGATCGTCTCCAGCGCCATCAGGATGAAGCCGAAGATCAGCCAATTCCAGGTGCCGAGCGATGCGAACATGTCGGTCATGACACGACCTCGTCATATTGGCGCATGCCCTCATCGGAAAACCGGTACCCACTTTTCCTGGGCATGCGCGCAAATCCCGTTACTGCGGCACGGCCGGCGGCGTCGGACCCGACGACGGCACCGAGCCGCCGCGACGGGCCGCGGCCGCAGCCGATGCGGCACTCTCCCCGAACGTCGCCTTGGCGATCTCGCCGATGCCGGCCAGCGAACCGAGCATGCTGGTCGCTTCCATCGGCAGCATGATGATCTTCTGGTTCGGCGCATCCGCGAACTGGCCGAACGCCTTGATATATTTGTCGGCGATAAAGTAGTTCAGCGCCGCGACGTCACCCTTGGCGATGGCCTCGCTGACCATTTGCGTCGCCTTGGCCTCGGCCTCCGCGGACCGCTCACGCGCCTCGGCGTCGCGGAAGGCGGCTTCCTTGCGGCCTTCGGCCTGAAGAATCTGGCCCTGCTTGGCACCCTCGGCGCGCAAAATCTCGGACTGGCGCTGGCCTTCGGCGGCGAGGATGTCGGCGCGCTTGACGCGCTCGGCCTTCATCTGCCGGCCCATGGCTTCGACGAGGTCGGCCGGCGGCACGATGTCCTTGATCTCGATCCGGTTGACCTTGACGCCCCAGGGCGAGACCGCGGCATCAACCACACGCAACAGGCGCTCGTTGATCTCGTCGCGATGCGAGAGCACCTGGTCGAGGTCCATCGAGCCCATCACCGAGCGGATGTTGGTCATGGTCAGAACCGTGATCGCCTGGTTGAGGTTGGCGACCTCGTAGCTCGCCTTCGCGGCGTCGAACACCTGGTAGAAGGCGACTCCGTCCACCGTCACGGTGGCGTTGTCCTTGGTGATGACCTCCTGCTCGGGGATGTCGATCACCTGCTCCATCATGTTGATCTTGCGCCCGACGCGATCGAAATAGGGCACGATCAGGTTGAGCCCGGGGCTGAGCGTCTGCGTGTATTTGCCGAACCGCTCGATGGTCCAGTCATAGCCCTGCGGCACCGTCTTCACGCCGGCCAGCAGCGTGGCGATGACGAGCAACACCAGAACAATCGCGAAAATGTCGAAACCGCTCATATTTCCTCCAAGGCGGGAAAAGGCCCTTCCCGCGCCGTCATTGGTCGGGAGCGCGACCCTGCCGGTTCAGCGGTCGCGATTCACGTCGGTATCGGCCCGATTCTGCACAAGACGGAGAGGGAGGGAATGGTCACGATATGTATTTGCAACGGGATCTTGAAAGCGCGCAGGCGCAGACCTAGCAACGAGAATTAACGAATCCGGCAAGGCGTCCGTTCGACGCCTCCATTCGATCACCTATTCGATGACGTCGTTCGCGAGTGCGATGAGGCCCGGGGCAAGCGTGACGCCGATCGCCCTCGCGGTCCTAAGGTTGATCGCGAGCTCGAACTTGGTGGGGTTCTGAACCGGGAGGTCGGCCGCCTGCGCGCCCTTGAGGATGCGGTCGATGTAGGACGCGGCGCGCCGCAACTGTTCGGCGCTATCAGTGCTGTAGGACATCAGCCCGCCTTCGTCGACGAAGGTGCGGCTCCAGAACACCGCCGGCAGGTGCGCTTCGCTGATCGCCGCCAGGAGCTGCACCCGATTGGCCATGGTGAAGAAATCGGGCAGCACCAGCAGGCCGCCCTCCTTGCGCGCCGCCAGCGCCGCGATCGCGGCGGCGTCATGAACCGGCGCGGCCTCGACTGTCACGTGCAGGGTCCGTGCCGCCTCCTCGACCGTGCGCAGCATCAGGGGTGCGAACGGCGCGGTGGCGGGATTGTAGACGACGAAGACGCGGGACACCCTTGGCGTGACCTGAGTCAGCATCTCCAGCCATTTGCCGGCCAGCGGACCGTCGTAATCGGTGAAGCCGGTGATGTTGCCGCCGGGATGAGCGAGATTTTTGACAAAGCCCTGGCTGACGGGATCGGTGACGACGGCGAACACGATCGGGATCGTCGTGGTGCGCTGGCGCAGCTCCTCCACCGAGGGCGTGCCGAGCGCGAGCAGGACGTCGGGCTTGAGCGCGATCAGCTCGTCGGCAAGCTGGGCGATACGCGCGCGATCGCCGGCGCCGCTGCGCCAGTCGACCTTCAGATTGTCCTGCTCCTTCCAACCATGGGTGGCGAGCGCCTCGGCCAGTCGTGCCTGGCCGATCACCTCATCGCCCGCAATGACCGAAAGCACGCCGAGCCGGCGCGTTGCGTTCGGCTGCTGCGCCAGCACCGCGGTCGGCAGCGCGGCCGTCATCCCGAGAAGCGCCAGGCAGTCGCGGCGATTCACGGGGCGAACCATCAGATCCAGCCCTGAAGCTCACGCAGCACCAGGGTGCGGATCACGTCCATCCCGGGCTCACTGTCGTTGAGGCAGGGGATCGCGGAAAACTCTTCACCGCCATTGTGCCTGAAGATCTCGGCGTTCTCCTGCGCGATCTCCTCCAGCGTCTCGAGGCAGTCGGCGGAAAAGCCCGGCGTCACCACCGCGATGCGGCGCACGCCTTCTTTCGCCAGCCGCTCCATGGTCTTGTCGGTGTAGGGCTGCAGCCACTCGTCATTACCGAAGCGCGACTGGAAGGTCAGCAGCAGCTTTGTTTCGTCCATGCCGAGCCGACGGCGCAGCGCCTCGGTCGTGGCGATGCAGTGGCCCTGATAGGGATCGCCCTTGTCGACATAGGATTTCGGCATGCCGTGGAAGGAGGCGACGATCAACTCGGGCTTGAAGGACAGCGTCGCCAGTTGCGTCTCGATCGAGGTCGCGAGCGCCTCGATATAGGCCGCGTCCTCATAATACGGCGGCGTCACCCGCAGCGTCGGCTGGTTGCGAAGCTGCGCGAGCACGCGAAACACCTCGTCGCAGACGGTTGCCGAGGTCGAGGCGGAATATTGCGGATAGAGCGGCACGGCGAGGATGCGCTCGCAGCCTTTGGCGATCAGTGCATCGATGCCCGCCTGGATCGACGGATTGCCATAGCGCATCGCCCAGTCCACGACGACATGCGCGCGGTCCGACAGCGCGGCCGCGAGCTTGTCGGCTTGCGAGCGCGTGATGGTCTTCAGCGGCGATTCGTTGCGCTCGTTGTTCCAGATCTTCCGGTAGTCGAGCGCCTTGGTGCGCGGGCGCCTGCGCAGGATGATGCCGTTCAGCACCAGCTTCCAGATCAGGCCCTGGTCCTCGATGACGCGGGCGTCCGAGAGGAACTCCTTGAGGTAGACCCGCACGCCCGGCGCATCGGCCGTATCGGGTGTGCCGAGATTGACCAGGAGCACGCCGACCCGCGGGCGGCCGGACTGCACGGCCGCCTTCGCGGTCTCGATGGGGACAACGTTCGTCATGGCCGTTTGCGTCGCGCGTTGCCCCGAACTTGTCAAGATGAGGCGGGTTTCGCTAGGGTCGCACCCAAGCGGGGGAGGAAAGATGACGCTCGCAGAATGGTGCGTATTCGGGGCGCTGCTGCTGTATCTGTCGACGATCGTCTCGATCAAATGGATCAGGTTTCGCGGCTTCGACAATTCACGGCCGCGCGATCCCGCCTTCTATGAGGACGCCCTCGCGCAGCGTGCGCTCGGCGCCCATCAGAACGGCATCGAGACCTTCCCGTTCTTCGCCTTCGCCGTCCTGCTCGCCGAATTCCGGGATGCGCCGCAGCGCCTGATCGACGAGCTCGCGGTGCTGTTCCTGATCGTGCGGATCGCCTATGTGCTGACCTATCTCGGCAACCGCCCGACGCTGCGCTCGATCCTGTGGAGCATCGGCTTTGCGATCAATCTCGGGATCTTCTTCATGCCGGCGTTGATGAAGTTTTTGCCGGTGTGACTCTTACCCTCCCCTGGAGGGGGAAGAGGAGCTCAGAAACACGTCGTCCGCTCGGCCGCGATGTAGCCGAACAACAGCCCCGCACCGAACAGCAGCACGACGGCAGCCGCCGCGAATTCGATGCCGCGCATGAACAGCGCGCCGCCGCCGTCGCGGCCGGCGCTGAGGCGCTGCGCGATGTCCTTGGCGGAGACGGCGACGACCGCGATGGCCGCGACCGTGATCGCGGTGCCGAGCCCCATCAGGAAGGTCGCGGCGATGCCGGCCCAGAACAGGCCCTGCGCCAGCGCGAACACCAGCACCAGGATCGCCCCCGAGCAGGGTCGGATGCCGACGGTCAGGATCGCCGCAAAGCCACGCCGCCAGCCCCCGGGGCCGGCGAGCTCGCTCGGCGTCGGGCCGTGGGAATGGCCGCAATGCTCGTCGTGGACGTGGTCATGCCCGTGATGGTCATGGGCCTGGGCGTGATCGTGGTGATGGTGATCATGATGACCATGCGCATCATGATGATGGTGATGGTCGTGATCATGATGCTCATGCGGCACGCCGGCGATGGCCGGCACGGGCTGGGCCGCCGGGAGCGTGCGGATGAAGGTGCGGCCCTTGACCCAGACGAGGCGCAGGCCGAACAGCGCGATCAGGGCGTAGCTCGCGATCTCGATCGCGCCCTCCGCCTTGCACATGGTCTTGGCGGTCGCGTTCAGGATCCAGGCCGAGATGCCGACGATCAGGATCGCGACCAGCGACTGCATCAGCGCCGAGGCGAACGACAGCGCGATGCCGCGCCGGGCGGTCTCGCGGTTGGCGACCAGATAGGAGGCGATCACCGCCTTGCCATGGCCGGGGCCGGCGGCATGGAAGATGCCATAGGCGAACGAGATGAAGAGCAGCGTCCAGACCGCCGAGCCGTCGGATTTGGCGGCGCGGATGGTCGACGACATCTGACGATAGAATTCCGACTGCTTTGCCAGCAGCCAGCCGACGATGCCGCTGGCCTCGGGCTCGGCCGCCTGTGCCGGGCGCGGCGCGCCAAAGGGGTTTTGCGCGAGGAGATCGTGGAGCGCAGCATCAGCCACGCCGAGCACGACGACGACCGCAGCGCAGGCGAGAAGGCCGCGTGCAAGCGGGGACTGAAGGCGACCGGTCAAGGGCAATCCACCGTGATCTTGTTGGCGAACATCATGCCGAAATTGGTGTTCTCACCGTTCAGGAAGGTCTGCTCATTGAGCTTCTGGGCAGTGGCCGAGCCGTCGCTGGGACGGTCCAGCTTCATCTGGCAGCCGGCGGGCGCGCCGACCAGCTTGACCGGATTGTCCTTGGCCATCTGGAAGTCGATGAAGAAGGAGCGGTCGAACACTTCGAGCACCAATTGCTTCGGCTTGACCGGGTTCTTCAGCGGCAGCGTGAAGTGCAGGGTCAGCACCGTGTCCTTGTGGTCGAGGAAATAGTCGACCGGCTCCTGGAATCGCTCCTTCTTGCCGTCGGCCTTGGCGAAGGTGAAATAGGCATATTCCTTCAGCGACTCGACATTGGTCTGCGCCAGCGGCCCGAGCTCCTCGCGCGTATAGGCGCCCTTGGTCTTGCTCTCGAGCCCCTGCACCGCATAGGCCGAGAACATCTCGTCAAAGGTCCAGGCATGGCGGACGCCGGTGATGCTGCCGTCGGCGGCGTAGAGCAGTTCGCTAGTCGCGGTAATCCAGACATGCGGATGCGCGCTCGCCGCCCCCGCCGCCAGCATCATGCCAGCGGCGAGCAGCATTCCAAACAGGACGCGCATGCGCATCAGGCCGCCTTTGCGTCGTCGAGCAGGCCGCGGCGGCGCAGCAGTGCGTCGGGCTCGGGCGGGCGGCCGCGGAAGGCCTCGTAGGCCGTTTCCGGATCGACCGATCCGCCTGAGGAGTAGATGTCGTCGTGCAGGCGCTTTGCCACTGCCGGGTCGAAGATGTTGCCGGCCTCCTCGAACGCGCCGAAGGCGTCGGCATCCATTACCTCCGACCACATGTAGCTGTAATAGCCGGAGGCATAATGGTCGCCGGAGAAGATGTGGCCGAACTGGGTCGGGCGGTGGCGCAGCGAGATCTCCTCGGGCATGCCGATCTTCTCCAGCTCCTTCTTCTCGAAGGCGCGGACATCCTGCGCGGCGGCGGCCGGCTGGGTGTGGAATTCGAGATCGACCAGCGCCGAGGAGACGAACTCGACCGTGGCAAAGCCCTGGTTGAACTTTCGCGCAGCGAGGAACCGCTGGAGCAGGTCGTCGGGCAGCGGCTCGCCGGTCTGGTAGTGGCGGGCGAACTGCTGCAGCACCTCGGGCCGTTCCTGCCAATGCTCGTAGAGCTGCGAGGGCAGCTCGACGAAGTCGGTGAACACGGAGGTGCCCGACAGCGACGGGTAGGTCACGTTGGAGAGCATGCCGTGCAGGCCGTGGCCGAACTCGTGGAACAGGGTGCGGGCGTCGTCCGGCGACAGCAGCGAGGGCTCGCCGCCTGCTCCCTTCGCGAAGTTGCAGACATTGATGACCAGCGGCGCGATGTCGCCGTCGAGCTTCTGCTGGTCGCGCAGCGAGGTCATCCAGGCGCCGGACCGCTTCGACGGCCGGGCATAGTAGTCGCCGTAGAACAGCGCCTTGTGCTTGCCATCGGGGCCTTTCACCTCCCAGACCCGGACGTCGGGGTGCCAGGTGGGAACGTCCTTGCGCTCCTCGAAGGTGATGCCGAACAGCCGCGTGGCGCAGTCGAAGGCGGCGGCGACCATATGGTCGAGCGTCAGATACGGCTTGATCGCGGAATCGTCGAAATTGGCGCGTTGGAGGCGCAGCTTCTCGGCATAGAAGCGCCAGTCCCAGGGCGCGAGCTTGAAATTGCCGCCCTCTTCCGTGATCAGCGCCTGCATCTCGTCGCGGTCGGCGAGCGCCCGCGCGCGGGCCGGCTTCCAGACCCGCTCCAGGAGCCCGCGCACCGCGTCCGGCGTCTTGGCCATGGAATCCTCCAGCCGGTAGGCGGCGAAGGTGGGATAGCCCAGCAGCTTGGCACTCTCCTCCCGCAGCTTGAGGATCTCGACGATGGTGTCGTTGTTGTCGTTGGCATTGCCGTTGTCGCCGCGCGCGGTGAAGGCCTTGTAGACCTTCTCGCGAAGGTCACGCCGCGCCGAGCTCTTCAGGAACGGCTCGGTCGAGGAGCGCGACAGCGTCACGATGGCCTTGCCTTCCATGCCGCGCTCTTCTGCCGCAGCCGTGGCAGCGGCGACAAAACTCTCCGGCAGGCCCTGGCGATCGGCCTCGGCGAGCTCCATGAACCATTCCTGCTCGTCGCCGAGCAGATGATGGCTGAAACTGGTGCCGAGCTGGGCGAGCTTCTCGTTGATCTCCGCCATCCGCGTCTTGGCCTCCTCGGAGAGGCCGGCGCCAGAGCGGTGGAAGCGGGTGTAGGTGCGTTCCAGGAGGCGGAGCTGCTCGGGCGAAAGACCAAGGCCAGCGCGGTTCTCGTGCAGATGGGCGATGCGTCCAAACAGCACGGCGTTCATCATGATCGGATTCCAGTGCCGCGCCATCCGCAAGGAGACCTCCTTGTCGATCTCCAGGATGGCCGGATTGGAATGCGCCGAGACGAGGTCGTAGAACACCGCCGCGACCTTGCTCAGCAGCTTGCCCGAGCGCTCCAGCGCCGTGATGGTGTTGGCGAAGTCGGGCGCGGCCGGATCATTGGTGATCGCCGCGATCTCGGCGGAGTGATCGGCGAAGGCCTGCTCGAAGGCGGGGAGGAAGTGCTCCGGCTTTATCTCGTCGAAGGGCGGGGTCGCGAACGGCGTCACCCAGGCCTTCAGCAGCGGGTTGATCTCGGTGTCCGGATTTTGGCGGGGTTCTGACATCACAAGTCCCGATTTTCGTGGCTCGATTGCTGCGTCAGCTATAGCACGCGATGGGGCTTTTTTGGGCCATTTGCCCTTGCTCCCGGCCGGCTTTTCGGGGAGATTGCGGCCCTCGAAGCCTTGGGATCCCAGAGTTCATGAACGCGCCTTCCTCGTCCTCCCGCCAGATCGTCTGGCCGAGCGTCATCACCGTCGTCAGCGCCGCGATCCTGATCGGCGCGGAGGTGTTCGGCGCGGCCTTTGCCGGTGGCTGGGCGCTCGCGATCCTGTTCGGTCTCGGCGACCAGGGTACGCACATCCTTCAGGCCGTGCTGTTCGCACTCGGCGTGCTCGTGATGACCGCGTTCATCCGCGCAGCTCAGCGCGTCGAGCCCTTCACCAAGCGCGGCTGACGCGCACACGCGCGTGAGCAACACGCGCGCGACACAAAAACTTAACGCACGTTCATCTTCCGCGTCGCTCGCGCAACACTGCGCAAGCAGATGTTAGGCAATTCTGTCCGCAGCCTAAAAAAATTCTTGCGAACCAGAGTCAAAACGCTTATGTGCGGACTTGCCCAATTTCGCACGTGCCTGTGGTCGTGTGTCAGTCGGTAGGTATCCGGACAAGAGGCCGGACAGCCGCCAAGGGGTGAAGAAGCCGAGGGGCTCTTCGGAAGTGCGGAAGTCGAAGACTGAGAAGTCGAACGACCAAAGCAAACCCGGAGCCCAGCATCTCTCTCAAGAGATGCCTTGTCGAAGGTGACTTCACTTTTTGCAACCGTGACTGGCAGCCGGAGGCGAACCGGCGCACCCCGCTCTCAACGGGGGACGCGACTTAAAGCAACGACGGATCGGGCTTTTTTGGTCTCTACCGGCAGTCCAACGCCGGCGCGGGCTACTGAAAAGGCTTGTCCTTCATTGCCAGGTGAGCGGGCGGGAAACTCTCCCAACCAATCCACGGCAGCACAGTCTGGTTTGAGTTTTTTGGCCTCGACGCGCCTCCATCGCGCGATGTGGCCGAAGCACTCTTATCCGACGTCACGTTGATGCGGATCCCGTCGCTGGGACCGTTGGAGAGTGCCATGACCGAACGTATCCAGGAATTCCTGCGCAACCGCCGCAAGGAAGGTCTCGACACCGAGCCGTGCCTCGTCGTCGACCTCGAGGTCGTGCGCGACAATTACCAGAGCTTCGCCAAGGCGCTGCCCGACAGCCGCGTGTTCTACGCCGTCAAGGCGAACCCGGCGCCGGAAGTGCTGTCGCTGCTCGCCTCCATGGGCTCCTGCTTCGACACCGCGACGGTCGCCGAGATCGAGATGGCGCTGGCCGCTGGTGCGACGCCCGACCGCATCTCCTTCGGCAACACGATCAAGAAGGAGCGCGACATCGCGCGCGCCTTCGCGCTCGGCATTCGCCTGTTCGCGGTGGACTGCGCCGCCGAAGTCGAGAAGGTCGCCCGTGCCGCTCCCGGCGCGAAGGTGTTCTGCCGCATCCTCTATGACTGCGCCGGCGCCGAGTGGCCGCTGTCGCGCAAGTTCGGCTGCGACCCGGAGATGGCCGTGGACGTGCTCGACGTCGCCAAGCGCCTCGGTCTGGAGCCGTGCGGCATCTCCTTCCATGTCGGCTCGCAGCAGCGCAAGGTGAAGGCGTGGGACCGCGCGCTGGCGATGGCCTCGCAGGTGTTCCGAGACTGCGCCGAGCGCGGCATCAACCTGTCCATGGTCAACATGGGCGGCGGCTTCCCGACCAAGTACCTGAAGGACGTGCCTCCGGTCGTGACCTACGGCCGCTCGATCTTCCGCGCGCTGCGCAAGCACTTCGGCAACCAGATTCCGGAGACCATCATCGAGCCGGGCCGCGGCATGGTGGGCAACGCCGGCATCATCGAGTCCGAGGTCGTGCTCATCTCGAAGAAGAGCGACGAGGACGAGGTGCGCTGGGTGTACCTGGACATCGGCAAGTTCGGCGGTCTCGCCGAGACCATGGACGAGTCGATCCGTTACGCCATCCGCACCCCGCATGACGGCGCGGACATGACCCCGTGCGTGCTCGCAGGTCCCACCTGCGACAGCGCCGACGTGCTGTACGAGAAGAACCCGTATCCGCTTCCGGTCACGCTCGAGATCGGCGACAAGCTGCTGATCGAAGGCACCGGGGCCTATACGTCGACCTACTCGGCGGTGGCGTTCAACGGCATCCCGCCGCTCAAGACGTACCATATCTAAGCAGCCTCTCTTCTGAGGCCTGACGAACCCGGGAGCCGGCTTGCCGGCTCCTCCCTGACATCTTCGATTTCTGACGACGTCTTGGACCGGCGTGCTGCACGCGCGTCGGCTCAAGCGGGGACTGACGCGCCATGACTGCTCCTCGGAAGCCACAAGTCGCCCTCACTTCGAAAGCCGCTCCGTTCGCGATCCGTGCGGAACGTGCTGCCGACGTCGCGATGCGTGAAGCGTTGCTCGATGCGTGCTTTGGCGAGAACCGCCATGGCCGCACCTGCCAGCGCCTCCGCGACGGGCGCGCACCTGCCGCAGGCCTTGCCCTGTCGGCCGTGCGCGAGGGGACGCTCGTGGGAACCGTGCGGTTGTGGCACGTCAGCGCCGGAGGCAGGCCCGCCCTGGTCCTTGGACCGCTGGCGGTGGACCCTGCCTTCCGCGAGCTCGGGATCGGCGCCGCGCTGATGCATCAAGCGCTGGCCGCCGCCCGGGCGCGCGGGCATGAAGCCGTGATCCTGCTCGGCGATGCCCCCTATTACGCCCGCTTCGGCTTCTCGGCGGAGAAGATCGGCGCGCTGGCGCTGCCCGGCCCGTTCGAGCGCGACCGCCTGCTGGCGATCGAGTTCGCCGGCGGCGCGCTCGATGGCGCCGAAGGGATGATCGTCCCGACCGGCGCGGCCCTGCCCAAACGGAGGGCGGTTCGCGCCCTCCACGCCCACGCGGCCTAAGGGATCGCTTTCATAGCGAAGACCGAAGCCGCAGCATCCTGCGGCAACGCCCGGCCGCGCCTGCGCCGATCCTAAGCCCTTTGGGGTTGCGCAGGCGCCGGAAACGCCTTTTAACCCCGCGAAACACCCCTTTCAGTCGAGGTCCAAAACATGTCCCGTCGCCTGATCTCCACCGGCTCCCCGCTCGAGAAGACCGTCGGCTACAGCCGCGCCGTGATCGACGGCGATTTCGCCTTCGTCGCGGGAACCACCGGCTACGATTACACGACGATGACGATGCCGGCCGATGTCACGAGCCAGTCACGCAACTGCTTCAAGACCATCGAAGCCGCCCTGAAGGAGGGCGGATTCGAGATGGCCGATATCGTCCGTGCGACCTACTACGTCACCGACGCGAGCTACATCGACGCCCACTTCGCCGTCTGCGGCGAGGTCCTCGGCGACATCAGGCCGGCGGCGACGTTGCTGGTCGTCACCGCCCTCGCCAAGCCCGAGATGAAGGTCGAAATCGAAGTCACCGCCAAGCGCCGCAGCATCTGACAAGCGCCGCAGCGCCTGATCCACCCCCTCACCTTTTGTCCGCTAGCACGTTCCGGAGAAACCATCCCATGAGCCACCCCTCGCAGATCTACGCGAAGATCACCGGTCCCATCGTCATGGTCGGCTTCGGCTCCATTGGCAAAGGCACGTTGCCGATGATCGAGCGGCATCTCGACTATGACAAGTCGCGCGTCACCGTGATTGATCCCAAGGACGAGGGCCGCAAGGCGCATTGCGAGAAGCAGAACGTGCGCTTCATCCAGAAGGCCGTGACGAAGGACAATTATCGCGAGCTGCTGACCCCGCTGCTGACCGAAGGCGGCGGCCAGGGCTTTTGCGTCAACCTCTCGGTCGACACCGGCTCGACCGACATCATGGAGCTCTGCAACGAGCTCGGCGCGCTCTACATCGACACCGTCAACGAGCCCTGGCTCGGCTTCTATTTCGATGCCTCGAAGGGCCCGGAAGCACGCTCCAACTACGCCCTGCGCGAGGTGACGCTGGCCGCCAAGCGGGCGCGCCCCGCGGGCTCGACCACCGCCGTCTCCTGCTGCGGCGCCAATCCCGGCATGGTCTCCTTCTTCGTCAAGCAGGCGCTGCTCAACGTCGCCGCCGACCTGAAGCTCAATGCGCCCCGGCCCAAGACCAAGGCCGAATGGGCGGATTTGATGCGGCAGGCCGGCATCAAGGGCATCCACATCGCCGAACGCGACACCCAGCGCTCCAAGAAGCCGAAGGAGCCCGATGTGTTCGTCAACACCTGGTCGGTTGAGGGCTTCCTGTCGGAGGGCGTGCAGCCGTCCGAGCTCGGCTGGGGCACCCACGAGAAATGGATGCCGGAGAATGCGAGGACCCACGAGGCCGGCTGCGGCGCTGCCATCTACCTGATGCAGCCCGGCGCCAACACGCGCGTGCGCACCTGGTGTCCGACCCGCGGCGCCCAGTATGGCTTCCTCGTCACCCACAACGAGTCGATCTCGATCTCTGATTACTTCACGGTGCGCGACGCCTCGGGCAAGGCGATCTACCGGCCGACCTGCCACTATGCCTATCACCCGGCCGACGATGCCGTGCTGTCGCTGCACGAGATGTTCGGCCGCGCCGCCAAGATGCAGGAGAAGCACCACATCCTAGACGAGAACGAGATCGTCGACGGCATCGACGAGCTCGGTGTGCTGCTGTTCGGCCATGACAACAATGCCTATTGGTACGGCTCGCAGCTCTCGATCGAAGAGACCCGCGCCCTTGCGCCCTATCAGAACGCCACCGGCCTGCAGGTGACCTCCGCCGTGCTCGGCGGCATGGTGTGGGCGCTGGAGAACCCGAACGAAGGCATCGTCGAGGCCGACGAGATGGATTTCGACCGCCTGCTCGAAATCCAGCTGCCGTATCTTGGCCCGGTGAAGGGTTTTTACACCGACTGGACGCCGCTGACGGATCGCCCGGGACTGTTCCCGGAGGACATCGACACCAGCGATCCCTGGCAGTTTAGGAACATCCTGGTGCGGTGACGCGCGACCTCTCTCCGCCCGTCATTCCGGGGCGACGCGCAGCGTCGAGCCCGGAATCCATCGGGCGACAGAGTGTGCGGATGAATGGATTCCGGGCTCGCGCTTCGCGCGCCCCGGAATGACAGAGAGACCTACTTCTTCTCAATCGGCGGGGCGATCTTCTCGGCCGGTGCCGGCGGCAAGGCCGGCTTGGTCGCCGCGCCCTGCGTCTGCGGATCGGGGCGCGCCGGCTCGGGGGCCGGCGTGGTCGGCCGGTCGCCGCCAGGCTTCGCCTCCGCGGGCGTCTTGCTCTGTTCGTCGGATGGCGTGCCCTGGAGCGGCTGAGTCGCCTGCGCCGTCTGCATCCGGCTTTCGGCGCGGATTTGCGCCAGTGACATGACCGACACCACGACGCCTGCTGCGAACAGCGAACCGGCGATTGTCAGGTCGAGTTTCAGTCTGCGCTTATCGTTTGGGCCGGCCATATCGATCACCGCGTTTGTCCGCGGGATCAACGAAACTGGGGCGCGCCGGTTCCGGGACCGAATGAGCGGGAACCTATCTCCTGTGCGCCAAAGCGCCGCGTTCACTCCGTCGTGCTGACTTCCCAGGTGGCGTGACGCACGCCCGGCAAGTGCTGGAGATCGGTCGCCACCGCATTCAGCTCGTTCGGGTCGACCGCGGTGGCCACCAGCTTTGCGACGATCTCCAGATTGTCCTCGCCGATCTCGGCCACCTCGACATCGGCCACCGGATATTTCGCGGATTCGAGCTTGTCGACGAGGCGGTCGCGCATGTCGGGCAGCGCGTCGGTCGCGACCGCGAGCTTGAAGTAATAGGTCGCCTCCAGCGCCTTCTCGTTCAGCGGGATGCGGTTGATGGCGTTGACCAGCGGGCGCAGCAGCGTGTTGCCGGCGATGACGAACACGGTCAGGGCGGCGGCCTGCGCGACCATGTCGGCGCCCGCGCAGGAGCCGACGGCGGCCGAGGCCCACAGCGTCGCGGCGGTATTGAGCCCGCGCACGTCCATGCCCTGTTTCATGATGACGCCGGCACCGAGAAAGCCGATGCCGGAGACGACATAGGCGATCACCCGCACTCCGCCGTCCGCGCCGTCCAGGTGCATGGCGAGATCGACGAAGGCGGCCGCGCCCACCGCGACCAGCACGTTGGTGCGCAGGCCCGCGGTGCGTTGGCGATACTGCCGCTCGGCGCCGATCAGCGTGCCCAGCACGAAGGCCGTGGTCAGGCTGACCAGCGTGTCGGCGAAGTCGGCAAGCTGGAAGGTCGTCAGAAACCGCATGAATGTCAGCTGCAGTAGGTGGGCAAGCGAAGCGTGCCCACGGCTCCCGTCAAAGGAAAAAGATCGTGGGCACGGCGCAAGAGCGCCTTTGCCCACCCTACCGCTATACGGCGGGAACCATGACAGATTAAAGCTCCAGCAGACCGCCATCCCCACTTTCATCCGCAAACGCCAGCAGGGTGCCCTTGGCATTCCAGGCGAGGGCGGACACGGGCGGCGTGCCGTTGCGGCGGACCAAGATCTCGGCGCCGTCTTCCAGACGCACCATCAGCACGGTGCCGTCGCTGTAGCCGGCGGCGAGGATGTCGTTCTTCGGATGACAGGCGACAACCGAGACGCGGGCCTGGAGCGGCGCCAGCATCGCGGGCTCCTTGCCCATCGGGCCGTCCTTGCTGGCGAATGGCCAGATGATGACGGTGTCGGCGCCGGAGGTCGCGAGCCCCTTGCCGCCCGCGCTCCAGGACATCGAGCGGACGCGCCCGGGATAGCCGGTCATGCGCATGTGCCTGTTGTCGGCGAGCCGCCAGCCATGCAGTGCCGCCTCGTGCATGCTGGTGACCAGGAACTTGTTGTCCGGGCTGAAGATGACGCCGAGATGCGAGCCGGCCCAGGGCAGGAATTCGGCCGATCCTTCCATGTTGGGAAACCACAGCGTCGCGCCATTGTAATGCGCGATCGCGAGCCGCAGGCCTTTTGGCGCAAACGCCAGACCGCCGACGGTCGAGGGCACCTCGAGCGACTTCTCCTCGGCCTTGCCGCTCTTGACGGTGGCCGTCTTGCCGGCCGACCAGGCGAAGGCGCCGTCGGGATGCACTGCCACCGCATCGATCCAGCGACGCTTCGGATCGGTCGCGAGCAGCGTCACCTCGCCCTTGGCGTCGAGCGCGACGACCTTGCCGTCGTCGCCCCCCATCACGAGGCGCTTGCCGTCGGAGGCGGTCGAAAGAATGCCGCCGCTGTGCACGGCAACGGTGGTGACCTCGCCCTTGGCGTCGACGAACGCGACATTCTCCTCACCGCCAACGAAGGCAGCGCGGGGCCCGAGGAAATGCACCGAGGTCACGGCAATCCCGAGCGCGACCTGCTTGACGCGGTCGGTGACGGAGACGATCGAAGCGGAATCGGGGGCCGGTGAAAACTCTTTCATCACGAGACGATGCAGCTCTCGAAACCCTTGCGGATCGCCTCTTCAGGCAATTCGCGGCCGATGAAGACGAGGCGGCTCTCGCGCGGCTCGCCCTCCTTCCACTTCCGCTGGTGGTTGCCCTCCAGCATCATGTGGACGCCCTGGAAGACGTAGCGGTCGTCATCGTCGTGGAAGGCGAGGATGCCCTTCGAGCGCAGGATCTTGCCGCCCTCGACCTGCACCAGGTTCTGCAGCCAGGGCATGAACACATTCGGATCGAGCGGCTTGTCGGTCTTCAGCGAGAGCGACTGCATGTCCTCGTCGTGATAATGCTTCAGGCCGTGGCCGTGATCATGGTGGTGATGATCGTGGCCGTGATGGTGGTGATGATCATGGTCGTGGTCATGATCGTCGGCCTCCAGGAAATCAGGCTCGATGTCGAGAATGCGGTCGAGATCGAACGCGCCGCGATCGAGCACGTCGGCCAGCGCCACCGAGCAGCGCTCGGTACGATGCAGCTTCGCATAGGGGTTGATGCCGCGGATGCGGGCCTCGACCTCGGCGAGCTCGCCCTTGTTGACGAGATCGGTCTTGTTCAGCACGATGACGTCGGCGAACGCGATCTGGTTCTTGGCCTCGGGCGCGTCCTTCAGGCGATCGGACAGCCATTTGGCGTCGGCGACGGTGACGACCGCGTCGAGACGGGCGTTCTTCTGCACGTCCTCGTCGACGAAGAAGGTCTGCGCGACCGGCGCCGGATCGGCAAGGCCGGTGGTCTCGACGATGATGGCGTCGAACTTGCCCTTGCGCTTCATCAGGCCGTCCATGATGCGTACGAGGTCGCCGCGCACGGTGCAGCAGATGCAGCCGTTGTTCATTTCGAACACTTCCTCATCGGCGCCGATGATGAGGTCGTTGTCGATGCCGATCTCGCCGAATTCGTTGACGATGACGGCGTATTTCTTGCCATGGTTCTCCGACAGGATACGGTTAAGCAACGTGGTCTTGCCCGCACCGAGATAGCCGGTCAGGACGGTCACGGGAATTTTCTGGGAGGTCGCTTCAGACATAACAACTCCGGCTTCGGGCTTTTTCGCGCGACGCGAGGCGGGGTGGCCCCTGCCCTAATGGTCAAGCGCGCTGGTCAGGGCCTTTATATTGTGCCTGACCATGTCAATGTAAGTGGGTGCAGGCCCCTTTTCGCCGGTCAAACCGTCCGAAATCAGGGTCCCGCCGACCTTCGCCCCGGTCTCGGCCGCGATCCGCCGGATCAGGCGATCATCGCTAATATTTTCCAGAAATACCGCCGGGATCTTCGCGGCCTTGATCTGGCCGATGATGGCCGCGATGTCCCGCGCGCTGGGCTCGGTTTCCGTGGAGACGCCCAAGGGAGCCACGAACTGGACGCCGTATTCGGCGGCGAAATAGCCGAAGGCGTCGTGGGTGGAGATCACCTTGCGCCGTTCCGGCGGGATTTTGGCGACGGTCTCGCGGACCTCGCGGTCGAGGGCTTCGAGCTTTTCCAGATAGGCCTTGGCCTGGGCATGGAAGAAGTCTGCATCATCGGGATCGGCCGCAGCCAAAGCATTGGCGATGTCGGTCACGTAGACCTTGGCATTCGGCACGGACTGCCAGGCATGCGGATCGGCGGCCGAGCCCAGTTTCAGCGGCGCGATGCCGGCGCTCGCGGTGACCACCTGGGCCTTGCTGCCTGCGGACTGCACCAGCCGCGGCAGCCAACCCTCGAGGCCAAGCCCGTTGACGATGACGAGCTTTGCAGCCGCGATCCGTTTCGCATCGCCCGGCGCTGGCGTGTAGACGTGCACGTCGCTGTCGGGGCCGACCAGCGTGGTCAGATCGATCCGGTCGCCGCCGACATTGCGGACGAAGTCGGCAAGGATCGAGAAGCTTGCGACGACATTGAGCCGCTCCGCGGCGTGCAGCGGCGAAGCGATCAGTAGGAGCGCACAAAGCAGGAGACGCCGCATCGTCACGCCTCCAGATGCCGGCCGGGAAACATCTGCCTGACGATGCCGCCGACGCGGCCGAACAGCACGGAGACGATGTAGAACACCGTCGCCACCAGGATGATCGCGGGCCCCGACGGCACGCGGGTCTGGAACGACAGCACGAGGCCGGCATAGCCCGAGACGGCAGCGGCGATCACGGCAATGCACATCATCGCCGTCAGATCGCGCGACCAGAACCGCGCGATGCCTGCGGGGAGGATCATCAGCCCCACCGCCAGCAAGGTGCCGAGCGCCTGAAAGCCGTTGACGAGGTTGATCACGACGAGCGCGAGGAAGGCGAGATGCGCAGGCCCGCCGGCGCGGCTCACGGTGCGCAGAAAGAGTGGATCGACGCTCTCGATCACCAGCGGGCGGTAGATCACAGCGAGCACCAGCAGCGTGACCGTGGCGTTGAAGGCGACCACCAGCAGGGTCTGGTCGTCCATTGCGAGGATGTTGCCAAACAGCACGTGCAGCAGGTCGATATTGGTGCCCTTGATCGAGACGATGGTGACGCCGAGCGCGAGCGAGGCGAGATAAAAGGTCGCGAGCGAAGCGTCTTCCTTCAGCCCGGTCGAGCGGGCGACGACGCCGGCAAGGATCGCGACCGCAAAACCGGCAATTAGGCCGCCGGCCGTCATCGCAAAGAGATTGAGGCCCGAGAGCAGGAAGCCGACGGCGGCGCCAGGCAGGATCGCATGCGCCATGGCATCGCCGACGAGGCTCATCCGCCGCAGCATCAGGAACACGCCGATCGGCGCGCCTGCCAGCGCCAGCGCGATCACGGCGGCAAGCGCCCGCCGCATGAACTCGAATTCGGTGAACGGGCCAATCAGCGCGTCATAGACCATCTGGAATCACGCCGCCTGCGAGCGCCCATCTTCGCCACAGGCCGCGGCGCTGTCATCGAAGGCCTCGCACATCCGCATCGCGACCATCAGGTTTTCCGGCGTCAGCACCTCCGCCGTCGCGCCCCAGGCCACGGGGCCGCGCGCCAGCACCAGCGTCTCGGTGAAATGGGTGCGCACCATCTCCATGTCGTGCAGCGCGGCGAGCACGGTGCGGCCCTCGCCGTGCCAGTGCTTCACCAGCGCGAGCAGATCGGCCGTGGTCTTGCTGTCGATGGCGTTGAAGGGCTCGTCGAGCACGATCAGACGCGCATCCTGGAGCAGCACGCGCGCGAACAGCACGCGCTGCATTTGCCCGCCGGAGAGCGTGCCGATCGGCCGATTCTCGAAACCGCTGAGGCCGACGGCGCCGATCGCGCGCAGGATCTTTGCGCGCGCGGCCTTGCCGATGCCGCCGAACAGGCCGGCATCGCGCCACAGTCCGGTGCCGACGAAATCGAACACCGAGATCGGGAAGCTGCGGTCGATCTCTGCACTCTGCGGCAGATAGGCGATATCGCGAGCGTCGAGCCCGCCGAGATGGATGCTGCCATCGAGCGGCCTCAGGATGCCGACGATGCCGCGCAGCAGCGTCGACTTGCCGGCGCCGTTCGGCCCGATCACGGCGACCAGCGCCCCTGGCGCGACCTCGCCATTGAGATGGTGCACGGCGGGGTGGCGGTCGTAGCCGAGCGTGACGTTGTGGAAGTGCAGCGCCGCCATGATCACCTCATCGCCAGGAAGACAATGGCCCAGAGCACGGCGCAGACCGCCAATGCGGCCGCAAGGCGCCCGGCCATGGTCATCCGCAGAATCGACCAGGGTGCGTCCTGGGCCGGATGCGGCGAGGTCGCATCGTGGACATGAGCATGGGTGTGGTCGTGCCCATGCGAATGGTCATGAGAATGACCTTGGGAATGCCCATGAGCATGGTCGTGATGGTGGGCGTGGGACGCGGCGGGAACCATTCGAGGACGTTATATTATAACATTACGGCTGTCCACGGCCCACTCAGGGCTTGCCGATCACCATGGCGATGGCGGCCGCCACGAAGGGAAACGGCACCGACACCGCGCAGCGGAACCAGACGAAACGGGCCGGCATGAACGGGATTTCCCACAAAATCACCCGCTGGAAGGCGAACAGGGCCCAGGCGACGACATAGGCGACCACCTGCGGCACCCCGCCGCCGGATTTCAGCGCCACCGTGCCGATGGAGAAGCCGATCACCGGGCCGCCGGGGGTGGCGGCGCCGGCGACCACCGCGGTCGCAACCCCGAGCCAGCCAGAGTCCGGGCCGAGCCAGCCGGTGATCACCTCCTGCGGGATGATGGCGGCGATGTAGCCGGAGCCGATCACGCCGAGCGCGATCCGAGGCACGATGTTGATGAAGTCCATCGAGCCCTCGCGCAGCGAGGCCTTGAACACCGGAGGGCCGCGGCGGAAGGCGATCAGGCCGACGCCGAAAACCGAGCCCCAGAGCAGGATGTCGATCAGGAGCGCCGCGCTCATGCCGCGTCCTCGTCGCTTTCGCGCTTCGGATAGACCCGGACATAAACGAAACGGCCGAGCGCACCGGCGAGCACCGGCAACGGCAGCGAGATCAAAATCCGCCACAGCGTGAAATCGGTGCCCATGATCGGGATCTCCCAGGCGACCGCCCGGCCGTAGCCGATCAGGGTCCAGCTCACGACCATGGCGATGGTGGCGCCGAAATCGGCGCCGACCGCAAGCAGCGCGCTCGCCACGGGATAGGCGGTGAAGGGTCCGCCGGGCAGGATCGCGCCGAAGGCGGTGCCGATCAGAAGCCCCATCAGGCCGGATTTCGGCCCGAGCGCGCGCGAGACCTTCTCGTGCGGCAGGATCTCCGAGATGAAGGCCCCTAACAGGCAGCCCGCCAGCACCCGAGGCAGGATGCCGCCGAACAGCGACAGGTCATGGGTGAGGATGTCGAGAACGCCGGCCGTCCCGTCGCGCCGCCAGACCAGGCCTGCGCTCACCGCCACCAGCGCGGCGATGATGATGGTCGACCAGCCGATCGGCTTGCGCACGCGTCCCGGCCGCGGCTCGGACTCCGCGTCCTCGGCAGGCGCCGGGTCTTTCGGGGAAGGGTCTGACAACGGGCTCGGTCGGATCGAAGGTGATGCCCGTCCTGATTAAGGGCGGTGTTCCCCCGATGCAAACGGCGTGATGACAGACCCGTGCGCGCACGGCGCAGGACTCGTTCAATCAGTCAATTCCGCACGGCAAAAAGGCGGCCGCTTATGCGACCGCCTTTGTTGTCATTCCGGGGCGCACGAAGTGCGAGCCCGGAATCCATTCATCCACACGGACTGACGCCCGATGGATTCCGGGCTCGGCGCTGACGCGCCGCCCCGGAATGACGAGGAAGGCTTACGCCTTGTCGAACAGGGACTCGACGTATTCCCAGTTCACGAGGTTCTCGACGAACGCCTTGAGATAGTCGGGGCGGCGATTGCGATAGTCGATGTAGTAGGAGTGCTCCCAGACGTCGCAGCCGAGGATCGGCGTGGCGCCGTGCACCAGCGGATTCTCGCCGTTCGGGGTCTTGGAGATCTCGAGCTTGCCGTTCTTGACCTGGAGCCAGCACCAGCCGGAGCCGAACTGGCCGACGCCGGCCGCCTGGAAGTCGGTCTTGAACTTCTCGAAGCCGCCGAGGTCTTCGTTGATCTTCTTCTCGAGCTTGCCCGGCAGCTTGGTGCCGCCGCCATTGGGCTTCATCCAGCTCCAGAAGTGGATGTGGTTGTAGTGCTGGCCGGCGTTGTTGAACACCGCGGGGTTCTTGCCGAACGAGCCCTTGACGATCTCCTCAAGGGACTTGCCTTCCCATTCGGTCCCCTTGAGCGCGTTATTGCCGTTGGTGACGTAGGCCTGATGATGCTTGTCGTGATGATATTCCAGCGTCTCCTTCGACATGTACTGGCCGAGGGCGTCATAGGCGTAGGGGAGTGGGGGCAGCGTAAAGGTCATGGCTTCTTGTCCGCAACTGGTGGGGAACGAGTTCTAACGGTCACCCCTTATAGAAGGTTCCGCCAGCATTAAATACCTCAGAATTTGCGAAAACGCGTGATGGGGTGACTTCGCCCGAATGCACCAATTCGTCGCAACGGGCCGCGGTCGATCAAGCCTGCGGTTCGCCATAAAATATCATTGCCTTTGAGGCGCTTAAGACAGAACAAGCGCGCCACGAAGCGGAGCTTTGAAGGGACGCCATGAGCATCGAGATCGACATTTTGAACGGCGACGCCTCATGGCCGATCGCCGCGCCGCTGCATCAGGCGGTCTGGGGACCGCAGATGATCGCGGGCAAGCCCTGGGCTCACGTCAAATGGGACAATGCCCATCTTCGCGTGCTGCTCGAGACGCCCGAGGACGGTCTCGTCTGCCACGTCGGTGTCTACTTCCGCACCGTCACCTGGAACGGACAGAAGCTCCATGTCGGCGGCATCGGCGGCGTCTGCACACGCGAGGACCGGCGCGGCCGCGGCTATGCCACCATGGCCATCGACGCAGCCGTCCATACCATGCGCGCCAACGAGGCGGTCCGCTTCGGGCTCCTGTTCTGCGAGCCGCACAATTTCGCGTTCTACGAGGCCCGCAGATGGCAGCCCTTCAAGGGCGAGGTCTATTGCGAGCAGCCGGAGGGGCGGATCCGCTTCGAGTACATGGCGCCCTACGTCTTCGACATCGTCCGCGCGCCGACGCTCGGCACCATCGACCTATGCGGCCTGCCGTGGTGAGCCCTGCGTGAACGGAGGGCTGGCACCGGCGCGGGCGCCCTATAATATGTCGCTCGTCATCCAATATTCCGTCCGGTGAGACATGACGATCGACGCCCCGATAGACGCCGCGCCGCCGCATGCTCCGGTCGCCTCCCCCATCGCGAGCCTGCTGACGGCGCCGATCCTGCCGACGCTGCTCCGGCTTGCGATCCCCAACATGATCGCGATGGTCGGCAGCACGCTGGTTGCGATCGCCGAGACCTCCTATATCGGCCGGCTCGGCATCATCCCGCTCGCCGCCATCGCCCTCGTTTTTCCGTTCGCGATGCTGACGCAGATGATGAGCGCGGGCGCGATGGGCGGCGGGGTCTCCTCCGCGATCAGCCGCGCGCTCGGCGCCGGGAATCGCGACCGCGCCGCGACGCTGGCGCTGCATGCCGCCATCATCGGCCTCTGCGGCGGACTGTTCTTCACGGCGATGATGCTCGCCTTCGGCCGCTCGTTCTTCACCCTGCTCGGCGGGCGCGAGCGCGTGCTCGAGGAAGCCTGCGGCTATTCGCAGGTGCTGTTCTCGGGCGCGATCGCGATCTGGCTCGTCAACACGCTGGCCTCGGTGATCCGCGGCACCGGCGACATGCGCCTGCCCTCGATGACGCTGATCGGCGCGAGCGTGCTCCAGATTGCGGTCGGCGGCACGCTGGGCCTCGGCCTGTTCGGCGTGCCGCAATTCGGCATGCCCGGCGTTGCGAGCGGCCAGCTGCTCGCGTTCAGCTGCGCCGCGGTCTTCTTTCTCTGGTATCTCCTGTCTGGTCGCAGCCGGCTGCCGCTGAATTTTCGCGCCTTCCAGTTCGAGCGCGCGATGTTCCTGGACATTCTCAAAGTCGGCGCGGTGGCCTGCCTGTCGCCGCTCCAGACCGTGCTCACCATTTTGATCTTCACAAAAATCCTGGCGACCTTCGGCACCGAGATGCTGGCCGGTTACGGCATCGGCTCGCGGCTGGAATTCTTGCTGATCCCGATCACCTTCGCCTTCGGCATCGCCTCGGTGCCGATGGTCGGCATGGCGATGGGCGCCGGACATATCAAGCGCGCGCGGCGGGTGGCCTGGACCGCGGCTGCTGCTTCCGGACTCACGGTCGGGCTGATCGGCCTCGTCGTCGCGCTCGATCCCGCCTTGTGGGTATCACTTTTCACGCGTGATCCCGGCGTCACCGCCGCCGCCCACAGCTATTTCCACTGGGCCGGACCGGCGTTCGTGTTCTTCGGCATGGGCGTGTCGCTGTATTTCTCCTCGCAGGGCGCGGCGCGCGTCGGCGGCCCCGTGCTGGCTTCCACCGCGCGCCTTTTGATCGTCGCGATCGGGGGCGTCGGCCTGATGACGGCGCAGGCACCGGCCTGGACCCTGTTCGCGCTGGTCGGCGGCGCCATGGTCGTGTTCGGGATTTCGACCGCGGCCTCGGTCGCCTTCGCGCGCTGGGGCAAATGAGCGCAGGCGACTAAGCGCAGGCAGGGAAACGCGGGAATGTGATTCCATCCAGCGTTGCGCTATCCTGCCGGGCTGCTATGGAAGCGCCTCCATTTTTCGGGGCTCTCTCCATGCTCACCAGATTCGCGATTCCTTCCATCATTTTGGCTGCACTGTTCGGCACGCCTTCCGCCCACGCGCAGAGCGCCGACGGGACCTGGCTCACCCAGGCGGGTGATGCGCGCGTGAAGATCAGCAAGTGCGGCGGCGGCATCTGCGGCCGCATCGTCTGGCTGCGCGAGCCCATGGACACCGCGACCGGCCAGCCCGCCACCGACAGCAAGAACCCCAATCCCGCGCTCGCGAGGCGCCCGATGATCGGCCTGCCGCTGTTCAACGGCATGCAGCCGTCAGGACCGAACAAATGGTCGGGCCAGATCTACAATGCCGACGACGGCAGCACCTATGCGAGCAGCGTCACGGTCACTGGCGCGGATTCGCTGCGGGTCGAGGGCTGCGTCGGCGCGCTCTGCGGCGGCGAGACCTGGACCCGCCGCTAAAGCGCGATGAGATTGGGATGAATCGCATCGCGCTTTAGGTTGTTGTTTGAGCATGATCTTTTCGGAAAACCGCTTCGCACTTTTCAGGATCATGCCTTAACCCGCCGCCACCATCGCCTTCAGCGCCGTCGCCGCCGAGGCGTAGCCGCCTCGCGCGCCGTCGATGAAGTGGACATGGTCGCTGCGTAGCGCCGACGGCGTGAAGCAGGTCATCATCGCCGCGTCCTGCTGGTAGAGGCCGTAGCGCACGATGCCGTCGCGGGCGGCGGTTGCGAGACGCTCGCTCAAGGCGCGCTCGAGCTGCGGCGTGCAGTCGAGGATCATGCGCAGGCCATCGTCGTATTTGCGGAAGTCCGAGTTCTCGACCACCTGGCGCTTGTAGACCTTGGGCACGAAGCCGCCGACCTCGAGGTCGAAACGCATGATCAGATAGACGAACAGCGTATAGGCCAGCACGCTGACCCTGCGCGCCAGCAGCGGACCGCCGCGCTTGGTGCGGGCCTCGAATTCCAGCCCCTGCGGCGGCCATTTCAGCGGCGGTCCCTGCGGCGGCACGGGACGGCCGCCATCCGGGCTGCGCTCGACGAGGTGGATGATATCCTCGATCACCTTGCGGAAAGCCGCCGGCTCGGCGCCGCGCACCGGCATCACCAGCACCGACAGGATCAGGCCGCGCGCGGCCGGCATCACCTCGAAGCGGCAGGACAGGCCGGAGAGATCGGGCTGCGTGCCCGTCGGTGCCTCCGCGACCGCGAACTCGCCGCGCTTCATCGCGGCATCGGCGAAGGCGAGCCCGCCGCCGGAGAACATCGCATAGGACAAATTCGCCGACGGACCGAAACGCGCGACGCGCACGTCGAGGCCCTGCGCGCGGATGGCGCTCACCGGCACCAGCGCGACGCGCATCTTGAGGTCGAGATCCTCGCGCACCCAGGTCGCGGTAGCGGCCAGTGCCTCGCGCGCAGCACCGAGATCCGAAGGCGCGACCGCAAAGCTCGCGCCGTCGCCGCCGAACACGAAGGGAAATTCGCGTCCCTCAAGCGCATTGGTCACCGCCGCGATCACGGCGGCACCGGCCATGTTGACCGCCTTGTAGCGCTGCGCCGCGATCGCTTTGGTCGAATCCACGATGTCAGCCACGCCGATGCTCCAATCATCCGGCAGCGGCGCATAGAGCGCGGGGTCCATCAGGCTGGTGAAGCCGCGGAAGACAGGAATGCCGCCGTAGAAGGAGTCGCCTGATGTCATCGGGTGATGCCGGATGGTTGGGAAGCGTCCGAGAGAGATACGAGGCAGAAGCGATCCGGGTTCGCCGGGCGCCGCTTTCGATCATTGGCCGAAACCGGCCCGGACAACAAGATCGCAGCGCGCCGCAATGCCGCAGCCGATCATTGATCGACGTCAAACAGCCGGCCCGGGCAACCTTTACGATGGCGGGATCTCCAGGGGCTACGCGGGATGATCGAGGTGTCCGACTTCAGCAACAGCCACCCCAACGCGCCGGTGCGGCGACGCACGGGGCTTGACCCGATCAGCGCGGTGAAAATGCCGGAAGGGCTGACGGCAACTGTCGATGCCTGGGCCGAAGCCCATCATTTGTCGCGCTCGGCTGCGATCTGCAAGCTGGTGGAGCTCGGACTGAAGATCGCGCCTGCTGCGCCGGCATCGGCGCACTCGGTCGCATCCGACGCCACGCGGATCGAGGAGATCGCGGTGCACGAGATCAAAGCGCTGCTCGATCCCGCCTTGGCGGCCGACGAACGCGAGCGCCGCATCCGTCGCCTCATCGAGGGGCCGCCGGAATTCTCACACGAACGGATTGACCTGCCGAAGCATCGGGCTTGAGCGCCCGTAGGCGCTAGTGCAGCTTCTCGTCCTCGCGCTTGCGCAGGGCCTCGAGCGAGGCGTCATGGCAGCCGACGAGCCGCACGAATTGCTGCGGATACATTTCATGGCCGTGACTGCCGGAATTCTGATTCGTCATCGGCGGGCAATGAATGTCGCCCGGCTTCGCGCCGGATTGCTCGGTCCGGTCCTGGGTTGAAGCGGTCATGTCTCGCACGGTCATGGACTGCTCCCTGTCGATTAGGGCAGATCGATTGACGTAACCCAATCGATTGCGGGGCATCTTACGACCAAATCCGGCTGAATGTCATTGCGCCGGATCAACGCAATTGCGGCAGACGGGTTCCGTTTACGCTGTGTTGCCCGCGTCGATCGTGAACACGGTGCCGGTCACGTTGCGGCCGCCCTCGCCGAGCAGATATTCCACCATGCGCGCGACGTCGTCCGTCTCCGGCAACCGGCGCAATGCGCTGCGGCCGGCGATACGCTTGCGGCCTTCGTCGGAAAGATTGTGGGTGAGCTCGGTGTCGATGAAGCCCGGCGCGATCGCATTCACGGTGATGCCGAGCTTGCCGACCTCGCGCGCGAGCGAGCGGGTGAAGCCGGTCGCGGCCGCCTTGGTCGCGCCGTAGACGGAGAGGCCGTTATATCCTGTCGTCGCGATGATCGAGGAGATGTTGATGATGCGGCCGGTGCCATCGGCCATCATCTGGCGCGCGACATATTTGGTGAGGATGATCGGCGACAGCACGTTGAGCTGCACCAGCGCCTCGATCTCCGAATTGTGCATGGTCGCGAGCAGGCCCTCGGTGCCGAGACCGGCATTGTTCACGAGGCCAAAGATCGGGCCGAACTCGTCGCGCACGAGCTTTGCGAAAGCGGGAATCGCGTCGATCACGGCGAGATCGCAGGCCCGGAAATGCAGGCGTCCCTCGGACTCGGCGATCGCCGCCTTGAGCTCGTCGCTCTCGCGCCGCGCCGCCGCAATCACGTTGAAGCCGGCACGGGCGAGGCGCTTGCCGATCGCAAGGCCAATGCCGCGGCTGCCGCCTGTGACGAGGACATTATGCATCGGTGCGCGCCAGTTTGCCGGCCGGCGTGACGTCGAGCGCCTCGACGAAGCGGATCACCGCCGGCACCTTGTGGGACGCGAGCTGGGCGCGGCACTGCTCCAGGATCTGGTCGCGGATCTCCTTCACGCGCGCCTGGTCGGTGCCTTCGGTGAGGATCACGTCGGCGACGACGATGCCGCCGGTAATCGGACTCTTGCGCGATTTGGCCCGCGACATCCTGACATCAGGGTGGCGATTGATCACCGCCTCGATCTCCTCGGGATGGACCTTCAGGCCACCGATATTGATGATGCCGCCGCGGCGGCCGACGAAATAATAGCGGTCGCCGCGCAATTCAACGATGTCGCCGCTGTCGACGAAGCCGTCGGCATCGGTGAGCGCGGCGGCGTTGCGCCCGACATAGGCATGCGCCGTGCGCGTCGAGCGGATGCGCAAGGAGCCATCCACGACCTTCATCTCGACGCCATTGCGGTTGCCGAGATAGTCGGCCGGAAAGCCTTCGAGCCCGTCATTGACCGCGAAGCCGACGCCGGCCTCGGTCGAGGCATAGGCATGGCCGACGGAGGAATTCGGGAACGCGGCCTTGAGGCCGTCGAGCACCGCCTGGTCGGCGATCTCGCCGGAGAGGCGGACATAGCGCGGGGCGAACTGAGCGGCCGCGCCGCTCATCAAGAGCTTGCGCCAGTGCGAGGGCGTGCCGGAGATATGCGAGACGCCGCACGCATTCAGCCGCGCGACGTGATCACCGAGCGCCTCATGCGGATCGGACAGCACCATGGAGCCGCCGGAGAGGATGGCGCGGAGGAATATCTGCAGTCCGCCATAGCGGCGGATGTCGTAGAACGTCGCCCATACCGGAGCGAGCCCCTTCGCGGGACCTTCGGCGACGATGGCGCCGGTCAGTGCTTCCAGCGTATGGCCGGCGATTTTCGGCACGCCCGAGGTGCCCGACGTCAGCATCAGCCATTCGGTGGCGCGCTCGGTCCTGGCAGGCGTGGTGGCTTGAAGCGGCGATTGCGCGGTGACGACCAGCGGCACGCCGGCATCAGTCCAGCGATCGGGCTCGTCGGTGACGACGGCGTCGATCCCGGCATCGGCGATCAACGCGTCGAGATGCGCCGGGTTGAGATCGGGCGGACACAGCAGCATGCGACGGGCGATGCCGTCGAGCTCGATCATGGCGAGGCCCGACCGGAGCTGGTCGGACAATTTCAGCAAGACGGCACGGCCGGACAATTCGCGCAGGCGGCCGCCGAGGACCGTCTGCGACAGGATATCCGTCAGCGACACGACATGGTGCGCGTCCGACAGCGTGCGGCCGGTCAGCTCCGCGCCGAGATGGTCGCGGAGCGCAAAGATCTCACGCGGGGACATTTTCGTAGGCCCGCACGAAATCACCCACGGTGGCGGGGAACGCTGCGTCCTCGGAAATGGTGAAGGGGTCGACGCCGGTCTCGTCCTCGAGGCGCGCCACCAGGATGGCGAAGGCGAGCGAGTCGAAGCCCGTCTCGTGCAGGGACAGATCGTCGGAGAGGGCGGGAAGCGTGACGTGCTGCTCTTTGGCGATCTGCTGGATCGCTTCAATGACCTTGGAACGTACCGACATGGCTGGCTCGCTCTTGTTATCGATATTTCGTGTTGTGGCGGCTCTTGATGACCGCCTCCCCATGGCCTTCTGTTTACCCGACAGAAGTAAATGGCTTCTTGGACAATTCAGATAAAATTGGACCTATCTGGCGATTTCCGCGGGTTTGCGATGAATACGTGAGGTGAGCACGTTGCCCGCATTCCCTCCCCCCTTGCGGGGGAGGGGCAGGGAGAGGGGTGCCACACGACGCACTCTCTCCGTGGTGAACGAACTTTGCTGAGATGATCGACAGACCTTTTCCTGGGCTACCCCTCTCCCCGCCCTCCCCCGCAAGGGGGGAGGGAGCGCACCTGTCTTGTGGTGGGTGCGTTGCCTCATAGTCCTCTACCGCCTGATCATGCCCTCGATGATCTTGGCGTACACCTCTGAATCGAGCGCGGCATAGGCGCCGGATTGCGGGTCGAGCATGAACAGCGGATCGGAAATCGCAGCCGGATCAAATCCCTCCCGCGCCAGCTCGCCCTTCTTCTGCTTGAAGGTCTCGGTCGCATCGAGCTCGCGCGAGATGCGGATGAAGACCGGCCGGGCATAGGCCGGCAGGCGCTGCGTCAGATGCGCCGGCAGCGCTTCGATGTCAAAACCCTCGTTCACCACGATGGCGCTCATGCCGGCGCGGCCATCGGTATCGGGGATGCTAACGCCGTAGGTGGTGGCGTCGATGACGCCGGTGAAATCGCGCACGGCGTCGTTGACCTCCGAGGTCGCGACATTCTCGCCCTTCCAGCGGAAGGTATCGCCGATGCGATCGACGAAATGGAAAAAGCCCTTGTCGTCGAGCCGCATCAGATCGCCGGTCCGGAACCAGGCATCGCCCTTGGCGAACACGTCGCGGAGAATCTTCTTCTCGGTCTCGCCGGCGTCGGTATAGCCTTCGAAGCGGCCACCGCCTTCATCGGCCGTGCCGATGCGGCCGATCGCTTCGCCGGCCTCGCCGCGGGCGCAGGCGATGCAAAAGCCATCTTCATTGCGCAGCGGCGCTGCGCTATCAGGATCGAGCTTGACCAGGCTCGCCGGAAACCGATGCGCGAGCAGCGGCGGGATACGGCCGATCGCGCCCGGCTGGCCCTCGACGTTGAACAGCGAGAAATTGCCTTCCGTGGCCGCATAGAATTCGAGGATACGCGGAATGGCGAAGCGCGCCTGGAAATCTTCCCAGATGTCGCCGCGCAGGCCGTTGCCGCAAGCGAGCCGCAGGCGATGCCGGTTCTCGTATTCCGACGGCGGAGCTTTCAGCAGATAACGGCAGAGCTCGCCGATATACTGGAACAGCGTGCAGTCGTGACGGACGATGTCGGGCCAGAAATTCGAGGCGGAGAATTTGTCCGCGATCACCACCGAGCCGCCAGCGGCGAGCATGCTGCACGGCGCGACGATGCCGCCGACCGAGTGGAACAGCGGCAGGCAGTCATAGAGCCGGTCCTGCGGCGTGGCGCCGGTGAGGCCTGCGAACCAGAAACCCCAGTTGAGGATGCGACGATGGCTGATGCTGGCGGCCTTCGGCAGGCCTGTCGTGCCGGAGGTGTAGATCAGCAGCGCGCGGTCGTCGATGATGACGTCGCCATGCTCGTCCGGCGACAGCGGCGCACCGTCGAGCGCGGCAAGCGCAACGTCGATGGCGCGCTCGCTGCGGGCATCGCCGTGGGTCCAGATCATGGCTTGCGTCGTCAGATGCGGCGTTGCGCTCGCCAGCATCTCGGCGAGCTGATGTGCAACGATGATATGCGAGGGTTTTGCGACGTCGATGCAATGCGCGAGCGACTGTCCGACCAGCTTGGTGTTGATCAGCGCTGCCACGCCGCCGACCCGGCTGATGCCGAGCCAGGCCGCGACATAGTCGATGCCGTTCGGCATGATCAGGGCAACCGTATCGCCCTTGGCGACGCCGACCGAGCGTGCCCAGCGCGCATAGCGGTTGATCCGCTTCGACAGGCCGTCGTAGTCGAGCGTTGTATCTTCCGCGACCAGTGCGATGCGGTCCGGCTGGCGCTGCGCCCAATCGTCGATGACATCGGCGAACAGGCGGCCCGGCAGCGTCTCGATCCGTGCCGTGAGCTCGATGGCTTTCAGCCAGATCTTTGAAGCCGAAGGCGCACGCGCGGCCTTTGGTTGCTCAATGACGCCGGTGGTCATGCCGTTCATTCTTTCGGAACGTGTCTGCAGGTAGCGGCAGCTTAGCCCGCGCGCCCTGCCCAGGTGTTAAGAGACAAGGTAAAAGCCGGTTAGTGCGCGATTAACTCCAGTCATCCTTTACCAAGCCGACGGGATCGGCGTGCGGCTTGGCGCAATTCTTGCGATAGCCAAGTAACGAAGCCGCGCGAGCATCCTTACCCTCTCCCCTTGTGGGAGAGGGTGGCGCGCGCAAGGCGACGGGTGAGGGGTCTCTCTCCACACAGACAATCTTGCGAGTGGAGAGAACCCCTCATCCGGCGCTTCGGCCACCTTCTCCCACACGGGGAGAAGGAAGAGGAGCGTGCGGCAACTTCTGTTTCTTCGTGGAGGCTTCCATGATCACCAGACGACATTTCCTTCAGGCCGCTGCCTGCACCGTCGCCACGCTCGCAACGCCGCGCGCCTTTGCGATCGGCAACCCCTCCTATCCCTCGCGCAGCGTGAAATGGGTCGTGCCTTATGCGCCGGGCGGCGCGACCGATGTGCTGTCGCGGCTGCTGTGCCAGCGGCTGTCCGACCGGCTCGGCCAGACCTTTGTCGTCGAGAACAAGCCGGGCGCCGGCAGCAATATCGGGACGCAGGCCGTGATCACCTCGGCGCCCGACGGCTACACGCTGCTGCTGACCTCGACCGCGAATGCGATCAACGCCTCGTTCGATCGCTCGCTGCCGTATGATTTCGCCAAGGCGATCGCGCCGGTCGCCGGGCTCGCACGCATTCCGCTGGTGCTGGTCGTCAACAACGACCTGCCGGTGAAGAATATTGCCGACTTCATCGCCTATGCCAAAGCCAACCCGGGCAAGATGTCGATCGCCTCGTCCGGCATCGGCACCTCGCTGCATCTGTCCGGCGAGCTGTTCAAGTCCCTCGCCAGCGTGCAGTTCACCCATGTGCCCTATCGCGGCTCGGCGCCGGGCCTGACCGACGTGATGAGCGGCCAGATCCAGGGCATGTTCGACAACGTCACCTCGTCGTTCGAGCTGGTGCGCGCCGGCAAGCTGCGCGCGCTCGGCGTCACCATGCGCGAGCGCTCGGAGATCCTGCCCGACGTGCCGCCGATCGCGGACACCCTGCCCGGCTACGAGACGAGCTCTTTCTACGGCGTCGGCGCGCCGCACGACACGCCGCGCGAGATCGTCGATCTGCTCAATCGCGAGATCGACACCGCGCTGTCAGATGCCGAGATCAAGGCCCGCATCGCCGAGCTCGGCGCAATCCCGCTGCACGGCAACGCCGGCGAGTTCGGCAGCATGCTGAGCGCGGAGACCGACCGCTGGCGCAAGGTTGTGGAATTGTCGGGGATCAAGAAGGAGTAGCGGCGCGGAACGCGGATTGCGTCCAGGCCATCCACACCCACCATTCCTAGCGGCTTGCCGAAATATCCCGAGCGCGGGCATCTTGCCGCGTCATGACGACCAAATCCCGCGAGCGAATTTATGGTGCGTCCGTCCGGGCGGCGGCAGAACGCGCTGCCGAGGTCCGCAAGGAGGCCGATCGTCTCGCCTGCGAGGCCTGGAACCAGCGCATGCTGGGGTTTCAGGGCCCCGCACAGCCCTCACCGACGCTCGGCGACGCACTCAACGCGAGCTACTGTTATCTTGAGGTCAAGTGCCTGGGCTGCGAGACGCATCAGACGGTAGCACTCGACATCGTCAGGCGGAGGAAGTCGACGCCGATCCACGAGCTCGAGCGGGCCATGCGCTGCCGCCAGTGCTCGGAGCTTGGGGGCCGTCCCTACAAGCGCAGCCATCTGGTGGCGCTACGCACGACAAAGATCTCCGCAAAAGATCCGCGCTCGAACTGGTGGCCCGGCGAGCGGTGATCGCGCAGAGCTAGCCGCCGCGCCTGTAGCGCGCGCGGGGCAACGGCGCGTTGACCGGATAATACGGGTTGAGATCGCAGGTCGCGGGGCGGCCTGACGCCGTGGCGCGGCACTGCGGCACCGAGATGAAGGAACAGTCGTACCATTCTCCACCGCCGCCATTCGCGCCGGAATAGACGTGCATGCAGACGGGATAGCGCGGATCGAACGTCTGCGCCTGCGCCGGCGCAGCCGCAATCAGCGCACCGGCGATCACCATCAGAGCGAATGAGCTGCGCATGACAAGCCTCCCGCAGAGCCGCATCGCCGATCGCTAGTGCTGCTTCCTGTGACGCTTGCGCGGAGGCGGCGGCGGTTCGTCGAAGGCGTAATAGGGATTGAGGTCGCAGCTGGCCGATCGGCCCGAGGCCGTAGCGCGGCACTGCGGCAGCGAGGTGAAGGAGCAGTCGTAATAGTCGCCGCCACCGCCACCGAAGCCGCCCGGCGAGTAGACGTGCATGCATACCGGGTAGCGTGGATCGTAGGTCTGTGCGCTGGCGTCCGCCGCGACAAACAGCGAGGCAATCGCGGTCAGGGTCAAAATCGGCAGGCGCATCGGACATTTCCTCGAATCGGTAACAACAGCACGCGGTATGTCATTTCGATATGGCACAACGGCGTGCAAGAAGCGATTGCTCTCGTTCATACCTCTCCCGCTTGTGACGCGCGGCGAAACGGATGAGACATGGCGCCGCGACAGCATCACGGTGCGCATGCGGTGGGCACGCTTCCGCCTTCGCTCTTCGAGCTAGGCGGACAAGTCGCCTTGCCCACCCTACGCGGTCTGTGTGCGTGGCGTCAGCCCAGCCCCTGCAGCACCAGCCGGTTCAGCCTCGCTGCAAACGCGGCCGGATCCTCCGGCAGCTCACCGTCCAGGATCTGCGCCTGCTCGAGCAGGAGCAGGCTGAGATCATCGACCGTGTTGGAGCCCGCCTGCGCCTTGGTGATCGCGCTCACCATGGGATGACGCAGGTTGATCTCGAGGATCGGCTTGGTGCGCATGCCGCGGTTCTGCTGCGACAGGATGCGCTCGAGCTCGCGGCTCGGGCCCTGGCTGTCGGCGACGAGGCAGGAGGCGGAGCTGGTGAGACGCGTCGAGGCCTTGACGTCGCTGACGCGCTCGCCGAGCGCTGCCTTGATCACCGCGATGGTGGCGGCCTCGTCCGCTTCAGGCTCGTCCTTCTTCGCCTCGTCCGCCGCGTCGACGCGCGGGATCAGGTCGAGATTGAGATCGCCCTGGCTCAGCGACTTCAGCGGCTTGCCGTCGAACTCCGACGGCATCGAGGTCCAGAACGCGTCAACCGGATCGGACAGCAGCAGCACCTCGATGCCGCGCGCGGTGGCCGCCTCCAGCCGTGGATTGGACTTCAGCCGCTCGATGCTGTCGCCGACGAGATAGTAGATCTCGGTCTGGTTCGGCTTGAAATCGGCGATGATCTGCTTCAGCGAGCGCTTTTCGCCCGAGGTCGTGGTGAAGCGGGACAGCGCCAGCAGCTTTTCGCGCCGCTCGAAATCCTCGTAGATGCCTTCCTTCAGCACCGCGCCGAAGGCGTCCCAGATCTTTGCAAAGTTGTCCGGGTCCTTGTCGGCAAGGCCTTCCAGCTCGGACACGACACGGGTCGCGACCGCCTTGCGGATCTGCGCCAGCTGAGGATTGTTCTGGAGCATCTCGCGCGAGATGTTGAGCGGCAGATCCTCGCTGTCGACCACGCCGCGAATGAAGCGCAGATAGCCCGGCAGCAGGTCGGCGTCGTCGGTGATGAAGACCCGGCGAACATAGAGCTTGACGCGGCCCTTGCGGTTCGGCTCGAACAGGTCGAACGGCTTGGTCGAAGGCGCGAACAGCAGCACGGCGTAGGAGTAGCGGCCCTCGGCGCGGTAGTGCAGCGTCATCGCGGGATCGTCGAAGGCGGAGGCGATCTGCTGATAGGCCTTCTTGTAGTCTTCCGCCGTCAGCTCGGATTTGGAGCGCTGCCACAGCGCGCTCGCCGAGTTGATCTGGCGCGGCTCACCCTCTTCGGGCACGAGCTCGATGGGGAACAGGATGTTGTCGGAATAGGCGCTGACGATGCGCTCGATCTCGTAGGTCTCGAGATATTTCTTGGCGTCGTCCTTGAGGTGCAGGACGATCTCGGTGCCCCGCGCCACACGCGCCGCGTCCGCCTCGCTCGCCCGCGCGATCTCGAAGCCGGAGCCGCCGGAGGACGTCCAGGTCCAGACGTCGCTCTCGCCGGCGCGACGGCTGATGACGACGATCCTGTCGGCGACCATGAAGGCCGAATAGAAGCCGACGCCGAACTGGCCGATCAGCCCGAGGCCGTCCTTGGCCTCCTTCAGCTTCGACACGAAGGCCTTGGTGCCGGAGCGGGCGATGGTGCCGAGATGGTCGATCAGCTCCTGCCGCTCCATACCGATGCCGTTGTCGGCAATGGTGAGCGTTCCATCCGCCTTGTGCGGGATGATGCGGATCTTGAGCGCGTCGCCTTCGCCCAGCAACGCGGGACTTGCGATCGCCTCATAGCGCAGCTTGTCGCAGGCGTCCGACGCGTTGGAGACGAGCTCGCGCAGGAAAATGTCGGTCTCCGAATAGACGGAGTGCACCATGAGGTGCAGCAGCTCGGAAACCTCGGCCTGGAAGGGCTGCGTATGCACAGCCGTATCTGACGTCGTCATGCGTTTACCCGGTCAATCAAAAGGGAAAGCCGGGATATAACGCGACTGGACAACGGATCAAGAGGATGTGAGCGCCCCTATGACGCCGGTCCGTCCGCCGGAGGCGATCAGGTCACGCAGCGACCGGGCTGGAGCAGCCTTGCGACCTCGGTCAGCGAGCTGACCATCGGCTCGCAGGCGACCGTCGGCTTGTGGCGGCCCTGCTTCTGGTCCTTGTCCCTGAGCAGCATCGGCGGCGGCTTGGCGTTGCCGGTCTCAATCACCGCGGGGACCCGCAGCAGCACCGAGGTGTCGGCAAGGTCGTTCAGCCGCATCGACACGGTGCGGGTGGGAACCGGGGCCGGCTTGATCCCGGCGAGGCGGTCGGCCTTGCTGGCGCGATTGACGTTGTGGTCCGGCTTGTCGGCAACCGCCTGCCAGCGGTCGGCCAGATCGTGGCCGGAGGCCAGCTGAACCGCGCCGACCTGCACCGCAGCGAGCGTCGCGGCAATTGCGACGGCGCCCAAAAATATCTTTTGAATCTGTGACATGGCTAAATATCCCTCGCCCCATGGCGATCGCGGGAACAACGCGACGAGAGGACCGGGAGTTCTCAGCCGTTGAGATCACTTAACCGTGTGCGCAGATCACCGCAGGCGGCACAAAAAATTTTGCAACCGCCTGGAACGACTTTCGCGCCCGAGAGTCGTCTCAACAGCCGGCTATTCCCCCCTGCCCCATAAGCCGGCGACGTAGGGCGCGACTGTGGTGATGCCAGTCGCGCCTTACTTTTTTCTGGGGCTCACTTTGCCTTCCCCGCCAGCCACTCCCGCCCTTCGGCATAGAGCTTCTCGACCTCGGGCCCGATCAGGCCGGGCATGTCGCGCTTGACCTTGTAGCCGATCAGCTCCTGCATGTAGGCGAGATGGCGGTAGCCTTCGGGCAACGCGGCCAGCGCCTGCTGGTTGAGGCGGAGGGATGCTGCGGGATCGACCGGGTCGATACGGTCCTTCTCATAGATCGGCTGGCGGCGGACGATGCCCCATTTTCCCTGCCGCTTCTCCAGGAAATCGTAGAAGCGGCCGGTGCAGACGACGTCGCAGAGCACGTCGTGCACCAGGGCCCGCTGCGAGATCGTCATCTTGGTTTGGGCAATGGCCCGCTCACCCGCGAGATCGATACTGGTGCCGCCGAGGAAATGCAGGATGCGCACGCCCTTGGCAAATCCCTCCTGGCTGACGCGCATGAAATCCCGCGCCGGTCCCTGAAACCAGGTCGCGGACATCCAGCCCTCTTCGTGCCAGACCGTTGCAAAACGCTCCCAGTCCCCGGCATCGCGCCACACCGCCCAGTTTTCGACGAGGTCGCGGATGGCGAGGCGATCGAGCAGTTGCTGGTCCATGATGCGAAATCTCCTGGCGGCTTGAGGTCGCTATGGGTGTCATCGGTCCGACGTATCAACGAGGCAATTTGCTCGCCGTCAAGCGGGCTCCCAGCCCATCGAGCTACCCACATCGCGAACGCGATACGAGTGGCGAGCCTTGCAATCAACCTGATGGCGACTACTATCCGCCCCGATGCAGATGAAATTCCCCTTGCTGACCGCGTTTCTCGGATTGTTGGCGGCGTTCCCCGCACATGCACAGTCGGATTTGCAGGTCGAACGCGCGACCGCCTGGAAGGCAACGCTGGCGAAACACATTGCCGGCAACAAGCTGCTTCCAATTGAAGGGCGAGGACAAACGATCGATGGGCGGGGGCAAGCTGGCCGCGCCAAGATCACGTTCGTCATCGACCGGTCCGGCAGGCTGATATCGCGGGCATTGGATGCGAGCTCCGGCTCTCGGCAGGTCGATGTTGCTTTGCTGACAATCTTCGATCGTGCCCAACCGTTTCCCGAACCGCCATCAGAGCTGAAGGAGGAGACATTCTCGTTCATAGCGCCGCTGGTCTTCAGCGGCCGTCATTTCGACCTGGTACCCTACGGGTTGGCGGCGAGCGTGCCGACGCCTGCCTTCGCGGCGTCCGACGCCATGGACGCGTGGCGCAAGGCGGTTACCGAACATGTAGGGCACCACAGGAGGTTTCCGCCGGAGGCGATCGGTCAGAGGGGCGATACCGGCGTCACGTTCGTCGTTGATCGGTCAGGCAAACTGATCTCGAACACGCTGGTCGAAAGTGCCGGAATCCCACCTCTCGATGCAGAGACGCTCGCTATGGTCGAGCGATCCGTGCCGTTCCCGAAACCGCCCGCCGAGACGAAGGACGATTTGCAGAGGGTGACCATCCTCATCACTTTCGACGGGACGCAGCCGATGGGCGGACCATGGGCGGACGAGGCCAAGGTAAAGGCCAAGGTCAACAGCGTCTGCCGAGGCTGCTGAAAGAAGTGCCGGCAAAACAAAAACGGCGCGTCTTGCGGCGCGCCGTTTTCTTGTTAGATCGAGTCTTCTTACGCCGCAGGCGCCTTGGGCGTGCGGTTGCGCGAGTTGCGCTGGAAGAACAGCGCCTGGCTCGCCACCGCGGAGACCATCGCGGGCTGGAACGGCTTCGAGATCAGGAACGCCGGCTCGGGGCGCTCGCCGGTGAGGAAGCGCTCGGGGTAGGCGGTGATGAACACCACCGGCACCTCGAAGGTGCGCAGCAGCTCGTTGACGGCGTCGAGGCCCGACGAGCCGTCGGCGAGCTGGATGTCGGCGAGGATCAGGCCGGGCCGCTTGTTCTTGGCCAGCGCCACCGCATCGGCATGGGTGCGCGCGACGCCGACGACGTTGTGGCCGAGATTCTTCACCAGGCTCTCGAGGTCCATGGCGATGAAAGTCTCGTCCTCGATGATCAGCACGTCGGTGGCGATCTCGGCCGCCATCTCGCGTCCGGCGGCATCGGCTAGCCGGCGCGTCTCGCCGACGTCGGTGCCGAGGATGTAGGCGACTTCCTCTTCCGAAAATCCCTCGAGCGAGAGCAGCAGGAAGGCCTGCCGCGGCAGCGGCGTGATGTTCGACAGCCGCCGCTCCGGCGGCATCGGCAGCGTCGTCACCTCGGCATCATCGTTGACGGAGACGGAATTCCAGATCTGGGTGAACAGCCGGAACAGGCCGGCACGCGGCCCATGGCTCTCGTCGAGCACCGACGGATCTCCCAGCATGGCTTCCAACATGGCTGCGACATAGGCGTCACCGGAGGCCTGGCTGCCCGTCAGGGCGCGGGCGTAGCGGCGCAACAGCGGCAAGTGTTCAGCAACAAGCTGTGAACGGGACATCCCCACTCCATTCATCTTCGGGCCAGCCTTGAGATCCAACCCTGAGGTCAGGCGATACGCGGGGGGCCCGGGTTCCCCTGCTGGGCTGTTTACGCATCAGGCCAATAAAAGTTCCGCAAGGCGCGGAACTTTTTATCTCACGTCGCATTGTGCCTATCCAGGGAACGGCTCCCGGTTGAGAAAACTTCTCTATTTTACAGTCACTTAACTCGGGGAAACGTGGAACAGGTCATGAAAGATCTCAAATCTCAAGCCAGCAAAAGCACGACCCCCGGCAAGGGAGGGCTCACTCCGGAGATCCAGTCCCGGATCGGGCATCAGCTCCGCGCCATGTACGACGACGTCGTGCGGCAGGGGGTTCCCGACCGGTTCGCGGAGCTCATCAAGAAGCTTGACGCGCCGGGAGGCGGATCTCACGAAGAGAATGTTGCTGGGGGCTCCAACGACAACAACAATGGGAGGGATTAATGCCTCTCACGGACTCCCTGCGTAACGACATCCTGGCGGCCGTGCCGAGTCTGCGCGCGTTCGCCATCTCGCTCAGCGGCAATGCGGACCGCGCCGATGATTTGGTGCAGGAGACGCTGCTGCGCGCGCTCGCCAACATCGACTCGTTTCAGCCCGGCTCCAATCTGCCGGCGTGGCTGTTCACGATCCTGCGCAACCTTTTCCGCTCCGACTATCGCAAGCGGCGGCGGGAGGTCGAGGATGCCGAGGGCAATTACGCCAAGACGCTGAAGACGCAGCCGTCGCAGAACGCGCATCTCGAGTTCGAGGAATTCCGCACCGCGCTCGACAAGCTTCCGCAGGACCAGCGCGAAGCCTTGATCCTGGTCGGTGCCTCGGGCTTCTCCTACGAGGACGCGGCTTCGATCTGCGGCTGCGCGGTCGGCACCATCAAGAGCCGCGTCAATCGCGCGCGCTCCAAGCTCGCCGCGCTGCTCTATGTCGACGGTGCCGAAGATTTCGGGCCCGACGAGACCGTGCGGGCCGTGATCGGCGGCAGCGGCGGCTAGCGGCAGTCATCGGATCGAGACGAGACGTGAAGGCGGCCGTTTCTGCGGCCGCCTTTGCTTGCGTGGATCTCGGCACTCAGCGCGGCGAAGCCTGGCGTTCGATCACTCCTCGACGAAGGTCACGGTGTCGGCCACGCTGGCGCGCGAGGTGCGGTAGCTGTTGACCTTGTGGGCGTTGTCGGCATAGCCGAACGAGATGCCGCAGACGACGCGGCGGTCGTCGGGCAGATTGAAATGGCGGCGGATCAGGCCGGAGTGACGCGCCAGCGCCGCCTGCGGAATGGTGCCGAGCCCGAGCGCCTGCGCGGCCAGCATGAAGTTCGAGACATAGGCTCCGCAATCGATCGCACCGTAGATGCCGAGTGGCTCGTTGGTGTGGATGATGGCGACATGCGGCGCGCCGAAGAAATTGTAGTTCTCCAGCGCCTGTTTCGCGTAAGCCGTCTTGTCGCCGCGGGCGATGCCGAGCGTGTTGTAGAGCTGGAAGCCGCTCTCGCGGCGGCGTTCCAGATAGACCCCGACATATTCGCGCGGCGGGATGAAATCATAGTCGTCGCCGAGGCCGCCTGACGCTTCCTTGTAGATCAGCTGACGAAAACGCTCCTTGGCTTCGCCGCTGGCGATGATGACCTGCCAGGGCTGGCTGTTGCACCAGGACGCGGTGCGCTGCGCGGTAGTCAAGACATGCTCGATGGTGGCGCGGTCGACCTGCTTGGGCAGGAAGGCGCGGACGGAGTAGCGCTCGTTGAGGAGCTCTTCGAGCACGCCGATGCGGTCGTTTTGTTTCACGTGTGCGTCCATGGATCAGCTCGCGCTCTTCTCGTAGGGTGGGCAAAGGCGCATCGCGCCGTACCCACGGACAGACTTTCCCCGGCGCATCTGCATATGGTGGGCACGCTTCGCTTTGCCCACCCTACGAGATGCAGCGAGAGGGGAGATCACCGCCCCTTGGTCGGGATCTTGTTATACGGCACGTCCTTGTCGACACGGATGTCGCCGGGCAGGCCCAGCACGCGCTCGGCGATGATGTTGCGCAGGATCTCGTCGGTGCCGCCGGCGATGCGCATCGAGGGCGAGGACAGCAGCATCTGCTGGAACTGGCCCTGCACCGTCTCCTCGTCGCTGCCGGTGAGAACACCGGCCGCGCCCTGCAGGTCCATCGCATAGGTCGCGATGTCCTGCAGCATCATGCCCGAGACCAGCTTGCCGATCGAATTCTCCGGCCCCGGCCGGTCGCCCTTCGACAGCGCCGAGATCGTACGATAGCTGGTATATTTCAGCCCGCTCGACTTCGCCGCCCAGCTTGCTAGCTTCGAGCGCACGGCGGGATCGTCGATGGCGAGCCCGTCCTCCAGCATCAGGTTCGCGCAGAACTCGAACATCTCAGGCACGCCGGTCGCGAGCCGCGCGCCGATCGACATGCGCTCGTTCATCAGCGTCGTCAGCGACACGCTCCAGCCCTCGCCGACCGCGCCGAGACGCTGGCTGTCGGGGATGATGACGTCGGTGAAATAGACCTCGTTGAACTCCTGCATGCCGTTGGCCTGCTTGATCGGTCGCACCTCGACGCCCGGGCTCTTCATGTCCAGGAAGAACATGGTGAGTCCCTTGTGCTTGGGCACATTCGGATCGGTGCGCGCGATCAGGAGGCCATAGTCGGAATAATGCGCGCCGGAAGTCCAGATCTTCTGGCCGTTGACGACCCAATTGTCGCCCTTCTTCTCCGCGCGGGTGCGAAGCCCCGCGACGTCCGAGCCGGCTGAGGGCTCGGAGAACAACTGGCACCAGATCTCCTCGCCCGAGGCGAGCTTTGGCAGGTACCGGCGTTTTGCATCTTCGCTGCCGAAGGCCATCACGGTCGGACCGCACATGCCCTCGCCGATCTGGAACGGCTGCGTCAGCTTGCCGTAGACGCCCTCCTCCTGCTGCCAGATCACGCGCTCGATCGGCGTCGCGCCGCGGCCGCCATATTCCTTCGGCCAATGCAGGCAGGCCCAATTGCCTTCGAACTTCTTCTTCTGCCAGGCCTTGCCGACATCGACGATGTCATGCTTGGCAAGCCGGATGCGGCCGAGCGAGGACTTCGACAGCTCGGCATGCAGCTCCTTCGGCGCATTGGCCTCGACCCATTTGCGTGCGGTCTCGCGGAACGCGGCTTCCTGCGGGGTGTCGTCGAAATTCATTGGCGCTTCCCTTTTCTTCGTAGGGTGGGCAAAGCGAAGCGTGCCCACCGCCTTCTAGAGGTGGGCACGCTTCGCTTTGCCCACCCTACGATTTCATCTGCCCTTCGTCGGGATCTTGTTGAACGGCACGTCCTTGTCGACACGGATATCGCCGGGCAGGCCCAAGACCCGCTCGGCGATGATGTTGCGCATGATCTCGTCGGTGCCGCCTTCGACACGCGTGCCCGGCGCGCGCAGCAGCATCGCCTGGAAACGGCCGGCGAGCTCGGCATCCTCGCCGCTAACCACGCCCGCCGCGCCCTGCAGATCCAGCGCGTAGGTCGCGACGTCCTGGATCATCGAGCCCGCAACCAGCTTGCCGATGGAATTTTCCGGACCCGGACGCTCGCCTTTCGACAGCGCCGAGATCGCGCGCATGCTGGTGTATTTCAGCCCGCTCGCCTTCACCGCCCAGTTCGCGAGCTTCGAGCGCACCGCGCGGTCCTCGATCGCCGGACCGTCGTCGAGCATCAGGCTGGAGCAATATTCGAACAATTCAGGGAAACCGGTCGAGACGGCCGCGCCGATCGCGCTGCGCTCGTTCATCAGCGTGGTCAGCGAAACGTTCCAGCCATCACCGACCTCGCCGAGGCGCTGATGATCGGGGATGCGGACATTGGTGAAATAGACCTCGTTGAAGTCGGAAGCGCCGCTCGCCTGCTTGATCGGCCGCACCTCGACACCAGGGCTCTTCATGTCCAGGAAGAACATGGTGAGGCCCTTGTGCTTGGGCACGGTCGGATCCGTGCGGGTGAGCAAGATGCCATAGTCGGAATAATGCGCGCCCGAGGTCCAGATCTTCTGGCCGTTGATGATCCAGTCGTCGCCGTCCTTTTCCGCACGCGTGCGCAGGCCGGCCACGTCGGAGCCGCCAGCGGGCTCGGAGAACAGCTGGCACCACACCTTCTCGCCCGAAGCGAGCGGCGGCAGGTAGGTGCGCTTATGCTCCTCGCGCGCGAACGCCATCATGGTCGGTCCGCACATGCCGTGGCCGATGATGAACATGCGGGACAGCTGGCCGAACGGCCCTTCTTCCTGCTGCCAGATCACGCGCTCGATCGGCGATGAGCCGCGGCCGCCATATTCCTTCGGCCAGTGCAGGCAGGCCCAGCCGGCATCAGCCTTTTTCTTCTGCCAGGCTTTTGCGACCTCCAGAATGTTGGCGTTCTTGAGCACGGTGCGGCCGAGCGAGGATTTGCGCAGCTCTTCCTCGTATTGCTTGGGCGCATTGGCGCCGATCCAGGCGCGAGCAGTTGCGCGGAACTCGGCTTCCTGCGGGGTGTCGTCGAAGTTCATGGTTCTCAGTCCTCGGCCGCGCCGTTCATCTCGTAGGATGGGTAGAGCGCAGCGAAACCCATCTCTTCCAATCCTTGCGTGGCGATGGGTTTCGCTTCGCTCTACCCATCCTACGCACTGTCGTTACGCCGCGTTCTTCTTCCGCATGCGGTCGATCAGCTGGTCTTCCCAATAGGAGAGGCTGCCCAAGCCCAGCGCCATGGCGTTGGCGCGGCGGTAGTACATGTGGCAGTCGAACTCCCAGGTGAAACCCATGCCGCCGTGAACCTGGATGTTGTTCTTGGCGCAATGCTGGAACGCCTGCGTCGCGCTGATGCGCGCGGCGGCTGCCGCTTCCGGCAACTCGGCTGCGTTGGTCGAGAGCGCCCAGGCGCCGTAATAGCTGTTGGAACGCGCCAGCGTCGCCGAGACATACATGTCGGCGAGCATGTGCTTGACCGCCTGGAACGATCCGATCTGACGGCCGAACGCGATGCGGTCGAGCGCGTAGTCACGGCCCATCTCCAGCGCGCGGTCGGAGCCACCGACCTGCTCGAAGGCACACAGCACCGCCGCGCGGTCGAGCACTTGGGTCAAGATGCTCCAGCCTTCGCCGGCTGCACCCAGCGGCTCGGCCTTGCAATCCCTGAAAGTGAGCTCAGCCTGCCCGCGGGTTGGATCGAGATTGGTGAGACTCTTCACCTCGACGCCGCCGTCCCTGAGGTCGACCAGGAACAGCGAGATGTCGCCTTCGCGCCCACTCGATCCCGTGCGCGCCGCAACGACCGCGAAGTCGGCGATCGCGCCATCGGCCACCGGCTTCTTGACGCCGTTGAGCACGCCATTCGCCGCCGTGAGCTCGACGTTCTTCGGCGCCGGATTGCCCTTGCCCTCGAACAGCGCCAGCGTGCCGATCGCATCGCCCGATGCGATCGCGGGCAGCCATTTCTTCTTCTGCGCGTCGCTGCCGGCGATGAGCAGCGCTTCGGCGGCAAGATAGACGGTCGAGGAGAACGGCACCGGCGCATTGGCCCGGCCCATCTCTTCCGCGATCACGCAGAGTTCGAGATGACCGGCGCCCGCGCCACCAAACTCTTCCGGGATCGCGACGCCGAGAAAACCCATCTCGGCGAGGCCCTTCCACAGCTCCTTGTCGTAAGGCGCCTTGCCGTCGAGCACGACACGCACCGCCTTGGGCGAGCATTTTTCGGCGAGGAATTTGCGCGCCTGATCGCGGAGCTGCTTTTGGTCGTCGGAGAAGTCGAAGTTCATGGCGGCTACCTTTCACTTGCTGTCATTCCGGGGCGGCGCGGAGCGCCGAACCCGGAATCTCGATCTGGTCATCTCTGGATTCCGGGTTCGCGCTACGCGCGCCCCGGAATGACGAATTCACTCGTTCTCATCGCAGCACGATCACATCCTGATCCGGCTGCTCCGCATAGAGCCGCTCGACCAGTGCGGCGCGGCGTTCGAGGCCGGCGCTCTGGTTGATGTAGCCCTTGTCGGTCAGCTCATTGCCGTCGATCGACGGCGGCTCGACCATCAGCATCGCGCGCGCGATGACGCGGCTGCTGGCGCCCCCGCATTCGGTGTTGTGCGCTTCGAGACCTCGCTTGAAGCAGGCGATCACCTCCGGATGCTTCACCGCTTGTTCGAATGTCAGCTCGGGATTGCCGACAAGCTGACGGCACGCATGCAGATTGGGCCAGGCGAGCAAGCCAATGGAGCATTGATCCTGCCCAGCCACCAGCGCGTCATGCACGACGGGCGTCGCCGCAGCAATCGCATCGGTGCGAAGCGAGCCGACATGCACGAACGTGCCGGTGGTGAGCTTGAAGTCCTCGACCACCCGCCCCGCGAAGATGATGCCCTTTACCGGATCGGCATCGTCAACGAAGATGCCGGCATCGCCGATGCAGTAGAAGCCTTCCTCGTCGAACATCTTCCTCGTCAGGTCCGGCTGACCGAAGTAGCCGGGCGTGACGTTAACACCGCGCAGGCGCAGCTCGTATTTCGAGCCACACGGCACCATTTTCAGTTCCACGCCCGGGAATGGCAGGCCGATCAGGCCGACGCGCTCGGTGTCCCAATAGGTGCCGGTCGAGGTCGGCGCGGTCTCGGTCGAACCCCAGCCGGTGTAGAACACGATGCGCTCGCCGGTGGCCTTCACGGCGAGGGCCTGCATGCGATCGTAGAGATCGTCGGGCAGCCGCGCGCCGCCATAGGCCATGATCGACAGGTTCTTGAAGAACGAGCGGCACAGCGCATCGTCCTTTTCCATCGCCGCCGCGAGCGCGGCGTAGCCCGCCGGCACGTTGGCGTAATAGGTCGGAGAGATCTCGCGGAGATTCCTGATGGTCTCTTCAAGCTGGCCGGGCAGCGGCCGGCCGTCATCGATGTAGAGCGTGCCGCCGTCGACCAGAACGGGATGGAATGCCGCGTTGCCGCCCATGGTGTGATTCCACGGCATCCAGTCGAGCACGACCGGCAGCGGGCCGCCCGGGATACGCGGCCGCACCTGCATCATCATCGCCGCATTGGCGCACATCATGCGTTGCGTGTTGATGACCGCCTTGGGCATGCCGGTCGAACCCGAGGTGAACAGCAGCTTGCCGACTGTGTCGGGCGTGATCTCTGCGATCGAGCCCTCGACATCAGCGGTCACCGACGTTGCGGCGAGCTCAGCGAAGCTGACGCTCTTGACGCCATCGCAGGGCCGCGCGACGTGAACGACGGCGACGCCGGTGAGATCGAGTGCCTTCAGTGCCTTCTCGAAGGTCGGGCCGTCCTGCACCATCACCACGGCCGGTTTGATCAGGTCGAACAGATACTTCAGCTTGACGTGATCGTGGCTCATCAAGGAGTAGGCCGGCGACACCGGAGCCGCGGGGACGCGCGCCTGCATCGCGGCCTGCGTCATCAGCGCGTGCTCGATCGAATTGCCCGAGAGGATTGCGACCGGGCGTCCGTCGAGCCTGAGATCGAGCAGCGCCTGCGTCAGCGCATCGACGGTGCGCTTGGCCTCGCCGTAGGAAACCTTGCGCCATTCGCGGTTCGGACCGCCGCGCTGCGCGAGCCAGATGCGCTCGGGCGCTTCCCTGGCCCATTTCGCCAGCGAAGCCGGAATGTGCGTCTCGTGAGGTTGCAACGGAATGCGCGACTTGAGCACCACCGTGCCGTCGGCGCGGCGCTCGACATCGATGTCGCGCGCGAGCCACTCGACCTTGCGAAAGGCGGGCTTTGACATGACCGCCGCCGCGCTTCCACTCATTTTGCGTCTCCCGGAATTATTGTCCTTTGCGGATCTTTGTCGTTCAGCGCTTGATATAGACAGGCTTTCGCTTCTCAAGGAAGGCCCTGATGCCTTCCGAAAATTCCTCGGAGCGGCTGCACAGGACCTGGTTGCGATCCTCCATCGCGATCACGGCTTCCAGCGATCCTGCATCGACGCTCATGTCGAGACATTCCTTTGACAGCCGCAGCCCGACGGGCGAGGCCGTCATCATCGCATCGATGTAGGGCTCAGCCGCGGCATCAAGCTTGTCTTCGTCGACGACCTCAGAGACGAGTCCGACCGCAAGCGCACGCTCGGCGCCGATGAAGCGTCCGGTGAGGATAAGTTCCGAAGCCACAGAGACGCCGACGAGCCGCGGCAAAAAATAGCTAGTGCCGATGTCGCAGCCGCCAAGGCCGAGCTTGATGAAGGCGCAGTTCATCCGTGCCGACTTCGTCGCGATGCGGATGTCGGAGGCCAGCGCCAGCGCAAATCCGCCGCCGGCGGCCGCGCCCTGCACCAGCGAGATGATCGGCTGCGGACAGCGCCGCATCAGCATGACGATGTCGGCGATGCGCCGCTGCGAATCCAGCGACTCCGTAACGCCCGGCGGCTTCTGCTGCCCGGCGCGGCGCGCCATCGCGGCCTTGAGATCGAGGCCCGCGCAAAAGTTCTTGCCGGCGCCGCGCAGCACGACAACGCGCGTTTCCCGGTTGCGCTGCAGACCCTGGAAATAGACGTTGAGTGCATCGATCAGCGCGGGATCGAGTGCGTTGAGACTCTCGGGACGATTGAGCGTCACCCGGTCAACGCCATCGTCATGCTCGATCAGCAGCGGTTGGGACATGGGGCGCTCCTGCATCCGCTCTTTGAGTGGCGGTTATTGCGCCCTCTCCCCTTGTGGGAGAGGGCATGTACGTCGCTGACCACATACTCCCTTGGGTGAGGGGTCTGTCTCCGCGGAGAGAACCCCTCATCCGGCGCGCTACGCGCGCCACCTTCTCCCACAAGGGGAGAAGGGAAGAGAGCTACCGCGGCGCCATGCGGATGGCGCCGTCGAGACGGATGGTCTCGCCGTTCAGCATCGCGTTCTCGACGATGTGCACGGCGAGCGCGCCATATTCCTTGGCATCGCCAAGGCGCGAGGGATGCGGCACCTGGGCGCCCAGGCTCTTGCGGGCCTCCTCGTTCAATCCCATCAGCAGCGGCGTGAAGAACAGGCCGGGCGCGATGGTGTTGACGCGGATCTTCTGGCTGGCGAGGTCGCGCGCGGCCGGAAGCGTCAGGCCGACGACGCCGCCCTTCGACGCCGAATAGGCGATCTGGCCGATCTGGCCTTCGTAAGCGGCAACCGACGCGGTGTTGATAATGACGCCGCGCTCCTCACCAACAGGCTCGATGGTGACGAGACGCTCGGCGAACAGGCGCAGGCAGTTGAAGGTGCCGATCAGGTTGACGTTGATGATGCGCGCGAACTTTTCGAGCGGATAGACGCCGTCGCGGCCGACGATACGCTGCGAGCCGCCGATGCCGGCGCAGTTCATCAGCACGCGGGCGACGCCGTGCGCGGCTTCCGCCTTCGCGATCGCGGCCTTGATCTGCTCCTCGCTGGTGACGTCGGCGTGGAGCGCGACGCCCTTCACCTCGGCTGCGACCTTCTCGGCGTTCTCCTTGTTCTGGTCGATCACGCCGATCTTGGCGCCCTTGGCCGCCATGGCGCGGGCGGTCGCCTCGCCGAGACCCGAACCACCGCCGGTGATGAGAACGGCTACGTCTTTTAATTCCATGACAGGCTACCTTTCCTTGGGCGTTTCTTCTCTAGACTTGAAGAGTTCTGGCCGGATTATCCGGCCGCAGCAGCTTCCCCGGCTTGCGTGAGGATGCCGCCGCAGATCAGCGTTTCCATGTGCTTGATGTATTGCCGGCAGACTTCGTCGGTGACCGGGCCGACGCCGGTCGCGCGAGACATCGCGTGCCGGCCGAAGAACAGGTGATCGCAGGCGCCGATCAGGCTGGTGTAGAACAGCACCGGATCGGTTTGGCGGAACTCGCCGCGGCTGACGCCTTCGGCGAGCAGACGACGATGAAAATCCAATAGCGGTGCGACGAAGAATTTCGAGACTTCGTCGGCAGAGCCCGCCTCGCTTTCGTGCAGAAGATAATGGATCAGCCGGTTCATGTATGGGAACCGGTAATAGGCGCGAATGATGCCGGCGATGTGCAGCTTCAGCTTCGCCGTCGCCGTGATCGGCTGCGCCAGCAGATATTCGAGATTGGACATCTCGGTCGCGGCATCCCGCGCGAGCAGCGCCAGCAAGAGGCCGTCCTTGTTGCCGAAATGATATTTCACCAGCGCGGCGTTGGCGCCTGACTTCTGGGCGATGTCGGAGAGCGAGATCTCGATCGAGGAGCGTTCGATCATCAGCTCGCTCGCGGCCACGAGCAATTTCTCTGCCGTGGAATTTTTTCCGCTGGGGAGCCTGTTCGGTACGCTGGTAGTCACGGAAATCCCTGTTCTCGGCGCTTGAGGCGGGCCGCAGATAAGCCGATGCAGCGCCTCATCACAAGTGTTAATTGATCGATTGACTAAACCATATCCCGCCCCTTAAATCCGCCCCCGACAACCAAACCAATCCAGAAGAATCCAGGGAGAGACCGACATGGCCGAGGCTTACATCGTCGCCGCTGCGCGGACCGCGGGCGGGCGCAAGGGGGGCCGCCTCGCCGGCTGGCATCCGGCCGATCTCGCCGCCAAGGTGCTGGACGAGCTGGTCGACCGCACCAAGGTCGATCCCGCGCTGGTCGAGGACGTGATCATGGGCTGCGTGATGCAGGTCGGCGAGCAGTCCAACAACGTCGCGCGCAACGCGATCATGGCCTCGAAACTGCCGGAGAGCGTGCCGGGCACTTCGATCGACCGCCAGTGCGGCTCCTCGCAGCAGGCGCTGCATTTTGCGGCCCAGGCCGTGATGTCCGGCACGATGGACGTGGTGATCGCGGCTGGCGTGGAATCGATGACGCGCGTGCCGATGGGCCTGTCCTCGCAGCTCGCCGCCAAGAACGGCTTTGGCCACTACAAGAGCCCGGGCATCGAGGCGAGATATCCGAACATCGTGTTCAGCCAGTTCACCGGCGCCGAGATGATGGCCGAGAAGTACGGGCTGTCGAAGGATGATCTCGACGAATATTCCTTCCAGAGCCACCAGCGCGCGATCGCGGCCACGCAAGCCGGCCATTTCAAGAAGGAGATCGTGCCGCTCGAGATCACCCGCGCCGACGGCTCCAAGGACACCCATCACATCGACGAGGGCATCCGCTTCGATGCCACGCTCGACAGCATCAAGGGCGTCAAGCTGATCGCCGAGAACGGCAAGCTCACCGCGGCCAGCGCCAGCCAGATCTGCGACGGCGCCTCCGGCGTCATGGTGGTCAACGAGCGCGGCCTCAAGCAGCTCGGCGTCAAGCCGCTCGCGCGCATCCATCACATGACCATGACCGGCGGCGATCCCGTCATCATGCTCGACGCTCCCCTGCACGCCACCAAGAAGGCGCTGGAGAAGGCCGGCATGAAGGTCGACGACATCGACCTGTTCGAGGTCAACGAAGCCTTCGCCTCGGTACCGACCGGCTGGCTCAAGACCACTGGCGCCGATCCTAGCAGGCTCAACGTCAACGGCGGCGCCATCGCGCTCGGCCACCCGCTCGGCGGCTCCGGCACCAAGCTGATGACGACGCTGGTCCACGCCCTGCATCAGCGCGGCAAGCGCTATGGCCTCCAGACCATGTGCGAAGGCGGCGGCATGGCCAACGTGACGATCGTGGAACGGCTGTAAAAAAAGCAAAAGCGAGTAGTGAGTGGCGCGTAGCGAATGGTGAGTAGGCGAAGAACGGTTTACCCTTCTTCCCTATTCGCCACTCGCTACTCGCCATTCGCGTTTTGAGGAAACGCCATGACTCACCCCTCCATCTACGCCCGCACGACGCCCGACAAGATCGCCTACCAGATGGCCGGCACCGGCAAGGCGATCACCTATCGCGAGCTCGACGAGCTTTCGAACCAGGGCGCGCAACTTTTCCGCTCTCTGGGTCTGAAGGCCGGCGACCACATCGCGCTGCTGATGGAAAACCGCCTCGCCTTCATGGAGATCTGCTGGGCGGCGCAGCGGAGCGGGCTCTATTACACCGCGATCAGCCGCTATCTGAAACAGGACGAGATCGACTATATCATCGGCGATTGCGGCGCCAAGGTCGTCATCACCACACCGAAATGCGCCGAGCAGATCAAGGACCTGGTCAAGGGTGCTGCCGGCGAGCCGATCTTCTACATGATGGACGAGCCGCTACCCGGCTTCCGCTCCTACGACAAGGAAGCCGCGGCGCAGCCGACCACGCCGATCGCGGACGAAGTCGCCGGTTACGACATGCTGTATTCATCGGGCACCACCGGCCGCCCGAAAGGCATCAAGAAGGCGTTCGAGGGCAACAAGATCGACGAGCCGAACGCGTTCCTGCGCGTGCTCTGCGCCGACATGTGCGGCATGAACGCCGAGAGCACTTATCTGTCGCCGGCGCCGCTCTATCACGCCGCTCCCCTGCGCTTCAACATGATGGCGACCGTGCTCGGCGGCACCTCCATCATCATGGAGCATTTCGATGCCGAGGAGTTTTTGAAGCTGGTCGAGATATACAAGGTCACACAATCCCAGCTGGTGCCGACCATGTTCGTGCGCATGCTGAAGCTGCCGGACGATGTCCGCGCCAAGTACAATGTCTCGACGCTGAAGGGCGCGATCCACGCCGCCGCGCCCTGCCCGGTCGACGTCAAGGCGAAGATGATCGAATGGTGGGGCCCGATCCTGATCGAGTACTACGCGGGCTCGGAGGGCAACGGCGTCACCGTCTGCAACTCGCAGCAATGGCTGGAGCATCGCGGCAGCGTCGGCCGCGCCGTGGTCGGCAAGATCAAGATTCTGGACGAGAACGACGAGGAGCGGCCGGTCGGCGAGATCGGCACGGTCTATTTCGCCGACGCACCCGCCTTCACCTATCACAACGACCCCGAGAAGACGAAGAAGGCCTACAACGCCAAGGGATGGTCGACGCTCGGCGACGTCGGCTATCTCGACAAGGACGGTTTTCTGTTCCTGACCGACCGCAAATCCTACATGATCATCTCGGGCGGGGTGAACATCTACCCGCAGGAGACGGAAGACGTGCTCATCACTCACCCCGAAGTGGCCGACGTCGCCGTGTTCGGCGTGCCGAACGAGGAGATGGGCGAGGAGGTCAAGGCAGTGATGCAGCCGCACGACATGAAGCGCGTCGGCAAGGCGCTCGAGGCCGACCTGATCGCCTACTGCAAGAGCCGCCTCTCCGCGATCAAATGCCCGCGCTCGATCGACTTCGAAGCCGAGCTGCCGCGCACGCCCACGGGCAAGCTGGTGAAGCGGCATCTGCGCGACAGATATTGGCCGAAGACGGCGACGAAGATTTAGGGCAGGCGGCCGCACCGAACACCGTCATGCCCGGGCTTGTCCCGGGCATCCACGTTCTTCTACCGAGGAGGAAGACGTGGATGGCCGGGTCAAGCCCGGCCATGACGCCGAGCGAGCTTTCGCACCCTCAATCAAACAGGCTCGGCGTGTGGTTCACGAGCGCGCCTTCGATCTCCAGCATCTTCAGCTTGGTCACCACGCCGCCATTCGCCGAGAAGCCGCCGGGCTTGTTGCCCGCCGCCAACACGCGATGGCAGGGCACGACGATCGGGCACGGGTTGCGGCCGAGCGCCTGGCCGACGTCGCGCGACAGCTGGACGCCGCCGAGCTGTTTTGCGATGTCGCCATAGGTGATGGTCTTGCCGGGCGGAATGGCGCGGGCGATCTCGTAGACGCCGCGGTTGAACTCGGGCACGCCATCGAGATCGAGCGGGATGTCGGTGAGATCGTCGGGCTCACCGGCGAGCAAGTTGACGATGCGGTCGATCGCCTGCTGCACCTCGGCCGTCGGCTCGGCTTCGCTGGCGTCAGGATGGCGCTGGCTGATGCGGGTCCGGATCTTCTGCTCGCCGCCCATCGGGAGCTGCGTGCCGTTGATGCCGCGCGGGCCCCAGGCGATGGCGCAGAGGCCTATCTTCGTGTCGAACAGGGCAAAATGCTGGTCGGTCATGGCTTGGTTCCTGAGCTTGCGTCCTTCTCGCATGCCCCCACTGTGATCTGTGCTCAAATCTAGGCTTGGAAATAGTTGCGATCCACCCGGTTTCCGGGAATCTTGCACAGGAGTTCCGCACTCTTCTCACGAGCCCCCCAGAATGCAAAGCCTCCACGTCAACGGTTACGACATGCCCTATCTCGACGTGGGCGAAGACAAGGGCCGCGCGCCGCTGGTCTGCGTGCATGGATCGCTCAACGACTTCCGCGTCTGGGGCTGCGTGCTCGGGCCACTGACGCAGCGACACCGGGTGATCGCTGTCAGCCTGCGGCACTTCTTCCCGGAACGCTGGGACGGCGTCGGCGACACCTATTCGATTGCCCAGCATGTCCAAGACGTCATCGCCTTCATCGAGAACCTTGATCTCGGCCCGGTCGATCTGATGGGTCATTCCCGCGGCGGACACATCTGCTTCCGCGTGGCGCAGCAGCGGCCGGATCTGCTACGGCGGCTGATCCTCGCCGAGCCCGGCGGCGAACTCGATGCGAGCCTCGACCCTGACTATGTCGGCGGGCCCTCGCCGCTGCTTGCGCGCTTCACGGCCTCGGCCGACAAGATCGCGGCGGGCGATGTCGATGGCGGGCTCGCCGTCTTCGTGGATACGCTGGAGGGTGCCAACACCTGGCCGCGGCTGCCAGCCATAGTGAAGCAAAACCTGCGCGACAACGCTTACACCTTGATCGGTCAGGTCCGCGACGATCGCCCGCCCTTCTCGAAGGCGGATGCGGAATCCATCAAAATGCCGACGCTGTTCATCCTGGGCGCGCGGACCAAGGGCCTGCTGCCAAAAGTGCTGCATGCGCTCGCCGCGCATGTGCCCTACTCCAGGACGGCGATCATCCCGAACGCGACGCATCCGATGTTCGAGCAGGCGCCGCAAAAATACTCCGAAGTGGTCCTGGATTTTCTGGCGAGCTGATCATGCAGACATTCCGCGTCAACGGTTACGACATGGCCTATCTCGAAGTCGGCGAAGGCCGTCCGCTGGTCTGCGTGCACGGCACGCTCGGCGATTTCCGCACCTGGTATTCGGTACTCGGCCCGCTGTCTAGGAATCATCGGGTGATCGCGGTCAGCCTGCGACATTTCTTTCCCGAGCATTGGGACGCCGTCGGCGACGATTACAAGATGGCGCAGCATGTTGCAGACACGATCGCCTTCATCGAGCAGGTGAAGCCCGGACCCGTCGATCTGATGGGCCATTCGCGCGGCGGCCACATCGCGTTTCGTGTCGCGCAGACGCGGCCTGATCTGCTGCGCAAGCTGGTGCTCGCCGAGCCCGGCGGCGATCTCGACGCCAGCCTGCCGCTGCCAGAGGGCACGCCTGCGCATCCGCCGCTCGCCGCAAAGACGGTGCGCTCGGTCGAGATGATCCGCGCCGGCGACATCGAGGGCGCGCTGCGGAATTTCTACGAGGGTATCGAGGGCGACGGCTCCTGGCGGCGCGTGCCGGGGGCCGCAAAACAGCAATTGCGCGACAACACGCTCACCTTCCTCGGCCAGATCAACGAGCAGCGCCGGCCCTACACGCTCAGCGATGCGCAGGCGATCAAGACGCCGACCCTGCTGATCGGCGGCGGCGCGACCACGGGAAGCCTGTCGGTGATGTGGCGCGTACTGGCAGAGCATATTGCAGGCGCGCGGACGGCGGTGATCGCCAATGCCGGCCACTGGATGTTCGAGCAGGCGCCGATGGAATTCGGCGAGGTGGTGAGCAGGTTCTTGGCTGAGTAGGCGCCGCTCCCCGCAAGCGGGGAGAGGCGAAGAAGCTCACACCTTCCACACACCCACCGGCATCTTGATCGTCGCATTCAGCCGGTTCCAGACGTTGATGACCGCGATCGAGAGGATCAGCGTGGCCAGCTCGCGCTCGTCGAAATGCTTGGCGGCCTCGTTCCAGGTTGCATCCGGCACCGGGTCCTCGCGATCGGCAAGCCGCGTGACGGCTTCGGTCAGCGCCAGCGCGGCGCGCTCGGCCTCGCTGAAATAAGGCGCATCGCGCCAGGCGGACACGGCGAACAGGCGTTCGTCGGTCTCCCCCAGCTTGCGGGCCATCTTGGGATGCATGTCGACACAGACGCTGCAGCCATTGATCTGGCTGGCGCGCAGGTGCACCAGTTCCAGGAGCTTTTCCGACAGGCCCTGCTTGGTCAAATTGCCGAGGGACTGCAAGACATTCATGGCTTCGGGCAGGACCATGACGGGGTGATTCATGCGGGCGTGCATCATATCGAGTCTCCGTTTCACGAATTTCGAAGGTTCCGGTCACATCGGCCGGATTGGCTTCGTCATGGGCATGACGGATCGCGATGAGGGGATGTGACCGATGAGCCAAGAAAGCTTCGAGGAAAATTTTCTGGTGCGGCAGTTCGAGGCCAACAGGGACCATCTGCGTGCCGTCGCCTACCGCATGTTGGGGTCGCGCGGCGAGGTCGACGACGTCGTGCAGGAGGCCTGGCTGCGTGTCAGCCGCTACGACACATCCGACATCGCGAACCTCCGGGGCTGGCTGACCACCGTGGTCGCGCGCATCTGCCTCGACATGCTGCGCGCGCGGAAGTCGCGCAAGGAAGATCCGATGGGCCCGCATGTGCCGGAGCCGGTCGACGAGACCAGGGAGCGCGAGGCGGAGATGGCCGATTCCGTCGGCGCGGCGCTGCTGGTCGTGCTCGAGACTTTGCAGCCGGCGGAGCGGCTCGCCTTCGTGCTGCACGACATGTTCGCAGTCCCGTTCGAGGAGATCGCGCCGATCGTCGGCCGCTCGGTTGACGCCTCGCGGCAGTTGGCGAGCCGCGCGCGGCGGCGCGTGCAGGGCGCGCCAGTGCCCGAGGCGGACCTGTCGCATCAGCGCAAGATCGTCGATGCTTTCCTCAAGGCGTCGCGCGAGGGCAATTTCGAGGGGCTATTGGCCGTGCTCGATCCCGGCGTCGTCTTCCGTGCCGACGACGCCGCGGTGCGGCTCGGCGCGCTGCCGGAGGTCCGCGGCGCCGATGCCGTCGCTCAGATCTACAAGGGCCGTGCCCAGGCGGCACGGACCGCGCTGGTCGATGGCGAGATGGGCGTTGCGGTCATCCTCAGTGGCCAGCTGCGCATCGCGCTGCGCGTCACGTTCGGCGGCGACCGTATTGCCGGGATCGAGGCGCTGGCCGATGCGGAGCGGATTGCGGCGCTCGATGTGGAGGTGCTGGAGCCCTAGAGCGTGGCATCCGGACGGTGCGGATGCTACGTTTCCGTCCAATCGCGCGATTGCAGGCGCTCGATACGCGAAAGGATGCTTTCATGAAACCCCGCCACGTCTCCATGTTCGCCGTGCTCGGCCTCCTCGCCGGCAGCGGCACCGCGCTCGCCGCTGCCGACGAGAAACTGAAGGCCGCCGCCGAGCAGGAGAAGGCGCTGCTGATCGAGACCCTGCGCGACATGGTGATGATCGAGAGCGGCAGCGGCGACGCCGAAGGCCTGAAGACGATGGCCGACTTCACCGAAGCCCGCCTGAAGGCGCTGGGCGCCAGCACCGAGCGGCGCAAGACCACTGCGGGCACGCGCGCCGACATGGTGATCGCGACGTTCAAGGGATCAGGCACGCGGAAGCTGATGCTGATCGCGCATATGGACACGGTCTATCAGCGCGGCATCCTCGCAAGCGAGCCGTACCATGTCGACGGCAACCGCATCTACGGTCCCGGCATCGCCGACGACAAGGGCGGCATCGCCGTGGTGCTGCATGCGCTCAAGATGCTGAAGGACACCGGCTGGCAGGACTACGCGACGCTCACAGTGTCGTTCAATCCGGACGAGGAAGTCGGCTCGATCGGGTCGGGCGAGATCATCGCGGAGCTTGCCGACCAGCATGATGTCGTGCTGTCCTGCGAGCCGACGGTGGCCGCGCCAGTTGCGAAGAATGAGAGCCTGCTGCTAGGCGCCAGCGGCACGGCGACCGCGAAGATGGAGGTGAAGGGCCGCGCCTCGCATGCCGGTGCCGCGCCCGATCTCGGCCGCAACGCACTGATCGAGCTGGCGCATCAATTGCTGCAGGCGAAGGACGTCGCGAAGTCGATCCCGGGCACGCAGCTGAACTGGACCACGGCGCAGGCGGGTACCGTGCGCAACCAGATCCCGGAGAAGGCCGAGGCCGGCGCCGACGTCCGCCTCACCAGTCCCGACGGCGTCGCCAAGTTGCAGGCGGCGCTCGACGAGAAGCTGAAGAACAAGCTCGTGCCCGACACCGAGACGACGGTGACCATCACGCCGGGGCGCCCGCCCTTCGTCGCCAGCGAGCGCGGCCGCGCGCTGGCGCAGGAGGGACAGGCGATCTATGCCGAGATCGACCGCAAGCTCGACATCGCCGAGATGACCGGCGGCGGCACCGATGCCGGCTATGCCAGCCGCAGCGGCAAGGCGGTCGTGGTCGAGAGCTTTGGCCTCGCCGGCTTCGGCTATCACGCCCGCGACGAGTTCATCGACACCAACTCGATCGTGCCGCGGCTGTACCTGATGAGCCGGCTGCTGATCGAGCAGGGCAAGAAGAAATAGGACCCCGACCTCGCCAGGCCATAACGGCGAAAACAACCCCATGCACAGTAGACGGGGCTAGCAATATCAATGGGTTAGAGAAGCCCTAGACGCCGACTTGACGCCCTCCCCCTCCCGCTATACTTTCGAATACGGAATTCCGTATTCCGTGCTAAATTTCGGAGTTGCCGGCGTGATCCCTCTCGACCCGCTTCCGAACCTGATCGACCAGGTCTATGCCCGAATCCTGGAGGCGATCTCCGACCGCACGCTTCAACCCGGGCAGCGCATCCGGCAGAACGAGCTTGCCGACAAGCTCGGCGTCTCGCGCCAGCCGGTGTCGCATGCGCTGCATCTGCTACACCGGCAGGGGCTCGTCGCCGAGAGCGGCAAGCGCGGCTTTGAAGTCACCCAGCTCGATCCCTCCCGCATCCGCCAGCTCTACGAGGTGCGCGGCGCCATCGATGCGCTGGCCGCGCGGCTCGCGGCGATGCGCGCGGGCGCCGACGCGGCGGGACGCGCACGGCTGGACGCAGCGCTAGCCGCCGGACGGAGCATCGATCGCAACACCTCGCTCGCCGAGCTCATCACGCTCGATGTCGATTTTCACCGCGCCATCTATCAGCTCGCCGGCAATCCCGTGATCGAGGAGACCATCGCGCCGCAATGGCCGCATATGCGCCGCTCGATGGCGGCGGTGCTGTCGGAGCTCGACTATCGCGGCAGCGCCTGGGCCGAGCATGCCGACATCGCCAAGCACATTCTCGCAGGCGATGCGAAGGCCGCCGAGCGCGCGGCGCTGGCGCATGCGCAGACGGCGGGACGGATGACTGAGGAGAGATTGAGGGTGACGGACGAGGCGGCGGCGTAGCGACAAAAGCACGCGCCGTCATGCCCGGGCTTGTCCCGGCATCCACGTTCTTCGGTACGTGGAGCAAAGTCGCGGATGGCCGGGTCAAGCCCGGCCATGACGAGAGAAAAAACAAATAATCAAACAGGAGGACGATCCATGAAACTGTCTCAGGAGCAATTGGAGTTCTTCCACCGCGAGGGCTGGCTGTTCCTCCCCGAGCTGTTCAGCCAGGAGGAGGTCGACCTGCTCGCGCGCGAGGCGGTCGGCATCTATGACGCCAACAGGCCGGAGGTCTGGCGCGAGAAGAGCGGCGCGCCGCGCACGGCCTTCGCCGCGCATCTCTACAACGAGGCATTCCGACTCCTCGGCGCGCATCCGCGCATGATTGATCCGGTCGAGCAGGTGTTCGGCGAGCCTGTTTACATGCACCAGTTCAAGATCAACGCGAAATCGGCCTTCACCGGCGATGTCTGGCAGTGGCACCAGGATTACGGCACCTGGAAGCGCGACGACGGCATGCCGGAGCCGCGTGCCATGAACATTGCGATCTTCCTCGACGAGGTGATGCCGATCAACGGCCCGCTGATGCTGGTGCCCCGCAGCCAGAATGCCGGCGATCTCGAAGCCGCGCACGACCTCGCCACCACGTCCTACCCGCTATGGACGCTGGACGAGGACACCGTGACGCGTCTCGTCAAGCAGGGCGGCATCGTTGCGCCCACCGGCAAGCCCGGCGGCATGCTGATGTTCCACGGCAATCTCGTGCATGGTTCGAGCGGCAACATCACGCCCTATCCGCGCAAGATCGTGTACCTGACGCTGAACGCGGTCTCGAACTACATCCGCACACCAACACGGCCGGAGTACATCGCGCATCGCGATTTTGCGCCGATCAAGACGGTGGAGGACGATGCGCTGCTGCGGCTCGCCCGGGCGCCGCGCCAGGCGGCGGAGTAGGTTCGCGCGCGCAACATCCTCAGTCGTCATGCCCGGGCTTGACCCGGGCATCCACGTCTCGACACGATCACTTGCAGTAAGACGTGGATGGCCGGGTCAAGCCCGGCCATGACGAGCTGATAGAAACACGCGTCTCACGAAATTCTGTAGCACTGGAAATATTCCCCCATGAACCTCTTCCGTCTCCTCCAGGCCCGCACGTCCGCCGGCAAGCCCGTTCGTGTCGCACTGATCGGCGCCGGCAAGTTCGGCTCGATGTTTCTGGCCCAGGTGCCGCACACGCCAGGGCTGGAGGTGCCCATCATCGTCGACATCGATCGCGAGCGCGCGCGCGAGTCATGCCGCACCGTGGGCTGGGATGCCGAGCGCATCGCCAGGACCGTCTTCACCGATGACGGTGCCCGCGCCATTGCCGGCGGCGCGATGGATGTGGTGGTGGAGGCGACCGGCAATCCCGCCGTCGGCATCCAACATGCGCGCGCCGCGATCGCGGCGGGCAAGCATATCGTGATGGTCAATGTCGAGGCCGACGTGCTGGCAGGCCCCCTGCTCGCCGAGGAAGCGCGGAAAGCCGGCGTCGTCTATTCGCTCGCCTATGGCGACCAGCCGGCGCTGACAGCGGAGATGGTCGACTGGGCCCGCGCCACCGGCTTTCGCGTCGTTGCCGCGGGCAAAGGGACAAAATATCTGCCGGCCTATCACGACGTGACGCCTGACGGCGTCTGGCAGCATTACGGCCTCACCGCCGGCGAAGCGCAGTCGGCGGGCATGAATCCGCAGATGTTCAACTCCTTCCTCGACGGCACCAAATCGGCGATCGAAATGGCCGCGATCGCCAACGCCTGCGGGCTCGATGTGCCCGCGGGCGGCCTGCTGTTTCCGCCCTGCGGCGTCGACGATTTGCCGCATGTCATGCGGCCCAGCGACAAGGGCGGCGTGCTGGAGCGCTCCGGCGTGGTGGAGGTGGTGTCGTCGCTCGAGCGCGATGGCCGGCCGGTGTTTCGCGATTTGCGCTGGGGCGTCTATGTCGTGCTGGAGGCGCCGAACGACTACGCAGCGGATTGTTTCAGGCAATACGGCCTGAAGACCGATGCCAGTGGGCGGTACGCTGCAATGTACAAGCCCTATCACCTGATCGGGCTCGAGCTGAACATCTCGATCCTGTCGGCCGCGCTGCGCAATGAGCCGACCGGGCAGCCCTACGGCTTCCGCGGCGACGTCGCGGCGGTCGCCAAGCGTGCCTTGCGCGCCGGCGAGATGCTGGACGGCGAAGGCGGCTACACAGTGTGGGGCAAGCTGGTGCCTGCGGCGGCGAGCCTGAAGGCCGGCGCGCTGCCGATCGGCCTGGCGCATCGCGTGAAGCTGAAGCGTGACGTCGCGCATGGCGCGGTGGTGCGCTGGAGCGACGTGGAGTTCGACGCGAACAACGAGACGGTGAAGGTTCGAAAGGCGATGGAAGCGGCGTTCGCAGCGCAACATTGAACGGCCGTGCCGGGGACACGACCAAAGAGCGCTTGCTTTGCGCACCCCCTTTGGTCATCCTGATCGCGATCCGGAAAAACCAAGATTTCGGACACAACGAAACGTCGGTTGCCCGGCGAAGACCAAAGCGGCACCAAGATCGCGATCCCTCGTCGAGGACTCGACATCAGAGAGAGAGAGGGGAAGCGCATGGAACGTCGTAAATTCCTGACGGCGGGCGGATTGGGCCTTGCCGCGAGTGCCGTTGCCGCACCAGCCGTTGCACAATCGATGCCGGAGGTCAGATGGCGACTCGCCGCGAGCTGGCCGAAGGCGCTCGATACGCTCTACGGCGGCTGCGAATATTTCTGCAAGCGCGTCGCCGAGATCACGGACAACAGATTCCAGATCCAGCCGTTCGCGTCCGGAGAGATCGTCCCAGGCCTGCAGGTGCTGGATGCGGTGTCCAACGGCACCGTCGAGATGGGCAACACCGCGCTGTATTACTACTGGGGCAAGAATCCCGCCTTCACCTTCGGCACGGCGCTGCCGTTCGGTCTCAACACGCGCCAGCACATCTCCTGGCTGCAATGGGGCGGCGGACAGGATCTGCTCAACGCCCTCTTGAAGGAGCACAACGCGATCGGCATTCCGACCGGCTCGACCGGCGCTCAGATGGGCGGCTGGTTCCGCAAGGAGATCAAGTCGATGGCCGATCTGCAAGGCCTGAAATTCCGCGTCGGCGGCTTCGCCGGCACGATCATCGCCAAGGTCGGCGGCGTGCCGCAGCAGATCGCGGGCGGCGACATCTATCCGGCGCTGGAGAAGGGCACCATCGATGCCGCCGAATGGGTCGGCCCCTATGACGACGAGAAGCTCGGCTTCGTGAAGGTGGCGAAGTTCTACTATTATCCGGGCTGGTGGGAAGGCACCGGCCAGGGCCACAACATCATGAACCTGGACAAGTGGAACGCGTTGCCGAAGCACTACCAGGCCGCGATCGACTGCGCCTCGCGCGACACCTTCACCTGGGTGACGGGCAAGTATGATGCGGTCAACCCGCCGGCGCTGAAGCGGCTGCTGGTCGCCGGCGCGATCCTCAAACCCTTCCCGCAGGAAGTGCTGGAGGGCTGCTACAGCGCTGCGAACGAGATCTACGCCGATCTCTCCAAGAGCAACCCGCATTTCGGCAAGATGCATGCGAGCCTCGCCGCCTACCGCAACGAGTCGCTGGCCTGGATGCAGGTCGCGGAGCTCAGCTTCGACAGCTTCATGATGCGGATGCGGACGAGGACGTAGTTGCGCCCCGCTGCAAGCGGCGAAACGACGAAAGCCCCGGGGTTGTCTCCGGGGCTTTTTGCGTTTGAAGCAGCTATCGTAGGGTGGGCAAAGCGAAGCGTGCCCACCACGTGCCCGAGTCGAAAGACGGTGGGCACGGCGCGTTGCGCCTTTGCCCACCCTACGGTTTTGCTACGGCTTTCGTCCATCCACGTTCGAGAGCTCGCTATCACCACAACTGGCAGGGCAAGCTGGTTCTGCCCGCACCCAAGGACCTGGTGGAGTTTCGCAGCGGTGCTGAGGAACGACCCGGCAGATCATGCGTGCGCAAAGGCTTCTGTCGGCCCGACTCGGACTTGTTAGAAGCGAAGTGTCTTCTCCGCTCGGCGGAAAACGTCGAGCCACATGTCAGCGCTGAGAACGCAATGTTCAGCGAGGAATGTCAGAGAGCGAAGTTCTGCCAGTTGCACGAACAGCGGGAGCGTCGCTCGCTCCTCCCTCGACAGCGTCCTGACGACCTCGTAGCCGGAAAGCATTGCGTCAATGAGCGGGTCGGATTGATCCCCCTGCTCTCGAAGATGCCAGGCGGCGGTACCGAGATCGAGCATGAAAGCACCATGCCCGAAATCATCGAAGTCGAAGAAGCCGATCCTGCCGTCAGAGACACGCGCATTTCCAGTCCACGCGTCACCATGACACAAGCCTTGTGGACAAACCCTGTACGAGGAAGCCTCGAATGCGCTGAAATATCGTTGCTCTATCGCTTGCGAAAGAGCGGTGCTGCCAGGTATCGGCCTGATTGCTTGCTGAGCGACCCTGCCGATCGCCATAGGGTCAATTTGTCGAACCGATCCATCGACGGTCATCGGCATCAATACGTGTAGCCACGCGAGAGCTTCCCCGAACTCTCTCATTCGGGGACCTGTCATCTCGATGTCCACTCCTTCAATTTCTCGAAAGAGGCAGGCTAGGCGCGGCCGGTTTTCGAAACAGAGTTCGACCAAAGCGGCCCCGCCTTGAACCGGGACGGGACGGGCGACATCGATCTTC